>OZ220478.1:0-4522573 GCA_965116045.1 Candidatus Latescibacterota bacterium | reverse complement strand
CAGTTCGGCCTTGTTTTGCTCCAAATATCGCAGCAATTGGGCAAAAAAGTAATCGAGTGTAAAGTCGCTCATAACGACGCCATCGGCTAGCTCGTCTAAGTCCAGCACCTCTTCGCGCATTTTCTTTAGTTGCTCGTCGCGGAAGTTCAGTTCCATCTGAATCGATTCAAATGGGTCGTCGCCGCCGCTGGCTGCGGCGTCCGCCAAGGCCATGCGCGCTTGTACGCGGCTTTGTAGGCGCAGATAGACCTCCATGTCCTTGGTCGGCCAATAGTTAATCATCCGCACCGACTGATTGCGACTGCCGATGCGATCAATGCGGCCGAAGCGCTGGATGATACGCACCGGATTCCAGTGGATGTCGTAGTTGAGCACAGTATCGCAATCTTGCAGATTCTGCCCCTCTGAAATGCAATCGGTAGCAATCAGCAGGTCGATTTCGTCGGTGCTATTGGCCTGCCCGTGTGCCCGCGGCGCGAAGTTGGTCAGAATGGCGTTGAAATTTTTAGGCCCGGCAGCAGTGCGCGTTGCACCCCCAGAGACCATCGCCATGTTCAACCCCAATTCGCTCGCCAAGTCCGCCAAGTTCTCGTACAGGTACTCGACCGTGTCCTTGAAGGTGGAAAACACCAGCAGTTTGCGATTGGTCCGACCGTCTTGGTCAGTCGTCGGGTGTTGTGCTCGGTTGCGAATGTGTGCTTTGATCTCGTGCAGCTTGCCATCCCGCTCCGGTGTGATGATACGGACCCGTTGATAGACCGCTGCCAAGGTTTGTTTATCTTTCAACAAGTCCTTTTTCCAACGGGGCAAATCCAACTCGCGCAGATGATAGGGAGTACGGGCCCGATTGATCTGAAATTCCTCGTCGTCGTCATCGGCGTCCGGCAGGATGTCGGCTTGCTCGTCCAGCAGTCGGTTCTGCTCATAGCGATTTATCTTTTCCAACAAGTCTTCAATTTTGCCGATAGTGCGCCCGAGCGTTTCCGCCAGAGAGTGGGCCGAACTTTCTAGGCGTTTCAGAAAGTTGACTCGTATCATGCCAATGAGGAAACGCTCGCGATCGGCCTGATTAAACCGCAGTTGCCTCTTTTCGTCTGCCAACCGTTGCTTGGCCTCCGCGTTGGTAACATAGCTCGACGGCCGGTAGATGGATAAAGCGAACTGCTCAATTTGTGCGGATAAATTTTTGTATGAAAGTTCGTCCTCTAAATCCGTCAGTGGATAGTGATTTTTCGGCTGTTGCCGCGCGGGGAATTGGCCGATTCTTTCCATTTCTGCGGCGTAGAAATGCTTGATCTGTTGCCGCGAGCGCGCAATGGAAACGCCGCCCAATAGCTTAAAAAAATCAGCACCCAACGTCTCCAGTAACGTTGTCTTGTCTTTTTTGCCGCTCGCCTCGACTGTAGTCTCCCACGCCTTAAATTCCTTTTGCGCCTGCCCTAACAGCCTGCCGATGTGGTCGATGCCTAGACTTTGCCGAAATACATCCTCGCGCTTTTCGGTCATCAGATAAATCTGGTTGCGAAGGTCTATAAGCGATGTATTGACCGGCGTCGCCGAAAGCATCAGCACTTTGGTTTGGGTCCCGGCTTGGATAACTTCTTCCAACAACCGCGAATAGCGACTATGGCGAATCTCGCCTTCTTCGGAGCGGGACTTGGAGTCATTGCGGAAATTGTGCGATTCGTCGATGACCACCAAGTCAAAATTGCGCCAGTTGAAATTTGCCAGATCAATGTCGCCGACTTGCCCACGGCTGCGCGACAAGTCGGTGTGCGATAGCAAGGTGTAACCAAAGCGGTCGTCGCGGAAGGGATTGCCAGTTTGGGCGTTATACACCGGATACAACGCCCAGTTTTCGCGCAGCTTTTTGGGGCACAACACCAGCACTCGCTCGTTGCGCAATTCAAAGAATTTGATAACTGCTAACGCCGTGTAGGTCTTTCCCAAGCCAACAGCGTCGGCCAAAATACAGCCGTTGTGCCGCAGCAGGCGAGCAATAGCACTTTTGGCTCCGTCTTTTTGGAAGTCGTACAGCGCGTTCCAGATTGCCGTATCGTATAGGTGCGTATCTTTTAGCTGGCTTTCGCCGGCTTTCCTCGCTTCGATGTCCGCTTGGAACAAATCGTAGAGCGTTTTGTAGTAGATCAGTTCCGGCGCGTACTCCCGGCCTAGGCGCGCCAGCGCGTCCAGCACGTCTTTTTTGACATCCTTGGTCAGCATCTTGTCCGCCCACAGATCGTCAAACCATTGTTGGAGTTCGGTACAAGTAGCTGCGTTTTGGGTTGCCAAGTTGATCTCTAAGTTGGCACTCGTTCCGCAGCCCAAGCCGCTGCGCGTGAAGTTGGAGCTGCCAACCACCGCTATGCCGCCATGAGCTGATTCGGTGAGATACATCTTGCCGTGCAAAAAGTTGGCTTGGCCAATGGAGCGAATTTTGACGCCTTTACTGCGTATCCATTCAGCGCATTGCCGGGCGAGGTATTTCTGTTGCAAGGTGCATTGAGGTGCTAGCCCGTCTTCGGTCAGGGCGAAGGCTTTTAGGGCTTTCTCGCCGGGGTCCAACGCGCCGACCGATGCCGGCTCCCCAAAGAGAAATCGCACATCCGCAACGCCGCGCAATTGGCGTTGTAGGGCCTCGTAGCCGTAGATGGTGAAATACGCCGAAACGAGGCGAAACACCTCAGCGGCGACCAAGTGCTGCCGCAAATAATCGACAACGCGACGCTGGCGATTGTCTAAGATGTGTTCGTATTCTGCCATATCGGATGAGAAAAAAGTGATAGGCTTTCAATTACTTAATCCATGCCGCCCGCGACCCAGTTCTCCCGTCAAAAGCGCAGCAAGTCCCCCTCGCCAAAGACGAGTAGATCGGCCCAGATCGCGGCAAAGTAGATCAGGCTGATCGCGCTGTTGACCGTCATAAAGGCCGTGCTCATGCGGGACAGATCGTCGGCCCGCACCAGCCGATGCTCGTACACCAGCAAGCCAGCGACCACTGCGACACCCAACCAGTACAAAAAGCTCAAGCCGGCCATACGGCCCACGATAATCAGCAGCCCCACGAACAGCAGGTGCAAGGCGCGGGCAGTGTGCAAAGCGCGGGCAATGCCAAAGCGAACTGGGATGGAATGGAGGCCAGCCCGGACGTCAAAGGCGCGATCTTGGCAGGCGTAGATAATGTCAAAGCCAGCGACCCAAACCAGCACCCCTAGGCAGAGCAGCAGTGGGATGAGGTCAAAACCGCCGGTGACCGCAATCCAAGCACCCAGCGGCGCACCGCCCAAACTCAGCCCCAAAACCAAGTGAGAGGCCCAAGTAAAGCGCTTGGTCAGCGAGTAGAACAAGAGCACGGCCAAAACCAGCGGCGACAGATAAAAGCACAAAGGGTTGAGCTGATAAGCTGCCAAGACCAAGACCAAAGCAGACAGAACCACGAACAACCCCACAGCTTGCGGTGAGACCACGCCGCGCGGCAGTTCGCGGTTTTGGGTGCGGGGATTGGCCGCGTCGAAGTGGCGATCAACGAGGCGATTAAAACCCATCGCCGCGCTGCGCGCCCCCACCATCGCCAGCGCAATCCAGCCGATCTGAGCGGGGGTAATCCCAGCGTGTATCGCGGCCAGCAGGGCACCGCTAAAGGCAAAGGGCAGAGCAAAGACGCTGTGGGAGAATTTGATCATGCGGCCGTACACCGCCATGGCCTGCAAGGGAGCCATCTCGACCTTCCTTTAGGCCGCAGGATAAAAGCGCAGCGAAGGGACCGCGTCGATCAGGCCGTGGCGGTGAGCTAGTTGATAGAACAGCCGCAAACCAGCTTGGGCCGCCTCGTCCAAGTCAAAGCGGATGTGGTGAGTCAGGTAATGCGCGTAGAACTCGCGCGAGCGGCCGCATTCTCGGCTGTACGCGGCGGCGATGGACGGCACTTGACACACTCCCTGATCTTTGGCCCGCTGCAATTGTTGGACCTCGGCGGGTGTGAGCGCCTGCTGATCACCCGCCCAAAAGGCAAAGACAAAAGGCAGACCCGTCATAGCCGTCCACTCCCGCCCCAAGTCCAAACTCTCCACATCCCGGTCCAAATGCGAAAAAACCTTATCGCCGATGAGCAGGGCCGCGTCGGCGCACTCAAACATGGACTCTAGATCGGGCGGCGCTTCGATCAGTTGTGGCGTTAGAGCGAATTTTTCGCGCAGGAGAATGGACAACAAAGCCACGGAAGTGCGAGAGCTGGTATCCAAGGCGATACGCTCAACCTGCGGCAACGGACGGCGGCAAAAAAGGCGCACCGTCAACACCGGCCCCTGCGAACCAATGGCTATATCAGGGACGATCCAATAGGGACGAGAACTGCGGGCGTATTCGATCGCCGGAATGATCCCCGCGTCGATAGTACCCGCGGCTAACTCCCTCGCACAGCCCGAGGGCACCGAATAACTCAGGGCGAAAGGTGCGGGATCGCGTTCGAGGGCAACGACGAGGGGCCGCGTGTTGAGGTACGGGACCGCGCCCAAGCGCGGCTTCATGAATGAACGGCCTCTGGCAAAGCGTCGATCCGACAGGGAGAAGCCACCGGCTCATAGCGAGTGTTGCGCCGTTGCGGCGCAAAGCCAGCGTCGCGGATTAGCCGTTCCATAGCGTCCAAACCCATCTCGTTGGTGTGGCTGGTGCCGGCGGCACTGACGACGTTTTCTTCGAGCATGGTGCTGCCGAAGTCGTTGACGCCGTAGCGCAAGCTGACTTGGGCGATTTTAGGCCCTTGAGTCACCCACGAAGCCTGTAGGCTGGGGATATTGTCGAGGAAGAGCCGCGCTACGGCTACCGTGCGCAGGTGATCGTACCCGGTTGCTTTGACGCCGTTCCAGCGGGCCGAGTCCGCGCCCAAGTCCGTGTGGTCGGGTTGGAAATTCCAAGCAATAAAGGCAGTAAAGCCGCCGCGCTCGTCCTGTAGCTGCCGCAGGCGGTCGAGGTGCTCTAGGCGATGCTCAATTGTCTCTACATGCCCGTACATCATCGTCGCCGTAGTCGGCATCCCCAACTCGTGCGCCACGCGATGCACTGCCAGCCACTCCTCGGTGCGATCCTTGCGAAAGCCGATAATATCGCGCACCTCGTCGTTGAGAATCTCCGCTCCAGCACCCGGTATCGAGTCCAGCCCCGCGTCGCGCAGGCGGCGAATGGTCTCGTCCAGCGGCAGGCGCGACAGGTGCGCGATGTAGATAATTTCCGTAGCCGAAAGACAGTGTAGCTGTACCTGCGGATAGCGATCCCTGATCGCCGAGAGCAACTGTTCGTAGTAATCGAGGCGCAGCTTGGGGTTGAGACCGCCCTGCATCAGGATTTCGCAGGACTTAGGCTCGTCGCCGCCAAAAGTCACCAACTCGTCAATCTTGGCGAAAATCTGCTCATTGGACAGGACGTAGCCCGCGCTGGAACCCGGCGGCCGGTAGAAGGCGCAAAAGTCGCACTTGACCCAGCAGACATTGGTGTAGTTGATGTTGCGCCCGACGTTGTAGGTGACCACCTGCTCGGGGTGTTTCTGCTGGCGCACCCAATGCGCCAGCATCCCCAATTCGGCGAGGTTGTGATGCGCGTACAAGCGGCGAGCATCGTCGAGCGCGAGGCGCTCTCCAGCATAGACCTTTTCGGCAATATCGGCGATCACGGGTACTATCCAGCCGCCGCCAACAGAGTCGGGGTATCGGCGACGATATTGTAGAGAGAGTCGCGCTCCAAAGGCTGACGCCCGGCCTCGACGATGCGCTGCATAAGCTCGGCCTGCGTCAGCCGCTGCTGCGTCGCGGTGAAACTCTTGCGGGTTATTTCGTAGTCCATGACCGTGCCGTCAATGTCGTCGGCTCCGTACCAGAGCGCGGTCTGCGAAATCTCAATGGTGTTCATAATCCAGAAGGTTTTGACGTGGGGAAAGTTGTCGAGCATCAGCCGCCCCACGGCGATTTCCTTGAGATCTAGGCAACCCGTCGGCCCGGGCAAGTCCGCCAACTCGGTGCGCTCGGGGTGAAAAGAGAGTGGGATGTAGCAGAGAAAGCCGCCGGTCTCGTCCTGCACTTCGCGCAGCCGCACGAGGTGATAAACTTTCTCCTCAGTATTTTCGATGTGCCCGTAGAGCATGGTGGCATTGGAGGGCAGACCGGCCTGATGCGCCGCCTGCGCGATCTCCAACCACTCCTCGGAATTCGCCTTCGTCCAGAAGAGGTCGCCTTGGACCCGGTCGCTGAAGACCTCGGCCCCGCCACCGGGCAGCGACTCCAGCCCCGCCGCCTTCATATCGGCAAAAATCTCCGCCAGCGGCTTTTTGGCGATGCGCTGAATCTGGGCGATCTCGATCATGGTGAAAGCCTTCAGATGCGCGGTGGGGCGAGCTTGCTTCATCGCCCGCAAAACATCGAGATAGTATTGGTAGGGCAGCTTGGGATTGACCCCGCCGACCATGTGGATCTCGGTGATCGGGGCTTGGTCGTACTCGGCGACTCGCGCCGCGACTTGCTCGGGGGTCAACACGTAGCCGCGCCCGTCTTTGGGCTTGACGTAGAAGGAACAGAACTTGCAGAGCTTGTTGCAGATGTTGGTGTAGTTGATATGCTGGTTGCGCACGTAGTACGCGGTGTCGCCGTTTTTGCGCTCGCGGACGATATTGGCCAAATAGCCCAAGATCGGCAGCTCATCGCATGCGTATAGGCGCAGGCCATCGTCCAAGCTCAAACGCTGCCCAGCCAGCACTTTGTCGTGGATATCCGCGAGACCGGCACGGCCAATAAGATCGTCGTAAATCACTTATTTCTCCTGCGTTTAGTACATAATACCTATGGGTATCTCATTCGTCAACCGGCCCTTTGCAGCCTTGGTACACCGCGGCAATGCCCAGCGTTAGCGGCGCGTATTGCGCTTGGCTAAACCCAGCCGCGACGAGCAATTCGACAAAGGCCGACCCTTGGGGAAAGGTCCCCACTGAGCGCGGCAAATAGGCGTAGGCCCGACGCTGGCCAGAGACGAGGCCACCGATCAAGGGCAGCACTTTGTGGAAGTAAAACAAGTACAATTGCCGAAACAGCGGTGCCGTCGGCTCGCAGAAGTCGAGCACCAAAAGCTGGCCACCAGGCTTGAGCACCCGGTGCGCCTCGGCCAAGCCACTGGGAATGTGGCTAAAGTTTCGCACCCCAAAGGCCCCGGTCACCAAGTCGAAGGTATTGTCCTGAAACGGCAATTGCTCGGCGTCGCCAACTAACAACTCCACACGTGCGGATGGAGATTTGGCTGTCACCTTGGCTGCCCCCAGCCGCAGCATCTCAACGGCCATGTCAATACCGACGACCTGCTGTGGTCCCAAGCGGGCAGCCGCGAGGGCAAAATCGCCGGTGCCCGTCGCCAAATCCAACACGCGCTGCGGGTGCTTGTGCCGGGCGGCGCGGAGAGCGCACCACCGCCAGTACACATCCACACCGCCGCTGAGCAGGTGGTTGAGCAAGTCGTAGCGCCGAGCAATGGCATTGAACATGTCTCGGTTGCGCCTCTTGTGTTGGGCGGCGTTTTGCTTATTCTCCATGCAGGAAAAGCTAGTCCCCTTACCAGCACTGTCAACCACAGTTCATGCCCCAACTAAAAGCTAACATCCTCATCGCCGACCCATCGCTCTTTATCCGCGAAGGATTGCAAGAGGCATTGCAAAAACCCGGCTATGCCATTGAAACCGCCGCGGACGGCACCCAAGTGCGCCGGATGCTGAAAGCCGGCAATTTCCACTTAGCTATTCTCGACTTGCAGATGCCCGGCCCCTCTGGGATGCAACTTTTGCAGGCGGTCGGCCAGCAACACCCCGACACCCTCTGCATCATACTCACGGCTCACGACAACGTCCACACCGCGGTCGAAGCCATGCGCAAAGGCGCGTACGACGTAGTGACCAAACCCGTCGATCTAGACCAGCTGCGTCTCGTAGTCGCACGAGCACTCGACCGCTTCGAGCTCGTCGTCGAAAACCGCAAGCTCCACCATCGCCTCGAAAAAGAAGCCCCCTTCCGCCGCCTCGTGCGCCGCAGCCCGGCCATGCGGGCTGCCTCGGCCATGATCAAGCAAGTGGCCGAAACCGACGTGCCGGTGCTCTTGCGCGGCGAAACCGGCGTTGGCAAGGATCTGGTCGCACGCGCCATCCACGACCGCAGCCGCCGCCGCGACGCCCCCTTTGTGGCCGTCAACTGCGGCGGCTTCACCGAAGAACTTTTTACCAGTGAATTGTTCGGCCACAAGCGCGGGGCCTTTACCAGCGCCCACGCCGACCGGCCCGGCCGTTTCACCCTCGCCGAGGGCGGGACTCTCTTCCTCGACGAAATCGGCGAAGTCTCGCACAAAAATCAGGTCGATCTTCTGCGCGTCCTAGAGTCCCACGAGTTCCAACCGCTCGGAGACCCACAGGTCCACCGCGCCGATGTGCGCATCATCGCCGCGACCAACCGCGACCTCGAAGGAGCGGTCGCAACAGGGGGCTTCCGCGAAGATCTGTACTACCGCCTCAACGTGATCCCCATCGACATTCCCCCCTTGCGCCAGCGCCGCGAAGACATCCCGGTCTTAGTCGAAATGTGCCTCGACGAAACCTGCCGCGCACAAAACAAGCCCCCCAAGAAGATCAGCCCGGAAGCCATGGAGGGCCTCATCGCCTATAATTGGCCGGGCAATGTGCGCCAGTTGCGCAACCTACTGCAACGGCTCGTGGTCACCACCCCAGCGGCGGTCATCCTCCCCGAGCACCTGCCCGGTCCGCTCGGTGAGCTAGCCGATGGCCCTGTGCAGTTCTCAATAGCCCTCGGCTCTTCCCTCCAAGAGGTCGAAGCCGAACTCATCCGCCAGACCCTCCAACGCCTCACGGGCAACCGCAGTGAAGCGGCCGCCATTTTGGGCATTAGCGTCCGCTCCCTGCAGTACAAGATCAAGCAGTACAACATCACGACCAAGTAGCTGTCGGCGAGCACACGACACATCGGTAGCCCATTCGCCAACGCTAGGCGACTCCTGCAATTTTTGCATTTTCGCGCCTGTATGGTATCTCAACCTGCTTCTCGCCCGGTATTGTCTTTTTTATAAGTAACATATTCACAACGGTTTAGCTGTTATAATTTAAATGTGGCATTGAATTTGCATACTTATGTGTGAGTCGAAAGGAGCGCCGGTTGCATTCTGCGCGACCAGAAAAGTTTCACAGCCCGTATCGACCGTAACTATCTGTTAATACAGAGCAAACAATTTTGTCAGATCGAGCCTTGAGCAACGCGAGGACGCTTTGCAACCTCGAACTGAAACAATGAGAATGCAATTTTTGCACTTTGAGCACATAGGGCCTGACGCTTCTAAGCTAGCGCAATTCAAGCGCCTTATAGAACATCAGCCAAAATTGTTGCAACTAAGTGCAAAAATTTGCACCTACTAACCCCATTTACCAAGGGAGTTTTCGCACATGGCTTATACGATCCAAGAAGTCCTAAATGACGAGGACAACGCCCTGCGCCTCTACTTCGACGACATCGCCGATTCTAGACCGCTGAGCCGCCAGCGCGAAGTCGAATTGTCGGCTCGCATCCAAGATGGCGACATGGGCGCACGCGACGAGTTGGTTCAAGCCAACCTGCGCTTCGTCATTGATGTGGCCAAAAACTACCAGAATCGCGGCCTCTCGCTAGAGGACCTGATCAGCGCCGGCAACGTGGGGTTGCTGACCGCTGCTGAGCGCTTCGACGGCACCAAGGGATATAAGTTCATCTCGTACGCCGTGTGGTGGATCAAGCAGTCCATCTTGCAGACCATCGCCGAGCACGCCCGCACCGTGCGCCTGCCGCTGAACAAACTCAGCCTGCTCAAGGACATTTCTCGGGCCACGCGCAAGCTGGGCCAAGGCCGTGAGAGTGAGCCAAATGTCGAGGAAATCGCCGCTGAGTTGGGCCTGCCAACCGAGGAGGTCCTCGATACTATGCTCAGCTCGCGCTCGGTGCGTTCGCTCGACGAGTCCTTTGAAGACGACGACGACCGCAGCTTGCTCAGCCTCCTCTGCGACGACAATCAGGCGACGCCCGACAGCCATGTCTTGCAAGACTCGGCTCGCACCCATCTAGAGGACGCCCTCGCCAGCCTCGAAGATCGCGAGTTGCGCATCATTCGCCTCTACTTCGGGCTCGATGGCAGCCAAGCACTGACTTTGGAGCAGATCGGCGGGTTGATGGGCCTGACGCGGGAGCGCGTCCGCCAGCTCAAGGAGCGCGCCCTGAGCAAGCTCCGCCACCCGAGTCGCTACCAGTCGCTCCTCGCACTGGTAGATGAGACGGAGTTTTACTAGGATTACAACGGGGTCCGCTGCCCATGTCTAGGCAGCGGACCGCCAATTCGGTAGGAGTGTTTGCGGGCGGCTCCCGCTGGGTCAGCCTCCGCCTTCCCGCAGTTTCTTGAGTTCGTCGCGCAACAGCGCGGCTTTTTCAAAGTCTTCGCTATCGACCGCTTCTTGTAGCCAACGCGCTAACTGCTCTTGTTGGCTCAGCGGCTTCTTTTGCAAAATTTCCTGCTCTAACTCCTCAAGCGCAGCTTCTGAACGCTCGCGCTCAATGTAGAATTCCTCGGCCTCCACCTCGGGCCAAGTGCCAATCCGCACGCGCGTTCGCTGTACGATCGCCAACGCGCCGTCGTAGTCTTGGTCGCCGATGGAGATCATGGCTTGGGCCACGCCGTTGATGCGCAAGATATAAGGCCACCATCGCTCCAGCTTGTCGCGGTCCTCTTCGCTTTCGGCATAGCGGTTGACAAAGCGAAAAAGTGCCATATTGCGCTCGGTATCGCGCACGACTCGCCGGTAGTCGTGCAGTTGGATCAGAAAGGCGTAGCGCTTGTACAAGCGGCTCCCCTCGTCAAAAAGCTCACGGCAAGCCGCTTCATCGAGCGCGAAGCCCTCGTCGCTGGCTCCGTGTTGGCGGCGGTATTTTTTCAACTCGCTCCGGTAGTAATCGAGGGCAAAGTCCCACCCGTGAGGCCGTCGGCCGTCGGGTCGGCCATCGAGATTGAGCTGTAAAATGCCCTGAAAGGCTCCTTGATCGACCCGGATCTGGATCTTCGCAACCCCGTCCTTTCCCGATATTTTCCGCACATTCGCCTCTGGATCGAAGGACCATTCATCTAATAGGTCGGTCATATCTCGGCTCATGCCAACCTCGCACAACCGCTGCTTACTGATATAGCAGAAATTCTCATCGCAAAATTATAACCGAGTTGACGCACTGCGGCAATGAGGTAGTAGTGTTCTTTGAAATTGTGCCGGGGGTACACTCCGCAAAATTTGCCACTCGGCCTGACGCCATAAACCGTCCAATGTGCAAGGCATTTTCGACACTTGGCTTTAATGATGCACTGTATTTTTGGTCGATTTTCCGTTTTAATTGCGGATACGTGGCTGTTTGATATTTACAAAAATGTTATTTTTATCCATGCTAATGACAAGAATGTCGTAAAATAGGATAGCTCACATGCCCATCTCGCCGACCGCCAGTGCCCAACAGCAAATCTCCATCCTACACGAAATTGGGCAAATACTCGGCTCGACAACCAAGTTTGCCGAGGCACTCAACGTCATCCTCAAGCTCATGTGCGACCAACTCGACATGAGTTTGGGGACGGTCAGCCTCTTGAGCCAAGAAGCCACCGAAGTCTCCATCGACGTAGCCTATGGCCTCTCGAAATCGGAAATCAAGCGCGGCCGCTACGATATCGGGGAAGGCATCACCGGCAAGGTCGTGGAATCGGGCAAGCCCGTGATCGTGCCGCGCATCAGCAGCGAGCCACTCTTCCTCAACCGCACCGGCGCGCGCGGCAGCGCGGCCAAGAACCAGACCTCGTTCATTTGCGTACCCATCCTCCAGCAGCAGCAGGTGGTAGGTACCATTAGCGTCGATATTCCCTATAAGGACAACGAAAACCTGCAAGATACCGTGCGCCTGCTGTCCATCATATCCGTCATGATCGGCCAATCGGTCGCCGCCCGCCAACGCGCCCGCGCCGAGCAAACCCAGCTTCTCGACGAAAACTTGCGCCTGCAAAACGAACTCCGCGAGCGCTTCCAACCCGCCAACCTCATCGGCAACTCCAGCCCCATGCAGGAGGTTTGCCATCTCATCGGTCAAGTGGCTCCCAGCGATGCCACGGTCCTGTTGCGCGGGGCCAGCGGCACCGGGAAAGAACTAGCCGCAGATGCCATACATTACAACAGCTTACGCGCCGACAAACCCTTTGTCAAAGTACACGTCGCCGCCCTGCCAGAAACCTTGGTCGAATCCGAACTATTCGGCCACGAGCGCGGCGCTTACACCGGGGCTTCGACGAGCAAAGCCGGCCGGTTTGAACGAGCGCGCGGCGGAACGGTTTTCCTCGACGAAATCGGCGAACTCAGCCTAGGCGCACAGGTCAAGTTGCTCCGCGTACTGCAAAACCGC
Organism: Candidatus Latescibacterota bacterium; assembly: GCA_965116045.1. Classification (GTDB taxonomy): domain Bacteria; phylum Latescibacterota; class UBA2968; order UBA8231; family UBA8231. The sequence continues at coordinate 4,510,094 of OZ220478.1, read as the reverse complement.
GAAGTCGAGCGCCTCGGAGGTCGCGGCCCGGTGCCGATTGATGTCCGCGTCGTCGCGGCGACCCACATAGACTTGGAAAAAGCCATCGCCGAGGGGACTTTCCGCGAGGACCTCTTCTACCGGATCAATGTCTTTCCCATCTTCATTCCGCCCTTGCGCGAGCGCAAATCCGACATCCTGCAACTCGCCGACCACTTCCTCGAAAAATACTCTCGTCAGCTCGGCGTGGAGATGCACCGCATTTCTACACCCGCCATTGACATGATGATGAGCTACCACTGGCCGGGCAATGTGCGCGAGTTGGAAAACTGCATTGAACGGGCGATCATCCTCAGCAACGACGGCGTCATACACGGCCACCACCTGCCCCCCTCCCTGCAAACGGCCGATGCCACCGGAACGCCGGTCACCGGCTCCTTTAATGCGATGCTACAGGCCTATGAACGAGAAATCATCATCGAGGCCCTCAAGAACGCCCGCGGCAATATGGCCAAGGCCGCCCGCACCCTCGGTACTACGACCCGCATTTTCTCTTATCGGATTCAAAAACTAGCCATCTGCTCAAAAGACTACAAAAAATGAGCAATAAAAACGACAAAATTGTTACTTAATTGCTGCTGTTTCAATTTTGTCGTTATGCCGCCTCTTTTTTCTTTTTGTTATTATTTTTTCTAACCCCTGTATTTACAACAAGCTACAATTCTGAAGTATCTTCGCCCAATCCGCTTGGCACGGTTCTTGCATTACAGCAATCCGACGTTCGCAGCCAAGAGGCTTCAATTAGATGCCTCATCATACCTTAACAAGGGAAGGGATTGCCCATGTCTGTTTTTCGCAACCGTCCTGCACTCTTCTGGATCTGTGCCGCGGTCCTTGGGGCGACTACTCAGGCTTCGGCGGGAGATTTCAAAACCGTGGAAGCCTTCCAAGCCATGCCCTTGGCCTATCCCAAATTCATGGTAGATAACCTATGGATTCTCATCGCCGCAGCCTTGGTTTTCATCATGCACTTGGGTTTTGCCACGCTCGAATCCGGCTTGACCCGGCAGAAGAATACGGTCAATATCCTCTTCAAGAACCTCTTTATCATCTCAGCCGGTATCCTCACCTATGCTTTGTGCGGCTTCAATATCATGTATCCGGGCGATGATTGGCTCATCGCCGATGTGTTGGCCCTCAAGGGCTGGATCGGCTTTGACGACGATGTGGCCAACCTAACCAATCAGTACGCAGATTACACCTACTGGTCGGACTTTATCTTCCAAGCCATGTTCGCCGCCACCGCCGCGACCATCGTCTCCGGTGCCGTTGCCGAGCGCGTCAAGCTGTCGGGTTTCATGCTTTACGCCGCGATCTTGGTGGCTTTTGGCTACACCATCGCCGGCTCTTGGAAGTGGGGTGCCGGCTGGCTCGACGACCTCGGTTTCTACGACTTCGCTGGCTCGTCGGTCGTCCACGCCTTTGGCGGCTTCTCGGCCCTCGCCGCAGTTTTGGTGCTGGGGGCGCGCAAAGGCAAGTACCACAACGGAGAAATCAGGCCCATCCTTGGGCACAGCATGCCGCTGGCGACGATCGGCGTCTTCCTGCTGTGGCTCGGCTGGTTCGGCTTTAACGGCGGCTCGGTGCTCAGCGCCGACCCAGCGGCTGTGTCGCTGGTCTTCGTCACCACGACCCTCGCCGCGGCGGCCGGCTGCATGGCCTCGATTTTTACCTCGTATATCTACCTCAAAAAGCCCGACATCACCATGGCGCTCAACGGCATTCTCGCCGGCCTCGTTGGCATCACGGCTGGGGCCGACGTGGTCACGTGGGCTGGAGCGATCTGGATTGGGCTGATCGCCGGAATCATCGTCGTTTTCGCCATTGTCTTTATCGACCGCATCAAGATCGACGATCCGGTCGGCGCCATCTCCGTCCACGGCATCTGCGGCGTCTGGGGCACGGTCGCGGTCGGGCTGTTCAGCACCAACGCCGACCACAGCGTGGGCACCCAGATATTGGGCACGCTGTCGTACGCCATCTTCGCCTTTGTCTTTTCCTTTGCCCTCGCGAGCCTTGTCAAGGCAACACTCGGGTTCCGCGTCGATGAGGAGGAAGAGGACGAGGGCCTCGACCTAAGCGAGCACGGCCAGCCCGCGTACGCGGATTTCCAGCACATCAACAACTAAGCGAGGGAGAGAACCAACAATGTATAAAATTGAAGCATTCCTCCGGCCATCAGCCCTTGAGGCCGTGCAGAAGGCCCTAGGCGAACGGGGCATCGCCGGCATGTCCGTAACCGAAGTGCGGGGCTTTGGCCGCCAGCGCGGCCACCGCGAGGTCTATCGCGGCGCCGAGTACCGCATTGATTTCGTCCCCAAAATCAAAATCGAGATCGTCGTCAAAGACGCCGACCACGAGCAGGCGATCAACACCATCGTCGAGGCGGCCAAATCCGGCAAAGTCGGCGATGGCAAGGTCTTCGCCGCGCCAATCCAAGAAGCCGTGCGCATCCGCACTGGCGAGACGGGCGAAAGTGCCCTTTAATAACAAAGGGCTGGTGTAACCGGCCCACCTTTTACCTCAACCCACCTTTCTCAAGGAGAATTTGATGAACCGCTTGCTTTTTGCCGCACCCCTTCTCTTTGCGCTGACGCTAGCGACCGTTCCGGCTGATGCCGGGGTTGGCTTTGGTGCCGACGTAGTCAACCGCTACGTGTGGCGCGGCACGGACTTTGGCAATGCCGTCAGCGTCCAGCCGGGCATGTCCATCAGCCACGGCAACATCGAAGTCGGAGCTTGGTCCTCGTGGGCGATCTCCGGCGGCGGCGCCAACGAAAACGACCTCTACGCCAGTTTCTCGTCCGGTCCCATCGGCATCACCCTGACCGACTACTACTTCCCGGGCCTGACCGAAGACGACATGTTCTTCAGTTACAACGACGAAGACGCGGTACACATCCTCGAAATCAGCGCGTCCCTCGCCCCCGACGGCGTACCCCTGAGCGCCCTAGTCGCCTACAATGTATCCGGCGACGCCGAAGATTCGTTCTGGGCGGAAGCGACCTACGATTTGGGCGAACTGGAAGAGACCGCCGTCAGCGTCACCGCCGGCCTCGGCAACGGAGTTTACACGACGACGACCGATCTGGCCTTAGTCAGCGTCGGCCTCAACATGGGCAAAGGCGATTACTTCGCCTCGTACATTCTCAACCCAGACAGAGAAAGCACCTTCCTCGTATTTGGCAGGAGTTTCTAAAACCTGGTCTGCCTTCCAACATCGGGACTCAGACCAGAAGCAGGGGGTGCGTATTGCGGGGATGCGTACCCCCTGATGCCCATCTCAACCACTATTTTGCGAAAGGAATTGTCATGGCCAAAGCGAAAGCCAAGACCAAAGCCAAGACCCAAGCCAAAGCCAAGCCGCAGTCGTCCCAAGCCAACGCCATCGACCAAGCGTTGGCTTTAGCCCGTCAGTACGACGCGCAGATGGTCGATTTCAAGTTCGTTGATCTGCCCGGCACTTGGCAGCACTTTACCATGCCCAGTGCCCGCTTGACACCCGACCTGTTTGAAGACGGACTCGGCTTCGACGGCTCGTCCATTCGCGGCTGGCAGGCCATCAACGAATCCGACATGCTCGTCCTGCCCGATCCGACCACCGCGCTTATGGACCCATTCACCCAAGTGCCCACCCTGTCGCTTATTTGCTCCATTGAAGACCCCATCACCCGCCAGCCCTATGCCCGCGATCCCCGCGGCGTCGCCCAGCGCGCCCAAGCCTATCTACAGCGCACCCGAGTGGCCGACACGGCCTATTTCGGCCCGGAAGCCGAGTTTTTCATCTTCGACAACATCCGCTTCGACCAGCAAGCCCATCGCGGCTTCTACGAAATCGACTCCGAGGAAGGCCGCTGGAACAGCGGGGCCAAAGACGGCCCCAACCTCGGCTACAAACCCGACTACAAGGGCGGCTACTTCCCCGTGCCCCCCACCGATTCGCTGCAAGACCTCCGCACCCAGATGGTACAGACCATGCTCGACTGCAACATCGACGTGGAGATTCACCACCACGAAGTCGGCACAGCCGGCCAAGGCGAAATCGACATTCGCTTTTGTCCGCTGCTGATCTGCGGTGATCGGATGATGATGTATAAGTACATCGTCAAGATGGTGGCGCGGCAGCACGGCAAGACGGCGACGTTCATGCCCAAGCCACTGTTTGAGGACAACGGCACCGGCATGCACACCCACCAGAGTCTGTGGCAGGGCGACCAGCCGCTGTTTGCCGGCAGTGGCTATGCCGGGCTGAGTCCGATGGCGCTGCACTACATCGGCGGCCTGTTGCACCATGCGCCGGCACTGTTGGCGTTTACCAATCCGACGACCAACTCCTACAAGCGGCTGGTGCCGGGCTACGAAGCGCCGGTCAACTTGGCCTATTCGCAGCGCAACCGCAGTGCGTCGGTGCGGATTCCGATGTATTCGCCCAGTCCCCACAGCAAGCGGGTGGAGTTCCGCTGTCCCGACCCGTCGTGCAACATCTACTTGGCGCTGTCGGCGATGCTGATGGCGGGGTTGGATGGCATTGAGCGGCAGTTGGATCCGGGCGAGCCGTTGGACAAGAATCTGTATGACCTGTCGGCCGAGGAGCGCGCGGGCGTCCCCCAGACGGCGGGGTCTCTGGAGGCGTCGTTGGATCACTTGGAGCAGGATCGGGACTTCCTCGTGCAAGGCGATGTGTTCTCCGACGACCTGATCGATGCGTGGATTGCCTACAAGCGCACCGAGGAGGTCGATGCCATCCGCTTGCGGCCCCATCCCTATGAGTTCGCCCTATACTACGACGTGTAAAAAACGATCACTACAAACTACAACCGATAAAGGGGGCGGTGCCAGCTTGGCATCGCCCCTTTGTACTTTTGGTCCGCCCGGGCGATTTTCGTATATTCAGCCCCTTAAAGCAAAAGGAAAATATATGCGCTTCTCGACGATTTTCATGCCCGCCATCCTCCCACTCGCCACGCACGCCCAAGTAGGTCTGGAGGCGCACTACACCGTTCAACGCGCCTTGGCACCGATCGTCGTCGATGGCACATTGGACGAATTCTCGTGGGAACGGGCGCAGCAAATCAATCGCTTTGAGCGCATCCTCAACGATTACGACGAGGTGCTCTTTCCCACGCGGGCGAAAATGCTGTGGGATAGCTCCTACTTTTACTTCGCCTTCGTCTGTCAGGATACAGACATTTGGGCTATGTACGAAGAGGAAGACGATCCACTGTGGGGCGAGGAAGTTGTGGAGGTATTTATCGATCCCGACGGCGATGGCAAACGCTATCTAGAATTGGAGGTCAACCCGCTCAATGTGGTCGTCGATTTGCTGATCTACTCGGTGTCGCCCGAGTGGCACTCGTCCAAAGACTGGGATATCGCCGGGCTTAAAACAGCAGTACAAACCCACGGCACCGCGAACGACTCGCTCGCGCTCGACCAAGGCTGGACCGCGGAAATCGCCATTCCTTGGGCCGCTATGGCAGATAGCGTCACCGGCGGCGGTCGCCCGGCAGCAGGCGATGTCTGGCGGCTCAACCTCTACCGCATCGAACGCAAGGCAGGGCGCAATCTAAAAAGCCGCCTAAGCGATCTCCCAGCCTCAGACCCGCTCCATCAGCACTACCACGAGCAGACCGAATACACGGCCTGGAGCGAGACCTACCAGCGCGGTTTTCACCACCCCGCCCGCTTTGGTGCGGTGCAATTTGCGGAATGAATCGCGCCGATCGCAAAGCTCGCGGTGCCTACTATACGCCACCTGATGTCGCCGCGGCCCTAGTGCGCTGGGTCGTCCGCACCGGTTGCGAGCGTTTGCTCGACCCCTCATGTGGCGATGGCCGATTTCTCGCCCTGCATCCCCACAGTACCGGAGTCGATTGCGATGAAGCGGCGATTGCAGCAGCAGCACAGGCAGCACCCGAGGCGCGAGTCCACTGCACGGATTTTTTCGCTTGGGCCGCTACCGCGCCACCGCGCTTTGACTGTGCGGTCGGCAATCCGCCCTTTATTCGCTATCAGCAATTTAATGGCAGCACACGACAACTTGCACTCCGCTTGTGTGCCGCGTTGGGCGTCCGGCTTTCGGGTCTTTCCGGGTCTTGGGTTCCGTACCTGATCGTAACGGCTTCGCTTTTGCGTCCTGGCGGACGGATAGCTTTTGTAGTACCGGCTGAAATCGGCCACGCGCCCTATACAGCCCCGCTGCTCACTTGGCTAGTGCAACGCTTTGCCGATGTGCGGATTGTGGCAATCCGACAAAAGGTATTTGCCGAGTTGTCAGAAGATGTATGGCTGCTGTATGCCGACGGCTTCGGCGACTCCACTCACCACCTCAATTTTACTGGCGTGGAGCACTTCGATTTCCAGCCAACCCCCCCGAGGGTGGCGGCGCAAATCTCGCTATCTGAGTGGCAAAGCTGGCGTTGTCGGCTGCGTCCCATGCTGTTGCCCGAACGGATTCGCTCCGCGTACCGCACGTTACTGCACTCGCATAATAGTTTGGTGCTCGGCGAGTGCGCCACCGTGCGCACGGGCTACGTCTCAGGGGCCAATGACTTCTTCCACCTACGGCCATCCCAAGCGCGGCTCCTAGGAGTACCAGACACGTGCCTCCGTCCTACGGTCCGCCGGGGACGAGATCTCCAAGGATCGGAAATCACCGCCGAGACGGTCGAGTACTGGCGACGACGCGACGCGCCAAACTTTCTTCTCGCGCTCGATGCCCGCACTCCAGTACCCGAACCAGTGCGTCATCACCTCGACTCGGCCACTGGCCACGCCGTCCGCCGCCGCTACAAGTGTCGCGTCCGCAAGCCGTGGTACGTCGTACCAAATATTGTTGTACCAGACCTTTTCCTCTCGTACATGAGCAGCCGAATGCCCGCCTTGGTGGCCAATCGCGCCGGATGCACCTGTACCAACACCGTTCACGCTGTGCGTCTATTCGACGGCATTTCCCCGGTCAGCCTCCAAGCCCTTTGGCATACGGCACTCACCGAGCTGAGCTGCGAAATTGAGGGCCATCCCCTTGGTGGCGGCGTACTTAAGTTAGAGCCTCGTGAGGCCCGACACGTCGCTGTGAGCCGCACGAAACAGCTACCGCTGGCTACTGAAATCACCCTGCGCGAAGGCGTTGATCTCCTTCGCTCGTGGCGCCATCATGACTAGAGCCAAAAATCGCTGTCAGTGGTTGACGCTCGCGGAGGCTCTCAAAGGCTTCGCGCAGGCTACGGGAACGCAAAGCCAAGACCATATCAGACCCCTACATTGGTACGTGGCGTGCCGGTTGGTAGTCGAAGGAGGATTCCTACCCGAGGACGTTACTCCACGCCCGCCGTTCGAGGTTCAGAGGCGAGGTAGCCGAGGCGAAAAGCTCGTCCTTACATACAAACCGGACGCGGGAAGTAGCGGAGAATTGACGATCCTCGGCGGACTGAAAACCAAGGATGTGGATGTGGCCGTGACCAAGCCGCAGATCGGGCCGTGTATCGCCGTCTCGGTCAAGGGCACCCGCAATGCCTTTCGCAATTTGACCAATCGCATGGAGGAGGCGGTCGGCGACTGTACGAATCTCCATATCTCGTATCCCAACCTCGTCTATGGCTTTCTGCACGTGCTGCGAGCCAACCGAGAAGACCCAGCCGCAGTCGAGCAAGCTGCCAATAATATCTCCCTGCGTTGCGACGGCCGGCCGACGGACTCCATTATCCGCTACCACGATGTACTTTTGGGCCTAGCTGGTCGCGACGGGATCCGCGGCGATATTACGCGCTACGAGGCACTTGCAGTATCCTTGGTCTGCCCCGAGACGTTTTCGCTCTTAGACACATGGCCCGAAAGCGACAGCCCACTGCGAATCGAGAAGTTCTTCGAGCAACTCTACCGCGAGTACGACCAGCGCTACGTATTTGCCGCACCTAAACTTGCACGGCAAACCGTCCGAGCGATCTGGCACCCTGACTCGCCCGTCTTAGCTGAGCCGATTGCCAAAGCGTTCACAGTGCGCGTCGGCTAAAAGGAGACCTGAGTACGCGATGAAAAACCTGCTAAATTCCTGTGCCTTACTACTCCTGCCAACCCTAGCCGCAGCCGACGTGGAAGGCATGGTGCTGATCGCCAATGCCTTCTACATCGATATCTACGAGTACCCCAACCAGCGCGGCACCCTGCCCAAAGTCGATGTCACTTGGGGCGAAGCGGAATCGCTCTGTGCGGCGCAGGGCAAGCGGCTGTGTACCGAACAGGAATGGCAGCAAGCCTGCACCGGGCCGCAGAACTTCGCCTATTCCTATGGCGCGGAATTCGAGTCGGGGCGCTGCAATACGCGCTTTGCTGTCGATGGGTTCTGGCAACGCGGGCCGGGCCTAGCGCCCAGCGGCGCGTATGAACGCTGCGCCAACGCCTACGGAGTCTACGACATGATCGGCAATGCTTGGGAGTGGACCGCGTCTTGGTATTCGCGCTCCGATCGCTGGCGGGTCGTGCGCGGCGGCTCCTTCTTCCACAACGTCAACCTAGCCCGCGCCGACACCCGCTACGGACGGTTCCTCGACTCCTCCTACCGCCTCGATTTAGTGGGCTTCCGCTGTTGCCTCTCCGCGGCGCCGCCCCAAACGCCGTAACGCTATGGCCATTCGCAAGGTGTCGCGGATGGGGCATCCAGTGCTGCGCCAGCGCGCCGCAGAAATCCCCCCCGCTCAAATGCAAAGCCCCCAGATGCAGCGCTTAATCGACGACATGATCGAGACCATGATCGACTACGAGGGCATTGGCTTGGCGGCACCGCAAGTGTTTGAATCCCTGCGGCTGATCGTTCTCGGAGATCCCGCAGCCGACCCCCAAGACGACACCTCCATCCCGCTGACCGTGCTCTTCAATCCGCATTTTACCGCCCGGTCGCCAGAGTGCATAGACGGCTGGGAAGGCTGTTTGAGCATCCCCCAATTGCGCGGCGTGGTCCCGCGCACGGCAGCCGTCGAAGTCGAGGGCTACGACCGCGAAGGGCGCGCGGTGGAACTGGAAGCAGCGGGGCTTTTCGCTCGCGTCCTCCAGCACGAAATTGACCATCTCGACGGCGTGCTTTTCCCAGACCGCATGGCCGATCTACAGACCCTTACTTTCTTGGAAGAATACCAACGCTATTGGCTCGATGCCGAAGCGTGAGGCCACCGGGCCGACTTGACAACCGCTTCAGACCTCGTACTATGGTTTCGTTTGATCCTCAACCTGCTCAGATAGGACCATGGATCCCCGCTTCTCACTCGAACAAGGCACGGGCATTTATACCGGCAACGAACTGATCGTCAAAGGTGCCTTAGAAAGCCAAGTCGGCGTCATTACCGGGTACCCCGGCTCGCCCTTGGCCGAGCTTTTCGAGACTCTCGAAAACAACAAGGACCTCTTTAACGAACGCGGTATCGTCGCCCAGATCGCCAACAACGAAGCCCTCGCCGCCGCCCGCCTCAACGGCTCGCAGATGGAGGACATCCGCGCCTTGGCCGTGATGAAGAGCGTCGGCCTGCACGTGGCGGCCGATGGGCTAGCCCTCGGCAACATGGTCGGTGCTGCGCCCAACGGCGGGGTCTTAGTCGCCGTGGGCGACGACACTTGGTCGGAAGGGACTCAAGTACCGGCTGACTCGCGCTTCCTGTCCCAGCATCTCTACATGCCGGTCCTCGAACCGGCGACTTTTCAGGAGATCAAGGATTGGATCGGGCTGGGCTTTGAACTGTCGCGGCGCTCGCGTCTCTACCTGACCTATCTGGTCACCTCCAACCAAGCCGACGGCGGCGGCAGCGTCGCAGTCTATCCCAATCGCTTTGCTACCCTCAACCGCAAGCAGCGCAGCGCACTAGACACCAGTACCATTTGCTCTGACGACCGCGTCATCATCCCACCGGCCACGGCGCACAAAGAGTGCGAGGTCATCCACCAGCGCTATCCCCACCTGTGGCAGCTAGCGCAAGAGATGAGCATCAACCAAATTCTCTATCCGCCGAGCGACGGCCCCAAGCCGCTGGGCTTTATCACCTCGGGCTTGGCGTATAGCTATCTCGAACACGCCTTGCACATCCTCGGGCTGACCGGGCACTTTCCCATCCTCAAGTTGGGCATTACTTATCCGGTCGATCCCCACATGATCGCGCGCTTTGCCGATTGTGCGCAGGCTTTCTGCGTGGTCGAGGAAAAACGGCCCTTTATCGAGCCGCAGATCGCCGCTGAGTTGGCGCGGCAAAAAGACCTTGACGCCGCGCTGTGGGGCAAGCACTTTCCGGGCAACGCCCCGGGCTTTCCCGAGGTCCAAGGCTTGCACCCCTCGCTCATCGTCCAAGCTCTATCCCGCCTGTTTGCTGCGCTCGACGCCGAGTTGCCCATCGACCACGAAAAACTACAAACCGAACTCGACACTTTAGCCCCCGCGCCCTCCACCACAGTCGTTCCACCGCGCACGCCCTCCTTCTGCCCGGGCTGCCCGCACCGCGACTCGGCCAGCGTCCTCAAAAAAGCCGCCGCCGACTTGGCCGCGCCAACTGCGGGCGAAGCCCCGGTAGATTTGGTTTTTCACGGCGACATTGGCTGCTATTCCATGCTCAAATACGCGCCGTTTTCCGAGCTGATGCACAATCTTTCCGGCATGGGCTTGGGCGGCGGCACTGGCGCGGGTATCGATCCCTTCATCGACAACAAACAAGTCGTCTTTATGGGGGATTCGACTTTTTTTCACACTGGCATGATCGCCATCTCCGACTCCATCAAAAACGGCCAAGACATCACCTATATCATCCTCGACAACAAGACCACGGCCATGACCGGGCATCAGCCCACCCCAGGCGTGGACGTCGATGTGTTGGGCAGACCGACCTTTGCCCAAGACATTGAGAAAGCCGTCGCGGGCCTAGCGGGCGATTCGCCGACCTTTATCGCTCGTATGGACCCTTCCCAACGCCAAGACTACGACGCCCTCGTCCGCGAAACCTTGCTCCGCGACGGGGTCAAAATTATCATCGCCGACAAGGAATGCGGCATTACCTACCACCGCCGCGAGCGGGCGCACCAGAGCGTGGTCGCCAAAGAACAGGGCTTCCTGCCCGTCGAAAAGCACATCAACATCAGCGAAGACGTTTGCGAGTACTGCCTCGAATGCACCCAAGCGACCGGCTGTAGCGGCCTGACGGTCGCGGCCAACACCGAGTACGGCCCCAAGATCGCGATTGACCCTTCCGCCTGCGTTGCCGACGGAGCTTGCACCCGGGTCGAAGTCGGCGACGACAAAACCTGCCCATCCTTTGAGGAGATAACCGTCTATCGCCAAGCTCCGGCCATCGTCTCCACCCCTCCCATTGACGCCAGCCAGTTGCCCGCGCCCGTACAACGCCCTCTCACCGACATCTGGTACACCTATATAGCCGGAGTCGGCGGCATGGGCGTCAACGTGGTGGCCTCAGTGCTGGCGCAAGCTGGGGTGCGGCAGGGCTACGAGGTGCGGCTGACCAACAAGAAGGGGCTGGCCATCCGCAACGGCTCGGTCTATTCGCATTTGAGCTACGCACCCAAGGGCACTCCGGTCTCCCCGCTCATTCCCTGCGGCAAGGCCGACTTGCTCCTCGGGCTCGACGTGCTCGAAGCGGCGCGGGGCCTCGAACCCGAAGGCCGCTACCGCATCGCCCACCCGGAGCGCACCGCCGCTATCGTCAACACTGCCAAAACCCCCACCATCGACACCCTCATCGGCCAAGAGGACTTCTCGGCCGAAACCCAAGCGGACCTCATCCGCCAACACACTCGTCCAGACGAGTACTTCGGCGCGGATCTCTTCCGCATCTGCGAGCACTACTTGGGCAACAAACTATACGCCAACATCATGATGCTCGGCGCAGCCTTCCAACGCGGCTTGCTCGCCCTAGAACTAGACACTTTGCTCTGGGCCATAGGCAAAGCCGTGCGCCGCGACCTAGAGACCAACCTAAAAGCCTTTAACATGGGCCGGTACCTAGCGCTCGATCCGAACCATTTTCCGCTCGAAGAACAATCACTTAGCTATGCCGAACTCGTCGCCGACAAGACCTCGCTGCTGGCCCGGACGCGGGGCAAGCGCGTCGCCGCGGCTTACCGCGACCGCATCCGCGATACACCCGTCGCCACGGCGCGGCGACATTTCGCACTGCGGGTGTACGACCTGATCCAATACGACAATCTCAATTACGCCGACCGCTATATCAACCAAGTGCTCGCCGTGCAGGCCAAGGACGGACCCGAATTCGATTTCGCCGCCACCCGCGCGGTCATCTATCAGCTCGCCAAAGTCCTCGCCATCAAGGACGAAATCTACGTGGCCCATCTGCTCACCTGCGAGGAGAAGTACCGGCGCGACCGCATTCGCTACAACATAGACCCCAGCCGCGGCGACCGCATCCGCTACCGCCACCTGAACCGGCCGCATCTGCGCCTTTTTGGCCGCGATTTTCGCCCGGATCTCAAGCTAGGCGACAGGTCGCTGAAGTGGGTCGCCCGGATGAAGTTCCTCCGCCGACTTTGCTCCGCGTGGTGGCACCGCGAGGAGCGCGACTTCGCCGCTTGGTACGAAGGGCTGATCGCCGACTTTGCTCCGCATTCCGCAGACGAGTACCACACTTGGCTACAAGTCCTGTCGCTGCCCGAAGAGGTGCGCGGCTACCGCGGCGTCCGGCAGCCCAAAATGGAGGCCGCCAAACAGCGAGCCACCGAGCTGCTAACCGGCTGCAACACCGCCCCGGACCCGGCGCTGTTGCAGATTTCCGCATCCTCTCAGAGCTGACCCGTGATTCGCCCCTATCGCCCAGCGGACTTGCCCGCGCTCAAACACATCACGGCCACCTGCTTCCCCGGCGTATCCATTGACCACAGCATCGAGCAGCACTTCGGACTAATCGGCGGGCGCGACTGGCAATTTCGCAAGCTGCGCCACATCGACGACGACGTAGCCGGCGAGCGGGCGAGTGGCGTCTTTGTGTGGGAGGAAGACGGCGAGGTCGTCGGCTACATCACCACTCGCATCGACCGCGAGAGCAAAATCGGCGGGATTCCCAACCTCGCCATCCTGCCGCACTACCAAGGCCAAGGTATGGGCCGCCAGCTCATTGAACGCGGCTTAGCGCACCTGCGCGCTGCTGGCATGGAGTGCGCCAAGATCGAGACGCTGGCGCAAAATCCCATCGGCGCACACTTGTATCCCAGCCTCGGCTTTGAAGAAGTCGCCCGCCAGATCCACTATTGCACACGCCTCTAAACTTGGTGGAGACATGACGCCGAAAGAAGCGGCCGGCCGCCGGGCCGCCGAGTACATTGAAGCCGAGATGATCGTAGGGCTGGGCACGGGTTCGACCGCCGAATGGGCCATCCGCGCCCTCGGCGAACGCGTCGCGGCCGGGCTAGCAGTCAAGGCCATCCCCACTTCAGAAACCACGGCGGCCTTGGCCCGCTCCCTCAACATTGAACTGACGACGCTCGCCGAGGTGTCCAACGTCGATTTGACCATTGACGGCGCCGACGAGGTCGATCCCAACCTCGACTTAATCAAGGGCCTCGGCGGCGCGCTCCTGCGCGAGAAAATCGTCGCCTCCATCACCGCGTTCCAAATCATTGTCGCCGATCCAGCCAAGCTAGTCGCCCCGCTCGGCACCAAGGCCCCGCTGCCGGTCGAGGTCGTCCCTTGGGCCTATCCGCTCGTCGCACGGGCCCTCAAAGAACGGCACCTCGAACCAGCCTTGCGCTTGCGCGCCCCAGACACCCCGTATGTCACCGACAACGGCAACTTTGTCATCGACGCTCGTTTTCCCGCTGGGATTGACGATGCTCGCGCCACCGAGCGCTGGCTCAATGCCTTGCCCGGGGTCGTGGAAAACGGACTTTTCCTCGGAATGACCCATCTCGTGATCGTCGGCCAAGACGACGGTTCCTGCCACCTCCTCGACAAAAACTGAGGTTCCATGCCCGATTCCACACCACGCTCGCGCCGCTCCTTTCTCCAAAGCGCCCCGCTCGTTGCGGCCGGCGGCTTGGCCGCCTGTGGCCAAGCCGAACAGCAAGCAGCCCCTGCGGTCCAATCTCAACAACGCTTCAAATGGAAAATGGTCACCACGTGGCCCAAAGACTTTCCGGCCTTGGGCACCGGGGCCAACAACCTCGCCCGCAGCATTGAGGCGCTGTCCGCTGGACGCCTGCACGTCAAGGTGTATGGCGCGGGTGAGTTGGTGCCGGCCTCGGGCGTGTTCGACGCGGTCTCCGGCGGCACCGCCGAGATGGGCCACGGAGCGGCTTATTACTGGAAGGGCAAGCACGAGGCAACCCAGTTTTTCTCGGCGGTCCCCTTTGGGCTAAACGCGGCCGAGCTCAACGGCTGGCTGCGCTATGGCGGCGGCCAAGCCCTGTGGGACGAACTCTACGCTCCTTTCAACCTCCGGGCCTTTCCCATCGGCAATACGGGTGTGCAGATGGGCGGTTGGTTCAACCGAGAAATCAACACCCTAGCCGACTTTTCCGGTTTGGTCATGCGGATGCCAGGCCTAGGCGGCGAGGTCCTGCGCCGCCTCGAAGTCACGGTCAAGGCCCTGCCCGGCGGCGAGATTTTCCAAGCCCTCAAGACCGGTGCCATCGACGCCACCGAATGGGTCGGCCCGTACAACGATCTCGCCTTTGGACTGCACCAAGCCGCCAAATACTACTACTGGCCGGGCTGGCACGAGCCGGGGACCGCGCTAGAGTGCATGGTCAACAAAACAGCCTTGGAAGCCCTCCCCACAGACCTCCAAGCCATCGTCGCATATGCCTGCCAAGCGGCCAACGACGACATGCTCAGCGAGTTCACCGCACGCAACAGCCACGCCCTCAAAACATTGGTGGACGAACACGGCGTCCAACTCCGGCACTTTTCCGACGAGTTGTTGGCGCAAATCGGCAAAGTGTCAGCCGAAGTCGTCGCCGAGATCGCCGACCAAGACCCCTTTTCCAGCCGGGTCTATAGCTCGTTTGACGCTTTCCGCAAAAACTCCATCGCGTACACGCGCATCTCCGAACAAGCCTATACCCAGGCCCGCGCCCTGACCTTTGGCTAACGCTCGCATGGAACGCCTCAACCGCTTCATCGCCCACACCGTGCCTTGGCTGACGCTGGGTATGGTCTTGGTCACTTTTATCGTCGTGATCTTGCGCTACCTCTTTGGGCGCGGCTGGGTTTGGATGCAGGAAATCGCCCTGTACATGCACGCATTTACCTTCCTCCTCGCAGCCAGTTACACCCTCGCGCACGACGAGCACGTCCGCGTCGATATCCTCTACCGGCCCTTGGACGTCCGGCGCAAGGCCGTGGTCAACCTCTTGGGCAGTGCCCTGCTCCTGATCCCCTGCTGCATGGTCCTGCTCTACCAGTCGCTGCCCTTTGTCGCCGACTCGTGGGCCGTGCTCGAAGGCTCCCAAGATGGCGGCGGCTTAGAGGCGGTCTATCTGCTCAAAACCGCCATCCCAGTGTGCTTCGCGCTGCTGCTTTTGCAAGCCCTAGCCATCATTCACCACAGCGTGCAAACCCTCCGCACCCAATGAGCGAACTCGCGCCACTAGCCATGTTCCTCTGCACCTTCGCGGTGCTGCTATCCGGCTTCCCAGTGGCTTTTTGTCTCGCGGGTACGGCCTTCGGCTTTGCCGGCCTCGGCATCCTCACCGGCCACTTTGACGCGGCCTTTCTCTCGGCTTTGCCAGCCCGCATCTACGGTATCATGTCTAACGAGACACTGATGGCGGTGCCGCTGTTCGTCTTTATGGGGGTCGTGCTGGAGCGCTCGAAAATCGCCGAAGACCTGCTCGAAACCATGGCCCAACTCTGCGGCGGGCTGGGCGGCGGGCTGGGGATTTCGGTCTGCCTCGTAGGGGGCCTGTTGGCGGCCTCTACCGGCATCGTCGGCGCGACAGTCGTCACCATGGGGCTTATTTCGCTGCCGGCCATGCTCAAACGCACGTACTCCCCAGCGATTTCCACCGGCATCATCTGCGCCTCTGGGACGCTCGGCCAGATCATTCCGCCCAGCATCGTGCTCGTCATCCTCGGCGACGTGATCTCCGCGGCACACCAGCAAGCCCAGCTCAAAATGGGCAACTTCGCCCCGGTCTCGGTCTCGGTCGGCGACCTCTTTATGGGCGCACTCGTGCCCGGCTTCGCGCTGATGAGCCTCTACATCCTCTATATAATCGGCCTCGGCCGCCTCAAGCCGACCACCGTGCCAGCCGTGCCAGCCGCAGAGCGCGTACAAATTCTCAGCGCGGCCTTCTTCCGCCGTCTCGGCGCAGCCCTGGTGCCACCGCTAGTCCTCATCTGCGGGGTGCTCGGCTCCATCCTCTTCGGCGTGGCCACGCCGACCGAAGCGGCCTCAGTCGGCGCGGTGGGTGCCATGCTCTTGTCGCTGGCCAAAGGGCATTTCAACCGCGCCACACTTAAAGAAGTCATGCGCACCACCACCAAAATCAACGCCATGGTCTTTATCATACTCATTGGTGCAAGCGCATTTTCGCTGGTCTTTCGCGGCTACGGGGGCGACGAAGCGGTCGAGACCTTTCTGACCCATGAGGCGACCGGCGGTGTGGTCGGCTCTTTTGCCTTGGTGATGGCCGTGATGTTTTTGCTCGGCTTCTTTCTCGATTTCTTCGAAATTATCTTCGTCGTCGTCCCCATCGTCGGCCCGATCCTCTTGACGATGGGCCTAGATCCCGTGTGGTTAGGCGTGATGATCGCCCTGAACTTGCAGACTTCTTTTCTCACGCCCCCGTTTGGCTTCTCGCTCTTTTACTTGCGCGGCGTCGCTCCGCCTGAGATTAGCACGCCGCAAATCTACCGGGGAGTCGTGCCCTTTATCGCGATTCAAGTGCTGCTGTTAGTGGGGCTGTGGTTTGTGCCGGAATTGGCTACGTATCTGCCGGCGAGGGTGTTTGGGCGCGGGTAGAGCCGCAGGCACTGGCTCAGAGGCGCTCTTGGCCCGATGTCCTGACCATACTCAGCATCCCGACATAGGCGTCGTACATGTTCTGGATGTTGCCTACGTAATGCACGGGCTGGCCGCCGCGACAAAAGCCGTAACGCATCCGCTTGTAGTACGCCGGATTGGCCAGCAGTTTCATCGCCTGTTCTACGTGACCAAACCACCTGTTGGGGTTCCACCCTTTTTCGCGGGCCAAACGGCGCGCATCGAGCACGTGCCCATACCCGACATTATAGGCGGCTAACGCAAAGCGCGTCCGCTCCTCCACGGGGATTTGCGGATCGAGGCGGCTGACCAGTTGGGACATGTATTTTACCCCGGCGTGGATACTCTCTTCGGGGTCGTACAGGTCGGTA
This sequence comes from Candidatus Latescibacterota bacterium, assembly GCA_965116045.1. Lineage (GTDB taxonomy): Bacteria > Latescibacterota > UBA2968 > UBA8231 > UBA8231. The sequence goes on along the minus strand of OZ220478.1, from coordinate 4,492,702 downwards.
AACCCCAGCTCGTGTCCGGTGGTCGGCATGATCTGCATCAGCCCGCGAGCACCGACCCAGCTAGTGGCTTGGGGCTGGAATTTGGATTCTTGGTACATTTGCGCGGTAATCAACCGCCAGTCTAGGCCGTACTGCCGAGCGTATTTTTTTACCATATCGTCATAGGGCGACAGGCGGCCGCTCAAATCAACCCTCAGTGAATCCTTCGCCTTGGCGATCGTGCGCTTGTTTTTGAAATAGCGCTTCTTCATCATGTTGAAAAACAAGCCGTCTTTTTCCTCTCGTACATACTGATTGAGAGCGGCCCGCAAGGCCGGATTGTCCTGCCGCACGGCCCAGCCCAAGACCGTCGGCTTGATGCTAAAAGCGGCCTTGAGCTGACGCCCGTAGGCGAGTTCCACGTCGAGCAAATTGGAATCGCACAAGGTAAGGTCATAGCGGCCCTCCTCGACGCCGGCCAAGATGTCTTCGGTCTCGAGATCTTCGGGCAGTAGCTCGACCTGCAAGCCCGCAATGGAATCCTTTAGGGCCATCAGGGTGGTGTAAAACGACGAGCTGGCGCGCACGTGGATCGCACGCCCGGCCAAATCCTCTAGGCGGTTCAGTGAATAGTCGTCGGCCCGCACCACCACGAGCTCATCGACTTCGTTATAGGGTTGGGTAAAAGCCGCCTGCTTTTCTCGCTCCGACGTAATGGTCATGGCCGCCGCCACCACATCGCCTTTGCCTTCGTTTAGATAGGTCAGCAGCTCGGCGTGGTTGGCTGGAATGACGATTTCGAGGCGCAGGCCGTGCTGAGCAGCGAATTTTTTTATCAGCTCGTACTCAAAACCCACCTGCAAGCCGCGATGGATGAAATAGGTCATGGCGTTGTTGCGCGTGAGCATGCGCAAGCGGCCGCGCTCCTTTAAGCCCGGCAGGTCGTCGGTAAAGGCCTGCTGGCGGTGGCGCGTAAGCCGCCGTGCGAGCAAGTATTCATCAACCCTGATCTTTAACTCGGCAGCGGCTGGCCGCATCATCAAGGCGATGGGGCGGTTTTCGGCCAGCACCAGCGGCGCGACCATATCGTCGTAGTAGCTGGCCACCGTCCGCCACAAATGCTCGTCGGCTACAGTCGCTTGGTATTCGCCGCGGACAATGCCTTCGACAAGATATTCGAGGCCGGGCTCTTCCGACGCCGCGTGAATGTGCAGCGAAGGGACCTGTTGCTGAATTGCCACTAGGGTCTGGTAGTGCGAGCTGGAGCGCCGGACGCCGATTTTCATACCGGCCAAATCCGCAAGCGTCGTCGGTAGGCTGTCGCCGGCCGCTGTAATCAGATACTCCTTCACGTAGCGATACGGCACCGAAAACGCCCCCTGCTCTTGTCGCGCCGGCGTAACCGTCAGGCTAGCCGCGATGATATCGCCCTCGCCTTCCAACAGCTTCTGCACCATTTGGGCATAACTGTTGGCCCGTACTAGCTGCACTTCCAGCCCAAGCACCGCAGCTAAGCCGCGGACGATGTCGTAGTCGAGCGCAACGGGCTCGGCGGATTTGGGTATGTGAACAATCGACTCGGAAGGGACGATGACGCGCAACGCGCCGCGGGCCTGCAATACCGGCAGATCGCCGGTGTATTTAGGCGGTGCTGGCGGGGTCGCCGATGGGCTACATTGCACAAAAGTAGAAAGGGCTATCAGTCCTGCGGAGAGAAGTGGTCGAATGCGAAACAACACAACGCGCCTCCTTCTCCTTTCCATATTGGCCCGCTTAACTCCTGAACAGTGCTTTAAGGGGGGAGAGGCTCCCAGCGGGTGCTAGCGAGTACATTTTACGCCTGCGCCTATACTTTGGTCAAGCCGCGCCGGTCCTAAAAATGAAGAACCAGCGCGGCGGCCTGTACGCCTCGACGCGGCCGGCGAGGACGAGCCTTAGATTTGAGAATGCCTGAATGCTATTCGTCGCGGCTGTAGTTCTTGATCCGCGCCCAAGTGACATTCTCCACTGCGGTCATGCCATCGGCATGGGCAAATTCATAGACGAGCGTACTCGAAGCACCTTTGAGGTGGAGCACAATTGAGCCGGCATCCTGCCGGTACGCCTGCCGATACCACGTTTTGAGCGGGGCGAGTTGAAAAAAATAGTCTTGCGTTATCCACGCGGTACAAACGTCGCCGTTGGGATCGCCGTTGACAACCTGGTGGGCGAGCGCAACATTGAGTTGCACCGGGTCGGACTCCATGAAGCCCTCGGATGCGTCCAATGTAAATAGGTGCTCTTCACAGCCCCCGCCGTAAGACACCACAATGGCGAGCGTATCACCTGTTATGGTCGCGGCCTGCAATTCGTATTCATCCGTACCCAACGCAGCGGTTGAATCCGGGTCAGTAACCACTTTTCCCCACAGTTTCATTTCGCCGCTGGCAACGTCATCGCTGGATTCACTCTCCTGGGCCTCTCCAGATAGAGCACCTAGGACGATGAGGCTCAACACAACGATCATGGCTATACTCCTTTTGTCGAGGTCGTGGAGGACAGAAGGCTATCCTCTAAAATTAACGATTCAAGTGGCGGTGGGTTCCCTCAGCGGCCGACACGCTTCACAACTTGACTCAGTTTCCCTAAAGGCCCTTTATCTCTCCCCAAGGAGGACGGCCCCCGTGAAAATCCACGAACTCATCGTCGTAGAGCCCGGGCGGATCGAGTTGGCCAAAAGCGACCTCGACGACCGCCTGCATCCTTGGGAAGTGCTGATCGCGACCGAATACTCCATTGTAAGCGCCGGCACCGAAGGCGCGGGCTTTACCGGCCTCGTCAAGAAAATGCCTTTCGGCGACGCCGGCCAGTATCCCCGCGGCACGGGCTACGGCAACCTCGGCCAAGTGCTAAAGGTCGGCGACGCCGTCTCCGGCATCCAACCGGGCGACCGCGTACTATCGTTTGCTCGCCACGCTTCCATCGTCAAGGCGGATGCACAGCGCATGGTGCTGCCCGTCTCGCGCCAGGCCTCCGGTCAGCATCTCGTGTTTACGCGCATGGCCGGCGTCAGCATCTCGGCCTTGCGCTCGGCTAGCGTCCAGCCCGGCGACGCGGTGCTCGTGGTCGGCGGCGGCCTCGTGGGCAATTTCGCGGCCCAGCTCTTTCGCTTGGCCGGCTGCGACGTCATGCTCGCGGATTTATCCGAACTGCGCCTGCGGCAGGCCCAAACCTGTGGCATCGAGCGCATCGTCAATCCCGGGCGCGGCGACCTAGCAGAAGCAGTGCGAGGCTGGACCGGCGGCGCTGGTGCCCGCATTGGCGTCGAGGCCATTGGCATTAGCCAAGTCATTGCCCAGACCGCGATGTGCGTTGCCCGCCACGGCCAACTCATCCTCCTCGGTAGCCCGCGCGCCCCGGCCCACTTCGATGTGACCCCCATGCTGCTGCACATCCACCTAGAGGCCATCCACGTGATCGGTGCCCTCGAATGGCGCTGGCCGCAACACGCGACCGAGCGCGGCCGCGATCTCGACGCCAATTACCGCCAGATCGCCGCGTGGATCGCCGACGGCCAGCTCGTCGTCGATCCCCTGCTGACCCACCTAGTATCCCCGGCCGACTGCCAGCAGATGTACGAGGGACTTACCGCCAATAAAGAGGAATACCTCGGCGTGGTCTTCGACTGGTCGCGCCTGAGTTAGCTCCATGTCAACGCACTACCTCGCGCTAGACATCGGCTCGACGACCGTCGTCGCCCCCAACGTCGTCGGTGGCACAGCCAGCGCAGCCACTTCCGCGGCCGATAAGCGAATCAGCCGCTCGTGCCAAGGCCGGTGCGGCGTTTGCCAGCTCCAATCGTGAAACATTTAACAGCATCAAGCGTCAATGAGACAAACTAGAGCGAGATTTCCATCAAAAACAAACCACGGGTTGAAATAGATCAATCGGCTCTTAACTACTCAAAACAGGAGTTTTTTAATGAGACGAGTTTTGCCACTGTTCGTTATGCTTCCAGTACTGTTGTACGCCTGCGTCAGCACGTCGCCAACGACCGGACAACAGGCAGCGATGGAGGGGACGACCGAGCAGCCAGCGGATCCGCAGCTACCCACTGACTCGCTAGTGACCGTCGGCCAACTCGACAACGGCCTGCGCTACGTTATTCGCAAAAACCAGAAGCCCGAAAACCGGGTCGAGTTGCGGCTGGTGGTTGACGTAGGTTCGGTGCTGGAGGACGAAAACCAGCAGGGATTGGCGCACTTTACCGAGCACATGGCCTTCAATGGCACCAAAAACTTCGCCAAGCAGGAGTTGGTCGATTACCTAGAGCTAATCGGCATGCGCTTTGGGCCGGATCTGAATGCCTACACCAGTTTCGACGAGACCGTGTACATGCTGACCGTACCCACTGACAGCGCCGAGGTGGTGGCAACGGCCTTCCAAATCCTCGAAGACTGGGCGCACCAAATCAGCTTTGAGGCCGAGGAAATAGACAAGGAACGGGGCGTAGTCATCGAGGAGTGGCGTCTGCGGCGCGGCGCTCAGCAGCGCATGTTGGACGAGCAATTGCCCATCATCCTGAAGGATTCGCGCTATGCCGTGCGCCTGCCCATCGGCCAGAAGGCCGTGCTCGACACCTTTCAGCACGAGACCCTGCGCCGCTTTTACCGCACTTGGTACCGGCCCGACCTGATGGGTTTTGTGGCCGTCGGCGACATGGAGCCAGCCGAGGTAGAGGCACTGGTGCAGGAGTATTTTGCGCGTATCCCCGCAGCGGCAAGCCCCCGCGAGCGCACCGTATTCCCGGTGCCCGATCACGAGGAGACGCTGTTTGCCATTGCCACCGACAAAGAAGCCACCTTCAATAGCGTTAGCATCTACTACAAAACGGACGTGCGGCCCCAAGGGACGATGAGCACCTACCGCCGTTCGCTGATGGAAGCCCTCTATCATCGGATGTTCAACCAACGGCTGCACGAACTGACCAAACGCCCCGCGCCGCCCTTTTTGGGGGCCTATTCCGGGCAGGGGCGCTGGTTGCGCTCCAAGGAGTTTTTCACCCTCGGGGCCGGGGTGCAAAACAACGGTTTTGACGCCGGCCTTGAAGCCCTGTTGATTGAAGCCGCCAGAGTGCGGCTACACGGCTTTACCGCTTCCGAGCTCGCGCGCGAAAAAAAGGAAATGCTGCGCGGCATGGAGCAGTCCTACCGCGAGCGCGACAAGCAGCAGTCGGGCGGTCTCGCCGCTGAGTACGTGCGCCACCTGCTGACCAACGAGGCCATCCCCGGCATTGCCAAGGAGTACGAACTCTACCAAGAACTGGTACCCGGCATTGCGCTGGCCGAGGTCAATGCGCTGGCCAGTGAGTGGACGAGCGAAGAAAATCGCGTGATCGCGGTGGCGGCACCCGAGCAAGCGGGCATTGCCGTGCCCAGCGAGCAGGATCTACTGGCGATCTTCGACCAAGTCGCGCAGCAGGACATCGCGCCGTACGCCGACGAGGTGTCTGACGAGCCACTCGTGGCGCAAGTGCCGACCCCCGCTGCAATCATCGAACGCAGCGAAGTCCCCGAGATCGGCGCGACTTGGTGGACGCTCGCCAACGGGATCCGCGTATGCCTGAAGCCGACGGACTTCAAAAACGACGAAATCCTCTTTCGGGCCTACAGCCCCGGCGGGCATTCGCTGGTCCCCGACGCCGACTACGTGGCGGCCTCGACAGCAACCGCGGTGGTGAGCGAGGGCGGCGTGGGGCCGTTTAACAAGATCGAGTTGGAGAAAAAGCTGGCCGGTAAAGTGGTGCAGGTCTCGCCGTGGATCAGCAGCTTGCGCGAGGGCGTCTCTGGCTCGGCCTCGCCCGCAGACGTCCACACCATGTTCGAGCTGATCTACGCCTTCTTCACCGCGCCGCGACCGGACAGCACGGCCTTCCAAGCCTACCAGACGCGCATGAAAGGCTCCATCCAGAATCGCAGCGCACACCCGGAGACCGCTTTCGGCGACACCATTGCAGTCACCATGGCGCAGTATCACCACCGGGCGCGTCCTTGGTCGCTGGAGTTGCTCGACGAGATGGACTTGGCCACGTCTCTAGCTGTGTACCAAGATCGCTTTGCCGACGCCAGCGACTTCTCCTTTTTCTTTGTTGGCAACTTCACCCTCGAAGCCATGGAGCCGCTGGTGCGCACTTATTTGGGCGGTTTGCCGACCACCGGACGGGCGGAGACTTGGCGCGATGTCGGCATGGAGGCCCCGGAGGGCGCGGTCGCCAAAGCGGTCTATCGCGGCATGGAACCCAAGAGCCAATCGCAGATGATTTTTACCGGCCCCTTTGCATACGACGGCTGGCAAAACAACCTCGCGCTCAGGGCTATGACGGACGTGCTGCAAATCAAGCTGCGCGAGGTGTTGCGCGAGGACTTAGGCGGCACCTATGGAGTCTGGGTCAGCAGCAACAGCTCGCGCTACCCGGACGAGGAGTACCGCATCTCCATTTCCTTCGGCAGTGATCCCGATCGCGTCGACGAGCTGACGCAGGTGATCTTTGAGCAAATCGACAGCCTAAAAACCGTTGGCACCACCGATCTCTACGTCAATAAGGTAAAGGAAATGCACAAGCGCCGGCGCGAGACAGAGCTCAAGGAGAACAGCTTCTGGGTCGGGTCGCTGGAGTACCTCGACTTCAACGGAGTCGATCCGCGGCTATTGATTCAGTATCCAGCGTTGGTCGATTCGCTAACTGGGGATGCCGTGCAGCAATCAGCGCAGAAGTATTTCAACATGGACCGCTACGTGCGGGTGGTGCTTTATCCAGAGGAAGAGTAGTGCTTTGCCCATGAGGTAGCCGTCGGCCTAAGTCGTTTTGGCTGGGTCGGCGGCGGCTTAACGTACGCTATAATTTATATTGGGCTTAGCCTGCATTGAGCAGAAAAGGGCGAGACTCCAAGCTACGAACAGACGCGACCTGATTTATTCCTTGAACAAATCGGCATGGGAACCAGTGCGAACCAGATGCAATTCGGCTCCATGGACGCGGTAAATCAAAAGCCAGTTCGGCTCGATATGAGCTTCCCGGTAGCCCTTCCAAATGCCCCGTAGCGGGTGATCGAGATGGCGGGCAGCTAACGGCTCCTGCTGGATCAACGACGCCAGCAACACCCGCAGCTTGGTCAGATCCTTGCCGCGCCTCTCAGCTCTTTTCACGTCGCGCTTAAACTGCGTGGAGCGGGCCGGGATCAGCACGTTAGATCCCGAGGTCTTGAAACAATTCCTCGGCGCTGCCGAAGCGCTTGCCCTTGCCCTCGTCCAATTCCGTCATCGCCTTGGCGGTGGTAGCATTCGGCGCTTGGACGGCAAAAGGCAGCCGCTTCTCATCCGCCACGCGCAGCAACAACAGGCGAATGGCATCGGACACCGACAAGCCCATTGCTTGCAGTGCTTCCGCAGCTCGTGCTTTGGTCTCGCTATCAATCCGAGCGCGCACGACCGTATCAGTACTCATCTACATGTCCTCCTAATATGTAGCTCTATTGTAGCTACAAAAGCTAGCCAAGTCAAAAACAGTTCGGGCCTCCTATTGCCGGTATTTCAAGCCCTGTCAACAGTTGCCCGCTAGCCTCCACTCCGCCCCCCGTACAAGTCCCGCACCCGGCTCACGACCACGGCCAACAGGATGATTGACCCCAAAAACGCCTGCTCGTAATAGACGTTGGCCTCCAGCATCACCAAGCCGTTCTTGATGAGGACGATGATGACCGCTCCCAGCAGCAGGCCCAACGCCGAGATGCGCCCGCCGGTCAATCCAGTCCCGCCGACAATGGCCACCGCAAAGCTAGTAATCAGCCAATCCTTGCCCGTCGCCGGTTGCGCCGAGCCCATCCGCGAGACCCACAACACCGCGGCCAGCGCACCCACTCCACCCGACAGCACGTGCGATAGCAAAATCATTCGGTCGGTATTGATCCCCGCCAGCCGAGCCGCCTCCTGATTTCCCCCGGTCGCCAACAGCCGCCGCCCGAAAACCGTGTGCCGGAAGGCGTAGTGCGTCGCCAGCAGCACCAGCCCCATCGTCCAGAACAAATTCGACAGCCCCAAAAACTTTTGCCGTCCCAAAAACGTGAACTCTCGTGGGATGTCCGTATAGGCGTAGCCTTCGGAAAACCCATGTACTAGCCCGGTAAAGACAAAAAGCGTGGCCAGCGTGGCGATGAAGGAATTGATCTGCAACCGCGTGATAATAGCTCCGTTGACCCACCCAGCCGCGCCGCCAATCCCCAGCGCCACCAACGCCGCTAACCACCCCGGCAAACCCAACACCTCAATGCAATATCCGGTAGCAATAGTCGCCAAACCGCCAATGGCCCCCACGGACAGGTTCATCCCCCCGGCGACCAACACCACCGCCTGGGCCAGCGCCACCAATACGGAGAACGCAACGATTCGGGAAACATTGAAGAGGTTGTACGCCGACAGAAAGCTCTCCGCGCTGAGCGCACACCCCACAAACAGCAACCCCGCCGACAAGGCGATCCCCGCATCGTTGTGCCGCATAAGTCTGCGCAGGCGTTTCATAGTCAATTCAGATGCGAGCCAATCCGGCGGCTTATCGCGTCGTAGCTCAAGCCCCGCTCGTGGATATCGGCGATCTCATGGACGATCTGCTTGTCCTTAAACACGAGAATCCGCCCCGCCAAGCCGATGATCTCCGGCATGTCCGACGAGATCAAAATGATCGCCTTGCCCTCTTTCGCCGCCAAATCCCAGAGCAAGCGGTGGATCTGTGCCTTGGCTTGGATATCCACCCCAACGGTCGGCTCATCGACGATCAAGATGTCGCAGCCGGCGGCCAGCCACTTGCCCAAGCTGACTTTCTGCTGATTGCCGCCGCTGAGGTTAGCGACCTCCTGCTCCAATCCGGTCGTGCGAATATCCAGTGCCGCGACCAGCGCCTGCGCGGCTTGGGTCTCCGCCCGGTCGTCAATCCGGCGAGTAAACTTGCCGACGATCCGCTCCCATATGGTAATGCCAAGATTGGTCCGCACGGCTGCCTCTAGCAGCAAGCCCTCTTCTTTGCGGTTTTCGGTTACGTAGCCCATGCTGTATTTGTACAGGCTGTCGGCCACCGAGCCGATCCGCGCTTTGGTCCCGTGGATATAGACGGCCCCCCGCTCGGCCGGCTCGGCTCCGACGAGCAGCCGCGCCAGTTCGGTACGCCCGGCTCCCACCAAGCCGTACAAACCCAAAATCTCGCCAGCGTAGAGCGCAAAGCTCACTTCGTGTGCCCGGTCTGGCGCGTACAGCCCCTCGACCCTGAGCACTTCCCGCGCCCGGTCCACCGCTGGCATCCCAAATGAAGCAGTCTCTGCCCGTCGGCCTATCATCATTTCGATTAGCTCGGTGCGCGGCAACTCGGCCCGTTTCCTCGTGCCTACATGTCGCCCGTCCCGCAGTACGCTGACTTGGTCGCCGATCTGATAGACCTCGTCAAACTTGTGTGAGACAAAGACGATAGCCACGCCCGCCGCCTGCAACTGGCGCAAAATGTCAAAGAGCCGGGCCGCTTCGTGCTCGGTAAGCGACGACGTCGGCTCGTCTAACAGCAGGACTCGCGCCTCAGCCGACAGCACCCGAGCGATCTGCACGAGCTGTTTGTGCGCCGCGCTCAAATCGCCAATGGGCACTTGCGGGTCAATGTCCAGCCCAACTCGCATCATCGCGGCCTGTGCTTGGCAGTAGAGTCGCGGCCAGTCGAGGCGGCCCCAGCGACTAAAGGCGGCTAACTTGTCGAGCATGATGTTTTCGGCGACACTGGCCTCGGCTACTGCTTGGATCTCTTGATGGACCAAGCCAATGCCGCAGTCGAGGGCGTCGCGGCAGGAACGCACGCGCAGCGACGCGCCGTTGAGGAACATCTGCCCGGCGTCGGGTTGGTATATGCCGGTGACGATTTTGAGCAGGGTGCTCTTCCCCGCGCCGTTTTCGCCGACTAAGGCGTGGATCTGGCCCGGCTCGAAGGAGAGCGAAACGTCGTCGAGTGCCCGGACGCCGGGGAAGCGCTTGCTGATGGATTGCAGTTCGAGCACGGATCAGCGGGGCGGACTGAGGTATTTGGTCTCCAACTCGCCCATAATCTGCGCGGTGATAGCCCGGACTTCGTCGTCAAAGGTATCGACGTTGTCTTTGGTCACTAGCACCGTGCCCGAGTTGATGAAGTAGTGGTCGGGGTTAGCTTGCCAGCCATTGAGCAGATAGCTCAACAGCGCACACGTGATGTAGCCGTGCCCGTAGGGATTCTGCGAGACGGTCGCGTCAATGGCCCCCCGACGAATCGCGTCGAGCACCACCGAGTCCGTGTCAATGCCGACGAAGTGGATGCGCTTGTGGTCTGGGGTTTGGTTCCACTCCGACAGGATCGTCGCTGCGGCCACGGTCGGCGTGTACCCCGTGCAAATTACACCGTCAATCTCCTCAATCCGCGCCGAGAGCGCGTCTTGGATTTTGGCGGTGCTGGTCTCAATCGACTCCATGCCGGCGATTTCTTGGACGATCTGGACCGCTGGATATTTGGCCACCGCTGCCTCAACGCCTTCTTTGCGCAGGATGGTGTTGGGGTCTTCGACCAGTTCGAGCACGTTGAGGATGTTGCCCTTGCCGCCCATAAAGCCGATCAGTGCCTCGGTCGCCTCCATCGCTGCCTGTTTGACATCGGTCGCCACGCAAAACGACGCCGGCGTCGGCAGCGTCGTCGGTGCTCCATAGCTGACGACATAGGCCCCGTTTTGCACCAATTCTTCGTAAAGTCCGTTGGCGGCACTGGCGTCGGCTGGGTAGAGTGAGAAGCCTTTGTAACCTTGAGCGGCCAATGGCTCGACATTGGCATTTTCATTGTCTTGGGTCCAGTTTTGGCCGATCTGACGCTTGATCTTGATCCCAGTGTCGCGCTCGTAGCCGATCACCCCTTTTTGCACCTCTTCGACATAAGGGTGGACCATCAGGGCGTACCAGACGATTTTTTTCTCGGCGGGCGCATCGCCTGACTCACCACCGCAGCCTGCGACAACAAGCGCGGCGATCAAGGTCAACAAGCTATACATAGATCGTTCCTCTCGATTGGTATTGAGTTCGACATCGGCGGCAAGTATAGATACATGCTCGTTACTTTCTCTTCTTCCAAAAATAAAAGAACAAACATCCAGCGTACTGGCTCCAATATCTACCAAGCGGTGAAGCCCTTCGTTGCAAAATTGTGATCTAACTTCCGCGACGACTTGAATGAATGTGTGCCCGCGCGGCAATCTCGCCATAGTTTCTCAACATAATCATCCCATGCGCTTTGAGCCAACCCCTGCTTTCTCCCACTTTGCCCTAGTCAGTCGCCCCCATTTTCAAGGTCGTCTATTTCGCCGATCAAAAGGAACGCTAGCCAGTAGTGGGAGTAGGGCGCGGGCGAGCGGCACTGTCATTTACGAATGCGATCTAACGCCCTTGACGACCTGCGCCCAGAGCAAGAAGGTGCGCACATCGGCCTCGGCTGGTCCGATGTGTATACCAAAGAAGACGACTTTGATGGATTTTGGGCGCTGACGCTGCCGCAGAGAATGTATCGGCGACTTCAAAATGACGCCGATTGAAGAAGGGTTGTTGGGGGAAAGGGAGTGAGAGTATCTAACGGGCAAGCGATGCCGCCCAGCGGGCTTCACAGTCGGCAATTTGGTCGGCTGAGAGTGCGCGGGGGAACACTTTAACTTGCCCGGGAGCGACAAGGCGGACATTGGGCTGGAAGCACTCTATGTAACCGGCCGGCGGTGTGCGCTCGTGGGCCATCATGCGCTCGGTGGTCGGCTCGGGCGGTGTGCGGGCAATGACGAAGTCGTTGAGGCCGTGAACGTCGAGGATGTTGATATGCGGTAAGTGCCAAGCCGGGATGCCGATGGCAGGAAAGAAAAAAATCGGATAGTCGGCCGCAGGCAGGAACTGTCCCTGAGTACGGGGAGGAAACATCTCGATGAGGAATTGCGCGTTGGCTTTGTGCTCTTGATGGCGGATGCAGACAAAGCGATCGATGAGCCAAAATTGCAGTTCGTCAAAAACGGTGGCGTACCAGCGAAGCGGAGCGGGAAAATGGGGGGCCACGGGCACTTTGAGTTGTAAGGTCTGGCCGCGGCTAGCGACATGGTGAGTCTGGGACCAATGGAGCCAAGGAATCGGCCAAGAAAGCACTACCGCAAGGCCGAGGGCAACAAGCGCTTTTTTCGGTTGAACTCCCACGGTATTTAAGCACCATGCAAAGGCGAGGTAGCACAAGGGCACCAAATGCGCGTAAATACGGTACTCAAAGTGGTCGCCACCGTGGACGAACGTGTAGTACGCAGCATGTCCACATATTGCAAACGCGGCCAGCAGCCCATGCCAAGACAGCCTGAGTGCCCCCTTCTTTTTCCATAACACATAGATCAAAAACAGCCCCAACGTCCACAAAGCATACTCGAGGGCAAAAGAGAGCGCGTAGCGAAGGCCGCTGGCTGGCCAAGCTCCGACGGCTTTGGCGTAATAGGTATTGGGCAGCCATTCACCGTAGAAGTTCTGACGCCAGATTAGGTGCAGCGGCGTGGCTAGCAGGGGCCAAGTTTGGGTGAGCCACCGAGCCGGAGAGCATCCAGCGCGCCAAGCCCACAGCAGCGCGACCACAGTGGTACCGAGAAAAAGCAGGCCATCCGGGCGCGTCAGATAGATACCGGCGGCGGTGGCGGAAATAACTAAGGGCCATCTCCGGTGGCTAGGATCAACACACGCGCAAGCCCAGGTCCAAGCAAGGACCAAGCAACCAAACAGCGCCGTTTCCAAGCCCGAACTGCTCCAAGCCAAGAAGGTACGGTTGGTGGTCACCGCGACCAGCAAGAGGGCAAGGAAGACCAAGCGATAGGGGCGCAGCCTAGGCGACCAAGACAGGCGCAGCAGCATCTGCGCAGCGATGTACAGTGAACACAAGGCAAAGCACAAGGTGAGGTAGTTGGCCGCTGCGGGAGGAGCAACACCCGAGACCTGCCAGACCCCATACAGCAGGGCAATCCACAGAAAATTGGTGTAGCCTTCGACTGGGCGAAACGGGGGTGGGTTCCACACCAAGCCGTGCCCCAAATCCCAGTTGCTCACGTAGCGAAAGGAAATGTAGGCATCGTCAGTGAGGAACCAGTACAGTTTCCAGCCATAGCAGAGCATGGCACCGGCCAACAGCAGAATCAGGGCGTAGAGTAGGCGTTCGCGCTGGTTCATCGTCCGCTGTGGAGCACTTGGTCGGCGGCCAAGTCGTAGTAGTCGTCTTGGGTACCATCTGGCCAGCGGATTTCGAGATGCTCTATGCGAGCGCAAGCCCCCAAGCCAAAGTGGAGGCGTGGATCACTGGCCGACAGATAGCTGCCGCCCGCGGTGACGGTCCGCGTCTGCTGGTGCCCATCGCACAGCAGGCGGACGCGGGCACCGGCCACTAGGCTCTCCACCAAGAGCCAATGGGAACGAAGCGGTAGGTCGTTGCGGTAGAGGGCTACCGGACCGCTTGCGTGGGTGACCAATAAGTCGAGGTCGCCATCGGCGTCGTAGTCGCCATACGCCGCGCCACGTGAGACCGCAATCCGAGCAAAAGCCGGACCGGCCGCCGCTGACACGTCGCGGAAATGGCCGCCGCTATTGACAAAAAGCTGGTCGGGTTGGGCATAGCGCAGATCTTCTTCGAGGAGTTGAATCCGGTCCATGACATGTCCGTTGGCGACGAAGAGGTCGAGGTCGGCGTCGAGGTCGGCGTCGAAAAACAGGGTGCCAAAGCCCAACGGGCGCAGGGTCGGGTCGGCGAGGCCGATAGCATCCCCGCTATCGGTGAAGCGGAGCGCCCCGTCGTTGCGATAAAGCGTATTGCTCTCGCGCGAGAAGTTGGTGACAAAAAGATCCGAGTCGCCGTCCGCGTCGACGTCGCCAGCGGTCACGCCCATGCCGGCCTCGGCCTGACCATTGCCATTGTACGCAGCCCCAGCGGCGAGCGCGATATCGACGAAGTTGCCGCCATCGTTGCGGTAAAGCGCATTGCGAACCCCGTCATTGGCCACGTAGAGGTCGAGGTCGCCATCGGCGTCAAAATCGCCAGCCAGTGCTCCCAACCCCTTGCCAAAGCGGTTGAAGACCCCCGCCTGTTCGGTGACATCGACAAAAGTAGCACCATCGTTGCGGTAGAGCACATCGGGAACGCCATTGTAACGGCGCGGGCTGCAATAGGTGCGCAGTGCAAAGGGAATTTTCAGCAACTCTTTGCGCCGACTTTTAGGGTTGATAGTGCCACCACAAACGCGATTGTTAGCCGGGTAGAAGTCGAGGTAATTGGCCGCGTAGAGGTCGAGGTCGCCATCGTTATCGCAGTCGAAGAACAGGGCACTGGTACTCCAGCGCGGATCCCCCACACCAGCTTTTTCAGTAACATTGACGAAGGTGCCACCATCGTTGCGATAAAGGACGTTGGGACCGTAGTTGGTGACGTAGAGATCGGGGTAACCATCCGCATCAAAGTCGCCGACAGCCACGCCCATGCCATAGCCGGTATCGCCGGCCCCGGCCGCACCTTCTACCTCGCGAAACGTTCCGTCTCCCTCGTTGCGGTAGAGTCTATTTCTCCTAGGTGAGTCGGTAGTGGCCGGGGCAACTTGGTAGAAACTCTCGTCAACTAGGCCCTTGAAACTCAAGGCGGGTCGGTAGTCTTTTTCCACCCAGTAATGAACCTCGTCGCGGTAGCTGAGGTTGATCGGCGAGTACTGGCCGCGCAGATGCGACAAGTCGAAGCCATCAACCAAGTAGATGTCGAGCCAGCCATCTTGGTCATAGTCGAGAAAAGCCCCGCCAGCACCCATGGTCTCAATGAGAAAGTAATCGCCTGCTGCACCATTGGTGTAGGTAAAATCGAGCCCCGCATCCTCAACCACCCCGAACGGACCAGGAGTGGCGGGCGGTGCAGGCTCGCAGGCAGAGCAGACCACCAGTAGCAGCAATAGACGAGGCACTGGCGCAACCCTCGGCGTAGGACCAAGCCGTAGAGTGAACACAACAGGGCCGCATTGGCCACCCAAAACGCCGCTTGGCAAAAGGGCAAGAAGACGAAGTAGTGAGGCCACGAGGTCTGCACCACAAACGGCAAGGCGATAAAGATCGCCGCGGCGGACAGCACCTCTCGATGCGCTATTTTTCGTTTGTGCAACCACCGCATCACACTTTTCGGCAAAAAGCACTTCGTCCATCGGATAATATAGAAGCACTAAAAATAGCCAAAGAGCTGCTCGCCGTGGTCAATGGCGTTGATAAATCCATCAATTGATCCCCCAAAGTAGCTAACAGCTACCAAGCACCAACCCGGCTCCTAGCAGGCCCAGACCACAACTTCGATGCGGCTTTTGGTCAAAACCAAGCAAAATATCCCCTTTGATATCGCGTCTTATCGCGCCCTCAACTGACTGGCGGCCTCCAGTAGATATAGGTATTTTGAGGCACAAACCACGAAGATATAAGATACCAATAAATTGTCCGAATATCCCTTTTCGGTGCGGCGCATCGGCCTCGTCTGCCTTCTAACTGCCTGCGCCCCAGCAGAGCAGAGCCTACCTCGCGTTCGCTTTGTAGAAATAGCCCAGCCAGCCGGTCTGACCCTGCGCAACACCTGTGGCAACCCGGACAAGCGCTACATTGTCGAGGCCAAGGGCGGTAGCCTTGCCGCTTTTGATTACGACAGCGACGGAGACCTCGACCTCTATATCGTCAACGGATCAACCCTCGAGGGCTTCCCCCCCGAGAACACCCCTCGCAATGCCCTCTACCAAAATGCCGGTGATGCGACCTTCCAAGATGTCGCCGCGGCTACGGGAGTTGATGACGCGGCCTGGGGTATGGGCGCGGTGGCTGCCGACTACGACAACGACGGCGACCCGGACCTCTATGTCACCAACTACGGTGTCAACCGCTTCTATCGGAATGCCAGCAACGGTACCTTCACCGACCATGCCTCATTGGCCGGTATCGACGATGACCGTTGGAGCACTGGTGCCGCGTGGAGCGATTACGACAATGACGGCGACCTCGACCTCTACGTGGCGAACTACATCGACTTTGATGTCGACTTCGTCCCCAAAGGAGCTGACGCGGGGATGTGGCGCGGCCTGAACGTCATGTACGGCCCCCGCGGACTGGTTGGCGCAGCCGATGCACTATATCGCAACGAAGGCGACGGTAGCTTCACCGATGTTACCCAAGCAGTCGGCGTCTCCGACCATTACAAGCGCTATGGCTTTACCCCGCTCTTTAGCGACTTCGACCGCGATGGCGACCAAGATATCTTCGTCGCCAACGATGCGGGGGCCAATATGTTCTACCGCAATCAGGGCAATGGCACCTTCGCGGAGGAAGCGCTGGAAGTAGCCGTGGCCTTGCTCGAAAGCGGCGATGCCCAAGCGTGTATGGGCGCGGCGTCGGCCGATTACGACAACGATGGCGACTTCGACCTCTACGTCACTAACTTCGCCCTCGATTACAATACTCTCTACCAGAACGATGGTCGTGGCTTCTTCAAGGATGTCACGGCGACCGCTGGCCTCATTTACCCCACCTGGCCCTTTGTTGGCTGGGGTACGGGTTTTGCCGACTTTGACAACGACGGTTGGCAAGACCTTTTCGTAGCCAACGGCCACGTCTATCCCCAAGTCGAACAGCTCGAGCGCGGGGCCTCTTACCGGCAAAACAACCAACTCTTTCTCAACGCAGGCAATGGGCGTTTCACGGAGGCTACCGAGGCCGCCGGGCCGGCTTTTGCCATTGAGGAATCGAGCCGTGGCGCCATTCTAGCCGACTTCGACAACGATGGCGACATCGACATTGCCGTCCACAACCTCGACTCGACGCCCTCGCTTTTGCGCAATGATTCACCGACCAGCAATCACTGGCTCATCGTCCACGTCCAAGGCGTACAAAGCAACCGCGATGGGATCGGTGCCCTCGTCCTCGTCGAGACCAGTGCCGGCACCCAAGTTCGCGAAATCCGCGCTGGTAGTAGTTTTCTGGCCCAGGATGACATCCGCGCTCATTTCGGCTTGGGCGGGGAACGCGTAGTGCGACGGCTTGAAGTGCATTGGCCCAGTGGTCAGATTGACCACTTCGCCGACATTCAAGCGGACCGCATTCTCACGGTACATGAGGGGCAGAGCCTTTCGCCTTGACCCTTGCTAAAATTTTGCCGCCAACTTATTTCGAGCTTATGTTCCGCGCCCTGCTTATCCTAATCCTAACCCTGCCTGCCTGTAGCCGCGGCCCCGAGTCGCTGACAGTCGAACTAGCCCCGGGCGTAACAATGGAGTTCGCCTACATCCCGCCCGGCACCTTCGCCATGGGCGCGGCCCCGGGCGAGGAGGGACCGCTCGACGACAGCGAGACCCCCCAACACCAAGTCGAACTGTCGCGCGGATTCTACCTCGCCAAATACGAGCTTACTCAGGCCCAGTGGCACGCTGTCGTCGGCACCCAGCCGTGGCGTCAGCGTCAGTACGTCAAAGAAGGAGCGCAATACCCGGCCACCTATATCTCGTGGATCGAAGCCGATCATTTCATCCAGCGACTTAATAAAAAGGCCGGCAAGACGCTCTACCGCTTCCCCACCGAAGCCGAATGGGAATACGCCTGTCGCGCCAAGTCCACCACGCGCTGGTTCTCCGGCGACGACGAGCAAACACTGACCGACTATGCTTGGGTCAGCGGCAACTCCTGGGCCATCGGCGAAAAATATCCCCACCCTGTCGGCCTGAAAGTTCCTAACCCTTGGGGGCTCTACGATATGCACGGCAATGTCTGGGAGTGGGTCGCCGACTGGGAGGGGCCATACAGTGCAGAGAAACAAATTGATCCCCAAGGTCCGGCCGCAGGCGAGCGCCGCGTCGGGCGCGGTGGCTCCTTTGGCACCCTAGGGCTGGGCGGGCGTTCGGCCTCGCGCTTTTTTAGCCCACCCGATGCCCGCAGCCCCGATGTAGGGGTCCGAATCGCTCGCGAAGTCGCTGCCGATTAATAGTGTCGATTTTTGAGAATCAATATCGATGGCCCCCGCCGCCAACGCGCTTCTAACTCGGCCGACACATTGGACCAACCCATGGCAAAAGAGCCGAGGACGATGTCCTCGTCGCCGTCGAGATCGACATCGCCTACATCCATCGTTAGCCAGCGGCCCGCCAACACCTCGTCGAACGTAGAAGGCACAAAATGCAGGCCACCTTCGTTGCGCAAGTACACGAAGGCTTCTGCGGGTGCAGTGGCGTAATCGGCGAAAAAGCCGATCGCAGCTATATCGAAATCCCCATCTCCGTCGAAGTCAGCGGCCTGCGCCTTGTAGGCCCCGTTGAGCGGAAAGAAATAGGCCTCTGTGAAGCGATTGCGACCGTCGTTGAGATAGAGTCGAACCCCGTGGTACGGTTTGAGTAGCAGCGCGTAGTCGGCGTTATCGCCGTTGGCAGTGATCAGATCGAGGTCTCCATCCCCGTCAAAATCCACTATACTCAGATGCGCCGCCCCATAGGAAGGTGGCCACTGCACCACATAGGACTCTGCAAAAGTGCCGTCGGCGCGATTGTAATAAATAAACACCCCCTCGCGAGCTTGCCCCATCAAGGCGATGATGTCCGGGTGACCGTCGCCGTTGAAGTCGCGCACGTAGTGGCTGATCGCCCCGGGGTATTGGTTGAGCCAGCGCTCCTCGTACCCCCCATCTTCCTTGACAATAAAATAGGACAGATGCCCCAGTCGGTTGCCAAACTCGGAGACAACGATTTCGGCCGCCCCGTCGCCATCCAGATCGGCAAACGAAGTAGCGACTGGCCGCGACAAATCCCTCAGTACCCGTTTGCCGACTTGTAGAAAGGTATCGCCCTCCTTGGCTACGGCCATCAACTGGCCCTGCGAATCGTCTGACGGGAACGGCGAGCCGATTGAGGTGACCCAGATAGTTCCTTCGCGCCAGTCGATATCGGTCGGAGTTAGGTTGAGCCTCAGCTTCTGCACGAGTTGCCCCTGACCGTCGAGAATCGATACCGAACGCTCGCGCGAGTCTCCCGTGTAAATTCGCCCCTCATTAATCGCCACAAGCGTCGTAAAGGGACTTTCGACGCGATACTCTGGTATCAAAACGTCAAATTGATCCAAGTCGCGGCCGATCGTTGGTCGTGCGCCCTGAGGCAAGAGTTGTTCCGGCGCGGCCTGCAGATAGTATTCGACAATCGGTGTCCAAACCTCCACCGGGATCAAAGGCTCTTGGGGATAGATGCCTAGCTGCTCGTCCTCCCGCTGATACTTCTTAGGCGACAAGCCCTCCAGTTCCTGCGGCAAACCGAGGATCTTGGCCAATCTCGGCAGCACCCACTCGCGCAGAGTCGTCCGGTCCAGCAACTCAGGCTCGGCGAAGACGTGGCAACTCTGGCAGTACAACTTGGCCAGCCGGCGTCCCTCACCATCGGTGGAATCAGGTGGCTGAAAGTGCAAGGCGTGGATCAGTTCAGAATCGACGGCAGTAGGTGGCGATGCGGGGCCTGTGTCCGATCCTCGGCAGCCGCATAGTACGAGGATCAGACAGACTATCCGCGGCGAAGCTACGATCGCCACCATCAATAGGCTACGGCAATAGTGTGCAAGACCTCCCCAGCCCCGACGCGGGCCCCTTGGGTATCGGTATCGACCCGCAAGCGCACCACATACGCTCCCGGTGCGACCACCGTCCCCGACTCATCCCGACCATCCCACCCAACGCTGTACGCCCCTGTACTCACCGCGCGCTGCTCAATCAACTGCCGCACTAACCGACCGCCCAAATCGTAGATCAGCACCTCCACCGGACTATCGTCGCCTACCTTGATTACCTTGAAGTGGAACGACGCTTGGTCGTTGACCCCATCCCCATTGGGGGTGAGTACCGCTGGTACCACCACATCCTCCAGCAATGATCGGTTCTGCACTGCGCCCCTCAAGGTCGTGGTGTTACTAGATACCGCTCCTACTGCGTCGCCCGGCTCGACCCGCTGCCAATCCCATCCCTTCGAGGTACTATTCTGGAACGATGCCTGCAACACCGCTCCAGCCGAAAAAAGCGCCGTGATGAAGTCCAGCCGCAACATCTCAATCCCTGACTCCGAGGTGACGGGCGGAAAGGTCAAGCGCAGGCTGTCGCCGCCCGTCGCTACAACCTCGACACCGGCTATCGCCAGCCCGTCCACGTCGCGGCCAGTCAGCACCTCGCCCGCACCGCCATACAGACCATCGAAATCAAGCGTCATGTCCGACGGTGCCACCAGCAGGAGCTCGTCGAAACCACGATCGCGAGGGGCGAGATTCGGCCGCACAAAGAGCGAAAAGCGCTGCTCTTTCCCCAGCGTCTCTACCACCGCCGGCACCACCTCCCCCGTCAGACTCTGCGCCACCGGATGCGTAAAATTGAGCCGAATCGAACGCAAGGTCGCGCTCACTGAAGGAGCGTCCGATAACAGGGTTGCTCGGATCTCCAGAAACTCGCGCGGCGACGGCGAAGTAATCGGACTGCCGCGGGGATTTTCGCCCGGCTGACTCCAGTCGCTCCAATCCCCGCCTACTACTTCTTCGGCGATAATATCCCCCTTGAATATCGACAGCAGCTTATCGTATTGGTCTTTACTCACTTCGGTGCCGTCTTTTTTGAAATAGCGCAAGTTCTCGTCTAGCTCGTTGCCGGTACGCGTTTGCACCAGCACACTCGTGCCCGGCGGCATCTCGGCGTCCCATTCGATCGAGACCAAATTGCGGGTGCCACCCAACCGCACCAGATCCGAAGTCAGGCTTACCTCTGGCATAAACCCTTCCCCGTAGAGTTGTAACTCGGACGGATCGGCCAGAATGGCCGCACCGCTATTGCCTACCCCGCGCACAATCTGATTCCACGCGAATCGGAAAAAACGCGCCCTTAGGGGGCTAAAATCATTGCCCATTACGCTCTGGGTGCCAATCGTGCTAGCACTGAGGACTTCCGCACCACTCACTACGGCCGCGGAAGTCCACTTGAGGTTACCGTCGGCCTCGCGTTCGCCATTGGAGAAATCCAGCCTATAACCCTCAAAATTTCGCTGGCGCGCTCCCAAGGCCATGCGGAAAGCGTCAATCCAGAACGAGGCCCCCATATCGAAAAATACCCCGCCCTCTGGTTCCTTTAATTGACCTGGCGAAAAGATAAAAATCACCTCGCTGAAACTGAGTACATCGCCGTCGAATAAACTCGCCAGCGCCAGCGATTGGGTAGAAGTAACCATGCCCCCGCGCTCGACCGTATTGATCAGGATCTCATCGCCCTCGGCCCACACTTCCAACTCGGCTAGGCGCGGCCTCTCGCGCACGAAATAGCGCACCGGGCCTTGCCGCGATGCTTCAAGCCGGTCATAAACCTCCTTTTTGACTGCGGCCTCATTGCCGTTCGGCAGCAACTTGTGGTAGAGGATCGCCCCCCTGTCTGCCTCTGGCAGGGCTTCGTACTCGTCGCGACTGATCTCCCGCCCTTGGGCAAAGTCACTACCGGTTACAATCACCTGCACGAAACGCAGGCCCATACCCGCAAACTCTTCTGCGTAATCCAGCTCGATCTCAAAGAGCCGCTGGTGCTTGTTCGGCACCAAGGTGCGCGCTACGCGTCTGAATTCCGGTGTCTCGGAACGGCTGTTACCCTTGGGCCGACGGCCTTCCGAGACGAGTACATCAAACTGCAAGAAGGGGTCGCCCAATGCTTCATCGACAAATTTGAGTACGATCTTACGGGCCATGACGAAGCGGCCTAGATCAACGATGAACCACCACTGCGTCGCCAAGTCGACGCCTAGATCGAGTGCGTCAGGTTCCCAATAGGTCTCCATATCGCCGTCAAAGAGGGCCAAGACGCCCGGCGCATTGGAGCCGGCGCGGATGCCGTCGCTGAGTTCGATATCGGCCGCATCTTTTTTGATATAACTGGGAGGATTCAGGCGCAAGAATTCGCGGGCGTTCTCAACGGCATTGATATTCTTGCGCAGCCGCCGTGGCCGAACTTCACCGTCAGCCCCGATGTCTAAGGTGCCCGCTCCGAAAAACCAGTTTTGCCAGTGCTGCTGCGTATTGACTACGACTTGGTCGGCGGTGACGCGATGGCCCGCTCTCTGAGCACTGGCACACACCGTGCCCAACAACAAGGCACAGACAAAAATCCAAATGGTCTTCATTGCGATTTCAGTCTCTAATAAGCCAGCGCGATGACGCGATGGAGGATTTCTACGCCTTGGTCGCTAGCCACCTTTAGGCGCAACAGGTACCACCCCGGCCCTACCCGCTCCCCACTCGCCAATACCCCATCCCACTCCAAGCCAAATCGGCCGCTCTGCGCTGTGCCGCGATACACCTCCCCCAAGCGACGGCCCGACAAATCGTACAGATCCAATGCGACGGGCACCGCTCCCAAGAGATTCAACAGTTCGTATTCGATCTGCAACTCATCGTTGACTCTGTCGCCATTGGGCGTAAACAAAGGCGAGGCCAGCCTGAGCGCGTTGGCTGCCTTGCGTTTCACTTCGACCAAACCTACGTTCAGCGTATTGCTCTCGACCAGTGGATCGGCGTCGCCCGCGGTGAGCCGCTGATGCACTTCAAAGGGCCTTTCGCTAGCCGATACCCGGCCGGTGAACATTGTGCCGAACTTGAACACTTCCGCCTGAAAATCCACCTCAACTAATTCTTCGGTGCGCTGCAAGTCCATGCGCGGAATGCGCAGCGCAAAGCCCTCCGCGTCCGAGCGCAGGACGTCAAAGTCGACCTCCATCTCGCTAATGCGTACCGCGTCAACACTTTTCACCTGTACGGGCGTCTCAATCTCAATGGTGTCAAATCCCAGATCATCCTTTTCAAATTGGGGCAATACCGCATAGGTAAAGGAAGTCACCTCTCCCGCTTTAACCTGTGCTGGAGCGATCTCGGCTAACACCTCGGTAGCTACCGGCGGGTCTGAGACGCTGAACTGTAAATAGTCCAGTCGTCCGCCCGCCTCCTTGAGCGATTCAAAGTCAGTGCGCAGTTGCACGTAGCGCCTAGGCTGGTTCGCCTGCATCGTCCCCGTACTGTCCGCGAAATCGTACGCTTGGCTCCAAGCTTCCCACTGCTGGGTATCAGGCGTGATCCCGGCCCGTTCGCCTTTGTTGAGCTTGTTATAGGCTTTGCGCGTCAGCACCCGACCTTGGGTATCGAAGCGACTTTGCTCATCGCCGCGAAAGGTGAAGCGCCAGTAGATATTGGGCGTCGGCGTATCGCCACTGCGCATAGTCAAAGCAACACGGGCCCCCGGCTCGGCCACACCCGACCAGTTTAGATCGCCCAGCGATACCGCTCGGCCCAGATCAATGACATTGCTTTGGTAGCCGGCAAAGGGGGCATAACCCGCGCCGTACAGCTCGAGTTCGGCTAGCTCCCAGATGCCCCTCGTGTTCTCCGGCGCCTGGAAGAGCACCTTCTGTACGGGTTCCTCGGGCAGTTCTAGCTCAATGATGGGCTCGGTGTTTTCCCTGATGTCGTAAAGCACGTCAAAGGCGACGACAGACCCCCTGCCGAATCCCCCCACGCCGGCTTGTAACTCTCGATGGGGATCTTTGAGTGGATCGCCGTCGCTGATGCCGATGGTAAAGCTTTCCACAAAGCGGTCGTGGAGATGTCGTTCGCGGGGATAAAACTTGATCCGCTCGAGAAAAAACAGGCCGCCGAGATCGAAAATCAGACTTTTGTGTCTCGGCCCATGCTGAGCAAAGTGCCCATCGCCCAAATAGGCCGTAGTGGGGTCCTCGTCCCAGATAAACCAGTCATCGACATCGGGACCGCCCCAGCCGATCCAAGTTAAATAAAAAATGTCGCCGAGAAAGTCGGGCTGAGGCAAGAGTGGCGTCAGGTTGACCGTTGGGTCAAATTGGCGCGGTGCGATGTAATTGGGGGTTACTTCGATTAGGTTGATCTCGCCGTGCTGATCTTCGGCTACATCGGCCCACGCCAGTTGCACGAACTCTACCCCCTCAAGTGCTGCCAATTCCGGGGCTGGCAAATCGCTACCCCCGAGCCGGTAGATCGTCAGCGCGTCGAGAGGAGCGATAATGAACAGCCACAATCCAAACCATACCGCTACGTGCCTCATCACATCTTCCTTAATAGGCCATGCCAACGACCCGTTGTGCCCGATCAACCCCTTCGTCCGTCTCTACGGAGAGCTGCAGCAGATACGTTCCCGGCGGCGCGAGTCGCCCATCGACATCACGCCCGTCCCATGTAGCAGTGAACCACCCGCTGACCTGATCGCCACCGTCGATCTGGCTGATCTCGCGTCCCGCCAAATCAAATATCTGGATCGCCACCGGTGCGGCCTCTATGTTCAGCAAGTCGCACTCGATCGCGACTACATCGTTAATCCCATCGCCGTTAGGGGTAAAAACGCCGGCCTGCACACGCAATCCTTTGATGCTTCTTTGGCGCAAATGTAAAATGTCCACACTCAAGCGATCTCCCTCTATGAGCGGGTTCGCATCACCGGCTGTCAACGCTTGCCGCACCTCGTGTGGTTTCTCGCTATCGAAGACCCACCCGGCAAAAAGCGTCCCAAACTGGAAAACTTCGGCGCGAAAATCCACCTCGATCCGCTCGCCGGTCCGCGTCGCGTCGATCCGGGGAATCCCCAATTCAAAGCCTCGCTCGTCCAGCCGCCGGGTTTCAAATCCCACCTCCTCACCGCTGATCCGCACCGCATCCACCCCGCCGGGCAGACTCGGAGTATCGATTTCAATAGAATCGAAGCCCAAGTCTCGGGGACTAAACACTGGGGTCAACACATAGGTAAACGCCGCCGGCTCGCCCGCCCTCACCGCGCCCGGTGTGATTTCTGCTAGGGCTTGGGTCGCAATTGGCGGGTCCGACACCGCAAACTGCACATAGTCAAGTTGACTGCCCCGGTCGCGGCCCGAGTAGAAGTCGATGCTGAACTGTACGTAGCGACGCGGTTTATTCGCCTGTATATCTCCCACCCCGGCACTGAAATCGTAAGCCGGACTCCACGACTCCCAGTTACGGGTATCATAAGTGATCCCAGCCTTCTCTCCCTTGTTGAGTTTGGCGTAGCTCTGCCGGGTGAGAGGCTTCCCTTGTTGGTCGAAAAGTGACTTCTCGTCGCCCCGAAACGTGAAGCGCCAGTAGTTGTTCGGTTCGGGGCTGTCGCCGCTGCGCGTCCGCAGTTCGACGACAGCCTCGGGGTCCTGCCGTCCCGACCAAGTTACAGGTCCCAGTGCAACTGCCTCGCCGAGATCGATGATGTTCGAGCGGTAGGTGGCCTCGTTTGCGAAGCCAAGCCCGTATATCTCGAACTCGGCTAGCTCCCAAATTCCGCTCGAATTTTCCGGCGCATCAAGCAGCAAACGCCGGACCGGCTCGGAAGGCATCGCCAATTCCACCATTCCGCTTGAGTTTTCCTTGATGTCATAGGCGATGTCGAAGTCGAAAAAAAAGCCTCGATGCGTGATCGCGTGATCGCGGGTGCCGTCCTTGAGCGGATCGCCATCGCTGGTACCGACCCTGAATCGCTGGATAAAGCGCTCGTTGATGAACTTTTCGCGGGGGAAGAAGCGAATGCGCTGAAGGTTGAATAGGCCACCAAGGTCGAAGATCCAGACCTTGGTATATATCCATGATCCCTTGCCCCAATTATCATCAAGGGAGCGTCTGCCAAAGAAAATGGAGCCCCAAGGCCAGTGACCATCGCCTAGATAGACCGTTTCAGGATCGCCATCAAAGATGAAATGGTCGTCGTCTTCGAGGTTCTCGGTCCAGCCAGTGTGCGAGTGCATGACGAACACGGTACCACCGTCTAATTCGTAGATCTGCGGCGCGATGTTCACGGTGGGGTCTAGACGCTGAGGACGGATGAAGTCGGCTTCTACTTCAACCAACTTGATCTGGCCATCGCGAGCTTCGTCGGCATCGGCCCAAGCCAACGACACGAATTCGTAGGGTGCGTCTAGTTCGGGCGGTGGCAGACTCTGGCCACCGATCCGATAAATCGTCAGTGCCGACACTTGGCTCCAGAAGAAACCGAGGGCCAGCAGAACCAGCGACACCCGCATAGTATTCCCTCCACTGGGGAAAAGTGCTAGTAAGCAACAGCGATGGTACGCAGTACTTCAGCGCGTCCAATACGGGCACCCTCGGTGTCGGTATCGACCCGCACTCGCGCCAAATAGACTCCTGGGCACACTACCGTTCCCAGCTCATCCCGACCGTCCCACTCCATCCCATAGATTCCCGTACTCGCTGGACGCTGCTCAACCAAGCGCCGCACTCGCCGCCCCTGCACATCGTGGATCAACACCTCCACCGGACTAGCTCCGCCCACCTTGACCACTTGGAAGTGAAACCCCATCTCGTCGTTGACCCCATCGCCGTTGGGCGTAATTACGCTCGGCTCCACTACCACCGCCTGTACTAAGCCCCCCTCCTGCACCGCCCCTACCAGCGTCGTGGTATTGCTGGCAATGGCTTCCATGGCCTCACCTGGATCCACCCGCTGCCAGCCTCCCTCCCCCTCAACACTGTGCTGCAACGATGCCTGCAACACCGCTCCAGTCGAAAACAAGGCCGTCGAAAAGTCCAACCGCACCACCTCAACCCCCGAGGACGGACCTATCTCTGAAAATGCCACTTGCAAACTATCACCAGCCGTAGGAATGACTTCCGCGTCTTCCAAGGCCCAATCGGCTCCCACGTCAGTGGCCAAGGCCACCGTCGGACCACCATATACCCCTTCAAACTCCAAACGCATATCCGACGGGGCTACCACCAACAACTGATCAAAACCCGGATCGCCCGCGGCAAACTCTGGACGCATGTAGAGCGAAAACCGCTGCGGCTGCCCTAACTGCTCCACCGCAAAGGGAGTCACTTCGCCGACGATTTCTTGCGCAACCGGATTAGTAAAATTCAACCGAATCGAGTGCAGCGTTGCACTGACCTCTGGATCGTCCGATAGCAGAACCGCGCGGATCTCGAGAAATTCGCGCGGACTAGGTGAGGTAATCGGGCTACCGCTGGCGTCTTCGTAAGGCGCACTCCAGTCGCTCCAGTCACCACCGGCGACCTCCTCGCCGATGGTGTCGCCGCGAAAAATCGACAGCAGCTTGTTGTATTCGGCCTCGGAGACTTCGGTGCCGTCCTTTTTGAAGTAGCGCAGTACTTCGTCGAGTTCGTTGCCGGTGCGAGTCTGCAACACGACGCTGGTGCCCGGCGGCGTATCGGCATCCCACTCAATCGACAGCAGATTGCGGCTGCCACCCAAGCGGATCAAATTGGAGGTCAGTGCTACCTCGGGATGATACCCCCAACCGTAAAGCTGCAATTCCGCGGGCTGGCCAGTGGCTCCGCCGCGGGCTGTGGCACTTTCAAACTGCTCCCACACAAAGCGAAAAAAGCGCGCCTTAACCCGCCCGAAATCGTTGCCTTCGTATATTCCAAAGCCAAGATCGGTCACGCGGCCAGCCGAAGCAGTAACGTCTTGGGTTGGTACGCGTGTTCCCTGGGTGACCCACCTGAGGCTGCCGTCGGCTTCGAGGCTACCGTCGGAAAAGTCGAGCCGATAGTCAGTAAACGTCGAGCCACCGTAGGCCATGCGAAAAGCGTCAATCCAGTAAAAGGCCCCCAGATCAAAAAAGAGAATGCCCTCCGGCTCTTTGAACGAGCCACGCCCGAAAGAATAGAGAAACTGTACCTTACTCTCGATCTGACCGTCAATCAGGTTGTTGATCGCCGCCGTCTGCGTCGCAGTGCCATACCCACCGCGAGCCAATGCCCCCGTCAGAATCTCGTCGCCTTCAGCCCAAACCTCCAATTCGGCCAATCGCGGACGCTCCCGTTGGAAGTAGCGGATCGGCCCCTGCTGCACAGAGGTCAGCAACTCGTAAATCTCCGGCGATACTACCGTCTCACTGCCATCAGCCTGCCGCTTGTAAAACTCAATAGCTCCCTGATCGCTCGCTGGTAAAGCCTCGTATTGCTCCAAACTCACCTCCCGCCCATGATCAAAGTCACTACCGGTAATGATGATCTGCAAGAAACGCATCCCCGTACCGGCAAAGGTCGGCTCCGAGTTGGTGACCAACTCGAACACCCGCTGCTCCTTGTTGGGCTTTAACGTGCGCAGAATGGTCGTAAACTCAGGCGTGGGCGAACGCTGGTTGCCTTTGGGGATATTACCCTGCGAAGCTAACAGGTCGAACTGTAAGAAGGGATCGCCCAACTCCTCGGGAACGAATTTGAGCACGAGTTTCTTTGCCATTACCAAGCGACCTAAATCGACGATAAACCACCACTGCGTACCCAAATCCAACTCCTCGGTGGGCGGATCAGGTTCCCAATAGGTCGTCATATCCCCGTCGAACAGGTTTTCTACACCCGCGACATTAGAGCGAGCCCCCCCTAAGATGGCGTCGGCAAGGACGATGTCTTCTGGCGCTTTCTTCAGGCCATCCGGTGGGCGCGCACGCAAGTTGGCGACAATGTCGCCGACGGCGTTAATACTGCGCCGCAGGCTCCGGGGTTGCACCGTCCCACTGCTGCCCAAGTCCAGCACCCCCGGTGGAAAGTTCCAGCTTTGCCAGTGAGCACGGCTGTCAACCACCACTTGATTGGCAGTGATCCGGTAACCCGATTGGGCAAACGCAGTACCGGCGATCAGCACGGCTAGGATCAATGATCGAGTCATCATTAATGCCCCTCTACCCCTAATAGACAACAGCGATGGTGCGGAAAATTCCAGCGCGTCCAACGCGGGCACCTTCGGTGTCCGTATTGACTCGCACTCGCGTCAGATAGACTCCCGAAGGCACCACCGCCCCCCGCTCATCCCGCCCGTCCCAAGTGGCCTCATACGACCCTGTGCTCAACGCCCGCTGCTCAACTAGCCGCCGTATCAGTCGCCCTTGCAGATCGTAGATGAGCACCTCCACCGGACTATCATCGCTCACCTTGACCACCGTAAAGCGGAACGACACCTCGTCGTTGATCCCGTCGCCGTTGGGCGTAAACGCCGCAGGCATCACCGACACCGCTTGCACCAAAGGCCCGGACGCGACCTTGCCTACTAACGTCGTCGTATTACTGACCACCTCTGCGACGGCCTCGCCTGGCTCCACCCGCTGCCAACCCCCCTCGCCCTCCGCACTGTTCTGTAACGACGCCAGCATTACTGCTCCGGTCGAAAACAAGGCCGTCGAAAAATCCAATCGCACCACCTCAATCCCCGAGTCAGGCCCCAGCGGCGAAAACGATACCTGCAAGCTGTCGCCTGAAGTAGGCACGACCTCAGCAACGAGAGCCGTCCCGGTCGTCTCTTCGGCCACTAGTTCGGCCGCTGTACCGCCATAAAGTCCCTCGAAGTGCAGGTTCATATCAGTAGGAGCGATCAAAAGCAACTGGTCGAAGCCAGGGTCGCCGCGGGCAAAATCTGGACGCACGTAAAAGGAAAAACGCTGCTCCTCGCCGAGGTTCTCGACTTCAAAAGGGACAACTTCGCCGACGATTTCTTGCGCAACTGGATTAGTAAAATTCAACCGAATCGAGTGCAGCGTTGCACTGACCTCTGGATCGTCCGAGAGCAGAACCGCACGGATCTCGAGAAATTCGCGCGGACTAGGTGAGGTAATCGGGCTACCGCTGGCGTCTTCGTAAGGCGCACTCCAGTCGCTCCAGTCGCCACCGGCGACCTCCTCGCCGATGGTGTCGCCGCGAAAAATCGACAGCAGTTTATTGTATTCGGCCTCGGAGACTTCGGTGCCGTCCTTTTTGAAGTAGCGCAGTACTTCGTCGAGTTCGTTGCCGGTGCGAGTCTGCAACACGACGCTGGTGCCCGGCGGCGTATCGGCATCCCACTCAATGGAGGACAGGTTGCGGCTACCGCCCAAGCGCACCAAGTCGGACGTCAGAGTAACTTCTGGTTGATACCCCCGCCCATAGAGCTGAATTTCGGCCGGCTGACCGGAACCACCCCCAAAGCCGCCACCTGCCTCATACTGCTTCCAGACGAGGTGAAAGAAGCGCGCTTTAATCCGCTCGAAGTCGTTGCCTTCGTAGAGGCCGAAACCCAACCCCTGACTGCTACCGTAGTCGCTGTTTTCCGTGCGATTGACCGCGACCGACCACTTGAGGCTACCGTCGGCTTCGAGGCTGCCATCGGAAAAGTCTAGGTGGTAGGCTTGAAAAACTCCACCGGCGTAGGCGATGCGGAAGGCATCAATCCAGTAAAAAGCACCTAAATCGAACAAGACTCCGCCCTCTGGCGAGTTCAGCGAGCCCCGACCAAAGCGAGTGATAAACTGGACCCTGCTTTCGATCTCGCCATCAATCATGTTGTTGATTGAGGCCGTCTGCGTCGCTGTACCGGAACCACCGCGTTCCAGCATCCCGGAAAGGATTTCGTCTCCTTCAGCCAGAACCTCCAACTCCGCCAGCCGCGGACGCTCCTTGCGATAGTAGCGGATCGCACCTCGGCGATCAGCGTCTAAGCGCTCAAAAACCTTCTGCTCCACTAAGGTTTCGCGGCCCCCAGCGAGTTTTTTGAAGTAGTCGACCGCCCCCCGTTCTCCTGCCGGCAGGGCCTCGTACTCGGCTTGGCTTAGCTCCCGGCCGCGGTCGAGATCGCTGCCGGTCACTACGATCTGCACGAAGCGGAGACCAGTACCGGCGAAATTATCTCCCAGCTGATCCATGTCGATCTCGAAGAGGCGCTGTTCCTTGTTGGGCCGCAGAGTCCGCAACAGCGGGCTGAACTCTGGCAGCGGCGAGCGCTGGTTGCCCTTGGGCTTGTTGCCCTGTGAAGCCAGCACATCGAACTGCAAGAATGGGTCTCCCAAATCCTCGCGGACGAATTTGAGTACAATCTTCTTGGCGATCACCAATCGGCCCAAGTCAACGACGAACCACCACTGCGAAGCGAGATCGGACTCCTCGCTCGCCTCGACTGGTTCCCAATAGGTTGTCAAATCTCCATCGAAAATGTTGGGGACCGCGGCGATATTCGCCGTGGCACCGCCCTGTACCGCGTCGAGTGGAACGATGTCTTCAGGGGGTTTTTTAATTCTCTCCGGGGGACGCACGCGCAAGTGATCGACAATATCTTGGACGGCATTGATATCTCGGCGGAGTTTCTGGGGACGAACCGAACCGTCAACACCTAATTCCAACACCCCTGGCGGAAAACTCCAGTTCTGCCAATGGGTTCGGCTGTTGACTATTACTTGATTCGCCATTACCCGATGCCCAGTTTGGGCTGAGACACCCACTGCCCAACCAAGCATTAATAAGACGCTGATACGCTGCATCGCTGCATATCCATCTCTTAATTAATAGGCTAAAATAACAACGCGCTGGCGTGTTTCCTTGCCTCGATCGCTTTCTACTTCCAACCGCAGCAAGTATAATCCCGGTGCAGCCACCGACCCGTCTGCTAAACGCCCGTCCCAGCGCAGCGCGACTCGGCCGCTCGCCGCCGTGCCTCGATCCACCGCCCCGATCCATCGCCCCGATAAGTCGTATAAATCTAGCAATACAGGTACTACACCAAAAAGGTTTAATAACTCGTATTCGATCTCGAGGGCGTCATTGATTCCATCTCCGTTGGGCGTAAATACCGGCGAGGACAGCTTAAGCGCATTGACTGCTTTCTCTCCTACTTCGACTAACTCCACACTCAGGGTGTTGCTATCGATCAGCGGATCGGCATCGCCTGGAGTTAATGATTGCCTCACTTCAAAGGGCTTTTCACTATCGGAGACCCGGCCGGCGAACACCGTTCCAAACTTGAACACCTCTACGGCGAAATCCACCTCGATCCTTTCACTGGTTTGCTGCACGTCCATCCGTGGGATTTTGAGAACAAAGCCGACGGCATCCGATCGCACGACCTCAAAGCCGACTTCCTGGCCAGCGATTCGCACACCGTTGATGCTGGCCACTTCAACCGGCGTCTCAATCTCGATGGTGTCAAATCCCAAATCTTCTCGCTCGAATTGCGGCAGAATACTATAGGTAAACTGAGTGACGTCCCCGGCTGGAGCACTCGGCGGCGAAATTTCGGCCAACACTTGCGTCGCCACCGGCGGATCCGAGATGCTAAACTGTAAAAAATCTAGCCGCCCGCCAGCGTTCTTCCGTGCAGTAAAATCGGCTTTGAGCTGGACGTAGCGACGCGGTTTATCAGCTTGCATCGGCCCCGAACCAGCCGCAAAATCATAAGTTTGACTCCACGGCTCCCAGTTCTGGGTATCGGGCGTAATCCCGGCCTTCTCGCCTTTGTTGAGCTTATCGTAGGCTCGGGCCGTAATCGGCCGGCCTTTGACATCAAAGCGGCTCTGCTCGTCGCCGCGGAAGGTGAAGCGCCAATAGATGCTCGGGTCTGGCACATCGCCGCTGCGCATCACTAAACCGATCTCGGCACCAGCATCGACTTCGCCTGACCAACTCAAATCGCCCAAGGCCACTGGCTTACCTAAATCGATAATGCTGCTGGTATAATTGGCGAAGGGCGCAAAACCTGAACCGTAGAGTTCCAACTCGGCCAATTCCCAAATTCCCCGCGTATTCTCCGGTGCGCGGAAAAGCAGCTTGCGGATCGGCTCATCGGGCATCTTCAAGTCAATAATCGGTTGCGTATTGTCGCGAACATTGTAAATCACGTCGAAGGCCACATAATCGCCCCGCGCTCCGGCCTGAAGGTCTCGGTTCGGATCCTTGAGCGGGTCGCCATCGCTGGTGCCGATAATGAAGCGTTCGACAAAGCGGTCGGTCAGGTGGCTGGGCCTCGGATAGAACTTGACCCGGTCGATAAAAAACAGCCCGCCAAAATCAAAAATCAGGTTTTTGGTATTCGGCCCATGCGAGGCGAAATGACCGTCTCCCAGATAGGCCGTATTGGGATCCTCGTCCCAGATAAGCTCATCGTCGTCGTCGAACCCTCCCCAGCCGATCCAAGTCAGGTAGAGGATATCACCGAGAAAATCGGCCTGTGGCAAAAGTGGGGTCAGATTAACCGTGGGGTCGAGTTGCCGCGGCGCGATGTGACTACTGGTCACTTCTAGCAAGTTGATACTACCGTGCAAATTCTCATCGATATCGGCCCAATCAATCTGAACGAATTCCACCCCTTCTACCGATGTCAACTCTGGCGCAGGCTGGTCAGTACCCCCGATCCGAAAGATCGTTAGAGCACTGATATCGCCTGCCCCTATCGCCAGAGACCCCACCGTCCACCATGCGATTAGATGTCTGATCTGGCTCGTTTCCATTCTCAATAGGCTAGAGCAATGACGCGCTGAAGCGCTTCCTTGCCTTGATCGCTGTCAACCTCTAATCGCAGTAGATATAGCCCCGGCACGGTCCCGGCCCCGTTCGCCAGCACTCCATCCCACGCCAGTACGAATCGGCCGCTCTCCGCTGTCCCCTGATGTACCACCCCTATCCACCGTCCCGATAGATCGTATAGCTCCAGTGCAACCGGCACTGCGCCAAAGAGGTTCAACAATTCGTATTCAATCTCGAGAAAATCGTTGATTCCATCGCCGTTGGGCGTAAATACCGACGAGGACAGTTCGAGTGCGTTGACCGACTTCTCTCCCATATTGACTAATCCAACGCTTAGCGTATTGCTATCCACCAGTGGATCAGCGTTGCCAGGGGTCAACGCCTGCCGTACTTCAAAGGGCTTCTCACTGTCGGATATCCTCCCGGGGAATACCGTCCCGAACTTGAATACTTCCACCGCAAAGTCAATCTCAATGAGTTCGCCCGTTTGCTGCGGGTCCATGCGCGGAATCCGCAACGCAAATCCTCGTGCGTCCGAGCGCACAACGGCAAAGCTGACCTCCTGACCATCAATCCGAAACGCGTCAATGCTTGCAACTTCAACTGGGGTCTCAATCTCAATAGTATCAAACCCCAAATCCTCGTCGCGCAACTGGGGCAGAATCGCATAGGTAAAAGACGTTACTTCGCCGGCGCGAGCACTCGCCGGCGCGATCTCGGCCAAGGCTTGGGTCGCCACCGGCGGGTTCGAAACGCTGAACTGCAAAAAGTCCAAATGCCCGCCAGCCTCCTTCTGGGAAGTGAAATCAGCCCTGAACTGCACGTAACGACGCGGTCTATCGGCCAGCAGCACATCCCCTCCGGTGGCGAAGTTATATGGTGGGCTCCAGTCGGACCAGTTTTCAGTGTCAGGTGTGATCCCGGCCTTTTCGCCCTTTTCCAATCGGTTGTACGTGCTGAGCGTCAGGGCGACACCGTTGGTGCCAAAGCGACTGCGCTCATCGCCGCGAAAAGTCAGACGCCAATAAGAATTAGGATCGTCGTCATCACCGCTGCGCATCGACAACGCCACTTCTGCCCCTCCCTCGGCCTCCCCCAACCACGTTAGATCGCCCAAACTCGCCATACCACCTAAGTCAATGACGTTGGTTGTGTATTGGCTCTTGGGCGCGAAGCCGATACCGTAGAGTTCAAACTCGGCGATCTCCCAAACACCGCGGGTGTTGGGCGGTGCCTCAAACATGAGTTGGCGAATAGGCTCATTCGGGATGCTCAACTCGATCATCGATTGCGTGTTTTCGGTGATGTTGTACACCAAATCGTAATCTCGAAACTGACCGCCCTCGCCACCGACGACGTACTCGCGAGTATTCTTCTTGAGTGGGTCGCCGTCGCTGGTGCCGATGACAAAGCGCTCGATGAAGCGGGTATCGAGAAAGCGTTCACGGGGATAAAACTTGATGCTATCGACGATAAAATTACCTCCCAAATCGAAGATCAGGAGCTTGTTTTTAACCCGGCCGTAGTCTCCTCCCCAATCGCCATCGCCAAGAAAGTGCGTTGTTGGGTCGCCGTCGAACATCGGGGCATCGCGGGCCGGAAAGTCGGCAAAACCGACGATCGTCTGCAAGGTCTCAATTCGGCCGCCGCGCTCGTCCAAAAGGGGCGTCAAGTTGACCGTCGGGTCTAACTGCTGCGGCATAATCCCTTCGGAGGCGAGCACCATTTGTACCGCACTACCGTGTGCTCTGGAACTTATGGCCTCCCACTCAAGCTGGACAAATTGATAGGGCACGTCTAACTCGGGCGCAGGCAAATCCGCAGCACCGATGCGGTATATAGTTAGCGCACTGCTGCTCCCACTCCATCCTATCACTACCCCAAGCGTCAAAAGCCATAAGATTCTATTCATACTCGCAATCCCCGAGGGTTTACAGAATAGATAAATCACAATACAAAAGAGGGGGCGTAGAGCAACTCTACCCCCCCCCTTATTTGGTACTTAATACCGCTAGTTGTTCGTACCTATTGGCCGAACGAAGCCTTGATGTGGCCCCAGCTATTGCCCTCGACAGCCGTCATCTGCTCCGGCAACAGCTCGGTTTGGACTGGCAGCAGAATGTAGTCACTGCCGCAGGCACCGTCGCCGTTGATGCAGGGCTGGCCGCCCAACGCCCACTTAGCGGTGCGAGGATCTTCTGCACTTGGACCGTTGTCGTTATCGACGACTTGGATACCAACGCCGATAATCTCACCCTCGACAAAGTCGTGTAGGATACTGTTTTCGGGGCTGTTGTGATCGAAATCATCCCAACCAACCGTGTACCACTCGGCCTGGAAGTTGGCCTCGGTGCCGTGGGCGCCATCGAGGTTGAAAGAGGTCGGGCAGCACGAATAAGGCTCTTTGTCGTGCCAAGTCGAGCTACTCAGCCAGAACCAATAGAAGCCAAAAGGCTCAAGAGCCGGCCAACGATAGTGACCCGTCTGGTTGGTGCGGCCGTTGTTGCGGGCCCGTTCCTCTGCGTCTTCGTAGTCATCCGCCCAGAAGGCGTGGCGATCGGCACTGTGGT
Source organism: Candidatus Latescibacterota bacterium (assembly GCA_965116045.1). GTDB lineage: Bacteria > Latescibacterota > UBA2968 > UBA8231 > UBA8231. Next base: position 4,456,766 of record OZ220478.1, on the reverse strand, counting down.
CAGCGTCGAGGAAAATCTCAATGCTGTCGTCCTGACCGCAGCAGCCAAAGCCGCCGGCATCGCGGTCCCAAATGTCATCAAAGCGGTCATAGACGTAATAGACGCGATCCAGTTCGTCATTCCAACCAACGGCAACGCGGAAGTTGAGGTTGGCTGTGTCGATCTCGCGACCGATATCACCTTCGGCAACTTCCGTCTGGAAGATGTCGATCCACAACTCATCCGGCAGCACATTCCACTCGGAGATGTCGCCATCCAAGTTAGGAAGGTGAGTCGACGGCCACTGCCACGCCCCGAAGATCTGGCCTTCTGGAAAGTGAGCGAGGCTAGCCGTGCTAGTCAGCATCAACGCCGCGGCGGCGAAAGCTAACAATTTTCTCATTAGTTAAGACCTCCTATGTAAAGTGAAAAAAAACAGTTTACACCTGCCACCGTTGGCGACCGGCTTCAACTGCAGAGCATTTACTCCAAAAATTAATAAACTGCCACTTAACAAAAAAAGGATTATATGGTTTGTCAATGATTTTTCTCATCGAGTGTTCTCGGCCAGTGCAGTACCCGTAGCCCACGGCATCGCACTACGGCTCAATTCCCTGCGTTGAGCGGCCTTTTCTAGGTCGCGAACTAGAGCAGAGATTCTGCCATGCTCCGCTCTATTTTCTTGTCTTTTATATACTTGAGATAAGGCATAGTATGCTCGAATATACTGGCTGTCCTTCTCAATTGACCGTTTGAACGCCCGTTCCGCCTCGACTAGCTTGCCCATTTTCCAATAATCCACGCCTAGATTGTAATGGGCCTGGGCCATTTCTGGATCCAAGTCAATGGCCTTGCGGTGGAGTTCTAGGGCTCGATTCAGGTCGCCAGATAGCGAATAGGCAACGCCAAGATGAGTGTGGGCCGGTGCAAATTCAGGATCTAGCTCCACCGCTTTCTGATGCTCTTCTATCGCGCGCTCGTACTGACCTTGCTTCACGTAGGCCCGGCCCAAGTCGTCGTGGATTTTGCCCACATTCGGCGTCACCCGCGCCATGTACTCTCCCATTTCTAGATCTGACACCGAATAGGTAGCATCGCTCCAAGCTAAAAAGAGAATGGGAACTCCGAAGTATAGCACTTGGCGACCAGTCTCGAAGGCATAGCGCAACCCCACCGAGCGTCCAACGCTTTCCTGTAGCCTTTCGCGCAATCCCTTGCGGCCGACCGCGACTACTTCACTTTCGTCTTCAGTAACGAGGTTCTGACGGATCTCTTTTTTTCGCACTTTCCACATAAAACCGTCGTAGTAATAGTGCAGAAAAGCCGAAGCGGCGATGATAACCTTGGCCACATCGTACATCAGGTAGTTCTCTGTCGCTCGGGCTACGGCCTCGATTCCGCCATAGGCCAAGATCAAAATCACGTAAAATAAAACAATGCGAAAGCGGCCATCGGAGAACAGGAAGCGGAAGAAGGACATGCCCAACTCTTGCGAGCGCTTGAGCACCCCGTGGTTGTAAATCCAGACGATAGCAAAGTACTGAATATCGTGGGCCAAGGCCGTAATCGCATAGCCGAGAATGATGTCTTCGAGGACGATATAGGCATAATAAACAGTGGCAAAGGTCGTCAGCGAAATTGCCAGCTTTGGCCAAACCACTGGTATCCCCCGCGTCCGCTCAAAGACCATGTTTGCCACATAGAGAACAGCTATTCCAATAGCTAAATAGAAAACCCACTCTCTAAACTCTAAGAGGAACTCCGGTGTGATCCAAGTGTAGAGGCCGAAGCCATAGCGGTGGCAGCGCTCGAGGAAATTGACCAAGTAATGAGGGCTGTCGATGATGATATAACCGAACCAAACGGCCGTCAACCACCAGTCCAGCCGCGAACTGAGCAGTGAGGGCTTGCGACGTTTGACATCATAGATCCTCATGAAACCATAGTGCTGCATAAAGAAATGCCACAGATCCCATAAGGCCAAGAAGATGAAGAAACCCAGATGGCCGTTAAATACGCTCCAAGCCACAAAAGCGGTTACCACCAAGGGCGAGACGAGGAAGGTCGCCTTGTGGCGATCAAAAAGCTCTCTTTCACCATAGGCACGCATGAAACCAGGTAAATGATGGCCTACCGCAAAGAACGCCAACACAAACCAAGCAATGTCGCCCGAACTGAAGTACTGTGAAGCAATGAGCAACGCAACCAGCGATAAAAGAGGAGTACCAATAAAAAAAATCGTATCGCAGCCGCGATTGATGATCCAACCCTGCACAGTAGAGACACCACTCATGTCGTGTATTTATCTACCTTAGACTGGCGAAGATCGAGAGAAAGGCCAACCCCGCCGTGCGCGTCTCGGCGTCGCCATCGACAACTTCGATCGTACGTCGGTCGTAGCGCATGCCAAGTTGGGCAGTGAGTTCGTAGCCCAAGTAATCCCTGCGGTTGGTCAACTGCACGGCCAAGACTGTCCCTCTGAAATCTCCAGTTCGCTCACCCGCCCCCAGTTTATCCTCGTCGCCTATGAGGTTGTAGAACTGGCGCTGTTCAACGCCGAGGTCAACATTAGAGCTCACTAAGAGCGGGAAACGCACCAAGAACGACCACAAAACGTCCCAAGAGCGCCGCTCAGCCAAGTCTCGGTTAAATGGTACCCGGCGTAGAAATTCGCTTTTGAACCTAGGCGAAATCCACAACTGTCTCCAGTTAAAGGCGTAGTCAATTTTGTCGATCAGCCCAATGAAGCCCGAGGTCCTACGGCCATTGCGGCCCTCCGGCCCAAGAGGGTCGAAAAGCACCACTGACTCCCCCGCCGCATTGAGCATCCTCTCCCCAGTTCCGTCGAGGACAAAGGCTACGGCCGCATTGCGCTGACGCCACCAATCCCACTTAAAGCGGTGCCGCGTAGCCCAGCGTCGCGGACTCTTGTATTCCCAGTCGGCATAGAACGTATTGATCCAAGTGTCCTCAGCAGCCAAAAGGTCGGGTACGGGAACGTTGCGCCCACTGACCTCTTCGACGACGCTACCCAACTCCAATTCGGGTATAATCCACTGTGAGAGTGGATCGGGGATGGTATCCGCAGCCCTTTTGAGCATGTCATAGACCCGCAAGCTACCCCAAGTAGGCCAAGTCCGCTGATAAGTCAAAATTCCATAGGCCGTTTCATTGCGGCGATTGGTTTCGCGTTGGTCCTGATAGAGGAAACCACCCATCAAGCGCATCTCTGGATTGACTTGAACTCGGGCGTAAGTATTGTAACCCCAGTGGTCCTTTTTGTAGGGATAGTCGGGCAAGTCGTCGTTCTCAAAGCGCTCGGCCCAGCCGTTGTTATTTAAGTCAATGCCAAAAAGAAACTCTGGCCGGTCCGAGTGATAGCGCAGAAAAGGCTCCTCGTAGTCGGGAAAAAGATTTTCCCGGTCGCCGTTGCTATTCTGGTTGAAATCCGAAATAAAATCGCCATTCTCGTCGTACCCGGGGAAAACCGCAGGATCGGCCACTCCCTCAGAAGTAACTGTGAAGTTGCTAATTGAAGTTGTTTGCGGCGGAATCAAACTTCCCTGAAAAATCCGCAATTGGTCCGGGTGTCGGTCGTGGTCGTCGTTGTCGTCAACGAAGTCGTAGAGTAAGTTGGTCGCCTCGGGCGAGTAGTCGGCCACGCCGCGGCCATCAACCGGCAACACACCGGTAGAGTACGTCTCATCCATGCCGAAGCCCTCTAAAAAGAGCAGCCACGGACCGGACTTTCGCGCTAAGTTGAACATCCAGCCGAGTGCGGTCTCGTCATCGACGATGCCCGAGAAGCTCTCGTGCTTTTTGCGGTTGATCGCAGGATATTGACGGTATTGGTTGCTGACGTTGAACTCGCCGTAAAAATCGAAGCCGAAAAGGTCGCGCAGTTCGGCACTGGCCCCGAAGATCTGGCTAGCGGTCGGGAGGCCGTAGTCGATGACGACCTCGCGCTGGTTGAGTTCGTTTTTGATATTGCCCGGTGCCCGCTCCATGACGATGAATTGGGGTTGGCCCGAGCGGTTGGTCTGCCGATCAGACGACACCTCCACTCGATAATCGTTGGCCAGCACCAAGCGAAATCTCACGTTCTTGATAGCGGTAATCGCGTCGGCGGCTTCAGCCAAAGTCAGTCCTATATGCTGCTGCAAAAGCAAGCGTAGGGAGCCTTCCTCAGAAGCATCATCTTCGGGGGCGAGCACGTACTTGAGCACGATGCTCTCAGCACCATCGGCGCGCAAGAAGCCGTTGCGTAGTTCGCCGCCATCGCGCACCGGGCGAAAGCCTATTCCGCTGCCAATGATAGTAGTGTCGCGCACTACTAGCTGTACGCTATCTCCGACTGAAACCTCGCGGATCAGGGTAGTAGTGATTTCCACATCGTCGCTGAAGAGCACCGCCCCTCCTTCTCCATCCTCGGGCGAATCATCGGCAAGCCTGACTACCAGCAGATTCAGTTGGCGGTCGAGTTGCCCCGAAGTCAACTGGCCCTTGAGTGGATTGCCTTGGAAACTTTCACGAGCACCATTACCGTTGTGGACATTGACCAACGTTAGTCCCAAGGTCGCTTGATCGGCCACGTCGAATTCAAAACGGCCAGCCGCCAAGTTGGAAAAGTTTTCCAATGAGACCGTCGGAACATCCGTGTCAATATCGACGATAGGCAGGGTCACCCGAGAAAACAAACCCGTAGCCCGGGTTCTCCCCGCTGCGAAACTGGCCACCACACCGTTGAAGCCAACCTTGTTGAAGGTCATCGGCGTCAACGTAGTGCGAATCTCGTCGCCGACGATAATCGAATAGCTATAAGTACTGGTTTGGTCTGAAGTGATAATCAAGCGATCAAACCAGCCCGCGTAGCGGCCCGTCTTGGTGACCGAACTGCTTTCGAAAACACGCGGTTGGGTCTGTCGCCAGTCGTAGACAAGGTAGCCACGGGTAATAAAATCCCCGTAGGCGTCGTAGAAGTAGTTGCCATCGAGATTGCGGTCTAGGTAGCGGCGGTAGGGTTCTCTGGCGTAGTTGGTGTAACTCCATTGGCGACGCCCGTACTCGCTGAAGAGCTCCTGCGGCATGTACCAGCGCATGACCGTCGGGTCTAGCACATCCATGTCGACAGCCGCGCCGACCGAAGAGTAGCGCACCTGCTCGCCCACGCGGGCCCCCAAGCGATTGCCGTAATCCATGTCCTCGGCTTCCACTTTGCCTAGCGCCAAGGTTAGGACGACGAAAGTCACCGTGCGACTCGACATCGTTCGCTCCCGTCTCATATTACTCCAGTCCAGCAAAGACAGTAATAAAACTGGTCGTTTCGTTGCTGCTTTCGTCGCTAATCACAAAGGTCCCCGGGCGGTCACTATCCTCAATCACCTGTTCGGTAAGAATCCGGCCATAGCGCAGGCCAATTTGGGTCGTCAGCCGGTAGCCCAGATAATCCGAAGTAGTCGAGAGTTGCACGGCTACATTGGTCGAACTCAGATCGCCCGTCTCCTGCTGGCGACCGGCGTCAATAAGCGCATTCTCGTCCACGCTCTGGTCGCTGAACCACAACTGCTCCAGCCCGGCCTGAATAATCGTGTGGCGCAGTACCGGCAAGGCCGCAATCAACTGCGCCGTCGCCGTCCATTCCTCGCGATCATCTTCTGCAACGAGAAAGGCCGTCTGTCGCAGAAGCTCACTTTTGAACCTCGGCTGTAAGTCCAAACGCCCCAAACCATAGGTGTAGTCAACCTTGTTGATCAAGCCAAGAAAGCTGGTGTCATCCTCCATCAGGCGACCGTTGGCGTCGCGGGTCTCGGCTTGGTTCTGGCGGAAAATCTCCCACTTGAGCTTATTGACCACGTTCAAACCCTCAATGCCTTTGTAGTCGAACTGTACAAAGGCGGAGTTGATCCAAGTATCCTGCGCCGGGAGGATATCTCGTACTACTGGTTGGATCGGTGCCCCCTCAAAGGGCGTAGGTTCGCGGCGAGCATCGGGGATAGTATCCTTGGCCTGTTTGATCATATCGAAGACCCGCAGGCGTCCTAGGCCCGCGTAGTTTTTGTCAAAGGTGAACATCGCGTAGTTGGTCGCGTTGGTCGCGTTGGTTGTCTGCGACTCTTCGTCGGTACGGCCGACAATCAGCCGAGCCTCCGGTAGCAGATGCACCCCACCAAAGACATTGAATCCCCGACGATCAGGTTTATAGGGAAAGTCTGGTAAGTCATCGTCCTCAAAGCGGTCAATCCAATTATTGTTGTTGAGGTCAATGCCGAAGAGAAACTCTGGCCGATCGACGTTGTAGCGCAGAAACGGCTCCTCGTAGTCGGGAGTGATATTGCCTACGGTGGCATTGTCGTTCTGGTTGAAGTCGGAGATGAAGTCGTTGTTCTGGTCCCAACCTGGGTAGATTGCCCGGTCGTTGATCGTGCCGAAGCGAACCCAGTCGGGGAAGCGATCTTGATCGTCGTTGTCATCGACGAACTCGTAGAAGTGTCGCTGGCTATTGTCGTATTGCACATCGCCGTTGGCGTTGACCAAAAAGGTAGTGGTCGAATAAGCTTCATCAATGGCGTAGGCCTCGCCATAGAGGAAGTAGGGAAAGTCATCGCGCGAAGCACTGAAATACCAAGCGTCGGACGATTCTGAAGAGATCGCGTGTTTCTTCCCCTCGTTGAACAGCGCGGCATTGGGGTACTGAGCATAGCGCTTGTTGCGGTCCCACTCGCCGTAGAAGTCGAAACCGAAGGCATCGGCCCCCTCAACAGTAAAGCCGCCGATTAAATTGGCCGTCGGCAAGCCATAATCGAACTTGACCCGCTGCAAATTGGAGATGTCCTTCACGTTGCCTTCAGCGCGCCGAAGCACTACGAAGGCTGGCCGACTATTGTCGATTACTTCGCTGGTTAGCGGAGCCGCCGGTACCGCCCGCTGCCCCGTCTGGCGGTCGGACCACAATTCGACCTTGAAGTCATTGGCCAGCACATAGTTGAAGTCTACCCCGACAATCGTCGTCGGGTCTGGGCCGACGTAGGCCGGATCGTTGAAGTCGTAATTGACGATGATCCGCTCCGGACCATCCGCAGCGAGAAAGCCCGGACGCCGAAACCCGCCGAAGATCACTGGCCATTCGGAGCCGGGTCGGACCACCTCCTGCAAGGTAGAAACCGTCTCCTTACCGGTGTCGAAGTCGCGGCTGGTGATCCGCACGCCGTGGCTAAACAGGGCCGCGCCGCCTTCGCCGTCTTCCGGCGAATCGTCGCTTAAGACCACTGCAATCGCCGTCAGCGGGGTCGTGCTCTGTCCAGCGGTGAGACTACCGGCGATTAGGTCGCCAGCGAAAAGATCAAGGGTGGTGTTGGCATTGCGAGCATCAACTAGTGTGGCCCCCAGCGTGATGAAGTCGCCAACTTGGAACGTCGCCCGTCCACCAAACATCGAGGTCGTATTAGTCTGGGAAACCGGCTCAGTGCTGCCACCGAGGCCCTGCGAGGAGCCGCGGATCGGCTCGCTGATGCGCGAGGCGAGGATCGTCGCTTGATACTTGTCCGCAGCAAAGTCGATCTGCACCCCATTAAAGTCTGGCTTGGAAAACGTCATCGGGGTCAACGTCGTGCGAATCCGGTCGCCGACCGTGATCGCGTAGTTGTACTGTCCCTGCGCATCGCCGCTGATGGTCACCGCGTTGAACCAAGTATTAAAACGCGACCCTTGGAAGATACCACTACCCAAGGCCAACGGTTGATCCTGACGCCAGTCATAGATCAGCCAACCATGGGTGGTGAAATTGCCGTACACATCGTAGAAGTAGTCGCCCTCGCGGGTAGTGTTGACGTAGCGCTCATACGGAGTGCGGGCGTAATTAGAGTACTCCCACTGACGCCAGCCGTAATCCACGAAGAGTTCCTGCGGCACGTACCACTTTTTGACCGTCGGGTCAAGTGCGCCAAATATCACGCCTGGGCCGATAGGCTCAAAACTGACCGCACCGCCGCGTTGTACCCCTAAACGACCTTGGTAGTCGTCCTGTCCATGCGCCGGAGTTAAGCCAAGTAGAGCGCCGATCACTGCAAAACTTCGCATCGCTTTCAACACTGCTCTCCCTCGTTTTAAAAAAGAGGCTAGTGCCTCAATAAGCCAAGCCGACCATGCCGAGGCCGCGTTCCTCGCCAGTGCCAGCATCTAGCGTCACGCTGAACAAATAGTTGCCTGGCGGCACTGCCTCCCCGGCGTCGTTTTTGCCATCCCAAAGACGAACGTGGCGTCCACTGCTGTCGAGGCCGCTATAGAGCTTCCGCACTGGACGCCCAGCCAAGCCGCGTACCACGATTTCTACATCGGTTGGTCGAGCGATATTGGTGATGTCGTACTGGATTGCAGCTTGGTCGTTTATGCCGTCCCCGTTGGGGCTAAAGACCCTAGGGGCCGCCTGCACGTTGACCAGCAAGTCGCCGACGATCGGCACGGCCACCGAGAGGTTCCCGCTGAAAGGCGTACCCAAAGGCTGCAAGTCCAAATCGGCCTCACCCAGATCGGCGGCGTTACCCGAGACCACATCTTGGGCAATCTGCACTTCCTCGCCCGAATTGAACGCCCGCGTCGTAAAGGTCGTGCCGAAGCGCAGCACCGCGTTGTCGAAAGTCACCCGGACCTCAGTGCCATCCTCAGCGACCATTGGGAATTCAAAAATGAAGCTGTTTTTAGTGGCCTCAACCACCGCAAAATCGCCGCGCTGAAACGGCAACTGATCGAGTGCCGCATCGCTGAAGTCGGTTTCAATCGTCGTGCCGTCTGATCGCCGGACCTCTATCAACCCCACGTTTTCGACCTCGAGCGGGGTATCAATCTGTAGCCGATTGAAGCCGCGGTCGAGTCCCGGGCGAAGTTTGCTCAATACCGCGAGAGTAAAGTCCGTCTTTTGACCTAGTGCCGCTTGGCGCGGGACAATCTCGGCGATCAACTCCTCGGCAAAAGGCGAAGGCAGCACCTCAAAGGAAATCCCGCCAACGCCAGTGGCTGACTCGAACTCGTCGCTAAAGAACTCAATCGCGAACTGAAAATAGCGCCGCGGACTCGGCGAGACTACTGGCACCCCTTGCAATACATCGGCCAAATCGGCGTCCGACTCAACCAGCGCACTGACCGGATAGGGCGGCGACCACGCACTCCAGTTGGTCACGTCGTTGCGGATATTGCCCTTGTCTTCATTGCGCAACCGACCAAAGTCGGCAGCCGTCAGTGAGATCTGCTCCTGCTGCTCCAGCGACAGATCCTTGAATATCTGTAGCGCCTCGCGCAAATCTACATCCTCGTTGTCGAGCACCGTCTCAACCAAGGTTTTCAACTCGGCATCCTCAACGTCAGCGGCGAATTTCCACGGCACTTCGTCCCCGCGGGCCGTGGTCCCTGTCTGTCTGGAGCCACCGCCCAAGCGGAATATCTGCTCGCCTGGGCGAATTTTGTTGTATTCAACCGGCTGCGGGTCGTTGCCAGTGCGCGTGCGGATCAAGACCCGAGATAACCCACTGTCGCCCGCCTTCTGCTCAACCCAGCGCAGCGTTCCAAAGAGCGACAGGTCGCCGAAGTCAAAGACATTGGAGATATAAGTAGCTTCGGGCACAAAGCCGGTGCCAAAGACTTGAAACTCAGCCAAGTCAAAACCCGTCGCCGTCAGCGACTTGAGCCGCACGAATCGCACGTACTGGGGCGGGATCCGCACGTCAACTACCGGGGCTTCGTTTTGATTGACCAGCACCACGGTCTCGCGAATTGGCACTCCTTCCCGCTGGGTCTCGGGTGTACCATCATTGATAAATATCTCAAAGGCGCGCATAAAATCGTTCTGGTATGGAAATGTCGGAGCGGGGAACGCCGGGTCGGCGTTGCGGGGAAAAAACCTGAAGCGATTGATCCCGAAGCGAGCCCCTAAATCCAGATCGATGATAATGCCCAGCACGCGAGCGCTCTGACCACCGGCACTAGCGCGCAAATCCAGCGCCGTCTCGCCATCATTGTCGATGATATTGGGTAATTCCGGCCGGATGTTGATGGTATTGGGCGAGGTAATCAAGCCACCGCGGGCCTCGGAATTAGCGCCAACGGCGATATTGAGCGTAGTATCAGCGCGTTGGGGAAAAATCCAGTTTCTGAAACCCTCGGCATTGAAGTCGACGACCCCACCGGGCGCGTTGGTATTTTCCACCGAAGTCGCGCTGCGGATGACCGTAGCTTGAATATCCCCACCGCCGCTAGCCCAATCCAGACCGCCTTCGCCGCCGACGATCACGACTTCAGCAGTGGCCGACCAGCCTTCGAGTAGGCATAATAAGAAAGCATGTACGCTGACGCGTTTCATAGGCAAAGGTTCGCTGACGAGTGAACTCGGGTTAAAAAATAGATAAGTTTATTATTTTTAATATGTTATGTATAGTTTACTATTGCGTAACCGCCTAGTAGGTCAACTATTTATAATCAATAGCGCTTAACGCCGCAAGCATATTCAGGCCCGTCCTATGGTCCGAAGGTTTTATCTTTTATTCCCCTCCTTTTTCTTTATATTCAGTTTTTCCCTTTCTCAGAATAGGAGTATCTCCGCATTATGAAGACGAAGCATCTCAATGTCCTGTTCTTGCTCGGTTGGCTCTTTACCGCCTGTGGAGATCAGCAATCGCCGCCCTCGCCGGGGGAACTCGTTGTTGCCGAGGTGGGCGACAAGCCGATCACCGCAGCTAAGTTCGCCGAATTCTCGTCTCTGATCCCCGAAGGTCTGCACGAAGGCGACACGCCGCTGGCCATCGCCCGCAATCTGCTCAACAGCCTGATCGACAAGGAGTTACTCCTACAAGAGGCCCAAGCGTCCAATATCGAAAATATGACTTGGTTTATTGACGAACTGACCAACTACGAACGCTCGCGCATCTTGCGTCTCTACGAGCAACGAGAAATCATCAGCAAGCTGAACATCACCGAGGAAATGGTCGAGGCTCACTACCGCGCAACTCGCCGCGATCGCTCAATCCGCCTCGGCGGCATCATGGTTAATACCGAAGAAGAAGCCAACGCCCTCTACCGACAGCTTCAAGATGGTACCGATTTTCACCAACTAGCCCGCACCCATTCAGTTCACCCTGAAAGCGCCGAGCGCGGCGGCGATACTGGGCTGTACCAGTTGCGCGACCAGCTCATGCCCGAAGTCGCAGCCAAAGTAGCCGACCTAGAAATTGGCGTAATTGCTCCGCCCATTCCGCTGTTCGTAGCCCGCGAGCAAAAATTTGCCATCTTCACCGTGCTCGACGAAATCCCGGCACCGCTCGAAGCCTCCGAGGCCCGCATCCGCGAAGAATTGCTTATAGCCCAGCGCAACCAGCACCTGCAAACCATGCTCGATTCGCTGCGAGGCGAATACCATCCCCAACCGCAACCGCAAAACCTCGCCCTATTAGCTGAGCGCGTAAGTCAGTTCAATGGCGAGGAGTTCACCCCCGCCGAGGACGACGCGGCCTTGCCTGTTTGCACTTTTAGCAAAGGAGACCCTATCGGCTTGGGAATGTTCGTCGAGACCATCCGCCAGATGAAAATAGCGTCGCAAATGCTAATCGACACCGAGCGTACCGCGGACTTGCTCAACCGCCGGGTCATCCCCGAACACCTGTTCATGTCTGAAATTATCAACGCAGAGCTAGATCAAGATCCCGAATTTCGCGCCAGCATCGCCGCCAAGCGCCAAGAACTCCTAATCACCGGCCTGCGCAAGCTCATGGTTGACCAGCATCTGTCAGTTACTTCAGAAGAGGCGCGCACCTTCTACGACGGGCACCCGGAGAAGTTCACCAAACCCACGACCACCGTCGCCATCGAAATTCTGGTCTCCAGCGACTCGTTAGCTCAGCATCTGTTTACTGAGCTAGCACAGGCCACCGAAGCCGAGGCCGAAACCCTCGCCGTGCGTCACAGCAAACGAGCCGAAGTCCTCCATCACAACGGACGCATCAGTTTCAACATATATACTGAGCAATTCTTCCCCGGTATCTCCGACTTGGCCCAAGACCTCGTGGTCGGGCAAGTCGGCGGCCCAGTCCGCACCCAGCGAGGCTATTCGGTTTTCAAAGTCGTGGATCGCCAACGCGAACACATCCCCTATACTGAGGACTCAGAACGACGTGCCCGAGCCTATGTGCTCATCGACAAAGCTCAAAACCGCTACGTCGAATACGTGCGTAGTCTGCGCAAAATTTATCCGATAACCATTCACGAAGATCATTTGAAGCAGTACACCGCCGCCCAAAGCTGATGGTCTCCCCCCTGCGGGCACTTTGCGGCCTTCTCCTACTACTACCGGTCGGCGCACAAGCCGACCGCGCCGACACCACCATCGCTGACCGGACTTACGCCCTGCTTTCGGCGGCTGACTTGCTCTCTCGCCTACAACGGGCCAAAGAGCCGATCCACCTTCGCGCCACCGCTGTCGTCGGCCCTCTCTACGCCCCAACTACCGGTATCGACACCGTGCGCGCCCCTTTTCACCTCGACGACGTCTTTTTCTTCGACGAGGTCACTCTCAACAACGTGGTCTTCCTCGCTCCGGTGCAGGGCGAGCGCACTACATTCGCCGGCGGGCTCTCAATGATAAATGCCCATTTCCACAGCGAGTTCGGCCTGCGCACAAGCCGGTCCGACAAGCACCTCAACTTCAAACAGGCGGTCTTTAGTGCCGCCGCCGACTTTGTCAATGGCGATTTCGCTGGCCCCAATTCATTCATCAACGCCCGCTTCGCTAGCACCGCTCGCTTCGTCCGCACCCATTTTGCGACCGCTGCCTACTTTGAAGGTACTCACTTTGCCGGTCAGGCCGACTTTACCGACGCCCACTTCACTGGTGTCGTTTCCTTCAAGGACGCCCGTTGGAATGGCCCGGCTTCTTTTTCCGGTGCCCGTTTTGTCGAACGCGCCCTCTTCTGGCGGAACCAGTTTCTCGCCGCCGCCGACTTTGCAGCGGCCCGTGCCGATGGGGAGATCTCCTTCAACCGATCCACCTTCGCCGACCAAGCTCATTTCACCGATTTCACCTTCGCCCAAGCCGCCCACTTCGCCAATGCGACCTTTGCCTGCGCAGACTTTGGCGGCAGCTACTTCCGCAAAGAGGCCGATTTTAGCGGCGTCCAAGCGCAGACCCTGCGTTTCAACGCCTTTTTTGACCGCTCCCTTGACCTGAGCCGCGCTGTTATCGGCACTCTCGATCTGCACCCAAGTACCCAAGCCGATGCGACCTTTGCCGAAAGCGCCCAACTCTACTTGCAGCAAGCCTATTTCGATCGCCTTCGCGTTCGCTGGGCACACATGCGCCACCGGCTAGCTACTACTGACTCGGTCTCATTCGCCACACTCGACCCTGTCTACAACAGCCTGCGGCATCACTTCCTCGCCCAAGGACTAAAAGACGACGCTGTAGCCTGCGAGGTCGAACGTCTAGACCTTCAGCGTCGCGCTCTTAGTTGGACCGTGCCCAAACGCTGGGTGCTAGAGTTGTGGAATCTCTGTTCCCGCTACGGCACCGCACCGATCCAACTCGTCTTCTGCATCCTTGGCAGCATCCTTCTTTGGGCGCTGATCTACCGGCTGATCCCTAGTATCCTGCAGTCCGTCAACGGCGACGAAAACCCCACCCTCGCCGACTGCATACGCTTTAGTATCCACGCCTTCACCCGCACCGATCCCTACCCTTGGTACGCGACCGGCAAGCTAAAACTCCTCGCCAGCGTCCAAATCTTGCTGGGCTGGGCCGCCCTCGGCTTATTGTTCGCCGTGATCTTGGCGCATCTGCTGTGAGCACTTTGTGGCCGTGGCTGGCCGCCCTCGCGCTGTTGAGCGGCTGCACTGCTGAGCCTCCCGCGCCTGCTGCTTCAATCCACTTTGTTGATGTCGGCCAAGACGTCGGCTTAGACTTTACCCACTTTAACGGCTTTTCTGGAGAGTACTACTACGTCGAAACATTCGGGGCCGGAGCCGCCTTCTTCGACTACGACGGCGATTGGGATCTCGATCTCTATCTAGTCAACGGCACCTACCTAAAAGGACTCCCCCCCGATCCCCTACCGCGCAATCACCTCTACCAAAATCAGGGGCAAGGAATCTTCCACAATGTCAGCGGCCCCGGAGCCGCCGCCGACCCTGGCTACGGCTTCGGAGCCTCTGCTGCTGATTACGACAGCGACGGCGATCAAGACCTCTTCGTCGCCAACTACGGCCCCAACGCCCTCTACCGCAACGACAGCGGTACCTTTACCCGCAATGAGGTCGGCGTCGAAGACCCACGGTGGGGCACCAGCGCCGGTTTTCTCGACTACGATATGGACGGCGACACCGACCTCTTCGTCGCCAACTACGTTCACTTCAGCCTCGATGCCAATATCGTCTGCAAGGTCGGCAAGACCCGTTCCTACTGCGAGCCAGCCGCCTATGCCCCAATCGGGGACATCCTCTACCGCAACGATGGCGACCGCTTCACCGACGTCAGCGAATCGGCTGGCATTACCTTAGAGGGCCGCGGTCTTGGCGTGGCCTTTGCCGACTACGACTTGGACGGCGACACCGACCTCTATGTGGCCAACGACGGGACGATGAACTTTCTCTACGAGAACCTACGCGGCACTTTTGCCGAGGTCGGATTAGCGGCCGGCACGCGCTACGACGAGCATGGCCACGCCGAGGCCGGCATGGGCACCGACTTCGGCGACTACGACCGCGATGGCGATATGGACCTTTTCGTCACTAATTTTGCCTTTGAGACCAACACACTCTACCAAAACGATGGCCAAGGCCAGTTCGCCATCGCCTCGGGGCAACTTGGGCTGGGCGAGGCCTCGCTCCGGCCTCTTGGCTTCGGCACCCGCTTCTTCGACTACGACAATGACCTCGACCTCGACCTCTTTGTCGCCAATGGCCACGTCATGGACGTGGTCTCCGAATGGGATTCGACCCAGACCTACCGCCAAACCAACCAGCTATTCCGCAACGAGGACGGCCAATACTTCACCGACGTCTCGGCAAGCATGGGGTCGGCCTTCGCCCAAGCCAATGTCGGACGCGGCGCGGCCGTGGCCGACTACGACGACGACGGCGACCTCGACCTGCTGATCACTACTGTAGCTACTCCACCGCGCCTGTTGCGCAACGACGGCGGCAATCGCCACCACTGGTTGCAGATATTCCTCACTGGTCGCACCCATCCCGATGCCCTTGGTGCCCGCGTAGCCGTTACCGCTAGCGGCGTCCGGCAAACGCAGGAACGCCAATCGGGCAGTAGCTATCTCTCCAGCCACGATCCGCGGCTGCACTTCGGCTTGGGCCAAGCCACTCGCGCCCGCGTGGAAATCACTTGGCCCTCCGGTCAAGTGCAGACCCTCGAAAACGTCGCCGCCGACCAAGTCCTCCGCGTCGAGGAACCGTAGAAATGCACTTCCGCAAGAACCGAAAGCAACCTATCCGTGGACCGACCCAATATCCTCTTCATCCTCTCCGACCAGCATAGTAAATTCCACCTCGGCTGCTACGGCGACTCGCTGGTGCGCACCCCGCACCTCGACCGCTTGGCCAACGAGGGCATGCGCTTTGCCAATGCGTACACCCCGGCGCCTTTGTGCGTTCCAGCGCGCATGGCCTTTATGACCGGACGGCGACCCAGCGCCAATCAGGTCTGGGGCAACGACCACATCCTCAACTCGGCACTGCCGACCTGGGCCCACGCCGTGGGCGCGGCCGGATACGAGACCGCGCTGATTGGCCGCATGCACTTTGTCGGCCCCGACCAGCGCCACGGCTTTGAGCGTCGGCCCATCGGCGAATACAGCGCCCGACATCCGGGGACGGCCCGACAAGGCGGCCCCCTGTTCAAGGACATTCCCGCCAGCACCTCGGGCCAGACCCGCGAATGCGTCGAAATAGCCGGGTACGGCCGCACCACGTACCAAGCCTTTGACGATCGGGTCGCCGAGGCGGCTTGCGCCTATTTGGCGGAAAAGGCGCAAACGCGCGATCGGCCCTTTGCCGCAGTGGCCGGCTTTGTGCTGCCGCACTGCCCGTTCTTCGCGCCCAAGGATCTCTACGATTATTACTACGCCCGCGTCGATGTGCCGCAACCCGACCCGAGTGGGGAGCCAGCGGCGGTGACCAATTTCAAAAAGCGCCGTCTCCTCGACGAGCCGCTGCCCGAAGAGCGCATCCGCGTGGCGCGGGCGGCCTATTTTGGTCTGTGCGAATACTTCGACCGCAAAGTCGGCCAACTCCTCGACCAACTCGACGCGACGGGCTTGCGCGACAATACGTTGGTGATTTACGCCAGCGACCACGGCGAAATGGCCGGCGAGCACGGCTGCTGGTGGAAGAGCAACTACTACGAAGGCTCGGTCGGCGTCCCTCTCATCGCCCGGCTGCCCGGCGCGATACCGGCGGGCGTGGAAAACCCGGCACTGTGCAATTTGCTCGATTGGGCACCCACCGCCGTAGAAGTGGCCGGCGGCGAGCCTCTACCCGCGACCGCCGGCCACTCTCTGTGGCGCGAACTACAGGGCCACGCAGATGACGCCCGCCCCGCTACCACCTTCAGCGAATTGGGCCCCACGCGCGGCGAGCCGCCTTCGCGCATGATCCGGCAGGGACTGTGGAAACTCTACAAATACCACGGCGACACCCCGCCGGCTTTGTTCAATCTGGCCGACGATCCGGGGGAATGGAACGATTTAGGCCGCGCTGATGCCTACACGGCTGTGCGGCAACACTTGCTCAACCAACTCTACGCCGATTGGAATCCTGCACAAGTGGCGCAACGCAGCTCCGAATTGACGCGCGATGCGCAAGTGCTAACGGCGTGGGGACGGGCGGTGCAGCCCCAGCACGAAGATACGCTGCCCGTCGAAGACGTCGAGGACCTAGTGCGCTGTTGAGAGGCTCGCCTCACATATGCGACAGAAAATGCCCGGTCTCGCCCAACGCGCCATCAATGCACAGCCACAATCCGGCCGCGGTCGCCTCGCCGAGGATCAGCCCGAGGAAAAACGGCTTGGCCCGCTCGTAGAGCGGCATCCCACCCCACTTGACGATGCTCAGCTTGAGCACCCATGCGAGGAGCACTGAAAACCACACCTGATTGGCCAACCAGCCGACGCTGACGATAAACCCCAGCGGGTGCAACGGCCACCAGTAAAACCGATGGTGGCCCCACAAAAGCACGCCCTCGACGAGGCCGCCGATGCCAGTAAACAACCAACCGCGCATATCGGCTGGCAGCGGATCGACGATCGGCCGCGCCATATCGGCAAACGTACGATTGGCTTGACGGGTCATAAAGAACGGATGCAAGTTGATCCCGCCGTGCTCGTAGCACACCTGAAAAATAATCCACGTCGCCCCGGCCAAACTCACCACTAACGCCAGCGCCATCCCCCAAAACAGCCGCCTTTTAGAGCCAACCACCGCCTCGGCCAGTTTGAGCGAATTGGCCGAGGCAATCATCGGAAAGAGCCGCATCTCGGACTGCCAAACGTACGTAAACGTCAGCGCCGTCAGCCCCTTGGCCCCAATCACCGGTGCGCCGACCGCGGAGATGACGAAAAACGCCGCCACCATCGGCGAGCGCGCCGTCGCCAGCCCGGCCGTGGCCACCGCCCGCGTGACGAATACGTAAAAGATCAAGCACACCAGCAAAAATAGCGGCCAACGCACGAGTCAGCAGATCGGCCACTAACGCCGCCTGCCCTTCCACGTTTTCCCACACCACGCTCTGACTCGTATCCGCTGGCAAATCCAGCGCAAAGCGGGCGTCGCCTACGGTGGCCAGCGTCAGCGACGGGAATCCCGCCTCGAGCGCCAGTTCTCCATCAGCAGCCAACCCCCCAGGCATATAGCTATCCCAATCCATGCCCCGAATCGGGCTGATGCCATTGGCCATGGCCTCGGCGCGGCCCAGTGCCTCGGCGCACTCGGCAAAGCGGCGGCCAAAGGGCACGAAAAATCGCTTGAGCGCGTAGCTATCCGTATTATTCCACAGCACCACCCGCTCGCCGCGACTGGACAAATCAAGACCAATGAACAGGTCGATATTTAGCGGCTCGGCCAGCCGGGCTGCGTAGAACTCTTGGCGGCGTGCGTGCCTGTCGAGGAAGGCGACCATGCCCTGCCGCCCTTGGAAGTGGGCACCTAGTGCGGCGAGTACTACCGTGTGCGCCGGTAGATTCGCTTGCAAGCGCGCGGCCACCTCTAATAGCACCGCCACACTCACCGCCGCTTCAGCCCCCGGGGCCCGCGCCGGTACCACCGACGGCGCGTCGTAATACGCATGGACCAGCACCGTCTCTTCCCGCACGGTCCCCGCATCCTGCCCCGGCACCACCGCCCACACGTTGTACGCTGTCCGCTCCTGCCAATCCATGCGCCCCCACAACCCTACCTCCACCTCGCCATCCACCAACCGCCGCCGCAGCCGCTGTCCAGCGGCCCTCTCTACCCAAAAGCGCGGCACATCTAACGGTGCCCGCACGTACTTGCCCCGCGCCTGCTGCGTAGTAGCCGAATCCGCCGCCACGAACACCACCGCCCGCGCCCCCAGCGACGCGGCTTTCAGCCAATTGTCCCCACTGGCAAAATCCAGCACCACCACCCGCCCGGCCACCACCTGCCCATTAAAATCCCCCCAATCCCCATCGCCGCCCCAAATCGCCGGGGCCCGCAACCCCTCCGGCGGCACGGTCGAAGTCCGCGCTCCATTCGGCCACATCGCGTATAGAGGCACCGACTCACCTTCCCACTCCAACCGCCCGCCCTTGTCAATGGGCACCACCACCGCAAAGCTGTCGCGCCGCGTCGCCAGCCCCAACGCCTGCAACCGCCCCTCCACGTACTCGGCCGCCCGGACACTCCCCGGATACCCCGCCACCCGCGATCCCAATGCGGACAAATGCTCTATCACGGCTCGCGGCCCGGTGGAAGCGGCGACCGAATCACTGACAAAGGCGACCAAAAAGGCGATAATCAGCGCAATCATAGCGTCCCAATATCGGCCCCAAACATTCCGCATAGCAAGCCAGCCACAGCACCGGCGACTTTGCGGCGATAGCACATGCCCCAAGACTGCGATGTGGCCCGCCGCCGGTGAAAGCAGCCTGACGCCAATGGAACCTACGGATCGCTTGATACGTCTTTTCTGTAGAAGCGTGATCGCGTCCGCACCGCCGACTCGCAAGCGGATTGGGGCTAATCACTGGCCACGCTGCTGCAAGCCGTGGTCCAATAACAAGGAGGTGGGCTATGTATTACCGTATGATGGGGGCTGTCGTCGTCTTGCTGATGGCGGCCCAGATGAGCATCGCCCAAGAAGATGCTGATTTCTTTGGCGAAGACCCCGACCAAGGGATCGGACCGGTCGGCCACGTCGGCGGCAAGGACGAGGCGGCCACGCTGGCGTCTTTGACCCAACGCGCCGACCGGATCACCGTCGGCCACGTCGGCACCATGCGCCGGGTGCTTGAAGACCACGTCGTCCACACCCAACAAGGCCAGCCGATTAACGGCACCTTCGTCTTCACCTATGTCGAGTTGACGCCTACGGAGCACCTCGTCGGGGATGCGGTCAGCACGGTGACGGTGCGCGTCTTGGGCGGCTTGCACCCCGACGGCACCAAGTTCACTACGTATGCTGACGCGCCTTCGCTGTCGAGCGAAGAGCGGGTATTGGTGTTTCTCGAAGCGACGCCGGAGCGCGGTCCTGACGCGGAGTTGGTGCATCAGATTGCCTACCATCGGGCGGGCAAGTTCCGCGTTGAGGGCGAGGGTACGGCGGCGCGTTTAGTGCGCGATCTGCCCAACAGTGCCTTGGCGATTGATGCCAGCGAAGGGGTTGGCGAAGGCCCGATTCCCTTGGAGAAAATGAGGGCTTTGATCCGCGCCGCACGGGCGGACGATTAAGCCGCGAGTTCTTTTCATTTTCACCCTTAGCAAGGAGAGTGATAAAATGAAACCTATGTCCATACTCCTTTTATGGAGCTTATTGGCGAGTGTGCTGGTCGTCGCGGAAGATGGGGAGGCGACCCCTTATGCCGTATTTTATTTACGACCTGACTATAGGGAGGAGTCTTTTACCAACTTTAACAGACTGAATACAAACTATAGGGGCGTATCGCCAGAAAATAAAGACAAGTTGAAGCATCCACCGGACCCCTCCAAAAAGTGGGTCTTTTGGGATGCGTCCTCTGTGAGGTTCAAAATGGGGTTTCCCTCCAGCGATTTCAGCTCTTTGGCTCCGATGGCTAGTGCCATTCGGAGTGCCATCTCCTCTTGGGATAACATTGATGCGAGTGTCCTCAGCATCACCTATAACGGAATGGATATATACTTAACCAACAATCCCAACGACGGAATCAACACCATTTTCTGGTCCAACCACAGCACCATCAGTGATGCTAATGGATATACTCTGCTCACGGCACCGATCAGTGGCGTTGACATCGGCGAGTTTTCCGATGTCGATATCGTCCTCAACGACGGGCGACAATGGACGACCCGTCGGCCTGACTGCGATACGAATACTGCTGACGTGCAGAGCACTGTGACCCACGAATTGGGGCACGCTCTCGGTTTGGGTCATTCTACGGGTCAGAACACGATGAACCCTAACTGGTGCAGTGACTATTCGTCCGCTTACGAGAACTTAGGTCAGCGGACGATCACGGCCAATGACAGAGCCGGCTATCGGTACATTTACGTAGGCTCTAATAGCATTCGCTCGCTGTTTGGCGGCGATGGCCAGAGTTCCAAGATCGCCGTCGGCGACGCCCCAAAGGAGAGCGGCGTTACACAGGCCAGCGTTTTTCCCAATCCGTTCAATCCAGAAGTCACCCTCGCCTTCGACTTGGAACATTCGGCGTCGGTTGGGGTGCGTATCTACAACGAGTTGGGTCAGCAAGTGCGGGTGCTGGCTGCCGAGAGAGTGCGTCCGGCAGGTTCTTATCAGTTCGTCTGGGACGGCCGCGATCACGCCGGGCAGTTCCAAGCGTCGGGCACCTATCTTTTGGTGCTTGAGGTTGATGGAACGGTCGAGACGCACAAGCTGACGCTATTGCACTGAGGAGCAAGGTCATGAGCAGAAGGGGCGTCCTCCTCGCCTTAGCAGGTGTGCTGTCGCCGTGTGCAGCAGTTTGGGGGCTGCCGCCGTGTGGTGCGCCGGGCACCATTACCACCGTGACCGCCCCTGACGGAGATTACCTCGCCGCTTTCAGCGATTACACGATCTACCCGCCGGTAAAGCGCGAAACCGTAGAGGGCCTTAAAGACGCAGTCGCCGCGCCGGAGTACCGCAGCTACTTTCCACAGCAGTTAGCCATAGGTCCCCAAGGACGCATCTACGTAGCCGACCAAACTATCATCTATCGGCTCGAAGCCGACGGCACCGCCACCCGCATCGTCGGCGTACCCCAGTATTACATTGTGTACAGCGAGGGCGACTATGACTACGCCGATCATCCCCTCGGATACGATGAAACACGTACTTTTAGTCCTCCTTTTTTGCAGCGTTTCAACGTCTTCCAAGACACCGTCGCGGCGATGGACGCCCGCATTGCGCCAGGCCCGATGACCTTTGACCAACAAGGACGACTCTACTTCGTCGATTATGGCGACGTGACGAAATTCTATACAACAACAAGCGGTTTTCAAGAGGCGGAATCGCGCATCGTGCGGTTGGAGGCCAATGGACAGGCGGTCACGGTCGCCGGTCCGCTCCCGTTTGGTTACATCAGCACACTGGTATTCGATCCGGCCGGCCACCTGCTGATGGCCGGCAGAGGAGGCATTCGGCGTATGGATGAGCAAGGGGTCATCACCCCGCTGCTGGAAGCAGACTTTGTGGACAAACTGATTATAGATGGGCAAGGGGGGCTGTACTTTGCGATGGACAATCAGGTCTTCCGCCGCCACGCCGATGGCCCAATCGAACACGTGGCCGGATCGGAGTGGGGCGATCCGACGAATCATAACGAGAGCACAGCCATGTACAGGGCCGCCTTGGAAGGGGAAGGGATATCGGAAGAGCGATTAGGCGGCTACTTTGTCGCCAACGGCCGCCCGGCGACCGAGGCCCCTTTTCACTACCTCGCCGACATGGTGCTCGACACTCAGGGGACGCTATATATTGCCAATGGTAACTTCCACCGTATCCATCGCGTCCGACCCGACGGTATCCTCGAAACCATCGCTGGTAACGGCTTGGATTCTCGTTTTTCTTTCGGCTGTCTCGCCGGTGAAAAGCGGGTCGCCGATGGCGACGAGTATTCGCGTCCTAACTGCCAAGACCACATCGGCGATGGTGGTTCGGCGTTGGAGGCTCCGATCTGGTGGCCCTTCCGCCTGCTGCTAACACCCGAAGACGATCTTCTAGTCGCAATGAGTGGGGGGGACTATATGTGGGAGGGCGGCGCGTTTTCCCATTTGCGCCGCATCTGTCGGGTCAGCGAGTGGATGGTGTCCCCGGCCAGCACGGCGGTCGAGCAGCAGGCGGCGGCAAACCTTGCTGAAGAAGCGGTGGCGGCCTTGCGTCTGTATCCCAATCCGTTCAACGCCGCTGTTACCCTCACCTTCGAGTTGACGCATTCGGCGTCGGTTGGGGTGCGTATCTACAACGAGTTGGGTCAGCAAGTGCGGGTGCTGGCCGCCGAGAGAGTGCGTCCGGCGGGAAGCTACCAATTCGTCTGGGACGGCCGCGATCACGCCGGGCAATTCCAAGCGTCAGGCACCTACTTTTTAGTACTCGCGGTGGATGGGGCTGTCGAGACGCACAAGCTAACGCTATTACACTGAGGAGCAAGGTCCTGAGCAGCCATCGGTGGGTCGTTCTCCTCGCCTTAGCAGGTGTGCTGGTTCCGTGGGCAGCGGTTTGGGGGCTGCCGCCGTGTGGTGCGCCGGGCACCATTACCACCGTGACCGCCCCTGACGGCGATTACCTCGCCGCCTTCAGCGACTACACGATCTACCCGCCGGTAAAATACGAAACCGCAGGGGGCCTTAAAGACGTGGTCGCCGCGCCGGAGTACCGCAGCTACTTTCCACAGCAGTTAGCCATAGGCCCTCAAGGGCGCATCTACGTAGCCGACCAAACTATCATCTATCGGCTCGAAGCCGACGGCACCGCCACCCGCATCGTCGGCGTACCCCAGTATTCCCTCGGATATGATGAAATATCTACTGTTATGCCCCCTTTTTTGCAGCGTTTCAACGTCTTCCAAGACACCGTCGCGGCCCTGGACGCTCGTATCGGACCGGGGGCGATGACTTTTGACCGGCACGGTCAGCTCTACTTCGTCGATTATGGCGACGTGATGCAACTCTACGGGAGCAGTTCTCCGGCAGCGGAATCTCGCATCGCGCGGTTGGAGGCCAATGGACAGGCGGTCACGGTCGCCGGTCCGCTCCCATTTGGTTACATCAGTACGCTGGTATTCGATCAGGAAGGCCACCTGCTGATAGCCGGCAGAGGGGGGATTCGGCGCATGGATGAGCAAGGGGTCATCACCCCGCTGCTGGAAGCAGATTACGTGGGCAAACTGATTATAGATGGGCAAGGGGCACTGTACTTTGCGATGGACAATCAGGTCTTCCGTCGCCACGCCGATGGCCCAATCGAACACGTGGCCGGATCGGAGTGGGGCGATCCTCATAATCATAACGAGAGCACAGCCATGAGAAGGGCCGCCTTGGAAGGGGAAGGGATATCGGAAGAGCGATTAGGCGGCTACTTTGTCGCCAACGGCCGCTCGGCGACCGAGGCCCCTTTTCACTACCTCGCCGACATGGTACTCGACACTCAGGGGACGCTATATATTGCCAATGGTAACTTCCACCGTATCCATCGCGTCCGACCCGACGGTATCCTCGAAACCATCGCTGGTAACGGCCTGGATTCTCGTTTTTCTTCCGGCTGTCTCGCCGGTGAAAAGCGGGTCGCCGATGGCGACGAGTATTCGTGGCCTAACTGCCAAGACCACATCGGCGATGGCGGTTCGGCGTTGGAGGCTCCGATCTGGTGGCCCTTCCGCCTGCTGCTAACACCCGAAGACGATCTGCTAGTCGCAATGAGTGGGGGGGACTATATGTGGGAGGGCGGCGCGTTTTCCCATTTGCGCCGCATCTGTCGGGTCAGCGAGTGGATGGTGTCCCCGGCCGACACGGCGGTCGAGCAGCAGGCGGCGGCAGACCTTGCCGAAGCAGCGGTGGCGGCCTTGCGCCTGTATCCCAATCCGTTCAACGCCGCTGTTACCCTCGCCTTCGAGTTGACGCATTCGGCGTCGGTTGGGGTGCGTATCTACAACGAGTTGGGTCAGCAGGTGCGGGTGCTGGCCGCCGAGGGGATGCGCCCGGCGGGAAGCTACCAATTCGTCTGGGACGGCCGCGATCACGCCGGGCAATTCCAAGCGTCGGGCACGTATCTTTTGGTACTTGCGGTTGATGGGGCTGTCGAGACGCACAAGCTGACGCTATTGCACTGAGGAGCAAGGTCATGAGCAGCGATCGGTGGGTCGTTCTCCTCGCCTTAGCAGGTGTGCTGTCGCCGTGGGCAGCGGCTTGGGGGTTGCCGCCGTGTGGTGCGCCGGGCACCATCACCACCGTGAAGGCTCCCGGCGGCGATTACCTCGCCGCCTTCAGCGACTACACGATCTACCCGCCGGTAAAGTACGAAACCGCAAGGGGCCTTAAAGACGTGGTCGCCGCGCCGGAGTACCGCAGCTACTTTCCACAGCAGTTAGCCATAGGCCCTCAAGGGCGCATCTACGTAGCCGACCAAACTATCATCTATCGGCTCGAAGCCGACGGCACCGCCACCCGTATCGTCGGCGTACCCCAGTATTCCCTCGGATATGATGAAATATCTACTGTTATGCCCCCTTTTTTGCAGCGTTTCAACGTCTTCCAAGACACCGTCGCGGCCCTGGACGCTCGTATCGGACCGGGGGCGATGACTTTTGACCGGCACGGTCAGCTCTACTTCGTCGATTATGGCGACGTGATGCAACTCTACGGGAGCAGTTCTCCGGCAGCGGAATCTCGCATCGCGCGGTTGGAGGCCAATGGACAAGCGGTCACGGTCGCCGGTCCGCTCCCATTTGGTTACATCAGTACGCTGGTATTCGATCCGGCCGGCCACCTGCTGATAGCCGGCAGAGGGGGGATTCGGCGCATGGATGAGCAAGGGGTCATCACCCCGCTGCTGGAAGCAGATTACGTGGGCAAACTGATTATAGATGGGCAAGGGGCACTGTACTTTGCGATGGACAATCAGGTCTTCCGTCGCCATGCCGATGGCCCAATCGAACACGTGGCCGGATCGGAGTGGGGCGATCCTCATAATCATAACGAGAGCACAGCCATGAGAAGGGCCGCCTTGGAAGGGGAAGGGATATCGGAAGAGCGATTAGGCGGCTACTTTGTCGCCAACGGCCGCCCGGCGACCGAGGCCCCTTTTCACTACCTCGCCGACATGGTGCTCGACACTCAGGGGACGCTATATATTGCCAATGGTAACTTCCACCGTATCCATCGCGTCCGACCCGACGGTATCCTCGAAACCATCGCTGGTAACGGCTTGGATTCTCGTTTTTCTTTCGGCTGTCTCGCCGGTGAAAAGCGGGTCGCCGATGGCGACGAGTATTCGCGTCCTAACTGCCAAGACCACATCGGCGATGGTGGTTCGGCGTTGGAGGCTCCGATCTGGTGGCCCTTCCGCCTGCTGCTAACACCCGAAGACGATCTTCTAGTCGCAATGAGTGGGGGGGACTATATGTGGGAGGGCGGCGCGTTTTCCCATTTGCGCCGCATCTGTCGGGTCAGCGAGTGGATGGTATCTCCGGCCGACACAGCGGTCGAGCAGCAGGCGGCGGCAGACCTTGCCGAAGAAGCGGTGGCGGCCTTGCGCCTGTATCCCAATCCGTTCAACGCCGCTGTTACCCTCGCCTTCGAGTTGACGCATTCGGCGTCGGTTGGGGTGCGTATCTACAACGAGTTAGGGCAGCAAGTGCGGGTGCTGGCTGCCGAGGGGATGCGCCCGGCAGGTTCTTATCAGTTCGTCTGGGACGGCCGCGATCACGCCGGGCAATTCCAAGCGTCAGGCACCTACTTTTTGGTACTCGCGGTTGATGGGGCTGTCGAGACGCACAAGCTGACACTATTGCACTGAGGAGCAAGGTCATGAGCAGAAGGGGCGTCCTCCTCGCCTTATTGGGTGTGCTGTCGCCGTGGGCAGCGGTTTGGGGGTTGCCGCCGTGTGGTGCGCCGGGCACCATTACCACCGTGACCGCCCCTGACGGCGATTACCTCGCCGCCTTCAGCGATTACACGATCTATCCGCCTGAGTCTCTAACAGTAGGGCCCGACGGCGATGTTTACGATTTGGTTGCCGCTCCAGAGTACCGCAGCTACTATCCGCAGGAGTTAGCCGTAGGCCCCCAAGGGCGCGTCTATGTGGCCGACCAAACCATCATCTATCGGCTCGAAGCCGACGGCACCGCCACCCGCATCGTCGGCGTACCCCAGTATTCCTTTATAGAAGATGACGAGGACACGCGGCGGCCCCCTCTGTTGCAGAGGACCAATGTCTTGGAGGACACCGTCGCAGCGTTGGACGCCCGCATTGGACCGGGGGCGATGACCTTCGACCCACAGGGGCAACTCTACTTTGTTGATTATTTCAACAGGGAGCATCTCCTTTGGGCACGCATCGCACGGCTGGAAGCCGACGGGAAGGTCGTCACCTTTGCCGGTCCGGCCGAATTTGGCTACATCAATTCGCTAGCGTTTGACCGGGAGGGCTATCTGCTAGCCACCGGTGCTGACCGCGTCCGGCGCATTGATGCCCAAGGGGTGGTCGCCCCCCTGCTGGAGCTACCCGGCGTAGGGGCCATGGCCGTGGATGCCCAAGGGATACTGTATGTTGCTACCCCTCAACAGGTTTTCCGCCACCATGCCGATGGCACACTCGAAGTCGTGGCCGGTGCGGCTCGGGACGACCAAGCGGCCAAGTGGGTCGCCGCGCAGGAGTGGTGGGGACACTGGGGAAAATATGGGTGGATACTAGGGGATTTTGCCCCCAAGGGAGGGCCAGCAATAGAAGCCCCCCTCTATATCTCATTCTCAGACATAGCAATGGATTCACAAGGCATCTTGTATATCGCCAATACCGGACTCCACCATATAGAGCGAGTTTGGCCCGACGGCATCCTTCAAACCATTGCCGGCAACGGAGAAGAGTACACAACGGTAGCAGGCTGTGTGGCCCCTGAAAAGCGGGTCGCTGCCGACAAGAGGTTGTCAACCAATCCCTGTCTGAACAATATCGGCGATGGCGGTCCGGCGTTGGAGGCTCCGATCTGGTGGCCCTTCCGCCTGCTGCTAACACCCGAAGACGATCTTCTAGTCGCAATGGATAGGGTGGGTTTTATGTGGGGGGGCGGCGCGTTTTCCCATTTGCGCCGCATCTGCCGGGCCAGCGAGTGGATGGTGTCCCCGGCCGGCACGGCGGTCGAGCAGCAGGCGGCGGCAAACCTTGCTGAAGAAGCGGTGTCTGCCCTGCGCCTGTATCCCAATCCGTTCAACGCCGCTGTTACCCTCGCCTTCGACTTGACGCATTCGGCGTCGGTTGGGGTGCGTATCTACAACGAGTTGGGTCAGCAGGTGCGGGTGCTGGCCGCCGAGGGGGTGCGTCCGTCGGGAAGCTACCAGTTCGTCTGGGACGGCCGCGATCACGCCGGGCAATTCCAAGCGTCAGGCACCTATCTTTTGGTACTTGAGGTTGATGGAAGGGTCGAGACGCATAAGCTGACGCTATTGCACTGAGGAGCAAGGCCATGAACAGCCATCGTTGGGGCGTCCTCCTCGCCTTATTGGGCGTACTGTCGCCGTGGGCAGCGGTTTGGGGGCTACCGCCGTGTGGTGCGCCGGGCACCATCACCACCGTGACCGCTCCCGACGGCGATTACCTCGCCGCCTTTAGCGACTACACGATCTATCCGCCGGTAAAGCGCGAAACCGTAGAGGGCCTTGTCGTCGATATGGTCGCCGCGCCGAAGTACCATAGTCACTTTCCGAAGGAGTTAGCCGTAGGCCCCCAAGGGCGCATCTACATAGCCGACCAAACCATCATCTATCGGCTCGAAGCCGACGGCACCGCCACCCGCATCGTCGGCGTACCCCAGTATAGCATCGCGTACAGCGAGGGCGACTATAACTACGCCGATCATCCCCTCGGATACGATGAAATACGTACTCGTAAGCCCCCTTTTTTGCAGCGTTTCAACGTCTTTGAGGACACCGTCGCGGCCCTGGACGCCCGCATCGGACCGGGGGCGATGACTTTTGACCGGCACGGTCGGCTCTACTTCGTCGATTATGGCGACGTGATGCAACTCTACGGGAGCAGTTCTCCGGCAGCGGAATCTCGCATCGCGCGGTTGGAGGCCAATGGACAGGCGGTCACGGTCGCCGGTCCGCTCCCATTTGGTTACATCAGCACGCTGGTATTCGATCCGGCCGGCCACCTGCTGATGGCCGGCAGAGGAGGCATTCGGCGTATGGATGAGCAAGGGGTCATCACCCCGCTGCTGGAAGCAGACTTCGTGAGAAAACTGATTATAGATGGGCAAGGGGGGCTGTACTTTGCGATGGACAATCAGGTCTTCCGCCGCCATGCCGATGGCCCAATCGAACACGTGGCCGGATCGGAGTGGGGCGATCCTCATAATCACAACGAGAGCACAGCCATGTACAGGGCCGCCTTGGAAGGGGAAGGGATATCGGAAGAGCGATTAGGCGGCTACTTTGTCGCCAACGGCCGCCCGGCGACCGAGGCCCCTTTTCACTACCTCGCCGACATGGTGCTCGACACTCAAGGGACGCTGTATATTGCCAATGCGAACTTCCACCGCATCCATCGCGTCCGACCCGACGGCATCCTCGAAACTATCGCTGGCAACGGCTTGGATTATGGTTTTTCTTCCGGCTGTCTCGCCGCTGAAAAGCGGGTCGCCGATGGCGACGAGTATTCGTGGCCTAACTGCCAAGATCATATCGGTGATGGCGGTTCGGCGTTGGAGGCTCCGATCTGGTGGCCCTCCAGCCTGCTGCTAACACCCGAAGACGATCTTCTAGTCGCAATGTTGCCTGGAGGTTTTATGTGGGAGGGCGGCGCGTTTTCCCATTTGCGCCGCATCTGCCGGATCAGCGAGTGGATGTCCCCGGCCAGCACGGCGGTCGAGGCGCAGGCAGCGGCAGACCTTGCTGAAGCAGCGGTGGCGGCCTTGCGCCTGTATCCCAATCCGTTCAATGCCGCTGTTACTATCGCCTTCGACTTGACGCATTCGGCGTCGGTTGGGGTACGTATCTACAACGAGTTGGGGCAGCAAGTGCGGGTGCTGGCCGCCGAGGGAATGCGTCCGGCGGGAAGCTATCAATTCGTCTGGGACGGCCGCGATCACGCCGGGCAATTCCAAGCGTCGGGCACCTATCTTTTGGTACTCGCGGTTGATGGAACGGTCGAGACGCACAAGCTGACGCTATTGCACTGAGGAGCAAGGTCATGAGCAGCCATCGGCGGGGCATTCTCCTCGCCTTATTGGGCGTGCTGTCGCCGTGTGCAGCGGTTTGGGGGTTGCCGCCGTGTGGTGCGCCGGGCACCATCACCACCGTGACCGCTCCCGACGGCGATTACCTTGCCGCCTTCAGCGACTACACGATCTACCCGCCGGTAAAGTTCGAAAGCGTAGAGGGCCCTAAAGACTTGGTCGCCGCACCAGAGTATCGTAGCTACTATCCGCAGGAGTTAGCCATAGGTCCCCAAGGGCGCATCTACGTAGCCGACCAAACCATCATCTATCGGCTCGAAGCCGATGGCACCGCCACCCGCATCGTCGGCGTACCCCAGTATTCCTCCCTAGCAGGCGAAAGCGACGGGGAAACGTGGCGTTCTCCTCTGTTGCAGCGTTTTAATGTCTTGGAGGACACCGTCGCGGCCCTGGACGCCCGCATTGCGCCAGGCGCGATGACCTTTGACCGACAAGGACGGCTCTACTTTGTCGATTATATCGATTTGGTGTGGTCCGGCGGGCTGCGGAGCAAAGTCCGCATAGCACGTTTAGAGGCGGATGGGTTGGTAGTCACCTTTGCCGGCACCGGCGAAATCGGGGCCAGCGGCGATGGTGGACCGGCCAAGGAGGCGCAATTTGACATCATCAACTCGCTGGTTTTTGATCGGGAAGGCAATCTGCTAGTCGCCGGCTGGGGAGGCATCCGGCGTATTGATGGCCAAGGGATCGTCTCCACACTGCTGGCAGCAGATTCGGTAGGAGAGCTTATCATGGATGACCAAGGGGTACTGTATGTTTCGCTAGGCCATCAGGTCTTTCGCCTTTTTGCCGATGGCGAGACTGAACCCATCGCCGGGTCGGACGAAGCCCCCGATCAGATTGTCGGCGAGGAAGTTGCGGGCCAATGGCGTCGTTACTTTGGTGCCGAAGGTCGGCCGGCGACCCAAGCCCTTTTGGACTACCCAACAGGCATCGCTATCGACCCACAGGGTCGCTTGTATATTGCCAATTACCGTTTCGGCCGCATTCATCGGGTGCGGCTAGACGGCATTATCGAAACCGTCGCCGGCAACGGATTCGATTTCCGTTATTTACGAGGCTGTGCATCCGGAAAGCGCGTAGTGGCTGGCAAGCGTTTATCGGAGCATCGCTGTCAAGACCATATCGGCGATGACGGCTCGGCATTGCAGGCTACTATCTGGCAACCTTGGTCCATACTCTTTACTCAAAAAGGGGATCTATTAGTCGCTATGTTGCATGGGGGCTATACGTGGGCTGGGGGGGCATTTTCCCAGCTACGCCGCATCTGTCGGGTCAGCGAGTGGATGTCTCCGGCCAGCACGGCGGTCGAGGCGCAGGCAGCGGCAGACCTTGCTGAAGAAGCGGTGTCTGCCCTGCGCCTGTATCCCAATCCGTTCAACGCCGCTGTTACTATCGCCTTCGACTTGGAATATTCGGCGTCGGTTGGGGTGCGTATCTACAACGAGTTGGGTCAGCAAGTGCGGGTGCTGGCTTCGGAGGGGATGCGCCCGGCGGGAAGCTATCAATTCGTCTGGGACGGCCACGACCAAGCCGGGCAATTCCAAGCGTCGGGCACCTATCTTTTGGTGCTTGAGGTTGATGGAAGGGTCGAGACGCACAAGTTGACGCTATTGCACTGACACATCACCGCCGGCGTTCCTGCCGCCACTCGCTGGGAGACTGCTGCTGAGGCTGTACGTGGAACTTTAGCTGTCGGCGAGACGTTCAAAACGCAATTGAAGGAGACCTTCATGCTATACCGCATTGCCGCTATCGGCTTCATTTTTGCCTGCACGAGTGTCGCTTGGATCATCTTGGCACAGGTCGTCTCGCACCGCACCCACCAGCAAGACACCAAACTCAAAGCCGCGGTAGGCCAATTGTGGGGCACTTCCCAGTACCAACGCGCTCCCCTTTTGTACTGGACCACCGAGGAAACCGTCGTCACCCAGACCGCCGATGGCCAAGAGACACAGCACTCCAAGGAGCGGCGGCATCTCCTACCCTTACAAGCCAGCCGCCTACAAGTCGATCTACACCTCGAACACCGCCGCAAGGGCCTGCTGTGGTACGCTACCTACCAAGTGGCACTGGACGCCACCTATACGGCGATCAACTCGACCGACCGCCCCCTCGACCTGACCTTCGATCTGGCCCTACCTACGCCCCAAGCTGTGTACGACAATTTCGCCCTATCCGTCGACGGCCAACCCATCGCCCCATTGCCGCTGGCCGAAGGGCACTTGCAACAACCGTTGCACCTCGCGCCGGGCCAGAGCCGCCAGATCCATCTTTCCTATCAATCGCAGGGTTTAGAAGAATGGTGGTACGGCTTCGGCGACCACGTCGAGCAAGTCTCGGATTTCGAGCTGGTCATGCACACAGATTTCGACGCCATTGACTTCCCGCGCCAAAGCCTGTCGCCCACTCACAAGGAGCGCACGGCCGAGGGCTGGCGTCTCATTTGGCAGTACGATCGCTTGCTCACTGGTGCTTCCCTCGGCATGGTCATGCCCGCTCGCCTCAATCCAGGCCCTTGGGTCCAAGACGTGACCCTAGCCGCGCCCATATCCCTCTTTCTCTTTTTCTTCGTCTTCTTCGTCTTTGCTGCGGTCAAAGGCATCGACATCCATCCGATGAATTACTTCTTCATCGGCGCGGCCTTTTTCAGCTTTCACTTGCTTTTGGCCTATTTGGCCGACCATTTGCTCATCCACTACGCCTTTTTGCTGGCTGCGGCCGTATCCGTTTTCTTGGTCATCTCCTACATGCGGCTCGTGGTCGGCCTGCGGCTGGCCTTGGTGGAGGTGGGGTTGGCCCAATTCATCTACTTGGTGCTCTTCTCCTACACCTTCTTCTTTGTCGGCTATACCGGCTTGGCCATTACCGTCCTGTGCATTGCCACGCTCTTCACCACCATGCAGCTTACCGGCCGGATGGATTGGTCAAACTTGTTTGCCAAGCCGCCAAAGTCCGAGTAGCCTAGCCCCTCACCCGCAACCGCTCGGGCACCCCCACCGGCACCCCATTGCGACACACCACCGGAAAGTGCGGGCCAGCCTCGGCCATCGGGGCATCGTCGGGCAAATCGACAAACTGCTTCATCAGGTGCTCGCCGCTTTGGTCGAAGCGCGCCGCGCCGGTCATGTAGTGGATGGCAATGGCGCGCCGGGGCCGCGACGACTGATTGAAGGGCGAGCCGTGCCAAGTTAGCGAGTGGTGGAAGGAGACCTCCCCGCGCATCACCGGCCAAGGCCGCGCCTTCACCTCGCGGATCTCGGCGTCGGCTGGCGGAGTAAAGCCCTGTAAGTCCTTGAAATTTTCCAGCAGCGACAAATCCCCCTGTGTGCGCAAAAACTCGATCTGATTGCCCCACTTGTGGCTGCCGGGCACCATCCACATGCAGCCGTTTTCCTCGGTTGCGTCGTCCAAGGGGATCCACGCCGAGACCGGCGTCATCGGCTTGATAATCGGCCACAGGGGCGCGTCTTGATGCCAATGGGTCGAGCCGCCGTAGTGCGCGGGTTTGTACTGAATCTGGTCGTGCCAGACTTGGAGGTCGGCATGGCCGGTGAGTTGGCTGATCCCCCGCACGACCGCCGGGTGATAAATTAGCCGCTCCCAAGCGGGCGCAGCCTCCCAGATATTGACGATCTGCCACACCGGGTGCTCGCTGACGCCGCCCCCGCCAGCTAGATCGCGGAAGGATACTGGCTGTGCTTCGCCGGGGGCAAATCCATCCGGGCCTTTGGTCAAAATCTCGTCGAGCGCGTCGCTCAATTCGCCAAGCTGCTCATCCGAGAGTACGCGCCCTCCGTTGAGAAAGCCGTTGCGGTCGAATCCGTCGATCTGTGTTTGTGTCAGCATGGGGGATTTACCTCAGTTCGTTGTGAATGATGCGTAGGCCGTTCCCGAACTCCGCGGAGCCCTAATCTCTACTGCATGCGCCGGAGCAACTCGCCCCGAGCCTCGTTGAATAAGCCAATGAGCCGCTGGCGGATCGCCTCGTCGCGGAAAACGCCGATCCTCTCGGCCCAAGCAATACCGCCCTCCATATGCGTTAGCAGATAATTGCCCTCGGCCGGTGCAAACACGCAGCGCCGACCTACGTCGATATAGACCGGCGACGAATGAGCCATCACCGGCCCGGCGTCCGTGTAGTGCGGCCCCCAGCAGCGAGCCGCGACCCAGCAGGAACGCTCGGCTTTGAGCTTGAACTTGAGTTCGATCTGTTGGGCACCGGACGCGACGACCTCGCGCGCCATGGACTGGCCATTGCAAATCAACTCCAGCCCAGTAAGCGGCCAGACGCTTTCCGCGCTTGCCACCACCTCGACGGTGCCCCCGTTGCCCGGCAGGCGGATTTCCTCGCCCATCTCCCGCCCCTCGACCTGTAGATCGATCATCGCGCCGGTGCTGGCAAACGTCTGGCCGCGCCGCACGGCTTGGCACCAATTGTCAAAGGTAAACTCCTCGCCAGCGCGCAGTTTGACATATGTGCGCGAGCCGCCCAAAATGCGGCCATTGGACATCTTGTCGGTGCCGCCGACAATCGGCAGTTTCTGGCCCACGTTGAGCCAGCGGTAGTAGCCCAACTCGGCGGAACTGATCTGTTCGCCCTCCCAAATCCAGCACATCTCGCCAGCGTCTGCGTGGCCCAAGACGATGTTAGCCGCGTTCTCAAAGTCGGGCAGCGGCATGTGCGGCATAATAACCAGCCCACCCTGTTTTTTGCACTCCTCGGCCCAATCGGCCATCAGCGCATCCACCGAGCCGCCGACCCAATCCTCGTTGGCTCCGCCGGTACACATGGGCGCGACCAGTTCCTTGAGGCCGAGTAAGCTAATGTGGCCGAGCACGTGCTGTCGGTTTTCTTGGCTGACCCAAACCAAGTGATTGTCGCTGCTGGTTGGTGCTAAGCCGCCGGTAAACTCCTCCCACGAGGTAAACAGCCGACCCCACTGGCTAGCCAACAAATGCACCACGTTGAGGTCCTCGCCGGCGGCCTCTAGGTGCGCCGACTGGGAGGACAGGAAATGCACGTGGGTATCCCCCGAATAGTAGCCGTGCTGCTTCATGTCAAAGGCGCGTTTGATCTTGAGGGTCAGCGCGTTCTGGCCGGGCTTGATCTCAACTTGCTGGCGCAGCGGCTGGTACTCAAAGCCGCGCACGACCTCGGCGTACACCGGGCCGATGGGTAAGTCAATCTGGCAGGTGCCGTCGATGTAGGCGTAGGGCACACCCCCGGTTTTGCAGTCGCCGCCCATGTCCTCGAACCACGCCACATTGACGTCGGCTTGGTGCCCGTGCGGCGCCAGATAGGCTCCGTTCTCAGTGCGAAAGTGGACGCGGGTTCCCACCGGCTGGCCAGTATCCGCATCCTCAACCCGCACGTGGACCCACTGCTTGCCAGTGGGCGCGACGACTTCGATGCGCACTTTCCCTTGGGCGATTTTCTTTTTTTCGAGCACGTCGCCCCAGCAAATGCGCTCTTCGACGTCGTCGCCCGCCTTAACGGCGAGTTGCCCTTGGGTTGAGCCGTGGATTTCCAGATAGCCACCGGCGATCGTCTCTTGGCCACCTCGTCCCCAGCCCGCCGCCGCCGAGGTGAGGAAATCCGCGCTCGGCAGCCAAAGCTGATCCTGCCGCACGATTTCGCCGCGTTCCATCGCCACTTCGGGTGCTCCTTCGGCATCGACCCGCAGCGCCACCTCCTGCCGCGCCGGCCAAGCAAAGGGATCGCTCTCTTCATGGCAGAGTGTAATGCCGGCCAAAGCTAGCGCCGTAGGGCCAGTCGCCAATACCGCGATCGCCACAATTTCCTGATCGGGCGCGGGATTTTCCCAGTCGTAGAGCCACCACCCGCGGAGGTCGCCGCCCTCGTGCGTAAAGGCCCCGGTCTGCACCATGCCATAGCTATACTCGCGGCTTTCCAATGCCACCGAATGGTAGTGGCGGCAATTGCGACAGAGAAAGGGATGGTGTCCCCAAGGCACCTGCACATCGTGGATTTCAAAACGACGGCGCAACGGCTGTTCGACTGATCTACCGTCGGCATAGAGAATGCAATAGGTCCCGATCTCTTCGCCGGTGCCCTCGACCGTGGCCCACTCCCCCGACACCGGCGCACAAGTGTGGGCATAGAGAATGCGCCGCGCTTTGGCATGTACCGGGATCTCCGCCGACGCGCTCACCCCGCGACCCGCTTCTTGCGCCACCAACATTACGGCCCGCTCAGCACCTGCGGCGGCCAAACTAAAGGGCACACCCCAAAACTGCTGCTCGCCCCAAGGCAACCCCACAAGCGGAGTATGGTCGGGCGCGTCGGCAGGTGCCGGCCAGAGTTTGCCGCCTTTGGACTCAACATTGCCAGTACCGGCGTTATAGACCGTGCCCAAATCCAACGGCACAAACGGATCGCTCATCGCAGTTTCCTTTCTATAAATAGCGAATGGCCGCTCGCCAAGCCCAATATCCCAGCCGAAGCCATCGCCTCGGCGGCCCATGCCGTCGCACTATCCATAACCCCACCCAGATCTAGAGCCATCTCCACCGCCTGCCCCTGAGCCCTTCCCTAGTCCTTCCCCGGTGCTGTCCGTTATTAGTTCACATGAAGCCCCGAGAGCACCACCCCCGTAACCGACCATGGTGAAGCTATCTCATCCTCTTGTCCTCATGCCAGTCAAACAACTCCAAAAAGGCGTGAGGCGTATGATTTTTACTCATTGGCGATATCTCCGCATAAAAAGGCCCCAACTCATCTACTTGGACTTCGATTAAGAGATTTTTCTTCTGCTCTGGCATCTCTCAATGCACATGCTATACAGATAAGAGAGGCGAAAAACAGAATGAGGTTAGCAAAATGGAACATCCCTTGCATTCCAACCTCTTCGGTGGAATAGCCGAAAGAAATCAGGATGTGCAACCAAGAACTGAGCACAAAAACAGTGGGTATTACAATATTTACCGAACTAGCCTTTAATTCCTTAAACCTCGATACTACAATGCCAAGTAATGCGACAGAAATCGCTAGCATTACATAAATCTGTGCATCTGGATACTTCATTGAATACCCCCAAATATCTCGAATAGTTTAATCGGTTGTCTTATTCTTTTTAGGACGATTTTGCTAGCCATAGACCTTTCGGATTTAGACCTTGCGATGCAATGAAAATTCCGATAGGTCCTTTCTGTGGCTCTTAGATGGTGTTCGGATACATTACCCTTTAGACCTCCGTCGATAACCTTGTAGTGCCTCTCGCGTGGCCGACTCCCATCCTTGCGGCGATAGATTTCTACTTGAGCATTATTCTCAAATTCCTTAATAAACTTCAGGTTAGGATCGGGAACATTGAATAAGGCCCGGATCTTAAAATGCGGGTTCTCATCCAACTTACTTCGGATGGTCTCAATTAGACAGTCGCTGTTGTAGACTGACTCTTCAAAAAAGTCTCCATCGTCGAACATTTCGATTTCGTCCTTGGCCTCCTGTATTAATTTTACTGTGTTGGAAATAGCTTGCTCGTTGCTGTTGTCCACCTCTTCATCCGTTTGGATGGACTGAATGAGACAAGCCTCTACTAGAATCCGTATCAGGAAGTAGGTAGCAATAACTCCTCCTATCCCGACAACGATGGACAATAATAATGGCAGATTGTCCATGATGAGCTCCTTTCCGCTGTGGTGGTTTTACCTCACCGCTGATGTACAAGTTGGAGTGTTGGGAAGAACACAACAGACATCACTCTGCGGCGAAGAATGAGTTTTACCCTCAACCGTCACACTATGATTGAGGCTGAAACGTGTACTGCAAAGATTGAGTGAATGAAGTGGTAGTCTTGAAATCAAAACCGCTTAAGACAGACTCGGCGGGAAAAGTTCATGCTGTTCATCCTATTAGGTTGAGCATTGCAAAACTCAACAACGCAACTGATTGCGTAAAGGCGACGACCCGCGACATTCTCTTCCGAACTTCAGTGGATTGCCGTTCCCCCTTTCCCGCCTTGCACCTGATGATTTACAACATCCCTGCCATGAGTCCCTCTCCTTCTTCGGGTACTAGGCGAGTTTTCCTTTCAGCGTCCGAAATCGCAGCGACCGACAGCCGGCAGCCATTGCTTGTAACACGGGGTATTGGGTTTACCTAGAAACAAACTTCTCAATCCTCTCTTTAACGATCCGCGGATCGTCTTGAGCAGGTAGGAACTCAGCATCTGCAATCCCCATAGATTCCAGCCATGTCCGCCAGTATTCTTTGATAATTTCTAGGTCGAACATATCTCGATAGGTGATTTCAACCATCAAGAATTTCACGTCATAGGCGCTGAAATCCTTTCCTGTTTCCAATAAGCCGTGCCCTTCGTCGTGAAATTTCTGTTTCCAGTTCGAGATATCACGAAATTTAGCGACCTGGCGATAGGAAATATAGTTTGCCTTATTCCCCCTTTTAGAACGCTTCGCCTGAATGCCAGCGTTAAAATCGAGATATCCATCTGATAAGCAGATAATATAGTTACGATAATCTGGCCTTAAGTACACCTCTGCACTGTCCCTAAACCAAAGCCAAATATCCGACCCCGTGAATGTACTCTGATTTCCGATATGCTGGTACAGTGTATCTATCGCCGCGAGCACTGCTTCTTTCTTTTTTTTAAATTCTGGGGCTCCCTTTATCCTTTCCTCCTCCTCCAGCCATATCTTTAGATCCGCTATAATTTTCTGCGGGATCGGGGGCACCCCTTGCTGTTCGGGGACGACGAAAAAAAGTGTGTATTTTGATCCGATGTAACTCTTCTTGGCTACAAGTTCCTCAAAAAAATCGACGATGTTCTTAGTAATCTCGATGTCTTTTTGCATCTGTTCGGGCCTCTTTTTTGCGGAAACCCGGTCAGAGGTATCGAGAATAACGATGATATTTGTGGGTGGCGGCTCTGGCGGCATTTCCTTTTTCTCTGATTCGCCGCTGCATCCGACCAAGATGGCTGAGACGATGCCTACCGTTGTGAGCATTTGCCGCATGGCTTCCAATCCCTCATCTTTCGTAGTATTGATTTAACGTATTGCGCGCCACCGTCTTGGCCTCTCCTATTTGGGAGTCCCCAGCACCGCTGTGAGCAACATACCGGAGCCAACCGTTCAAGAACTGATTAACCTGCGATTCCATATTGTCTCGGTCAACCATCTTTACCCTTTTCGCTTGTATAGAGCGATCCTCAATTTCTTTTGAGGCTTTTTCAATGTCAGCCTGACGACTGGCGATCTTGATTTCAAGCTGATCGGTTTCTTTGCGCAAATTCTGTATTTCAACCTCCAAAGCACTCAGCTTCTGTTGTCGCTCATTCTTTTCGTTGTCGATTGTTACCTGCAGTCGCCTACGGCTCTCTTTCTCATTTTTAGCATACTGCTTGGATTCGCTTGTGGGCCATCGCATGTCGTTCAGTCGTTCGACGGCAACGTGATATACTATGCTGACCAAAACTGACGTCACGAAACCGCAAAAAATAACAGTCCAGATATCGAGGTTGGCTATGGGGTCTGTCACGAGGCTGATTATACCGAAGTCCCATTCGCCTTTTTCCAGTCCCATACGAACATTGGCTTGATGTATCTTTTGCGAAATTTGGACCGCAAGTATCCCATCAAACAGAAGGGTAAAAACAAGGAGAGCCACTACTTTCCAAACCGACCTGCGCTCAAAGAAATGATGAACTGCAACTGCAAAAGCTAAAAAAATAAAAGGAGCCAATATGGTAATCCAGTTCGGATTACCCTCAAGAGAGTTCTTGAGAGCACTGGGATTAACTATGTCATTGAGGCCAGCATATGTACCTGACTTCACCTGCGAGTCGACATCCAAAAAGAATGCCTTATCAATGGCTGAGGCATAAAAAAAGATAAGATAAAAAGCCAAAAGAACCCCGCAGAGGCTCGCGATTACCCCAGTAATAAGATGCTTCCATGAAATATTCTGTTTGGCCGGACCATCATTGTGAGGAGGATCTACGGTTGGTTCCAGTTCGGCGGACGTTGGCTTTTCTCTTTCGACCCTCAGCCTCGCCAGCTCTACCTCCTTACAGTCTGCCTCTTGTCTCTTCTCGCTGAGTTCCCGTTCGAGAGTCAACCTCTGTTCTTCATGCGAGTCTTTACATCTACGCAACCAATCTATTTCTGACTCCGCGTCCCCATTGGATGCCAGTTCTCTTTTCTTTTTTAGCTCTCCGTCTTGGATAATGCGCTGGATGTGCTGTGGCAGGCAAGAAACGAGGCCACAGTGGTTTGCTGCCCAGCGAAAACCGTTCTCTTCCAAAAAGTACGGCTCATGGCCATTGGCATTGTGCATAGGTTGGGCTCCTTCTATGGTAGGGAATCTGCGGTACTTCCAAAGACCTAACTCGGCCGACCTTGCCTCATCCTCTGCACGGGCAAAGTCCTCCTCATACGGATGCCCATTGAAGGGATAGGCTTTCGCGCCACCGAGCCTTATCATTTCACGATTAATGAACAAGCCATCCGGGACGCGGTACACGTAGGCGAGAATTCGGTCATATCTATCCCTCCTCTCAGCTTCCTTGTATCTGAGCATAACCGAGCGACCAGACAAAAGCTCTTTAGCCATCTGGCTTGACTGCGCGCCGAAGGGTTCAGGTGGACTGGCCGGGTGGACTGTTTCCGGGGAGTCAATCCCAATCAGGCGCACTCGTTCGGCAGTTCCATCCATAAGCAGACAGAGCGTATCGCCGTCGATGACCCGGATCACGCGGTACGGGCCCGTCTTGCGAGAGAGCAGTCTCTGGGGCCGCCAGTGATCGTAGACATCGCGCACGATGCGAGATACGTGTGCAAGTAAGCTCATAACAGGTTGAATTTTCTTGGGTGTTTCTTCCTTTTATTAGAGGACTGGAAATTTCAAACTGAACCACTGCCCCTATTCCGGCGGCTTATAAATAAATCAGGGGAATTATATACTAGGTGATCCTAAAGCCCGTGAAATGCTTGAATGTTTCACGGCACGGCTCGCCAAGTCGTCCCATCCTAAATGATCTTGATCGTCCTGCCTTCGTTGAAGCAGATATAGCCGCCCGTGCAATGTCCCCAAGCTGGCCTGCATGTTCAAAGAGTTGCTCTGTGGCCTGTTTGGCCACACTTTGCTAATACTGTTTCTGCGTGTGTCATAATCTCCCCTGACTTGTAAAACGCGAGAATTCGCCCATGCCAAAGACATGCTTTAGCCGGTTTTTTCCTGCCTGATTGAGTAGCCACTGTTTCACGCCCTGAGCATATCCGCCGCCGTCCAGTAGCAGGATCGTGTCGAATTCGTCCTGCTGGGTACTAAGCACCTCAAAGGGGTACTTCTGGTCAACCGATCCGCGACTGGCTTGCCACTTGCATTGAATGACCAAACATCCGGCCAAAGCTCGGGATGGTACAGGATCACATCTACGCGCCGCATTTTGCCGTAGATGTCCTTGCCAGTATCAAGCCACCGGCATCTGGGTATAGCCCTTTGTCTTAAATAAAGGCTGCAAAAATCAAATTAAGAATCGAATATCAACAAACCAGCGTCAACCTGAAAACCTGTGAATAGATTCTTCCGCACCGACTGACGCGAGTGCCCTAAACGTCCTGCACCTGACGCCAGCGGCTTCCGTTCCTAGGGCCGGTACGGCTCGCCCGTGCGCCGCAGCTTCTTGGTCACTGCGATCTGACAGGTTGCGTACCCGCCCATGTAGCCCGTGGCAAAGCCAGGGCGGGCGTCCCCAATAGTGCCGACGATCATGTTGGCGTATTCGTACGTGGTGTCGTAGCGGTCGCAAATCAGGGCCACCATTTCGAGCCATGCTGCTTTGAGCGCGTCCCCCCACTTTTCTGCACGCGCACTGGTGAGATATTCCTCGGCGTCTTCCACCACCCTAGTAGTCTCAACCACCGGACTGCTATTGGGAAATCCGGGCGAGCGATCCACCTTGAGCGTGATAGCCGAGTCAATCTCAACGCCAGCCCCGGTCAACTCGCCGTCCCCCATGCGCGCATGGACATCGCCTAGATAGAGCAGGCCACCGGGCTTTTGTGCGCGGATGTGGACGGTACTGCCGGGCTGGATGGCATTGAAGTCCATATTGCCGCCGTGATCGATGGCGTTGGGTGCCCACGATTCGAGCTGGACGACGCCGACCATGGGCCGCACCGGCACGACAAAATCCGGCGGAAAGTGTATCAACCCGTCGCGCACTGGTGCCACGCAGCGCCAATTGCCCCAATTGGGACCGCCGTTGCGGTAGAAGCCGTAGGGGCCGACTTCAATAGCGATGATCTCAATGGCCACCCAATCGTCCGGCTCAATGCCCTCGATGAGAAAGGGGCCGCCGGGCCGGGCGTAGCGGCGATGGCTCTCCCCGGAAGTAATCATGCCGGCGCGAGTCTCCCCGGCCGCTTCAAAGTCGTTGTCCGCTCCGCCAATGGTCTCGATGAGGACGGTTTCTCCGAGTGCCAACGTGCCGCGCACTTGGCCGATTTCCGGGTCGTCCGGCCCGCTGTAATGAGGGGTGCGGGTAAAGCGACGCATAAGCGTTCTCCTGTGGAAAATTTTGTTCCATGCGAAATCAATTCCCGCGGCCCGCTCGGCGTCGGGCCGCCACGCGGCGGATCAACTCATCGGCGATCACGCCCGCCAAAATCACCGCGCCGATAATGGCAAATTCGAGTTGGGTGGGAATGCCCGAAACATTGATCGCATTGTAGAGCAATCGCATGACGGCCGCGCCAATGACCACCCCAAAAATCGACCCCTCGCCACCGCGCAGCGAACAACCCCCTAACACGGCCGCGGCGATCGCATACAATTCGTAAAAATTGCCGTGCGCCGCCGGTTGCACCGAATTGACGTCGAGGGCGAACAGGATGCCGCCCAAGCCAGCAGTGCCTGAACACAACACGTACGCCAACACTTTCATCCGCTCAATTTGGATGCCGCTGTACCGCGCCGCAGTCTCATTGCGGCCCAGGGCCAACAGGTAGCGACCCCATATCGTGCGGTTGAGGAAGAGGGCGGCGAGTACCCCGGCAAGCACCAAGAGAAAAAACGGAACGGGCAACGCAAAACCGCCCCCCAGTGCGACCTTGCCAATTGCCAGTTGGCGCAGGCCCTCGTAAGACGAGCCAAAACCCTGCACTTGATCGTGGGTGAGCCAGCGAGCAAAGCCGCGGTAGAACAGCAGACCGCACAGCGTCACAACAAACGGCTGTAGCCCCAAGCGCGTGATCAGCAAGCCGTGCATCAACCCAATAGCTAACGACAAAACCACAACGGCCAACAGCGCAATGACCGGCGAATATCCAGCGGCCAACAGCATCGGCAGCAGACAACCCACCAAGCCGATCAACGAGCCAATCGACAAGTCAATCCCGCCGGTGATAATGACAAAGGCCACGCCAATAGAAATGATGCCAAATAGCGAAGTCCAGCGGATGATATTTTGCAGGTTATAGGCACTGACAAACTTAGGTTCGGCGATCCAAGTAACCACAAAAATCGCCAGCAACAAGCCGAGGATACCCAGTACTTTCTTCATCTGCTAAGCCGCCTTCCCGGTCGCTAAGCTCATAATCGCCTCCTCGCTGAGCGCGTCGCGCTGGAGCTGGCCGGTAATGCGGCCTTCGTGCATGACCAACACCTTATCGGCCATCCCCAGAATTTCCTCTAACTCACTCGACGCAAACAGCACAGCCACGCCGCTGGCGGCCAACTCTTCCATCAGGTGGTAAATCGCCTGTTTAGCACCCACGTCAATGCCGCGGGTTGGTTCGTCGAGTAGCAACACGCGCGGCCCGAGAGCCAGCCACTTGCCCAGCACCACCTTTTGCTGGTTGCCGCCGGATAGGTACTGGACGATTTGGGCCGGGCCGGGCGTGCGGATGGCGAGGCGCTCGATCATCTGGTCGGCGTCCGCGGCTTGGCGGGGAAAATTCGCCCAACCAACCAAGCGCTGGTAGCGCCCCAAACCGGGCAAGCCGATGTTGTCGCGCAGGGCCATTTCGAGGATCAAGCCCTGTTGCTTGCGATCTTCGGGCACGAGGGCCAAGCCAGCGCGGATGGCATCAACCGGCGAGCGGATCACGTGCGATACGCCGTCGATAAGGACGCGGCCCGCGAGCGCGGGAACGATGCCGAAGAGCACTTGCAACAGTTCGGTGCGCCCCGCGCCCACGAGCCCGGCGATGCCGACGAGTTGACCGCGCCGCACCGCGAAATTGAGCTGGTGCTCGGGCCACGCCGGGATGACCAAATCCTCGGCTTGGAGGGCGATGTCTCCAGCCGGTTGGGGTTGGTGCGCGTAGTACTGAGCGACGTCGCGGCCAACCATTTTGGCCACCATCGCGTCGTGGCTGATCTCCGCACGAGCCAGTTCGCCGGC
Organism: Candidatus Latescibacterota bacterium; assembly: GCA_965116045.1. Taxonomy (GTDB): domain Bacteria; phylum Latescibacterota; class UBA2968; order UBA8231; family UBA8231. Next base: position 4,412,752 of record OZ220478.1, on the reverse strand, counting down.
GTTTTGCCCATCGCAGAGCACTAAGACTCGATCCGCTAGGGCTTCGACCTCGCCGAGGCGGTGGGAGATATAGATGATAGCCACGCCGCGCTGGCGCAGTTGGTTGATGACCGCAAAAAGCGCCTCGGCTTCTTGGCTGGTAAGGCTGGAGGTTGGCTCGTCCATAATCAGAATGCGCGCCTCGGTCGCAAGCGCCTTGGCAATTTCGACGAGTTGCTGGTGGCCAATGGGCAAGTCGCCCATCAGGGTGTCCGGCGATACCTCGAGTCCGAGTTGCGCGAGCGCTTGGACCGCCCCCGCGCGGATGGTGGCGCGGTCGATCAACCCCCACTGCTGCGGCTCGCGGCCGAGGTAGAGATTGGCCGCGACCGAAAGATTGGCGCAAAAGTTGAGTTCTTGGTGGATCAGGGCGATGCCGAGCGCAGCAGCGCGGCGCGGCGAGTCAATGCTCACCGACTCCCCGGCGCGCACAATCTGGCCGCTGTCCGGGGTCTCAATGCCAGCGAGAATTTTCATCAGGGTCGATTTTCCAGCCCCGTTTTCGCCGATGACGGCGAGGACTTCTCCGGCTTCCACCGCCATATCTACCGCGTCGAGGGCCAAGACCCCGGGGAAGCGCTTGCTAATGCCGCGCACCGCCAACAGTGCCATCAGTTAGTGCCGGTCAGGATTTTCAACTCGTCCCAAAAGGCTTCGACATTATCGCGGCGGATGGATCGCGCTGGCACGTCGAGGACCCCACCCTCGGGCAACACCGAGCGGTCGCCGCGGGCGAGGGCGGCGAGGATGCGCACCGACTCGTACCCGTAGCGGTACGGGTTTTGCACCACCGTGCCGTAAATGTGGCCGTCGAGGATGCCTTGGAGGGTGGGCGCTTCTTCGTCAAAGGCGATGATTTGGATCTGGCCGATCTTGCCAGCTTCCTTGATCGCTTCGAGGCACATCGGCGGATTGTAGGCAAAGAGGCCGACGACGCCGTGGAGGTCTGGGTACTTGGCGATGGCGTCCTCGACTTGGGCTTTGGCTTTCGCGTAGTCGAACTGGTCGGTGCGCGTATCGAGAATGGTGTATTGGTCGCCGACAATCGGGCCGCTGTTGGGGTCGTGGCGCGTCGGGTCAAAGGAGCGACCGAGCAGTTCGTCGATGAGGCCCTGGCGGCGCTGGCGGGCGTTGAGCTGTTCGAGACGCCCGACGAAGATCATGATATGGCCGCCGTCGGGCAGCGCTTCTTTGACCAGTGCCCCGCAGGCGCGACCGGCTGAGTAGTTGTCGATGCCAATAAAGCAAAGGCGGTTGCTCTTTGGAGCGTCTGAATCGTGGGTGAGCAGGTGGGTGTGAGCGGCGGCCTCGTTGAGCAAGTCGGTCTGATTGTCCGGGTCAATGGGGCTTATGGCCATGCCGTCAATGCCGCGGGCCAGCAGGGCTTGGACGATGCGCTTCTGATCGGCGACCCCTTCGCCGGGCATTTGCACTTCAGCATCGGCGGCAAACTCGGCGGCCGCCGCCTCAACGCCCTTGGTGGCAATCGTCCAAAAGGGACCAACGCCATTGGTGACGAAAGCGATTTGGGGCTTAGCCGCCGGTTGCGGCGCGTCGCTACCACCACAGGCGACGAAAATCAAGGCGAGGAGCAAAAGAGGCGTTTTCATAAGTTTATCTCGCTAGGAAGTTTGAGGAAGGATGCCCTCGACGAGGACCGGGCAACTCTCGTGGTTGCCCCCGCGAATGCGAAACGCCTATGTTAAATCCGGCAAGAAGGAAGCGCAAGCCTCGACTGACAACAAAAATGGGACCCCAGTTTTCTGGGGTCCCATTTCCGTAACTCGCGGTGTCGTAGGTGCTACTTGAGCAGCAGCATCTTCTTGACTTCGAGGAAGTCGCCACCCGCCTGCAAGCGGTAGAAATACAGCCCCGACGACAAGCTGTGACCCTGATCGTTGGTCGCGTCCCACTCCACCGCGTAGCGACCCGCCGCCTGCCGCTCGGCCACCAGCGTCCGCACCGGCTGACCCAGCACGTTATACACCGTCAACGCCACGTCGGCCGCCTGCGGCAACGCATACTGAAGCGTCGTCGCCGGGTTGAACGGGTTGGGATAGTTGTCCGCCAACGAGAACACCGCTGGCCGCGTCTGCAACGACACCGGTGCCGGTAACGCCAGCCGGTTGAAGCCCAACGCATTGTCATACGTCTGGTTGTCGGTGATTTCGAGCGTCGTGCTTGCAATCTCGGTCGTCGGCCGGAACACCAAGCGCAACCCCAGTTCGCCATCGGAGACCGCGTCCCCGTGGGCAACCACCGTCAACACGCCGGCTTGATCGGCCAGCACCTGCGGCGCAGCAAACGCGCTGCTGCCCAGCGGCTGATCGGTCTGCACCGACACGAACGACAGCTTATCGGCGTCATACCCAACCTGCAAGCCGTAGCCCTGAACCGACGCCAAGTCCGACCAGCGCACCGCGACGACAAAGTCCTCGCCCACGCTCGGCAACGCCGTCGGCGCATCCAGATACAGCCGCGCATCGCCGTTCAGACCCGCCCGCAAAGGCACCGGCTTGCCCGCCGACGCCAAGCGGCGACCAAAATGGTCGGCCAACACGAAGAAATCGTCGAAGTCTATCGTCGCATTCGGCGCCAAGTCAAACGCCGGATCAAACCCCGCATCTTCAGCCGTCAAGCCGAACTGATCGGCCAACAGGAAGAAGTCGTCGAAACCTATCCGGGCGTCGGCCCCAAACAGACCCAGCAGAACCCGCCCTTGGCGATCCACCGCCCGGTTGCGCACCGCCAGCGCCGTCTGTTCAACCTCCGCACCCGGCTCGTTGTCCCAGTCGAAAGGACGCACCTGATAGGTGTAATGCACCCCATTAAGGGCCGTCTCATCGACAAACGACGACACCCCCGCGGCCACTTCGGCGACTAAGCTAAACGCCTCCTCGCCGGCCGCCCGGCGGTAGATGCGGTAGCCATGCACCCCGACGATCGGCGCGACCGGGGCCGGACCAATCGCGCCGGCCACCACGCCTTGCACCAACTGATCCGAAGGCGACAGCGACCACGTCAGCGCGAGGCGACCGCCGGCGTCGTCGGGCGCATCCAACACCTGCAACGACGGCACGGCCAACGGAGCAATATCGTCGGTGGCACCGACCGCCTCAGCCGTCCAAGTAATCGACGAACTCAGCACTCCACCGACCACATTCAACTTCGGTGCCACGCCCTCAGCGTAGGCCAGCGCGTCCGGCAACAGCGAAGCCATCACCGGCCCCTCGCCCGCCTGCGCGGCAGCACGGCTTGCCGCCAGCGTCTCGGCCATCTGCGCGTAGGGCGCTGTCAGGTCGTCCGCCTCGACGAACACCGCCTTGGCCATCGTGTGCGTGGTTCGCCCCCCGCTTTCGGCGGCAATCCCCCAGCGCGTCGAGACGTTGTCCAGCGTCGCCACGATGGCGCGTCCCATCGCAACGCCCGGCACGGCATCCACCAGCGCCCAAGGCACCATCTCATTGCCCAACACCGGCAATGCACGGAAGATCCGATAGCCGTCCAGCGACGCATGATCCGCGGACAACTCCCAAGACAGCATCACAAAACCGCCTTGGTCGCCTTGGCCGTCGGCGCCCTTGTAGTCTTCGGCCACCAGATTCGTCGGGGCCGTAAGCGGCGGCTCCATCACCGATACCGACACCGGCAGTGAGCGCGTCGCGCCGCTGGCATCCGTGACCGTGTAGGTGATCACCGACTTACCCGCCATGTCCGGCATCCCCGAAATCATCCGCGTCGCAGGGTCAAACGACAGCCCCGCCGGCAAGCCCGACACGCTATACATCAGCGGCGGGGTGCCCCCCGAGACCGCCGGCAGCGTCAGATCCACCGGCACGCCAACGGTCAGTTGCAGCGAGCTGTCGTCGTGTGAATCCGCCGGATTGGCCTTGCCGACCCCGCCGCCGAACAACGAGCTTAGGTCGCCAAAGTCCAACATTGGGTTGACCGTGATCGTGAACATCAGCGATACGCTTTCATCGCCCGCCATCGCCGTGTACGTGACCTCAACGGCACCATCGGTAGCCGCGTCCGGCGTACCCGAAATCATCCGCGTCGCCGCGTCAAACGACAGCCCCGCCGGCAAATCCGACACGCTATACGTGATGGCGCCTTCACCGCCCACCGCCGCCGGCAGTTCCAACGCATGAATCGCCGTGCCCGCCGTATAAGACTGCGCGGCTATCGAAGCCCCCTCGACGAATGCCAAGGGGCTCATCATATCGTCGTCGTCGCCGCCCATCATCTCGCTATCCGTGTCCGTCAGCACCAGCGTCGCCGAACCCGCATCCAGGCCGGACAGCATCGCGGTGAGCATGATCGTCTCGTCCCCTTCGGTCATACTGTCAGCTACCGGATCAAGCAAAAGCCGCGTCGAACCCATAACCGAACCCGCCGCCAAGGTAATGCTCGGATTGAACAGCGCCGAGTAGTCGATGTCGCGCGTGGCAGTCGAAGCCCGATCAATCGAGAGGGCGACCGTCGCGTCCTCGGCCAACGGCTTGCCGTCCAACGCGACCATCACCTGCACTTCCGTCAAGTCCGCCGACTCGCTCAGTTGGCTCGGCATCACCGACATCACCAAAGACGTACTGGCTGTCTCGTCGTCGGAAATGCGCAGATCCACCTGCGCCCAGCCACCCGAAGCCGACGCCCGAATCCCCAAATACCTGTGGCCATCGGCCGCGGCGTTGTCAATCGGCGACAGGAAAAGCGTCGTCGAACCCGTCTTTCCGCCGGCTGCAATCGTAACCGTACCCAACAACGTCGCCGTGTAATCCACGTCGCGGGCAGCCAGCGTCCCACTCGACGGCGGGACAATCGTAAAGCGAACCCGCTGGTCCGTCGTCGCTGCCCCTGACAAGGTCGCCGTAACTTGGATTTCAGCCGTCTCGCCGTCTTCGCGCACCGCCGACTGCGAAGCCATCGCGCTGGCGACGCCTACCGTGATCGGCCGGGCCTCACTCACCGTGATCGTGAACGTCCGTGCGCCGCTGTGGCCTTCGCTATCGAGCGCCGTATAGACGACCGTCGCCAGACCTGCCATCGTCGGCATACCCGAAATCGTCCGCGTCGCTGGGTCAAACGACAGCCCCGCCGGCAGAGCGGTCGAAGTCCTGTACATCAGGGCCCCTTCGCCGCCGGTCGCTTCCGGCAACACCGCACTAAACGCTTGGCCAACCGTCGCCGTAAAAGCTAACGTATCCGCGCCGAAGCTGGGACCCATGGCCACCGCAGTACCTGGCGTCGTCGTCGTCGTGTCCGGCGACGCGACTTCTTTCAGCGTGATCGCCACCGACTTGACCACAATCTTAGCATCGTCCTGGTTTTTGAGGTTATCCGTCAACTGCTTCAGCGTGATCGTCTCGTCTTTGTCGTCGGCCGCGACCCCGTCGTTGATCGGCGTAATGGTGACCGTCGTCGAGCCGGTAAGCTCGCCTTGCGGGATCGTCAGCACACCAAGAACCGCCGTATAGTCCACATAGCCCGTCGCCGACTTATCCGGAGCCGAATCCACCACTAACGTGATGGCCGCATCCGCGGCCAGCGGTTTGCCGTCTAACGCACCCGAAACCGTTATCGTCGTCGCACCTGCGTCCTCCTTGATCTCACTCGGACTCGCCGACAGCACGATATTCTCACTCAGCGCTTCATCGTCGCTAATCGTGAACGTCTTTTTGCCAAACGACGTGCCGCCGCTCAGGGCTTCCACCTCGAAAGTCCACTGGTTAAGAGTCGAACCCACTTTGTCATTGTCAACCGGCGTAACCCGCAGCGTCCCCGTCCCCTTGGTATCGCCAGCCGGAATGGTCACAGCCCCCCCGACCACATCCGCCACGTAATCCACATCCCGCGTCCCCGACCCCGCAGTCGGAGTCAGCTTGAACGTCACCGTAGTGGCCTTGGTGATCGCTTTCTCCAACTCAACTGTCATCTGGACGTCGGTCGCCCCAGCGTTCTCGCGGATCGTCGCCGGAGCAAGCGTAAACGATTTACCCTTCGCAACACCTGCTTCGGCGATCGTGATTTTTGCTGAGGTATAAGTTGCCTTGGAGGGGGGCAAAGATACTACATAGGGAAGCGTTGTACCTGTCGCACTATAGGGGTAAACCCTAGAAATTCTCCAGTTTTTTCTGTTGATCTCTGACAAACCTGTGGTGTCTATGTCACCAAAGTCGAAACTGCCTAAGCCCCTTGCCTTTAGTAATTTTGTTGTGTCAGCGACGCCCGCCTGGAACCGCTGATGGTCCGAAACCCTTGCTAGAAGAACACCCCGTTCTATAACTAACGAATCTGCAGGCACCACAAAGACATCATGGAGATCGCCATCCTCATTAAAGTCAATCCCCGAGTCCATTTCTAAAAGCTGTGTGCCCGCAGGGACGGTGTCGGCACCACCCCAATCCTCAAGGGAGTAAGCATGACTGACTCCGGGCCGGGTAGCCTGAAGAGTAGGCCCAGTTCCAACAGTACCATCGTTATCTAAGTCATATGATACATAATCGAGAAAAGTCCAAGCCCGCCCTTGTGGACTACTTGCAATATATGTAGCAGAGGACCGATAATACGGCCTTGTGTTTATTGATAAATACCTCAGGATAAAATTATCGCTGGTCGCAAAGGACACACGTGAAGGAATACCTAATATTACCTTATTCTTACGCTTCAAACCGCTCGGCACCTTAATAGTACTCGCAGTAGGCCCAATTTCGATCGTCTTAGACTCGGTGCCGTCAGGTAGGACACCAGTAGGATCGACGGTGAACGTAGTCGAACCCGAGGTCTTACCCTTCGGAATGGTTAGCTTACTCAGACCGCTAAGCGTGTAATGCACATCGCGCGTCAAGCCGCCCGTTTTAAGACTAAAGGGAATGTCCAGCTTTTCTCCCGTTGCCTTGCCATTAAGGGTCGCTGTAACAGTCACCGAAGTCGCATCAGCCCCCTTGGCGAGCTCGGCCGGCTCCACAGAGAGGTTAATCCTTGAGGTGAGCTTATCGTCATCAACTAGTAGCAATAAAAGATACTTATCGTCCTTCGTATCCTTCCTATCGCTTTCAAGCGCACCATCTTCAACCGTCACGGTAGACGCAGCCGGTAGACCAAATGTGTGAGAACCCGCACGTAAACTAAACAAGATAGGAACATCAGAGCCTGTTGTAAGCGAGTCCGTCGGAACCTTAAGCGAGTCCGCCGAAAACGTGGGGGTGGTCCTTGAGAACACGATGTCATTGCGATCAGAAGTCGTGTCAGTCGAGGCGGCAACACCTATATAATCATTGTTTATCGGAGTAAAGCGAATAACCCCAGTCGCCTCTTTCTGACCCTTCTTAATCTCAAAAGAGGGGATCGATAGCCGGTATAAGACGTTTACATAGGCCGCTGTCGGACCCACAGGAGTAGCTAAAATAAAGATATCAGAGGACGCCGCCTCAGACACCGTGAATTTCACCGTGATGTCTTGCGCACCGGCATCCTCGCGAACTATCGACGGACTCATCGTCGTTTTGATCTCCACTGCCCGGGACGAATCAGCCCAACCCAGCAGCAAACCGACCGCGAGCAACCAAGGGATGCAAACCAAACGCGGCATCTGCAACTTAGCGTATTTCATGACACAATCTCCTTGAGGATGAAAGGGATATAAAGATGAGAAAATGGATGCGGATTATCGCGCAACCGCTGCGTTCCGGTATTTTTCAAAAACATGTACATTATTGTTTTTTTAACGATTTAAGACAATAAGGATTCGGCGTTATTTCAAGCGTAGAACAAAGCACAGCCATCGAATCAAGCGCCGCTTCCGGCGATGGCATTATATTTGATGTTGACACTGTGCCCATTGTCCTGTTAATCCGCCTAAGACTGCCGCCAGCGCAAGCGGCAAGGTTGTAGCTCCAAAACGCTCGGTTATAACTATACAAATAAAACCGTACAAAATGATTTGTCAATCTGAAATCTCAAAACGTACCACTAGTAATGAAAGAGGGACCATGCAAAAGCCCAGCGCAATACTAATGGCGGTCGCCTTAGCCGCGACCGCAGGAGAAGCCAATGTGAGCAAAGACAGCTTTGGAACGACCGCCGCCGGACAGCCCGTCGATCGCTATACCCTCACAAACGACCACGGCACCATAGCCCGCGTCATCACCTATGGTGGGATCATCACCGAACTCCTCGTGCGCGATCGCGCCGGCACGCTCGGTGATGTAGTATTAGGCTTTGACCGCTTGGAGCAGTACGAGCAGGAGAATCCGTATTTCGGCTGTATCACCGGGCGGGTCGCCAACCGCATCGCCGGTGGCAAATTCTCCCTAGCGGGCCAAGAGTACACACTCGCAGTCAACAACGGCCCCAATCACCTGCACGGCGGGATAGTAGGCTTTGACAAAGTAGTATGGGACGCCGAGATCGCGGACGACCAACGCGGACCAGCGGTGCGCCTACATTACGTCAGCCAAGACGGCGAGGAGGGCTACCCAGGCACCGTGCCGGTGAGCGTCGCGTACACCTTGACCCACGACGACGAGCTAGTCATCGCCTACGAGGCGACCACCGACAAGCCGACGCCGATCAATCTGACCAACCACTCCTACTTCAACTTGGCTGGCAGCGGTCCCGTGCTCGGGCACATCCTCACACTCCACGCCCGCTACTACACCGAGCCGGACGCCAATCAAGTCCCCACTGGACGCATTTTGCCGGTGGCAGGCACCCCCCTCGACTTTAGCAAACCGTCCGCCATTGGCGGGCGGATCGGGCAACTGGGGCAGATCGGCGGCTACGATCACAACTACGTACTCGACAATGGGGGGCGGGCCGCTGAGCTGTACGAACCGGAGAGCGGACGAGTGATGGAGCTGTACACCACCGAGCCGGGCGTGCAGTTTTACTCGGCCATCCACCTCGACAGCGTGAAGGGCAAGGGCGGGGCAATCTACAATCAGTACCACGGCCTGTGCCTAGAGACCCAGCACTATCCCGACTCGATCAACCAGCCGGGCTTTCCGTCGGTGGTGTTGCGTCCCGGGGAAACCTACCGGACAGTTACCATACACAAATTTTCGACGCGATAAGGAGCGGCCGCAGCAAGGTCTTCCAGCCCTTCTTCAGGCTGCCCACCGATCCCATCCCCGGTGCTCGTGCGTACTGCCGAAGTGTTGGGGATGGAAAATCTCGGCGAGAATCTCAGCCGACTCCACCAAGCGCGGCCCCGGGCGATTAAAAAACTGATGGCCGTCGGTGAGGAATACCTGCCCCTGCTGGACGGCTTGCAGCCGAGACCACAGCGGATGCTCGGTAAGCGCTGGCAACTCGCGTCGGGAGCGCGGCACATCAAAACCACAGGGCATCAGAACGACAACATCCGGCTGGGCTTCCACTAAATCCTCCCACGCCAACCAAGGGGAATGCGTCCCCGCCGCCGCAAAGAGATTTTGGCCGCCGGCGATTTCCACCAATTCAGGGATCCAATTGCCCGCCGCCATCAGCGGCGCAAACCATTCAATGCAGGCGATGCGCGGGCGATGATCAAGGTCGCGCGTCCGAGCGGCAATTTGGTCCAGCCGATCTCGCAATTGAGCCACCAAGGTGCGGCCCCTTTCCTCCACTGCTAGCGCCGTAGCCACCCGCTCAATATCGTCCCAGACATCGGCCAAGACATTAGGCTCCAACGATAGAATGGCGGGCTGCGAGCGCACCAATTGGCAGGCTGCCTCCTCGACATCTTTGAGGCTGGCGGCGCAAACGTCGCACTGCGATTGCGTCACCAACCAATCCGGTGCCAAATCGTCGAGCAGGTCGGCGTCCACCCGGTACACCGAAGTAGCTTCCTGCAAGATGGCTTTGACCCGCTGGTCAATCTGATACGAGGTCCCGTCTGGATCGAATTTAGGGGCCGTACAGGCCGGCAATTCGCCAACACCGGGCGGATAATCGCACTCGTGAGAACGGCCAACCAAGCGCTCGCCGCAACCGAGAGCGCAGATGATTTCAGTGCTGCTAGGTAGGAGTGAGATAATTCGATTCATAGAATAACGCCTCCCAGTTTCCGTTGCTGCGTCATGGCCATGTCTCCATTTTTAACTTTTTCCTTGGCGATACGCTCGTGCATTCCACTTCATCCTCTGCGAATGATGCGCGATCTGCCCGAGCACCGTCAGCTGGCGTCCTGTTTCAAACACTTGACCACCTCGTATAGAGTAGCGCAAACGCGCACACCGGCCGCGGTGTGAAGCCGCCAAACCGCGGCGCCATTGTCGCAGATGATCTCGACCTGCGTCGGCGCGTCTTCGGCCACGCGAAAACCAGCCCGTTCCAACGCGCGCGCCGTCCACCGGGCCTGAAGCCCTGCTCCCACTAAGCCGACGGCACCTTCCGGCTCTTGCGTTAGCTGAAAAGAACCAATGGCCGGGTCGAATTTCACGTCGGCAAACGCGCGCTGAAAAGCCCCGCTCAACACCAAATCCTCCGGTGCCCCGATGTGCAAAGGACCGTCCGGCGGCAGCAACCAGAGGCAGTCGGCGCAGCGCAGGGCCAAGTCCAAATCGTGCGTGGAAAGCAAGACAGCGCGATCGCGGTCGCTGGCTAAGCGGCGCAACAACTGCACGATTTCGACGCGCCGCGGCAAGTCCAAAAAGGCCGTAGGTTCATCGAGCAGCAGCACTGCTGGTTCCTGGGCCAAGGCGCGCGCAATCAGCACCTTTTGCCGCTCGCCATCGCTCAATTCGCCGACGCTGCGAGCGGCCAGTTCCCGAGCCCCCACCGCGTCAATAGCCCAGCGCACCACGGCTTCGTCCGCCGCCGCGAGGCGACCGTTCCAGCCGGTGTACGGGTAGCGGCCCAGTGCCACGAGCGCATAGGCCGACAGATTGCCCACATCTACCCGCTCGGTCAAAACTAAACCCAAAAGCCGCGCCCGCTCGCGCTCGGTCATTTCGTGCAGATCGCGGTCTTCGAGGAGCACCTCGCCAGCCAGCGGCTTTTGCAGGCCAGCCAACGTGCGCATGAGCGTGGATTTGCCCGCACCATTAGGGCCCAACAGGCACACCAGTTCCCCCTTGAGCAATTCCACGCTAATGTCTGTAGCCACGGCCAGGCGCGGGCGGCGTTTGGGCGCGTAGCCAATGCACAGGTCGCGCGTTTGTAGAATAGTCGCAGCCACGGCGTTCAGGCGGCAAAAGCCTGCCGCAGCGTGCGGCGGCGCAGGATAATCCAAGTGACCACGGGCGCACCGATCAGAGCGGTAACCGCGTTGAGCGGCAGGGTGGCATCACTGCCGGGCAAACGGGCCACTAGATCCGCAGCTAGCGCCAAAATACCGCCCAAGAATACGCTGGCCGGCAGCAGTACTCGGTGATCAGAAGTATTGAAAAGAGCGCGGCACAAATGCGGCACCGCCACACCCAAAAAGCCAATCGGCCCGCAATAGGCCGTGACCGCGCCCGCCAGCAACGCGGCACTCGCAACAATCCACAATCGCGCCCGCCGCGCCCCCAAGCCCATACTGCGCGCATACGTTTCTCCGAGCAGCAGGGCATTGAGCGGTTTAACCAGCAGTCCGGCCATTGCCAAACCCGCCAACACCACTGGCGCGAAAAAAGTAAGTTGGCCCCAAGCGACCGCGCCAAAGCTGCCAAAGGTCCACAAGACGTACGTCTGCACCTGTTCGGGAATGCTGAAGTAGAGCAACACGCTGACCACGGCGCTGGTCAGATAGCCGAACATGAGGCCGAGGATGAGCAAGGTCATGGTGTGCTGTACGCGCCGCCCCACGAAAAGCACCAAGCCCAACACCAGCGCCGCGCCCACCACGGCCGCGGCGACCACACCGCCCTGCCCCAAAAGCCCCAAGCCAACCAGCAACCCAGCCCCGGTGACGCCCGTGCCCAAAACGACCAACGCCACGCCCAAACTGGCACCGGCACTAATGCCGAGGATGAAGGGATCGGCGAGGGGATTGCGGAACAGAGTCTGCATTTGCAAACCGCTGACGCTCAGAGCCGCGCCAGCCAATAGCGCGGTGAGCGCGCGCGGCAAGCGAATCGCATAGATAATATGGCTCCAACTCGGCTTTTGGTCGGCTTCCCCCCACAGGATGGCGACCACCGCATCGAGGGGAATGGACACCGACCCCACGCCCAAGCTGATGGCAAAAAAACCGAGCAAGGCCCCGGCCATGGCCAGCAAAAGTCCCCAGCGCGGCCCCAACCGGGGCCAAGCAGTGCCCGGTGCATCAGTCGGGGAAGCAGTCGCCACAGCTTCTCAGTCCAGTTTTTTGTAAAACTTGAGCGCGTGTTCCGGCAGGCGGTCGGGATGCAGGATTCTTATGAGATCGGCCAGCACAATATGGGGTTCGACCAAGCCGCTTTCCCAGTAGTCGTTGCCGCCGTGCGCGTTGAGCCGGGCATTGGCATTGTACACTCGGCCGCTTTTGAACGCGGCAAACGCGGCATAGCGCTCGTCGGTAGCCTGCACCGCGGCCAGCGAATGCCATTCGTTGCGCATGGTCAGCCACATGTCGGCCGCGTGGGCCTTTTCGTACACGGCCTCAAAGTCCAAAGGCAAGGTCCCTTTGGAATCGTCGGCGGCCCACAGGTATGCGCCGGCGGCGGCAGCGATCAATTGCGCGGGATAGCTTTTGCCGCCGGAGACGTGCCAAGTGTCGCGCCAGAGGGAGCCGCCAAACACCCTAGGACGTTGGTCCGTTGGCACATCCTGCACCAAAGCCGCGTATTGCTGGTACTGAGCCACAATATCCGCAAAGCGCTTTTCCGCCAAAGCCTCGGCGTTGAAAAAGGCCGCCGTGAACTTGAGCCATTCCGTGCGGCCCAGCAGCGAAGGCTCGGTGTATTCGGCGTTGATGACCGCTGCCACGCCGGCTTGCAGCAAGACCGGGTGGGCGTTGTACTGGGATTGCGGCGAGGCCCCGGTCATCACCACATCGGTCGCCAATTCCAGCACTAACTCGAGATTAACCCCGGCACCGTGGCCAATTTCAGCGATTTTACCAGCCGCAAAACGCTGGTTGATGCCAAGCGAATTTACCATCTCAATATCGCTGACTGCGACTAGATTTTCGAGCGCGTTGAGCAATTCGAGGTGCGGCAGTTGCGTGGTCGATAAGGCCGCGAGACGGCGCACGGGCACGGTGATGCGCTGAACGCCGTCGTGCCCCTCGGGTGCGGGCGTGCCGCAGTGGACCAACAAGTACCGGACCGCTTCTTTGGCCCCGGGCCATGGCTTATGCACGGTGATCACTTTGTAATGGTTGAAATACTCAATCGCAAAGTGCTCGGCGTATTGCAACTCGGCTTTGTCGGGAAAATAGTCCTGCGCCGGATCGTAGGTATCGCCGCAATCGGCCCCGTCCGCGGCCGACGCAGCAAAAGCCAGCCAAATCCAAAAATACATCTTGCGCATCAAACATCTCCTTAGTGGCCGGTGGCCCGTAGGGATGGGGCGGGAAATTGACCATGGACTACTCATCAACAGCGCCCTCCCCCGGCTTCCACAACACATCCGCCTCCCCCCCATCGTTAGCGGCCCGCGCCAGCGCAAACAGCAAGTCGGCGAGCCGGTTGAGATACTGCAAAACCGCCGGGCCAACCGGCTCTTGCTCGGCGAGCTGCCAAGTGGCCCGCTCGGCGCGCCGACACACCGTCCGCGCCAAGTGAAGCCAAGCAGCGGGCAGCCGTCCCCCGGGCAAGATAAAGCTCCGCAATGGCGTCAAATCTCGCGTGAGATCGTCAATTTGCTGCTCTAGAAAAAGGACCTGCTGTGGCTGTACGCGCAGGCGTTCTTCAGCACCATCGGCCAGCGGAACGCACAAATCGGCCCCTAAGTCGAAGAGATCGTTTTGCACCCGGGCGAGCACCTCGTCGCGCTCAGCGCCGCTGGCCCGCGCCAGCCCAATCACCGAGTTCAGCTCATCCACGCATCCATAAGCGGCGATGCGGGCACTCGTCTTGGGCACTTGCGACATATCGCCTAGCCGCGTCATGCCGCCGTCGCCCGTCTTAGTGTAGAGCTTAGATAGCGTAACCATGTCTGTTGCCTTTCTCGTTTGTTTGCTCGCTCATTTAATCAACATCACCTTGCCCACCGCCCGTTGGCTGCCAGCGCGCAACTGCACCAGATACGCGCCATTGCCAACCGGCTCCCCGGCGGCATTGCGACCGTCCCAGTGAATAACATGTCGTCCAGCAGTTACCGCACCGGAAGTTAGCGTGCGGACGGTGCGGCCCAACACGTCGTGGACCGTCAATTCGACCGGGACGTCAACCTGCCAGACCGCAAAGGGAATCTGCACCGCAGCGTTGAATGGATTGGGATAGGCCGCTGCCAAGGCGAATTCCTGCGGCAAGCGGTCGGCCGGCGCCGCCACGGACGTGGGAACGGGAACGGCCACATCGCTCAAGACCACGATGTCAAAAGGCGGTAGGCCCGTGTCGATCGGGCCGCTTAGGAACGCGCCCGTGGCCGCGGCGTAGAATTTGAGCCCGGCACTGGCCGGGTCGGCGAAACTGCCGCGATCGGCGACGATCAAGCGGTCGCCAACTACCGCCAAACTGGGGATAAAGCCGCCGCTGATATTTTCCACGGGCGCACCCACCGCACCGCTGGACAACGCAAAGGGCCGGACGCTGTTGGCAAAATTTTCGTCCGCGACCACGGCATAGCCCCGGTTGTGATCGACGAGTATCATGGATGTAATATCGCCGCCCAAGTCCTCTTCACTGACGGCCAGCCCAAGGCTGCGGTTGGTGGCCGTATCGACGATTTCCACGCCGCCGGACCGGTCGCCAAAAAAGCCCACGACCCCCACGGCAATCTGTTCGCCGACTGCGACCATGCTGTTGGGGTTGGCGACACTCAGCGCAATGCCCTGCACCCCCTCGGCGTCCGGGTCCACATCGACCAAGGTATCCGTCGCTATATCGACGACGATTAGGTAGCTAATATCAACCGGTGCCCACCCGCCGTCGCGGTCGAGACGCAGGCAGCTCAAGTAGAGCCGATCACCCACGCGGACGATTTGCGACACTTCGGGCAGGCCATCGGCATCGGCGAACGCGCTCAGATCAATGTGCCCCAATTCCGCGCCGTCTTGGGGATTGACGATCAGCAAAGATGCCGTCCCGTAGCGCGTTACATACGCTTTGTCGGGTGCGACGATTTCAATGTCGTGCGGATTGGCGCCATTGCCCACCGAAAACTGAGTCAGCGGCGCACGCAAATCCATCGCGTCCAGCACCAAGATATTGTCCTGTCCTAGGCGGTTGATGATATAGACGCGGCCATCGTGGTAGTGCCCCACTGCGTCCGAGTGGATGCCCAACAGATTCACCTCGGCCTCGGCCTCATTCGCGGCCAAAAAAGCCGTGCTGCCGGTAGAAAAATCCGTGGTGATGACGAAGAGATCGCTCTGCGCCGACGACGAGTTCGCCAGCAGCAAGACAGAGACCACTAAAATGAAAATGCGATACACCAAAATCCTCCTCAGTTAATGGTGTGCAGCATAATGCACGGCAACCCCATACGAGCGGCCCGGCAGCGGATAGCCCCACAAATCGGCTATTTGATTGTCGGTCAGGTTGCGCATCTCCCAAGACAAAGCGATGGCCTCAATCAGCGGCATAGTACCGCCGAGATTATATAAGGCGCGCAGGGGCACGGCGCGCAGATTGGCCCGGTCGAGAAAATGCCGGCTTTCGCGGCTGAACTCGCCGTAGATTTCAGCGCGGCCCAAGTCGAGGGAAAGGCGCGTATTGAGCCGATGACGCGGCGCATTGGGCAGGTCATTGCCCCGTTCAAAAGAGAACGGAGTGTGGTTTTCGGCGCGTTGGTACGCGTAATTGCCGCGGAGCGCGAGCTTTGGCAACAGCCGCGCCGCGCCCCGCATTTCCACGCCGCGCAGCAAGGCCCGCCCCATATTGTAGGGCCTCGACACCCGCTGTGAATTTTGCATAAAGCGAATGAGGTCTTCGACGCGATTGTGGTAGTACACGACCTCGGCCAACCCCAGGCCCACGCCAGCGGTGGAACGGCGAAAAACCAAACCCAAATCCCAGTGGTGTCCTTCTTCACTGACGAGGTTGGTATTGCCGATCACGGCGCCGCGGTCGCCGAACAGTTCAAAGAAATTGGGGGCGCGCTGATAGTGGCCATTGTGGGCTTTGAGCGCCAAACCAGCGCCTAAATCCAAAGCCGCACCTAGGCGGTAGCCCCACAGGATTTCGCCGTTGTCGCGGCTCGGCAACACCGCGCTAGGCGCGAAGTTCTTCCGGTCGAAAAAGCGGTCGTCCAGCCCTTCGGCCTGGGTACCAGCATTGAGCGTCAAGCGCGGTCCCAACAACATCTCCACCTCAGTGCCGACAGCCAACGCCCGGCGGCGACTGTGCAAGAAGCGACTTTCAGGACGAAGGAGATCGTCGGGCGCAAAGGTCTCGCGCCGCGCCGCGACAAAAGCGGTCAGCAGGGACTCACCGGGCAGGAGGGCATTCGCCTCGCCGCGCAGCCCCAAGCTCTGGGTGATGTTGCGGTCGTGTTGGCGGCCTAAGCCCACTTCGCCGTGCCGGTCCTGGTACTCGTCTTTTTTGCGCGAGTGATGGGCTTTGATTCGGTATCCAGCGCGGCCAGCACCCAGCGGGCCGAAGAGCACCGCTTCGGCGATGTGCCGCCACGTGTCGTAGCGAGTGTGCCGAGACTGGTTGTTGCCAAGGCCGGGGATGCCTTTGTAGCTCAGATCAAAGGTGTTGTGAATTTGCAAGCGACTGGCACCCAAGCTGCGCCCGATTTTGGCCAAGCCGCGCAAGTCGCGCAAGTCGCTGTTGAGCCGGCGCGCCCAGCCGTCGTCTTGCGTGTTGTACTCCGTGCCGTTGTCGTCCCAAAAGCGAAAATCATTGCGGCTGGCTCGGTAGTTGACCAATCCCAAGTACTCCCAACCCTCATACGGGCCGCTGAGCGAAGCACCGAGTTGGCGGGTACCGTGCGAACCAGACGCCGTGTGCAAGCGCGTCTGGACTTTGCCGCCGAGCGGTTGCGTGCGAATGTGAACCACCCCCCCGAGACTATTGCCACCAAAGCGCGCTGGCACCGCGCCCCGGTATATATCGACGCTTTCGACGCCGCCGATGGGTAAGCCGCCCAGGTCCACGCCTCCACCAACAGCCGAGTTGAGCGGTATTCCATCGAGAAAAACTTGGACCTGTTCGGCAGTGGAGCCGCGAATGGAAAGGGTGCTAAAACTGCCCAACCCGCCGGAGCGGCGGATGTTGACGCCGGTAGCGCGGTCGAGCGTCTGGCCTAAGTCCGCGCCGGGCGCACGCTGGTCGCCTAAGACAATGGTTTCGACGAAAGAGGCAACGTGCTTGCCCGCGGATGCACGGCGAGCGCGGACCACCAACTCGTCCATGAGCAGGGGCCGGGCTTGCAGATGCAACTCAACTGAGGTGGGGCCTGCGCCGATCTGGATGTGGTCGTGTAGGGGCCGGTAGCCCTGCCGCTCCACCCGCAAATCCCAAGTGCCTGTTGATAGATTTTCGAGGCGGAAGAAGCCGGTGGTATCGCTGTGGACGGAATGGATGGCACCGGATGGAGCACTTAGCAGCGTCAATACCGCACCGGACACCGGGCGTTCCGCGTCTGGGTCGAGTAACCGACCTTGTAGCGACCCGGCCAAGAGCGCCGTGGGGTGCAGGACCAGCAAGATGAAAACAATAAAAAAGCCCGCCCTCGAATGAGTGCGGGTCGGGGGGCTTGTGCTAGGCACCGGTGGACCAACCTTTCTACCGAAGGGTGTCGTTCACTTCGGTCGCAGGCAGGTCTCCTGGCTTCCGGTTATGTGCCGCCCGACTCCTTCCCGATCCGCATGAGGATCAGTGGCTGATGTCGGGGGCGCGACGACCTGTGGGCCGTCAACCGGTCACAGTGGCGGGACCGCGGCAGATTTGCACTGCCTTCCCTATTCTCCCACTGCCATACAGCAGCGGGCACCTGCGCCGTTATTTACTTGAGCTATTAAAAGGGCCGCATTGAAATCTGTCAAGGGCACTGAAAAACCGACAGTGGTGCATTTTGCAATTTCAGGTTGTCTCGGTTAGGTCTTAGGTCGCCGCGGTTCAGGCTCGGCCTCGGCGATCCGTTCAACGAGCCAGTCTATACAAACGGGTCTGCTGGGGTTGCGACGAGAACTAATGCAGGAATTTCAAAACGTGATACCGATCTCTTTCTTCCGGCTGCTCCCGACTGACAACAAAAATGGGACCCCAGTTTTCTGGGATCCCATTTCCGTAACTCGCGGTGTCGTAGGTGCTACTTGAGCAGCAGCATCTTCTTGACTTCGAGGAAGTCGCCACCCGCCTGCAAGCGGTAGAAATACAGCCCCGACGACAAGCTGTGACCCTGATCGTTGGTCGCATCCCACTCCACCGCATACCGACCCGCCGCCTGCCGCTCGGCCACCAGCGTCCGCACCGGCTGACCCAGCACGTTATACACCGTCAACGCCACGTCCGCCGCCTGCGGCAACGCATACTGAAGCGTCGTCGCCGGGTTGAACGGGTTGGGATAGTTATCCGCCAACGAGAACACCGCTGGCCGCGTCTGCAACGACACCGGTGCCGGCAACGCCAGCCGGTTGAAGCCCAACGCATTGTCATACGTCTGGTTGTCGGTGATTTCGAGCGTCGTGCTTGCAATCTCGGTCGTCGGACGGAACACCAAGCGCAGCCCCAACTCGCCATCGGAGACCGCGTCCCCGTGGGCAACCACCGTCAACACCCCGGCTTGATCGGACAGCACCTGCGGCGCAGCAAACGCGCTGCTGCCCAGCGGCTGATCGGTCTGCACCGACACGAACGACAGCTTATCGGCGTCATACCCAACCTGCAAGCCGTAGCCCTGAACCGCCGAGAAATCCGACCAGCGCACCGCGACGACAAAGTCCTCGCCCACGCTCGGCAACGCTGTCGGCGCATCCAGAGACAGCCGCGCATCCGCATTCAGACCCGCCCGCAAAGGCACCGGCTTGCCCGCCGACGCCAAGCGACGACCAAAATGGTCGGCCAACACGAAGAAATCGTCGAAGTCTATCGTCGCATTCGGCGCCAAGTCAAACGCCGGATCAAACCCCGCATCTTCAGCCGTCAAGCCGAACTGATCGGCCAACAGGAAGAAGTCGTCGAAACCAATCCGGCCATCGGCCCCAAACAGCCCCAGCAGAACCCGCCCTTGGCGATCCACCGCCCGGTTGCGCACCGCCAGCGCCGTCTGTTCAACCTCGGCATCCGGCTCGTTGTCCCAGTCGAAAGGACGCACCTGATAGGTGTAATGCACCCCATTAAGGGCCGTCTCATCGACAAACGACGACACCCCCGCGGCCACTTCGGCGACTAAGCTAAACGCCTCCTCGCCGGCCGCCCGGCGGTAGATGCGGTAGCCATGCACCCCGACGATCGGCGCGACCGGGGCCGGACCAATCGCGCCGGCCACCACGCCTTGCACCAACTGATCCGAAGGCGACAGCGCCCACGTCAGCGCGAGGCGACCGCCGGCGTCGTCGGGCGCATCCAACACTCGCAGCGACGGCACGGCCAACGGAGCAATATCGTCAATGGCACCGACCGCCTCAGCCGTCCAAGTAATCGACGAACTCAGCACCCCACCGACCACATTCAACTTCGGTGCCACGCCCTCAGCGTAGGCCAGCGCGTCCGGCAACAGCGAAGCCATCACCGGCCCCTCGCCCGCCTGCGCGGCAGCACGGCTTGCCGCCAGCGTCTCGGCCATCTCCGCGTAGGGCGCTGTCAGGTCATCCGCCTCGACGAACACCGCCTTGGCCATCGTGTGCGTGGTTCGCCCCCCGCTTTCGGCGGCAATCCCCCAGCGCGTCGAGACGTTGTCCAGCGTCGCCACGATGGCGCGTCCCATCGCAACGCCCGGCACGGCATCCACCAGCGCCCAAGGCACCATCTCATTGCCCAACACCGGCAATGCACGGAAGATCCGATAGCCGTCCAGCGACGCATGATCCGCGGACAAATCCCAAGACAGCATCACGAAACCGCCTTGGTCGCCTTGGCCGTCGGCCCCCTTGTAGTCTTCGGCCATCAGATTCGTCGGTGCAGCAAGCGGCGGCTCCATCACCGACACCGACACCGGCAGTGAGCGCGTCGCGCCGCTGGCATCCGTGACCGTGTAGGTGATCACCGACTTACCCGCCATGTCCGGCATCCCCGAAATCATCCGCGTCGCAGGGTCAAACGACAGCCCCGCCGGCAAGCCCGACACGCTATACATCAGCGGCGGGGTGCCCCCCGAGACCGCCGGCAGCGTCAAGTCCACCGGCACGCCAACGGTCAGTTGCAGCGAGCTGTCGTCGTGTGAATCCGCCGGATTGGCCTTGCCGACCCCGACGCCGAACAACGAACTCAGGTCGCCAAAGTCCAACATTGGGTTGACCGTGATCGTGAACATCAGCGACGCGCTTTCATCGCCCGCCATCGCCGTGTACGTGACCTCAACGGCCCCATCGGTGGCCGCGTCCGGCGTGCCCGAAATCATCCGGGTCGCCGCGTCAAACGACAGCCCCGCCGGCAAATCCGACACGCTATACGTGATGGCACCTTCGCCGCCCATCGCCGCCGGCAGTTCCAACGCATGAATCGCCGTACCCGCCGTATAAGACTGCGCGGCGATCGAAGCCCCCTCGACGAACGCCAAGGGGCTCATCATCGCTCCTCCGCCGGCCATCATCTCGCCGGCGGTCTCCGTCAGCACCAGCGTCGCCGATCCCTCGACCATGCCGGGCAACATCGCTTTGATGCGGATCGTCTCGTCCCCTTCGGTCATACCGTCGGCCACCGGATCAAGCAAAAGGCGCGTCGAACCCATAACCGAACCGGCCGCAAT
This sequence comes from Candidatus Latescibacterota bacterium, assembly GCA_965116045.1. Lineage (GTDB taxonomy): Bacteria > Latescibacterota > UBA2968 > UBA8231 > UBA8231. Next base: position 4,391,803 of record OZ220478.1, on the reverse strand, counting down.
GGTAATGGTCGGATCGAACAGCGCCAAGTAGTCTATGTCGCGCGTGGCAGTCGAAGCCCGATCAATCGACAGGGCGACCGTCGCGTCCTCAGCCAACGGCTTGCCGTCCAACGCGGCCATGACCTGCACTTCCGTCAAGTCCGCCGACTCGCTCAGTTGGCTCGGCATCACCGACACCACCAAAGCCGTACTGGCCGTCTCGTCGTCGGAAATGCGCAAGTCCACCTGCGCCCAGCCACCCGAAGCCGACGCCCGAATCCCCAAATACTTGTGGCCATCGGCCGCGGCGTTGTCAATCGGCGACAGGAAAAGCGTCGTCGAACCCGTCTTTCCGCCGGCTGCAATCGTAACCGTACCCGCCAACGTCGCCGTGTAATCCACGTCGCGGGAGGCCAGCGTCCCACTCGACGGCGGGACAATCGTAAAGCGAACCCGCTGGTCCGCTGTCGCCGCCCCCGACAAGGTCGCCGTAACCTGGATTTCAGCCGTCTCGCCGTCTTCGCGCACCGCCGACTGCGAAACCATCACGCTGGCGACGCCTACCGTGACCGGCCGGGCCTCACTCACCGTGATCGTGAACGTCCGTGCGCCGCCATGGCCGGCGCTATCGAGCGCCGTATAGACGACCGTCGCCAGACCTGCCATCGTCGGCGTCCCCGAAATCGTCCGCGTCGCCGGGGCAAACGACAGCCCCGCCGGCAAAGCGGTCGAAACGCTGTACATCAGCGTCCCGTCCCCCATCGCTTCCGGCAACACCGCACTAAACGCCTGGCCAACCGTCGCCGCAAAAGCTAACGAATCCGCATCCGCGCCAAAGCTGGGCCCCATGGCCGCCGCAGTACTTGGCGTCGTCGTCGTCGTCGTCGTCGTCGTCGTCGTCGTGTCCGACGACGCGACTTCCTTCAGCGTGATCGCCACCGACTCGACCACCACCTTAGCATTGTCTTGGTTTTCGATGTTATCCGTCAACTGCTTCAGCGTGATCGTCTCGTCTTTGTCTTTGTCGTCGGCCGCGACCCCGTCGTTGATCGGCGTAATGGTGATCGTCGTCGAGCCGGTAAGCTCGCCTTGCGGGATCGTCAGCACACTAAGAACCGCCGTATAGTCAATATCGCGCGTCGCCGACTTATCAGGCGTCGAATCCCTCACTAACGTGATGGTCGCATCCGCGGCCAGCGGCTTGCCGTCTAACGCAGCCGAAATCGTGACCGTCGTCGCCCCCGCGTCCTCCTTGATCTCATTCGGACTCGCCGACAGCACGATGTTCTCACTCAGCGTTTCATCGTCGCTAATCGTGAACGTCTTTTTGCCAAGCGACGTGGTGCCGCTCAGGGCTTCCACCTCGAAAGTCCACTGGTTAAGAGTCGAACCCACTTTGTCATTGTCAACCGGCGTAACCCGCAGCATCCCCGTGCCCTTGGTATCGCCAGCCGGAATGGTCACAGTCCCACCGACCACATCCGCTACGTAATCCACATCCCGCGTCCCCGACCCCGCAGTCGGAGTCAGCTTGAACGTCACCGTAGTGGCCTTGGTGAGCGCTTTGTCGAACTCAACCGTCATCTGGACGTCGGTCGCCCCAGCGTTCTCGCGGATCGTCGCCGGCGAAAGCGTAAACGATTTACTCTTCGCAGTCGGATCGGCTTCGATGGTGATGGTTCCGGTGTTGACCTTAACAGGAATGGCAAAAGAGTTTACATACTTCAGGGTACTGCTAAGGGTACTGCTAAATTTACCTTTAAAATTACCATCGCCGTTAAAGTCGATATTGCCTCTCTGAAAGAATTTCTTATCCGACTCCTTACCATATTTACTACCAACATAGTCTAATGCTCCGCTTCCATAACCTACATTTTGTTCATAGAGACCTATTTCCGTTAACTCTTTACCGTCAGGCACTACATAGATATCCAAAAGATCGCCATCTTCGAAAAAGTCAATCCCCAAGGTTTTTTCTACTAAAACGGTGCCCGCCGGGATGATGTCGCTCTTTGAGAGATAAAAGGAAGTCACCACACCCGCGACAGTTCCGCCGTTTATTAGCTCTGATCCAACAGCACCATCGCCATCGAGGTCCACTCCCCAGGAACTCCACACTAACAGGTCTCTCTCAGTCCGCTGTGGAGCCTCATATGTGGTTGTGTAACTAAAGGTACCGTAGTCGACTTCCCACCCATCCTTCTCGAAGGTCCCATCAAAGTTTATGTCTAACCCTACTTCTACGATTGAATCGTTATAAGTATGGGTTCGTTTTTTGACCACCACCGTCATATTACTACTAGAGCCTATTGTGAGCGTACCATTCGTGGTGTCATTCGGATCGAGGGTGAACCGCGTCGTCCCAGACCGCTTCCCCTTCGGAATGGTTAGCTTGCCTAAATCACTGAGCGTGTAATGCGTATCGCGATTCAAGGTACCGCCAGTAACAGCCAACTGGGTCGAGAGGGTCGTGTCCCGTAACGAGCTGCCATCCAAGGCACCTGTCACTTCAATAGATGTCGCATCCGCTTGATTGTTGAGCTTGGACGGATCAAGCGAAAGGTCAATCGCGCCCGGCCAGTGATCGTCGTCAATCAGCTCTATAAACGGGAAGTAGACAAAGCCGTCGGTCGCATCGGCATCAGGCCATTTAATCAAATTTTTGGAGGCAAAGCTCACTTTACTACCCGTACCAGAGGCAAAGGCAAACAGGATCGGGATATTAGGACTCAGGTGTAAACTATCAGCGGTCGTAAAATTCGTGGACCGCGCGCTCATAGCGAAGACCATTTTTGTAAGATTAAGGCTCTTCGTAAGGGTCGCCGTCTCCGCCGGGGTAACTCCGATTCGATCATTGTCTACCGGGGTTATGGTTAGCGTCCCGGTCACCTCTTTCTCGCCCTTCTTCAGCAAGAGCGTCGGCGTGGATACAGTGAAGAGGTCACCGCGGTATTTGGCGGTTTGACTGTCAGGATCCAAATACATGTGAACCTGAATATCTGCTTTCGCCGCCACATCTCCTTCCGTTTTCAGCGTTACTGTAATATCTTGTGCCCCGCCGCCCTCGTAGACCACACCCCGGTCAAAAGAGCCGGATAGGTTTTGGGCCGGAGCCGCGCCAGCCCAGCCCAACACCAGACTGGCCGCCAGCAACCAAGGCACACAAGACAAACGATGAATCAGCATCTGCAAATTGGCGCGTTTCATGACGCAACCTCCTTGATGGTGAAAGATAAAGAAGTAGTTTTAAGAGAAACCCTGCAAAGCGATTTATCAATATACATAAATTACTAATCTAAAGGGTAGTGGTACGTTTTGCAATTGGCTCGTTGAACGGGTCGCCGAGACCCAGCCTGAACCGCGGCGACCCAAGACCCACCGCAAGCGCACCGAGACAACCTGAAATCTCAAGCTGAAAAACCAGTCTTCAAGTTCGCCCCGATTTCCAATTCCCCACCTCCTCCACCCCAGCCCGCAACAACTCGGCCACGCTCCAAGCCTGGGCGATGCAGCCGCGAGGCGCAAAAGGCGGCTCGGCATCAAATATCTCTGAGACCGTGCCCAAACCGGCCTCGTTCAGATGGGCGGCAAAGCCGTCGAGCAGGGCGCGTCCGCGCTGGCGGCCCGCACGACCGTGGCAGCGACAAAGAGCAGTGATGTACGGGCCGCTGAGCCACCCCCACACCGTGCCTTGGTGATATGCACTATCGCGCTGCCAAGGGCCGCCCGCATACTGGGCGCAATACGCCGGATCGCTCGGCGCAAGGCTGCGCAGACCGCGCGGGGTCAGCAAGTGTTCGTCAATCACCGATAAGATCCGCCGCGCCCGCTCGCCTTCGACGAGCGGAAAAGGCAGCGAGAGCGCGAAAACTTGATTGGGGCGGATTGCCCAATCGGGGCCCTCGGGCGCGACCACATCGCAGAGATAACCGCGCTCTTCGCACCAGAACAGGCGCTCAAAGGACGCATCCACCTCAGCGGCGCGCTCGCCGTAATCGGCGCGTTGACCCAATGTCTCGGCCAAGTGTTGCAAAATCTTGAGCGCATTGTACCAGAGCGCATTGACCTCGACCGGCTTGCCCATGCGCGGCGTGACCACCCAATCGCCGACCTTGGCGTCCATCCACGTCAATTGCACCCCCGGCTCCCCCGCCGCGAGCAGGCCGTCGGCATCAACTCGGATGTGATAGCGCGTACCGCGCTCGTGCCAAGCGGCTATATCCTCTAGCGTCGGCCATAGCTCGCCGGCAAACTCGTAGTCCCCGGTGTACTGCAAATACCGGTAAAGTGCGACAAAAAACCACAAGGTCGCGTCAACAGCGTGGTACTCTGGAACCTCTCCGGCGTCGGGAAAGCGGTTGGGTATCATGCCCTCGCTGACGTGCTCGGCAAACGCCGCAAAGATGCCCCGCGCCTCGGCAAAGCGCCCGGTGACCAAGCAGAGGCCGGGCAGCGCGATCATGGTGTCGCGGCCCCAATCCGTGAACCAGTGATAGCCCGCGACAAGAGTGTGTAGGCCGTCGCCGCGCCGCACCACAAACTGATCGGCCGCCCGCGCCAGCGACCGCAGGAAAGGATCGGCCACCCAAGGAGCGCACACCTCCACCCGCTGACGGCGGTCTATTTCGTCGGCAAGGAGTGCGAGGGGATCGCGGCCGGCGGGCAGCTCGGTAGCCGCCAGTGCGCCAACGGTAGCACTGGGGACGAGCGGCAGCCGCAGGCAGCCGGGCGTGAACAGGTCTTCGCGGTGGTCGAGGCCGCGCTCTTCCTCGCGCGGATATTGGAAGTTGTAGTACCAGTCTGGAGCGGCTTCCCAGTGCGCCCCTAACGCGAGGAGGTGAGCGGTAGGCTGCTCCCGATAAGGGCGATAAATCAACACATCTTCGACCCAATCGGCTGCTGTTGCCACTCGATCGTTGGCCGGCATCAAGTGGTGATAGTCCCGGCCGGCAAAAAAAGGACGCAACTCCAAACAAAGCGGCTCAGACGCTTCCATGAGCTCGTACGCGACGACCAAGGCGTGCTCGCCCGCGAGCAAAGCGAGTCGCTTGCGCAATACCCACCCATCGCCCGCGTACGTCCACGTCGGCACCGGTTCAAGTGCGAAGGCCGTCAGCCATTGATCGCCCCGGGGATGAACGGCCCCGGGGAAAATGCTGCAACTTAGATCGACGCGGCCGGTGGGCAAGACCAAAGTCTCGTCGAGCCGCGACAGCAACACCACCCGGCCAACCGGCGGACAGGTCGCCACCACCAGTAGGCCGTGGTAGCGCCGAGTGTGCGCCCCGCTTACTGTCGAGGACGCCCAGCCACCCAAGCCATTAGTCTCCAGCCACTCGCGTGAGAAGTGGTCCTCGTTGCCTTTAGGTACTACTAAGGCGTCGGCACTCACTGCTTATTGACAATAAGCGATTCTACGACCGCTGGGTCGGCTAGCGTTGACGTGTCGCCGATGGAGTCGGTCTCGCCGGTGGCTATTTTGCGCAGGATGCGGCGCATGATTTTGCCCGAGCGCGTCTTGGGCAGCCCCGGCGCCCAGTGAATGACATCCGGGGTGGCGATGGGGCCGATGGCCGTGCGCACCTGTTGCTTGAGTGCGTCTTTGAGCGCGTCGGTGTATTCCTCGCCCGCATTGAGCGTTACGTACGCGTAAATACCCTCGCCCTTGATCTCGTGTGGAAAACCAACGACCGCGGCCTCGGCAACCTTGTCGTGCAACACCAACGCGCTCTCGACCTCGGCCGTGCCCATGCGGTGGCCCGAGATATTGATTACGTCATCGACGCGGCCGGTGATCCAATAGTAACCATCCTCGTCGCGCCGACAGCCGTCGCCCGTAAAGTAGTAGCCTTTGTACTGCTGGAAATAGGTCTGCTCAAAGCGCTCGTGATCGCCGTACACCGTGCGCATCTGTCCCGGCCAAGGGGCGCGCAGGGCCAAAACACCAGCGACGCCGTTGCCTTCTAGTTCGGTGCCTGTCTCTGGATCGAGGACGACCGGCTCAATGCCGAAAAACGGCAACGTGGCCGAGCCGGGCTTAGTGGGGGTCGCGCCGGGCAGCGGAGTGATGAGGATGCCTCCGGTCTCGGTCTGCCACCACGTATCGACGATGGGGCAGCGCTGCTTGCCGGCGTTTTTGTGATACCAGCGCCAAGCCTCGGGGTTGATCGGCTCGCCGACCGTGCCGAGCAGGCGCAGGGAAGGCATCTCGTAGCCGGCTGGCCATTCCTCGCCGGCCGCGGCAATTGCGCGGATGGCGGTCGGGGCCGTGTAGAACTGATTGACGTTCCACTTCTCAATGGTCTGCCAGTAGCGGTCCGGGTTGGGATAGGTGGGAATGGCTTCAAACATCACGGTGGTCGCGCCGTTGGCCATCGGCCCGTAGATGATGTACGAGTGGCCGGTGACCCAGCCGATGTCGGCCGCACAGAAGTAGATGTCGCCGTCGTGGTAGTCAAAGACGTACTTGTGCGTGGTGCCCGTATAGACCATGTACCCGCCGACCGTGTGCTGCACCCCCTTGGGTTTGCCGGTGGAGCCAGAGGTATAGAGGATGAAGAGCGGGTCCTCGGCGTCCATCACCTCGCAAGCGCAGTCGGCGTCCGCATCAGCCATCAGTTCGTGCCACCAGAAGTCGCGGCCATCCTGCATCTCCACGGCAAAGTCCGCGCGATCCACCACGATGCAGGTCGCGACCTCAGCGTCCATGCGCGCATCCGCGTCGGCCATGGCTTGGTCCGCCACCGGTTTCATCAAAATGGGCTTATCGCCGCGATGGGTGCCGTTGCAGGTGATGACAGTGGTACAAGTGGAATCGACGATGCGGTCGGCCAGCGCATCCGCGGAAAAGCCACCGAACACGATCGAGTGAATCGCGCCAATGCGAGCGCAGGCCAGCATGGCAATGGCCAGTTCGGGTACCATCGGCAGGTAGATGGAGACGCGGTCGCCCTTGTCGACGCCGCGCGCTTTGAGCACGTTGGCGAATTGGCCGACCTGTTCGTGCAGTTCTTTATAGGTCAGCGTGGCATCTTCCCCGGGCTCGTTGCCCTCCCAAATGATGGCGACCTGATCGCCTTTGGTGTCGAGATGCCGGTCGAGGCAATTGTACGCGATGTTGGTCTGGCCGCCGGCAAACCACTCAATCGCAATCGGCCCCGCGTCCAGATCGTAGTTGTACGACCGCACGGTATCCCACTTTTTGAACCAGTGGAACTCCGCGGCCTTGGCGGCCCAAAATACCGCTGGGTCGGCAATGGAGCGCGCGTACTCTTCCCGGTACTGGTCCATGCTTTTGATGTGAGCGCGGTCGCGTAAATCGGCATTGGGTGCATAGACTTCAGACATGCGAGCTAACTCCTCATTGGGGTGGAAATGTCCTGAGCGGCTCAAACTACTTACCACCAGCCACCGGCGGCAAGGGCCACTCGTCGCCCGCCATAAAGCCGCCATCAACGTAAATGCACTGACCGGTGACGTAATTCGAAGCGGGCGCGGCGAGAAAGATGGCCGTGCCGACCAAATCTGTGGGCGTCCCCAAGCGGTTGAGTGCGACCCGCCCTTCGCCCCAAGCGCGCATGGTCGGATCGGCCCACATCTTCTCGGTCAGCGAGGTGAGCACAAAGCCCGGGCAGATCGCATTGACTTGGATGTTGTGCGGCCCAAACTCAATGGCTTGGCCCTTGGTGAGCTGGCCGACCGCCCCTTTGGTCGCGGTGTACACCGACACTTTGGCGAGGGCGTAGCCGGTGGTCAGCGAGCCGATGTTGATGATTTTGCCGCCTTGGCCGCGCTCGATCATCTGGCGGCCGACCTTCTGGCTGAGGAAGTACAGGCCCTTGAGATTGACGGCCATGATCTGGTCGTAGTTTTCCTCTGAGACCTCGACGATGGGCTGGCGGATGTTCATGCCGGCGTTGTTGAACAAGATGTCTATGGGGCCGCATTGCGCCAAGGCCGCGTCCATGCCCGCTAGGTCGGCCATGTCCAACTCGAGCGCCCGCGCTTGGCCGCCGACGGCCTCGATGCCAGCGACGGCTTCGTCGAGTTGGCTGCGGGTGCGGGCGGCACAGATAACCGTAGCACCAGCCTCAGCCATGCCCGCAGCTACGCCGCGGCCAATGCCGCGACTAGCGCCGGTGACGAGGGCGACTTTTCCGGCTAGCGAAAATAGATTCACAATACACTCCTTCGTTGGTGGTTGGGTGGATAATGATAAGAGGGCCTAGCGTTCCAGCAAGGCTTTTCAGGTGGGTACTGAAGCGATCAGATACTCCAATTTTTCGTCGCCGCGCGGCGCGACGGCGCAAGCCCGCCCAGCCGGCACCAGCGCGGTCGCGCCCGCAGCCAAAGCACACTCGCCCACCCACGCCTGACCGCGGACGACCGTCAGCGACAGGAACGATCCCTCGGCCCCGTGCTCGGCTTGGCCGCTGTCTAAGCCACAACCGCGCAGCACAAAATGCTCGGACTCTACCAGCACTTGGCCGCGCAGCACCGGATGCGGCACCGGCTCGGGCCGGCATTGGGCAAAGTCGATGACCTCAAGGGCCTGCTCCCAGTGCAACGCGCGCGGCCGGCCGTAGTCGTAAATGCGGAAGGTCAGGTCGCTCGTTTGCTGCACCTCGTACAGGACGACCCCCCGGCACAGGGCGTGTACCGTGCCCGGCGGCAAAAAGAGCACATCTCCTGGCGCCACTGGGTAAAAGCGGACGACCTCAGCGACGCGGTTGGCCGCGTGGGCGGCGGCGAACTCCGCGCGCCCCACGCCCTCGGCCAGCCCGCAAGCCACGCGACCGCCGTCTGATTGCAGCACGTACCAAGCCTCCATCTTGCCGCTATCGCCCAACCCATTGCGCTGGGCGTACTCGTCGTCGGGATGCACTTGGATCGACAAGTCTTGCTGAGCGTCGAGCAGCTTAATAAGCAGGGGGAAGCGCCCACCGTAGCGCGCCCACACCCCAGTACCGACCAAGCCGGCGCGATGCGTTTCCACCAACGCGCGCAGCGAGCGACCATCGGCCGCCCGACTCTCGCGGCCTTGGTACGCCGACAGTTCAAAAGACTCGCCAATGAGCGCAGCGGCTGGCAGGGCCTTGCCGTAGAGCGCAGCTAAGCGGCGTCCGCCCCACACCATCGCCCGGTAGTAGGGCGTCAACGGAATGACATCGGGCAATGTATCCATGCCTAACGTCCCAACACCCACTCCCGCGAGATCGCCAATAGCGCCTCTTTGCGCGGCAGGTCCGCAGTTAGCGGCAACTGCGCTACGCCGATGAGCCGCCGCATGATTTCCATGCCGGCAAATTGCAGCGCCAAGCTGTGAGCAAGCGGGGGATCGGGGCCGTAGTGGGCAAAAGCCGACTGTGCCAGTGCCAAGGGACGACCGGCGAGCAACAAGTGGCCAATGAGAATACCCACGTCGAATTCCGGCGGGCCAAAAAAGCAAAACTCTGGATCGATGATCCACACATCCCCGCCAGCGCGCACCCAACTGCCTGGATAGAAATCCCCGTGCAACAGGCAGGGGCCATTTTCCAAGTAGAGCGCACCCAACTCGGCAAGGGCGCGACAATACGCTGCGTCCTCTTGCAAGGCCCGCGCGGCCTGCGCCAGCCCGGGCGTGATCGCGTCGAGGTCGAGGCCGTTGTCCGGGCGCAGCGGGAAGCAGTACAAATGCTCGTGGTTGAGCTCGCGCATAGCGCGGTTTTCCAAGCGCGCTCGGGTCGGCTCGGCAAAGGTCGCTTGGTGCAAGGCCGCCAGCCAGTGGCACAGCCCCGGCAAGGGCGCAAACGCGGCCCCGCCATCACGGTACAAATCAGTACAATCCGCGGTCTCCCCCAAGTCTGCAAACGCAGCGACAAAATTCTCTTCGTCCCAACCCAAAAAGCCGGGCATGCGCTCGGCCACCAGTGGGCAACCGACAACGGCTTGGTAAAAGGCGGCCTCCACCAGCACCCGTTCCTTGGGCGCGGGAATGGCCGGGTACTTCTCGACCCAAGGCCGCGCTTGCTTGAGGATGAAGGAACGCTCGGCGGTCCGCACGCGCAGGGTGAGGTTCATATTGCCTTCGCCCGCGCGGCCTAGCTCACACACTGATTCGGCTGGCAAAAGCCAGCCCCGAGCGCGCGCGTACTCGGCCAACGCTGCGGGCTGGTCGAGGTGCAACAACGTGTAATCGGCGCGGTTTTCCATTTTATATTGCGTCCATTGCCTTCAGCGAACCACTGCTCTGCGCCAACTTCTCGCCCTCAATCAAGTATTCTTCCCGCACCTCGGGCGCAATCGTCCGCCAAACCAAGAAACGCTTGCGCAGCACGTTGAGGAAGCTGGTATTGAGCCGCTGCCAGCTCACCACATCGCCGCTGACGCGCTGCAAGTACATCTCGATGCGGTAAATGCCTGGAATGTCGTCGGTCGGCAAGGTGCGCAGGAATACCCGCTGACTGACGCCCAAATCGTAGGGTGCCAGCCACACCATCAGTTCCAGCAGATAGACCGGCTGGGCGCCGCCCTGCTCCAAGCGGAAATCCACGCCTTCGGTCATAAAGTCGCCCACCGACCCCTCGCCATACGACGAGAAAACCCGGTGCAGGTACGCACACGAGCCTAGCGCATCGCCCTGACCCAGCGTAAAGGGAAAGTCAAAGCGCCAGTCGTCGCCGTCGGGCGGGGGAAACTCCCAGCGCCGCGTCACGTCGGGTACGGCCATGCTGGCGGCCTTGCGCGCTGGGTACAGGGTCGAGAGCACCACTACCACCATCACTACCAAGGTCGAGAAAATCGCCGACAACGACGAGTAATTGAGAAACATCCCGCCCAAGAGCGCGTAGTGCGCCAGCAGCAACGTCGTCGTCTGCCCGACCAAATAGCCCAATACCGCGCCGACAATGGCAAACACGAGAGCCTCGGCGATAAAAAGCGCGGCAATGTGGCTCGGCGCCAACCCCACCGACGAGTACACGCCGATCTCGCCGGAGCGCTCGTACACAGCACCGAGCATGGTGTTGAGTACGATCAGCGAGGCAATCAGCAAGGGCACGAAGAGATTGCCAATCCCGGCTAAGGACGCCGACCCCATAGACGTGTACACCCGCACCCGGTCGTCGGCCCCGACAAAGAGCGGCACGGCCACCCGCGACACGAACTCTTCCACCGCGGCGAGCAAGGTCGCCCGGTCGGCAAAGCCAGCGATGGCAATGGAGCGCAGCGTACCGCCCAAATCAACGACCTGCTGGTAGGGCAAAAACGCCACGTTGTTGGCCAGCAGATGGGTAAAACTCTCAATCGCCGCCGTGTCCATTAGGCGTGGATCTAAGTCGGCCATTTGCTCCATCTTCTTGGCCTCGGCGACCGTATCCACCGGCATCGGGCTTTCGTTGTCCAAGTCGCGCAGTCCGTCGATGACCTCGCCGTCGATTAAGCCAATGACTCGATAAGACCGTCCCATCAGCCGGATCTGGGCCGTGCCCACATCGGCCGGGCCAATGCCCAAGATCTCCGCCATAGCCGCCGGCAGGATACACACATCGCGCTCACCCGCTGCAAACCAGCGGCTCTCCGGCCCCACCAACAGCGCTTCCAGCCCCATCAGCGCGCCCTCGCCTGGCGTCACCCCGAGGAGCGCCGAAGCAAAGCTCTTCTTCTGCGCCGACTCGCGTTCAATGTCGATATAGGCCCGCTCGCCAATGACCTTGGAAGTAATCCACGACCTCGGCAGCACCTGCGCTTGGTTGCCAAACGCGCTCTTCGCATAGTCGAGCACCGATAACTGCAAGCCCTTCCAGCCCCGATCGCGCAGCAGAGCTCCCTCGTAGCTAGGCGCATTCGGGCGGGGGATCTGATAGAACTTGAGATAGCTCTGCACCGAGGTGAAGGCTTGGGCCGTAAAGGTCAAAAGCGTCAGCGTAACGACCGTTAGCGCGGTGCGCAGCTTGCGCTTGCGGAGGTTGGAAATGCCCAACGACGCAGCCGCGGCCGTCGCACTGAGACGACCGATGTCCGCTTCGTGGACGCCAGCCGCAGCCCGCTTGCGCTGGCCAACGGCGCGGGTAAAGCGGCCTAAGATCATCAGCAAGGCGGTGCCACCAATGGCAAAGACGACAAAGGCCAAAAAGATGATGTACGGCGACGAACTCAGCTTAAAGGCCGGATGGATAACGCGCATGATGAGGAAAATCGCCACAAAGAAAAACGCCGCGCCCGCCACCTGACGGCGAATGTCGGCAAAGCCGAAGAACAGCCGCTCGCAGCAAAACGAAAACGGCAGGAGCAGCGCGAAGTAGAAAATCACCCCATAGACCGTGTCGTCCGCAGTCGATTTGATGTCTGGGTAGCCCCGCCCTTCAAGGCCCCACGCCTTGCGCGTGGCCCGCTTGAACTCGCTGTAGCGCCGCGCCTGCAAGTGCTCTTCGGCCTCCAATAGGGCCAAGCGCGCCTCTTCGTGCAGGTGCATAAATTTGTCGTTGCGCACCCCGTAGCGCGCCAACTGCTTGATCCGCACGTCGTCGAGGACCCACATGTCGCGCGCGGCCGCATACCCAGGACGCAGCACCACGCCTTGATCCACGGGATAGCCGCGCCCGAGCGCCTGCTTCATCGTCGCCTCATCCACGTCGGCGGGGCGCACCGGCTCAGCCACCCAAGCGGCCGGCGCACCGCTCAGCAGGTAGCGCACGCCGAACAGGCTCGTACTCATCAGGGTTTTGACCTGCGTGCCGGGCCGGGCGTACACGACCGCGGCGAGCGTTACTTTGCGTTCCTCATTGCTCTGCCTTTCGACAAAGTCAGCACCCCACGACTGCGGCACGCCATCGCGCTCGTCGAGCACGGTCACGTGATCCAAAACCGACAGGTAGCGCGAGTCAACGGTCTCAAACAAACTCAGCGCCCGACATTTGAAGAGCACTTGCAGCATCTCGTTTTCCCACCATCCCCACGGATGCACAGTCGGATACGTCTCGTCGCCCTCTTGGCCCATGTCCGGTGCCGAGATGATTTCACCGTAGGGATCGAGTTCGTACGCGCGGATGGCGTTGCTCAACCGATTGCGCATGATGTCAAAGCGGAAGCGACCCGCGTCGTCAGCCTCTTGGGCGATCAAGGTGCGCACCCCGCCGACCGAGTTCGGGCCGAGCTGCTGATAGGTCACCAGCGCTTGCGGCACCGGCTTTTTGGGCACGGCAAAATTGACGTCGCGGTCAAACCAATAGATCGCCCCGGCCAAACTGTGGCCATAGTCTTCCAGCTCCAACTTGGTCGGCTTGAGCAGCTCGGCGTCGCGGCCGGCCCACGCCACCATGGCCCCCAGCGTTTGGATCTGCCGAGTGAGGTTTTGCGCGTCCACGGCCTCCGGCAGGTCGAGCGGCGTGTCGATCCGCTCGCGCGCGTCGTTGGCCGTGGCCAGGGCGAGGGCCTTCTGGCCGACGAAGGCCGCGGCCTCGCTGGCAAAGGCGAGCGGGATGGGCATGAAGTTTTTCCACGTGCGCTTGGGCGGAGCAATGCCCTCGTAGTGGCGCGTGGTGTCGCCAAACGTCTCTTCGACCGCCAGGCTCAGCCGCTTGGAATAGGGCGTCAACATGTATTTGATGTAGTTATCAGTGCGCCACTTGGGATTGTAGAAGGTGCCCATGCCAAAGCTGGCCGTGCGGCCGGCGTGGCTCGACAGGTCCAGCGATAACATCAGGTCGAAGTCGATGCGCTCGGCTTCGCTCATGCGCTCGCGGAAATAGTCGCTGCGGCGGCTGTGGCGGTAGAGGAAATTGTTGATCCCAGCCAAGCCCTCAAAGTGCCCGGAGGTCGCCAAAAAAAGCACCGAGTAGTGCGGGCGATATTCTTTGAGCAGTTCCACTAGCTGGAGCAAAGCAACGATCCCAGCCGCGTTTTCCGCTCCGGGAGCGAGGGCCGGCACCACGGAGATGGCGTCGTAATAGGCTTGTACGACGATGGTTTGATCCCGCCACGCCTGTGGTTTTTCGCGGCTCTTGGCCGGCAGCAGCGCTGGCGATCCGGGCAGGTAGCCATACACGTTGTGCGCTTCCACCCCTTCCCAATCCATCCGAGCATTCAAGTGGACGGCAACCGGCCCATCTTGCAGGCGCGCCAGCAAATCGAGCGCATCTTGCCGCTCGAGCCAAAATCGCGGGATGTCAACCGGCACCTTGAGGAACTTGTCGGCGGCCTGCTCGCGATTGACGCCGCCGTTGTCGAAAAAGACGATGGCCTGGGCACCCAGCGAGGCGGCGTGGAGGTAGTTTTGGCCACCGGCAAAGTCCAAGAGCACGACACTGCCCTGCACGAGTTGGCCGTCCAAGGCTTCGAGCGCACCTTGGCCGCCGTAGATCAGGGGGCCGCGCACGCCATCCGGCCCCAGCGAGGACGTGCGCACACTGTTGGGCCACAAGCTGTAGAGCCGTTTACTGTCGCCGCCTTGCACCACTAACTCGCCGCCGCGATCAATGGGCACGGCCACCTTAAATGCCTCGCTCTGCACGTCTTCCAGCCCCAGTGCCTCAAACCGCTGGCGCACGTAGTCGCGGGCCTGCCGCTCTCCAGCATAACCCGGCACGCGCGAGCCAAAGGCCGCAAAGTGCGCGATCTCAGCCGCAATGTCGGCTTCGTCTATGCCGGCGACTAGGGCGCGCAGCTCGGCAGCTTGCGCGGGCTCTACCATCCGCGCCTCTACGGGCGGGTTGGGTGCCCAGCCAAAAAAATCGTTGACCGCGCGATTGACCGCGCCCGGATCGCCAAAACCGACGACCGCAATCATGGCAGCGGCAAACAGCAAGAAAAGCGCGTTGAGTAGTTTGGATTTGGCCATGAAATTCGCTTTGTCTGGAGGATGGGCCGAGCGGCTGTCAAGATAGGATATTGGCGAGGGGGGTTCAACCGTGAAAATAAGCGTGCCCCGCGCCCATAAACCAAAAAATATCCACCAAATACGACATGCCAATCCCCAAGAAATACCCGGCGATCAATCCGATAAAAAACGGCCGCGCCCGACGGTAGGCCGCGATCCCGCCATAGCGCATAATCGCGCTCTTGGCCGCCCATGCCAGCAAGACTGAAAACGCAATGAGTCGGGTCATCCACAGCGGGGCGACCGCAATCCCCACCGGGTGCAGCGGCCACCAGTGAAAGCGATACTGGAGGAAGGCCAAAATCGAGTACGCCACCATGCCGATCCCAAAGTAAGACAGCTTGTTCCAGTCGGTCGGCCAAGGATCGTTGAAGTGGCGGATCACCCCGTTGTACGCCATGCCACCGGCCCCGCCACCAGCGATAAAGTACCAAGAACCAAAATTGCCCGCGCCGTATTTGTAGCACAGCGAGAGGACGAAATAGAGACAGGTAGTGAAGCCCACGACCGCAGCAAGGCCCAGCGCGAGGGCCATGGACCGGCGAACCCGGTACAGTTCACCGAGCCGTGCGCCGTGCGCGGCCGCTGGCATAAAGAGCGATTGCACATCGCCGAACCAAGTATAGGAAACCCCCAACGCCACCAAATTGTGCCCCCCGATCCCCGTGCCGGTTATCGCCAGTGCAAACGCCTGAGCACCCACCGGCGGCGTTAAAAAATAGACCCCGGCCTGCACCACCAGCCGCGTGATGCCGTAGTAGGCGACCAACACGCCAAAAACAAAAAGCGCGGCAATGTGTAGCTCCATCCCAGATCGCCACAGCCAGCCGAGCATATAGACCAACGCGGCCATGAATCCGCAAACCGCCGTGCGATAGGAAACCATTTCCTCGCGGTCGTCTATAGTCCGCCGCCCTCCCAAGGCTTGGCGCACAACTGCCAGCAGATGGCCCCGCGCCATCCACAAGCTCAACAGCACCATCGCCGTAAAGCCGCCCCACGCCTGCCAAGACAGCGACTGCATTCCCCAGACAAAAGCGTCGGGCCGCGTCACGTCGTAGCCGATGCGGTTGGTAATCCCCTCTTGTACGACCGCTACTAAGTAAAAGAACACGATGCTGAACGAGACGCTGGTGCTGACCAAGTACATGAAGCCGATCACCGGGAAGTAGAGCATCAGGCTGATGGTGGGAAATTCCCGGCTCAGTTGCAGATTGACGGCGTGGTTGAAGTTGATCTTGGGAAAGCCGATATAGAACGAGCCAATGATGTTGAACAGGATCATCGCCAGTGGAATCGCCGCGCCGAGCCAAAACCCTTTGGAGCGCACAATCGCCCGCCCATCGTCGTCGATTAGCAACCTCGGCATTTCCATCAGCGGGAAAACTAGCCGCTCGTGCTCGACCCACTGGCGGCGGAAGATCACCACCAAGCAGAAACAGGCGAAGTACGCGGTCAGGATCAGGCTCAACAGCCAAAACAGCGGCCCGAGCCAGACCTCAAACGGCAGGGCTTGGCCCTTGGGCAGCCCCTCGTAGAACCAACGCATGGCATCGCCGTCGGCGCGGGGGACGAGCCAATCGGGCAGGTAGGGATGAATGTTGCCGGCCCAGTCGTTTTCCGGGGTCGCTCCGTAATACGGCGACGAAATAATCGCCAGTAAGGTACCGACGATAAAGGTCGGAATCCCGGTCGCCGCCAAGCCCATGATCACAATGACAGCCAACTCGGCCGGCCGCAACGCCCACGCGGGCCGCATCCACCGCACCAGCGCATTCGCCAGCAGAATTACCACAAAGCAAAAGCCAGCACTCGTCGGAAAATACGACCACGTAATCTCCGACGAGCGCACCATCCAAATCGAATAGGGCGCTCCCATGACAATGGCCATCACGACCCCAATCCCCAGCACCGCCGAGCGCAAAGTCACGTTGTAGCGCCTCTACTCAAGCAATGATTTACAGCATTCATTTTTTTGTATATTTACTGCTTAGTTATGTCTACGGATCGCTTCATACCCCTGCTCCTCGCCCTGCTGCTGGCGGCTTGTTCCAGCAGCACCGGGCCGGACAGCGGCTCGCCAGCCCGCTGCACGGACGCGCCCGGCACCATTTGCACTTGGGCCGGTACGGGCGAAGCTGGCTTCAATGGCGACGGCCAGCCGCTACTGGCTTCGTCGCTGTATTGGCCCGTTGATCTCACTTTCACGCCCTCGGGTCCCTACCTCCTCGACTGGAACAACCACCGCGTCCGCCGCGTGACCCCAGCGGGCACACTCGTCACCGTCATCGGCACGGATTTTGTCGGCGACGGTCCGTACGACGAATCCGATCAAATACCGCCCGGTGCGCCCGGCACTGAGGTCCACCTCAACCACCCGACCCATCTCCTACCGCTGGCCGACGGCACCCTGCTGCTGACGGCTTGGCACAATCACAAGCTGCGCCTCTACGACCCGCAGACCGGGCTCGTCCAAGTCATCTGCGGTGCCGGTCCGGGGTTTGCCGGCGACGGCGGCCCGGCCCGCGACGCCCTCCTGAGCCAGCCGCCGCAGACAGTCTTAGGTCCCGACGGCGGGCTGTACATCCTCGACCAGCGCAACCAACGGGTCCGCAAAATAGACCCGGACGGCATTATCACTACCGTAGTAGGCACGGGCGTGGCCGGGTTTGCTGGCGACGGCGGTAGCCCGCGCGACGCGCAACTGAATCTGCCGGCCGGCACCAATCCGCCGCCAGCGGGCAGCTTAGTCTTTGGGCCGCAGGGCCGGCTCTACATCGCCGACCCCCTCAACCACCGCATCCGCCGCGTTGACTTCGGCCGCGACTGGATCGAAACGGTGGCTGGCACGGGCGTAGCGGATTTCTCCGGCGATGGGGGCCCAGCCCGCAGCGCCGCCCTCAACAACCCGCGCGACTTGGCTTTTGCTCCCGACGGGCGGCTCTACATTGCCGACGAATTTAACCACCGCATCCGCGCCTTAGATATAGCGACCGGCCTCATTGAGACCGTTGTCGGCAGCGGCGAGGAAGGGTTTTCCGGCGATGGCGGACCGGCCCGCAGCGCCGCCCTCAACCGACCGACCGGGCTCGACTTCGACCCGCAGGGCCGGCTCTATATTGCCGACTCGTACAACCACCGCATCCGCCGCGTCGTCTTGCCATGATCTACCTAGCGCTCTTGCTCATCCTGCTCGCCTGCGGGGAAACGCCCACCGGCCCTAGCGGCCCCTACGGACGCATCGAAACTTTTGCCGGCACCGGCGACGCCGGCAAAGGCCCGGAAGAAACGACGCTGAGTCAAGCACTCTTCTACCTGCCGCAAGACTTGACCTACGGCCCGGACGGGCGGCTCTACATCCTCGACTGGAACAATCACCGCGTCCGCGTCGCCACCAAGGCCAGTGTCCGCACCCAGACGCGGCAGCAGCATCCACGATACCGGGGCGGCGTCAAGGACAGCGTCTTCACCCTGATCGGCACCGGCGAACTCGGCGACGCCCCAGCCGGCCAAGCGCGCGAGATCGGCCTCAACCATCCGACTCACATCTCCTTCGACCCGCTCGGACGCCTGATCCTCTCGGCATGGCACAATTCCATGATCCTGCGCTACGACTTTGCCAGCGACTATATCGAGCCGATCTGCGGCACGGGCGAGCGCACCTACAGCGGCGATGGCGGCCCGGCCGCTCGGGCGACGGTTAATCTGCCAAGCGCTACCGCCTTTGACCCGCTCGGACGCATGTACATCTCCGACCAAGAAAACCAGCGCATCCGCATGGTCGATCTCGACGGCACCATCCGCACGGTCGTCGGCACCGGCGAGCCGGGTTTCTCCGGCGACGAGGGGCCGGCGGACCAAGCCCAGATCTACGCTCCTATAGGCCAAGCGGCTCCGCCCACCAGCCGCATCGCCACCGACGAATTCGGCAATCTCTACCTTGCCGACACGTACAACAACCGCATCCGCAAGGTAGAAGCCGCGACGGGTATTATCACGACCATTGCCGGCAGTGGCACCTTCCCGCCCATGCCCGGCGGCGAGCGCGACGAAGGGGCGGCGGCCAGCGCGGTTTCTCTGTACTGGCCTTGCGACGTGGCCATTGACTCGGCGGGCCGCGTGTTCTTAGCCGACACCTTCAACCACTGCGTCCGCCGCATTGATCTCGACGGCACCATAGGCACGGTGGCCGGTCAGTGCGGCCAATCCGGCGACAGCGGCGACGGCGGCCCGCCGCAGGCTGCGCGACTGAATCGCCCGTATGGGATTGAATTGGACGCGGACGACAACCTCTACATCGCCGATACGCGCAACCACCGCATCCGCATCGTGCGGAAGTGACGGCCGCTAATCGCCCAGATTGCCCTCGACGATCACCGCCCCGGCAAATCCCTCTTCTACCATCCGCTCGGCAAAGGCCCGCGCCGCGGCTTGGGGCAGCAGCGCGTTGTTGCTTATGATCAAATCCGCCCCCACGTGGCGGACGCCGCGCAACCCGTCCAAGCTTTGCAGCGCACCATTGCCGCTGACTTCCAAAAAGTCCCGCACCCGCGCCAAGTGATGCAGGCCCGCGAGGCTTTGCAGCGCGTCGTTGAACCAGATGTCCACGCTGCCTTCGATCTCCACGAGCTGCGGCATGTTCGTCAGCGATGCAAGCGACTCATTGCGGACGAGCGACAGGCCCCCGCTGATAGAGGCCAAGTTCTCCAGCCCTTTGAGCGAGCGCAGGGCCCTGTTTTCAAAAATCAACAGCCCTTCCACCACGTGAGCGGCCTTGCCGGCTGCGGGAGAGGGCAAGGGCGGCGATGCGTCGGCCGGGCCGAGCCCGGCTCCCACGCTTTCAAGCCCCTCCAGTCCGGCTAGGCTTTCCAAGCGGTCGTTAAACCAAATTTCGACGCTACCCTCGACGCGCTTCAGCCCTGCCAACCCCGTTAGCGCGACTAAGCTGCTTCCGGCGATCTGTAAGTCGCCGTCAATGATGTACGCAGGCCCCCCTCTTTCTCTAAGGGCTGTAATGTCGGCCGGAGATGCAATGAAAACGCCCTCTGCCAAGACGACCGGCGCGACCGGGTCTTTGCCACAGCCTGCCAGCGCAACGAGCAACGGCAAGATCGCCCGCGTCTGCTCAAAAATCCCGCGCACACCGAATCCCAATATCTATATCAGTCAACAGTGGATTATAGGCTTCCCGATTGGCCGCTGGCAGGGACTCCTTTTCAAACCACCACGACCCACCCCGCAGCACCCCGAACTCCCCGCGCAGCGGCCCCGGCGGATTATCCCGTGGACTCTCTGCGTAGTACGCGTCGCCGTACCAATCGGACACCCACTCCCATACGTTGCCCGCCATGTCGTGTGCCCCGTATGGCGACGCGCCAGCGGGACGGCTCCCCACCGGCTCGGTCGCGCCGGCGATAAAGCGAAAGTTGGCCTCGTCGCCGGCCAACTCGTATCCCCAAGGATATATGCGCCCATCGGTTCCGCGCGCAGCCTTCTCCCACTCGGCCTCGGTCGGCAGCCGCAGACCAGCCCACGCGCAATAGTCGAGCGCGTGTTGACGGTTCGTGCAGTTGATGGGATGAGTGTCTTCTATCTCTTTGTCCCAATTGCAATTAGGGGCATAGGCCGGCTCTTCGCAGGCATCGTCCTCCACGCACTGCCGGTATCGTCCTATGGTGACCTCGAACTGGTCGATGTAGTACGCGGAGAGCAAGACTGGGTGCGGCGGCCGCTCGTCGGGGTCGCCCGCGTCCCACCCCATCATGAAGAGACCTTCGGGCACGAGGACCATGGCGTGATCGGCTCTGTTGACTTCGATAACTGGAGCAACATCCTCGATGGGCGGCGGCTCGCCGGGCGAAGCGGGCGCAACGGCGCGAGACCCGTTCGCGTTTACCGGCCCTGAGTCCTGTTGGCTGCAACCAAGCGCCAACAAGGCCATGCAAATCAGTGCGCGACTCACCGGGCGCATCCTCAAAACACGACCTGCGATACGGCCTTGGAAATCAGCGCAATGGCAATCGACGTCATGCCGATCAGCCCCACGCCGCACGAGTACCCAGCCAGCACGATGGGCGCGTACGCGTACCAACGCTCGGGGCCAAAGTGCTTTTGCAAGTAGAAGCGGCCCAGTAGAGCACCGAAGAAGTTGAGGATGGCAAAGTGCGGCCAGCCGCCGAGACCCGCGACAAAACCATAGAAGATCCCCAGCGGTGCGCTCAGTGCGCTCAGCAGCGCGTACAATGCGCCGCTAAAGACCAAGCCAACCCCGATGTAATCCCAGCGAATAATTTGCGTCACCAAGCTCTGGCCCGCGTCCGGCAGAGTCGACTTGGCCCAGAACGCCTGCATGGTGGCGTGGAAGGGCCACATCTTTTGCACGAATGGGTACGCCGAGGAGGGAATCGGCCCCAGCTTCCATATCAGCGACCAGAACAGGAAGCTACATACGAACATGACCGCCAAGGTCAGGGCCGTCATCTTGACGATGCTGCCAAAGCGAGTGCGCGTCAGTTCTAGCTGCTTGAACACTTGCGCCTCGTAGCCCCATTGGAAGATCGGCACCGGCGCGAACCAGATCCCGGCCCCTTGGTAGCCGGACAAATAGAAGCTGGCCTCGCGCAGATAGGGAAAAGTTACCCCCTGCGGCGATCCGGTCAGGCCGATCATCCGCGTGCCGATGTACGAGTAGATCGGCGTCCACACAAAGCCAAAGAGCGCCGTGATCCACCAAGGGAAATCGGGCACCAAATAGTACACCATCAGCACGAAGCACAGCGTGCTAGCCGCCCAGATTCCCAAGGCCATGACAATGCGGATGTCGCCGCGCTCGGGGCTCGCTGCCCGAGCCGGGGTGCGCTTTTTGCCGGCGGCGAGCAAGACTTTACCCGCCGTATAGAAACCCACAGCCGCGACCACGATGGCCCCACCCAGCGAAAAGCTCAGCCAGAAGTCAAAAGTATTGGCAATCTGGGTGGGGATCGACGACATGCCCGGCTCCCAAGTGTGCAGAATGCCGTAGGCATAGAGGATGGGGTTGGCGACCAAGTTGACCAAGATCGACGAGGCAAACACCCCCACTACCACCCAGAACGGCAGCACGAGGCCGAATAGCACGTGGATCAAATCCGTAGCCAAACCAATAACTGCGGCCGGTAAAACCGCCTTTAGCGGCACGGTGAAGTCGATGAAGGGAATCGGCAAAATCGACACGGTTTCGGTCAAAAAAACCGACGACAGCGTCGGCACCACCACGTAGAATACGCCCCACACGGCCCCAATAAAAGCCCCGGTACTGAACACGTGCCAGCGCCAACCCTCCTGCTTGGCCGAGGTTTCAGCGAGGGCGGTCGCCCCACCGGCCTGCACATAGGCCATGGGAAAGGGCAGGCGCTCAATGTCGTGGGTGATGCGGAAGAGCACGTAGCCCAACGACAGGGCATTGACGCGCTGCAATGCAACAGCGCAGAGGAGGATGGCGATGGGCTTGAGCCACGCGCTGTCTAGGAAACTGCGCTCTAAGAGGGCCGCCGAGCCACGCGGCGGCACGACCCAAGTTGGAATGTGTTCGGCCAGTCCGTCGGCTTGCGGCGATTGGATCAAATATTGATCCCAGATCAACACGCCAAATGGGCCGCCGAAGAGATCAGCCCCAGTGCCCAGCTTGCCGCCCATCATTACCAAGCCCCCGGCCACCCAGTAGAGGATGATGATTTCCTGAGTCCGCAGGGATACAAAGGTGCGCTTGGCCATTTCGATAAAGAGAATGAGCGTCACCCATTCGGCTCCCCCGGCCATGCTCATCCCGGTCACCAACCCGAGGTAAATCGCGCCGGGCAGCATGACAAAGCCGACGAAAAGCGCAGCCCACAGGGTCTTTGCATTAAAGCCCGGTTCAAAAGAGGCGTCGGTGGGCATAATCGCGAAGCGGTCTTGGGCGTTGGCTGGCGACAAAATCACTCCCCTCGTTTGCTCAGTTCTGTGCCAACTCGTCGTCCAAATGCCGCAGGTGCTCTTCGTACACGTCTAGCTGCTCGGCGTATTTTTGGCGCAAATCGCGCAGATAGCTGTTGAAGAACTCCCGCTCTTGGCGCTCTCGCACGTCTCGCTCCACCGAATTCCGCACCCGCTCTAGCGCTAGGCCGTGATAAACCTCTGGGGACCGCTCGATAACCCGGAAGATCGAATAGCCTCCCCTCGCCTGAATCGGCCCTTGGAGCTGGTTCAGTTCGACGTTCATCACCGCATTCATCCAAGCCTCCCCCAAAAAGGGGGCCTGTGATTCGGAGACGTACAGGAGGCCATCTTCGGCGTTGCGGCGCCGGCTGTGGGCGCGGGCCAACTCCGACCACTCGGCACCGGCCGCAATCTGCGCTGCAATCTGCCGCGCCTCGCTCGGAGTTTCGAGCAAAATTTCCTCTAATCGCGCGTGAGGAGGTGTGCGAAAGCGGTGTTTGTGCTCCTCGTAGAAGGCCCGTAGCTCGTCCTCGGTCGGCGCGGGCGCCTCAGCCAAGATCTGCTCGCGCAGTTTTATCAGCATCAGATTGCCCAACGCGAGTTCATGCGCTCGCGCGAAAGCCTCGGTTTTATCGAGGCCCTTGCGCCGGGCGTCGTGGGCCATAATGCGGTTGGGGAAATGCTCCTCAGATAGTTTCTCGTTGACGGCGTCGGCCGTGGCTTCCGGCCACAGTCGGCCCGATGGCCGCACCGCTTCTAAGACCTCGGCCACATCCATCTGCAAGCCCTCGAAAGCATAGACCGGGCGCTGTCGCTGGGTCTCGTCCAAGCTCACGTAGCGAACCGCGCCCTGTAAGACGCTTACGACAAGCTCCATGCTTTCGGCGTCAAAAACCGTTTCCAAGTCCCACTTGAGGTGCCGCAGGTACGATTCGCGCAGTTGCTTTTGCTGCTCGTCGCCGAGTGCCTTGCGGATGCCGTCCTCAACCTCGACCAATTCGGCGCGGCCACGCTCCGCCACTTTGGCGATGACAAATCCGCCGTGAAAAGGTATCGGCTCGGTCGCGCCGCCCACCGGCAGGGCAAAAATCGCTTGGACTAGGTCGCGAGGACTGTCGAAGGGTGAATAGGCGACCGCCCGGATTTCACCGGTATGCACGCCGTAATAGGGGTCTGCGGCGAATTGACGGCCTACTTCCGCAAAATCCTCGCCCTGTGCCAAAAGCACTTGTACCTGACGCGCCTGTTCTCGGTTGGGCACAAAAATCTCCATAGTGGTGACCTTTTCTCCCCACCCGGGCCGGGCGTAGGCTCTTTCGATGTCGTCCTCCGCCACCGCGATCTTGGCCTCGACATTGCGCTGCAACATCGCATCGGCGAGGGCCTTGGTCTCGCGCTTGGCCAGTTCGGCTAAGACCTCTTGGTCGCGCTGTAACCCGCGCTCATGAGCCTGCAAAAGTAACACCTCGCGGTCGATGAGCGTCTGTAAGTTGTCCCGGTGCTTCGTGCGCATGGCGGCCGTTTTGAGATTAGCCGCAAAAGTGTGCAGATCGGCCGCGGTAATCTCGACCGCGCCGACTTTGGCTAACAGTTGGGCGTTGTCCGCTTGCTCTTCGCCGCAGCTAATGCAGGCCCCGACTAGCAGGCCGACCAACAGCGATTTGTGCATAAAAAGAGGAGCTAGACGGAAGGTCCAGCCCCTCGCAATGAGATGTCCTGCCATAGTGATATCCTGTGGGGACTCAACCCGCTCCGCGCGCGCTGGCCTTTTCCCTCGTTCCTTGGTCCACTGCAAAACGAAACTCGACGTCAATGGTCTCTTCAGGATTGCCGCTGGCGTCAAACGAAAGCACGAATTCGCGGAATGTGAGCAGTAACTCGTCGTTTTCCGGCAGCAACGGATCGAAGACTAACATGCCTTTTTGGCTGCTATCGCGGAAGATCGGCCGATCGCGATGAAAAACCGTCTTGTAGATAATGCCCATGCGCTCCAAGTTGATTTCGCGCTCATTGCCCGAAGTGCCTAGCTCCATTTTGTAGTACTTGGTGAAGCTATTGCCCCCTTCCACGATGGCCCCCTCGCGCCCGGGATCGTAGTAGCGATAGGTCTCGCCGCCCGATTCCATGATCGCCTTGGCCGGATCGAATTCGATTTTGGCATAGGTCTTGTTTATGACCTCGACTTCAAAAACGGTGAATCTCGGGGGGATATAGCCCTTTTCGGGATCGAGGTCGTCTCGGGTGTAGGGGTTGACGTGGCGACCATCGTACAGGGGCGGGAAGCGCTCGTCGAGCTCGGCGTCGCTCAGGTGCCGCACCCGGATTAAAAGCCCCTCTTTGCTAAAGACCATCGAGCTGTCGTCTGGGTTGATGGTGTAGTCGCCGCGGCCTTCGGGCAGGACGGGCATCACATGCAGGTCGTACACGAGTTGGGGCGGCACCAGCCCCCCGCAGCTCCAGACCAGCCCGAGCGCCACTAAGCCGACGAGTGCCATGCACTTCGCTCTCATAAAATTACAACTCCCTTTTGCTAACAGTCGTCAATGGTTTGGTTCCTCGGTTTCAATGTCGATCTTTCCTATCCCCGCCATAGTGGCCGTTTCCATCGCGTCGATGATATGGCCGTGCGCAGCATCCGCGTCCGCGGTGATAATTAGCGTCGATGAGCCGGTGCGGACCTTTTCTCGCTCTAGCCAACTGGCTAGCTGCCCCATCGCCACGAGCTGGCCGTTGATCTCGAGCTGGCCCTCGCTTGAGATGCGCAGATTCAGCTTCTTTTCGGACTTGAGCTGGTCGTAGTGAACCGAGTCGGGCAGTTCGATTTTGAGCTGAGTGGCCTTGACAAAGACCGTGGTGGTCATAAAGAAGATCAGCAGCAGGAACACGGCGTCGATCATCGGCGTCAGGTTCAGTTCAAATTCGCCCGCTTTTTCGGCCAGCGATTGTCTCCGTCTAGCCATGACGCTATCCTTCTCCGCTCTTGGCAAAAGCAATGGCTTCAATGCCCTCGCCGCGGGCAATGTCCATCACCTGCACCACATAGGAGTGCGGTATTGAGCGCGCCGACTCCAAGATCACGTTCTTGGTGTTGTCGGCCTCAATGACTTGCCGGATCTTTTCCGCCAATCTCGCCTTGTCCGTGACCTCGCCGTTGACTTGGATCGTCTGATCCGGGTCAATCACGATATTCATGTCCTTGGTCGCTCTCGACTCGCCTTCGCCACCTGGCAGATCTACGCTCAGCCCCTTGGGATTGACGAAGGTGGTCGCCACCATAAAGAAAACCAACAGCAAGAACATGCAGTTGATCAGCGGAGTCAGATCCGGGTTTTCCGAGGTCTTAAAGGCTCTTTTGCCGAATCCGCTCTTTCGTCTCTGCCGCATCGCCGCGTCTCTTTCTGCCTAGCTGGCCCTCTGCTGACTAGCTTGGAAGCGCACCAGCAGGGTATTGGCAAAGGCGTGGCAGTATAGCTCCACGCTCTTGAAGACCTTTTCCGCCCGGCCGGAGAGGTAGCGGTGGAAGACGATCGTCGGAATGGCGACGATCAGGCCGCTAGCCGTCGTAATCAGGGCCTCGGAAATACCACTGGCCACAGCCGCCGGATCGCCAGCCCCAGCGCGAGCAATCGCGTCAAAGGCATTGATCATACCCATGATCGTGCCCAACAACCCCATCAGCGGGGAAAGGACGCCAATGGTTCCGAGCGCGTTGAGCAGCCGACCGAGATACATCTCGCCAGCCTCCTCAGTGGCCAAGATCAACTCTTGGCGCATGTCCTCTAGGTCCGTGCGATTTTCCAGCACCAAGGTATCGTAGCGCTTCACCAACGCGGCAAAGATGAAGTTGAGCACGCCACTGCCTTGGCGAAACAGCTCAACGGCCCCGTCTTCGCCTTGGATTCTGAGCACTTCCTCGGCCTCGTTGAGCTGCTGTTCGGCTTCCTCTTCGCCCGGGACCGTCAGCAGACGCCACAGCCGTTCGATGATGATGGCGAGGGCGATCAGCAAGCAGAGCAACAGGGGCCACATGATAGGCCCGCCTTTGAAAAACTGGTCAACTAAAAAATTCTGCTCCATTACAACCTCCCGGTATGGTATCCTACTTTGCGTTGAGTTAAAAGCTCGCTAGAGCCGATTTTCCACAATCCATTCTCGGTGCAGCTTGGCAAAACTGACCACGTCGGCGTTTTCCAGATTGTCCCCACCCTTTTCTTCCACTATCTGATAGTTTTCCACGGCCTGCGACCACTGGCGCGTAATTTCATAGACCAGCCCCAAGTTGCAGTACGCGGCCAATTCGGTATGGGTGCCGGGATAATCGCGGATAATTTTCTGGAGGGCTGGCACGGCCCGCTCGTAGTCTTTGGCTTCAAAGAGCTTCATGGCCTCGTTGTAGCTAAAGCTGGCCTGGATCTCACTGAGCTCTTCCACTAAAGTCGTGGCTCGTGCTGCCTCTTCGGAGTTGGGATATAGCTTGAGTACTTTCTCGTAGGCCGCCATAGCCTCGTCATAAGACTGGATATTGTAGTAGTAGTCGCCAATGGTAAACTGCGCTTTGGCGGCCAATTCGCTCTCGGAATAATTGGCAACCAAGCCTTGCATCGCGCCTACTGCTTGCTCCATCTCCTCTTGTTCGATAAAGGACCAAGCCAACGCGTACTGCGCCGATCCGCCGTATGGCCCTTGGGGATATTTGGCCAAGAGGGCTTGGTATGCGGTCACGGCCGCGGCGAAGGCTTGCTCGTTGTAGTAGTTTTCGCCAATGAGAAAAAGCGCTTCTTCCTCGTATTGGGACTGGAGATAACGCTCAACCAGTTCGGTAAAAGCGGCCGCGGCCTCCTTAAACCGCGTCAGGGCTTGGAGGCTGTGGGCCAGATAGTACTGGCCGTGAATGCGGTTGGCGTTGCGCGGATATTTGTCGACAAAGGATTTGAAGCTCTTGGCTGCTGTATCGTAGTCGCCGTAGCTGATTTCGGCAAAGCCCTTGGAGAAGGCCAAGTTGCCGCTCTCGCCCGAATTCGGATAGCGCTTGAGACCTTGGGCAAAAATGCGGGCAGCGTCCTCGTATTTCTTTTGCTGTAGCAGCGCGTTGCCGATGATGGAATAGGCGCGTTCTTTGCGGTAGTAACCCGCCTGATTGTCGTCTTCAAACGGCATGTCGAGGAGCTGACGAGCGAATTTTTCGGCTTGGATAAAGTCCTGCTGATCGTAGTACAGCTCGGTCAGCAGCATGCTAAAGGTCGCCTGCTCTTGGGGGTCGTCCGACGCGGCAATGAGCTCTTGATAGTAGCTAGCGGCCTCTTCTTGCCGCCCCAAACGGATCATGCCCGCGCCCAGCGTGCGGAAGGCGCTGTCCTTTATCTGAGGGGCGGGATCGCTTTCGAGCAGGGCCTTCATATCCGCCAGCGATGCCTCATAGCTTGCGCGGGCTTGGGCCGTGTCGCCGACCGCGTCTTGCTGTTTGGCGACCTCGTAGTACGCACCGCCGCGGGCTAGCAGCGAATTTTGCAAGATGTGCTCTGGCGGATTCAGCGCAATGGCCTGTCCCCAAGCGTCAATCGCATCGGCGAAATGGTCCTCGGCAAAATGCACCCGGGCCAAGGTATAGCGCATCTGGCCCTTTAGGGTGTCGTCGCCGGCTCGAGCCAAAGCGCGCACTAGGGCCTCGCGCGCCTTTTCGTATTGCTGTTTGCCCATGTACAGCTCGGCCAACTCGACCTGCACAGTAGGCCACTTGTCCCAATCCTCTTCCACCGTCTCATAGGCGGCGATGGCCCTATCTGAATCCTCAAGGCGCTTGTAGGTGAGCCCCAACTCCATCCGCGTCGTGTTGCGCAGTTCCGAATCCGGGAAGCGGCTGAGGAAGGATGTATAGATAGCCTCGGCCCGCTCGAGTTCGGAGGCCGCATAGGCAATGCGGGCCAACTGCAAAAGGCCGTTGGGAGCCGCCGGATGGTCCGCATACTCATCGACTAACCGCTGGTACAGCGGCTGCGCTACTTCGTTTTTATGGAGGATTTGGTTGGCAAAGCCAGCGTTAAAAAGCACGTCTGGTATCAGGACATTGTCCTCGCGCTGGCTCAAAAGCTGGTCGTAGCCTTCGAGTGCCCTAGCGATTTCCTCGTCCGCTCTAGCCGGGTCTTGGCTGCGGATCTGCCGCCCGTATTCTTGGTGGCACTGGGCGATGCGAAAGAAAACCTTGTAGCGGTCGAAGCCGATGCGCTGGGCCACATCGCCGTAGGCATTGAGGTATATCTCGTACTCTTGGGCCGACTTGAGGTACTCCTCTTGGTCGAAAAGCATCAGGGCGACCGTTAGCTGCGTGCGGGCTTGGAATAGCTTGTCTTCGACCTTTTCGATGGCATCCTTGTACGCGGCGATGGCCGCTGTCGTGCCCTGCTCTTCTGCTACCAACTCGGCGGTGCGGATATAGCTGTTTTGCACCAAAATCGGCTCAGCCGCGTATTCGGCCGGGAGCACGGCATAGGCGGCCAGCGCCTTTTCAACCTCGCCGTTGCGCGCGTAGATATCGCCCTTTTTCAGGTGCGCTTTGGCGACGAGCTCGCGCGCTGTCTCTTTGACCACCCCCTTGAGCTTGAGGGTGGTCATTTCGATGATTTCTTCCTCGGTCATCTGCGCGAAGTCGTAGCGGGCAATGAGTCGGTCGAGGTATTTGAGCGCATCTTCGTACTGCTCTAGCTCGTCGTAGCTCTCGGCGATCTGGAAGAGCGAGCGGTCGGCGTTAGAACCTCTCGGAGCCAAAATCAACACCTGCTTGAAGCTGGCGATGGCCTCCTCATAGCGCTCTAATTCAAAATAGGACCACGCTCGGTCGTAGTGAACCGACGCCTCGTAGAGGCTGTGGGGGAAGTTCTGCAGCAGTTCGTTCCCTTCCTCAATGACCTGCCCGTACTCCTTGAGCTGATAACTCGTCTGAATCATCTGGTACTGCGCCATCACCCGGGTGCGCTCATCGACGCGCTCGTTTGCGGCTAGGCTGCGGAAGTGGTCTCGGCTCTTGTTGAGATCTTGCAGTGCCTCCTCGTAGCGCGCGTCGGCCTCGGCCTCTTTTTGCTCTGAGCGCAAAAATTGCGAGCGCTGCAACTTTTCGAGCCCCAGCTTGTTATAGGTATTGCCAAGCTGGTACGTGGCCCCCACGCGCACCGGCAGAATGAACTCGTCAACCGCTATGGTTACGTCTTCCACGTTGATCATGGCATTGCTCTCGGTGGAGAGAATGACCTCATAGCGCTCAATGGCTTTGTCGTAGTCCCCGAGCGCGTAGAGCTTCTGTCCCTCCTCGAAACGGTCTTGCAATTCCACTGGCGAGAAGAAGCGCGTACTCAGGCTGGCGACCGCGCCGACCGCTGCGATTAGCAGCAGATTTACCAGAATCATGGTGTCAGTCTCCTAGCCTAGAACCCGGCCACAATATCAAAGAACAGGCGCGAGTTGTCGAAGCTATCGGAAGCGCGTGTGGCATCGTCGTACTCCCGGCTAGTTCTGATAAAGCCGAATTGAGAAGCGAGGTTGTAGCCGTAGTGATCCGAGCGATTGCTCATCATCAGCACCAGCGTCCACTCCTTAAAATCGTTGCCCTCGTCCACCCGGTCCAAGTTGGTGTGCCGCCAAAAAGGGAAGCCCTGAAATCCGAGTTGCAGATTGGACTTGGCCGTCAGGTCGAAGCGGGTCCTGACGATTGGTGCGTAAATCGAGAACGAACGAATACTGCCGTCGCCCGTGGCGTCTTCGAGTATGCTCGAATGCTCGCGCAGCAACAGGTGCTTGAACATCGGGCGAATGTTTAGGTTGCCGGCGTTGATCGTATAGTCGAACCGGTTGACCATTGTAAAGGTCGAAAGCACACCGGCTTCCTGTTGGGTGCCGTCGTCGAACTCGTCCTCGGCTTGGCTGTTGCGAATCCACTGGACGCTGTTGACGACGTTGAGGTTGGAAAGCTGCCTAAAGGTCGAACTGATGAACAAGGTATTGACCAAGCTATTGCGCATGTTCAGCGGATCGACATCCGGCGGAAAAATCTGCGAATTGAGATCCCGCGCCTCAATCATCGGACCTTTCAAGTGCGGAAAGGGGCTGGGTATCCGCTGGGTAAAACCCACATCTTCCCAGATGTACACGTCGTCGCGAATGTCGTCCTGGACCTGCTTGATGTCCTCGTTGATGCGGATTTTACCCAAATAAGGCGAGGTGAAGTTGTGCTCATAGCGGGCGTACATGGCCTTGGCCTTACCGCCGCCAGCCGGTTCCTCCATAGTGTAGTAGCCCACCGAAGCCCATTTGCCCCAGCGCCCCAAGCCTTTTTTCGTGGCTACTAAGTGGGCCCCTTGGCGATCGCGTGGATAGGGATAGTCGGGCAATGCGTCGTTTTCGCGGTAGTCAACTACGCCGTTGTTGTTGAAGTCGATGCCGTAAATGAAATCCGGCGGATCGGCATCGTAAAAGAGAATCGGCTCAGTCCAGTCGGGGATCCCGTTGAAATTCTGGTCGCTGTCCGGGATTAGGTCGTTGTTTTCGTCGAGCCCTGGGAAAATGCCCGAATCCGACTTTTCCGCGCTGGGCAGTTCGTTGAGCATCTCGTCTGGCCACTGGTCGTTGTCGTCATTATCGGTCATGACGGACATTTCCTGCATCTGCGGGCAGACAAAGCAATCGTCGCTGAAGAAAGCTACCCCGCCGCGGTCGCTGTCGTAGTTGCCGCTGTAGTCCGGGTCTAGGTTGAAAATTTCGCCCCCGACCTCGATAGGCCCCACTTCCTTTTGAGCCGTGAGGAAATAGCCGAGGGCTTGCTTGTCAAAGCGCTTGCCGGCGTTGCTGCCCACTGGGAAGAGGAAGTACTGGGGATTGGCGACTAGCTCGCCCTTTAATTTTAGCCCTTTGAAGTTTAAGTCCCAGTCCAGCCCGTAGAGCGCCTGACCCGTGGGGATGCCGTAGTCGAACTCGACCACCTTGCGGCCCGAGTCGCTGCCGTCGGAGCGCAGAACCGTATAGCCCACCCGGGTCGGATCGAGCAAATCCCACTTGTATTGCAAAAACGGCGAAGCCTGAGTCGTGTTCGGATCGGGTGCCACGGGCCACTGGTTGAAGGCTTCGGGATTTTCTGCTAGCACATCTTCGAGCGGCTTTATGGCGTCGTCGCCTTTCAGCCCGGTAAAGGGATTGACGTAGCTTCTGCCGCCCGGAGCGTATCTGTCGTCCCCTTCGGCCACCTTGTCCACGTTTTTCTGGTGGGCACGCTGGTCGAAGAACAAGTGCTGTTGGCGCACCAAAATGCGATAGTCGCCCTCGACATCGGCCAAGAAGCGCACGGACCTCATCGTCAGCCCTGGAACAAATCCGTCGGGATCGGCTGAATACGCCGCGGCATCCGGCAGGTTGAACTGCGGCATCTGGAAGCGGAAAACCACTTGCTCGCTGCCGGCGACTGACAACCCACCCGCGACTCCACCGACGGGATCAATCATCTTCAAACTCGAATCGTACTCGGGATCGCCTTCAATGCTGGTCAGACGCACCCGCTGCCCCTGCGACTCGCCGATGACCACCACATCTACGTCATAGACGGTGGCCGCCCGACTTATATCGTCGGGCGAATCGTCTTCGATAATGACTTCGACGAAAGAGGGGGGCAGCATGCTGTAGGGGGTATCGCCCTTGAGAAAGGAGCCGTTCTCATCGGCGGTATTGGCCATATGCTGGTTGAAGTACGTGGCCCCCAAGCGCAACACATTGCCCAGCTTGGTCTCCCAATGGCCGCCAAAAATCAACACGGGCGAGGTTTCCCGAGTTGCTTTGAAGGTCGAAAACTTAGCGGCGTTCAACAGGTCGCCGCCTTGGCTTAGCATCAGGGTGAACCTGTTATCTGAGGAAGCGCCGTCGAGTA
Source organism: Candidatus Latescibacterota bacterium (assembly GCA_965116045.1). Classification (GTDB taxonomy): domain Bacteria; phylum Latescibacterota; class UBA2968; order UBA8231; family UBA8231. Next base: position 4,359,110 of record OZ220478.1, on the reverse strand, counting down.
GGATGCCAAAGAAGCGCGGATCGCTAAAAGTCAGATCTGAAAACTTGGCGCGGATGTCCTCGCCCAAGGTCACGCGGTAATTCCAGCCCTTGTACGAGTCGTTGAGCATCACTAGATTGGCGAACCACCCCAAGTACTGGGCGGTACGGGTGTTGATGTTGCTTTCCCCAGGGCGAGAAAATTCCCACGTGAAGACATTGAAACCGCGCGACAGGTAATTGCCTAAGCGGTCGTAGCGATTGCGTGCGCTGATCACCGAGGGATAGGGATCGTACTCCTTGCGCCCGTAGTTCAAATACGGTTCGGGATGGCCGAGGTTGAGGAAATCCCGGTTGCGCAAAAAAGTCTGCGCTTCGGCTTCGGCGCCCAGCATTGCCAATCCCACAAGCGCTAATAGCGCGGTCCTTACTAGGGCTTTTCTCGCATTACTACTCATGGCAGCTATCCTCATGCAGTGTAGAGATTCGGTCTTCAGTCCCTTCCAACTCAGGGCTGGCGATAACCAACGCTGAACCGATGCACACCCCCATAACCGGAGAGGTGCAAGGGGTATGAATACGCATAATCGAAATGCCATTGCTTATAGTTGTGTCCGAGACCCACGTTGAGCTCTCTTTCGTCAAAACTCGCACCAACCGCGGCCCCACCGATGCGAAACCGAGCACCATGGAGGCTTACCGTCCGCGTCTCGTACCCCACTCTGAAATCGGTCCACCCATCGCAGTGTTCAATGTCGAGCAGAACCTCGCGTCCGGCCAAGTTGAGTAAGGCCGCCGCAACCACAGCCGGCTTTTCTTTACCGGCGGCTTGGCCGCCCGCGGCAACATTCGCGCCGTTTAAGCCTTTGGCGACCAACGCCAAGCGCAAATACGCCTGCGGGTGAATGAAACCCACTTCCCAAGTCGCCCCTACGTCGAGGTGCCAAGCCCGGTGCGACAAATCACCCGCTTTCCAAGCACTGGTGCGCACGCCGCCGCCCAAGGCAAATCGCTCGTGCAACGGCCGTCCATAGCCCAAGGCAATCACTTCTTCGCCCCAGCCATCGGCCCCGAGAAACGAAAGGCCCAATTGGAACCCCCCGCCCCGCAAAGGACCGGTGACCGCCAAGCCGTTTAGGACTGGACTTTGCTCCAACCCGGGGTAAAGCAACGCGTGCGTCGTGCCAGCCTGCCACTTTTGTTGCTGGGCGTTGCCAGCCGGATTGTACCACACGGCCTCAGCCGTCTGAATGCTGGCGGCGAAAGCACCACCGAGTGCCGCGCTCTGGGCACCCCGGCCCGAAAATTCAAAAGCAGCGCCGACCGGCGGAACGAGAGCCAGCAATAGGACGCTAGTACGCCACCACAAAAGTACCTCGGCGCGCCTTATCACTTCCTGCTATCCCGACTTCGTACAGATAGAGCCCCGGCTCGACAACGCGACCGCTCTCATCGCGACCGTCCCACTCGAATTGATAGGTGCGGGCGCTTCCGGTCTGCGCCAACTGGCGAATCAACCGACCCGTCAGGTTGTAAATTTTCAGCACGACTTCTCGCCCCTGTTCGATATTGCCGACGACGAAGGCAAAGTGCGCATATTCGTCGGCAAACGGAGAAAACGGGCGCGGCTGCACCTTTACTTCGCCCAAAAGCTGCAACGGCGTCCCTGCCGCCAGTACCGTCCAATTGGTCCCCGGCTTTTCTCGTCCCTGCTGCCAGTTCACGTAGCCGTCTCTGTCGCCTTGGGCCTTGTTGCCAGCTTCAAAGCGCATGGTGGTCTTGTCGCGCACAAAGAGCGCCGGCCCCTCAATTTCAACGGTCGCCATTGCGCTAATCCGCTCACTAGGCGCAAGCTCTACCAACATTCCCTCCCGATCTGGCGTCGGGCCCCAAGTGTAGCCTTGTGTAGGTACGAGTTCTCGACCATCGACGCGCACGGCTGTTACGCGAAGCAAAGGGCCTTGTACGCGCAAGAGATCAACCCCGTAATCATCAACGCCAGCCGCAATCGCCACCCGGGCTATCAGCATCGCCTCTTCGCCCTTGCGCAGCGAATCGGATACTACGACCTCGGCCTCAAGTTGCTGCGCGACTAAGACCGGATCGTAGTCAATGGCAATGCGCTTGAGCGCCGGGCTGACAAAGGGGGCCGAATTCGTCAAATTGGCCCGGTACGCCAACTGCGCGACCGGCTCGGCGCCGCTGTAAAAAAATTCCTCGTCCGCGTGCGCGGCAACGCTTCCCCACGGATCCGCTGCACTCGCTACGGCCACTCCGCGCACTTGCAACTCAATGCCCGTGCGCTCCGGGCGCTCTACTTGCCAGCGGATCTGCCCGACGTTGACCGGAGCAGGCGGAGCAAAGCGACCCTCTATGAAGCCTTCGCTAACGTAGCCCACGCCAAACACCTCAATTTCTCCAATGGCGACCCAGTTGCTGCGGTCTTGGCGGATCAGGGTCAGCCGCACGAAGCGCCCCTCGCGCGGGATCAGCTCGCCGCGCTCGTCAGTCGCAGCCCAAGTAGAATCTGCGCTCGTATCTACATTGAGGACAAAATTGTCCGGCTGCTCCGCCAACAGATGCCAGACTTTCGGTGCCACTTGGGTGGCCGTTTCGAGCCTGTAACCACGCATGAAATACTCGGGCTGGTTCAGCGCCGTCTCGCCGGCTAGCACGCGCACCCGCTTGATCGCCCGGTCCAATCCGAGATCAACGGTAAACCGCTTGTCGAACACGTGATTGGTGCCCGAGATCCACTCGCTCCGCACGAGGTCAACCGCGCCATCCGTTAGGGGCACAGGCTTGTCAAAATCGTCTAGCACCGATCGTCCCAAGGCCACGTTTACATCCTCGTCCAACTGCGCCAGAATGACGAGGCGATCTGGATGCACCTCGACGCCTTGAGTCGCTCCCAAGGCAAATGTTTCGACCGCATCTACTACCCAACTAGTTAATTCAGCACGACACGGACTGAATTCAAACAACAGCAAAAGTGCGCCCAGCCTCAGCACTTCAGAATAGCAATCTCTGCGTCAGACTGGTCACCACGGCAATGGCGATGGCCTCCTCCAACTCCTTGGAGTTGAAGGCCATGACAATGCCGGCATCCACCGGGCTTTTCTTGCTCACTTTGCCGGTTTTTATGTCCTTGACGGAGACCTCAATTTGCACTCTTTGCGTTTGCGAAGAGAACACTTTGCGCACCCGCTGACTGGTAATCAGTGCCGTGCCGCTAACTTCTAAGTCGGCTTCGTCCGAGTCCTCGGAAACGAGCGCGAAGGGATTGTCTACTTGTCGCACACTGTCTTCGTCTAGCACCTCAACCCGATCCGTCTGGGTGAAGATCCGCACCTTATCCTTGCGCAGTTCGCGCAGCAAGGCCCCAGACAAATCCTCAATGCGCGAAGGCCGAGTAATCTGCACCAGTCTATTTCCCTTACCGGCGAGGGCGTTAGTACTGTACTGCGATCCTTGATCAGCGACCGAAGTGGCACTTCGCGGATCGACCACGTTGGCCTTGCTCTCGACCGGAAATTCCTTGACGTATATTTTGACCGACCTCAACGGCGGATTGGGCAAACTAGTATCCTTGAGGGCCTCGTATTTCAAAGTGCAGGCCGTCGCGCCAACAAGCAGTATCGCGCCGATATATTTTACCATCTTTTTCATACTACTTATGCTCCACCCAACGCACTCCGTGATCGACATTGAAGTGAAAATTCAGGTCGGTAAATTCCACCGGATTGCCGTATCCCACTTCAAACCGATCAAAGGCCAGAATGAAGTTTTTTACTTCGAGGGTGAACGACTTCGTCGCTGTCGGCAGCGGCGGAAAGGTCAACTTGCCGACGTATCTGGAGCCTTTGCGCACGGGTTTTTCTCGGTGATATTCGCTTTTCTCCCAAATAGGATTGCGATCCAAGCTGGCGTGATAGCGCACATTCCCTTCTTGTCCCCCCCACTTCAAATAGGAATAGTCGAAGAATTCGTCCTTGTCGTACCAACCCCCCACCCCTTGGCGGCAGAGCAGGCGGCGGCCGTCGTCCAAGCGCAGAATAGTCTGCGTGGGATCTAGCTCCACCCGCTCTCGAGTGCGGTTGATCACGGTTACTTCAAAAACGGTCCACAGAGGCGGTGTATAGTCTAAGCCATGAATTTCGACGCCCGTGAGCGTATAGGGCGTGAATTGAGTGCCGTATTCGGCGTCGAGCATGGCATCGTCGTAGAACTTGACCTTGACTTGCACCCCTTGCTCGCTCCACACGACCGAACTGTCGATCGGATCGATGTAATAGGTGTCCCCATCGGGCAGGACCGACTCCAACTCAATGAAGTACTCGCGCTCGGCATGGGATTCGAGCGATCTAAGGGTAGCGCACCCCCCGACAGCCCATGCCAAGCACAGGAAGACGCGAATGTGTGTTGCGCTGAGTCTCATGTCCATTTGCATCTCTTAAAAGGGTGATATCAGCTCTACGAAGAGGATGCCCTGCTTGGCGTCGGGCCGCCCTGCATGGCTAAAATCTCGCCGCGTGCGCTGGTAGCCGAAGAATAGCGAATTGTCGCGGATGCCAAAGTAGTCTGCGGTGATGCTCAGCATAGCCATATAGTCGGTCTGGGAATATGTCTCGTCCTCAAAGGCGCGATCCCAGTGCTTAAACGGCAGCAAGGGTAGCCCCTGGATGCCAAGTTGGAAGCTGGTCTTGGGCGTGAGCCTGTACCGCCCCATTACGATGGGGATGAAATCGCTATACGATTGCCGCGGCGTATCTTCACTGTCAACCCGCTCAACGATCGTCCGATGCTTCAACTTAGGCGTAATGCTGAAAGCACCCCAGCTATGGGTATAGTCGATCTTGTTGACAATGGAAAAACGCGAGCGCACGTCTTGGGACTGCAACAACCCGCTGCCGTCTTTGAGTTCAATTTCGGCTTGGCTATTGCGCTGCCACAGGAAGCCGTTCTCAATGTTGAAGCCGCGAAAGCCTTGATAGGTGCTGTTAAAAAAGAGGAGATGCACAAAGCTGTCGCGCATCAACAACTCGTCCGGCGTTGCTGGCCGCCAAAAACCCGCGCGCTCGGGCGGGCCGTCTGGCTCGTTAAACCAGTTGATCCGCTCTATATCGTCAATAGGTACTTGGAATATATAGGTATGATCCGGGATGTCGTCTTTTATCTGCTTGGCGTCGAAATTGAATTTTAATGCACCAACGCCGCGCTTTTCCACCTCATAGGCATAGCGGAAGTAAATCCCCTCGGACTTACCCGGGCCAGCGATCTGGCGGCTGTCGTAGGTGCCTATGCTGACGAACTCACCCCAGCGTCCCAAGCGGTCGTAGCGCAGGAAGATGTGTCGGCCCTTTTGGTCGCGCGGATAGGGATAGTCCGGCTTATCGTCGTTCTCGCGAAAGTCGGGCACGTTGTTGTTGTTGAAGTCAATGCCATAGACAAATTCGGGTGGCTCTGAATCGTAGGTCAGAAACGCTTCTTCCCAATCAACGATGAAGTTTTCGTTGCGGTCCATGTCTGGGATATTATCGACGTTCTCGTCGAGGCCGGGGTACACTTGGGCGTTGGGGAAGCCTGGATACAGCGTCCGCGGCTCGGCAATAGCCGTATCGCTAACGTGTTCGTCGGGGAAGCGATCGTGATCGTCGTTGTCCTCGTGGATGGGATATTCCTCGGTGGCTGTAGAGATTCTGTCGCCGGGCGCAGCCTGCCCATCGTAGTGGAAGGCCATGCCGCCGCGATAGCTATCGTAGCCACCGCCGTAGTTCGGCTCCATGCGGTAGAGCTCGCCGCCCAGTGCTAAGCCGCCGGCCAGATCCTTGACGCCCTTGATCCACCACGCCAAGGCGCGCTCACTGCTGCGCTCGCCCTCGTTATTGCCGATCGGGAACATGAAATTTTGCAAGTTGTGCGCCATCTCGCCGCTGACTTCCAGCCCCACTAACTCGACCTGATAGTTGATTGAGGCCAAGCTCTGCCCAGTGGGAATGCCGTAGTCAAAGGAGACCATCCGCCGATTTGCGCCGCTGCTATCGCTGCCACCGGCGCGGATGATGGTGTAGTAGAGTTGTTCATCTTCGTCTGTGTACCACTTGAACGGACGCCGGATGGCCCGCTCACCAGCACTGGCGATGGGAGCAGGCCAAGCCACTTCGGTGATCGCCGCGGTGCCTCGGCGATCAATATTGAAGAAGTCGTGGAGCTGGCTAACGCCGATCCGATAATCGCCCGCTACATCTGCGACAAAGCGCGCCGAGCGCACCGTCACGTCGGCCGGAAGGACAAAAGTGTACACCACCGGCACCTTGCCCTCGGCTTCGCGCCCGCCGCCCGCGTGGACGGTTCCGCCCTCTGGCGGCCCGGCTTCTAGCATTGGGTCGTAGTCTGGATCGTCGTCGAGGCTAGTCAAGCGCACCGGCTCGGTGCCGCGTGCGCCCTCAAGGACGATGTCCACCCCATAGACAATGGCACTGGAACGCGCGTCGTCGGGCGAGTCATCGGCCACAAATACGCGGATGGTCTTAGGACCGAGCATCTGATAGGGCAAATCGCCGCGCCAAGCACTGGAACGCGACAGAGCCGGCGAAGCCATGATTTGGTTGATTAGCGTTCCACCAACGCTGGCAAAACGGCCCACTTCGCGCTGATAGTGGCCGCCAAAGAGCAGCACCGGCGAGCTGTCCCAAGCGTCGTCGCCTTCTTGGCCATACGCCCATTTGGAGAATAGCTGGGCACCCGAGTGATCGCCGCCCCGCGAGTAGAGTAGCGTCGCTCGGTCGCGCTCCTTGTAGTTGATGTCCATCCGCAGCGCGTTCAGCTTGCTGTTGACCAAAGTGAGCGGCGTGAAAATGGTCCGCACGTCCGAGCTCGTGGTCAAGTTGCCCAGCGTGGCGGTCCAGTGCAAATCCTTGTGCGTGTAGTGGCCGACCCGGAATGTCCGATACTTGTGGTCGATATAGCTATACCCGCTAAAGTCGTTGCCGCTGCGCGACTCTTCTATCGTCAGAAGACGCTGATAGCCGCCGCCCATGTAGTTGCCCATCCGGTCCCAACCCACATTGCGGGTTTTCAGAGGACGACCCGACGGGGTGGCCCAAGCAACGGTCTCGCGGTAGTACGCAATGTACTTTTCGTCGGCGTAGTTGAGATAAGGAACGTTGACTGCGGTGTTGAGAAACGACCTTCCCAACCCTCGGTCATAGCGGTCTTGCGGACCGCGCAGGAAGGCAGGACGCTTTTTCCACGGGGGATCCTTTGGCGTGCCAGGAGAAGGGTCGTAATAGGGCAGCGGGCCGGCGGATTCGGGGTGGCGCTGCGCTTCCGTCGGCGCGGATAAGCCAGCACCAACCAGCGCGGATAAGACCACCCAGCGCTTGACAACACGGCACGTTATAAAACACAGCATGAAAACCCCTCGCGGGTCATATTGCTCGAGCGATCTAAAATTGACGGGCGAAAACATATGTTTACCACAACTCGCACGTCAAGAAAAAAAAACGGGAAGCAGGCGTCAAGCCCGCTTCCCGCTTCTATTCAAGCCTATCCAGAAGTTATTAACTACTGGACGAAGGTCGCCTTTACGCGGCCCCAAGAATCTTCTTCGACCGCAGTACCGGATGGACCAGCCGGCGTATCCACAAAAACCCAGTTGGCGAATTCGGCCATGATGCCGCCGGCCCAAGCCACGCACTGGAGCTGGCCGCCATAGGCGTCTTCGCCGTCGGCGTCGACCAACAGCCAAGTAAAGCCCATCTCAGAACCAACCTCAGGGGCTTCAAAGAGATTGCCATTGCGCAAGAAGGTATCCCACTCCATCCGCCCCTCAATCACGTAGTCGGCGTCGCCGGCGTCGCCAAACTCGTCGCCAGCGTCGCGGAAGCCGTACTCAAAGCCCTCAATCGCGTCGGGGTCGTGGACGTTCACGCGCTGATTCTGGACGGTGGTGATGTAGCAGACGGACAGTTCGTTCGAACCAAAAGGTACGGCCATGAAGTTGACTACGTTCAAGTTGACGTAGCTAGCCGGGGCTGGGTCGCCGCACTCGCAATCCTCGTTGTTCATGTCTAGGTATAGGGACATGCTGTCGCGCTCCCACCAAGCATGTGCCTCACCACCACCCTCGGTGTCGCGGACGTTATCGCTAACCTCAGTGATGTAGTACAGCGCGTCATCGTCCCATGCCTGCCAGATCATCGAAGAAACATCGACATCGGAGCGGCCTTCACCTGCTACTTCGGTCTCGCCGTTTTCATTGAGCTGGTTCGCGCTTACTTCGCTATACCCTTGCTCAATGTCGCGCCAACCAAACTCTTGACCATCTTGCTGAATCTGGCTCGGCGAGCAGGGAAATTCCAGCGCACCAGCCCACTCGTCGGGCACCGTCATGCGGTCGCCATCAAGCGTGGGAGCGTGGGTGAACTTGGGTAGGTCGAAGTAGCGCACGGGTGGCTGGGCATTGGCCAGCGTCGTAACGCAAAAGGCTGCGATTGCAGCCAAAAGTGTCAACTTCTTCATTACTGCATCTCCTTGACGTGAAAAGTGAACGAGAAATTTGAACGGTTGATAGTAAACCCCTGTTAAAGGGCTGTCAAGAAAAAAGTTGCCCGGCGAGGCCGTGCAACAATTGTTCTTGCATGGCCATCCTTTTTTTTGCATCCTATGCGCAGCGGTAGAGAGAGGACTCATTTTGACCAAACCAAGGACGAGATGATTCTACTGAAGAACATAGAAACGAACTCGGCTATTTTTCTCCTATCGTTAGTAGCTGGAGTACTACTAGCCTTGTGCATCGGGATGGGTGTACGTCTTAATAAGGAACGTTTTCAAAGTCAGCATTTACATTACTATCGTCACCTGTTAGGCAAGCCCGCTCCTTCCTTTGAGACCGAAGGGCTGAATGGAGGTCGCGTGTCTTTCCAAACAGGCGCAGAGACGTGGCTTCTCTACTTTACCGATTCGGGCAGCGAGGCATGTGATGCAGCCTATCCTACCCTCAAAAAGGTCGCTCAGCACGTACCTCACATACCTATAATCATCGTTGGCCTAGGAGATCGAACTCAACTGAGCAATAAAATGGCTCAGTATGGGATTGAGGCGACGGTGGGATACGACAGCCTACGGAGCGTTCCGCCACTCTATCAAGTCGACGTGTTTCCTAGTGCTCTGCTAATCGATCCAAAGGGCATTGTGCGCCAAGCGACGATAGGTAGTAATGGTATTGAGCGAATCGCGATGGATTTAGTCCAAAAAGAGAAAGGCGTACGCTAGTGGTTAGGCAGTATCGTTTTCACCTAATTGGCCTCGTCGCCGGGCTTGTGCTGTTGGGCGTTCTGGCGACAGCGGAAATTCCAGAATTTCCGCTGCTTCAGCAATCCGTCGGTCAAGAGAATAAGTCGCTATCCGAAGAAACGCAGGCAGCGGATGGTCGCTCAGCCGGGAAGGGGTAGAGTGTGAATTTCTTTTTTGATCCGACATTTTGGGTGGAGTGGGTCATGCTTTCTGCCTTGTTGGGAATCGGCATATATGTCAGCTATATCGATCTGACGGTACGGCGAGTGCCCAATCGCTGTACGATTGCGTTGCTTGCGGTTGGGTTAATGGGGCAGGGCCTGATGGTGTTCCTAGGGGAGACTACCTTGGCACAAATAGGGTTAGTCCTGTTTACCAGTTTGGTTTTTGTGATAATGCTGACCTTAATGGGCTTATGGGCTCCAGGGGATGCCAAGTTCTTTTGGGCGGTCAGCGTGGCGTTACCGCCGACCTTGTGCCCTACCGTGGATTCCTTCTCGCTACATTCTACGACTCCAGCATTGCTCATAAATGCTCTTTGCTGCTACCTGCTGATCCTGCTAGTCATATCCTTCTCGCGCAGAGATTGGAAGCAAGTAGAGGCACAGGGGCGTCCGAGTATGCGTCATGTTGGACTGGCTGCTTGGGCGTTGGCCGCGCTCTTGGGGTGGGTACTCTGGGTTGCTGTATTGGTGCTGGACCAGCCTCTTAGTTACCTAGAAACGTTGGTGGTCATCGTGATTGGATATCGGCTGCTGGAATGGGGGCTGGAGGAGAAATACTGGCCAGTGACACTGTGGCCGGGGACGGTCTCGTTACTCTACTTGCTCTGGATTGCCGACAGAAAATGGCCTTACTTCTTATTATGGGGGGCACTGTGGCTGCTTGAGTTGGGTTACTTGCGGCTGCGACATTGGCACAGCCGGGGTTTTGTGCAGGCGTTCCCGCTGGACGAAGTTCGGCCGGGCGCGATCCCTTACGACACGCTGCGGGGGCCAAAAGAGGAACTGTTGTGTGAGTCGGGTACGCCTCTTTCGGAGGACCAGGTCGTTCGCCTCCGCCTGTTAGCTGGCGAGGGCCGCTTACCTAATGGAGATACGCTGACGTTGGAACATCCGTTTCCGTTTGTGCCCTTTATCGTAGGTGGGGCGGTGCTGACGGCCATCTTCGCTGGTAATACGGTATTGCCGCTTATCCGACTGATAGAGTGGCTCAGATGAATCTTTTTATTTAAAAATAATAGAGAGACTGCGGCGAACGCCGCGCAGTCCGCCTTTGGTGCTGCTTAGTTTCCTGAAGGCCGTTCGCAAATTTCTCAACCTTAACCAAGGAGCAAATCATGCTGCTTTACGCTTTGAATTTTTTGCTGACCTTTCTCCATCGGCTGCTGACGAGCGAATCGGGAATCGTCCAACCGTTCTTGGCTAATGAGTCGGGGTTCATTAGTTCCCGTCGCGGGCTGACGGTTGCTTGGACGACAGGAGTGCTGGTAGTGGCTTCGACCCTCTTAGGAACGCCGGAAACCGTCAGGGCAGACAACCACAGCCAACATCTTCTTGGCGTAATTGGAAGCAGTTGTAACGATTCAGGTCGCTGTTGGTATGATTGTCTTAGTAGATATGTTTCCGAACCAAATCACAGATGCCGCTCTGATGGATGTTATTGTTATTGTCCTGATTACAACGGACCTTAATCCTCTTTGCTAAATCTAAATCAGTTAACGGATGGTTTCTAATAGAGAAGCCATCCGTTTTCTATAAATTCAGAATTTACGGGCTAGCTCATAACGTACAACACACCGATTTCTCACTGCAATCGCCCATGACTTACCTAATCCCGTGAAGTCTCTCTTCTTCATTGGCTTGGCCCTCGCACTCGGCGGTCAACCGGCCAACGCCCAGCCGCACATCTACACCATCGGCTTGGTCTTTACCAATCTCGTCGATCAAGAGATCCTGCCCGTCCACCTCGCCGAGCAGCACCCCCGCCTGATGTTGGAAATCGAGCGCGAGATCAGAGACATCTTTGCCGATTTGGGCCGCTTTCGCGTCGTGCGCTTGCCGAGCATCCGCGAGGCCCGCAATCCCACGGGCCGAGAATCCATTGATTACATCGCTTATTTCACTTTCAACAAAGCCCATAAAACATACCACAACCAAGTCATTGATTACCGTGAAAATGCGGGCCTATTCGACGACGGCGGGCCGAGCGAAGGCCGTTCCTATGCAGTGATTTCCCTGCCCTCCATCGTCTGTCAATTCGAAGTCAAGCTAGAGGATCTGCACCGAGACAAAATCTTCTGGTCGGACTTGCGCGACTCCTCAGCCGTGATACCTTATGACCGACAACTGTTCCTTTATAATAGTTGGAAGTATCCGGGCGCGTCGCATCCTGGTTTGACGCGCGTTTTTTTAGCCGATCTTCTCCGCTTGCAAATGGTCGATCCCGCCACAGAACGCGCACTCAACGTCGCCGAGCGTTGGTTCATCTCTAACCCCAGTAGCGATCTCACCGTTATCCGGGGGGTGTTAAAGGGGCTAGCGGACGCTCTAGCACCCGACCTAGACGCGAATTTGCCGCTAGAGGGCCGCATAGCAGCCGTCTTACCCGCACGAAAAGGCAAACTCCACGTCCAGCTAAACATCGGTGCTCGGCACGGGCTGACGAAGCGAATGCGGTTCGATGTGTGGCGGCCTAGGCCAGCGCAGCAAAAAGTGGGGCAAATAGAGGTGGTTGACGTGGATTCCATCACGGCCATCGCTCGGCTGCGCAAACTCGATAAGAAGCTCAAAAAACGCGGCGACGGCCCACAGGTCCAAGACCGAGTCATTTCCCCCAAACGTCCTTTGAGGAGATCATTGTGACCGAGTCCCCACAGTCGATATTCTATTCGGCATAGTCGGCTTGTTGGTGACCATCCTGTTGCAGGTGCTCTAGTCCCGAATCCCTTGGCCCTAGCACTAGTAGGGCATTACCACCGAGGAGAAATCCGCGATGAATAAGAAATGGATCTCCACGCGCTTTGCTTCGCCCACTCAAGATTTTGATCTCGACAGTCTGGTTCGCCGCCTGCGCCGAGACTTCTTTATAGCCTTAGCGGCGGCCGCGGCCTGCCTGCTCATCGTCGTGGCGATCAACCCCTTTCAAGAGGCCGAAAAAAAGACGCCCCGACCGCTGACGACCAAGTTCATCAAGCGCGAACCGCGGCTGACCAAACCGCTGGAGTTGCGCAAAATACCCCAGCCCAAGCGCCAACTCGCCCGCCGCCAAGTCCAGCTAGCCCAAGCGCGCATGGACCAAGTCCAGGCCACGGCCTCGTTCAACACCCGCAGCCTAATCGCCGGTGTCAGCGGCTCGGGAATCCGCCTGTCCGGGCAATCCGCCTTCAGCCCAACGAGCGGTATGACCATCGAGCCGAAGCTGACGGCCGCGGCGGTGACCAGCACCCGCACCTCCGAGCACAAGATCGACATGGGCCTAGAGATGCTCGACGTCAACAACATGGACACCGGTCGCTATCGCGCCATTATCGTTCAAGACGCCACCGACAAGCAAGCTATCAAGGGCTTTGTCAAGCTGGCCCAAGTCATGTCCTCGCGCGCGCTGGCCGGTGGCACCTCTGGCTACGGCGCGGTCACGCTCCGCGTCAAAACCATCGACCGACTACGCGACGTACTCAACGAGTACACCGGCCTCAAGGCCGAATTCCTCGGCTTTATCACGTTTGACGACCCGCGCCTATTGGAAGTACCCGTCATCGTCGAGCCCCAAGGTTCCCCCAACGACACCGAAATGGCCAACTTGGCCGAGTACTTAATGTCGGGCGGTTTTACGCTCAACGGGATCTACGGCGAAGCACTGGAAAAATACGGCGGCCTAATCCGCGGCAAGGACTTCTGGTCCGAGCGCCTGCCAGAAGATCACCCCGTCTATACTGCCTTCTTCGATCTAAGCGGCGGCGTGCCCTTTGGCTATCCTCCCTCGCTAGGGCAAGGCAAATCAGGCGTTAGGACTTGGAACTATCTGCGCGGCCATTACATCAAAGGAAGGCTAGCGAGCGTCACGCCCGGCGACACCGGGGGCTGGGGCTGGGAAAACGATCAACGCGGCGGAGATTCGACCCGTCAGCTACAACTAGCGGTCAATATCATCATCTATGCCTTGACCCAAGAAGGGTCAATTACCCAACGCCTCATGCAGATGGTCAACTAGGCTTTTTGCTGCACCGCCAATGCCCAAGCAGGTGTCAGGTTTAACTCTTGGCACCTGCTTTCACTTAATAAACCGCCGCCATGCCTAAGCTCGCCCTAGCAACCCTCTGCGTCAGTCTATTGAGTTGCGCCGCACAACGCGCCGAATACTACATTGACCAACTCGCCGATTCCCGCCGTCAGGTTCGCCTCGACGCCAGCCAGGCCTTGGTGCAGTTGGGTGGCGCGGCGGTCGAGCCTTTGCTGAACCGTGCGGCCGCTGGCAGCGATAGCCTGCGCTACATCGCCGCGCAAATCCTCGGCCAAATCGGCGACCGACGCGCCACCTCCTTCCTCAAATCGCTCCTCCGCAACGACAATCGCTATGTCCGTGAACAGGCCGTCCGCGCCCTCGGCCAGCTCGACGATCCCCGCCTCCACCCAACCCTAACCAGCGTCCTTTCCGGCGACTCGGTCCCCGAGGTGCGCGGCGCGGCCGCTTGGAGCTTGGGCAATCTCCGCGACACCACGGCCGTGCCCGCATTGGTGTGCGCATTGGCCGATACTGTTCCCGCGGTGCGCCGGCAAACCCTTGCCGCGCTACAGTTCCTATGGACTTCGGCGGCAGAAGCAGCAGCCCTCAACGCGCTGCGCGACCGCGACGACAATGTGCGTTACATCGCCGCGCAGCTATTGGGACACCACCGGACACACCGCGCCCTCGACGCGCTGTGCCTCGCCTTGACCGACGACAACATCTGGGTCCGCGCCGAGAGCGCCCGCACCCTCGGCCGCATTGGCGACCCCACGGCTGTGGGTCCATTAGAGCGCATGTTCGCCGAGCGCGAAGGTCCCGACCACGAGGCCGCAAAAGAAGCATTGCACCTGCTCACGGGCCTAAACTACGCGGTCGCCCCTTAACTTGCGCGTCTTTCCGCTGTTCTGCGCCGCGCTGCTATGCGCCCTCCCCCTGCGCGCCCAGCCCCAATTTAGCGACCAAACCGCGGCCGCTGGCATCGCGTACCGCAATGTATTTGGCGGCCCAGCAAAGCACTACATCCTAGAGTCCCACGGCAGCGGCGCGGCCTTCTTCGACCACGACTCCGATGGCGACCTCGACCTCTACATAGTCAACGGGGCCACCTTTGCCACGTACCGCGACCGCTCGGGGCCGGGCAACGCGCTCTACCGCAATCGCGGCGACGGCACTTTTGTGGAAATCACGCGAGCAGCCGGCGTCGCCGACGCCGGCTGGGGCGGGGGCGTGGCCGTGGGCGACATCGACAACGACGGCCGCCCAGATCTCTACGCGACCAACTACGGGGCCAACGTGCTCTACCGCAATCGCGGCGGCGACCGCTTTGTTGACGCGACCCGAGAAGCGGGCGTTGGCGGCGATCAATACAGTGCCAGCGCGGCTTTCTTCGATTGCGACCGCGACGGCGATCTCGACCTCTATGTGGCCAACTACGTCGTCTTCGATGCCGAGCACCTGCCGGTCAAACCCAAGCTCTGCACCTTTTTTAGCGGCCTCCGCGTCTATTGCGGTCCCAAAGGCCTAGTCGGCGCACCGGATGTGCTCTACCGCAACGAAGGCGATGGCGCGTTTACCGACGTCACCCAAGCGTCTGGCGTGGCAGCCGCCAACCGCTACTACGGCTTGGGCGTGGTGCCGGCCGATTACGACTCCGATGGCGATAGCGACCTCTTTGTCGCCAACGACGAAACCCCCAACGTGCTGTTCCAAAACCAAGGCGACGGCACTTTCCAAGACGTCGCCCTCATCGCCGGGGTGGCGTACAACGGCGATGGCGACGTCGAAGCCGGCATGGGCGCAGACTTTGGCGACTACGATCAAGACGGCGACCCAGACCTGTACGTGACTCACTTTTTCACCGAAACCAATACGCTCTACCGCAACGAGGGCGGCTCGCGTTTCGCCGACGTCACGACCACGGCTGGCCTCGCCGCGGCCACGGTAGAACTGTTGGGTTGGGGAACGCGCTTTTTCGACTACGACAACGATGGTCGTCTCGACCTCTTCGTCGCCAACGGCCACGTGTATCCGCAGGTTGACCAAGCCACGACCGGCACCTCCTACCGCCAGCCCAACCAACTCTTCCGCAACGAGGGCGGCGGCCGCTTCGCCTCAGTATCAGCCGGCCTTGATTTAGCGCCGGCCAAAGTCAGCCGCGGCACTAGCTTTGGCGACTACGACGACGACGGCGACATCGACCTCTTCGTCGTCGAGCTCAATGACGCACCGACTCTGTTGCGCAACGATGGGGGAAATGAAAAAAATTATCTCGTGGTACAGGTCTTTGGCCGCGAGGACAATCGCGATGGGGTCGGTACGCGCATCAGCCTACAAGCAGCCGGCCAGCACCAGTGGCGCACAGTCAACGGCGCGGCCAGCTATCTTTCGCACAGCGATTTGCGTTCCCACTTCGGCTTGGGCGCGGCGCAAGCTATCGACCGCGTCGAAATCACCTATCCCAACGGCCGCACCTACGCGGTCGAGAACGTGCCCGCCAACAAGCTCTTGGTCGTCCGCCAAGGGCAGGGGCACGCCCTCCTCGAACTAGGCGCGAATCCTTTTTAGTTATTTAACTCAGCCCGCACTCGCTCGATTTCGGCGAGCCGCTCCTGCGCGGCGGAAAATTCGGGATGGAGTTTGAGGAGTTGCTCAAAGGCCGCGGCGGCCTTGCTGACATACCCGAACTCTAGGTGGAGCAACCCCACGTTGTAGCTGGCCTCTGGCGAGCGCGGCGACCGGCTCGCAGCCCGCTTGAGGCTGGCCAGCCGGCCCTCGTATTCCTTGAGCTTGGCAAAGACCTGCATTAGCTCGCGCCCCTCGTCGCTGCGCCCCTGCTTGAGATAGAGTTGGGCCAAGCTGTAGTGAGCACCCGCGTGGCCGGGATCGCGCTTTATGGCCTCCAAGTAATACGTAGCCGCCTGTTGCTCGTGCCCCAGTTTGGCCGTCACCGCGCCCAAGCGGTGATAGGAATTGGCGTGGGCCGCATTTTTGAGCAGGGCCTGGTGAAAGTAACTCCGCGCCGCTTCGAGCTTGCCTTCCTGCTCACTGATAACGCCGAGGTCGTAAAACGCATTCGCTACCTCGACGCCGAGTTCCATAGCGCGTCGATAGGCCGCCCTAGCTTCTTCATACTGGCTCAAGGCCATGTAACTCTCGCCTAAGTGCGCGTACACCGGCCCTTCCTCCGGGTAGTCTGCGAGGGCGCGTTGGTATTCGGCAATGGCTTCGCCCGGGCGGTGCTGCAAGTGATAGACCCTCCCCAAATTGGCCCGGGCTTGTAGGAGGGTCGGAATCAAGCGCAAGGCTTCCTCGTACTGGGTGGCGGCCTCGGCGTACAGGCCCTGTTGCTGGTAGAGATAGCCGAGATTGTAGTACACCGCCCCAAAGTCGGGCCGAAGTGCCAGCGCCTTCTTATAGCTGTCCTCAGCCGCTAAAAAATGGCCCAACCCATCCAGCGAAACAGCGAGGCCGATCTGCGCCTCAAAGTGATCTGGAGCCAACGACAGTGCTTGTTTGAAATGGGGGATCGCCGCGTTAAAACGCTCTAGCGCTGCGTGCGTCGCGCCTAAATTGCTATGGGCTTGGGCGAGGGCTGGATCCAGCTCAATAGCCCGCTCGTAAGAGCGGACCGCTTCGTCCATTTGGCCCTTGCCGAGCAAGCGGTCGCCTCGCTCGAGCGCTTTTTGCGCGGCGTTTGTTCGATCCTGCAAATACCAGTACGAGCCGGCCGCGCCGAGGGCAATCGCCAGCGCGGCCGCGCCTATGTAAAAGAAGCGACGGCGCGGCACTCGCTCGCGGTTCCTTTTATCGTCAGCCATCCCATAAATCAAAGTCCTACTGCCGGACGACCTCTATGTCGGTCATGATCTGATCCTGACCCCAAGTTCCTCCGAGCCGCAGCGAACTCGTCGCAATGGAGCCGGTGATCGTGCCTTCTGCTTGGGTGAAGGCATAAACCGTCTTCGCGCTGAGGTAGCGCACCTCCAAGGTGATCTGCGCGGGATCGTCGGGTTGCAGAATATCGATGGCCTGAAGGAAATCGTTGCGGCCCTCGCCATAAACCAACGTGGCAGACACAGTAACTTGCTTAGGAGAGACCCGCACAATGCTCATTGTAACGGGGCGGTCTTCCCCACTGGCGCCATTGGATAGAGCAAAATTCCCGCGGCCCTCGTATTCTCCGACCCAATCATCGGCGTAATCGGGCGTCGGCTGAACGGCTTGCTCCGAACCGCAACTCAGAGTAGTCAACAGACCCACCAAGGCCAACCATGTCCATTGTTTCATTGCGATTACCTCCGCAGAGTTTTCATTCGGCAATTCGGCAAAAGTATAGGGCACAACGCGCCGCGAATCAACCGCTCTGCGCCCTAAAAACCTCTCTTGGGGACTGTCGTCTTTAGGCGACAGGGAACCTGAACTATGGGGCCTGGTGCTCCCTGAGCGAAGGCCGATATCGCTTGACGAGGTATCGTCTCATAGCCACATCGGCTACCGTGAAACGAGTTATTCAAATCAAGCTCCGACCGCCGACGCCCTGGAGGATACGATACGGCACTTTAATGCGGCGTGTACTTGGGCGTCGACAAGGCGTTTGAGCGTCGGTTGCACAAGCTGTATTACTACGAAATCCGCGAGCGGTTTGCGCTGCCAGCGGCTATTGCGATCCTGCCGTTTGCTACGGCTTCAGTCGTCAGGAGTTGACTGCCATTCGCCAATTCTCCCCTCAGTTCGTACACTATGCAGCGCAAAATGTACGAACTGCCAAAGACGCCAATGCGCCTAGGTATCGCGTTCGCCGCCTTGTTGGGCTGTGCTTCCGAGCCGCCCCTGCCCGCGCAGAGCGCCCAGCGCTACGAACAGGCCCGCCAACACCTAGCGGCCGGCCGTTTGGACTCCGCCGCCCACGTGCTCGAAGCACTCGTCCGGCGCGACGCCCTGCACTACGAGGCCGCGCTCGCGCTCGGGCAAATCTACTTGCGGCAAAAGCGCTACCAACAAGCCTTATCGCCGCTGGCCCTCGCCCAGCAGCTCGCGCCCGAGCGCATCGAACCCCGATTGCAGTTGGCCCAAACTCTGAGCAAACTCGGACGGCGAGCCGCGGCCCGGGCCCTTTTCGACTCCATCGTGACGGCCTTCCCCGGCAACGCGGTCGCCTGCATGGCATACGCCGACCTCCTAATGACGCAATACCAACCCGACGCGGCCGGGGCCCTCGCCCAGTACGAAGCCATCCTCGCTGTCGATCCCAAACACTACCGAGCGCGTTCTGGCAAGGCCGCCTCGCTTTTGCGCTTGGGCGATTTTGCCGACGCAGCCTCCCGCCTCGATAGCTTGCTGGCCGAGCGGCCAGACGACGTGTACCTAGCCTTCCTGCTGGGCGCGGCCTACCACCACTTGCGCCAATATCCCGAAGCTGTCGCCGCGTACCAGCGTGCCATCGACGTGCTGCCTCCGGCTTCGCCGCAGAGCACCGTGCGCCAGTGGAACCTGCGGCTGGCCTATATCGAAGCGTACGGCACCTATCCGGGCGATCTCGAACCGGCCCATCAGATCGGCTTGGCACCGCTGGCCGAGGCATCGCCCGTGCGCTTCACTGATGTGGCCGCAGCCAGCGGCGTCGGCAAGTTAGATCGGGGGCGCGGCGTGGCGTGGCTCGACTACGACCGCGATGGCGACCCAGACCTCTTCGCCGCCGGTATCCAAACCCCGCACGCGCTCTACCGCAACGACGGCGATGGCCGTTTTGCCGACGTATCTACCGCAGCCGACCTCGCCGACCCACGCGGCGGTTGGGCAGCCATTGCCGCGGACTACGATGGCGACGGCCACCCAGACCTCTTTACCACCCGCGAGGCTTGGGAAGGTCCCGCGCCCAACTCGCTCTACCGCAATCAAGGCGACGGAACCTTCCGCGACGTCGCGCCCCAAGCCGGCGTCGCCGGGGCAGACGACAGTTTCATCGCCGTCTGGACCGACTACGACAACGACGGCCTGCCCGATCTGTACGTGGCCTCGGGCATCACCGGCAGCGGGCGACCCAACCGCCTGTACCACAACCAAGGGGACGGCACCTTTGCCGACCGCGGCGCACCGGCCGGCGTGGCCTATCGCGGCAAAACCCTCGGCGTGACCTGCGGTGATTACGACAGCGACGGCGACAGCGATCTCTACGCCATGGACGTAGCCGCTCCCAACCTCCTCTACCGCAACGACGGGCAGTACTTCAGCGACATCACCGCCGCGGCGGGCGTGGCCAAACCGGGTGAGGGCAGCTACGTGGGATTTTTTATGGATGGCGACGGCGACGGCGATCTCGATCTCTTCGTATCAGCCATGAACTTCTACGAAGACATCGTGCAGTCGCAGGTCACCGGGTTGGCTTTGCGCCCGACCCGTGCTTATCTGTATCGCAACGACGGGGCAACCTTCCGCGACGTCGCCCCTCAGCAGGGGTTGGCCCGCTCCTTTGGCTCGATGGGCGCGGGCTATGGCGACATTGACTACGATGGCCTAATCGACATCTATCTGACCAACGGCGGCCCGATAATGGCGCGCTTTGAACCCAATACGCTGTTTCACAATCGCGGCGACCGCTTCGCCGATGTCACGGCCGCCGCCGGCGTCGGCAACCCGGGCAAGGGGCACGGCGCGGGTTTTGCCGATTACGACCTCGACGGCGATCTCGACCTCTATACCGCAGTCGGCGGCCACTACTTAGGCGACCTGTGGGCCAACAGCCTGTACCGCAACGAGGGGCACCACAATCACTTTCTCGGCGTGGACTTAGGGCCTCGGGCCATCGGCGCGCAACTGCGCCTGCGCGCCCAAGACCTGCTCGGGGTCGTGGAAATCAACAGCGGCCCGGGATTTGGGTCGTCCAACAGCTTGTCCCCGGCCCTCGGCTTGGGGCCGCGCACCCGCGTCGACACCCTCGAAATCCGCTGGCCCAGCGGCGCACAGCAAGTGTACGCAGACCTAGAAATTGACCGCTTCCACCGCTTTGCTGAGCAGCCTTGAGATGGCGTGGCGACTGCTCTGCGCGGCCTTCGCGCTGGCCTCCTGCGCTTCTGAGCCAGTGCCAGCCCCAGAGCCAGCCGATCACCTCGCCCGTGCCCGCGCTCACTTTGCGGCGACCCGTTTTGCAGAAGCAGAAGCAGAAGCCCGCGCTGGGCTCGCCCTCGACTCGACCAACGCCGACCTCCACAATGTGCTGGCTTCGTCCCATGCAGCGCAGGGCCGCTACGCACTGGCCATCCAATCCCTCGAAACAACCCTCCGCCTCCAACCCGACTTCGCCATGGGCTTTGTCAATCTCGGCGGAATCTACACCAAGCTAGGCCAATACGACCGCGCCGACACCTATCTCCAGCGCGCCATCCAGCTCAATCCCGACAACTCGCCGGTGCGCCGCCGCTTGGGCGAGCTGTACTTAGCCACGAGCCGCTACGCCGAAGCCACCCGCGAACTGCTCGAAGCCCTGCGCCTCTTTCCCAACGACGCCACACTCTACTACTATCTCGGCCAAAGCCTCGCAGCCGAGGGCCGACCGGACGATGCTTTGCAGGCCTTGCAGCGCGCCACCTTGCTCGACATTGGCTTTGCTGACGCCTTCTATCGCCTCGCCACCCTCGCCCGCCAGGCCGGCCGCGACACCTTGGCGCAGCAGGCCCTAGCGAGTTTTGCTCACCTGCAAGCGCTCAGCGGCCAAGAGCTCAAGCGACTGCGCGCAGCTATCCTCAACGCGCCCGAAGAAGCCGCCCATCACTACAACCTCGGCCTGTTCTTTGTCCGACGCGGGTACTTTGCCCAAGCCGAGAACAAATTTGACCGCGCCGTCGCTCTGCGCCCGGGCGATCTCGCGCTGCTCAACCGCCTCGCCGGCGACCTCCTAAAGCTGCAACAACCCGAAGCGGCGCGGCGCTACTTACAGATCGCCCTCGACCAAGACCCAGCGTATTTTCCCGCCTTGCTCAACGCCGGCCACATTGCCGGCCAACTCGGGCACTACCACGAGGCCATCGCCTACGGCCGCCGAGCCGTGGCAGCGCGCCCAGACGATGCCGAAGGCTGGTATCTCCTCGGCTTGAGCCTGTTCAGCCAAGGGGAACGCACGGAGGCCGAACAGGCATTGCGCCGCAGTCAAGCGCTGAGTGCAGACGATGCGCCGCTGCACACTAAGGCCCAGCAACTGCTCGACACCCTGCAACAGCAACCCACCGGAACGCCGTGAGAAGCTATTTGATTAGCGGTCCGCGGTTAGGACGACTGACCACAGACCACAAGCCACAGACCACACTGCTTATCCTCTCTTTGCCCCTCGCCCTTTTTCTCGCATGTAGCCAACCAGACTCCAGCGCCGAAGATTGGTCCCAACACTACCGAGCCGGACGCACCGCTCTCGGCCAGAGCCGCTTTGACCAAGCCGAACAATCCCTAGCCCACGCCCTAGCCCTAGCCGCGACCTTCGCCCCCGCCGACCCACGCTACGGCCGCACCGCCCATCAACTGGCTCAACTCCACGTCGTGCGCGGCGAACTCGCGCGAGCCGAAAGCCTCTACCAGCACTTGCGCGAGCGGCAAATGCCCCTCCCAGACGACCATCCCGACAAGATGTTGACGCTCGACAAGTTAGGCGACACCTATCGCCTCCAGCAGCGGCTCGCTGAGGCCGCCCCGCTCTACGCCCGCGTCCTCGCCTTCCAACAGACGCACCAAGGCGACGAGGAAGTCGCAGCGACTATGCAGAAGTTAGCCGACCTCTACCGCGCCGAGGGCGACCGCCCCGCAGCCGACTCCCTCGCCCAGCGCGCCCATGCCCTAAACCTCCGCGCCCGCGCCCATGCCCTGTTCCTCCAAGGCCACTACCAACGGGCCGCACCCCTGTACCACAGTGCGTTGGCCCTGCAAACGGGCGACCATCCCGACTTGGCTCGCACCTGTTATTACCTAGGCCGTCTGTACGACGCGCAGGATCGCTATCGGCAGGCCGAGCACTTTTACCGACGCGCCCTAGCCGCATCGCCCGCCAGCGACCCCGACCAAGTCGGCGCAGCACTTGCCGACCTGCTTGCCCGCCGAGCCAATCATCCTTAACCCCCACAGGAGTTTCTCAAATGAACCGTCCCCCCACAGAATTCAAACGCATTGCCGCCGCCGACCTCAGAGCCTTTGGCACGGCCTGCCTCCGCACCGCAGGCATGTCCGCCGCACACGCTGCCCAGTTGGCCGACCTGCTGACCAACTCGGACTTGCGCGGCGTGCGCTCGCACGGCACCCGCGCCCTATACGGATATTGCTGCACGCTCCGCGACAAAAAGGCCAACCCCGCCCCAGACATCCGCATCCTGCGCGAAAGCGACACCCACGTCTTTGTCGATGGCGATGGCAGCCTTGGGTACGCGCCGACCATGCTCGCCACCGAACGCGCCATCGCCAAGGCCAAAGAAAAGGGGCTCGCCATCGGCGCGGCCTGCCACCTAGGACACTACGGTTCAGCCGGACACTACGTGCGCCGCGCCATGGCGGAAAGTTGCGTGGGCTTCTCGGTACAAGCGGCCTATCCCCAGTATTACCCCAGCAACGATGGCGAGCGCGCCGCCCACTACGGCAACCCGCCCTTGTGCTTTGGCCTGCCCGGACAAGAAGGGCCACCAGCGGTACTCGATGTGGCCACCTGCATCCTCGCCGACTATCAGCGCGGCGAGCAGATCGAAGCCATGGAAGAGCTGATCCCGGCGGCCTTCTTCAAGTCCATGGGCTACACCGCAATTGCCACTTTGCTCGGCGGGGCTTTTGTCGGCCAAGGCGGCGACCGCGCCCGCGAGATCGCCGCGCAATGGCCGGCCGCGCGCATGGGCAGCTTAATCCTCGTCCTCGACTTGGGCCTCTTCGCGCCTGCTCCGCAAGTGCGCCACGGCGTTGATGAGTTGGTCCGTCTAGCGAGCGAGCAGATGATTCCGCTGCGCGGGTACAGCGAAGTCACGCTACCCGGCACCCCCGAACATCGCAACGAGGCAGCGTACGCACGCGACGGTATTCCCATCGGCTTAGAAGACGTCGAGCGCTTAGCCAAGTGTGGCCGGGCCTTTGGCGTTGTACCGCCGTGGGTGGACTGACGCCGCGTCAATTTCTACCTTAACGAACCGCAAAAAGGAGAACTTCTGTATGAGCCTGACGCGCACGCGCCACGCCGAGCTAAAGCGCTATGCCATCCAATTGCGCCGCCTCGTCGTCGAGTCGGTACACCGCGCCGGGGCCGGCCACTTAGGTGGCCCCATGTCCGCGGCCGAGTTGCTCATCGCCCTGTACTTCGCCGAGCTGAACATCGACCCAGACCGACCCCGCGCCCCAGACCGCGACCGCTTTATCCTATCCAAGGGCCACTCCTCGATCGGCCTCTACGCGGCCTTGGCCCTGCGCGGCTACCTGCCCATTGAGGAACTCGCTACTTTTGACGCCATTGATTCCCGCCTACAAGGCCACCCAGACATGAGCGTCCTCCCCGGCCTCGACATGTCCACCGGCTCGCTGGGCCAGGGCCTGTCGCCCGGCCTCGGCATGGCCCTCGCCGCCCGTCTACAGGGGCAAGGCTTTCGCACCTGGGTGATGATCGGCGACGGCGACTCGCAGGAAGGGCAAACATGGGAGGCGGCCTTTGTCGCGGCGCGCTACGGGCTCGACAATCTCACCGCCATCCTCGACTGGAACGGCCTCCAGCAATACGGCTGGGCTACCGAAAAGGGCTACGGCGTGCTCGACCGCTTGGCCGCGCAGGAAAATCCGCTCAGCCGCTGGCGCGCCTTTGGCTGGAACGCCATCGAGACCGCCGGGCACGACTTCCCCGCCATTTTCTCGGCCTTTGCCGCAGCCAAATCACACCGCGGCCAACCCACCATCATCGTCGCCCGCACGGTTAAGGGCAAAGGAATCTCCTACATGGAAAACGACTTCAATTGGCACTCCAAGCCCGTGACCGACCAAGACCTCAAACAAGCGCAAGACGAACTCGCCGCACAGGAGGCCGCGCTGTGAACCTCTCCACCACCGGCGAGCTGCTGGCCCAGCGCGACGCCTTTGGCGACACACTTATCGAACTGATCGACCGCGATCCGCGCGTGTACGTGCTCGACGGCGACTTGGCCAACTCGACCAAGGCCGACAAAGTCTCCCGCGAGCGGCCCGACCGCTTCCTCGAAATGGGCATTGCCGAGCAAAACATGATGGGCGTCGCCGCTGGCATGGCCACCTGCGGCCTCGTGCCGTGGCTGAGCAGTTTTGCCTGCTTCATCGTCAACCGCGATCTCGACCAGCTCCGCGTCGTCGTCGCCCAACCCAACCTACCGGTCAAGCTCTGCGGCGCCTACTCGGGCTTGTTGACTGGCAAAACCGGCAAAACCCATCAAGAAGTCGCCGACCTATCCGTCCTGCGCGCCATGCCGAATATGACCGTTTTGGCCCCAGCCGACGCCGTGGAAGTCCGCGCCTGTATGCTGGTGGCCAACGACTTGCCCGGCCCCGTGTACGTGCGCATGACGCGCGACCCGGAACCCGTCGTCTTTCCCGCTGACTACGAGTTTGAATTGGGCCGCGCCCTTGTCGTACGCGCGGGCGCGGATATCGCCCTCATATCCACGGGCGCCCAAACCCCGCGCTGCCTTGCCGCGGCCGACGAATTGGCGCACGAGGGGATTTCGGCGCTCGTCCTGCATGTGCCGACCCTCAAGCCACTCGACGCAGACGCCATTGTCGCCGCGGCCGCGCAAACCGGCTGCGTAGTAACGGCCGAAGACCACACTATCGTCGGCGGCTTGGGCGGCGCGGTCGCTGAAGTGCTAGGCGAGCGGCGGCCCACGCCCATGCGGCGCGTTGGCATCCGCGACGTATTCGGCGAATCCGCACCCAACGAAGACCTGCTGCAAAAATACGGCTTGACCCCTGGACACGTCGCGCAGGCGGCGCGGTCGCTGCTCTCTTGACCGTCGTAGCTAAATACCCGTAATTAAAGAGGTTCATTTCTCGCAATCGATAACTACAAGATGCTGATGACGCGATATTCTAGGTCCACCGCACCGCCTATACAATGTTTGCTCACCAGCAAAAACTCATACGATTCATTAGAGTGCATCTTTGATGCACTCTTTTTCTTTGCTTCGTGTCAGAGGAGACGAGAGGCCGCATGAAAGAGGGTTTGTTGCAACTATTGAAGCTCCAAGAAGTTGATAAAAAACTCTTCTCGCTCGAAGAGGCCAAAGAAGAATATCCCGCTGAAATCAACCAGCGGCGCAGCAACCTGGCAGAAGAGCGGTCCGATTTGACCAAGCTAGAAGCCGCTAGCGAGAAATCCGCTAAGGATCAGCGGCACCACGAGCGCGAGGTCGACAGCGGCAAAGCCTCCCTGCGCGAGCGCGAGGAGCGTTTTTCCGCAGTAACCAACAACAAAGAATACGATTCTCTCCAACTCGAAATCGAGATTTGCAAAAAGGCCATTGCCGAGCACGAGACGAAATTGCTCAAAGCCCTCGAGGAACAAGAGCGAATTCAGGCGAAAATCGCCCCAAAACAAGAGGCTTTTGAGGAAATCCGCGTGGTCGAGCAAGAGCGCATTGACGAGCTCGAAGGCCTGCTCAGCACCATGCAGGAACAAATCGCCGAAGTCAAAGAGAGTCGGGAAGCAGTCGCCAAGAACATTGACGCCCAATTGCTGCAACTCTACGAGCAAAAGAAGGGGCGGCGCGGCATTCGCATCGCAGCCGTGCGCCGGAAGGCTTGCGGCGCTTGTTACCACCAAATGCCCGCCCAAATGCTCAACGAAGTGCGCGCCGGCGACCGCGTCATCTCCTGCGAGAATTGCGGTACCATTATGGTCTGGGACGAGCAGTCGGTTTGATTTTGGGAGGAGTAAATCGGGCGGGCGCGCTAGCAGCCCTCAGTGGCCGCTAGTGAGGAAAGTCCGAGCTCCACAGGACAGGATGCTGGGTAACGCCCAGGGGGGGCGACCCCACAGATAGTGCCACAGAAAACACACCGCCCAGCTTGCTGGGTAAGGTTGAAAAGGCGAGGTAAGAGCTCACCGCACCTGCGGCGACGCCGGTGGCAAGGTAAACCTCATTCGGAGCAAGGCTAAATAGGGGAAAAGAGGTGGTCCGCCTCGCTAGATTCCCGGGTAAGCTGCACCGAGGCGGTCGGGCAACCGCCGCCCCAGATGAATGCCCGCACAACGTACTTCAGGTGCGTGGACAGAACTCGGCTTATAGACTTACTCCTCCCACACCCGGGGCTTGGCGGCTCCGGGTGATTTTTCTATTTCTGGAGAGCTATTATGTTACCTGTAATCGCCGCGCTGGTGTTGATGGCCACGCGGTTGCCCGCCCAACAACCCGAACGCTATGCAATCGAGCCGCTGGTCTCGCAGCTAGCCGAAGGCTACATCGACTGGACGCAACACGCGCTTTTCGCCTATGGCGACGGCACCGCGCCCGCGGCCATCACCGACCCCGTACAGCAGCGACTCCACGGGTTGCGCAATGCCCGCGAAGCAGCCTTCCGCAACATGCGCCAACTAATCGGCCAAGTCCGCCTCAACGCCGACACCCAACTGCAAGACGCCGGCCTCGAGCGCGATTTTCAAAACCTCGTCCACGTGGCCATTGGCTCGCAAAGCGAAGACCAAGGGCACTATCGCATCGCCGTGCGGCTGCTTCTGCTAGGCGATTTCGCGGCGGCGGTGCTGCCTCAAGTCGAGCCTATAGACCCGAGATCACCCGGCCTGAGCCATTTCGACGACGACGACGCATCACCAACGCCCGCCGATTCGCTGGCAGCATCAGTCCGCACTGATTCGCTGGCCATGCTAGCCACCGCCGATTCGCTGATGCTAGCTCCCTCCGACTCCCTCGCAGGGTCCGCCGCCGATTCACTGGCGGCAAACGAACTCGTGCTTTTTGTGCCCGAGGCACCGTACACGGGCCTGATCGTCGACGTCCGCGGGCTCGGGCTGCAACCGAGCATCGCGCCGAAATTGCTCAGCGCGGCTGGGTCTGTGATTCACGGCGCGGCCACCGTGGACCGCAGCCTCGCCACGGGCTACGGAGTGGTCGGCTACGACGACAACATCGCCCGGGCCGACACCAGCGCACGGCTGGGCGGGGAAAACGCCAATCCTTTCGTCGTCAGGGCCACCGGCACGGCTGGCCGCTACTCGGGCGACGCCGTTCTCGACGACTTCGATGCCGCGCAAGTGCTGCAAGCCGACGAGGTCGGCGACTTCTTGCGCCAAGGCCGAGTGACTTTCCTCCTCGGCCCCGCGCCAGCCGCCCTCGATAACGCCTATTTCGATTCTACCTATACGGACACTTCCATCTTAGAAGGAATGAAAAATGAGTTTGAGTTTTACGGAGAAATGGAATCAAGCGATCTCCAAGAATAACTCGCTAGTCTGCGTCGGGCTAGACACCGATCCCGCGCAATTGCCCGCCAGCGTCCGCACCAAAGCCGATCCCGTCCTCTACTTCAACCAGCAAATCATCGACGCCACCGGCGATCTCGTCTGCTGCTACAAGCCCAACTTCGCTTTCTACAACGCCCGCGGCGCGAGCGGCTTTGCCACGCTCCAACGCACGCTCGACCACATTCCCGCAGACATCCCAGTGCTCATCGATGCCAAGGTCGGCGACATGGGCAACACCGCCGAGCAATACGCCCGCGCCTTCTACGAAGTCCTCGGCTGCGACGCGCTGACCGTAACGCCCTATTTAGGCCACGACTGCGTCGCGCCCTTCACCGCGTACCAAGACCGCACCACCTTTCTCGTCTGCCTGACTTCCAACCCCGGCGCCGACGATTTTCAGAAGAACCCTCTGGGCGACCGTCCCTTATACGAGCAGGTCGCCGCCAAAGCCCACGAGTGGAACGCCGCCAACAACATCGGCCTAGTCGTCGGCGCAACCCAACCCGAGCACTTGGCGCACCTCCGCTGCCTAGCGCCGGATATGCCCTTGTTGATACCCGGAGTAGGCGCGCAAGGCGGCTCTATAGAGCTAGCGGTCAAAAACGGCTGCGACGCCCACGGCGCGGGCATCCTCATCAATTCCTCGCGCAGCATCCTCTACGCCTCCCAAGACAGCGATTTCGCGGCGGCGGCCCGACAGGCGACCCTAGCCCTGCGCGACGCCATCAACGCCCACCGCCTTTGAGCCGTTATTGCCATCGCACCTAGCTATCTCTATTTTTTGGCAACGAGTCGGGGTGTGGCGCAGTCCGGTCAGCGCACCTGCTTTGGGAGCAGGATGTCGTCGGTTCGAATCCGACCACCCCGACCACCTCTTTCCCGCCAGCCCCTCCCTTCGCACAGCGAAATTCGCACTCCCTTCACGGCAAGGATGAATCATGGCACGAGAAATCAAGGCTTTGCTCGACGCGGAAATCGCGGCGTATGCCGCGCGCAATCCCCGCTCGCAAGCAATGTTTGTGCGGGCCAAGCAATCGCTGCCGGGCGGCAACACGCGCACTGGCGTCCACATCGACCCTTTTCCCCTATACGCCGACCGCGGAGAAGGCGCTTATCTCTACGACATTGACGGCCATCGCCTGATCGACTTCGTAAACAACAACACCGCCCTGCCCTTGGGCCACGCCCATCCCGCCATCGTCGCGGCCCTACAGCAACAAATCGCCCAAGGCACGGGGTTTTCGCGGCCCCTCGCCCTCGAAGTAGAGATGGCCGAAGCGCTGCGCGCCCGCATGCCCGCGCTGGAGAAAGTGCGCTTTTGCTCCTCGGGCACCGAGGCCGTACTCAATGCCCTGCGCGTGGCGCGAGCGCATACCGGGCGCACCAAGATCGCCAAGTTCGAGGGCGCCTATCACGGCATCGACGACAGCGCGTTGGTGAGTTACTTGCCGCCGCTGGGGCCGGAGTTGGGGCCAGCGAGTAAGCCGCAGGGCGTGGCCTCTTCGGCCGGGCTGATGGCCCACACCCTCGACGAAGTGGTCGTGCTGCCGTTCAACGACGCAGCAGCCTGCGCCGAGATCATCAACGACAACGCCCAAGACCTAGCCGCCGTAATCGTGGATCCGCTCTCCACCGCTGCCGGACTGGCTCTGCCCGCGGCCGGTTTTCTGTCGAGCCTGCATAGCGCGACCACCCGCGCCGGTGCCTTACTGATTTTCGACGAGATCGTCAGCTTCCGCTTCGGCCCAGGCGGGACGCACACGGCCTATCAAGTGCGGCCCGATCTGGTCTGTTTGGGCAAGGTGATCGCCGGTGGGACGCCCGGCGCAGCTTTCGGTGGCCGCGCCGACGCCATGGCCCTATACGATCCAGCCGATGGGCCGCAGATCCAACAATCCGGGACCTTCAACGCCAATCCCATCGCCCTAACCGCTGGCTTGCAGACCCTCCAAGCACTGACCCCACAGGCTTACGAGCAGATGGAAGAGCTGGCGCGGCGGGCGGCTGAGGGATTACAGGCCGCGTTTGGCGAGGTCGGAATCGCCGTGCAGGTAGTCGTGGCCGGGTCCATATTTCGGCTGTACTTCCTCGAACAGCCGCCGCGCAATTTCCGCGCCGCCGCGCAGGACGACGCCCAGATGCACCGCTGGTTGTTCTTTGCACTGCTCAACAAGGGGCTGTACACGCGGACGGGCGGCAACGTATCGCTGGCGACCGAGCCCAACCACATCGACGCGCTCGTGCAAGGGGTGCGCGAGGTGGTGCAAGTACTCTAATATCGCGCATGACCGGTAGCACATGGCGGCGCATACTCCTGTGGAGCTTGTCGCTGGGCATGGTTTGCTGCGGCGGTTGGAGCCGAAAGCCCCCGCCGGCGGAATCGCCAACCCCAGCGACGGCGACCACTCTCTATGCCTACTATTGCGCCGACTGCCACGGACCCGCCATGAGCGGGGGCATGGCTAGCAGCTTAATCGACGGCCGCTGGGAGTACGGCGCAAGCGACGCGGCCATCTTCGCCAGCATTGCCGTGGGGATTGCCGAGGACGGCATGCCTCGGTTTGGCGCGGTAATGGACGCTAGCCAAATCGATGCGTTGGTTCGCCTGATGCGGGAAGCCGAGCGCACCCCATCCCATTAATCCCCACCGCCTGCCAACGTCTCAACCGCTAGGAATAGCTATTCAACCAAAGGCTTAAAAAAACATGCGATACAGCATCTATCTAATTTGTACGCTCGCTTTGGCAACAAACGCCGCGGCCCAACAGGTCGTCCAATCCGAGGAACACACCTTTCGCGTCGAGACCTTCGCCACCGGCTTGGACGTGCCGTGGGGCCTTGCTTTTCTGCCCGATGGACGCTTGTTGGTCACCGAGCGCGAGGGACGGCTACGCATCGTCAGCCCCGATGGCGCGGTCTCGCCACCCCTCGCCGGCGTACCCAAGGTGCTCGCCAAGGGACAGGGCGGCTTGATGGACGTGGCCTTGCACCCTCAGTACGCGGCGACCGGCTGGATTTACCTCAGTTATTCGGATCCACTGTCCGGGCCGTTGGGTGGTACGCTGAGCTATACGGCCATCAGCCGCGGGCGACTGCAAGAGGGACAGTTGCTCGATGTGGAATTGATACATCGCGTCCCGGATCAGTTTTACACTCGGCACTCTCACCACTACGGCTCGCGCATCGTCTTTGACCGCGAGGGCTATCTGTACCTCGCAATCGGCGACCGCGGCCAGCGGCCCCTCGCCCAAAATGTGAAGCTGCCCAACGGCAAAATCCACCGCTTGCACGACAACGGCCGCGTTCCCGCCGACAACCCTTTTGTCGGGCGCGACGGAGCCATTGCGTCGATCTGGTCCTACGGCCACCGCAACCCCCAAGGAATGGCCATGCACCCAGAGACCGGCCAATTGTGGGCCGCCGAGCACGGCCCCAAGGGCGGCGACGAACTCAACCTCGTACAGCGCGGCCTAAACTACGGCTGGCCGATCATCACCTACGGCACCAACTACGATGGCACCCCCATTACCGACCAAACCCACGCCGCGGGCATGGAGCAGCCGCAGACCTATTGGGTCCCGTCGATAGCGGTCTGCGGCATTGACTTTTACACCGGCGAGCAGTTTGGCAACTGGCAAAACGACCTGCTGGTGACCTCGCTGCGCTTCGACCGGCTGCACCGCCTGCGCTTGGCGGGTACAGCAGTGGTACGCGACGAGATCGTCTACCAAGGCGAATCGCGGATGCGCGACGTGCAGACCGGACCGGACGGCGCAGTCTATCTCGCGGTGGAAGATCCCGGGCGGATTTTGCGACTGGTGCCGCTGGAGTAAAGTCGGTTAGCCGGAGGTAATCCACTCGCAGTGTATTGTGTTCCTTAACTATATAAACAAGGGCCGAGATAGATGAACCACATCCAAATTATCGAACAAGTTTACAGCGCACTCTCAGCGAAAATTATCCAAGGCAAGATCCCAATTTCTCTTCGGGCACCGACCTTAGTCGGCACAGTCCAAGACGATCCATTTGACTGCTGGGTTGAGGATACGATCAGAGACGCGCTTCCTGACGTCGAAGTATTCCACTCAGGTAAACTGACTACTCCAGATATCGTATTGAGACACAAAACGACTAACTCACTGCTCGGTCTCGAGGTCAAAAAGCTCATCCAAAAGGAGGGCGGCAAAGATCCACGAGGTCTTACCATCGATTACAATAGCTGTCTTCCCTGTGGGAAAGCCCTTGTGAAGGTTGGCGAGAACACTGTCGAAGTGCCTTGTTTCTATTTTTTTGCACTTCTTAATCCCGACAGCTCTTCCATGGTCACAACAATCCTAATGGACGGAGACTTCCTCAATTACGATTTTGATCTTCACAAGAACGCAAAGTATGCAAATCAAAGCGAGTATGGACACGGCCCTTACGGAGAAGGTTCCGTCCGGCACCGTAGGATGTACACCTATCCAAATCCACTCAACTACAAGCTGAGCTTTTTTTATTTGCGTCACCTTCTAATCGTGAAACAACACGACCTTTCATCTGTTGTAACGCAAAGAGTATCCTGCACGGACTTGATCATCCGCGCTGACAAGTGCAAGAACTCTTTTCGCTACATCGCGATTGATGCTACGAAGAACAGAGCAAAGCCGTTGCCTCTTGATGAGCTACCCGTGCAGAGAGACGTTTTTAAGATGTGCAAAGCACGTAGGCCAAAGGAGCGAACCGCCTCCATGCCGCAGCTTCTGGAGTAAAGGATGCCCCGACTCATAGAGAGCGATTTTCCGTATGCCCGTCTTTCCGCGATTGCCGAGGCCGAATCATGGAGAAAAGAAGTCCACCGTCCCGTCTATTACATTCACAAGTGGTGGGCGCGTAGATTGGGATCTGTTTTTCGGGGTATTTTGTTGGGCGCATGTCTCGACGAAGGAGAAGACTTCTGGAAATGCTTTTACGGGAAGAACGACCTTTCTAAAAATGTAATTTTTGACCCTTTCATGGGGAGCGGAGTTACCATAGGAGAAGCAATTAAGCTCGGTTGTACCGCTTTAGGCCGCGATATCAATCCAGTCGCATATCTCGCCTGTCGCGCTGCCTTCACTAAGTACGACCCGTCCGAAGTCGTCGCTACATATCAACTCCTTGAGCGCACGGTCGGCCCCAAACTACTCAACTACTTCGAGACGCGAACAGAAGAAGACAGTAGAGCAACCGTACTGTACTACTTTCTCGTCAAAGTTGTGTCGTGTCCACAGTGCGATGAACAGATTGACCTCTTCAAGTCTCGCATTTTCTCAAAGAACGCCGTCCCGCGCAAAGATTCTAGTGCCCGCGCACTCTGCCCTAGTTGTGGTGCTGTCAACGCGACACTTTACGATGCCGATTACGTGAAGTGCTCGGATTGTGGCACGACGTACAACCCACAAAAAGGCAATATCAAAGGGGCGAAAGTCGAATGCGATAAATGCGGTCATACATTCCGGCTTGTTGAGCGGATGAAATCAATGCGTGGGCCTCTTGGCTATCGCCGGTATGCCAAGATGATTCTCACCACGGCTGGGCAAAAACAATACGCTTCTATGAATGCTTTCGATGACGCCCTTTTAGCAGACATCGCACAAGAGTTTACTTCCATCATATCCTCCTTTCCTCAGGTTAAAATCTCGCCGGGTTACAATACAAACCAGATTTTGAAGCACAACTACCGCTTCTGGCACGAGCTATTTTCTGATAGACAGCTCCTTTGCATCCACCACCTGCGGGAAGCGATTCGTCAGATTGACCACGCTGATCATAGACTCCTCTTTGCCTGCCTATTCTCTGGTGTGCTTGAGTTCAATAACCTATTTGCATCTTTCAAGGGGGAGGGAACAGGAGCCGTGCGACACATGTTTTCGCACCATGTCCTCAAGCCCGAAGTGATGCCCCTTGAAGCAAATGTCTGGGGTACGAGTAAGTCGTCTGGATCATTTTCCACCTTGTTTCGCTCTCGCATCCTAAATGCGCTTACCTACAAGGCTGATCCAACCGAGCTCTATGTGCCATCGGGGAAGAGCAGTAAAGTTGGCGGAATTAATCATCCGCTCGCCGTTCCGGTGTCCAACGAGTTCGCCTTGTCCAAGAATGGGAACGACGTGGTTTACCTCACTCAAGGCGACTCCAGTCGCACCAGTATTCCAGACCGCAGTGTGGACGTCGTTGTAACTGATCCCCCATTCTTTGACAATGTTCACTACTCCCAGCTCGCCGACTTTTTCTTTTATTGGCTGAATCAGCTTTTGGATTATTCCAAAACCACAACGACGCGGCGGAAAGACGAAGTCCAAGATACGAGTGCTGCACTCTTCACCAACAAACTGACATCCGTGTTCGCCGAATGCCACCGCGTTCTCAAACATACCGGGCTTCTCGTTTTTTCTTATCATCATGCTCGGCACGAAGGATGGATATGTGTCCACCGAGCTATTCGACACGCCGGATTCGCATGCAAACAGGCTTATCCAATTAAGGCTGAAATGTCCGTTTCCACGCCTCTGAAACAGGCTAAAACGCCGATACACTTGGACTTGATACTCGTCTGTGGCAAAGAAGATGACGGGGCTACCCACCACGTTGCTAATGTCGATACTACTCGTGTTCTCCGCAGTGCAGAGGACCAAATTCGCGCCCTAAAATCGGCTAATATATCCATCTCACTCGGAGATGCGAAGGTGATTCTCATGGGACGCTTCCTGTGCGAAGTTCACTGCCTGTGGAACCTCGACAAAGAAGAGGCATTCCTTGCCGATATTGAAAGGCATATCGACGACTACGTAGCTGACATGATCAAAGTCCAAGGAGAGGTTCTATATACACAAGACCCCTCTGAACAACTAGTCCTTTTTGAAGAGATGGCCAACTATTTGACCCATAAGGAAAAATTCGAGACAACGCGGTAAATCGCGATCTTAATTTTGGCACTACGCGACAAGGCTCTGTTTCATTCGTCCATTCACGTCAAGCAATGTGCAGCAGACATAAAGGAGAGCGCCGCATGGCCGACGATTTTTACGACGTAGTAGCAGAAAAAGACATAATGGTCCCCATGCGCGATGGGGTGAGGCTGGCAACCGACCTGTACTTCCCCGCCCGCGATGGCCAACCTCTACCCGGCAAGTTCCCCGCCATCTTTCACCGCACCCCCTACGACAAAAGCGACTTTGGCGTGGGCGTTTTGGCATTCAGCGGCCAACACCCAGCGCACACTAAAAGCCGACCCAGCGATTGATGCGGCCCTCAACATCGGTGCGCCCGCTTTTGCCGACTGGCTCGCACGGATGCTGCTCCGCAAGGGACAGACTCAGCTCAAATTGGTGCCGCCCTACCAGCAGTGGGCGCTGGACTTGCTAACCAAGGCCGACTACGACGAATACTGGCAGCATCCGAGTTACGCGCCGGTGCTCTTTTCGGACGACTTCCCAGATGTCAATCCCAACACCGGCGATCCCATCGGTCAGGAGCGCCGACGGCAAGGAGCAGACAACAGAGTTCATCACAATGCGGCGCAGGCGTCGCACGTGGTGTTGCCGATTATTCCAACTTAGGAGTAACGCTATGGAACAATTGCAGTTGGCCCTCGTGGGCTGTGGAGGTATGGCCGGAGCACATGTGCGCGGCTTGCGCGAATTGGCACAAGCCGCGCTCGACGATATACAGGTGGTGGCTTGTTGCGATTTGGTGGAGGAACAGGCGCAACAGCGAGCCGCTGAGATCGCCGAGTTCCAAGCGCACAAGCCGGCGATCTATACCGACGTGGAGCGGATGCTCGCCCACGTAGAAGACCTAGACGCAGTGGACATCTGCGCCCTGCACTCGCACCACCACATCCTCGCTGTCGCCTGCTTGGAGGCTGGCAAGCACGTAATCATCGAAAAGCCACTGGCGATCACGCTGCGCGCCGGCCGCAAAATACTCAACGCGGCCGTAGCTAACCGCTGTCAGCTCGCCGTAGCGGAAAACTACCGGCGCTCGCCGCAGGAGCGGGCCCGATCTTGGGCTGTGGCCAGCGGGCAAATCGGCCAACCGCGCACTTTCTACTGGCAGGAAGCGGGCTTGCGATTGGGCAAGTGGGGCTGGCGCAACTTCAAGCGCGACGCCGGCGCCGGTTGGATACTCGACGGGGGTGTGCATTTTGCCGATCTGTTCCGCTACCACTTGGGCACGGAGGCGCGGCAGGTAATAGCGCGGGTGAACTACTTTGAGCCCTATCGCTACGATGAGCCGATCGAGCGCGAAGGAGCTTGGCCGGTGGATGTGGAGGACTGCGCGATGGCACTGATCGATTTCGATGGCGGCGCAGTGGTGCAGTGGACTTGGCAAGGTTCCGCGCCGGGCCAAGACTTCAGCAAGCGCGTCCTATACGGCAGCGAGGGCTGCATCGACTGGGAGAGCGGGCTTTGGACGCGCACCGGCGAAAACACGTCTAACGAGGCCCTGATCGAGGCGTATCAGACAAGCCTCACAGATGACGAGCGCGAGCGGCTCTTCCCCGGTGGCGTGGAAAATCCCATCGCAACCGAACTCAAGGATTTCGCCGACGCCGTGCGAGGCCAAGGCACCCCCGAAGTGGATGGCTTAGATGGTTATCGCTCGCAGGCGATCTGCATGGCGATTTTTGAATCAGCGTGGTTTAATCGGCCGGTTAGCTTGGCCGAAATCGAGCGCGGCGACTTGGAGGGGTACCAAGCCGAGATAGATCGGGGACTGGGGATTGATTAGGCGGCGAACCGCATAGCCTAAACCAGACGCGAAAGTCAATCTGAGATTCTGGCCTCACTCTTCAGCCTCAGAGTCCTCCAGCGGATGCAGATCAATCGGCGTGAGAACTCCATAGAACCCGTATTTGAGGCCCTGGCGATCCCCTTTCCCCGGCGGAAAGTACTCTTCTATAAGCGCCAATAATCGGCGACCAAATTCGGCGGCCTGTTCTTCAGATAATCGCGCGCGGTTATGGTTGATTGATAGCTGGAATGTCGAACCGTATAAGCCTTCGGCCGCTTCGCGCACTGCTTGATTGAACTGGCTGACAACATCCGCTGGCATGGCCTCTGCTGGCCGGGTCTCTCGAACGCGAATTTTGCCGACCGCTGGGCAACAACGCCATTCTTGGGGATCGGCTCCGTCTTCCACCAAATGTACGACCCCTGTTTGCGCTAGCCGTTGCAAGTGGTACAGCACCCGAGCATTGGTAACGCCCAGCGTCTGCGAAAAGTCCGCAACCGACTTCCCGTCTCCCAAGATTTCGAGGATGCGCCAACGAAGTGGATCGGCGAGTGCGCTCGCACGCTCATCTTCGATCACAAGTACCGCGTCCTTTGCGGAGTGGGTCGAAAATGTCAATTCACGCCACGTACTCATGCAGACCCTCCAATGCGGGATTAATTCCGATTCCAGACCCAACGCCTAAATCCCAACCCCAAACCGCTCCTCAAACGCCGCCCAAATTTCGGCGGGCACTTCCTGAGTGGCCGCATCGTACGCGTCCTGAAGTTGGTGGCGGTCGGCGGGGCCACTCATGACGATGCCGTCAATGGGCGCGTCGAGGCAGAACTGCATGGCCAAGTGCTTGATGTCCACGTCCTGCTCTTGGCACCACTCCCACATCGCGTGAGCACGCGGCTCAGCAGCCCGGTCCGGCTCTATGCCGGTCAAACGGCCCATGCCAAAGACGCTGGCTAAAATCAGGCCCGTGCCGTGCTTTTTGGCCAAGCGCATAGTGGTGCGAGCGACGGACTGGTCGAGGAGCGTGTAGTCGAGGAACGCGAGGACGATCTCGGCGTGGCCAGCCTCAATGGCAGCGCGGTGAAAGTCGTGATCGCGGACCCCCAAACCAATGTGGCGCACCAAACCCTCTTCCTTCATCTTCTGCAACGCATCAAAGGCGCGATTAGGGCCTAACGGATCGGCGATATCAGGCGGGTCGTGGACGAGCACAGCATCGAGGTAATCAACGCGAATCGATTGCAGGCTTTGTTCGACGCTCCAGCGGGTGGCCTCTGCGGAAAAATCCTTGGGACGCTCCGGGTGCGGGCCGACCTTGGCCTGCATGTAATAGCTCGACCGCTCGACGCCGGCTAACGCCTTACCCCAGCGCTCCTCGTTGCGGCCAGCATAGCTGTCGAAATAGTCGATACCTAAATCGAGCGCGCGTTCGATCGTGGCAATGGTCTCGGCCTCGCCGGATGCACCGACAAAGGCCGCGCCCATGCCGAGCGCCCGGGGCTGCATACCCGTGCGCCCCATCTTGCGACGCGGTAACTTGCTCATGGCTTTAACTCCCTTTTATCTCGTATAACTCGATTTCAAAAATTAAGGTCGCGCACGAGGGAATGCTGCCGGGCTTGCCCTTTTTGCCGTAGGCCAAGTCTGGCGGTATCACCAATCGCGCCTTTCCACCGCCCTTCATCATCTGCAAACCCTCAGTCCAGCCTGGGATGACCCTTTTGAGCGACAGTGTGCTGGGGCGGCCCCGCTCGTACGAACTGTCGAAGACCTCGCCGTCGGCAAACATGCCCTTATAGTGGACGGTGACGCGGTCTTTTGGCCTTGGCTGGGGGCCGTAGCCTCCCTTTAGCTCCTGATAGATGAGGCCGGATTCAGTGCGGACGGCCCCTTCTTTGGCGGCCTCGCGGTCGAGCAGGGCTGGGTTGATGGACTCGGCGCAGGGATCGGAACAGGCGGCGAGCACCAACAATGCGAAGGGCAGCAAGAGGTTCATGGCGTTATCTCGGGAAATGAGGGTGAGCGGGAACACCTTCCATATTAGCGCACGCGCTCCACGCGCTCGCGGAACGGCACAGGCGCAGATATGGACAACGGAGAACTCTGCGCGTTATGTTACTTAAATCTCGCACCGGAGAAAGTACGGCGAATATGGGAAAACGCGCCAGTCATTGGCTGCTCCTCTGCGGCATAGTCTTGGCAGCCTGTGGCGACGAACAAGCGCCAGACGGTTTGCGACAAGTGCCGCGCAACCGCACGCTGATCGTCGATTGCGCCGAGAACAACACCTGCGGCGGCCAGATCCAAGACTACAACACTTTCAACCCCTTCGCGCCGGGCGGAATCTCGCGGATCGGCTATCAGTTCCTCTACGAGCCGCTCTACTTTTTCAACGGCTACAAGGCCGACGCCGAACCGCTGCCGTGGATCGCCACCGGACATCGCTTCAACGCCGACTACACCGAAGTCGTGATCAATATACGTCCGGGCGTGGCGTGGAGCGACGGGCAACCGTGGACGGCGCACGACTTTGTTTTTACGGTCAATATGCTCAAAGAACACGCGCCGCATCTGGTGTTCTCAACTGATATGGAGACCGCGGTCCAAGAGGCCGTGGCGCTCGACAGCCTGACGGCGAAGATCATCCTCAAGTCGCCGAACCCGCGCTTTCTGTTCAATTATTTCACCCACAACCACGGCAACGGAGTACCCATCGTCCCCAAACACATCTGGGCGGGGCAAGACCCCTTGCGCTTTGCCAACTACGAGCCGGTGGTCACCGGGCCGTATCGCATTGCACTGTCCGAGCCAGCGCAGCGGATCTGGGATCTGCGGCCGGACTGGTGGGCAGCCAAGGCCGGCTTCCACGCGCTACCACAAGTCGAGCGGTTGATCTTTCTGCCCTACATGGAAGAGCACCAGCGAGTGCAAAACCTGCTGGCCAACAAGCTCGACACCTGTTTGGAACTCCGGCCGTCCAACATCGTCACCTTGCTCGAACAACACGACAAGATGAGCACCTGGACGGGACGCGAGCCGCCCTACAGCTACATGACGCCGTGGGCCATTGCGTTGGGGTTTAACAATATGGAGCCCCCTTTCGACGATCCCGAAATCCGCCGAGCGATCAACTTCGCCATCAACCGCGAACAGCTAGTCGAAGTCGGCTGGCAGAACTCGGGCGACTACGCGCTGTTGCCGCTGCCAGACGTGCCGCAAATGCAGCCCTATTTCGCCGCGGCCGCGGATCTAATTGACCGCTATGAGATCGGCGTCCACGACACCGCGCGCACGGCCGCGATCCTGTCGCGCAAGGGATGGCTGCGGGGGGCGGATGGTTACTGGGCAAAAGACGGCGAGGTGTTGTCGCTCGTCATCGACATCTCCGCGCATTTCCAAGACCTGACGCCGGTTTTGGTCGCCCAGCTCCAAGCAGCGGGTTTCGCTGCCTCATTCCGCATGACTGCGGATTACATTTCGCGGATGGCACAGGGCGCGGCGCACACTTTTATGTTTGGCAACCTAAGCTCCATGCGCGATCCCTACCAAGTGCTGAGCCACTACCACAGCCGCTTCGCCAGACCGACGGGCGAGACTGCCGAGCACTACTGGCGCTGGCAAAACGCCGATTTTGACGCGCTAGTCGATCGCATGGCGCAGACGCCCAACGATGCCCCCGAGATGATGGCGATTTACCGGCAGGCCATGGCAATTTGGCTGGCCGAGCTACCGGCGATTCCGCTCGTGCAGTGGCCGCACCGGATTCCAGTCAACGAGACGTACTGGACGGGATGGCCTTCGGCCGAGAATCCCTACGTGAACACTTCGTATTGGGCGCGGTCTTGGCTGTTGGTATTGCTCAATTTGCGCCCAGTTGGCTAGCGCTATGCCCACCCTATTCGACCGCACTCTGTTGCCCGAGGCCCTAGGCGAATTTGTCGTCATCGCCGATACCCACTATGCGCTAGCAGGTGGCGTCGGAATGGACGAATTCCCCTCCCGCGCCCAACAGAGCCAACGCGCAGCTACAGCATTGCGCTTAGTAGCGGCCTTGGCACCAGATTTTGTCGTCCACATGGGCGACGTGGTGCAGGAGTACCCGCAAAGCGCGGGCTTTGGCCCGACCTTGGACCAAGCGCTAGCGCAGATGGCCGCCTGCGGCGTACAGCCGCGCTGGGTCGCAGGCAATCACGACGTGGGCGACAAACCCGATCCCACCATGCCCACCCATCCGGTCGCGCCCGAGGACTTAGACGCATACCACCGGCGCTTTGGCCCGTCTTGGTATAGCTTTGACTATCGCGACCTGCACTTGGTGGTACTCAACAGCCAGATTCTCAACACCAGCCTGCCAGCCGAGGAAGAGCAAAGGGCTTGGTTGGAAGCCGACTTGGCCGCACACGCCCAGACGCGCATCGCGGTATTTTTGCACTTGCCGCCCTACTTGCACAACCCCACCGAGCCGCATCTGGGCCACTACGACAACATCGGCGAACCAGCCCGCACGTGGCTGCTAAAATTGTTAGCCGCCCACCGGGTAGCTTGGCTTTTTGCGGCCCACGTGCATTTTGCCTTTTGCGAACCGGCGGGCACCTTGAACTATCGCACCGTCCCCTCCACTTCTTTTACCCGGCCCGGTTTTAGCCATTTGTTCGGCAGCGCACCGCCGCCCGAGCAGGGCCGCGACGACCAGCCCAAGTTGGGGTTTTTCCTGTGTCGCCTGCGCCACAACCGACTCGACATTCACCTAATCCGCACGGCCGGGGCACAAAATTGGGAATCGGATGCGCGGCACTTGCTCACCCCAGCGACCGCCGACTTGGGCGGAGCTCCACTAGGGCTTACTGCAACCCACCCACTAGGTTGGGAAACCGAAGTCCCCATAACCTTTCCCTCAGTAGTGCGTCAGCGAGTGCGCAACGACTATCCCCTGTTGGCTTGTCTGGAGTTGGGCGCACAGGCCCTGCGCTGCCCGTGGACCGATTTGGATTCGTCTGGCGACCGCCTGCGCTTTTTGCGCCGCCAAGGCGTCCAAGTGCAGGCGACCCTTCTCGCCGACGAAGCCACTCCATACGGGTCCATCTTGGAAAGTCGCCGCGACCAAGTGGATACTTGGGAGCTCCAGATACCGGGCGCACCTTGGCCATCGTCGTCGTGTCTGTACTTGCTCAAGAGCTACCACCGCAATTTGCGACTGTCTTTGGCTCCGGTAATTCCCGGCCAACAGACAGCCGGCAAGCAGCACCCCCGCACCCGAATCGGCTATCGACCCGACGAAGTAGCCCAACTCGACCGGCGATTGCAGGACGCCGACACCTCGATAGAAGCGGCCCTGTGCCGGCTGGACGCAACAGCCCCTTGGGAAGATGCCTTGGCTTGGCGCGAGGTAAATGCCTCAACCGCGATCGGGCGGCTGGATTTGCTCTTTGAGTTGCCGGGGCAAAACGACCAAGCCGATGCCGTCCGGGCCGCGGAGGCGCTTTTTGCAACGGCGTTGCTGCCGCGGGCGCGGCTTTTTGTCGAGCCTTTTATCGATCTGGATCGCACCATGGATGTCAGGGCCGGGCTTTTGGATCCCCGGTGCAATCCCCGCCCCGCCTTTGGCGTCTTGCGGTGCCTCAATGCACTGTTGCAACGCTTCCGCATGTCCGCGGCCGAGGCTACCAGCCTAGAGGGCGACGACGTCACAGCGCGGCTGCTCCGGGAACCGACCCGCACGTTGGCCCTATTACTACCAGCGGTCGCCGGCGCGGTGGCTCCTTCTGTTTGGGAGATGGCGGGCTCGGCGCGGCTTTACCGCCTAGCCGACGGGACCGCAGCAGAGATACAAGCCGAGCGGCTGCCCGAGGTAGCACTCGACCAGCCGAGCTTGGTGATCGGCGAAAATTAGTCGATGTGCTCGGTGCGGTCCGAGTCGAGCAACTCGCGCATCCCCTCCATATTGTCCAAACCTAAGCGAATCTGGCGCGAGAGGTTTTCCTCGGCCTCGCGTACTTGGGGCAGGGTCGCGCAGACGTGATCGAACTGATCGCGGGGAATGACCACCACTCCGTCGCGGTCGGCAACCGCGATCTCGCCAGCATCCACGCAGATTCCGCCCATGACCACCGGCATCCCGGCCGTGCCTGGGCCATTGCGCGTACAGGAGTTGGGCGTAATACCCCGGCAAAAGGCGGGCAAACCAACGGGCAATATCCCATCTATGTCGCGCATCAGGCCGTCGGTGACCAAGCCATTGATGCCGCGGTTGCGTCCCATGGCCAGCATGTTGTCTCCGGCAACCGCAGTCTTGGTGAACGTATCCGTGGCGATGAAGATCGCGTCCCCTCGCTGCGCGATCTCGAGCGCGGCAAAGACGGCGAGATTGTCGCCCGGCCCCGGATGGCAGGTGACGATGGGTGCGACGAACTGGCAGTTATTGGAATCGAGCGGCTTGATGCGGTAGTCGAGCGCACCGCGGCCACTCATGCAATCGACGATAAAGCCAGTGGGAACATTGCGCAGAGCGCGCAGGACAGCTTCCGCGGGCCGCGGAAAATTGCGGCGGACGGTAAGTAGCGGCGGGTCTTTTATCATGTTGGCTCCAAAGGTGAATTGAATGAGAGCGAACTATCTTACAAGGAGCCAAGGGCTGTTGTCAAATTTTAAGTCGCGTACCAGCCATCGCCCGATATGCAAAGAGGGTTGCTGGAGCGCCTGCCAGCATCCCAAGCCTGAAGGATGTGGGATTGTCTTATTTTATCTCTGTTGATCCGCAACGACTTTTCGGTTGGCAACCGGGTTTATCATCTCAGCGTTCCACCGCCCGCCCCCAAGGCCCGGGTATGTAGGGGAAGCGCGTTTCGAGGTCGTCGGCTAGTTCCACGCCCCAGCCGGGCGCGGCCGGCAGCGCGAGGTAGCCTGTGGTCGCGGGCGGGTCTTTGAGGATGTCCCATTGCAATGGGCCTTGGCCGATGAACAGTTCCAGCACGTGCTCTTCGGGGAGCGCGGCGAGGAAGTGGGCGTTGGCTACGGTCAGCAGGCCGTTGTGCCAATTTTGGGTAAAAAGCTCAATGCCGTACTCTTTGGCGCGGTGGTAGATGCGGACGGCCTCGCCGAGGCTACAAACGCCGACATCGAGCTGGCCCTTGGCGTACGCTTTCTGCGCGAAGAACGGCTCGAACTGGTCGAGCGTTGAGTTGGATTCGCCGCCGGTAATAGGCAGGTGCAGCTCGGCGTTGAGGCGGGCGTAGCCGTCGATTTGGTCCTTGGGCAGCGGTTCCTCAAACCAAGTCCAGCCCGCCTCGTCGAGAAAGTGGCCAATCTCGCGGGCCGCCACCTCGTCGAGGCGACAATTGCCCTCCAGCATCAGCTCCATGCGCTCTCCCACCGCGTCGGTCACCGCCCGCAACAGGTCGATCATCTGCGCGACCCCGACTCCTGACCACGACCACTCGGTGCCCAGCCGCATTTTATAGGCGGTGAAGCCCCGGGCGGCGAGGGTGCGCGCTTCATCGACGACCGCTGTGGGGCGGTCGTCCCAGTCGTACTGGACGCCCCCCGAAGCATAGAGGCGCAACAGGGGGCGCGGCTGACGCTCGGGGGTATCGGGCGTGATGAGGGGGACGATGAGTTCGGCGACTGTTTTGTTTTGCGCCTTGGCGCGTAGATCCCACAGTGCCAGTTCGAGACCAGCGTGGGCAATGTGCATGGAGCGGTCGCCGGTGGGTTTGGGCGCGAGGTCCGGGTCGAGTGGATCGCGGCCAATAAGACTGGGTTTGAGCGCGTCGAGCCGCTGGCGAATGAGCGGTGGATCGCCATAAGTGGAAGGTTCGGCAATGCCCTGCAGGCCGCTGTCCGTATCGACGATGACGATGGGACAGTCGGCTTTTTCCACGTGGAAGGTAGCACTAAACCACTGGCGGTCGGGCTCGTGGGGACGGGAGAGGCAAAGGGTGCGGATGTCGGTGATTTTCACGGGGACTCCTCATGCGTGTCGCGCACCCAGTCCAGCCCGAAGCGGGCCAAGGTCAGGCGCTCGTAGGGCTGCTCGGCACCGCATTCATAGAGGCAGGCGGCGCGACCGTCGGGCAAAGCGGCCAGA
Organism: Candidatus Latescibacterota bacterium; assembly: GCA_965116045.1. GTDB lineage: Bacteria > Latescibacterota > UBA2968 > UBA8231 > UBA8231. The sequence goes on along the minus strand of OZ220478.1, from coordinate 4,314,319 downwards.
CAGGAGTACGCGGCCGGGCCGGGATGCAGGACGCGGGCGCAGGCCCACGTTTGGCCGTCGTCGTCGCTGAGCCGCACAGTCATATTCTGACGCCCCTCGGCACTGGCGGGATTGGAAAAGAGCAGACTGGTGCCGATCCGCCGGATGCTGGCCTGACAAATCGGCTCGACGAGGACCGGATCGCGCGCTATCGACGACCAGCTTTCGCCACTGTCATCGCTAAACGAAAAGGCGCGGGCGCGGATGCTTGGATCGTAGTTTCGCATATTGAGCAGCAGGCGACCTTCCTGCAGCTCGGCGACTTCGCACTCGTTGACTTGGTCTTGCGGGGTCGAGCCGCCGAGCCGCCAGCTCTGGCCGCCAGCGTCGCTGCGTCGCAGCAGCATGTCGATGTCGCCGGTGTCGCCGCGGGCATTTTTGCGGCCCTCGCAAAAGGCGAGCACCGTGCCGGTGAGTGTGGTAATCAGGGCTGGGATGCGGAAGGTATGGTAGCCTTGGGTGCCGCTCTCGAAGAGGTCGCTGGCGTCAATCATGTCATTGGTTCCTAGAACCCCGGCCCTTTGGATACCGGGCAGTTGCTCGCGATCGCGCATATTAGTGCGAGAAGGTAATACAACTTCAATATACCACTGAAATCACGCGCCGGACGCGCTGCTGATGGGCGTCTCCCTCGAGGTGGAGTTCGAGCACGTAGAGACCGGGCGGCACCTGTTGCCCTACTTGGTCGCGGCCGTTCCAAGTGAAATCCCAAGCACCCGCAGTAACGGCTTGCGAACGCTCGACGAGCGCGTGACCGGCCAAGTCGTAGAGCCGCAGGTGCCAAGGGCGCGGTTCGAGCATGTTGATCACGTCGGCGCGGACGGCGAGCACATCGTTTATGCCGTCGCCGTTGGGCGTCAGCAGTGCGGTATTGAAAACGACATTGCGCAAGAGGTCGCGGGCGACCGGCAGGCTGACGACGTTGGTACTACTGGCGACTTGGCCGGTCGCATCTCCAGGATCGACGCGCTGACGGCTGGCGTCAGCCGTGCGCACATCTTGAATGAAAAGGACGAAGGGCGTGGACTGCTGAAATACTTGGGCGGCAAAGCGCAATTCGACGAGGTCGTCGTCGCGCAGCGGCTGGGGGAAAGTCACCGCAAAGCCAGCTTGGACCGGCTGGTCCTCAACCGCTGCGGGCACGTCGTCGACCAAGGCGCGAATAAAGCGCACCGGCACCGGCGTCTCCAAGACGAGGCGATCAAACCCGGATGCCTTGGTCTCGCGCGGGCGCAAGAAGAAGCGAAACTCGGTCTCCTCGCCCGGTGCAACCTGAGTCGGAAAAATTTCGCTAACAGCCCGCTGGGATAACGGGTCGCTGAAGGCAATGCTGAGCGCGTCAAGTTGCAGTGCCACCGCTGGATCTTCCGCCACCATCCGCAGCTGGATTTGGGCGTAGCGCCGCGGCGAAGGGGACTGAAACTCTTGGCCAGAAAAAGCGTATAGCTTACTCCACGCGCTCCAGTCGCCGCCAATGACCCGGGCCGTGTCAATCGGCCCCTTGAAGCTCGGAATCAGCTTGCCGTAGCGCCTCTCGGTGACTTCCTTGCCGTTTTTGTCGTAGTAGGTGAGGAGATTTTTGACCTCGTTGCCGGAGCGGCTGCGTATTTCCAGCCGAGTTCCCGGCGGGATGTCGGCTTCCCAAGATAGGGTATTGAGGCTTTTGGAGCTTTGGAAGTCAATTAGCTGCGAGCGGAATTCCAAGCTCTGCGGGAAGCCCTCGCCGAACACTTGCAGCTCCTCGGCAAAGCCCCGGAAGGCCCGGCGATTGCTCGCGTCCCAGTTCTTCCACAACACCCGGATAAAGCGAGTGGGGACCAGCCCGAACTCGTGGGTGGCGGCCCCGGTCACTTGTCTGACGTATTCGCTAGCAGTACCGGAATAGTACTTCTGCCAGATCAGGGTACCATCGGGTGCTACGGACCCGTCGGAACCGAGCACTTCGTAGAAGTTGAACCCAAAGGAGCGCCGGGAGATGAAAAAGTCGATGACCTGACCGCTGCCAGCCGTAATGCCGCCGCCGGGTCGGGCGACTACGCCGCCGACGATTTTGAGCTTATCGACAAAGTAGGTGGCCCCCAAGTCGAGGAGGATGTGCGAAAATACATCGCGCTCGGCTTGGATGGTGCGCCGCACAAACCAGCGGGTGGAGAGGTCGCCGTCGATGAGCACTTGGGCGTTGCCCAGCGGAATGAGGTCTTGCGCGACGAACGCATCGAGAACGACTTCGAGATTGCCGCCGCGTTCGAGCATCCCCAAAGCCATGTTGTCGCCCAGTGCTTCGACCTCAACTTCGAGCAGGCGGGTGTTCGGTTTGAGGGCGAGCAGATCCAAGCGCACGTACTGGATCGGCGTGTGGAAGGGCTGGTCGAGTTCATAGGTGATCTCGTGGCGCGTGTTCTCCTTGAAGCGCTCGCGCAGCCGGTAGACGACGCTTTCGGCGATGGGGTTATCGACCGCGTCAACGGCATGTTCGCCCGTGGAAAGCAGCAGGTCGAAAAGCGGCGGCGCAGGACCTTGGGGATCGAAGATCAGCTTGACGCGACGAGCGGAGACGCCCCGGCCCAAATCGATCTCAATGGTCCAGCTTTCAGGCGGATCGTCCAGCTCGGGATACCAACCAGTGGCGCGATCGCCATCCACAACCAGCAGCGCATCGCGCAGATTGGAACCCGCACGCCGAATGCCGCCGCCAAAAGCCGCGGCATTGCGCGACGCATTAATGTCGCGCCGGACAGCGACGGGCCTGAGGGAACCCTGCGGAGTCAGCTCAACCGTGCCGGGCAGCGGCCAAGCCTGCCAGTCGCGGCGGGAGGCAAAGCGAATTTCGTCGGCACTGGCCGTAGGGGCGCTGAACAAAGCGCAGACAACCCCCACAAGCAGACATCGGTCGGTCGAGTCCATTATTTGCCCGGCTCCTGCATCGAGTGCATTCAAACGCTACTTCTGCAAGATGCGGCCCGCGCCATGGCGGTCCCAAATCCCCACCGCACCGTTGCGCTGCCCATCGGCCCCCAAGAAGACGAGGTGGGTTCCATGGGCGGCGTTGACGTGCAGGCCACCGTTGCCATCGGCACCGGCACCCGCGTAGATCAGGTTGTCGCCGGTGCGGCTATTGAGCAACAGGCCGCCGTTTTGCGCCGAATCAGCACCGGCGAGGAAGATGTTGACGCCCGCGCCATTGTTGGCCATCAGCAAACCACTGCCCTTGTCTTCACCGGCGGCCACTAGCAAACCGCCGCCCGCGCTCCGCAGGGCCAAGTGGCCGCTGCCGACCTCGCTCGCGCCTAAGTACGCCAACTGCTCGCCGCCCGCGCTGTACACTTGCAACGCACCGCCCGCTTGATCGCTGCTTACAATCGAAACCAGTGGCGCGCCCGTCGCCGTATTGACCACCAACAAGCCGTGGCCCGTCGCATCGGTGCGGAGGCTAACCCCACCCTGCCCATTGCCGGCCCCGACCCATAGAGCACCGTTCTGGCGCTCGTCAGCCGTCGCGACGAGCACGGGTTGCCCCGCGTCGTTGAGGATTTCAATGGTGCGAGCGCGAACCACATCGTCCCCAGACGCCGCACTCATCAAGGCGGTATTCAGCGACGCGCTCAGCACAATGGCAACGTCGGTTAGGGCCAGCGCGGCCAGCAGTGCTAAGAGGCGGCGGCCAATGTAGCGTTCCAAAGAAGCGTAGGGCTGAAAGGCGCGCATACGTATCCTCGCAGTAAAAAGCGGTTTTTCACTCATCGCATGGAGCTTATTTTGTCTAGCAAACCTACACAAGGAGACACTCGTGGCCAAAATTAAAGAAGTCCGCTGCATCCGCACTCGCCAGAACGGCACCTGGGTCATCGTCAAAATCATCACCGACCAACCCGGCCTCTACGGCATCGGCTCGGCCAGCGAGCACAACCACGCTGCCACCGTCGCCACGGCCCTCGAAGAGAGCTTGGGGCCACTGCTGATTGGCCGCGAGGCCAGCCGCATTGAGGACATCTGGCAATGCGTGTACAATAGCGGCTATTGGCGCAGCGGCTCGATCCTCAACGCCGCGCTAGGCGGCATCGACATGGCCCTGTGGGACATCAAAGGCAAGGAAGCCGGAATGCCCGTGTACGAACTGCTGGGCGGGGCCTGCCGCGCCGCAGTCCCCTGCTACGCCCACGCCGGCGGCCGAGATCACGAAGCCCTCGCCGATGACGTCCAGCGCTACATCGACGAAGGCTGGCCGGTAATCCGCTGCCAACTCGGCGGCTATGGCGGCGGCGGTTTCGTGGAAAACGCCCTCAAGCCGCGCAATGCTTGGTCGGCGGCACCGGCCTTTGACGACGAAGCCTATCTGGAGGCTATTCCCGCGATGTTCGAGTATCTGCGCAACAAGCTGGGTTTTGGCCCCAAGCTCACCCACGACGTCCACGAGCACCTCAAACCGCAAATCGCGGTGGCACTGGCCAAGCGACTGGAACCCTACCGGCTGTTTTTCCTCGAAGATGCGCTGGCACCCGAGCAGATCGGCTGGTACCGACTCATGCGCCAGCAATGCACCACGCCGCAGGCCATGGGCGAGCTATTCGTCAATGTCAACGAATACCTGCCGCTGATTAGCGAGCGTCTCATTGACTACATCCGCATCCGAGTGGCCAAAGGCGGCGGTATCACTCCCTGCCGCAAAATCGCCGCGCTCTGCGAGTTTTACGGCGTACAGACCGCTTGGCAGGAAGGCGGGGACAACGATCCGGTCAACCAAGCGGCGGCCATGCACCTCGATATGGCGAGCTACAGTTTCGGGATTCAAGAGGAGAACGGTTTCAGTCCAGAAGAATTGGCGGCCTTCCCCGGGCACGCCACGATGGCCGGGGGCTACATGTATCCCAACGACCAGCCGGGGCTGGGAATCGACATCGACGAAGAGCAGGCGAAGAATCTGTTGGTCGGCGATCAGGTGCGCGCCTTTTACGCAGCCGAGGATCGCCGCGCCGACGGCAGCGTGGTGCGGCCTTAGCGTCGCGGCCCGGTCTCTTACTTCAGCGAGCGATCCGTAGCGCGACCCGCTGCGACTGAGCTTCCGGCTGCTGTTGCGGCCCACCGTGGACATCTCGTAGAGGGAACGGGTCGTGCATGAGGATGTCCTGCTTGCCGTCCTCGTTGAGGTCTACGAGCCAGGTGTATTCCGCGTCGTGGGGCAAGGCGACCGCCACTTTCTGCGGCCGCTGGGCAAACAGGCCCGGTCCCGGGACGCCGACAAAAACGCGCAGTTCCCTATGGCTGCTCTCGATGAGCAAATCGGCGCGACCGTCGCCGGTCACATCCCCGATGAGCAAAGTCCTGTTGAACGCACGTAGATACTGTTTTTGCGTCCGGCGGCTGGCGTGGGTCGCTCCTCGAAGCACGATATCCAAGGGCACCCACCCCGGCTCCTGATGGCTGGGCACGCCGTCTAATTGGATTCGGCGGGTGGCATTGGGTTGGTCGCAGCAGCGGCCCCCCGCCATGCGGTAGAACTCGAGATCCAGCCAAATGTCATCGCCCATGAACCCCTTGAATCTTTTCCACAGGCTGCTTTCGAGGTACTCGACCTCAATGGTTGTAAACATCAAGTCGGCTTGACCGTCGCGATCAAAGTCGCGCCGCTCCATGCCGAGTTGGATCCTGCCGCCCGACTCAAATGCCATGTCGACGCCCCGGGCGAACGCGATGCCACTATCGGCTGTTGGCGCGCCAAAATGCACCTCGTAGGTGGAATTCCGGCCCTGTAGCGAGAATACTACCAAGTCGGCAACGCCATCGCCGTTCAGGTCGCTTAACGAGTGCAGCACCCTCCCCGTCATGGCTCCGGTGGCGAGCGCGGAAAAATGGTCAGAGTCGAAGGCCACGTCGGTCGTGAAGGTCTCGGCCACCGCGGCAAACAGCCCGCGCTCGTCTTGGAGATGTACCGCAAAGTGGTCCTCGTTCCAGAATGCTAAGTCGCGGCGACCATCGCGGTTGTAGTCCATCGCGTGGACGCGGCTTTGCGACCAAGGGTCGTAGCGATACCCATCGGCTCCGTAGATCCTACTCATATCGGTGGGCGGGCCGATCTTCACTGGATCGGCAAACGCGCCATCGCTCAGCTGGACGAACACCGAGAAGCCATCAACGCCCGGCACGACTAGGTCGTCGCGCTCGTCGCCGTTCACGTCTCGCGTAACATCTACATGGGGGATTTCGCCGCGGCGCGGCGGCTCGAAATGGGCCGTTACCGCCATCAGCGGACGCTCGGTCGCCGTCTCAAAATCGAACCAATTCAGGCGACCGGGCTCGTACAAAATCAAGCGGTCGCGGCCGCCGATATTGGCCACATCGACGAACAATAGTTCGGGCCGCAACGCTGCGTCGAATAGCGGAACCCAGGTGCGGTCACCAAGCGCGTAGATGCGCAAGCGGTCGCGGCTTACTACGGCCAGTTCCGCGACCGCACCGCCGCGCAAGAACCCGGTCAAAACGGTCTGGCGTTTCGCCGCGCCGATGGCGATCTCGTATTGCTCAAAAGTCACTTCGGCGCGCGGCTCGCCCGCGTCGCCGAACAGCCTCCCACAGCCCGCTAGGCTTGCACCAAAAACTAGTACGGGGAACAGAACCTGAAAAAGCGATCCAAAACGCCGACGCCGCGGCAAACAGCGGTTCACCCCCGACCGATTACCGCGTTCAGACCGATAAGTGAAACGCCCAAAGCGAGCGGCCGGGCTTTGGCAAGCTCTCGCCGGATGATGTCGTTCTCTAAAATCCACGGTTCGTCTTGGCTCGGCCCTACGGGCGGACGGAGAAGCCAAAGGAATCCACGGCCGCGGAAGCGAAGAGACCGATCCCGTTTTCGACGTGGAAGAGCGGCCGTTGAAAACTCTGGCCGGCCTCGCCGCTGTTCCGGTCGGCCTCTACATTGTCGGTGCGGACCAAGTCAAACCAATTCTGATCGACCGCGAAGAGTTTGATCTTGTAGCGCCCGGCATAGTAAATACCGTCCCACGGCAGATAGAGTTGGCCGCTTTGCAGATTCAGCAGCGGCGACGTTACCACGCGCTCGAAATCAAGATCAAAATCTTCAAAGTCCTCCTCCTCAATCCAGTCAATCAGCAGCGCACTGGCATCCTCTAAATTTTCTATCCGCATCTGGTGGGCAGCGGCCGTACTATGCTCCTGAAATTGGCCCCAAATCACCCCTTCGTCGTACTGCAACTGGTTTTCCGCGGCCTGATAGACCGCGTCGCCAAGCTCCGCAAACAGCTTGAGCGGCCTCAGCGCGGTCTCGGCGTCATCGGCCAAAAGCAGCAGCGAATCAATCCGCACTCGCGCCGGCGTCTGGGTCTGAGCGCGCACCGCCAAATCGCCCTCGGCGTTGACGCGCAGCTCGTATAGGCGATTGGGTTCGACTAGCGGCGCGTCGTCCGGCGGTAAGTAGCGGCCCTGCTCGGCCGGGTCCGGGCGATAGTTGAACGCGGCGTCGCCGCTGTGGATGGCAACGCTGGCACCGGCTAGGGCCGCACCGCGCTCCGAATAGGGAGTACCGGGTGCTACCGTGCGCCGCAGGAAGACCGGGGACAGCGGCTCATCGACGATGAGAATGGCATCGACGACGATGAGGTTGTCCTCGCTGGGGCCGAACAACTCGGCCGGATCGCGGTTGGCCGCTAGCGGCCCGGGAGCCTCGCAAGCTACGAGCGGCAGCAGCAGCAGCAGGAGATAGCGATACATGGCTTAAAACCTGAAGTCAACGCCGAAGGTCGGCACGATAGGCAGCATCCGCACCACAATCGGTTGCTCGGTGGAATCGTTGGGATCGTACTCGATAAACCATTCGTTGCGGCGGTTGTACGCATTGAAAATTTGCAAGTAGAACTCGGCATCCGCACCCCAAAGCCCAAACGCACGCCGCAGCCCAACGTCCAAGCGGTGATAGGGCAACAGCCGAGCGGTGTTGCGATGGGCCGCCAGCAGCCGGTTGATGCGGTGGCCCGAGGCCGGGTCGCGCAGGGTGTAGCGAGCGGCGGCCGGCGTGTAGGCTTGGCCGGTGCCGTACGCGAAATTGGCGGTCCAAGTCCAGCCGTCCAAGCGGTATGTCGCCGTCAACGCCACATCGTGTCGGCGGTCGTATTTGGGCGCAAAGGTGCGGCCAGCATCAATATCCGGGAACGTCCGCCGCGTCCAGCCGAGGGTGTAGCCCAGCCAACCGCTGAGACGCCCGCGGCGCTTTTCGGCAAACAATTCCACCCCGGTCGCATAGCCGCTGCCGCCGGTTTTGAACACATCCTCCGAGGTTTCCTGCTCGACGTTTTCTCCCCGCTCCTCGTCGAGGACGACGAGGTTGATTAAGTCTGTATAGTAGGTCTCGAGGCTGAGCCGATAGCTGGCAGAAGGCTCCCACTCCAAGCCCGACACCGCCTGATAGGAGCGCCCGGGCTCGACCGTCTTGTCGAGGGGCAGCCACAGGTCGCCGCCACTGAATCCTTCGGACGAGACCAACTGCAAGTATTGCCGGTAGCTACCCCCGGCCAGCTTGACGCGCCAGCCTTCTTGCAGGACGCGACTAAGCGAAAAGCGCGGATTGAGCGACAGACGCCCGCCCTCTTCGTAATACGTCCCGCGCAGGCCTAGCCGGGCCTGGGTCAGCGGCGTTACTTGCCAGTCGTCTTGGAGATAGGCCGACAAGATATAGGGCGTGACGACTTGGTCGTTCTCATACTGATCAAAGCGCACCCCGTAATCAAAGCGGAAGAACGTAAGGTCAACTCCAGTGCGCAGGGTGTGGTTGGCCGCGGCAAAGTAATCGAGGCCGCTTTTGCAAGAAACCTCCTCGACGCGATTGTGTACTGCGATGGGCGTACCGAACAAATCGAGGGTAATGTCGCTTTGGTATTTGGAGTACAGGGCCATCATGCGCCCGAACAGCGCCGGCGAAAACACGTGCGTCCAGCGCCCGGTCAGCGCCTTGTTGCCCCAGCTATTGCCAAAGGAAAGGGTGCTGGTGCTGTCGCTGGGGGTGTTGTTACCGCGGACGCTGATGTCGAGATGGTCGTCGCCCCCGTACGCGCTGATCATGAGGTTGTCGTTGGGACCGAGTTGGGTATTCACCTTGGCGTTGACATCGTAAAACCAGTAGCCGAGGCCCTCGAGTTCGTCGGTGTGCCGCCGGATTGCTCGGAGCACGGGATCGATGTACGTGCGCCGGCCGGCCACCATCCAAGAGCCTTGGCCGAGCGGCCCTTCGCTCATCAATCGGCTGGAGATCAGGCTGACGCCCCCTTTGGTGCTAAAGTTCCGGCGGTTGCCATCGCGGTTTTGCACATCGAGAATAGCGCTTAGGCTGCCGCCGTATTGGGCCGGATAGGCCCCCTTGTAGAAGGTGACATCCTTGATGGCGTCTGGATTGAAGGTCGAGAAGAAGCCGAAGGCGTGCGACGGGTTGTAGAGCCGCATCTGATCGAGTAGGATGCCGGTCTGGTCGGGGCCGCCCCCGCGCACATAGAGTCCACTGCTAAAATCCGATGCTGCTTGCACCCCGGGCAAAAGTTGCAAACTGCGCAGCAAATCCGGCTCGGCCATGGCCGCCATCTGTTGCAAGTCTCTCGCTTGTAAGGCGACGACGCTCGGCCGCTGGTTCACTTCGCTTTCCACCGCGGTCGCCTCGGCCTCCACGACCACTTCCCCCATCTCGAGTGCTTGGCGATCTAATTCGATGTCCCAGCGCAGGACCTGACCAGCGGCCAACCCCAGCGTGTCGCGGTAGGTTGCGTAGCCAATGTAGGACGCGGTGACGACCCAAGCCCCGGCCGGGATGTCCGGGATGGCGTAATAGCCTTCCACATTGCTCAGCGCACCCATTGTGCGGTTTTCCACGGCGATGGAGACCGCGACATTGGGCAAGCTCTCGCCATCGCTTTTGTCGCGGACGAATCCGCTAAGAGTACTCGTGGATTGAGGGGGCTGATTGCCGGTTAGAGACTGGGCAGCAGAAGCACTGTGGGTGGCGGCTATCACAGCCGCCACCAAAACGTAAGTTCCCGCCTTGTTCAACATAGCTTGAGAAATTAATGCAGGTTCTCGCCTTGCTCAACATAAGCTCGAGCAGTCATTGAGTTACCTACATTAACACCGTCGCCAATGATATTTGCTACCGCGCAGGATGGATTGCTCGCTGCATCGACGAGGAGCGGCGACCTATTGTATCAAGGCCATTCGCCCCACCGCAGTAAAGCCTCCTCCGACCGTGAGTTGGTACAGATAAACGCCGCTGGCGACGGGGCGGCCCGCATCGTCGCGGCCATTCCAAGCGGTGCGATAGTGGCCGGCCGGCAGCGCCTCACCGCGATGCAGGGTGCAAACGCGGCGGCCGAGCACGTCGTACACCACGAGATGCACCGGTGCGGTCTTCGGCAAGTCAAAGGCAATGGTCGTGTTGGCATTGAACGGGTTGGGCCAGTTGCCGCGTAGCCGAAACGCCTCGGGCTTTCCTGCGGCCTGCTCGGCAACTGCTGTCTCGATCTGGTTGGGAGCACCCGGCGTAGGCGGGCTTACGGTCTGAAAATCGCCCGTGATGTCCGGTAGACGCGCCCAGCTCGTTCCCTCGTCGGCCTGTCCCTTGTCCCAATCGATCTGAGCCACCAACAGGCCATCGGCCGTCCAGATGCCCAGCTCTTCGTCGCGGCCAAGGGCAAAGCCGGGCCACTCGTCTTTGTCGAGCTGAATCTGTAGAAATGCACCCGCTGCGATGACCGTGCCAGCCGGAAAATGAACGCGCTTGTCGGCGTCCGTCAGATCGTCGGCTAGCAAAAAGTCAGCCAGATCTATCGCGCTAGCCGAGGCATTGTAGAGTTCAAACCAGTCGAGGGGATCGCCTTGCGCGGCGACCTCGTTGATAACCAGTCCGATTTTTGCCAGCTCTTTGTCGTCTTTAGCAGTTGGTGCCGCGTCGTTTTCGTTTTCAGATAGGCTAAATAAAGTGCCGTAGAGCCGGCCCGAAATTTTTGCCCCCGGCTCTGTGCTGGCCGCGTCGAACTCAATCCCTCCTCGGGCCATTATATCAAACTGGTCCCCTGCCGAGTGATAGCCACTGACCGCAATTTGGTCGAATACCAAGCTGGCACCGCTATCTACTGCATCTACTGGCAGCGTCGCCGTCAGTATGTCGCTGGAAGAGTCCGGCCCAGAGCTGACGATGGTAATGGCCGCATAGCTTCTTTCTCCCGCGTCTCCCGCGCCTCCCGCGTCTTCCGCTTCCAAGGCGGCCTCAAACTCTTCCCGATCTATGGCATTGTCGCCGTTGGTATCTAAGGTGAGCAGTTGCTCCCACTGCGCCAGATATTCAATGCCGCGCGCTAGGGCCGCATCGTAGTCTTCGCGATCGAAAAGGCCATCGCCGTCCGCGTCGAGCACACCCAGTATTTCATCCCAGCTTGCTTCTTCCTCTTTTTCGATTCCGGCCGTGGCCCCCGAGCGCTCGAAGTGCTGCTCTTTGCCGTCCAGCTGATAATGGGAGAACGCGACGGTCCCTTCCGCGGCTGGATTCTCGCTGGCGCTCGACCCCCAAGTCGTCTCAAAGGACAGATCAAAAGAGCCTCTTTCCGGCCAACAGCTATTGTTCGTCTCCAGTGGAAAAGGCCACGCCGGCGGCTCTGGGTCAATCTCGGCTTCGATCTCGGCCCGCCGCCCGCGAATGAAGCGGCGCACCCGGTCGGCGTCGCCGGCGGCAGAGGCGCGATTTTTGGCCAGCACGTGCTCTTGGACAATAGCGGCCATTTCGTCAACCTGTTGCAATAGCTCTTCTTCGTTCCAGACCGCGTCGAGCAGTTGCTCGAGACGGCTTACATAGGCGGCGCGCATTGCGTCGTCGTGGTACAAGCGGTGCGCGATGGCCCCGTGCGCCAGAACCGAGGTCGGCGACTCAAACTCACCAAAGGATTTATCGATCGGCGCAAACACTTGGTCTGCGCCCCAAGGCAGGAACACAAACGGCGCCCCCGGCTCGCGGTAGAAGTAGAAGTTATTGCGGTTGCCGGCGTACCCATCCCAATGCCCGATGAGCACTTCGGTCGCCCAGAAGATGAGGAAGTGGTCGAGGTCAATGGCCGCGGCGAGCGCTTCGAGCCCAGCCGGGGAGGAGTCTTGCAACGCAGCGACGACCGCGTCGATATCCGACCAGTCGGCGGCCGCCTCATTGGTTTTCTTTTCAAAAGTACCGCGCCACGCGGGCTGGAAATCGCTAAAGGTGCCTTCGTAGAAATTGCCGCTTGGATCGGAGAAATTGCGCGCTAAAAAGGCGGTTTTCATGCTCTCCACATGCACGTATAAACCCAGATTTTCGCCGTTTACCGCCACCGTAGCAAAGTTGCAGCGCGGTGCCGGCAGGCCGGCCGCGGTAAAGATGTGGTAGGCCATGCAGGTATTGATCAGGGATTGGTCTTGCACGGAATTGTTCAGGGTCAGGCGCTTCATTGCGCCGCCGAGGAGCTGGCCATCGACGAACTTGTCGAAGCGGACTTTGAGCGAGGGCTTGACTTTGCTCAGCGACCCGAAGAATCCTTTCTTGCGGACGCCAACTTCGGCGTAGCTTTCGCCATCTACCGTTACCGTCGCCTCAAACCAAGAGTATATGTCATCATGGGGGCTGTCGCCGCAGTCGGATCCACCGAATATATCCATGAGGGTCCGCGTCTGGGCGCGCAGGCGATCCCAATCTTCAGGTGCCATCTCAATAGCCACTTCGAGCACGCGGTCGGGGGCAAAGTAGGGGTCGCTGGCATCGGACTCTTGGCCAAACGCCGGGCCGCCAGCCAAGAGAAAAGCCGCAAGTGCGAGCCCTGCGGCGCTGAATGAGAACCATTGATTTTTCACGGCATGTTCTTCCTTTGCTTAGATGGTCGGGAATCGCTACGAGGCTACAAAGCGAGACGTTTAATGTCCCCTGCGGTTCCCAATCATCTTTACTTTTTATTTGCTTAGATAGATGGTTCGGAAATCGCGGCCTCGCGCTAGATTTTGGGCACGGACCATCAGGCTCCGGAATTCAAGATGCGAACCCCTGATTTATTGGATTATATACCAACTCGGAGGTTAAAATCCCATCCACTGAACGCACGGTGCCGGGTCTGCTGCTTCGGCAGCCTCAGCCGTGGAGGATGGGGTGGCCGTTGCCGGGGAAGAAAATCATATCGACGATAAACGAGATTCCCACCCCGAAGAAGTGCCCGAGAATCAGACCGATGAAAAACGGCGTGGCCTTGCGGTATAGCTCAATGCCGCCAAAACGCATGATTAAGCTCTTGGCTGCCCAAGACACAAAAATCGCCGGGGCTTGATTGCGCACCATCCAGATCGCAGAAATGGCCAAGCCCACCGGGTGCAGAGGCCACCACGGAAAGCGATACTGCATAAACGTCAAAACGGACATCGCCGCCGCGCCCATGCCGAAGAAGCCTAACTTCTGCGCGTGAAAATCGGCCGGCGTTTTTATTTTGCTCATCGCGTCTTCAAAGGAGCGCACTCCCGCGCCTGAGGAGACGCGGAAAAACCAAGAATTGAAGTTGGAGGCACCCTGCTCGTAGGCCATGGCGATGACGTACACAATAGCGGCGACAAAGCCGACCAACAGGGCCAGCGCAATGGCCAAGCACAGGCCACGACGGCTCATGCGCATAGCGTCGTGCAGCCGGGTGGCATGGGCAGCCGATGGCATAAAAACCGACTGCACGTCGCTGAAGAACCCATAGCTAAGCCCCAAGGCCACCAAGCCCGACGGCGAGATCGCACTCGTGCCAAAGGTCATCATGGTCATAGCTTGGCTGACCACCGGCGTGGTCAGGTAAAAGACGCCGGCCTGCACCACCAAGCGGGTGATACCCAAGTAGGCAATGAGCACGCCGCCCAAGAAAAACACCGCCACCGATATTTCCATGCCGGCCTTGTTGAGCCACGCCAGCATATAGACGACCCCGACCAACAGGCCGACGACCGCGCTGCGATAGGGCATCAACTCGCGGCTGTCGTCAACCGGATGCGCGGGATTCCACGCTTTGCGCGCCACGTCTTTCAGGTGATCCCGCGCCATCCACAAGCCCCACAACACCAGCACCACAAACGCGCCCCAGCACTGCCAAGACGTCGAAGGCAAGCCCCACACGAAGTTGTCGGCTTCGGTCACGCCAACGCCAAAGCGGTTAAACAGGCCCTCTTCGACCAACAGCAATAGATAGAAAAACCAGATGCTGAAGGTCACATTGAGATTGGCGAAATACATGAAGCCCACGACCGGGAAGTAGAAGCGGATGTTGATCGCGGGAAAGCCGGGCGCGATTTGGATGGGATAGTGCCATTCGATCTTGGGGAAAAAGTGAAAGAAAAAGCCGACGATATTCCACAAGACAATGCACAGGGGGATCGCCGCTCCCAGCCAAAAGACCTTATTCCGCAAGACCGCCGGCACGCGCCCTGGGCCATCGGCATCCGCGACGAGGGCTTGCGGCACCTCCATCAGCGGATAGGCCAGCCGCTCGCGCTCGACCCACTGCTTGCGCAAAATGACGACGAGGCAAAAACAAACCGCGTACAAAGTCCAGATAAAGCTCAGCCACCAAAACAGCGGCATGGCCCACGCATCGAGCAAAGTGCCCCAGGGCATCGGCTCGCCGAGCGGCAACCCCTCGAAGAACCACGTCATAGCCAAACCGTCGTTGCTCGGCACCAGCCACGTCGGCAGGTAGGGCAACACGTACGTGCCCCATTGGTTTTCAGCCGAGGCAAAGTAATAGGGCGTGGTGGGGATCGCCAGCACGTAGCCCATCATAAAGATGGGGATGCCGGTGGTCACCAAACCCATGACTACGACCGTGATCATCTCGGCCGGTCGCAAGGCCCAGCCCGGGTTGATCGTCTTGAGCAGGATGTTGAGCAGAATGAGGCAGCAGAACGAGAAGCCGACGGCAATCGGAAAAAACGACCAGGTGATCTCGGACGACCCCAAGACCCAAATGGCGTAGGGCGCACCCAAACACACCACGAGAACTTGGATGACACCGAGCACCAAGGAGCGGAGCGTCAGGCCGCTGGCCGCGCCTTGGCGCGGATGCTCTTCTCGATATGTCGGCGACGTCATCAAAAATCAGCTTCAGCAGCGATACTAACGGGATTCAAACGCGGACAATATGGCTCCAACACACCGCAGCCGCAATTCCGTCGCGCTAGTCCTCAGCTAACCCGGCTGCGTGGCGACCCGCAGCCGGATCGCCAGCCGCATAGTACGCGCCCGCGTCGGCCCACAGCATGACCGGAGTGGCGATGGGGCCGTTGCGAGCCTCGACCTGATGGCCGCGCCGCGCCAATTCGTCGCGGACCGCTGCATCGACAGCCGAGCTGATGGCCAGTGATCCGGCCTGTATAAATGTCTGCTCGCGCACCGGATTCGGATCAAACGAATCCTCGTGGTGGTCCGTGGCAAAGCGCGGCGCAACGACCGCTTCGGCCGGCCGCATCCCAAACTCCACAAAATCGAGCAACAGGTTCAAAGTCGCCTGATCTTGCAAATCGCCGCCAGCCACGCTGATGGCCAACACAGGTGCGCCATCCTTGAGTACCAGCGTAGGGGTCAAGGTGATGCGGGGCCGCTTGCCCGGCGCGATACAATTGGGGTGTCCGGGAGTCGTGTTGAGACTGCGCAGACGGTTGCCATACGAGACGCCCGTACTACCGGTGCCGCCGGCGTGATAGACATTCGCGCTCGGCGTGGCCGACACGACCATGCCCCAGCGGTCGGCCACCACGCAGGTGGTGGTGCCGCCGGTGCCGGGCCGAAATGTACCGCCCTCCTGCACCGCCTTCATGCCGCGCGGATCGCCCGGGCGGGCATCTAGCGCGGCCTGCTTCATGTCGATCAGGGGCCGCCGGAGCTGAGTATATTCGTCGGACAGCAAGGCGTTCATGGGCACATCCACGAACAAAGGATCGCCGTAGTGCGCGTCGCGGTCGGCCATGGCCAACTTCATCGCTTCGGTGACCGCGTGGATGTAGTCGGCCGAGCAATGCCCCATGCTTTTGAGATCAAACCCTTCGAGCAGGCGCAAGGCTTGGCACAGATAAGGGCCTTGGGTCCACGGGCCGCACTTGTACACTTGGTAGCCTCGGTAATTGACGGCCACCGGCTCTTCGATCAAAGTCCTGTGGGCCGCCAGATCCGCACGGCGCAAGAATCCGCCCTGCTCTAGGTAAAATGCCTCTAAGTCCTCGGCTATATCGCCCTGCTCGGCGCGGCGGCCATAGAAGTGATCACAAGCCGCTTGTAGCTTCTCTTGGCGATTGCCGGTAGCGCGGTGTTCCGCCTCCACCATGCGTCGCAGCGTCCGCGCCAAGTCTGGATGCCACGCCTCCGCGCCTTCGTCGAGCAAGGCCAAGGTCGGTGCGACAATCGCGGCAAAGCTCTGCGTGCCGTATTGCTGCAAAAGGGTAATGTACAAATCCACGACCGAGGGCACCGGAGCCATCTTGATGTCGCGGTCCGGGATGCCGTGCTCCATGTACCAAGCAATGGCTTCCGGCGACAGCGGCGCGCGCCCTTGGCCGGACAGCGACTTGACCGCATTCCCGTCCCAGACGAGCACCGGCACTTCCCCGCCGATAGAACAGGCTCCGTGATCGGTGACGTTGAGCGCGAGAATCGCGGCGGCGGCCGCATCGGCCGCATTGCCGCCCGTGCCGAGGATTTCAATACCAGCGGCCACAGCACCGGCACCGCCGGCGGCAATGACGCCGGTTTTACTCTCGGCGTGCCAGCCGATCTTTTCTACCCTATTCATGTGTTACTCCTTTTGAAGAGAAGATCGTCTCGGCATTAACGGACCAAAACATTAGTATCCAGACCTTTCACGGCATCCCCTCTCTTTTGCGAATAGCTTGGTCCATATCTGCTAACGAGGCGGTTTTCTTGGGCTTGGGCAATATGCTTTTGAGTTAGCGGACATCCCGAGTCGCCGGACGAATGACGACTTCGCCATTATCCATAATCCGTGTTCCAAGAACCTCTTTGAAATCTCTCCTTCGGGTTACGGTATCTACTGGCCACTGCTCGACGAAGCCCTGTCTATTGACGGCTTGCTCGGTGTTGTTCGCGGGCCAAAAAAGGAAAAAGCACTTCTTCCATGAACACCCAAACCAACGAATAAGCCTTTGAAAATCGAGCTCGCTTGGAACATGGTTCATCAGTTCAAGGTCGAGAGCACGGCTAGAACCCTTCTGGCGGCTTGTTTGGCATAAAGTGGTGGCACCGCGTTGCCGATGAGATTGCACACTGCACCCATCTGGTCCGTGATGAAGCCGTAACTCTCTGGAAATGTCTGAAGTAAAGCCGCCTCGCGGACGGATATAGTGAGCCTCCGCTTGTCTGGGTGTCCGAATCGGCCCTTGCTTGCTGAGGTGCATCCACCCGTAATAGTAGGAGCCACTTGGTCCCACTCCATCCTGCCGTACATGTTTGTGAATCCCTTATATCCATTCCGATGACAATGGGGACGCACCGATTCGTCAATCCTCAACCATGTCTGTCCAGGCTCCGCTGCTTGTAGTCTCTCCTGCACTTGTGGCTGAAGGTCTCGGACTACATGCCAATTATACGACTGCGGGCCACCGTTGCTGTGAGCCGTCTTTAGAGTGATCGGTTCTCCCATGTGGCCGATTGCTTCCCTTACTGTATTCCGTGGGCGCAGGGCGGAACCCTTTTTAGGCGACCGAGCGCGGGTTGGTTCGGGAAATGGGATTTTGAATCCAAGTCCAGCCAAGAGAACCAAACGCCGCCGCGACTGCGGGACTCCGAAGTCAGCCATCTGCTCTATGCGCCACTCACTTTGGTATCCGATCCGTTGGAGGATTTTTAGAAACTCATCGAAGACAGGCTTCCCACGATTCACAAGGCCAGTAACATTTTCCATCATGACGGCCTTCGGACGCATATCTTCGACTAGCGCAGCCATAACGAGAAGAAGTTGGTTGCGTGGATCATCTCTTTTGTACTTGGCCGTCAGAGAACAGAAGCCTTGACAAGGCGCACAACCAGCCAACAAAGAGATTTGTTCACTGCCAACTTCCCGTAGGAGTTCCATCGTGGATACGTCGCGAATATCTTTTTCGATCAGCCGAGTTTGCGGACTGTTCCATCTATATGTTTGCGCCGCTATAGGATCAATTTCCACTGCTGCTGCGACTTGAAAGCCCGCGTCATACAAGCCTCTAGTAAGACCGCCACATCCGGCAAATAGATCGATTGCAATGGGCTTTTTCTCGTTCATCTTTTTCTTCCCCCCCCCTTTTTAGTTTGACTCACTATTTTTCACCTCCTTTGACAACTCAGCTATTCTCGGATCATCATGCGGAGCACGTTGCGTAACGGCATCGAGGAATTCCCTGTGCATCGATTTGGTCATTGTCAACAAGTTCTCCCAAGTTCGGATGTCAAATGTTCTCGCTTGTTGGCTAGCCTTTGCGTGCTCTTCGTCGTCCTGACGAATTCGATCTGCGATTAGTAAGCCCTTTACAGTAGACCTATTGTATTCATTATCCGTTGCTCCCCCTTGGAGTTGTCTTCGAAGAAAAAGAACATAATCTTCAAGTTGACGAAATTCATCCCGCCCCACAAGACTCCCAGGACGCTTCACTTCTACCACGTGAGCAGTCTGATAATTATCTCCAAGACAAAAAAAATCGAGGCGTCGAGTACTTTCGTCAGACCTTGGGGCGGAAATCTTAAACTCGTCGCAAATCATTCGATCTAATGACTTCTCGTGTACCAACATCGTCCATCTGGGATCAATTAACCATGGATGATTCCGTAGATAGTCTTGCATATCCGGTTTCTCTGGGACCTTCTCTTTAATCATTTGCGCGAATTTTTGAATGATCTCCACACGCCCTTTAACGAGATATGCTGTATTTACAGCTTCAATAATGTCCCATTCAGAAAGGACTTCGTCAAAATACGTAATGTCATCCAAAGAGGCAGTATTTAATCTTTTTATTGCTTCCAGAAAAGTCCGATTTGTCAGCGCACGATAGACAAATTCAACTAGTTCATCTGTAATATCCTCGCCGTCCTTATGGTTGTCGAGTTGAGGAATAGCGCAAATGCGATCAACGACCTTATTGAAAATTCTGCGCTCGTTTTCAGGTAACTTCTCTGCCTGTTGTATGTACCGCGTTACTTTAGGGCTTTTGGCCTTATCTTGTCTTCTCTTGTCAGCCCATGTCTCTAGCAATTCTCTGATCTTCTTGCGTCCCCATTCTTTCAGAGGCACTGCTATGGGGTCTTCCCATCTAACAGTACCTCTATCTGTGGCGATCAGGTCTTCTCTTTCGTCGAGAAAATCTGCCCGAATTTCGCCTGTGAGATACTGCATTCCATGCTGACCCCACAACCCTCCGCTCAAGTCAAAGAACCAAGGCTTCTGAGCCAACTTCCCACGTACATAGACAACAAAGCCGCGCTGTTCTTCATCTGGGATCGTATCCTTGCAGAAACCCGCCCACCATTGAATCTGTTGGCCATTTGCAAGGTCGGCTGTTTTCCACTCTTCACTAGTAGTTGGAAATCGAAATTGAAATGGAATTTCTCGCCTTGATATAAACGTATCGTTTATATGTAACCTAAAGTTCTGATCAAGTACTAGCAGTCTTCTGGCGATACTCCGTTTGAACTGATCTTCATTGATAGTACGGCTAATTTTCAGACGGGACAGAGTCATTGCCGTACCGTTACTGTCTGTGGTCCTTTCGCCATCTTCGGATAACGTTTCAGCCACGTATCCTTCGGTGTCTACTAAATTCGAGTTATTAGTCAACTCGTCGTAATCCCATGCGAAATGCTGAACTTCCCCCTCCTTGACGGAGCGTACCTCAATGAGGTCGGCGATGCCAAATCCAGCCAGTTTACCGATACCTTTCCGACCTTGGACCTTTCGAGGTTTCACGTTGTTGTATGGCCTAGTCCATCCAGTTTGGCCGGAGCGACGATCTCTACCCACTGTCAGGTAAAGCAAATTGCATTCTTTAAAATTCATGCCGTGGCCATCGTCTCTGACAACGATTTTATCGTCCTGCTGGATTGGACGCCCTGTTGGAATCGTGATCCATAC
Organism: Candidatus Latescibacterota bacterium; assembly: GCA_965116045.1. Taxonomy (GTDB): domain Bacteria; phylum Latescibacterota; class UBA2968; order UBA8231; family UBA8231. Next base: position 4,294,148 of record OZ220478.1, on the reverse strand, counting down.
GTTCCGCGCCATTGCATCGTAGGCGTTTGAGATAAGTTCGGAAATAGCAGGAACGGCTCCGGAATACATCTGCAAGCCGAGATGCTTGAAAAGCTGACCGGCAACGGTCGTCTTGTACTGACGGTTTCTACTCGGCATCGTTGTTCTCCACAAAAATCAGTGTGCCGGCGGAGGCTTGGCGTTCTATCACCAAGTTACCCACCAACAGGTCCTTGGGCTGGTCGCTGGCATTGTAGATTGAAAATTGGCGGACATTGAGAGTTCATACTAGTTGGATGCCTCTCTCTCAGAGTTCTTGGTCAAAATCTGAAGATGTTCGATGAGAGCGTTTCTAGCAATGCTCTGCCCATCTCCTAAAGGGATCTTACTCGGAAATAGCCTCCATAAAAAATATAATACAGCCTTTGGATATCTCCACGCTACTGTTTTTTACGAGTGTAGCCGCAGGCCCAGCTTATGTTGGTCGGACGTACTACAGACGCCCAACACCCTCTTCAATGACATGAATTAACCAAACCAACGAATAAGCCTTTGAACCCCAAATAGAGGCGACGCTGCTTGGCCTAAGCGGCTGGCAATGTGGCACCACCGGCGAGCGGGATGCATATGCGCCTGCGTCGAAATTAAATAATTAAAGTCCCCTACTCTGCGCACCGTTACTCACTGTATCAAGCGATCAACTTGAGCCAAAATTGCATCGGTCGGCGGACGGTCGGCGATGTTTTCCCCTAAGTATTTCCATTCGATGTAGCCCTCAGGCGAGACGATGACAGCGGACGGCGTCGCGAGGCCGTCCTGCAGCAGGTTGTAAACTCCGTAGTCCTTGGCGACCGCGGCGTCCTTATCTGACAAAACGGCAAATTCAGCGTCGGTTAGTTCCACCATTTTCAGCGCGTCCGCGGTGTCATCCGTGCTGATCGTCGCAAGCGACACATTGCGCTTTAGAAACTCAGGGTACATATCGACCAACTCACCTAGTTGGCTCCTACAGATACTTCAGAAAAATCCTCTGTAAACAACAGTACCGCGGCCGCGCGATTGTCGAGTAAGTCGGACAAGGAGACTGAACACCCATCCGCCGCAGGCAAGGTAAATGCCGGCGCACGATCGTTTGCGGAAATCGCATTGGAGTTGCAGCTAGCGAGGGCGATGACGGGCGCGGTGGCCAAGGCCAGAAGCACTGCTCTATGGTGCATTTTCTCTCCTACTCGGCGAGCCGCTCAATCGGCACTCGCGGACCGACCAAGATCATCCGGCCCCACGTGTTGTCGTCGTCGCCGTTGCCGTAGATCATAAAGTGCCCGCCGTACGCGCCGCCGTCTGGGTCGGTGTGGACGATTTCCATGCTGTATTCATCGCCCACTTGCGGCGGCTGCCAGCGGGGGTCGCTCTGAGCAAACGTCGCGTGCATATCCACGCGGGCTTCCAAAATGAAATCAGCCGCGCTCCGGCCCCAAGGGTCCATGCGCACAACGTAGTCGCAAGCGGTCTCGGGGAGCGGCTCTTCAATGTAGCTCTGGCCGGGCGCGCCGTGCCGCCACCAAGCGTTCTGCGGCGTCCGCTGCGGGTCGGCCGCAAAGCAGAAGGCGTTGTCGCCTTGGCCGAAGCGCTCGTTGGCGCGGTCGCGCGGGCCTTCCATAAACCAGCAAATTGCATCCTTGAAATACCAGCGCTTGTCCGCCGGCTCGGGGTCGTCGAGGTCGTTGACATTGTCCCAGACCTCGGCCCCGAAGTAGAAATTTTGCGCGTCCCAAGCAATGTAATAGCGGGCGCGCAAGTCGTCTTCGAGATGCGGCTCGTCGCCGTGATCGGTGAGGCGGTTGCGCGCCCCGCGATCGAGGCGGTAGAAGCGAGCCTCGCTGATGCGGCGCATGTCCCAGACGCCGTCGTTGTGGGCGAAGTCCTTCCACTCGGCGAGATCGCCGTCAATGGTCGGGGCCGTCTCCAGCAAGGGGGTGTTGATGTTCAGGTCTGCGTATGCGGCAAAGGCCGCGAACAAAATCGCACACAGAGCAAAAGGCAGCATGAATTTTCTCCTCAGCGGTAGTCTTCGGCTCGGTCCACCGGCACAAAGCCCACTATTTGGCGAGCGCGTTCTAAGTCGCGGTAGCCCCATTTGTTGTCCGAGTTGACGAAGAAGGTATCGAAGGATAAGTCGAGGGGAGCGGCAAGGCACTTTTCGATCATCTGCACGGCGTCGCGCTGGCTGCACCAGACGCAGTACTCGCGGGAATGGGTCGGGCGGTTTTCCGGGTTGACCCGGCCAAAACGCAGGCAGAGGACGGACAGGCCGTAGGCCGCAGCGTACTCGCGGCCCAACTCTTCGCCCCAGACCTTGCTGGCCGCGTACAGGCCCATGGGCCGCAGGGGCGACTGCGCGGTCAGCAGCGGCCACTCGCCGGGCACGCGTTCGTACTCGCCGGCCAGAAGTTCCTTGTATGGAGAAAGCGCGGCATAGCCACCCACGACCGACCCGCTGCTGGCGAAGAGCACGCGGCGCACCCCAGCCTCGTGGGCCGCAGCGAAAACATTCCCAGTCCCCTGCAAGTTGGCGCGGAAAATCGCCGCTATATCGTTTTCAATCTGGGCGGCGAGATGAACGACCGCATCCATTCCGGCAAAGGCCGGCCGGATGGCGTCGATATCGGCGATGTCGGCTTGGTGGCAGTCGATGTGCGGAAGCGGGCGACGGTTGAGGGCGCGTAAGTTATAACGAGCCCGCAGGCTGGCGACCGCGGCCGTGCCGATCAGGCCCGTAGCACCTGTGATGAGGATGTTTTGCATAAGCCTTATTCGGCGTGAGGGTTGGCCTTCATAAGTAATTAATACGGCCAGACGTGTCCAGCGGGCGCGGCCCGCATTGTGGGCCATTAGTGCTTTGGCTACTATAAATCGTTTTGTGCGTTGGCGACACTGCTTGCCAGCGGCTGCCCAGCCTCGGCGTCGAGCTTGGGCGGTTGAGAAAGTCGATAGAGTTTTAACGGATTATGGCCTGAATAATTTTGCCGGCCAATTCGTCATTAACTTTTGTATCTACTGATTCGGTTATGTACTTAAAAAGAATGCTCATTCCCCTCCTTGTCGGCCTAATCGCCTGTGGGGGCGACGACCGCCCGCGTCCCGGCGAGCCGACCCCGGTGGTGCTGTGGGAGTTCGGCGGCGTGCCGGGTCTGCGCGAATGGGTGCAGCAGGCCGTGGCCGACTTCAACGCCACGCGCAGCGACATCCAAATCGAGCTGGAATTCCGCGACTGGGCGACGCAGCGCGAGAGCTTGATCAGCACCACCATCGTCGGCGATGGGCCGGATATCGTGCGAGTGCATCACAAGTACTCGGTGGAGTTCGGCGAGTTGGGCGGCCTGTACGCGCTGGAGAATTTCCCCGACTTCCCCCAAGTCAAGGAACGCATCCTCGACAACGTCTGGGAACTGGTCGAATACGACGGCAAGCACTACGGCCTGCCAGTGACCATGCTGCCCTTCGTGCTGGCGATCAACACCGACATTATGGGGCGGCTGGGCCTCGCAGTGCCCAAGACTTGGGACGAAATGCTGGCACTCGGCCCCCAATTCGCCGGTACGGGAATCGAGCCTTTTACCATCCCTGGGGGCGTCAATCTGGACACGGCCTATCGCTTCTTGCCGCTGCTGTACAAAGCGGGCGGGCGCGTCTTTAACGCGGATTGGTCGGCAGCCGCTTTTAACGGCCCGGCCGGGCTGGCCGCGCTGGAGTTTTTAGTCGAGATGAAAAACAAGGGCTATTTGCCGGCGGGCAGCGCGGCCTATCGCTTCGACGAGAATGCCGCGCACTGGTCAACCGGCAAGGCCGCACTGTCGATTGAAGGGCCGTGGTGGCAGGACATCGTCCACGGCAACTACGACTTCGATCTAAACCATCTGGCGCTGGCGCAAGTGCCCGGCCCGGCCGAGCCGCTGGAACCCCATCCACCGCGGACGTTGCTCGACGTAATTATGATTGCCATAACGGGCTACACCAAGGTGCCCCACGAAGCCTGGGAAGTGGTTAAGGCCCTAAACTTGGCCCATCCGGTCTGGCGCAATCCCAACCCGACCATGGGCGGCATTCCCACGCTAAAGGCGGCCTATGCCGAAGGCGTACAGTCCGATTACATCAACCTAGACCAACTCGCCGAGGCCGGGGCCAATGGGCTGGGCTGGCCGGGGCATCCGGCGATTACCCAGGTCCAGCGGCACATTGCCGACGCGGTCAACATGGCACTGACCGGCTCGCTGAGCCCTAAGGAAGCCCTAGATTTTGCCGCCGAAGAAGTAAACGAGGTGCTGAGTGATTACTAGCGGTGCATGGCGCAAAAACCTAATGCCGTACTATTTCTTGCTACCAGCCATGCTGGTCTTGGCGGTCGTCATTCTCTACCCGGTGTTCAGCAACCTGATCATGAGCTTGTACAAGGTGAAGCTCTTCCGCGGCGCGGGCGACGAGTTCATCGGCCTGACCCACTACGCCAAGCTCTTCGGCAGCCGCACCTTTGTCAACAGCATCTGGAGCTCGCTGCGCTTTACGCTCTACTCCCTGCCGGTGGCTTTCGTCCTAGGCTTGGGCATGGCGCTGATCTTCAACGAGATCAAGAAGTATCGGCCGGTCTTTACCGGCTTTCTACTCATCCCCTGGGCCATCGCCCCGGTCGTAACTGGCTACATGTGGCGCTGGCTTTTCCACGACAGCTTCGGCCTCGTCAATCACGCACTCTTGAGCCTCGGCTTCATCGACGCCAATGTCCCGTGGCTGGCGCAACCCGACGCGGCTATGGGCGCGGTGGTGGTGGCCAATGTCTGGCGCTTCATGCCCTATATCACCATCATGCTGCTGGCCGGTTTGCAGGGCGTGTCCGCCGAGCTGTACGAAGCCGCACACGTCGATGGGGCCAACGTGTTCGGGCGCTTCTTCCACGTGACGCTGCCGCAGCTCAAACACGTGATCGGGGTGGTCTTCCTCTTCGCCACCATTTGGATGGTCAACGACTTCGCGCTGATCTTCATAATGACCGAGGGCGGCCCGGCCAAGGCCACGCAGGTGGTGCCGATTACGGTCTATCGCATCGCCTTTGAGCACCTGCGGCTCGGCAAGGGCGCGGCCGCGGCACTGATCCTGCTGCTCTTTTTGCTGGCGCTGAGCATCGTCTTCATCCGCGTGCTGTTCCGCGAGGAGAGGAAGGGCGGGGATGCGAATTAAAACCCAAGAAAAGTACTCCTACTAAGCCACACTTACAGGGGCAAAGATACTCATGAACACACTTAAAAGGAGAGGTACTTAGATGTTCAACGAGAAGAATGACAAGATCAATATGCCGCTGCGACATGCAGCACCCGACGAGGGCAATACGCCGCTGCACCATGCAGTACGCGAAGATTCTCACAAGACGGTCTCGATGTTGCTGGATAAGGGCGCCGATGTCAACGCGAAGAATAACGAAGGTCAGACGCCGCTGTACTTCGCGGCGATGACGGATGCTCACCAGACAGCTAAGGTATTGATCCAACGCGGAGCCGATGTTAAGGAGAAGGACACCAAGGGCTGGACGCCGCTGCACTGGGTAGCACGCGAGGATGCTCATAAAACAGCCACAGTATTGATCCAACACGGAGCCGATGTTAAGGAGCAAAACAACGCTGACTGGACGCCGCTGCACTATGCAGCACGCGAGGATGCTTACAAAACAGCCGCAGTATTGATCCAACACGGAACTGATATGAATGCTAAGGACAACGAGGGTTGGATGCCGCTGTATTTGGCAGCACGCGAGGATGCTTACAAAACAGCCGCAGTGTTGCTGAATGAGGGAGCTTTAGTCAACGCGAAGAATAACGAAGGTCAGACGCCGCTGTACTTCGCGGCGATGGTGGATGCTGACGCGACAGCTAAGGTGTTGATCCAACACGGAGCTAATGTTCAGGAGAGGGATAACGACGACTTGACGCCGCTACACTATGCCGCAGAGCACGATGCTGACGCGACGGCTGAGGTGTTACTCCAACACGGAGCCGATGTCAATGCCAAAGATAACATGGGCGTAACACCACTGTATTATACGACGAGGAAAAATGCTCCCAAGACAGCTGAGGTGTTACTCCAACGCGGGGCCGATGTCAATGTCAAAGATGACGTGGGCATAACACCACTGCACTATGCGGCGGGGGAGGATGCTGACGCGACAGCTAAGGTGTTGATCCAACACGGAGCTAATGTTCAGGAGAGGGATAACGACGACTTGACGCCGCTGTATTTCGCGGCGATGGTGGATGCTGACGCGACGGCTGAGGTATTGATCCAACATGGAGCCAATGTTCAGGAGAGGGATAACGACGACTTGACGCCGCTGCACTATGCCGCAGAGCACGATGCTGACGCGACAGCTAAGGTGTTACTCCAACATGGAGCCGATGTCAATGCCAAGGACAAGAATAACAAGCACGGCATAACACCGCTGCACTATGCGGCGAGGCAAGATGCTCCCAAGACGGCTGAGGTGTTACTCCAACGCGGAGCCGATGTCAATACCAAAGATAAAATGGGCGTAACACCACTGTATTATACGACGAGGCAAGATGCTCCCAAGACGGCTGAGGTGTTACTCCAACACGGAGCCGATGTCAATGCCAAAGATAACGAAGGCATAACACCACTACACACTGCGGCGGTAGAGGATGCTAACGTGACAGCTAAGGTGTTGCTGAATGAGGGAGCTTTAGTCAGCGCGAAGACTAACGAAGGTTGGACGCCACTGTATTTTGCGGCGATGGTGAATGCTGACGCGACGGCTGAGGTGCTGATCCAATATGAAGCCGATGTCAATGCCAAAGATAACGAGCACGGCGCAACACCGCTGCACTATGCGGCGAATAATGATGCTGACGCGACGGCTGAGGTACTGATCCAACATGGAGCCGATGTCAACGCCAAAGATAACGAAGGCATAACACCACTGCACAGGGCGGCGGCAGAGGATGCTTACCAGACAGCCACGGTACTGATCCAACGCGGAGCCGATGTCAATACCAAAGATAACGAGATCAGCATAACACCACTGCACACTGCGGCGAATAATGATGCTGACGCGACGGCTGAGGTACTGATCCAACATGGAGCCGATGTCAACGCCAAAGATAACGAAGGCATAACACCACTGCACATTGCGACGAGGAGTGATGCTCGTAAGATGGCAGCGTTGTTAATCCGGTACGGCGCGACGGTGAAATGAGCTGATCTTTGAGCTAATCAAAGGTTTATGAGCTAATACCAACACCTTTTCAACGCCCTTCCTCAAGGAGAAAAGAGATTGCTATGATTTGGAAAATACTCGCTGCGGCCTTGGTTATTGGGGGCCTCGGCTGTAACGCGGAAGTCGAAAAGCAACAGCAAGCACTCGAAACGGAAAAAGCGCGACTGGAAGCCGAGCAAACCGAAAAGGAACGACTGGCAGCCGAGGCGGAAAAAGCAAAAACAGCAGCCGAGGCGGAAAAAGCAAAAACAGCAGCCGAGCGAATCGAGAAGGAGCGCCAAGAATTTTTCGTCCAGTCAGGTCGCTGGCCATCCCCGAATGAGGTAGAGGACCTACTCTCTGCAGTAAGACTTAACCTACCTATGCTGATTGAGGCCCTGATCCAGAAGGGTGCCGACCTCAATCACTCGGGCCATAATAGTAATACGCCGCTGCAGTGGGCGGCCCAGCAGAATGCTGTCGCGCTAGCCGAGGTCTTGCTCAAACATGGAGCCGACCCCGAAGCCAAGGACAATCGTGATAGTACGCCGCTGCATTGGGCGGCCCAGCAGAATGCTGTCGCGCTAGCCGAGGTCTTGCTCAAACATGGAGCCGACCCCGAAGCCAAGAACAATAATGGTATTACGCCGCTGCATTCGGCGGCCCAGCAGAATGCTGTCGCGGCAGCCGAGGTCTTGCTCAAACATGGAGCCGACCCCAAAGACAAGGACAATATTGGTAATACGCCGCTGCATCGGACGGTTCTGAAGAATGCTGTCGCGGTAGCCGAGGTCTTGCTCAAACATGGAGCCGACCCCGAAGCCAAGGGCTATCGTGATAGTACGCCGCTGCATTGGGCGGCAGAGCGGAATGCTGTCGCGGTAGCCGAGGTCTTGCTCAAACATGGAGCCGACCCCAAAGCCAAGGACACACGCGGTCAGACACCTTTAGATATAGCACAAAGTTATAGAGCACACGAGACGGCAGTACTTTTGCGCCGTTATATGCTGGAGACAGGTATCATCGTTCCTCCTCCTTCTCCTTTTTAGAAGGGATTCGCACAAAACAGCAGTGTTTTGGCGTCGTTACATGCTGAACCATTATGGCAACGACGGTAAAATAAGCTGGTTCCTAAACTAATCAGAGATACCATGAGCGAAGATCAACTCCTTCTCAACGCCCTCCGCGCGAAAGTCCACTAAGCCATGCGAATTAAAACCCAAGAAAAGGTCCGCGCCTATCTCGCCTACGGCCTAGGATCGGTTTTCGTATTCGCGCTGGTGATGCCGCTGCTCTGGGTAGTCACGACTTCCATGCGCCCCCTGTCCGAAATGACGCAGACGCCGCCTTTAGTCTTCCCCCGCTCCCTCACCTTCCGCGCGTACGTCGAGATGTGGGACACCGGGCCGTTTGTGAAGTACTTTGTCAACAGCGTGGCGATTTCCCTTTCCACCGCCTTAATCGCCCTCGCGTTTAGTGTCTGTGCGGCGTATGCGTTTGCCCGCTTCCGCTTTCGCGGCAACACCTTGTTGCTGATGGTAGTGGTGATGTCGCAAATGCTGCCCGGCTCTTCGATCCTCATCCCGCTCTTTCAGGTGATTCGCTCGCTCGGCTTGCTCGACACGCACGGGGGCATGGTGCTGATCTACACCGGCTTTGCCATCCCGTTTTGCACTTGGCTGCTCAACGGCTACTTCCGCGCCATCCCCACCGATCTGGAGCAAGCCGCACTCATCGACGGCTGCAACCGCCTCCAGCTACTCTACCGCATCGTCCTGCCGCTGGCCGCACCGGCGATCGTGGCCGTGGGGACCTTTGCCTTTTTGCTTTCGTGGAATGAATTCTTGTTCGCTTTTGTGTTTACCAAATCGCAGGCCCTGACCATTCCGGTGGGGCTGCGCACTGCGTTTTTAGGTCAATACGTCAACAAATACGACCAGCTATTCGCCGCATCGCTGATTTTTAGCCTGCCGCCCATCGCGCTCTTCGTCGGCTTGCAGCGGTATTTCGTCCAAGGATTGACGGCTGGTGCCGTAAAGGGATAGGAGAACCCATGAGTACAACCAAAACATGGCTGCTGTGCGTCCTATTGGTCGCCTGTGGGCAGCCGGACGACGCGCCCGATAAACTCAAAATCGGCTACGTCATCAACTTCATGTCGCACGAGTGGTATCAAAACATCAGCAAATCAGCGACAGCGCGAGCGGCCGAGTTGGATGTCGAGCTGATCGTCGCCGATGCCAACCTCGACGTGGCCGCGCAAATCTCCAAAGCCGAAAACCTGCTCGCTCAAGGAGTCGAGGTGCTTATTTTGTCGCCCGTAGATGCCAAGGCAATGGGGCCGATAGTGCAGCAAGCCAAGGCCGCCGGGGCCAAGGTAATTACCGAATCCAACCCCGTGCCCGAGGCCGCCAGCTATGTGGGGATCGACAACTATGCGGGTGGGGGCCAAGCCGGTGCGTGGTTTGCCAACTATGCTGTAGCAAAGAGCCTCGACCCAAAAATTCTCATCATCGGCTTCCCCAACTTTGAGGACTGCCGACAGCGCGTCGATGGCTTCAAGGACGCGCTCGCGGCTTCAGGTCTGACCTACCAAATCGTCCAAGAAGTCGATGGACAGGGCCTCAAGGAAAAGGCATTCAAGGTGGCACAGGACGCGCTGACGGCCAACCCGCAGATCAATGCGATCTACGGCATCAACGACGACTCCACGACCGGCGGCATGGCAGCCTATAAGGCAGCCGGATTAGACGAAGCAGCACTAACGGCAATCGGCTTCGGCTTCGAAGGCACCGTAGGGCAGACGGCCCTTACCGGCGACACGCCCTACGCGGCGGCCCTAGCGATGTTTCCGAATTTTGTCGGGAGTGCGCTCATCGATGCAGCGGTACAACTAGCGCGTGGTGAGCAACTGCCCTCCCACTATGAGACCCCAACCATTGTCGTCACCCGCGACAATCTCAGCCGCTTCTACGACACGAGCCGCGAGCCGCCCTTCGCGCTCAAAGTAGAGGCGGTGCGGGCCTTGATGTCCCAATGAGTCGCTTGCTCGCGCGAATGTTCCACAGCGAGCAGGCCGGGCTGTTGTTGGCACTGGTCTTGCTCTGCGTGGGGATTTCCCTGCTGACGCCGGTCTTCTTTACAGCCGTCAATATCAAGAACGTGCTGCGCGACGCCTCGCTGGTGGCCATCGCCGGGATCGGCATGGTGATGATCATCCTGCTCGGCGAGATCGACCTGAGCGTCGGCTCGACCCAAGCAGTAGCCGGGATCATCGCCGTGGCCGTGCTCAACCAGTTTGAGAGCGTGACGCTGGCACTCGTCGCCGCACTCGCCGCCGGGGCACTCGTCGGCCTGTGCAACGGCCTGTTGGTCACCCGAGCCGGCATCAACTCGCTGATCGCAACCTTGGGCATGATGGCGATTTTGCGCGGCGCAGCCATGGTCAGCACCCAAGCGGTATCGATCCAAGGAAAAGTAGCAGGCTTCATCGAAGTCGGCACCGGACACTTGGGGCCGATCCCGATTCCCGTGCTAGCGACCTTTGTCCTCTTAGGGCTGTTTTACTACGTCCTCCACCACACCATCCTCGGCCGCTACATTTACGCTATCGGCGGCAACATCCAAGCGGCGCGGCTCGCCGGCTTGGCCGTCGATCGCACGCGCGTCTTGGTCTTTGTACTCGGCGGCGTACTAGCGGCGCTAAGTGCCTTTATCTTGGCCTCGCGCCTCAACTCCGGGCAGCCGAATGCTGGCTTGGGGTTTGAGTTGCAGGTGATCGCCGCTGTGATCTTGGGCGGCATCAGCTTGACCGGCGGCGTGGGGACGCTCGGCGGTGCGTTTATCGGCATCCTGATTCTGACGGTGCTCTCCAACGGCTTGGTGCTATTAAACGTGTCGTCCTTCTACCACGACATTGCGCGCGGTGCGGTAATTATCCTCGCCGTGTATCTAGACACCCGGCGCAAACAAAGCCTCCTACGGCGATTACTCGCCCCGCCCACATGACGCCGCTTTTTTCCCTAGAGGACATCCACAAGCGCTTCCCCGGCGTCTATGCACTCAAAGGCGTTGATTTTGCAGTCCAGCCGGGCGAAGTCCACGCGCTGGTCGGCGAAAACGGCGCCGGCAAGAGCACCTTGATCAAAATTGCGGCCGGCGTGTACAGCCGCGACCAGGGCCGCTACCAGATCGCCGGCCAGCCCGTCGATATCCGCCATCCGCGCCAAGCCATAGACCACGGCCTCGCGGTCGTTTACCAAGAGCTGGAGCTAGTCCCCTCGCTGTCCGTGGCCGAGAATCTGTTCTTCGGTCGCCTGCCGCACGGGCGCGGTGGGCGCGTCCGGTGGAATGCACTCTACGACGCTTCGACAACGCTATTGGCCGAGGTCGGGCTGGCGGTCAATCCGCAGACTAAGGTCGGCCACCTCGGCGTAGCCGCGCAGCAATTGGTCGAGATCGCCCGGGCGCTGGCGGGCGACGCCCAAGTAATCATCATGGATGAGCCGACCTCGGCCCTGAGCACACACGAGATCGACAAGCTCTTTGCGCTCATTGCTCGGCTCAAGGCGCGCGGCGTCGGCGTGGTCTATGTGTCGCACAAGCTCGCCGAGGTCATGACGCTGGCCGACCGGGTGACGGTCTTGCGCGATGGCGAGCGCGTCGCCTGCGAACAGGCCGCCGACCTCGACGAAGCGCAGCTCATCGCCCTGATGGTTGGGCGGGCGTTGGGGCAAGGTTTTCCCGCGGCCGACCGCACGCCGGGGCCGGGCGCGCTGGAGGTGGCGGGACTGACCACGGACCGGGTGCGGGACATTTCCTTCCGGGTATGCGCCGGAGAAATCGTCGGCTTCTCGGGCCTAATGGGCGCGGGGCGGACTGAACTAGCGCGAGCCGTAATGGGTGCCGATCACCGCCGCGCTGGCACCATTACTATCGGCGGCGCAGCCGTACCAGCAAACGCACCGCCGCAGGCGCGCACGCTCGGATTGGGACTAGTACCGGAAGATCGCCGGGCCGACGGCCTTTTTGCCCAGCAAAGCGTGCGCGCCAACGCGAGCGTCGCGGCCTTAGAGCAGTTCTGCCGCGCCGGCCACGTGCGAGTAGGCATGGAGCGGCAGCAAGTCGGCGCACTAGTCGCCCGCCTGCGCCTGCGTCCCCTGGACCAAGAGCAGACCATTGCTCGACTCAGCGGCGGCAATCAGCAAAAGGCGCTGCTGGCCCGCTGGCTGCTCAAGGAAAACCTGCGAGTGCTGCTCGTCGATGAGCCGACCCGGGGAATCGACGTCGGCGCGAAGGCCGAGATTTATCAATTGCTGGACGGGCTGGTGCGCCAAGGGTTGGCCATAGTGGTCCTCTCCTCGGAAATGCCCGAAATCCTAGGGCTGTGCGACCGAGTGTACGTGATGCGCGCAGGACGGATCGCCGCCGAGTACCCGCGGGCCGAGGCCACGCCGGAAAAACTCTTGGCCAGTGCCCTACCCAGCGCCAACTAACACCATTCATCCCTAGCAAAGAGGTGCAACGTGAAAATCCTCATCACTGGCGGCACCGGCCGCGTCGGCGCCAACTTGGCCAAAGCCCTGCTCGACAAAGGGCACGACATCCGCTCGTTTGTCTATCCCGGCGACCAAAGCCGCGCCCACAAGCTCGACCGCTTTGACCGCGTCGAAACCATCGAGGGCGATTTGCGCAATCTCGCCGATGTGCGCCGAGCCGTCGCCGGAGTCGATGCGGTGTACCACATCGCCGCCGCCTTTGCCGGCCCCTTCGACAACCGCGAATACCTCGAAATCAACGGCATGGGCACCATCAACGTGCTAGAGTCGATTCGCGAGCTGACGCCCAATCTGCACCGTTTGATCTATGCTTCCACCGAGGCCATTTACTGGGAGAATCCCTACCGCGGCCGCTGCTTTGAAGAGCCAATCCGCGAAGACCAAGTCGCCCGCTACCAAACGATGCCCTATTTCCTGACCAAGTGGATCGGCGAGGAACTAGTGATGAGCTATCATTTGCAGTTCGGGCTGCCGTCGGTGACTACGCGCTTTGCCACGATTATTGAGCCGGGAGAATTCCTCGACGCAAATGGCTGGCCGCATCTGTTTTTGTTCGGGCCGGTGTACGAGCGGTGCAAAGACCAAGCCGGGGCCTTTGCCGAGCAAATCAAGGCGCAGTGGACGGGCGAGGACCAGTTCTTGCTCTCGCGCAATCCAGACGGGCGGCCCTATCGGCAGGCGTTTGCCGATGTGCGCGACATCGTCCAAGGGCTGGTGTTGGCGCTGGAGCGGGACGAGGCCATAGGCGAAGTATTCAATTTGGGCGGGGCCGCGCTGTTCGACTGGGGCGAGGCCGTGCCCTATCTCGCCGAGCACTTCGGTCTGGGCTACGCTGATGTGCGGCGACCGGATTGGAATTACTTCGAACTGGATTTGACGAACATCGAGCAAAAGTTGGGGTTTGAACCCAAACACGACTTGGCGAGCATCCTCGACGCGGCTGAGGCCATGCGGCGCGGGGAGGACGTGGGGATTATCCCGACGGGCATGCGCTTCGCGCAGAGAACATGATCGAAGGACACCAAGTACGAGCCAACAGCGGCGCGGTGTCCGCTCAGCAGCCCGCCGCCGCCCGCATTGGCGCACGGATATTGGCCCAAGGCGGCAACGCCATGGATGCGGCCGCAGCTACCAGTTTGGCCTGCTGCATGTTGGCCCCCCAATCCAATGGCATCGGTGGGTACATGGCCGCGGCAGTCGTTCTCGAAGGCACCACGGGCCGCGTCTGGTCGCTCGACGCCAATGCCGTGGCTCCAGCCGCAGCCCACGAGGACATGTACGACATACTGCCGGCCCGCCGCGACAACATGGATATCAACGAAAGAGAATACGCCTGTAGCGTGCGCGACGATGCCAACGTGTACGGCCCCCAGTCTATAGCCGTCCCCGGTCAAATGGCTGGCATGGGCTTTTTGCACGAGCACTGGGGCCAATTGCCTTGGGCCGCGATTGTTGCTCCGGCTCAAGGACTCCTCGCCGACGGCTTCCCCTGCGGCCCGGCCCTAGCCGGTGCCATCCGCAGCCAAGAAGCCATCCTGCGCCGCTTTCCCGCAACGTTTAGCCACCTCGCGCCGCAAGGCAAGTTGCCCAGCCCCGACGACATTTGGCATCGCCCCGATATGGAGCGTACGCTAGCGCGTTTGGCCGAGGCTGGTTGGCGCGACTTTTACGACGGCGAATTGGGCCGTACCATCGGCGATTACGTCCAAGCTAGCGGCGGGGCCCTTACCCGCGAGGATATGGCCGATTTTGCGCCGCGCCTGACCGAGCCGTACCAAATCACCTATCGCGACGTGCCGGTGTACGGGCCGATCTTGCCCAACGGCTGTCTCTCCGCCCTCCAGATTTTGCACATGCTGGAGTGCCTGCCTGTGGTGTCCGACGACCAAGCCCAGTACTGGCACCAGTTAGCCGAGGTCGTCAAGCAAGCCTGGCGCGACCGCCTGCGCTACGTCGGCGATCCCGATTTCGTCAAGGTGCCGGTGGAGCGTTTGCTCAGCAAGAACTACGCAGCCGGTCGCGTCGAAGCCCTGCGGCAATTCCCCAAACAGGTCGATCAGCAGGTGTACGAAGCCTCGGGGCCAGCCGTCTCCGAAACGCTGCACGTATCAGCCGCAGACGCCGAGGGCAATCTCGTCGGCATTACCATCACCCAAGGCGGAGCCTTTGGCTCCTGTCTCACGGTCCCGGGCACAGGCATTATTTTGGGGCACGGCATGTGTCGTTTGGACCCCCGCCCCGACCGCGCCAATTCCGTGGCGGCGCACAAGCGTCCGCTCAACAACGTGGTCCCCATGATCTTGCGCCTGCCCCAACGCGACGTGGCCATCGGCCTCCCCGGCGGTCGCCGCATCATCAGCGTCGGTGCCCAACTCGGCCAGCGCATTATCGACTTCAACGCCACTACCTTGGGAGTAGCCACCGCCCCCCGACTCAACGCCGAAGCCCAAGAACCCCTCGAACTAAAGCGCGGCATTGACCCGGCCATTGTGCAAACGCTACGGGAAATGGGCCACCGGGTGTTGGTAAAAGAACAGGTGGCTGGCGGTGCCCACGGTGCCGAGGTGCTCAAAAGCGAGGGCAAGGTGCGCGCTGGGGGCAATGGTTGGGCCGCTGGCGTATAGGTCCTTTTGTGGTGAAAACCATCCTTGACGTGGGTGATTTTCACCCATACTGTGGGTATATGAACACAAATCGACTATTACCTCGATTTGCTTCGGCGAGCGTGAAGCGGGCCCTGAAGGTCATGCCGGTGACCGTTCTCGCGGGGGCGCGGCAGACCGGCAAGAGTACCCTCATCCGCATGCACCCCATCGGGGCAGACCGTTCTTACTTCACTCTAGACGATTACGGCGTCCTTGAGCAAGCCCAACGCGAACCGGATGCTCTTGCTGCTCGGGCCGTGCAGATCACGCTCGATGAGGTGCAACGGGTGCCGCATGTGCTACTCGCCATCAAACGCCTCGTCGACGAAGGTCGGGTTGCGGGCCGTTTCCTCTTGACTGGATCGGCGAATCTATTGCTTATGAAGGAGGTGGGCGAAACGTTGGCTGGCCGCGCTAGCTACTTGACGCTCTGGCCCATGACTCGTCGCGAGCAACGCGGGTTGGCTAGGCCCGGGCTGTGGACGGAGCTTTTAGATACGCCTCCGGCTGCATGGCGGGATGTGCTGCTCGCGGAGCCAGCCGCAGCAGAGCCGTGGGTGGCCCTTGTTCGACGCGGCGGTTATCCCGTCCCGGCCCATGAGTTGATCGACGATGACGACCGACGGCTGTGGTTTGAAGGTTACGCGGCGACCTACTTGGAACGGGATATTCCGCGTCTATCCGCCATTGAGGGCATCACCGATCTACGGCGGTTGATGACGGCCGCCTGTCTGCGCGTTGGCGGGCTATTAAATCAAGCCGATCTGGCGCGGGACGTACATCTTGCCCCCTCCACAGTGCAGCGATATCTCAACTTGCTAGAGGTGTCGTTCCAATTGGTGCGACTGCCATCCTATTCTGTCAACAGGACTAAACGGCTAGTCAAGTCATCCAAACTCTACTGGGGCGATACCGGGTTGGCTTTGCACTTAGCCGGCGAGGCCCACCCCCGCGGCGCACACCTAGAGAACATGGTGCTCTGCGACCTACTCGCTTGGGCCACTACTCGCATCGAAAAAACCGAGATTCTCTTTTGGCGGACGACCAAGGGGGCCGAGGTCGATTTTGTCATTGAAACAGGTCGGCGTCTGCTGCCCATAGAGGTGAAGGCCGCCGCGAGCGTCCATCCCGGCGATGTGCGACATCTGCATACGTTCCTAGATGAGTACTCCGATATGGCGCAGCGTGGGATCGTTCTCTACGATGGCGCAGAGACGTTCTGGCTCACCGAGCGTGTGCTCGCCGCACCGTGGTGGCGCGTCATTTGAACTGTAATAACATGAGCGAATTATTACAGTTCGACATTCCCAAACCCAGCCGCTCGCGAAAGGATTCGTTGTTATGAAGTTAGGTCAGATTCTCGATGTTTTTGAGAACCGATATTCGGAAAGAGCTTTACGCGAAGTTTCTTGGGGCGAATATTCGAAAAAAGTACGCGACCGTGAAAAAATTATCTGCACTATTTGGAAAGATGTGATTGTGCCAGCGGTAGCAAGAATACTAGTACATAATAATGAGACTATGACCGACCACCAAAAGATAGGCTTATATTATTATTTAGATTTTTACTCTTCTTATGAAAATGATACACTTGGTATTTTAGCAACCGCGATTAGTCTTCATAACGAAGCTAAGCTCAGACAATTTGATGCTATGATAAAAGAACATTTATTATGCAATGAAAAATATATCGGACACATAGTAATTGGTAGCGAAAAAATCACCACGCTATATAGATTAAAAGATAATAGTGAAAAACTTAATGAAAAACTTCAGGAACCTTACGAGAAAAAACTCAAAAACCTAATGTCCCAACTTCGAGAAACTGTCGTGTATGATCCCCAAATACTAAAAAAGCTAAAAGACATTGAAGGGATCGAACCCTATTTAACATAGGATAACAAGAAAAATGCGCCAGTTACTTCATTATAAAATCACCGACCTTCACGTCATGCGGATGGGAAGCGAAGGAACCAACAATTGGATATTTGTCAAAATCGAGACCGACGCCGGTATTCACGGCTGGGGTGAGGCGAGCTTGCAATACAAAGACGACGCCTTGCTCGGCGAATTTGCCGCGTTCAAGCGCTTTCTGATTGGCAAAGATCCATTTGAGATCGAGCGAATTTGGACTTCGCTGTACCGGCGTGTGACGTGGTCGGGTGGCCCGGTGACGACGAGTGCAATCAGTGCAATCGATTTGGCGCTATGGGACATTAAAGGCAAAGCCTTGCGCGTCCCGGTGTACGAACTGTTGGGCGGCAAATCACACGACAAAATTCGCATGTACGCCAATGGCTGGCCGCGCAAGGACAACACACCCGAAGGGATTGCCGAAGGCGTAAAACGAGTGGTAGATCAAGGCTATGAAGCGTTGAAGTTTTATCCTTTTCGCGGCGCACAAGTGGCAAATATCGAACGGATTCAGCGCGGCGTCGCCCTTGTGGAAGCGGCGCGCGATGCGGCGGGGTCGCAAATCGAAATAGGAATTGATATTCGCGCACGCTTGAATATATGGAGCGCCCGACGAGTGGCGCAGGAATTAGAACCCTATAACATTGCGTGGATGGAAGAACCGATTTTGTGGGATAATCCAGAGGCGCTAGCGCAATTCGCTCGCGAAGTAAACGTGCCCGTTGCAACGGGAGAGCAATTGTACACTCGCTGGGATTTTCGCGCATTGTTGGAACTGAATGCGGTCGGGCTTATTCAGCCGGATATTTGTCATGCCGGCGGCATCACTGAATTGAAGAAAATTGCCGCTATGGCTGAGACGTATTACGTGCCGGTAGCACCACACAATTCCAATGGGCCGATTTCAACAATCGCCAGCTTACACTTAGATCTGTGCATTCACAATAGTTTGATGCAGGAAATTTTTGTGTCGTCCATTAAGCGGTACAACAAGGTGCTTACGCAGCCGATTGAAGTAATCGATGGGCACTGTGTGCCACCCGAAGGGCCGGGCTGGGGCGTAGAGTTGCGCGAGGATGTTATGGAACAATACCCGCCGAAATCGTTTACGTCGATTGAGTCTGAACCGTATGTGGAATTTTAAGATGCAGGTGGTTCAGCAAGTTCCCCATTAGAGCAACTCGATCCTCTGCTCGTAGCATATAATATACGACGAAAATCGCGTTGATTGAATGTGAGCATCGCATCTATGCGGACGTCTGCGTCGGCAAGAATCGCGCAGATAACAGCATCAACGAGACTCATAGCATGGCACTGCTCTTTGGCCCGTACAAGCACATATTTATACACATCGCGGCGATACGGAGAATCGTCTAGCAGCACGGTATCACGGGTACTCAGCACACTCTCAAACCGCACAATCGTCTCTTGCCTACGGACAAACCGAGTGTTAATAGTCTCGTACAGGATGGGCCACGGAACGACAACCGAAAGAGTTTCCAACCAGTCTCGTTTTTTACGAGCAGCGTCGTGATACTGATCGCTCGGGTCAAACAGCGCGAAGAAGAAGCCAGAATCTACTAAAAGCGCACTGCTAGAACGCTTGATCATAGCTGTCGGCCTCGTGCATTCCGCAACCATCCCAAGGGGCACTCCTGCGTCCGCCAATTATGAAGCGGCCTTTTGTTCCCTCCTCGTCTGTATAAATAACATATATCCGCGAGTGTCTATTCAGCGAGACCGCGCCCTTTATCTGGGCCTTGAGTGAGTCAAGGACATCCCCTGTATGAGAAAACGAAAAACACGCGACGCTGCTACCGCATTCCTTCGCTGCGCGATCATCGAGCCAAGCGTACATCCCCTCGTAATCGCCTGTAACCCCCAAGTCATAAGACATCCAAACAAAACTCTCCATCTGCGTCCTCCTTTCGCATGAGAGCTTAGGCTCTCGCCGCCATAATCTCAGCCGCCTCAATCTGATCCACTAGCGCGATCGAGTGAATCACATCGCGGATGTCGGTGATCGGCTGTTGGTTTGCAATAACGCAATCGACGAAGTGCTCGTGCATGGTCAGCAGGCCCTCGTAGCGGGGCACATCGTCTTGGGGTACGCTGTCGATTTCCCAGCCGCCGAGAGTGCGGACTTGGTTGTCCTCGTGGATTTCGATTTCACTGGGGATTTTCATGTAGCAGCCAATGCCCACGCCGTGCAGCTCCGAGCGCAACACCCGGCCGCCAGAGGCGCGATTGCCGAACATCACGCCGGTCGCACGATTGTCGAAGCGCACCAGCGCCGTGTAGTGGTCAAAGCCCTCGCCGCCAAATTTGTCCTGATAGGCACTAACTTCCACCGGCTCGCCGCCGGCCATGTAGCGCAGCAAATCGACGATGTGGACCAAGTCGTTCCACAAGGTGGTAGTAAATTCGTCGGCGCGCTGCGGAAGCTGCTTGTTGAAGGTCGTCGTTGCCAGCGTCACCGGGCCTTTGGCCGCCACTAGGCGCATGGCCTCGCGGGTGACCGCGGTGTAGCGGCGCTGGAGACCGACCAGCACCCAAACGCCTTGACGCTCGGCCGCCGCCAAAATCGCCCGCGTCTCGTCGCTGTTGGCCCCGGGCGGCTTTTCAATAAATAGGTGCTTGCCCGCGGCGATGCAGTCGAGGGCCGGTTGCAGGAGCCACTTCTCGTTCATCACGCAATAGACAACGTCCGGGTCGATCTCGTCGAGCATGGCGCGGTGGTCTTGGTACGTGCGCGTAAAGCCATACTTTGCGACCACTTGATTGAGACGCACCTCGTCCAATTCGCAAACCGCCGCCATTTCCACGCGGTCGGCGAGGCGATGAACCGCTGGGTAGTGGGCACTCTGGCTGCGGCCCCCCGCGCCGATAAATCCCGCTTTAAGCACAATCGTCCTCCTGCTCGCACAACGCCGTAAAAAAGCGCACGTCAATCCGCGCCAAGTCAATGACGCTTTCCACCGGCTCGCCGCTGTATTCACTGTGGAAGCTGACCGGGCCCGCAAAGTTCAGCCGCTTCAAAGTCGCAATCACCGCCGGCCAATCGACAAAGCCCTGCCCCATCCGCACGACGCTGGTAGCCGGCGCACCCTGCCGGGTGATGCTCAAGGGCCGTTGGTGGATCAGATCCTTCAGAGCGAGCAGACACAAGTGCGAGCGCACGATGTCGAGGGCCATGGCAATCGGCTCACCGCACAGGGACAAATGCCCGGGGTCAGCGAAAACACCTACGTATTGCGGGTCGCAGTCGCGGACGATGTTCATCGCGGCGCAGGCATTGAGGCCCATAGACGCGCCCGAATGATTGTGAATGACAGTTTTGACGCCGTGTTTTTCCGACAGCGTTTGGAACCCCTCCACAAAGCCACGCACCTCGTCTAACCGCGTCCAGTAAGGCTCGTCCGGCTGCCAATGCCAGTAGCCGAGCTTGACATGGGCCACGCCAGCCTCGCCCAACGCCGCGTAATACCTTTCCGCATAGCCGATGTCCGGGCGGTTGAAATCCCCCGGAGCGGTCACCAAGGGGATAGAGAGGCCGGCGTCGGCAAAGCGGCGCGCGGCCTCTGGCAGCGCCGTAGCTACATTGTCGGGATTGACCGGGTAGCCATCGCGCACACACAGGTCGGCTCCCTGTACGCCCATGGCTTGCAAGGCGTCGATGAGTTGTGGGACATCGAGGCCCTCTAAGTGCTTGGTAAATGCGATATACGTCAGTTCCACGCTGTGCGCTCCTTTGCCATATTTGTTTGACAAGATGGGGTAAGGGTATCAAAATATCGGCTACATGCCAACCAACTAAACGGAGCAAGTAGAGTCATGGAAGCAAGCAAAATGGAACCCAGCTCGGCGATTGAGGTCCCCAAGCCGCTCACCTCCGCCCAAGTGCAATCCTTTATCGACGACGGCTATCTCGTCGTGCCGGGCCTGATGGAAGCTGCCGAGCTCGACGAACTCAAACGCGACCTCCTAGCTGTGGCGCGTGGCCGCTACGAGTGCGATAACATCGAGCCGGTCGAGCCAGCCATGAGCGATCAAGCGGTACTAGAGAGCATCCTCTGCATCCACCAGCCGCACTACGTCAGTCCGGTCATCGAAAAGTACGTCCGCCACCCCAAAATCTGCGGCGCTCTGAGCCAGATTACCGCCGCGCACCTGCCCTTTTGGGACGGCAGCGTCAAGTGCATGCAGTCTATGTACTTTGTCAAGCCGCCCAACTTCCAGGGGCAGGCTTGGCACCAAGACGAGATCTACATCCCCACGCGGGATCGCTCGCTGATCGGCGCGTGGATCGCCGTGGACGATGCTACGGTGGAAAACGGCTGCCTGTACGTCATTCCGGGGTCGCAGCGACCCGGGTACCTCTACCCGCAGCGGCCCCATGAGAACCCGGACGAATTCGACTTCGCGCCGGAAAGCTACGGCTTTGACGAGAGCGTTGAAATCCCGGTTGAAGTGGAAGCCGGGGCCCTCGTGTTCTTCAACGGCTACCTCCTCCACCGCTCGTACAAAAACCGCAGCGACACCTATCGTCGCGTCTTGGTCAACCACTACTGCAATGCCTGGAGCCTATTGCCTTGGCGCATTGAAGAAGGCGAGTCTCCCGCTCGCGCCGACCGACGTGCCATCGTGCCCGTGGCCGGTATCGATCCCTACGCCTGGAAAGGCTATCAAACGCCAGCCAAGTCCGTGGGATTGCGGCATTGCAAGGCCATTGACGAGGTCCGCGCCGCGCGCAGCCAGCTCTAACCGTTGAGCGCAGCCACCCACTTTTAGACGCAGACGGCCCGGCCATTGGCACCTCTTTATTCGGGATCGCAGGGTGCTATTCCCGTTCAGCCGGCAGACATTCCTTAACCTCGTCAAAGAACGTCTTAAAGGAACCTGAAGCGGCGTGCTCCCAACGATCAAACGTCGCTTGCAACGCTGCTAGCCAATGCTCTTGGGGCAGGCTTTGCACCGCCAAGCAGACGTAATAGGCGTCGGTCAACGCCAAGCCGCGCCGTCCATCCACGAGGGCTTGCTCCATGCGCTCGACGAACCGAGCCATTTCGGGCAAGGCTGCGACGCACCTTGCCTTTTGAATGACAAAGTTGGCCAGATGGTTGACCATGCTCCGGCTAAAGTCGTGCCGTTTTGCGGTGCCGGACACGTCGTCGAGCTCCAACTCTCCCGCGTGATACAATGCCAACAACTGCTGAGTGATCGTGCGTTGCTTCGCCCCAAGGGTTGCTTGCCGCGCCCGGCGCAAGCCGCTGGTGAGGGCTGACATGTCGTGGCAGCAGTTGAGCCAGCGCGTACCTTTGGCGACTACCCGGCGCATGGACGCGCCCGGGCCGACGGCCGTGCCCATAGCCTTGCCGTTGGCAGCGCAGGCCACCCCCACGCGGTCAAAGGCCGCCAATACGCGGTCGTGGTCTATGGGTGGGACTCCCTCGCGCTCGACGCCGTAGCTGTGCGCCAAGTCGCTCGGCCCCACGAAGAGCAAGTCGATCCCTTCGATTGCGGCAATCGCTTCTACCTCTTCCACGCCCTCGGCGTCTTCAATCATCACGCCCAGTATAGTCTCGGCATCGGCTCGGCCCATGTACTCGGCGAAGTTCAGCGTACCATAGTCCGAATCCCGGCCACAGCCCAAGCCGCGTGCGCCCAGCGGCCGGAACTTGGCCATCTGCACGAAGGCCCGCGCTTCGTCGGCACTCTTGCAATGAGGCCAAATCAATCCCCCAGCCCCTAATTCCAGCGGCTTAATCACCTGATTGTACGGCCCTTTGGGAATGCGGACCACTGTATCGATCCCGGTGGCCCGCGCCGCCAAAATCAAATGCGACAGCCCGTCTAGCCCGAGCTGGGAATGCTCCATGTCGATCCAAACGCAGCCAAAGCCCGCTTGCGCCGCGAGCTCGACTACGACCGGGTCGAAAATCCGGTTGATTTCTACGACTTCTACTGTCGCTCCTCCGAGCAGAGCGCCCTTGGTCTGATTGGAGTCGAGTTTCACGGATTCTCCTCTCTGCTACCTGTTCGCTTTCGCAGTGCGTTTTTTTTATATTCGCCCACTTGTCAACGCCCATTGCAAAACCACAGGAGACCTGTTATGGCAGCAAGTGGACCCGTTCCCACCGCCCGTGCCCAAGGCCGCGGCCCCACCATCTGGCTGGCTGGATCGCCCGATGAGCTAAAGGAATGGATGCCCCTTGGGATCGCCGGGATCGTCACCAACACGGTGGTACTCAACCAGTACGCCAAACAATACGGCTCGGTCATCAGCCTGATAGAGCAATATCTCAAGATCACCGACAAGCCCGTGGTGATGGAAATCGACGGGCACTGCGTTGAAGAATTGCTAGAAGTCGGGCAAGTCTTTACCAACATGTCGGAGCAGATCATCCTCAAGATCCCCTGCAACGTCAACGGACTCAAGGCGTTTAGCATCCTCAAAGACCAAGGCGTCGAGACCTTCTGCACCACGGTATTTTCGCTGACCCAAGCTGTGGCCGTCGCCCAAGCCGGGGTGGACCACATCCTGCCGTTCTGCGAGCCGGTCAAGGAAGTGGGCGGTGACCCGACCAAGCTGATCCGTGAGTGCGCACAGATGTTCAGCGGCTGGGGGCAGCGTCCCTTCATCATGGCCGCCCTCATCCGCTCGGTGGAAACCGCGCACGCGGCCTTCCGCGATGGAGCCGACGAACTAGTCACCATGTGGACGGTGTACCGCGACATGATGGATCACCCGCTGACCACGCAGTGGAACAAGACCTTTATGGACGAGTGGATTGACATGCACCAGAGCGGCTTGTTGGCGGGCGTACCGGTGCGTTCCGCTTGACTGTGCCTTCAGCGCTAGGCCGGGATCTGGCCCAGCAATTCGCTCCAGGCTGTGCCCAGATTCATCACGTCCCCGCCGCAGATTACCAAGTCGCAGCCCGCGTCCAGCGCGGCGGTAAGCAGTGGCCCCGGCAAGGTGAAGATCCCACTCAACTTGCCGGCGGCCTTTGCTCTGGCTAAACACGAAAGCACGGCCGCGCGCAGACTGGGATCGCCCATCTGTCCCTTGCAACCCATATCAACCGCCAAGTCCCCCGGCCCCATGAAGATCCCGGAGAGACCTTCCACCGCAACTATTTCATCGACGTTCGCCACGGCCTCGGCGGTTTCGATCTGGACAAAGAGGTGGGTGCGCACATTGGCGCGGGCTAGAACATCGTGCAGGTCTTCCATGCCAAAGCCCATGCCGCGCGTGCGCACGTTGAAGCCGCGCCGGCCCAGCGGCGGGTACTTGCCCACCTCGACGATGCGGCGTGCATAGGCCGCATCATTCACCATGGGGACGACAATGATCCGCGCACCGATTTCGAGTGCCCGCAGCACGTGGTGGCGCTCGCCATCGGGCAAGCGGATGAGCGGGAAAATGCCGCCAGCCTCCGCAGCCAAGCACAAGGTCTCGGCCCGTTCAAAGCCGACCGGGCCATGCTCGCTTTCGATCCACACTGCTTCAAAACCGATTTGCGCCGCCAGTGAGACGAGCAGGGGCGAGGCGCTGTTGACAGTGACGCCGCGAATCCGGCGCGGGCGACCAGCTTGATCTAAGAATACATCGTCGGTGATTTTTAAGGTCATAGGATCCGTTGCTCTTGCTTGAAGTCGATCCAATATAGGGCTATTTTACCCGCCTCCCAAACGGCCTTATTGCCCACGCCAATGCGAAGGGATAATGTTTAATTTTCAATTCTTAATTGATCAAAGGAGACATCATGTACAGAGTAGGAGTCATCGGCTGTAGAGGTATTGGCAATCGGCACGCCCAAGGGGCCGAGAGCCTAGAAAATGCCGAGGTCGTGGCCGGTTGCGACCTCGTGCCGGAGCAACGCGATGAATTTGCCGCGCAATTCAAGGCGACCAATCCCGGCCTAGCAATGTACGACGATTACCGAGAGATGCTGGAAAAGGCACAGCTCGACATCGTCACGGTGGCCACCGGCGACAATCGGCACGCCGATTTAGTAGTAGCCGCAGCCGAAGCTGGTGCCAAGGGGATTTTCTGCGAAAAGCCGCTCGCCACCAGCGTGGAGGACGCCGACCGCATGGTCGCGGCCGCAGCAAACCACAACGCCTTGCTGTCGGTTGACCACACCCGTCGCTGGTTTCCCGTCTGGCATCGTTGCCAAGAACTGGTTGCCGGTGGAGAGATTGGCGACGTGAGAGCAGTCTTGTGCGAACACTACGGTACGCGGTCAATGCTGTTTCGCAACGGCACCCACCTGCTCGACGCCATCCTGTGGTTCGCCGGTAGTACGCCAGCGTGGCTCGTCGCCGAGTTGGAGGACGGCTACGAAGACTACAGCGAGTATCGCGGCGACGGCGGACACGACCCCGCCACCGAGCCGAGTGCCAACGCCTACATCCACTTTGCCAATGGTGTGCGCGGGGTTTACCTCGGTGAAAAACAGACCCCCAACCGACTCGACTTCACCGTGTCGGGCACCACGGGGAGCATTTTCATCGAGCGGGAAGGCGATGCCTACATCGAGCGGGGCGGCGAGCGGGAGTTGGTTAAACCGCGTCCGTGGGAAGTCGAAGGAATCGAAGCGGGCGTCCACGAACTCGTGCGCGCACTCGACGGCGAAAGCGAGCTGTCGTGTACCGGCCGAGATGGTCTGACTGTTGTGGAGATGATGATCGCCTGCCTGCAATCGCAGCAGCAGAACAACGCAAAAATCGCGCTGCCGTTACCTCGGTAGGGGCCCCAAGACAACTGACGGGAAGCGGTTTTCCGAATGCGCGTATTTAAGCGTAGGGCCAGAATTGATTCCACGCCGTCATCCAGTCTGCTGCGCGGCTTTCAACAGAAAGCGGCCCCGTTATCTCAACCCCGGGGCGGCCCTTGAACTCGGCGAGTTGATCAACACTGGCAAGTTCTATTCGGATGCTCGTTGGCTTTGCCGGGACATACGGCTTGGTCTGGCTCAGATCGGCGAGTGCGTTCTGAGCCGCGTCTTCGATCAACTGCCGGGCGCGGACGGGCGGTAGCTGGCGCGCGCTAAACTGGCTCAATCCCTTTTTAACAGCCACGGTTGGTAGCGATTCGCCGAGGAGCTCTTTGGCTTCGCGGCAGACGGCTTCATCGCCGGTGACGAGGGCAATCGGCACCCCGTAGTGTCCGTTGAGTGCGGCGTTGACGCCGGTTTCGCCGACGAGATCGTCGTTGAACCAGAGGTTTCGATACTGGACGCTGGAGATGGTGTGGCACAGCACCCCGTCGGGCGTGCCATTGCGGGCGTGCATGCCGATCAGCAGACAAGCGTCGCATCCTTGCTGCCACATCTCGTCGTAGCGACCCCACTCGTGATGGGCGACCCATTCGCAATCGGGATGCAGTTCGTTGGGGATGAGCGAATTAAAGTTCCAGCTTTGGCCCGCACCGTGACAATCGACGACGACAATTTCCGTTGCGCCCGCGGCGTTGGCCCCGCGCACGGCGGCGTTGATTTCTTCCGTATAGAGTTGTCGGCCCTCTGCAAACATCGCGGCACCGCCGCTGACCTGCTCCCAAACCACAATGCCACTTACACCTTCCATGTCAGACATGATCAATACGCGCATTATTTTTCTCCCCGAATCAATTATCTAAAAAAACGCCAATATCGGCTCGGGCGGCTTTGTGTATAGCTGACGGATTACTGGCGGGTTTTGCTACGGGTGCTTGCCCTAGCAAAGCCTGCTCTCTGCTGAAGATCGGATTCAGCAACAGCCCTTCACCTCTTGGTCGGAAGACGCCTGACAGCGAATGAATTCGTAAAAAAGCGCACCTGCCGCGGCTCCTAGCACCGGACCGCCAATGTATGCAGCAAAAGCCGTCCATTCGTTGGCCACTAGGGCCGGACCTAAGCTGCGGGCAGGATTCATTGAGGCTCCGCACAACGGTCCGGCAAACATGGCCTCTAGCCCCACAGTGCCGCCAATAGCTAGACCAGCCGCCGGCCCCACGGCGCGAAAATCGGTCGCCATACTCATAATGACTAGCATCAACAAAAAGGTCAGCATGAATTCCCACACCAAGGCCGTGGCGAACCGGCCATCCACCGGCAGGGTCGCCCCCAAGTTCAGCACCTGTCCAGGCTGCGTGGCGGCCAGTACCGACGACAAACTCGCCACATGCACATAGCTGGCCACCACAGCCCCGGCGCACTGGGCCAAGATATAGGGTGCGATCTCCCTTGTGGGGAAATGCCGCGTCAGAGCGAACGCAAGAGTTACGGCCGGGTTGAAATGCGCCCCGGAAATGTGGCCGGCGGCATAGATCATCACCATAACAACCAGCCCAAACGTGGCGGCAATACCCACATGGCTAACCGCTCCGCCGACAATCTGGTCAATGGCCACGGCACCGCAACCGGCAAAGACAATGGCAAACGCACCGATGAATTCAGCAGCGCATTTTCGTAGTAGGTTCACAGTTCTCCAATTTAGCTCGATAGCAGCAGCAAAATCGCGGCTTCGTCAAACTGAACGATTATCCAGCGAATAGGCGCGGTTATCGCCACCTAGCTGCCACGTGCCGCGGAACAGCGAGCGGCGCTTGGGCGGCATGGCTTCGATGATCTCGTGGTTGAGGTTGAGCCGGTGCCATTGCGCCCACAGGGAATTGTAGCAATTGAAGACGGCGCAGCGCGGATTGTCCGGGTTGCGCCAATCGTTGGCCGCGTGTAGCAGGCTTTCGGTGAAGACAACCGCCGAGCCGGGCGGGCAGGTATATTGGGCCATGGCCACCCGCATGCGTTCCTCCCAAGGCGATTCGCCGATATTGGGCCGGTTGGGATCGGGGCCTCCGTAGTTGAAATGGGCCTTGTGGGAGCCGGAGAGAAACGTAGTGCCCCCTTGGCCGGCTTTCACCTCTTCGAGTTCCCACACCACCCGCGTCAGCCCGGAAAATATCTTGTTGCCCGCCACTTGGTAGCGCATGGCATTGGCCTGTTGCGGCGGCCGTACCACGTGCGGCAGGCCGGTGCCGTTGTTGGTGCTTTTCCAGCCAACGTGTCGCAGCGTAGTAAAGGAATTTTCGCAGCGGAAGCTGTAGTATTCGTCCCCGAGATACGGCTCTTCGGCGAGGATTTCGGTGAGAATACCAACCACCGCCGGATGGTCCAAAAGTTCCTGCAGGACGCCTTGGTAGCCCTGTTTGGCACCGTCGTACACCTCGGCCTTCATCGCTGCGATTTCCGCCTCAGACAGCACCGAGGGCAAGAGGATCCAGCCTTGGAGGTCGAAAAAAAACTTCTGCTCTGCGGTCATGGGTACGGGCGCGGCATTATGGTCGCTCATGGCGTTCTCCTATAGGTTGCGGCGATTTGCCAATGAAACTTTAGATCAACTCAGCGTCGCAGCGGGGGCAGTGTTCCCACGCGGGCGATTCTACCGGCTTGTCGCAATCCGGGCACAAGCCGAGGGGATGCTCGTCCTCGCGGCAGCGGCGGCCGTCTTTATAGGTAATACGCCGCCAGACCGTCTTGCCGTCCATGGCGTAAAAAGTCCAAGTGCCCTTCTTGCGCCCGTCCGTGCTCTTGCCGCGGTATTCGTTGAATTGCCCGATCTGTTTCCGATTGCCGTTTTCATAGTAGGCTACGTGGTCGCCGATGAGCTGATTTTCTTGGTAGTGATTGATGCTGGAGGGCTTGCCGTTTCTGTGGTACTCGATCCATTTGCCCGTCTTCTTGCCCATGTCAAAGGAACCTTCGCGCCGCTTGCCACCGTCGGCGTAGTACAGCACCCAAGGGCCGTGTTTTTTACCATCTTTGTATTCGACATCCTCAAGATGACTGGCCATGATTTCCTCTGCATTAATTGGTGATACCTTCAGGTCAGCAGATTTAATGAAATACGGAAAAGCTGTAAATCGAATTCGGTGCATCTCAACATATTAATCGGTTAGCCTTCAACATCCCTGGCACGGTGGACGCCTAGAATAGTTATGCTCGATTCTTAGAAGAAGAATTTCTCGTCTTAGAGGGGATTTATCAGCCCGATGGCATCCAAGACGGCAGTGATTTTCTCTACTTCCTCGTCCGTAGCCGTGACCATGGGTGGGCGCAAGCAGCGCGAGGCAATGCCGTTGAGTTCAAGTGCGGTGCGCCATACAGCCTGACCGCCGCCTACCACATCGGTGGCCACGCCCCAGAAGGGTTCTTCGATTTGGGTGATGATGGTCTGGGCCGCTTTGGCGTCGCCGGCTTGGCAAGCCCGCCAGTAGCTTTGTGCCACGTGGGGCGCAAACGAAGATGGATAGCAAAAGAAGGCGCGGATGCCGCAGGGCCATTGCGCGAAATTGCGCCATAGACCGCCGCCAGTCGTGAACTTCCACCGATCGCCATAGCGGCGCATAGTCGCCTTCGCGTATTCGAGTGTGCCGTCTTCTTTGAAGGCGCAAATGTTGGGCACGTCGAGTAGCGCATCGAGAATTTCATAGGGAGGGCACCCGACCAACATCAAGGGCATGACTTGAGCGACTCTGCGGTATTGGATGATCTTGCCCTGCGGCTGGGCTTGTTCCGGCGGTAGCACCATCAGCACGTCGGCTCCCCAACTGCGGCAATACTCGGCAAATTGGACCGCCCGATCGTCTGGCCAACGCCGAGTGGCCGCCACCGTCAACGCCCGTCCGGCGACCCGGTCGACCAAAAAACGGGTGAGCTGAGCAACTTCTTCATCACTGAGGAACTCAAACTGGCTGTCGCCGTAGGTCAGCAAGCTGACCTTGCTGCCGCTAGCGATACCGGTGTCGATTATGCGGCCGATACCCTCCCAATCTAGTTGGCCGTTGGGCAAAAATGTGGTGGGGATGGAGTTGACCGGACCTTCGAGTAAATTTTTGATCTCGTCTGGCTGCTTGACTGATGGCATTGACGCATTCCTTTTGCGAATAAATGTAGAGGAAAACACCAGCGCTCTCCAGCCCAAGCATTGCTCCAAACACCGCGAGATACCAAATTATGCCTGACCTCGAGCCGCTTGCATCATGCCATCTAACTTTAACTAAACATGAACGCTGATTCACTCGAAATACAACCCCTGCAAAAACCGCTCGACGCCGAAGTATCTGTTCCTGGCTCCAAAAGCTATACCAACCGGGCGCTGCTAGTCGCGGCACTAGCCAACGGAGAATCGCACCTTACGGGCGCACTCTTTAGCGACGACACCGACTACATGGCCCAAGCGCTGCGCAAGCTCGGCGTCTCCATACAGGCCGAGCCAAAAGCGGCGAGCTTTGTGGTTGCAGGCAATGGGGGACGGATTCCCGTTGATGGTGCCGAGCTGTACATCGGCAATTCGGGCACCACTTCACGGTCAATCACAAGCTATGTCGCGCTTGGCAATGGGACCTTCATCATCGACGGCGACGCACCCATGCGCCAGAGCCGACCGATGGCTGATCTGCTCGACGCACTCGGCCAACTCGGGATCGACGCTCGCTCGCGCTTCGCCAATGACTGCCTACCCATAGAGGTGCAAGCCAAGGGGTTCAGAGGTGGAAAAACCCGGCTCGACGCCAGCAAGAGCAGCCAGTTCCTCACTTCGCTGCTGCTCGTCGCCCCCTACGCCGACGACGGCTTGGAAATCGAAATGGTCAGCGAGTTCAAGACAGAATATATCGACATCACTATGGCGGTAATGCAGGCATTTGGGGTCGCGGTCGAGCACGACGAATACCGGCACTTTCGCGTCGCCGGCGGCCAATGCTATACGCCCCATGCCTACGCCATTGAGCCGGATGCTTCCAACGCCTCGTACTTCTTTGCCGCCGCTGCGCTCACCGGTGGTCGGGTGCGCGTAGCCGACATTGCTGCCAACTCAGCCCAAGGCGATATCCGCTTCGTTGATATGCTCGAGGAAATGGGCTGCACGGTCAATCGTTACGCCCGCGGCGTTGAGGTGATCGGGCCGGAGCAACTCAGAGGCATAGCCGTCGATATGAAGGCCATATCAGACACCTCATTGACGCTGGCCGCGATCGCTCCCTTTGCCAAAGGTCCAGTGCGTATCCGCAACATTGAGCACACGCGCTGGCAGGAGACGGACCGGATTGCCGCTATGGTCGCCCAACTGCGTCGGCTCGGCGTAGAAGTAGAAGAGCACAGAGATGGCGTTACTATCGCGCCTTCTAAACCCAAAAGCAGCAGCATCGATACCTATAAGGATCACCGAGTAGCTATGAGTTTTGCTCTAGTCGGATTGCGAGTGCCCGGAATCCACATCAACGATCCAAGATGCGTCGGCAAAACTTTTCCGACATACTTCGACGTCTGGGATCAGATAAGAGGATCGATGTGAGTGGCAGGGAATGGTCAGAACAAAAATGCCCTACCGGTTGACTTACCAGTAGGGCATTCGAATTTCTTGCTGCTCAAAAGGTGCTTATTGAGTGAACTGGGTCACGTTGGCGATACCACCCGGCTGCGTCAACGCATAGACGATTAGGTTGACCCCGAACTGCAATCCGCGCTCTCGTGCATCGGCCAGCGGATCTCCCCAGTACCAGCTAATATTTAGGTCGCTGAAGACCACCGCAACCCTACCGCGCAGTTCCAGCATCTCCAAGTCGAATACATTACCAGCCGGTGCGCCGCCCATAGGTGGGCCATCGGGAAAATCCCAGAAGCTGTAGTAGAGATCGTGGCTCTTGGGCACTTTCTGCCACTTGGAGCCGTCGCTACCCAACACCAGCGGATCTTTCATCAGGGCCTTGAATTGGCGGTCAAACGGCGTACCCGAAACCCCGGCTTCTTTGCCTTCAAGTCCGTTCTCAGCGTCGCTTTGGCGGATTTCCTCGGCATAGAGAAAACCACCGTTTTTGAGATAGTCGCCTAGGTTGGTTTTCTCTGTATCGCTGATTTGCAAGACGGCATCGTTGCCCGTCACATAAATCATGGGAGCTTCCATGATGCGCGGATCCGAAAATTCCAAGGTCGTGCCCTCAATTCGGGCATTAATTTGGGTATGATCGCGCATATAGCGCATCAACTCTTCTACCGCAGTTGGGAACCGATCGCTATTCTTGTCTGCGATATCATAGTCAATGACTGTCATGTTAAAGAAGCCACGGATATTGCGTTTATTGTCGGGATCGTGAATCAAGATTGCTTGATAACGGCCGATGTCTAAGTCGCCGACATTGAGCAATTCGTGCCTCAGGCTCATAGCCTCTTGCACTGGTGCCGACGTTTCTGCCAGTTCGATCATCGCGACCTCGTCGAAGGCCAACTCTTCGGCCTTGGCACCCGAAAAGGCACCCAAAACCTGCGTACCGGGTAAGACAGAACTCAGCAGGTCGCTACCTACCGCGCTAACATCGGCTATCGCCGATATATCCTGCGGCAAATCCGGAGGTGCCATTGACTGTAGCATCTCCATCTGCACTTCAGATATCTCAGGTCGCTTGGCTAAGTCGAAGTTCTTTTCGAGAATGGGTGGAGGAGCACGGAAAATGATAAGCTGCTCCTTTTCCTGTTCTTCGCCAATGCCAAAGAGATAATCGTAAGCAAAGACGCCAGCGTGGATGGCTACCGAGAGGAAAAAGGCCACTCCCATGCTCATCCGACGGCCGGTAGTAGCCGTATATAGGGCGTATAAAAGTACTCCAGCACCCGCTAAACCGGCGGCGATTACCACCCACTTGGACAGGATGAAAAGTACGTGAATGAGAAGAGCCGCACCGACAGCCATATAGACCGCTTTTTGGCGCTGGGCTTGTACTGCTTTTTTATACTCGTCTACCACAGTCCTTCCCCCTATTACTATTAACAGGGCCTAGAAACCTCATTCAGTTGCGTTGCGGTTCCGTGGCGATGACCTGATCAACGACGCCCACTTGGCGAGCAATGTCCATAATCTGGACGATTTGCCCATGCGTGGAGCGCTCGTCTCCTTGTATGATAATCATCGTGGTGTTGTCCAACAGCTGTCTCTTCGCTTGCAATTCCTCTTTGAGAGTTGCAAAGGTCACCGACTTGTGGTTCAGTTTCATGTTGCCGTCCTGATCCACGACGATAAAGAGGTTCTCCTTCTCCGGTGCCTGAGCCTCTTCGGCCTCGGGCAATTTGATATCCAAACCCGGAGTAATGGCGAACACAGCGGTTACCATGAAGAAGATGAGTAGCTGAAAGACCACGTCAATCATCGGAGTCAGATCGGGCATGGTCAGTTCTTTTTTTTCTACTCTCTCAGCCATCTATCTCATGCCTCCTAAGAAAAGCTGCCTTAGGCAGCTTGCGTACCTTGCCAACGACGTAGCAGAGCGTCCACAAAACCGTGGCCATATGCTTCAAACTCAACAGACTTGCCCGTGGCACGATTGCTAAAGTACGTGAAGATAGCGATTGAAGGCACGGCGATCACCAGACCGGTAACTGTAGTGATTAGCGCTTCGGAAATACCTGCGGCGACGATCGTCGGCTCACCAAGCCCCTTTTCCGCAATACCTTCAAATGCGTTAATCATACCGTTGACCGTGCCCAGCAGACCGAGTAACACCACGGACTTGGACACGAAGTCGATAACGGCCAGATACCGTTCGAGATACGCCAAGGCGGCGCGTTCGACTGTGCCGTTCATTTCCACGCGCATCTCCTCCATCGTGCGTTGCTCACGCGACAAGTGTTCAAAGCGCTCAATCCCCTCGCCGTAAACTTCGCCTTCTAGCTTACCGACCTCGACGCAGTATTCCTTGAGTTGGTTTATGGATGCACCCGAGTCTATACGTGCGTTGATGTCATTGGTGATTTCGGCCAATTCGTCCTCGGAGCGCAGCCGTGCATACGTATAAATACGCTCGAGAAAGAACGCGATGGAAAGCATAGACCAGAGTGCCAAAGGCCACATAAAAGGTCCGCCTTCGCGAAAAAGTTCAATCATTTCTTTTCCCTCCTATAAGAGTTAAGACGCAAAAAAGCAGAAGTTAAAGGACGCGAGCTTCCTGCATTACCTGTAGCTGTTCTCTGGCATAGTCCACCTGCGGCACGTATTTGGGGTTGTCGCCATAGTTATCGACGACCTCCTGAAAGACGGTACCAGCCAGACGGAATTCCTCTTGGGCCATATAGGCGGCACCGATGTTGACTAGTGAATTGACAGCCTGATCGCTCTTGGGATACTTTTGCTGCACTTCCTTGAAGATCGCCACTGCCTCGTCGTAATTTTTCTCGGCCAAAAGCTGTTCGCCCGTTGCATAAAGATTATAGGCATCAATCTCAGCCAAATGTCCGAGCAGAGTCTTTGCCTTGTTCGGCAGCGCTCGATCTTGGGCAATCAACTTGTCAGCGGGAAAGCGATTCAAGAAAGTCTGGTAGCTTTCGGTGGCCTTTTCGTAATCCTTGAGGCCGTAGTAGTAATCTCCGAGCGTAAATTGGCTACGTGCCCCATACGCACCGTTGGGATATTCAACAACTATTCTCTCAAAGATTGGCACCGCTTCTTCCTTGCGGTCGAGATTGATCAGACACCAAGCCTTGTTGTAGAGAGCATCGTCCACATGGCCCGACTGAGAATAGCGCCTAATGATTCGGTCGTAGTAGACCATGGCATCTAGGTAGTGCTGGTTTTTGTTCTCCACGCCGCTTCTATTGGTCATGTTAAACAGGGCATCGCCAGCACGAAAAAGTGCCTCAGACGCATAGCGAGACTGCGGATACCTATCTGCTAGGCTAGCAAAAATATCGCTGGCGTCGCGCCATTTACCCATCCGATAGTGCGCCCAAGCATCGTAGTAATAGGCATGCACAGCGCGCTCGTCGTCAGGATATTGGGTGTAGTAGGTATTGAACGCTTGGGACATCGCTGGTAGCACGTCAACATTGCCGTTAGCCGATAGCTTGTTATAAGCTACGCCTATTTGGAATTGAGCATTTTTGGCCCAAGCAATCTGCGGGTAATTTTCGATGATAGTGTTATACGTGGCAATCGCTTGGACGAACTGATCCGATCTGTAGAAACAGTTGCCTTGGACGAAGAGCGCGTTGGCAATACTCTCGGCATTGATGGCCAAGTCAATGAGTGCTTGGGTTGCTTCAATGCTCTGTTGGAATTTATCCAGTTTGAAGTAGGCATTAGCCAAGCGAATTAGCAAACGCTCCCTATCTTCACTAGAGGTAGTAGTAGCCAACATCTCTTCATAGATGCGCACCGCTTCTTCTGGATTGCCCTTCTTCTCGGCCATTGAGATTAGCTGCAGCCGCGCCGAACGTACCAAGCTCTCGTCTCCTGAAGCAACGACCTCGTTCAACAGTTTCTCCGCTTCGTCGTCATTGCCTTCCGCTGAGTACGACAGTGCCATCGAGAAGGAGACCTTTAGCTGCATAGCTTGGGGAATTTTGGTGTCCAAAAGCCATTTGTAGTCGAGCAACGCACGGTCATAACGGCCCGAATAGTGATAGGCCAACGCACGTCCGTAGCGGGCATCGCGAATGACATCGCTTTCTGGGTACTCTTCAAGCACCATAGTATAGCGCTCGACTGCATCGACGTAATTTTTATTATTGAGATCGAGTTGAGCCATCTGGAAATGGGCTCTAGCCTCCAAATCGCGGTCGCCGGTCACGCCTTCCAGCAATTGATTGAGCAGCGCACGCCCCTCGGTGATGCGATCTTGAGCAATATAGAGATTAGCCGCCTCAATCAGCGCAGCGATGTACGTCTCGCGGGCATCGCGGTCAACCTTGGAAAAAGCAGCGATGGCTTCGTCTTTCCGATCTTCGTCTCGGTAGAGAATACCAAGGCCATAGTAAGCATCAGCTATATGCCGCGTATCCTGATAGCTTTCCGTTATAGCCTTATAGGCTCCAATAGCCTCCTCAACTTTCTGCTGCTCGTAGCTTAGCCGAGCGATGCGCAACAAGCACAACGGCGCTTGGTCGGAGCGGGGAAAATTGTCCACTGCCTGCGTGTAGCTTGCGATAGCCTGATCCACCACGCCGAGTTTCTCGGCAGACCAACCTGCGCTATAAAGCGCTGCGGAACGCAAACCCGTATCGCTATCCGGGTAGTCCTCCAGCAGTTGTAGGTAGTCTTCGCGGGCAGCAGCATAGTCTCCGGCGAAGTACTTGGCTTCGCCTTTCTGATACTGAGCGTTCGGCGGATAAGGCGTATCTCCGTAGAGTTCAATCACTTGGTTGTATGCAGTCCACGCCTCGTCGAACTTCTCCCACTCCATGTAGTTGTCGCCGATTCTCATCTGCACCTTGGCTTTATAAAAGCGTTCCTCAGCGGTTTCTTGAGCGGCGATCAACTCTTGGTAGGCTTCCTCAAATTGGTCTGTTTTGCGGAAGATCTCAGCAACGCGCAACGAGGAAGTCTCAAAAAGCTGTCGATAGTTTTCAAAGTCGACGTTTTTACCCTCGCGAAACGAACCACGCAAAAGTTCAAACATCCGGTCGTAGAGATTGCGCACATCGCGGTAGGCTTTAATTGCCTCCTCGTCGTGCCCCATCTGGTCGTAGGCGTTAGCCTCCAGATAAAGGGCTTGGGCAATAACCGGACTATCGGGATACTTATCGAGGACTATCTGGGCCATCTCAACGGCTTTGGCATACTCGCCCTTTTCGTAAAAGGAACTGGCGATACGGAACTGCGAATCCGGCGCATAGCGGTCTTGCGGATAAGCCGCCAACATGCCGTTGAGCGTTTCGATCGATTGGTCGTATTCTTTTGTATTAAACTCGCTCCAGCCCGCGTAAAAATACGCCTTGCCAGCTTCCGGCGTCTCGGGGAACAACTCGACGTAGCGCTTGTATTCCTTTGCTGCCTCGCCATACTCTTTGGCGAGAAAGCGAGTTTCAGCAACTTGGAACTGCACCAGTGACTTGAAATCCTCGGCGACGCTTCCTACGTCGAGAACTTGGCGATAGGCTTCTACTGCTTCTTCGTGTTGCCCGCTCTTTTTGTAGGCGTTGCCTAGCTGATACCAAGCCGCCGCAACTACGGGTAATTCCAAGCCATTGCCAAACACTACCCGCACACTGTCGGTACGCACGGCCTTGCTGTCAAACTTGACAATCTTTGAATACTCAATGATCGCCCCTTCAAACTCGCCAAGGGCATAGAGAGATTGTCCGGCGTCAAAACTGGTCTTCAAATTTTGCGGCACCGGTAGGAAAAGGCTAGCTCCTAGCCCCAATCCCAGCGCGATAAGTCCAGCCCAGACCGTCATTTGTGTATCTCCTTGTTACCCTAGTTTTCTCGTTTGGAGTTTATCAAGTTTTCTTTTTTTTAGAATTCGTATGCGAAGGAGAACCGATGTGCGCCATTGGTCTCGGTCAAATCCAAACCAATGTCATACGCATAGTCGAACACCAACTGGTTCCACTGATACCCCAACCCCGCATTCAACCCCCCACCGGCGTCCTCCGATAACAAACGACGCCCCCCCGCACGCAACAACAAACCCTCTACCAACTGCGTCTCCCCGCCAACCACCAACCTGTGATCCGAACCATCACCCGTCAAATCACGACGAACATACTCCACCGAGACCAACGACTGACTGCTCAAGCGATACCCAACCCCCACATGCACATCCATCGGCAACGCACCCGCATCCGGATCGCCAACCACCTCGCCATAGGCCACATTCGGCTGATTGATATTCTTCAACAAAGCCCCCACCTGCGCCCCAGACACCGGACTCTGCCACAGCAAACCCAAATCAACCCCGACGTTGCCCGCGCTCTGGTTCGACAGCGGATCAGCCCGCCCGGCATCATCGGGAATTGACCCCACACTCCAAAACAAATACTTGGCCGACAAGCCCACCTGCAGCCGACGCTCCACCTGATACGACAGCGATACAAAGGCACCATTCTCGCTCATCAGCGAGGAGCCGATCCGCTCATAGCCCAACCCCAAACCCAACTTGTCGCCCAACGGCTGGGCATAGGACACCACGTGTTGACCCAGATTGTCCCCTTCAATGCCAGCATACAAAAGCGACACATTGGTGTAGGCTACCTGACGCTGAGAAACTTGCCCCAACCCAGCCGGGTTGGCAAACACCGCATCGGCGTTGTCGGCCACCGCGACGAAGCTGTTGCCCAAACCCTGAGCACGCGCACCAGACCCTATATTCTGAATGTTGACCACCCCCTCGCTTGATTGGACGATGAACAGCACACCTACTAAAACACTAAGCATTTTCAGAAATTTCATAATGCAACTCCTCCTTGATGATCCCGCTTAAAGGCTAGTTTGCCTTAGCGACTTTAGGAACGACCATGCCGTCCTTGTAGATCTTGCCGATATCTCGGACGAATTTATAAGAAATATTAGTGGTCTCCACCGGCTCATTGCGAAAATCAAATCTCAGGACAACATCAAGCACTTGGACTTCGATATCACTCACATCGGGGTGGAGCACGGGAAAAATAACAAAGCCTTCTGACTCTTGGCCACTGAAAATTTCCTCGTCTTTTAGCATCGTCCGCCGCAGCAAGTCGCGGCGCTCTTGATAGCGAGCATATTCGTTGCCTCTATAGCCTATTGCATAGGCGCGATAGTATGTGTCGAGTTGCTCAAAGTTGAGGCTCCAATACTCGCGCTTATTGCTCGCTTTGACAACGATTTTGCTCGGATCAATCTTGACTTTAGGATAGGCATAATTCTTAACGCCGAGGCGGAAGACAGTGAAGCGCTGTTTTTCTTCGTCAGTCCCCCAAAATACCGTATTGCCAAAGGTATAGGGGTTTGTGGACTTAGGACCCGCTTGGGAATTGTTGAAAAACAGGCGGTTCAATTCCTCGTCAGTCATCGGCTTGAGCCGCACTTCAAAGCGATCCTGAGCAAAGGTCAGCGTCCCGTCATCTGCCACACTAATAGACGAGGCCTGATTTTGGCCGGGCTGCAACGGTCCCGTGTAATAGCTATACCCACAGCCCAACACACCCGAGCCGACAATCAAGGCCAAGAATAATACTTGCATAAAACCCATCATTCTGACACTCCTCGGTAGTACCACCGCTCGGTGTGCAAAGAGGCTTTTAAGCGCCCCCAAGATATCGACTCCACGGCCGTAAATGTACCCTCTAGCGGCATCAAGATCAAGTCAGCAAAGCGATCAGAAAAACGATACGAATTGTGTTGGCCCGAAAGCGACCACTTAGCATCAAAAAGCACTGAATGTACGTCAAAATCGTTGAACTCTACGTTAAAACCAAGGATTTCATTTTCCCGCAAGACATGCTCTTCGCTTTGAAAGGCCGCATGAATATTGACCCGGTCAAAGGGCACGAGCATGACTTCATAGTTTGTCACTCCCTCTCCTCCCAAGACACCTATAAACTCGACCGCCGCCTCGGTATAAGGACCATCGGATAGCGCGTACCAAGTAGCGGCAGAAAAGTTGACGAAAAAATCCTCGTCAGGCGGCGGGCCAGCCACAACGAAGTGGTTGGCTTCGACTCCATTGCGCCGCCGTTGCTCTTCTTGGCTCAACTCGGTGAAATTAGCAAATTGTCCACCTGAGTGGTCCGCGTCAATAAATAATTCCATCGCGTCGTCTTGGAAAAGCATCGTAGAACTACCGGCGAGACGATCAATCTGATG
Organism: Candidatus Latescibacterota bacterium; assembly: GCA_965116045.1. Taxonomy (GTDB): domain Bacteria; phylum Latescibacterota; class UBA2968; order UBA8231; family UBA8231. The sequence continues at coordinate 4,254,198 of OZ220478.1, read as the reverse complement.
TATGTCATCGCGAACCTGAGCGGCGACGTAGAGCTTGTTTTCCGCTTTATTCCACCCTACCATAAGACGAGCAGCAAAATCATCCGAATCGCTCGCCTCAACTCCTGGGTTAATCAGGTCATGAAATTGACCCGTTAATATAGCGTAGGAGTCGCCTACAACTTCCCAATCTTTCAAATCGCCGTCAATGACGGGAACTAAATGATCGGGAAATTGAAAGGCTCTGTAACCCACTCCTTTGGGATGATGCCCCAAAACCGGTTTGGCCGATCCTACTGTTATCTGTAGCACTAGCGTTAAGAGAAAAAAACGCGACCACAACACCTCAACCAACAACCTTTTTAACCTTTTTATTCGTTCTTGGATGGCTTTCAATATATAGGGTGGAGTGTATAGGGTTGTATGATAATCAATGGCCTAAGACGTGTCAAGACATATTAGAGGCAGCCGTAGGACCAATGGACTTAAACAGATAAGTTCAATAAATAACAGCGAGTTAGGGTTTTTTAGATCCTGTATAAATCGTTGCAAATTACTTCATCTGTACCTCGACCGCAGTGATTATCTGATCAATTGACAACAAAATTCCCTCTTTTGGGGCACTTGTCGGCCCGATCAGACTATCTTGAGATGTTTGCTAATATACTATATAATAGAATAGCAAAATGTCCTAAATGCGTAATTAGACCGGCCGATGGGACTGGGTTGGAGTACATAACTGCCATCGGCACTCTTATTCTACTCGTCGTAGGTAGCCAAGGGCTTACATTATTGCGCGGAGGTATTCGATGATCAGGTTGTTGGTAGCGGTACTCGGTGTCACGTTTGCACTCTGTAACGGCTATGCCGAAGTCAAGCGGTGGCGAATCGGCGACGATGTACACCCTTGGACTCTACGGCCGGTCTCCGGTCGCCTCGACCTTGGTGGTAGTTGGGCGGTCGAACTTATCGCCGATGACGATGGCGACGGACTCATCGACGAAGACCCCGTCGAGTTGGTCGACAACGATGACGATGCGCTGATCAACGAGGACCCCATTGACGAGCAAGTTGATAACGACGAAGACGGTCAGCTCAATGAGGACCCAACCAACGGAAGCGATGACGATGGCGACGGACTCATCGATGAAGACCCGCCGGAATTTTTCGATAACGATCTCGACGGACTTATTGACGAGGACGGGCCTGATTCTCAGTTCGACAATGACGGCGATGGCCAACTCAACGAGGACGGATTGTACACTCCCTTTGACGACGACTGGGACGGCCAACTTAACGAGGATCCCGTCAACGGAAACGACGACGACGGCGATGGACTCATCGACGAAGACCCGCCATTACCCGAGCACGGCCAAGACGTCACCACTTGGCTACGGCCAGTGCGTCTCGATAGCCTGCGGAACCTCGCCTATCTACTCAACCAGCGCTTCAAGGCCGGTGAGTTCGGCGGTATCATCCCCGATAAAGCTCCCCAGCGTCCCTTTATGGTGGTGCCGAGCGAATACGGATTTCGTCGTGAGATCGCCGACCCGATTTCGGCTGACTACTGGGCGACCGCGCAGGTAGTCGGACGCGTTGATGCAGAAAAAACTGTCGACGGCAATCTGCAAACGGAATATGGCTCCACCATCGATGGGCGAGGCGGCGTCGGCATCAACCTAATGGGCTACTACTATCTCAACCGCATCGTCTTTCGCCCGCGGCCGACCTTGCCCGCTAGCACCATCGCCAACTACTACATCCGCTACGGCGACCCTACCACCATCGATAGCCGATCCGAAACTATCCAAGCGAGCAAAATACTCGTCGGCGTAGCTAGGGGTCAGTTCAACCCGGTGGTTAAGGATATTCGATTCGATCAGCCCTTTGTCGCCGGCCGTCTCGACGTAGTCTCGGCCGATCCCAAAGGCACCTACGTCGAGACCGCCGAAATCGCTCACTTCGGCGACGGCTATGCCATCGACGGGCGGTACACCTCGGCCATCATTGACGTGGGCACACCCACCCCGCGCATTCGGCGCTACGACCGAGAGATTGAGCAGTTCGCTGGCTCGGAGCGCACGGCTTATGAAAACCAGTTTCCTCTCGATGTTGCCGGCAATCAAGTCAACTGGGGCAAAGTGCGCTGGCGCGGGAACCGCGATGGCTCCGACGGCGATGTCCGCATCCAGTTTCGCGTTGGCAATACCCTCGATACCCACATATATGCCCGTCGTTTGGGACCGGGGCTTTCGGATACCCAAGACGAGAATGGCAATACCCTCGATCTGTTTTCTTGGATCAAGCTTCCCGAAGGCCGCGTTCCCGAACGCGAACTTCAATACAATGAACTAGGTGTTGACCTAGGAGAAGACGGTCTCTTAGGCTGGAGCTTCTGGTCGGCTCCTTTCAAACTTGAAGACGCCCTCATCGACGAGAGCTTGCCCGAATCCGAATGGCAAAACACCGGCGTCCAGTTACCCTTGCCCGGGGGGACTCGCTACATCCAGTTCCGCATCTTATTCGACTCCTCCCAGCACAGCACGGCCCTATTGGACTTCATCGAATTTGACTATGACGCACCACTGGTCTTGGGAGGAATTGTCGCCGAAATTTTCCCCCCGCGCGTCTCCTTAGGCGAGGAGACGGCTTTCCGCTACTTTGTCCGGCCATTCTTCAAAACGGACGAGGCCACCTCATTCAACCGAATCGAGATCGCCGTCCCTAGCGCGGATACTCGCATCGACACTTTGCGTTTCGACGGCCAAGACTGGGCTGAAATCGCCGCTGGTACGACTACCGATCCCCTGAGCGACGTTCATCCCATCCGACTCGCCCCGGTGGAGGGCCGCGCCGATAGCTTGGGGCAATTTGCCCAGAGCGTAGTCACAGATCCGCGCACCGGCTCGTCCAAACTGCATATTAAGCTGCCCCTGATGGGTGCCGAGCACTTCCGATTCGACCAAAATATCGAGATCGTCTTTCGCTCCAAGCTGTTCCGTGGCTCAGAAGAGTTCACCAGTTCGGTGTGGAATGACCAAGGCGACCCCGGCGTCGAATTCATTCCGCAACCGACCGAGGATGGGGATGCCACGCCCGACATAGCCACCAATGCTCTCCTCGTAGTTGCCGACGAAATCGACCAAGTCGTCAGGGCTCCCCACATCGCCCCAAATCCCTTTACTCCCAACGGCGATGGCATTAACGACGAAGTCACTTTTTCCTTCGACCTTTTTCTCGTTCTCAATCAGGTTGATGTCCAACTCGAGCTCTACGACCTGTCCGGTCACCGCATCGCCCAAGTCCAGACAGGCGGCTCAACCGCGGGCAGTCTCCAAATCAAGTGGGATGGCCGCGATAACCAAGGTCAAGTCGCCCCTCCGGGCATCTACCTCTATCGGCTCGCCATCGACTTGGATAACGTCTCTACCGAGCGTTCGGGAACTCTATCGCTGGCCTATTGACCAAAACGGTGCGACTTTGCCATTCTTCAGAGTCGGGCAAAGTCGCGCCGTAAAACGCTTACGTAATTTTCCTTCATCATCCTAACGCTATGGCGCGCAAAACCCAATTTTTTTTTAGCGCGCTCCTACTAGTCGCCCTCGCACTACGGCTGGGCTATTTGTGGGAATACCGTTCCAGCCCCTTCTTCGACGCGCCGATAGTTGACGCCCAGACCTTTCTCAAACAAGCACAGGCTCTTCTTGCTGGCGACGCATTCGGGGGAGGGGACGAACCGTATTGGCAACCCCCTCTTTACACCTACCTGCTGACACTCGTTTGTTGGCTCCTGCCAGCTTCGTACTTCGTCGGCATCCGGCTCGTACACGTGGGTCTCGGCGTTCTTTCCTGTCTATTGGTGTACGCCTTGGCCCGGCACACCTTTGGCGAGCAGGTCGGCCGCATCGCCGGCGTCCTAGCAGCCTTATGCGGTTCCCTGCTTTACTTTGAGGGCGAGCTTTTAGCCGTGCCGGTAGAAGTCTTCCTCAATCTCCTGCTTCTATACGGCCTGTTGATCGCGTGGCGACGCGATCATGGGGGCTATTGGGTGCTAACCGGCCTCATCGCGGGCCTTGCGGCTCTCACTCGCCCCAATATCTTGCTTTTTATCGCGGCCTTTTGCGCCTGGACACTATGGCACCGACGCACATCTGCCTATCGTTCCCTGTTATTTTTTATCGTTCCTATAGCCTTGGTTATTCTGCCCGTTACCTATCGCAACTGGACTATTGAATCGGACCTCGTCTTTATCTCCTCCAATGCCGGCGTCAATTTCTACATCGGTAACAACGCCAACTACGAGCGCACGGTCTCGCTGCGGCCGGGTATGCAGTGGGAAACCATGATCGCCGAGGCGGAAAACTCTGGGCATAAGACCGCAGCCGCCCAATCAACCTTTTTCTTAGGCAAATCTCTTAATTATATAACCACGCAGCCCCTCGATTATCTCGGCCTGATCGGCAAAAAGGTATTCCACTTTTGGAGCGGCCCAGAGACCAAGCGCAATCAAGACATATACTACGCCCGCCAACACTCGCGAATTTTGAGTCTCTTGCTCTGGGATTGGCACGTGTCGGTTCCCTTCGGCCTGATCGGCCCGCTGAGCTTGCTCGGCTTGGGACTGAGCATGAGAGGAAAGTGGACTCCGCCGGTTGCCTTGCTGCGGCTCTACGCTCTTGTGTACACGGCTTCAGTCGTACTCTTTTTTCCGGCAGCTCGCTACCGCATGCCAGTCGTGCCAGTGCTAATCGTTTTTGCTGCTTTTGCCACTTTTCAATTCTATTTAGGCGTACGCCGCCGGGCCTATATCCGCACTACAGTACTTGCCTTACCTCTCGGGAGCCTATTAGTCTTGTGCAATCTCGCCGAGGCCGCGCCGACTGAAGAAGACGCTCAACTCTACTTTGACCTCGGCGAGGTGCATCTACGCAAGCAAGACTACGCCCTGTCTGCGCGTTACTCGCGCCGGGCACTGGAATTGGACCCAGAGTACAATTACGCCCGCCACAATCTAGCTGTGGCGTACTTTCACCAAAAGCGCTATGGGGCAAGCGAGCGCGAGGCCCTTCAGACCCTAGCGGAAAATCCCCGGCGCACCGACACTCGCATTCTCCTAGGCCGAATTTACCTAGCGACCAATAAACCACAGCAAGCCGCGGCACATTTGCGCCACGTCCTCGAACGATATCCAGAGTCTGGCATGGCTCACTACTACTACGGTCGCCTACTCTACCGCCAAGGGCACTATGCCGAGGCTGCAACCCACTTGCAACAGGCACTCTCTTGGCAGCCCCAAGACCTCTGGCTGCACTACGAGCTGGGAAGAGCCTTCCAGCAGGCCGGGCAAGCCGATGCCGCACTGGACCAGTACCACCAAGCCCTATCTCTCGCAAGACGGCCCGAGGTCCTAAACGCCATCGGCACCCTGCACCTGCTTGCTGGGCGCACCCAAGCGGCGCGAACGCATTTTCTTCAAGCCCTAGAACTAGCCCCAGACAACCCAGAGGCGCACGTCAACCTCGCGCTTATCGAACTTGAAAATGGAAACCATGCCGCGGCTATTGATCGGCTGCGGCAAGTGCTAGCGAGCGGTCCCTTCCCCCACGCACAGCACCTGCTCGACGAAGCCTATCGCCGGCTCAAAGCACCATAGGTCGTTCCTTGTCTAGCTACCTCCAAGCTCTTTTGCTTCTTACTTGCGCGGCACCCGTCTTCAGTACTGGGCCGCTCTTTACCGACGTGACCCAAGCCGCCGGCATTGCCTTCATTAACCAGTCCGGCGGGGCCGACAAGCAGTACATCATCGAGACCCAATCGGCTGGCGGCGGCTTTTGGGACTACGACAGCGACGGCCAACTCGATCTCTTTCTCACCAGCGGCGTCCGCCCCGACTCGACAGCGGGCACCGCACTTTACCGAGGGATAGGGCACGGCGCGTTTAGCAACGCAACAGCAGGCTCTGGCACGGGGATAGGCGGCTGGAATATGGGCGTGGCCTTTGCCGACTACGATGGCGACGGCGATCCCGACCTTTACCTCACCCGTTGGGGCCGAGATCTGCTGTTGGCCAACGAAAGCGACGGCCCCTTCAAAGACGCCACGGCCATAGCCGGCCTCGGTTCGGCAGGCTGGGGGATCGGCGCGGCTTTTGCCGACTACGACCGCGACGGGGACCTCGACCTCTATGTCGCCAACTACATAGCGTTTGCACTCGGTGGCCCGCCCTTTTACGACCGTTGGTGTCAGCACAACGGGGTGCCCGCAGCCTGCGGGCCAAGCGGTGCCCAAGCTCAACCGGATCTGCTCTATCGCAACGAAGGCAATGGCACCTTTACCGACGTCAGCCTATCAACGGGAATTCGCGGCCCGAATTACTACGGCATGGGAGTGGCTTGGTCCGACTTAGATAGCGACGGCGATCTCGACCTCTATGTCGCCAACGATGGGCATCCCAACAGTCTCTTTCGCAATGATGGCGGTCACTTCGTCAATATCTCGCTGGCAACCGGCACGGCCTATAGTGGCAACGGGCGCGCTCAAGCCGGCATGGGGGTGGCCTTGGCCGACTATGACAATGACTTGCAGGTGGACATTTTCGCGACCAACTTCTCCCAAGACCACAACACCCTCTACCGCAACGAAGGCGATGGTTTCTTCGCCGACATCAGCGGACGCGCCGGCCTAGCCAGCAGCAGCCGCCCTTTTATGGGCTGGGGCACCTTCTTCTTCGACTACGACCACGACGGCTGGCAGGACCTCTTCGTCGCCAACGGGCACCTCATGCCGGCCATTGAACGGGGCGGCGGCGGTCTCCGCTACCGCCAGCGCAACCAGCTCTACCGCAACTTGGGCGACGGGCGCTTTCGCGAAATCGCCCACGAACCGGCTCTCGCTACCGAGCAGGTCAGCCGCGGCGCGGCCTGCGGCGATTACGACGACGATGGCGACCTCGACATCCTCGTCGCCAATCTCGACGACTTGCCCACTCTCTTGCGCAACGATGCCGCAGACAAGGGCCACTATTTATTATTGACGCTGCGCCAAGAAGCCACCGAGGCCATCGGCGCACGTGTGCGGGTTCATGCTGGCGACCTGCACCAGATGCGCGAAGTGCTGACCGGCTCTAGCTTTCAAGCCCAGAGCGATACGCGCTTGCACTTCGGCTTGGGGACCGCTTCTGAGGCCGATATCGAAGTCGCGTGGCCAAGCGGCGAACGCCAAGTCTTCCGCGCTGTATCCGCCGACCATCACTACACTATTCACCAGGGCATTAATCGCCTCATACCGGAGTAGAACTATGCGCTTGGTCCTGCTTTTTTTAGTCTTGTGTACCGCCTGTGCCCACGAAACACCCGATCCACCCCAAGCTCCCGACTCGGCGGCTCAGACCTTTGCCGCTGGTCGCGCACTCCAAGCCCGCGGCCTCTTCTCCCAAGCCGAGCAAGCCTATCGCCAAGCGCTGCAACAAGCCCCGGACAACCCCCAATATCACTACTATCTCGGCGTTGTATTGCACGCCCAGAGTCGTTTTGCTGAAGCGCAGACTCAGTTTGAGCAAGCACTTGAACTAAAACCCGACTACGCCGGCCCGCGCATCGCCTTGGGCAAAATGTTCTATGATGTACACGGCAAGGTGGCGGAAGCTCGCCGACTCCTCACCGAGGCACTGGAGCTGGCTCCCAACGCTGTCGAAGCGCACTACGTACTAGGCGCGATCCACCAGCGCGAAGGTCAGCTACAAGAGGCCCGCGAAATTTTCGCCGCCATCGCCGCGGACGACTCTACCCACCTCCAAGCTCGGCTGCAGCTAGGCCTAGTGGACCTGAAGTTAGGCCACTACCAAGAGGCCGAGCGCCAACTGCGCCAAGTCGCGAATCTCAACCCGCACGAGCCGGCCGCGTTTCTCGGAATCGGGCAAGCTCTGTTGCGCATGGGGCGTGCCGCAGAGGGACAGCGCACCCTTGAGCGCGCGCGCGTCTTGGACGAACAAAACGCCCAACTCAAACCCCACCAAGAAGCAGTGCGCCAGTACCCCAGCCAACCTCAAGCCCACTCCAATATCGCCGCCCTCTACAGCCGCTTTGGGCGTCTCAAACTGGCCATTGAACACTACCGCCAGTCCATCCTCATCGACTCGACCTATGGCCTCGGATACCAAGGATTGGGAACTCTGCTCCAGCGTCGGGGTAAGGACGATTTGGCAGCGCACTACTACCTCGAAGCCCTGAGCCACGACTCGACCTTGGCTGAAAGCCACAACAATCTGGGCTTGATCTTTCACAAGCGGGGGGAACTAGAAAAGGCGCTCAAACAATACGAGCGGGCCGTGCGGCTTTCTCCATCTACGGGTTTTTACCACTCCAATATCGGCAATGCCTACCTCGAAATGGATCAGCTCGACCAAGCCCAAGCCGCCGTTGAGCAGGCCATCGAATTAGATACCAAGCTCTATAGTGCTCACATATTACTCGGCGATATTCACGCCCGCCGCGGCAAATTCGCACGAGCTATTGCGCTCTGGGAGAACATTCCGTCTGGTGGGGCGGCCAGTGAGACCTTACAGGCCAAAATCGCCGAGGCCCGACAGCAGCTATCCGCGCAAGAGCACACACCGCGATGAGTTGGGCTGTCCCGCTCGCCGTACTATGGGCGATTTTGAGTGGTTGCGGGGTAGATTCTGGCCGGCAAGAAGAAGGCGATCACTTAGTGCAGGCCGGACTCGCCTTTGCCGAACAACACCGCTACGCCGAGGCGAGGCGCGTCTTTGAAAAAGCGCTAACCCTAGACTCACTCAATGCCGCAGCGCACTGTGCATTGGGCGATCTCGACGCCCGGCTCGGACACCTAGAGCGGGCCATCCGGGCCTACCAAGCTGCGCTCGCGGCCGACTCCACCTATCATCGCGCTTGGCACAACCTAGCGGTAATTGAGGCCGACCGGGGGCATCTGCCGCTAGCTATCGAGTTACTCGAACACATTCCGACCTATGCCCCGGCCCTCCGCACCCTACCTCTCTTCTACGCCAAACAGGGGCGCTATGACTTAGCCGAAAAAAGACTGCACACGGCACTAGCGGTAGGCGGGGAAGATATTGACGTGCGACAACAACTCGGCCGACTCTACCTGCGTCAAGGCCGTTATGACGAGGCCCGAGCCGCACTCGACCTAGCCCTCGCCCAAGACTCGACCCAAGCCGAAAGCCTCCGTCTGTTGGGCTTGCTGCACTTAGCCGAGCGGCGTTACCCGGAGGCGTTGGCGGCCTTTCGCCATGCGCTCGTGCTCAACCCGCACCTGATCGAGGTACACTACAACCTTTCTTCAACGCTTTTGGCACTGGGTCAGCCAACCCAAGCGCAGGCGGCACTGGTGCGCTTTGAGGCTCTCGCCGCGGATGCAGCCCAAGTCGCACATTTGCGCCGTCAGCTCGACGCCAACCCCGACGATAGCGAGACTCGTTTACAGCTAGCCCATCACTATCGGCAACTCGGTCGAGACGACGACGCCCTCACCCACTATCGAGCGGTACTATTGGCCGACCCGAACGACTTAGAGGCACTAGTTTCGCTAAGCGGGCTTTTGTCGGTTCGAGGAGCAGACCAAGAAGTGCTTGAACTCTGCCGCCGAGGCATCTCCCAGCACCCAGAGGATGTACGCACCAGCAAGCTCCACTTCGCCCGTGGCTATGTCTATATGCGGCGCAACCAGTATCAAGAGGCCCGCACAGCCTTCGAGCACGCACTAGCGTTGGACTCTTCCTCGGCCACAGCTTGGAACAACCTCGGCCATGTCCAGCTAAGTTTAGGCGAGGAAGCGGCGGCGCAACGAGCACTGGAATCGGCCATTGCCGCCGACTCAACGCTGGCCGATGCTCACTACAATCTCGGTAGTCTCTTACTGCAACAGGGAAAACTGGACCGAGCGCAACGGGCCTATCGGGCGGCTATTGTCGCCGATTCGACCTTTGCGCGGACTTATTACGCGCTGGCAACCGTGTACCAAGCCCAAGGCGCGATCTCAGAAGCACGCCGTTGTTACCAAGCCTTTATCAACAAGTGGCAAGGGGCCCCGGACTTCCTGCGCCAAGCCCGAAAGCGGCTCGCCCAACTGCCAAGGCCCTGATATTTCCATGCTAGTTTTTCTCATCTGCTTGCTCTGTCTGGCCTGTCGCGCCACCGAAGAGACCACACCACCAGCACCATTTCAGCCCGCCGCGCCAACAGCCTCGTCTCTCCAATTCGTCGAAGTAGCGTCTGCCGTCGGCCTGACATGGCAGCACGAAAACGGCCGCAGTCCCCAGCGCCACTTCCCCGAAACCATGGGCGGGGGGGGGGCCTTCTTCGACTACGACGGCGATGGCGATCTGGATGTTTACGCTGTAAATGGCGCTTTTATCGCCTCCGCCCCGCAGGATACAGCTCCAGTCAATCAACTCTTTCGCAACGATGGCCAGCGCTTTGTCTCGATCTCGGCCGGCCTCGCCCACCTAGGTGTCGGCATGGGGGTTGCCACAGCCGACTATGACAGCGACGGCGATCTCGACCTCTATCTGACCAACTTTGGCCCCAACGCACTCTTTCGCAACGACGACGGACACTTTGCCGAAATTGGACGGCAGGCCGGTGTTGCCGATGCGCGCTGGGGCACCAGTTGCGCTTTTGCCGATTACGACCGCGATGGCGACCTCGACCTCTATGTGGCCAACTACGTGGCCTACGATCCGGTCGCGACTCGCGCCGACCAAGTGCCCTATATGGCCGGCTACGAAAGCTATAGCGGCCAAGCACCTGTCGGCTATCCGCATCCCGACAACTTCCAAGGTCAAGCCGATCTGCTCTACCGCAACGACGGCGCGGGGCACTTTGCTGATGTCTCGGCAGAGGCTGGCATCGCCGATGCGAGCGGCAAGGGGCTGGGGGTAGTTTTTGGCGACTACGACAGCGACGGTTGGCCCGACATCTATGTGGCTAACGACGCCGTGCGCAACTTCCTCTACCACAATAGCCACGACGGGACCTTTGCCGAGCGAGCGGGACTGATGGGAGTAGCTTACGGCCAGGACGGGCAGATGGAAGCAGGTATGGGAGTAGATTGGGGTGACTACAACGGCGACGGCGTACTCGATCTGACGGTCACCAACTTCCAAGCCGAGCCTAACGCGCTCTATCGTGGGGAAGGCGGCTTCTTCTCGGTTTCGACCTTTGCCGCCGGAGTGGGCCTGCCGTCGCTGCCCTTGCTCGGATTTGGCACCCAGTTTTTCGATCCCGACCTCGACGGCGATCTCGATCTGTTTGCCGTCAATGGCCATGTCCTCGACAACGTCCGCGACATTGACCAATCCACCAGCTATGGACAGCGCAATTTGCTCTTTCACAACGACGGCGGCCGCTTCGCCGAGGTTTCTGCAACAGCCGGCCCCGGCTTCGCCTTAGAGCGCGTCAGTCGCGGTAGTGCCACCGGCGACTACGACAGCGACGGCGATCCCGATCTACTGGTTTTTAACTCAGGACAACCACTCAGTTTGCTGCGCAACGACCACGGCAGTGCCAACTACTGGATCACCATTCGGCTCTTGGGAGCCAACGGCAATCCGAACGGCATCGGTGCTCGGCTGACGGCCACTAGCGGCGACTTGATCCAGATTAGGGAACTGCGCGGCAGTCGCTCGTACCTATCGCAGAGCCAACTCCGCATCTGTTTGGGACTAGGCAAACGGCCGCAGCTTGACGCATTAGAAGTGCGCTGGCCTTCGGGGCGCGTGGAGCGATTCGGCCCTTTTGCCGCCAACCAAGCCATCGCGCTCGCCGAAGGCGAGGGCATCAGCGCGGCTTCTGGCCCACCCTAATCTGTTCGACGAGGGCGCGACCAAACGCCTGCTGCTGCTGTTCGGCAGCTATCTGCCCGGCGTACCGCTCGGCATCGGCCAAGCGTCCTGCAATCATCAACTCGGCGACGAGCAACTCTAGCAAGTCCGTTGTGAACGTCTTGCGGATATTCGCGTCTTGCACAGCCTGCTCTAGTGCTGTCAACGCCTTGTCATGCTGCCCGAGTAAATGGTAGGCATAGCCGCGAATAAAATCTTGTAACCCCGGGGAAAAGTCCGGGGCTTCGCTCAGGAAACGCAAGCGGTCTAGCAGAGCAGCAAGCTCGACGCGCTCGGTTGACCCAATAGGTTCCCCCACGAGTTGTCCGCAACGGACATAGCGCAGCGTACTCCACAAATCTCCCCATATCGTATAAGGCTCCTCCAAACGGGCCGCGCTATAATAGGCTCGTGCGTGCTCGTACTCTCGAGCGGCATAACACGCGTCAGCCACGTTCAGCACCAATAGCTCCGGCCCTGCGCCCGTTCGCCAACGTTCGACGCCACTCTGCTCTCCAGCGCTCAATTCGTCCCACAGGGCCACGGCCTGCGCCCGCAAGGTCTGTACCTGCCCCTCGTTTCCCGCATCCAAGGGAGGTGCGGCCAAGAGCACGGCTATGGCTCGCAACACGGCTAGCCGCTCGACGGGCAAGTCGCCGAGCCTACGGCGGTATTCGTCGGCGGTCGCCAACTGATCCGCAGCGCCGGACGCGACCTGCCAAGGGACCGGCGCTCTTTCCAGTGCAGCAACAATAGCTCGGGCCAAGAACACTTGGCCGGCCGCCGCCGGATGCAAGTGATCAACCATTAGCTCCCAACCCACGCCGGCCGCCGGGCTGTGGGCGCGGAAGTGCGCCTCGACATCGGCTAACAACACTCCTTCTTCGGCCGCGACTCGGCGCACGACCTCGTTTAGGGCTGCCGTCGCCCGCCAAGGTCGGGGATCCAACTCGCGCGCCTGTACATAAGCCGCTCGCGCCTCAGTTCCATGGCCTAACTGCTCCAAGTGATAACCGCGTAAGAAGTGCAAATAGGCGTCGTCCGCATAGAGTGCCTCGGCCTGTGCCAAGACCGTCAGTGCTGTCGGCGACGCTTGCTCCCTATGTCCCTGCGCCAAAAAATCCACATAGCGCGTGCGTTCCCCATCCGGCAAAGGCGGCTCAATGCGCGCTGGCGCGAAACCGCGTTCATTACTGGTCACCGTACAAAGAACTAAGGGAATGTGTCGCGCGCGACAAAAGGCCGTCACGTCGCGGAGATTAGTCTCCAAATTGGCCGTTGCCTGCGCCCGTCGCGGATCGGACGCTGGAATCGTGCCAGCCTTAGACATCACCTCAATTAACGGCCCATCTGTCCACTCTTTCCTCAACGGCCCTATCAGCTTGCCGACCAAGGGCCTCAGCCGCCACTGCACCAGCGCGTAGTGGACCCGCTTCATCCACACTGCTTGACCTCCTTGGGCCAATGAGGCCGCTCCATAAACTCCGTATAACTCATTGTGTCCTGTATAAACTACGACCAAGTCCGCCCCGAGTGCGGCGGCACCATCTTCTACGGCGCGGGCCACGGCAAAACTTGAAGCAGCGGTAATCCCGGCGTTAAAGACCTCGATTTGGCGTTCTGGAAAGAGGTCGCCGAGCATTGCTTGGAGATAAGACGGGGCCGATAAACGCTTGGGGTGGGGGTAGCCCTGTACGGTCGAACCCCCGGCAAAAAGTACGCGCAACGCCCCTTCAGACGCAGGTTCGAGATAGGGGCGCGGGGTCATGCGGATGCCGCGCCGGATAGGCTCGGCCATGTCGGCGAAGAAGCGGCGGGCATAGTCTGGGTTGACCGCATGAAGCACCCGACCTTCGACGCGCGCTAGTTGAATGGCAAATGGCGGCGGGTTCAGCGCCGGAATCAGCCGCAACCCCCCTTCAATGAGCGCGACCAAAACCAAGCCGAGCAGCAACGCCGCGAGCCGACCACGCATTTTTAAAAGGCAGTAGTATAGCGGGCGAGGGCGTCTTGGTTGATATGCACCTCACCCGAATACGCTTGGCGCAGCGAGTCGAGAAATGCGTCGAAGAGCACACCCTCGCGACGCTTACGGATATTAACGCGAATGGGCCGCTGCACCTGCCTAAAAGGCAGCAACGCCATCTCATAGGGCTGCTCGAGGCGGAACACGCTGTATTTCTCTTGGACTTCCATCGGACCTTGTAAAACCCCGACGTCTTTGGAATTGCTGTCGCCAAAGAAGGTGCGGTACGGCGACTGATAAAGCGACTCAATAGTAACCCGACCGCTATCGGCGAAAGTATGGCCGCCTACCGGCTTCATACTGGGCCGTACGGAGTGGCTAATGGCCAACTCCTCTAGTCGCTCCCCACCACGCACCCGGGCAAGAATTCCTTCGGCCTCCACACGCGTATTGACCAGCACCTCGGTCATCTCGATGACGCCGGGTAGAGAGCGATAGTTCTCCAAATTCTGCTCGTAGTAATCCCGAACCTCTGCTTCCGGCACTGAGACCTGCTCCGCCACCGCGTCTAACCGCAATTGCGACACCAGCAATGACTGCTTCTGGCCCTCGGCCCAAGCAACCATAGCAGGCCATTGGTGTCGCCCCTGCATACGGGCTTCGAGCACCAACAGGGAATCCGGTAAAATCCACCGTTCAATAGCCAAAACCGCGGCCGAACTGTCGGGCGGCAGCGCCCCCTTCTTAAGCGAGCGGAGCCCCCGCACGGCATCACCGATACCAATACCCCCTCCTTCATATTCAATCAGCGGTGCGTGAGGTTGGTCCAGCGCACGACCGTGCAACGCAGCAAGCACGGCGTGGATGCGGTCGCGGTGATAGCGCAAGCCGTGCACTTCTTTGAGCGAGTCAATTACCACCCGTCGCCGTTGCGTCCACTTGCGTTGACCAACCTGTTCGGCGATGTCGGTACGCAATTTCTCAAAGGGGATGCGCCGCTTTTTGAGAACCTTGATGACCTCGTATCCGTCAATCGTGCGGATCGGCTCGCTGACTTGGCCTTCCTCTAAGTGAAAGGTGCCATCGCGCAGGCTGGGCACAGCACCAGCTTGGTCGAAGAAGGCACCAAGATTGCCTCCTTTGTCAGCATCAGCGGCAAGAGAATGCTCGTGCGCTAATTCGGAAAAATTGGCCCCGGCTTCCAATTGGCGGATGATGGCCCAAGCGTCTTCTTCGCTAGCTAAGAGAATGTGCGCCGGCCAGATTTCCCAACCGAGCAAGTGTTCCTCGTACGCGGTGCGCAGTTCCTCCTCGGTCACTTTAAGCCGGGCATCAATCCACTCGCGCGATAGTTCCTCGGCCAAGCGCTTATTGACCATGTCGGACAGCGTATGGGTGAGCCTAGGCAACTGGTCCAGCCCCCGCTTGTAGGCCTCGCACAGCATGAGCTCCTTGTCGACTAGGGTCTGTAGATTTTCGCCGCGGGCGGCTATTCCTTCTTTTTTTGAGTGCAGATAGTCGGGCAGTGCTTGCTCGTAGCGGTGAAGGTCCAAAGCCGTGATCGCCTGCCTACCTACCGTGGCTAAGACGGTCTCTGGAGTAGCCGGATCGCTTTCCGGCCCGCAACCTGCAACCGCTAAGAGCAAGCCGCATACAAAAAATCGTCGGAACATAACCTTCTCACCTATGCACAAAACTACGCGGTACCGCTTCCCAGCAGCACCGCGTAGTCAGTTGAAATTGGCTTGTGAACCTTGCGCTGCACTATTGGCTGGTCGCCACCTTACGTCCATCGGGATAGATACGGCCAATCTCACGCTCAAAGTGCATCTCGACATCCACTTCCTCAATCGGATCCCCCTTGTAATCGAAACGCACTACTACATCGGGAATGTGAACGGTCAACTCCTCGACGTCCGATGCCAGCGGCTTGAAGACGAGATACCCTTCGTTCTCTTGAGCGCTAAACACCTGCTCATCGGGAAACATCGTGCGCCGCAAGATACTCTCGCGCTCTTTCCAGACCACCAAGGCATTGCCGGGCATCCCAGGATCGTTACCACCAGTACCGCTACCGACGTAGCGGCGATAGTATATTGAGAGTTGTTCACGCCTCAGCGCGTAGTACTTGCGTCCATTAGAAGTGGTTATATAGACCTTTTTAGGATCGAGATAGACCTTGGGGTATTCGTAGTTAGAAACGTACATGCGAAAGACAGTGAAGCGCTGCGGGGTCTCCCCAGTGCGAAAGTACGTCGAGTTACCAAAAGTGTAGGGATTGCGCGAGTCGGCCCCCTCGTTGGAGTACGCGCCAAACTGGCGGTTCAGCTCCGCGTCGGTCATCGGGCGCAGGCTGATTTCAAGGCGCGCTTGTGTATAGGACACAGTGCCATCATCGGCCACCATCTTGTTGGCCCCTTGTTTGGCCTCGGTCAGTGGCTTGAGATCTTCGGCATAGTAGCGATAGGAGCAGCCCGGAAAAAGCAACCCTACCAAAAGCAGCAGTGTGAAACAGTTCAGCATGGAAAACCTCCTACTCAAGACCGGCGAACACAGTGACAAATATGGCCGTTTCAGTGCGCACCTTTTCGGCCGAGGCGCGATCGATCCGCGTCACGCGAAACCCTGTTTGGGTCCACAGATTGTAGCCTAGGTATTCGGCGTTGTTGGTAAACTGTAAGGCATAGGCTAGCTCGTTGCGGTCCGAGCGCAGCAAATGGGTTTCCAACTCCTCGCGGAACTGCTCAACGAGCAGGTACTCTAGGCCGGTCTGCAATTCGGTGCGCGACAGAATCGGCACCTTCAAGACCAGCGACCACAGCTCACGCAGCTCAGTAGTAGCCACCCGCACCTGAGTATCTTGGCGGAGCGAGGGCCGCTGGCGCTGGAACTCGCTCTTCCAGCGTGGCTGAAATTTGAGGGCCCCGAGATTGAACGTATAATCAATCTTGTTGAGAATCCCGAAGAAGGAAGCCGTCTCGCGGATGTCCTGCTCTTCAATCGGCCGCTCGTCGAAATTGGCCTGTTTGAAAACCTCCCACTTAAAGCGGTTCTTAAACTGGATGTGGTCGCTCTGGTACTGATAGCCGAGGTACAAGGTATTAGCCCAACCATCGCGCAGAGGCAAAGGGTCGGTATAGGGCACTAGGTCGCCGCGCGATCCTTCGCGCACAACCCATTCGATCGCGTCGTCGCGGATATTGTCTCGGGCCTGCCGATAGTTGTTGTACACCTGTACGCGCCCCTTGCTAGCGTAGTCTTTGTCAAAGGCCAGTAAGGCGTAATTGGTGGTATTTTCGCGAGAGTCGGCTAGCTGATGCTCGTCGAGGCGACCAAAGGTTAGTCGCGCCTCTGGCCCCAAATGGGAACCCAAGTATATGTTATATCCACGCCGATCCCGTTTGTACAGGTAGTCGGGCAGATCGTCGTTTTCAAAGCGATCGATAATGCCATTGTTATTCATATCGACACCAAAGAGGAATTCGGGCCGATCGGATGCGTAACGCAGAAAAGGCTCCTCGTAATCCGGCACCGTACTCTCGCGCCGCTTGTTGTCATTTTGGTTGAAATCGTTGATGAAGTCGTTGTTTTCGTCGAACCCGGGGAAGACTTCTCTATCCTGCGAGAAATTGGCCCGCTGCCAGTCGGGATTGCGGTCTTGGTCGTCGTTGTCGTCGACGAATTCGTACACGAAACGGAGGTCGTCGTCGTAGTTGATGTCCGCCGCATCGTTTTGGACTCCGGCCAGAAAGGAAGTGGTGCTATAGGCGGGACCGACGTTATAGACTTCACCGAAACCGTAGTAGGGATAAGCGCGTTTATATACATTGACAAACCAAGCGTCGACCGAGGTATTGTGCGCCCTGTGCTGAGTCACGTCGGTTTCCGACCGCCGCGGATAGCGAAAGTGCTGGCGATTGCGATCGTATTCCCCCGATAAGTAAAACCCACTGACATCCATAATATCGAGCGTGAAACCGAATATCTCATTGGCCACCGGCAATCCGTATTTGACGCGCACAAAGCCCTGATTCGAGCCATCCTGTACGTTGCCATCGGCGCGCACCGTGCGTTCGGGAATGCCCTCGGAGAGCAAGACCGGCTGGCCGTTGGCGTTGAGCTGGCGGTTGGAAGTAACGTCGATTCGATAGTCATTGGCCAAGAGCAAAAGGAACTCAATACTTTTGATCTGCTCGGGCTGGGGACCGAAAGAGTTGCGGTACTGCGGGCCTTCAAGATCGTACACTAGCACGATGACCTCATTGCCATCGGCCGAGCGGAATCCTTCACGGCGAAAACCACCCTGCACCGCTGGGGCGAAGGCTAGGATGTCGCTATTGCCGATGCGACGACGGTTGCTGATGCGCTCGCCATCGATAGTCGTAATGATCATCTCTTCCTGAAAGAAAGCCGCCCCCGCCCTACCATCCTCGGGCGAATCGTCGCTCAAGCGCACTTCAATACGCGAAACGTCGGCGTTGTTCTGGCCTTCGGTGAGTGTGCCCTTGAAGGGGTTGCCCTGAAATGCCTGCCCCTTGGTTGAGGAGTTGAAAGCATTGATGTAGGTCCCGCCTAATTTGACAAAGTCACCTATCTGCATGGTACCGCGGCCGCCAATCAAGTTGGTGTCGTTTGAGCGGAAACGACTAGAGCTAGTCGTTTCCGCCGTTTCAACCTGACCGGGTGAACTGGGACGCGAAGCCAGAAAAGTTACCTCGTATTTATCCGTGGCTAGGTCGAACTGAATACCGGCAAAGGTCGGCTTGGAAAAGGTCATCGGCGTCAGCGTCGTGCGTATGCGGTCCCCAACGGTCAAGGCATAGGCGTATTGACCCTTTTGATCCGAGGAGATGACCACACTGGTGAACCAGTCCTCAAATGGCTCATTTTTGAATAGGCTGCTACCCGATGTCTGAGGTGCAGCGATGCTCCAGTCGTAAACAAGCTGACCGCGAGTGATGTAGTTCCCGTAGAGATCGTAAAAATAATCGCCTTCTTGGCTTATGTTCACATAGCGCGAATAGTGCCTACGAGCATAATTGGTGTAATCCTGTTGCCTCCATTGGTACTCGTTGAAGAGTTCTTGCGGCACATACCACTTCTTCACCGCTGGATCCAGCGCATCGAAAAGTATCCCTGGCCCGGTAGGATTGTAAAAAACCTCCCCACCCCGCCGTACACCCAAGCGTGCGCCAAAATCCTCCTGTGCGGGGAGATTTTCCGCCAGCACTCCCAACATCAGGATCGCTACGGAACCGGTGCGAAGACTCCTAACCATGCTCACAAATACCCTCCCTTGCTGTCTAATTGCCAGTCTAAACTACTTCCTATATCAATAGGCCACGTGTACGAGACGAGTCAACTCGTTGTCTCGGTCGTCAGCCTCTATCCTGATCTGACAGAGATAGACTCCCGGCGGCACCGTCTGCCCACCTAAATCCCGTCCATCCCACACAAACGTCTGCGTCCCCACCTTGCCACTAACCGCCGAACTCTGGCCTTGGCCGACCAAGCGTCCACCCAAATCATACAAGGATACTGCCAACGGCCGCTCCTCTTGTACCTTCAACAAAACAAAATGCACCAAAAGCTCATCGTTGATTCCATCGCCATTAGGCGTAAAGACCGATATCATCTCCACATCTTGGATCAAAGGTCCCGGCAGATCCTTTAGGCTGACCTGCGCCGTCGAAGAATCCACTAACTCGGTCGCATCCTCATCAGCGGTGTCCACCCGTTGGAATACGCCCTCCTCCGAATCCGAAGACCGCACAAACGAAGCGAATTCAATCCCCTCGCGGAAACTCTGCGACTCAAACTGTACCTCAATGAGGGCGTGCTGGCCAGTCGGCAGATCGGTATTGAGCGAAAAGGGAAAACGCACCCAGATAGAATCCGCGCCGGTCTCCATGCGTTCCGCCACCGCGCCGTCTGCGGCACGTAAGACCCCGGCGGCGTCTGAGACAAAGGCACGGTCAAACTTCGTGGTAATCGCCGAGGTCAGCGCTTCCTCCGGGTTCAGGAGCGAAGGCGTCTGGGCGATGGCGACCTGCCCTAAGCGCACCCCAGTTAAGTGTGCATCGCGCGGCGCGACGACCAACACCTCGTTAAAGCCGTCGCGCACTGCCGCATCGGTCGGGTCGGGTGCGGCAGCGCGAATAAAATAAGAAAACTGCGACGGCGTGAGCGGATCAACATTGCGCGGCGGGGTGTAGTCTGAAACCAAGACGCCTAAGTCAGTCGGGACGCGCACTGCTCCCTCGTCAGTGAGGAGTGCCAACTCGCCGGCCAGTTCCAGTGCCAGCGGCGGTACCAATTCAATGCGCAAACTTCGAATGCGGGCCGTCTTAAAGGGATTTTCTGAGGATATATTGACCCGCACCTGAACAAACTTACGTGGATTGGGTGAAGTGATGGTCGCCTCATTGATACCATTGGTAGGCAAATAGCTCTCGCTCCACTCGCTCCAGCCGACGAAGGCCAGTTCGCCGTCTTTGGCAAAGCTGGAGCGTGGTGCCCTGCGCAGTTTCTTACCGTCCTCGTCAATCTTGCCATCCCCGTCGTTGTCAATCAGGTCAATCGGATCTTCGTCGGTGACTCCGTCTCCATCGTCATCGGTGCGCGAGGCGTGTTTCCGGCTGGCGGGCAGAGTCTGCCAGATATCCCAAGCCGTCCACTGCAAGGCAATCTCGTCGTAAACCTCTTTCGTAACCTCTTCGCGCTCTTCATTGCCAGCGACAGTCAAGACCTGATAGTATGTGAAGTTGGTATCGGTCTGATCGGAGGTTCGAGTCTGTATCTGCAAGCGGACATCAGGATAGAGATCTAGCGGCTCGATTCGCTCGCTCGCTCGGCCGGTTAGCGGATCAGTCTCGCGGACGATGACATCGCCTTCCCAAGCGATACGCGGCAGGGTTTTGCGGATGAAGTTGCCGCGCGAATCCGTCAGCATAATCGGCGGCGAGTACGCCCACACGCTCACCGGATACCCCTCTCCGTAAAGCTGAATCTCACCCAAGGTCGCTAACGAGCCATAGCGACCAGATTGTTTCCCGGTAACGTCAATATCGCGAATTTGCAGAAAGCGGATCTTGCGCCAAGAAAAAGTCTCACGGAAAATGCGCACTACCGGATCGTGGTTATCGACGTGCTCTTCGCTGATGATGTTGTCCCACTTGAGCGCTTCTTCGAGTTGGGGAAAGTCTTCGCGGTCGTCCATGCTCACAGGCTTGAGCAGCGTACCGTCGGAAGCCAAGATATCCGGTCCCAAGAAGGCACCTTGGTGGCTCTGGTTGATGCGCTTGTTGACTACTGAGACATTATCGACCCAGAACACGGCTCCCAAGTCGTACCAAGCAGTGCCCTTGAGGTAAGTCGGCGACCACGTATTGGCCTGCCACTCCGAATCGTATAGCCCATCTGTAGCCAAATGGGGCGCACCCAAGCCGCCGTTTTCAAACGAGGCCCCTCCACGCTTTTCGGGTTGCAGCGCATAGTTGTCGCCCTTAGCCCAGACCTGAACCTCGGCAATCCGGGGGACCTCCTTGCTATAGTAGAGAAGCGGGCCACGTTTTTCCTCGGGCAGGCTTTGATACTTTTCTGCGGCCGTCTGATTATCGTCGTCCTCTATTTCAACGAGCAACCCGCCGGCAGTCTGGCGCTGATAAACAAGCGCACCGCGCTGCTCTTGGGGCAATGCTTCATAAACGAGACGCCCCTCTTCGCCCGTGCCCAAAAAGGCGTCGCGCCAGAGATCTGAATCCGTAATTTTTATGCGGACGTAATGGATGAAGGCCCCGCTAATATCGGGCTGGCCATCCAAATCCCAGTCGGCCCGGTCCAGAGGCCAGAGAGGGAAGGTCATCTGCACATAGCGACCCTCAGTCCCAGGCATCGGCACCAGCGTCACTTCAACGCTCTCACCCCCACCTCCACCTTCACAGCGGGTGTGGCCAGCATAGCCCGAGCCTTCATCGCGAACGCACTGGGCTAACTTGCCGGCGACGAAGCCGGTCGAGACTTGCCCGATGACGGAAAACTTGAGGTTATTGCCCAAGGGAAAGGGGAAGCGCTCGCCCATCGAAGCAAAAAGCACGAAAGACTTGACCGGCTCACCGAGGAACTCGTCCTCGAACTGACCAGCGGGAAAGATGATCGTCAGACTGTCGGCAAAAACCAACCGCCCCAGATCGATTTCAATTTCCCAGTTGCGCAGACCATCAATGTGGAAATCTCCAGGCACTCGCAAACGACTCGCGTAACTGACCGGCGTGTCCGGCTCCCAAAAAGTACTCAAGTCGCCATCAATGACATTATTAGCCAAGGCATCGTTGGATTTGGCTGCCACACCCCCAGAGACTGGATCGCCGCCAGCGCGGACCAAATCGGGATAGGTGAAATCGACAGCCGTCGGGGCCACGTTGATATTCCGGCGAAAGAAAGTCGGCCGCAGCCCATCGGGCCCAACTTGGAAGATATCCGCATCGCGGATTGGCACGTTCAATTGGGAAACCAAGTCGTTCTGATATATCCAATTTTCCCAGTGCGAAGCTCGATCTACGCGGATTGAACTGCCGAAGATCCGATAGGCGTCCGTTTGAGCCATACAAAAACTAGGCAGAGATAGGATAGCGAAGAGAACCATTTGCCACATTAGCAACCGTTTCATAGCAGTTCCTTTCTTTCCACGCTTTTGCTAAGGCTAATAGGCTACGGAGACGATGCTCATCTGGGCCTTACCTGCATGATCGGCTTCGGCCGAAATCCGCAATAGGTATAACCCCGGAGGCACTACCTGTCCAGCATTATCGCGACCATCCCACTGTTGAGAATACCCGCCCGACGCCAGATCGAGCTCGATGAAGCGCAGACGCCGACCATTCAGATCGAATATCTCCAGATGCACAGGCCTTGGCGTTAGTAACCGCTGGACGTCAAAACTCACGACTAGTTCGTCGTTGATATCGTCACCATTAGGCGTAAAAGTATGGGGCACGACCTTGAAATTAGTCACTAGGTTCTCGCTCTGCGCCGAAATATCGGCAATCACCGCTAGAGAATTGCGATCTGAGAGCCGATCCGTCGCCGCAAAATCCACCACGTTATTGTCCTCCACCCGTTGTGGCAAGAAAATGGCCAGCGTATCAAGTACACTCTCATTACCCCCGAGCGCCAAAATGCCGCTACTGGTAAAGCGTCGATCTGCTTCTGAATCTAAAGTGTCTAAAAAGACATTGGCAGCGAAGTTGGTGCGAAAATCAATGACCCGGCCCTGAAAGCGGACCTTTACCAATGCGTTGCGGACTTGGCCTTCCTCGGCTGGGCCTATGGTTGGAAAACCAACGACGAACTGATCGTCGGCGACGTACAATTCTCGAAATTGCCCCTCGCCTATCTCGCTTTCGCCACCCACTCGTTCCAAGTTCAGGAACTTTCCGTCGCCTAGATCCACTTCCACCCCCTCAATAGCCTCCGCACGCGCCGGTGTAAAAACCTGTAAGCGATTGAACCCGTCGTTCTCTGCCCCTAGTCCAGCATTGAGAACCAGCACAAAGGAGGTATCGCGGCCAGCAATGACATCCACTGCCGGAGCAATCTCGCCGAAAACCTGATCCGTGATCTGCGGAGCGGAGTATTCAAAGCGCAAGTTGCTAATAATCGTGGCCGCCTCGGGATCTTGACTCAGAAACTCAACCTCAATCTGAATGAAGGGCCGGCCACCCGGCGCGTTGATCAACTGGCCATTGTTGACCAACTGGACGCCGCTCCAAAACTCGAGATCGGGTTCGACGTGACGCCGCACATTGCCCGGCAACTTCTTGTACTCGGCGCGGGTAAGCCGCACGCGTTGGCGGTCTTCTGGTAGGGCGGCACTGAGAAGTTCGCGGGCCTCTATATTGAATTCGGGATCGTTCAGATCCACCTCCTGACCGAATGTACTAGAGCCAAGCCGTTGGTCGGTGATAATCGCCCCTTCTACTTTCCACTCCACTGCGCGCTCGAACTTGTTGACGCGAAAAAGCACATCCGGCTCGGGATTGACGCCTGTCTGTACGCGTACGATAGCACGGGACCGAGTAGGATCGCCAACTTTTTGCTCGTCCCAGAAGATCCGCCCCAAGGTCGCCGGGGGTAGCGGTAGTGCATTAGAAGTATAAATCGCCTCAGGCACAAAACCGTCGGCCAAAAACTCCATTTCAGCCAAGTCGTAATCCAGTGGGGTCTGAAAATCAAAGCGCGCATAGCGCATGTAAACCCGCGGATCAAAAGCCACAGCAATGGAGTCTTCCACATTGACCGGTGCACTCGCCTCGAGAACGAAGGTCGGAAAAGTCGAGGCTATTTTAGCGAACTCAGGGAATGCCAACTGGCCAACAGTCGGATCGTCGAGACTAAGACCGGCGATTGCTTTCTCAGTCCCAGGGATCCCCCTATAGAAGGTGTAAGCAGAAACGCGCGAGGGATCTGCAAGACTGGGATAGAGGCGGAACAAGCGAATTGGAAAATAGCGTCCCAAGTCGATATAGAGGATCCATTGTTGTTGGACGTCCTGCCCAACTCGGTCAATGCGCTCAAAATGAGTCAGTGGGTCGCCATCGAAAACGTGTTGCAGGCCTTCTTGAAGTCGTTGGTCAGTCAAAGCCCTTTCAAAAATACCGAGCGTTGTTAGATTGAGCCCCTTGTTGTATTTGTCGCCGCCGGGAGGGCGAGGAAAGGATTCGGCTACGTTGATCATGGCCTCAATCTCGGTAATGCCAGCCCGACGCAATAACTGGACAGCCTCTAGGCTACGCGGAAAGGGACTCCAGCGAGGCATCAAGACTGTACCCGCCTTTACGATCCCATCTTCGAGTTCGATATCAGTCGGTGCGACTACATCGGCTCTAGTTACATTAAGCGAGAAGACAAAGAGGCTGGAATCGATTGCTGCATCCACTTCGTTGGCGGTTAATGTAAGAGGAACTTCAGGAACAGGCACTACACGCACTGGCGTGATGGGCCCAATGCCACGCTCATAGCTTTCAAAATCTATCACTTCAATGAAGCGATTCTCTGAAAGCGGCCCCTGTTTGGCATCGGCCCAAGTTGTGCTGCCAGGAATAGCGAACAAACGCAACTCTGCAGCAGCATTGACTACCCAACCGGCCAAAACCAGCACGGCGACACAAATCCCTATTCTCATTCCGATTCTCCCCGGTAGAATTTGCGCTGCTTAGGTCTTAGCATGGGCAAACTAGGAGTGAGGTATTATGACGCGAGGAAGGTGGATAGCTACAAAACAATTTTAAGGAGAGGGGAAAGTACTCCCCTCTCCTTAAAATTTTAGGAAAACAGCAGGACGTTACTGTTACTCAAAAGCGGCCTTGATGCGGCCCCAAGAGTCTTCTTCGACTGCCGTTTCGCCACCTATGCCGACCAAACGACCATCGACAAAACGCTCGGCATAGCGCCAAGTCGCGGCCTGACCAGACAAGGTGTGAAAAGCGCGGTATTCTTTTGGAGCCGTGTCGAAGTCCTGTGCCGAAATCTGGAAACCAATGATCTTGCCGTCCTCCAGCGACGAAGCTACGCTGTCATCCGAACTATTCCAGATTAGGTCGTCGAAAGGCGTAATGAAAAACTCAATGATGCTAGTCGTCGGGCCTTCGCCGACCGAACCGCCACCACCATCAGCGTAGGGCAGTGAGTTGACCCACTCGGTGCCTTTGCCCAGATAGCCAACATGGCGACCGTCAGGAGCATCGGCGATAGCCACGTACTGCTGAGCCGTGCGATTATTATTCAGGTCCTTTTCTTCGTCGTTCCAAGTCTCGTCAGCCGAACCGGTATAATCGCCACCGGTGTGATCGCCATCAATCATGAACTCAATGGCATCTTGCTCCCACAAACTACCTAGGTCGCCGCCTGCGTACTCGTTGATGTACACATTGTCAATGCGCTCCATACCCATCCAAATCGTACCCAGATTGCCGTTCCAGCCCAACCAGATGCGGTAGTCTAGATCCGCCGGATCGTACTGGGCACCTTCGCCTACGGTGGGGTCCTGAAAGAAGTCAGTGGTGACCAGCGAAGCATCACCAAGCACATCTTCCCAGTCGGCTACGCTGACGTCGCGCAGGTCAATATCAGCCATATCAGCTTCAGAGACCTCAAAGAGCAAGTAAACCTGGTCGCCAATATGCGCACTGGCACCGCTTGTCAGTCCCAGTATCAAGCCCATAGCGAAAAGGCTATAAAGACGTTTCATAAGCTGCAACTCCTTCTAATTCCCCTTATAGGGAGTGTGTGGTGGTGTTTTGGGATAGCGACCTTGTCGGCTCGATCTGTGTCGCAGCACAAGCTATTGCTTATTACCTCCATAGGTCTGCCTTCCCCGCGTAGTAAGTTAAGCCCACTAGATCAACATCCGATTCCTTCCTGTCAGGTTCGCTTAACTAAGGCAGTACGACTGACTTAAGAAGACGTAGCTGACTTAAGAAGACGTAGATCTGTCAAAGCAGCTTCAGAGGGCTTTATTACAATCAAATATATAATACCACATATTCGTCTGTACTGCAAGTATGTTGCATTTTGCAGGTACTGGCCTGCTGGCATACTCCCTATAAGGGGAATTATCGAAAGTTACACAAGACGCATTTATTGAGAACCTTCGGTACTACCGTCAGCAGTACCGCCAACGTTATCTCCGGCAGTGTCGTCAGCACTGCCTTCGCCTTCGGCACTTTCTTCGTCCTTATCTTGCCGAAAGCGAATATGCTTCACATCGTGCATACCAATCGCAAATGGAGTCGAACCCACAACGCCCGTAAAAGCCCGATTGACGCGCTCGAAATAGCTCCTGTCGGTCTCGCCCGAAAGGCGCACTAGGCTCGCCTCAACTGTGCCCATAACGGTTTTTCCCGACCAATAGGTCGCCGTTATCGGCTTGAACTCATCACCCGTCCCGCCGTCTTCAAAATCAATTCGCGCCACCTTGTCTAGGGGAATAAAGCGCTTGTTGCGGCCCTTAAAAAAATTAAGCCGCTGCTTGCCATGAAAGCGCAAATTTTCCACCTCAAAGCGCCTACCGTTCGTCGTGATGATAGTAGCCTTGAGAATTTTTTCCTCGGGTGGCTCCTCGCCAACGGGATGGCGCAAGACTATCTCTTGCACGTCGCTCGCGAGAATGAAGAACGGCCCTAGTTCGGTCACCCCAGAGAAGCGACGCCCACTACTACCACCGCCAACCGCATCTTGGTGAGGTGAAGCAGAGCCACCTGTCACCATCAAACCCGCTTCCTGAACACCGTTGCGGAACACAAGCACGACGCGCTGCTCTTCGTCGCTCCGTTCCCCTTCAAAGCGCACCCGATCTACCTTGACCAATTCCACCAATCGACGTTGTCCTTGGACGTAAATTTCTAAATCCTGACGCCCCTGAAAGGTGAGCTTATCTACTTGGTGTTGATTGCCGTAGCGATCGATAACGGTCGCCTTGAGAGGGGACGCGACCACGCTACTGGCCGATACCCATAGCGCGGCCAAGAGTGCAATTCCACCCCATAGTCCTTTGCGCTTCATGGTATTACTCCGCGATAAGCCTAAGGCTGTTCGGCCCCTTCGCTCCCGGTTTCGCCCGGTTGTGCCGGCGAGGGCGGCGGTCCGATGATAATGTTTTGGGTCTGTCCCATGCTGATCTGTACGGGCCTGATTTCGTCCGAACCAGTGGGAGAATTTTCAATCCTCACCTTGTATTCGCCCACGGGCATGATAAAGTAGCGCACCTCTGTTGAGGTCATACCCCGGCCCAGCATAGTCCGCAAATTGTAGTCAAAAATTAGGAAAGGCACCTGACTGCGGCCCTGCGCATTAGAAAAAATGACCTGAAACCGACCGATGGGTATAGTCGCGTACATTTCCTGTCCCATTAGGACTTCGACTTCCTTCTCAACGCTGTCGTCGATATCCGTATTGACCACAACTGTGTATCTGCCAGGGTCCAGATCGACAAATTGCGGTAGAGAGCGGTAGCCGGTCTCGTATCCTATGGGCGAACTTGCAGCCATGCGCGGCGATTCCGAGTGGATTTCCTCGCCCGTCTCTCCGTCGAGGACATAGTAATTGACTTCGTTGATCCCACCCATCTCCAACATGAGCCGCCCCTTACCCTCGGGAATGGGCGGCAAACCATAACCGCCTCCGCTACCTCCAGTGGTGGCACAACCAGCCACAACGGTTGCTATACCAACCAGAAACCATTTTCGCACCTGTGTGTATTCGACTTTCGACGCCATCTTTCCCTCCTCGGGACGAACTATAGGAAAAGGATAAATACCTAAGAGCTAAGGATATAAACATTTTTGAAGTTGGGCGTTGAGTATATCATAATATAGGCTCTTAGATGCTGTCAACTACTCGCCGCGACTCGCAAGAGGTACGAGGATGAAGTGCCGATCCTGTCTTGGCTGTCGGCTGGCGAAGTACATAAACTCTGCTTCGTCGTGCCACCGGCGCGGATGCGCCGAAGGGATCGTCACACCTCGGCGCAAGAGCTCTTGCCAAAAAAACTCGTTTCCTACAACAAAACCAACCGCTACAAGGAAATAGTCTGCGCCCTCGGCTGCGAGGCTGTCGAGTCGGGCGGGCGCAAATTCGTCCGGGGTTATTTGCCAGCCCTTGCGATGGCAGTAGTAGAGCAAGGTCGGGCTTTGCGACCGGTGAGGAACCCCGGTGTTTTCGTCCTCGTCGCCTATGACCAACAGCGCATCCGGCGGCAACTTGGCGTCGAGTATCCGACCCACCAAATGGCAACTTTGGTAGTAGTTGTGCCAATTGTTGGGCTGCGCGTAATACGGCCTCACCGCCCAATTACTGTCGGCGGCGACCCCAACGATCAGGGTACATACTAACACGACACGCCAGTGGTATTTCCAATCCCGCGCAAACCGACACCATCCCGCCGCTGTAGCATCTGCCCCAATAATGGCTTCGAGCACCCGTCCAGCTAGAAGGGCCCCGACCGGAGCAAAGGGTAGTTGGTAGTAGTGCAGCCTGCGATTGCCTTCAGGGACCACAAAGACATAGAGCACCAACCCCCCCATCCACGCCCAGAGCGTCCACTCGCGCCGTTGGCTAGGGACTAGGGCGAGTCCAGCCAAAACCAAGGCGGCCCCCACAGGCGTATAGACGCTGTGCCAGAAACGCTTTAACAGCGTCAGATAAAAATCAGCCGTAAAAAGTATGCTGCGATCCCATTTGTCATAACCGTAGCGATTCCAGATACCAAACGTCAGGCCGGTCTCCTCAAAGAGTAGGCTGGCGTGCCAATACCAAAGCACGGCGGGCACCAAGGCTAGCACGAGATAGAGCCAAAGCACAGGCTTGAGAGCAAAGCGCCACCCCCAGCGCAGCCAAGCTAAGGCGACCAGCGGAAAGCCGAGATAGAGGGTAGGTATTTTGACGAGAAAACACAGAGCGGCCAACAGAACAGCCAGCGCGAAGTCCCATCGGCGACCGCTGTCAATCCACCGCGCGAAAGCCCAAAGCGACCCCACGCTTAAAAGAATCATCAGCGCTTCGGGCATAAAAGTGCGCCCGTAGTAGATGCTCATGGGAAAAAGCAAATAGAGCAGCGCCGCTAGTAGTGCGCCCAGCCGCCCCAAGCCCAATCGCAGGCCCAGCCAATAAAGCAGCGCCGCCGCTGCCGTCGAGCACAGGGCCGCCACGAACCGCCCGAGCCACTCATAGGAACCGTCGGCAACGGCGTAAAGCAAGGCAACGACAAAGGGGTACAGCGGAAAATTCGCCTCCACATACCCAGAAGTGGTGCCGCGCCAATCAACGCGCGGATAGAAGAGCGAATACCCTTCCTCGTAAAAATTGCGGGCTATAGCGGCCGTGTCCGTCTGACGCCAAGCCTGCTTGTCAGTCAGGGGATCTTGCAGGTTTACAAACCGTAAGGCCAGCCCTAGGGCGAGGACGATATATAAATAGAAAGCGCCCTTAGCCCCCTTTGTTTGCATGTCGGATCAGTAGGGACGCCAGCTCGGCGACATATCGTCGCGGTCGTCATTATCGGTCAGATTGATGGGCATAATCGGCGGCGCGTCTATCTCGTCCAAGTCAAATCCAGCCGTTCCGATTAAGTAAATGTCGTATTCGTCGCCGCCCATCTTGCCCGCATACGCTAGCCCCTTGCCATCGGGCGACCAAACCGGCTCTTGCTCATAGGTCTTCTCGGCAATGGAGATGCGAGTCTTCCCCTGCCCGTTGGCCTGCATTAGCATCAGTTCTTCGCCACCAAATTCCTCCGAGTTGTAAGCCAAGCGGTCGCCTTTGGGCGAAAACGATGCAAACCAGTCGATCTTGCGCCGATTCTCGGTTAGGCGAGTCCGATTCGACCCGTCGAGATCAATGAGGTAAATCTCGTCGTTGTCGTCGAAAGCTGAAGAAGTAAAGACAATGCGGCGACCGTCGGGCGAAAACGAAGGCTGGCGACCTTGAACCAACTTGCGCGGGTTGGACCCGTCGGCGGCCATGAGCCAGACAGCCACATCGCCATCGCGCTGACTGACGAAGGCGATGGTCGCGCCGTCGGGCGAAAAAACGCCGCGCTGGTCGCGTTCGGGATGTTCGGTCAAGCGCATGACATTAGAGCTGTCGGCATCCATGACGTAGAGGTCGATGTTACTCATTACGTCGCCGCGGGTGAAGAGGATCTTCTCGCCGTCGGGCGACCAAGAGGGATGCTGCTCGGGTTCAGGAGAGTGGGTTAGCTGCCGACGGTCGCTGCCATCGGCCTTGATGGTAAACAAGTCCCAGTTGCGGACGTTTTTCTTGGTCGAAGCGTAGAGAATCGTGCCCTCGCGCTTCACAGCAGTATTGCTGCCAGCGGGAATGTCAAATATTGCCTCGTAGGTCCGCACGCCCCATAGTGGCGGCGATTCCACTTGCAAAACCTTGTTCCCCAGATAATCCCCCGCGGAGACCTTGATGGCGTACGCGCCTCCGCCCAATTCGATTTTGCTATCCGACTCGGGCAGGATGTAGGTTCCGGCTTTGACCAAGTGGTTGAATTTGTATTGGACGTCATTGGCGTCTAAGCGCACGAGTTGGCCGTCCCCGCCCTTGATCTCGACTTTAACTTGATTCGAGCCGCATCCTGCGATTGCGACAACTAAAGCCAATACAAACAGTTTGAACATGCAGTCTCCTTACGTTATGTACACCCAGTCTATCAAGCCAAGCCGCTGAGCACCCGCAGGCGATTGCTGAGATGATCCATCAACTCATTGATATTGGCAAAGGAATCCGCGTAGAGCGGTTCGCCAACCCGAAAGTACACCCGCGCCCCAGGCCGAGCGTAGCTATCGTACTCCAGTCCGATGGGAATCAACGGCACGCGCATCCCCAACCGCTTTTCGGCCTGTACCAAGTGCTCAACGACTTCCTTTTGCAAGGGGCCCAACTTGTCTTGATAACGCATGCCTTCCGGGTGCGAGATGACCAATTCCCCGCACTGATACAGGCCATCTAAATAGGCTTGCATCTGTTGGTTGGCCGCTCGGGCCCGCCGAATCTCAGCGCGGCGTTGCTCTCGACCGGCGATCCGCCTGATGTCTTTGGGCCTCACCACCTTGACCCCCCCCATCCACTCTAGGATCCCCCATAGCCCAACCTTCATAATGTAGTTGGCATAGCGCCGAGTGAGCCTGTACAACAAGACGCCTTCGAGTAGAATGTCGCGGTACGCGCAATGCTTGGGCAAAATCAGGGCCGGCCCCGCGCACGGCAGATTGCGCCCCCCCTCGACTGCTAAGCGGTGATAGCGCATGGCACCTGCCGCGAGCAAGCGAGCACCGCAGGCTAAGACATCGATGCGCTTTATGGAAAAGTCTCTATGCTCAGCCGCTGCGGACATAGGCCCTATTTGAACAAGTCCTTTACCTTGCCCCAAGTGCTTTGGTCCACTTCCGTGGATATAGCTTGCAGCATCAATAGGTCTTGACCCGGGCCGGCCAAGCGCATAGTACCTGCGCGATCTACGGTTGCAAAATAATCCCCGTCGGCGGCCAGCCGCACTTTGATGTACGCGGGTACTTCCGCGGACTGCACGGCCAGTGCGGTTGACCACAGCGTCAGCCCCTCAACCATCGGCACTTGTCCTTCGCGGGCAATGGCGACAAAGCGCTGCTCGGCCTCTTGAGCACCCAACTGCTGCCATAGCTGCAAGGCCCGCTGGCGCTGCGAGGCCCTATCGGGCGAGAATACGTAGAATACGCGGCTGCCTTCCAGCAGATCCTGAATCTGGCTACTGCCAACTTCACTAGCTGCGATCAGCAGCAGAACCAAGCCTGTGGTCCATGTCGTTCGTAGTGCGTTCATAGCGACCTTATTCGGCGCGAATTCCGTAGTCCTTTTGCACGGCGTCTTCCCCTTGCAAAATCCTTACCAGCGACAGGTGTTGGCTGAGCACCTGTTCGACTTGCACGACGCCGACCCGGCGCGGCAGGGACGTTCCCAATACCTCGCCGGTATCCGGGTCTTTCAGTTCCCGCCCCTTATCCCACACGCCATACTTGTTGCCTTTCTGCACGGAATCGGCTAATCCCACGTTAATATAAGCACTCAACCGCACGAGCACAGATAATTGGCCGTTCTCTCCTGTATCAGCCCGCACGGTATCAGCCACCACCTCGATGATTTTCGGCTCAGAAACCTTGAGTTCGGCTGGAGGTTGGATGAGGCTGTCTAGCCCAGCGGCCAAGTGATCCAGGCATCGGCTCACCGACTTGCCCAGCAAGGTGTTGTGGAATTCCTCGCTACCCCACTCCATCTGGCCTAGCAGGAAGTACTCTTTCTCCAGCGGCACGTACGCCGCCGGGTTGGTAATCCCATAGCGTTTGCTATCCTCAGCTATTTCGCGTATCACCTCACCGGCTGGCTCCCCATCAATGACCTTATAGGGGTACAGTCGCACCGTGGTCAGGCCCTGATAGCTGCGATAACCGCCGATGGGTACGGTGGCGCGAAAGCGCTTCATGCTCATCTCGTCAATCTGCCCCAAGACGACATAGTCGGCTTCTACCTCGCGACCAACGGCCAAGGCGCGCTCGACATCGAGTTTGCCTTGCAATTCCTTCTTTTTTAGCCGCACGAGTGCTGAATCAATAGACACGGTGCTGAAAAAGGCACTGCCGCGCAGCGAATCGGCCAAGCCGCGAGGGACCGCTGAGTATATGTCCCACTCGCCTTTGTATTTCGACTTGTCGCGAAAGGGCATGAAGAGCAGCCGCTGCTTCAAATCCTCCGAGATGGTGCTGTCGCGGCCTACCGAATCCTTTGGTGTTTCCTCCTCTTCTTTTTGCTCGCTCAACCCCATAATCGGCACCACGGCCGCTCCCTCGTTTGTCCCCCAGTACAGCGCGGCCAGCAAAGCAAGTCCTCCCCGCAAAAACCACCTGTGCCTAGCCGACATCAGTGCCCTCCTTTGGTTTGCGTGAGTACGTAAGGGCCTTGGGGTACGACCGCTATGCGCGCCCCGGCACCGCGCCGCGCCAGCGCCCCGGCCAGCCCTTGCTCCACAGAAGAAATGACCTCGACCCACACTTTGTCGCGGTACTGAGGTTCAATGCCCTCCGAGTAGAACATGACCTCGGCCTTATCGAGCACCTTACACAACTCTTGCAACTGCCATTGATCAATGGCGAAAAAATCGGGATCCGCGAGGCGGACCGCGAATTCAGCGGCATCAGATGCGCCGAGCAGCATCTCCGCAAATTCAGGACTACCCAAACCCTCGGCGCAGCGCGCGGCAATAAGGATCGTCCCGCCTTCTTTGACGATGGGCAATACCGCCGTAAGCCCCTTGACAGCTTGGTAAAACGTCAGGTCGAGCGGCCAGCCGGCACTGCTAGTAATCACAATGTCGACCGGCTCGTCAACCAAGACGCCATTCTGCTGCTCGACAAAGCGAGCCCCTTCGGCATGGGCTTTTTCTAAGTCGCCGCAGAACAGGCCGGTGATTTGCCGCTGGTCGTTCATAGCTACATTAAATGTAAAATCAACCCCAGCGCACTGCGCTACTTCAAGAGCTTGGCGGTGGAAAGGATTTCCCTCGATGGAACCTTCGCATGCCAAGGGATGGCCCAACAGCTCAGGGCCGTGTAGGACGCGCATCGTCTCAATGCCCATCAATCCCGGACAGATGGCCTTGCGGCCACCCGAGTACCCGGCCATTAGGTGTGGCTCGATTAGCGAGGTAGCGATTTTTAGATCGGCTGCCAGGTAGAGGGCGGCTATCCATATTGGCGCACCGCCCGAGGTTTCCCCCAAATACGTCAGGGTTTCGCGGTCGCGGGCCGTGTGGTTGACAATGCGATAGTTGTGCGCGATGTCGGCGCCGACGAGCTGAACCAATTCCTCGCCTTCGTTGGGCCGGTGCAGGCCGGTGCCGACCAACAGAGTAATATCCTCGCGGCCGATGCCTTCCTCTTCGAGAATCCGCAGCATCGGCGGCAAAATGACGGCGTTGGGGACCGGCCGGGTAATATCGGCAATTACTACGCAGGCGTTTTTGCGCCCGCGCGCCAGCCGCCGCAAGGACGGAGTCCCTATCGGGTGAGCCAGCGCGCGCTCAATCCGTTCCTCAATCCGGTCGAGTCCCTCACTCGGAGCCATTTGCAATACCGCGGCCGAGTCGGGCACTTCGATTTCGAGGCCGTCGCGGCCATAGTCGAGCTTTAATTTCATTGATATATGCCTAAGCCAATTTGTCCTCGAGATACGCGCGAAACGCCCCGCCGAACTCCCGGTCGGCCAAGGCGAAATCCGCAAAGGCTCGATAGTACGTCAGCGGCGTTCCTATGTCGTAGCGCGTCTCATCGCTCGCAAGGCGTATGCAGCGCACCTCGGCCCCGCGCTGGATTAAGACGCGGATGGCATCGGTCAACCAAAACTCGCCGCCAACCCCAGGCTCAATCTCGTCAATGGCGGCGAAAATCTCTGGCGAAAAAATATAACGGGCCGCAACCGCTAGACAACTCGGCGCGGCTTCCACCGGCGGCTTTTCAACGATGTCGGCGATGGCAAAGTCGTCATCGGCCTCGCTTTGCGGTGAGACGACCCCGTACTTGTAGGTCTCCTCGCGCGGCACTTCCCATACGGCAATAGTGGCGACCGCACCCCGCTGGACATGCGACTGCATCATCCGACCGACCACGCCTGGCGACCGCGGCGAAGTGACGATTGTGTCGCCAAACCCCACCACAAACGGCTCGTCACCGACGAATTCCCGCGCTTGGCGCACGGCATCGGCATTGCCAGCCGACCGCCGCTGCCGCACATAGTAGAACTCAACGCCCTCGGCCTCGTAGTCAACCTCGCCGATCGCGCTATCGCCCAAACGCGCCGCAAGCTCTGGGTCGTCGTCGAAGTGATCCTCAATCGAGCGCTTTTTGCGGCCTGTTACAAAGAGGAACTTGTCTAACCCCTGCTCAATCATCTCCTCAACCACGTACTGCACAACCGGCTTGCAACCAACAGGCAGCATCTCCTTAGGTTGGGATTTAGTCGCCGGCAGCAGGCGAGTGCCCAAACCGGCTACGGGGAATACAGCTTTGCGAATCAACACGGCTTTTTTATTTTAAGTTTAAGAGAATCAAGGACATAAATAAGAATATTGCCTAGTGAAAATAGAAAGCCATAGGTGCTAAATCAAGTCCGGCTTACCTATTCTTTGCACCGCCAATCCCATGTTTAACTTGTCCCCAACTCGCCTGCGCACCCTCGTGGAAGCGTTTCCCGCGCTGCGCATCGGCGTAGTCGGTGACTTTTTTCTCGACTCCTACCTCGAATGCGACCCGTCTCTTGACGAAAAGTCGCTAGAGACCGGCAAGACCTGCTATCAGGTGATCGGCTATCGCCGCCAACCTGGGGCCGCTGGCAATGTAGCGGCCAACTTGCGCGCCCTCGGCGTGGGTTCGGTCGAGGCCGTGGGCTATTGCGGCGACGACGGCGAAGGCTACGAACTGCGGCGGGCCTTGCGCCAACTGGGCCTAGATCTGACGGGCTTTCTCACCGCTCCGGGCCGCTTGACTCCGACCTATGGCAAGCCCTGCTACGTCGCTGGCGGCCAACGGGGCCGGCCCGTCCTTGAGGAACTAGAGCGGCTCGATGTAAAAAACCGCCGTCCGACCCCGATCAATATCCAGCGCACACTCATCAACCACGTCCGCCAGCGCCTGAGCCGCTGGGACGGACTCGTGCTCGTGGACCAAGTCGCCGCGGCCAATTGCGGCGTCCTCACCACACGTGTGCGCCGCGCTATTATCAATGCACTCGGCTCCCAGCCCAAACTCGTGGTCCTCGCCGATTCGCGTACGCGCATTGGTCTCTTCAAGCGCGCCATGCTCAAGCCCAATCAGCGCGAGGCTTGGGCCGCACTCGGCGGCCACGGGCGCCTGTCGCTCAAGACCGCACGTCATCACGCCCGCATACTCAGCAACCAGACTGGTCGCCCGGTGTTTCTAACGCTTGGCAATAGGGGAATACTCGTAGCCGATGGCCACGCGGTCGAGCACGTACCGGCCGTGCGCCTTGCCGCTCC
This sequence comes from Candidatus Latescibacterota bacterium, assembly GCA_965116045.1. Classification (GTDB taxonomy): domain Bacteria; phylum Latescibacterota; class UBA2968; order UBA8231; family UBA8231. The sequence continues at coordinate 4,217,808 of OZ220478.1, read as the reverse complement.
CGTCGACCCGGTCGGTGCCGGGGACACGTGTGCGGCCGCTATCTGCGCGGCCTTGGCAGGCGGTGCCGAACTGGCCGAAGCGGCCTCGATAGCTTGCTTGGCCGCGTCCATTACCACGCAGCAGATTGGCACCACTGGGACGGCCTCGCCAACCGAGCTAAGCCGCCGCTTACATCAGTCGCAGGGCCGCTGGCAGGGGTGAACGCCGCGGTTTTAGGGATTTGTCCCGGTTATAATGAGGAAGGCTAAATGCCTGGATATATCGTAAATACAAATCCCCAAAGCGATGGTTTTCACGAAGTTCACGAATACCCAAAGCCCATTAATTGCGAGAATCACAACTATCCTTCTCCTCCAAATCAATTAAGACTGGGCTACCATCGGTCATGTCATGGGGCTATTAGGGAAGCGAAAGTTCACTATACGAATGTGGACGGATGCTACTATTGTGCAAACGAATGCCATACCAGATAAAAATAGCAGCCCTGCATAAGAAGTCCGCCCGCAACATGGGACAGGATCCAGCGGTCCAATTGTTGCCAAGGTGCTATCAAAGGGTCATTCCCACTTGCGCGGGAATCCGGTGGGGAGTCTGCCTGCATACAAACGACCGCACTCAGAGTTTTCAGACAGCCTCTAGGATGCGTAGGTCTCTTCGACGATCGTGCGATAGTGCTCGACGATCGCCTTGGGCACGATTTTCTTCAGCCCCTTGGTCAGGGTTCCGGCATCCTCGCTCAGCGGCTCGGGCAAGAGCGCGACGCGTTGCGGCCGTTGGTAGCTCGGCAGGCCGACAGCCGTGGCCTCGGCGAGAAACCCTTCGCGGATCCGCTCGGCCAAGCTCGGATGTGTGCGCAGCGCGGCCTCGTCTTCCAGCGGCAACCCGTCAATGCCGCTCTTTTTTGCTTCCTCCACATCCACCGTCACCAACGGCAGCGGATAGTCGCGCTGCTGGTCGCCGTACACGACGACATGTTCGATTAGGGATACCCGGGCGAAAATTCGCTCCAAGACTTCGGGATTGACGAACTCGCCGTTGCGCAGTTTGAACTGTCGGCCAACTCGCCCGTGGAACGAGAGGAAACCCTCGTCGTCCATGCTGAACAAATCGCCGGTCCGATACCAGATCTGGCCGTCTTCTTCCACTAATACCTGCTCAGTCTGCTCTCGGTCGTGCAAATACCCGCGCATGACGTTGGGGCCGCTGGTCCACAACTCCCCGACCTGATCGCCGCTGGGCCGGCACTCGTCCTGTGCCGGATCGTTGTACCCGATTTCCGACCCGTCTTCGGCCACGATTTTCACCGCCTGCAACGGCCTTCCCACCGTGCCGCTTTTGCGCCCGTTGAGATGGTTGGCGGCAATCAGCGGTGCGCACTCGGTCGTGCCGTAGCCCTCGTACGTAGTGATATCGAGCACCTCGTGAAAGAAGTCCAACGCCTTGGGATCGGCCTTGGCTGAGCCGACGATCAAAAGTTCTAGATGAGGCCCGACCCGCGTGGCGAGTTGGGCGCGAATTTTGCCAATTATTGAACGACCTATGGCAGCCAAAAAGAGCTTGTCGCCCAGCCCAGCCGCGCCGCGCGTCGCCCGCTCCTTAGCCGCAACCGAGCGTTGAATCAAGCCTCCCTTGAGGCCGCCAGCATCAATTTCCTTGCGCACATTGCCGTACACTTTGTCGAGTATCAGCGGCACGGTGAGAAAGCCTTGCGGCTCTGAGAGACGGATATCGCTGAGGACGCGGTCGGGCGAGCGCGCCAAGTCCAAAATCCACCCTTTGGCCAAGGGATAGTAGATGTTGAGAATTCCCATGGAGTGATAGTCGGGCGCGGACTTGAACATGCGCAGTGGCTGGCGCTTGCTAATTACGTCCCAAACTTCTTCGACGTTGGCGACGATATTGGCGTGGGTCTGGATCACGCCCTTGGGCAGGCCGGATGAACCCGAGGTATAGAGAATTTTCGATTCATCTTCTGGCAGCACTTCAACCTCGGGCACGGCCGCGCTGCTCTCGGCTAGCGCTTGCCAAGGGATTGCGCCTTCAGCCTCGCCCTCGGTCAACGCAATGCGCGGCGTCTTGTCCAGCCGAGCCCGGACGGCACCAAACCGCTCGTAGCCCTTGCGATCCACGACCAGCAGTTCGACCGCAGAGTGCGCGATGCTGTGGGCGAGCACCTCGTCGGGCGACTGGATGCACAGCGGCACCGCACTGACCCCAATGCAGTCGGTCGCCAGAAAGATCAAGATCGGTTCGCTGCCGCCATCGGTGAGAATCCCCACGCGCTGACCTTTGACCAAACCCTGAGCCGCAAGGCCCGCCGCCAGCCGGTCGCGGCGGTTTTTGAGCTCGGCGTAGGTCGCGGGCTGATAGCTCAACGTGCGGCTACCCTCTGCGGGTTTGAGCTCTCGAATGGCCGTCTGTTCGGCATGGGCTGCGAAGCTATTATTGAGCAGATCCCTTAGCGTTTGTCCCATCGCAAACCTCTTTCTCGTGAGTTATATCGTTGTCGTTTGCAGCCTACAAAAAGGACCGTTTAGCCATTGCATCAGCGGCCCGGCGACCGCATCTTCCCTTGTATGAATTTTCGCTGCAACTGCGCCTTTATCTTGCTACTCTTGATCTATCCGGTCGCCTCTTCGGCTCAGCCTTCGGTGGCCATGTTCGGCTACTCGCTCAGCATGGGCAGCGTCACTGTCGGCCAAGAACAGCTATATCGCCTCAGCCTCCGGCCCGACTTCCCCCTAGGCCGCTTGGGCATTGGCCTCGACTTAGAGCTGTTTGTCGAGCGCAACGGCGACCTCGGGTCGCGCGGCTGGAAGGCCGGATCGTCAACCCAGACCTTCGACTCGATTCTGCGCAAAATTTACTACGTGCGCTATGGCCGTCCCAATGACGCGGTGTACGTCAAAGTTGGCGCACTCAACGATGTGACGCTGGGGTACGGCCTCATCATGGATAACTACCGCAACACCCTGCACTATCCCGGCATCAAGAAAACCGGACTCCAGTTCCGCATCGCCAATTTCGCCGGCACTAATATCGGACTCGAAGGAGTAATCAACAACCTCCAAGACTTCCAAGAGGGCGGTGCCCTCATCGGATTGCGGACCTTTGGCTACGCCGCCGCCCTCGAGGTGGGCGTAACTTTTGTCGCCGATCTCGATCAGTACAGCGGCCTGCGCGACAGCGATTCCGACGGCGTGCCCGATCCCATTGACGCCTTCCCGGAAGACGGCAACTTCGCCCTCGACAACGACGACGACGGCGTACCCGACCACCTCGACAGCGACGATGACAACGACGGCATCATCGACGCCGACGCCGGCAGTGGCCTCTCCGCCGACATCGCCTCCGCTTTGTTGGGGCTCAACGCCAATTACGGCAACACCTTTCCAGTGGACCAAGACGTGGACCGCCATAAACCCTTCAATAAAAATCGCGTTGGCCAAGACTTCTTTTCGATCTTGGGCGTGGACTTAGCCTATCCGCTCATCCGCGACCTAGGCTTAGAGCTCAAACTCTACGGCCAATTCGCCATGCTGATCGACGATGACGACGCCCTCTCCGACTTTGAGGCGCGACAGCAGGGCGTCTCCGCCGGCAATCGCCAAGCGACCGGGTTCGGGTTCGCCGCCCCAGGCCTGTGGCTGTCTTTAGGGCCGCTCAATGGCCAACTGGACTTCCGCCACTTCCGCCGCGATTTCGACTCGCACTACTTCGACGAGCTATACGAACGCGATCGCACACATCTCGACCTCGCCACCGGACAGGCCCAATCCAAGGACGCGCGGCTCGGCCACAGCGACGATCTGTCCGGCTTCTTCGGCCACTTGGGTACGGAACTCGGCTCGTACGCGTACGCCTCGGTTTCCTATCAGTACTTGACGGGCACCGACGACCCAAAACAGCAACTCATCGCCAGCGCATCCCTGTCGCGCAAACTGCTCAAGTATGTCCCTCGCCTCAAGCGCGCGTACGCTTATTTTCACAAGAACAATATCGGCCGCAACCCCAACGAAGACGGCACCGGTCGGGATGGCTTCTTCGAGCCGACCCAAGATACCTTCTACGGCTTTGACATCGGACTGAACATGAAAGAAGGCACCTCCGTGCGCTGGGATACTCGCTTCCTCTTTGAACGCACTGCCAATAGGCGCTTGCAGCGCCACAAAGTCATGACCCTCGAAACCGTATTCGACTTTTGATGTGAAAATCACTCGCGTATCCGCCCATTACCTGCGCCTGCCCGATGTCACCGCCCGCTGCGACGGCACGCAGGACACCTGTCTGATCCAAATAGAAACCGACGCCGGCATCACCGGCTGGGGCGAAGTTGATTCGGCTCCCACCGTGGTCAAGGCCGTCGTTGAGGCCCCGCTTTCCCACCAGATTAGCAATGGCCTTGCCAACGCGCTGGAGGGCTTGGACCCGCTGGCTATTGACGTGTGCGGGGATCGCATGATCGAAGCAGCCAACTACTACGGCCGCGTCGGCGTGGGTACGCACGCTATGGCTGGCGTCAACCTCGCCCTGTGGGACATTGCTGGCAAAGCGCGCGGCTGCCCGGCCTACGAGTTGCTCGGCGGTCCCTATCAAACCAAGTTCCGCGCCTATTGCTCCATCCTCTTTGGCGACACGCCGCAAGAAACTGGCGAACTGGCCCGCCGCTTTGCCGACGAGGGGTTCACGGCCATCAAGTTTGGCTGGGGGCCGATGGGGCAGAGCGAGGCAAGCGACATCGCCTTAGTGCGCGCAGCGCGGAAAGGGGCTGGGCCGGATGTGGACATCTTGGTGGACGCTGGGCAGGTATGGGACTGGAAAACCGGTCTCAAGCGCGCCGAGCAGTTTGCCGAGTACGGCATATTCTGGCTCGAAGAACCTTTGCATCCCGAAGATGTCGCGGGCTATGCTCATCTCTGCGAGCGCAGTCCAGTACCCATCGCCACGGGCGAGGCCGAATCGCGCTATCGAGATTTTGAACGACTGCTCGTCAATGGCCGCATCGACTGGGTTCAGCCGGATCCGGGCCGCTGCGGGCTTTCGACCATGGTCGAAGTCGGCCGCCTCGCTCACCGACTGCACCGCAAGGTCGTCAATCATTCGTTCAAAAGCGGCATCACCATCGCTGCCGCCCTGCACGGACTTGCGGCAGTCCCCCACGGCGAGCTCTTCGAATACTGCATGGCCAAATCGCCCTTGCGCCACGACCTCACGCACGAAAAATTCGCCGTCGTCGATGGGTGCGTTCACGTGCCGGAGGGGCCGGGGCTAGGCGCGACGATCAACGAAGAGATCGTGGAAAAGTATCTAGTAAATTAACCCAAAGGCTCCCTATCGTGCCCGAGCAATCCATACTCATTATAGACGGCCACCTCGACTTGGCCTTTAACGCCCTGCACCACCGCCGCGACCTCACCCAAGACATCCGCGTCTTGCGCGAGCGCGAAGACCCCAAACCGCCAGGCCCTTCGCACCCCGACTCGCTGCGCGACAGAAAGCGTCCCGAAAGCTCCGCGCACGGCACCGCCACCGTATCGCTGCCGCAGATGCGCCAAGGCTGCGTTGGAATTGCACTCTCGACCATCATGAGCCGAGTGCAGATGCCCACCGGCCTCCTCGACGACGGCATGAGAACCCAAGAAGCGGCCCACGCCATCGGCCAATCGCATCTTCACTATTACAAAGCGCTGGCGCGCGAGGGCCAACTGCGCTTCATCCGCGATACCGCGGAACTCGACGCGGCCATCGCCGCTTGGCAAAACCCCGACTCAACGACGCCGATCGGCCTGATTTTGAGCATGGAAAGCGCCGACCCGATCTTGGATCCCGAGCAAGTAAACTGGTGGTGGGAGCAGGGTCTGCGCTCGGTGGGGCTGACGCATTTTGGTGCCAATACTTGGGGGCATGGCACCGGCACGCGCGGCGGGCTATACGCCGATGCTTATCCCCTACTCGACGCGCTCGCCGCAACAAACATCGCCCTCGACCTGACCCACGCTTCGGACTTGGTCTTCTGGCAGCTTTTGGACTACTGGCCAGGTCCCGTCCACGCCAGCCACTGCAACTGCCGCGCCCTCGTCCCCGGCCAGCGCCACCTCAGCGACGAGATGATCCAAGCCATCGCCGAGCGCGGCGGCGTCATCGGCGCGGTCTTCGCCGAGTCCATGCTCAATCCCTCGATCAACTTCGACGACCCAGCGACCTACCCGCAAACGGCCCGCCGCGCCATGTCGGCCGTCGTCGATCACATCGACCACATCTGCCAGCTCGTCGGCAACTGCGAGCACGTCGCCATCGGCTCCGACCTCGACGGCGGCTTCGGGCGCGAAATGGCCCCCATTGACTACGACACTATTGCCAACCTACAGCACTTCCTCGACATCCTCGCCCGGCGGGGCTATTCAACCCAAGACATTGCGGCCATCGCCCACGGCAACCTCGCACGCTTCTTCCGCCAAGCCTGGAGCTAACCCAATGCTCATTCTCGACAGCCACCTCGATCTAGCTTTTTCCGCCCTGCAAATCAACCGCGATCTGACGCAAAAGGCGACTGCTGTGCGCGTCCAAGACTCGGTGCAGACTATGGAAGGCTTTGGCTCCTGCACGGTGACTTTACCCGAACTGCGCCGCGGCCAGGTCGGCCTCTTCTGCGGCACGGTGATGTCGCGCCTAGACCTAGGCGACCACTGGACCCGCACTGGCATGTACTGCCAAGCCCAATGCCACGGAGTCGGGCGCGGGCATTTGGCATACTATCAAGCACTCGAACGCACGGGTTTGCTCCGCTTCGTCAAAAGCATCGCGGATCTAGACGAAACCATCGCCGCCTGGCAAAATCCCGATCCAACCACTCCCTTCGGCCTAATCCTCGCCATGGAGAGTGCCGATCCCATTTTAGACCCGGACCAAGTGCCCGAATGGCGCGAACTTGGCTTGCGCTTAGTATCGATCTCGCATTACGGCACCAGCACCTACTCGCACGGCACCGGCACCGAAGGGGGGCTGTTGCCACCAGCCAAACCCCTGCTTGACGCACTCAAAGCGGCCGGCATCATCATCGACTTGACCCACTTAACCGACCAAGCCCACTGGGAACTTTTGGAAGTATACGACGGCCCGGTCTGCGCCTCGCACCACAATTGTCGCGCCTTGGTCCCCGGCCAGCGCCAGCTCACCGACGAAATGATCCAATCCATCGCCGAGCGCGACGGCGTCATCGGCACGGCCTTTGATGCGTGGATGCTCGATCCGGGCTGGCAGCGCAAAGTCCCGGCCTTTGAACAGCTTACCAACGCCACCTTGGAAACCGTCGCCGACCACATCGACCACATCTGTCAGCTTTTGGGCACTCCGCGCCACTGCGGCATTGGCACCGATCTCGACGGCGGCTTTGGCACCGAACAAGCCCCGCGCGACCTCAACACTATTGCCGATTTGCAAAAACTCCAGCCCATTCTCGCCCGCCGTGGCTACTCGCCAACAGACATCGCCGACATTTTTTCTGGCAATTGGATTCGGTTCTTCAAAGACGTGTGGTGCCGCTCTTAATTTGCCATAGCCTCTAAATCTATCGCTACATTCGCTCCTTTTTTGTTACAAATTGTCCAAATTTTTCTCTCCTTCTTGTCATTAACGGCATTTTTTCCTATACTTTGCTCAAGTTAGTTACATAATAAATTTCAAACTATTTATCTGAGGGAGAAATAGACATGGCGAGAGGAGCCGACAAAGTCATCGAAGCACTCGACCGCTTCGGCGTCGAGTACGTCTTTGGCCACCCGGGCGGCGCGGCCATGCCCATCTTCGACGCGCTGCTCAACTCCAAGCAGATCCGCTTCGTCCTCACTCGGCACGAGCAAGGCGCGACCCACATGGCCGACGGCTACGCCCGCGCTACCGGCAAACCCGGCGTCGCCCTCGTAACCTCCGGCCCCGGTGCCACCAACACCATCACCGGCCTGCTAACCGCGCTGATGGACTCCTCGCCGATCATCGCCCTCACCGGCCAAACCGTCACTCCCATGCTCGGCAAAGACGCCTTTCAGGAGGCCGATGTCTTCGGCATCTCCATGCCCGTCGTCAAGCACTCCTATCTGGTCAGAGACCCCAACGACATCCCTCGCGTGATGACCGAGGCTTTCCACATCGCCACCACCGGCCGCCAAGGGCCGGTGCTCGTCGATCTGCCCAAGGACGTCACCCAAGGCGATCCCTTCCCCGAATGCACCACTGACTTCCCAGCGAAGGTGTACCTGCCTGGTTACACCTGGCAGACCAAGCCCGCGCCCGAGTTACTCGAAGCTGCCGCAGCCCTCCTGCGCCGCAGCAAGCGTCCTCTGCTTTACTTGGGCGGTGGCTGCATCGCCTCGGGCGGGCACGAGGTGGCCAAGGCCTTTGCCGAAAAGACGCGGATGCCTGTAACCAACACCCTACTCGGCAAGGGGGCGTTCCCCGAGCAACACGCGCTTTCGGTGGGAATGCTCGGCATGCACGGCACGGCCTACGCCAACAAGGCCGTCGTCGGCTGCGACCTGATTATGTCGGTGGGCGGTCGTTGGGACGACCGGATCACGGGCAAGCTGGCGGAATTCTGCCCAGACGCGAAAAAGATCCACATCGACATTGACCCGGCCGAATACGGTAAAGTAATCATACCCGACGTTTTTATCGAAGGCGATGCGCGCCAAGTACTCGAAGAGTTAATCAACTACGTCGAGCCGATAGACACGGCCGCTTGGCTGGCCCAAATCGACGAGTGGAAGGACAAATACCCGCTCAAATACGGCAAGCGCGGCGGCCTCAAGATGCAGGCTGTCATCGACCGCCTATACGAGCTGACCGCTGGACGCGCTGTGGTGACCACGGATGTCGGCCAACACCAGATGTGGGCGGCCCAGTTTTACAAGACAGCGCACCACCGCCAGTGGCTTTCCTCCGGTGGCGCTGGCACCATGGGCTTTGGTTTTCCCGCAGCCGTCGGTGCTCAGTTTGGTCGCCCCGAAGAAACCGTGGTCGCCCTCTGCGGCGATGGCGGCTTCCAGATGACCCTGTGCGAGCTAGCCACCGCCGTCGTCCATCGGCTGCCGATTAAGATCGTAGTCCTCGACAACAAGTACCTAGGGATGGTCCGCCAGTGGCAAAATCTGTTCTTCGACAATCGCCTCTCTGGCGTCGATCTGGAGGGCAACCCCGACTTCGTCAAGCTGGCCGAAGCCTACGGGGCCAAGGGCTTCCGCATCCGGCGCACCGCCGACATTGACAAAGTTCTCAAGCAAGCCCTCAACCACGACGAAGGCCCCTGCGTCATCCACGCTGAGTGCGAAAAAGAAGACAACGTCTTCCCGATGATTCCCGCTGGGGCTGCGCTCACCGATATGCTGATCGAGGCACCCAAGCAAAAACTGGCTCAACCCAAAGGAAGCACCTAATGCCTACAACTGCCATTGACTTTGCCGCCGCAGACCTCAATGCCCGCCAAGAGGCGGTGGACGCACCACAACTCAGGCCGACCGAACCCCAGCATAAGACTACCATCGGCTTGTTGGTCAACGACCGTCCCGGCGTCTTAGTGAGGATCGCCCAGTGTTTTGCCCGCCGGGCCTACAACATTGAGAATCTGGTCGTCTCGCCGACCCACATCCCCCAGTGTTCGCGCATGACCATCACCACCATTGGCCCCGCCGCCGAACTGCATCAAATCATCCTGCAACTCAATAAGCTAGTCGATGTCATCCACGCCAAAAATCACTCGGCCGACAACGCCATTACCCGCGAGTTGGCGCTCTTCAAGGTCGGCTGCTCGGTCGCAGAGCGCACCGAAGTTTTGCAGATTACCGAGGTCTTTCGCGGCAAGACGGTCGATATATCCGAGGCCACCATCACCATTGAGGCCACTGGCACCACCGAGAAGATGGACGCGCTCGAATCGCTCTTGAGCAAATTCGACCTCAAGGAGATGGTGCGCACTGGCAAAGTGGTCATGGCCCGGGGCAACGAGCCGACATAAAAAAGGGGGACGGACATCGCCCGTCCCCCTTTTTTCCCTTCTGTATCTCGCCTTAAAACGCCACGCCTAATTGAGCAAAGACCAAACGCCCAATCTCCGGTGCGCCAACAAAGGTCCGGTGCTTGTTGTCGAGCGCGTTAGAAACATCCACCCCGAGCCGCAAGTTGCTGCCAAACGGCAACAAATAACTCGCGTTCAAATCGAGCAGCGAGTACGCGTCCACATCTCCGACGAACACCCCCGACTCCTGGCGGAACGCCCCCATATAGCGCCACTGCGCCCCGATGGTTAGTTGCGGTTGGTCAAAGGTGTAGGACGTTCCCACCTTGAATTTGTTACCCGGCGCGTTGAGTGCTATATCGGCGATGCCGTCGACGTTCTTAAATAAGGTCTTATCGACATAAGAGTAGCTGCCCGTTAGCGACCATTGATCGCTCGGGAAATAAGCCAAGTACACGTCCAAGCCGTTCAGGTTGATCTCGCCGAAGTTGCGATAGGTCAATATCACCGCTGTTGGATCATAGGCTTGCTCCGGCGTAACCGTGCCAAACGGGATGCCCGCGGCTCCACCGGCAAACAAAGAGACAATTTCATCCACCGGCGAGCCATTGTCGTTGCCAGACAAGGTGCCCGGGACCTCCATATTGTCGAGAGGGGCAACGGCCGCGGCCAACTCTGCATTTTCGGCCAGCACTGCTCCAACGCTGGTCCCTAGTGCCGCGCCGAGGCTAGCCGGATCGAGAAAGACGTTGGGCGTCTGTACCTGAATCGGCGAGACAAAATCCTTTATCCGCGTGTTGTATAGATCGGCCGCCACGACCAACCGCTCGCCGACCACCCCCTTGTAGCCCAATTCAAAAGTCTCAGTAGTAGTAGAGCGGGTCAGCGGTACGTCGGTCACATCGGCGACCGGATCAAAGGGGGCCGAATCGCCAGCCGCCACCTTTTCGAGGTTGAGCGTGAGTAGGGCGTTGTCCAATCCCGTCAGTTGCTCGGGCACCAGCGCCGCCAACCCGCCCAATAGCTGCTGGGCGGCGGCGGCCGCCGCCGCTTGGTCCAGCCCTTGCAGCACTCCTATTTGGGTCGTCGCTAGTCCCAGAAAAAGCGGTGTATTGAGCCTGCTCAACACTCCGCTGCGCCCGAGCCCCCACATCACATTAGTAAAAATCGGATCCCCCAAGTCGATGTAGTCAGCCGGGTCCATCTCGGCCACCGGCGCGAAAGACGAGCGAAACTGTGGCCGGCCATTGCCGGAACGAGCAAACGTCCAGCCGCTAGCAAACCCCTCGCGATAGGTTCCCTGCGCCCGGACATCTATCGCCGGAGCAAAACCTAGCGTGGGTGCAAACGCCGCGCCAATCCCGAAAGGATCTTGGGACGAGCGAATGTCCAAATAGAGGTTGTTGCTCGACGGGGTTGCAAAGGCGCGGTTGTACGTCAGCCGCAGGATCTGCGTCTCTTTAGGCTTGAAGACTAGCCCGGCGCGCGGCGAGATCTCGCCTTCGGGAATGCGGTTGTGGTCGTCGTAGCGCAGGGCCACCACCAAGTCGAGCATCTCGCTCAGGGCCGTCTCGCTCTGCACGTAGGCCCCGAACTCGTCGATGTGATCGTAGTCCTCGTTGCCACCGTTGATGGTTCCCTCGGTATCGGGCCGCGTCAACAGCACATCGGCCCCGTACGTAAAGCGCTGTCGACTCCCCAGCGCCGCGGAGTGCTGGAGTTGGAACGCGGTCAGCTTGGAGTTATCGACAATCGGATTGCCATCGCGCAGGGTAAAAGTGTCGCCAGCATTGCTCCTATTCTGAAATACCTGAGCAAACCAATTCTTATATAGCAGGCGCAGTTGGCCGTAGCTATACGCCCAGTCTCGAGCTTGGCCAGCCCCCAAGCCGGTCAACTCGATCTGATCGGCCTTGTTGTATCCGGCTGCCAAAATAGCCGTCAAGTCGTCCGAGACCTTGTAATCCAAGCGCATTTCGGCACTCTGGCGTTCAATGTCAAAACTGCGCGGTGGAATGTCTGGATTGGCGATCCTAGCCTGCGCCTCTACCGGGTCTTCGTGTTCCCAGTCCATTCCCGTATAGTACTGGGCCGAAACCTTGTAGCCGAGGCGGTCGCCAGCAACCCCGGCATGGCGCATACCGACCTTGCGCACACTCCGCTCGCCCACGCCCAAATTGACCTGGGTCCCAGCCGAAGTAAATGGCGAGTGGGTGATAATGTGCATCACGCCGTTGGCGCTATTCGGGCCGTACAGCGCCGACCCCGGCCCCAACACCACCTCAATGCGCTCGATGTCGTCGTTGGTCACCGGAATGAAGTTGTAGGCATTTAATCGCAGTGAGGGGACGCGAGCGATGCGATTGTCGGTCAACGTCAGCAGGGCCCCCGAAAAGACATTGTTGAAGCCCCGCACCACCACATTGCTCTGCGCCAAGCCGGTCTGAGAAAAATCTACCGCCGGCAGATCGCGGATGTGTTCGACAACGCTGAGTGCCGGCCGATTGCGGAGCTCGTCGGCCTCAACTATCGCCACTGAGGCCGGGGCTTCGAGGACTTTTTCCTGCCGCCGCGAAGCCGATACTACGTTCTGGTCGAGGAAGATGATCCCCGTTTCCAGCGCCAGCGTCAGTTCCTGTTCTCCGGCGACGATGCCCACGCCTTCTCGCATTAGGGCCCGATAGCCAATATGCGTGACGCTGAGCTGATACTCGCCGACCAGCAGCCCCTCCAAGCGGAAGCGACCCTCTTCGTCGGTAGCCGTACCGGTCTTGCCGCCCGCCAGCAGATCGCTGACGAGGACGACGTTAGCACCGGGGACGGCTTCGCCCTCCGGCCCCATCACGACGCCGGAAAGCGTTCCTGTTGCGCCAAAGGCGACGCCCGCCCACAGCACCAGAGCATATACAAACAATTGGCACTTCATAATTCACTCCTTATTTAAGATTCCAAATCTACCCCCAAGCGTCCGACCCCGCTATCCTCGCCACCCAATAAGTAATATCGCAACGCATTACCTAGCAAAGGCAAATGGCTTTTGCGGCAATATCGTCGCCTATCTATCTCCTCTTCCGCAACCTTGCTCGGTTCCGAGTCTTGCCCGCTCTATTGATTTTCCGCGCCTCCATTGCGTATTTTCCCAGCCCTAATTCACTTATGCTAGCGGAGACTTATTCCATGCCGGACCAACTCAAGCTCGCCTTTATTGGCTGCGGTGCCATCGCCCGCTTTCACCTCGACGGCATCAAGAGCCATGCCCCCCGCATCGACGTCACCGCGTTAGTCGATCTCGACGCATCCAAAGCCCAAGCCTACGCCGCTGAAACCGGCGGACAGGCCTTTACCTCGCTCGACGAAGCACTCGCGAAAGGCGACTTCGACGCCGTCGACATCATGTTGCCCCACGACCTACACGAACCCATCGCCCTCCAGTGCTTGGCCGCCGGCAAGCACGTGCTATTGGAAAAGCCCATGGCCCCTACCCTCGACGCCTGCGACCGCATTCTCTCTGCCGCCAGCGCGACCCCAAGCGTCTTTATGGTCGCGGAAAACAGCCAGTACTGGCCCGAAATTGTCGAGGCGCAAAAACACCTTGCCGCCGGAGCCATCGGCGAGATCATCACCGCCCGCGCGGCCTTTGTCTATCCTTTTGACGACTATTGGTTCAAAGAGCAACGACCCTGGCGCTACGAAAAGGGACGCACCGGCGGCGGTATCGCCATCGACGGCGGCTCACACTGGATCCGGCCCTTGCGGATGTGGATGGGCGAAATCAAAGAGGTGGTCGGCGTGTTGGGGCACCCGCTCGCGCAAATGGAGGGCGAGTCCCTCGCTCGCGCACTCTTCCGCTTTGACTCGGGCAAGACCGCCATCTTCGACGCCATGATGATCGACACGGTTTTTGCCCCCGATCCTTGGTGGCGCATTACCGGCACCAAGGGCGAGTTGACCATCAACGCCGCACTCGACGGTGCCGAACTCTCGCTGTGGGATGCAGCCCATCCCGACGGCAAGCGGCTTTTTGCCAGCCGCGGGTACACCGAATCCTTTGGACCAGAGCTAGCCGATTTTGCCGCCGCGGTCCTCGACGGCAAGGCCCCGGACGCACCGGCCGAGCACGCTCTCGGCGAGTTGCGCACGGCCCTCGCCCTCTATCGCTCGGCCTCCAGCCAGCACTGGGAACAGGTGTGGGCGTAATGCTTGCACGAACCTCTCCTTTGAAATATATTCAGCCCTGCGAGGCCGTTCCTTGAAGCTCCGATCATGTTCGACCCTTGGACTCTTTCCAGCATCCAAATTCGCCCCTTTTTCAAGCTCAGCGGCAAAGGCTGTCAAGGCCGAGATGCCCTCTCAACCAAAACGCATTAGAAACAGAATAGGAAAGCAATGACGGAAAAGTACGTATATCTGTTTGGCACCTCTCAATCCGAAGGCGACAAAGAAATGCGCAACCTGCTAGGCGGCAAAGGCGCCAACCTCGCCGAAATGGCCCAGCTTGGCCTGCCCGTCCCAGCCGGTTTTACCATCACCACCGAAGTTTGCACCTATTACTACAACCACGCTCAAACGTATCCCAGCGAGCTCAAAGACCAAGTGGAACGCGCCATTGTCGAGGTCGAACAGACCATGGACATGCGCTTTGGCGATGCGGCCAACCCGCTTTTGCTCTCCGTGCGCTCTGGGGCCAGAGTGTCCATGCCCGGCATGATGGAGACCGTGCTCAACCTCGGCCTCAACGACGAAATCGTCCAAGGGCTTATCGAACAATCGGGCGACCCGCGCTTTTGCTACGATGTGTACCGCCGCTTCGTGCAAATGTACGGCGACGTGGTCATGGGCTTGCGGCCCGAAGACGAAAAAGACACAGACCCTTTCGAGGCCCTGATCGACGCGAAAAAGCGCGCTCGCGGGGTCGCGCTCGACAGCGAACTGAGCGCCGAAGACCTGCGCGAATTGGTCGCCGAGTTTAAGGCTGAGATCGCCAAGCGGCTCGACCGCGAGTTCCCCGAAGACCCCCACGAGCAGTTGTGGAATGCCATCGGCGCGGTCTTCGGCTCTTGGCAGGGCCAACGCGCCATCCGCTACCGCCAAATCGAAGGCATCCCCCACGACTGGGGCACGGCCGTCAACGTCCAGTCCATGGTGTACGGCAACATGGGCGACGATTGCGTCACCGGCGTGGCCTTCACGCGCAACCCCTCGACCGGGGAGAAGCACCTATACGGCGAGTTCCTCATCAACGCCCAAGGCGAAGATGTGGTCGCTGGGACCCGCACGCCGCAACCCCTGTCCGAGCTCAACAGCCACATGCCGCAAGTGTACGAGCAGTTCCAAGCGATCTGCGACCAGCTAGAGCCGCACTACCGCGACATGCAGGATGTGGAGTTCACGGTCCAGAAGGGCAAATTGTGGATGCTGCAAACGCGCAACGGCAAGCGCACTGGGGCGGCGGCGGTCCAAATCGCCGTGGACATGGTCGCCGAGGGGCTAATCTCACAAGAGGAAGCCCTCCTGCGCGTCACTCCAGATCAGCTCGACCAACTCCTGCACCCAACATTCGACGAAGCAAGTACCAAGGACGTCATTGCCGAGGGACTGCCCGCTTCACCTGGGGCGGCAACCGGCCAAGTGGTCTTCAGTGCCGAGGAGGCCGAAACACAAGCGGCTGAAGGCCAGCAAGTCATCTTAGTGCGCCAAGAGACTTCGCCCGAAGACATCGGCGGCATGGACGCCGCCCAAGGCATTCTCACCGCACGCGGAGGTGCGTCCTCTCATGCCGCCCTAGTCGCACGCGGCATGGGCAAATGCTGCGTCGCCGGCTGCGAGTCCATAGCAATCGACTATCACCAAGAATTGTTTACCGCCAACGGCAAGACGGTCAAAAAGGGCGACTGGATATCCATTGATGGCTCGTCCGGCCAAGTCATGCTAGGCCAAGTACCCACTGTGGAGCCGAGTTTCTCGTCGGCGTTTGGAACCATGATGGGTTGGGCCGACGGCAAGCGCCGACTGGCCGTGCGCACCAACGCCGATACGCCGCACGACTCAGAAGTGGCCCGCCAGTTCGGTGCTGAGGGCATCGGCCTGTGCCGCACTGAGCACATGTTCTTTGAGGGCGACCGCATTGTAGCCGTGCGCGAGATGATCCTCGCCGCCGACGAGGCCGGGCGGCGACAAGCCCTCGCCAAGCTCAAGCCCATACAGCAGCGCGATTTTGCGGGCATCTTCACCGCCATGGACGGCCTGCCCGTAACCATACGCCTGCTAGACCCACCGCTGCACGAGTTCTTGCCCCACGAGCCAGCCCAACAACAACAAATGGCTGAGGAAATGGGCGTCCCGCTGAGCCAGATCGAGGCCAAAATTGCCTCGCTGCACGAGTTCAACCCCATGTTGGGGCATCGCGGCTGTCGCCTGGGAATCACCTACCCGGAAATCTACGAGATGCAGGTTGAGGCCATTTTCGCGGCCGCAGTCAACGTGCGCGCCCAGGGTGTCAATCCCCGGCCCGAAATTATGATTCCCCTCGTGGGAACCGAGCGCGAGTTTAGCGACCTAAAAGCTATGGTTGACCGCGTCGCCGTTGCCGTCGGGGGCACTATCGAGTATCTAGTAGGCACCATGATCGAAATTCCCCGCGCCGCCCTGCTCGCCGACCAAATCGCCGAGCAAGCCGAGTTCTTTAGCTTCGGGACCAACGACCTAACTCAACTCACCTTTGGCTACAGCCGCGACGACGCCGGCAAGTTCCTGCCCGAATACGTAGCCCAAGGCATTCTCGCCGACGATCCATTCCAAAGCCTCGATCAAGCGGGCACCGGCCAGCTCGTGCGCCTCGGCACCGAGCGGGGCCGCAGTACTCGTCCTCAGCTCAAGGTGGGCATTTGCGGCGAGCACGGCGGCGACCCCAGCTCGGTGGGCTTTTGCCACGAGGTAGGTCTCGACTACGTCTCCTGTTCCCCCTACCGAGTACCCATCGCCCGCTTGGCAGCCGCCCAAGCCGCCCTTGCTGAATGAAATTCCGTCATGGGCCGGGTCATCGCCATATCCAATCAAAAAGGAGGGGTCGGCAAGACCACCACGGCCGTCAACTTGGCGGCTAGTTTGGCTGTGGCCGAACAAAAAACCTTGCTCATCGACATGGATCCACAGGCCAATGCCACCTCCGGCTGCGGCTTTCAAAACAGCGAGGAAATCGAAACGGCCAATATTTACCACGCGCTGATCGGGCAAAAAGAGACCGCTGACGTTACCTACGAGACCAAGATATCCTTCCTGTCCTTGATTCCCTCGCACATCAACCTGACGGGTGCCGAGGTCGAGATGGTCAACATGATCGCGCGCGAGCAAAAGTTGGACGGGCTGCTCAACCAAGTCCGCGACCAATACGCTTATATCATTCTCGATTGTCCGCCCTCTTTGGGGCTGCTGACGATCAACGCCCTGACGGCGGCCGACTCGGTGATGATACCGATTCAGTGCGAGTACTATGCGCTAGAGGGCCTGGGTCGGCTGCTCAACACCGTGCGCCAGATCCAACGCCATCTCAATCCCAAGCTCCAGATCGCTGGCGTCCTACTCACCATGTTTGACGGACGCTTGAACCTATCGCGCCAAGTATCTTCAGAGGTCAAGTCCTATTTCGGCAACAAGGTTTACAAAACCTCTATCAGCCGCAACGTGCGTCTGGCCGAGGCCCCGAGCCACGGCCAACCCATCGTGCTCTACGACATCTTGTCGCAGGGATCTCAGGATTACATGAGTCTCGCAGGAGAAGTGATCGACCATGGGTAAGAAGCCGGTCCTCGGCAAGGGCATCGGTGCCCTCATCCCCGAGTACGCCGAACCTAGCGGCCAAGGCGATGCCTCGCGCCAGATCTTCTATATCAACGTCGATGAGATCGAACCCAATCCCTATCAAGCTCGCACTGAGTTTGACGAAGAGAGCATCGACGAGCTGATGCACTCGATCCAAGAGAAAGGCGTCATCCAGCCCATCACCGTCAACCGCATCGGCCAGAGCTACCAGATTATCGCTGGCGAGCGCCGCTGGCGGGCTACCAAAAAGGCGGGGATCCAAGAAATACCAGCGATCATCCACGAGATCGAGTCGCAGCAAGACTTGATGGAACTGTCGCTGATCGAGAACATTCAGCGCGAAAACCTAACCCCGATCGAAGAGGCTGAAGGCTACCGCTCGCTGACCGACAAGTGCTTCCTCACGCAAGAGGAAGTCGCCCGCAAGGTGGGAAAAAATCGCTCGACCGTGACCAATCTTCTCAGGCTGTTGCAATTGCCGCACGAAGTCCAAGACTTCCTGCGCCACGGTCAGCTACAGATGGGGCATGCCCGCGCTCTGCTCGGTCTCGAAGAAGACGAAGATCGGCTCGCATTGGCCCGCCGCGCAGTTGAGGAAAAAATGGCTGTCCGCGAGGTCGAAAAAGCCGTTGCCAATCAGCGCGTGGGCCGCAAAAAAAAGAAGGCACCCAAAGAAATTTCCAACGACCCCCACCTCCGCGACTACGAGGAGCGGTTGCAGCACCGCTTTGGCACCGCAGTCAACATCCGTCGCACCGCAGCGAACAAGGGGGCAATCCAGATCGAATTCTACAACGATGGGGATCTAGAGCGGCTACTCGACCTGATGATCGAAGGCGAATGAACCTCGGTTGGTGCCTCGTAGCCCCGTTGCTCGCCCTCGGTGCCTGTAGCTTGCTCCACGACGACCTCCCCAACGACCCCCCGACCGTACACTTGGCGCGGATGATCTGTCAGTCGCCCGGCACAGATTCTCCAGATACCTTGCTCAATAGCGCGGATGCCGTCTGCCGAGTCCAACGCGGCGGCGAGGTCCGCTTTGAAGTCCGCGCCGCCGACCAAGACGACGACCCGGTGTTCTACGAGTGGCGAGCGCCAAGCGGCAGTTTCCGCGATGTGCAGGCCCAAGAGATCAACTCTTGGTTCGCCCCCCAAGCCATCGCTGGCTCCAGCGAGCAATTTGCCGTGCAGGTTCTCGTAATTGACCGCAACTGCAATGTCGTACCCGATTTAGCCGACCGTCAGCGTTGCACCGCAGACGCTCGAGTGCTGATCGAAAACTTCCTCGTGGAGGTCGTGCAGCGCGAACCCCTGCTCGAAGCTCCCGCCGAAGCAACCAGCGTGTTTAGTGCGCCGCAGATAATTATCGACGCGTTTGGCAGCGATCCCGACGGCGACCCACTCGAATACCACTGGGAGCCGATGGCCAAGGACAGCCTTAGCATCTGGTCAGAGGCGGCCATCCGCGACGAGGAAACCGGTCGGCAAATCGGCTCGCGTGCTACCATCGTCGCCTTTTTTGCCGGCAGCCACAAACTGCGCGTTTCCGCCAATGACGGCGCCGCAAATATCGAGCGCGAAATCGCCCTCCATGTCTCCATTGAGTCGCCTCTGCCGACTGGCGGCATGGTGCCTCTAGTCCTGCCAACGGGTCGAGAATACGAGATAGACGCGTTCGAGTATCCCAACGCCAGAGGAGAGCGGCCGCAGTCGGCTTCGTTGCTCCAAGCAGTGCGCCTGTGCGCGGCCGCAGGCAAGCGTTTGTGCAGCCCGGACGAGTGGCGCACCGCTTGTCAAGCTGGCCAAACGCGGCGTTTTTCTTCGATTGATGATTTGGCTGAGTACGACAGCCGCGACCACTTTGGCGTGCGCTTCTGCAACGTGCCGGGTTCGGCCTTTTCCCACTTCAGCAGCGACCCCACCGCACAACTTGCGCCTTCTGGCTCGTTTCCCAACTGCGGTCGCGCAAGTGGCGTCTTTGATTTGACGGGTAACATAGACGAGTGGATCGCCGCGCTCGACGATGCCGGCGACCTAGCAGTGTACGTGGCCGCAAGCAGCGTATCTGCGACCGGTGCTTGCGACGGCCAAATCCTTGTGAGCACCCTATCCACCGAAGGCCAAGACCCCTATGATATAGAAGTCTTAGCGGAAATCATGGCCGACTCGCCCTTGCAAACCTACGAGCAGCCCCTCCTCGGCTTCCGCTGCTGCCGTTGATCCCACGTTTCCGATGCTATGGACCAAGCACAACTCCGCCACCTACTAGAACAAGTCGCCACCGGGGACCTCGCGCCGAGCCAAGCCTTAGAGCGGCTTAGGAACCTGCCTTTCGAAAACCTCGGGTTTGCCCACGTCGATCATCACCGCGCCCTGCGCACTGGGTTCCCGGAAGTCATTTTTGCCGAGGGCAAAACCTGCGAGCAGGTGCTGACTATCGCCGAGCGCATAACCGCGCATGGCGCACAGGTCTTGGCCACCCGCGTCGAAGCGGCCACAGCCCAAGCACTCGTCGAGCGCTTTGACCGCGCCGAGCACGATTCCCTCGCTCGCACGGTCCTAGTACCAAGAGCCGAACAGCCTCCGCCCGAAGGATTAGTCGTCGTCGCCGCCGCCGGTACCTCGGACTTGCCCGTGGCCCGCGAAGCCATCGTCACGGCCCGCGCCATGGGCGCACAGGTCGAGGAGGTTTGCGACGTCGGCGTCGCCGGCTTGCACCGACTCCTAGCGTACCGCGAACTTTTGCAGCAGGCGCGGGCTATCGTCGTAGTCGCCGGGATGGAGGGCGCACTCGCCAGCGTCGTCGGCGGGCTGGTAGATATTCCGGTCGTGGCCGTGCCGACTAGCGTGGGCTACGGCGCGAGTTTCCACGGCCTCGCCGCGCTCTTGGCCATGCTCAACTCCTGTGCGGCCGGCGTGGTTGTCGTCAATATCGACAACGGCTTTGGCGCTGGGTACGCAGCCGCCCAGATCAACCGCCACTCCAACCGGCACCCCGAATGATTCACGTCGCGGTGCTCGCCGCTGGCCAGAGCCGACGCATGGGCCGCGACAAGGCCCTCCTGCCACTGGGCGGCCAGACCCTGATTGAACGAGTCCTCGCCGCCGCGCACCCCCTCGGTTATCCCGGCATCATCATCGGCGATCCCACCGCCTATGCTCACCTCGGCCTGCCCGTCCATCCCGACCACTACCCCGGGCTTGGGCCGCTGGGCGGTCTGTACACCGCGCTCAGCACAACCTCCGCACCCGTGCTCCTCCTCGCCTGCGACTTGCCTTTTCTCACTCCAGATTTTCTCCGCCACCTCGTCGACCGACGCGGGCCGCAGCAAGCGGTCGTACCCTACACAGCCACCGGGCTGCAACCACTCTGCGCCCTCTACGAGCCGTCCTGCTTAGCGGCCGTAGAAGCGGCCGTGCAGGCCAATCAGCTCGGCATGCGCGACCTATTGAGCGATCTGAGTTTGGCTGTAGTAAGGGAAAGGGACTGGCGACCCTACGACGAGCGCGGTCTGCTTTTTGCCAATCTCAACGCGCCCGCAGAGTACGAGCGGGCGCAAGCCGCACTCCTAAAATCCGGCATCCACCACGCTCAGCACCAACAAGAGCGGCAGATAGACGACCGAAGCCTTGAGCAGCCGCCGCGCACTAGCCGCCGAGCGCGAGAAACTGAGCGCGAGACCGGAGGCCAAAAATAGCGCACCCAACACCACCGCGCCGGCTAAATAGAACGGGCCGGTGAGCCCCATAAACGAAGGCAATACCGAAAAGATCAGCAGCAGCACCAAGTAGCCCACGACCTGCCAGCAGGTGCTATTCCCATCCGGCTCGACGACTGGCAGCATTTTGAAACCGCCGCGCCGGTAGTCGTCGCGGAAGATCCAAGCAATCGCGTAGAAGTGCGGGTGCTGCCAAGCAAAGAGAATGAGAAATAGGACCACAGCACCTGGGTCAATCGCGCCGGTCGCCGCCGTCCAGCCTCCTACGGGCGGCAGGGCCCCCGGCACGGCCCCCAGCGAGGTATTGAGCCAATTTTGCCGCTTCATCGGAGTGTACACTACCACGTAGAGAAACGCGGATAGCAGCGCCAAAAACGCCGTCAACAACCCAGTGGTAAAAAGCAGGAAGAACACGCCGCCCAATACTAGCGCAAACCCCAGCGACAGCGCCGCACCCGGCTTGACGCGCCCGGCGGGCAAGGGACGATTGCGCGTGCGCTTCATCAACCCATCGACATCGCGTTCCAGATACTGGTTGAGCACCGACGAGCCGCACGTGGTCAGGCCCGTACCGATGAGCAAACAGCAAAAAAGCAGCGGCGCGTGGATGCCTTGCCCGCCCCAAAAAAATCCCAAGGCGGCCGTAACCAGCACCAAAAAGGCAATTCTCGGTTTAGTCAGTTCCCAGTAGTCGTACCAAGTACCAGTCATAATCTTATCTCGTTCCGCGACAAAAATATAAAACTGGACCCGCCAACGGACAATAAAGGCGCGGCGAGTTGACGCGGTGCAAGGCCCCGCCTATGGTACTTTGTACCATGACCCAAGACATTGCCCAACGCATGGCCGCGCTCGCGGGCGAGCTAGAAGAGCACCTCTACCGCTATCACGTCCTCGACGCCCCCACCATCTCCGACCCAGAGTTCGATCGCCTCCTCGCAGAGTTGCAAGCCCTCGAAGAGGCCCACCCCGCGCTCGTGCGGCCCGACTCGCCCACCCAGCGCGTCGGCGGCGCACCCACCAGCGACTTCCCCACCGTGCGCCACGCGCGGCCCATGCTCAGCCTCGACAATAGCTACTCGCGCCAAGACGTATTTGACTTCGACCAGCGAGTGCGCCAAAGCCTACCTGACGAAGCGGTCGAATACGTCTTCGAGCTAAAAATCGACGGCGTGGCCCTCAGCCTCATCTACCAAGACAGCCTACTCGTGCGCGCCGTCACGCGCGGCGACGGAGTCCAAGGCGACGAAATCACCGCCAACGCCCGCACCATCCCCACCATTCCCCTCCGGCTGCGGCAGCCCGGGGTCAATTGCGAAATCCGCGGCGAGGTCTATATGGAAAGCAGCGACTTTGCCCAACTCAACGCCCGACGCGCAGACGACGCCGAGCCGCTCTTTGCCAATCCGCGCAACTCCACGGCCGGCTCGCTCAAGCTGCAAAACCCCAAGCTGGTAGCCAAGCGCAATCTGCGCTTTTTCGCCTACTGGATACACGCCGAAGGGGGCAGCCAGACGCGCCACAGCGAGTGCCTTGAAACGCTCCGCGCTTGGGGCCTCATGGTCCCCGAGCACCAGCGCTGTGTCTCGCTGGAAGATGTGTTCGCCCTCTACGATCACTACGCTGCCACCCGCGCCGCGCTCCCCTACGAGATCGACGGGGTGGTCATCAAGGTCGATAGCCTCAACCAGCAGGAGCGGCTAGGCTACACTGCCAAAAGCCCGCGCTCGGCTATGGCCTACAAATTTCCAGCCTATCAAGCCCGCACCCGCCTTCTCGATATCCGCCTACAAGTCGGGCGCACGGGTGCCATAACGCCGGTGGCCATTTTAGAACCGGTGGCGTTGGCTGGCTCGACCATCGCCCGGGCCAGCCTGCACAACGCGGACGAAATCCGCAGCAAGGACATTCGCATCGGCGACACCGTGCTCATCGAAAAGGGCGGCGACGTCATCCCCAAAGTCGTAGGGGTAGACCCCAGTGAGCGGCCCGACGACTCCGTAGAATATGCCTTCCCCAACGAATGCCCCTCGTGCAAAAGCCCTCTCACCCGGGACGCCGATGAAGCCGTCACGCGCTGCGATAATCCCACCTGCCCGGCCCAACTGCGCCGCCGCCTCGAACACTTTGCCGCGCGCAACGCCATGGACATCGAGGGCTTGGGGCCAGCCGTGGTCAAACAATTGGTAGAAAAGGAGTTGGTCAAGGATTTGAGCGACCTCTACGAACTCAATGTAGAATCCCTCAGTAAACTAGAGCGAATGGGCAAAAAGTCGGCGCAAAACCTCCTCGACGGCCTCGACCGCAGCAAGGAGCAGCCCTTCGACCGGGTGCTCTTTGCCCTCGGCATCCGCCACGTGGGCGCGACCGTGGCCCGCACCTTGGCGCAGACCTTTGGCAGCCTCGACGCGCTGTGCCGGGCTAGCGTCGAAAAGCTAGAAGCAGCCCACGAGATCGGCCCGACCATCGCCCGCAGCCTTTACGCCACCCTACCCGCGCTCCCCGCGCTCGATCGCGTGCTCTACAAGCTCGAGCATAAGGCCAAGTTGCAGTTTGCAATGGAAGCAGCAGAAGCAGCCGCGCCGCCGTCGCATTTTAGCGGCAAGACCGTAGTCATTACCGGCACTCTGTCGGGCTATAGCCGCGACGAAGCGGCCGCGCTGATCGAGCGCTTGGGCGGTAAGACCACCTCTAGCGTCAGCAAGAAAACCGACCTGCTCATAGCAGGCGAAAAAGCGGGAGCCAAACTGGCAAAAGCGCAGGCCCTCGACGTCGCAGTGCTCGACGAAGCGGCCTTTATAGCGCAACTAAAAGAGGCCGGGGTGGCCTAATCTCCTGCTAGTTGCTGCTTCCCTTTCTCAAAAATTTCATCGGCCTTTTCCAGCAACGCCTCGCCCCACATCACAACCTCGCTGCCAATCGCTTCGACCCGTTTCCACCAGTCTGAGTCGTCGCCTTGAGCAAAGTGCAGGCCGACGAGCAAAACAATCGCGCACACGACCGCGACCTTGAAAATTTTGCGTAGCAAGCTGCCTAGCAATACCACCGCCACCAACAGCAACAAGATGGCGATGAACGGGTGTGCCTCCGCATAGGCGATGAGCGCTTCCAAAGAAAAATCGTCCAGCATAGCCATCTCCTAAGTCAGGCCAACGACGCAAATCTCCATTCCGCCAATTCCACCATCTCATCCACCGCCACCGGTATGCCCACGCCCAAACCCGCTACTTGCAGCGATCCTATCTCGATTTTGCCGTGCCGCACATCCAAGGCCACCAACCCGTCGCCCACCGCCCGATAGAGCTTCCCGTGCGCGGCCAAGCAGGCCACCCGCTCATCCGCGGTCAAGTGATCCAGCCCCCGCACGTAGTGGTGTCCGTTGCGCTCGACGTGCCCAATCCCCAACGCCGCCACCTGCACCAAATCTTGATGCAGGGGTACCACCGGCAGATTCATTAGGTCCTCGCCCGAGAGAAAACAGCCCGCCCGTTGCCGCGCCAACGCCAGATTGGCCAACGCCTTGACCAGCCCTTTGCACGCTTTGGACGAAACGCCCTTATAACCCAGTTCTAAAGCCAGCCGAAAGGTATCCAGCGCATCGTCCGACTCGTCAATGAGCAAAGGACGACGCGACGCCGCCGCGCGGATGCCCGGTTCCAGTGCAGCATCCAACGCCACGCTCCGCTCTAGGGGCTGCTCGACGTAGAGGATGCGCTCGTACAAACGCGGTTGTGCGACTGCTAGGGCCTCGATTAAGCCAATGAGCGAGTCCATTTCCCGGTATTGCTCGTTGCCATCGAGCGTGATCTGGTACTCGGCGTCGCGCCCGTCCAACAGCTCGGCGATCGCAGCCAACCGCGCCAAGTCGGCCTCCAAGTCGCCGTTCACCTTGACCTTGAAGTACGTCAGCCCCTGACGCTCGACGCAATCGGCCAGCGACTGCGGCAACCCGTCGTCCAAGCGCTCCTCGGGCGCAATATCGCTTGGGACAATCGGATCGGCCAATCCTACCGTATGCCGCACGTGCAACTGCGCCAGCGGCGCAGCCCCGATCACTTGGGCGGGTTCCACCCCTTGCAGTTCAGGGTGAATGGCCCCCAGTTCCAAGCCGAGGAGATTGGTCTTGAGCAATGCGAAGTAACTCGCGTCCACACCGCATCCTACCGCGTCGATTAGGGCGCGCTCCATCAGCGTACTGCCGTGGACAGCCGTCAACCGATTCAGGCCGTGCGCATCGCCAGCAGCTACCGTCTGTGCATAACCGTCCTGCCATATGGAAAAGAACGATTTGGGCGTGCGCGCCGCATCCAAATACGCCAATCGCGCCGCATCCGCCGCCCACAGCAAGTCGGCGACATTGTCTTCGTAGCTTTTGGCCGGGTCTTTGTCAAACCACTTAGGCGGGAGAATGTCGGCTGCAACCCCTTGTACCGAAACGCCGTTTTTTAGCACCCCCTGCGCCACTACGTGGAGAATCGGCACGGCGGTCAGCACGGCTGCGCCGTATTTGAAGGGCATGCGGGTATGCACGTTCCGCATGTAAAACCGCACATCCTCAAGCCTTATTTCTACGGCACTCACGAGAGCTGCGCCTCTGCTAGTGGCTGCATGGCTGTAATATCGACCGCACCATCAACCCCGAGACCAGGCCGTTGCAGGGAACCGACCGCGATCTGGCCAGCGCGAATGTCGAGCAAGCCGCTCTGGCCCGCGGCGCGATACAAATCACCGTGCCGCTCAAAACACCACGCCCGCTCGGCAACCGACAAATGGTCCAGCCCCCGCACGTAATGGTGCCCATTGCGCTCGACGTGGCCAATACCCAAGGCCGCCACATGTACCAAATCCTGATGCAGCGATACCACCGGCACCGCGGTTAAATCCTCGGCCGCGACAAAACACGGCTGGCCGGCAGCCGTGCGTTGCCAAGCGAGTGCGCTGTTGGCCAGCGCCTTGACCAACCCTTTGCAGGACTTGGACGAGACGCCGCTGTACCCCAAATCCAGTGCGCGGCGAAAGGAATCCAAGGATTCGTCCGATTCGTCGATCAGCAGCGGGCGTTTCGCCGCCAAAACTTCGAGATCACTCTTTAGGGCGCGATCGAGGGAAAGGGCGCGGTCCATGGGCTGCTCGACGTAGAGAATGCGTTGGTAAAACGCGCCCAATTGCCTTTCAATCCGCTCCAATAAGGTCAGCAAATCGGCCACGTCGCCGTACTGCTCGTTGCCATCGAGCGTGATGTGGTACTCCGCGCTGCTCTCGTCCAACAGCGCAGCAATCTCCGCTAAGCGCTCGAAATCAGCCTCGGGGTCGCCGCCGATCTTGATCTTGAAATAGCGCAGATCCTGGCTCTGAATGCACTCCTCCAAGGACTGCGGCAATCCGTCGTTCAACCGCTCTGCGGGTGCAATCGCAGCGGTGCGGATGGGATCGACCAAGCCGACCGTGTGGCGGATGTACAGCGAGCGCACCGGGGCCGCCGGTAGCGCCGCCGCAAGCTCCAGCCCTTCTAGCTCCGGGTGAATCTTCCCCAGCGCCAACCCGAGCACATCGCCCTGCAACAGCGCAAAATAGGGTTGCTCCAGCGCGACTCCCAAGCCGTCGATGAGTGCCCGCTCCATCAGGGCCGCGCCGTTGGACGCCAGCAGGTCGTTGACGCCCCGCGCCCGACCCCACGCCCGACTGGCCTCGTATCCCGCCTCCCATATTGCGAATGGGGCCGCGCCAGTTCGACTCGACTCCCGATAAGCGGTGGCAGCCGCTTGCGCTCCATCCACCAAGTCGCGGATGCCCTCGGCCAGCGGCTTGTTTGGGTTTTTGTCGAACCACCTAGGCGATAGCATGTCCGCAGCCCAACCCCGCGCCCGCCGACCATGGCTCAGTTCTAGATCCATGGCCACGTGCAGCGCAGTCAGACTATCGGCGACCACGTTGCCAAACTTAAACGGCATCCGCATCCACATCTCGCGCACGTAAAACTCGATATCTTTAATCGCCACTAACATTGGCTCACCTCGCGGCCCATGCTCGCCGCGCCTTTTCCATCTGCTCGGCTACGGCCTGCGGGCCGGTCCCACCCTCTATATTGCGGCGCGCCAAGCTATGGCGCACATCGAGCAGGCCGAGTGCGTCCTCGCCGAAATTCGCGCTGTGAGCGCGCAGTTCTTCCAAGCTAAGGTCGGTGAGGGGGCGGCCTTGCTCTAGCGCGGCCCGCACCAAGCGGCCAACGACGCGGTGAGCCTCGCGGAAAGGCACGCCTTGGCCGACCAAATAGTCGGCCAAATCCGTTGCCAAGGCCGTGGAATCCACCGCGGACTCCATCCGCTCGCCGCGCACTTCCATGCTCTCCCAAGCACCGGCGAAAACCTCTAGACAAATGGCCGCCGTCTCCAGCGCATCGAAGAGCGGCTCCTTGTCTTCCTGCAGATCCTTGGCGTACGTCAACGGTACGGCCTTCATCGTCGTCAGCAACGCCATCAGGCTGCCGTACACGCGGCCCGTTTTGCCGCGCACCAATTCCAGCGCGTCCGGGTTTTTCTTTTGCGGCATCATGCTCGAGCCGGTGGCAAAGCGATCGCCGAGTTCGACAAAGCCAAACTCCGCCGACGACCAGAGGATCAAATCCTCGCAGAAACGGCTCAAGTGCATCATTAGAATCGCCAGCGCGGACAGGGTCTCGAGCAGAAAATCGCGGTCGCTAACCGCGTCGAGGCTGTTGGGGGTCACCTGTGAGAACCCGAGTTCGCGGGCGAGGAAAGCACGGTCGAGCGGAAACGCGCTCCCGGCTAACGCCCCAGAACCCAACGGCAGAAAGTCGGCTCGCTGCCAAGCGTCTCCCAGCCGCCCGCGGTCGCGTTCCAGCATCCAGAACAACGACAGCGCATAGTGAGGGAAAAGAATCGGTTGGGCCTGTTGTAAGTGCGTGTAGCCGGGCAACACCACCCGGCTGTGTTGCTCACCCGACGCCAGCAGCACCCCTTGCAGATGGCGAATCTGCGCCTGAAGCGATGCAATCGCGTCCCGCAGGTAGAGCCGCTCGTCTACGTTGACTTGGTCGTTGCGGCTGCGCCCGGTGTGCAGCTTGCCGCCGACCGGCCCAATCAACTCGGTCAGCCGCTGCTCCACCGCCATGTGGATGTCTTCAAGCGCGTCGGGCAGCACGCAGTCCGGGGCTGAAAATTCTTCCTGGACCTGCTTTAGCCCGGCTTCGATCTGCCCCAATTCCCCCGCGCTGAGGACGCCGGCCCGCCGTAGGGCACGGGCGTAGGCCACGCTACCTACAATGTCGGCTTCCAACAGCTTGCGGTCGAAGCCTATCGAGGCGTTGAAGCGCTCCATTAGCTCGGCCGGCGCAGACTGAAACCGCCCGCCCCAAGGCGTTTGTACCGCGGCCATCAGACACCTTGGCGCAAGATCTCGTCAAACACATCTACTACTTCGTCAATGCGATCCCGCTCGACG
Organism: Candidatus Latescibacterota bacterium; assembly: GCA_965116045.1. GTDB lineage: Bacteria > Latescibacterota > UBA2968 > UBA8231 > UBA8231. The sequence goes on along the minus strand of OZ220478.1, from coordinate 4,188,803 downwards.
ATCAGCGGCGGCAGGAAGCGCACCACATCGGCCCCAGCCGTGGCGATCAGGATGTCGCGCTGACGGAAGGCCGCCAGATAGTCCGCGGCCGGCCGGCTAGTGACCGCGCCGGCGATCAGCCCTTTGCCGCGGATTTCGGCGATGTGCTCAGGCCAGCGCTGTTGTAGCTTTTGCAGGCGACCGATCAAGTGTTCGCCTTTTTCGCGCACTCCGTCAATAAAACCCGGCTCCAGCAACTTGTCTAAGACCGCGTTCGCCGCGGCGCAAGCCACCGGATTGGCACCGAATGTCGCGGCGTGATCGCCAGCCTCAATGGCGTCGGCCACCTTCTGCCGCAAGAGCGCGATGCCGATCGGCAAACCGCCGCCGAGGGCCTTGGCCAAGGTCATAATATCCGGTTCAACCTCGTATTGTTGATGGGCCCACAGCGAGCCTAAACGCCCGCACCCCACCTGGATCTCGTCGAAGACCAGCAACATATCCCGCTCGTCGCACAGGCGTCTTAGCCCGGTGAGAAATTCCGCCGTCGCGGCGTGGATCCCCCCCTCGGCCTGCAACGGCTCGACCAAGATCGCACAGGTCTGATCCGAAACCAGCGCCTCCACCGAGGCCAAATCATTGAAGCGGGCGAAGTCAATGCCCGGCAGCAGCGGCTCAAACCCCTTGTGATACTTGGGCTGGCCGGTCGTCGAGATGGATCCGTACGTCCGCCCGTGAAAGGAGTTTTCAAAGGCGATGAGGCGGTTTTTGGGCGAGTCGTGGGTAGTGTTGCCCCACTTGCGGCAAAATTTGAGCGACGCCTCCCACGCCTCGGTGCCGCTGTTGCAGAAGAACACCCGGTCGGCAAACGAATGCTCGACTAGCCGCTGCGCAACTTGTACCGAAGGGATTGTGTGGTAGAGGTTGGACACATGCATCAATTTGGCGGCCTGCGCCTCAATGGCCTTGATAACCTCGTAGTCGCCGTAGCCCAACGCATTGACCGCTAAGCCACTGACAAAATCGAGGTAGCGATTGCCGTCCGTATCGAAGAGATAGACCCCATTGCCCCGCTCTAGGACGAACTCGGGCCGACCATAGGTCTGCAAAATGTATCGCGCCTCGCCCTTAATAATGTCTTCGGTTTTCATGGTTCCTCCGTCGTCCTACTGGACAATTTGAGTGCCAATGCCCTGTCGGGTGTAAAACTCGAGCAACATCGCATGCGACACGCGCCCGTCAATAACGTGGGTTTTGCGCACACCCGCTTTGACAGACTTGATACAGGCTTCGACTTTGGGAATCATCCCACCGCTGATCACGCCTTGGTCAATTAGCTTGCCCACCTCAGAGACGCTCACAGTTGACAGCAGGGACGCATCGTCTGCGAGATCCCGCATAATGCCCTGCACGTCTGTCAAAAAGACCAACTTTTCAGCGTGCAGGGCCGCGGTGATTTCCCCGGCCGCCGTATCGGCATTGACGTTGAAGCTTTCGCCCTCTGGGCCGCGGCCAATCGGCGCAACCACCGGAATCATGCCCTTGGCTATCAAGTCCAACAAAGGCGCGGTATCCACGTGCTGGACATCGCCGACATAGCCGATGTCCAAGGGAGCACCATCGATTTGGGGCCAATGCTTGCACACCTGCATGATCCCAGCGTCCTTCGCCGAGACGCCCACGGCCCGCCCGTTTAGTGCCCCAATCTCGCGGACGATCCGCGCGTTGACCTCGCCAAAGAGCACATCTTCAACCACCTTCATCGTGACTGCGTCGGTCACCCGCAATCCAGCTACGCGCTGGCTTTCAATGCCCAACTCTTGCAGGCGGCGGGTGATGGCCGGGCCGCCACCGTGGACTACGACCGGACAAATGCCGACCGCCTGCATGAAAACGATGTCCTTATATACGGTGTCCCCGCTGCCCATGGTGCTGCCGCCGTATTTGACGACCATCACTTTGCCGCAAAATTCCTGTAGATACGGCAGGGCCTCTATCAGGGTCTCGGCTTTGCTGATCTGGACCTGCAAGTCCTGCAAAACCTCGGCGTTCATCAATCCTCCTCGCCGCACACTGCGCCGATCTTAGCGACTAACTTCGCCGCATCTTGCTCGGAACGAGTGACGATAAAGATCGTGTTTTCGCCGGCCAGCGTACCCGCGACCTCAGCCCAATTCATGCGATCAATGGCCTCGCAAACGCTTTGGGCGTGCCCCGACACGGTCCGCACCAGCACCATGTTGATTACCTGTTCGGTCTGGACCAAGAAGTCCCGCAACTCTCGCTCTATAATGTGGAGGTCGCGCAGCGTAGCCCCGGCTTCGGGCAGCGTATAGCGAAATCCCCCATCGGCCTGCGGCACTCGCACCACACCTATTTCGCGCAAGTCCTTCGACAGGGTTGACTGGCTGATTTCAATGCCCTGTTGCTGGAGGACTTCGGCCAATTTTTCGTGCGTATCAATGGCTCTTCTGTAGAGCAGTTCCCGCATACGGGTCTGCCGCATCTGTTTATTGTTCATAATTTTTATTACCTAATTTAAATAAAAATTTGAAAGTAGAGTACTGCCGAGACTGTGTCAAGCAAAACGCCGCCGCGCTACACTCAGCCCGAGGCCATCTGCTCTTGTAGGCGCAGCTTGAGTTGCCGGCGGTCCAACCCGCGCCAAAACACTCCACCAACGGCCAGCGAAATAGTACTGTTCTCCTCGGAGACGACGATAACTACCGCGTCCGATTCCCGCGATAGCCCCAATGCCGCCCGATGGCGGGTTCCCAGCCGCTGGTCTTCGACCTCTTCGGCCAGCGGCAAGGTGCAGCGGGCCGCCACCAAGCGCTCGCCTTGGATGACGACGGCTCGGTCGTGCAGCGGAGCGCGTGGACTGAAAATCGTGGTTAGCAAATCGTCCGACACCTCCGAATTCAGGGACACTCCAGTCTCAATGACCGGTCTGATATGGACTTGGCGCACCAGCACGATCAGCGCCCCGTACCCCAAGTCGGCCAAACGCCCGACTCCGCTGACGACCTCGTCGATGATCCGCGACGGCTCGGCCTTGTGAAACCAACGGAACGCCGGGGTCTGACCCAAGACTTGCAGGAGCCGCCGCAGCTCGGGCTGAAAGAGAATGACCAGCAGGATCAGCAAGATGGAGCGCACCTGCTCCAAAAGCCAAGACAGGGCATTCATCTTGAGCCAAGGTGCGGCCAAGGCCACGATCACCATGAACAGCAGCCCGGCGACCATGTGCGCGGCCCGGGTTTCCTTAATCAGGGAGAACAAGCGAAAAAAGATAAAACCCACCAATAGAATATCCACCACCGAGGCCAGCGAGACCGGCAGAAAGCCAAACAGGTGGAACAGGACCGGGTCTTTTAGCACGGCCCTTGGCTCCGCACGGCCTCGACTAAGCGGACGGCCCGCAGCGTCGCGGCCACGTCGTGGACTCGCAGCACGTGGACGCCGGCCCTAGCCGCTAGCGCGGCCGCCGCTAAGCTGCCCGCCAAGCTCTCGGCAACCGAGAGCCCGAGCGTCTTCCAGATAAAGGATTTGCGCGAAGCACCTACCACCAGCGGACATTCCAACCCCAAGAAGTGCTCTAACATCCCCAACAAGGCGAGATTGCCCGCCGGCGACTTGCCAAACCCCAAGCCCGGATCCACGGCCACGCGGTCGACGCCTTGAGCGCGAGCAACGCATACGCGCTCTTGTAGGAAGGAGTACACCGCCCCAGGTAGGTCATCGTAGTGAGTATTCTGCTCCGTGCCCCGGCCGTGCATCAGTACCACAGGGGCGTTAGCCTGTGCGGCGACCTCGGCCATGGCCGGATCGCGCCGCAAGGCACTAATGTCGTTGATGATGTCGGCCCCGGCCTCAAGGGCCCGGCGCGCGACCTCGGCCTTGACCGTGTCAACCGAGATGGGCACAGCACTCTGGCGGCGAAGGCCCTCGACGACCGGCAGAACCCGGGTGCACTCCTCGGCAACTGAGACATCCTCGGCGACTCCGTACATCGGCGGGCGCGACGATTCACCACCAACATCGACGATTGCCGCCCCTTCCCCCACCATCTCCAAGCCGCGTTCCACGGCCGCGCTCGGTTCGCTGTAGCAACCCCCGTCGTAAAATGAATCGGGCGTCGCATTGAGGACGCCCATGATCTGTGCTTGGTCGCCAAAGTGGAGAGTGCGACTTCCCAACTCCCAGATCACGCCTCATCCTCTTCGCTCAAGGTGCGCACTGGTTTGCGGACGAGAGGCTCTCCGGCCAAGACTTGGTCGATCTCGGCGTCGTCGAGGACTTCGTACGCGAGGAGGGCGCGGGCCAAAGAGTGCAGTTTGTCCTCGTTCTCTCTAAGGATGCGCAACGCCGTTTCCTCGGCCTCCATCACCAGCTTGCGGATCTCGCGATCAACGGCTTGGGCAGTCTCTTCGCTCAGGTGGCGGCTGCGGACAAACTCCTTGCCGAGGAAAACCTCGTCATCGCTACCGCCCAACGAGAGGGGGCCAAGCTCTTCGTTCATACCCCACTCGCAGACCATCGAACGAGCCAAGCGCGTCACTTGCTGGTAGTCGCCTTGGGCTCCGGTCGAGCGCTCGGCAAAAATCAATTTCTCGGCCGCGCAACCGCCTAGCGCCGTGGCCAAGTGCGCCTTGAGCCGGGTCTCAGTCAGCGAACGTCGCTCGTCGGCCAAAAAAGAAACCATACCCATGGCTTGCCCGCGCGGGATAATGGTGGCCTTGCCAATCGCCGGACCGCCTTTGAGACTCTTGGCGACCAAGGCGTGGCCGGCCTCGTGGTAGGCCGAAAGCCGCTGATCCTCCTCGGTCAGGACCATGCTACGGCGCTCGGCCCCGAGCATCACCTTGTCTTTGGCCGCTTCAAAGTCGCCCATATCAACGCTCTTGCGATCGCGCCGCGAGGCCAGCAGAGCCGCTTCGTTGACCAAGTTCTCCAAGTCGGCGCCAGAAAGCCCGGGCGTACCCTGCGCGACCTTTTGCAAATCGACGTCTGGGTCCAGCGGCACCTTGCGCACGTGGACTTTGAGGACGCCCTCCCGGCCTCTAACGTCGGGCAGGTCAACCACCACCCGGCGGTCGAAGCGGCCGGGCCGCAACAGCGCCGGGTCGAGCACATCGGGGCGATTGGTCGCGGCGATGAGAATGACGCCATCGTTGGACTCAAAGCCGTCCATTTCCACTAGAAGCTGATTGAGAGTTTGCTCGCGCTCGTCGTGGCCGCCGCCAATACCCGCGCCTCGGTGGCGGCCCACCGCGTCGATCTCATCGATGAAGATCAGGCACGGGGCATTGGCCTTGCCTTGTTCAAAAAGGTCTCGCACGCGCGAAGCACCGACGCCGACGAACATCTCGACAAAATCCGAGCCGCTAATCGAAAAGAAGGGCACGCCCGCTTCGCCAGCCACTGCGCGCGCCAAGTGCGTCTTACCCGTACCCGGCGGTCCGACCATTAAGACGCCTTTGGGAATCCGTCCGCCGAGGCGCTGGAACCGAGGGGGATCCTTGAGAAATTCAATGATCTCCTCCAATTCCTTCTTGGCTTCGTCGGCTCCAGCCACATCGGCAAAGGTCGCCTTGTGCTTGTCTTCCAACAGGAGCTTGGCCCGACTTTTGCCAAAGGAAAACAGCCCACGCGCACCGCCCTGCATCTGCCGCGCCATGAATACCCAGAAGGCGATAAGTAGCAGCCACGGAAAAAAGTTGAGGAGAAAATTGTACCAGCGGAAGGGTTCTTCCTCAAAGCGAAAATCGACTCCTCGTTCCTCCCACTCTCGCTTGGTCGCCGCGTCTATTGGACCCAAATTGACCACAAAGCGGGTCCCATCGTACAAGACGCCCTCGAACTCGCGCTCGACGACGATGACGGCCTCGGCGATGCGTTCCTCTTCCAAGTATTGGCGGTATTGCTTGTAGGAGACGAGTTGAGGATCGGAGGGTTTGCTGCTAAAGAACTTGACGGTGAATATCATCACCAACACGAAGAACAGCCAAAACGCTTGGTTGCGCGAGGGGCGACGCCAGCGGCGCGGCTTGTCTTCGCCGTCAGCCGGCTGGCGATCATCCCTAAGGCGCGTGGGGCGCTCTTCTTGGGCCTGCTTTTTTGGTCCCTCCATGACAGAATCTCTAGGTCAATCGCCGTCCCAATGCCTCAACGAGCACAAGGCGATGCGGCGCGTAGTGGATTTTATTCTGAAGGCATGACTAGAACGCAGAGGCACAACCCAAGCTATTTCCTCTCCTCGGGCCAGCACCAGCACTTCGTCGCGCGAGATTTTCGGCCACTTAGCGTCAATGAGAAAGTCGCTCAGTTTTTTGTGTCCTTCCATACCCAGCGGCTGGAAGCGATCACCCGGCCGCAGGCTACGCACTTGCACCCGCGCACCGAGTCGGTCCGCGTCTAAAGCCACCTGCGCGCCTCCTAGCTGGGCCTTGTCGAAGTGCTCCGGGGAGACGATTTGAACGCGGATTTTCACGCCGTGCTCTCTTAGCATGAGTACACCGGGTATCTCAAAACAGCGGGAGATCGGCGATCGCTGACCGCGACGCAAGATATAGCGTGCGCCACAACCCTGCGCCCTCAGCCCAGCACCCAACACCCGCAGGCGCTTGTCGCCGTCTCCAATCCAGTTCCGCACTTGCTCGACGCGGGCAAAATCAAAAGGGCCTTCGGCGGCGGCAAGGCCCTGAAGCACGGCGCGCAACACGCGCCTTTGTATGGCTATATGATAAGCGAGAAGCCTATTGCTATCAAGAGCCACCTTGTCATTACAACGCTCGCAAATCACTGTATCTAAAGCCTCTTGGGCTAGCCCGGCAAGTAAGTCATCCTCGGCCTTGAGCAGCGCAGCGGTGCGATTTAGCACCTCGGCGATGTTGGAATTATAGCTCTTGAGCAAGGGTATTAGTTCCCCGCGCACTCGATTGCGCAAAAATCGCCAGTCGCGGTTGGAGGAATCCTCTCGGTAGCGCAAGCCTCGCTGGCGGGCGTATCTTTCGATTTCAGCGCGTCGCACGTGCAACAGTGGCCGCAAATAGCGGCCCTCGCGCACAATCTCCATCCCTCCCAAGCCGGTGGCACCGCTGCCGCGCAGCAGGCGCAAGATCACGGTCTCGGCTTGGTCGTCGGCATGGTGCCCCAAGGCGATGAACTCGGCCCCGACCCGATCGGCGACTTGGTCGAGAAAGGCGTAGCGCTGCCGCCGACCTGATTCCTCCAGCGACAACCCCTCGCTGCGGGCGTAAGCTCCCACGTCGCGCCGCTCTACCGAGCAGGGCAACCCGCGTCGCTGCGCCTCGTCGGCGACAAAGCGGCCGTCGGTTGCCGAATCCGACCGCAGTGCGTGGTCTAAGTGCGCCACGTGCAACCGGTGCCCTAGGCCATCCAATACATCGAGCAACACCGTCGAATCGACGCCGCCCGACGCTGCGACGACTACGCTAGCTCCAACTTCCAAGCCCTCTTCCTGTAACACTTGCCGCACACTGGCGATTATGGCTTCCATGTCCGTCGTCCCCGTTGCGCGAAAACAGAAAATTCCCCTGAACAAGTAATGGGGAAGGGCAAATTAGACGAAGAGGTGCCCATTGACAAATGAACTAATGTGCAGTATATATATTTCTACATTTGTTCTTGCCTCTTTTTACCTCTTCTCCCCACATGGAGATACACTCATGCCCAAACCCCTAACCGAGCGCCAGCAGTCAATTTACGACTTCATCGCCCATGCAATTCGCTCTGGAGGCCCTCCCACTATCCGCGAGATCATGGACGTCTTTGGCATCAACTCCACCAATGGCGTGCGCACCACCTTGGAGACCTTAGAAAAAAAAGGCTACATTCGCCGCCGGGCGCGCCGCTCGCGGGGCATCGAACTCGTCGATTACGTCAAGCCCGCCACCCTTTCCGCTGACCTGCGCGAGGTGCCCCTCGTTGGCCGGGTCGCCGCCGGCACCCCCATCCTCGCCACTCAAAACATCGAAAACACGCTCAACGTCGACGCATCGCTCGTTCCCGCTTCGGGCGATGTCTTCGCGCTGCGCATCCACGGCGAGAGCATGTGCAACGCCGGGATTCTCGACGGCGACATCGTCATTGCCCGCCAGCAAGACCGCGCCGAGCGCGGCGATATCGTCGTCGCACTGCTCGGCGACGAGGCCACAGTCAAGCGCTATGCTCCCGACCCCGACGGCATCCGGCTCCTGCCTGAAAACGACGCGTGCGACCCCATCGTCGTCCGGCCCGACGCCGACGGGTTCAGCATCGCCGGCAAAGTTGTGGGCCTCATGCGTCGCTTCTAAAGGTCCGCTTAGGTGGATGCTGCTTTGCGGCGCACTCACGCGCACGCCATTTTTGCTGCTGGAGTCGCTGCCGCCGATCCCGGCCGTTGCATCCATCAAACCCTCGCGGTCACCGGCGACGAGTTGCGCTGTGGGCCGCTCTGCTTCTCGCTCGGTTCCATTTCCAGCTTGCGCCTAGTCGGTGCTGGCAAGGCCACCGCGGCCATGGCCGCAACCACCGAAGCAATTCTCGGCGACCGCATTGACTGCGGGGCCATCAACACCAAGTACGGCCACGCGCTGCCATTGGCGCGGGTCGAGACCTTTGAAGCCGGACATCCGGTCCCAGACGAAGGCGGCGTCGCCGGTGCGCATCGCCAACTCGAATTGCTAGCAAACCTGGATCCCGACGCACTGGTCCTCGGCCTGTTCTCCGGCGGCGGCTCGGCCTTGCTGCCCGCTCCAACCGAGGGCTTGACCCTAGCGGAAAAGCAAGAAACCACCCGCCTCCTACTCGCCTGCGGCGCGACTATCGACGAAATCAACGCCCTGCGCAAACACCTTTCGGCCATCAAGGGCGGATTGCTCGCTCGAGTAGCGGCACCAGCGCGCGTGGTCGCCCTCATGCTTTCGGATGTCATCGGCGATTCCCTCGACACCATCGCCTCCGGCCCAACCCACCCAGACGCCACGACTTTTGGCGATTGTCTAGCGATCGTCGATCGCTACGACCTGCACCACCAACTCCCCAGTCCAGTCCGGCGACACCTCGAAGCCGGCGCCCGAGGGGAGCGACCAGAAACCCCCAAGCCCGGGGATTCTTGCTTTGCCCGCGCCGAGAGCTTGGTCATCGGCAACAGCCGCTTGGCCCTTGACGCGGCCGCGCACAAAGCCAGCGAACTCGGCTACAAAGTATGCGTCCTCACCAGCCGCTTGCAGGGCGAGGCGCGCCATGCTGCAACCGCGTTAGTCTCCATAGCACAAGAGACCGCGGAATCGGACCGTCCCATCGCCCGACCCGCCTGTCTCATCGTCGGTGGCGAGACGACCGTCACGCTGCGCGACGCCGGCAAGGGCGGGCGCAACCAAGAATTGGCCTTAGCCGCATCCCTCCAACTCGACGGTTGGCCCACTATCACGCTGCTCGCTGGCGGCACCGACGGCACCGACGGTCCCACCGATGCGGCCGGTGCCCTAGCCGATGGCCAGACCTTGAGCCGCGCTCGCGCACAAGGTCTCGACGCCCGCGCCTTTCTCGACCGCCACGACTCCTATTCCTTCTTTGCGGCGTTGGACGACCTCGTCATCACGGGTCCTACGGGTACCAACGTCATGGATCTGCAAATCGTCCTTATAGCCTGAAAGCGAGCAATGATGCCGTGAGCCGATTTGACACTCGGCCACCCTTCCGCTAGCTTTTTAGCCCCATGCCCAAGAGCCTCCTTCCGCTTGCATTCGCTCTGTTATTGACCGGAGCTGCACACGCTGCCTCGCGCTACGCCGGTGAATTTCTCGGCTTGGGCGCGGGTGCCCGCTCTGCGGCCTTAGGCAGTGCTTATGTGGCCCTTGCAGACGACGCCACCGCGGGCTATTGGAATGCGGCTGGCCTCTCTGCCCTCAGCAGCCGCCAAGTTCACCTGACACATTCCGAGCGTTTCTCCGGCCTCGTTCAGCGCGATTTTGTCGCCATCGCCCGGCCAGGTCGCCTTTTGCACGGCATGGCCCTGAGCTTGGTGCGCATGGGCATCGACGACATCCGCTTTACCGAACTGCCAGACCCCCTCCAGTCCCCCAGCACCGACAATCGTCCGCGCGTCGCCTCGACCGAGCAAAGCGCGGACTATGCCCTGTATCTGTCGGGCAGTCGCCGACTCGGAGCACGCCTATCCCTCGGGCTAAGCACCAAGGCCATTTACCGCCACGTCGCCTCCTTTAATGCCTATGGCTTCGGCCTCGACCTCGGTGCGCGCTACCAATTGAGTCCCCAGATCGCGCTAGCGGCTAACGTGCGCGATATTACCACCACGCCCATGATCTGGAATACGGACCGCACCGACCGCATTCAGCCCGCCCTGCTCTTGGGCGTAGCATATGCCATACCCATTGCCGGGGGCCAGACCACTGCCCTCCTAGCCACCCACGCCGGCGGCGACGCGGCACCAACCGCCGTCCCGCTCAACGCCGGCGTAGAATACCGCCACCATTACATCACCCTGCGAGCCGGGTTGGAAGAAGGCCGCCAAGCCTTTGGGCTGGGGCTTACCCCACACCGCACCCTCGACCTCGACCTCGCCTATTTGCAGCACGATGCGCTCGAAGCAACCTACCAGTTGTCCGCCAGCTTCCGCTTCTGAGCAACCCCGCGTCGGCTACGTAGCCCTAGCCGGTCGCCCCAATGCGGGTAAATCTACTCTCTTCAATGCCTTCTTGGGCCAACAGCTCTCCATCGTCACCGCTAAACCGCAAACAACTCGCAGCCGCATCCTCGGCATCCTCACCCGTCCACAGAGCCAGATAATTTTCTTGGACACGCCGGGCCTGCTGGAGTCCGCCTACAAGCTGCACGAGACTATGGCCCACCAGATTGACCAAGCCGCCCGTCAAGCCGACCTCGTCTTGCTGCTGTTTGACGCCTCTCGCCCCAAAGACCGCAGTGCGCTAGTAAAGCACTTCTTAGCGCACACGCGGGCACCCGTCTTGGCCGCGCTCAACAAAATTGACCTGATACAACCCACCCAGCTAAATGGCTTGCAAAAAAGCATCGCAGCCGAGTTCGGCATCGCCCGTCCGCTCCCGGTCTCGGCCCTGCGCGGCGACGGACTCGGCAAATTGCTGTCGCACTTAGAGGGCCAGCTACCTTGCGGCCCTAAGCTCTACCCAGATGATATGGTGGCCGAACAGCCCGAGCGGTTTTTTGCCGCCGAGCGCATCCGCGAGGTAGCTTTTGCGCACCTCGAAGACGAGCTACCTTACGCCATCAACATCCACATCGAGGAATTCCGCCAACGCCCCGGCCACAAAACCTACATTCGCGCTATTATCTACGTCGGGCGCGAGAGCCAGAAGGGCATCGTCATTGGCAAGAAGGGCCTGCGCCTGCGGTCCATCGGACGCAAAGCGCGCGCGGCCTTAGAGGAGCTACTCGACGCGCCCGTCTATGTAGAACTGTGGGTAAAAGTTCGCCCAAACTGGCGCGATAAAGAGCGCGATTTGCGCGAATTTGGTTATCTCTGATCCCGAGAAAGGAACACCAATGAACGTCTTAGTCGTCGGCAAAGGGGGGCGCGAACACGCCCTCGTGTGGAAACTGGCGCAGAGCCAGCGCATCGACAAACTCTACGCGGCCCCCGGCAATCCCGGCATGGCCTCTCTCGCTGAATGCGTCGATATCCGCGTCGATACCCCGGTGGCCGAGCGCGACAAACTCATCGGCGAGATCGAGCGTCTGATCGCCTTTGCCCACGAGCAGCAAATCGGGCTAACCGTCGTCGGCCCAGACGACGCCCTAGCTGGCGGCATTGTCGATCGCTTCCGCGCCAGTGGCTTGGCGATCTTCGGCCCCACGGAAGCCGCGGCCCGCATCGAAAGCAGCAAAGTCTTCGCCAAGGAACTGATGCAGCGCGTCGGGGTCCCCACCGCTCAGCACCAAAGTTTCACCGACAGCCAAGCCGCCAGTGCCTATATTCGCCAGCAAGGGGCCCCGATCGTGGTCAAGGCCAGCGGCCTAGCCGCCGGCAAGGGCGCGGTCGTCTGTCAGAGCATAGATCAAGCCTGCGCAGCAGCACGCGACATGCTCGACGAAGGCACTTTAGGCGGGGCCGGCCACCACATCGTCGTCGAGGAATACATGACCGGCGAGGAAGCCTCGCTCTTTGCAATCTGCGACGGCGAGCATTTTATCACCCTAACGCCCGCCCAAGATCACAAACCCATCTACGACGGCGACAAAGGCCCCAACACCGGCGGTATGGGGGCCTACGCCCCGGCACCAGTGATGACGCCAGCCCGAGTGCGCGAGGCCGAGGAGCGCATCATCCGGCCCGTGCTCGCCGAAATGCGGCGGCTGGGCGTCCCGTACCAAGGCGTGCTGTACTGCGGCTTGATGTGTACTGACGAGGGCGTTAAAGTCGTAGAGTTCAACGCCCGCTTCGGCGATCCCGAATGCCAGATCCTCATGCCCCTGCTCAAAACCGACCTCGTCAATGTGCTCATCGCCGCCGGCGATGGCCGCTTGGATCAGGTGCCAGTCGAATGCGCGACCGGGGCGGCTGTCTGCGTGGTCATGGCCTCGGACGGCTATCCACAATCGTATGAGAAGGGCTTTGAAATCCGCGGCCTAGAGGCTTTCACCGACCGCGATGACCTCTTCGTTTTTCACGCTGGCACGGCCCAGCGCAACGGTCGCTTCATTACAGATGGCGGCCGGGTGCTTTGCGTGACGGCCACGGCCCCCGATATCCAAGCGGCCGTCGCCAAAGCCTACTCGGCGGTCGATCAGATCGCCTTTGACAACGCCTATTGCCGCCGCGACATCGCCTACCGGGCGTTGGGTCGCACCTGAGCTTTTGCCATGCCCAACGACGCACTCCGCTTGCGCAACATGCGCTTTTTTGCCTATCACGGGCTTTTCCCCGAAGAGACCGCACTCGGCCAGCACTACGAGGTCGATGTCGAACTCTACGGCGACTTTCGCCAAGCAGGGCGCAGCGACAATATTGACGCGGCGATCAACTATCCAGAGGTGTACGCGCTAGTAGCCGATGTAGCCACTGGTGAACCCTGCAAATTGATCGAGTCCCTCGCCGAGCGCATCGCCGAGCAGGTGGGCACCCACTGCGCCCCGGTCGAACTCGTCGTCCGCGTGCGCAAACCCAACCCCCCGGTCGCCGCGCACTTCGACGGCGTCGAAGTCGAAATTCACCGCTCCTATGCCTGAGCGAGCCTACATCGCCATCGGCAGCAACCTCGGCAACCGTCGTGCGTACCTCGAAGCCGGGCTCAGAGCAGTCGCCGCACTCCCCCACACGCGCCTTGCCGAGGTCTCCCAAGCCTACGAAACCGCGCCGATGGGGCCGGTCGCGCAACCGGATTTCCTCAACGCGGTTTTTGCTATTGAAACTTCGCTCGCGCCCGAGCCGCTGCTCGCCGCCTTGCTCGCTGCCGAAAAAAAACACCAGCGACAACGCCGCATTCACTGGGGGCCGCGCACCCTCGACCTCGACCTGCTGCTCTATGGCCAGCGCGTCGTCGAAAGCGTGGCTCTGACTCTGCCGCATCCGCACATGCACGAGCGCAGCTTTGTGCTGGTGCCCCTCTGCGAAATCGCCCCGCGCCTTAGCCATCCGGTCACCAGCCAGCCATTTGCTGCGTACCTCGCCGCACTCAACAGCCGCGAAGCCAAGGCCGTCGGCCCCCTCGCCCGCCCCAAAGAGGTCCGTCTTGCAACGCATTGATTCCACTGCGGAAATGCAGCGGCAATCCGACGCTTGGCGCGGCGCGGGCCTGTGCGTGGGGCTGGTGCCGACGATGGGGTTTTTGCACGCGGGGCATCTCAGCTTGGTTGATTACAGCCTCAAAGCTGCCGACTGCACGGTCGTCAGCATCTTCGTCAACCCGCTGCAATTCGGGCCGCAAGAAGACTTCGCTATCTATCCGCGCAACATGGAGCGCGACCTCGACCTGTTGTCCCGCCGCGGAGTCAATGCCGTCTTCCATCCGCAAACAGCGGAATTCTATCCCCCTGACTTCTCGACCTTCGTCGAGGTCGAAGAGCTAACCAAGGGTCTGTGCGGCCCTTTCCGCCCCGGGCACTTCCGCGGCGTCACCACCGTAGTGACCAAGCTATTTACCGCCGTCAAACCACACCTAGCCGTCTTCGGCCAAAAAGACTACCAGCAGGCGACCATCATTCGTCGGCTAGTGCGCGATTTGAACTTGGACTTGCACATCGAGGTTGCCCCCACCGTGCGCGAAGCAGACGGCCTAGCCATGAGTTCGCGCAACGTCCTGCTCAGCGCAACGGAGCGACAGCGCGCAGCGGCCCTCTACGAAGCACTCACAATGGGCCGCGAACAGATTGAACAGGGCGAACGCGACGCCAGTCAAGTCACCGCCGCGATGCGGGCGCACATCGAGCACGCGCTCGCCGCGTCCATTGACTACATTTCCATCGCGCACCCGGACACGCTAGAAGAAATGGCCCACATCGCCGGCCCGGTCGTCATCGCTCTCGCCGTGCGCCTGTCCAACGTCCGGCTGATCGACAACATCAAAGCAGCTCCGAAATAAAAAAGGACGCGCCGCAGCGCATCCCTCATCAAACAGCCCAAGACAAGATTTTAGGGAATTATATACCTGAGTTCTTAAAAGTCTAGGCGACCTTCATCAGTTGAGAGACTTGATAATTAAATGGGCCACTACCGTTCCCAGCAGTGCAAGAACTGTTAGAAATAGTTGAGTTTTTGTAATCATGCCCGTTTTAATCTCTGTTATGTCTTTGGTCAACATATCTGCTTTTTCTAAAAGTTTTTTAACATCAGCGTCTAGCTCGTCGAGTCTGTGATCTCTAAGGCGATTCCCATTACCGCTACTCCTGCCCCCCCTACCTTCTTGATCCGGGTCTTGTTGAAAATCATGCATTATCGTCATTATTCTTGTTCCTCCACTAGCCTTAGCCAGTCCCAAAGAGCACGGCTTGTAAAACCAGCGTATGATCCTTCAAGTCTGAAAACTACGCCACCTGTATCTGTGATACGATTATCTCCTTTGATCCCCACATTTCTGGCTACTGTCTCAGGAATTGTATCGTCTTGCACTAAAAATAGAGTGGAGGAGAACTGGTGATTCCTAGGATACGAGTCTTCTATACGCCGGTGGATTTCGTCGTTTTCCATGTTCAACGCAATCGCAAAAACCGCCATTTTCTTCTCCTTATAAGGGTTAGGGCACCGTCAAAATACGGCTTATTGTACAGGCGTCAAACAGCTTAGAGCGGCGTGCGGCCTCCCTAGGCCTACGCTTATCCTAAATGTACATATAACTCTGTGTGCTAGTTGTCCAATAGATTTATGAGCATTCGAGTATATAATTCCCATATTTACCGGACCAACATCAATCGGCGCGTCCGCGTTTCCCCACCGACCTTCAACACAGCCCAATACGCCCCGCTGGCCGCGCGGTCACCACTCCAGTGCGCCAAGTGCTGCCCAGCCCCGAGCCGCTCCGCCACCAAAAGGGCCGTGCGCTGGCCTAAGGCATTGTATATCGCCAGTTCGACGTCGGCTTCCCTTGCCAAGCGAAAGGGCAGACTCACCGCGCTGTTGGCCGGGTTCGGATAAACCGGTGCCAAGTCGCTAGCTCCGGCCCGCTCGTCGGTCTGCATGGCCACGACCGTGGGCGTAAAGTACCGAGCCGCGAGCGCAAACTGGCCACCCAGCGGCGAAGCCCGGCCGACGATGACTGCGGCGCTATCCACATCCGCGACCTGCACTTGCCCAACATTGGCCGCGCTAAGTTCCATCGCCATCAGTTCGCCGCGCTGGTCGCGCATGGCGTACACCCATACGGCATAGTCCTCTTCGGCCGCGCCAGCGAAATCAACGGCTATATCGCCCGCTGAGCGAATGACCACATTGGCCGCGCCCCATTGGTTGCCGACCGCGCCGGCCAGTTCCGCGAAAGGCACCGCGGGCGCGGCAATCGCAGCGGCACGGCGACCGCGCAGGGCCTCGTACCCACCCGCATAGTTAGCCGCAATCCACAAACGCCAAGCACCCGCGTAATTCTCGACCCAGTTTTGGTTCTTGAACGCGTCGTCAATGCCCAAAATGCCGTTGCGCGGCTCAGCGACGATCTGGCGAATCAGCCCCGCACCATAGTGGTCGGCCAAAAACGAGGCGAACAGATATGTCTTACCGTAGTTCGCCGAACTAGACATCCAGTGCGTCAGATTGATACTGGGATCCGCGAGAAAACTCGGCACCATACTCGGATCAGCTTCGGGGAAACCCACCAGGTCCTCGGCGTATCCAGCAAGCCCTTCGTCGATCCACGCCTCCTCGTCGGCATCGCGGCCCCAATGGATGAGGTGCTGGAATTCGTGCGCTAAGGTTGCGTGGGCGAGATAGGCGCTGAAGGCTAGTTTGTTCGCGTCGAGGTAAATCGTATCGCGCTGCAATTCGGGCTGAACCCGCTCGTACAGCGCGCCGTCGAAATAGCCGACTATATTGCTAGGAAGGTCCAAAATCAAAATGAAGATGCGGGGGTCGCCATCTTTATCAACAGGCTCGCCAAAGGCATCAACCGCTATTTCAAATACTCCGCGCTCGGGATCAGCCGGAGTCGCCACGTCGAAAAGCGCACCTAACTTATCTACATCCGACTGGGCCGCGATGATGTCCCACTGACTTTCTTCGACGAAGATATAGCAGTGCGTCCCCTTGTAGCGGCAAGTGGCCAACTTGAGCGCGAATTCAGTCGGCACGTAAAAGGCGAGTTGGGTCCCCACTTCAATGGGCCCTGCTTCTTGACTTGCGCCGACTGCCTTGGCGACCGACGCGGGGAAAGACGCGCGGTGCTGCTCAAGCCAGCGCGTCCCGCATATCCGCTCTTCGGCTGCGACCGCCAGCGGCAGCAAGAGCATCCACGCGACCCCGCAGGCCACTCGCGGGAGAAAGCTGGCCATCAGTAGAAACGCCGCACGAGCAAGAACGCCGCTCCCCGAGGCCCTACCGCCACCTTGGGCGCGAAGCCAGTTTGAGCTTGCTCCGCGCTAGCCACCCGCGCCGCATGGATGGCAGCCACGAGGTGATTGACGACCACCAATCCCGTTACATAGAGTGCCTGCCGTTGCGCATGCTGGCTCGCATTGCGCAACTCGCGGTAGTGCTGGCGCGACTCGGCGCGATCCCATTCCCAAAAAAAATCCGCTTCTACCGGATAGAGCTCGGCGTCTGGCCCGTCCTCGTAGCGGGCGTACTGGTTGTGCTCCAACCGGCTCGCATAAAACCCCAAGTCGTCGAAATAGTCGCGTCCCTTGCCCTCGGGCCGCGCCCCTGCGCGTTCGGCCGCATATACTTGGTAGCGATCGCGGCGCACCTGACCCAGCCACTCAAAACCCCAGTAGCCGCCCCAAAGCGCCAACTCAGCAGCCAAGAAGCCACCACCGCCACCGCGCGCGTATTTCTGCCCCCAACCGGGCACCAGCAAGGAGCGCCAAAACGCCCCTTGGGCCTTCCCGGCCTCAGCCACGCCGGGCAACAATAAAATAAACGCGATCCAGCACCACATAAGCTCAATCCAACGGCTTGTACGCCATGAGCATGGGCACGCGCCCGCGCACCCACGGCTGCATGACCAACGCCAAGCGCGTCCGCCGCCGCAGGGCTGCTTCGTCGGCCCCCGCAGCCCGCGCCCGCGCCACCCGCGCCGCGTCTATGGCACTGATAACGTGGTTGATCAGGATGACCCCGCTTACAATGGAAGCTCGCTTGAGGAAGCGATTGCTCTCATCGCGCTGGTCTTCGTAGCGGAGCCGGCGCTCGGAATGGAAATTTTCGACCGAATCGACATCGGCCGGCGCAGCCGCATTGCCGGTACTGTGCCTCACTAGATCATCCCAGCCGGCTACATATTGGTCGTATTTGCCAATCAGCTCGTAGTACTGCTGAACTTCACTAGGCGCACACCCGCCGAAAGCCGCACGCCCCAACCCACTTGTTCGCTGCTGCTGCATCCACTCGTAGCGCGCTGGAATGTACACTTCGACAACCTCGCTACTACAAGGCAGCGCGTGCGTGATCGAAGAATTGTTTGAGATCGCCGAGCCGCGCCAAGCCAAGTAACTGAGCGGATCCCAGTGCTCGTCGGCCACGGCTCGGAATTCTTGCTCTAGGTCGTTGCCCTTGCCTTTCCAAACCGCCCACATGCCCCATAGCGCGGCCTCGGCCCCCAAAAACGCCAGTCCTCGCTTCTTCGACCCCGCATACCACTCGCCCAACCCCGGCACCAGCGCGGACAGCAAAAACGCCCGCTTCGACGACCGGTGCTGGCGCGGCTCGGAGCGAGGCGCTGGTTCGGGATTCGCATCGCCTTCTACCGCCCGCAATCCCACCAAAAACGCCTGTCCCTCCGCGCTCAAAATACTCGGCAATCCCTCGGCTCGGACGCCGCTAGCCGTTAGCAGCGCAACCACCAGCGCGATTCCTGTCCTCGTCATGCTCGCTCCTTTCCATTGCAGCACCCAAAACGCGACCAGCTATTGTACCCTAATCACCTTCACATTTGAGATGGTTTCTCAAGACATTCTTGACGTAGGCCGGCGTTTCTTCTCCAATTTGCGCTGCGAGCCCTTTCAATTGGTCATACGCGTTCTTCAGCAAGCTCCTGCTGAATCTGCGGCATTCTATCATGTCTCTGACCATCGTTCAATCGCTCCACTAAAGCAGGCGAAAGATACAGAGACTCGACGGTCTCGTGCTTGTCTCCCAAGAGTGTCGCTTGGCTTGAGCGACCGGCGCGAATGTGCAAGTGAGCGAGGGAAAGCGAGCGGGGAAGTGGCTTGCCATGGCTTTTTTCGCCGGTTTTCCCATCGTAGCTCGCTAGATAAGAAAGCCCCCGATCGTTCATAGCTTGCAGCGCGTCGGCAAACTCGGCATAGTTCAGACCGCTACAATACCTATGATCTCTCGTAAAGGATGTACCCTGATAGGGCGGGTCCATGTAAATGAGATCCTCTTTATCGGCCTCTGCGACCACTTGGCGGAAATCGACTGCGGAAAGCGTGGTTTTTCCAGCGAGCAGGGCGTGAACGCCGAGTATCTGACGCTGCATGAGTATGGGACGCATGCCCGACCGTCGGTTGTCCGCGCTTTGATTGAATAAGCCTTCGGCACTGTACCGCACCGAGCCTTTTACTATGCGCGCCAGCAGATAGAGCAAGTGATGAGGCCGATGTGCCGCATTGAACTTGTTGCGGATGCCGATGAAGAAGGCCCTTTTGTCCGGGTGCTGTTCCGTCCATAGCCGTTCATAGTTTTTGCTCAGCTCATTTGGCCGCTGCAAAATTTCTTCCCACAGTTCCATCAAAGGTTCGTTCAAATCATTGAGCCAAAATCGCTTTGCTAGCCCGTGCGCGGCAGCAGCAAGAGAGATGGCACCGGACCCGCCAAAAGGCTCGATGAGGCAATCGACGTCACGCGGAAAATGCACGAGGATATGCCGTGCAATGCCGCGCTTACTACCCTGATAGGGGAATGGATGTGGAATTGTCATGTGCTGTAGCATCTCTACCGCCTCTGCATCACGCTAATGAAGAAAGCCGGCGTTGCAATGGTCGCCATGGGCACCCTACAAATACCCAAACAACACAGTAAAATAAGACTTCCACCGCCCCTTATCTGGCACCTCGTCAATCCCGTAAGCCACATCCACCTGCACCCGCGTCGGCACGCTGTAATAAGAAATCAAGTCAAAGCGCAACTGCCCCCCCACATCCCGCAGCGGGCCCTCGCGTTCATACCGTTCGTTCCACTCGCCGATATTTCGATCCCAAGCCTTACCCATACTAGTGTATAACGCACCATACACTTTGTCGAAATATAGCTGTGCAACGCGCTTGTCCATATTCGGCAGCAAGGGAAAGCGCAGCGTCGCCGTGCCCATCAGGGCCTTGCGCCCCTCAATGCTGTAAAACGTATAGCCCTTCATAAAGTTGAGACCGCCGAGGCGATAGTCGAAAAAATCGCCGACCCGCGACGTGTCGCTCACCGCGTCATTGTCGATCCAGCCGCCGTATAGCCGCAGGCCCAAGCGAGTATTGCCGGGCATACTCATGTGCTCTCGCCAATCAACCGTAAACTGATTGTAAAAGAGCTTGATATAATTCTCGTCGATAAAAGACGCCTGCTCGTTAAAGCCGTCGATGAAATAGTTGAACATCCGGTCGTAGCGCGCGTAGAGTTGGCGGCCCACCGGGCTTATAGCGCGATCCCGCCGCCGCGCAATCAGCTCCAGCCGATAGGTCAACCCCAGACCAAAGCCATTGAGATAGGTATAGCCAAAGGGCCTTTGCCGCTGGCGTTCAAAGCCGAGGCCACCGTCTCGGCGCGGCACAAAAGCCTCCCATTGGACGCTGGCGTCGTAGCGTTCGTACATGGCCGAAGCCGTTAGCTGCCCGTAGCGACCCAATTTGCCGCGCACCCCAGCGTTGAACTGGCTCAAGTTGTAGTTGACGGCGTTGACAATGCCCGCCCGCGCCTTCGAACTATCGCCACGAGCCGAGCGCCGGCGCTGATTGAACGCCTCTAAAAAGAAAGTGGGGCGAAATCCCTTGAACTCGTATATGGCAAACAAGTCGCGGTCGGCATTGTCTGGCGCGATGGCGCCCCCAGCCGATATGCTCTGGCGATTGAGCACATCGCTAGAAGCGATGTACGCGCCCGCCTTGAAACGCCCCTCGTCGACAAACAGCCGCGGCAGGATCCCGGTCTTGAGAAAGTCAATGCCATACGCTTGCGGCGCACTCGGCAACGCGAGTACTGGCGCATCGCCCCAATTTAGCGGCACATCTTGGGAAAACCACGCCTCTTCAGCCGCCACCAGCGTCCCCTCATCGCGCAAGCGGCGAATCTCAAAGCCAGCCGCCGTATAAGCCGTAAAGATGACCTCGCCGTCCAAGCCGACCGCTGGGCTAAACGCGCCGCCAACAGTATTAGTTATCTGCCGCAGCGCCCGCGTCTCTAAGTTCAGAGCATAGATATTGAAAATGCCGCTAAAATCCGACGCAAACACGAGTTTTGCGCCGTCCGCGCTCCACGTGGGGTCGCGGTCTGTACCCGGCGTGGCAATGGCGAGCTCGAATGCTCTCTCGGCGAGCAGGTCGCCCTCGGCGTCCAACTCCACTACGGCGATGTCGCGCTGGCCCTCGCGCGCGATCGCAAACGCCAGCCGGCGTCCGTCGGGTGAAAAGCGCGGCGTGTAGAGCTGGGTGCCGTCGGCGAAATGGGTCAGATAGCGCAGGTCCGTGCCGTCGGCCCGCATCATCGCCAAATTGTTGTTGGCGTTCTTGTTCTGCACGAAGACGATCCACTCACCATCGGGCGAATAGGTCGGGTACAGTGCGCGCAGCCCCCGCGTCAACCGCTTGATGCGCGGCGTCTCCGGTGCCGTGCCGCTGACCATAGCCGGTACAAACCACAGCATATTGTGCCAAAAACTAGGCCCCGCAGCCGCGGAATCCCACTCGTAAATATCCGCCTGCCGCGAACCGTATTTGTCGGCTCGGTCAATGCGCGAAAAGAGCAGCTTGCGCCCGTCAGGCGACCAATCCACGGTCGAAGCGGCCGCCGGGAACGCAGCGATTTCCTCCTCGCCAGTAGCGAGGTCGCGCACGATCAAGCCGTGTGGATAGTGGTGCCGCTTGCGCGTTGACAGATACGCCAATTGCTCGCCATCGGGAGCCAAACGCGGCCGCAAATTGGAAAAGCCGACCTCGGCGATCGGCTCGCCTTCGCGCAGCGGCCCCAACGCTGCCACCTGCGCCTGATAGCCCTGCCGCAGCGACTCGATCCACTCGCCGTATAGCTCATCTGCGCTCTTGCCCAAGACTTTCTTGCACGCCCCATCAATGGCGAGTGTGTGCCACTGCGATGCGGTCCGGTACAGTTCGGCGACTTTTTCTTCTCCGTATGTCTCGGCAATGTAGCACACCAAGCCAAAGCCGTGATCGTACACATATTCGTTGCCAAAGCCCTGCTTGCCAAAGACGCCCATCTGGTCGAAGGATAGCTGCTCGTCTGCCAGCACCAAGGAACGCAGCACCATGTCGCGGTTGGCGTCCCAGCGGTCGTGAGCCGTAGTCGAAGTGCCATACTGGGCCGCGCCCTCGGCCAGCCACATCGGCACCACCGTGCCCATCACCGGATAAGAAGCGATGACATCTGGATAGCCAGTGAGAATGTCAGGCCGATTTTTCTCCCGCTGGTAGCCAAAGTACTGCAAGTAGAGCGCGGGGACGCGCTGCACGCCCTTGCGCGCGGCACCTAGCGAAATAATGTGGGCAAATTCGTGGGTAATTACGTTGCGCAGCCAGTCCGAACTGCCGCGCAAGTCAAAGTCGTGGTCCAGTGACGTGGCCCAGATCTCAATGGTGTCTTGATAGAAAAAAGCGGCGCCATTGGCGTAATCGTCGTGGTCCTTGAGCACGATCCGCACGCGCCCATCAGGCTCGTACCCATACAGTTCGGTAAGGGGAGCGTACGCGGCTTCGGCAATGCGCGCCGCCCGCGCCGCCGCCCTTTCCAACCCCTCGTGGTAGAAAATGCGAAAGTGCTCGGTCTCCACCACCTGCCAAGCTAATTCCGGGTGGTTTTGGGCCAAGGACGCACCCGCCCAACTGAGCAGCAGACAAAGCGCCAACCTTCTCATTGACTCACTGCCATTCTGACGACGGCTTCTGCGCGCCGTCCGTCGGCACTGTACGCGATCAATCGGCATAAATACAGGCCGCTCGCGTAGTCTTCCACCGACCACGTGATTTCGCGCTCACCGGCTGCCAAGCCGTCGCGGCCGAGCTTGTCAACGCGCCCGCCCAACGCATCGAACACCGCCAATTCGATCCACCCGGCCGCGCTCAGCGCAAAGCGCAAATGTGCCTCTTCATTCGGGCCGACGGGATTGGGATAGCAATAGACCCGGCCTAGCAAAGGCACTTCGGACCTTACAACGGGCCGACCAGCCACCAGCGCAGTCCGCGACCCTGCTGCATCGGCCCCGGCCTGCGGCCAATGGGCCGGGCCTCCGGTGTACTGCGCCGCTACTCGCGGCAAATCCCACGCATATAAAGCCGTGCTAGCCAAGGCCGCTAACGCCAACCGACCATCGCCGTCCAAATCCACTACCACCGGCGACGCCGTCGGGGGGGCGGCCATCAGCAGGGGAAAGCCCGACAATAGCCGCCCATCATCGTCTACGCCAAAAATTCCGCTGTGGCCGGCGACGAATATCTCCTGTTTGCCGTCGGTATCCACGTCGCAAAGCACCGGCTCGAAGCCGAGGTCGCCGACCGCGGCAAAGCGCGGCAAGGCCGTCGGAAAGTCGGCTTGCCCCAATCCGTCGGCTCGCAGGGCGTGTATCGCTCCACCGCGCGCAAGTAAAACCACCTCCAACGAGCCATCGCCATCCAAATCGCCCAAGACCGGCGACGCGGCGAGCGAATCGCCCAACTCGACGACCTGTGCTCCGATCTCGACCTGTCCGTCAACCGCGGCAAAGATCGGCTCGACTTGGCCATCGCCGTCTAAATCGCCTATAGCCGCGGGCACCATCGGCGGCCTTTGTTCCTTTAACTCGCCATTTGTGGCATCTGCCACATAGGTTTGTGCCGCTCCGACAAGTAGCAACTCGGCCTCGGTGCCCGCGCTGAAACGCGCACCCAACAGTACCTCGTCTAGCGCAAGTTGCCATAGCGGTTGGTCGGCCCCAACGGCCCACGCGCCAACCTCGGCACCGCGCCGCAAAAAGACCTCGGCCCGGCCATCGCCGTCGCCGTCGCCTGCCGCCAGCAACCGCGCCCTTGGCACTTGCCACGCCGCCACGCCATCGCCAGTCGCATAGCCGACGCCACCTCCAGCTTCCAAGAGCAACTCTTCTATTCCGTCGCCGTCCAGATCGGCGGTTTGCAGCCGACCATCGCCCGGCAAATCCCGCGGCCAACCTAAGCGCACACGCGCAAAGCGTATAGCCACCTGCATGGTATCGCCGGGAGCGGAAAGCACTTCAATCTCAATGCCGGTCTCCCACTCCCGATTGCTGCGCGAGTCGGGTCGAGTCGCCGCGCCAAACAGCGTTTGTCCGCCGACAAAGAACGGATCCTCTGGTGCCCCCTCAATCTGCCCCTGTCGCTCAAAGACCGGATGGCCAATATCGCGGTACCCATCGGCCTCTTCCAAGGCAATCGCCTGCCAATGGGCCTGATTGTTCACGGCACTGGGATCCGCAGCGCGCGCCATCACGCTTTCATCTACGTGCCATATCAGCACCCCCGACCCCGGCACAAAGGCGTCGTATTCGTCGATCGCCGTCCACACGCCCTCTTCTAGGGCGACCTGATCGCGGTCAATCCACACCTTATCTTCGTCCGCTCCAGTGCCGCGTTGGCCGCGCTGCTGCCTATTCTCCAGCAAAAAGTACTCGTGCGGGTCAATGGGGATGCGCACGGCCTTGGGCAGATCGCCATTGCGGTCGGTCGCCAGCAGCGATAGCACCGTGTCGCGCCGCACCACCATCGGCTCGATCCACCCTAGCTCTATCTTGCTCCACGCCATGGGATGCGGCGGTGCGAAACCAACCAACCACGCGAGGCTGTCAGTCCGCACATAGCCCGAAACATTGGCCCCTATATCCATCAGGCTCCAGCCTCCCAGCGCCGGCGTACCGTCGGCGAAATTGGACAACCCAGGCAGGCCCAACTGGTGGCCAAAGAACTTGGCCAGCAAGCCATTGAGGCCAGCCCGACCGTTGAGGCTGGGCGATTCTGGCAGGATCCACGCCTGCTCGATTTCCACACCACCCACGGTCAGCGGGCCACCGTTAAAACCCGCAAAATCGCTCGCGGCCAAGAATACCGAGCGAATATCGTTCAGTGCGCCGGTCTCGTGGCCAACTCCAGCGTGCAACACGAGGAAGCTGTTGAATTCGTCCAAGCGCGGGCCATCGGGATCGGCGAGCGCAGCGTCTAGGGCATCGCGTACCAACTCGATCCACTTCGCGCCGATTTCCTCGGTCGTGCGCCCGTTGCCGTAGTGGAGCATGGATTGGGGAAGGGTGTACGCCTGCTGGGCGGCGCGGGGAAATACCTCGGCGGAAATCGCCACCCGACCAGCGGAGACGACCTCGTAGTAGTGCGCCAACGCGGTCAAATGCCGCTCGAAATAAGCGCGGTCGTGCGGCGGCAGATCGTAGGGAAGCGCGTAATCCCCAGCCGCTTCCGCCGCCGAGCGCAGATCAAACGCACCGATTCCAGTGGTCGTCAGCTCATCGGGATTTTCGCGCGGGAAATCCACGCGCAAAGCCAAAATTCGCCACTCGGCCTTAGCGTCGGTGGCCGCTGACAACAGCAGAGTGAAGAGGAGCAAGAGAGCTAAATCGCAGCGCCGCCGCTCAACGCGACAACAAAACCAGCGTCTGATGGGAACACCCTCAGAAAATGATGTTTATGGAAATGGGCGTATTGTCTCCCACCACCGTCTCTTCACTGCCGATTATATACGCTACATCAAACTGGAAGCGATTGTATTTTAGCCCAACGCCAAAGGTCTTGGTGCTTACCTCGCCGTCGGTGTCCTGAGAAAGGCCCGCCCGCAACGCGATAAAAGCCTCCCCTTCGCGCGCGGAGAGTCCGTATTGGTATTCGCCGCCCACGTGCAGGTCCATCTCCTTGAACTCGTTGCTCATGCCCTCGTCGGCCCATGCCTTGGCCAAGTTGCTGACAAAAGACCCATCGGCAATTAGAGGCTTGTACAGGTCAAAGGAGAGCATCAGGTCGTTGTATTGGGTATCCATCACGTCGTAGGCCACTCCGACGACGATATGCTGGGGCAGCGGATCGGCCTGATCGGCGTCGATATAGGCAATTTTGGGGCCTAGGTTGCGCAGGGCCGCGCCAAAGCTGAGGCTGGGAACGGGCTTCCATAAAAACCCCAAATCCGCAGCAAAGCTGTTGCCCACACCGCGCCCCCGCTCAATGCCGGCCCCCGCATCGGCCAAGTTGCTGCGGATGAACTTCAAGCCGATACCAGCGGCCGTATTATCGCCGATATGCGCCCCGTAGGCCGCCGACACAGCCACGTCATAGCTGCGGAAAGTGCCTTGTTGGTTGCCGCGCTCGTCGGTGCGGATCTGCTCGCCTAGATTTAGCAGCGCGACATTGAAGCCGAAGCTACCCCATCCCTCTACGGGCTGGGAATAGGCCAGAAACTCGTAGGACAAGTCGTCGGCCAGTTTCGGCAGCCACTTGGTGTGTGAAAGGTGGAGCTTTTTCTTTTTCTGCCCGACAAGCGCGGCTGGGTTGAAGTAGCTCGCCGTGGCGTCGTCGGCCACTGCCACGTACGATTCGCCCATGGCAATAGCGCGAGAACCCGGCTCGATCAGCAACAGCAGCGGCGCACTGCGGCTCTCAGGCGTGGCCCGGACCCCATCGGGCAATGTGCCGACGCAAAGGCCGGCCAACAGCAGGGTCGTCAGTTTTCTCATAGCGGAGTCCTCCTCAGCTCGGAATAAAATATAAAAACGATGCCTCTGTACTAAGGCGATCTCACTGCTGCAAAGGCACTCCTCTCGCCGCGCTCACTTGGCGACCTGCAAGACGGCGCGGCGCGCGACCGCAGCACCGCTTTCCCCCTCGGCTTCTATTCGATAAATATACGCGCCGTTGGCCAAACCTGTCGGCGGTGTCCAAGGCACTTGGTTGTAACCAGTGCGCGTCTGCCCGGCTAGCCGCTCTATCAGCCGCCCGGCCAGCGAAAAGACCTCTATCTGCACCGCGTGCATCTCGTTTGCTAGCTCATACGTGAAGTAGCCGCTAGCGCGCATGGGATTCGGATAAAATAGGACGTTGGCAAGGCTGGCATCGCCGGCGTCGTCTCCGACCGTGACGACCACGGTCTCACGCGACGAATTGTTGAAATTGTCCCAAGCCTTTAGGCGGATTTCGCGTGTGCCGGTCTCCAATTCGGGCAAGGGAAATTCGATGACACCCTGCCGATAATCCCCATCCTGTACGCTGTACAGATCTGTCAAGGTGAACAGCTCGCCGTCAATGGCCAACTCGATTTCGTGCCCGGTCTCTCCGGTGATGTTGATGCCGCTGGGATCCGCAAGCGAAGCCAACAACACCGTCTGCCGCGGAATCGCGCTGCCTTTGGCCCCCTCAAAGTGCAGGGAAATTTTCGGCCCTTCCACATCCGCTTCCACGCCTTCAGCCGTGCCCGCCAGCACCAGTCCATCCACCGCGCCAACGGCCGCTGGGCGATCATCGCTCCAGACGTAGGCACTGATGCGGCCGTTTTGTCCGCCATAAGTAATGTCTTTAGGGACTCGAAACGCGGCGCGGAAGCGGCCCTCGGCTACTGGAAAGCGACCGCGAAACATGGGAGCACCGGTCTGTTGGTACGTATAGCCCTCTAAATCGCTCTCTTCACTCGAATCAAAGGCCTGCAACCACACTTGACCCGCATAGGCAGCAGCCGGCGCACCTGCCGCGTCGAGCACTTGGCCGGCGATGGCTACTTCGCCGAGAGCGCGGAGCGAGTCGGCTACGTCAATCTGCACCTGAAAGCGCGGCATGGCCAAGCGCGTCGCCGGGTCGCCGAAGAGCGAGTAGCGCTGAATATTGCGGAATGTACTATAGGCATTGGCGGCGTTGGGACTATACTTCGGCAACAGCACTAGCTTAGCTTCGAAAAGGGCTAGCCCAATCGGCACGTGCTCCCGTCCAGTGTGGTACAACTGCCGATAGAACTGGTTGGCCAACTGGACGTTAGTGCCGTGATACCCTACCCGGGTCGCGCAAATCATGCCGATCACGCCCCCGTCTTCCTTCTTCAGGAGCGCTTCGGGTATGGAGATGCGCACTGGATCGTCGAACACCCCAACTTGACTCGCAGCCGTGTATAACAAAGGCAGGCGACCGCCGTTTTTGAGTTTGTCTAAATCGCGGTCGAGCAAGAACATGCTCTCGTGGGCCAGCACGTTAAAGCTGCCGTGCCCCAAATAAGTCACCGTGAGCGCACTCTCGTTGAAGAGCCGAATAAACTCGTCGCGGGCCCGCGGTTTCTCCCGTCCCTCTAAGGGAAATTGGGCGATGTAGAGTTTGCTCAAGTCCAGCGAATTGGGCAAGACGTTGCGGGCCATGTTTTCGCTATCTTTGATGAAGAACGACTCGACAGTGCGCGGCTTGTCTCGATTGAGCAAGTCGTCCGAAACTAGTACCTGTCGGCTCTGCCAAGGCCCTAATTCGGGTGCGCGGTCGTAGGCGATGATTTTATCGACGACCACGTCGGCTTCGGTCGCCGTCTGTACCGTCAGCCGCCCAACGGCCATGTCGGGGTACAAATCACCGCCCATCACGCGCGTGTACCACTCGTCGTATGTGCTGTCGCCATCTTGGAAGGGCGGGAGCCAGTTGCCCTGACTGAGGGATGAATTGTTTTTGTAATCGTACGAGCCATCGCCGACCAAGGCCACAAATAGCGGCGCGGGGTCCCAGTACTCGGCCGCGTAGGCGAGAAAATTGCGGATCGCCGCCGGGTCTAAAAGGCCACCGGAAAATTCGTCGTAGATGTCTTGGACGTCGATGGCCATGGTCCGCAGGGGTGGGCCGAAGCGGTCGTCTTCAGCCCGCCATTGGGCCAAGCGCTCGGCCGCCGCGCGAAAATCGCGGTGGTAAATCGCCACCCAATCGGCCCCTTGGTTCCTAGTCGTCAAGTCGCCGGGCCAGTCGAGTTCGATGCGGACCGGTCGCTTCCAAGCCGCCGGGCCGCCCACTGCGTAATGACGCGGCACATCCCCGGGCCGATCCTGAAAAATTACTGTCCCAGCCTGCGCGTCGTACTCGAAGTCCACGATCTCGGCCAAACCCGCCGACACCTCAAAGACGCGCGGCTGCTCGGCGGCAAAACCAGCAAGACGGAATTGGGCGATGCTCGTCAGCGGATGGGTGAAGAGCAACTCGCCGCGCTCGGCGACAAAGTTGCGGCTGTATTCAACTTCGTACCAATCGAAGCGAGCCGGATTGCCAGAGTGAAAGATCCCCAAGTAGTTCAGCCCTTCCTGCGCTCCTCGTGTCGTCCATAGCGTATCAGAGGTAACCGGCATCTGACCCGATTTCTCTGGGATCGCAAAAGCCGCTGTTCCAATAGTCTCTTCGTTCCAACGCACTGAAAAACGCGGCCGCGTCCCAGGCACCCCGATAAAGCCCAAACGCACAGCCACCGGCTCGGGGGTGGCCTGCCGCACCACTAGCGGAAAATTGCGCGCATTGCCGCGAAAATCCTCCCAGTACCAAGTGTAGCCGGACTTGATGCCTTCGAGCTGGATGAGAATGAACTGCTCGGCTTCCTCGTGGATTCGCACCCGATAGCTGGTGGGCTGCTGCGGGTCGGACTCTACCAGCGCACCGCTCCTTTGCTCGGCCCGCTGCCCCTCGCCCCCACTGCCGAAACCCAGCCAGTACGCGTTTTCGCGCGTATAGAGATTGTGCCGATACTGAAACGAGCGGCTAGCTTGCGAGTATTCCCAACGGCTGACCGGCTCGGCCCAAAACAAGACGAAGTCGTCCGCGTCCAAGCGGCCATCGCCCCCGTCTTCTACGATCAAGCCCTCCTCCCGCAGGGTTTGGGGCGGGTTTATCTCGTTGATGGGCAAGGCATGGCCGCCGCCGTAGAACAGGCGCAAACTCGCTGGATCGACAGCGGCGAGCGACACCCCAGCGGCCTCTAAGTCGGCTCCCGATATCCTGTAGATCCCCTCTTCCGCGACGAAAATCCGCAGCCAAGTCCCTTCCTGCAATGCGGCTTTGCGCGCCGGCCGCCGTTTGCGTGGCAATCGCCAGTTCACGGCTTGCTCGGGATTGACGAGCAGCCCTCGGTAGAAGGCTTCGCCCCAAGG
This sequence comes from Candidatus Latescibacterota bacterium, assembly GCA_965116045.1. Classification (GTDB taxonomy): domain Bacteria; phylum Latescibacterota; class UBA2968; order UBA8231; family UBA8231. Next base: position 4,158,864 of record OZ220478.1, on the reverse strand, counting down.
GTCGGCAACGCGAGAGCCGCCGCTGCCGGTCAGGTGCAGGTCGACGACGATGCGATCGTACAGAGTCCGCGTCCCGTCCGCTTCAACGCGTGGGGCAAACACTACCGGAACAACGCGCTGGCGACGCACAAAACCGCTTTCGCCGAGGAAGACCGGACCCGGCGTGGGCACATCGTCTTCAGCGGCGCGATCCGTCTGCGCCACGCGGGCTTCGACCAATTCCACGCGAACCTGTCCGTCGGTTGGGACGCCGATCAAGGCACTGTGCCCCTGCTCCAATGCTCGGCCCTTGGGGTGCCAAACCAAGCGCAGGCGCTGTGGCGTCTGTTCGCTTACGCGCAATTCCGCCATGGCCGCACTGCCGCAAAAAAGCGCGAGCACCCAGAAACAGTATTTGAATTTCATAAAGTAATATAGACAGGCGGGATCGGTCATTGGATCGTGGCGATTGGAACTTTTAAGGTCATTCCAAGCCCTCTTTTTGTCAAGAGCACCTCATCTTGACTTATCGGCTCAGGGCCGCTATTTTGTATAGTTTCTTACAGGGAGGCACTCATGGCCAGACAATGCAGCCTGACCAAAGTTAAGGGCTTAGTTGGCAACAACGTCAGTCACTCGCAGCGCAAAACCAAGCGGGTCCAACAGCCTAATCTCATCAAAAAGCGCATCTTCATTCCCGAGGAAAACCGCACCGTCACCCTCCGCCTGACCGCCCGTGCCCTACGCACCTTAAACAAAAAAGGCGTCTATCAGTTCCTGAAAGAAAACGGGATTAAGGTCTGAGCGGGCCAAAGCCCTAGCCTCCGCCCACATGCACCAAGGCGACGACCCAGCCGACGCCATCCAAGAGCGAGTTCGCCACGCCCTAGCCGAAAACGCGGCCTTAAACATTTTTGCCGGCCGCACCAAGTCCTTTCTCGGACGCCACCCCGAAGGAATCCCACTCAACCTCTCCGCTCTGACCGGCATCATCAGCTACGAGCCGCACGAGTTGGTCCTAGTCGCTCGCTCCGGCACCGCGCTGAGCAAAATAGAAGCGCTGTGCCGCGGCGAAAACCAATACTTAGCTTTCGAGCCGCCCGCTTGGGGTGCGGCCGCGACCATCGGCGGGACCGTGGCCTGCAACCTCTCAGGGCCGCGGCGTTTTAAGATGGGCGCACTGCGCGACCACTTGCTCGGAGCCGAACTGATCGACGGCCGCGGCGAGCGCATTCGCACCGGCGGCAAAGTCGTCAAAAACGTCACGGGTTACGATCTATCCAAAGTGTTGGCAGGCTCCTTCGGAACGCTAGGCGTGCTGACCGAAGTCTGCCTCAAGGTCTGGCCGCGCCCTGAAACCCAAGCAACTCTGCTCATTCACGGATTGACGCTCACTGCGGCATTGGCGCGAATGCTCGCTTGGGCGGCGCGGCCCCTCCAAATCACCGGCCTAGTCTGCGATGCCGACCAGTTAGCCGCCCGCGTCGAAGGCCCAGAGCCAGCGGTGCGGGCACAGTTAGCAACGTTGCGCGCAGAAGAATCAGCAGAGTCGGAGATAATAGAAGAGGCCGAATCGCACGCCTTCTGGCGGCACTGGCGCGAGCTTGAATGGCTGGTACCTGCCGAGGACCAACAGCGCTGGCGCTTTGCTGGGCCGCCGACCAAGATGGCGCAATTAATAAAAGCACTAGAGGCCGAGGGGCTGAGTCGCTGGGGACTGGACTGGGCCGGCGGCTTACTGTGGGCATTGTTACCAGTAGCTGCCCCAGCCGTGTGTTTGCATCGCACCGCCGAGCACCACCAAGCCATCGGCTGGCGCTTTGCGGCCGACGAACACAATGAAGACGCCTTTACCCCGCTCAGCACCGGCGCGGCGCGCATGAATCAGATGCTCAAGCGCGCCCTCGACCCACAAGGCATTTTCAACCCCGGTAAGATGTACGCCTAGTAGATCTCGCCTGGGCGATAGTCCGGCGGCGGCGTTTCCCGTTCGCTGAGCCACAGCGCCCGCCCAACCCGCGCTTGGACGTACTGATAGTCATAGCTCGTATCTGGAACGGCGATGTTGCCCTGCGACGGATATCGGGCAATCGCCTCCTCGACCAAGTCCACGCCCAGTCCGGGCGCATCCGGCACCGCGATATGGCTGTCGATCACTTCGGGCTGACCCGTCATCACCTCGTAGCGCTGTGGCACATCGTCCGCTAGGTGCTCCAAGATCAGGAAATTGGGCAGCGTGGCCATTAGGTGGACAGCCGCCATTTCGGCCACCGGCCCCAATGAGCCGTCGTGCGGAGCCATTGTGCAGTAGTGCGCTTCGGCCATAGCGGCGATTTTCTTCATCTGCGATAGCCCTCCTGCGCGGCCCGTATCGGGCTGCACCACATCGATGATTTCGCGCTCAATCAGCTCCTTTACTCCCCAAATGGTGGCGTGGCGTTCTCCCGCGGCAATGGGAATATCTACTGCGTCGGCAATCCGAGCGAGGGCGTCGATGTTTTCAGGGGCTACTGGATCTTCGTAAAACAGCAAATCGTAGTCTTCAAGTGCGTGCCCTAAGGCAATGGCGTCGCGCGTCGTCAGCCAAGGCGGGCCGTGGACATCAACCATCAGATCGACCGCGTCGCCGACTGCTTTGCGGATGGCGGCGACCGTTTCGACGCAGTTGTTGATTCCCCCAGTCTTGATCGCCGTGTAGCCTTGATTGACCAAGGCGCGTGCCCGCTCTGGCTCATGCGCGTGGGCATAGACCCGCACCCGGTCGCGCATTTTGCCGCCCAAGAGATTCCACACCGGCTGCCCGAGGGCCTTGCCCTTGATGTCCCACAAGGCCATCTCAATGCCAGTCATGGCACCAGAGCCGACAATGCCGGTCATGCCGTGGCCCATCATCGCCACCTGCATCTTGCCCCACAGCCGCTCAATGTGAAACGGGTCTTCGCCGATCATCAAAGGCGTTAGATCGCGTATGGCCGTTTCGACCACGCGCGGCCAGCCCGAAGCTTCGCCCACGCCATAGATGCCAGCGTCGGTTTCGACCTTGACGAAGAGCCAGTTGCGCGCCGACCAACCACTCGCCTGCGGAGGCGCACACTGCATCAAATAGGTTTTGATCTGAGTAATTTTCATAGCGGTCTCCCCGTGTTGCAATGAAGCGACAAGTATAGTTCATAGAGCAAAATCAATCCATTGCCAGCACTCCGTGGCCATGGTACGCTTTGCAATTTCAGGTTGTCTCGGTACGCTTACGGTAGAGCTTGGGTCGCCGCGGTTCAGGCTGACTTTGGCGGGCTATTCAACAGTTCATCTTGAAGTAGCCGGCAGCAACGCGGCCGTCGGCGTATAGCCGGTGGCAACTAGATCGAACTGCGCCCGAAGGTTCAGCCAGCATTGGAGATCTGCGCCCAAACCGCAAGGCCGGGTCGCCTGTCACTGACCGCTTGCGCACAATGATCAGCTTGATCCGCTCAAAAATCGCGCAAGATAGCTCTTCCAGCTACTCCCGACTGACCATAGAAATGGGACCCCAGTTTTCTGGGGTCCCATTTCCGTAACTCGCGGTGCCGTCGGTGCTACTTGAGCAGCAGCATCTTCTTGACTTCGCGGAAGTCGCCGCCCGCCTGCAAGCGGTAGAAGTACAGCCCCGCCGACAAGCTGTGACCCTGATCGTTGGTCGCGTCCCACTCCACCGCGTAGCGACCCGCCGCCTGCCGCTCGGCCACCAGCGTCCGCACCGGCTGACCCAGCACGTTATACACGGTCAACGCCACGTCCGCCGCCTGCGGCAACGCATACTGAAGCGTCGTCGTCGGATTGAACGGGTTGGGATAGTTGTCGGCCAACGAGAACACCGCCGGCCGCGTCTGCAACGACACCGGTGCCGGCAACGCCAGCCGGTTGAAGCCCAACGCGCGATCATACGTCTGGTTATCGGTGATTTCGAGCGTCGTGCGCTCGATCTCGGTCGTCGGACGGAAGACTAAGTTCAGCATCACCTCGCCGTCTGAGATAACATCCCCGTGGGCGGCGACGGTCAACACGCCGGCTTCGGCTAGCACCTGCGGCGCCGCCCACGCGCGGTCTTGGGACAACGCCCGAACAAACGCCAGCTTATCAGCGTCATACGCGACCTGCAAGCCGTAGCCTCTGACCGCGACGAAGTCGGCCAAGCGCACCGCGAGGACGAATTCCTCGCCCACGCTCGGCAAGGCTGTCGACGCCTCCAGATACAGCCGCGCATCCTCATTCAGCCCCGCCGACAAAGGCACCCGCTTACCGGCTCCGCCGAACAACGCGCTCAGGTCGCCAAATTCCATCATTGGGTTGACCGTGATCGTGAACATCAGCGACGCACTTTCATCGCCCGCCATCGCCGTGTACGTGACCGCAACGGCATCATCAGTGGCCGCGTCCGGCGTGCCCGAAATCATCCGCGTGGCCGGATCAAACGACAGCCCCGCCGGCAAATCCGACACGCTATACGTGATCGCTCCTTCGCCGCCCATCGCCGCCGGCAGTTCCAACGCATGAATCGCCGTGCCCGCCGTATAAGCCTGCGCGGCTATCGAAGCCCCCTCGACGAATGCCAAGGGGCTCATCATCTCCTCCTCGCCGTCCATCATCGCGCCGTCCTTCTCCGTCAGCACCAGCGTCGCCGATCCCTCGGCCATGCCGGGCAGCGTCGCTTTGATGCGGATCGCCTCGTCTCCTTCGGCCATACCGTCGGCCACCGGATCAATCAAAAGCCGCGTCGAGCCGGTAATCGAACCCGCGGCAATGGTAACGGTTGGATTGAACAGTGCCGAGTAATCGGTGTCGCGGGTGGCTGGCGAATCCTCATCAATCAAGATCGTCGCCGTCGCATCGTCAGCCAGCGGCTTGCCGTCCAACGCGACCATGACCTGCACTTCCGTCAAGTCCGCTGACTCGCTCAGTTGGCTCGGCATCACCGACACCACAACCGACGCGCTCGGCGTCTCGTCGTCGGAAATGCGGAGGTCGGCCTGACTCCAGCCGCCCGAAGCCGCCGCCCGGATTCCCAAGTACTTATGTCCATCGGCCTCGTCGTTGTCGATCGGCGACAGGAGAAGGGTCGTTGAACCCGTCTGGTCGCCGGCGGCGATAGTAATCGTCCCCACGAATGTCGCCGTATAATCCACGTCGCGGGTGGCCAGCGCACCGCTGGCGGGCGGGACAATCGTGAAGCGGACCATCTCCGCCGACGGTGCTGCCTCTGACAAGGTCGCCGTAACCCGGATTTCAGCCGTCTCGCCGTCTTCGCGCACGACCGACTGCGAAGCCATCACGCTGGCGATCCCAACCGTGACCGGCGGCGGTTCACTGACCGTGATGGTGAACCGCCGGCCCCCGATGGCGTCGACGCTATCGAGTGCCGTATAGACGACCGTGGACAGGCCGGCCATCGTCGGCGTGCCCGAAATCGTCCGCGTCGTCGGGGCAAACGACAGCCCCGCCGGTAGATCGGTCGAAACCCTGTACATCAGCGTCCCTTGGCCGCCGGTCGCTTCGGGCAATACTTCGCTAAACGCCCGGCCAACCGTCGCCTCAAAGGCTAACGTGTCCGCGCCGAAGACGGGTCCCGTGGACGTCGCCGCCGCGGTCGTGGTCGTGGTGGTCGTGGTCGTGGTCGTCGCCGCCGCGGGATCTTTCAGCTTGATCGCCACCGACCCGACCGTGATCTTATCCCCGTCTTGGTTTTTGAGGTTGTCCGTCTGCGACTTCAGCTTGATCGTCTCGTCGTTGTCGTCCGTCCCGTCGTTCACTGGCGTCACCGTGATCGTCGTCGAGCCGATGATCTCGCCTTGCGGAATCGTCAGCGAACGAAGGACCAACGTGTAGTCCAATTCACGCGTCGCCGACTTGTCCGGGGTCGCATCCACGCCCAAAGTGATCGTCGCATCTGCGTCGAGCACCTTGCCGTCTAACGTACCCGTCACCGTAATCGTCGTCTCGCCTGCGTCCTCTTTGATTTCGCTCGGACTGACCTTCAGGGTGATGTTCTCACTCAACGTCTCATCGTCGGTGATCTTGAATTCCTCGTTTTTCATCTGCGGGTCGTCGTCGCCGACCTTCGCTTTCACCGTGAACGTCCGCGCCGCATTCTTATCGCTATTGTTAACCGGCGTGACGCGCAGCATTGCCGTGCCCTTGGTATCGCCGGCCGCAATCGTCAACCCCTCGGTCACCTGCACTGTGTAATGCTCATCGCGCGTCCCCGCCCCCGGAGTAATCTCGAAGTCCACCCGCTGAGCCTTATTTAAGGCCTTCTCCAATTCAACGGTCATTGTGACGTCCGTTGCCCCCTCGTTCTCGCGAATGGCCGCCGGAGCAAGCGTAAACGACTTCATCTTCGCAATCGGATCGGCTTCGATCGTGATAGTCCCTTTGTTGACCACAATGGGATAGGCCCAAGAGGTTAAATAAGGTAAGACAGTGTTATCGGGGATTTTATCTGTAACGTCACCATTGCCGTCAAGGTCGATACAGCCGTTCCAAATACCCGTCGCCCCCGCGCGATGGTTACGCTCCGTAAGTCCCTGAGGATCTTCCAAAGCTTTATTGATGGTCATTAACTTAAGACCTATTTCGGTCACCACTCGGCCAGTACGAATCACATGGACATCTAAATAATCGCGATCTTTGTTAAAGTCGATCCCCAAGGTTTTTTCTACCAAAACGGTGCCCGCTGGGACGACGTCGGACTCGGCCAGACTAATTAAACCATCACCATCTGTGTCTGATCCAACATCGTCATCGCCGTTGAGGTCTACTCCGAATGCGGTCCAACTCCTATCATCACCGAGACACTCAAACGTCCCATTCCCCCTTTTGGAGGCACCGCCAACAAACCCATCGTCCTCGAAGGTATTATCTCTAGTTATGTCTATCTTTACTTCTACGGTTTTACCCTTATAAGTATAGTACCGTTTGCCGACCACCACCGTCAGCGTATCAGTATCACTACTAGGGCCTATTACGAGCGCACCATCCTTGGTGCCATTCGGATCGAGGGTAAACGTCTTCGTCCCAGACCGCGTCCTCTGCGGAATGGTTAGCTTGCCTAAACCACTGAGCGTGTAATGCTCATCGCGCTTCAGAGTATCGCTGCCAGCAACAACCAACTGGGTGGAGAGGGTCGTGTCCGGTAACGAGCGGCCATGCAAGGCACCTGTCACTTCAATAGAAGTCGCATCCGCCTGCTTGCTGAGCGTCGACGGATCGAACGAAAGGTCAATCGCTCGGGGCCACGCATCGTCATCAATCAGCGACACAAACGGGAAGTATTCATAGCCGCCTCCACTGAGGCTCCTTTTAATCACATTCTTGGCGAAGCTAACTTGATTGCTACTGCTCGTACCAACGACAGCAAATTTAAAAATAATAGCGATATCAACAGCAATGTTTAAACTATCCTCGTAACTAACATGTTCACTTTTCCCCATGGCCACCCTTTTGTGCTTATCGAGGACTTTCCTCATAAGGTTAACGTTCTTCGTAGGGTTGGCCGGGGTCGGTCCGATTCGATCATTGGCTATCGGGGTTATGGTAAAAGTCTCCGTCACCTTTTTCTCGCCCTTCTTAAGCAAGATAGTGGGCGGGGTGGATACGGTGAATAAGTCATTGAGGTATCGGACGGTTTGACCGTCAGGATCCAAAAACATGTGAATCTGAATATCTGATTTCGCCTCCACCCCTCCTTCCGTTTCTAGTGTTACCGTAATATCTTGTGCTCCACCGGCCTCGTGGACGAAACCCGGGTCAAAAGAGCCCAATATGTTTTGGGCCGGAGCCTCGCCAGCCCAGCCCAACACCAGACTCGCCGCCAGCAACCAAGGCATGTAAGACAAACGCGACATCTGCAACTTTGCATATTTCATGATGCAATCTCCTCAATGGTGAAAGGGATATGGATACGAGAAAATGGATGCGGCTTATCGCGAAGCCGCTGCATTCCGGCGTTTTTCAAAAGGGGGTCGGTCGCAAAGAGGCGGAAAACAGGCTGATCTTCGAGAACGGGCACACGCCGGGGAGAAAGACGAATCCTGCACGGCGAAATGGCACTTACGACGTCGCCGCCGACTGCCGCGCGGAATACCGAGGATGGTTTTCGTCTGTTATTGGGATTGGTAGAATCTCTGCGCCGCGGACGTCTGACCGACGCGGCAGAGCAGAGCAATACCCCTTCCCGCTTCCGTTGAGGAAGGGGAGCGAGGCGAATAGGTTGATAAATGAGTCTAGTGCTTAATACCCAAGAAAATCGGGGGGGGGGGGTAACTTATTGTTTTTTAATGACTTACGACAATAAGAACTCGGCGTTATTTCAAGCGTAGAACAAAGCACAGCCATTGCATCAAGCGCCGCTCTTGGCGATGGCATTCTCTTTGATAGCGATGCTGTATTCATTGTCCTGTTAATCCGCCTAAAGCTGCCGCAAGCGGCGAGGTTGTAGCTCCAAACGCTCGGCTGTTAAACAAAAACCGCGCAAAGCGATCTGTCAAGAGAAAATAGTTCTCGCCGAAACCCCAGCAGACCCGTTTGTATATTATAGATAGGTTGAACGGGTCGCCGAGACCCAGCCTGAACCTCGACGACCCAGGACCTACCGTAAGCGTACCGAGACAACCTGAAGTTTCAAAACGTACCACCGCCTACTCCGTGCGTAGATTGACAGGCATATTTTCAATACTTAGCTTCTAAATTTTCTATTTTTCTACTTTATTTATTTGGTGATTTAACCTCGATAGATGCCTTTCTAATGGATCCCTGCATAGGTCTGATAGATCAAGAACTGGTCCGGTTTGAAAAGCGGCTCAACGCCGAACTCAACGCCGATGTCGAGCTGGTCCACGTCATTACCCGCTACATGGCCACCCTCAAGGGCAAACGCCTCCGGCCAGCCCTCATCCTGCTCGCAGCTAAAGCGTCTGGCCGCTGGAACGAACAGCTAATCGACACAGCTGTAGCCGTCGAAATGATTCACGCCGCCACCATGGTCCACGACGACGTAGTGGACTCAGCAACTGTGCGCCGGGGCCGCGAGACGGTCAACGAGCGCTGGACCGGGCAGATCGCCGTGCTCATGGGCGATTTCCTGCTCGCGCGCGCCCTGCGCCTGCTGATCGAGATCGGCAATTTGCAGGTCCTGAGCGCAGTAGCGCACGCCACCGAGCGGCTGAGCATAGGCGAAATTTTTGAAATCCAGATCGGCACTCAGTGCGATACGCGCGAAGAGTCGTACTTTGCCATGGTCAGCGACAAAACGGCTTCCCTGATCTCGGCTGCAGCGCGGATTGGCGCGATTCTCGCCGGCGCATCGGACGAGATCGTGCAATCCATGGGGCGCTACGGAGAATCGCTGGGCCGCGCCTTCCAAGTCGCCGACGATATCCTCGACCTCACCAGCGATCAAGCGACCATGGGCAAGCCCGTGGGGCACGACCTGCGCGAGGGCAAGATCACCTTGCCCTTGATACGCGCCTTACAGCAAGCCCCTTTAGCTGCTCGGTCTGAGATGGAAGCCCTTTTGGCCCGGCCCGACAAAGACGAAGACGAATGGGCGCAGATCGTAGCCTTTGTCGAAGAGTACCGCGGAGTCGCCGCCGCCACCGAGACCGCACGCGAATACGCCGCCCAAGCTCAGCAATGCCTAAAAGTACTGGCCCCTTCCCCGGCCCGCGCCGCGCTAGAACGAGCCGTACAGCTCGTCGTCGAACGCACCAATTGACGCGACTAGCTCATGCTCAAGCGCAGTCTGCTGGCCATCGGCGGTTTGGCCGTGGTCCTGTACTTTCTGCCGCCGCCCCGGCCCGCTGTGCCGGTGCGCACCGACCGCCTCTTGTTGGGCACCCTCGTCACGGTCAAACTCTACGGCGACGAAGCAGTGATTCGCCCACACCTAGAGGCGGCGTACGCGGAAATCGCCCGCGTCGATTCGGCGATGAGTTCCTACCGCGAGGATGGAGCCTTGCGGCGGCTAGAACAGCAGGCGCAACTCGTCCCAACGCCCGGCCCGGCCGGGCTGATTGCGGTCTTGACGCGCAGCCAGCACTTCGCCGCGTTGACCGATGGTGCTTTTGACTGCACGGTGGGAGCATTGACGAGGCTGTGGAACTTCCCTGCGGCGGCAGCGCCGCCTGCTCCAGCGCAGGTTGATTCGGCACTGGCACTGGTGGGCTACGAAGGGTTGGAAGTTGCGGCCCAGTCGTTTCGGCTCAACAAGCCGGGGCTGCGGTTGGATCTGGGAGCAGCGGCTAAAGGCTACGCAGTTGACCAAGCCGTAGCGGCGATGCAGGAGTTGCAAGTGGACGCTGGGGTGATTGAGGCCGGGGGCGACATTCGCTATTGGGGCGAGAAGCCAGACGGTCGGCCTTGGCTCTTTGGGGTACAGCACCCGCACGACCCGGAGCAATACCTAGCAGTAGAAGACCTCGGGCTCGCGGCGATCGCGACCGCCGGCGACTACGAGCAGTACTTTGATTGGGAGGGCGAGCGCTATCACCACCTGCTCAACCCCAAGACCGGCTATCCAGCGCGGGCGAGCATAAGCGCCACTGTGTGGGCCGCGACCGCCCTAGACGCCGACATTCTGTCAACCGCGGTCTTCGTCTTAGGGCCAGAGCAAGGGCTGGCACTCGTCGAGGGCCTAACGGACGTTGAGGGCTTTATTTTTTTTGCGCGAGACGGACAGCTCATGCACCGGGCGTCAACCGGGCTGCGCGACCGCTTTCGCTTTTGCAATAGCAACAAACCTTCGCCGGGCTGTGCTCGGCACTAGCGGAGTAAAGACCAATTTATGAAACGCAATCGGAAACTCGTGCTGATCGTGGCACTGATCGCCGCGGCATTGTACTATCTGCTGCCAAGCGTGGAATTTTACAGCATGGCGGACGACGAGCGAGAGGCCATGGAGCTAAAATCTCCCGGGCAACTCGTCGACCTAAAAAAGCGCTCGCTCAATTTGGGACTGGACTTACAAGGCGGCATTCACCTCGTCTTAGAGGTCAAGACCGAGGGGATGGAGCAACAGGACGCCCAAGACGCGGTTGCTCAGGCCCAAGAAGTCATTCGCAACCGCATTGATCAATTTGGGGTGGCTGAGCCGACGATCCAGCGCCAAGGCGACAACCGCATCATCATCGAGTTACCCGGCGTCCAAGACGTACAGCGCGCCAAGGATCTAGTAGGCCAAACCGCGCTGCTCGAATTCCAACTCCTCGAACCCGCTGAAGATCGCACTCGCCTAATCCAGCGCATCGACCAAGCGCTAGCTCCAAAAGAAGAGGAAGAAGAGGAAGAAGAAGACCTCCTCCTTTCCTCCAAACCAGAAAGCGCCCCCTTCTCCGCCATGCTCAGCCCCGCCGGCGAAGACCTCACGGTCTCGGGCCGCGATTTGCAGCGCGTCAAGAACTTGCTCAATGCCCCAGAAGTTCAAGAACTCATCCCCGCCGACGTGGAATTCATCTTTTCGAGTAAACCCGCTGGAGCCGAGGGCAATGAGTTCTACTTCCTCTATTTGGTGCGCAAGAAGCCGGAGATGACCGGGCACATGATTCAAGACGCCTTCGTCTCTATCGGCCAAGTAGTAGAGTACATGGGCCAGCCCATCGTCAATTTCGCGACCACCGACGAAGGTGTGCGACTCTTCAGCCGCATCACAGGTTCGCACATCGGCGAGCGCATGGCCATCGTCCTCGACGAATCGGTGTACTCGGCCCCGGTCATCCAAAACAAAATCAGCGAGGGACGCGGCATCATCACCGGCAGCGGCACCCAAGAAGAGGCCAAAGACCTCGCCATCGTGCTGCGGGCTGGCGCGCTACCGGCCGAGGTCGAGATCATCGAAGACCGCACGGTCGGCCCGTCGCTGGGGCGCGACTCCATCGAGCAAGGCAAAACCGCCGCCATCTACAGCATGGTGCTAATCGCGATCTTCATGGTCCTCTACTACCGAGCGGCCGGGCTGATCGCCGACTGCGCCCTGCTGCTCAACATGCTTTTCATCATGGCGGTGCTGGCTGGTTTTCACGCCACCCTGACCTTGCCCGGCATCGCCGGCATCATCCTGACCATCGGCATGGCTGTTGACGCCAATGTGCTGATCTTTGAGCGCATCCGCGAAGAGCTACGCTCGGGCAAGACCGTGCGCGCGGCCATTAGTTCCGGCTATGGCCACGCGCTCTCGGCCATCATCGACGCCAACGTAACCACGTTCCTAGTCGCCATCGTGCTCTATCAGTTCGGCACCGGGCCGATCCGCGGCTTTGCTTTGACCCTGTGCATCGGCATCATCTCCAGCCTCTTTACGGCCTTCTTTGTAACCCGCACGATCTTCGAACTGATCACCCGGAAGTCGGAGCAATCGAGCTTGAGCATCGGGCCGATCGCGCGCTTCGCCAATCTGAACATCCGCTTTCTTTCGCTGCGCAACATTGGCTTTGGTGCCTCGGCGGCCGTGCTGCTCATCGGCATCGTCTCCATCTTGGGCCTCAATGGCATCCGCAAGGGCATTGACTTTGCCGGCGGCACCTTGCTGGAGTTGCACTTCGATCCAGCCGTCCAAGTCGAGGACATCCGCAGCCAGCTCGGTCGCGTCCCCGTGGGCGATGACGAAATCGACCTGAGCAAGAGCGAGATCAAGCAATTCGGCTCGGAAAACGACATCCTCATCCGCGTCAGCGAGAGCGGGGCCGGCACGGAGGTGGCCGATGGCATCATGGCGGTGCTCAAGGCCGGATTTGTCAACAGTATCGAAGAAATGGAGTGGATTCGCCGCCAAGAAAAGGTCGGCCCCAAGATCGGCAGCGAACTGAGCAGCGCGGCCGTGCGGGCGGTGTTGGTGGCACTGGCACTGATCCTGATCTACATGGCTTGGCGCTTTCACCGCTTCCTCTACGGCATCGCTGCGGTCGTCGCACTCTTCCACGACGTGCTCATCACCCTCGGGTTGCTCTCGCTCTTCAACATTGAGATTACCCTCGCGGTGGTCGCCGCGTTGTTGGCCATTGTCGGCTACTCGCTCAACGACACGATCGTGGTCTTCGACCGCATCCGCGAAAACCTACACACAGCCCGCCGACAGGGCTTTGACGGCACGGTCAACCAGAGCATCAACGAGTGTCTGAGCCGCACGCTGATCACCTCGGCGACGACGCTCTTGGCAGTGCTGGTGCTGATGATCTTTGGCGGCGAGGTCAACCGCGACTTTACCATCACTTTGATGATCGGCGTCGTGGTCGGCACCTACTCGTCGATATTCGTCGCCAGCCCAGTGCTCTATCTAGGCCAACAACGGGCCGCTGCCAAAGGCTCTGACTAAAGCCAGCCGATTGCGGGCGGGACCACCTCTCGCCATGAAAACGATAGTAGTAGTTGCCTTTGTCCTGCTGTTGATCTACTACGGACCGCCGCAGGATCGCTCCAGCTCCTTTGACGCCGCGTGGATGCTGGGTGCGCTGGCCCTCTTGGCTGCGGCTGGCGGCCAATTGGCACAGGCGATCCGCCTACCAGCACTGGTCGGCTGGATCGGGGCCGGGATGTTGCTGGGCACCGGCGGCTTGCAACTCGTTGATCTAGGTGCATTCTCCCTACACCAATTGCTCTTGCTCACGGCCGGCCTCGGGGTCGGGTTCCAAGTGGGGCTACACGTAGTATGGCCAACGCACGCTGGGCACACGCTGGGGTTGGCAGCGGCGGTGACTGCGCTGGTCTTTGCCGCGGTGGCCGCGGCCACCGCATTGCTCGGGCTGCCTTGGGACCAAGCCGTACTCCTCGGCGCATTGGCCAGCTTGTGGGGGCCTTTCACCGAGGTACCAGAATTTGGCCGGCGAGGCGCACTAGTGCTGGCGGTGCTAGGGACGGGCTGCGCGCTCGCGGCATTGGGTGGAACACTGGTTCTGCTGGAAACTGGAGCCTCGGGATGGGTCGGGCGCGTCGGCCTTTCGCTTGTAGTTGGTGGCGGGCTGGGGCTGGGGCTGCGCTTTTTAAGGCGGTTCGCCACGCCAAACGCGACCATAGTCGCCAGTCTAGTCGGGGCTTTTTTCTTCACAGCTCTCGCGCTAGACACCCTCGGGCTAATGGCCTTGCCCTGCGGGTTGGTGGCAGGACTCGTACAGGACAAGCAGCAAAGCCGCCGCGTGCGGTTGCTACTGCACCGAGGTGCGCCAGTGGCCTTTATGCTCTTTTTCGCACTCTTGGGGACCGCGCTCGATCTCGGCGCACTGTGGCCACCTGCGGACGGGCTGTACGAGGCCGCGCTCGTCCTAGTGGCCGTGCCGCTGCTTTTGCGGGGACTGGCACCCATCGCGTATTACCCGCTATCCGGCCCTCATCCAGGGCGGCGCATTGGCTGGCGGCTCCTGCCGCGTGGCGCGTTGTTGTTCGAGTTGTTCTGCGGCCCACACGGGCTGGCCCCCTACGTAGGGGCCGAGGGTCTGTTGGCGCAGGCCGTGCTCTTGGACATTCTCGTTTCAACCCTACTTTTTTCCTCCTTCTCATTACTCGTAGATCCGAGCCTTGTCCCCGCGGAAAAGGCCCGCCCCTCAGAAGAAGGCGCGGCAACCTGAGTCAAGCTGCTGTTGGTTTGTGTCCAGCTAGACTGCTTAGTATCTTTAGCAGTTTAGACATTTAGTATGGACCACATCCGCGACAACTGGGAATTACTGCGCACCCGCATTGAGCAGGCGAGCGAACGCAGCGGGCGCACAGCAAGCGAGATTGAGGTCGTCGCCGTCAGCAAAATGCGCAGCGTACGCGAGATTGAGGCCGCTTACGCTTGCGGCTTGCGCCTCGTAGGCGAAAATCGCATCCAAGAAGCAGCCGCTAAGCAGCCGCAGGTCGCCGCGCCTCTCGCTTGGCACTTTGTCGGCCATTTGCAGACGAATAAAGCCGGGCGGGTCGTCGAGCTTTTCGACCTCGTCCAGTCGGTCGATTCGGCCCGGTTAGCGCAGGCACTAAGCCGCCGGGCCGAGCAGGCCGGCCGCACTCTTGAGGTGCTATTGCAGGTAAACACGGCCGGCCACTTGAGCCAAGGCGGAGTCGCTCCCGACCAGCTCGTTGATCTAGTCGCAGCCCTCGTGCCACTGCCGCACTTGCGGATTCGCGGCCTAATGACCATTGCCGCTCACTCCGAGGACGAGGCTACTGTCCGGGGCTGCTTTCGGACCTTGCGCCAGCTCGGCGAAAAAGTCGCCGAGTGCGGATTTGCCGGCGTGTCTATGGATTACCTTTCCATGGGCATGAGCGGCGACTTTGAACTCGCCATCGCCGAAGGAGCCAATCTACTGCGCCTCGGCACGGCGATCTTCGGCCCGCGGCCGACCTGACACACAGGAGACAATCGTGTTCGATTTCGGCGGTTTTTTTGCAGACATCAAGGGCCTCATCACTGGTCTCATCACGATCTACAGCTATGTGGTCCTCATTCGGGTATTGATCTCGTGGTTTAACCCCAACCCTCATAACCCGCTCGTCCAATTCCTGCGCGGCGTCACCGATCCGGCCCTCGATACAGTGCGTTCCTTCTTGCCGAGGTTTTTCTGGTCAACGGGCATAGACTTTACGCCGATAGTCCTGTTTTTTCTGCTCAAACTCGTCGTCGTTTTTCTCAACAATATCTTCCCCGTAGAATGAGCATGGCGCCCCAAACCCCTTTTGCCCCGGTTCCGTCTCAAGTAGACTTTCCCGCTCAGGAGCGCAAGATCCTCGAGTTCTGGCGTCATGGCGACCTGTATCGAAAATCCGTTGATATTCGCCCTGTCGAGCGGCCCTTTCGGTTCTACGATGGGCCGCCCTTTGCAACCGGCCGGCCCCACTACGGACACCTGCTGGCGTCCATCACCAAGGATGTGGTGCCCCGCTACTGGACGATGCGCGGCTACCGGGTCGAGCGCCGCTGGGGCTGGGATTGCCACGGCCTGCCCGTCGAAAACGAAGCCGAGCAGCAGCTTGGGCTGCGGTCGCGGCGCGACATTCTCGCATACGGCGTATCCCAGTTCAACGAGGCCTGTCGAGACTTGGTGCTGCGCTACACGGCCGAGTGGCAAAAGCTGATCGAGCGGCTGGGGCGCTGGGTCGACTGGGACCACCAGTATCGGACGATGGATCCCGATTTCATGGAATCCGTGTGGTGGGTGTTCAAGTCGCTGTGGAATAAAGGACTTGTCTACGAAGGCTACAAATCCCTCGCCTATTGCCCCCGCTGCTCCACCCCGCTGTCGAACTTCGAGGTCAACCAAGGCTATCAAGACACCCAAGACCCGTCGATCACCGTGCGCTTCCGCGTCGCCGGTGAGCAGCGCCTGTCCTTGCTCGCTTGGACGACGACCCCGTGGACGCTGCCCTCTAACATGGGCTTGGCCATTGGCCGCGACATTGACTACGCATGCGTCACCACCAGCGACGGAGAGCGATTGATCCTCGCTGCTTCCCTCGTCGAGGGCCTCTTTCGCCGGCACGACAGCGAAATCGCCGCGGTAGCGCCGATGGCCGTCGAAGACCTCGTTGGGTTGCGCTACGAGCCCCTGTTCAACTACTTCGCCGACCGCGCCGACGAAGGTGCTTTCCGCGTCGCAACAGCCGACTTTGTATCTACTGACGACGGCACCGGCATCGTCCACATTGCTCCGGGGTTTGGCGAAGACGACTACCAACTTGGTCTGTCCGAGGGCTTGCCCGTGGTCTGCCCCATCGACGCCGACTGTTGCTTCACTGACGAGCTCCCGGACTTTGCCGGCACTTTCGTCAAGGACGCCGATACGCCTATCATCCGTCGCTTGCGCACTTCGGGCCAGCTATTTTCCGAAGGTTCCATCGAGCACGCGTACCCATTCTGCTGGCGCTGCGACTCGCCCCTCATCTATCGCACGATCTCCACTTGGTTCGTAAAGATAGAAGGTGAAGTTAAAGAAAAGATGCTCGCCGCCAATCAGCAGATCTGGTGGATTCCCGAGCACATCCGCGATGGCCGCTTCGGCAAGGGCGTCGAGTCGGCCCCGGACTGGGCCGTCAGCCGCAACCGCTATTGGGGCACGCCGCTGCCGATTTGGCGCAACGAGGAAACGGGCGAAGCCGTCTGCGTCGGCAGCCGCGAGGAGTTGTGCGAACTCACCGGACGCGAGGTGAATGACCTGCACAAGCACTTTATCGACGACCTCGAGATTCCGGCCCCATCGGGGAACGGCTCGCTGCGGCGCGTCCCCGAAGTCCTCGACTGCTGGTTCGAATCTGGGTCCATGCCGTACGCGCAAAACCACTACCCCTTTGGCCGGCGCGAAGACTTCGCGGCCTCTTTCCCAGCCGACTTCATCTCCGAGAACCTCGATCAGACCCGAGGCTGGTTCTACACCCTGACGATCCTCGCGGCGGCGCTGTTCGACAAGCCGGCTTTCCACAACTGCATCGTCGGCGGTATGCTGCTAGCCGCCGACGGACGCAAGCTGAGCAAGCGCTTGAAGAACTATCCCGATCCGGCTGAGATGCTCGAGACCTACGGCGCTGACGCTCTGCGCCTCTATCTGCTCAACTCGCCGGCCATGAAGGCCGAGGAGATGCGCCTCACCGAAGCGGGCATCAAGCAAAGCCTGCGCGATGTCATCATCCCTTTGTGGAATGCCTATAGCTTCTTCGTCACCTACGCGACCATTGACGGTTGGACGCCAGATGCAAGCCGGGCGCAGACGCTCGACCATCGCCTCGACCGCTGGATTCTTTCGGAGTTGCAAACCTTGCTCCACGACCTCAACGCCGAAATGGAAGCCTACCGACTCTATCGCACAGTACCAGCGATGGTGGCCTTTATCGAGAAGCTGACCAACTGGTACATCCGCCGCAGCCGCCGTCGCTTCTGGAAGTCCGAGGACGACCAAGACAAGCTGGCCGCGTACGACACCCTCTATCGAGTGCTGGTGACCTTCATCAAAGCCCTCGCGCCGGTCTTGCCCTTTATCACCGAGAGCATCTACCAAAACTTGGTGCGCCGCGTGGCTCCCGATGCCCCCGAAAGCATTCACCTATGCGACATGCCGCAGGCCGATGAGCACTTGCGCGACGCGGCCTTAGAAAAGCAAATGGAACTGGTGACGCGGGCCGTAGTCTTGGGCCGCTCGCTGCGCAGCAAGCACGAGCTCAAAGTGCGCCAGCCGCTGCGGCACCTCTGGCTCCTGCCCCCCAACGGACACAGCCACCACGGGCTGGAGCAAATGACCGACCTACTCGCCGACGAACTCAACGTCAAAGAGGTGGTGCTGGTGGAGGATGAGACCGAATTCAGCGAGGTCTCCTACCGGCCCGACTTCCGCGCCTTGGGGCCACGCTTTGGCAAACAGATGCCGGAAGTTGCTGCGCGCATCCAAGCCTTAACGGGTGAGGATGTCCACCTGCTCGAAAGTGGTGGCCAGCTCTCGGTCGCCGGCGGCGCGATCGGGCTGGCCGACATCGTCGTGCAGCGCCGCGAGAAAGAAGGCGTGGTGGCAGCCCTCGACCATAATCTCGGGGTAGGATTGGATGTCCAACTCGACGCTGAGCTAATCGCCGAATGCACGGCGCGCGAATTCGTCAATCGCGTACAAAACATGCGCAAAGAGGCCGGGCTGGATGTCTCCGACCGCATTCACGTCTGGGTCTGCGGCGCGCCCGCCTTGGAAGAAGCGGTTCAGCAGCACGGCCCGTACATCGCCGCCGAGACCCTAGCGCTAGCCCTCCACACCGGAGAACTGCCCCAAGAGGTGCTCTTGCAACAGGATCGGCAAGTCAACGGCCACGATAGCACCATTGCCATCGTTAGGGCCTAAGCAGAGAGGAAAATAGTAATGAACGACCGACCCAAGCAGATGGACCAAAAAGACCTCGACTTTTTTAAAAAATTGCTCTTCACAAAAATCGTCCAGACCTCAGACGATGTCGAAGCCATTGAAAACACCTTGCGCCACGACGCCAAGGAAACCGCCTCCGAGGACCGCTCGACTTATTCGCTACATATGGCCGACCACGGCACCGACGCCATGGAGCGGGAAAAATCCCAGCTCTTCGCCCAGCGCGGGGGCGATTACATCAATAACCTAAACGAAGCCCTGCAACGCATCGAGGACGGCACCTTTGGCATCTGCCGCACCTGCCAGAGGCCAATCGGCCGCGGCCGCTTAGAGGCCGTGCCCACCGCCACCCAGTGCATTAGCTGTAAGTCCAAACGCGAAGAGGCATCGGATTTAGAGTGACGTTTCTGTGGATCATACCCCTAGCCGTGGTCGTCGATCAAGTTAGCAAATTCATCGTCCGCGGCTCCATGGCGCTGTATCAATCCGAGCCTGTGTTGGGCAACTTTTTCCGTCTGACCTATATCCACAACCCGGGCGCGGCCTTCGGGCTAAACGTGGGCAGCCCGTTGCTGCATACGGTCTTCTCGTTCCTCGCCCTCGGCATCCTCATTTACCTCTATCGCTCGCTCGCCGCAAACGAGCGGCTTTTGCGCCTAGCCCTCTGCCTAGTATTAGGCGGTGCCGTGGGCAACATCATCGACCGCCTGTACCTAGGGGAAGTGGTAGATTTTTTCGACTTCGGCCTCGGGGATTTGCGCTGGCCAATCTTCAACTTTGCCGATTCCTTTGTCACCGTCGGCGTCTTGCTCTTGGCCTTGGGCTACTCGCGCCGCGACAAGACGCCCGGCCGGCCAGAGCAGCCATCCTCCCCTGCGCCCGAAGAGGAAATCGCCCGGGATTAAATTCCCATGGACCTCGCCGTTCCCAGCGAATCAGCCGCCGAGCGGCTCGATCTTTTCCTCCGCACTCACTGTCCTCAACATTCGCGTAGCCGCATCCAAGCACTCATCAAGGCTGGAGCAATCCGCGTCAATGGCCAACAGACGCGCCCATCGTACTTGGTCCAGCCCGGCGACGCGATCGCCGTCGAACTGCCTGCGCCCGAGCCGCTCGCCGCGCATCCCGAAGCACTGCCCTTGTCCATCGCGTACGAAGACGACGACTTGCTGGTCGTAAACAAAGCAGCCGGCATGACCGTGCATCCAGCCCCCGGCGCGCCCGCCCACACCCTCGTCAACGCGCTGTTACACCACGGTCGCAATCTGTCGGGCATCAACGGCGCGCTCCGGCCGGGAATCGTCCACCGGCTCGACAAGGAAACCAGCGGCTTGCTGCTAGTCGCCAAGCGCGACGCCGCCCACCGGACCTTGGCCGCCAGCCTCCAAGCGCACCAGATCGAACGCCGTTACGCCGCCCTAGTGTGGGGCGGCGTACGCGAAAAAAATGGGCGGATCAAAGCCCCGATTGGCCGCCAGCCCAAAAATCGCAAGAAAATGGCCGTGGTCGCAGACGGGCGGGCGGCGGCAACCCATTTCAGCGTCGTCGAGTACTGTCCTTTTACAACCTTAGTCGAGTGTCGGCTAGAGACGGGACGCACCCATCAGATCCGAGTGCATCTGGCCCATATCGGCCATCCAGTCTTCGGCGACCCCGTATATGGAGGCCGCGACCAAGCCCGCGGAATTCGCCCCGAGTACCGTCGCCAAGCCAACTGGATGCTAAGTTTGCTCAAACGCCAAGCCCTGCACGCCAAAAAACTGCGCTTTGCCCATCCGACCACTGGAGAAATGATGGAATTTGCCGCGCCGCTGCCGGACGACTTTCAGGCCGTATTAGAGGCGGCGCGGATGGAACCACGATCCTAGCCAACTGACGAGGAGGACGGCCTGTGGACTTTCGGCTCAACGACGATGAAATGCTCGCCTTTGTTGTGCGCGGGTACCATATTTTTCGCCCTGAAATCAACGCGGAGATACACCAAGCGGTTTGCGCCCAGACTCGCGCCGCCTTTGTCGAGGGCAAAAATCCCGGTAATGCCATCTATGAACAGGTCCCGGCGCTTACGCAGGTATTGTCGCATCCGCAGGTGGTAGGGCCGCTGACGAGCATCCTCGGTGCGGATTATCACATGCTCTGCCACCGCCATGCCCACCTGACCCGACCCGGCCAAGCAGCCGGGGGGTTTCACCAAGACGGAACACCGCGGGCCTTGCGGGGCTGGACTCGTCCTTGGCGCTATGGACACCGACCGCGCAAAGTGCTGCTGGCGTACTTCCCTCATGCAGTGCCCAAAGCGTTGGGGCCAACGACCTTGGTGCCGGGTTCGCAGTACTATCGGCAGCGACCCAAAGCAATGGAAGCCTTGGAATGCGGGGTCGAGGGCGACGCCGGGATCATGGCCATTTGCCACTTCTCTGCTTGGCATCGGGCCGGAGCTAATACGAGCGATACCGAGCGGATTATGCTCAAATTTGTCTTTGACCGCCGCGGCGAGCCGCAAGGGCCTAGTTGGCAGGCCGCAGCCACCTACCATCCCGATTTTGCCGCCATCGCCCGCCAATGGTCGGCGCGTCCTGATGGGCGCTTGTTGTGCCTGCCCAAGACTTGGCAGACGATGTGGAATTGGCTCGGCGGTCGCGGGGCCGAACGGCTCGGTGGCACGGCATCGCTGGCGTCGCTATGCAAAAGTTTAGCGTCTGAGCAGGAGCACGAGGCTCTAGAGGCGGCCTATGGTCTAGGCGGACAAGTAGATGCCGATGGAGCGCGGGCTTTAGTCGCTCGGATGCGCCACGGAGAGGAACAAGAGCGCGAGATGGCCGCGGTGGCGCTGAGTACGGCGGGCTGCGTCGCCGTGGCTGCGCTGCGCGAGACGCTGACGGACCCCGACCCGTGGCTGCGGGCGATGGCCGCGGACATCGCGGGTGATCTGGGCCGCGAAAGTCTGTCGCTCGGGCCCGACATGGAACGCGCACTAGACGACGCGGATGTTTGGGTACGGCACAATGCGCTACAAGCGCTAGCGCTGTGGGGCGAGGAGGCGCACGGTGCAGAGGAACGGGTAGTAGAGGCCCTGACCGATGCCGAGCCTTTTGTCCGTTTTAACGCGCTCGGCGCACTGATGAGTATGCGGCCCTTGGATGGACGCTGTGCCGAGTGGTTTAAGCACGTCGCCACCACCGATGAAGCGCATCCCCAATGGCGGGCACAAGATGCGTTACTGCGGTGGAACAACGCGGCGTTGCGCTATTAGTAAGAACGGCGCGCGTTAAAATCACACTCGAGACCCACTTCGCGCTCCCCTCTGTCGGCTGCCTCCTGAATGCGAATGACGTTGCGCGTCGAGCGCAGCACGGCAGCGGTGTCGAGGCCATTGGCCGGCACTACTCCGGCGATGTCGTCGAGGAAGGAGCGCAGGTAGCCGCCCCGTTGGGCCGCGGGGAGTGGCTCGATCTGCACGATGGCGTCTTCTCTGCCGAGTACTTGTATTTCCTTAGCCGTAGTCGAAGTCTCGATTACGCCATCCCTACCCCAAAACGTGGTCCGCCAGTAATAAGGCATTGCGTAGCCCGCCCTATCGGGTGCAAAGTACGACACATCGCCTAAGACTCCGCAGCCGTTGTCCATCTCCAGCATCATCTGCCCGGCGTCCTGCATGTGAAGATCCGGGGGAACAAAGGCCCGCCAGCAGCGCGCGGCGTTGATTTTCGTCCACTGACGGCCCGTGACCCAAGGCAAAGCGTCGATGGCGTGGATGCCAATATCAGTGATGGTGCCACCGTGTTTGCCCTGTTCAAAATACCAGCTAGGCCGCGAGCCCAAGAGCAGCGGGTGCTGGCCGCCAAAGGCGATGGCGTGGACTTCGCCGATGCGGCCGGCTTGGATTAGGTTGCGCACGCCCATAACCTGAGCGGCATCGCGCATGGTCAACATGCAGCCAACCTTGAGATTTTTCTCGTGCGCCAACGCCGCAATCCGGTCGAGCTCCACCATCCGCGTACACAAGGGTTTGTCGCTGATGACGTGTTTGCCGCGCGTGAGAGCTGCGATCATCACCGAGCCGCGACCAGCAAAATAGGTCCCGGTGGCGACGATATCGCAGTCCACCTCGTCGAGCATTTGCTCAATCCGGTCGTGGGTAATTGCGGCTGTGCCCTTTGCACAAATTTCAGTACGCGTCTCTGCGTGTTCCTCGCACGCAGCCACCACTTCGAGCGCGGGCGAGGCGCAGGCTAGTGCGTAGAGGTCGAAGATATGGCCGTGGCGGAAGCCGGCGAAGGCGATTTTGCGAGGGGTTTCACTCATTTTTACCTCGACTCACGCTTCCTCTCCATCGCCGCCGTACGAGTGGCCGCCGAAGATGGCCCGCAGTTCGGCCGCAGAGGTGGCTTGGCGCATCTGGGCCATGCGCTCGGTCTCGTGTTTTTGCAGGGCGCGGACGTTTTCCAACACCGCGCTGAGTTTGTCGGCGGGGAATTTCACCGCGCCGTTTTCATCCATGTGGATGATTTCGCCGGGGGCCACATCCATGCCAGCCACCGAGACCGGCACATTGACCGCGTGGACAGCTTGGGGCCCGTGCCCAGCGGTGACGCCGCTGAGCAAGTACTGGAACTTCATCGGGCGAATCTCGTCAATGTCGCGCGAGGGACCATTGGAAATCGCACCAACGCAGCCAATGGCCTGCATGGCCGTGGTCATGTTGCCGCCGGCTAAGCCGACCTTGCCCTGGATTTCGGGCGGAAACTTCTGCTCGAAGACCAATATCGTCGGCTTGGGCGAGGCGTCGAGGGCATCGAGAACATCCATGAAGCTAACGCCGCTGTAATTGGGATCGGGCAGGCCGTAGGTGCAAGTGACCGCGTAGCCGACCGTAGGGCCGAGCTCGGGATACATGCAGCGCAGCGACTGATCGGTGTACCAGTTTTCGCGCCAAGGATTGTATAGCCCCAAGCACAAAGGATCGCCCGGATAGGTAGCGACGACGTTGGTAATGGAAGGCGTATCGAAGTTTTTCAGCTCGGCGAGCATTTCTCGAGGGGTCATTAGCGGCTCCTGAGTAGGTAATGGGAAACGTCAACTTGCGTCAGTCGCTTTAGCGCGATGAGGCACCTAGCGAACACGCGCGGCGCGTCAATGCTGATCGCGGCGCGGCAGGATCGGCTGATTCTTCAACTCGCGGATTAACTCTACAAGCCCCTCAGTCGCGGCCGCTAAAAATTGCTCGCCCTTTTCCTGGGTAGCTTTGGTCGCATCGCCCACGACGCCACTGGCCGTCTGCTGGCTCCAGTACGGTGTCAGCCGCGCACCCGATCCCTCGGGATGCGTCCCGGCCAACAAGTCGGTGCGGAAACTGGGCGACAGGGGCGAGCGCTCGTCAACGGCCTTGTCCATTTCGACGAGTTCCGGCTTGAGCGCGAGATAGAGCGAGGTCTCGTATTCGCCGCCGTGCGAGGTGCCGCCGTAGTCCGAGGTGCGCCGGCAGTTGCCTGTGGTCTTGGCGAGGCGTATATCCCAGTGATTGACCGAGGCGCAAAGGATCTGGCCCTCGTATTCGAGGACGGTGAGGCGAGCCGCGAGGTCGAGCGGCGAGGCGTTGGAGCCGTGGCCATTGACGATGAGGATGCGCTTAAAGCCGTGGTGGGCCAAGCTGCAACACACGTCCTTGACGTAGCGGATAAAGGTGTCCCACGCAATGGTCAGGGTGCCGTGGAAATCCATGTGGTGCGGGCTATAGCCGTGGGTGACGGGCGGGGCGAGTACAGCTTCTGCTGGGATGCGGGCCACGGCGCGCTCGCAAATGCCGTGGCACAGCACTACGTCCGTATCCACCGGCAGATGCGGGCCGTGGTCTTCGTGGGTGGCAACGGGCAGGACCGCGACGCGACCCGCGGCCGCGGCGTCCCGAGTCTCGTTCCAAATCATTTCAGCGTAGCGGTATTTCACGAGGGTTCGCTCCTTTGGACAGTAGGTTCAGCGCGCGAGGACGCGGGAAGAAATACACAATTCGCGCCGCAGGGGCAAATTGCTGTTGCTCGACAGTTTTCAGCCTCCCTTCTATATTTCGGAAGAGGCAACTATACTCACAACTTAACCGAAGGAACAGCAATACATGGGTCGCAAGATACGCCTCGGTGTGCTCTGCGGCGGGCGCTCGGCTGAGCACGAGGTCTCGGTGATTTCGGCGCGCTCAATGTTGGCAGCCATCGACAAGGACAAGTACGAACTGGTGATGATCGGCATCTCCAAAAATGGACGCTGGCTGTCCGCCGCGGACACGCAGCAACTGCTGGCATCTGGTCAAGTCCACGAAGCTGGGCTAACCCCAGTGGCACTCGACTATCTGGGGACGCGCTCGCTCGTGGCGCAGCAAGGCGATGGGCAGGACCAACCGCTCGACGTGATCTTCCCCCTCTTGCACGGCCCTTACGGCGAGGACGGCACCGTGCAGGGCCTGATGGAACTGGCCAACATAGCGTATGTGGGAGCCGGAGTCGTCGGCTCGGCCGTGGGCATGGACAAGGAGCTGATGAAGCGGGTCTTCAAAGCCGAGGGGCTACCGCAGGTGGACTACCAAGTGGTGCGGCGCAGCCGGTGGGAAAAAGACCGCGCCGGGGTGCGGGCCGCAATCGAAGCCGCGCTGGACTATCCCGTCTTCGTCAAGCCGGTGAATCTCGGTTCGAGCGTCGGAGTGAGCAAAGCCCGCGATGGTGCCGAGTTGGAGCAGGCCATTGACGACGCAGCGCAATACGACTACAAGATCGCGGTCGAGGCCGAAGCGAGCGGCTGCCGCGAGGTCGAGGTGGCGATTTTGGGCAACGAGTCGCCCGAAGCGTCCATCGCCGGGGAGATCGTGCCGGGCAACGACTTTTACGACTACAACGCCAAGTACATCGACGATAATTCCGCGCTGATCGTTCCGGCGCGCATCTCGCCAGCCACCCAAGAGGCCGTGCGCGCGCTGGGCATCCGGGCCTTTCAGGCTGTGGAAGCCTGGGGATTGGCGCGGGTGGACTTCTTCGTGCGCGAAAGCGACGAGGCGATTTTCGTCAACGAGATCAACACCATGCCGGGGTTTACGCCCATCAGTATGTATCCCAAGCTGTGGGAGGCGAGCGGGGTGAGCTACGGGGCTTTGATTGACCGGTTGGTCCAGTTGGGCATCGAGCGGCACGAGGACAAGCAAAAGACGAAGACAGCGAGGGAAGCTCAATGACAAAAGCGCGTTGGGAAAAGGGCAACGTCAGCAACCTGATTTCGTTCGCCCTGTTGGCAATCGGCCTCTGGGGGCGCGTGGCGGGAATCAATGGCAGCGAATGGGTGCTAGCGGTTGGGCTGTTTGGCTTTGCTGGCGGCGCGACCAACTGGTTGGCAGTAAAAATGCTCTTTGACCGCGTACCTCTGCTATACGGGTCGGGGGTGATCCCGGCGCGATTTCGCGCTATCCGGGAAGCGGTCAAAGACGCCATCATGCGCTACTTCTTCGACGAGGAGTACCTAGAGCGATTCTTCGCCGAGCGGATGGCCGGAGGCGATGTCGGGGAAAAGGTGCAAAAGGTGCTAGCGTCCGACGAGGTTGACGCAATCATCGACCGCAAGCTCGCAGAGTTGGCGGAATCACCGCAAGGCATGATGCTCCAGTTGGTGGGTCCGCAGAAGGTCAAGCCGCTGGTCAAGCAGTTCGCGATCGGGTTCGGGAGCGAGGTCGCGCCGCTTTTGGCTGATGGAGCGGGGGCGGAAGTCGGAGCGATGCGGGCGCAGGTTGACGGGTTGCTGGAGACCAAGCTAAAGGAGTTGACGCCCAACCGCGTCAAGGAGATGATGGAGGAAGTAATCCGCGAGCACTTGGGCTGGCTAATCGTCTGGGGCAATGTATTCGGCGGCACTATTGGACTATTATCTAAAGCACTGGGGTATTGAAAATGAGTCAATGGATTTTACACGGCGAAGTAGCAGTAGTCATCGGTGGCACCGGCGTATTGGGCGGCGCGATGGCCCAAGGATTGGCCGAGGCCGGAGCCTCCGTAGCGGTATTGGGACGAGACCACGACCGGGGGCACCAGCGAGTAGCGGCGATAGAGGCCAGCGGCGGCACGGGCGTTTTTGCCGCCGGCGACGCCGCGGACAAGGCATCGCTCAAGGCAGCCCACGAAGCGGTCGTCGCGGCGTTGGGGCCCGTCGACGTGCTACTCAACGCCGCCGGCGGCAATCAGCCACAGGTAACCCTGAACGACGATCTAGAATTTGCCGCGCTAGCAACCGACGATTGGCAGCGTTGTTTCGATTTGAATTTGGGGGCGGGCGCACTGTTGCCCTGCCAAGAATTCGGCTCGGCCATGGTCGCCCGGGGCCGGGGCAGCATCATCAACATCGCCTCGGTCGCCGCTCACCTGCCGGTTTCGCGGGTGGTGGCGTACTCCGCGGCCAAAGCAGCCGTTTTGAATCTAACGCAATTCCTCGCCCGGGAGTGGGCCGACAAAGGCGTGCGGGTCAACTCCATCACTCCGGGCTTTTTCCCCGCCGAGCAAAACCGCCGCTTGCTCTTTGAAGACGACGGCACCCCCACCGAGCGCGGCCAGCAAATCCTCTCCCACACCCCCATGAACCGCTTTGGCCAGCCCGAGGAACTAGTCGGCGCAGCCGTGTTCCTCGCGTCGGACGCGGCCAGCGGCTTCGTCACCGGCTCGGACATCCGCGTCGACGGGGGGTTTTTGGCGACGACGATCTAACGCCTACTTCCACAGCAGCCGGAGGTAAAACAGCGGATTGGTCAGCATCTTGCGCGGCACGGCGTCGGCCATCATGCCACAGATCAGGTCGCTGACCTCGGCATTTTTGGCGGCCTTGCGAATGACCAAGTTCATCAGGTAGGGCCAGCGGCCCAAATTGTGCAACTTGGTGCTCAGTTTTAGCTCGCTGCCCAGCGCATCCCACAGCCGCTCCTCATAGCGGCGCAAAAAGCCAGCCGAATAATCGCCAGCCTCCCGGGCTTGAGCCGCAGTCTCCACGGCAAAGCGGGCCGAGTACAGGGCATTGCCAATGCCCTCGCCCGTAAACGGATCAATCAGCCCGGCCGCGTCGCCCAAGAGCAGAAAGCCATTCCCGTGCGCTGGCCGCCGCCGCGAGCCAACCGGCAAATTCCAGCCGACGGGGTCTTCGAGCGGGCGGGCGTTGCGGAAGCGCCCGCCAAAGGATGTGCTCGCCATCGCGGCGGCGAGCGCATCCTTGAGGTCAATGCCGCGGGTCTTGATGTCTCGATGATCCATGCCGATGCCCACATTGGCGCGATTGCCCTCTAGAGGAAATAGCCAAAAATATCCGGGCCGCACTTCGTCGATAAAGTGCAATTCGATCTGATCGCTCAGCCCCGCTACACCCTCGAAGTATTGCCGCAACGCCACCATCCAGTCGCGGCCCGCGTGGCGGTACAACCCGCTCTGGCGGGCGACGATCGAGTTGAAGCCATCGCACCCCAACACCAAAGGCGCACAAAATTCCAAGGGCGTACCGTCCGCGCTACGCCCGCGCACCCCGCAGACCTGCTCGCCGTCCCACAGAAGCCCGCGCACGGCAAAACCCTCTAAGGCATGGGCAGCCGCGGCCCGCGCCTTGGCAAAGAGAAAGTCGTCGAAAACCTCGCGGCGGATGACAAAGCCCTCCATCGGCAACACCCGACCGGTCAAGGCATTGTGCAGGTCGTAGCGGCTCAGGTCGATAGACGCGGCGGTGGCGTCTGGGCTGCCAAAGACGAGGCGGGCAATGGCCGCCCCAGGCAAATCGCACACTTCCTCATACAGCCCCAACTCGTGGAGGATCGCCACCGTCTTGCCGGAGAGGGCGTCGCCGCAGATCTTGTCGCGGGGGAAGCACTGCTTGTCCAGCAGCAGCGCCGCCAGCCCGTGGCGCTTTGCATACAGCGCGGCAGTGGCACCAGCCGGCCCCCCACCGACGATGATGAGATCGTACGTTTGCATAGGGCGAGAAAATAGCTCGTCCAGCCCGCTCTACAAGAGCGCGGCCGAATTTGCTTTGCAAGTGATCTTCCTTACCTTTCTAAATTTGTCAACGCAATCGCCACAGGAGCCGCAACTCAATGTCCGCAGACACCCAAACCCAAGACCCACACGTCGAAAAACGGGCTTTCCAAACCGAGGTCCAACAGCTACTCCACCTGTTGGTTCACTCGCTGTACACCCAAAAAGAAATTTTCTTGCGCGAGCTGATTTCCAACGCCTCGGATGCGCTCGACAAAATCCACCATCGCTCGCTGACCGACCGCCATATCCTCGACCCAGATGCCGAATTGGACATTGAGATCGAGGTGTCGAGCAGTAACAAGACCCTGACGATCCGCGATCGGGGGATCGGCATGACCCGCGACGAGGTCGAAAACAACATCGGCACCATCGCCCGCTCCGGCTCGGCCGAATTTGCCAAACAACTAGCCGATGCCGATGATGAGCAAGAAAAGCTCAAACTAATCGGCCAATTCGGGGTGGGCTTCTACTCGGTTTTCATGGTCGCCGACCGAGTGGTGCTCACCACGCGCTCGGCCGACCCGGATGCCGAGGCCGTGCTGTGGGAATCCACCGGCGATGGCACGTACACTTTGGCCAATGCCGACAAAGCAGACCGGGGCACGGAAATCAAGATCTACATCCGCTCGGACTGCGAGGAATTCCTCGACGCCCACCGCTTAGAAGCGATTATCCGCAAGCACTCCGACTTCGTGTCCTATCCGATCAAGGTCGCCAGCAAGCAGGTCAACGACAAAGCCGCGCTGTGGACCCGGCCGCGCAACGAAATTACCGACGAACAGTACCGCGAATTCTACACTCATCTAACCGGCGACCCGGATGAGCCGTTGGCGCGCGAGCACGTAATCGTCGATGTGCCGATTCAGTTTTACGCCGTACTCTACATTCCCAAGCACTCGCCGACGCCGTGGCTGGTCAATTCAGAGCCGAAAGTCTCGCTCAATCTGCACGTCAAGCGGGTCTTCATCCAAGACGACTGCAAGGACCTGCTGCCGCTGTGGCTGCGCTTTGTGCGCGGGGTCGTTGACTGCGACGACCTGCCGCTCAATGTCTCGCGCGAGACCCTGCAACAAAACCCGATTATCGCCAAAATTCGCGCCACCTTGGTGCGGCGGATCATCGGCATGATCGAGGGCTTGGCCAAAAGGGACGAGGACCAGTACCTGACGTTCTGGCGCGCTTATGGTGCAGTGCTCAAGGAAGGGGTGGCCATGGATGTCGAGCACAAGGCGGCGCTCGCCAAACTCCTGCGCTTCCACTCCTCGTTAGAAGACGCCGGCAACACCTACGTCTCATTGCAGACCTATATCGACCGGATGCAGAGCGAGCAAGAAAAAATTTACTACCTAGCCGGCGAGAGCAAGGAATCCATCGCCCAGAGTCCGCTGTTGGAGACCTTTCGCCAGCGCAGCTTGGAAGTGCTCTACATGGACGAGCCGGTTGATGAGTGGGTGGTTCACGGCCTGCAAAAATTCGCCGACAAGGAGTTTCAGGCCATTGACGCGGCCGACCTCGATTTGGGTGCTGACGCGGATGCGGTCCAGCTCGCAGGCGTTGACGAGGAGCAAAAAGCCGAGACCGTCGAGTTGATTAGCTTCCTCAAAAAGCAACTCGAAAGCCGGGTCGCCGACGTGGTCGAGTCCAAGCGACTGACCGACAGCCCTTGCGTCTTGGTCTCTCCACAGGGCGGCATGAGCCAGAACATGGAGCGACTGATGAAGCTGGCCGACCGCGAGTTCAAGGGCCATCTGCGGCTGCTGGAAATCAACCCCAAGCACGAAATTATCCGCAACATGGCCGCCGTGCTCAAGCGCGAGCGCGACTCCGCGCAATTGGAGAATTGGGCGCATTTTCTAGTTGATTTCGTCTTGCTCGGCGAGGGCACGGTCGAAGACCCCCAGCGGTTGAGCCAGAGCTTGCAATCCATCATGGGTGCGGCCACCACGCACGCCGCCGAGGAGAATTAGCCGTGTCCGATCAAGTGCGCCAACAAGCCCTAGCGGCCCGCGCCGCAGCGCGCGTACTTGCCGCAACGTCTGCGGCGGTGCGCAATCAAGCTCTCGAAGCCATTGCCGCCGCCCTCGAAGCCAATCGCGAGCGCATCTTAGCAGCTAACGCCGAAGACCTAAAAGCCGGCGAGCAAGATGGACTAGCCTCGCCTCTACTCAAGCGGCTCGACCTGAGCGGGAACAAATTCGCCAGCACAGTGGAGATGGTGCGCGGCGTCTGCGCCCAGCCCGATCCCCTCGGCCAAACCCAAAGCGCGACCGAGCTAGACGACCGACTTCGCCTCTACCGCGTAACCGTGCCCATCGGCGTGATCGGCGTGATCTTTGAATCTCGGCCCGACGCCTTGGTGCAGATCGCCTCCTTGTGCCTCAAGTCTGGCAATGCCGCCCTGCTCAAAGGCGGGCGCGAGGCCACTGTAACCAACCAGACCCTCGCCGAGATAATGTGCCAAGCCACGCAGGGCATCCTGCCAGAGGGATGGATGGTGCTCTTGCCTGGCCGCGAAGAAGTCCGCGCCCTCCTCGGCGAAGAGGACCTGATTGACCTCATCATCCCGCGCGGCAGCAACGAGTTTGTGCAATACATCATGCACAACACCAAAATTCCGGTCATGGGCCACGCCGACGGGATCTGCCACGTGTACGTCGATGCCAGCGCCGATTTAGACAAGGCCGTGCAGATCGTCGTCGATGCCAAGACTCAGTACGTAGCCGTGTGCAACGCGGCCGAGACCCTGCTCGTCCACAGTGGCATAGCCGCGGACTTTTTGCAGCGGGCCGTGCCAGCGCTGCGCGCCAAGAACGTGGAACTGCGCGGCGACGAGCGCACCATCGCCCTTGCCAACGCCAATGGACAAGTCAAACCAGCCACCAAAGCCGACTGGTCCACCGAATACTTGGACTTGGTGCTAGCGGTGAAAGTCGTCGATAGCACAGCCGAGGCCATCGAGCACATCAACGCGTACGGCAGCCATCACACCGACGCGATCATAACCGAAGACCGAGAAGCCGCGCACACCTTCTTGCGCGAAGTAGATTCATCCTCGGTGATTCACAATGCTTCGACGCGCTTTGCCGACGGCTTCAAATACGGGCTCGGGGCCGAGGTCGGCATCAGCACCAACCGCCTGCACAGTCGCGGCCCGGTGGGGTTGGAGGGCCTCGTCATTTACAAATACATTCTCCAAGGAGACGGCCACATCGTCGATACGTACGACGGCCAACAGCAGCGCCCCCTCACCCATCGCCCCCTCGACCAGCACTGGCCGGCCTAACATGAGCGAACACACCACAGACCCGACCTACACGCCGGTCGAGCGCCACATCTTTCTCTGCGCCACGCCGACCAAGCCCAAGTGCCACAGCGACGGCACCGGGGCCGAGTGCTGGGCGTACCTGAAGAAGCGTTTGGCCGAATTGGGCTATGGCCATCCGGGCAAGGGCGGCATCCACCGCACCAAGGCCGACTGCCTCCGCGTCTGCGAGGTCGGGCCAACGGTGGTGGTGTATCCCGAAGGCGTCTGGTACCACTCCATGACCGTCGAAAAGCTAGAGCGCATCATCCAAGAGCACTTGATCGGCGGGCAAGTCGTAGCAGAACTGGTCAATAAGGAACCGTTCCTCAGCCTGTAGCAGCCGGCCGCAAAAGCGCATGGCGAAATCCAAATCCAAACACGTCGACCTCGAGATCAAGGACGCCAGCCTGATCTTCGACCGCGTCTGGAGCGACCTAAAGCAAGAATTCGGTCGCACCAAGCTCTGCTTTCCCGGAGAAATCATCTGGCTCGGTGGTGCGCCCGGTGCTGGCAAGGGCACCAATACCCCCTTCATCCTCGAAGCGCGGGGTATTACGGCCGCAGCCATAGTAATCAGCGACTTGCTCGACAGCCCCCGCGCCCAACAGATCAAGGACGCTGGCGGCTTAGTCGGCGACGAGGAGGTCACCTACCTGCTCCTGCACAAGCTACTCGACCCCATCTACGAGCGCGGCGTGATCGTCGATGGCTACCCGCGCACCCAAGTGCAGGTCGAATGCCTCAAGCTGTTCTACGACAAAATGACCGAATTGCGCGAAGAATTCCGCAATAGCAACTTCCCGCGCCCCCTCTTTCGCACCGTGTTGCTCTTCGTCGATGAAGAAGTCAGCGTCGAGCGCCAGCTCCACCGCGGTCGGGAAGCCCAAGAGCGCAATCGCAAGGCCACCGAGTCAGGCGTCGGCCAACTCGCCGAGATCCGCGCCACCGATCTCGACCCAGCAGCCGCGCGCAAGCGCTACCAAGTTTTCAAGGAGACGACCTTTGAGGCATTGCGCTCGCTGCGCGCCATTTTCCACTTTCGCTTCATCGACGCCAGCCAGCCACTCGCCAAAGTACAACAGGAGATTGAGGAGGAGTTTTCCTACCAGAGTTCGCTAGAGCTTTCGCACAAGACCTTCGACCTCGTCCGCACCATCACGCCAGCCAGCCGCCTCGTGCTCTACGCTCGCCAAGAGCTGGTCAAGCGGTTGGAGAACTACAACGAGGATCATCCCGAGCTGTTCCAGCGGGTCATCGACAAAGTCAACTTCAAGTTCATGCCCATTGTCACGCGCTATGCCATTACCGGCATGACGCTCGTCAACTCCGAGGATGTGCTCTTTGACGATCCGTTGGCTCTGGCCATGTTGATCGACATTTTTTCTGAGCGCGGCTATCAGGCCCTCGCCGACGTCAACCACGTCGAAGTGCCCCACCGCATCGATCCCCACACGCACGAAATTATCTGCCAGCAAAAGCGCGTCTATCGCTTTCAGATCCGCTTTGCGGCCTCAGCCATCCGGCGCGGGACCGACTAACTCGGCCCGACTTGCCCCTCTTTTAGCATGGTAATCAGGGCCGAGTCCTCCGCGTCGAGGGGGAGCAACACCCGACCGCGCCGACGGCTCGACTCGTAGGTGGCAAAAATCAGTTCGGTCGCTTGCAGAGCCTTGCGCGCCGACAAACGCGGCTCCGCACCGCTTTCGAGACAGGCGATCAGGTCGAGCACCGACAGCACGGTGTCGCCGCCCGGTGGGACGACATCGGCGATCTCTGCATCCGCAAAGTCCTGCCACGCCGCCCCGGCACGCAACAGCCGCAGCGGTGCGCGTTCTGCGCCGCCGACTTCAATGATGCCCTCGCTGCCGATGAGGCGGTTGCGCGGCCCCTGCACGTGCGCCGCCCCGGTGCCGAGCAGGCCCTCGACGCCGTTTTGCCAGCGGATCCACGACAGGCCACTGGTATCTAAGGGTACGCCAAACACCGAGTGCGCGGATTCGACGGCAATCTGGCCCATGACCCATTCGGCCGGCACTTCGTCGTTGTAAAAGAAAAACATGTCAAACCAATGCGTACCCCAGTCAAATAGGTTGGAACACGCGCCTTCGAGGCGCTGGAGTGTGCCTATCGCCCCGGCGTCGAGTAACTGTTTGGCCTTGACAAACGCAGCGCCAAAGCGACGCTGGTGGCAGAAGGTCAGCAGTACGCCGCGGTCGGCGCAGGCCCGAGCCAGTGCCTTGGCGTCGCCCCACGTACTGGCCATGGGCTTTTCACAGTGGATGGCTTTGACGCCAGCAGCAGCGGCGGCTTCGACCATCTCGCGGTGCAGGCCGGTCCACGTGCAGATGCTCACCACATCGAGGGCTTCGCTTGCTAGCATGGCGCGGTAATCTTCGTAGGAAGATGCGGCGGCAAAGTCCTCGGCAAAGGACGCACGGGCCGCTTCCACTGGGTCGGCACAGGCCGCAATGGCGACTTGGGTGGAG
Organism: Candidatus Latescibacterota bacterium; assembly: GCA_965116045.1. Classification (GTDB taxonomy): domain Bacteria; phylum Latescibacterota; class UBA2968; order UBA8231; family UBA8231. The sequence continues at coordinate 4,124,231 of OZ220478.1, read as the reverse complement.
GCTTGGTAGCCTTCGGCGTGGGCGCGGCCGCGCTTGCCGCAGCCGATCACACCGGCTTTGTACTGAGTCATTTTGTGCTCCTCGTTCGTTTGCGTAAAATTTGCGCGTTGTAAAATAGAGCATTCACCCCCGTGCCCTCAACTCAACAGGAGAACGCCATGCCCATCACCGACGCCCTCCCCGACATGGAGCGCGTGCTCAAGTTTTTTAGCGCGACCAACGACAACCCGCAAAAGCTCACCCGCGCCCAGATCAACCAGTTCAACGAACAAGGCTACATCTGCCCCTTGGACGTGTTTACGCCCGCGGAAGCTGCGGCCAATCGTCGCTATTTCGACGCGCTCATGGTCGAGGCCAAGGCCAACGGACACAACAGCTATTCAATCAACGGCTGGCATCGCTACTGCCGGGGCATCTACGACCTGCTGCACGAGCCGCGCATTCTCGATTGCGTCGAAGACCTCCTCGGCCCCAACCTCGTCAGCGTTATGACCCACTACTTTTGCAAGGAGCCGGGCGACCAAAAACAGGTCGTCTGGCACCAAGACGCCTCGTACTGGCCGCTGACCCCAAGCAAGGTGGTGACCGCTTGGCTGGCCATCGACGATGTGGATGAGGAAAATGGGCCAATGACCGTCGTCCCCGGCTCGCATTTGCACGGGCAGATTCCCTTTGAGCACAGCACTGCCGAGGAGCAAAATGTCTTGGGGCAGAGCGTCCGCGATCCGCTTCGCTGGGGCGGCGAGCCGGTGGCTTTTACCATGCGCGCCGGCCAGATGTCCCTGCATACTGACCTGCTGTTACACGGCTCGGCCCCCAACCGCTCCACGCGCCGCCGCTGCGGCCTGACGCTGCGCTACATGCCGCCCGAGGTGCGCACCCGCGAAGAAAAGCGCGCCCACGGCTATATTTGCCGAGGCACCGACCCGAGCGGCTACTGGCTCAGCCACCCCGTGCCGACCAGCGACAAGGTGCCCCCGAAGGCCTAGCTACCGTGCCTCTACCAGCCGCCTTTCGCGCCCGTTTGCAGGCCATTCTCCCAGCCGAGCACTTTGCCGCCTGCTGGCAGAGCTTGGCCGCCGAGCAGCCTACGGCCTTCCGCGCCAACGCACTCAAGGGCACACCGGACGCGCTCGCGACCGAGCTAGCAGCCGAAGGCTTTGCGCTGACGCCGCTCGCCTGGAAGGCCGACGCCTTTGTCGTCCCAGCGGCTCAGCGTCGCGCCCTCACCGAATGCGCGGCCTACCGCGAGGGCCGGCTCTACATCCAAAATCCCTCCAGCATGGTGCCGCCGATTCTCTTGGCACCGCAACGCGAGGAGTGCATTCTCGACCTCGGGGCCGCTCCGGGTAGCAAGACCTTGCAACTCGCCGAGCGGATGGGCAACCAAGGGCGCATCTGGGCTGTGGAGTCCGTGCGCGGCCGCTTCTTTCGCCTGCGGGACAATCTGGCGCGGCACGGAGCCGAAAACGTACAGACCCATCTCGCCGACGGAACCCGCTTCTGGCGGCACCATCGAGAGCACTTCGACCGCGTCCTCCTCGACGCGCCGTGCTCGTCCGAAGGGCGATTCCGCGCCGACGCGCCCAAAACCTATGCCTATTGGAGCAAAAAGAAGATCGCCGAGGCCAACCGCAAGCAGCGCCGGCTTTGCTACTCAGCCATACAATGCCTCAAGCCGGGCGGGGTGTTGGTCTATTCGACCTGCACCTTCGCGCCCGAGGAAAACGAGGCTATCATCAACCGAGTGCTGCGGCAGTTCGCCGAGGCCCTAACCATCGAGGACATTGCCCTGCCTTTTGCCAATGCGACAGCGGGGCTGAGCGAGTGGCAGGGGAAGGCGTTTGACGGGCAGGTGCAGCGAGCCAAGCGGATTTTGCCGCTGGGGGGCATGGAGGGTTTTTTCGTCTGTCGCTTGCGGAAGACAGCGAGTACCGTTAAGGACCAACCTCAGCACTAATCCCCAAGTGCCAAGTGCGGCCCGCCGCCGGTTCAAAGAAGCGCCCGCCAAAGGCATTGGGAACCACCGAGCCGTTATACTGGGCGGCAAACAGGTTCTCAACCGCGACAAAGGCCCTCGCAGCGCGATAATCAATCCCCAAGCGCAGATCAACCCGCAGATACGCACGATTGAAAAACTCGGCGGGTGGGGCCTCACTGCCGGGCGGCGGGCCGTTGAAATCGTTGGCCCAGTAGCGGCCAACCCGCTCTAATTCAACGTCGGTAAACAGGCCATGCGAACTCTCGTAACTCAGCGCGGCGAAAAGCCGGTGGCGCGGCACACCCGGCACCTCATTGCCGGCAAGCTGAACCAGTTGGCCCCCGGCCGCGACCTCGTAGTCTTCGAAAACATAGTCGCCAAAAGTATATGCAAGAGTGGTTCGCAGCCGAGGATGCGGCACCGCCGACAGCGAAAATTCCAACCCCCGATTGCGCGCTTGGCCGGCGTTGCGGAAGTAAATCTCCTCGCTGTCTTCGCGCTCGACCTGAAAGGGAATCAGCGCGTCGGCGATCTGGAGTTGGTACAGGGCCACCTCCAAGTCCAAGCGCGCCCGGCGCACGTGGCGGCGCAAGCCCGTCTCCAATCCGAGGACTCGCTCAGGGCCTAGCTCCGGGTTGAAGCCCGCCTCGCCGCTGGGCCGATTGCCCAACTCAGAGGTGGTAGGCGTCTGGAAAGCCGTGGCAACATGGGCGTACCAGCGCGAGAAGGGATCGAGGCGGTACACCACCCCCGCCATCGGACTGAACTGATCCATGCCACGCGACTGGTCGTCCACGGCAAAGCGATAGCGATCGTAGCGGCCGCCGAAGGTCGCAGTCAGCGCATCACCCAAGTCCTGTTCTAAGGAGACAAAGGGGCCAAAGCTCTGCACTTGTTCCTGCTGATCCACCTGCTCCGCGCCGTATTGCACAAGCTCAAAGACGCGGTCGTCGTCCACCTGCTCGCCCTCGGGTAAGCCCTCGTTGGCAAACTCGCGGCGGTCGTCGCGCTGGAAGTCCAAGTCGAGGCCGGTCACCAGACGCGTACTAGCCCAAGCAAATTGGTGCTCAGTGCGCAGGCCGCCAGCGCGGCGGTCGAGCTCGACAATGCGGCCCGGAATGGGGTTTTTGAGTGCGCGGTCAACGCCGTACAACACGAGGCTCGACGCACGGTGATATGGCGCGTGTGGCGGGCGATATTCGAGGCGAATGCCGCCTTGACCTTGGCGCACCTGCTTGGATGCCCCCTGCCCTACCACAAACCCACGCGCACTGCGTGGCGCATCTCGGGCAGCGTCTGCATCAAGTGAACTCGGATTGAACAAGTACGGGGCATCGTATAAATGCAGCAGGAGCGTCAACTCCGCATGGGGGGTGAGGGCGTGCCCGACTCGTGCGTTGAGGCCGCGGGCGCGCGAGTCGGCGTGGTCGCGGTAGCCCGCGCTGCGCAGGTCGTACAAACTGGCGAACGCATGGGTATTATCCGCGCGCCCCGCAAGGCTCGTCTGCGCGCGGAACAGACCGTTGCTACCGGCAATCAAGCGCGGCTCCACGCGCCAAGCAACCTCTGCCGGCGCTTGCGTATGGGCCGCGAGCACGCCACCGCCCGCATTGCCGTATAGCGAAGAGCTCGGGCCGCGCAGAATCTCGATGCGGCCGGCCGACCCCAAGTCGAGGTTGTTGAGCTGGCTCTGACCGTCGGGCATGGTCAGGGGGATGCCGTCGAGCAAGACCTTGATCCCGCGGACGCCAAAAGCCGCGCGCGCCCCTAGCCCGCGCACACTGAGCCGGTCGCCTTGGGACAGGTTGTGGCGGTTGGCGATAAACAGCCCGGGCACCAGACGCAGCGACTCGGCCAGCGAGAGCCCGGGCCGGGCGCGACCGACATCCGCGACCACGGCCGTGGCGAGCGGCAGGTCAAATCCCGCGCGGGGCGCGCGCGTTGCCGTGACTTCGATGGGGGGCATTGGGTAGCGGGACTCAGGATCGGCGGCGCGAGCAGTTGCGGCGATCAGGATTAGCGTTAGGCACTGGATTAACTTGCTTTTTTTCATAGCATTATTTAAGAACATCACGAAGGCACACAAACGCAAACCGAGAGTTGGGACAAAGCCATGAGTATCGGAATCGCCCTAATGCTCTTGCTAGGCGGATGCTTTGCTGCCGAGGACAGACCAAGCGGCGCAGTAGAAGCCCGGCGCAGCGAGGTGGAGTTTGTCGAGGATGCGGGATGGGAGGGCAGCGTGTCGATCGACAGCTTGACTTGGTGGCCATTTTTGCCAGAGCCGGGATTCGGGACCATAGCGGAATTCGCAGGGGCCTTTGCGGCCGTGTTTCGCAATATCGGCAAAGCCACTGTGTGGGTGCGCTACGACTTGCGGTTTTTCGACCAAGATGAATTCCCAATTGACGCGTTTATACCGCTTGGCCAGCCGGTCGTCCTCAAGGCCGGGGAAACGCGCCGCGTCGAGGGAGACTTTCTGATTCGCACCGACGATCCGCGCGATTTTGAGCGACTCGCCCTGATGAAGCTAGTAGCCCGCATTAGGCGACCCGAGGAGTGAGGAGAACTTTCGCAATTCGCGATTCAAAACGCCACAAAACCTCCGCACACGGGAATGCACTGCCCGGTGACGTAATCCGAGAGATCGGACGCCAAAAACTCCACTACTTTAGCGCAGTCTTCGGGCGTACCCAAGCGGCGAAGGGGAATCTGGGGCTCTAAGTGCCGGCGCGATTCCTCGCTGTTGCGGCCTTGGGCCACGGCGCGAGACGACAAAATTAGGCCCGGCGCGATGCAGTTGACGTGGATGCCGTAAGGGCCTAGCTCGGCGGCGAGCACTCGCGTGTAGTGGACGATGCCGGCCTTGGCCACCTTGTAGGGCATCCCGCCACCGTCGCGCCCGCTCCACAGACCCGCTTGCGAGGCCACGTTGATGATTTTGCCGGACTGGGCCTCCTGCATGGTCGCGCTGACCGCTTGACAGCAGTGGATGGTCGCGGTGAGGTTGATGTCCATGATGTAGCGGTAGTGGGCTTCCGCAGCCAAGGACGCGGCTTGTTCCTCGTGCGAGCGCAAGTTGCCGCCAGCGTTGTTGACGAGTATGTCGATGCGGCCAAACGCATCCAGCCCTGCGGCGACCAAGGCATCTACTGCTTGGCGATCGGTGACATCCACGGCAATGCCCACGCTGCGGCGACCGAGCTTTACTACTTCGGCTTCCACGGTCTCAGCCATAAGTTCTTCACCGTATTCGCGGGCGGCCTGTAGGTCTATGTCGGCGATGACAACGTCCGCGCCTAAGCGGGCCAGATGCAGGACGTACGCACGGCCCAAGCCGCGTGCCCCACCAGTGATGAGCGCTACCTTACCTTCGAGCGACATCGCAAATCTCCTCTTTTACAATTAGGCTATGACGTCAATTGTCGGCAATCCACCGGACGCCAAGAGCATTGGGGAAAACTTGCATGGGAAGAGGAGCGTTTGGCAAATTAAGAGCAAACGAATGCACATTACCTAGCGAAAAGAGGTCGAATGGCAGAGCAAATCGGTGCAATCATTGAACAGGGGCCAGAGGACTGGCAGATCGTCCAGCAGGACGAGCGTGGGGAAGGGAAGATTGAGCTAGCGGGCCGATGGAAGTTCGAAACTTCCGGCCAAGTGGAGGCGCGCTTGGTGTGGGAGGATACCGGGGTAGCGGTTGCGGTCGGTTTGGACTGGCAGGCGGTGCAAACAGAGGAGAATGGCACTTGGAAAGGCGCTTTGGAACACATACCCGCAGGCGGGCTTTACCGGCTGGAGACGCGATTGCGGACGCCGGACAATCCGGCTGGGGAATGGTCGCCGCGCGGGGACATGCGGCATTTCTTGGGGGTAGGCGATTTGTGGGTGATTGCCGGGCAGAGCAATTCAGCCGGATACGGACGCGGGCCGTACGAGGATCCAGTGGAGTTGGGAGTCCACCTGTTCAGGAACAGCGAGCACTGGGCACTAGCGGCGCATCCGATGAACGAATCGACCGACACCCAACACGCAGTAAACCGCGAGGCTGCCAACCCCGGGCACTCGCCCTATCTGCAATTTGGCCGCTCGCTCAAAAGGACGCTCGCGCACCCGGTGGGTTTGGTCCAGACGGCGTTGGGCGGCTCGCCGCTCGCTCGCTGGAATCCCGGCGAGTCTGGCGCGGCGGACCTATTCGACAATATGGTGCAGTGCGTGGACAAGGTCGGGGGAAAGGTGCGGGGAATTGTGTGGTACCAAGGCGAAAGCGATGCGGGGACCGACGAGGACGCGACTCGTTACGCACAGCGGTTCCAGCAAGCAGTCGCCGCTTGGCGGGAGGCCCTGGCCGACGCGGAGTTACCGGTACTAACCGTGCAGCTAAACCGCGTGTACCAACCCGCCGACCCAGATGCCGATCGGCGCTGGAGCCAAGTGCGCGAGGCCCAGCGGCAGGTGGCGCGGCAAGTGCCGGGCGTAGGCGTGGTGTCCACACTCGACTTGCCGCTTGCGGATCTGATCCACACCAGTCCCGCCGGCAACATGCTCTTGGGCGAGCGGTTGGCGCAGGCGGCTTTGGGGCTGGTCTATGGTCGAGCAGTAGCTTGGCAGGCACCGGATTTAGCGGTGGCCCGGCGACAAGAGGACCGCGTCGAGCTAGCGTTTGCAGCCGTCGAAAGCCGCATGGACAGCATCAACCTAGAGGCCAATAGCTTCCGGGTCGAGGATGCGGCGGGCGAGGTGCCAATCGCAGCGGTGATCTATCCCCAAGATCACCGCGTCGAGTTAGTCTTGGAGCGGCCCTTGCAGGGGGCGGCGAGGGTCCACGGCGGCTACGGCAAAGACCCAGCGACCGTGCCAGCGGATATGGAGCGATTCTTGCCCATGCTGGGCTTCTGGGGCGTGGAGATTGTCTGATGATTATGATACGCGCAAGCATCTTATCGGTTGCACTGCTATTGACAAACGGCAGTGCTGGAGCGCAGGCGAATCTAGTAGGCTCCTGGGAGGGTTGCCACAGCGAGTTTGGCTCCTTCGTAGAGCATTTCTACATCGAGTTCAAGAGTACTGGGCACTTCCGCCGCGTGGCATTTAGGGACGATTCCGAGCATCCGGCAACAGAAGATCAAGGCCAGTACGAAGCCGCGGACGGCGTTGTTACCCTGCGCTATACCGCGGACGTCAGCGGGGTGCTGGCCGAACAAAGCGAGGCTGTGCCCTTCCGGCTAGCGGACAACACCTTGTATTGGGGAGCCGAACCTGCAATCGCCTTGGCGCGCGCGGCGGAGCTAGGCGACGAGTTGTTGGGTCGGTGGGGCCTCGTCAATTTTGCCGATGGGACGCTGGCCGGCCACGTGCTCTTCCGGGCGGATGGAACTTATGAGTTGGAATTGGGTGGCGTCGGTCATAGCGGGATATGGTCGCGAGCAGGGTCCGGCATGGTCCACTGGCCGACCGAGGCTGATGCAGCCGGGATTCTCGGGGTGCCCGCAGTATGGACGCACGTCCGCATCAGCGGCGACCAACTCTTCTACGATATCGCCTGTAGTTTCACTGTTGAGGCCGTGCGGTTGGCCACAGCCATCACAGCGGTATCTTGGGGAGCGATCAAGCGCCGTCTCGCAGCCCCGCCAAAATAGCCGTGGCAAGTTCCATCGTAGCGATGGCCTCGTCCAAGTCCGCAGCCAATCAACCCAACACGTAGATTTTGCAAAGCCAGCATGAAAAAGCAAAACGGGCTACGCCTTCTGACGTAACCCGTTTTTTAATGGCGCACCCACAGGGACTCGAACCCCGAACCTTCTGATCCGTAGTCAGGTGCTCTATCCAATTGAGCTATGGGTGCCTAGCAAACTGTCCGGCCCCACTATTGGGACCGCAATGGAGCGTTATAAAATAGACGCCCCCCCTATGCTCGTCAAGGTGCAAACCCCCCGGCCAGAGCCTCCAAATACTTGTAGCCCGACCCCGTATTGAACAGCACTACGCGCTCGTCCGAGGCCACGAGCCCCTGCTCCTTGAGCTTGATTAGGGCCGCTAACGTGGCCCCGCCTTCGGGGGCCGGGAAAATGCCCGTGTGCGCTGCCATGCAGTGCGATTGCGCGATCAACTCCTCGTCGCTGACGGCAATGGCCGTGCCGCCGCTTTCTCGCAGCACCTGCAACATTAGAAAGTCGCCGACCGCACTGGGGACGCGCAGGCCCGAGGCCACGGTGTGCGCGTCTTCCCACGCTTGGGCGGATTCATCGCCGCGTGCAAAGGCCCGCACAATCGGCGCACAGCCCTCGGCCTGCACCGAGATCATCCGCGGCCGGTGCGGGCCAATCCAGCCGAGTTGCTCCATCTCGGCGAATGCCTTCCACATCCCGATCAGCCCCGTGCCCCCGCCAGTGGGGTAAATCACCACGTCGGGCAGGGACCAATTCATCTGCTCGGCCAGTTCGTAGCCCAGCGTTTTCTTGCCTTCAATGCGGTACGGCTCCTTCAAGGTCGATACCTCAAACCACCCCTCGGCTTCCTTGCGCTCGCCGACGATGCGGCCGCAATCGCTAATCAGCCCGTCAACCAGTTCGACCTCAGCGCCGCAAGACTGGCACTCGGCGATAAAAGCCGGCGGCGTGTCGCCGGGCATGAAGACCATCGCCGGTAGGCCACAGGCAGCCGCGTAAGCCGCCAACGCACCACCGGCATTGCCCGCGGTAGGGATGGCCAGCTTTTTCGCACCGCGGGCGCGGGCGCAAGTGACGGCAGCCGAGAGACCACGCGCCTTAAAGGAGCCGGTGGGATTGGACGATTCGTCCTTGACGTAGAGCTGGGCAAATCCCGCCCAACGGCCCAAGCGATCGGCGCAGTGCAGCGGGGTCCAGCCCTCACCGAGCGAGACGATTTCCGCCGGCGTGCGGATGGGCATGACTTCTCGGTAGCGCCACATCGTCGGCGGACGGGTGCTGAGCGCGGCGCGGGTCAACGCATGTCCGGCCCGGTCCAAGTCGTAGCGGGCGAGGAGGGGCGCGCCGACCGCCGACAGGTTCTGCAACACGTCGGCGTCGCAGCGCACGCCCGTACGGGAACATTCTAGATGCGTCATGAACACGGGGCCGCGTACAATCCTTTCGCAAGTATGTGAGCCTCAACTGCTTCGGGCACCATGTTGCGGACGGACAGACCCGCAACCCGGCGCGTCCTAATCTCAGTTGATGACAGCCCGATGAGTGGGGTGTCTATGAAGCGCAGACGTGCCAGCAACTTGGGGTCGCTACCTGCCACTTCGCCCGGGCGCGCACCCACCACCACTGTACACTGGGCCAGAATGCCCTCGAGATCGTGCCAAGCGTCGAGCTGGGCAATGTTGTCCGCGCCGATGATGAAAAACAGCGCGGCATGAGGATGCAGTTGGTGCAGCCGGCGCAAGGTTTCAACGGTATAGGACTTACCCGGGCGATCTAGCTCCAAGCGCGAGGCGGCAAAATTAGCGCAGTCAGCCACGGCTAGTTCGACCATGGTCCAGCGCTCCTCGGCCGGCGCGTACGCACCCTGCTTGAGCGGCTGATCGGCTGCGGGAATGAAGAGCACTTCGTCGAGGGGGACTTGCTCTAAAGCAAAGCGGGCCAAGAGCAGGTGGCCGTGGTGGATGGGGTCAAAGCTGCCGCCGATGACGCCGATGCGCCGCATCTTTAGCCCGGCGATTGGCCCAGCTCAGACAGGTGCTTTTGCACGCCCTCCACCAACGCTGGATCGCCGCTGTCTTGCAGTACTTCCTTCCAATAGCGCACCGCTAGATCCACATCGCCTTGCTCTCGGGCGATTTCCCCCATGCGGAAAAGCGTGGTGTAGTACCACTCGCCGACATCCGGGTACTCGCGCAAAACTTCCTCATAGGTCATTTTGGCCGCGGCGAGATGCCCCTGTTTGTGGTACAGGCGAGCACTTAGGTATTGCTTTTGCGCGAGGCGGCTCCGGCATTCGACAATGCGCTGGTGCGCCTGTTCCGCCAAGGGCGAGTCGGGCTGGTCCTCAATAAAATTGCGGAAAGCCGTCAGAGCCTCAAAGGTCTCCTTTTGGTCCAGCTCCGGGCGGCGCAATCGCTTGAAGTACGACTCGCCTACCTTGAACTGCGCCTCAGCCGCCCACTCGCTAGACGGGTAAATATCGACGATGCGCTGATACTCAAAGGCGGCGTTGACCCAATCGCGAGTGCAAAAGTACGCTTCGGCGAGGAGGAACTGCGCTTCGGCCACTCGGCGCGAGCCGGGAAAGTTGCTGACTAGGCGCTTGAAGTGCTCGGCGGCCTCTAGGCAGCGGTTTTTCTCCATGGCCTCTTGGCCTTTTTCAAAGTAGTAATCCGCGCCTTGGAGTTTCTCTGACGGCGTGCTGGCGCAGGCGACGACGCACAAGGCGAGCGGGAAAGCGAGATATTTCATAGCTAGCGATTGGAAAAGAACAAATAGATAAGCCCACCGAGCACGGTGGAGACGATCACAGGTTCGACGAACTTGCTCCACGTTTGTTCCTCCAACTCGGTCTTGGCGAATTTGAATTGATCGTGCTGGAGTATGTCTAGCTGCTTTTTGGGGATCCGATCGCGCTGGGTGCGAGTGATTTCGTCCTGCCAGTGGACCACGTCGTCGCGCTCGTCGCTCAAGCGCAGGGCGAGCGTTACCTGGCCTTGGCGGCTGACTTCGCTGCCGCGCAGTCCCGAGTACGCGGAGACCCCCAAGTCGAGCACTCGGTAGGACAGGCGCATACTCGCCGGTTGGGCCGCGATTGAATCCAAGGTCACGCTAAAGCCGCGCGTTAATAGCCGATTGGCCAGTAGGTGTTCGACCATCCAATTGGCGTCGTGCTTGCTCTGCGCCACGACCAACAAGGGAGCCAACGCAGCGTCGTCTGGCATTTCAATGCGCCCCAAACTCTCATCAACCGCACTCGCCACGGTCTCGACCAACAAGTCCATATTGGTGGGAAAAGGAACGGCAGCCGACGCGGTGGCACAGATCATCAACGCGGCCAAGAGGCGATAACAAATTCGCAGCAAGATCGCTTTCATCAATCGCCGAGGTGTTTTATCTGTTCGAGGGTCGCGGGCACGTATTCGCTGTCTGGATACTCATCGACCAGTTTGCGCAGGGCCGCAACCGCCCGGGTGCGCTCGCCCAAAGCGAGGTGACAGCGGGCGATTTTTAGCTGGGAGTCGTCGGCTTTATCCGTGTTGCTGAAGGCAAACACTTTGGTGAATTCGATTAGCGCCTGCTGGTATTGGCGCAGCCCGTAATAGCATTCGCCTTTCCAATACTGGGCGTTATCAGACCATTCGCTCATGGGTATTTCCTGCAGCAAGCGGTCAAACTCGGCCAAGGCGCGGTCGTATTGTTTGTGGCGATAGTAGTAAAGCGCACCTTGGTACATGTTGAACTCATCGTCTTTGCCGCTATCGGCTGTCGCCACGACCTGCGGAACGCGGTGGCTGGTGCTGCTAGCGGCGCGGCGCGGCAAAGAATCCAGTCGCGCACTTAGGACGCGGCTTTGGCTTTGGAGAGATCTGAGTGCTTGCCGCAACTGGGCGTTGGATGCCTCTAGCTGACGCACGCGCTCAGCCATGGCTTGCTCGCGCTCGTACGCAGCCACAACAGCGCGTTCGAGAGACTGAAATGCTTCGCTTTCCTCTGGCTGGACCTCTTCCCAGTGGACGAGGGGTTGTTCGGCAGGCGGCACCGGCGGCGCAGCGCAAGCCCCAAGCCCCAAGACCAACGCCAGTGCGCTTTTCGCGCTTTTCATCGCACTTTTAATCGGCAACACAAATGAATCATATTTGACGCAATATAGCACAATCCCCCTACCGGACCAAATGAGGGCAAGGGGAGTCACAAACTGGGTAGCGCCTTGATGCGCTCAATTAATTGGGTGCTGGAAAGGTCTGGCCACAACGGCAGGGCACAAACTTGGCCGCCGCGCGCCTCGACGTGTTCGCGGCCGACAATGGTGGCCGGGGCATAATCGCCCCCCTTGACCAAGACATCGGGCGCAAGCGCAACCACAAGACGCTCGACGCTCTCACCTGAAAAGATGCACACATGCGAAACGCATTCTAAGGCCGCCAGCACGGCGGCGCGGTCGTCTTGCGGGCACAAGGGGCGGCCTCGACCCTTGAGGGCGCGGACTCCATCGTCATCGTTTAATCCCACCGCAAGGCAATCGCCCAAGGCGCGTGCCGCGCGCAAGTATTCGACGTGCCCGCGATGCAGCAAGTCAAAACATCCATTGGTGAAGACGAAGGTCTGCCGCGCTTTTTTTGATTGACTACGGACGGCGAGCAACTGGTCGCAGGTAATGATTTTGGTGGGATCGGCCAAGGATGACTACATGGCGAAAGATGGGGTGGATGACGGGAGTTGAACCCGCGCCCTCCAGGGCCACAACCTGGCGCTCTAACCAACTGAGCTACACCCACCACTAGATCTTGAGGACTGCATGGCGTGCCCAGTAGGACTCGAACCTACGACCGTCTGCTTAGAAGGCAGATGCTCTATCCAGCTGAGCTATGGGCACATCGCCAAAGTGGCTGCGAGGCACTCAAAATATTAGGGGCAATTGCGCGCAAAGTCAACGCACTGTGCGGCTAGGCCGGGCCGCGGCTTTCGTTGTCGACCGCTTGCACCAGCGCCCGCATGTAGGCGATGGAGTACGCGACGCCCACGCGACTTCCGCCGAGCATATCGGGAATGTGGTCGGGGATGATCGCGCCATCGAACTCGACAGCGCGTAGAGCCTGCATCACGCAGTGCATGTCCTGATAGCCGTCGTCTATTAGGGTTTCGGTCCACGGATCGGGCATGGGATTGGAAACGTTGCGGAAGTGAATTTTGAAGAGCTTGTTGTGCGCACCAAAGTAGTGTATCGCCTCTTCAACCGAAGCCCCCATGCCCTGCTTGCCACCCTCTAGCCAGCAGCCGACGCACAGACAGACGCCGATATTGGGGCTGTCGGCGATGTCCATCGCCCGCTTGTATCCAGCGAAATTGCCGAAGATGCAGCGCGGTATTCCGCCTAGCGCATAAACCGGCGGGTCGTCGGGATGGATGCCGATATAGACCCCAGCTTCCTCGGCGACGGGGGCCACCTGGCGGATCATGTACTCGTAATTTTCCCACAACTCGTCTTCTGTATAGGCGCGACCGTGAGTCAAGTCGCCAGCAAAGGTTTCGCTACCCCAGCGACCTGTGGCGTTTTTGATGTCGAGGGTTCGGGCGCTCATGCCGCCGCGGCGAGTGGTGCGGCCGGTGCTCCAGATGCCGTTGCCCATGTGGGCATACGTGTGGTAGCGGATACCAGCGGCACCGAGGTCGCGGATGAACTGAATCAGTTCTTCGACTTTCTCGTCGCGACCGGGCAGATTGAGCGTAATCTCCGGGACGTTGTGGACCGCGTGATTGGCGATGCGATATATCTGTAGGCCATAGGCGGCAAATCGCCCTGCGAACTGCTTGTAGTGTTCGACGCTGTGCAACGCCGGGTCGTCAATCCCGAGCATGACCCATTCGACGCCAAGCTGTTGGAAGAATTGCAGGTCCTCGTCGCTGGCTTTGTGCGAGGTCTGGACGGCCACTTGGATTCCCGGTTTGCTAGCGTACAAGCCGGGCACAGCGCACAAGGCGTAGGGTCTGTTGGTGGTCATGGAGTACCTTTCTTTATCAGTTCTGAGGGTACATTCGCGCGGGAATGCAGGCGCGGGAATTGCTGGATTAAGGGGTTAGTTAGTGGTGCCGAGGGCCGGACTCGAACCGGCACGTCCTAAGCGGACAGTGGATTTTAAGTCCACCGCGTCTACCAATTCCGCCACCCCGGCGCACAGACAAAAAAATGGAGGCGACGCCCGGGATCGAACCGGGGATAAGGGCTTTGCAGGCCCCTGCCTTAACCACTTGGCCACGTCGCCTCAAATAAGGATTTGAAAGTACGCGGCGGGCATGTTCCTGTCAACCTATCCGTCGCCTGATTGCGCTGCCAAGAACGAGTTAGAATGGTGCTAACTCCTCGCTTACGGTGCGGGCACCGCCGACCACCCAAATGCCTTTGACACCGGGCAAAAAACTTATGAAAATAAAAGAGCATTACTGAGAATATACTGCGTTGTTCATCTTTGCGGTCGGCTACGCTGACGAGCTTTCACAATGCGACAATACCTCGACCTAGTAAGCCATTGCCTCAACCACGGCGAGGCCAAAGCCGACCGCACGGGCGTCGGCACCCTCGCCATCTTCGGCTATCAGATGCGCTTTGATCTCGCAGACGGGTTCCCCTGCCTGACCACTAAGAAGCTACATTTGCGCTCCATCATCCACGAACTTTTGTGGTTTCTCAAGGGCGACACCAACACGGCCTATTTGCAAAAGAAAAAGGTCAGAATTTGGGACGAGTGGGCCGACGAAAACGGCGACCTCGGCCCCATCTACGGCAAGCAGTGGCGCGAGTGGGCAACCTCGGAAGGCCCCATAGACCAAATTCAACGCGCCATTGACCTGCTCAAGACCCATCCCGATTCGCGCCGCATCCTCGTCAGTGCGTGGAACGTCGGCGAGTTGGAACAAATGGCCCTCATGCCCTGCCACTGTCTGTTCCAGTTTTTCGTCACTCGCGGTCGGCTTTCCTGCCAGCTCTATCAACGCTCTTGCGACGTGGGGCTTGGCGTACCGTTCAACATCGCTAGCTACAGTCTGCTGACCATGATGATGGCCCAAATCTGCGGCTTGCAGCCCGGGGAATTCGTCTGGACCGGCGGCGATGTCCACATCTATCAGAACCACGTCGCCGCGCTGCGGCAACAACTCGCCCGCACCCCCCGGCCACTACCGGTTATGACCATTAAAAACCGCGGCCAGTCAATTTCCGACTTCCGCTACGACGACTTCAAACTGCTCAACTACCACCCTCATCCCTCCATCCCTATGGATATCGCCGTCTGACGGGCTGTTTGTCAGTCTTGGTTCAGTATCTTCACCTGTGAATGTACATCATCTATGGTCCAAGCCCCAAGCTGACCATCCCCATCCAAATCGGCCCGTACCACTAACCAGAATCCGGTGCTCATAGGCCAGAACTCCCAAGTATAGCCCTCTACCTGCCACCAAGTACGCCGCAACTTACCGTCATTCGGGTCGAAATAGCGGCCGTGCTTGGCAAAATGGGCTTTTTCGAGCAGGTAGAGTTGCTCCAAGCACACCTCTATTTGGATCAGGGCCCGCTCATGGGGGGTCAAGCGAGAAAAATGCACATACCCTAAGCCTATGAGCATCAGCACCAAAAACGTCAACTCAATCAGTCTCAGCGGCATGGGATATCTACCTCTTCGACGATTTGGCCCGCATCTAAGTCAATCAGCTCGCCATAGCGTCCATAAGGCTCGGAATAGCGAAAGGGGCTGAGTGAACCGCTGCTGTACTCGCCATCACCATCGCGATCTACAAACGCCCACAGCGAATAGGTACCGGCCAGCAGACCATTTAGATCGAATCGCCCCTCGTCGTCCGCCCACTCGGTGTACGTCCGCTCGTCCTCGTTGATGGCCGCTATTTGGACGCGACCTTCTTCCTGGGCCTGCACCTGCCCTCGAATCGCCGCAGTCTCTGCGCCGATAGTAAAAGAAAGCGTCAGCAGGCTGTCGGCGAGGCCATTGCCGGCCCGGTCCACGAACTGCGCAGCCGACCCTGCGAGCCGATACGCACCCGGTGCCAGCGGTTCGATGGGCGCGAAGCGGGCGCGGTTGGGTGCGGGCCACAGCCAATCCCCCGCTAATGCTTGCGTCGAATCGCTCGCCATCCAAACCCCAGCTAGCGCGGCCGGCTGCATGGCTTCGGAAAAAAGCAAGTCCAGCGCATCTCTTGGGGCCAGTCGATTCCGCGCCAGCCCGACGAAAGAGGGCGGCTTGCGGTCGGACCGCGCACTGCCGCGAACAGATGAGTCCCACGGCACGGGCGCACCAGTGAACGCGAGCTGTACAGCATAGCGCCGATCTGGCTCTTGCGTTGCCGTTTCGACGTAAATTTTCTCCTCCGCACCCGGGGCCGCATACAGCGACTCCACCGCCAATCCGACGACCTCCAATTCTAATTCTTGTATATCCACAGCCTCGGCAAAAAGCAACATCAGCCGTTCGGCGTGGATGGCTTGGACCCGCTTGAGTACGGGCACCGGCATCTGCTGACGCGCGAGCGCTAAATCACCCGCTTGCACTGCTTCCTTTCCCACTTCCACCGATGCCGACGGCAGGGCCAACCACTCGTCGGCGTCTGGCAGGGCATTGCGATTCGCATCGCTAAAGGCCATCACCCGATAGGGCCCCGGAGCAAGGCGGATAAACTCGTAGCCCCCATCGGCATCGCTCTGCGTCTGATAGGATGGTTCGTCCAATCCTACCTCCCCGACAAAGGTTCCCAAATCATAGGCCCAAACATGGGCACCAGCCACGGGTTGCTGATCTTGGTACACCCGGCCCCGCATCAAACCTTGGTCGAGTTGCAAGCCAGTGGCAAAAGCTAAGGTAAAAGATTTTGTCAAAGCATTGCCCCGCAAATCCCGCGCCCCGGTCCCCACCGTCAACACATAAGTTCGCTCTTCGGCCAAGGGCATCGCTATGCGCAATCGTGGACCGTGCCACGACAGTCGCAGCGGCCCAACCGGCGCCATAAAAAGAGCGGCCTCGGTCTGCTCGCGGTTCATGGGTTCGCTGAAGACGATTTCTGCTTCGGTATCCCGCGCCACTGCCAAGGCATCGCTCTCCGGGTAGTGAGACAGAATGTGCGGCGGCTCTTTGTCCACCGGCCCGCCGGCGGGCGGCCCGACTTTGGCACAGCCCAACAACAGGGCGACCAAGATGCTAATCAGCACCGTGCGGATGGGCCTCGGCGTAGATGGCTTGCAGGTGCTCCAAGCTCACTTCAGTATAGCCCTGAGTCGCGGCCAAGGTCGCGTGGCCGAGGAGTTCTTTGACAGCCACTAAATCGGCACCCGCGTCGAGGAGATGGGCGGCAAAGGAGTGGCGCAGACGATGCGGGCTGAGCGAATCGTCTGCCGACACGGTGCGCAAATGGCGTTCGACGATTCGCTGTACGGTGCGGCGACTCAAGCGCTTGCCACGCCCGTTGAGGAATAGGGCACCGGCTTCCACCTCGGACATGTCGTATTCGAGCAAGATCTCGGCGCGGCGTTGCAGGTATGCTTTGAGAGCCTTTTGTGCCTTCGCGCCAATGGGAGCGATGCGCTCTTTGCGCCCCTTGCCCATCACCTTGATCGTGCCTTCGGCCAGATCCAGCGACGAGAGATTGAGCGCCACCAACTCCCCGAGGCGAATACCCCCTCCATAGAACACCTCTAGAATGGCCCGATCCCGCACGCCGCTAAACCGCTCGGTCGCCGGAGCCTCCATGGCCTCAGCGACCTGTTCTACGGGCAGGTGCCGCGGCAATGCGCGCTCGACCAAGGGCGATGCCACCGCACTCGCTGGGTTGGCGACGAGCGCATCCTCGCGACAAAGATAGCGGAAGAGCGAGCGCAGAGCCGCCAATTTGCGAGCAACAGTGCTAGCCTTAAGGCCCTTTTCTTCTAGGTCGGCGACAAAGGCCTGCACCTGCTCGCGCTGCACCATTCGCAACGGCAATTGCAAATTATCGACTCGCGGATAGAGAAAGCGAGCGAATTGCTGCAAGTCACAGCGATATGAACTGAGGGTGTACTCGGCGCAATTGCGTTCTTTGTGCAAGTATTCCAAGAAGCGGGCAATGCCCTCTTCAAGGCTGGATCCGGCGTGCAGAGCACTCTGGGGGGCATCGGCCATGGCGTCGCGAGCCAAGGAGGAAGGGATACTCAGGCAGCTTGGGCGCTTTTGTCTTTTTCGCCCTCTTCGCTTTCGTACTCAGTGCCGCAAATCCGGCAGTACATGGCAGGGGTACCCGAGCGGTTCCCCTTTTCGTAGAGCAAGGCGGCGTCGCAATGCCCACACTTGCGGTCTATAGGGCGGTCCCAACTAGCAAACTTGCACTGGGGATAATTGCTGCAACCAAAGAAGACCTTGCCTTTGCGCGACCGCTTCTCCACAATCTGCCCCTCGCAACCGTCCTCTGGGCACTGGATTCCGAGGACATAGGGCTTGACGTTTTTGCAATCTGGATAGCCGCTACAAGCCAAGAAACGGCCATAGGGTCCCATCTTGACAAGCATAGGCGCACTGCATTGATCGCAGACTTCGTCGGTCTCCTCCTCACTTTGCTCTTCGAGGGGTTTGGTGTTTTTGCACTTGGGGTACCCAGAGCATGCGAGGAAGCGACCGTTGCGCCCCCACTTGACGACCATGTTGGCCCCGCATTCCTCGCAGACCTCATCCGACGCCTCTTGTAGCGCACGCTTAAGCTCTTTCCGTTGGCTATTGGCCGCGTCTAAGTCACCTTTCCACGAGTTGTAGAACTGTTGCACGATCTCCACCCAGTTGGTGCCCCCATCTTCGATCTGATCGAGCTTATCCTCCATGTTGGCTGTGAAAGCTACGTTGAAGAGGTGCGGAAAGGTATCGACGAGTAATTTGTTGACGGTCTGGCCGCGCTCAGTGGCCACGAAGTAGCGGTTATCGACCTTTTCGACGTACCCGCGGTCGAGGATGGTAGTAATGATTTGCGCGTAGGTTGAGGGACGACCAATGCCTTCGGATTCCAGTTGCTTGACGAGCGACGCCTCCGTAAAGCGCGGCGGTGGCTTAGTAAAGTGCTGTTCAGGAGCAATCTGCGCTAACTTTAGCACCTCGCCCTCGGCAATATCAGCGGGCATGGTCTGCGACGCGCCCTCTTTCCCCCTTTTCTCGGCCATGGCCTTGGGCACGGCCGACTTATCCTCTTCTTCCTTGCTCTCGCTGTAGAGTAGGGTAAAGCCCGGAAACTTGACGACGCTCCCTGTAGCGCGAAGCAGGTAGGGTCCGGCCTCCACATTAGCCGTCGTGATGTTGAGAACCTGCGGCTTCATCTGCGAGGTCACGAATCGCTTCCAGATTAGGGAGTACACCCGCGCCTGATGTGGCGTGAGCAAGTGCTCGACTTTGTCTGGATGCAGGGCTACGGAGGTGGGGCGGATGGCCTCGTGGGCGTCTTGGGCGCTATTTTTGGTCCGGTATTGATTGGGCGTCTCAGGCACGTAATCGCGGCCGTAGAGGGCATCGATCTGCTCGCGCACTTCGGCGATGGCGTCGGCTGCAACGCGCACCGAATCCGTGCGCATATAGGTAATCAAGCCACGGGTTTCGCCCTCGACCTCAATGCCTTCGTATAGCTGCTGAGCTACAGCCATGGTGCGCTTGACCGAAAAGCGCATCCTCCGAGCACATTCCTGCTGCAAGGTGCTGGTCGTGAAGGGCGGGGCCGGGCGGCGCACTTGGTCCCGTTTCTTGACCTCTTTGACCGCTATATCTTGCGCGGCCAGATCGGCGGTGATGCGATCGGCCTCCTCCTGATTGCCGATTGCGAGTTTGTCGCCATCTTTGGCCAACAGGCGTGCCCAGAACGAACCCCGGCTCTCGCGATCCAAAAGGGCCTCAATTGACCAGTACTCCTGAGGCTCAAATGCCTTGATCTCGCGGTCGCGCTCGCAGATTAACCGCACGGCTACGGACTGCACTCGGCCGGCTGAGAGCCCAGAGTGTATGACCTTCCACAAGAGCGGGCTGATCTCGTAGCCGACTAAGCGGTCGAGTACGCGCCGCGCCTGTTGGGCATCGACCTTGTGGAGATCCAGCACACCCGAGTGCTCTAGCGACTCGTGTACCGCTTTGGGCGTAATCTCGTTGAAGAGAATTCGCTTGACGTTGTCGTTCTTTTGGGAAATGGCTTGAGCCACATGCCAAGCAATAGCTTCGCCCTCGCGGTCGGGGTCGGTAGCCAAGTAGGTGGTATCGGCGGTTTGGGCTGCTTTGCGGAGACCGCTGAGGATCTTGCCCTTGCCGTGAATGGTCACGTAGCGCGGCTTGAAGCCGGCTTCAACGTCAATGCCTAGCTCTTTTGGCGGTAGGTCCCGCACGTGCCCCATACAGGGTTTGACCACAAAATTTTTGCCTAAAATTTTGTTGATTGTCTTGGCCTTGGCTGGCGACTCGACAACCACCAATGACTTGCCCATCTGCACCCTCGATTGATAGCTTTTAAGACGTAAGTTGCGTAATTTTCTGAATATATAGACGCCCCAAAACAACCGCAAGACGCGCTCTTGACAAACCAGAGCCACCATCTTTTTGTAACGCGTTCAATATTTTACTTTGCGTTACATTCTCTGGGGTTTGTACCTTGATTCACCGAAAAAAATCAAGCGAAATAGAACACATTGCCGCGAGTTGCGAGGTCGTCTTCGCCGTCCAACAGAAGCTCGAAACGCTCATCGCGCCTGGCGTCAGTCCACTCGAACTGGATCAAGTCGCCGAGGCCGAAATCCGCGCCTTAGGAGCGGTACCCGCCTTCAAGGGATACCACGGCTTCCCCTACTCGATCTGTGCTTCGGTAAACGCCGCAATCGTGCATGGGTTCCCCGACGAAACTCCATTACAAGAGGGCGACATCGTCAGCATCGACGTGGGAGCCTGTCTCAATGGTTACTATGGCGACGGGGCCTTTACCGTCGCGGTTGGCGAGATCAGCGCACAGGCACAGCATCTCATCAATGGCACCCTCAACTGCCTCGCACGGGGCATTGACCAAGCGCGGCCCGGCGGGCGGCTCTCCGACATTTCGCATGCCATCCAGCACCACGCCGAAAGCCAAGGACTGGCCGTAGTGCGCGAGTACGGAGGCCACGGCATTGGCCGCGAACTACACGAGTCGCCCTACATCGAAAACTATGGTTCGCCCGGCAAAGGCCCGCTGCTCAAGCCCGGGCACGTATTCTGTATCGAGCCAATTCTCTGCCTAGGCAACCCTCAAATCGACCATCTCGACGACTGGACCAATCTCACTTCCGACCGCTCGCTTGCCGCTCACGCCGAACATACCGTCGCCATTACTGAGGCCGGGCCGCGGATTCTGACCCTACCCGCTGTGCCAACATGAAGGTCACCTTTCTTGGAACTGGCACCTCTGTTGGGGTCCCACGCATCGGCTGTTACTGTCCGGTTTGCGCCTCGGACGACCCGAAAAATAAGCGCCTGCGCTGTGCCCTACACTTAGCACATCAAGGCCGATCAATTCTCGTCGATGCCGGCCCGGACCTCAGAACTCAAGCCTTGCGCTATCAGATCGACCGCGTCGATTGCGTATTGTTGACTCACGGTCACGCCGATCATCTGCACGGTCTCGACGATGTGCGATCCTATTGCTTTGACCGCGATCGGCCGCTGCCCTGCTATGCCGATCCTCACACCATTGCACGCATCGAACGAGTCTTCGACTACGCCTTTGACAAAGATGCTCCAAGCGCGACGCCACAGCTAGCCTTGCGTCCGATTACCGGACCGTTCACAGCTTGTGGCCTCGCCATCGAGCCGCTCACCATCTATCACGGCCGTTCACCAGTTCTAGCCTTCCGCATCGGCAACTTCGCCTACGCCACGGACACCAATTACATCCCAGAGGCGGCCATGACGCGACTGTATGGTCTAGAGGTCTTGGTCCTAGACGCACTGCGCTACAAAGAACATCCCACCCATTTCAACGTCGAGCAGGCGTTAGCCATTGTCGCCAAACTCCAGCCCGCTCGCACGTACTTCACGCATATTGCCCATGACCTCGACCACCATCAGACCAATGCCGAACTCCCGCCAGACGTACAACTAGCCTACGACGGATTGGTGTTGGAGTTGTAACTATATCTAAAAAAGCGAGGACGCCGCAGGTCTCCCGACGACATCCTCGCCTCAAACAAAAAGCACCGTCCGGCTTTAGTTTAACATTTGGACCAGCCGCAGTGCTTGCACATCAGACAACTACTCTCATAAGCTACCGTCGCCCCACATTCTGGACAGGCCGTTAGCGTCTTTGGCTCGCTGCTTGCAACGGAACCGGGAGGCTCGCCCGCAGCGACAACCGCTTTATGCTGCTTACCCGCCTTCCGCTGCAAATAGCGCTCTATCGCCTTGCCAATGGCGTCCGGTGTCGATAGCACGAGCTCGCCATCTTCCCACACCGGACTCGGCCCTGAAATGCCCTTCAACTCGCTGATGACTTCTTGCGGATCAACCCCCGAGCGCAGCGCAAGCGAAATCAACCGACTGATGGCCTCAGACTGGGCAGCCGCATTGCCGCCGGCTTTGCCGATGGTGCTAAAGACTTCGCAGATCCCGTATTCGTCCTCGTTGATCGTTACGTAGATCTTGCCCTCACCGGTGTTGATCCGCTCGGTAATACCCGTGGTGACAGCCGGGCGGCGACGGCGGTGCCGAAAGCCATCCGGCCCCAAGGAATCGGGCATCTCCACAGCCGGAGCTTCAGCTTCCTGCTTGTCGGCTTGGCCCTCGGTCTGCAGGATCCCCTCGCGGCTACCCTCGCGGTACACCGTCACGCCCTTGAGGCCCTCTTTGTACGCGGTGATGTAGATGTCGGCGACCGTCTCTAGCTCAATGTCTGCGGGCAGGTTGATCGTCGAGGAAATGCTGCTATCGGTGTATTTCTGGATCACGCCCTGCATCTTGACGCGGAAGTAGGGGTCAATTTCGTGAGCCGTCACGACGTAGTCAGGCAGGTCCTCGTCGCCGCCGAAGACCCGCTGGATTAGCGGGTGATAGACCTTGTATTCGCGGAAACTCTCGCCGTCGTCCTGCTTTACCCGGCGGGTGTAACTAGTACAAAAAATCGGCTCAATCCCCGAACTCGTCTGCGCCACAATCGAACCCGTGCCCACCGGCGGCATGGTAATCAAGGTGCAATTGCGCAGACCGTGCTCGGCGATTTGCTCTTGTAGCACTTGGGGCAGGCTCTGGATGAATTTGCTCTGCTTGACCCCCTCCCAGTCGAAAAGCGGAAAGCTCCCTTTCTCCTGCGCCAATTCGACGGACATTTCATAGGCGTTGTGGCAGATGGTGGCCATAATGCGGTCAATGATTGCCAGAGCCTCGTCCGAATCGTACTTACTCTGCATCAAGACCAGCGCGTCAGCCATGCCGGTGATGCCCAAACCCACTCGCCGATCAGAGGCTACGGCTTCGCAAATTTTGGGCAAGGCATGATTGTCCACGTTGTAATCAATGACGTTATCCAAAAAGCGGGTCGCCACACGGGCCGCCTGCCCCAACTCCTCGTAGTCGAGTTCGCCATCGGCACGGACGAAGTTCACCAAATTGAGATTGCCTAGGTTGCAGGCTGTGTACGAGGCCAGTGGCTGTTCGCCGCAGGGATTAGTGCTAGTGATTGGATTGGCATATTCGACATTGTGATACTCGCGCATCGTGTCCCAAAAAATAATCCCCGGCTCGGCACTGGCATGGGCATTGGCAATGATCTTGTCCCACAGTTGACGCGCCTTGACCGTGCGGAACACCTTGCCACCCCAGCGCAAGTCAAAGTCCGAGTCGGCCAACACAGCCTCCATAAACTCGTGGGTAATCAGCACGCTGATGTTGGCGTACTGCACTTTGGTGCGGTTGGAGTCGTTTTTGATGGTGATGAAGTCCTCGATATCGGGATGATCAACTCGCAGGGTCAGCATCAGGGCACCGCGGCGGCCAGCCTGAGAGACGGCATTGGTGCTCTCGGAGAGCAAGTTCATAAAGGCGGTGCAACCCGGCGAGGCATCCACCGTGGCGTTGACCGGAGCCCCTTGCGGCCTGAGAATCGACAAATCCGTGCCAACGCCACCGCCCGTGCGATACACCATCGCCGACTCGTTCAGACAGCGGTAGATGCCTTCTAAACTATCTTCTTCAATGGGAATGACATAGCAGTTGGACAGCGTCGGCTTGCGCCTAGCCTCGTCCCGGCCCGCGCCGTGCATGACGCGCCCTCCGGGGATGAACTTGAAGTCCATCAATAGCGAGAAGAAGCGGTCGTACCAGTATTGGGGGTCCTTCTCCACCGAGGCCATCGCCCGGGCGATGCGATCCCAGATGTGTAACGGGCCGGTTTCGCCGGGAGCCAAGTACTTGTTGTGCAAAACGTCGATAGCGAGGTCGTTGTCTCCGTAATAGGTATCAGCATTGGCGGCGCGGGCTAATAGAGTGTCGTGGCCGTTGCGCTTGAGGCCGTGGCTTTCGAGTTGCGCTAGCATATCTTCAAATCGGTGTGCGACTGCGCGTTCGGACTCCATCATGCCCTCCTGTTAAAACAAAAAAGTCCATGCGGCGACATGGTAAAACATCGCCAAAAATTAAGAACTTGGGTTAACTGCTGTTAGAATTAGGGGAGAGAGCAAAAATGCAGCCCCAAGACACATTATCTTAGGGCATCACACTCAGTTGACACTATATGTAGTGTGTTGACGCTTAAAGTTAGAAACGGCGTCCGTATTTGTCAAGTCAAAAACGAGGTCCAGAAAAATTTCTTTTTAATCCGGTTACGATGCACTAAAAAAAACAGTTCTGGCCTTTAATTGTTGGCCAATTGCTCCAATTCGCGCATGAAATCGCTCTTGTCTTTGAACTGGCGATAGACCGAGGCAAAACGCACATACGCCACGTCGTTGAGCTGGCGCAGATGCTCTATAACGCGCTCGCCGATCTGCTTAGAGGGAATTTCTTTTACGTTAAGACTGCCCACTTCGGCCTCAACCTGATCGACGAGTTGCTCGATTTCCTCGGCTGAAATGGTCGTCTTGTAACAGGCTACCTGTATCTTGTCGAGCAGTTTGCTGCGATCAAAAGGCTCGCGGCGACCATCGGCCTTGATAACGGATAAGGGCACGTTTTCGATGTATTCATAGGTTGTGAAGCGCTTGGTACAGCTCACGCACTCGCGGCGACGGCGAATCGCCATACCTTCGCGGCACGACCGCGAATCCACCACCCGATCTTCTTCACAATTGCAATAGGGACACCGCATAGACTAATCCTCCACTAATTCTGCTCAAAATACGGTGGACGGCACTTGTGCGGGGAAAAGAAAAGGGGAGTACGACTAAATATAAAAAAAGATAGTGAGGATATGGCAACCGTCACTTGAGCCTAAAGGTAAAGGGCAAGCTAACCCAAACCTTGACGGGCCTGTCGTTTTGCATCGCCGGAGTAAACTCCGACTGGAGAGCGGCGGCCTTGGCGACCTCGTGGAATACCTTGGGTCCGGTAATCTTGCCGATCTGCTCAACCTTGCCGTCTTTGCCGACGAGCGCGGTGACAAACACCTTGCCAGTGATGTTGGCCTTCTGGGCGGTAGCCGGATACTCCGGCGTTACTTTTTTGACAATTACAGGCTTTTTCTCGACCCTCCACAACTCGACGATCTCCTCTTCCTCTTCCAACTCGACTTCCTCAACCACCTCCTCTAATGGCGGCGGCGGTGCCAGATCGTCGAGATCGAGGTCGAGGTCGGTGTCCTCAATGGTCACGTCATCCGGGACATCCGGGTTGTCGGTAGGCACGGGCACGACCGGTCGGGCTGGCGGTGGAGGTCGGCGTTCCTGTTTGGTCTCGGGAATTTCTTCGAGTTGAATGACAATCGGCTCTTCGGATTTGGCGTAGGCTTCCGGCTCGAAGCTGGGGAAAAGGACAAAGAAGGCCACGTGCAAGAGAGTAGAAAGACCTGTACAGGCCCACAACGTCTTTTGGTACGTCAGCCGTAGATTGGCTTCAGGCTGTTTGCCGCGAATCATTCGTCCAACTCCCGCTTGGTGGAAAAATTGACCCGCAAGGCTTCGACCTTGCGCAATTCCTCCATGACATCGGAAATCACCCCGAATTCGGAGTCCTTGTCGCCCCGCAATGAGATGATCAACCGAGGATTGGCCGTCAGGTGCTTATGCGCCAACTCGCCCACTTCGGCAAGCGGTATGTTCCGATCCTCGATATTGACAACTCCCTCGCTATTGACCCAAACCTGCAATACGTTGCGGCGGCTTTCGAGCTTCTCAATTTTTTCGGCCTGTGGCAATTCCACCGGTACGCCCCGATAGCGCACGAAAACCGTAGAGACCATGAAAAACACGAGGAGTAAGAAAGATATATCGGCCATAGAGGCCGTGGGAATGACGCTAACTACTTTGGCTTTGCGTGCGAATCTCATCGGTTATTCTTCCGGGTTGGCAATCGAGATTTTGGTGGCCCCGGCCAGTTTGAGTTCGTCTAGCACATCGACGAAGGTCCGATAGGTGGCTCCGCGCTCGGTCTTAAGCGAGACGATCAGCTTCTCGTTTTCCTGCAGACGCCCTTCAATTCGCGCCTTGAGTTCCGCAAACGGCACCGGCGTTAACTGCTCATTCTCAAAAAAGGCGACTTGATCGCGGGCGTTGATCCACACGTTGAGGATATTCTTTTCTCGTACTTCCTTAGTCTCGCCCACCGGCGGCAAGTGCAGCGAAAGACCCTTGTCTTGGTTCATGGTGGTCGTGACGAGGAAGAACACGATCAACAAAAAAGCGATATCCGCCATCGAAGCTGTGGGGATTTCCGGGGAAACCCGGCTCTGACGCCTTCCAACCACGCTAGGCTCCTTGGTGCTCGCGCTCGGCCAATAGGTCGATAAAGTTGGCCGTCTGCTCGGTCATATCGGCGATGATATTATCGATGCGATTGGCACAGAAGTTGTAGCAAAATTGGATCAGAATGCCCACGATCAGCCCCGCCGCCGTGGTGATTAGGGCCTCGGAAATACCACCTGCGACCATGGAAGGCTCGACATCGCCAGCTTCCTTGATCGCCTGAAAGGCGTTGATCATACCGCTGACCGTGCCCAAAAAACCGATCATTGGTGCTAAGTTGGCTACGGTCGAGAGCCAGACCATACCGCGCTCGAGAAAGGCCATCTCCACCGCACCAGAATTGTCAATGGCTTTCTCGACATGGCCAATGCCGCGCTCCAAGCGCAGAAGCCCAGCATGTATAACCGAGGCAACCGGACCGCGCGTATTTGAGCAGAGCTCAGCTGCGGCGTCGGGGCCTCCGCTTTTGAGTGCCTCTTCGAGGCCGGCGAAAAAATTCTCAGCATCAATTGACGATCGCGACAGATTGTACAGGCGCTCAATCGCCACGCCAACGCCAACGATGAGTAGAACGAGCAGGGGATACATGGCCCATCCACCATCTTGAAAAAGCTCTACCATTTTTTCTCCTCGCGATTGTAATGTTAGCTCCGGTCAACAGACCGGAACGGTGCTTAATTTTGTTCCTCTTGTACATCTTGACCGCCGAAGAACTGCCGCTTGAGCTTTTCTTCCTCGGTCTCGGGTGGCCGGAGCTGCCAGATTCGCTGCTGGGCCACCTTTTCCCAAGCCGGATCGGCCTTGGCTTTCTCAAAGGCGGCGATGGCCCCTTCCTCGTCGCCCTCCTTCACCAAATTGTCGCCTTTGAGTAGCAGTAGGTGTGCGTCCTTGGGATCTACCTTCAGCCCCCGCCCCAGCCACTCTT
Source organism: Candidatus Latescibacterota bacterium (assembly GCA_965116045.1). Classification (GTDB taxonomy): domain Bacteria; phylum Latescibacterota; class UBA2968; order UBA8231; family UBA8231. The sequence continues at coordinate 4,096,749 of OZ220478.1, read as the reverse complement.
TTGCCGAGGCGAACTCGCTGCGGCCTTGGTGCCACTCTACCAGTTCAGCTATGCTCTGCAAATCCTTGCGGTCAGCCTCTACCATGCCCTTGAGACCCTTGAAGCGCCAAGTATCGTCGTTCTCTTCAGAGGCAATTGATGCGATGCGGTTGTAGTAGGAATAGGCATTCAAAGAATCAACTTTAGCCAATTTCAATAGCGTTTCGTAAGCCCCTTTGACATCGCCGACCTCTAGCTTTAGTTCGACTATGCTCTCCAACTGGTCGGCTCCGCCCGTCCCGCCCTCAATCTGGCGTTTACGCCACTCAAGTGCTTGCTCTACCTGTCCCAACTCCTGATGCAACAACGCAAGTATTTCAAATAGATCGACATCCTTTGCCCCATCCTCGACCAATTTCTCATAGTGGGCAATAGCTTGCTCGTTGTGGCCTTCGCGGCGATAGAGATCGGCTAACTTGTGGCGATGTTCAGCCGCGTCCGGTTTTTTGAGCAATACGCGCTCCAAGCTCCGAGCGGCTGAATCGGGAAAGTCAGCTTGATAGATCGAATAGAGAAGCAGGTTGGTATTCAGATGCAGCGAGTCGATACTGACTGCCTGACGCAGCGCAGTGCGCACACCGACAAAATCCTTTTTTTCATAATATACCTTCCCCAAAAAGTAGGCGGCCTGCAGGTCTTGGGGGCTATATTGCAGAAGAGTCGTGTAATAGCTTATGGCCTTGTCGTACTCTTTGTTTTGGCGAGCTGTCTTGGCATAGTATTTGTACTTGCGGATTGAATCGGCCTTTGCAATTTCCTCGGCCTCGACCTCGGCACCTAAAATTAAGGTACAGATCGCTAGCCCTAAGGTACGCATCAGATTACATTTCACGGTGGGAACCCTCAATATGATATGGCTACGGTCAATTTGCGGTTCGGTTCATTGCTTAACACAACCTTCACAAAGTCATTAAGATATGGATTTACCCTTTGAAATGCAATTTCAAAGGCTGGGCAAATATCGAGATATAGCGACTCTCAACATTACATCTTTGTAGCGACTGCGTTACATTTTCGCGGCTCGTCTCGCGTCTGCTGATTGACAAGTATTTATTCATACACTTTATTCGCTGTTTATCAACATGACGAATAACGCGTTTATCCGTACTAGTACCACGTTCACTTCTGCCGGACTCAAACGGCAGGGCTAATCTGAGAGGAACAGCCTTGAACTGGTTTGAAAAAATGAAATCTGGGATCAAATCCCTAATAAAACGCGAAATTCCTCAAGGCATCTGGATCAAGTGTAAAAAGTGCGGCCACTCCAACTACGAGATGGCCCTGCGACGCCGGCACTGGATCTGCCCGGAGTGCGCTTGCCATTATCCCATTGGCCATCAGCAGTACACCAACCTGCTCATCGACGATGGTACATTCACCGAAATTAACGCCAACGTAGCACCCGTCGATCCGCTCAAGTTCAAGGGCTACCGAGACAAAATCAAGACCAGTCGCCGCCAGAGCGGCCTAAAAGAGTCGGTGCATACTGGCATCGGCCAAATCGGCGGGCACCCTGTCGCCTTAGCGATCATGGACTCGCATTATCTCACCGGCACTTTAGGCGGCGCGACTGGCGAAAAGATCTGCCGTCTCATCGACCGCGCCATGGCCGAACGACGCACACTAGTCATCGTCTGTCAGTCGGGTGGTGCTCGGATGCAGGAAAGCGCCTATTCGCTGATGCAGATGGCGCGGATAAGCGCCAAGCTCAACCAACTCTCACAAAACGGCTTGCTCTATATTGCGATTCTTACCGACCCAACATATGGCGGCGTCACCGCCAGCTTTGCCATGCTCGGCGATATCGCCTTGGCCGAACCCGAGGCGCGCATAGGCTTTGCAGGCCAAACCGTCATCCAGCAGTTCCTCGGCACGGACGCCCCCCTGCCTGAAGGCTTCCAATTAGCCGAGACCGTCCTCGAACACGGCTTTATCGACCGCATCGTCCCGCGCGACCGCATGGCGGCGGAATTGGCCCGCTTGATCTCTCTATTGGCCCCGCAAACTGCCGAGCGCGTCTAGAAGTTGTGTCCTAGGCTCAGCCAGACATCTATTTGCTCGTCGGCGATGCCCGTACCTATGCGGATCACCAGATCGGTATCCCAGACCATGCGCACCCCTGCGCCGCTGCTGATGTGCATACCCGACCACCCGATCTTATCCAAATCGGGCCAGACTCGGCCTGCATCGAAAAAAGTTATCCCCTGCCACTCTATGTACTGTCCGTAAAACCAAGTGTCGTACAGTTGGTAGCGCAATTCGACATTGGACAAAAAGCGCACATCGTCTGTAAACCGCTGGGTGTCGAAACCGCGCAGCGAACCGCTGCCACCCAGCCCTTTGACGCGGCGGCTACCTCCTATTTCGCCATAGGCGTAGAGGGGCACTTCGCCACTGAGCACCTCTAACACGAGGCGATAAGAGAAATTCAACCGAGGCGATAGCGGGACGTAGTAGGCATTGGTCAGGGTTACGCGGCTGAAATCAATAGGCTCGAAAAACAGCGCCAACAGTGAGTTGCGCGCCGACTCATACGACCACTCTTGAAAGAAGCCGCGCCGCGGCACCACTTCGTCATCGCGAGTATCCCACTGGAGCGTCGCACTGATAAACCCCGAAAACCCATCTATTACTCCATCTGGAGTCCCCCGCTCTAAATAGAATGCCTGTGTACCCCGCTGGTCCACATCGACGCGCTCCAGCCCAAAACCGACCGACATGGATACCGGACCGTATAGCTGGCGAAAAAGGCTCACCAAGATCCGCGGGTTTCTCTCTAAAATGTAATAGTAGTAGTTCTCATCCTTGAAATCGGCACTATTAGGCTTGATGAAGGCTCGATTGAACGCGCTATTGTTGCCCAGCCCATAGTAGCGTGTGCGTATATTGCGCTCGCGGAACAACTCCAGTCTCAGGCCGAAACCCGTCCCCGAAATCCGTGGCACTCTCAGTCGCACGCGATTTTTTATTTTACCCTCAGAAGACTGATGGACGTGCAACGTCAGTTTGTAGAGATAGGGCTGCCGTCGGTAGTCGGCCCAGTGGATGTGCGCTCCCCAATTCCAGCCCGTGTTGGGGCTGGGATAAGCAAACGGCAGGCCGGTGACGCCGTAGGGAATGCCCCTCATGGTAAACTGGCGTCGCTTTGCCATCCAGCGCACGGCTTCCACGGTCTGCTGGGTCGCCGACTGCGAGACTTTGGCCAGCAGCGGGGCCGAGGGCTGGCTGTAGGTGGAATCGACGCGAACCTCGTCCTCACCCCACGTACGCGCTGCGAATAATAGGACGCCGATACAACTGCCGTTTGCGAGAAGCTGCTTAATCACGACCACCTTGCTTCCCAGCACTTTCAGGTGCAAAAATTCCGCACTCAAAACGCTGGCGATCAAGCGATTTTATCGGGGTATCAAGCGCATAGCGGAGTGGCGTAATCGCGACTGCGCCGTGCGCCAAGGCCTCCACATCGCTGTTAGCTCCATCGCCAACCAACTGCAACTGACAGCTGTGGTATGCGAAGTGCCGATCATCTTCACGCCGAGCAAATAGCGGACCATAACTCGTCTTCGCCAAACCCGTCAGGCACCTCGGGGATTCTCGCTTGGTACTAGCGGGCATGTTCACTGCGATCATGTCGGCACCAGTTGGCAACCCCCCGCGCAAGATCTCGGCGGCGACGTCCGCAGTGACGGCCGCCACCGCCGCGACCAACGCATCGAGCGCGGGATCGAGCTGCCGACATCGCCGCCAGAGCGCAAAAGCAGGTTCGGGCAATTCCAGCGAAAAGGCTGCGGATGGCACCCCGGCGAGAAAGCCCTCTACAGCCGCCCCTATGGTGCCGGAGCTCAGTGTGAAAGCGAGACCAGAATTGACGCCCATATTGATGCCAGAAACAACTAGCGCCGGTTTTGGGGAGCAGAGATTGTGGATGCCGATATGGGCGCAGTCGGCTGGCTTGCCGGTCAGCGTCTGGACGGGAAAGCCGCCGCATTCAATCTCGGCCAGCACCAATGGCTCAAAGCGGCTCATACTCTTGCTGGTCCAACTGCATTCCGCCGACGGCACGACCACGCATAGCTCGGCCAACTTGGATAGCTCCGACAGCAAAGGCACCAAAAGGGGCGAATCAGCACCGTCGTCGTTTGTCACCAATACTCGGGATTTTTCAGTGGTCACGGTTGGTTTTCCTTTGCTATGGACGCCCTCTAAGTTGGGGACATATAATAACAATCCGCCATTCGACTCCCAATAATTTCCTTGCTTAGCGGCGACTTGCGGTTCTATTATTTTTTAATGGATGCTACCATTCTCCTACAGGAACTTGAAACCCTCGCCGCGGGACTGGACATTGAGGTGCGCTACGACGACTTTGAAGGCCAAGGTGGGCTTTGCCGCTATGGCGGTAGATCCTACTTGATCGTCAATCGCGAACTCGATACCGAAACCCGGGTGCATGTGTTGTGCCGGGCTCTTGCGCGGCTGTCTCTCGATACAGTCTTTATCCGCCCCCAAGTACGAGAACGGATCGAAAAATGTAGATCACAGGCCGCCTAATCGCCTACACTCCCACTGCATCGCACTCCAGCGTTTAGACGGGACCGCGAATTTTCCTGCCAAAATTCATCGCCTGAAGGGCGGATTGCCCTTCCTTGACAGCCCCTATATGATGGTCTATTTTTGCTCTTTCTGCCTAATTAAGACCTAAGAGGGATCATCATGCCCAAAATCAAGACGCATAAGTCCTCTTCCAAGCGCATTAAGCAGCGTGGCTCGGGCAGCCTAAAGCGGCGCAATGCCTATGCCACGCACCTTTTGAGTGGCCGCTCGACCAAGCGCAAACGGGCTTTCCGCAAAAACAGTTCGGTCTCGTCCGCAGACCTCGCCAATGTGCGCCGTGCCCTGAACCTCAAGTAAGTGAGTTTAACGGAGAGTAATCCATGCCACGGGTAAATCACGCCGTAGCCACCAAAAAGCGCAAAAAGAAGGTACTCAAACAATCCAAGGGTTATTGGGGCGCACGCAGTCGCCTCTTCCGCACCGCTAGGGAAGCCGTCGATCGCGCTCAAGCCTACGCCTATCGCGACCGACGTCAGCGCAAACGGGACTTCCGCCGCCTCTGGATTGTCCGCATCAATGCCGCCGCCCGCCACAACGGCATGTCTTATAGCCAGCTCGTCCACGGGTTGGACCAAGCCGGCGTTGCAATCAACCGCAAGGTGTTGGCCGATCTAGCCGTGCGCGATCCGGCCGCCTTTACCGCGGTAGTCGAACAAGCTCGGCCCCACGTTTAACTTTACACCCATCTGACAAAAAGGGGCCAGCGATCCGCGCTGGGCCCTTTTTGTTCTGTTAGGTCTATATGTTAGAGGAAGTTCGACAATTGGCGTCGGTGGCCGTAGCGGAAATCGAGGCGGCCCAAGACGACAAAGCGCTGGAGGCACTGCGAGTTCACCACCTCGGGCGCAAGAGCCGTTTGCGCCAGATCGCGCGGCAGATCGGCCACCTACCCACGGCCGAAAGACCAGCACTAGGGGAGGCCACCGGTCGCGCTCAACAGGCTATTCAGCAGGCGTTAGACGACAAAGCCCTAGCCTTCCGGCAGTTGGCTGAAGCGACTTCTGCTCTCGACGTAACACTCCCGGGCCGACGGCCTTTGTTGGGCTGTGCTCACCCTCTGTCTCAACTAACCGACGAACTAATCAGCATCTTCCAAGGCATGGGTTTTGACGTGGCCGACGGGCCGGAAGCCGAAGACGAGTACCACAACTTCGACGCCCTTAACACGCCGACTGATCACCCGGCGCGCGACCTGCACGACACCTTTTATATAGAGGGCGGTGGCCTCATGCGCACTCACACCTCCACGGTGCAGATCCGCGTCATGGAGCAAACGCCGCCCCCGGTGCGGATCATCTCCTTGGGTCGCTGCTACCGCAAGGAAACGGTTGATGCAACTCATCACTTCGCCTTCCACCAGATCGAGGGCCTATACGTCAATCACGGGGTCTCTTTCGCCGATTTGAAGGGTACTATTGAGGCTATGGGACGCCAGCTTATGGGCGCGGAGACTCAAGTGCGCTTTCGGCCTCACTTCTTTCCTTTCACTGAGCCAAGCGTGGAATACGATTTTACTTGTACCTGCAAGGGACAACGCGCCAACTGCTCTATTTGCAAGGGAACGGGTTGGATCGAAATCGCCGGTGCTGGCATGGTTGATCCAGCCGTCTTTGCCGCAGTGGGCTACGACCCAGACGAATATACGGGGTTCGCCTTCGGCATGGGGTTGGAGCGGATCGCCATGATCCGGCACGGCATTGACGACGTGCGACGCTTTCTCGAAAACGACTTGCGGTTTATCCGCCAGTTCTAAGATTTCCGGCAACGCCCTATGAAAATCACTTATAACTGGCTCAAGGAATACGTTGACTTCGCCTGGGATTGGCCCGAGCTAGTCGAGCGCCTGACCATGGCAGGCTTGGAGTTTGAGGGCGTCGAGGATCTCGGTGCGCACTACGAGGGCGTCGTCATCGGTCGCGTCAATTCTTGTTGCCCACACGAAAATGCCGATCGCCTGACCGTCTGCCGAGTTGATGTGGGGACCAAGGTCAACACCATCGTCTGCGGGGCACCCAATGTTGCGGCTGGGCAAACCGTCGCCGTCGCCCTGCCTGGCACCACGCTGCCCAGCGGCATGCAAATCAAAAAAGTAAAAATCCGCGGCGTCGCATCCGAGGGCATGCTGTGCGCCGAAGACGAACTCGGGCTGGGCGATAACCACGACGGCATTGTGGTGCTCAACGGCGACCTCTCGGTTGGTACCCCCTTTGCCGCGACCACAGGGCTCGGCGACGTGGTCATCGACTTTGAAGTTACGCCCAATCGCCCAGACTGCCTGAGCCTCTTGGGCATTGCCCGCGAGGTCCACGCACTCACCGGCAATCTCCTCCGTTTTCCCAATGCCCAAGTACCCGAAAGCGGACCGGCCACCGCAGAAGACGTGCGGATCGACATCGAGGCACCAGATGATTGTCCGCGCTACGTCGGCCGCGTCGTGCGCGGCGTCGAGGTTGGGCCCTCGCCTGCGTGGCTTCAGCACCGACTTCAAGCCGCAGGTCAGCGCCCGATCAACAACGTCGTCGATATAACCAACTACGTGCTGCTGGAATTGGGGCATCCCTTGCACGCCTTCGACCTACATGCACTGGACCAGCAACGCATCGTCGTCCGCCGGGCGCGCACTGGCGAAACCTTGGAGATGCTCGACGACACCCTGTGTCAGCTCGACGAAGAGATGCTGGTCATCGCCGATGGAACGCGGCCCCAAGCACTAGCCGGGGTCATGGGTGGGGCCCATTCCCAAGTATCGGTCAGCACTACGGACATCCTGCTCGAAAGCGCGTATTTCGCACCATCGCGGGTGCGGCTAGCCCGGTCTCGACTCGGGCTTTTCACTGAGGCCGCCACGCGCTTTGAGCGCGGTGCCGATTGGGACGCCCCGGTGCAGGCGATTGACCGCGCCGCTCACCTAATCGCCAAACTGACCGGCGGCGCGGTCGCCCCAACTCCTTTAGACGTGCATCCTCGCCCGGGCCAACGCCGCCAAATCCCACTCTGCGTCGAGCGGATCAACCAGCTCTTGGCTACTGAGTTAGACTCCGCTGCTGTCGCTCAGATTCTCGAACGCCTCGGCTGTCGGGTCGAATCGGGCCGGACCCTCGTGGTAACGGTCCCGAGCTTTCGCCCCGACCTAACGCGTCCAGCCGACCTCATCGAGGAAGTTGGCCGTATTTACGGCTTCGATCGCATCGAGGGCCGCCAAGAGGCATCCGGCCCTTGGATCACCCAGCGCAATCCCGAATTCACTTTTAGACAGGTCGCACGGCAACGGCTCTTGGGCTTGGGTTTAGACGAAGTTGTCAGCAATACGATCGTCGAATCCCGCTGGCTCGAATTAGTCGGTGCCGCAGGCCGTGCCGCCCGCTTGGCCAACCCGCCGACCGAAGCCCAAGACGCCTTGCGCACCACTTTGGTGCCGAGCCTATTAGACGTCGCGCGTCGCAACTTCAACCAGCGAGCCGCAAGAGTGGCCATTTTCGAGCTGGGCAAGTGCTTTGTCGCCGCGCCCGAAAAGGGCGCAAGGCCCGAAGAAAACTGGCAGCTCGCCGCTCTGTGGTCAGGCCGAGTTTCAGCCTCTCCCTACCAAGCCGATGTCCGCGAGGCCGACTTTTTCGACCTCAAGGGCTTGCTCGAAGCACTGGTGGGCGAGGGGGATTTGCGCTTTACGCCCGCCGACCGCCCCGAATGCCGCTCGGGACACGCGGCCTGTGTCTCCCTCAATGGCCAGCCTCTCGGCTGGCTGGGTCAAGCTTCGGCCGACTTATGCGCGACATTTGATTTAGAACGCCAAGTGCATATTTTTGAAATATCGCTAACCGCGATAGTACGCCACTGGCACGGTCGGGAACGCTCATTTACCGCGCTTCCCAAGTTTCCGCCGATTGAGCGCGACTTGGCCATAGTCGTACGCGCCGACACTGCCACCGCCGAACTTATCGCCACCATGCGAGATGGTGCGCCCCATCTCGTCGAAGCCATCGAGGTTTTTGACCTCTATCAAGGCGATCAAATAGAAGTAGGCCACAAAAGCGTGGCGTTCGCCATCCGCCTGCGCGACCGCGAACAGACGTTGCAGGACGCTCAGGCCGACGCGGCGATCGCTGCAATGCTCAAGAGTCTCGAAGCGCGGTTCGGCGCTCGTTTGCGCTAATTCCAACCTCAATCAGGAGTACAGTCACCCCAATGGATGTGAACGAAAATTTTGAACGCCTCGAGCACTACATCAATCGCCTGACCGAGGACCTCGAAACGCTGCGCCGGGAAAACGACGAACTGAATGGGCAGCTACAGAGCCTCAAAGAAAAAATCAGCGTCGTCAGCAGTGAAAACGAACAGATCAAAAAGGACAAAGAAGCGGTAAAAGGACGCATCGAACAGCTCCTCAGCCGCTTGGATGATGCCTTTAGCAGCAAGTAAAAACGAACACCTTGAGCAGGCCGAAGTAGCCCATACAGAGACCGAATAAGACAAAGATATCTGAGAAAGGGGTCTAGTATGTCGTCCCAAGTAGTGGTCAAAATATTCGACAAGCACTATACCCTAGGAGTCGATGAAGAGCACTCTGCCGAACACGTGCAAAGGCTCGCCGAGATGGTGGACGAGCGCATGCACGAAGTCAAGCGCGATCTCACGGGCGGCTCCCCACTCCAAGTGGCCATCTTGGCCAGTCTGAGCTTAGTGGAGGAACTCCTTTCCCTGCGGGAAGACTACGCTTCCGCTGAAGCCGATATAGCCCAGCGGACTTCTCAGCTCGCCACCTCGCTTGGGCACCTTTTTGCCGAAGTAGAAGTTCCCCGTTCCGATAGCTGAAGTATCCCGAGTCGTGTTCCATCCCGCGCTCTGGCCCGATGCCCGAAGGCGTCGAGACCGATAAGGATAAGAAAGAGATACCCTTGTTTAATGGGTTTGACTACATAGTCCTAATCTGTTCTGCCGTCGCCTTTTTCGCTGGCGGCTGTCTCCTCGGCTGGCTAGGGAGTGAGCGGCTGCGCAACAGCAAACTGCACAGCACTCAAGCCACCGCCGATCAGATCGTCGCCCGCGCCCGCCAAGAAGCCGAGGCCTCAAAAAAAAATGCCTTGCTCGAAGCAAGGGACGAATGGCACCGCGAGCGGGCGCCGCTGGAAAAGGAGCAAGAGACACAGAGGCGCTCGTTGCGCGATCTGGCGGCCAAGCTGCTAGAGCGCGAACAGCAACTGGAGCGCAAAATAGACCTGCTCACGAGCAAGGAGCGCGAGCAACTCAAAAACGAGCAGGACCTCGACCGCCGCGAGGCGACCCTAGTTGTAGCTGAAACCCAAGCCCAAGATCTCGTCCGCGAGCAGAGTCGGCGACTGGAAGAATTGGCTGGCATCAGCCAGCAAGAAGCCCGGCGCATACTCTTTGATCAGCTAGAGGAAGGCGCACGCCGAGTTGCCGCCCGCAAGGTCCGCGAGATCAAAGACACTGCCGTTGCCACGGCTAACCTAGAGGCCAAGGAAATCATCACCCGCTCCATCCAGCGCTTCGCCGGAGAACTGACCGTCGAGAGTACGCTTTCGGTCGTGCCCATCCCCTTTGACGACATGAAGGGGCGCATCATCGGTCGCGACGGACGCAATATCCGCTCCTTTGAAATGATCACCGGCGTCGAAGTTATCGTCGATGACACCCCGGGCCTAGTCATGCTCTCGGGCTTTGATCCACTGCGCCGCGAAGTGGCCAAACACACTCTCGAAACGCTCATCCGCGACGGCCGCATCCACCCCGGGCGCATCGAGGAAGTGCATGACAAGACCCGCAGCACCGTCGGGGAGATGATCCGCGAGTCCGGTTCCAAAGCCGCCTTTGACCTCGGCATCCACGATTTATCTGAGTCGCTATTGGAAACGCTGGGCAAGCTCCGCTTCCGCACCAGCTACGGACAAAACTTGTTGGTCCACAGCAAGGAAGTTGGATTTTTAGCCGGCATGATGGCCGAGATGCTCGACCTTGATATAGCACTGGCGCGCCGCGCAGGTCTCTTGCACGACATCGGCAAGGCACAGGACTTTGAGTTGGGAAACGACCCAGCGCAAAGCGGTGCCGTACTGGCTCGCAAGGAAGGCGAAAGCCCTGAAGTTGTGCAGATTATCGAAACCCATAACAAGCACACGCCTTCGCGCTCAGCCATCGCCGTCCTAGTCGAAGCCGCCAACGAAATCTCCATCCACCGCCCGGGTGCTCGCAAAGAAAAAGTCGAGGAGTACATCCGCCGCTTGCACCATATTGAGGAACTCGCAGCCGACTATGTGGGTGTGAAACAGGCTTTTGCCCTGCAAAACGGCAAGGAGGTTCGGGTCTTAGTCGACAGCGGAATGGTGGACGACACGTATGCCGAGCAACTCGCCGACGACATCACCACCAAGCTCGAGCAACAACTCGAATACCCTGGGCAGTTGCGCGTCTGCATCATCCGCGAGATGCGCGCCGAGTCTCACGTGCGGTGAACATTCTCTTTGTCGCCGATATCTTTGCCCAGCCGGGCCGCCGGGTCGCCGCAGCCGTAATTCCCGAGTTAGTGAAACAGCGCGAAGTCTCTCTGGTAATCGCCAACGGCGAAAATGCCGCTGGAGGGTTTGGCCTCACCAACCGCATCGCGTGCAAGCTGCACAGCTACGGCACCGACGTCATCACCAGCGGCAATCACGTCTGGGATCGCCGCGAGTTCATCCCATACCTAGACCAATCCGCCCGCGTCCTGCGCCCCTTCAACTACCCCAAAGACGCCCCCGGCATTGGGGCGACCGTCGTCGCCGCCCGCGGGGGTCTCCCAGTGGCCGTGCTCTGCCTCCAAGGGCGCACCGGGATGCCCCCCATCGATTGCCCCTTCCGCACAGGCCGCGCCGAGGTCGAGCGCCTACGCGCAACGACCCCTTTAGTCTTTGTAGATTTCCACGCCGAAGCCACGGCCGAGAAAATGGCTATGGGCTTCCACCTCGACGGCTTAGCCACCGCAGTCATCGGCACCCACACCCACGTGCAAACCGCGGATGAGCGCATCTTGCCCAAGGGCACGGCGTACTTAACCGACGCTGGCATGACCGGCATCCGCGAATCCGTGATTGGCGTCCGTCCCGAAATAGCCATCCAACGCTTCCTCACTCAAGTACCCACTCGTTTCAAGCCCGCCGACGGCAAGGCAGTCCTCTGCGGCGCACTAGTCGAGGCCGACGAGGCAAGCGGTCGGGCCATTCGAATCGAGCGGTTGCAGCTAGCCGAGCCTTGACCTCGCGTGAATTAGGAATTAGAAATTAGGTTCGACGAGCACGCGAATTCCCAATTGATTACCCGGAGCACCTATGTCCTTTCAAGAGCCGCTCTTCTGGGCCGATGCCAAAGACGCCGTCCACCGGCCTTACTCGGTCTCCGAAATCACCAGCCAAGTCAAGGGACTGCTCGAAGAGAGCCTGCCCAAGTGCTGGGTCGAGGGCGAGATATCTCAGTACACTCACCACAGCTCCGGCCACCGCTATTTCACGCTCAAAGACAGCGCGAGCCAGCTAGGCGCGGTGATGTTTAAATGGCAGGCCGGCTCGCTCTCCTTCAGCCCTCAACAGGGGATGCAGGTGCAGGTATACGGACATATCTCCGTCTTCGAGCGCGCCGGGAAGTACCAGCTCTATGCCGAGCAGATCAAACCCGCTGGCGTCGGCGAACTGGCTATCGCCTTCGAGCAACTCAAAAACCGCCTAGAGGCCGAAGGACTTTTCGCCGAAAACCGCAAGCGCCCCCTGCCCCCGTATCCCCGAAAAATCGGCGTAGTAACCTCGCCGACCGGCGCAGCCATCCGCGACATCATCCAAATCCTCAACCGGCGCGCCCCGGATATCCAGATCGTCCTCTGCCCCGCCCGGGTTCAAGGCGAAGAGGCCGCCGCTGAGATCACCGCTGCCATCGCCAGTTTAAATCAGCTAGACGATATTGATGTATTGGTCGTCGGCCGCGGCGGTGGTGCGCCCGAAGACCTCTGGCCCTTCAACGACGAATCCGTCGCCCGGGCCATCTACCAGTCAACTCAACCCGTCATCTCTGCTGTCGGCCACGAGATCGATTACACCATCGCCGACTATGTGGCCGACTGTCGCGCCCCAACTCCCTCGGCTGCGGCCGAAATGGTCGCCCGCGAACGCAGCGCCCTGCGCGAGCGCGTCGCCGAGCAACAAGGCCGCTTGCGCGCGGAAATGGAGCGCTATCTCAGTTCCTTAGCGGAGCGGTTGCGTTACTGCGGCCCGGACCGCCTGCGCACCCGCCTCGACGATCGCTTACAGCAGCAAAGCCTATACCTCGACGAGCGGCGTCAAGCCCTTTCTACCGCTTTCGATTGGTTTTTGCGGACGCAAATCGAGGCCCTAGCCACCGCCACCACCCGCCTCGACGACCTCAGCCCGCTTACGAGCCTAGCGCGCGGTTTTGCCCTAGTGGAACGCGTCGCCAACAAACGCCTCGTCCGCGACGGCAACGAGCTTCAGCCGGGCGATAAACTGCAACTGCGCTTTCGCCGCGGCGGCGCTATCTGCCGTGTGGAGGAAAAACTCAATGAGTGAATCTTTTGAAGAAGCCCTAGCCGTGCTCGAAGAGAGCGTCCAGCGTCTCGAAGCAGGAGACCTCAAGCTCGAAGAGGCCCTCGAGCTATTTGAAAAAGGCGTCGCCGCCTCGCGCACCTGCGGCCAGTGGCTCGATCAGACCCGCGAGCGCGTCCAAGTTCTCACCGCCGACGGCGAGGGCCACTTCCGCCTCTCCTTTCTGGACGACGAAGACAACCAATAGCGCTTCTCGGCCACGGCCCGATGTTGACTCGCCTCTACATCAAGGACTTTGCCCTTATCGAAGAAGCGGTGATTGAGTTCGGCCCCGGCCTCAACGTCATCACTGGCGAGACCGGGGCTGGTAAGTCCATTCTCATCGGTGCCCTCAACTCCATCCTCGGAGGGCCGATCAGCACCGAATTAGTGCGCAAAGGGGCTAGTTCGTGCGCGGTGGAGGGCTTTTTTGAACTCGACGACCAAGATCAAGTCGCGCGCTTAACCAATTTGGGCGCGATCTTGGAGGACGGCCAAATCATCCTCCGCCGCGAGATCCGCAGTCAAGGTCGTTCGCGCGCTTTTGTCAATGGCCAGGGTCGGCCAATCAAGCAGCTAAAGCAAATCGGCGCGATCTTGGTTGACTTGCACGGCCAACACGAACACCAATCGCTACTCAACCCCAAGCTCCACGCCCGCTTTCTCGACGCGTTTGCCGGCCTTGACGACCAGCGCCGCCTCGTGAGGCAGCACTGGCGCACTTACCGCCATAGCGCGGCCCGCCTCGACCAACTGCGCGCAGAGCGCGACGCACTCGCCGCCGAAGACAAATGGCGCGTTCTCCAACTAGAAGAGATCCGCCTCCTCGCACCGCAACCGGGCGAAGAGCCCGAGATAGAGCGCGAGTTGCAAGTTCTCGAAAACGCCGAGACCTTATCCCAAGGCGGCCTCCAACTCTACGACCGACTCTATCAGCGCGAAGGTGCAGTGTACGAGATCCTCGGCCAAGTGCGTCGTCAGCTATACCAACTCTGCGAAATCGACCCGGCGCTCGGCCCCCAAGTCGCGGCCTTAGAGGAGCTGATCTACGAAGTCGAAGACCTAGCCGGCCAACTACGCGACTACGCCCGCAGCATTGAGGTGCGCCCTCGGCGGGCCGACGAACTGCGCGAGCGCCGCAACGGCCTCCGCATCTTAAAAAAGAAATACGGCGGCACTCTCGACGCCGTGTTAGAACGCGCCCACGAGCTTGCGGCGCACGAGGACCGCGCTGACCGCCTCCGCGACGAGTTGGCCCAAGCGGCTGAACGCCGCGAGCAAGTACTCGCCGAGTTTGCCGCCTGTTGCCTCTCCCTTTCTGCGGCGCGCCAGCAGGCTAGCGCCACCTTGTCGCGGGCGCTAGACTCTGCTCTCGGGGAATTGGGCATGGCCAAGGCCCAGTTTTGCATCGAGCTGGCAACCGCCGCAGACCCGGAGGGGATAGTTCAACGCGATGGGCGGCGCTACGCGGCGGGCGAGCACGGCATGGAGCACATCGCCTTCCACATTTCCGCCAATGCCGGCCAGCCACCGCGCCCCCTAGCACGGATTGCCTCGGGCGGGGAAATTTCGCGCGTGATGCTGGCTCTCAAAGAAGCGGTCGCCGGGCGCGACTTCGTTTCAACCTTGGTATTTGACGAAATCGACGCTGGTATTTCGGGGCGCATCGCCGCCGCCGTTGGCCGCAAGCTACAGACTCTCGCTGCGGCGCACCAAACCATCGTCATCACCCATCTGCCGCAGATTGCCAGCCTCGCCGACCGGCACTTTTCAGTCCGCAAGCAGCAAGGGCAACAGCGGACCACCACCGAGGTCGTGCTACTCGACGCGACAGCTCGCGCCGAAGAAATTGCCTATCTGTTGGCCGGCGAGACCATTTCGGACACAGCGCGCCAACACGCCCGCGAAATGCTGCAATAGCCCGACCATGTTGGCCAATCTCCTCAGCATCCTGCGGGTCCTGCTCATCCCCTTCCTGCTCTACTTCATCGACCAAGGACCGGCGGCCCAACTCCAAACCGTGCTGTTGATGCTCCTCGCTGGTGCCACAGACATCGGCGACGGCTGGGTGGCGCGGCACTACGACCAAGTCTCTCGCCTCGGCAAGATACTCGACCCGCTGGCCGATAAAATTTTCCTCGCTTGTCTGCTCGGCGGGCTAGTTTTCTGGCGCGATTTGCCGCTGTGGCTTTTGGGAATGCTCTTTGCCCGCGATGTGGCAATCGTATTAGTGGGGGGATTGCTCTTGCGTTCACAGGGACTGGTCATTGCCGCCAACCGCTGGGGCAAATACACCACCGTCTGCATGGCACTTACGGCCCTCAGCTACGTCCTCGATACCCCGGCCAGCTTGCGCACCGGGCTAGGCCTGGCGGCGGCGGCCTTGGTCGTCGTATCTAGTTTGAGCTACGCGCAACTCGCGCTCAGGCTCTTGCAACGGGACCGAACTTGAAGATCAGTTGGGCCGGATCAAGCGATACCAGCGCAAATAGGCCCCGTCGAGGCGGCGGCGATGGGCGTATAGGCCGATCATTTCTATCACTTTGAGCCGCAAGGCCAACTTGTGCAGATCAATTTTGCCCACCTGACGCTCCGCGCGTTTCACAGCCCGAACCCAAAGTAATAGCGCCACTTGTCGATTAGGGGGTCGTTCTCGTCTCGGGGAATCCGTTCGCGATTGAGCGGATGCGCTACTTGGAGATAGGCAAACATCGGGATGCGGTAAAAAGTAAAAAGCTGTAGCCGCAACTCAGCCCCTACGTCGGTCAGGAATTTGTCGGTGTTGGGCAAGGAGCGCCATCGCTCACCCGACCAGAAGTCAATGTCCTCAAAGCGCGAGAAGTTGCCCACCACACCAGCTTCGGCAAATAGCTCGGCGTAGAGCTTGGAAAAGTTGAAGTTGATAAAGCGACTGTTAATGCGCTTGAGAATCGGAAACCCGTAGCCGACGCGGGCGTAGAGCAATTTGGTCCCCCAGTCAGTGAAGTAGGGATAGCCGCTGAGGAAGTTGCGCCCGCCGATATAGTAGCGCAGCGGCCAGTAGTAGCGGCCTTCGAGAAACCCGCCGTCTTCGATAAAACGAGGCTTGAGGCGGACGTTTTTGTACGCGCCAAGTAGCTCAATGTTGAGCGAATTGTCGAACGGCAACTCGATTCGCTCATTGTACGAGGCTACGTATTCGTTGACTCGCATTCGGCGTTCGACGCCGACGTACTGGTCGCGGGGGACTCCATCGGGAGAGGTTTGCTCGGTCAGCGAATCGGCCACTGTCGGCACCAAATAGCGATAGACTAAAGCCATGGCGCGACCCGATGGACTGATCAAGCGGTCGGCCGTGGGGTTGGTCTTCTGGTAGCGCCAAGCCATGCTCAACATATGCGTGCGAAAAAAGCTGAGATCGCCGTAGAATTCCAGCGGATCCTCGTTGTTCACCAACAGGGAATCTTGGACCAAAAGCGACGGATCTAAGGAGGCTGATATATCGACGCCGTCTTGTTCCAAATAGATGTGATTAAGGCTGCGGAAGCGGCGCAAAGTCCAACCCTCGGCGTAGTCTCGCCATATGTAGAGGGCGTTCAACTCGGTTCGCCGAGTCAGCGGCACATCGACGCCCACGGCCAGTTGCCCCAAGGATGTCTTGAACAAATCTTCGCGGCTCGTGCCCTGGTAGACGTATTGACGGGCGTCCGGTATGAGCAAGTTGGTGACCGAATCGACTGCCACCGGATAGACATTGCCGACCGCGAGCGTATCGACCGAGAACTGACTGATCTGGAGCAAGTTGTCTATTTCGCGCCGTCGGCCCGCTACGTAAAACGAGGGGTTGAAGGTGCGGTTGTTGCCCACTTGTGGCCGGAGCCGACGCTCGTAGAAAAAGCCGACATCCGTATTGAGATCGGTGGCATTGCGCATGTTCTTGCCGACAATGCCCCAAGCCGTCAGTTCCTGCCCACCAAACATGTCGCCGGTGGAAAACTGCAAGCCGCCGCTGACCTGATTGAGGCCAAAAGTATTGCCGACATACGTGGGGCCGACCTGTAGGATCGGGATGTAGCGCAAGACGTTGCGACCTCTGTACGTTGCGACCTGAAACTGATCGGCGAGTTTGGGGCCGTTGAAAATGGAGCGATAGTCGCGCATCGCCACCGGCTCGAAGTGTGCATCGCGCTCGAATTCGCCCATCTCAAAGCTATAGAGGCTATAGTCGTTGGAGTGGTAGCCACTGTACACCACGCGCTCGTCGCTGGCTACAGTTGGCACAAAAGCCCCGCCGATGACGTTGGTTAGCTGCTCGACTTCGTCGTTTTCCAAGCGGTAGCGGTAGATGTTGAAAATACCGCTCTGGTCCGACGAAAACACAAAACCCGAGCCATCGGGCAACCAGTGCGGATCGCGCTCGTCAGCCGACGAGGCCACGATCGCCCGGAACCCCGACGAGTCGGGATGGGCGAAGGCAACCGTATCGGGAAAGACTTCTATGGTTTCCTCCCCGTCCTCTTCGCCTTCTTCGCCTTCGCTCTTCTCTTTCTTCTTGGCCTTCGCAAAGACCTTGGGCCGCGGCGGACTATCGACGCGAATCATCGCAATATCGCGGTCTTCGCCGCGAAACAAGCTGAAGAGCAGCCATTCGCCATCGGGCGAAAAGCGCGGTGCCATGTATTGGGTGGCGTCGTTGTTGTTGGTCAAATAGACCACGTCCGTGCCGTCGCGATCAATGAGGCCGAGGTTGTTGGTCCCGTCCTTGTTGTGGACAAAGGCGATGCGCTGGCCATCGGGAGAAAACGAAGGGTCTTTGGCGCGCAGTTTGGCACTGATGCGGCGCTCCTGGTCCTCGGCTAAATTGTAGATATATAGGTCGTTAAAACCGCCCTTGTTGCGGACAAAGACAATCTCCTTCCCGTCGGCCGACCAGCCAATCCGCGTATCAATTCTGCCCTTGAGCTCGGTCGTTTTTCGCGTATCGAAATCGTAGATTTTGAGCACCGTGAGCGCGTAATCCTGCTTCTCGCTGGTCAGGTACGCCAGTTTTTTGCCGTCCGGCGACAGCGCGGGATGGTATTCGAGCACACCCTCGTTGACCTCATCCAACGGCTCACCCTGAAAGAAACCCTGTGCGCGAATCTCGGATTCGAGGCAACCGTAACTCTCGGCCAAGAAGGCGACCCAATCCGCGTAAAACTGATCCGCGGAAACACCCAATACCCGACGAATAGCTGGATCGAAGCTCATCGAGCCGATATGATGCGTTAGTTCATCGACTTTTTCGGCACCGTACTGCTGATGGATGTACACCATCATCGCGTAGCCCTGATTGTACACGAACTCGCCGTAGAACTTGCCCGTGCGATCCAAGACCGTCCCCATTTCCCCCCACGAGAGCAGATCGTCTTCCAACACTGCCATCCGCAGCAACATGTCGCGGTGCGAATCCCAAGTGTCGTAGCCGAATTTTTGCGCCCCGTACTGGGCGATGCCCTCGGTCCAACCGCGCGGGGCATTGAGATGGTATAGCGGGAACTGAAACGTAATGTCTGGATTAGAATCGAAGCGCGAGACCGACAGCAGCGCGAACTGGAAGGGCCATTTCTTGCGCGCCTTGTTGAGCGTAATGATGTGCGTCAACTCGTGCGTGACCACGTTTTTGATCCAATCGTGACTGCCGCGCAGCTCAAAGTCGAGGCTCGTGGCCCAAATGGCCATGGTATTGCTGTAGTAGTTGGCCCAACCATTGCCTAGCACGTCGGAATTGTCGAGCACGATGACGTGGATGGTGCGGAAGTCGTCGTAGTAATCGTAGGCCGCCGCAAGGGTGGGAAAGACCTCCTCGCAGGCTTCGGCTACCCGGCGTGCAGTACCCTCGGCCCCACTCGCGTAATGGACCCGAAAGTGATCGGTGACGATGGTTTTTATTTGGGCTTGGGCCGCTCCAGCGAGGAACAGCGCGGCAATAGCAAAAAAAATCGCTCGACGCAACGTGTATCCCTTTCGCAAAAAGGCGACCCGCAGCCAATTGCAGGTCGCACCACAACTTGTTAGGAAAATACTGGAGGCCGTGCCCCCCGTCAAACAACGGGGCCGCTTTCACGCAGTTTCACGATTGAGTATTATACCTCCATGCAATACACCATTCATCGCACCGACGCCCTCGACCTGCCCGACGCCGATTGGGAGCGTCCCCAATGGCAGGCCGCCGAGACCCTAGCGATTACCCACTTTTCTTGGGAAGATTCCGGCCACCGCCCCCGCACTCAGGCGCGCCTGCTCTACGACGAGCGAGCCCTGTCCATTATCTTCCGCGTCGAGGATCGCTACGTCCGCGCTGTGGCCGAGCACTTCCAAGATTCGGTCTGCACCGATTCCTGCGTCGAGTTCTTTGTCGCGCCCCTGGCCGATTCGCCGGCCTACTTCAACTTCGAGGTCAACTGCGGCGGCACCATGCTCCTGCACCGCTGCCCCTCAGCCGCCGAGCGCACCCAAGGCCGAGACACTGAAAACGTCAGCGAGGCCGACGGTGCCACTATCCGCATCGCCACCACGCTGCCCCGGATCGTCGAACCAGAGCGCACCACTCCCACGACTTGGGCGGTCGAGTACCGCGTCCCCTTCAACCTCTTTGCCCAGTACTTCGGGGCCCAGACGCCAAGACTTGGAACCGAGTGGAAGGGCAACTTCTACAAGTGCGGCGACCACACTTCCCACCCTCACTGGGGTTCGTGGGCACCGGTAGATACGCCCAATCCCAGCTTTCACCAGCCCGACTTTTATCAGCCGCTCGTATTTGCCTAGCTAAATGGTATCCTACCGCCAATACGCCTGCTCTACTTTCGCAAACGCCTCCGCAATATCCGCGACCTCCTGCTCGGCAAAATTCTCGTGAATCGACATGATGAAGTGGCTTTCAACTGTATCAACGGCGTTGGGACAAGAGAACTGGGCATTGCGGTCTCCCTTATACGCCGGTAATCCCCACGGATAGTCGCTGCCGGGCAAGACCCGCCGCTGCTTAAACCAAATCGCCTCGGCGGGAATGTGGCGATACGCGGCTGTCACCGGAATGCCCTCGGCGGCCACGGCCCGGGCAAAGCCATCTTTATCGACCCGGAGTTTGGCGGCATCCACATGGAAGTACATAAACCAATACACTCCCTCCGACTCGGCGACCTTCCAGCCCAACCGCACGGCCTTGCACTCGGCAATGGCCGCTGCGATTTGCGCTGCTACTCGACGACGCTTAGCGATCATCGCCTCGAGCTTTCTTAGCTGCACCCGCCCAATAGCGGCCGACAGATCGTTGCCGTTGAGATTGAGTCCGGCCCGCAGGCTGGAAGCCGCCGCCGTATTAAAGGGCTTGCCCCGGTCGGCAAAGCGCTTGGCCTCCCAGCAGAGTTCCTCGTCCCGGGTAAAGACCACCCCGCCCTGCGGACCCGTTGCGTGGTGCTTGCCGCTCATGGTCGAAAAGACCGCTGCGGTGCCCAACGATCCCGCTAGCTGGCCCTTATAGCGCGCTCCATGGGCCTGGGCGCAATCCTCAATGACTGGTATGCCGCGTTCCTCAGCTAGCGCCAAAATCGGCGTCATATCCGCTGGTTCACCGGCAATGTGGGCCACGACAATGGCGCGGATATGAGGCGTCATCACGGCCTCGATCTGCTCCGCACCAGCGTTGAACGATCCGGGGGCGGCATCAGCGACCACCGGCACTTGGCACAACAGCGCCGCGGGCATCGCCCCACCCGGATCCGTAATCGGTGGGATCACAACCTCTCCAGCCGCTTCTAGCTTTAATGCGCCCAAAGCCGCGTAGAGTGCCGAGGTCCCCGAGTTGACTAAATCGGCGTAGCCACCTCCCATAAACGCGGCAAACTCCCGCTCATAGGCCAATTCCTCTGGCCCGCTGTAGCCGATTGCATTGCCGCTCTCCTGCGCTTCAGCAAACAGCCGCAGCACGGCCTGACGTTCCTCATCCCCAAAGAGATGCCGCTTGGGGAATGGCGTCGCACGGACTTTGGGTCCTCCGTCTATTGCCAACATTGCCAACTTCCTTTCCCGACGGTGAGCCACTGGCGCTGGCCAGAAACACACCAGTAATTTAGCAAACTCGCACTCCGCCTATAACTAACACCTCTGCTGATTTGCACAAAAGACACGACCCCTACTCCAGCCTGCGCGTCCCGCTCTTCCGGCGCTATCTCATCGCCTCCTCGCTCGTGCGGATGGGCACCGCCGCCCAAGGTTTGGCCATTGGTTGGGAGATGTACGACCGCACCGGCCAAGCCCTCTCCCTCGGCATGGTCGGCCTCGTCCAAGCCATCCCCATGTTGCTGCTGACCCTGCCGGCCGGGTATCTCGCCGACGTCTTCGACCGCCGCAAACTGATGATGCTTAGTCTAGCCGGTGCGACACTCGCTTCGCTGGGCTTGGCCGTCTTTAGCTGGTATCAGATGCCGATCTACTGGATGTACGCGCTGCTCTTTTTGGACTCGTCCTTCCTGCGCTTAGGGTGGCCTGCACAACGGGCCATCGCGCCCTTGCTGGTACCGGACGCGCTCTTTGAAAATGCCGCTAAGTGGGCAACCAGCTTGCAGCAGATCATCGGCATCGCCGGACCGGCCATCGGCGGTTTTGTCATTGCCTTCAATCTGCAAACCGCCTATCTCCTCAGCGCTGTTTCCTCGGCGGCCTTCATCCTCTTCCTCAGCACCATGATCTTGCCGCCGGCTCCGCGCATCCAAGGGGGCAAGATGTTCGCTCAGATCGCCGTTGGACTGCGCTTCGTCCGCGACCAGCCGCTCCTCCTCGGCGCGATCTCGCTCGATCTGTTCGCCGTCCTCCTCGGCGGCGCAGTGTACCTCCTGCCCATCTTCGCCCGTGAGATCATCGACCTCAGTTCCGTCGGCCTCGCACCCGAAGCCGCGCTCGGCTGGCTGGTTGCGGCCCCGGCCATCGGTGCTACCATCACCGCCTTAGCCATCGCCCATTTACCGCCGATTCGCCGTGCTGGCAAGACCCTGCTCTGGTGCGTAGCCGGCTTTGGCGCGGCGACCATTCTCTTTGGTCTCTCGCAAAACTTCTGGTTCTCGCTGCTGATGTTGGCACTGACCGGCGCGTTCGACAACGTCAGCATGGTCATCCGCCGCGTCATCTCGCAGATGGGCACGCCCAACGAGATGCGAGGCCGGGTCCAAGCCGTCTCTGCCATCTTCGTCGGTGCGTCTAATGAGATCGGTGGCTTTGAATCCGGGCTGGTGGCTCAGCTTTTCAACCCCGTTTTTTCCGTCATCAGCGGTGGCATTGGCACGCTGCTGGTCGTCGCCGCTTGGACGGGTCTTTTTCCCTCGCTGAGAAATTTGGGTAGCCTCGCGTCCCTGACGGCCCAGCACTCGACCAAATGAGAAAGCGGCGACATAGCTAACGAGTTGATTAAGTTGGGAGTGCTTCAGGCGGCCGAGACGCGAGCCATCACTCTCCATCCGCCTTCTCAGGAATCCATGTAGACTTGCTCGGCTTCTCTGGACTTCCTTTCTATCTCCTTAGAGAGGTAATCGACACACAAAAATATACTTGTTGACATAAAGATGTAAATAAGACAACTTTCAAAATAACCTCCTAGATCAGGAAAACCACATCCAAGGAGCAGCTTCTATGTCCGCCAAGAACCTAGTCGGCACCAACGTACTACGGTTACGTACCTCAAAAGGGATAAGCCAGAAGGCCCTTGCCGAACGGGCTCAGCTATCGCGTCTTGGTTTGGCCAAGATCGAACGAGGCCAAACGCTGCCTCGTGCTGCTACCATGCGCGGGTTGGCGCAAGCGTTGGGGGTCTCGACTATTGAACTCGCGACCCCAGTGCGCCCACTGCACACCGTGCGCTTTCGCGCTCGCAAGCGCGTCCGGGCGCGCGAACAATTGCTGGCAGAGGTCTCCAATTGGCTCGACGACTATAAATTCCTTGAGGAGGTGCTCGAAGATTCTCTACCCTTCCAACTGCCAGGCCTTCGTCCTCGTCGGCAACTCAGTCCACAGGCTGTTGCCGAGAAGACGCGGAAACAGCTCAAGCTCTATGATCAACCCATTCACGACATCTGCGGGATCTTGGAAAGATGCGGCATCAAGGTTCTCCGCCTCCCTCGCACGACTGATGCTTTCTTTGGGCTATCGGTTAAGGAAGACGACGGTGGCCCAGCGGTCGTCATCAACACCTGGAAGCGAATTTCGGTGGAGCGCTGGATTTTCTCGGCCGCGCACGAACTCGGGCACCTGCTGCTGCACCCCGGCGCTTACGACCATAGGCAGGAGGAGGAACCCGAAGAAGAGGAAAAACAAGCCGATGAGTTCGCCAGCTTTTTCCTGATGCCGCACGACTCCTTCGAGCGGGAATGGCGAGACTCGAGAGGACACCCCCTCTACGAGCGCGTCATCAAGATCAAGAGGATCTTTCACGTGAGCTACAAGACCGTGCTGATCCGTTTGATACAGATGGAAGAGGCCCCAAGGGACATATTTCGGACCTTTCAGGTGCAGCATCGAAGACGTTTCGGCCAGACCTTGAAAAAGGTCGACGAACCTCAGCCGCTGACCGAAAACAAGTTCAACGAAAAACGAGGGCTAGAGCCGGATTGTCTTTCCGATACCGACTGTCTCGACGATCGGTTGCGCAGCCTAGTCCGCCAAGCAGTCGAAAGCGACGAGATCTCGCTCAGCCGAGGGGCCGAGATCCTCCGCATTCCCTTAATGGATATGCGCCAGCTAGCCGCCGAATGGGCCACATGAGATGCCTGATCGCCCGGAGGTCCTTCTGTCGGACGCGGACGTACTTATCGACTACCGGGATTCGGATCTAGCAATTCTCGCCCTCGTCGTTCAGCACTTGGCACCGGTTCGCGTCGTCCGAGACGTTGTCGCCGAAGTGAACGACCTGAGTATCGCACGCTGTAGGGAACTCGGGCTGACTGTAATCGAGGTTGAACCGGAAGTTCTTCTCCAACTCGCGGCGCTCCCGCGAAGACTCTCGCGCTACGATTGTCTTTCGCTTCAAGTGTGTCGAGAAAACGACTGGATCTGCGCGACCAACGACAGGCTACTTCGTCGGATCTGCGGCGAGCACAGTGTCAGAACGAAGTGGGGTCTTGAGCTCATGCTCGATCTGGTTTCGGCAGGGGGCCTCTCCGCTTCCCGCGCTCTTGCAACGGCACGGCGTATCCACGCCAACAATCCTCATCATATATCCAAGAAAATCCTCAAACGATTCTCATCGCGTCTTGGCCTCGGGGAATCGTAGAAACCGACGCGCTTGGACGGGTCTTTTTCCCTCGCTGAGAAACTTGGGCAGCCTCGCGTCTCTGACGGCCCAGCACTCGACCAAATGAGAGAACGGAGTTTCTAGCGACTTTGCTTTTAACTATAGTGTAGACCGCGCTCCAACAGACGCTGCCAAACACGGGAAAGAGACATGAAGAAGAAACTTTTCATCACCGGTGCCGCCGGCAAAGTCGGGTCTGGCCTGCGCCGTCACCTCAAAGACCGCTACGACTTCCGCCTGCTCTTCCACCGCAACATCCCCAAGGTCGAACCAAATGACGAAATCGTGGTCTCCGACCTCGCCAACTTCGAGAACATGGTCGAGGCTTGCGAAGGCATCGACACCATCGTCCACCTCGGCATCGCCATCACCCAGCGGGGCTATCCGCGCACGCGCTACAACCAGATGATCATGGAGACCAATATCCAAGGCACCTACAACATCTTTGAGGCCGCCCGCATCAACAAGGTCCCGGTCGTCGTCTTCGCCAGTACCAATCACGTAACGGGTTTCTACGAGAAAGAAGGCATCTACACCACCCCTGAAATGCCGATCCGCCCCGACAGCATGTACGGCGTCAGCAAGGCATTTGGCGAGGCCCTCGGCCGCTTTTACTACGACGAGTACGGCATTTCCACCTATTGCCTCCGCATCGCCAACTACCCGGATACCGAGGAGGTCAACAGCACTTACCCGCCCGGCGAAAACCGCTGGCTCAGCGCCCGCGATGTCTCTGAGCTGACCGCCTGCTGCATCGAGGCTCCCCGACCTCAATTCGGCATCTTCTACGGAGTCTCACTCGGCGCAGATAAAAAGTGGGACCTCGCCAACGCCAAAGAACTCGTCGGCTGGGAGCCCCAAGACCGCGGCGCACCCTCGCCGTGACGGCTATGGCCCACTTGGGCCGCGGCTACGCAGAGTCCGCACCCGACCCCGGCCCCACCATAGCAGCCTTCCAGCAAGCGGCCCCCCTAGTAGTTCGTCTTCCCGCCCCGTGATCTTGGGCGGACCAGCCACAGTTGGCAAAACCGCCATCGCCTGAGCACTCCGCACGCTCTGCCCCAACACCTTTCTCCTCGACAAAGACCAAACGGCCGCGGGTTTTATCCGCGAAGCAGCCGCACTGCAAGGCGTCGCACTCGACGCGGCCTACAGAACGCCGTGCTACTGGCAAAAGCGGCGTACTTCGCCCATCTCGCGCAGCCTCTCGGCAGGGCCGGGGCCGTCCGCATCCCGCCTAACGGCCCTTTGTACTCAGTAGTCCAACGCGCCCTCAACGCGCTCAGCTAAAGGCGCACGGGCGGTTGACTTTTTTCGGTTTTACCTTTTGTTTCTAAAGATATTATGTCAATCGTCCACAGTGCCTTAGGCTACTTCGTTTTCCTTGTCATAGCCTATCTCAGCGGCCACCGCACTTGCTCTATTCCTTGGAAAACCGTTGGCGTAGCCCCGGTGCTCCAACTCCTGCTGGCCGCTATCCTGTTGCAACCAGCCATTCGCTCGTTGGTCTTGGGCCTCGCCAGCGACTTGACGATCCTGCTCAAAAAAACCGCGCTTATCGCCAATGAGTCGCTGCTGTTTAGCATTGTGAGCGCGGAATCGTTCGTCCGCCAGCACGGGCCGATGGTCGCCTTCGAAATCGCGGCGATCCTCATTTTCGCGGCCTCGCTTTCGCACGTACTCTATAACACTACCGGCTCCTGCCTTGGGTCATCGCCCGGCTCAGCCGGTTCATGCAGAAGTTTATGGGCATCAACTCAGCCGAGAGCATCGGCATGAGTGCCAACATTTTTCTCGGCAAGGCCGAAGCCCCACTCCTGATCCGCCCCTATGTGGCCCGCCTCACCGAAGGCGAACTATTGTGCCTGATGATCGGCGGCACCGCGCCTGAGCGACGCGGCGACTTGGCGCACTTGGGACTCCGCTCGCTGCTCGGTGGTACGCTCGCGACCATGGCGACCGGCTGGCTAGGTGAAACTCAGCGGCACTTCGGGCGTTATATGGCGTTGTATACATTTAGAAAAGCAGAAAGCATATGAAGACAAAAAAGACGACCTATCGCGCCCGATTTGACGGCCATCGGCGGCTCGCGGCCGCCGTCATCATCCAAGCTGTCAAAGACATGCAGACCGCAGATTGCAATCAAGAGCGGCAAACGGCTATCGATTTCCTCACCGGGGACATGTGGCCCTTCTCCGATGTGCTCGACCTGCCGTTAGACGGCCGCGCCCTCTGCGAGTACCTACGCACGATGGAGACCGCTTCCATCGAACCTCTTGGCTGACCGGCGGCAGAAGCGATATTTTTCGCGGCGCATGTTCACCATGAACCTCACCGGCCCCTGCACCAACGCCGCCGCTCTAGCCAATCTCAAGGACTATCTCCGCCGGCACGTCCCCGGCGGCGACCAAGTACGCCACTGGTGGTGGCATGTTCTATTCCACTATAGCTCAATACCGCCAGCCCGAGACGCATGGTTCACCTGCGCCAATGCGCCGAAATCCACGACGAACTCTTCCTAGAAGTGGCGCGGCATTGACGGCCAGCCCACTCGTACAGATATTTTCTCTGCGCCCGTAGCTCAGTTGGCAGAGCAGCTGACTCTTAATCAGCGGGTCCAGGGTTCGAGCCCCTGCGGGCGCACCATCTTCGCCAAAGGGGTTTGCGGACGCTGAATCCACATCCCCTTTGGCAGTCAATTCGCGCCTTCCTATCGTCCAGCCCCATACTTGACATTTCGCAGTTCAAGGCATAAAATAGCCTCGCGTTTTAGCCGCCTTAGCACCTCCCATCCCTAATCGCCATGGCCGACTCCATCGCCAAATTAGAAAAAGCATTCCGCCGCGACCCGGATTCCCCGCGCTTCGCCCGCCTTGCCGATCTCTATCTCAAGCGCGGACACATCGAGCGCGCCATCGAGCTGTGCCAAAAGGGATGTGCGAGTTTTCCCGATTACGCCACTGGCTTTATCGTCCTCAGCAAGTGCTATGAGAAACGGGGGGACTTAAAAAAAGCCCACGAGGCCATGGGACAAGCTCTGCGAATTGACCCAGAAAACCCCAGCGGCTACAAGCGCCTCGCCCACCTTTTTGAGCAACTTGACGACGCGCCGCGGGCCTTGCAAAGCCTGCGCCAAGCCGCGTATTTCGACCCTTTCGGCACCCCTCTAGCCGAGCAGGTCAACCGTTTCGCCAGCCAAATCCACCAAGATGCACCTGCGCCCGAACCTGCGCCCGAACCTGCGCCCGAACCTGCGCCCGAACCTGTGCCCAAACCTGTGCCCAAACCTGCACACGAACCCGATCTCAAACCTGAACCCAAACCTGTGCCCAAACCCGAACCTGCGACTGCACACGAACCCGATCTCAAACCTGAACCCAAACCTGCGCCCGAACCCAAACCTGCACACGAACCCGATCTCAAACCTGTGCCCAAACCTGCACACGAACCCGCGCCCAAAGAAATCGCGGCCGTCGCTAGTGCAGCCCCAGTCGAATCCACTCAGCCCCGAGGGCGGCCGCCGAACCAGTCGCCCGACGACCGCGACGATCAGTGCGGCGACACCGACGACCGCGACGATCAGTGCGGCGACACCGACGACCGCGAACTGCTCCGCCTCTTGCAGGAGATCGAAGAGGAGGAAGCCGCCGAGCCAGCACCCACACCGGAAGAGCCGCCTCCCCCGACCGACAGCGAGCCAAGCGCACCGAAAAGCAAGCGCATTGCCACCATGACGCTGGCCGAGATCTATACTACGCAGGGTTTGACCCAGAAGGCGATCGAAACGTATCGCGAGCTGCTCGAACAGGAGCCGAACAACACCATTATCCGCAGCAAGCTAGCTTCGCTAGAACAAAGTAGTAACGCACACTAACAGGAGCGATATGGCAGATACCACGGATTTCAGAAACGGCTTTACCATGTCCCTCGATGGCGAGCTCTTCTCCATCGTCGAATTTCAGCATGTCAAACCGGGCAAGGGCAGTGCCTTTGTGCGCACCAAGCTCAAAAACACCAAGACCGGTGCCGTGCTCGACCGCACCTTTCGCTCGGGCGACAAGGTCGAGCAAGTCCGGCTCGAAAAGCGCCAGATGCAATACCTATATTCCGACCAAGGGCTGTACTACTTCATGGACTTGGACACCTACGATCAGATCCCGGTGACCGCAGCACTCGTCGGCACAGCCAGCACGCTCCTCAAAGAAAGCGAGAACGCCTTTCTGCTCATAGCAGGCGAGGAGGTCGTCTCCGTCGAACTACCCAACTTCGTCTCCCTAGCCGTCACCCACACCGAACCGGGCGTCAAGGGCGACACCGCCACCGGCGCGGTCAAGCCAGCCACCTTAGAAACCGGCTACGTGGTGCAAGTGCCGCTCTTTATCAACAAGGGCGACCAGCTCAAGGTCGATACCCGCACGGGCGAATACGTAGAGCGCGTTTGAGAAAGGACGACACTTCCTGTGAACGAAGACAAACTCCGCAAACTGCTAGAGCTTTTTCGCGCTAGCGACCTAGAAGAGATAGAAGTCCAACACAGTTTCTGGCGCGGCACGCGCATTCGCTTAACGCGCAGTCGTGCGCCTTCTCCTGTGGCCCCCGCTGCCTCCATGCCCGTTGCACCCATAGTGTCCACCGCGCCCCCGATGCCTGCGGCCCCAGCACCCGCCGAAGAGACCGACGACGGCCTCCACGAGGTGCTATCGCCCATGGTCGGCACGTTTTACCGGGCGGCCTCGCCCGAAGCCGATCCCTTTGTGCGCGAGGGCGATCGCATCGAAAGCGGCCAGACGCTCTGCATCATCGAGGCCATGAAGATCATGAATGAGATTCCCGCGGATGTCCAAGGCGAAGTAGTCGAAATCCTCGTCGGCGACGCCCAACCCGTTGAATACAACCAAGCGCTGTTCAAAATTCGCCCAGACTAAGAGGCTGTGTTCGAGAAAATCCTCATTGCCGACCGCGGCGAAATCGCGCTGCGCGTCATCCGCGCCTGCAAGGAAATGGGCATCGCGACGGTGGCCGTCCATTCCCAAGCCGACACCCGCTCCTTGCACGTATCTTTTGCCGACGAGGACGTCTGCATCGGGCCGGCGGCTGGCAAGGACAGCTACCGCAACATCGTCAATATCATCAGCGCCGCCCAACTGACCAACGCCGACGCGATCCACCCCGGCTATGGCCCCTTAGCCGAAAACGCCGACTTCTCCGAAATCTGCGCCGATTGCGGCATCCAGTTCATCGGCCCGCCGACTGCGGCCATCCGCAAAATGGGCGACAAGGCCGTTGCCCGCCATACCATGCAGGAAGCCGGCGTGCCCGTCGTGCCGGGCAGCAAGAGTGCGCTCCACTCGCTAGACGACGCCCGTCAATGGGCGAAAAAGGTCGGCTTCCCGTTGCGCCTCAAGGCTTCGGCTGGCGGTGGTGGGCGCGGGATGCGGGTCGTTCGCGCCATGGATGAACTGGAAGAAGCCTGGCAGATGGCCCGCCGCGAAGCGCGCACCGCCTTTACCAGCGACGCCGTGTACATGGAGCGCTCTATTGAAGAGGCGCGGCACATCGAAATCCAAGTTCTCGGCGACCAGCACGGCAACCTCGTCCACCTCGGCGAGCGCGAGTGCTCCATTCAGCGGCGGCACCAAAAGCTCCTTGAAGAAAGCCCCTCACCCATAGTTGACCCCAACTTGCGGCAGCAGCTCGGCGCAGCCGCGCTGGCCGGTGCAACCGCGGTCGGCTACTACAGCGCGGGCACCATTGAACTCCTCGTTGATTCAGACCACAACTTCTACTTCATGGAGATGAATACCCGCATCCAAGTCGAACACCCGGTTACCGAAATGGTCACCGGCATCGATTTAGTCAGGGAACAGATTCGCATTGCGGCCGGCGAGCCTCTGTGCTTTAGCCAAGCGGACATCCAACTGACCGGCCACGCCATTGAATGCCGGATCAACGCCGAGGATCCCGCACGCAACTTCATCCCCTCTTCGGGCATCATCGAAGTCCTCCACCTGCCGGGCGGCCCCGGCGTCCGCATCGACAGCCACATCTACCAAGGCTACGAGATTCCTCCTTACTACGATTCTCTGCTGGCCAAAATCATCGCCTACGGCTCCGACCGCCAAGATGCCATAGCGCGGATGCGTCGCGTCTTAAGCGAATGCACAATAGAAGGCGTGGCCACCACCTTGCCCTTTCACCGAACCCTACTCACCGAACCCGACTTTATCGCCGGGCAGTTCGACACCAACTACGTAGCCAACTCGAAGTGGTCGTCTTAAGCAAGCACGAGAGGCAATTATGAGCCAAACCCAAATTCCCGAGCACTTGATCTACTCGGAAAGCCACGAATGGCTTCAGCTAGAAAGCAACATCGCCACCATCGGCATTACGGATTTCGCGCAAACCGAGTTGGGCGACATCGTATTCGCTGAGCTGCCCGAGGTGGGCGAGCGCCTCAAACGAGGCGAGACCTTTGGCACACTTGAGGCGGTTAAGACCGTCGCCGATCTGATCGCTCCAGCTTCCGGCGAAGTGCTAGCAGTAAACGACAGCCTCGCGGAAGAGGCCGAACAAATCAACGGCGACCCTTACGGCGGCGGTTGGCTGCTCAAGATCCGCATTGACGCCTCGGCAGACTTGAAGGACTTACTCAGCGCCCAAGGCTACGCCGACCTGATCGCCAACCACTGACCTTGCATTTGTTTATCGTAAGTGCGCTTTTTATACGGAATGTGCATTGTATCACGGGAGACTGGATAATCAATCCAATCCCAAGGGTTGGAACATGCCAAAAGTAGCTTAGATTTAATTAGCTCTACATCGTGGATAGACTCTTGCTAAAAAGAACCGTACTGGTCCTCAATCAAAACTACGAACCTCTAAGCGTATGCAGCGTGCGCCGGGCCTTGTTGCTGATTTTGCGCGGCAAGGCCGAAGCTGTCGAAAAAATGAACGAGGTGATTCATTCGGTCTCCCAAGAGTATCCGGTGCCCAGCGTCGTCCGCCTCGGGCGCTACATCCGTGCGCCGCGCCGACGGGTCGTGCTTTCCAAGCGCAACATCCTCAAGCGCGACAATCACCAGTGTCAGTACTGCGGCAGCAAAGAAGGCAAGCTAACGGTCGATCACATTGTGCCGCGCACCAAAGGGGGCCAAGGGACTTGGGAAAACCTCGTCTGCGCCTGCGTCCTGTGCAACAATAAGAAAGGCGAACACCGCCCCGAGCAAGTCGGCCTCGAACTGCGCAGCAAACCCAAGCGACCCAATAACGTGAGCTTCATCCGAAATCTCGTCGGCATCAGCGATCAGCGCTGGAAACCATATCTTTTTATCGACTAAGGCAGGCGCTCTCATGGAACGCGACGCAATTGAACAGGAAGAAGCGGCTCTGTACGAAGTCAAGCTCGACGTCTTTGAAGGTCCGATGGACCTTTTGCTCTATCTGATCCGCAAAGACGAGTTGGACATTTACGACATTCCCATCGCCCACATCACCACCCAGTACTTGGGCTTCTTGCAACACATCCACCAACTCGACATCGAACAGGCCAGCGACTTCATCCTCATGGCTGCCACTCTGCTGCGGATCAAGTCGCAGATGATGCTGCCCCGCGAGGAACTCGGTCCCGACGGCGACGGCGAAGAAGACCCACAAGCCGAGTTGATCCGCCGCCTGCTAGAGTACCAGCAGTTTAAGGACATTGCCGACTGGCTGGGCGGGCGCAAAGACGAGCGACGCGACGTGTACCTGCGCCGCCAAGGGCCGGGGGCCAGCGTTGAGGAGTCAGCCCAGCTCCAGCCCGTATCGCTCTTTGATCTATTGGTCGTGTACAAGCACGTGCTCGACACGGTGCCCGAAAACTTGGTCCACCAAATCGTCGAAGAAGAAGTCTCAGTCGCCGAGTGCATCAACTACCTATTAGCAGTGCTCGAGCGCAACGCGCGCATCAACTTCATGGACTTGCTCCAAGGCCGCGATCGCCAAGCGCTAATCGCCACCTTCGTCGGGATCCTAGAACTGCTCAAGACGCAGCGCGTCCGCGTCCAGCAGGCGCGGCCCTTCGACGAGATCTGGATCGAGCAATCGCCACCCCAATCTACCGCAGCGGGGGCTATTTAGACCCGTGAGCCAAGAACCCACAGCGGCCTCGCGCGACGTCAATCCGGCGCGGGCGCGGGCGATCATTGAGGCCATTCTGCTGACGGCGACCGAGCCGGTAACCCCGGGACGCCTCGTCAATCTGCTCGCCGGGTACAACGGCCGCGATATCCGCGAGGCCATCGACGCGCTCAACGCCCAGTACGAAGCGGCCGGGCACGGAATTGAAGTCGTCGAACTGGCCGGCGGCTACCAGCTCGCCGCGCGCCAAGAACACGGGCCTTGGCTGCGCAAGTACCACAAGACCTCGCGCCAAGTGCGCCTCACGTCGGCCGGCCTCGAAGTCCTCGCCATCGTCGCCTTTAAGCAGCCAGTAACCCGCGTCGAGATCGACAACATCCGCGGCGTTAGCTCGGCCAGCGTGTTGCAAACGCTGATGGAACTCAATATGGTCCGCCTCGCTGGCCGCTCCGAGGGCATTGGCAAGCCCATGCTCTTTGGCACGACTCGAGAATTTTTGGTTCACTTTGGGCTGCGGGGGCTGGGCGAGTTGCCCAAGCCCAAGGAATTAGCAGAGCTAATCGCTGACGGGCGGCAGCCGACTGCGGCCCACCAACTCGCCTCCGAGTTGGACGAGTTGCAAAAGCAGGCCGAGGAAGGGGGCGAAGGTGAACGTTCCTGAGCCACAAATGCGCCTCAATCGCTTTTTGGCTCGCTGTGGAGTGGCCTCGCGCCGCCACAGCGATGCGTTGATTCAAAGCGGTGCCGTGCGCGTCAATGGCGAGATCGTCGCCGAGCCGGGCCGAGTCGTCGCAGTACGGGCCGATCAGGTCGAGTGCGGTGGCCGAGTCCTCACCCTGCCCGGCCAGTACGAATACGTGCTTTTGCACAAGCCGGCCGGCTATCTAGTCACGCGCAGCGACCCCCGCGATCGCCCCACGGTCTTCGACCTTTTGCCCGGCCTCCACCCAGGCACCATGCCTGTAGGTCGGCTCGACCTCGACACCACCGGGCTTTTGCTGCTGACCGATGACGGGGCCCTCGGCCATCGGCTGCTGCACCCGCGCTTTGTCGTCGCCAAACGCTACGAGGCCATCGTCAGCGGCGACCCGCACGAGGACCAACTCGACCGGCTGCGCACCGGTATCGCACTCGGCGACGGCCCCACAGCACCAGCTCAGGTGCAAATTGAGGAGCGCTGGAGTAGCGGTTGGACCAAGCAGGCGCGGCTGAGCCTGTGCATTCACGAGGGGCGCAAGCGCCAAGTGCGCCGCATGCTGCGCGCCGTCGGCTATCCAGTGCGGCAATTGACGCGGGTCGAATTCGCCGGGCTGACTCTCGGCCCGCTCTCCGCTGGCCAGCACCGCCGCCTCAACCCCGAAGAGGTCCGCCAGCTCAAAGCCGAGGTTGGCTTGTGAAGCGGCGCGGGCTAGTCATCGCCATCGACGGCAGCGTCGGCACCGGCAAGACCACTACGGCGCGCCGAGTGGCCGAGCGGTTGGGCTATCGTCACCTCGACACCGGCGCCATGTACCGAGCCGTTACCTTAGCGGCGACCCGGGGCGGGGTGGCACCCGAGGACGAGGACGAGTTGAAGGCCCTATTGGCGACCGCGACCATAGATTTGGACTCTGGCCCGGGGCGCGTCCTGCTCAACGGACAGGACATAAGCGAGGCCATCCGCCAACCCGACATCACCCGCCGGGCGGGGGCCTATGCAAACGTGCCTTTGGTGCGCCACGCCCTAGTCGCCCAGCAGCAGCAGTTGGGTCGGGAAGGCGGGGTAGTCGCCGAAGGGCGCGACACAGCCGCGGTGGTCTTTCCCGACGCCGAGCTAAAAATCGCCTTGGTCGCCGACCTCGACGAGCGCGTCCGGCGGCGGCATCGGGAGTTGACCACCAAAGGAGTGTGTATCACATTGGAACAAGTCCGCTCCGACATCCAAACTCGCGACCGGCAAGACGCCGAGCGCGACTACGGCGGGACGAGCGCGACAGACGAGATCGTCGCAATCGACACGACTTGCATGACTTTGGCAGACCAAGTCGATTGCGTCGTCTCGCTAGCCCGCCAACGCGGAGCCTAGCTAACGCTGGTGCGGAAAGCCCGCGCCAGTATCACACTACGCGAAGTGCGCGCTTCGCCTTAACCTTTTTGAGGATCTGCGCAATATGACCGAGGAAACCACAGTAACAGCAGAGCCGCAGGAAACTCCTGTGTACGGCAACGTCAGCGTCGAGGAATTGGAAAAGCCCGAATACGATCAGGCCCAATACGACGAACTTATGGCCCTCTACGAGGAGAGCGTCTCCGGCATCAAAGAGGGTCAGATCGTCAAGGGCACGGTCGTCTCCATCGGCCCTAGTGAAGTGATAGTCGATATCGGCTTCAAGTCCGAAGGCGCGGTGCCGATCAAGGAATTTTCCGACCTCGATTCCATTGAGGAAGGCCAAGAGATCGAGGTCTTCTTAGAGGACATTGAAGACCAAGAGGGCCAAGTCGTGCTTTCTAAGCAAAAGGCCGACTTCATGCGGGTCTGGGACTTGATCAAGGATGCCCACGACACCGGCAACACGGTTGAGGGCCAACTGACGCGCCGCATCAAGGGCGGCATCGTCGTCAATCTCTTTGGCGTCGAAGCCTTTTTGCCCGGCTCACAGATCGACATCCGCCAAGTCAAAAACTTCGACCAGTTCATAGGCCACCAGTTTCCCTTCAAGATCATCAAGCTCAACAAGGCGCGCCGCAACATCGTCGTCTCGCGTCGCGCCGTGCTAGAAGAAGAGCGCGCGCGGATGCGCGAGGAGATTGTCAAGGTGTTGGAGGAAGACCAGGTCCGCGAGGGCGTCGTCAAGAACATCACCGACTTCGGCGCTTTCATCGACTTGGGCGGCGTCGATGGCCTGCTCCACATCACCGATATGTCTTGGGGGCGCATCAACCACCCCTCGGAGTTGGTCAACATCGGCGACCGCATCAAGGTCAAAGTGATCAGCTACGACCGCAAGCGCGAGCGCATTTCCTTGGGGCTGAAGCAACTAACGGCCCATCCGTGGGAGAACATCGAGAATAAGTACCCGATTGAGAGTCAGGTGCGCGGCAAGGTGGTTTCCATCACCGACTACGGCGCCTTCGTCGAGTTAGAGGAAGGCATTGAGGGCCTAGTCCACATTTCTGAGATGTCCTGGACCCAGCACGTGCGCCATCCTTCCAAGCTGGTCAACATCGGCGACATCGTCGAGGTGAAGGTGCTCAAGATCGACAGCGAAAGCCAGAAGATCTCTCTCGGCATGAAGCAAACCGAGGAAGATCCGTGGGATACTCTCGACACCAAGTATCCTCCTGGCACCAAGGTCGAAGGCACGGTATGTAGCCTGACCAACTTCGGCGTCTTCGTCGAGATCGAGGAGAACATCGACGGGTTGGTCCACATTTCGGATATGTCTTGGACCAAGCGCATTCGCCAAGCCAGCGAAATATTCAAAAAGGGCGACGTGATCCCCGTGGTCGTCACCGAAATCGACATCAAGCGCCGTCGCATTTCGCTCAGCCACAAGGATGCCTTTGAAAATCCCTGGCCTCGCTTTGCCGAGCAATACGCCGTAGGCGTCGAGATGCGAGGTCCAATCTCGCGGCTCCTCGAGCGCGGGGTGGTCGTCTCACTCGCCGACGAAGTCGATGGGTTCGTACCGCTGTCGCATTTGGCCATCGAGGGGTTGCAAATCCCGCGCCAGAGCTTTGCCGAGGGCCAGCAACTCCCGCTAGAGGTCATCGAGTTCGACAAGAACCAGAAAAAAATCGTCCTCAGTGTGCGCGAATACTTCAAGGACAAGGATCAAGCCGAGTACGAAGCCTACTTAGCCGAGCATCCCCTCCAAGAGGTCACCGACGAGGCGGAGGAGGCGGAGGCCGACAAGGACGACGAGATGGAAAGCTGGGGAGAGACCCACGACGTTGAGCAAGAAGCAGAGCAAGACGTTGAGCAAGACGTTGAGCAAGACGTTGAGCAAGACGTTGAGCAAGGCGAGCAAGAAGCAGAGCAAGACGTTGAGCAAGAAGACGAGCAAGAAGACGAGCAAGACGTTGAGCAAAACGTTGAGCAAAACGACGAGAAAGGCGAGAAAGACGACGAGAAAGGCGAGAAAGGCGACGAGAAAGACGCGTCGTAAGTTCCACAACAACAACCAAGCGCGGTGGGACGAATAATCGTTCCACCGCGTTTTTATTTCTGCCAACCCTAACCTGCGAATCCATTCAAATCATGGCACCAAGAGCCAAACTCACGCCAGCGATGGAGCAGTACACGCACTTTAAGCGTCAGCACCCCGACGCGATTCTCTTCTTCCGCATGGGCGACTTCTACGAAATGTTCTTCGACGACGCCAAGGAGGCCGCCCGCCTGCTGGGCCTCACTTTGACAGCGCGTAACCACGGCAAGGCTTCCGGCGATGTGCCCTTAGCGGGCGTACCCCATCACGCCATGGAAGGCTACCTCGCCAAGCTCATCCAACTCGGGCGCAAGGTCGCCATCTGCGAGCAGATCGAAGATCCCAAAAAGGCCAAGGGCGTGGTCAAGCGCGACGTAGTCGAAGTAGTCTCCCCGGGCACTGCGCTCGCCGACGCCATGCTCGACCAGCAGCGCAACAACTTTCTCGTCGGCCTCTGCGCCCATGCCGACCACATCGGCCTCGCCAGCGTCGATTTGTCGACCGGGGACTTCGCGCTCGACGAGCTTCCCACCCCCGATCTCGCCGACGAGTTGGAGAGCTTAGGACCAGCCGAACTGCTCATCGCCGAAGGAGCCGACGAACAGTGGATCGCCACCCTGCAAAACGCCCTGCCGCAAGTGGCACTCAGCCGCTTTGCAGATTGGCACTTCGCCGCCGATACCGCGTACGAAACCCTCACCAGCCAGCTCCGCGTCCAGACGCTGAAGGGCTTTGGCTGCGAGGACATGAAGGCCGCCATCCGCGCTGGCGGGGCCACAGTGGCCTATTTGCGCGAAAACCAACGCGGCGCGGTCGAGCACATCAATCGCCTTCAGCGCAAGCACCGCGAGCACTTTGCCCTCATCGACGCCACAGCCCAGCGCAACCTAGAACTCATCGCCAATCGCCAAGACGGGGGCCGCGCCAATACCTTGATCGAAATACTCGACCGCACCCGCACCCCGATGGGCGCGCGTCTGTTGCACCAATGGGTGGCCCAGCCGCTCAAGGCCCCGCCCCTAATCAGCGCCCGTCTAGACGCCATTGACGAGTTGCTACACCAACGCGAGATCCGCCGCGCCCTCGGCCAATGCTTGGAGCAGGTCGGCGACCTAGAGCGGCTGATCGCGCGGATTTGCTGCCTGCGAGCCAACGCCCGCGATATGGTGGCCCTCGCTCACTCGCTCGACATCGCGCCCGCCATCGGCTCCGCCCTATCCTCGGCGCAGAGCGCACTCCTGCAAGAGCTACGCGCCAAGGGGCTACCCGACGTCAGCGAGTTAGTCGCCGAGATCCTCGGGGCCCTAGTGGACGCACCCCCGGCGGCCCTGACCGAAGGCGGCCTAATCCGCGACGGCCATCACCCGGACGTCGATCAACTGCGGCAGATCGCCCGCGGCGGCAAGGATTACATCGCCCGCTTGCAGGCCACCGAGCGCGAGCGCACCGGCATTGCCTCGCTCAAGATCGGCTACAACCAAGTTTTTGGTTACTACATCGAGATCAGCAAGGCCAACCTCGACAAAGCTCCCGCTGAGTACCATCGCAAACAAACCTTGACCAACGCCGAGCGCTTCATCACCCCCGAGCTAAAGGAGTACGAGAGCAAAGTCCTCGGGGCCGAGGATCGCCTCAAAGAGCTGGAAAACGAACTATTCTTGGCCCTGCGCGACCGCGCCGCCCGCTGGACGCCCCAAGTCCAGCAGATCGCCCGCGCCATCGCGCGTATTGACGTGCTCTATTCCCTTGCCGAAGTTGCCGAGCGCGAATCCTACACCCGGCCCCAAGTTGACGACGGCCAGCTAATCGAAATCCGCGACGGCCGCCACCCGGTCGTCGAGCGCCAACTCCGCACGGGCAGCTTCGTGCCCAACGATGTGCGCCTCGACACCAACGGGGCGCAGATCATGCTCATCACTGGCCCGAATATGGCCGGCAAGAGCACCATCATCCGCCAAGTGGGTCTCATTGCGCTGATGGCACAGATGGGCAGCTTCGTCCCCGCACGCCAAGCTACCATCGGCGTCGTCGATCGCATTTTCACCCGCGTGGGCGCATCCGACAACCTAGCCGGTGGCGAGAGCACCTTTATGGTGGAGATGCACGAGGCCGCCAATATCCTCAACAACGCCACCAGTCGCAGCTTGCTCCTCATCGACGAGCTGGGCCGCGGCACGAGCACCTTCGACGGCCTGAGCATTGCCTGGGCCATTGTCGAATACTTGCACCAGCATCGCGCAGTTCACCCGCGCACCCTTTTTGCCACGCACTATCACGAGATGACCGAACTCGAAAGCCAATTAGAGCGCGTCGTCAACTTCAACGTGCAGGTGCGCGAAGAAGGCGACCGCGTGGTGTTCCTCCACCGTCTAGCCCCGGGGTCTGCCGACCAAAGCTACGGCATCAACGTCGCGCAGATGGCCGGGATGCCGGACCAAGTCGTCGCCCGCGCCCAAGAAATCCTCGCCCGCCTCGAAAAAGACCAGATCGACACCAAGGATATCCACCGCCCAGACCTGCCCCCATCAGCCCCGCAACCCCAACTCAATCTCTTCCCCGCGCCGGCGGACGCGCCGTGGGTAGCAGAACTGCGGGACATGGACCTCAGCCAGATTACGCCACTTCAGGCGCTGCTCAAGCTGAATGAGTGGAAAGAGCAAATTAAGAACGAGGAATGAGTCTGAGTTTCTGTATAGTAAACCTTGGGAGCGCAGCCGAGGAACGGGGCGGCGAGTTACTGCGTTCTGCGGCTTGACTTGCTCGGCTCGGCTACCCCCGGCGAAATTCGGACCTGCACACCGCAAAGCTTGGTTCGTTGTTTTTAGGTTCTGAAACCTGCACCCAATCACTTCATGCCCGATAAACAAACACCCGGCGACCTAATCTGGGGCCGCCACCCGGTACTCGAAGCCCTCCGCGCCGAGCGCCCCCTGCGCCGTCTGCTCATCGCCCAAGGTGCGCACGGCCCGGTCATCGACGAAATTTTCGCACGGGCGCGGCAGGCCCACATCCCCTACGATCTATGCGACAAGGCCCAACTCGACCGCCTCGCCGGCCCCCGGCACCAAAGCGTCGTCGCGTACGCCGCCGCCGCAACGTACGCGGATTTCGACCGCGTACTCGCCCACCTGCCAACCTCGGCTCTACTCATCTTTCTCGACCAAGTGCAGGATCCCCACAATCTCGGCGCCATCATCCGCAGTGCTCACGCCCTCGGCGCACAAGGCGCAGTCGTGCCCGCCCGCGGTGCCGCCGGCCTCTCGTCAGCCGCGCTCAAGGTCGCCGCCGGTGCAGCCCACCACCTACCCGTCTGCCGAGTTGACAACTTGCAAAAGGCCCTGCAAAAAGCCGCGGCCCGCGGACTGTTCATCGCCGGACTCGACGCCCAAGGCGAACAGCCCTTGACGGCCGCAGATTTTACCCAGCCCTGCGCCCTAGTCATCGGCAGCGAGGGCAAGGGATTGCGGCGCATGGTGCAAAAGCGTTGCGACGCACTCTTGCACATCCCCATGCAGGGCGCAGCCATCGGCTCGCTCAACGCCTCTGTGGCCGCTGGCATCGCCCTGTACGAAGTGCTGCGCCAGCGCCAGCCATGATCGGCCTGCTAATCCTCTGCCTCGCCCTCGCCCATCCGCACGGCAGCGCGGCGTCCGAGACCCAACTGCAAGAAGTCCGCGCCCTGTTGACCCAGGCCAAGGGCCAAGACAAAAACCAAGGCTTTGCATACCAAGCCACCTATATGCGCTACTACGAGGTCGGCGACTCGCTCCTGTTGCAAGGGCAGGCCCGCATCTCGCACCAAGGTGCGGAACTAGAAGCCGCCGAGATCGTCTTCCGCCGCGCCCTCGACCAAGTCGAAGCGCGCGCAGCTCTTGATTCGCTTGGACGGGTCGTCGGTCGCCCGGTGCTGCGCCAAGGCGACCAAACGCTGCGCGGCGAGCGCATCCTCTACGACCTCTCCACCGAACAGGGAACCATCCTCGAAGGCAAAATTCACCGCGACAAGGGGTTTTACGCCGGACACTTGATCCAGACCCGCAGCAGCACCGAGTTCCACGTCCACCAAGGCTCGTACACCACCTGCGACGCCGACCCCCCGCACTTCGACTTCTATAGCCCGCGCATCAAGGTCTTAGCCGGCGATATGGCTGTGGCACGCCCCGTGTACTTCCGCATCAAGGGGCGGCGGCTGTTGTGGATTCCCTTTTACGTATTCTCGCTGCGCGAAGATCGTCAGTCCGGGATTTTGACGCCGAGCTTTGGGCAACACACTCCTAGATTTGGGGCGCGGCAAAGCGAGTGGGAACTGCGCAACTTGGGCTACTACCTTGCGCCCAACGACTATTGGGACCTGTCCCTCGCGGCCGACCTACGACAGCGCTCGGGCTGGCTAGGGCGCGCACGCCTCAACTATGCCGTGCGCTACCGCTTCAGAGGGCACGTCAGCACCCAGTTTGAAAACCGCCAAGAGGGCCGCACGGCCTCGCGCAACTGGCGACTGGAATTCAGGCACAGCCAAGAGCTGGGGCGCGACGCGAGCTTGCGGGCCAACGGCACCTTCCAGAGCAACAACAGCTTTGCCCAAGACAACAGTACCAGCCTCCAAGACCGCCTCAACCGCACCCTGCGCTCCAATCTCAGCTACACGCGACGCTGGCGCAGCTCGGGCAATAGCTTGAGCCTGAATGCGAGCCAGACCAAAAACCTCGACACCGAAAAATTCTCCACCGTCCTGCCCGAGCTCAGCCTGCGCAAGAGCCGCAAACCGATTTGGGGCCAAGCCGGCCAAAGCCGCCAAAACCTCCCCTGGTACAGCCGCATCTACTACGATGGCAACGCCAGTCTGCGCAACACCCGGCGCGGCAGTCGCACGGACGCGACCAGCCAAACCAGAGCGCAAGTGAACTGGCGCGTCAGCGCACAGTACCGCCCCTTCTCTTGGCTCAATCTCAGCCCGGCACTCAACCAAAGCTGGAGCGACCAAAATCTGCGCGAAGGCACCATCCGCGGCCGGCGCAGCGACCGCTTCTCCACCCGTGCGGCCCTGAGCCAGACCTTCTACGGGCTTTTCAACCCATCCATCGGCCCACTCCAAGCCCTGCGCCATGTGCTCAAACCCAACATCTCGTTCAACTACCAAGCCTCTCGTGCCGACACCGGCGGCGTCTTGGGCTTTGGCGGCGACAGCAGTCCGTTCCAACACCGGCGGACTCTGAACTTGAGCCTCGGCAATACCTTCTGGGCCAAGATGTTACGCGACGAGGAAGAGCACAAAATGCGCCTAGTCCAGCTCAATTTCTCTACGGCCTATGACTTTGAGAAAAAGGAACGCCCGCTAGACGACCTGCGCACAACCCTAAGCGTCGAGGCGGGTCGCCACCTAAATTCGCGGATGACCTTGCGCCACGAGTTCTACGACGAGCAAGACCGCCGGCACCTATTGGCCCCGCGCCGCGAGCAGCTCGAAGTGCGGACCTCAGTTAGCTGGTCGCGGCGGTCGGCAGCGTCGCACGTGGAAACCGACCGGTCTGACGCTTTAGACTCGTCCAACCGCTACGGCCAGAATAGCTTTGGCACCGCCAGTGGCCGGGAATCCTTCGGCTTTGAAAGCGGCCTCGCACGCGACATCGACAACCGCCGGCGCGGCACTCGCTTACAACTCAGCCATTACATCTCGCACCGCCGCACCACCACTACAACCGCGCGCGCCATCCGCTCCTGGATGCGGGCCGCAGTCGGCTTTAGCTTGGCGCGCTGGCATTGCAATTATTCGCTCAACTACAATCTGCGCGCGCCAGGGACGCGGCGGTTGACCACGGAGCGGATCACTTCCGAGCTGTTGTCCCTGCAAAAGGAATTCCACGACTGGACTGCAACCCTCAACGTGGAACCGAGCACCTTCCACAAAAATCGGGCGTTCTTTTTTAAGATGCAGTTAAAGGACATTCCGCAACTCAAACTCGAGCGCGGCCAGCGAAGATTCTAAAATTTTCCAAGACGCCGTGGATCCCCGCTGAGTCTTGCGAAGCCACGGCCAGCGGAAATGCTGGTAGTTGACAGGGGTACGGCGAGGGGTACATTTGAGATTTATGCGACGATTCCCAAGCCGCAAAGACTTGGGTTTTGAGAACTCACAGTAATCGCGATAATCACAGCCTACTTCCTCCCATGAAAGTCCTCGTCCAGCGCGTCAGCCACGCTAGCGTCCACACCAATGGCCAACTCCGCGGCCAAATCGGCCAAGGCCTAGTCCTGCTCGTCGGCTTCGGTCCCGACGACGACGAGCAAGCCCTGCGCTTCTGCGCTGAAAAGTGCGCCCACCTGCGCATCTTCGCCGACGACCAAGGCAAGATGAATCGCTCGGTGCTCGACATCGGCGGCGGCGTACTCGCCATTTCGCAGTTTACC
Organism: Candidatus Latescibacterota bacterium; assembly: GCA_965116045.1. Classification (GTDB taxonomy): domain Bacteria; phylum Latescibacterota; class UBA2968; order UBA8231; family UBA8231. The sequence continues at coordinate 4,053,505 of OZ220478.1, read as the reverse complement.
CTGTACGGCGACTGCCGCAAGGGCCGCCGCCCCAGCTTCGTGCAAGCCGCCCCACCCCCGATCGCCGAGCGTCTCTACGAGCGCTTTCTCGACCTGCTCGCCGAACAAGGACTGCCGCCACAGCGCGGCGTCTTCGGCGCGGACATGCAGGTCGAAATCCACAACGACGGCCCGGTCACCTTAATGGTGGAGTCGCCCTCGTGAAGCCTCTCGTCCTCGGCTCAGCCTCGCCCCGGCGCGCCGCGCTGTTGCGCCAACTCGCCCTGCCCTTTACCGTCTTTCCTAGTCCGCTGCAAGAGCCGGTGCCCGCAACGTCCATCCCGGCCGACTATGCACTCGAATCAGCCGTGGCCAAAGCCCGCGCCGTGGCCAGCGTAGTCGCCGCAGACGCCATCGTCATCGCCGCGGACACCATCGTCTATAACAACGGCGCGATATTGGGCAAGCCCGCAGACGCAACCGAAGCGGCCTCTATCCTCGGTTGCCTCTCAGGCCAAGTCCATCAGGTCTATACCGGGCTAGCCATCCAAAGCGGCGAGCAGCTTCTGCAGGAAGTTGTTTGCACCCAAGTGGAGATGCGGACCTTGACCGCCGCCGACATCGCCGCTTACGTAGCTAGTGGCGAACCGCTCGACAAGGCCGGGGGCTATGGCATACAGGGACTAGGGGCGCGCTTTATTGAACGCATCGCAGGTTGTTATTATAATGTAGTTGGTCTGCCCTTAGCTCGTCTTTGCGTCCTTCTGAGCGCGGTGGGGTGCGACCTAAACGATCAGGCCATAAAATGAGCGAAGAAAAACAACAAGCCATCGGCGAAGCATTGTCGGCCGCCCGCCAAGCACGCGGCCTCGACCTCGAAGAAGCCCAGCGACAAAGCGGCGTTAGTCTGTTCATCTTAGAGAACATAGAAGCCGACAAGCTCGATGTAGTCGAGCCGGTCTTCGTCCGCTTAGCCCTGAAAACATATGCCGAGTTCCTCAACCTCGACCCCGAGCCACTCCTGACCCGCTTCGACCAACAGTACGGACGGGTCATGCAAGCTCGCTCCCGACCTGTGGTGATCCTAGAGCAGCCTAGCCCGCGTCGCTCGAGTAAACCGCTGATCATCACCGGCTTGGTAATAGGTGCCTGCTGCGTCCTCGCTTTGGCACTATTCTACTTTTTTGACGGTCAACAGACCTCAACCCAAGCGCCTAGCACGCCAGCCCAAGCCAGCACACCAGCCCAAGCCAGCACATCAGCCCAAGCCAGCACACCAGCCCAAGCCAGCACGCCAGCCCAAGCGCCCAGCACACCAGCCCAAGCGCCTAGCACGGCAAGCGACTCATCCGTCCAGGCATCCACCGAGCCAGATGCGGCTGAGCCTCCCGCCATCGGGGCGGCAGCCCAAATCACCGAACCCGCCCCGGTGGTCCTCGAACTGGAAGCCCGCGACTCCACTTGGGTGCAGATCCGCTGGGATGACGCAGCAGAAAATTTTGAGGCCATCGTTCCGCCCGGCGAGCGCCACCGCTTTGAGGCCCGCGACCATTTCGTCGTGCTCTCAACTCGTCCCCACGGCCTGAGTTATTGGCTCGACGGCCAACTGCTTGGCAACGGCCGGCTCGGCGACCTCGACCAAGTGCTGCACTTCCGCGCCGCGGCCGACGGCATTGAGTTTCTAAAATTGGACTCACAGCCTTCCGCAGGAGAGGCCCCCGACGCCCGACCATGATCCAAGGCTACGTAGAGGTCTCTCTGCGGCCCCAAGTCGCGTGCGAGTTGACCTATGGCGTACCCGCTGAATTCGCCGCAGAAGCGCAGCCTGGGGCCTTAGTATTGGTGCCGTTATCACAGCGTCGGCTCACCGGCGTCGTCTTAGGGCCAGCGACCCTCAGCGACCTTCCCCCAAGCAAAATTCGCTCCATCGAACAAATCCTCGACACCTCGCTCCTCAGTCCAGAGATCGTCGCACTCTGCCGCTGGATGGCTTCCTACTACATGGCCCCCCTCGGCAGTGCGCTGATGGCCGCTCTGCCCCCAGGCGTCAAACTCAGTTCTAATCGCCTCGTACAATTGCGCGATGCGCCCACTGGCCACCACGCCGGGCTAGAGGCGCGGATCATCGACGAACTCCAGCGCAGCGGCTCCCTTAAAGTTAGCACACTCAAGCACCGACTCGGCAGCCGGGGCTTGGAAGCGGGCATGCGCACCCTGCGCCGCAGCGGACACATCGAAATCGCGCCCGTGCTCGAAGACCGGCGGCTCCGCACCCTGAGCCAGCGCGGCTTTTCCCTAAACGACGAATCAGCCGCGCACACCGCCATCGCCGCCATCGAAAAACGCGCCCCGCGCCAAGCGGCCTGTCTGCGCTACTTGCTCGACCACCCCAAGGCCGCGCGCCGCGAACTGAGCGAGGCCGGCTTTTCCTCGACTGTACTCAAGGCACTCGAAGGCCGCGGCTTGATTGCTCCAACGGCCGAGGAAGTCATCCGCGATCCCCTCGCCCACATCGCCAGCGGCGCCCCCCCAGACCTCGTCCCGACAGCCGACCAGCGACAGGTCCTCGACAATCTGTCGGCCGCGCTTGACGCCCAGACATTCTATCCGGCCTTGCTGCACGGTGTCACCGGCTCGGGCAAAACCCTAGTGTACATCCAACTTGTGACGCAAGCGTTGGCGGCCGGGCGCGGCGCGATCATCTTGGTTCCAGAAATCGCCCTCGCTTGGCAGATGGTGCGGCGCTTCAAGGAGCACTTCGGCGAGGCCGTCGCCGTTTTTCACAGCCAGCTTTCGGCGCGAGAGCGCTACGACACTTGGCGTCGCTTGCGCCGCCGCGAGCAGCGCGTACTTATCGGCGCTCGCTCGGCCATTCTCGCACCGATAGAAAATTTGGGGCTGATTGTCGTGGACGAAGAACACGACACCTCGTACAAGCAGGAAGACCTAGACGGCAGCCACGCCCTCACCTACAACGCCCGCGACCTCGCCTTAGTGCGCGGGCAGCGCTGCAACGCCGTCGTCGTCCTCGGCTCAGCCACGCCCAGTTTAGAGTCGCACTGGAATGCCGCCACGGGCAAGTATCACCTCCACACCTTGCCCCGCCGCATCGACGACCGCCCCTTGCCGCAAGTGACGGTCGTCGATATGAAACAGGAGCCTTTCCAAAGAAAACAGCGCACCATCTTCTCGCGCGACTTGCGGCATAAAATGCAAGACCGCCTCGCGCGCGGCGAGAAAATCATCCTCTTGCAAAATCGCCGCGGCTTTGCGCCCTTCATTAGCTGCACCGCCTGTGGCGAGCCGATCCAGTGCCCCAGTTGCCGCGTCTCGCTGACCTATCACCAGCACCCCACTGCCCCTGAGAACCGCTGTCATTACTGCGGTTTTGCCGCCCCACCACCGCCAGTCTGCCCGTCCTGCGGCAGCTCGGAACTGCGCTTCGCCGGCGTGGGTACTCAACGGGTCGAAAGCGCCCTGTTGGCCCAATTTCCCGGCATCCGCGTCATCCGCATGGACGTGGATACCACCACTCGGAAAGGTGCGCACGACGCGCTCGTCGAGCGCTTCCGCAACGGCGAGGCCGACGTGTTGCTCGGCACCCAAATGGTCGCCAAGGGCCTCGACCTGCCCGAAGTCACGCTAGTCGGCGTGATTTCCGCCGACACCGGTATGCACTTGCCCGACTTCCGCGCGGCCGAGCGGAGTTTCCAACTCCTAACGCAAGTCGCTGGCCGCTCGGGGCGCGGTCACCTAGCCGGTGAAGTCGTCATCCAGACGCTCCTGCCCGACGACGCAGCCCTGCGTGCGGCCGCCAACCAAAATTACGCCGCTTTTGTCCACGACGAACTGGCTCAGCGGCGGCAGGCCAGATTCCCCCCGTTTGGCCGCCTCATCGTCTTCCGCTGGCGCGGCCCCAACGAGCAAGCCGTCGAAACCGGGGCGCAACAAGGCGTGAACGCCCTGCGGCAGGGCCTCGACCAAGATGCGCTCGTGTTCGGGCCATCCCCCGCCCCGCTGGCACGGCTGCGCGGTCACTATCGCTGGCAGGCCCTTTTGCGCGGCTCCTCGGCACGCCATTTGCGCACAACGGCCCTCAAGGCCCTGCCAGCCATGCGCGAGGCCGCCAAAGAGCACACCCTCCACTTTTCGATTAACATCGACCCTCTAACGATGATGTAGGCCGTTGCCATGTTCTTGCCCCGCCTCTTGCTGCTGCTGCTTTTGGCCCTGCCCGTCCGCGCCCAGTTATCCGGCACCCAATGGGAAGCCTATACCAGTATGCGCCAAATCAACCGGGTCCTCGTCCACCAAGACGCGGTCTGGGCCGGCACCAGCGGCGGCGTCCTGCGCTACGACCAGCAGACCCAAACCTATGCGCGCTTCACTCGCCGCGACGGCCTACCGGGCCATCTCATCTTGAGCCTCTCCCTAGATGCCAACGGCCACCTGTGGTTTGGCACTCACTCTCAGGGTTTGAGCCGCTACCGGCCCGAGCAAAACCGCTTCGACCCGCCCTTTCTCGATTTCCAAAACCTGCGCATCAATGCCCTTGAGCCGCACGGGGACATCCTCTATGTCGGCAGCGAGCGCGGCGTCAGCGCGTTTGTCATCAGCAAGGAAGAGGTCAAGGAGACCTATCGGCGCTTGGGAGCGCTGCCTAAAGACACCGAGGTCACCAGCCTTGAAATGTTTGCCGGGCACCTGTGGGCCGGGACCGTCAATGGCCTAGTCAGCGCCGACTTGGCCCAGCCCAATCTCCAAGACCCCAGCAGTTGGGCGGCTGAGCCGATAAAGGGCGAGGTGCGCGATATGCTAGTCTATCAAGACACGCTTTTCGTCGCGGCCACGAGTGGCATCTGGCGCGTACATCCCGCGCTCGACCCCCCCGAACTCGACCACTCCACGACCAGCAGCGTTGCCCTCGGCCTCTTTGAGGGGCGCATCGTCGCTGGGGCGGCTGACGGCACCTTATCTCAGCGCCAAGGCAACCGTTGGCAACCGCTCAGGGCTCCGCATATTCGCAGCACCGCCGACCTGTCTGATACCGCTGGCCCGCTGTGGGTCGCCAGCGCGAGCGGCCTGCGCGTCCTCGGCACCGACCAACCGCCGCCACCCCGCGAGCCTGTAGGCAACTTTTTCTTCGACATAGCGCAGACTCCCAATGGCCACCTGTGGGTCGCCTCCGTGCCCAAGGATAATCTGCCCGCATTGGGTCTATACGAGTTCGATGGCGAGGGCTGGACGACCCATACCACCAATACCAACCTGTCGTCCAATACCGTCTCGGCCTTGGAGACCGACGACGAGGGCCTGCTGTGGGTCGGCCATTGGGGCCTAGGCATTAACGTACGAGACGCCAACGGCCAGTGGCAGCATCTCGCGGCCGACAACTCGGCTCTCGAAGGCATCAACGGCGGTCCCTTCGTCGCCATCAGCGACATCGACCGCGACGCCAACGGCTTGCTGTGGATCGCCAACGTCCGCAATGGGCTCGTCGTCATGGATGGGTGGCCGCCCCAACAAGCCGCACTCAACAGCCAGTTGAACTTCGGCATGTCCGCCGGCCGCGACATGACCAAAATCGCCATTGGCCCCGACGGCCTGAAGTGGATTGGGACCGCACTCGACGGCTTCTGCCTCTTAGACGATGGCGGCACCCCTTTTGCGACTGGCGATGAGACCGGCTTTGTCTTCGACACAGTGGCTTATCCAGACCTGACCAGCAACGCCGTCATTGACATTCACGTCGATCGCTCAGGGCAAGTGTGGGTCGCCACCAACAACGGCCTCAATGCCGTGCGCGGCGAGTATTCGCGCACCAACGCGGATTTTAAGATCACAAGTTGGAAGGTGTACAACGCCAACAACGGCCTGCCATCCACGGCGACCACAGCGCTGGCTGAAGACGACTGGGGGCGCATTTGGGTCGGCACCGAAGGCGGCTTGGCCCGCATCGACACCGAGGGCCAAGTCGAGTTTGCGCTCGACGCAAGCGACGGCCTCGTCAACAATCGCGTCAACTCGCTCTACTTCGATCGGGCAAGCGACGCCCTGTGGATTGGCACGCTCGGCGGGATGAGCCGCCTGCAACTTGGCACCTCGGGCACCGCCGCTGGTCCGCGGGCATACGCGTATCCCAACCCCTTCCACATCGGTGTGCGCGGGGCAGCCCTGACGTTTGCCGACCTGCCGCTGGGAGCCAGCGTCCGCATTTTCACCGCAGCGGGTGAACTCGTGCGCCAACTCAACGGCTCAGCCACTTGGAATGGCCAAAGCGCGGCGGGCTTTCTAGTGGGGTCGGGTATTTACTACTTTGTCGCGCAAGCAGCAACCGGCGACGCCGTGCGCGGCAAATTCGCCGTGATCAACGACCGCTGACATGCGCGGCTTTGCTCTCTACGCCGCGCTCGCCATCGCGATCTTCGCAGTGGATGGCCCGGCCCAGCCCCTATTTACCATTGCGCGGCTGCAATACGGCGGTGGCGGCGACTGGTACAGCGATCCCTCTTCCCTGTCCAACTTGCTCCGCTTCTTAAGGGAACACACCCAAATCGACGCGGCCGAAACCGAGGCGCGCGTCCAAATCATGGATGAGGAGTTGTTTTCCTATCCGTACATCTACATGACCGGGCACGGCAATGTGGCTTTTTCCGCTGAGGAGGCAGCGCGGCTGCGGCACTACTTGGAAAGCGGTGGCTTTCTCCACGCCGACGACAACTACGGCATGGACGAGAGCTTCCGCCGCGCCATGCGCCAAGTTTTCCCCAACGCCGATTGGGTGGAGTTGCCGCCCGGTCATCCCCTGTTTCACTGTCACTTCGAGTTGCCAGCGGGCCTGCCCAAAGTCCACGAGCACGACGGCAAAAGGCCGCAAGCACTCGCGCTTTTCGCGGGCGAACGCTTGGCCGTGCTATACACGTATGAGGCGGACCTAGGCGACGGCTGGGAAGATCCCGAAGTCCACAGCGACCCGGAGAGCACCCGACTCGACGCCCTCAAAATGGGGGCCAATATCGCGGTCTGGGCGCTGAGCCACTAGCCGTGCGGCAGGCGATCGCGGCGGCATCCTAATTGCTCCGCGTCTTTTGAGCACTCAAAATTTAGCTTGATTCTGTGATACAGGAGCATTACTTTGCTAACTCCTTTGTAAACTGGAACTTGGACCTTCTAGCCATGACCAAATCCTCGCCGCTACAGCCGCTTACGTTTGAAATTGACGGCCCGCGAATTACGGCCGACCGCTTTAGCAAAGGCTTTAATGCGTTTTTGCAGATGGCCGACGAGGTCGCCAATAGCGTAGCTGGAAAGTCGCACGCTTTAGATTGGCTTCTTTCCGTTGAGCCGGGCAGCGTCCGCGTACACATCGCTCCAGAAGCAAATAGGATGCGCCCCGAACATATCCCGGTGGCCATTGCTGCGATTCAGGCCGGGCTTGGGGCCCTCGAAGTGGGGGATGATGTCTGGCCTGCGCATTTTTCGGAAAAGGCGTTGGCGGCGGCCAAAACGATGGGAGAAGTGCTCTCCAAGTCCGCGGGAGAACTGAGTACAATACAGGTCCGATACAACGGACAGGCTACTAAAATGTCGTCTCGATCTATTGCGTCTGTCGACCAGTTATTACAAGGAAAATACGTTGATCACGGTACGGTTGAAGGACGAATTCAAGTACTCAGTAGGCGAGGTAAGACGAGCTTTTCCATTGACGACGATATATCGGGCCGCAATATCAATTGCTATTTCCCTAGTGAATTATGGGACGATGTGCTGCGATCCTTCGATCCTAATGCAGAACGGCGCGTATCGGTTTCAGGGCTTATTCAATATCGGCGCAATGGTACGCCGATCAATATCACTGTTGAGGAATTTAGAAAACTTCGTTCCAAAAACGAACTGCCATCCTGGAACGACGTGCTAGGTATTCTCGCTGCGTAACATCAGTAACTCACTTTGATTCATCCCTAACCCCCCTCCTCAACCCTCATATACGTATCAATCGGCAAATCGACCAGCCGTTGCAGCGCACCGCTCGGCCAATAAATGTGCAGCGAATCCGCCCGGCTCGCCGCGCCCAAGCCAAAGTGTACGCGCCGGTCGCCGCTGCCCAAGAAGCTCTCGCCGCAGAGCACATCCCGCCGCTGTCTGTGGCCATCGCTCCACAACACGACCTTCGCGCCAACGGCCTCGCGGTTTTTTCCCGCGCCCACAAGGCGCAGACCAAGCCAATGATGCTCAGCTACCGTCTGATTGTGCAGCAAGGAGGGCTGGCCGTTGAGATTGGTGACGAACAGATCCACGCGGCCATCGTCGTCAAAATCCCCGGCCACCGCGCCGCGACTGACCGCCCGATTCGCACCCAAATCGACGAGGCGGAAATGTCCAGCGTCATTGGCGAACAAGTGATTGGCTTGCGCGTAGGTCGCGCCGCTGCCCGGGCGTTCGATCTGCGGGTACACGTGCCCGTTGGCCACGAACAAGTCTTGGTCGGCGTCGTTGTCAAAATCGAAAAAGACCGCGCCAAACCCCACGAAGGGAAGGCTGATGCGGCCCAAGCCGGCGGCAAAGCTCACGTCCGCAAACGTACCGCTGCCGGTGTTGCGGTAGAGCGCGTTGTAGTCGTCCTCAAAGTTGGTGACCAGCAAATCGCCATCGCCGTCGTTGTCGTAGTCGCCCCACGCCGCGCCCATGCCAGCCTGCGCCAAGCCCGTTTCCCCTAGCGCGGCATTGGCCTGCAACCCCACTTCGGCAAAGATACCCGCGCCCTCATTGCGGTAGAGGAAATTGGGCGTCGAGTCATTGGCGACGTACAGGTCCAAATCCCCGTCGTCGTCGCTGTCGATGAACAGCACGGCAAACCCATAGCCCGGATCGTGCTGCCCGAGTCCGCTAGCCGCCGTCACCTCGGCAAAGCTGCCAGCCCCATCGTTGCGGTAGAGCGCGTCTGGCAACGCGGGCAAGCCCAGCGGGCCGATGAATACATCCCGGCCCTTCCACTGCGTTCCCAAGGGCCGCACCGCGGACGAATCAAAATCCGCGTAATTGGCCACGTACAAATCCAAGTCGCCGTCCAAGTCCGCGTCGCCCATGGCCGCGCCCGTACTCCACACCGGCAGCGCCAGCCCAGCGCGAGCTGTGGCATCGGCAAATTGCTCTAATCCGTCGTTGCGATAGAGGATGTTTTCTTGTAGGCAGGTGATGTACAGATCGGCATCGCCGTCGGCATCGTAGTCCGCGCTTAGCGCACCCATGCCCCAGCCGCGACCCGTGGCACCGGCTGCGGCCGCTCGATCGACAAAGCCCCGGCCGCGGTCGTTGCGGTAGAGGGCATTGTCTCCGCCCTCCCCATTGACCCAGTAGATGTCCAAATCGCCGTCGCCGTCCGCGTCGAGGAGCGCGGCCCCACCGCCTTTGGCTTCGACGATATAGCGCTTTTCTGCGCCGCCGCCGACGTGGGGTTGCTCTATGCCCCAATCGCTGGCTTTGTCGATGAAGGGAAACTCATCAGTAGGCGCACAGGCCACCATGCACAGTAGAAGCCCACCCCACTGCAATCGCGCCACAACCTGTCAAGACCCGGCAACCGGCGCGACCTCGGCGGGTTTCTCCACGACCAACCGCCCCCAAAACTCTTGAACGCCCACCAACAGGCGCATTCCTATCGGGACGCCCAACAAAATGATGAAGGTGGCAAACAGGATGCCAAAGCCCAAGCTGACGGCCATGGGGATCAAAAACTGCGCCTGGAGGCTTTTTTCGAGGATCATTGGCAGCAGACCAAAGAAGGTCGTCAGCGAGGTCAGCAGGATCGGGCGGAAGCGCGCGGCTCCGGCCGACACTAGGGCGTCCTCGTGCGACGATCCCTCGCGCCGCATCTGGTTGTAGAAAGTCAGCAGCACCAACGAATCGTTGACCACCACGCCCGAGAGCGCGACGATCCCAAACAGACTCAAAAATGCCAAATCCAAGCCCATCAGCAGATGCCCCCAAACCGCGCCAATGATGCCAAAGGGGATCGCGCTCATGACGACGAGGGGCTGGGTGTACGACTTGAATGGCACGGCCAGCAGCACGTAGATGGCGGTAAGAGCGATAATGAAATTGAACAGCAAGCTCTGGAGCGAGTCCTGCTGCTCCTGCTGCTCGCCGCCGAAGCGGTAGCGCAGACCGGGATAGTCCTGTACCAAGGCGGGCAGGAAAAACGCTTCGAGATCGCGATTGATTTCGTCGGCGTTGGCAATTTGGTCATCTACCGAGGCACTCACCCGCACGACGCGCTGGCCATCGGTGCGCTGGATGGAGGCATAGGCGTGGCCAATGGCGACGGTGGCTACCTCGGCAAAGGGCACCTCAGCACCTGAAGGGGTGCGGATGCGCATCGAGCGCACATCGCCTAAGTTCCGGCGCTCGTCTTTGGGATAGCGCACCATCACGCGCACGTCATCCGAGCCGCGCTGGAAACGCAGGGCTTGGTCGCCGTAGAACCCTTGGCGCACTTGGCGAGCGAGATCGGCAAGCGTGAGGCCGAGGGTGCGGGCTTGGGGCTTGAGTTGGAGTTTCATCTCCAGCTTGCCCTCCTCAAAGCTGTCTTGGATATCGCCGGTGCCGGCGTACTCGGCGATTTTGCTCTTGAAGCGATCAACCGCCAACAAGAGCTGGTCAAAGTTGTCCGAGGCCAACTCAACCTCGATGGGATTGCCAATGGAAAACAGCGACGAAGAAAAAATAATGGATTCGGGGCCAGGCACCTCGCCAACCAATTGGCGCAACCGCGCCTCGATCTCCGCGCTGTCGAGATCGCGTTCCTCGGAAGGCAACAGTTCGATGGTAATTTCGGCCAGATGTCCTTGGCCACCAGCCCCAGGGACACTTGAAAAAGCAACACGCCGGGCCGTAGGTTGGTCGCCGATGTAGGTAAAGACATTGCGGTAGATTGAATCCCCGCCCCCGCGCTCGGCATCGATCTGATCGCGCAGGACGATGGCCTTTTCTTCGATGTGTTGCACGACCTTGGCGGTCTGAGTCGCCGTAGTGCCCTGCGGCATGTTGACCGATATCGTCACCCAATCGGACCCGATCTCGGGCATAAACACCAGCTTGATATGACCACCAACGACCAGCCCGACGGTACACAGCATCAGCGATAAGGCCAAGGCGGTACTGGAAATCGGATGGGCCAGCGCCAAGCGCAGCGTCGGCTGATAGGCATTGCGGATGACGTGCTTGAGGCCGCGGTCAAAGAGGATGACGACCCGGGCGTGCCAATCGAGTGGGCGGCTGAAAACTCGGCCAAAGAGGCGGCTGAGCGGCCCGTCCCCCTTAGAAGATAAGTGCGCTGGCAGAATGAACAGGCTCTCGATCAGCGACAACAAGAGCACCGAGATGACGATCACCGGGAAGACCGCCATGAACTTGCCCATCATGCCCTCGACGAAAAACAGCGGCATAAAGGCCGCAATCGAGGTCATAATCGAGAACACGACCGGCGTACCCACTTCGAGCGCACCGTCAATGGCGGCGCGGCCAAAGGATTTTCCCTGCACGCGGTGGGAAAAAATGTTTTCGCCGACGATGATCGCGTCATCAACGACGATGCCCAAGGCCACGATAAAGGCGAACAGCGACAGCATGTTGATCGAGGCATCAAAAGGCTCCATCAGCACGAAGGCCCCCAAAAAGCTGATGGGGATGCCCATCATCACCCAAAAGGCCAAGCGCAAGTCGAGGAAAAAGCTCAGACAGATGAAGACCAGCACCAGACCGAGGCGGGCGTTGCGGATCAACAAATCAATGCGGCTGCGCAGAATGTGCGCGTCGTCGCGAGCGTAGCCGATGTGGATCCCCGCCGGCAGGGTTGAGCGTTTGTCCTCAATGTATTGGTGGACATAGGCCGAGATGTCGAGGGCGTTCTGGTCGCCAATGCGATAGACCTGCACCACGGCCGCGGGCTGGCCGTTGAAGCGCGAGACGAGATCGGTATCCTCAAAACCATCGACGACCGCGGCCACATCTTTGAGCTTGAGGGCCGTGCCGTCGGGGCGGGTGAGCACGACCACCTCTTCGTATTCGCGCCCCACGCGCATCAGCCCCTGCGTGCGGAGCAAGATCGCGCCATCCTCGCTCTCGACGCTGCCGGCGGGCAGGTCAATGCTCGTGCGGCGGACGGCATCGGCGACCTGCGCGAAGGTCAGACCGTAGCGGCGCAGCGCCTCTTCGGAGACTTCGATGGCAATTTCATCGACGCGCACGCCACTGAGTTCGACCTGCGAAATAACGCCGCTGCTGCGCAGGTCGTCGCGCACTCGTTCGGCCGCAACTTTGAGCGCCTTTTCCTCGACATCGCCGTAGAGCACCACGTCAATGGCTTGATTGCGACGAGTCAGTTCCTTGATGACTGGCTCTTCGGTCTCGGCGGGGAAGGTGTCGATGCGGTCGATTTCGTTTTTGATGTCGTCGAGGAGTTTGTTCATGTCGGCACCGCGCTCTAGCTCGACGCTGACTGAACCCATGCCCTCAGCAGCCGTAGAGCGCACGCGGCGCACTCCCTCTAGGCCGCGCACTCGCTCCTCAATGCGCTTGCAGACGGCGTCTTCGACCTCGGCCGGGGTCGCGCCCAAGTAGGGCACCTGGATTTGCACTTGGTCGAGCGACATCTCGGGGAAGGTCTCTTTCTTGGTCTGCATCATGGCAAACAGACCGCTCAACATGATGAAACCCATCAGCAGATTGGCGGCGACGTGATTCTTCGCCATCCAAGACACGGGTGCTTTCACGGTTGACCTCCTAGGTTGCCGTTGGCAAGGCGCACCTGCATCCCGTCGGTAACGCCGCTGAGCTGTGAGACGATGATCCGCTCTTCAGGGGGCATGTCGATATAAGCCAGTACTTCATCCTCCAAGGTGCGCACCACTTGCACTGGACGAATGCTGAGGACGCCGTCGCCGCCCACCGTCCACACGCGGTCACCCTGACGCAAAGCAGCGCGAGGCAGGACGCGGACGCCATCGACCGTGCGACCAGCAATGGCCACCTCGACGAACATCCCCACTGTCAGCGGCGGGATACCGTCGGCAAGGCCGCCGTAGGGCGCGGCAACCTCTACTACTAAGCGCACCATGCGGCTCTGCGGGTCGAGCTCGCCTTCGGTGCGAACTACGCGCCCGCCCCACTGGTGGCGGCGACCGGCAAAGGATCCGCTAACCTCAGCGCTGGCACCCTTTCGGCTAAAGGCAAAGGCGCGGGAACCTCCCTCGACGTTGGGATTGGAAACGACCCCACTGTTAGGATTGCTAGACGCCGCGATGTCGATGGGCAGCGGCAAGGTGAACCAGCCGAGGTCTTCGTCGGGAACGGGAACGACGATCTCGGCCTTTTCGATGCTGTATAGCTGGGCGATGGCTTGGCCGGCGTTGAGGTGCTGGCCGACATCGACGCGCGCAGTCCGCACCCGACCGGCAAAGGGGGCGTACACCTTGGTGCGATCTAAGCGCAACTGCGCTTCGGCGAGGCGCGCTTCCGCTCCTTGCAGACTCGCCTCAGCAGCGCGTAACTGAGGTTTGCGCAGCGCCAAGTCAGTGGGAGTTTCTTCAGCGTGGAGCCGCTGCCATTCCTCCTCGGCGATGGCGGCTTCCTCGCGGGCCAAGTCGAGTTGGTAGCGCGCCTGCGCCACTTGGACCGCGGCCTGTTGGACGGCGAGTTCGTAGTCGCGCGGATCAATCCGAAACAGCAGCGCCCCCTCGACAAAGGTGCCGCCGGGCTGAAAGTCGGCGTCCTTCCACACCACAATCCCCGACACCTGCGGCACTAGGTCAATTTGGGCATCGGGGCGCACCGTACCCTGCCCCTCAACGACGACTTGGACCTGTTGCAGCGGGGCCGCTATGGCTTCGACGAGCGGCCCGGCATAGGAGCGAGAGACGCGCTCGGGCGGCTCGCGCATGGAGGCCAGCAGTTGGAAGGCCCCAAAGCCGAGGGCGAGAATGAGGATTGGCAAAATTATTTTGAAGGCGCGTATCATGGCTGAATCTCCGCGGGCTGAGAGGCAAGGGTAAAACCGCCACCAAGGGCTAGATGCAAATCGAGGCGAGTGTCGAGACGCTGGCGACGAACGGCGAGTAAGCGGCTTTCAGCGTCAAAGGCCCGGCGCTGAGACTCCAGCAGGGCGATGAGATCGGCAAGCCCGCGGGCGTAGCGATCTTCGGCTAAGGCGCGCGCTGCCACGGCTTCTTCTGCGGCTGTGGCTAGTGCTCGTTCTTGGTCGGCGAGTAGGCCCTCGGCATTCAGCGCCGCTTCCACCTCACCGTAGGCTCTAAGGGCGCTCTGGGCATAGGTAAAGAGGGCTTGCTCGGCCGCGGAAGCAGCCTGCTCGACCCCAGCGCGCAGACGCCCACCTTGCAGCAGGGGCTGCGCGATATTGCCCACGAGATTCCAGACCGAAAAATCGCCATCGAGCAAATCGCTCAACGCGCTCGACGAGCGGCCGGTGGAGGCCGTGAGACTGATGCGGGGCAACAAGGCGCGCCGAGCTTGGGCCAGCCGGCGATCGGCCGCGGCAAGGCGGCGCTCAGCAGCCACGAGGTCGGGCCGTCGGCCCACGAGCTGGGCCGGGAGGCCGGCTGGAACTGGGCCACCGACCGCCGGCAGCTCGCCTCCGACTTCAATCCGGGCACTGGGGTAGCGTCCCAAAATCAGTTCAAGTTGGCGCAGGGCAGCATCCCGCTGTTGGCGGCGTTGAGCGAGGGTCGCCTCGGCGGCGGCCAAACTCGAGCGCCCCAAGCGCACGTCGAGCGACGAGCGCAGGCCGCGGCGATAGCGATCCTCTATCTGTTCAGTGGAGAGCCGGTAGTTTGCAACGGTCTCGTGCGCTAGCTCGACTTGGTGCCCCGCTTCGACCGCGGCGAAATAAGCCCGCGCCGTCTGCGCTGCCAGCGAAAGACGCGCCGCGCGAAAATCAGCGGCCGCGGCGTCGGCGTCGGCAAGCGCAGCTTGGGCACCCGCGCGCAGGCGACCCCACAGGTCGGCTTCCCAACTCGCAGTCAGCTCAACGCCAAAGGACGTGCTCTCAGAGGACAAGACCTGATCCGGGTCTCTCCCAGGAATGGGCAAGCCGACGAAATTCTGTTTGCGCTGTGAACCGTTGGCATGGGTGCTGAGTTGGGGCCAGAGCGGCGCACCAGCCGCCCGGGCTTGGGCCTCGGCTTGGGCCAGACGCGCCCCGGCGATCTTGAGATTGTAGTTGTGCTCCAAGGCTAGCACCACCAAACTGTCGAGACGCGCGGCCCCCATAGCGCGCCACCAATGGTCGGCGACTGGATCGGCTGAGGCCCCAGCCGTCCATTGGTCCGGCTGGGCCAAGTCGAGGACCGGGTATTCAACTTTGGGAGCTGAAGCACAGGCGAACAGAAACAGCACCGAGAGGCACCACAGCTTCATGGCCACTCTCCAAGAGAAGCCGCAAAGTCCGCGTACAGAGATTCTAGGTGTGTGGGGCCGGGGTCTTGGTCTAAAACGAAAAAGGCGTGGTGCAGTTCCAAGCACTCGCCGGCTGTTAGTTCTAAGTCGCCTTCTATCAGCAGGCCCGTGCCGAGCAAGTTGGCGCGGGTAAACCAAGTAACTGGGTGGCGCGGGTTGCGTGGGTGATCCATGAGCGCGACAAAGCCGCCGTTTTTTCCGCGGGCCCCCACCCAACGGGCGCGCTGGTGCATGATGTTTGCGTGGCCCTCGCGGCCCTCGCTGCAATAGGGGTCGGCCGCGGCAAAGGAAGGCCCCATCCGCAGCATCAACCCCGAGTAGCGCGCCGCCCGTGAGGCCCCCATCACCAACTGATCGCCGACCGGCTCAATGCGCGTGGAGATACGCAAGCAGTAGCCACCCGCCGTGCTGCTAAAACCAAAAGAGCGCGACTCGTGCGCCATGAGCTGATCGCAGCCATCGAGCCAAGAAAGCGACTCCGCCACATGGCCCGCGGCCAAAGCCGTGAAGCAATCGTGCCGCTGCACGCCATGGCTGTCGGCGATGTATTCGTACTTTTTTGTTTCCGGCAAATACCAAGGCCCGCCCCACAAATTCGCGTCGTTGACGTGGACCCAACCGAAGTACAGCCCGGTGTGCCAAGCGTGGTCAGGCGGGCGGTACTCGGTTACGAGCTGGCCAGCAAGCGTGTATAAGGGCGCGAAGCAGGGCTTGGGGGATTCGCTGCGGGGCAGTTCCTCGGCGGCGCGGTACAGGGCGAGCAGTTGATCGCCCGCGTGGATTTCAACGCCGAGGGCGTTCTCGCGCAACTCAAAAGCACACATAGCTATTTCTCCAATTCTCGTTTGAACCATGCAATCGTCCGGCCCAACCCCTCGTCCGGCCTCACGCGAGGTGTCCAGCCGAGCAGGGAGCGGGCCTTGGCAATGTCGGGCAGACGCACCCGAGGGTCGTCCTGCGGCAATTCACCGAAGGCGATGCAACTCTTGGACTCGGTCATGGCGATGATCTTATGGGCCAAGTCCAGCATGGTGATTTCACTGGGGTTGCCGAGGTTGACCGGGGTCGTCACGTCGGACAGCATGAGCTTGTAGAGGCCGGCGACCAGATCGCTGTAATGGCAGATGCTGCGCGTTTGCTGGCCATCGCCATAGACGGTCAATTCGCGGCCCTTGAGGGCTTGGCTGATGAAGTTGGGCACGGCCCGGCCATCGTCTTGGCGCATGCGCTCGCCATACGTATTGAAAATACGCGCAATGCGCACGTCCGTGCCGTGCATGCGGTGGTACGCCATGGTCATGGCCTCAGCAAAGCGTTTGGCCTCGTCGTACACGCCGCGGATGCCAATG
Organism: Candidatus Latescibacterota bacterium; assembly: GCA_965116045.1. GTDB lineage: Bacteria > Latescibacterota > UBA2968 > UBA8231 > UBA8231. The sequence goes on along the minus strand of OZ220478.1, from coordinate 4,036,709 downwards.
GGGTTGACGTTGCCGAGGTACTCCTCGGACTGGGGATGCACCAAGGGATCGCCATAGACTTCCGACGTAGAGGCCAGCAGAAACTTGGCTTGCTTGGCCACGGCCAACCCCAAAGTCTTGTGCGTACCCAACGCGCCGACTTTGAGTATGTTGATGCCCAATCGCTCGAAGTCGGTCGGGCTAGCCGGACTGGCGAGGTGCAGGATGAAGTCGAGCGGGCCATCTATGTGGATGTAGTTGGTGACATCGTATTGAATAAACTGGAATCGCGGCTGGCCGAGCAGATGAGCGATGTTCTCGGGCCGGCCCGTGAGGAAGTTGTCCATGCAGATGATTTCACAGCCTTTTTCCAGCAGTAGATCGCTCAGATGCGATCCGAGGAAACCCGCGCCGCCGGTAATCAGCACGCGCATTGTGGAACAGAGGTCTCCAGCCCCATGCTGTGATTGACCTGAGCCGTTAAGAGTTTGACGAGGACGGAGCGGTCGCGGTCGTAATCAGCTTTATAGGAACTATAGTCGGACATTGGCGGCGCTCCCCTTGGCTTTGCTCAGGGCAGTTCTCAGTTTGCGGGCACTCGGCGAAATGAACTCGTATTCAACTATATTATCTTACGAAACTTCATCGCTGAATGATAGCCGATGCGCCTATCCGAGGCTTTTGCCGGCGGGAAAAAATCAGAGCGGTCCAGCGCGGATCGTCTCGTTCTCACAGGATGTCTCCAATCGCAACTTCACCCTCGGTCAAACGAAAAGCTGGCTGGGTTGCGGGGTGCCCCTTCGCTGCGCCAGCGCGAACTCGTGCTCACAGCCCCGGTGCTGCGGTTCGATCTCGGGCGGAGTCGGTTGGCCGGCACCGGCGGTTTTGCCCTGCGCGCCAAAGGGTTAGAAGTTACGGCTGCACACGGTGCATACGAAGCGGATTCGGCACGGGTGCGGGTCGCCGAGGGCGTGGTGTTGGATCGCTTTGCCTTGAGAATTCGCACCCCGCGCACAGGGGGCGAGTTTTCTTTTGGGACCATGGAAGTCGGAAAACCGACGCACGGAACCGTCAGCTATTTTCCGCGGCCCGTCAATGGCGCGTTGGTTTACTCCAGCCGTAGGCTCCAGCAATTGGGAGTTACTGCTTTTCGGCGACGAAGCCAGCGGCGTAGGGGTTGGCTTGGCCGAGGCCGCGCAAGGGCGAGTGAGGAAAGGCCGCTATTCCGATTCCTCCAGCCCCCCGTCGTAAGGCCCGGCCAGTGCCTCGCCTTGGGCTTTGATTTCTGCTAGACGGCGCGTCATGCTGCGCACGATATCCGGGTGCTGATCGTACAGATTCTGCCGCTCGGCGATGTCGTCTTTGAGGTTGAACAGTTCCCCAGGAAAATTGTGGGCGCGATAGCCTCGCTCCGCCTTAAACCAATCCGGCTCGCGGTTGTCATCGCCGGAAGAAGCGTCGATAAAGACCCAGGCGTCTTGGCGCAAGGCAAAGCGGCCCGAGCAACTGTGATGTACGGCTGAGCGGCGCACTGGCGCGTCAATCTGCCCCTGCAATAAAGGCAATATGCTCATGCTGTCCTCGGCCACCCCCGGCGGCAACTGGGTCCCAGTCAACTGAGCGCAGGTCGCCATAAAATCGCCCAACAGAGCGAGTTGGTCGCAGACCAGTCCGGCCGGCGTGATGCCAGGCCAACGAGCGACAAAGGGCACGCGGTGGCCACCCTCCCAAGTGTCGCGCTTGGCACCGCGCAAATGGGCCATGCTGTAGTGGCCAAATTGGCGCACGTGCTCGTAGCAACCGCCAGCCGCCGCCGGAATGCACTCGGGGCCATTGTCGCTGGTGAAGATGAGCAGCGTGTCGTCGGCCAGCCCTTGCTCGTCGAGCGCGGCCATAATCTCCCCGACCACCCAATCGACTTCGCAGACAAAATCGCCGTACAGACCCGCTCCGCTGCGACCGATGAAGGGCTGATTGGGGACAATCGGCGTGTGTGGCGAGGTCAGCGGCAGGTAGAGGAAAAAGGGCGCGGAGCCAGCCTCGGCGATGTAGGTGCGGGCGCGGCGGACGAATTCGGGGACCATGTCCTCCAGTTTCCAACCCGGCTTCATCGCTCCGGGCAGGCCGAACATCTCAGCGGGCTTTTGCTCGGTCGGGGCCGCGATCAGCCGATCCTGCTCAAACCAAGTGTACGGCGGGAAATTCGGCACATCGACGCCAAAGTAGGAGTCGAAGCCGCAGGTTAGGGGCCCGCCGCCGATGGGTTGGCTGTAGTCGATATTACGCTCTAGGGCTTGGCGCTGCTCGCGGTCGAGGTGGCCAATGGGCGCGGCACCACAGGCAGGTTTGCCATCCTTGGTCGCCCACTCCCAGCCGAGGTGCCATTTGCCGATGCAGGCGGTGCGATAGCCCTGCTGACGCAGCAGCTTGGCTACGGTGGGGCGGTCGGCTTCGATCAAGGGCGGGTCCCAAGGCCACAGGACGCTGCTTTTGAGCGGCGTGCGCCAGCCGTAGCGGCCAGTCAGCAGGGCGTAGCGACTGGGCGAGCAGACGCTGGAGGAAGCGTGGGCGTCGGTAAAGCGCATCCCTTGGGCGGCGAGGCGGTCGAGGTGCGGCGTGGGAATTTTGCCGCCGGGATTGTTGCATCCCATATCGCCGTATCCCATGTCGTCGGCGAGGATGTAGATGATGTTGGGCTGTTGTCGGGGCATGGCTGGCTCTCTCTCAGCTGGGAATCGCTGTGATATTGCTGCGGCCAAAGTCAGCTCGGCGCATCCGCCTGAAAAAGCGTAAACCCCAGCTCCAGATACTTGTCGCGTTCTTCGGGGCTAGTACCCGTTCCCATGGCCAGACTGATGCCAGTACCGGCCAATTGGGCGGCGACATTGCGCATACAGTCATCGACCGTGCGCAGCGGATAATCCGGGTGATCCTCCAAGCTGAAGGAAAGGTCGTTGGGACCAAACGTGACCACACTCACGCCCGGCTTGGCCAATTTGCGAATGTTGGTCACCGCTTCGACGGATTCTACTTGGATCGCCAAAATTGCGTAGTCATTCCACCACGCTGCATAGGCGCGCCGATCCAGCCCTTGGGTCGAGCCGCGTAGGCCGCGGCGATTTGCGCCACCCCAACTGCGCCGTCCAATGGGGCCGTAATAGGCATAGGCAATGGCATCATCTACGGTCTCCGGCTCCATGACCTCGGGGATCAAAACCGCGCTGGGTCCCAAGTCGAAATAGCGCCCGACCATGTAGGCTTGCCGAGTGTGCGGGATGCGCAATTGCACGTCGATACTTAGCTCTTCGGCCGCCCGGCAGTAGGCGACCAATTGCGCTTCGCTGAAGGGCGTGTGCTGGCTATCGATCCAGATGTAGTCGTACTGACCCGTTGACCATATATCGGCCAACTCCTCCTTGGTCGTAGTCAGCGAGCCGCGCAGGGCGGTTAGCACTTCGCCGTCGCGCATCCGTTGTCTGAGTGTTTTCTTTGGCGTCATAATGACTCCTGTCGCGTGGGAAAGCTGTAGTCTGGGACGGTGGCAGCGAACCGCTCGACGAGCAGGCGGGGCAGTTCGCCTAGGTGGGCTATTTGGTGGTATTGCTGGCGCTCGGCTGCTGAAGGCTCGGCGCGTTCGTGCAGCCAAGTGGTGTAGTACGGCACATAGACTGCATGCCCGCCCAAGGCAACGACGGGCAGGATATCCGACTTGAGCGAATTGCCGATCATGCAAAAATCGGCTGGCTCGACGCCGTGGCGCTGTAGTAGCGCCGCGTAGGTTGCCTCGTTCTTTTCGCTGACAATTTCGATATGCGCGAAGTAGTCGGCCAAGCCGGAGCGAGCGATTTTGGCTTCTTGATCGAATAAGTCGCCCTTGGTCAGCAGCATCAGGGGCCGCGTTTGGGACAGGTGAGTGAGCACTTCCGCGACGTGGGGTAGCGGTTTGATGGGCATTTGCAACAGCTCTTTGCCATAGTCCAAAATCTGGCGGATTTGCGGCCCTGTTACCGCGCCCTTCGTCAGGTCGAGGGCCGTCTCGATCATCGACAAGGTGAAGCCTTTGATGCCGTAGCCAAAGTGGGACAAGTTGCGAATTTCGGTCTCGTACAGCTCTCGCTCGGTCCACGCCGGATCGCAATCGGCGGCCAACAGATGCTTAAAGCGGTCTTTGGCCGTCTCAAAATAAATCTCGTTTTCCCACAAAGTATCGTCGGCATCAAAGGCAATCAGGGCGGGCATGGTCGTTCTTTCTCGCCTTGGTGGCGATTATAGTGTAGTAGCGGGCAGCAACCAATTCTGCCCGTTTTTCATTTTGGCGGAAACGCGAAAAATGCCCAATAGCTCATCCGCCGTAGTCTCGTTTTCAAATAACACTTTTATGAATACCGACGCCAACCTGTCGCGCTCAAAGAAACTTGCCGGCGGAATTTTGCTCAACCAGCCTATTCAATGCTAGTCGGCTGGCGCTACGCCTGTTGAGCGGCGCTGCGATAGAATGGGGGCTTGACGCAAGCTCACCCTGCGGCAATAGTCTTGGGGACGGGCGCGATCTGTCAGCGGTCGGTCCGTTATGGCCACAACAATTCGAGGACCGCTCAACCCCAACACTTTCCGCGAGAAATTTATGAACTACAACACGCGACCCACTCGGCTCCGCCCACTGCGGCACTGGCTCCGGCTAGCGGCGATCCTGCTAGCAATGGCCCCCACCCAACTCCACGCGGGCGCTTGGACGCAGGCCCCAAGCGGCATGTACTTCAAAATAGCCGGACTTTCCTTTCACTCGCAAGACTATCTGGACATCGCCGGCGAGCGGCGGACGCGCGCGGCAAAACCCAGCGTGGAGGAATTGAGCGACGAGAGTATATCGGCTTACCTAGAATACGGTTTGCGGGAACACTTGACCTTGGTCGCCACCCTACCCTATAAGCGCTTAGTGTACAAGAATACCGAGGTGAAGGTATTCAAAAGCGACGTTCTCGATACCACCATAACTCGCATCCACCCCGACGAAATCAACTCGGGTCTGGCCGATTTGGAACTGCGGCTGCGCTGGCGTTTGCTGCGCAATCCGGCGGTAGTCTCTCTAGCCCTAGGGGGCAAATTCCCCTTGGGTTACGACATGGATCAAGACAGCATGGGCTCCCTCAGCGCCGACGGGCTTGGCTTGGGGCCGAGTCCAATGGATGGCGGTGCCGGGGCCGCCGACAAGGTCCCCTTGGGCACGGGCGAGACAGACATCGACATGCGCCTGTTGGTGGGCAAGTCGCTATACCCATTCCCAGGCTATTTGACGAGCACGGTCGGCTATCGCAAGCGAGGCGGCGCCTTCAGCGACGAATTCTTCTACGGCATTGAGGCCGGTGTCACCTACAAACGCCTGCTAGTCAAAGGCGTGGTCGAAGGGATACGCACCATGGGCGATTGCGGCGCGATGGGACAAGGCGGCCTCGTCGGCGATCAAAACACCCTCAAGCTGGCCCCAGGATTGATCTGGTCGCTCAGCAAGCACCTCGAAATCGGCGTCGATCTATTCCACATCGCGGCTGGCTGCAATACCGCCGCCGGCACGACCTACGCGGCCGGGCTGGCTTTCAAGCGCTGAAAAATCGCGGCGACAGAGCCAATCTGTTATATTGTCCTCTTTATAACCATGGCAAGGAGGCTGTGATGCCGCGCAAAAAATGGGACCTTCCCGAACACCAAGCCACTGACGAAGATGTCTATCTCAACCGTCGCAAGTTCATCCGCCGAGCGGGCTTGGGCACCATCGGCCTGTTGGCCGGATGCATCCCCGAAAAGCTCCTCAATCCAGCAACGCTCGTCGATCCAACAAAATACCTCAATCCCACGCCCATCGAGCCAACCCCGCCATCAGAGTGGTACCCGGCTCCAACGAATGAGGCTTGGTCCACGCTCGACCGGCCGCTCACCGACGAGGCCATAGCGGCCCGCTACAACAACTTCTATGAATTCTCCACTGCCAAAGATGTCTGGCGCTTCATAGACAATTTCGAGCCGGCCCCGTGGACCGTGGAAATAAGCGGCTTAGTAGAGCAGCCCAAGACCTACGATATCGACTACCTAATCGGCATCATGGACCTAGAAGAGCGCCTCTATCGCCACCGCTGCGTCGAGGCTTGGTCCATGGCCATCCCGTGGACGGGCTTCCCCATGCGGGACCTCATCGATTTTGTCCAGCCGCTATCATCGGCCCGCTACGTGCGCATGATCTCCTTCTTCAATCCCGAGGTCGCCCCAGTACAATGGGATCGCTCCGATTGGCCTTGGCCCTATACCGAGGGCCTGACCATGGCCGAAGCGACCCATGAGTTGACTTTGCTGGCAACCGGCATCTACGGCCACGAAATGCCCAAACAACACGGTGCCCCGCTGCGCTTGGTAACGCCTTGGAAATACGGCTATAAGGGCCTCAAGTCGATCACTAAAATCGAATTCACCAGCGGACAGCCGGCGACCTTTTGGAACACCCTAGCGCCACACGAGTACGGCTTTTTCTCCAACGTCGAGCCCGACGTTCCCCACCCTCGCTGGTCGCAAGCGACTGAGGGCTTCATCACCACCGATCCCAACGCGCCCGAACGACGCGAGACCCTCCCCTACAACGGCTACGCAGAGTACGTCGCCCACTTGTACGAGTGATCCTGCAAAGGAGACCCCTTATGCGCCAGTTCCTGTCGTCTGTCCTCTTACTCTGCCTGTTCGTCGCGTCGAGCGGCGCACAGCCAGAGGCGCTGCACGGCACTTGGGAGAGCACCATCGTCGATGAGCAAATCGGCGAGATTGTCATTCGCCTGACCTTTGCGGAGGATGGCGCCTTGGCGATCGACCAAGTCATTCAGGTGAAAGACGATTTCCTCGCCGCCATCCAAGTCCCGGAACCCCCCACCATAGAGACGATTGTTGCCCACGGCACCGGCACTTATGACATCTTCGGCGACAATCTCGTGATTGGTATAACCACATTAGATATTTCAGTTGACGGCAAAGGCTTCGTCGAATTCTTCACCCAAGTAGCCCGCGACTTTGCCCGCTATGCAGCCGACTCGCACGAAATCCCCGCCGAAAACTACCCGGCCTTTGAACGGGAATTTATCGACGCGTTTTTCGCTGAACTCGCTCCGGTGCAATTCCTCGCCGTACTCAATGAGTGGAAAATTAGCTCGTATGCCATTGAAGGAGACATCCTGCTGCTCACGACCTCGCGGGAGACTGGCGTCACGATCTGGGAACTCCATCCCGTCGCCGAACCCAGTGCTATCGCCGCAACCACTTGGGGCAGCCTGAAAGCAGCTTGGCGTCGATAAATTCTCTTGGCATCGCTCAGCCGCCTAGGCCATTCAATGCGCGGCGGATTCGCCCGGGGCTTCCCGCCGTTTTTACACCTACTTCCCCTAGCATCCTCCAACTATCGCCGAAAAAAGTAAGTGCCGATGGAACGGCTAATCAGTCTATGCGGACTTTTGGTGATGATCGCCCTCGGCTTCGCCATGAGCGCCGATCGCCGCAACGTAAATCTCCGCTTGGTAGTGGCCGGCGTGGGATTGCAATTTCTCCTCGCCCTACTCGTCCTCAAAACCGGCCCCGGACAGGTGCTTTTCGGCTACATCGGTGCTTTTTTCACCGCCTTGCTCAACTACGTCGATGCCGGCTCTAGTTTTGTCTTTGGCGACGCATTCGGCGAGCATTTCTTCGCATTCAAGGTCCTGCCGACCATTATCTTTTTTGCCGCCCTAATGGGCGTGCTCTACCACTTGGGGCTAGTGCAGTATGTGGTCGCGGCTTTCGCTTGGGTCATGCAGCGCACCCTGCGCACCTCGGGCGCGGAAAGCCTAGCGGCGGCCGCCAACATCTTCGTCGGCCAGACCGAGGCTCCGCTGGTGGTGCGCCCATACGTGGCCAGCATGACCCGGTCGGAATTGATGGCCTTGATGGTCGGCGGCTTTGCCACCATTGCCGGAGGCGTATTGGCCGCCTTCGTCGGCCTCGGAATTGACGCCGGGCACTTGGTCGCCGCCTCGGTGATCTCGGCTCCGGCCGCGCTAGTGGTGGCCAAGGTGATGCAGCCCGAAGTGGAAGAGCCCAAAACGCTAGGGCGGGTATCGATTGCGGTAGAGCGCCCGGCCACCAATGTGGTGGAAGCCGCGGCCAACGGCACCTTGGACGGCCTGCGGCTCGCCTTGAACGTGGCCGCCATGCTCATTGCGGCGCTGGGGTTGATCGCCTTAGTCGATGGGGCACTGGGCCTGTTGGGCCAAGGCGTAGGCTACGTGCTAGGCATGGAAGGTCTAAAGTGGTCTTTGTCCGCGGCGCTGGGTTATTTATTTGCGCCCTTTGCTTGGTTGATGGGTATTGAAGCCAAAGATTGTTTGCTGGCCGGCGAGTTGTTGGGCAAGAAAATGGTGGCCAACGAATTCGTCTCGTACGTCCAACTGAGTCAGTGGATGCAGCCCGGCTCGGGCGTAGAACTAAGCCAGCGCTCGGTGATTATCCTGACCTATGCCCTGTGTGGTTTTGCCAACTTCAGTAGCATTGGCATCCAACTCGGCGGCATTGGCGGCCTTGCCCCCGAGCGGCGGCGCGATTTGGCGCGGTTGGGTTTTCGCGCCATGCTGGGCGGCTCCCTCGCCTGCTTTATGACCGCCTGCGTGGCCGGGATCTTGTGTTAGTCTGCACATTATTAATCCTTGCCGCCGTCGCGGCCCAAGGCGAAGAATGGCCCTATTACGCGGCCGACGCCAAGAGCAGCAAGTACGCCCCCCTATCGCAGATTGACGGCGACAACTTCGCCCAGTTGCAGGAAGTTTGGCGCTACACAGCCCCCGACGCGAGAATCGCCGAGCGTCAGTACATGCGGACCAGTGCCAACAAAGGCACCCCCTTAATGATCGATGGCGTGCTCTACTACGGATCGCCTTTCAACATCCTCTGTGCAGTCGATCCGACGAGCGGCGAAGAACTGTGGACCTTTGATCCGCAAGTATGGGAAAACTACGAGGGTTTCGCTGGTATTCTGCGCGGCATCGCCTACTGGCAAAGCGGCGATAAGAAGCGCATCTTCTACGCCTCCGCCACCGACCGCCTCTACTCAATCGACATCGAGACCGGCCAGCCCGACCCGGAGTTCGGCGCGGGCGGTTTCGCCGATCTAAGCAAGGGACTGCGCCGTCCCATTGACCGCGAGAACTACTGCGTCACTTCGGCACCGATCGTCTGCCGCGATGTGGTAGTGGTCGGTTCCGCCATCGTCGATTGGCACGGTCGATCTCCGCCCCAATACTCCACCCCCGGCGACGTGCGCGGCTTTGACGCCCACACTGGTGAACAAGTGTGGGTCTTCCAGACGGTGCCGCAGGAAGGCGAGTACGGCAACCACACTTGGGAAAACGACGCTTGGCAGACCTACGGCCAAGCCAATGTGTGGTCCGCGATGAGTGCCGACGACGAGCTGGGCTACGTGTACCTGCCCGTCAGCAGCACCACGCACAACCACTACGGCGGCGAGCGCCCCGGTGCCAATCTCTTCAGCCAAACTCTGGTCTGCCTCAAGGCGGCAACCGGCGAGCGCGTCTGGCACTATCAACTCATCCACCACGGCCTGTGGAACTACGATCCGCCAGCACCGCCAGTCCTAGCCGATATAGAAGTAGCAGGCAAAGCGATCAAGGCCCTAGCCTTAGTGAGCAAACAGGCTTTTTGCTATGTGTTCGACCGCACGACGGGCGCGCCGGTCTGGCCGATCACCGAGCGCGCGGTCCCCCAATCGAAAACCCCGGGCGAGCAAAGCTGGCCAACCCAACCCTTTCCCAGCAAGCCCGCGCCCTACGACCGCCAAGGGCTGCAAGAAGACGACCTGATTGACTTTACGCCCGAACTGCGAGAAAAGGCACGGGCGATTCTGCAAAAATACGAGCACGGCCCACTGTTCACCCCACCCAGCGAAAAGGGCACATTGGTTTTGCCTGGTGGTTTGGGCGGCGCGGATTGGAGCGGCGCAGCACTGGTGCCCGAAAAGAACGTGCTCTACGTCCCTTCGCGCACCGACGCCGCTATCGTGTGGCTGGAAAAGGTGAGGAACCCGCGCGCCTTTTCGGCCTACGCATCCTTCAAGAGTAGCACCGAATACGTCAATGGCCTGCCGATCACTAAGCCTCCCTACGGCCGGATCACTGCCATCGACTTAGATAGCGGCGAGCACATCTGGATGCGCCCGGTGGGCAAAGGCCCGATCAAACACAAGGCCCTGCGCGGCCTCGACTTGCCGGCGATGGGTTGGTTCCACTACAACTTCATACTCGCCACCGAGACGGTGCTAGTGGTGGTCTCGCAAAACCCCGAATGGTGGGGAGATCTCAGCGGGGACGCCTTTGTCGAGGATGGGCCTTACCTGCGCGCCTTCGATTTGGCTACCGGCGCGGTACTGGCCCAGATGGAATTTCCCGGCAACCCCACCGGCAGTCCCATGAGCTATATAGCCGACGGGCGGCAGTATATCGTCTTTCCAATCAATGATGACGACTCGGCACCACAGCTTTTGGCACTGGCGCTACCGAAGTGAGGCCGAGGTGCGGATTTACCTTTTGGTGCTGCTGGCTCGACGGCATTCAATCGGCCCGGCCGCCAATGACGAGCAAGAAAGCACTGTCCGCTAGGGCTTTGACACTATGAGGCAAGTGGGCGGCACAGACGGCAGCCTCGCCAGCCCGCAGCCTCAACGGCTTAGATTCAGGGGCGGTCGAGAACTCGAGATGCCCAGACAACACGGTGACACTGATCGGACCCGGAGCGATATGTTCGTGCAGCACAGCTTGGTCCTTTAATACGAGCAGCACGACCGTTAAGTCGCTTCCACGCGCTAAAGACAGAGAATTCCGGCCCGCATTTTCAAACGCCTCCTCCGTCATAAGCTGATCGGCCATGCTCGCCAAGGGAAAGGATACTGCGGTGGAATCCGTTATTTCGGTGGGCCGAAACGGGCGTTCATAGGCTTGTTTCACGTTTTCGTCTCCTTGGATTACGGCGCATGCGGCAAACCGGCTCGGGCGGGCGGCTGAGCAGCTACTCGATCACCAATATAAAATGAACTTCTATTTTACCAATTATCGCTACAGGTTCGTAAAGCGGCCCGCCTGCTTCACCTAACCCCTCGTGCACCCGCGTCAAGGGCGCGCACGGCCGCAATGGCCTCGGCAATCCACCGGAGATTGCGCCGAGCAATCATACCATAATTGTAATACGAAAACCGGCGCGCCCCCGCTTCGTAAACCGCCGTTATAATATCTCGCATCTGTTCGGCACTGTCTATGGGTTGGTGGCCGTTCAGGCCGCAGATCAACATGGACGGATCGGCCATGCCGGCTAGGGTCTCCTGCGCCCTTTGGCCGGCTTCTTGCGGCGAGCCGCTGTAGCACAGGACATTGACGCGATCGACGATCTGTTCAATGGATTGGCGGTCGATGCCGTTGTTGTAATAATTGCCCATGTACAAAAAAGAAACGGGCATTTTTACGGCCTCTTTCACTTCCGCCGCCAGCGACGTCACCACATCCGCGCGCATCTTTAGGTACTCGTTGACCAAAGGCTCGGCGGCGACAAATTCTTCCACGCTGCGCTCCGGCGACCCCGCCTCGAAAATGTCCAAGAGCCATTTCTCTACTTGGCTTTTCAACTCCTCCACATCCACACCCCGGTCCGCGGCCCGCTGCACACATCCAGCGCAAAAGCACAGCGACATCAGCAGCGAGCCTACCGCCCCGAGTTCGACTCCCACTTTGGCGTGGTTGCGGAACATGCCAAAGCCCATGTAGTGGAGGGATTCGCACTCGATCATCTGCACATCGCAGTTGGTAGCCAAATCCAAGCTCAAGCCTAGAACGTACTCCCGCACCTCGGGATGGGCCGGACACAGACAACCCGGATAACGATCCCCGAACACACCGAGCAAGGCGCAGTCGGGATGCTGCTTCGCCATGTAGTGGTTGTGCAGAGGCACGATCCACGAAATCAGTTCCAGACCGCGCGCCCGGCAAGCCTCGGCGATAATCCGCACCGGATCTTGGTCTGCGGCCATGGGATGCACCTGCGGTTTGATCTTGGTGCCTTGGTACAACTCGCTCTGAGGCTGGAAGTAGATGGCGTCCTCGTATCCAGAAAAGAGCTTTTTGCCGGGCATATGGGTGCGTAGCTGATCGTACGTGTGATAGACCGTGGCCAAGCTGATCGCATCCAACCCCACTTCTTCCTTGAGGAAGCCAATGACGCGGTCCACCCCCTCGTCGATCACATCCCAAGGATAGGTCCACATAGTCGTATGAATCATGGTTATAGCTCCTTTTTCGTCGGCTAGTTAGAACAATCGGTGCGCCCAACTTCAACTCGGACCCGCGGCTTGCTCCGCCTGCCACAGCCGCCAATAACCCCGCAGACGCCGAGTGAACGCTCGGGGCCGTTCCAAGTAGATGCGCTCGCCTAGCAGACGCGCCTCGCTCTGCATCCGGGAACGCACCTCGCCGATCCGCCTTGACAAAACCCGCAGTGTAGCCGCGGCTCCAGCTCGCGGAAACTCGGCCAGAACCGCGGTGTGCAATACGGCCAAGTCGTGATCCTGGCCCAGCAACTCCCCTAGCCGGTCCAGTTCCTCGGCGAGGGCTTGCAGCACTGGCGGCCAGATCGGCTCCAGTATCTGGGTGTGGTACCACAGGTACTTTACCCGCTTGCGCCAGTCGTGGAACGCCGCGTCGCTGGGCTGCGCGTAGGCCGCGGCAAAATCGCGCCGCCCCTGCGCGTATATCCGCTGCAATCCCACCCGAATCCCTCCCCAACCCGGGCGCTGTAGATGCCAATGTTCCAAGCGCTCGCGGGCCGACGCGAGCTCGGCGATCACCTCCTGAACGGCCCGATTGCTGCTATCCGCTTGGCCATAGGCCCGCTCGCGGCGCTCCACCAGCCACACCCGCACCCGCACGAACCGGCTCTTTGGGGCATCTTGGCCCAAGCATTCCACCAAGCGATCCAAGGTCTCGACCAGCACCGCAGCATCGCGCAGCCCCGAAAGCCGCTGACCAGCGGCCCGATAGCACTCGTTTTCTTGGGCGTACACTTCGTCTCCCAGTTCGCCGCGGACCAAGCGCACCAAGGCCCGCAGGCGCTTGATGGCCTTGCGAGCCTCGTGAATGTGCTCGTCTAGTTTGCCGTCCTCACAGCCGAGATGCGCAAGGGCCTTATCGAGCTGTTCTGCGGCCATCCGCCGAACCCCTGCGGGTACGCGTTCACCCTGTTGTAGGCGATATTCCATAGAGCCAATTTAGGAAACCATCGTGTTCGCTCGCCGCCATTGATGGTTAACTCACCCGATTATATGCCGCATTCGCGGTCGATACCGGCGGCCAACGCACGCTGGACACCGTAGCCGAGCAAATCGCCAGCACGGTCGCCGAGTTGGCGCACCGCTTACGCCGGTCTGATCGCGGACCCGATGGCAACCATACCCAGCACTTGAACAGCAGCTATCAACGCCATGGCGGACTGGCAGTTCCAGCAATCAGAGCACACTGACGGGAAAGCGACAGGATTGCGGTCGCACGCCCGAGGAGGGCAAGGCCGCATTCGCCCGGTTTCGGCCATCCCATTCGCAAACAGCGGCGGGCGCGTCACAGCTTCAGCCTCTTAAAAATGCGTTCGGGAATGCTCTTGAGCACAAGCATGATCCAGCGCCAAAAAAACGGCGTGTAGAGCACGTCTTTCTTTTTTTTATAAGCGCACACGATGTCGGCGGCTACTCGCTCCGGCGAAGCGACCAAAAACAACCCCTCTAGCCCCTCCGTCATAGGTGTAGCGACGAACCCAGGCTTGACCGTCAGAACGCGGACGGACGTCGCGGCCAGCCGCTGGCGCAATCCCTGCAAGAAAATCGACAGCCCGCCCTTAGCCGCCCCATATGCGTAGTTGCTCTGACGGCCTCGGTCACCGGCCACCGACGAAATGGCGATGATGCCAGTCGGCGCATCCCTTTCCTCCAGATAATTAGCCAAATGCGCCAGCGCAATGGCCGCGCCGGTGAAATTGGCGTTGATGATGTCAGCGAGCTCCTCGGTATCGCGCTGGGCGGCGCGCTCGTCGCCGAGATAGCCAAAGGCGAGGACGACCAAATCGAAGGGGCCGCCGCACTCGTGAACCTGCTGCGGCAAACGCGCCAACGCCGCAAAGTCCAAGGCGTCGAACTCGAACAGTTCCACTCGGCACGAGTGCCTGAGTCGCAAATCCGCCGCAAAAGGCTCCAGCTCGCTGCATCCGCGGGCGGCTAGCGCGAAGTCGTAGCCGTCGAGGTGCTCGACGATAGCTTGGGCAATCGCCGACTTCGCCCCCAACACTAAGGCTCTCACGTAATCCCCAGGCGGTCGGACAGACAGGAGCGGAAGCGGCACTCGGGGTCGTATTTGCGTTTGACTGCTTTGAATTGTTCTAGTTGCGGATACATGACAGCGAAATCCTCCCTTGCCAAAATGGCGTCCTTGGCCAGATAGACGCGGCCTTTGGCTGCGACGATGATTTTGTTCAATGTACGCAAGAAGGGAATCGTCCCGCCGTCGCGCAAGGGGATGTCCAGCGCGAGGGTATAACCCGGGATCGGAAAAGAAAGCAAGCCCTCGCTCGGCGGCCCAAAAGTCTTGAGCACGGCCAAGGGCGAAGCCACCCCCGCGCAGGCGATGCGCCCGAGCAAGTCGGCGATCACTTCCGCGCCATCGGCATAGGGCACGGCGACTTGGTACTGCAAAAAGCCCCGGCGGCCGTACAGGCGATTCCAGTGGCCGATGGCGTCGAGCGGATAGAAATACGGATCGTAGTGGATCAGCGCATCGGTCGCCCGACGCCCTTGGCGGTGATAATAGAGCGCGTTAAACACCTTCAGTGCTTTGGCATTGAGCGCACCGCTGGGCAAAAAAAACGGCACGGCCCAGCGGCCCGCGCCGTGGAGGGCAAAGGGCTGCTGGCCCTTGAGTTGGCGCGCTTCAGCGTGTTCTCCCAGCAGCACGCGACCGCGCCCTAACTTCCGGCCCGTTTGCAAGCCATCGATCCACGCAACCGAATAGGTGAACTGATGCTGTGTCTCCGTACAGACGCGGCACGTTTCGGCCCAATTGGCGGTCTTAATGGCGCGCTGCCGAATGTACGCCGACGGCACCCTTTTCAGCCGCAGCGTCGCCGCATAGATAAATCCCGTCAAGCCCATGCCACCGAGCGTGGCCCAAAACAGATCGGCGCACTCGTTGCGCGAGCAGCGCACCAGCGAGCCATCGGCCAACACCATGTCCAGCGCTTCGACAAAGGAAGCAATGGACCCCTCGGCATGGTGGTTTTTGCCATGCACATCTGCGGCAATGCAGCCGCCGAGCGTGGGAAACTTGGTCCCCGGCGTAACGGGTGGGAAGAAGCCCTGGGGTAGGGCAAAGCGGATGATCTCCGCGAAGGTAATGCCGGCTTGCGCCCGCAACAGCCCCCGCTGCGGGTCAAAGTCGAGCAGATGCTTGAGGGGCAGCGTGGAGACGACGCGCTCGTACAGGCAGGCGTCGCCGTAGGAGCGGCAATTGCCCTGGGGCAAAAGCGGAGTCGCAGCGGCGCGACCAAGGTCGCTTAGGTAGCGCGCACGCTGAACCGAGGCGGTGACGAGCGGGTATAGCCCCCAGCCGGAAGTGGCGATTTTTTTATTCAATAGTCGAAGTCGGTCGGGAGGTTCCTGTTGTGGTGGTGTTGAGCGCAGCGGAGTCGAACCATCCCATACCTAAAACCTCCGTGCGTAAACAATATAACCTATCTCCCAAAAAGCAGGGCTACCTATCGCGCTATTCCACCGTCCAGCATAGCCCGCCCGCCTTGTGGCCGCCCTATACCTTTCTTCCATATTGACCTATCTTCAATATGTTCAACGCCAAACGAATGCGACCATGCAGACAACTCTCGCGCCACAGATCATAGAGCCCCTTGTACGCGGCGAATGCGCCGATGTGTTCTCGACCTTGGGTATGCACCCGTTAGACGACGGCTGGGTCGTGCGCGCGTTCTTGCCCGAGGCCGCGAGCGTGCAGGTCGTGGAGCGAGGGGGACCAGGCGCGAGTTTTCCGGCGACCAAAATTCACGCCGAGGGGCTGTTCGAGGCGCGCATTGTCGGCCGCAGCACGCCTTTTGCATACCATCTGAAAACAACCGACGCGCAGGGCGTGGTGCGCTGCCGCCGCGATCCGTACTCATTCTTGCCGCAACTCGCGCCCCACGACCAATACCTCTTCAACGAAGGAACGCACTACCGCGCCTATGAAGTGCTAGGGGCGCATCCGCGCTGCATCGACGGAACCGAGGGCACGTACTTCGCGGTGTGGGCACCGAGTGCCCGTCGGGTCAGCGTGGTCGGCGATTTCAACGGCTGGGACGGTCGGCGGCACTGCATGCGCTCGCTAGGCGCATCCGGGGTCTGGGAACTGTTCGTCCCCGCAGTGGGCGCCGGCGCACTCTACAAGTACGAAATCCTCAGCCGCACCGACACCGTGCTGCTCAAAAGCGATCCCTTTGCCTTTGCCGCCGAGCAACCGCCGCGCACGGCTTCCGCCGTCTGCCAAAGCGATGCGTTTGCCTGGCGCGACGACGCATGGATGGCTGCGCGACGGGAGCGCAACTGGGTGGAAGCGCCCCTCGCCATCTACGAGGTGCATCTCGGCTCCTGGCGGCGCAACGGTAGTGCCTATCTCGACTATCGCACGCTGGCGCACCAATTGGTCGCCCACGTAGCCGAACTGGGCTTTACTCACATCGAACTGATGCCGGTGGCCGAGCATCCCTTCGACGGCTCGTGGGGCTATCAAGGAACCGGGTATTTCGCTCCGAGCGCGCGGTTTGGCTCTCCCGAAGATTTCGCTTATTTCATCGACTACTGCCATCGCCACCAGATCGGCGTGATTCTCGACTGGGTGCCCGCGCACTTTCCCAGCGATGCCCACGGCTTGGCTCACTTCGACGGAACCAGCCTCTACGAACACCGCGACCCGCGCCAAGGGCAACATCCCGATTGGCAGACCTGCATATTCAACTATGGCCGCGCCGAAGTCCGCTCCTTTCTCATTTCCAACGCCCTGTTTTGGCTCGAACGCTTTCACCTCGACGGCCTGCGAGTCGATGCCGTGGCCTCCATGCTCTACCTCGACTACTCGCGCTTGGCAGGGGAATGGGTGCCCAATGCCTATGGCGGGCGCGAAAACATCGAAGCCATCGACTTACTCAGACAGCTCAACACGGCCATCGGCGAGCACTGCCCCGATGCTTTGATGATTGCCGAGGAATCGACGGCGTGGCCGGAGGTCTCCCGCCCCGTTCACGTCGGCGGCCTCGGCTTTGGCTTCAAGTGGAACATGGGCTGGATGAACGATGTGCTGCGCTACATGCAGCGCGACCCGATCCACCGCCGCCACCACCAATCCGACCTGACCTTTGGGATGCTCTACGCCTATTGCGAAAACTTCGTGTTGCCGCTGTCGCACGACGAGGTGGTACACGGCAAGCGCTCGCTCGTAAGCAAGATGCCCGGCGACGCTTGGCAGCAACGGGCCAACTTGCGCTTGCTCTACGGTTTTATGTACGGGCACCCAGGCAAGAAATTGCTGTTTATGGGGGCCGAACTGGCGCAGTGGGGAGAATGGGATCACCAAGGCGAACTGCCCTGGCATCTGCTCGACGACGAGAGCCATCGCGGCGTCTATCGCTGGCTCGGCGATCTCAACCAACTCTATCGCCGCTGTGCCGCCCTACACCGCACCGATGCGTGTCCCGAGGGTTTTGAATGGATCGACTGCTCGGACGCTGCGCAGAGCGTCGCGGCTTTTGCGCGCCGTGCCGAAGGCGAAAAACCCCTGATCTTCGCGTGCAATTTTACTCCCGTCCCCCGCACAAACTACCGGCTCGGGTTGCCGGTCGCCGGACCGTATCGCGAGGTGCTCAACAGCGACGCTGAAATCTACGGCGGCAGCGGCGTGGGGCACGGTGGCTGGGTGCATACCGAGCAAGTCGCCTGGCACGGCCGGCCGCATTCGGCACAATTGCACCTGCCGCCGCTGGGCATGTTGGTTCTAGAGCCTAGCTGCCATGCTTGAGATACTGTCACACGTCGCCAGCGAACTGCGGCGGCTCGGCAAACAGCGGCTAGCACTGATCGGCGGCGGCGTCTTGGTCGGCGCGGTGGTAGTCGCGCTGCTAGCCCCGCTATTGGCCCCGTACGATCCACTGGCGCAAAACCTCTACGCGCGCTTGCAGCCGCCGTCGGCTAGCCACTGGCTGGGAACGGACGACTTTGGCCGCGACATCTTCAGCCGCATCGTGTACGGCGCGCGCATTTCGCTGCGAATCGGGCTGGTCGCCATCGCGCTAGCCGCTTCGGCCGGCACTTTGCTCGGCCTCGTAGCCGGGTATCGCGGCGGGGTCGCCGACCTGCTCATCATGCGGCTGATGGACCTGATGCTGGCGTTTCCCAGCATCCTCTTGGCCATTGCCATCGTCGCCGTCATCGGGCCGAGTATCGACAATGCCATTCTCGCCGTCAGCATCGTGCTAGTACCGCAATTTGCCCGCCTCATGCGCTCCTCCGTGCTGACCGTGCGCGAGGCCACCTACGTCGAAGCCGCCCGTGCGCTAGGGGCGAGCGAGCCGCGGCTGCTGTTCTACAGCATCTTGCCCAACTGCACGGTCCCGCTCATCGTGCAAGCCACGCTCAGCTTGGGCACGGCCATCCTCGACGCGGCCGGGTTGAGCTTTTTGGGCTTGGGAGCCCAACCGCCGACCCCCGAGTGGGGAGCTATGCTATCCGGCGGGCGCGAACTACTCTTGCAAGCACCCTGGGTCATGGCCTTTCCCGGGCTGGCTATCTTCGTAGTCGTCTTAGCCCTCAACCTCTTTGGCGACGGGCTTAGAGACGCCTTAGATCCCAAAATCACCTGATGGGGAGTTAAAATGAAAAATACCCTCCCCCTACTCTGCGCCCTAGCCCTCGCAGTGGGCGGCTGTGCCGGCCTGCGGGCCACTCATGCGCCTACATCCGCAGAGCCGACGGCCTCCGACCAAGCCATGCAGTACTTCGTCAAGGCCAAGGTCTTTGAAGCGCAACACAACTATCTCGGCGCCATAGTCGCCCTGCGCAACGCGGCCGACCTCGACCCAACCTCGCCCACCATCTACGCCCGCCTCGCGTACAATTACCAGCGCATCAACGACCCCCGCATGGCCGTCCATTTTGCCCTCAAGGGCTTGGCATTGGACGGCAGCCAAGTGCGGTTGCGCCGTCTGCTGATTCGCATCTTGGAGAGCGACGGCGACCGCGAGGGGGCCATCGAGCACATTGAAGAGTTGCTGCGCTACGAGCCAGACAATTGGCCGCTCTACCGCCACTTGGCCTATCTCTACTTTGAAACGGGCCAAACCGAGCGCGTCGCTCCACTCTTCAAGGAAGTGCTCGGCCAAGAGCGCGTACCACCGGAGGTCAAGGTAGATATAGCCAGCATTTTTTCGCGTCTCAACCAGCCAAAAGAGGCCGAGCGCATCTATCGCCGAATCCTCGCGGCCGACCCTAGGGTCGAGGCGGCTTGGTTGGGTCTGGCCGAGCTCCAGCTTGCCCAAGGACATCACCGCGAGGCCATGGCCATCTACCGCGAAGCCGCAGGCCACCTACCCGACAGCAGCATTCCCTACCACTTGGCGCGCCTGATGGTGGACACCGGGCACGACCTAGCGGACATTCTCGCCGAAGAAGGGCCCGAGGTGCTCTACCACTTGGGCGTAGCCTTGTCCGAGGCCGGCCAGTACGAGCAAGCGACGTTGGTCTTTAAGCGCATCGTCGCGATGCAGCCCCAAACGGTCGAGCAGTGGACCGACCTAGCGCGCTACTACATCTACTTGGAGGATTACGACTCGGCCACTGTGGTCCTCAGCCAAGCGGCAGAGGTCATGCCCGACAGCAGCGAGATCTACCTGTACTGGGGGACGGCCCTCGAAAGCACCGAGCGTTACGACGAAGCCATCGCCGTGTACCAGCGCGGCCTTGGGCACCGGCCCGACGCGGTCGATCTGTATCTGTACTGGGGGCTGGCACTAGAGCAACAAGACGCTTGGGCAGAGGCGATAGAAGTCTATAGCCAAGCCCTTGAAGCATCGCCAGGCCACGCCGCCCTGCACGTGCGATGGGGCATCAGCCTCGGGCAACAAGGACAGTGGGAAGCCGCGCTGGCCCAATACGAAACAGCGGCCTCGCTCGACTCCGCGCACAGCCCAACCTTTCTGCACTGGGGCATCGCGTTAGAGGAACTAGAGCGCTGGGAAGCGGCTCTTGCAAAACTGAATCAAGCCGTTGGCCTCGCCAACGACAAAAGCCGTGCGCTCTTTTACCTCGGAGCCTGCTACGAACAGGCTTCGCGCAAACTAGGCCGCGACGAGTACTTTGACCGCGCCGTAGAGACCTTCCAAAGCCTGTTGGAAATCGAGCCAAACGATGCGTACGCGCTCAACTATCTCGGCTACATGTACGCGGACAAAGGCGTGCGGCTGACAGAAGCGGTTGCGCTCTTGGAAAAAGCACTCGCCATCCAACCAGACAACAGCGCATTTCTCGACAGCATCGGCTGGGCCTATTTCCGCCTCGGCGAGTTAGTACAAGCCGAACACTACCTGCAACAAGCCTTAGCATATATGGACGAGGACGATCCCGAGGAGCAGGCCGTGATTTTCGATCACGCTGGCGACATTGCCAGCGCCCTCGGCAAAATGGACGAAGCGCACGCACATTGGCAAAAAGTGCTGGAACTCGAGCCAGATAACCAAGAGGTCCAGCGCAAGCTATTGCCATGAAGCATATCTGGTTGAAGGGGTTCGCGCTCGGCGTCCTCGCGCTAGCTTGCGCCCCGCCGCTGGTGGTACGGGAAGGCTGGGATGCGACCCAAGGGCCGGCGGCTTTGCTCGCGGCCTCGGCGTCCTTGGCCCAGTTCGCGGATTTGACAGCGGAAGCGGCCATAGAGCTGCGACGCGGCGAGGTCCGCGATCGGGGGACAGCCCTCGTGCAGCTAATCAATCCAAGCCTATTCCGCGTTGAGGTGCGCGGCCCTTTCTTTACGCACATCTTTACCGCTCTCCTCGAAGGCGATAGCCTGACCGTGTACGGCCGGGGCATGGACCAGCCCTTAAAAGGATCAGTGCATGGCCGACTGCTAACCACGTTGACCGGGCTAGATTTGGGGTCCTGCGACCTGCGCTACGCTTTGCTCGGCTTCGTTGAGCCAAGCTCCATCGTCGAGCCGGTCGAGTATCCGCAGGCCGACCATGCGGTGGTCGCACTGGCGGACGGGCGTCAGGCGTGGCTGGATCTGCGCCGCGGCTTGGTGTTGCGCGAGAGCATCCCCCTACCCGAGGGCGAAATCCTGCTCCGCGAACTAAAAGAGTACCGGCGAGAGCAAGCACTCTATCTGCCGCGTCGCGTGGAAATACGTCAGCGCGATGTCCTGCTGACTTTGTCCTATAAAAACTACGCGCTCAATCGCGGCTTGGATGCCGAGCAGTTGCGCCGGAGTATGCCTTAGACCGCGGCGCAAGTACCATATTTTTTAGTTGGCCAAGACGGGTATTTAATTTTTAATCGGTTCGCCGCTAGGCCCTTCTGTCAGGCAAGGCCGATGATTCTGCTCAAATAGCACTGAATCGTTTGACAGTTTTAGGCCCTCATGTGTAAGTTAAAAGCGCGTATTTCAATCATAATTATGGGCGGGAAATTCCATGAGCAAACTCAAAGTGGGCATGATCGGCGGCGGTGGCCCTGATTCCTTTTTCGGCATGGTCCACAACCGCGCCATCGCGCTCGATGCCAGCCGCGAGTTAGTCGCTGGTGCGCTGCGCTCCAACCCCGAGGCGGCCATGCGCGCGGCCGACGACTACGGCATCGCGGGTTATCCCACCTATCAGGCGCTATTAGAGTCGGTGCAAAGCGGCGAGCAAGCCCTCGATTACGTCACCATCGTCACTCCTAACTTCGCTCACTACGAGCCAGCCAAAGCCTTTTTGCAGGCCGGCATCCCAGTGCTGTGCGAAAAGCCCATCACCACGACGGTTGCCGAAGCCGAGGATTTGGCACAAATCGTCGAGCGCGAGCAGGTGCCCTTGGTGCTGGCCCATACCTATACGGGCCATCCCATGATGATGCTGGCCAAGGAAATGATTCAAAGCGGCGAGATCGGCCAAGTCCGCAAGGTGGTTTCCTGGTACAATCAGGGCTGGCTGGCCACCGCCCTCGAACAGACCGGCCAACAGCAGGCGTCCTGGCGCACCGATCCCGCGCGCACGGGCATTTCCAATTGCGGCGGCGACATTGGTACGCACGCCTTTATCGCCGCGACTTGGGTGACCGGCCTGGCTGTCGAGCGGGTCTCGGCGCGGCTCAACACCTTTGTCGAAGGCCGCGTACTCGACGACGACTTCAACGTGATCGGCGAACTCGAAAACGGCGGCACCGCGCTGATCACGGCCACGCAAATCGCGGTTGGCTACCGCAACGACAACGGCTTCCGCGTCTTTGGCACCACAGGCTCTATCGAATGGCACCAAGAGCGAGCCGAATGTCTGTTAGTGCGCCGCGGGGATGGCCGCGACATTACCTACTGGATTGGCGCTGAATTTGACCTGCCCGCGCCGATCGCCTCGTATTTGCGGGTGCCCTCTGGGCACCACGAGGACTTTTTCCCAGCCCTCGCCAACCTCCACACCACCATGGAGCGACTCATCCGCGCACACCGCGGCGAACAGGACGTGCCCGCGGCCTTTCCGCATCCGAGCGTACAGGAGGGCGTAGCAGGTATGAGATTCGTCGCCGCCGCCGTAGAATCGTCCAACAACCATGGCGCGTGGACGCAAGTTTAGTGCGACGCATCGCTCTTTGAACTATGTAGATTCTAAATAGATGGAGTTTCATAAACCCTTTTCAGGAGAATTTTCCATGAAACTGTTTTACGCTGTCTGCATTGGGGCCGTCTTGTTTGCCGCTTGTGCGGACCGAGATCCCCTATCCTCAACCTCATACCAAGCAGGCAAGGCGACGATCTCTTCCGATCCGGCCCCGGGCCGGCTCGAGCCGCGCGTGGCGGCGCAATTCACCGTGCGGATCGAAAACCTCGGCACCCTCCTCGCGCCCGGCGCGTGGGTCGCTCAACGCGGCGGAATGCCCTTCTTCGCCGCCGGCCATCCCGATCGCGGCGCGGGACTCGAAGCGCTCGCCGAGGACGGCAACCCCGCCGAGCTAGCCGCAAGCCTCTATCTCAACAGCGGGGTTTTCAACACGCCAGAGGGAGCCGACGGCCCCGGGCCGCTGACGCCGGGCCACGCTTATGAGTTCACCTTTGTCGCTCGTCCCGGCGACCACCTGTCTTTCGCCACCATGTACGTGCAATCCAACGACCTGTTCCTGTCTCCCGGCGACGCCGGCATTGACCTGTTCGCCGACAATGGCCTGCCGATAAGCGGCGACATCACCGATCAGATCGAGCTGTGGGATGCCGGCACGGAAGTCAACGAAGAGCCGGGCGTGGGCGCACATCAAGCACCGCGTCAAGACGCTGCCAACACCGGCGCGGACGAAGGCGGCACAGTCCACTTGGTCAATGATGGGTTCACCTATCCGGCCGTATCCGACATCGTGCGCGTCACTGTAACCTCCATCGGCGGTGCGCTCATAGCAGGAGACATGGACCACACCGCAACAGCCGCCACCACCGCCGATCGGGAGACGTTAGAGGCATTTGTCTTGCGAGCCAAGGCGATGTTGGAAGCACTCACCGCGGAAGAGGCCTTAGCGTCTTTTGGAACCTTCCGCACGGAAGGCGAGTGGAAAAGCGGTTCGATTTATTTGTTCATCTCTGATTTGCAAGGCAACATGATTTTTCACGGAGATGATCCAAGTCTCGAAGGCCAAAACCTGATTGATCTTGAAGACCTCAATGGGGTCAAGATCACCCAAGAGCTTCTCGCGCAGGTGGCCAATGGCGGCGGCTTTGTCGAGTACCTATGGGATGATCCAATCATAGAAGGCGACGAAGACCGCAGCTCGCCGAAGGTAGGCTATGCTGCTCCGCTCGATATATTGGGGCAGCATTTAGCCATCGGGTCGGGCTTCTATCCGAACACAGTCGGCATGGACGGGGACATGGACGGGGACATGGACGGAGACATGGACGGAGACATGGACGGAGACATGGACGGAGACATGGACGGAGACATGGACGGAGACATGGACGGAGACATGGACGGGGACATGGACGGAGACATGGACGGAGACATGGACGGAGACATGGACGGAGACATGGACGGAGACATGGACGGAGACGATAAGGGAGCCGTCACTTCCGAGCGGACCTTATCTTCCGGTCTGGCCGCTGGCTTGGCGGAACCACGCATTCCAGCCCAATTCACCGTGCGGATCGAAAACGTCGCTACCCTCCTTGCGCCCGGCGCGTGGGTCGCCCAACGCGGCGGAACGCCCCTGTTTATCAATGGTCAGCCCGATCGCGGCGCGGGACTCGAAGCACTCGCCGAAGACGGCAATCCCGCCGAGCTAGCCGCAAGCCTACCGCGAAACAGCGGCGTGTTTGCCACGCCAGAGGGAGCCGACGGCCCCGGGCCGCTGACGCCGGGCCACGCTTATGAGTTCACCTTTGTCGCTCGTCCCGGCGATCGCCTGTCTTTCGCCACCATGTACGTGCAATCCAACGACCTGTTCTTAGCACCTGGCGACGCCGGCATTGCTCTGTTCACCGACGATGGCCTGCCGATAAGCGGCGACATCACCGATCAGATCGGGCTGTGGGATGCCGGCACGGAAGTCAACGAAGAGCCGGGCGTGGGCGCACATCAAGCGCCGCGTCAGGACGCTGCCAACACCGGCGCGGACGAAGGCGGCACAGTCCACTTGGTCGATGATGGGTTCACCTATCCGGCTGTATCCGACATCGTACACATCACCATCTCCTCTTCTGGTGGCTGAGAGGACGCAGTGCCAGCGACATAGGCACTGTTAAACGCCAAAAGTGGAGGTAACGGCTTTGCTCGTTGCCTCCACTTTTTTATTACTTGGGATCGCAACTCCTACTGTGGAGTCGAACCAAGGCTATGATGTATCCTACCCATTTCAGAACGGTCTGTAATCTACTGCCCGCCCGTCCTAAGCTAAGCAGGTAAAGGACGAAATTGTCGTCGCGGAGGAACGAATATGAAGACCAAAATGCTACAAGCAGTCGCGCTAGCGGCGGCAATCGCCGGCCCGTTGGTCGCGCAGCAAAGCCCCCCGGGCTTGGACTGGCGACAGATCCAAACAGAGCGCTTCAAAGTCGTTTTCCCCGCGGCGATCACCGCCGATGCCCAACGGGTGGCCAATACGCTCGAACACATTTACGGCCCGGTCTCCAAAACGCTGTCGGGGTCGCATAAGCCGCTAGATGTAGTGTTGGTCAACCAACTGACTCAGCCCAACGGCTTTGTCGCCTTAGCACCGCGCCGCAGCGTGTGGTTCAGCACCCCGCCCCAAAACGCCGGGCTACTCAGCGGCGAGTGGTACCAGTTGCTGGCAGTCCACGAGCTGCGCCACGTGGTGCAGTTCGACCGCATGCGCCAGGGCCTAGTCCGCCTAGCGTGGCTCCTGTCCGGCGAACTGGGCCAAGCCGGGGCGAGTGCTCTATTGGTGCCATCGTGGTTTTGGGAAGGAGATGCCGTGGGAGTCGAGACGGCGCTGAGCGAGACCGGGCGTGGGCGCATGCCCCGGTTTGATCTGGGCATTCGGGCGCTGCTTTTGGCGGGACGGCGCTATTCCTACTACAAGGCCTACCACCGCTCGTATCGCGATTGGTCTCCCGATCACTACTCGCTGGGGTATTTTCTGACGACCTACGTCAAGCGCCGCTATGGGCCAGAGATGTGGGACAAGGTGCTAGGCCGCACCGCGAGGTGGGGGTTCCACCCCTTTGCCTTCAGCCGGGCGCTCAAGAAGTACACTGGAGCCAGCTCCGCCCAGACCTACGAGCAGACGATGGACGAGCTGACCGAGCTGTGGCAGACCCAGCAAAAAGACCTGCCCACGACGCAGATGCGGGTGCTCGCCGGGCAGAGTCGGTCGGACATCTGGACCAACTACGAATACCCGCAACCGCTGGCCGACGGCAGCGTACTGGCGAGCAAAAGCGGCTTGGCCAACCCGGCGACGCTGGTGCGGCTGTACCCCACGGGCCGCGAGGAACGCCTGCACTTTTACCAATCGCTTGGCGGCATCCGCGTGGGCGGCGGCAAAGTAGCTTGGAACCGCTCTACCCCGGACCGACGCTGGGGCTTTCGCGACTATTCCGATGTGGTGGTGCTGGACATCGACAGCGGCCAGACGCGCCAACTCACCCACAAGGCCAAGCTGTTCGCCCCGGCTCCTTCTGCTGATGGGGCGCGCATCGCCGCCGTTGAATTCGGCCCGGACCGACGCTGTCACTTGGTGCTGTTGGAGACCGCCAGTGGTGCCGAGCAAGCCCGCTTTTCAGCCCCTGACGGGGTCTTGTGGCGCACCCCAGCGTGGTCGGCGGACGGGCGCTATATCGCCGTGGTGCGGCAGGACGAACTCGGCAACACCATCGAGCGCATTGACGCGGCCGATGGCCAAGGGCAGGTCGTGTTGCCGCACACGCACGACGATATAGGCTGGCCGATTTTCTGGGATTCCTACCTGCTGTTCGACTCACCCTATGGAGGCATCGACAATATCCACGCGGTCCACCTGACGAGCGGGGCGCGCTACCAAGTGACCTCTCGCCCGCTGGCAGCCATCCACGCGGCGGTGTCCGGCGATTCGCTGCTGTTTCAAGAGTACACTGTCGATGGCTATCGCATTGCGGTCATGCCCCTAGACCCGGCGACTTGGACGCCGATTGAGCAGGTCGCAGACCGCCAAGTGCGCTATTACGAACCGCTGATCGCCCAAGAGCAGGGCGGCCCGGTGTTGGCCGACATCCCACAGCGGGCCTATCCGGTGAGCGGCTATCGGCCACTGGGCCATCTGCTCAAAGTTCACAGCTGGTCTTACAGTCCCGTGCCGCCGCGCTATGCCCTCAGCCTCACGTCCAGCGATTTGCTCAATCTCAGTAGCATGAACGGCGGGGTCGAATACAACCACAACGAGCGCGCCTTCAGTGCCTTGGGCGACTTTAGCCTCGCGGCGTGGTATCCCATCTTCAGCATCGGCGGGCGTTGGGGCGAGCGGGTCGGCGACTACGAGATCAAAACGAGAACAGTAGAAGGCGACAGCCTCAAGGTCAAAAAAGATAAAAAAACGGACAAGTGGACTGAAAAGAGCCTAAGTGCCAGCGTTGAACTGCCCTTGAATTTTTCCCGCGGCCCTTGGCAGTCTTTCGTCTCTTTGAGTGCAAAAGCAGAATGGACCGATATCGCCGGCCGGGATGTCCTCAACCGACCCGAAGACGACCTGTTTTGGCCCGACTCAAGCAGCGTGAACCAAGCAATACAAGACGCGTTGACAAAAAACCACAATGGGCGCTTTGCGCCGCTGACGTACCAGCTAACTTTCGGGCGGGCGCGCCATCCGGCCCGTCGCGATCTGGCCCCGGCTTGGGGTCAGACCCTGCAACTGATCTACCGCCACACGCCCTTGGCCGGCGACTACGACGGCACCTTGCTGTCGGGGCGACTGGGATTGCTCTTTCCCGGGCTGGCAGCCCACCACAGCCTACAGCTAGCGGGCGGTTACGAGTGGCAGGCATCAGCCGCGGCCGATGCCCTGCCCTACCGCTTTGCAAGCGAACAGCCCTTTATCCGCGGCTACGACTACGAGTTTCACCATCGCCTCTACCAAGGGGCGGCCAACTACGCGCTACCACTGTTGTACCCGGACTGGAACTTGGGGGCCCTCGTGTACCTCCAGCGCGTCAAAGTCAACCTCTTTTACGACTACGCTCGAGGGGAGAACCATTCGCAACCTCCTAAAATCTACCAAACGGCCGGTGCCGAGCTGACGGCTAATTTCCATCCTTTTTCAACGCCGATCCCACTCGATATGGGTATGCGCTACGTCTACCGCTTTGAGGAAGGGGATTCGCGCTATGAGTTGGTGGTTAATCTCCAAGGGTTTTGAGCCGATTATGCGAAATTCTATTCCTCGTCGTAGCGTATCCGCGGATCCAGCCAAGCGTAGAGGATATCGGCGATGAGGTTGGCCAGCACGAAAACCGTGGCCAACAGCAAAACCCCGCCCTGCACGGCGCGGAAGTCGCGGGCCTGCACCGCCAAAAAGAGCCAGCGTCCAACCCCCGGCCAAGCGAAAATGGTCTCGGTGATAACCGCGCCCCCGAGCAGGTAACCGAATTGGAGGGCAATGACCGTAAGGGTGGGTATGAAGGCATTCTTCAGGGCGTGGCGCACAATCACCACCCGCTGCCGCAAGCCCTTGGCCCAGGCCGTGCGAATGTAGTCCTCGCCGAGGACGTCGAGCAGGCTGGCGCGGGTCATGCGCGCAATCACAGCCATGGGAATGGTCCCCAAAGTCAGGGCGGGCAGGAAGAGGTGCCACAGCACGTCGCCGCAGGCCGCAAAATCGCCCTGCGCGAGGGTGTCGATTGCGTAGAAATAGGTAATCGGCTCAAAGTAAATATGCGTACTCAAGCGGCCGGACACCGGAAAGAGCGGCACGTAAAAGGCCAATAGCAGCATCAGCATCAGCGCCAGCCAAAACACGGGAATGGAAATGCCGGCCGTGGCCAAGATCATGCTGAGCAGATCGGCGATCTTGCCCCGCCGCACCGCCGCCCACAATCCAGCCGAGATGCCGACCGTCATGGCCAGCAGCATACTGGCCAAGGTTAGCTCACAGGTGGCCGGGAAGCGCTGGGCGAGTTCAGTGGTGATCTTCTCGTGCGTGCGAATCGAGCGGCCGAGATCGCCGCGCAACAGGCCGGTGAAGAAGCGATAAAACTGCACGTGAAAAGGCTGGTCGAGGCCCATGGTCGCGCGCAACTCGGCCAAGCTCTCGGCATTGGCGCGTTCCCCGAGCATGACCTGGGCCGGGTCGCCCGGCACCAAGTAGAGCATCAGAAAAACTAAAAGCGAAATCCCCGCCAGCGTCGGCAAGAACGCGATGAGCCGCCGGAGGACGAAGCGGTGCATGGCTCAAGGGGCCAGCGCGGTGCTATGGAACCACTTGCTGCCCGTGGGATGCAGTTTGAAACCGGTGACGCGGCGCTGAAAAACCACGGTCTGCGTCGCGTGTACTAGCGGCACCCAAGGCGCGTCGCGGTGGACGATCTCCTGCGCTTGGGCATAGAGCCGCGTGCGCTCGCTGCGGTCGGTGGAGCGACGGGCCGCCACGAGCGCGTCGTGTAGCTCGCCACTGCGGTAGAACGAGATATTCTGGGCCGGCTTGATGGCCGCGGTAGAGTCGAGCAGTACGTAGAGGAAGTTATCTGGATCGCCATTGTCGCCGGTCCAGCCCAACAAAGCCATCTGGTGCTGGCCGTCAAACACCTTGTCTAAGTACGTCCCCCATTCCCAAGACACAATGCGCGCGCGAATGCCCACCTTTTCCAAGTCGGACTGAATCGCCTCGGCGATCTTACTAGGCTGTGGCATATAGGGCCGCGGCACCGGCATGGCCCACAGCTCGGTTTCAAAGCCGTCGGCATAACCGGCTTCCGCCAGCAAGGCCCGCGCTTTGGCCGGATCATAGCCATAACCCGCAATCGCGTCATTGTAACTCCACAAGGTCGGCGGGATGGGATTTTTGGCTGGCATGGCCAAGCCCGCGTAGAAATTATCCACCAGCGCTTGCTTATCCACAGCGTGGTTGATGGCGCGGCGCACCCGCACATCGTCGAAGGGCTTCTCGTCCATGTTCATGGCCAAGTAGCCGATATTCATGCCGGCCTGCGTCAAGAGGTGGAGGTTGGGGTCGGCGTGGATCGGTTCGATGTACTCCGGGCTGAGGTTGTCGAAGCCTTGAATCGCGCCCTGCGAAAGCTCCAAGAAGCGCACCGAGCCTTCCTGAATGGGCTTAAAAATTAGGCGGTCCAGCGGCGGCTGTGGCCCCCAGTAATCGGGATTGCGCTCTAAGACGATGCGCTCGTCTTTGCGCCATTCGACAAAGCGAAAGGGGCCGGTGCCGACCGGGTTTTTGAAGTAATCGCTACCGTAACGAGCCACCGCAGTGGGACTGACAGCCGAACAGAAGTTCATCGCCAAGTTCGCCAAGAAGGGGGCATGAGGCTCTTTGAGGCGAATGACAAAAGTCGAGTCGTCCGGGGCTTCTAGCGCGGCGACAATGTCGTCCATGCCCATGGCCTGCCAGTACTTGTACGAACCGGCGACCTCGTGGAAGGGATGGTCTTTGTCAAACTGCCGCCCGAGCGAAAACAGCATGGCCGCGGCGTTAAAGGGGGTGCCGTCGTGGAAGCGGACCCCCGGACGCAAGTGGAAGGTCCACGTGAGCTGATCGTCCGCGATGTCCCAAGAATGCGCAAGCTGCGGCACCACGGACGTGCTCTCGCTATCGTAGGTCACCAAGGTCTCGTAGATGTTGTCGCAGACCTTGAACGATTCGCCGTCGTTTTCAATCGCCGGATCTAGGCCGATCGAATCCGAACCGCGGCCAAAAACCAAAGTCTGCTGCGGGCGATCCTCTGGGCCGCAAGCGACGAGGAAGGCAATAACTAGCAGGCCGACAAAACGCTGCAACGCTAGTCCTCAAACGCCGCGTCAAAGGCCAGGTCCGAGGGCGAGAAATCGACCTGCTTGACAAAGGCGGCCGCTTCTGTCGCGCCGTGGACGCGATCCATGCCGCTGTCTTCCCATTCGACCGACAGCGGCCCTTGGTAGTTGATGCGATTGAGCGCGCGGATGATTTCCTCAAAGTCGATATTGCCGCGCCCCAACGAGCGGAAGTCCCAATAGCGGCGGCGGTCGCCGAACTCGGTGTGCCCGCCGAAGACCCCGGCCTCGGTCGGCGTTGCAGACCAGCCTACATCCTTCATGTGGACGTGGAAAATGCGGTCGCTGAATCGGTAAATGAACTCGACGTAGTCCACGCCTTGGTAGCCAAGGTGGCTGGGATCGTAGTTGAAGCCAAAGGCCGGATGGCCGTCGAGGGCTTGAATGGCGCGCTCGGCCGAGGCCATATCAAAGGCGATTTCCGTGGGGTGGACCTCTAGCGCAAACTTGACGCCGAGTGCTTGGTATTGGTCGAGTATAGGCTTCCAGCGCGCGGCAAAATCCGCGTATCCAGCCTCGATCATGTCGGGGGATACCGGCGGGAATGAATAGAGCAGGTGCCAAATCGACGAGCCAGTAAAGCCGTTGACCACATCGACCCCGAGCCGGGCGGCCGCTTGTCCGGTGGCGATCATTTCTTCGGCTGCGCGCTGGCGCACGCCCTCTGGGTCGCCGTCGCCGAAGATGCGCGGGGGCAGGATGGCTTGGTGGCGGCTGTCGATGGGGTCGCACACGGCTTGGCCGACGAGATGATTGGAAATGGAAAACAGCGCTAGATCGCATTTTGCGAGCAGTTCGCGCTTGGCCTCGCAATAGGCCTCTGTGGCTTGGTCAACCTCAAAGTGGTCTCCCCAGCAGGCCAGTTCCAAGCCGTCGTAACCAAACTCGACAGCCTGTTGGCAGAGGGTCTCAATAGGCAGGTCGGCCCACTGGCCAGTGAAGAGGGTGACGGGTCGCATTGCAATCGCTCCTTGTTGGTGTTTGGATGAAAGGGAGTATATACGCTGGTCGTTGCTTAAGTGTCAAGGCCGGGCCGCTAGCGGCTGAGCGACTTTTCCCGCCGCAGGTCAATGTCAAAGATGCGCAGATAGCGGCCCTGAAATTCGCCGATGACTTCTGGAATCTGGTCTTCGTCGAGATCGAGCAGGCCCATGCGCTCGCCAAAAGGCTCGGGCGACTTCCACTCCAAGTCGAAGAAGCGGGCGTCGAACACGTAGCCGTCGTTGAGCACGATCTCGTCTTCGTCGTCCCCATCTACGTCGCCGATGAGAATCTGATGGGCCGTCAAGTCGGTTTGGTCGCTGCGCCACTGCTCGTACTGGTCGCGGCCATCGTACACGACTAAGCGACCGTCGGCGCAGAACACGAGCTCGGGCTGGGGGTCGTCGTCAATGTCGCCGATGGTCAGGCTGGTAATGCGGGCGTATTCATTGGGTGAGTTGCTCCACAGCAGCGCGTAGTCCTGAGAGTCGAAGTAATACACGCGACCGTGGTCGGTATAGGCGACGATCTCGTCGAGTTGATCGTCGTTGATGTCGAGGACGAACACGCCAGCCACAGCCCCTTCGAGATAGTCGCTGTCCCACACTTCGACATAGGTGTGGTCGCGCTCTTCATAGACGTGGAGCCGGCCATTGTTGTCGCCGAGCACGAGGCGATCTGGGCCTTCGCCGGCCGGCAAGCGCTGGATATTGTCGAATTCGTCTAGGTCGCCGCTATAAGCTGGCCATTCCGCCGCTTGGCTCGACAGCGGAATCAGCCATAACGCGCATAAAATCAATCGCAACATAATGGTCATTACTCCTTGAGGGCGGCCGCCTGAGCGGCCTCATATACGGAGAGCAAGGGCACTTGGTGCTGTTGGGCTAGTCGCGCACAGTCCTCGTATTCAGGAGCGACGCGGGCGCGGCCGTCCAGATAGCTAAACTTGACGTTGACCTCCCCATACGGCGTGGCAACGGCGCGGATCTGGCGTTCCAAGACGCGGCGTTCCACTCCGTAGTAGCGCAGGCCGATGGTCGTTGTTTCTCGCAGGACGATCGCGGTTAGCTCGTCCAAGCGGCCCGCCGGAGCGAGGACGCTGAGCACGTTGCCTGGGCGGCCCTTTTTCATCAGGACCGGCGCGGCGTACACGTCGTATGCGCCCTGCGCTAGCAGGCGATCAAAGAGGTAACTGTACACTTCTGGGTTCATATCGTCGATATTAGCTTCGATCAGCAGGACGCGCTCGCTGGCCGGCACTCGCTCGCCCAAGCGCAGGCGCAAGAGATTGGGGATGGCCTCTAAATCGCGGCGACCCGCCCCATAGCCGATGGCCTGTTGGCAAAAGGGCGGCTGCGGCCCAAAGGAACGCGCTAAGGTGGTGATGATCGCAGCGCCAGTTGGGGTGACGAGTTCGGCGCGGATATCGGTCTGTTCGGTCGGCACGTCGCGGCAGAGGGCCAAGACTCCGGGCACCGGCACTGGATAACGCCCGTGTTCACAGCGCACAAAACCCGTGCCAAAGCGCAGAGGTGAAGCGCAGACCTCGTCAACCGCCAAGAGTTGGAGACCGGCCACAGCCCCCACTACGTCTATCAGGGCGTCGAGAGCCCCCACTTCGTGCAGGGCGACTTCGGCGGGCGCGGCATTGTGTACTTCGGCTTCGGCGGCGCACAGGCGCTCAAAGACGCGGATGGAGCGCTCCTTGACGACGTCGTCTAAGCGGCTCGCGGCAATGCGGGTGGTTATATCTTTGAGGTGGGCGTGGGGGTGAGCGGGCGCGGGTGCGCCAGACAGATCGAGATGGTGTTCAGCGTCGGCCAGCGGCACACCGGCCACGCAGACCTTGGCGCGGGTCGCAGCAATGGCTTGCCGGGCGGTGGATTCGCGTTCAATGGCGACATTCTCAACGCCCAGTTTGGCGATTTCTCGGTTGAGGTCTGCGAGTGGGAGCCCCGCGTCGAGCAGGGCACCCAAGATCATGTCACCACTGATACCAGAGAAGCAGTCGAAGTAGGCGATCTTCATCTTCGCGTCCCGCGCTCAGGGCAGGCGCTTGAGATCGGCCTTGCGCTTCTTCCAGTCAAATTCCTCGGCAAAATCGTACACATCGACGAAGTCTTCAATCCGGTCCTCGGCTGTTTTACGCAGCAAATTCGCATGGACCAAGTTGAAGACAATCTCGCCAAAATCGCGCGTTTGCTCAATGCCCCAGTGGGCAAAGACCGAGCGGGTGAGCGGCCCAAATTGATCGGCACTGTACTCGCTGATACCAAAGAGCAGTTCCCGACCGGAAATGTGTCGCTTCCCTTCGCTCAAGGTATCCTCGTTCTTGCCGAGCTTTTGCACTGTATATCCTAGCGCATCGTACACAAAGAGATACGCCTCGCTCTTATAGCGCCCGTCGCGCTCAGCCAGACTTTCGATTTCTTGCAGCGTTTTTGTTTCCATCGAAAAAGATCAATAAGGCCAATAAAACTAGGGCGGTGCGGAAGTAAAGGTCGCGGCATAACGCCAATTGCGCGGGCCAAGGTCGAGGACGTGTAAAAGCGCGTCGCGCTGGTGGACAAAGTCGGGCAACAGATCGTCAGCTAAAACTGGGACGGCGTGGTCTTCGTTGATGAGTTCGGGATTGATGTGGTGGCCATCCTTGATGATTTCGTAGTGCAGGTGGGAGCCGGTCGCCAGTCCGGTGGCACCGACCTTGCCGATGATCTCTTTTTGCTCTACGAGCTGCCCCTTGCGAACCAATATCTTGCTCAGATGCGCGTAGCGGGTGCGATAGCCATTGGCATGGACGATTTCGACCAATTTGCCGTAACCACCTTTCCAGCCAGCAAACGCGACCTGTCCGAGGGCGGTCGTCCACACCAAGGTGCCGGTCGGCGCACCGTAGTCCGTACCTAGGTGGGGAAGCTGCTTTTTGAGGATGGGATGGAAGCGTTGACGGTTGAAGCGCGAGGTGATGCGATTGACGCCGAGGGGCTTGAGTACGAACATCCGGCCAAGGGAGCGACCGCTGGCGTTGTAATAGGCGTCCTCCCCCTCGGCGGCAGCATAGCGGACCCCCAACTCGGTCACTCGTTCGCCTTCGTAGCGCGCCAACAGGACGTCGCCGTAGCGGACGAAGTGCTCGTCGATGTAGAGCTTCTCAAAGACAACCCCTAGCCGATCGCCGCGCCGCGGGTCGCGCTGGAAGTCGATGACGGCACCAAATATGTCATCGGCGATCACGTCGCTTAGCGCACAGCCCTCCCCGGCTGCCCTAATGGCGTTGGAGAGATTGTCCTCAATCCGCACTTCGAGCCGCTCGACCCGTCGCTCCAGCGGTAGTTGCAACTGGCGGGCAACAAACTGACCGTCGCGCCATTCCACCTCAATCGGGCATTCCGGGGTGCGGTGCGGTGTGTAGCAGAAGCGGCGAATGGCATCGTTGGTGTCGATTGCGACCTCATAGTAGTCGCCGGCCTTGACTTGTGCGGGATCGAAAACCGCGTACAGCGCTTTGTACAGCCGTTCCAATTGGCTGCTCGGGATCTCAGACTGCTTGAGCAAGCGGTCAATGGAATCCCCGGGACGCAGCTCGGCGGCAATCGTTCGCGTGGGAACGCCGGGCGAGGGCGGAATTGGGGGGCCGACAAAGGGCGGCTCCCATACGGCGGCCGCAGCAGCCGAAACAAAGGCCACAACGGGCGTTTCTTCCTCGGGGAGGGCGGCTGGGGCCGCCGAGTGCTGAGAGGACATTCCCAAGCGCAGCGCCATAAGCGCAAGACTACTCAATAGGATGCCCCAGAATCTGATGGCAGATACGAATCGCATACTTAAATGTTATATTGGGCAAAAACGGGGAACTGACAACGGTTGGGGGAACCGTTGACCAATACTACGGAACCTTTAACATATATATTTTGTCATTTAATCGTCAAGGACTTTTAAGGTGCTTAGTCAACTCTACGACCTAAAAGCCATGCTGCCCAACGAACTCGATCAGCTCGTCAGCGAGTTCGACGAACCAGCGTATCGCACCCGCCAAATTTTCGATTGGCTCTACGCCAAGGGCGTGCGCGACGTCTGGGAGATGACCAATATCTCCAAAATTTTGCGGCAAAAGCTCGCCGAGCGGACGCGCATTACTTGCCTGAACCTCGTCAAGCGTCAAGAATCAACCACGGGCGAAGCGGTCAAATTCCTCTTTGAACTGCCCTCTGGGCAGCGGGTCGAGTCCGTGCTGATCGTCGATGGCACCCGGCGCACGGCCTGCCTGTCGTCGCAAGTAGGCTGTCCACTCGACTGCAAGTTCTGCGCCACCGGACAGATGGGGCTGCTTGCCAACCTCGAAGCCGGGCAGATCGTCGATCAGCTCTTACAGGTCAACCAGTTCGCCCGCGAGCGGGGCGAGCGAGTGACCAATGTGGTGATGATGGGAATGGGCGAGCCCCTGCTCAACTACGCGGCGGTGGCGCGCGCCCTAAAGCTGATGCGCCGCAAAGAGGGCATTGGGTTGGGGGGACGGAAAATCACGGTGTCCACTGCGGGTTACATTCCGGGTATTCGCCGGCTCATGGCCGAAGATCTCAACGTGGGGTTGGCCATTTCGCTCAACGCCACGACCGACGCGATGCGCGAACAGCTCATGCCGATCAACCGCAAGTACAAGATCGCCGATCTCTTGGCTATCGCGCGCGAATTTTTCGCCTGTCGCGGCTATGGCGTCACCTTTGAATACGTGCTCATGGCCGGATTGACCGATGCGGACGCCGACGCGCAGCGACTAGCCGAACTGACCCGCGACATTCCCTGCAAGATCAACCTCATACCCTACAACGAAACAACAGACCGTCGCTTCCGTCAGCCAACCCGTCGGCGTCTAGCGCAGTTTTACCAAGTGCTCAGAGGCGGCGGCGTTGAGTTTACCGTCCGCCACAGCCGCGGGCGGGACATCGACGCGGCCTGCGGCCAACTTTACCATCAACAAAAAAAGTGAACTTCAAAGGCCATGTCTTGGGTGGGGTCGTCGCGGGGACCGGAGTAGCGATAGGCGCGGTTTGCTCCGGCTCTGTCGCGTCCGACGACCTAACAACCCAAGCCGCTGTCGTCGGTACTGCGCTATTTTTTTCCCTCTTTCCCGACCTAGACACGGCTTCGGTGGTGCAGCGGTGGTTTTTTCGCGGCGTCTTCTGCGCTTTGCTCTATCTGGGTTGGACCGAGCAATACGAACTGGCGACTATCTTGGGCCTCTTGTGCGTCCTACCGCTTTTGGATCACCACCGAGGCTGGACGCACCGCAAGATCAGCCCGTTCATCACGGTAGGGGTGCTGGGTACGAGCTACGAATACTGGCGGGCGCGGCAGGCTTTTCTCGGAGAATTTAGCTGGGACAACGTACACGCCCTGCTCGAAGGGCACGTGGTATTCTTTATTGCCGGCATCGTCGGTTGGTACACCCACCTGTTGCTAGACGGGCGCTTCAAGGTGTTCCCCACCAGCCAAGACCACCACTGAATCGCCTCAGTCCCCCTCGTCGGCCTTGGCCTTGGCGTCTTTTTCTTTGTTCTTGCTGACGAACTTTTTGATTTTGCCGATGGCCTCGGGCACTAGCCCGATGATCTGACTCCAACCGGCCTCCTGATCGCCGATGGACGCCACCTGTACCCGGCCGTCGGCATCGACGATGAGGAAGGCAATGGGTTCGATGTTCGCGCCGCCGCCGGTCCCGCTCTGTCCCTTGCCCTCCAGCCCCCCGCCGGCCCCAAAGCCAAACGATATTTTCGATACCGGAATAATGGTCAAGTCGCCAGACTGAAACGGCTGCCCGATGACGGTTTCGGTTTGCACGATGCGGTGCAACTCGCCTAGGACGCGCTCGACTAGGGATTCTACGGACGATGCCATGAAAAACTCCTCGCCTTAATTATAGAGATAGCAGCCGATGGCCAGCAGCCAGTGATTGGTTCCCTTGACCCGACTCATAAGGTGCGGGATAGAATGGAAACTGGCCACTGACCACCGGATTCTGGCCTCCGAGAGGTGCGGGATAGAATGGGAACTGGCCACTGACTACTAACCACTGGCCTCTGAGTTTTCAGGGCGAAAGCGTACGGCCAACAAGCGGTACGCCACCTGTGAGCCAAAGCGCCCTAAGAGCAACATCAACAAACCCAAGTGCAAATGAGCGACCAAGTCCAAGCGGCCAAAGGCCCCGGCTCGCACAAAATCCGGGCTGACGTTTATTTGCACCTTTCCCTTGCGCGCGGCAACCGCCTGTAAATAGCCATAGACCCGCCCGGTTTGCGCCGGATCGGCAAATCCTAAACGACCCTGGACCCGCAGCTTTTTGAGCCAAACAGTGCGCGGCAGGCTCGCCAATAGCCTAAGACTAGGCTTGATCAGCAGCCGCACAAGCGGACGCAGGTTCCGCTCACTCGCTTTAGGCGCGGCTTCTCGCTTGACTCGTTGCCGTGCTCTGTGCCGGCGCTTTGCTTGGGTTCGCAACGGCAGGTAGGGGTACGGCAGGAATTGGCCCAAAAGCACCGGCGCGATGCGCAGGCCCTTGGGACCCCATCGCAGCCCCAGCCCTAGCCCGCCCCAGAAAAAGGACAGCCGCGTTCCCCATTCCCAAAAGTTCGGCGGTCCTTCGCGCCGACAGCGCAAGGCAAAAGTCATAGGGGCGCACAATGCACCGAGGCCGAGCACACCC
This sequence comes from Candidatus Latescibacterota bacterium, assembly GCA_965116045.1. Lineage (GTDB taxonomy): Bacteria > Latescibacterota > UBA2968 > UBA8231 > UBA8231. The sequence goes on along the minus strand of OZ220478.1, from coordinate 3,998,224 downwards.
AACGCGCCTAATGCGGGTAATAGCCAGTCTAGCATGAAGCGGAGCGCGGCTTTTTATGCCGCATCACATTCCAATCGGCGCGTCTGGTACGATGCACGACAGCGGACAAAGGGTCGTATAGCCTCAAAAAAGTGGACACACCCAACGCGAAATAGACGAATTTCTACCAAACTAAGCGCGTCTAACATTCCTCGCGCTGGTTTGTACAACCTAGCGGAGCACACGGGTTCAGTCAAGCCTTTCTAGGGATGCGGCTAGGGGCTAAACTACCTTGACAGCCCCCCCGTAGTACGTTAGGCTTGAATTAGACGTAACTTACAGTTATAAAGTGAGTTAGGCTTTTTTGGTCAAGGGGCTAATACGCGGCAACAGCGACGAAGGGCGAACCGAATGGCAACCCGAAAGACAGTAGGAAAGGGCGTGGGCAGTTATTGGCGCGGGCTAGGGGTAGGCCTCGCGCTGTGGATGGCCGTGGGGCCGGCGAGTGCCCGCTCGACGCTCAGTGCGCGCCTAGACCAACCGGCGATTGCCGGGCCAGCGTTGGATCAGCAGTCCATCCTCTATCTGCACTATTTCCCCGGCGATGGCGAAGCCATAGTCAGCGCGGACCTACGGTGCCTCGGCAACGCGCAGTTGCAGCACGTCCGCTCGGCCTTGGGCAAGGCTCAGCTAGAGGCAGCGTCCATCGCCATAGACTATGCAGCGCGGCCTCTCGCCGGAGAACACATCGATACCCTCTACATCGACCTAGTAGCCGCTGAGTTGGGAACAATCGGCTGGTCCGCGGCCATTCACTCCTCGCTCAACTCCCAAGGTGCTCCGGCCCATCAGACCGAATTCGACTTAGCGGTGCGCCCACCGCCAGCCATTTCGTGGTCCATTGAGCCACCGCGAGTCTATCAAGGCGAGCACTTTGACTTACGCGCGATTGTGCGTTTCGACGATGCCGCCGGGCCGCCCCTAGCAGCTCTGAACTGGACTTGGCCACCAGAACTAAGCTGGCCAGCGGGCGACGCGCCGCAGTGCTGGGCGGGCAACTTAGCCGCCGGACAGGCCGATACACTCTCTTGGACGGTGCGCGTGGAGCCGACCCACCTCGGCCCCCTACCCTTGGCGGTCGCGGCCCAAGTCTCCGGCCAGAGCCCAGTGGAATTGGCGACCCAGTACTTGCAGGTGGACCCGCTGCCTGTGATGGCGTTGGAAGCTGGGTTTATGGAGGTGGGCAAGCGCGGGCCCATCACTTGTACCTGGCGCAACGAAAGCACCGACCCCATCGCCTTGGCTGCCCTGCGCCTGCAAGTTGCGCCTGCATTCTCGGATGTCTCCTTGGTGGAAGGGCCGCCGGGCGCGGATCTCGTCCGCAGCGATGAGGAAGCCGCACCGAGCTTACTGGTGAGCGGCTTGGATAGCTTGAGCGCGGGCGCAGCGATCCAAGTAACGCTCGAAGCTGTGCCGCAGCGTCCCGGGCCTTTTACTTGGCAGAGTGCCTGTAAGCCCGTGGGGCGGAATCACTTCATTCCCCTGCGCGGCGCGAACACGGTGCGCGTGGTGTGGCAAGGAACGACCCAAGCCATAGGCGGCGCACCGCAAACGCCTACGGACTTGCAGTTGATCAATCAGGCTTTCATCCGCGCCCTAGACCACCAAATGGATGCCCTACCCCTACCCCCGGGCACGCGGCTTTTCCTCCAAGCCGAAGACGACGAGAACGAAGCTAATTGGGTCGTCGAGGACGCCCTGATCAAGACCTTGCGGCAGCGAGGCTATCAGGTGTTGGTGCGCCAGCCGGAAGACGCGCCAGCCAATGTGGTGTACTATCGGCTGGTCCGGGCGCGCGTGGTGTACTCGCCAGCACCCCGCTGGCTACTGCTCGGGGGCAACGAACAGCGGCGCGAGGCGTATGGCGACCTTTTTCTCAGAATAGAAACAGCGGCCGACCGCATCGTGCGTTGGGACCGCCGCGTCCAAGCCTATAGCTCGGATATGGTATCTAAGGGGTTGAGCGGGGTCTTAGGCGGGGGCGACATGGTCGAACAAACGGTACTCAAACGAGAAAATAAGGCTATCGCGCGCGGCCTATCGACCGGCATTCTCGGCGGGCTGTTCTACATCTTCTTCGTTTTGTAATCTTCAAAACCGCTGGATGCGCCTTGGGGTCTGCTCTTGGGACCGCCCATGTAGCGGGCACGTGCTCGGCAGGACCTCGCCAGCGATGAAGAGCTCCTCTCGCTGATCGGGACAAAAGCGAGTGGCGATTTTGTGGGTATCTTTGCAAATTGCGCGGCGCACGACGAGGTTTTCTGGATACTCAAACCCGCGGTTCTTCAGGCTGCGATAAGGCTCCACGCTCGCATACACCTCCTTCATAAACTTCGCCCACAGAGGCAGAGCCGCCGCCGAGCCGGTCTGCCGCGGCCAGAGGCGCAAGCTAGGATCGTCTATCCCAACCCAGACCCCTGCTACGAGATGGGGAGTAAAGCCGATGAACCACGCATCCGTGTAGTCATTGGTCGTGCCGGTTTTACCGGCTGCTTGGGTGCGGAAGTCGTACTTCGAGCGGATGCCGCGTCCGGTGCCGCCGACTTCATCGACGACCGAGCGCAGCATGTCCGTGACAACTACGGCCACGGCCGGCCGCAGCACCTCCTGCTTATGCCCGCTTTCTCGCGTAAAAAAGACATCGCCATCCTTGCGCTCCAAACGGCTGATGGCCATCGGCTCGACGTAGATCCCCTTATTGGGGAAGACCGCGTATGAGGCCACCAAATCGAGGAGTAGCACCTCACTGGTGCCGACGCCGATGGAGGGGATCGCTTGGATCGGCGTGGATATGCCCATGTTGCGGGCATAGCTCCGAATCAGCGGCGGGCCGAGTTCGTCGGCCAACTTAATGGAGATGAGGTTGCGCGACTGTTTCAGCCCCTCGCGCAGCGTCATGGGGCCCTTGAACTTCTTGTCGTAGTTTTCGGGATCCCAAAACTGTTCGCGTTTGTAGTCCCACAGCGTAAAGGCGTTGTCGTTGAGCACATCTACTGTAAAGCGATTGTTGTCTATGGCAGCCGTGTACACAAAGGGCTTAAACGCGGAGCCAGGCTGCCGCTTGGCTTGGGTGGCGCGGTTGAATTTGCTGCGGGCGAAGTCGCGGCCCCCAATCATGGCCAAGATGTGGCCGGTGGTCGGGTCTAGGGCCACGAAGGCGGCTTGGACCACGGCCGAGTCGCGCAAGCCCCGGGCCGCACCGGTGTTTTTTAGGTACTGATCCACCCTTTTCTGCACCTTGCTTATTTCAGTCTCAAAGTGCTTTTCGGCGATCTGCTGCAAGCGCGAGTCGAGCGTAGTGTGAACCACAAAACCCTCGCGATAGGTGGCCATGCCAAACTCGCGCTGCATCTGCTGGCGGACGTACTCGACAAAGTACGGGGCTATGCCATACGTCTCATCGCGGCGACCCCGGCGGGCGGCAATGGGTTCGTTGCACAGGGAATCGCGCTCGGCGGGCGTGATCGCGTCATTGTCGGCCATGCTGGCCAATACCTGATTGCGGTACTGGCGGGCGCGATCGGGGTGGCGCAGCGGAGTCCGACTATTAGGACTGGGGAGCAGCCCGACGAGCAAGGCGCTCTCTTCAAGCGCGAGCTGATCGACTTCGCGGTCAAAGTACAGCCGCGCCGCCGACTTAATCCCGTAGGCACCGTGGCCGAAATAGACTGTGTTGAGGTACATAGTCAGGATCTCGGGCTTGGTGTACAGACGCTCAATTAAAACAGCGGTGATCTGTTCGCGGATCTTGCGAGCGTACGTGGCCACCGCATCGGCAAAGGAAGCACTGCTGCGCTGCGTGCCAACTTCGGCGAAGATATTGCGGGCCAGTTGCTGAGTGAGCGTACTGGCTCCTTGGCCGACGAGACGCCGATCCTTGAGATTGGCCAGCAGCGCTCCGGGGATGCGGTAAATATCCATGCCCCAATGCGAGAAAAAGCGCCGGTCCTCGGTCGCCAAGAGGGCGGCTTGTATAGACGCAGGGATTTCTTCATAAGTGACGATTTCGCGGTTTTCCTCGAGGAAGTCCTGCAAGTGGCGGCCATCGGCCGAATACACGTTGGTAATCCGCTTGGGCCGGAAGCTCCAAGCGTCGATGTCGGGCAAATTGTCGTTGAAAATCAGATAGCCGCTCACGCCGACAGCGGCGTACAAGGTGAGGAAGCAAGCGGTGTAGAGCAGCAGCCTCTTGAGCAATGCGGGCGTAATCGCACCTTTTACCTCTTCTATTGCCCGGTCCAAGAGCTCTCTATTCACATTGAGCAGTAAGAAGCGAATCGCCCGTTTCGCTCCTTCTATTGCCCGGTCCAAGAGCTCTCTACTCATAGTAGCCCTTGACCCAGCGCGTGTTGTATTCCTGCAAATACTCTAGGTGTGCGCTAGTTTGCGGATAGTGCTCGTGCGCTGGGTACGGGTAGCCAGACATGCCGTGAAAAGGCAGCGGCCCGACCGTTAGTGAGTGCGCCGAGTGCAGATCCATATCCTTGCCAAAGCCGTCGGCGTACAGCAGAAACGAGCGCACCAGACCAGCCGGCGGCGGCAAGGCGGCAAACTCAACGGTCAACTCGTCGCCGTGGAACATGATGACAAAGCGGTCGTCGATGTTTTCGACCAACTCCTCTACCGGACCGAAGCGGGTGAAAGCTCCAGCGTGAGTACCCCAAGGCGCTTCTAACGCCAATTGATCGTAGTGGTAGCGAAAGGCAAAGGTGCCCTTGATCGACGTATGCGCTGGGTAGCCACGCCAGTGGAGGTCACTCCGCGCCGGTTGCAGGCGATGGACTGTAAGGGGAACGTCCGCCGCGTCGCCCACCAGCAGTTGATCCCAGTAGAGCGCGGTGTTGGTTTCAATCCGCAGCCGGTAGTCGTCGGACGGGAACAGGCCCGCCAAGTCGAAGAGCGCGTGTTTGGGCAGGCCCGCTGGGCACCCCATATCCGCGCTGACTTCTACCCATCCCCCCGCGCCATCGGCGACAGACAGACGCGGCGGATACAGCGACAAACCGCGCTGGGCGGCGCTCCAATTGGAGGTCGAATGCGCGTAATCAACCCACCCATAGCCGAGCAAGACCGGATGGGCAAATTCGGACAGATCGCCCAAGTTTAGCTCTAGCGCATGGTCTTCGGCATAGCCGTGTATATCGAGTCGGCCAAACCCATCGTACCACTCGTCGTCGATCTCTCGCAGCGCAGCCAACACGTCCAGCCCTCGGTGATCTTTGGCGCTTACGGGCGGACGCAGATTGCGTAGAGGATAGAGTTTGAACTCCGGGTAAGGAGGCTGGGAAAGCAGGCGCTCGTTGGGATACACGTCGAGCTCGGGCGGATGATCAACGGCGATGAGTTCAAGAGCATCGACGTAAATGATTTCCTCTAGCTGGTTAGCCAATTGCAAGACATAGTGGCCGTCTTTGGGGGCCAGTGGCCCCAAGCGGACGTACTCGTCGGTGTCCGGCTGGTAGTACTGGCCCGGAGCGGTTAAATAGCCAATAATGGCGCCCCCGAGAATGTCGGTGACAAAGCGATAGCGCTCGCCATCCCAAGCGTAGAGAATGGGGCACGAGGTGCCCTTGCGGTCGAGTTCGGTCAACTCCAACCGCTGTCCGGCTCCAGTCGCCAACTCGGTCTGGCGCACGCCGCCGGGCCAGAGAATGCGGATGAATTCGACCGAATCGCTCTGCGCTAAGCCGAAGTGGAGGACGCCCGCGTATCCCTCGCTGCGAATCTCGCGCTTCTGGAGGCGATGGGTGGTTTTTACCTCCACCTTGGCCCCAACGCCGTCGCGGTTGCTGTTGAGTCCCTGAGCGGCGATTTCGATCCAGTGCCCTCCCTCGCTTTGGTTGTGCAGCACCCGGCCACCCGCCCAAATATCCACGCGGCCATCGCCGTTGAAATCAGCCACGAGCACTGCCCCACCCGGCTCGTCGAGCGGGGGTTGCGGCTGAAACCGACCACCGCCATACGCGAGCGGTTGCAATCGCTCATCGCCGCTGGCAAGCAGGTCAAGGTCGCCGTCGTTGTCGAGATCGGCGGAAAGCAGTGTCCTCCCACCGGACGCTGCCGCCTCAGCCCGAACAAAGGTGCGACCGGCTTGGTTCACATGCGTTTCTACGGCACCGTTGGCTGCGATAGCCAAGTCCATATAGCCGTCTTGGTTGAAGTCCTCAACGGCCAAGCCCGTGCCCTGCACGGCACCCAACCCCAAGGCGTCAGCGATTTCCGCAAACGTGCCATCGCGATTGTTGGTTTGCACTTGCAGGCCCTCAGCCGAAAGGAGCACCATATCCACGTCGCGGTCGTTGTCGAGATCGGAAAATACAGCGCGGTCCGCCGCGACCGAACCAGTTGGTTGGCCGGTGGCAGCAAAGCGGGCCTCTCCGTCGTTGGCCAGCAGCGAGACCCTTGGGCCAAGGACAAGCAGGTCCAAGTCGCCGTCGTGGTCGGCATCGCCCAGCGCGACACCGGTCGAAGCCACGGACAGGTCTTCGCCGTCGGCCCATCCGCCATTAGCCGCTCGATAGAGCAAAGTTCTGCCCGCGCCACTGAGGATCAAGTCGGCGGTCCCATCGTTGTCGAGATCGCCGGAGATCGCGCCAGTCGCCCCAAAGCCGTCGGGAAGCGTCGGCGCAGTGAGCATTTCCGCTGTGCCGCCGGCGTACAGGTGCAAGCCCTCGGCCCCAGCCAAAACATCCGGCCGACCATCCGCGTCAAAGTCGCCCAAGGCAGCAAAGCGCACCGGACCAGTCGCCGGCCCAGCCGCGGCAAAGGCAAAAGGCCCGGCCACATCGTCCTGACTCGGATCGCCGCCCCCGGCATCGGCCACGGCCTCGGCGTATTTGCCCTGTCCCTGATAGGATGAAGAAACGCCTTGATGGCCGGCTTGACTGAGCTGATTGAACTGCTCCAAGGTGCTTTTCCACTCCTCCTCGCGCTCGATCCGCCGGTAGAGATTGGCCAGTCCATAGTAGGCCGATACGTTGTAGGGATCGAGGCGGATGGCCTCCTTGAAGTCGGCGATGGCGGCCTCACTCTCATTTAGCTTGGCCCGCATCTGCCCCATGTAGTAGCGCACGTGGGGGTCGTCGCGGTCGGCAGCGGCGACCTTTTGCAGGGCGGCGAGCGCTTTGTCGTGCTCCCGGCCTTGCGCATTGTAGATCAGGCCCAGCGCGTAATTGGCGTGGAGGAGCTCGGGATCAATGGCGAGGGCGGTTTGCAAGGCCGTGGCCGCGCTGTCGTACTTGCCGAGAGCATAGTAGGCAATGCCGAGATTGGCCCGCGCCCGAGCATAGTCCGGGGCCAAATCGAGGGCGCGGACAAACTCCTCTCGACCGCGCGTGTAGTTGTGTTGATCCATATAGACCACGCCCTGATTGTTGTGCCAGCGCACCTTGGGGGGCCAAGCCGGCGACTCCTCGGGCGGCCCCTGTTCACAGGCCGCTCCCAAGAGGGCCGCAACGAGAGGTAACAGAGCTTGGCGCACCTTGACGCTTATTCGGGGCATGGTTATATTTTTTCCTTTCATAGCGATTTATTTCGCGTGATTTTCGAGCGAGAGTAGCTCAGTTGGTAGAGCTCCACGTTGCCAACGTGGTTGTCGCGGGTTCGAGTCCCGTCTCTCGCTCCATTTTTTGCCTTGTCAAAAATATAGCGAAAGGCCGGTCCGTTGGCGCGGAGCGGCCTTTTTTCGTGAACGTATAAAGATGCGCTCTATTCCTCTAAGGAGAGACCTTTCCTACTGTTGTTTGGCACCCAGCCATCGTCAAAAGACGCTCGGGGAAACTGGGGTCAACCTGTTGGTATCTGTCTAGGGTTTGCGGGTCGGGAATCGGCCCTTGAAAAGACTGCGCTTCGATCCTGACAATCTCTTCGGACGACATCGCCTTGCTAGTAGGAATACGAGGAGTTAGTCCCCTCCGACGTCGAGAGCGCTTAGATCGTTTCTTCTTGTTGTGCGCCATCCGTCACTTGCTGGAAAGCATCCTGTAGATCGCCAAAAACAGTTAGCCAATCAGAGTAAATGGCTTCTGCATCGGAGCATTGCGAAAGAGCATCGCGACTTTCCGTACTCAGGATGCCTTGCAGATCAAAGAGCGTGGCGAAGCCTAATAGGAAATGGCTCGGCAAATTGCTCTTGAGAAAACGGCCCCCGGCGATGGGTTGAGTCTCGGCGGTTTTCATGTCGCGCCTCTTGGGAAAGCGTAATAGCGTAAGCGTACTCTAAATATGTTAATAGACAGCACCGCCAACGGCAACTTCTGAATGTTTATAAACTAGGCCGATAATGATTCGTCAGGCCGTGCGGCGCTCGCGAATTTGCAACAGCGCCGGCAGCAGCGTAACGGACGTGATAAAACAAGATCCCAAGCCCACCAGTGAGAGCACGCCAATCGACGTGAGCGCCGGATGAATGGCCGGCACCAATCCCGAGAAGCCGACCATCGTCGTCAGCGATGTAGCTAAGAGCGCGACCCCGGTCGTGCGCAACACCAAGCGCAGCGAGCCCCGGCCGACTTCTTGGTAGCGGTGGAAGATGTGGACGCTGTTGTCAATACCCATGCCAATGATCGTCGGAAAGGCGACCATGTTGTAGAGATTTAGCTTGATGTCAAACGCATACATGAAGCCCACGACCCACACCAAAGCGTTCAAAAGCGGCGTGAGCACCAGCAGAGTATCGACGAAACTCCGCAGGTCAATGAGCAGCACCACCGCCACGACCGCGAGCGTGAGGATCACGGCGAGGGAGCTGTCATCGAGCATGACCTTGAGCATCTCGGCGACAATGATATGCGAGCTAGAGGATATGTAGGTCTTGCCCGCCGGCGTTTCAATGTGGCTGATTTCCTCGGCAAAGCGAATGGCGTCTCTTCCGTCCCTAAGCTCGACCGCGGCGTTGATCGCCACAAAGTTGAGGATGTTGCCCTCCTTGTCCTTGAACGCATTGGTCAAGTCTGCGGGCAGGTCGTAGAGCGTTAGCTTTTCCACGTCGAGATACGGACGCAGCGAGTCCAATTTAGTCCGCTCGCTCTCACTGAACAGGCCCTCCTCCCGGTCCAACAAGGCGCGGATATCGGCGATGAGTGCCAGCTTGGCATCTTGGTCTTGCGGCAGCACGGAGTACACGCTCTTGACACTGAGGACGGTGGAAGAATCGCCGTGGGCGGCCTTGATGCCCTCGACCGTGCGAACCACCTCCATGGCCTCGTCGTAGCTTTCGGTCAGGACGATGGCTGGTGAGCGGCCTTCCTTCAGGCTCTGGGGCAAGCTGCCCTTGTTGGTGTTGGGCGGCGGCGCGGGTTTGAGCTTGCTGAAGTCGTATTCAAACTCCAAATCGCCGATGTGGTACAGCGAGTACCCGGTGATTGCCGCGCCGACTAGCAAAGTAGCCCAAGGCTTTGGGTAGCGCCCCGTGCGCCATAGGACGCTTCGCTTGCGGATCGGGATGACCAAGCGCAGACGCTCGGCGAGGACGATGAAGGCCGGACATATCGCGACCATCGCCACCAGCGAAAAGAGAATGCCGGTGCCGACGATAAAGCCAAATTCCGAGAAGCCCTTAAAATCCGTCAACAGCAGCGAATAGAAGGCGATCGAGGTAGTGACCGCCGTCGTCGTCAGGGCCTTCCCTGTGTGCCGGACGGTCACGGTCAGGGCCTGCTCAATGTCCATGCCGCGGCGGCGGGCCTCGCGGTAGCGGGCGAAGATGTGAATGCCAAAGTCGATGCCCAGCCCAAAGAGGATGGCAAAAAGCCCTACGGTGATCATGTTGAGGCTGCCAATGGCCAAGTAGGTGACGCCAAAAGTCCAAGTCAGGCTCATCAAAAGTGGCAAGGTAATGAAGAGCGAGCCGATTACTTGGCGGAAGAACAGGGTGATGAGCAGGAGGACGCCGACAATGCTGTACAAGGCCGTCGCCTTGAGGTCTCGTATAATAATCGTGAATTGGCTAGCACTATTTTGAAAACTGCCCTTGTACACGCATTCGATGCTGGGGTGGAAGCGCTCCGGGCCGATGGCGGCAATGGTCTGGTCGAGATGGTCGATTAGAGCGTGTGAAAAAGAGACATCCGTGGTAAGCCCGGCCGGATAAAGCTGGAGGATAAAGCCGTTGCCCTCTCGCGTGAGGACGTACTGGCGGTATTGCTCGGCAACTGCGGCGACCGCACCATCCTGCTGGTACTTGGCCTCGATATCCGAAAAATCGAGGACCGGCTCTTCCTCGTCGTCAAAGGCAAAGTAGAGCGGCGACTGCTTGAGCTTTTGCAACTCTATGTGCTCGTCGAGGCGGCGATTGATCTCTTGCAGGTCCTCTAAGTCCATGTAGAGAAGCTGGTTTTTTTCGAGGAGATCCTTTTTGCTGTCGAAGCGGCTCACCGAGCTGATCAGCGGGCTGTGTTCAAGCGAATCAGCCAAGACCAGCATGAAGGAGGCGGCCGCGTCCAAGTCGTCGCTGGTAATGACGACCATCAGCGGACCAATGCCGCCGATGCGGGCCTTGATGCGGTTGAGTTCGCGGACGCTGACGTAATCGTCGGACAGCAGGTCGGCGAAGTCGGTCTTGATGTTTTGGGCCAGTTTAGCGGCAAAAAATCCGGCAAATACCGACAGAATCGCCGCCAGCGCAATGATGCCGATGTAGTGATGATAGATGTAGCGGACTAAGCGCTGGTGGCTTATGGGCATAGTGGAAAATTAATCCCGGGCTGCATCGCCTGAAGGCGGCGAGGGAACCGTTTCGCGCAGCCGGGCCAACTGCTTGTCGAGCTGGACGATCAGCTTCTCGTAGCCATTTTTTTCAATATAGCGGGCATAGCGCCGTTTGTTGCCCTCGGCCGTGCTGACGCCGTCGATGACCAAGTCGTATATCCGCCAAACGCCCGCCACCCGATGGAGCCTGTACTCGATCTCTATATCCTCATCCTGCACGGGTGCCAGCGCTTGGACGACAGCCGCGTCTTTTTGCACCTCAGCCGACTCGTAGCGAATCGCGCCCTCGCGGTAATAGCGGGAGAAACTGTCGAAATTCTGCTCGCGGATGATGCTACTGAAGGTCTCGGCGAAGCGGTCGCGCTCGGCCGGGGAGCGGCCTTCCCAGTAATCTCCCAAGGCGAGGCGGCTCAATTCCCGGAAGTCAAAGGCCGCGTTGATATGCTTTTTGAGGTCTTCCCGCACGGTCGGAGGCAGCGAGTCGGCCGGTGCCTCGGCGAGGATGGCCTGCACCTCGGCGTCGTGGCTTTTGAGGAAGGCAATGGGGTCGTCATCCGCGCCGACCGCGGCGACGCCGAGAGCGACCCACACACCGCACCATACCATTTTCATTGTACATTCTCCTCTGCGTACGCGCCGTTGGGGGCGGGGAGTCCGCCGCAGTAGTTGACAACGCGCCCGCCGTCAAAAGCCGCTCGCGTCCACACGCGCAAATCTGCGTAGTACGCCTCAGCGTACGAACGAGTCGAGTTGGCGTCAGTGAGTAGCCCCAAGCCGATGGTGCGCTTAGCTGGCCGGCCACCGAGCTTTTCCCGGTGGTGCTTTTCTAAGTCGACGACCTCAAAGGTCCATCGGTTCAAATTAGTCGCGCCGCTTTCGACGACGAAAAACCAAGGCCGGAATATCTTGTCGCGGCGACCCACCGTACCTTCGGGCAAGCTCGTACTCCACACGTACTTGAGCTGTTTGGGAACCCCCATCCAATTCTTGGAAAATATAACGTACAAACCAGCCGCGCTGTCGTTGGCGTCGTCGAGAAACTCGTTGCCTCCCTGCGGCAAAACCGCGGCACGCCAGCACCAAGTCATAATCGGGTACTGGCGAGGATTCCAGCGGATGAATTTCCCCACGATGACCGAATAGCTCGAATCGCGCGCTGCCATGTAGTGCCGAGGACGTCCCTCTATGCGGTAGAGCACGGGCTTGTCCCGATCCTTTTTCTTCCACGGCCCCCACTCCAAGGGCTGCGCTCCATTCCAAGTAGCGGCAAAGTCCTCGAGGACGACGTGCTCGCGCTCGGCGAGTTGAGCCTCCAGCACGGGCGGCGAATAGCCGCGGTTGATCAGCGCCTGGTAGCGCCGCCGGTAGTGGCTGGAGAGGGGCTGGTCGGCGACCTTCAGCTCGGCGATTTTCCAAGTTCCGTCGGCGATAATCAAGTCGGCCTCCACGCCGAGCGAGCGCGTGGCCAGTAACGCGCTAAGCTGAGCGCGTCCTCGTTGGCCATTCACTTCGAGGCTATCTAAGCGCAGGCCGCGCAAGTTCGCGTCCGCCAGCTCGGCGGCTAAGTCGGCGCTTAGGCGGTGCTGATAGGCCCTAGCTAGTCGGCGGCGGTAGTGCTCGACGAGGTGTGTAAAGCGCGGACCGGCTAGCAGGTCTTGGTATGCGTCCAATGACTTTTTGAGATAGTCGCCAAAGGTCGCCACAGTGAATTCCTCCACGGCCAAGTACTCTCTCACTAAGCGGTCGGCCCCGTCGGCACGCTCGCGGTTGGGCACCTCCAACAGCGCGTTCAGCCGCGCCACGGCCGCCGTGGCCCAAGCCGCGTCGGCCCGGCCGTAGCCTGGGCTGGCCAAAGCCAACAGCAGAACCGCGCTAAAGAGTGTCATCGCGGCGCATCAGTTCAAGGCCGCCCGTGGCCTTTTCGAGGCGGGCGACGCTGAGATTGAAGTCGTATAGGGCTTCGCCGTAGCCTTGTTCGCGGCGGGCCCAAGTCTCAAAGGCGGCGATCAAGTCGCCGATGGTCTGCGGGTCAAACTCAAAATCGTCGCGCGCTTCCCGCAGCCACTGCCGGGCCAATTGCCGGCTCTGGCGCGCGTCTTGTAAATCGCGGTCGGCGCGGCGATAGTCCAAATAGGCGCGGTGGACATCTAAGCGAATTCCTTCCTGCGCTCCTACCACGCGCACTTCAAGTGCGCGATATTCAGCGCGGGCCCTATCTACATCCGCTGCCAACAAGTGCCATTCCAACGATTGCCGCACCCCAATGAAGACGCCGCCGTTAAAAAAGTTGTATTCATCTTTGACAAATGGATTGCGCTGGTCGGTGCGTCCAGGGGCTACGGCATAGCGCAAGCCGCCGCTGATGAACACTTGGGGCTGGTACGCAGTGCGGGCGGCTTGTGCGAGGGCCTGTTTGGCGGCGAGACCCGCTTGCAGCTTGCGCCATTCCGGTCGCAGGTCGAGGGCACGGGCGACCAATTCGTCTAAAGGCGGGACTAAAGCGACCACCGGCGCGAGCCGCTCGGCCCGGAGCAGAAGCGGCGCATCGCTGGGCAGGCCGGTGCGCCAAGCCAGCGCCGCCCGCGCCAAGGCCAATTGATCGCCGACTTCGCGCTGCTGCACGGCCAAGTCGAGTTGGGCCAACCGCAGCTTGTAGCGGTCGGACGACGAGAGCGCGGGGTCGGAGTCCAACTCTTCGGCCCTACTAGCCAATTCATCGCTTACGCGCTGCGCCAAGGCATGTAGGTCTTGGGCCAACAGCAGTCCATAGTACAGCTCCTTGACAGCAAAGGCCACGTCCAACCGAGTCTGCGACAAATCGGACTGCTCCACATCAACTCCTCGGGTAGCGGCCTCGTTTAAGTGGCGACCGAAACTAATGGGATAGAGCGGCTGAACAAATTGCAATTCAGCGCGGACAAAAGGCCCCAAGGATGGGATGCCCGTGGTATCAGTGGGCGGGTTGAACACGCTGCCCATAGCGTCTGGGACGAGACCGCTTTCGCTGTCGATGCGCAGGCGCGGGAGAATTTTGGCGGCCGCCGCTTGGCGGCGACGGGCGGCCGCCGATTCGACCTTCCAGCGGCCGCTCGCAACGTCGCCATCGCGTTCCCAAGCGCGGTCGATAAGTTCGGTCAGCGTCCAATGCTTGTCGGGCATTTGGGCGCGAGCCGGTGGAGCGGGCAGGCACACGGCGAGGCCCCAAACCCCTAGCCATAAGGGGATGTAAATTTGCATAGTAGGGGGAAATCTCAGCGGCGACCGCGGCGGAATTCGCGGTGGTAACGCGGGTCTGTCATTATTTTTATAACTTGTTAAAAATAGTTAAGTTAATATACAGATTGAGCTATTTAGCGTCAATGCTCCAGCCTATCTACTGCTTGGATTATACAACACCCGAACCCTATGTTTTATGCACCTATGTTTTGCTTAAAATGCGCGAATAGACGGGCACAATGCAGCCGACTTTAACCGTCCGGGAAGCCTGCGAACACAACCTGCGCGCCGTCTCCTTAGACCTACCGCACGAATCCCTCGTGGCCGTCAGCGGTCCGTCCGGGTCGGGCAAGACTTCGCTCGTCTTAGATACGATTTACGCCGAGGCACGCCGGCGCTTTCTCGCGGCTCTGGACCAAGGCGGTGGCTGGCGCACATTGCGCGTACCCAAGGTCCGCCGCATCGACGGCCTAGCTCCGGCCCTCGCCCTTGCCGGGGGAGCCGGCCGCCAGAGTCCGCGGGCCACGGTGGCGACCCTGTCCGGCTTGTACGACCTGTTGCGCTTGCTCTTCGCCCGCGTCGGCCAGCCCGGCTGTATCCACTGCGGCGGACGGGTGCAGACGCATCGCTTTGAGGAAGCAAACGAAGCGGCTGCGAGCCTGCCAGAGGGTACTCGCCTGATGATTCTCGCGCCGCGCCGACAGCGGGAGGACGAGACGCCCGAGCAAGTTCTCGCCGCGATTGACCGCGCCGGCTACCGCCATGTGCGCCTCGATGGACGAGACCTGCTGCTGGAGGACATCGCCCCCAAACACATCACCCATGCCCAACACCTAGCCGTGATCGTCGATCGCCTCATCGTCAAAAAGGGTATCGCACGCCGCTTGCAAGGGTCGCTGCAAGCAGCCTTGGAGGCAGGCGACGGCCAAGTGGTGCTTGTTACCCCGGACGCCGGCAGCGAGCTGATTTTTGCTGTGCGGCCGGCGTGCTCGGCCTGTGGCGCACCCTTTCCGCCTTTAGAACCCGCGTTGTTTTCCTTTAACAGCACTGTCGGGGCCTGCACAGCGTGTCGCGGCCTCGGAGTGCAGAGCGGCTTGAGCAGCGAACAAGTTTTCGCCAGCGGACGGGCCACGCTCGAAGGAGCACTGGGGCCCCTGTGGCACGACTTTGGCCACGGCGATTTGCGCGACCGCCTGCAAACCTTCTGCCGGCGGCACCGAGTCGATCCCGAACAGCCCGTCGGCGACTGGCCGAACCAAGAGGCCGCACGACTGTGGCACGGTGCGGGACGCCGATTCATCGGACTGGAGCGCTGGCTGAAGCGCATCAGTGCCAAAGCCGAAGGCGAGGAATTGGCTTGGCTGGAAGAACGCCTCGGCGACACTCCCTGCCCTAGCTGCGGCGGAGCGCGCTTGCGGCCCGAATCCCTCGCGGTAGCATTGGGCGGCGCGTCGATTGCCGCCGTCGGTGAATGTGCCGTTGTCGCGGCGACCGAGTGGCTCAACAGCCTCGACTTTCCCACTGCTACAGCTCCGGTCGGCGAGGCCATTCGCGCCCAGCTCAGCCGCAGACTAAGTCTGTTGCAAGAGCTAGGACTCGAGTACCTGCAACTGAACCGCCGCGCCAACACCCTGTCGAGCGGGGAGTTTCAACGGCTGCGCCTCGGAGCCGCTCTGTCGTCGGGCACCACGCAGATGCTCTACGTGCTCGACGAACCGAGTGCCGGTTTGCACGCCCGCGACGCCGTCCAGCTGCTAGATGCGCTCAGGGCACTGCGCGACGCCGGGAACTCCGTATTTCTAATAGAACACGACGCCGCGCTCTTGCGCGAGGCCGACTGGCTGGTCGATATGGGGCCGGGCGCGGGAACCAACGGCGGACAGGTCGTGGCCGAGGGCACACCGAGCGAGGTAGCAGCGGCCGAGTCTTTGACCGGACGCTATCTGCGCGGTGCGCTGCAATTGCCGCGCACCCGAGCGCGTCAGCCGCAGGAATGGTTGGTGCTATCCGGTGCCCGCGGCCACAACTTGCGCCAACTCGACGTGCAGTGGCCGTTGGGAGCCCTGACCTGCGTGACCGGGGTTTCCGGTTCGGGCAAAAGCTCGCTGGTCAGCCACACCCTACATCCGCTCCTAGCGGCCAAACTGCACGGTGCCCAAGGACGCCCCCTGCCCTATGACTCTTGCACTGGCATTGAGCAAGTAGCGCGCGTCGTCGCGGTCGATCAGCGGCCCATTGGCCGCAACGCACGCTCGAACGCGGCGACTTACACGGGGTTACTAGCGCCGATTCGCCGCCTGTTTGCCGACCTGCCCGAAGCGCGCCTGCGCGGCTACCACCCCGGGCACTTTAGCTTCAACACCCCAGAGGGCGCCTGCGACCTGTGCAAGGGCCGAGGTGTCCACAGTACGCGCCGGGGTGCCTTTGACGATCTCGAAGTCGTCTGCCCCGCTTGCAATGGACGGCGCTACCGCTCTGAGGTCTTGGACGTGCGCTTCCACGGGCACCACATCGCCGCAGTGCTGGAGATGAGTGTGGCCGCAGCGAGCGAACTTTTTGCGGCCGTGCCCCAAGTCGCGCAGCGGCTAGACACCCTTGCGGAAGTGGGCTTGGGGTATTTGCACCTCGGCCAGCCAGCGACCAGTTTTTCCGGCGGCGAAGCCCAGCGGGTTAAGCTGGCCGCTGAACTAGGTCGCTCGCGTCAAGACCACGCGCTCTACATCCTCGACGAGCCAACCTCGGGCCTGCACTTGGAGGATGTGCGCCTGCTGCTCGCACTCTTGCAGCGCTTAGTTGACGAAGGCAATACCGTAGTGGTAGTTGAACACCACATCGAATTCATCGCGGCCGCCGACTGGGTCATCGACTTGGGGCCAGCAGGCGGGGAAGCGGGCGGCGCAATCACCGCGTGCGGTCGCCCCGAGGAAGTGGCCGGCGCGTCCGGCTCCCACACCGGCGCATACTTGCAGCAGTTATTCGCCGCGCAGCATTGAACCCACCGAGGAGTCTTTCATTGGACCTGCAAAAAATACAAGCCTATATGCAGCAAGAGGGGATCAGCGCTTGGCTGGTGTACGACTTTCGCGGCGGCAATCCGGTCTTGTGGCAACTTTTGGGCCAGCGGCGGCAGACGACCCGGCGCGTCTTTCTCATCGTGCCAGCCGCGGGTGCGCCGCGTCTGCTCGGCTCGGCGGTCGAGCCAGAGGCCCTCGCCGGGCTGGGCGTGGAGATCGCTCATTACGCTAGCTGGCAACAGCTACATGCCCTGCTGAGCGATGCGGTGGGCGGGCTGTCGACGGTGGCTATGGAGTACTGGCCCGGCGGAACGCTGCCCGCGGTGTCTTGGGTCGATGGTGGCACCTTAGATCTGGTGCGCTCCCTCGGCCCCGAGGTGGTGTCTTCAGCCGACTTGTGCCAAGTCGCCTTGGCCATCTGGAGCGCCGACGCGCTCGCTTCGCACCGCGATGCCTGCCGCCAAGTGGCCGAAGTCAAAGACGCGGCCTTTGCGTACATCCGCGACCGCCGGCACACCGGCCTCACCGAATTCGATGTTCAAGCGTTCATCGTCGCCAAGCTGGAACAACGCGGCCTCGACAGCGGGCATCCGCCGATCGTCGGCGTCAATGGCAACAGCGGCAACCCGCACTACGAGCCGCACCAAGACACGGCTTCCCCGATTGAACCGGGTGCTTGGATCCTCATAGACCTGTGGGCACGCCACCCCGGCGAGCAGCACGTGTTTGGCGACATGACCTGGGTCGCCTTTGCCGGGCCGCGCGTACCAGCAGCTCACGCCGCGGTCTTTGCGGCGGTGCGCGAAGCGCGCGATCAAGTGCTGGCGCGGCTCGACGCCGCGTGGCGCACTGGCCAAGTGCTACAGGGCTGGCAGCTCGACCAAGTGGCGCGTCAAATCCTGACCAAGCACGGCTTGGGCGAGCAATTCGTCCACCGCACCGGACACAGCCTCGGCCCCGGGCCGAGCATCCACGCGCTGGGCGCAAACCTCGACGACTTGGAGTCCCACGATGCGCGGTCCATTCTACCGGGCACGGGTTTTTCCGTCGAGCCAGGCGCGTACCTGCCGGAGTTCGGCGTCCGCCTCGAAGTCAACGCGTACGTAGACCCAGAGACTGGCCCCGAAGTTACAACCCCCATCCAGAACGAAGTCGTCTTGCTTTGAGCCTCGCAATCGCCCTCGTCAGCGGTGGCCTCGACTCCTGTGTCGCCGCCGCCATTGCCGCCCGCCGCGGCCCGTTGGCCTTTCTCCACTTGCGCTATCGCCAACGCACCGAGGGGCGCGAGTTTACGGCGTTTTCGGCTCTCGCGGATCACTTTCAGGTGGAGAACCGCCTCGTGGTGGACGTCGATTACATGCGCCAGATTGGCGGCTCCAGCTTGGTCGATGCGACTCAGCCCATCCCCGCCGCCGCCGCCGCAACCGCCCTGCCGACGACCTATGTTCCCTTCCGCAACGCCAATTTGCTCGGCGTGGCCGTGGCTTGGGCCGAGGTCATCGCCGCAACCGATATCTACATCGGTGCCCACGAGGCCGAGAGCCACTACCCGGACTGTCGGCGAGAATTTTTCACCGCTTACGAGCGCATGGTCGCCGCTGGTACCGGCCCGCAAACCCAAGTCCGCATCCAGACCCCGCTCATAGACTGGGACAAAGCCGCCATCGTCCGCTGCGGCCTCGCGCTGGCCGCCCCCCTGCACCTAACCTGGTCCTGCTATCAGCGCGAAGATCTCGCCTGTGGCCGCTGCACGAGCTGCCGCCTGCGGTTGGCCGGCTTTTGCCGGGCGGGTGCCAGCGACCCCGTGCCCTACGCCTCTATACCAAGGAGCTAACCCATGCTAATCGGCTACGTCAGCGACGAACGCTACATCGCCCTGCACGACGTGCAGTTCGAAATCGCCAACGAAAACCTGCACGTCGAAACCCGCTCGCGCGCCACTGGCGAGGTCTTCGCCGACGTCCCGCCCGGCCCCTATACCGTGACCTTGCAAAAAGACGGTTTTGGCCCCAAGCGCGGGCAGATCAACATCCACCCCGAGCGGCCGCACCACTTCCGCTTGCTCGCGCATCAATTGCTCGGCTACGCCTGGCCCAAGTGGGTCCAAGCGGGCGAGCAAGCCGAGTTCCGCGTCCACTCGCTCGAAGCCTACCGCCTCGATTTGTGGCGCTACGGCTGGCAAAAAGAACACATCCGGCCGCTCGGCTGGTTCGACGAGCACGGGCCGCGCGCCACCATGCAAATCACCCCGGACGGAGACTACACGCAGACCGGGGTAATGTGGAACAAGTTTGGCTACACCAGCCCCTCCCACAAACAGTTCGTCCCTGCGCCGGAGCGGTCTGGCCTCTATTACTTCCACGCCAAAGGCGAGTCTGGCGCGTTCTTCTCCTTTCCTTGGATCGTCGCTCCAGCCACCCCCAGCGCAGACATCGCCGTCCTCGCCGCCAACATCAACTGGAATGCGTACAACAACTTCGGCGGACGCTCCAACTACATCCACCCCGACTGCTTCCCGCCCACGCCGACGATCAATGCCCGCTTGGAACTCAAGCGCTACACCGACCCCGAGCACATCAACTACGACGCCGAGGACTACGCTCCTCTCTCCTTCGACCGCCCTGAGCCGATCAACCACATTCCCGAGCACGTCAAGATCACCGACCCCATCGCCGGACGCGCGGCCTGCCATGTCGCCCCAGCCGAGTGGCGCTTCCTCGGCTGGCTAGAGCGCGAGGGCTTGGCCTACGACCTGTACGCCGAGACCCAATTGCACTTTGGCCAACTCGACCTCGACCAGTACAAAATCCTCATCACCACCACCCATCCTGAGTACTGGTCGCGCAAGATGTACTACGACGTCAAGGCGTGGGTGCGCGAGCGCGGCGGCAAATTCATGTACTTGGGCGGCAACGGCCTCAACTGCGAGGTGGAGCTAATTGACGAGCAGACGATGAAGGTCAAAAACGGCGACGGGCGCGTCCAGCAAGCCGCCGGCCACGAGAGCCGCTTTCACCAGTACAACGAGTCTGAAGCCAACCTGCTGGGCGTGGTCTTTACCCATCCGGGCATTATGACGGCCGCGCCGTACCAAGTCCTCGCCGCCGACCACTGGATTTTTGCCAACACGGGCGTCAAAAACGGCGATACCTTTGGTGAGGCCAGCCTCCACGAGCGGATCCCCGGCGGCGCCTCTGGCCACGAGACCGACAAGACCTCGCCCTTTTCGCCCCCCGGCACCGAAATCGTCGCACGCGGCCTCAACCCCGACCAAGGCGGCGCAGAAATCGTCCACTACGAAACGGCCAGCGGCGGCGCGGTTTTTTCCGTCGGCTCCATCACCTATCCGGCCTCAATCCTCGTCGATGAGACCGTCTCGCGCATTACCGCCAATGTCATTGAGCACTTTGGCGCGGCATAGCCAAAGCATCCGTTTGGCCTTATTTTCGCACGCCTTACCCAGCCCTGCATTGGACTCAAAATGACGCCTACCAACACCGACCTAAACTGGATCGCGAACTACATCTGGGGCATCGCCGACGACGTGCTGCGCGACCTGTACGTCCGCGGCAAGTACCGCGACGTGATCCTGCCGATGACCGTGCTGCGCCGGCTCGACGCGGTGCTCGAAGACGACAAGCAGGCCGTCCGCGACCTGAAGGCATCGCTCGATGCGGCGGGTGTGATCGAACAGGACGCTGCCTTGCGTCAGGCGGCGGGCCAAGCCTTCTACAACACCTCGCCGTTCACTCTGCGCGACCTGCGCGCCCGCGCCAGCCGCCAGCAGCTTGAGGCCGATTTTCGGGCTTGGCTCGACGGATTCTCGCCCAACGTGCAGGAAATTCTCGACAGCTTTGAGTTCCGCAACCAGATTCCGCGGCTGTCGAAGGCCGACGCCTTGGGCACGCTGATCGAGAAGCTGACCTCGCCCGACATTAACCTGAGCCCGGCTCCGGTACACAACGCCGACGGGACCGTCCGCCATCCCGGCCTCGACAATCACGGTATGGGCTCGATCTTTGAGGAGTTGGTGCGGCGCTTCAACGAGGAGAACAACGAGGAGGCCGGCGAGCACTGGACGCCGCGCGACGCGGTGCGCCTGATGGCCCGGCTCGTGTTCCTGCCCGTCGCCGCAACGATCAAGTCCGGCACGTACCTGCTCTACGACGGCGCCTGCGGCACCGGCGGCATGCTGACCGTGGCCGAGGAGACCCTACAGCAGCTAGCAGCCGAGCGCGGTAAGGCGGTCTCGACGCACCTGTTCGGCCAAGAGATCAACGCCGAGACCTACGCCATCTGCAAGGCCGATCTGCTGCTGAAGGGCGATGGCGACGCGGCCGACAACATCGTCGGCGGCCCGGAGCACTCCACGCTCGCCAACGACGCCTTCCCGTCGCACGAGTTCGACTTCATGCTCTCAAACCCGCCCTACGGCAAGAGTTGGAAGACCGACTTAGAGCGCATGGGCGGCAAGAAGGAGATGCGCGACCCGCGCTTCGTCATTGAGCACGCGGGCGATGCCGAGTTCTCCCTAGTCACTCGTTCCAGCGACGGCCAGATGCTCTTCCTCGCCAACAAGCTATCGAAGATGAAGCAGGACACGCCGCTGGGCAGCCGCATCGCCGAAGTCCACAACGGCAGCTCGCTATTCACCGGCGACGCCGGGCAGGGCGAGAGCAACATCCGCCGCTGGATCATCGAAAACGACTATCTGGAGGCAATCGTCGCCCTGCCGCTCAACCTGTTCTACAACACCGGCATCGCCACCTATATCTGGGTGTTGACCAACCGCAAACCAGCGCACCGACGCGGCAAGGTGCAGTTGATTGACGCCACCGAGTGGCACCAGCCGCTACGCAAAAATTTGGGCAAGAAGAACTGCGAGCTGGGCGAGGAGGACATCAAGCGCATCTGCGACACTTTTCTCACCTTCGAGGAGAGCGAACAGAGCAAGATCTTCGACAATGCCGCCTTCGGCTACTACAAGGTGACAGTCGAGCGGCCCCTGCGGCTCGAAGGCTCCGACCCCGACCGCGTTTACAAGGCCGCCGAGATCAAGAAATTGCGGGAAAGCTGCGAGCGCAGCGATAGCGCACCGCCCGTCATCAAGAAGATCCACAAGAGGGGTACAGAGGCTGACCCATTGCGCGGCCTGTTCGCGGCCACCGTCAACGGCAAGGCCGCCGTAGTGGAGTACGAACCGGACGCCGACCTGCGCGACACCGAACAGATTCCGTTGCAAGAGGAAGGCGGCATCGAAGCGTTCTTGCGGCGAGAGGTTCTGCCCTACGCGCCTGACGCTTGGTACCAATCGGACAGCGTGCGGATTGGCTACGAGATCAGCTTCACGCGCTACTTCTACAAGCCGCAGCCGATGCGGACGCTGGCGGAGATTCGGGCGGAGATTCTAGCCTTAGAGAAAGAAACGGAAGGGTTGCTCGGGGAGATCGTCTGAACCCAATTGCACACACAGGCACTCGACATTGACAACCAACAGATAGTCGCAACGACTGAGCTAATAGGGAAACTGATACCGCAAGAGCGAGCGATGTCCTCTTTGAAAATGGAGATGGCAATGTAACAGCAGCATTGGCTTACTATTTCGATCACCGGAATGAGATTGACCAATCGCTTACAGAGAGTAGAGTATTTGTAAAAACTCTACGCCAGCAGACTTTTTTTAAGGTGCTGATGTGGTAAGATGTGCCAGCGTGCGGTCGTGCTGTGTTAAATAGAAAGCTAGAGCATCAGTACCAGAGATTTATGATATATTGGGTACTTGGCTGGTAAAGAGGAGAATCAAATGCCTAAAAAAAACAACGACGTGCGGAGAGTCCACGCTGTAGATCTTTTTTGCGGGATCGGAGGGCTAACCCATGGACTTAGTTTGTCTGGTATAGCCGTCAAGGCTGGTTTCGATATTGATACGTCATGCCAGTACGCATATGAAGCGAACAACAGAGGGTCCGAATTTGTCGCTGTTGATGTCCGTAATATCCACTTTAGCGACATTGCGCCATATTATAAGGACGCAGAAGTTATGGTGATGGTTGGTTGCGCCCCTTGTCAGCCTTTCTCGGCGCATACTAGAAGAACAAAAAAATCCCAAGAAGACAATTACTCGTTAGTCGGAGAATTCGCTCGCCTCATCGAAGAAGGAACTCCTGACTTAATTTCTATGGAGAATGTTCCCGATCTCGCCAAAAATAAGGCATTTGAGAAAATGATTGCAACACTGGATGTCTTGGATTATAAGTACGAATATGATGTTTTGTCTTGCGCGAATTACGGTGTTCCACAAAACAGGAAGCGCCTTGTGTTACTAGCATCCAGATTAGGCGATATTTCTCTCCCATGTCCAGCGGGTAATAGAAAAACCGTCGCCGACTTTATACGAAATTTGCCCGCGCTTGAAGCTGGACATATATCGTCCGATGATACTGCTCATGCTACACTGCCTTTATCTCAAAAAAACCGTCAGCGAATTCTTCAGTCAAAACCAGGTGGATCTTGGAAGGATTGGGACAAGGATATGATCAGTAAATGCCATCAGAAAGCATATTATCCAGCATCCTATGGCCGAATGCTTTGGGATGCCTTAGCCCCCACTATCACTACACAATTTTGCTATTATAGTACCGGACGGTTTGGGCATCCGAAACAAAATCGTACGATATCGGTCCGAGAAGCAGCACTACTACAAACGTTTCCTAATAAATATAAACTCATCGAGGATGGAAAACCGCTTGTCATACGTGAAATGGCGAGACACATTGGCAACGCTGTGCCGGTCAAACTTGCTGAAGCGATTGGCAAATCCATTATGGAGGGAGCAAATGTCCGATAGCAAATACAAAATGAGCCTCAGTCTGAACGTTCTCAACCATCTAGGGTTAAATCTATACAGCAATACTCCGGCAGTTCTTGCCGAAGTGATTGCCAATGCTTGGGACGCTGACGCAACCGAGGTGAAGGTTGATTTCAATCTTGAGGAGAAAACGATTACGGTTTCCGATGATGGTTATGGTATGGATGTAGATGATATTAATAATAAGTATCTACTTGTCGGGTATCAAAAAAGGAATAGGCCCGACTTTCTCACACCTTCCGGTAGAAAACCGATGGGTAGAAAAGGTATTGGGAAACTGTCCTTGTTCTCCATAGCGAACAAAATCTTTGTCTATAGTTATAAAAAAGATAGAGAGAAAGAATCTTTCTTGATGGATGCCGACAAAATCAAGGAGGCGATACAAAGCGAAGACCCATCATCTTCGCAAGAATACGATCCAGAACCTGTTGAGTTTAATATGGAGATTCCGTCACATGGGACTGTTATAAAAATTACAGAATTAAAGAAACTTCGGCTAACGCAAGGATCAATAAATGGTCTAAAAAAAAGAATCGCCCGAAGATTTAGTATTATTAAAGATCTCTATAATTTTCGCATCTTTATTGATGGCAATGAAGTGACTCTTGAAGACCGAGATTATTTTCATAAAGCTCGATTCCTTTTCCAATACGGGGATTACGACTACGCCCAACACTGTAATAATTTGGACAAAGACGGAGACAATGGTGATAAGTTGTGTTATAAACGCGACTGTCGTTTTGATTTGGACGGCAACACGACTGGAGACAGTAGATACGAGATTAATGGCTGGATTGCGATCGCTCGCCATTCTAACGATCTGGACGATAAGCGGCAGGACGCCAATGAACAAGACGATAATCTGAACAAAATCACTATTGTCGTGCGGGGTAAAGTGGCTCAAGAAGATATTCTACAAGAATATCGCCTTGGCGGGATGATAACCAAGTACATTTATGGTGAGATTCACGCCGATTTCCTCGACGATGATGATAAGCAAGACATCGCTACCTCCAGCCGCCAAAGGATTTCCGAAGACGATCCGCGCTATCGTGCGGTCAAGTCATTTATCGAGAGGGAACTCCGGCATATTTGGACGGAAACCAATAAACTCAAGGAGAAAAAGGGACTGGATATGGCACTGTCTTCTAATCCTCATGTTAAGGAGTGGTACGATGAATTGAGACCTCGGCACTTACAAGAACCAGCAAAGAAAATTTTTGCTGCTATCGACCAGGCCGGAGTAGATGAGTCTCATAAACCAGATTTGTACGCTGATGGAATTCTGGCTTTTGAGACACTAAAGATGAACTGTGCTCTGGAAAAACTGGAAACTATTGATACCTCTAACTTAGATGAATTTCTTAGTTATTTATCTGATGTTGATTCTATAGAGGCAGCGCGCTATTACGAGATAGTTCAAGAGCGACTCAGTGTAATAAAACAATTCCGTTATAAAGTTGATAGCAATGCTCTAGAAAGAATATTACAAAAATATATATTCGATCATTTATGGATACTTGATCCTGCTTGGGAACGAGCGACCCGTTACGCACATATGGAACAACGTCTTCAGACTATTGTCAATGGAGTTCCTTTGAGTAATAGAATCGCCCGAGTCGATATCAGATACCGTAGGATTGCTGGTGCTCATGTCATTATTGAACTTAAAAGAGCATCAAGAGCCTTATCTAAGACGGAGGTCGAGTCACAAATTTCAAAGTATATTGATGCAGTCAGAGACGAACTAAAAAAGAATCCTAATGAGAGTCGCTATCCTATTGAATCAGTTTGTATTGTCGGCAAATTGCCTCAAGGTTGGACAAATCCGGAGACCAGAAAGAAGGATGAAGATTCCCTGAGAGTATACTCTATTCGAATCATTACATATGATGAATTAATTGACAATGCCTTCTCGGCGTACTCGAAGTTTATTGAGGCATCTAAGTCTGTAGATAAACTACGAAATTTAATTGATAAAATCCGGTCATACCGAAGATGATCATCAACCGTAAACCCTATCCTGCTATTAAGGACTCCGGCGTCGAGTGGCTGGGGGCTATGCCGGCGCATTGGAAGGTTGAGCGGACAAAGAGCGTGGCTTCGGTTCTAAACGGAGCGACCCCCTCGACGAACAACCCGTCATATTGGAACGGCGACATCTTGTGGCTGACGCCTGATGACTTGGGGTCGATCAATGGGGTTCGAGTAAAGTCAAGTTCCAGAAAAATAACCCAAGCCGGCTACGCCTCTTGTGGCACATCGCTTGCACCGCGGGGCAGTATCGTCATTTCCACTAGAGCACCAATCGGACACCTCGCTGTTCTTGACCAACCTAGCTGCGTCAATCAGGGATGCAGGTTGCTAGTATTTGCAGATGGTGTCGATGCTGACTACATCTATTACTTGTTGCTTTCGGCCCGAAAAGAGCTTCAGTCGCTCGGAGTAGGGACTACATTCACCGAACTCCCCCGAGCAAGGCTTGAGAACTTTCCGTTGGCCCTCCCACCCCTCCCCGAACAAACCGCCATCGTCCGCTTCCTCAACCACGCCGACCAGCGCATCCAGCGCTACATCCGCGCCAAGCAGAAGCTCATCACGCTGCTGGAGGAGCAGAAACAGGTCATCGTCCACGAGGCCGTTACGGGTCGGATCGACGTGCGGACCGGTAAGCCGTATCCGACCTACAAGGATTCGGGCGTGGAGTGGCTGGAGGACGTGCCGACGCATTGGGAATTCACAATGGTGAAACGCCATTACACCATTCAGCTTGGAAAGATGCTGCAAAATCGCCCTAATAGCCCCGATGACATTGCAGTTACTTACCTCAAAGCCCTGCATGTTCAATGGTTTCAAGTGCGAACCACTGATCTCCCTACGATGTGGGCGCGTCCAAGCGATCTTGTGCAGTTCGGAGTAACGTCCGGTGATCTGCTTGTCTGCGAAGGGGGCGAAGGAGGGCGGTGCGGAATCCTGAAACAGGGAGGAAACGGGTACATTATCCAAAATGCGCTGCACCGCGTGCGACCCCACACCCACGGCCGGAATGAGTACTTACAGTATGCACTGAGTACGGTCGCGGCGATCGGTTGGTTCGCTGCGCTCAATGAAAAAGCGACGATTGCCCATTTCACGAGAGAGAAATTTGGTGCTCTGAGGGTTCCTATCCCTCCCCTCCCCGAACAAAACGCCATCGTCGAATTTCTCGACAAAGCAACCGCCGCCATCGACACCTCCATCAGTCGCACTCACCGCCAAATAGAGGTGCTCCAAGAATACCGCATCCGCCTCATCGCCGACGTCGTCACCGGCAAGCTCGACGTGCGCGAGGCAGCGGCTAAACTGCCGGAAACCGATGCAATAGACGATTTCGGCGGAAGCGAAACGGCCCAAGCTGAATCCAACGCATCATTGCCCAACAACGCCTTGCGAAAGGACAATATCCCATGACGGACTGGACAACCTGTCCTGCGGTGGAACGCAATCCCCGCAAGATCAGCGGAGCTTGGGCTTTCACCGGGACCAGGGTGCCGGTTTATGCACTCTTCGAAAACCTTGAGAGCGGGGCCACCGTGAACGAATTCTTGGAGTGGTACCCCGAGGTCAAACCGTGGCAGGTGGCCGCTGTGCTCAAGCACGAAACCGAAGCCCTCAAGACGACCGTGGAACCGTAAAGATACTTTTCGACGCTGAGAAGCAGGTACCAAATCGTGACCACCGACACCTCTGAACGCGGCCTCGAACGCCTCATCTGCACAGCCTTAGCCGGCCATCCCTGCGACCCGCCTTCAGGCCCGACCCTAGGCGAGCCACCAGCCCACTACGGCGGCGTCGGTTGGGCCAGCGGCAACTTCCACGACTACGACCGCGAATACTGCGTCGATCTGGCCCAGCTTTCCGCCTTCCTGCACACCACCCAGCCCGAGATGGCCGAAACCGTTGGCATGGTAGGAGCAACCGGCCCCACGCGCCGTCGATTCCTAGCCCGACTCCAAGGCGAAATCAGCAAACGCGGCACCATCGACGTGCTGCGCCACGGTATCAAGCACGGAGCGCACAACCTAGACCTATTCTACGGCACCCCTTCGCCCGGCAACCCCGCAGCCCAAGAACGTTTCAAACAGAACCGCTTCACAGTCACCCGCCAGCTTCGCTACAGCCGCGACGAAACCCAGCGGGCACTCGACATCGGCCTATTCATCAACGGCCTGCCAGTCTTCACCTTCGAGCTGAAGAACAGCCTCACCAAGCAGACGGTGGCCGACGCAATCCAGCAGTATCAGCGCGACCGCAACCCCCGCGAGAAACTGTTCGAATTCGGCCGCTGCGTGGCCCACTTCGCGCTGGACGAAAGCGAAATCCGCTTCTGCACCCACCTCAGCGGCAAGACCGCTTGGTTCCTCCCCTTCAATCGCGGCTGGAACGACGGCGCTGGCAACCCACCCAATCCCAACGGACTGGCGATTGACTACCTGTGGCGGGAAGTGCTCCCCCGCAAGAGCCTGACCAACATCTTGGAAAACTACGCTCAAGTGGTAGAGGCAAAAGACGAGAAAACGGGCAAAAAGAAGCGCACCCAGATCTGGCCGCGCTATCACCAACTCGACGTCGTGGGCCGCCTGCTGGACGACGCACGTTCCCACGGCGTGGGCCGCCGCTACCTGATCCAACACTCGGCCGGCAGCGGCAAAAGCAACTCCATCGCTTGGCTGGCCCACCAACTAATCGGCTTAGAACGAGACGGGGCGGCGGTCTTTGACTCAATCATCGTCGTCACCGACCGCCTCATCCTCGACCGCCAGATCCGCGACACCATCAAGCAGTATGCCCAAGTGTCGGCGACCGTGGGACACGCCGACCGCTCGGGCGACCTGCGCCGTTTTATCGAGAGCGGCAAGAAGATCATCATCTCGACGATCCAGAAATTCCCCTTCATCCTCGACGAGATCGGCAACGAACAGCGCGGGCGGTGCTTTGCCATCATCATCGACGAGGCCCACTCCAGCCAAGGCGGGCGCACCGGTGCCGCCATGGCGCAGGCACTCTCCGCGGGCGGAGCAGAAGAAGAGGAAGAAACCTTCGAGGATCGGATCAACCGCCTGATGGAATCGCGCAAGCTGCTGCCCAACGCCAGCTACTTCGCATTCACGGCCACTCCTAAGAACAAGACGCTGGAAATTTTCGGCGCACCCGACTCACAGTCCGATGGCACCGTCCAGCACCGCGCCTTCCACAGTTACACCATGAAGCAGGCAATCGAGGAGGGCTTCATACTGGACGTGCTGGCGCACTACACGCCAGTGGCCAGCTACTACCGACTCGCCAAGACGGTGGAGGACGACCCGAAGTTCGACGCAAAGAAGGCGCAGAAGAAGTTGCGGCGCTTCGTCGAGGGCCACGACCACGCCATCCGCCTCAAGGCCGAGATCATGGTCGACCACTTCCACGAGCAGGTCATCGCCAAGCGCAAGATCGGCGGCGGTGCGCGAGCAATGGTCGTCACCAACGGCATCGAGCGCGCGATCCAGTACTACCACGCCATCCGCGACTACCTGCAGGAGCGCAAGAGCCATTACCGGGCGCTCGTCGCCTTCTCCGGCGAGCACGAGTTCGGCGGCAAGCAGGTCACCGAAGCCTCGCTGAATGGCTTTCCCGCCGCTCAGATCGCCGGGCAGTTCCAAGAAGACCCCTATCGCTTCCTCGTCTGCGCCGACAAATTCCAGACCGGCTACGACGAACCCCTCCTGCACACCATGTACGTCGATAAGACGCTGTCCGGCATCAAGGCGGTGCAAACCCTCTCCCGCCTCAACCGCGCACACCCCAAGAAGCACGACGTCTTCGTGCTCGATTTCCTCAACGACGCCGACACCATCTGCGACGCCTTCACCTCCTACTACCGCACGACGATCTTAGCCGACGAGGCCGACCCCAACAAACTTCACGACCTACAGACGGACCTAGACCGCGCCCAAGTCTATTCACCCGAACAGATCGATGATTTCGTCGAGCACTACCTCGGCGGTGCTCCGCGCGATCAACTCGACCCCATTCTCGACGCCTGCGTAGCGGTCTATAAGCGCGACTTGGACGAGGACGGCCAAGTGCAATTCAAAGGCAATGCCAAGGGATTCGTGCGTACTTACGCCTTCCTCTCGTGCGTCCTGCCCTACACCAACGCCGAGTGGGAGAAGCGCTCGATCTTCCTGAATTTCCTGATCTCGAAGCTGCCGGCTCCCCAAGAAGAAGACCTATCCAAGGGCGTCCTCGACGCTATCGATATGGACAGCTACCGCGTCGAGAAGCAGGCTATGCAGAAGCTCCTGCTGCCGGACGATGACGCCGAGATCGATCCAGTGCCGACCAGCGGTGGCGGTCACCACACTGACCCGGAGCTGGACCGGCTCTCAAACATCCTCAAAGCCTTCAACGATCTGTTCGGCGACATCGCTTGGGCGGATGCCGACCGCGTGGGGGAACTCATCACCAAGACTATCCCGTCCCGGGTGGCCGCGGACGCTGCCTTCCGCAACGCACGGCAGAACTCCGACGACGCCAACTCCCGCATCGAGCACGACAGGGTACTACAGCGGGTCGTGACGAACTTCGTGAAGGACGACACTGAGCTCTTCAAGCAGTTCTCGGACAACGAGGACTTCAAGCGCTGGATGACCGACAGGGTGTTCGAGCTGGCCTGCGAACAGACCAGTGCGCCTTGAGCGGCGGCGCGGTTTTTTCCGTCGGCTCCATCACCTATCCGGCCTCAATCCTCGTCGATGAGACCGTCTCGCGCATTACCGCCAATGTCATTGAGCACTTTGGCGCGGCATAGCCAAAGCATCCGTTTGGCCTTATTTTACTTCTGTATATGTGCTTTAGGCTATTAGGAGACAAAATGTTATGGCTACCGAGCCGAGCAAAAACCTAGCGGTTTTTGCCAATCCCCAACCGGACCGCGACTACACAATCGAGCTTTCGTGTCCGGAATTCACTTCGATATGTCCCGTAACCGGGCAACCCGATTTCGGCACCATCCACATCCGCTACGCGCCCGACCAACAGTGCATTGAGCTCAAATCGCTCAAGCTCTACCTGTGGTCCTTTCGCCAAGAAGGCGCTTACTACGAAGCGGTCACCAACACCATTCTCAACGATTTGGTGGCCGCCTGCGCCCCGCGACGCATGACTGTGGTGGGAGAATTCAATGTGCGCGGGGGCATTTCCGCCGTTGTGACGGTCGAATTTGCCCCACAGCCCTAAGTCCGGCGGCATATCAACTTACCGAATGGAGACTCACAATGGAAGAAGTACGCCAAGACGCGGCTGAGACCACCGAAGAAGAAGGAGCGGCCCGGCAGGATCGGGCTTGGTTCCCGTACATCACTAAGGTGCAGTTCGAGCGATTTCTCGCCCGGCTAGACACCAAAATTCCCGACCAAATCGACCGCGACTACGTGCGGCCCATTATTCGCACCCCGTCGATGATTCACCGCTTTTTGCGCGGCATCGAATCCATGAACCTGACCGACCGCGACCAAAAGCCCACGGACCTGCTGTTGCGAATGATCCCCAAGGAGACGCGCAAATTCGCGTTCGCCGACGTGGCCCGCAGCCTGTACAAAGATCTGCTGCCGGAGTGGGAAAAGAGCAACGGCAGCATGAGCGACGACGCGATTATTGATTACTTCCGCGATCGCACCGGTATGGGACGCGACTCGGCCAACAAGATGAAGATGTTTTTCAAGTACCTCGTCGCCGAAGCCGACTTTGGCCCCCCCGCCGATTCGCAGAAGGAAGCGGCGGCCACTGAACCCGCGCCCCAAAGCGAAACTCTCGAACCCGCAGGCAAGGACTCCAAACGCGTCGCTGAACCCGCGCCCCAAGGCGAAACTCCCAAACCCACGCCCCAAGAGAGTCGCAGCCCCCGCGAGGCCGCTCCTAAGGAGCGCCCCGGGCGCGACGGACGCACTAAGCGCACTAGTCCCGAACGCCAAGAACGCCAAGAACGCTCCCTGACCGAGACGCAGCGAGCCTACCTAGAAACCCTCCAGTCCACGGTCCAGATCAAAATCGACGGCGACTGGGACGAAGACATGATCCGCGTCGCCTTCGACCGCCTAGAGCGGCTCTTCGATCGCCTCCGGCGCACCTGAGCCAAGAACGTTTGCGTCTACGAGGCCGTGCCGATTGGCTTCGTCGGCGCAAACAATGGTTAGCCTCGGCGGCATGGGCAGGCATCGTGCGGAGGCGTTAAAGGGTCGCAGGTCTGTCGGGGTAAGGTCGAGCGTCCGCGACAAAACGCGCCCTATTCGCCAAAGCGGGCCATCGCCGCGAACTTGTCCAGCCGCTGGGCCACTAGCACCTCTGGAGCAAGTGGCCGAAGCTCAGCTAAGGCATCTTGCACGTGGCGTTTGAGCATGGCGGCAGTCGCATCCCAGTCGTGGTGTGCGCCACCCAACGGCTCGGACACGATGCAGTCGATGATCCCCTGCTCCTTCAGGTCTTTAGCCGTGAGCTTGAGGGCCTCGGCCGCTTCCTCTCGGCGCTCGCGCACCTTGAACAGGATCGTCGAGCAACTCTCCGGCACAATCACCGAATAACAAGCGTGCTCCAGCATTAGAATCCGGTCGCCAACCGTAATGCCAATCGCGCCACCGCTGAAGGCTTGGCCGATAATAGCCACGACAATAGGCACCGGCAGATGCGACATTTCGTAGAGGTTGCGGGCGATGGCCTCGGCTTGGCCCCGCTCCTCGGCCTCGATCCCGGGATAGGCACCCGAGGTATCGACCAAGGTCAAAATTGGCAATTTGAACTTGGCCGCCATCTGCATCAGGCGGCGCGCCTTGCGATACCCTTCTGGATGCGGCATGCCGAAGTTGCGCTTTTGTCGCTCTTCGAGGTTGCGTCCACTCTGGATGCCGATGACCATGACCGATTCGTCGTTCAGGCGCGCCGGCCCGCCAACGACGGAGGAGTCGTCGGCAAAAAGGCGGTCGCCGTGTAACTCGGTAAAATCTGAGAGCATCCGCTCGACGTAATCGAGCGCGTACGGGCGGTCCGGGTGCCGCGAGATCTGCACCCGCTGCCAAGGGCTGAGATTGGCGTAGATTTCTCTGCGCTTCTTCTCGGCCTGCGCTTCGAGCTTGCGCACGCCCGCATCCAAATTCAAGCCATCGGCCTCGGCTTGGCTTTTTAGATCGTCAATCTTCTTTTGTAACTCGACGAGATCGCGTTCAAAATCGAGGCAAAATCCACTGTTATTCACGGGAAAAACCTCCTGAGATTAGCAATTGCGAATTCCCAACTCACGCCAGCGCACCCAGCGCCGCCTCAACTCGGTCCAGCGCCTTTTCAATCAGGTCCAGCGACGTGGCGTAGGAAAGGCGGATGTGCTCGTAGGTGCCAAACCCTGCGCCCGGCACACAAGCCACCTCGGCCTCTTCAAGCAAGTACTCGCACAATGCCACGGAGTCGCGGACCTGACTGCCGTAGTACGCGGCGACGTCGGGATAGGCGTAAAAGGCCCCCGACGGCAACGTGCATTCCACGCCTTCGATGGCGTTTAGGCGCTCGACCATATAGCGTCGCCGTGCATCAAAGGCTTGGCGCATTTCCTCAACCGATTCCTGCGGGCCATCGAGTGCTTCAACGGCCGCTTTCTGCGCCATTGACGACGGATGCGACACTTCCTGACTTTGCACCTTGTTCATGCCGGCGATGATCTCCTCGCTGGCACCAGTGTAGCCGATGCGCCAGCCGGTCATCGAATAGGCTTTGGACACCCCATTGACGACAATGCTGAATTTCTTGGCCTCCGGGCTACAAGCTGCAATTGAGTGGTGCTCGGCCCCGTCGTAGATCAGTTTCTCGTAGATTTCATCGCTGAGCACATAGACCCCGTGCTCAACAGCCACTGCCGCTAAGCGCTCCAATTCATCGCGAGTGTACACCGCGCCGCTGGGGTTGGACGGCGAGCACAAAAAAAGCAGCCGCGTCCGGGGCGTGATGGCGGCGCGGAACTCATCTGCGGTCAGCTTGAGTCCGTTGGCCGCTTGGGTCTCGACGATCACCGGCTCGCCGCCCACCAGCCGCGGCTGCTCCCGATACGTCACCCAATAGGGCGTGGGGATAATGACCTCATCGCCGGGATTGACCAACGCCGCCACAGCCAAAAAGAGCGAGTGCTTGGCCCCGTTGTTGACAATCACTTCGTCGGTTGTATAAACCAAGCCGTTGTCGCGCGCGAATTTGCGGGCGATCGCCTCCTTGAGCTCGATGATCCCCGACCCCGGGGTGGTGTACTTGGTAAAGCCCTCGGCAATGGCGCGGATACCGGCGTCTTTGACGTTTTGCGGCGTATCGAAATCCGGCTCACCCGCCGACAGCGAAACCACGTCTCTACCGGCGCGCTGCATGGCCGCGGCCCGCGCCGAAATCTGCATAGTAACCGATGGCTGGACGCGCTGGACATTGTGCGAAAGTGGCATAGTTCCTCAGGTGGTGTATTCGGCGTTTAGGCGCACGTACTCATAGGTCAGATCGCAGGTGAAAATTTCAGCCGCGGCCGCGCCCATCGCCAAGTCGATGCCAATGGCCATTTCCTCGGCCTGCATGGCCGCGCTCAGCTTGTCCGCGTCGAAATCGAGACCGGCACCATGGCCGTAGATGTCAGTGCCGCATAGTGACACGCGCGCCCTCTCGGGGTCGAACTCAACACCGGCGTATCCCATCGCGCACAGAATGCGTCCCCAGTTGGGGTCGTTGCCAAATGTCGCGGTCTTCACCAAGCTCGAATTGGCCACGGCAATGCCGATCTGTCTCGCCTCGGCTTCGGTTGCCGCTCCGCGCACCGCTATGGTGATCAGCTTGGACGACCCTTCGGCGTCGCGCGCGATCGCCTGGGCCATCTGGCGGCACACATACTCAATGCCTTCGTAGAGGCGCTCGCAATCGCGCTCGCCTAGCTCTGCACCGTCGCCATTGGCCAGCAAAATCACCGTGTCGCTCGTGCTCATGTCGCCGTCAACCGTGATGCAGTTGAACGTGCGCTGGATGGCCTGCGACAGCAGTTCCTGCAATGGTCCGCTCGGCACGGCCGCGTCCGTGGTCACCACCGACAGCATCGTCGCCATGTTGGGGGCGATCATCGCCGCCCCTTTGGCCATCGCCCCAACGACGGCGCGGCCCGCTGTCAACTCGACTTCGACGGCGCAGCTTTTCGGCACAGTATCCGTAGTCATAATTGCCTCGGCGGCGGCGGCACTGCCATCCTCAGACAACGCCGCGACGATGCGCGGGATGCCCGCTTCGATCTTGACAATCGGCAGTGGCACACCGATCAAGCCGGTAGAACAGACCAGCACTTCTGCCGTTGGCAGCCCCAACTCGCTTGCCGTCAGGGCGCACATCCGCCGGGCGTGTTCTAAACCGCGGTCGCCGTTGCAGACATTGGCGTTGCCGCTGTTGAGAATGACGGCCCGCGCCTTGCCGTCGGCGAGGTGTTCGCGGTCAATGACAATCGGCGCGCCCTGCACCTTGTTGGTGGTGTACACCGCAGCGGCATTGGCCGGGCGCGTCGAATACACCAGCGCCAAATCCCTAGCCCTCGACTCCTTGACCCCCGTCTGGATGCCAGCCGCCCGGTACCCACTCGGCGCAGCGACCCCGCCGCCCTCGATAATTCTCATTTGACTCACTTTTCTTCCTTTTGGTCTTCCTTCTCTAAATTGAGTATCCGCAGATCTATATCTCTAGATACATGATCTTTCAACCAACTAACAAATTGCTTCCGAGAAACATCTCCTGATGCAACTCCCAAGATGATCTTTTCTTGGTTATCTTCGGTTGCATCAATCTCATATCCATTTTTCTTTAAGAACGATTCCATTGCAGCATGCCCTACCCGTTTATTTCCATCGACAAAAGGATGATTCTGAATCAAGGAAAAACATAAGGCTGCTGCCTTTTCTATGACATTAGGGTAGCAATCTTGTCCACCAAACGTCATACGAGGTTGCGCGACAGCCGATGCTAATCCGCTATGATTGAGTAACTCCATAGGGCTATCACTTGTTTTAACAATACGATGATAGAGTTTCAATACTTCATCTAGACTGATATAATACATCAACTTAGTCTTCGATAAAGTTCTCTATTCTTCTCCAACACATATTCAGCGATCTGCTCAAACTCCTGTCCGCGAAATACACCTTTGTGAAAAAATTTAATAAGATCATCTTTTAATTGACAATGCGAACCCGTGCCTCCAGATCTGAAACCCAAATGGTGTCCTATGACAATGCGTATGATCTCAGGGACTACTTCAGTAGCTATTTTTATGGTGTGTATTTTGGACTGCTCATCATCAAGTCCTTTTATTTTTGGCCGACCTGTGTGAACTAGTCTATTGCGTACTATGCCAACCCGTTTAACCCGAAGCTCTTGATCGGAGGTGGGAGGCGAATTTATAACATCAAGTAATTGGAGAAGCGAAAACAATTTATCGGTTGAAGTTGGGCCAGCGTCAATTCTATTTAGTGAACGTCTATATCGCTCCGCTTGATCTGGTTGGAGATCTTCTGCTTGCTCGAAGCAATTGAAGACATTGTTTATTTTATTTTTTAGTTTCTTATGGATATCCTTGCTGACCTTCTGATAAGTAGTTTCATGACTGTCGAGATTTAAATTGTCGAGATTATCGAGAATTATATTGAGTGCTGTGGAGTACAAAGCGGCGCGGGATTGCAAGAGATTAACATCCATTGCCTCATTGTATAAGAGCAGAGCAGTGTGCAAATTTCTCGAAACTAGACAATTTCTATGCTGCCAAGCAAGTGATGCTGCTTTCAGGGTCTCGAAATCAATCACTGCATAGTCACCATAGGAATCAGGTCTATACCGTCTCTTATATTCTGTCGTTACTACTCTTCTACCTGTCAGAAAAGTGAGTAAATTGCATAGATCCCATAGCCCTCCATCGTCGCATTCCTCATGAAGAAGAACACTCTTTTCTTGGGAATCTTGGTAAGACACAGTTGCGGTAGCTTGCCAAGTGCCTTCACGTGGTGATAACGATTTTACCCCTGTTTTATCGCTGATCAAGCTTGCAGGCTTAGGAAGTTGGGCAGCTTTAGCATCGTAATCATCCGTGAGACACACCGTGAGGTCACCGATCTTACATTCTGCTAGGAGAGGTACAAGACGTTGTTCACCCATATAGAGATTGAAGAGGTCAACTGTTTTCATTGCTACTTCCTTCCACTGCGACAAGGGCGACCCGAATCTTCGCACGATTCCGCTCTTTCATCAGAATCGCCTAGCATTTCTGAGCGCGTGTGTACAACAATCTCCTGAACGAGCGCTCTAAACTCATCAACGTCTTGCTCTTTGCTTTGAGCACTCAATCCGTTCCCGTCGCGCCGCTTGCGAGCTCGGCCAGCGCGTCCTTCATCAATTTGTAGTGCAAGCTATCGGCCAGTGCGATCCAACTCGCCTCGATCACGTTCTCCGAAACCCCCACCGTACCCCACACATCTTTGCCGTCCGACGACTCGATCAACACCCGCACCTTGGCTGCGGTCCCGTCGCCGCTCGACAACACCCGCACCTTGTAGTCCTCCAAATGCACTTGCTCGAGCGCGGGAAATTCCTGTTCCAGCGCCTTGCGCAGTGCTTGGTCGAGCGCGTTGACCGGGCCATCGCCGGCCGCGACCGTATGGTATTCGGCATCGCCAACGGCGACCTTGACAATGGCCTCGGCTTCTTCGGCTTGTTCCCCAATCCGGCGATTGATGGTGCGGAAGTTAATCAGCGTGAATACATCCTCGTACGTGCCTTGGACTCGCCGCGCCAGCAACTCAAACGACCCTTCCGCCGCCTCGAACTGATAGCCCTCGTGCTCCAACTGCTTGACCCGCTCCAAAACCCGACCAACCAGCGGATTTCTCTTTTCTATGTCGGGCAAAAATCGCCGCAGTTTACTGACAATCGTCGCGCCGCCCGCTTGATCCGAGACCAAGAACCGCCGCTCGTTGCCGATGGCAGTGGGATCAATGTGTTCGTAGCAGCGCGGATTTTTGGTCATGGCGTCGATGTGGACGCCCCCCTTGTGAGCGAATGCGCTCTCGCCGACATACGGCTGCCGGTGGTCGTGATAGACGTTGGCGATCTCGCTGAGAAAGCGAGAGAAGTCCATCAGGCCCGCGAGGTTGTCGCGGCCCACCGTCTGGTAGCCCATCTTCAACTCCAAGTTGGGCAAGATGGCGCACAAGTTAGCGTTGCCGCAGCGCTCGCCATAGCCGTTGAAGGTCCCTTGCACTTGCATCGCGCCCCGTTCTACAGCGACGAGCGTATTGGCCACGCCGACCCCAGCGTCGTTGTGCGCGTGGATGCCAAAGGGAATGCCAATCAGAGCTTTGATCTTCTCGACGATCTGGCCCATCTCGCTGGTCAGGGTGCCACCGTTGGTATCGCAGAGGACCAAAATCCGCGCTCCACCGCGCTCGGCGGCCAACAGCGTCTCCATCGCGTAATCGGCGTCGGCCTTATAGCCGTCGAAAAAATGCTCGGCGTCGTAGATCACCTCGCGGCCATGCGCGACCAGATAGGCAACCGAGTCCTCGATCAGCTTCAGATTCTCTGCTAGGGCCGTCTTGAGCGCCTCGACGACGTGCAAAGTCCAGCTCTTGCCAAAGATGCAAACGCTGTCGGTTTCGGCTCGTAGCAGCGTGTTCAGGGTCGCATCTTCCTCCGGGACCACACCAGCCCGGCGCGTACTGCCAAAAGCCGTCACTTTCGCCTTCAGCCCTAGCTTCTTCACTTCTTGAAAAAAAGCCAGATCCTTGGGATTGGTCGGATTGGGCCAGCCCCCTTCGATGTAGTTGACCCCCAGCGCGTCGAGCCGCCGCGCGATCAGCAGCTTGTCCTCTAGCGAATAGGAAATGCCCTCGGCTTGGGCGCCGTCTCGCAGCGTGGAGTCATAGACTTCGATGCGCATGGTATTGCTGCCCTCCATTGCTCTAGGCATCGGCCACAGCTTGGGCGACTAGATCGCCTACTTCAGCAGTGGAATACCCCATTCTTCCCGCGCCCATATCGTCGAGCTTGCCCAGCGTCGAGACGATAGCCCCCTCCAAAATGTTGGCCCCCTCGTACTCGCCGAGCGTGTCGAGCATGAGCTGACAAGCGCCGATGGCGGCCATCGGATTGATGATATTCTGGCCGGTGTATTTGGGTGCCGAGCCGCCGATCGGCTCGAACATCGACACGCCTTCGGGGTTGATATTGCCACCGGCGGCAATGCCCATGCCGCCTTGGATCATCGCGCCCAAATCCGTGATGATGTCCCCAAACATGTTATCGGTAACTACCACGTCGAACCACTCGGGATTTTTGACCATCCACATGCAGATGGCATCGACGTGGGCGTAGTCGCGCTTAATGGCCGGATAGTCGGCCGCGCCGATTTCTTCAAACGCCCGCTCCCACAAGTCGAAGGCATACGTCAGCACGTTGGTCTTGCCGCACAGAGTCAAGGTGTTGTCCTTGTTGCGCCGCTGCGTGTACTCAAAGGCATAGCGCAGACAGCGCTCGACGCCTTTGCGCGTGTTGATAGATTCCTGCACTGCGATCTCGTCGGGCGTACCCTTTTTGAGGAAGCCGCCGGCCCCCGCGTACAGCCCTTCGGTATTTTCGCGCACCACCACGAAGTCGATATCCTCCGGCCCCTTGTCCTTAATCGGCGTCGGCACGTTGGGGTAGAGCTTGACCGGGCGAAGATTGATGTACTGATCCAGTTCAAAGCGCAGCCTTAGCAGAATGCCCTTTTCGAGGATACCCGGCTTCACGTCGGGGTGGCCGATAGCCCCTAGGTAAATGGCGTCGAACTGCCTGAAGTCGTCGGCCGCCGAGTCGGGCAAGACTTCGCCGGTGCGCAAGTAGCGGTCACCGCCAAAATCAAACTCCACGGTCTCGTATTTGAATCCCTGCTTCGTGGCTACAGCGTCGAGTGCTTTCAGCCCCTCGACTACCACTTCCGCCCCTGTTCCGTCTCCGGGTATTACGGCGATTTTGTGCAATTACTTATCTCCTGTGTTGAGGTCTATCGGTTGTACATCGTCGGCAAAGGCGCACGTGTAGGGCAGGCGAGCGGCGGTCTGGCCGATCTGATCGCCTCCGGCCAAAAGCTGGCTCAGCGAATCCCAACTTCCCTTGAGAAATTGCTCGCGCGGGCCATCGGCCATATCGGCTGCCACTTCACCGCCGGCCCAGCGCACTTGCCGCGCTTGGAGGTCAATGGCCACCTCCTGCGCCGGATCGCTCTCGACCGCATCCATCAAAGTCTGCATGTCCTCGGCCTTCACCCGCACACAGGGCAACCCCATGGCGATGCAGTTGCCAAAGAAAATTTCGGCAAAGGACTCGGCGACAAAGCCCTTGATCCCCCAGCGCATCAGCGCCTGTGGCGCGTGTTCGCGCGAGGACCCGCAGCCGAAATTGGCATTGGCCAACAGGATTGACGCTCCTTGAAAACGCGCTTGGTCAAAGGGATGGTCGCCCCCGGCGCGATCATCTTCAAAAGCATGGCCCCCCAGATGCTCAAAGGTCACCGTCCGCAAAAAACGAGCCGGAATGATGCGGTCGGTATCAATGTCAGCCCCGCGCACCACTACGCTGCGGCCGGTTATCGTCTTAATCACACTCGAATTTTCCATGAAGTCTCCTTTTTACCCCACTAACTCCCGCACATCCGCCACCTCACCGGCCACCGCCGCCGCCGCGACCATGGCCGGACTCATCAGCAGAGTGCGGCCGGTCGGGCTGCCCTGTCGGCCCTTGAAATTGCGATTGGACGACGAAGCGCACAGCTCGCGGCCTTGCAGTTTGTCGGGATTCATCGCCAAGCACATGGAGCAACCCGCCCCCCGCCACTGGAACCCGGCTTCCGCGAAAATTTCGTGCAGGCCCTCGGCCTCGGCTGCTGCCCGCACCTGTTGCGACCCAGGCACCACGAGGGCGCGAACGCCCGGGGCCACCTTGCGCCCGCGAGCGACCCGAGCGGCCTCGCGCAGATCCGAGAGCCGACCGTTGGTGCAGGAGCCGATAAACGCCACATCTACTTTGGTCCCGGCGATCTTCTGCCCCGGCGCAAAGTCCATATAACCGAAGGCCTCTTGGACGGTCGAGCGGTCGGTAGCGGCAAAGGCGTCTAGTTCGGGTAAGGTTTGGTCAATGCCGACCGATTGGCCCGGGGTAATGCCCCACGTCACGGTCGGGCCGATCGCGCGTCCGTCGATTTGGACCAGATCGTCGTACTCGGCGTCGGCGTCTGAGGCCATGGACTCCCACCACTCGACCGCCGAATCAAAGTTGCGCGGCGCGTAAGGCCGCCCATTGAGATAGTCATAGGTCGTCTGGTCGGGATTGACGTAGCCGACCCGAGCACCGCCCTCAATCGACATATTGCACACCGTCATCCGCTCTTCAATGGACATGGCCTCGATGACTGAGCCGCCGTACTCGTAGCCGTAGCCAACGCCGCCCTTGACTCCGAGTTGGCCGATGATGTGCAAGATGACGTCCTTGGCGTACACCTCCTCGCTCAGCGCGCCGTTAATCTCGAGCCGCCGCACCTTGAGCGGGTCCATGGCCAAGCACTGCGTGGCGAGCACGTCGCGGACTTGGCTGGTGCCAATGCCAAAGGCCACCGCGCCAAAGGCTCCGTGCGTCGAAGTGTGACTGTCGCCGCAGGCAATGGTCATGCCCGGCTGGGTCAGCCCGAGCTCCGGGCCGATGACGTGGACCACTCCCTGACGCTGGTCGCCGATATTAAAAAGCGGGATCTCGAACTCGGCGGCATTCTGCTCAATCGCATCCATCATCTCCTCGGCCAAGTCATCGACAAAAGGCCGCTGCACCAAGTCCGTGGGCACGATGTGATCCACGGTGGCAAACGTGCGCTCTGGAAAGCGGACCGCAAGGCCGCGCTCCCGCAACATCTCAAAGGCTTGCGGACTAGTCACTTCGTGAACCAAATGCAGGCCGACGAACAACTGCGTCTGCCCCGAGGGCAACTCGCACACAGTGTGCGCGTCCCAAACCTTGTGCAACAGGGTCTTACCCATCTCCGATCTCCTCTACACGGTCTGATGCTGTTCTTTAGTATTCTTTGCGGCTAGGCGGTTCAGCGCATCGACATAAGCCCTCGCACTAGCCTCGATAACATCGGTCGAAACGCCCCGGCCTCTCGCCTTATCCCCGTTATCCGACAGATGCACTGTTACCTCGCCCAGCGCTTGACT
This sequence comes from Candidatus Latescibacterota bacterium, assembly GCA_965116045.1. Lineage (GTDB taxonomy): Bacteria > Latescibacterota > UBA2968 > UBA8231 > UBA8231. The sequence goes on along the minus strand of OZ220478.1, from coordinate 3,956,078 downwards.
ACCGGAAGTGATTGCGCGAATGGCGTAACCGTCGAGCCGGGCCTCACTGCCGCAGGCCAAACCAATGGCCTCATACGCCGCATCCACCGGACCGTCGCCCCAAGACGACTGCTGGACGATCTCATCGCCGATGCGCATCCGCACCGTGGCCGAAGGCACCGTACCAGTGCCACTGACCGAATGCAAATACTGAAGTTCGTAGTAGGCAGTCGTTTCGTCCGAGTCACCGACAATCTCAATCAGGTCCTCGTCGAATACTTCCTTCTTCTTGTCGGCCAACGCGACGAAGTCCTCGTACACCTTGTCCAATTCCTCTTTGTTCAGCTCGTAGCCCAAAACCTCCAGCCGATGGCGCAGCGCAGCGCGTCCCGAGCGCGCCGTCAGCACGATTTCGGTAGCCTCCAGCCCCACATCTTTCGGATCCATGATCTCAAAAGTGTCGCGCTGCTTGAGCACCCCATCTTGGTGGATGCCCGAGCTGTGGGCGAAGGCATTGGCACCGACGATCGCCTTGTTGGGCTGGACCGCGATCCCCATCAAGCGGCTGACCAGCCGGCTGGTGGGGACGATTTCCTCGGTGACCACTTCGGTGTCAAAGCCGAAGTAGTCTTGGCGCGTCTTCAGTGCCATGACGATCTCCTCTAGCGAGGCATTGCCAGCTCGCTCGCCCAAGCCATTGATCGTGCATTCGGCTTGGCGCGCACCGTTCTTGATGGCGGCGAGCGTGTTGATTACCGACATGCCCAAATCGTCGTGGCAGTGGACGCTGATGATGGCGTCCCCACTGTTGGGCACTTGATTGCAGATTCGGGCGATCAACGCGCCAAACTCTTCGGGCACGGCATACCCCACGGTGTCGGGGATATTGATCGTCGTAGCCCCCGCCGCGATGGTCGCCGCGATAATCTCGTTGAGGTAGCTAGGCTCGGTGCGGGCGGCGTCCATGGGCGAAAACTCCACATCGTCGCAGTGCGACTTGGCTCGTTCCACTGCGGCCACCGCCATTTTCAGCACCTCCTCTCGGCCCTTGCGCAACTGACCCGCGAGGTGAATATCTGATGTGCCGATAAAGGTGTGAATCCGCGGCCGGGGCGCGTCTCTGAGCGCCTCGCCAGCCCGGTCGATGTCCTTGGGCACGGCGCGGGCCAGCCCGCAAATGACTGGCCCGGCAACTTCCTGCCCAATGCGGCGCACGGCCTCAAAGTCCTCGTTGGACGACACCGGAAAGCCGGCCTCGATAATATCGACCTTGAGCCGCGCCAACTGATGGGCGACTTCGAGCTTTTCCCGGACGGTCAGCGAGGCACCGGGCGTCTGCTCGGCATCCCGCAGTGTGGTGTCGAAAATATATACGCGATTTGCATCAGCCATGATGTGTTTTTCCTAGGCTGGCCGGATGAAGTGATAAAAGCGGCAGACGGTCCCCTCCAGCCGTGTAGAGACCCTCTACCGACCAAAGGTCGGGGTCGGAACTCAGTTCGCTAAGTAGGGGTTCCATCGCGCTCACCTCCTTTCAGAAGTCAGTGGCCAGTGCCCACCAACTATTTGTCGTCCAGCCAACTCATCATCGCGCGCAGCCGGGTGCCGACAGTCTCGATCAGGTGCTCGGAATCGCGGCGCTTGATCGCATTGTACACCGGGCGGCCCACTTGGTTTTCCGCCAGCCATTCCCGCGCAAAGTGGCCGTTTTGCACATCGGCGAGAATCTGCTTCATCTCCGCTCGCGTCTGCTCGGTTATCACCCGACGACCGCGCGTCAAGTCGCCAAACTCCGCCGTATCCGAAATCGACGACCGCATGTTGGCAATGCCGCCCTCGTAGATCAGATCGACGATCAGCTTGACCTCGTGCAGACACTCGAAATAAGCGACCTCGGGCTGGTAGCCGGCCTCGACGAGCGTATCGAACCCCGCGCGGATCAACTCGGTCAATCCACCGCACAACACCACCTGCTCGCCGAACAAGTCGGTCTCCGTCTCCTCGCGGAAGGTCGTCTCAATAACGCCAGCCCGGCCGCAGCCAATCCCCTTGGCATAGGCCAAGCCGACTTCGTGTGCGCGGCCAGTGGCGTCTTGGTACACGGCCAACAGGCCCGGCACACCACCCCCCTGCTGGTACACGCGGCGCACTAAGTGCCCCGGCCCTTTGGGCGCGACCATGAACACATCGACATCTGGCGGCGGCACCACCTGCCCAAAGTGGATGTTAAACCCGTGGGCAAAGGCGAGGGCATTGCCCGCTGCAAGATTGGGGCGGATATCGGCTTCGTACACGGCCTTCTGGACCTCGTCGTTGATCAGGATCACCACGATGTCACCCCGCTTGCTGGCCTCGGCCACGTCGGCGACTTCTAGCCCGGCGGACTCGGCTTCAGTCCGCCGCTGGCTACCGGCGCGCAAGCCCACCACCACCTTGACGCCGCTCTCCGCCAAGTTGAGCGAATGGGCGTGGCCCTGACTGCCGTAGCCGATGACGGCCACGGTCTTGTCCGAGAGCAAGTCGAGATTGGCGTCGTTGTCGTAGTACATCTGCATAAAAATTCTCCTTCACTGAGAGTGTTGAGATTGTTTTATAGGCATAGTTAGCTGATAGCCTGCGCGTTCAGCGGCTTCGTCCGTTAATTGGGCTGTTAAACGTGGAACGAGGAGCGAAGCCTACTTGACCGGTCGGCCAATAATAAGTAGGTCGAGGAGGAGAAGTCGGAGGCGCACCCACACGGGCGTCGGGCGGAAAATACGCGGCGATTGGAACGGTGCGCTCATTGGCATTAAATCTAAGTAATCCAAGAAGTTAGCTTTCAATGCGATAAAAGGCTCAATATAGGGCGTCCCAGAGGGAATGTCAAGCTGTGTGGCGCAATCGCCCATCCTGCCCCAATTTACCTTGCATGTTGAATCCCAACCGCGAAATCTCCTGTGGCCGACACCTTTGAAATCCGCCTCGTCACCGACGACACCGCTTGGGACGGCTTTGTCCGCCAAGCTGTCGGCGGTACGGTATTTTCCACCAGCGCGTGGCTGCGCTGTGCTGCGGCTGCTACCGGCGGTCAAGTCCACTGCCTCGGCTGCTACCGCAACGGCCACCTCGTCGCCGGTATCAGCGGCTTGGCTCGCCGCCGCATGGGTCTCTATCGCCTCGAAACCCCAGAGCTGACGCCCTATACCGGCCTACTCCTCGCCCCGGTCGCTGGCAAAGGACCAGCCAAAGCCGAAGCAGCCCAACACCGCGCTTGCTCGCATCTGCTCGACCATCTCGTCCAGCACTACGACCGCGTCTTCCTAGTCCACGCGCCGGCCGTCGCCGATGTGCGCCCCTTCACTTGGCTGGGCTGGGACGCGCACCTGCGCTATACCTATCGACTGCCGCTCGGCGACCGCAACACACGCTGGGAGCGAATCGAGCGCCGCACGCGCACCGCCATTCGCAAGGCTGAAAAACTTGGCTATCAACTGCGGCCCACCAGCGATGTCGCGCTGTTTCGGCGGCAGTACGAAGCCATCTACGCCAACCAAGCCGACAGCCCCCCAATCGCCGCGGCCTTGGCTGAGCACTTTGTCGCCGCAGCTTTAGCGACTGGTTTAGCCCAAGCGTACGAAATCGCCTCCCCAGACGGGCCAGCCGCGACCGTCGCCTTTGTCGAGGGATTCGACACCACCTATGCCTGGGCTGCTGGGGCCGACCCCGCTTACAACCACACCGGAGCCATCTCGCTGTTGTATTGGCAGTACTGCACCACAGCCGTCCACCAGTACTTCGACTTTGTCGGCGCTAACATGCCGAGCATCGCCTTTTTCAAGCGCGGCTTTGGCTGCGATCTCGTGCCGTACTATGCGGTTGAGGGGTACAAGAGCCGCTGGGTCAAACGCGCTTTTGACCTCCGCCGAGCATTGCGCGGCTGATCGACGTCAATAATATATTTTTTGACCGCCCCGGCTGGCCAGATCTAGCGCTGGTAAATCCGTGCCAAAAGCTACTTTTGTTTTATGAATTAAAAAAGATAAGGGACTGAACGGAGCTAATTCTTAGATGCTCTCCAAGCTATCGGGACGAACGCTAAGGTCTGAAGGCTGACACCCACATATTGGAGGGAGATCGAAAAAATCCTTGAGTATGAATCCGACGACACCCAAGAAGCTCAAGAAATCTTCAATTAATTCAACTACAATACTCAACGAGTTCATTAAAGGCCGTTATCGCCGACATCGCCGACGCGATAACGTCGGACAAATGGTTTCGACTTGAGTAATGCTCTTAAAGGGTTTGCTCCCCAAGCGCATCAAAGCACTACGAAGCGAGGGCGTCGCGCCCACTAGCTAGACGGCAATACTCGCTCCTCGGGTGTACTCTCATCGGGGGCGAAACTCACCTTCTGTTAGGGATTGCTAGATACACGACTCTTATTTTTAGGTGTGCTTGATAGCCCACTCCTACCTTTAGGCGGCTTGGGCGGAGAGGTTGTTGACTTAGCTTGGCTGACAGGCTGGTACCCCTCCCGTATAGGGCGATAACCAGCGGTCTTCTCGAAGCCTGATGCTTGGGTTCTTTTAGGCCTGCTATTGGTCTTCTGTGTCATTATTTTTTTCCTCTGGGATCGAGAAAAATTCCACTAAATCATACTGATCCTTGCGTATTATCGCACCTGCTGAACCTTCAATCGGCTCTCCAAACTCCCCATTTTCATCAACCGGGTAGATTGTCTGGACATAAATATCGCCTTCACGAGGATACGAGGTAGCATAGGACTCCGTGTTGTAGAGTCCTCCAAGTTTTGCTCCGTTCTTGAGATGGAAGAGGACGAAGCATGGATTTCGCCGATAAAAATAAAAATCCCAAGCAGTCGGGTAGGGCAGCAATATTTTATTTCTCAGCCACGGCCACTTGAGCAGTAAACGACCGAGCAGGGGCCAACTGGCAGGTAGAACAAGTAGGACAGCAACAAGAGCAACCGTGTAGAGCCAAGGGTGATTTGCAACGAAATCATCTCGGTGAATTGGAATCAGAATTGGAAGGCATAACGCCAAGTTAAGGCTGCTATAGAACAGAGACTGTAATAAGCCACCCTTCCAATCAACAGGTGCTGCCGCAAAAAGCAACCGATACACATGCATTGAGATTAACCCCGGAAGAGCCAGCACGAGAAAGAGAATCCACTCGTTCAGTTCGGGGGCGACCTTCATTATCTAGGTTACTCCATCATTAATAGACAAAGAGATATATTAAAGATGATTGAATGTCACACGAATCGGAGAACGGGTCAAGCACCAAGTCGGCCTAGTCTGATCCCTAGGCCACTTCGTCCTCTCCGCCGAGCATTGCGCGGCTGATCGACGTCAATAATGCAATTGCGTCACCGACTTAGATATTAACGCAATCGCCACCGCCGACATGCCGATCAAGCCCATGCCGCAAGCGTATCCAGCCAACAACACCGGCGCGTATTGCCGCCACTGCTGCACCCCAAAGCGCGGCTCCAGCCAATAGCGGGCCAGCAGGGCACCGGCCATTTCCGGGATCAGCAAATGCGGCAAGCCCCCAAGGCCGCGCACAAACCCGTACACCAGCGAAATCGGCCACCCCAACCACGACATAACCCCAAACAGCCCCCCGGCCATCACAAAACTCCCCGCGATCCACCAGCCCTTAATCGCCTGATCAAACAGCGTTTCTCCGCCCAACGTCGCCGAGTACCACAAGCACTGGCGCAGCGCAATCAGATGCCAATACGTCTGCGCGTATTGGAAGGTCGGCGAAGGAATGGGTTCCATTTGCCATACTAGTTGCCAAAACACAAAACCGCAGACCAAGCTCAGCGGCAACAGCAGCAACTCGGCCTTGAGAATCGACGAGAAGCGCGTCCCGGTCAGTTCCACTTCGCGGAAGAGTTGGGCGCGCCGGCCGTGATCGGAGTATGGAATGGGCGCGAACCATATGTCAATGCCTTTGTAGCCGCTCAAAATAAAAGCACCTTCGCGCAGAAGCGGAAAGCTGACCAACTGCCCCGTCAACCCGGCCATGCGCGCATTGACATACGAAATCACCGGCGTCACCACGAAACCGAAAATCACTAAAAAAATCAGCGGAAACTCGTCGTCTTCGAGCAGCAACACGCAGAGATAGATCATAGCCAGCGTCGATAGGACGTATCCGCCAATCGCGATCCACAGCGGGAAGTCGCCCCGGCCAGCCGGCCTATCCCGCAACGGGCGATGTTCGCCCTGACGGCGCGCCGCCCGCACCGACAGCACGGCGTGTACCAAGCCAATCGCGCCCACAGCCGCGCCCGCGCCAATGTACACGCTCATCCACACGTCGATGTCGTTGGCGAAATTCGTCAGGATCGCGTCCATGCCCGGCCGCCAGTGCGTCAACATGCCAGCGTGGTAGAGGATTGGACTACCCAAGGCATGGACCATGGCCGCGGCAAACGTACCAACGACGATCCAAAACGGCAGCACCATTCCCAACAACACCAAACCCAAGTCCGTGCCAATACCCAAAGGCGCAGCCGGCAGAATGTTCTCTGTCGTGCGCGTCAGGTCGATCCACGGGATGGGCAGCAGGACGATGGGATCGCTGGCGATCAATCCGGTCAGCGCCGGCAACCCCACATATACCGCGCCGAACAACAACCCAATCCCCATGCCCACCGAGAAAACCCGCCAGCGCCAACTATCTCGCTCTTCGTCGCTCTCGGCCAGCGCCGTCGCCCCCTGTGCGGCGACTGGTGCCAACGGAAAGGGCAAGCGCTCCACGTCGGACGTGACGCGAAAGAGGATGTAGCCGAGCGTGAACCACTCAACCCGCGACAAAAACTGCGAGGCGACTAGCACGACCATGGGCGGGATCCACGCCCGGTGCAAAAAGCTGCGCCCCATCAGCGCATCTGAACCAATCGGCGGCGCGACCCATTCCGGGATGTGCTCGGCAATGCCAAAACCAGCCGCGGCCTGCGACTGCACGAGGTACTGATTCCACACCAGCTGTCCAAACGGCCCCCCGGCCAGCATGGTGCCGCCAATGACGCCGGCCAAGCCGCCGGCAATGTAGTAGATCAGGTAGATCTCTTGGCGCGTCAGCGCGGAAAAGGAACGTCGCGCCAGCTCGGAAAACAGGATGATAGTAACCCATTCGGCAGCCGCGCCGAGCGATGCGCCAGCAATCAGGCCCATGTAAATAGCGCCCGGCATCATGATAAAGCCGACGAAGAACGCCCCGGCCACAGTACGCATGGTAAAGCCCTCGCGGAAGCGCGTCGGGGGCTTCATCAGGTCGCGGTAACTGCTCAGTTCGCTAGCCGTCACGGTCGGTATCCTCCTCCCATTTCGCCTTGCAACAGCGCGACCGCAGCCCACACCAGCCGCATTGCGACCTCGCCGCAAATCATTCCCAAGAAAAACGGCATGACCCGCCGATAGGTTTGCGCACCACCGTAGCGCACCGCCAACCACTTACACAGCCAGCCACACAACACCGACCCCCACACTAGCCAGCCAAAACCCGTGCCAAACACAAAGCCCATCGGATGCAAGGGCCAGCGGAGAAAGTGCTGGCGCATCAACGCCAAAAAATAGGTGAAGCCCGCCCCGACCGCGTGAAATCCCAAGCGCACCCAGTCGGTGCCCCCATCCACGGTACCCGCGTCTTTGAACAAATAGTTGTAGTAGCGGCCAATGCGCGCTTCGGACCGCGCACCGCCCTGTTCCTGCAAGGCGAACAGCCCGTGCTCGTAGATCGTTTCCAGCGAAAATACATAGCCGGCCCCCAACCCAACGGCCAACCCCAGGGCCATCCCCCAAATCAAGCGACGCGGCGACACACCGTGAATTTCGGCCAGTTTCAGTCCCTCAAATTGCAGGGCGGGCCAGATTCCAATCATCGTAAAGCCAAACACCGCCAAGAAACCAAAGCCCATGTAGGTCTCATCGGCAAAATGCCCAGCGCCGGTCCCCAAGACCACGAAGAACAGATAGCCCACGATCTGCGGCATCCCCACAATGGGCAGGCCCCCGTCGATCCGCAGCCGCGCAAACGTCAACGCCAACAGCAACACCAACACCAGCGCCGCAATGCCCATCAGCGGCGGCACCCCCAAAGCCGTAGTCCACGCCCACAGCACCAGCATCCCAATCACCAGCCCCCACGTCGCCGGACTGCGCCAAGAAATCGCCGCTGCAAGTGCCCGTCGCGCCGACCACAGACTGAACAACCCCAAAAACAGCAAGCCGCCACGCGCCTGCGTCATAAAAAAGGGAAAGTGACTCGGCCAATCTAACCATGGCGATCCGTGCCCGGGAATGAAATCGCCGCGATATTCCGAGCGTCCGAGGAAATGGGCCACCAGCAGTTGTACGCGAGTGAGCAAATAAAAAAACCACGTGCTGAACGACACTTCCACCGGGGCGAGAAACGCCGCGCCCACCAACAGGGGGACAAACTCAAAGTGAAACGGCGACTCAAAAGGGGCCATGGCTTTCCACGGATCGTCAAGCAGGAAATGAGCCATGTCCAAACTTGCCGGGATCTCGGGCACAGAAGGCGTGTAGTGGTGCCAGCCATTGATCCCCAATAGCACCCCCGGCACCAACGCGCCCCACCAAAACAGCCGCTGGCCAAACAGGTCTCCGGCAATGAGGGCGCGGGGAACTTCCAGCAGCGGAAATCCCAGCCGCTCGGTCTCCAACCAGCGTTGCCGCAATAGCCACACCAAGCAGAAGCAGGTTAAAAAAAACGCACCGAAAAACACACTCCACATCGCCAACGGCCACAGCCATGCCCCCCAAGGCACGGCCGCGCCGCCTTCAAATGCGCCGATGGCTGGCGCCTCATTCGGACCGCCCGGCACCAGCCAGTGCGGGACGACTTGCAAAAAGCGATAATAGAGTCCCGTTGGCTGGGCAAAACCTCCGTAAAAACCCGTCACCAAACCCGGCAAAAACCGGTGCATCAGGCCGGAAGCAGTCGCCGATACCCCGATGACTAGTGCGGCGTAAAGCACCGCCTGATCCCCCGGACTGAGCAAGCGACGCATTAGCGCAACGGCTGCCAAAGCCCCTATTGGCACGGCGAGAAAAACCTGCGCTCCGGGCGGACTCCCGGCCCCGGCCAAATACGGGCCGTTGTACAGCAGCTCGACGCGCTGGAGCAACCACCCGCTTGCGACCGTGATGCCGATGATGAGTGCGGCTAAGCGCAGCGCGGCCATCTCGTAAACCTTTCTACCATTCCTTGCGTTGTCCTAGTCGCCACAATAGTAAGCCCGATCCAGCGTAACGTTCAGCCCCGCTCCCACTGCGGCAACTGCTCGGCGTAGTAGCGGCGACTATCCGCATCCAAGGTGCGCCAGACCAAAAATTGCTTGCGCACATCGTCCAAAAAAGTGCGCACCACGCGCTGCCACGTCGCCAGATCGCCCGCCGCCAACGCCAAATCAACGCCAATGTCGCAATAGTTCGGGTCCGGCCCCGGCTCTATCTCCATCGCGGTCTCTTGCACCACGCCTTGGTCAAACGGTGCCAACCACACCCGCGCCGCCACCCGCACCTTTTCCCCGACCTGCTCCACCTGCAGGGCTTCGACGTAAAATCCCGCCCCGATCGACTGCTCCTGATTGGCCGCCCACGCTTCCGCTTGGAACGCCGCCATGCCGAGCGCTTCGCGCCGCGCCAGCGAGAAGGGCAGTTGCACGTGCAATTGCTCGCCCTTGACACTCGGCAACCGCCAACGCCGCTCAATGCCCGGGGTGCAGATCCGCCCGGCCATACGCGCCGGATAGAGAGCCGACGCCACCACCAACAGCGCGATCGCGCCCACGGTGATCACGGCCCCTAGCGACGAGTAATTAAGTTCCAAGCCGGGCAAAAAACCCCCTTGGGCCAAAAGTTGCGCCGCGCCTTGCCCTAGCAGATATCCGGCGACCGTGCCAACCACGCCCAACGCCACAGCTTCCGCCATGAACAGCCCGCTGACGTGCCCGGGGGCTAAGCCGACTGCGTTAAAGGTGCCGATTTCCTGCGTCCGCTCGTACACAGCCCCGAGCATGGTGTTAAATACGATCAACCCGGCGATCAGCAGCGGCACGATCAGCGACCCCCATCCCGACACCGACGCCACCCCAACCGAATTGACCAGCAAGCGCTGCCCGCCGAGGCCGGCGAACAGGTTCAAATCCAAGGTCTCCGCCAGCTCTACCAGCGCACTGCGCGTGGCCGCCGGGCTCCCATCCAGCCGGATCCCCACCGACGCCAGTCGCACCCCTTCCCACCGCATCAGCGCGGCAAACGGCAAGACCGGTGTCGCCGACGCCGGCAAATGGGCAAACGGCCGCAACTTTCCTCCCTGCCCGCGTCCCACCTCCGCTTCCGATGGCTGTTGCGCCTCTGGATCCAATGGGGTCAGCGGCTCGCCATTCAGATCGAATCGATCCAGCGCGTCATCGGCGAGCAACCCAACAACCCGAAACACCTCCCCAAAAACCCGCACCCGATCCAAGCCCTCGGCACTGACCCCCAAAGAATCCGCCAATCCCACCGGCAACAGACAGGCGTCCTCTTCCCCGGGCCGCAGCCACCGCCCGGCCACCACCTCTGGCCCGAGTAAACTCTCTTCCTGCGCCGCCAACCCAACAAACCCCCAAACCCCGACCGCTCGCTCCTCCGCGTCATCCCGCTCGACTCGATAGGATGACGCCAGCGATGCCACCGACAGCCACGCACGCGGCGCGACCTGCTCATCGCCAAACCAATCGCGCAATAGGTCGTAGCCTGCCATCTCCATAGCCTGCCAGCCCGGCATCCGCACCAACGCGCCTTCGTACGCCGCGCCCTCACCGATCGCGATCCAATTCGTGTGCAGCGCAGCGCGGACCGAGGTGAAGGACAGCACCGAAAAGGTCAACAGCACCAGCGTCGCGCAAGTCAGCCCCGTGCGCCACGGTCGCCGCCGCAAATGCGCCAACCCCACGGCGACTGACGTCAGCACTGCACCCGACCGCTGCACCGCGATCTGTCCGCGCCGATTGCCCAGTTCCTGCAACTCTCGGTTCAACCGCGACATCCCCAGAAACGTGACCAAAATCCCCAGCGCCAAGATGATGAAGCCGAGCAAGATGATCGCCGGCGAGATCGACAACTCAAAGGCCGGATGCACATAGCGTAGGGCGACAAAGCCCACGAGAAAGAGCGCGAAATAGCCAAATACCTGCCGCCGCAAATCGGCAAACCCAAACGCCAACCGCTCGGCAAAGTGAGCAAAAGGAATCAGCACGGCCAACAAAAAAAGCGCGCCCTGCACCACCCCGGCTTGCGTCCGCTCCACGTCCCGATAGGCCGCCGCCGCCAGCGCCCAAGCGCGCCGTGCCCGATCGACAAAATCTCGGTGCCGATGCTCAGCGCGTGCTGTTTCGGCTTCGGCGAGCAATCCGGCCGACCGCTCGTGAAAGGCCGTTAGCCGCCCATTGCGCACGCCGTGTCGCTCCAGCCGGTCAAGCCGCTCGCCATTGAGCACGTGCATGTCGGCAGCCACCCGATACACCGTCTCCACGATGCGCCCCTTCCCATCAACCGCATAGCCCACCCCACTCGGAACGTCCGCCGTCCCATTGAGCAACAGCAGGCGTCGCCCCAACCCATAGCGGCCCGTCGCCATCACCGCCTTAAACCGCTCATTAGGCTGAGTAAAAATTACGCCGACCGGCTCCGTCCACGACCCCACCCGATTCACATAGCTAAATAGCTCCATTTCTGGAGCGGTCAGCGGCAGGCAGGCCCCGTACACCACCGGCTCGGCTTCCAGCGTCGCGTCAATCGCTTGGATCCGTTCTAGGGTCAACAAATTGCGCGGATCAAAAATCCCAAATAGCGCCGTTCCCCGCAGCGGCGCGGTGACGATCTGCACCTCGTCCTCGGCACTGTCCATCGTCACCGTCAGCGCCCGCCCCGGCAACTTGCGTTCCCCATTGATCCCCCAGTCTGGCGCATCCGTCACCATCCCGGTTTCCGCATCGAGTCGATACGCCTCCAACCGCACCGGCTTCGTGTAGATGATACCGGATTCAACGCCGGGGATGGCAAACCGCCCCGAATCATCCGCGGCCGCCCAAAAATCCGGTCGCACCCCAGCCAACGTCGGATGGCGCAGCCGCACTCGCACCAATGCCCCAGTCGTGGGTTGATCCGGCAGATAGCTGCGCGGCCCGTAGTGGACCACCTCCCCGCGAATGGTGCCAAACGCATCGTTGCCCCAAGCCCACGGCTCCAACGCCGGGTCGTCAATAAGCGCGGGCAGCACACCTTGTAGCAGCGCGACTTGACCGGCCAACCAGTCAAAGCGCACCGCCCCGGCATCATCGTCGGGCGAGTCAAAACGGGCGCGGCTGTCGTTGACCGTACAAAAGGCCAACGCCGGGCATCCAGTGAGGGCCGCTACCGTCGCATCCAACGGCACCGTCAGCGCCATGCCCCCCAAGCCTTGGCGGGCAAAGTCCTGCTTCAGGCCATTGATCAGCACCCGCTTGCCCTCCAACGCAGTGTCTTCGTACGCGGTCACCAGCTTTAGCAACCGCTCGGTGATCGGCGGCGCGAGCAAGGAGACGCGATACGGCTCTCGCGGCCTAAACGCCCCGAGCCGCGGGCTGTGCGACGACAGATCCAAACCCGCCAAAAAGCGCGTTTCTAGCGCACTGAGTCGCCGCAAAAGCGCCGTCTCCTCCACCCCGCCCTCGCGCTGCCCTGAGGACGCCAGCAACAACGGCGCGAAATGGCGCATCCCTGCCATGTTCTGGAAGTGGCCAGCCAGCCATAGCAACGCGACCGTGCGCTTGGGGGGGTGCTCGGCAAATCCCCGGGCCAATTCCAACAGCGCGGCCGCACTCGCCGCTTGTTCGGCCCCCGGTGCCAACGCGGGTACCGGCGACATCGCGTCGTAATGCGCGGCGAGGAAGACGACCTCCTCCTTTAGCGTTGCATCGCGCCCGGGCATCACGGCGACCAAGTTCTGCGCGATCACCTCCTGCCACGCCATCCGCCCCCGCAAGCGCACTTGCGCCCGCGACCTTGCCAACACCCGCAACCGTTCCGCCACATCCTTGCGCGCATAGAGACGCGGCAAGTCGGCCGGCACGTCGAGAAACTTTTGTTCGGCTTCTTTGCGATGTGCCCCAGCCGATTCCAAAAACACCACGGCCTCAGCCCCCAAGTGAAACGCATCCACCCAAGCTCTGCCCGAGACATAGTCGAGAAGGACGATCCGCCCAGCCACCGGCTGCCTTTCGAGCAGGCTACCATCTCCGCCATACACCAACTCCCCCGCAAGCCCCTCGGCTGGCAGCGTCGGCGTCCGCACCAAGTTGGGCCAGACGCCGAACAATTCGAGCCGCTCCCCCGCGCATTCAAGCCAAAATCCCTCGTCGATCGGCACCAACACCGGGAACTCGTGTCGGTAGAATTCCGCTACCTCCAAACTCTCTAGCTCGGCGACCAGCCACTCGCGGGCTGCCTCAGCCCCCGGATAGCCCGTCATCCGCGAGGCAGGTGCGGAGAGCGTCTCCACTGTGCGCCGCAGCCGCGCTTCTGTTTCGGCGGCGAGGACCGGGCTGGCGAGTAGCAGCAATAATGCGGAGAAGACTATCAAGGAAGGGACATTGTTAGACAACCGAAGCTCGTTCCCGAATTGGCCGGCGTTGTTCTCGGCGCAATTTGTAGATCCTCTGGGCATCTTCGTCCTTAATGATAAGGTGGTCATGGTCGATTTGTGAGCGGTGGCATTGACTACACAACGCCTTCAGATTCCCCGGACTGTTGTTGGTCTTAACGCCGTCAACATGGTGTACGTGAAGAAGGTCGGGGGAATCGCTCAGATCCAATTGACAGCTCTCGCACGTAAAGTTTTTCGTCTGCTTGTAGCGTCTTGCCACCCTTTGCCAGTCGTCGGTATAGTTCCCATCGAATGCGCCAGCACGGCGGCGCGGCATGTACCGAAAGGAGGATTCGTACTTGGCGAAAAATGCTTTCAGATCAAATTCTGCGACCATTTGGTTGCGGTCATGATGACTAACTCGCCTATAATTTTGGTAATTTAACTTACGAAGACAGTTCTTGCAGACATTGAGCCGTGCTTTGCCCTCTCGCTTCTCTTTAGTGTCAAAGTCATAGCCCGTAATATAAAAGTATCCACCCAATTCATTAGTCGCTACGTAGCGCTCATATCGCCGCTTGCTGTCCATGTCCTCCAAGGTTCGACAATGAGCAACGTGGAATTTGTTTCCCACACCTCCATTATCCAAGGTTTCCTGAACGCGCACCCGGTGATCTTGAATATAGAGCAAGATTTGGCGACCTTTATAACTGAATAGTCCCTGAGCCGTCACCTCGACCTCGGACAATTCAACTTCTATGCCTTCTTCAAGTTGGACGTCGATGGGATCGAACTGGATCATTTCCCTTTGGACGACGAGTTCAGGCTCTACGGAATTAGCTCCCATGCGGCGAACTTCGGCGTACAAATCTTCAAAGCTCACGGTGAGATTCACGGTGTTCTTACTCAGTCAAAATTTTGCGGATTTGGAACTCCGCGTTTGTGATGATTCTAAAAACGACCCGACGCGACGCATCCCGATCTTCGCGCCCCGTTTCGTCAAAGACGAGGCGGGAAAAGGAAAAGCCGACTGCCACCAAGTTGGCCTTCACCCATACCAGATCTTCGGCGACCGCAGGTAAGTTGTAAACGTACTCGAGTACTGACCGGGTCCGTCCCTGAGACAGCCACATATTCTTGAAATACACTTCGGCTTCTCCGCTCGCCGTATCCCAATCGCTCGAAGTATGCCCCTCAATACGCACTTCCTCAATGGCAGACTCAAATTGCTTGATAACCGCTAAGTACCGCGGAAAAAAGTCGTTCAAAATTTCCACAAATCGCGGCTGCAATTCGATCTTCCCGGTCTCAAATAATACTTCTGGCGATTTGAATTCAATCGACAGAGTCTGTGCATCAAGCTCGGCCTCCCACTCTGGCAGGTCGCTTTCAAACTCCTGCCATAATGCGCTATTGATCGCAATCTGTCCATCGCGATAGGCGATGGCTACTTCCTTGACCTTGTCGCGCTCGATTAACGCTGTGTGCATCAACGCAATGGAGATGAAGAGGAAGACCATCATCAGACCCGCCATCAGGTCCGAAATCGTCATCCAGTGCTCGCCTACTTGTTCGGTCTGTCTCGCCCCAAATAGGTGTTTCACCTGCACACTCACGAGGCGCGTCTTCCCCGCCCGACAATGCGGCCCATAGCTTCTGTGAGTTCGGTGTAATCACTAGTGAACTTGCCAGCGATTTGGGCAAGCGCACGCCCCATTTCATTCATAACCCGCTCGACTTCCCGACTCATCGTCTGATCAATGGCTTGGACTTGGGCGTTGACGACCTCACCCGTACGGGATGTGGTCTCGCGCATTTGTTCGTGTAATCTCTCCACGCTCTGGCTGACCGCTTGATTTTGCGCGCTGAGTACTTCGTTTATTGATGCCTCTAGCTGTTTTTGCATCTGTTGAATACCATCTGTGACTTGTTGTTGTATAATCTGAGTATCGTGCCGTAAGTGTTCGCCAGCGTCTCTAAAAACCGCCAACATTTCTCGCGCCTTCTCGTCCTGCGCCTTGATGTACGCTTCTGAACTCTCCATAAGTTGCTGGTGTTCGGCCTGTAAGTCGCGCTGTACGCGCTCATTTGCATTCGTGAGAATTTTGAGCAAATCCTGCGCGTAACTACTCGAATCTGTTAGTAACGTCTCGTAGTGCTCGCTAGCGACGCGAACCGACCCGGATATATTGTGCGTTATTTCTTTCACATGTTCCTGTACCTGTGGCACTGCTTCTACTGCTCTATCGCGCAACTGCGCGAAGGCTTCAAGATGTCGCTCCAACTCGGCAAGCTGATGGCTGGCCGACTCAACGATGCCGGTCAACTTCTCCATAGAATCGGGAATATGCGAACTCGAATCGGCAATGTGCTTCACCGCCGATTCAATCTGGGTAATGTTTTGAACCGACTGGTCGTAGAGTCCATGAAGTTGTTCTAGTTGCTGGCGGTAGCCCTCTTGCCACTCCACCAATTTCTGCACAGAGGCATCGAGCCTTTTGAAGTTGTCGCCGAACTGCTCCGTGATCTTTTGGTTGAAATTAGCGATGACCTGTGTTAGGCCATGAATGACCTGTTCGGTCGCCGATTTCGACAGCATCTGCGCGAACTCGGTTAGTTGACCCCATAGCTGATTGGCAAACACATCAAAGGCTTGGCGACCATCGCGGTGCTGATCGGTCAAGTCGGTCCGCAGCAGTTTCACTTGCCCTGCTAAACTCGACTCCTCGCTGCCAGCCACGGCGGCGCGGGTAGCTTCGAGCAACCGGGTCTGTTCATCCAGCTTCGCGAGAATGTCTGCCGGCCCAACGTCATGTTCGGCTTCGGATTCGAGTTGACCCCATAGCTGATTGGCAAACACGTCAAAGGCTTGGCGACCATCGCGGTGCTGATCGGTCAAGTCGGTCCGCAGCAGTTTCACTTGCCCTGCTAAACTCGACTCCTCGCTGCCAGCCACGGCGGCGCGGGTAGCTTCGAGCAACCGGGTCTGTTCGTCCAGCTTCGCGAGAATGTCTGCCGGCCCAACGTCATGTCCGGCTTCGGATTCGGCTCGCTTCAAATAAGGAGTCGTGGATAGTATCTTAAAGAGAATGCTGCAAAGCATTCCCGTGATACTGGTGATGAACGCAGTCTTTAAACCAGCTAGCAGTTTGCCTATGCTTGTATCCACGTTAGTCGGATCGAAATCCAACAGCCCGACTACGATCCCTATGAAGGTGCCGAAGATACCCAGCGTGGTAAACAGAGTCGGAGCATAGGCGGTAAAGCGGGAGCCTTTGCCCCACTTCGCCAGAATACATGCGACCCCAAAACCTGTTGACAGCAGCCACAAAAAAACTTCCGTGATACCATTCGGGTCTATACTACGCAGGAACGATTCAATTATCTGGTTCAAATCAGAGACCTCCCCACATTGGCCTACGCCATCTTTTTGCATATTTAGACATGTGCCGATGCCATTCTTCCCGTATTGCCTTTGTCATCACAACATGATGTCCAACATCCAATACTGTACCTAAAAATTTTCGACATGTATTTGAGATTGGGTACTTCGACTCACCCGCAGAACTTACAATATCAGCTAAAAAACCTAACTGAACGGTCCGCTCATCGCAGCAAAATGAGCTTGCGCGTCAGAATGCTCTCGGCGGTCACCAGTCGATACAGATAGACGCCGCTGGCCAACGGACGCCCTTCGCGGTCGCGACCATCCCAGTGGAGACGATAGTGCCCGGCCGGCTGCGGCCCCTCGTCCAAAACCGCCACCCGCTGCCCGGTCAACGCGAACACCTCTAGGCGCGCTGCACCCGGTTCCGACAGAAAGTAAGGGATGACGGTCTGGCTGTTGAATGGATTGGGCGCGTTCTGCTGCAATTGCGGCCCATCGGCCATCGCCACCGGTTTAGCACTCGCTGCTTCGACCTCAAAACGGACGATCTCAGTAAAATCCGCCAGCAACTTGTTCTGCGCCTTGTCCCACACCGTCATTTCAGCAAGTCCCCAAATACCCGGGACGCTGCCAACTGGCAAGATAATCGTCTGCTGATGGGTCTGATAGACCGTCGGATCCCCTGAGAAATAGACTTTGTCAAAGTCAGCACTGTGATGGCGAAAGAAGTGTTCTACGCCTTGGGGATCGCGCAACAGCATGTCCGTCGATCTATAGCCGCTGATATTGTCCTTGACTCTAAAAGTAATATCGACCTTTGTTTCGCCGTTTGGTGCGGCTAGATTAGTCGGCTCGGCCTCAATTGTAATCCGATTTACGTCTAATTCGGGCGGGGTAGTATCTGGATTTTTTGTCTGGATGTTAATAGAGGCCGGTGCCTCATCAATTATTTCTTCTTTGCGTACGCTAAACCCCGGGTCGGTGAAATACACATCCCCATAGTTCAACGCAATATCCTGCATCATGATATGGTTGAGTTTCCAGAGACCACTTGGGTAGTAATCCGGGATCGCGAGTGCAACACTCGCTTCGCCAGTTGCTGAATTATAAGCCCCATAGTCTTCCACACGACGCGAATAAGTGTCAGAGTCCCCATCGTTCAGCCACGCCAAGACCGATTTTATACCATTCTCTTCAAAAAGTTGCCAACGAGCGGTCACAATTTGATACGGCCTCCCCGCTTCTGCTCCTTCTGACAAAGAGAGCCGCATTGAGTTTTTGACATACACAGGCGCTTCATCATCCGCGAGCGGATTGTCAATATACAGCTTCCAACCAAAGTCGGTTTGCGCTTCGTGCCGCTCATTGCCTTGAGCATCCCGCAGGGTAATCTGGTCGGGGCTCCAATAGCCATTTGCTGCGTATCTGGAAAGGGTATGATGCCCGCGCAAAACATGACCCGCATTAACACGCCTTCCATTGGAGTCAATCGGGTCAAGCCAGACGTCAAAATAAGAGCCATTTTCACTAAAAATTCGGAGTTGGGACGCTTGAGCCGCGTCGAAGTCGTTTTCTCGGTGGAGTTCAAGCTCTATTGTTATTCGCTTGGCCTCCTCGGGCTTGCCATCAACCTGTATATCCACCCGGATAATACGCCCCGGATACACCACATCGGGGTACAGGTTGTACACCTCAAACGTCAAGTCCTCCCGGATTTTCGCTATGTAACGCGTACCGTGCATAATCCGGTTTTGAATAAACTCATACTTAGCCGGCGAGCGCGAGCGCAGCTTGCCCGGGTTGACGATGTAGAAACTGATGCTCTCAGCCATATCCTCATCCGGGTTGTGCGCATGGGCATACGCCGAGACAAATTCGGTCTGTTTGGTGGTGGCCCAGTCATTGGCTTCGTCTGGAGCCGCATAGCCCGCGGAAAGTTCAACACACCCTTGGTCAAAGAGAGCAAACAGCGAATTCGCCTCTTCACAGGCCGATTCTGACTCTGATTCTGCGGTTAGTTTGTCGCGCTCTGAGATTCTATACCAGCCGCCCAGTTCAATCCAATCCTGCTTGAGTTGCTCGTCAAACAGATGCTCCCATAAAAAGTGCGCTTTCTCATGTAGAATCAGGCGATGAATGAACGCCGAACCCGCTTCCTTGAACGCCGACTCCATAAACTCGATGTAGCCCGACTTCGTCCACGCTACCGCCCCAGCAGTCGGATAAATAGGATGCGGCGTACCATCCAAACGACGCACCAGATAGTGCAAACCCGGGGTATGGCGCATACCTTGTGGAAATTCCTCCAGCATGGACGCCAGCGCCATCAACTCTTCATTTTTGAACGGCATAAACCGACCTGCGTCTTCGCCGGTGGTGTATCGGGTCAACGTGCGATAGTCGGGAACATTGAGACTGACGGCGTAGCGCTCTTGCAAGATGCGTTCCAGTGCCAGTCTATCCGCACCGTTGTCCGCTACAAACCGAACCACCGCCCGATGTAGCCGCTTAGAGAAAAACCGGCCGCGCACACTCTCAATTTCGGCCAAAAGAGGTTCGGCGTATGTAAAAGCCTCCTGAGCAAGCGTGACGATGCGCTGGCCATTGCGAACTTCCACCACAATGTCATTTGCTAGGTGGCGGTCGCTCAGCCGCCACACCGAGGACGGCACAGTAGGCTGCTCGTCGTATGGATTGTTCATGGCTTGCGGTATGGACTCAAACGTGCGCAGCAAACTATAGGCATGATTGGCATTCCACTCCGTGCCAAGATGCACCGAATACTTCTCCCGCAATTGCAATGAAGCACTATGCGACGCTACTTCAACCACCTCATCCAACAAGACCACTTGTACCGGCTCAATCAGGCTGGCGCTTTCAGCACCTTGGGGTGTTTCTTCCATCTCCCAATGGTAGGTATAAGCTGCGCCTTGAGAAGCAATGGCAAAAACAGGGACGACTAAAATTAGGGCAAAACGAGTACTCTGTATCACTGCCGGAACCTCCTTACTGTCCCTGAAAAATTGTATGAGTCCAAACGTCCTCACCCCAGAGGTGCTACCGATCACCGGGGATCATCTCATGCGGCACCGGCTTAGTTGTCATATCGTCCTCCATGCGGCTATTAACAAAAAATAAGCCCCCAAAGCCCAGAGGCTTCGGAGGCTTATTTTCTCAGCAAATCGCAGCGCAGCCTCAGAAGCGGAACTGCAAGGAAAACTGATGCACGCTGTCGAGGATGCCAAACGAGGTAAAGGCGTAATCAACCGTGGCCATGCTCAATGCGAGGCCTAGCCCGGCCGTCAGGCCCTCCTCGCTGCGGCCAGCCGGGACGACTGCGCCGCTGACCTCATCGACTTTCTCATCCTCTACGCCCTGATAGTTGTACTTATAGCCGGAGCGAAGGCTGAGCATGTCGAAAAGCTCCACCTCAGCCGCCGCGTACACGAGCTGCTCGGCGTCTTGAGGCTTCGTGGCATCGGCGAGCAGGGTCACCTTCATGCCGCTGTCTGGGTCGTCGAGGATGGCCGCGGCCGCGCCAATACTGAATATCAGCGGCAGCGGCGCACCAATGTCGTAGAACGTCAGATCGCTGCCCAGATTGTTGATCCGCGCACCGATGGTGTACATGGAACTGACGCGGTAGAGTGCGCCAAAATCAGCCGCATACGCGGTGGCGCTGACGCCGTCGATGGTCTGGCTCACGATTTTGCCGGTCGCCCCTAGGCTGAGTCGGTCGGTGATGTTGCGCGCCCACGTCGCGCCCACGGCCAAATCTCGGTAGTTGTAAGTACCCGAGGTCTCGGTGTCGTTGGGATCGAACGTTCCCGCGTCGAGCACGAACTGCGGCACCACGTCGCGGTCGGCCTTAATGTCGCTCAACCCGAGCGTCACTATGCCAATGCCCAAGGTGCCCATGTCGCCCATATCGCGCGCGAATCCAATGGCGTCGTGCGACAAATCCGCGATCCACGAGTTGTGCGACAGCAGCACTTGGCTTTCGCCACCGCTCAGAGACGCACCGGCTGGGTTCCAGAATAGCTGGTGGACGTCGCCGGCCACAGTCGTATAGGCCGAACCGAGCGCGACCGGTCTGGCTCCCACGCCAACCTTGAGAAACGCGGCACCAGTCAGGCCAGACTTGCGCACATCGGCACCCCCGGGCTGTGCCAACGAGAAGGCCAACCCTAGCACTGCAATGAGTTTTAACGCTTTCATTTTCAAGTCTCCCCTGTTCGGTTCAGCGCAAAATGGCGAAGTGCCCGGTCTGCGCTCCACCCGGATACTCGGCCACGTAGATGTACAGTCCGCTGGCTACTTCAATGCCGTCTTTGGAAAACATGTCCCAAAACAGCGTGCCGTCGAACGGGTTGGTACTGTCGAAGTGGAGCACGTCGATGACCTGCCCAGCCACGTCAAAAATGGTGATCTTGGTGCCGGTCGGCAGGTTGATGAAGAGCATCTTGTGCTCGGTGCCGGTATCGTGTAGCGCACCCTTCTTGTAGGGATTGGGCACCACGCGGATGTCGAGATCACCGCTTACGAGTTGATCAGCATCGGCCAACGGCGCTTTGAGAATAAAGGGCGCACCAATGTCCTTTTGCCCAGCCAAAGTACTGGGAAAAAACGAACTAGCGGTCGCGTAGTGGTACGTGTCCTTCCACAACCCATCGCGGCCATTAAAGTTGTGCCGGTGCGTCTCCAGCGAACTGAAGGGCTGGCCATTGATCTCGCCCGACTCGTTGTCGTACGCAGCGACATAGTAGTAATAGGTAAACCCAAAGGTCACCAAGTCGCTGTTGTCGGCAAACTTGTACTTGAACACGTCGCTGTCCGGCCCGTCGTTGAGGTAGTTGCCCAACTCGCTACTAGGCACGTGGGCAATCAGCCGATAAGGCCCCCACGCGGCTGGCTCCTGAGGCCGGTAGGCTCCAGAACTGATGTTGGGGTTGTTGTCTGCACCAAAGGCGGCCAGTTGTGCGTCCGTGGGATTGACCTCAGTCTGCTCGTGGTAGCGGTCGATGATGCGCAGACCCACATCGAGCGAATTGACTCGCGGGAACAGCGTCGAGCGATAGACCTTATAGCCAGCAAAGTCAGGTGCCGCTTCGGCGCGGTCATCCCACTTGACATCGACTTTGACGGCCGTGTTGGGCGCTACTTCGATGTGGGGCGTCGGCGGCGGCGAGGGAGTCTCGAAATTGTTTTCATAGACCCACTGCGCCGTGCTGCGCGCAGCGCGGGCACCCTGTAAGCGGAACCCCGCGTACTCCACGAGCACCAAGTTGATGGTCTCGCCCACCTCCAACGAGAATGGGCCGATGCCCACCTGCAACATGCCGTCGAAGTTGTGGTCAATCGCGTAGCCCTGCGTCCACGCCCAATCGGGTTGGTCGTCCAGCGAACGGCCCGGATCGACCTCCCAGTTTTGGATGAAGGTGTTGTTGTACTTCATGTCGCCCAATGGCTGGCCGCGCTCACCTTCTGGCCGCACCGCATTAACGAACGACAGCGGATCGCCGGGGACGATGTCTGAATGATCGGGATCGAACCAGTGGGGGTCGGGCACCAAGCTGCTCTCGTTCTGGATAGCGGCCCCCTTGTCCCAAGCGCGGCTACCGATCTGTTCGCCATCGAAAAACGCGGCCATCGCGTAGATGTGGTTCTCGCGCGGATTGCGGTAGCCGCCGTCGTCCTTGAGCACAGAAGTAAACCAACCGCGTTCGGCACCTACGCCGACTGGATGGCTGTCGTAGATGGTGTGCTTGTCCTCTGCGCCGGCGCTGCTGCCACTTTCTGGCAACGCACCCTGTTTGGCGGCGATCCACTGCATTCCATTGTAGATGTCGTAGTAGTTTCTGCGTCGATTCATGGTATTGCCCAACAGGCGCGCACCATCGGCCGACCAGCCGGTCGGCGAACCAAAGACCGGATGCGGCTCGCCAAGCGTACTCGGCGACGGCCCGGTAAACACCACCGGCACATCCCACGGCGCACCGCCGGCGTCGGGCGTGGCATCGTACCCAGAGGTCGGGCCGGTAAACCACCCCGAAGCACCGCGCCGGCCATTTCTGCCGTTGGTCATGGAATTGATCGGCTCGTTTTGCAGATGCAGAGTGAGCGCGTGGATGCGGTTGTCGGTCTTTTCAGCCGTGCCGTCGCCATCGGCGTCGAGCAAGCCTGTGTTGGTCAATTCCAACTCGATGACGATGAAATCGTTGAGGTTGCCGTGATTGGCGGCAAACTGCCGCATCCGCCAGCGCACATCAACGCCGAGGTTGGTCGGCATCGCGCCCTCGTAGCGCATTTCGTTGCGGTCGTCATCAACCCAGTAGGCACCCGGACTGGTAAAGTTGCGCGCCTCATCGTCAGCACCAGCCAAATTATTGGTATAGAAGCCGTGCAAGTAGTGCTTGGCCCGAGGCGCATTGCTGTCGGTGGTGATATTGATCTCTTCGGAGCTGTATTCCGCCATCTGCAAATCCTGGCCCCAAGGCAGGTGCAGATTCTCGCCGCCCGGATAAGTCTGGGTCGGCGTCGTCCACTGGCGATCCCAGTTGCCGACGCGGAAAAGATTAAAGCGGGCGGTCGGATCGTCATCCGTTTCGCGATACCAAGAACCGGCGTTGCTAGGGAAGAAGGAATCCCACAGATCGCCAGCCGTGAATACGCCGCCCTCTTTCGCGGTGATCGTCCCGGCCGTGGCGACCACCAACACGGTCGCCAGCCGGGACGCAACTTTCATGCGTTTAATCATCTTACTATTCCTCCTAGAAATCCACGGTGACGCCGAAATTGGCCATGCGCGGGATGTCGTAAATCGCCTGACTCTGGCCGGTGAAGGCCCGGTTGAGATCCCCGGTCGGGTCTCCCTTTTCCTCCCACTCGGTGGTGGAGCGGATGTTGCGATTGTCCCACGTCAGGATATTATCGCGGTCGAAAACATTGCGTACCTCAAAGAAGGCCCCTAGCGACCAACCGCCCAACGCAAGGCCGCGATGGAGACGCAGGTCCGTGCGCATATTCCACGGGGCCTGTTCAGTCTCGCGCTCGCGCGGATCGTCCGTGGTGGCCGTTACATTGTAGTTGAAGCCGCTCTCCGCCGTCGAGATCAAGGTCAAACCAACCTCTGCCGGCAACTCGGCCAGCAGGGTGAAGGAGAGGCGGTGGGCCCGGTCGTAGCCGGTGATCAGCGGATTGCCACCGCCGTTGACATTGGCCTCGTAGGTATTGAACCGCTCCTTGTTGGCCAGCGCCGTATCCAAGGCTTGAACATCGGTTGCAGAATTGACCGAAAACGAATTTTTGTCTGGGAAAGGCGTCGAGTTATTGCCGTTCCGCGATGCCTTGATATAGCTGTATGCGTAGTTGACGCGACCATTGATCTTGCTCTGCGACCGGCGCTCTATCCCGAACTCAATGCCGCGGCTGTCGGCGTACCCACCGCTGGTATTGAGACTGTAATTGGCAAAACCAGCGTCGGCCGGGCTGATGGTAAAGCCGAGCCGCCCGTAGTTTTCGATATCGCGGTAATAGGCCGTAACGTCGAACAAGTACTCGGGCGCGAAGCTGTATTGCAGGCCCATCTCGTACGCAGTGGCCGTCGTCGGCTCGGCTTCGACATCGGGCACGTTCGGCCACGCTGGATTGGTGAAGCTGTCGTAGTCTTCATAGAGGTACGAAAACGACGGCGGCGAATAGAATTTGCCCCACGAGTAGTGCATGGCCGCCTGCTCGCTGATCGGATGCGAGATCCCCAGCCGCGGCTGCAAGTACCAGCGCGTTTCAACCGCCCCACTGCGAATCGGGCTGCGGTAGGTGTGGTTCTGGCCGCTTTCGTAGGTGTATTCGGCTTCTTCGGACGGACGGAAAAAGTCGGTGAGTTGCTCGGCGTCCGCGTTGAAGCTGTCGAGCCGCAAGCCAGCATTGATGATGATGCCCTCGTACTCAATTTTGTCCTGCACGTAAAAGGCCAGTTCGCTCGGATTGCGCTCGTATTCGGAAATCTCGTACGGCAGGTTGGAATAGCCCACCGTAATCTGCGTCCGCTGCATGAGCTTCGAGACTGTGTGGTTGCGGAGCAGCAGACCGGCCTTGAGCTGGTGGTGGTAGTTGTACTGATGAGTGATGTCGGCCTTGAGCTGCATCACGTCGCGGTTGAGCTCCTCAAAGTAGAAGCCCGCCTGCGCCAAGCGGTACTGATTGTCGCCGAAGGGCAGGTCGAAATTGCGCGAATTGCCGGGGTTGGTAGTAAAAAAGGTAAAGTTGCCGTCGGCATCGGCCCCAGAGCCGTCAACGCCTAAGTACTTTTCCGACTCTTCGGCACTATCGATGAAGATGAAGTCGCCACTCTCGTCGGCATCGACGATGCCGTCGCCGTTGTCGTCCGAGTAGCCGAACTTGCTCATGCGCGAAACTTGCGAGAGCTTGATCTCGTAGAAAGTGTTGTTAGAAAGCGAGTGGCTCATCCCCACATAGGCCATCGTCCCCAGCTTCTTGTTGCCCAAGGACCCCTCGGGGAAATAGGCGTAGCGACCGCTGAAGTTGCGATTGACCCAACCGCCCAACTCGCCGCCGTCGTCGATCATCGCGTTGCCGGTCAGCTTGACATTCTGGCTGAGCCGATGCGTCAGCTTGAGCGAATAGCGCTGCGAGCGGTTGAGCATGTTGGGGAAGAATCCCTCGTCGTTGAGATAGCGCGTGGTCAAGTAGAAATGGGTGCGCGGCAACAGTTTACCGCCCAGCGAAAGCTCCATCTCGGTGGCGGGATTGTCCCCGTAGGTAATTTGCTCGGGGTCGAAGATGTAGTAATTCTCGGCCTTGGCCTCGTCGGCCTCGTCTCCAGAGGCCAGCAAAGCATCGCGCGACTGTAGGTAGCGGTCGAAATAGGTCGTATCGGAAAGAGAGCCATCTTGGCGCTTGACCTGCGCCCCATAGACATCCGGCCCAGCGTTTTTGTAGCC
Organism: Candidatus Latescibacterota bacterium; assembly: GCA_965116045.1. Taxonomy (GTDB): domain Bacteria; phylum Latescibacterota; class UBA2968; order UBA8231; family UBA8231. The sequence continues at coordinate 3,930,098 of OZ220478.1, read as the reverse complement.
GCTGACGCCGCGGCGGACAAACAGCCGCCCCTCTAACTCATCGCCGCCTTCGCGCGTTACTACGTTGACAATGCCAGCGCTAGCCGCGTCGTATTCGGCGTTGAAGGTCCCGGCGATGATGTCCAGCGACTGCACGTTGCTGGCGTTGACACCGACCGCGGTGAACTCGCCATCCGAGGTGCGATTGACGTCCACATAGGGATTCCAGGTGACCAAGCCTTCGCCGGCGCGGAAATACGTATCCGACACGTCAATCCCATCGACGAGCACTTTGGCCTCGGCCTTGCGCCCACCGCGGATATAGCCGCGAAACACGCTCGGCGTCGTGTTAATCAGGTCCTGCAAGTCGGCCACCGGCATGGTGTTGTTGAGCTCGGCGCGGCCGATCGTCGCCCGGCTAGTCGTTAGCGAGCGCTCGACTAGCGGAGCCTCGGCAACCACCGTTATGGTTTCGCCTTCAATCGCCTCGGGCTTCAGGTCGAAATCAACCGTCGTCGTCAGATCCAAACGGACCTCAATCTGGGTCTGGCGCACCGTTTGGTGCCCTATATAACTAGCTTCAACCGAGTACTCGCCGGGTGGAATATTGAGCAGGAAATAACGTCCCATCTCATCGGCTGTAGTGCCGACCCGCTCGCCGCCCACTTCGGCGACCACATTGGCCCCGGGCAAGGCGTGCCCGGAATCGTCTTGTACTACGCCGGCAATTTTCCCGTTGCCAGCCAATGCCGGCAGGGCGAGCAGGGCGCAAAACAGCGCCGCGCCTAGGGCCGCCGGCCACTTCCTCCTCTCAGTGTGCATGAGTGCCTCCTGTAACGTGCTAGAGGTGAAGTAAAATCTGACGCATTTGCCACAAGTTTTGCACAAACGCGCCCAAGAAATGGTTAATAGAGCAAATTCAGGCCAATCCGTCAAGGCATAAAAAGCAGACGCTCGGGTCGGTTATGGCCTAGCGCCCCTCCCGCCAAGCGATCAACGGATGCGCACGCCGCTGCATGGGAAACGCCACCCGTCCCCCAGTAATCTCCGCTTCGTAGGCCCCCAAGATCATCTCCAAGGCCGCCACGGCGTCGCGCGCGCTCGACAGCGGCTCGCGGTCTGTTTTGGCCGCGTCGAGCAAATCGGCAACCGCCAAATCGTTGCCCGTGCTCAAGGATTCGTCCGCCACCTCGTCTAAGGGGACCCACTGCTGGCTCGCATCGGTCGGGTCAAACACCGGATGCGGATAGAGCATGGCCGGACCACTGCCGCCGCCGCGCAGCGCGATCACGCCTTCGCTGCCCTCGATTTCCATGCCCATCCGCGGCCCCCCACTCTCGGCGTATTTCCGCGACTCAAAAAAGCCCGCCACCCCGCTCTCAAAGGCGAAATAGCTGTTGATGCAATCGCCGGCCACCGGCCCCACCGGCTCGGTCGCCTCGCGCACATCTTCGACTTTTAGCGCACGACCTTCGTGTACAACGTGCGCCGTCATCCACGCCGCGTCCCCGACAAACAAGCGCATAATATTGAATAAATGCGTCCCCAGCACGATCATGTCCTCGCCGCCGCCGCGCCGATCTTGTTTGCCGTGGGCGCGAATGGCCTGCACTTCGCCGATCCTCCCCTGCGCCAATACCTCCTTGACGTGCCGGATGCGCGGTAGATAAGCCCCTTGATGCGCCACCGCCACCTTGCGCCCGGTCTCCGCAGCTTTAGCCACAATTTGGTCGCCATCGGCCAAGTTCCACGTCATGGGCTTTTCGCAGTACACATGCGCTCCCACTTCCAAACAGGCCAGTACCATCTCTAAGTGGCAATCGGCCCAGCGCGGGCCAACCGTCACCACCTCCGGCTGCTCGGCTGCTAGCATCTCGCGCCAGTCGGCATAAGCGCGGGGAGCAGCCAATTCCTCCTGTTTAGCCTGCCTTTCTTGCGCGTCCTCATCGGCGACCGCCACCACCTCAATGCGCGGATGGTTCTTCAAACCCAAGTGCAACCCGTGTCCCCAATTGCCGCGTCCGGTCCGGCCAATGGCCGCTGCTCGGTACATCTCGTCGCTCATCTCGAGCCTCCTCCGATTGTTTTAGCGCACCCCCACGTACACCACATTCCCCACCTCGCCAAGGCAAAAGTCAATCACCATCCACATCGCCGCCCCTAGAAGCTGCCCAGCGATCAGCCCGGCGAAGAGCGGCTTGTACGCAAGGTAGCCGCGCGTACCGGTGAACTTGAAGATCACGGCCTTGCACAACCAGCCCAAAAACACCGAAAACCACGCCACGCCCATGACCCAACTGTCGCTCACCGGCAAACCGATGTAGTGCAACGGCCACCACGGGAAGTGGTGCTGCATGTAAATCAGCCCGCCCATTAAGGCCGCGCCCACGCCCGTAAACAGCAGCCGCGGACGGATGTGATCCCAGCCGACGGGATTGTGAATTTTGTCCTCCAAAAAGCGATAAGCCAGCGTCGGCACCCCGAACTGGCGCAGATTGATCCCGCCGTGCGTGTAGTTCAAATAGAGGGTAATCCAGAAGGCCCCGATCATGCCAACGACGACCGCAATAACCAACCCCCAGAACAGGCGGCGGTGATTAGCCCCATGTCCGTGCGCCAGCTTGAGCGCGTTGGCGGTGGAAGCCATGACCGTGGTGCGCATTTCAGCGGCCCACGAATAGCTCAGGCTGATTGACGCCAGCCCCTTCCAGCCGATGACATCCGTGCCCAAGGTATAGACCGCAAAGGGCTGCGGCAGCATAGTCGAAGAGGTGAAACCCACGCCGCCTTGGGCAATGACCCGCGCAATGGCCAAGAAAATGGCAAACGCCCCGCCGAAAAACACCACTGCTGCCACCACCGGCACCCCGCTCACCATCAGCCAACCAAGAAAGTAGGCCGCGCAGACAATCCACAGCCACACGGCCGCCCGGTACGAGAGAATCTCGTCGCCATCGTCGGCTTGGGCCCCGCGCTTAAACGCCGCGCTGAACACTTGGCGCAAGTGGCCCCGCGCCGTCCACAAAATCGCCCCTACCAGCACCAGCATCGCCCCCATCCCTTGGTGCGACAGGGCCACCGAAGAACCCGTCAGCGCCTCGTTGTGCCCTTTGACCTCAAAGCCGATGAGGTTGAAAACCCCGGTCTGACAGCGGCTCAACAAGTGGAAAAACCACACCGAGAAGGCCACGTTGAGATTGAGGAAATACGCCACGCCAATGATGGCGAAATTGACGAAGATGTGCAGCCGGACGCTATCGCGGAACAACATCAGCGGGTCGAACACCAGCCGCACCTCGGGCACGTAAAAGAAGTAGTGGTTCAGCCCGTCCAACACTTGTATGGCAAAGGGCAACGCAAACCCGACCCACATCAGCGGATTGCGAAACAACTGTGGGAAAATGCCCTCGTCGTTGCCGCGCAGCATTTCCAAGGGCACCTGCGCCAGCGGGAAGACCAGCCGCTCCTGTTCGACCCAAGGCCGCCGGAACACGACCATCGTGGCGATCATCAGCAGATAGACCGCTAGCATCGCGCTACTCCACGCCATAAGCGGCACCAGCCAAGCACCCCACGGAATTCCCATCCCCGCGGGTAGCCCTTCGTAGAAGAAGCGCACGGCTTCGGCTTCGTCCGGCGCGAGCCAAGCGGGAATCAGCGGTTGAATCAGCTCGGTCCAGCGATTTTCTGGTGTGGCGTAGTAAAAGGGGCGGGTGAGGATGTGGCACAGATTTGTCACCAATCCCCACGTGGGAATCGCCGACGCCACGACCATCATCGCGTACACGACCACCAGTTCGCTCGTGCGCAGCGCCCAAGACTTGACTGTGACTTTCAACAAGGGGTTGACCAGCCCGACGAGAACCAAAAAGACCATCATCGCCCCAGCCGCAATGTAATCCGAGGTCAGACCAGCATTTTGCAGGACGAGCACCGAGTAGGGACAAGCCAGATTCAAGAATAGCGCCGCACCCGCACCCAATACGAGCGCACGCCGAGTCACCTCCAAGCCAATTCGCTTCGTTTGCATAGCCGGAAAATAGCCGCCGACCCCAACAGTGGCAACCGCGTCGCGTCCCATCGCCGCCCTCTAGTTTGCCACATCTTTCGCCCGCAGCTAGACGGAGGAGTTACGCTGACATGACTGACCCCTAATGCGCCGACAGCCCAACCCATTCAGATGGCGCAGAATCGCCATCTGCTTGGTACGCGGATGCACTACCCCTCAAGATGGGCTTGCAGAAGGCTTCTCAGACCGAGAGCGTGAGATTCCCTTGACACGTGGTTTTTATGGCGTATCGTAAACGGAACTTTTGCGGCCTGTGTGCCGCTTTTGGAGGATGAATGAGGACATGATTGAGCATTCCATATTAGACAGGGGCCTTGCGGCGGGAGCTAGGCTATTTGGGGTGCTTGGAGTCACTGCCGATTCAATTTCCCATAAGTTATTAAAAAACAATGATTTACCCCCCCCCCCCCGCAAAATTCTCCGCGCAAACTAAGCGCAAAATTCTCTACTTCTCAGCCCGGCCGACGGATTGCACTCGGACCGTTAGCGATCCGTGAGGTCTTGCCGCCCGGCACCCAGGTCCTCGCTGCGCCGGGCGGCATTCGTTTGTACGCTGTCCCTGTCGTCTGCCATGAGACGCGCAAGGAGGATGGAGCCGCTAGCCCAGCGAGGGAGCGGGGGCCGGGACGCCCGCTTATGCCTCGCGCCGATCATGCCCTGCTCACTGCTAACCACTGACCACTCTTCAGACGAACATTGACTATCCGGCGATGGTGGCGGGCAGTAACGGTTCCCCGGACGCCATTGCGCGGCGTATCTCAGGGCAAAGCGTGATTTTATGCAGATCGTGTATATAAGTATCAGACCAAAAATACTGCATGAAACCTTAGAATACGTCGAACATTTCATGTCCTTTATTCACGAAGCGGTTATTATTGTACCTCAATCAATGATTAGCGCTTTCTCATTTAGCTCTAAATTAAAATTAGTCATAGTCGATGAAGAAACGATTTTAGGCGACAAGCTGCATAGGTTTCGCACTTGCAATGACCACGTCATGAAGAATTGGCTCCTCCGATCTTCTCTTCCTGATTGTAGGAATCTAGATGAAGAATTCGTAATGGCGGATGACGACAATCGGCCTTTGCTGCCTATCCCGCAGGAATTCTATGTCTCAGGGGGAAAATATGAATCTTACTACCACGACGATATGAAAAATCGCGCCAAGACCCAAAAAACCCTTCCTCCCTATACAGATTACGATTATGCACAACTCGAAACCTACAGAATCCTTAAAGAGAATAATTATGATACGCTCTCCTACTCATCCCATATGCCACAGATTATCAATAGACAATTTTTCAAAAGTGCTGTTGATACGTTCTTTAATGAAAAGTACCGATCGTTAGACGAATGGAATATCTATTTCAATTTTTCCCATCGTCAATATCCCACTCGCTTTAATAAGCCCAAGCCCTACACGACACTTTGCTGGCCGATTTCTCCAAGTCACAGGCACAATTTTGTCCGAATAAACGATTTCTATTTCGAGAATTTTTATGCTCATCTCTACAAAAAGAACCGCATATTCGCTGGCATTCCGACTAAATTCAATAAAGAAAGCCATCTGTTTTATACGGTTCAAAAAATAAAGAGAAGACTCGAGCTAGAGATTGATTATAAAGTTGCCAGCCTTGCGCCTGTAAAATTAATTTGCTTAATACCCAAAGTAGCATTTTTCACATGCAAACGACACCTGAAACAAGCCGTCAAATTTGTATTAGGCATCTTGTCAAAGTTAAAGTGACTTGTCCTAGTTCATGTGCTGCGCCAGCCGTGCCCCACATCGCCGCCTAAAAGTAACCGGAGGATCTTATGGAGCCTAGCCCATCCGCTGAGATACTCGCCGTTCTTGGTTCCATTAGTAGTCGCCGCCGACCCTAACAGCGGCAACCGCGGCGCATCCCATTGCCGCGCCTTCGCTAAAGATGGCGTAGATATACCCGCCCGACGACGGGATCCTCCTCGCGAAATTTTGCCATCCCCTGGCCTTCGACTTGATATACGCATTCGAACGATCGGGCGGTGGCTTCCGCGATAAATTCATCAAGGTCGATGAAACGCCGATAGTGCCCTCCGAAGCACTTGTGTGTCTTGGCGTCGTTCTTGGTGCGAAATTCAAAAAAGCAGTCCGCGCCTGCGGGCAAGTGTTGAGATAAACACGCCAAGACCGAGGTCTCTTCTTTCTTGGTAACTGCGTGGAAGAAGAATCGGGCATAGATAACTAATGGGGCACCATCCCGTTCCAATCGCGCCAAGATGTCCGCGAGTGCGTTGGGTGCAGCGACATCGGCTTCTGCAAACGCAATCCCGTTAATTTTTTGCTGCTGGGCACACATTCGATTGCTCCTGATGGCCGAATCAGCAATATCCAGCCCTAGAACGCGGTGCCCTAAGTGGGCAAAGAAGAAGGTATCGCGGGCGTTGCCGCAGCCAATGTCGATAATTTGCCGTGGCCCGGTCAGCTCAATGGCCACCGTTGCGGCAAAAGATGAGGGAACGATTGTGTGGGAGTGATTGTAGAACTCCGACCAATGACGCTTGATTTCGTATTGCATAGACCTCAATAACTGGGGATAATGTCGAAATTAGAAGTCGAAAAGACTAAACATAGGACCTAACGCGGGCAATGGGATCGCCAGTTGACTAAAGGTCGAGTGCGGCTATCTTTGGGCCAAAAAATCAGATCCTATAGGAGCATCTGTGCGCAAATCCCCGTACACGGCCGCGGACTTCAAGGCCAGCAAGCCCGAGGTCATGGGGCTAGTCGAAGTCCTGTTCAACCGCCGCCTCTCCACCCTACTCACCCGTCTGTTGGTCCGCACCCCCCTCAGCCCCAACCAAGTAACGATCCTTTCCTTTCTCGTCATCCTGCCCGGTGTGTACCTCCTCTCTACGGGCGAACGCATGGCCCTCATCGGAGCCGGCCTCCTCATCCAACTATCCTTTACGCTCGACTGCTGCGACGGCGAACTCGCTCGCTTGCGCGGCCTCAGCTCGCCGTTTGGCACTTGGCTCGACGGCCTACTCGACCGAATCGCCGAGCTGATGCTTTGCCTCGCGTTGGGACGGGCATTAGAGCGCCAAAGCGGCGATCCGCACGCCTACCTCTACTCGTTTGTCGTCTTCGCTGCGCTGGCCATGACCCACATCGCCACCCTGATGAACGCCACGGCCTTTGGCAAGGGAACAGTTAGCCGAATCGCGAGCCGCGGCCTGATGGGCCGCTTGGCCGACTTCGTGCGCGTTCAGCCGCTGAAATTGCGCAATTATCTGCGCAGCGGCATCGACGTCTATTTAATGGTTTTCGCCCTAGGCGCGGTGTTTGACCACCTCATGGGGGTCGTCTATTATTTTGCCGTCGTGCAGAACCTCTATTGGCTAGCCATCGTCTTAATATTAATAGTGATTAAACAAAAAAAGTAACTGGAGAGGTCTTATGGAGCCTAGCCCACCTGCTGAGATACTCGCCGTCCTTGGTTCCATTAAAGAGAGCTTCATCCACCTGCTGCCCAAGTTGGTCGTCGCCTTCGTCGTGCTGTTGGTCGGGTGGATCGCGGCGTGGTCGCTCCGCGCACTCGTGCGCCGCCTAGTAGCGCGTTTTTCTCAGCGGCTGGCCGCAAAAACGACCGCCATTGCTTGGCAACAAGCCCTCGCCGATCAAGAGGCTGGGCGCGTTTTCTCAAGCAGTGTCTATTGGCTCGTCTTGTTGATCGCGGTCATGGTGGCCAGTGAGGCGGTCGGGCTGCCGGTTTTGACCACTTATCTGGCCGCTTTAGCACAATACCTGCCCAAGGTTATCGCGGCAATCGCGGTCCTGTTTGTTGGCATCATCGGCGGTCGCCTCATCAGCGACGCGGCCATGGCTACAGCCTTTCGCTTGCTGCCGCATCAGGGGCGACAATTGGCCCGCCTCGTGCGGGGGAGCATCGTCGGCGCGGCCATTCTCGTGGCGATCAGGCAACTCGGCGTGGATGTATCGCTGCTGACAAACATCTTCTCGATCGCGCTCGCCGCATTCCTCGCCGGTGCGGCCTTTGCGTTTGGGCTCGGGGCCCGCAGCATTATCGCCAACATCCTCGCCATGCACTACGTCAACAAATCCTACAACGTGGGGCAGCGCATTCGCCTCGGCAGCGACAACGGACGCATCGTGCGGACGACCTCCACCACCGTTTTCGTCGAGCACGACGAGGGCGAGTTGGGTATCCCCGGCCAGCAGTTCTTTGCCGAGCGCTGCCTCCGCGTAAGCAAGGAGGTATCCAGTGAATCTTGACCAACAACTCCTCGCGCAATTTGCCACCGATCATCCGGCGGAAGTCACAGGCATCCTCGCGGGCATGTCGCACCAAGAAGCAGCACTAGTGCTCGGCGATCTCGCGCCAGCAGTTGCCGCGGGCCTCTTGCACTACCTGCCGTCCCTTTCTGCCGCCCTCGCCCTAGAGCAGCTATCTACTGAAGATACGGCCGCCATACTAATCGCCGTGCGCCCGGATATCGCCGCAGCCATCTTGCGAGCGACGCCGAGCGAGCGCCAAGCCGCAGTCGTCGCTTGCTTTCCCTCGCGCCTTCAAGCTGCAATCGCAAACCTGCTCATCTACGCCGAGGATACGGCCGGAGCACTCATGGACCCGCAGGTAATCACCGCATTCGAGCAAGAACCGGTTTGCCAAGTGCTCGCACGGCTCCAGCGCAATCCCGCGCACGCGCTCTACTATCTCTACGTGGTGGCCGACGATCAGCGACTCGTCGGCGTGGTCAACATGCGGGAACTAATGGGCGCACAGCCCGATGCTTCGCTGGCGTCGATCTGCACGCGCCACGTGGCGTCCATTGCCGCCAGCGCGACTTGGCAAACCGTGGTGGAACATCCAGCGTGGAGCAGCGTCCACGCGCTGCCCGTGGTGGACACAGCCGGCCAGTTCGTCGGCGTTCTCCGCTACGAAACCGCGCGAGCTTTGGAGCGACGGCAAGCGAGCGCTGCACAGACAGATAGCGGCTCGCAAACGGCCTCGGCCCTCGGCGAAGTCTTTGGTCTCGGCTTGCGCAGCGTATTGCAATGGCCAACCAGCGGCTCGGGCAAGCGAGCATCGTGATGGAACAGCCAACTCCGCACCGAGTGCTCATCCAGCGATTTGTCGAACTCCATCCCGAGCAAGTAGCGCGCCAGTTAGACGACGCCGCGGCCGCAGAAGCCGTCGGCGTGTTGCAAGGCGTGGACGACGCAGTCGCGCTAACCGTCTTGCAACGGATGGAGTTGGAGCGCGGCGCACACATTTTAACGCACTTGGACGACGCTCACTTGAGCCGCCTGCTCACGCAACTCGATCCGGCCATGACGGCCAGGCTAGTCGCGCATCTCGACGAGTCAGCGCAGGCGCGGCTCCTCGCATTAGCCGGCGCGGAGCGCGGGCGGGAAATCCAAGAGATCCTATCCTATCCTCCGGGCACGGCCGGCTCACTGATGGACGCCCAAGTCAGCACCTTCGCAGTGGATTGCACGGTAGCCACCGCGCTTGCGCGCATCCGCCAACCCGGCAATCGCCGCGCCATGGCACTCGTGCTGCGCGACGAAAGCGATCGCTACGCGGGCTTGGTGCGACTGCCGGATCTAGTCGCCGCCGACCCCGAACTGCGGCTCGGCGATCTCCGCGACAGCACCGTCGTGCAAGTGCAGCCCATGACGCCGCGCGAGGAAGTCGTCGAACTCCTCAACACCTATCACCTCACCAACTTGCCGGTGGTCGATTTCGCCGGACAAGTCGTCGGCGTCATTCGCCACGACGGCCTCGTCAGCGCGGCACAGCAAGACTTGGCGAGCGATGTCCAAGAGATGGTCGGTGTATCCGCCGAAGAGCGCGCCCTGTCCAACCCGTGGGTGGGCATTCGCAGCCGGCTGCCTTGGCTCAACATCAACCTCGTAACCGCCTTTCTCGCGGCCGCGGTCGTCGGCCTCTTCGAGGACACAATTGCCAAGTTTACCGCGCTTGCGATCCTGCTGCCCGTCGTCGCGGGTCAGTCGGGCAACACCGGCGCACAGGCCCTCGCCGTGACCATGCGAGGACTCGCGCTGCGCGAGATCCGCACTTCGCACGCCGGCCGCGTCCTTGGCAAAGAGTTGGCAATCGGCTTTTGCAACGGACTGGCCATTGCCGCGGTGACCGCGATCGGCGTCTTCATCTGGAGCCAGAGCATGGGCTTGGCCCTCGTCATGTTGTGCGCCATGTTGATGTCCATGGTGCTCGCATCCATAGCGGGCGCGGCCATCCCGGTCGTGTTGGCCAAGCTAGGCCACGACCCCGCGACCGCGTCCTCAATCATCCTCACGACCGTGACCGACATCGTGGGCTTCCTTTCGTTTTTGGGCTTAGCGACGCTGTTGTCCAGTATGCTCCCGACCGGCTAGCCGCTCCCTTCCATTGGCAATTCCCACAACGGACCTTGCGGTTCTTATATTTTATTAATGCGACTATAACGCGAAACCAAAACAAGGAGGCACCTCTGTGGATGCCATCGCAGCCATCGGCGGCAACCGACCCCTCAAAACCGAGGAATTCGCCCGCCGCGCTTACAATTACGCCTGCAATCCCGCCCGCAACCCGCTCAAGGAAACCCTCGATCAATGCGAGTCCGTGGCCAAAACCCCGCCCCTGTTGGGCGGCTTCAACGACGTGCCGTGGCACAAGCTGCGCGACGCCGAGGTCCACGCTTGGGCCAAGGCCGGTTGGTCGTGGATCGTCAACGACGCCGAGCACAGCCAGTGGGAAGGCTGGTACGGCCGCGAGCAAAACGCCGTCCTCTCCCGCCACGGCATCTTGCCGGTTCAGCGCCTAGCCCGCGAAGCCCGCTCCGAACACGGCGACGCCTTTCAGCTTGGAGCGCGGGCGACGATGCGCCCCTATGGCACCACTTACGAGGAGGCCGAGCGCTACTTCCGCGCCATCAGCTTCCCCGTTCCCGGCCAAGCCACCCCAGACGATCGCGGCGGGTATCCAGTGCGCGACGGCGAGCGGACCATGATGTTCACGCCCGACGAATTGCGCGGTGCCGAGACCGAGACCCAGGGCTGGATCCAGTTCGAGACCAAAGAATACATCATCGACCTCGAGACCCGCGACCGCGTCCTCGACCTGATGGCCGCCCAGGGGCGCAACAAGGCATGTGGCTTTGTCGGCCCGTTTGACGCCGTCCTGCGCGAGGGCGATCTCCCCGAAGTCAACGACGCGGTCAACGCACTCTTTCGCGCCGCCGCCGAGCGCGGCATCCACACGGGCCGCGTCGTCGGTCACGGCGCAATGGAAGCTCCCCAAGACATTGAAGACGCTATGGTCGAGGCCATCGACAACGGCGCACGCCTGATCTGCGTGCATCCCCTCACCAGCGACATGGTCTTTCGCGGGGCCTACGCCATGGCCGAGCCTTTCTTCCGCGCCTGTAAGCGCTGCGGCTTTTGAACATTCCCTCACAATTTTAGGAGACCTTATGCACCTGTTTTGCACACTGATCGGCGTGGTCGCCTTAGTGGGCACTGCCGTCCATGCTCAACCCGCGGAAGAAGCGGTCGCGCCTGAGACCGAAGCCCCTGCCGTCCATGCTCCCCTCAGCTACGACCCCTACTACGTTCTGCCGGGCGGCCTAGGCTACACGAGCGTCGATATTGGCGTCCGCACCGCTCCCTCCACGTTCAAAGAACTCAAGGACGTGAGCGATATCGTAGCTATGGCCAAATTCAATCCCCATGCTCGCTTTGAAGTGGGCGCACATCTCACCTTTGGCTTTTTCAAGGACGGGAATTCCAACCTTTCGTCGATCGTGGTCGGCAGCAAGTACCAACTCGGCCCCAATCGCGCCGCAACCGCCGGCATCGCCCTACCGGCTGGCGACATTTCCGAACCAGGGCTAGCCGTTGGCCTCATGCAGACCATGCGAATGGGGGCCACCTTCCGCTTCAACACTCGCTTGCAGGTCGCCGCACTCAAAGGCTACGCTGCCGAGGGGATCGTCGTCGATCTCTTGCTCGAACCAGCCCAAGTATTCAGCGAAAAACTAAGTGCGTACCTCGACCTGCTCCTCACGTCCAACACCGCTGATTTAGCCGGCGACCTCAGCGTCCGCTTAGAGCCGAATCTCGATCTCGGCCTCGGCGATGGCATGGTGCTGAACGCAGGCGTCAGCGTGGATTTGCAGGGTGAAGAACAAGAGGACGTCGGGTTGTTTATAGTACTATTACGCGACATATAGGAGGTATTATGAGCATTTTACGCAGTATCGCGCTGGCGACTTTGCTAGCGCCGGCCATACTGGCCGCAGACAGTGGGGGCCACAGCGTTGGGTTCGTGGCCGGGCCGACCTACGGTCTAGGGATCAGCTATGGCCGCCAAAATCCCACTACCGGCAACGGCTGGCAGGTCTCGGGATTGCCGTATTGGTCCGAAGAGGAACGCTATCTCTTTGGGGGGCTTACCTTGTTCAAGACCCTGCACCAAGGCGAGTGGGCGCGTGCGTTTCTCTCTGGAGGCGTGGCCGCATTTTACCGGCGGAGCGAAGAGTGGGAGGGAGACCACCACGAACACAAAGAAAGCATCGACGAGGAGCTGGATGTCGTAGTGGGACCGGGCGTGGGGCTGGAAGTCCACGCCGCAAACGTCGCCGTTTCCATGGACGTCCCAATCGCCATTTTCCTCGTGTCCGACGATGGTTTTGCCATCCTCCCGATTCCCAATCTCGCCTTGCGCTATCGCTGGTAACGCCCCTGACTGGCCGAGGGGGTTTCCCTACAAATAGGGATACGTCGCTTCTGGATCGTAGTCTGGCAGCAGCGCGTCATGGGGTTGGCCGGGAATTAAGCGCGGGCCATCTGCAAAACCTTCCGGTCGATCTTTGAGGATTTCGCTGAGGCGCTTTCGCCAAGGCTGCATCTTAATTTCAGCGTCGGACTCACGAGACAGATCGCGCATTTCCTGGGGATCTTGGTCCAAGTCGAAAAGATGCTCTTGGCCCGTCTGCGAATACCAGATGTACTTGCAGTGGCCATCGGTGAGATAGTGATTGCCGTGGTCGCGGGCGTAACACCCAGCGTGTTCGCCATGGAGAAATTCCCGCACGCGGTCGGCGTCGCCCCGCACGACAGGTAGAAGGCTTTTGCCGGTGCAAGTAGCGGGAATGTCGATGTCAGCCGCCGCGAGAATGGTGGGCATGATGTCTTGGATGCCGACGGGGCTTTGGCAAACGACCTCTTCGGGATAGTCCCAGTTTTTGGGGGCGCGCATGAAAAACGGAACGCGCGCCGACGCTTCATAGGGCCAAGTTTTGCGGAAGAGGTTGTGGTCGCCCAGCATTTCGCCGTGATCGGAAGTGAAGATGACTAAGCAGTTGTCGAGACCCCCGGTAAACTGGATCAGGCGGCCAATTTGGTCGTCGATAAAGTTGATCATGCCGTAATAAGCGGCGCGACAACAGCGCATGTCGTGTTCGTTGAGACGAATTTCCCACGCATTGGGATTGAGACCTTTTTCGGCACCATCGAATGCGGCCGCCCAATCGCCGACCCATGGCTCGGGGAGGTTGCGGTCGATATAGCGGTCGTAATAAGGAGCGGGTGGCGTGAGCGGAGGGTGGGGATCAATAAAGGAAACGTTGAGAAAAAACGGGGCCGACCGATCGCGTTTGCGCAGAAAATCCATCGCCCGATCAACGCACCAAAAGGTATGCATTTGTTCTTCCGGCAAATGGTGCGGGCGGCCGATCCAGCCGTTGGCGGAAATGCCGTGAGCCATGCCGGGGTCTACCTCATTGCGGCCGTGATACTGCTGCAACCATTCGACATAGTCGTTGTCAGCACCCCGCGTGGCATCCGCTAACTGCATGTGGTCAAAACCGTAGCGCTTGCGATGGGGGGTTAAGTGGAGTTTGCCGATCATCTCCGTCTGATAACCGGCCCTAGACAGCTCGCCAGCCAAGGTGTGCGGCGGCTGCCACCGCGCACTCTTGAAGCCAACAGCCCCATTGGCCGCGGGCGCTGTGCCGGTCATCAAGCTGCGACGCGCGGGAATGCAACTGGGGCATTCGGAGTAGCCGTGGTGAAAGTGCGTACCCGTGCGGGCAAGCCAGTCCAAGTTGGGCGTTTGCAGACACGAGGGACTGTGGGGGTCGAGGCCCATGCAGTCGCCGCGCTGCTGGTCGGTCATAATGAGCAGGATATTGGGGCGCTTGTCTGACATCTTACTCTCCTCGCCGGCTCGCGACAGGCTCCAGCCGGGTGAAGGTCTTCAACAACAGAGTGCGGGAATGCCGACTCGGCCAGCCGTTCATCAAGATCAGAGTGTGATCCCGAGGCACATCGTCCCGCACCACCGCCGGCCGCAGCGAGCCAAAATTGTACGCGCCGCGAGAATCGCATGTAGGGGCACGACGCTGTGCCTCTAGTCTAACAAGCGCCTGAAGGCTTCGAGGCTGGGCACCTGTATGGCCGCTCGATGCAACTGCTTGAGACGCTGCACATCGTCGATGGCCCCAAGGCGAGCGGCCAATGGATCCGACGCGGTCAGCCCAAAGCGAAGCACCAGCACGTCAAGCAGATACTCAATGGCGCGTTCTCGACCTCCCTGCTTGATGCCCTTTTCGGTGAAATACTGCACTACCGACGATTCGTACATGGTCGCCTCCGAGATGATGGTCATAATCGTTTCTAAGTTATACGCCAATCCGCTCAACATCGCAAGATCGGCCAAGTAATTGGCTTTGATGGTCTCGTCCAGTGGCATCTCTTGCGCTCGGTGGATACACTGACGCAGCCACGCTTCGGCATCCACACCTGCTGGCCGCTGCATCAACGGCGCAAACGGCAGCCAGCCGACATGGCCTCCGTCAAGCATCTGTTGGCCGTCTAGTTCGCTCAGCCGAATTACCTTGTATTGCATCAAGACGCGGTAGCCATGCCGCTCTTGGAGGTAGTGCCCCGGATCAGTGCGGCCGGCGTTGGGACGCAGATAGATGACGTTGGAATAGATCGGCAGGCCGTGCTGCTCAATGCCGCGTCCGATATAGCCGGCCATGCGCTGTGGCATGGGGGGGTTGCTGTCGGTGGTTTGGAATTCGTGATGGACCAACGCTTCCTCGCCGTTGATTTGCACGCGGATGAGGCTGTCGGTGCGGTGGGTCTCGACGGTGGGTTGCTCGGTGTCGATGACGTCAATCACCTTGACATTGTCTTGTTGGAGGACGAATCGGGCGAAGTCGCGCGGGTAGGTGTGGATGAGATGCTTGGCGATGGTATCGAATTCGGCCATGGCAATCCGTTGGGAATTAGAGTATGCGAAGCCGTCCGAGCTGGTGGGGACGGTGGGGGCCATTCGAAATTCCTAACAGCAATATTCATGCCAAGGCGTCGGCTCAGGGGGGCGGAGGGGATAGGCGGTGCTGGAGTGTAGCGGAAAGGGTACAGCGATGGGGGGTTGGGGACAAAAGCGGCGTACAGTCAGATCGTAAAATGATGGCGGCAACCGAACCGTCGTTGCTTACCCGGCGGCTGTTTGATGATTGCACGACTTGGCCCTTGTCGACGAATCTATTGAATAACGTTGCACGACCTGCTTAAAACAGTTCCCTACCAATAGCTCAGTGCGTCCGCGAAAATCCCCGCCAGTTCCTCGGCGTCAGCCGCTCGCGGCGAGAGCTTGGTCACTCGATGCTGCGGCAGCGTGCCCTCGACGAGCGCCGGGATGCGCTGGCTTCCGTAAGCTCCGTTGAACGATCAAGGGATCGGGGACTTAAAATCCTCGCTGCTCATTGGCTCGTGTTTATTCCAACAGCCCCGCATCTCAATCAATACGCGCTGCTTCAACAGGACAGTTTGAGGGTTGATCCGCACCCTTTTCGTCTTGTAACCAGGTCGCCGCCGAAACCGAGTAGTCTCTCGTCGCGGCTAATCGGGAGGATGGCGGGGAGGATTCGGGCGGCGATTGGGCGAGTGTGGGGAGACGAGTAACTGGATGCGGTGCGTTACGCAATGTCTCTATTCAGCTTCATCTAACAGGGGCCTAAAGGCTTCGAGGCTGGGCACCTGTATGGCCGCTCGGTGCAACTGCTTGAGGTGCTGCACATCGTCAATGGCCCCAAGGCGAGCGACCAAGCCGCGCACAGCCTCGGGCTGAAAGCGCAGTTCCAACACTTCTTGGATGCTCTCGCGAATACCTTGCTCAATGCCTTGCTCAATGCCTTGCTCAATGCCTTGCTCGATACCTTGCTCGATACCTTGCTCGATACCTTGCTCAATACCTTGCTCAATACCTTGCTTGATGCCCTTTTCCGTGAAATACTGCACTACCGACGATTCGTACATGGTCGCCTCCGAGATGATGGTCATAATCGTTTCTAAGTTATACACCAATCCGCTCAACATCGCAAGATCGGCCAAGTAATTGGCCTTGATAGTCTCGTCCAGTGGCATCTCTTGCGCTCGGTGGATACACTGGCGCAGCCACGCTTCCGCATCCACACCCGCCGGCCGCTGCATCAACGGCGCAAACGGCAGCCAGCCGGCATGGCCTCCATCGAGCATCTGTTGGCCGTCTAAATCGCTCAGCCGAATTACCTTGTATTGCATCAAGACGCGGTAGCCATGCCGCTCTTGGAGGTAGTGCCCCGGATCGGTGCGGCCGGCGTTGGGACGCAGATAGATGACGTTGGAGTAGATCGGCAGGCCGTGCTGCTCAATGCCGCGTCCGATATAGCCGGCCATGCGCTGTGGCATGGGGGGGTTGCTGTCGGTGGTTTGGAATTCGTGATGAACCAACGCCTCCTCGCCGTTGATTCGTACGCGGATGAGGCTGTCGGTGCGGTGGGTCTCGACGGTGGGCTGTTCGGTGTCGATGACGTCGAGGACTTCGAGGTCGTCATGCTGGAGGACGAAGCGGGCGAAGTCGCGCGGGTAGGTGTGGATGAGATGCTTGGCGATGGTATCGAATTCGGCCATGGCAATCCGTTGGGCATTAGAGCGTATGAAGCCGTCCGAACTGGTGGGGACGGTGGGGGTCGTTCGAAATTCCCAACTGCAATATTCATGCCAAGGCGTCGGCTCAGGGGGGCGGAGGGGATAGGCGGTGCTGAAGTGTAACGGAAAGGGTACAGCGATGGGGGGTTGGAGACAAAAGCGGCGCGAGGTCAGGTCGTAAAATGATGGCGGCAACCGAACCGTCGTTGCTTACCCGGCGGCTGGTTGACGATTGCACGACTTGGCCCTTGTCGACGAATCTGTTGAATAAATTACACGACCTGCTTAGAACAGTTCCCTACCAATAGCTCAGTGCGTCCGCGAAAATCCCCGCCAGTTCCTCGGCATCAGCCGCTCGCGGCGAGAGCTTGGTCACTCGATGCTGCGGCAGCGTGCCCTTGACGAGCGCCGGGATGCGCTGGCTTCCGTAAACTCCGTTGAACGATCAAGGGATCGGGGACTTAAAATCCTCGCTGCTCATTGGCTCGTGTTTATTCCAACAGCCCCGCATCTCAATCAATACGCGCTGCTTCAACAGGACAGTTTGAGGGTTGATCCGCACCCTTTTCGTCTTGTAACCAGGTCGCCGCCGAAACCGAGTAGTCTCTCGTCGCGGCTAATCGGGAGGATGGCGGGGAGGATTCGGGCGGCGATTGGGCGAGTGTGGGGAGACGAGTAACTGGATGCGGTGCGTTACGCAATGTCTCTATTCAGCTTCATCTAACAGGGGCCTAAAGGCTTCGAGGCTGGGCACCTGTATGGCCGCTCGGTGCAACTGCTTGAGGTGCTGCACATCGTCAACGGCCCCAAGGCGGGCGACCAAGCCGCGCACAGCCTCGGGCTGAAAGCGCAGTTCCAACACTTCTTGGATGCTCTCGCGAATACCTTGCTCAATGCCTTGCTCAAGGGCCTTTTCCGTGAAATACTGCACTACCGACGATTCGTACATGGTCGCCTCCGAGATGATGGTCATAATCGTTTCTAAGTTATACGCCAATCCGCTCAACATCGCAAGATCGGCCAAGTAATTGGCTTTGATAGTCTCGTCCAGTGGCATCTCTTGCGCTCGGTGGATACACTGACGCAGCCACGCTTCAGAATCCATACCTGCTGGCCGCTGCATCAACGGCGCAAACGGCAGCAAGCCGGCATGGCCGCCGTCGAGCATCTGTTGGCCGTCTAGTTGGCTCAGCCGAATCACCTTGTATTGCATCAAGACGCGGTAGCCATGCCGCTCTTGGACGTAATGCCCCGGATCGGTGCGGCCGGCGTTGGGACGCAGATAGATGACGTTGGAATAGATCGGCAGGCCGTGCTGCTCAATGCCGCGGCCGATATAGCCGGCCATGCGGCGGGGCATGGGTGGATTACTATCGGTGGTTTGGAATTCGTGATGGACCAACGCCTCCTCGCCGTTGATTTGTACGCGGATGAGGCTGTCGGTGCGGTGGGTCTCGACGGTGGGCTGTTCGGTGTCGATGACGTCAATCACCTCGACCTCGTCTTGTTGGAGGACGAACCGGGCGAAGTCGTGGGGATAGGTGTGGATGAGGTGTTTAGCGATGGTATCAAATTCGGCCATGAGCGCTGCCTTGGGTTGCGGGTGCGGTGCTACTCGCAAGGGGCAAGAATCGTGCCAAAACAGCGGCTCAGAGGGGCGGCGGGGCTGTGCGAGGCTGGAGTGTAGCGGAAAGGATACAGAAATGGATAAAGTAGGGCATTAAACCGCGTCGAGGTCTGGCAGCTCGCCGCGGGCTAGTTGGTCGTAGGCGTGGAGAACGTAGCGTTGGGTGCGGTACTCGCCGAACTCCTGCGTCTCGTTGCGTTTGAGGGCCGGGAAGGATGCGCTCGGCGCGGGCGCGTCTAAAATCCATTCGAGATCGGCGCGGTCTAGCTGGTATAGGTGCGCGAAAAGGGCGTCCAGTTCGCACTTGAGGCGGTGGCGGCGATCATCGTCGTAGGAAAAGGGCGGGCCGTCGTAGCCGAGGTCGCGGGCAAAACCTTCAAGGTCGGTGGCGGTGTACGTCAGTTCCAAGACGCGGGGGACGATGAGTTCGACGTATCGGAAGCCGGGGAGCGCTTCTTCGAGATAGGCTTCGGGCGGTAGGACGGGAAGTTAGCAGATGCTCCAGCGACGGCGACAGATTCGGCTCAACGAGCCAAATCCGTATCGACGAACAGATCGGCGGTGTGCTCCCGAGGAGATCGGCGCGGGCATCAGCGGCGGTAGGCAATGCGCGGATCGCCGTAGGAAGAATCCACATCGAGCAGAAAACGCCAAGCAGCGGTGACTTCGATCACGCCGGTGTCAACGGCAATGTGTTCCCCGGCGCTAGGCCCCCCCGCTCCACCACGAGTTACTAGCACACTCGTTCCCAAATTTAGTTCGCCCATGGCGTCGCGCAGTGCGGCCACTTCCCGTTGCTTGGTCTGCGGGTCTGCAAGGGACTCGCAGACTTGGACCAGTAGGCGCGAGTTGTCGCCCATGTGAGCGACGAAATCTACTTCGCGACCGGCCTTCGACTTGTAATAAAAAAGGTCGGCGGTAACTCGACGGAGCGCCGTGAATACGAGATTTTCGAGCAGATGGCCGGTATTTACGAGGATGCCGGAGGAGACCGGTTCGACCCATGCGTGATCGACGCAGTAGATTTTCTTGGGATTCGCGTTGGCCCGCGCCAAGGATGCGTCAAAGATGCGCACCGTAAACAAGAAGAAGGCATCCTCAAACCAGTTCAGGTAGGCCGAGACCGCCGACTTCGGGGCGCGATAGCCAAGTGCCTTCAAGTATCCAGTAAGACGGTTGACAGAGTACAGGGAAGCAATGTTGTCCACCAGCCAGTGGGCCAGATCAGCGACCGCTCGGGGGTGGGAGATGTCGTGTCGTTCAACAAGGTCGCGGAACAGCATCGCGCCCCAGTACTCTTGGTGGGTTTTAATCCGCAGCCGGCGGTCAAAACCCGCGACCTCCGGGAATCCGCCGCTCTCCCAATACTGATCGAATGCGTTCTGGATCAGCAGGCGTCGCCGGGCGGACAGGGGGCCGCTGTCGATCCCCTTGAAGTCGAGAAACTCGCGAAACGAGAAGGGAAACAATTCCCAAGAAAGCGCCCGTCCGCGCATCTGTGTCGCGATCTCCTGAGACAGCATTTGCGCCGACGAGCCGGTGATGTATACCTCGCACTGCTCGGTGCGCATGATCCGATCCACAAAAGACTCCCAACCGGGTACGACCTGAATCTCGTCGAAGAAGCAATGGACCGTCTCGGTGTTCTTTTTTGCGGGATAAATCGAATAGTATGCCTCCATCACGGCGGACAGCCCATCGCGTTGCAGATAATGCAGGCGGTCGTCGAAGAAATTCAGGTACAGGATGTTGTCGTGGGGTATTCCAGCGTCAAGTAGCTTGCGGATGAGTTGGAACAGAAAAGTTGATTTTCCGCTCCGGCGCGGGCCGATGCAGACCATGGCCTTTCCCGGCACCGTTCGCACCGCGACCCGCCGCGGGACACCGGTCACCAGCGACTCTTCCTGAAAGTCTAGGATGATTTCCTTGAGCACATCCGTCATAATGCAATGGCAGTCAATTTTATTCCCAACTTTACATTGAACCAGGCAAAAAGATTACCAGTTTGAAATGTAATTGGCAAATAGTATTACCGGTATTACCAGCTTCCAAGAATCCGTCGTCCAATATGGGTGCGAGAGCGTCAGCGGCGGGAGGCCATGCGCGGATTGAGAACCGGGTAAACCACTGGCCAAGATGACTATGAACACGACGCCGTAGATGACGGAGTAGTCAAAAGTCTGCCCGGCGCGGTACAGCACCGTGCCCACGCAACCCATAGCCAGCGCAAAGGCAATCAGCGTTGCCGGCGGCAGCAGCCCGAGCGTCCACGCGGCGCGGAAAATTGGCGATGGAAACCCCAAGTCGAGGCGCACCACATCGCCGAGATAGCGCAGTCGGTTCTACGCCGCGGCGAAGAAGCCGAGGTCCTCGCGCGCCGCACTACGCGCTACCGCTTCGTCAAGTGTAACGCCGAGACCGGGCGTCTGCGGCACGGTGATCCGCCCATTGACGATCAGGTCGCGCTCCACCGTGAGGCTGTTCCACAGCTCGTTGTCGAGGTGGTGGAACTCCAACACCTGAAAGTTGGGCGCAGCAGCGCACGCGTGACACATGGCCACAGTGCCAATCGGACTGCAAATGTTGTGTGGTGAAATCGGCATGTAATAAGTGTCGGCCAGATCGGCGATGCGCCGGCCCTCGGACAGGCCGCCGGCCTTGGCCAAATCGGGCGAGATAATATCCGTCGCCTGCGTCTCGACCAACTCGCGGAATCCGTGTCGCGTGTACAGATTCTCGCCGGTGCATATCGGCGTGCGCGTCGCATTCTTCACTTCCTTGAGCGCGGCGACGTTTTCAGCCGGAATCGGATCTTCCAACCACATCAAATTCAACGCTTCAAAAGCGTAAGCAACCTTGAGAATGTCGTGCGGAGCGTATGCCCAATGGGCGTCAATGAGCAAATCCGTGTTGGGATGCAGCGCCTCGCGGAGCGCGGTGACCACTTCGATGTGGAAGGCAATGTCGCTGTTGCTCATGGTGCGGTTGTAGTAGTCGCGCCGGTCGGGACGCGGATCGATGTCGAACTTGATCGCGTCAAAGCCGCGCGCTTCCACCGCCTTGGCCTTGGCGACCCAAGATTCGGGATTGTCGTCCTCGTCGCCGGCGTGACAGTCGTTGTACACGCGAATCGAGTCGCGGTACGCGCCGCCCAGCAACTGCCAGATCGGCACGCCAATCGCCTGCCCGGCGATGTCCCACAGGGCCATCTCAATGCCGCTGATCGCGCTCATCACCGCCCCTTGATAGTACCCCGACGCCGACATCGAGCTCTTCATGTCGCGGAAGAGTTTATCGACGTTGCGCGGGTCTTGACCGATGAGGGCGCGTTGGGTGAGGCGTTCATCGACGGCGATGTGGTGGACGCCGGCCCCGTGATAGGCTTCGCCCATGCCGGTAATCCCCTCATCCGTGCGCACCTTCACCAGCACCCACGGCATGGGTTGCAGCAGCACAGCACCCACATCGACAATTTTCATCGCGGCCCGCTACGTCGGTCGGTATCAAACATTGAGTGAAGACAGGCACTTCATTAGATTGAACACGGCGTCCAAAACGCCGCCAATGTATCGCCTCCCCCACCCTCCGTCAAGCACTCGAGGAGACCACCATGATTCGCCTCAACCAACAGCAACTCAACTTTTTCGACACCTTCGGCTACCTCGCGCTGCCGAGGTTGATGGCCGACTGCATCGACGAGATCATCAACGCCTTCGAGCAGGTCTGGGCCGAGCGCGGCGGCGGCCACCACGGCCAACCGCACGACGGCCAACGGCGCTCCTGCATCGTGCCTTTCATCGATCAACACGAGCGTCTGTGTGCGCTGCTCGACGATCCGCGCATCGAGGGCTTGCTCGCCAGTCTGCTCGGCGACGACTTCAACTACAGCGGTTCCGACGGCAACTACTACGCCGGCGATACCCAGTGGCACTCTGACGGCTACCAAAAGGAAGTGCGCCACGTCAAGATCGCCTTCTACCTCGACCCCCTGACCCGCGACACCGGCTGCCTGCGCGTGATCCCGGGCAGCCACCGCCGAGGCGATCAGTACGCCGAGACGCTCGAAGCAAATGCGCGGCAATCGCAGGAGCAGTGGGGCATCTCCGGCGACCAAGTCCCCGCCGTCGCTTTGGCGGTCGTCCCCGGAGACGTCGTCGTCTTTCAGCACAACCTCAAACACGCAGCCTTCGGCGGTGGTGGCCGCCGCCGCATGTTCACCATCAACTGCATGGTACGCGTGCCCGAGGAGCAGATCGTTCTCGTCAAACAGGACATCGCCGGGCTAGCCCGCTTCTGGGCCGAGCGCGCCTACGGCGAGACCATGATCGCCACGGCGAGCAAACGCCGCATGGTGCATCTCGAACAGCGCCTGGCCAACGACGGCCATCTCAAAGACCTAGCGGCGAAGGCACGGGCCGAGATGCCCGAACCGTCGCGGGGATAGAGCCATCATGCGCGATCAGTGCGAATTGAAGGGGCATTTGCAAGCCGATTCAGGCTCACCCTTTGGACGGCGAGGGAGTGGGATTCCGCTCTATTATCAAAGCAGCATGTCGCCTAGCAAGGCCAGCGCAAAGCCACACACGGCACCAATAGGCGGTGCCCAGTGGCGCTCAAGGCGGGCCTGGGGTGCGATGTCTTCGAATGTGAGGTAGAGGATGCCGCCAGCGGCGAACAGCATGATAGCGCCAAGTATCGCGTGGTAATCGGCCAGCCAGAACCAGCCAATGAGTCCGCAGACAGGGCCGACCAGTCCGAGCAGAATCATCCAGACCAGCGCCCGTCCCTCGCGCCCGCGCCCCGCCACCTCGCGCCAAGCGTTGAACCCCTCGGGCAGATTCTGCAAACCGATGAGCACTGCCAACAAAACGGTGCCTTGCTCGTTGCCAGCGAACATGCCCCCGAGCGCGATCGATTCTGGAATAAAATCTGCCGCCATGGCACTCAACTGCGGTGCTGACCGCTGTCGTTGCGCCTGATACCGATCAAACGCCATGAATGCAATACCACCGGCGATCAACGCGGCGAGTGCGGCGAGCGGATGCGGCAGTCGCTCAATGCCCTGCGGAACCAGCACCAGTGCTACCGCACCAATTAGAATGCCGCCGCCAAACGCGATTGTGAAGTGGCGGAGTTCCTCTTCGAGCCACTGCGGACGAATGCGCCCAATGCGGGCCAACAGCGCCCCGATGGGAATGCAGGCACTCGCCAGCGCGGTCCACAGCAGCAGATGGATGAGTTGATCCACGTTTGTACACCAACCTTAGCTAAAAACCGCAGGCCCTTAAAACCGGATGTTCCAAAACGGACGCGACTTCCGCCCAAGCCTGTTGGCTATGCTCTTTTTTAAGGTCTGGGTAAAATCCGAAATCGAGATACACTTTGATGGCGGGAATCCGCCCGCTTGAGGTGCCGAGAAAACTGCGCTGGTGGAATCGTTTGAGATAGGCCATCGCCACGGACATCATCGGCTTGGCAAGCCCGCGGCCCTGATAGTCCGGGTGGATCGCAACCCAGTGAATCTGGCCCCAATCCTCGCCATCTAAATCGGGCTGCCACCACGCCGTGATGGTGCCAATCTCGTCGCCAGCGTCGGTGGTCAGATAAAAACTTCGGTTTTCCAGCGCCCCAAAATCGCGTTTGAATTCGCGCGCAAAAAGCTGATCGTCAACGCCGAAATACGGTTCTGCCGCTCGCTGAATCCGCGTCCAGATAGCTCCTTCATCTGGCCGGTAATTCCGCATGGCAAACCCTTTGGGGATCGGGAATTGCGGAATATTGTCCATGTGTTCGCGGATCATTCTGACGCTGTAGTTTTCCATCGGTACCTGTCGCTTTTTGTCCCATATTATAACGATATGCTAAGGCAACCGCTTACCTCCACCATTCCCGATTTTCGCATGGGGGACGCGGTTTAGCGAAGATGAGATTTTCACATCCACCAAGGAGAACACATGACCCCACCACCATTCGAACACATCCTTTACGAGAAAAAGGGCCGCATCGCCTATGTGACGGTAAATCGCCCGCAGGTGATGAACGCTCTGCATCCCCCGGCCCACGCCGAGCTAAATAGAGCCTGGGACGACTTCATCGCCGACGACCAAGTCTGGGTCGCCATTCTCACCGGTGCTGGCGAGCGCGCTTTCTCGGCTGGCTCAGACCTGAAATACCGCGTCGAACAAACAGACGACGATTCGTTGCGCAACCCAATCCACTCTCCGGTCCACATCCTCGACCGCTGCTACAAACCGATCATCGCCGCAGTCAACGGTTATGCCATCGGCGGCGGCCTAGAACTGGCGCTGCACTGCGACCTGATCGTGGCAGCCGCAAGCGCCCGCTTTGGTTTTCCCGAGGCCCGGCGCGGTCTGCTGGCCGATGCTGGTGGCGTACTCAAACTGCCGCGGCGCATCCCCTACCACTTAGCTATGGGCATGCTCCTGACCGGCAAGCTATTCTCGGCGCGGGAAGCCCTAGCCATGGGCTTGGTCAATGAAGTAGCCGACGACGAACCCGTGATGGCCACGGCCGAGCGCTGGGCCGCCGAGATCCTAGCGTGCGGCCCCCTCGCGGTCCAAGCCGCCAAGCAGGTAGCACTACACACCATCGAGTCCCCCATCTCCCAGGCGCAGTGTCAACTCGAAGACCTGACGGCCGTGCGTCGCCTGCGGCTGTCGGAGGACTATGCCGAGGGGCCGCAGGCATTCGCCGAAAAACGCAAACCACAATGGAAGGGAAAATGAGCAATCAGGCCAAAAGCGACGCCGGCACGCTGAGTGGCACCAGCATCCTCGATTGCACCCACGTACCGGGGCGGCCAAAGGCGTCGAGATCGACGAAGAAGTCGTGAAAAAAGAACCGTCGAGACAAACTTGACAGGATTCTCACAACATGTACGGTAAATAGGTACATATCATAGGAGCATCGAATGACCACCACTACGACTTATACCCAAGCCAGAGCCGCACTCGCATCGCTCTGCGACGAAGTCGCCTCCACGCGCGAGCCGGTGATTATACGGCGGCGCAATGCCGAGGACGTCGCGCTGATTTCAGCCGACGAATTAGTCGGCCTCCTCGAGACCGCGCATCTCCTCAGATCGCCCCAAAACGCCCAACGCCTCCTCGCGGCGCTCAACCGCGCACAGAGCCGGACGTTGGCTCCTATTGCCGTAGAAGAGTTGAGCCGAGAACTCGGTCTTGTCGAAGAAGAAAAGTAAGAGCAAAGACGCCCCCACCGCACGCGAGTGGGCAGGCGTATTCCATCCTGAATTCGTCGAAGACCTGCGTTATTGGGTACAGACCAACCGCAAGATAGCACTGCGCGCCTTTGACCTTATACAGGCCGTGCTCCGCGACCCATTCTCAGGCATAGGCAAACCAGAATCCCTCAAATACCTCCCATCTGGCACCTGGTCGCGACGCCTTACGGCAGAACATCGCCTCGTGTATATGGTAAGCGAGGGACGCATCGATTTCTTACAAGCACGCTACCATTATTGACGGGCCACATTCTGTGGGCGAGCCTTGAACGTTGCGTTTAGCAATCACACGAACTTCGGCCCGCCACCGCCATCGTTTACCACGTGACTGCGGACTGGAATCACCGCTTGGTCGGGAATGACTAATTCGAGCGGCGAGTCGTTTTCAATGACAGTGCCAGCCCCCACGCGCACCCCGGCCCCCAATTTAATCGCCCCAGGCCGCGCCGTCCGCGCGATCGTGCCGATAGATACCGACACGCCGATCCGGCAATCCGCGCCAATCGCGACGATGCCGTTAATTTCGGTGTTGGCGCCAATCGCCGTGTGGTCGCCCACCTGCACGGGGCCGAAAATTCCGGCGTCCGTACCGATAAATACGTAGTCGCCAATGATGGGATGGCGCTGCTGCACCTTGCCGCTGAGGCCGCCCAAAGTACACGGGTAAATGTGGCACCCACTGCCGATAATACCCGTCTGCCCGGTGGTGATACCGCGATGGGGATGGTCGAGAAAGTTAGCATCGCCGATCTGCGTTTCGGGATGGAGATCCGCCTGATAGTAGCGCCCCGCCAACTCGGAAATGGCCCGCGGCAGCAAGGGCACCGGCCGCCGCATCAGCCCGGATTCGCCGGCCACCGAGCTAGAGCGCGTTAGGGCGTGGGCAATGTCGTGGTAGAACAGCACCCGCCAGCCCGGATAGGTGCTCATCACGAGCTGCATCTGATAGTCGAAAATGGAGTCGCACTCCAACGCGCTGAGGAAGCGGCGATAGCAGTCGAAGTCGCGGCGGCCAATAGTCTCTTCCAAAGCGGCCCGGAAGTCGATCTTGAGTAGCTGTTCCTGCGTCAACCCGCAGTTGTCGAGCAAATAGGCGTCCCAAACGGCCGGATCCCTAAGCGAAGCAAAGCGGTTCCAGTGCGCCCGCACCTTGTAGGCGGGCAATTCCCATAGCAAGCAGATGGTGTTCATCAGGGCCTTATTTTCAGTGCCCTCGCTCTCACCAGCCGCCAAAAGCGACTGGGCGATCATCGCGTAGAGTTGGTCGGCAATCTCGCCGATGGCCTCGTCGAGCGACGGCTTTTGGTGCCCCGGCCCCAAGGCATTGTGCGAACCCGGGGCGACGCATTCGAGCAAGTTGCCCAAAACCGTTTCCAGCAAATCGCGATTGACAAACCCGCGCCCAGAGCGCTGCGAGAGAATGTCGCGGTCAACCGCGTCAATGCGCAGCGCGGCAATCTCCTCGGCGGTGTAGATCGGCACCAGTTGCTCCAGCAGCCGCTCTAGCAACGCCCACTTGCGGCGTTGATACGAAGTGTCAAAAAGCGTGGAATTGTTCATCGGTTGCTCCCCATTCTGCCACCTTGTAACTTTTACCGAAACTTACAGAACGCCCGCCGGGTTGCAACCCGGCTTCACGCTTGCGGGAGAAATCATGCACCCATTTGAATCGCTGGTAATACGCGAAGGCGCGGTTGGTATCCACTGGTTTGGCCAGAGCACCTTTGGCCTCAAGGACGCGCCCGGAACCATCGTCCAAGTCGATCCCTACTACCCCCGCGAACGGCCCGCCGACCGCTTCATCCACGCCCGCCCCCCGCTGCACGAAGCGTCGCTGCACACGGATTTCGTGCTCCTGACCCACGACCATGGCGACCACACCTGCACCGAGTCCATTGCGCGCATTGCCGCGGCCTATCCAGCCGTGCAGATCGCCGGCCCAGCCGAGAGCATCCAGCGCGTCCGCGAAGCGGGCATTGCGGCGGCAACAACGACGGTGGCCGCCGGGGACACAGCCAAGCTGGGCACCATGACGGCCCACGCGGTGTACGCCAAGCCCCCGCAGGGCCTGCCCAGCGACGACATCGCTCCGCCCGATGTAACCCATCTCGGCTACGTGGTGGAGGCGGGCGAGGTACGCGTGTACATCTCTGGCGATCCGGTCAATACGTTTGCCGAACACGAAGCATTACTCGCGCCCATTCGCGATCTCGAACCCGACATCGGGCTGCTGACCAATCACCCCAGCGAAGGAGAATTCCCCTTTTTTGCTGGCTCGGCCAAGATGGCCGCGGCACTCGGCCTCAAAGCCGCGGTGCCAGCCCATTACGCCTGCTTTGTCGCCCGCAACTACGATCCCCGAGCATGGGCGGCCGCGCTCGTCGCAGTCGAGCCGATAATTATCCCGTACAATCAATCCACAATCTATTCGCCCCGCTAGCCCCCTAAGACAAGCGTGTTGATTTTACCCTCTTTGTTTGTTTATAATCATGGGTATCACCCAACGCGCCCGGGGCTTCCCCTTAGGCGTTCACTTCAAACACAAGGAGTTATATTATATGCGGCGATTTACAATCGCAGGCATTTTCAGCCTCGCCCTCGTGGGAATGGCGAATGCCCAGTTTTTCGATCCTCCGGCCCTAGAAGATCGCAACGGCAGTCAGGGATTTTGGTTTTACATGCTCGAAGTTCCCGATCCCGGCGCCATCACCATCGACGCCCATGGCGACGACTGGGGTTGGTTTGACCCTGAGTACACCCTGACCATGGACGAGTGGCGCGACGAAGGCGACCGGCCGGCTCCAGACCGCGACGATCTATTCATCACCACCTTCATGGGCTGGAAGGGTGGCGACGACAACCGTTGGTACTGCTTCTTGGAAGCGGTTGACGACGTGTTGGCGCACGCCGGGACGAATGTCGCCCGCTGGGACGGCGACATGCTACAGGTTGGCCTCGATCCACAGGATCACGGGCGCGAGCGCAGCCCGGCTTCGGGCTACACCATGGAGTGGCTGATGGCACCGGGCGACCTCAGCCCGCCGACCAACGTCGCTTTCCGCTACACCGAGCAAGAGGCGTGGGCCGAGTACGGCGAATCGCCGTGGATTGAAATGGCCGTGCGCGTCGATCCGCCCGAAGCCTGGGCCGCCGACCTGTGGACCGAGGGCGGCACCACGTTCTACGAGTGGAGCGTCAAGGTCCTCGCCTTCCAAGAGGACGCTGGTCCGTCGGCGAGCGAGGTGTGGCAGCTAGACGCCGTGGCCGGTGAAGACGGCGCGGGCTTGCCTTTCGCGATGTGGTACGAAGACGGCGAAGGCCCGGATTCGAGCTTCTCGCCCGATGAAGACGGCACCCCGGGCGGCCGCAACGACTGGACCACCCGCGGCCCCGAAGCCTCGTCGCGGCAGTACTACTCCATCGCCAAGCTGCTGCGCATGGGCGAGTACCACAGCCCCACGGCAGTCGAATCCTCGACTTGGGGTAAGATCAAAAACTCGTTCTAAACGCAAGGCGACCAATCGGTCGTTAATCGTAGGGGCGACCGCTCGGTCGCCCCTACATTATTTTTAGGGGATTGCATCGTGGACAAACGGCTATGCGCTTGGCCTTTTCTGCTGATCCTGCTGGTGGGGGCTTGCGGCCGCTACTTTCACACGCCGCTCCAGCCCGCCGGTCGCCAAGCCGAGGGCATGACCGTCAACGACGACGGCTCCATCACCTACGCCCTCGATCGCCTGTCGATTGAGCTCAAACCCATGACGGACGCAGAATTAAACCGCCTCGCCCCCGGGCCAGATCTGTCCAACAATCCCTATACTTTTGGCGAGTGGACAGCCCAAGGCGACGAGTGGACGCCGCCGCGCTTTACCGTCTTTCGCCTCAAGGTCAACAACTATCAATTTCCCAAGGTCAAGCTCGACCCACGCAATGCGCGCATTACCGCAGCCAACACGCGGGAGTACGCGGCGCTGAGCTACGCCCAATTACACCAGTATTTTCGCTCGTTTTGGCTCGGCCGCACCGGCCAAGGGCGCAAGACCTTTCAAGCCCGTACAGACGCGCTCAAGCGGACGCTGTACAGCGGTGCCATAGTATTCAGCGGCAGCGAAGAACAGGGGTATTTGGTCTTTCCCGTCCTCGCCGACGATGTCCGAGCGATCCAAGTACACATCGAGCATATCGTCTTGCGCTTCGACTACGCCGACGACCCCCTAGAGGCAATTGACCTGAGTTTCTCTTTCCAGCGCGACATCCTACAAGGGCACGACCCCGCGGGCGCGGTGCGGATCAACTAATGACCGCTCTCGCGCCCAGAGCCATCGCCGGCATCGTCCTAGCGGTGCTTGGCGGGCCAGCGCCAAGCAATGCACAAGTCGAGGTGTGGCACATCGGCAAAGGGGGGCTTGCGTGGGTCTCGCAGGCCGAGACGCAGATCGGCGCCCTCGACGTCGAGGGTGCCCTACAGCCGCTAAAGCTCCAAGCCGGCGAAAACCTCATCGAGCTGCTCCGCGCTTCGGATCAGCGCTTCCTCAACGGCCAACCCCGCGACTTCACCCTCGGCGGCCAGCCGCGAACTTGGTCCAACGACGGCTTCTTCAACCAAATCGCCGGCCCCCTCGACCTGATTGACGGCGACCCCTCAACCTCCTCGTCGGGCGTATTCAAGACTGCCCAGAGCCAAGCCGGTGCAACGTTCTTTTGGGATTTGGGCGCACCCTTCCCAGTCAACCGCATCCGCTTCTTTCCCGCTCCCAACGACGACGCCTTTGTCAAAGCCTTTGAACTGCGGGTCAACGACGGCGAAAACTTCAACGACATCGACCGACCGGAATACGAGCTTTTGCGGCGAGTAGAAGTCAACCGCGAAGCCACCGTCGATATCGAATTTGCTCCCTTGCAGGGCCGCTTCCTCCAGCTACTCGTGCTGTCGAAAACCGCGTTCAACATCGCCGAGTTTGAAATCTACGGACAGGGCTTTGTGCCGATCGCTAGCTACGAATCGGCCCTGCACTCTTTTGGCGGCCCGGTCAACTACGGCCGTTTGCGCGTACACGCGACAAAGCTCGGAACGACCGGCGACGCGACCGCGGCCATCCAAATGCGGACCGGAGCCGATGACAGCCCGCTGGCGTACTTTCGCCGCAACCGCGACACCGGTCGCCAGCAAGAGGTCGCCGCGGCCGAATACAACACCGACCTACCGCGCCGCGCCCTGTTCCGCCAAGACCCAGCCACCGGCGAGTTGCTAGCGGAACTAGACCGGGCTGAATACCTCAATCTGCCGATCGAAGAGCAAGGGCCGGTGCGCGATTTCGTCAAAGGCGACATCCGCGACGACGTGAACAACTGGAGCGCGTGGTCGCCGAGCACGCCCATCACCGGCACCGGCGCAATCGAAGTGCCCATAGAGCTACCCAGCCCAAGGGAATTCATGCAGTTCCGCATCTTCTTCGACGGCGACGCTGAAAACGCCGTGCGCATCGACACCTTTCAGGTGGAATTTTCGTCCGGGCTAGTCAGCGAGGCCGTCGGCGAAGTGGCTCTTGCCAGCGACCCCTTTCCCGCCAGCGGCCTGCTCGAAGTCGCCGGGGGCATTGACACGACCTTTACCTACGACATCCGCACCGAGTTCGCCGCCGATGTGGCCGGATATCGCGGCGTCCGCATCGAGGCATTTCCACCGCCGGTATTCGAGAGCCTGCAAATGGGCGATCCCCTCGCAGCAGTGGAAGACGTTGAATGGGCGGCAACCGAAAGCGGCTTTGACCTTTTCTTTGCCCCGGTCGCCGCCGACAACAACCAGCCTTTGCGGATTACCTTCCGCCTGCGGCTACTAGCGCACAATACCCCAATCAACGCCTATCTCCTCGGCGCGGGGAGCGTTCCGCCGCATCCCATCGCCCCGGGCAATGCCAGCCAACTAGTGGGCACCAACGCAACCAACGCCTTCGCAACTCAGGCACAGCCCGAGTTACAATTAGCACTTTCAACGGCCATCATCTCGCCCAATGGAGATGGCCGCAACGATGCCGTCGCCATTGACTTCGCGTTGTCTCAGTTCGCCGCGGAGACAGCCGTAGCGGTCGAGATTTTCAATCTCAGCGGACGCCGGGTGCGCCAGCTCGTCTCCCAGCCGCGGCCAGCCGGTTTTTACTCCGAAACTTGGGACGGTCGCGACGACCACGGCGCGCTAGTTCCGCCAGGCCTGTTTCTCTGCCGCGTCGGCGTGGAGGCCGATTTCGCCGCGTTTGTCGCCGTAGAGCCAATCGGAGTGGCCTATTGACCGCTCTGAGCAACATGCGGTGGCTGATGCTGCTTCTCATCGGCAGCAATATGGTGGCAGCGCAGACGCCCTCAGCTTGGGTCGTAGGCGGCACGAGCGGCGAGCCGTGGGCGGCGGCCGTGGAGCGCTGGATCGCCCTCGACGACTCTGGGCGCGCCGGCGCGATTCAGCCGCGGGCGATTCCCCTAGGCCATACCGTTACGCGCCAACTCGTGCGCACGGGCATTGCCACGACTCAGCGCAACTTCTTTGGCTATCGCTGGAGCTTGCACAAGGGGCCGCGTCAGATCGAGGCCGACACCTTAGAGGTTGGGTGGCACCCGCGCCTGTGGCAGGGCGGCGGGGCCAACGCCCTCGCCGCGGAGGCCATGCGCGGGCTAGTCGATGGTGACGAGCTAACCGCGAGCTTTACCCACAAGGCGCGGGCCGATGGCCGCCCCAACAGCGCACAGTTCATCACGCTCGATTTGGGCGTGCCCGTACCCGTTGACAGCATCGTGTTCTTTCCGCCGCAGACCGGGCTGACCAGCGACAATCAGCGGCAGCGCGAACTGTTCGCCCGCGCCTACGAAGTCAGCCGGACTAACGTGCCGGTCGAATGGCTGATCTTTGAGGACGAAACCACGTCGACCGGATCGTCGGGGTACCACCCCCTCGACGAAATCATCGCTAGCACCTTTGCCAACAACACCAGTGTTGTTTCCCTCGCAACCGACTTGCGCTTTACCCGCTTCCTCCGCTTCAAATTCGGCGAGGTCTCTACCACCACCTTGCTGGCCGAAATCGAAGTCTTTGGGCGCGGCTACCCCCAAGAGGCCCGCTACATCTCCGCGCCCCATTCTTTCGGCCAAGCCGTGAGCTTGGGGCGAGTCACGTGGCAATTCACTCGCTATCGCCTGTTGCCTTCCGGCGCAATCACCGCCGACCCCACCGCACCCGTGCAGCTAAACTTGCAAACCCGCGCCGGTTCAGATGACAATCCCAAGGCGTACTTCATTTTCGACGATCTCGGTCGCCTGCTCGAAGTAGATGAGGACACCTATTTCGACTCACCGCGCATAGTAGAGCGGTTTTCCGAGGGAATCGCCGGCTTCCGCGCCAAGCGCGACGACGACATCGAAAACTGGAACAACTGGTCGGTCAATTACCAAGCGTCGGGCGACGAGATCCGCTCCTCAGACGGAGCCGAGTTCCTCCAGTTTCGCTTTACCATCACCACCGAAGACCCGCTGGCCTTTGGCGTACTCGACAGCTTGGCTTTTGAAGTCTCGCCGCTGTTGGCCGACCGCGCCCTAGCGGAAATTACCCTCGACGAGCGCACCAGTTCGGGCGGGGCCGTTGAGGTGCCGCTCGGAATCGTCCAGCGCTTTTCCTATCACATTCGCACGGAAGCCGGCCAGCGCGCCGGATTCGACGGCATCGAGTTGGAGGTTCCGCCGGCCTCCCGCTTCCTCGACCTGACCATTGACGACCAGCCAGCGACCGCAGGCGAGAATTTTTCCCTCGCCGCCAGCGATCGGCAGTTGCGCTTCACCTTTCCCACCGCATTCCAACAAGACAAGGCGTTTCGCGTGCGCTTCCAAGGCGCGGTCTTCCAGCCGTCGGTCTTTTTGGCCAGCCGCCTTTTTAACACCTCGGCGGCGAGCTTGCCACAGTCCATCGAAGCCGGAGACGCCCATGCCGACGTGGCCAGCAACAGCATCCAAGTCGTCGCCAACGATGAAGCCCTCGGCATTCTCGGGGCGGTCGGACTGTCTGCACCGGTGGTTACGCCCAATGGCGATGGGGTCAACGAGCAGGTCGCCATTGGCTTCGATTTGTTCGGCGTCGCTGGGGGTGCGTTGCGAGTGGAGGCGCGGGACCTAAGAGGTCGTCGTTGCGCCGCGATCTTGGACGCGCCGGCCGCAGCCGGCCCGTACGCGATGCAGTGGGATGCGCGAGACGAGCGGGGGAAACTCGTGCCCCCAGGGCTGTACCTAATCCGCGTCGCAGTCGAGGTCGATCGCGGCGCGTTCACTCGCGTGGCAGCAGTCGGGGTTGCGTACTGAATGAGGACGACATGAAAACTCTACAACTAGCGGTCGCGGCCCTGCTGTTCGCGGCCGCGGCGAGCGGCCAGAACCTGCACTTTGCCGGGTCCGACTTTGCTTCTTGGGCCCATCCGCAGGGGCTGGTCAAGGTCTTGCCGCAGGGCATTGAAGTAAAGCGCTTTGAGCAGCGGTTCAACGCGGTGGCCAACGCCCGCGAGTTTTCCGCCCAGTCCATCGGCGAATACGGCCAGCGCTTTGTGCGCACACCGTCCAATCAGCAGCAGGGGCACCTAGCCGGCGACCAAGACCCAAACACTTGGTGGAAACCCGACCCGGACACCCCAGTGCAGTCGTGGTGGTTGGAACTGGACTTGGGGCGCTCTGTGGTGGCCGACAAGGTGCGCGTCCGCTTTCCCGACCGCGAGGGGGCCAAGCCCTTTAACTTTTTTTCGGTGTACGTCAGCCCGGGCATTCCGGTCTTCGGCGGCCGGGCCAAGCGCATCGTCTATCGCCGACTGGGTAGGCCGATCAACAACAACACCGAGTCCCTAGTCGAGTTCGACCTCAAGACAACCGGCCTCGCCGCGGCCACGGGCGAGCACCTGAGCGCGGACGAAATCGTCGATTTCGACATCGTCCGCTTCGTGCGCTTTGAAGCAGCCGGCGCCACGCCCGATGCTGCGCTCGCCGAAATAGAGGTGGACGGCATTGGCTTCAATCTCGCCGCCATGGTGCAGACTGAGGATCGCACCGAGCACTGGGGCGGACGGACGTGGACCTCCAAGCACCGCGACTGCCCGGGCTGCGGCAAGGGCAGCGGCGCCGAGGCCCTCATCGACCAAAACGTGGGCTATCGCGGGTGGGATATCGAAGGCTCAGACAAGGGCAACTGGCGCGATTCGGGCGTCTGGTCCGTCGTCGATTTCGGCAACGTATTTCGCGTCGATCGCATCATTTGGCTGCCGATCGTCTCCGGCCGCGGCCCGTTCCTCTACGGCTTCCAGCGCGACAAGCAGGGCAGTTGGCCCAGTTTCGATTTTTTCGCCTCCGACGGCACCGCCAGCAATAGTGCCGATCCAGTTGTCGAAGGCCCTTTTCACTACGACTTGCTATCGTCCGTGGCCAACTCCGGCCGCTACTTGTTCGACTTTCAGTTCGAGCCGCGCGCGCTGCGGCTGCTGTTGTGGCGGGTGACGCGGCCGCAGCAGTTCCACCGCGCCGTCCAACTCTTCGTCTTCCACAGCGAGGGCTATCCCGTGCAGATCGAGCTGGAGTCCGCAGACATTTTCCTCGGCGGCGCTCGCAGCATGCGCTTCGTCGAATGGAGCGCCGACCTGCCGCCCGGAACGCGCATCGAAGTGGAAACCCAGACCGGCAATGGCTTCCAGACCATCACCCGCTACTTCCTGTCCAACGGCAAAGAAGTGACCAAACAAGCGTACGAGTCGGCCAAATCTCGCAATCGCGGCGACATCGTCGAGGAACAGGTGCGCGACGACACTTGGAGCGCGTATAGCCAACCCCACCGATTCTCCGGGCAGGCGTTTCTCTCGCCGTCGCCGCGCCAGTGGCTGCGGGCGCGGGTGCGACTCATCAGCGACGATCCCGCGGTTTTTCCCACTCTGCGCTCGCTCACGTTTGTGGCCAACGCGCCGGTCATCACCGCTGGGCTGGCGGGCCGCGTCCTGCCCCGCGAAGCCGTCATGGACGCCTTGCAGATGTTCCGCTACACCATCGCGCCGCTAGCCTTCAATAGCCGCGACGCCGGGTTCGATCGCGCACTCATCTTGCTCCCGCCCGGCGGGGGCCGCGACGCCGCATTCATCAGCGCGTCCGTGGGTGGTGCCGAGGTCGCGGCCACGGGCTTGCTGCGAGGGGATTCGCTCTTGGTGGAACTGCCGCCGCCGCTGGTCCGACGCGATTCGGTCGCCATCGCCTTTTCCACGCGCCTGTCCCACAGCCCCACGGTATTTAACGCGTTCGTCGCCAACTCAGCCGCCGCAGACAACCTCCAAGGCGTCGTGCCCGCCGAGTTCGGGGCCGATTTGGTCTTCGTGCCCGAGGCGGTCGCTGGCGGCTCGTTGATCCGCAATGTCGAGTACACCCGCTCAATAACCCCCAACGACGATGGCACTAACGACCTATGCGAACTGAATTTCACCGTCGTCAAAACCGAGCAAGCGCCGCGAGTACAACTATTTACCTTAGATGGCCGACCCGTGGTCGAACTGACTAGCCAAGGCTCGCCCGGTCGGCGCGTCCGCTACGTCTGGGACGGACGGAGCACTGACCGTGCGGTGGTGCCGCCCGGCCTCTATGTCCTGCGGATTGCCATAGAAGCAGACGCCCGCGCCGACCGCGTTTACCGGCTTGTACATGTCGTTTACTGAAAGAGGGAGTACACTGTGAGACAGCGAATCTTCACACTATTAATCGGCCTATTCGCTTGGACGCCGC
Organism: Candidatus Latescibacterota bacterium; assembly: GCA_965116045.1. Lineage (GTDB taxonomy): Bacteria > Latescibacterota > UBA2968 > UBA8231 > UBA8231. The sequence continues at coordinate 3,893,395 of OZ220478.1, read as the reverse complement.
CAGAGGCCAGTGCCCAACGCACCACCGCATACGACAACCCCTATTACACCACCGGGACTGAGGTTTCTCCGGCGACCCTCGTGCCCTCGGTGCGCAAGTGGTACCTGCCGCAGCGGCTGTACTCGCTATACGACTGGCGGCAAGAGCAATACTCCAACTACGCCCGCAACCACTACGAGCGCTACACCGAAGTTTTCTTGGAAGGCTCGCCGTTCTACGACGTGTACGGCGATTACATTACCCAAGGCTGGCTGGTGTACGACTGGACCGAAGACTACCCAGAGGACAACGGCAGCATCATTACCAAAAATCCGCGCTTTCGTTCGTGGTTCAACAACCTGCTCGTATCGTCGAGCCATTCCGGGCAGTTCTACTCGGCCCTCATGGTGGGCGACGGCATCCGCACAACCCTGACCCCCCTGACCTTTTCCAAGCCGCGCTTCGACGGCATTCAGTGGGACCTTATAACCGACAAGTACGCCCTGACCATGCTGTCGTCGCGGGTCAGCAACACCGGAGAAATTGCCGCCAGCGAAGTCGGCGGAGGCGTCTATGCCAATACCTTCACCACCTTGATGGCGGCCAGAGGGCGGGTGCAGGTCGGGGATTTTGCCGCCCTCGGCGCAACCGTTGTCAATGCTGCGCATCGCAACTCTAACCTGCCGTTTGGCGACAATTCGCTCAGCGGCTTGCTCAGCGGCCCAATGAACGCGGACTTTGTCCGCTCCATCGTCGTGCGCATTTCCGACGATTCGCCCGAAGACGGCGAGGGCGGTGCGCTGCTGTCGCGCTGGCGCATCTTCATCGATGGCGTCGAGCACACCGGCGACATCGTTCCCGTAGTCGAGGGCGGCATTCGCCGCGGCGGCGCGATTGTGGCCAGCGGCACGGATGTCATCACGCTGACTTACAACATCGAAGACTTCTCCCCGAGCACAGAAGACGCCATCGACGATTTCCGCGAGATCGAGCGCATTGAAATCGGCCTCGTGCTGGCCAACGATTACAAAGTCGAAGTGACCTCCAACAAGCAGACCAACAACCTCGGCACACCCGTATTCCTGCCGGTGCTGCGCGCGGCCGGCAACGTCAAGGACGGCTCAAATCAGGCGTTCCACCGGTTTAGCTACGGCCTGCCGACCGGGACCCGCATGTTGGGCTTTGACCTCGCCATTGCCGACTTGCAAGGCTTTGACTTCCGGGGCGAGTTTGTCCGCAACTTTCAGTACCGCCGCTTTCCCAACGAGAACATGGCCACCAATCAGACGCTGGCGACCCATGAGGCCCAAGCCATGTACGCAACCGCGCAGAAGCGCAGCTACCCCTATACGTTTTTCGCCGAGGTTTTCAGCATTGACGCCGATTACTCCACCCGCGCCTTCATCCCCAACGCCGAGGGAGAGGTATTTTACGACAACGAGCAACGGCACCTGTACGAATTCGTCGATGACAACGACGATCAAGACGAGCTACCAGACTGGACGCGGCGCACGTTCGGCAGCCGCGTCAACACGCGACAGGGGCAGCAGTTGCTGACCGACGCTGCGGTCTTCCCGGGCATTGACGAAGACAACGACGATATCTCGGATTTCAACCGCAACTTCAATACCCAGCCCGACTACGCGGAGCCGTTTTTGCGCTTTGACGTGGATCCGCCGGAGTTTTTGTTCGGCATGGACATGAACAGCAATGGCGTCATCGACCGCTTTGAGGACGACAGCGAAGCCGATTATCCCTACAAGCTGGGCCGCCGAGGATTCAACACTTATGCCGCTGTCGAAATTTTGCCCCGCATGAACCTCATGGTCGGCTATCTCGACCAGCGCTTGCTGGAAACGGCCCGAGCGAACCAAGCCGCCTACTTGCTGCTGACCGCAAAAAAGGAATTACCGGAACAGGATTTCAGTGCGTGGCTGATCGCCAATCCGCGCCGGGTTAAAGACGACATTCCCGACGATGTGCTGCTGTGGCGCGATCTGCCCGGTACGCGCGGCCGCTCGGTCTTTACTCGCGACTTCCTGCCGGCGCGCAATGCCTTCATCAACACCGCGTACCTCGAAGTCCACTACGACCGCTACCTGCCTTTGACGGCCAAGGTCAAACACGAATTCTATCGGCAATTAGGGGATCGGGAAAACGAGTTGCGCGACCAGCGCTTCTTGGGCATCGTCGTCAAAGGCGAATACTCTACCCACATTCGCGGCTGGACGCTGGTGCCCAAGTGGAAACAGCTTTACAACAGCCGAGTGCCAGCCCAGCCCAGCGCACTCAAAATCCGCGAGCTAACGGAGATTTTCTCGCTGCAAGCCGTGCGCAGCATCAACCGCAACATGAGCTTCATCGCCGGGGCCGAGTGCGAGCTGTTCAACAATCTCCGTCCGGCCCCAGACCCCCTGCCCTCGGGTTACCTGCTCGACGGCACCACGTGGGTGCTCGCCGCCCAAGTCGCCAACGACTCCGCGTACTTGGGCTACGCCTTGACGACCAACGTCGGCGCACGCTGGATCCGCAACAGCTTCGACGGATCGCCAGCTTCGTCCGAGCTGCTCTCCTTCATCACGGTGTACGCGGGCTTGGGCACGGATCGCTAGATTTATTCAAACGCCTTCTCCAACGCCGCCGGGAACACCTGTATTTGGCCAGCATACGCCTCGCGCAACTCGGCCAATAGCGCGTCCATAGCCTCGGTTTCGGCCTGCACACGCAGAGCGGCGCGAATGCTCCCGCGCACAAAAGCAAAATCCACTACTTGGCCATCGGTGCGAGTAAACTGATTGAGGTGCTGATCGTAAAAGGCCCGCACGGCTTCGTCGGCGATTTCTCCGACCCGCTCGGCCTCGGCTTGGTAGAGCCGCTTGACCAACAGGGCGTTTCGTTCCCGTTCGACATTGGCGCGGATATCCGCATCGTCGGCGATCCCCAGCTTGCGGGCTTCCGCCTCCATGATCTGTTTGCCGGCGAGATTATCCACGGCCTTGTACAGACGCGCACTGTCGAGTTCGGCCGGGTGCGGTGCGCGGCCCCGCTCGACTAAGGCGAGGTACTCCTGCGCTATGAGTTGGCCGCCGCGCCAAGTGAGCAGCGGTGCATCCCCGCCATGCCACTGCGTCGCTTGGGTCGGCAGGGCGAGCAACTCGGCAAAAAGCTCCGCATCCAGCACCAACTGATACCGCTTGCGCAGCGCCACGACGTAGCGCTCCATGTCGTCGGCACGGCTTTGGAGCCGCGCCTGTTTCTCAACCCACTCGCGCACGGCGGCGAAGTCAACCGGCCGCCGCTCCTTGAGCCGGAAAACGTGGTAGCCGATGGCCGTCCGCACGGGTTCGGGATACGTGCTGCCGGGACGCATCGTCCCCAGCGGTTCTTTCAGTTCGTCGAACACTTCCCCGACCTTGAACCAGCCGACCCAACCGCCGGGACCAAAGCGCTGCTGGATGTTCGGCAGAGAATAGGGCCTGATCAGCGACTCAAAAGGCGTCCCTTCCGCGAGCAGTTCGAGGACGAGCCGGGCCTCTTCTTCGGTGGCGCAGACGATGTGCTGACTGAACACTTCAATGTCGTATTGCCGCTCGGCAAAAAACGCCCGCAACGCTTCCTCGGTAAACGAATACGACGCCTGCACGGCTTCCTGCTCGTAGAGCTTGTTCATCAGTGCCTGGCGCTCGCTCTTAGCCACGGCTTGGGCTATAGCCGGATCGCGGTCGTACCCGCGCCGGAGGCTTTCGGCAATGAGCAATTCCCGAGCGATTACGCCGTCGAGCAGTTCCTGCTTGCCCTGCTGATCTAATTCCTCGACGTGGCTGTAGCCAGTATCCCGGAGCTTTTGCGCTGCTTCCTCGAATTCCTCTACTGATATGCTCTTATCGCCGATGCGCAGGACTGTTTCCTCCGCGCCTAGAACTGCGCTGCTCAAGACGAGGAGCGCGAAGATGCTTATTAGCGAATGTTTCACTTCGACAAACCCTTCAGGGTGATGCTTTTGCTATAGAATGGATCGCTTTGTTGCAGGTATGTATTGCTAACGCTGCGTAATTTTCGGACCAACATACACGACATAAAGCGGATCAGTGCCTGTTACAGGCCACGAAAAATGAATGCGAAGTGGAGGGTGATGATTTACCTTCCCATGCCATGGACAAAATAGGGACTCCCCCCGACGAGTCGGATGTGGAAACGTCATCTTGGCTCGAAAATTGCTCTTCTCAGTATCGGATGAGTCAGAGAAAAGCGCTCGGCCCCCGGTAAAATATTGAGCGTAGAGTTCGTGCCCCTCGTCAGTGCGTCTTCCTTCCGAATCAAAGCACGTTTTGAGTTGGTCTAGTATTTCAATACGACGGAGTATGTCTTGTGCAGCTTTAGCAACTAAAGGATACCCCTGGAGTGGATCAAAACAATTCGGGGAAAATGTCAACTGCGTACAGCGAGCCCTCACCATATCCGCCAACATGTTCCACGACGAGACTTGAGCAGGCACCTCGCGTAAAGCGGTTTCTAACGCATCGACATCCCAATAGTTGACGACCTTAACCTCCTGTTCCTCTTCATCGCTCTTGTGCCACGTGACTAGGACCGGGGAAAAATCCCAAGAGGATGGAATCAGGCTGGCGAGACCAGAGTCAATCCCAGCCAAGCAGCGGTAAGCTGTTTCTCCTACAGCGGAGTCAGTAACGACTTCTTCATTGCATTCAAAGTATTCATCTCTACCATGCCTCCGCATATCATCGTCCCAAAATGGCCCATGGCGAGTTATCCACTGCATCACGGATCGTCGTTTGTCTGTGGCCAACCTCTGAACCACCTGCAGTAATCGCATTTGGGGGTTTATTTGAACATTCGCAAAATTTCTGTGACAATAGAGTTCAAGCCCATACTGTTTCGCTATTTTGCGAATCTCCATAATCCGATCAAGTGCTTCGTCAAACTCGCTAACATCGTGAAACTGACCGTGAACTGATAGGTCATTTGTAAAAAGATCCACCGTTAGTCCCATCCCGCAAAGTGATTTATATCCTTATCGAACTGATCGAAAAATCCATCTGGCCAAGCATCAATATTGCCAGTACTATCCAAAATGGGGCTTACCACCTGTATATCATTCTTTAGTCTTGACCGAAAGAAGTGAATTGACACTTGATTAGCTGATATAATACTCGCCTTGACTGCACGTCGGATACCGTTCAAGATGTGATCACTGTGTGTTTCCAGAATAACCTGGATACCCGAGTGTGCGACCTTAGCCAGAAACTGTCCCATCTGCGCCTGTGCAGCAGGGTGGAGATGAACTTCTGGATTTTCTATTAGTATAAGATCGTCGGGTTTCGCGGCAAGCGCGGCGATGACAATAGGCAGAATTTGCGTAATCCCAAACCCAGCATGAATGGGGCGATGAAAGCCTGTATCGTCGGACGTGCGCAATCCCAACGTGACGGCATTCGCATAAGGGACCGGTTGCATTTCCAAGCGAAATCCGGGAAAGAAGATTCGCATCCACGCCTCCACTTGTTGTAGCAGATTTCTACTTGGCGCATCTGGCAATAAGAGTGCCTCACAAACGCGTTCGTCGCGCTTGGCATACAACACACTTGCGGCATCCTCTCCATATGATCCCACCACCGGCGCACTCTGTGGATCATCCACTGCGTACATCTCTCGTGGACCCATTCTTTCCGCTGTGATATAGGTGAGATTCTTCAGACGCTCAGCCAGAGAGGATGGGGGGTCCGGTGAAAGGAGATAACGAAGTTGATTGGGGTTGTCTATTGAGACGTCATTAGCTATCACGCGCTTGACTGCCATCGACATCTCCATACGCTCACCTGCAAATAGCCACTGATAGTAAGTCTCTCCATCTACCAAGCCTATCTCACACTCTCGCCGACCATGCACTTTGTCCACGATATCAGATACAGTACCGAGTTGAATAGATGCGCCGTTGAGCATAAGACGCAATGACCATTCGTGTTCACGCATTGTCTGATGCAGTAAGACAAGAGCCTGAAGGACAGAAGATTTTCCCGAGGCATTGACACCCGACAACAAAGTTAAAGGATGCAATGGTAGATGCAGCATTTCAAAACACTTGAAGTGTCGCAAATCAAGTTGTGTGAGCACCGAGCACCTCCTTGAATACTGAATCGGCCTTGTCAAACCTGTATTTGACTTTCCGCACATCATTGGGTCCATAAGTAATGGATTCTAAGAACTCTTTATTATTCATCAGCAGATAAAACTCATGTTTAAGAGCTTCTATACGGGATTCTACCACTTCTTCTGAGTAACGCGACAGCCCAGTTGACATCACATCCCAAAGCGAAGCATTGAGTACTCCTCGCTTTTCTTGATCCATGCTGTGCTTCCTGAAGGCATGTCTCTCGAAGACCTTGTAGTTATTGGCCATACTCCTTCTAAATTCCTTTGATAGACGCGAAAGGTCTTCTTGGCTTAGCTCATTCATTTTTTTTAGTACCTGCGCCAAGAAATCGTCCATATTTCCCTTGTATTCATAAAGAGGGAGCTGTTGGAATGCACAAAATCGGTTGACGAATTCGCGGTCTCGCATCGTATCCTTCTTCAGGCTATTTCCCGTCGCTGTTAAAAAAATATCTGTATGCACTTCACTCTTGAGAAACCGAGTCGCCTTACCCATATACAAGCTATTACGCATCTGCTGCCGGGTAAGGGGAACTCCGCTATTCACGCGCTCAAATATATCTAGACGTGTGCGCTCTGGGACCTTGGCATCTACAATGTAGAAAATCAGATTGCAATCCTCAACGCGATTTTGGAGCTTAGGCTCTAGATCGGCGAATCGCTTTTGGTTTAATTTGTCTTGTCCTGGAAGCGACAAACACAGATCACCATTGACAAACCGCTTGAACGTCGAAAGGCGTTGCAATCCATCTACGACCACCATACGCCCTTGGTCGTCCTCCGCTAAATAAAAAACCGGCAAGGGAATTCGCATCAGTACGGATTCAATGAGTCTGCTCTGTTTGTCTTCCGGCCAGATGAAATCTCGCTGAAACTCCGGGTCCATTATGTAGTTGTCTTGTTCGATCCTTCGCAAAACATCGAAGACGGTACGACTCTCGTTGCGGATCAGCAGGGTGTCTATTGGATAGTCCGTCCACGTCTCATCCGCCTTATTGTCAAGGCCCTCAATTTCCTCGGTGGTGCTGTCGTGTTGTTCAGCCATCATATAGTCCTTTACGGATGAATTCCGCATCTATCATTTGAGATTATTCCACTTCTCGGTCCCCAATTATCACCCAAGACCGCCCCATCGTCAAAACGCCCCAACGCCTCAACGATCCTCCCGAATCACAATGCGCTGATCAGCCTCCACGCCCACCAGCGTCTGCATCGCGCCGCTAGGCCAATGGACTTGCAAAGTATCGACTTGCGTGTGGTCGCCCAAGCCGATTATCAGGCGCACGTCGTTAGAACCCATATAGCCGTAGCTGCGGCGGATCTCTCGCGTTTGTACCAAATCGTCGGCCACGGCGCGGACGCGCGCACCAATGCCATCGCGATTGCTCGCGCTGCCAACGGCCTCAACCGTCAGATAGTGATTGGCATTGCCGCCATCATTGCGCAGCAAGGTGCAGTGCGGAGCAGCCGAGTCCGAGACGAATATATCCACGTCTCCGTCGTTATCGCAGTCGCCGAACACTGCGCCGTGGCTGACGCGCTCGACCAACATCCCCGGCCCGCTGTGCTCGGTCACCTCGACAAACGAACCGTCGCCTTGGTTGCGAAAGAGCTGGTTGCGCTGTGGATACGTGGTAGCCGGATCGTATTCTTCCACGTTCTCGTCGAGGTGCCCGTTGCTGATGAACACATCGAGGAATCCGTCGTTGTCGTAGTCGAAAAAGGCGGACGTCATGCCGAGATACGGTATGCTGGACACGCCTAAGTTGGCCGCAAACGTGACATCCGTGAAGAACCCATCGCCGTCGTTGTGGTAGAGCGTGTTGGGCAGCCACTGGAAGGTCGCCACAATAATGTCGAGCAAGCCGTCGTTGTCGTAGTCGCCCCAATCGGCCCCCATAGCCGACTCGGCCAACCCTTCCTCGTTGTACGCCACCCCGACCTCAGCGCCATTTTCGCTAAACGTTCCATCGCCGTTGTTGCGGAAGAGAAAGTTGGGCCGCTTGTCGTTGGCGACGAACAGATCGGCATCCCCGTCGTTGTCGTAATCGCCGAATACCGCGGCGAGTTGGCGACCCGAATCGTCGGCGAGGCCGACTGCGGCTGTCACATCGACAAAGCGGCGACCCTCGTCGTTGCGATAGAGTACGCCCGCTTGCCCGGGATACGTATTGGGGCCGCAGTAAATTCTCACCGTGCCCGCGAAGCATTCCTCGTTTTGACCCGGGTCGAACTCCATGTAATTGGCCGCGTACAAATCCAGATCGCCATCGCGGTCGTAATCGACAAAAGCCGCGTGTGTGCCCCACCCAGTATCCCCGACCGCAGCGGCCACCGTGACGTCCGCGAAAACGCCGACCCCTTCATTCCGATACAACACATTCGGCCCGTAGTTGGTCACGTATAAATCCGCATCGCCGTCGTTGTCGTAATCGCCGACGGCTGCGCCCATGCCAAAGCCAGCGTCGCCCGTGCCAGCCGCGGCCGTGACATCGGCAAAGGTTCCGTCTCGTTGATTGCGATAGTGCGCGTTGGGACTAGTCGGGCCGCGATAACCGGGCATGGGCGCACCATTGACAATGTACAGGTCGAGCCACCCGTCGCCGTCGCCATCGAAAAAAGCCGCGCCCGAGCCGATGGCTTCCACCATGTATTTGCGGCCGCTGGCCCCGTTGACATAGCGAAAATCCAAGCCCGCCTCCTCGGTGATCTCGACAAATTGCGGGGCTGGCTCGGCGGTCGCCAGCGCAGCGAATACCACGCTGGCCCACAACGAGATGCGCGGCATCATTGGCCCACCTGCGCGGCGATTTGCTCGGCGACCGCGAGGTTGCGGCGGAGCTTGGGGTGATCGGGTAGGTAGCGCAGCCCGCGGCGGAAAGAAGCAATGGCGCGCTCGTACTGCTGGCGCAACATCTGGACATTGCCCAAACCCAAGTGCGCGAGGGCATACGTGGAATCGGCCTGCAATGCTTGGCGAAATCGCCGCTCGGCCGCCGCCATTTCCCGCCGGCGGAAGTGGATGTTGCCGAGATTGTGGTGCGCGGGCGCGAACGCTGGGTCGCGGTCGAGGGCCTGGAGGTAGCGGATGCGCGCTTCTTGGTATTGGCCGCGCTGCCCGTACACAACGGCTAAGTCGTGGTACGCGCCCGCGTCGTCTGGATGCGTCGCCAAGGTATTTTTCAGTATGGCAATCCGCTCTTCTTCGTCGTCGAGCCGCTTGTACAGCGCGAGCTGGCGTCGCCCTGCTTCCTTCTGCCCAGAGCGCAGCAAGGCATTGCCGAGGTTGAAGCGGGCTTGAGCAAACAGCGAATCCAGCCGCACGGCGCGGCTAAATTCGGTCGCGGCCACCGCGTAGTCGCGCCGGAGATAATAGCTGCGCCCCAAGCCATTGCGGAATTGGGCCGAGGTTGCGTCCGCGGCCACGGCGCTACTAAAGGCTTGCTCAGCGGCCGCATAGTCGTTTTGCTTGAGATAGGCTTCGCCGAGGTTGAACCACGCCTCTCCGTAGTTCGGCACGGCCGCAATCGCCCGCTGATAGGCGACCATCGCGGCTGGATAGCGCCCTTCGCGGGCGTGCAGCAAGCCCAGCACCATGTGCGCTCGGGCGTGGTCGGGCTGCTCCCGGACGGTCTGTTCGAGCAGGGCCAAGGCATCGTCGTAGCGGTCGAGGCGCGTAAACAGGATCGCCAGTTCGGTCCGCGTCTTGGCATGGCTCGGCGCTAGGGCAATGGCCTGCTCGTACGCGCGGACGGCCGCGGGCAGGGCCTCGTTTTTCGCATGAGCCTCGGCCAACTTGCGGTAGAGTGCCGCTGATTTTGTATTCTGGTCAACGGCGCGCTGATAGTGGGCAGCGGCGGTGCCGTAATGGCCAGCGCGCATCAAGCGATCGCCCTGTGCTTCGTGCGCCAATTCGGTCGCTTCGGCCCAGCCGACAATCGCCAGCAAGAGTAGAGAGGGTCTGTACCAAGACATACAAAAAGTATAGACTGCGCTAGTATTACCGACAAACCCACAGGACCAATCCATGGAACGCAGAGCATTCTTTAAAGGGATCGCCGCCGCCGCCGCCGCCGCCCCACTCCTTCCCAACGCCGCCGCCGGGCTTGCCGAGCGGCTCGGCGCCCTCAATCGAGACGTGGCGGCCGCTCGCAGCGAGCGCACCCTGTGGCAGCGGGTGAGGCGGGAGTTTCGCCTGCACCCAGGGCTCGTGCATCTCAACTGCGGCAGCATTGGCGCGACGCCTCGCGTGGTGACGGACGCCTTGACCGCGTATCTCGCCGAGTTGGAAGGCAACCCGCTGGCCAACACTTGGGGCGGCCTCGGCCATGAGCTGGAAGTGGTGCGGGCCACCGGGGCGGAGTTCATTGGGGCCGAGTTGGAAGAAGTCGCGCTGACGCGCAACACGACCGAGGGCATGAATCACGTGGCCAGCGGCCTCGACCTCCAGCCGGGCGACGAGGTGCTGACGACCAATCACGAGCACGGCGGCGGCATGGTCTGCTGGCAGCACTTGGCGCGCACCCGCGGCGTCGTGGTGCGCTACATCAAAATGCCCAATCCCGTGCGCGATGCTGCCCAGATTCTGCAACTAGTGGAGGATCACCTAACGCCGCGCACCCGCGTGTGCAGCTTCAGCCACATCGACACCATCACTGGCCTGCAAATGCCACTGGCAGCCATCGCCGCCCTCACCCGCCCCCGCGGCATCCTGCTGGTCTGCGACGGAGCGCAGGCCCCGGGCATGTTGGACGTCAACGTCAAAGCGCTCGGCGTGGATACCTACGCCTCCAGCAGCCACAAGTGGATGCTCGCCCCCAAGGGCACGGGCCTGCTCTACATCCGCAAGGAAGTGCAGGATCGCGTCCGGCCCGCGTTTACGTATTCCGGTTACAGCGCCTATTCGGCTTCGTCCGGCACCCGCAATGTACCGCAGATCGCCGCGCACGGAGTGGCGATGGAATTTCACAACACCATCGGTCGCCCGCGCATCGAAGCGCGCTGCCGCCAACTCTGCGCCTACGCACGCCAGCGCCTCGCGCAAATCCCCGAACTCACCCCGATCACCCCACCCCAGCACGAGTTGTCGGCCGGCATCGTCAGCTTCTCGCTCACCAGCGGCCGCCACAGCGAAGTCGTCACTGCGGTGCAAAAGCGCGACATCTTCCTCAAGCCAGCCCAAGGCACGTACGCCTTTGTGGAAGACGCTGGCGTGCCCAAGGAAAGCTACAACGCCATTCGCATCTCCACCCACATCTTCAACGATGAGACCGACATTGATCGCGCCGTTGAGGCATTGCAGATGGCGATAGCCCGCTGATCCGACACCGCGCCGCTTCGTCCCTCCGGCATGGCACTCCGCATCCCATCTCTGCTGCGTGGTCGCAAGCCCACAAATTTACCGCCACCGTGAACGAAACGGCGGCCCCATCCGTATAAATAACAGACGGTGCGCCCCTACATTCGGCGGGCGATCCGTCGAGGACGGCACCAGTGGTACAATTTTTTAATCGAAAATAGATCGAGCTGCGCAACGTCAATAAGTAAGTGATGTTACGCAGCGTCTTAAGCCCCTACTCGTCTGGATTTTCCTGTGAGATGGAGCGACGAAGCATTGATGGGAAATCTCCGCCAAGGAGATATGCAGGCGTTTGACGAGCTTTACACCCGCCATCGCCAGCCCCTTTTCAATTTTATCTTGCGGCTCTTGCAGGATGCGGCCTTGGCAGAAGATGTGTTTCAGGAGACCTACATGCGCGTATTGGAAAACGCCGACCGCTTCAAGCCGCGGGGCAAATTTTCAACTTGGCTCTATACCATCGCCCACAACCTGTGCATGGACGAGTTGCGCCACCAGAGCACGAGCGTTGCAGCCGAGCACATGGCCGAGCCGCCAACTCGCACCCCTCACGACCATTTGCTCAAGCGCGAAGACGAAGCAACCGCCCACCAACTACTCGCGGCCCTGCAACCGCACTTGCGCACCGTCGTCGTCCTCCGAGTCTTGCACGATTACTCGCAGGAAGAGACCGCGAAAATCGTCGGGGTACCCGTCGGAACCGTCAAAAGCCGCTTGCACCACGCCTTAAAACAATTGCGCCAAATGGCCCCAAACCCATGAATCAAGACCACCGCACCATCCAAGAGATTAGAGTGCTGTTGGGTGCTACACCCAAAGTGCAGGTGCCGCCGAGGCTGGACGAAGCAGTGCGGTCTAAAGCCGTGCATTGGGCTAGCAACAGGCGGGCCGAAAAAGCGAAAATCCGCATCCCGCTCTACGGCAAAATCGCCGTGGGACTAGTCGCCGTGGAATTGTGCGCTCTGCTCTACGCTGTCGGCCCAAAGCTCGACGTGGACCAGATCGTCCAGGCCGCTGTCCTTGGCTTAGCCGGCTTGAACCTCGCCGCGCTATTGACGAGTCCGCTTATTCTTTTACGCCGCCAAAGAAGGGAGCTATCCCATGAGTGAACGCCTGAAAGATACTCTGCATCAATGGCTGCCTAAGCTAGCCATTTTGAGCGTACTGGTTATACTATCTGCCTACCTGCTCGACGTGTACTACGTGCGTCCGAGATACGACACTGTGGCAAAAGCCATAAAGGAAGAGCGCGACAAATCGTACCGAGGCCCTCAAGCGCACAAAGCCAGAGCCGCCTTAGAGCGGATTGTGGGACTCATAGATACACTCGACGGCAACACTCGGACCCAAGAGGCCCTGAGCGAAGCAGTGGCCCAAGAAGAAGCCATCGGCGAGCTATGGGTGACCAATGCTCACGGCCTCATTGTGTATTATGGCCGACATCATCCCCGGATACGCAACGTCGCAGATGTTCCGCTCGGTCCCCTGACCGAGATATTGGATCTGGTCCCCGAAGATGTGCTTTCACCCATACAGCAGACCGCGATCCTACTGCCTGCGGCAATGAGGGATTATCAGCCTTCTTTTTATCTTCTCAGCGACACTCTTGTAGAAATGGCCCGCGTCAAAGATGGCTTAATCGCCATCGCCGTGGCACCCGTGCGATTGCCGCCGGGAACTAAGTCTATACGAGAGCAAGAAGAAAGGTACCTAATGGGGCTGGACACCCTCGCGCTCGTGGCCTTAATCGGCCTAATCCTCTTCTGGCTCTCCATCCCGGCGTGGATGGTCCTAGACGCTCAAAAGAAACGAGAGAGAGCCGTTACTTGGGGCTTCTTCGGTCTCTTGGGCAATCTGATCGCCTTGGTCGTCTATTTGCTAGTGCGCGAAAACGAACGCACCGCGCCTAACGACAATAGCCCGTAGCGGCATCTTTTGTAGTGTGCAATGAGAAGCCAATTCGTTGGAACCGGCGGCTCTCTCATCCCACTCAGTGCCGGTTGCCTCCTTCGGGCCCAATCTCGCCCGTGCCCACCCCAACGCCCGTGAGCACTTCGCTGTACCCAGGATAGGTAACGGCGTATTGGAAGCCCTCGTTGGTGCCGGCCGCGCCAAAGCGGCCCTGCTTGTCGAGCGCGACGAAATTGAGGTGCAATTCTTCGACCGGACGCGGGTCGAGTGCGATAATGCGGCCAATGGTCTCGACGCAGGCTTCCTCCGGGTGCAACCCCTGACGCATGTATTCGACCGCGAGGAAGGTGGCGCAATAGCGCATGATATTCTCGCCCAGCCCCGTAGAGCCAGCCGCGCCCACGCCCCCATCCACGTACAAGCCGCTACCAATGATCGGCGAGTCGCCAACGCGGCCCGGCAGCTTGTACCCCCAGCCGCTGGTCGAGCAGCCGCCAGCGATCCGCCCCTCGCCGTCGAGGCCAAGCAGAGCGATGGTATCGTGATTGTCGGCCGCGCCCTGCTTTTCCCGCCATGCCTCCCATGCCTTGCGTCTCTCTTCGGTGAGTAAGTCGCCGCTGGCAAAGCCCTGCTCCAGCGCAAACTGCCGCGCCCCTGCGCCAGCGAGCATGACGTGCTTAGTCTCGTCCATCACGCGGCGCGCCACCGAGATTGGGTGCAGGATTCCCTCCAAGGCGGCGACGCTGCCGGCGCGTTGCCCCTCGCCGTCCATGATGCAGGCGTCGAGTTGCACCACGCCCCGGGCGTTGGGGATGCCTCCCAATCCCACCGAGGCATTGGAAGCGTCGGCCTCGGCGACGTGGATGCCGCGCTCGACCGCGTCGAGCACCGAACCGCCTTGTTCGGCGGTTCGCAGCGATTGTTCGTTGGCGGCTTTGCCAAAAGGCCAAGTGGAGACAAAGAGGGGGCGATCCGTGCTCATGGGAATGTCCTTTTCTGCGCGGGCGGTCCCGGCGAGGGCGAGACCGCCGGCGGCTAACGCAGTCTCGCGCATGAAGCGGCGGCGACTCAGCGGCATGGCCTACTCCTCGGCACCGTCGTGGTGGTCATCGCTATTCGAGTCCTTATAGGCGATGGCGGCGATCTCGACGCGAAAGTCAAAGACAATCTGCGCCCCGCCCGTGCAAGCTCGCGCTGGAAAAAGCTCGTTAAAGTACGAGGCGTATGCCTTGTTCATCTCGTGGTAGTCCTCAATGTCCGAGAGCCAGACCGTGACATTGACGAGGTCGTCATACGCATACCCGTGCTCTCCGAGTATCCGCCCGATATTTTTCATAATCTGATGGGTCTCGGCCGCGACCGATTCCTTGACGTCGGTGCCGTCGGCCGTGCGGGCGATCTGGCCGCTGATGAAGAGGAGATCGCCGGCTTGGCGGGCCGGGCTAAAGGGTAGGGTCTTGAGCGGCACGGCCTCTTGAGCCAAGACCGGCGAGATGGCGAGCGCACACGCGAGCGCGGCGCGGATATAGCTTTTCATAAGGCATCTCCTAGTTCGAGTTGAAGCCTGTTAATAAGCTCAAAAGGCCCTGTGGCGACAACCAGCACTGATGGCCGCTGCGGGTCGGGCTAGTGCCTTTTCCGCAAACAAAACAGCTCCATTTGCGAATAGATTATCGACAAAGGGCTTGACATTTCACTCAATACATTGAGTAAATTTACGCAGAGAACCGAGCAAAATGACCTTTATCAGACCCCAAGCATCCGAGCTAGCGCGGCGCTTAAAAGAGCCTCGGCGATTCATCCAAGTCGTATCGGGAGCAAGACAGGTCGGCAAAACGACCCTTGCCCTGCAAGTCGCCGAGCGGAGCAAACTGCCCTATCACTTTGCCAGCGCAGACGAACCAACCCTGCGCGGTGCTGGGTGGCTTGAATCGCAATGGGAACAGGCGCGGCTGCTGGCCGACAGCACCAAAAGAAAAGGGGCCTTGCTCGTCTTGGATGAGGTCCAGAAAGTTCCGCATTGGGCTGAAGCGGTCAAGCACCTCTGGGATGAAGACACGCGCAAGAAAACAAGGGTGAAAACCATATTGCTCGGTTCGGCCCCGCTCTTAATCGGCAAAGGACTAACAGAAAGCCTTGCCGGCCGTTTTGAAACCCTGCACATGCCGCATTGGAGCTTGCCCGAGATGCGGGCGGCCTTTGGCTGGGATCTGAAACAATATCTTTTTTACGGTGCCTATCCAGGTGCCGCGCCTTTGATAAACGAGCCGTTCCGCTGGTCGCGCTACGTAATAGACGCGCTCATCGAAACAACCGTCGCCCGCGATGTGCTCCTGCTTTCCCGCGTTGACAAACCGACTTTGCTCCGGCGGCTGTTTGAACTGGGCTGTGCCTATTCGGGGCAAATTCTCTCCTACACAAAAATGACCGGGCAACTTCAGGATGCCGGGAACACAACAACGCTTGCCCACTACCTCGACCTGCTCGCGGGTGCTGGCGTGCTCACCGGCCTGCCTAAATACGCTGGCGACACGGCGCGACGGCAGCGGTCAAGCCCCAAGTTTCAAGTCTTTAACACGGCGCTGATAACTGCCTCGTCCGGTATGACGCAGGCCGAAGCATTTGCCGACCGCGAGTTTTGGGGGCGTCTGACCGAGTCCGAAGTCGGCGCACATCTGCTCAACGCATCCGTTGGCGGCGTGTGCGAACTCTTTTATTGGCGGGAGCGCAACCGCGAAGTGGATTTTGTCGTGCGAAGGGGAAAGAAGCTGGTGGCGATAGAAGTAAAAAGCGGACGTACCACCACTTCGCTTCCCGGCATGGAATCGTTCGCCAAATCCTTCAAACCAGATCGCCTGTTAATCGTCGGCACGGGCGGAATTTCTCTTGAGCGGTTTCTCTCAAAGCCTGTGGGATATTGGCTGAATCGCGCAGAAGTGTGAGTGATAAGTTGAAGAAGCTATCTACATCCGCAATCAATTCCCGATACGGAGGTAGCGTCCAATGAACAACGATGAACGTGTTGTAAAACACTTGGAGTTTATTCAGGGCATCGTGAATCGCTTGGGCAGCAACGCTTGCCTGCTCAAGGGTTGGAGCATGACCGTCCTCGTCGCCGGAGCCTTATTGATGGTGCGACTTCGGCCAGACCAGCCTCTATTAGCATTGACGCTTCTCGTGCCCGTTTTCGGATTCTGGCTGCTGGATGCGTACTTCTTGTGGCAAGAGCGGTTATTTCGCGCCGAGTACGACCGCGTCCGCCAGCAAGACGACACCGACTTTGCCATGAATCCAGCCCAGCATGAGGACAAATCGAAACGCCGTTGGCGCGCAACATTTTTATCGAAGACGTTGATCATTTTTTACGGCATAGAAATTCTGTTCGTACTTGCTCTCGTTGTTTCTCTATGCTTTGCGGACCCGTTGGAAAATCTCGCGGGCCAAGTGCTCATGTGCGGCTGAACGGAACTCGGCATCCGCCATCACCCTCCCGAAAATCTCTTCGTTCTCCTCCATCCGCGCGATAAACAGTTCGTCCAACATGCGCCCCAAATAAGCGGCGAAATCCGCGAAGTTATTAGCGCGAGCAGCCTCCGAAATGTTCGCGTCGTTCTCCGCCGAGGCCCGTATCTGATCGAAAAACAACTGATCCGCCTCGGTGAAATCGGTGCCAAACCGCTCGTTGAGGCGGTCAATCAAGCTCGAAAGCGTCACCGCTTCGTCTTTGACAACGGCGGTGCCGACGTCGGTCGGCCCCTTCAATGGATAGGTGTAGCCTTCCGAAAGCTCGATAGCACCTTCGGTTATTTGCTGAAGCCGGAAAAACTGAAGCGCCACCTCGTCGTCGAGAACGAAGGCCTGGCCATCACCCGGCGGCGGCAGTTTCGCCAGCAGATTCCGCACGAAAGCGTAGAACCGTTCAAGATCGCTGTCCTGATAGGGAATGATCTGCGACAGAAAGGCGTAGAGGTTTCGATAGGCTTTCAACTGGCCGCGAAACTCCTCCCGCTCTTCCTCGCGGCGATCTTGGAAGCCCTGAACGACAGCATCGAGAATAGCGTTCATCTCGCGATGATCATGCGCCGAGTGAGCGCATTTGGCGCGATACCAGATTTTGGCAAACTCGGCCACATCATCCCGCGTACATATCGCCCATTTTAGCAGGCGGTGTTGCAGTTCGGACAGGCGCTGCGGATCGGCGTTCTCGCCAACAGGCGTCTTCTCATAGTATGGTTTGAACGCCTTGAAAATTTCGTCTTCCTCGTTGACAAAATCGAGCACAAAGGTGCGCGATTTGCCGGGCGCGATGCGGTTGAGCCGCGAAAGGGTCTGAACCGCCTGCACTCCGGCCAAGCGCTTCACCACGTACATCGTCTGCAACAGCGGCTGATCGAAGCCGGTCTGATACTTCTCCGCGACCAGCAGCACCCGGTAATCGTCGCGCCCGAAGGCTTGCGGGAGTTCGCTTTCGGCCAGCCCGTCATTCATCGCCACTTCGGTGTACAACGACCCGGGGTCGTCCGGGTCTTCCACCGTCCCCGAGAAAGCCACCAGCGAGCGGATGCCGGTGTAGCCTTGATCCTCGATGTAGCGGTCGAAGGCGAGCTTGTACCTCACGGCGGCCAAGCGGGAGCCCGTAACCGCCATCGCCTTTGCGCGTCCGCCGAGCTCGTTCATCACATGGAGCCGAAAATGCTCGACGATGACGGAAACGACTTGCTCGATATTGACCGGATGAAGCTCCAGATAGCGCGTGAGAACCTTCGCGGCCTTTCTGCGCGGCACGTCGGGATCATCCTCAACCTGTTTGATCAGGCCGAAGAAGCGTTTGTAGGTGGTGTAATTCTGCAGCACATCCATGATGAAGCCTTCCTCAATGGCTTGCCGCATGGTGTACTCGTGGAAGGGTGACGAGCCGGACGGGCCGGGCTCGTCAAACAGGGCCGTCGTCTTGAATTTCGGCGTGGCCGTGAAGGCAAAGAAACTGAGATTCGGCTGCTTGGCGCGTCGCAGCGCATCGCGCAGCACGGCCGCTTTCGCCTCGTCGGAGAGGTCGTCGTCCTCTTCGTCCGAAAGCTGCGCGGCAATGGCGGCTTCAATCCCGTCCTTGTTCAGCATACCCCTGAGAGTCGTCGCAGTCTCGCCGCTCTGGGACGAGTGCGCCTCGTCGACGATGACGGCGAAACGCTTCCCCGCCGTGTCGATCTCCACGCCGGCACCCTTCTGCTCAAGAGTCGAGAGCGCCTGCGCGATGAAGGGGAATTTCTGGATCGTCGTGATGACGATGGGCGTACCTTGCGACAGTGCGCGGGCGAGTTGCTGGGTATCCTCGTCGATTTTCTCGACTACTCCTTTTTTGTGCTCAAACTGGTAGATCGTGTCCTGCAATTGCTGATCGAGCACGCGCCGGTCGGTCACGACGACGACCGAGTGAAACACCTTCTCGTCGCGTTCGTCGTGCAGGCTGGCCAGCCGATGCGCGAGCCACGCAATCGAGTTCGATTTGCCAGACCCGGCCGAATGCTGGATCAGGTAGTTCCGGCCCGCGCCGTTGGCCTTGGCGTGGGCGACGAGTTGTCGAACCGAATCGAGCTGATGATAGCGCGGAAATATCATCGTCTCCTTCCGCACGGTGCGCCCGCCCGCGTCGGTCTTGACCTGCGTTTCCTTGACTTCGAGGTGCATGAAGCGTTGCAAAATTTCCAGCAGGCTGTCGGCTTGCAGCACCTCGTCCCACAGGTAGTGGGTCTTCCAGTTCGCCGCGACCGGCGGGTTGCCCGCCCCGTGGTCGTTGCCTCGGTTAAAAGGCAAAAAGTGCGTTTCCTTGCCCTTCAGCCGCGTCGTCATCCACGCCTCGTCCGGGTCCACGGCGAAGTGGACCAGCGCGCGCTGCTTGAAAGCGAAGAGCAGATCGCGCTCGTCGCGCTCGTTCTGATACTGGCGAATGGCATCGGCGGCGCGCTGTCCGGTCAGCGGGTTCTTGAGTTCGGCGGTCACGACCGGGATGCCGTTGACGGCAAGCGTCACGTCGATGATGCAGCGGCGGTTTTTGCCGTCGGCTCTCTTCATGGCCGAGGTGAAAGCGAGTTGGCGCGTGATCGTCAGCCGGTTCTTGGCGTAGTTCGCTGCGGCCTCGGGGTTCATGCGGGTGTTGGGGCGGAAATAGGCCATGCGGAAGGTCTTGCCGTAGCATTTGCAGCCGTGGCGCAGAACGTGCAACGTGCCCTTGAGTTCCAATTCCTTCGCCAAGCTGTCCAGCACCGTCGCCGCGGTCTTCGGCCCGAGCAGCGTTTCCAGCCCCTGCCACTTGGCCAGCTGGCTGTCCTTCAGGAAGCCGGTGACGTCGGCAGGAAAAAGGGCGAGCGATTCGTCAAAGGCTTTCGGGTTCCGCGTCTCGTAACCGCCGGAGCCGGTCAGCCCGGCTTCAATCGCCGTCTCGAAAGCCTTTTCAGTGTGCGCGGTCATCGGTCACAAACCTAGTCAAAGGATGAATCGAACGCCGAGCGTATGCAGCATGGCGAAGGTATCTGCGAAATCGACGTTGAAGGCATTACAGACATCGGGCAGTTTGATTTGGCTGCGCGCCGCCGGGCGCGGCTGCTCGTTGGTGACAACGGTCTTTCCGTTTGTCATGCCGTGAGCGACCAGCCAGCCATCTGCACCGCTGGCGAACTTGGCCTTGGCCTCGTCGTAATATTGTGCGTGCCGCGTCACCCAAAGCATGACCCTAGTGAAGGCGTCAGTTACTTCCTCAACGTCGCTGCTGAGAAAGAAGCCTGCGGGTACGGACTGACCAACCCACTGCACTAAATCATCGTCAGCGCGACCGCGGAGCAATTCCTCTTTGACCTGATCAATGCTGTGGATGTGCCCGAGCGAATGGCCGCGCAAGACGCTGTCCCAAAACCCCGGACAAATCGGAAACGCATAGTATCGATTCTTCGCCGTTATTAGCACGTCGGAATCAATGAGATAGCCCGGCGTCGAACTCATGGCAGCGCGATTCCGAGTTGGCGAGCATACGTCTGGAACGCGCCGCCATTCAGTCCGGTCAGGTCGTAGGCTTCCTTGAAGCCGATGCGCCCCTCCTTGGCCGCCCGGATCAGGTGAGAAGCAAACATCCGCCCCACGCGATTGTCTTGAGTGTTGTAGAAATTTCCGCCGCCCGTTCCCGTTTGCTTTTTTCGGTATTCCCTTTGCGTATAGTCGCGGTAGAACTCGAAAAATTCGTCGCGTTCCATCAAACCCAGATCCATGGCCCGACGCCCGATCACCACCGGGCTGACCTTGAAGTGCCCAGCCAGCATCTCCAACGGTGCTCCGCTATCGGCAACCCCACGCCAAGCGGTCTGCATATCGGCAGCAGGCACGAGGAATTCGGCTGCCGCCCGGTCGCAAAATCGCTCTACCTCTCCGTCGCCCGGTTGCAGCCCCTCGAAACCGGACAGGCCCTCGCCCGCATCGCCCAGCCACAAATGCGCCAATTCGTGCGCGAGGGTGAACATCTGGGCGGACTTTGCGTCAGCCCCGTTGACGAAAATCAACGGAGCGTGGGGGTCGCTCAGGGCAAAGCCGCGGAACTCGTTCACATCCAGTTTGCGATAGGTGTTGTTGCCGACGATGCCGTTGATGACCGCCATGACGCCGAGTCCTTCGACGGCTTTGCGCAGTTCGCCCACGGCTGCCGTCCAAGTCGGCACCCGCTGCGCCCAACCGTCAACCACCCCAAGCACGCGCCGCATTTCCCGACCAATGGCCGCCGGGTCGTCCGCAAGCGACGCAACACCGACGAAGCCCACCGGCCCCGCTTCAGCTTCCATCCGCTCTTCCCGCAGCCAAGCCTGCCGCCGCTGCATGAGGTGGACGGTGTCCATCAGTTCCGGGCTGATGCCTTGGGGTCTTCTGCTTTCGACCGCACGGAAGTCAGCAAACGGCAAAGGCATCTCCGGCGGTTCTGGCAGAAAGAGAAATCCGTATGGCACCCGCGTCGCTTTGGCGAAGTCTTGCAACTGCCGCATCGTGGGCTGGATGGCTGCGCTTTCCCAGTCGGCCAACCTCGGGAACTTGCCTTGCAGGTCAGCCAAATCGAGCCCGGCGCGTTCCCGCGCCCAGCAAAGGACTTTCGGACTGACGGCGACTCGAGTCATGTTAATACGTTTCGTCAAAGGATTTCGGATTTCGCGTCTCGTAGCCGCCGGAATTGGTCAGCCCGGCTTCAATCGCCGTCTCGAAATCGCGTTCGGTGTGGCCAGACACGGATTAAGCCTCCTCCGCGGAAACGCTGAGCCGGTCGGCGGAACGCCCGAAATATGTGGCGGCATCGAGAATCATTGTAGCTCCGCGAGTTGGCCTGTGACGGCGGCTGTGATCAAAGCCGAGCGGTATTCCGTAAGTTTGTCGACGGACTGGATGACTAGGGCGTACAGTCTGTCAATCTCTGCCGTCTTCTCATCCAGAAATTGCGCGATCTGCCGTTGGGTGGCGAGTGTCGGTGCTGGTACAGCATATTCAGCGTATCGCTCAGCACTAATGTTCTGGATCGTTGATCGAATAGCTGTGGACTCAATCCATGACCAATAAACCATTGAATTCAAAGACCAATAGACGAACTGCGGATCAAAATACTCAGACAGCCTTGCACGAATAAGATAACCTGCGAAACATGCTTCTCCCCACTCTGACTTGTAGATGAAGCTCCGGCCGATTGAACCGCTGCGCGCTAGGAGAATGTCGCCTTCTTCGAGAAGATAATCCTTTGCGACCTCTGGCGGTAAGGATCTGAAAGTATCGTCTTTTAACTGCCCAGACTCAGTAATATCCGTGATGCGAACAAATCGCGGCCACTCGGGAGCATCATACTGTGCAGCGGCATTGGCCCCGTATTTCAATGGCTCTTTGCAGACGAACCTCAATCGGCGCATCGGAAACCCTCTCATCCCACCAGCCCCTTCAGCAACCCGGCGATCTCCCCTTCGATCTCGGCGATGTCCGTCTGACTCAATCCCCTTGGTAACGGCGCGGGTGATCAGCGCCTGACGTTTCTCGGCCAGCAGGTCCAGAAGCGCCCGCTTCTTCTCGATCAGCCCGTCAATCTTCGCTGTCTTCTCATCCAGAAACCGCGCGATCCGCTGTTGGGTGGCGAGTGGGGGAAGCGCGATAAAGGCGTTTTTCATCGGATATTGGCCGAGACCGAAGCGAGTGATGCCGTTCGCTGCGAGTTTGAATTGATCGTTGAGCGGCTCGGCCCGGCATAACCATGAGAGAAAGCCGCCATCCAACTTTGGGCCGGGCTCGACAACCGAAAGATGGTAGCCACATAGAACCGAAGGCATATCCGTGGAGACCAAGGCCGGGACGCCTATATCATCCCACGTTTCGCTGTCTTTTGTAAGAATAACTTGACCGCGCTTAAGTTGGAAACGGACGATTTCTGCTTCGGTCGCCGATCCTTCCATGAAGTGCAAGTCAGGCGTAATGCAGTCGTTGTAATAGACGTCAGTGTAGTTGCAGAGCCGAACGGGAGCCTCATCTTCTGAGATCGTCTTATCGACGTTGCTGTTTCGGATGTCAGCGAAAAACTTCAACTTCTCCAACTTCCATTCCGGCGGAAGCTCTCCATAGGCTTTGCGGATTTTGCCGGGGACTTCAGTCATCCCACCAACCCCTTCAACAACCCGGCAATCTCCCCTTCAATCTCGGCAATATCCCCCTCTATCTCGTCAAGCGGCCGCGGCGGCTTATAGACATAGAAATGCCGGTTGAGCGGAATCTCGTAGCCGACCTTCGTTTTGTCGTAATCTACCCAAGCATCCGGCACATGCGGCAGCACCTCGCGCACCATATAGGCGTCGATTTCGTCCCGAAACGCTTCAACCAGCCGATCATTGGGCTTGTCCGGCCCAAAATCCATCGGCAGCGGCAATTCCGTTCCGGGCGGCAAGGGAATGTTCTCGGTGTCCCGAAGCTCGCCGTCAGGCTCCGGCCGCCCCTTGCCATCGCGGCAAATCTCGGCGTCCGGGTCGCGCTCGCCGAGGGCCGCGAAAATCGCCTTCCTAATCGGAGCCGAAACTTTGAGACCAGCCCGTTTAGCAGCGTCCATCACATCGGCCTCAAACGCCGCCCGGTCCATGTAACGCCCATTGCCTTCAAGCGTCGCAAGCGCGGCGCGAATGGCGTCCTGCTGCTTCCGCCCCTCCGCGATCTCGCGCTCGACTGCGGCCGCATCCCGCCGCTTCTTCGACTTCGCCAGATTCGCAAAGGCCGTCTCCCCGTCTAACCGCGCAATCCGCTCCGCTGTCGCCGCAAAATTCATCCGCAGCGGGCGCTCAACCGTCACCTTGAGAAACCCGAACTCCCGATTCTCAAAGATGCGAGCAATGACGCGATTCTCAGTCTCGCCGTTGGTCGCCACAACAGCCGTCTCCCCATCCCGATAGTTGCCATACACGCAAACCAAATGGCGGATTTGGTCTTCGGTGATCTCGTTGCGCTTGTTGTTGAGGCTCTTCTTCATCTTCGCAAAGAAGCGAGTCCCGTCGATGAGTTGCACCTTGCCGCGCCGCTCCAGCGGCTTGCGGTTCGTCACCAACCAGACATAGGTGAAAATGCCAGTGTTGTAGAAAAGCTGATCCGGCAACGCCACGATAGCGTCGAGCCAATCGTTCTCAATGATCCAGCGGCGAATGTTGGACGGCCCCGACCCGGCGTCGCCCGAGAACAGCGGCGAGCCATTGAAGACGATGGCGATCTTCGATCCCGGCTGATTCTCGTCGCCTTCCTGATAGGGATTCATCTTGGCAATCATGTGCTGAAGAAAAAGCAGCGAGCCGTCACTGATCGCCGGAAGCCCCGCGCCAAACCGCCCCGAAAAACCCATGGTCTTGTGCTCGCGTTCGACCGCGTTTTTCTGGTCTTTCCATTCGACGCCAAAAGGCGGATTGGCCATGAGGTAGTGGAATCGTTTGCCCTCGAAGCTGTCCCCGGTCTTGCCATCGCCGAGCGTGTCGCCGAGGACGATGTTGGCCGTTTCCTCGTCCTTGATTAGCATGTCCGAGCAACAGATCGCCCAAGACTCGTCGTTGTAATCCTGGCCGTAGAGCGCGAGCTCCGCCCGCTCGTTCTGCGCGAGAATCAGCTTCGCAGACTCGGAAAGCATACCACCCGTTCCGCACGCCGGATCGTAGATACTGCGGTAGATGCCGGGCTTATAGACATCCGGTTCGCCGGTGTAGATCAGGTGCGCCATGAGGCGAATGACCTCGCGCGGCGTAAAGTGATCCCCGGCTTCCTCGTTGGCCTGCTCGTTGAAGCGCATCACCAGATGCTCGAACAGATAGCCCATCTGGAGATTGTCGATCCGCTCGGGGTGGAGATCGACATCGGCCATCGCCTTGACGATTGCAAAGAGGCGGTTGCTGGCGTCGAGCTTCTCGATCTGGTCGTTAAACTTAAAAAGCTCGAAGATCTGCCGCGCGGTCGGGGAAAAGCCGGTGATGTACGACGCGAAGTTCGGCGCGATGTTCTCGGCGTCGCTGAGCAGCCGGGCGAAGGTGTAGGGGCTGGTGTTGTAGAGGGGGTGTTTTCGGTTTGGATCGGCGGCTTGGCCGAGCAGGCGGTCCATGGCCGCTTCGGGCATCTGCTTCGCCGCAAGTTCCTCGTGCTTCTTGAGAACGGCATCCTTGGTCGGCTCCAAGACACAGTCGAGCCGCCGCAAAACCACCATGGGCAACATGACCAGCCGATATTGAGGCGGGCGGTACGGCCCCCTAAGCCGATTGGCAATTTCCCAGATCTTGGCTTTAAGCTCGTCGTGCGCCTGAATGTTCATGTAATACGCTCCGTTCTTCCGCCGGCTTAACTTACGCACCGATTGCGATGAACAGTGAAAGCTACGGCGGCACTATGACCTGTCAATTACAGGGCGGCGAACGCCGAGTCGGTGAAGAAAGCCGTTCCAGCCCCCGCCGCCTCTGGCGAAGTCTCCTATCGCCGCCTGATCTTCCCCGGGGATAAGCTCGCTATCTGGACAATGCAGTAGGCCGCTTGAAGGTGGGTAGGCTGAAGGACGAGACTAATGGACATGACAGATCATCGAGGAGACGACGCGCCAAGTTTATTCTTTTAAGCCTCGTGGTTCTAAAGACGCGACTAAGAAAAAGGAGCGACCTAATAAGGAATAGCTTTGTTAGTATCTCAATCAGATTCAGGTGATTCTAATCCGTGGATTCTTAAAAGTGCATCGCGTAGTTCTATTGCCAGAACCTCTTTTACCTGATCTACTTTGATCCCGTTATTGTAGGCGGATTCCTGTATTTTCCTATTAAGTTCATCAGGTAGTATTTCCGTTCTATTCACAAATTCAAAGCAATAGTTTTGTATCCCATATGGTTGTTTATCTTGCACCTCATCGGCTATCTCTTTAGAAGTCTTTTCCGCCCAAGTTGCGGCCTCAAGAAAATCCGAAATGGATTGACCAAGGTCTGTCAACCTGAGTGGACTGCTTTTAGAAAGCACAGGTTCTGGAAGACGTTCAAATATCTTCTTAATATCATCCCGGATTTCATTTATTGCGTCTCCAATGATTTTTACGAATTGATCTTTACTCCCCATCCATCTCGCAAGATAGATAATCCCACTAAGGGCTGCTATTCCGGGAATTATATAGATGAGAGGGTTACTCCAATCCATTTATGACTTACTCCTCTTTTCATTAGCTAAGGGTAGAACAGACGTCAACTCTGACTTCATCAGGGACAAACGGAGCTAGGTGGCTCATGGGGTTGAGGGATCGCTTTTTGGCGGCGCGTAAACGACGTGCGATCCCGTATCTTTCGGTAGGGTGGTCAAGGCTACTCTCCCCTACTCTACATAAAAATGTGCCTGATGATGTCAACTTCTGCAAGATATAAGGCGTTAATCGGGACTGTCAACTAGCTCAGTCGCCTAGCGCACCATGTCCAATTGACTACGGATGGTCTTAAAGCCTATGGGGAGGCGGTCAATGAGGGCCAGAACCTTACGATGTGGATGTCACGCGGCGGACAAATGCCGTCTCTGAGATCACCACGCCGTAGCCTTACACTATCTCTACTGTAAAATTCGGATCACGCTGGCGCTGGCCGCTGGGATGCCGGATCACCTCTACGCCCTATACCGAATCGTATAGCGAGTAGCCGAGACTAGGCCGAAACTACTCCCTTCTCTTGCGATTGTCCGTCCACAGCCACAGCCCCTATTATCTATCTTTCCATCTCCACCAACCACGGAAGCAGGTCATGCAAAACCACATCGTCAAAACCCACCCCGACGGTACCGTCCTCCCGCGCGAAGAGCAATTGGCTTGGAAACTGGCCCAACTCGCCGCCCACAACCAAGCGTGCGACGCAGATGTCGTCGAGATGATCGGCAATCGCGTCATCGACAATGCGGCTGTCGCCCTCGCCGCGATCAACCGCCCGCCCGTGCGCAACGCCCGCCTCCTCGCCTTGGGCTACCCCCACCCCCACAACAGCGGCGCCCGCCTCTTCGGCGTGGCCAACGACCGCAGTTTCCACTGCGAATGGGCTGCCTTGGCCAACGGCGTAGCCGGGCGCGAACTCGACATGCACGACACCTACCTCGCAGCCGATTACTCCCACCCCGGCGACACCATTCCCGGCCTGCTCGCCGCGGCCCAGCAAACCGAGGCCGACGGCCGCGCCCTGACCTTGGGCATACTCACGGCCTATGAGGTGCAAATGGCGCTGGTGACGGGCATTTGCTTGCACGAGCACAAGATCGACCACGTCGCCCACCTCGCCCCGGCCGTCGCGGCCGGACTGGGGACTATGCTCCAGATGCCGGCCGCGCAAATTTACCAAGCGATCAATCAGAGCCTACACCTCGCCTGCGCCACCCGCCAATCGCGCAAAGGCGACATCACCTCGTGGAAGGCCTACGCCCCAGCCCAAGCCAACAAGATCGCCCTTGAAGCTGTGGGCCGGGCGCGGCTGGGCGAGCGGGCACCATCGCCCATCTACGAAGGCCGCGACGCTGTCATCGCCTACCTGCTGTCCGGGCCGGACGCCGAATACCGCGTCCCGCTGCCCGAGCCCGGCGAACGAATGCGCGCCATCCTGCGCTCCTACACCAAGGAGCACTCCGCCGAATACCAGGCCCAAGCCCTGATTGATCTCGGCTTTCGGCTCCACGCTCGTCGTATAGAGTTGGACCAAGTGGAAGACGTTGTAATCCGCACCAGCCACCACACGCACTACGTGATCGGCACCGGAGCCAACGACCCGCAGAAAATGGACCCCGACGCCTCGCGTGAGACCCTCGACCACAGCGCCATGTACATCCTCGCCGTCGCCTGGGAGGACGGTGCTTGGCACCACGTGCATTCCTACACCTCGGAACGCGCCCACCGCCCTTCGACGGTCGCGCTGTGGCACAAAATCCGCACCGAAGAAGTCGCCGAGTGGACGCAAGCCTATCACCATCCCGATCCCGACCACAAAAAGTTTGGAGCCCAAGTCGTGGTCGGCCTCGCCGACGGCACCCAGATCGCCGAGCGCCTCGACAATCCCAACGCCCACTACCTCGGCGAGCGACCCTTTGCGCGGCCAGACTACATCGACAAGTTAGCCGTATTGACCGAGGGACTCGTAGCACCCGCCGAGAACGAGCGTTTTCTGGGGTTAGTGGACCGATTGCCGAACCTGACGCCCGAGGAAGTAGGCCAGCTCAATCTCGTGGCCGCCGATGGCCTGTTAGAAGACGCCAGCAGCACCCGCGTGGGTATCTTCTAACCCGTCAAGCCTCAACCGCCGGCAAATTTTCGCCTTCGGTGCGCGCCACCAGCGCTGTGATCACCAAATCGCTGGTCACGTTGACGGCTGTCCGGCACATATCGAGCAGGCGATCAACGGCCAAGACGATGGCGATAGCTTCCACCGGCAGGCCAACCGCCGGTAGAATCAGCGCGATGGCAACCAAGCTAGCCGCGGGGATGCCGGCCACGCCGATCGACGTGAGTAACGCGAGCAATACGACGATCATCTGCTTGGCAATGCCAAAATCTATGCCAGACGCAAACGCGTACACTTGGGCGATGAACACCACCACCACGCACTCGTAGAGCGCTGTGCCGTCCATGTTCACTGTTGCGCCCAGCGGCAGGACAAAGCTCGTCACGCGGTTGGAGATGCCAGCCTGTTCGGCACTGTTGATGGTCACCGGCAAAGTCGCCGAAGACGACGCGGTCGAAAACGCGGTCAATTGCGCCGGCGCGATCTGGGCGTAGTAGGCATACGGGCTGATGCCGGCAACCAAGCGCAAAAGCAGCGGCAACCAGACGGCAAAATGCACGGCCAGCGCCAGCAATACGGTCAGGCAGAACAGGCCCAAGGCTTCAAGCGCGGCAAAACCAGCGACGAGCAATGTCTTGCCCACCAGCGCAAATGCGCCAATGGGAGCAAACCGCATGATCCACATCGTGATCAGGATCATGAGGTCGTGCAGGCCGACCCAAAACTGCTGTAGAACGTCGCCGGCCGGCCCGTTCAGCCGCGCCATGAAATACCCAAACACAACCCCGACAAACACCAGCGCCAGCAGTTGCACCTCTAGCGCGGCCGCGAAGATGTTGGACGGTATCGCGCGCTTGAGCACCTCGACCAGATCGCGTAGGCCGCGCCCCTCGATCTTGTCCATGACTTGCGACGGGTCGGGCAGTGCCGCGCCCAGCGCCCGCGCCGCCTCAGTCTCGCCGGGCGCGATGAGATTCACGCAAACAAGCCCCGTGCAAACCGACAGCAATCCCGTCGCCACGTAAAAGGCCACCGTCTTCCCACCAATGCGTCCAAAGGCGTTCTGGCTCGCCATGTTGCGGACGCCCACAATGATCGAAGACAGAATCAGCGGCACCACGATCATCTTCAGCGCGTTGAGGAACAAGCTGCCAAAGAAATCGAGAATTTCCACTAACGACGCGCCAAACAGCGTCGTATGCTCGTCGCCCAGCCAGCCGACTAAGGCGGCGAGGACGAGGGCAATGGCGATCTGCCAGTGCAGCGGAATGCCGATAAACCGCGCAAGTGCGCTACGTTGGCTCATTCTCTATTGCTCCTTTGTCAATGGTCGGCCCGATTCGCAATTTTCTCTCCAGCACCCTGCTCCTTGCCCGCGCAACCGACGATGCCGTTGTTAGCAAATCATGGATCGCATTCTAATAGTAGGCTGCGGCGGCTTTATCGGTGCCGCCCTGCGCTACTTGGTCTCACTGGGGACCCAGCGCCTGTTGGGCACCCCGCTCTACGCCACCCTCACAGTCAATGTGGTTGGCTGCCTAGTGATTGGTTTTTTGGGCGGCTTGGCCGAAGAGCGTCAATACCTAGGCCCCCAAGTCCGCCTATTCCTCTTCGTCGGCATCCTCGGCGGCTTCACCACTTTTTCCTCCGTGGCCTACGAGACCGCGCAACTAATGCGCGCCGGTCAGGTGCCAGCCGCCTTAGTCCACCTTGGCCTGCAACTGGTGCTGGGTATTCCCGCTGTCTTCGTCGGATATTGGGCGGCCCGCTAGCCGACTAGCCCGCGCAAATGCGCCAAGCTCGCGGGCGCGGCCGCGCGCAAGCTGGCCTGGCGATAGACCTTGACCGAGGCAAAACCTGCGTAGCCAATGGCGGCCAAGGCCGCGAGCACAGCCCTGAAGTCGAGGTGGCCGCTGCCCAGCACACCGCCATTGCTCTCGCACAAATGGACGTGCCGCAGCGCGTCGCCGCAGTCAAAAATGGGCTGGGTCAACGACCGTTCTTCAATGTTCATGTGGATCGTATCGACCATCGGCCTAAAAGCCGGTACGCCAATGCGCTCAATCAGGGCGCGGACCTCGCCGACGGAATTGTTAAATCCCACTTGCAGGTGATTGATCGGCTCAACGACCAAGTCCACGCCGGCATCTTGGGCGGCCAAGCCCACTTCGCGCAAGCCAGCCGCAATGCGCTCGTTGGCCACTTCGGCATCCGGCTCGTCCGCGCGCAAACCCTGCAAAAGCCCGACGACGAGGATGGCGTTGAAACGCTGGGCAATCGGCAGGTACTCCCGCAGCCTAGCAACGGCACCGGCGCGCCGGCTTGGATCGGCCACACTCAGGCACAGCCCCTCGGCATAGGCCGCCCCGGTCAACAGCGACGGCACCATCAAACCGCAGGCCTCCACCGCGCGCTCAATCGCGTCTAATTGGCCCAGCACCGCAGGCGTCAGATTTAACTCAACGCCCTCGTACCCACACGCCCGAATGAAGTCCAACCCAGCGGCGAAATCGCCGCCGAGGTCCGCAAAGTCAATTACCATATAGCTGTAGTGCATCGTCGTCTCCAAGTATTGAAATCTGCCGCCCCGGTGTCTAAGTTACTCCATTCTCTTTAGCCCCAACAACGGAATACGCACGTGCGATACCGACGATTCGGCAAAACGAACTGGCAAGTCAGCGAAATCGCCATGGGCGGGTCTTGGTTCTACGGACGCCCGGAATACGGCCTCCGGCCCGTAGCACACGGGGTCGCCATGATCGAGCGCACCCTCGAATTGGGCATCAACTACTTTGACACGGCCCCGCTCTACGGCCAAGGCCGCAGCGAAAAGGTCCTCGGCCACGCCCTCAAAGGCGTTGACGCGCCCTATTATCTGGCGACCAAGATAGGCTATTATCCCGCGCCCTTCGACTACACCCGCGATACCATCTGGCGGGGGTTTGAGGCCAGCCTCCTGCGCTTGCAGCGCGATTCGGTCGATCTGTTGCAGCTCCACGAGGCCGAGCAGGCCAGCTGGGAGGGAATCTTTGGCCGCGGCCGCGCCCTCGAGACCATGCTCGAAATCCGCGCCGAGGGACTCGCACAACACATCGGCCTGACCGGCTCAGACCTCGTACTGATGCGCGATGTGCTCGCCGAGTGCGACGATTTCGTCTCGGTGATTACCTTTCTCCAATACGACCTGCTGGTGCAGACGGCCAAGGAGATCCTCCTGCCCACGGCGGCGGCCCGCGACCTCGCCATCATCCTCGCCTCGCCGCTGCACGCTGGCCTGCTCGGCTCCAAGCGCACCGCTTGGCAGGAGGCCGGCCGCTTTGCCGAGCTGTATCCCAAACTCGAAAAAGTCGAAGCACTGCTCGCCGACGAACCCGGCGACCTGCCCGACCACGGGCTGCGCTACTTGCTGTCAGACCCCCAAGTCTCCGCGCTGCTCACGGGCGCTGCAACGCTAGACGAGCTCGAAGTCTCGGCGGCTGTTTCCGACGGCCGCTACTGGTCCCCCGAACTCATCACCCGCATCGAAGCACTCACCTCTTAAAAAGGAATGGCCCATGAAACCGGTCCGCGTCGGCTGCATCGGTCTCGGCTGGATCACCCAACGGGCGCACCTTCCGGCGTTGGCCGCCCTCGCCGAGGAAG
This sequence comes from Candidatus Latescibacterota bacterium, assembly GCA_965116045.1. Taxonomy (GTDB): domain Bacteria; phylum Latescibacterota; class UBA2968; order UBA8231; family UBA8231. The sequence continues at coordinate 3,861,544 of OZ220478.1, read as the reverse complement.
GCCGCGTCGTTTTCCAAGCCTTCTGCGACCAAAGCGCCGAAACCCTCCAACAACAAGCGGCCATCTACAAGCCTTCTGCGACCTATGCGGATCACCACCAGATGTTTGCAGAGCAGCAACTCGACGCGGTTTACTTGTGCATTCCGCCGACGGCACACACCGACGAAGTGCTCATCGCCGCCGACCAAGGCGTCGCCCTGTTCGTCGAAAAGCCGCAGACCCTCGATCTGGCCCAAGCCGCCGCATTCAACGCCGCAGTCGAAAAGGCCGGCATCGTATCCCAAGTCGGCTTTGTCTATCGCTACGAGCCTTCTTCCGCGCCGACCTTGGAGCTATTGCAACAGCGCACACCGCGCCACGCCCAAATCCAAAACTTCTACAGCGGCCAGCCGATCCGCTACTGGACCAGCCGCTACGAACTCTGCGGCGGCTCCTTCGTCGAAAACACCATCCACAGCGTCGATCTGTTGCGCTACTTCCTCGGCGACATTGAAGCGGTCTCGGCCTTTTACGTCGAATCGCTGCCCGCCGAACGCATTGAGCCGATGAACCTGCCCCACGTGTACAACGTCAACTACCGCTTTGCGGGGCGCGTAACCGCCAACGCCAGCGTCTCGCGGGTCATGAGCAACGTCTCGTACTCCAAGCGCGAAATACTCGTCGTCAGCGACGACTCAATCATCGAATGGAATCCACAAAAAGTGATGGAAAACGGCGCGGTGGTGTGGGAAGCGCAAGAAGAGCCGCAAGCGCGCGGGGCTTTCTTCGCCCAAGCTCGCGCCTTTATCGCCGCTGTCCAAGCCAGCGATCCGGCCATGCCGCGCAGCCCCTACGTCCCTTCCCTCAACAGCTTAGCCGCTGTTTTGGGCGCCAATGCCTCGGCCGAAAACGGCGGTGAGTTGATCCTGCTCCGCGACCTGATCGGCGGCGCCATTCAAGAGTCGCGGGGATAGTCCGATTGGCCTCACCGCGCCATCTGCTCCAGCCAGTTGCACAAGTGGATCTTTACTAGGTCGTTGAAGTCCTGTTCGTTTAGCGACATTTATTACGGAAAAGGATGTATATCTAGATGAAAGAGAAAGAGCTCCCAGGTTCTCTTACGGATATTGATTATCAAAAAGGACTGACGAGTCGATTAATAGATATAATTGATAAGAGAATTGATGAGTTAATAAGTCATACAGAAGAGGATGTTGAGGATATTGAGGATATTCTTGAATACATAGAGAACATTGCAGGACTTGGTTTTGTTGTGCTTCAACAATATATGACAGTTGTGTGCGGGAATTTACAAAAAGAGGTGCTGCAGAAGGGACCAAAATACAACGACAGTAAGACTTTCTCGGAAATAGTTAATGCTTCAGCCAATTACTGGAAGCATCATGGCGCATGGCCATTAGATGAAAATTGTAGAGATAAAGACAAAAGGATTAAGGCTACTGATGCTATTATGCGTTCCGTTTGTGACGGTAAAGACCCGTTGGTTAGTAACGACACGTTGGTTAGTATATTGTCTAAGTTGTCGAATACAAAGAAAGGACAATTTAATGCCGTTTTTAAGAAAATACTAGAATGGCGCAAGGAACTACGCAAAACCGCAAAGGAGCAAAATCCATGACCGCACAAAATCAACCCGTCGTCTTCGTCTCGCTCACCGGCGACCAAGCCATTAAGCTCTACGACCTCGACCCCCAATCGGGCGCACTAGAGCTGCGCACCACTAGCCCAGCGCACGGCCCATCGGGCGCGCTCTTTTTGCATCCGTCGCGTCCGGTGCTCTACGACGCCCACGTCGAGGCCGCGACCCTCGCCAGCTTCCGCCTCGATCCCGCATCGGGGGAACTGACGCTGATCAACAAAGTAGATACCGGCCTCGACACCCCGGCCCACCTGATTACCGACCGCGCCGGTCGCTTCCTGCTCACCGCTTATTACACCGGCGGCGGCGTCACAGTCCACCGCTTAGACGACGACGGTGCCATCGGCGATCTCGTCCAGCGCATCGACACCGGGCCCAAAGCCCACGCCGTCCTGTTGACCGAAGACGAGCGCTTTGTCTTTGTGCCGCACGTCTGCCCCAACAACAAGACCAGCCAGTTCCGCTTCGACGCCAACACCGGCCAACTCTCGCCCAACGATCCGCCCGTGCTGGCTCCGCCGGCAGGCGATTCCGGCCCTCGGCACATCTGCTTCCGCCCGCTCGGCGACGTCGCGTACATTGTCAACGAACAGGGCAACACCGTCACCGCCCATCGCTTCGACCCCGAGCGCGGCACGCTCGCTATTTTCCAAGACATTTCGACCCTGCCGGCCGACTACGCCGAAGGCGGATACACCGCCCACGTCGAAATCCATCCCAACGGCCAGTGGTGCTACGCATCCAATCGCGGCCACGACAGCATCGTCGGCTACAACATCGACGCCGAGGGCACGCTCAGCCCATTTGGGCACTACCCAGTCCCGGCCAGCCCGCGCTCGTTCAACATCGACCCGACTGGCGCGTACCTGTACTGCGCTGGAGAAGCGGCCGACCGCATGACCTGTTATCGGGTGGATGCAGCCAGCGGCGCATTGCAGCCCATCGCAGATTGCGAAGTGGGCAAGCAGCCGTTTTGGGTCTTGGTGACGACCCTTTAGCCCAGCCCAAGTGCTTCGTCAATGTCCTGCTGATAGGCCCGCACGGCCCCGCTCATAATCTCTTCCATGGACAGCGAACGCCCGGCCAGGGCCGACTCATAGGCCCCCACAATCGCCGCAACGGCCTGCATCCCGCCGCAACCATCCACTTCAGGTTGGCCGCCGGTGAGGATGGCTTGGGCAAAATCGTGGTACTCGATGGCCAAGTGCCGGGAGTCGATCTCGTAGAAAGATGTTGCGGACGGATCGTATGTTACGCCGTCGGCACCAAAGAGGCGCTCGGTGATCTCGTCGAGGTGAAAATCCGGCAGGAGCGAGAGGATTTCGCGGCCTTTTAGCTCCTTGCCTTCCAAGCGGAGCAACGCCGGCCGGCCATTGCGGTCGCCGGGCGCGTAGAGCGCCCCCCAGCGGCCGTGGACGCTGCGCTCCCGGCCTCGCCCGCCCCGGCCCGCCACCAACGCGAGCTGCGCCAGCGCACCGGACCGCATCCTGTACAGCGCGACGACTGAATCCTCGCCGGTGGCCTCTACCTGCTCGGGATAGGTCTTGGCCCGCTCGCGGTAGGATTCGAGGGGGTGATCGTCGTAGCCTTCTGGCCGCCGCCGCACCGGCTCGACGATGAAGCCGCCGCCGAAGACATGCGCGTAGTCTCCCATGTAATATTGAATGATGTCGCCGTAGTGGACGCCCATGTCCAAGCCAATGGCCCCCTTCTCCTTGAGATGACGCCAAGGCGTGATGGTTATGCGGTCGCTGCCGCCGGCCGAGGTCTGGATCATCAAAAAGGGATCCCCGAGCAGGCCGGACGCGACGATGGCTCGCGCCAAGCGGTTGGGCGGGTCGCGGCGGTAGTTTTCGGCTGTGGCCAACACAACATGGGCGGTGCCGGCGGCGTCGATCATGGCTTGGCAGGCGCGCATGGTAATGCCGAGGGGCTTTTCCACCAGCGCGTGCTTGCCGGCCAAAAGAGCTGGCACGGCCACTTGGTGGTGCGTTGAGCCGTCGGTGACCACATCGACGGCCAAGATATCATCGCGCTTGAGCATCGAGTCCATATCCGTAAAGATCAGCGGCTCGCGCCCCAACAGCCGCTGCACTTCGCGGGCGGCGAACTCGGCACTCTCCCGGCGCACGTCGCAGACGGCTACCAATTCGACATTGCCAATGCCGCTTTCTTCCAACACCTTGTAGGCCAGGATGTGGCGATGGCCCATGCCGCCGCAACCAACTAGGCAAAGCGGAACTTTTTCCATGAGTAGGGTCTCCTATTGTATATGCGGAAAGTCGGGCGCGGCTGCGGGCATTGTCAAGAGGAAAGCAAAACGCGAGAGGAACACTTTGCTAAAACGTGCGCCACCGACGATAAAGGGCTGCACGCCCAAGGCGCTGATCGTCGGGCTGCTCGGAGCCCTTTGCATCGGCATCGGCTCGACCTACAACGATATGATCGTCAAAGGCTCCGGGCTGGCCGTGTGGAACCTGACCCCGGCGGCGATCTTTCTCTTCTTTGTGCTAGTCGTCCTCTTGAACCCGCTCTTAAAGCGGCTGCATCCACGCCTGCCCTTGCAGCGCGGCGAGTTGGCCGTGGTCTTCTTCCTAATCCTGCTGGCCAACACCTTGTCGGGCCGCGGCCTGCCTGTCCAACTCCTGCCGGTAATTACTGGAGCCTATTACTACGCCACGCCGGAAAACGGTTGGGCCGAGATCGTCCAGCCCTACATGCCCGATTGGCCGGTGCCCCAAAGCCGCGACGCCATTTGGGGCTTTTACGAGGGCGACCCAACCGGGGCCGTGCCGTGGGCAATTTGGGCAGCGCCTCTGTTGTACTGGGCCGTGTTTGGCCTAGCTCTCTTTCTCGCCATGGTGTGCCTCATGGTGATTGTGCGGCGACAATGGGTAGAGCACGAGCGTTTGGCCTATCCCATGGTCCAGCTTCCCCTAGCCATGATCGCCGACCGCGGCCACCAGCGGCTCGGACGCAGCGGCTTGATGTGGATGGGATTTGCCATCCCTTTTGTGCTAGCCTCGATCAACGCCTTGCACAACTACTTCGCGATCGTTCCGACCGTCAGCACCTCGCTCGGCAGCTTGTCGATGTTCCGCGGTGCGGTGACGCTGGGCTTGAACCTAAACCTGTCGATGGTCGGCTTCTCCTATTTCATCCCGCAGAACATCGCCTTGGGCTTGGTCTTTTTTTATATCGTGAATGTAGTGCAGCGCGGATTGTTGGGGATGCTGGCTTGGGGCGGCAAGGACGAGACCATGGGCGCGTACAGCCAGTACACCGACCCGATCATCATTCACCAAGCCATGGGGGGGATGATCGTCTTGGTCGCGGGGTCCTTGTGGGTGGGTCGGCACCACATAGGGAACGTGCTGCGCAAGGCCGTGGGCCGCGCACCAGCAGTAGAAGACGCCGATGAAATTACCTCCTACGGCGTGGCCGTGTGGGGAGCCGTAGCCAGCTTCCTAGTGATGGGTATCTGGCTGTGGCAATCCGGCATTCCACTACTCTTTGTTCCCCTGCTGCTATTCGGCGCATTTGTCGGATTTATGACCATTGCCCGCGTCGTCGCCCAAGGTGGAGTCGCGTCCATGTTTCCGCCGACGAATGGGCCGGACTTCGTCGTCGCCAATGTCGGCGGCACCGTATTGGGCACCAAAGGCATGGCCGGCATGGCCTTGAGCTATGCTTGGAGCGTGGACACCTTGATCTTGCTGATGAGCGCGTGCGCCAATGGCCTGAAACTGGTCACCGAAATCAGCCTACCCCAGCGCCGTCGCCTATTCGGGGCCACCATTGCGGTAATCGTCCTGACGCTGGCCTCTGTCGTCTCCTTAACCCTCTATCTGGGCTACGAGTACGGAGCCATTAATTTGTCGCGGTTTTACTTTGATAACGTCGCCCAATATCCCTATCGGTTCATGGAGAAGAGCATCCTCAATCCATTCGCGCCGCGGCCGAGCACGTGGCTGCACATCGGCGTTGGCGCGGCGATCATGGGCGGCCTGATGACAGCCCAGCATCGGTTCTTGTGGTGGCCTTTCCACTCTCTTGGCTTCCCGATTAGCTGCGTCTTTGGATCGATGTGGTTCAGCGTGTTCGTCGCTTGGCTCATCAAGAGCACGGTGCTCAAATACGGCGGGCTGACGCTGTTGAACCGCCTCAAGCCTTTCTTCTTGGGATTGGTTTTAGGCGAGGCCGTAGTGGCCGGAACTTGGGTGCTCATCGACTATATAATCGGCATGCAAAACAATTATCTAGGCGGGATTGTGTTCCAGTAAAGTGCGCTTGAGCCGCACTAGCGCAACAACACCATCCGCCGCACCAAAACCTCACCCGGCGTTGCCAAACGCGCGATATAGACCCCGCTCGCCAGATCGGCTCTATCAAACCGCACCGCGTGGCTCCCACTTTCCAACACCTCGTCGATCAACGCGTCCACTCGCTGCCCTAAGATATCGAAAACCTCCAACCGCACGGCCGTGCGCCCACCGAGCACAAAGCGAATCTGAGCGGTTGGATTAAAGGGATTGGGATAAGGCGGATGCAGAACGGCCCGACCGGGCAGCACTCCTTCTCGACGCGACTCAGGCGCCACTACAGTGGCCGGGGGACGGGACACCCCCGAGCCTTGGAAATCAATCCAATTGATATTGAACAAGCCGTCGTCACCCGGATTGCGCAGGAAAACGAAGAATAACTCGTGCGTACCGCCCGGATCCGCAATGGGTGCCGCCAAGTCGGTATAGACCTGCCAAGCACCCGTACCGCCCACGCGCACCGTGCTAATCGGCGGCCCTTTCAGCGAATCAACGCGCACTTCAATGCGTCCCCCCAGCCCGGCCGAAGCCACCCGATAGCTGAGCGACTCAATGCCCGCCAGATTCATGGGCGCAAAGGAAATCCAGTCGCCGTGGGCGATAAAGCCGATATTCTGCCCGCCGCCGGCCTCGTCGCCGGTCGTTTCTAACAGAACTCCGCTCTGGCGCGTATAGTGCTCGGCTTGCTTGCGCTTGGGTTGCAGAATGTGGCCCGCCCTACCCGTCAAAGGCGCCACCGACTCGGTGCCTCGGTCTGTGTAGCGCACTTCGACCGTATAAAACAAATCGTCGCCATCGCCGCCGTGCCCGGCCTCAGTCTGGAAGCTGCCGCTGCACGTGCCGTATTCTTCAAGGGGATGACTGTGCTCGTCGTGGCCGATAAACGCTTGTAATACCATCCGAGCGCAGTCGGCGGTCCCGTCCTCCGCATCAAAGGCCTGGACTGCAAAATCGACGACTTCCCCCCAACCAAAAAACCCGCCGTCCGGGGGCCGCACGATCTCCACCTCGGGGACGGTATTGCCCACCGATATAGGCACGTGCGCCACGCCCTCGTTGCCCTCGGCGTCGGAGACCGTTAGCTGAGCGACATAGTCGCCGCTTATCTCGTAGGTGAAGACGGCCTCTGCCGCGGTCGCGTCGATCGCGCCATCGCCGGTAAAATCCCAAGTAAATTCTAGCTCCGCCCCCGGGTCGGGATCAAAAGAATCGCGGCCCGAGAAATGCACTTCCAACGGCGCGGCACCATTAGTAGGAGCCGCTTCAATGCGGGGGACTGGTGCTCGCGTACCCCGCACGTAGTCAATCCGCACCACGCGGGCGTCGTCGTTGTCGCCCCAGAAGCCGCTGCCCCATTCCAACACGTACAGCGATCCGTCGGGGCCGAACTGCATGGAGATGGGGCGGATAAACTCCATGCTGGCCAAAAAGGGATTGATTTTGAGGACATTCCCGTCCTCGTCCAGCTTGACTTCTTTGATCCAATTGCTCGCCCACTCGTACATAAAGAGCGTGCCGTCGTAATACGCCGGTAGCTTCTTACTGCCCGCCGCCGCATCGTAGTAATACACCGGACCAGCCAGCGCCGTGCGACCGCCAGCGGCGATAATTGCGGGGAACGCGGCCGAGGTGCCATACGGATACCAAACCCACGCCGCCTGCGCTGGGGGCAGCGATGGCCGGCCCGCGTTGTTGGGCGACAAATTCCTCGGTGCCCCGCAATCAAAGGGCATACCAGAGCTTCCGCTGGCAAAATCGTAGTCAATGTAGGGCTGGTTGTCGCCTATGCAGTAGGGCCAGCCAAAATTGCCGCCCGCCCGCGCCTGATTCCACTCGTCGAGGCCCATCGGCCCCCGCTGCGGGTCGGCTTGGCGGGCGTCGGGGCCGACATCGCCCCAGTAGAGCCAGCCGCTTTTGCGGTCGATCGACAGCCGGAAAGGATTGCGCACGCCCATTATATAAATCTCAGGGCGGCCTGCTGCGGCTTCGGCGAATAAATTGCCCGCAGGAATGCCATAGCTGCCGTCGGCTCGGGGTTTGATGCGCAGGATTTTGCCGCGCAGATCGGTACTATTAGCGGACGTGTGCTGGGCGTCCCAATCGCGTCGGCCCGGACGCTCGTCCAGCGGACTGAACCCATCCGAATCGAAAGGGTTTGTATTGTCGCCGACGCCGATGTACAAGCTGCCGTCCGGCCCAAACACCAGTGCCCCGCCCGAGTGACAGCACGTGCGTCGCTGGGTGGGAATTTCCAGTAACACTACTTCGGAATCCAAGACCAGTTCGTCGCCAGCCAATGCAAAGCGGGATACATGCTGCTTGGCTGCGTCGCCCTGCGGCGAGTAAAACAGGTAGAGCCAATTATTGCGGGCAAAATCTGGATCTAGCGCGATGCCTAACAGGCCATCCTCAAAGTCGGTCGATACCGCGAGCTGCCCAGCCAAGCGGGTCAATCCCAAGTCCGGTCGATATACCTTCAGTTCCCCCTTGCGCTCGATGAAGAACACGCGACCGTCGGGCGCCACGGCCAAGTCGATGGGATTTTCAGCCTCGTCGTCGAGGACGATCTTTGTAAAATTGGCATCCAACGTGGCCCCACAATCAGCCGCTTCTGCTCCAGCGGCGTACTCGATGCCACCGAGGATGTGCTGCATAAACAAAGGCTCGTCGTAGCTTGCGCGAGTGTGGCCGCCGCCCGTGTACCAAGAGCGACCGCCATCGTAGTCGTGACACCAAGCAATGGGGTGGTCAAAACCGTGGTTGCCCCCGTCGTAGCTGCCCTCGTCCAAGGTGGCCAAGACGTGGACTCGCCCGCGGGGATTGCGGCGATAATTGTACCACTCGTCGCGCCGCTGCCAGCGGGCGGACAAATGGTCCATGGCCGGATGAACTCGGTCAGCTACTTGGATCTGAGCCTGTTGGATGGCTGGGTGGCTGTCGAAATAAGCCCCTACCAAATCGCCGTACCAAGCCCAATCGTACTCGGTATCAGCCGCCGAGTGGATCCCCACAAAACCACCACCACCGCGAATGTAGCGCTCGAAGGCCCGTTCTTGGTCTGCGGCTAGTACATCGCCGGTCGTATTGAGAAAAATCACCGCCCGATACGCAGCCAAGCCCTCGTCGGTAAAATGCCCCGCGTCTTCCGTGGCCTCGACAGCAAAACCATTTTCCCGACCCAAAGTCTGGATAGCGGCAATGCCGGCGGGAATGGAATCGTGGCGAAAACCAGCGGTTTTGGTAAAGACCAAGACGGTCATAGGCTGGTCGTCAAAAGATTCCGCCAGGGCGTGGAGAAACCCACTAAAGACGCCGAGCAACAGCGCAATAGGCCAACGTGTGGTTTTCAAAACATCCGAATCCTATTCCCGGTCGGGCCAAATTTCCCGACGGCTGTTTAAGTATGTCTCTTGGCTGTCGCCACGTCCACTTTGGTCCCCAATCGGGACAATTTTATATTGCATTTTATTTTCACAGTTGTATTATTATCCACCGCTGTTCAATAGCTATTCCATACTTATAGATAGCTTGCAAGAGTTGCAAGCTCGCTCAAACCCTTGAAAGGAGAGCAAGTATGAGATTATTGATCGCCTGTGGCTTTGGCCTAGCCTTAATCGGGGCGGCAAACGCGCAATTCAACGATCCGCCGGCCCTCGAAAGCCGCAACGGCCGGCTCGGCTTTGAGTTTTACATGCTCGAAGTCCCCGATCCCAGCGCCATGATGGCCGATGGCGACGCCAGCGACTGGGACTGGTTCGATCCCGAGTACACCCTCACCATGGATGAGTGGCGCGACGAAGCGGATCGTCCCCTACCCGAACGCGACGATTACAACGTCACCACCCTCATGGGCTGGAAAGGCGGCGATGTCAACCGCTGGTACGTCCACATGGAAATTGTCGATGACATCCTCTGCCACTGGGGCACCAACGTCGAGCAATGGAACGCCGACATGATCGAGTTTTCCCTCGATCCAACGGATCACGGCCGCGAATTTGGCACCGGTTGGGTCATGGAATACATCGCCCGCCCGGGCGACATGGTTCCGCCGCAGAACGTGCGCTATCGCTGGACGCAGGACGATAAGCCCCCAGCGTGGCAGGAAAACAACGAGGTCATCGAGTTTGCCGTCCGCGTCGATCCACCCGAAGCCTGGGCCGCCGAAGTTTGGGACGCTGGTGGAACCACGTATTACGAGTGGAACTACGAGGTCAAGCGGTTCATGGAAGACGGCGGGCCGTCGGTCAGCGAAACCTTCCAGTTGGATTCTGTCGCCGGAGAAGACGGCGCGGGCATTGCCTTCAACCTGTGGGCTGAGGACAGCGAGCCCACCGAAGACGACGGCGACCGCGCCTCTTCGGTGGTCAACGACATGACCACGCGCGGCCCCGAAGCCTCAGCGCGGCAGTACTACGCTCATGCCCTGCTGCTGCGCATCGGCGAGTACGCCGCCGCAACAGCCGTGGAAGAGTCAACTTGGGCGCAGATCAAAAACTCCTTCCGCCGCTAAACCCCTCGGAGCGGCTTCGCGGCAAAACGCCGTCGTGGAGCCGCTCCCACCTCACCTCGATAATCCTCTTCCGGGCGGGTGCGCGTATCAGGTGCCCGCCCACTTTTGCATCTTTGTCGGCATCGCCAAGCGAGCTAAACTGTCTTAGGGAGCGAGAACGCACAATGCGCGGATGCTTATGGGTCGCGGTGCTCATCTTCCTCGTCAGCGGCTGTGGACGCTATTTCCCCCAACCCCTGCGGCCCGCACTCCAACAGGCCGCGGGCATGGCCGTCAACGACGATGGCTCCGTCACCTACGCACTCGAGCGGCTGGCCATCACGCTCAAGCCAATGACCGACGCCGAACTCAACCGACAATTTCCGCAAGCCTCAACCGGCGGCGCGGCCGCGGTTAATCCCTATACCTTTGGCGATTGGGTGGCACCCGGCGACGACTGGACGCCTACCCGCTTTATGGTGATGAAGCTCAGCGTCGCCAACTACCAGTTCCCCAAGGTCGCCATTGACCCTCTCAAGGCCACGATCAAAGCGGCCAACAATCAAATCTACCGCGCCTTGAGCTACGCCGAGCTATACGAATACTACCGAGCGTATTGGCAGGCCAACTCCGGCCAAGGCCGAATCGAATTCAGAGCGCGCACCGACATTCTCAAGCAAACCATGTTCACCGATGCCTTCATCTTCAGCGGCCGCGACGAGGAAGGGTACATCGTCTTTCCCCGCCTGGACGATGAAATACAGCGCATCCAAGTGGAGATAGCCGATATTGCCATCCGCTTCAATTTCGACAACGAGCCAGTAGAGACCATTGACCTCAGCGTCTCTTTCGAGCGCGAGGTGCTCAAGGGGAACGCGCCCCACAGCGCGGTTCCATTGGACTAATAATCATGCGGCTCCCCTGCTGCCTTCCGCTTGGCCGATTCGCCGCTGTCTGCGTGTTATTAGGGCTGGGGGTGCGGCTCGGACTGGCCGAAGTGAGAACATACCACATCGGCCGCGGTGGCTTGTCGTGGGCTTCTCAAGCGGACATCCAGAACGGAACCGTTGGGGTAGCGGGTGGGCTGCAACCGCTGGAACTGCGCCGCGGCCAAAACCTAATGGAGCTGCTGCGGGCCGCAGGTCAGGCTTGGCTCAATGGCAGCCCCAGCGACTTCACCAAGCCGGGCCAACCGCGCACGTGGTCCAACGACGGCCCCTTCAACCAAGTAAACGGCCCCTTGCGGCTCGTCGACGGCGACCCTGCTAGCTCGTCCGAAGCCGCATTCAGAACGGCGCGCAACCAAGCGGGGGCCACGTTTTTTTGGGATCTCGGCGCTCCTTTTCCCATAGAACGCGTGCGCTTTGCGCCAGCACCCGACAATCTAGATTGGTTCATCAAGGCATTTGAACTGCGGGTGAGCGACGGCGAGCAGTTCGACGAGGTCAAGCGGCCTGTCTATCGCCTGCTGAGTCGCGTCGAGGACAACAAGGACCCAGTGGTCGAACTTTCCTTCAACGGAGTGCAGGGGCGCTTTCTCCGGCTCAAGGTACTCTCGCGCAATCCCTTCAACCTCGCAGAATTTGAGGTGTACGGCGAGGGATTTGTGCCGGTGTCCAGCTATGTCTCGCAGCTTTACTCCTTTGGACGGCCCGTGAATTTCGGGCGGCTCGTGGTGCGGGCTGAGCGGTTGAGTCGCGGCATCGCAAGGGACCCCGCGATCATGCGCTTGCAGCTACGCAGCGGCATGGACGACACTCCCATCGCCTATTTTCGCCGCGACCGCGACACGGGCGTCCGCGAAGAAGTGTCGCGGTCCGAGTACAACAATCTGCCCAGACGCGCCCTGTACCGCCGCGATCCAACCACGGGAACAGTGCTAGGAGAAGTGACGAGAACCGAATATCTCTCGCTGCCGTTGGCCGAGGTCGGGCCAGCGCGCGACTTTGTGCCGGCCGACATCCGCGAAGACGTGGAAAATTGGAGTTCTTGGACCCCACCGCTGCAACTCGATTCGTCGGCTACGGTCGCGCTGCCGTTGGACCTGCCAAGCCCGCGCGAATTCTTGCAGTTCCGCGTCTTTTTCAACGGACACGCCGCCAGCACCATGCGCCTCGATAGCTTGGTGGTGGAGTTTTCGCCCGAACTGGTCAGCGAGGCCGTCGGCGAAGTCGCGCTGGCCGCTGATCCCAGTCCCGCCAGCGGCATCTTGGCCGTTCCGAGCGGGGTCGATACTTCCTTTGTCTGCGACATCCTCACCCAATTCGACGAAGGCGATCTAGCGGGCTTTCGCGGCCTCGCGCTCACCGCCTTTCCACCACCCGTCTTTGAGCGGCTGCAAATGGGCGATCCGCTCGCCGAGGTCGCAGACGTCGCGGTCGAGCCTATCGCCGAGGGCTTCCGCGTCTTTTTCCCGCCCGTGACGCGCCACAACAACCAGCCTATGCGACTGACCTTTAAGCTGCGGGTGCTAGAGTACCATACACCGCTAAACGTCTTTTTGCTCGGCGACAGCGACGTGCCGCCGCATCCGATTGTGCCCGGCAATGCCAGTGCCGAGGTGGGTACGGAGGCCATCCACATTTTCGCCGCCAGCGCCACGCCCTCGGTCGCAGCCCACCTCTCGACCTCCGTCCTGACGCCCAACGGCGATGGAGTCAACGACGAGGTCGAAGTCGCCGCGGTGTTGGCGCAATTTGCCGGCGAAGTGCCGCTGGCCATCGAAATTTTTGACCTTTCCGGCCAGCGGGTGCGCGCGCTGATTGCCGCGTCCCGGGCCGCGGGCGTCTATCGCGCAACATGGGACGGTCGGGATGGGACCGGCACCAGGGTCGCGCCCGGTCTATACCTGTGTCGAATCGGGGTCAGCACCTCGACCACCGCGACGCAACTTATAGGAGTGGCGTATTGACCGTTTTCTCGCTAGCGTCGCTGCTATTGTGGGCCGGGGCGGCTTGGGGCCAGGCGTCGGCATGGGTTGTCGGCGCAAGTGGCGAACCTTGGGCCGAGGTAGCCGAGCGCTGGATCGCCCTCGACGATTCCGTGCGCCGCGGTGCCGTCCAGCCTCGGGCCGTGCCGCCCGGGCGCAACGTGCTGCGCGGCTTGGTGCGCGCAACGGGTGTTGCCGCTCAGGTCAACATCTTTGACTATCCGTGGGCCTTTACCAAAGACCCGGATCGGCTGGCGACCGAAAACCAATTTGTGGGCTGGCATCCGCGCATGTGGGGTGGCAACAGCGCGGTGATGCGCGGTCTCATAGATGGCGACGAACTGACCGCCTCTTTCGTCCATCCGCCGCGCATTGACGGACGGCCCAATGCCGCGATTTTCTTCACGCTCGATTTAGGCGTGCCCATCGCCCTCGATAGCCTCGTCTTCTTTCCGCCCCAAAGCGGCTTCACCGATGACAACAGACGCCAGCGCAACGTCTTTCCCGTGGGCTATGAAGTGACGCGCACCAACGCGCCCACAGACTGGCTCATTTTCGAGGATGAGGCCGTCGCGCTCGGATCGCCCGGCTACCACCCGCTCGACGAGCTAGTCGGCAGCACCTTTTCCAACAACCAAAGCATTGTATCGCTGCGACCGCCCTTGCGCTTCACGCGCTTCTTGCGCTTCAAGTTCGGCGGCGTCACCTCGCTCGGCATCCTCGCCGAACTACAGGCCTTTGGCCGCGGCTATCCCCAGGTGGCGCGCTACCTGTCGCAAGTCAAGTCCTTTGGCGAGCCGGTGAGCCTCGGGCGGATTACGTGGCACTTCACGCGCTACCGGCAGACCCGTTCCGGCCGCATCATTGAAGACCCAACCGCCCCAGTGCAACTCGTTATCCAGACGCGCTCCGGTAAGGACGACGATCCAATAGACCACTTTATTTTTGACGAACTCAGCCGCCTCCTCAAAGTGGATCGCTCGACCTACGAAGATGCGCCGCGCGTCGTCCACGCCAGCAACGAGCGCGCCCCCGGGTTCCAAGCGCGCCGCGGAGAAGACACCGAGCATTGGACGCCTTGGTCTGTTGCCTACGTGGAGTCGGGCGACGAGGTGCGCTCGGCCGATGGCGGGGCCTTCTTCCAGTTTCGCTTTGAGATCGCCACCGAGCACCCCTTTGCCTTTGGCGTGCTCGACAGCGTGGCCTTTGAGGTCTCGCCTCTGTTAGCCGACAGCGTGCTGGCCGAGATCTCGCTCGCCGGGCCGCTCGCCGACCCCAAAGTACCGCTGGGCGTGGACACTGCGTTTGTCTATGATATTCGCACTGTTTTCGCCACCAGCGACCGCGTGGGGTTTGACGCGATCGAATTAAGTGTGCCCCCGGGGGCGCGCTTTCTCGACTTGGAAATTGACCAAGTGCCGGCGCAGGAAGGCGTGGATTTTTCCTTTGTCGCCACCCCCAACAAATTCAGCTTCACTTTTCCGCGCATCTTCGTCGAGGACACGTCGTTTCGCGTGCGCTACCGCAGCGCGATCTACCAAGCCTCGCTCTTTTTAGAGGGGGAACTAATCAACCGCGATCCACAGGCCGCCCTCTTGCCCCAGTCGATTGAATCGGGCGATGCGCGCCCAGATGTCGCCAGCAACAGCATCCAAGTGGTGGCCACTGAACAAGAGCTGAGCGTCTTGGGCGCACTGCGGCTGTCTTCGCCCGTCTTAACGCCCAACGGCGACGGCGCCAACGACCTCGTCGTCGTAACTTTTGATCTGTTTGGCGTCAACGGCGCGCCGACCACCATGGCCGTGCGCGACCTCGCCGGCCGCCGCGTCGCCACCCTACTCAGCACCACGTCCCAAGCCGGCTCCCACGCGCAGACTTGGGACGGCCGGGACGCGGCTGGGAAGCTAGTACCGCCCGGCCTCTACTTGGTGCAGCTAGCGGTCGAGATCGACTTGGGCGCGAGGGCGCGAGCGCAGGCGATCGCCGTCGCCTATTGACTGCGCACCTTGCCGAGAACAGCCAATGCTTAGACGCACACTCATCCATATCAGCCGCGCAATTGCTTCCTTGCGGCTAAAAAAACGGCCCTTGCTGCTCTTGCTCGTCGTTCACTCCGCCCTAGACGCCCAAGATATTGTTTTTGAGGGGACTGACTTTGCCGCGTGGAATCATCCGGCCGGGCTGGTCCAAATCGGCGCGACGGAAATCACTGTTAAGCGTTTTGGCACGACGTTTAACGCGGTCGCCAATGCCAGCGAATTTCGCTCCGTTACCATTGGCGACTACGGCCGCTTACCCGTGCGTACGCCTTCTAATCAGGGCCAAGCCGGACTCGTGGCGGACCAAAATCACAACACCTATTGGCGGCCCGACCCAGACGATCCACTCCAGCAGTGGTGGATCGAGGTGGATTTGCAACGCGCGGTCGTCGCCCGCAAAATTCGCGTGATCTTTCCCCAAACCGAGGACGCCCGGCCCTTTGAGTTCTTTTCGCTACACATCAGCCCGGGCATTCAGGTCGTGGGCACGACGGGCCAGCACGTTGCGTTTGAGCGCGTTGGCCGCCCGGTCAACAACAACACCGAGCAGGTGGTGGAGTTCGCGCTCAAAACCGCCAATAAGCCTCCGCCCAGCGGCACGCCCAGCGGGGAATTCTTGGTAACAAGCGACAGCTTGGATTTTTCGATCCTCCGCTTTGTGCGCTTTGAAGCGGCCGGTCACACCGCTGGTGCCGCCCTCGCCGAAATCGAGGTAGATGGCATTGGCTTTAACCTTTCGACCCGGGTGTTTACCGAAGAGCGCGCGGAAAAAGGCGAGCATATCTGGGGTGGCCGGACGTGGACTTCAAGGGCCCGCGAGTGCGATGGCTGCGGCAAGGCCAGCGGCGCGGAATTCCTCGTGGATGCGGACTTGGGCCGACGGCTGTGGAGCATCCAAGCCTCTTCTGGGGATCGCGATTGGCGCGACGATGGCGTCTGGTCGGTGATCGATTTTGGCAATGTGTTCCGCATCGACCGGATCATCTTCGTGCCGCTCATCGGCGGTCGCAGCCCGTGGCTCTACGGCTACCAGCAGGGCGCGGTGGGCAGTTGGCCCATGTTCGACATCCTCACCTCCGACGGCAGTCCGAGCAACACGGCCGACCCGCAGGCGGAAGGGCCGTTTGCATACGAGTTGCTGTCCGAAGTGCGAACCACCTACCCCTTCAACGATTTCCAATTTCCCGCCCGCAACATGCGCCTCATCCTCTGGCGCGTGATCGGCTTCTACGGACGCGACGCCAATGCCTTGCAGCTTTTTGCCTTTCACCGCGAAGGCTATCCCAAGCGCGTCGAGTTGGAGTCCAACGACCTCGACTTGGGTGCGGCGCGCAGCATCCGGCGCATTGAGTGGGACGCCGACCTGCCGCCCGGGACGCGACTAGAAGTGCAGACGCAGACGGGCAACGGCTTTACCGAAGTTACGCGCTACTTTCTCGCCAATGGCAATGAAGTCACCAAAGAAGCCTATGAAGCGTCGCGCAAGCGCTATCGCGGCGACATTGTGCAAGAAAGAGTGCGCGATGCAACTTGGAGTGCTTGGAGCCAGCCACACCGCTTTTCTGGGCAGCGCTTTCAGTCGCCTTCGCCGCGGCGCTACTTGCGCACGCGCATTCGTCTGTACAGCGATGACTTGGACGTGTCGCCGGTGCTGCGCTCGCTGCGGGTGGTGGCCAACGATCCGGTCATTTTTGCTGGCCTGAGCGGCTCGGTGTGGCCGCGTGAAGCCGCCCTCGATTCGCTGACCGAGTTTCGCTATACCATTAAGCCGCAGGCGTTCAACAGCCGCGACCCCGGGTTCGACCAAGTGTTGATCGCCTTGCCGCCGGGCAGTGCGGATGCCGAATTGCTTGCGGCCTCGGTGGGGGGCCAGCCGGTGGAGGCGAGCAGCTCGTTGCGCGGCGATTCGCTGTGGGTGCAGTTACCGCCGCCCGTAGTAAAACGCGACTCCGTCGACATAGCGTTTGCAACGCGGGTTTTTGCCAGCCCGACAGTTTTTGCAACCTTTGTCTTTAACTCCAGTCAAGCGGACAACGGCCAAGGAGTCGTGCCGGCGGAATTGGGTGCCGATCAAGTGTTTGTGCCCGAGGTGGTGCAGGGCGCAGCGCTAATCCGCAACTTGCGCCACTCCGAATCATTCACGCCCAATGGCGACGCGGTCAACGACCTATACGAGCTGAGTTTCACCGTCGTCAAAACTGACAAGCAGCCCCAGGTGCGCGTCTTTTCCCTCGATGGCCGCCGAGTCGCCGAATTGAAAAACGCCTCTCCACGCGGTGCTCGGGCGACGTACGCTTGGGACGGCCAGCGCAACGGCGAGCTCGTGCCGCCGGGCATCTACCTAGTGCATGTCGAGTTGCAAACGGATCCTAAAGACGAAGTCGTTCAGCAGTGCGTTCACGTCGTATATTAACCTCAGATAACAATCGAATGGAAGAATATGAAAATCAAATACTTTGAAGATACGGACACCGCATTTATCGAGTTCACTGCTGGGCGCGTCGCCGAGACCCGCGAGTTGTGCGAAGACATCCACATAGACCTCGACCAGCAAGGCAAGCTCGTCGCCATGAAAATTGAGCATGCCAAGACGAGCGCCAGCATCTTAGATTTCACATTTGAACGTCAACCAAGCGAGACCGCGTAATCACCAACACGTCAAAAACCTGTGGGAGGGAAGACGTGAGATTTCTAACAATAGCACTACTGTATTGTGGTTTGTTCCTCGGAACGCCACAGCCAGCCGCGGCCCAGCGTGCCACTGGATTCGACAATCCCTATTACACTTCAGCCACTGAAGTCGCGCCTGCAACCCTCGTCCCTTCGGTGCGCAAGTGGTACCAGCCGCAGCGCCTGTACGAACTCTACGACTGGCGACAAGACCAGTACTCCAACTACGCTCGCAACCCCTACCAACGCTACAACGACGTCTTCTTGGAGGGGTCGCCCTTTTACGACATCTACGGCTCTTATATCAGCCAAGGTTGGCGGGTGTACAACTGGACTGAGGACTATCCCACGGCCAGCGGCAGCAGCATCTTCAAAAGCCCGCGCTTTAGCTCGTGGTTCAGCAATGTCCTCATCTCCTCTAGCCACTCCGGCCAGTTTCATTCCTCGCTGATGGTCGGCGACGGCATCCGCACGACCCTGACGCCGCTCACCTTTTCCAAGCCGCGCTTCGACGGCGTACAGTGGGACATGATGTCGGACAAATACGCCCTGACCCTGCTCACTTCGCGCATCAACAACACCGGTGTCGTGGCCGGCGTCGCTGGCGAGGCCGGCGTGAAGTTCAGCACCTTCACTAATATGTGGGCTGCCAAAGGTCAAGTTAGCATCGGCGACTTTTCCAATATCGGCCTAACATTTGTCAACGCCGCCCATATGAATTCCAACATTCCCTTTGGCGACAATTCGCTCAAAGGCCAGCTCAGTGGACCGATGAACACCGACTTTGTCCGCTCGATCATCGTGCGCATTTCCGACGACTCGCCCGAAGACGGCCAAGGCGGCGCCCTGCTGTCGCGCTGGCGCATCTTCGCCAATGGCGTCGAGCACACCGACGACATCGAGCCGGTGGTAGAAGGTGGCTTCCGCCGCCGCGGCGTGATTGAAGCGAGCGGCACCGACGTAATAACTCTCACGTTCAACATCGAGGACTTCGCGCCCACCATCGCCGACGAGATCGACGACTTCCGCGAAATTGAGCACGTGGAGATCGGCCTAGTACTGGCCAACGACTACAAGGTGGAGGTCGCTTCTAACAAACAGACCAACCAACTCGGCGCCCCGGTGTTCCTGACCGTGCTGCGCGCCCCGGGCAACGTCAAGGACGGCGCCAACCAAGCCTTTCACACCTTTCGCTACGGCCTGCCCACCGGCAACCGCCTGCTCGGCTTTGACCTGTCGATCAACGACGTCGCCGGTTTCGACCTGCGGGGAGAATACGTGCGGAACTTCCAGTACCGCCGCTTCCCCAACGAAAACTTCATCCGCGAGCAAGCCCTAGCCACCAACACCGCTGATGCCCTTTACTTGACAGCACAGAAGCGGCACTACCCGTGGACGGTTTTCGCCGAGGCTTTTAGCATGGACGCGGAGTACTCGACCCAAGCCTTTATCCCGAACTCAGAGGGCGAGGTGTACTACGGCAACGAGCAACAAAGCGCGTACGAGTTCGTCGATGACAACGACGACCAAGACGAATTGCCCGACTGGACCCGGCGTTATCACGGCCCGCGCGTCAACACGCGCCAAGGAGCGGGGTTACTAACCGACAGCGCGGTCTTTCCCGGAATCGACGAAAACAACGACGATCTCTCGGATTTCAACCGCAATTTCAACCGCCTACCCGACTACGCCGAGCCTTTCCTGCGCTTTGCGATCGATCCGCCCGACTTTCTCTTTGGCATGGACATGAACAACAACGGGGTCATCGACCGCTTTGAAGACGACGCCGAAGCGGACTATCCCTACAAGCGCGGGCACCGGGGATACAACGCATACGTAGGCGTTGAGATCGCGCCGGACATAAGCCTCATGGCCGGTCGGCTCGATGAGCGTCTGCTGAAAACCGCCCGCGAAAACGCGACCACGTATCTGCTCTTGACTGCGAGCGAAAAATTTCCCCGCTACAATCTGCAATTGCGGTTGATTGTCAATCCGCGCAAGGTCGCAGACGACATTCCCGAGGACGTCTTTTTGTGGGTTGATACGCCCGGCACATTCGGCGAAGCGCGCTTTATCCGCGACCAACTCGTGGCGCGCGATGCGTTCGTCAACACCATGTATTTAGACGTGCGCTACGACCGCTACATATCGTTTACCACCAAGGTCAAGTACGAACAATACGCGCAATTGGGGACGGCCAACGAAGAACTGAATGACCTGCGCTTCCTCGGCGTGATCAACAAGGCCCAGTACCCGCTTCACCTGCGCTATTGGGATTTGACCCTGAATTGGAAACAGCTATACAGCAATCGAGTGCCGGCGGACAAGGGCGCGTTGCAAACGTCCGATCTAACGGAAATTTTCTCGCTGCTGGCCGACCGCGAGATCAACCGCAACATAAGTTTTACCGCAGGTATCGAATACGAGATTGCCAACAATTTGGGCGAGCAGCCCGAGGGATTTTTAGCAGACGGCACTACGCTAGTGCTGGCCGGCCAAATCGCCAACCAATCGGCCTATCAGGGGTATGCGCTGACGACCAATGTCGGGCTGCGCTGGACCCGCGAAGACCTCGACTCAGCCCCTGCGTCAGCCAAGCTATTCACCTTCATCAGCGTTTTCGCCGGGCTGGGCAAGGACCTGTGATTCCGTCCGTGGGGGGATGGAGCTTGAGCATGAACACGCGCTCGGCCATTGATGCGTTTCGCAAAGCGCAATCAGGTTAGAGCGACGCATCTCCTCGGGTATTAAGGGAGCTGGCCCGACGCTTCTCATCGCGGCGTTTGTTATTGCTCACAACACAAACCACTATTCGCTCTTGAGTGTCTGCACCGGATTTATCTGCACCGCTTTGCTGGTGTGCAAAACGACAGTGATTACAACGGTCAGCGCCTGAATCAAACTACCCAGCAAAAACGCCCACCCAACGGAATCAGTGCGATACGCAAAATGTTGTAGCCAAGCCTGATTGGTCATATAAGCAACCGGCCAAGCAATCAGATTGGCTACGACCAGCCAGACCAGCACGGGTTTCATCAGCAAATACACGAGATTGGCGGAAGAGGCCCCCAGTACTTTGCGAATACCGATTTCCTTCAGGCGCTGCTCAACCGAAAAGGAAGCCAGCCCCAACACACCCAAGCAAATGATCACAATAGACAGGGTGCTGAAAAAGCCGATCAGACGGGCGATTCGCTCTTCTTGCCGATAGAATTGATCGAAAACGTCGTCGAGAAAATAGTATTGAAAGGGCTCGTTGGGCACGAACTCGCGCGTCTTGGCTTCGAGAAAGGCCAAAGCACCCGGTATATCTCTCGGGTCGATTCTAACCGCAAGATGTTTGATCGCAAGTGCGTTCTGTATATTCCACCGCAGACCCATTACCAGCGGTTCAATGGCATGATGCAAAGACTGGTAGTGAAAATCCTTGACTACGCCGATGACTTTGCTCGAAGCGGACTGACGCTGGGACCAAGTGCGTTCCAAGCGTTTACCGACTGGATTTTTCCACCCCAAGAACTTGGCGGCCGATTCGTTGATAATGAAGGCATCATACTCATCCGACGGGAAGGCGGCTGAAAAATTGCGCCCGGCGATCAGCTCTAAGCCCATGGTTTCCAAATAGGTATAACCGACATCAAGCGTATTCATAATCATCTCATCCTGTCCCTCTGGCGTAAACCATACATTCATATCCGAGACACCGGGTGATCCAAAAGTACCGGATATGTTCAAAATTCTCGGATCCTGCAAATACTCGGCAATACTCGCTGACTGTAAGGTCTTCGCGGGAATTACGACTACCTGTTCCCGATCAAACCCCAAGTCGCGACTTCTCATAAATGCCAATTGGTTATGTAACGCAAGCGTGGTGATAAGGAGAACAATGGAGAGCGCGAATTGGAAAATGATCAACGTTCTTCGCAGAAAACCGACTGTGGCTACACTTTGGCTGTGCCCTCCCAAAGTATCCACGGGGTTGAATTTGGCTAGGAAAAAGGCGGGATACAAACCAGATATCAGGCCGATGAACATGATAGCAGCGAGGAGCCAGAAGCCATGGTCTATCGCCAGACGAAAAGCGTCGATCTCTACATCCGCAAAAAATCTACTCAAATAAGGCCATGAATACAGTACTAGCACTAGGCTGACCAGAAACGCAAAGAACGTCAAAAGAAGCGTTTCGCCCAAGAACTGCTGAACCAGTTGTGATTGCACACCGCCTAGTGCTTTTCGCAGCCCGACTTCTTTCGCTCGTTGAGTAAACCGAAAGGTTGAGATATTGACATAATTAATGCACACAATAAGCAAAATGACCAGTGCAATGCCCAGCAAAAGATACAGATACCGTATATCTCGGTTGGGACTCAGTTCATCCTTGAAATGGGAATAGAGATGGATGTCTTGTAACGGTTGAAGAAAAAGTTGTATCCTCAATTTTTCTAAGTGGTATTTGTGTCGTTCCAAAAACTCGGGAAATTTGCTCTCCAAAGCCTGCGGCGAGGCATTTTCCGCCAGCCGGATGTAGGTGTACTTCCAAACATCATTTATATCTCTGATGAGTTTGAATTCCTTTATCGACGCGACAAAATCAAATTTGAAGTGTGTATTAGGCGGAAGATCTTGGACCACGCCCGTAACTAGATATTCGCGTGTACTATTCTGACCTATTCCGATGTGCAGGGTTTTACCCATAGGGTTGTCGTTTCCGAAGTACTTTGAGACGGCCTTTTCAGTCAACACAATGGAATAGGGAGCTTCTAGCATTGTTTGTGCATCGCCCTCCTTTAGGGGAAAAGAGAAAAAGTCAAAAAACGTCGGGTCGGCAAAATAAACCTGATCCTCCAAGAAGTGTTTATCTTGATAGTGAACGGACATGGTAGGCTCACCGTAGTAGCCGCGACAGACGCGTACTATAGCTTCGATCTCTGGAAAATCACTTTTTAATAAAGGGGCCATAGAGTGCCCAATCGAAACACTACTACTTCGGGTCCCCGTTCGTTTTTCAATTATATCTCCTCTAACTCGATACAGACGCTCCGCATTTTCGTGGAAGGTATCGTAGCTCATCTCGTACGCAATAAAGACAAACGCGATAGTGAAACAGGCAAAACCTACAGAGAGTCCCAATACACTGATCGACGAGTGCATCTTGTATCGAAATAGGCTCCGCAGCGCCAACGTCAAATAACTTCGCAGCATACTAAGCTCACCTTTCCGGCCCCAGATCAGCTCTTGATGAAAAGGGACTATAGAAGGTAATTGACCCAAGTTGTCGCATTCGGCCCAATAGGCTTATTCCCCGACGCCTCGTGGAGGCAGCAGGGTACGCGCACCGAGATGTACTCCTGGGCCGAATTGGTCGCGCTCCAGATTGAGTTTGCGCCCCCCTAAATCCGCGAGCAGGGCGTCCCGCCCAATAGCAAAATAGCCACGCCGACAGCGATGCGCCGGGGCGTCAACCGAGGCGTTTCGATTGGGCGGTCCATGCCGCCGAGACGGGTGCTACCGGGGGCAGGATCGGCGGTGCGCTCTTTGACAACAACTTGGATATTTGCTGGCATAGCTCCTAGTGTCCTCATCTCGTGGCGACTCGCGGCTCACCTTTCAGAGTATGCAAGACATGTGCCATATTATCCAACTCATTGAAAAATAAGAAAGTAAGTCGAACTCTCCTCCCGATCAGCTCACGGTTACTGTCCGCTAGTGATACAAGGGTGTCCGCTGGCGATACACTCGCGGTGCTCAACGGACGAAAACTAGCACACCTCTATACTCTGCTACGGCGTAACCACACGCAGACGCCTCCGCGCTGCAAAATGCGTTTCATATTTTTATGTCGCCAAGGAACCCCGACCGCCGCGAAGAAGCCTTCGCCATTGTGCCGCTTGAGGATCACCTACGCCAATACCTAACCCGCGTCCTGAACCACACCAACGGGGTCATTTACGGCCCACGCGGTGCCGCCCGTTTGCTCCGCGTCCATCCCAACACCCTGCGTAGCCGCCTGCGGAAATTAGGCATTCCATTCCGCAAAAGGGAGAGAAAACGACCTTGACCATGTTCGGCTCGGCAATGGCCGGGGCTTTACGGCCGGTCAAATGGTAAACTGACCTCGGCAAGCACTTCCGCATTGATCTCAATATCCGCGCTGTATTGCTCGCGCAGCCGCGCAATGAAAGCGTCCATAGCCCTAGTCGCCGCTTGCTGCCTCAGCAGGGTCTTGATGCTGTTATAGACCAAAGAGAGATCCGCAACTTTGCCATCACTGCGGGTAAACATCTCGACATTGGCATCGTAGTAGGCGCGAATGTCCTCTTCGGTGATGGGCTGTTGACGCGCCACCTCCCGGCCCTCGGTGCGATAGAGCCACTCGACGATGAGCGCGTCGCGCTTGTGCTCCACTTGCTCGCGCACCTCGGGGTCGCGGTCGTATTGCAACTTGCGGCCTTCCGCCATCATAATCTGCACCCCGGCCAAGTTCTCAACCGCCTTGTAGCGAGCGGCACTGTCGAGCCGACTGTGGTTCGCTGCTAGGCTGGCCCAGTACGCGGTCGTGGTCAGTTGGCCGCCGCGCCAGCTAAAGAGCACCTGCTCCGCGCCATCGGGCGCACTCAAGGCTTTTAAGCCCTCGTCGTGCGCCGCTAACTCGTATTCGCGGCGCAGGCGGTGGACGTATTGTTCCATGTCGTCGGCCCGCTTTTGCACACGCGCTTTTTCTTGTAGCCACGTGCGCTGAGACGCAAAATCTACTGGCCGCCGTTTGTCGAGCCGGAAGATGTGATAGCCTATTTGGGTCTTCACCGGGTGCGGATAGAGTTGGCCCTCGTCCATGGTCCGCAGCGGTTCCATCAACTCAGGCAGCATGTGGCCCATCTTGAACCACCCCAACTGGCCGGCCGGGCCAAAGCGCCGCTGAATGGTCTCCGTTGAATAGATGGGCACCAGCGACTCAAACGGGGTGCCCTCTTGCAGGGCTGCTAGTACTTCCAGCGCCTCTTCTTCGGTGGCGCAGACGATCTGCTGACTCAACACCTCCACATCGTATGCGCGCTCTTTGGCGAAAGCCCGCAACGCTTCTTCGGTCGACGTGTAATCGCCGTGCAGGGCCTCTGCCTCGTATAGTTTGTTCATCACGGCCCTTTGCTCGGTGCGCTCGATTTCGCGGGCAATGCTCGGCTCGCGGTCGAGGCCGCGGCGCAGCCCTTCGCGCACCAACAGTTCGCGGGCGATCACGCCGTTGAGCAGCTCCAGTTTGGCATCTGCATTCATCTCTTCGAGGTGCTTGTAGCCCGTCTGCATTAGCTTTTGCGCTCGCTCGCTAAAGCCTTCCTTTGATAGGGTGGTTTCGCCGATGCGGGCAACGTAGGTAAGCTCAGGTTCTGCGCCACAAGCCACGAGCGCGAACAAGGCGATTACTCTCAACTTCATACGACAAATTTCTCCGTTATCTTTTGCTAGTTTCCTCAATGATAATGTGTTGATTCGCCGCCACGTTTAAGAGGGTCTGTACCGCACCGTTGGGCCAAAAAACTTGCAGTGAATCCACTTGGGTATGGCGGCCCAAACCCAGCGTTAGGCGCACGTCGCTGCTGCCCATGTATCCGTAGCTGCGGCGAATTTCGCGCTTTTGCACCAGCTCTCCGGCCACGGCGCGAATTTTGGCACCGAGCGCGTCGCGATTGCTGCGAGTCCCTACGGCTTCAACCGTCAGATAATTGTTACCCCTGTGGTCGTTGCGCAACAGCGTACAATGCGGTGCCGCCGAATCCGAGACGAAGATGTCAACGTCGCCGTCGTTGTCGTAATCGCCCAAAGCGGCACCGTGGCTGACGCGCTCGATGAGCATTCCGGGGCCGCTTTGGTTACTCACGTCGACAAAGGTTCCATCGCCCTGATTGCGGAATAGCTGGTTTTGCTGCGGATAGGTCGTGTCTGGGTCGAACTCGCGCACGTTTTCATCGAGATGGCCGTTGGTGACGAAGACGTCGAGGAAGCCGTCGTTGTCGCTGTCGAAAAAGACCGCGGCCATGCCCAAGTAGGGCACGCTCGGCGCACCGAGATGAGCGGCAAATGTCAGGTCGCTGAAAAAGCCGCCGCCATCGTTGTGGTAGAGCGTGTTGGGTAGCCACTGGAAAGTGGCGAGGATGATGTCGAGCTGGCCGTCGTTGTCGTAGTCGCCGAAGTCTGCGCCCATCGCGGACTCAGCGTAGCCCTCTTCGTTATACGCGACCCCGGCGATGACGCCGCGCTCGGCAAAAGTGCCGTCGCCGTTGTTGAGAAAGAGGAAATTGGGCTGTCGGTCGTTGGCAATAAATAGGTCCGGGTCGCCATCGTCGTCGCAGTCGCCAAACACCGCGGCCAGTTGCCTACCCTCGTTGTTGAACAAGCCCGCCGCGCCCGTTGCATTGAAAAACGCGAGGGCGCCGTCGTTGCGATAGAGCACGCCAGACTGGCCGGGGTACGCGAGGGGGCCGCAGATGGAGCGCGCCGTGCCGGTGAAGCACTCCTTGTTCGCGTCCAAATCGAACGCCATGTAATTGGCCACGTAGAGATCCAAGTCGCCATCGCGGTCGTAGTCGGCAAAGGCCGCGTGAGTGCCCCAACCCGGGTCGCCGAGATTAGTCCGATCTGTCGCATCAACAAAAGCACCGCCATGCCCGTCGTTGTGATAGAAGACGTTGGGGCCGTAGTTGGTCACGTACAGATCGGGATGGCCGTCGTTATCCACGTCGCCGACCGCCGCGCCCATGCCGTACCCGGCGTCGCCAGTGCACACCGCCTCGGTGACATCCGCGAAGGTGCCGTCGCCGTCGTTGCGGTAGTGGGCATTGGTGCCGGGCGGACCGTCATAACCTGGCAGCGCCGCGCCGTTGACGATGTACAGATCGAGGAAACCGTCGCCATCGGCGTCGAAGAACGCCGCACCCGAGCCGATGGCTTCGGGCACGTACTTCCGGCCGCTCGCACCGTTTACATAGCGAAAGTCAATGCCAGCGGCGCGGGTCACCTCGACGAAGTGGGGAGCGGACTGAGCGCCGACGCTGGCGGCCACCAATGCGAGGAGGAGCAAGACCACAGCTAGTCTGGCGTTGGGCGTGCCGCGCCGAATTTGCGGGCCAAGGCCGCGCCGCGCTGTAAGCGGGCATTGTCCGGCTCAAAGTGCAATCCCCTCTCATAGCTTGCCAGCGCTTGGGCAAATGCTTCTTGCATCATCAGTGCATGGCCGAGCGCGATATGCGCGAGCACATACGTGGAGTCGGCCCGCAAGGCTTGGCGGAACAGGGACATGGCTTCGGCCACTTGGCGGCGGCGCAAATACAAGTTGCCCAAGTTGTGGTACGAGGGCGCGAAACTGGGATTGCGATCGAGGGCCTGTAAATAGTACCGGCGCGCTTGTTCGTACTGGCCGCGCTGGCCGTATAGCGCACCCACCTTGTGGTACAGCTCGGCCTTGTCGGGCGTGCGGATCAGGGTAGTGCGCAGGCCAGCGAGGAGTTTTTCCTGCTTTTCTAGTTCGCTGTACAGGGCCAACTGGCGACGGCCCTCTTCCTGCTGGCCACCGCGCAACAGGGCATTGCCGAGGCTAAAGCGGGCCGGCGCGAAGAGCGAGTCGAGCGCCACAGCGCGCTGCCATTCGACGATGGCCGCGGCGTAGTCGCGCCGCTTGTACAAGGCCGTGCCGAGGCCGTGGTAGTACTTGGCCACGGTCGAATCGGCCGCTAGCGCACGAGCATACGCCACTTCGGCGGCAGCATAGTCGTTGAGCTTGAGATGGGCCTCGCCGAGGTTGTACCACGCCTCACCGTAGTCGTCTTGTAGGGCGACGGCGCGGCCATGCGCGGCAATGGCCTGCGCGTACTGGGCTTGGCGAAAGTACAGCAGCCCGAGCGCCATCTGCGCCCAAGCGTAATCCGGGGTCGCACACGTGACCTCCTCTAACAGGGTGAGCGCCTCGGCGTGGCGATTGAGGCGAGTCAGCACAATGGCCTGTTCGGTTTGCGCCTTGGCGTAATCGGGTTGCAGCGCGATGGCCTGTTCGTAGGCTGCTAGGGCCGCAGTCATCTTGCTGTCGCGTGCATAGGCGTCCGCTAGGTTGCGGTGGGCTACCGCCGAGTTCGGCTCGCGTTCTACGGCGCGTTTCGCAGCTTCTATGGCAGCGGCATAAGGCCCTTGGCGCAGCACCGCAGCGGGCGGGCGCGGTTGGCGGTCGTTGGGAGATTCCTGACAGGCGACTAGGGCTAGGATCAATAAGTAGCAGAGTGAGGGCATATTTTCAAGGGTAAGTTCTCCATAGCGTTTAAGTATGCCTTTTAGCCATCGCCGTGTCCACTTCGGCGACCAATCTGCCGCATGGCCATTTTCAAATTGTCCAGAGGAACTCGGCGACCAATCTAAAAGAAGAACTATTCTTGCCGCGTAGATGGTCAGCCCCTACAACACCCCCCGATGCCCTCGGCGAATGGCCTCGCACAAGCGCATGGTATGTACGGCGTCGTCCAAGTTCGACCAAGGCGTGCGATCTTCGAGAATGCAATCGACAAAGTGGACGACCTCGTTGAAGCCGGCCCCGCCCACTGCTTCGATCTCATCGGCCTCTACGGTAAAAGCTCGGCCCTTGTCATAGCCCTCCACCTGCGGCCCCCGGGTCATATCGAAATAGACCGACAAATCCTCGCCGTGTACTTCGGCCCGCTGAATGCGGTAGCCAACGCCGTAGTGGCTCATCATGGTGCCGAAGGTGCCCGTATCGAAGCGCACCACAGCGTTGTGGCGATGGCACCCGGGCCGCTCGCCATCTTGCACCATTCCCTGCACTTCCAACGGCATGGCTGCCTCCTCGGCGCTGCGTCCAGCCAGCCAGCGCAGCAGATCGACGTGGTGAATGGCGTCGCATATCACCGGATCAGGCGCGGTCGGCCCCAGCAGAGTCACCGGCTTGTTGTACGTGGCAGCGCAATGCACCGCGCCGCCGGCTGCCTGGACGCGCTGCCGCACGGCTAGCACTTGGGGAAAGTAACGTCGGTTAAAAGACACCAGTGCCTTACCTTGGCTCTGCTGGGCCGCTTGCGCCATTTGCTCGGTCTCGGCTGCGGTCATGCCCGGCGCTTTCTCCACCGAGGTGTGCAGTCCGCGCTCCAAGCAATCGCGCACGATGGGCAGCAAGTGCCCGGGCATGGTGACCACATGCACTACGTCTGGCCGACAGCTATCGAGCATCTCCCGATAGTCGGCAAAAGCGCGTTGCAGCCCCCATTCGACCTGATTTTTGCGCCGTCGCTCCTCGTCCAACTCGGCCATGCCCACCAAGCGCAGGCGCGGCTCGTCGACAATCATGCGGAAGTGCGACTGGGCGTGGCCGCCGCAGCCAATGACCGCTACTTTCAAATCTGCCATGGGATTTCCTTTCTAAGAGATGAGTACCAACGCCAAAAAATAATCGTCAATATAACGTGCTGCATCTTTCTCCGTCGATAAATTTGACAGAGGATTGTGCGGCCAGTATAGTGTTTCATCTTGCTGCGCGACATTTCAAAGGACACTGCTCATGCGCGTCATTGCCGTCGGCTGCGAATACTCAGGCGTCAGCACCCTCATCAATCAGGTGCATCAATGGGGGCTGAGTCGCGGAATTAGCCACCATCTCGACGACCATTTTACCATCCCCGACGCCTATCACCTCAGCGACGAGGAGCAGCAGGCCATGCTGGCCATGTTGCCGACCATCAAGGAGCGATTCCAGCGATTCCAGATCGTCTATCACGTGCGCTTGCTGCACCGCTACCGAGACATCTTGTTGGGCGGCTTCCACATCGAAGAAAAGGTGTACGGCCCTAAATACTACTACCCGAGCATCGATATCGACATCCGCGAATACGAGCCAGACATGCCCGACGACACCATCCTCGTCCACCTGTACGCCGCGCCCGACACCATCTGCGCCCGCATGGCCGCAGCCCCACACCCGCACTCATTGGTCCCTGCCGCAGACGCGGCCGAGGTACTAGATCGTTTTCAGCAAGAGGTGCGGGCCTCTTGGATTCGCCGCAAATACGCCATCGACACCACCGACCTAACGCCGGCCCAACTGCTCAAAACTTTCCTCAATCGCTCCATCCCCCACCTCGGCCCGGAAGACGCGGCCACGCGGCTTTTGTTGGCCGGCTAGCACCAACCACCCATCACAACGCGCAGAGAACGGAAACGGAAATGGCAGATTCGAGAAGGGATTTTTTTAGAAAGGCCGGCAACCTCGCGCTCGGCACAGCCGCCGCGTCCATCTGGGCATCCGACAGCCGGCAAAAGGTCCACGCGGCCACAGAACGCCTCGGTCAAGCCTCGCCAGCGGCCAGTGCATTGGACGAACAATTCTGGTACAGCGTGCGCGGGGCATTTAATTTGTCGCCCCAGTTTATCAACTTCGAGAACGGATACTTCAGTCCGCAGCCGGAAGCCGGGATCGATGAGGTGTGCAAAAACGCCCGCACTATCAACGAGACGCCCTCGTTTTACATGCGGCGCAAACTCGCAGACGACACCCGCACGGCGCATCAACTGCTAGCGCACTTTGCCGGTTGCTCGGACGAAGAAATCCTCCTGACGCGCAACACGACCGAATCGCTCAACATCGTCATTATGGGACTGAAGTTGCAACCCGGAGACGAGGCTTTGTGGGGAACCTACGAATACGGCAGCATGAAGGTCGCGTTTGAGCAGCGCGCCGCCCGCGAAGGCATCGTCAACAAAGTACTCAACCTGCCCATCACCGCTATGGACGACGACGAGATCGTCGCGGCCTACAAAAAGGCCATTACGCCGCGCACCAAAGTAATCCTCGTCTCCCATATCGTCTATTTAACCGGCCAAGTGCTGCCCGTGCGCGAAATCTGCGACATGGCTCACGAGCAGGGGGTAGAAGTCATCGTCGATGGTGCTCACTCCTTTGCCCATCTGGCCGACAAAATCCCCGACCTACACTGCGATTACTATGGAGCCAGCTTGCACAAGTGGATGTTGGCACCGCTGGGCACGGGCATCCTGTACATCAAAAAAGCCAACATCGAAAAGGTGTGGCCGCTGTTCGGCGACGCGGGGTACGCCTCGGACTCGATCCACAAGTTCGCTCACATCGGCACGTACCCGGCCTACTTGCAACTGGCCCTGGCCGAGGCCATCCGCTTTAACCAAACCATCGGCTTGGAGCGCAAAGAAGCGCGCTTGCGCTACATCAAAAACTACTGGGTTAATCACCTGATTGACGTGCCCAACATCGTCGTCCACACGCCCCGCGAAGCCCACCGCTCGTGTGCCATTTCCACCGTTGGCATCAAGGGGCAAGATCCCGCGGACATTACCAACGCCCTGTACGACAAATACAAGATCTTCACCGTGCCGCCGGGTTATCCCGGAGCGGTCCGCATTTGCCCGAACATATACACGACGCCCTATGAGCTCGATGCGTTCGTCGCAGCCATGAAAGAACTAGCCGCCGCCTAACCCGCCGCCCCAGCCGCGCCGTCGTAGTCAAAATTGCTGCTGCCCCTTAGCTCTGTTGCGAGTGCCCGAATCCAATGCCTTCAGCCGCGGCCACATCCACGAACCGAGGCCGGGTAGCTGTACCCGGTCCACAGCCAATCAGCAACGCAAAAACCCAGCGCATTTGTCCATAAATGCCATTTTATGTTATTCTATGATTTATAGGCCAAGACGCTGACCCGGCAAGCGACCTACAAGGCAACAGAAAAGGCGTGTATGCGTCCAATAAGCTCTTATCTGTGGCTCGGCCTATTGTGGCTGGCCGCCCTAATTGGAGTGGGGGTCTTTACCTTCCACTACGGAGAAGGGCTGTCCTATTTCAGCACGAACCCGGAAGCGTGTGCCAACTGCCACATCATGCGGCCTCAGCTAGACTCCTATCGCAAATCCAGTCACCATGCCGCGGCCACTTGCGTCGATTGCCATCTGCCGCGCAGCTTCTTGAGCAAGTATCTGGCCAAGGCCGAAAACGGCTGGAATCACTCCACGGCCTTTACCTTCCAAAACTTTTCCGAGCCGATCTTTATCAAAGAGAAAAACAGCCGTATCCTACAGCAAAACTGTCTCGCTTGTCACAGTGCCTTCGTCCACCAAATCGTCGATACCGAAGCCGTGCGTTGCGTCCATTGCCACCGCACGGTTGGGCACGGGGAATGGGTGGGCTTGGGAGGCCCCGAGACCGCACACGAGGAGTAGCTTATGTCTCGCCACATACCTTACAAAGCCATCGGCTTTTTGACCTTAGTGGCTTTGACCAGCGCACTCATCACCGGGCTGTTGGTCAACATATACGAACGCAAGTCCGAAGGGCGGAGCGACTCAGTTCGCCTAGTAGCAGTCGGGGAGGACGACACGGACCCCGCTCAGTGGGGCATTAACTGGCCGCGACAATACGATAGCTATAAGCGCACGGCTGAGGCGACTCGCACGCGCTTCGGTGGACACGGCGGCAGTGAGGCCATGCCCGAGCAGCGGATCGAACGCGACCCTTGGCTGCGGCGGATGTTCCTCGGGTACGCGTTCTCGCTCGACTACCGCGATCGGCGCGGCCACGCCTACATGCTCTACGACCAAGAGCAAACCGAGCGGCAATCCAAGCCTCAGTCCGGCTCCTGCCTGCACTGCCACGCCTCCATTATGCCGCTCTACCGACAGCTTGGCGACGGCGACGCCACCGCCGGCTTTGAGCAATCCTACGCCTATTCCTATCGCGATCTAAACCAGATGCTACACGACACCGGACACGCCCATCCGGTGTCGTGCGTCGATTGCCACGACCCAGCAACCATGCAGTTGCGCATCACCCGGCCCGGGTTTATCCAAGGCATCCAAATGCTGGCCGCGTCCGACGCCCCAGTACCGCACCTGCCGTCGCTAGAACGCTGGCGGCGGGGAAGTCGCGACCGCCCTTACGACCCCAATGCGAGCGCGAGCCGCAACGAGATGCGCTCATTCACTTGCGGCCAATGCCACGTCGAATACTACTGCGGCAGCGGGGCGAAGCTGACTTTTCCCTGGGGCAACGGGCTTAAGGTAGAGGAAATGGAAGCGTTTTGGGACACCATGACCTTAGACGACGGCAGCGAGTTTTACGACTACGTCCACAAAGAGACGGGCGCGAAAATCCTCAAGGCGCAACACCCGGAATTTGAACTCTGGAGCCAAGGCATCCACGCGCGCAGCGGCGTCTCCTGCGCCGACTGTCACATGCCCTATATGCGCGACGGCGCCACCAAAATCTCCGATCACTGGGTGCGCAGCCCGCTGCTGAACATCAACCGCGCCTGTCAGGTCTGCCACTCTTTCTCCGAAGCCGAACTCGCCGCCCGGGCCGACGCGATTCAGCAGCGCAACTTCGACCTCCTGCAACGAGCCGGTGCCGCACTCATGGACCAATTCGACGCCATAGCCGCAGCGCGTGCGGCCGGTGCCAAAGACGACGACTTAGCTGCGGCCCTGTCCTTGCAGCGCAAGGCGCAGTGGCGGCTCGACTTCGTGGCCGCAGAAAATTCCATGGGCTTTCACGCTCCACAGGAAGCCGCCCGCATTCTCGGCGAAGCGGCCGACTACGCCCGCCAAGGCCAAGTCGCTGCGGTCGAATGGTTAGTCGAGGACAAACCCTAGCGGCAGTGGCAACCATACTACCTGTTTCAATTGTACTCATTCTGATCGCCGTCGGCGTCCACTACGAAGCACTCTCCTTTGGCTCGCGCTGGCTGGGGAAGCTGCCGATTTCCCCGCGCATCCGAGTGTTGCTCGCCGTGTTGCTTACCCTCTGCGCCCACTTTGCCGAGGTCGTGCTTTTTGCCATCGGCTGGTACGCTCTCCTCGCCACCGACATGGCCGCCCTCTCCGGCGTGGTGTCCGGCCCAACCGACGTCCTGTATTTCTCGCTGGTCACGTACACCTCGCTGGGGTACGGCGACATCGCGCCGTTGGGACCGGCGCGGCTGTTGGCGGGTATTGAATCGCTGATCGGACTGGGGCTCATTGCGTGGTCGGCGTCCTTCACGTACCTCGAAATGCAGCGCTACTGGTATGCACATAACGGAAATTGAGGCCGGCTATTGCCAAATCCGGCACCGGCGCGGCGGACCAATCTTCTCCGCTGCGGCGGGCTACCCCGCATATTCCAACTTTCACGCGCTAGCTAGCGGATAGTTCCACCGCCCGCCCCGTCTCCATAGACTCCTTTACCGCGTCCAGCACCCGCATCTGCGCGACGCTGTGCTCCGGCGAGATCCGATGCGCCTGCCCTTCGGCCAAGCACGCGCATAGATGCTGCAACTGCAATGCAAACTGAAAGCACGGCGGGAATTCGACGACCTCCACGCCGCTCGGCGTGCGATGCTCTATGGTCACGGCCCGATTCTCGTTGTTCCACACCTGATCCAGCCGCAGCACCCCGCGATGCCCGGAAATTTCCGCGTACTGCGAACTGAACGCATTAAAACCCACGGAAATCTGCGCGGTGCGGCCCTCGGAAAAAACGAGCACAATCGACGCGGCATCGTCGGTATCCAAGCCCAACTGCTGTGCGGCAAATACCCGCTCCGGCTCCTCGCCAAACACAAACCGCGCATGGTGAATGTTGTAACAGGCCAAATCGTAGATACTGCCGCCGCCTTTGGCCTTGTTGAAGCGCCAATTCGACGCAGGTGTGCGCTCGTTGAGACTGCCTCCTGAACTAGTACAAAACGTGCTCCGCACGCCGACCAAGTCGCCGATTGCGCTAGCGTCGAGCATGGCCTTGGCCTGCAAGTGCATGGGATGATGGCGAAACTTAAACGCCTCGGCCACGAGGACGCGGTTTCTCCTGCCAGCCGCGACAAAGGCCGCGGCTTCGGCTGCGTTTTGGGTGAAGGGCTTTTCGCAGAGCACGGCTTTTACCCGACCCGAATCGCAGATCTGAATTCCGGTCTCCGCGTGAAAAGCACCCCAAGTGCAGATGATGGCAATGTCCAGCTCGGCCTCGTCGAGCATGACGTCGAGTTCGGTATAACGCGCTGCAACGCCAAACTCCTCGCCGCAGCGCGCTAGCTGCTCGGTAGCAACGTCGCAAATGGCGACGAGTTCGGCTTCGGCAATCTGCTGGCAGGCCATGCCGTGAGCGCGAGCGATACCACCCGTCCCCACGAGGCCAACGCGATAGGCCACGGCACTCTCCTGGCGATGGTTATATCTGTGGGCTTAGGTCTTTGGGTTCAAAAAGCTGCGGCCGCAAGTAGATGGGCGCACCGAGGCGCGTCGCCAGCACCATGCCGTCGCTGGGCCGGCAATCGAGCACCCACTCGCCAGCCTCGGTTTCAACGTACAAGTTGGCGTGAAAGGTGTCGTCCTTAATGCTGTGGACGACGAGATGCCGCACCTCGCCTTGCAGTTTCTCCAGCATCGCTTCCAACAGATCGTACGCCAGCGGGCGCGGGAAATCCTCGTCCCGCATGGCCCTGACTAACGCCCGCGCCTCGCAGTGGCCGATGATAATGGGCAACGGCGGCACTTCGTCGCCTTTGAGCACGACAGCCACCCCCTCGGCACCAAAGTCGCGCACATCGACAATGCGGGCGGGAATGAGGTCCGCGGCCGGGGGTTCTCGGCCACAGGCTGCCAGCGCAAGGGCCACCAAGGCCACGCGGAGCTTTTGCATCACATTGCTCCTGTTTAACGGTGTTTAGTTTTTTGCACACGGCCCAATTATAGGGGCTGTGGCAGCGGCCTGCAAAAGTAGATTGAGCACTTTGCGGCAGTCCCTCGGCGGCGGTGCTTGCATGGTAGTTCTATTACTAATTTAGTATTAATTAGTAATTCATTGACATTAGTTCCTTCCTATTACTAATTTAGTATTAATTAGTAATTCATTGACATTAGCTTATTTCTATTGTAATCGACTGTTTCATGAAGCTCCCCCAATCCCCGCCCAAGTTCGAAGACCTGCTAGCCGAAATCGCGCCGAAGCGGATAGCCCAGCTTGCCAGCCACATGCGAACTGGCGCGGGACACTATCTGCATTGGGATAAAATCCGCCATCGCCCACCACCCGAGGGCCTTTCCCATCGCGAGTGGTGGCTAGCATTGAAACTCGCTCGCACCAACGCGCTACAACCGATTGACCTCAAAGACACGGCGGGAAAGCCGTTCCAGTTTGCCGTGCCAGAGAGGGTCTTGCAGGAGTTACACAAGATTGATTTGGGCACGGGCGGGCTAGTGAGCATACCAGAACCCATTGTCAATCCCCAGGCCCGAGACCGCTATTTGGTACGCTCGCTGATGGAGGAAGCCATCACTTCCAGTCAACTCGAAGGGGCAGCGACTACGCGAGAGGTAGCCAAAAATATGATCCGCACGGGCCGCCCCCCGCGCGATACAAGCGAGCAGATGATCTTGAACAACTATCTGACTATGCAGCGCATCCGGGAATTAAAATCCTCGGCCCTGTCGCCGGAGCTTGTATTGGAGATCCACCGTCTAATCACCGCTGATACCCTAGAGGAGCCGACCGCGATAGGTCGCTTCCGCAGGCCCGATGAGCGATGCGTCGTCAGCGATGATTTCGCCCAAGTCTTTCACGACCCGCCGCTCGCTAGTGAACTAGCGGAGCGGATGAACGCCATGTGTGCTTTTGCCAATGGCGAAACGCCAGCCCCCTTCATTCACCCCGCTGTACGGGCCATAATTTTGCATTTCTGGTTGGCTTACGATCATCCATTTGTCGATGGCAACGGGCGGACCGCAAGGGCACTCTTCTATTGGTCCATGCTGCGGAGCAGCTATTGGATTTTCGAGTTTATTTCGATTTCGGCTATTCTGCGGAAGGCGCCGATGAAATACGGCCGTTCGTTTTTGTACACAGAGACAGACGACAACGACCTGACCTACTTTTTAGTTGCTCAGATCGAGGTAATTTCGCAAGCCATAGACGCGCTACACCGCTATCTCGAGAAAAAAGCGGCCCAACTGCGCCAAGCAGAGCAGGACATCCAAGCACTGGCGCTATTCAATCACCGGCAGACCGCACTCATCCGCCACGCCCTCAGCAATCTAGGGCAACGTTATACCATCGCCAGCCACCAACGCAGCCATGTCGTCGCCTATCAGACGGCGCGCACCGATTTGTTGGACCTCGCAGAGCGCGGCGTCCTTGAAATGGTCAAAAAGGGCCGCCCCATGATATTCGTCGCCCCTACGGACCTAGCAGAGCGGTTGGCAGCTTTGGAAAACAGTCCTAACGTACCGCACCGACCGCTAGGGCGCACTAGGCCGCATCACCACCGATGAAAAGCTCGGTTGGTTTCCAAGCAAAACCAGCGAATTTGTCATCGGGCATCCCCGCATTCCTCGACCCTCCCGCTAAGCGAATCCCCGACTAGCCGCGCCGTCGCGTACAATACCATCACCCGGCCGCGACAAAAAATTAACGCGCATGGGAATGAATAGAATCAAGCGATGGTCTAATTTGACGATATATAGCTTAATAGAACTGACCAGTCAGTTTTGTTGACAAAGATCGACGCCTCATCTATACTCCTCGGCGACCCACGCCAAAGAAAGGAATCCCGTGAACAACACACCCACAACTAGGATCTGCGCCAGATGATAACTCGCCAATCTGCACTGTACATCGGCAGCGTCTTGCTTCTCGTGCTAGGCTGCGGCGAGGAGGAAGTAGCACAGGATGCCCGACGCGGCGGTGGCGGTTGGGGCGGGCGCGAAGCGGCGGCCATTCCGGTCAAAGGCGAGCAAGTCACGCGCGGCGACATGAACGCCTACATTGAGACGTATTCCCGCCTCGAAGCCGAGCGCCGAGTCAGCGTCTTGGCGCGCACCACCGGCCTAGTCGAGAAGCTGGCGGCCGAAGAGGGCGATCTAGTCCGCCAAGGCCAAGTGATGGTGCGCCTCAACAAGGACGAATTGAGCTTAAACTTACGCCAAGCCGCACAGGCTTTCGACGACGCCAGCACCCATCGCGATCGCATCAAGGCACTATACGAGCGCGACATGGTCAGCCAATCTGAACACGACGCGGCCCAACTCCGCTGGGACAACGCCCAGATCGCCCTCGAAGAAGCCCAACTCAACCTCGCATATGCAGACGTTACCGCGCCAATCGCCGGTGTCGTCACCCAGCGCTTGGTCGAAGTGGGCGACCTAGTGCGCGGCAATCAAGAAGTTTTCGTCGTCGCCGACCGCGACCCGCTGTTGGTACGCATCTTCGCGCCCGAGCAGCGCATGTACCAGTTGCACCCGGGCCAAGAGGCCACTATCGCAGTCGAAGCCCTGCCCGACACGAGCTTCCGCGGCCGCATCCGCATGATTAGTCCAGAGGTCGATCCGGCCAGCGGCACCGTCAAGGTCACCCTCGAAGTCGCCAGCGACGGCGTCCTCAAACCGGGGATGTTCGCCACCGTGCGCATTATTACCGAACAGCGACCTCAGACCTTGATCGTCCCCAAGAAGGCCCTGATCCTCGAAACCGACGCGGACGACGTCTTTCTCATCGAGAACAACACAGTGCGGCGAGTCGCGGTCGAATTGGGCTTTGCCGAGGGCGATCAAGTCGAGATCGTCGCCGGCCTCAAAGAAGGCGACCAAGTAGTGACTGTCGGGCACGAGGGCCTCAAGGACGGCGCGGCCGTGCGGCTGGCCGGCGAGGGCCTGCCTGCCCCGGAAGCATTGACTGCCTCAGAGTCCGCCGGTGCTAGGGGCGGCCTGTCCGACAGCTTGCGCCAAGTCATCGCCGAGTACCGCCGCCAAGGCAAGCCTTTGCCCGATAGCTTGCGCCAAGTTCTGCGCGCAATGCGCGAGCAGGGCGGCGGGCGCTGGCAAGGCAGGGGTAGGGGCCAGTGAAACTAGTCGAATTTTCCACTCGCCGCCGCGTCACCGTGGCGATGCTGATGGTGGCGATCATCGCCTTCGGCGGCGTGGGTTTTTCGCGCCTAGCCGTCAACCTCCTCCCGGACATCACTTATCCCGCCATCACCGTCCGCACCGAATACGAGGGCGTAGCGCCCCTCGAAATCGAGCGCCTTATTTCCGAGCCGGTCGAAGGTTTGGTCGGCGTGGTCAGCAACGTAGTCCGCGTCTCGTCAATTTCGCGGCCGGGCATCTCCGATGTGGTCGTCGAATTTGGCTGGGGCACCAACATGGACTTTGCCTCGCTCGACATCCGCGAAAAACTCGATTTGTCCAACCTGCCACGCGACGCCAGCAAGCCCATCCTCTTGCGCTTTGACCCCTCGCTCGACCCCATAATGCGCTTGGCGTTTTACGGCAATTTGAGCCTGATGGAGATGCGGCGCGTCGCCGAAGAGCGGCTGCGTCCCGACCTCGAAAGCCTCGAAGGCGTAGCCGCCGTCCGAATCAACGGCGGCCTCGAAGAAGAAATTCAAGTCGAGGTCGAAGCCCAGCGCCTCGCCCACCTCGGCATCTCCATCAATCAAGTTACCAGTCGGCTCGCCGCAGAAAACGTCAACCTGACCGGCGGCGTGCTCAAGGACGGCGAGGCCGAATTCCTCGTCCGCACCCTCAACGAGTTCCAAGGCATCGACGAGATCGGCGAGATCGTCATCGGTCAGATCGAGCGCGCCCCGATCAAGCTCAAGGACGTAGGCCGCGTCTTCCGCGGCCATCGCGAGCGCGACCTCGTAACCCGCATCAATGGCCGCGAGGGCGTCGAAGTCTCGGTCTTCAAGGAAGGCGACGCCAACACCGTCCAAGTCAGCGCGGCAGTCCAAGAGCGCTTGGACGAGTTTCTCGCCGAGAATGCCACGCTGCTCCAAGACAGCGGCATGGAAGTGGTCTTCAACCAAGCGACCTTTATCCAGCAGGCCGTCGACGAGGTGCTCAACACCGCCATCATCGGCGGCATACTCGCCGTCATCGTGCTCTTTCTCTTCCTCCGCGACCTCAAGAGCACGGCCATCATCAGCCTCTCGATTCCCCTCTCGGTGGTAGCGACCTTTTTCCTAATGTTCGGCTCGGACGTAAGCCTCAACATCATGTCGCTGGGCGGGCTGGCCTTGGGAGTCGGGATGCTGGTCGACAACTCCATCGTGGTCTTGGAAAGCGTGCAGCGCTACCGCGACCAAGGACTCAACGTCTTAGCCGCGGCCGTGCGCGGTGCCAGCGAGGTCGGTCGCGCCGTCATCGCCGCCACCGCCACCACCATCTGCGTGTTTTTGCCCATCGTCTTCGTCGAGGGCGTCGCTGGCCAGCTCTTCCGCGATCAGGCCCTGACCGTCACCTATTCGCTGGTCGCCTCGCTAGTGGTCGCCTTGATGCTGATCCCCATGCTCTCGTCGCTGAGCCTCAAAAGCATGATTGCCGAAAAGGAAGAAATCGGCCCCAAACGCGGCCTCCAAGGCCCCGCCCTGCTCATTCGCCTGATCCGCACCATCGCCCGCGGTGCGGGCCGCATCTTCTCCATCCTGCTGTTCCCGCTGTACTGGCTCTTTGACCTCGTCTTCAACGCGCTCAACAAAGCCTATCCGCTCCTTTTGCACTGGGCGCTGCGGCGGCGGCTAATCGTCCTCGCCATCTTTGTCGTAATAGGGGCTTTAGTCCTCGAGCGGTCGCGCGGCCTAGGGCTGGAGCTAATCCCAGAGATGAGCCAAGGCGAATTCCTCGTCGATTTAGAATGGCGCGCCGGCACTCCACTGGAGCAGACCGCCGCCCAAGTCGCCGCCATTGACCGACAGGTGCGCGGCCTCGATGGCATCTCCTCGGTCTTTGCTCTCGTCGGCAGCAGCGCCCAAGCTGGCGGCACGGCCGCCGACAAAAAGGAGCACACCGCCCATCTCCACGTGCGGCTCGCACCAGCAGTCAGCGAAGAGGCGGCCATCGAAGCAGTGCGCGGCCTGCTCGGGGACATTCCCGCCCTGAAGTTCAAATTCTCGCGGCCCGCCTATTTTTCCTTCCGAACCCCGGTAGAGGTGGAAATCCGCGGCTACAGTCTGAGCACGCTCGATCTGTTGGCCAACGAAGTGGTCGAGCGCATGTACACCATTGCTGGGCTGACCGACATCCGTTCGAGCACGGCCGGCGGCCAACCTGAAGTCCAACTCTTCTTCGATCGCCAGCGCGTCGCCGAGTTGGGCACCACCGTGCAAAATATCGGCGAACTGTTGCGCAACAAGCTGCAAGGCGACGTCGCCACCGAGTTGGCGCGCCGCGACCGCAAGGTCGATATCCGGGTCCGCGCACTCGACGAGGAACGCCAGACCGTCGCCGACCTCAAGCAGATGGTCGTCAGCCCGGCCTCCTACCCCGTGCCGGTCGCGCTCGAATCGGTCGCCGACGTGCGGGCTGTGGATGGCCCCGCCGAGATCCGCCGCCTCGATCAAGAGCGCGTCGCTGTCATCTCGGCCAACCTCGACGGGCGCGATCTGGGCGGCGTAGCAGAGGAGATCGCAACCACCCTCGCCGACTTGCCTTTGCCCGAGGGCTTCACCGTAGCGATCGGCGGCCAAAACGAGGAAATGGTCCGCTCCTTTGACAGCATGAAATTCGCCCTGCTGTTGGCCGTGTTCTTGGTCTATTTGGTGATGGCCTCGCAATTTGAATCGCTTTTGCACCCGCTGGTCATCATGTTCACCATTCCCCTCGGGCTGATCGGCAGCGCCCTCGGCCTGCTGGCGACGGGCACCACCATCAGCGTGGTCGTGCTCATTGGCCTGATCATGCTCGCCGGCATTGTCGTCAACAACGCCATCGTCCTCGTCGATTATATCAACCGTCTGCGCCGCGACGAGGGCCTAGAAAAATTCGCCGCGGTGCTGCGCGCCGGCACAGTGCGCTTCCGGCCCATTCTAATGACGACCTCAACCACCGTCCTCGGGCTGTTGCCCATGGCCTTGGGGCTGGGCGAGGGTGCCGAGATCCGCACGCCCATGGCCATTACCGTCATCGGCGGGCTTTTGGTATCCACCCTGCTGACCTTGGTGCTCATTCCCGTGGTCTATACCCTGCTGGATCGCAGCGCTTAGGAGATTGGTTATGAACCTGTCGGAATTTTCGCTCAAACGGCCGGTGACCACCCTGATGCTCACCATCTGCGCCTTGGTGGTGGGGGCGGTCGCCTTAGATCGCTTACCCATGGAGCAGTTGCCGAGCATTTCCTCTTCGGGGATCACGGCCAGCGTCCAGTACAACAACAACTCCCCCGAAGAAATCGAGCGCTTGGTGATCCTGCCGCTGGAGCAGACGCTGGGCACACTCAACAACATCGACCGCATTAGTTCGAGTTCGGGGCGCAATCGGGGCGAGGTCCGCGTCGACTTCAAGGCCGGCACCAACATGGATTTGGCCAACATGGAGATGCGCGAAAAACTCGACCAAGCTCGCGCCCTCCTGCCCCCGGATGTCGATCGCGTCAGCCTGCGCCGCTGGCAGTCCGACCAACGCCCCATTGTGGACGCCAATCTGGCGTGGCGCGGCGATGGCGACCGCCTACTCGACGTAATTGAGAAGGTCATTGAGCCACGGCTGTTGCGGCTCAACGGCGTCGTCAATGTGGCCATTGACGACTTTGAAGAGAAACAGCTCATCGTCGAACTCGATCAAGAGCGCTTGCAGACCCACAACATCTCGCTGCCCTCGCTCGGCTGGCAGCTCAACGAGAACAACACCAACATCTCGCTGGGCCGAGTCATGGATGGCGGCCAGCGCTATATGGCCCGCGCCGTCGGCGAGTTTACCCGCGCCGCAGACATCGCCAACATGCCGCTGCTGGGCGGTCAGTTCCGCCTTAGCGACATCGGCGAGATCAACTACGGCTACCCCGAAAAGCGCCGCTACGAGCGGCTCAACGGCGTCGAGGCGCTAGAGCTAGAAATTTTCAAAGCCTCCACCGCCAATGTCATCGACGTCGGCGAGGCTGTCGTCGCTGAGTTGCAGGCGATTGAGAGCGAATACGATGGTAAACTCGGCGTCTTCATCGACCGCAATCGCGCCGAGGCCGTGCTCAAAGAAGCCGGTATGCTCTTCAACTCAGCGCTGCTCGGCGCGTTTTTGGCGATGCTTATCATCTTCGCATTTCTGCGCAACATCCGCTCGACCATCGTCATCGCCCTCGCCATCCCCACCTCGGCTCTGTGCGTCTTTATCGGCATGTACGTCGCCCGCGAGGTTTTTGAATCGACCATCACCCTCAACATGGTCTCAATGATGGGGCTGATGCTGGCAGTCGGGATGTTGGTCGATCCAGCGGTAGTGGTGCTGGAGAGCAT
The DNA here is from genome assembly GCA_965116045.1 of Candidatus Latescibacterota bacterium. GTDB lineage: Bacteria > Latescibacterota > UBA2968 > UBA8231 > UBA8231. The sequence goes on along the minus strand of OZ220478.1, from coordinate 3,818,197 downwards.
CTTTCGCCGCCGCCAAGAAGACGGCCTCGACGCCGATGAGGCGGCCCACGTCGGCAGCCGCGAAGTCGGCATGGCCGTGCTAGCCTCGGCACTGACGACGATCTGCGTCTTCGTCCCCTTCTTCTTCCTCTCCGATGGCCGCTCAGCCATGTGGATGAAGGACGCCGGGATCGCGATATGCCTCGCCGTGATGGTGTCGATGATCGTCTCATTGTCGCTGATCCCGCTGGTGTCCTCGCGGCTGCTGCGCGCTGGGGTCGAGCGCTTCGACCGCTGGCTCAAGCTGCTAGTCGTCGCAGCCGTGATAGGCATTGCCTACTGGCAGATCAGCGACCTCGGCTGGAGCGGCTTGCAGGCTTGGTGGGACCGCTGGTCCGGGCTGATCGCCACCTCAATTGGTGGGATGCAGTGGCAAACCATCCTCGGCTGCGCGCTCGCTGCACTGGCTGGGGCTGCGCTCGGCTGGTATTGCTCCCGTCGCGGCCTGCGCTCCTCGTACGGCCGCTTGCTCAACTGGACGCTCGACCACCGCTGGGTCGCCCTGCTCGCTACGGTGGTGCTGACCGGCACCGGCTATCACCTCTACAACAAGATCGAGCAACGCGGCACCCCTTGGACCCCGGAGCGCCGGGTGGACATGTCGGTGATCATCGATCGCAGCTACGGTCTCGATGAGGTTCGCGCCCACTTCGACCAGATCGAAGACATCATTTTAGCCCAAAAAGACTCGCTCGACCTTCAATCGCTCGCGACGCGCTTCGGCCAGCGGCGCGGCAGCATTCGCGCCTATCTCGTCGATGCCGACGCCGGCCGACTCTCGACTATGGAAGCGGGCAACGCGATCAAGCAGCTATTGCCAGAAAAGGTGGGATACACGTACAAAATGGGCCGCTCGCGCAGTTGGGCCGGCAACCAACTTGGCGTCGAAGTCCAGCTCCACGGCCGCGACCCAGAAGTCCTAGCAGTACTACTCGAAGACGTCAAAGCCGGCCTCGAACAACTACCCGGGGTCCAAGACGTCGATAGCAGCCTCGAAGACGGCGAAGATGAAGTCCGCGTCGAAATCGACCGCGCTCAGGCGCTCGGCTATGGGCTGTCGCCGCGCGAGGTCGCCCAAGGCATCTCTTCCGCCTTGGGCACCCGCCGCACCAGCGGCTTCAAAAGCGATGACCGCGAAATCGACATCGTCATGCAGCTCAACGAGGGCGACCGCGCCACCCTCGAACAACTCAAAAACAGCCGCTACGAAACCCGCGACGGCAACTCGGTTCAGCTCGCGTCGTTGGCCGACTTCCAGCTTGGCCGCGGCCCCCGCGATCTCAGGCGCGAGAATCGGATGCTCAACGTCACCATTTTCGCCAACACCGAAAACCGCACCGCGGCCAGCATGCTGATGAGGCCGATCACTGAGATGATGGAAGGGATGCAGCTACCGCCCGGCTATAGCTGGGATCTGGGCCGAGCAGCGCGCTGGGAGCGGGAGGAGGCCCGCGACAATCACTTCACCGCGATTTTTGCGATCCTGCTGATCTACCTCATCATGGCCTCGCTTTTTGAGTCCCTGATCCATCCCTTCACCATCATCTTCGCCATTCCCTTCTCGCTAATCGGCGTGGCCTTGGGGCTATATGTCCTCGACGTGCCCTTTGACAACAACGGCGCTTTGGGGCTGTTGATCCTCTTCGGCATCGTCGTCAACAACGGCATCGTGCTGATTTCTCATATCAACCACCTGCGAGCGAGCGGACTGGCGCGGCGCGAGGCGATCTGCCTCGGTGGCCAGCACCGGCTCCGGCCCATCCTGATGACCGCCTTTACCACCATCCTCAACCTAATGCCGATCGTGCTGCCGATGATCTATGGCACGTCCGAGGGCTTTGCCCGCCGCTGGGGGCCGGTGGGCTTGGTCGTCGCCAGCGGCTTGGCCACCTCGACGGTGCTGACCCTGATGCTAGCCCCGACGCTCTATTCGCTGTTGGACGATCTAGCCCTGTGGTGCAAGCGCGTAGTACGCGCATCGCACAGCCCGGGCGACGCAATAAGGCAAGCATGACAGCAACCGAACGCAGTACCGCAGAAAACGCAGTGCCACCGCAGGTGCGACGCGAACTGGCCGCAGTAGTAAGCCCCGACGAAGAGCTGCACTTGGCAGTAACCACGGACATCAAGCTCGACGGCCAGTTTGGCGAGGCGTGGCTCATGGCCACCGCCGAACATCTGGTCGCTTTCAGCCCCGACGGCGGCGGCCCGCCCGATGTGATCTGCTTGGCCCTAAACGAAATAACGGGCGTGGAAGTGCGAGAGGACTGGGGCACGGCCGCTCTCAAGGTGCGCACCGAGGAGCGAGGCGCGACCATGGCCGTATTCTCCAAGAGCTTGGTGCCAGCACTGTCCGAACTGCCCAATCAGGTCGAGCGCTTGGTCAAGCAAGCCCAACCGACCCAACCCGACGGCCAAATGCTCCACGGGCGGTTGGCCGGAGCGCGGGGCGGGCGCAAGCGCTGCGACCGCTGCGGCCAAGTCGTTCCGCGCTACCACGGCGTATGCCCAGCCTGCCTAGAAAAGGGCAAGTTGCTGGTCCGGCTATTGGGCTATGCCAAGCCGCATTGGCAGCTCATCACTCTGAGCCTGCTGCTCATGGTCGCGGCCACGACCATTGGCTTGGGACAGCCGCTGCTGATGGGCATTCTCATTGACGATGTTCTGAATGCCGGTGCCGTTGCGTCTATGAGCGTTGGGACGAGCTTTGATCTGCTCGCTCTTTTGCCGGTGTCCGCGGACGATCCCGTCGCGGCACTAACTTGGCTGGTGGGCTTGTTGATCGCGATGAACATAACCGTCAGCGGCTTGTCGAGCCTGCGCAGCTATATCATGGCCCGCATTGGCCAGCGCGTCACCTACGGCCTGCGCAACGAGGTGTACACTCACCTCCACGCGCTGTCGCTTAGCTATTACAACCAAAACGAGACCGGGCGCATCATGGCCAGCGTCACCCAAGATGTGGGTCGCTTGCAGGATTTTATTAGCGACGGCCTACAAGAAGCCATCCGCGATGTGCTCACCTTGGTCATCATTTGCATCATCCTCTTTGCGCTCAACCCCGGGCTGGCCGCCCTCGTGTTGCTGCCAACGCCGCTTTTGGTGTGGGCGACGATGCGTTTTGGCCGCAAGTTGCACGCCATCTATCGGCCATTGTGGCGGCGCTGGGCCGGCCTGAGTGCCCTGCTCGCCGACACGATCCCGGGCGTGCGCGTGGTCAAGGCATTTGCCCAAGAAAAACGGGAAGTGGGCAAGTTCAAGGGCCGCAGCCTAGACCTGCTGCAAGGCGAACTGCGGGTGGCGTGGATGCGCAGCCTGTTCGGCCCGGTCATGGCCTTTATAACCTCGGTCGGCACCATCGTCATCTGGTGGGTCGGTGGCCGCGATATTCTGGCCGGCGAGCTGACGTTGGGCGCCTTTGTCGCCTTTACCAGTTACATGTATCGCTTCTACGGGCCAGTGGAGAGTTTGTGCCGCCTCAACCACCGCTTCCAGCGCGACGCCACCTCGGCCGAGCGCGTCTTTGACGTGCTCGATACCCACCCCGAGGTGATCGACCCGCCCGGCGCTGTGCTGATGCCGCCCATTGAGGGCCGCGTCGAATTCCGCGGCGTCCACTTCGGCTATGAAGAAGACAAGCCAGTCATCGAGGATTTGAACTTCGCGGTCGAGCCGGGCGAGATGATCGGTCTAGCCGGGCACAGCGGCGCGGGCAAGAGCACCCTAATCAATCTCATCTGCCGCTTCTACGAGCCGCAGGCGGGCGCCATCCTCATCGACGGCCACGACGCCCGCCAAGTGAACCTTCAATCGCTGCGCGAACAGATCGGCGTGGTCTTGCAGGATCCATTCCTCTTCAACGGCACGGTGGCCGACAACATCGCCTACGGCCATCCCGAATCTTCGCTCGAACAGATCGTGGCCGCAGCCAAAGCCGCCAATGCCCACGACTTCATCATGAACATGCCCGACGGGTACGACACCATGGTCGGCGAGCGCGGCGTCCGCGTATCCGGCGGCGAGCGGCAGCGGCTGTCTATCGCCCGGGCCATTTTGCGCGACCCGCGCATTCTCATCCTCGACGAAGCCACCTCCAACGTCGATACCCAGACCGAAGCGCAGATTCAGGAGGCATTGGAGCGGCTCGTCCAAGGGCGCACCACCGTTGCCATTGCCCATCGCTTATCGACCCTCAAAAACGCCAACCGCCTGCTCATCCTCGACAAGGGCAAGCTCGCCGAGATCGGCACCCACGACGAATTGATCGCGCAGGACGGCATCTACGCCAACCTGTGCCGCATGCAAACTGAAATGTTCAAACTGAGAGCTTGGTAACGCCATGCCGCAACGCCATAAGTTAGCCGCTGAAGTCGCCTATCTCGACCCGGACAAAGTGCGGTTTTTCGTGGATCCTTTCGAGGACTTGAACTTGGAATTGGCCGAGGACCAGACCTATTCGAGGGTCCGAGTCAAACGAGCTTTTCCCCTGAGCTGCGACGATTGCTTCATCATCGTCCAAGACCGCCAAGGCCAGGAGATTGGTTCGCTAGCGCGGCTCGACGTGCTCGATCAGGCCAGTCGCCAAGCCGTGGAAGACGAGCTAGAGCGGGCCTATTTTATTCCGCGCATCCAGCACATCGCCAAAGTTACAGTGACCAACCGAGTGCCGCGCTGGGAGGTAGAGACTGACCGCGGACCTCGCGCCTTTGAAATCTATTCCAGCCATCGAAATAGCGATGTGCGCCTGTTGGGCGGCGGGCGGGTCTTGGTGCAAGACGCCGACGGCAACCGCTACGAGATTCCCGACTACCGGCGTCTGGATCCAGCGAGCCGAGCCTTGGTCGAGCAAATGGTGTGAGAGCTATCGACGATAGCAAAATAGGCTCGCTAATTTAGTGCCAGACTGGTCGTGCTGAGCGCAGCGGTAACACCCGCATCACCACCGAGCAAAAGGAACCCCCATGTGCCAAGATGCGCCAAGGTATATTCAAGGTGCCCAAGACATCCGTTTCTTCAACGAAACGTTGAAACCTGAAAATGGTGATTTGCAACCATGATGTCCGCTAGCAAAAGAGTCGGTGGAGTCGTTTCTTTGCGGCGAGGTGTCCTGCTGATTTTTGTCCTAGGAACTGTAGGACTAGGCACCGAACTACTGCTGCTCGGTCATTTTGAAGAATGGCGTCAACAGGTCCCCCTAGCATTGTTGGTGCTCGGGTTGATTTTGTTAGCAGTGCGGATGCTCTACCGGGGCGCGATCATTCTGCGTCTATTCCGCTTGACCATGCTAGCTTTCGTCTTAGGCGGCATGGTCGGTCTCTGGTTTCATCTTAGTGCCAATATGGAATTTGAATTGGAAATGTATCCGACGCTGAGCGGGTTGGAGCTTCTTGTTAAATCGTTGGGTGGTGCCATGCCAACATTGGCACCTGGAGCACTAGTCCAACTAGGTCTGATCGGATTTCTTTATACTTACCAACACCCGGCGCTGAGTCGGGAACAAGCAAAGGAGAATTGAGTAATGCAGCGCATCATTTCAGTAGCGGTTTTCACCATCGGTCTCTACGGCAGCAACGCCCAAGGGCAGGTCGGCAAAAACGAAGCGGTCCTCAACCCCAACCGAGCGGGCCTCGAACAGCTATTGGCCCTAACACAACTCGATTCGGCGTTGGTCGAGGGGATTGTGGAGCGGCGACCTTTTATCGGCATGGAAGCGTTCGACGCCTATTTGGATTCGACCCTAGCGGATTCAGTCCAAGCCGAATTGTATGTCAATCTCTTCCTGCCGATCGACCTCAATACCGCCAGCGACGCCGAGATGAAGCTCGTGCCGGGCGTTGGCAAGCGCATGGCGCACGAGTTTGAAGAATACAGACCCTACAAAAACATCGAACAATGGAGAAGGGAAATCGCTAAATACGTCGACGAAGAAGAACTAGCGCGCATGGAACAGTACGTCTTCGTGCCGCTCGAGTTGAACACTGCTAGCGAAGCAGACTTTCTCACGATCCCCGGCGTTGGTAAGCGCATGGCGCACGAGTTTGAAGAATACAGACCCTACAAAAACATCGCTCAATGGAGAAGGGAAATCGCTAAATACGTCAGCGACGAGGAACTAGCGCGACTAGAACGCTATGTGTTTCTTGCAGAATAGGCCCTTAGAGACCACTCTTCGACGTAATTCGACAATGGGTCGCAGAGGAATGTTATATCGTCGGTCAGATAGAGGGCGGCAAACAGATCGTCGAGCAACCCAACCCGGCGGTCAAAGTTTCCCGACGGCACGGAGTCTCATCAAGTGTCGCTAAACTGATAGCCATACATTTTTTTAATAGAGATCAAGCCACGCGCATTCCCGGACAGCAAATCAAACAAACGCGATGGATTCAGATGGTCGGCCCAGCCGATAATTCCAGTGAGCCGCGCTATGAATCTGCGACGATTCAACTCCTGCGGGCGATCGAGGAGCACGCCGAGCGGGAAGGTGTGGCTTGGTTGACCAAAAGGGGCAAGGTGGACGCTGCATAAAATTTCATACTATGGCCAAAACAGACCGCAGAAAACTCATTCTCGAAGAAGCGGCTCGTCTCTTCTCGGCCAAGCGCTTCGACGAAGTGCTGATGGACGACATTGCCCAGCAGGCCGGCGTCGGCAAAGGGACGATTTACACGTACTTTGCCGATAAGGAAGAGCTGTACTTTGCAGTAGTCTTTGAAGGTATCCGACGGCTCAACGAGCAACTCCAGCGCAAGGCCAATCGCCAGCAAAACCCCGAAGATGAACTCCGCCGGATGGTCCACGCCATCGTCTCCTTTTTCAGCCGGAACCGCTTCTTCTTTCGCTTAATGTCGCACGAGGACGGTAGTGAGTGCGGCAAGGGCGAGAACCGCAAGCGCTGGCGCGAGGAACGACGCATCCAACTCGCGGCCATCGAAACGGTCCTGCAAAACGGCGCTGAGCAGGGCGTCTTCTCCATTGAGCATCCAAAGGTCGAAACCGCTATCCTCCGCGACATGGTGCGCTCCGTGATGATCCACGCGAAGGGCCTGAGCGTCGAGGCGATGGTCGATACCATCATGCGCATCTTCCTCCAAGGCGTGCGCAAGACGCCCTGAGCGACGCCCGCGTTATCTGTTATATTACCGCACAAACGTCTCTCGGCTAAAGGACCTTACGACCATGGAATCCATCGCAACAGATGATATACGCGCAATGCCCTGTTACAGCTTTGCCGAGGCTGCTCACTACCTGCACATTCCCAAGACAACCCTGCGCTCTTGGGTGCGAGGCCGCAAGGACCCTACTAGCGAGGGGGAACAGTTCTTCCAGCCTGTAATCGAATTGCCAAACGACAGCGAGGATCTTCTATCCTTTATCAATCTGGTCGAAATTCATGTGCTTGATGCCATTCGCCGCGACCAGCGCATATCCCTACGCAAAGCCAGGTCTGCCATCGATTTCATTAAAGAAGAGCTAAAGTCCGATCACCCTCTCGCATACCACAAACTCGAAACCGACGGCTTGGACCTTTTTGTCGAGGAATACAGTCAACTCATAAATGTTTCTCAAACTGGACAGCTAGCACTTCGGGAACTATTGCAAGCGCATCTGCGGCGCATTGATAGGGATTCGGCTGGTTGTGCTCTGAGACTATACCCTTTTACGCGCAAGCGCCTAGGCCAACAACTTATAGAAGAGCCCAAGCCAATTGTCATTGATCCTCGCATATCTTTTGGTCGCCCGGTGCTCGCAGGCACGGGGATTCCTACAGCTATTATTGCCGAACGCTACAAGGCTGGGGAGGGAATCCGTGCATTAGCGGACGATTATGGCCGCCCGACCCTCGAGGTCGAAGAAGCGATCCGCTGTGAGCTATACATCCAAGCAGCCTAATCCGCTTGTTTTCTTTATCGACCGTTCGCTAGGGAAGAAGACGATTGCCGATGCTCTCAGGCAAGAGAGCGTTGAGGTCTATGTCCACGACGACCTATTCCCCGCTGACACTGAAGACGAAAACTGGCTCCGCGAGGTCGGCAAGAGAAAATGGATCGTTCTCACTAAGGATCTAAGGATCAGATATCGAACGTCTGAGCGCCTAGCCGTCAAGGCTGCCAACATAGCCATGTTTACACTTACTGCCCAGAATTGTCAGGGCAGCGAAATGGCCGATATATTCGTCAAGGCACTTCCCCGGATAGCTCGTTTCCTCAAAAAGAATCAACCTCCGTTCATAGCGGAGGTGACTAGAAGGAGCAATGTCTCGATGCTAGTTGATCTTCATTAAGCCCAAAGTTAATTCGTTTTATAAACAATTCACATAGGGTACATAACCGCAGGAGATTTTTATGTTAGCTGTTCTCGCCGTTTTGGTCGGGCTGATGGTACAGGCCCCGGTGGTTGCCGAGTCGCTTCTGGAAGGATGGGTGCGCCGATCTTCGGGCGAACCGGTCGAGGCCGCCTAAGTGCGGATATTCGATATGACCGCCCTTCAGCGGGGAGCTATTGCCCACGCCACGACCGATGCGACCGGGTATTTCGCGCTGCCGCTGGCGGCGTTGGGCGGGGCGGGGCTGCCGCAGGCGTGGACGCTGGGACAGAATTATCCCAATCCGTTCAATCCTGCGACGATCATTCCCTATCAGGTGCCAACGGCCAGTTGGGTGCGCTTGGACGTGTTCAATGTGCTGGGGCAGCGGATTGCCACGTTAGTGGATGAAGAGCACTCGGCCGGCGTTCACACGGCAGTGTGGGATGCTACGGATGCGGCGGGTCGTCCGGTGGGCGCAGGGGTGTATTTCTATCGGCTCCACAGTGCGGGGCAGCCGACGTTGACGCGGCGGATGGTGCTGATTGACGGGCAAGCAGGGCAAGCGCCGGCGCGGGTTGCGCCGCTCTCAGCAGTGCCGACCGCCCCAGCGTCGGAGGGGGTATATGGATTGTCGGTAACGGGCGCGGGGTTGGTCACCTATGTGGATGCGTCGTTTGGCGTCCGGTCGGATATGGCGTCGGTGGAGGTGGTCGTTGACGCGGTGGCGGAACGGCCGCGTGGCAAGGCGTTGACCGACGGGGTGTTAGGCGATGTCAACGGCGATGGGCAAGTCGCGCTAGACGATGCGCTGCTGGTGATGACGTACGTCGTCCATGGGTCTGTTGAGCTTCCACCCGCGGGGGATCTCTCATTGGGCGATGTCAACGGCGATGGGCAAGTCGCGTTAGACGATGCGCTGCTACTTGTAGCGTATGCTATCAATCCGGCGGATGGATCGCTGCCGTCTGGGCTAGGGGAAGCGGTGTCTGGCAGCGGTGGGGCTTGGGTCACCGGGCCCATACGCCGTCTGACCAACCACGAAGCCGGCGGCGAGTCGCCTGTTTGGTCGCCGGATGGAAAGCACATCGCCTTCACGTCCCGCCGCGACGGCAACTATGATATTTACGTGATGGAGGCCGATGGTAGTAACCCCCGACGCTTGACCAACCATGAGGCCGACGACTGGTCGCCTGTTTGGTCGCCAGATGGACAGCACATCGCCTTCACGTCCAACCGAGACGACAACTCGGATATTTACGTGATGGGAGCCGATGGGAGTAACCTCCGCCGCCTGACCGACCACGAAGCCGCCGACGGGTCGCCTGTTTGGTCGCCGGATGGAAAGCACATCGCCTTCACGTCCAACCGAGACGACAACTCGGATATTTACGTGATGGGAGCCGATGGCAGCAAGCCCCGACGCTTGACCTACCACGAAGCCGCCGACGGGTGGCCTGTTTGGTCGCCGGATGGAAAGCACATCGCCTTCCACTCCTACCGAGACGACAACTTGGATATTTACGTGATGGGAGCCGATGGCAGCAAGCCCCGACGCTTGACCTACCACGAAGCCGCCGACGGGTGGCCTGTTTGGTCGCCGGATGGAAAGCACATCGCCTTCCACTCCTACCGAGACGACAACTCGGATATTTACGTGATGGGAGCCGATGGGAGTAACCTCCGCCGCCTGACCGACCACGAGGCCGACGACGGGTCGCCTGTTTGGTCGCCGGATGGAAAGCACATCGCTTTCGTGTCCGATCGCAACGGCAACTACAACTCGGAGCTTTACGTGATGGGGGCCAATGGCAGCAACCCCCGCCGCCTGACCTACCACGAAGCCGCCGACGGGTCGCCTGTTTGGTCGCCGGATGGAAAGCACATCGCCTTCACGTCCAACCGAGACGACAACGAGGATATTTACGTGATGGAGCTTAAGCCGGAATCCGATGCCGGCGATAACCCCGCGACGGCAATACCCCTAGCGGTGGGTGAGCCCTTTGCAGGCTATCTATCGGCCGGGGATATCGATTACTTCCGCGTAACCGTGAGTAGTCCGGTAACACTTGTTGCCACGACGATCGGCTCTACCGACACCTATGGCATTATAGAAAATAGTTCGGGCAGCGTCTTAAACGAGAATGACGATAGCGGCGAGGGAAGCAATTTCTTCATGGGGGTAGCTGTGGGTACTGGCACCTATTACATCAAGGTGAGCGGCTATGATACTTCCAGTTCCGGCACTTACACGTTGACGATTCAGATGGACGATAGCCCTGCGGTACGCCTGACCTACAACTCGGACGAAGACGGGTGGCCTGTTTGGTCGCCGGATGGAAAGCACATCGCCTTCACATCCAGCCGCGCCAGCCGCGACGGCAACTACAACACGGAGATTTACGTGATGGAGGCCGATGGGAGTAACCCCCGACGCCTGACCTACCACGAAGACAGGGACGAGGAGCCTGTTTGGTCGCCAGATGGAAAGCACATCGCCTTTATGTCTGACCGCCACTACTACTGGGAGATTTACGTGATGGAGGCCGATGGGAGTAACCCCCGACGCCTGACCTACAACTCGGACGAAAACAGGTCTCCTTCTTGGTCGCCAGATGGAAAGCACATCGCCTTCACGTCCAACCGAGACGACAACGAGGATATTTACGTGATGGAGGCCGATGGGAGTACCCCCCGACGCCTGACCTACCACGAAGCCCACGACAGGTCTCCTTCTTGGTCGCCGGATGGACAGCACATCGCCTTCACATCCAGCCGCGCCAGCCGCGACGGCAACTACAACACGGATATTTACGTGATGGAGGCCGATGGGAGTACCCCCCGACGCTTGACCTACCACGAAGACAGGGACGAGGAGCCTGTTTGGTCGCCGGATGGACAGCACATCGCCTTCCACTCCTACCGAGACGACAACTACGAGATTTACGTGATGGAGGCCGATGGCACCAACCTCTGCAACCTGACCAACCATCAGGCCGACGACAGGTCTCCTTCTTGGTCGCCGGATGGACAACACATCGCCTTCACGTCCAGCCGCATCGCCTTCTACTCCGACCACAACGACCACAAAGACCAAGAGATTTACGTGATGAAGAAAGAAGCGGCACAATGTATTCCGAATGACGGCGATAGCCCTGCGACGCCAATACCTCCGTCCGTTGTTGGCTTATACGGCACGTTGCTCTCCAGTTTTACAAATGTCTTCTTCGCCGTGGTCGTCGGTGGGACGGAAGTGGAGGGCGAGGGCGGTGGCTCGGTGGCAATCGCGGGAAACGAATGGACGTTGCAGGATTATTCGCCCGATGGCGAGTTAATAATGAACGGCACCTTGAACGTCAGGGTGGCGGAGACGCCCATTCCGCTGAGCGGGACAATTGTCCTGTCGGGATCACACGACGCCGAACTACTCGTGCTTGATATGGCGATCTCGGTCGCAGGCACCGATTTATCGGCGACCGGGACGATCACCATTGACGGCACAGAATTTGACGTCGCAGCACTTTCGGCGGCAGCCGAAACGGCCGCTGCTGGCGAGTAGGCCGTGCCGTTTTGGCCGGACCGAGACCGCCAGTCTATAGGGAAGATTGAGGTCGCCGTCCGTACCCTCCGTTCTTAATGCCACAGGCCGCTGGATGCTAATGCCAGCGGCCTGCGTGTTGGCACACTGCCTTGACATCCCAGTACCTATCGCGGAACGTTGATAGAGTATGGCCGACTTTGATATTGTGTCCAAGTATTTGGTCCATCACTACCCCGACGATTTCGCCCGCTTTGCCCTCGGACGCGACGACGTCGAAGTCGCCGAAGTGATGGACCCCGCGCAACTCACCGTCGAGACGCGGCAGACCGACAGTCTGCTGCGGGTGCAGGTGGCCGGCGAAGAAGTGCTCGTCCACACCGAGTTTCAAACCACCGACAGTACGCAGCCGCCGATGGCGCGTCGGATGGTCGGCTATATCGGGCGCGCTGTTGAGCAATACGGCCTGCCGGTGATTTCCAGCGTGCTCTACCTGCGGCCGGGGGCCGGTCAGCGCGATGTGGGTTGTTATCGCCAAGATCGTCCCGGCCAGCGCATCTTGATAGAGTACCAAGTGATCCGGCTGAGCCAGTTGGACGGCCAGCGGCTGCTCAAGGCGGGGCCGGTGGGACTGCTACCGTTTGTGCCGTTGATGCGGCCGACCGGGCGCCCAGCCGATTGGCTACAGACTTGTGTACGTGCGGTGCAGACGCAACCGCTAGATCGGGCGACGAAAGCCGATTGTCTGGCTGGCATGTCGCTGTTGAGTGGGTTGGTGTATGCGCGTGAAACCGTTTCTGCGATTTTCTTTACGGAGGGTCTAATGGATATGATCCGCGAATCACCTGTTGCCCAATACCTGACCCAACAGGGCATTGAGCAAGGGGGCCGAGAACGCGCCATTGAAGATCTACTCGACGTGCTGGACGTTCGCTTTGCGCTCGGCGCGGCCGATCCGTTGGCCGCTCGCATCCGGGGCATTGAGGACTTGCAGCGGCTCAAGCAGTTGCATCGGGCGGCGATCCAAGTAGAAAGTCTGGGGGCATTCCAGTCGCTCCTAGACGCCGCCGAGTAGTGGTGCTACGCCACTCCGCCGCCAGCGGCTGCTCAAGGCGGGGCCGGTGGGACTGCTACCGTTTGTGCCGTTGATGCGGCCGACCGGGCGCCCAGCCGATTGGCTACAGACTTGTGTACGTGCGGTGCAGACGCAACCGCTGGATCGGGCGACGAAAGCCGATTGTCTGGCTGGCATGTCGCTGTTGAGCGGGTTGGTGTATGCGCGTGAAACCGTTTCTGCGATTTTCTTTACGGAGGGTCTAATGGATATGATCCGCGAATCACCTGTTGCCCAATACCTGACCCAACAGGGCATTGAGCAAGGCATTGAGCAAGGCATTGAGCAAGGCATTGAGCAAGGCATTGAGCAGGGCATTGAGCAAGGCATTGAGCAAGGGGGCCGAGAACGCGCCATTGAAGATCTACTCGACGTGCTGGAGATTCGCTTTGCACTCGGCGCGGCCGATCCGTTGGCCGCTCGCATCCGGGGCATTGAGGACTTGCAGCGGCTCAAGCAGTTGCATCGGGCGGCGATCCAAGTAGAAAGTCTGGCGGCATTCCAGTCGCTCCTAGACGCCGCCGAGTAGTGAGGCTACGCCGCCACGCCGCCGTGCGTTTGAAGAGTTGGTGGAAAAGGCACTTCTGCGCCTGCCGGAGGAACGCCGCCGAGTGCTGGGCAACTTGGCCATCGTCGTCGAGGATTGGCCTGATCCCGAGTGGGTTGCAGAGATTACCGGCGATCGAGAAGAAGTGCTCTACGGGCTTTTCACGGGTACGCCGCTGCCCGAATCTACCGCCGGTAATTGCACTCTATCAGGGGCCTCTGGCAGATCACCATTGACGGCGCGGAACTTTCGGCCGCGGCCGGCTAGATAGCCCCGTCGTCATTCCGCAATCTCCTCAAAACTGCCGCTCACCGTCAATAGCGGCATCCCAACGCTGCGAGTACAGGTAATCCATCGCGGCCTTCGTCGCGGCGGGCGAGCCGATCTGTTGCAGAGCACTAAGTGCGAACGCACCCACGTGCCCGCAGGAATCATCAAGTGCTCTGAAGAGCTGGGGCTCTAACGGAGCGGCGGCTGGGCCGAGTTGGGCGCACGCTATCGCAGCGTTGGTCCGCACCTGATCGCGCGGCACCCAGCGGCGGCTGGCTTCCTCCTGCCAGTCTGGGTGATCGGCCGAGAGCATTCGCCCCAAGGCTTCCACTGGGACGCCTTGCGCGATATTGCCCAGCGCGATGAGGGCCGTGCGCACCAAGCGATGCGAACCATCTTCGAGGCACCGCGTCAGCGCTGGGACTGCGGCCGCCGCGTGCGAATCCATTTCGCCAAGGGCAAAGGCGGCGTTTACTTGAGTCCACTCGCTTTCGTCCTCCAACAGTTCACAAAGTGCCTCGACCGCAGGTTCGCCAACCGCCGCCAATGCCTGCGCCGCGTCCTCCATATTAGTCGCTCCTTCATTCCAAGCGGGCGGGGCCTCGTGTTGGTCGGCCGCACGACCAGCGGCGCGCAACACCTTGGCCAGTGGCGCGACCGTCGGCTCGCCGATTGCGCCCAACGCATAGGTTGCGGCCGTCCGCATGGCTTGGTGATCCGCCCCCAAGCATTCGACCAGTATTGGCACAGCGGCCGCCGCATCAACGCCGCTGCCAGCCAATTGCTGTGCCGCTGCCAGCCGCTGCGCCAAGTCCACTGCTGGATCGAGCCGAGTGATAAGCGCTGGCACATCTCCGGCGGCCTGTGGCCAGCTAGCGTAGCGATCCCGCTTGCCGCACAGCCAGTCCCACGTGTGTGCCCAAGCCAGTTCCAGATCGTGGGAAGCCTCAATGCGTTGGGGCTTTTGCCAGTGCCTACTTTTGCAGGCCCAAGTCGGTGCCGTCGGCTCGGCGGCCCGCATGTAAATGAACTTGATCATGTGCCGATGCCTCGGCAGCAGGCTGACGCCGGCGGCGTGCCCCACGTCGAAATGCGTCAGCGACACCGTACCGGCCCGACCAGCCAATGGCATGGCGCGCGCCCGGTCCTCGTCGGTCAATCCGCGATTGAACTGCGTACCCGGAATCACGTGCGTCGGCCCCAACTCGACCGGCGAATCCTGCGGATAGTACATGATCCGCACATAGCGCAGATAGTGCTGGCGCGGATGGCCCACCGGCGTGTACCCATCCTGATGGCAGTTGCGGCGGAGCCTTTCTTCGGCCTCGGCCGCCGGCACGGGGTCCTCCACCGGCTTGAGCGAATGGCAGTAGCGGTGCGGATGCTCCAAGTAGTTCGGGCCTAAGATGCTAATGAGCGCGCCGCGGACCTCGGGCGAATTGAGCACGTGGCGCATGGCGGGGACGCGCGGCAGAATGTTGTTGCCCGGGTTTGCCTCGGAGTCGATGATCTGGTTGAGCCGCTCATAGCACGCGGCGTGCGTCCCCTTGGGCACGGTCGGCTCAAAAACCAGATAGCCATTGACGATAAACTCGCGCATTTGCTCGTCCGTGAGCAGGATCGAGTCGGTCATAATTATCTCCTGTGGTTAGTGATCGGTTCCCCATCCGACCTTTATGGCCACTGATCGGTTCCCCGCCCGGCCTTTATGGCCACTGATTCACCACCTCCGCCTTTAGCTGCTCGCAGCGGCGCGGCGCGTACGGGGGCTGTTGGGTCTCGCGCAAATCAAAGCCAAAGGCGCGCTTGCTCAAAACGATAATCGGCGGCGCTTGAATCCGCTTGAAGTAATTGATCCGCACTTGGCGCTCCACCCATTCGAGATCTTCGATCCAACTGTGCGCGTCCGGGAAGTACGTGCGAAAGCGCTCGGCGTTGCCCCACTCCAACCGCTTGAGCAACGCGCCCTCGATAAACCACTGCAACAAATCGCTGCTGTGCCGCCGGTATTCGATAAACTGCCGCAGTACAGCGTCGTGGTATCCGTACTTGATCGGGTCGCCCAAACCCTGCGTCACATCTTGGGCGTCAGACAGCTCGGCGCTGGGCACCACCGAGCCATCGAGCAAATTCTCCGGCACCACGGCGCGACCATAGACCGCTTCGTTGAGAAAGCGCGCCAGCGCAAAGACCTGCACCTTGTACAGGTCGGCAATCGGGGCCACCGCGCCGCTGACATCTCCGTAGAGCGTGGCATAGCCCAAGGCGACCTCGGTCTTGTTGCCATTGGACGTAAACACGAGTCCATATTTGGCCGCTAAGCCAGAGAGCACATCGGCAAAGCGGATGCGCGCCTGCACGTTCTCATCCACCAACCGAGTGTACTCGCCCGGGCCCGCGGCAAATTCCGCGCCCTGGACGAGCGCAGCGACGGCCTCGTACAGCGATTCAATTGGGCAGCAGAGGTAATCGACACCCAGCGCGGCGCACAGCGAGCGAGCATTGTCTTGGGTAACGGCCGCGTTGAAGCGCGTCGGCATGTTGACCGCAAACACGCGCTCGGGGCCAAAGGCGCGCTCCAGCAGACAGCAAACCACGCTGGAGTCTATGCCGCCGCTCGTCGCAATCAGGAACTTGCTCTCCACGCCGCGCACATCGTCCAAGTGCCGCAGCCCGGTGAGAATGCCCGCGTACTGAGCTTCGATCTCGCTTTGGGGCGGTGCAACCTCGCCGCGGCCCGCGAGCACGAGCTGTTCCCGCCACGGCCGCGCCCGGCACACAATGCGCCCGCTGGCCGCGTACGCGGTGCTGTCGCCGTCGAACACAATGATATTCTTACCGTTGTTCTGCGCCCCGACTTGGTTGACGTAGAAGAACGGCAGGGGCGAGCGCGCCAATATCTGGCGCACCACGCGGTTGCGCTTGTCGCTTTTCTGCCAAGTAAAGGGCGAGGACGAGAGGTTAAATACGGCCTCAGCGCCACGGCGGCGATATAACGCGAGCGTGTCGAGGGGCTGGCCGCTGTGGCAGTAGTCTTCGCACCACATGTCCTCGCACAGTTGCACGCCAAAGCTAAAGGGCCGCCCGTCCTTGAGCCGCACCTTGTACGGATGCAGCCAATCCTCCAGCGGCCGGCCGGCGGCCGCGGCCAGATCGCGCAGCGAGAAGAAGTGCCGGTCGTCGTCAAAAAATCGGTAATTGGGCTGTAGGGTCTTGGGGTGGACGCCGCCGGGCAGCCCGGCCGGTACGGCTTCGCGCACCATGTATTCGCCGTTAGCGCACACATAGACGGCATTGTACTTGCGCCGCCGTCCATCCTCGCCCTTGTGAACCGGGTCCACCGCCACATTGCCAAAAACTACGGTCAATCCGGTACTAGCCCGACAAATATCGTCGCTGTACGCGGCAAAATCCTCGACGTAAGCGTCCAGTTCCCACAAGTCGCCGAGGATATAGCCGCTGATGCACAACTCGGAAAACACCACGACCTCTGCGCCGGCCGCTCGCGCCTGCGCGATAAAAGCCAGCATCCGCTCCGCATTCAGGTCGGGTCGCCCGGGCTTGACCTCCATCTGCACCAAGGCAATTGCGGGCAAACCCATCAGACCATCACGGAGGCCCGCGCCTGCTGGATGCACTCGGCCAACAGGGGTACGCCTTCGCGGATGGCCTCCAGCGAGGCAAAGCCAAAGGCGAGGCGGATGGCCGGCACGTCCTCGCGCCGGATGTGGAAGCCCTGCCCCCGCGCCACCACAATGCCGCGCTCGGCGCACAGGGCCATCAGGCGATTGCGATCCACCTCTTCGGGGAACTCGATCCAGATGAACATGCCGCCCACCGGCCGCGACCACGTACACAGCGCACCCGCGTTCGCTTCGAGGCCGGCCAAGACCGCGTCGCGCTTTTCTTTGAGGATGGCGTTGGTCGCGGCCAAGTGCTGCCACAGTCGGTCGCGGAACAGGGCCGCGCAGCTAGCAGCCGCCAGCAAGCTATTGCCCCCGTCGTAGCGGCGGTCGAGGATCCGCCCCAGCATGGGCGGCCGGGCCAACAGATAGCCCATCCGCACGCCGGGTCCCAAAATTTTGGACAGTGAGCCGATATACAGGACATTGGGGCTGTCGTCGAGCGCGTAGAGCGCCGGCTCTTCCGGCCCTTCAAAATGCACATCGCCGTAGCAGTTGTCCTCCACCACAATGGTATCATAGTAGCGCGCTACTTCGAGCAGTTCGAGGCGGCGCTGTCTCGGCATGACCGAGCCGGTGGGATTCTGGTAGGTCGCCAAAGTATAAATGAAGCGCGGGCGGGTGCCCTCGCGGCGCAAATCCGCCAAAACGTCGGCCAGCGCATCAACGCGCATCCCCTGCTCGTCGAGCGGTACCCCGACCAACTCAGCCCCCAACCGCTTGTACGCACCAATCGTCCCGGAATACGTCAGTTCCTCGGTGACGATCACATCCCCCGGCCCTTCCATCAGCGCCTCGGCTACCAGCGTAACCGCCTGCATGGAGCCGTTCATCAGCGCAATGTGGTCCGCGGACACGTCTATGCCCTCCCGCCTGGATTCGCGCATGGCCATGACCTCGCGCAAGCCCTGATGGCCCATGTCGCCCGGATAGCGCACCAGTTCTGCGCCCAACTCGCGCACGGCGACACTCGCCGCCTCGGCCAACGCCGCCGTGGGAAACGAGCCGGGATCGGTGCGTCCACTGCCAAAATCGTACTTGCTCATAATGTGCTCCTTTTAGGGTTCCAATCGCTTGAGCCGAGGGTTTTCAGTAAGCCCCGGGATTCGTCCCCGCTTGGCGCGGGGGCGGCCATCTACCTCCTTGATGTCGGCGGTAAAATCTATCGCCGAGGCCGAGCTAATCGCGCTGCCGACGCCAAAGGCATCTACCGGCACTCTTGCCGCCCGGAAATAGCGGATGCGCTCGGCATCCAAGCCGCCAGAGACCGCGATCTTTACACGGCTGTGCCCGGCTTGGTCGAGCCGCGCACGCACCTCGGCGACTAGTTCGGCTGTGACGCGGCCGCGCTCGCCGGGCGTGTCCAGCCGCACGCCCCACAGCTTTTCACCGAGGGCTTCTGCCAGCCGCAGGCTTTCTTCGGCTTCGTCTCTAAAGGTGTCAACCAAGGCGATGCGCTCGACCTTCGCGTCAATGTGGCGGTCAAATGCCTCAGCCGCCTTGAGCGTGTCGCCGAGGCACAGGATCAGGGCGTGGGGCATGGTTCCAGTGGCCTCAATGCCGGCGAGCGCGGCCCCTTGCGGGGTAGCGCATCCAACGCATCCTCCGACAATGGCTGCGTATTCCATCCGGGCACTGACCTCCGGGTGGACGTGCCGAGCGCCGAAGCTGATGATCGGCACTCCATCGGCTGCGGCCACGCAATCGGCCGCGGCCGTGGCCCACCCCGTCTCGCTGCTGAGCATCCCCAACAGGGCCGTCTCGTACAAGCCGAACTGCCGGTAGGGCGCACGGATCCGCAATACGACTTCGCGTGGCGCGATCCAATCCCCTTCGTCCAAGCTCCACACTTCTGCTTCTTCGCCGAGCACCTGCCGCAAGAGGGCCTGCACCTCGCGCACACCGCAGAGCAGGGCGCGCCGCCGAGTAAACACCTCCACCGCCACGACCGGATTGAGTTGCTCGGCCGCGAGGATGTCGCAACTGCGGCGGAAGTAAATATCCGCGTTGTCGCCCGCCAGCGTCGCGGCCGAGGGCGCGTATGGGTCGCGCTCTACCATTAGCGGTTGGTGACCTGTGCGCCGAGGATTTTTTCTAGATGCCCCAAGGCCCATTCGTGCTGTTGGGGATCAAAGCTGGCCACGCAATCGGCCGGGACCTCGACTCGATAGTCGCGATTGCGCAGCCCGGCCACAGTGTGCAGGACGCAAATGTCCGTGCAATCGCCCATCACCACGACCTTGTCCGGCACTAACGCAGCCAACATCGCAGCCAGCTCGGTCTTGAAAAAGGCACTGTAGCGCCGCTTTTTGACGATTTGCGCGTCTTCGGCCAGCGGTGCCAGCTCGTCAATGATGTGCTCCTCTTCGCTGCCTTCAATGCAGTGCGGAGGAAAGATCTCAAACTCGCGGTCGTTGGCGGTGTGGCTGTCTTGGGTGAAAAACAGCGAGGCCCCAGCGGCCTTTTCGCGTTCGAGCCGCGCGGCGATGCGCGGGATGATCTCCCTCGCGTGGTCGCCGCAGTAGAGCGTTCCGTCTGGACGCATAAAGCCGTTCTGCATATCCACGACGATCACGGCATTAGCCATCGCTTAGTCCTCCTATCGGCAAAAATGCCATCGGCCTAGCGCAATTCAAACCGGTTCGAGCCGCTCCCCCACGAGCCGCCGGTAGTAACACCCCAACCGCGCCCGACCATCCGCGCCCAACGTGTGACACGCCCCCGCCCCTTTGAGCCGGACGCGATACAGCAGCGAATTTTGCTCGCAGTTGACGCGGATTTCGACCAGTTCGAGCACATTGCCCGAGGTCGCGCCCTTGACCCACAACTCGTTGCGCGACGTGCTCCAAAACGCGGCCACGCCCTCGCGCCGCGCATAGTTTAACGCCTCTTCATTGGCGTACGCCACGATCAGCACTTCGCCGCTGTCCGCGTCCTGTACCGCCACCGGCACCAAGCCCTCGCCACCGGCCGCAGCCTGCTGTAACTTGCCAAAATCCAAGGCCAACTGCGGCCCTTCTTCCACTTCCTCGGGCGTCATATTCGCTTGTTCAACCACGGCAATCTCCCATTGTCAGAGCCTATTTAACTAGACCTTGCCTCCCGCTCTAAGTCAAGCCTATATTCCCCACCCGAAAGGACCACGCCCTATGCTACTCGATACTGCCTACGAAATCGCCACCTCCAACATTCGCTTCGGCCCGGGCATCACCAAGGAAATCGGCCTAGATCTCAAGGACCGGGGGCTGAAGCGGGTCATGGTTTTGACCGACCCAAACTTGCGCGAGCAAGCGCCAGTGCAGACGGCCTTGGCGGCCATTGCCAACGCGGGCGTCGAGTACGCGCTGTTCGACCAAGTGCGCGTCGAGCCGACCGACGCCTCGTTCAAGGCGGCGATTGCATTCGCCGAACAAGGGTTTGACGGGTTCGTCGCCGTCGGCGGCGGGTCGGTGATGGATACGGCTAAAGCGGCCAACGTGTACACCACGTATCCGGCCGATTTCCTCACCTATGTCAACGCGCCCATTGGCCGAGGTGAGCCCGTGCCCGGTCCGCTCAAGCCGCTGATTGCCGTTCCCACCACCGCTGGCACCGGCAGCGAAACCACGGGCGTAGCGATTTTCGATTTCGTCGAGATGAAGGCCAAGACCGGCATGGCCCATCGCTACATGCGCCCGACCTTGGGCATCGTCGATCCAGACAACACGCGCTCCATGTCGCCGCAGGTGGCCGCTGCGACCGGACTCGACGTGCTCTCGCACGCTTTGGAGTCGTACACGGCCTTGCCGTTTAACCAGCGGCCCCGACCCGCCCGCCCTCAACTGCGACCGGCCTACCAAGGCTCGAATCCCGTCAGCGACCTGTGGGCACTGGAGGCTTTGCGGTTGGTGGAGCAATTTTTGCGCCGCGCCGTGGCCGACCCCAGCGACGACGAAGCCCGCAGTGCCATGTGCTTGGCCGCCGCTCTCGCTGGCATTGGCTTTGGCAACGCCGGCGTCCACTTGCCGCACGGCATGTCCTATCCGGTGGCTGGCATGGTGGAAAGCTATGTGCCCGCCGGATACGCTATCGATTATCCGCTGGTGCCACACGGATTTGCCGTGATCGTCAACGCACCGGCAGTCTTCCGCTTTACCGCGTCAGCTTGCCCCGAGCGGCATCTGCGAGCGGCCGAAGTTTTGGGGGTCAATAGCAGCGGGGCGCAAGCCGAGGATGCGGGCGCGATCTTGGCCGACCGCATCGTCTTGCTGATGCGCCAACTCGGCGCACCCAACGGCCTCAGAGCCCTCGGCTACGGAAGCCAGCACATCCCGGCGCTCGTCGAGGGCACGCTGCCGCAGCATCGAGTGACTAAGCTCTCGCCGCGAGCGGCTGATGCCGAGGAACTGGCGGGGATTTTCGCGGATGCGCTGAGCTATTGGTAGGGAACTGTTCTAAGCAGGTCGTGCAACGTTATTCAACAGATTCGTCGGCAAGGGCCAAGTCGTGCAATCGTCAACCAGCCGCCGGGTAAGCGACGACGGTTGGGTTGCCGCCATCATTTTACGCCCTGACCTCGCGCCGTTTTTGTCTCCAACCCTCCATCGCTGTACCCTTTCCGTTACACTCCAGCACCGCCTATCCCCGCCGCCCCTCTGAGCCGACGCCTTGGCATGAATATTGCAGTTAGAAATTGCGAATGGCCCCAGCCGTCCCCACCAGCTCGGACGGCTTCATACGCTCTAATGCCCAACGGATCGCCATGGCCGAATTCGATACCATCGCCAAGCATCTCATCCACACCTACCCGCGCGACTTCGCCCGCTTCGTCCTCCAGCATGACGACCTCGAAGTCCTCGACGTCATCGACACCGAGCAACCCACCGTCGAGACCCACCGCACCGACAGCCTCATCCGCGTACGAATCAACGGCGAGGAGGCATTGGTCCATCACGAATTTCAAACCACCGACAGCAACCCCCCCATGCCCCGCCGCATGGCCGGTTATATCGGACGCGGCATTGAGCAGCACGGCCTGCCGATCTACTCCAACGTCATCTATCTGCGTCCCAACGCCGGCCGCACCGATCCGGGGCACTACCTCCAAGAGCGGCATGGCTACCGCATCTTGATGCAATACAAGGTGATTCTGCTGAGCGAACTAGACGGTCAACAGATGCTCGACAGCGGCCATGCCGGCTTGCTGCCGTTTGCGCCGTTGATGCAGCGGCCAGCAGGTATGGATGCGGAAGCGTGGTTGCGTCAGTGTATCCACCGAGCGCAAGAGATGCCACTGGACGAGACCGTCAAAGCCAATTACTTGGCCGATCTTGCGATGTTGAGCGGATTGGCGTATAACTTAGAAACGATTATGACCATCATCTCGGAGGCGACCATGTACGAATCGTCGGTAGTGCAGTATTTCACGGAAAAGGGCATCAAGCAAGGTATTGAGCAAGGTATCGAGCAAGGTATCGAGCAAGGCATTGAGCAAGGCATTCGCGAGAGCATCCAAGAAGTGTTGGAACTGCGCTTTCAGCCCGAGGCCGTGCGCCGCTTGGTCTCTCGCCTTGGGGCCATTGACGATGTGCAGCGTCTCAAGCAGTTATTTCGGGCGGCCGTACAGGTGCCCCGCCTCGAAGCCTTTAGCTCCCTGTTAGACGAAACTGAATAGAGGCACTGCATAACGCACCGCATCAAGATGGTTGGCACCTTCGCTGCTAGCCCACTCCCCACACTCGCCCAATCGCCGCCCGAATCTTCCCCGCCATCCTCCCGATTAGCTGCGACGAGAGACTGCTCAGCTTCGATTTCGGCGACGAAGGTGGTTAGGTTACTATTCTGCCGAGAAGAGATATAGCGGTATAAAGGCTTAGGACGCGAAGTTGTAGCAATGTCTGATCTATACCCAATCGTTGAGGTGGAGCCAGAAGCGGTCCGAGAATCCGAGGATATGGGCAGCAAAGATAAATTCTGGTATCTCCATCCGTCGGCGAAAGAAGAATATTGGCTCTTCAAATACCCCCGCTTTAGCACCGGGGAATACTGGGCGGAGAAGATTGCAGCCGAAGTTGCGGACCTACTGGAAATTTCACATGCGAGGGTGGAATTGGCGACATTTAAAAAAGATAAAGGCTCTGCGACGAAATCGTTTGCCCAAGAAGGTCGGGAATTGATCCACGGCAATCAGATGTTGGCTAGAACCGTCCACGGTTATGATCACAAAAAAAAATCTCATCAGTCAGGCCATACTTTAGCGAACATCTGGCAGGTAATAGACCGTGTTTTTGTAGAACCCGAAAACGCAGAACAGACAAAGGGCCGTCTTGCAGAGTACGTAGTCCTAGACGCGTTGATTGGCAATACAGATCGCCATCACGAGAACTGGGGCATACTAAGGGAGCGAAAGGATAATCGATGGAAAGGATTCGTAGCCCCATCGTTCGACCACGCCTCATCGTTGGGTCGTGAGCTTCCCGATGTGAAGCGCGACAGGATAATGTCAGAAGATCGCATAGGCGACTATGTTGAAAAAGGACGCGGCGCGATCTACTCGTCGGAAGACGATCAGCGTGGCCCTAGCCCACTGGAGTTGGTACGACGGGCTACTCGCAAATATCCAACACTTTTCTTTTCGGCACTGACGAAACTCGAAAAACTGGATGATGGCTCTGTGGATGACCTTGTAAACCGCGTACCCGATGGTTGGATGTCCCCTTCGGCTAGAAAATTCGCGATTGCGCTAATGCACTATAATTTTAAACAATTGCAGGAGCTGCTCCGATGAGCACGAGAACTTTATTTTTAGCTTGGCAGGACAAAAAGCCCAGCAAGACATGGTTCCCAGTGGGTCGGCTGGATGCTGATGTCGAACGTTCCTCCTATCGCTTCCGCTACATTGGCGGTGCAAAGCGAGCACAAAAAGAAGGAGGGTTTCCGTTGTTGATTGATTTTCCCGATTTGGACAAAAATTATCAGTCCGATGAGTTATTTCCGCTCTTCCAAAATCGGGTTATGAATCGGGCAAGGCCGGACTTTAACGACTATCTTCAGAGGCTCGATCTGACCGAGGAAGCTGATCCCATTGAGATTTTGTCCACCAACGGAGGTCATCGCGTAACAGACGCTTACGAGGTTTTTCCAAAGATCGAGAAAGACGATACCGGGAGCTTCTCTTGCCGATTCTTCCTGCATGGCTGGCGACATATCAATGACGCGGCTAAAGATCGAATTGGCCACTTAGAGCAAGAAGAAGAACTATATGTCACACTGGAGTTGACTAATCCGGCGACCGGGTTGGCCGTGCAAATGCAAACGACCGACTACTGTATGATCGGATGGGCACCGCGTTACTTGGTGGCAGATCTGGTTGCGGCGATGGCCGAAGGGCCTGGTAGATACGGAGCGAAAGTGGTGCGGATCAACTCTCAAACTGTCCTGTTGGAGCAGCGCGTATTGATTGAGATTCAAGGCTGTTGGAATAAACACGAACCAATGAGTAGCGAGGATTTTAAACCCCTGGTCCCTTGATCGTTCAGCGGAGCTTACAGAAACCAGCCCATCCCGGCGCTCGTCGAGGGCACGCTGCCGCAGCATCGAGTGACTAAGCTCTCGCCGCGAGCGGCTGATGCCGAGGAACTAGCGGGGATTTTCGCGGACGCACTGAGCTATTGGTAGGGAACTGTTTTAAGCAGGTCGTGCAATTTATTCAACAGATTCGTCGACAAGGGTCAAGTCGTGCAATCACCGCCATCATTTTACGACCTGACCTCGCGCCGCTTTTGTCTCCAACCCCCCATCGCTGTACCCTTTCCGTTACACTTCAGCACCGCCTATCCCCTCCGCCCCCCTGAACCGACGCCTTGGCATGAATATTGCAGTTACAATTAGAAACTGCGAACGACCTCCACCGTCCCCGCCAGTTCGGACGGCTTCATACGCTCTAATGCCCAACGGATTGCCATGGCCGAATTCGATACCATCGCCAAGCATCTCATCCACACCTACCCGCGCGACTTCGCCCGATTCGTCCTCCAACAAGACGACCTCGAAGTCATCGACATCATCGACACCGAGCAACCCACCGTCGAGACCCACCGAACCGACAGCCTCATCCGTGTGCAAATCAACGGCGAGGAAGCGTTGGTCCATCACGAATTCCAAACCACCGACAGCAAACCCCCCATGCCACAGCGCATGGCCGGCTATATCGGACGCGGCATTGAGCAGCACGGCCTGCCGATCTACTCCAACGTCATCTATCTGCGTCCCAACGCCGGCCGCACCGATCCGGGGCACTACCTTCAAGAGCGGCATGGCTACCGCATCTTGATGCAATACAAGGTGATTCGGCTGAGCGAACTAGACGGTCAACAGATGCTCGATGGAGGCCATGCCGGCTGGCTGCCGTTTGCGCCGTTGATGCAGCGGCCAGCAGGTATGGATTCTGAAGCGTGGCTGCGTCAGTGTATCCACCGAGCGCAAGAGATGCCACTGGACGAGACCATCAAAGCCAATTACTTGGCCGATCTTGCGATGTTGAGCGGATTGGCGTATAACTTAGAAACGATTATGACCATCATCTCGGAGGCGACCATGTACGAATCGTCAGTAGTGCAGTATTTCACGGAAAAGGCCCTTGAGCAAGGCATTGAGCAAGGTATTGAGCAAGGCATTGAGCAAGGCATTGAGCAAGGTATCGAGCAAGGTATCGAGCAAGGTATCGAGCAAGGTATCGAGCAAGGCATTCGCGAGAGCATCCAAGAAGTGTTGGAACTGCGCTTTCAGCCCGAGGCCGTACGCGGCTTGGTCGCTCGCCTTGGGGCCATTGACGATGTGCAGCGTCTCAAGCAGTTATTTCGGGCGGCCGTACAGGTGCCCCGCCTCGAAGCCTTTAGCTCCCTGTTAGACGAAGCTGAATAGAGGCACTGCGTAACGCACCTCACCAAGATGGTTGGCCCCCTCGCTGCTAGCCCATCGAACCAATGAGTAGCGAGGATTTTAAGCTCTTGGTTCCTTAATCGTTCAGATGCTATCTTTCCTGTGGTCGCTCACGGAGCAGTTTCAGCTATCGTTTTTAGAAAACCGCGGATAGTGCTGAAGGCGCTGTGATCCCAATCCCAGTAGCCCTTCTTTGCGGCCACACCCACGGAAACATGAGGGTTGGGCTTTGTCGTCAGGTAGGCATGGGCGCGAGCCTTTTTTTCGTTCTTTATGGACATGTCTGGCAAAGATTCGACACACTCGAAAAAATTATCGATACAGTGATCCACCGGATTGCCCGCAAAGGTCTCGCAAAGTAGCGTCTCAAGCATTCCTTCGCGATTACCGCCGGGTAGTATCAGCACCGTCACGGCTGGACTGGTGTCAGTACTGTTAGTGCGTTCTGCAGGACGATCCGGCACAGGCAGTGCAGCATTCCGCAGGGCCGACTGAACGCTTTGGAACGCCCCCCTCGCGGATTTTTCTGCATCCCGCACGATGCCAATACTCTGAACAGTCTGAAAATCCGGCGATTTCACAAAAGCACACAGAAAACCACTCAGTTCACTCACGCCGCCGAAATTCTGAATCTGGATATTTGCAAGCGATAGACGCCTGATAAACGCTTTAAAGAAATTGTATGGATCTTTGCCTTCGACGAGAAGCTGGATTGCCGATTCAATCTGTCTTGCTTTTGCCATACTCAGCGCACCTCAAGGCCGTGTTTGATCGCGGCAGCAATTGAATCCGGTGCGTAGGTAACACAGCGATTTTCCCCGTCTCTAGCTTCAAGCCGGTGTAGGCGAAAGCCATCAGAGCCAAGAGCTTGATGCGCTGCTTCTACACATTCAAAACTATGCGTGGTTGCAAATATCTGCGAGTCGAATTGCTTGGCCGCTTCATCAATGGCCTGCCAGACATTGGGCAGTACCGAGTGGTGAATGCCGTTTTCAACTTCATCTATTAGAACGGCACCTTTTGGCGGTAGGTAAGCTATCGCCAAAACAATACGGGCAATCTGAGTCATGCCTTCGCCCATTGCCGGCAGCGGCACCATTTCGGACAATCCGACATCTCCCCATATCATGGGTGTTCCGCTAGAGGAATTTTCCTCAATACTTTGTAGTTTCGGCTCGATGACCTGTAGTGCTCTTAAGAGCAAATCGCCCTTTTTTTGCTTTTTTAGTTGTCCTAGTCTCGTGGCATCTTCATAGACATTCCTATTCCTAGACAAGAGAATTACCGCAGGAAGAAGAACATTTATACTAGGTTGCTTACTCTTAAAATCCTGTCCCTCAATCCATATATAGCTTTTTACTTTTTTCTTTCCAGAATCACTATATTGGAATGCGAGTGAACGTTCATCGAAAAGGTTCGTCGCCGAAATTCTATTCGTCCGCTCAAGGGGCATCTCGGTGGTGGGCTCTCGCTCCGAGGTAATCTTCAAAGCCAATTCACCACGCGATTTATAATATCCTTTAATCTCAATACGACGTCCCATATCTAAGTTGTAGAAGAGATGTTTCCAGAAGGGATCTTGCAGTGGAGCACCTGATTCTGCGCCCCGAATAACATGGGGATTTACGGCCATTTGTGCGTTTCCGGCACCAGATAGCAGAAACACTGCCTCAAGTAGGCTGGTCTTACCGGAATTATTCTTACCGGCAATGAGATTTATGCGGCTCAATGGATCAATTTTGATCGTGTTGAAGCCGCGAAAATTCTGTATATGCAAGCGTTTCAACATGGCTTTCACTCCTCGCTTATATAGCAATTCTGAATGACCGAACAGTTTGAGATTCGGATCGTCTTGTTTCTACTATTCTGCGTCCCGCACCGCATCCAGTTACTCGTCTCCCCACACTCGCCCAATCGCCGCCCGAATCTTCCCCTCCATCCGCTCCACCACCGCCCGCGCCCCATCTATCACCCGCTGATACCCCTCAATCTCCGCCACAATCTCCCACTGCACCTCCAGCGGCGGCAGGGGTAATTTGTATTTATCGTAGACATCTTTCCGGTTTAATCCTGGGATCCCTGCTCCTCCACGCAAACTTGGTAAATCTATAGTCCTAAGCAGATGATAAAGATAAAGAATATCTGTACGATTCGTATCAACGATTTTCACATAATAAGTTGTATCAATAGGAAAACAATCACTGTTAATGTACGTAACTTCACCTGCTGATCCTTTTCGACCAACAATAATTGCTGGTCCTTTCACTAGATATTCATTGTGATAACCGCTAATGCCGTTAGATCCCATCACGGGAATATGACCATCTATACGTTTCTTTTTAGGCAAACTCGCACCGTACTCCAACGTACAAATTTTCTCGAATGGTATCATTTCATAATGTGAAGACTCAACTTGGTTCTCCCGATACCGCTCCCCACTCAAATTCCACTCCCCACCCGCCGCAATCTTCCCCTTCTCAGCAATCAACCCAAGCTCAGTTGTATAATCCACTTTAGGTTCCGCCACACCATCAGCCCCCGCCCGCAGCCGCCCCAGATACTCCCCAAGCTCCTTCCGCACCTTCGGCAAGTCATTCGCGTCAATTTCTCGCCGCTGCGCCCCCAAATCAAACCCATCATTCTCCACCTTAAAAAAGGCAACGCGATCCGTCTTTTGCGCCAGTGCCCTATCCAACAGCAGAATGGAAGTCTTAACCCCTGAATACGGCTGAAACACGCCCGCTGGCAACGAAATTACAGCCACCAAATAATTCTCCACCAACATTTTGCGAAGCTGCTTGTGCGCATTCTGGCTCTGAAAAATGACCCCCTCCGGCACAATAATCCCAGCCCGCCCCGCAGGCGTCAGATGCTCGGCAATGTAATCGACGAACAGCACCTCGCTGCGTTTGGACTGCACCGAAAATCGGCGATGCGGCCGGATACCACCCTTCGGCGACATAAACGGCGGATTGGCCAAAATCACATCGGCATATTCGTTCCAGCGCTCTTCACTCGTCAAAGTGTCGTATTCGGCAATATGCGGATCAACAAAACCGTGCAGATACAAATTTACCAGCGACAGCCGCACCATATCAGGCGAAATGTCATATCCCTTGAAGTTAGCCGCGAGCGTCCCTTTCTCGCTCGGCGTCAGCGTACTGTTACCCTCGCCGTCGGCATTGGCCTTGAGAATGTGCTTGTACGACGAAATCAAAAACCCGGCCGTGCCACAAGCCGGATCGAGAATAGTCTCATCTTTTTTCGGGTCGACAACGGCGACGATAAAATCAATAATATGACGCGGCGTGCGGAACTGACCCGCATCGCCCTGCGAGCCAAGAACCGACAGCAAATATTCAAAAGCATCGCCCAGCCGCTCGCTGTGATCGTACACAAACTCGTCAATGACCTTGAGAAAAGCGCGCAAAGTCTCCGGGTCGCGGTAGGGCAAATAGGCGTTATTGAAAATGTCGCGGAACAGTGGCGGAATACCCGGATTTTCCGGCATCCGAGTAATCGCCTCAGCGTACAGATTCAAAGTCTCGTGCCCGCCCAAACCAGCGCGCACCAGTTGCGGCCAGCCATAGCGGGCAAAGTCGCCGGCAAAAAACGTGCGCTGCCCACCCAATTCCTCACTCTCGGCGTCAATATCGTCCATAAACTTGTAGATGAGCGCGATAGTAATCTGCTCTACTTGGCTCTTCGGATCAGGCACCTTGCCGACGAGAATGTCGCGGGCCGTGTCAATGCGGCGTTTGGTAGCGGTATCGAGCATATTGTCCAGACTGTGAGTGGTGATTCAATTAATCCATTCACGCTATATTGGCAAATGTCCGTGAATAAACCAGCAAAAATGGAGGCCATTCACGGTTTTTTAAATAAATGCGTGAATCGCTTAGGGCCTCCTAAGCGACGAACTGATTCAACGACACGTAATCCTTGACATACTCGGGCACAAGCCTGTGGTACGGCTCCGGCACCGCGCGAAAGTCGCGGGAAGAAAAAGCCGGATTCGTCGCCAATGCGGCAAAGCGCCGATTCTCGACAATGTCTCGGGTCTGACCGCTAGTCAGGTACGCCTTGAAATACGCCCTAATCGCCGCAATGGACTCGGCCTCAGCGGGTTTGTGATCGGCGACGAATTTGGCGAATTCCTCTTCGAGCAACTCGTCCCGCGACTTAAAACGCGGGATGAGATCAAAAACCTTCTCCAGTATCTCGCGCAAAGTTACGCGCCGATCCACCGCCGCGGCTTGGCGCAACTTAGCAAGGGTGTAGAACTCTTCGGGCTTGTCGAAAACTTCCTGATTCACATAGTCGATAGCGCGATCCCATTGGCCGGCCTCAATAGCTTGGGCAATAAAGTCGTTTTCGCGCACCTCGTCGGCAAAGCGATCGAAGAACATCCGATCAATTCTCATCCCCTCGGAGCCGATCTGCTCCTGTTCAATCGTCGCCAAGAAGTCGCTTTCCAAGTGCTCGTACGCGCCGGCATATACAACCGGCCGCGGCTCATCCCCTGCCCGATCACTTGTCGCTCGCGGCCGCGGCAGTTCCAATACCTCGTCGTAGTTGAACTCATTCTCGAAGTATTGGCAGTTGCCGAAGAAATCGAACAGCTTGAAAGTAGTCTTCTCCGGGTCAGCGCCAACGTCGGCCGGGCGAGGCCCTATCATCTGGTCGAGGAAGCTGTGCTTTCGGGTGCCGCGCCCCTTAATCTGGACGAAATCCGTCGGCGAAAATATCGGCCTGAACAGCCCCAAATTGAGAATGTCGGTGCAGTCGTAGCCGGTAGTCATCATGCCGACGGTTACGCATACCCGCGCCTTGCTCGTCCGGTACTCGCGCATAAAATTGCCGGCGCCGCCGAGGTTGTTATTGGCAAAATTGACCGTGAATTGCTGGGCATCCATCACATCCGACGTAACTTGCACCGCAAAGTCCGACTGGTATTTACCCGGAAACATGCGGTCGGCGATCTCATTGAACAACTGCGTTAGCTTGGCCGCGTGAGTCTGGCTCACCGCGAAGACGATGGACTTGCCGATCTCCCCGCTGATCGGATCGCGCAGCGCATTCGCCAAAAAGGTCCGGCAGAAGACCGCGTTGGTAGCTTCCGAGAAAAACGCCCGCTCAAAGTCGCGCTTTTCGAACGCTTCCTTCTGCTGCTCGCCTTCGCTATCGGTGAAAGACACCACAAAACCCCTATCTGCGAGAAGCTGGGTGGTCACCTCGGTGCGGGCGTCAACAACCCGAGGATTGATCAGATACCCATCGCGCACCCCGTCGAGCAACGAGTAGCGGAACGTCGGCTCGCCATGCTCACAGCCGAAAGTGCGGTACGTGTCGAGCAGCAACCGACGCTCCACCTCGCGCGGATCGCGCCCCTGCGGGTCGGTGCCTCTGAGGTAGTCTCGGGGCGTCGCGGTCAGCCCCAGCTTGTACCCCACGAAATAATCGAATACGGCGCGGGCATTGCCGCTGATAGACCGATGCGCCTCATCCGAAATCACCAAGTCGAAGTCCGTGGGCGAAAACAGCGACTGATACTTGTTGTTGAACAGCAGCGACTGAACCGTCGCGACCACAATGTGCGCCCGCCGCCAGTCGTCGCGTTTTTCCTTGTAGATGACCGCGTCAAAGTCGTTCGCCAAGTACGGGACAAACGACTTGTGCGCCGCTTGGTCTTCCAACTCCAGCCGATCGACCAAGAAGAGGACGCGGCCGGCGTTGCCGGTGCGGAGAAATAGCTTGATAACAGCGGCGGCCACTAGCGTTTTGCCAGTGCCAGTAGCCATCTCGAACAAGAACCGGTCGCGGCCGTCTTGCACTGCCCGCTGCAAGCCGTGGATCGCGCCGAGCTGATAGTCGCGCAAAAAGCGCAAGCCATGCGTCTGAATGTAGCTATAACGCTCGGCCTCGTTGCGCCACCCGGCCTCTGCCGTATAGTTGGGCCGCTGCGTGCGGACGATGTAGTCGTCGCCAACCCGTTCATCTATCAGGCGCTGCGGATTGGGCGCGACTTGTTTATACCCTTCCACCGAGTTCGGCGCTGGGAAGGCCGTGATGATATGCGGATTGCCGCGCTCTAGGTCCCAGAAGTAGTGTAGATTGCCGTTGGAGAGGATGATGAAGCGGCAGTTCAGCGAGCGGGCGTAGCGCCGGGCCTGCTCCTTGCCAACGAGTGGATTCTTATCTTCGGACTTGGCCTCCAACACAACCACTGGGAATCCTCGGTCGTCAGTGAGCAAGAAATCGACAAATCCGCGACCAGCACGCTCAAAATCATCGCCTAGGCTATCGAGATCGTCGCGTTTGAGAGCGACGTGCGCCTCCAAGCGGATATTGGCCGGTCCATTATCGTCGTCAAAGAATCGCCAACCAGCGTTTTCGAGCAACAGGTCGATTTTGCGCCGAGCAGCCGCCTCGCTCATCTCCCATCCTCCGCCACCAACACCGGCTCCCGCTCCAAACGAATCCCAAAGGTCTGCTCCACCCCGGCCCGAATCTCACCGGCCAAGGCGAGCACTTCGCGGGTCGTGCCGTCGCGATTGACTAAGGCCAGCGCGTGTCGCTCCGAAATGCCAGCACCGCCCCTTTGCAGCCCCTTGTGAAATCCCGCCTGCTCGACGAGCCAAGCGGCCGGCACCTTGACGCCAGCCGCATCGGGAAAGCTCGGGACATTCGGATAGCGGTCCTGCAACGCAGCAAACGCTTCCGCGTCAATGACTGGATTCAAGAAAAAGGAACCAACGGAGCGGGCGTTGGGATCTTGCGGGTTGATGACCATGGACTTACTGCGGCGGAGCGCCAGCACCGCGGCGCGCACAGTGGCTAAGGTCGGTTGATCGCCATCCACGTGTCGGCGCAGCTCTGGGTAGCGGATGTGCGGCTGGCCGCTGGCATCCAAGCGATACGTCACCGAAGTCACGATAAAGCGGTCGCGGTCGGCCCCCTTAAAGCGGCTCTGACGATAGGCAAAGCCGCATTCGGCCGGGGCAAATGCAATTTCCGCCAAGGTCTGCCGATCGAGCGCCCGCACTTCCGCGATGGTGTCTTTTACTTCTTGGCCGTACGCGCCCACGTTTTGGATGGGCGTCGCCCCCACTGACCCGGGGATACCCGACAAACATTCCACGCCGGCCAAGCCGCGCTCCACGCAGCACTGGACAAAACCATCCCAATCCTCGCCAGCCGCTACCTCGACGGTCGAGCCATCAAACATCGCGCCGCTGAGTCCCACTTTGAGCACCAAGCCGCTGTATCCCGCGTCGGCAAACAGCACATTGCTGCCGCCGCCAAGCACTTGCACGGGCAGGCCCGCGACTGCCGCCCAGGTCAAGCAGGCGCGCATCTCGTCTATGGAGGAACACTCGGCCAAATAGCGCGCCGGGCCGCCGAGACCCATCGTGGTGAGGGGAGCGAGCGGGCTGTTCTCGCGGAGGATGCAGGATGGCTTTTCCATGGTGTGCCGCCTCGTTTTACATGTATGAGCATTTGCGCTGTCCTGAATATAGACAGAATATAGGGCGTATAATGCACAACGCTGGAGCACGCCATGAAAAAGACCCTCTACCTCGCCAGCCCGTATGGCTTCTCGTCCCACTCGAAGGAACGGCTCCTACCTCAGTTCGTCTCGGCCTTAGAGGCATTGGGCGCTGAGGTCTGGGAGCCCTTTGCTCGCAACAACCAAGTCGATTTTTCCGCGGCGGGCTGGGCCTATCAAGTCGGTCGCGCTGACCTGCGCGACGTGGTCGAGGCCGACGCGATCTTCGCCATTGTCAACGGTACGCCGCCGGACGAAGGCGTAATGGTCGAGTTGGGGGCGGCCATTGCCCTCGGCAAGCCGACCTTTCTCTTCCGCGACGACTTCCGCCGCTGCACGGACTCGGAAAACTACCCCCTAAACCTGATGCTGTTCACCGGCCTGCCAGAAGACGGCTGGGAAGCCTACTACTACACATCGCTTGCAGAAATTAGCGCGCCCGACAAGGCCCTCGCGCAGTGGCTGCGAGACGAATCGAGCTGACCTGTGCGCACGACCATTCCCCCCAATCAGCTTCAAGACCCAGCGGTTAAAGGCGCGGAAAAAGCCTTGCGCGCCTGCGTCCACTGCGGCTTTTGCAATGCCACCTGCCCCACCTACCTACTCACCGGCAACGAACTCGAAGGGCCGCGCGGCCGCATTTACCTCATCAAAAACATTCTCGAAGAAGGCATCTCCCCGAGCCGCCAAACAGTCGAGCACATCGACAACTGCCTCGGCTGCCTCGCGTGCGAGACCACCTGCCCGAGCGACGTGGATTATTCGCTCCTCTTGGAAACGGCCCGGCCGCGGCTGGACCAACTCGTCAAGCGGCCATGGATGGATCGCCTGCTGCGCGCCATGCTGACGCGGATGCTGCCCTACCCCAGCCGCACGCGCTTAGCACTCAGAATGTCTTGGGTGGGCCGCGCGTTCTCCTTCCTGATGCCCCGCGTCCTGCGACCCCTGTTAGCTATGGCCCCCAAGCGATTGCCGCCCCGCGCCGCTGTAGCCCGGCCCGGGGTCGTGCCCGCCGAAAACAGCCGTCAGTTGCGCGTGGCCCTGCTCACCGGGTGCGTCCAACAAGTGCTGGGGCCGCAAATCAACGATGCGACCGTGCGGCTTTTGACGCGCTTGGGAGCCGAGGTGGTCATTCCGCCGGATATGGGCTGTTGCGGCGCACTGACTTTCCACATGGGCGAGCGCAAGCGCAGCCTCAAGCTAATGCAGCGCGCCATTGAGGTTTGGCATCGCGAGCTCGAAACCGGGGGCTTGGACGCGATTGTGCTCAACACCTCGGGCTGTGGCACGGCCATCAAAGAATACGATCGCATCTTCCGCCGCGATCCGCAGTGGGCCGACAAGGCTAGGGCGGTAGTGGAGCGAGTGCGGGATGTGTCTGAGGTGGTGGCGCAATTGGGAGTGGGCCAGGCCGGTCGCGCGCCGGCCCTGAAGGTAGCGTATCACGACGCCTGTTCGCTCCAACACGGTCTGCGCGTCACCGACCCACCGAGGCAACTGCTGAAGGGTGTGGGCTTTGAGGTCGTCGAAGTGCCCGAGGGCCATATCTGCTGCGGCAGCGCGGGCACCTACAACATGCTGCGCCCCGACTTGGCGCAAAAGCTACAAGCGCGCAAAGTAGAACACATCGCCAGCGTTGCGCCGCAGGTCGTGGCGACGGGCAATATCGGCTGCATGGAACAGATCGCCGCCTGCACCGCGATCCCGGTCGTCCACACCGTCGAACTGTTGGATTGGGCAACGGGCGGGCCGCGGCCAGCGAATGTGTAGCGAGGCTGAACCCATTCTCACGTAGATCAATCCCTCGGCCAAAAACTACTCAATTTCCTCGGCAAACTCTTGCTTGAGTGCTCCCCAACTCGCAGCGGCTACCGCGCTTGCCGGGCTGGATATGGCCGTGAGGCGGGCGATGTGGGTGGCTGTGGTCGGCGGGCGGGTGCCGCTGGCGAAAGTCTGTTTGCTCTCTATGACTAAGGCGACGGCCCCAAGCCCGCGAGCATACCAACCATAGGCATCTATCTCGGCGGTCACTTCGCCCAAAGACGCGAGTTGATCATTGCCGGTGAAGGTAACGACGCCCGTGCCCTTCTGGTGGATGCGCAGACAATCGAAGGTACCCGCCGGTAGCCGAATCTCACCCCACGCATCAACCGCGTATTGATAGTCGTATAGGCCGGAACTCGTCACCCCGGGTGCTAGGGGCTGGTCCACGGAGAAATTCTCGATCGTCCAACTTTTGCCAAACGCTAGCGGCCAAGGAGTCCCTATATCGGCCAGCGGGATGAGGACTTGTCCGGCTGGCCCTGCGGCGCCGACGACAACATCACCTACGGCCCTGCGCTCGAAATAGTAGTACGTCTCAAAGCCAAGGGCAGCGGGCGCAGTAGTAATGTTGTGGACGGCGTAATCAGCGTCGGGAAAGCTCGCGGCGGCCGGGGCCTGCTCCAGCGAAATGACCGAACTGCGGATGAAGGTAAGTACGCTGTTGTCAGGCGAGCTGGTGAGGTCGAAAGACTGACCAGCACCGACAGAGCCGATGTCGAAGCCAATGTCCGCTAGGCTGCTAGGGATTGTGGCGACTTCTTGTTCCCACGTCATGCCCAAAGACGGGCGTAAATCGTCGGTAGAAAGGGTGATCTGGGCCGCAGCAGCAAGAGGGAACAAGACAAAGGCGATTGATGCTAATACGCGGACGACGAACATGGAGTTTCCCTCCTTATGGGGTGTCAAGGTGGATTTCACTGCGCCTGTGGCTCGTCAGAAGCGATGCGGCCGTCGTGGATGCGAATCAGCCGTTTGGCCTGTCGGGCAACAACCGGATCGTGGGTCACCAAGAGCACGGTGTTGCCCTCTTCTTGTAACGCGGCGAAAAGGATCATGATCTCCTCGCCGGTGCGGGAGTCGAGGTTGCCGGTCGGCTCGTCGGCCAACAGCAGCGAAGGCCCGTTGGCTAAGGCGCGGGCAATGGCCACCCGCTGACATTGACCGCCAGACAGCTCGGCCGGCCGGTGCGTCATGCGGTCGGCCAAGCCAACCCGCTCCAGTGCCTCAATCGCCCGGGCGCGGCGCACCTTGCGGCGCTGACCATTGTAAATCAGCGGCAGCTCGACGTTTTGCAAAGCCGACGCCCGCGGCAGCAAGTTGAAGGTCTGGAAGATGAAGCCAATACGGCTATTGCGCACTTCGGCCAGTTCGTTGGCATTGATGCGCGATACATCCGTGCCAGCCAAGCGGTACGTCCCCGCGGTCGGCGAATCCAAGCAGCCGAGAATGTTCATCAGCGTGGATTTGCCCGAGCCAGAAGGCCCCATCAGCGCGACGTATTCGTTGTTCTCAATCGCCAAATCCACCCCCCGCAAGGCATGGACCTCCTCAGTGCCGCGCACATATACCTTGCTAATGCCATTCAGTTCAATCAGCACGAGATCACTCCGAGCGCAACGCATCCACCGGATCGAGCCGCGAAGCGCGGGCCGCCGGATAGATGCCAAAGAACAAACCAATTGCGATGGACAAGGCCAGCACCAGCAGTGTAGCTTCCAGCGAGACAATGCTGGGAAAGCTCAATTCGCTGTAATGAGAAATGACGCGCGCAATGCCCTCACCCAAGCCATAGCCCGCAGCCACCCCGAGCACGCCCCCGGTCAAGCTCAGGGCCATCGCCTCAATCACAAATTGCCACAGCAGCGTCACCGGCTTAGCACCGAGGGCCTTGCGGAGGCCGATTTCGCGGGTGCGTTCAGCCACCGACACCAACAAAATGTTCATAATGCCAATCCCGCCGACCAACAGCGAAATCCCCGCAATCCCACCCACAACCAATTTCAACAACAAAATGGTTTGCTCAACCTGCTCTAAGATGCTGCGGCCGCTGATGATCCGATAGCCCGCCTCCGAGCCGTGGTGCTTTTTGAGTGCCTCTTCAATGGCCGCGGTAATGTGGGGCACATCGTCGGTCTCCTTGGCGTGGGCTACTAAGCCTTGAATATACTTATTGCCGACGAGGCGTCGCTGGACTGTCGTCACCGGTACCAGCACTTGATCGCCCCAGTTTTCGCCAAAGGTCTGGCGATCCTCCATGAGACCTACGACCGTAAAGCGCTGGCCGTTGAGCTTGAGCTCGCGGCCTAAAAAGGAGGCCAAACCAAACACTTCCTCGCGCACCTTTTGCCCAATCACGCAGACCCGACGCAGCTTGTCCAAGTCGGCGTTGATGAGGAAGCGGCCCTCGGCGACCGACCAGTTGTACACCTCGGCAAGTTCGGGCAAAGTCCCGGCTGCTTGGCTCTGGTAGCTGGCCTTGCGATAGCGCAGATTGGCTCCAGTGTTCATAGAAGGCAAGACCGCGGCTATGCGGTCGGAGGCTTGCTCAATTATCGCTAGGTCGTCCAAGGTCAAGGGCTTGTAGTGGGGATTGGGCACCCAGCGGCCGTCCTTGAGCTGCATGTATTGCGGCGCGACCATCACAAACTGCGCCCCGCCCAGCTTGCCGAACTCGTCGACGACAAACTGCCGCATCCCCTCGCCAATAGACACAATGCCTACCACCGCGCCGACGCCGATCATCATGCCCAGCAGGGTCAGGGCCGTGCGCAGCCTGTTGACCCAAATTTGCCCGAGGGCAATGCGGATGGATTCGAGGAAAATCACGTGCGGCGCAGTGCGTCTACCGGGTTGAGCCGCGCCGCCCGCAAGGCCGGATAGACGCCGAAGAAGATGCCGACGGCCGATGAAAAACCGACCGCCCACAGCACGGATTCGCCCGAGACAATGCTGGTAAAAGGCGCACCGGGCGCGAGTTGTTGAATGACGAAGGCCGCCCCCAAGCCCAGGCCCAAGCCACTGAGGATGCCCAACAGACCGCCGACCATGCTCAAGACGACGGACTCGGCGAGGAACTGGCCGAGGATGTGGCGCGGCTTGGCCCCGAGGGCCTTGCGGATGCCGATTTCGCGGGTGCGCTCGGCCACCGACACTAATAGGATGTTCATAATCCCAATGCCACCGACCAACAGCGAAATTCCGGCGATCCCCCCGCCCACTTGCTGGAGGACGCGAAAGAACTCATTGGCATCGTCTATCTGCCCTTCGCTAGTTTCAATCTCGAACTCGTCGCCGTGCTCGTGGTGTCGCCGGAGCACGCGGCGCACCGCTGCGACGACCCGCTCGACCGCATCCAAGTCCTCGACGAAAAGCGTGAGTGTCGAGAAGTGATCCACGCCTTGCAGCCGCTTTTGGGCCGTAGTGTACGGGACCAACGCGATACTGCCCTCGCTGCGGCCAAAGCGGACGCGCTCGTCGAGCACACCAACGACCACGTAGCGGTCGCCGTTGAGCAGGATCTCCTCGCCCAGCGGATCGGCCTCCTGAAAAAGGTCTTTATGCACATCACTGCCGATTAGGCAGACCTTGCGGGCGAGGCGCAGATCATCCCTGCTTAGCGGCCGGCCGCTGGTCACCGACCAGTTGAAGCCCTCGTTAAACGCCGCCGATGTGCCGGTATAGCTCGTCTCGACGGTGGTTTTGCCGCGCTGGAGTGAGGCCCGGCCTCCAACCTCGGGCACGAGCGCGTGCAGTTCGTCTATCTCTTGCTGCATGGCCGCCATGTCGGCTTCGGTCAGGTACTCCTGCCACGGGCGGCGCACCCAGCGGCCATCCTTGCGTACCCACTGACGCGGCGGCTCCACCTCGATCATGCCCGCGCCGCCGCTGAAGATGAATTGCGAGATCACTTGGCGGCGCAATCCCTCGCCCAGCGACACCACCGCAATAATGGCCGCCACGCCAATGACAATGCCCAACAGCGTCAACAGCGAGCGCAGCTTGTGCGCCCGAAGCTGGCCTAAGCCGGCAAAGAGGGGTTCGAGAACGGTCATTGGCGTTTTTCGTCCTTCGGATCGAAGATGCAGCGGAAAGCGTTAAAGATAAGCCAGATAAATCGCAATCCCAAAACGGCACCGAAAGTTGTTCGCCTAATTGGGCTGACGACGGCCCGTCCCTATGGAAAACAGCCTTGAAAAAGACAAAATTGCGCCGCCGATTTGCATTGACTAAACTTATTCAGAGCTCATTGACTAAATTTTTGAAACAAACGTAGCTATACGCTATTTTATGAACTTAGCAGAATTTCAGCTCCACAACAGTCATCTCGATGATGCCTTTTCCGACCTCGACCCGCACCTCAGACGCCTGCGCGCTCAGCCCCTAATCTATCGCTTTCCGCTCCTCGACCGCCTACCGCGCAACCAGCCGGGCATCTACACTGTCGGCGGGGGCCGTCAGATTGGCAAAACGACCCTGCTCAAACAGTGGATGGGCGACCTGCTTGCAACGGGCCTTGACCCGGCCCGTCTGCGCTTCTTCACCGGCGAACTCATCGACGATCACCACGCGCTCGTGCGCTTGCTATCGGCTCTACTGCAAGCAATGCCCGCCGAGGGCCAGCGCTATATCCTGCTCGACGAAGTCACCTATATCGCCGGTTGGGACAAGGGAATCAAGTACCTTGCCGACGCCGGCTTGCTCGAAGGCGTCGTGCTCATTGCGACCGGATCAGACATGGCGGTCATCCAAGAGGCCCGCATGCGTTTTCCCGGCCGCCGAGGGCAAGCCGCGGTGGTTGACTTTCACCTCCACCCTCTCAGCTTTACCGCGGCCGTGGGCCTAAAGCGCTCGCTGAGCAACCAAGAATTGCTGCAATTAGCGCAGCCTAGATCGCCGCTACCCGCCGCAACCGAGCAAGTCCTACGCGAGGAGTTTCTCGCTTATCTGGTCCACGGCGGCTTTCTCACCGCTATTAACGATATGGCCCGCCACGACCGCATCCTCCCGGCCACATTTGCCACGTACAGCGACTGGATACGCGGCGATATGCTCAAGCGCGGCAAGCAGGAGCACTATTTGAGCGAAGTGCTGGCCGCCGTTGTCCGCTGCGGCGGCACTCAGACCACCTATAACGCCTTGGCCCGCACACTCAGCATCGACCATCCCGCGACCGTGAGCGACTATATCGCCCTGCTCACCTCTATGGATGTCCTCCGCGTCCAGTCGGCCTTGCGCGAGGACAAGCTGGCCGCTGCGCCGAAAAAGGCCCGCAAAATCAGCTTTTGCGATCCCTTCATTTTCCACGCCGTGCAAAGCTGGCTACACGCGGCGCAAGACCCTTTCGCCGCCCGAGTGCGCCCGCTCCTCGCCGACCCCGAGCGCACCGCCCTCCTAGTAGAAGCCTGCGCCGTTGCCCATTATAGCCGTCGCTATCCTACCTACTACATCAAAGGCGCAGGCGAAGTGGATATCGCCTATGTAAAAGACGGCCGTTTTTGGCCCGTGGAAATCAAGTGGACGGGCCAGTTGCGGCCCAAGACGCTCAAACAGATAGGCAAGTACGCCAACAGCCGCATCCTCGCCCGCCAGAGTGCGCCGGCGAACATAGGCGGAATTCCCGTCGAGTTCCTGCCCCAAGCTCTGTTGCGTCTCGACCTAGAGGAGCGGGCTTAAAATACTACTGTACACTATTGGTATTCTTCCAGGCGCAGGAGACCCGGCGATTTTGAGATTACTGCGAAGAGAATCTATTGAAAGTTCTCTGTGATCGGGAATAATCAACGGTCGTCTCACTCCAAAATTTTGACCAGCGTCTTTCCGCCTCACGAGCGCAGTAATGAAAAGGATCGCAAGCCGGGGCCTATCGGGGTCATCACCGCTCCTCGTCCTTCTCTTCGCCCTCCTGCTCCAGTTTACTGCGGATGACACTCGGCTCTTCGGCGACGCGGTCGCCGCTGCTAAGGCCGTCGAGGATTTCGACGCGGGTCGAGGTCTCAAGGCCGATGGCTAATTCCACCTCGGCGAAAGCACCGAGTGGCAGGTGCAATGCGCTGTCCGGGCGCGTACTGTCCGGCGCGGCGGCGAGCGAATCCGGCGACGCGGCGATATAGGCGACAAAGCGGCTGCGCTCGTCTTCTTCGTCCTCGTCGTCAAAAACCTCCAGCACCCGTTCGACCGGCAGATACACCGCGCTGTCGCGGCGCGCAAACAGAATGTCAATGTCGCAGGACATGCCCTGGCGCAAACGCGGCGCGCGGTCGGTGATCTCAATCTCGGTGTCAAAGGTGACGATGGTGTTGCCCTGTTGCTGCTGACCCACCGGCGCAATCCAACGCACCCGACCACCATACGTGGTGTCGGGATACGCATCCACGACAATGTCCACCGCTTGGCCAACCGCTACCCGGCCAATGTCGATTTCGGCGATGTCGCCGCGCACGATGAGCTGGCTGGGGTCGCCGATTTCAAACAGCACCGTGCCGCCAGAATACGACGATAGCCCGGAGGCCACCACCTCGCCGATCTCCACGTTGCGGCGGATGACAATGCCGTCAATCGGAGCGAGGACGCGCACCTCGTCGAGTGCGACTTGATCTTCCGCAAGCTGGGTGCTCTGCAAGTTGGCCTTGGCTTCGAGCATGTCGAGTTCAAGCTGGGCTAAGCGCAGGCCGGTACGGGCGCGCGTTAAGCGCATCTCGGCTTCCTCAAACTGCTTAGCCGGTATCATTTTGCGGTCGAACAGGGCCTTTTGGCGCTCGAAGTTGCGCTCCTCTTCGGCCAAGTCAATTTTGCCCTGCTCCACGCCCGAACGCTTCTGATACAATTGCAGCGATTGATTGGGATCTGGCTCAATAACGGCCATCAGCGCACCGGCCTGCACCCACGCGCCTGCTTCGATGGGCAAGGCGCGGATTTCGCCGGCAATTGTCGATTTGACCTCCACAGTCCGCACCAACTCAATGCGGCCTGTTTCAGCGAGCTTATCGACGATCTCGCCCCGCTCGACGAGCGCCGTGGCATAGGTCTCCTCGGCCTTTTCTTGCCGCAAGTTGAAGTAGACCGCAGCGCCAACCGAGCCGACCAACAGTAAGAAGACGAGAAACTTCAAAAAGCGGCGTTTCTTGGTCGCCACGTCAACCTCCGGGTCCAAGGGTACTGAAGAATGCGCCGATGGCGAGGAAAAGCAACGTGATGGCCACAACGCCCGCATAGGCGCGGCTGCGCTCCACCTGCCCGACGATAGATAAGCCAAGGCCGGCGACGACCACCATCCAGACGACAAAAGGCTCGATGGAGACCAATAAAGCACCTCCAAAACTCTTGCGGGCCTCCTCGGACAGGAACATTCCCAGCCCTATCTGCACATCCATCGTCTCATTGGCCAACACCAGCGACGTTTTGACAACATGCTGGAGAATGGCAATGAGCGACGTGTACGCGACAATAGCCAAGCAGTGGCCATAGCCGAGCAGGCCGCCGAGTAACTTGCCTATCAAGAGGTACATCGCCGCACCAATAAAGAGCCAGACAAACGTCATAACCGGCGCGGCAATCAGCCCGCTGATCCGCATGGCTTCTCCAGTGCCCTCCATTTCACTGCGCTGTTCGGCGGGCATCTGCTGCTTCATCTGCTCCATCGTCTCAGCCACGTAGATAGGCAAAGTTAGATAGGTGGAGACGAAGATCGCCACTGCGACTATAATGGTTGGCACCAGCCAATCGGCGACACTGCGCTGTTCGGCTACGGCCTCAAAAGTCTCGGATGGAGCGTAGAAGACGCGCAATATGCGGCCGACGACGCTGATTTCTACTTGGGGGACTTCCATGGCGGTTCCTTTGTGGGGGTGAAAGTTTTTCGCCGCTAGCGACGAATACTCCGTCCATAGAAGCAAACTAACGATAGCCTATCGCAGTTCCAAATGCTATAAACCGCCCTACAGCCACTGCAACAGAAAACGAGCCTGCGCCTCCTCCAGACTCAGCAGGCCCTTGACGCACTCGCGGATGCGCTTCAGCATGAGCGCCGGGTCATTGCACGCCCCTTTGAAGAACAATTTGCGCGTCATCTCCCAACGCCGACCTATATCCCCGAAAGTATCGGCCGCCGCCGACAGGGCACTCGAGCTGGTTGCCGCTGCTAGCCGCCGCAAATTGTCGTCCAGTCGCTGGCGCTGCGGGCCGAGTAGGGCGATATGGCAAAACACCTCCCGCATCCAAGCGCGCATACTCTCTTCGTCCAACTCAATCTGACGCTCCAGCTCCTCGACAAAGCGCTGCGCGGCCGGCAGGCCCGTCTCTACCCGGCCGACCTTGTTGCCCGCGAGCATCTCCTGCACATCTTCCAAGAGCACCTGTTCCATTTTTTTAATGGGATAGGGATCG
Source organism: Candidatus Latescibacterota bacterium (assembly GCA_965116045.1). Classification (GTDB taxonomy): domain Bacteria; phylum Latescibacterota; class UBA2968; order UBA8231; family UBA8231. The sequence goes on along the minus strand of OZ220478.1, from coordinate 3,774,030 downwards.
AGACCTTCGGGCACTGCGTAGTCGTACACCACCAATTCGGGCAACATCTCGGGCAGACGCGAACGCGGCACCTGCCCCACAAAGCCCTGCGGATTGACCAAAATCATCAGCCCATCCACCGCCTGATCATCGTACCCATAGATGAGCATGGCTTCGCACATTCCGGGTACGCGATTGTAGCGAAAGGCCGCATCTTTCACATCACAGGCATCCACCCAAGCGAGCAGCACCCGATTTGCGGCAATAGACTCTTCAATCGCCTGCCATAGGTCGGCAAAATTGTCGCAGCGCATCTCGCGGCGTTCAATTCCGTAGAGATAGTACAAGTTGCGGTGGAGTAACTCGTCGGCGGGCAGGCCGACCGGCATTTTCGCCTCGGCGTCAAAAAAGAACGACCAGCCCATCAAAGCCCCGTAGTACGCTCGCTCGTCAGCGAGTTGGGGGCTGTAGTATTGGAGCGCGGCCATAATGGTCTCCCCAGAGGCGAACAACATGGGATGCCCCGCGACTCGATATAGATCGACAGGGCGGCGGACCTTTTTCACGGTATCCTCAATCGGTTACAAGGTGCGTTACCAAAGTTGGGGCAAGGAGCGGTCTAAAAAGAATTTCTGCTCTATACAACACAACGGACGGGATATCGCCTTGGCTTTCACCGCGCCTTCAGGCGCGAATATCACCCCTATCCTGCGGATGAGGGGAACAGGCGGCCCCCTCGGGGGCCGGGCCATGTTCAACATTCCCTGCAGAGTGCAGCGATGTCTCTACCTATTCGCCAAGGCAGAAGGGAGCGACCCTTCGCCGGGTATCGGCTATTGTATTCAGCAGATGACCCGACTAAGGCGGGATCTGCAAGGAATGCTGAACACTCTGAAGATAGGGGGAGATGGCCGCTGGCGACAAGGCCAACTTGTTTTGTGCTAAAGAAAAAAAACCAACCCCTTGCGAGGTTGGTCGGCATGGCTGCAACAGCAAAGACTAATCAGACGACTTGTTCAACCGCGGCCAAACTTTTCTTATCTAGCTCGTCGAGGCGCGGAATTTCAAAGCGGTTGCCATCGACATCGATAATCAGCAGCCGGTGGTCGCCAAGCCACTGGGCATTTTCCGAGACGTTCTGGACGACGAACTCGCGCGGCCCGCGATCTGTCTGCACGTCCCAATAAGAGGTGCCGTATTCGTTGCGCACCGTATTGACCTGCTGAATCGTCGCCGTCAAATAGCGGCGGTCCAACTCCTCCTCAATCAAGCCACGCGCCTCTAAGTCGAGTTGGGTGAGATCGTCGATCATACAAATCTCCTCGTCCTTGGCGTCGAGGAGGCAGATGTAGCGCGTCGGGTGGGACAGCGGCGCGGCGCGAACCACCTTCACCTTCAGGTACGAGCGGTCGCCGTCGATGGTCAAGCGCAAGACCCAAGCCGGCTCGCGGAAAAGGCGCAGCTTGTCAACTTCGACGTGCTCGGGGTGCGTCACGGAAATCGGGGTGATCGCTCGTTTGCCGTTATCTGTCATAAAACCTCCGTTGATTTTAGGCGAGGGGACTAGCCGCTAACCACTAGTCGCCATAACCGCGGATGTCTCGCGTTGGGTCCTTACCAAATTGTAGAAAATGCCCTCGCGCGCTATCAATTCTTCGTGCGTGCCAATTTCGGCTATTTTGCCCGCGTCGAGCACCACGAGGCGATCCGCACTGCGCAAGGTCGAAAGCCGATGGGCAATGGCAAAAGTCGTGCGGCCTTTGACCAGCCGCTGAATCGCCTCTTGGATCTTTTTCTCAGTCGGCGTATCGAGCGACGAAGTCGCCTCGTCCAAGATCAGGATCCGCGGGTCGTGGAGAATGGCCCGCGCAATGGAAATGCGCTGCTTTTCGCCGCCGGCGAGCTTGTCGCCCTGCTCCCCGACGACCATGTCATAGCCATCCTGCTTTTTGACGATGAACTCGTGGGCGTTGGCGGCGCAGGCCGCGCGCAAGATCTCGTCGAACGTGGCACCGGGCTTGCCGTAGGCGATGTTTTCGGCAATCGTGCCGTTAAACAAAAATGACTGCTGGGCCACCATGCCGATCTGCGAGCGCAGGTCGCCTAGGGCGATGCGGCGGATATCGACCCCGTCGATGGCAAGGCGACCGTGCGATACATCGTAAAAGCGCGTGATTAGGTTGATCAGCGTACTCTTGCCCGTCCCGGATTTGCCCACCAAGCCGATCATCTCGCCCGGCTGCACCACCAAGTCGAGGTCGCGCAGGACGATCTTGCCCGGATCGTAGCCAAAGGCCGCGCCTTCAAAGGCGACTTGGCCCCTAAGCGCGGGAATGCGCTCGGCTTCGGGATGGTCAAACGGTTCGGAGGGCGCATCGACGATTTCAAAGATGCGCTCGGCGCCGGCGAAGGCCCGCACCATGAAGCTGTAGAAATCGCCGAACCACTTGAGTGGGTGGTAGAGCATCCACAGATAGGCGATAAAGGCCATCAGCTCCCCCAGCGACAGGTCGCCGCCAACGATCTGCTGACCACCGAAATACCACACCAAAAATCCGCCAAAGCTCATGAAGAAGTTGGTCACCAAAAAGAAGACCAACCACGAGCGCTCGGCACTGACGCTGATTTGGCGCAAGGCGTGATTGCGCTGATCAAAGCGCTCGGACTCGCGGTGCTCTTGCGCGAAAGCCTTGACCACGCGGATGCCGGAGATCGACTCGTTGAGATGCGTCGTCAGCCGCGACCAGCGCGCCGACCAACGGCCCCAGAAGCGCTGGAGGCGATTCCAGATGAGGCTCGAGCCAATGACAATCGGCGGCACCGGAGCCAGCACGTACAGGGTCAGTTCCCAGTTCATGTAGAACAGCAGCCCTAAGATGCCGACGATCATCGCGGCATTGGAGACGATATAGGGCATGTCAAAGAGCAGGACGTCTTCGACCATCTCCGAGTCGTTGTTCATGCGCGAGATCAACGCGCCGACCTTGCGCTTGTCGTAAAAGCGCAGCGGCAAATACTGGAGCGCCCGAAACAAATCCATGCGCAAGTGCTCGATGGCGCGGAAGCCGACTCGGGTGTTGAGCCAGCGGCGCACCACGTCCACGCCCCACTTGACGACGCCGACAGCGAAGAGACCACCGACCAGCCAGTAGAGCATGTCGCCAGTTGTGCCGGGAACGAGCACATCGTCGATGAGATGCTTGACGATATAGGGCGGCACCAACTCCAGCAGCGAGGATACCACCATCAGGCCCAGCAATAAGACGAGCTGCAACCGATAGGGCAGCATGTAGCCGATCAGACGCTTAAAGGTATCGAATTTGGCGATGCAGACCGGGCATATCCCGCCGACCTCGGGCAAGCGGCGCTGGCATTGCTCGCAGTGCGTGCGGTCCAACTTGTGAGGTAGGTTGAGCTCCTGGCCCTTTTTGAGGTGTGCAATGCCCTCGGCCACCTCGGCGAATTTGGGCGCGAGTGAATTCGAGTAATACAGATGCGTTGGGGCACCTGCTTCGCGCTCCAGTTCCAAGCGCCCGCCGCCGACCAGCGCCTCAATGCGGGCGGACTTGACTGCTTGCAGCGAAAGCTCCACGTCGCCGTACGCGCCGTTGGGATCGAGGACCATCAGGCGCTTCGACGTCACGATCAGCCAGCGCCGCTCAAAGCGGTCCTCACCGGCCATATCCGTGGCGACCTGGATTAGGACTTCCTCCTCGCGGCCCTTGCGCGATTCGACTTTGGCTTCAATGGTGCGCGGCAGATTTTCCAAAAAGGTGGACATGGGCTAGTCCTTAATGGCGATGATCTCGGCCACTTCTCTTTGCAAATTGACCAACTCGTAAAAGGCCCCCTGCTTCGCCATAAGCTCGGCGTGCGTCCCCGACTCGACGATGCGGCTGTCGTCGAGCACCATCAGCCGATCGGCGTTGCGCAAAGTCGAAAGCCGGTGGGCAATGGCCACAGTAGTGCGCCCTTCGACGAGCCGCTGAATCGCCTCTTGGATGTGCAACTCGGTCTCCACATCAACCGAGGCCGTGGCTTCGTCGAGGATCAGGATGCGCGGGTTGTGGAGGATGGCGCGGGCAATGGAGACGCGCTGGCGCTCCCCACCCGAAAGCCCAGCCCCCTTCTCCCCGACTTGGGTCTCATAGCCGTCGGGCTTGGCCACGATAAAGTTGTGAGCGTTGGCAGCGCGGGCGGCCGCCATAATGTCCGCAAAAGAAGAGCCGGGCCGACCGTAGCCAATGTTCTCGGCAATGGTGCCAGAAAAGAGCACCGGCTCCTGCAACACGATGCCGATCTGCGAGCGCAAGTCGCGCAGGTGGATTTTGCGGATGTCGATTCCATCGATCTCAATGGCCCCGTAGTCGACGTCGTAGAAGCGGGCGATGAGATTGACGGTCGTCGTCTTGCCGACCCCGGACTTGCCCACTAAGCCGATCATCTCGCCCGGCTGGATGTCTAAGTCAAAATCCTTCAGTACGGGTTTGCTCTTGTCGTAGCCAAAGGTGACGCCCTCGAAGCGAATACTCCCTTTCATGCGCGGCACCCGCTTTGCGGCTGGGTCCTCGTATGCCTCGGGCTCGGTGTCGATGACCTCGAAGATGCGCTCGGCCCCGGCAAAGGCCCGCGACATCCACGCATTGACTTGGCCGAACCACTCCAAGGGGCCGTAAAACAGCCACATGTATGAGTAAAAGGCCAACAGCGTACCCAAGGTCATTTTGCCGCCGAGGACTTGCAGCCCGCCGAGCAACCAGACGACCAAGACGCCCAACCCCGTCAAGAACGTGATGGTAGCGAAAAACACGCCGCGATTTATCGCGGTCTTTTCGGCCACTTCGCGCAGCCGGCCGTTGGGCTGGGCAAAGGCCGCTATTTCTCGGTCCTCTTGGGCAAACGCCTTGACCACGCGGATGCCGGAAAGCGTCTCCACTGTGCGCTCGGTCAGGCCCGACCAGACCTCGCCCCACTTGACGAAAAATCCGCGCAGCCGCCGCCAAAAAACCACCCCCCACAGCATGATAAGCGGCACGGGCACCAACACGTACAGGCTCAACGACCAACTCATCCAAAACAAAAATCCGAGGATGCCAAAGATCATTAGACCGTTGATGACGATATAGGGCAAGCCATCGACGAGAAAGTCCTGCAACATGCCGGCATCGCGGGTGGCCCGCGAGATGAGGGAGCCGACCTTGCGCTTGTCGTAAAACTGCAAGGACAGCATTTCCAAGCGGCGGTAGAGGAGCGAGCGAATATCCGCGGTGAGCTGTGCGCCGAGCCAAGTCGCAATCCAGCCGTGGACCCATTCGGCGATCCACGCCGAGCAGCGGACGCCGATCAAGGCCACGACGAACAAGCCCAAGAGATGGATGCGCTCGTCAAACCCCGTGGGACTGCCTTCCACCGGCACCAACACCTCATCGACGATGCGCTTGGTAATCAGCGGCGGCGCCAACTCCGCGACCGTGGTGGCAATGGAGGCAAAGGCCAATACGCCCGCCTTGATCTTGTACGGGCTGAGATAGCTGGCAATGCGCTTGAGGGTCGCCAGTTTTTTGATACACGCCGGACAGATGCCGTTTTTCTCCGGCAAGAGCCGCTGGCAGTGCTCGCAGCGGGTCCGGTCCAAGTGCCCATTAACGGCAAACGGCTGGCCTTGGCGCAACTGCTCCAAACCCCGCGCCACCTCGGACATTTTTTCGGCCTCCGAGCTGGTGTAACTCAGCGACAAGGTCGGCGCACCAACGCGCTCGATCGCCAACTGACCGCCGCCAACGAGCGCGTCGGTGCGCACCTCGGCCAGCGCGGCGAGTGGTATATCGACGATCTCGCCCTGAGTGGGTACGACGAGGACGCGCTGCTCGGTTGCGACCAACCACTGGCGGCCAAAGCGCCCGTCGCCGGCCAAATCCGTCGAGGCCCGGATGAGCACCTCCTCCTCAGCGGGCAGGACAGCGGCAATCCGCACGGTCGCGGTGGCGTCGGTGGGTTCTAGCAGTTTTTGCACGCTCATGCCTTGAGCAAAAGCCCTGTAAAATAGGTTGACTCGACCTTGAAAAAGCTACTCTTAGCGTTTGGACAATGGCAAGGGAAAACTCCTAGTCGCGGACAATCGCTTTGCCAATCCGCTCTTATCCTTACATTATAAGGTCTATGAGCGCTAAGACCGCAGACCAAAAGACGCTGGTGCCCTCGTCCTGCGCCGAGCGCGACCAGCAGCTAGCAGAATACCTCCGCAACCTAAACTTGGAGCAGATGCCCGCCCAAGATCTCTTGCGCTGGGCCAGCGAGACCTTTCCCGGCCGGGCCGTGCTCAACACCAGTTTCCAGTACACCGGCGTTGCGATGATCCACATGGCGATGTCCATGGGGCTGAACTTGCGCTTTGCCACCATCGACACCTTCCGGCTCCACCCCGAAACCCACGCCTTCATGGCGGAAGTCAGCGCGCGCTACGGCTGCCACTTCGAGGTCATCCAACCCAAGCGCGGCGATGTCGAGCGGATGGTCGCACGCCACGGCGAGTACTTGTTTTTTGACTCTAAAGAAAAACAGGAGCACTGCTGCCAAGTGCGGAAGGAATGGCCCAACAACGCACTGTTGCAGACTGCCGATTGTTGGATTTCGGGGCAGCGCTGGGACCAGTCCGCGCATCGCCAGCAGATGGCCAAGAAGGCGGCCTTAATCGACGAGTACGGCACCCGGCGCAAAATACTCAAGCTCAATCCATTGGTCGATTGGAGCGAAGAGGAGCTCATGGAATTTACGCGGGCAAACGACTTGCCGGTACATCCGCTCTACGGCCAAGGCTACCCGAGCTTTGGCTGCATCATCTGCTCCACCCCGATCCGGCCCGACGAACCCAAGCGCAACGGTCGCTGGCGTTGGTTTAACGAACAAACCGACAGCGCAGATGACCACAAAGAGTGCGGACTGCACTACAACATCTGAAGGAATCTGAGCCATGGTCCAAGCCTTGGAATGGCGCTACCACCGCCCCGGCTGAACGAGCTGCAAGCGCGCACAAGAGTTTCTTGTGCAAAACAACATTGCCGACGGCATCGTGCAGAGCGCGACCAAAGAACCTGTCGCGGGCCCGGACGCCCTTGCCCTGCTAGCGGATGCGACCGAGTTGTTCGTCGCCCAAGGGCAGCGCGTCCTCCGCTTCGACTTGACGCAGCAACGGCCAGCGGACGAGGAATTGCTGTCGCTGCTGTTGGGGCGTTCTGGCAAGCTCCGAGCACCCGCGTTCCGCTGCGGTACGCGCCTGATCGTCGGCTACAATCAGGCGCTGCTGCCGACGGCGTTGGATTGAGTGCATTCGGCATAGCGGTCCGATTATTTTTGTCCATATAACGATCTATCTTCTCATAGACTATTTTAGAACTCCCTGTTGGGCCACGTTGAGCACCGCTCAAGAGGCCCTGAGATAAACTCTTTTTAGGGGCGAGATACCCTTGCCCTAGGTTTTTTGTACACAGTAGACGGCACTCGGAAATTTAAAACATTCTCTCAAGAATGTATCTTTTATAATCTTCACTACTTCTTGACATGAAGTCCAAAGAAAGAAGAGGGCACAATGTCATCTCATCCAACAGGTACTGCAAAAAATCTGATTACTAAACTACTAAAAGACTACGAGGATAGTTCCATTCATGCTGCATTGATTCAACACTGGGCATATATCAACGAGATATCCTTGTCGAAATTGGAACGAGCGAAATCAGTATCTCGTTTTTTAGAAACGCCCTATATCCATGAAGTAGAAAGCATTCGCCGGATACTAAGTCAGTTTATTTTTAAGCTATCTATAAAAGATACAGAAAGTATTTTTGAAATATTGATCGATTCTGGCAGACGCAAATCTCAAGGAGCCTTTTATACACCTGATTTTATCATTGGATACTTGGTTCATCATGGATTAAAGCTAGGCAATCACCATGGGAAGGAAGGTCCTTCAATTTGCGACCCTGCTTGTGGGAGTGGTGGATTTCTGATAAGGGCAGCAGAGATACTGCAAAGTAATATCTCTCCAGATAGAGCATTTGCAGAGTGCCTTGTCGGCTTCGACAACGATCCTTGGGCCATTGAGCATGCCCATTGTCTCATCGAACTCTTTCTGATCCTTCGTGGATTTGATCCACGCGGAATAAACTTGCGTCTTTTCTGCCGAGATACACTACTATGTCCTCCCAAGGACTTATGGAATTCATCAGGTGTCCACGACGGATTTAACCTAGTTACAACAAATCCTCCATATGTCAAACTTCAGAATCTCGATTCTGAATATCGGATGAAACTATCAGAAAAATTTGATCGTTATGCTAATGGCAGCTTTAGTTTAGCCCTTCTTTTTTTGATTGCTGGTCATAGGCTTCTTAGTCCGCAAGGATGCCTAGCCGTAATCACTCAAAATAATCTATATACCTCTTTCGCGGGCAATGGTGTTAGGCGTTACTTGCAGGATAAGCAGTGCATACAGCGGATTGTCGACTTCGGTCATTACAGAGTTTTCAAGCAAGCGAATGCCTATACTTGCTTAGTCTTTCTTGGGACCGATAAGAAAACTCGTTTTGAATTTGGCAGAATAGAAAAGGTTTGTGTCGATAATCTCAGGAATGCAGTATTCTCAGAAATTTCTTTTTCAGGATTGCGAGCCGACAAATGGCGTCTTGCAAAAGACAATCACTTAAAGAACCTCAAAATTATAGAATCGATTGGAAAGCCTCTTGGCACCATAGCATCTATCAAGGTTGGATTTGCAACGCTAAAAGACGCAATTTTCTTGGTCCGAAGAAAGGATGACCACTACTGTAATACACGTCCTCTAGATGGGAAAACGTACATGGTAGAGATCGGATTCACTCGCCCCGCAGTTAAAGTTGCAAGTCTAAACAGAGTGGAAGATCTAGAACGGAACGATTTGCGAGTTATATTTCCATACAAAAAAGTGAGAGAAAAATATTGCCTGATACCAGAAGAAGATATAAAAGAGCATTTCCCACAGGGATATTCCTATATGCAGAAATGTCGCAACTTCTTAAATAGCCGAGACAAGGGCAAGAAAAGATACGAGGGCTGGTATGCTTGGGGACGAACACAAGGTATGGAAGCAAAGGGACCTAAACTTCTGACCAAAACGTTTAGTAGATCTCCACAGTTTATGCTCGATAGGAGTGACCAGCTCTTTTGTAATGGATATTCAGTATCTATAACAGACGATTCCCTATTCAGAGATAAACTTACCATAGAAGTTCTCGAAAAGATCACTAATAGTAGAATCATGTATTACTATGCGAAACTAACTAGCTTTCAAATTGAAGGTGACTATCAATGCTATCAGAAAAATTTTATAGAACGTATCGGCATAGTCGATATGACAGAGAGAGAAATGACAACGCTTATAGAACTGCCAAAATCTGAATCGGATGAATACCTAGAAGATCTCTATGGAATCAATAGTAAAGAAATAGAGGAAATCTGTAGATAAAAATGATCAGCTTAGTACCATAGGTTAATACAGGTACAAATGACGTTGCCGATGAGAATAGACAACATCGGCTGCGAAATTCTTCAGAGACAACCGATCAAAATTAGCCTCAAAATCTTTTGGAATAAAACCGCTATCTTTTAATTTTTCAAGGGTCGAGAAAATCTGCGGAGGGGACTGCCGAAAATCTACAAGTATCAATGCAGTTCGGTCATACTTGTAGTTTTCTTTATCGTCCTTACCGATAGCGCGTTCACTAATGCCTAAGAAAGTATTGATGAACTTTTCTATCGGTGTAGGGCGTTTTTTCCAAGCTATGCTATTCTGCTTCATCGCTTGAGCATCATATTCGACAACAGGAAGTACATAAACTTCTCCCATCACCAATTTGGGCAGTCTTAGACGTAAATTTAGGGTTTCGGCAAATGCCCTTTCCATAAGCGTGTCAAAGTTTTTTCCTACACTACTAAGTTGGCTGCGAACGCCAATAACAATAGCATTCTCGGATCGCCTTTTGCCAATAGAGTTAATGGCACCCGCTAAAGGCCCCTCTCTGATAATTTCTGGCTTTTTTGTATCTCTGCCAACGAGAGCAACAATATCCTGTTTTTTAGACTTAATTAATCCCGAAACTACAAGCTCCGGCTCTCTTTTATCTAGTGGTGGGTAGATCTTGTAGCTTTCAGTAAATTTCTTGAGTTCTTGGTCTAGGCTAGCCTTGACGACTTCATGGATCTTCATTATGAGATTCTGACTGCGGATAAGAGCCTGTTTTGCCTGCTGGCCATTATTATATTTTTGGCTCCTATAACTACCTGTCCTGATAGCTTGCTCAAGCTCAGATTTTATGTCTTCAACTGCTGTCTGTAGCAAATCCAAGTCCATACGTGCATCCTTTCTTTTAAATGGAAATCGCGATCTAGCTTTTCCGAGTACAACTATCCTCACCGATCCAAGGAATGCGGATAGACCCGCTCCCACCCGGGCGCGCCAAACACCTCGTCGGCCCACAGGGAGACGCTTTCGGACGAGTAAACCACGTTGTAGGAGTGTGAAGCCTGCACCGAGCGCATGATTTCGCGCCAGAGCGCGGCGTCCAAGTGGCGGTATTGAGCCGCGTGTGCTGCGGATTCGGCGAGATTGTGCTCTTCTTGGGGATCTTCCTGCAAATCGAACAATCCGGCCGCACCGTTGCCGTATTTCACTAGCTTGTGCCGCCCGTCGTAGGCCATCCAGCCGGACTGCAAACCACCGACGAGCATATCGCGCGGCGCAGCGCCAGCCAACCCCAAACCGGGCAGCGGCCTAGCATCCATGTACTCCGGTACGCCGTGCCCCGATGCAGCCAACAGGGTCGCGGTGACGTCCGTGAGACAAACCAGATCGTCGCGCACCTCGCCAGTAGCACCGCCCGGCTGGCGCACCAGCATGGGCACGTGGCAGCTACCCTCGTAAAAGTTGCCCTTGGCGTTTACGCCGTGATCTCCGACCAAGTCGCCGTGGTCTGAGGCGAAAATGACGAGCGTGTTGTCGAGACGACCGCTTTCTTCCAAAGCCGCGAGGATTTGGCCAACCTCGTGGTCTATCTGCAAGATGAGCGCCGAATAGTGGGCGCGCACCTTGCGCTTTTGTTCGTCGGTATAAGGGCCTTCGGTCTCTGGAGTCCAAGTTGGTACGCCCGGCCGAGGCCGGGGATGGATGCCCTCGCGGACGTCGCGGTGGATCGGGTCGCCAGGGGCGGGATCGGGAATTTTGTCGACATCTACTTTAGCCAGAAACTCCGGCGTGGGATCGTAGGGGTCGTGCGGGCCGGGGAAGCCCACCATGCAGGCGAAGGGCCGCTCGTCGTCGTACTCGCGGATGAAGCGGGCCGCCTCTTCGCCGACGAAGTAATCCCAGTAGCAATCCCAAGGCAACAGCGACACGCAGGCACCGCGATTTTCGTCGTATCCGTCGTGCTCCTTGCCCATGTACTTGCGGTGGCCGCGCTGTTGCAAATAGTGCCAGTAATCGTCTTGGATGTTGACCCACACCTTGTCCTCGCAGGCGATGCGATGTTGGAAGCCAAAAGAGGCTTCCCACGGGTAGAAGTGCATCTTGCCGATGGCCGAGGTGAGGTAGCCGTGATCGGTCAACATCTCCGCCCAAGTGCGGACGCCGCACGCAGCGTGGTCTGGGCGCAGGTGGTTGCCGTTGGTCAGCACGTGATTGCGCCAAGCATTGAGGCCCGTCAGCAACGAACACCGCGCCGGCACGCAGACCGGATGCAAGCTATAGGCTTGGTCGTAGCGGATGCCCTCAGCGGCAATGCGGTCGATGTTGGGCGTGGAAATGTGGGGGGCGCCGTAACAACTGAGAAAGTCGTGGCGCATCTGGTCGGGCATAATGAACAATAGGTTGGGGCGGTCGGACATGGTTCTACTCCTTTTGTTAGGACGTTTTCGCACTCGCCTGCGCTTCAACCCAAGCGCGCAGCGGCACGTCCCCGGCATCTTTGGTCAGCCAATACTGAGACGACGGCGCAACATCTGGGTTTTCCCCCAGCGGATGGCCGCCGCTGGGCAGGCCCCCCAAAAGCTGCTGGCGAATCGGCGAGCAGCGCGCCAGTAAGGCTGGATCCTGCTGGATGTAGTCGGTCGGGCGCAGCCAGCGGTAGTGGTAGCCCACGTGCATGATTTTGCGCGTCCGTTGCGACCGATTGGGACCAACGCAATGCCATGTTGCCGTGCGCCACAGCACGGCCGAGCCAGCCGGGAGCCGCAATTCCAGCGTCTGTTCGGCTGGCACCTGATACTGCATATCGCGCAACTCTTGCGGACGGCGCTTGTAGCTACCCGGCACCAGCCACAGGTTGCCGCAATTGGATTCGGTCATGTCGAAAAGGACGTAGAAAACCTTGATTTCCATAAACGGCAAGCGCCCATCGAGCGAAGGCCCGGCAAAAAGCTCGGGACTAGCTAAATCGGGATGCCACACGACATTGCGATAGCCGGCCTCCTGATCGGCACCCCGTCCGCTGCCCACAGCCCCGGGCTGCATGTCGCGCGGGTACGGCGGGCGATAGTCGAGATGCGTCGTGCGGATTTGGATATTCCAGCCGATGGCGTCGACCACCAGCGGCAGCATTCGCGGATGATCCACTAAGTCGAGAAAGGCGTCGTGCTGCGCTAGGGCGTTGCGCACTTGGAAATGCGTATCCGCCGCCAAGCCCTGTTCCTTTTGAATGCGGGCGACCACTTCATCGGCGGCGGCCGAGAGCCGAGTCAGTTCCTCAGCCGCGAGAAAATTTTTGAGGACGATAAAGCCCTGCTCGGCAAAATCGCGTTCTTGCTCGCGGGTCATTGCTATGGACATTTTCGCCTCTTGGTGGGTGAGATGAGAGGGCTTGCAAATAGTGTACAGACAAAGTAAAAAAGACCGAGCGACTCATACAACGCTCGGGGTGCGGACCAGCCGCTTAAATAGGTCGCCGCGCTCGGCGTAACTGGCAAATTGATCGAAGCTGGCGCAGGCCGGCGAAAGTAGCACCACGTCGCCAACTTGCGCTAGATCGCGGGCCGTGGCCAAGGCTTGCGCTAGGTCGCGGCAGCACTGGACGGCCGCGCCCGCTTGCTGGACGGCCGCGGCAATGCGCGGGGCCTCTTGGCCGATGAGCAGCACGGCGCGGACCTCGGCCGCGGCAACAGCAGTGCCCAAGGCACTGAAATTGGCCCCTTTTGCAGCGCCACCCGCAATCAACAGCAGCGGTGCGTCAAAGGCACAGATGGCAGCACAGGTAGCATCAACCGTCGTGGCCAGCGAGTCGTTGTAATAAGTAACGCCGTCGCACTCAGCAACGTATTCGAGGCGGTGGGGAAGGCCGGCAAAGGAGCGAATGGCCGCGGCGAAATGGGTAGCTGGCGCACCAAATGCCAAAGCACCAGCGACCGCGGCCGCGACGTTGCTCCAATTGTGTTGTCCCCGCAAAGGAATGTCGTCCACCGGACAAACGGCGATGGGCTGTTCCTCCGGGCAGCAAGCCCACAACTGGCCATCGGCGACCCACGCGCCTGGAATGTTCGGAGTAGTTGTGCTAAAGGACCAAAAGGTTGCTGGACTCTCGGCGACAAAGGCCCGAGCCGTAGGACAGTCTCGATTGACAATGAGCATATCGCCGGGCGTTTGGTAGCGGCAGATGGGTTTTTTGGCGTCGACGTACTCGGCGCGGTCGGCGTGATAGTCGAGGTGGTCCTCGGTGACGGAGAGAACCACGGCGATGTGGGGGCTTTGGTCGAGGTCTTGCAGTTGGAAGCTGGACAGCTCTAGGACGACTCGGTCGGTCGGCTGCAACTCGTCAATGAATTCGAGCGGCGGTCGGCCGATGTTACCGCCGCTAAACACCCGCGCCGCCGGATCGGTTGCCAGCAAGGCGTGCAGCAGCGCGGTCGTGGTGCCCTTGCCCTTGGTGCCGGTAATGCCGAGCACTGGGGCCGGACACCGTTGCAGAAAGAGGCGCGTCTGGCTCGATACTTCAACGCCGCAACGCCGCGCCGCATCCAAACGCGGGTCCAGTGTCGGCAGGCCCGGCGTGCGGAACAGCAGGTCGAAGTCGGCCAGGTCGTCGAGATAGCGTTCGCCAATGCGCCACTGTTGCACACCCTCCACCGGAGTGGCCGGCTCGCGAACATCGCACACGGCAAAGGGAATCTGGCGCACGTGAAGAAAACGAGCCAATGCGCGGTTTTCCACGCCGAGGCCGAGGAGGGCAATGCGCCGCTGATGCAGAGCCGCGCTTGACTGTTTGGGGCCAGAGGATTTTTTTAGCGCCATTGAAATCGCAATACGCGCTTTAACAATTAGATAGCGAGAAGGTGCTGTGGCTGTAACAATTATGCGTACGGTGCGGCCTAGTCCGCAATGGCAAGACAGCTTGATCCGGCTAGCGAGCGGCCAGCGGGTCGTCATCGACGCCGAGGAAACTTGGTCGCCGGACATGCGCAACCAAATCGCTTGGTGCGGTGCCGATGGCTTGTACAACTTCCTAGCTGACGAGGGCTATCTCCTGCCAGGAGCCAATGTCGGTGCGCTCATAGCCCGCATCGGCGACGACGGGCCGACCTTTGCCGTGGGTAGCCGCTACGACTTTATTGCCGACCGCGCCGGGGTGCTCTTCTTCGCCATGAACGAAAACCCAAACTTCAACAACCAAGCCGGCAAAGTCGTCGCCCAAATCATCGTCTTCAGCCAACCATGAGCCTCGCTGGCGATATGGCGACCGCAGCCTATGTGCGCGCGGGTCATCCGCCCGTCCGCGCTATCACTCCGCTCGCCGCAGGGGTCTGGCGCGTCGAGGACGCCGACGGCCGCAAGGTCGTAGTTAAGCATCAACTCTTCGGCCGGCTGACGCAGGGCACGGCTTACGACCTGTTGGAGGTCGAGCGCGACGTGCTCGGCTGCTTGCGCGCCGACGGCTGTCTAGTGCCCACGGTCCTCGGCATAGACCCAGACGCCCACTGCATCTTCTTGCAATGGGTCGGCGATCGCACCCTTGACGACGCTATTCAGGATGGAGACCAGGCGGCAACGCTACAGGCCATACGCGGGTTGTGCGCCATTGAGCGCACGTGCGCCCAACGCGCCGACCAGCTAGTACCGAGAATAGTGCCAAGTGCCAACCGCGCAGCACTTGACGCCGCTTGGGACAAAGCGGGAGTCCGGGCGTACACTGGCATCGAACAGCTATGCCGCCGTCTCCAAGGGCCTTTGGACGCTAAGCTGCAACCACTGCTCGAAACCATGCACGATTGGCTGGCGGCGCGACCCCCTTCGCTCGGTAGCCTAGATTACAATGCGCGCAACGCAATCGTCGAGCCGGCGGGCACGCGCGTTTACTTCCTCGAATTTGCCAAAATCGGTTGGGACTGGACGGAAAGGCGCTTGACGCAGTATACTACTAGTATGGGCAGCGGCCGGGCGGATGGGCGCATGCGCTCACTGCTGGACGCGCCCGCAGCGCGTTTATACGCCGCGGCAGCCGGGCGCAGCGACGGTGTGCAGGCGCTCGATTATCACCGCATCTTTTTTCTTTTGAACAGCGCGGCCCTGTTGTGTGCAGCCCTCGACGGCGAGCCGCACACGCTGGCCCTGCGCCAACACTGGAAAAGGCCCTATGCGCGGCTGCGGCAATGCGCGGTCATGTTGGCTCAGGGATTGAGCACCGACCCAAGTGCAGCCGAGTTCAGAAGCCGGTTGCAATTTTGTCTATCACCACGCGGAGGTACCCTATGAGCGAGTGGAACACGCTCGACTTCAAGCCCCGGGCCCGGGGGATGATCATCGGCGATATTCCCTGGCTGGCGCGGATCGCCGACAAGGCGCGGGCCTACCAACAGCAACGCATCGGCGACTACGTATTTCCCTGACCGGCCGACCAGCACTTCCTGGAGGAAGTGGAGCTAACAGCCGCAGCATTCGAGGAGATGGTGGCCACGTCCGAAGACGACGATGCCTTGATCGAAAAGATGAAAGCGCACTTGGCCAGAAAGCACTAATATGAGCACCTCAGAGCAAACAACGCGCCCGCCGAGGCGTAGGGTCCGGGAGATGGAAGTGGAGGTCGTCCACGTGCGCCGCGACACCCCAGACACCACCACGCTCTTTATGTCCGCTGGCGACGAGCCAATCGAATACGCGGCCGGCCACTTCTGCACCATTGATCCTCATCAGTTCGGCGAGCTAGAGCATTTCACCGCCTATTTAGAAGATCAAAAAGGGCAGCGGGAAAAGCCGCGGGCCTATTCTATGGCCTCTGCGCCGCACGAAGAGCACCTCGCCATCACGATCAAAGAAGAGCGCTACGAGAGCGGCCAGACGCCGTACCCACCGCTGTTGTCGCCGCTGTTGACGTACTACATCCAAGAGGGCCGGCGGCTAGTCATCAGCGGTTTTACCGGGGCGTACACCTTTCCCGCCAACGTCTGCGAGTACACCGACCACATTCTCCACGTGTGCGCTGGCAGCGGCATCGTGCCCAACCGGAGCCTGATTAAAGAAAGTCTGCACCGCGGTGACTCGCTTAGGCACACCTTGCTGTTTAGCAACAAGACGCGCGGCGACATCATTTACTTTGAGGAATTCGAGGCACTGCGGGCGCAGTATCCCGATCAACTCGACGTGATCCACTGCATCACCCGCGAAGACCCCGCTGGCATTCGCGGTGCCCGCCGAGGGCGCATCTCTGGGGAACTTTTGCGCGAGATCGCCCCCGAGCCTTCCAGCGTGCTGGCTTATAGCTGCGGTCAGGGCATCACGCCTCACGAACGCAAGGCCGCTAGGGCTAAAGGCGATACCCCCGAGCCGCGCTTCGTCGAAAACATGGTTGCGCTCTTGCAGGAGCACGGGCTGGACAAGAAGCAGATTCGGCAGGAAAGCTGGGGGTGAATGAAGCTAATCGTGCAGATTCCCTGCTTTAACGAAGAGCAGACCCTGCCCGCTGTAATCCGAGACATCCCGCGCCAAGTGCCCGGCATCGATCAAGTCGAAATCCTAGTCATCGACGACGGCTCCAGCGACTCGACGAGCGAGGTGGCGTACGAGTGCGGCGCAGATCACGTAATTCGCTTCGCGCACAACCGAGGGTTGGGCCAAGCCTTTAAGGCTGGTTTTGACGAGTGCCTGCGGCTGGGCGCCGACATCATCGTCAACACCGACGGCGACAACCAGTACTACGGCGGCGACATCGACAAGTTAGTCGCGCCCATCCTCAGCGGTCAAGGCCGACATGGTCATCGGCGACCGGCAGCCGCAGGCCATTGCCCATTTTTCCGCCCTCAAGCGCTACCTACAGAGCTTGGGCAGTCGGGTGATTAGCCGCCTCGCCAGTTTACAGGTGCCAGATGTGGCCAGCGGCTTTCGCGCCTTTAGCCGCGAGTGTGCGCTACAGCTTTCGATCCTTACCAATTTCGACCACACGGCTGAGCACGTAATCGAGGCCGGCTACAAAAAGTTGGCCGTGACGTCTGTCGCGGTACGCACTAATCCCAAGATGCGCGAGTCCCGCCTTTTTTCCAACATCGGCACCTTCGTCTTCAAGTCCGCCGAGATCAGTTTGCGTACCTATGCGCGTTACGCCGCGCTCAAGATATTCACCCTCTGCGGCGTTTTGACCTTTGTCGCGGGCTTTGGCCTCGGCGTGCGCTTTCTCTACTTTTTCATTTTTACCGACGAAGGAATGCTACACGTGCAGTCGCTTATTTTGGCGGCGATCCTGCTATTGGCCGGGTTTCAGATGTTTCTCACCGGCGTCATAGCCGATTTGATCGCCACCAATCGGGACTTGCTCGAAGATGCGTTGCAGCGGGTCAAGAAGTTGGAATGGCGCGATGCAGGCAAAAAGTAATTTCCGATGAAAAAACCGACGATTTACATAGACGGCCAAGAAGGGACCACCGGGCTGCGCATTCGCCAGATGCTAGCCGGGCGCGAAGATGTGGAAATGTTGCTCATTCCACCGGAGCATCGCCGGGACCGGGGCGCACGGGCCGAGTTCCTCAACCGCGCGGACTTGTGCGTCCTCTGCCTGCCCGACGACGCGGCAGCCGAGGCCCTCGCCTTGCTCGAAAATCCGCAAACCAAGGTCATCGACACGAGCACGGCGCGCCGGGTCCACGCCGAATGGGTCTATGGGCTGCCCGAGATTTCACCCGCGCACAAAGAGCAGATTCGCCGCGCCCAGCAAGTCGCCAATTGCGGTTGCTATCCCGTTGGTTTCATCCTCGCCGTGCGGCCCCTCATCGCGCAGGGGCTGCTCCGGCCCACCGCGCCGCTGACCATCAACGCGGTATCCGGCTATTCCGGCGGCGGGCGGTCCATGATCGCCGCATACGAGGGAGCAGGCGAGCACAAGCCTTTCTGCCTGTACGGCCTCAACGGCGAGCACAAGCACTTGCCCGAGATCTGGAAATTTAGCGGGTGCGAAAAGCAGCCGCTCTTTGTGCCGTCCGTCGATCATTCGCTCTGCGGCATGGTCGTCAGCACACCACTGCCCGCGGAATTTTTCGCCCGTCCCCACGTCAATCGCGCAGCAGTCTGCACAGTCTGGCGCGAGTACTACGCCGACTGTCCCTTTGTGAAGGTGGTCGCGCCTCAAGACGCTGTGCTGCGCGACGACAAATTCCTCGACCTAACGGGATTGAGCTATACCAACTTCGTCGAGCTATCGGTCTGGGGCGACCCAAAGCAGGGATTGGTGCTGGTCGGGCGGCTCGACAATCTCGGCAAAGGAGCGTCGGGCAATGCCGTGCAGTGCCTCAACTTGATGCTCGGCTGCGACGAGACCGCAGGGCTGGTCTAGATGCTCGTCGATAGCCACTGTCATCTCGACCAATTTGCCGACGCCGACGCCGTACTCGCGGCCGCCGCCCAAGCCGGGGTGGGCCAAGTCGTCGCCGTCAGCGAAAGTGCCGACTCCATGCGCGCGGTACTCGCGCTCAAGCAGCGGTACCCGGCCCAAGTGCTGGCCGGGCTGGGCTTGCATCCAGCATGGGTCACCCAAGCCACGGACGCCGAACTCGCCGACGGGCTCGCCTATCTGGCGGCGCATCTGCCCGAGGCCGATGTCCTCGGCGAGGTCGGGCTCGACTACAAATGGGCGACCAGCCCAGAACAGCAAGCCCAGCAGCAGCAGGTCCTCGCGCAGCAACTCGATCTGGCGGCACAGTGCGGCAAGCCGATCAACCTGCACTCGCGCCGCGCCCAGCGACAGACCTTGGAGCGAGCCGTAGAATTTCGCCGCCACACCCAACTCAACGCCCAGCTACACTGGTTCACCCAATCCAAAAAACTCGTGCGGGTCTGCCGTGCCGAGCGGGTCTATGTCTCGGTCGGCCCATCCGTCCTGTGCGATTTGCAGACCCAAGCCGTGGTCGCGGAGATTGAACGCGAGTTGCTGCTGTTGGAGACGGACGCCCCCGTGCCCATCGGCGGGATCGCCGGTCATCCGGCGAGGGTAGCCGCTGTCGCCGCCAAACTAGCTGAACTCATCGGGTTCACGGCGGAGGAGGCCGCGGCCAATTGGGCGCACTATTTGGGCCAACTGCCGTGAAAACATCGACAATTATTAGGAAATACTATCAGCGCAATTAGGTAAACAGGAGAAACCATGCCAACGAGCATTTTTGCCCTTGCTTGCGCCCTCGTCTTTTGCGGGCTAGCAGGGCCAGCAAGCGCCCAACAAGGCCTAGGAAACTTGGAAAATCTGATCAATCTAGGCGGTGGCGGAACCGGACTACGGGCCTTTTCCGCGGCCGACCTCCCGGACTTAGATCAGGCTCTGGTCTCCGGTAAGGCGAGCCTGCCCAGCAACTTAAGCGCGGACAAGACGCGCATCGGTCAGGACCGAGATATAGACCCAGACGCCTACGTCGTCGGTCCCAACGACGTATTGCAACTCTACATCTGGGGCGAATTCGATCAGCTCTACACCTTGCAGGTCGATCCAGAGGGCAATGTCCTCATCCCCACTGTCGGCTCGTTTCACATTTCGGGCTTGTCGCTGACCGCCGCCAAAGAGCTTCTGTCGACCGCAACCGCCAAAAAGTATCCTGGCGTGGACATCAGCATCTCTCTCGTGAGTATGCGCTTCTTCACCGCGTACGTCACCGGCGCAGTGATAAGCGAGGGCAGCCTCACCATCCATCCGACCACGCGGGTTGCAGACATAATCAATCAGGCCGGCGGCTTTAGGGACCGATTACAAAGGACCGCGCAGGCTAACCGCAACACGGGGCGGCGCTCCATCCAAGTGCTCCACCGCGACGGCACCAGCGAGCGCGTGGATCTCGATATGTTCCTCGCCACCGGCGACCTCGCGCACAATCCCTATGTACGCATGGGCGACGTAGTTCACGTCTCGTTTCGCAAGCACTCGGTGTCCATATTTGGCGCGGTCAACCAAGAGGGTGAATACGAGTTCCTACCCGGTGACACCCTCGGCGACCTGGTGACATTGGCCAAGGGCTTGAACCGCTCCAAGCCGCTGATCAGCGCCGAACTCTGGCGCTTTCAGGAGGGCACCGAGCAGGCCGAAGTCATTGAGTTGAGCGGCGATAAAGAGGCCATGGCGGAGTTGGATTTCGAGGCCATCCGCCATATTGAGCTGCGCCCCAATGACGCGGTTTTCATCCGCGCGCGGTCGCTGTGGCAGTCCATGCACTCGGTGGTGATTTCTGGCGAGGTCGCGTTCCAAGGCCGCTACCGCATCGAACCCGGCGTTACCCGCATCAAGGACGTGGTGGCCGCGGCCGGCGGCCTAACCGACGAGGCGTCGCTCATCGGTGCCCGCGTAATCCGCACCAAGGTACGAGCCGAGAGAGACCCGCAGCTAGAGCAGCTAAAAAGACAGAGCGAGGTGGGGGGCCTCATCTATATGAACATTGAGGATCGGGCTTATCTCAAAACCAAAACTCGCGAGGAAAAGGGGCGGATCGCGGTCGATTTCGAGCGGCTGTTTGTCGATGGTGACGAGGGGCAAAACATCCTACTAGCCAGCGGCGATGTGATCTTTTTCCCCATGCAGCGGCACACCATCAGCGTCAGTGGGCAAGTTCAACGAGCCGGGCTGATCGACTACGAAACAGGCCGCAACGTGCGCTACTACATAGCCAAGGCCGGCGGATATTTGTACGACGCCGACAAGCGCAATGCCCGCCTAATCCGGGCGCGCACGGGCGTCCGCGAGAAACTCAAAGACAACCTGTTAGTCGAGGTCGGCGACGAAATATGGGTGCCCCAGAAGGAACGCATCAGCTACTGGGCAATCACCCAAGAGACTATTCGCACCGCCGCTAGTGTCCTCGCCCTCGTCTTGGCGGTACAGGCGGTGAGGTAATACTGGCGGCGCGGCCTCTTTAGACAAAGGACTCAAGGAGCACTACGTAATGAATACCCCTAAAAAAGAAATCGACATCATCGATCTGCTAACGGCATTGCACGCGGGGCGCTGGCTGATCATCGGCGGCACCTTGGCCATCTGCGTCTTAGCCGGTGGCCTCAGTTTCCTCTTGCCCAAGGAATACGAGGCCACTGTGCAAATCCTGCCCCCCCGCGAAGAGAAGCAGAGTTTCGGTTTTTCCAGCTTGCTCTCTTCCCTACCCATACCCACCTTGCGCCTCGGGGAAAGGGGTACGCCATCTGACATTTCTCTGGCCACCATCAAGAGCTTTACGACGCGGCGGCGGATGATTGAGAAGTTTGGTTTGATGCAGCACTACGAGGCTCGCACCCTGACCAACGCGCTTGAGACCCTCGCCGACAATACCACGGCCGACATGACCGAAGAGGGGATGCTTTCGGTATCAGTGCTAGACCAAGATCCGCAAATGGCCGCCGACATGGCCAATTACTACATCGTCCTGCTCGACAGCACCAACAAGCGGTTTTCGCACAAGACCGCCTCCGAGCGCTTGAATTTCATTCGCGGGATTTTGCAAGAAGAAGATCAAAAGCTAGAGGACAAAATGAAGCGGCTGGAGCAGTTCCAGTCCGAGCACAATGCCATCTCGATCGCCGACCAAGCTCGCGCCGTAATTCTAACGGCGACCTCGATGCAAACCGCAGCTATGGAACTCGAAATTGAGCGCCAACGGCTCGTTCAATCGGGGCTAGGGCCCAACCACGACAAGGTCAAAAAGCTCGAGCGCGAAATCCTGCTGCGGCAGGCGACCATGGCTTTCTTGCGCGACGGCTTCAAGCCCGCCGACAACACCATATTGCAAAATAAATCGCTGCAACTAGGGCTGGACGAAAATCTCTTCCTGCCACTAAAGCAGATCCCAGGCGTGGCCCAAGAGTACGCGACCCTCGAAAAGGATGTCCTCGTGCAGACCTCCCTTTTGCTGGTCCTGCTGCAACAAGAAGCTCAAGCCTTGATTGAGGCCAAAGACGCCACTTCGACCGTGCAGATACTCGACCCAGCCACGCCGCCCGAAATCAAGGCCAAGCCCCAGCGCGTACTAATCGTATTTATCGCCGGCCTACTCAGCCTCATCGCCTCAACTACCTATGTGTTGGGGGCGGTGTACATGCGCGGCCTTCAACAGCGCTGGCGCGACCGACGCCAGACGACGCCGGAGGTTTTATGACTATTCAAGTGAAGATAATCAATGAGGGGGGCCAACCACTGCCCACCTATGAGACAGCGCACAGTGCCGGCCTCGACTTGCGCGCCGCACTGTCAGCAGACGTGGTGTTAGCACCCGGCGAGCGCGGCCTCATTCCCACGGGCCTATTCCTCGAAATCCCTCCGGGCTACGAGGCACAAGTCAGGCCGCGCAGTGGCTTGGCCCTCAAGCGCGGCTTAACGCTGCTCAACGCCCCCGGCACGATCGACGCCGACTACCGGGGCGAAGTCGGCGTCATCATGGTCAATTTTTCGGCCGAAGAGCAGCGCATCGGACCGGGCGACCGCATCGCCCAGCTCATTTTCGCGCCGGTGACGCGCGGTGAGTGGATCGAGGTCGAGACGCTCGCCGAGACCGAGCGCGGCAGCGGCGGCTTTGGCTCGACAGGAGCGCACTAGCACGGTCTAAAAATGGGTTAAAAGAAGAAAGGGCCGGTAATCCGGCCCTTTTGCGTTGCATCCGTATGGCTGACTAACTCGCGCCCCCCGATATGGCCGGCAGGAAGTGGACTTCGCTTTGCGGCCCCACCTTAGCCCTAAGCCCGGCGGCGACCACTTCGCCATCTACTGCGACGGCGATCTCGGTCTTGAGGCGGTCGCCGTCGAGAATCCGCTCCTTAAAGCCCGGGTAGCGGGCGTCAAGTGCGGCAACGACCTCGCGCACCGTCGCGCCCTCTACCGCTACTTGCTGCTGGCCAGCGGTCAGCTTCTGCATCAGCGAGGGAATCCAAGCTATGGGCACGGCTTTTAGCTACTCCCGGCCAACGCGGCGACAATGCGATCGGGCTTCATGGGCAATTCCTGCGGCCGCACGCCGACAGCATCCGCAATGGCCGCGGCAATGGCGGCGGGCGGCGGAGCGATGTTGGCCTCCCCAACGCCCCGGACGCCATAAGGGTGGCCCGGGTTGGGGACCTCGACGATGATGGTCTCAATCATCGGCAGGTCGAGGCTGGTCGGAATCCGATAGTCGAGAAAGCTGGAGTTATCGAGGTGGCCGTCTCCACTGTAGAAGTACTCCTCGTTGAGCGCCCAACCAATGCCTTGCACCGAGCCGCCCTGCATCTGGCCCTCGACGTACGCCGGGTGAATCGCCCGACCAGCGTCTTGGACGACCGTAAAGCGCGAAATATCCACCTTGCCGGTCTCGGGATCAACTTCCACATCGGCGATGTTGGCCGCAAAGGAGCCGCCGACGCCCGAGTCTGGGTTCACAGTGGCGCGGCCAATGACCGGGCCGCCGGTCTCTTCGAGTCGGCCGGCTAGTTCCTTAAAGGTCATGGCGTTATCGCCGGAGCGGAAGACGCCATCGTCAAACTCGACTTGGCTTACTTCGACTTCCCACAGTTGGGCGGCGCGCTCGCAGAGTTGATCTCGCACGTCGAGGGCGGCTTTGTACGCGGCCCAACCAGTGGCGTATGTCACGCGGCTGCCGCCGGTTACGTCCGTGTGGCCAATCGAGTCGGTGTCGGCTACCTGCGGCTTGACGTCTTCGGCCCGCAGGCCCAAGGTCTCGGCAAACTGCATGGCGACCGATGTGCGCGTACCGCCGATGTCGGTCGAACCCTCGACTAAGCTAACCGTGCCGTCAGCGTTGACGCTGGCCGTACAGGAGGACTTGAGCCCGACGTTGAACCAATAACCAACCGAGATGCCGCGCCCCCGATTGGGGCCAGCAGGTGTTGGACTCTGATAGTGCTCTGAGTCGCGGATAGCTTCCAACACCTCCTGGCAACCCATCTTAGGGTACACCACCCCGTCAATGCGGCGAGTGCCGGTCGTCGCAGTGTTTTTGAGCCGGATCTCCAGCGGCTCCATCCCCAACTCGGCGGCCAGCAAATCGACCACGTGCTCGGTGGCAAAGGCCACCTGCGTCGAACCTGGGGCGCGATACGCAAAACTCCGCGGCTTGTTGACCACAACGTCATAGCAGTCAATCCAGCCATTGGGGATGTCGTAGCACGAGAACACGCACATGGCGGCCGCTCCGACCAAGCCGCCGGGATACGCCCCGGACTCAAAGGCGATATAGGCGGCGGCCGCCGCGATCTTGCCGCTGTTGTCAGCCCCCATCTTGATCCTGATGTACGACCCAGGCGTCGGGCCGGTGCTCTCAAAGACGGCTGGTCGGGGCATTATCATCTTGACCGGTTGGCCGCTCGCCTTGGAGAGCAGGGCGGCAACCGGCTCCAAGTAAATCGGAATTTTGCCGCCAAAGCCGCCGCCAATCTCCTGCGGCACGACCTTGATCCTAGAAATGGGCATGTCCAAGACCGCGCCGACTTGGGCGCGCGCAGTAAACGAACCTTGGGTGCTGGTCCAGATCGTCAGTTGGCCATCGGCGTTCCAGCTCGCGGTGGCGTTGTGTGGCTCAATGTATCCTTGATGCACAGTGGCGGTCTGAAATTCGCGCTCCACGACCACATCGACCTCGGCAAAGGCCCTTTCCGGGTCGCCGAGCCGGTGCTCAAAGTGGGTGGCGAGGTTGCTCTTGCGGCCGGTGTCTTCGCCAAATTCTTGGGTGGTCATGTCGTCGTGGAGTTGGGGCGCACCCTCCTGCATGGCCTCGCGCACATTGAGCACGGCCTCTAGGACTTCGTACTCGACCTCAATCAGGTCGAGCGCCTCTTCGGCAATGTGGACGCTGGTGGCGGCGACCGCGGCGACGGGATGCCCGCTGTACAGGGCCTTATCCGTGGCCAGCACGTTGTCGCGCAGGTATTTGAGCCGGGCTGGCCCTTCGCCGAGATCGACCATTTGGTCGCCAGCATCGGGCAGATCAGTGCCGGTGAGGACGGCCTTGACCCCAGGCAGGGCCGCGGCTTTAGACGTGTCTATGGACTTGATGCGCGCATGGGCGTGAGGCGAGCGCAGAACCTGTCCGTAGAGCAAGCCGGCCAACCGGGTATCGGCACCGTAAATGGCGCGCCCAGTGACCTTGTCAACGCCGTCGTGGCGGATGGGGCGAGTGCCGATGACTTTGTAGCCGCCGTTTGTGGCAGACATCGCGTTTCTCCTCGTTGGTTACACCTGTTTGAGGTTGGTGGCGGCTCCCGCTTAACGGCCCATGCCAAAGCAACAACCGACGACTGCTAACCTAATCACGGGAAGGGATACGATCCTTACCATAACGCGCCTTGAATGCCGCGTCATCATGGGTGTATCCCCAAAGACAACCTATGCCTGCTAGGATCATAGCACCCAAACCGGCATGACCGGACCACATCGGACCACCTAGAGCCGACCACGCAAACAGAGACACGGACAGAGACCAAAGACCTAAGCCGATAGCCCAAGTACGCTTAGAAATACGGGTACGGATGGCCATAGAAAATTCTCCTCTTGTTTTATGCGCCGTAGCCGCTGCCGCAGCTAGGCACAGGTTTTCCGGTTCATCCTTCAAACAATCTGTTGTCGTCATCTTCAAGTGGTAAATCTTGGGGCTTGTGCGACCACCACGACCACGCATCGGGCATCACACGCCAGCCGATCCGGGTCTTCTCAATCTCCAGACCGCCGGCAGCCTCGATCCGAGCCAGCGACTGTAAATGCTATCATCCATTCCATAGTGCTCGTCCGGTTCAGGCACTTTGGCGCACTTCCTCAGCGGCGTCGAGGACGGCGCGGACGATCTTGTCGTAGCCCGTGCAGCGGCACAAGTTGCCGGCCAGCCAGTGCCGCACTTCGTGCTCGGAAGGGTTGGGGTTGTGGTCGAGCAGGGCTTTGGAGGCGACCAAAAAGCCCGGGGTGCAGATACCGCATTGCAGCGCGGCGTGTTCGAGAAACTTCTGCTGCACCGGATGCAGGCTCTCTGGGCAGGCCAGGCCCTCGACCGTGCCGATCTCCTTGCCCTCGGCCTCGACAGCCAGCATCAGACAAGAATCGACGAGGACGCCGTCGACGACGACCGAGCACGCGCCGCAGTTGCCGTCGTTGCAGCCTTCCTTGGTGCCGGTGAAGCCGAGCGTCTCGCGCAATACTTCGAGTAGGCTTTGGCGCGACTCGCAGAGAAACTCGGTCGGCTCCCCATTGATCGTGGTTTGGACGTGTGTTTTGCTCATGTACCTTAACTCCGAATTTGGGCCGCTTGTCGCGGCGAGTGAGAATCTTCTATCGCCGACCGCATGGTCGGTTCACTGCTAAAATTTAGCCAGCCGCTTCCTGCACGGCGTTGGCGACAAACTGGCCGCGCGCCCGGGCGACAGCACCCGCGAGGGTGCGCTTGACCAGCACCCCGACGAGGTGGGTGCGGAACTCGGCTGGGCCGCGCATATCGGAAATCGGACTGGCCACGCGCTGAGCGGCGGCCGCGGCCGCGGCAATGGCCTCGTCTGAAACGGCTTGGCCGGCGAGGCTGTCGCCGGCCTCGCGCGCGAAAATCGGCGTCGGCCCGACGGCGCCAAGCGCAATGCGCCCAGCCTTAAATTCCTTGCCGCGATTGGCCAAGGTGACATGGGAAGACACCCCGACGACGGCAATGTCCATCTCGTTGCGCGGAATGAAACGCTGGTAGTGCGAACCCGTATTCTTTTTGGCAATCGGGATCTGAAGGGAAACCAAGATCTCGCCGGGCGCGAGCACGCTGCGGCCCGGAGCGGTGCAAAAATCCTCTACCGCGACTTGGCGCCTGCCGTCCGGCCCGGCGATGTGGCACACGGCCGAATGGGTAATTAAGCTGGGGATGGTATCTGCGCTGGGAGAGGCATTGCACAAATTGCCGCCAAAGGTAGCGCGGCCCTGTATTTGGATGCCGCCGATAATGGCGGCCGAATCGACGAGCCCCGGGTAGCGCTCGACGATTTCAGGATCGTTGTAGATGCGCCAGCAGGACACGGCCGCGCCAATGACCAAACCCCGGCGGGGACCGTAGGAAAGCTCGTTGGCCTCGGGAACGTTCTTGATGTCGATGATGCAGTCGGGCGTAAACCGCTTCCCGCGCAATTGGACGATCAAATCGGTGCCGCCAGCAAGGACGCGGGCGACCTCGCCCTTGTCGGCCTTGAGGGCCACGGCCTCGCGCAATGTGCTGGGGGCGCAATATGCAAAATCTTTCAAGGAAAAGCCTCCTCGCTTGTAAGTAGTGATCGCTGAGTTTGCGCCTAATTATGGACTGCTCCATCCCTGCTGTCAAGAGCGGCAAAAGGCGCGGCGAAAGAGGCCGGATAGCTGGATTTTTCTGAGGAAAACCCCTCGCTAGGGGACGTGCTAGGTGCGCTGGCGACTACGGCGTCTGCGTTTCGCTTCGCATTGTTCGCATTGCTTGATAAACAGCCTCTTTTCCTCTTCTGTAGGTTCGGGGTTGCGGGTTCTCTTGGAATAGGACCGCGAACCTAGATCAATGGACAAGCGTTCTAGAAAATCTTTCAGTTTATCCATCTCGGCGACTTTAGGATAAATATTCTGTCTCATAAATTCCTCCTTCGGTCATCTTATCGCGTACCCTAGTGCTCCTCCGCCCCCGCTGCCAAGCTCCAATAGACCGTTTCGATCCAACGCTGCGCTGGCACGAAAGCCCACGCCCACGACGCCCATTGAGCGTCGAGCCCCTCGGCGCAGATCTGGTCGAGCGACATGCCCGCGCTCCGGTGCGTACGCACGCTAGCCGTAGTTTCCACCAACATGCGATGATAAGCCTTCAGGTCGTCGAGCGTGGCGACCGGACCGTGCCCGGGGATGATTTTCGCGTCCGCGGGAAGCTGGTCAATGAGCGCGGCGATGTGTTGCGTCAGGGTCTCGACATCGCCGCCGTACTCTAGATCGACAAAGGGGAAAAGGCCGTTGAAGAACAGGTCGCCAAGATGGGCGATCTGGGCGTTGACGAAGAATACGGCGATGTCTCCGTCGGTATGGCCGTGGGGAAAGTGAACGGCGCGGATTTCCTCATCGTTGAAGAACACCGACACCGACTGCTCAAAGGTAATGTTTGGCAAGGCGACCACCGGCACCGGCTCAATGTGCCGCTTGCCAAATTCACCACCCATCGCCAAGCGTTTGCGAACATTGGCGTGAGCCACAATCGCGGCGTGTTGGCCAAAGGCGCGGTTGCCGCCGGTGTGATCGCCGTGGAAATGCGTGTTGAAGATGTACTGAGGCTGCCCGTCAAAATGGGCTAGCGCAGCGCGCACCGCATCAGCCTGCGACGCCAACTTATCATCCACCAAAAGAATGCCATCGCCGCCGACGCAAACCCCGACATTGCCGCCACCGCCTTGCAATACATACACGGCGTCGCTGAGTTGGGAAAGCGACAACTCGGCGGTCGCTGGGCCAGCCGCCAATAGGGCCGCGATAAATGGACAAGCATTTAAGAAACGCATCTTTCTTTCTCCCATGTGATTACGGATCGCTATTTCTCTCTTCTATCGTCAAGTACTGATTGACCAACAGGTCGGTAAAAATTTCGCAGTGCTGGTCGGGCCAGCGCACTGCGAGCGTATCGACCCGCCTGACGCGCCCTAGCCCAAAGTGGAGGCGGCGGTCCTCGCTAGAGAGGAAACTGCTACCGCAGATGAGGTCGCGGATTTGCGTCCGCTCGCCAGCGACGAGGCGCACTCGAGCGCCAATGCCATCGCGGTTGCTGCGCGTTCCGACCAAACGCAGGCCCAGCCAATTCCGCCGGTTGCCCACATCGTTCCGCAACAGCGAGGGCCGATCGTCGAGATTGGCAATGAAAACATCCAAGTCGCCGTCGTTGTCAAAGTCGAACATGTTGGCTCCTCGGCTGACGCGAGGCACCTCAGAGCCGAGCGCGACCTGCCTAAATGTCCCGTTGCCAACATTGGCAAAAAGATGATTTGGCTGAGCATACGCACTACCGCTGCCGGCGCGGTCAATTTGTGGATAGACGTGCCCGTTTGCCACCAACAGATCGAGATCGCCATCGTGGTCATAGTCGAAAAAGCCCGCGCCAAAACCCACGTGCGCCCACCCCGCAGCCGTCAAGGCCGCTTCCGCGCTCACATCCGCAAAGGTGCCATCGCCCTCGTTGCGATAGAGGGTGTTGTACTCGTCTGCAAAATGCGTGGCGAGCAAATCGGGGTGGCCGTCGCGGTCGTAGTCGCCCCAAGCCACGCCCATGCTCGCTTGGATTTGTCCGCTGCGGCCATAGGCCAAGCGAGCCGGGAGCGAGCGGTCGGTAAAGCGGCCATCGCCGCGATTGCGATAAAAAAAGTTCGGGCTGGAGTCGTTGGCCACGAACAAATCGGGCCATCCGTCGGCATCCGCGTCAGCAAACAGGACGCCCAAGCCGTAGCCTGGGGAAGGATGGTTGAGGCGCGCCCAAGCGGTGATGTCGGCAAACTCGTCGCCGTCGTTGCGATAGAACACATCCGCGGCTCCCAGCAATCCCCGCGGGCCGACGAAGACCTCCACTCCCTTCCATTGAGCACCCAAGCGCTCGACCTCGGTCGAATCGAATACCGCATAGCTCGCCACGTACAGGTCGAGATCGCCGTCGCGGTCGTAGTCGGCCCAAGCCGCGCCCGTGCTCCAATGAGGCGCGGCCACGCCCGTCGCGGTGGCCACCTCGGCAAAGCGAGCACCGTCGTTGCGGAAGAGCAGATTCTCCCGCAGTTGGGTCGCGTACAGGTCTTGGTCCCCATCATTGTCAAAGTCCGCGCTAGTCGCGCCCATGCCCCAGCCACGGCCAGCAACCCCGTGCATCTCGCCCACCTCGGCAAAGCCGGCTGAGCCGTCGTTGCGGAAGAGCGCGTGGCCACCGCCTTGGCCGTTGACCGAGTAGAGGTCTTGGTCGCCGTCGCCATCGAAGTCGAGCGCGGCGGTGCCGCCGCCTTTAGCCTCGGGGATATAGCCCTTTGCCAAACTGCCGCTCGCGTGGACGCGGGTCAGCCCGAGTTCAGCGGCCACATCGACGAAGGGCGCAAGCGGCTCGGCTGCGGCACAGCACGTCCACAGGACGCAAAGGCCGCCAGCTATGTTTGGCGACAACGCAGGCACTAAAAATTATTTTCGTAGGGACATCTCTTGGGGATACCCTTTGCTCGCCCTCGGCACTCACGGCTACGCCGACGAGCCGCCCCGGGCGGTGCCGCCCTCGCGCCAGCGGTGTTTTTCCACCCCGTCCATGTCCAGCTCAATTCCAAGACCCGGGCCTTCCGGCAACGCGATGCAACTATCCTCCACGCGCAGCGGCTCGGTGATGATCTCGTCCCGCCACGCAATGCCGGTGACGAATTCCATCGGGGCCACATTCGGTATGGAGGCCATCAAATGCGCGGCCGCGATGATGCCGACTGGGCCTTTGGTGTTGTGCGGCGAGATGGGGACGTGAAAGGTGTCGGCAATGGCCGCAATTTTGCGGACTTCAGTGATCCCGCCAGCGTACATCAGATCCGGTTGTGCCACGTCGATGCCGTCTAGCTCCAACAATTGGCGGTAGTGGCTCTTGGTGTTGAGCCGCTCGCTGCCCATGACCGGAATGGAGATTTCCCGCCGCACCTTGGGATAGGCGTTCAGGTCTTCCGGCGGCACGGGGTCTTCAAACACGTAGAGATCGTACGGCTCTATGGCGCGGGCCAAGCGGATGCACTGGGCCACTGTGAAGCGACCGTGGCAATCGATCAACAGCTTGACATCCGGCCCCACTGCTTCCCGCACTGCGGCGAAGTGCTCTGCCGTCTCGGTCGGATGGCCGTCGTCTGCGTACTGGCCGAAGTCGGCCCCGCTCCGCAACCGCGCTCCGCCTTTGAGCGCAGTGTACCCCGCTGCGACCTTCTCCCGCGCCACATTCGCCGAATCCTCGGGCGTGGCACCGCCAAAATGCGTATAGACCTCGACCCGGTCGCGGAACTTGCCGCCCAACAGTTCGACCACCGGCAGGTTAGCCACTTTGCCTTTGATGTCCCACAGTGCTTGGTCAATGCCGCTCATGGCACTCATCCACACCGGACCTGCCATGCGCCAGATGCCGCTCAGCGAAGAGCGCAGATAGAGCTTGTGCCACAAGTACTCGATGCGCGCCGGGTCTTCGCCGATCAATTCCCGTTTGAGATGCTCAACCGCAGCAACGACCACCGGCTCTTTTTGCGAATACGTGGCCTCGCCCAAACCCACCAGCCCCTCGTCCGTAAAGACCCGCACAATCGTCCACTTGCGGCCCGGCGAGTCGATTAGAATGGTATCGATATCGCGTATTTTCATCGCCCTAACCTTCCTTTTGCACCGTGCAGGGATACTTCCTATCGAACAGGTTCGGCTGTTGACGGCTCCGCGCCATTATACGCCCATTGCAAATATACATAG
Source organism: Candidatus Latescibacterota bacterium (assembly GCA_965116045.1). GTDB lineage: Bacteria > Latescibacterota > UBA2968 > UBA8231 > UBA8231. Next base: position 3,742,138 of record OZ220478.1, on the reverse strand, counting down.
ATGGTATTCCACCCCTTGGTCCGTTCCCAGCGATGGGGCGTCAATACGCCCTGCACTTCTTGGTAGCGATCGTAAGTCGTGATCCAAGTCGGCGGCGTGGCCCTAGGATTGGCTTGCCTAAACCACTGCTCTTCTTGGGGCGTTAGCTTCTCTCTAGTCTTGGCTAATAGTGCCGTGCGACAGTCAAAGAGCACCGCAAAATAGTGTCCGAACTTCCGATCATCTACTAGCACGACCTCATGGCAAGTCCCGTCCCGACGGCGCTCTTGCCCGAGATAATCCAAGGCCACACCCTCGCCCAGAAAGCGGTCGATGAAATGCCAACGGACCGCTTCACCCCGGTGGCGCATGGCAGCTAAACCAGGTGGAAGGTTGTTTCCATACTGACTCCAGCGATCGTTAAAGAGCGTCTCAAATAATCTCGGTTGCCGCTTGGGACTTTTGCTCGCATAAGACGGGTTGGAGACTGCCGGATCGAACGAAACCTCTACCTTGTATTTTTCTTTTTTAGATACCGCGTGATTCCCCCAGCCTTCGTAGTGCCAAGTCGCCACCGGATACAGATAGGGGGACACTGCAACCACCGATAGAGCGACACCATTTTGCCAAGAAGGCATTTTTAACTCTTTTACGTTGATCTCTATCCACACCATCGCGCTCATTTCTTTTATTGCGAGCAGGGGCTTCCTGCCGCCCATAGCTTCAATCGCCCGCTCAATCACCTCCAAGGCCCGGTCGCGGTCTGCACCCATTTTGGCTAGGGGAAAGCGCACATAATCCTCGCGCAAGTTCGCCTTCTCGGCCATGTACGCCAACAGCAAGGAATCGATATTCACATCGCCCGACCGCTCTATCTGCATCCTCTTTTCCAAGTGCGCCATGTCGGCGCGGACCTCGGGCGGCAATTGCGCGGCAATCGCGCCGAGAGGAGCGGATGCGGCGGGTTCCGGTGCAAGCTGCGGCCGTGTAGGAACGACGACCAACCGCTGCATTTGCCGCTCGTGCAAAGCAGGTTTCGTCGGATCAAAGGTCCTCGTTTCTAGCGGACGCGGCGGTGGACGAAAAACTATCTCAAAAGCCGGTTGCGAGTCAGGCGTGGAAGGAGTCAACAAGACCACAGTTAGATGCAGGAGAGCGGAGAGAAACAGGCAGACAGCCACTCTCCTAATTTCGGTTGTGGACCACTGCATATCGCTCTCTTTCTTAGCGACGCAGACGAGCGTTTTTAGTCAAACAGCGGCGACACTTCTCGCGCCACAGTGCGAGCGGCTTCTTGATAGAAATCATCGAGAATAGATTCGTCGTCCGACTTGAGCTGCACCATGAAATGCTCCCCAATGCTGAGTTCCTGCTCCAGCACTACTTCGTTCTTAAACACATCCTGTACCACCAAATGCACCGAGCTTTCTAGCGTATGTCGTTCGGCGTCATCATAACCTCCGCCAATCCAGTACGAATTTACAATGTAATCCAAGGTATAGCGGACCTGGGCGGAAGGATCCGTGGTGAAACGGACGCGGCCAAACCGTTTGAACTCGTCTAAGAGTGCCGGTCGAACCGACTCATGCAGGGCAAGCAGCTTTTTCTTCGCCTGCATTCTTTTTTGTGGGAAGATCTTAAATATCTTAAAAAAGATAGGGATTTCATCATCGCGCTCTCTGTATATGTCAACTAGGCTATCAACCCGGTCAGATAAGCCCTCACTATTGCTCGTCCTCACCAACACCTTAAAGGTTCCTGTCGAAGTATTTACTGTCCCCTCCTCGACCGACTCTTCCACCACCGGCGACTCAACAAATGGAACTAGCAAAGCCGCGGTATAATCCAACGCTTGAAACTTGAGCAGCTTGCTTTTGCCTGCTGCTTTGGCGATCAGCGGTTCCAGCCCAACGTTCTCTTCTTTTTTCAATAGGTCGCCGGCCATATCCACGACTCGCACTAAATACGCCTTGGCCTCGCGCTCGGAAAAATGTGCGCCGTGCAGCGCAAAGAGTTGTTCGCCGAGGGTTGTGGATTTCTTGCAATGAGTCTTTAGGTTCCGCAACAATGAGACTAGAGAATCCCGGGTCGCAGTAGTGGACAATCCAGACGCCGTGCTAACATCGGCAACGAACTCGTCCAACGTGCCCTTGTCGTCCTGCTTCATCCGGTCGCGCAACTGCTCCAAAGCTACGCGTACAAAATCCGCCTCTTGTGCAGAAGAGGCGAAAGCACTCAATGACGTGCAGAAAAAGGCGCAAACCGCAATATGACATAACGTGTTATTCATGCGTCTGTCTCCTCGTCAAATCTGCGTTAGAAAGCTGTCCATGTGATCTCTCACTGCCAGCGTAACAGAGCGAACTGCGAGACGACCACAGCGAATGTTTAATTTCGTTTACCCCGATCGTGGTTCGAGTCAGCAGCACTAGCGACGAGTCTCTTGCTCTACCCGCTGACACGCCGCGATGAATTCCTCGGCTGTGGTGGTATAACCGATCAGATGTTCAAAGTTGCGTAGCGTGATCCGGTTGATCCAACCACCTTCCGGCAAGCTGTCGTCTAGCGTGTCTGGCATCTCGATCGTACCGGGGGCATTGGAACAATCGCGCAAGAGAATGACGCGGTAATTCCTCCCCACGGCTTCGGCGCAAGTGTAGTGCAAGCAGGCCCGCCGACTGTAGCCAACCACGAACAGCGTCTTAATGCTATAGCTGCGCAAGTGCTGGTCCAAGAAGGTGTCGTGAAAACCGCTCCAGATCCACTTGGGGAAGTTGCGCTCGCCCTCGCGGGGAGTCACGCAGTCGAGGTACTCGGGTTTGTACTCTTGCCGCGCCCAACTCGCAATGCCGTTGCCGCCGCCCTTGGTCTTGCCCCAAATCTCGCCCACGATATTGCCGGGGTCGGCCACCAAGCGCAGGTCGTTGTGGACGTAGTTGACCAGCATCCCACTGTCGCGGGCGGCTTGTAAAGCCGGCGCAATGAAGTTCTTAGTCGTTGGATTGGGCGAGCAACCATCGACATCTACCAACAGAAAGGCGCACTCAGCGAACGCCAAGGTCAGGGTCTCGTACCCATAGTCGTACCCACCGAGATAATCCTTGTAATAGCGAATGGGAATTTGCATGTCGGCCATAAATGACTCCTTGCTAGTCTGCGCCGTGGCGGTCAATCCACTTATAGGCGGCTTTGGCGTTGCGCCAGAAGTATTTCTCCGTCGCCTCTTTACCCCGTGCGGTAAAATACGTCATCACCAAGCGCTGTATGTCTGCGTACTTGCGGCCGCTGCGGTCGGATACCGGCCAGTCGCTGCCGTAAATCAGCCGGTCCTCCCCGAACATGTCCCATAGTGCGTCGAGCACCGGGGCGTAAAATTCTACATCCGTCGGCGCGGGCTTGACTTGGCTGCGCAAATCCATCAGCCCCGACACCTTGCAATAAACCTGCGGATGGGCCGCGGCCTGACGCATCAATCCCAGCCGCGCTGGATCGGGCGGGCCGCCGTCAATGGGAATGCCACCGATGTGGTTGACGACGATGCGTAGTTCGGGGAAACGTTCCGCCAGCACAGGCACACCTTCGTGTAAACCTGTATCTAGTTCCAGATCATGGGCTACCAGCATCTCAGCGGCGGCTATGCCGCGACTTTCCGCTACATCTACGCGGGCGCGGATGCCGACGAAAACCGGATCGGCGGCAAAGCGCTCCAAGTGAGTGGCAAACTCCGGGTCATCAGGCTCGAGGTGGCCGACCAATCCCACGATGAAGGGATCTTCAGCCGCCAAGTCGAGCACCCACTGATTGTCCTCAACCCACGGGCTACACTCGACCATGACCGTGCCCATCACGCCTTCGGGCACGGCGAGGGTCTTGTAGTCTTCGGGCAGCGCGCGCCGATAGAGAATCTCATCGTCTTTTTCCGGCCAAGGCACCCCTTGGGGTCTGAACGGATCGTAGAAATGCGTGTGCGTATCAATGATCATTGCCAAATAGCTCCTTTTTTTGCGTACGCCGTATAGCTCATTTACCGCACTGCGCCCTGTTCCGCAGGCATACGCCAGTTTTTTGCTTCATATGAAATTAGTAAGCCACATTGATGATGCGGTGGCGACTCGCGGCACCGGCTTGGGCTTCTACCCCCACCCGACACAGGTACGAACCCGGTGGGACTACGCGCTCGTCTTGGTCTTGGCCGTCCCAAATGTAGAGATAGGACTGGTCGGGTTGGCGCTGGCCTGCAAGGATGCGGACGAGCCGACCGTCGAGGGTGTGGATCCGCACTTGGGCGGGTGCGTCCGTCTTGAGGAGGTGGAAGCGGATTGCCGCGGCGTCGCCGATCCCGTCTCCGTTGGGGCTGATGAACGACTGCACCGCGAGATTGGCGATCAACTGATCAGTGCCCGGGACGCTGGGCAAATACACGGTCGTAGCGGCGCGGCGCACCGGATCAACCGGCTGCCATACCGCGAGCGGCCCCTCGCGGCCGATGAAGGCCCGGAAGAGCGTGGCGTTGCGCTCTACGACCGTACTAAATGTCAGCGCGACCTCGGCTCGCCGCACTGTGCGCGGCAACTCCACGAGCAGTGAATCGCGGGCGACGCGCACGGCGGCCGGCTCGGCTTCGGCACCGTTGATGGTCAGGACGAGCGCGGCGGGGTCGGCGGGCGAGGGGGTTTGCAGGAGAATGCGATCAAACCCGGGATTGCGCGACTCGAACTCCGGCGTGATGTGGAACGAGAAAAGCTGGGGGACGCCCGCCTCGGCCGTGCGCGGCAGCATCTCGCCGGTGACACCGGCGAGGAAGGCGTCGGTAAATTCGATCTCCAAGGCGCGCACGGTCGGCGCGGTGGTCGGGCGATCTGAGCTGAGGATGAGCTGGACTTGGACGAAGCGACGCGGGCTGGGCGACAGAAACTGCTCGCCGGAACGCTGGTAAAAGTTGCTCCACTCGCTCCAGTCCTCACCAATGCCGATAGTGCTTTGAGTTTCGCCTCGCAGCGCCTTCGGCATCTGGTCGAACTGCTCAGCCGTAACTTCAGTGCCATCCTTGCGGAAATAGCGAAAATTTTCTTGCAATTCGTTGCCCGAGCGGGTGCGCGCCTGAATGCGGGCGCCCGGCGGCAGGTCAGCTTCCCAGCGCAGGGATTTGATCACCTTCGCCCGATTGTCGCCAGCGATCTTCCCCAAGTCGATGAAGTCCGAATTCATCTCCACTTGGGCCACGTGTCCCACCGCAAACACGAGCGTCTCTATCAAAAAGCCGCTTTGGAACTGGAAGCTAGACTGCGAGCCACCACCGACCCATTCGGCCGCGATAAAGCGCACCGGGCGCGGCTCAAAAAGATACGTCAGTTGGCCGGGAAACTCGGTCGAGGACGCGAGCAAGGCATCTGTATCGCCGATGAAGAGCTGGTCGAAATCGACTTCGCCCGTCAGGGTGCGGCGACCGTTGGAAACGCTCAAGCTGTGAGTGCGAATTTGGGGCAGGTTAGAACCGTACGTCAGGGTGCGGAGGAGAAAGTCCGAAGTGCGCATCACGATCCGATCCACCCAGAACAATGCGCCCAAGTCCCAGTCCCAAGCGATGGGATCTTGGCCGCGCTCCCGTCGTGCTCCCCAGTCGGTGTTGGCGTTGCCATCGGCCATGTTGAAGGCAAACCCCCGCCCCACGCGCTCCTGAATCGCGCCGCCGCGCTCTAGGGTCTGCAAAGCGATATTTTCCCCGAGCGTGGACACTTCCACCTCGGCAAGGGCGGCGTCCGGCGTCTTGGCATCCACCAAAATCCTTATGAATTGCAGTAAGTCATAGGTAGGCGCCGCAGTGCCCTCCTCGCGTGCTCCCTGCACCCGTTTCACCTCCCGCACTAGCGGCTTCACATCGTAAACCACCTCAGTCTCGTCAATGGGCTTGGTGGTGCCGCCTATCAGGTGAAAAGAGAATATGTCTTGGCGCGTCACGCGACGGCCCTCGGAGCCAAAAACGCGAAACTCGCGGAAAGGTCGCGCACCTTCTTGATCGGGAAAAATGAGGCGAATCTCCGATACGAGGACGGCCCTTCCCAAGTTGATCTCGATCCACCAGTCCTCTAAGGGGGCGTCCGGGTCGGGTTGCCAGAAGGTATGGGCGCGGCCGTCTATGGCCCGGCCGGCCGTTGCGAGGTTGGTGCCGGCCTTCCACGCGCCGCCTTGCATCTGTTGGCCGCTCACTAGCTCGTGGGTGAATTCTCTGGCGTTGGCCGCAGCATTGTGCTCGCCCTTGAATTCGACGGGGGTCACCGATCCGTCTGGGGAAAATGCGAGCGTGCCGGACGGGAAGGCCCACTGCTGCCACTCGGCCTGGCGATCCACCCGGTAGACCTCCAGATTGGAGCGCCGAGTCTGGGCGTACGCCGCCAGCACGAGCGCGGCCAAGCCCGCAAAAATTAGGAACGTGCGGTGCGAGCAAATGCGCTGCATGGCCTCTCCTTTTTAGTAGGCAACGCCCACCACGCCGAGGCGCGTGAAGCGCTCGCGCTCGGCGTCAGCCGTCACCTCGGCGAAGTAAATCCCCACGGGAACCGGGTTGCCGCTGTCGTCGCGGCCGTCCCACTCCCAAGCAAAAGAACCGCTGCTGTGTGCGCCCGTAAACAAGGAGCGCACCCGCTGGCCCCCAAGCGAGAAAATCCGCACGGCCAACTGGACCGGCTGCTGGAGCTGGACCAAAGTACAGGAAATGAGCACGCGCTCGTTGACCCCGTCGCCGTTGGGCGTTATCACGGCCGGGCGCACCGCAAAAAGCGGGAGCAGATTGCGCGCTGAAGCGGCCGTGGTCAGCACGCGCAGATCGTTGGTCAAGACCGTGGGGTTGGCGTCCCCGGGCAGGACTTGCTGCGGGGACTCGTCGCTTTGGGTGTCGAAGACTCGGGCGCGAAAGAACGTGGATTGGACGAAGACTTCGGCGTCGAACACAACGCGCAGCACACGCGGCGATTGGTGCGTCAGCCGTTGACTGGGAAAGAACAGCTTCAGGCTCCGCTCGCCCGCGACGACGCTGTCGGGCGGGGTGGCAACGGGCGGATCGCCCGCGAACATTTCCCTGAACTGCGGCCTAGCCGGCGTGAATATCTCCAAGGCGTCAAAGCCCACATCCGTCTCACTTATGTCGGCGCGGATGTCGTAGGCAAAGGTCGACAGCGCACCGGCCGGCACTCGGGGCTTGTTGCCCAAGGGGCGGGGGGTTTCCAGCGCGGAGATTTCGCCTATTAGCTGCTGGGCCAACGGTGGGATGGAGTGCTCGACCACCAGCGAGTTGACCCGTATGCCATCGAGGATGGAGTGGCTGGTGAGTGCGATTTCGAGCTGGAAGAAACGACGCGGACTCGGCAGCTCAATCCGCTGGCCGGACTCGGCAAAGGGCGGCGACCACTCGCTCCAGTTCACTTGGTCGTCTTCGACCGGGCCGCGCACGTTCAGACCCAACCGACCGTAATCTCCCTCCGAAACTTCCCGCACGTCGCCGGTGAAAACATTGACGATTTCGTAGAACACCTGCGGGGTATCGTCGCGGCCGGTGCGCATGCGAATGGAGACATCCGCATGGGCGGTCGGCTCGACGACGATGCGACCGTCTTGCTGGCGCAAAGTCTCAGCCGTCCACAGCAGGCGGCTGAAGTTGGCCACTGCGCCTAAGTCGATAATCTTGGACCGATAGCGCCCCCCTGGCGGAAAACCTGCCCCGTACACCTCGAACTCGGCAACCTCAAAAGGATTGGTCGAGGTCACGTTGAGTTGGATGTAGCGGACAAATTGCAGTGGGAAGGGAATTTGCGCCACGCTCTCCGTAGTGAAATCCACTTGAGTCAGCAGGTTGTACACCGGTAGGTTTTCCGGCGTGAAGCTCACGCCGTCGCTGACCTGAATTTTATAGCCGCGAATAAAGTCGTCGGCAAAGGGCCGCCCGCGGCTGTCGGCCCCTTGTAGGCGCGGAAAAAACGAAATGCGGTTGATGGGGAAGCGCGTACCTAGGTCAAAGAAAAAGGCCCGCCCCGCTTGCAGCACCCCGAATTCCTTGAAGCGATTTTCGCTGGAGGTCTGCATGTCGCCATCGACGAGCGGAGCATTCGTCTGCTTAAAGGGCACGTTGTCCCACACCCGGGCCGCGGCCGCTTCACTGACGAAGTCCAAGGGGAAACCCTCGGTCCATTCTAGCTGCCGGACGATGTTATCGTTGGGATTAAAACCTACCAACTGAATGGCCCCGGCGGCATCGAAGCTGATGGCCGTAGAGTTTAGCTCGTCGTCCTGCCAAGAGCGACCCTCGCCGCCCAATTCCCATTGCCGCACCTCGCCCACCGCGGCTGCGGCCAACCACGCGACGCCAATCAGTGCTTTAGAGGCAGATAGCGATTTGAACGCGGACACAAGCAATTCCCTCACTTATTGATTAGCGAAATATAGCCCGTTCTCACCCACAACCTCAACCCCAGAAAATCACGTTGCCAACCATGCCGGTAAAGTGATCGACGAACAGAAAAAGGCCTCCCGGCACAATGTGCCCGGCGATCATGCCCATGAAAAAGGGGCGCGTCCGGCGGTAGAGTGCCACGCCGCCGTAGCGCAGCACCGATACTTTGATCAGCCAAGCCAAGAACATGTCGAACCACAGGTGATCCATAATTACGGTCGGGCCGATGGGATAGCCGAGGGGATGCAGGGGCCACCAGACATAGTACCAGCGCGCCAGCATCAAGAGCAGCATCGCGGCCGCCCCAATCCCGGTGTTGAGCCAACCCCACAGATGCGGCTCGCTCGGCGTGCGAATCAAGCCAGCGGCATAGTCGTAGAACCCGTGCTTTCCGCCGGGAATTTTCAGGTTGAGCGCCCCATAGGAATAGCCCAGTTCCATGACCACCCACATCGACGAAACCAGTCCGATGGCCATGGCCAAGAGCATCGCCCAGAACAGTGGGCGTTTTGAACCGCCAAAGCCCTCGCCCAATTTGAGGCTATTGGCGGCCGAAGTCATGGCGAAACTGCGGCCAGCGGTCCAGAAATAGGTCGTTGCCAGCACCACCAAACCCTGAGCACCGATGGCCGACGAGCCAATGGCTGAGACGACGATGGCAGCCGGGCCGACCGGGACCGAACCGTCCGAAAGCCCTCCTTCGGCGATTAGGCGCGTAAACCCCACAAAGAGCGCGGCCGCGACAAAGAGAAAAGCTAGGGCGACCCAGACGGGCAGGCCCGCCAGCGAGAGCCACGCAACCATCACCGCGCTGCTACCCAGCAAGATGAGTACGGCCGTCCGGTAGGAGAGGATTTCGCCGGAGTCATCTACCGTCGGGTCCCCCCAAAGGGCCTTGCGGCAGACCGCCCGCAGGTGCTTGCGGGCCGCGAATAAGCCAAATAGAAACAAAACCAGCATGCCGCCCATCGACTGGTGGACGAGAATCGGATCGATGATTGAGTGCCCGCCCCCCTGCATCTGCGAACTAGTGACACCTAAGACGGCGAATGCGGTGCGCAAGGCATTGGCAAAGAGGTTGAAAAACCACAGGCTGAAGGCGATTTCGGTCTTGAGAAAATAGAAAAAGCCCAAAATGTTGAAGCGGAATTTGAATTGCAGTTCGGACAGATTGTCGAAGATGGGCAGGATGAAGTGGATGGGATCTACATTGGTGGCGATGGGTACGGTCTCCGGGAAGTAGTTGTGTAACCCGTGCAGGGTGCCCCAGACAGCCGGCACGGCAAAGCCCGTCCACATCACCGGATTCTTGAAAAATGGGGCAATGCGCTCCCCCCTGGCGTCCTGTTCGGTGAGGGCCATCGGTACTTGGACTAGCGGATAGGTCAGCCGCTCGTAGTCGTTCCACTGCTTGCGCAGAATCGCCATCGCGGCAATCATCGCCAAGAACAAGGCCCAGACAAAAGGTGCCCAGCGCAAAAAAATCGGCAGCCAGCCGACCCACGGGATGGACTGGCCTTGCTCCAAGCCCTCGTAAAAAGGCCCCATAACCCCTAAGTCGCGCGGCTCCAACCAGTCGGCGATATGGGGTTGGATGAGCGTGTACCAGTCGTTTTCCGGCGTGGCAAAGTAAAAGGGGGTGAGGATCGTGCCGATGAACCGGCCGGCAAAAAACACCGGCAGGGGCGAGGCCATGACCATCATTATATAAATGAGTAGGAGCTCGCCGCGGTTCAGCCCAGCCCGCGGATGGACCAACTTCAGCAACGGGTTGATTAAGCCAGCGAGGAATAACAGCAAGAACAAGGCCCCAACCGTGCTGGTCCCCAGCGTCATGTAGGAGCCGCGCAGATAAAAGACCCCATACGAGTCGCCCGCAGCCACGAAAAACGTAAACAGGCTGCCGAGGATCAGGGCCTTGGGCGTGAAAGCACCGGCCGCTGGAGGGGGCAAGGACTATACTCCGCCGGTGGCAGCGAAGAGGCGGACGAAGACGATTGATTGCTTCTGGGTCTGCTCGGCGAAGAATTGGCGCTCTAGCAGGAAGCCGGCGTTCATGGTCAGCTCGTACCCTTGATAGGATGACACATTGGTCAGCAGGGCCGAAAACACGAGGCTGCGGAAGTCCTCGACATAGCTCGGCGACGCCTCGGCTGGACGCTCGGCTAAGTTCTCAAAGAGACTGAATTCAACGCCGAAGTCCAAATGCGTCTGCGGCAGGAGCGCGTATTGGCCTAAAAAGAAAAAGCTCTCGGTCAGTTCATTGGCCTTCAAGCCAGCCAGCGCGGTGGGTGTTTCTCGCTGGTACATGCTCTTCCACTTGGGATAGAGGGAGAGCCGGTCGCTGGGACGGATGGCGTAATCGGCCTTGTTGATCAGGCCCAAAAACGAGCGGTCGCGTTTTAGGCGGGCCTGCGCCCCGAGCTGGTTGAAGTGCTCGTACTTCAGCTTGCCCTCGATGTTCAGGTTGCGAATGCGAAAGTAGCGGGCCTGCAAGTACAGCGCATTGACAAAGGTATCTTGGTTGTCGAGCGGATCGGCAAAATCCGTCAGGCCGACGGGATCGCGCCAGACAATGCGATCTTCGGGCAAATTGTCGGCCACTAGTTTGGCGTGTTCAAAAAGGGCGATATCCAGCCCGGGATAAGATTTTTCCACGGTCAGCAGCCCGTAGAACGAGCGGCTCTTGCGGTCGCTGCTCAGTTGGTGCTCGGCGAGCCGCCCGACGGTCAGCCGACTGCTCTCGGTGATTTTTAATCCTCCGTACGCGTTGTAGCCGCGATGGTCGCGCTCGTAGGGGTAGTCGGGCAGGCGGTCGTCCTCAAAGCGGTCGATGATCGTGTTGTTGTTCATGTCCATGCCAAAGAGAAACTCCGGCGGATCGACCTGATAGCGGAGGAAAGGCTCGACGTAATCTGGGCGGCTGTTCTGGTTTTGGTTGAAGTCGGAAATAAAATCGTTGTTCTCGTCCAGCCCGGGGAAAATCTCAGTGTCGCGGCCCAGCGAGCCACTCCCGCCAAACCCTTGGCTCTGGCGATAGCGCTGCCAGTCGGTGAAGCGGTCTTGGTCGTCGTTGTCATCGACAAACTCAAAGAGGTTTTGGGTTTCACTGGCGTAGTCAATGACCCCGCCCGGATCGGCGATAAAGGCGGTGGTGCTATAATCGGGATCTATGGAGAACACCTCGCCGTACGCAAAGAAGGGGTAGCGCTGGTACGAAGCCGTGACGTACCCGGCTTCGGCCGTTTCCTTATAGGCCGGCAGCTTGCGGAAGTTCTGGTTGGGGAAGCGGCGGAAGCGGCGGTTGAGGGCCCATTCGGCCCGCAGGTCGAAGTGGGCGAGGTTAATTAGTTCCAAATCCATGCCGATCACTTCGTGCCCGGTCGGCAGGCCATAGGCAAAGCGCACAAAGGTTTGATTGGAGCCGTCGGTAATTTCGTCGCGGGCTTGGGCCACCGGCAAGAAGACCTGCTCGCCCCGCACATTGGTCTGGAGGTTGGAGGCGATCTCTATGCGGTAGTCGTTGGACACTACCAGCTCGAATTCGAGCTTCTTGGCCTCGCGGAAGGTGCCCACTTTTTCGGTGGGGCTAAAATCGTTGCGAATGTCGTAGATCAGCTCGATTACGTCTGAGCCGCTCACCTCCAAAATGCCCTCGCGCCGCACGCCGCCGCGCACCAAAGGCACGATTTCCGGGTGCAGCTCGCCGTCGATAATCACCTGATCGACGAAAAACGAAGCGCCGGTTTGCTCGGATTCGGGCGAGTCGTCTGCAATGCGGATGATAACCCGCTCGACATTGCCCGTGTTCTGGGGGCCGGTCAGCAGGCCCTTGAGCGAGTTGTCGCCGAGGCTCAGCTCGCTGCTAGTATTGGACACATTGACCCATGTCAGGCCCAGCTTGGCGAAATCGCCCACTTGGGCCACGCCGCGCGCCCCGAGCAGGCGGGTCGTGTTTTCGAGCGCCGAAGCCCCGCCCGCCTCGTTGAGCGCGGTAAAACCCGGCGCGTTGAGCCGCGAGCCGAGCAGGGTCAGCGCGTACTTGTCGGCGAGAAAATCCCATTGCAACCCGTTAAACGTGGGCTTGGAGAAGGTCAGGGGGGTGAGCGTCGTGCGAATGGCGTCGCCCACCGTCAGGGAGGTGTGGAACTGGCCGTGGCTGGCCGACGAGATGACGAGGCTATCAAACCAGCGGCTAAAGCGGGTGCCTTTCAAGAGGGCACTGCCCTGACGCAGGGGGCTGGTTTCGGTCCAGTCGTAAATGACCCAGCCGCGGTTGATGTACTGGCCGAAGAGGTTGTAGTTGCGAGTGCCTTCGAGCAGGATGTTGACGTAGCGCTGGTAGTGATCGCGTGCGTAGTTGCTGTACTCCCAGCCGCGCCACTGGTATTCGTAGTACAGGTTCTGCGGCAAGTACCACTTGCGCCGATTGGGTGCCAAGGCCCCGGGATGGATGCGGACCCCGCGAATTCCCGGTTCCTCAACCGGCCGAAAGCCCGTAGACAGCTGGGCGAAAGCCGTGGACTCCACGAGTGCGAAAATGCACCACAACAGTAAAATTGGCCCTCTGCTACAAAGGGTTGTCAGCCTCATGATCCACCTCCTAATATCAATGGCCAGTGGTTAGCGATCAGTGGCCGGTCCCGGCACCGCGCCCGGCGGAGAGGCGACTAACCACGGACCACGTAAGAGGAAGCCCGCCTAGGCCCGCGAGCGTCATCGGCTGACAATATACGCCCCGTTCCCACTGCCTACCAAGTCAGAACCACCCTGTCGCGCCCGCAAGAAAACGGATCGTGCCTCTCACTGGCAAGCGCAGGCTACTAGTTGCTAGGTGGTTCCTCCGCTGAAGTTGTTCACTCACTCCAGCCTAGGAGCAACCCATGACCACTGTATATGCGCCATCCCCAATATCCTCAAACCGCCTTATATCCCCCGGCGGAGCCACAGCTAGTAGTCCTGCATATGCCCATGGGCTTCACCTCTGAGGTAGAGATGCCGCCCGATCCACCTCTAGATGACGAGTTTATCGCCTAGAGCCTGACATTTGAAGAGATGGGCAAGTCATGGAAATGCCGATGGTGTACCTGTCGGTAGAGGGGGTGCTCAATGCCTTTACTTGAACCGGCACGAGCACGACTTGTGTACCTTTTTTTGTGAAAAGTCGCAAAAAGTTCTTGCCAGCTAAGTTTTTTTTTTGTTAGACTTACGTCATCTTCAAGCTCAATAAGTCCCTTGGGGAAACGAGCTGTCGATGACAAACGCATTATGGCAGGATTTTTTCTGCTGGTGCTCAGCGAAGAGTCTGACAGGCATCCCGACCGCACTGTATATCGAGGTGAACCAGATAATCAACATTGGCACTGGTGATCGGTTCTCTTTTTTCGCCATTGAGGGAGCGTTAGACAGCGAAAGGAGGAAGACGCGCTAACCCATTCACTACATAATCTTCAATAACCTTCTGTGTCATTTAAGGCGTACTTAATCTTCACCAATCTAAAGGGAGGAATTTAGCCATGAAGAGAACACTGAAGTTGTTCGGGCTGGCACTGCTGGCCACCATACTCATCAGTCCGTTCGTAGTCGTCAAGGAAGCCGAAGGGCATGGGGTACAGAACGGCAGCAGGACCCTAGTCAGCACGACCTTCGACGGCTGCGTGTATCCGTCAACGACCCGCCTCAAGCAAACCTTCGAGACTCCGTACACGCTCAACACAGGCGGGGGAGCAGCTAAGACAGGTGCGCCAGCGGAGCACATACATACTACATATAACTACGTCTATGTACGGCCCTACATGTCCAATTACAATTCATCCTGCAATGACTACAGGCGGGAGTGCGATAAATTTTATAGAACTACCTGCCACAGAGGAGATGAAGACTGCAACATCTTTGGTTCTATGGGAAGCGACGGACAAGATGTTTCAGGCTCTTATATTTCTTACTACATCTGGATCAATTGTAGGGATGTGTTAATCCTATAGGAAGTAGCAGGAAGGGCCATCGTTCTCGCCGAAAGGTGGCCCTTCCTATTTGCCTCTCCTCACCCACCACAGGAAGAAGAGACATCATTTAGCTAAGATCAATTCCGCTCCCGCAGGTTCCACATAGCAACCCGCATTTCCGCGATCTGGCGCGACAATTCGCCGAGCTTAGAGTCCATCCTCTTCGAGATTGTAGCCGGTCTCGGTGGTATCCTTAGTCCATCCCTTAGATAACCTTACACGAGTCCGAGGTGAAGGTGGTCGCTGGGTGAAGCATGCACAGAAGCTCTTGCTTGAAGCTAGTGGGAGGCCCGAGCCAAGACTTGGCCTCTGTCTGGTGCTTCCCTACAATCTGCTTGGTCTCAAAATAGGTATCATCAAAAACTTGATCTTCAGCTCATGAGCTCCGCCGCCGAGGTAGGGGTACGTCCGTAGCAAGGGTGCAGATTGTGTCGGCGTTTAGGTGCGTACTGCGGTAGTGCTTTAACCAACTAGCTTAGCTATGTCTATCTGTTTTCGTGCCGTGGCCGCGTAGTATAGCTCTATCCTCTGCGACCGCGGCTTTCTTTTAAGTTGTGAAGCTCCCCAATCATGCTGCACATTAATCGCCGCCTCAACCGACGACGACAGTCCCTGTTCGTGATGTCTGCATGGTCTTTGCCTACTTGGGTAAAATTTGGTTATACTCCAAGCCGACAAGACGGTTTCGTCCGGGTCGCCCAGAGCTTCTGGAATGCACGAGCTATGTACGCCGTCTAGCCAGTATCCGCCAACACCAAGCTAAGGCTTAGGTGCGCTAAGCTAGCGTTAAGTCCGCGTCAGGCAGGGCAAGGAGGTTTCTGGTAAGTACTGAGTCGATGGACCATGAAAGACGTATCGTGAAGTTGGAGGCATAATTGAGCAGATCAACGCAAAGCTGTCAAATCCTTGCTGCAAATTTATTTCGCCTGTCGGTGTCTTTTTGTTTATAATGTAAAATCATCTCAGCATTATCACTTATTTGAAAGGAGGTTGCACAGCGTGCTGAACGACACTTCTCACGTCCCTTTTTCCTTTTCTCATCTCTGCCAATCAAGGAGCATCCAAATGAGAAAGTTCGGCTTTTTCGCCTTGTCTTTTGGGCTGGCGTGCCTGTTGAGTACGGCCGCTTTTGCCCACGTAGGCGTGACCGTGTTTTATCCCCAAGTGCCCGACCCGGCGGCCATCACCATCGACGGCAACGACGATGACTGGGGTTGGTACGACCCGGCTCTCGCCCTCAATCAGCCCGATTTCTTCGACCGAGCCAGCGATTTCGTCGAGTTGACGGACTACGATTTCACCATCCTCAACGGTTGGTCCGCGCCGCCGGATAACAAGTGGTACGGCTTTGCGCGCTTTGTCGATGACACCCTCAAATACGATTCGCCCGTCAAGGAGTGGTGGAAAGACGACTGCTTGCAAATAACCGTGGACGCCGATCACCTCGGCGGTAATATCAAGGGCGATAATCTCGAACAGATCGCCAATGGCCAGCGCTGGCACGTCCGCATTTTCCCGCCCGCCGGCGAGTCCCTGTTGCCCAACCAGACCTGCTTTTTCTACAGCCAGTTAGAGTTCATCGATTCCCAAGAACTGCTGTGGGGAGTGGAGCCGGAATTTTTCGAGGCCGCGTGGACCGTCCTGCCAACAGGTGCCGAGAACCTGACGGTTGGCCCGGTTACGTACACCTATGAGTGGCGGGGTGCCCTGTGGGACATCTGGGGCCTGAGCGAGGCCGAGAGCACGCGGCACATGTTCGCCGAGGGCGACGTGATCCACCTCGGCTATCGCCCGCTTGACGCCGACCGCCCCGGCGGTGGACGCAAGCACTCCATGTACATCAACGACGGCAGCCAGTCGCAGGACGTCGACGCTTCGCAGATGCCCGACTTCTGGGCACTGGCGTCGCCCGAGACTAACGTGGAAAACGACACTTGGGGCCACATCAAAAACAGCATGTCCCAACGCCTCAAGTAGCAACTCGCAGCACGCACCACGAGGGAGGGGGGCAAAGGCCCTTCTCCCTCTTTTCATTTACGCACGGGCTTGTTAGGTATGAGATGCTTCGCTTGCGCTGAGCATGACAAAGAAAAAATCCACCCTTCCTGCGCCGAAGGAGAAAACCGCTTCTGCTCCCCCTTGCCGCGCCGGCGAAGAAGTCGAATGCAGTGGGCGATGTTGGCTTGTGTCGCGCTGACGAGCAACCCGGCGGCGCAAGAGTGGTGGCAGCTCGGCGGGCAGGGCGGTGTCTCGCCAGCGGAGGTAGCGGATTTCAGCCTGATGATAGACGCTGCCGTCGCCGCCCAAGCACTCCAGCCATTTGAGCTCAAGCCGAGCGAAAACATCTTGCCGCAGCTCGGCCCTTGGCAGCGCTGGCGCTTTCCCACCGACCCGCAATTCCGCTCCGGCCATCCGCGCTTCTGGACGGACATCAACCACAACACATTATATAAGGCCACGGAAATTTTTCTCTTCGTCGATGGAGATCCGACCACGTACGTGGAGCGACGCGACGAACAGCAGATTTTCTATACCATAGATTTGGGCACCCAAGTGCCGGTAGATCGCTTCGTCTTTTTCCCTCCCACAGGCGTCAGTCTCGAAAGCGACGAGCCTTTCAGGCCCAATTACATCCTCAATTCCTATAGCCTGACGGCCGCCAAGGCCGAGACCGGCATCATGCAAGAAGAAATAGAGCGTGGATTCGTCTGGCGGGGCGATGGGCCGTGCTGTCCGCTAGCCATCCCCCTCGCCTATGAAGAGCGCAACACCGACGCGGTGACCGAAATTGCGTTTCCCACCCAATACCTCCGCTTCTTCCGCTTAATCGCCATGCCCGATGGATTTACCCTATACGGCGACCCCATTGTCACGCGCTCGGCCTTTGCCGAGATGGAGATCTACGGCCGGGGTTTCGCACCGCAGGCCACCTATGAGTCGCAGATCATAGACTTGGGGCGGGAGGTCAATTTCGGGCAGGTGCGCTTGGCGGTCAGCAAATGGCGCAAAGACGGGGAGCAACTCCTGCCGTCCGATGGGCCGGGGCGTGCCCAAGTGGAAATCCGCACGGGGCGCGACGACAGCCCAACGGCTTATTTTGGCTTTGACGACCTAGGTGCCCACGTAGAGGTGACCAAGAAGCAGTGGGACCGGCTGATACCCCTAGAGTCACTCGGCGCGACCATAGCGGTCGGCTTTCGCGGGCCGGTGGCCGCAGACCTGCAAAACTGGAGCTTCTGGTCGCCGCCGTTGGCGGGCTCGGGGCAGCATCCGCGCCTGCCGTGGGGCCGCTTTTTCCAATTGCGCGTCCGGCTAGAAACAGACGCGCTGTGGGAATTTGCCCGCCTCGATTCCCTGCAAATCGAGATCGCGCCCCTACTAGCCGACCGGGTCGTCGGTGAGATCGCCCTCGCGGAGGACCACCAACCCGAAGGCGGGCAAGTGCGCGTACCAGCGGGCGAGAAAATCCCGTTCACATACGACCTAGGCGTGGAGTTTGCCAGCGCGGACCGCATCGGCTGCGATGCCGTCCGCATCTCGGCCCCAGCCGATGCCACATTTCGCTATCTGGAAATGGGCGACCCACTCAGCACCGTAGAGCCAGATAGCCTGCTGCGCGAAGAAAGCGGCTTTGTGGTATTCTTGCCGCGCCCTTTGCACCCAAGCGGCGACCAGCGGTTGCGCATCGGCCTCAAAGCCGTGCTGTACGGCGAGGCCGACGAATTTGGCGGTGAGGTCTTCAACCGCCGCGAGCCGAGCTTGTTGCAGCGCATCGAAGGGGGCGACGTCAGCGCGGAGCTAGGTTCCAACCAGTTGCTCGTCGTGGCATCGGCCGCTTCCACGAGTGGGGTGCTTGGAGACGTCGAGGCGGGCAGCGGCGCGTTTACTCCCCAAGGCGATGGCGTAAACGATCTGTTGTCCATCCAATACACCCTTTTTCGGGTGCGGGAGGCGTCCCAAGTGCAAGTCGGCGTGTATGGACTCGACGGGCGACCCGTGTGGCAAGCGCCGCCCAGTGTGCAGGGTGCCGGACGCCATGCGGTGCGCTGGGATGGCCGGGATGCGGCCGGGCAACTAGTCCGCCCGGGTGTGTATCTGGTGCGCGTGGAAGTGGAAACGGATAAAGGGCTCGCGGTGCGCTTACAGCCGGTGGCTGTGGCGTATTAGACGGAGGGGGCGTTTTTCTTCAACGAGACGGCCTAGGCATCTGAATACGGTGAAAATCATGAAGCTATATTAATCGTAAAAAGAGATAGTGGTTTTGTCTCTTTATTAAAGGGCTAGAATTTTCAAAGTGCCCCACTACCCAAAAAGGCTTGACGCTCGAAATTGCCGCTTTTACTATCTATTAGGAAGCATTGGGTATTGGATCAAAACCGACTTTTGAAAATTGTGGAGAGTAGCATGAGATCATTTCTCATTTTGACCGGCATATCCTTAATCGTGGTATTGATCGGTTTTCTTTACAGTGTCGTTACCTCTCGTCGTCTTAAAAAGAAATTCAAAAAAGACGAATAGGGAAAGGTCTATCTCCAATCTAGTCCATAACCTCTTGTCCTTTTGTATTTTAGCATATATTTAGTAGCAAGCTTTTCTTTTTTAATGCCGGCGTTGGAGCTGCAAAGTCTACCGTTGATGCCTATAACGAATTACAGTCATTGGGGAAACCAATCATTGTCGTACTCAATAAGATCGACATGCTCACCCGTGATGAACAAGAAGAAATGGAGCAGGATATAAAAGAAAAAACGGGTACTAAGATTGTGCCTATCTCTGCTCTTGAGAATAGAGGCATTGGTGTTTTGCACCGAAATATACTAGATATTTTAGAGACCCAAGGAAAGGACTTACTCTATTTAAAAATATCAAAATTTAAAGACGGACAAGTAGATATCTGGATAAAAGGCGCAGCAATTACTGCTGCGGGCTTTGGTGCAATTCCCATACCTGCTGCGGATATGCTCCCACTAACCACACTGCAAGTTGGTCTTGCAATGAAAATAGCGTTTATCTACGAATGCGAAGTAACCAAAAATGATGTGATGCAATTGGTCGCCGTTACAGTAACGGGAAGTCTTGGACGACAAATCTATCGCGGAGCTATTCAAATCCTTAAGGGGCTGGGATGGCTTGGCGGCCCTATAGGTGCAGGCGCTGTTATAGCTGCAGCAGCCGGCGTTGCGGCATCGGTCACCTATGGATTTGGCCATGCGTGTAAGGCATACTATAAAAGTGGAATGACGCTCGACTTAGATGGTGTTAGTGATATATTCAAAAATATGGAAAAACAGTATCGAAGCTCTACCAGATGAGGTTAGAAAGTGGTGGCAGCAGTAAGGATAATGTAGTGATAATCGGAGAATTCCTTTCCACACCTAGGCGAGATTCTTCTGGAAAGAGAAAGAGCTTGGTGGACGTGAAAAGAGGTTGTTTTGCGTAGAATCATACGGATGGTTTCGGGACTCATCAAAAAGGGGCTCATCTTCCTTGTAGAAGACGTCAGTATGTTCTGGCATATTGGAGCCTTCATCGCAGCGGTCGTCTGCTTTGGGGTTACTTATACCCTACTTACCCAATGTGATCACGGCATTGGACGAGATTATATGGCACTTGATGATGCCACAATCTTCACAGGTATATACTTTAGCATTGTCACGATTTCCTCGTTGGGTTATGGCGATATGCATCCGATGGGTATCTCAAGAGTTTTGGCCTGTATAGAAGTACTCTTTGGACTTGTAATGATAGGCGTTATGATCGCTAAAGTGACTTCGCAACGTCTTTCGTACCGCGTTGAGCGTCTATTTAGTTCTGATGCACAAAAACAACTCGAACGTTTCGATACAAAATTCGCGAGCTTTCGCGGCGATTTTGAAGAAGTCATTACGAACTTTGGGGATGCCTATCAGGAAACTCTTGGCGAAACACCTCTTGAAGACAAGAGCGTACTGATCGCACGTTTTCAAAAAATTATCACTGCGTTCCAATCACAATGTACTGTGTTGCATACTTATTTTTCAGATGAGACTAGTCAGGGAAACTACTTCGAGATCGCCCCAGCTAGTACAATGGTGCAAGTAGGTAATACCATTGACGAAGCCTTCTTTAGCCTTGGTCAACTTCTTACAAGCTTATCGCCTCAAGCAAAAATTGAAGTCCTTGATAGGCGTAGCAGACAGGGTATTTCAAGGGCGATTGACGCCCAGATAAAGGTATGTGATTTAGTTGATCAACATGCGACAGATCAAGATACATGCGATGTATTCCAAGCAATTCAGGATATTTGTAGGCAGTTGTCAGAAAGCTACTTCGCAGAAGTATCGCAACCCGACCAACTCCTACGAGACCCAGACGAACCACAATAATTTTTGGAGGTAAAGATGAACGAGCGGCTTCTTCAGGAGCATGAACTATCGCTTGAGTTGGAATGGATGAGGTGCTGGGGCGATGTCTGGTGCAAGCTTAACCTTGTAAACCTGAACCATGAATATTTCAACAGCGATATCTCTGGCGTCTATATAATTTGGCATGGGGGTACAGATCCTAAGGTGGTGTACGTCGGTAAGGGAAAAATCAAGGATCGCATAATGAAACATCGGCAGAACCCAGATATACAAAGGTATGAGCATCTGGGACTTTATGTAACTTGGGCAAAAGTGTCTGAGAACTATCGAGGTGGCGTAGAAGCGTATTTGGCTGATAAATGGGGCCCCATTGTCGGTGAACGCCATCCAGACGCCCCGCCCATAAAGGTGAACTCTCCGTGGTCATCGTAGCATCGCACCAAGAAAGCCAACCATGCCTATATCGTCTCACCGCGCATTCGCCCTGCTGTGCGCCGCGCTGCTCGTCGCCGGCTGCGGGCACAAATTGGGCTATCGCCACTTTGCCGGCCCCATATTGCCGGCCACAGATTTGTCGTCTGCGGATTTCGTCGTCCGCGACGACCACAGCATCACCTTCGTCAAAAATCGCTTGGAGGTGAGCCTGTTGCCGCTGACTGTGGCCATGCTCAACCGGCAGTTAAGCAGCCACTCGCAGCGGCCGGAGGGCTTTCACGACCCCAACCCCTACCTCGCGCCAGTCAATCCCTACACCTATGGCGACTGGAAACCGGGGTGGGAAGAGGAGCATCCGACCCGCTTTACGATCTTTCTGCTCAAGGTCAAAAACTACGCGTACCCCAAGGTCTGGCTCAATCCCTACGCCACCGAGATCGTCAGCACCAATGGGCGACGCTACCAAGCCTTCACCCGGCTGGCATTAGACGAGTACTTCGCCCCTTATGCCATCGGCTATGCGGGCAACACCTTCCTCCCCTTCCGCGAGCGGCGCGACCTGCTGCTCCGCACCTTGTACCCCGAAGACGAAATGATCTTCAGCGGCCAAGAGCGCGAAGGTTTCATCGCCTTTGCCCCATTGGCTAACGATGTCGAAGCGTTTGAAGTGCGGATCGCGCAAATGGTGCTGCGCTTCGACTACCGAGATCAGCCGGTGGAGACCATAGACATCACCTACCCATTTACGCGCGAAGTGTACTTGGCCAAGCACCGCCGCGCTGAGGAACTCTAAAGATGCTCATGCGGGCCGTTGTGGGAGCCGTATTCGCGTCGCTGTGGTGGAATAACTGCGGGCCACAAGTGGATGGCGATGTGGTCGCGCTAGTAGGCGACGAAAAAATCAAACTCGCCGACCTGCGCCAGTTCCGGGAAGAATCAACCGCCAACTACCGCGACCCCGAAGAGAGACAGGCGTGGCGCTTCTACTTGCAGACGATGATCGACATGAAGCTGATGCTCATCAACGCGCACGAGCGGCAGTTGGATCAAACAGTGGAGTTTGTGCGCCAATGGGAGCGGGAACGGCGCAAGAAACTGGTCGATGAGTACGCCGTGCGGACCATCCTCGCGGATGTGGATATCGCAGTAGAAGGCATGCGTCAGGATTTTGCGACGAGCAAGTGGAATCGAATGCTGCGCTTGGCCCATATCCGCACTGCGAGCGCGGCAGCAGCCCAAAAGGCCATGCGCGATTTGGAGCAAGGGCGGGACTTTGCCGAGGTGGCCCGCAGGCGTTCTATCGCGCCGACAGCCGCCCACGGCGGGGTGCTCGACGCTTGGTACGGGCGCGGCAACTTGGAGGAGATGGGCCTGCCCCTAGCAGTGGGGGATCAGGTATTCGACCTACAGGTCGGCGACTTGAGCCAGCCCTTAATCGTGGGGGAACACTACGAGATTTTCAAGGTGCTGTCCCAAGGTCCGGCCCCTACGCACTACCGAGCGGCCTTCTTGCGCGAGCAGTACTGGCAGGAATTCCGCACCCGCTGGAAGGAACTGACCGCCCAGCTCAAAGACCGACTAAACGCACGACTGGACGGGGAAGCGATCCAGTTGTTGGTCGATAAGATGGCCGAATCGGCCGGCCGGGGGATGCTGTTGGACCCCGAAGAGCAGGAAGTGATCCTCTGCCGCTTCAAAGGCGGGCAGGTAACGCTGCGGGATTTCGCCGAAACCTATAACGCCTATTGGTTCATCCGCTCGGTCTCCTTCGACAGCAGCGGGATTGCCGAATTCGTCCACCGGGACCTCTTGCCGCGGGTCCTCGTCTATCAAGCGGCGTTGCAAGAAGGCTTGGACCAAGATTCGACCATAGCTGCTTGGTTGCAGAACAAGAAAGAATCGCTGCTGCTCGAAGCCCTGCGCCGAGAAGAGGTCGTGCAGCGGACCGCAGTTGATAGCGCCAAGGCCCGCCAGTACTACGACGACCATCCGCAAATGTTCATGGAACTAGAAGAGATTCGGGTGGCCGAAGTGCTGGTGGCGACCCGCGCTGAGGCGGAACAGCTCTTGCAGCGGATCCGCGCTGGCGAACGCCTAGAAACGCTGGCCGAACGCCACACGCTCCGCACCGATGCCGAGGGCGGGCAATACCACATCCACAATCACCCCTCTGAGCGGCGGGTTTTCGGTGCTTTCTACGATTCGGTGGTCGCTGCGCCAGTGGGAGTGCTCACCGGCCCGGTGGCTCTCGACGAGGGCTATTCGATCTTTGAGGTGCGAGAACGCATTCCCCCCCGTCCCACGCCCTTTGCCCAGGCGGCTTCGCGAGCGCGGTGGTGGGTGCAAAAGCAGCAAGAAAAGACCCTCTTCGACTCCTTATTTATTCGTCTCAGGGATCAGTACGCCGATAGAGTTGTGGTATTTGAGGAACAGTTGAGCAAACTAGACGCCAGCCCCCACTAGCCCATGCCATCCCAAGCTCGCCCCAACGCCTCAGTTTCCTACTGGTCCGTGGCCGCGCTTTTGTCTTTGTGGGTGCTGCTCGGATGCGGATCAGCGGACCCGGAAACCGGACCGGCGTTTGTAGA
This sequence comes from Candidatus Latescibacterota bacterium, assembly GCA_965116045.1. Taxonomy (GTDB): domain Bacteria; phylum Latescibacterota; class UBA2968; order UBA8231; family UBA8231. Next base: position 3,718,344 of record OZ220478.1, on the reverse strand, counting down.
TGTGGCCCAGGAGGCGGGCATTGAGTTCCACCACCAGAATGGGTCGAGCGGGCGCTACTATTATGTGGAAACCTATGGGTCGGGCGCGGCCTTCCTCGACTACGACAACGACGGCGACCAAGACCTCTATGCGGTCAACAGTGCGCCGCTGCCGGGTTTTGTCGCCGAAGACGTCCCGACCAACGCGTTCTATCGCAACCGGGGCGACGGCACCTTCGCAGACGCGACCGCGCAAACGCGGACCGGCCATCCGGGCTATGGCATGGGCAGTTGCGTCGGCGACATCGACAACGACGGACACGTGGATCTATACGTGACCAACTTCGGTCCCAACATCCTGTATCGCAATCAAGGCGACGGCACCTTTGCCGATCAGACAGCCGACGCCGGGGTCGGCGACCCCCGCCTGAGCACGAGTGCGGCGTTTGCCGACATCGACAACGACGGCGATCTAGACCTCTATGTGGCCAACAACGCCTCCGTTGACCTAGCGCACGACAAAGGATGTCGCCAAGGGTCAATCCCGGTCTATTGTGCCCCCACCCAATACAAAGGAGAATCCGGCGCACTCTTCCGCAACGATCGGGGCGGGCAGTTCGCCGATATTACTCGGCCGGCCGGCGTGTACAGCGAAGCGGGTCGCCAATTAGGCGTGGTCTTTGGCGACTACGATGGGGACGGGGACGCAGATTTGTATGTGGCCAACGACATGAAGGCCAACTTTCTCTTCCGCAACGACGGCGCAGCGCGATTCGCCGAAGTGGGATTGAGCGCGGGGGTGGCACTCAGCGAGAGCGCTCGCCCCGAGGCCGGCATGGGCACGGACTTTGGCGATTGCGACCGCGACGGCGACTTGGACATCGTAGTCTGCAATTTCCAGTGGGAAAGCTGCCGCCTCTATCGCAACGAGGGCGACGGCGCATTTTCCGACCTGAGCTTTCCGTCGGGATTGGGCGAGCCTACGCTTGCGACCTTGACTTTTGGCACGGACTTTCTCGACTACGACAACGACGGCGACTTAGACCTCTATCTGGCCAATGGCCACGTCCATCCACAGGTGCAGGCGTTTGACCAAGCCGCGTCCTACCCACAGTCGGACCAACTCTTTGCCAACGACGGGACCGGGCGGTTTGCGCTGGTGCCGGCTACCGCCCGGCGCGGCGTAGGGCGTGGCGCGGCCTTTGCCGACATCGACAACGACGGCGATCTAGATGCTTTTGTCTCCAACAACAACCAGCGGGCATTTTTGCTGCGCAACGACCGCGGCCAGCGCAACCACTGGATCGCATTTAAGACCTTAGGCCGGGTCAGCAACCGCGATGGGATCGGAGCGGTGATCCGGGTGGTAAGCGGAGACTTGGTGCAGGTCGAGGAAGTGCGCAGCGGCAGCAGCTATCTTTCGCAAAACGATCTGCGGGTGTACTTGGGCTTGGGCCAGCGAAAACGGGTGGATCGCGTCCAGATACGCTGGCCCAGCGGGATCGTGCAGACGCTCGGCCCAATGCCCATCAACCAGATCCACCAAGTGGAAGAGCCGACTTCCTCCGGCTGAGCATGAGCAACCGGTGGAAAAGGCGCGGAGTATGTGTCGGCCTGCTAGCCTTGCTCTACGGGTGTACACCCGCCGAGGAAAGTTTAGGCGAACGGGAGGTCCGCTATCAGCGCCAGATCGCCGAAGACCCGGCGGACGCCGAGGCTCATTACGCGCTCGGCGAGGTGTATTACGAACAAGCGCGCTACCCCGAGGCCCTACAGTCCCTTCGCCAAGCCGAGGCCCTCGATTCCTCCCACACCAGAGCGCAAGTGGGGCTCGGCAACATCCTGTTTAGGAGAGGCGAATTAGATCGCGCCGCCCAAGCATACCAACGGGCCGCGCAGGGATGCGCCGATTGTGCGGACGCGCACCGAGGGTTGGGGGCCGTCTATCTACGGCAGCAGCGTTTCGCCCAAGCGCGCCAAGCCTACCAGCAGGCGCTTTTAAGCGAGCCGGACCACGCCCCGTCGCACTACAATATCGGTGCGGCCTTCGGTCAAGAAGGTGCGTATCAAGAAGCGGCAGCAGCCATGGAACAAGCCATTGCCAGCGACTCTAAATACATCTTGGCGTACACCGCGCTAGGAGATGTGTATTGCCTCAAGCTGGGGCAGTGCGAAAAGGCCGCCATACTCCTCGCACGGGCCGCGACTTTGCAACCGGCAGCAGTCGCCCCTCGGCTCGGCTTGGGGCGGGCACACCTCCGCCTAGGGCGGTACGAGGCGGCGGCGGCGAGCTTTGAGGCCGCCATTGCCGCGGATTCGACGGCCGCGGCCGCGTTTAATTGGCTGGGAGTAGCCCGCACTAGGCTGGGGCAATACGAGCCGGCCGCCCAAGCCCTGCGCCGCTCCATTCGCCTCGATATGCTCAACCCGCAAGCCTATTACAACCTATCCCAAACCTACCAGAAACAGGGCAAGGCCAAGGCGAGCGAGGAGGCCCGGCGCGCCTTCAACCGCATTGACGAGTACTCTGGGGACCTTCTGCGGTGGAAAACCATACTGGACGGCAATCCGCACGATGCTATGGCCCTGTTTGAACTTGGCCGGATCTATGCGAGATTGGGTGTGGCAAGCGAAGCGGCGGCCGCCTTTCAGCGCACGTTGACGATCAATCCCACCCATGCGCCGGCCTGGCACAATCTGGGCAATGCCTACGCCCGCCTCAACCGCTTGGACGAGGCCATCGCGGCCTTCCGCCAAGCGTTGGCACTCGACGAGGGATATGCCCTTGCTTGGTACAACCTCGGCAATGCCCATTTTGCCAAGGGGGAATTGGCGCAAGCCCGCAAGGCATTCACTGCGGCGCTCAATCACCAAGAAGGGTACGTGGACGCTTACCACGGCCTCGGAGGGGTGGCATTGCGCGCCGGAGAGGCCGAGGCAGCGGTAGGCCACTTTCGCAAGGCCCTAGCGGCGGCCCCAAGCTATGCCCGCGCCCATTATGGCTTGGCCTTGGCCTACCGAGCGCTCGGCGACTCACTGCGGGCCGCGCAGGCACTGGCGCACTTCAACCGGCTGCGCGGCGGGCCGTAATGCTGGCCTTAGCTGTTGTCGCACGGTCTTGCGCCTCCTAGCGCGAAGCGCATGGCCTTCGAGTCGCCGAGGAATTTCACCGCCTCCAATCCTTCTCCAGCCGACGCGCCTGTTTTTTAGATAGCCCACCCAACGCCTTCATGGCATCTAACAGCCGCATCCTAGTCAATTCTGGCCCCAAGAGCGCGGCGGATTCAAACAGCGGCGGCCCCACCCGCTCGCCAGTCAGCGCGACAATGAGCGGTACGGCCACGTCGCGGACCGGCCATTCCCAATGCGCAGCCACCCGACGCACGGCTTCGGCCACGCCGTCTTTGTCCCAATCCGCCACCTCGTCCAAAGCCCACACGGCTGTTTGCAGCATCCGCACCACTTCGGCCGGCACCTGCTTTTTCGGGATCAAGTCCTCGGCCTTTGGCTCCACTTGTCGGGCAAAGAAAAACGCCACGCCCGGCACAAAATCCCCCAGCGTCTCTAGCCGCTGCTGCATAAACGGCAGCATCTGCCCGATGTATTCGTCGTTGAGCAGCCAGTCCTTTAGGTCCACCAACAGGGCGTCCGGCGTCCGCTCTTCGCGCAGGTAGCGTCCGTTGAGCCAGCCCAACTTATCTATGTCAAAGATGGAGCCGCCCAAATTGATCTTCGTCGGGTCGAAACGCTTTGCTAATTGCTCCAAGGTGAACTTTTCGTTTTCGTCTCCGATCGGCGGATGTGCCATGAGCGCCAGATAATTGAGCAGGGCCTGCGGCACATAGCCGGCGCGGCGATAATACTCCACTGAGGTCGGATTTCGCCGCTTCGACATCTTGGAGCCGTCGGGATTCAGCAGCAACGGCAGGTGCATGTACGTCGGCGGTGTCCAGCCAAAAGCCGCGTAGAGCATGAGGTGTTTGGGCGTGGAGGTGATCCACTCCTCTCCCCGAATCACGTGGCTAATCCGCATCAAGTGATCGTCCACTACCACGGCCAAGTGGTAGGTCGGAAAGCCGTCGGACTTCATCAGCACTTGGTCGTCCATATTCCCCCACTCTAGGGAAATCGGCTCCCGGAGCATGTCCTTGACTATACATGCTCCCTCCTTTGGCATCTTCAACCGAATTACGTGCGCACATCCCGCCCGTATCTTCGCTTCGACCTCTTTGGCAGCTAGCCCGCGGCAATGTCCATCGTAGCCGATATGCTCCTTGCGCTCCTGCTGCCCCTGCCGCAGTGCGGCCAGCCGCTCGCTCGTGCAAAAGCAGGGATAAGCGTGGCCGCTGGCGACCAACTTCGCAGCGTACTCCGCGTAGATAGACAAGCGCTCGCTCTGCCGATACGGACCGTAGGGGCCGCCCACATCCGGGCCTTCGTCCCAGGCCAACCCCAACCACCGTAGCGACTGCACGAGCTCATTTTCGTACTTTTTTTGCGACCGCGCTTGGTCGGTATCTTCAATACGCAGTACAAACTGCCCGTCGTTTTTCCGCGCCCACACCCAGTCGAATAGCGCTTGATACGCGGTCCCTACATGCGTGGGGCCGGTCGGCGAAGGGGCAATGCGCACCCGCACGTCTGCCATCTTTTAGCTCCTTGTCTTGTGAGCTACAAATTAAGCCCCAGCCGCTTCTGTGCAACGCGGTCTATTGCACATTTAGCTCTTTTACCTAAGTTTATAGCTTATAATGAGTAACGCGCATTCACTGGCGTCCCACCATTTCGCATTTCCAGCCCTTTCAACCCAATAGATGGGATTTATGCAGTTTACCGAGCTCGATCTAGCACCCTACATCCTCAGAGCACTCAATGAGATGGGCTACGAGAACATGACGCCCATCCAAGAACAAACTATTCCCCACATTATCGCCGGCAAAGACGTTATGGGCCTAGCCGAAACCGGCTCTGGCAAGACCGGTGCTTGTGCCATTCCCCTAATCCAAGCCACAGATGCGTCACGCAACGCCATCCAAGCACTCATCTTGGTTCCCACCCGCGAGTTGGCACTCCAGTACGTCCAAGAGGTGGACGAAATCGCCAAGCACTCAGGCGTGGTGCCGTTTGCTATCTACGGCGGCTTTGACATGGGAATCCAAAAGGCCAAAATCAACCACGGCGTTCACGTGCTCGTGGCCACGCCCGGCCGCCTCATAGACTTTATATGGAATCACAGCCTCGATCTGACCCACGTTAAAGCCGTGGTCCTCGATGAGGCCGATGAGATGCTCAAGATGGGATTTATCGAAGATGTGGACTTTATCTTGTCCTGCATCATGCAGGAACACCAAACCCTGCTTTTTTCCGCTACCATGCCCTCGGAAATCGAGCGGCTGACCCAACAATACCTCAAGTCGCCCGAGCGCATCCATCTCAACCGCCACCAGCGGGCACCCCAGTCACTCGCCCATCACTTCCTCCACATCTCCCGCCGCCGCAGTGACGCGCTCGTCAATTATATCGAGGGCCAAGAAATCCAACAGGGTATTATCTTTTGCAACTCGCGCGACAAAGCATCCGACTTATTCCGCGACCTACAAAGGCGCGTCCGCTCGGTCGATATCATCCACGGCGGGCTAGACCAAGAGCATCGCACTTCCATCTTCCGCCGCTTCCGCCAACAGAAGATCCGCTTTATGGTCGCAACAGACGTGGCCGGACGCGGCTTGGACTTTTCGCACGTCACCCACGTCATCAACTACGACTTTCCCTTTAACGCCGAAATCTACACCCACCGCACCGGTCGAGCCGGGCGCATGGGCCGGGTGGGCAAGGCCCTGACCTTGGTCGGCGACCGCGACCTCCGCGGCCTCAAGCGCCTGCTCAACACCAACCGCATCGACGCACGTTGGGAAGGCACGGCGCCCAACTTGGACGACATCCGTGCCAACCGCAATGGCCGAGGACGCCGGCGTGGCCGGAAACAACCCCGCGGCAACAGATCCTCCTCCAAATCCAGTTAGCGTTCTTCGCAACTCAGTTCCGCTAGCCAGTGGTCGTTTGCTCACGGCGCATCCGGTGAATTGGCTTTTTCCAACTCGGGCAGCAGCCCGTGCTTGACCCAACCAAAATCTGGATCGATTTCAAGCGCCTTTTCAAAGGCCGTGCGTGCCGACTCCAGCTCACCTCGACCGTGGTGAGCAATACCGAGCCAAGCGTAGGCTTCCCTGTGCCCCCATACTGGCTGGATGGGGTCGGTCGGCTCTTCTTGGGCAAAGAGTTCGACGGCGCGCTGAAACCCTTGCTGCCCCTTTTCTTTGCTTCCACCAAACATTTTGGGGGTATTAAAATCGCTGATGGCCGCACTCAGTACCACGCGTGGATTATCGGGCGCGAGCTGCTTGGCTTTCTCGATCGCCTTTCCTGATTTGGGGCCCAAGAGCATGGTTTTCATAGGACTAAGGCCGATTTGCCACCCGTACACGCTCGACAGCAAGGCGTAGGCTTCGGCTGCTTGCGGGTCAATCTCGGTAGCCTTCTGCAAGTGCTCAACCGCGGCTTTGAGGTGCTCGGAAGCCTGGTCTTTGCTTTCTTTTTCTAGGAGACCAGCAATGCGGTAATCGGCCAAAGCAACGTAGTAGTGGCCCCACGCCGCCAGCCCCGTGTCGGCTAGGGCGCGCTCAAACGTCGCTCTCGCTGCATACATCGCGTCGAGATCGCTCGCATTTTCACCAGTTTGCATCATCTGTCTTCCACTGACGATAAGACTGCCAGCCGATTGGGCGAGGGTGGGATAGGCAACTGAGACAATGCAAGCGAGTGAGAGCAAAAAGCGTAGCATAAATGGCCTCCTTGGTTAAGGTCAATAATTCAGCGAGACAGTGGTGCCAAAATAAATGAACCGGCGAAAGAAAGTGGTGCGAGGCTGGCGCTGGGCATAGTCGATGCTGTAATCATAGTCGAGCACGTTGGCGCGGTTGAGCAGATTGTTGACCGCCAAGTAGAAGATCGCTTGGTGCCCAGAGCCAAAGAAATGCACATAACTCAACTGCCCATCTATTTGCTGAAAGGACGGCAGCCGTTCTGAGCCGATAGGGCCTTCCACCGGCAGGTAGTAGCTTTTGTCTATCACGGGAACGGCACCGACGATGGGCGTGATGGGACGACCGGTGGCATATCTCAGCGTCAGGCCGCCGCTGAGGGTGCGGACGATCTGCATTTTTGTGACCAAGGTCAGATTGTGCGTGATATCAAACGGCGAAGGGGCTTCTTCGCGGAGCATCTCAGACTCCAGATGGCGCACCTGCAATCGGCGCGACCGCAGCAAGCTATAGGCCATCCACCCACTCAAGCGCGTATTGAGGAAAGCGCCGTATTTGCAAAAGAAGTCAACTCCAGCGGCTCGGCCGCTACCTTCATTTGCCAAGTTCAGTTCGGCGTCGTCCAGCACCAGATTGCGGTAGGGTTTGTAGTAAGCCTCCAGCCGTACTAGGAATTGCCCGCGTTCGTGGTGCAGGCCGCCTATCCAGTGTTGGGCGCGTTGAGGCCCTAAATTGGGGTTGCCGCTAGTGGGGTTGTATTCAGCTGGGGGGGGAAATTGGTGATAGATGCCCCAAGCGAGCCGGGCATTTGTGTCTTCTGAAAACTGGTATCGCGCAGACAGACGCGGGTCAATGACAAAATCGCTGGCTAAATTGTGGTGATCGGCGCGCATCCCGACATTGGCGACAAGGCGGCGCCCGGGTTTGAAATCAGCCTCAAAGTAGGCCCCCGTGCGGCGAGCACTAGAGGAGTTGTCAATCTCGAAAACATCGGCCTCGGGGTCGAAAATATCGCCTTGAGGAATGCTGCCCACAAAGCGGCTGTCAGTGTGCTCTATTTCAGCACCGAGGCGCAAGACCCCGAAGGCATTGAGGGCTCGTTCCCAGTCTGTGCGGATTTTGCCGGTCAGGTCGCGGGGCTTCCAATCTAGGTTGCCCAATTGTCGCCGGGTCTTGTACTGATTGAGCGAGGCACTGGTCTGTATGTACCAATCGGCCCAGATATCCGTCCACTGGAGATTGTGCAAGGCTCTATCAGTGCTGTTTCGATAGAGGCCGTCAAACGAAGGCTCTGCAACCTGTACGCCGATCTCGTCACTCGCACCGAAACTGAAAAACTTGAGGCGTCCGGTAGGCGAATATTGGTAGATCAGATTGAGGTTGCCGTCGTGCTCTCGTGGAGTGGTAACGAATTTGTCGCGGTGACCATTGACGCGGAACATGAGATCGGTAAAGCCGAGATTTTCCGTGAAGCGCAGGCCGAACCTATCCTCAACAAGCGGCAGGTCGAGCCCCACAGATCCAGCAGCAAGGCCCAAGGCGAGCGCATAGCTCCGTTGCACGGGCATGCCTAGGCTCTCCATTGCCAGCACTGCGGAAAGCGCATTGCCGTAGCGGGCGGAGAATCCACCCGTAGAAAAGGCCGTACCCTTCACCATAAAGGGAGGAATCGTGCCGAATACTCCACCCGTGGGCGATTCGTATTTGTAGGGATGCACTACCGTAGCTTGATCGAGCGAAATGACAGTCTCACTCACATCGCCCCCCCGGACAAAAAGACCGGCCCCGTCATCTACGGTGGCAACGCCGGGAAAGGTTTTGAACGCACGAAAAATATCGGCAGAAGCCCCAGGCGTTGTTACCACATCTAAAGGAGCAAGGGTAACGGTCTCATCCTCTCCGGTGGTATAGGTGCTAACGGTGACGACAGTTTCACCGAGTTCAATGAGGATGCGCCGCAGCACCAAGCGCACCGTAGTGGTATCGCCGGCAGTCAAATGTAGAGTCTGTCGGGTGGGTTCAAAGCCGATGAAGGAGGCACTCACGGCCTGTGACCCGAGGTGCTGGGTGGAAAAGGCAAAGCGACCGTCGCGGCCTGTTGTCGCGCCGTCAGTGGTGTCGATGATTTGCACATTGACAAAAGCCATGGGTCGATCAGTTTCGTCGACGACCTGCCCTTGGATAAAAGCCGTGCTCTGCGCCAAAGTCAGCAAAGGGAAACAGATGCTAAAAAAGAGAGCTATAGCGCCTTTCAATTTAGCTGGGCGTCTTTTATCCATTGCAAGCAACCATCCAATCCCGGTAGCGACTGGGATTTTATCCAGCCGTTGTTGGGGTTTATTTTAAGTGCTTTCCTCGTCTCGAGCCTCTTGACGCATGGTACCCAAGTGAGCACAGGCTTCGTCGTAGCCCCAAGACGGCTGAAGGAAGTCGCGGATCTCCTCTTTGGCGAATAGCGCAAGAGCCTGCTCCATCTTAGAGATAGCCCGCTGTTTACCGCCGCCGAACATGACAGGCGTATAGTAGTCGCTCATGCCGTCTGTTAAGACAACGCGGGGATTGTTGCCATCGAGTCGCTTCGACTTTTCAAGGACTCTTTTGGACTCAGGGCCCAAGGCCATGCTCAAGCCCCGGTAGCAACAGGGATTTTACCCAGCCGTTGTTGGGGTTTATTTCAAGTGCTTTGACAAATGCTTTCCTCGCTCCCTCTATATCGCCAGCCTCTTGACGCATGATACCCAAGTGAGCACAGGCTTCGTCGTAGCCCCAAGACGGCTGAAAGGAGTTGTGGATTTCCTCTTTGGCGAATAGCGCAAGAGCCTGCTCCATCTTGGAGATGGCCCGCTGTTTATCGCCGCCGAACATAGCAGGCGTATAGTAGTCGCTCATGCCGTCTGTTAAGACAACGCGGGGATTGTTGCCATCGAGTCGCTTCGACTTTTCAAGGACTCTTTTGGACTCAGGGCCTAGCGCCATGCCCAAGTGAGGCTTCAGGCTGAGCTTTTGACCATAGGCACTAGCTAAGAGGGCGTGGGCGTCGCTGAAGTTGTCTTCCAACTCAATAGCTGCTTGGAGGTACTCTATGGTTTGGTTGACGCTCTGGGCCTGTTCGTCAGGTGCGGACGTAAAGAGCGTGGAGCGGCGATATTCGCACAAAGCTAAATAATACAGTGCAAATATCTCATAACTTCCGTTTCGGCGAGCTCGCTCAAACAGTTGCTGTGCTTCGTATAATTGGTCGGGGTTGGAGGTATCAATTGCCTGCTGAAGAAGCTCTTTGCCCTCGACGAAAAGAGCTTCAGAGTCGATGCCTTGCTTGCTCTTTGCTTCTTTTTGACCAAAGTGCATATATCGACTCCCGGTAGCAAATAGGTACACATCTTCAAGGTCGGCGGTTTTTACGGAAAATTGATGTATGTTCAAACTATTAAGACGATCTATAACTGCATTCTTAAACACCTCGTCTTTACCATATATACACGCGCCTTGAGAATTGACGTCGACGTAGGTCATTCCAGGGCAGTCTGCCAAAGTTGCAGGATCGACTTCGGTTTCTACCTCTATTTTAAGATTTAGCTGAAACTGTTCGAGCAGTTGAGGTAGCGAACCAGAGGCAATGATTTGACTCTGGTCAATTATACAGATCACGTCGCTGTACTGCTGGGCTTCTTGCATATTGTGGGTGGTCATGACAATGGTGAGACCCTCGCTGCGATAGTGATTCAGGACATCCCAAAGTTGCCGGCGCAAATGTGGATCTAAGTTACTTGATGGCTCATCGAGGATCAGTAGTGCCGGTTTGCCCACTAAGGCAATGGCAATAAGCAGTCGGCGTTTTTCACCTCCCGACAAGTCTTTATAGGCTGTTTTCTGCTGACGTTGCAGCTCAAAAATGTCTATTAGCTCGTCGGGATCAATCGGATCCTGATACATTTTTGCATAAAGACGCAGTACCTCTCTGACTTGAATATCGTTATAGAGAGAATCCTCTTGAAATTGGATGCCGATTCTACTGCGTATGTCCCTGCGCCGCCGCAGATTGGTGATCTTTTCGCCGAACAAATGGATGTCGCCAGAGTCGGGCTTTTTCAAACCTACAATGCAATCTATAATAGATGTTTTGCCCGCTCCGTTAGGTCCCACCAGACAAAATACCTGTTGCGGATATACGGCAAAACTAACGCCTTGAACGGCGGCGAGCTCACCATAGTTTTTATGCAAGGCATTTATCTGCAGGATTGGAGTTTGCTCTCGACAGCTACTCGCTGGAGACGAGAAATTCGCAGTTGAAGTCATGATTTATATTCAATCCGTATCTTAAAAACCATAAGGTTAAAGACCTGATGGCATAGTATAGATGGCAAAAGACTACCAGAGGCGAGATACATGATACTCAGAATTACACCGAACAGGGTTTTAGAAATCATATTTGCCAAGCCATAGGCCAAATGATTCATTCCAAATGCCAAAGATGCGATAACGACTGCATATTGCACCGGTATATTTAAGATATCCGTTGCATAAGGGATCAAGTAGCCTCTCCATAATACCTCCTCCAGTAGGGATTCGCCAAGGATGCACACCAACAACAGGCTTATAGGTAATTTCTGTCCCTCTCTGACGATGCGTTTAGTCTCTCCGAACAGCCAATTTTTTGCTATTGGCTTATTTTTTCTTCGCAACTTCAACCATGCCCGCGCTGCAATAATCTCTAAATAATAAAAAGCTACGCCTATACCTAGGCTGATAAATATCGTAATACCAAGCGATAGAGACACCGGAAGATCGAACCATATAGGCTCTACAAACGCCGACGTCAGAATGTAGATGGCTGGTTCACACGATACCAGAATCAGAACCAGAGCACCTGTAAGAGAGGCCAAGCCGCAGTACTCCAATGCTGTACCTATCGCTCTTTCGGACAGCATCCAGCCACCTATAAGGTACAATCCCGTATGTACTAAATAAAAGAGGCCGGGATAAGATAATAAAAAGACAAAACAAAACATCGGTCAGGCCGGAAATTAAGGAAAAGGAACAGGTCCTGGTTTGATCTCTGCGAATGTGAGCGGCTTATCTCTTAATCCCATTTTCACAGGTAGTTCGTAAATCCGGGGATGTCCCAAATAGGGATATGCGCTTATATGAGGCTGTAGTAGTTCAGGAATGAATACTTTGACTACCTTTACTTGAGACATCTGCCTATGGGTACAGTCAATGACAATAGGATCTATATTATATTCTTGGAGTACCTCTTTGAGATATTCTAACTGTTCTTCTGAATGCTTAAATTTTGCCTTTGGTAATTCCGTTAGGGCCACGGTATCATCACTACTTAAAATGTCTCTATCCGCTCGGTATTCTCAGCATGCCCATAGTACCCAATAGTTTCCAAAAATGTACGTATTTCGGCCAGCGGTTTGTCAGGTGGAGTATCGAATATAGCTTGGACACCTTTCATAAATTGTCGTTGGGGGGCCAACATCGCATATTTCAATTGCATTTCAGACTGTCCGTATTCTAGTAAAGCCTGGACAAAAGCTTCTTCGCCATCCAACGCCGCTGCTGCGCCAGCCTGATAGGCAAATTTTTTATAATAAGGAACTAGCTGAGTTCCCGAGATACAGGGCATCTTAGGAAGACCAACGTCGTGTAGCCGGAAATTCACATCTCCATATAGAGATCTGACATGTGCCAAAATGCTATTAGCCTTCTTGGAAGAGAGCTGTTTGTCAACTTCTACTCGGCGTAGCGGAATATTTGCATACCAAGACAGCATCAAGGCATCGCGCTCGACAAGCTCTGTTACTCCAGCAATGATGGCCAAGGCTTCGTCTATATGAGAAGCCATACCAGGCGATGAGGAATAGCCGATGCGGGATTCTTCGACAGATTGGATATAGAAGAAAAGCACGAGCTGCAGAGGAATCCAAATGTCTTCTTGGCTTATGAGCCGGCGGCCCTTGACCCAGTTAAATTCAGAGTCGCGAGTAAAGGGTTGAAAGAAGAAGTCGGGAGAGGCGTATTGCTCATCTGCAAACAGAGGAAGTGCTTCCGGCGCAATCGCATTTTGACCAATTTTTTGCAGAGAATTATACGATCCAGCGTATATCTCCAACTCTTCTTTTAAGAAGGCGAATACGCCAGCTATCCTTTCAATGCTCTCACCTAAGTCGGATAGCAAGGAAGTCGAAAGTTCGAAACCTTTGCCTCCTGCAATCACAGAAGAACCCAAGCCAAGATCGAGAGAAGGCAAGCCGACGATTTGGCGCATGACTTGATCGACATTCCAGTGCATGCTATTAATGGCGGTGGTTTGGGAAATTCCGGCCCCACCGCTGCAAACAGTCGAATACCTGATTGGGCCATTGGGGAAATACCACGAGAGCATTTCTCTGATTGCCCTGCCTTCTTTCTCGTTCATCACATTGGGCAAGTTTTCTTGATGAGGGTTGATGTAAGTAGAATGCAATTGTAAGGACGTCATGATGGATATTTACACCTCCCATTTGAATGTTCGAGTGGCGATTGAGTACGATAATACGATTATGACGGTAAGAAATATCAATGAGTTTACATACTGAGATATAGGATCCCCAAGCCATACACCAGAAAAGGCCGTAACGACATGAGTCAACGGGGAACCCCAACTTAAAGTCTGTAGCCAATCTGGAAACATTTGTCGGGGAAAAGTGGCTCCCGAGGTAAAAAACATAATAAAAAATAAAAACTGGCTTAGAGCCTGAGTACTTCTTGGAGACTTAGAAAGACTATTTATCAGAAAACCCAAGGCAAAGAAGCAAGCCATACAGATCAATCCTACAAATATGACAACCTCCCAGTGCCCTCGGAAATGGAGGTCAAAAACGACCTCTCCAACTGCAATTAGGGTCAAAGAAGAAATAATAAAAACGATCGTTTGCATTGCGATGTGAACGCAAATATAAAATCCAAGCGAGAGTGGGCTGATGATATAGCGCTTGAAAATGCCGATCAGACGGTACTCAACTAAAAAATTTGTGAGGTTAGTTAGGCCCGCTTGGCCGACATATGCAGCCATAAGTGCCGGAGCATAGAAATCAATATAACGCACGTCTGGGCGATTCCACAGCGGCCGTTCCCCAAAAATAGATCCGAATAGCAAAAAGAAAAAAACAGGCAATACAAATGTAAAGAAGGCGGCAGTAGGCTGACGCAGGAACAATTTGCACTCAACGATCCAGAGTGCGACGAAGCTACGGACCCAGATAGTTCTATTTGAAAAGGCCATTTTATACAATTCCTCAACTGTTTTTATTAGAGAGTTTTCTGAGAAGTGATTCTCGGTATAATTTACTGCCAATTGCAACTACTAGGGTCGTAAATTCTCGTCGGCCGTCTAACCCCAAAAAGGAGTCTGTAGTTTCATCATCGAATCCAAACACTAAACACGATCCCAATCCAAGTGCCGTGGCGACAAGATGCAGATTCTGGCTTACGACACCAGTTTCAATATGAGCTAATCTATATGATTTATAGGCACCATATTTCCATGTAAGCCGTGATATATCAGAGGCAATAAAAATGACTATACTTGCTTCGGCCAACCATTCGTGAGAAGGACAACAATCGACCACGTGCCATCGAAGGTTTCCCCTCTCAAGCAATTCTAAACAGTTTTTCTTAGCGTTGTAATGATATAGCCCTTGAGCAAAGTCTTCGACTTCGTTTATCACGAGATAAAATTCAGTGCATTGTAATCCGCCAGCAGTCGGGAAATTGCGTAGTGTAATATCGCGACGATTATACGCCGGTATGTGAGCCCGTACACCACAGGCCTGACCCAGTATTGTACTTAATTTTTCGAGCGATAAAGCTGATCGCTTAAAGTCTCGGATCGAGGTCCGACCGCTGATCACCTCCGATATAGATTCGGTGATCGGTGGAAACTCCGCCGCCAGTTGAATTTTTTGTGTACCGGCGAATTCTTTGTGTAAATCTGGCGCAACTTTTTCACTCATTCTTTGAAAATCTAGCCATTCATCTTCCTTTGGATAGTCCTTTAATCCGTTTACTACAACAGCCAACTCGTCCATAGGTCCATTAACTGACCTGTCCCGCTTGGTCCGCTTTAGGAGTTCGCATAAGACTTGCTGTTCCTGAGGAACCAACTCTTCGAGCTCTTGAATTAGCATTGGCTCTAGAGTAGTCGCCTGCTCTGGCTGCGGAGACGAGTTCGGCTTTTCTACCACAGTGGACTCTCTTTCACTGATTACCATTTTCTATTCATCCGCGTTAAGAGGTGAGAAAGTAAGGAGAGCGTAAACAGACCGTTCTACGCCATCAGCTTGTATGAATTCGTCTACTTTTGTGTCGAGAAAATCTTGATGGACGGTGACGGGGTATTCACCGGGTTCGCACTGATATTGAAAGTATCCCAGCAATCGCCCAATATCCAGTAAGGTGTGACGGTAACCTCGAGGACCGTAGATAAGCATGTATCGCCAAGGACAGGCGACGACAATCAACATGGTCGAACATTCTTCAGTGCTTATAGGTGGCGATCGCCAGAACAGACCGGGTAAACACGTGGCTTCGTTTTTTGCTTCGCGCTCAATCCAGAGATATTCCGACTCTGGAACTATGCGGAAAAGCATTCCATCGTATAGCACGAGCAGATCAATGGCATAAAGCAGGTTGGCTAGGGAGCCCGGTTTGGCAAAAAGATTTAGTGGGGCTTGAAGCCACTCGGGGAGCTGATCATAGGGGCTTCTTAGCCCAAGGCCATTGGCAACTAGGGTTTCTTCATCAACGCGATAGGCGGTTTCAAAGAACCAGCGGCGAACTTGTTCAAGTACTGAGGTATCAGAGGGAATCTGCAGAGTCGAGTGGGGACTCAGTTTTGAGTTTTCATGGTATAATTCGGCTACATGCGGCTTTAGTCTAACTTGCCGATAAAGGTAATCCGCAGCAGCCGAGTGACTCAGATCAATGCTGTGTGGAGAAGGTACAATCGACGCCTCCAAAAATGTCTGTATATGCTCCAAGAGAGCGTCTGAAGTGGTACGGGGAGATTCGACAGTCATTTTGTACTCCGTTGGTAATATTGTGTCAGATTGGCGAGATGCACTTTGTCTAGTCAATAAACGCTTTAACAAGACGTTTAGAGAAACATGTGTCTATACCCATTACGCATATCAACAGATGCAGGGGATCTAGGTAGTTTAAGGATTTCTTCGTAATCGACATAGGGTTTTTCAAGATTGATGCGGAAGCACCGGCCTATCAAAGAAGATTTCCCAGACAACAGGAAAGACGAGACGGCGCCGACCGCAAAGCCGGCAGTTATGCTAGCATAGGGAGGAAAGACAAATTGATGGCTGTAAAGGCCGTTCTTACTCATTTCTTCTTTATAGGTATAATACTCGCTAGGCTGTATAGACAAGGTAGCTTCCGACTGGATTTCAAATTCGTTGTAGCAGCACGTTTCTCTAGGTACATAAATAGGGCCGATGCAGGATTCACTGCCGTCCATAAATGCGGATATCCACGGCTTCTCGACAGAAAGCGCTGCGATATCTATAGCATGAAAGAGGTGGGAAGAGAACACTTCGGAGGTGGCGACGACGAAATTTGCAGCACCAAATAAGTTTTCTAAGGCGTCCTGGTTGTGATAAGGTTCTTTGATTGCTTTGAGACGATCGCAACCAAGATCTGACAGATGCGATTCCAAGCATTCTACATAAGGTCTCTCCTTTTCTATACAAGCTGGAGAAAGGTTAAACAGGGCCTGATCAATCGCGACGTTTTCTATCCTTCGGTCATCTAGAATTTGTATCTGGCCGACCCCAATTTTTGCTAATTCCTCTGCCACGCGACTACCGAGATAACCGGCACCGACGACGCCAATGCAGATGTTATCGAGGTCTTGCTTGCCACCTATGATAGCATTCAGATAACTTGCGATAGGGTTTTCACTAGCTGGGGAGAGAATCCCTTGGTCGGCCAGAGTCGTGAGGAGCTCTTGCGCATCTTCGAGTTCTTCTTCCCCAATCACTTTTTGCTCACAGAGGTCTTGTAGAGAAGCCGGCGACTCCAAACGACGGAGCACCCGTCCGAGAAGGTGGGTTCTGCCCTCATCTCTTATCGTCTGGTTGAATTTGGATCTAATGCCGTGTAGCACCAATATTTCGTCTTCACCACAAAAGATGAATTTGAGTGAAGAATTGAGTGTGAAGCGACACTTGGAGACAACTTCGGTCTTGACTTCCATAGATATTCCCTTTTCTGGTTAGTGTGATTCAGCCGACCATAGCTGGCCTCGAACTGCTGATGCAATACACAGCAGTAATTGGACGTTTATGTTTATCTGAGGCTAAGTATAAGTACCTGCCCGTAGGAGTACTACGGGCAGGACCATACCGTTTAGGATTAAAATATCCTCAGCCGTAAAACAGATATTATAGTAATATTTAGTTACAGACAGAACAACAGTTACAGTGACAGCAGCAACAGGCACTACTGGGCCTTGCCGGCGACATATAGCCTTCAAAAGGCTTAGATACGATTCTGAGTTTCATCTTGCTTTCCTCCTTGGCTAGATTAGCCATTTGTTTGGTAGTCGGTTGAAATGCGACACAGCAGCAATGGTAGCAACAGCCGACCTTCTGTTTGCTTCCATGTTTTAATACTGCTGATATTTGAAGCACGGCTGAGGCTTCAGCGAGAATAAAAGCGAAAAACGTGCCAAAAAGTATGCCAGATGAACTGAACTGTCTTTTATATTTGTTAAGTTATTGTAATTGTGGGAATTAGGTAATATAGAGTACCTTTGACCGCCGCCGCCGCTCCGACTTGGGTGGTGCGCCAAAGCGTATCGTCCTCACAACACTACCGTTCCCTAAAAGGTACAAAAAGTAGCAAAGTAACCGCCGCGGCCCGTACCCGCATCTGATTGACAACTGCATATATGTTCACTATATTAAACAGACGGAGAATTTCTTAAATTAGTAGTTGCACCGAGGAGAGCATCTCCCCTTCCTGCTCCCCTCCGATGCTGCTCTCTCCTGTATTTTAAGTCTCCCATTGTCCGCCGGGTGCGCGTCCCCCCTAGGAATCGCGGCTCGTTTTACTATAAATCTCTTAAAAAGCAATGGCCAAGACTCCAACCAACGGCCAAGCCAACGGCAAGGCCACGTACGACGAAAGCAAGATCAAAACCCTCTCTTCACTTGAGCACATCCGCTTGCGAACCGGCATGTACATCGGTCGGCTCGGCTCGGGTGCCGATCCCGACGACGGAATCTACATATTGCTCAAGGAGGTCATCGACAATGCCGTTGATGAGTTCATCATGGGCTGTGGCAAGCAGGTCGACATCGAGATCGACCAAGGGCGAGTCCAAGTCCGCGACTACGGCCGAGGTATTCCCCTCGGCAAAGTAGCAGAGTGCGTATCAGTCATCAACACCGGTGCCAAATACAACGACGACGTCTTCCAGTTCAGCGTGGGGCTCAACGGCGTCGGCACCAAGGCCGTCAACGCGCTTTCCTCCCACTTCGCTGTCCACTCCTACCGAGACGGCCGGTGCGCCAAAGTGCTCTTTGAGCGCGGCGAGCTAAAAAAGCAAACCAAGAGCCGAGCACCCAACGAACCCGACGGCACGTACGTCGAGTTTTTGCCCGATGCAGACATCTTTGGCGAATACGCCTTCAACCGCGAGTTCGTCGAGCGCCGGCTGTGGAACTACGCCTGCCTCAACCGAGGTCTGCGCCTGTATTTCAACCGCCAAAAATTCGAGTCCAAACGGGGTTTGCTCGACCTCCTCAAAAGCGAGGCTGGCAATTCAGACCTCTATCCGCCCGCTTATCACCAGGGCCAGTACCTCGAATTTGCCTTCACGCACGTCGATAGCTACGGCGAATCCTACCGCTCTTTTGTCAACGGCCAGTACACGGCCGACGGTGGCACGCATCAGAGTGCGTTCCGCGAGGGCGTACTCAAAGGCGTCAACGAGTTTTACAGGAAGTCCTTCAACGGCGTCGATGTGCGCGACGGGGCCTTTGGCGTCGTCGCCGTTAAGGTCAAGGAGCCGGTTTTTGAGTCGCAGACCAAAAACAAACTGGGCAATACCGACATCCGCGGCTGGGTCGTCAACGAGACCCGCGAAGCCATCGTCGATTTCCTCCACAAAAATCGCGAGACCGCGCAAAAGCTCGAAGCGCGCATAGTCCACAACGAAAAGCTGCGCAAGGAGCTAAACGCGGTTAAAAAGGAAGCCAAGGAGGCGGCGCGGCGCATCGAGATCAAAATCCCCCAGCTCAAGGACTGTAAGTACCACAAAGGCGACAAGAAGCGCGGTGAAGAATCGACGATCTTCATCGCCGAGGGGCAGTCAGCCGCAGGCTCGATCGTCTCCTCGCGCGACCCCGAGACCCAAGCCATCTACACCCTTAAAGGCATGCCACAAAACCTCTTCGGCAAGACCCGCGCCTCGATCTACAAAAACGAAGAACTCTACAATATGATGATGGCCCTCGGGATCGAAGAAGACATTGACAACCTGCGCTACAACCAAGTCGTCATCACTACCGACGCGGATGTAGACGGCTTCCACATCCGCAATATCCTGATGACCTTCTTCCTCACCTATTTCGAAGAACTGATCACCTCGGGCCACGTCTATATCCTCGAGACGCCGCTCTTCCGGGTGCGCAACAAACAAGAGACCCTCTACTGCTACGACGAAAACGAGCGTCAACGCGCCGCAAAGAAGCTCAAAGGCAGCGCGGAAATCACCCGTTTCAAGGGTCTTGGCGAGATTTCTCCCAAGGAGTTTGGC
Organism: Candidatus Latescibacterota bacterium; assembly: GCA_965116045.1. Lineage (GTDB taxonomy): Bacteria > Latescibacterota > UBA2968 > UBA8231 > UBA8231. The sequence continues at coordinate 3,698,724 of OZ220478.1, read as the reverse complement.
CAGTTTATCAACGGCGATATGCGACTGGTCAAAGTCGGCGTCCGCTCGCTGGCCACCGTCCCCGAGACCCTCTCCTTCTACATGGGCAAAAACACCCCTGACCGCCGCGACTACATTATGGAGCATCTAGTCTAATGGCCTACATCGACAGCCTCTACGACAACTACTTCCTCGAATACGCCTCCTACTACATCAAAGACCGTGCGATCCCGCACATCAACGACGGGCTCAAACCCGTCCAGCGCCGCATCCTGTACGCGCTGGATAAGATCGACGACGGCAAATTCCACAAGGTCGCCAATGTCGTAGGCCAGACTATGCAGTACCACCCGCACGGCGACCAGTCGATCTACGGCGCACTCGTAGTGTTGGCCAACAAGGACCTCTTCATCGAAAAACAGGGCAACTTCGGCAACATCTACACCGGAGACGAAGCCGCCGCCGCCCGCTATATCGAGTGTCGGCTTACGCCACTGGCCAAACAGGTGCTCTTCAACAAGGCACTGACCGACTACATTGACTCGTACGATGGTCGCAATCAGGAGCCAGTGGTTTTCCCCGCCAAAATCCCGGTGCTGTTAGCCCAAGGGGCCGAAGGCATCGCCGTCGGCATGGCGACCAAGATATTGCCGCACAATCTTATCGAACTGTTAGAGGCCCAAATCGCCTATTTGCAAGACCGCCCCTTCCAACTCCGTCCCGATTTCCCCACCGGCGGCCTAGCCGATTTTTCCGCCTACAACGATGGCAACGGCAAAGTCTTAGTCCGCGCCCGGCTCGACACCTCCGACCCCAAGCGCATCGTCATCCGCGAACTGCCCTTCGGTACTACCACCGAACAACTCATCGCCTCCATCGAAGACGCCGCACGCAAAAACAAAATCAAGATCGGCACCATCTCCGACTACACGGCCGAAAACGTCGAGATCGAAATCAAGCTGCCGCGCGGCACATACACCGAGGAAGTCGTGGATGCGCTCTACGCCTTCACCGATTGCGAGCTGTCGATTTCAGCCAACCTGATGCTGATCAACGAGCACAATCACCCGCAAGTCATGAGCACCACTGAGGTTCTGCAACACAACGTCGATCGCCTCGTCGACATCCTCAAGGCCGAGCTCCAGCTCGAAATCGAGCAACTCAACAACAAGCTCCACGCTAAGACCCTCGAACAGATCTTCATCGAAAACCGCATCTATAAGGCCATTGAAGAGCAGACCACTACGGACGAAGTCGCCTTGGCCGTGCGCACCGGGCTTTGGCCTTTTACCCCGCAGTTCAAACGCGATATCACCGACGACGATATCGAGACCCTGCTCAAGATTCCGATCCGCCGCATCTCGCGCTACGACATCAATCGCGCCCAAGCAGAGATGAAGGAAATCCGCGTCCAACTGCGCCAGATCAAGAAGCATTTGGATGGCATTATTCCCTATACCATCGCCTTTCTTCAAAACCTCATCGACAAATACCGCAGCCAATTCCCGCGTCGTACCGAAGTCGTAGAAATCGACAGAGTCGATGCGCGCTCGGCTGCCAACCGCGACCTCAAGCTCCGCTACGACAGAAAGACCGGCTATCTCGGCCACCAAATCAGCGGCATCTCCGTCTGCGACGTATCGCTCTACGACTCGGTGCTCACCATCCGCAAGGACGGAACCTACGCGGTCAGCCAAGTGCCGGACAAACTCTTCGTCGGCAAGGGCTTGCTCCACTGCGGCTTGGTGGATAAAGAGCTGGTTTTCACCGTCGTCTACAAGGACAAGACCGGTGCTTCCTACATCAAACGCTGCACCATCGACAAGTTTATCTTAGGACGCAGCTACGATCTCGTGCCCGCCGAGTGCAAGGTGCTCAAGCTAACCACCGACTCCGACAAAAAGGTCGCCCTCGACTACAAGCCCAAGCCGCGCCTCCGCAAACTCAATGAGGTCTTCCCCATCAGCGAATATCCCGTGCGCGGGCTCCGCGCCGGCGGCATCCGCTTGAGTACCAAAGAATTGGAAGGTTGTAAGCTGCTGTGAGTTGGTCTTAGCTTGTTGATCAAGAGCGTTTTGGCCTTACAGATACTATTATTGACAGTTTGTCGACGAATGATTTCTTGCCAGAGGAAGTCGAAAATAGATGTATTATTGGTTCAATGCTCGGTGACAGGCCAACAATGATATCAGGCGTCTCGCAGAAACTATGGAAGGAGATGAAAAAAATGGCTCACCGGAGTGAGAACTGCAAATCTTTAAATATATCAATAAGAGCATTTGAGAGTTTCCAAAAATTATCATCAGGGTTATCACGGCCAGATGTATGGCTTTTTCATTTGGCTACAGAAATTGATTTCGACGATAATGTCTCTATGGAATTTTTTAATCAAGATTTTGACGATTTTATTGAAAAGTTGCCCAAAGAGAGTACAATTTGTTTTTTAACAAACCCTCACACAGCTTGCTATATAATAGAAGAACTTCAGCACCGTATTCATTTCAAACTCTGGATTGCTGTTAAGCGCCAACAAGAAATATTGAGATCGGAGACCTTGCCAGATAGTCATATTGCTCTCTTAGTCTTCACCCGTTATAAGGCTTCTTTGAAGCACAACAAGACTCAAATAGCATATACGTACTGCCCTGCCTGCAACAAAACAACAAAAGATTATGGAGGCAAAAAACATATTTATAGTCCTTATGGAACGCTTATGTCTGATATTTGGCGCGACATTTCTTATGATAATGACGCACAACCGAGAGCTATTCTGCAAAGACTAACGGATATCTTTGGGTACGAACCTTATCGCCAACTTATTTATTATGATGTCAGGAACTTTACCACATTTTCCAATAAGAGAAAATTCCGCTCTTCAAATGGAATGATCAACAGCCCTGGTGAGAGTCGCCTGCTCAATGGAGATTGTTTAGATGTTCTCAAAGTCATCCCTGAAAATTCCGTAGATTTTATCTTTGCTGATCCTCCATACAATATAAAAAAGAAATATGATAACTGGAATGACGCCCAAGATATTAGCAGTTATTTTTCATGGTGCGATCAATGGATCGACGAATCCGCTAGAGTTTTGAAGCCCGGTCGGACTCTTGCAATTATAAATATTCCTCTCTGGATCGTTAGGCATTTTTCGTTCGCGAAGAGTATTTTAGACTACCAAGATTGGATCGCTTGGGAGGGATTGAGTTTACCTGTCCGGCAAATTATGCCGGCACACTACGGAATAATTTGCCTCAGTAAAGGTCGGCCAGTTGAAATTGCCAATCACGAGAAAGACGCCTATTGGGAAAATCCACAGGATTTTATGAGTCTCAAACAATGGTATTGTGTTAGAGCCTCCTGCATCAAAAAGAGAAACGCAATCCAAATCACCGATCGACAGCCCATTGGGAATTTATGGTGGGACATACATAGGCTAAAGCACAATTCAAAAAGAGTTGATCATCCGTGTCAACTACCGCCGTCGTTGATGAAGCGACTCGTCCACACCTTTACCAAAGAAGGAGACCTTGTTCTAGATCCCTTTAATGGCGCAGGAACGACGACCTTAATCGCAGAGATACTCGGTAGAAAATTCATTGGCATTGAACTATCGGCTAAATATCACACTATTGCTGAACAAAGACATTTGGACCTAAAACGAGGTAGAGACCCATTTGCCAAAAACAATGCTACTCCAAAGTCAAAAAACAGTAGGGTTTCACGGCTGCAAAAAAGGAAGTACGAAGTACCTAAGAAAACACTACAGATCGAAGTCAAAGAAATTGCGATCAAACTAGGGCGCCGGCCGGCCAGAGAAGATGTCATTAAGTTTAGCAGATATCCAATTCGCTACTTTGACGAATACTTCATCGACTGGGGTGAAGTGTGTAGCGCGGTCGGCGATAAGGGAATGACTGAAGAGCCTTATCAACCTCTTCGCCCTTCATCCGATGATCGACAAATGGAACTCTCTTTTAGCCAGAGCTAGCCGCCAGAAAGAACAGGCCATGTACATAACGAGCGACTGCGCCCGACCTGATAATCACAGCAAGGAAAACGCCCTATGACCACTACTCCAGCAGTCATGGACTGGGACCTGACGAGCTATTTCGCTGAATTTGACGGCTCGGCCATGCGACAATTCAAAGAGGAACTGCAACGGGATCTCGCATCGGTGCGTCAGCAAGCTGCCGCCTTAACACCGCTTGCCGAGGACAATGCCGACGCTTGGGAGTCTATATTTCTCCTAACGGAGAGCCTGACTGACCGCCTCTCCCATTTAGGTTCCTACCTCGGCTGCCTCACCGCGGCAGACGCCCGCAATGAAGATTACGCCCGCGAGGAGGCCGCCTTTGCCCTGCTAGCGGCCGAGAGCGCAAAGCTCGATGTCGAGCTCCTGCGCGCACTCAAGGGCACCTCCGACGAAATTTTTGCTCAGTTTACCCAACGGCCCGCCTTGGCCGACTGCGGCCACTTCCTCCGCCGCCAGCGCGAAGAGGCACAGCGCACCATGAGCCCGGAGAAGGAGGTGCTATCGGCCGATCTCGGGGTTGACGGTCTCCACGCCTGGGGTCGCCTCTACGACTCGATCTCCGGCAAGCTCGAATTCGACATGGTGTTTCCCGATGGTCGCACCGAGCGCCGCCCCATGTCGCAGCGTCGCGCCCTGATGGAAGACCCCGACCGCCGAGTCCGCCAAGCCGCCTTCGCTGGCGGCAACCGGGCCTGGGAAAGTATGGAAGACGTCGCCGCGGCCGCGCTTAATGCCATCTCCGGGACGCGGCTGACCCTCAACCATCATCGCGGTGTGGATCACTTTCTCGATGTCGCTCGCTTCCAAGCGTCGATTTCGCCCAAGACCCTCGACGCGATGTTTGCAGCTATCGCCGAACAAATCGAACTGCCGCGCCGCATTCTCGCCGTCAAGGCGCAACTCATGGACACCGAGGGCGTCGCTTGGTACGATCTAGGCGCACCGCTGCCGCTGCCCAACCGAGAGCCGCTTTCTTGGGAAAAGGGCACGGATCTCGTCGTCCGCTCCTTTGCGGCGGCCTACCCCCGCCTAGGCGAGTTCCTCAGCCAAGTCTGCCAACGCCAATGGGTCGAGCACGCGCCCCGCCCCGGCAAACGGCCCGGTGCCTTTTGCACAGGTTCGCTGTTGACCCGCGAGTCCCGCGTCTATATGACTTACAACGATACCCTAGGCGATGTGCTCACGCTCGCTCACGAAGTCGGCCACGCTTTCCACAGCTACATCATGCGCGACGTGCGCACCTACGCCCACTTCTACCCGATGACGCTGGCCGAATCGGCCTCTACCTTCGGCGAAATGATCCTCACCGAAGGCATCCTCGCCGACCCTTCCTTCAGCCCGGCCCAAAAGGCCAGCGCCCTCGACCAAGAAATCGGCCACGGCGCAATTTTCCTGCTCGACATCCCCGTGCGCTATCAGTTCGAGAAAAAGCTCTACGAGGAACGCGCAGATGGCGAACTCACGGTCAGCCGCCTCAAAGCGCTAATGGTCGAAACTCAGCGCGAAGTCTTTGGCAACGCGCTCGCCCAAGGCGGCGAAGACCCCTACTTCTGGGCCTCAAAACTTCACTTCTACATCACCGGCGTGACCTTCTACAACTTCCCTTATACCTTCGGCTTCCTACTCAGCCGCGGCCTGTATTCAATGTTTAAACAAGAGGGTAGCGATTTTCTTCCCCGCTACGAGGAATTTCTCCGCCTCACCGGCAGCGACACCGCCGAAGGCGTGGCTCGCCGGGCCTTGGGCCGCGACCTCGAAGACACTCAGTTCTGGACCGAGGCCATTCAGACTTTGGAGGCCCCGTTGGCCAAGTTGGAAAAATTGCTACCCGAGGTTCTACCTGAGCATTCGTAAGAAGTCAGCAGACTCTTCGCGCTCCAGCCACCCGCAACCGCAAGGATTCCCATGTTGCGCTTATTCCTAGGATTTTTCTGCTGCATCGGCTTAGCCCACGCCGCCGACAATCCCGCAGCCCCCGGCTTCAACGCCGCCGATTCCGACCCCAAGGCCATTGCCCTAGCCGACGAAGTCATGGCCACGATGGGCGGTCGCGCCAACTGGGACGCCACGCGCTATATCACTTGGCGCTTTTTTGGGTTCCGCTTACACGTGTGGGACAAGTGGACCGGGGACATCCGCTTTGAGCAAGGCGATCTGACAGTGCTGATGAACATCCACAGCAAAGAGGGCCGCGCCTTCGTCGCTGGCGAGAAAATCAGCGATCCCGACACGCTCGCGGCCAAACTCGACCACGGCTATCGCGCTTGGATCAACGACTCGTACTGGCTGGTCATGCCCTACAAGCTCAAAGACACCGGCGTCACCCTGCACTACCGGGGCTTAGAAGCCACCCAGGACGGTAAGCCAGCCGAAGTGCTGGAACTCACCTTCCAAGATGTCGGCGTCACCCCGCAAAACAAATACGCAGTCTGGATCGATCGAGAATCGCGGTTAGTGACCCAATGGGCGTTCTACCCCGACGCAGGCGACGCCGAGCCGCGCTTTACCAACCCTTGGACTAACTGGCAGCGCCACGGAGCGATTTTGCTCTCCGACAGCCGCGGCGAGCGCCAGCACACCGATGTAGCGGTCTTGGACAAATTGTCGCGCTCGGTTTTCACGAGCCCGGATCCACTGGATTGCTCTTGCCTTTTAGAATAGTAGGACACGGCAGCGATAGGCCGATACAGTCAATACAAAAAAGCCGACCCAGCTATTGGGTCGGCTTTTGCTTTTGCATGGGGACGCGTTCTGCTCACGCTGCCCGCAGCTCATTTTCGGGTGCGTTCTCCAGTCGCGACAGCCAGTAGGACACGTCGTAGTTCTCGTCGCCGGTCAAAAAGCGCCACAGCTTGATGCGGTTGACAACCTCTAAGCGCACCTCGTTGCCGTACCAGCGATGGTTGGCGTTGAGTAGCGCGGGGATCTCCGCATCGTCAATATCTTCGGTGTTCCACAGCTTTTTCTGCCGCACCGTGGGATTGAGCCGCAGCTTAAACATGTAGCGCTTGCGGCCAGTTAGGTTGGGCTGGGCGCAGTGCCAGATGCCGTGGTGGGCCACGGCCACTGTACCGGCTTTGCAGACCATCGGCATCTGCCCGAGGAAGTTTTGATAACGGGCGATATCCGACTCGCTGATGCGGCGATAGTGACTGCCGGGCAGGAACATGGTGCCGCCCATCTCGCGCGGCGTGTCGTGAGCAAAATAAAAAAGCTGGATGTCAAAGTGCAGTCGGGTGTCGATAATCGCATCAGCGTGCCAGATCTGCCCGTGCTCGTGGTGGGCACCAACCGTATGCACGGCGTGGTGATCGTAGAGTGGGTCGGGGCCGACTAAACTGTGAATGATCCCCTGAATCTGGGGCAGACGCACCACTCGACCGACCGCCGCATCGGTCCACAGTTCAGCGAGCGGCGCACCTGCGCGGCCTCGCGGAATCCCGGTTTCCATCTCCGCGCACGCGGCGCGATTGATCGCGTCGGGCACCAACTCGTCGAAACGCAAAAAGCCGGCGGCGACAAACTGCGCCATTTGTTTGGTATTCAGGAGATATTGCTTATCAATCATCGACTGCCTCCATCTTTTCGAGAATGTACTCGTATTTCAGGTAGGACGTATTGTATTCCATGCCTGGATAGGCCGGATACTGCTGGGGGAACTGCACCACCCGCCACCCATCTCGCATGGCCACCACGACCGAAGGATAGGGCGGTTCCTCGCTATCGCCGCTGCCGGACCGATCCTCGCCCGTGCCGTCGTACAGCGACCAAGCCACAGTTTGGCTGTGTAAATCGGGAGAATGGGCGTAGAGCACCAATAATTTCTGCCGGAGCTGAGCCATCGCGTCCTTTCACTAAAGTCATCCAATTATAGGACGCGGCACAGTCCACAGCAATGGGCCATCGTCCGCTCAGTTATTCGAAAACTCGACCAATTGCCCGCCGCACTCGTCTTTCATTTTTTCTAACGCCCTATTCCGCAACTGTCGTACGCGCTCGCGGGTGACGCCCATGGACTCGCCGATTTCCTCCAAGGTCTTGGGCGCCCTGTCGTCGAGGCCAAAATAAGCGCGGACGATGTGGGATTCGCGGGCGTCGAGCACCTTCAGACAGTTGGCCACCGCCGTGCGCATTTCGCCCTCGACGAAGCGGTCATGCGAGCTAGGCTCGGCCGAGACAAAGGTCTGTGCAAACGTCACCTCGCTGTCGGCAAAGGCCGGGGCGTCCAAGGGCAGATCCGGCTGCCCTATCTCAAAGGCGTTGCGAATGCGCTCCGCCGAGAAATCGACCGAGGCGGAGATTTCCTCAACAGTCGGGGCGCGTCCTAGCTCTTGGGCGAGGACATCGGCTTCCTTTTCGACCTTCTGTCGGTCGCTGACCCGACTGAGCGGCGGGCGAGCAATTTTGCCGTGTTCGGCTAGGGCGCGGAGAATGGCTTGGCGAATCCACCACACCGCATAGGTAATGAACTTAAAACCGCGCGTCTCGTCGAAGCGCCGGACCGCTTCCAGCAACCCGAGATTGCCCTCGGAAATCAGCTCAATCAGCGAAAGACCACAGTCGTGGTACTCGCGGGCAACGCGAACCACGAAGCGCAAATTGGCTCGCACCAGTGCCTGCCGCGCCTCTTCGTCCCCTGCTTTGGCGCGCTTGAAGAGGGCCGTTTCTTCCTCGCGGCTGAGCGGTTCGGCGTCTTTTATGTCGCGCCAGTAGAGATCGGTCGCCGAGTACATTGTTTCTCTATTTTGTGCTTTCATTTTATCCCTCAACATTTTCAGAGAAAAATTTACGTTCACGTTAAAGTTTAGAACACTACGTGAATATGCGCAAATACTATCTTTTGACGCTCCAATAAGGCCAAACGTTCAATCCAAAAGCGTTTGGCGGTTCTTTTTTTTCGCGGAATGACGCCGCTTGCTGTCGAGGCGGCGCGCTTGGGCGGCGCGGCTAGGCTTGGTTTTTTTGCGTTTGGGCTGTGTTTTGAGTGCCTCAACGAGCAGGGTGGCCAGCTTGCCGAGGCAGTCGGCGCGATTGCGTCCCTGCGTGCGAAATCGCTCCGACTGGATCAACAGCACACCCGTGCTATTCAGCCGCGTGGCGAGCTTCTCGGCAATCCGCTGGCGCTGCTCGTCGCTGAGCACCGCACTGTGGACAAAGTCAAACTGTAGCTCGACCGAGGTATTGAGCTTGTTGACGTTTTGTCCCCCTGGTCCCGAACTGCGACGAAATTTGAAGCGCAGTTCGGAAAGCGGGATGGAAAGAGTAGGCGAAACGTATAAGGTTTCCATAATTAGTGGTCGCTTTCCAGCCTACAGGCTCGGTTGGGACGGCCTGCGGACTTGAAGATAACCTAATGCCTATCCTTTATTATGTCTCAACAGTACACCCACTATCACGTTTTCGCCAAGGAGAGATCCTCTATGAAACGCTATACCGCGGCAATCGTCGGCTGTGGATCCATCGGCAATGCCCACATGGAAGGCTACAATCTTGTGGACGAGGTCGAGGTGGTCGCCGTGGCCGATCCGGTCCCCATGGCCCGTAAAACCTACGTGGACGCATACGGCATCCCACAGGAATTTGCCACGGTCGAAGAGATGATGGAAAAGGCCCGGCCCGACATCGTCAGCGTCTGCACTTGGCACCTTTTGCATCCGGCCCCCACCATTGCCGCAGCCGTCGGCGGTGCCCGCGCCGTCATCTGCGAAAAACCCATGGCCATCGGCATGGCCGCGGCCGATTCCATGGTCGATGCCTGCGAGGCGCACGGTACCCAACTGGTCATCAGCCATCAGCGCCGCTTCACCCCGGGCTGGGAAAAGGCCAAGGCCCTAGTCGAAGAGGGCGCGATTGGCGAGCCGATCTTTGTCACCAACAAGGTAGCCGACGGGCTGACTAACTGGGGCACACACTCCATTGACGGCTCGCGCTTCGTGCTCGGCGACCCCCGTGCCCGATGGGTCATGGGCGCAGTCGAGCGCCGCACCAACCGCTACGAGCGCGATACCATGATTGAAGACGCCTGCATGGGCTTGGTCGATTTCGCCGGCAATCTCCAGCTCTTCATTCAGTCCGATCTCATGCGTGAGGGCGCTGGGGCCGGCTGCTTCGAAATCCGCGGCAGCGAAGGGTTCTTATCCGTGAGCGAGACCCGACTCCAACTTATGAACGCCTCCTCAGGCGGCTGGCGTGAAGTTGATCTCGCGCTCACTGAAGGCACCAAAGCCATTGGCGGCAACACCAACGCTGCCCAGGTCCGCGAACTCATCGACTGTCTCAAAGGCCACAAGGCCGAACACCGCAACGCCGGCACCACGGCCCGCGACACCGTGGAAATCATGATGGCCCTCTACGAATCGGCGCGGCGCAACCGCGTGATCCACCTGCCGTTACAAGAAAAAGGCTATCCCCTCCAGCTCATGGTCGAGGAGGGCGGCCTACCTGTGGAAGTCGAAGGCCGCTACGACATTCGCGGCTTTCTCAAGCGCGACGGCATCGACGAGGCCAAATACAAGAAGCTCTCGGACGAGGGCATGGGACACCATCAAATCATGCGCCAACTCCACGACGAAATGAACCCGCGTTAGCACAGGCGGGGCCGGGGCAATATATTGACATTCCCCGGCCCCGCCTGTACTTTTTGTTCTTCTAATTTACGTGCTCGCTCAGGCGGGTACCTTAAAAAGGAGCGTCGTCATCGCCAAGTTCCGCAGCACGCGCCGAGAGGCCGTCGCCAAGCTCAAGTCCGAAGACATCGACTACAAGCGCCTCGATGTCCTAGTCAAGTTTATCACGCCAAATGGCAAGATCGAATCGGCTCGGCGCACCGGTGCCACGCGCAAGCAGCAGGCGCACGTCGTGCGCGCCATCAAGCGCGCCCGCTATTTAGCGCTCGTCCCCCATACCCTCGACGACACTCGTTGACCGAGCCAAGCGAGCCCAATGGCTGCCATAGGGCTGATTGAGACCCGCGGTCTCGTCGGTGTCATCGAAGCAGCCGACGCAGCCGTAAAATCCGCTCCGGTCGAACTCCTCGGTATCAAGTCTATCGGCGGCGGGTTAGTTTCAACGCACTTTAGAGGTGAGGTTGCCGCCGTCCAAGTGGCGGTGCAAGCCGGCGTCGAAGCCGCACTCAAGGTCAGCCAAGTGATTAGCCATCGCGTCATTCCCGCCCCCCATCTCGACATAGAAAACCTGCTCCTGCACCAACCCCAAGCAGCGCAGCCACCTACCGACGAGCTAGCAGGTTTGCCAGTTGCCCGCCTGCGCCAGCTCGTGCGCCAGCTACCCGACGCTCAGATCAAGGGCCGCCAAGTTTCGCGGGCCAACAAAGAAACGCTCCTCCGCGAACTGCGCCGCACCTCGGCACCAGACACTTAAACCATACGAGGTCTCAGTGGACAACTTGTGGAACAATCTCGTCAAAGGACTGCAAGAAGGCGCGGCCACCGCCGCTGACAGAGCCGGCGATCTGACCCGTCTAGCGCGTGCCCGGCTCGATATCGCCGCTGCCAAAAACCAGCTCACCCGCACCCAAGCAGATCTGGGAGCGCGGGTCCACCAGCTTCTCGAAGCCGGTAACGACCCCGTGATCGACGATCAAGTGCAATCGCTCAACCAACAGATCAAGGAACAGAGTGCTGCGCTCGCCGATCGCGAGGCGGCCTATGCAGCACTGCAGAGCACGTTGCGTGCGGAAGAGCGCAGCACCGATTAAACTAGCGGCAGTAGCGTCTGCGCAGCGATTTTGCTTTTGCGCCGGTGCGCTGCAAAGCCGCTGTTCGCTTCTTCGCTGTAGTGGGCCACCAGCGTCGTGCCGTCAGCATCGTCGGCAATTCCCGTAACTTCGTTTAACAACAAGTCCTGTTCCTGAGCCGTCATTACCGGAAATCCGTAGTGGCGGTTCGCGTATTTCAATGGGCCGCGATCCGCCGTGCGCGCAGCAGCCCACTCCGCGTGTCGAGCTAGCCGGTCGCGGTTGTATTCATTGGCCGCAGGCCGTGTGGAGCGCAGCAGGTTTCGCGCAACCGGCACCAACGTCTCGTCAATCTCCACGCCGACCGAGTTCCTTCCCGCTGTTAAGGCCGCCGCCAGCGTCGTTCCAGTCCCCGTAAACGGATCGAGTACCACATCTTCTTTGACAGAAAACATGCAGACGAGTCGATAGGCCAACTCAAATGGAAAGGCCGCGCTGCGTTCGCGGGTCGGCGCATTGACCAATCCTTGCGAAATCCCCTTTACATCGAGCCACAGGTCCGAGAACCAAACGTTGCGCTCCTCCCAGAAGAAGGCACTCTCGCGACGCTTGGCTTTCTCAGCGGCCGTTGTGAATGTCCGCCGCCGCCCTTTTCTAAACACGAGGATGTACTCGTGCTCGTAGGTCACATACGCCCCTACGGGCAGCATCCCAGACCCCATAAATTTGTTAGGGGTGTTGGTTTGTTTGCGCCAGAGTATGTCGGGCAAAGCGGCAAAACCTTGGTCGAGAAAACGGCTGAGGATGCGGGAGTGATTGGAGTATAACTGAAAATCGCCAGCCAAGGTACGGGTGGCGTCGCCGATGTTGACGCAGGCAATGGCCCCCGGTTTCATGACGCGAGCGCACTCCAGCCACACCGCATTGAGCAACTCGTGCATCAGCGCAAAAGCAGCCCGTCCATCGCCACGCGCCAGTTGCTCCCCGATGCGCTCGTCTTGCAGCGCGAAAATCTCATCCCACATTTCCACCATCGGATAGGGCGGCGAAGTGACGATCAGATCAACCGACCCATCCGCGATCTCCGCCATGGACTGGGCAGGGCCGCATATCAGCTTAGCGGTGGTTTGCATGGAGGCTGTAATTTCTGTGAAACTCTACTGTGTGCGTCAAGCTACATGCTGCTACACATCTTCGGCAAAGTAATTCTCGTCCAGTTTTTTCACATCGTATGTGATTTCGGAGACCACGCCGACGCAGTTGTTTATCATCAGACGGGCAAGTTCCTCGCCGTCTATTAACCGGATAAACTTGTTGCCCGCCGAGATGTAACGCACCGTTTCACGCGCCTTTGGAGCAAAGGACGAAGTCGTGATAAATACGCCTTTACTTGCCCCTTTCGCTTCAAGGCTGCCGGCGAAGTTGCGGATTTCAGGTTCGCCAACTTGGTTTTTCCAGCGTTTCGCTTGGATGAACACCTTTTCAAGGCCCAAAGCGTCCTGATTGATGATGCCGTCTATGCCGCCATCGCCGCTGCGTCCAACCGCCTTACCTTCGCCATAGCCCATTCTCTCGAGCAAACTGACTACCAATCGTTCAAAACTGTCGGGCGATACCTGTTTCACCCTCTCCAATAGCTCTTCGGCAAGTCTGTTCTCCAACTCCAGATAAAGCACGTCAATTTGCTCATAGGGGGTTCTAGTGCCGACGTCATCAACAGTCCCCAGTGCATCAACATCCTCTTCAACCAGCGGCTGTCCCTCATTCTCTGCAATCAGGCGCCTCAATTCCCTGTCGTTGAGGTCGCCCGTTCCCTTTAGGAATTCCCTCCCTCGCGTGGTAATTTGGAAACAGGCACGCGCAGGCGATTGTAACAGACCAGCTTTTTTCAAGTAATAGATCCCAAAAGACAGGCGATCTTCAAACTTCGTTATTCCGCCAGAGGGTATTTTTTCTAGCAAATCATCATCAGTCAACGAGAAGAGTTGGCAAAGCGATTCCCTGATATATTGCTTAGAGATTACATCTTCTTTTGCGTCAGCTAGTACTTCGAGGATCGGTCGGCGCAGTTGTTTATATGACATAAGCATGATTTTGTATGTCCTCTCTTGTAGTTTGAATAGGTGCGTTCCACCTAGCTACATTGGAGCATGAACCTGTGTAGCAATAGTTCGCCATACTCCGATCGGCCGCCGTTGATTGCAGCCGCTGAATACGCTACCGAGTGAACACCGTCCCCCGCACGTAAGACCCCTCCTCAGAAGCCAAAAACGCCAGCACCCGCGCCACTCCCATTGGGTCTCCCAGCACGGCGTTCCGCTTTGCTTCCTCTGGATCGCGGCCGGCGGTCGCAGCCCCCTGCGCTATATTCTCCAGCTTCAGCGGTGTTGCAATACCCCCGGGGCAAATCACGTGCAAGCGCACCCCCTGTGGCCCTAACTCACCTTCGAGCTTGTAGTGCAGTCCGTGCTGGCCAGCCTTGCTCGCAGCATAAGCATAGGACGAGGAACCGCCCCGCACACCCGCGCCCGAGGCAATGATCAGCAGTACGGATTGGCCGGCGGCCGCCAAGAGCGGCGTCGCGTATTTGGCCGAGAGAAAGGTGCCCTTCAGGTTCGTGTCGAGCGTCGCATCCCAATCCTCCTCCGACAGCTCCTCAATGTTTTTGTACGCCCCCTTCAAGACTCCGGCCGCAAAAACCGCCACATCAAAGCGAGCGGTCCACTCTCTGATCTGCGCGACCGACGCGGCCACGCTCTCTTCCATGCGCACGTCCGTAGCGTAGAAATGCGCTTGGCCCCCTGCGGCCTCAATCTGTTCCACAGCGGCTCGGCCCTCCGATTCGTTGTAGTCCATGATGTGAACACGCGCACCTTCTTGCGCGAACAACTCGGCAGCAGCCCGGCCAATGCCGGTGGACCCGCCAGTTACCAACGCATCTTTGTTTGCTAGCTTCACACATACCTCCTTCTATCGCGTGCGGCGACGTGGCAAAAGTTGCCAATATATCGCCATAGAGTATTTTCTACGAGTGATTTGTTCAAACCCCGCCACATGACCACCAATCGCCAACTCGCCATCTGGCTCTTCGCTGTCTCGGCTCTCATCGTCGTCCTCGTAGTGTACGGGGGCTGGGTGCGCCTAACCCGCTCGGGCCTATCCATCGTCGAGTGGAACGTGGTCACCGGCGTCGTTCCGCCACTCAGTGCTGCGGCCTGGGAAAGCGAATTCGCCAAGTACCGGCAGACGCCCGAATACCAGCTCGTCAACTATGGCATGGAGTTGGACGCATTCAAATTTATCTACTACATGGAGTTCGGCCACCGCTTACTCGGTCGACTGGCCGGATTGCTCTTTGTGGTGCCCCTGCTCTATTTCCTCTGGTGCCGAGCCATTCCCCGTGCCCACATACCTGCCTATCTAGGCATTGGCCTGCTCTTCGCCCTCCAAGGCTTGGTGGGCTGGCTAATGGTCAAAAGCGGCCTAGACGACCGGCCCCAAGTAAGTCACGTGCGCTTGACCTTGCATCTTTGTTGCGCCCTCGCCCTTTTGGCCGCTTGCCTCTGGCAGGCCTTAGGCTATCTATCGTCTGCGACAGCGGCTCAGTCAGTGTCCCGCACCGTGCGCCGCCTTTGCATTTGGCTATTTGCCACTGTCTACCTCCAGATCGCCGCTGGCGGCCTCGTCGCCGGACTCAAGGCCGGCTACCTATCGGACACCTTCCCCAAAATGTTCGGGGTTTGGATCCCGGGCGGCTTGTGGTCTATGCAGCCGCTCCTCGTAAACCTGCTCGACAACCCCATCACCGTCCACTTCCAACACCGCTTCTTTGCCTTTGTAGTCCTCGGGCTAGCACTAATATTATGGGCGGTCGCCCGCCACACAGCGCTGAAGACTGGGATCAGCCTAATCCTCTGCTTGATGGCGGTACAGATCGGCTTGGGGATCGGCACGGTCGTCGCGCATGTACCCTTGGCCTTGGCCTCGCTGCATCAGGCAGTAGCCGTGGCTCTGTTCGCTGCCGTGCTTTTTCTTTGTCACCGCGCGTACAGAGGCTATACCGCCTCATAGCGATTGATGATCTTGGTTTCGACCACGCCGTCGGCGGCGATGTGCCGCACTGCAAGTGCGATCCGGTGCTCGGGGTTTAGGGCTTCCCAGAGGAGGGTAGGCGCGTCGGCGAGGGGCAACAGATAGGGAACTCCAGCAAACGAGGGCAGGGGATCGCCGTCTGAGTCGTACGTAGTGATGGCGTAACCGTAGCCCGGCGCGACGCAGTCGAAGCGGAAGAAGTGGCGTTCACTGCGCTCGGGGTCAAAAGGGCTAGCCTTGACAATGGCGAGCCAAGCCTCATCGGCCTCCAAATCGACATAACCCGCTATGCGCGGCGTGTAGTTAGGCGGATCGGGCTCGTGCAGCCAGCCAGCCAAGCTCTCGGCAAAATTGCGGCCAGCGGCAAACCCCTCGTATATGGCGTCGGTATGGACCCCATTGGAGACAATACTGCGCCGAGCGCAAACTCGCATAGCATTGTAAATAATGAGCGTGGGGTCGCTCAATTTCGTGGGATCGGCCGCTTCGGTTCGCAACACGTCGCCTTCGGCGACGAAGATGCGGTTGCGGCTGTTGGCACTGCGCCCCGCGATCCAGTAAACCTGCATCCAAGTCCCCTCCGCAGCCCGGCCAATGACAATACCGCGGCCTACGTAGGGGTTTTCGGCCAGCCGTTGCTGCAAGTTGATCGCAGCCTGTTCTCTTACGGTTTTTGGCATCATGCCCATAGTATAGGACAACGCTACGCTCGGCAAAAGCGCGACCATAGCCCCTTTTGGGCATAAAAAAGACCGGTTCCTTTCTCTACGGGGAATACCGAGAAAAGAACCGGTCTGAACGAGGTCCGGCCGAGGCGGCTTACTTACTGCGCTTCAGCACGGGTAGGCCGTTTTTGCTCTCAGACACCTCATAGCCGTCCGGCACTGCGTCGAGAGCACCTTCCTTTTCAGTTTTAGAAAAGAAGTAAATCGTCTGCGAGTTTCCGTTTTTGAGGGTCGTGGTCCGGGAATGCAGGATGTACGCGATCCCCTTGGAATTCGTATGCGAAAAAGCCATGGCATCTCCTTACGTGCGAGATAGAGGAAGTATGGAATATGGAAGTCGAATGACACAGCGCGACTTCTCTCTGAGTAGGGGAGTCTTTTTACAAAAAAAGGCTATCTGGACAAAATCGCAACTACTTTTATAGTCCTTCGCCTCGATCAGCGCGACTGGCAAGACGGCTCTTGACTAAGAGCAACCCATAGCGTAGAATATATTTTTCTTCAAGTAGGAACTCAAAAGTCAAGGGTTAGGAGCAGCATATGAGCAATTTCAGCGTCGAGGTCAGATCGGACGAACCCTTTGAAAAGGCGCTACGGCGCTTTACGTCCAAAACCCGCAAAACCGGCTTGTTGCGCGACTTGAAAAAGCGGCGTTTCTATACTAAACCTTCGGTCCAGAAAAAGATCAACCGCCAAAAGAGCATCCGCCGACAGCAGAAGGCCATTCGCATGGCCGAGACCGGCTTTGTCCGCGGCGCACGCAGCACAGACCGGCGTATTTCGCGCTCGCGCTAGGTCTTTTTTTCAAACAACTCTGCCTTAAACCCGGCTTGGAACGCTCAGTTCAACCCCATTAGCAATCGAAGGGAGGTAACCTTCATCATGTCCGAACGTCAAAGTGGCTCCGTCAAATGGTTCGATAGTTCCAAGGGGTTTGGTTTTATTCAGCGCGAAGGACAAGACGACGTCTTCGTCCACTACAGCGCGATTCGCGGCGACGGTTTCCGCTCCCTAGAAGAAGGTCAGCAGGTGGAATTTGAAACGGTCGCTAGCCCCAAGGGCCTGCAAGCCCGAGACGTAGTCATTATCGGCGCAGCCCCTCAAACCGAAACTCCACAATAGTCCCTACCAGACAAACGCGAAAAGCGCAGGCCCTTGGGGGCCTGCGCTTTTTTGTACCAACCCAGCCTAGTGAGTCTGGAAAAACTCCACGACTTCGCCGTTGGGGCCCTTGAAAAAGGCAATTGTCACGTTCAGCTTGTCCAGCGTCAGGTTCTTGGGTTCGACCGTGATTTCGCATCCGGCCGCTCGCACCCGCTCAGTAGCGGCGTGCGCGTCTGTAACCGCCAAGGCAAAATGCGTCACCGGATCGTTGGGGCTTTCGGCATCAAGTGCGGGCGACTCGGCCGTGGGAGCGAAGAGTTCGAGGTGGCTTCCATCGCCTGTATCCAAGAGCGCGATCTTGCGCTCAGGAGCACCAAATTCGGCGACCACCTCCATCCCCAACACATCTCGATAAAAGCTCAGCGACGTTTCCCAATCGCGCGTCTGCACGGCCACGTGATGCATTCCACAGCCGGCGATTATAGCGTTCTTGGCTCCTATGGGCATTGACGTTCTTCCTTTCCTTCCTTTGCGACCACTAAGTGTGCGAAACGCGCGATCGTCTCCTCTAAGTCAAATCCGTACACGGCCTTGTTTCCCACGACGACCTGTCCGACCACGTCTGCTGGCAGCGCATTGTCGCCGCAACAAGCCCCTACCAACGCCCCGGTAATTCCGGCATAGCAGTCGATATCCGCGTAGCGGCTCCAGTGCCCTTCCTCGTCAAGATCGCCTTGATTGGCCGCCACTTGCAGCGCGAGGGACGGGTCATCGGAATGGGACAAGAGCGCGGCAAAGGCAATGGCCAACGCCCGGAAGGGATCGAAGACGCTAAAATGGCGCAACTCCCACGCAAGGAACTCGGCCAATTGCTCGGCTCTTTTACCGGCGGCTCTCGCCAGCAGCGGCGGCAGCTTCTGCCGGATGAAAGTGTCCCCGAAATACCCTCCCAAGTAGAGCGGATCCAGCGCCAATACGGCATCAACCAATGCCGGCGGCGACATAGCGGCCAATGCCGCACCTTGCGCCGCCGCCAATAGCGCGGTGGCCTCGCGGGCGTAGCCAATTGCAAAAAAATCCGCTTCATAAGCAGCGCGATAGGCTCCTGCGGGATCGCCGGGAAAAAGCAGACCCGCCGATGGCAACACTAACAGCCCGGCCAGCGTAGGATAGTTAAGCCCGATGCTCCGCGTAGCGAGCATCGCAGGTGGCACTCCCGGGTAACGCGGCGACTTCTCCCCCAGACAACCGCGGCTGACCCCTTCCCACAGCTCAAACTGCTCGCACGCCAGCTCGGCATTGCTGGGGAAAAAATCTTCGGGCCGCTCATACACGTCCAGCAATCGCCGCGCCACTTCCCGAGCCCTTGGCATCCTCCCCAATTCGACAGCCAGTTCTATAAAGAGATAATTGTAGCGCACATCGTCGGTGCCCGTACCCACTGGAGCTTCGTTCACCCACATCCCATGTGGCCCCTTTTTCCCGGTGAATGGATGAAGCCGTGCCAGCCACTTCTTACCCGTGCGCTTTTCAACGGCGTCTGGCGGCGCGAACTCAAACGGCGCACCCAAGGCGTCTCCCCAAGCCTGGGCGAGCACCGAGCCGCGGATGCGCGATTGCAGCGTCGGTTTCATTGCACCCAGCGGGGCCGACGGTTAGAGCAGATAAAAGAGGATATAAGCCGCCAGCCCAGTGCCGACTATGGCACCGCCGTAGCATAAGTAGTGAATGGGAAGGATCAACTTCCGCAGCCCAAACTCGTGGAGCATGAAGCGAATGCGGTGCGCCGCGTGGTAGAGCGGTAGGACAGCCACGACGAAGAATAACACCCTAGCTAGCGGGTGGCTGAGCAACTTCCTCATGGCCTCGTATCGACTCACTTCCTCGCCGGTCAAGCGCAGCGGCTCGGCCAGTCCAACGAAGTAGATCAACACGGGGATCAGCATGGCGGCTACCACGCCACCAGCGGAAAACAGGCCCCACCAGAAAGGTTCGGTTTTGTCTTGTTTGTAGCTCATGGCTATAGCACGCGCAGGAAAATGTAGCCGACGGCCACCGACACGAGGAAAAACCCGACGAAGGCACCAGCCGTTACCAACTTGGGCGGCAGGGTAAACGCACCCATCCGCACGACCTGAACTCGACCCATTACCCCCAACCAAGTGATCGTGTGGTAGAGCGCAAAGACGAACGCCACCGCGTAAAAGGCCACAAACGCCGGCGTCTTCAGTTCGGCGCGGCAAGCTGCATACGCCTCCGGCCCCTTGGCCAGTGCAAAGAGCTGGTACAGCAAAAGGAGGACGAAGGCAGCGATAAAGACGCTGCTCAATTCGCGCATCATAAATAGGAAGTAGTTGCGACTTTTCAGCCACCAAGTCGGCGATAGCTTTGGCTTGTAGGTTTCGTACGACTGGCTCATTTGTTCCCCCAAGGCATGAGAAAGGATTTGAACCAATTAGTCGTCGTCTCGACCTTGGTGCGCTGGATGGCGGCGGCTGGGTCCACGTCCTTGGGACATACTACCGAGCATTCACCGATAAAGGTGCATTCCCAGATGCCCTCACTGCTAGCGGCGACGACCGTGCGTTGAGCATAGCCTTCGTCGCGCGAATCGAGGTTGTAGCGGTAGGACAGCGCAAGGGCCGCAGGGCCGACGAAGACATCTTCTAAACCATAGACGGGACAAGCCGCGTAGCACAACAGACAGTTGATACACTGACTAAACTGCTTGAACTCCTTTAGCTCCGCAGGAGACTGCAAGTACTCACCTTCGGCGACCGGCTTTTCTTCCTCGCGAATGATCCACGGCTGGACCGCCTTGAGCTTGTCCATGAAATCGTCTATATCGACGACCAAGTCGCGAATGATGGGAAAGTGGGCGAGGGGCTGGACCACCAGCTCATTCGGGTAGTAGTCCTTGAGAAAAGCCGCGCAGGTCAACTTAGGCTCGCCGTTGACCATCATACCACAAGAGCCACACACGCCCATGCGACACGACCAGCGGTACGAAAGGGTGCCGTCAATGTGATCTTTGATGTAGTTGAGCGCGTCGAGGACGACCCAGTCCTCCTGATAGGGAACCTCGTAAACCTGCTCGGTGGGTGCGTCCTCCTGCTCGGGTCGAAAGCGAGTCACCCGGATGCCAATGGTCTTATCGCTCATAGCTCCTCTCAATCAGTAGGTGCGCTCTTGCGGCTGCCAGCGGGTGATGACGACGTCTTGGTATTCAATGCGCGGCTCGTCATCGGTGCGATACGCCAAGGAGTGGCAGAGAAAGTTTTCGTCGTCGCGCTCTTCGTAGTCTAGGCGCGAATGCGAGCCACGCGACTCCCGGCGCAACAGCGCCGAATGGGCCACAGTCTCGGCCACGTCGAGCAGCGAGCCTAATTCCAACGCGGCCGTCAGTTCGGTGTTGAAAACGGACGAGCTATCGTCAACTTGGACGCGAGAGTAGCGTTCCTTGAGCTTGGGCAGTTCGGCGCAGGCCGCCTCTAGGCTCTCCTGTTCGCGGTAGATGCCCGCCCCTTGTTCCATCGCCTTCTGCAGGTCCGAGCGAATGTCGGCGATGCGCTCGCTGCCCTCTTTTTTGAAAAATGCCTGTTCAATCCGCTGCCACTCGTCGGCGGCCATCTTCTCCAAGCTGTCGTACGATGGTGAATTGACTTCCGCGGCGTACTCAGCAGCATAGCGGCCGGCCCGCGCACCGAAGACCAAAAGCTCGGACAGCGAGTTGGAGCCGAGGCGATTGGCTCCATTGATGGTGACACAGGCCGTTTCCCCGGCCGCGTACAAGCCCGGGATGGGCGTCGCCGTAGTAATGTCGGTGTGAATGCCGCCCATCATGTAGTGGACCACTGGACGCACAGGCACTGGCTCGTACACCGGGTCAAGACCCACGTAGTTTTTGGTCAGCTCGCGCACGAAGGGGATGCGTTCGTCGATTTTCTTTTCGCCCAAATGCCGCAAGTCAAGATGGACGTAGGTACCATACGGGCCGGAAAAGACCCGCCCAGCGCGCTCCTCGTGGACGAATGCCCGTGAAACCATGTCTCGCGGGCCCAACTCCATCTTGTCGGGTAGGTATTCGCTGAGGTAGCGGTCGCCCTTGTTGTTGATCAGGTGGCCCCCCTCGCCGCGCGACGCCTCGGTCATCAGGATGCCCGTGCCCGGCAGCCCAGTGGGATGGTACTGGACAAATTCCATGTCCTTGAGAGGGCAGCCCGCTCGGTAAGCCATGGACATGCCGTCGCCGGTCTTAATGGCGGCATTGGTCGTAAAAGGAAAAATGCGCCCTCCGCCGCCCGTGCAAATAATCACGGCCTTGGCGGGAATCGCCTGCATGGCACCGGAGCGCACGTTGATCGCGGCCACGCCGCAGGCCGCGCCGTTGTCGTCGAGCAGCAGCCGCGTCCCAAACCACTCGTCGTAGCGATGGATGCGGTCGTATTTGAGCGAAGTCTGGAAAAGAGCGTGCAGCATGTGGAAGCCGGTCTTGTCGGCCGCGTACAGGGTGCGCTTGACCGACATACCGCCGAAAGCGCGTACGCTAATCCGACCATCGTCGTCGCGGCTCCAAGGGCAACCCCAATGCTCCAATTGAATCAACTCGTCGCGGGCCTCCTTGACGAAGACTTCTACTACGTCTTGGTCGGCGAGAAAATCACTGCCCTTGATGGTGTCGAAAGCATGGGAGTCGAAGCTGTCGTCTTCGTCGCGTATCACCGCTGCGGAGCCGCCCTCGGCTGACACCGTGTGGCTCCGCATCGGGTACACCTTGGACACTAAGCCGACGCTGAGGTTCGGATCGAGCTCGACAGCAGCAATCGCCGCCCGCAGACCCGCACCGCCGCCGCCTACGATCAGTATATCGTGGTTAGGTACATTCACGGGAAAAGCTACTCGGATAAATGGTGTGTTGCGAAGGTTAAAAAAAATTAAACCATATCGCCGATAGGGGCAACAGCCTAGAGGTGGCGAGATTACACCGGGGCCTGTACTGCCCGCAGCCGAGCCACTTCGCGCTGGGAGGTGCGCCAAGCTGGGCCGGATTCGTGGCGCAGGGCATAGCCGAGTGGCGTGAGTTCTTCAACTTCGGGGAAAAAGTGGTCCTGCCCCTTGTGGATGCAGTCCATCACCTTGTCGTCAGCCGCCGGGTTGCGCTGGATGCGTGCTCTAACCGTCAAGTCCGCTCCTTGGTCCAATAGGTACTCGAAGGTTTCCCAGCCCGTTCCCTGATTGGCACCAATCGCATGGAAGAGGGGCGTCTGACCGCCCACGCCGTTGCGGCCGATCTCGGCGCGCGCATTCAAATCGGCACCGCGCCTCAGCAGCAGGTTCACGGCATCCAATTCGTGATATTCGACGGCCACGTGCAGGAGAGTGACGCCCCGCAGCGTGAGATGGTCGCCATAGTCGAGCCAGAAGCGCTCCTCGACTAAGTCTGGGCAGCTATCGAGGCGCAACTCCAGTTGGTCGAGACGACCTCGATGAATATCCATCGTCGGCCCGTCCTCAAAGGTGGCCCCCGCTGCGATGAGTGCTTCGATGCAGACATGTAGATGGGCAGGAGGCGAGCGGTGATACGTCTGCAAAAACCCGTAGAGGACGCGGCAGTCCCAGCCTTCGTTGTACGCGTCGTCGGGGTGGACGCCCAGTTTCAATAGGCGCTGCATGTGGTCTAGATTGTGGTTCTCACAGCATCCAAAGAGTGCTCCGTTCAATTCGCTCACATCGGCACCGCACTCGACCAACAAGCGCATGACGTCCAAGCTAGCGGCGATGCGGTCGGCGTACTGCAAGGGGGTACAGTGCTGCCCGTTCGCGCATTCAACTCGGTGCTGCACCAGATGAGGGTGCTGGCGCAGCAGAGTTGCCAAGGCGTCTAGCTCGCGCTCGTCGAGGGCCTTTTGCAAGTCCGTGCTATTCATAGCCATATTTTTTAACGGCATCCTCGTCAAAGCCCATGAAGTGCGCTAGCTCGTGTACCAAAGTAATCTCCACCTCCCGCGCCAACTCGCCTAGATCGGGGAAGTCCTCCTCCAAAGGCCCCTGATAAAGCGCAATTACCGGCGGCAGATCGCCGCTGTCGTCGTGGCGACGCTCGGGCAGCGGCGTACCCGTGAAAAGCCCGTAGAGCACTTCTTCTCGATCGCCGGTAATCTCTGCGACCCACTCGGGATCAGGCCAATCCTCGACGACGATGGCCAAGTTGCCCAGCACTCGGCGGCATTCCTCCGGCAGGCGCAGGAGTGCCTTTTCCACCAACTCTTCAAACGCACGGCGGCGCATGTTACCAATCCGCGCCGCTGGCGGCATGGCGGCGTAACATCACTACTCGGCGGCGTCTAGGAGCGACTGGAATGCCTCCAGACTTTCTACTTGGATCGCCGCCCGATGCAACTGCTTGAGCCGCTGCAAGTCCTCAATGCCCCGGATGCGAGCGGCCAACGGATCGGCCGCGCCGAGCGCAAAGCGAATCTCCAGCACGTCGAGCAGATCTTCAATGGCGCGTTCTCGGCCCCCTTGCTCAATGCCTTGCTCAATGCCTTGCTCAATGCCCTGCTCAATGCCCTGCTCAATGCCTTGCTCAATACCTCGCTCAATACCTTGCTCAATGCCCTGTTGGGTTAGGTATTGGGCAACAGGTGATTCGCGGATCATATCCATTAGACCCTCCGTAAAGAAAATCGCAGAAACGGTTTCACGCGCATACACCAACCCACTCAACAGCGACATGCCAGCCAGACAATCGGCTTTCGTCGCCCGATCCAGCGGCTGCGTCTGCACCGCACGTACACAAGTCTGGAGCCAATCGGCTGGTCGCCCGGTCGGCCGCATCAACGGCACAAACGGTAGCAGTCCCACCGGCCCCGCCTTGAGCAGTCGCTGGCCATCCAACTGGCTCAGCCGGATCACTTGGTACTCTATCAAGATGCGCTGGCCGGGACGATCTTGTCGATAACAACCCACATCGCGCTGACCGGCCCCCGGCCGCAGGTAGAGCACACTGGAAATCACCGGCAGGCCGTATTGCTCAACGGCGCGTCCGATATAGCCGACCATCCGGCGCGCCATCGGCGGCTGCGTACTGTCGGTGGTTTGAAACTCGGTGTGGACGAGCACTTCTTCGCCGGCCACCCGCACCCGCAGCAGACTGTCGGTTTGCCGCGTCTCGACGGTGAGTTGCGCGGGGTCCATCACTTCGGCGACTTCGACGTCGTCGCGGCCGAGGGCAAAGCGGGCGAAATCGTCGGGGTAGTGATGGACCAAATACTTGGACACAATATCAAAGTCGGCCATACTCTATCAACGTTCCGCGATAGGCACTGGGATGTCAAGATAGTGTGCCAACACACAGGCCGCTGGCATTAGGAACGGAGGGTACGCTCGGAGACCTTAATTGTGGGATCAATCGTCCCCATAGACTGGCGGTCTCGGTCCGGCCAAAACGGCACGGCCTACTCGCCAGCAGCGGCCGTTTCGGCTGCCGCCGAAAGTGCTGCGACGTCAAATTCTGTGCCGTCAATGGTGATCGTCCCGGTCGCCGATAAATCGGTGCCTGCGACCGAGATCGCCATATCAAGCACGAGTAGTTCGGCGTCGTGTGATCCCGACAGGACAATCGTCCCGCTCAGCAAAATGGGCGTCTCCGCCACCCTGACGTTCAAGGTGCCGTTTAGTATCAACTCGCCGTCGGGCGAATAATCCTGCCACGTCCATTCGTTTCCCGCGATTGCTACCGAGCCACCGCCCTCGCCCGCCACTTCCGTCCCCCCGACGACCACGGCGAAGAAGACATTTGTAAAACTGGAGATTAACGTGTTGTATAAGTCAACAACGGACGGGGGTGTTGGTGGCGCGGGGCTATCACTGCATTCGGCATTCGTTGCGGGGCTATCGCCGGCATCGGAAGACGTTTCACCACTACTTTCCGGCCTAAGCTCTATCACGTAAATCTCCGAGTTGCCGTCGCGATTGGACGCGAAGGCGATGTGTTGGCCATCCGGCGACCAAGAAGGATAGGAGTCCCCGGCCGAGTTATTGGTCAGGTTGCGGGGGTTGGTGCCATCGGCCCCCATCACGTAAATCTCCGAGTTGCCGTCTCGGTTGGACGTGAAGGCGATGTGCTTTCCATCTGGCGACCAAGCAGGAGAACCGTCGTAGGCTTCGTGGTTAGTCAGGTTGCGGAGGATGGTGCCATCGGCCCCCATCACGTAAATCTCATGGTTGCCGTCGTCAAAGGCTTTGATGGCGATGTGCTGGCCGTCTGGCGACCAAGAAGGATGCGAGAAGCTGGCGTGGCGCAAGTTGGTCAGGTTGCGGGGGTTGGTGCCATCGGCCCCCATCACGTAAATCTCCCAAGGGCCGTCTCGGTTGGACTCGAAGGCGATGTACTGTCCATCCGGCGACCAAGAAGGATACCTGCCCCTGTTGTCGGTGAGGCGGCGGGAGTTGGTGCCATCGGCTCCGATCACGTAAATCGCATCGTTGCCGTCTCGGTCGGACTCGAAGGCGATGTGCTGGCCGTCCGGCGACCAAGAAGGAAAACGGTCGCGGTCCTCGTGGTTGGTCAGGTTGCAGGGGTTGGTGCCGTCGGCTCCGATCACGTAAATCTCGTAGTTGCCGTCTCGGTCGGACTGGAAGGCGATGTGCTTTCCATCCGGCGCCCAAACAGGAGACCAGTCGTCGGCTCTGTCGTCGGTCACCCGGCGGATCCTACCTTCTTCTACTATTCGAATCGTCAGCGTGTAAGCACCGGTATTGAAAGCAGCCAATCCGCGCACCCGGATGTAATAGGTACCAGGCCCCACAGATGCCGACACGAAGAAGTTGCTTCCCGGGCCGCTGTCGTCATCCTCGTTTAAGACGCGGCCCGAACTATCTTCTATAACGCCATAGGTGTCGGTAAAGTCAGTCGTCGTGGCCACAAGTCTCCCTGGGTGACTCACGGTTACGCGGAAGTAATCAATATTTCCGGCCAATAGATAGCCTGCAAAGGACTCGCCCACCGCTAGGGGTATTGCCGTCTCGGGGCTACCGCCAGCATCGGATTCCGGCCTAAGCTCCATCACGTAAATCTCCGTGTTGCCGTCGCGGTTGGATTGGAAGGCAATGTGCTTTCCATCCGGCGACCAAACAGGCGACCAAGGCGTCCAGTCGTCGGCCTCGTAGTCGGTCAGTCGGCGGCGGTTGCTACCATCGGCCCCGATCACGTAAATCGCCGTGTTGCCGTCGCGGTTGGATTGGAAGGCGATGTGCTTTCCATCCGGCGACCAAATAGGCGTCCAGTCCTCGTGGTCGGTCAGTCGGCGGAGATTGCTGCCATCGGCCCCGATCACGTAAATCGCCCGATCCCGCCAGTTGTCTCGGTTGGATTGGAAGACGATGTGCTTTCCATCCGGCGACCAAGCAGGCAATCCGTCTCTGTCCTCGTGGTTGGTCAGTTGGCGGAGATTGCTGCCATCGGCCCCGATCACGTAAATCGCCGTGTTGCCGGTGCGGTCGGACGTGAAGGCGATGTGCTGGCCATCTGGCGACCAAGCAGCAGAAGAAAGAGCAGAAGAAAGGCCGTCGACCCTGTCGTCGGTCAGGCGTCGGGGGTTGGTGCCATCGGCCCTCATCACGTAAATCTTCCAATTGCCGTCGCGGTCGGACGTGAAGGCGATGTGCTGGCCATCCGGCGACCAAACAGGAGACCTGTCGTCGGCCTCGTGGTTGGTCAAGCGTCGGGGGTTACTACCATCGGCCTTCATCACGTAAATCTCGTAGTTGTCGTCGCGGTCGGACGTGAAGGCGATGTGCTGGCCATCTGGCGACCAAGCAGGAGAACCGTCGTAGGCTTCGTGGTAGGTCAGGCGGCGTATGGGCCCGGTGACCCAAGCCCCACCGCTGCCAGACACCGCTTCCCCTAGCCCAGACGGCAGCGATCCATCCGCCGGATTGATAGCATACGCTACAAGTAGCAGCGCATCGTCTAACGCGATCTGTCCATCACCGTTGACATCGCCCAATGAGAGATCCCCCGCGGGCGGAAGCTCAACAGACCCATGGACGACATACGTCATCACCAGCAGCGCATCGGCTAACGAGACCAGCCCATCGCCGTTGACATCGCCTAACACCCCGTCGGTCAACGCCTTGCCGCGCGGCCGTTCCGCCACCGCGTCAACGACTACCTCTACCGACGCCATATCCGACCGGACGCCAAACGACGCATCCACATAGGTGACCAACCCCGCGCCCGTTACCGACAATCCATACACCCCCGCCGCCGCTGAGGCTGTCGGCGACGCTGAGAGCGGCGCAACCCGCGCTGTCGCTTGCCCGGCTTGCCCGTCAATCAACACCATCCGCCGCGTCAACGTCGGCTGCCCCGCACTGTGGAGCCGATAGAAATACACCCCCGCCCCCACCGGACGACCCGCCGCATCCGTAGCATCCCACACTGCCGTGTGAACGCCAGCCGAACGCGCTTCATCCACTAACGTGGCAATCCGCTGCCCCAGTACATTGAACACGTCTAACCGCACCCAACTGGCTGTCGGCACCTGATAGGGAATGATCGTCGAAGGATTGAACGGATTGGGATAGTTCTGTCCCAGCGTCCACGCCTGCGGCAGCCCCGACCCACCCAACGCCGCCAGCGGCAGCGCGAAATACCCGGTCGCGTCGGTCGTGGCATGGGCAATGGCTCCCCGCTGAAGGGCGGTCATATCGAATATCCGCACTTGGGCGTTGGCCACAGATTCGCCAGAGCCCAGCCGCACCCGCCCCTCAATGAGGGGTGTCGCGCTGACGCTAACACTTAACACAAAGCCGATGAGACTGCTGATTAACAACTTCATCACTGCACCTCCATTGCTTCAAAGAGATAATCAATAGGATCTATGTTCGGAGACAGCGACGCAGCGACGCAACTTACATTGAGTTTCCCACCATCGCTAATTCGTCCTTTGCCGACGGCACCGAACGATCTCGTTTCACGGCGGCGCACGACAATGCTACCAGTCTGCGACGCTGCCGTCGTTCTCATAGTAGAGTTCGCCGCCCAGTTCCTCTGAGTATTCGCTCGTCTTTGCAACCTCGGACTCAATCAGGTCAAACCCCAACCCCGGCTTGGTCGGCAGGTCAATGTGGCCGTCAATTACCTGCCACGGCTCGACGAGCAGCCCCTCGCCCAGCCCCGCGTCAATCTGTTCCTGCACCAAGAAATTGGGCACGACCGCATCAACCTGCATACAGGCGGAAAAGGCCACCGGGCCGATGGCACAGTGCGGCATGATGTGGATGTAATAAACCTCGGCCATATTGGCGATCTTTTTTAGTTCGGTGATCCCGCCCGCGTGCGAGCCGTCGGGTTGGATGTAGGACACAGCCTGCTTTTCAAAAATCTCGCGGAACTCCCAGCGCGAGAGCAGGCGCTCGCCCGTGGCAATGGGAAACGGCACGTGGTCGGAAACTTCCTTCAGCGCATCGACATTCTCCTGCGGAATCGGCTCTTCGACGAACATCGGCCGCATCCCCGCAAGCTGGCCACACACCTCAATGGCCAGCCCCGGCGTCATCTTGCCGTGAAAGTCAAAGCACAACTCTACCTCGTCGCCGACCCATTCGCGCATCGTATAGGCGTCTTTGACAAAAGCGTCAATTCGCGACGGGGGTTCGTGAGCGCGCCACGTGCCCCCCGGCCCGGCCTTAAAGGCCGTGTAGCCTTTGGCCAACAGCATGTCGAGCCGATTTCGCGCCGCGGCCAGTGCCTCGTCGCTTTGGCCGCGAATTCCCCAATGGGCGTACACGCGAATCCGGTCGCGCACCGCACCACCCAAGAGCATATAGGCGGGGACGTTGTAGTGCTTGCCGGCGATGTCCCACAGCGCCTGATCAATGCCCGACAGTGCGCTCATCAGCACATTGCCGCCGCGGAAAAAGGCCGAGCGATAGACGTGCTGCCAGTGGTGCTCAATGCGGAGCGGATCCTTGCCAACGAAGTACTCAGCCAACTCTTCCACCGCCGCCCAAGTGCTCTTGGGCTTGCCTTCTAGCGTTGTCTCGCCCCAGCCAACTATCCCGTTGTCCGTAGTAATTTTGACCAAGCGCATGCGCTGGCGCGGGAAAAACTGTTCGATCTTGGCAATCTTCATCGTCTCATCCTTTCGTCAATGGGCTTCGCGCTTTACAACAGAACTCGACTTGCCGACCAAGAAGTCGAAGTCAACTCCTTTGTCGGCCTGCATCACATGGTCGATATAGAGGCTGACGTAGCCCCGGGTATCGTGGGGCGCGGGGGGCTGCCAAGCGGCCCGGCGGCGCGCCAATTCCTCGTCCGACACATCCAGATGCAGCCGCCGGGCCGCCACGTCCAGCTCGATCATGTCGCCATCGCGCACCAGCGCCAGCGACCCGCCAATGGCCGCTTCGGGTGCCACGTGCAGGACGACGGTGCCGTAGGCCGTGCCGCTCATGCGACCATCGGAAATGCGCACCATGTCCCGGACGCCCTTTTCCAGCAGCTTCTTGGGCAAACCCATATTGCCGACCTCGGCCATACCTGGATAGCCAACCGGCCCGACGTTTTGCAACACCAATACGCTCGACTCATCCACGTCCAAATTGGGGCTGTCGATCCGTTCGTGATAGTCCTCAATCGTCGCAAAAACCACCGCTCGACCCCGGTGCTGCATCAACTCAGGCGAAGCGGACGACGGCTTGATAATGGCCCCATCCGCGCAGAGATTACCCCGAAGCACGGCTAAGCCCGCAGCCTCAATCAGCGGTGCGTCCAGCGGCGCGATCACGTCGCGATTGTAGCAGACTGCTCCGGCGACATGCTCACCGAGCGACTTACCCGTCGCCGTCAAAACATCCAGATGCAATTCGTCCTTCAGTTCTTGGATCACCACCGGCAAGCCACCGGCGTAATAAAAGTCCTCCATCAGATACTTGCCGGCCGGCATCAAATTGACCAATAGCGGCAACTCGCTGCCGAGGCGGTCGAAATCGTCCACCGACAACTCGACGCCGACGCGCCCGGCGAGGGCCAGCAAGTGGACGACGCAGTTGGTCGAACCGCCGATGGCCGCGTTGACCTTGATGGCATTTTCAAAGGCCGCGCGCCCGAGGATGTGAGACATCTTGAGATCTTCGCGCACCATCTCGACTATGCGCGACCCCGCCAGATGGGCCAGCACCTTGCGCCGTGAGTCCGGGGCCGGGATCGCCGCGCCGCCGGGCAGAGTCATGCCGAGCGCCTCGACCATACAAGCCATCGTCGATGCCGTGCCCATCGTCATGCAGTGCCCATCCGAGCGCGTCATACCATCCTCGGCCAACCCGAACTCCTCGCGCGTCATCTTCCCAGCGCGCAAGTCTTCGCTGAACTTCCACACGTCCGTTCCCGAACCAATATCGCTGCCGCGGTACTTGCCGTTGAGCATCGGGCCGCCGGGCACGACAATCGTCGGCAGATCAACGCTGGCCGCGCCCATCAAGCACGCTGGCGTGGTCTTGTCGCACCCCGTCAGGAGCACCACGCCATCCACCGGATTGGCGCGAATGCACTCCTCCACATCCATGCTCGCCAAGTTGCGGAAAAGCATGGTCGTAGGGCGCATGATGGGTTCGCCCAGCGAGGTGACCGGAAATTCCACGGGCAACCCGCCGGCTTCGTACACGCCGCGTTTGACGGCTTCGGCCAAGTCGCGGAAGTGGATATTGCACGGCGTTAGCTCAGACCACGTGTTGCAGATGCCGATGACCGGGCGACCGTCGAATTCGTGCTCGGGCAAGCCGCGCTTCATCCAACTGCGGTGAATGAAACCGCCTTTGTCCTCGCGTCCAAACCAGTCGGCGCTCCTCAGTTTCCCACGATCTGCTGCCATTAATCCTCCTCTGCTTTTATTTTTTAAGCGGCGGAGCAATCAATCTAGGTAATCACCTCGCCGCCGCAATACTATATTTGTTAGTAAGCCGCTCGTTAATAACCGCTTGCGATTGTGGGGTAACATGGTACGTTGGGGTAAAACCCACCACTGAAAGACGATATGAATCTCAGCCGCATTGCCGTCATCGGAGCTGGCACTATGGGGTGCGGTATTGCCCAAGTTTTAGCCCAAGCCAGCCGGGAAGTCCTGCTCTACGACGCAGATTCCTGCGCCCGCCAACAGGGGCTAGCCTCCATCGCCGCACGTCTGCGTCGACAAGCGGCCAAAGGTCGCCTAGCACCAGACGCCAGCGAAGCGCTGCGGGGCATCGACCAACTAGCCGACATTGGCGCCGCCGACATGGTCGTCGAAGTTGTGCCGGAACGTCTAGACCTCAAGCTGGCGGTCTTCGCCCAACTCGGACAATTCGCCGGGCCAGAGGCCATCCTCGCCAGCAATACTTCGGGCCTAGACATTGACGCGCTCGCGGCCGCGGCCGGGCGACCGGACAAGGTAATCGGCCTGCACTTCTTCAACCCACCTCCGACCATGCCCCTAGTTGAAGTAGTGCGTGCAACCGCGACTTCGGACGAGACCTTGGCCGCGGTCATGGCCTTGGCCCAAGACCTAGGTAAGACGCCCGTCGAGGTTGCCAATAGTCCCGGTTTTGCAGTCAACCGCATCCTCTTTCCCATGATCAATGAGGCCATCTACGCCCTCGCCGCAGGCGTGGCCAGTGCCGAAGACATCGACCGGGTGATGGTGCTAGGCGCGAGCCATCCCATCGGGCCGCTAGCTTTGGCCGACTACGTCGGACTCGACGTAACCTTGGATATCCTCGAATCGTTTGCCCAGCGTCTAGACAGTGCCAAATACCGCCCCTGTCCCCTGCTGCGCGACATGGTCGCGCAGGGCACCTTGGGTCGCAAGACGGGTCGAGGATTTTTCTCCTACCCGCGATAACGGGTCGCTGATGCTGCGTTTCCTGATCCTCTTGTGCCTGCTGGCCACCGCTAGCTGTTCAATCCGCTCGGCCCCGCGTTATACGGCTGACTCTACGGATTCGGACAGCGTGGTGCGCGAACTCAAAGAACGCCGCCGCGCCAGCCCTAGCCGACTCGTGCGCGTCGTCGAAGACCATCTCGACGTCCCCTACAAATGGGGCGGTACTACCCGCGCTGGCATGGACTGCTCGGCCTTTGTGCGCGCCATTTTTCGCAAGACATATGGCATCGAATTGCCCCGCACCTCCAAGCAGATATACCGCGTCGGGCACCCCGTCAGCCGACGGAAAGATCTCAAACCAGGGGATCTGGTTTTCTTTAGGAATACCTCGTCAGGACCGGGCATCTCTCACGTCGGGGTTTACCTCAGCAAAGGGAGCTTCGCCCACGTGGGTATGAGCACCGGTGCCACCATCACCTCGCTCGATCATCCCTATTTCCACCGCCGCTATGTCGGCGCTCGCCGCGTCCAACGCTGACGTGTCCATCCGCCTGCTGCTGCTCGCCGGAGTCATTGAAGCCTGTTGCTGCTACTTGGTCTTTCTCGGCGATCTCCAGCGCCAAATACCGCAGATGTGGGCCGGGGTCTTGCTCGCTTTTCTCTGCTACGCCCTCGCCGCGTATCTCGTCCTGCGGCGAGGTGGAGCCCCCAAATGGCCGCACCTGATTCTCGGAGCCGCTCTCGTATTTCGCCTGACGCTGTGGTGGAGCCCGGCGACGCTTTCGGACGACATTTTTCGCTACGTCTGGGATGGCCGCGTCCAGCTAGCCGGCATCAATCCGTATGTGTACGCGCCCTCGGCACCGCAGGTGGCGCACCTGCGCGACGCGCTCTATCACAGCATCAACCACGCTGATATTCCCACGATCTACCCGCCGCTGGCGCAGCTTTTCTTTCGCGCCATTTGCCGGCTAAGCGCGACACCGGCCGCGTTCAAATTGGCCCTGCTGCTCTGCGATTGGGGCCTGTGCCTGCTGTTGGCACGCAGCCTCGTCCGCCGCGGCCAAGACCCGCGCCGCCTCGTACTCTATGCTTGGAATCCCCTGCCCTTAATAGAAATCGCCAGTAGCGGCCACATGGACGCGCTGGGCATTCTGCTCCTCTTTGCGGCTTTGTACGCACTACACAGCCAGCACTGGACCGCAGCTATCTGTGGCCTCGCCGGGGCTTTTCTGGTTAAACTAGTGCCTCTCGCGTTGTTACCCATTTTCTGGCGTCGTCCTCGCGCCGATTGGTTCAACTTCCGCAAGCGGAGTGCGCTGCTCCTGTTTCCAACGCTGGGACTATTGGCCTTTTGGCCTTTTGCCGACGCCGGAGAAAAGCTCGCGACGGGCCTTACGACCTATGTGCAACACTGGCACTTCAACGCGGTGGCCTACTCGCTCTTTCACTTTGTCTTACAGCCGTGGGACGGCCACGCCGCCGCACACGCTCGCTGGCTCTGCACCGCCCTTTTCATACTCGTGGCCCTCGCCGTCCAACTCCGCGACTGCGATCCCTACCGAGCCGCCTTTGCAACCCTCGGTGCTTACGTCTTGCTCTCGCCGACCGTGCATCCTTGGTATTTGCTTTGGGTCCTCCCCTTCCTCGTATTTTTCCCCAGCCCTGCTTGGATACTCCTCAGCGGCTCGATCTTCCTAGCCTACGAGGTACAGATCGGTTACGGCAGCGAAGGCGTGTGGCGCGAAAAGCCGTGGGTTCTGTGGGCACAATACGCGCCTTTTTGCTTGCTCCTTTGCATCACGGCCTGTTACAGATACCTCAAGCGCCGCGGCCACGCAAACGGCAGGTGCATTAGAGCGAAAACGGTGAGAAAGATGGCGGAGACAGCTACTAAGAAGAGCCAGTGCGGATAGGAGTGGATAAAGGCGAGCTGTTTCGGGGCCGAGAGCGTAAAAAAATAATTAGTACCGAGATAAAAATTGAGCGGGGTAATGACCAAGGCGTAGAGGTGGACGGCGATATAGCTGCGCCGAATCGCCCGCGCCGGCGGGCGGTAGCGGCAGCCAAAAGTGAAATAGAACCCCGCGCCGACTAAGGCAATATGGGTCAGGAAATAGCGGATTTCGG
The DNA here is from genome assembly GCA_965116045.1 of Candidatus Latescibacterota bacterium. GTDB lineage: Bacteria > Latescibacterota > UBA2968 > UBA8231 > UBA8231. The sequence goes on along the minus strand of OZ220478.1, from coordinate 3,664,101 downwards.
CGAGGGGGCGAATCGCCCCAGTCTCCGAGATCGCCGGGAAACACACCGCCAACAGAGCACCGACCACCCCTGCGTAATAAGCCAACTCGGACCACAACCTCCCACCTGTTGCCAGCCCGGCGAACAGGACGAATACCGACAGGTCGCACAGGTGCAGGGGCAGGTTGTCGGCGAGGGGGATACCCGCCGCGAAGTGTCGATAGGCAAACCAGCCGAGTTCGTTGAACAGCACCAAGGCAAAGAGCGCGAATCGGAAGGCCGCATGGGCTCGCCCAGCCGACGGCCACCGCCTCATATGGGCGCAGCCCGCAGCGAAGAGCACGGCCATCCCGATCCAGAACAGGTGGCGCGGCGAAAATAGTTCCATGCCGCTCCGAAGGGCCTCAGAAAACCTGTGAAAAGGTGATGTAGAGCGCCCTGCGTCCGCCCGAGGTGCCGTAGTCGGCCCGCACGATCGTACTCTGCCAGTGGCAACGCAACCCCATGCCACTGCCGCGCCGCCACTCGCCGCTCGTCGGCAGCGCATCGCGAGCGAATATCTGCCCTATGTCGCCAAAGGCCACTAGTCCCATATATAGGTGCTGCTGACGCCATACCGGCAGCCCGCGCCAGCGCAGTTCGCCGTTGAACACGATCCGCGCCTCGCCCCGGTCCCTAGCGCTAGCCAAGCCGCGCACCGTGTCGCTGCCTCCCATGTCCAGTTCCTCATAGAAGGGCAGGTCCCCGAGGGTCCAGTTGACGCGCAGGCGATTGGCGACCACTAGCCCGCGCCCCAAGGTGTGGAAGTGCCGGTGGTCAAAACTGAGCATCGCCCCCCGGTAATCTCCGCCGCCGCCAACCCCAAGATCTAACAACAATTCCTCTAGCACACCCGAGGTCGCATTGTTGTAGTTGTCGCGCGTATCGTAGCGCAGCGAGCCGACAAACTGGGCGAATGCGCCTCCGTCCGCGCCGAGGGGGTCGAGCGCAGCGAGGATACTCTCGGCGGCGTTTGGCTCAATATCGTTGTGGCTCAAACGCCCCCCGATGCGCAGACGCCAAGGGAAACGCAGGGTGCGGATCCACTTGACCTTGAACTCCGGGAAGGCTTGCCGGAACGTCCTCTGACTCCGCGAATAACCGGCGATATCCTCGTCGCTGAGGCCGCCGTAGTAATTGGCGAAATCCTCCTTCTCGTAAACCAGTTCGACCTCGAGCCGCTGGCCGGGCCGGAATTCGGGCGTATCAACGAGTAGGTGATGTACCCACTTGCCTTTGGTTGAGATAAATACTTGGGCGCTGTATTTGCGGCGATAGGGTACGCTCTGGCCGTCGTACTCGAAGAGGTTGGCCCGCAGCCCGTAGCCGGTGCCGTCGTCCGAACTGAAATTCAGCAGCGGCACTGCGATCGGACGCCAGCCAATTGTCTCGTGAACCTGCTCGGCACCGCTCGGACACGCCCACGCGAACGCCAAAGTCGCCGCAACATTAAGGACCCGATTCAGCATAGACCGCCCCTCACTAAAGTGATTTTACGTGCGATGCGGCCAGCCGCTTCGCCCACATTACTCATGGTTAATCCGATCCGCGCAGCTCGCCAGTGGACAGCGGTAAAAGGAACAAGTCGCCCCTTGCGCTGTCTATAACTACGAGTTCCGCCATTTTTTTACTGTCTAATTTAATAACCAAGTTCTGCCATAACACGCCTTTTTGCCGATTTACAGGACATCGAACTAGCTCGTCGGCAGGAAGCAGGTGGCCCGCGGAGGCAACATGCGAAAAATAGTTCAAAGCGCTTCTGTTTGTTATATTAGCTTACGACAACGGTGCAAGGCGTTAATGGCCGTGCATCTAGGAAAAATCGCGCGTGAATTACTTTCTAAAAAATACCTTACGTCTTTTGGCCTTTGGCTTGGGTGCCCTCTGTCTGGACGGCTGTCTGGAACTGGTGCGCCGGCCAGCGGCGGGCGCACCCAGCGGCTACGAGTACGCCGCCCCAGCCGCCGACACCACAGCCACACGCGCAGCTACCGTCCAACCCGCGCCGGTGCTAGTGGTCATAGATCGCCCCGAGCGCTCGCGCCAGCAGTTGCAAAACATCGAGCAGGTCAACAAATACGCGCTCTGGTGCATTGAAAACGCCATGTGGAATGAGGCCCAATCGCACATGGAACGCGCCCTAGCGCAAGACAGTTCGTCGGCCAGTTTGCACAACAACTTAGGAGTCATCTACGAGCGGCTCGGTATGACCGACAAAGCGGCCCAATTCTACGAGCGGGCGCGATCCCTCAACCCTTCCGAAGAAGTCTATGCCGCCAATTTGCGCTACCTGCAACAATACCAGCAGGCTGGCCTCGACTCTACAGACACACTCGATATATTCAGGCCGGACGATGGTTCCCGGCCGCGGCCCAGACGTCCAGACCATTCACCCACATCCACGGGAGAGTGAACGTGCAGGCTATAACGAGATTCCACAGCTTCGCCTGCGCCGCCCTGCTCGCTTGGGGCACAGCAGACCTCTGCGCCCAAGACATTCTCACCTTGCAATTGCAGCAAGGGTTTGGAAAAAACAAGGTCCGCTATCGAGACTTCCAGTGGGAAATCCTCGAAAGCGAGCACATAGAGCTTCACTTTGAGTCTGAATTCCAGAATCTGGCCGTGCAGGCGATTGAGTACCTTGAAGAGGGCTACGATCACATCAGCCAAATCCTGCACCACGAGCTTTCGCACCGACCGCCGGTCGTCATCTATCAGTCGCACTACCAGTTCCAGCAGACCAATATCTTCCCTGACTTTCTGCCGCCCGGTGTCGCTGGCTTTGCCGAGCCGCTGCGTTTCCGCATGGTAGTTCCCTTTGCCGGCGACCTCGACGAGTTCCGCAACGTCCTCGTCCACGAGCTGACCCACATTTTCCAGTACGACATCGTTCACAAAGGACCCATTCGCCGCATCACCAGCCCAATCGCTCAGCCGCCCACTTGGCTGATGGAGGGCATGGCCGAATACACTACTCCGGGCCGCAATACTATTGATGAAATGGTCCTCCGCGACGCCGTACTCACCGACGGTCTCATCCCCATTGAAACCATGAATCAGGCTTGGGGCCAAGGCAACGTATTCCTCGCATACAAGCAAAGCCACGCACTCATGGAATACATTGCCGAGGAGTACGGCCCCGAAAAAATCAGCCGCATCCTCCGCCTGTGGGACAGCCAGCACGACACCGACAAGCTCATGGATCGCCTGATCGGCATGGACTTAAAAACCCTCGACGAGCGTTGGTCGGCCCAGATGCGCAAAGCCTACTGGCCCCTCTTGCAGACGCGCGACTACACCGCTGAATTCGCCGAAAAAATAGGCGACGACGAGAATATTCACAGCTTCTCCAGCGCCTGTTGGTCGCTCAGCGGCGACATGCTCGCCGTCCATTCCTCAGATGGAATCGAACAGCACGTGGACATTATCCGCCTGCGCGATGCCTCGCTCGTCGAGCGCATCACCGGGAGCATGCGCGCCGCCGCCTACGATCACCTCAGCAGCGGCAGCGGCACCGTGGCTTGGGCGCAAGACGGCCAGACTATAGCCTTCGTCGCCAAAGAAGGTCCCCGCGACCGCATCATGCTGTGGAACCTCTACGACAAGAAACTCGTGCAGACCCTGACTATGCCCGATTTGGACCTCGTCGAGGGCCTAACTTGGTCCCCCGACAGCCGCCACCTCGCCCTTATAGGCACCGGACAAGGCCAGAGCGATCTCTACATCATTGATGTGCAGACCGGCGAGCGGCGTCAGCTCACGGGCACGCCCGAGCGCGAAGATTATCCGAACTGGTCGCCCGACGGCCAGCGCATCGCCTTTAGCAGCAAGTACCGCAACCAGTTCGACATCAAAATCTACGATCTAGCTGAAGGCACAACACACGCGGCCATCTCCAGTTCCACCGACGACTTGTGGCCTCAGTGGCTGCCCGAAGGCAACAAGCTGCTCTTCGTCTCCACCCGCGACAAGATCAACGACCTCTTTGTTTATCACCTAGACGAAGGCCGCGAGTTTCGCCTGACCCGCAGCCTCAGCGGCATTATGAACCCTGCCCTCTCGCCCGATGGACGGCAGATCGTCTTCAACACCTATTTCAAGGGCCGCAGCCACCTCTATCGGATGGCCATGCCCGAATGGCCCGAGGTCAAGCGCAAAGACGCCCAGCTATTGGCCCGCGTGGCCGAAGACACACGGCCGGTCGAGGCGACACCGCCAGCCGAAGCAGCACCACCAACCACCGAGGCTCCATCCCCGGAGACGCCTCAAGTGCGGTCCGTGGTACAGGGCGACGCCGCGCTCTCCGACCAAGGCGGCATCCCAAACTTAGGACAAGTCTCGGCCTTGAAGGATCAGGGCATCTCAGACGACGCCGTGCTGCTAGCCGGGGCTAGCGGCCCGTTGCCGCCCACCGAATCCCAAGAGCCACAAGCCGCTGTCCAGCTTATCGCCGACGACGGCGACGACGAATTGGAACTGCGCCGACGCCGCTACACCCCCAAGCTCGAGTTCGACGGCATCTCCGTGCAGATGGGCTATTTCGATGGGTTCTTATCGTCGATTGCCCAGCTAAGCATGAGCGATCTTTTGGGCAATCACTCGCTGGTTTTGGCCACGGATTACGTAGCCGCGCAGGACATCAGCAATGACTTCAACTTTGCCGCTAGCTACAAATACTACGGCAAGCGGCCCACATACCACGTATCCATTTTTAATTGGAATCAGTACTTCATCAACAACCGCAACTTCCTCGTCCAAGGCCGCGCCCCGACTCGGGGCATTAGTCGCCTCCAGCAGCGCGGTGCATTGGCCAACGCCAGTTATCCACTCGACCTGTACCGCCGCCTCGACCTGAGCTATACCTATGTCGGCGAACAAGAAGAACAGGTCAGTCCCTTTTATGAATCAGATTCTACTGCTACCAGTACTCATCTGTTCAAGACCGCATACGTCCACGACTCCATTACCTACGGTCTTTTGGGTGCCACCGCTGGCAAGCGCTACTTTCTCGCCCTGGGGCGCACGCTCAGCCTTGGCTCAACCACGCGCTCTTTCTCGCACCTCGAATTCGACTATCGCCACTACTTGCGGCTGGGGCGTTGGTCGGTGCTGGGCCTGCGAGCCTATAGCGTGGGGTCTTTGGGCCGCGACGCCCTCGAATACAACCTAGGGGGGCCGACTTGGTTCCTGCCCTTCTATACAGGTTTCAACCTCAATACTAGCCCGCTACGCGGCTACCAGTTCTCGGCCTTCACCGGCAGCAGGGTCGTGCTGACCAACGTCGAGTTGCGCGTCCCCTTTGTGCGCGGCATCCTCTTTGGCTGGCCCGGCACCTTCCTAATTCCGGCCGTTGATGGCAGCCTGTTTATGGATATGGGCATGGCTTGGAACGAGGACGACGAAATTGACCTGTGGCCCTTCCACAACCCACATGCCGCGCTCACGTCTTCCCCACGGCAAGTACACGCCAGCGTCGGTTTCGGCCTCTTAGTGTACTTCTTACTACCGATGAACTTTGAATTCGCGAGGCAGATGGACCTACAAGGCAACTTCTCGGACTTCAAGTTTCACTTCAGCTTTGGACAGAGTTTTTGATCCGCGTCCCTATTCTCATATTGCTCATTGGCCTAGCCGGCTGCGGCGGCCGCAGTGCTTTTACGCACGTTGAGTTTCGCGCCCCGTCGCAACCCGATCCGGTCTTGCGCCCCTACCTTGCGGAAGTCGATCACATCGGTGTCGTTTGCGCAACCAACATCGAACCCTTTCGGGAACTGGACATCGAAAAGGTCATGGCGCGTCTGTCCAATGCCGTAGTCCGCAGCCTCGGCAATATGCCCAAGACCGAGGTGATGAACCAAGATGAAATCACCTACAAGATCAAGGGAATTCAACTCGACTCGACGAGCGTCCACCAAGACTCGGTACAGGCCGTTCTCAAGGAAGAACTCGTGCTCGACGCCTTAGTCTTCGTCGAACTGAGGCACTTACAGGCGCGGATGATGCCTATGTCGCCCACGCCCTATGGCATGTCGCCCAACCCCGGCATTGACCTGACCATAGACCTCAAAGTCAGCTTGATCAATCTCAATACCAAGCAAGTCTGGCAACAAGGCGGCACACAGCGCAATTATCAACCGGTGCAATTACAGCTTTTCGGCGGCAACAAACAAGGCGAGCGCCAACTACTCATGGCTCTCGCCCGCCCACTACAACGCTTCCTCTTCCGCATCGCCCCACCCCCCAAACCTCAGACCCGCCATTTTGATCTAAGCGGCGATTAGGCACACAAAAAGCGGAGGGCCACGAAGGGACTCCGCTGATACCAGTCAGGAATCTCTGCTAAGAGCTTTTCATGGGCATTCGTCAAGTCGGTTTGCCCAGATTTTCAGAAATTCCTCAGGCGTCGCAATACTCACTCCCAGCTGTGGAAAGTCGTTCGGGTTGCGCGTGATCAGAACATGGGCGCCAACTCGAATGGCAGAATGGAACTGGATGGCATCTTCGAAATCGTCGCAGGCTGAGTCAATAGCCTGATTGATAATTTTGGTATCAGGAGCCACAGAATCGAATGTATCCCGCAACAGTTTCAATACCTTTTCGGCCTTTGTTTTGCTTTCGGCTTTTCGCACGATGAAGTAAATATTGTTGAAGCTAATGGCTGAAATAAACGCCGTAAGGTCCCCGCGCTCGGCCAGCGTCCAAACGTATGCAGAAGCTCGATAGTGGGGTTCACGGCGTATGAGTACATCCAGCAGAACATTGGTATCCACCAGCGCGATCATTACCGTAACCGTACTCCGTATTTTTCTCCAAGCGCGTTTTCGAGCAACTCGCTCTCCGTTTGATCCGCTGGCAACTTCACAATCCCGGATGCGCTGAGCGCAATCGGGCCTAAGGTGTCTTTAGGATCGCATTCTTGGTCAATAGTGCGAAAAAGCCGGACGAAAAGTGCCGAAACACTGGTTTTCTTTTTGGCTGCAATCCGCTTAGTTTCCGCGATGACTTCCTCTGGTGCGCTCAGGGTCAGCTTTTTAACGGCCATTTTAGCCTCCGATTAGGATGCATCCATACGTATTATTTTTTTGCGGAATTACGTAACTTTAGCCCCAAGGGTCAAGCATATCAAAAGCCGAAGGAAGATCAATAGGATAGGAACCACGCCGACGCTGCCGTTTCAACACAAAAAAGCGGAGGGCCACGAAAGGACCTCCGCTTCTTCTGTGTCTCTAGCGAAAAATTAGCGGCGACGTTTCTTCTTTTGGGGCACAGCCACTTTTTCTTTTTGAGTCGTAGTTTTTGACGCTGGCGCAGAAGGTGCCTTCGACGCTCTAGTTTGCGGCGAAGACGTACTAGTCCCGACCGAAGAGGTTGCACGCGGTGGGGGCGGCGACGCATTGCGCACCCGCGGCTCTACCCGCCGCTGCCACACATTTTCTTCGCGGCGTTGTACTTTGGCAGCAGCAGCCGGGTCGGCAACGGTCGGCGGCGCAGATCGGCGGCTCGCGGCGCGCAGATCGTCGAGCTGGCGCGTACTGACCAGTTCATAACCTGGCGGCACGTAGTAGCCCCTCGAACTCCGATAGTACGGATCGTAGCCATAACTATAGGGTCCATAGCCGCCATAGTAGTAGGGATTGTAGTTGCTATAATGATAGGGATAGGAATAGCCGTAGCCGCCATAGCCGCCATAGCCGCCATAGCCACCGTAGCCACCATAGCCACCGTAGCCACCATAGCCGCCGCGCACACCCGGATAGCGATAGAGATCGTCCATGTAGTCGCGATCATCGAACTGGCCAACCGTGGGTGCCTCAACATCGCGGGCCGGCTCCTCATCGTGTAGGTCGGCCACCTCGTACGGACTGCTTAGTACTGTGTAGCAACCGCTGGCCATCAGCGCGGTTAGCGACAGGGCCGAACACAAAATCAAAGCCTTCGCTTTCATAACCCAACCTCCTTAAGGAGCGTTAAACTCATTTCTTGACTTGAATATACACAGATCATCAACTGAAACAAAAACGACCTAAAAGTTGTAGCCGACCCCGACGACGAGGCGATTGACGGTATGCTCTTCGCTAAGGATGTTGCTCGAGTATTCTTCTACTTGCTTAAACGCACCCCGCACCCAAGCCAGATCTACTTGGACAGCCTCGTCGATCAATATCCCGGCCCCGAGCGTGATAAAGCGCCGGTCCTCATCAAGGCGGATCGGCGGATCGTTGGAGCCGAGATCGCGCGGGCCGACAAAGGGAATCGGGTCCACGAAGTAGCCGGCCCGCAGATCCAGCGCGACGACCGGGATTTCGTACTCGACGCCGAAGTGATAGCGCCAAACGTCTCTGTACTGATCCTCAAACGAAGTGTCGGCGCGCAAGCCATATTCATCGGCCCCCTTGTACTCGCTCTGCGACCACTCGGCCAAATGTAGGCTGCCCGCCAGCGTCAGGCCCGGCAATGCCTCGGCTGAGGTGCCCACGCCGAATTCAAAGGGTAGTGCAAGCTCATAGGTACCGCGAAGGTTATCATCGGCAAATCTATCCTCTGTCCCGTCGTCGTACTCGACCAAGTTGTATTCCGTATCCCCTAAAAGACCGCGAAAGTCATAGCGAACTTTATGTACAGCCCCAGTGGCGAAGGTCGCACCTAGTCGGTAACGCGGCTTGTCGCGCGGTACCCGTATCATGGCACCGAAAACGGCATACAGGTTTCTCTCGTACTCGTCTGCCGAGGTTTCGCGGCTCTGGCCAAAAATGGGCCACGTTTTGTCTTGCTGTTCAACAGACTTATCCTCTGGATAGGTAAAGGTCCTATTAAACTCGTTTGTAGCCTGGTCTTCGCCGCTGACCAAGCCCAGCGTCGCGCCCAGCGACACGGCCGGCGACACGTCAATGGCGGCGGACACGCCCCACAACCCCAATTCGCCCTCGTGCTCGAAGAACTCATCGCTGACCTCTAAGTAACGACGACCTTCGTTCAGGCCCTCCGCTGCTTCTTTTTGATTCAAATTCCAGTCGAAATCCTTGACGCGGGTAAAGCCAGCCGCCAAGACCAAACTGCCGCGATAAACCGGATAGGGATAGACAAAGCCCAGCGAACCAAAGCGCGTATTGGTCAGCTCGCTTCTCCCCGCAGTGCCGTTGAAAATCGAGTCGTTGGCGCGGCTACTGCGCAGCAACGAAACCTGCACCTCGCGCTGCTGCATCTGGGCCAAGCCCGCCGGATTCCAGTACATGGCCGTGAAATCGTCGGCCACCCCAACAAAGGCACCGCCCATGCCCATGGCCCGCACCCCAACCCCGGCAAAGTTGTCGATGGCTCGCTCCTCTTGGGCCACCGCACCGCGGCCCCACACGCAAAGCAAAGCAATAGCCAGTATCTTCATCGGAATTTCCTCCTGTACGTGACTGACAACTCCCGAATAGACTGGGAGCCGAAGTGATCGCTTTTCAGCGCGTTTTTAAGATAGTACGCAACCCTTAGCTGCGGTGCTACAGTCCAAGCCCCGCCGATGTTCAAATAGCCTTCTACCACGCCCTGATCTTGCAGACCGTTGTTGCGGCCCAAATCGTATTCGGCGAATAGAGCCATGAATCGCAAGCTCTTGTCGATACCCAACCACGCAGACCAGTCGTCATCGTCGGCATCTTCGCGTGACAGATTGATACCTGTGTGGACGCCGAGTTCCCCTAGCATTGAGGTGTAATTCTTGCTCAGCACCAGATAGATGCCTTTGGATTTGACTTGGTAGCGCTGATCTCTATATGGCCCAATGCCCTGGGAATCGAAGCCCAATAGCAGTGCCGGCCAGGTGTAGCCCTCTTCGAGGATCCGGCACCGAGCGGCCACGGCCACGCGCGGGTACCAATTGACCACACCCGTGCCAATGAGTTGCTCGCCGCCAAAAGATACCCCCACGCTCAGCCGCTTGAGCACACCAACGTGGAAGCGGCCGACCGCTCCCCCATCGGCAAACAGGCGAACACTCACCGCATAATGTCCCTTGTTGACCAGCCCGGCCGTCGGGCTATCGATCAAGCTCGTCAACTCGGCCCTAGCAGCCGCGGCCGGTCCAGCGGCAATGCAAAGGCACAGTATCAGCCGCTGCAAAATTCCCTCCCTGTCTGTGGCCAGTTTCTCAGAAATCTATTTCGTCCACCCCATCCCCTTGCAAGGTAATTCGTCGCTGGCAAGCCTCCCCGTGCTCTAGCCACACATGACAGCACCTTTCGGGCAGCGAACCATCGGCGCGCTCGGCCCACTCGACCAAGCAGATACCGTGGCCGTAAAAGTACTCTTCTGCCCCTAGATTCTCAAGCTCTTCAACTCCTCCCAGCCTATAGAGATCAAGGTGATAGACGGGCAGATCGCGCCCCTTACATTGCCCGGCGTATTCGTTGATCAGGATAAAGGTCGGACTCGTTACGTAATCGGTCACTTGCAAAGCCTCGCACACACCTTGAATCATGCAGGTCTTGCCGCTGCCCAAGTCGCCGCGCAAGGCGACCACATCGCCCGGGGCCAAGCACCGCCCCAGCGCAACACCGAGTGCGCGGGTCTGAGCCGCCGAGTGCGTGGTGAAAACTCTTTTCATTTTGCCTGTTTGGGTTCCATAATCGCCACCGGCAAAATCATTTCTTCCAAGGACATACCGCCATGCTGGAAGCTGCCCTTGTAGCGGCGCTGGTACTTGTTGAACTGGGTCGGATAAACAAAGTAGAAGTCCTCGCGGGCGATGACGAAGCTATGCCCGAGTCCGGTCGAAGGCAGTCCGTAGGCCCGCGGATCGGCGATCAGCAGCGCGTCCTTTTCCTCGCAGCGGAGGTTATGGCCATACTTGTAGCGCAGACTTGAAGACGTGCTGCGATCTCCGTACACCACCGAAGCGCGCGTACCGAGTATGGCACCGTGATCGGTCGTCAGCACTACCACCGCATCAGTGCGGGCAATGCCCTTGAGGGTTTCAAATAGCGACGCATTGCCAAACCACGTCTGGACCAAGGCGCGAAAGGCCGCCTCGTTAGGTGCCATCTCCTTGAACAGGTCCGACTGCGCTTGGCTGTGTACCAGCATGTCGAGAAAATTGTACACCACCGACACAAGCGGCCACTTGCCGAGCGACGGTATCTTGCGGGTCAATTTCCGGGCTTCGCTGGTGTCTAGCACTTTGACGTAGTGCGAACCCGATTTGAGCGCGACGCCCATGTCGCGGACCAAATCGTCGATGAATTGATGCTCGTGCCGGTTGAGGCTGTATTCGTTGTCTTGGGCCTCGTGCCATAGGGTGCGGTACTTGTCGGCGATCTCTTTGGGAAAAAGCCCGCTGAAAATCGCGTTGCGGGCAAAAGGCGTGGCCGTCGGCAAAATCGAATAGTGGTAGGAGCGCTTGATGTTGAAGTACTCGGCCAACTGCGGCTCCATTACCATCCAGTGATCCAAGCGCAGACAATCAACCACAATAAAGAATACCTGTCGGCCCTGTTCGAGATAGGGCACCACAAATTCGGACACCACATCCACCGACAAGGGCGGCGAATCCTCTTCGTCTGCTACCCAGCGCGTGTAATGCTGCTCGACAAACCGCCCGAACTCGCGGTTGCACTCGCGCCGCTGATCCCCAATCATCTGGCCGAGCCCCGCGTCGCCCAAGCGCGTTACCTCAATGTCCCACTCGCAAAGCTGCCGATGTACATCAATCCACGTCTGCCAAGTCGCGCCCGCAATCTGCTCGCGGATCTGGCCAGCCCGCGAGACATAGTGCTGCCCAGCTTGGCTTTGGCGAATCTGCCGCACGTCGAGTAACTGTTTACAAGCCATGAAAATCTGGCTGGGATTGACCGGCTTCGTCAGATAATTGTCGATGCGGCGACCAATGGCCTCGTCCATTAGGTGTTCTTCTTCGTTTTTGGTGATCATAATCACCGGCACGTTGGGATCGGCCATCTTGATCTGCTCCAAGGTCGAAAGCCCGTCCAGCCCCGGCATCATCTCGTCGAGCAGTACGATGTCAAAGGGAGCTTGAGCAATCAGAGCGATAGCGTCTTTACCGTTGCTCACCGGCGTGACCGCGTAGCCCCTTTCGTCGAGAAAGCGCCGGTGAGCGCGCAATAGGTCAATCTCGTCGTCAGCCCAGAGTATCTTTCGCTTGTCGCCTTCCATGCGTCGCCTTCCTTTATCTTAAATTATACCTTGAAAAGAACGCTTTGTGCCCACATCTGTTCCTCAACTCAAGGGCACAATCACCTCAAAGGTCGTGCCCTCGTCCGGTGCGCTATGTACCAAGCTGATCTTGCCCTTGTGATATTCTTCGACGATGCGCTTGACAAACACCAACCCCAACCCCCAGCCGCGCTTTTTGGTGCTAAACCCCGGCTCGAAGATGCGCTTGACGTGCTCGGGTTCAATGCCTCGCCCGTCGTCCTCAAACGCGATTTGTACGGCGCGGCTTGCGGGCAACAGTTCCATGCGGATGTGCAAGCGGCCCGCCTGACCTTCCATGGCGTCAATGGCGTTCTTGCACAGATTCTCAAACGCCCAGCTCATCAACTCGGCGTTGATAGGCACCGGCGGTAACTCGTCTAGGCATTCTAGTTTGATTTCCTGCCGCCCAAACTGGGGAACGCGACGTTGGAAGTACTCTATCGTCTCCTCCAACACGGCTACTAGGTCCTTTTCTTCTAGTTCGGGTACCGAGCCGATCTGGCTGAAGCGCGAGGCTATTTGGTCGAGGCGACGCATGTCCTGCTGTATCTCCCCGATCATCAGATCGACGCGCTGCCAACGCTCGTCGCGCTCCGACTGCGGAGCGGCGGCCTCGTCGCGCAGCAGTTCTAGCCACCCGGATAGCGAGGAGAGTGGGGTGCCGAGCTGGTGGGCTGTCTCTTTGGCCATGCCCACCCAGAGCGCGCGCTGTTGGCTGCGCTTAATGTGGCGATAGCCGATATAGCCGACGAGCAGAAAGAGAACCAACACGCCAATCTGCACAAAAGGGGCGAGGGAAATGCGACCAACCAAATTCGTGTCGCCGTAGTGAATATAGTGCTCAGCCGGGATCCTGAACTCTAGTGGTGGGTGCTGGTTGGCCAAGCGATCGACAAAGGCCCGGAGCTGGTCTTGCACCGCTTGGGTGGGATCGTCGCTGGCCAGCGGCAGCCCGGTCCCCACCCAAGCCCTAAATTGGCCCTCAGCGTCGGTGATGATTGCGTTGGTGTCGTTCCAATGCAGATAGCTGGAGCTAGCGGCCGGTACGCTGAAGAGCAACGGTTCGCCGGCTTCCAGCTCCTCCCACACTCGTTGCACCTCGGCGAGAGCCGCCGCCGAGGTGTCGCTGCTCGCTGGCAGGTCCGTCCCCTGCCACGCCGCGATGGCTCCTTGCATATCCGCAATGATGACGCGCCCCCCCTCGCAATAGAGCTGCCCCAAGGTCTCTGGCGACCAGTAAAAGGGAATGGGCGGATTCTGGATGTCCATTTCCGCGATTAGCGCGTGTAGCTGAGCAGTCGAAGCAACCGGCGCGTCCGCCGCTTCGCTGCGCCAAAAGGCCCAGTCATCCAACAAGCTCGACGTATTGATGTCCTCGGCCTGGATGATCTCGCCGCGGTGATTGGTGATAATGCGCGGGAAATCGACCTTGGTGATCACCTCGGTAAAGAGGGTGGAAATTTGGCCTTCTGATGCCTGCGGCGTGAACGAGATCAAATGCGCATAGAGATCAACTCGATTCTTTTCGTGTTCGCGCAATTCGGCAATGATCGATTCGTTGTAGAGCAGGAAGGCCAAAATAGCGACAATGCTGCCGAGGAAGATGTACGCGCGAAAAACCGGCGACGCACCCAGACCGGCCAGGGCACCCCGCCGCCAGCGCCGCCAGCCGCGGGCGGGCGATGCACCTTTTGCCGGGTGCTGCCGGGCATCCGCCGGCACCTCAATATCCTCTATTGGAACCGAGCGGCGGTGCCGACGGCGCTTGGGGGGAGGATGATCGCGGTGGCTCATCGATAAAAAGAAAAATCCATCGGCAACGCGGTGCAGATGGATTTTCCACGCAAAGACGAGGTGGGAAAGCGCTATTTCTTTTTAACTTGGGGTCCAGGCCCAGACGTGAGGGGCTTTACCGCTGCGCCTTCTTGAGGCGGCTGGCTCTTCTGGTGGTTTTCCATCGAACAAGAGCCGTGGAATATCGCGCCCTCGGCGACCGTGAACGAGTCGGTGTACACTTCACCGGTAAAGCGCGATTGCGTATCCAGCCGCACCTTATCGGCGCGCACAGTGCCATTCACGACGCCGTCGATGTACGCGTCTTTGCACTGCATCAAAGTAGCATCGGCCTCGCCTGATTGGCTGATCGTCAGCTCGCCTGAGCAAATCAGTTCACCTTTGAATGCACCGTCTATTCTGACGCTGTTATCTACCGTCAACTTGCCTTCAAATTGGCTACCGCGTCCAATGATCGTATTGAGCGCTTGTCCACTACTAGAAGAAGTGGAGATACCTTTCTTTTTGTTACTCAGCATTTCTTTTTATCCTAACTAGGTTGCGCGTTGGCACCACCCCTTAGCCGCATCGCTGTAAATATACAACACAATCCAGCGTTGGGCGAACCAACAAGCAGCGCACTTTGTCAATGGGCCAAACGCTTTTTACGGCAGGCTAGGGCCTTGCGGATCTCCGTCCGCTCCTGTAGTAGCTCACTAACCACCATGGTGGCCTCGCTGGTCAGGCTCTCGACCGAGGTCGTGGTAATCACCGGAATGCCGGCGGCGGCATTTGTTTCGATGAGATAGTCCTGAATTTTGAGGATGTTCTCCAAGTGCTCCATATAGCGCTGGGCCGAGCGCGACGGAGCCTCGCTGGCGCGCTGGGCAAAGCGATCCTCAAAAGCATCGCGGCCAGGCAGTTCTAAACAAATGGGTGTGATAAAAGCGTCGTCAGCGTATCGGTCTAAGTCCAGCATGTCGCTAATCAGGTGTACGCCATCGATGATGACGCTAGTGTTTTCCTCAATGCAGCGGCTAATAATGGCCTTGACCCCAACGCATACACTGTGCGCCTGCTCGCGAAAACCCGCGATGACCGCGTCGACATGACTGACCGGGGGAACAACGACCTGCCAAGCCGAGTACGAGGAGGTGTGTAGGGCCGGCATCAGATCCTGGGCAAGCGTCAGGCGCATAACTTGGCGCAAATCATCGGTAGCTACGACCCGAGGGATATCGAGCAAATTGGCCAGCGCAATCGCCAAGGTGGTCTTGCCAACTCCGCTGGCACCGCCGATGAGGATGATCAGGGGTTTATCTACATCGCCCCAAGCTCGCCACAGGTAGTAGCGCTCGGCAAAAGACTTGTCAAAAGACTTTTCGATCAATTCGGCTACCAGCTCTTCCAACTCCGAATGCGAGATGCGCTGGCGCCGCCGATCTATCAAGCGCGCTTCAATCGTCTGCGCAATCTCGTAGCTCTGGTCCGGGGGCAGCCCAGACGCCCGAATAGAATCCGCCAACAGTTCCTTGGAAAAAGGCCGCGAGCCACTCTTGCGCTCGACGGTGATGGTGGTGGGCTGGCGCTCCCAGAAAATTAGGTCGCCGGCCTCGTATTGGCCGAATCGCTTGCGAATGGCTCTATGTACGAGCTGCACCATGTCCTTTTTGCGCACAAGATCTACTTTCCCCAAAGACACGCGCACCTCATTGGCCACAGCACGGGCGTCCTCGTAGTTGAAGTCGCGCTCAATCAGGTAGTGTACCAGCATCCCGCGCATGAAGGGGATGCGCTTTTTGCCATCAACTATGGTTGCCACGATAAGCGAGCTCTTTTATTGCTAAGCGGCATGGGAGGACTCCAGGTCCGCAATCGTCCGCTCCAATCCCTCCGCCAGCCCAATCCTCGGCTCGTAGCCCAACTCGGCCCGGGCTTGCGATATATCGGCTGACGAAAAGCGGATATCACCCGCCCGCGGCGGGGCGAATATCGGCGCCAACTCGGTCCCCAAAATCTGGTTGAGCGCGGCGATCAACTCCAGCAGCGACGCGCTGCGACCGCAGCCGATATTGTAGATTCGCCCGGCGACGCCCGGGGTAGTACTGGCCCTCATATTGGCCTCTACCACATCGCCGACATAGACAAAATCGCGCGACTGGTGGCCGTCGCCGCAAACGGTTGGCGATTCGCCGGCCCGCATCCGCGCAACAAAAATCGAGATGACGCCCGAGTACGGAGAAGACGGCACCTGCCGAGGGCCAAAGACATTGAAGTAGCGCAAGCCAACTACCTCCAAGCCGTAGATCTGGCTATACACTCGGGCGTAGTACTCGCCCACAACCTTGGAAACCGCGTAGGGCGACTCGGGTTCGGGCGGCATATCCTCGCGCTTGGGCATTTGCGGGTTGTTGCCATACACCGAGGCCGAACTAGCAAAAACTACGCGGCGGACCCCGGCTTGCCGCGCCGCTTCCAACAGCCGCAGTGTTCCCACGGCGTTGACTTCCTGCTCAACGAGGGGCTGCTCAACCGAAACTGGCACCGAACTGATGGCGGCATGGTGTAGGACGCAATCGACCTGCTGCACCACCTCGGCGAGCAAGGCCGCGTCGCAAATGTCGCCCTCGACGAACTCTATCGCGCCTTGGATTTCGGCCAAGTTTTCGCGCCGTCCCGTGCTCAAGTTGTCTAGTACCCGCACTGTGTGCTTCTCTGCACACAAGCGCTGACAAAGGTGGGAACCAATAAACCCTGCTCCGCCCGTAACCAAATACCGACTCATATTTCCTCGCATCAAAGTTGGCCGCGCTAATATCAACAGCAAGACGGCTGCACACAACGCCTTGAGCGACACAATTGACTTGTTGATTTTCGCCCACACTTGTATATTTGTAAGACTCACACGAGGCGGTGTGGGAGGCCATGGCGGACGCTGTGGCCTTTTTTATTTCTTCTATAAACTCCTATGGTCCAACAACGCATCCCCGATCCCTGTACTTTCGTCATTTTTGGTGCCTCGGGCGACCTAACTCGGCGCAAACTGGTGCCGGCTATCTGGCATTTACATCACCAAGGTCGCCTGCCCCCAGCCTTTCACCTAGTGGGCGTAGCCCGCCGCGACTGGGACGATGGCCTGTTTCGCCAAAAGATGCGCGAATCCTTGGCCAAATTCGTCGGCCCGCTCGACGGCAGCGCACGAGATGCCTTTCTCGCCAAGTTCCACTACGTGCGCGGCGACCCGGGCGACCCGGCGACCTACGCCGCGCTCAAAGCACAGCTCGAAACCCTCGACCGCGAATGCGGCACCGAGGGCAATCGCTGCTTTTACTGCTCGGTGCCGCCGCAGATCTACCGCGCCATCGTCGAGCAGCTAGGGCGCGCCGATCTCAGCTACCAGCACCGAGACTGCCACGGCTGGTGTCGGATCATCGTCGAAAAGCCTTTCGGCCACAACTACGACTCGGCCTGCGAACTCAACCAAGCCCTGCACTCGGTCTTTACCGAAGAGCAGATCTACCGCATCGACCACTACCTCGGCAAGGAGACCGTGCAGAACATCCTCGTCTTTCGCCTTGGCAATTCAATTTTTGAGCCGCTGTGGAACCGGCGCTACGTCGATCACGTGCAGATCACCGCGGCCGAGAGCGTCGGGGTTGAACACCGCGCGGGCTACTACGACCAATCGGGGGCCCTGCGCGACATGATCCAAAATCACCTCTTGCAGGTGCTCTGCGTCATTGCCATGGAGCCGCCTTCCTCGTTTGACGCCGAGAGCGTGCGCCTTGAAAAGCTCAAGGTGCTCAAGGCGATTCGCCCCATCCGCATTGGCCAAGTGGACCGCTATGCGGTGCGCGGCCAATACGGACCCTGCGAAAACGAGCCGGGCTATTTACAAGAAGAAGACGTGCCCCCTAACTCGCGCACCGAGACCTTTGCCGCCCTCGAATTCACCGTAGATAACTGGCGCTGGCAAGGGGTGCCGTTCTACGTGCGCACCGGCAAGCGCATGGCCAAGCGCACCAGCATGGTCACCCTGCAATTCCACCAGCCTCCACACCTGATTTTCGCCCAAGCCGACGCCCTATCCCCTAGCACGCTCACCATCCGCATCCAGCCCGAAGAGGGCATCTCGCTTTCCTTCAATGGCAAGATTCCCGGGCCCGTTGTCCACTTGGGCACCGTCAACATGGACTTTAGCTACGCCGACTCATTCGGTGGCCGCACGCCCGAAGCCTACGAGACCCTGATTCTCGACTGCCTGCTCGGCGATGGGACGCTCTACTCAGACAGCGATTGGATCGAAAAATCTTGGCAGCTTCTAACGCCGATCCTCGACGCTTGGCAAGCACCTTCATCGGGCGAGGTGCCCTCCTATCCGGTCGGTGCCGCCGGCCCCGAGGAAGCCAACGACCTGCTCGGGGCGGCTTGGAGAAAGTGGGCACCCCTGTGATAATCGCCGGTGATGTCGGCGGCACCAAAACGTATCTCGCCGCTTTCGACCCAGCCGCCCAAGGCTTTGCCCCGCTCGTCGAGCGGCGCTACCAAACTACGTCCTACCCCAGCGCTGGTGCGCTGCTTAAAGCCTTTGCCGACGAGACGCAGATCAACCCCAGCCGCACGGTCTTAGGCGTCCCCGGCCCCGTCCATCAGTTTCCCGTCCGCGCCGTCAATCTGCCTTGGCTCATCGACCCCAGCGAAATTTCGGCGGTGCTCAACGGCACGGACGTTCATCTGCTCAATGACCTACAAGCGACTTCCTACGGGACCTTGGTGTTGGCACCAAACGACCTGTGTCCGCTCAACGAAGGACAACGCGACCCAAAGGGTAACATCGCCGTCATCGCCGCTGGCACCGGGCTGGGCGAAGGGGGCTTGTGCTGGGCCGGGGGCCGCTATGCAGCCATCGCCTCTGAGGGCGGCCACGCGACCTTTGGGCCAAGTTCCGCGCTCGAAGCCGAGCTTTGGCATTTCCTCAACAAGTGCTACGATCACGTTAGCTGGGAGCGGGTGGTCTCGGGCCAGGGCTTGGCCGCGATCTACGACTTTCTGTGCGAACGGCATCCCGACCGCGCCGACGCCGCGCTGGCCCCCGAAGCAAAACAACCCGATCGCGCCGACGCCATCGCCCGCGCCGGCCTCGAAAGCCACTCCGCGCTAGCTGCAACAGCCCTCGACCTCTTCGCGCTCCTCTATGGCCGCGAGGCCGGCAACTTGGCACTCAAGCTGATGTCTTCGGGAGGGTTTTTCGTCGGCGGCGGCATTGCGCCCAAGATCCTCGCCAAGCTGCGCGACGGCCGCTTTATGGAGGGCTTTATGGACAAAGGCCGCATGGGCGAACCTCTCGCGGGCATTCCCGTCCACGTCGTGCTCAACGACAAGACCGCGCTGCTGGGTGCCGCCTATTGGGGGACGCAGGTTTAGCCGAGCAATTCCCTGAGCCGTCGAGCGATCTGTTCAGGCTCGCCGTCTCTGAGACACATCGGCCCAAAAATCACCGCCCCCTCGTAAACATCGGTCGGGTTGGCGGCGATCTGCGGTTGGCCTTCCTGAAGTGCTCTAACCAGTTCCAGCGCTGTCATACCCGCAGCTTCTTCGTCGAGCACCAGCCGCGCAGTCGGAATCTCGGTGCGCTTGCGGTCGGCTGCCACCGCGATCTCGGCGTGCCGCAGCACTCCACACGCGCCGACCAGTTCCTCCATCAGCGCATACCAGCGCTGCCGCCGCTCGGCCGGGTCTTCGGCCACAAAAAGACGCAGTGCTTTCACTAAACCCGCGATCTCTTCCTTGCCGACCTTGCAGGGACGCCCAATGCCGTGCTGCGGGGCACCAGGTAGCTGCGACTTGTCGATTAAACTCGCGGGCGGCTCCCACAACTCGGGCATCACGTCGAGGTCTTGGTGTTGCAACGCGGCCGCGGCGATTAAATCCCGCCGCCCGCACAAAATCCCCGAAGCCTGTGGCCCACCAATGGCCTTGCCGCCGCTAAAGGCGACCAAATCCGCTCCAGCGGCAATAAAGCGCTGCAAGTTGCTCGCGGGCGGAAGCTGACCGGCCGCATCTACAATCACCGGCACACCGCCCTTGCGCGCGGCGGCCACCACCTCTTCCAGCGACGGCTGCGTGTGCGCGTATGCCACGTACGCGATCGCCGCTGTCCGCTCGGTAATCGCCGCTTCGATCTCCCACCCTTCCGCATCGCGTATTCCCGCCCCGGAAAAGCGGTCGGCGATCCCCACCTCCACCAACTCGATCCCCACCGAGCGCACGGCGTGGTCGTAGAAGTTTCGGTGGCTGCGCGCCATGATCACTTCGTTTTTCATCCCAGACGTATCCGGCAAGCGGTTCATCTTACCCGGATCCAATCCAGTCACACAAGCGGCCGTCCCCAGCAGCAAGCCCGCTGCCGCCCCACTCGTCACGTATCCGGCCTCCGCACCAGTAATCTCGGCGATCACTTCCCCGGCCCGCGCCTGCATCTGCGCTATATCCACGCAGCGTTCCGAAGCCTGCCGCATGGCCTCGGCCACCTCCGGGTGCATGATTGACCCACTCAATCGCGTCGCAGGGCCCACGGCGTTGATGATCGGCTCGACGCCTAGTTCCCGATATATATCCATGCTCATGAAAGCGGCTTTCCCTCGCCATCGTAGAGTAAGCCAGGGGCCGGGAAGTGGGCGCAAAATGCCCGCACCTCAGCCGCGATCTCGGCGTACTCCACTTTCCGGTCGTCGAGTGCTAGCGCTTTATTGGCCCGGACCTGAGCCACTCGGTCTATCCACTCGGCCAACTGCTCCATCTCCTCGGCGGCAAAGCCCCGGCTGGTAATCGCCGGCGTGCCAATGCGGATGCCGCTGGGCTTGCGCGCCGGCCGCGGATCAAAGGGCACGCGATTGAAGTTGCAGACAATGCCCGATGCGTCCAGCGCCTTGGCCATCGCATAACCAGTAACGCCCTTATTGGTCATGTCTATGAGGATGAGGTGGTTGTCGGTGCCGCCCGAGCTGAGGGCAAAACCCCGCGCCGTCAGGGCGGCAGCCAAGGTCTGAGCATTGGCGACGATCTGCTGAGCGTACAGCTTGAACTCCGCGCTCATCGCCTCCTTGAGCGCCACGGCAATCGCCGCGGTGGTGCTGTTGTGCGGGCCGCCCTGTAAGCCTGGGAATACCGCCTTGTCGAGGGCCTCGGCGTACTGTGCCCGGCACAAGATCATCCCGCCGCGCGGCCCCCGCAGCGACTTGTGCGTAGTAGTAGTTACCACATCTACGTGCGGCACGGGGCTGGGATGCACCCCGGCGGCCACCAGCCCGGCAATATGCGCTATGTCGGCGACCACGATGGCCCCCACCGAATGCCCGATTTCGGCAAAGCGCGCAAAATCGACGCTGCGCGGATAGGCCGTGCCGCCGCAGAAGAGCAGTTTGGGCCGGTTCTCTTTGGCCAGTGCTTCGACTTGGTCGAAGTCAATTTCGCCCGAGTCTCGGCACACCCCGTATTGCACGGACCTGTAGTGCATCCCCGAGATGCTGACTCGATCGCCGTGCGTCAGGTGGCCTCCGTGCGCCAGCGCCAAGCCCATGACCGTATCGCCCGGCGAGCAGAGGCCGACGTACACGGCCTGATTGGCCGGCGAGCCCGAATAGGGCTGGACATTGACGTGCTCGGCCCCAAAAACCTCCTTGGCGCGCTCGATGCACAGCCGCTCGATCTTGTCGATTTCCCGCTGGCCCTCGTAGTAGCGCGCACCGGCGTACCCCTCGGAGTACTTATTCGTCAGGATCGAGCCACTCGCTTCGAGTACGGCTTGACTGGCGTAATTTTCAGATGGGATCAGGCGAATTTTGTTGTGCTGACGCCTGTTTTCAGCGCGAATGATGGCCTTGACTTCCGGATCCACTGCCGCCAGCGTCCCGGCGATTTCGGGCTGCACCACCACTGCTTCCATTGGTTTTGTTCTCCTTAGCGCGTTTGTTATTGTTTGATGTGAATAGCTCGTAAAAACTACGACGGGGCATTTCCATGAGCAAATATCTGGGCATCGACGCTAGCACCCAATCCATCACCGGCCTACTCATCGACACAGAGCAGCGCACCATCGTCGCCGAAGCGTCCATCAACTTCGACGAGCACTTCAAAGCCACGTATGGGGTCATCAACGGCGTTCTCGACCTCGGCGCCGGCGTGGTCCACAGCGCGCCCCTGATGTGGGCTGAAGCACTGGACCTGCTCCTGCAAACGCTCGCCGACCAAGGCCACGACCTCGGCACTGTGCGGGCAGTCGCCGGCAGCGGCCAGCAGCACGGCACCGTCTATCTCAACGCCAATGCCGCTAGCACCTTGGCAAACCTTTCGCCAACCCAGCCACTCAAAAATCAACTCGCCGCCATCTTCTCCCGCGCCACCGCTCCCATCTGGATGGACACTTCCACGGCCTCGCAGTGCGCCGAGATCGAAGCGACCGTCGGCGGCCGCGACGCACTCCTCGCGCTCACGGGCAATGTGGCCTTTGAGCGCTTCAGCGGGCCGCAGATCCGCAAGTTTTACCAGACCGAACCTAACGCTTACGCCAACACCGCGTACATCGGCTTAGTCAGTTCCTATGTCGCCAGCCTATTCGCGGGTCGGCTCGTCGGCGTTGACCCCGGCGACGGCAGCGGCACCAACATGATGGACATTGCCGCCCGCCAATGGAGTGCGCTCGCGCTCGACGCCACCGCTCCCGGTCTAGCCGCCAAACTCCTGCCGATCGCTCCCGCCGGCCAGCCCGTCGGGCCCATCAGCCCTTACTACGTGAGTCGCTACGGCTTCGCAGATAGCTGCCTCGTGTTGCCATTTTCCGGCGACAATCCATGCAGCCTCATCGGTCTCGGCCTCGTCGCCCCAGGACAAATCGCCCTGAGCTTAGGCACTTCGGATACCTTGTTCGCCTGCATGGACCAGCCGCGCACTTCCGCAGCCGGCGAGGGCGCGGTCTTTGCCTCGCCCGACGGTACGCACTACATGGCCCTGACTTGCTATCTCAACGGCAGCTTGGCCCGCGAGGCCGTGCGCGACCAATACGGCATGAATTGGGATCAATTCACCAGTGCCCTACACGCCACGCCACCGGGCAACAACGGCGCACTCATGCTCCCGTACTTCGCGCCAGAAATCGTTCCCCTAGTCCCCCGACCCAACGTCGTCCGCCAAAACCTCGACCCCACTGACGCGCCAGCCAATATCCGCGCCGTCATCGAAGCTCAAGCCCTTTCCTCGCGCATTCACACATGTTGGATGGACGTAGAAATTTCTTCGCTTTACGTCACCGGCGGCGCATCGGCCAACGCCGAAATCCTGCGGGTCTTTGCCAACGTCCACAACTGCCCGGTCCACCGCTTCGAGACGCCCAATGCAGCAGCCCTAGGCGCTGCCTTGCGCGCCGCTCATGCTCACCAATCCGCAGCCGCTCGTGCCCCTTCATGGGCAGAAGTCGTCGGACCATTCGCGCAGCCTGTCGCTGGGTCTACCATCGCACCCGAGCCGAGGGCCGTAGCCGCGTATGACGAACTCATCGGTCAGTATGCCGCCCTAGAACAAGCGCATACTTAGAGCGTAGTACTTCACAAAAAAGATCGGGTTATATGTGGCTCATTAGTGCCTAAAATGGGTACGTATAAACGCAATGTTGATCGAATGGGTTTGTTATTAATGAACATCGTGAGCAAGGCAACAAATAGGCTTGCTTGGCCGCTCGATGCGGAAGAGCACCGCTTGACACAGGATTTTTCTTTAATTATAGCTTCTTCAATACTTTAAGGTTGTAATACTGCTTTATGATCATTGGATTGGCGGCGACAAAAGGAGTACTTTTTTGCGCGGACAGATGGCTACCTGCTGGGTCGTGACGGCGATTATCGGGCTGACGACCGTCGATTCGTGGGCTGTGAATTCAGCCGTGCTGGCCAGAGTCGGGAGCGAGGTCATTATGGTAGATGACTTGCTTCTCGCCGAGAGCAATATGCGCCATTTTGCAGCCGGCAATGCACGAGCAATGCTACAGCCTTTTATCGATCGCAAGCTAATGGTCTTAGAGGCTAGAGCGAAGGGTTTGGATCGGCATCCCGAGGTGATCGAAAGCGTACAACAGGTGCGCGACCGTAGACTAGTGGAGCGTCTGTACGAGGAAGTCACGGGAGACGTTTCCATATCGGCAGAGGAACTCCGGGCGCATTTCCACCAGAGCGGATTGCACAAAAAGCGGGAGGTGCGGGCGAGTCATATTCAGGTAGGCAACCTCGAAGAAGCCCGGGCCGTGCAAGAGCAACTGCGGCAAGGTGCCGATTTTACAGTGCTAGCGCACGAACAGTCTCTCGATCGCACATCGGCGACCAAAGGTGGTGACATGGGTTTCTGGCAGGAGGAAGAAGCACAACACAGCGGGTTTGTCGCCGAGCTTTTTCGCCTACAAGTCGGCCAAGTGTCAGAACCGTACCGCAACTTGCAGGGAACTTACCACCTGATCAGAGCCGATGAAGAGCGCTACGTAAATTTTGCGCGGCAAAAGAAAATGCTGCGCCAAGTGCTGGAAAAACAGCAAAAAAAAGATCGCTGGACCAAATATTTAGCCGACCAGAAAACGCACTTTGATTTTTCAGTAAATGCAGCGGTCTTGGGCGTATTGATGCAGCGGGGGCGATTGGCTGAAGACGGTGTGCCTATGCTAGAAGCAGAAGACTACGCGCACATCCTGCTACGTTATAGTGGGGGGAGCATCGATTTGAACGCATATATGGCTTTGGTAGAAGAGGCCGACCCCAAGCGTCGTCCCCACGCCATCGATAGTGCCGCCGTGGTCGAATTTGCCCAAGACGCAGCATTGCGAAAAATCCTGCTGCCTCTGCTGGCCCAGCAAAGGGGGTTGGATCGCGAGCAGGCTATGGTTCAGTACGTGCAGGGTAAACGCGAAGAAGCCATGGTCGAGATGTTGCGACGAACAGAAGTCGAATCGCGCTTCGTCACAGAGGAACAGCGGCGCACTTTGTACCGGGACCTAGCAGGGGAATTCACTCTGCCAAGGCGCACATTTTTTGCCGGTGCATTGGTCGATTCGGAACCGGCTTCGCGCGCTATCGCCCAGCGCGTACGCGCTGGCGAGGATATGGCCGAGGTCACGTGCGAGTATCCAGCATTTAAAGGACGCGTGCGCCAGTTCGACATATTTAACTTCACGCTGGCTGACACGGCGACGACCCAAGGTGCTATGGCCACCATGATCCAAGCCGTGCGGGACCTGCCGGTTGGCGGCATCAAGGGGCCGCTCCCTATCCAGTTGAGCGGCGACATGACGGGATACCTCGTACTCGAAGTGCTGGCGATGCACCCGGAAAAGACCCTCTCTTTTTCTACACCCAAGGTGCAGTCCAGAATATGGCGTCAATTGCGCTACGCCTATCGGCACGCGATTGAAGAAGACTTTGATAGCTATCTAGATGAGTTGAGGCAGAAGTACAGCACTGAGATAGCTGTCGATGAACAGGCCCTGTCTAACCTAGAGAAATAGCGGCTCGGCGACAGCCTTACTCTAAACGTGAAAGGAGGTGAATGGATAAACAACGTTCGCAACTGTAGGAGCAGGAAAAAGCAATACCTCTAACTCTATCCATAAGGAGAAAAGTATGTGCAAGAACTCACTCATAGTAGCAATGTCGTCCGTGGCACTGACGAGCTTTGCCTGGGGCCAGTCCAATGCCAACGGCATTGGCTACTTCGCCTTAGAGGTGCCTGCTGATGTCACCATCACCATTGATGGCGAAGATAGTGACTGGGCGTGGTTCGACGCCAATTTCACCGTTGGTCCCGACGAGATGTACGAAATCCAGAAGGCCGAAGTGCTGGACAAGAGCGATCTCGACGTGGCCATTATGACGGCGTGGACGGGCACGGACCGCGACAACAGGCTCTACGGCTTTGTGCGCGCCACCGACGACACGCTAGTCGTCACCTCGGACGTCTTTGACGACGGCTGGCGCGACGATGATCTCGAGATCATCACCGACGCCAATGCCAGCGGTGGTCCGCACGATGGCGACGGCGAGGCGGGTACGCGCGCCGAAGGGCAGCAGTTTACCATGCACTTGCCGGTTTCCGGCATCTATGAAACGCCCTATGGCGGCGACGGCTCGTGGTGGTTGCGCTGGCAGGTGGTCGAGGAAATCCACTGGATGGATGAGTTTGCCGAATCCAATGTGACGACCAATCCTCCGGGAGCGACCACGGGTTCTACCAACGTCACGGTCAACTACGAGTACAGCATCCCCCTCTGGGATTACGCGTCGTTGGATGGGCCGGATAACAGCATCCGGCACGACAACGAGGCCGGGCAGACCATCCGCCTGACCTACCAATTGAACGAAGCGGACAATCCCGAAGATCGCCGCACACATCAGTTAGCAACAGCCGGTGAGGATGGTGCTTCGGGCAACTGTGATGTCTGCTCGGAATACACGCTGCTTGGCGCAGATGAGTACGATCGCGCCGACGGCGGGGGTACCGCAGTAGAATCCGAGAGTTGGGCAAAAATCAAAGCGACCTTCAGCGACTAACCGAACGGTCCTTTGGCAACAGATTGGGCGGCGGCATCTGCCGCCGCCCAATGAGTGCAATGTACACTTCCCGAGGCTAATGCGATGATACGGTTCGGTGCGTGGCTTTGTTTCCTAGTGATATTGGCAGGATGTGGACGTTATTTCGACGGGCCAATTCGGCCAGCCCCACAGGGACAGCAGGAGGCCGATATGGTGATTAAGGACGATGGCTTGATTACCTATTCGTTTGAGCGCCTGGAGATCGGCCTGCGCCCCATGACCGACGCCGAATTGAACCGCAAATTCCCACAGCAGTCCACACAGGGGCCCGTATCGACCAATCCTTATACTTTCGGCAACTGGAAGCGCATGGGCGAAGAGTGGACGCCACCCAAACACAGCGTATGGCTGCTAAAAGTTAAAAACTACGCCTATCCCAAAGTCGGCGTTGATCCCCTCAAGATCGAGCTGATTTCAAAGGATGGGTATCGCCAGTACGCGCCTTTAGAGCCGCTGCAAATTCTGGAATATTACTATTCGTTTATTCAGGGATATGCCGGCAACGAATACCGACGCTTTAACGAGCGCGAAGATATGCTCAAGCGCACTATGTTTCAGGAGCAGATTATCTTCAGCGGCCAAGAATCAGAGGGCTTTGTCGTTTTTCCGAGCCTCGCACCCGACGTGACGGAGTTTTCTATCCACGTCAGGGGCATTGCGTTGCGATACAATTACCGCAACGAGCCTATGGAGACTAAGGATCTAACCTTTCACTTTCAGCGCGAGGTATTTAAGGGGTTTCAGCCACCGCCCGAACTGGTGAATAGGCAATGATGACTTTCTTTAGGCGAACTGCTTTGGTTGGGCTGATCCTGTCGTTCTGCATTAAACCAGCGGAACTACAGGCCGATGTTTGGGGGGTCGGCTTGGGCGGGCAAGCCTGGGAGGAGCCAGCGCAGACTATGGCGGGGGTAGTCGTCGGTGAAGGACAGGTCTTAGGACCGGCCAGCTTTTCACTCGATCAAAATATAACTCAGTTCATCGTCTGGGGAGTCGGCGCACCCAACAGCTTTATCGCCGAAGGCAATGGACAAGTGTGGAACAATTCGGCGCTGGGCATTGGGGGGTCAGAAGTTCTGGTGGACGGAGATGGAACGACCAGCACAGAAAATCGCTTTAAGGAAGTGGGGGTCAATCAGCGCGGACGTATTTTTTTTCTCGATCTCGGGGCTTCGTTTCCAGTCAGCCAAGTTGTTTTTTATCCCCGTGAAGGAGAGGATGAATTCGTCGCCGGCTACGAAATATCACTCAATGACGGGCGCACGTTCGACGCCAATGACTCGCCCGTTTACGAGGCCGTTCGCCAAGCGACGATTAACCGCGATCCAAAAGTGGATGTGCGCTTCCCAACGCAACTAGTGCGCTTTATTCAACTCAGAGTGCTTTCACCCAACCCCTTTGAACTAGCGGAAATCGAGGTACACGGCGAAGGCTTCGTGCCGCGTGGGCTCTACGAAACGCAGCTCATCCAGTTTGCCCAGCCTGTCAACTACGGTGCATTGACTTTTCGCGGACGCAAAGCCTCGCTGGCCGAGGAAGGCGAAAGTAGCGCGGGTCCTGATGAGCCAGTACGGGTGATCGTGCAGATGCGCAACGGCGTTGACGAAACGCCGCTCGACTACTACCAGATCGCCGACGTAGAGACCCGGTCGGAAGTGCTGGTCAGCAAAGAAGAGTACGACGAGTTGCCGTTAGTGCTCAAGGGTAGCATTCGCCCAGATGCCACGCACTGGTCCTCTTGGACGGAACCGCTCATCGCCGACTCCAGCGGCACGTACTCCATTCCGCTCAATCTACCGGGACCGCGCGATTTTTTTCAAGTGCGCCTGCGCTTTGAGGGCAATACCTCCGCAAGTATGCAGGTCGATAGCCTAGCCATTGTACATACGCCGCCGCTGGCCGCGCTGGCATTGAGCGAAGTGGCCCTATTGGACGATCCCTTTCCAGTCGGTGGGCGCGCGTCCGTTCCGGCCGGTCGAGATACGGTTTTTACCTACGACATCAAGGCTGACTTGGGCGAGGGAACCGGCTTTGACGGCGTCCTCATATCGACGCTGATACAGCCCGAGTTTCTAAAACTGGAAATGGGGCACGAGTTAGAGGAGATACAGCCGGATAGCGTACATGTGGACGATACGGGCTTGCGCGTTTATTTCCCATCTCGGCGCATTAGTATAGGAGAAGATGTGCGTTTGCGGGTTACGTTTCGCTCGCAGGCTCTGCTCTTTGCCACCCAGTTTACGGGACAGCTTCTGGACACAATGGGCAGCCTTCCCCAACGCATTGCCGAGGGCGACGCGACACAGGAAGTGGGCACGGATTCGCAGGAGGTAATTTTTCTCGCCAGCGGCGAAAGTGTGTTGCAGTCCTTTTCCGTCTATCCGTCAATTATAACGCCCAACGGTGACGGCATAAATGATTCGTCCGTCTTCTCCTTTGTGCTAATCCATTTAGTGCGGCCGGCCGCTGCGGAACTACTCGTATACGATCTTTCGGGTCAATTAATAAAAAACGTACTCTCTGATGCGCTAATCGCCGGACGTTATACTCAGTGGCACTGGGACGGGACAAACAATGTCGGCGATTTGGTACCTCCGGGGACCTACATCGCCAGAGCCTCAGTAGAGGCGGCCGCTGACGAAGTCAACCGCACGAGCCTGATCCACGTGGCCTATTAATGTCCATATTAAGCGCGGAAAACTGAGCATGATCTACAAAGTGGCGCTGGCTCTTTTGCTCTTAGCCCCTCGTTTTGCAGAGGCACAGATAGAGAGATTGGTGCTGGGCACAGGAGATAACGGCTGGGAAGACCTAGCCGAGTTGATGGGCGGCATGTGGGTCGTGGACAGCAGCTTGCAGCCCTACGAATTGGACCCAGCAGTCAATATCGCGCTAGGCGAGAAGAAAGGCAGCTCGCGCACCGATGTCTTCGGCAACATCTGGGGGGGAGAGCGGGCCGGGCCGCACGCCGCACACCTCATTCTTGGCCAGCCCGAAGTCCTCGGAGATAACGGCTTTCAACAGACAGTAGATGGCGACACGACCCGCTCAGTCGCCATTGTCTCCGGTTTTTACTACTACAATCTAGGTTGGGAATTGCCGATCAATCGCATCCGCTTTTTTCCCCCAGCGGAAGGGCGCACTCAGACCGATGATCGCAAGCGGATCACGCCGGGTTTACCGCTCAAAAACGCCTATCCCAAGCTTTACGAAGTTTGGGCTGCAATTGATGGAGAGCACTTTAAACAGGGGCAGTTTGACCTTTTACTAGAGCAGAATCTCAACCAGACCACGCGCATTGCCAATGCTCGTTTTCCCACCCAGCCCTTGCAGTTCATTTTCCTAAACTTCCCAGAGTTAGGCGTCATTGCCGAGGTGGAGTTTTATGGCGAGGGTTTTGTGCAAAAATCGCAATACATCTCCAAGGTAATCGACATCGGCGAGCCGGTTAACTTCGGGCGGGTCACACCTTATTTTAACGGGTTCTCTAAAAAGAGCATTGACAGCGACCCCGAACTTTTAGCAGAAAATCCCATCGCCTTTTCGCTAGAAACGCAGACCGGCCGGGACCATACGCCACAGATTTACACCATATATACCGAGTTGAAGACCGAACGCGAAGTGAGTTTTGCCGAATGGGACAAAGCACCGCGCGACGATTATGTGCGCCCGAGAGCTCGAGGGCCGAAGCGGCCCGACGTGGACAACTGGAGCTTCTGGTCGGTGCCGCAAAAAGCGTCTGGAGGCGAGAGCATAGAGATCCTTTCGCCGGACAATCGGCAATATCTCAAAATCAACTTTGCGCTGGAGAGCAAGGACTTGTTCATCTATGGCCGAATGGATTCGCTGGTCGTAGAATACTCGCCTTTGCTGGTCGATGTGGTTGTCGGAGAGGTCGCATTAAAGGACGAACCACAACCACTTGGGCGCAAGACAGAAGTGCCCTTGGGAGAGGAGCGCATCTTCACTTTTGACGTGCGGGCCGACTTTGAGTCGGAGACCAAATTGGGCTTTGACGCCTTAAAGCTGCAAACCCCGGGCCGAGTCCAGTTTATAGGCCTGGAAATGGGCGATCCCTTAGCCGTTGTGGAACCCGACAGCATCGCGGAAAAACAGGGTGAATTGATCGTCTATTTTCCATCCAACCGCATCGCAGCCGCAGACAACAGGCCGCTGCGGCTGCTGTTCAAAACGGGTGTCTTCAGTTTTAACGCCTTGTTTCAGGGCGAGATATTTGTCGTGGGAGGTGAAGGACAGCCCCAATCTATCGATCCCGGCGATGCCAATGCGGCGGTCTCGACCAATTCCATCGAGGTGCTGGCACTGAGCGAGAAGTTAGATGTGCTGAGCGCATTAGATGTGCGATCAGCCGCCGTGACGCCAAACGGCGACGGGCGCAACGACACGTTTGAACTGGCCTATTCACTATTGGGCGTCCAAACCAGCCAAGTGGCATTTGCAATCTACGATTTGCGCGGGCGCAAAGTGCGAACGCTAGCGGTCGGTTCCAGAAGCGAAGGGCGTTATGTCGAAGAGTGGGATGGACGGGGAGAAGGGACGGGGCGCGTGGCTCCGGGCCTATATCTGGCCCGACTCTCCGTTGAGACGGACGCGGGCGACTTTACGCGTACGCGCATCATTGCGGTGGCCTACTAAATGGGTTGGTTGCACATACCAGCTAAACGCTTGTGAGGATGTACCATGCAAAAATTCCCGGTGCTTTGCATTTGGCTCGTCGCCACTCTGTGTGTGGCAAGCGCCCGTGCCGACGAACTGCGCCTGAGTAGCCCAGCGGACTGGCAGACGTGGGCCATTCCCAAGGGCACATTGGAAATTGCCGACGACGGCAGCATCAGCTTAGCGTGGATGCGTCGCGATATAAACGCCGTGGCCAATGCCGTAGAGTTTTCCCATAGCGAAGGCAAGAAACTGGTTTTTGGTGGCATCCGCCAAGTCAACTCAAACCCCCAAGATGCGACGAATATTATTGACCAAGACCCATCGACTTGGTGGCAGCCAGCGGCCGACGATCCGTTGGAAGATTGGTGGATCGAAATTGACCTCGGCCGACCGGTATTGGCGCACAAGTTGCGCTTTGTCTTTCCAGACACACTCGATGCCAAGCCCTTTCGCAATTTCACGGCGTACATAAGCAACGGAGTCGATACGCGTTTTGGCGTAACCTACAATCCGGTCGCTGTCACCACGATTCCCAATGTGGAGCGCGTTTTTGAGGTCGATCTAAAACGGATTGAGTTCGGTCTGGCCAGCGGGGAACATCTCATAGAGCAGGACACGCTGGATTTTGCCGTCGTCCACCACGTGCGCCTAGTGCCTACAGAAAAGAATCCGGGCGCGGCGTTAGCTGAGATCGAAGTGGATGCTCTGGGAGATAATCTCGCCATAGGCACGGTGGAACGGGGCGGCTCGGGGCGAGCGGGGCGGAGCGAAGATAAGATCGGGATGATCTTCGACGGGGATATCAATACCAACTGGCGAGTTGCCGTCGGTGGCGACCAAGCCAAGGAAGGCAATCTCAGAACCTATGTCGAAGATGGCGATTGGTTCGAATGGGATCTAGGGGCCACGTTCTGGATTGACCACCTCTCCCATCTAGACCTGACCGTCGAAGAGGGATCGCGTGGCTCCCACTCCAATGGAGCCAAACTATTTATCCTCACCACCTCCGACGGCACACCAGCCAGCGGCCTGACCAACGACCGCATTCGCAGCAATTTCGACTACCGAGAACTCAGCGCCGTATTCAACGATATACTACCCTTCCAACAGTCGTATCACTTTGCATTCCCGCTGCGGAAAATCCGCTATATCTTCTACCACCGAAGCGGCATTCCAACGCGCCTGCAGATCCGCCAGTCCGTTTTTGAATACATCCTCCATGGCGAGGGGCACGTGGCGGCCACGGCAATAGTGTCGGACTTCATCGACCTAGGTGCCATGAAAAGCGTGCGCAAGCTGTCGTGGGATGCCGATTTGCCCGCCGGCACGCAAATCGAAATTCGCTCGCAGACCGGCAATACTTTTGAACTGCAAAAGAAGTATTACCACAAAAATGGCACGGAATTGGACTCGGCCCGTTTTGGTAAGCTGCCCAAGAGCGTGCGCGGGCGCATCGATACCCTCAAGCTCAAAGGGCCGGATTGGAGCGGCTGGAGCCAGCCCTATGATTTTCCCACAGAGGCATTCCTCTCGCCTACACCCAGACAATTTTTGCAACTACAGATTCGGCTAGCCAACGACGATCCGCAGCTAACGCCGGTATTGCGCTCGCTGACGCTGGAATTCGACGATCCGCTCGTCAGTGGTGGTATTGCGGCGCGCATCTTGCCGCGCGAGGTCGCCCTAGACTCGCTGCAACGCTTTACGTACTTGCTACAACCGACCTTTGAGCGCAACGACCAAGGCTTTGACGAGGTCTTTATCCAAGTACCAAGCGATGTGCAAGAAGTGGACGTCCGAGTCGGCGGACAGAGCGTACAGCCGAGGGAAGTTGAAACAGTGGACGGGCTGCTAAGAATCGGACTGCCGAAGCGGGTGCGGGAAGATTCAGTGGAAGTGCAGTTTACCGCCCAGATAACGACCAATGCCACCCTTTTTGAGGCTTGGGCCGGGGACAGCCAACGGAACGTGCGCCAAGGCGTCGAACCCTTAGAGCCACGTGCCATGATCGTTTTTGTGCCCGACGTAGCCGGGGGGAGCTTGCTCCGCCATGTGCAAGTGCCGCCGGTCGTTACACCCAACGGCGATGGACTAAACGACGAGGCGCAAATCAACTTTATCGTAGTCCAAGTCGAGGGTGATCCCAACGTGGATATCTATGACTTGACCGGATCGCACCGGCGGACGCTCGACCGAGGCCCTGCGGGCTTCTCGTGGGATGGGCGCGACGCGGCCGGAGCGGTTTTGCCGCCGGGTGTGTATATCTGCCGCATCCAGATGGAAGCCGACTCTGGAGATCAGTCGGTATACCGCACCATTAGTTTGGCCTATTAATAACCAGCGTGTTACACAGCAGTGAAAAAGGGAGGGAACAAATGGGCCAGAAGTTTTTCGGTGCCCTGTTAGTGGTCTGTCTTTTGGCGGGTGGAGTATTGGCCGAAGGCCTGCAATCGGGCTTTCTCAACCCCTATGTCACCAGCGGTGTGCGAATATCGCCCCAGACCATCACGCCGACTGTGCGGAAGTGGTATCTGCCCCAGACGCTCTACGATATATACGGATGGAAAAATTGGGAGTACACCAACTACGCCAAGGATCGCTACGAGCGCTATACCGACATCGTACTACAGGGTCAGCGCTTTTACGATATATACGGCAATTACATCACGCGCGGCTGGAAGATCTACGAGTGGGCGCAACAGCACCCCACGGAAACGGGTAGCGCGATCGACAAATCTGTGGAGTTCAACAACTGGTTCAACAACTTGGTCATTTCGACGGCGTCGCAAGGCCAATACCACATGGCATTGACCGTGGGCGAGCAGCTAAGGACGACGCTGACACCAATGACCTTTTCCAAACCGCTATTCAACGGCTTGCAGTGGGATTTCCTTTCCGATAAATACGCCCTGACGCTAATCGCCTCGCGCACGGACAACCCCGCTCTGGCGGCTACGGCGACCAACCGCGATCAAGGGGCCACAGTGCGCACGATCTTCACCAATCTGGTTGGCCTGCGCGGCACGGCCCAAGTCGGCGACTTTATCAAGCTGGGCACCACCTATGTCAACGCCGGCCACTGGAATAGCTCGGAGAGCTTCGGCAACAATTCTCTCAAGGGCACACTCGGCGGCAACCTGCAAGCGGGCAACGTGCAGCGTCTCCTAGTGCGTCTGTCCGATGATTCGCCCGAGGACGGCGAGGGAGGGGCGTTGCTCTTTTTGCATCGCGTGTACATAAATGGCGTAGAGCATCCCGAAATTTCCGACCGGGCGCTGGTGGATGGCGGCATTCGGCGGCAGGGGCGCTGGGAAGCCAGCGGTGGCAACAACATCATCATTACCTACGATATCGAGCGCGACTTCACACCTATTCCCGGCGAAGACGAAATCATCGACTTCAAGGAAATCAAAGAGATCGAGATCGAACTGGTCCTAGCCAATGACTATGCTGTTGAAGTCACTTCCAATATGCAGGTCAACAACACAGGCGAACCCGTATTTTTGCCCGTCACCCGCGCCGAGAAAAATATCAAGGACGGCTCCAATCAACGCGTGGTGCGCTTTAGCTACGGCTTGCCGACGGCCAACGAAGTCGCCGGTCTCACTATGGAAATCGACGACCTCTTCGGCGGGTTTAACTTGCGCGCCGAATACAACATCAACCGCAAATACCGTCGCTTTCCCAACCAGAACTTCACCTACAATCAGGCACTGGGAAAAGAGAGCGCACAGGGCTACTACGCAACGGCGTCGCACAATGTGTACCCGTGGTTTGCCTATGGCGAGATTTTTAGCATGGACCCGGGCTATCAGACATTTATGTTCGTGCCCGACAGCAACGGGCGCATTAACTACGAAAGCGCTGTAAACAACGTTTACGAATTCGTGGATGATAACGACGACCAAGACCGCTTTCCCGACTGGCGTAGGCGCACCTTCAGCAGTTCCTCGTCGGAGCGCTTGCTTATCCAGCGGGCTGACGTGGCCGTCTTCCCCGGCTACGATGAGAACAACGACCTAGTGTCGGACTTCAACCAGAACGACAACGGCATGCCAGACTATTTGGAGCCCTTCGTGCGCTACGATGTCGATCCGCTGGAGTTTCTCTACGGCACGGACATGAACAACAATACCGTGATTGACCGCTTTGAAAACGACGAGCAAGCGGACTACCCGTATCCGCGCGACCACCGCGGTTACAACTTCTACGGTGGTGCCGAACTCAAGCCGGGTAGCCGCATAATGGTCGGTCGCATGCGCGAGAGGCTGCTGAGCAGCAATCGCCGCAACCAGTCGCTCTATGGTTTGCTGACGCTGACGCACGAGGTGCCTCGCCACGGTTTGCAGATGCAGTTCTACAACGGTCTTCGCCGCGTCAAGGACAATATCCCCGAAGACATTATTCTGTGGGTGCAGAGTCCACGCACGCGGGGCGATATGCGCCCATTCGTCGATCCCATGATCGCGCAGAATGCACTAATCAACACCTCCTTTCTGAGTGCGCGTACGCGTAAATATGCCCCGCTCAATCTGGAAACCAAACTGAAGTACGAAATCTATCACCAGCGCGGCGACCAGCAGCCGGCAAACTGGCAGGACGAGAAGCTCTTCGCGCTGATCACCAAGGCGGACCTGCCCATTCCGGTGGGTAAACACGTGCTATGGCCTAGGTGGAAACAGCTCTACAAGCGGCGCTCACCCACAAATAAAAACGAACTGGAGAATAACGAGCTAGCGGAAATTTTCTTCTTCGTGTGGCAGCAGGAACTGATCAGCACGATGCGCTTGGAATCCGGCATCGAGTACGAGATTTTCAGGAATATGGTTCCGCGCACTGATCCACTGCCCGCCGGATATGTGGACGACTTTGAACAGTTCGTGATTGCGGCCCAGCTATCCAATCGCTCGGACTATCTGGGCTATCGCCTGATGACCAACATCGGCGGGCGCTGGGAGCGGCGCGATTTCCGCGACGAGACGACGACGGATCTAGTGCTATTTCTGAGCATGTTTGCCGGCTTGCAATAACGCCTGACAAATCTGCCTTTGTGCGGTCTAATGCCTGCGCCGATTAATGGAATTGCAGCGGCTGCATACTTCACGCGATATGTGTTCTTTTTACATACCCTTCGTTGCGGTTTTCTTTGGCTGGAGTATGGCGCTGATCATGGGGTGCTCAAACGAAACTCCCGCTCCATCGACAGCAGCCATTGCACCCAAGCCCCAATCGGCTAGCAGTGTACTGCCGAAATTCGTCGATGTCACTGCCGCTGCCGACATCCATTTTGTACATATGAACGGTGCTAGCGGTCGTTTCTATTACGTGGAGACCTACGGCTCAGGCGCGGCTTTTATCGACTACGACAGCGACGGCGACGAAGACCTATACCTAGTCAATGGGGCCGTATTGCCGGGCTTTTTGGAGCGGCGTGTACCGAAAAACGTCTTATATCGAAATAAGGGCAATGAGAAGTTCGAGAACATAACAGAGGAAGCAGGTGTCGGTGATGAAGGATATGGCATGGGTGTCTGCGCAGGAGATTACAACAACGACGGTCACGTCGATCTCTATGTCGCGAACTTCGGAGCCAATGTGTTGTATCGCAATGGCGGCGACGGTTCCTTTGTCGATGCGACAGAGATCGCTGGTATCGGCGACGAGCGCTTGAGTATGAGCGCGGCCTTTGCCGACATCGACAACGATGGCGATCTAGATCTCTACGTTTCCAACAATACCGACTTTACCCTCGAAAACCACAAAGAGTGCAGACACAGTTCCATACGCGTCTATTGCGGTCCCGGTCAATACCAAGGGGCATCGGGGATTATGTACCGCAACGAGGGGAATGAAATTTTTGCCGATGTGACGGAAGAAATGGGTGTTTATAACGACCGCGGCCGTCAACTCGGCGTGGTATTTGGCGATTACGACGCAGACGGCGATGCGGATCTGTTTGTCGCCAATGATATGACTCCGAACTTTCTCTTTCGCAACGAGGGGGGGGCGCGGTTTTCCAATATTGGACTAAATGCTGGCGTCGCCTTTAGCCCGGATGGCAAATCCGAGGCAGGCATGGGTACGGACTTTGGCGACTACGACCGCGACGGACTCCTCGACCTCGTCGTCTGCAACTTCCAGTGGGAACACTGCCGCCTATTAAAAAACGAGCGGGGCGATGTGTTTAAAGACCAAATACACGAGTCCAAACTGGACGAACCGACCTTCGCAACGTTGACCTTTGGCACGGACTTTTTCGACTACGACAACGACGGCTATCTCGACCTGTTCCTAGCCAACGGACACGTCGAACCAAACA
This sequence comes from Candidatus Latescibacterota bacterium, assembly GCA_965116045.1. Taxonomy (GTDB): domain Bacteria; phylum Latescibacterota; class UBA2968; order UBA8231; family UBA8231. Next base: position 3,626,490 of record OZ220478.1, on the reverse strand, counting down.
TAGAAATTATCGACCGCGCCGGCCCTTCCTACGCGCAGCGAGATCAGCTATTTCACAACAACAAAGACGGAACCTTCACCGACGTCAGCGCCGACTCGCCGGGCTTGGCCACCGCCTGGGTCGGGCGCGGATCAGCTACCGCCGATTACGACAACGACGGCGACCTCGACCTGTTCGTCAGCAACAACAACCAGCGCGGCCTGCTGCTGCGCAACGACGGTGGCAACCGCCAGCACTGGCTATCGGTGCGCACGGTGGGCACCCACAGCAACCGCGACGGCATCGGCGCACGCATCGAGGTGGTAGCCGGGGATCTACACCAAGTAGGAGAAGTGCGTTCGGGTAGTTCGTATCTATCGCAAAACTCGCTACGGGTACATTTTGGCTTGGGGAAGCACACGCTGGTGGATCGGGTAGAGATTCGCTGGCCGAGTGGGATTGAGCAGGTGTTGGAAGACATGGCGACCGATCAATTCCTCACCGTCCGAGAGCCGGAAAAACTATAGGACCATCGTGCCGGAAATCCGCGAAAGGGTAAATGTCGTGTTATGGCTGGCGTGGATAGCGGCTTTGGGCTGCGGCGGCGCGTTGGAAGAAGCGTCTATCGCAGATCCGCGCACGATAGAACTGAGTTATTTGGAGCGCACTCGCGCCGATTCCAGCGACGTAGCAGCGCACTACGAGTTAGGGGCGTTCTACTTAAAACACGCCGTGTATGGGGAAGCGCTGCGATATTTCAGTGAGACCTTCCGCATCGACTCACTGCACGTGCGGGCGTTGCTGGGAGCCGGCGAAGCCATGACCCGACAAGGCGAGTTGGAACGAGCGTTGGCCGTATATCGCAAGGCCATTGCCCTCGCGCCCGACAGTGCCGCAGTCTATCGCCAACTCGGTCAGCTCTACTTGCGCACAGACGACGATGAAAGGGCGCGAGCGACGTTTGCAAAAGCACTGCAATTGGCACCCGATCACGCTCCAGACCTCTACAATCTAGGCGTGGCACATGCCCGCGATCACGACTACAAGACCGCGGCCCAGCACATGCAGCGAGCACTGGAAATAGACCCCGAATACGCGCTGGTGTACTACAGTCTGGCGAATATGTACTGTGCCAAGATGGGGCAATGCGAACGGGCTGTGGATATGGCGAGAAAAGCCGTTGAAATAGAACCTAAACGCGCGCGTTACCGCACGGCATTAGGGCGCGTCTATATGCGGTTGAATCGCCATGAAGAAGCAAAGGCGGCCTTTCGCACGGCCATCGAGCGCGATTCGGTGGCTATAGAGGCACTCAATGGACTAGGAATGGTGCTCGCCCAACAGGGTAAAGAGGCCGAAGCGGCCGCTGTACTCGAGCAAAGCATCGCCCTAGACCCGGCCTATCCAGAAGCTCACTTGGCCCTGTCCAAAGTGTATATGAAGCTGGGAAAGGCAGAGGAAGGACAGAGGCAGATCGCGATGTTCAAGCGCCTTCATCCGCACTTCGATACCATTCGCGATCAGCGTTTGCGCCTCAAAAGCCACGGCGACGATGCTATAGCCCGCTATAACTTGGGCGTGATCTACGCGAAGCTGGGTTTTGCTGAAATGGCTGCTCAAGAGTACAAAGCCTCGCTGAAGATCAACCCCGCCCAGATACCGGCCTGGCAGAATTTGGGCACCGCCTACATGCGGCTACAACGGGTTGACGATGCCATCACAGCCTATCGCCAAGCCCTAACTTTAGACGAGGACTATGCGCTGGCGTGGTTTAATCTCGGCAACGCCTATTTGATGAAAGACTATCCGGCACAGGCGCGCTCGGCCTATGAGCGCGCTTTGGCGACAAAGGATAACTACATCGACGCGATAAACGGCCTTGGCAATGCCAAACTGCGCGAGGGCCAAGCCCGAGCGGCCATCGACGATTTTAAAGCAGTTTTGCGAGCCGATTCTACCTATGTCGGTGCCCACTATAGTTTGGCTGTGGCCTACCGAGAAGTGGGAGATTCACTCGCCGCTCAGCAGCATATACGCCTTTTCGCGCACAAGCAAAAAGAGCGCACCCAGTGAACTTTTGGTCCCTGCTGCGCGTATGTATCCGCTGGCCGAGTGGGGTATTGGAAGGCCTAGCCATCAATCCGTTTATCGCGATTCAAGAGCCAGAAATATGCAAAAGAAAAACGCGCAATTGCCGCAATGGAGGTGCTTATGAGACACTGGAGTTTTGTCGGCTGTGCAGTCGGCCTGCTGTAGATTAGCTGTGCGACGCTCTCTCAGTTGGAAGCAAAGCGCATCAATATCAATACGGCCTCGCACGCCCAGTTGGAAATGCTACCCGGGATAGGGCCGGCAGTAGCTCAGAGAATAATCAAGGGTCGCCCCTATCACAATGCAAAAGGCTTGCTCAACATAAAGGGCATTGATTTGCAGCGCCTAAAGGACATCGAACCCTATATAACTGTCGTCAAGTAGCTATACCTAACCAACCACATGAGTGGAATAGAGGAGAACAAAATGAGCGATGAAAGCATCGGCCGGGCCGCAGACGCGGTGAACAGCAATTCGCGGCCATCGGACTTGAAGATCACCGATATGCGGGTGGCCGTGGTGTGCAGCAACTACGACTATCCGATTATTCGCATCGACACCAACCAAGACATCTACGGCATCGGCGAGGTGCGCGACGCCGGGCATAAGGAAGACGCGCTGCAGTACAAAAGCCAACTGCTAGGACAGAATCCGTGCAATATCGACATGGTTTTCCGCTCGATAAAACAGTTTGGCAACTGGGGGCGTTCCGGCGGCGGCGTGTCGGGCATCGAGTTGGCGCTGTGGGATCTGATCGGCAAGGTCTATGGCGTGCCCTGCTATCAGTTTTTGGGCGGCAAATACCGCGACAAAGTGCGCCTGTATGCCGACACGCCCGAGCCCGAAAAACCCACGCCGCAAGCCTATGCCGAGCGGGTGAAGAAGCGCATGGACTTAGGGCTAACCTTTATCAAGTTCGACATCCGCATGCCGCGCTACGACGAGCGCCAGAACTATCTGATCGGTGCGCCGACAAAGCACGAATACGGCGGCATTCGCAGCCGACAAAAAGCACCAGGCACTGGCCAAGGCACCAAACTCACCGATGCCGGCATCGCGCACATGGCCGAAGTGGTAGCGGCGGTGCGCGAGGCGGTGGGCTGGGACATCTCGCTATGCACCGATCACTTCGGGCACGGCATGATGACCGCCAAGGAGGTCATCCGTCTAGGACACGCAGTGGAGCCCTACGGCTTGGCGTGGCTGGAAGACCCAATGCCGTGGTGGGACATTGAGGGACACAAGCGGGTCACCGACGCTATCAACGTGCCCACGGCTGCCGGTGAAGAGCTGTATTTGTGGGATGGTTTCCGCGAGATGATCGAAACGCGCGCTGTCGATATCATCCACCCCGATCTGCTGACCTCGGGCGGCATGTTGGAGACCAAAAAGATCGCCGATTACGCCGAGCGCTACGGCCTGCCCACGGCCCTACACTTTGCCGGTTCGCCCATCGCCTTTATGGCCAACCTGCACTGTGCGGCGGCCATACCGAGCTTTGTGGCATTGGAGCACCACGGTTTGGATCTGCCCTTCTGGGCGGGACTGGTGACGGGCCTACCCGCGCACTACATCGAAGATGGCTATGTGGCCGTACCGGAAAAACCCGGTCTAGGCGTGGATCTCAACTACGAGGGCATCGAGGCGAACCTGCGCTTTCCAGGGCTGTTCGAACCGACAGACGAATGGAACAACCCCAAACTCGACTTCTGGCAACCTGACCGCCGCTGGGACAAGTAGTTACACACTGGCGTTACACTTAAGTTACTGAGAAAGGATGAACTATGACGCGCTTTGACGACATGAAGGGAGTCTTCGGCCTGCTGCCAACGCCGTACAGAGAAGACCTCGAGATCCACATTGACGACCTGAAGAAGGTGGCCAATTTCTGCTGCGAGAGCGGCCAGCACGGCATCGTCTGGCCAGTGATGGTGGGAGAGTTTTGGTTTTTGGGTGAGGAGGAGCGGATCCGCGGACTGGACGCGGTGCTGGAGGAAGTCAATGGTCGCTTGCCCGTGGTCTTTGGCTGTTCTGGAATTTCGGTGCCGCAGGTGCTGCTCTATGCGCGGGCGGCGCAAAGAGCCAGAGCAGATTCGATTATCGCCATGACACCGGCGCGCACCGACGCTGCCACGGCCATGGACCTGTACCGGCGGTTGGCTGAAGTGTTCGATGGGCCGATCATGGTGCAGAATGCCGATATGTACGCGCCGTTGCGCGGCGAGCAAGTGGCGCAGCTAGTCAACGAGATCCCGCAGATCGAATATGTCAAGGAAGAGCGGCAGCCCGGGCCTAAGCACATCGCCGAAGTGGCCGAAATGGTTGGCGACCAGGTCAAGTGCATCTTCGGCGGGGCGGCGGGTAAGTTTTTGCCCGACGAGATGCGCCGCGGTGCCAACGGCAATATGCCAGCCTGCGAACTGGCCGATGTGCTAGCCAAGATCACCGAGCTGTGGTGGGCCGGGCAAGAGGAGGAGGCACGCGCAATGCACCGCCGCCTATTGCCGCTGCTCATTCTCGAAAACCACCCCTTTATGCGCTATATCCTCAAGCGCCGTGGGGTATTCAGCACACTGGTGGAACGGGCACCGGCGGGCAAGTTGGCGTTGGATGAGGGCGACAAGCGGGAGATCGAAACCCTGCTGGAGACCATCGCAGGGAATATCGAGTCGTTTCCGATATTATCGGAGTAACTGAGTCGTATGATAAATTATGGACCGCTCTATCCTGTTCTATAGCCTTTGCATACTCGGCGTTGTGGGCCTGCTCAGTGTACCCACAACGCGCTCCCTGCTCCTCGGGCTCGACACGGCCGCACAAAAGGAGAGCCGACGCACGGAGATCGTCTTGGCCGGCTGGGGCAATACGCAGGAAGTGGCCATGCTCAATCAACTCATGGCCGATTTTGAAACTGGCAATCCCGATATAAAGGTCAAGTTCATCCACATCCAGCAGAATTTCAATACCGTGCTGCTGACCATGATGGCTGGGGGACGCTCGCCCGACATTTTTTACGTAGCACCAACCACTTTGGGCAGCATGTTGTCCAAAGGGGTGCTCCTCGACTTGGAGCCTTACCTAAAAAAGAGCCAAGTCGTTAGCGTTGAAGACTTTTTTCCGCAAACGGTCGAGCCGTACCGCTGGGACGGCAAGCGTTTTGGCCAAGGGCCGATCTACGGGCTGTGCAAAGATTGGTCGCCTGACTTTTTGATTTTCTACAACAAGACCCTGTTTGACGAGGCCGGCATTCCCCATCCAGACGGCAGTTGGACGCGCGAAGAGTTCGTGGACATTGCCCGGCGCTTGACCAAGCGCGACGAGCAAGGGCGCATCATCCAGTTTGGCGTTTACAACAACGCCAATCCAGAGCAGTGGATCTGGCAGTCGGGCGGGCGCGTTTTCTCCGCCGATCGGACGCACGTGTTGCTCGAAAGCCCGGAAGTGATTGAGGCACTGCAATTTGCCGCCGATCTATCCACGCGCTGGCACGTGGCACCGGGCTATGCCGAACAGGCACAGAGTCCGGTAAACGTGATGTTTGAAACGGGACGCGTGGCCATGTGTTTTTACGGCCAGTGGTTCGTGCCCCAGTTCCGCAAAAATATCAAGAGCTTTGCGTGGGGAGTTGCGACGCCTCCGCGCCACAAAGTAGATATTTATCTTTCCGGCGGCATGGTCGGTTATGGCATATACGCCCATACCAAACACCCCCAAGAGGCGTGGCGCTTTATGGAATATCTGGTCGGTCCCCAAGGCCAAGAGGCCATTGCCAAGATCGGCTGGAACATTCCCGGCCGCCGGGAAACCGCATATAGCCCTATTTTCGTCGAAAATCCCAATCTGGATGCGGAGATCACCCAGACTTTTCTCAAGGCTGCGGAGCGCACTGAATTATTTCATCGCAGCCCTTATATCAATCCCGCCGAATACAATCTGTTATTTAATCCAGAGTGGGAACTGGTCATGCTAGGTGAAAAGAGTGTCCCTGAGGCTCTAGCAGATGCCGCCAAAAAAATTAACCAAGCCATTCGCGACAATATGGCTCTGCAGAAGGCCAAGGTGGACGAATGAAACTCAATCTGCGAGAGCACCTAGAAGGGTATCTCTTCATATCGCCATGGATTTTGGGCATGGTGCTCTTTGCCCTCGGGCCGATACTGGCCAGCTTTGGTCTAGCCTTCACGCGCTGGAACCTCTTTACGGAGCCAGAGTACGTGGGGTGGGCCAATTTTCAGAAGCTGGCACACGACCCGCTCTTTTACAAATCGGTGTTTAATACGATCTACTACACGATTTTTGCCGTGCCGCTGGGGCTCGTGCTGGCACTGGGACTGGCCATGCTGGTCAACCACCGTCTGCGCGGTATCCATTTTTTTCGCACGGCTTTTTTTCTGCCCAATGTCGTGGCAGGCATCGCGATGCTGCTGCTGTGGAAGTGGCTCTTCGATCCCAATTTTGGCTTGATCAACCTGTTCCTCGACTGGACCGGATTGATGGCGGTATTGGAGTGGATTGGCATTGGCCGCCCCCAGTGGATCTCATCGCGGGCAGGTGCCATGCCGGGCATGATCTTTATGAGCATATGGGGATTGGGTGGATCGATGATGATTTTTCTAGCTGGCCTGCAGAATATTCCCCGCGAGTTGATCGAAGCGGCCGAACTAGACGGGGCCGGGCCGTGGAAGCGCTTTAGATACGTCACTGTGCCGCTGTTGACCCCGACAATTTTTTTCCTGACGATCGTCGGTGTGATTGCCTCACTACAGGTCTTTAACCAAGCCTATGTCATGACCGAGGGCGGACCAGCGCACGCGACCCTGTTCTACGTCTTGTATCTCTTTCAAACGGCCTTCGAGCGCTTCCAGATGGGCTATGCCTGCGCCATGGCCTTAGTCCTCTTTATCATCACGCTGATCGTCTCGCTGATTCAACTGGCGATGGGCAAAAAATGGGTACACTACCAATGAGCAGCGCTTGTGGGGATACCCTAGCGCTGCGACGCCAGATCGTCCTCTACGCCATGCTGTCCTTTTTGGCGTTTTGGTTTCTGGTGCCTTTTGCCTGGATGCTCATTACCGCGGTCAAGACGCCAGACGAAGTCTTTTCCCGGCTCCTGCCCTCGGTGCTGCGTCTAGCCAATTTCGCGGAGATTTTCAATCAGCCGACGTTGCCCTTCGGGCGCTATTTTCTCAACAGCACGATCATCACGGTTTTTGGCACCGGGGCGAGTCTTTTTACTTCCTCTATTGTGGCCTTTGCCTTTGCCCGCCTGAATTTCTTCGGCCGCGACGTGCTGTTCATCGCCGTGCTATCGACCATGATGCTGCCAGCGGCCGTGACCATGATCCCGACGTTTGTGCTTTTCCAGAAGTTGGGCTGGGTAGATACGTTTCTCCCCTTTTTGGTGCCGGCCTGTACGGGCCATGCCTTCCAAATATTCTTTTTGCGCCAGTTTTTTAAGACCCTACCAATAGACTTGATCGACGCTGCGCGCATAGACGGGTGCTCGAATCTACGCATCTGCCTGTCGATTGCCATGCCACTGGCCAAGCCGACGCTGGCGACGCTGGCCATCCTCAGCTTTCTCGGTCTCTGGAACGATTTTATGGGGCCACTCATTTACCTACATAGCAATGAGAAGCGCACACTCGCGCTGGGGCTAAACGCCTTTGCCGGCATGTACGGTACGCAGTGGCATCTGCTCATGGCCGCTTCCGTAGTCGCGACCGTGCCCATTCTGGTGGTCTTTTTTGTGGGACAGCGCTACTTTGAGCGCGGGTTGGTGATGACGGGGATAAAGGGATAGCGCACCTCAAGGCAATTATAGATCGCACCAAGCAGGATCTATTTCACCAAGCAATGGCACTGGGATCAATCTGCACGAGGACGCCGTCGACCCTGAAAAATGTTCCCTTTCCCAAGCAAGGCCCGATATGCCACCAGCGCACCAGCTACGTGGACATTCATTGACGGCCCCTTGCCGTACATGGGGATATAGACCGCGCCATCGCACAGCGCCAAGGTCTGTCGATAGACGCCTTTGGACTCGTTGCCGAGCACTAAACACACTTTGTCGGGGAAATCGTATTCCAAATAGCACACCGCCCCCTGCACCATTTCCAACGCCACCAAGTGATACCCTTCGTCCCGCAGTGCATTCGCCGCTTCGTCCACGCGCCCAATCCGCCGCCATGCCACTCGCCGCTCGTGCCCCCGCGCCGTGCGCTCGATATCCTCGTGCGGCGGCGCGGGCGTCACACCCGTAAAAACCAACTCCCGCGCCCCGCACGCATCGGCAACGCGAAACATCGAACCAACGTTGAGCGGATCTTCGACGCTTTGCAATAAAAAGGCGAGCTCCACCTTGGGCGGATAGCGCTGCACCGCGTCGGCAAAGAGCCGCTTCACTTCAACTTTGCGCAAAGGTCGCATTCGGCTCAAAAGCGGATGGCCTTGTACTTCTTCACGTGTTCGGTAATGGCCACTTCCACCGGCAACCGCTCCATGCTCGACGCGCCGTAGAAGCCATCGACGCCCCGCGTATTTTGCAACACGTACTCGGCGTCTTCCGGCTCTGAAATCGGCCCGCCGTGGCACAGCACAATCACCTCCTCGGACACGCCCCGCGCCGCATCGCATATCGCCTGCACAAACCCCACTGATTCTGCCAAAGTCAGCGCAGTCGTCGCGCCAATCGCGCCTTTGGTGGTAAGCCCAGCGTGCGCCACCACAATGTCTGCACCGGCCGCCGCCATCTGCTCGGCCTCTTGGGGATTAAACGCATAAGGCGTCGTCAACAAGCCCATCTCGTGCGCCGTGCGGATCATCTCCACCTCCTCCCCATACCCCATTCCGGTCTCCTCTAAGTTCTGCCGATACAACCCGTCAATCAGGCCCACGGTCGGAAAATTCTGGACGCCGGAAAACCCGATGGCCGCCACCTCGCGCAAAAAAACGTCCATCTGCCGGAACGGATCCGTTCCACACACGCCGGCCAGCACCGGCGTATCCTCCACCACCGTCAACACCTCCCCAGCCATATCCATCACAATCGCATTGGCGTCCCCATATGGCATAGTCCCAGCCAGCGATCCGCGGCCCGCCATGCGAAATCGCCCGGAATTGTAAATCACAATCAAATCAACCCCGCCGACCTCCTCGAACTTCGCACTGATCCCGGTGCCAGCCCCCGCGCCGATAATGGGAATCCCAGCGGCTATGCGCTGCCGCAGTCTTGCGAGCACCTCTTCTCTTGTAAAAGCCATAGCCGCCTATCCGTTTAGCGCCTTTTCTATTCGCACCCCCTCCATCTTCCGCAACTCGGCCTCCGGGCCAAATGGCGCGTAGATCGCGATCAACTTCAGCGGGCCGTCCCCATTGTTGACCGTCGAGTGATACACAGCCGTTGGAATGTGAACCAACTCCCCTGGCCCGATCTCCTTTTCCAACATGCCCGACTCCAACTCCACCGTCTGAATCCCCGTGCCCTCTATCACGTAGAGAATCTCCTCGCTATACGGATGGTTGTGGCGCTCGTGCCCCCTGCCCGGGGCCAGTTCCACCACGCCGCAGCTAAAGTGCTCGGCCGCGGTCACCAGCGGCTCGGAAAGCCAGTTCAATCGGCCCCAGTCAAAGACCTGAGTCTCCACGTCGGCGCATTGTACGAATGTCTTTTTCTCGCTCATCACTCTCCTGCTTTCTCGGCAATTAGCTCCAGTAGCAGCGCGGTCGCCGCGGCTGCAAACGCTGGATCGTTGATGTTGTGATCGATTTCGCGGACGAGGATGCCCTCGTCCAAGTTGGCTTTGAGGGCGTCGCGAAAGGCGCGGTCGGCGTCGCGGTCGCAAAACAACTCGCCATCGCCGTCGAGAATCGACACGCCTCTAAGCGGAATGAGCACGGCGACCGGACCTGTGGCGACGTTGAGCTTTTCGGCGAATATCCGGCCCATCTGCGCATTTTCCTCGGCATTGGTGCGCATCAAGGTCACCTCGGGGTTCCACTCGTAAAACAGACGCGTCCCGTCCTTGTACTGTGGCGGCACCGCAGCCATGCCGCCAAAATTGGCCATATCTACGCAGCCGGGGACCACGAGCTGGGGCAAACCCGCCCGCCCGGCTGCGCTCAAGCGCTCTGGCCCGGCGCTGAAGACGCCGCCGCACACTTCGTCGGCCCACTCAGTGGTGGTGATGTCCAGCACAGCATCCACCAAACCCTCGTCAATGAGCGACTCCATGGTGCGGCCGCCCGCGCCCGTGGCGTGAAAAACCAAGACCTCGTATCCGCTCGCCGCCAAGGTCTCGCGGCACGCGGATACGCATTCCGTGGTGTTGCCAAACATCGATGCGACGACGATCGGCTTGTCATCGCCAGCCGGTGCGGGCTCGGCTTCGACCATGCCGCAGATCGCGCCAGCGGCCCGCGTGAAAATCACCCGCGAAATCCGATTGACTCCGGCCACATCGACAATAGACGGAATGAGCACCACGTCCTTGCTGCCCACGTACGCGGCGGTGTCGCCAGCCGCCACGGTCGAAACACACACCTTGGGCACGCCCACCGGCAGGGCGCGCATGGCCGCGGTCACTACGCTGCTGCCGCCGGACCCGCCCATGCCGACGATGCCGTCAAACCGGCCCGCGGCATACCCCTGCTCGGCCACTTTAGCCGCGCCCGCACCCATAGCCTTCATGGCGGCACCGCGATCGCCAGCCGCGCGCAGCGACTCCAGCGACGTGCCAGCGGCGGCCGCCACCGCGCTGGCATCCACATCCACGGCAAAGGCTTCGCACTCGCCCATAACGCCCGTGTTCACTGCGACAATCTCGTGGCCACGGGCCAAAACCTGCTCGCGCAAGAAGGCGTATTCCACGCCCTTGGTGTCAAACGCCCCAACCATCATAATGGTAGCCATAACGCCCTCCTTAGGTGTTTTTTGTCGTGCTGAGCGCAGCGAACTATCTCGTTACCCAAAATGCGGTTCAGCTAAAGCGCCGCAACCGGAGCGCGTTCATCACCACCGACACCGACGAAAAGGCCATCGCCAGACTTGCCAGCATTGGATTGAGCAGCGGGCCGCCGAACAGGTACAGCGCACCGGCGGCCACTGGAATGCCTGCGGCATTGTAAAAAAACGCCCAGAACAAATTCTGCTTTATGGTCCGCACAACCGCTCGGCTCAGTTCAATAGCTCGCGCCACATCGGCCAAGCGGCTGTGCATGAGCACTACGGGAGCAGACGCGGCCGCCACATCCGTCCCGGTGGCAAAGGCCATGCCCACATCGGCGGCCGCCAACGCGGGCGCGTCGTTGATTCCGTCGCCGACCATGGCCACAGAGCGGCCCCCGGCTTGCAAGGCCTGTACGACCGCGGCCTTGTCGGCGGGCAAGACCTCGGCGCGCACGGTCTCAATTCCCACCTGACGCGCCACAGCTTCTGCGGCCGACCGGCTATCGCCCGTGAGCATCACCACCTCCAAGCCGCATTGGCGCAGCCGCGCCACGTCGTCCTTGCTCTGCGGGCGAGGGCGGTCGGCCAACGACACGCGGCCAACCAATGCGCCCGCAACCGCGACCCACGCGACAGTAGCACCGTCCGCTGATTCGCTGTCTTCATCTAGGTGGACTCCCGCCGCCGCCATCATAGCGCGATTGCCCACCGCCACTTCCTCGCCCACCACCGCAGCCAGCGCACCTTTGCCCGGACTCGCCACAACGTCGGTAGCCTCTGGCACGGCAAGGCCCTGCTCGGCGGCCGCGGCCACAATCGCCGCGGCCAGCGGATGCTCCGAGCCGCGCTCTACGGCCGCGGCCCAGCTCAGCACTTCGTCGGCGCGGTGTCCGTTTAACGGCTCCACTGCCACGACCTGCGGTCGCCCTTCGGTAATCGTGCCGGTTTTGTCCAACACTACGACATCTACACTGTGTGCCGTTTCCAGAACCTCTGGACTCTTAAACAGGATGCCTAAATGCGCGCCGCGGCCCGTGCCGACCATGATAGCGGCTGGCGTGGCCAAGCCCAAACTGCACGGGCAGGCGATGATCAACACGGCCACAAAAACCTGCAACGCAAGGCTCAGGCCCTCCCCGGCCCACAGCCAACCGACCGCAGCCACCGCGCCGACGACCAGCACGGCCGGAACGAAGTACCCAGCGACGACATCGGCCAAACGGGCAATCGGCGCTTTACCGGCCTGCGCGGCCTCGACTAAGCGCACCATTTGCATCAGCAGCGACTCGCCAGCCACCCGCGTTGCGCGGACCACGAGTGCGCCCGCGCCATTGAGGCTACCGCCGGTTGCGGCATCGCCCGGTGCCTTGGCCACGGGCAGCGACTCGCCGGTCAGCAGCGATTCATCTACCGTAGAATTTCCTGCGATGACTTCACCGTCGGCTGGAATGCGCTCGCCCGGGCGCACGCGCAGGCAATCGCCGATTTCGATGGCATCCGTCGCGATTTCCCGCTCCCCATCGTCAGTCACCAGCGCAGCCTTGGCGGGCTTGAGCTGCAACAGAGCACCTATGGCCTCCTCGGCCCGCAACCGCGAGCGCGCTTCGAGATAGCGGCCCATCAGCATCAGCGTGATGATCGTCGCAACCGTCGGGAAATAGGAGTCAAACGCCGCAGCCACGCCCCAAGCGACGGCCCCCAAACCCCAAATGCTGTAGATCCACGCCGCAGCCGTGCCAATGGCGATGAGCGAAAACATATTGGGGCGGCCCCGCCACAGAGCCTGTCCGCCCTCGGCGTAGATCGGGCGGCCAATCCACATCCCCGGCAGGACCAACAGTAGATGCAGAACGCCCACCCGCAGCGGATGCTGGGCCAAGGACAGCGCTTGGGCAATCGGTGCGCCCATCTGCTCGGCCACCTCCACGGCAAAAAGCGGCAACCAAAACGCAACCGCCCAGCGAAAGGCGCCCGCTTGCTCGGCGAGTTCGGCTCGCTTGCGTACCTGCCGCCTAGCCGCGCCTTCGGCTTCGGGCACTTGCCGCCGCGCCCGGAACCCCGCTTTTGCCACGGCGGCCGCAATGATTTCCTCATCTACGGCTGCTGAATCAAAGCGCACGGCCATCTGCTCGGTGGCTAAATTGACGTCAGCCACTTCAACGCCGACCAAGCCGGACACTTGCTGCTCGACCTGCCGCACACAGCTAGCGCAGTGCATGCCCTCAATGGCAAAGTGTTGCTCTCTACTGTTTGCCGTCATGTTTCAATCGGTGTCCCCGCGCCGTGCCGAGCCATTCAATCCACTCAGTCGAGCGCGCCAATCAGCTTCTTGATCTGCCCCCACGTCGTTTTCTCAACCGCCGTGTCTGGCGGTGGCAGCGGCGGGGTACTCTCGGGATCGCCCGGATGAAACGCTTCGACTGCTGGATTGGCATCGCCCGCCACCCAAGTGCCGTCGGGGTCGCCCAACTCCACGCCATTAGACACTCCGTCGCCATCGGCATCCAAGGCCGCGAGCGCTGGCCCCCAAGTCACGTCTCCGGCGGCACCAGCGGCGGTGAGGAAGTCCGTGGCGATCGCTAGGCCAAACGAGTTGAGCGGCGAACCGCCACCGGCCGTGTGGCAGGCGTTACAGCTAAACGCAGCCCCATTGGGAACTTGTCTTACGCGCTTGCTGCGGGCGGTCGCCTCTTCGGCGGCTAGGCCGCTCAAAAAGAGCACGCCAACCAGCAAAATTCGCAAAGTCATGGAAAATCTCCTTTCCTTGTTGCGGATGTACGGCAATGCTTCGCCCCCCCTTTGAGCAGAACAGGCGCAGCAGAATCGAAACATCGCTAGGCGACCCATGCCCAGCGCATAGCCCCAACGATGTACAACATCATTCACTACTTTAAGAACATGACTACGTTTAGCCCTGCAAGTCAACACAACCCCTCGCCCCACACCGCCAAATCGCGCATATTCTCGATAGTCCATTCCACCGGAGGCAACGCTCATGTCCACCACGCTCAGCGAAATGCAACCGCAGCTTGACGTCGATCCAGCGACCTGCGTCTATCACCAGCTCGCACCGGCGCGCGAATTTGCCGCAGGCGAGGGCCGGCCCTTTACCATCGACGGCATTCACCTTGCGGTCTTTCTCTACGAAGGGGCCTTCCACGCCGTCGACAATCGCTGTCCGCACATGGGCTACCCCATGTCCAAAGGCAGCATCCGCGACGGAGTGCTAATCTGCCACTGGCACCACTGGGAATTCGACCTAAAGACCGGCGGCTGCCTGCTGACTTCAGGCGACGACCTGAAAGCCTTTCCCGTGGAAGTGCGCGGCGATGGCTACGCTTGGGTCGGCATCCCGCCCGGCGAGAAGGAGGAGGCCCGCCGGCGGCTCGTGGCCCGCGGCAAGCGCGCCCTCGAACAAGGGCTTAAAGACCGCAGTTCCTTCCTCATCGCCAAAGCGGTCGCCGCGCTCCGCCAGACGGGGGCCACCCCGCAGGAAATCATCCAACAGGGGCTTTATTACGGTGCGCACAAAACCAGCGAAGGCTGGTCGTCGGGCGTCGCCATCATAACCCTCGCCGCGAACATGTGGGACGACATCGCCGCCGCCGACCAAAATCTCTTTCTCGTCCACGGCTTGAACCAGATTTCGCTACGCACCTCGGGCTCGTCGCGCCGGCAGCGCTTCCCCTTTCCCCGCAGCAATGCCGACCAAGATTTGGCCACCCTCAAGCGCTGGTTTCGCACCTTTATCGATCAGCGGCACCACGGCGCGGCCGAGCGCATCTTGCTCACGCTGCACGATCGCGGCTGCGGCAAGGAAACCCTCGCGGATTTTGTCTTTACCGCGGCCACGGATTTCTACTTCACCGGCGACGGACACGCCCTCGACTTTGCCAACAAGATGTTCGAGGCCCTCGACTACGTGGAATGGGTCGGTGCGCACGAGATCCTCCGTCCGATTGTCGTCGATCTAGTGAGCCGCACCCGCCACGAAGAGACCTCGCGCTGGGCCGACAGCCTGCCGCACTTAGAAAACATCTTCGCCCGCCTAGACGAGATCTGGGCGGACAATCAGCGCCACGAAGCCGCCATCGACGTCTCCGAGTTCACCCAAGTCATGCTCGGCGACGACTTTGAACCCATCCTCGCCCGCGTCGAAGCGGCCCTGCGCGCCGGCGTTCCACCGACCCAAATCTGCCGCGCCATGACTTATGCCAGCGCGTTGCGCACCTTGCGCTTTCACCTCAAGAACGAGGGCGACTGGCACGACGTAGCCAACATTTATTCCTACGCCCACGCGCTCTACTGCACTTTCCACTACGCTGCCAGCAAAGAGCTGTTGCGCGCCATTTTCCACGGCGCGGTCTTCCTCACCTACTTGCGCTGGCTCAACATGCCGGCCGCCCGCGTCCCACGGCACGGGCAGAAGCTCGACGAGCACTTCGCTTCCAGCGAGGCTATGCTCCAACGCCTCGGCGAATTGGCCGATTTCCAGAAGGTCTTCGAGTCCGAAGTCCTCGTCAGCCAGTACCTCGAAGAAGGGCGCGACATCGCCAAGCTCCGCCACACCTTGGCCCATATCATGCTCCGCGAAGACGCCGAGCTACACATGTTCCAAGTGCTCGAAGCCGCGTTCCGGCACTACGAGTTGAGCGACGACCCCGAGGAAAAGCGCGTCCACCTGTTGGCGGCGACCCGCTACATCACCGCGCAAAAGGTGATGAAGAACATCCTCTGGGCCACGGAAAACGCCGAGCGGCTCCAGCGCGGCGAACTGCTCAGCGAGCGCGAAGACGACGATTGATTTTTGCTGGAGACAAGTCAGCCATGACACAGCCTCAACTTTTCCCGCATGCTCCACCCAGCCATTTCGACACTGTAGTAAGCCAGCAATACGTCCGAGGACAAGCATCTATTTACTATGGCCGTGCGGAAGACCATTATGCGGACTGGCCAGCACCGGTTTGCATCATCTCCGATGGCCCCTACGGGGTGGATGGGTTCCCAGGCGATGCCCACACGGTAGAGTCTCTCGGCGAATGGTACGAACCCCACATTGAGGCTTGGAGCAAGCGTTCTACGCCTGAGACGACGCTGTGGTTTTGGAACACGGAAGTAGGCTGGGCCACGGTTCACCCAGTCTTGCTAGCGAACGGTTGGGAATATCGCTGCTGCAATGTCTGGGACAAAGGACTCGGGCACATTGCGGGCAATGCCAATACGCGCACACTTAGAAAATTTCCCGTGGTGACGGAGGTGTGCGTCCATTACGTTAAAGCGGCCCGTTTTCAAGCCAATGGTCGGTCGCTTACCATGCAGGAGTGGCTGCGCCATGAGTGGAAGCGCACGGGTTTACCCTTCCGTCTAGCCAATGAGGCGTGCGGAGTGCTGAATGCGGCGACGCGCAAATATCTAACTGCCGACCATCTTTGGTACTACCCTCCGGTGGAAGCATTCGTAAAACTGGTCGAGTATGCGAATAAACACGGTACCCCCGTTGGCCGCCCGTATTTCAGTATGGATGAGAACGCGCCAATATCGGGACGCCAGTGGGCCAAGTTGCGCGCAAAGTTCAAATGCGATATTGGCGTTACCAACGTTTGGCGAGAACCGCAAGTCAGCGGCTCCGAGCGCATTCAAGGGATGCGACGCGAAATGAAGTACAAATTCCGCAGCTTACACGGAAGCCAAAAACCATTGAAGTTCATCGACCTGCTCGTTAGGTCTTCGACTGACAAAGACGACGCGATCTGGGAACCATTTGGCGGTTTGTGTCCAGGCGCAGTCGTTTCCCACCTGCTAAATCGCAAATACGCTGCGGCAGAGACAAACCCCGATTTCTACAAGGCAGCAGTCGATAGATTGGCATCGCTATGATGGACAGAAATTCGCCAACTCACCCCACAAGGGAGCTTCCCACCCCCAAGTGGGAGCATTTTCAACTTTACGAGAATGTCCGCGATGCCATCTCCAGTTTACCGATATACTTTCGCACGGAAACTCATATTTCTGGCATAATGGCGACGGATCTGCACACTCTAAATACCGTACTTGGGGCAACAATTGAAGAGCAGGTCGTTCGCACGTTGAACCTAATTCGGGGCACTTGGGATCCCGACGAAAAATACGCCCTTTATAGTTTTGTCAGACAGGCGCAGACGTTTCCGGATATCCTATTGAGCCGGTCATCGGATGCGGAGGTGCTACTAGGCATAGAACTCAAGGGCTGGTACTTATTAGCGAAAGAATCGGAGCCTAGTTTGAGGTTTCAAACCACATCGGCGGCTTGTGCCGTACAGGACTTAATCGTCGTCGTGCCATGGGTGTTGGGAAATGTAATCAGCGGTTCCCCTGTACTCTTTGAACCATTCGTAGAGTCCGCTAAGTTTGCCGCGGAATATCGCAATCACCATTGGCAACATGTCCGGCAGACGGAGCAAAATCGGGAGATCGAGATGCCGGAAAACGTTACGCCGTATCCGAATAAGTCGGATCGGATTATCGACAAACCGGCCGCCGATAGTGGTGGCAACTTTGGTCGGCTAGCGCGCACTGGCCTTATGTATTCGTATATGGCAAAGCTCAACGATGTTCAGCTTTGTGGCATCAAAACGTCTTATTGGCGGGATTTCTTAAAGATGTTTCAAGAGAACACCACCGACCTCCAAGCACGGGCGGCCTTGGATCGATTAAGGAATCGCATCAAAAAAACAGAGGACATTCCGTCTCCAATGGCCCGGTCAGCATTCGCGATTATTGGCGAACTCGAACGTCTGCTTGACCTAGAAACGACGTGAGGTGCTAAGTCACGCAATGGGGTCTCGTTCTTCCAATCTCAATCCCACCCGCAGTTTCCACTCCTCAACCGCGCAGTAGAGCACCGGCACAACCGGCGCAGTCAGTACCACCGCCATCATGCCGCCGAAGGTGGGAATGGCCATCGGCAGCATGAGGTCTGCGCCGCGTCCACTCGCCGTCAGCACCGGGATCAGTGCCAAAATCGTGGTAGCCGCGGTCATCAGGCAGGGGCGGATGCGCCGCACCCCAGCGACGAGTGCAGCATGGCGCATCGCTTCGACGGTTGCTGGCTTTTGCTCGCGAAAGACCTGGCGCAAATACGTCGCCACAATCACGCCGTTGTCCGAGGCAATGCCAAACAGCGCGAGAAACCCCACCCATACCGCTACACTCAAGTTCAGCGGCCGGACGTGGAAGAGGTCGCGCATCGGTGTGCCGAAGATGGAGAAGTCCAAAAACCATTCCTGACCGTAGAGCCACAGCATGGCAAAGCCGCCAGCCCAAGCCACTGCAACCCCGGAAAAAACCATCAGGGCCGTGGCGGCATTGCCAAACTGGCAATAGAGGATGAGGAAGATCGCGGCCAGCGCGAGCGGCAGCAGCACGTTGAGCTTTTTCTGCGCTCGCAGTTGGTTCTCATAGCTGCCGGCGAAGGTGTAGCTGACGCCGGTCTCCAGCACCAAATCGCCGCGGGTCCTTTTGCTTTCTAAATGCGCTCGGCAGGCTTCCACCACATCGACTTCTGCGTATCCCGGCTTCTTGTCGAAGAGCACGTAGCCTAGCAAAAACGTATCCTCGCTTTTGATGACTTGGGGGCCGCGCATGTAGCGAATCTCGGCCAATTCGCCCAAGGGAATCTGCGCCCCGTCCGGCGCGGGCACCAAAATCCGCACCAGTTCTTCGACGCTGTCGCGCAATTCGCGCATATAGCGCACCCGCACGGGATAGCGCGCGCGCCCTTCCACCGTGGTCGTAGCTAGCTTACCACCGATAGCGATCTCAATTACGTCCTGCACCTTCTGCAGGGCGATGCCGTGGCGAGCAATGGCCTCGCGGTCAATGTGGATCTCCAAATAGGGCTTGCCGACGATGCGATCGGCATTGACGGTCGCCGGCTCGACCGCCGGTACTTCCTTGAGCAAGCGCTCTATCTCCAAGCCGGCCCGCTCAATGGCCGCCAAACTCGGGCCTTTGATCTCAACGCCCATAGGTGCGCGCATCCCGCTCTGCAACATGACGAGCCGCGCGGCAATCGGTTGCAACTTCGGCGCCGACGTAGAGCCGGGAATCTGGCCGACCCGCGCAATCTCCGCCCATATATCGTCGGGGCTTTGTATCCCCGGCCAAGCGATGCGCCCCGAATTGAGCGCGGGCTCTAAAGGCGGACGCCACAAGCGAAAAGGCCGGCCATCAGCGTCGGGCACGAGACGGCCGGCTGCGTCGCGCAGATAGCGGCCCGACACTTCGTAGGGCTTGCCATCGGGCGCCGGCGCGGGGGTGCCAGCGGGGGTGCGGAACAGGTCCGTGGCCTGCTCGTCACAAGCGAACAAGAGGCGGCGGCCGTCCTCGTCGGTCAGGTATTCCGCGCGATAATTGATCACAGTCTCAATCATGGAAATCGGCGCGGGGTCCAGCGGCGATTCCGCCCGCCCCAGTTTCCCCACGGCCGACTCCACTTCTGGTATTTGCGCCAAGGCCGCGTTTTGCTTCTGCAGGACATCGAGCACCTCGCCGATGGAGGCGTGGGGCATGGTCGTCGGCATCCACAGGAACGAACCTTCGTCGAGAGGCGGCATAAACTCCTTGCCCAACCCGGGCAGGGCCTCGGCGAGGGCCGCAAAGGGCGCTGAATGGCGCAGGGTGAGCGGCGCAAAGCCGAAGACGCGGGCAAAACCCAGCCACGCGGACGCCCCTGCCAGCAGCAGCAATAGAGGAAAAAGCAGGGCCAAGCCCTTGTGCTCCAAGCACCACCGGAGCACGCGAGGGAATGCGCCTTGCAAGACGCGAAAAATCGCCAGCAGACCGCCAATCAATCCAGCGGCAAAGATAAAGTTGCGCCAGCCGCCCTTTTCCGGGCCAAGGGGCAACCAGTGCTCCGCTAGCACAGCGACGACCCCGATAGCCGCCGCCACCACCGCACCCCGCGCTACCCACAAGCGCACCCATTCCGGTACGCGGGTAGCGAGCAAGTGATACGTCCCAATAGCTATGAGTAGCAGGCCGATCCACCACGACACCGCCAAGGCCGCCCCGAGGCCGCAAGTCGCCCAAAGGCCGGGTGCCCAACGCCCCAGCCGCGCCCCAAACGCACAGTGCGCCAAGGCCGGCAAAACCGTTAGCGACAGCCACACAGCGGCCAACAGCGCAAAAGTCTTGGTAAAGGCCAGCGGCGCGAAGAGTTTGCCCTCGGCCCCTTCCATGGCGAAGACCGGCAAAAAGCCCACCACAGTGGTGAGCACAGCCGTCAGCACGGCACCGCCGACCTCGCGCACGGCGCGGAAGACTACTTCTAGGCGGTCGTCCTCTGCGTCTGCATCCTCTAAGTGCTTGAGGATGTTCTCGCTGATGACGATGCCCATATCGACCATGGTGCCGATGGCAACGGCAATACCGGAGAGGGCGACTATGTTGGCGTCAATGCCAAAGACCTTCATAGCGGCGAAGCAGGCGAGCACCGCCAGCGGTAACAGCCCAGAGACGAGCATGGCTCCACGCAAATTCATCAGCAGCGCCAGCACCACGATCACCGTTACCAGCACTTCCTCGCTCAAGGCGCGTTCCAGCGTCTCCAGCGTCTCTTCGATCAAGCCAGATCGGTCGTAAAAAGGGATTACCTGCACTTGGCTGACTCGCCCGTCAGGCAGGGTTTTTCGGGGCAGGCTCGGGGCGATTTCCGCGATCTTGGCCTTGACGCTTTCAATGGCGGCTAGGGGATTGGCACCATAGCGTGCCACCACCACGCCGCCGACCACCTCCGCACCTTCTTTGTCCAACGCGCCGCGCCGCAGGGCTGGCCCCAGCGCGACTCGCGCGACGTTTTTGACGTAGATCGGCACGTTGTCTCGCGCCGTAATGACGGCGTTTTCGAGGTCGGCCAAGCCTTTGACAAAGCCGATGCCGCGGATGACGTACTCAACTCGATTCAGCTCTACGGTGCGCGCACCTACGTCGCGGTTGGACATCCGCACCGCGTGGAAAACCTCGTCAATGCCCACCCCGTAGGCGCGCAGCGCGTCCGGGTTGACGTCAATCTGGTATTCCTGCACAAAGCCGCCTACGGAGGCGACCTCGCTGACGCCATCGGCCGCCAGCAGGGCATAGCGCACCTGCCAATCCTGAATGCCACGCAACTCGTGCAAATCCCAGCCGCCGGTGGGTACCCCCTTTTCGTCGCGGCCTTCCAACGTGTACCAGAATACCTGCCCCAAGGCCGTTGCGTCCGGCCCCAAGGCTGGCTGTACTCCCTCCGGCAGCAGACCGACCGGCAGGCTGTTGAGCTTTTCGAGAATGCGAGAGCGCGACCAGTAGAAATCGACTTCTGCGGCAAAAATTACATAGATACTCGAAACGCCGAACATCGAAGAGCTGCGGATCGTTTCGACGCCCGGGACGCCCAAAAGCGCGGTGGTCAGTGGATAGGTCACCTGATCTTCCACGTCTTGCGGCGAGCGACCCGGCCACTCGCTGAAGACGATCTGTTGGTTCTCGCCGATGTCCGGGATCGCATCTACGGGTACGGGATCACGCGGCAGCCATGCCAATTCCCACGCAAAGGGTGCAACCGCAAGGCCCCACCCCACGAGACCAACCAACATGAACGCGACGATCAGCTTGCGCGTGATAAAGAAGCGCTCCAAGCGGGCGAGTAGCGAGTTTCGCTCTTCCATCAGTGGTCCTCATGCGTGGAAGATGTAGGTCGCCCGTGCGCCGACGCACCGCCGGCTGGATACATTGCACTCGGCTTGGCGAGGATTTGGAGGGCACTGTCGATTTTGAATGCGCCGTTGACCACCACTTCCTCTCCCTCGTGTAGCCCCTCGCGGACCAGGTAGTAGTCCCCAGCCCGCGGCCCGAGTACGACCTCGCGGCCCTCGTATAGGCCCTCGCCAAGCGCCGCGTACACCACGGCGCGTTTGCCGGTCAGCAGCGGTGCTGAAGCCGGCACCACCAGCGGCATCTCGCGCTCGGTCTCGTCGCCAGTGCCATACAGCACTTCGGCGCGCACTAGGGCCATGCCGCAAATGTCGCAGGCCCCGGGCGCACCGCGAACGATCTCTGGGTGCATTGGGCTGATCCACTTGCCCTTGAGCGCGGGCGAGATGGCGCGCCCGTAGGCACCCACCTCGGCTTGAGCCACGGCCCACACCAGCATCCCTGGCTTGAGCCGACCTTGCTCGTTGGCCACGTTGACGCGCACACGCACCGTGCGCGTACGCTCGTCCAGCACTGGATCGACGAAGGATATCTGGCCGCTGAACACCTCGCCCGGATAGGCTTCCGTCGAGAATTCAACGGCCTGGCCGTAGTGGATCCAAGCTATATCCGATTCGTAGGCGCGGAGTTCCAGCCACAGCCGCGACAAGTCCGCAATGGTGTAAATCGGCGTCCCGGTCTGCACGTACGCGCCCTCGCTGAGGTGCTTTTCTATTATTACGCCGCCTGTTGGCGCGTAGATCGTCAGGTGATCGGAGGCGCGGTGCTCGCGCTCGACGCGCTCGATTTGCTCATCCTTCAGCCCGAGCAGGCGCAGCTTTTCGCGCGAGGCCGCCACCGTCGCCTGCGCCGTCTGCCCGACCGCCGTGCCGCTGTCGACCAATCGCTCGCGGGCGCGCCGGGCCTGTATCAATTCCTCTTGGGCAGTCAGCAATTCGGGACTGTAGAGATAGGCTATGTGGTCGCCCTTTTCGACCCGCACCCCGGTGTAGTCCACGTATAGCCGATCAATCCGCCCCGCTACCCAAGCGGTAATGGAGCGGACTTGCGTCTCATCTAGCGCAATTTTGCCGACCATCCGCGTCTCGACCGGTGCGAAGCGGCGCTCGACCGGCGCAGTCTGGATGCTAGCAAGTTCCTGCGCGGCGGGCGAGAGGCGCAACTGGCGCGGCCCCAAGGAGTCGCCCGCAGCCGGCGCAACCACCGGAATTAGATCCATCGCGCAGATTGGACACTGGCCCGGGCCGGGCTGGCGAATTTGCGGGTGCATCGAACAGGTCCACGTTTCGCCCTGCTCGGCGACCGCGGCGGGTGCGTGGCCGCTAGGCGCGTCCGAACCGCTCAAACCCCAACCCACTACCAAGCCGACGATTCCCGCCGCAATACCGGTCGCGATTATTTGCTTTGTTGCTTTCATGGTTGGATTTCCTCCGTGGGTTCGCCGACCAGCTTTTCAATCTCGGCCCAATGCAGGGCTTGGTCGGTACGCGCACGTTCGTACGCTAGCTGGAATTCCAGCAGCGTGCGTTGGGCGTCAATGACCGCGAGAAAATCGCTGCGGTCAGCAGCAAAGGCGCGTTGGGTTACGTTGAGCACCTGTTCGGCCTTAGGCAGCAGGCTGTCTCGGTAGAGGGCCCTGCGGCTTTGGGCGTCGCGCTGCTTGTACAAGGCCAGTTCCAACTCGGCAACGAGCCTATTTTCCTCGTCCGCAATGCCCTGCAAGGCAGCCTGATAGCTCAGCTTGGCCGCGCGTTGCCCGGCCTCATAGGACGAACGCCACAAGGGCAGATTGAGCGTGGCCATGGCCATTAGCGGATTTGCGCCCCGGTCGCCGATGTGGACGTAATCGAGGCTCACGGTCAAGTCTGGGTAGAACTGCTTACCGGCCAACTCGACGCCTAAGGACTGTGCCTGCACTTGCGCTTGCTGCATTTGCAGCGTTGGATTCGCAGCTTGCAAACGCGCCTTTAGCATCTCCTCGTCTAGATCCAACGCAGGCATGGACAGCGAATCGGGCACGGCTATCGGCGCGGTCGCCGTGCGGCCGAGTGCCGCATTTAACCGAGCCGTGGCTGGCCGCCGTTGCTGACGCAAGCTGCGCAGTTGATCCTCTAAGCGGCCCAATTCCACCTGCGCTTTGAGAACCGGAGCGTGTTCGCCGGTGCCGCCGCGATAGCGAGTGCGGCCTACTTCTTCTAGGTGGGCCAACAGCCGCAAGTTTTCCTCGTTGACGGCGATGGCCCGCTCCAAAAAGTAGTAGTCGTAGTACGCGGCTTTGACCGCGAAAACGAGGGACCGCCGCACGGCCTCATAGCGCTGGGCCTCGACCGCGGCTTCTTGTTCGGCGATCTGTCCCTTGAGAGCCAACTTGCCCTTCCACGGGAAGGTTTGCGCCGCGCTAAAGCGCATTTCCTGCGGGCCGGTGCGCGTCTCCACCGGGCGTACAAAATAGCCGTAGGTCAGGCGGGGGTCGGCCCAAGCACGCGCCGGGATCACCTTTGCTAGGGCAGCCTTATAACGCGCCAAAGCCTGCTTGAGCTTGGGGTTGTGCTGTTCGGCGTAGCGCACGTACTCCGCGAGTTCGGCGCGGGGGTCGAGCGTTGCTTCCTGCGGCCAAACCGCTCCTGCGAGCAGGTTCGCTAGCAGCAGGGCCGTTTTATTTTTGGACATGCAAATACTCCTCGCCGCGCGGGTTCTATGACAGTTCCCCGCAAATTGAGTGGAGTGTGAGACTTAGAAGCGTCTGGAATTCCGGGTGTGCCCTATCATTATCATTTAGGACAAACTCGGTGCGGCGAGAATCAGATCAGGAAGGAACAGTAGAGTTGGAAAAGTGGAGGATGTGGTTGGAGAATGGAGTTGGGCAGCGGTCGCAGCGCAGCCGAGCGAGGCAGTGGTAGAGTGGCCGCAGCCATGCCGACCCCAAGCGTTGAGACGGATGGCTGCTCGGCTGGCGGGACAAACGGAAGAGACGCGCTGTTGGATTCGGTGCGGAGGCAGCAACAACCTGCTTGCAGACTCTCGCCGCCGCAGGCATGGGCGACGTGGCAGGGCATGGAAGTGGCCGCTGCGACAGGAGCGCAGAAAACTTGCAGGCCACTACAGACCAAAGCCAGCAGAACTAAAGACGCAGTTATGGGGCGAGATTTTTTCATTAGTAATTCAATCGCTCGGCAGCAGGCCGAATGCACAAATAGACTGCGGACTGAATAAAGAAGTTTCAACGGAATTAGCGCAAGGACAAAATTCGTTAGTGGTACGTTTTGCGATTTCAGGTTGTCTCGGTGCGCTTACCGTCGGTATTGGGTCGCCGAGGTTCTGGCTGAGTTGGGCGGGCTATCCAACAGTTCATCTTGAGCAGACGGCAGGCGGCAGGCGGCGTATAGCAGGCGGCAACTAGATCGAACTGCGCCCGAAGGTTCAGCCAGCATTGGAGATCTGTGCCCAAACCGCAGGGCCGTGTCGCCTGTCCCCGACGCACAATGCTCTGGCCGTCATAGCTTGATCGGCTCAAAAACCGCACGCAGTAGCTCTTCCGGCTACTCCCTGACCATAGAAATGGGACCCCAGTTTTCTGGGATCCCATTTCCATAACTCGCGGTGTCGCGGATGCTACTTGAGCAGCAGCATCTTCTTGACTTCGCGGAAGTCGCCACCCGCCTGCAAGCGGTAGAAGTACAGCCCCGCCGACAAGCGATGGCCTTGATCGTTGGTCGCGTCCCACTCCACCGCGTACCGACCCGCATTCTGCCGCTCGGCGACCAGCGTCCGCACCGGCTGACCCAGCACGTTATACACGGTCAACGCCACGTCGGCCGCCTGCGGCAAGGCATACTGAAGCGTCGTCGTCGGATTGAACGGGTTGGGATAGTTGTCGGCCAACGAGAACACCGCTGGCCGCGTCTGCAACGACACTGGTGCCGGCAACGCCAGTCGGTTGACGCCCAACGCACGATCATACGTTTGGTTGTCGGTAATTTCGAGCGTCGTGCTTGCAATCTCGGTCGTCGGCCGGAACACCAAGCGCAACCCCAACTCGCCGTCGGCGACCGTTTCTCCGTGGGCGGCGACGGTCAACACACCGGCTTCGGCCAGCACCTGCGGCGCAGTCCACGCGCGGTCCTGCGCGGTCAACGCCCGAACAAACGCCAACTTGTCGGCGTCATACGCGATCTGCAAGCCGTAGCCCCTGACCGCCACGAAGTCGGCCAAGCGCACATCAAGGACGAATTCCTCCCCTACGCTCGGCAACCTCGTCGGCGCATCCAGATACAGCCGCGCCGCCTCATTCAGCCCGGCCTGCAAAGGCACCCGCTTGCCGGCTCCGCCGAACAACATGCTTAGGTCGCCAAAGTCCAACATTGGGTTGACCGTGATCGTGAACATCAGCGACGCGCTTTCATCGCCCGCCATCGCCGTGTACGTGACCGCAACAGCACCATCAGTAGCCGCTTCCGGCGTGCCCGAAATCATCCGTGTGCCCGCGTCAAACGACAGCCCCGCCGGCAAATCCGACACGCTATACGTGATCGCTCCTTCGCCGCCCATCGCCGCCGGCAGTTCCAAACCTTGAATCGCCGTGCCCGCCGTGTAAGACTGCGCGGCGATCGAAGCCCCCTCGACGAATGCCAAGGGGCTCATCATCTCCCCTCCGCCGGCCATCATCGCGCCGTCCTTCTCCGTCAGCACCAGCGTCGCCGATCCCTCGGCCAAGCCGGACAGCATCGCTTTGATGCGGATCGCCTCGTCCCCTTCGGCCATACCGTCGGCCACCGGATCAATCAAAAGCCGCGTCGAGCCGGTAATCGAACCCGCCGCAATGGTAACGGTTGGATTGAACAGTGCCGAGTAATCGGTGTCGCGGGTGGCTGGCGAATCCTCATCAATCAAGATCGTCGCCGTCGCATCGTCAGCCAGCGGCTTGCCGTCCAACGCGACCATGACCTGCACTTCCGTCAAGTCCGCTGACTCGCTCAGTTGGCTCGGCATCACCGACACCACAACCGACGCGCTCGGCGTCTCGTCGTCGGAAATGCGCAGGTCGGCCTGACTCCAGCCGCCTGAAGCCGCCGCCCGGACTCCCAAGTACTTATGTCCATCGACCTCGTCGTTGTCGATCGGCGACAGGAGAAGGGTCGTTGAACCTGTCTGGTCGCCGGCCGCGATAGTAACCGTCCCCACGAATGTCGCCGTATAATCCACGTCGCGGGTGGCCAGTGCGCCGCTGGCCGGCGGGACAATCGTGAAGCGGATGGCCGCGGCTGTGGGGGCCGCCTCCGCCAAGGTCGCCGTAACCCGGATTTCAGCCGTCTCGCCGTCTTCGCGCACGGCCGACTGCGAAGCCATCACGCTGGCGATCCCAACCGTGACCGGCGGCGGTTCACTGACCGTGATCGTGAACCGCCGGCCCCCGATGTCGCCGGTGCTATCGAGTGCCGTATAGACGACCGTGGACAGGCCGGCCAGCGACGGCGTACCCGAAATCGTCCGTGTCGTCGGGGCAAACGATAGACCCGCCGGCAGAGCGGTCGAAACACTATACATCAGCGTCCCTTGGCCGCCGGTCGCTTCGGGCAATACTTCGCTAAACGCCCGGCCAACCGTCGCCTCAAAGGCTAACGTATCCGCGCCGAAGGACGGACCCGTGGTGGTGGTCGTGGTGGTGGTCGTCGTCGTCGTGGTCGTCGTCGTGGCGGGATCTTTCAGCTTGATCGCCACCGACCCGACCGTGATCTTATCCCCGTCTTGGTTTTTGAGGTTGTCCGTCTGCGACTTCAGCGTGATCGTCTCGTCGTTGTCGTCCGTCCCGTCGTTGACCGGCGTGACGGTGATCGTCGTCGAGCCGATGATCTCGCCTTGCGGAATCGTCAGAGAACGAAGGACCAACGTGTAGTCCAAATCGCGCGTCGCCGACTTGTCCGGGGTCGCATCCACGCCCAACGTGATCGTCGCATCTGCGTCGAGCACCTTGCCGTCTAACGTACCTGTCACCGTAACCGTCGTCGCGCCTGCGTCCTCCTTGATTTCGCTCGGACTGACCTTCAGGGTGATGTTCTCACTCAACGTCTCATCGTCGGTGATCTTGAATTCTTCGTTTTTCATCTGCGTGTCGTCGTCGCCGACTTTCGCTTTCACCGTGAACGTCCGCGCCGCATTCTTGTCGCTATTGTCAACCGGCGTGACGCGCAGCATTGCCGTGCCCTTGGTGTCGCCGGCTGGAATCGTCAACCCCTCGGTCACTTGCACCGTGTAATGCTCATCGCGCGTCCCCGCCCCCGGAGTAATCTCGAAGTCCACCCGCTGAGCCTTATTTAAGGCCTTCTCTAATTCAACGGTCATTGTGACGTCCGTCGCCCCCTCATTCTCGCGAATCGCCGCCGGATCAAGCTTAAACGACTTCATCTTCGCAATCGGATCGGCTTCGATGGTGATAGTCCCTTTGTTGACCACAATGGGATAGGCAAAAGAGGTTACATACTTTAAGGCGGTCCCGTTGACATAAGTATCATTGAAGTCACCATCGCCGTTAAAGTCGATAAAGCCTTTATAATAAGTCGCCCCCCCCTGCTTATGACCATCCTCATCTGTTAGTTGCCAAGCCGCCGCCCCAAAATCAGATTCATCTACGTCTCTTATAACAAGACCTACTTCCATTACCTCTTTGCCAGTAGGAACCACAAAGACATCTAAATAATCGCCATCGTCGTTAAAGCTGATTCCCAAGGTTTTTTCTACCAAGACGGTGCCCGCCGGGACGACGTCGGTCTCGTCTGTTCCAATTGTACCATCAGCATTTGCGTCTGATCCAACATCGCCATCGCCGTTGAGGTCTACTCCGAATGGGGTCCACTGGCCACCATCACCACCGCCAGAAAAAGACTCATATATTATAAATGTAAAAACCTTCCCATCGTCATCTAAGGTACCATCATTGTCTATGTCCATCCTTACGGGGACGGTTTTATCATTATGAATATGGGTCCGTTTTTTGACCGCCACCGTCAGCGTATCAGTATCACTACTAGGACCTATTACGAGCGCGCCATCCTTGGTGCCATTCGGATCGAGGGTGAACGTCTTCGTCCCAGACCGCGTCCCCTGTGGAATGGTTAGCTTGCCTAAACCACTGAGCGTGTAATGCTCATCGCGCTTCAACGTATCGCTGCCAGCAACAACCAACTGGGTGGAGAAGGTCGTGTCCGGTAACGAGCGGCTCAAGGCGCCTGTCACTTCAATAGAAGTCGCATCCGCCTGCTTGCTGAGCGTCGACGGATCGAAAGACAGGTCAATCGCGCCGGGCAACGCATCGTCATCAATCAGCGACACAAACGGGAAGTATGTAAATCTTGCCGCTCCGTCTTGCCATTTAATCACATTCTTGTCGAAGCTAACTTGATTGCCACTCCCAGCTACAAACTTAAAAATAATAGGGATATCAACGGCAACGGCTAAACTATCCCAGTAAGTAATATGTTCATCTAACCCCATAGCCACCCTTTTGTTCTTATCGAAGACTTTTCTCCTAAGATTAATGCTCTTCGTAGGGTTGGCCGGGGTCGTTCCGATTCGATCATTGGCTATCGGGGTTATGGTAAAAGTCCCGGTCACCTTTTTCGCGCCCTCTTTAATAATGAGCGTGGGCATGGTGGATAGAGTGAATAAGTCATCGAGGTATTCGGCGGTTTGCCTGCTAGGATAGGCAGGATCTAAAAACATCTGAATCTGAATATCTGATTTCGCCGCCACTCCCCCTTCCGTTTCTAGTGTTACCGTAATATCTTGTGCCCCACCGGCCTCGTGGACGAAACCCCGGTCAAAGGAGCCTGATAGGTTTTGTGCCGGAGCCTCGCCAGCCCAGCCCAACATCAGACTGGCCGCCAGCAACCAAGGCACGTAAGACAAACGCGGCATCTGCAACTTTGCGTGTTTCATGACGCAATCTCCTCAATGGTGAAAGGGATATGGATACGAGAAAATGGATGCGGCTTATCGCGAAGCCGCTGCGTTCCGGTATTTTTCAAAAGGTGGGGGGCGGTCTCAAAGAGGCGGAAAACAGGCTGATCTTCGAGAACGGGCGCACACCGGAGAGAAAGACGAACCCTGCACGGCGAAATGGCTCGTACGACATCGTCGCCGACCGCCGTGCGGAATACCGAGGATGGTTTTCGTCTGTTATTGGGATTGGTAGAATCTCTGCGCCGCGGACGTCTGACCGACGCGGCAGAACAGAGGAATACCCCTTCCCGCTTCCGTTGAGGAAGGGGAGCGAGGCGAATAGGTTGATAAATGAAGCTAGTGCGTAATACCCAAGAAAATCGGGGGGGGGGGGGGGGTAAGTTACTGTTTTTTAACGACTTACAACAAAAAGAACTCGGCGTTACTTCAAGCGTAGAACAAAGCACAGTCATTGCATCAAGCACCGCTTCCGGCGATGGCATTCTCTTTGATAGCGACGCTGTATCCATTGTCCTATTAATCCGCCTAAGACTGCCGCAAGCGGCGAGGTTGTAGCTCCAAAACGCTCGGCTGTGAAGTATTAAGAAAAGTCCGACAGAATTATTTGTCAATAATTTTGTCAATAACGTTGAACAGGTCGCCGAGACCCAGCCTGAACCTCGGCGACCCAAGACCTAACGCCAGCGTATCGACACAACCTGAAATTGCAAAACGCACCACGACCCAAAATTCGCTACCTAGCCACCATCTTGCGCACACCGCGTTCGTAAACCACTTCGTACTCGCCCTCTGGTACATTCATATTCCGCACGGCCAATTCGCCCATCGTCACCAGCGGCTCAGACAGCAAAAGCAGTTCGTCGAACGATTCCTCGGGCGTCTTGCCAGTGGTATCCAAGACGACTGTGCGCCTCTGATGGGTAAACAGCGACGCGGCAATTTCTTCCTCAAAGCGCGCTTTGACCGCGGCAATGTGTTCTTGGCGCACGACCGGATATTCGTGCGGACTGTCCTGCATCCGCCGCGCGATCTCCTCGTCGGAGGCCGTTACGTGAAATAGCACCACATCGGGCAGATGAGCCTCGAGCACCAAAGATTCGTAGAGCCGCTGAAAGCCGTAGTGGAAGTTCGGGTAGTAAAAGCTGTCCGGGTCATCGCCGTAAAAGCGGGTGTACACGGCTTCCTCTAGATGCCAGCCGACAATCAGCGGACAGGCGTACTTTTTGATAATGTCCACGTGGTAGTGGATCTGCATCCGCTGGGAGCGCTCCTTCATGTCGTCGGGCAGGCCGACCAAGATCTTGCGCGACGCCGGGCTGAGCGAAGCATCGGGCAGGGTGAAGTGATCGTCGCCGTGGATGGGGACTTGGCGGTGTCGGTAGTATTCCCCGAGCATGGTGGCCAGCGTACTTTTCCCTGCGTATTCAATACCTGCGAAAATACTGCGCATGTTTGCTCTCCTTCGGGCTTTCCAAGACGGCGTTCGCGAATATATTCTCACAAGTTAAGTCGCTGTACACCCTCCAGCAAACGCCCGCTTATGCCCGCTAGCTCAGCCAAAATTGGCGTCCTCGTCGCCCAACTCGGCACGCCGCAAGCTCCCACCGCCCGCGCCCTGCGGCCCTATCTGCGCCAATTTCTCGCCGACCCGCGCGTCATCGATCTCCACCCGCTCAAGTGGTATCCCATTCTCTATCTGTTTGTCCTCACTCGCCGACCCGCGCGCTCGGCCGCCCTGTACGCCAACATCTGGACCGACGAAGGTTCGCCCCTCATGGTCCATTCCCTAGCGCAGACCCGAGGCTTGCAAGAGCGCTTGGGCGCGGCGTATCGAGTCGTGCTCGGCATGCGCTATGGCGAGCCTAGCATCGAGCGGGCCGTCCAGTCCCTAGAGCAGGAAGGCATTGAGCGCATCCTCGTTTTTCCCATGTACCCGCAGTTTTCCTGTGCCACCACCGGCTCGATCTACGACGCGGTCAATCGCGCCGCTTTGGGCCGGCGCTGTCCTTGGTTTTTCAGCCGCAAACGCCAGATGCCGGCACTGCGCTTTGTCCCGCCCTATGCAGATCACCCCGCGTATATCAACGCGCTCAAACAGTCAATCACAGCAGCAGTCGCTCGCCTCAGTTGGACGCCCGACCGCTACCTAATCACTTTCCACGGCATTCCCCAGCGCTACGTCGATGAAGGCGACCCCTACCGCCGCCAATGCGAGGGAACTGCACGCCAGCTAGCCACAGCGCTTGGCCTCGCAGATGGCGAGTGGGTCAGCGGCTTCCAGTCGCGCTTTGGCAAAGAGCCTTGGCTAGCGCCTTATACCGAGGACGTGCTAGAGAGCCTCGGGGGGCAGGGCGTGCGCCGCTTAGTCGCCATCTGCCCCGGCTTCACCGCCGATTGCCTCGAGACGCTCGACGAAATTGGCCGCGAAGGGGCCGAGCAGTTTTCCCACGGAGGCGGCCAACAGTTCCACTTAGTGCCCTGCCTCAACGATCACCCGGCTTGGCTCGACGCTATGGCAACCATTGCCCGCCAAGAACTGGCCGGCTGGGATGTCTGACCGCAACGCGTCGTTTGCTTGACAGTCCTGTAACTTTTTTGTCATACTTAGCGCGGCTGCTATGGACAAGCTACCCCTCGCGCTCGAACGCAAACTCACCCGCCTCGGCACTCGTCTCATCGACCAAAAGCGCGGCCGACGCCTCGTCGAACCGACCAAAGACAGGGACGGCTTCTGGTTTGGCGGCGGCAATTCAGTCCGCGATCCGCGCGACGATAGCCTCTACCTCATCGGCCGCTACCGCGACGCTGGCGACAGCCGCACCGGGCTGACGGCTGGCTCCCGAGGCCGCGCCCTAGCCATTTTTCGCTCAACGGACAACGGACGGAGCTTTGCCAAGGTGCGCACTTGGGACAAATCCGATCTCTACTGCGGCTCGGCCGTGCTCAGTATCGAGGGCAGTGCTTTGCGCCTCAACAAGTCCCGCGTTCAAGTGCTGGTCTCCACTGAGAAAGTTCGCCTCTACCCCCGGGCCGTCGCCGCTTTTCAGAAGCCAGGCACCGGCGTCTGGAGCATCGACACCTTCTCCGCCCCCTCTATCGACCGCCTCGACCCACAGGAGTCGATTGCCCCGCTGCTGACGAGCGACGACCCAGCCTATCTGCACCTCAAAGACCCCAACCTCTCAGCCGGAATGGGACGGCAGCCTCTGTTGCTCTATTGCAGCCATCCGTACACTTGGGCTGCCAGCACCTCGGGCCGCGCCGCGCTCGCGGCTAACTCGTGTGCAAGCCACGGCCACGACTTCTTTCCCCGCGGCCCAACTTGGGATGTGGCGGCTTTGCGCGTCACTTGCCGCCTGCCGGTGCCCAAGGTGGGCGCGTTTGCTTGTTTGCCTAAGCTCTCGCTCTATTTCTACGACGGGGCCGAATCCATGCACCCGCTCAAAGCACATGCCAAGGCGGTCGCCCGACCACGCGGCTATTCTTGCGAGGAATTGGGCGGCTTGGCGTACGGCTTTGATCGCCAATTTCCGCGCCTACACCGTCTCAGCCTCCTCCAGCCGCTCTTCGTTTCGCCGGAAGGCACGGGTTGCTCGCGCTACGTGTCCGTGCTGACCGAAGCAGACGGCGGGCTTTTCGCCACTTGGCAGCGCTCGACCCCAACCCGCTCGCAGCCGCTTTTCGGCCACCGGCTCACGCCAAGGCGGGTCGAGTCCCTGCTTTCCTAAATTTTCCCTAGGGAGTGTCCAGCCGCGCCCGCAGCCAAACGCCCAAGTCCGCTAAGCACGGCTGGGCAATCGCGTGGGGCATGTCGTATTCTTGGTACTGCAAGTCCAACCCGAAGGGCAGCAGCATATCTCTGGAAGCGCGGGCTTGGGCAATCGGGATGACTGGATCAAAGCGCCCGTGCGACATGAAAATCTTCAGGCCATGCACCGACGCCGCATCCTCTGGCAACATCTCTGGACAGCACAGCCCGCTCAATGCAATGGCCCCGGCAAAGTCCCGAGGCCGTTTCAGCGCAGCCGCCAGTGCCATGCTCGCCCCTTGGCTGAAACCCGCGATGAAGATGCGAGCGGGCCGGTGTTCTTGCCGCAGCGCGTCCACCAAGGCTAAGACTTGTGCTAGCGGCTCTTCGGCCTCGGCAAAAGCAAAGCGCACCCCCTCCGCGCCGACTGCGATATTAAACCATGCAAAACCGCCAAAATCGAGCGCGTAGGGTGCGCGAGCACTAACGCAAAGCAGTCGCGCATCCAAGTGCGGCACCAAGCCCAGCAGATCCTCCTCATTGGCACCATAGCCGTGCAAAAGCAGGAGTAGCGGCGCACCCTTGGGGGGCGCATCGGGCGACTTGTGGACGACGTGGTAGAGAGATGCTGTGGTCATATCGCCGCTACGCTACCGACACTTCGTACTGACCGGCCCGCCGCAACACCATCACCACCCGCTCCTCTTCGCTGATCAGTTCCTGCACGTGGAAGTTGGGATGGGCCTTTTCGTTGCGCCACACGGTCTCTCCGTTGATTTCGATTTGGGGGAAACGCTTGTCGCAGCGGGGTACGGACAAGTGCGTTTCGCCGTCGTGCGGCACGGAAAGGCGCGCAGAAAAGCCGCCGCCATACGCCCCCCAAGCAACCTCGACATCACCGTGCGGCGTGGGCACGATGCCCTCGGCGCGTTCGAGCCCGGACACCTGCGGCCGAATCTCCAAGATACCCTCAGCTCTCGGCGCAACGCCTAGCACATGCGCCGCCAACAAACTCTCCGGCCCGGGCTGCGCACCCAGCGACCCGGCCTTCTCACCCCAAGTCTGGCCTGGGCGCGCCAATAAGCGGCCCCATTTTCTTTGGACGTAAGCCAAAGCCGCCGCGCCTGCACCCGCCCGCCACAGTGCTCCGGCGACAAAAAACGCCTGCCACAAATCGTCTTCTGACGCCGAGCCGCTGGATAGGTGCTGCGCCACGCGCACCTGTTGTCTGGGATTGGCCAAAGCAAAGTAGAGCACCAAGGCATTCGTCCAGCGGCTGCAATCATCGCCGCCAGCGGCAGCGGCAAAAAGCCCTTGCTCTTCGTTCCAAGCCGCTTGCAGTGCTTTGCGCGCTCGGTGATGGGCGCGCTCGCATTGGACCGCTTGCTGGCGGTCGCCCATGCGCCGACACAAGGCCGCGACGGCTAGCCAAGCTCCGGCTTGCAAAGCGACAGTAGCAGTAGGCGACACATCCGCAGCCTCGGCCGCTTGCAAGCTGTTGACTAGGTTCGCTAGCCGCTCGGCAGCCAATCGGTCGCCGCTGTATCGCTGCGCCAGTTCGACGAACAATGCGTAGAAACAGGCCTGTTCTCCGCCAAGCGGCACCGCGCTACCAGCCAGCACGGCGCACGCGGTATCCACGCTGCCAGTCGCGGACAAATCGTTCATGGCCCAAACGTAGCACCGGTCCCATTTGAGCCGTTCTGCACCGAGGACGTACCCCTCTTGGCGGCTAGCAGCTAAGGTTTGCTCTCCAATCCGCCACAGCCGCTCCCAGTCTTCGCCTGCGGTTGTAAAGCACCCGCGCGGCTCGACCACTACGCGCCGCTCCACCAGTGCTATACTGTCTATTTCTATGTTTGCTGGACACGATCCGATCCGCACCACTAGGTAGCGGCACATCGCCAATTGCGGCGCGGTCCACTCCTGCAATCCGTCGCAGCACACGTAGCGCAAGCGCGATTCCACCGCGCCTGCAGCGCGCGCAAAACCTAGGTCAATCACCACGCCGGCTCGGCCCCGCAACCGCAGACCGGGGAATCCGCAAATCAACCGTCCGAAGTCCAACACCAAGTACGCGGCCCGAGTTTCGTCTGTTGCCTGCACCAAGGAGTTTGTTTTGCCGCTTGTCAGCAACGCCTCGCGCCGCACGCATTTGGCGGTCTGCATGGCATCGGGAGAAGCGACCCATGCGATCGCGCCCTCGCTAGCGACCTCGCCAAAAGCCACAACCTCCCGCGCCCACACCATGCTTTCCTCAGCCGACAACGGCGACCAATCTCTCGGCACCGGTGCGGCCACCACCGCGGCTTCCCGCCACCCCGCAAATCGCCCTTTGGCCCACTCAGCCGGTGCCAGCACGGCCGCATAGCTAGCCGGACTCCAAGCATCGGCTAGCCGCACCTGCCAAGGCGCACCAGAGTACAGCACCTGTTCGGTCCCGTCGCTGCGCTCGATTTTGCCCTCAGCGCAGAACCAGTCTGCTGTGCCGCAGCCGATGGCAAAGACCAGTAGCACATTTTCGCCTTCCCGCAGCGCAGCATCCAACGCGAACTGCTCCCACATGGCCACTTCGGCCACCGCTGGTCCCAAGCCCCGGCCCACTCGCTCGCCGTTCAAGTAAACCTCGTACGGCCCACTCGCAGCACAGCGCAGCAACCCTTTGGCTGCTGCGCTGTTCAGGTGGAATTCGAGGCGGATGTACACGGCCAGTGCGGCCGGATGCCATATAGCTTGCGAGCGCATATTCAATTTGCCGGCATCCGCAACCCCACCAGCCGCGTTCCTCGTTGTCCCAGCACCCGCATTATAAACGAGTCCCCCGGCTCAATATCCGCCAACGCATCCTCAAAGTTTTCCACCGTTTTCACCTGCCTGCGGTAGATCACCTGAGTTTCCTCCTCTTTGTGGCCGACCTCCTGAATGAGCATGCCTCGGTTCAAACCCCGTCGCGCCGCCTCACTACCCCGTCTCACCCGCGCGATCACCACCCCGTTCTCGTCCTCGTAGCCTAGCCGCTCGGCTAGCTCATCGGTCAGTTCTTGGACCTTCAGCCCCAACGCCTCTTGTTCTCCTTCGGCGGCATCGCGCGAGCGACCAGCGGCCAGCACTTCTTCAGTCAGCATCTCCAACTCGACTTTAATGCGTTTCTCTTGGCCATCGCGCAATACCTGCAACTCGATCTTGGTCCCCGGTGCCGTGCGCCCAATCCTATTTTTTAGTTCGACCACGTTGTGCATGGGTTGGCCATCAACAGCAATCACTATGTCGCCAACCTCGATCCCTGCTTTATCTGCTGCTCCCTCTGATATCACTTTCTCGATCACCACGCCATAAGGACGATCCAAGCCCATAGTTTCGGCCGCCAGTGGATCCAAACTGCCAATGTGTACGCCGAGTAAGCCCCGCCGTACTTCCCCGTGCTCAACTAACTGTGCGACGACGTGCTTGACCAAATTGATCGGAATGGCAAAGCCAAGACCTATATTGCCGCCGCCGCGACTGACGATGGCCGTGTTGATCCCGACGAGTTCGCCGCGCAGGTTGACCAGCGCCCCGCCGCTGTTGCCCGGATTGATCGCCGCGTCGGTCTGAATAAAAGAGCCGTACTCGCCAGAGAAGCGTCCCCGCCCCAAGGCGCTGATGATGCCGGTGGAAACCGAATGGGCAAATCCTATGGGGTTTCCTATGGCCATCACCCATTCGCCCTCTCGGAGCTGGTCTGAGTCGCCCAGCGCGACTGACGACAAATCCTCGGCCGCAATCTCGAGCACGGCGATGTCGCTCAGGGAATCGCGACCGACAACCTCGGCATTAAAAAAGCGCGCATCCGTCATCTCGACGCGGATATTGTCGGCGTAGCGAATCACGTGATTGTTGGTGATAATGTACTGATCGCCGTCGAAGTTGATGATTACGCCCGAGCCTTGGCCATCGCGTTCGCGTGGCAGGTCAGGCATTTCGAAGAAGTCTCCCCAAGGGGTGCCGCGAAAGGGGGAGCGCCCCTCGACATTGACAGTGCCCTCGGTGGTGATTTTTACAACGCCGGGCTTAACTTGAGCGACGACCTCGGCAAAGCCATCGCTCATCTGGCGCAAAAACTGCAAGTTCTCGCTGGCTTGGGCGTTATCAGCTACCGCGAGGCTTAAAATGAACAGGGAACAGTACAACTTCCGCATGGTATTTCCTCTCTGAAAAAGGTGTGAAAATACGGATATTTCTCAATGTTCACAAAAAGAGACTATAAGTGCTAAATTTCGGTTCCCGCTGCCAGCGGCTGGTGCCGCACGGCCAGTTGCCCTTCTTCGAGCACCACCTCAACCCGCGACCCCTCGGGCATGTCCCCAACCACCAGCAAGCGCGCGATCCGCGTTTCAAGTGCGCGCTGCAAAAATCGCTTGAGCGGTCGCGCACCATAGACCGGATCGAAACCTGTGTGGGCAATGTGCTGACGCGCCGGTGCAGTGACCGCTAGCTCGATGTGCTTTGCAGCCAGCCGGTGGCGCAACTCGGCAATCAGCAACTCGACGACTTCCTCAATCTCCGCCAAGGTCAGCGGTTTGAAGAGCACCACGTCGTCGATCCGGTTGAGAAACTCCGGGCGAAAGTACGCCCGCAACTCGCCCATGACCTGCTCGCGCACGGCCTCGGCGATCTCTCCTTGCGGCGTCAGGCCCTCAATCAAGTGCGGCGAGCCAATGTTGGAAGTCATAATCACCACGACGTTCTTAAAATCCACCACCCGACCCTGCGCATCGGTGAGCCGCCCGTCATCCAAAAGCTGCAACAGCGCGTTAAAAACGTCCGGGTGAGCCTTTTCAATCTCGTCGAAAAGCACCACCGAGTAGGGTTTGCGGCGCACGGCCTCAGTTAGCTGGCCGCCCTCCTCGTAGCCCACGTACCCGGGCGGAGCACCCAACAGCTTGGACACCGAGTGCTTTTCCATGTACTCGCTCATGTCTAAGCGCACCATGTTTTCCTCGGCGTCGAATAGGGCTTGCGCTAGGGCCTTGGCCAGCTCGGTCTTGCCCACGCCCGTCGGTCCTAAGAACACGAAGGAGCCGATCGGCTTTTGCTCGTCTTTGATGCCAGCGCGTGCCCGCATCACAGCGTCGGCGACCAAGCTCACGGCCTCATCTTGACCCACGACTCGCTGGTGTAAGGTCTGGTCGAGGCGCGCCAGTTTCTCGCGCTCCCCTTCGGTCAGCCTCTGTAGCGGGATGCCGGTCCAACGCGCGACAATGGCGGCCACCTCCTCTTGGGTGACTTCCTCGCGCAGCAGTCGCGGGCCCTCGCTTTCGGCCGCTTGCTGCGCCGCGGCGAGCTGCCGCTCCAGTTCCGGCAATTTTCCGTGTTTCAGTTCGGCGGCGCGGTTCAGGTCGTATTGGCGCTCGGCTTCTTCGATTTGATGCCGCATCTGCTCAATTTCCTCGCGCAACGACCGTTCGCCCACAAGAGACGCTCGCTCCTCCTCCCACTGGGCGCGCAGAGCACCGGCCTGTACCTTGAGATCGGCCAGCTCTTTGCGCAGATTTTCGAGGTGCTCTTCGCTGGTTTTGTCCTGTTCCTTTTTCAGCGCGGCTTCCTCAATCTCTAACTGCATAACCCGGCGCTCCACTTGGTCCAGCTCGGTTGGCACCGAGTCGATCTCCGTGCGCACGGTAGCGCAGGCCTCGTCAATTAGGTCGATGGCCTTGTCTGGCAGGAAACGGTCCGAGATGTAGCGATTGGACAGCACCACGGCATCAACCAAGGCATTGTCTTGGATGCGCACACCGTGGTGGACCTCGAATCGCTCGCGCAAGCCCCGCAGAATCGAGATCGAATCCTCTACGGTGGGAGCACCTATCAGCACCGGCTGGAAGCGCCGCTCCAGCGCAGCGTCCTTTTCAATGTGCCGCCGGTGTTCGTCAAGCGTGGTCGCGCCGATGCAGTGTAGCTCGCCGCGAGCCAGCATAGGCTTGAGCATATTGCCCGCGTCGGTCGAGCCCTCGGTCTTGCCAGCGCCGACGATGGTGTGCAACTCGTCGATAAAGAGCAAGATACGGCCCTCGCTGGCGCGGATTTCGTCGAGCACGGCTTTGAGCCGCTCTTCAAATTCGCCCCGGTACTTGGCCCCGGCCATCAGCGCCCCCATGTCCAGCGCGAAGATCGTCTGATTCTGCATCCACTCGGGCACATCGCCGCGCACGATGCGCTGCGCCAAGCCCTCGACGATCGCGGTTTTGCCCACGCCTGGCTCGCCGATGAGTACTGGGTTGTTCTTGGTCTTGCGCGAGAGGATGCGGATGGTGCGGCGGATCTCTTCGTCGCGCCCGATCACTGGATCGAGCCGACCAGCGCGAGCCTGCGCCACCAAGTCAATTCCATAGCGCTCAAGGGCCTCATAGGTAGCTTCGGGCGTCGCGCTCTGCACGCGCTGAGTACCGCGCACCTCGGCCAACGCCTGCAAGAAGCGGTCGCGCGTGATGCCAGCCTCCGTCAAGGCGCGACCAGCGGCCGTGCCGGTGCTTTCTGCTATAAACGCCAAGGCACAGTGCTCAGCCGAAACGTATTCATCCTTTAGGCCAGCGGCTTCCTCCTCGGCTTGGCGCAAGATGTCTTGCAGACGCCGCGTCGCATATATTTCGACGCCTTTGCCCGAAACGCGCGGCCGGCTGTCTAACGAGCGCGCTAAGGCCGAGCACAACTGCTCGTCCGCCGGGTCAATGCGCCGCACAATGCGCGGCAGGACCCCTTCTTCCTGTTCGAGCAGCGCCAAGAGCAGGTGCTCGCCATCCACTTCGCCGTGCTGGCGGCGCAGCGCTTGGTGCTGGGCTTCTTGCAGGGCTTCCTGCAATTTGTGAGTAAATTTACTGGTATTCATATCGGTTCTCTTTCAAAAGTCGGTTTTGCCTGTCCGAATGGTCGCAAATATCGTACCAGCACCGATATATTCCACTTTTGACACATTTTGCCCATCGAATAGGACATTGTGGCACTCAAAACGTTGGGACAGATAAAAAGATCGCGGGAACTGTCAGGTGAGACTCAAGCGAAAGAACATCACAGAAACGGCGGTGCCCTTCGCTATGCCCGGTAAGAGGCCGCCGCGCAGGGCGAGGCTGGTCTCCAAGAAGCGGAGCTGCATGGATGACAACACAAATGGGCCGAAGGCAAAGCCGACCGCCGAGCTGCTGCTCCGCCCGCCCAACGACAGGCCGATGCGGGTCGGCAACCAGTCCGCCAGCCAGTACTCGACCCCACCGGCTAGCCGCGGCCGAGTCCGCATCCCAAACTTAGAACCGAACGCCTGGTCCCAATTGCCAACCACCGTTAGCTGAGGCTTGGCCTGATAGGCGATCCCGAGCCGCAGCAGGGCCGGTAGCGAGCGCGAGAAAGGCTTTTGGCTGATCTGCTTGGTGAAGTCTGGATCGCCGTCGCCGTCGAAATCCGGGTGATTGAATACTTCCTCAATGGACCGCGAGTCCGCGTCCAAGAAGCGGGAGATGCGCAGTTGGTTGGTCGCGAGGAAAATGGAATCTTGGCGCACACCTTGGCGCCAAGAGAACGCGTCGAGCAAGTTGAGCGCACTGAAGCTGAAGGTCGTCTGGCGGCTTTTGCTCCGGCCAGCAATGCCAACGTCGAGGCCAACGCCGAAGCCGAGGCGGGCGTGTTGGGCAATCAGCCAAGCGTCCGCCTCAGCACCGCCGACGCGAGCCACCAGCCCCGTGCCGCCGGATTCGATAATTTCGCCATAGGTACCCAGCGAGAACTTGAGCGTACTACCGACTGTGAACTCGCTTAGATAGGGCGCGAGACGAACTGGCATCGCCGGCTTCGCAGCAGCGACATTGAGCGTAGCCACGGCCCACCCCGATCCATTCCAGTCGCTGACGTCGTACCCCTCGCTCTTGCCGGCTGCCAAGCGATCTGCCGCAAACTCGTTGCCAAAAAAGAACAATTCCAACACGTCCTTGGGAATTTCGCTCTCGACCCCGCTGGTAAATCCCACGGCAATGGCCGAGCGCACATCCCCGAGGGCAAAGGCCACGCCCCCATTGAGCGGCAGGCCGGCGACGAGCGTCGGCTCGATATCCCCGTTCATGCGCAGGCCCGCGTCGGGGATGTCGGCGAGCAGCTTTTTTTTCTCCAGCGGGCTGATGTAGTACGGGCGACCGTTGGGAGATACCTGCTCATTGGCGGCCGTGAAGTGGGCGTTGTACGTGGCGACCGAAAAACTGTTGTTTTCGGCAACCAAGCAAAGGCCCGCGCCGAGCAAGTCCCAGGAAAACTTGCGACTGCCCGCAAGCGCTAAATTCGCCGGATTCCAGAAAACGGCCTCCGGCCCGCGAGCTAAGGCCGTATAAGCCTGGCCCAGGGCCAGCGCCCGCGGGCTGGCGTCGCCGGGAACGGCAACCACCTGTCTATAGGCCCCGGCGACGAGCAGGGCCGCTAAAACGATCAATCCCTTGCCTCGCACTGGTGCCCTACTTGACCAAGCCCTCGTTGAATTCCATGAAAATCACCGCCCCAGCTTCCACGGCGACGAAATCACTCGCCCGCATTGCGACCTCGCGCGGCGTCTTGTCCAGTTCGACCAGTACGCCCGTATAGACGCCCTCCTCCCGTAGAAAGACCTCCACGTCTGCGGCGGCGAGCGCGATCCGTTGGTGGCTGAATGCACTTGCCACTACCTGCCCTTCGGGGCCGACGGCGCCCGCATCCACCGCAAAGGAACCCTCCTTGGGAATCCGCAGATAGCCATTGGCCTCGTTGCTGGCGAATAGGTCTTCGCTACCGTACAAATCCTCGGCGCGCGGCGCGACCCACAGGCTGACGCGGATGGCGGTGGGCAGTCGATTTTCAATCGCAGTAACTACGACGGCACTGTCGAGGCTGGCTTGGATGCGCCGGCGGGCATCGTCGTCTTGGAAGCGGCGAAAGATCGGCTCGAACTCAATGCGAGTGTCTTCTTCTATTTGAAAATGGCCCTGTGTGGCAAAGCGCACTTGGTCAAGCTGAACCCAATGACTAGCGTCAATCGCTTCCGCGGACTCGCCATCGCCGATGCGAACGGTCGGCGCGACCACGACCTCGGTCGGCAGCAGGTTGAGAAATTCGGTCAACTCTGCGGAAGCCAGCGACAAGGTCAACGACACCGGATGGTCTGGATCGCCGCGCTGGAACATTTCGGAGATCATCAGGGAATCGTGCTCGCCGTTGCCGTTGGCTCCCTCGATCTGGAGATCGATGCGGCTGCGGAAACCAACGCCCGATGTCAGGGCGACTTCTAGGGCGACCGAACTGAAGGCGATATGGTCTAAGCCGGCGGGAAAATCGACTGCGCGGGCGACCGGAGAGACCGGCAGGATGACTTCGTCGAGTACCCCCTCGACGCGACTGAGGAGCAAGTTTTCGGTCTCAGCTTCTAGCAATAGCTCGGCGGCACTGGTCTCTGCAAATTCGCCCTGCACCCGGTATGAGAACCGCAATTCGAGGGGATTTTGCGGGGTAAATTCGCTGCCAGCCAAGTCAAAGGACACGGTCTTGCTCTCGTTGGGGGCAAGCCCGTCGATGAGGCGGGTAGGGGGCGTACCGTCCGGCCTTTTGACATCGTCCAAGACCAACTCGACCTGTA
The DNA here is from genome assembly GCA_965116045.1 of Candidatus Latescibacterota bacterium. Classification (GTDB taxonomy): domain Bacteria; phylum Latescibacterota; class UBA2968; order UBA8231; family UBA8231. The sequence goes on along the minus strand of OZ220478.1, from coordinate 3,583,416 downwards.
AGGGAATCGCGGCTTGGTTGGTCGCCTTGATGGTCAAGCCGCCCTCGGCGATGACTGCGTGCGCGACTTGGATGCGGTCGTCGGCAAAGGCGAGAGCCTTGGTCGCGCCAGCCGCCCCAATCGGCACCGCAAAGGCAGCAGCGACGGGCACGACGCGCAGGCTGTCGCCGACTTTCTCGCGGCGGTTGAAGTCCGCGCTAAAATCTACCGCGAGCAGGCCCGCGTCGTCGATCTTCAGGAAGCCGGTGCGCTCGTCGGCCAAGTCCTGAACGGTCGTCCGGTCGTCGGCAACCGGGATGCTGATCTGGAAGTTGGTGCTGGGAATTTGGGGAGGATTCACCTCGCAGCCCGTCAACGCGCTGGCCCCTAGGAGCGCGCCCAACCATCGGCACCAGCCGCTCAAGGATCTATTTGATCCCCACGGCTTGGCGCAGCAACTCGACCTTGTCAGTCCGTTCCCAGACAAACTCCGGTTCCTCGCGCCCAAAGTGGCCGTAGTTGGTGGTTTTGCGGTAGATGGGCCGCCTCAGTTGCAAGACCTCAATGATGCCCTTGGGGGTTAGGTCAAATACTTTTTCCACGGACTCGGCGAGCTCCTCGTCGGGCGCGACACCCGTGCCAAAGGTATCGACCCGCACGGATACGGGCGCGGCCACGCCAATGGCATAGGCCAGTTGCACTTGGCAGCGGGTAGCCAAGCGGGCAGCCACCGCGTTTTTGGCCACGTAACGCGCCATGTAGTGGGCACTGCGGTCCACCTTGCTGGGGTCTTTGCCGGAAAAGGCACCCCCGCCGTGTGGACACGCCCCCCCGTAGGTATCGACGATGATCTTGCGCCCCGTCAATCCACAGTCGCCATGCGGCCCCCCGATGACGAAGCGACCCGTGGGGTTGACGTGGTATTGGGTGTCGGCGTCGAGCAGGTGGGCGGGGATTACCTCTTGTACTACCTGTTCAATCATGTCTTTTTTGATCTGTGCGCGACTGGCCTCGGGGGCGTGTTGGGTCGAGAGGACCACGGCTCCTACCCGCACGGGCTGACCGTCTTCGTACTCGACGCTGACCTGCGACTTGGCGTCCGGGCGCAGATAGGGAATTTTCTCGTCCTTGCGCAGCCGCGTCAGGTGCTGCATCAGCGCGTGCGCGAGGGTAATGGGCAGCGGCATGAGTTGGGGGGTTTCGCGGCAGGCATAGCCAAACATCATACCTTGGTCGCCAGCACCCTCTTCCTTGTGCAGTCCCTCGCCCGCGTTGACGCCTTGGGCTATATCGGGCGATTGCTGGTCCAAGGCCACCAGAATAGAGCACGAGCGAAAGTCAAAGCCCTGCTCGGAATCGCAGTAGCCAATATCGGCGATGACTTGCCTGACGAGCCCCTCAATGTCTAGGCGAGCCTCGCTTTTAACCTCACCCGCGACAATGACTCGGTCCGTGGTAACGAGCGTCTCGCAGGCCACTCGTGCATTGAGGTCCTCGGCGAGCATGGCGTCGAGCACGGCGTCGGAAATCTGGTCGGCGACTTTGTCGGGATGCCCTTCGGACACGGATTCGGAAGTGAACATGTATTTGGACATGGTGTATTCTCAAGCTCCTTTACTCATACCGCTAACGCCAGAAGGGCATGTGCTCGCCGATGGCTTTCTCCAAATGCTGGCGCACCTCAGCCCCAGTGTCCATGGCCAAGCATTCGTCGGCAAGCTGCCGCGCCTTTTCAGCCCGGGTGGCGCGAATGACCTCCTTGACCTCCGGGATAAGACCAGGACTTAGACTCAAATGATCCAGCCCGAGACCGAGCAAGAGCGTCGTGGCCAAGGGGTCGCCGGCCATTTCGCCGCAGATGCTCACGGGCGTGTTGGTGCGCTGGCCGCTGTCGGCAACCATCTTGATCAAGCGCAAGACCGCCGGGTGAAACGGATCGTAGAGCCACGCCACTTTGCTCATGCCGCGATCTACAGCCAACGCGTACTGGGTCAGGTCGTTGGTGCCGAGACTAAAAAAATCTACTTCTCCAGCAAAGTGATCGGCCAGCAAAGCCACGGACGGCACTTCGACCATAATGCCCAGCTTGCAATGCTCGGCAAAGGGCTGCCCCGCCGCCCGCAACTCGTCTTTGGCTTCCTCCACTAGTGCCCGGGCGCGCCGCAACTCGTTCAGGCTAGAGATCATCGGCAACAAAATCTGAGCCGCGCCGTGTGCTCCAGCTCTGAGCAGAGCGCGTAGCTGCGTTTTGAACAGGTTTGGAGTATCCAAGCAAATGCGGATGCCGCGCCACCCCAAGAAGGGGTTGGCCTCGGGCGCCACCTCTAAGACGTGGGACAACTTGTCGCCTCCCAAGTCCATGGTGCGAATCACCACGGGGTATGGAGCCAGCGATTCGACGAGGGAAGAATAGATCTTGAACTGCTCCTCCTCGGAGGGCAAGCGATAGTTGAGATACAGGAACTCGGTGCGGTACATGCCCACGCCGCGGGCACCGTGGTCGAGTGCCGCTTGCACTTCGGTATGCACATCGACGTTGGCCGTCAAGACAATTTCCTGCCCGTCTTGGGTAATCGCCGGCAAGTTGCGGCGGCGCTCTAAGTCGCGCTCGCGCCGCAGTTGACGCTGGCGACGCGCCCGATAGCGCCGTTCGTCGTCGGCATCGGGCCGCAGGTGAACCGCGCCTTCGTTGCCATCGACGACCACCAAGTCGCCGTCGGCCACTTGCTGCGAACAGTCGCCAGTGCCCACGACCGTGGGTAGCTGCAACGAGCGGGCAATGATGGCCGTGTGCGAAGCCGCGCCACCTGCATCGAGCACCACGCCTTTGATCCGGCGGCGCTCTAGGCGCACCATTTCCGAGGGCAGCAAGTCGTGGGCTAGGACAATCGTGTTAGCGCGGAGCGAATCGAGTGCTTTGACCTCGCCCCCCGCTAAGCGCATCAACACCTGATTTTCGATATCCGCGATGTCGCTTACCCGCGCCCGCAGGTATTCGTTTTCAATGTTGCCGAAGGCCTCTTTGACTTTCTCCAGTTCCGCGGCGTATGCCCACTCGGCCGAATAGTACTTTTCGCGAATCAATGCCTCGGTTTGCGCTAGGATGGATGGGTCCTCTAGCATGGCTAACTGGGCGTCGAATATCTGCGCTAGTTCCTCGCCCTGCTCGCTGGCGACCCAGCGGCGAATGCGGCGGATTTCGTCCCCGGCTTGGTGGAGTATGTTGCGAAAGCGCTCGATCTCCTCCCCAACCAGATGCTGCGCCACGCGCCGGCGGGTGATAACCGGGGCCTGCTTGTCGTATGCGAAAGCCCGACCAATGCCAATGCCGGGGGAGACGCATATACCATTGAAAACCCTATGTTCGCGGGTCGCAGTCAAATTTGCCCCTCGAATGTGCTTTCCAGCAGTGAGACTATGGCCTCAATGGCCGCGTCCTCGTCTTCACCCTCGGCCCGGACAGCGACTTGGGCACCTTGCTCGGCGGCCAGCATCATCACGCCCATGATGCTCTTGCCGTTGACCCCATCGACATCGCCTTTGGAAAAGTAAATATCGGCCTTGAATTGGGCTGCCGTCTGTACCAAGAGCGCGGCCGGACGAGCGTGAATACCCAGTGGATTGTTGATGGTGGCCGTCTTTTCAACCATGGCCTATTACTCCTGTCGTTCTTTTATGTGTACTGCGCGGCTCAGGGCGCACAGGCGCTGCTGATCGTCTTCGACGACGCTGCCCGTGACCACGAAGCCCGCACCAGCTTCCACCTTGGCCCGCGCCACCCCCGGTTCGCGGATGCCGCCCCCGACGATGACCGGCACCGATACACAACCGGCGACCGCGCTCACCATTTCGTCGGGCACGGACGCGCACGCGCCGCTGCCGGTCTCTAGATAAATAAGCCTCATGCCCAAGTATTCGGCCGCCAAAGCGTGGGCCATGGCGATGTCGATTTTGTCGCGCGGGATGGGCCGAGTATCGCTCATAAATTCCACCGAGGTCAAGGTCCCCGACTCGACCAGCACATACCCGGTGGGAATGGTCTCAATGCCGTACTCGCGGATCAAGGGAGCGGCCTTGACGTGCTCGCCGATCAAGAGTTCGGGGTTGCGCCCGCTGACCAGCGACAGAAAGAGGATCGCATCGGTCGTCGGCACTACCTGCCCCGAGCTGCCGGGAAAGCTAATCACCGGCACATCTACCTTGGCTCGGACGCGCTCGCAACAGACCGCATTGCGCGACGAGAACATCAGGCTCGTGCCGATGAGGATCGCGTCGGCCCCGGCCGCAACGCAGCACTGGGCGCGCGCCTCCAATTCGTCTGGAGCCAATCGATCTGGATCGAGCAGGGGCAGATAGCCAGCACCGCGTCGGTGCCGAATGTCTAGTAGCTGTTGCAGTACACTGCTTGGCACAAATTCGACTCGCCTATTTTAGCTGCTGCTCGACGATGCTCGCCACGTGCGCTAGTGCCTCGTCGAGTTTGCCCGGGTCGCGTCCGCCCGCCTGGGCCAAGTGCGCCTTGCCGCCGCCCGAGCCACCGGCAAGCTGCGCCACGCCGCGCACAATGTCGCCGGCCTTCAGCCCGCGGCCCTTAATCAAGTCGTCGGTGACAACGGCGATAAAGGAAACCTTGCCGCCGATATCCGACCCCAAGACGCCGACTCCCGACCCCAAGCTCTCGCGCAGTCCGTCGGCCATAGCCCGCAGGCTGGGTACATCCTCGGCTTGGGTGCGTTGCGCCACGACCTTGACCCCTTGTACTTCTCGCGCTTCGTTCAAATTATTGGTTGCTTCTAGCGCCGCAACCCGACGCCGCAATTCGTCGAGGGACCGCTCCAACTTGCGATTGCGCCCCAAGAGCGCGTCGATTTTGTCCGCCAACTCTTCGGGCGCGACGTTGAGCCGACTACTCAAGCGCGTCAACACCTGCCGCCGCTGACGCGCTGCCCGCTCGGCGCCCTCGCCGGTCAACGCCTCGCTGCGCCGGACGCCAGCGGCAATGCCGCTTTCGGCGAGCAAATCAAACGCGCCGATCTCGCCGGTCGCGCGCACGTGGGTCCCGCCACACAGTTCGAGACTAAAGTCGCCGATCCGCACCACGCGAACCTGATCCTCGTATCTTTCGCCGAAGAGTGCCTGTGCCCCCATGGCCTTGGCTTTTTCCAACTCTTCTTGAAAAGTGCTCACTTCCAGATCGGCGCGAATCTGCTCATTGACCCGCTCCTCGATTTCGCGCAACTGCTCAGATTCTACAGCGGCGAAATGCGAAAAGTCAAAGCGCAAGCGGTCCGGCGCGACCAGCGAACCCATCTGCCCTACGTGGTCGCCAAGGGTCCGCCGCAGCGATTCGTGCAGCAGATGGGTCGCCGTGTGGTTGCGCTCGGCGTCCATGCGAGCTTGGCGATCGACGCGGGCAACGACGGCACTGGTCAACGCTCCAATCTCACCTTTCACTAAGCGACCGATGTGGAAGATGCCACCGTGCTCCTTCTTCGTGTCCCCAACTTCGACGACAAAACTTTCGCCCTCGATCATCCCGCGGTCGCCGACTTGCCCCCCAGCCTCAGCGTAAAAAGGGGTCCGATTTAGCACGAGCCACACTCGGTCGTCTTCACCCCCGCCGATGCGATCCGCCTTCATCACCTCAGTCTCTATTTCCAACTCGTCGTAGCCGACGAAATCCGCAGCCGACTTCTTAGATACAGCTTCGACTTCTGGATTTCCTCCGGTGATGGCTCCTAGCGCCAGCGACTGACCGCTGACCGCTAACGCCTGACGCGACCGCTCCTGCTGGGCAGCGCGATTGTGGTCGTATCCCTCTGGATCTATTACTGAGACTTCCTGTTCGCGGGCTATCAGTTCCGTCAAGTCTTTTGGGAAGCCGTAGGTATCCTCGAGATGAAAAATTTCAGCACCGGTGATCTGTCCTTTAGCGGCAAACCGCGCGAAGAGGTCCAACCCGCGGTCGAGCGTCTTGCCAAAACTCTCCTCCTCGGAGTGGATGACTCGCACGATGTGATCCTGCCTAGCCTTCACCTCCGGGAAGACCTGCCCCATGGTTTCGCCCAACGTGTCAACTAACTGATGAATAAAGGGATCGTGCTGATCGAGCTGGCGAGCGTAGCGCGCGGCGCGGCGCAGGATGCGGCGCAAGACGTACCCGCGGCCCTCGTTGGACGGCATGGCGCCGTCGGCCATGGCGAAGCTGAGGGCGCGGACGTGGTCGGCGATGACCTGCATGGGGACGCGGTGCTCGCCGCCATACTCCTTGCCCGTCAATTCGGCGATGCGGCCGATAAGCGGCCCAAAAACATCGGTCTCGTAGTTGCTCTCGGCGCCCTGCAAAAGACTGCACATCCGCTCAAAACCCATGCCAGTATCCACGTGTTTCTCAGGCAGGGGTTGCAGCGCCCCGGTCTCATCGCGGTTGTATTGGATAAAGACCAAGTTCCAGATCTCGACCAAATCGCCCGTGTCGTCAATGAGCATACGGCGATCCTGCGCCGCCAGATCGTCGCCCAAGTAGTAGTGAATTTCAGAGCAGGGTCCACAGGGGCCGGTCTCGCCCATTTCCCAAAAATTATCCTTGGCCGGCAAATGCACGACGCGGCCCGGCAGCAGGTCGGTACATTCGCGCCAAAACGCCTCAGCCTCCACATCGGCTTCTACCGCATCGTCGCCGACAAAAACCGTCGCCCAGAGCCGTTCCCTTTCCAAGCCAAAGTGCTCGGTGATTAACTCCCAACCCCACTCAATGGCCTCTTTCTTGAAGTAGTCGCCAAAGGACCAGTTGCCCAGCATCTCAAAGAAGGTGTGGTGCCAAGGGCTGTAGCCGACTTCGTCGAGGTCATTGTGCTTGCCCGAGACCCGTAGGATCTTCTGCGTATCAACCGCCCGGGTGTAGTCGCGTCGCCCCAAACCCAAGAAGACATCCTTGAACTGGTTCATGCCGGCGTTGGTAAAATAGAGGGTAGGATCGTCTTGCGGCACGACCGGCGCACTCGGTACGCGCACGTGGCCCTTACCTTCAAAAAAACGAAGGAATTCCTCCCTAATCTCCCTCGACTTCATTAGCTGACTCCTGCCATATCTGTTCGACCGCTACTCTGGCCCTTTCCGCATCGCAACCGCGACGGGCCAAAAAGCCCAACATCCGCCGCTTGGCCTTGTCGGGTGCCAACCCCCGGTAGCGCCAAACCTGCTTGCTCAATAATTCGACCGCCCGTTCACTCGAATCGAGTACCGGGGCGTACTCGGCGAGTACCTCGTCAACGACGCCTGCGGCCACGCCTTTGTGCCTGAGATCTTCGGCTAGTTTGCGTACGCCACAAGCCCGCGGCAACCGCGCCTCGACCCAGCGCCGAGCAAACTCGCGATCGTCGAGGAGCTGCTGGCGCTGCAAGTCAGCGAGGACCTCGGCGACGACCTCAGCGGCAAAATCCTTCTCCCTTAACTTGTCGCGCACTTCGGCTACGGATCGCGCCCTATAGCTGAGATAGCGATAGGCGGCGTCCTTGGCCTTTTGCAGTTGGTCGTCCACTTATTCGTCAGCCTCGCGGGCCTCGTTTTGTTCTACCACAACTTCGAGGCCCAACTCAACGCGCAGTTTGTGCTCGATTTCTGCGGCGACTGGTGCGTTTTCGCGCAGAAAGGTGCGGGCATTATCTCGGCCCTGCCCCAAGCGCTCGCCGCTGTAGGAAAACCACGCTCCACTCTTGTCAATAATTCCCTTGGCGACGCCCATATCAATTAGGTCGCCTTCCCAAGAAATGCCGATCTGGTCGCCGTGAAAGATCAGGTCGAATTCGGCTTCGCGAAAGGGCGGTGCCACTTTGTTTTTGACCACCTTGACCCGAGTGCGATTGCCAATGTCGAGGTCGCCGTCTTTGACGCGGGCGATGCGGCGAATGTCGATGCGCACCGAAGAATAGAAGGGCAGAGCGCGCCCGCCGGTGGTGGTCTCCGGGTTGCCGAACATCACGCCGATTTTCATGCGCAACTGGTTGAGAAAGATCAAACAAGTGTGCGAGCGGTTGATCGAGCCGGCGAGCTTGCGCAGGGCTTGAGACATCAGCCGCGCATGCAAGCCCACGTGCGAATCGCCCATGTCGCCTTCCAATTCGGCCTGCGGCACCAGCGCGGCCACCGAATCCACCACGATGATATCGAAGGCACTGCTGCGCACCAAGGTATCGACGATTTCGAGGGCCTGCTCACCCGAATCCGGCTGCGATATGATTAGGTTTTCCACATCGACGCCAATGCGCCGCGCAAAGCTGATGTCGAGGGCGTGTTCGGCGTCGATGAAAGCCGCTGTGCCGCCGCGCTTTTGCGCCTCGCGAATGGCGTGTAACGAGAGCATGGTTTTACCGGCTCCCTCTGGACCGGATATTTCGACGATCCGCCCCTTGGGTAAGCCGCCGATGCCCAGCGCTGCATCTACGGCCAGTGATCCGGTGGGAATCGCCTCCACCTCTTGCACTCCGCCCTCGTCGCCGAGGCGCATGATCGATCCCTTGCCGTATTGCTTTTCAATCTGCGACATTGCCAGTTCCAAGGCTCTGGACTTATTGCCATCTGCACTGTGTCCGTTCGCTTTCGCCATGAAAATCTCTCCAATTAAAGTGTGGAATCGATTCTAGCCCATCCGCTCGACCCAATAGAACGACGAGTGAATGACCACGTTGCTGTACAGGCCAGCGACCACATCGTCGGCCACAATGCCCCATCCCCCGGGCAGGGCTTCTAGCTGCCGCACCGGGGGTGGCTTGATAATATCGAAGGCGCGGAAGACGAAAAAACCTGCGATAATCGTCCCGGCGCTTGGGGGCAAAAATGCCACTGCAAAGAGAAAGCCCACCCCCTCATCAATGACGACCTGCCCGGGATCATCGCCCCATTCCGGGGCCGCCCGGCCCGCGCTGTACACCCCTATGGCCGAGGCGCCTAAAAGCACCCCGAGCCACGCTAGCGTCCCCAACGACGGAAAAAACGACCCGTACAACGAATACAACAGGGCGACGAACGCGGTACCAGCCGTACCGGGTGCCCACGGAGCATAGCCGACAAAAAAGAGCGTGGCGATCAGTCGGTTCAGCAGCAACGCGTTCCTCTACGCCGCGCTTAGGGTTCCTTGTAGGAAGAGGTTGCGCGGAACAGGTAGTGAAAACCCGACAGCAGCGTCAGCAACAGCACTCCGGCCAACAGTGCATTGGCCAAAAGCTGGATTAGCTGCTCGTCGGGAAAATCTACCGCCTCCTCAAGGCCAATGACAAAAAGTATGAAGATAACCGTGAAAAGCTGGACCGCGGTCTTCCACTTGGCCAAGCGCGAAGTGACCATGGGGCGGCCCCGGTATATCCCGTAGAGGCGCATACCCGTGATCAGGATGTCGCGCCCGACGATGGGCAAGACCAGCCAAAAATTGACCATTTCGTCCAACGCCAGGGCAATGAGTGCCGAAGTTACCAAGATCTTGTCGGCCAACGGGTCCAAGAAGCGGCCCAGCGGTGTTATTTGGTTGCCAGCGCGCGCTAGTTTGCCATCGTAGAAATCGGTCAGCGAGGCTGCGCTAAAGACGACGAAGGCCAGGCTTTTCAAATACCAAGTATCGGTGAATAGCAGCAACAAAAACAGCGGCGTCAAACCGATCCTGAGCGCGGTCAGTCCATTGGGCAAGTTAAAAATATCGCGCCGGTCCATGATTACCTCACAGCGAAGACCGGCCAGCAAAGGCCAGTGAAAGAGTGACGCTGTCGGCCAAGTCCAAGTCCGCGCCCACCGGCAGACCGCGCGCCAGCCTCGACACCTTGGTCAGCGGCATGAGTTGCTGCGCGATGAAGTGAGCGGTGGCATCGCCCTCGGCATTGGCATTGAGCGCGAGCATTACCTCCTGGACGCCCTGCTGGCGCACGCGTTCGACCAAGGAATTGATGTGCAAATTCTCGGGCAGCACTCCGTCTTGTGGGGAGAGCACTCCGCCGAGCACGTGATACGCCCCAGAGTAAAACTGACTCATCTCAAAGGCCAACACGTCGCTGGCTTCGGCGACCACGCAGAGGAACTGTTGGTCGCGCCGAGTGTCTCGGCAGATCTCGCATAGGGGCTCGCCCTTTTGGGTGAAGTTGTAGCAGGTGGCGCAGTGTTCGATTTGGTCTTTGGCGGCAACGAGCGCCTTGGCGAGCAACTCGGCTTCCTCGCGCGGCCTCTTGACCACATAGAGTGCCAAGCGCTGTGCTGTTTTGCGCCCGATACCGGGCAACTTGGCAAATGCAACGATCAAATCTTCGAGAGCCAGCGGTTCCATGCGATTTCTCAGACTAACTCGCCATCAAAAGTGTCGAGCACCGAGCGGAGGGTGGAGTCGGATTCGGGCTGGCTCGTCTCCTGCGGGGCCGATTGCTCTGCTTTCTTGGCAACGATCTCTAAGCGCAGCCGCCACCCGTATTTTGCCTTGGCTAGCTCTTCTATGTTTTCTCGGTTTTTGCTCACTTGGGTCATGGCAAAGCTGTCGGCGGCACCAAAGCTCAGCCTGAGCACGTGGCCTTCTAGACTGTCTAAGGTGGCCCTATTGAGAAAAGGTACCTGCGACCGCTTGGCGGCACCCACGGCATTAACTAGCTCGGCCCAGTTAGTGCGCACCTGATCAAAGCTCGGTGTGGCAACACTAGCGGCATTGCTCGACTTAGCCGGAGCAGCGGCTTGCTGCTGAGCCGGGGGCGGAGATGCAGCCTGTTTGCTGCGACTGCTCGGCAGCGGACGCGGAGCTTGTTCACTCCGGCCGCTGCCAAGCGGAGGGGGCGCAGCACCTTCAAGCGACTGCAAGCGACGCAGCAGTTCACCCACATCGACAGCTCGGCCCATCAGCGCCAGATGCACCAAGGCGATTTCTAGGCGGAAGCGCGGCTGTAGCGAACGCTTTAGGTCCGCTTCTAAATCCAACAGCGACTGCATCATGCGCAGCAAATCTTCGACCGCCATGGCGTCTGCCAGCTCGCCACAGCGGCGGCGGGCGTCTTCGGCCATATCCAACTCGTCGGCCCCGCCCTGTATCTTGGCGAAGAGTAGGTGGCGCAAAAGCTCAACTAGGCCATAGACGAACTCCTCAATATCGGCCCCTTGGTCAACCGCTTGGGCGACGACATCCAAAACTCGTGCGGGGGCCGCTTCGCGCATGGCGTCGAGCAATTCAAAATAGATACCGCGATCGACGAGACCCAACACCTGCACCACAGCTTGCTGCGACACCTCCGCGCCCAATGAGACCACTTGATCGAGGAGGCTTTCAGCGTCGCGCAAAGCACCATCCGCACGGCTAGCCAACAGATGGAGTGCTCCCTCCTCAACTGCAATGCCTTCGGCTTGGGCAATGGTGCCGAGATGAGTGGCGATCTGCCCGATGGAGATGCGACGAAAATTGAAGCGCTGGCAACGCGAAAGAATGGTGTCGGGGACCGACTGCACTTCTGTGGTGGCGAAGATGAAAACCACGTGCTCCGGCGGCTCCTCCAGCGTCTTCAACAGCGCATTGAACGCCGCGGTCGAAAGCATGTGAACTTCGTCAATGATGTAGATCTTATAGACACCTGCGGTCGCGGCGTAGCGTACGACCTCGCGCAGCTCGCGGACGTCATCGACGCTGTTGTTGGAGGCCCCGTCGATCTCCAGCACGTTCATGCTGGTGGCGGAGGCGATGCTCTGGCAGGAATCGCACACCTCGCAGGGATTGCCGTCGCGGGGGTCGGCGCAGTTGAGAACCTTGGCGAGAATCCGTGCGGTCGTGGTCTTGCCCACGCCGCGAGGGCCGCAAAACAGGTAGCACTGCGCGACGCGCCCGGAATGGACAGCACTCTTTAAGGTGGCAGTGATATGCTCCTGTCCGACAACTTCGTCGAATTGGCGCGGACGCCACTTGCGCGCTGTTACCTGATAGGCCATTTGCGTTTCTCGACACAGCCAAGCTGAAGGGAATAAACAAAAAATTAAAAGGCCGTGCACCCATCTTCGATCCCGCCCTCAGGTCTGCCCAGAGCCAGTTAGCTCCAACCGGACAACTCTGCGGCACACCAAGAGACATTCCTACCGCTGCTACCTTCCGGTCCTGACGGGGTTCAGAAGCTCTTGATTGCGCAGAATCCGGTCTTCAGCGCCACTTTACTCCGGTCGAACAAGGGGTGCGAAAACCTCTGGATGGGAATTCAATCCCGCTATAGCGGATTGCGGGTACAGGGCACCGCTATCTCCCCATCTAGCACGACCTAAAATACTGCATTTCACAGCGGGTAGCCAAAAAATATGGTGGAGCAGATGGGGATCGAACCCACGACCTCCAGATTGCGAACCTGGCGCTCTCCCAACTGAGCTACTGCCCCGTCCAGAATCAATTATGGCGGAGAGAGAGGGATTCGAACCCTCGGTAGGGGGTTGCCCTACACACGATTTCCAGTCGTGCACCTTCGACCACTCGGTCATCTCTCCGCAAAAACACTTTGCCTTAAATGGCGGAGAGGGTGGGATTCGAACCCACGGTGACCATACAGCCACACCGGTTTTCGAGACCGGCCCGTTCGACCACTCCGGCACCTCTCCCCGAACTACTTGGCCGCGCGCAGGGCCGCAAAAAAACCCTTGAGCAACTCGGCACATTCTCGCTTTAGCACCCCGCCGCGGACCTGACAGCGATGATTGAGCCGGGGGTCGTCCGCAATGTTGCGCAACGAGCCGCAAGCACCGGATTTAGGATCGGCGGCCCCGAAGACCAGCCGTGGCACCCGGGCCAAAACCGCAGCCCCAGCGCACATGGCGCAAGGTTCCAAAGTGACGTAGAGCGTCGTCGTCAACAAGCGCCGCGTCCCCAGTGCCGCTGCGGCTTGGCGCAAGGCCAGCATCTCCGCGTGGGCCGTGGGATCTTGTGTCGCTTCAATGGCGTTGCCGGCCCGGCCCAAAACCCGTCCGGCTCCGACGACGACAGCACCAACGGGGACCTCGCCGCGACGGCCGGCGCACTCGGCCTCACGCAGGGCCTCGCGCATCCAATGACTGTCTTCGGCGAATGAGCTAACTTCTTCCGTAGAATCCATTTGAGGCCGTTTTAAGGGGCCTCCTTAAAAAGGTGTAAATATAACGGCTGCCCAAAACAAGAGCAAGGCTTAGCGGGGCTTCAAAAGCGCTTGCGATAATGGTCGCGAGGAAACAGAGAAGAGGCCCGACGCTGCCAGTAACTTTCCGCGTCGGGAGCGATTTTGCGGTCGAGCGGGTCGCGGCCCAAAAGGCGCATGACAAACCCAGTAAGCGTAAAAAGCGTGTAGAAAACCAGCCCCAAAAGTAGGTGGATATTGACAAAGGCCACCATCCTCGCCAGCCACATGTAGGGAAAGTAGATCGGCTTCAACGCCACGGGCAGTATCAGTCCAGTCCCGAGCAACACTAGCGAGGTCGCGTGTACAAACTGGGCGACGCCGATCGCTCCCACGTACCACAGATAGCCGCCGAGCAAGGCCAGCAACGCCGCCAGCACGATTCCGAATCGCCGCAAATCGCCGCGTGTGGGCACCGAAACCCCCCAGTAGCTCTTGGTCTCAGTCAAGCTCAAACTCCTCTTGCCAATCCAGCTCTTCTTGCCACTGCGGCTGGTCTTGCTTGTCCAAGATATAAGGGCCTATGACCAAAAAATCCATCTCCGTCCGCATAAAGCAGCGATAGGCATCCTCCGGGCTTTGGACGATGGGTTCGCCGCGCACGTTGAAGGACGTGTTGACGACCACTGGATATCCGGTCAAGCTCTGAAAGGCGCGAATAACATCGTAGTAACGCGGGTGATCTTGCCGACGCAGCGTCTGCACCCGCGCCGAGTAATCCACGTGGGTGACGGCCGGCATATCCGAGCGCGGCACATTGAGCTTGGCGATGCCGAACAGCCGCTGCTGGTCCTCACTCGTGGGGATCTGCCGCTCCGCTTTAACCGGGGCCACTTGCAGCATGTAGGGCGAGTCGGCATCCAATTCAAAGAACTCGTGGACGCATTCGCGCAGGACCGTCGGGGCGAAGGGGCGGAAGCTCTCGCGGAACTTGATCTTGAGGTTCATCATCGACTGCATCTGAGTGGAGCGCGGGTCTCCGAGAATCGACCGAGCACCGAGCGAGCGCGGCCCAAACTCCATCCGCCCCTGAAAAAAGCCGACGACCTTGCCCGCGGCTAATAGCTCGGCCACGCGCACCGGCAACTCGTCCTCAGCGAGCTTTTGCGCCACCCCCGCCTGCTGCTCAATGCACTGGTAAATTTCTTCGTCCCCGTACTCAGGCCCCAACAGTGCCCCTTGCATCGCGTCGTTTTCGCCGTCTGCCACTCGCTCGTGGTCCAAGTGGTGATACCACAGCGCCAGCGCGACGCCCAAGGCCCCACCGGCATCGCCCGCGGCCGGCTGGATCCAAATGTTTTCAAAGGGGCCCTCGCGCAAGATGCGGCCGTTGCCGACGCAATTGAGGGCTACGCCACCGGCCATGCACAAATTTTTGAGTTTGGTTTCTCGATGCACTGTGCGGGCAATGCGCAACATGACTTCCTCGGTTACTGCCTGACAGGAGCGCGCAATATCCATCTCGCGCTGGGTCAGCGGCGTCTCTGGCCGCCGAGGCGGTCCCCCGAAGAGCTTATTCATAGCCCGACTAGTCATGGTCAGGCCAGATAGATAGTTGAAATACCGAGTGTTGAGCTTGAAGGAGCCGTCGTCTTTCAGGTCGATTATCTCGTTGAGCATTAGATTGACGTATTTCGGCTTGCCATAGGGGGCCAGTCCCATCAGCTTGTACTCGCCGGAGTTGACCTTGAAACCCGCAAAATAGGTAAAGGCCGAATAGAACAAACCCAGCGAGTGGGGAAACTTGAGGTCGGCCAAGGTGTGAATTTCAGCATCTCGGCCGTAGCCGTAGCTGGTAGTGGTCCATTCGCCAACTCCGTCTAAGGTCGCGATCGCCGCTTCTCGATACGGCGACGGATAGAAGGCCGACGCAGCGTGCGACTCGTGGTGGTCGCCGAACAGCACGGGTACTTCGCAGCCGAGTTGTTCTTGGATTAAATGCGGGATCCACAGCTTCTTTTCCAGCCATACTTTCATGCTCTTCCAGTAGAGGCGCAGACCCAATGGTGCCGTGCCGATATGAGTCTCTAGGAGGCGTTCAAAGGTCAGTAGGGGTTTGTCGTAAAATCCCACGGAGTGCAGGTCTTTGGCCTCAATACCGCCTTTTCGCAGACAGTATTCGACGGCGCGAGCGGGAAAATCTGGATCGTGTTTAACGCGAGTGAATCGCTCCTCCTGCGCGGCGGCGACGATCTCTCCATCGCGCACCAAACAGGCCGCGCTATCGTGATAGAACGCGGAAATACCGAGGATGTAAGTGGCCATAAGGAGCTTGACAAAATGGGATATGACAGCGATACTAAGGAGTTTTCATAACCTATGGATTCTATTGAAAAATATCAAGTTAGGGGCATTTAATGGAACGGCTTTCACTCCTGTCTGAAGACCAAGTTCGCGCCGTCCAGCACCAATTTGGCACCCCCACTTTTGTCTATAGTCAAAAGGCATTGGAATCCCAGGCCCAAAAGGCACTGGCCTTCCCCCATGCACACGGCCTGACGGTTCGCTACGCCTTGAAAGCCTGCCCGGCCGGCGGCGTGATACGCATTCTCAACCACGCCGGCCTGCACATCGACGCGAGCAGTGGCTACGAAGCATTGCGGGCCATGCGCGCTGGCGTCCCCGCGGCCCAAATTCAGCTCACGGCCCAGCAACTACCCGACAATTTAGCAGACCTAGTGCGCCAAGGTATCCTTTTCAACGCCTGTTCCCTGCATCAACTCACAGCCTACGGTCAGCTCTTTCCAGGCCGCGAAGTCTCGGTGCGAGTCAACCCGGGCCTAGGCTCGGGGCACAGCAATCGCACCAATACGGGCGGCCCTTCGTCGAGCTTCGGCATCTGGCACGAACACCTCGACCAAGTGCTTGCAACAGTTGCCGAACACAACCTGCAACTCACTGGTCTGCACAGCCATATCGGTTCGGGTAGCGACCCAGCAGTCTGGCAGCACTGCGCTCGGTTGACGCTGGGCGTAGCCGCCAAGCTGCCCGAGGTCCGGCGCGTGAACATGGGCGGCGGTTTCAAAATTGGGCGTATGGCCGACGAAGTATCGACCGACTTGCACCAGGCCGGCCAACCTGTCGCCGACGAATTCAACCGCTTCGCCCGCGAGCACGGCCGCAAACTACATCTGGAAATCGAACCGGGAAGCTTCTTAGTGGGCAATGCCGGTGCCATCGTCTGTAGCGTCGTTGATGTAGTCGATACCGGTCGGCAGGGCTATTCCTTCATCAAGGTCGATAGCGGCATGACCGAAGTACTGCGTCCCAGTATGTACGGAGCGCAGCACCCCATCGTCGTAGTTCCGGCGACCCCAGCGGAGCGCGGCCAAGGCGATTACCTAATCGCCGGCCATTGCTGTGAAAGTGGGGATATTCTCACGCCAGCATCTGGCAATCCCGAAGAACTGGCACCTCGAGTACTCACCGAGCCGCGCATCGGCGACGCGGTCTTTATCGGCGGCAGCGGGGCCTATTGCGCTAGCATGGCCGCCAAAAACTACAATTCCTTCCCGGAAGCATGCGAAGTGCTACTCGGCACAGACGACGAGCTGCATCTGCTGCGCCAGCGACAAACCCTCGACCAAATCCTAGCCAACGAGTCCCTACCCCCTTTCCTCAGCACCTAAGCCGCGCAATTTCGGGTCCAGCGCGTCGCGCAACCCGTCGCCTAGTAGGTTGTACAGGGTCACGGTCGCAAAAATGGCCACGCCCGGCACGACCACCAGCCACCACGCCGCTGCGTTACTGCGCGCCCCGGCCAGCAAGGCACCCCACGTGATCACTTCTGCTGGTACCCCCACCCCCAAAAAGCTCAGCCCCGACTCGGCGAGTATGGCACCTGCCACTCCGAAGGCCGCCGGGATCAGGATCGGGCCGATGGCGTTGGGCAGGATGTGGCGGAACATGATCCGCCCGTTTGAGTACCCGAGGCTCCGCGCGGCGGCCACGTAATCATAGCTGCGCACCTGCAAAAACTGCGAGCGCGTCAAGCGGGCGATACCGACCCAACTCGTAAGACCAATAATGATCATGACGAAAAACAGACTCGGCGGAAAAAACGCCGCGACCGTCAATATCAGGAAGAAGCTGGGGATCGCGGCCCATAGCTCGAAAAGGCGCGAGAGGGCCAAATCGATCCAGCCTCCGAAGTAACCGGCCAACGCCCCTAAGACCAAGCCGATGGCCAGCGATATGCCTACGGCCACTAGACCGATGGTCAAGGCGTAGCGCGTGCCGTGAATCAGGCCCGAGAGCACGTCGCGGCCCAAGCGATCCGTGCCCAACCAGTGCTCGGCCCCCGGGGGCTGGTACTTATCTCGCAAGCGGACTTCGCCGGGGGCATAAGGTACCGGCGGGAAGATAGCTTCCTCTAGCTTGAGCTTTTTGAAGTTGCGGCGGCGCTTCAATTCTGCCGGCCAGTCCACGACCCCTAAATAGACTGCGTATTGGCGAAAAGCCGGAAAGTAGGTCTCGCCCTTGTACTTCATGTAGTACGGCTTGTCTCCAGCCAGCAAGTCGGCACTTATGGCCACAGTTCCCAGCAAGACGATGCCCAAGAGACTGAGCAGTGCCGGTCTGTTTTTTTTGAATTGCTTCCAGACGACCTGCCCGTAGGACTGCCCTTGCACAACGGCCTCGGCACTCATCTACACACTCGCAAAGTCGATGCGCGGATCCACGACCTTGAGCAGAATATCCGCTGCCAAGATCCCCGCCAGCGATAGGGCCGAACCAATGGTAAAGAGCGCCATAGCCACCGGGTAATCGCGCACGATAACCGACTGGAAGGCCAAAAAGCCCATGCCTGGAATGGTGAAGATCGTCTCGATAAACACCGAACCCGCGATCATTCCCGGCAACAACCCCGCCAGCAGCGTTACAATGGGAATCAGGGAATTGCGCAGCACGTGGCGCAGCACTACAACCCGATAGCGCAAGCCCTTGGCTTGGGCAGTGCGCACGTAGTCCAGCCGCAGATTCTCCAGCATACTGGTGCGCATATAGCGCGAGATGCCAGCGAAACTGGCGTAGGTCGAAGCCAATATCGGCAAAACCATGTGGTGGGCGTGGTCGGTCAGCAGCCGCCAGAATCCCCAGTCTTCCCCCGCGGCCAAGGACTGGATCCCGGAAGCTGGAAACCAGTGGAAAAATTCCTTGTTGCAGAAAAACAAGATCAACAGCATTCCGACCCAGAACGAAGGCATCGACCACAGCATGAAGGTCCCGGTGGTAACCAAGCGATCGATAATAGTATTTTGCTTGACCGCGATCACTATACCCAGCGGCACGCCGATTAGATAGGCAAAGACTAGGCTAATGAGGTTGATTTCTAGCGTGACGGGCAGCCGGTTGAGGATGTGGTCGATGACCGGTTGTTGGTCTTTGAAGGAGCGCCCCAAATTCAGCGTCACCAAGCGCCAGCCTCCCACCTGCACCAGTTCCAAACCAGACCCAGCGTACCCGTAGTTTTTAGCTGGCGAGAAAAGGCGGCTCTGCCAGAAAGGCGACTCGATGAGCTCGGGGACCTGCTCGGGGCGCAGGCGGCGAAAATGCTCCAAGAACCGCGCCTTGCGCTCCGCGCCCTCAAGCGAGGCCAACTCGGCCCGCGTCGCGTCTGGCAGTTCGTCGAGCACGGAGTCGGCCAACAAGGCTCCGCGGTCGAATGCGCCCAAGTCCTCCACGCGCAAGACCAAATTGGAAAGCCAGTGCAAATACTGGATGTGTAGAGGTTGATCTAGCCCGAGTTGGCGGCGCAAATCCCGGCGCGTCTTCTCCATATCCGCCTGATGGTCGGTGGAGATCCCCTCGCCGCCAGCGGCCCCGCCCAGAAACAGATCGACCGGATCGCCGGGTGCCAAGCGCATAATCAGGAAGGTCAGCAGGGTGATGCCGAGGAGAGTTGGGATGGCCAGCAGAATGCGCTGGACAGTGTACTGCAGCATGGTGGGAGTGCGGACGCTTTACTCTTCTAGTTCCTCGGCCCGCGCAAACGCTGCCTCGCTTTCCTCAATCAATTCTTTATGGGCATAAACCGTCCCCAAGTGCATCCATACCAACGCATTATCTGGCATTTGTTCAGAGAGCTGTTCCAAAATCGGCAGCGCACCATCCATGTCCTCTGTGGCCAAGTGGACCATGGCGAGGTTGTAGAGCGCGTCCCCGTCGCCGGGTTCGAGTTGTAGGACCTGCTCATAGGCCCGCTTAGCCGCAGTGTACTTTTCTTGTTGCCAGTAGAGATTGCCCAAGTTGAAGTAGGGCCTGAAGTCATCGGGGTTTAGCTCAATGAGCTTGCGATAATTGGCCTCGGCGCCCTCGTAGTTTTCAGCTTGGGCTTGGGCAATGGCGAGATTGGTCAGGCCATTGAGGTTGTCAGGACTGATCTTGACCACCTGTGACAAGGCGCCAATAGCCGCATCGAGCTGGCCGGTTTCCAAGTAGAGCGACCCTAGGCTGAAAAAGGTGCTCTCGTCTTGTGGATCCGCCGACGCGATCTTCTGGTAGGTGGCAATGGCCGCATCCGTGCTGTCGATCTGGTAATAGACGTACGCGAGATTGCGCCAAGCGTCGAGCGCACTTTCGTCGATGAGGGTAGCGTTGTGAAACGAGTCCCGCGCCAGCGCGTAATTCGGGGTCTCGCCTTGGACGTGAACGACGCCAGCATTGTACTCTTGCGCCCAAAAACGGCGGCGCGTTTGTTCAACCTCGCTCTGAAACTTGGGATTGCGCTCGGCGTACGCCAGATGCCCAACCATTTCGCCATAGTGCCCCTCGTCCCCTAAGAGCTTGCCCATGAGCAAATGAGCCTCGCTGTTTTCCGGCTCAGCCTGCAGGACTCGGGCGAGCTGCTCTTTAGCCTTTTGGGGCTGATCTTGCTTGATGTAGAGCTTGGCCGCGGTCAGGGTCGAACTCTGGCAGCCCAACCCAACGACAGCGACAAATACCACCAACCAGCACACGTACTTCATTGGCAACCTCCTATAAAAACTGCGCGGTACGCGTTCTGCACACCGCGCCACCGTCGAATTTAGAACCCAAACTGAAAGGTAAAAGTATTGAGCGCGTCGAAATACTCCACCGTAGTATAGGCGTAATCAACGCGCAGATTTTTAATCGTCCCGGCATCCAGATTCAGACCAAAGCCGAAGCTAGTGCCGTATATGTAGTCGTCAGCCGAGTTGGGCGCGTAGTCGAAGCCAGCGCGCAGGGCGAAGAGTTTGTTCAGCACATATTCAGCACCCAACCGGTACTGGTCGTAGGCGAAGTTGTTGTGCCGGAAGACCGAAGACAGGTTGAGCACGCCCATATAGCGGTAGCTCAGACCGAGTTCAAACGTTGAGGGCAGGTCGGCAGAGCTAGCCTGAACCTTGTAATCAGAAGGTCCGCGGCGCAACCCGTCAATCTGGCCGCGACGCAACAGACCAGAACCGCCAAACTGCATCCGCGTACCGATGTGCTTGAGCGCCACCCCCAAGTCCAAGCCGGCAATCCCGCCTAGATTGGCGTATTGCAGACCGGCGCTAAACGAAGCCGCGGTGGCCTCGACGCGCTGGATGCGGTTGACGATATAATGGCTGGTAATCCCGACGGCAATGCGATCGGTCAGTTCCCTCGCAAAGGTCAGGCCCAACGTGAAGAAGGTCGGCGAAAAGCTCGCGCCAGTACCGTCTGGATTGGCCTCGGTCGTCACCGAGATTTGGCCAAAATCCAGTGCCTTGATGTTGAGGGCCAGCGCGCCGAGGCTGTTAAAGTTGGCACCAGTGGCCAGATAATTAATGCGAGTATCCGCCAGATAGGACATCGTCGAGAACATGATGCCCGCGTTGGATTCGGCCTTGGACAAGCCTGCCGGGTTCCAGTGCAGCGCCTCCAGACCGGAACTGGTGGCGATTGAGGCTCCGCCCAAGGCCATGTCGCGGGCGCCAACCGGAATCAGCAGTTCCGGGGCCGCGGCCGTACCGGCGCGATCGTAGCCATCGGCAAAAGCCGTAACCGAGGAGAAAACCAGCACCAGCAAGATCGTCGAGATGCGAAAGCTGTGTCGAAGCATGGAATGGCCTCCTATTTCTCTCTTTGCTATCCCGGGCACTATAAGTTCTCCAAGAACTGCTGCTCTTGGATGATAGCTAACTTGAGAATCCGGCTTTTGCCGTGATCCGGCAACTCAATATGGGCGATGTACATGCCGCTGGCCACCGGCAGTGCATTGTGGTTTTGCAGATCCCAGCGCGTGAACTGCGACGGGTCATCCTTCTCAATCGTGCGCACCAGTGTGCCGCTCATATCGAATATGCGGATATTCGCCTTGGGCGGCAGATGGCTGAAGGTCACGAAGTGGCTGTAACGGCTGGTCTCCGCCGCGTTGACGCCAAGATAGGGATTGGGGAAGACGTTGATCTTCTCAATGTCCTCGGCTAGGTAGGCGTCGCTGCTTTCCGACCCTTGGACCGTAAATGAGAAGCGGTCGGCGGGGGTATTGACGTGATTGGCGACCAGCAAGAAGGAATCGCCGTCTGACGGGAAGTCATCCTCGCGGCGACGCTCGGCAAAGACGATCCACATGAAGGGAAGATGCTCTTCTCCTTCTGTCCCATCGTAGATCAGACCGTTGTTCAGCAAGATGTCGCTGTTCTCCCCTTGGTTGGGGTCGGTGTAATCCAAGTCGAAGATGAACAGCCACTCGCGCGGACCTGGACCGGCGATATTGCTCTCCACATTGTACCAAGGTGGACCATAGACGCCGTTGACCAAGCCGCCGGACTGGTTGTTTTCGAGGAAGGCCACTTCCAAGCGGCGCGGCGGCTCGCTCTCGATATCCCAAGCGGAAAGCGCAATCGGATTGCGCTCCTGATAGACATAGACGCCTGGGCCTTCGGTATTGATAATGTACTTGCCGAAGTCCCAGGGATTCTGAGTCGTCGTCAAGTCGTCGAGCGCCGGCGGGTCCGCCCCGGCAGCGCGCAGGTAGCGATAGGCCCACGACACGTTCTCGTTGTTGACGTCTATCGGCTTGTATTGGTCTTCGCCATCCTCTTCGATGACGTCGGTGAAGCGCAACTCCACCGTGCGCAGCCGATCTGGCGTCACCGTCGTCGGCGCAAACCACTGGTGGTTGGGATCGCCGGTTATCGCGCCTTCGAACCCTTCAGCACCCCAATCCTCGGAGCCGCCAGCCCAAGTGAACCAGCGAGTGTCGCTGGCGTGATCGACGGCTTGGGCAAAGTCGGCGGCGTTGATCTGGCCATCGCCCGTCAAGTCGGCCGCTTCGGGCGAAGCCAGCCAAGCCTCAAACGGCATGGCTGGGCCGGCCCAACTCTTCATGCCAGCCGGCGGACCGGCGACCGAGACCTCAATGCCGGCGGAACCGATGTAGAAGGCCGTGCCAGTTTGGTCAATCTGGTCAGCCAACAGAGTCTGGCTACTAGTCTTGTCAACCAGATTCCAGACCGTGTTGCCGTCGGCGTCGGCAGCGTATTCGACCGCGTATTCGTGGCCGGTGGTACTCGTTGGATCGACCACTGAGACCGAGACCGTTCCGTCGCTAACACCGGCGGTGTGCTCGGCGCTAATAACGTCCCCAGGCTCGCTCAGATAGCGAGTGCCCAGCGGCGGTTCCTGCGGTACGCAAATCAAGTTCTGTGGCGTACTCTCCAGCGTGGTAGTAGCGGCCCCCTCGGCCGTAGCGCGGTTGTAGGCCGTCACCGCAAAGTAGTACCGCTGGCCGTTGACCAGCGGCCCACTGCGGATGTGGTCTTGGGTGATCCTGATATTGCGTTTGACGCCGAAATCGGTCCCAACCTGCAAAGGCACATCGAGTACCACGCCGGACTCTTCGTCGAGGGCAATGCCGAGGATCGTGGTAACGCCGTTTTCGATGTCGAAGGTCGCCACCTTGACGCCCTGCGAAAGCGTGGCTTCGGCCGCGGGCAACTGGTAGAGGTTGTAGCCTTCAAAGTCGAAGCCGGGCGACCCCTCGCCTTCGGTGGCTTGAATCGACTCGTCGTCCCAACCCCAATCCAAGATGATCGTCTGGTCCAACTCAATCACGCGGGCATTGGGCTGGGCCGGCGGCTTGGGCACCGCAAAGAAGCTATTGTAAGCGTCCTGTACAAACTGGTCGTTGAATTTCAGACTGGAGACGCTGCGCAGGCGGTCAGTAGAAATGCCGCCCAGCAGCGCGACCACCACTTCTTGGGTGTCGCCCAAGGCCATCTCAAAAGGGCCGGTATTGAGCACGATGCGCCGGTCGCCCGCTGGCAGCGGCACGCCGTCATTCCAGCCTTGGGCCGTGGTTGGATCGCCGTCGAGGGTGAAAAAGGTGTCGTCTCCAGTCAGGGGGTTGGTGTATGGAACAGGATTGCTAATGTCGGGCTGGGGCTGAAAGCCGCGCAGCAAATTGTACCACTCTTCGGTGCCGATGTACTCGCCGAGTTCCGGGTCGTCAATAGCCGAGCCAGCGGCAAAGTACACAAAGGAGGTCATTGGCAAATTGCGGTAGCCGGGCCGCCGGCCAAAGTTGAAAATAGCTTCCGAACTCTCATCCAAGACGAAGTTGCCGTCTTCGTCCAACAAAGGATCGCCATTTTCGCCTTTCTGGAACACCGGAACGGCCGGTCCTTGGAGGAAGTCGTAGCCCACAGCCGGCGGCGCCAGTCCAAACGGTGCGTAGCGCGAGTCGGTGTTGATTGAGTTGTACACGTAGCCGAGGCTTAAGTCGACGTCGGCGCCAGCAAAATCGTCGCCGTAGTTGCCCAAATCCGGGTCGGCCCACTGGGCGAAGTACATATCCTCAATGCGGGCTGTATCCGGGGTGGCACTGGTGCCTTTGTAAATGACCGTGAACTTCTTAAAAATCACATCGCCCAGCGCGTCGGTGCGGGCGTAGCCCCAAAGCAGCACTTGGACTTCAAGGCCAACGGGCTTGGAGCCGTACAGCGATTGCGCCGCCCCGACATCGAGGTCGTTAATCACAAACCAAGCCACTTGGTCGGCCCCAGCCACGCCCGGCTCGTCAGTGTCTGGATTGTACTCGCCATCCCCGTCATTGTCGTAATAGGGAGCCCCTTTCTGGTAGGGCCATTCGCGCCAATCCTGCTCGTACTGAGCGCGGAGAGCCTCCACGTCGCTGTCGGTGACTGCGCTCAGCCCGATCCCCAAACTCTCAGAGGCGTCGAGACGCAAGTCCGCCGTCTGGTAATCTCGGCGAATCCGGTAGATGCGGACGCTTGGGTCGGACGGGTCTTCGGCCTCGCCTTTGGAGACGATGCGGCCGGGCACAGTGCCAATGGCGTAGGTCTGGCCACCGACGCGCAATTCCTGGGGGTCGCCATCCTTGACGATGCCGCCCCAGATCAGGCCGTCCCGATAGATGACCCGATCGGTCGAGCGTGGAAAGGTCACCCCAGCACCGGAAGTGAGTGGGTTGTACCCGGAGGAGCCGTTGCGCTCGAACCACATAGCCATGTTGTTGATGTTGAGCAAGGCACTCCGGCCGAAGGTCTCTTGCGCGGTTTTAGCGGCCCGATGCGCACTGGGGCCGCGGCTGTGGGCTTGGGTAAATGCGCCGAGCAAAAGCCCAGCGGTCGCCAAGTAGATGGTAAATTTTTTCATAGCGTTTTCCTCCCTCTTATAAGCCCAGCTTGATCCCAAAGCGGATTTGACGCGGCGCACTAAAAATGTCGCCCCCTTCGGTGAACCAATAGTGCTGCCGATTGACCAAGTTGATGGCCTCGTATAACTGCTGGTACGTCAGACCACCGCTGGCCGCAACAATTTGGCTGCTCAGATCGGGGTTGGTGAGGAAACCATCGTCTTCGGCGTTGCCGGTGCGGCTGTACACGTTAAGCACGTTTTTGCGGTTGAACAGGTTATAGACATAGAGGTAGATCTGGGCGTCGGAACCGAATAGACCGAAGCCCTTGTCTACTCTCATATCAACCTCAAAGGTATAGGGCGTCGAAGAGGCGTTGATACTTTCTGCTGGCTTGCGCGAGCGCGGGTCGTCGTTGGCGAGGATGCCGCCTTCTTCGGGGCCGCGCTGGCCGATGGACCCGCCCGACAGGGTGAAATTGTGGCCGCTGCTAAAACTCAACAACAGGTTGGCCCCCAAGTTCTCGAGGATCGGCCCGCCGTCGTTATCGGCAAAGCGATAATCGACAAAGATGTTGCCGCGATGCGTCTCGTTAAAGTCCAACGGCGAGATGATGGTGGGCAAGTTGGTGTTGTTCTCGACCCCAGAAACGGCCGAATTGGTCAATGAGCCAGTGCCGCGGGCATCCGACAGGGTGTAGTTAAGCTCCGTGCGCAACCGATTGATGCGGCGCAGCTTGAAAACGAATTCCAAACCCTTGGTCGTGGCAAAGTCGCCGTTTTGCAGGAAGTTGTACGCGCTGGCGTTTTGGGCCGCGGTCGAAACGTGTTGGCGCTGTAGTTGAAGCTGCCCTTTCACGTCGCGGTAAAAGCCGGTGATGTCGAAGGATGCCACATCGGTAAATTGGCGCTCAAAGCCGACTTCGTACTGGGTCGTGCGGATCGGCTCAATATCAAAGGCCGTAGGCATAGGGATGAAATTTTGCCCGCCCAATTCCAAGGCCAAGCGAGCCCCGCCGGTAAACATGTCGCGCATGGCCGGCATCTGCGAAAAGCGGCCGTACTGCATGTGAAAGACCGTTAAATCCGACACCGGGAACGAAAACCCCAGCCGCGGGCTGATTTCGTGGAAAGTGCGAGTCTTTTCCATTGAGCCGAGCTCAATGGTGAAGAGCGAATCATTGCGCACGGGTGCTGCTGGCTCCTTGAAGCGGAAACTGTCGACGTCGAAGTAATCCCAGCGCAGCCCGGCGTTCACGATGAGATCATTGTATTCGATCTTGTCTTGGATAAAGGCCGAAGCTAGCACTGGATTGCGCGGTGCCTCGAGCCCGGTGCCTTCGTCCTCGCGCCCAAAGGCGTCGAAGCCGAAGAAGTCGGCTCGGCTAGTATTGCGGATCATGGCGACAAAATCATCCAGATTGCCCTCGCCGGGGTCCAAGGTCTCGGCCTTGTCAATGAGCGCGTCCAGCAAGGCGTCGGCGGCAATCTCCCCGGAGTAGTACTGGTCGTACACCGAGTCCAGCTCGGGGTACGTATTTCTAATGGCGTGGCGGACCGAGTTCAGGGTGATGGCAAAGCGCCGCGAGGTCCAGCGCTGGACGTCAAAGCCCAGCTTGTACTCATGCACATCGGTCTGTCGGGTCAGGCTACCGCCAACGCCGTAGTAACTATCCTCCTCCTCGGCGTAAAGGCTGGACCGGGACGTTCCGTCTACCGGCCATACCGGCGTACCCGGGCGGGCAAAGGGAAAGCCGTTCAAGTCGTAGTTGCGCGGTGCCACGCCTTGGGCGGAATACGGCGTGAAATCGGGGTTGGCTTGAGCCACGGCCAAGCTGTCGTTATAGAGCATGAAGTTGTCTCTAAAAACCGGGTCGAAGGTATCGCGGCTCTGGTTGTAAAGACTGACGTTCACCTCGTAGAACATATTGGGGCTGAGCAAGTGGGTCCCCTTGATATTGAGTAAGCCCGACACTCGTTCCCTTTCGGGCAGCCGCGCCGTATTGAGCATATTGCGAATGGGAGTGGGGTTGAGTTCTCGATCTTCGATGGAATAGAGGCCGGTAAGACGCAGTTGGAAGGGCTGCATATCGAACAACAGAGTGCCGTTGAAATTGAGCTGCTCGCGGCCGGTATGGTCGATATTGCCCGGCCGCAGATTCAGGTCCACGGTATCTGGTATGGCATGGCCGTCGGCGTCCTCGCGCCAGTGGATTCGGCCGCCGCGGTCGCCGGAATCGACCAAGTCGTCGAACTGGAAGCCCTCCCAATAGGCTGGCTGGAAATCCCGCACCCAGCGCTGTCCGGCGAGAAATGCCCGCACATTCTTGAGGCCCACCACCGGCCCGCTCAAGGTGACGACCTGGGTAGAATAGCCATAAGAATAGGTGCCAAAGCGCTGTTCATACGGGGCAGTGAAATTATCCGTCTCGCTCAGCACCCCGATTTGCCACTCTGGAGTGCCAGTGCGCAACTCTTGGAGAATGATGCCGGCGTTGGCGCCGCCGTACTCGGCGTTGAAGCCGCCGGCCTGTAGCTGGACTTCCTCGAGCGCCTCGTCAATTAAGCCTACAGCACTCGTGCCGGTGATTGGATTGCGGACGCTGGCCCCATCGACATAGTAGCCAATCTCGTCGGAGCGCGAGCCGCGCACGTGCAGGTCCCCCTCGTCCAAGACCACGCCCGGCTGTATGTTTATGACGCCCCTGACACCTCTAAACGGCAGGATCTCTATGTCTTCGGCATCGACGATGCGCACCGCATTAGTGGCGGTTTTGTCGATAATGGGCCGCTCGGCGCGGATTATCACCTCTTCGACTTGGATGTCCGAAGAAGTCAGGCCGATGTCGAGATTCGTAGTTAGGTTCGCGGAAACCCGCACCTCCTCAACGGTGTAATCCGCATAGCCGATATACGTAGCCTTAAGAGTGTAGGTGCCCGTTGGCACGTTGAGAATAAAAAAACGCCCTTTTTCGTCCGCCGTAGTCCCTAGCTTGGTATCTACCACCACGATATTGGCATGGGGTAGCCCATCGCCGGTGGCGGCATCTTTGACGACGCCGGCGATCTTGCCGCCCGTACTGGCCTCGGCTGGAGCCAAGCTCAGCGCGAGCAGGAGACCCAGTGCGGTCAGAGCGCGAAAAACGCGAGCAAATTTAGCCATATATCCCTCCTCTGTAGGCACTCAATACTCTTTCACATCAAATGCAACCAGTCTTCCAAGAGAAAAGTCACGCGCCCGATCAACAGCGAGATCCTCGCCATAATGGTGTAACCAAAAGAAGCCCCAAACGAGACCATCAAAAACCATATCCCCACCTTGGAGATGTGGCCCGCTGTGCCGGTGTGTTCAACAGAAAAGAAAAAATAAACCAACACCCCTACTACCCCCACCAAGACGATCAGTAAATTGAGCCCCTCCACGCTCCAAGTCAGCGGTTGTAATGTAGGCTCAATTTGGGCCAAAATAAAAGAAGAAATATAGCGGGGAATCGTCAGGCCGGCCCCGAGTCCGACAAAGAATGCAAAAGCATAGCGGCTGAGCCACCCGAAGCGCAGTGAGAAGCGCGTCAACATCAACAGCCCGAGTATCGTCGGAGCCAACAACCACCTATTGGGCGTCTCCCCTTCCTTCAGATCGGTCCATTCGGCGATGAGTTCGCCGTAGATCGTCGGATACCAATTCTGGCCGAATATGTAGGCTGCTGCCACGCCGACGAAAACGTGTTCGGCAAACTTGAAAAGCGGGTTGTCCTTGTAGAGGAAGCTATAGAGCGCCAAGGTCATGCCCGCCGCGACAATAACGCCCAAACCCGTCCAATCCGCCGCCAAAATCCCACTCGCCACCAAGCCGATATTGACCGCGGCAAACAGCAGGAGCAAACCCAAAAAGACATACGTATCGCGCATGGTTTAGCTCGCCTGTTGCGCTCGGCCCCACCGAGTGGCGAAGTAAGCGATATTGCCAAAAATCACGAAGGCGATGATGATCAAATGCGTCGCCGACTGGGCACTCATGCCCTTGCTGGCACTGCCGCGAAGCCCAATCAAGGTCTCGTATTCGGCGGCACCAGCTAGGCCACCGAGTAGGCCGAGGAGTTGTCCCGAGTCGAGAAAGGGGTAGAGATCGGGCGCCATCACTGCGGTGCAGCCGGCCGCAAAGGGAAAGCCGTATCTCTCCTGCCCATAGGGAATCCACCAAAACTCAACCGAATCCCCGGCGGCTAAATCAAAGACGAGGGCGAAATCGCGTAGCGAGCGCAAACCCCGCGTCAACTCCAAATCGCCGACACTTGCGCCCCAGTTGTCCTGCGGGAAAGTGCCGTGGAAGTCCTGCCCCATGTTGAGGATGACGCTGAACCCCCCGACCTTGTAGCCCATGAAGGCGTAATCCACCCCGTACTCCAAATCGAATTCGGCCGCCATCTCCTCCAGCACCTGTTGGGCCAGCCCGGCGGCATCGGGCCACAAGCAGATGGCGATCACCTTGAGGTCGCGGCGAAAGGCGTGGCGCAAAATGGAGCGCGCCATGGGCTGCATCTCAGGATATGTGCTGGCGCCGTAGGAGAAGGAAACCAGCAGAAGGTCTCCCGCGTCGAGCTTTTCAACTTGGTCGTATGCGGCTTTTACTTCGCCCGTCGGCGTAATCGGCAGGTAAATCCCGGCCAACAACGGCCCAGCTACGCCCACAAAAACTAGGACGAAAATGATGCGGCGGTCGATAGCGAGTAGTTTGTGCATCACTCAGAGCCTCCGCCCAAATACGAGCGTTCAATCCCAAAGATGATACGCAGCGAGGTCGCAATAGCCCCTAGGGACACCCCGAGCAGGATGCCGCGCTTAGCCGCCAAGTTGGGCACGTTCAACAGCCAATCGCTCACCAGTGGAAAATACTCGGAGATCTCTCGGCCAATGGGTACGCGCCCCAACATGACGATCACTGCCGCGGCCAACAACAGCGCGGCCTCGGGCGTGCGGGCGCGAAAGGTCCGGTATGCCGCCGAAGCGATAAAGAAGGCCAAAATCGAGAACATAGTACTCGAACAAGGGCGGTGGACGTACAGGAAGAGCCAATTGTAGCCCCCGGCTTTGGCTTGGGCGGCAAAGGGGCCATGTCCATCGTTGTAGATAACGAAGGCCATCATCACCGCAAAACTGGCGATGGCAACGAAGCTGTAGCCCCAACCGGTGGCGTGCTGCCGGATGCGCTGCCAGTGCAGGTTAAGCAGGCTGTATAGCCCGAGCAGATAGGAAAACGCAAAAATAATCCGCACCCATTTTCCCCCCACCTCTTGCTCGAAGCTTTGGGCATAGCCGTGCGGTATGTAGTAAATGGCAATGCCCAGCAAACCAAAGACTAGGGCGATGGCCAGCGGTAAGGTCCGACTAAGAAACAGCATGGCCTCTCTCAATAAGGAGTAAAGAAGTGAGTCAGATGAGGCAGCCGCAGCCCAACAGCTTCTAAAGTCGCCAACACTGTGCCCAACACCAAAGCGACCAAAATCAGGGCCTTACCAGCGTCCTGGCCTTTGAGGCTGCCCAACATCCGCGGCTCACCCGATAGATAAGCACTCGCTGCGTAGAGCTCCTCGCCGAGCAGGGTATAATCGCAGGTAGTGATAAAGAACGGCAACTGGGTGAAGGAATCGGTCCCAGCAATCTGAATCGCC
The DNA here is from genome assembly GCA_965116045.1 of Candidatus Latescibacterota bacterium. GTDB lineage: Bacteria > Latescibacterota > UBA2968 > UBA8231 > UBA8231. The sequence goes on along the minus strand of OZ220478.1, from coordinate 3,553,043 downwards.
CCAGTCGTCGAACCCGTCTCGGCCAGCAACAGCGACTCAGCGTAGAAATATCCCATCATAATATGAGCCGCCGGGCGGTCGCGGACCATGATGCCCTCGACTGCTGCCGCATAGCTAAACTGCTCGGTGCCGGCGATGAAAACATGGTCGGGATTGAAAGCGTCAGGCCGCCCCGCCTCCACATACGAGGCTTTCATCGTCTCCTGACTTACCGACATAACCACCGGATCTGGGGCCGCCACCCGCAGCGCGGTGTCGTATTCGGCCGTGCGCCGCGCAACCCGTCCCAAGATATTGACCGCGGCAATGGTCGATATCGAGTCCATGAAGCGCAGGCCGTGGATGAAAAGCACCGGCTTGCCCATCTCGGTCGCCCGCCCCAGCGCCTCGTCGAGCGCTTCTAGCCCGGCGATGCGGCGAATCTTGAGCTCGCGCCGCCGCGCAATACCAATGTAGCCCATGATAAGCCCTGAAAACACGGCGCACAACACCAGATTGTTGACCTTGGCGCGGTTAAAAAAATTGCCTTTGGACTCAGCATTGACGATCACTTTACCGCGTACCGCGCCCCCGGCCGACCGCACATCAATGTGAAAGTAATACGTCTTGCCGTCTTCTAATGGCGTTTTGCCATCCGCACCAGCGAATTCCTCGACGTTGACATAGTGGTAATTCTCGCGATCGGCTCCGTGCCCAAAGAGTGCCGGTGCCTCGGACATCAAATTCCCCGTTGTCGCAACTTCAGCCACGACGCGAAAAGGTCCGCTCGGCGAATCGGCGATGGCAACCTGATACATCGCATTTTCGCTGATCTGAGAATCGCGCGACCAAGTTAGCGTAATGCTGCCCCCGTCGTCGTTGGGCGTGTCGAAGGCTCGGACCTCGATCGGCGGCATGGGGTGTGCCAGCAACGCGCCGAGTCCCTGTGCCCCGTTCTCTGCCGCGCTGGCCAATGGCCAAGCCAAGACTAATGCAGATAGCCAGCTTTTTGCTCTCATGCCTTTATTCCTCAATCAGTTCCACATTCGCCCGCGGCACTACTGCCTGTTCCCCATCTTCAAACTCTACGGCCAATACCCGCACCCGCGCCCCAGACTCCACCGTGCATAGCTCGGTCGGCAAGTCGCTGACGCGCCCGATCCGCCCAAAATAGGGCATCCGAATCACCCGCAACAAATCGCCCACCTGCAATCCTTCCGCGCCCGATCGCCCCTCTTCTTCCTCTTGGTCAGCGGCTGTAGGGACGATAATCTCCGGCCGCAACACGCCAGCGCGGATCTGAGTCGCACCGGCCATCGACGCATCCATGCCAGCGCAGGCTTGCATAATATCAAATGTCTTGCGCGCCATGGCGACGCGGCCAAAGCCCTCGGTCGCTACTATTGTCAGGCCGATTTGCTCGGTCCCGGTGATGGCCACGCCCAAATCGCGGCCAAGCAGGTCGCGCAAGTCGCTGTCGCGCAGGCCGCCGCCGATCAAACCCACGGCACCTGCCTGCCGCGCCTGTTCCACAGTCTCCGCGCTAATCAGACTGCCGACCACGACAATTTTGCCGGCAACTTCCGGGCCCAGCGACTCGGCTGTAGCGTCTGGCGCCTCAACCGCCAAGTGCAGCGCACCCCAGCACTCCCCTCCCACACCAAAAATGCCCTGGATGTAAGCACCTCGCGCTGCAACGCGTACGCCCTCCTCGGCAAAAACTTCCTCGACAGTCCCATCGACGTAAGCCAGCACTTCGACCGCCCTAGGAGCTTGTCGCAATATCACCTGTCCCGTCACCGGCGAAATGCTCTCGACGGTGCCGCTGACCGGGGATTCAATCGTGGTCTTGAACCAGCGAACAAACGGCTTGGTCTCGGCGAGCGGTTCGCCGACTTCGACCTGATCGCCTTCTTTCTTGAGCATATAGCCAGCGAGCTCTTGCGGCGAGGTGCCTAGGCGGTTGACCAAGTTGAGCGTCGCTACCTCGCCCGGCAATTCGGTGCGGGCCACGACTTGGTCGCGCCGCACCACTTGGCCGCGCTCGACGACCACTTCGCCTTTGAGGGGCAAACGCCGCTCTTTGTGGATGACTGCGTGTTGCGTCACGCGCAGTCCAGGGGTATAAGCATGAGCCATGAGCTACTCGTATAGGTTTAGCGCCTGCTGCCAGTCGCTTACCTGACGCCAGCGGTCTTGGTCTGACGCCATCTGTATGGGCCGCCCGCGACCATCCAGCACTAGCCCCACGACGCCACCGCGCACTCGCGCGTTTAGAGCTTGCCCCGGGCCAGCCCCCACATCCCAACGCCGCGCTGGCTGGAGCGAGACTTCGACTTCTTCGCCATCGGCCAAGGGCACCCACTGTAATTGGCCGATCTGCAACTGGCCGGTTTGGCGCCCGCTAGGCAGGTCTATTTCGTATTCGAGACAGAACTCACCATCTTTACCCTCGCCGACGGGGGCCACACAAGTGCCCAAGTAGATCAGGCAATCGCGCGCGAAAACCTCGGTGGCAGCTCGCTCGTCCACAGTCGAGAGCACACCCAAGTGAGGCATCATAAAGATGCTATCGACCGCCAAGCGGGTGATGCCTTCGGGCTGGAAGGCATCCATGAGCATGGCACAACTTTGTTGGCGGCGGGGCGCATGCGAGAGCACACCGCCGCTGCCGACTAGCAGGTCCAGCGCCATCATCTCAACTAAACTCTCGCCGGTGGCCCCCTGCTCAAAAACATCGGCTAGTGTGCGCTTGCTCTGCACCCCTTTCAATCCCACCGCCAACCCACGATGCTGCTCAAAGGCCAAGCGCAGAGCTTCGCGGGCAATGGCTTGTTCGACTTGCAGTTCCTGCATGAGTTGGGGGATGGTCGTCGGGCGAATCATCTTGTTTTTGATCCGGTCGCGGAGGTCGGCCTCCTCAATGTCAAAAGGAACCCAGCGCATGATTTGGTCGAGGCCGGCCTCGGCCAGCACGTTGGAGACGCTATAGGACATGCCGAGATTGGCACTGACCGTGCGGTTGAACACGCCGTCGAAAACGCTGAATACATCGGTCGTGGCCCCACCGATATCCACGCCGACGACGTTGATATCCTGCTGGCGGGCAATAGTCTGCATGATCTCGCCCACCGCCCCGGGCGTCGGCATAATCGGTGCGCTGGTCCAGTCCATCAGCTTGCTATAACCAGGTGCCTGCGCCATGACGTGTTCGAGGAAGAGATCGTGAATGACGTGCCGGGCCGGGTCCAGATTTTCCTTTTCGAGCACGGGGCGAATATTCTCGGTAACGGTCAGGGCCATCTTCCCTCCCAGCGCCTTTTCGACCTCCTCGTGCGCGTCCTTATTGCCGGCAAAAATGACCGGCAACTTAAAGCCTGCGCCAAAGCGGGGCTTGGGATCGGCCGCGCTGATGAATTCGGCCAGTTCGACCACGTGGCTGACGGTGCCGCCATCCGTGCCGCCCGACAGCAATACCATATCGGGGCGCAGTTGGCGGATGCGCTCTATTTTTTTGTGCGGTAAGCGCTTATCGTTGGCGGCGAGTGCGTCCATGACGATCGCCCCGGCACCCAAGGCACAGCGCTGGGCACTCTCGCCGGTCATCGCCAACACCACACCGGCCACTACCATCTGCAACCCACCGCCGGCACTGCTCGTCGATATGTAGATATCGACCCCGATATCGCCGTCTACCGGCGTGATAATCCGCTCGCCATCAAGGATCTGCCGCCCAGAAAGCTCCTCGACTTCTTGAATGGCGTTGAGAACCCCCCGAGTGACGTCTTCAAACGGGGCCTCAACCGTGGTTGGAGCCTCGCCGCGAAAGGTCTGGCGATACCCTTCGTCCTTCTTTTCGATCAGGATCGCCTTGGTCGTCGTACTGCCGCAGTCCGTGGCGATAACTACGTTGAGGTCATCCATGTTTTTGGTTCTCGCGCTGGGCAATGGCCTCCGCGAGTAGGTCTATAGATTGGCGTCGCTCCAACATGCGCGTAAATTGCTCGTACTCGGCACGCGAAAAAACCAACGTGGCAAACGGGGCCAAAAAGGTCAGGGCTTGGCTGCCCAAAAAGTTGAGGGGGCGGCAGGCCTCCAACGCCATAGACGCAGCCGCTCCCATGCGGCGACGCACTATAAACTCGGCTAACCGCTCGGCTAGCGCACGCTCTTCCTCAGACCAACCCGCCTCCGGGTCTTCGAGCGCAAAAGCGTGTCGCCACCGCTCTTTTAAGCTATTGATTTGGAACATGGCACCGAACGAAGCTCGCAACTTCTTCGCGGTTTTGCTCAAAGCGCAAAAAAACGCCGCGAAAGGAATCCAACCGACTCGGGCGCACGGATGGGCGCAAAAAAATGCCATCCCGATGTTCATCTGCTCGACGGAATTCCGCCCAAGAACGGCGCTGTTTGAAGCCGAGATGTTCGCTGCTGACGCCTTCACCGTCGAGCGCGTAGCGCGTCAGAAAAAAATAGCGCGACAGCGAGGCGGTCAATGCCCCGAGCGAAAATACCCCGTAAAACCAATGCTCAAGCCCGAAAGCCGCCGCCGCTGAGGAAGCGATAATGAGCGCGACCAATAGCACTGATTTGGCCGGCCGCTCTCGGCGCAAGGGGTGAGTTTCCCAGCGAAGAGAGCCTGCGGAGGACACAGACGTGCCCTTAGTACATCTGCACTTCCTGCGCGACCCACCAATCTTGCAAGCGGACGCCGGGGGGATACCAAGTGACGCCACTGAAGCGACGGCTATAGGCTTGGGCAGTGCGCGATTTCCACAGGAAGGTATAGGGCTGTTCCTCGTGCAGGATTTCTTGGAAGCGCTGGTAGAGTGCGATGCGCCTTTCCGTATCGAACTCGCGGCGGTAGGTCGCCAAAATGTTGTCAACCTCGGCGTTGATGAAACTCACCGCGTTGGAACCGTTCTCTACGGTCTGGGAGGAATGCCAGATCTGATAACCGTCGGGCGCGAACTGCACATTGCCGGTCCAAGCCAGCACCATGGCGTCAAAATCCTTACCGCGGACCTTTTGTAAAAAAATCGACCAGTCTAACTCGCGCACTTGGCAGTCAATGCCAATATCCTGCAACTCGTATTGCAAAGTTAGGGCGATGTCTTTGCGGATCTGGTTGCCCGAATTGATCAAAATCTCAAAGCGAAATGGCACGAGCTCTTCGTTGATGGTCTTATCGAGAATGCCGTCCTCGTCGGCGTCCTCCCAGCCCGCTTCCGCCAGCAAGTCGAGGGCGCGGTCGGGATCATACGCGTACGGCGCGAGATCGTGGTTGTATTCGGGGCGGAACTTGTGGATCGGCCCCTCCACCGTCTCGGCTAGGCCGAACATGATGTTTTCGACCATGCCCTCGCGGTCGGTCAGATGGGTCATGGCTTGGCGCACCCGCTTGTCGCCAAAAATTGGATGTTTGTTGTTCCAGCCGATATACACATATCCACCAGCGTAGCTAACGCCTTTGAGGAAGCGGCGATTGAAGTCTTCCGACCAACTCTTCTCCTTAAATTCCAATGGGCGCAGAGCGTGGTAGTCGAGGTTGCCATTGGTCAACTCGATGAATGCCGCGTCAGTATTGTTGATGATGTTAAAGACGATCTTATCGACAAAACCGGGCGGCTGTAGCCCTTCCACATCTCGCCCCCAATAGTTTTCATTCCGCGTCAGCACAACTTTCTGCTGGGTGACCAAGTCGCGCTCTGGATCTTTTATTATATACGGCCCCGAGCCTAGTACCTTGCGGTTGAAATTTTGATTGAATTGTTCGGCAAAGCGCTCGACTCGCTCTTTGTGTGGCCCCTCCTCCCAAGAACCATCCACCAAACTCTTGACCTCGACCGGGTCTAGCAAACCTTCTGGATCGTAAAAGTGCTTAGGTAGAATACTGAGTAACCCCAACGTCGCATCGTTGCGGAAATAGGGTTTGTCGCACAGGAAGCTGACTTTGTTTGTCCCTACCTGTTGTACCGCTTCAACAGCGGCGTAGTAGTTGCGCAGATGCGGCGCTAGCACTTGGGGATTGTGAACGACCTTCATGCTGAAGATGACATCCGCCGCCGTCAGCCGCTTGCCGTCTGAGAAGTAAACCCCGTCGCGCAGCTCAAACGTGTAGGTGAGTTTGTCCGCGGAAATCTCCGGGTAGCCTTTGGCGATTAGCCCTCGCAACGCGTAGGGCGGGTCCAAGTCGGCTTCGAGCAGGCTTTCAAATACATAATTCAAGACCGTGCTGGCACCGGCATCATTGGAGGTGTACGGATTGAGTTTTTCGGGATCGGATAGCATGTGGCGCACCATCCAATCACCGTAGGTCGGTTCTTCTCCGCTCTCGTCGCGCAGCGGCGCCTTCTCAATGCCGTCGAGCACGACGATATCCTTGGTACTCATGAGAATTTCCTGCACTGCTTCCCATGATTTCTCCTCAGCGACAGCATGACCGCCGATGCAGACACCCAACCAAACAGCCACTATGGATATTCTGATTTTCGACATATTCTCCCCTTTTAACCCGCTAACCAAATTCATTACACGAAGGTCAACCACCCGTGCCGGTCTTCAACTCCTACGCGGACCACGGCGAAAAAAGCATCTTGGATCTGTGCGGTGATCGGCCCGCACTTCCCACAGCCGATTTGCACTTGGTCTATAGCGCGAATCGGCGTGATTTCGGCGGCCGTACCAGTGAAGAAAACCTCGTCGGCGATGTAGAGAAACTCGCGCGGAATACCGCGCTGCTCAACCCGCATCCCCAAGTCGCGTATCAAGGTAATGGCGGTGTGGCGGGTAATTCCCGGCAGAATGGCAAAACACGATTCAGGCGTGTAGATCGAACCGTTCTTGATGACAAAGATATTTTCGCCGCTGCCCTCGCTGACCAACCCATCTGTTCCCAAAACAATGCCCTCGTCATAGCCGTTGGCATTGGCTTCAATCCGCACGAGTTGCGAGTTGAGGTAGTTTCCCCCAGCCTTGGCCAAGGCGGGAAACGTATTCGGGGCCATGCGGTTCCACGACGAGGTGCAAACTGAAACGCCGTTTTTCAGCGCCGCCTCTCCGAGGTACTCGCCCCATTCCCACACGGCGATCACTACGTCAACCGGGCACCCCATCGGATCAACTCCCAACTTCTCATAGCCGCGGAAGACAACCGGGCGAATATAGCAGGCCGCGAGCTGATTGACGCGGATCGTCTCGAGAATGGCCTCTGTGATTTCCTCCCTCGTATAGGGAATGTCCATGCGGTAGATCTTGGCGGAGTCAAATAACCTGTTGACGTGTTCGTCGAGGCGGAATACGGCCGAGCCTTTCGCGGTCTCGTAACAGCGAATGCCTTCAAAGACGCTCGAGCCATAGTGTACTACGTGGGAGAGCACGTGAATTTTGGCGTCGTCCCAATCAACCAATTGACCATTGAACCAGATTTTATCGCATTTAGGCAGGGGCATGTAGAAAATCTCCTTGGGCAAGTATGCGACTAATTAAGGTAACACCACCGCGAAACCGTTACAAGTATTAAGCGATTACAACGTTCGCGTATAGGTTACGTTCAAGCTGTTAAACGTGCCGCTGCGCTGACGACTGCGGCTGCCGCGCAATCTGAGCTTGTTGTCGCTGCCGACCGGATTGTAGTTAAAATCAGCCGCCAGATTCCGGTGTTTGTTGCGGCGGTTGAGGGAACGCGACGGAGCGAGCTCGGAGTATTGGTAATCCCACTGGCGATCGAGCTTATAGGTGTAGGTTGCGCCGGCCGAGTAGTCAGGGCTAGGCGAGTATCTCATGCCGAATTGAAGGGTGTATCTGGTGTTTTCCTCTTCGACAATCTGGCCGCCGTTTTCCAAAATCAAAGTACCGTCATCGTTGGCCGAATAGTTGTAGCGCGCATTGAGTACAAGGTCGTCTAAAACCTTGCGCCGCAGCGAGTGTACCATGCTCCAGCCGCGGCGAATATTGCTTTTGCGCGACAACTCGCGGCGATTGACTTGGCGATCGAAATCGTAAATGATGCGCCTTGCGGAGACGCTGAATCGGTGCGAAAAAGATGTGCCCAAACGCTCGTAATCAGTGCCGATATTGAGCGAAATGTCGCGGTTACGCGCGTTGTCCACAGCGCGGGTGGCGTGCAGGTTCACGCGATGCAAGAAGCTATTTTTGAGGTCAACGCTGAGCTTGGTTCCCGAGCGCAGGGTGCCGTCATAGCTGAGGCTCACGCTGTTATTGAAGGTGTCGCGATCCTGCTTGGGGTCTCCTGGGTTTTCCGAGCGTTTGATCTCGCCAAAGGTCGCCAACCGCAGCGAGTGCTCGTCGGCTAGGGGCCAGTTGAGAGAGCCGTTGAGAAAGAGATTGCGATTGATCTCGTCGGAGCTTGGATCGCGGCATGTTCCGTCTGCCGAGCGCGTGAAGTGGCTATCGCAAAGGCCGGTGTCAGGCACCCGCACTGCCAGCCGACGCACGTCGCTGCCTTTGAAGCGGACGCTAGTGTTGAGGACCAACTTCTCGACCAGTTTGCCCGAAAGGGACGCGTCCCAGCTAAAGTTCTCGCCGAGGCGATCCTTGCCAAAGAAGCGGTTGTCTAAATTCTGGATCGCGTTGGCGGTGTTGGTGTGCTCGTTCTGACTGTACGAGGCGCGATTTTTTATTTTGAAGCGACCTAGATCAAACTCCACATTGGAGGAGAAGCTAGTGCCGCGCGTTTCCGCTAACTCGGCACTGACCACCGTGTCGCGCACCACAGCCTCGCCGACTGTAGCCTCGCTGATAGCGCGGCGCGAGAGGCCCTTCTGAGAGCGGTTTTCAGACATACTCAGGGCGACGCGCACGTCCCCGGGAAAAGTATAGCTCACATTGCCGCTCAGCCGCTCACTGCGATCCTTGTTGTGCTCGAGCGTATCGTCTGTTTTGCTCAGCGAAATCGAGTTATTCAGCTTATTGCCCGCAATCTCAATGTCGGGTGAGACCCTCAGCGAAGCATTGTAGCGGATCCCGGTCTCCTTGATGGTGCTGTCGAGGCTGGCGCGGCTAGCGCGGGTGGCCGTGATTAGGCTCGGAGTCAGGTTGGCACTCAGACTCTTGAATGGACCGCTGCTCAACGGTTTAGACCTAAATCCAAAGTTAAAGGACTGGCTGCGCGTCTTCTGCTTGTGCAGCGTTATGTTGCGCGTACTCATGCTGGCACCGAGGCTGATGGTGGCCTTGGGGCCGAGAATGGGATAGTTGACCGAAGATCGGCCCGAGGCATTGTCCTGCCAACTCTTGCCGGTACTGCGGTCATAGAGGCTAAACCCCATATTCGCCGATGCGTTAATCGTCAGTTTGGAGGTCGAGTCCCCTACTGCCGAAAACCGCACAGGCGTCGAGTAGCTCCAACTGGGAAACGAATGGTTCCAAGAGGTTTGGGAACTGGAGCGGCTGAAGTTGAGCGTGTACTGTGCATCGGTCGCTGTCCATGCGACCAATACCAGCCAACCCGTATGCCACAAGACCGGCTTCACGGCCTACCCTTTCCCAAATGCGAGCAGGCGTCGCTCAGCCGGATGAATTCCGCTAGCGACAATTCCTCCGGGCGGCGCGTCAGTTCAATACCCGCCTGCTGGCCCAGCGCTTCCAGCCAAGGCCGCCCGCCTTCGGGATTGAGACCGAGGAGCGAATTGCGCAGCATCTTGCGCCGCTGGCCAAAGGCCCGACGCACCAAGCGGTCGAAACAATCCACGTCCTGTACTGCATAGCGGGGCTTGGGAGCAAAGCGCAACTCGACTACGGCCGAATCCACGGCCGGCACGGGCCGGAAGCAATCGCGTTCCACCTGCAAGCGCATCTCCACTTTGGCGCGCATGGCCACTAACACCGACAACAGGCTGTAATCCTTTGAACCGGGGCTGGCGACCAAGCGCCGGGCTACTTCGCGTTGGACCATGACGATAGCGCGGCTGATACAATCGGCGTGAGCGAGAAGGTGGAAAATTAGCGGAGCGGTGATGTTGTAGGGAAGATTGCCGACGATCAGCAGGCGGCACCCACCCGCATCCCGCAGGACCTCCCCAAGATCAACTTGCAGAATATCTCCTTCGATCAAACGCAACTTACGCGCATCTTGGCGTGCGCGCAGCAAAGCCACTAAGTCGCGATCGATCTCCACGGCCACTAGGCGATCCACAGTAGCGAGCAGCACTTCGGTCAACGCGCCCCGGCCTGGGCCAATCTCGACCACCACCTCGCCAGCGGCCGGACGCACCAACCCCGCAATGGCCTCTATAACACCCCGAGCGACGAGGAAGTGCTGGGCAAAGCGCAACCGCGGTCGGTGGACGTTTACCAACGTCGCGCCCTCACCAAGCTGGGGTCGGGTGGGGACATCCGGGCTGTTCCCCCTCGGCGCAAGCCGCGCCACAGGTCGGTCAACACCAACTGCGGATTGGCATTGTGCCTTAGGGCCTCGGCCACCCGGTCGATTTCCAAGGCGACTCGGGCCGCATCTATTTTCTCGAGCAGGTTTACCAAATAAGGACGCCGATCTACTTGGACGACGGACGCGCCATGGCCGTGAGCCAACAGGAAGAGATCCCGTAGATACAGACCACAGACTTGCAAAAAACGCTCCAATTGCCCCCGATCTCCCCCCAACTCCGCGAGGACGCTCCAATAGACCTCGTCCCGCTGCTCCGAGCCGCCGCTGAGAAACGACTCGACTAGCTGCCGCGTTCCGTCAAACGCCCCGGCAGCCACCTCTTTGGCCTGCTGTAACGAGCCTGCCCCCATGCGTACGGCCAGTTCCAAACGCTCTCCAGCCACGCCCTCTTGTTCGAGCTGCGCCCGCAAGGTCGCTGCATCTAAAGGACTCAAAATCATGCGCTGGCAGCGCGAGAGCACGGTGGGCAAAATGCGCTCTGGTGCAGACGAAACCAGCGCGATGACCGCCCGGGGCGGCGGCTCTTCCAAGAGCTTGAGCAGCGAATTAGCACCTGCCGGGTGCATTCGCTCGGCGGCGAAGATCAGGCCGACTTTGCGCTGGGATTCCGTCGGTGCAAACGCTAACTCCTTTTGCAACTGGCGCAGGTGCTCCACCGCGATATTGGCGTTGCCGGGCAGCTCTGCGCCCGCGCCGTGAACGTACTCCACTACGGACTCGCGCAAGTCAGCCAGCGCAAGCCGCTGCTTGCCGCGGCGAGGAGGTAGTGGCAATGCGGTGTGGAGGTCGGGATGTATGAACGAAGTGACCTTGCGACAACTTGGGCAACGATTGCAGGCGGAAGGGCCGCTACCTGTACACAACAGAGCCTGCGCCCACGCGAGCGCAAAGCGTCGTTTGCCGGTTCCCTCGGCCCCGCAGATGAGGACCGCATGGGGGATGCGGCCCGATTCGAGCCACGCTGCCGCCACGGCCCCAGCCCGATCTCGACGGGCCAGACCGCTAAACTCCTCGGAGTGCGAGGTGCCGCCCGTGCTGCCCAAGTCAATCCCTATTTCTGCAACAGGCTCTCTTGGTTGTCCAGAGCAAAAAAGTGGGCTTTGTCGATCTCGACGGCCAACCGTACCGTTTGGTCAACTTGCGGCATGTGTAGCGGATCAACGCGGGCGACAAAAGCGGTCTTGCCGGTGGTTAAATTGAGAAAGACCTCGTTGCCCATCGGTTCGACCACTTCGACCTTGGCTGCAACCTCAACGGTCTCGACATTGCGGCCAATAGTATCTGGATCGTGAATGTCTTCCGGGCGGATGCCCAGCGTCACTTCCTGCCCCATGTAGCTGCCTAGCTGGTCGCCGTGGCCGGTGGGTAGGGAGAGTTGCACATTGCCTTCATCGAATACTAGACCGCTGCCGTTGGAGGTCAGCGTACCGCGGATGAAATTCATGGAGGGGCTGCCGATAAAGCCGGCGACGAATTGGTTGACGGGTTTGTTGTAGAGATGGAGGGGCTTGTCGATCTGCTGAATGAGGCCATCGCGCATGACCACGATGCGGTCTCCCATGGTCATGGCCTCGACTTGGTCGTGCGTCACGTACACCATGGTGGCCCCTAGACGAGTATGCAACTTGCTGATCTCGGTGCGCATCTGCACCCTCAGCTTGGCGTCGAGGTTGGAGAGTGGCTCGTCAAAGAGAAACACCTTGGGCTTGCGAACGATGGCGCGCCCCACCGCCACGCGCTGGCGCTGACCACCCGAAAGCGCCTTAGGTTTGCGCTCTAGCAGGTCTTGGATGCCGAGTATATCGGCTGCTTCTTGTACCCGCGCCTCAATCTCGTCTTTGGGGTATTTCCGCAGCTTGAGCCCAAAGGCCATGTTTTGATAGACACTCATGTGCGGATAGAGTGCGTAATTTTGGAATACCATGGCGATATCGCGATCCTTGGGAGGCACGTCGTTGACGATCGTCCCATCTATCGAGATCTCGCCGGCGGTGATTTCCTCAAGCCCGGCGATCATTCGCAGCGTCGTGGACTTGCCGCAGCCCGAAGGGCCGACGAGCACCACGAATTCCTGGTCCTTGATCTCGATATTGGCGTCGTCCACCGCCACCACATCTTTGTCGTACACTTTGCGAACATTCTTCAGAATTACTTCAGCCATCGCGCCCCTCTTCTGCTGTTATAAGCTCTGGCGATTATTTGTTGCCAAAGGGTTAAAGTATAATAAATAACTTACAAAATCTCTATGTTGCATTCCATTAAAACGGCGTCGTCCGGGGGGTCGCTGTAGTATGCCTCCCGTCGCCCTACGACCCGGAACCCCGCCTTGCAGTAGAGCACCCGCGCGGCCCGATTTGCCGAACGCACTTCGAGCGCACAGCAACTAGCACCTTGCTCTGCGGCCACGCGCAACATCCGCCCCAACAACTGCCCACCCCACCCCTCGTTCCGATATGCTGGATCTACCGCGAGATTGGCGAGATGAAAATAGCGGTCAGCGAAATAACCCAGCGCATAGCCGATTAACTCGCCGCAGTGCAAAAGCCCCAAACACAGAGCATTTCTATCTACAAGTAAGTAATAAAAATCGGCCTCGCGCCACGGATTGGCGAAAGAGCCTCGCTCCATCTCCATCACGCGATGCAGATGGCTCGGCCCTAACGTAACGAAGCGACTCTCGCCGCTCATGCCCGCGCTAGGGGACGAGCATCGGGCGAGCGCAAGTAATCGGGTTCCACTGAGGCCAAGTCCGCAGTTTGGCCCTTCTCCAGCTTGGATAGTGCCAGCCAGCCAATAGTTCCAGCGTCGGGACGGGCGCAGGACAGGGGGGCAAATTGCGCGGCTGGATGGCCCGCCAGCAACTCGCGATAGACCGTGGCCCCGTCCCCAGTGAAAATAGTCGGCGCGTTGGCCCGCTCTTGAGCCAACTGCGCCGGCGCGATGGCCCGGGGCGGTGCCAATTCTACCGGAACGCCCGTCGCCGTGTCGTAGAGCGAAGTATAAACCTCGCGCCGGCGTGCGTCGAGAACAGGACAAACAGGCACGTGGGCAAAGGGCAAACGAGCAGCGAGTGCTTCCAGCGTTGAAACGGTCACTAAATCCTTGCCCGCAGCTAAACACAAGCCCTTAGCGGTGCTCAGCCCGATTCGCAGACCAGTAAAAGACCCCGGCCCAATCGCGACAGCTACAGCCCGCACTCCCTCGACCTTCATGTCTGCTGCCTCTAGCGCGGCCTCCATCTCGCTGAACAGTCGCTGTGAATGCTGCAATCCCACATCGAAATAGCGGCTAACGATGATCCCTGCTGCCGCACAGAGCGCCACGCTGCCGACCGGGGTAGCCGTGTCCAATGCCAGAATCACGTCGCGACCGGGCGCACTCATAAAAGCTCCAACTGCTCGTCGGGGCTTGGCGGTGCCTCGAAGCCGAGGCGCTCCCAAGCTCGCGGCATGGCCACGCGGCCCTTGGGGGTGCGCTTAATAAACCCTTCTTTTATTAAATAAGGCTCAACCACTTCTTCAATTGTCTCGGCCTCCTCGCCGATTGTGGCTGCCAGATTGCTTAGGCCGACCGGACCGCCGTTGAACTTTTCAATAATGGCCCGCAGCAACGTGATATCCATCTTATCGAGCCCCATCTCATCGACATCTTGGATGACGAGTGCCTTTTGTACTACCTCGGCATTTATCTCGTCTTCGCCTTCCACTTGGGCAAAATCGCGCGCCCGGCGCAGCCAGCGCTTGGCAATCCGCGCCGTACCGCGAGAGCGGCGGGCAATTTCCATCGCGCCCGACTCTGAGACCGATAAATTCAGCAGGCGAGCGTCGCGCTTGACGATCGCAGCGAGTTCGGCGACCGAGTAATAGTCGAGATGGGCATTGAGCCCAAAGCGCGCACGCATCGGCGAAGTCAACAAGCCTTGGCGCGTGGTGGCCCCGATTAAGGTAAAAGGCTCCAGTGGTACGCTGACTGAGCGAGCGGCCGGACCTTGGTCGATGATGATGTCAATTTTGAAATCCTCCATCGCCGAGTACAGATATTCCTCGACCACGCGGTTGACGCGATGAATCTCGTCAATGAAGAGCACGTCGCGTGGCTCCATGGTCGTGAGCATACCAGCCAAGTCGCTCGGACGCTCGAGCAAAGGCCCTGACGTGGGATAGATTTCAACGCCTAGCTCTTTGGCGATCACATAGGAAAGCGTCGTCTTGCCCAGACCAGGCGGACCGTATAGCAACACGTGATCCATGGCTTCGCCGCGCTGCCGAGCGGCTTCAATGGCAATGCCGAGTTGCTGCTTGGTCTTCTCTTGGCCCAGCATCTCGGCCAGAGACTGCGGACGCAGCGTATGATCGAACTGAAGGTCGTCGTTTCCGCCGCTAGGCTCTATGGGTCGATGATCCATCGCCGAGCCTTCAGCGTTCCTTGAGGGCCAGTTTGATTAGCTGTTGCACACTTATATCGGCACCGTGCTTTTCAACGGCCTTGCGCACCGCTTGGCGAGCAGCCGGCACTGCGTATCCCAACGTCATCAGCGCCTTTGCTGCCTCCTCGCTCGTGCCGGGTCTGGCCTCCAAGAGCACTTCGCCTGCCGCCGCAGCACTTAAATGAATCTTGTCCTTTAGATCGAGCACCAAGCGTTCCGCGGTCTTGCGACCAATACCTTTGATCGCCGTCAGTTCGGTTACGCGCTCCTGTAAGATGGCCTCCTGCAAGTCGCGCAGGGTCATGCCCGACAGCACGGTCAACGCCGAATGAGGACCAATACCCGAAACGCCTATTAGCAACTCGAAGACCTTCCGCTCTTCCTCATCGGCAAAGCCAAAAAGTTCCATGCGGTCTTCGCGCACGTAGAGATAAGTAGACAAATGGACCGCCTCGGAGGCTAGGGGTAGTTGGTCGAAAGTAATTAGGGATATGGCCAGGCCATACCCCACACCCCCGACGTCGACGACGGCATGAGTGGGTGATTTGGACAGAAGTGTTCCGCGCAGGTGTGTTATCACGGATATACCTAACGCCGCACCATGCGGCTGAGCAAAGCCTCTATCTCGGGCTTGCGCTGTCCTCGGCTCTTGCATAAAACCCGGCCGGACTGCTGGGTGTGACATAGCGCGATAGCCAAGGCGTCTGATGCATCGAGGGGCTTGGGTCGTTCCTTCAGACCCAAGCTACGGGCCACCATAAACTGGACCTGTTGCTTGGTCGCTTGGCCATTCCCAGTCACCGATCTTTTAACTATCGTCGGCGCATAGTGGGCAATGGGCAAGCCGGCTTTGCGCATGGCAATGAGCAGGACACCTCTCGCTTGGCCCAGCTTGGCCGCCGCGGTGGCGTCCTTACCGAAGAACGTAGTTTCGATCGCGCCCTCGTCTGGGGCGTATTCGCCGACGAGCCGCGTCATCTCATCGAATATGAAAACCAGCCGATCCTCGAACGCATCTTCCTTAGGGCGAATACAGCCGCAGGCAACATAGCGGGCCTGGCGCTTGTTGTATTCGACGAAGCCGTAGCCCGTGCTCGTGCTGCTAGGATCTACTCCAAGAACAAGCAAAGCGAAGACCCGCTAGGCCTGAGCCATGAGTTTTTCCAATTCGTCTTCTCGGAGGTCGAAATTGGAAAAAACCTTCTGTACGTCGTCTAGATCCTCCAATGCCTCGAGGAGGCGGATGATTTTCTCGGCCTCCTCGCCTTGTACCTCGAGCATGTTTTCGCGTTTGGGCATCCAAGCCAACGTCGCTTGGGCGAAGGCGATGCCGTTGTCCTCCAGGGCCTTTTTAACCGGCTCCAAGTCGGCAACCGGAGTCGTTACTTCGTGAACTTGGTCGCTGTCTTGGATATCCTCGCCCCCCGCATCTACGATCACCAATAGGAGGTCGTCTTCGGACACATTGGTCCTGTCCACTTCGATAACGCCTTTGTGTTCAAACATCCAAGCTACCGCCCCACTTTCTGCTAGATTGCCGTTGTATTTAGTAAAGACGTGGCGGATTTCCGAAACCGTGCGGTTGCGGTTGTCCGATAGGGTTTCGACGATGATGGCCACTCCACCGGGTCCATAGCCTTCAAAAAGTCCCTCCTCGTATATGACCCCCGGCTCGTCACCAGTGCCCCGGCGTATGGCGCGCTCAATGGTTGCCGCGGGCATATTGGCCGCTTTAGCATTCTGGACTGCCGTGCGCAGACTTGGATTGGCCCCCTCATCACCCCCGCTGCGAGCCGCCACTGAAATCTCGCGGATCAACTTCGTAAAAATCTTGCCGCGCTTGGCGTCGTTGGCACCTTTTTTGCGCTTGATTGTACTCCATTTGGAATGGCCAGACATCGGCTGTTATCTCCTTGTCAATCCCCGCCCGCGCACTCACTACTCAAATCAAAGGCACCGTTCGGAGAAAATCGGCTGTTTTCTATAGACAGTATCAAGATAAAAAAACCCGCGCAATCCAAAAAGCAAAGGGCCGCCGACCACTTGGCCGACCGCCCTTCACAACGGGTAAAAACAAGCCTCTCAGGCCGCTTCTTTGCCCTTGTCTTTCTGCGAGTTCTCGATAATTTTAGCCATGATGTCCCCGGGAACTTCCTCGTAGCGGTCGAATCGCTGTGCATGGAATCCCTTGCCCTGCGTCATGGAGCGCAGCAATGTGGCGTAACGATCTATTTCGGCTAGAGGGGCCTCGGCGTGGATGACTTGGAAATGGCCATCTGCGTCCATGCCGCTGATCCGACCTCGCCGCGACGAGAGGTCGCCCATTACGTCGCCCATGAATTCCTCGGGCACCGTAATCTCCAACTGATAAATAGGCTCTAGCAGAATCGGCTTGGCTTTGAGGAAGGCGTCCTTGAAGGCGTGGGAACTGGCTAATCTAAAAGAAACTTCATCCGAATCTACCGGGTGATGTTTACCGTCGTATACAGTAACCGCCACATCAATGACTTGGTAACCGGCCACTGGCCCCTCGCTCAGCGTCTCGACGATGCCCTTTTCCACCGCAGGGATGAAGTTACTCGGGATATTGCCGCCGACGACCTCATTGAGAAACTCAAAACCTTCACCGCGCCCCTTGGGAGCAATGCGTAGAAACACCTCGCCAAACTGCCCCCGTCCGCCTGACTGCTTCTTGTGCCGATACTGCGCATCGGCGTTGCCACGGATCGTTTCTCGATAGGGAATCCGTGGCACCTCCATATCAATCTCCACGCCAAATCGCCCTTTCAGGCGGCCAACGATAGTTTCCAGATGCAACTCTCCTTGGGTCAGCAGGATCGTTTGGCGGACCTCACCGTCGTATTTCATAATGAAGCTCGGATCTTCCTCGTGCAATTGGGAAAGTCCGGTAGCGACGCGCCCCTCGCCGCCCTGCTCCTTGGCGTGAATAGCCACGCGAATTAGCGGCTCTGGGAATGCAATGCCCGGAAGTTGTAGCGACGCGCCCTTGGCGCAAAGCGTATCGGTCGTATGGGTGTTCTTGAGCTTGACTAAGGCGACGATATCGCCAGCCTCGGCACTTGCGACTTCGGTTCGCTTGTTGCCGTTGAGGTGATAGATCTGGCCAATGCGCTCGGTGGTGCGCTTGCTTGAGTTGGCCACTTCGTCACCAGGCTTCATCGCTCCAGAGAAAAGGCGCAGCAGAGAAAGCTCACCTACATGCTGCTCAGCCAAGGTCTTGAACACCAGAGCAGCCAAGGGCGCAGTAGTGGTACCTTCAAGTTCAACCTCTCCATTTTGGAATCTGAGTCCTGCCCCTTCGGACGGCGACGGCCCGTATTGCACCAAGGCGTCTAGTAACCGATCAATGCCGACATTGTTATAGGAATCCCCGAAAAAGACCGGAAAAATTTCTAGCTGCAACACGGCTCGGCGCAAACCAGCGACCAGATTCTCTGTGGTTAATTCACCCTCGCTGAAATACTTCTCCATCAGTTCTTCATCGGTCTCGGCGATGGACTCTACCAGTTGCTCGTGCAACTCTTCTGCGCGGCTCTGGACCTCGTCAGGTATGTCTCCTTCTGTGGCTTTACCATCCCGGTACGCATAGGCTCTCATCGCAACCAGATCGACAATATGGTTGAATCCCTCGCCGGAATTTATCGCCATTTGCAAAGGCACGACTTGACGTCCGAAACGCTCTTGAAGCATTTCTAAGACCTGATCGGCGTCGGCATCGGCGCGGTCCATCTTGTTGATGAATAGTACCCGAGGCAAATTATAATCGGCAGCGAAATTCCAAGTCCGCTCAGTACCGATCTCTATCCCGGTAACCGAATCGACGACAGCGACCATCGCGTCGGACACGCGTAGCGCCGCCTTGGCTTCGGAGATAAAATCTGCATACCCCGGCGTATCAATTATATTGAGGTGATGATCCTGCCACTGACCATTCAGCAAAGAGACCTTGAGCGAAATCTGACGCTCAATCTCGGCCGAATCGTAATCAGATGTCGTCGTCCCGTCATCAATGCGTCCCAAGCGATTTACGACGCCCATGTTGAACAACATGGCCTCAGACAGCACTGTTTTGCCTGCGCCGCTATGGCCACATAGAGAGAGATTCCTCGTTTGTTCGCTCAATTTAACTCCTCCTGAATTAAGAGAAGTGCTTAATTAATTGGCCTACCTTAGCGTTGTCAAGGTATTTTCCATAGATACAAAAAAGCCCACCCCCAAAGGGATGGGCTTTTAAAAAATCCGGCAGCGTCCTACTCTCCCACTAGGCGACCCCAGCAGTACCATCGGCGCAAGAGGGCTTAACGGCTCTGTTCGGAATGGGAAGAGGTGTTTCCCCTCCGCTATGACCACCGGAAAATTCAAATTCTCTTCAACAACCGAATACAGGCCCACACCAAAGCAACGCAAAACTCCAGTATTGCTGCGATTATAAATTTGGTCAAGCCGCACGGCCAATTAGTATTGTTCGGCTTCACACATTGCTGCGCTTCCACCTGCAACCTATCAACCTCGTAGTCTACGAGGGGCCTTTAGGTAGGTTAACCCTACGGGATATCTAGTTTTGGAGTGGGCTTGACGCTTAGATGCTTTCAGCGTTTATCCCTTCCGAACGTAGCTACCCAGCGATGCTCCTGGCGGAACAACTGGTAGACCAGAGGTCCGTCCAACCCGGTCCTCTCGTACTAGGGTCAGATCTCCTCAAATATCCTACACCCACGGCGGATAGGGACCGAACTGTCTCACGACGTTCTGAACCCAGCTCGCGTAGCGTTTTAATTGGCGAACAGCCAAACCCTTGGGACCTTCTCCAGCCCCAGGATACGCTGAGCCGACATCGAGGTGCCAAACTGCCCCGTCGCTATGGGCGCTTGGGGGCAATAAGCCTGTTATCCCCGGAGTACCTTTTATCCGTTGAGCTTCGGCGCTTCCACACGCAACCGTCGGATCACTAAGCCCTGCTTTCGCACCTGCTCGACTTGTAGGTCTTGCAGTTAAGCTCCCTGTATGCCTTTACACTCTACGCGCGATTACCGACCGCGCTGAGGGAACCATTGGGCGCCTCCGTTACCTTTTAGGAGGCAACCGCCCCAGTTAAACTACCCACTTGGCACTGTCTCCGGCCCTGATCAAAGGACCAAGGTTAGAACCTTAACAAGGCAAGGGTGGTATTTCAAGGTCGGCTCCACGGAAACTAGCGTTCCCGCTTCATAGCCTCCCACCTATCCTACACATGCAGTGCCAAAATCCAATACCAAGCTGTAGTAAAGGTTCACGGGGTCTTTCTGTCCTGCCGCGGGTATCCGGCATCTTCACCGGAACTACAATTTCACCGAGTCCCTCGTTGAGACAGCGGCCAAGTCGTTACACGATTCGTGCAGGTCGGTTTTTAGCCGACGAGGAATTTCGCTACCTTAGGATCGTTATAGTTACGACCGCCGTTTACTGGAGCTTCGATTCAAAGCTTCGCTCCCGAAGGAACTAACTAATCCTCTTAACTTACCAGCACCGGGCACGTGTCAGTCCCTATACATTGCCTTGCGGCTTAGCAGAGACCTGTGTTTTTGGTAAACAGTCGCCCAGCCCGTTTCTCTGCGACCCCTTTGGGCTCCACCCGCGAGGGGCTTCACCTACTGAGGGCATCCCATCTTCCGAAGTTACGGGATCATTTTGCCGAATTCCTTAACGAGGGTTCACTCGCGCACCTTTGGATACTCTCCTCATCTACCTGTGTTGGTTTGCGGTACGGGCACCTACAGAGCTCACATAGAGGTTTTTCTAGGCAGCATGATTAGGGTCAGTTTATGCCGTTAGACGGCTCCCTATCGCTTCTCGGGGTAGCGGCCATCCGGATTTACCTAGTTGGCCCCCCTACGAGCTTAGACCAGCATTTCCAATCGCTGGCTGACCTTTCACTTCTGCGTCTCCCCATAGCTCGAACGCGCTGTAAGTGGTACAGGAATATTTAGCCTGTTTTCCATCGCCTACGCCTTTCGGCCTCAGCTTAGGTCCCGACTAACCCCAGGAGGACGAGCCTAGCCCAGGAAACCTTAGATTTTCGGTGAGCGGGATTCTCACCCGCTTTATCGCTACTCATGCCGACATAATCACTTCCATCTCGTCCAGCGAACCTTGCGGTTCACCTTCGGCCTACTATGGAACGCTCCCCTACCAATCCGCACTTCGCGAACGAAGTGCGAAGTCCGCAGCTTCGGTGGTAAGCTTAGCCCCGGTACATTGTCGGCGCGAGATCACTTGACTAGTGAACTATTACGTACTCTTTAAATGGTGGCTGTTTCTAAGCCAACATCCTAGCTGTCTCAGCAATCTCACATCCTTTTAATCACTTAGCTTACACTTAGGGACCTTAGCTGGCGGTCTGGGTTGTTTCCCTCTCGCGTACGGAGTTTATCCCTCGCACGCTGACTCCCTTGAAACAAGTCAATGGCATTCGGAGTTTGGTTCGGTTTGGTAAGCGGGTAAGCCCCCTAGCCGATCCAGTGCTCTACCTCCACGACTCTTTTACAAGAGGCTAGCCCTAAAGCTATTTCGGGGAGAACCAGCTATCTCCAGGTTTGATTGGCCTTTCACCCCTACCCACAGCTCATCCGAGAACTTTTCAACGTTCGGCGGTTCGGACCTCCACGAGATTTTACTCCCGTTTCATCCTGGCCATGGGTAGATCACCTGGCTTCGGGTCTACTGCATGCAACTGAACGCCCTATTCAGACTCGCTTTCGCTACGGCTCCTTCACTGAGTGAATTAACCTTGCTGCATACAAGTAACTCGTCGGCTCATTATGCAAAAGGCACGCCGTCAGGGGACCAGCCCCCTCCGACTGCTTGTAAGCGTACGGTTTCAGGTACTATTTCACTCTCCTTCTCGGAGTACTTTTCACCTTTCCCTCACCGGTACTAGTGCGCTATCGGTCACGAGAGAGTATTTAGCCTTGGAGAGTGGTCTCCCCAGTTTCCCACAGGGTTTCCCGTGCCCCGTGGTACTCGGGAACATCATAGGGAAGTCGACTACCATTTCGCCTACAGGACTATCACCTTCTATGGTAGAACTTTCCAGAACACTTCGACTATGGTGTCGATTGGTAACTTCCCGTCAAGTCAGCATTCTTGACAAATGATGCCCCACAACCCCGCCTGTACAACGCATGCTGGCTTTAACATACAGGCAGTTTGGGCTGTTCCCCGTTCGTTCGCCACTACTAGGGGAATCGCGGTTGCTTTCTATTCCTAGGGGTACTTAGATGGTTCAGTTCCCCCCGTTTGCCCCATTCGGACTATGTGTTCATCCGAAGGTAGTGCAGCATGACCTGCACTGGGTTGCCCCATTCGGAAATCCCCGGATTAAAAGTTAATTGCACCTCCCCGAGGCTTATCGCAGCTTATCACGTCCTTCATCGCCTTCTCGTGCCAAGGCATCCACCGTACGCCCTTTGTAGCTTGACCAAAAATCACTGTCACAACACTACTAGAGGTAATGCATCACGGTGTTTCGAGTAGTAAGCACATAACGTACTTCCACTCGGTAAACCTTGATTATTAATTGGTATGAACCTGTATTCGATTGTCAAAGAGCAAAAAGCCTGAATGGTGGGGGTAGGTGGAATTGAACCACCGACCTCACGCTTATCAGGCGTGCGCTCTAACCACCTGAGCTATACCCCCGAAAATCGAATAACGCACATGAGGGCAGGCCAAAGATTAAAACATTGACCTAGGCGGATAATGTCGAGAATATAAAACTCCCAATAATCCCCTTAGAAAGGAGGTGATCCAGCCGCACCTTCCGGTACGGCTACCTTGTTACGACTTAGCTCGAATCGACAGCTCCACCTTCGGCACTTCCCTCCTTGCGGTTAGGATCGCGACTTCAGGTGTTTCCGTCTTTCCTAGCTTGACGGGCGGTGTGTACAAGACCCGGGAACGTATTCACCGCGGCATGCTGATCCGCGATTACTAGCAATTCCACCTTCATGGAGTCGAGTTGCAGACTCCAATCCGAACTGAGACTGGTTTTTTGGGATTGGCTCCACCTCGCGATATCGCAACCCTTTGTACCAGCCATTGTAGCACGTTTGCAGCCCAGGACGTAAGAGCCATGATGACTTGACGTCATCCCCACCTTCCTCCTGCTTATCACAGGCTGTCTCCTTAGAGTTCCCAGCATTACCTGATGGCAACTAAGGACAGGGGTTGCGCTCGTTGCGGGACTTAACCCAACATCTCACGACACGAGCTGACGACAGCCATGCAGCACCTGTCTCGAGGTTCCCGAAGGCACCCTCTTGTTTCCAAGAAGTTCCTCGGATGTCAAGCCCTGGTAAGGTTCTTCGCGTTGCATCGAATTAAGCAACATGCTCCACTGCTTGTGCGGGTCCCCGTCAATTCCTTTGAGTTTCAGCCTTGCGGCCGTACTCCCCAGGCGGGGTACTTAATGCGTTAGCTACGGCACTGAGGGGGTCAATGTCCCCCAACACCTAGTACCCATCGTTTACGGCTAAGACTACCAGGGTATCTAATCCTGTTCGCTCCCTTAGCTTTCGCACCTCAGCGTCAGTACCAGCCCAGGAATCCGCCTTCGCCACTGATGTTCTCCCAGATATCTACGCATTTCACCGCTACACCTGGGATTCCGATTCCCTCTGCTGGACTCAAGGTGTGCAGTTTCGGCTGCAGTTCTCTGGTTGAGCCAGAGGATTTCACAACCGACTTGCATACCCGCCTACATGCCCTTTACGCCCAGTAAATCCGAACAACGCTCGCTCCCTACGTATTACCGCGGCTGCTGGCACGTAGTTAGCCGGAGCTTCCTCTGAAGGTACCGTCAAGCAACGAGCGGTATTAACGCCCGCGCCTTCTTCCCTTCTGACAGGAGTTTACACCCCGAGGGGCTTCATCCTCCACGTGGTGTCGCTGCATCCGCCTTTCGGCGATTGTGCAAATTTCTAGACTGCTGGCTCCCGTAGGAGACTGGCCCTTATCTCAGTGCCAGTGTGGCCGTTCACCCTCTCAGGCCGGCTACGCATCGTCGCCTTGGTAGGCCATTACCCTACCAACAAGCTAATACGACGCGGGCCCATCCTTAGGCGGCAGCTTACAAGTAGAGGCCACCTTTAAAAACAAGTCATCAACTCGCCTTATCATTCGGTATTAGCACCTCGTTGGAAGTGTTATCCCCAACCTAGGGGCAGGTTGCCCACGTGTTACTCACCCGTTCGCCACTGTACTTGTCACCCGAAGGTAACTTTCTCGTTCGACTTGCATGACTAAGACACACCACAAGCGTTAGTTCTGAGCCAGGATCAAACTCTCCGTGAGAAGATTTGATATACTACTTTTTGCAAATCCAAGCTCTTCGACGCTGGACCCTCATGTACGTTATTCGATTTTCAAAGATCAACCTCGCTCAAGTATCGAGCGTAACAGTGTAATATAAGTTTCTACTTCCCACCCTGTCAAGAGGGGCCAGTAAAATAGTGGCTGCAAGGGCAGAACCGATACAACGCTCTTATATCAACCCCAGCTAGCGGCCCCCTTTAATTCGCCTTGCCTTTCTAGGGCAATACGCTCAAAGTAGCCGCTGTGGTGATAGGCCCCTAAGGGATCGGCTTCGGCCCCCAGTTCTTGGCGCACTATCGCCAGTAAGGAGCGGACATCCGTATCATAGGCATTGCGCAAAATTTCTTCGCATGATACTACGTCGTCCTCCGCCTGCGCCTCAGCTAGTGCCGTGCGGTCAACCAGCAATGCACGAGCATAGGCCGTCTGGATATTAAGCACCGACTGGATCATCGCCTCGACTTTGGGCTTGATAATATGGCTTTGGTCGATCATATAGGCGATATTCACCGATGCGGCACCGCGCCGCTCAGCGTTGAGGATCTCGTGGTAAATCAGAAAAACCTCATAGAGGTTGACCGACCCGGTCGTCACATCGTCATCGGCGTATTTGCGATTGTTGAAGTGAAAACCACCCATCCGCCCCTCGTCAAGGAGCAAGGCCACGATGTGCTCAATGTTGGTAGAAAGAGGATGGTGTCCTAGATCAACCAGCACTTCGGCCTTTGGCCCGGCCTTGATCGCGAAATTTAGCGCCATACCCCAGTCGGCAATGTCCGTATGGTAAAAGGCCGGTTCAAAAAATTTGTATTCAATTAGCATCCGCGCCCCTTCGGGCAGCATGGTGTGCGTCTCACTCAGACATTCTTCAAAGCGCCGCTTGCGTGCGATGATATCGTCTTGGCCCGGATAGTTCGTACCGTCGGCAAACCAAAGGCTCAGCACTGTGGATCCTGTTTGCTGCATGATGTACACGCATTCGTGCATGTGATCAAGTGCTTTGCGACGAACGACCGGGTCCCGATGGCCGAAACTGCCCAATTTGTATTCGGGTTCTTGGAAGACATTGGGATTGATTGCCCCAATGCACACCCCCAATTCCGCCGCTTCTTGCTGCAAGGCGTCGTAGTCATCCACTTTATCCCACGGGATGTGTAAAGCCACGTTGGGACAGATACCCGTCACCTTATGTACTTGGGCTGCGTCGGAAAGCCGCTCGTGGACGTCGCGGGCGGCACCGGGCTGTTTGAAAACACCAAAGCGCGTCCCAGAATCGCCGTATCCCCAAGAAGGCGTCTCGATCTCCTGGGCTTTGAGCTTAGCTTTGACTTCCTCGACTTCGATACCTTGGCCTGAGAGCATTTCGGCTAAAGCTGCGAATTGGTCTTCTATATTGTACCCTGAAATTCCCATTCTGGCTCTCCTTTAATTGTATCGGGCCTAGGATGGTGTTTACACTCAACCGCTGCGATTTGCTACCACACTTACTTAGGTATTCTGCAGAACTTGTAGCTGGAGTTCGAGGTTGCGCAATCCAACTTCGCCAGATACGAGCGGCGTTAGTTCGGGCTGTATTGCCGCCTCAGTAAACCGGGCAATAAGCAGCGACATAAAATCATCTCCGACCAGCTCTAATTCACCGGTGCTGAGCACCGAACAGTAGGTACCGTCGGCAGCAGGTCGCCCCGCGCAATCGACCAAAAAGCCATTAACGCCGAACCGCCGTAGGGGTTGGCCTGCGTGCAAGTCTCGGACGATGATTTCGCAACTACAACTTCCCGTCGCTTCGGCAAAACTAAAACAAGCCCGCACTTCCCCCCTCCCCGCCACTACCTGTAGTGACTCAGGCTCAACGACCCCGTCGGGCATCCAAGCCAAGAGCATGCTCAAAGGATGGGGTGCCATATCGATCCATACCTCTGCGGTGCTGCGGTGACGCCCCCTCGCCAAGGTCTCCATTTCCGCGTAAAAGGATTCTACGGTATCGAGTGAACCACGGGCCTCCTCGTATAGCTGCCGGTAGTTGGGTAGCGAAGCAGCGTATTGAGTACAGACTCCCAAGTGCAGATGGGTTCGCCTCGCCAAATCAACCAAGGCCCGCGCCTGCATCTGCGTCTGCTCCGGCCCATCTGAATGCCAGACTAAAGGCTTTTCGCAAAGGACGTGACAACCTCGTTCAAGAGCGCATTTGACACAGGCGAAATGGGCTTCGTTCGGCAGACAGACATCAACTACATCGGGGGCTTCTTCACTCAGCAGTCGGTCTAAGTCCCAATAGCCTTGTCCCGAAAAGGGAAAAATATCGCGTAGCAATCGCTCTGTAGCAGCGGCACTTTCCCGACTGCGGCCTAAAAAGCCGACGACCTGCGCACCGGCGCGGTGGAACCACTTGGCGTGATGCTTGCCAATGCCGCCGGCACCGGCGATCGCGACGCGCAGGGCCCTTTCCATTTTCCCTCC
This sequence comes from Candidatus Latescibacterota bacterium, assembly GCA_965116045.1. Taxonomy (GTDB): domain Bacteria; phylum Latescibacterota; class UBA2968; order UBA8231; family UBA8231. Next base: position 3,526,398 of record OZ220478.1, on the reverse strand, counting down.
AATAGAAAGAGAGCCGACAGCCCATCTGTCGGCTCTCCCAATTCTAGTGGCCAGCTTTAGCTATTACTTCTTCCGCGGTGCCAGCTTGGCCGCCTGAGCGCGTTGCTTCAAGCGCTTTTTGCGCCGCTGCTGCCGACTCCTCAGTTCCTTATCTCTCATTCTGCCTTTACTCGAACCCATCTGTGTATCCTCCTAAGAATAAGAAGCGGTTGTCGGCAATATATTCGGCGATACCACTGAGGTCAAGCGAGGATCATCCGCAAGAGAGCCATGCGCACGTACAGCCCGTTGTGGGCTTGGCGAAAATAGGCTGCCCGAGGATCTGCGTCCACTTCTGGGTTAATCTCATCAACGCGCGGCAGCGGGTGCATGACCACAGCGTGTTCCTGCATACAATCCATTACCGAAAGGTCGACAATGTACTTGCCGCGCGCCTGCTCGTATGCTCCAGTGCGGTCGCCAAAACGCTCTTTTTGGATGCGCGTCTGATAGACGACATCGGCTTGCCTCGCCACTTCATGGAGGTCGTCCACCTCCTCGAAAGGGACCTGGTGCCGCTGCAAATAATCCTTTATGTCTTCCTTCATCCTCACCGTCTCAGGCGCGACGAAGTACATCTTAACGCCCTCGTACTTGGCCAACAGATAGCACAACGAACGCACCGTCCGCCCATTGGCCAAATCCCCCACCAGAGCAATGGTAATTTTTTTAAGGCTTCCGATCTCGCGCTGAATAGTAAAGAGGTCCAAGAGGGCTTGGGTCGGGTGCTGTCCGGCCCCGTCGCCGGCATTGATTACCGGGATGCCAGCGACAGCAGCAGCTCGGTTACTAGCACCACTTTCGTAGTGTCGCAACACGATCACGTCCGAGTACCCGGCAACGACGCGAATGGTGTCTTCGAGGGTCTCGCCTTTGGCAACCGAAGAAAATTCCTGAGCGCTCTCGGTCGTAAGGACAGCCCCGCCCAATCGCGTCATCGCCGACTCAAAGGACAGCCGCGTACGCGTACTTGGCTCGTAGAACAGCGTCGCCATGACTCGGCGATTGAGGATATTGGATCCGTAGTGCTGAACTACTTGCTCCATCTCTTGAGCTGTGGAGAAAATGGACTCTATCAAGTCTAGGTCGAATTGCTGCGCTTCGAGGACGTGATAAAGACGATCCATTAGATGCTCCTCAACGGCCTTCTCGTTCCCCCAAGACCGCCATAATCTCCGCCTCTGCCGCCACTTCCTCTCCCACCAATGCTCGCCCCTGCAACTTACAGGACCCGCCCCGTTTCCTCAGTACTTTTAATTCCAGTCGCAATTGATCCCCTGGCACAACCGGGCGGCGAAATTTGCAGCGGTCAATGCCGGCGAAAAATGGCACCTTAGATCCAGGATTTTCCACGCCACTCAGCATCATCGCGCAACCCGCTTGCGCCAGAGCCTCGACGATCAGCACTCCGGGCATGACCGGATAACCGGGAAAATGCCCTTGGAAAAACGACTCGTTGGCCGTCACGTTCTTCAGAGCCACGACGCGTTCTCCAGGCACCAATTCGAGAATGCGGTCAATGAGCAGCAGCGGATAGCGGTGCGGCAATAGGTCGAGAATCTCCGTTAAATTCACTCCTGTCCCTCTTCTTTTTCTTTTTCCATCAGTTCCAGTAGCTGCTCGGTTAGATCGTAATCCTTATGGGCAAAAAGCAACGTGGTCAAAGGCGCGGCGGCATCAAAGATAAAGTCGTATTTCCTCTCCTTGGCCATTTCTTTTATAGCATCATTGATCTTTTTGAAAATTGGCTCTGAAAGCTCGACATTCTTGCGCGTCAACTCGCCATCAGGGCCGAATTTCTCATTGATAAACTGTTGGTGCTGCTGCTTTTTGGCCTCCAATTCGTCCTGTAGCTCCGTCCTACGCGCCTCGCTTATTAGCAACTCCTGCTGCCGGAAATCTCTTTCTAGCTTAACTAACTTGGCCCTGCGATCCTCAGCTTGTTTCTCGTATTCCTGACGTAGCTGGTCCAACGTGCGCAGCGCATCCCTGAATTCGGGCAGTCGCTCTTTGAGCACTTCTGAATCGATATAACCTATTTTTAGCTCGGCTGAGGCACCGGCGACGCAACAGGCGAGGGCAATCACAGACAGCAGGGCGCGTTTCACTCGTACTCTCTTTATTTATAGACTAAAATCAATTAAACTGAGCTAGTACCTTGACGACCAGTATCGTGGACATAACCGACCGGATAGCGATGAGACAACAGCTCAAGAATCTCCATCAGTCTCATGCGGGAATCACCTATTTCATTGATTCTCTTCCTCTTGACTCAACCCCACCAGCCGACTCAATACTTTATCAGTCAGTTCGTAATCCTTCTTTTTTTCTTTCTCCATTCCTTCTTTAGGGAAAACCAACAAACCAGAAGCGACATCGAAAATAAAATCGTAGCCCTCTTCCTCAGCCATGTCCTGAATGGCTCCATTGATCTTTTCGAAGATCGGCTCAAAAAGATCGATCTCCTTTTGTCTCAACTCACCGGACTTATCTTGGACAAATTGTTGGAGTTGCTGCATCTTGGCCTCGAACTCGGCCTGTATTTCCGCCTTGCGCGTCTCGCTCATTAGCATCCCCTGCCGACGAAAATCTTCTTGCATTTTAAGCAACTCGGCCTCTCGGTCCTTGACTTTCTTCTCGAGTTCCTGACTTAGCTGCTCCAACGTACGCTGCGCATCCCTGAATTCGGGCAGACGCTCTTTGAACACTTCTGAATCGATATAACCTATTTTCAACTGAGCCAAGGCACCTGTCGCGCAACAAGCCACGACGAGGGCGGACAATAGGGCGCGTTTCATACGTACTCCTCTTTATGGACAAGAATCAATGGGATTGAAGTTGCGTTCATCTTTTGATCTAACTGTGCTGTTCTTACTGCAACATTGGAGCAAGGATTAGACTATTTGCGGTGGCGTCGCCTCAACGAGAGACCACCAAAGCCGCTGATAACAGCAATGTAAAACCCAACACCGTACCACCAGCCTGTATTTTGCGGTTCATAGAGGCGGATGTCCGAATCAAACAAGCCCCAGATGAGCGATATGGGAGCGATCCAACCGTGCCAGATTCCCCAGAAAAAACCGGCGGGATTTGCTTCAGTGTGTTTCCCATCGCCAGGGACACACCCGGCAAGCGAAATCAGAAGGATCAAGACAAGTACGTAGATCAACTGTTTGGCCATGGAAAATCCTGCGTCGATCCGTTTTTGTATTATTGTATAAGATACGCCTTGGCAAAATTTTGTGAAACAGCGGGCATAAGAAGGCCCAAGATGCCAGACGACATCTTGGGCTTCGTCTTGTGCCCCTGAGATCAGAGCCTAGTAAAACTGCGGGCCAAACTGAAAGTGGGTCTTCCAGCCAGCCGGCGTACCATCGATATCCTTGCGGTCAAAACCATAGCCGAAGTCGAAGCCAATCATCCCCAGCATCGGCGTCTGGACGCGAAAGCCAAAGCCCAGCGAACGCTTGAGGTCCAAAGGATTAAGGTCGGGAATCGTCGCCCAAGCGTTGCCGGCGTCTGCGAAGAGGATGCCGTACACTTGCTGCTCGGCTATCGGAAAGCGGTACTCTAGGTTCAACACCATCATTGAGCGGCCGCCAAGGGGAATCCCGCTGGCCTTGTCCCTCGGGCCCAAAGAGTAATCTGGATAGCCCCGGACCTGTCCGTCCCAGTAATCAATACCGCCTGGAGTAAACAGATCATAGTACGAAATGAGGCCGTCGTCCTCATCGGAAAAACCATCTATAACCGCGACTTTGGTCTCCAAACTCCAGACGAACTTCCACCAACTCGGTCGGTAATAGTTGAAGTTCACTTCGTGGTTGTGGAAGTCCACATCGCCAGCCACAATCGAAGTCGCGACCGATGGAGTGTAGCTAAAAACCGTCCCCTTGGTCGGAAACTCGGCCCGGTCGCGCGTATCGCGCGTATAGATCAACTCAAAGCGGCTCGTAAGCCGATCTTGATAGCGGGGGTCGTTCTCAGCCCCCGTAAAGCTGTCGCTGAAGTCGGAATAACCTTGGCTATAAAGGCGATAGCCAAGCGAAAGGCTAGAATTGGCTGGCTTCTTCAGCCGCCGGCCCACTCGCACATTGATCGACTTGCGCTGGGACTTCCAGAGAATCGAATCGTACCTGCCTGACCGGTAGTCGTAGTAATGGAGACCTTGCGTATAAGCGCGCACCGACAAACTGGTCGGGGTGTCAAAGAGCCACGGCTCGGTAAAACCGACGAGGAACTGCTCGCGCCGGGTGCCGAACTCCCAGTTAAAATCTAAGCTATGGCCCATGCCACGGAAGTTTGGAATTTGCAAGCCGATTTGGCCCACCATCTTATCCCGGTCTGAATACCCTGCCCCCATAGACGCTTGCCCAGTCTGCCGCTCATCAACGTGAAACACCATATCCACTAGCCGCTCGCCCTCGCCAGTGCTGTATTGGGGCTGAATTTGCACATCGTTGAAGAAGTTCAACAGCATTATGCGCCGCTGACTTTCTTGAACGAGATTTTGCTGATAAATATCGCCCGGACGCAATTCGATCTCGCGCCGAATCACCTTCTCCCGCGTTTTGGTATTGCCGGCAATCTCGACCTTGCGAATCGTCCACGGCTGCCCTTCAAATATTTGGAACGACACGTCAATCGAGTCGTTGCGAATGGTCTCCAGTGGCACTACGCGCGTGTCCAAGTAGCCCTTTTCGTAATAGACAAAGCGCACCAAATCGGCGAGATCTGGCCCCGAGCGCCCATATACCATCCCCTCCTGAAACTCCAGCTTCTCCACCAACTCGTCGGAGCCAAAAAGCTCATTGCCTTCCCAAGCGACTTCGCCCAACCGGTACTGTAGCCCCTCGTCGATTTCCACATCGATGAACAAGTGCCGTCGAGTCGAGTCGTAATAGACGCTGTCGCGCACTATGGCTGCCTGCTGAAAACCTAAGCTGCGATAGTACGCCAGCAACTTCTGCTTATCTTCCTCGTACGTATCGCCGTTAAACTCGCCTTTGCGCCACCAGCGCTTCTCCTCGGTCTCCATCAACGACGCCAATCGGCGTGGCTCCGGACCTTGGCCATCCCATTTTTGTGGTCGCCGAGGACTACGCGCTGGCAACTCTCGACTGTCAACCACTGTACCGTCGGCGCGGTGTTGGATCAAGCGGATCTGCTTGACCTGCACCTTGGACCCCTCGCTAATGTCGTATTGGAGGAATACCTCACCCTCTTCCGCACCGGCAAAAGTCTGGCCTTTGACCTCGGCGCGCAGATAGCCCTTCTCGCGATAGAGATCGAGAATTTTCTGCTCGCCCCGCACCACATCTTTCGGCGCGATAACCTGACCGGTGACCAAGCTCAGCGCCTCCTTGAGGTCTTTCTCCTTGACGTTTTTCTGCCCCTTGAACTGCAAACCCTCTAAGGCCGGGTACTCTTCAACCATGATGATCAGGTTGATTCCCTCGAGGACAGGGTCGCCCCATATCTGGATATCCTCAAAGACGTTGAGTCCTTGGAGATCGCGCACTGCCTGCTGCACATTCTCTTGCGATAGCTCAACTCCAGGCTCCAAGCCCACCGTGGTCAGAATCAGCGACTTGGCCACCTTCCGCAGCTTACCCTGCACCTCAATCGAGACAACCTTTTGGGCCTCGACCGCGTTACCCATCAACCCCACAGCAACGATAGCAAAAAGTATGGTGCGGAAATTCTGCTTCATATCAACTCGCGGTCGCACGTTTTTTTTTCATCCCTTCGCTCGCATCCTCTCGACGTTCCTCGTCAAAGACTAGTTCCTCACCCCTTTTGGTGACGCGGATGCGACTGCCCTCGCCAAAACGACCTTGGAGAATCTCCTCGGCCAACCGATCTTCGAGCATTTTCTGGATGGCCCGCTCCAAATAGCGTGCACCATACGCCTGATCAAAACCCTTGTCGGCAAGCAAGGCTTTCGCTCCAGGCGTAACTCGCACTTGGATATCCTGCAATGCTAAACGCGCTTTGAATTCCTCTAAGCGAATATCTATTATCGCGGCGATGTGCTCTTTGTCGAGCGCGTGGAAAGTGATGATGTCGTCGACGCGATTGAGGAATTCGGGATTGAAGGTCTTTTTTAGAGCGTCGTTGATTTTGCCCTCCATCTGCGTGTACATCGAGTCGGAATCGGACTTTTGGAAGCCCAATATACCGCCCGTGCCCACATCCCGACTACCCACATTAGAGGTCATAATCAGCACGGTGTTGCGAAAATCTACTTTGCGGCCCGCGCTGTCGGTAAGCCGTCCCTCGTCGAGAATCTGCAACAGGATGTTGAAAACATCGGGATGGGCTTTCTCGACCTCGTCTAGCAGCACCACTGAATACGGACGGCGGCGAACCCGCTCGGTAAGCTGCCCTCCCTCATCAAAACCCACGTAGCCCGGAGGCGCACCAATCAGACTCGACACTGCGAACTTCTCCATGTACTCAGACATATCGACCGAAATCAACGCATCGGCGTCGTCGAAGAGGAATTCGGCTAGTCGCTTAGCCAACTCGGTCTTGCCCACGCCCGTCGGGCCGAGAAAGATAAACGAGCCGATGGGCCGCTTGGGATCCTGGAGGCCCGCGCGGCTGCGGCGGATGGCCCGCGCAACCGCAGTAACCGCCTGTTGCTGACCGACGATGTTCTTTGTGAGTTCGTCTTCCATGGCCAGCAGGCGCTCGGTCTCGGTCTTCGCCAGCCGCGAGATCGGGATGCCGGTCATACTGGCGATGATCTCGGCGATGTCATCTGTGGTCACTTCGACCACTTCATCGCGGACCGCTTCCTCCCACGCTTGGCGTCTGTTTTGTAGCTGTTCATTCAAATGGAGCGCCTTGTCGCGCAGCACGGCAGCGTCCTCGAAGTCTTGGCGCTCGGACGCTTCGTTTTTTTGGCGATTAATTTCCTGTATCTCGGCCTCGATGCGGCCGATCTCTTCCGGCGGACTAAGCCGCGCCAGATGCACGCGCGAGCCCGTCTCGTCAATTACATCAATGGCCTTGTCGGGCAAATAGCGGTCGCTTATATAGCGATCGGACTGGCGCACCGCATAGGCAACGACATCGTCGGCAAACTCCACGTGATGATGGTTCTCATAGCTGGAACGCAGCCCCTTGACGATCTCAATGGTGTCCTCAACCGAGGGTGGATCAACCATGACACTCTGAAAACGCCGTTCAAGAGCCCCATCCTTTTCAATGTGTTTGCGGTACTCGTCGAGAGTGGTCGCCCCGATGCACTGCAATTCGCCGCGCGCCAAAGCGGGCTTGAACATATTAGAAGCATCCAACGTGCCCTCGGCACTGCCGGCTCCGACAATGGTATGCAACTCATCAATGAAAATGATGACTTCGGAGTTTTGCTGCAGTTCGTTCATCACCGCCTTGATGCGCTCTTCAAACTGGCCCCGGTATTTGGTGCCGGCGACCACCCCTCCCATGTCGAGAGTGACCAAGCGCTTGTCGAGAAGTATCTGCGGTACGCGCTTTTCAATGATGCGCTGGGCCAACCCTTCGACAATAGCAGTCTTGCCGACGCCTGGATCGCCGATGAGGATGGGATTGTTCTTCTTGCGACGGCTAAGTACTTGCGTGACGCGCTCAATCTCCTTCTGGCGACCAATCACGGGGTCTAGCTTGCCCTCGCGCGCCAACTGAGTCAGATCCCGACCAAAGTGGTCGAGGAAGGGCGTCTTGCTCTTCTTGCCCTTTTCCTTGCGCCCGGTGGTCTTGCCTTCGAGCACGGCCACGGTCTCTTCTAGGGCCGTTTTGTAATCAACCCCAAAGGCAGCCAAGATCTGCGCAGCAACCCCCTCCTTGTCCTTGAGCAGTGCCAAGAGCAAATGTTCGACGTCAATGTACTGCGTCTTCATCTCTTTGGCCTCGTTAGCCGCTACTTCGAGGATCTGTTTAGCGCGGGGCGTATAGGGGACCTCGCCGATGGTCATGGTGCCGCCCGAAGTCGTCACGTAGTCTTCTACTGACTGTTTGACCGTCTCCAAGCTCAACCCCAAGTTCGTCAGCACAGCCACGGCTTTGCCCTTGCCGTCCTTGATAATGCCCAACAGCAAATGCTCGGTACCGATGTAGTTGTGACCTAAGCGCGCCGACTCTTCACGCGCTAGCTTCATTACCTGCTTTACGTTTTCGGTGAACATGTTGTCCATTTAGTCGTCCTCCACAATCTGCCTATGGCTATATAAAGTAAGGAAACTTGATTCTCGACAATTCGGAGAGCGCAAATTGAATATCGAGCATGGCAAACTTTGCTGGATAAAACTCGGTTTTGAAGCTACCAAACGAGCCGACTATTGTCAAGATAACCCCCTCTGTTCGGCCCAGCGCCGTCTCACTAGTTCGGCGCGACGCACATCGCGGTCTGCCGACGAGAGATCCGCTCTAGCTTCGGCCTGCAAATGCGAGGGCTGAGTAACGATCATTAACTGATTGATAAAGCCGAGAGGGAAGCCGTCAACAATCCCCAAACTACATCCCAAACGCACTGCCGATAGCAAGTTCATAAACTCCTGCCCACTCAACACCCGCGCATGTTGCAAAATCCCATACGCCCGCCAAACCTTGTCCTCCACTTGGGCCGATGCGTCTGCCAACAGGGTGGCCTGCGCCTCTTTTTCATGGCCCATGATCTGTTGGGTTATCTCCGAGAGCTTGTCGACGATCTCCCCTTCGGTTACGCCCAAAGTGGCTTGGTTGGATATCTGAAACAGATTGCCGACCACATTAGTACCTTCGCCGTAGAACCCGCGCACCGCAAAAGCCATGCGGGTCAACCCGCGCATCACTCGTTCCATATCCTCGGTCAGGACTAAGGCCGGCAGATGGATGAGTACTGATATCCGCAAACCCGTCCCCGTGTTGGTCGGACAGGCCGTCAAGAAGCCCCAGCGCTCCGATTGCGCCCAGTCTAACTCGCTCCTGAGCGCATCGTCGAGCGCATCAACCTGCTGCCACGCCGCGTGCGTTTGCAAACCCGGGAGGATGGCCTGCAAGCGGAGGTGATCCTCCTCGTTAATCATCGCGCTAAGCGACTCATCTTTATTGAAAAGCACACCGCGCTGGCCCTTGCTTTTGGCCAGAGCCGGACTAATCAAGTGGCGTTCCACCAGCAACTGACGCTGGTTGGCCTGTAGGGCGTTCATGTGGAAAAAGGCCGCATCGCACATAGGGCGGCACTTTTGGGCGGCACTCAGGACCTGTTCAATGATCTTTTCTTGGTCTTCGAGTGTGGTCTTCGGCGCAAAAGCCCACCCTGCAAGATTGCGGGCCAAGCGGGCGCGACAGCTAACGACCATGCCGTCGGTATCCCCTTCTCCACTGAGCCAGCTAGCGGCATTGTAAACGAGATCCTCAATATTCACCGCTATTTTCCTTCGAGGACGCGGATGCGGTCTCTGAGTTGAGCAGCCTCTTCAAATGCCTCTTCCGCTACTGCTTGGGCCAACTCTTCGCGCAATCGCTTCAACTCGTCGGCCGCGCCGGTACTTTGTGCCACTTCCAGCCGGCCTTTGCCCTGATGTCGGTCGTCGCCGTGGATGCGTTTGAGCAGGCGCTCTAGCTGTGAGGCGAAGGCATCGTAACAATGGGGACAACCGAGGCGACCTATCTTCTTAAACTCCTCGTAGCTCATCGCGCAAGCCGCACAGCACACCTCCCCGTCGCCTTCGGCTCCAGCCAACTTGACCAACTCTATCTTGATTTCCTTCACCAGCACGGGGGCTTCTTTGGCCTGTGCGGCCGGAACGACCAGCACCTTGATGTTTTTTTCGTTAGCGCACTGCTCGCAGAGCAAGAGCGTCTGTTTTACGTCGTCGACAATATGGTTATAGGCCACTACGGCCTCGCGCTTGTTGCATACTTCGCATTTTTTCATATCGCATCGTCTTCCATTTGTAACACACCCGCTTCTATGCGCCCACGGCGATCCATGCTCTGGGCTAATTTGCGGTCGTGGGTCATCACCACAAAAGCCTGCCCTCGCTCTCGGGCCAACCCGGCGAGCAGTTGATGCAGAGCCTCGCTGGCCGTCTCGTCGAGATTGCCCGATGGTTCATCGGCCAGCACGACCAACGGCTCGTTGACTAGCGCGCGCACCATGGCCACCCGCTGGCATTCGCCGCCCGACAGCGCCCCAGGCCGGTGGTGCAAGCGGTCCATTAGTCCGACGGAATCCATCAACTCAAGGGCCTCCTTGCGGCGATCAACGCCAGCGACCCGCGCCGGCAGCAAAACGTTTTCCAGCGCGGTAAATTCCGGCAGCAAATAGTGAAATTGGAATACGAAACCAATGTGCCGATTGCGGAAGCGCGACAGCGCCTGATCTTCGAGGTTGAGCACGTCAATGCCGGCGATTCGCAATTGGCCAGCCGTTGGCAGGTCGAGTGTGCCCAACAGGTGCAGCAAGGTGCTTTTGCCAACACCGGATTCACCCATGACCGCGACCAACTCACCCGCCCGCACTGCTAAATCCACGCCTTTGAGTACTTCCAAGCCCGTGCCGCTGGTGTTGAACACCTTGTGCAAACCGCGCGCTTCGAGAATGATTTCGGCCTGTTTCACCATCTTACATTATATACCGAATGGCTTCTACGGGCATCAACCCCGCGGCTTTGCGCGCCGGATAAATCGACGTCGCCAAGCAGATGACCATGCTAATCGCCGCTACCAATGCAAAGTCCACGACATCCATATCCACGGGCAACGAGCTGATGAAATACATGTCCCCGGGAATGGAAATCAGCGCAAAATGCTGTTGGGCTAAACAGAGCGCAAAACCGATCAAGCAGCCCAAGAAGGTGCCGATCCCACCAATGACCAATCCCTGATAGATGAAGATGCGATAAATCTCGCCCACGGTACAACCGATTGTCCGCAAGATGCCGATCTCGGGCGTCTTGATCAGCACCGACATAACTAGGATCGACATAATATTAAAAGCAGCGACCAACACAATGAGACTCAGCGCAAGGAAGATTGCCCATTTTTCTAACTCAATCCAACGGAAGAACTCAGGAAAAAGTTGGGTCCAATCGCGCACTTGATAGGGATAGCCCAACTCCTCGGCTAGGCGGTCGCGGATCTCAGGCGCTTGGTAGATGTCTGCGACGTGGATGTGGATATCAGTAATCGCATCGCCCAATTCGAGCATGAGTTGGGCGTCTTCTAGGTGAATAAAAGCATAGTTGTCATCGTACTGGTACATGCCGCTTTCAAAGTGATCGGTCACGAAAAAAGACCACGGACGCGGGGAGAAACCGTCCATCACGGCTGCTTCCACATCGAGATTCTGCACCGTCATCAGCAACACCTCAGAACCCGGCCCCACGTGCAAACGCCGAGCCAAGTATTCGCCGAGGACAATCCCCCGCTTATTTAGCTCGGCGAGCAAACCGAGGCGCAGTTGCCCCTCTGGATTGGCGTAGCGCAGGTGTTCGGTCAGGTCGGAAACCGCTGGAAAGGTCGCTGGATCAACACCCCACACGGGAATGCCATCAACCCGGCCCAAATCGAGTTGCGAAGCAATAATGACCTTGAAATCCACGACCGCTGCCGTGCCTACGACCCCGGCCGCGCCTTTCACCTGCTGCAACAGCGCGTCCCAATCCGCGATGGGGCCGCCGTCAAAGCGACGAATGTTGACGTGGGCGTTCATGCCGATCAGCCGATTTTTGACTTCGCCAGCAAAACCATTGGTCACCGATAGAATGATCACCAAAGCCGCTACCCCCAAGATCACCCCACCGACGGCCATATAGGCGATAACCGAGAAGAAGCCCTCGCGCTGCTTGGAACGCAGATAGCGACCGGCGACAAACAAATCAATGCTCACGTTTGTCCCTCGGTCAAATAGGCCCGGATAAATTGGTCAATGTCGCCGTCCATTACCGCTTGGACATTGGCCGTCTCGCAAGCGGTGCGGTGATCCTTAACTATGGTGTATGGGTGAAACACATAGGAGCGGATCTGCGACCCGAAGTCAATGCTCTTCTTGGTGCTCTCCACCGCAAGCTGTTTCTGTTTCTGTTCGTCCTCGAGGTGTTGGTACAGGCGCGCCTTCAGCACCTTAAACGCAGTGGCCTTGTTCTTGAACTGCGAGCGCTCGTTTTGGCATTGGACGACAATGCCAGTGGGCAGATGCGTGAGCCGCACGGCCGAGGCGGTCTTGTTCACGTGTTGACCGCCCGCGCCCCCGGAGCGGTAGGTTTCGACCTTCACGTCCTCGTCGTTGATAGCCACCTCGATATCGTCTTCGACTTCTGGATAGACAAACACCGAAGCAAACGAAGTGTGCCGACGACGACTCGTATCAAACGGCGAGAGCCGCACTAGGCGATGGACGCCGGCCTCGGCTTTGAGGTAGCCATACGCATAATCCCCTCTCACCTCAATGGTTGCGCCTTTGATGCCAGCTTCCTCGGCCTGCTGCATATCCACGACTGTACATTCCATGCCGTGGCGCTCGGTCCAGCGCATATACAGGCGCATCAACATCAACGCCCATTCGGCGGCGTCCGTGCCACCTGCCCCCGAGTGAATGACGAGAATCGCATTCTTGGGGTCGGCCTCGTCGTTGAGCATCGTGCGGAACTCCAATTCGCCGATGCCCTGCACGGCGCGTTCGACCTCGGCTTCGACCTCAATCAGCGCCTCTGCATCGTCCTCTTCGGCCGCCATCTGCCGCAGTTGATCCAAGTCGTCCAACTGCGCGTCCAAGGTCTCCCAATCCGCGATGGTGTCCTTGAGGATGCGCACTGTCTTGCCGACGGATTCGGCCTGCCGCCTATCGTTCCAAAAGTCCGAGGTCGCCATGCGCTTCTCCAGCGCGGCCAACTCTTCCTTCTTACCACTTATGTCAAAGATACCCTCGCAGCCGCTCTAGCTGCTGTCGCCCACTTGCCAACTGTTCCTCAATCGTGGCCATTGTCATTTTCCTCGGTTTCGTAGTAGCGATCAAAAAGGAGACTTTCGTGCTTGCGTTCAGCGGGTATTTCAAAAAGTAACTGCCCCTCGTACACTTCGCCCTTGGTCCCCTTTAGCTGATCGGTGTGCCTAATAAAAAACGGCGAGCGCGACAGCGGGTAGTACCGCCGCCTTTGGTCGTCAACGAGCTGAAAACAGCGCGGCACAATCGCCCACGCAAGCTGCAAATTCACCTGCAAACGCACATCAACGAGCACGAACTTGTGGCCCTCATCAGGCGGACCGTGAAAAAAATGCCTGTAGCGCACCCCGTCCGCGGGCACCGTCAGGGCCACTTGGTTGTTGATGTTGGCGAACAGGTTGGTCAGGTTCTCCAGTTTGTCCGCTGATCCGCCCGTCAAGCTCACCCCAATGTAGATCGGCACGAAGAGGGTCACGCCGCCCAAGACGACGCGGTTGAGCATCCGCAGGCGTTTGTTAAGCTGCTTCTTGCGCTCTTTTGCCGAGATCACCATGGCGTTTCCCAAAGCACCTAGCGCACAAGGGCAATTTTGCCCAAGCGGCTGTGGCTAGGCAGCTTCAGTTGATAGAAGTACATCCCGTTGGCCACGGCCGGCGTCCAACGCGGGGCGCGGCCCGGCCGGTCGTGGCTCCCCGGCCACAGGTCCCAACGCTCGGCGAACACCAATCGGCCCGCTAGGTCAAAAACGCTCAACTCGACGAAACCGCGCTCGGCTAGCTGCACTGGGAAATGCACCTCCCCGTCTCGCGCTGGATTGGGAAAAGGTGCCAACAGGCGGTCTTCTTTCGGCAGCATCTCGTCGAGGCCACTGGCCACCAACGCGTTTATCTGCCCCCAGCCATACACCGTGTCGGGACCAGCGGTTCCCAGGTCCAGCGCAGTCGAGCGCAAAGCCTCCATCACTTGGTCCGGTCCCCATGCGGGATTTTTTTGCAACAATAGGGCGCAAACCCCACTCACCAAGGGTGCCGCAAAGGAAGTGCCGCCCATGCGCACATAGCCACCGCGCCGCAGATCCGCAACCACCACGCCGCTGCCGGGCGCGACTACATCCGGCTTGATGCGGCCATCCGCTGTCGGTCCTCGCGAGCTAAAGGAGGCAATCTGCGGTACGCGCTCAGTGCTGCCGGGCACATCTACCGCTCCCACCGCGATCGCGCCATCGGCGTCCGCTGGCATCGTTATGTAGTGCCAATCCCCGTTGGCCTCATTGCCCGCGGCCACTACCACCACGATGCCACGCCGCACCGCCAAGCCCGCCGCCAAGCTCGTCAGCGCGGTTGCTCCGTCCAGATCCGCTGTTGAGTAACCCGTGCCGTCGTCCCAGCGATTGTAGCCCAACGAACTGTTGACCACCTGTGCTCCTAAGCTGTCGGCCCATTCCAAACCGGCAACCCAGCGATCCTCCTCCGAGGGCATTTCGGGCAAGTTGTCGTCTAGCTCAGTCTTGGCCAAGATGTACTCAGCGTCGGGTGCCACGCCGACAAAGTGCTCGGGCTGATAGCCTGCCAGCAAGGAAAGTACTTGCGCACCGTGCAAGTTTTGGTCGCCGCTCATTGCGTCGCCGGTGCTGGGTTGATCGACTTCATCGCCGACAATCTCACCGCCATTGACAAAGTCGCGCTGGGCCACCACGCGAATGGAGGCGAAGGCCGCGTGTTCGGCGTAGTGGAAACCGTTGTCGAGCAAGGCCACGCGCACCCCAGCACCCGTCAAACCTTGGTCGTGTAGAGGGGGAACGGCGATTTGGGCCAGTTGCTCAAAGGCGAGGCCATAACGGCTTTGCTGCAACTTAGGACTGGCAAGCAGCGCGGGCGGCGATGGACTGGGCCGCTGCAACCGCGACACGGGGCGAGTAGCGATGACAAAGTCCGCAGTCTGCACTCGGTGCTGTACCTCGGGCGAAACCCGCGCACTGACCGCGTTGAGCCAACGCGAGGAGAAGCGCACGGCCACTCCCAACTCCCGCAGCCGCTCGATATAGCGTGGGCTGACGGGCAGGTCCAGCTCCGCGTCCGTATGATCAGCCCCCAAATCCACCCAAGCGATGCGCCGTCCCTCGGCATCCATTTTGTCGCGCAACAAAATCCAGATACTCTGATCCGCTGCAACCGCCAAGGCTCCCGCGTGTACCAGCAGAACCGCGCACCACCACTGCACTTCCTTATTCAACAGGAGATTCCCTAGTGTCCAGCACCTCCACCCCTTCTGGCATTTGAAAAGAAAAGACCTCGTCGGCTATCTTCTTGTTGGCGCGGTGATCCCTAAGGACGTACGTAGTGCGATTACCATTGGCCTCGCGCTGCTCGACTTGCAGCAAAAACCACCCTCTAGGATCCACCCAAATCCGCATCTGTTCGACCACAGACGCTTCGTTTTCCGGTGCCATGACCAGCAAATAACAGGGCCATCTCCCCAACGCACTTTCCTCCACCGCAATGGGCACATAGCGCTCGGTATAGTCGAAAAACACTTCCCACGGGGTCTTTATTTCAGCTTCGTAAGGGCTGACCACCACTTGGCCATTCTGCACGACATACGACCAGACCGCCTTGCCATCGGCCACCACCACATCGCCGCCTTCCAACTCAATGCGGAAGCGGTTCGGGCGACGCAAATAGATCCGCCCCTCACGGCTGCGGTACTTGTCCAGCACGGCCCAGTAGAATTGCTTTTCAAAGCGGGCTGAAAACGTCTTGTAGCTAGCGAGACGCTTTTGCACCCTAGCGATGATTTCTTCGCCGCTCTGTCCAAGAGCCGTGCTCGCCGCCAAGCACATACAAGAAACGGCCCACAGCCACAGTCTCATTCTTCTACGTACTCCTCTTCCGCACGCTCGATGAGAATCTCGCGCGGCTTTGCCCCAACGATCGGCCCAACGATACCAGCGGCCTCCAACTCGTCCATCAGACGTGCGGCGCGGGAATAACCCACTTTCAAACGCCGCTGTAAAAACGAGGTGGAGGCCTGCTGGTGTTCGCAGACTAAGCGCACGGCATCGTCGAACAGGTCGTCGCGCGCCTCGGCAGCCGCGTTAATATCCGGCTGCTCTGAAAACACCGCAACTTCCTCGGCCTCGTACTGGCTCTCTTTTAATGCCGCGACCAAGCGCTCGGTTTCCTCGCCAGAGATAAAGGCTCCGTGGACGCGGAGCGGCTCGCCTTGACCGCTCGGCAGAAAGAGCATATCGCCCATCCCCAACAGCCGCTCAGCCCCGTTGAGATCGAGAATCGTGCGCGAGTCCGTCTTTGACGCCACTTGGAAGGCAATGCGCGACGGGAAGTTGGCCTTGATTACTCCGGTAATCACGTTCACCGAAGGCCGCTGGGTCGCCAAAATGATGTGAATGCCCACGGCGCGCGACTTCTGCGCCAAACCCATCAGCGAGGTCTCCACCTCAGCGGGAGCCGTCAGCATCAAATCGGCAAATTCGTCAATTACTATCACGATGTAAGCCAGCGGCTTCTCAGGCTCAACGCCGTCTTCTGCGGCCTCGGCTTGGACGCGCACCAGTTTGGCGTTGTAGTCGGACAGATTGCGCACCCCCAGTTTGGCCAGTTTCTGGTAGCGAGCTTCCATTTCGGCTACCGCCCACTTCAGGGCCTCGGCGGCCTTTTTCGGCTCGGTAATAACCGGCACCAGCAAATGCGGTATATCGTTGTACATCGTCAATTCGACAACCTTGGGATCAACCATGATAAAGCGCACTTCGTCCGGCGTGGCCTTGAGGAGGATGCTGCAAATTAGGCTGTTCAGACACACGCTCTTGCCGGCCCCGGTGGCACCGGCGACCAATAGATGAGGCATTTTAGCCAAATCCGCGGCGCACGGCTCGCCCGAAATAGTCTTGCCCAGCGCCATAACCAGCTTGGAATCCGACCGGCTGAACACCTCATCTTCGATGATTTCGCGCAAGTAAACGGTCTCCCGCTCCTGATTGGCAATCTCCACCCCCACCACGGATTTGCCCGGCACTGGCGCTTGAATCCGAATGCCTTTGGCGCTCATCACGCGTGCGAGATCGTCTGAAAGCGCGGCAATGCGATTGACCTTGACTCCAAGGTCCGGCTCTACCTCGTAGCGGGTCACTACCGGCCCGGGACTCACCTCGACGACCTTGCTGGCCACGTCGAAATTGTCCAACGCACTCTCCAGCAGCTTGGCGTTTTCCAGCAAAGTCTCCTTGGAGACGCGGCTGCGACTGGCCGGGATTTCGTCTAACAACGCAAAACTCGGGATTTCGTAATGACCCCCGGCAGGCTTGCGGACTGGCTCGGCCTTTTCTTTTTCAGGTGCTGGCTCTGGTATAGCTGCGTCTGCAACCGTCGGTTCCTTTTTCTTTTTGCGCGCCCGTCGCTCAACGCGTACCGGTTCCTGCACCCGAGGCTCCACTGCATCAACCTCTTCAACCATTGGCTTCCAAGGGGCTGCATCCTCGACCCGAGGTTCCGCACTAATCTCAGGTCTCACTTCTCGCACCATGGCGGTTTCGTCCCGTTCCCATTTTGCGGCTTTGCTCTTGTGTATAGCAGGGAGCAGTTCCCGCAACCGCCGAAGCAACCGCCCGAGCAACCGCCAAACCATCGCCAAACCATCGCCAAACCACGCTAACAGTCGCCAGTTCAGACCGGGGGTCAAAATCACCGCAGCCACAAAGAGCGCGCCCAGCAAAACCGCCGACCCTAGCCTCCCTAAGTACGGTATGAGGATATCCAAACTGATCTGAGTTCCCAACACGCCGCCCAGCTTATAAGCCATGCGCGGCGAATAGTCGGGCAGACCGGTCGCGACGCTAATGAAGACGGCCATGAGCAAAAGGCCCACACTCCGCTGCACCGCAAGAGCCACCGGCTGGCAACGCACCCTATTCCAACCCCACAGCAACAAAAGCACCGGCCAGACATACGCAGCCAGTCCCATGCTCGCAAAGGCTCCATACGAAGCATACGCACCAATCCATCCCCCCCAATTCGAACTCTCCGCCACCGAGCGGCTCGAATTAGGCGGGTCCAGCGACGAATGGGATATCAAGCAGACAAACAAAAACACGCCGAGACCGAGGAGGAGGACCCCTAGCACTTGGGGTCTCTTCTCACCTTTGGGCGTGTGTAAAAACTCGGACATAGAGCTTGCAGACTCCGCTAGTACCTAGGCTGGGAAGCAATCAGATTGGAAAGGGGATTAACAAAAATAAACAAAAACGCGGCTTTTTGCATCTTGCGGTGCGTCAGATCATGCCGCTGCGCTTGCGTCCAAACCACTCGACAGCCAACAGGGCAGTCGCCAAAAGCGCCGGCCACAGCGGCCCCCACAGCGGCAAAACCTCGGCCTTTTCGACCCAATACTTGCGCGGCGCCAACTGTTCCAACATGTCCTCCCAGTCCGCAAGCGAATAGGCGCGACCACCACTGGCACGGGCCAACTCGCCCAAGAGCAATGGATCGGCGCGCAAATCCCCCAGCTCAATGCTGTACTCTTCGACGACAAAGCGACCCGTAGCCGTACCTACAGCGGCTTGGTCCGCTGCGGCCCGGACCTCGTATTCATATGTGCCGGGGGCCAGCCCACTAGCGACGCCTCTGTAGTGCCCGGCTCCTTGTGATTGCAGGTCGAACGCTTCCCGCCCGGGTAGCGCGACCTGTACCGTCGCCCTCGGCTGCGGCTTCAGCAGTTCGTCGAAAACCTGCACCGCGAAAACCACTTCCTCGCCCGCCCGGTACACAGGT
The DNA here is from genome assembly GCA_965116045.1 of Candidatus Latescibacterota bacterium. Classification (GTDB taxonomy): domain Bacteria; phylum Latescibacterota; class UBA2968; order UBA8231; family UBA8231. The sequence goes on along the minus strand of OZ220478.1, from coordinate 3,507,657 downwards.
CGCTCCGTTGAAGCACGAACCCGACCGCCCGGAGCGTCGAGCGCAAGCCACTTAGCGGCGTCACGCCAGAACGTACGAATGGTCTGCGGCTGGCCATCGACGCCACTGCTCATCAGATCGAGCCGCCAAAAAGATGAGGATAGGGCCGCGAGGACCTTGCCCGCGCCATAAGCACCCGCAACTACGACAGGCTCGCCGCCGGCGCTCTCGACCAGTACGGTGGTACCCGGCCGCTGCTGCGCCGTGCGAAAGTAGCCCGGCAACGGCGGCAACCGAAGCCACGGGTCGTCTGCCCCTGCGGGCGGGCGCACGACCGGATGGTGCCGCCCGCCCGCGCTGAGCCGCAACGAGACCTCCCCCGGCACAAAGGGCACAGGGCCAGCTACCTGAAGCGGCATGAGCGCAGCCAGCGGCGAGTCGGCAAGCCAAGCCCGCGCCATCTTGGGACCTGCGACGACGAGCAAGCCGGCACCAGCGTACACGTGCTGGACCAACGCAGCGGCGGGCGGGCCATTGAGCAGCCACGCGCCCGGATTGACCAGCACCACTACCTCCCGACCCTGCAAAACAGCCGGGCTCCACGCGCCGCCATAGAACGCGTCCGGCTCCCGCTGAATCATAGCCTCTACTACCCAACTCGAATCGGCACTTAAACTGCGACGCAAAAAGGCCAAGTCCTCGCTGGGACCTCCGGCTAGCAACAGCACCTGTGTGCGCCCGGCGAGAATGTGGGTAAACGCGAGGGCCTCGTTGTCTGCGGTCGCAAATTCCCCAGCCACGGGTGCAATGGCCACGCGAAAAATGCGCGGCCCAGCCTGCTGAGGCGTCACTGCAAAGGAAACGCGCTGCACCTGTCCATCGTCGGCCAACAGCAGCGATTGTCTCTGGAGCAATCGCTCGCCCTCGTAGAGCTGAACTTCCACGCGCTGTCCCTCGTATCCCCAACTCCGCACCTCGGCGTCAATTGGCTGGCTCTGACCGACGTATCCAGTTTCGGCCGTGCGCACATCCACTAGCTGAATATCAACCGGGACCTCCGCGCCCCCCACGCCAAGCGCGTACACCGGCACACCCAGTTCCGCTCCCAGTTGTACCGGATCGCGGCCCAAGTTGTGGCCTCCGTCGGAGAATAGAACCACGCCTTGCACGCGCTCCCGCTCGGTGACCGCCTCCAAGCTAGCGGCGAGGGCGCGGCCTATATTGGTCGCCTGACCGCGAGTAATTGCGGTCGCAACCGTATCGAGCGCAAACGGATACGAGGATTCGGCAAATCCCCAAGCGCGGACTTCGGCCTGCTGCAAGCGCACTGCCCAACCCTCGTCACCCAGCACGGCCGCCACCTGCTGTAGCCGCGTGCCAGGCCCGTCGGCCACCTCCATGCTCGGGCTGGTATCGACCAACACCAACACTAGCGGTCGGATGACCCGTTGGTGCCACCACGTCAAAACCGGCTCGCACAACACCATAGTTAGCAAGGCCACGGACGCGGAGCGCAACATCACGAGCGCCATGCGACGCTTAGGATCAACCTGCGGATACGTCCGCTGATACACCCAATAAACGAATGCGAGTAGGAAGGGCAGCAGGACGAGGAATACGTACGGTCCCGCCAACCGGAGGTGGCTATCCGACCACTCAGACACGCCAGCCCAAGCGGGGAGCGGCGTCCACATTGAGACTGTCGCAGACGCCGCGACTAAGGTAGAAGGCTCCAACAGCCCCCACCATAGCAGCGTTATCTGTACACAAATCGTACGCCGGACAATGGAAGGCCAAGCCGCGGCGCTCAACCGCGACGCGCAGTCGCTGGCGCAGCCGCTGGTTGGCGGCAACGCCGCCCGCAAGGCATACGGTCGCCACATCTGCTCGCTCCAAGGCCCGCAGGGTCTTGGCGACTAAGGCATCCACTACGGCTTCTTGGAAGCTAGCGGCAATATGGGCGAGCTGCTGCGGACGCGTTTGCGGAGTAAGAGAGCGGATGTAGTGTAACACCGAGGTTTTGAGGCCACTGAAGCTAAAGTCCATCCCGTCCACGAGCGCACGAGGGAAACCAATAGCCTTGGAATCGCCAGCCTCGGCCAACTCGGCGACGAGCCGACCACCGGCCACCACCCCTTCCCCGGGCAGCAGGCCCAGCAGTTTGGCGACCTTGTCAAATGCCTCGCCAGCCGCGTCGTCGCGCGTACGGCCCAGCACCTCGTATGAGCCGAGTTTGTGCACCAAGATCAATTCAGTGTGTCCACCCGACACCAGCAGCGTCAGGAAGGGGGCCTCGACCTGCGCGGCGACCAAGTTGGAAAACACATGGGCTTCCAAGTGGTGGACGCCTACCAGCGGCTTGTTGCATGCCAACGCCAACCCTTTGGCTAGCGACAGCCCCACGATCAACGAACCAACTAAGCCAGGCCCGCGCGTCGCTGCCACCCCATCTACTTCTTCCCACCCAACTCCTGCGGTCGCGAGAGCCTGTCGCACGACCGGCACCAAAGTACGCATATGGGCGCGCGAAGCCAGCTCGGGCACCACGCCTCCGTACGGCGCGTGATCTTGTTGCGAAAAGATGATATTGGAATGCACAGCGTACGACTCATCAACCACTGCCGCGGCTGTCTCATCGCAGGAGGTCTCTAGCCCCAGTACTAACATTCTAGTAACTCACCAAGTCGACGTATGCCGGCGTGATCTGGCGCACCTCAAAAAGCGATGTCTCCGAACTATGCACAGGCAGCGCATTCCCCTGATATTCGGCGTAATCTACGTACAGCTCTATGTCGTGGGCCGGGTCGAGTTGGGTGATCACGCCAACTCCGCCGCGCACCTTGACTTGGGCAGTGGCCGGTTCGGGACGCAGGCGCACCCTACCGGTATGACGCACGGTAATCGGCACTCCGATTAAATCGTCCTCGGCTAACATCTGCACAGTGGCGCGCACACGCACAGCCTCGGGGACGAACGCGAATTGCGTGTGCTCGGGATGTCGCAAAGACCACTTCATATCCACATCTTCCCGGACATCCTGCAAAACCAGCGAATCCGTATCCACATAACGCAGTGCTGCGACCTGCTGCTGCGGGCCGATCACCCGGACGAGCGCGGGATCAGCTTGCATCGGCGTCACCTGTACGTGGGCAGCAGCCACTTCCAGACTCGCTTGCACCCGCACGGGGACATCCCGTTCCATCCTCGGTGCTAAGGCAATTGCAATTTCTTTTGGTTCGAGAATTTGCTTGACTTCGACATCCAAGTCGGCCACCCGCTTGGTGATCTGGGAAGGAGTCAAGCGGTGGATCCGATTCTTGCCTTCGGCTCGTAACTTCAGAACAAAGGAATCATCGTCCAAGTCAAACAGCAGATCCTTGCCCCCACCAGTCACCAAGACGCGAACCGTGGAAGGCACTTCACTGGCCAGTACCATATCCCCATCCACACCTTCGCCTGGTGGAGGGACTTCGATCCAGAGGCGTACTGAAATTTCTTTATCGTAGTACTTCTCTGTAACTGCGTGAAGCCACAGCGCAAAAGATAAGACCAAGGCACCTGCCCTGATTCCCCAACTTCTTACACTGATGTTGGCCAACAATAGACCCCATAAGAAGAAGAGGCTCCGCAAAAGGGGGCCTCTTCTCGTGATCTACTACTTTTACCGCGTGCCGAAGCGAAGACGGGACCGTTTACTTAAACGATCTCTTTAGTGCCTCGCCGATACTCAACTCGCCGTTGTCAATTCTTATATGATATCCGCAACTTGGATTCGTGCAGACCCACGCTTTGTAGTGAATGGCTGCGCCGTCTCTTCCATAGTCGGAAAGCGGAATCAAAACGCCTTCTTTGCACTTCAAACACTCAGGAAATTCCATCCGAGCCCTTCCTCCGGTTTTAGCATGTAGCCACTAGAGGCTACACTCTTGTCAATGTACTTGTGCCGCCCCACTATGTCAATTGCCCAAGATGCACGGCGTATTCATATACGGCTCGTTCTTGGGCGGCTGTTTCCACCGAGCCGGGGCGCAAGCTCCGCACCTGCGTTAGGGCGTCAGCCGCACTCCTGCCCATTCGTACCAAATAACTCGCCAACATCGTGCCCGTGCGCCCCAATCCCGCACTGCAATGGACCATCACCGGTCGTCCTTGCTCGGCGGCCTCGTCAACGAATTGGACAAACGCTCGTATATCCCCGAGCGAAGGCGACTGCATATCCTGTATGGGCAAGTGCAAGTACGCCATATCGCGCACCGCCACCGCGCCTGCCGGCAGGGCATTCGCGGTCAGCGACACAATCGCCTTTACACCCTGCGCCGCCAGCAAATCAAGATCGTCCTCCAGCCGCTCTTCCCCTTCCCAACCACCAATCTGCCCAGCACCTGCCAACCGGCCCTCCAATAACCAACCAAAGTTGAACACCATACTTAGCGGCCTTTATAGGCTACCTGTGGACCTTCAACCCAGCTTTCACCCTTGTCCCCTATTTCCTTCTTCCATATAGGCACGATCTGCTTGAGCCGATCAATGGCGTACTGACACGCGGCCAGAGCCTCGGCTCGATGAGGGCTAGCGACGGCGATCAACACGCTGATCTCCCCGATTTCGAGCTTTCCTACGCGGTGAATCATACCGACATCCACGACGCCCCACCGCGCCTTCAGTTCTTTGCCAATCTCCGCCATCTTCTTCTCGGCCATAGCTGGATAGGCCTCGTACACCAAGTACTCGGTTTGCTTGTCCCCGGAGTGATTGCGCACCACACCGGCAAACGTGGCCACCGCGCCATTCTCATCGCACACCACGTCAGCAAACAAGTCGCTAGGCTCAATTGGGTCTTCGGTAATTTTGAACACGTCAACCCCCACTTACCGGCGGAATAAGGGCTACTTCGTCCCCTGCTTGTAAGGCGGTATGGCTCCCCGCGTACTCGGAATTGACCGCAATCGACAACACCTGCTGCACCGCGGCTAGTTGCGGATACGCGGCTACGAGTTCGCGCTGCAAGTCGGCGACTCGGCAGCCTTCGGCGATCTCCCACTCACAGCTTCTGTGGCCGACGGCATCGCGGCAGGAAGCAAAAAATAAAACCTTGATTTTCATAGATTTTTATAACTAAGCGCAAATAACGCCGCAGCCTTACGCAACGAGCCACGGCCCAAAAAGGAAATGGGACCTCTCATTGAGGCCCCATTTCACTCACTGATTACTGCTGTTGTACCGCTGAGAAAACTACCTCAGCAGCACCATCTTGCGCTTAGCTACATAGTCGCCGGCGTGGAGCAAATAAAAATACATGCCGCTGGCGACGCTAGCGCCGCTTTCACTCCGGCCATCCCACACGGCTTGATACTGACCTGCGGCCAGTGCCTCACCGTCAACCAGCTTGCGCACGACCTGACCTGCGATGTTGTAAATCGTCAGAGAGACGACCGCATCGCTACTAAGGGCGTAGGGAATCGTGGTTTCCGGATTAAACGGGTTGGGATAGTTTTGACTCAGCGAGTTAGCCAACGGCAGGGCGGCGAGTGGCTTAGCAGCAGCCCAAGCCGCGCTGAAGTCAATCGCCAAGTCGAGGTCCTTGCCGGCCGCATTCTCCGTAGCGGTACTCGCCGTAATGCTGAGGAAAGACACGGCATCGGCGTCAACCTCGATCGACGAATTGCCATTGGCATCCGTCGTATTGCGCACGAATGCGCTGCCATGGGGGGGAATCGTGCCAATGCCGAGCACGGACACCCACTCCGTACTCCGGTTGTACACATCCCATAAGATGAGCTGACCCTCGCCCGGCTCACCCCAGAGGTTGGTAAAGTTGACCGAGTACGTGATCTCGCCGGGGCTGTCGTCGTCAATAGCTCCGGTGTCGGCCCCAGAAGTCAACGCGTTGCCAACCAGCGGCGCAGTAGCCACCAGCATTGGATCCGGCCGGTTGAGATGTACGCTGCGACTCAACAACTCGGTGTCCAAGTAATCGCGTACGCCAGACGACGGGCCGAGGGACACGCTGTGGACCACAATACCCGCCTCCATATCCTCGGTAAAGTTTTCCGAGGTGACGAGGGTGAAAGTCCCCAGATCGGCATCACCATCTACGGCTTCATCACTAATAACGACTGCGCCGCCTCGCACCTGATTGCCGGAGACTTCTACACCAGGTGCCGCCAAGACAAACGCACTGGAACCGCCAAATGTGGTGGCCTCTAGATCAAAAGCCTCGGCAGGCGACACTGTCAAGGTGACCTCAACCTGCTTCACGCCGGTTAGTCCGCCCGCAGACACCCTGACTGGGATTTTCGCACCTGGCCCTGCAACTAGCTCGTTGAGGGCCTTATCATCGTGATTCAGGGAAACCTGCGAGACGAACATCAACTTGTCGGGATCTGGCACCTCCCATGTAGCGTCGAAATCAACCGCCAAGTCCATGGTGTCACCGGCAGGATTTACAGCAGTCGTACGCGCCCGAACGTCGAGCAAAGTCGCAGCCGCCTTTAGGTTGCCTTCGGCGTCAAACTGTACTGCCGCATTGCCGTCCTCATCGGTCACATTCCGCAGGCATACGTATACACCGGAAGGGACCTCGCCGACACCGAGCAGATAGACCGACCGCGAGCCGGTATTGGTGATGTCCCAAGCAATGGTCTGGCCCTTGGATGGGGCCCCATCATCGGTGAAATTGACCGAGAACTCGATCTCACCGGGGCTACCGTCCGCGGCCGCACCTGTGCCGATCGAGGAATAGGCCCGGTTAAGGGTGAGTTCTGAGGTTGCCAACATATTCGGCGGGGGAACGGCCCAATTGACGATAAATAATCCTTCGACACCAAGGACATCCCGGTCCAAAGACGACGACCCAAGGGACACGCTGCTTACCACGATTTCAGCGGGAGACTCCCTAGTGAAACTACTCGACATCGTGAGGGTAAAAACACCCAAAGTACCATCGCCATCTATCGCCTCGCCAAGAGTAGCTACACCGCTTTTGATCTGGTCATCCCCCAACAATTCCACGCCGGGCGAAAAACCAAGCTCAGAGGTAAAGGTCGTCGCTGCCAGATCAAAGGCATCCGCAGGCAATACCGTCAGGATAACTTCAAATTGCTTTACTCCGACCATTCCAGCGGCCGACAGTGGCACTTGCACTTGCTCCCCAGCATCGGCGGCGGCATGCTCCCCATCGAGCGAAATTACAACGTTCGCGTTATTCCCGGCGATAGCGGCACCACAGAGTGCGAGCAACAGGGCGATGGCAAGAGGAAACGTCTTTCGCACGCTGTTCTGCATAGTTGCTTCTCCTTCTATATTGTAACCTGTTGATTTAATAGTGAAAATGGGACCCCAGAACTTGGGGTCCCATTTCCCTAACTCGCTGTGCAGTGGGTGCTACTTGAGCAGCAGCATCTTCTTGACTTCGAGGAAGTCGCCACCCGCCTGCAAGCGGTAGAAATACAGCCCCGACGACAAACTATGGCCTTGATCGTTGGTCGCATCCCACTCCACCGCATACCGACCCGCCGCCTGCCGTTCGGCCACCAGCGTCCGCACCGGCTGACCCAGCACGTTATACACCGTCAACGCCACGTCGGCCGCCTGCGGCAACGCATACTGAAGCGTCGTCGCCGGGTTGAACGGGTTGGGATAGTTGTCCGCCAACGAGAACACCGCCGGCCGCGTCTGCAACGACACCGGCGCCGGCAACGCCAGTCGGTTGAAGCCCAACGCATTGTCATACGTCTGGTTGTCGGTGATTTCGAGCGTCGTGCCCTCGATCTCGGTCGTCGGACGGAACACTAAGCGCAGCCCCAACTCGCCATCGGAGACCACGTCCCCGTGGGCAACCACCGTCAACACGCCAGCTTGATCGGCCAGCACCTGCGGCTCAGCAAACGCGCTACTGCCCAGCGGCTGATCGGTCTGCACCGACACGAACGACAGCTTATCGGCGTCATACCCAACCTGTAAGCCGTAGCCCTGAACCGCCGCCAAGTCCGACCAGCGCACCGCGACGATGAAGTCCTCGCCCACGCTCGGTAAGGCCGTCGGCGCATCCAGATACAGCCGCGCATCCGCATTCAGACCCGCCCGCAAAGGCACCGGCTTGCCCGCCGACGCCAAGCGGCGACCAAAATGGTCGGCCAACACGAAGAAATCGTCGAAGTCTATCGTCGCATTCGGCGCCAAGTCAAACGCCGGATCAAATCCCGCATCTTCAGCCGTCAAGCCGAACTGATCGGCCAACAGGAAGAAGTCGTCGAAACCTATCCGGCCATCGGCCCCAAACAGACCCAACAAGGCGCGCCCTTGACGATCCACCGCCCGGTTGCGCACCGCCAGCGCCGTCTGTTCAACCTCCGCACCCGGCTCGTTGTCCAAGTCGAAAGGACGCACCTGATAGGTGTAATGCACCCCATTAAGGGCCGTCTCATCGACAAACGACGTCATTCCAGCGGCCACTTCGGCGACCAAGCTAAATGCCTCCTCGCCGGCCGCCCGGCGATAGATGCGGTAGCCATGCACCCCGACAATCGGCGCGACCGGGGCCGGACCAATCGCGCCGGACACCACCCCTTGCACCAACTGATCCGAAGGCGACAGCGACCACGTCAGCGCGAGGCGACCGCCGGCGTCGTCGGGCGCATCCAACACCTGCAGCGACGGCACGGCCAACGGAGCAATATCGTCAATGGCACCGACCGCCTCAGCCGTCCAAGTAATCGACGAACTCAGCACCCCACCGACCACATTCAACTTCGGTGCCACGCCCTCAGCGTAAGCCAGCGCGTCCGGCAGCAACGAGGCCATCACCGGCCCCTCGCCCGCCTGCGCGGCAGCACGGCTCGCCGTCAGCGTCTCGGCCATCTGCGCGTAGGGCGCTGTCAGATCGTCCGCCTCGACGAACACCGCCTTGGCCATCGTGTGCGTGGTTCGACCCCCGCTTTCGGCGGCAATCCCCCAGCGCGTCGAGACATTGTCCAGCGTCGCCACGATGGCGCGTCCCATCGCAACGCCCGGCACGGCATCCACCAGCGCCCAAGGCACCATCTCATTGCCCAACACCGGCAGCGCACGGAAAATCCGATAGCCGTCCAGCGAAGCATGATCCGCGGACAATTCCCAAGACAGCATCACGAAACCGCCTTGGTCGCCTTGGCCGTCGGCCCCCTTGTAGTCTTCGGCCACCAGATTCGTCGGTGCAGCAAGCGGCGGCTCCATCACCGACACCGACACCGGCAGTGAACGCGTCGCGCCGCTGGCATCCGTGACCATGTAGGTGATCACCGACTTACCCGCCATGTCTGGCATCCCCGAAATCATCCGCGTGGCCGGGTCAAACGACAGCCCCGCCGGCAAGCCCGACACGCTATACATCAGCGGCGGGGTGCCCCCCGAGACCGCCGGTAGCGTCAAGTCCACCGGCACGCCAACGGTCAGTTGCAGCGAGCTGTCGTCGTGTGAATCCGCCGGATTGGCCTTGCCCACCCCGCTATTGAACAGGCCGAACAACGCGCTCAGGTCGCCAAAGTCCATCATTAGGTTGACTGTGATCGTGAACATCAGCGACACGCTTTCATCGCCAGCCATCGCCGTGTACGTTACCGCAACGGCCCCATCGGTGGCCGCGTCCGGCGTGCCCGAAATCATCCGCGTCGCCGCGTCAAACGACAGCCCCGCCGGCAAACCCGACACGCTATACGTGATCGCGCCTTCGCCGCCTAACGCCGCCGGCAGTTCCAACGCATGAATCGCCGTGCTCGCCGTATAAGACTGAGCGGCGATCGAAGCCCCCTCGACGAACGCCAAGGGCATCATCATCATATCATCATCGTCGCCGCCCATCATCTCGCTATCCGTGTCCATCAGCACCAGCGTCGCCGAACCCGCATCAAGGCCGGACAGCATCGCGGTGAGCATGATCGTCTCGTTCCCTTCGACCATACCGTCAGCCACCGGATCAAGCAAAAGGCGCGTCGAACCCATAACCGAACCGGCCGCCAAGGTAATGCTCGGATTGAACAGCGCCGAGTAGTCTATGTCGCGCGTGGCAGTCGAAGCCAGATCAATCGACAGGGCGACCGTCGCGTCCTCGGCCAGCGGCTTGCCGTCCAACGCGGCCATGACCTGCACTTCCGTCAAGTCGGCCGACTCGCTGACTTGGCTCGGCATCACCGACACCACCAAAGCCGTACTGGCCGTCTCGTCGTCGGAAATGCGCAAATCCACCTGCGCCCAGCCACCCGAAGCCGCCGCCCGAATCCCCAAATACCTGTGGCCATCGGTGGCGGCGTTGTCAATCGGCGACAAGAAAAGCGTCGTCGAACCCGTCTGACCGCCGGCTGCAATCGTAACCGTACCTAACAACGTGGCCGTGTAATCCACGTCGCGGGTGGCCAGCGTCCCACTCGACGGCGGGACAATCGTAAAGCGAACCCGCTGATCCGCTGTCGCCGCCCCCGACAAGGTCGCCGTAACTTGGATTTCAGCCGTCTCGCCGTCTTCGCGCACGGCCGACTGCGACGCCATCACGCTGGCGACGCCTACCGTGACCGGCTGGGGCTCACTCACCGTGATCGTGAACGTCCGTGCGCCGCTATGGCCTTCGCTATCGAGCGCCGTATAGATGGCCGTCGCCATACCCGCCATCGTCGGCATACCCGAAATCGTCCGCGTCGCCGCGTCAAACGATAGACCCGCCGGCAGGTCAGACGAAACGCTGTACATCAGCGTCCCGTCACCCGTCGCTTCCGGCAACACCGCACTAAACGCCTGGCCAACCGTCGCCGCAAAAGCTAACGAATCCGCGCCAAAGCTGGGACCCATGGCCACCGCAGTACCTGGCGTCGTCGTCGTCGTCGTCGTGGCCGACGCGACTTCTTTCAGCGTGATCGCCACCGACTTGACCATGATCTTATCATCGTCTTGGTTTTTGAGGTTATCCGTCAACTGCTTCAGCGTGATCGTCTCGTCTTTGTCTTTATCGTCGGCAGCGACGCCGTCGTTGGTCGGCGTAATGGTGATCGTCGTTGAGCCGGTAAGCTCGCCTTTCGGGATCGTCAGTACACTCCGCACACCAGTTGTAGTTGTATAGTCCACATCGCGCGTCGCCGACTTATCAGGAGCCTCATCGACAACTAACGTGATGGCCGCATCCGCGGCCAGTGGCTTGCCGTCTAACGCACCCGAAATCGTTACCGTCGTCGTACCCGCGTCCTCCTTGATCTCACTCGGACTCGCCGACAGCACGATGTTCTCGCTCAGCGTTTCATCGTCGGTAATCGTGAAAGTCGCTTTGCCAAGCAACGTGGTGCCGCTCATGGCTGACACATCGAAAGTCCACTGGTTAAGAGTCGAACCCACTTTGTCATTGTCAACCGGAGTAACCCGCAGCATCCCCGTGCCCTTGGTATCACCAGCGGGGATGGTCACAACCCCACCGACCACAGCCGCCACGTAATCCACATCCCGCGCCCCCGACCCCGTAGTCAGCTTGAACGTCACCGCAGTGGCCTTGGTGAGCGCTTTGTCGAACTCAACCGTCATCTGGACGTCGGTCGCCCCAGCGTTCTCGCGGATCATCGCCGGAGAAAGCTTAAACGATTTACCCTTCGCAACACCTGCTTCGGTGATCGTGATTTTTACTGAGTTATAAGCTAGATTGAAGGGGGGCACAGATCCTATATAGGGCAATATTGATTCTCTGGGGAAAATCAAATTTTCTCTCCAGTTAAATTTTTCACTATCGTCCAAATCCTCGTCCCACCAAAGACGACCAGAGGTAGAAACCGAGGGCCGAGTGGTGGTATCTAGTCTACCAAATTCGTAACGGCCTAAGGCCCTTCCGGATGGTTTATTCCATGTTGTGTCGTTTCTGACAAGCTTGGCCCTAGTATGATCCTCAACGGAAACTAGAAAAACACCCCGTTCCCTGACCAACGAGTCTGCAGGCACCGTATAGATATCATAGAGATCGCCATCCTCATTAAAGTCAATCCCCGAGTCCATTTCTAAAAGCTGTGTGCCCGCAGGGACGGTGTCGGAAGCACCAAAATCCTCTGTCAAAAAACCTGCATTGGAATTGGAAGGGCAAATACTAGTATCAGGATTGAACGCGGTACCACAAATAGTTTTCCCACCTCCAACAGAACCATCCATATCTAAGTCAAATGATACATTTATTGTATGCGTCCAGATCTGACTTATAGAATAGGTGCTAGCGGTCCGAGAAGACGACTTTGTTCTAAGGACGAAGCTCGGGCGAGTAGGCTCAATACCATCGCTGGTCTCACCTTTGTCAAGGTCGTGAAAAAATACCTTAGCCTTACGCTTTAACTTAACACTAGATAACGTAGGCTCAATTTCGATCGTCTTAGCCTCGGTGCCGTCAGGTAGGACACCGGTAGGATCAACGGTGAACGTAGTCGAACCCGAGATCTTACCCTTCGGAATGGTTAGCTTACTCAGACCGCTACCGCTAAGAGTGTAATGTACATCGCGCGTCAAGCCGCCAGTTTTAAAAGTAAAGGGAATGTCCAGCTTTTCTCCCATTGCCTTGCCATTGAGGGCCGCTGTAACAGTCACCGAAGTCGCATCAGCCCCCTTGGCGAGCTCGGCCGGCTCCACAGAGAAGTTAATCCTTGAGGAGACCTTATCGTCATCAACTAGTAGCAATAAAAGATACTTATCGTCCTTCGTATCCTTCCTATCGCTTTCAAGCGCACCATCTTCAATCGTCGTGGTGGACGCAGCCGGTAGACCAAATGTGTGAGGACCCGCGCGTAAACTAAACAAGATAGGAATATCAGAGCCTCTTGTAAGCGAGTCTTTCGGAACCGTGGTGGTCCTTGAGAACATGATCTCATTACTATTAGACGATTTGGAAGTGCCTATATAATCATTGTCTATCGGAGTAAAGCGAATAACCCCAGTCGCCTCTTTCTGACCCTTCTTAATAGTAAAAAGGGGGATCGCCGATAGCCGGTATAAGACGTTTGCGTAGGCCGCTGTCGGACCCACAGGAATAGCTATAATAGAGATATCAGAGGCCGCCGCCTCAGACACCGTGAATTTCATCGTGATGTCTTGCGCACCGGCATCCTCGCGAACTATCGACGGACTCATCGTCGTTTTGATCTCCACTGCCCGGGACGAATCAGCCCAACCCAGCAGCAAGCCGACCGCAAGCAACCAAGGAACGCAAACCAAGCGCGGCATCTGCAACTTAGCATGTAACATTACTCAATCTCCCCAAGGAAAAATCCCTGTGTAAAAGTAAAATTAGAGCTTAGGATAAGCCTAGACTTACTCATCTTCTTCAACCTGCCCTTTCTTATATTACTATTCCTTAATTATGAAGGATAAGGTTAATTATACCGACAAAAAATATAAGTGTCAAGCGCAAACTACTCATAATATAGTCCATTTTTTTAATGACAAGCTAGCCCTTCAATCAGGACTTGCCGTTGACCTCTGTGGGTTGTACGATTCCGCAGACTCGGCCACCCGTTCCCCCGCGCCGACGCGCCCGGCCCGGTCAAAAAGCGAATCACGAATCCCTTCGATAAGACCCGCCGTATGAGCCTGAGATTGCTCCAAACGACTCACCCGAACCGAAAGCTCCCGCATCTCAGCGCGAACTTCCCGTATCTCAGCGCGGATACTCCGCATCGTAGCCAGTATTAACCCCGCCAACGCAACACCAACGCTCACCAACGCAACGACGATGCCTACAAAAGGAATCCAGGCCACAGTACTTTCCATGAAAACGCCGCCTCCAAGGCTGTTGCCATACCAGTTTCTACGACTGCCTCAATGACCCGCGCCGACGCGCCCGGCCCGGTCAAAAAGCGAATCGCGAATCCCCTCGATAAGACCCGCCGTATGAGCCTGAGACTGCTCCAAACGACTCACCCGAACCGAAAGCTCATCGAGCCGCTTGTCCACCCGATCCAATTGCGCCTGCATCTCAGCGCGAATTTCCCGCATCTCAGCGCGAACTTCCCGTATCTCAGCGCGGATACTCCGCGTCGTAGCCAGTATTAACCCCGCCAACGCAACACCAACGCCTATAACTGTCCAAGCCACAGTACTTTCCATGAAAACGCCGCCTCCAAACCTTGTGCTAGTCCAGCTTATACGACTGCCTCAATGATCCGCGCCGACGCGCCCGGCCCGGTCAAAAAGCGAATCGCGAATCCCTTCGATAAGACCCGCCGTATGAGCCTGAGATTGCTCCAAACGACTCACCCGAACCGAAAGCTCATCAAGCCGCTTGTCCACCCGATCCAATTGCGCCTGCATCTCAGCGCGAACTTCCCGCATCTCAGCGCGAACTTCTCGTATCTCAGCGCGAACCTCCCGTATCTCAGCGCGGATACTCCGCATCGTAGCCAGTATTAATCCCGCCAACGCAAGACCAACGCCTATAACGGTCCAGCCAACAGTACTTTCCATGAAAACACCTCCTCCAAACCTTGTGCCAGTCCAGCTTATACGACTGCCTCAATGATCCGCGCCGACGCGCCCGGCCCGGTCAAAAAGCGAATCGCGAATCCCCTCGATAAGACCCGCCGTATGAGCCTGAGATTGCTCCAAACGACTCACCCGAACCGAAAGCTCATTGAGTCGCTTGTCCATCCGATCCAATTGCGCCCGCATCTCAGCGCGGATGCCCCGCGTCGTAGCCAGTATTAATCCCGCCAACGCAATACCAACGCCTATAACGGTCTAGTCAACAGTACTTTCCATGAAAACGCCGCCTCCAAATCTTGTGCCAGTGCCATATATATCACTCATACCCATCCATTTGTCAACCATCTCGCCGCCATGCCACCACCAACCCCACCAATACCGCCAACCCTACCAATACCGCCAACCGCGCCCAAGCCAACACCCGCGAAAAATAGCGCAACTCCACCTCGTGTTCCCCCGCCGACAATGCCACTCCCTTCCATATATAGTTCACCCGCAACATCTCGGCCTCTTGCCCATCCACCCACACCGACCAATTCGATTGGTAATTCTCCGATACCACCAACAAGCGCGACTCCTTGCTGTGCGTCCGCAGGCGAATTAGCCCGTCCGCCGGATCGTACGCCAGCCGCTCGACCCGGTCGCCCGCCCGATCTCCCATGCCATCGAGCTGTACCGTCGGCGCTTTCTCCAACAAAGCCACGCGCTGCGGGTCTGCCCGCCCGCTAAGCAACCGCGTCAAAACCGCCTCGCCGCTCTCCAAAACCTCGGCTTGTGGCACCAAGTAAAACCACGGCAACGCCTGCGGATTTTCGTACAGGCGAAAGCGCACCGCCTCAAAGCGCAGCGGATACGCCGCCATATTCAACTCTAACGGCTTGGGCACGGCCAAGTACTTCCCATTGAGCAAATTCAACAGCGATTGAAACTCAGCCGACGGCACCCCCGTGTGCAAAAACTGCTGCACCAGCGGCTCAAACTCCTTCAGCATCCGATCGTAGCGCCCCACCGTCAAATCGTGAAAACCCGTAATGGACCAAACGCCGTGCAAGTGATAGCCCGGCTCCTCCAGCACCCGAAAGCTAGGCAAGGGCAAGATGCGAAATAACGACTCATCGCTTTGCAAAAACTGAACGGTGCGCGGATTCTCGCGGCGAATATCGGCATAGTGGCCCAGATCCCGATAGTGCAAATAAACCCGAGCGACGCGCCACGTATCGAACAACGCCACCGCACACAAACCCGCCACCAACACCGTTGCCGAAAGCTGGCCCCGCAGCCGCAGATAGAGCAACGTCAAACCCGCACCCACTGCCACCACCACGCACCAGCCGCCGCGCGCAATCCAATCGTAACTTCCAGCTAACACGGCCCTCTTCTGCGGCGCAATGTCCTCGTATAACACAGCAATCCAAGCGTCGGTCATGCCCTTTGGAAAAAGCGCGACCAGCAAGGCCAGCGCGGCGAGAATGCCGCCGACATAAGCCAATCGTTTCCGCAACGCCGCCCGCTCATCCGCGTCGGCGTCCAATACCCGCTGTAAACCCAACCCCGCCAACGCACACCCGGCAAACGCGAACACAAACGAACCCATACCAATCGCGCGCTGCACATCCGCCCCGGGCAGCACGTGAAACGCTAGCCAATGCACGGGCGTGTGCTCGCCCAATACGTAGGCCAACGCCAGCACAAACACACCAGCCAACAGCGCCACTTGAGGACGCCGCCACTCTGGCACCATCAGCAGAGCCAATAGAACGGCCAGCACACCAAAGTATTCGGAGTTGATCTTGAACGCATTGCGGCCCCAATAGCGCGAGCCACCCTGCACCAGCACATTGTCGTACCCCCCGAACTCCGGCACCACCAGCGACGCCACTTCCTCGGGATGAAGGGACCAACTCCGCGCATACGCAAGCTGTTCCTCCAAAGTTTTGCCGCCCACCTCATCGCCCGTGGCCCGCTTGGACTCGGCGCGCGTGTAGAGCATCACCGGAAAGGCCCCCTCAGCTCCCAACGCCAAGCCCAGCACCACCGCGCCTATAAAATGAATAAGGCGCCGGACGATAGCCCGCTCGCAGCGCATCTGGTACAATTTGAATAGGAAATAGACGCCGAGGCCCAAGAGCGCGAAGTACGTCATCGGCGGATGCGAGTAAATACACGCCCCAATCAGCGCCCCGACCACCCCCCAATAGATCAGCCTGCCCTGCGCCAAAGCCCGTTCCAACGCCCAGATGATCCACGGAAACAGGGCAATAACGCTCATCTTGGCATAGTGCCCGGCCAAAGGGAACGCTAAGAAGGTCGGCGCAGACATAAATGCCACTCCACCCCACAGCGCAGCGCGCCCCCCCACGTGGATTTGCCGCAAGTAGGCGTACATCCCCAAACCAGCGACGAACATCGTCAGGATATAGCGCCAGCCAATATACCGCTGAAAGCTCGTAAAGAAGTACAGGATGTACGCAGGGAAGTACTGGGGACGAATCGCCTCGGACTGGGGGAAGCCGCCCATCTTGGGATCCCACATCGGCTGGTCCACAGTCTGCACCTTGTCCCAGAAGCTCAGGTCCGCGCCCTTGTGGTAATCCGTCCCCACATCCATGCCAAAGACGATCTTGTCCGACAGCGGGAACTCGTAGAAGTACAGCAAACTCAAAGCGAAGAAAAAAATCGGCGGAAAAAGTCGGTGATTCCACCAAGGCGGCCTATCGGCCTTTGCCGGTGCTTGGGTTTTGGCGCGTTTGTTCTTTTTGACCATAGAATCCTCTCAGCGGCCTAATATCGTCCCATTTCTTCAACCGCCCGCAAATATACATTCTCCAAATCCTCGGCCAACCGATCCCAACCAAACTGCCCGGCCCACACCCGACCCGCCTTCCCCAGAGCCTGACGCTTCGATTCATCCGCAATCAACGCCCGCATCCCATCTGCCAAAGCCCTCACATCCTCGGGCGGCACCAATACTCCGGTCTCATCGTGGCGCACGGCATCGCGCAAACCGTCAATGTTGGTACCCAACACAGCTTTACCAGCGGCCGCCGCTTCTACGGCCACCATGCACCAACCCTCGTAGCGGGACGGGACGCAGACCATGAGCGCACGGCGCAAAAGCTCGCCTTGTCGTTCCTCCTCCACGCTCCCGATTATCTCCACGCGGCCCGCCAATCCTGCCCGCCGCGCCAAGCCGCGCACACTAGCGAGTTGCTTAGAGGTGCCGCGCCCGGCCAGCTTGAGGCGGATCTCCGGGTACTCGGCGGCAATCTCGGCAAACGCGGCGATTAATAGATCAATCCCCTTAGTATGTACATCCATGCGACCAAAGTAGAGCAAGTACGGAGCCTCTTCGGGCACCAATGCGAAAAAGCGGCGATCAACCCCGCTGTACACTAGATCAACCGCCGCACAAGGCGCGTACCGCTGAATGCGCGCTCGCACGCTAGGAGCAATCGTCAAGATACGTCCCCAAGCGCACAGGGCGCGTTGCTCGCACAGCCATGCCACGCCGCCCACGAGCGGATGCTTGGCGAAGGCGTGCAGCCCCATGAAGTGATAAAACAAAAGTAGGCCCTGCCGCCGCAGCCGGGACGGGACGCACAAGGGCGCGAAGGCCGAAAATTCGTTGATCCACAAATCCCACTCTAACCGCTGCAACTGAGCTACGGCCGCCCGGCAATAACCCAACCGGCTCAGGGCATAGCTGCGGGCTGAGCCGACGCGCAAAAGGCGCAGGCCGTGCTGTTCGGCCTCCGGCTCGGCCCCGGGAAACAGGCCACAGACGACGGTGATCTCGTGGCGGCCGGCCAAGCGGCGGTAGAGTTCCATCGCCCGCACCGCGCCGCCGCCGCCCAGCCACGGGTTGGCCGGATCGTCGTACATCAGGTGGCAAATCTTCATGGACTTTTTGCCCGCGCTTCAGAGCACACCTTTGGTCGAAGGAATGCCTTGGACCCGCTCGCACGGCTGCGCGGCCATGAGCAGGGCGCGAGCGAATGCCTTGAACAGGGCCTCAATACCGTGGTGAGCGTTGTGGCCGCGCACGAGGTCGAGATGCAGATTCATCCGACCTTGGTCGGCCACCGCATAGAAAAACTCGCGCACTAAAGACACATCCAGCGCACCGACTCGCTCCTCGCTGAAGGCCGCAGCAAAGACCAAATAGGCCCGGCCCGACAAATCCACCACTGCGCGCGCGAGCGCCTCATCCATGGGCACATAGCTATGGCCGTAACGCTGGATACCGGCCTTGTCGCCCAAGGCTTGAGCAATGGCTTGGCCGAGGCAGATGCCCACATCTTCCACCGTGTGGTGGGCATCTACATGCAGATCGCCGCGGCATTGGACTTCTAGGTCGCACAGGCCGTGTCGAGCCAAAGCGTCGAGCATGTGATCGAAGAAGCCGAGGCCCGTGTCGGCGCGGCATTGGCCGCTGCCGTCGAGGCAAAACCGCAACTCGATCTCGGTCTCGGTCGTCCGACGTGTAATCTGCGCCGTGCGCTGATCTGCGCTCATGGTGTGGCTCCCTGTTGGCGGATGCGGACAGCTTGCGCGTGGGCTGCCAAGCCCTCGGCTTGCGCCATGCGGGCGATGTGCTCGGCTGTGTGGGCCAAGCGCTCGGGGGTGTAGGCAATGATGCTAGTCGTCTTGACGAAATCGGCCACACCTAGCGACGAAGCGTAGCGGGCCGCGCCCTGGGTCGGCAGCACGTGATTGGTGCCAGCGAAGTAATCGCCGACCGGCTCGGAGGCTGCCGCACCGAGGAATAGCGCGCCGCAGTGGCGAATGGAATCCACCCAACGCCACGGGTCGGCCACCTGCAATTCGGCGTGTTCCGGCGCTAGGCGGTTGAGCAGTTCGATTCCCACTTCGAGGCTAGGTACTAAGACAATCGCGCCGTATTCTTCTAGAGCACTATTTATAATTGAATAGCGCGGGAGCACCGCTCGTTGTGCTTCAAGTTCCTCCTGCACACGGCGCGCCAAGGCCGCGCAATCCGTGATACACACACACGCCACCCCCCAGCCGTGCTCAGCTTGCGAGAGCAAATCTGCGGCGACCAAGCGCGGGTCAGCCGCTCGGTCGGCGAGTACCACAATTTCCGACGGGCCGGGCAACAGCGCGATGCCCACTGTGCCGAAGACCTGCCGCTGCGCAGCCACCGTATAGGGGGAACCCGGGCCGACGATTTTGTGTACCGGCGGAATGCTCTCCGTGCCATACGCCAGCGCACCCACGGCCTGCGCCCCACCCACGGCGTACACCTCGTCAATACCCAACAGGCGCACGGCCGCCGCAATCACCGGAGCCGGCCGGCCGGCCGCTACTGGCGGCGTGACCACGCAGAGTTGGTCCACACCAGCTACCTGCGCGGGTACAGCCGTCATCAGTAGGCTCGAAAACAGCGGGACCTCGCCAGCCGGTACGCACAGCCCCACCCGCTCGATGGGCGTGATTTTCTTGCCCAATATCACGCCATCGCCGTCTTCGACAAACCAAGAGTTGAGCTTTTGCCGCTCGTGAAAGGCGCGGATATTAGCTACCGCCGCTTCCATGGCAGTACGCAGATTCGGGTCGAGCGCAGATTCGGCCTCGGCGAGCACAGACGCTGATACCCGCAACTGCTCAAGACTCATCTCCACGTCATCAAAGCGTTGGGTCAGCGCACACAGTGCGGCATCGCCTTCTTTTCGCACCTGCCGCAGGATGTCCCGCACCGCGTCCTCGACTTCGGGGTCAGATTCGGGGCGACGCGCCAGCAGGGCCGCGAGCGAGACGGCGAGCGGCTCGGAGGGATAGGACGCAATGGGTACCATCAATACACGACCTTGTTGAGCGGATATTCGATGATGCCTTCGGCCCCCAGTCGCTTGAGTTGGGGGATCAACTCGCGCACCACGCGCTCGTCCGCGACGATTTCCAGCGCCACCCATTCGTCGTCCATCTGGCTAGAGACCGTGGGCGTATGCAAGGCTGGCAACCGGGCGATGACGCGGTCGAGTTGGGCGCACGGCACGTTCATCTTGAGGCCGACCTTGTGCTCGGCTTCAAGCGCACCTTTGAGCAGCATCAGCAAGTTCTCGGCCTTCTCCCGCTTCCAGCTATCGGCCCATGCCGCCTTGTTGGCAATCAAGCGTGGCGTCGATGTGCAGACCGTATCGACGATGCGCAGCCGATTGGCCTTGAGCGATGTGCCTGTCTCGGTCGCTTCGACGACCGCATCCACTAGCCCGGGAATGCCGGCTTTGACCTCGGTCGTGCCCCACGAGAACTCCACCTCGGCCTCCACGCCGCGATCCTGCAAAAAACGGCGCGTCACGCCGATCAATTCGCTGGCGATGCGGCAGCCCTGTAGGTCCGCGACGCATTGGATAGGAGAATCCTCGGGCACGGCAATAACCCAGCGCAAAGGCTGCGCCGTACTCTTGCTGTAGGTCAGTTCGCCAACTTCTACTACATTGACCTCGCTTTCGAGAATCCAGTCCCGGCCCGTCAGGCCGACATCGACGACGCCGCGCGCCACGTACTGGGCAATTTCCTGCGCCCGAAACATCAGGCCCGAAATCTGGGGATCGTCAATGTCGGGCACGTACGAGCGCGACGCCAAACGCACCCGATAGCCAGCGCGAATAAACAGATCAAACGTGGACTCCTTTAAGCTCCCGGACGGAAAGCCAATTTTCAATTCCTTCATAACAGTCTCCAGTGGTCAGTGATCACTGACCAGCACCACTCGCGGGACTGGCCAGTGGCCACTATAATTCACTCATCGCATCAACAGCTTGAGGACTTAGCTTGTACAGCGCTTGTCGCGCCGCGATTTGGTCTTGTTCGGTGCCCTCCCGCATTAGCCGCTGCAAGTGCGGCACGGCCCGCACATCACCCACCTCGGAGAGAGCGTGTACGGCCTTGCTGCGGATGCTCTGAAGTTCGTCGGCGTCGAGGGCGACCAGCAGGGCTTCGTAGATGGCGTCGCGAGCAGGCGGCTGACTAATCTGGCCGAGGGCTTGCACGGCCACGTAGCGCACCTTGTTCGAGGGGTCCTGCGCCATGCGGATGACTTCTGCTGCTGCGTCGCGGTATCCGTAGGCGCGCAAGCTCTGCAAGGCGGCGATCCGCCACTTGGGCTTGGGGGCACGCAGGGCGCGACGCACCACGCGGAAAGCCGAGTCGCTCAAGGCCGGCTCCACTTCGTATGAATGGCACGGCCCGAGCGCACCGAGCACGTATTGGCGCACTTCCACCGTGGGATCGCGCGCGTACTTGAGTAGCGGGGCGAGGGCGACAGGCGCGCCAATCTGGCCCAATGCCCACGCCGCGGCGGCCGCCACCCGCGGCGACTTGTCTTTTAGAGCCTCAATCAACGTCGGCACGGCGCGTTCGTCCTTAAAGCGACCCAACAGTTGTATCACCTCAAACCGCATGCGGATGTACCCGGAGTCGGCTTCCTCAATCAGCAGGGGGACGACCTCGTCAGCATCGAAGCGGATGAGCTGGTTGGCGGCTTTGATGCGCTCGGCTTTTTGCAGGCTTTTGAACTGCTGAATGTACTCTTCCGGCGCGGGTCCTCCACACGCGAGGCCCAAACCCGCGCCCACTAGCAAGGCCCCAAGGGCGAGCCGCGCACTGCCGCATTTTTGCTTGTCGAACAAAGTGCCTGCCATACTGCGTTTTCTATCAATGAAGGAGCTATTGGTGGAACCGTCTAAGGAATTTGCGGAGTTGATTCTTGTTCAAGAATGTATGACAAAGATAAGAGCCGTCTATAACCTCGTCCACTACATCCGCCTGCCGTTTTTGACAACACGCCTAGGGAATTTTATACTTTTTTCGTCCCTATTCCCAAGGAGATTTCCCGTGAACTTGGAACTCATTTATTGCTCTGCTTGAGGCTACGAAACCAGAGCCGCCAGTTTGGCGGAACAGCTACTCGTCACCTACAAGACAGACATCGCCGCCTTCTCGCTAGTGCCCTCAGACCGAGGGCGATTTGAAGTCAGCCTCAATGGCGAACTGATCTTTTCCAAGCTGCAAGAAGGCCGCTTTCCCGACGACGGCGAAGTCAAGGCCCGACTCGACGCCCGCCGCTAAGCCCGCCCCAGCCTTTTACCATTTTGTATAGGAGGATCCGCTTTGAAGTACTGCCGACTGCTCAGTCTCGCGCTCGCGCTTTTGCATACCCCAGCTCTCGCTCAATCGCCCGAGGCCCTCAACTACTTCCGCACAGGCTACGAACTGGTCAAAAAGGGCAACTATCGCAACGCCGCTATCGAGTTGGAAAAGGCCGTGGAGGCCGATTCTTCCTACGGAAACGCTCACTACGTCCTCGGCATTTCCTACAAAGCCCTCAACGAGTACGACAAGGCCATCGCCAGTTTTACCGCAGCCCATGCCCTCGGCACCAAGCCGGAGCAGTCCACCAAGGCCATCGCCCAACTCTATAAAAAGGCCGCCCTCAACAGCTATCGGCAAAAGAAGTACAACGAGGTCATCACCTATTTAACCAAGAGCCAAGAGCTTGGCGGCCTCGACGCCCAATCGCTCTACATCATGGGCCTTTCCTACAGCGGGCTACACGAAAAAGACAAAGCTGCTATGGCCTATGCCGCAGCCATAACAGCCGATCCCACCGACGCCAGACCCTACAACGCCCTCGGCGATATCCAGCGCCGCAATCGCGACTACGGCAAAGCCGTCGCCACCTACCAGCGTTCCATAGAAGCTGACCCCACGTACATGGACGCATATGGCGGCTTAGCGCGGGTGAAGTTCGAGACCGAAGATATAGAGGGCGTGGTGCCGATTTTGCAAAAGGCCCTAGAAATCGACGACACGTACGCCGAGGGGCATCGCTTGCTCGGCATCGCGCTCAACCGGCTCGGCCGTTTCCACGAAGCCATTGCCCCGCTGAGCAAAGCCGCCGATCTAGACAAAAACTCCTGCGAGACCCATTACCGGCTGGGCGAGGCACACTACGGCATGGGCAACTTCCGCCAAGCCATTGAGCACGGCCGGCGTGCCACAAGTTGTCAAACGGATTACCGAGCCGCCGAGGTGTTGCTGGGCGACGCGCACTTCCAACTCGGCCAAGGTGAGAAAGCCCGGCGCTGGTACAACCGCGCAGTGAACGACAGCCGCTACAAGGACTACGCAGCGAGCAAACTGGCAGAGATCGACGAGCAGCACCAATAGCCACAATGGCGCTGCTTCTGGCCTCGAACAACGCCGGCAAGCTACGCGAAGTCCGCGCCCTACTCGCCGATATCGCGGTCGTCGCGCCGGCCGCGCTGGGCCTCGAACTCGACGTCGAGGAAAGTGGCCAGACCTTTGCCGCCAACGCCCAGCTCAAGGCCCGCGCCTATGCCGCAGCCAGCGGCCATATCGCCCTCGCCGACGACTCTGGGCTTGAGGTCCATGCCCTCGGCGGCGCACCTGGAATCTACTCGGCTCGCTACGGCGGCCCCGGCCTCGACGACGCCGGCCGCTGCCAGCTCTTACTCACCCAGCTTGCGCCCTATCCCAGACCAGCCGAGCGCCAAGCTCGGTTCCGTTGCGTCCTCTGCGCAGTAAGTCCCGATGGTCGCCAATGCCAAGCCGAAGGCACGTGTGAAGGGCTGATCGCCTCGGCCCCAGCCGGCACCAACGGCTTTGGCTACGATCCGGTCTTTTTTGTTCCCGCCTACGGCAAAACCATGGCCCAGCTCGACCCGCTAATAAAAAACCGCCTCAGTCACCGCGCCGAGGCGCTGGCAGCCATGCGCCCGCTCCTCGCTAGCACCTTTCCCGAGCTAGCCCTCGCCCGCTAATGTTTGGTCCGTTTTCTCCATATGTCCGTCCTTATCGGGGTCGCATCCTGCTCGGCGCACTCTGCATTGGGCTGGGGCAGGTAGCGACCGTGCGCATCCCGCTGCTGGTGGGCGACGCCGTCGATGTGGTCTCCGCGCCGGATACGGCCTCCGCGGAAGTCGCAACCTACATCTTCTACATCCTCGCCCACGCCTTGGGCGTAGCCCTGTGCGGCTACGCCATGCGGATTCTGCTAGGCCGCGCCGCCAACCGCATCGAATACGACATCCGCACCGCGTATTTTGCCCACCTACTCAAGCTGCCGCTGTCGTACTACCAGCAGCGCCGCACCGGCGACCTCATGGCGCGGGCGACCCATGATTTGCACTCGGTGCATATCTTTTGGATTTATGGCATTCGCGGCATCGTCGATACCGCCTTGGGTCTGCTCTTCACCCTCGTCTGTATGTGTTTGCTCGACTGGAAGTTGGCTCTACTGGTGCTAGTGCCCATGCCGCTTTTTAGCATCGTGATGATCCGCATCGCCGCGATCATCAACACCCGCTACAAGGCCATCCAAGATTACTTCGGCCGCATCAGCACCTTCATCCAAGAAAACCTCTCCGGTATCCGCGTGGTCAAGGCATACACCCAAGAGCCTGCACAAAACGCCGCGTTCGACCAACTCAACTTGGCATACCTCGAAAAAAACCGCGCCTACATCCTCACCCGCGCCAACTACCGACCACTGTCCTACGTGATCGCCTCGCTCTGCTTGGGGCTGAATTTGTGGCTGGGCGGGCGCGCGGTCATCAACGGCGAACTCAGCCTAGGGGCCTTCGTGGCCTTCAACGTCTACCTAACCCAACTCATCCGCCCGATCATGTACATCGGCTGGGTCATCGACCGCGCCCAGCGCGCCCTCGTGTCCATGCAGCGCATCAACGAAATTCTCGCGGTCGAGCCTGAGATCCAAGATCGCGCTTTGCCTCCGGCAACGCCGCGGCCAATCGCCGGGCACATCGCCTTCCGCAAGCTCAACTTCTCCTACGGCGACGAGCAAGTTCTGCATCAGATTGATCTCGAAATTCCCCAAGGCACGACCCTCGGCATCATCGGCCGGGTCGGCTCGGGTAAGACCACCTTGGCGCGCCTCGTGCCGCGCTTGATCCAAGCCGGGCCAAGCCAGCTCCTCATTGACGGGGTCCCGATCGAGGAATGGCCTCTAGCGACTTTGCGCGACGCCATCGGCTACGTCCCGCAAAATCCCTTTCTGTTTTCCAATACCCTCAGCGCCAACCTCGCCTACGGCGCGGCCTCGGCGGCCGAGGCCCAGATCCACGCGGCGGCCGAAGAGGCCCAGCTCAAAAAGGACATTGACCAATTCGACGAGGGCTTCGGCACCCTCATCGGCGAACGCGGCGTCACCTTGTCCGGCGGCCAAAAACAGCGTGCGACCTTGGCCCGCGCACTCATTCGCCGGCCGCAGATCCTCATCCTCGACGATGCGCTCTCCGCAGTGGACACCCACACCGAAGAAGCGATCCTCGACCACTTACACACCCTCATGCAGGGCCACACCACGCTCATCATCGCCCACCGCATCTCGACTTTGCGCCACGCCGACCGCATCGCCGTACTCGAAGACGGTCGCATCGCCGAACTGGGCACCCACGCCGAGTTGGTCAACAGCGGCGGCTTCTACGCCGAGTTGTACCAGCACCAGCAGCTTCGCGCCGAGTTAGAAACGCTGTGAGCACCGAACTCAACAAAGAAGAAGAAATCCAACAGCGCACCTTCAATTTGGGGCTGACGCTGCAACTGCTGGGCTATCTCAAGCCCCATCGCGGGCGCGTGATCCTCGCCTTTGGCACCATTGCCCTCGCCGCAGGCTTCGGCCAAGTCGGGCCCTATATCACGCAGGTAGCGGTCGACGACTACATTGCCGTCGGCGACTGGGCGGGGCTGCGGTGGATGATCGCGGCCTTTTTTGGCAGCGTCGCCGTGCAGTATGGCGCTCAATACGCCCAGACCCTGGTCACCGGCATGATCGGTCAGCGCGTCATGTACGACATGCGCCGCGACCTGTTTGCCCACCTGCAAAAGCTGCCGTTGCGCTACTTCGACCGCACGCCGCTCGGCCGTATTATGACCCGCGCCACCAACGACATCGACGCCCTCAACGAGTTTTTCAGCGAGGGCGTCGTCTCAGTTTTTATGGATTTTTTTACTCTGCTGGCCATCGTCGGCTTCATGGCCTATATCGACTTTGAACTGGCCCTAATCTGCTGCACAGTGGTCCCGGTCATCGCCGTCTCAACCTTCTATCTGCAAGGGCTGGCCATGCGCGCCTATCGCGAGTTGCGCACACGCTTGGCGCGGCTCAATGCCTATTTGCAAGAGAACATCACCGGCATGGAGGTGGTGCAGCTTTTCAACCGCCAGCAACGCAATTTGCGCGACTTCGACGCCGAGCACTTGCCCTATCGCCGCGCCGAGGACCGCGAAAACCACTGCTATGCCATTTTCTTTCCCTTTACCGAATTACTCGGCACGGTCGGCATGGTGCTGGTGTTGTGGTACGGGGCCTCTGACGTGATCGAAGGCCGCATCGAGCTGGGGGTGTTGGTGGCCTTTCTCCAGTACATCCGCCGCTTCTTCCGCCCGATCATGGACATCTCCGACCGCTATGCCCTGCTGCAGAGCGCCATGGCCGCGTCTGAGCGCATCTTCGAGATGCTGAGCGTCCCCAGCGAACCCGGCGGCGGACCGCGACGCAAATTGCCCGCAGCCAGCCGCGGCGGCGCGATTGAATTCCGCAACGTGTTCTTCAAGTACGATCCAGCAGCCGAAGACTGGATTCTCAAGGATGTCTCGTTTGAACTGCGGGCCGGGCAGAGTATGGCGATCGTCGGGGCTACCGGCTCGGGCAAGACTACCATCGTCAGCCTCCTCTGCCGCTTCTACGACATCCAGCGCGGGGAAATCCTCGTCGATGGCCGCGACGTGCGCCAGTGGCACACGGCCGAATTGCGCCGCCGCATCAGCATCGTCCAGCAGGAGGTCTTTCTGTTTTCAGGGAATATCAGCGGCAACATCCGCCTCGGCAACGACGCCATTGACGCCGCCCAAGTCGAGCGCGCAGCCCGCTACGTCAACGCCGCGCCCTTTATCGAACGCCTCTCCCAAGGGTACGCCCACGCCGTAGCCGAAGGCGGCTCGACCCTGTCGGCCGGCCAGCGCCAGTTGTTGGCCTTTGCTCGCGCCCTAGCCTCTGACCCGGAAATTCTCGTCCTCGACGAGGCCACCTCCAGCATCGACACCGAGACCGAATTGCTCATCCAAGACGCCATCGCCAAGCTAATGGGCGAGCGCACTTCCATCGTCATCGCCCATCGCCTCTCCACCATCCGCAGTGCCGATCAGATCTTGGTGATGCACCGCGGCGAGGTGCGTGAGCGGGGCCGCCACGAGGAGCTATTGCTGCAAAACGGCATCTACGCGCGCCTCTACCGCCTCAATTACGGCCGCTCTTAGGCCGCCTCTTCTTCCTCTGGGGGCTTCTTGTCGAACCGCGACGCCACCCCGTCCACGGCCTTTACCACCTGATCGCGCGTCTCTTCGGCTTGGCGCACGATCAAGCGCCGGGTATCCTCGCCCTTTTTCGGGGCCAGTAAAACGCCTATGGCCGCGCCGACCGCAACGCCGGCCACAAAACCAGCCAAGAGGCACGTCGTGCCGTTGGTCGAGTGGTTCCGCGGGTAAATTTTTTCGTAGAACATAACAAAGCTCCTTTAGCTTATGGGTACATCTACAAAACAACGTGATATGCGTCATTTTGAAAATAATTTTTTTGCAGCGGGCCGAAGTACAAAAGAAATTCCCATGCCGAGAGAGTTAGCACGGGAATTTTTTATCATCTATCTAAATTAACCGAATTAACCGAAAAGTTTAATAACGCCGACCGTAATTCCCGCAGCCGCAACCATCCCGCCTAAGACACCACTGAGAATCCACACCTTAAGTCGCTCTATATCAGTGTCAGTAGCAACTTTTTCGGACTTCGCTTCAATCTTGACAACCGAGGTTTTGATTTCAGAAATATCCTTCCTGTTTTCCTCCACCGATTTCTGCAACTCATCTATTCTATGCTCGATAAGCTCGGTATTGATCGTCCGAGGTGTAGTCCTCACGAATTCAGGGGGTTGGGGAGTCTGGGATTGTTCAGACACTTTCACGCACCCTTATCCATTCCCACAAATGTTTTGAGGCATAACCATAGTAATCGGTTACCCTTAAAACGATCACACTGTCTATTCTTTCCTTATCTACACCTAGTTCTAGTTCATCCGAAAGCTCTTTGGATGTTTTGCCGTAGGATACGAAAACTGCGGAGAACTCTTCCTGTAGGTCGGCGTATAAATCATATCCGAGTTCGACTATCTTATCGGATATTTCTTTTAAATTACATTGGGACGCAATTACAGCGTAAATCATTTACTAGGCGTTCTTTCTCCAAGGGCGAGCGGAGGCGAGAAGTCATCAAGAGCTCTGCTATCTGCTGTTTGGTTCTCTTAAGAACATAGAGGACGGCAAGGCTAGATGCAATAAAAATATGGTTATTCGGAGACCATTTTTTTACGCCTCTTGGCTTGCTCGTCGTTTATAGTTTGACCTTCGAGACCCTTCTTCCGCGCTGGATTTACTGGCAGTATAAATATCTCTTTGAGCACCTGAATAGAGATGGCTCGAGGAGGTTTACAAAAAGTAAAAACGCCCCAATCGCCCACGGCGGGGACGCTTTTTGCCTAGGCAATATCCGCGCCCAATCAGAGGCGTATTTCAAATTGATGCAGCACCCAAGAAAACTAAGTGTGTTGAATAAAACCAATACAACTTTTATACTTTAAGGCTAAATCCTTCCTTCCCCCGCCAACGCTGAGAGGACTTTTATGGCCCAAGTCCTGAGCACCCCTTCGCACAGCCTCAAAGAATTTCGCATTCTGCCAGGGTACACGCCAACCGACGGCAACGCGCCCAACACGTCGCTCAAAACCCGGCTCTGCCGCAAGGGGGACGACTTTCTCTATCTGCACGTTCCCTTCCTCAGCGCCGCCATGCAGGCCGTGACCGGCGACGAAATGGCCATTGCCTTGGCCCAGTTAGGCGGCATCGGCATCCTGCCCGTCAGTCAGCCTATTGACGAGCAGTGCGCCAAAATCAACCAAGTCAAACGCTTCAAGGCCGGTTTTCAGACCGATATTCTCACCTTGGCCCCCGAGCAGCCCATTGCCGAGGTCGTCGAGATCATCCACCGCACCGGCTATACGACCTTTCCGGTCACCACCAGCGGCCAGTTCCACGACCAACTCCTCGGCATTCTCACCGACAAGGATTTCGACGAGCGCCGCGATCTCGACTGCCAAGTGGCCTCCCGCATGAAAACCGACGTGCAGGCCGGCCGCGAAATAAGTGACCTCAAAACCGCCAACGAATTGATGATCCGCTACGGCCGCGGCTTCCTGCCCATTCTATCCAAGGGAGGCGTCCTCCAAGCAGTAGTCTTCAAAAAGGACCTCGACAAACACCTGCGGCACCCCAACGAATCCATCGACGAAAAGAAGCGCCTGCTCGTCGGCGCGGCCGTTTCCACCCACCCAGAGGACCGCGAGCGGGCCGAGGCCCTCATCGCGCAAGAAGTCGACGTACTCGTCATTGACGCCTCCGACGGCCACACCGAGTACCAGCGGCAGATGATCCAATTCCTCAAGGAGCGCACTGACGCCCCGGTCATCGGCGGCAATGTCGTCACGGCCGAGGGATTTCGCTTTTTGGCCGCGGCCGGTGCCGACGCCGTCAAAATCGGCATGGGGATCGGCTCGGGCTGCATTACCCAGGAAGTCAAGGCCACCGGCCGCGGCCAAGGCACAGCCTTGATGGAAATCAACGCGACGCGCAACCAGTGGCAGCAGGATTGCAACGCCTACTTGCCCATCATCGCCGACGGCGGCATTTCGGGCCCGGCCGAGATCGCCGTGGCCATGGCCTTGGGTGCCAACGCCGTGATGATGGGGCACTTTTTTGCTGGCTACACCGAGAGCCAAAGCAACCTCGTGCGCACTGCGGCCGGCGACATTGTCAAGGAATATTGGATGGAAGGTTCGCTGCGCGCCCGCAACATGCGACGCTACGCGCAGACGCAAGAGAACTTCTTCGAGGAGGGCATCTCCGGCTACGTGCCCCACATCGGCTCGATTCACGACAAATTGCCGATTCGCATCCAGATGCTGCGCGCCACCCTCGCCACGGCCGGTTGCCGCACCATCGACGAGCTGCACGAAAAGGCCGTGCTCGAAATGCAGTCGCCCACCGCGCTAATGGACAGCCAGCTCCACGACATCGTTCCCACCCAAACCGACCAACAGGTACTCTAAGGCTATGCGCTTACTCATTACCAACGCCGCGACCTCACTCGGCCAAACCCTAGCCGCTGGCCTCGGCGACACACACCAAGTGAGCTTGACCGATCCCGAGCCTAGATTCGGGATTCAGTGCGATCTGGGGCACGGTCCAGAGACTGATGCCCTCGTCAAAGACATCGACATCCTCGTCCACCTCGCCTACGCTCCGCGGGCGAGCGACGGCGAGATTACTTGGTTAGACCGCAATACGCGCGGCACATACAATCTGCTCTTGGCGGCGGCCGCCGCCGAAGTCAAACACGTCATCCTCTTGAGCACTCTCGACCTTTTCGCCCCGTACGCAGCAGACCTCACCGTTGACGAGACTTGGAAGCCGCTGCCCTCCTGCGCACCAGCCGTTCTCGGCGCTCACCTAGCCGAGTTTACGTCCCGCGAATTTGCCCACAGCCATGAACTCCGCCTCACTATTGCCCGCCTTGGCCATCTCGTCCGCGCCGAGGAGGTCGCCGACCAGCCTTACGATCCCATGTGGCTCGATGAGCGCGACGCCGTCCAAGCCGTGGCTCAGATTATAAAAAAAGGGCCCGCTAGCCAGTACCGTGCCATCCACATCCAGTCTGCGACAGCACGCGCCCGCTTTTCTGTTGAACGCGCCAAGAGCCACCTATCGTTTGATCCCCAACACAACTTTGAGGCCAACCCATGAAAGTTTTGCTGCTAGGCGGCAATGGTATGCTCGGTCCACACGTGGTCACACAACTCCAAGACACCTACGAGTTGCGCATCACCGACATCATGCCCATCGACAGCCCGCACGAGACCATGCAGGTAGATGTTTCCGACCTCGATCAAGTGCGCCGCGCCACTGAGGGCACCGATGTCACCATCAACTGCTCGGTGCTGCGCCCCGACCGCAAGATCGCCTTCGACGTCAACACCATCGGCACGTACAACGGCATTCTCGCCGCGGTCGAGAACGGTCATTCTCGCTTCGTCAACACCGGACCCCATTTCACCCAAGCCGGCCCCTCGTATGAGCACTATGACTTCGACATCAACGAGGAAGTGCCCCTGCATTCGGGTGTTGGCCTCTACGCTCACACCAAATCGCTCGGCCAAGAAATTTGCCGCGTATTCGCCACCAATCACCCCATCCACGTGCTCACCACCCTCTTTTTGAGCTTCCGCGCGGCCGAGCCGTCAGCCGAGCAAATCGGCCGCGGTACCAATCCCTTTTCCGTCACCTTTCCCGACGCCGCCTGCGCCCTACAAAAATGCCTAGAGGTAGATTTGGCGTCTCTGCCTTCGCACTGCGAGATCTTCCACATCACTACGGACACGCCCCATGGCCGCTACAGCAACGCCAAAGCCCGGCGGCTGTTGGGCTGGGCACCGCAAGACCTGCTCGAAGGCTACTGGCGCAAACCGCAGGACTAGCCTGTGCCCGCGGATCGACCGCTTTACCGCCGATCACGGCAGCAACAGCATGAACACTGCTTTCGGGCTAGTCGAGGAGATCTTCGCCGAGCGGGAGTAAGCCAATGAGCCTCCGAGAGCGCGTCTATCACTTTATCGAGCCAAACTACGAGCCAGGACGCATCGTCGATGTAGCCATCATCGTCCTAATCCTGCTCAACATCGTTGCTCTGATCCTCGAAACCGTCGAGCCGATCTACAATCTCAACCGCACGGCCTTTGAACTTTTTGAGGATTTCTCATTGACCGTGTTCGCGGTTGAATACGTGATACGCCTGTGGGCCATTACGGCCAATCCGCGATTTTCGCATCCCGTAACCGGGCGCATCCGCTTTGCCTTAACGCCTCTCGCCATCATCGACCTGTTGGCCATTCTTCCTTTATTGCTACCACCCCCGAGCGTGGACGCGCGCGTGATCCGCGTGATCCGCGTCCTGCGGATCTTCCGCGTCCTCAAGTTGGTGCGCTACTTCCGCGCCTTGCGCCTGCTCGGCCACGTCATTGCCGATCGCAAAGAAGAGCTAGTCAGCATCTTCTTAGTGCTTCTGATCCTATTGGCCCTCTCCTCGTCGCTGATGTACTTCGTCGAGCACGAGGACCAGCCCGAGGTCTTTACCAGCATCCCAGCTACCATGTGGTGGAGCATCGTCACTTTAACTACGGTCGGCTACGGCGATACCTTTCCGATCACCCCCCTCGGCCAAACCATCGCCGCCATTATCGCCATCTTGGGAATCGGCATGTTCGCGTTGCCGGCCGGCATTCTCGGCGCGGGATTCGTCGAGGCTCTAGCAACTCACCGGTCAGAAGACTCAGAGCGCCACTGCCCGCACTGCGGCGGACTACTCGACGAATAAAAATAAATACTGACGTTACGCCACTTTTGTCTCCTACCCCCCATCGCTGTACCCTTTCCGTTACACTTCAGCACCGCCTATCCCCTCCGCCCCCCTGAGCCGACGCCTTGGCATGAATATTGCAGTTAGAAATTGCTAACGACCCCAGCCGTCCCCACCAGTTCGGACGGCTTCATACGCTCTAATGCCCAACGGATCGCCATGGCCGAATTCGATACCATCGCCAAGCATCTCATCCACACCTATCCCCACGACTTCGCCCGCTTCGTCCTCCAGCATGACGACCTCGAAGTCATTGACGTCATCGACACCGAGCAACCCACCGTCGAGACCCACCGCACCGACAGCCTCATCCGCGTGCAAATCAACGGCGAGGAGGCGTTGGTCCATCACGAATTCCAAACCACCGACAGCACACCCCCCATGCCACAGCGCATGGCCGGCTATATCGGACGCAGCATTGAGCAGCACGGCCTGCCGATCTACTCCAACGTCATCTATCTGCGTCCCAACGCCGGCCGCACCGATCCGGGGCATTACGTCCAAGAGCGGCATGGCTACCGCGTCTTGATGCAATACAAGGTGATTCGGCTGAGCGAACTAGACGGTCAACAGATGCTCGACAGCGGCCATGCCGGCTGGCTACCGTTTGCGCCGTTGATGCAGCGGCCAGCAGGTATGGATGCGGAAGCGTGGTTGCGTCAGTGTATCCACCGAGCGCAACAGGTGCCACTGGACGAGACCGTCAAAGCCAATTACTTGGCCGATCTTGCGATGTTGAGCGGATTGGCGTATAACTTAGAAACGATTATGACCATCATCTCGGAGGCGACCATGTACGAATCGTCGGTAGTGCAGTATTTCACGGAGAAGGGCATCAAGCAAGGTATTGAGCAAGGTATCGAGCAAGGCATTGAGCAAGGCATTCGCGAGAGCATCCAAGAAGTGCTGGAACTGCGCTTTCAGCCCGAGGCCGTGCGCGGCTTGGTCGCCCGCCTTGGGGCCATCGACGATGTGCAGCGACTCAAGCAGTTGCACCGAGCGGCCATACAGGTGCCCCGCCTCGAAGCCTTTAGATCGCTGTTAGACGAATCCGAGTAGGGGCTACGTAACGTCAGATAAAATTTACGCTTGAACACTCAGGCATATAATTCTCAACAAAAAAGCGGCCGGGGCTTTTGCCTCGGCCGCTTCTCTGCGCTCATTTTTTCGCCATCAATCAAGCGGCAATTCCACTCGTCGTCCTTCGGCCATGCTGATCTGCACGGCTTCGGTAAATTCCATGTATTTGACGCCGTCGGCAAAGCTGGTATGGGTTACGGGCCGGCCGTCGCGGATGGCAGCGACAAAGTCCTCTTCCACCTGCCAGCCATCGCGCGGATGCTCGGGGATGTCAAAGGACTGGTACTCGTCGTCGACCTCGCCAGCTATCCATATCCCACTCGCGTCCATCTTAAACGAGCCTTTGGTCCCGTAAAAGGCAAAGGCAAAAGAAGGCCCTAAGCGCGCGACGCTGCTCAAGTGATAGACCGCGGTCGCGCCGCTTGTCATCTCGGCGACAACGCCCAAGCTCTCCGGCACATCGGCCGGTGCTCTCTTCCCCGTCTCCTCGTCGAGCCGCTCGGTCGTAAACGTCTTGCCATGGGCTATGACGGCCTTTTCGTGCCCGGCATAGCGCCGCACCGTCTCGTTGCCAATACCCATCACCATGATGTTGTTGCCCGACAAATCGCGGCGCTGCCGCCAGTGCAGCGGCGCATCCGGGTTGTAGCCGCCGGAGAGGCCGGTGAAGTGAATCTCCAGCAAGTCGCCGAAAAAACCGCTGTGCAGCTTGTCAAGCAAGAGCGGCTCAGCCGACAAGTAGAAGGGGGCCGGCACGATCATGGCCACCTTGTCCGTTTGCTGCGAGGCCGCGTACATCTGCCGCGCCTCGGCCAGATTCATGCACATCCGCGCCTCGGTCAGCACGTGTTTGCCCGCTTCAAGCCCGGCCAGCGTCATCGGACAGTGCATATAGGGCCATGTGCCGATACAAATCGCATCGACATCGTCGCTGGCGATCAGCGCCCGCCAGTCCTCAAAGACCTGTGGGATGCCGTACTCGTCGGCGATCCGTTGACCTGATTCGCGCGAGCGATTGCAGACTGCGGTTATTTCGACTCCGTCAATACCCTCGAAACCGGGGATGTGCTGTAAGCGGGTATTGGCCCCCGCGCCGATTAGGCCGATGCGAAGTGTCAAGTCGTTTTCCTCACTATTGGTTTTAGTCGCGTGTACCAGCTATACAGAAGCGGGCGAAAGCCATCTACTTTTCAATTAAAGTTTTATCACGGCGATGAGGATGCTAGTAAGGGCTACCATCGTAGTAATGAGCCAAGCAAAACGGGAATCAATACGCTTGTTGGTCTCGTCAATGCGCTTGTTGGTCTCGCCAATGCGCTTGTTGGTCTCGTCAATGCGCTTGTTGGTCTCGTCAATACGGCTGTGTACCAAGCCGATTTGGTGGCGCACCTCCTGCCGCACCTCCTGAACATCCTGGCGCATGTCCTGCCGCACCTCCTGAACGTCCTGGCGCATGTCTTGCCGCAGGTCTTGAATATCTTGGCGCAGATAGGACACTCCCCAATGGATGTCGTCCGGCTCGGGGGAACGAGCGGGCTGAGAACTAGCTTCTGTCATGAAGTATCTCCTCGGCGTGATCTCTTCGAGTCAATATAGCCGGAAGCCGCGAGGGAATCAAATGGACCTCGACCTATGCGCGTCGAGAAAATCCTATGTCAACGCCACTCGTAAAACGACTTCCGCGCCAACCGGTACTCATCGGCGGGACGATCAATCGCCGTCGCTCCGCCCGAGGCGACTTCAATTAGGCGGCCGCACACCGGCTCGTACGCGGCTCTGGGTGCCACCGCGCCCTTGGCCACCAAGATGCGCTGGTGCTCAGGTTGGATTCCCGCACAAGTAATCTGGTGAATGCTGTTGGGACAGGCGCGCTCGCTGTTGAGCAAGAGCAGCCCTTTGCTACCGGCTTGTTTTACTTGCACGACTGCGGTCGGCCCCTGGCTGAAATAGCGGCCCCCACCGTGCCGACGCTCGCGCTCTTCGTACGACCCGTCGTGTAGCGTCCGCACCCGACCGGCGACTTCCAAGGTCGGCCCGTGCATGTCGTCGGTCTTCCCGCCCACGCTGAGCTGTACCTGCCCGCCGACGCCCGCGGCAAAACACGCCTGCGCACTTTCGGCGTCCCAGACAGACGCGACCCAGCCATCGGCCCCCTGCGCGAGCAACTGCTCCAACACAAACGTCGAGTCCCCCGATGAGCCGCCACCGATGTTGTCGCCCATGTCGAGCAAACACACGGGCGTCTCCTCGCTCGCTAACGCCAGCCGCACAGCCTCGGCTGGATCGGGCACCGCAGGCTTTAACTGGTCGCGGCTGGCCCACATCTGCACACCCAACCGCTCAGCCTCGCGCTGCGCCGTTTCTTCGTCTCCGTCCGCAATCACCACAATCGCCGGTCCCATGTAGGGCACGTCCGCGTATTGGTACCCAGCGGCGATGCTGCACCCGAGCATCCCCGCTTGGGACTCCAACTCAATCGCCGCCTGCATCAGTGGCTGCATGGGCGCAACGCTCGTGTTGTGGAAGTAAATGTTGAAGAGTACTTCTGGTTTGACCAGCGCCATCTTGGGCTGAACCTCGCCGCGAATCTGCCGCGTCAGAATGGACGCGGCCTGCAAGCCTCGTTCCCGCTGGTCGATGTGGGGATTGGTCTTGTAGATGATCAGGGAGTCGGCCGCCGCCACCAGCTCCGGGGGCACGTTGGCGTGATAGTCGTGAGTCACGGCGATGGGCAAGTCGCCCACCAGCGCACGCACCCGGCGCACGGTCTCGCCGTCGGCTTGGGGGAATCCCTCGGCGACCATGGCCCCGTGCAGTGCCAACAGCACCCCGTCAAGCTTGGGAGCCGCCTCCAGTCCGCTGAGGATGCGTCCAACAAAGTGCTCGTACGCGTCCGCAGTCACTGGGCCGCCCGGCGTCGCCGCAGCGGCTAACAGCGGATAGAGTTCATAGCCAAACTCCTCAGCCCCGGCGATATAGCCGGCGATCTCGTGGAAAGTTCCCGCGTACTGGCCGATCACATCCGCACCCTCACAGCCCCCGAAGTCCGCCAACTGCGTCGGCTGCGAATAAAACGAATTCGACTCGTGGGAAAAACCTGCCATTGCAATGCGCATTAGGCGTCACCTTTCTAGCGAGCCGATCGCTCTGCCGCCTCGCTTGTAGTAGAATATAGTGCTATCTTTCCCAAACGCTTATGAACCGCTCGCAAAAGATATTCACCTATAAAAAGACTAAGCGCCTGACGCAAATGGTCGCCTGCGGCGGCTGAGCTTCCAAGCTGCGCCCCGACCAGTTGCGGCGCGCCCTGGCAGGTCTGCCAGCAAACGCAGATCCCAACCTGCTAGTCGGCTTCAATCTCGCCGACGACGCCGGAGTCTATCGTCTCAACGAGCGCGAGGCCCTCGTGCAGACCGTCGATTTCTTCACCCCCATCGTCGATGATCCCTACACCTTTGGGGCTATTGCCGCGGCCAATTCGCTCAGCGACGTGTACGCCATGGGCGGCAAGCCGCTCACCGCGCTCAACATCGCAGGCTTTCCCGCCGGTGATCTCGATCCCGAAGTGTTTAACGAGATTCTGCGCGGCGGCCAAGCCAAAGCGGCTGAAGCCGACTGCACACTCGTCGGCGGACACACCGTGCAAGACCCCGAATTAAAGTACGGCCTCGCCGTCACCGGGCTCGTCCACCCCGACTGCATCTACACCAATGCTGGCGCCCAACCCGGCGACCGCCTCATCCTCAGCAAGAAACTGGGCACCGGGCTGATTGCCAACGCCTTCAAGGCCGGGCACCTCGCCGAAGCCGACCTCGCCGAAGCCATAGAATCCATGCTCGCGCTCAACAAGGCAGGTGCTGAAATCCTGCCGGACTTTGCCGTCCACGCCTGCACCGACATTACCGGCTTCGGTCTTTTAGGGCACGCCGCAGAAATGGCCGAAGGCAGCCAAGTGGGAATGGTCTTTTACGCGGCCCAAGTTCCAGCCTTAGCCCATAGCTTGGCGCTGGCCGCTAAGGGACTCGCAGGCGGTTCCCGCGACAACCAGCTTTTCTTAGAATCCAAAGTCACCGTCGCCGACAGCGTCGATCCGGCCCGTGCCAATCTCCTCTTCGACGCCCAGACCTCCGGCGGCCTGCTCATCGCCGTAGCCGCAGCCGAGGCCGAGGCCCTCCTCTGCGCCCTCCAACTAGACGCGGCCGCGCTCGTCGGTGAAGTTACCGAAGAAAATTCCGGCCGCATCTTCGTCGAGCCATAACCGCGATTTCGCCTGCCGGGACAATATGGCCCATCGCCCCCGAATCCTCTTCCTCGCCCGCCGCTATCCGCCCACCATCGGCGGTATCCAAACCCATTGCCACGCGCTCCACGCCCAACTCGTGCAGCAGGCCCAAGTCCGCCTTGTCGCGCTGGGCCGCCAGTCGCTTTTGCACCTGACTTGGTTCCTTCCCTATTGCTTTGTGGTCGCCTTTTGGGCCGTGCTCTGCCGCCGCGCCGATGCCGTGTACTTCGCCGACGGGGTCACTGCTTCGTTAGCTCCGCTCTTGCGCCCTTTGGGTCCGGCGCGCTTCATCACCACCGTCTATGGCCTCGAAATGACCTACAAAAATCCCCTCGCACGCGCACTAATGCACTGGGGAGTCCGCGCCTGCGACAAGGTCGTCGTCATCAGCCAACACAGTCGCCGCATTACCGCGGCGAGCGGCGTCCCCGAGGCCAAGTTAGCAATCATCTATCTAGGAGTTGAACCACTGGAGTTGGCACCAGACGAATTAGCAGCGGTCAGAAAGCGCTTTGAGGGGGAACACGGGCTGCGCTTTGGTCAAGACCGTATCCTGCTGCTTTTCGGTCGTCAAGTTCCCCGCAAGGGCATGGTTGAATTTTTGGCAAAGGGGATGCCCCTGCTCGACGCGGATATGCGCCTCTTGATCGGCGGTCCGCCGGGCAGCGAGACCGCTCGCTTGCAGGAGCACTGTCAATCGGACGACTTAAAAAATCGCGTCGTCTTGCTCGGACCAGTCCCCAGCGATGTGCTGGCCATGCTGCGCACCAGTTGCGATCTTTTTCTCATGCCCAACATCCACATACCCGGCGACGTTGAAGGCTTCGGTCAGACGCAACTCGAATGTATGTACGCCGGCACCCCGGCTGTAGCCTTTGCCGTCGATGCCCTGACCGAAAGCGTACGCGAAGGCGGATTTCTCGTTGACCCGGAAGACTACCCAGCCTTCGTCGAGCAAATTCACCGCTTCTTCGCCCTCAGCCCAGCGGAACGCGCCGATCTAGGCCGCCAGTGCCGCGCCTACGTGCGACGCGAATACTCCGAGAAAAAAATCGCCGGCCAATACATGGACCTTTTTATCGGAAAAGCTTAAACGCCATGCACTTTACCGAACTCGATACCCCGGCCCTCTGCGTCGATCTCGACGTACTAGAGAAAAACATCCGCGACTTGCAAAGTGCCTGCGACCAACTCAAAATCGGCCTGCGCGTCCACACCAAGACCCACAAGACGCCGGCCATTGCGCGCCTGCAAATCGCCGCCGGGGCCATTGGCATCGTCAGCCAGAAACTAGGCGAGGCCGAGGCCATGGCCGACGGCGGCATCCAAGACATCCTGATTCCCTACAATATCGTCGGCCAGCCCAAGCTAGCTCGCC
This sequence comes from Candidatus Latescibacterota bacterium, assembly GCA_965116045.1. Lineage (GTDB taxonomy): Bacteria > Latescibacterota > UBA2968 > UBA8231 > UBA8231. The sequence continues at coordinate 3,467,889 of OZ220478.1, read as the reverse complement.
TGACGCGCCTCATCCAAAGTGGCAAGAGCACGATAACAGTCGCCGCCGACTCCGCCGCCACTGTCGACGGGCTTTCACAGGCCGCCACGACCGCCGGATGCCGCATCCGCACAATCGTCGAGATGGACACCGGCGGCGGCCGCGTCGGCACCCAATCGCCCGCCGCCACCCTCGCGCTGGCCCAGCACATTGACCAGTTACCAGGGTTGGACTTTATCGGCGTAATGACCTATCCCAGCAGCGAGCGCGCCCGCCCCTTCCTCGACGCGGTGCGCGAAGGGGCGCACAAAAGCGGCCTGCCGCTGCACATCATCAGCGGTGGCGGCACGGGCAGCGAAGCCATTTCCAAATCCCTCGGCTGCACCGAGACCCGCATCGGCTCGTACGCCTATGAGGGCATGACTCGCGTGGGTAAGCGCGACGACCTCAACCCCACCCGCTGTCCGCTGCGCTTGGTCGTCACTGTGGTCAGCACCTCGCGCCCGGGACAAGCCATCGTCGATGCCGGCCAGAAAGCCTTCACCAGCTACCCGCCGATCCCGTATGGCTACTGCATTGAGCAACCGGAGCTGTTTATCAAAGGCATGTCCGTCGAGCACGGCCACGTCGATACTACTGCCGCAGACCGTCCAGTCAACGTGGGCGATATTCTCTCTTTCATCCCCCTGCACGGCGGGATGACCACCAACCTCCACGACCGCCTCTTCGCCCTCCGCAACGGCGAGGTCGTCGAAGAATGGGCCGTCGCCGGCCGCGGCCGCGCCCAGTAGGGTGGCCCCCTTTTCATACCGGAAGGACACCATGGAAATCCAACCCCAACCACAGATATTCGACGTCAATGAGCAAAACTTTGAAGAGCGGGTCCTCCAAGGCTCGTTAGAACGCGTCATCGTCGTCGATTTTTGGGCCCCTTGGTGCGGCCCTTGCAAAACTTTAGGCCCCATCCTCGAAGACGTCGTCGCGTCGCTCGGCCCCGGCATAGCCTTGGCCAAGGTCAACGTCGATGAAAACCAGCAACTCGCCATGGCCTTTCGAGTCCAAGGCATCCCTGCGGTCAAAATTGTCAAGAACGGCCAGTTAGCCCAAGAATTCACCGGCGCGTTGCCCAAGGAGCAGATTGAGACCATTCTCCGCCCCTTGGTTTCCGATGCTCCCATCCCCGAAGCCGAAACAGAGCTTGACCAAGCCGACGATTTAGCGGCCCTCGGCGACCTCGACGGAGCTACGCGCCAGTACGAGCAGGTGCTTGAGGAAAATTCTACCGACGGCCCCGCTCTCCTCGGCTTGGCGAAAATTCACCTACAGCAGGGCCGCTTCGAGACCGTACAGGAGTTGGTCAATCTCGTCGAGACGGACGCCCCCGAATACCCGCAGGCCCAAGCACTGCTCACCCAGATCGAGTTTGCCCACCAGTGCCAGCAGGCCGGAGGCCGCGCCGCCTGCGCCCAGCGAGTGCTCGGTCAGCCAGACGACCACGAGGCCCGTTATCTACTCGCCTGTTGCGCCGCCGCCGAAGGCAACTACGAAACCGCATTGCAGGAATGGCTACACATCGTGGGGAAAAAAGCGCACGGCAACCAAGCCAAGGACGCCATGGTCGCCGTCTTCCACCTACTCGGCCGCGACAATCCGTTGGTGGCCAACTACCAGCGCAAACTCTACCAAGCTCTGTACTGAGTGCGTCCGATTAGGCCGGAGCCAGCGCCTCTGCGCCAAAGATCATCGGATAGCCTTCGCCCGTGCGCACCGAGCGCGCGGCCCCGTCCATATAGGCGACGCTAAAGGCGCGGCGCGACTGACCTGTGGGATTGATTCCCGAGCGGTGCAGCAGCAGGTTGTTGAGCAAAATCGCCTCGCCCGCCTCGGCTTCGAGGTTGATTTCCGCGCCCGGCGGCGCGTATTCGGCTAGCTGCTCTGCCGAAGGAAAGTGCCTTTCGGTGATCACCCCGTACTTGTGGCTGCCGGGCACCACCTGCATACAGCCATTTGCCACCGCCGCTGGATCGAGCGCCGTCCATACCGTGGTCGTCGGATTGTAACCCACGCCCCAACCGACGCCCACGTCCTGATGCCAAGGTAGTATCGTGCCCTTTTCCGCCGGCTTGTTCATAAACATCGCCCGGAAGATCGACACGTCCTCGCCGATATAGCGCTGGGTGATCTGGCGGAAGAGCGGGTGCTGCATATAGGCGAGATAGACCGGGTCCTGCTCCAAACCCATGATCTTGCGGTACTGGAGCGTGGTGCCCTTGTGGCCGGGAGAGACGGTGGGCATCTTCGCGTAATCGGCATCCTCGCCATCGAGTTGAAAGTCCATCTCCGGGTAGGCGATCTCGCCGAGCATGATCGCGTCAATGCGCTGCTGTAGTTCGGCCAATCCCGCGTCGTCTAGCACCTTGCCGAGCCGCACGTAGCCGTGCTCCTCAAAGTGGGCGTGGTGGGCGTCGCTGTATTCCATTTGATACCTTCCTCCGTTTCCCATAGAAATGAGCAATGTTCTCCCCGGTGTCAAATTTCCCCTACCTTTCTACCTGTAAACATGTATTCCCTTTTTATGGGATGTTATTCTAACCCATTTAATCCTTAACCAACTGAAGGAGAAACTCATGGCTGAAGGAGCCAAGCACAAGCGGTACAAAGAAGCCATCATGGAGTTCATTGATGGCAAGATAATCACCATACAAGACCAGTGGAGCTTTTCTATCTTGGGATGCGAGGCTGAGGTAAACACGCATCTTCGGCATAGCAAGAACAAGAAGCGAAGGAGCCATGACATCGTGGCGACCGTCATGTGTTACAAAGCAGAATCCCTGAAAAACCTCTGGTCTTATCAGGGACAAGAGTTTAAGCCTGTAATGTTGCCAATGAATCCTGAAACGAGAGAGTTTGCTCGCCGATTGATAACTCATGGTGCTGAAGAAGGCTTGACGCTGCCTGAGATTATTGAGCGTCAAGCGAAGGGCGAGAGCATAGGTCGCCGTCCCCCAGGCAAGGCCCCGATGGATAAGGAATCGTGGTATGAATTGGTCATTGAAGTGCGCGACACTAGCCAAAAGACAGCAGCACATAGGGATGAGATAGCAGAAAATGGCCAGTTTGCTATTGAAGTTGACATCAGAGGTTGTCCTGACAACCCAAACGATGGCGTCCTAGAGAAAATCATAACCGGGGCTAGGTTTATCGTTAATCCCGAGGTGTCCATAAGCCATAATGCGTTGACTAATTATGAAGAGCAGGTGGATGTTATCTATAATGAGATGATTGAGATAATCTTAAAGGCGATAAATAGGTGTCCTAGTAAGGACCATGACCGCCTAAAAAGCCATGCTCAGCATCTTTTTGGCAAGCATACACCCGAGGGGGAAGAGTCAATAAAGACAATTCTTGACAATATGAATGACGCTGAAAACGCAACCTTTTACCGCCTTCTCTGTAAACTAAAGGAGCTCAGAGGAGGGTCAGAAAAAGGGCAACGGCATCTGGATGACCTGAAGGCGGCGAAGGAAGTTCCCGCTGGCCAGACCAGACTTGACTACCAACACCCCTAACCGAAGGAGAAGTTGTTATGCACCGATTCGTCATAGTTTTTGCTGTCCTTGTCATCTTCTTAGGATGCAGCAAGGGCAACCCTGCCTCGATAGACGAGGGGCTATGCTGTGAACCCAAGGTAGGACAGGTCGTTGAGACCAGCGATACCACCTCTGATGGACAGGCTTTACCTCTGGCTGGCATGTGGGTCAACGTGCGCTATGGTGGTGCTGATGGATGTCTCAGTTATGGGTCTTGCGATTTCAATAGCTACTACCTAGATACGCTTCGTATAGAGCTATCGCCCAGCCAATACCCCAAGCCAGGGGTCACGTACTACCAATACACCTTGACCACCCATGCTGTTGGGTCGCCTGGCGGCTTTTACGAGTCATATAATCTACCAGACATGAGCAAGCCTGCGAGGATGGAAGGACGCATCGGCGTCTATTCTGACGGCAGCAGCGGCTGGCTGTTTGATCATGTAAGACAGTCGATTGATAATTACGAGTGGGAAGGCTATCCCTACCACCTTACTAATTATGGAATTGCCATACAGAAGGGGGTACGCCTCTACCTCATTGAATCCTATCTGTGGTTGCGGTGGGGTCCTGCCAGGATGATTGGATCCGTTGGCCAGTCTTTTTCTGTGGATAATGGGCTCAGGATCGACGCACTAAACGTCCCTGGTGTTAGTGGCCCGCTTCCCAGTGCAGAACGCTATACATTCTTCTTTTACCAGCGTGTGTTGTAAGGGAAGGAGGAACCCCGTGAGACTTACGGTACGTTTCATAGCCCGTCACACCCGCACGGGCTGGCGGGTGCGCCGTGTTCGTCTTGATGAGGATGGTGATGATGTTGACCTGATACATTCATGGTATCTGTATAGTGAGTATGACCTCTTAGGTGAACTGTTTGACACCCGGGCGGCGGCCCAAGCCTACTGCGATGAGCAACGCGATAAGATGGCCGCCTCCCCGTTCACGACAGACTGGCGAGGGACGTTGGCGGGCTATCGTAATGACCAGTTGTTCTGGCCCACGGGGTGCGGCATCTCTGTGCCTATACTCGCCCACTCCGTTTCAAACGAGGAATAAACCAATGCCCACAGACAACACCCCCTTCCCCGCATTGACCCCATCCCAACGCCTGCATCTCGAAATCTACGGCTACGTCGTCCTTGAAAAACTTCTGACCGAGGCCGAAGTCGCCGCGCTGATAGAAGTTATCTACCGGATTGAAGCCGATTTTCGGCGCACCGGGCAACTGCCTGGAGCAAACTGCCATTTGTCCAGCTCGACTCGGGAATTTTTCCGCATAGACAACCTCCCCCATTTGGCTCCGTGCTTCTACGAGTATTTGACCCATCCTAGGATTCTGGGGATGGCCGAGGAAATCGTCGGCGGCACCATCCGCCTAGAGCAGTCAGACGCCCACATCCGGCGTCCGGGTGGGGAGCAAAAGTACGGCTTCCATCGGGGCATCAACCCCGCATATTCTCACATCGGCAACGGACTCTATCACTTCTCCTTTGTCAAGGCACTCACCAATCTCACCGATCTCGGCCCCGATGACGGCGGCACCACCGTCATCCCCGGAACGCACAAAATTCCCCAGGAGGTCGACCGCCAAGCGATCATTGACGCGGCCCGAGCTGATCCCGCACTCGTCCACCAAGTCGAAGCGCCGGCTGGATCGACGCTGCTCTTTTACGAATCGCTGATGCACTCTTCCGGCATTATTCGCTCGCAGCGGGACCGCGTCTTGATTCTCGGCGGCTACACCCCAACCATGTTCCAAGCGTGGAATGGCTACGACCCCGATCCCGAATTCGTCGCCAGTTTACCTGCAGAACGGGCCGCCTTGCTCACCGGCGGTGCCAAATACGGCTGGCAGCGCAAATTGCGCGACTTAGCCGCACCTGCCGAGAGCTTAAATCCTAAGTAAGGATATGTTGATTGACCGTAATAGCGGCACTCTCGTGTAGGAAAAGCCGGGCGTGAACCCCGTACATGACGACCGAGAGTGCCGCGAGGGTGTCCGAATTCAACGCCGACCCGACCATATAGCGACTGATGGCTCGACTAAATACATCGTCGGAGATCGCCGAGCGAAGAACGAAAAGAAAAATTGACAATTTCCGATCACTTGCGTACAACTCTGCTGCCCAATCATCTACCGATCTTATTGCAGCATCCATACCAACTAAAGGGGAATCCCATGAAGACGACCGATCCATTTGAACAGGGCCTCGCAGTCGGTGAGGCCGCGGCTGCGGCCGCCAGAGGCGCGTCACCAACATCGGCGAATGACGGGCGCATGTACGTGCGCACCCAAGGTTTTGGGTCGACCGATGCCGAGTTGCGCTTTTTGCAGCGCTGCGGCGTGCGCCACAAGGCCGCTAACTTTCCCTTCCACCCCGACCGCGGCTGGGATCTCGACGAGTTGAGCCGGGAAAGAGAGCACCACGAAGCCTTCGGGCTGACACTGGACATGAGCTTGCTGCCCATATATCAGCATTTTCCCAACATCATCTATTTTGGCAAAAGCCCGGAGCGCGACCGGGAAATCGACCTCGTATGCGAAATGATCCGAACCGCTTCGCGCGCCGGCATCGATTCTCTGCGCTATAACACTTGTATCCTACCCATTGACCGCACCGAACAAGAAGAAGGTCGCGGCGGCTACTACCACACTGCATTCCGTCTGGATAAGGTTCCGGCAGAAGAACAGGCCAAGCTGACTGAGGTCGGGCGCGTCACCGCAGACATGCACTGGGAACGAATTGAATACCTGCTCGAACGCATGATTCCGGTGGCAGAAGAATTCAAGGTTCGACTGGGCAATTCCCAAGAAGACCCGGCCACACCGCTCGGTTACAAAGGCGTCGACAAAGTCCTCAATGACTTTGAGGGCATGCAGCGTTTCATCGAGATTCAGCGCAGTCCATATCACGGCTGGAACTTCTGCGTCGGCTCCGTCGCTGAAGGGCTCGAAGATCCGGCCCATGAAATCTACCCCATCATAGAGTACTTTGGCAGCCGCAATACGATCTTCCTCGTTCACTATCGCAACCTCCTCGGGGGGCGCTACAGCTTCCGCGAGGCACTGCCCGACGAAGGCGACATGGACTTCCACCGGGTATTAAAAGCCCTCAAAGACACAGGCTACGGCTACGGCATTGATCCCGATCACGTCCCGCGCACCGACGACGATCCAAAGGGCTATTATCAGTCCTATGCGTACTGCTTCGGCTACATCAATGCCATGATTCAGGCGATCTACGGTTAGTGTCATAGCACTCGGCGACAATTGACCGATAAGGAGCAGCAGGCTCCATTAGAAATACGGACGCCGCGTTTTCGCCGTACTCGTCGAGGGCTGCTTTTGCGGCATTGGGTAGCTCCGCCACCGCACGGCTCCAATCGTCCAATTGGATTTTCTTCTTATACGTAGGCGCGAATCCTATCCACGCCTATCAGCAGTCCAGCCTGACCAAGCGCGTTGACGTCTAAGACCTGTGCCAACTGCTTGCATGTGGGTACTCGTCGTCAAGACGATTTCTCCTGCCCTGACTGTGGGCAGCGTTGCCATGCCGACGTCAATGCGGCCAAGAACATTGCTCAACTCGGCCTCGCCGTAATCCGAGGCGAATACTCCCTGCTCTCCTGTGTGCTGCCAAGCGGCACAAGAGTGGGAGGCTAAAGCCGACTGCTTTAGCGGTCAGTACGGGCACAGCAGGCATCTCCCTCTTCGACGGTCGTAATTTATATATTGTGGGATGATCGATGTTTTTGTAAATTGGAATAACCTCATCTACTATAGAGCGAGCGCAGAAATTTTCCCCGCGATTTTCTCTCTTTAAGATACGGCGGCGATGAGCATCGCCATAATTCAGTAGCGTCGCATGACAAAATTCACACTCTGCTTGTTTACAATAAAAAAATCATGCCTTCTATATGTAAACTGTCAATAGGAGAATGCCGTCCATGCTCGGACAGAGACTCAAGCTCGCTCGCTCTGCCGCTGGCCTGTCCCTTCGCGGCTTAGAGGAACGCATTGGCAAGCGCGTAACAGCGCAGGCGATCGGCAAGTACGAGCGCGACGAATCCCTGCCAAGCTCGGGCGTCCTCATTGCGCTGGCCGAGGCCCTCTCAGTCTCCGTATCCTACTTGGTCGGAGACCAAGAAATGGCGCTGGAAGGCGTCGAGTTTCGCAAGAAAAGTCTCACAAGCAAGCGCGAAGTGATGCAGATCGAAGCCAAAATCCTGCATTTGTCGGAACGCTACCTCATGGTTGAGGAGTTTCTCGGCTTGCCAAGCCTCGACTGGGACAAACCCCGCGAAGCTCCTTATCCTGTCGTCAACGATCCTTCAGAGGCCGACCGCGCCACCCATAGTCTTCGCCTTCACTGGGGTTTAGGGCTCGACCCTATTCCCAACCTAGTCGAACTGCTGGAAGAACGCGGCATCAAGGTGCTCTCTTGTACTCTTGAAAATATCGACGGCCTTATGGCGAGAGTGCGCCGCGCCAACAAGAGTGCCGTGCCCGTCCTCGTCGTCAACGACAGCCACTGGGGCGAGCGACAGCGGCTCACAATGGCTCACGAGTTGGGGCATATGGTCTTGGAGGTTGGCCCAAAGGTAGATGACGAGAAGGCTGCCTTCCGTTTCGCCGGGGCATTCCTCATGCCCGCTGAGGTGCTGTGGAATGCAATCGGCAAGCACCGCACGTCCATCGGCTGGAGCGAACTTTTCGCTCTCAAGCAGCTATTCGGCGTAAGCGTTCAAGCCCTGACCTATCGATGCAAAGATCTCGGTATCTTCGGTCGCCCCTTGTTCCAGCAACTATTTAGCGAATTTTCCCGTTTGGGCTGGCGCAAGCCGCCTTATGAGGAGCCTTACGCTATGCCGGGCGAAGTCCCGAGGCGTTTCGAGCGCCTGTGCTTCCGCGCCTTGGCCGAGGGCGCAGTATCCGAGGCCAAAGCCGCCGAGCTACTAGAAATCTCGGTCCACGAGTTGAATCAGCACATGGAGGAGCCGCCGAGCTTGGAGCATAATGAAGGTGCTGGTCTCCGATACGTCCATCCTGATTGATCTTGAGCGCGGTTCGTTACTGGAACTCTGCTTCCGCCTCCCATTCCAGTTTGCCGTCCCGGACCTTTTGTACGAACGAGAACTAAAAAACCACGGAGGCGATAATCTGCTCAGGCTCGGCCTGCGAATTGAGGAACTAGATAGCATCGGCGTCAATTGTGCCCTTCGCTACCGACGCGAGCAACCGCTGATTTCGCTACCGGACAGCTTCGCTCTCGCCCTTGCGGCAAGGAATACTTGGACCTTACTCACGGGTGATGGTGCGCTGCGTAAGTTAGCCAATGAATAGCGCGTCGATTGTCACGGTGTTTTGTGGCTGCTAGACCAGATGTTCGAGGTTTCCGCTGCCAGCGCAAATGAGCTACATGCAGGTCTTGCAGCCATCAGCACTCACCCGCGCTGTAGGCTGCCCAAGGCAGAAATCCGCAAGCGTCTCGGGCACTGGCGACCGGACTCACCCTGAAAGCTATATACACAATGGACCAACCCAACATCGTCTTCATCCTCAGCGACGACCAAGGCCCTTGGGCCGCCGGCTGTTACGGCAACGCGGAAATCCGCACTCCAGCAATTGATCGCATCGCCCAGACGGGTATGCGCTTTGACAATTTCTTCGTCGCCACGCCGGTCTGTTCGCCCAGCCGTGCGACCTTTTTGACCGGGCGGATTCCCTCGCAGCACGGGGTCCACGACTGGATCAGAGAAGGCAATGTCGGCGAGTCCGCAGCCGCTTATCTCGCCGGCGAGGTGGCTTACACCGACATCCTCGCTGACAACGGCTGGGTCTGCGGCCTGAGCGGCAAATGGCACCTCGGGCACAGCCAACTCGCGCAGCACAGCTTTTCGCATTGGTACGTACATCAGCAGGGCGGTGGGCCGTACAACGACGCGCCCATGATCCGCGATGGCGAGCTAATCACCGAGCCGGGCTACGTGACCACGGCGATCACCAACGATGCGCTGGCGTTTATCGACCGGCACACCGATAGCACCGCGCCCTTTTACCTAGGCGTCCACTACACTGCACCCCACAGCCCGTGGACTGGCCACCCGCAGGAAATCGTCGATTCCTACGACAACTGCGCGTTCGACTCCTGTCCGCAGGAGGCGATCCACCCTTGGGCGGTGGGGCACGCGCTGAGCGAGAACTGTCTGGGCAACCGCGAGATGCTCAAGGGCTATTTCGCGGCGGTGACGGCCATGGACCGCGACATTGGGCGGATCATCGACAAGTTGGAAGAAAAAGGGCTGCGCGAGGACACGTTAGTAGTTTTCGCCAGCGACAATGGCTTTAGCTGCGGGCACCACGGTTTCTGGGGCAAGGGCAACGGCACCTATCCGCCGAACATGTACGAGAATTCGATTAAGGTGCCCTTCGTCGTTAGCCACCCGAGCCGCATCCCGGCGGAGAGCGTCCAAGACAGCATGGTCAGCGCCTACGACTTTATGCCGACCTTGCTCGGCTATCTGGGGTTATCACTACCCGAGGGGCCCAATTTTCCCGGGCAAAGCGCACTGCCCCTGTGGTTGGGAGAGGACGACACCGGTCGGCGGGAAGTAATCATCTACGACGAGTACGGGGCGACGCGGATGATGCGCACCGAAGCGTGGAAATACATCGACCGCTATCCAGATGGGCCGCACGAACTCTACGACCTCGCCAACGACCCGGACGAGCGCACCAATCTGGCGGACGATCCCAGCCAAGCTGAGCGGATCGGCGACCTGAAGCAGCGGCTGGAGGCTTGGTGCAAACGCTACGTAGTGCCCGAGCGCGACGGCCGTAACTTCGCGGTGACGGGCCAAGGGCAGCTCAGGCCGGTGGGCGACGGCACCCAACCTTTTGCGCAAGAGTAGCTATCCCGTGCGCCCAGCCCCATATTTAGCCATCGTCGAAACCCGCCCCCCTCGTCAGTAGCTCCGGCTCGCCCGCGCCCACAGCCACCCCAGCGTCACCGCTACCGCCAGCAAAAAGGGCACCGCCAAGTGATTGAGCCGGTCCCAGCCTAGCATACCTTCCAACGGTGCCGCCCCGAAACTGGTCAACACCATCAGACCAAAGACCAGAAAGTCATTGCACGATTGCACCCGCGCCTTTTCCTCGGGCCGATGCGCCATCGCCAGCAGCGACGTTGACCCTACGAAAAGAAAATTCCACCCCACGCCCAATAGCGCCAACCCGATCGCGTAGTGATACAGCCCGACGCCGCTCAAATTGACCGCAATGGAGCACCCAAGCAGCACAATCCCGGCGAACATGATCCGGTGCTCGCCCCAACGCGAGATTAGGTGTCCAGTAAAAAAAGACGGCACGTACATGCCCAACACATGCCACTGAATGACCCAAGCCGTATCGGCGAAAGAATGCAAATGCCGTTTCATCGCCAGCGGCGTGGCATTCATCAACAGCGACATCAGCCCCCAAGCGGCCACCGCCCCAATCACCGCCAGCGCGAAATCCGCCTGCCGCGCAATCTCCCGGAGCGAACGTCCACCCGCCCGCTGCTCCGCGGCGCTGGGCGCGGGAAAGGAGACAAAACAGAGCACCGGCAAAACCAGCGCATGAACGGCGGCAATCCCCAAGAAAGAGCCCGCGAATAAATAGTCGGGAAACCACGCCCGCGACCACGCCGCCAGATTGGAGCCTGAGACCGCGGCCACAACGCCTCCAGCCATCACCAGCGAAATGGCGCGACTGCGAAAATCCTCGGCGACCACTTCGGCCGCAGCAAAGCGGTAATAGGTGGCAAAGCCATTGACCGCACCAATCCCCAACCCCCCCAAACAAAGTAGCGCGAAATGGCCCTGATACACGGCCAAGCACCCCATCACACCCCCGATGACGCCCAACACAGCACCCAGCGCAAAACCCAGCTTGCGCCCCCGTCGCTGCATTAGCTGCGCCGCCGGCAGCGTCATTATCATCGTGGCCACCGGTGCCAGTGCTAGCGGCAGGGTCGCAAGCGCGGGATTGGGCGTCAACTGCTGGCCGATGAGCGCCATGCTCGAAAGCATGACAAGACTGGCGGTGCGCGAGAGTGCCTCGCACAAAAAGAGCAGCGAAAGATTTTTCACGCTAGCTAGACTGGTCGGCCCCGTAAGTGATTATCTTTTTTGCCGCCGGGTCTCCACTGCTGTGGCCAATTCCTCCAACACCTCCACCGTATCCTCCCACCCAATACAGGCATCGGTAATGCTCTGCCCATAAACCAACTCTGCGCCCGTCGGCTGTTGCTGATTGCCCTCGATTAGGTGGCTTTCCAGCATCACCCCGAAAACATCCTGGGTCCCTCTCTCCACCTGTGCGGCGACCTCGCGTGCAACCGCCGGCTGGCGCTTGTGATCCTTGGCGCTGTTGCCGTGACTGCAATCGATCATCACGCGATGCGGCAAGTCCGCCTCCTTGAGTTGGGCCGCGGCCGCACCAACGCTGGCGTGATCGTAGTTGGCCCCGTCGCTGCCGCCGCGCAAAATCAGATGACAACTCGCATTGCCCGAAGTCCCGACAATCGCCGCAATGCCTTGCTTGGTCACCGAGAGGAAGTGATGTGGGTGTCGGGCAGCGCCGATGGCGTCGAGGGCAATCTGCACATTGCCCGCAGTCCCGTTCTTGAAGCCAACGGGCATCGACAGGCCCGAAGCCAATTCGCGGTGGACCTGACTCTCGGTAGTGCGAGCTCCAATGGCACCCCAAGCAATCAGGTCCGCGATAAATTGCGGCGTGATGGTATCGAGGAATTCGGAACCGGCCGGCAAGCCCATATCCCCCAACTGCACCAACAGGCCGCGCGCGGCGCGCAAGCCGCTGTTGATAGCGAAGCTGCCGTCCAAATGCGGATCGTTGATCAACCCTTTCCAGCCGACGGTCGTGCGCGGCTTCTCAAAATACACGCGCATCACCACAAACAACGCGTCGCTTAGGGCCGCCGCTTTTTCCGCGAGCCGTGCTGCGTATTCAAGCGCGGCCTGGGGGTCGTGAATCGAACACGGCCCGACCACCACCACCAGCCGATCGTCCTCTCCGGCCAGTATGGCATCCAATGTGCGCCGGGCCGCAACCACCGTGTGAGAAGCCTCCTCTGAAATGGGCAACTCTTCCATCAGAATCGCCGGCGGAATGAGCGGTTTAAGTTGAGCTATGCGCAGATCGTCAGTTGATTCGAACAAGTCTTTCTACTCCTTTAGTTAGTATTAGTTAGTAATGTTACGCACCGTTTTCCCTGAATCCATTTCCCTTACTCCATTAAGCCGCTGCGGCCGCTTGACACGCTTAGGCTCAACCCCGTATATAATTCGCTTTTTTATTTCATAGAGAGTCATCATGGGAAATACTCCACCTGCCGAAGGCATCCGCGTCCCAGCCGCTGCGCTGCGCCAATTCGCCGCCGACTGCTGCCAAAAAGCGGGGACCAACTCAGCAGACGCCCAGCTCCTCGCCGACCTTTTGACGGCCACCGACCTGCGCGGCGTCAATAGTCACGGTACTTGGCAGCTCCCCGGGTACGTGCATATGATGCTTGAAGGCCGCGTCAATCCCCGCCCTAATATAAAGGTGACCCGTTCGACCACCACTGCCCGCGTCTATGACGGCGATGGCGGCATGGGGCACTTTCCCTGCCACCAAGCCATGACTTGGGCCGCTGAGACGGCGGCGGAATACGGTACGGCCGCGGCGACCACCCGCAACCACTTCCACTTTGGCAGCGCCGGCAAGTACGCGCGGATAGCGGCGGCGGCGGGCTGCGTGGGGATCGCCATCTCCTCGCATCGCTACGACCTGCCGCCCAATTCGCTAGTCAAAGGCGTCAATGCCACGTCGCCGATCAGCATCGCCTTCCCCAACGGCGAGCAACCACCCCTCGTGCTCGACATGGGCGCGCACATGCTGCCTTGGAGCGAGGAGCTCTTCGCGCAGGTCCCCTTCGCTTTCTTCAAGGAACTGGGCATCGGCGCGGTAAACCGGGCACTGGGCGGCGTCTTGGCCGGGATTTACTTGCCGCAATTTATCCCGCCGACATCGCCGTGGGAATCCAATCAAGGGTCTTTTCTCACGGCCTTTGACGTGCGCGCTTTTATGCCTTTAGCAGAATTCCAAGCGCAGATGGATGCCTTCGTCGCCGCCGCCCGCAACATGCAGCCCTTCCCCGGGCTCGACCGCGCCGAACTGCCCGGCAATCTGGAATGGCAACAAGAGCGCGAATACGCCCGCGCCGGCGTGCCCATCGGCCCTCAGCACCAACAGCACCTTCAGAAACTGGCCGACGAGTTGGGAATGGACACTCCCTTCGCCGCCTGCGAACACACCCGCTTTACAGCCCAATAGAAAAAGAGGAACAGATGGCTCAACCCCGCATCCTGTCTAGCGTCGAGATCGAGTTTCAAGGCCAAAGCCAAGCCCGCGAGCTTATTGAGCGCGCCGGCTTTGCCATCGAGCTCCGGCCCCCCCAACCCGGCTGGCCCGACGAGGAAACGCGCACCAAGCTAAATGGCTTCGACGCCCTGCTGGCCGGCGGCGAAAACCTCAACGCCGCCACCATGGACCAAGCGGCCAACCTCAAGATCATCGCCCGCAACGGCGTCGGTTTCGACAAGGTCGACCTCGATTACTGCACTCAGCGCGGCATCGTCGTCACCAATACCCCCGGTGCCATGGCCGACGCCGTAGCCGACCTGACCTTTGCCCTGCTCCTCGGACTGGTGCGCTCACTCAGATTAGGCGACCAGCGGGTCAAGACGGCCGACATCTACGACGTTCCGGTCGGCGAAGACCTTTGCGCCATGACCTTGGGGTTGGTCGGCTGTGGCCGCATCGGTGCCGAAGTCGTGCGCCGCGCCCGCGGCTTCAAGATGCGAGTCCTCGTCCACGATCCCCATATCGACGACGCGCAAGTCCGCGCTCTTGGGGCCGAGCCAGCCGACCGCGCCACCCTTTTGTCCCAAGCCGACGCCATTACCTTGCACCTGCCCCTGACCGAGGACAACCGCAACCTCGTCAATGCCGAGTTCCTCGGCCTTATGAAAGAGGGCGCCTATCTGATTAACACCGCGCGCGGCGGTTTGGTTGACGAAGCCGCCCTGATTGCCGCGCTCGACAGCGGCCATCTAGGCGGCGCTGGCCTCGACTGCCAAGCCACCGAGCCGCCGCAAGGCCAATCCCTCGCACTGGTCCGCCGCGACAAAGTGCTGGCCCTACCCCACACCGGCTCCCGGACCCTAAGCGCCCGCAAGCGCATGGCCCTCGTCGCCGCGCAGAGCATCGTCGCGCTATTGCAGGGCAAAGCCCCCGATCACGTGGTCAACAAAGAAGTGCTGGAGCGGTTGGATTTGGCGGGGTAGCGGAGAGGACGCGGGCGAGGGGCTTATCACCCGCCTGCCGCGTAAATCGTCAGCAGCAATTCCGCATCGTCGAGTAACCGATATTCCGGTTCCGTGCCGGACAGTCTTTCGCTGTTGCCCAAGATAATAGGCACTCCCTCGCCGCGTTTGTCCATCAGGGTTCGGCGCTCTGTCGTCAGCCAAGGCGCGTCGGGCACCGCACACTTGGCCAATAAGCTGCAAACCGCCTCATTCCGCGCCGATTGGCGAAATGCCAAGCTCTCAATGGTGATGGTATTCGGAAGCGTTCCCGGCGAATACAGTTCCAGTCGATTCCCAAACAGACGCAGCCTGATCTTGGAGCCATATACCGAATAATCCCGATGCGAGACTGCATTGACGACCGCCTCAAACACGGCTGTCAGGTCGAATTGCGGCACATCTCGCCGTCCTTGGTCCTTGAAGGCCGCTGTTTTCATGTTTCTGGCAACGAACCGGCAGGCTTCCTCAACCTGACTGTCGAGTGGCCCTGCGATGTCGGCCGCGTCGAGCTGGTACCAGCCGGGCGCGTCCGACTGGATTTGGTCGCCGCGGTAGGCAACGGCTTGGATGTAGGCATTGGGTAGCCAACGACGCGGATCCGCCGCGGCCATCAGCACACCGGCAACCGTTGGCCTGAGCGCACCATCGTCATCCGCACTCGCAATGCCCAGCTTGCGGAGCAATACTTCGCGGTCATCGTCTGAGCGCGGCGTGCGAAATCGCTCCCAAAGCTCTGGCGATAAATCATCCAACTCGGCCATTGATACGGGTTGTTCGTCGAAGCGAATAAGGCGCGTCTGGCTGCGCTGCTGGAACAGTCGGGCGAGGTATTCGGACGACATCGGTCGCTTTGCATTCGCCGTGCGGTGTAGAAATCCGCCGGGGCTTCTATGCACGAATAGACTGCGCGGAACATCCACTTTGATAATGGCTAATTCACCCCCAGTGCTTGCGGGCAACCACAATCGGTCGAGGACAA
The DNA here is from genome assembly GCA_965116045.1 of Candidatus Latescibacterota bacterium. Taxonomy (GTDB): domain Bacteria; phylum Latescibacterota; class UBA2968; order UBA8231; family UBA8231. Next base: position 3,451,929 of record OZ220478.1, on the reverse strand, counting down.
CGCTCTCAATAGGCGGGTCAATGGAGTCTATGCACACCTCCCGGACGAAATCCGCTACCGCATCAAGGCGATCCTTGGGGATACCGACGACTTCGTGGGTCTGATCCTCAACCCCAAGGACGAACACCCCTCCGCGGCTATTTGCAAAGGCGGCGAGTCCGTCGGCGAGCGAATTCCGGTTAGGACCGCTGATCTTCCCACCGGCGAAACGCACCTCCTTGAACTCGAGAAACGTACTCTCGCCCAGCCGAATTTTGTCGAGGAGTTCTTTTGGATTGTCAAACATAATTTATGCCGCTAGGAGTAGAGCCTCCGATAAATCCACTCGGACTGAAACCCCTGCTGTTTTGCAATTGACATCAGGGGCTTCAACGTTCTGCGATAGGCAGATTTCAATCTATCACGATCCAGCAAATCTTCAGGCTGATCAACATACAGATCCGTAGTATAAGACTCTACTTCCTTTTTCCACTTGTCGTTGCTAGACCGCTCCCGGATAATAGACAGAGCAGTATGCTGGATCTCAGCTAAGCGATCAATGTATCCTTCAGTGGGTAGCTGATCGCTCTTGGAACTATTTGCACCGGGATCGACGGGAATCAGATTCCACAACTGATTATGAGTAACAAAACGCCAAGGTAAGAAATGATCTAATTCATAATCGCCACATATCTTTCTATCTGTGTATATACATCGGATCTCCCCTTGACCAATTACAGAGTTCCAGAACCTCCGCTGTTTATTAAGAGATTCTCTCTGATCGGGCGGAAACAACTTTCGCGTCACAGCAGGGATATTAGGATTGCGTCTCTGCATATAATCGGCCCAGTGCCACAGTGCCCAACCCTCGATAATTGCTTGGTGCCGCTCCAAATAAGCGACCCAATCTATATGCAGAAAGATGCGTTCCCGAGATTCGTCAAAACAGAACAATGGGCGTCGTTCCTGAAACTGTCTGGCAGCAAGTTCGGAAATCTCTCGGTCTATCAAGTGATCCAACATACCTTTGGTTTCGTGAACAAAAAAAGGCCGCAAAATTCGGCTAGAAACATAGCGCATGAAGTTGTAATTTTGCACTTTCCCATAAGAATCAACGATGCGACTACGCAATGTCTGGCGTCCTCTTTTCGACAGAAAATCTTGATCGTTGTCAACTTCTTGTATCTGTTGCAAAGCCGAGGAAATTTTGTCCTGAGCACCAAAAGACAGTTTGAAAAATACATTTGGAAACCAAGCGGTAACAAGCATTTCACTTTCTAAATCTCGCAACAGAATACCTTTATCAAGAGAGAAGTTTCTCTTTTTCATGCAAGTCAAAAGCGAAAGAAAAAAGAGATATTTATATGAATTTGTCGTATTCCTAAACAATCCACTTAGTGCTGCGATATCGAGTCGATCCGAATCGGGTAAGTAGGACATGAGATTGATTCAATTATCTCTTTCTTTATGCGATAAACTCAGTACGCGCTGCACTCACACCAGCCAAAACCCCTAAGAATCCAGCCTCATCCCCGGCGGCATAAAAAACTCGTACTGCTCCGGCGTACCGTAGCCTTCCATCTCCGTCAGCCGCACCCCCGTGCTGTTGAGCGCCGCCTCGACGATCCGCTTATTGAAGGCACTGACGTTTTCCTCGGCCAAATAGTCGGCCACCGGCATCCACAGACACTCGGCAATCTCGTCCTCTTGGATGCTAATCTCCGTGCTCAGGGGGTGCAGGCGGCAAACGAAGTAAATATCCGACTTGCCATAGCGGTAGCCGTGCCAGTGGCGGAAGCAGACCAGCGCGTCAAACTCGGTCTCGACTCCGGTCTCTTCGACAACTTCGCGCACCACAGCTTCGGCCAAGTGCTCGCCCGCGTGTAGCGCGCCGCCGGGCAACTTGTAGCGCGGCGGGCCGGGCGCACGCCGATGGTACTTTTCGCTGACCACCAACAGTTCCCGCGCCTCGTTGAGCACCACGCCGCCCGCGCCAATGTAGTGCGAAGCGTGGGCCGGCACATAAGCGCCTTCTTCGAGTTGCAAGGTCATCATTAGATAGCCGTCGCCGCTGTGGTGAAATGTAAACCCGGCCGCCGCCGCTACAGGAATCAACTCGGCCTTGGCAATCGAGACCTCCAGCCAGACGACCCGGTAGCCTTCGTCCTTCCAAGCCGCCAGCGAAGTGCGTAGCCGCTCGGCAAACGCCGCCGGGTCTGGATCGAGAGCCTCTGGTTTGGGAATGATGCCGCCGAATGGATTAGTTGTTGCCGCAATAGGTTCCATATCCCGCCTTCCGCAATGGCCGCTAGTGATAGCAAACCCCACTTGGCGTGTCAAGTGGGAGACATATATTATTAAGTAGGATAGATGAAGAGAAATTTTCTCCCTTAGAATTGATTTTTGAGTAAAATTTCCAATTTCAAGACATAATAAAGCGAAAAAATCTGACTAGGAGCGAATAAAATGATAATCAGATTCTCCGTTGAAAACTGGAAGTCCTTCCGCGACCAAGCCACCTTTTCTATGATTGCCAGCCGAGAGCGCCAGCATGGAGAACGCGTACCTAAGCTCGGCAAGTACCAAACGAGAGTTCTGCCGATCTCAGCGATCTACGGCGGTAACGCCTCGGGCAAGACCAACCTTTTCAAGGCACTGAGTTTTGCCCAGACGCTAGTCGTCACAGGCACCAGGCCCGACAGCCTGATCGCGGTCGATACCTTCCGCTTGGATGGCAAGGGGACTAACCACCCCTCGCGCTTTGCTTTTGAGTTGCTGATTGACGAAATCATGTACGAATTCAGCTTTAAAGTGACCCAAAAGGCAATTCTAGAAGAGAAACTCGTGAAAATCACCAGTACGAGTGAAAAAGTACTCTATGACCGCCGCGATGGAGCAATCAACTTTGATACATCACTCGCCACAGACGCTTTTCTACAGTTCGCTTTCCAAGGAACTCGGGACAATCAGCTTTTTCTGACCAATGCCGTATCTCAAAATGTAGATCGTTTTAGGCCGATCTATGACTGGTTCAAGGATACGCTCGAATTGGTCGCCCCCGACTCGCGGTTTGGGTCCTTTGATCAGTTCTTCGATGAAGGACACCAACGGTACGCGGCCATGAACGAGATGCTACAACGGCTCGATACTGGAATCGTCCATCTTGGCAGTGAAAAAACTCCATTTGAGAACATCCCTCTTCCTGATCCATTAAAGACCAAGCTTCAGGAAGACGTGAAAGAAGGCATGACTGTTAGGTTGATAGGGGAACCGATTAACGCCCGCGTCGTGATCACCCATGAGAACGGCGAATTGACCGCAAAGAAATTGGTTTCCTTTCATCCGAGACCGGATGGCACAGAAGCCAAGTTTGAGATTCACCAAGAATCAGATGGCTCACAACGGGTTATTGATCTCCTGCCCGCCTTTCTCGAACTTTCGGAGCAAAAGTCTCCGAGAGTCTATGTCATTGACGAAATCGACCGCAGTCTGCATCCCTTGCTGATCCGTCAACTACTTGAAGAATACCTAGCTTATTGCTCTACGGAAACCCGCAAACAACTGCTGCTGACGACCCATAACGTCATGCTGATGGATCAGCAGTTGCTGCGCCGGGACGAAATGTGGGTGACGGAAAGAGATGCGTCCGGCGCGTCCAGTCTGTTTTCCTTCAGCGAATACGAAGACGTCCGCTACGACAAGGATCTTCGGAAAAGCTACCTACAGGGACGGCTGGGAGGGATCCCTCGCATTCTGCCGGGAGGCAATCTCACCAATGCTCATCTCACGGCGGAAAGTTAGGAGATGACGGATGTCGCGGAACAAACGTAAATGCCACAAACGTAAATACCAGAGATCGCTTGGTAAGCGACGTTACAAAAAACTTTTTCTCATTGCGACAGAAGGGGTTAAGACTGAGCCACAGTATTTCGCCATCCTCAATGACCTTTGTGACCTTTATCCATCTATCTATATTAGCTACATAAAAAGCAACCATGGCAGTTCGCCTCTCCACGTCCTAAAGCGGATGAAAGGCCGACTCCAAAAGGACCTGAAGAATTCAGATGAGGCGTGGCTGGTGGTAGATAAAGACCAATGGACGTGTGAACAGTTGGCACAACTCCACACATGGTCGCAGGATGCGGATAATTACGGATTCGCCCTTAGCAATCCCAAGTTTGAGTATTGGCTGTTGCTCCACTTTGAAGATGGCACTAGCATCGGTTCGTCAAGCGAATGTTCCACTCGGCTGAAGAAGCATCTTCCCGCCTACGACAAGGGGCTTAATATCCGAAAATTCACGCCCGACATGATCGAAGCGGCTATCAGTCGAGCCAAGGTCCGCGATAATCCTCCATGCGAGGATTGGCCGCGTACATTAGGTAGCACCACAGTGTACAAACTGGTCGAAAACATCCTTAGCGAAAGATCATAAACCCATGCAGCGCACCCTGAACAGAAAGCTCGTCGGCCCCAAGGCCCATCGCCAACTCCTCGTCTTCCTCGGCGAACACCTGCCCCACTTCACGCCCCCCATGTCCGCCACAGCTTGGCGCAAACAAATCCCAACTCTTCGCACCCAAGTCCTCGACTTGTTCTTCCGCGGCCATCCCAAGGGTCTCCTCGCAGAACAGCCGCAAGTCCACTGGGGCGACCGCATCGAAACCGGTGCCGGCTACACCATCCGCAAGCTGCGCTACGAGGGCTACCCCGGCCTCTGGGTCCCGGCCCTGCTCTACGAGCCTGACCAGCTTGAGAAAAAGGCCCCCGCCATCCTCAACCCCAACGGCCACCACGCCGGCGGCAAGGCCATGGACTACAAACAGGCCCGCTGCATCAACCTCGCCAAGCGCGGAATGCTGGCGCTCAACACCGAATTTCTGGGGATGGGCGAGTTGCGCGCCGACGTCGAACACAACCGCATCGCCCACCTCGACCTGTGCGGCATCGCCGGTATCGGCGTGTTCTATCTCTTGATGAAGCGCGGCCTCGACGTGCTACTCGCCCACCCCAAGGCCGATCCCGAGCGCACGGCCATGACTGGCCTGTCGGGCGGCGGCTGGCAAACGGCCCTGCTCTCGGCCCTCGACGAGCGAGTCAAAGTCATCGTCCCGGTCGCCGGTCATTCGGCGGTCTGGCAGCGCCGGGGCTGCATCGAGGACATTGGCGACCAAGAGCAATGCCCAACCGACCTCTGCACAATTGCCGATTACGACGCACTCTCCGCGCTCTTTGCGCCGCGGCCAACTTTGCTCATCTACAACCGCCACGACGACTGCTGCTTCCAAACGCGGCGGACGCGCAAATCCATCTACGAACCCATCCGGCCCGTCTTCGCGCTGCTCGCGGCACCCGACAACCTCGCCCTCCACGACAACACCGACCCCGGCACCCACAACTACGAGCGCGACAACCGCCGCCAACTCTACAAATTTCTCAATCAATACTGGGGATTGGAAACGCCAGACGACGATCTGCCCTATCGCGACGAACTGCAAACCGAAGAAGCCCTCGCTGTCGGCTTGCCCCCGAACAACGCCACTTTGCTCTCCATCGCGCAGGCAGCACTTGGCAAGATCAGAACGCGCCCCAAAAAAGCGCGGCCTCTAAACGCTGCACGCCAGACACTCACCTCATTACTCAAGCTGCCGCAGTGGAAGAATCAATCCCTGCAACAAGTCGGCACCGCGCAAAAACGCCAAAACGGCACCATCCAACACGGCCTATTGCATCTCGACGACACCTGGACGCTGCCACTAACCGAATACACGCCGCCACGCCCCCGAGGCATTGAACTGCTCATCGCCGATGGCGGCCGCAGCGCACTGGCCAGCCCGCTCGCCACCGCCCTCGCACAAGGCCGCCGCGTGCTCGTCGCCGACATCTTCGCTACCGGCGAACTCCGCACCGATCCGCGCCACCAGATGCTGGTCGCCACCGCTGGCCAGCGTCCACTCGGCATCCAAGTCGGCCAACTGCTCGCACTGCTGGCGATAGCAAGCCAAAAGAGTCGGGCACTACACCTGACGGCTCACGGCCGCGTCTGCCCGGTCGTCGCGCTAATCGCCGCCGCACTCAAGCCCCAAGCCCTCGCCTCGCTGACGACCAACGCCCTCATCGACTCCCTCGGTCGCCTCATCGACTGGCCCCTGTCTTACGAGGCCGCCCCATCTCTTTACTGCTTTGGCCTGCTCGCCGAATTCGACATCCCCGACCTGATCGCACTCTCAGCACCCGTGCCGCTCGTCGATCCCCATCGCGGACCGCTGCGCCGCTAACCATCCGCGCTGGCCAACTCCGCCTTCCACTGGAACAATTGCCGGTGGAGAGCGTCGTTCTAGCACCTTATATTGAGTGAGATATTCCATTGATAGAAAGGATCAATATGTCCGCAAAACTGCCCCTCGCCATCGTCGGCTGCGGCGGCATGGGCCACCGGCACCTCTACGGCCTCGCCGAACTGCAAAGTGCCGGCCTGTCGCCCTTTGAATTGGTGGGGGCCTGCGACCCCAATCTCGCCAACGCCCACTCGCTCGCCGACCAAGCCGAAGAGCGGCTGGGCACGCGACCCCAACCCGTCAAAGACCTCGCCGAACTGGCTTCCATCGGCCCGGTCCAAGCCGTCGATATCACCACCCTACCGGCCCATCACCACACCGTAGCCATCGAGGCCATGGAGCGCGGCTGGCACGCGATGTGCGAAAAACCCATGGGGCTTACAACCCGCGCCTGCAAACAGATGATTGCCAAGGCCCAAGAGACCGGGCGCATCCTCTCGGTGGCCGAAAACTACCGCCGCGACCCAGTAAACCGCCTCGCCAAGGCCCTGCTCAACGCGGGCGTCATTGGGCGTCCGCGCCTGATGCAGCAAATTGCCATCGGCGGCGGCGACGGTATGCTCATTTCCGTGTGGCGGCACCAGAAAAATGCCAGCGGCGTCCTCCTCGACGTGGGCGTTCACTTTGCCGACATCATGGAGTACTTCCTCGGGGAGGCCGACACAGCCTACGCGCAAACGCGCCTGCACGAACCAATCCGCAAAAACCCCGTAGCCGGTCGCAACGTCAGCAGCGGTTCGCCAGGAGGCGTCTATGAACGTTGGCAAAAAGACATGCCCGCGGAATTTGCGGCCACGGCCGACGACGCAGCCTACGCCACCATCCTCTTCAAAAGCGGCGCGGTCGCCCAGTACATCGAAGATCACGCCGCCCACGGCCAAGGCCAGCAGCAGCGCACCATCCACGGCAGCCTCGGCTCGCTGGACCTGCCCGGCGACCGCTCGGGCAACCGCCTCACACTCCACCGCGCCGGCACCGACCCCATCGACGACCAAGCACTCCTCGACCTCGTGCCCGATCATCGCCTCGACGAAGCCACGGCCGCGCTCTTCGGCGGCGACCGGCTCTTCGAGTACCACTTTCCCTTTCCCGAAACCGACCGCAAACTAATCGCCGTCGAATACCACGAACTTGGTGCCTGCATCCAACAGGGGCGACAGCCCGAAGTCGATGCCCAGCAAGGCGCGCGCTCCGTGGGCCTATCCTACAGCCTGCTGGAGTCGCAAGTCGCCGGCCGCGCGCTTTCGGTCGATGCGGTCTGCGACGATCAGATCAACGCCTACCAAGCCGAGATCAACGAGCATCTGGAGCTATAGAACGATGGCCGCCATCCTCTGCCCTCGCTGCCACAAAATCGTCAGTGCCGAAGCCGAAATCTGCCCTCATTGCGGCCAGCGCAAACCCGGGCTGTGGGGCGCGACAGCCACCATGCGCAAGCTCGGCTTACAGCTAAATTTTCCGCACTTAATCACCGTGTTCTGCGGCGCACTCTACCTGCTTGCATTGGCCCTAGAGCCATCGGCGATTTTCCAGACGCAGGGCCTGATGCAGATTCTCTCGCCCAGCATCCAAGCCAGTGCCAAACTCGGCGTCACCGGGACCATACCCATTTTCGCCTACAAATTCTGGTGGACGCCGATCACCGCCATCTACCTGCACGGCGGCCTGCTGCACATCTTTTTCAACATGATGTGGGTGCGCCAGCTTGGGCCGGTCGTAGAAGACCTCTTCGGCCCCTTTCGCCTCTTTGCGATCTTCACAATCGCCGGCATCACCGGCTTTATAGCCTCAACCCTAGCCGGCCACGAGCTCACGCTGGGTGCCTCCGGCTCGATCTTCGGCCTCCTCGCCGCGGCCATCGCCTACGGTCGGCGCGTCGGTTCTCAGCTCTTTACTCGGCAATTTCTCCAGTGGGCGGCCTTGCTTTTTGTCATGGGCTTTATCATGCCCGGCGTCGATAACTGGGCGCACGGCGGCGGCTTCGTCGGTGGTTACGCAGCAGCGTATGTGTTCAGCCGCAACCCGGAGCGCGAGGGCTTGGGCGCCTATCTGGTCGGCGGTTTGTGCCTGCTGGCCACGGTCGGCGCGTTCGCCTTACAGTTTATCGCCGTATTTTTGTAACCCGCTTCATGCCCGACGAACTCATCGCGCTCTTCAACGAGCAAGGCCGTCCCATCGGCAGCAAAAATCGCACGGCGGCCGCTGGTGCCGGCGACCGCGTCGGCTTGGTCTTCGTTTGGGCGGCTTGGCGCACATCCGCCGGCATCGGCCGCACCCTCTTGCAGACGCGCTCGCGCCCGGGCGACCCCTATATCGGCAGCCTCGACGCGCCAGCCGGCGGCCACATCCGGGCCGGAGAAACGCCCACCGCAGCGGCGCACCGCGAATTCGCCGAAGAAGTCGGCATCGCACTGACGCCCGCCGAGTTGGTCTTCCTCGGGCAGCAACCGCTTCAAGACCCCGGGCGCTCGGCCATGCAGTTTTTCTATCTCTGTACGCGACCTATCTTGCTGGGAGAAACCGCATTCAACGAAGAAGTGGGGGCTTTCGTCGAAGTGGGGCTCGACGATTTCGCCGCCTTGGTCTGCGAACGAGTCGCGTCAATCCAAGGCCAAGCCCGCTACAAGGAGACACCAAACGAAACAAGGCCACGGGAAATTACGCCCGCAGCCTTCGCCGCCTATTCCGCGCCGATCATGGACGCCTTCCGCCGTTCAGTCGGCGCAATCCACGCCTATCTCGCCACCGGACAAATCGACGCTGCTATCTGGCCGCCGGCGACCGCTTGATGTAGCGCTCCAGATGTGCCAGTGCCTCGCCGCTATCTATCGCCGCCCGCGCTTCGGCCAACCCCTCTTCCGCACTCGCACTTAGACCCAGATAGTAGTCGGTCAGGCCAGCGTTGAGTACTATGCGATCGCAAACAGGTCCCCGTTCGCCCTTGAGTGCCGCCAGTCCCATAGCGGCAAAAGCAGGCGCACTCACCGCCGCAGGACGCGGGCTCTGCTCGTAGCGAAAGCCGTAAGCCGCCGGATCCACATCGCAGACAACCATCTCCAACCGGCTCCCAACCCGGCGAAATCCCTGCACGTAATTGATCGCCTTGCGCCGAGCGTCCGAGGGCTTGCCCAATCGCAACCCATAGTGGCTACTCCCCTCCTCGCCCTTGATTGCCAATCCCGCGTCCAACCCGCGTTCTTGCATCAGCCCCAACAGCTTGTCCTCGTAGCCAGTGTGGTAAAAGCCCGCGACCATGCCGTTCCAAGCCGCGCCGGAAAACAACTGTTGTGCCTTCTCGGTAGTGGCCCACGGCGGACGCTTGGCAATGTGGGTCCGCAAGTGGCGCAACGCGTACGCGCGAGGAGCGTACGCGCGCTGACTCACATACGCGAATCCAATGGTCGGGTCTTCGATGCAGCGGGCTGCTGTCGCCAGCGGCAGATCGACCCGCGCACCCAAGGCCGCGAGCATCCCTTCCTCGGTGACTCCGCGTTTAGGCGGCATTTCGGCGACGCCGTGCAACACAGTCGCCCGGCCCAAGGCCGCGCGCACGGCAGCAACGAAAAGCGTCGGGCGAAAATAGCGCGCTGCGCCGTCAAAAGGCTGGCCAAAATGCAGCAGCGAATCGACTTGGACCCGCAGCGATTCTTCCGGGCGACACACAGCGTCTAGATGAGCGCGCGCTTCTTCCTCATTTTCGATGTTCATCCGCTGGCCGATCAAGAACGCGGCCATCAGCGAGGGACGCACTTGGCCTGCTAACATGGCCTCGAGCGCACCGCGCACTTCCTCGTAGCGCAAGTGCCCGCCCTGCAAAACCGAGCGCAGGGCTGCAACCACCTGCGATTCACCCGCAGCGCAACCGGCGAAATCAGGTGCCCTCCCCAATAGGAAGCGCAAATCTTCGGGCATCTTGCTGAGCGCATTCTCGTAGCGGTCAAACGCCTCGATTTCGGCTGCGCTCCAACCGGTCTGCGCTCCGAAGGTGCGACGGATGGACATGGCCGCGAAAAACGCACCCATCTGGGCTGGGGAAACCTGCTCTGTGCGAGGCAAAGCTCCCTTGAGCGAGGCAACAATCAGCTCTAGAATCCGCTTCGGGTCTGGATCGCCTTCTTTCTTGCCCAGCGGGCGACTCTGATGCGGCCCGGTACAGACGCGCATTTGCGCGGCAAGCATTTCCTCGTTGGGGCCGGGATAGGGATCGGGCATGGTTTTTTTAGGCTCCTGTCCGAGTCGGAAAAAGAGATAAACTATCGCGCTTCAACGCGAGTGTGCGAGAATGGCAAGAAGCGTGTATTCGGTCATCGAGGTTGACATGCGTGGCAGTTTTGGAAACTATTCTATGGCATATAGTGGTATATAGCAGTCTTGGAAATTATTCCATATATTTCTGAAAGAAAGCCCGCTATACGACTTTTGGCGATTAGCATCCAGTTTATAAGCACGTTTACCGCAAAGATAAAATTTTTCTTTCACAAAAGGAGAGTCGCTCATGAGTCTTATGCGGTTTATCCGGTTAGCGTTGCACAGTCCCAAGGTTACAACTCGCACCGAGGCGGACAGACGCCTAGCCGACAGGCGCGTCGTTAGTCGCTTATCGAGTGGCAACATTCGCTTGCAGCGTGGCGAGTACGTCACGCGAGAAGACATCGAGGAACAATATGAGCGCGTCAAGTCCTTCAACTTCGACGGAGAATGATGCTCCTTATAGTATTCGCGACCTTCGCGGCCTATACGATACCGCAGATAAATTCGCCCGTGAGGTCGCCGAGTTTCGATCCGAGATATCGATTCCCGCCTACAACGAGCTTCGATACGCAGGCTACCATCTTTTATCAGCACTAGACGACAGCGGATCCATTTCCAGCAACGAGCAACTTCGCAGAGCTGTTTCTCATTGTGAAAGAGCGATGTACGAAGCCGCAGAGGCCGGAATAATCTCGGTGCTAGATTCGATAGATCAGTTCCGCAAGGACTACAAGAATATCGTCGTCAAAGATGTCGTTGATGACTATGCCAGTATCGTCGTGCAGGCTCGAAATGCACAAGACTTACTCGCTCGTGGGCGGTCAGATCAAATGTCGTCGTCAGAGCGGGTTTCCTGTTACATGGAAACGTTTCGACAACTGCGTGAAGCCAGCGAAATGCTCGAAGTTAGTCGCGACGACCTTAACGCCAAGCTATGCGAACAAGTAAGAGGCAACAGGCGGTTCATTGTTAGCTGCCTGCTGATGCTGCTCGGAGCTATCGTTGCTGTAACTAAATGGCTCTAGCCCGTGCTTTGAAACCGGCTAGCGACCAACTCCCATCTCAAGAATCTACTCCCCTATCCCTAGGAAATCATGCGCTACCTATCTTTTCTGTTTCCCATAGCAATCGCGGCTTGTGGTTCGCCCGAGCCAGTCCCGCCGGTGCTGCTCCACTACGTCGCGGCCCAAGAGGCTTTGGCCTCCGACGATTTAGACCAGGCGCGCCAAGCACTGCAAGGCTTGGTGCAAAGTGCCAGCCCAACGCTCAAGCCGCTGGCGGAAAAAGCTGCCAGCGCCGCCGATATTGCCGCGGTGCGCGTTGCGTTTAAGCCGCTGTCCGAACAAGTGCGGAAGGGCCAAATTCCCGAGGGCTATGTCGTGGCGTACTGCCCGATGGCCGACGGAGATAAAGGGGCGCACTGGGTGCAGAAGGACCAGCCGCAAATCGCCAATCCATATTTCGGTGCTTCCATGCTCCGCTGCGGCGTCTTCAAGGAGTAGCCCGCCCGCACATGATCCGCGTAGAATCCGTTACCCGCCGCTACGGCATTTTGACCGCCGTCGCCGAGGTCAGCTTTGCCGTTGACCAAGGCGAAATCGTCGGCTTCGTCGGCCCTAATGGCGCTGGCAAAAGCACCATGCTCAAGATGCTCTCGACCTTTATCCACCCCACGGCTGGCACCATCACCATCGACGGGCTTGACGTGGTGGAACAGCCGCTCGCCGTGCGCCGCCGCATTGGCTACCTTTCGGGCGATACCCCGCTCTACCAAGAAATGCGCGTCGATAAGTTCCTCCGCTTCATCGCTCGGGCCCGCGGACTCGAAGGCGACGCCTTGCAGCAGGGTCTGGCGCGTGCAGTCGAACTCTGCGGGGTCAAAGACGTGCTCACCCAGCGCGTCAAGGAGTGTTCCACTGGATTCCGCCAGCGCATCGGCCTAGCTACCGCCATGGTCCACGATCCGCCGGTCCTGCTCCTCGACGAGCCAACTCACGGCTTCGACCCCTTGCAGGTCTTGGCCTTCCGCGATACCTTGCGCGCCCTCAGCTCAGACCGGGCGATCCTCTTTAGCACCCACATCATCGCCGATATCGAAGCCATTGCCGACCGCGTGTTGATCATCCACCAAGGGCGCTTGCTCGGCGATGGCCACGTCGACCAGTTGGCGGCCGACGCCGGCATTCCCGGGGCCGGTCTCGAAGCCGTCTTCGCCCACCTAGTCCGCACCACAACTCCTGCCCATGCCTGACGCACAACGCCTTTCTACTGCCGAGTGCCTACGCGGCGCACACATTGTCTTCGACCGCGAGCTAGAGGCGTATTTCGACTCGCCCATTGCCTATGCGTACGCCGCGGTCTTCTTGGTGCTGTCTTGCACCACCTTTATGAACTCCTTTTTTCTCGACGGGGTCGTCGATATGGGGCCGTACTTCACCGCGCTGCCCTTCCTGCTGATTCCCTTCGTCCCAGCTATTACCATGCGAGCTTGGGCCGAGGAACATGCTCAGCACACCTTTGAACTGCTGATGACCTTGCCGCTGCACTCCTTGCAGGTCGTGTTGGGCAAGTATCTCGCGGCCCTCTGCTTCTACGCGATCGTCCTCGCCGGTAGCCTGCCCATCGTGCTGATGCTTCTCTTCCTCGGCGATCCCGATCTCGGGCGCATCTGCGCCAGTTATCTCGGCGCCCTGCTGTTGGGTGCTTTCTTTTTGTCCTTCGGCCTGTTTGCCTCCGGCCTAACTCGCGACCAGATCGTGGCTTTTGTGCTCGCCGCGCTCTTCGGATTCTTCTTCGTGCTCAGTGGGCACGAGAAAGTAGTAGAGGTCCTCGACGGACTCGCGCCGGCCTATCAGCCGGGCACGTGGCTGTACGAGACCATCTCGGTCCTGCCTCACTACGAGGCTTTTGGCCGCGGCGTAATCGCCCTCGCCGACCTGCTGTATTTCGCATTGATGAGCGGCTTTTTCGTCTCAATGAACTATCTCAGCCTCCAGCGGTCCAAGTATTGAAGCGGCATTTCTTGCTCCAAATCGCGCTGGCTTTTGCGCTGCTGTTGGGCATCGTCGCGTACGCCGGCCGCCTCCTGAATCTGACGGGCAGTTGGACGCTAGACTTGGCGGGAGACGATATCGCCACGCTCTCGCCGCCGACCAAGCACTATCTCCGCTCCTTAGACGCCCCGCTCTCCATCACCTACTTTGCCACCGCCCGCGAAAACATGCCGACGCACCTCAAAGAACTCGAGCCCCAAGTCCGGCGGCTCCTGTCGGCTCTGCGCGATCAAGCTCCCCGCCGCATCGACTATCGGGTCATTGACCCGGATCAAAGCGGGCGCGCTGGCATCGGCTATGCAGCGAGCAAAAGGGCCTCCTCCTTCAGCGTCCGGCGGGTGTTGCACGACGAGCATTCCGAGCAAAAAATCTGGTCCTCGCTGGTCATTGCGCGCGTCGACGCACCCGAAGTGCTCGTCCAAAGCATCGAGTTAGAGCACCTTCCTTATCTCGAAGAGTATCTCATTGCCCAACTACAAGCCGGGCGAGCACCGCCGCAACCGACCTTTGGCGTCTCGGCACCGCCGCCCTTCCAGCTTTTGGCAGCCTTTCTCAACGAGGCCGGGCCAGTCGTCGAACTAAACCTCAACAGCAATCCCATCATCCCGCCGGAAATCGACGTGCTGTTCTGGATTCAGCCTGAAGTCGCCACGCCCGAGCACGTGCGGCAGTTGCTGGCCTTCTTGGAATCTGGCCGTAGTGCAGTGCTCGCCGGCAGCACCTATCAGATCGGCTACGCCCCACAGGAGGACGCGATTTCCTATTGGGTACACCACGCGCCCCCGGCTTGGAAGCAACTGCTCCAGCCCTTTGGCATCCGGCCGGTGCCGGATTTGCTCGTCGATAAAAACACCGGGCCGGTCATCCTCGACTCAGGCGAAGTCGTCGCACCTTTTCACCTGCGGGTGCTGCCCGCCTTTTACAACATGAAGAGCTTTGCCGCACCAGGCCGGGGCGGGCTTAACTTCGTCGCCGCTAGCGCACTTGAAGTCGATCCGCAGGCCGTACAAGCCAAGGGCTTCCACGCAGAAATCGTCGGCACCACCACCGAGAGTCCCCGCGTCCTGCCCCTGCCCACCGGCCCCTTTACCGACGCTGATTTAACCGGCGGTTTGCCCATGCCCAAGCAAAATCTGCTGGTCTTGCTCAAGCCAGACGATCCTTGGCAGGGGCAACTATTCGTCTTGGCCAGTGCGTCGCCCTTCCAAGACGGCATCATCAACCAGCCCGGCTACGCCCACCGCGTCTTCCTGAAAAATCTCACCCGCACCTACGGTCAGCCGGAGCGCGTATTGCGGGGGCGCGTGGAAAAGGGCGGGCCGCAGCGGCTGGTCCCGCCCGGAGCACTTGCCCGTTTCTTCTGGCGTTTCTTTGCTGTCTTTTTGCTGCCGCTGACATTTGTGGGGCTCGGTGTTAGGCACTATCTGCGCTACGGCAACCCGAGCTGGCCGACTGGTCGTTGGGGCCGACAGCTCGGGCTCGCCTGCTTGGTACTCCTCGTCGGTGCGCTCGTCTGGCGCGGCCGCGGCCCCTATCTCGACCTGACGGCCGATCAGCTCAACACGCCCTCGCCGCTTTTGGACCGCTTATTACAGGGCACGTCCCTCGCCGCCGAGTTGATCGCCACGCACCGGGCCTCCATGCCCCGGCAACTCAAACACGCCGAAGACCACATCCGCACCTTGCTCGCCGACTGCAACATTCCCCTGCGAGTTGTCCGGCCCGACATGCTGACCCCGGAGCAGCAGCAGGCACTCGCGGCCGAGGGGCTAGTGCCCTTTCCCGCTGAAAGAGTCCTCAACGACACGCTCGCCACCCAATACATATGGAGCGGCCTGCGTCTGCTTGGCAATGGACGCAGCATGGCCGTGCCGCGACTCGATCAATCCACCCTGCCCCACCTCGAATTCCTCTTGGCCGCAGTCGCTCACAACTTGCAACAAGGGCGCAAGATGCGCGTGGCTATCATTTCCGATTTACCGCGCCTCTCGCCGGCCGAAGCCCTCGAAGACTACCAGAAGAAGGGCCTCATCGCCCCGGGCGGCACCGACGTGTACAGCGACTTAAAAGCCTTACTCGCCGACTATCTCTACGACGTCCACTACATCAACCCCCGCACCCCGAACATGCCCGCAGACGTAGATGTCTTGTTGTGGATGCAGCCACGCCGCGACTCGGGTCCGATCCTGCTGCTGCTGAACCAGCACCTAGCGCGAGGCGGTAAGGCCATTGTCGCCATGCAGCACTTCAACATCCAGCAGCGCCAGTACCGCGGCTCGGGTTTTCAGACCGTGTACTGGCCTCAGCCCCAATTCCAAGACCTCGACCGCTACCTCCAGCTCTTTGGCGTCGAACAGCTCCGCGAGGTACTCTTCGACCGCACCCAATCGCACCTCGACCTAGAGACCCAAGTCAACCGCACGGCCGTGCGCGAGTACGACCCGCAAAAGGTCGCCTTGCCTTTCTTGATCCGCGCCGTCGGCCAGCACTACGACCCCACCTCGGCGATCACCCGGCATCTCGGCGACTTGCTGTTTATCTGGGGGAATCGCTTTGCCCTGCGCCCGGCCGAGCTAGACAGTGCAAAAATAAAGGCCCGTACTCTGATTTCCACCTCGCCTCAAGCTTGGGCGTACCCATGGCAGGGTGGTTGGCTGCCGCCCGAGATATTCGCCCCGCAGACCTACCTGTCCGGCCCCCAACCCCTAGTCGTGTTGCTTACCGGACCTTTTCCCGAAGTCGCCTTTACCGAGAGTGAGGACGGCCGCACCGCGCTCCAGCAAGTAGGCGAGCGCCCGCGGCAATCAGGCACCCTACTCCTGATCGGCTCTTCCGAAATGTTCAAAAACGAGCACCTGTTGGCCCCGGGCTTTCAGCACGATCAATTCTTGCTCAATGCTGTGGCGTATAACGCTTATGGCGAAGACCTAGCCGCCGTACAGGCGCGGCGTCCAACTCTGCGCGGTTTTCCCTTCCAGAGCACCGAGGCCAAGCGTCTGTGGCGCGTATTCGTGGTGGGCGCGGGACCGCTGCTGTTTTTGGGCTATGCTCTCTATCGCCGCACGAGGCGAACGTGATTCGCTTGCTCTGTGCGCTGGGGGCCCTGCTGGTCCTGCTCATTCTCGGCGAGAGTACTCTGCGCGGGCACCAACGCGATGTGCGCCGCACCGCCGGAGCCTTGCGCCTCTTGACGCCCGAGCCGACCTCAGCCATCGCTCAGATCGAGATTCGCGCCGCCGGACGCCGCTGGTACTATGTTCGGCGCGGGAACACTTGGCGTTTCCCAGCGTACCACCACGCCTTTGTCCTCAATCGCCGCGTCAATCACCTACTCCAGAGCCTGCGCACGACCCCGGCTACCTTCGTCTCGGCCGAGCCTGGAGACTTGGCTCGCTATGGCCTCGGCCCAAGTAGCGTCCGCATCCACCTGCTCGACCAACAGGGGCGTCCCTTGTTGGAAGTGCTCCAAGGTCGCGGGTCGCCCGGGGCCCGCGCTGGGGAATCGTATATCCAGCGCGTTGGCACCGACAGCATCTTTCACCTCCACGCCCACCCGGTCCACGCCCTCAACGCTGCCCCGCCCGCTCCGATGCTCGACCGCCGAGTCCTGCCCCAAGCCTTACAGCGCAAGGGCCTACGGCGCATCGTCTTCGCCGGCGACCCTTCCTACCCGGTGCAATCCATCGGCCGCCAGCTAAAAGCCGCAACGGCACCGGTCCCCATCATGCCTATCCACGAGTGGGTCGTCCTCTCTGCGGCGGGCACGGAAACCGGCCTCTCCGCGAATGCAGAAGCCTACGCCGATTTCCTCAAACGCCTGACGTGGTCGGCTCTGCACGATTCGAGCCGCACCGATGCCTTTGCCCAAGCCCACTATCTCTATCTCGAAGACGAAGAGGGCGCAATAGACACCCTCGCCATTGGCGCAGCCGACGACCGCGGCCGTTACCTCCGCCTCCACACCACTGGCCACGTCAGTTCCATAACGCCGGCAAAAGCCCAACTTCTCTTTCCCACTCGCTCCGCTCTCCTCGACACGCTCCCCCAACCTTCACCCTATCGCCAAGCTGAGCCGTTCTAGCCGCCAGCCATGCTCTAGCGCAACCTGCTGCCACCGAAAGACAGACAGCAAAATGGGACCTCAAGTTGAGGTCCCATTCTACTAACGCGCTTTGCTGCGAATGCTACTTAAGCAGCAGCATTCGCTTGGCTTGGCGGAACTCACTACCGGCCTGCAAGTGGTAGAAATACAGCCCCGACGACAAGCTGTGCCCGCTGTCATCGGTCGCGTCCCACTCTACCGCATAGCGACCCGCACTCTGATGCTCAGCCACCAGCGTCCGCACCGGCTGACCGACCACATTATAGACAATCAACTCCACGTCCGTCGCCTGCGGCAGCGCATACTCGATCGTGGTCGTTGGATTGAATGGGTTTGGGAAGTTGGCAGCCAAGGAAAACGCTTCCGACCGCGTCTGCACTGCCGCCTTCGCCGCCTGATCGGCTCCCGGGTCGCTCAGCGCGATCTCTACCTCGTCGCCCTCTAGCCCGGCAATCGTGCCGATCAGCCTGATGATCTCGTCGCCCTCCGCCAAGTTGTCAGCTCTTGGATCAACGTAAAAATTCACCGTCCCTGTCACCGAGCCGGCCAGAATTTTAATCCTAGGAGTAAATAGCGCGGCGTAATCCAAATCGCGCGTCGCAGTCGAAGCATCGTCAATGGCCAAATGCACGGTCGCGTCCTCTGCCAACGCCTTGCCGTCCAACGTGGCGGTCACCACCACAACGGTCAAAGTAGCATTCTCGCTCAACGCGCTCGGCTCCGCCGATAGCGCGATGGACGTACTCGGCGCGTCGTTATCTCTGATCTCGATGTCTGTCGATAGGGTCTCGCCTGTTGATACGAGCGTAGCCTGCACACCCAAAGCCTTCATGGCCTCTTCATCATCGTCGTCAATAGGAGTGAGGGTTAGTGTCGTCATTGCCTCGGTATCACCGGCCGGAATGGTCATAAACACTTCTAGCTCCGCCGTGTAGTCCACATCCCGCACCGCTGCTAGGCCGTCGCTTGGATCCACAAGGACAAACCGCACCATTTCGTCAGTCTCCGAGGCGGCCGCTAAGGTAAAACTCAGTGCTACTACCGTAGCCTCAGCGTCCTCGCGGATCGCCGCAGGCTCCGCCGTCAGTCCCGCAGCCGCGACCCTAGGCGTTTCCTCCTCAGCGAGGTTGACCTCAATGGCGAAAGTCAGGGTAGCCGTGTCGCCATCCGCATCGGCCGCGGTGTAGATCACTTCAACCGCACCGTTGGTTGCGGACGCCGGCACACCAGAAAGCGTCCGCGTGGCCGCGTCAAATGACAAGCCCGCCGGCAGAGACGAGACCCGATACGTCAGAGTACCATCGCCGCCCGAAGCCGCCGGAAGAACCAACGCATCAACCGCCATACCAACCACGTAGCTCTGATCGTCGGTAGCAGCGGCCGCCGCAAAGGATGGCACACCGCCGGCACCGGCGTCTTTCAGCGTTATATCCACAGTGCCGACTGTCACCTTGCCGTCGTCTCCTCCAGCATCTCGGACGGTTATTTGATTGTTGGCATACGGTACTGTCAGCCTGATTTTCTCGTTAGTCTCCACGCTCGTGTCGTTAGTAGGGGTGATGCGGATCGTCGTCGTCCCCGACGCCGAGCCAGCCGGAATCCTTAGAGGCCGCAGGACTGCCCGGTAATCTATATCGCGCGTCGCCTCAACAACATCGACGACATCACCGTTGGCATCCCTATCCTTGGGATCGGTGTCAATGGTCAAGAACACGAATAGGTCATCATCGAACACCTTCCCGTCCAAAGTCCCAGTCACCACAACATCGGTCTGACCGGCCCCTTCGTTTATCTCAGTCGGATTCACCGTCAGCGAGATCTTCGTGCTAGGCGCGTCGTCGTCGGCGATCGCTATAGTTTTAATTACCGATACGTCGCCAATCGTAACCTTTATGTATATCGGCCCTTGCGAAGTCACAGCGGTATCGTTGATCGGGGTTAGCGTGATCGTCGTCTTACCCTCGGTAGCACCGGCCCGAATGCTGAGCGGCGAACCAAAGGCCAGCGTGTAATGCACATCGCGTATTGGGGTGCCCGCCACAACATCACCAGACGGTAAAACTGCGCCGTTCGGCAAAATAATGAATTTCACCGGCTGGTCCCCGACCAAGGCGTCCTTCAAGGTGACTTTCAGTTCGATCATCGTTTGACCGGCGTCCTCGCGGACACTCTCTTGACTAAGCGTAATGGCTTCGGCTGTAGCAGTGATTTCTTTTTTTATTTTAATATCCACCGGACGGATCGTTAGCCCATCCTCTTTAATCTGTATCCCTGCCACATTCGCATCATTATCAGGCGATGCCACCCGGATCGTGCCAGGCAACTGGTTTCTGGGGGTAATAGTAATGGTCGCTGTCCCCGACACCGAATTCCGCGGAATCGTGAGAGTCGTCAACCGCACAGTGTAGTCCACGTCGCGTTGCGCCTCGCGGTTATCCTTCGTTGCATCGGTATAGTCAATAGTGCCACTGCCATCCGTATCAGAGTTGGGATTCCCCGCCAATGCAGGATGATCGACAATAGTTAAGACGAAACTCGTCGCCTCGTTTATCACCTTTCCATCCAAGGTTGCCGTTACTACGATATCGGTCGCTCCATCGAACCTATTTAGCTCGGCAATGTCTGCCGACAAATGGATGTTTTTGCTGTCCTTATCGTCGTCAATCAGAGTAATCGTCGTCGCCTCAACCTTCTCCCTACCAGCGTTGCCGCTAATCTCAATAGGCATGTCTCCGTTGGCGACATCATCATTGATAGGAATGAGGGTAATCGTCCCCTCGGCCTTCTTTTGGCCAGCCGGAATCATGAGAACGGTCAGCCTGATGTAGAACCGACTGTTAAACCCCTCATGGGAGACTCCCAAGAGCACATACCTATCCGCATCCACCGCTGTGTCATCAGTGGCTTCAACTGTTATAGCTATATCGGTCGGACCGGCGTCCTCGCGGACACTCTCAGGATTTATCGACAGCGCAAACTTGGCCGTCTCCGTCTGTGCCGTAGCCTCTCCGGCCCATCCCAACACCAAACTGGCGACCAACAGCCAAGGTGCGTAGGCCAGACGTTGCAACAAAAAGTTTGTATGCGTCATTTCACCCTCCCCAAGAAACGCATTCCTAATTACTAAGAATAGTTGACCTGATAATATAGGAAATGGGGCCTCAAGCTGAAGTTTGAGGCCCCATTTCGCTGAATTTACCGTACCGCGAGTGCTACTTGAGCAGCAGCATCCGCTTGGCTTGGTGGAACTCTCCACCAGCCTGCAAGCGGTAGAAATACAGCCCCGACGACACGCTCTGCCCGCTGTCATCGGCCGCGTCCCACTCTACCGCATAGCGACCCGCGCTCTGGTGCTCGGCGACGAGGGTGCGCACCGGCTGACCTACCACATTATACACGGTCAATTCCACGTCCACCGCCTGCGGCAACGCATACTGAATTGTGGTCGTTGGGTTGAACGGGTTCGGGTAGTTGGCAGCCAAGGAGAATGCGGTCGGCAGCGTCTGCAATGATAGCGACGCACTCGCGCCGTTGGCATCCGTAACCATGTACGTGTATTCCGCGTGTTTGGCCTCCGCCCTCGGCGTACCCGCAATGGTCCGCGTCGCCGCATCAAAAACCAAACCCGGCGGCAGGGGCGGCGAAAGACGGTACGTCAGCGGTGCAGTACCGCCCGAAGCCTCCGGCAGCGCGAGGCCCTCTACGCGCTGGCCAACGATGAACTCGCGGATTTCAGCCAAGTCGGACGAGGCTGTCGGAACGACCTTGCCAGATGCGTTGCGGAACAGATCGAAAAATGCTTCAAAACTCAGCGTGGGGTTGATCTTAATGGAAAAGGACAACACGGCGGTTTCCCCGTCGCCATCGATCACCGCGTAGATGATGTTGACCACATCGGTCTCTGCCGTAGGTGTGCCTGAAATCGTCCGCGTGGCCGCGTCAAAAGCCAAACCCACCGGCAAGGCCGAGACACTGTACTTCAGGTCGCCCGTGCCGCCTGAAGCTGCCGGTAGTACGAGCGGGGTAATCGCATGTTCAGCGGTGTATTCTCGGTCGGCAATCGAAACGCCGGCGGCGAAGCCGAGGGGCTGCTCTTTGTCGCTCAGCGCGATCTTTTCGTCGCTTAGCACGATCTCTGCCTCGTCCCCCGCTAGCCCATCAATCACACCGGTCAGCTTGATGATCTCGCGGCCCTCCGTTATAATGTCGTCAATGGGGCGAATCACAAAAAGGCCCGACCCCGTCAGCGAACCGGCCGGAATTACAAGCTGCGGATTGAACCGCGCGGAGTAGTCCAAATCGCGCGTGGCTGTTGACGTCTCGTCAATGAACACGGTCACTCTCGCGTCCTCTGACAACGCCTTGCCGTCCAACGTAGCGGTCACCGTAACAGAGGTCTCATCGCCTTCCTCACTTATCGCTTGCGGATTCACCGACAGTTCGATGGACTTACTAGCCGTTTCGTCGTCGGAGATCGCAATGTTATTCAATAGCGTCGCACCGGATGCGAACCTAGCCTGCACACCTAACACTCTCGAGCCATCCAACTGGGTGTTGTCAAGGGGGGTGAGCGTGAGCATCGCCGTCCCAACGGTAGCCCCGGCCGGAATGTTGATGACCGGCTCCAGTGCCGCAGCGTAGTCCGAATCGCGCACGGCCGGTGTGCCTTCGCTTGGATCTACAATCGTGATCCTCACTTGCTCGCTCGTGGCCTTAGCAGCGGCCAAGGTCACGGTCAGCAAAATCTGCGTCACCTCGGCGTCTTCGCGGATGGACGAAGGAACGACGGTCAGTTTAGCGTCCGTAGTCGGGGCCGGCAGAACAGCCCTAGTGACCGCGATGGAGAAGACCAACGCATTGGCATCATTGTCGCCGTCAATTACCGTGTAGACCATGTTGCTCGCACCGTCGGTCGCTACCGAAGGCGTACCCGAAAGCGTTCGCGTGGCCGCGTCAAACGCCAAGCCGGCCGGCAGAGTCGAAATGCTGTACGTCAGGTCGCCATTGCCGCCCGTAGCTGCCGGCAGTACGAGCGAGTCAATCGCTGTTCCAACCACGTATTCTTGGTCGGCAATCGTATCGTTAGCGGCGAAAGCAGGGATACCCGGATCCGGCGATTTGGGCGGCGTACTTCCCGCTTGGGGATCTTTCAGCATTAGCGTCGCGGCATTGACCGTCAGCACTCTGACATCCCCGTCGGCATCTTTGGCCTTGGGCGGGCTAGCCGCCGCACTTATCAAGCGGATCTTCTCGTCGTCTTCCTCGGCGTTGTCGGCGATGGGGATGATGGTGATCGTCGCCCTCCCTGTTGTCGAGCCACTCGGAATCACCAGAGTGGCCAAGGAGGCTACGTAATCCACATCGCGCGTCGCCGCCTTATCATCATCATTCACCTCGCCATCGCCATTAATATCTTCATCAATGGTCAAGATCACGACCACGTTGTCTTTGGACTCCTTACCGTTCAAGGTGCCGGTCACCGTAACCTCCTGGGCACCCGTACCCTCGATAATCTCGGTCGCGCTCACCTCTAACGTAACCATATCGCTCAGCGTGTCGTCGTCGGTAATCAGGATTCCGGCGACAAAGGGAGGGTTGTCTCTAACCTTAGCATTCACCTTGAAAGCCCGCTTAGAGTTCTCTTTTGCGTTGTTTATGGGAGTGACCGTAATCGTCGTCGTCCCTTTTGTCTTGCCCTTCGGGACGATGATCGGCTGCACTTTCACACTGTAATCCACATCGCGCACTGCATGCACCGCGCCCTCAAACGGGCAATCGGACTCGGACGCCGAATCCTCATCCTTACACAGATCGTCGCTGTTGTCCGTAATCGTGATCTGCACCGTCTCGTTGATCAACAAGGCGTTCTGTAGAGAAAGGTTCAGCGTGACTTCCTTCGGCCCAGCATCCTCGCGTATCGAGAAAGGAGCCGCTGTCAGCCCTTCAATCACCGTGGTGGGAACGGTCGTTATCTCGATTGAATTAGGAATAACCGCTATGGTATTTCCCTTGCTATCAGTTAGGTCTTTATTAGCTTTCAACCAGATCTTGCCGGTTCCTACGCCCTTGGGGACGATGGTAATTGTCGCCTTCCCCGACACCCTACGGTCTGGAATAGTTATCGTGGCCAGTGCCGCAGTGTAGTCCGTGTCGCGCTCCGCGCTACCTTCACCAGCCTCATCAATCACTAAAGAAAAACTCAGGTCTCTTGTTAGCGTCTTTCCATTCAGGGTAGCCGTCACGATGATATTGGTCGCACTATCCTTCTTGCTTAGATCGGCATCCGAAAACGAGAGGCTGATCTGGGTGCTTACCTTGTCGCTGTCAGTTAGAGTAACATCTGCACTCCCGACGCTCTTATTACCACCGACACTACCCATGATCGTGATCGTAAGATCCGCTGTGATCTTGTCGTCTTCAATGGGGGTGAAGATGATCGTCCCTGTTACCTCTTTCTTGCCTTTCGGAATTTTGAGAGTGGGCAGCTCTATTCTATAGCGAGTATTGAGCAACGCCGGATCTGAGAGACTCAAGTTTATCTGCGTATCGGACGTTTGCGCCTCCTTAGCTTTGGCCTTCACCACGATCTTAGTCCTCCCAGCGTCCTCGCGCACACTATTAGGATTCACCGACAGCGTATAGTCATACGGTTCCGTCGGTATCGTCACATCCACTGTGAAGGCGGCTTTATTGTCAAACGTCATAACCTCACCACCCTGAATCGTGTGCCCAACGCCCAACGGTAGCACGAAGGTCTCGCTAGCATCGAGGGAGCCCCTAACGAAGTAGAATCTCCAGAAGTCGTTGCCTCTGCTTGTCTTATTAAAATTCGCGGTAGAGGCACCACTATCCCACTTAAGCGGGCCAGGATTGCTCCCGAGACTCTCACTGCTATAATCCGGTTTGAATTTGAACCTCAAACGATTTTTTGCACTACCTGAGAGGCCTGCAGGGATGCCTGCAAGCGTAAAAGTCAGAGTATCCTTATTACTGCTCAGTTCGACGCTCCTCACTGTCACCGCCGCTTCCGCCACGCCACTCGTCATCAGAAGGACGACAGCCAACAAGACAACACGCAGGTGCCTTCTCTCAAGCAGCATCGACACAGTCGCTAAAAAATTCGCGTTTACCATGATAGTACTCCTTCGGGACAGTATTCCTATACTTCATAGGAAAATTAGGAAGTGGGATCCCTCATGGAGGTCCCATTTCCCGAACTCGCTGTATAGTAGGTACTACTTGAGCAGCAGCATCTTCTTGACTTCGAGGAAGTCGCCACCCGCCTGCAAGCGGTAGAAATACAGCCCCGACGACAAGCGATGACCTTGATCGTTGGTCGCATCCCACTCCACCGCATACCGACCCGCCGCCTGCCGCTCGGCCACCAGCGTCCGCACCGGCTGACCCAGCACGTTATATACGGTCAACGCCACGTCGGCCGCCTGCGGCAACGCATACTGAAGCGTCGTCGTCGGGTTGAACGGGTTGGGATAGTTGTCCGCCAACGAGAACACCGCCGGCCGCGTCTGCAACGACACCGGTGCCGGCAACGCCAGCCGGTTGAAGCCTAACGCATTGTCATACGTCTGGTTGTCGGTGATTTCGAGCGTCGTGCCCTCGATCTCGGTCGTCGGCCGGAACACCAAGCGCAACCCCAGTTCGCCGTCGGAGACCACATCCCCGTGGGCAACCACCGTCAACACCCCGGCTTGATCGGCCAGCACCTGCGGCTCAGCAAACGCGCTGCTGCCCAGCGGCTGATCGGTCTGCACCGACACGAACGACAGCTTATCGGCGTCATACCCAACCTGTAAGCCGTAGCCCTGAACCGCCGCCAAGTCCGACCAGCGCACCGCGACGATGAAGTCCTCGCCCACGCTCGGTAAGGCCGTCGGCGCATCCAGATACAGCCGCGCATCCGCATTCAGACCCGCCCGCAAAGGCACCGGCTTGCCCGCCGACGCCAAGCGGCGACCAAAATGGTCGGCCAACACGAAGAAATCGTCGAAGTCTATCGTCGCATTCGGTGCCAAGTCAAACGCCGGATCAAACCCCGCATCTTCAGCCGTCAAGCCGAACTGATCGGCCAACAGGAAGAAGTCGTCGAAACCTATCCGGCCATCGGCCCCAAACAGACCCAACAAGGCGCGCCCTTGACGATCCACCGCCCGGTTGCGCACCGCCAGCGCCGTCTGTTCAACCTCCGCACCCGGCTCGTTGTCCAAGTCGAAAGGACGCACCTGATAGGTGTAATGCACCCCATTGCGCGCCGTCTCATCGACAAACGACGACACCCCCGCGGCCACTTCGGCAACCAAGCTAAATGCCTCGTCGCCGGCCGCCCGACGATAGATGCGGTAGCCATGCACGCCGACAATCGGCGCGACCGGGGCCGGACCAATCGCGCCGGCCACCACCCCTTGCACCAACTGATCCGAAGGCGACAGCGCCCACGTCAGCGCGAGGCGACCACCCGTGTCGTCGGGCGCATCCAACACTCGCAGCGACGGCACGGCCAACGGAGCAATATCGTCAATGGCACCGACCGCCTCAGCCGTCCAAGTAATCGACGAACTCAGCACCCCACCGACCACATTCAACTTCGGTGCCACGCCCTCAGCGTAGGCCAGCGCGTCCGGCAACAGCGAAGCCATCACCGGTCCCTCGCCCGCCTGCGCGGCAGCACGGCTCGCCGTCAGCGTCTCGGCCATCTGCGCGTAGGGCACTGTCAGGTCGTCCGCCTCGACGAACACCGCCTTGGCCATCGTGTGCGTGGTTCGACCCCCGCTTTCGGCGGCAATCCCCCAGCGCGTCGAGACATTGTCCAGCGTCGCCACGATGGCGCGTCCCATCGCAACGCCCGGCACGGCATCCACCATCGCCCAAGGCACCATCTCATTGCCCAACACCGGCAGCGCGCGGAAAATCCGATAGCCGTCCAGCGAAGCATGATCGGGCGACAACTCCCAAGACAGCATCACGAAACCGCCTTGGTCGCCTTGGCCGTCGGCCCCCTTGTAGTCTTCGGCCACCAGATTCGTCGGTGCAGAAAGCGGCGGCTCAACCACCGACACCTTAAACGACACTGACCCATCCGCGCCGTTGGTGTCCATAACCGTGTACACCACCGACGACATACCAACCGCTGTCGGCGTACCCGAAAGCGTCCGTGTAGCCGGGTCAAACGACAGACCCGCCGGCAAACCCGACATGCTATACGTCAGCGGCGGGGTACCCCCACTAGCCGCCGGCAGCACGAGGACTGCTATCGGATTACCCAACACAATTCGGAGCACACCGGTGTCCTCGCCATCATCCTCAGTCGCCAAGGCAGTGTGAGCACCGGGAAATAGAACACTTATAAAAAGGACTAGCAAAGTAACAATCGAAAACTGTCGCTTCATAATTTTCTCCTTCCTATCCTTAGCAATGAATAAATAATGAAAATTAAAGTTTGATTTAGCAGATACTTGCTCACCGAGAACTAACTATTGACGACTACCCCAAGATACTTTAATAAAAATAACATATCATAGACATTTTTCGCAATCTGGAGACTACATGATCATCGACATCCACAGCCACGCTTGGCAGTACCCCGAGCATTTCACCGACCAGTTCCGCCAACAAGTGGCCCAAGTGGCCAAAGCCGACGAATCCCTCGATCTAACCGTGAACTATGCCGCCTATCGGGCAGGGGCGCAAAACTGCGACAAAACCATCGTTTTCGGCGGCAAGGCTCGGCGCGCCGGCCTGTGGGTGGACGACCGCTATGTCGCCGATTATGTCGCCGCTCACCCAGAGGCGCTAATCGGCTTCCTCTCGCTCGACCCTACTCAAGACGGCTGGGAGCAAGAAATGGCTTACGGGCACCAACAACTCGGCCT
Source organism: Candidatus Latescibacterota bacterium (assembly GCA_965116045.1). GTDB lineage: Bacteria > Latescibacterota > UBA2968 > UBA8231 > UBA8231. The sequence continues at coordinate 3,424,319 of OZ220478.1, read as the reverse complement.
CAAGGGCATCAAGCTACTCTCCATGTACGCCGGCTTCTATCCGCACGACCAAAGCCTCGACCCGCTGTGGCACTACGCGACCGAGCACGGCCTACCCGTGCTGCTGCATACCGGCACCACTTTCGTCGCCCAAGCCCCGATTGACTGCACCTTGCCGCGCCATCTCGATCCGGTAGCCATCCGCTTCCCGGAGGTCAAAATCATCATGGCCCACCTAGCGCATCCCTATGAGGGCGAGTGCGTAGCAGTCATTCGCAAACATCCCAACGTGTACGCCGATGTCAGTGCTCTCCACTATCGGCCGTTCCAGCTCTACCACAGCCTGATGCTAGTGCAAGAATACGGAGTCTGGCACAAGTTGCTTTTTGGCAGCGACTATCCCTTTACCACAATTGACGCCTCCATTGAGGGCCTGTACGGATTGAACAAAATGCTTGATGGCACGGCGCTACCGCGCTTGAACGAGCGCGAAATCCACGCTTTAACCCACCGCGACAGCCTCGGCATCTTAGGGCTTTAAGGCTTGCGCCAGATCGCTTTTCCTCTTTCTCTCATCTCGCAAAAAAGTCGCTCTATAGAGCACTCACTTTGTCAGTGCGTTGTGTCTCTTGCCCGTCGGCGCACCTGTGGTGACTGATGAGCAAGCAGATGAAGCGGATGTCTATGAAATGGGAGGAATGGTCATCCCCGGCTCCAAGCTGCCGCAGATGCCGAGGGATGTGACCCAAAAAATCTCCATTATCACCGCCGATGAGATCGGTGCTTTAGTCCTTCGCAACGGCAATCTAGCAGAGATTCTCTCATGCACCCCGGGCAACTTCGCCTGCTAGCGCTAGTAGCAATGGCGATGGCAGCCCCGGCTCGGGGATGAGATTGGCGAATCGGGACGGCGGGCGATGGAGAAACGGACGCTCTCAGCACTTCTCAGGCGATGGCCGCTCGATTCAGCGGCTGCCCATAGCAAGTGCCGTGATCATCATCATCGTCGGCTTGGGGATTGCGCTCAAGACGCTGGGAATTGTCGGTTAGCAAACGGCGCAGGCGGAACTACTGGAGCAGCAATTCCACCGCCTCCTCGCGGTTCGATGTACTCGAGAATTGGCGCAAGACGTCGTGGCGATCCTGCTCGGACAACTTCAGTAGCTCCTCCCTGAAGAGCGCGACCGCATCCAACCGACCGCTATCATTCGAAAACGCCCTGAGCAATCTCGACGCACTTTGCTTCGTGAACCCACCTTTGAAGTGCGGCGTGACCAGTTTCAGCATCTCGTTCCGACTGCGATCTACGCTGCCAACTTGGGCGTAGGATACGAGATTGTCGGCACTTATCGCCGGGAAGTTCGATCCGAGCGCGACAGCACTCTTGAGAACGGCCTCCCGACTCGAATCGGACGAGTTCATCCGCACCAAAGCGAGCATCTCATCCGCGTCAATCTGGTTCAACTTGGGCAGCAACGCCTTAAAAACGGCCTCTCGACTCGAATCGGATGAGTTCATCCGCACCAAAGCGAGCATCTCATCCGCGTCAATCTGATCCAGCTTGGGTAGCAACGCCTTGAGCATCGACTCCCGACCCGAATCAAACCCCGCCGTCTCCACCAACTTCAACGCGACCATCCCGTCAATCTGATCCAGCTTGGGTAGCAACGCCTTGAGCATCGACTCCCGACCCGAATCAAACCCCGCCGTCTCCACCAACTTCAACGCGACCATCCCGTCAATCTGATCCAGCTTGGGTAGCAACGCCTTGAGCATCGACTCCCGACCCGAATCAAACCCCGCCGTCTCCACCAACTTCAACGCGACCATCCCGTCAATCTGATCCAGCTTGGGCAGCAACGCCTTGAGCATCGACTCCCGACCCGGATCAAACCCCGCCGTCTCCACCAGCCTCAGCGCCAACGATCCATCTATGCGATCCAGTTTGGGCAGCAACGCCTCGAGAATGGCCTCCCGACCCGAATCAAACCCCGCCGTCTCCACCAACCTCAGCGCCAACGATCCATCTATGCGCTCGATCACGGCTACGCCTTCCTCAACTACATCAGTCCTACCGCTGTCAAAGCCCTGCAATTGCACGTGCCGCAGGAAGGTATCGGCACCTAACTCGTCAAGTGATTGGTAGACGGCACGAATCAGAGCCGTGCGGCTTGAATCGAAACTCATTGACTCGATTGCAATATCGGCGCGCTCGTCCTTAAGGTGTCCGCGGGGAATCAGAACCTCAACGCAGAGTTCTTGGCGTACACCATCCCAAGGTATCTCGTGGAGAATCGCCTCTAGGTCGCTTGTGGACCCGGAGTCAGATCGCTCTAGCAGGACATCGCTCAGCGCGACAATCGTCTCCGACGTCTGTGCAACGGCTACGAGGCGGCCGAAACTTTGGGGACCGACATCGCTCAGTTTTTTGGCCCCGGCGAGGAGGAGGTCGTCAATGACGTGGGAGAATTCGCCTTCCCCTCGGCCGCTATAGACGAGATCCCGACCACCAATCACCGCCTTGATGATCGACTTTATCCCAGTCTTGACATCCGTTAGCCGCGGCGGAATAGCAACCGCTTCGGTCAGCAACACGAGATGCTCACTGTCTATCGCTTCTACATCGTCGAGTGCCTTCAGCAGCGCGTCGTGGTGTGCGTCCGTCTCTGGGAGTTGCACCGTATGGAGCAATTCCCGCGTTTCCTCAATGTCAGCGGTCGTAATGAGCATCGCCGGATCGGTAAAAGCCTCCGCGAAATCCGGGCCGCTCCTTGCACTCGCGCGCTCGACCCCGTAGCCGAGAAGGAGGCAGGCGAGACCTATGAAAAGGGGCGAGAAAGGGTACATGTCGATACCTCCGATTTTGAAGATGTGAAACTTCGCCACGACTAGTAAGGTAGCGTCGCTAAATTTCGGGAAATGCCCGGCCGATTCAGGGTAGCTGCGTACTGCCCATCAGATAGCGGTCCACTTCGCGGGCAGCACCCCGGCCTTCGTTGATCGCCCATACGACCAAGCTCTGGCCGCGCCGCATGTCGCCAGCAGCAAAAACACCCTCGACGCTGGTGGCGTATTCCTCGTGCTCGGCGCGGGCATTGGAGCGTTCATCGCGCTCGACGCCTAGCTGTTCGAGCATGGCGTCCTCTGGCCCGCGAAACCCCATCGCCAACAGCACCAAATCGGCCGGCCAGACCTTCTCAGTGCCCGCGATCGGCACGGGCGTGAAGCGGCCGTTTTCATCCTTATCCCACTCGATATTGACGGTATGTAGCGCCTTGACGCGGCCCTCGTCGTCGCCGACGAACCGCTGGGTCATAATCAGATACGTGCGCGGATCGTCGCCGAAGCGGGCTTTGGCCTCCTCCTGACCGTAGTCGAGCTTATAGACATTGGGCCACTGCGGCCAAGGGTTGTTGGGCGCACGCTCGTCTGGCGGTCGCGGCATGATCTCAAACTGCGAGAGCGTCTTGCAACCGTGGCGCATCGACGTGCCAACGCAGTCAGTGCCGGTGTCGCCGCCGCCGATGACAATCACGTGCTGGTCCTTGGCCGAAATGTAGTGGCCGTCCGCGTGATTGGAGTCGAGCAGGCTCTTGGTGTTGGCACGCAAAAAGTCCATCGCAAAGTAGATGCCCTGCAGCTCTCGACCCTCAATCGGCAGGTCGTTGGGCTTGGTGGCCCCACCGCAGAGCACGACCGCGTCGTTTTCTGCCGCGAGTTGCTTCGCCGGAAGATCCACGCCGATCTCAGTGCGGGTGACGAACTTGACGCCCTCGGCCTCCATCAGGTCAATCCGGCGCTGTACCACCTTTTTCTTGTCGAGCTTCATGTTGGGGATCCCGTACATCAACAGGCCGCCAATGCGATCGGCCCGCTCGTACACAGTTACCCAGTGGCCGGCGCGATTGAGTTGGGCGGCACAGGCCAAGCCCGCGGGGCCGGAGCCGACGACGGCGACCTTCTTGCCGGTGCGCTTATCGGGCGGCTCGGGCACAATCCAACCCATCTCAAAGCCCTTATCGACAATCGCGCACTCGACGTTCTTAATCGTCACCGGCGGGGCGTTGATTCCCACCACGCAGGCCCCCTCGCAGGGTGCCGGGCAGACCCGGCCAGTAAACTCTGGGAAGTTGTTGGTCTTGTGCAGTCGCTCCAACGCTTCCTGCCACAACCCGCGATAGACTAAGTCGTTCCATTCGGGAATTAGGTTGTTGATCGGGCAACCAGAACCTTTGTCGCCCTGACTGACGATGTCGCCCAAATGGCAAAAGGGAATGCCGCAGTCCATGCAGCGCGCACCCTGATCGCGCAGGCGCTCGTCGGGGAAGTGATCGTGGAACTCGTCCCAGTCCGCGACGCGCTCTAACGGGTCGCGGTCTTGTGGTAACTCGCGTACAAACTCGATAAATCCAGTGGGTTTACCCATTGATTTCTTTCCTATTAGGACGCTTCGGCCATGGCCTCGCGGAAGGCGACTAGCGCGGCCTCGTCGCCGGTCAGCCCGCGTTGCTCAACGCGCTTGAAGGCGTTGAGCATCTTGCGGTAAGCGCGCGGCATGACCTTGACGAATCCGGGCAGTGCCGCGTTCCATTGGTCCAAGACCCGCTGACCGAGTGCGCTGTGGGTGTGCTGCACATGGCGCTCAACCATGGACCGCAACTCGGCGATATCCTCGGCGTCTTCTACCGGCTCCATATCGGCCAACTCGTCGTTAAAGCGGAGCGCAAAGTCGCCCTCTTCGTCGAGCACGTAGGCAATGCCGCCCGACATTCCAGCGCCAAAATTGCGGCCCGTGCGGCCCAGCACCACGACCCGCCCGCCAGTCATGTACTCGCAGCCGTGATCGCCAACGCCTTCTACTACGGCATGGACGCCGCTGTTGCGCACGCAGAAGCGCTCGCCAGCAATGCCGTGGATATACGCCTCGCCGGAGGTAGCACCATAGAAGGCGACGTTGCCGCAAATGATGTTCTCCCACGGCACAAAGGTAGAGCCTTTGGACGGATAGAGCACCAACTTGGCACCTGAAAGCCCCTTGCCGAAGTAGTCGTTGGCATCACCTTCGACTTCCATCGTCAGGCCCTTGGGAGTGAAGGCGGCAAAGCTCTGGCCAGCGGCACCAGTGAACTTGAGGTGAATGGTGTCCTCGGGCAGGCCCTCGGGACCGTAGCGCCGCGTCACCTCACTGCCGAGGATCGTGCCGGCCACTCGATTGGTATTTTCTATTGGCAATTCCGCCGCGACCGACTCGCCGCTTTCAAGCGCCGGTTTGCACAGCTCCAGCAAGGTGGTATTGTCGAGCGCCGCGTCCAGCCCGTGATCCTGCGGGATCTGACAGTAGCGCCCGACTTGCGGGCCGACTTCGGGCTGGTGCAAGATCGGCGTCAAGTCAATGCCGGCCGCCTTCCACAACGCAATGGCCTTCTTGGGCTCGAGCCGGTCAGTGCGGCCAATCATTTCATCGATCGTGCGGAAGCCGAGCGCGGCCATGATCTCGCGCATATCCTCGGCGACGAAGCGCAGAAAGTTGACCACGTGATCGGGGGTGCCGGTGAATTTGTCGCGCAGGTCTGGGTTTTGGGTCGCCACGCCCACCGGACAGGTGTCGAGGTGGCAGACCCGCATCATAATGCAGCCCATCGCAACCAGCGCCGTGGTGGCAAAACCGAACTCCTCCGCGCCCAGCAACGCAGCGATCACCACGTCGCGCCCGGTCTTGAGCTGGCCGTCGGTCTCGACGACGATGCGGCTGCGCAAGTCGTTGAGCACCAGCGTCTGGTGCGTCTCGGCCAGCCCCAATTCCCAAGGCAGGCCAGCGTGCTTGATCGAGGTCTGCGGCGAGGCTCCGGTACCGCCGTCGTGGCCCGAAATCAGCACCACATCCGCGTGGCCCTTCGCCACCCCAGCGGCGACAGTGCCGACTCCGAACTCGGAGACCAGCTTGACGTTGATCCGCGCATTGACGTTTGAATTTTTGAGGTCGTGGATTAGCTGCGCCAAGTCCTCAATTGAGTAAATGTCGTGGTGCGGCGGCGGCGAGATTAGCTCGACGCCTGGGGTTGAGTGGCGCACCTTGGCGATCCAAGGATAGACTTTGGGGCCGGGCAACTCGCCGCCCTCGCCCGGCTTCGCACCTTGCGCCATCTTGATTTGCAGTTCTTTGGCTTGGGTCAGATAGTGGCTCGTCACGCCAAAGCGCCCGGAGGCCACCTGCTTAATGGCGCTATTTTTGGAGTCGCCGTTAGGCTCAATCACATAGCGGGCCGGGTCTTCGCCGCCCTCGCCGGTATTGCTCTTGCCGCCGAGGCGGTTCATAGCGATGGCCAAGCCTTCGTGTGCTTCCTTGCTAATCGAGCCGTAGGACATCGCCCCGCTTTTGAAGCGCCGGGTAATCTCCGCGACCGGCTCGACCTCTTCAATGGGCACCGGCTCGGCCCCGCCCTTGAACTCCAACAGGCTCCGCAAGGTCGCCAAGCGCTCGGATTGGTCGTTGATCAACTCGGCGTACTGCTTGTACACCGCGTAGTCGTTGGTGCGCGACGCTCGCTGCAGTAGGTGAATCGTCTTGGGGTTGAAGAGGTGGTGCTCACCGCCCTTGCGCCATTGATAGTGCCCACCCACATCGAGCGTGCGGCCGTTGGTCGGAATCCGGGGAAAGGCCGCCTCGTGGCGCACTAATGCCTCGCGGGCAATGTCCTCAATGCCCATGCCCTTCACTTGGGTCGTGGTCCAAGTGAAGTACTGATCTACCACTTCTTGACTGAGCCCCACACTCTCGAAAATCTGCGCCCCCCGATACGACTTGATCGTCGAGATACCCATCTTGGCCATCACCTTGACCGTGCCCTTGATCGCCGCGTAGATGTAGCGCTCCTCGGCCTCGGCGTAGGTATAATCTTCGAGCATGTTTTCGCGAATCATGTCGTTGAGGCTCTCAAAGGCCATGTAGGGATTGATCGCCTGGGCGCCGTAGCCCAAAAGCAGGCAGAAGTGATGCACCTCGCGCGGCTCGCCCGACTCAAGTGCCAAGCCAACGCGCGTCCGCGTCTCCAGCCGCACCAAGTGGTGATGCACCCCAGATACGGCCAATAGTGCCGGAATCGGCACGTGGTCGGCATCTACGCCCCGATCTGAGAGGATAATCAGGTTGCACCCTTCGGCGACGGCTGCATCGACTTTGGCGCATAGCGCGTCCATGGCTTTGGCGAGGCCGGCCTCGCCATCCGCACGCTTGAACAGAATCGGAATCGTCTCCGCCTTGTGGCCAAAGAGATCGACCTGCCGCAGCTTTTCCAACTCGTCGTTTTTGAGAATCGGCCGCTGCAAGGTGATCTGGCGGCAGCTTGCTGGCCCGGGCACCAGTAAATTGCGCTCGGGGCCGATCTTGGTCTCGGCCGAGGTGATCAATTCCTCGCGCAGCGGGTCGAGCGGAGGATTAGTAACCTGGGCGAAGTGCTGCTTGAAGTAGTTGTAGAGAAGCTGCGGTCGCTCCGACAACGCCGCCAGCGCCGCGTCGTTGCCCATAGAGCCGACTGGGTCCTTGAGCACCTGGACCATCGGCTTGAGGAAGACGCGCAGGTCCTCAAACGTATAGCCGAAGACCTGCTGCCAGTGGAGCACTTCCTCGCGACTGTCCAACAAGGGCGCACCTTCAACCTCGGGCAGATCCTCAAGCGCGATTAGGTTGGCGTCGAGCCACGCCTGATAGGGATGCTCGGTAGCGATCTGGTGCTTGATCTCCTCATCGCTGATGATTCGGCCCGCCGCCGTATCGATCAAGAGCATTCGGCCCGGTTGCAGCCGGCCTTTGAAAACCACGTCTTCCGGCGGAATACTCAGCACACCCGTTTCCGAAGAGAGCACCAGCGTATCGTCTTTGGCAATGTAGTAGCGCGAGGGCCGAAAGCCGTTGCGGTCGAGCATCCCACCGACGACGGTGCCGTCGGTAAAGGCCACCGAGGCCGGCCCATCCCACGGCTCCATCAGACAGCTATGGTACTCGTAAAAAGCCCGCTTCTCGGCACTCATGGTCTCGTGATTTTCCCACGGCTCGGGAATCATCATCATCACCGTATGCGCCAACGAGCGCCCCCCCAAAGTCAGCAGTTCGAGCGCATTGTCGAACTTGGCCGAATCAGAGCCGTCTTCGTGGATGATGGGGAAGAGCTTGTCAATGTCATCGCCGAAGTACTCGGACGCCAGCATCCCTTCGCGCGCACGCATCCAGTTGCCGTTGCCGCGCACGGTGTTTATCTCGCCGTTGTGGATGATGTAGCGATAGGGATGCGCCCGCTCCCAGCTCGGGAAGGTGTTGGTGCTAAAGCGCGAATGCACCAACGCGATGGCCGCCTCAAATCGCTCGTCGCTCAAATCGGGAAAGTAATCCACGACTTGGTCGGAGATCAGCATGCCTTTATAGACGATGGTGCGGCAAGAGAGACTCGCCGGGTAGAAGAAGTCGCCGCCGGGGACTTCGCCACTGTAGCGAATCTCGTTTTCGGCGCGCTTGCGGATGACGTAGAGTTTGCGCTCAAAGGCCAGCGCGTCGTCGCCTTGCACCTCGCCTCGGCCAACAAATACCTGGCGTTGGAACGGCTCGCGCAGTTTGGCGGTGTGGCCCAAGGCCGCGTTGTGGGTGGGCACATCCCGCCAGCCGAGCAAGTGCTGGCCTTCTTCTTCGACGATGCGGGCGAAGCGCTCCTCGCAAACTTGGCGCTGGGCGGAATCGGGCGGCAAAAACAACATGCCTACTCCGTACTCGCCGTCTGCGGGCAACGCAAAGTCGCAGATGGCGCGAAAGAACTTGTGGGGCAACTGTACCAACACACCGGCCCCATCGCCCGTGTTAGCTTCGCAACCGCAGGCACCTCGGTGCTTGAGATGTTCCAAGACCTCTAAGGATTGGCGCACCAATTTGTGCGACTTGTGGCCTTTGATGTTGACGACAAAACCGATCCCGCAGGCGTCGCTTTCGCGGGCTGGATCGTAAAGACCCTGCTTGTGCGGGTATCCGGGTATCCGGGTCATTTTAGTTTTTCCTCGCTCGATCTTCTAAAAAAAGAAGGGTTAATATATGAACTATGGCTATGTTGTCAAACGCCCTTACGCCAATTTTTACAACTTTCTTGGATTATCCCTTGACAGAATTATCGTATATGGCCTAAATTGCGCTAATTCTTACCCTCCAAAGGAAAATTTAGGCCATGAGATGTTTTGACGAACAAGAGCGGCAGATCGTCCGCACCCTCATCCGCAACCCGCGCTGCTCAGACAACCGCATCAGCACCTTGACTGGCGTACCGGTGCGCACCGTCAGCCGCAAACGCACACGCCTCGAACAGGAAGGCATTCTCTTCTACTACGCGGCGGTCGATATGCAGGCCCAAGGCACGGGCCGCTTCGCGACCCAACACATGCTCACCATCAAGTTCAAATTGGGCATCACCCACAGCCAGATCGTGCGGGAAATCCATTCCGAACCCAATGTCGCCAATGTATTCAGCGAGCTAATCCGCGACAGCTATATCGCCGAAGTAGATGGCCACATCGCGTTGGTAATGGTCGTCGAAGGCGAGTCCGACAGCGATGTGGCCGAAAGTGTCCAAGGTAAGATCATTCCCTCGCTGCAGAAAAACCACGGCGAGGACTCAATCCGAGAGATGCAAACCATCCGCCTGTTGGACCCCATCAGGCGGCTACACAACTATTTGCCCATGGTAAATACGAAGGCGGGTTTCATCGTGGAATCTTGGCCCGACGACGCCATTTTCGTCGAGTAAGGGCCTAGCCACTTTCCTTTACCGCGGCCACCAAATCCAACACGGCCTCCTTGGCACTGCCAAAAAACATCAGTGCATTTTCCGCGGCAAAAAGCGGATTGGGCAGCCCGGCAAATCCCGGGCTCAGGCTTCGCTTAATCACCACCACTGTGCGCGCATGATCCACGTCGAGGATTGGCATCCCGGCAATAGGGCCGGAATCTGCGTCGCGGGCGAGGGGGTTGACCACGTCGTTGGCGCCGATAATCAGCGCCACATCGGTCTGCTGGAAGGTCGGGTTGATCCGATCCATCTCCACTAACTTGTCGTAGGGCACTTCGGCCTCGGCCAACAGCACGTTCATGTGGCCCGGCATCCGGCCGGCCACCGGATGGATGGCGTATTCGACCGCGACGCCGCGCTCTTCGAGCAAATTGGCCAAATCCCGCACGGCGTGTTGCGCTTGGGCCACGGCCATGCCATAGCCAGGGACTACCACCACGCGCCGGGCCGTGTCAAACAGCAGCGCGACTTCCTCGGCCGAAGTTGACTTGATCTTGCCGGCGTAGACCTCGTCGTCGCTCGTTCCGCTTGCGACCTCGGCCCCGACGCCACCGAAGAATACATTGCCCAGCGAGCGGTTCATGGCCCGGCACATGATCTGCGTCAAAATCAGCCCCGAGGCCCCCACCAGCGACCCCGCGATAATCAGCACGTTGTTGTCGAGCACGAAGCCGGTAGCCGCTGCCGCCAGACCCGAGCACGAATTGAGCAAGGCAATCACCACCGGCATATCAGCTCCGCCTATCGGCAATACGAGCAACAAGCCCAACAACGAGGCCACGCCGACCATGACCCAGAAGGCATCCGGCTCGCCCAAGACCAACCAAGCACCCAAACCCGCGCTGCCGAGGGCCAGCACCCCGTTGCAAAACTGCTGGCCGGGAAACCGCACCAAGCCCTTGAACACTTCCATCAGCTTGAGAAAGGCCACGATACTGCCCCAAAAGGTCACCGCACCGATGATCCCAGAAGCAGCCGTGGCCGCTTTGAATTGGTAGGAAGGATCCTGCGCCTCAATCAGCGCTGCGCCAGCTACCAGCGCGGAAGCACCGCCGCCCAAGCCGTTAAAAACCGCCACCAACTCGGGCATGGAGGTTATGGGAATTTTCACCGCGAGGACCATGCCAACCAGCGCACCTACTACGATACCGAGCAAAATGTATTCGCCGGCGAGAATCCGCTGATCCAGCAGGGTGGCGACGACGGCCAACAACATCCCCAAGGCCCCCAGCAAATTGCCGCGCACAGCCGTGCGCGGGTGCGTCAATCCCTTGAGGCCGAGAATGAAGAGGACCGAAGCGACCAAGTAGGCGAAATTAATTAGGGTCGCGCTCATGCGCTAGTCCCGCCTCCTAAACATCCCCAACATGCGGTGCGTCACCATGAATCCACCTACCACGTTAATGGTGGCGAAGATGACAGCCGCTAACCCCAAATAGGTTGCTAAAGCTGAGTGCTCGGAACCGGCCGAGAGCAGCGCGCCGATCAGGGCGATGCCGGAGATGGCGTTGGACCCGGACATCAGCGGCGTGTGCAGAGTCGGCGGGATCTTGGTGATGATTTCAAAACCGACGAAGACAGCGAGCGCAAATACCGTCAGTGCGGTCACTAAGACATCCACTATGAGCTTCCTTTGCGAATGCGTGGATGGACGATCTCACCGTCGCGCAACACCAAGGTTTCGCGCGTGATTTCGTCCTCCATATCGAATTGCAACTCCCCCTCACCCGCCAAGTGCCGGAGAAAGGTCGCGATATTGTGCGAGTACATTTGGCTGGCGTGGTGCGGCACAGTGGCTGGCAGATTGAGCGGCCCCATAATCTGCACTCCGTCCTCAACGACCGTCTCCCCGGGGCGCGTCAACTCGCAGTTGCCACCGCGCTCAGCCGCCAAATCGACGATGACCGACCCCGGCCCCATGCTTTGCACGGCGTCAGCCGTAATCAACAAAGGGGCTGGTTGCCCCGGGATGGCGGCTGTAGTGATAATTACGTCGCTCTGACCGGCGACCTTGGCCAGCCCCTCGCGCTGACGGCGGTAGAACACCTCGTCCTGCGCCCGCGCGTATCCGCCGGCGTCCTCGGAGTCGCCGGCGTCGATGTCCAATTCCACGAAATCGGCCCCAAGGCTCTCGACCTGTTCTTTGACCGCTGGTCTCACGTCGTACGCCCGGATAACCGCTCCGAGGCGGCGAGCCGTGGCAATGGCTTGGAGGCCAGCGACCCCAGCACCGACGACCAACACCCGAGACGGGGTCAACGTGCCAGCGGCTGTCATTAAGAGCGGGAACATGCGCGGCAGGGCCGCAGCAGCCAAGAGCACCGCTTTGTAGCCGGCAATCGTGGCCATGGACGAGAGCACATCCATGCTCTGGGCGCGGGTAATGCGCGGCATCAATTCCATAGCGAACAGAGTCGCTCCGACATCGGCCAGCGCACATAATTCCGAGCCAGCAGTCAGCGGGTCTGAGGCCCCGATGAGGACTTGACCGGAGCGGATCCGGGTCAAGTCGGCGCGACCGACCTCCGGGTTCGCGCCGAGCGTGCGCACCTGAAGCATCACTTCGGCGCGGGCGAACACCTCGTCGCGATCAGCGGCGATTGCTGCGCCGCGCTCGGCATAGTCCGCATCGGTATAGCCAGCGGCGGCACCCGCGCCCGACTCTATTAGGATGTCCGCGTTGCAGGCCGACAACCCGGACACAGCCTCCGGGACCAAGGCGACCCGCTGTTCACCGGGAAAGGTCTCTCGTGCGATACCAATAATCATTGCTCAGTGGTGGGACACCAATTTGTCGTGGTGCTTTTTGAGCTGGATTTCGATTTTGGATTCGGCTTCGGCGAGGGCCTTGTAGAGATTGTCCGCTGCCCCGGTCGCCGCAAACGTGCGATGCGGTACCTTGACGATAATTTCCACTTTGTCGTCGTGCTTTTCCTTGTCGAGGACGACTTCGCAATCCACGATGCGGTCGAAGTAGTTTTCGAGCTTAGTACAAGAATTGGCAATGTGCGCTTTGGTTTCTTCTGAGACCTTTCCTTGACGCACACTGATTCTGGGCTGCATCTCCTAATCCTTTCTGTTGACAAATTTAATCGCTAACCCGCGCTTGGTTAGGGCCGCTCGGCAAGCGGCTGATAGGTCCGCTGCACTGAGCCGGTGTAAATCTGGCGTGGGCGGCTGATTTTGGTGGCCTTGCTCTCCTCGTACCAATGCGCGATCCAGCCCGGCATGCGGCCGATGGCGAAAATCACGGTGAACATCTCCTTGGGAATGCCAAGGGCGCGGAGAATGACGCCGCTGTAGAAGTCCACGTTGGGATAGAGCTTGCGCTGGATGAAGTACTCGTCCCTCAGTGCCAAGGCTTCTAATTCTTTAGCCAGCTCCAGCAGCGGATCGTTGATGTGGAGCTTGGCCAATACTTTCTCGCAACTTCTTTTGATGATCTCGGCGCGCGGGTCAAAGTTCTTGTACACCCGATGCCCAAAACCCATCAAGCGAATCCCGGCCTTCTTATCTTTGACCTGAGTGACGTAATCGCCGACCGAGATGTTTTCGGCGCGGATTTTCTCCAGCATATCGACCACCGCCACATTGGCCCCGCCGTGTAGCGGCCCCCACAGGGCGGAGACGCCCGCCGCCATCGAAGCGAAGAGATTGGCTTCGCTACTGCCGACCATCCGCACCGTAGAGGTGCTGCAATTCTGCTCGTGGTCGGCGTGGAGGAGGAAAATCAAGTCCAGCGCATCAACCAGTTCCGGGTCTGCCTCAAACTCGTTGTGCGGCTGGCTGAACATCATGTGCAGAAAATTCTCGGCGTACCGTTTCTTGGGGTGCGGGTACTCGATGTGGTGGCCCTGCTGCTGGCGATAGGAATAGGCGGCAATGGTGCGGACCTTGGACATGATGCGTGCGGCTGCTTCGATGAAGGTCTCTTCGTCCTGAATTTCCAACAGCTCGGGATAGTAGCAACTCAAGGCATTGAGCACCGAGGACAACACGGCCATCGGCGGCGAGTTGGGCGGGAAAAGGCTGAAGTGTTGCTTGAGCCCCTCGCGCAGCATCTGGTGCTTGGTCAGCAGTGCGCTGAATTCGTCTAGCTGCGCGGCGTTGGGCAACTCGCCCCAGATTAGCAAATAGGCGACCTCAATGAAGCGGCTGTACTCGGCCAAATCCTCGATCGCGTAACCCCGGTAGCGCAGGATGCCCGCATCGCCATCGATAAAGGTGATATCGCTCTGGCAAGAGCCCGTATTGCCGTAGCCAGGATCTAGGGCGATATATCCAGTTTCGGCGCGCAAATTGGCAATATCGACCGCCTTTTCGCCCTCGCTGCCGACGACAACGGGTAGCTCGACGCGCTGATCCCCAGCCTGCAAGCGGGCAGTTTCCGCCATGTTTCGTTCTCCTGTAACTCGGTCGCCGAGCGCACTGAATCGCGTCCCAAGCGAGATAGATGAGTGGGCTGTTTTTGTGTCAGAATAGTAGGCCCTAAAATTTGCACTGTCAATTGTCGCCGATACGCGCTAGCTAAGTACTTGATACCCGCGAATTGAACGGCGATGACTAGCTGGCTACTGGCGCGGAATCACCGGCAAAAATACGTGAGACGGATGCGTTCTAGCGCGTTGTGCATCTCCGCGTCCGCGCCGAGGTCGTTGCCGGCGTTGTGCTTCCTATCGAAGCGCGGAAAATTGGACGAGAAGACATTGCCGATAACGGCTGGTGCGTTTGCCCCGGCTGGAGCAACTTGGGGAAGTAAATCCTTCGCGATAGCGCGCCCGGATAATGCCATCGCAGAGATTCTTGGCGTATCCGCTGCCAGCTTGGCGGTCCCGGCTGTAGCCGCACCCTATTGGTTGCGAATCGCCTCGATTTTGGCGTCGCGCTCGGCAAAGAGTTCGTTGCGGACCTTGCTCATTTGCTCCTGCACTTGGCGATGCGCTTCGGCGAGGGCCTGCGGGTCCGCACCCGTGTCTTGCGCTAGCTGCCCCTTGAGCGAGATCTCTTGCTCGGCCCACTTGGCCTCGTACTGCTTGCGAACCTCGTCAATGGCCTCTTTCTGCTCATCCGTCAGCTTAATCCCCTCTGCGCTCCCGACCGCAGCGTCGGCCTTTTCCATAGCCAGTTCAAGGGCCGATTTCATGGCAAACTCTCCTGTTATCAATTAGGGAAGGCAACGACGTTGATTACCCTTAATTTTTAATTCTTAATTACTTTAACAGCGCAAAAAGATAGCGGCTGGCCGCAATCGCGACAAACTGCGTCGTCCGCCCTCTACTATCCCACTCACTACGCCAAAGGAAATCCCCATGTCCAAACAATGGAAGGTCTATCTATCCGGCGAGATTCACAGCGACTGGCGCGAGCGCATCGTCCAAGCGGCCCGCAGCTTGCCGGTCGATTTCACCGCTCCGGTCGCGGATCACGCGGCCAGCGACAACTGCGGCATCGACATTCTCGGGCCGGAGGAAAGCAGCTTTTGGCAGGATCGCAAAGGCGCACAACTCAACGCCATCCGCACCCGCACCCTAATCCGCGACGCCGACGTAGTGGTGGTGCGCTTCGGCGACCAGTATCGCCAGTGGAACGCGGCTTTTGACGCGGGGTTTGCCGCCGCCTGCAACAAGCCGCTAATCATCCTCCACTCACCCGAGTTGCAACACGCGCTCAAGGAAGTGGATGCGGCCGCGCTCGCCGTGGCCAGCGAGCCTGAACAGATCGCGGCCATCCTGCGCTATGTCATCGAAAAGTAGTCAGCGCAGCAGAATCATCTTGTGCTGCGCACGGTAGGAATCGGCTTTGAGCACGTAGAAGTAGAGGCCGCTCTGGTAGCCGGTCGCGTCCCATTCCATCTCGTGTCGTCCCGGCGGCATCCGCCGCTCCACCAGCCGCTCAACCTTCTGCCCCAAAACATTGTACACCGTTAGTTGCACCAAGCTAGCAGTGGGCAAATCGAAGCGGATTTTGGTCGCCGGATTGAACGGGTTGGGCGCGTTGGGGTGCAGGGCGTAGCGGTCGGGGCGCGGCCGCGCTTCCTTTTGCGCTTCGACGTGCTGATCAGAGCCCAATTCCAGCGTCCCCTCGCCCGCTAGCTCCAGCGCGATCATCTCACCCTCAACAGCTATACCCAGCCATGCGCCGCCGAGGAAGCGAGCCGCGGTCCACTCGTTCCCCGCGTGGGGCATTTTTAACTGATAGCCCGCATCGGGGCCGCGCACAAAGCCCATATAGTCGTCTCGCTCCATGCTCACGTCTACCACTTCACTGGCGCGGAACACCGGCTCGCCGTCGGCCAAAAGATAGGTCGCGTCTTGCGCTACAAATCGGGTGAGCTGTCCGTCGACATAGCGGACATAGCCGAAGCGGGCGTCACTGACTAGGTGCGCCGCCGGCCCGGATACAGCAGCCTCAGACGCATTGCCGTTGCGCAGCCAAGCCAAATCCCGCACTCCAGCCAACGATACTAAGGCCGCCTCGGCTCCTTGTGCAGATACAGTTTCAAACGCCGGCTCGCCGTCCCCAATCGCCCGCGGATACAACGCCGCTAAGTACCTCCCATCAACGCCCTCTTGCCGTACTCGCAACACCGCGTGGGTCTGCTCTTGGCGATAGTCAAAGGAGTGGAGCGCCTCGCTCTCGAGCGCGACCCGACCGGGCCGATCAGGCAAAAACGCCAGTAACTCGGCCTTCTCCCGCGTCCACCGCGCCAAATTGCCCGTGCGCACATACGTTCCCCCACTGGTGCCGCCCCCGTTGCCGTGCAGCCGCCACTCGTAGGCGTGGCGACGGCCCGGATCGTCGATTTCGTCGGCCACGAAGAAGTAGCTGTGATCGGCAAAAAAGACTCGCCGCCTCAACTCGACCCCCCGGTAGGCGGCGCGGACTTCCGCGTAGTCGCCAACGGTACTCGTGAAGAATCCCTCGATAAAAGCATCATGGTGGTCGCCGATGGTCCCTATTACAGGCAAGACTCGGCGCGGCGGCCCCTTGCCATCAATCAGCACCACGTTGTGATTGCGGCCTTTGTTTACCTTGTCGTGGTTGTCAAAATTGATGTAACCTGCATCTAGGGCGAGCATTTCGCCGCCAGCGTAGAGCACAAAGCTGGTCCCGTCGGGGTGTTCGTGCGCCAGCCCGTGCTCGCGCGCCGTGCCGTTTTCACCGCGTAAGAGCATGTAGGTAGCCGCGGCCGACCAGTTGCTGCGGAAGACGGCGTCTCCAGCTCCCGGCATAAAAACCGACGGGCCGTGCGTTGGCTCTTGCGCGGGCACGCTGTCGTCGTACAGGGCGATGGCATCCATCTCGGAAAACTGGCGCACGTACAGGCCTTGGTCGTTGTTCTCCCAGTCCCAGCGATAGACCCCGCCATTGGCTTGCACAGCCGCCAGATAATGCCCGTAGAAATCGTCTAAGTGGCCGTCGTCAATGTTGGGGCGTCGGCCACTGGGCAGCCGCAGATTCAGGGACCACTCGTGCATCTTCTCGATCTTGGGATCGGCAAACAGGTCCAAGCCGGTGCGGTTCTTGAGCGCGAATAAGTAGGGCAAATAGACATCTGCGGCGTAGCGACTGTAGAACGGCCCCTCCGCGTACCCCCCGTCCCTTTCTTCGATCTGGAAGTCGAGGCTGCTGATCACCATCTCCAAGGCGCGATCTGCCCACTCCTGCGGCGTACCTTCGCCGCTGGTATACTCGCTCAAGGCCATGGCTGCCAGCCCGAGCCCGCCGTATGCGCGGATGTGCCAATTGTTGAGATGCGGAGTCTCGTGCAAGCGAATTTTGACCGGGAATAGCCCAAACCCCACCTCGCCAATCACAATGCCCTTCCACAGACGGTCAGCTTCCTCGCCGAGGATCGACCGCATCTCCTTTAGGGCCTGGGGGTCATTGGCCGCAGCATAGGGGTGCAGGATGTCGTACGCCACGGCGTACTGGGCCACGACCTCGCCCTCGTTGTGCGGCTCGCCCAAATCACCTCCTCGCGGCGGGAACGCCACTCCCTGCATCACCGCCAACGCGCGCTCGGCAAACGCGGCATCGTCGGTCATCAGCCAAGCGAAGGCGAGGGACTTGGCGTAGCGGACCTCGGCGCGCTCGTCGCCAAAAGTCGCTGGGGTATTCCGCGCCCGCTGCAATACAATCTGCCACCACGTGGCATACGGTTCGCGTTGGATGCGTTCTTTGAGTAGGGGAATATCGGCAGCGGAAAAAAGCAGGCCCGGATGCACTTCAGCAGATAGCGTCTGCGCGGCAGTGCCCACAGGCGCGAGGGCCAAGGCGGCGCAAAAGGCCAAGGCGATCATGCGGCTCTCTAAAAGACGCGGCGCAAATCAAAGCCCCACAGCAGACCCAAGGTGACGTACCCCTTGCCGACTAGAATCTTGAAACTGCCGACGGTGCGGCCTGGCGCATCGAAAAACATCCCCAAGGTGCCATACGCCGTTGCTGGGTCTAGGTGGCGGTAGCCCAACCCGGCGAACAGTTTGCCCGGTCGGCCAGTGATCCATACCTCGTCGAGGACAATATAGGCCAGATCTGCACTGAGCGAGCGCAGCCAATCCGTGCCGCCCGAGCAGCGGTAATCCGCCACGCGGTAGCCGGTCCGCGTATCAAGGCAGTAGCTGCGGGTGGGATAGGGCCGGAAGTAACGCGAGTCGTAATCGTCGCCTTCGTGAAAGCTCACATCGAGCACATTGGCCGAGCCGATGAGGCGCAAGCGGTTGAAAACCGCCCTAAACCCCAAGGGGACGCGCACCCCCGCGCCGCGATGATCCAAGTTGATAAAACCCAAGCCTACCGCAGCATAGTACCCATCGAGCTGCCGCTTGGGCACCTCTTCGGACATGGCGTCTTGGATGCGCACGGCCTCGGCACCGCTCGCCACCAGCAAGACCATCCATATTATATATACGCGCTGTATCACTCGTTTATTCTCTATCTATTACAACAGATGCTGTTCTTTCTAGTATATGAATGAGACGACTGATGTTCAACGTCGCGGCATCAGTGCGGAGGTTGCAAAAGCTCTGCTTGCAGATTGTACAATTTGCCCATCTGTGCTTTGAATAAGGGGTTAAAGGGATTCTCAAATTTCAGCTTGCTCAATCCCGCCACAAATTGCACCGGGTCCGCGATCTATTCTCCATTAAAAGCACAGCTTTCCCTACCTTGCCCTCTCTACTGCGCCTCGTATTTTACCCTACATGATCCGCAAAGTACAGTCCACTGCCATCGCCCTGCTCTTGGCGATCCATGCCAGTTGTCTAGCCCCATCTGACGACGACGCTGAATCTACCGCTCTCCAGCCGCAACAGCCCGCTGAAATACCCACGTACTCCTACCGAGTCGTCCATTCCTTCCCTCACGATCCCACAGCCTTCATCCAAGGGCTGCTCTACGATGACGGCTTTCTCTACGAAAGCACCGGCCAGTATGGCCAGTCGTCCCTGCGCAAGGTCGAGCTCGAAACAGGAGCCGTTGTGCAGTTCCACCCGCTAGACGACCGCTTCTTCGCCGAGGGACTCGCCCTCTTCGGCAATCGCCTGCTCCAGCTAACTTGGCGGGCCAACAAGGGCTTTGCCTATCGCCTCGATTCTTTTGAGCAGCTAGCAGAGTTCGCCTATCCCACCGAGGGCTGGGGGCTGACGTATGACGGCGAACTACTTATTATGAGCGACGGCAGCTCGACGCTGTACTTCCGCGACCCATTTACCTTTGCCGAAGTGAGCCGGGTCGCCGTGGTAGCCCAAGGTAGCCCGGTAGCTCATCTCAATGAACTCGAATGGGTCGCCGGCGAGGTCTTTGCCAATATCTGGCAGACTGACACCATTGCCCGCATTGACCCGGCGAGCGGCCAAGTCGTGGGGTGGATTGACCTGACCGGGCTGTTGAGTGACGCCGACCGCCGTGGCTCTAACGCCGAGGTGCTCAATGGCATAGCCTACGACCCCGAGGGCGAGCGGCTCTTCGTCACCGGCAAGTTGTGGCCCAAGCTCTACCAAATCGAACTCGTATCCCCTTCACCGAAAGGTACACCATGACCCAAGACCGCGTCCCCGTGTGCATCGCCGTGCTCACAGTCTCCGACACCCGCGACGAATCAACCGACAAGTCCGGCAAGCTGCTGGTCAAACACCTCGAAGCGGCCGGCCACATCCTGCACGAAAAACAAATCCTGCCCGATGACATTTATCAGCTCCGCGCCCAAGTCTCGCAGTGGATTGCCGAGCCTCGCGTCCAAGCCATCATTACTACAGGCGGCACCGGCCTCACCGGCCGCGACGGTACGCCCGAGGCCGTCAGCGTACTTTTCGACAAGGAAATCGAGGGCTTTGGCGAGGTCTTTCGCGTGCTCTCCTATGAGGAGATCGGCACTGCGACCTTGCAGTCGCGCTGCGTGGCCGGCGTCGCCAACAGCACCTACATCTTCTGCTTGCCTGGCTCCTCCGGGGCTTGCGCCACCGGCTGGGACAAGCTCATCGGGCCGCAGCTAGATTCCACCAACCAGCCCTGCAACCTCGTCGATCTGATGCCGAGATTATCCGAAACTTAGACGAGAAGAGCTACGCACCTAGCTCAGGCTAAGTAGCTCTTGAGGAATTGCCCGGTATACGACTCGCTCACTTCGGCGAGCTCTTCTGGAGTGCCCTGTCCGACGATCTGGCCGCCGTTGTGGCCGCCCTCGGGACCTAAGTCGATGATGTAGTCCGCGGTCTTGATAACGTCGAGATGATGCTCGATGACCAAGACCGTATGCCCGGCTTCGACTAGGCGGTTGAGGCTGTCGAGTAGGCGCTGAATGTCGGCCAAATGCAGCCCGGTAGTAGGCTCGTCAAGCAGGTAGAGGTTGCTCTTGCCGCGCTTGAGCTTGCCCAACTCGTCGGCCAGTTTGACGCGCTGGGCTTCACCGCCCGACAGCAGCGGGGCCGGGTGGCCAATTTGCAAATAACCCAACCCCAAATCGTTGAGCACACCCAATTTGTGGGCGATGAGCCGCTGGTCGGCGAAAAAGTCCACCCCTTCCTCTATGGTCATCACCAAAACCTCGGCGATGTTCTTGCCTTGATAGGTAACGTCTAGCGTGTCCTGATTGTAGCGCGCTCCCTTGCAGGTGGGGCAGGACACTTCCACGTCGGCCATCAGATGCAGCTTGGTGGTGACCGTGCCTTCGCCGCCGCACTCCTCGCAGCGGCCTCCCTTGACGTTGAAGCTAAAGCGCGAGGCCGTATAGCGGCGCTTCTTGGCCGCGCACGTCTCGGCAAAGAGGCGGCGGATGTTGTCGTAGAAACCAATGTACGTAGCTGGATTGGAGCGGGGCGAGCGGCCGATGGGGGATTGGTCAATGTTGATCACATCGCTTATGTGCTCAATCCCGTCGAGGCGGTCGTGCGCCCCCGACAGCACGCGGCTGTCGTGGAAAATGGAGTAGAGCTTCTTGTAGAGAATGTCATGGACGAGGGAGCTCTTGCCTGAGCCAGAAGCTCCACTGACGCAGACGAAGACCCCCAAGGGGATCTTGACGTCGAGGTCGTCGAGGTTGTTGGCGCGGGCACCACAAACGCGCAGGCTGTGGCCGTTGAGCGGGCGGCGCTCGGGCGGCACACTGATGCGCTGGCGGCCAGTGAGAAATTGGCCGGTCAGGGAGTCGGGATTTTTCAATATCTGGCCAATGGTGCCCTCGGCGGCGATGCGGCCCCCGTGTACGCCCGGACCAGGGCCGAGCTCAATGACGTGATCGGCCGCGCGAATGGTCTCCTCGTCGTGTTCCACCACAATAACCGTGTTGCCGACATCGCGCAGGCGGCGGAGCGTCTCTATCATCTTGACGTTGTCTTTGGGATGGAGGCCAATGGAAGGCTCGTCGAGCACATAGAGCATCCCCATCAGGCCGGAGCCGATCTGCGTAGAGAGGCGAATGCGTTGGGCCTCGCCGCCGGAGAGGGTCCCCGCCCGGCGCGTGAGGCTGAGGTAATCCAAGCCAATGCCCGTGATGAGATCGAGCCGCAGCACCAACTCGCGCACGATCTGCTCGCCAGCCTGCTTCCTCTGCACCGGCATGGGAACGCTCTTGAGAAAATCGCGCAGCTCTTGCAGGTGCATTTCGCACAGGTCGTGGATGGTGTGGCCGGCCACGGTGACCAGCATGCGCGTGGCTTTGAGCCGCGTACCGCCGCAGTCAGGACAGTCGTATTCGACCATGACCTTGCGCAGGTAGTCCTCCATCCCCGAATGCGCCACTCCTTGGCGGCGATAGCGGCGGTAGCGGCGATCGATTTGATTGATGACCCCATCAAAAGAGACCTTGCGCCCTTTATAGCGACCTCCCTCGGTCGCACCCGGCGGCAGCACAATGGTGAATCGCTTGCCTTTGGTACCGTAGAACAGCACTTCTACAATGCGGTCGGACAGTTCGGCAAAGGGCGTGTCCAAGTCAAAGCCGTAGTGTTGGGCCAAACTGTAAAAGATGCGGCCACCCCACCCATTGCGGTCGCAGTTAATCGCCTCGCGCACAAAGGCACCGTCGATAATACTCCGGCTTTTGTCGGGCACCAGCAGATCGGGATGGACTTGGAGATAGGTGCCCAAACCCGAACAAGTGACGCAGGCGGAGAGCGGCTCGTTGAAGGTGAAGTAGCCTTGGGTTAGCTCGGCCATGCTGAGGCGGTGCTCGGAACAACCGAAGCCTTCGTAGAAGGCCGCGACCGCTTGGTCGGAAGCAATTTCAGGATTTAGCAAGTGGAAGCTGAGAAAGTTCTCGCCCACCACTAGGCCGTGCTCAATAGACGCGAGGAGTTGCTTTTGCAGGTCGCCGCCGATGACGAAGCGGTCAATGACCGCCTCAATGTGGAAATTCTCGTTTTCGTCGAGTTCGAGCTCCTCGCTCAGGTCGCATAGCTCGCCGTCAATGCGCACGCGCCGGTAGCCCTTGGTGCGAATGTCGTCAAACAGAAACGCGTAGTCCTCGCCGTAGATCTTAAACACTGGCGCGCGGATTTCTACCTCGGCCCCGTCCGGCAGGGACAGCAAGTGCTCGGCCATCTGGTAGGGCGTGCGGTAGGCGATGGGGCGGCGGCAATAGGGGCAGTGGGCTTGGCCGACCGTGGCGTAGAGCATCCGCAGGTATTCGTACAGGTCGGTCATAGTGCCGACGGTCGAGCGCGGATTGTTGAAGATGGTCTTCTGCTCAATGGAAATGACCGGTGAAAGCCCGGTGACAAAATCGACATCCGGCTTCTTCATCTGCTCGACGAAGCGCTTGGCATAGGTGGACATGGACTCCATGAAGCGCCGCTGGCCCTCGGCGTACACCGTGTCGAAGGCCAGCGAGGATTTGCCCGAGCCGCTGATGCCGGTGATGACGACCAGTTTATCGCGCGGAATGCTAACGTCAATGTTTTGCAGGTTGTTTTCGCGTGCGCCCTTGATGGCGATCGCGTCTTTCATTGCCACAGCGCGTGTCCTCTTGCGTTAGTGCAGGCCCCAATCGGACCCGTCGTCGTCGTAGTGATAGGCTGCTTCCTGTAGCTCTGTGCGGCTCTTTTCGGTGAGGCGCAGCGGCGCTGACATCTTTTGCAGCAGGCCCTTTTCAACCAGCCACTCGCAGGCAAAATCTGCGCCTTCCATCTTAAAGTGCTCTTCTATTTCCGATACCGTGCGCATGGCCTCGGCCTCTTCCAAATAGTCGAGTAGAGGGCGGAACAGGTCCCAGAGGTGGTCATCGAGGTAGCTCTCTACGCGCTGGAGAGCGGCCTTGAGGGTGCGAGCGTTTTTCGGAGCGGCGATGAGATCCGTGTAGATGGCGTTGAAGAACTCGGGATTGAAGGCGAGGGCTTGGTGAATGACCTCGCGGCCTGGGGCTTGGCCGTTGAGGATGCACTCGACGCTGGCGAGCTGATCGGCCACGTTGAGCAGCCACAGGAAGCTGTAGTTGTAGTCCTTCTTCACCTGATACCACTTCTGGGCTTTGGTCAAGGTGGCCAACAGCGGCAGGGTGCGCCGCAGCAACTGGTAGTCGCGGTCGCGTGCGCCGATGCGCTCGGCGTCTTTGTACCACATGGCAATGGATTCGTCTTTGGAGAATAGGAGGGTGCTGTGGGCAAAGGTAAAGTCGAGCCAACCGCCTTGGCGCGAGCCTTCTATGTTCAACTGGAAACGCTTGCGCGGGATGAGATTGGCGTGGATGATGACGCCTTCTTCGGTGAGGCAGTGGTCTTCGTAGCGTCGCACCTTGGGGTCGTCGGCCATGACGATCCACAAGTCAATGTCGGACTTCTCCCAAACTTGATCGTACGCATAGGAACCATAGACGATGGCGGCCAAAACTGTGCGGTCTTGTTGGAGCTTTTGAGTCAAGGCGTCGAGCGCCCGGCGATAGCGCTCTTGGACGGCTTGTTGCGAGCGAGACATGACAGTTCCTGACGAGAAAATCTAACGTGTGAACGGTCTAAAATATACTGAACATACGTGTAGTTGTCAAGCTGCCGCAGAACCTAACTGTGTGGCAGTTTCGAGGGCGTCGGTGAGCTGCTTATGTAAATAGAAAAGCTGTTTTCCGAGCCGCCCGTTTGCGAAAGCAGACAATTTTTTATTGACAACGGAAATCGCCTCCCTATCTTTTCCCGTGCCTTCATCAAACAGAGTGCCCGCACTACGTCGGGTTATCTGTTAAATAAAATAGCCTTGTATTCGGCACAGGGTAGCTCCCTGAAGCCCGGCGAATAGGCAGAACTTCTCAATTACTCTGTGAGATGGAGGCATGGCCCGGCACCCTGCTGGGTCGTTGACTCTTTATACTCAGCAGAGGAGCGGCGAGAAAGTTCTGACTCAAACTAACATACTAAGATAGACCGCATGAGTGGCATGTGGTGAAACTTAAACGGCATAATCGAAAGGAGATTGCCTTATGAGACAACATGTTATCGACCAGCTTAAACGTGAAGGACTTGCAGGCGGATGTGCATCCGAGGTAGGCGAGAGAGCTAGATACAAATGCGAGTATTGTGACAAAGATATGTTAGCTTCAACGGATGACTACATCTCATGGCAACACGACCATATCATTCCTAAGTCGGCTGGCGGCCAACATACTCTTGAAAATATTGCCCTTAGTTGCCCAGTTTGTAATCTGCGGTTTAAGAACGTTTGGAATCCAGCGAATGTAGCCGGGAAAGATGCCAGTAGAGAGGAACTAATACAAGCAGTTAGGCAATACGTTAAAGAAAAACGATCCGGTCGGGCTGAGGAGCTTTCAAGGTTTCAAGAAATAGTAGGATATAAAGAAGAGGGTAGTGTATCATTTTGAAATTTAACGATCGACTTTCCAGCCTTACGTCTTTACCTTTGCTCGCATGAACAAGCCTAATTGGGTCAACCGTACTACCTAGACATCATGCGTGGCTTGTCTCAGAACTGAACCGACAGAATAGAAGGGAACACATGGACCTGTTTGGTGTGCTATTGCTCGCGGTTGTTGTGCTGTTGGTATGTTATTGGATATGCCACGTGACGGGCAGGAAAACGGCGGCTAAATGGCTGGGCTTTGTGATCGGTGCGTTGTTAGGGCTGTTGGTGGGATTGGTTAAAGCAGTCTTTGGGTTGATGAAAGACGCAGAAAAAAGACGCAGGAACGACTAGGTTAATCGGGCAGTATCGCTAAGACAGCATCACGTAATTCTATCGCTAGAACCTACTCAATTTGGCTCATGGGAAGACCCCTATATATTGCGCCGCCGAGCATTATGCCGTCCCAGGCTGGCTCAAGCCCTGCCTTCTACCGCGTCTTTACGTGCGCGTACTGCAGTATTTTTCGATCGGCCGTGAGCAGTTCACAGTCGTACTCGCGGGCGGTTGCAACGATGATCTGATCGGCTGGATCGCGGTGAAATTCACCCGGCAACCTAGTCGCAGTAATGGCAATCCTTGGAGCTAGTTCAATATGTTGAATACCGGGTAAGGCCAGTGCTGTGTCCATCCATTCCTCAATAGGGCAGACCAGCTTCAGTCTTTTGTATTCCACCAACTTGGCGACCTCCCGGCAAGAAATTGCCGATATCCCAAGACCGGTCGGCCGCTCTTCCTCAATTATATGCCTGTGGTACTCGGTTAGTCGCTCGTTTTCATCGGCCAGCCAGACCCACAGGTGAGTATCCAGAATAATCACTTTAACAGTTCCCAGTCTTCTTCAGTTACAGGCTCCGTCGGCTCCAGATATTCAATGACCTTGCCGCGCAGCGGCGATGGCGTCCCAGAACGGGAGCCGATTCCATGCGACAATATAATTACTTCTACCTTGTCCCCTTCTTTGCAAGGAAGAGCACTCAGCTTTAGTTCTCCATTTGCGGCAATCTGTTTCTCGACCCGATAGGCTTTCATCATTCACCTTTCCAACATGTTAGAAGCTGTTTTTAGCTTAGAGTCAGCCTCATTGCTTTCTCACGCTCTCTGTTTTGCCTCCACATTAGTCTTTTCCAACGACCATCTTGACTTAGGGGCGTCTCAATACCGGCGTGATATGGCTGGAGATTTTTCAACGAGCAGTGACGATGGGGCTTGACCGAAGACAGAAAGGACGATATCTTGTCTCCGATTAGGGACCACCTCAACAACATCGCACTATTTATGTACCAACACCCAAACAAAGAAAGGGGCAATCATGCCGCGAGCTTATATTGTAAAAACAACAGAAGACTCCGGGGAGCCGATTCCCGGCGTTTTTGAGGAACTGCAAGCTGGCCGAGCGAGGATAGGCTGGTCCTACAGCGACGAGCTCGACTTACGCCTGATTCAGGAGAAAATCCAACAGGGAAGCCCACTGGATGAAGACGAACAAGCTGCCAAGAAATGCTTGAGATTCCTTACTAGCCCCGATTTGGACGACTATCTCCTCTATCCTCACCAGCCAAGTAGAGGGCAGTTCTGTGTCGTTCAGATCAGATGCGAATACGACTATTCGGCTGTGGAAGACAGCCTCAATGGAGATTTCAGGTCATTCAGACCTTGCTCTCTTATGACATCGGAGCCGGTTGATATGTACGACGAGATCGTACCCTCTCAACTCCGGCAGCGTCTCGGAAAGCCAGGACGCTTTTCGGAAATATACGATACTAGACCGTTATCCATGTTTTTAGTGGCTCTACCTGAAGCAGGACGCACCCAAGATGATTCAAACCGGGTGAGTTTGCAGAGAATCCACAACGAGCTTCAAGAGAAACTCCCCGACGCGCTCATCAGGGAATTCAGTGGAGCCGATCTATCTAGGAAACTCTGTCCAGATCTCTTCGAGCGAATGGACTATTCCTGTGTTGTGCAGGAAGGCCCTGCCGAAGCTGGCTCTGATCTCGTTGTCTCCCTAGGTTCCCCCCTTTTGCCAGACTCGGTTGACATCCGAATCGGTGTGCAGGCTTTTGCCTACGAGGGAGACGTTGAAGAATCGGACCTTCAATATAAACTGGATCAGTTGCTTCAAGGTTGGGACGCTAACAGCCTTGACTACGGAGCTTTACTTACAACGGGACGATGTAACGAGAAAGCCAAGGAAGCACTAAGCAGACACAATAAGAATGAGCCGAAGCGGCTTGTGCGCCTAATTGACGGTAAAGTTCTCGCCGATCTTTTCCTGCAGTACTTTCCCCCCGGCAACGGGTGAGTATCCAAAGGCGATATGGGGGAGCAACTTTCGACGGATAATGGTACGATGAGAATATCATATCCGAACAGGCTCCGTCGGCTCCAGATATTCAATGATCTTGCCGCGCAGCGGCGATGGCGTCCCAGAACGGGAGCCGATTCCATGCGACAATATAATTACTTCTACCTTGTCCCCTTCTTGGAAAGGAAGAGCACTCAGCTTTAGTTCTCCATTTGCGGCGATCTGTTTCTCGACCCGATAGGCTTTCATCAGCCGCAACCCGCCCTTCAGAAAAATTCTACCTGCGACGCAATCTGTCGCACCTCTCAGGTACCTTTCCTTTTACCACAATCAGCAGGGCACTGTGCCATGCCTCCATCTCACAGATTCCAACACGCCCTGCCGCGTATTATCTATCGCATGTCGCCGGACAACCCCTCGGCTTCCGGCTCGGCGGCACTAGCATCTATTGCGCTCTTGCCGCTGAGCACTTATCGTAGCCAACCATGTCCAACACACCTGCCATCCAAACCACGACCGTCGGCTCCTATCCCATCCCGGACTGGCTCCAAGCCCTGCCCTCCGAGCAGGCCCTGGTCGATGCCATCCGCGTAGTATTCGATACCCAGCGCCAAGCCGGTATCGACCTGCCCACGGACGGCGAGCTATACCGCTTCGACATCAACCACCCAGACACCAACGGCATGATTGAGTACTTCGTCCGGCCCATGGGCGGCACCCGCACGGAATTCGGTCGCCGCGAGGCCGAGGAGTTCGCCGCCAAACAAAACATGGGCTTCCGGGCCAAGCCCGCGGCCGTGGTAGAAACCGAACTCGGCGCAGGCAGTCTCGACCTGCTCGCCGACTGCGCCCGCGCCGCGGCCGTAGCCGGCAGCCCCTTCAAGTTCACCCTGACCAGCCCCTACATGCTGGCCCGCACCCTCCTCGATCACCACTACGGCGATTTTGCCGCCCTCTTGATGGCCGTTGCTCAAGTCCTCGCCGACCAAGTCCGCGGCCTGCCCTGCGCCTGCGTCCAAATCGACGAGGCCAACATCCCCGGCAACCCAGCCGATGGCCCCCTCGCGGCCCGCGCCATCAACGCCGTCCTCGACCGCATCGACACAGACACCCAAAAGGCCGTCCACTTCTGCTTTGGCAACTACGGCGGTCAAACCATCCAAGAGGGCGAGTGGCGTCCCCTGATCGACTTTCTCAACGAACTGCGAGCCGATCACTTGGTGCTCGAACTCGCCCACCGCCCAGCGAGCGACCTAGACGCCCTACGACAAATCGACTCGCGCATTGGCATCGGCATCGGCGTGATCGACATCAAGGTCAACCACATCGAGACAGCCGAAGAGGTCGCCCGCCGCATAGAAACTGCGGCCACCGCTGTTGGCCCCGACCGCATCCGCTTCATCCACCCAGACTGCGGCTTTTGGATGCTCAAACGCTCCATCGCCGACCGCAAAATTGCGGCTCTAGCAAAAGGGCGGGATCTGTTCTTGGGGATTTAGCGGCGCACCCGCACGGCGATTGCCGCGGCTACTTCGTCGAATTGCTCCACACACGACCTGTACCCCTCGACAGCACATGCCGCGCCCGCCGCCCGTGATGAGAACGCCTTTGTCTCTGCGTTGTGCTTGAGTTAGTCGCGCAAGTACCCGGCGACTTCTTTGGCGAAATAAGTCAAGATCATGTCCGCGCCGGCCCGCTTGATTCCGGTCAACACCTCCATAACGGCCTGCTCGCGCTGGATCCATCCCCGCTCCACAGCCGCCACAATCATTCCGTACTCGCCGGAGACATTGTACGCGGCAATCGGCACGTCAAAGGCTTGGCGGGCGACAGCGATTACGTCGAGATAGGCCAGCGCCGGCTTGACCATCACCACATCGGCACCCTCCTCAATGTCGAGCGCAATCTCCTTGAGCGCCTCGCGGCCATTGGCTGGATCCATCTGATAGGTCTTCTTGTCGCCCTTCTTGGGTGCCGACTGGAGCGCGTCGCGGAATGGGCCGTAAAAGCACGAGGCATATTTAGCTGAATACGCCAAGATGCCGACATTTTTATAACCAGCCGCATCGAGCGCCCGGCGGATGCCGCCGACCCGGCCGTCCATCATGTCTGAAGGCGCGACCCAATCGACACCCGCTTCGGCGTGCGAAAGAGCCATTTTGCACAGCACTTCTATGGTCTCGTCGTTTACTACTTCGCCATCTACTACCAAGCCGTCGTGGCCGTGGTGGGTATAGGGGTCGAGGGC
Source organism: Candidatus Latescibacterota bacterium (assembly GCA_965116045.1). Lineage (GTDB taxonomy): Bacteria > Latescibacterota > UBA2968 > UBA8231 > UBA8231. The sequence continues at coordinate 3,394,624 of OZ220478.1, read as the reverse complement.
CACATCGGTCTGCACACATAGTTCGGGCACCGCGGCTTTGAGGCGGCGGATTGCTCGTTGGATCAAGCCCTGCGGGTCGTAGGACTGAGTGGCCAGATCGTCCTTTTGGGTCGAGTACCCAAAGAGATTAACCGCCGGGATGCCTAAATCCCATAGCTCTCGGCATTCATCGACCAACTCGTCAACCGAGAAGCGGTATTGGCCGGGCATGTCGTCAATGGGGCCGCGCGTTTTTTCGCCTTCGGTAACAAACAACGGATAGATCAGATCATCAACGCGCAAATTGGTCTCGCGCACCAAGCTACGTACCGCTGCTGAACGCCTGAGTCGGCGGGGCCTTTGGGTCAATTCCACGGCAGTCTCCTAGTCAAATTGCACGACAGTAAACGGTATGAGATGCGGAGCGGAGTCGAAACATCTCATACCTCAATGTCCATAGATAGAAACTAATTCCAACACTGATCAACCGCGATCAAAGACAAAGTCCCAAAAACTCGTCCTCGGTCTTTTCGCACCATGCTCGCAGGCGACGGCGATGATCGTCGAGCTCGTCCTTGAATCGCGCGTTGACGGCGAGGTTGACCATTTCGCCTGGATCTGTTTGCAAATCGACGAGTTGTTCGCGGTGGCGACCCATGGAGTAGGCGCTGTATTTGTAGCGGTCGGTGAGCACGGCGCGCGAAGTTCCGCTGCCGCCTGGCCCCGGAGCAATGTCCATGATGCTTTCAACGACGAGTTCCCTGCGCCAATCGTCGGGTGCTTTACCCTCGGCAAGCGGCCGCAAACTTAGCCCTTCAAGACCATCGGGTACGCGCACACCGCCGACGTCGCACAGTGTGGGCAACAGATCGAGGCCGAGGGAGACGAGATGAGTGCTGTCGACGCTACCGGCCCGCGCGATCCCTTTGTGGCTAATGATAAACGGAACGTTGATGACTTCTTCGTAGAAGCTGGTTTTCTGATTCCATTGGTGTGCGCCGTGGCCGTCGCCGTGATCTGAGGTGAAAATGATATAGGTCTCTTCTTCGAGGCCGAGGTTGCACAAGCCGTTGAGCAGCACGCCGATTTCAGCATCGACTTTTTCGCACAGGCGATAGTAGTAAAATCGGAACCGCCGCCAGTCGTCTTCGGTGTATTCAATGGTGGAATAGACGCGGCGGTTGGCCTGCCGCAGCATCTGCAAGATGTCGGGAGCATAAGGTGGGATGGCGAAGTTTGCGGGCAGACTTGGGCATTCTTCTATGGTGGCCGGTTCCGGTACGGAGCCTTGTGGCAAAGGCTGATTGCGGGCGACTTGGCAGATGTCGTGGGGGTTGAGGAAGGACGCAAAGAGAAAGAAGGGATTGTCGCGGTCGCGCTGCATGAATTCGATAGTGCGCAGCGGCACCTCGGCGTCGCGACTGCCGCAGATGACTTCGAGGCCACTTTCTTCGGGCGTGGTACCGGGGACGTGCCATTTTCCCGACAGGGCGCAATCATACCCCGCATTGGCAAGGAGGTTGCCGAGCGTCCGGCCTTTGTACTCGGGCTTGATTGGTGTGTTGTTGCTCGTCGCGCCGTTTTGATGGGGAAAGAGGCCGGTCATAAAGCTGGCGCGCTGGGGACCGCACAAGGGATGTGTGCAATAGGCACGGGTGAATCGCACCCCGGTTTCGGCGAGGCGGTCCATATTGGGAGTGTACACCTCGGGATTGCCGGCACAGGACATGGCTCCGGCGTATTGCTGGTCCGTGATGATGAAGAGAATATTGGGACGACGTTTTGGCATACTTGATCTTTGCTCCTAAATAGTCTTCAATTTGGAAGGCGAGAATGCGAATCAGCAGATGGAACGTCCATTCGCTCAGCTTAAAAGGGAATAGGCCCTAGGTCATCATCAACCGGGGTCCGTTTGGCATCCCCTGCTCCCCCTCGCAACCACAGCCATCGCACAAAGGTCCACTATGGCCCACTCCGTCCGCCGCCACTTGCGCCTTGAAATCGAGGCGTACGATAAGACCATCCGCGCTTTTATTCCCTCGTATGAGGAAATGCTGGCGCGAGCCGCAGATGCCATTGCCGCAACCAAGCCGAAAAAAGTAATCGACCTCGGCGCGGGCACGGGCGCATTAGCGCAAGCCGTATTGCAGCGATGCGAGGAAGCCACGGTCGAGCTGATTGACGCCGACGCCGAGATGCTCAATCAAGCCCGCGAGCGGCTCGCGCCTTTTGCTCCCAGAGTGCAGTACACTGTGCGGGCGTTCCAAGGCCCGCTACCGGCCTGCGACGCGGTAGTCGCCTCCCTCGCATTACACCACGTTCCCACCCTAGCCGCAAAACGGACGGTCTTCGGCGCAATTCACACTGCGTTGCGCCCGAGCGGCGTATTCGTCAACGCGGATGCAACCATGCCCGCCGACCCGTCCGCTCGTCGAGCCGAGTACGCAACTTGGGCAGCCCACCTCATCTCCGGCGGCATCGCCGAGGAACGCGCCTATAGTCATTTCGCAGAATGGGCCGACGAAGACACCTACTTTCCCGTGGAAGATGAACTCGCCGCACTGACCGACGTCGGTTTTACTGCAACCTGCCTGTGGCGCGTCGTACCGGTCACAGTCGTAAAAGCGGTCAAAATTGGCGAGCCTTAGATGCCTCGCCGCATAGCTACAGCAGCTTGGGCAGCAGCAGGGTGAGAGCAACGCTGACGACGAGGCCGGCGAGAACCTTCGCTAAGTCAGAGAGCACCAGCCGGAGCACCTCCTGACGGCTGCGGTGCCCCTCGTTCCATCGGGAGATTGCGCTAATGTGCTGAAGACCACCTCAGCCGTAGAATCTATCGACTCAACCACAGGCGAGCAACGACCGAGCCTTGCTTGATGTAGTGTATGCACAAGACGTTTTTACGACATTTTCGCGACGTTTCCGCGGCACTTTCATTTTTGCGGCTGGGCCGTACTTCTGCGCTCGGCAAAGCAATTTGGCCGCAGCCCGTTGCGCCATTATTTTCTCAAACCATCATTCACCGCAGCCCGAGCTAGGTATGACCGCTAAAATCCTCGCTTTCCTCCTCCTATGCGCCTTACCCATCCAAGCCAAAACTCGGATCGAAGCGGCCTATGCAGCCGGCGAACTCGACTTGGAAACGACCCTGATCTATCAAGTCCTCAGCGTGCGCGCACCCGACCAACTGCCGGCCATCTACCGAGAGTCCGGCGGGCTAGCGGTTTGCGGGACCCCACACCTAGTCCAAGCCATGAGCGCGGCACCCAATCTGAGCACCGAGTTCCAAACGCGCTTGGGCAAGCTGGCGCAGCGCCGGCCGGACGTCCAACACGACATCCTCTCGCCATCGGGGCACTTTCGCGTCCACTACGACACCGAGGGACGCCACGCGGTTTCGCCAACGGACGACGACGCCAACGGCATCCCGGACTACATCGACCTCACTATGGCCGTCCTCGACAGCGTTTGGATCCTCGAAGTCGATCAATTAGGCTACAATCCACCTCCTTCGGACAACGGCTTGGGTGGAGGCGACGAATACGACGCGTATGTTATCGAACTAAACGGCGGATATTATGGGTACGCCTATCCTGCAAGTAACGGCACCGAAACCACGCACAGCTACCTCGAAATCGACAACAACTTTACCGATCCGGGCTACAAGCAGACCCGTGGACTGGACGCCCTACGGGTAACCATCGCCCACGAGTTCCACCACGCCATCCAGTTTGGCTACTACGCGAAATTCGACGCCAGTTGGTGGCAGGAGTCAACCTCGACGTGGATGGAGGAAGTAGCTTACCCGCACATCAACGATTACCTCCAGTATTTGACCTACTTCCTCAGCGAACCCCAACGCGCCCTCAATTCCGGCGTTTACCGCAGTCTCCACACCTACGGCTCGGCAATCTTCTCGCTCTTCCTCGATCAGCACTACGGCTCCGAGCTCGAATCCCTGATCCAGGAAGAACTGAAACAGCACGATCCAGAGATCATCGCGCTACGGGCGCGGGCGCATCTCAACCGCCTGATCTGGGAAGAAATCAAAGAGCGCAAAAGCGTCCATCTCGATCACTTCGACCGCGTCCTCCGCCAAGTCGAGCCCGGCGGACTCGGCGTCGCTATGGGCGAATTTGCCGTGTGGAACTACTTCACCAACGACCGCTACCGAGGCGAATACTATGCCGAGGGCAACTTATATCCGCCCGTCCCCATCCGCGACGTCGCTGTCGCCGCCGAAGCGGTCGCCCGCGACACCAGCCTAGTCGACGCTACCGGCAGCGTCTATCTGCGCCTAGCGCCGCAACTGCGCCCGGGCGGAGTCGATTTGTTCTTCGACGCCAATCAAGGAGCGTGGCGTCGGCACTTGCTCTTAATTGGCCCGGACAGCACCGCCGTGCAACTCGTTTCCGAGCCGACGGTCCGCATCACGAGTTGGGACCAATTCGACGAAATCGTCCTCGTCGCCACTGCTGCCGAGCACAACGGGCTCGCTCACCAGCACTTCTTCGCCGCGCAATTCGATCCCACTCTGACCGATCCCGATCAACCCGCCGCTCTCGCCACCTTGCTCAAACCCAACTTCCCCAACCCCTTCCGCCCCAGCCACCACCCACACACTCGGCTGGCGTTTGACTTAGCCTTCCCCAGCGGCAAAACCCGCCTCGCGCTCTTTGCCGCCAACGGCGCGCTCGTGTGGGAGCAAGACTTAGGCGAGCGAGCGGCGCGCCAAGGCCACACCGTGTTGTGGGATGGCCGCAACGCGGCCGGCCACCTCGTCGCCAGCGGCATCTATCACCTGCTGCTCGAAGCCGACGGCATCGCGGCTAAACGCACGATAGCGGTGGTGCGCGATTGAAGGTTGATTCTTCCATGATTTTGACGCTAGCTATCGGAATACTGGTATCTACCGCAAATAATCATGCAGAAACACCGACACAGCACACCCCGACCGCACTGCGCTGCGGCACCCCCAACGTGCTTCAAGCTCTCGACGCAGCCGCCGCACTCGGCCCCGAACATCTGCGGCTCAAACTCGTGCAGTACCGCCGGATCGCTCAACACAGCCTGCTAACGCCTTCTGGCCATTTCCGCGTCCACTACGACACCGAGGGCCGTAATGCGGTTGATCCCGACGACAACGACGGCAACGGCGTCCCGGATTACATTGACCTAGCCGCTACCGTCCTCGATAGCACTTGGGTTTTGGAAGTCGAGCAACTTGGCTACGATCCGCCCCCTTCGGACAATGGCCGGGGCGGCGGCGACGAATACGATATTTATATCGTCGAATTAAGCGGTAGCTTCTATGGATTTACCCATCCCGATGCAACCGCCGCGACCACCGCTAGCTACATCAGAATCGACAACAACTTCACCGATCAGCGCTATCAGCAAACCCGTGGGCTGGACGCCCTGCGCGTGACCATCGCCCACGAGTTCCACCACGCCATCCAATTCGGCTACTACGCACACGGGGCGGGTAGTTGGTGGCAGGAATCAACCTCTACTTGGATGGAAGAAGTGGCCTATCCGCACATCGACGATTATCTCCAGTATTTGACTCACTTCCTCGGCGAACCCCAACGCGCCCTCAACTCCAGCCTTCCCGGCAGTCTCCATACCTACGGCTCGGCAATCTTCTCGCTCTTCCTCGATCAGCGCTACGGCCGCGAACTCAACCGCTTGATCTGGGAAGAAATCAAGGAGCGCAAAAGCGTCCATCTCGATCACTTCGACCGCGTCCTCCGCCAAGTCGAGCCGGGCGGACTCGGCGTCGCTATGGGCGAATTTGCCGTGTGGAACTACTTCACCAACGACCGCTATCGAGGCGAATACGAATACTATGCCGAGGGCGACTTATATCCGCCCGTCCCCACCCGCGACGTCGACGCCGAAGCCGAAGCCGTCGTCCGCGACACCAGCCTAGTCGACGCCACCGGCAGCGTCTATCTGCGCCTAGCGCCACAATTGCGCCCGGGTGGAGTCGATTTGTTCTTCGGCGCCAATCAAGGAGCGTGGCGTCGCCACTTGCTCTTAATTGGCCCGGACAGCACCGCCGTGCAACTCGTTTCCGAGCCGACGGTCCGCATCACGAGTTGGGACCAATTCGACGAAATCGTCCTCATCGCCACTGTCGCCGAGCACACCGGGCTCGCTCACCAGCACTTCTTCGCCGCGCAATTCGATCCCACTCTGACCGATCCCGACCAGCCCGCCGCTCTCGCCACCCTGCTCAAACCCAACTTCCCCAACCCCTTCCGCCCCAGCCACCACCCACACACTCGGCTGGCGTTTGACTTAGCCTTCCCCAGCCGAAAAACGCGCCTCGCGCTCTTTGCCGCCAACGGCACACTCGTCTGGGAGCAGGACTTAGGCGAGCGAGCGGCGCGAACCGACCACACCGTGCTGTGGGACGGTCGCAACGCGGCCGGCCGCCTCGTCGCCAGCGGCATCTATCACTTGCTGCTCGAAGCCGACGGCACCGCGGCTAAGCGCACAATAGCGGTGGTGCGCGATTGAGCAGCCGTCTGCAAGTGCCAACGTTGACAATCGCGCTGTGATGACGTATGATAACGCCCGAATTATACGTCATCTGTGGAGGCAACTGATGCAAACCAAGCTCACGCTGCGCCTAGAGGAGCAATTGATCGAACGCGCCAAGGCTCATGCCAAAAAGCGCGGCAAGTCCGTATCGCAAATGGTGGCTGACTATTTCGCACTACTGGACCGGGACGATCAGCCAGAGACGCTACCACCGCTCACCCGTTCTTTACACGGTGTTTTGAAAGACACTGCGGTCGAAGAGGATACATACCGCGAATATCTCGAGGAAAAGTACCTGTGAAAGTGATGGTCGATACCAATGTCGTACTCGACCTGCTACTAGACCGGACGCCGCACGCCGTGAACGCAGCGCAGATTTTCTCTTTGGTAGAGAGCAATGTCATCGTCGGCTGTCTCGGTGCTACCACTTTGACCACCGTGTATTACTTGGCCACAAAAACCGTCGGCGCACAAAAAGCCCGGCGGGAAATTCGCAAATTGCTTCGCCTCTTTGAAGTAGCCCCGGTCAACCGGGCAGTGCTGGAAGCGGCACTGGCGGCGGAAGGTTTCCGCGACTTTGAAGATGCTGTTCTCCACGAGGCGGCCCGCCAAGCCGATGCCGATGCCTTGGTGACGCGCAACGAAAGCGATTTTAGAGCGGCACTATTGGCGGTTTACGAACCACGCGAATTGCTCAATATCGTCCAAGCCCGCCTTGCGGGACCACTGGACGGGTGAACGTGCCGATAAGTTCCATTTTGGGGCCTACCAAGCGCACAACAGTGGTCGTGCGCGACTAGATCGTGGAAACGGTCCCCGCACATCCGCTGCTTTTAGAGGTGGTTAGCATATCTTGACAGCAAAACTTCCCTCTACTTATGCTTTGGATATGCGAATAATTATTGACGATGACATCGCCGTGCAATTAGAGGACATCCGGCGTAGCGGCAAGGGCAGCTTGAAGCAGATCGTCAACGACCTCTTGCGTACCGGGTTCAAAAGAGCCAATGTTCAGCCAGCCAGCCCTACTCACCGCACCAAGGAAGTGAGGTTGGGAGGTTGCCTGATCGATAGCATTGACGATGTTGCTCAGGCTCTGTCCATAGCCGAGGAAGAAGACGCTCAGTGAGGCTGGTCAATGCCAACCTCTTGGTATATGCCCACGTCGCCGACTTTGACCAACACCGCACTACCTACACTTGGCTCGACGACAGGCTAAACGACACAACCCCACTCGGTCTGCCGCGGTCCAGCCTACTGGCCTTCGCCCGTCTAGTATCCAATCCTCGCATTTTTGAACGCCCCGAACTCATAGCAACAGCTTGGCAACAGGTCGAGCCTTGGTTCGACGCTCCTGCTAGCTGGATACCGCTGGCCACTGATCGCCACCGGAAAGTCCTAGCACAGTTGCTTAAAACCCCAAACCTGCGTGCCAACCACATACCCGACGCCCATCTCGCTGCACTCGCCACTGAGCACGGCTTGCCCCTCTGCTCTACCGACACTGATTTCGCCCGCTTCCCCGACCTGACTTGGGAAAATCCCCTCGTCAACACCGAGGTCTAAGTCTTGTCGCCACCCCCGCGCCGCGTCTCCCTCCGCGCCATTGCCATCGGGGCCATCAGCTGCCTCGTCATCGCCGCGGGCGAGCCTTTTGGCGTCTTGGTAATGCACAGCTCGCCCATGGCCGCCGACTACTCAACCGGCGCGGCCCTGTTCTTGTTTTTTCTCGTCACCTTACTCATCAATCCGCTCGCCAAGTTGCTCACCGGCACCAGCTTGCACACCGGCGAGTTGGCCACTGTGTACATCATGATGATCGTGGGGGCCGCCATTCCCTCTTGGGGCCTAACCATGAACCTGATCCCGCTCCTCGGCGGGTTCTTTTACTACGCCACCCCGGAAAACGACTGGGTCAATACCATCCAGCCCTATATCTCGCGGCTTCTCGTGCCACAAGACAGCGCGGCCATCCAAAAGCTGTTTGAAGGCAAGGCCCAAGGCGAACGCATCCCTTGGGGAGCTTGGGCGACGCCGCTGATGGCGTGGAGCCTGTTTGTCGTCAACATGTACTTTACCACGCTGTGCGTGCTCGTCGTGCTGCGCAAGCAATGGGTCGAGCGCGAGCGGCTCAACTTCCCGCTCGCTACCTTGCCCATAGCAATGAGCGCCCGCGCCAAAGACCAAGCCGTCGCGCCTTTTTACCGCAATTACCTGACTTGGATCGGCTTTGCCATTCCCGCGCTGATCGGCTCTATCAACGCCCTGCACCGCTATTTCAACTTCATCCCAGCGATTGACCTCAACCTGTGGGTGCCCTTTTTGCGTCGCTCCATCTGGGTCAACTTTCGCCCGCACTTCGAGGTCGTTGGCCTCTCCTACTTACTCAACCTCGACATCTCAATGGGCGTGTGGGTTTTTGCCCTGCTCAACATGCTGGCCATCGGCTTGTGCCGCATGACCGGGTGGAGCATCGGCCCGGAGCAGCCCTATTCTTCGCCCTCCCCACCCAGCATCGCCCACATCGCCCTCGGTGCGTTGTTCTTTCTCGTGCTGTCCAGTTTGTGGAGCGGGCGGCAGCACTTGCGCCAAGTCTGGCGCAAGGCCCTGCGCGGCGACGACACCATCGACGACAGCGGGGAATTGCTCCCGTATCGGGTCGCGGTCTTTGGCTTTATCGTCAGCTTTTTGCTCGGCCTGTTCGCGCTCTACGCCACCAACATGAACTTGCCGACCGCCTTTGTATTTCAGCTTTCGGCTCTCGTGATCTTCGTTGGCTTGGCCCGCATCATTTCGCAGGCCGGGCTGGCCTATTGCCGCGCTCCGGTAGCTCCGGCCGTTTTTACCGTCAACACGCTCGGGTCGTCGTCAGTGGGTGCCCCGGGCCTGACGGCACTGGCGCTCAACTTCCCGTGGTCGGCCGACATCCGCACCTTCGTCATGGCATCGGCCGCTACGGGCCTCAAGCTAGCGGAAGTGACCCGCCTCGAATACCGCCGCGTATTCTGGGCCATTGCCGCGGCCATCGTCGTCACCCTCGCCGGCTCAATCGCCGCGGTTATTTACCTCGCCTACACCTATGGGGGCATCAACCTGAGCAGTTGGCAATTCGGCTATATGACGACCTATACCGGCAACTGGATTATCAACAACCTCAACAACATGCAGCCCACCTACGGCTGGCATTTGTCCTTTGCTGGCCTCGGCGCGTTCTTGATGGGCCTGTTGACATTTGTCAAAAACCGCTTCGTTGGCTTTCCCATTCATCCCATCGGCTTGGCCATCGGGCTGCCGCATCCAGTGCAGCTTATCTGGCCATCGGTCTTCTTAGCTTGGTTGCTCAAGGCACTCATTCTCAAATACGGCGGTCCTCGGCTCTACACGCGCTTGCGCCCGTTCTTTTTGGGGCTGGTGCTCGGCGCGTTTGGCACCGCCGGCTTGTGGCTCATCATCGACTCCTTCACCGGCCTGACCGGCAACCGACTGATTAACATCGGCTAAACAGCGGTGGCGTGATGGGTCTGACTACCGATCACTATCCATGTTCAATGCCGAGCTTGATCGAACGCTCGGGATGCTGATTGATCTCCATGTAGGCGTCAGCGGCGTCAGCAAAGGGCGCGATTGGGTCGATCAGATCGTCGGCTTGCAAGCGGCCGGCGACCAACAGGGCCAGCGACTCTTTGCGGATACGGGCAAAATCCCAACTCGCCTGCGGCAATGGCTCGCTGTTGGCGCGGCTGGAGATGACTTGAATGCGGTTGCGATGCCACTCGCCAGCCAAGCGCAAGCCCTGCTCGCCGTGGTAATACGCGGTCGAGACCAAGGTGCCGGCGTAGCAGGTGGCGCGCAGGGCGTCTTCAAAGGCGCAGTAGGAACCGCTCGTCTCAAAGGCGATGTCTGCGCCGATTTTGTCGGTGTGCTGCTTGATCTCCAAGCCAGCGTCCATGGCCACCGGATCTAGTGCCAAGTCGGCGTTGTGGCGCAGGGCAGCAGCGCGGCGGCGCTCGATGGGATCGACGACTGCCACCCAGCGCGCACCGCACAGACACGCGGCCTGCGCGACCATCAGCCCAATGGCCCCGAGTCCAAATACGGCGACGCGATCCCCCAAGCGCACTGCGCCATCGCGCACCGCCCCCACGGCAAAGTCGGCCGGATCCCAATACATGATGGCTTGCGGTGAGATGCCGTCCGGGGCCTTTTGCACACGCGCCGCCGCGACAGTGTGCGTTTCGCGGATGGGCAAATGCGCGAAAACCCGGTCGCCTGCGCGCAGCGTGGAGACCTCATCACCCACTTTGACGACCGCGCCCAAGCACATGTTGCCGAGGCGGCGGGGGAAACCACTGACAGCGGATTCGCCGCGGCGGTGCAGACGCAACTCGCCATCCCAGCGGTCGGAGGCGTCGGGCGTGTCGGCGCGGAAGCCGCGCAACTCAGTGCCGTGCTTGACCGAACTGAAGAGGCTTTGGACGCGGATTTCGTCTGGGGCTAGGGACGGTTCTTGGTACGAGCTGAGGACCGCGTGGCCGGGGCGGTCGGCAATCAATTCGAGCGGCATGAGTAAACTCCTGCGTTGACGTGAACGGGCATTTGCAACCATTGGACGTTGACGTGAATGGACCTGTCGACGTAACCTGATTATAGTAATGAACGCATACCAACGCTTCGTCCGCCCTCTCCTGTTCCGCTGCGATCCAGAGCGCATTCACGAGCAAACCCTCGCGCTCGGCGAGCGGATCGGTTCTTCCGCGCTTGGCCGCCATCTGCTTGCCAGCCGCTTTGCCTTTGCGGATGCGCGGCTTTCTACCCAAGTAGGCGGCTTGCACTTTGCCAATCCGCTGGGCATGGCCGCGGGGTTCGACAAAAATGGCCGGGTGATCCAAGCGTTGGCGGCCATGGGCTTTGGGTTTGTGGAAGTGGGGTCGGTATCGGCGCATCCTTCGGCTGGCAATCTGCGGCCACGCTTGTTCCGCTTGCCGTTGGACGAGGCCATTGTGGTCAACTATGGGGTACCCAATGACGGGGCCGCGGTCGTGGCCCAGCGCGTGGCCCAGCGACCAAGCGCCGCGCCCTTGGGGATCAATCTCGTCGAAACCAATACCGGGCAGGCCATGGCACCCGATGCAGTCGTGGCCGAGCTAGCCGCGGCCCTAATGCCCTTTGTCGGGCGAGCCTCCTACATCGCGTTCAATCTCAACTGTCCGAACACCACCGGCGGCCGCAGCCCATTCACCAGCGGGGAGCACTTGCGCGACTTGCTGCGCGAATGCGCGGCCATCAACGGCCGGCCGCCGATCTTTCTCAAGCTCACCGCACACACCGACCCGGCGCGACTGGACTGGATGCTGGAAACGGTTGATCCGTTTGCCTTCGTCAAGGGCTTCATCTTCAACCTGCCGCCGGGAACGAACTACCCGCTCAAATCGCCAGCCCACCTTGTGGGTTCGCTGCCCGGCACCTTGTGCGGCCGGCCCGTTCAGGCCCTGATCGACGAAACCGTGCGCTTCTGGTACCAGCGCATCGACCGCCAGCGGCATGCGATCATTGGCGTGGGAGGAATTTCATCGGCCCGCGACGCCTACCGCAAAATTCGCCTCGGGGCTTCGCTGGTGCAGCTATACTCAGCACTAATTTTCAGGGGGCCGGGCGTCGTGCGGCAAATCAACGCGGGACTAGCGCACCTATTGGAGCGCGATGGATTTGCTCAGGTGGCAGACGCGGTCGGCATCGACAATCAAGAGAAAGCAGCGGTGTAGCCACCTACCGAGTGCGGGCGTTGATCTGCAAATCCCACGCTCGCCAATAGTACTTGAGCGGATCGTCCGCGTCCCACTCGGCGTAGATGTTCTCCCAATCCGCAAAGTGCATGTGCGGCTCCAGCGAGTCTTCGCGCACCGGGTGGCTCATGGGCTGGTAGCGATAGTCGAGCGAGATGCGCAGGCGATCGCCGCTTTGGTTGTCTTGGCCCTGATGCGCGGTGAGACTGTGGCATATCAACACGTCGCCAGCACAAAAGTCGCCGCCCGCCCACAGCGTATCTTCGGGCAGCGTGACGGCGTGGCCGCCCGCGCCGGTCGCCTTATACACGTCTAGCTTGCCCAACTTGTGGCTACCCGGCGCCACCGCCAAGCTGCCCAGCGCAGCCGGACAGTCGCCAGCCGGAATCCACGCAGTCCACGTCTCGTCGGTGCCGCCGATGTAGAAATTATCCTGATGCGGCGGCGTGGTGTGCGTTAAGGCGTTGGGAAAAATCACCCGGCAGATATTGCGGCTGTGGGGCAGGGCCTCCTCGCCGAAGAGCGTGGCAAACATCGCCAAGATCGCCGGGTGCAAAGCCAAGGCGTTGAAGGCGCGCAACCGCTGCACATCCGTATAAAAGGCAATCCACTCGGGCGAATTGCCTTCGACGAAAAGCTCCCCGTCGCGAGCCACGCCATCCATCAAGTGCGCACTGTCGTCGAGCCAGCCGTGTTGCTGACAAACTTCGAGGATCTGGCGGCGCAGGTCGAGCACCGACTCTGCATCCAGCAGCGAGCGGAAAAACAAATAGCCCTGCTCGGCCGCACGCTCGCGCAATGCCTCGGGCGCGTTGAGCAGGGGGGTGGAATCGACGAAAGGTTCGAGGTTAATCATGGTTTGCTGGGCCATTAACTCACTCCTCTGGTCTGTCTCTGATGGCGTATAGGGTTTGAATGTATGCTGCGGAAAGTCCGTGTTCGGTCGCCCCTTGGATGACGGCGTGGAGGTATTCTTCCGAGGGCGGATAGTGATGTCCAGCGTCGAGGCGGGAGAGATACGTCCAAACGTCGCCAAACTTAGGGATGGTTATCTTGTCCCGCCGGTATTTGGTGCCCTCGCTTTCGTAGTGATCGAGGCGTCTAAAGTCGTCCTGCGTCACAGCATAGATGACGCCTTCGACAGACGCGCCTTCGCTGGGCCGGATGCTAGCCACGCCCATGCCGCCGCGCGTAAAGGAGATCATCGGAAAACATAGCTCGTAGCCTCCTAGGCGCACCGCAGAGTAGACGCGGGCACCCGGGCAACGAGCCTGCATCTGGCTCCAGAGCAAATTGGACCCATAAGCAAAGTAGAGCATTTCGGCCATTACCCGATCTCCTGTGGATTTTGATAAGAAGTGCGGATATAGTATCATTCATACTCGCCGTACGCAAACTTTGCATCTCTCTATACCCAAACCCAGCCCATAGAAGCAGCGCCGATGCTGAGTGGGCAATTTCAACGGAGAATGGTTCATGTGCAGACGCAGACTCCCCATCGGCATTCAGACCTTTCGCAAAATTCGCGAAGAGGCCTACTACTACGTCGATAAAACCGCCTACATCCGCCGGCTGTTCGACGAGGGCACACACTATTTCCTGTCTCGTCCGCGGCGCTTTGGCAAGAGCCTGTTCTTGGACACACTCAAGGAACTGTTCGAAGGCAATGAGCCGCTGTTTGCAGGGCTTTACATCCGCGACCGCTGGGATTGGTCGGTGCGCTATCCGGTCCTGCGGCTCAGCTTCGGCAGCGGCAACTTCAAGCAGCCCGGCTATGTGGAGACAAACCTGATGGCGCAATTAGACGCCATCGAACGTAAAACTGAGGTGGCGTCGGACTACACCACCGGACCGGAGCGATTCGCTCACCTGCTAGAGGCCCTGCACGAGCGCACCGGTCAGCGCATCGCCGTGCTGATCGACGAATACGACAAGCCGATTCTCGACGCGCTGGAGGTGCCGGAGATCGCCCGCGCCAACCGCGACTTTCTGCGCGGCCTCTACGCGGTCATCAAGGACAGCGACGCACATATCCGCTTCACGTTCATTACCGGGGTGAGCAAGTTCTCCAAGGTCAGTTTGTTTTCCGGCCTCAACAACCTGAAGGACATTACGCTAGACGCTCGCTACTCGGCCATCTGCGGCTACACCGAAGCGGACTTGGATGCTGTATTCGCACCGGAGCTCCCCGGCTTGGACCGGGATCAGATCCGCGACTGGTACAATGGCTACCGTTGGCGGGGCGACGAGAAGGTGTACAATCCCTTCGACATCCTGCTGCTGTTCGACAGCCGCGAGTTCAAAGCCTATTGGTTTGAGACCGGCACGCCTACGTTCTTGATCGAAACGCTGTTCAAGCGCCGCGTCAGTTCCCTCGCCCTCGGCGAGATGGTCGGCAGCGACGAGTTACTTTCGACCTTTGATGTCGATCATATCGCAACCGAAGCACTGCTGTTCCAGACCGGCTACCTGACGATAACCGACGAGGAGGACATGGGCGGCGAGCCCGTCTATTACTTGGGCTATCCCAACCGGGAGGTGCGGCAGAGCCTAAACCGCAGCCTGCTGCGCTACTTGGTGCAGGATGCGACGCGGCAGATGGCCAACAGTATGCGGCTGTATCGGCTATTGGAAGCCAACGACTTCGCTGGGCTGGAGACGCTGTTCCACGCGTTCTTCGCCAGCATTCCCTATGAGTGGTACACTAACAATGACATTGCGAATTACGAGGGGTACTACGCCAGCGTGTTTTACTCGTATTTCGCCGCGTTGGGGCTGGATGTTCGGGTGGAGGATAGCAGCAGTCAAGGGCGGCTGGATATGGCGGTTTTATTTAACAGCACCGTCTATCTGTTTGAGTTCAAGGTGGTTGAACTGTCGTCAGCGGGTGCGGCGCTGGCGCAGTTGCAGGAGCGGGGGTATGCAGATAAGTATCGCGGCCTAGGGCAACCTATTTACCTGATCGGCGTGGAGTTCAGCAAGGATGAGCGCAACCTAGCGGCGTTTGCAGTAAAACGAGTCTGATAGGCGACCAAAACAAAGGAAAATACCCGTGAAAGCCTGGCGTTTCTATGCCTTCGGCGACATGCGGCTCGACGACATTGAGTTGCCGCCCTGCCCACCCGACCACGTGCTAGTTGAGCCGCTGGTAGTCCAACCCAGTGCAACCGAAGCCCAACTCGCCTTTGGAATTCCGACCTTGGCGTACGACCACGTCAAGAGCCGGCTGGAAACAGACGCGCCGCTCCAACTCTTCGGCCACGAATTTTGCGCCCGGATCGTAGAAATCGGTTCAGCCGTCACTGGCTACGCACCCGGCGACCGCGTGGCAGCCCGCGCCAAGTTGCCCTGCGGCGACTGCCCCTTGTGCCATTCCGAGCGCCGCGACGACTGCCGCCGCGGTCCGATCATCGGCTTCCAACTGCCCGGCTGCTTTGCCGAACGCGCCCTACTCCCGGCCATCGCGCTGGTCAAGGTCGATGACCGCATCTCCGACAGCGAAGCCGCCACCCTGCAATCACTGAGCGACAGCATCGCCGGCGTCGAGACCGCGCAGATCCGGCCGGGCGATTCCGTCGCTGTCTTTGGCCAAGGCAGCATGGGCATCGAGAGTATGCAGGCCGCACGCGCCTGCGGCGCGGGCCAGCTCATCACCGTGGATGTGCGGCCCGAGGCCTGCGAGCTATCACTCGCGCTAGGGGCCGATCACGCAATCAACGCCAGCGAAAACGATCCAGTCGAAGCAATCCGCGACCTGACCGGCGGCGAGGGTGCCGACGTGGTATTCGAGTGCGCCGGCGGCAGTGTCAAGCTCGGACTAGCCGGCGACCGAGCGCTCAAACAGGCCATGCACGCGGTGCGCTCCGGCGGCAAGTTGGTGGGCATCTCTTGGTTCGGGGCACCCCTAAAACTGGATGTGGACCTGATGCGGGAACGCAGCCTGCGTTATCTCTTCCCGGACATCAGCTCGCAGGCCCATCTGGAGTACACAGTGCGGCTAGTGGCCTCGGGGCGCATCAGCATGAAACCCACCATCCGGCACGTATTAGAGGGCATCGACAAGGTGCCGGAGGCATTTGAAATTACGGCCCACAAAGCCCAGTACCAAGCCATCAATCCCGCGCAGGTCGCAATCGCCACCTAGGGAATGTCTGGATAGTTCAACGGCATCCCCGTCTTGCCCAAATCGTAGTGCGCGATGTGCCAACGTCCCAAGTTGGCGCTGAGAAAGAGCGACCGATCCGAGCCGCAGAAGGCGATATTGGTTGGGGCCGCCATCGCGGTGCCCTCGTAATCGTCGGCCAAAATGTCGAGTTGGCCGTCGGCATATTGATAGATGCGGTCCGGGCGATAGCAGGAGCAGTACAGAGTGCCCTCGTCGTCAAAGGCGAGGCCATCGGGAACGGTCTGCGGGAGATCGAACACGGTTTCGGCGGCACCGGCGCGGCCGTCGGCCTCGATTTTTATGCGAGCCACCCGGGGATTGATGCTCATGGCCACGTAAAGGTACTCGCCCGTCGCATTTAGTGCCGTGCCATTGGGAAAGTCCGGTAGGGCACGGCTCCAGACCGCGCCCGCGCCGCCGGGGGCGATCTTGCAGATCCAACCGTCGTTTTTGTGCCAGCCCCCGGAATTGGACACATAGAGGTTGCCCGCCGCGTCAAAGACCGGGTAGTTGGCCCCGGTCAGCGGCACCTCGCCCGCACGGTCGCAATACGTACTGACCGCGCCATCTGGCTCGACGCGCTTGACATCGCCGTTACAAACGTACAGGCGGTGCTGAGCATCCTGACAAATGCCGCCGACAAAGCCGTCAACTCGGGCGAACTCCTCGAATTCGCGCTGGGCCAAGTCAATGCGGTAGAGCTGGCCTGCTTCGCCGCCGGCATAGGCATAGCCATCGCAGCCCCAAGCAATGCACTCAGGGTGGTCGAGTCCGCTGCCAAAATCGCCGACAATCGCTGAAATTTGGGTGTGGGTATCGAGAAGAGCCATAGCGTTCCTTTCGCCACAAAGGTGTAGAGTCGGCCTCGACGGTACTGCAAAGTCGCCGCGCCGACAAGCCCCGCCTTGTCTCAATTGATGCACAATAGGATTAACCCCCGCTCTCGTCCCCGGCAAAGTCTAGGTTGGCCACCCTAACGCCCCGCTGGTATTCATACGCCTCGTCTACCGGCGCAATGACCCAAGCACTCTCCGGTTGCAAATCGCCGACCAACTCAAAGAATCCCCGCGACGGCTTAGGGGCTTTTGAGAACTTGCATTCAAAAACTACCGTCCGGCCTCCTCGTTTCATTACCAAGTCAATCTCCGCTCCGTTGCCCGTGCGAATAAACGACGGTCGCCAGCGAGGCCGCGCAGCAATCAGATGCTCCAGCACCAAACCCTCCCATGAAGCACCGACTATCGGGTGTCCGAGCAATTGGTCGTACCTTTCGATTTCGAGCAACGCATGCAAGATGCCGCTGTCCCTTACATACACTTTGGGAGAACGGACCAAGCGCTTCTTCAGATTCGCCGCGTAGGGAGGCAATAGGCGAATCATATACGTTTGCTCGAGAATGGCTAAATACTTCTTTAGAGTCGGCACTGATACATCGACCACGCCGGCCAGTTTGCTATAGTTAATCGTCTGGCCGTGATAATGCGCCAGCATCTGCCATAGCCGCTGCACCACGAGCACTGGTAGGTTCAGGCCGAGCGCGGGAATATCTCGCTCTAAAAAGGTCTGAATAAAATCCTGCCGCCAAGCGAAGCTGTCCTCTGCATCCTCAGCGAGCAGGCTATCGGGAAACCCGCCGCGGACCCACAACGCCTGCCAATCGGCAACGCGCCTTGTCTCCGACCGCAAAAATGGCGTCAATCGCAAATAGGCGATGCGACCGGCCAGCGACTCGCTCGACTGCTGGATCAACTCCCGCGATGCCGACCCGAGAATCAAAAATCGCCCCGGACGCCGGTCGCGATCAATTTCGGAGCGCAACACGGCAAAGAATTCCGGCCGGCGCTGAATTTCATCCAGACACACTAGTTCTTGGCGATGTTGTTCGAGAAAGAGTTCGGGTTCGGCGAGTCTGTTGAGATCAATGCGGTTTTGTAAATCCAAATAGGCCGCTGACTGGCCTTTTAGATATTGACGGGCCAGTGTTGATTTACCGCATTGACGAGGACCGAGGATGGCAACGGCGGGGGAACGTCCCAAGGCTCGCCTTAACTCAGATTCGGCCTTTCTCGGCAAATATCCATGCAATTCAATAAATTCCTTTATCATTTTACATGGATTATAGCCAAATTGAGACAAACTTTCAACATAGAACCGTTGCAAATTCTCCTTGTCGCTGCGGTCCTTTATATTTAATTGACAATCACGCAAAGGTGCTCACTTCTTGTCGATAGTCCATGCACACAACGGCGGCAAATGGTTCGGCCGCCCGTGACTCCGCCTCTATCCCACCGCACTAAACTCGGCTATGGGGCCGCCGATTGGGGTTTGGCCGCCGTGGAGTCAATGGTGCAGATCTATCTGTTCAAGTTCTACAACGTCGTCGTCGGCCTACCCGCGCTCTACACCGGCCTAGCGTTGGCCTTGGCCATTGTTTGGGACGCGATCACCGACCCCCTCATGGGCGGCATCTCCGACCGCTCCCGCTGGTCCGGCGGGCGACGACGGCCCTACTTGCTGCCCGGGGCCGGGCTGTTGGCCGTTTCCTTCATCTGGATTTTCAACCCGCCGCCTCTCGACAGCAACGCCGCCCGCTTTGCCTTTTTGCTGATCTCGTTCATCCTGCTCAATACCGCTATGACCGTGGTCGGCGTCCCGCATTCGGCGTTGGGCAGCGAATTGAGCTTTGACCGCGACCAGCGCACCCAACTTTTCGCCTACAAGCGGCTTTTCGGCACCGTGGGTGCGCTAATCGGCTTGTGGCTACCCGGACTCATCTTGGCCCAACTGGACAGCCACGCCGACCCGACCGGTGCCCAAGCGCGCGGCTTGGCCAGTTGGTGGTTGGCTGTCCCCATCGTGCTAGGTGCTTGGGTCACTGTACGAGCCACCCGGGGCCTCGACCGGCCCGCCGACCATACCCGTTCCCAAAAGTCGCTTCAGCTCTGGCGTCTATTCGCCGACCAGCGAAGCACTTGGGCCAATCCCTTTTTCCGCGTCCTGTTGCTGGCCTTTCTAGTCGCCACAATAGGCCGCACACTCAACGCCTCCACCGCGCTCTACTACTACGAATACCGCTTGCAGCTAACCGAGCAAGAGACCATCGGCTGGATCTTATTGCCCTTTTTTTTCAGCTTCCTCGCCTCTTTGCCGGGCTGGATCTGGGCTGCTCGCCGCTGGGGCAAAAAGACAGCCGGGGTCACCGGCGTCTGCGGCTTGGGGGTCTCCACCGCCGTGGCCTATCCACTCTTTCCCATTGGCGAACTGGCCGCGCCCCTGCTTTACGCCCTAGTGGGTGGGGCCTTGGCCGGGGCCGTCATCTTGCTCGACGCTTTGGTCGCCGATACCATTGACTACGACAAACTCAAGACGGGCCTCGACCGCGAAGGGCTCTATTTTGGCGTCTGGCGCATGGGCACCAAGCTAGCCCGCGCATTGGGGCTGGGATTCAACGGCGTCTCGCTGTGGCTGATCGGTTTTTCCGCCGCGGAAGCGGTACAGACCCCCGAAACAAGTTGGCGCTTAGCTTTGCTCTTTGGACCAGCGGTGGGTATCCTGTTCGTTGGAGCGGGACTCATCCTGTGGCACCTGCCTTTGACCGACGAGCGGCACCAGCGCATTCAGCGCCTATTGCGCCGCCGCCGTCAAAGGCCGCACATTGCACAAGGGAATTAAGGGGGCCCATCAGCGTCGTATGTCGCGTATTGAGAAATCGCACCCCGACAAAAAGTTCGAGTACCGCCGTGAAAATCCGCCCCTTCCGCGTTAGATACCTTTCGCGTTGCATCCTAGCCACCCTCGTTACCAGCCTAGCCGCCATGACGTGCTCAGCGCCATCCGCTCCATCCCACGCCCACGCCGACGCCGACCGCATCCAGCCCTACGCCGCTAATCCGCGCTACTGGCAGTACAAAGGCCAACCCGTGCTCCTAGTCGGCGGCACCATCAAGGACTGTCTCTTCCAAATACCCGATCTCGAAGCCCATCTCGACCTCCTGCAATCGGTCGGCGGCAACTACGTGCGCAATACCATGAGCGACCGCCGCTTCTACGGCTATGAGATCAAAGCATTCCACCAAGCGGCCGACGGCCTGTACGACCTCAACCGCTGGAATCCGGCTTATTGGCAGCGCTTTGCCGATTTTTTGCACTGGACCGCCGAGCGCGACATCATCGTCCAGATAGAGATGTGGGATCGCTTCGACCACAGCCGACAACCTTGGCAAGAAGACCCTTTCAACCCGGCTAACAATATCAACTATACCGTCGAAGAATCGGGCCTCGAAACGGACTATCCCGCTCACCCGGGCGGCAACGAGCAACCCTTTTTCTACACCGTCCCCAACTTGCGTCACAACCAAGTCGTGCTGCCCTACCAACAGGCTTTTGTCGATCAAGTCCTCGACCATTCCCTCGCCTACGATCACGTGCTCTACTGCATGGATAATGAGACCAGCGGCGATCCAGCGTGGGGTGCTTATTGGAACGGCTATATCAAGGAGCGGGCGCAGCGAGCGGGCAAGACCGTTGAGACCACTGAAATGTGGGACGAGTGGGACGTGCGCGGGCAGACGCATCGCGCCACTTTCGACCACCCAGAGCAGTATTCTTTTATCGACATTTCGCAGAATAGCTGGCAGCGCGAGCAGGCCAACTGGGATCGCGCCCAGTGGGTGTGGCAATACATCGCCGCGCAGCCGCGGCCAATCAACTCGACCAAGATCTACGGTGCCCAGACGCATCAAAACCAAAGTCGCGGCATTGACGACCGCCACGCCACCGAGTGCTTTTGGCGCAACCTCATCGGCGGCTTTGCCTCCAGCCGCTTTCATCGACCGCCCTCCGGCCTAGGGCTGAGCACCCAAGCCCAAGCCCACATCCGCAGCGGTCGCATGTTGTCCGAGGTATTCGACTTTTTCAACGCTGAGCCAGACTCCGACAGCGCCCGGCTGCGCGACCGCGCCGCCAACGAAGCCTATCTCAGCCGCGCCGCCAACCGCCAGTACGCGCTTTACTTTACCGATGGCGGTGCCGTAGGTCTCGACCTGACCGGGGCGGCCGGCACCTTCCAAGTCCGCTGGCTCGACATTGCCGCCAGCACTTGGACATCGGCCGCCGACTTGAATGGCGACACCGTAGTGCAACTAGCGCCGCCCCGAGGCGGTCCTTGGGTCGCCTTGCTGACGCGGCGCTAGCGGAAGCGCGACAATGAACCTTAGCGACCGCGTCTTCTTTGGCCAGACCGATCTTCAGGTCTCGCGTTTGTGCCAAGGCACCGCCTTCCGCCACCTGCCCCGCGCCGACAGCCCCCAGTCCTTAGCCGTACTCCACCACTGTTTGGACCAAGGCGTCAACTTCTTCGACACAGCGCAGGCCTATGGTTGGGGTGCAGCCGAGGAGGTGCTGGGGCAGGCGATCGCGGGTCGCCGCGACGAAGTCGTCATCTGCACCAAGGTTCCCGCCTCGCTGGCCCCCACAAGCGACGGCGATCCCGGAAAGCGCGTCCGCTACACGCGCACCCATCTAACCGACCGCCTCGAAGAAAGCCTTCGTCGCCTGCGCACCGACCGCGTCGACCTCTACCTTTTACACCACCGCGACGAGAACACGCCGCCGGAGGCCATCGCCGAGGTTATGGAGGATTTGGTACAGGCGGGCAAAACTCGCTACTGGGGCGTCTCCAACCATCGCGCCGCCGAAGTCGAAGCCTTGCTCGCCCTCGCCCCCATTGCCGGCGTCGAGGACTACTACAATATCGCCGGCAGCCACTGCGACGCAGCGGGCCGCTCGCGGGTGGAAATCTACGAAGAAGAGATGCTGCCCCTGTTGCGGCGCACCAACCTAGGCTGCCTAGCCTTCAGCCCGCTGGACACCGGCCTGCTAGCTCGGCCCAACGACCCCGCCCTCGCCGCGTTAGTCGCCGCCCTCGACCAAATCGCCGCTGGCTTGGGCACCTCCCGCGCGGCCGTCTGCGTCGCTTGGGTTCTGCATCAGGGCATTACCTGCGTACTCGCCGGTGCCGAAAGCACCGCGCACGTCAATGCCAATCTCCAAGGTACCGGCCTCCAACTTCCCGCGGACGCCCTCGCCGCCCTCGACCAAGCGCGTCGGACCTACCGCGCCAGCCAACAGGAGCAACGCACGTGAACATAGTCGATGCCCATATCCACGTCTGGTCCTCCGACTTCAATCGGTATCCGCTGGCCCCCGGCTTTGCGCCCGACGATCTCTGGCTACCCTCTTTTACGCCTGACGACCACTTTGCCTACAGCCGCAAGGTCGGCAAGGTCCGCCTCAACCTAGTGCAAATGACCTGGTACGGCCTCGACCACCGCTACATCCTCGACCTAATCGCCTCTGATCCCGAGACCTACACCGGCACCGGCATCGTCCCGGGAGTCTCCGACGTATCGCTAGCCGACCCGGGCAAAACCATGCTCGCCTTGGCCGAGGGCGGCATACGCGCCTTCCGCGTGCGCGGCGGCAAGACGGGGCGGCCGGCCGCGTTTGGCCGTTCAGACCGCTGGCTCGACTACTCCGGCTACGAGTCCATGTTCCGCACCGGGGCCGAGCACAATCTGGCCCTCAGCTTCCTCATGGGGCTTGCAGACCTGCCCGGCTTAATCCGCTTCTGCCGCCGATTTCCCGCAACCCCCGTGATCCTCGACCATATCTGCGGAGTGCGCATCCGCGACGGCGTCTGGCCCGAAGGCGATATCCGCACCCTCTGCAACATGGCTCGCTACCCGCGCGTCATGGTCAAGCTCGGCCCGTTCCAAGCACTCGGCAACGGCGAGGCCCCATACCTCGACCTCCTGCCCCTCATCGAACGCATCGTCGATGCCTTTGGCCCCGAACGCATCATGTGGGAGAGCGACAGCGGCGGACCCGTCCGCATGAAAAATCCCGTCAATGACTTTGCCGCGGCGGTCGCCCTAATCCGCGACCACGCCGATTTCCTCAGCCAACGCGACAAGGAATACATCTTAGGTAAGACAGCGGCGGATTTCTTTTTTAACCGCGAGGATTAGCCGTGCGCTCCGCTTGATGCGCTCTCCCCCATTCCGTACACTCCCTCGCAACTAGCCCGCTTTACCTGCCCAAAGGAGTCTCCATCGTGAAAATCGGCCTCTACGCCTCCATGTTTGGCAAAGACGATCCGCCCACTCTGCAAAGCATCGAAAGCTACGTCGCCTACGCCTACGACCTCCGGCTCGACTTAATCGACTTCCGCCGCGACCGCGGCTTTAGCTCCGAAGACGCCGACTACCTCATCAAGACCAAACTCTCCTGCATCGAAAAAGGGCTTTCCATCGGCTATTTAGCTTCCGGTGGACACTTCGTCGGCAGCGATGAAGCACTGCGTGACAAGGTCGCCACGGCCAAGGCCGACATGGACATCGCGCTGATTTTGGGCGCACCCATGATCCGCCTGTTCTGCGGCCAGCCCCTCACCGATCGCGAGGAACGCGCCCGCGAAATCCGCTGTTTCCAAGAGGTCGCCGACTACGGCCGCGAAATAGGCATCGCCATCGGCCTGCAAAATCACCCCTCCACCGGCGACGACGTCCTGCGCATCATCGAGGAAACCGACCGCCCCAACTTTAGCTTCCTGCTCGACACCGGCCAGTGGTGCGGTTCGCCAGCCCGCAACCGAGGCATTCCCGACCCAGACCACGACATCTACGCCTACATGCAGCAGACCGCCCATCTGGCCACCCACGTCCGCGCCAAATTCTACAAGATCGACAGCGGCGAGGAGGAGTGGATCAACTACGAGCGCATCGTCTCCATCCTCGCCGAGGCCGAATACAACGGGCCGCTTTCCGTCGTCTTTGAGGGCCAAGACATCAACGATTGCGACGACAAGGAAGTCGTGCGCTTGGCGACCGCACAACTGCGGGACTTGGTCTCCCGGCTCTAACGCCAATCCATCTTCAGCGTCGAACTCTTTATCGCTCGGATCAGAAAGCATAGCTCAGCGCGACGCTGGACGTACCCATCCGCGCTCCCGTTTGTCGTACTTAAACCGCACTCGGTCGCGCTTGGCCTCAATTACTTGGATGCCGTGCAAGAAGTCGTAGATCATACTGCCAGCGATGGTAATCACTCCCAACGCAACCAGCGGTCCGCCCACTCCGCCATCGCGCTGAAGCTCGCGCAGGCGGTAATTGGGCGTCTCGCCTTCTAGCGAAACGGGAATCTTCTCGTAGCGTCTTTCTTTGTCGCCGTCCCCAGCGTTGATTACCAAGACGGCAAAATCTGTATCCACGAATTCGCCCTCTTCCCAGAGTGCCGCTCCAGCGATAATCGAGGCGACGCCCGCAAGGCCCGTAGCCAAAAGCCACTTCCCAGTGGTAGGTTCCCCCGCGTAAAAGTGCATCATGCCCGGCACCGCGCTCCGCAGCAATCCTGTGGAGATGCGGCGGTTCATGTCTTGGTATTCTTCGTAGGTCATGTCCTGCGGTATGAGTATTAGCGGTGCCTCGTTCAGCACATCGCCTGTTCCCTGCGATAGAGCCGCCGGCGGCACGACAAGTGCCAGCGCAAGCCCCACTATCCCTAGTGCGTATTTTCCCATGATTAATCCTCCTACTGTTAGATTGGCGGTTTAAGCGCGAAAAGGACGACCGAATTCGGTTTACAAAGCGCCAGCGGATAACAATCCGGCCACTTACTCATCCAGTCGCCGAGCGGTTGAGACTTATAACACCTGAGCACGGCAATGGTGTTACCACCACATTTCGCCTGCTGTGCGCGTATGGGTGTAGAGAAACTGCCGCCGCTAGAAGGCCCGGCTATGGTCCCATGATGATGGCCGGCGTCAACGGCGACTGTTATACAAGTGTCGCTAGCTAGACAGTAGAAAGAGCTGAGGAACGAATCGCTTGCCGCATACCGCTACGAGAGCAAGCCCTTCGGCAAAGGATGGCACTTTACCTCTTCGGGATATTGTCGTACAGAAACTCACCCCCCGCTCAACCCCTCGTGAGCGTAGTGCCAGTCCTCCAAGTGATTGAGCAACACCCCTGAAGTCCACGTCGGGGTGCGCTGTAAGGTGGCGTGGATTTCGGCCTGTTTGACGGCAATGTGCTCGCGTTCGAGCAGACGCTCGTTGAAGGCCGCCACAGCTTCCTCCTCAACAGTACCCTGCCGCCGCACCCAAGCCTCAAAGTCGAGATAGGTCGGCAACGTCTGGCGGAGAAACGCCAAGGCTGCGTCCTGGTCCACCGGCAAGGTCTGCAAGCAACGCTGGTCGAGACTGCCTTCGGCGCAATCGGGATAGTCAGGATGTAGCAGCCCCTTGGCGCGCAGGCAGGTCTTGAGCCACGTGCGCGGCAGTTGGCAGATGCCCAGCGGTCCTTGGTCAATGCTGCTGAGGATAGGAGCCACCGGCCCAGACAGACCCGAGGCTCCGGGCGCGAAGACGCGGCCGTGAAAAAGGTGCCAGTCCTGTAGGCAGTTGAGCAGCACGGCCGACACTTCGGTTGTCTCCTGCGGTGCCCAGCCTATATCCCCATAGGTCTCGTCGATTTTGGCTGGCATGTAGTGGGTGCGCGGCACCAAGGACTTGTTCCAGCGTGCAATGCGGGTGGACTCGTAGGTGCCTTCGGCGGTCACCCACTCCTCGAACTGTAGGTAGTTAGGCCGCTGGTCCCACAAAAAACGCAAGGCCCTGTCTTGGTCAATGCGCAGTACCTCCAGTACGCATTTATCGAGACCGCCGCTGCAAAAGGGATAGTCCTCGTCGAGCTGCCCGGCTTGGTGCAGGAGATTTTTCCACCACAGCCGCGGTAGCTGGGCCACGCCTAGCGGCCCTTGGCAGAGGGTGCTGACCAATGGAATCACAATCTGCTCCTTT
Source organism: Candidatus Latescibacterota bacterium (assembly GCA_965116045.1). Lineage (GTDB taxonomy): Bacteria > Latescibacterota > UBA2968 > UBA8231 > UBA8231. The sequence continues at coordinate 3,368,289 of OZ220478.1, read as the reverse complement.
CAGGTGGCCGCCAATTCAAACAGCGGTGTGTTCCCCTCGGCACGATCTCGCAAGTCCTCCACTTCGGCATCCGTGAGCGGCGCGAGGCGAGCGGCCATGTCCAAGGCCATTTCAAAGAGAGCGGCCTCGCCGGGCGGCAGGGCGGCTGTGATGGGCTGCGATAGGGCGAAGCGCAGGGCTAGCTCGGCTAGTTCCGGCTCGTCAATGGGATCGTACCAGCATTTGGCGTAGCGTTTGGGTGCTCCTTGAGACAGGCGCGCCCGAGCCATGGCTTTGAGGGCTAGGCAAGCAGAGCCGCGCTCCTGTGCCTTGGCCACGACTTGGGGGCCGAAGTCGGCTTGGAAGTAATTGACCCAATTGACGGGGAAGAGCACCGAGTCAAAGGGAAAATAGTCTAGTAGTTGCAAGGCGATTTCAGCCGAGTGGGCTGAAAAACCTATGTAGCGCACCAAGCCTTGATTGCGGGCTTCCACAAACGCCGCCAAGGCTCCGTCGGGGGCAGTGGCGGCGGCAAAATCTTCATCCGTGGTCATGGCGTGCAACTGGTACAAGTCGAAGTAATCAGTACACATGGTCTTGAGCGATTGGCGCAGTTCAGCAGCGGCCCCGTCCCGCGTACGCTGAGTAGTCTTGCAGGCTAAAAATACATCGCTGCGATACGGTTCTAGGGCCGGTCCCAGACGCTCTTCGGCGTTGCCGTAGCTCGGGGCCACGTCAAAGTAATTGACGCCGCGTTCAACGGCCTGCCCCACCAAGCGGGCGGCTTCAGCCGCCTCCACTTGGCTGACGACGATGCCGCCGAAGCCGATTACAGAGAGATGTTCACCTGTGGTGCCATAAGGACGTCGCTGCATGGATATTCTCCTATTTTTTTAATGAGACAGATGTATTATTGTCGGAAAACTACGCAAACACCGTTTAGCGTCCGCAAGTCTTCCGCCGACGTGAATCACCGATAGACCGCTGGCCACAAAAGGTGATCTATTAGTACTAGTACGGCGTGTCCTTGGTCGTAACGGGGCACCAGCGGGCGGCGGACAAATAGTCGAACAAGATCTCCGTCGCCTCTGGCGTGCCAATGCGCTCCAAGGTCTTGGCCGCCTTGGCACTGACGTAGCGGTTCGGGTCGTTGAGCGCGGCCACCACCATTGGCTGTACGGCCTCGGCGGCCGGGCCCAGCCGCGCCAAGCCCAAGGCCGCATTACGCCGCACCCATTCGTCGTCGTCGCGCAAAACCGCGGCTAGTTCCTCCAGCACTGCGGGCGGCAATGCTCCCATGGCACCCAAGGCTTCGGCCGCGTGACCCCGCACTGGGTCTGAGGCATCGCCCAGCGCCCGTTGCAATGCTGGCACCGCTGGAGAACCTACCCGACCCATATCGCCCAAACTATCGACCGCGGCTAGCCGCACGGCTGGATCGTCGTCGGAGCAGGCTTGCGCTAGGGCCTCGACAGCAGCCGGACCGGCCGCGGCCAAGCCGTAGCCAGCATTGCGCCGCACGTGCTCCGCTTCTTGGCGCAAACAGTCGATGAGCGGCCCCACGGCCGAATCGCCAGCGCGGCCAAGGATATAGGCCGCCACTTGACTGGCCGCCTCGGAATTGCCCATTAGTGCCCGTAGCAGCACCCCCTGCTCGCTGGCCTCGACAGCAAGGCCCTCGGACCGGCCGCCACACCATTCCCACATACTGTGCCACATAGGTGCCCCGGCATGTCCGTTCCCAGACCAAGATTCCCCGCTTGCGTCCCAACTAGGCCCATCCGGCTCTTCGAGGCGGACGAAGAGGAACTTGACCATATAGCGATCCTGCTCGGTGTTATTGGGAGTGGCCCGGTGCCACAAATCGTAGTGAACAATGGCAACCGTCCCGGCCTCCCCCGCAAGCGCGACTGCTCGCTCTTCATCCCCTCGGTCAAGGCGGTTTTGGTAGTGGCTGCCCGGGACAACGCCCGTGGGGCCGCGCTCGGCCGGCGTGTCCTGCGGATAGTAAAAGGCCATGGCCCAGCGCGGCCGGTGGTGCCGCCGACTCCAGCTATCCTTGTGCAGCCGTTGCCCCTCTGAACCCGGCCTGTTGAAGTGGCAGAAACGGTGCGGATGCAAATAGTACCCAGGCCCCAAGATACTGGTCAGAGCACCCGCCACTTCGGGTTGGTCAAACACCTGCTGCAAGTCGGGGATGCGGGGCAATAGGTTATTGCCTGGATTGCCTTCGGCAGTCAAGACCTTCTCTATTTGTTGATAGATGGACTGGTGAAAATCTCGGGGCAAATCCGTTTTGACCACGACATAGCCATCGGCGATAAAAGACTGTACGCGGCTATCGTCTAACAAGAGATGGGTACGCATAGCAAAGCTCCTCGTTTAGCGCGTGAGCATCTCGCCCGGCATCTGGTTCGAGAGGACACTGTCGTGTCGATGTTAGGCAACGTAAATAGATCAGTCAGGCATTGTCCACAGTCTTGCCGTTGCCAGACAGGGGTTCGTCGGGAATGATGCGAATGGGCCTATTGTGAGGGACTCTGTTGAAAGCGAGTGCGAGCATTGGGAAGCGTAATGCCAACAAGACGGCTATCGCGATAGTGGTAGATATTCCCGTCTTCTTCCATCACACTGTCGTTGGCGCACTGAGGTTTTTCAAAGCTGAGATACAATACATCGGCCCCTTCATCATAGTCACTCCAAATTTGTGAATAAGGCAAGCGCAACAGCTCGGGAACAAGTGTCAGGTCAATGCTGGACGTATCCATATCACATTTCTCCTGCGAGTAATTTTATCTGGCCTCGACGTTAAAAATGCCGTAATGATGAATCCGTCTTTTTCATCGCGATATATGGCAACACAGGTCTTTTTAGTAATGTTGGTCACATTATAATGTCGCAATGCAATTGTCGCTCCCAAATCTCCCGCGACCAAGCGATCCGGGGTTGCAACTGTTTCGAGCACCTTCTCCTGATTTCCGGCCATGTAGTCATGCGACTCTGTGATGTGAACCCACTGCTTATGGGTTAATCGTATAGTATGCCGGTCAATAGAAGGGACCGTTGACAATATGACATCTTCAGGGGACATAGAATCAGGTCAGACTTTTTTGGCAAATATACCGTTCACTCAGATGGGTACCCTAATTGACGTTTCGGACGTACTAGCATTGGACTAAACCACTTCTGGAATGAAGCGCGGCTACCTGTGCCGAAAGAGACTTGGAACTGTTAATGAACATCTGGGCCGAGGAATTTATCGTCGTCTGGATCGGTGCAGACCTGTTCTGCTAGGGGTGGTGCTTCTATTAAAATTGACTTGACGGCGAGTAATTCCAGCCAAGGCTCCAGTTGAACTTCGGGAAAGTGAGCTGTCAGTTCGGTACCGGTATCGCGGTACTCAGTAAGAATTTCGGGCGTCACGACGATCTGGACACTGCCGCGCCTCCAAGCATTGAGGAGCTGATGCGGTGGCCCAGTAAAGAATACGCCCGATATAAAGACATTTGTGTCCACTACGACCTTCATTTTGCCGCTCGGACCCGGGAAACGGCGGCGGCAATATCCGATCGTTTCATTCCAGCTTGCTTAGCTTGGCGGCGTGCTTTGGCAATCATGCGGTCAAAATCGCGCATGGAGGGCGTCTGGATGGTCTTGAGAATGATGACATCGTCTTCGCCCATGACGATGAACCGGGTACCTGACTCCAATCCGAGCTGTTGGCGCAGGGACTCGGGAATGACGACTTGCCCTTTGGAGGACATGCGGGTGGTGGCGACTGATTCCATAAAGTCTCCTTTTGTAATCTTACTGGTAAGAAATAAAATCCTACCCCGCCGTCAAATTATTCCAACGCAAAATCCCGCACTCGCGTCTGAGTTTGCATTGTTTCCCAAGATTCAATCGCGATTTTCTATTCCGCCAGCATCTCCCCTTGGCGCGAGCGCTCCTGCAAGTCGTAGAGCGAGGAAATGGCGTCCTTGTACAGCGGGATCGGAAAGGAGCGGCCCTCAAAGCGCGCGGCATGGGGGATCCGACCGCGCACTAAGCGCACATGGGCTTCGGTCTTGTACGTCATCTCGCCAGTGTAGATCGGGAACGCATCGGCGGCGCGGTAGCTGAGGATTAGCGTGCGCCGCGGTTTGTCGGAGGCATTGGCGATAGAAGCATGGGGAGTCATCGCGTGCATGAAGATGACTGTGCCCGCTTCTCCGGGAACCGGCACGGCCAGCGATTGATCAATCGCTTCGGTGACCCGCCCCTGGAAAAACCCGTCCGTATTGTGCGATAGCAACTCTCCCTGATGGCGGCGAGGGATAACTTGCAGGCAGCCGTTTTCAACGGTGGCGTCGTCGAGATAAAAGAGGATACTCACCGAGCCGCGATGGGTCAGCGGGTAGTAAGAAAGGTCTTGATGCCACTCAACTGGCGAGCCAACGCCGGCCGGTTTCATATTGATTTTGCTGTAGTGAAAGACCAAGTCTGGGCCGAGCAGGGCTTCGACCGCGTCGAGAAGCCGCGCCGATTGGGCAAATTCCCGAAAGACTTCGCAGTGACTGCAAGGCTCGTACAAGCGGCGTACCTGTGTGCCGTCCGGGGGTTGGTTAGGCTCCATCTCCATGCGAGTGACGTCGTGGTTGGCAAACGTATGGCCGGCACTGACCGCGTCCATCTCGCGCAGAAAAGCCGCGATTTCTTCGGCACTGAGGAAGCCGGGGACCGCGACGTAGCCTTCAGCGTGGTAGTGTTCGACTTGTGCAGCGTTTAACATGGTTGGTTCCTCCTTACCATTTTTCGATGATGGCAAAATACATATCGCGTAACAGGCCCTTTGTCAACGAAACGAGCGGCACTTGATTGACCCGGCACTGACCATGACGCTCATTACGGGGCAGATACGCCGCAACTTGGCCAGCCGGCAGACGCACACAGCCTACTAAAGGAGTGATCCATGAGCTATCTAAATCCGCGCGCTATCGCCATTTACACGCCCATGCCGCCGCCCGCTTGGGCACTGATGGAGTGGGAACTGATTCGAGCGCAAACGAGGGGATGCACGGAATTTTTCGCCAAGTACTTCGACGAGCGGGGCTATTTGGAGTGCATCCCGCGCTGGGGCGGCAACGACGGGCCGGACGACGCCATCGAGAATCTAGTCCACTGGCCAGTGCTCTATGTGCTGGGTGGAGGCCCCCAGCTATACGACATGTGCCAGTTGGCTTGGGAGGGGCATCTCAAGCAGTACACCGAGGCCAAGACCACGGAAGTGCCCTTTACTCGGGACGGTATGTACTATCGCGAATTTCCAGTGATGTTCGACTGGGTGCATAACGGGGAAGGGCTGACGACGTTCAACCTGCACGGGTTGATGAATCCACGCGAGCGAGCCTTTGAACAGCGGGTGCGGCGCTACGCCGGATTTTACATGGGCGACGACCCACAAGCACCCAACTACGATCCCAAGCACAAAATCATCAAGAGCCTGTTCAACGGCAGCCGCGGGCCCCTGCTGCGCAAGGCCACCGCCCTCGACTGGGCCGGCGATCCGCTCGACGAGGTGCAAGAACGCTTCATTCCCCTGCACGGAGAGCGCAACTTCGAGGAGATGCTGGCTCATTTCAAAGACTACACCGACATCGTCGGCGACCATCCCCAAAACATGGTGGCGACGGCCTTGGGGCTGAACGCGTACGCGCTGACGGGCGAGAGCCAATACAAGAACTGGGTGCTCGAATACGTCGAAGCCTGGCGGCAGCGCACACTCGCCAACGACGGGATCATCCCGACCAATATCGGACTCGATGGGACCATCGGCGGCCAGTGCGACGGCAAGTGGTACGGGGGGTGTTACGGTTGGGCCTTTACCGTTGAAGTGCCCCAGACCGGGGAAATGGCCAGCCGCAACACGCACGGGTTGGGGATTTCGGGCTTTGGCAACGCGCTGTTGCTGTCGGGCGAGCAGAAGTTTGTCGATGTGTGGCGGCAGATGATCGACAAAATCAACGCCAACGGCCAAGAAATCAACGGGCAAATGATGTACCCGCATATGCACGGGGACGAGGGCTGGTACGGGTTCCGGCCAGCACAGTACGCGCACGGAGCACAAGAGGTGTACTACTGGTCAATGGATCGGGCCGATCTGAGCCGGCTGAACGCCGACAGCGGCTGGTTCGGCTTCTTGGAGGGGCGCGACTCCACCTACCCGGAAGCGGCGCTACAGGCCGACTTTGCCCGCCTCCGCGCACAAATGGAGAAGGTGCGCCGCGACCCGACGACGCCGGACACTCGGCTGTCGGACAATCCCAATCCATTCAACCCCGCCATTCCGGGCGGACTGACTCAGCTCATGTTAGGTGGGCTGACGCCGCGCCACGGCTCGCCGCTGCACTGCCGAGTGCGCTACTTTGATCCGCAGGCCGGGCGGGCGGGGATGCCCGAGGGCGTGGGGGCGCTGGTGGAGCGACTAGGCGCGGACTCCATGACCCTGACGCTGGTAAATACCGACCCGGTGGCCGGGCGCGAAGTAATCGTGCAGGGCGGAGCCTATGCCGAGCACCAGTTTACGAGCGTGCGCGTGGGGGGAAAGGAAACTGCGATAGATGATTCGGCTTTTGCCGTGGAGCTAGCACCGGGCGCCGGGGCAACATTGGCAATCGGAATGCAGCGCTATGCCAACGGGCCGACGTTTGCCTTCCCGTGGGATCGGTAGTGCTGGCCGCAAAAGTGCGCTAGACGCTCTGCTTTCGAGCGAACAGATGCCGAACCCTACGCAGCATGGCGTCGTTACATGCGAAAACAACCCAAGGAAGGTATTGCAATGGACTTAGATTCCCTAGCAAAACCCGGGGCCGCCCTTCCTAAGTACGCGGGCGTCTTGCAGGCATTCGCGCCTTGCGTACTGCTCTTTTTGCTGTTGGTCGCAATTTCGGACAGCTATTCTGCTTCGCTCTCGCAAGAGGAAAGCCATCAAAAAATGGTGGCCCTCTTGGCGGAGGTGCGGACAAATCTCGACGATAATCCCTATCAGGGCGAAGGTCTGCTACGACGGTTAGAAAGCCAGTTGCAGGCCCTACCCGATCCGGCCCCGGTCCAAGACAGAATTCGCCTCCATTTTCGCCTAGGGATCGCCGAACTTTTCTTGGGACGAGAACGCCGGGCGCTAGATCATCTCGCCGCGGCCGAAAAGATGCTCGCGGCCCAACACTCGGTCCCTGCTGAGGTAGCCAATGAGATCCGCTTTCGCCTAGGGCTGGCGTGGCTGCGCTTGGGGGAAACCCAAAACTGCGTCCTCAACCCCAACGCCGACCACTGCATCCTGCCCATTCGCCCCGCTGGCGTCCATACGCTCCCCGAAGGGTCTCGTCAAGCCATCCCCTATTTCCAAGCGGTGCTCGATCACACCGCGGCCGAGGAGCGCTTGCACCTAAGTGCCCGCTGGCTGCTCAACATCGCCTATATGACCTTGGGGCAGTATCCCGAGGCAGTGCCGACCGAGCACCGGATTCCCCCCAAAGCCTTTGAGTCCCAAGTGGCATTTCCGCGCTGGACCAATGTGGCTCCTGCGCTCGGACTGGACACCTTCAGCCTATCTGGCGGGGCCGTAGCCGATGACTTCGACGGCGACGGGTACCTCGATTTCTTCGTCTCAACATCGGACTTGGCCGGACAATTGCGCTTTTTCCGCAATGGAGGGGATGGAACCTTTGCCGACCAAACCCAAGCAGCCAATCTCAACGGGCTGTTGGGCGGACTCAACTTGGTGCAAGCAGACTACGACAACGACGGCCACCTCGATCTGCTCGTTTTGCGCGGGGCTTGGTTCGGCGAGCATGGCCAGCACCCCAATTCGCTGCTGCAGAATGCGGGCGACGGAATCTTCTTCGACGCGACCTTTGCCGCCGGCTTAGGGCAACACCACTACCCCACCCAAACCGCCGCTTGGGCCGACTACGACCTCGACGGCGATCTCGACCTCTACATCGGCAACGAAACCACCGACACCTTTGTAGCCCCCGGCCAACTTTTTCAAAACCAAGGCGACGGCACCTTCACTGATGTGGCCCCTGCCGCCGGCGTTGACCAATACGCCCATGCCAAAGCCGTCGTTTGGGGCGACTACGATGGAGATCACTGGCCCGATCTATACGTGTCCAACCTCGGGCAGCCCAACCGACTATACCGCAACCAAGGCAACGGCACCTTCCAAGATATGGCCCCTGCCATCGGCGTCGTCGCCCCTCGGGCTAGCTTCCCGGCCTGGTTTTGGGACTTTGACAACGACGGCCATCGCGACCTATTCGTCGCCGCATACTCGGCCACCATCGCCGACATCGCCGCCGCGCATTTGGGCCACCCGGTACCGGTGGAAAAGGCGCGGTTGTATCGCGGCGATGGCCAAGGCGGCTTTGTCGATGTGTCCCAAGACCGCCACCTCGCGCAGCCGACCAAGCCTATGGGGGCTAATTTTGCCGATGTGGACCACGATGGATTTTTGGATATGTACTTGGGTACTGGCGACACGGATTACGCCGAGTTGATGCCCAATGTGCTGTATTGGAACCAAGCGGGTCAGCACTTTGTCGATGTGACTTTTGCCAGCGGCTTGGGGCATCTACAGAAGGGGCATGGGGTCGTTTTTGCCGATTTAGACCACGACGGCGATGTCGACCTATTTGAGCAAATGGGCGGGGCCTATCGCGGCGATGGGTTCGCCGATGTGCTCTATGAAAACCCGGGATTTGGGCACGGCTGGCTGGCAGTTGAGGTAGTGGGCGTGGAGTCGAATCGGTCGGGAATCGGGACGCAGCTACGGGTAGATGTGGTGGCGGGAGGGCAAAGGCGGTCACTGTACCGGTGGGTGGGCAGCGGCGGCAGTTTTGGCGGCAATCCGCTGCGGCAGTACGTGGGGTTGGGTTCGGCACAGCAGGTGGCGCAGCTAGTGATTTTTTGGCCGAAAAGTGGCAGGGAGCAGGTGTTCGACGAAGTGCCATTGAACGCGATCATTCGGGTCACCGAGGGACGAGACCAACTGGAGATTTTAGCGTTGCCCTCTTTTAAGTTCAATGTCGGACACTCAAAACGGGCCGAGCACCATCTACACAAATAACGGGAAGGCCCGCCTCAAGGGTGGTCAAGCGGTCTGGACGTTCGCCCAAGAAATGGCAACCGGAATTTTCAGACGGCTTCTAAGGCGTCCGCTCGACCTGCACCGCAATGATGTCTAGGTCGTGGTATTTCTGGTGTCGCACCGCAGAGGCGTAGTGCCGCAACAGACGGAACGAAATCTCGCGTTCGTCTATTATCTCGGGCTGTCCGCTCAGATACGCCAGCCGGTCTTCGAGATTTTCCCCGGCGGCAGTCGCCAAAAACTCCAACTCCACCGTTCCTTCGGCGGGCCGGGCAGTGAGGATCAAATGCCGTCTGTTGGCCGCATCGTCCTCCGCTTGTTGCGTCAGAATCGCCAAAGTCTCTTCCCCGGCGGCGCGCAGCCGCTCAGTCGCCGGACCGTCCCAGCCGATTTTCGCGGCAAATTCGCCGAGGAACTCGTCAATTTTGGGCAGCGAGGCCGCGGCTAATTCGACCTCCAGACGGCGGCGGCGCGGAGCCGTCAGCTCCATGAACGCGGTCAGCACAATCGCTGTAAGACAACCAGCGGTCATGCCGTTGCCGAGCAAGGTGCCCCACGTCCCGCCCAGCATGTCGGCGAAGATCACCTGATTCTGAAAGCCTACACCAAGCCAAAACGACAGCCCCACCACCGCGGCCTTGCGGTGATTGAGGCCACTTTCGACGACTAACTTCATGCCCTGAACGAAAAGCAGGCCTATTAGCAGAGTTACATAGGCCGCACCCACGGGATTGGGAATGGCGATCAGGAGGGCCGTCACCTTCGGCGATAAGGCCAGCACCGCAAAGATGCCCCCCACATACACCCCAACGCGGCGCGCGGCGACCCCGGTGAGTTCGGCGAGCGATATACTGGTTGAGTAGGTCGTATTGGGCGGCGTCCCGATGAGCCCAGACAACAGGTTGCCCACTCCATCGGCATTGAGAGCACCTTGGACCAAGCGAAAATCAGTTGCCCGGGGCTGACGCCGCGAGACCCGTTGGATGGCAACGCCGTCGCCAATGGTCTCGATCGCGCCTACCAGAGTAACGAGCACAAACGCTGGCAACAGTGCCCAGAATTCTGCACTGAACGTCAGGTCCAATCCCGGCCACGCGCCGTCGGGAAAACCGATCCACGGTGCTGCGATTACGGGCTGAATGTCGTATAACCCGAAGAGCGCAGCCACCGCGCAGCCCACCACGATGCCGATGAGTGGTGCCCACAGTCGCCAAGCTACTGGAGCGCGCAAAGCCAATACCACAAGAACTACGAGCGTCGCCCCAGCCGCAGTCGGGGCCGCAGCAGGCGGCGTGCCCTTGGGCACATCCGCGAGCAAGCCGAAAACGATCGGCATGACCGTGACGGCGATCAACATAATCACCGTGCCGGAGACAGTCGGTGTGAGGATCCGGCGCAATAGCGAAAGCCGCGCCGCTAAGGCAAATTGGCACAGCGACGCAACGACGATCAAGCTCGCCATCAGGGAAGGACCGCCGTTCACCAGTGCCGTGATGCAGACCGCAATAAAAGCACCGGAGGTACCCATGATGAGCACGTGCCCAGCCCCGATTCGCCCGACCCGAATCGCTTGCAGAATCGTGCTCACGCCACTGATTAGCAGCGCTGCGAAGGCAATCCAATTTAGATAGCTCTCCGGTTGGTTGGCCGCCCGGCCAATAATAACCGCGCTGAGCACCACCGGCGCGATGATGACCACCGCGGCCTGAAAACCGACTCCAGCAGCGACAGAGTGGGGGGGACGCTCGTCCGGCTCGTAGCGGATGTTTTCATTTGCTTGCGCCATGGTCAAATTCACCTCTCTCAAGTCAGCCTTGTCGATAGTTTAACAGTCATAAGTTTGGACATCAATTAAACCTGTGAGTGGGGCACATGCTCTACTGGGAATCTACAAGTCGGGCTAATGCCGCTTGGGCGGATTGGGTTAGGTGAGGATCGCCCCGCCACTGTGCGAGGAAATGCTCGTATGCACGGATGGCTTGACGGGGTTGCGCCGCCTCTTGGTAGAGAACGCCGAGTGCATAATGCGCTCTGGCGTAGGTAGAATCCGCAGACAGGGCAGCTTGGTACTGGCGCTCGGCCTTAGTACGGGCCTGCTGTTGGGCATAGAGGCGGCCCAAGTTGTAGTGGGCCTCGGCAAAGTCGGGCGCTACTTCAAGTGCCTTTTGGTAGGCTGTCGCCGCCTGTGGCAGATCGTTCTTTTCTAGATAGAGATTGCCCAGATTGTTATAGGCTTGGGCATGGGCAGGCTTTAACGCCAACGTGCGCTCTAAGGCGGCCTCGGCCTCCTCGATGCGGCCCTGTGCGTGGTAGAGGTGACCGAGCGCAAAGTAAATTTTGTAGAGGGCAGAGTCTGGGGGGCTGTGCGCTAGGGCCTCTTGGCATACCCGCAGTGCGCTAGCGAGGCTACCGTGCTGGGCGTAGAGACCGCTCAACTGGAGCCGCGCCTCCAGATGGGTGGGGACCAAGGAGAGCAGCAAGCGATACTGGGCTGCGGCCTTTTCCCACTGCCGGAGCACGAGGTAGGCGCGGGCCAACCGCAAGCGAGCTTCGGCGTGGGTCGGGGCGGAGTCGAGGGTGTGCTGTAGTTGGTCAATGTGGTTGTGGAGGCGCACGAGGCGTTCAAAGCGGTTTTGTACTCGCTCGGCCTCGGCCGCTTGCCCCAGCGCGAGGAGGACCTGGGCTAAGTTGTAGTGGGCTTCCGGGTGCAGGGGATTGAGTTCGAGAACTTGGCGCAGCATCTTGGCCGCTTCCTCGGGGCGATTTAAATCGGCATAGAGCAGACCCAACTGACGCTGCGATTCGCTGTGCTGCGGATCCATGGCCATGGCTTCTTTTAAGATGGCTTCGGCCTTTTGGTACTGGGTTTGGCGGATGTAGAGAGCACCCAATTCGCTACGGGCTTCCGCTAAGTTGGGCTCCGCTACAATGGCTTGCAACAGCACTTGTTCGGCTTTGTCGTAAAGGCCCTGGTTGGCGTATAGCCGCGACAAGAGCTGCCGGGCCGCCGTTTGGGTCGAATCTAGTGCGATGGCTTTGCCGGCCAAGGCTACGGCTTCGGGGATGCGCTGCTGGCTGGCGTAGATGGCCCCCAACTTGTAGTGAGCCTCGGCGTTGTCCGCGGCCAGTTCTATGGCACTTTCGTACTCGCGAACCGCCGCGGCCAGTTTTTCAACGCGGGTATAGACGTCTCCCAAGCGAATGTGGAGGTCGGCACTAGGCGCGATGCGGAGGGCCTCGCCGTAGGCGGCTACTGCGGCTTCAACGCGCAAACTTTCGGCGTAGAGATGACCCAAAGCCGCGTGGACCTCCCGGGAAAATGGGTCGAGGTCAGCGGCCCGCAACAGGACCGCCACTGCTTGCTCGAATTCTCGCAGATCGCGCAGGGCGCGGGCGAGATTGATGTAGAACGCGATGTGCTCTGGGGCGTGGCGCACGGCCGCTTGATACGCGGCGGTGGCTTTTTCCAAGGCTCTATTCTGATAGTGGATATTGCCCAGATTATTGCTCGCCGCCGCCAAGGTGGAGTCGAGGGCGAGGGCTTTTTGAAAGTAGGCGGCGGCCTCGTCCAAGGCACCACGCCGCTGGGCCAAAAGCCCCAAGCCATCGAGGGCGAGGGCGTAACTTGGGTCGAGGTCGAGGGCTTTGGCGTAGTTGCGCCGGGCTTCGTCGTAGCGGCCGGCTTGCGTATAGGCCACGGCCAAGTTGTAGTAGGCGGGCGGTGCCGTGGGATTTTGGCGAGTGAGGCGGCGGTGCTTTTCTATGGGGTCATCCTCGGGGGCTTGGGAGCAGGCCGCGCCCAAGACTAGAAGGGCGGCGAATAGACCGGATAGCAGCCATTGAGGTACGGGGGAGTTGGTGCTCATCTGCAACTCCTTGGTATCAGGGCTTGGATTGAACTACGCGCAGGATCTGATTGGCCGCCACCCCTTCCAGCGTCTGCATCGCGCCGTCGGGCCAGCGGATCTCCACTGTGGCCGTAGTGGCCTCGCCTAGGCCAAAGTGGAGACGGGGATCGCTGCTCGAAAGATAACTACCCCCGGAATGGTGCTCCTTGACTTGGCGCTGTCCACCGGCCGTCACGGCGACGCGAGCGTACTGCGAGGTGCCGACCAACTGAATCGTCAGCCAGAACTGCCGGTTGCCCCCGTCGTTGCGCAGGAGATTGGGGGCGGCGGCAACATTAGTCACTAGGAGGTCTAGGTCACCGTCGTTGTCGTAGTCGGCCGTGGCCGAACCGCGGCTTACCGCCGCTACTGCGAGCGCGGGACCGAGCTGGGCCGAGACATCGACAAAGCGGACACCCCGCTGGTTGCAGAGCATCTGATTGGGCTGCGGATAGCTATGGTCGGGATGTACTTGGGCGATTTTGTCCATGACGTGGCCGTTGGCGACAAAGAGGTCTAGGTCGCCGTCGTTGTCGTAGTCGAGGAAATTGGCACCAAAGCCCAGCGGTTTGTAGCTGCACTCGGCCAAGCCGGCGCGCTGGGTGATGTCGTAAAATTGCCCCCGCCCATCGTTGCCGTACAGGGTATTGGTCTCTTGGGCAAAGTTGGTCACAAAAATATCTTGGAACCCGTCGTTGTCCCAATCCCCGAACTCCACCCCCATGCCGGCTTCGGCCAAGCCATCCTCGTTGTAGCGTCCCCCGGCGCGAAGGCCGATCTCGGCAAAGCGGTTTCCCTCGTTTTGATAGAGGAAGTTCATGGTGCCGTCGTTGGCCACATAGATGTCGGTATCGCCGTCGAGGTCGTAATCGGCGAAAGCCACGCCCAAGCCGCGCCCCTTATGGACGATTCCCGCCTCCGACGCCACATCGAGGAACTGGCCATCCTCGTTGCGGTACAGTACATCATTTACCGGCTCGTAGAACTTCGGCTCGCAATAGGAGCGAATGCCGCCCTCGGCACAGACGATATTTTGCTGCGGGTCAAACTCTACGTAGTTGGTCGCGTAGAGATCCAAATCGCCATCGAGGTCGTAGTCTAGAAAGCCGCAACTAGTGCCCCACCGAGCATCGCCCCCGCCCTGGGCGGCAGTCGCGTCGGCAAAGCGCCCATCGCCCTCGTTGTGCAACAAGAGGTTGGGGCCCACGTTGGTAACGTAGAGATCCACGTCCCCATCGGCGTCGTAGTCGGCGGCCGCGCAGCCCATGCCGTAGCCGGTGTGCCCGGCCCCCGAGCCCACCGTCACATCCGTGAAGCCGCCAGCACCAGTGTTGTGGTACAGACGATTGGTGGGGCTTGGCTCGGGGCGCTCGCCGCTTAGGGGTGCGCCGTTGACCAGATAGAGATCGAGCCAGCCATCGCCATCCACATCGAGAAAGGCCGCCCCGGCACCAAAGGTTTCGACGTAGTAATATTCGCCCGAAAAGCCGTTGTAGTGCTCAAAATCGAGGCCGGCCGCTCGAGTTATGTCGATCAACTGAATGGGGTCGCAACTAGGGCCGGCCGGGTCTAGCGGTGAAACCGGGTGGGCTGTGGACTTGGGTTTTAGATCTATGATCGGGGCGGTCACATCGGCTATGTCGGGGGGAGCACTAAACTGGGCACGGGGGCGAAAAGGCCGGGCAAAGGTCGCGCCGGCAAAGGTCGCCGCCTGTTTGAAGCGGCTATCGACAAAGAGAGCCGAAGCGCGAAAGTGAGCACCGACAAAGCGGGCCGGGCCGGCAAAGACGATTCGGCCAAAGGAAGCCGCCGCGGCGAAAGTGGCTCGCTCGAAATGGGCTAGGCCGCGGAAGTAGGCCGCCGTGAACGCAGCGGCACCCTCAAAGCGGCTTTGCTCAAAAAGGGCGTCCGCGCTAAAGCGAGCACCGGCAAACGAAACAGCCGCTTGCCACACCGCCGCTTTGAAGGAAGCTCTATCGGCAAAGGAAGCATCCTGAAAAAGAGTGGGGCGGGCGAACAACGTCTGGTCGAAATAGGTCGCGTCCGCAAATTGGGTGCGCGCAAAGATGGTTTCTCCACTAAAGTTGGCTTGCTGAAAAAGGGCCGCGGCGGCAAACTGGGTGGCCGAAAAATCTACTGTATCGGCAAGCAAAGTCCGGTTGAAATTCGCCGGGCCCGAGACGCGGCAGTCGCGGCAGGAAAATCCGCCTTGGAGTTGGGTTTCGAGCAGGGAGATGCCCTGTTGGAAGTGGACGCGAACGAAGTGTATCGGTTGCAGAAAAACGGCGCGTTCTAAGACTGCGGGGCTGGTAAAGCGCACGTCCTCAAAGACGAGGGCCGCGCGCAGGCTGTCGCCGGTCAATTCAAGCGGTCCCTGTACCACAATGCGCTTGTATTCGAGTACGGCGTCGGCATCGGCTCGCCGGATTGCCGAGACGAGGTCGCGGGCGAGGATGAGTTGGTACGTTGTGCCGTCTAGGGTCACTTCGTATTGGGCTGTCGAGGACTGGGGGAACACCGCAAATAGCAACATATAGAGAAGACGACGGCCGGATGAGGACAGGAGATGTGCCATGATGTGCGGAAAGCTCAGGACTGAGAGGCCCATAATATCGGACACAAGGGCGCGGCGGCAAGGCGCACTCTCTTGACACAGTGGATAAATGCTATTTCTTTCACGCCCTTCTTAACACTAACGCGTTGAAAAATATGGATCATGCCGAACTGTCAGGCGGCTTTCCTCACTGCGCTGTGTATTCTTGCAATCGCCCGCGCTGAATCCAGCGACTTGGGGCGTGCGAAAATTCTCAAGCCCTTTCCCGAACCAGCCGAGATCGTTGAGCCGCCGTGGTTGGCGCGCCGCCAGCAAGCCCAGTTGGCGGCCGCCCAAGCCTACGAGGTCTTTTGCGATTTTTCCTTTACCGACCAGCTCAAAGCCAGCGGCATTGCGTTTCGCAATAGGGTCGTGGCGGATTCAGGCAAAGACCATATCCCGGTCCACTACGATCATGGCAATGGGCTAGCGGTGGGGGACGTGGATGGCGATGGACGCTACGACCTCTACTTTACGACCCAAGTGGGAGGCAATCAGCTATGGCGCAATCTCGGCGAAGCGCACTTTGAGGACTACACCACGCCGAGTCTGGAGCTGGCCGATAGGATCGGCGTGAGCGCGTCGTTTGGCGACATTGACAACGACGGCGATGTCGATCTGTATGCCACGGCGGTGCGGTTGGGCAACCGCCTCTTGGTCAACGACGGAAATGGCCGCTTCGAGGATCTAACGGCGCATTCGGGCACAGGCTGGCAGGCGCACTCGTCGTCTGGTGAGTTTTTCGACTACAATAACGATGGCTTGCTGGATTTGTTTGTGACCAATGTGGGGGTCTATACGCAAAATGAAAAGAGGACGGCGGCGGTCGATCCGACGCGGCTTGAGGCCGGGGCGACCTATCAGTACTTCCGGGGGTACAAGGATGCCTTCTCCGGGCATTTGAAGCCCGAGCGCAGCGAACAGAGCGCCTTGTTCAAGAATCTAGGGCAGCGGGTTTTCGCCGAGGTCTCGCACGAGGTGGGGTTGTTGGATTCGAGCTGGTCGGGCGATGCCAGTCCGGTGGATTTTAACGGGGATGGCTGGCAGGACCTCTACGTGCTCAATATGCAGGGGCACGACTCCTACTACGAGAATGTGGCAGGGCAGCACTTCGTTAAAAAGAGCCGGGCGGTGTTCCCCAAAACGCCGTGGGGTTCCATGGGCATCAAGGCGCTCGACTACGACAATGACGGCCGGATGGATCTCTTTATCTCGGATATGCACTCTGATATGAGTCAGCCGGTGGGTCCTTGGGACGAAAAACTCAAGGCGTATATGCAGTATCCAGAAGATTTTTTGCAAAGCGAGGGGCTGAGCATCTTCGGCAATGCCTTTTACCACCAACTCGGCGAGGGGCAGTTCGAGGAGACATCCGACTTAATCGGCAGCGAAAATTACTGGCCGTGGGGGTTGAGCAGTGGCGATCTCAACGCCGATGGCTGGCAGGATGTGTTCGTGGCTTCGAGTATGAACTATCCTTTTCGCTATGGAGTTAACACCGTCTTGCTCAACGACCGGGGACGCGGCTTCCTCGACAGCGAATTTGTGCTGGGCGTGGAGCCGCGACGCGACGGCCGGACCGCGCAGCCGTGGTTCGCCCTCGACTGCGACGAGGCGGATATAGAGCACAAAAACTGTGCCGGCCAAGAGGGAGGCCTGCTGGTCTATGCCGCCTTGGGAACGCGCTCGTCGGCCCTATTCGATGTGGAGGGCGACGGCGATCTCGACATTGTGACCAACGAGTTCAACGGCGTACCGCAAGTCTTGCTCAGCGACCTGAATCAGCAGTGGGCAGGGTTGCGCTATGTGGAAGTGGTACTGGCGGGGAAAGCGTCCAATCGGGATGGATTGGGCGCGGTGGTCTCGCTAGCTGCCGGCGATCAGGTATACACCCAAGTGCAGGATGGGCAGTCGGGATATCTATCGCAGAGTGCTTATGGACTCTACTTTGGCTTGGGTCGGGCGGCGACGGTGGATCGCCTAACGGTGCGCTGGCCCTCGGGGCAGGTGCAGACTTTGGACGGCCCCATCCCGACCAACCAGCGGCTCACGATAGAGGAACCTTAGAATCCTTCTCAACTAGAGGCTAGGACGGCGAGCCAGCGCGTCCGGTTACAGTCTCTCAAAAAAAGCATTCAGTGTGGAAGAACGCGGTCGGGACTTGGAGCAGTCTGAACAAAAGGTGCTCTTGGTCCTATTCTTTTTTTCCGGGGTCAGTAGTTTAGTCTATCAGGTCGTGTGGGCGCGGATGTTGACCGTAGTTTTCGGCACCACCCTCCTCGCTACTAGCACCGTGCTCAGCGCCTTCATGGCTGGCCTCGCCTTGGGTAGCTATGTTTTGGGGCGGCACATTGACCTCTGCAAGCACCCGCTGCGGGTTTTTGCCGCGCTAGAAGCCGGCATCGGTCTTTTTGCCCTTTTCTTTCCCAGTATTAGTGCGAATTTGGGCAATGCCTACGGGGCCTTGGTGGGGTTACAGGGGAACTTCTATCTCTTTTCCTTGGCCCGCTTCGGCCTTTGCTTTGCCTTGCTCCTGATCCCCACGGCGCTGATGGGGGGTACCTTACCGGTCGTGGCCAAGTTTGCGGTGCGGCGGCTGGGCCGGGTAGGCGGTCGGGTCGGACAGCTCTATGCGGTCAATACGCTGGGCGCGGGCGTCGGGGTGTTGGCGGCGACCTTCGGGCTGATGGAAGGGCTGGGTTTGCAGGGGACGACGCAAGCCATTGCCGCGGTGAATTTCTTGGTGGCGGGCGCGGCTTGGTTGTGGGGAAGGCAACGAGCAGCCGGCGTCGATGAAGGGACAGCGAAAAAAAAGACCGCGCACTCCGACTGCGTCCTGTGGAGCGTGTTAGCCGGCTTTGCACTCTCCGGCTTTGCAGCCCTAGGCTACGAAGTGGCGTGGATGCGGCTTTTGATGGTGAGTTTCTCCTTCAATTCACATTATGAGTTCAGCATTGTCTTGGTGGCCTTTTTGAGTGGACTAGCCTTGGGGGGATGGCTGGGCAGTCGGCTGCTCACGCGGCAGACAGATTTGCTGGCGATTTTTGTCTGGGTTCAGTTTTTGATCGGCGTGTGCGGTGCCCTGTCCGTGTTGGCCTTTGCCCATCTGTCCGCGCTTGTGGAGCCGATCCAGCGGGCGGACTCGTGGTGGATATCGAGGACAGGCGTGTTCTTTACGACCGTCGCTATCATGTTGCTGCCGACCTTGGCGATGGGGGTTATTTTTCCGCTGGTCGGCCAAATCTACACGAGACAGCTAGCGCGGCTGGGGCGCGGCATAGGGGACATCGGCGCGGTCAACAGCTTGGGCGCGGTTGGGGGTGCCTTTGTGACTGGGTTTGTGCTGATTCCGCTGCTGGGAAGCGAGTGGAGCGTCAAGGTGCTGGCGGCTTTGAATGGCTTGGTCGGCCTAACCATCGCCTTGGTTAGCCGGCAACGCAAGCGGCTGGTCTGGGGCGGAGCAGCGGGTTTGGCATTCCTACTGATCTTAGTGCCCTCAGACGTGCTGCGGCGCATGGCCGAGCCAGCGGCCGTCAACCGGGAGCTGGTGTTTTACCAAGAGGGGGCCGAAGGCGTCATCACCGTTGAACAACAAACCGATGGTTTCCGCAAAATGGCACTCAATGGGGGCGGGCAGGTGCCTACCGACTACAGTTCGCTACAAATTTTCCGCCTATTGGGCCATTTGCCCCTACTCCTGCATCCCGATCCGCAAGAGGTGTTGGTCGTCTCCTTGGGCGGCGGTATCGCCTTGGGGGCCGCGGCCCAGTACGAGCCGCGCCGCATCACTTGCGTTGAGTTGGTGCCGGAGGTGATTGATGCGGCCCGGGCGCACTTTGGCGAATTTAATCACCACGTGCTCGAGAATCCGGCTGCGTGGAATATCGAATTAATCATTGACGACGGCCGCAATTTTCTTCTCTCTAGCCGCGACACTTATCAAGTCATTACCGGGGACGCCACCCATCCGACGAGTGCCGATAGCTGGGTGCTCTACACAAAGGAATTTTACGAGTTGTGCCGGGCACACTTGAGCACCGACGGAATCATGGCCCAATGGCTGCCCTTTCACGGCCTGCCTCCAGACGACTACAAGACCATCGTGCGGACCTTTCAGCACGTCTTTCCCCACGTTACTTTGTGGCGCTCAAACAACTACTCAATCATGGTGGGGACCATGCAGTCGCAGGCAATTGATTGGGAGATGCTCAAAGAGAAGATGGCGCCGCCGCGAGTACATCGCAGCTTAGAGAACATTGACATGGGAAATGTATTTGCACTCTTGAACAGCCTAGTGTTGGACGAAAGTGCCCTGCGACGCTATGTGGGAGCAGGTCCGCTCAACACCGACGACCATCCCTACATCAGCTTTGTCAGTCCGAGGGGCTACAGCAGCGGCTCGTGGGAGGTGTTGAAGGATTTGGCACCGTACCGCACCTCGGCTCTATCGCTGCTGACGGCACCTGCTGGTACAGTGCGAGAAAAAATGGAGCTCTATTTCAAGGCTGGAGAGTACGCGCTAGAGGGGGATATCATGCGGCTGCAAAACCTCGACCGGGCCGCGGCAAGGGCTTATCAGCGTGCGCTTCAGGCGAATCCCGCGGATAGCTCGTCGGCCTATTTTCTCGGGCTACTAGCTGAGCAGCTCAGCCGACGACCGCCCCAAGACGAATAGGGGCTATGAGTCAATTCGCCACCAGCGATAAAGGATGCGTGCCGTATCGGGCCTTGCTCGTCGGCGCTTTAATGGCCGTGGTGATCAACACGGTTTTTCCCTACGGCCTCTTGGTGATGGGGACCCTCGACTGGACCGGGGATTTTATCGCCTTGAGCGCGATCTTGCTCCTCTTTCTCCTGCTGTTGGTCAACATTCCGCTCAAGTGGATCGGGCGCAAATGGAGCTTATCGGCCCGGGAACTGGTGGTGATCTACGCCATGATGGTCGCGGCTTCGGCGATTCCCTCCACGGGGGTCACGGCTCAATTGGTCCCCTTTTTGGCCGGGGTCTATTACTATGCCACGCCCGAAAACAACTGGGCCGAACTGCTCCACCCCTATATCCAGCCGTGGCTGGCACCTCAAGACCCGATGGCAGTCAAGTACTTCTACGAAGGGTTGCCCCAAGAGGTGGCTATCCCTTGGGGCGCGTGGTTGGTGCCCCTGTTAGCGTGGGCTTCTTTTTTGGCAGCACTCTATTTGATGATGATCGCCCTATCGACTCTGCTGCACGAACAATGGGCCCGCAACGAGCGCTTGATCTTTCCCCTCGCCCAGTTGCCGCTGTACATGATCCACGAAGACGACAGCCCCTCGGCGGTCAACCCCTTTCTAAAAAAACCGCTGATGTGGTTGGGATTTGCCATTCCCTTCGTCCTATTGGGAATCAATGCCCTGCACAAGTACTATCCCTTTGTTCCCCCCATCGAGTTGTCAACCCAATTGACTGTCTTTCACGATATGCGGGGCGTCTTATTTAACTTGTGGTTTATCGTCCTTGGCCTGACGTACTTCCTGAGTCTGGAAGTATCCTTTAGTCTGTGGTTTTTCTACTTGCTCAATTTCTTTCAGTTGGGCCTTTTCAACACGCTCGGGTTCAGCATTGCAGAAATCCGACTGATGCACACCGAAGGATCCATCGCCACCGCCCAGCAGGCCATGGGGGCGTTGATTGCCCTCGTGGCAGCCAGCTTGTGGACCGCCCGTCGGCACCTCAAGGAGATTATCGTCGGGGCGTGGAAAAAGAAGGAACCGAGTGAGGACGCGGGGCAGATGCTTTCCTACCGCAAGGCGGTGTGGCTCCTGATCGGGGCCTTCTTCTACGCGGTCCTATGGTTGAAAAGCGCGGGATTGCCCGTGGGGGCGGCGTTACTGTTGCTCGTTATCGCCTTTGTAGTATTCGTCGGTTTGACGCGGATCGTCGCCGAAGGGGGTATGGGCTATGGCCGAGCACAGATGACGCCAACGGCCTTTGCGCTCAATGCGCTGGGCACAGAACCCATTGGGCCGCGAGGGTTGATGGTCTTAGGTTTCGCCAATGGCTGGGCCGGGGATATTCGCACGACCGTTATGGCGGCGGCTTCCAATAGTACCCGGCTAGCCGAGGCCGTTGGGACGCGCCGACCATCGCTCTTTTGGGCTTTGCTCATAGCCATCGCCGTGAGTTTGGTCGCCTCGGCTTGGACGGTACTTTCCATCGCCTATACGTACGGCGGGGTCAATCTACACTACTGGTTTTACAGTATTATGGGCCGCTGGACGTTTAACGATATAGCGGCCAATCAGCTCAATCCGGTGGCCGAGTGGAATTTCTGGGGGCCGCGAGGCGCATTTACCGGCTTCGGGGCCGGGCTGATGTTGCTGTTGCTGTACCTACGCCACCGCTTCTTGTGGTGGCCCATCCACCCGATCGGCCTGCCGGTGGGAGGGACCTATGTAATGTTTTTTGCTTGGTCGAGTATGGCACTGGGCTGGCTGGCGAAGTGGATCGTATTGAAGTACGGCGGGGTCGCGCTCTTCCGCCGACTGCGGCCCTTTTTTCTCGGCATGGTATTGGGCCAAGTCAGCAGTGCCGGGTTGTGGATGGCGGTGGATCTGATTACCGGGTGGAATGCGGTGGTGACGCGGTGGTAAGTTTCTACGGCTCGCGCACGGTCAGCACCTGATTGGCCGCCACTTCGCGCAGAGTCTGGACTGTGCCGCTGGGCCAGTGGAGGACGACGCTGTCGATGACGACGGCGGTGCCCAAGCCAAAGTGTACCTTCAGCGCACTGTGGGAGAGATAACCGGTGCCGCTGCGCACCTCGGCGGTCTGGCGCTTACCCGCGGCACTTATTTCGATCCGAGTGCCGATTCCGTCGCGATTGCTGCGGGTGCCTACGGTGGCGATTTGCAAGAAGTTGCCCTCGTTGCCGCCATCGTTGCGCAGGAGATTGGGAGTGCTGTTGAGATTTAAGACGAAGAGGTCGATATCGCCGTCGCGGTCGTAGTCGGCCAAGCTGGCACCTCGGCTCACCTCGGCTAGGGCAAAGCCCGGACCGGCGCGGGCGGACACTTCGGCAAAGGTGCCATTCCCCAAGTTTTGGTAGAGGAAGTTAGGCTCGGCATAGCTGCTGTTGGTATGGGGCAAGTCGGCTTGGGGATAGGTGTGGCCATTGGCCGCAAAGAGGTCTTGATCGCCGTCGTTGTCAAAATCGAAGAACCCGGCCCCCCATCCCACCTCGGGAATGCCCCTCTCCGCAATGCGGGATATAAAGGATACGTCGAGGAAAAATCCACCGCCCTGATTTTTGTAGAGAGTATTGTACTCGCCTTCAAAGTTGGTGACAAAAATGTCGAAGTAGCCATCGTTGTCGTAATCGCCGACTGCCGCGCCCATACACCCCTGTTCGGTGCCGTCGCCGCTATAGGCTACGCCGGCGCTGAGGCCCTCGTCTGCAAAGGTGCCGTCGCCTTGGTTCTGGTACAGATTGTTGGGGGCCGAATCGTTAGCCACAAAAATATCGGGCCAGCCATTGCGGTCGAAGTCGCCGAAGACGACCCCGTACCCATAGTACTTTGCGCCGGCAATACCGACTTCCTCGCTGCGGTCAGCCAAGGTGCCGTCACCGCTGTTGTGGTAGAATACATCGCCGGCGGGAAGCAAGCCGCGAGGACCGCAAAAAATGTCGACGGTCTTCCACACACAGGGAACGGTAGAAGGATAGTCTCGCGCAAAATCGATGTAATTGGCCACGTATAGATCGACGTAGCCGTCTAGGTCGGCATCGCCGAAAGCGCAGCCGACGCCCCATCTTTTGTCCCCGACGCCAACTTTTTCAGTACCATCTACAAACGTGCCATCGCCCTGATTCTGATAGAATGTATTGCGGCCGAAGTTGGTCACATACAGGTCCAAGTCGCCATCGTTGTCGTAGTCTGCGGCCGCACAACCCATGGACCAACTCGTATCGCCCACCCCAGCGGCAGTCGTGGTATCGACAAAGCGATCTCCATCGTTGCGGTAAAGGTGGTTGGTCGGCTCTTGGCCCGCTGGAAAGCCTTCAAAGCGGGAGCCGTTGGCGACATATAGATCGACATCGCCATCGCTGTCGTAGTCGAAAAAGGCGGCCCCCCCCACAGCAGTTTCAACGATGTATTCTTGGGTGCTACCCGAGACGTTCCGTGCAGTGATGCCGAGTGCGGCTGCTTGGTCGGTGAATTGAGTGGGTAGAGGTTGGGCTGACAGACGGGCGGTACACAGGAGGATGAAGACCCCGTTTGCTAGCGCATACATCGCTGTCGCCGCAAGATCAAAGACAAAGGCAGGGTGGCGGTCATAGCTAGGGAGCGGAAATTTTTCCAGCAAAGAATTGAAGTTTGAAATAGTTCAAAGGACCATCGTCCACTTCCAAGGTAGGTTGTAGAGGGCCGCCGCGGTCTTGAGTGAGAAAAATATAGGATTTATATCCCCGTTCAGAAAGGCGTTGCAGCAGGCTCTCGTAGTGCTTGGGGGTGGCGACGTAGAAGAAGAGTTTTTGGTAAAATTCGCCGCAGAGGGCATGAGGAACCCAGCGCTGGTTGGTGATGACGACCTCTTCGCCGCGCTGGCGCATCTGGCTGTTGAGGCGATAGGAGAAGGCTTTCTTCTCGGCGAGAATCGAAACTCCGTATATCTGGGCGGCAAAGCTGAACGCAAAAACAGCACCTACAGCGAGGACGCCGAGGCTGGCGTGGAATCGCTGGCGTCCGAGCCAGTCCATTGCGTTGCCGACCGCTAAGATTGCGAGGAGCGGGTAGAGAATTAGCAAGTAGCGATTGCCCCAGTGGATGCCCATAGAACCCACCTTGGGCGCGGCCAAGGCGTAGATAGTGGCAAAGCTCAAGGCGACCAGCCAAATCCAGCGTCTAAAAGGCGAGTTGGAATCGGCCGAACGCAAGAAGGCTAAGGCGACAAAGGGCACCGAGGCAAAAAGGGCATTGGACGATCTGAGCATGTAGTCGATGGGACTAGAACAAAAGAAATAGCCCCCGAGCGATACACCGGCACTTATCAGAGCCAAGGTACTGTACACCGGCACGGCTTTTTGCAAGGCCGCGGGAGCGAAGCGAGGGCTCAGTACAAAGGCGAATGCAAACGGAAGGGCGAGGACGAGGGATAGCGCGGGGATCGGATTGGACGCTATGAAGAGGTTGTAGAATACCCGCGGCCGCGCCGCGAGATGGTGGACCCAGTCGGCAGATAGGTGCGTATTCAAGTGGTAGCCGAAGGGATGGCCGATGGTCAGCCATTGGAAGAGCCAGAGCGGCAGAAGGGAAACTAAGAGGATCAAGGCCGACGAGACGAGGATTTTTAGCTTGCCTTCGCTAGCGTAAAAGGCGGTGCAAAGAGCCAGCACTAGGCAAAGCAAGTAGAACTCATCTCTGAAATACACCGATAGTCCGGCGGCCGCCATACCCAAGAGCAGGTGCTTGGGGGTGGAGTCGGCGAGAAACTGCACCAGATAGCGCACACTCCAAATCCCCAAGCAAATTGCCGGTGTATGTTCCCACAAGACGAGACTGTAGAAGAATACCGGCGTACAGAGTCCGGCTGTGAGGATGGCGACATGTCCGACCACAATGTGCTGGAAGACCAAACGCGCTAGTTGGGCCAAGCCGATCAGCATGGCCAGCGAGGACAGCACGGGCAACAGATAAAGACCCCAATGGCCTAAATAGGCAAAGAAAAAGGCGGAGCAAAGGGCGAAGACAGGGGAGAAAACCGAATAGAGTTTGCCGGACTCGACGCGCGTGAAATAGTAGGGGAGAGGATTGTAAACGAAATCAGGATCGACGACCTGTCCCGGCCAAGGGATGGAAAAATCCGTGTAGCGGCTGTTGGCTAAGGCTTGGACTTGGAGGAATTTGTTGGCGTTGTCGGTAATCCAAAAGCCGCGTTTTTCGAGAACGCAGAGGGCGGCTACATAACAGACTGAGATGGCGAGTAGGGAGCACAGGACCGAGCGGCCGGGATGGAATCGGCGAAAGAGGGGTGCGGCTACGAAGGGCGTTTTACGGCGCACTGGCCGACAAATTGTCGAAGACGATGAACTGATGTTCGGCCAGTCCGAGTCGCTCGGCCAGTTCACGACCAGCACTCATGGGCAGCGAGGGGTTCAATTCCACAATCATCAAGTCCCGCTCCCCGGTGCCGATCTGGTCCAACTGGGCCAGCCCGTCCAGGTTGCTCAGCAGAGCATTGCCGCCGATGTAGAGGCTTTTACCCACTTGCCTGAGATTGCCCAGTCCATCCAGATTTTGCAGGGCTTGGTTGCGGTTTATACTCAAAGAGCCGCCGATCTCCATCAGGGTATTCAAGCCCTCCAAGCTCTTGAGGACGGGATGCCCATCAATGGTCAACCCGCCCCTAATAGTCGCAACCCCGTTCAAACCCCGCAGGTCGTTTAGCACACCATTGAATATGAGCAGCAAATCCCCTTCTACCACTGAGAGCGAGCCCAATCCCTTTAGATCCCGCAGAGCTTTGTTATCCCTGATTTTGATGCTGCCCCCCACGTGGGTCAGCCCGCGCAGGCCGTCTAGGTGGATCAGCTCGGTCGTAGCATCAACAAAGAGATGGCCGCCGACGCGCCTGAGCGCTTTAAGCCCATCCAGATTCTGTAGCGAAAAATTGCAGCTAATCTCGAAATCGCCCCCCACTCGTTCTAACTGTTCTAGCCCCTTTAGTGCAATCAATCCATTGGCGAGAATATGGAAATTCCCTTCTACATAGCCGAGGTTGTGCAGCCCCTTCAGGTCTGTCAGTGTCCCATTATTCCGAATTACGAAATCCCCCTCTACCCCGACCAGATTGTGCAGCCCTTCCATACTGCTCAAGTACGCATCCTCTAGTAAAAAATCTTCCCGCAGCACAAAGGCACCCTGCTGCGCCCCCGCCCAAGCGTCTAATTCCTCCTGAGACCCAATAGCCAGTGCCCCAGTCCCACCAACAGCTAGCGGCTCTTTAGCCTCCCGCTGACAGCCGACCCAAAGGATGGCCCCCAAGACATATACTCCAAAACCCAATCTCCAACTAGCCATACTCATCCCCCCGGCCCGGCTTTCTCCTCTTCCTGAATTTTCAACAAATTCTCCTCGAAAACCTCGACCGCGTACTTCTCGTGTAACCCGCGCATATACTGCACGTAAGCCTTTTGCGACCGTGAAATTTGTACATAAGCCCGCGCCCGTCGCTGCGAAAAAATATGATAGGGCTTCTTGGGCGGCGGCTGCTTTTCCATCACCTTGAACACCGAATACCCGCCTCGCACCTTTACTGGTCCTCCCACATCCCCCACCTGCAGATTCTTGGCTACTTTGTAGATATCTTGGTACAGCCCGACCGGACTCAAGACCAACCGCCCTTCGTGGTGCGCCCGCTCTTTGCGAATCGTATAGTCCCGGGCCAATTGGACCGCATCGGCACCGCCCGCCAATTCCTCTTTTAGACTGTGAGCCTGCTCATTAAAGGCCACCAAAATCTCGGTCGCGACAATGCTCTCAAAGCCCTGAAACTTCTCGGGATTTTGATCGTAAAAGGCCCGCGCCTCTGCATCGGTGATCGGCGGCAACCGCTCCTCAACCTCTCGCTTTCTCAACGCGCTCACCAGCATATCGCTGCGCTTATTGGCCACGGCCGCGAGGATTATCTGCTGTTTGTCCAGTCCCTTGCCGCGGGCCTCTTCGAGAAACATCCGATTGGTAATGACCGACTCCTCTAGATAATTGACGATCCAGTTTCGCTCGTAATCGCGCGAATAACCCTCTTCTTGCTCCGGTGTGCTCAGGACGAGATCGTCAATGGTGATCGTGCCGCCTCTGTAGTGGCACAATACCTCTTCGCCTTCTTCGGGCGACGCCACCCGTTCTTCGGGCGACAGCGCCAGACGCATCAGCACTTGGTCTATCTTGTCGTAGTGAACTTGCGGCGCGTACTGGCCACTGAGCGAATCGCGCAGAACTTGGGCGCGCTGTAGGCGCTTTTGGGCGAAGACCTCCTCCTTGACGAACTGGGCTACTTCCCGAAAGGAGACCGGAGCATCGTCTAAAATCTTGACGATCACATAGCGCGGCGGGTCGCCGCCCCACGGCATCGGCTCGGAAACCTCGCCGACCTGCATGGAAAAGATGCTCTGGAGCGGTGGGGCCGTATCGTCAATCGTATAGTATTTTTCCACATCCCCGCCTTGGTCCCGCGTCGCCTCGTAGAGCGAGTATTCTCTGGCCAGTTGGCGGAAGTCAGCACCAGCTTTTAGTTCGTCAAGCAGGTCGAGAGCCTCGTCTTGGGTCGCGACCAAAATACCCGCATAGCGCAGTGCTCGGTCTCGGTGCGAATCCCGGTAGTGCTGCATCAACTCCTCTTCGACAACGGAAACCCATTGATCAATCTCAATACTTTTGTAGAGCCTGACGGTCTGGGCCTCGGCGAACTGCTCGACTTTGCGCTTAAATTCCAGCTCGTCGCCAATGCCAGCTTGTTCCGCTTCGGCGAGCAATAGTTTTTTGTCGATCAGTCCATTGAGTAGAATCCGAGCGGCCTCGATACCGGTCTTACCCATCTGGTAGGCTTGGGGAATATTCGCGGCATAGGCCCTGAATTCGCTAGCTGCGATGGGTTGGCTTGCTATTTGTGCTAGCACCGGATCGTCTTGGGCTGCGCTGGGAAGCGAAAGCCATAGGACGCCCAGATACGAGCGCACTATTCCATTTCTCATAAATCGAAACCCGTAGTTTGAAGGATTAATAAATCAGCCGGACGATAGCGACTTCGACATCCTTGGCCTTGTCCGAGTTCACTTCAAGACGCAAGAGGTAGAGCCCAAGAGGCAGCAGTTTGCCCGCATCGTCCACGCCCTCCCAAGTGGCCGAAAACCGGCCACTAGCCGCAGTACTACGAGCCACCTCGCATCGCTTCACTCCCGCCAGATCGTAGAGATCAATCGCCACGGGCACAGCACCGCTGAGGTTTACCAGATCGTATTCAATCTGTAGCACATCGTTGACGCCATCCCCGTTGGGGGTGAAAAGCCGCGGCGAAAGCCACAATGCCTTGACCGCCGCATTGGCCACTGTACCCAACCCCACGCTCAGGGTGTTGCTTTCGACTAGATCATCGGCGTTTCCTTCAGTGATGCGCTGGCGCACTTCATGGGGGCGCTGGCTATCGAAGACCCGGCCTGAAAACACAGTGCCGACCTGAAAGATCTCGGCCTGAAATTCGACCTCGACCAACTCGCCCGTGCGGTTGAGATCAATCCGCGGCACTTGTATTACAAAGCCTTTGGGGTCCTTTGCCGCGATGGTAAAATCCTGCTTTTCGCCGCCGATGTATACTGCGTCAATACTTGTGACTTCTATGGGAGTGTCGATCTCAATGCTGTCGAAGCCGAGATCGTCCTGCCCTAAGTTGGGTAGGATTTTGTAGGTGAATTGGACGACCTCGCCCACCTCGACTTGATGCGGCACGATCTCGGCCAGCACTTGGCTGGCCACCGGCGGCTGAGAGACACTAAACTGCAAGTACTCCATGCGCCCGGACGCAAAGGCCCGCTCCGAGAAGAAGTCCGCCTTGAATTGCAAGTAGCGCCGAGGCCGCGAACCCACTAATTCGGAATGGCCCCTATCGAAGTCAAGCGGCGGCGTCCAGAACTCCCAACTCTCGTTGTCCGGGCTGATCCCGGCCTTTTCGCCTGCCTCCAGTCGTTTATAGCGGTCTAGGGTGAGTGGTTCACCGTTGGCTGCAAAGCGAGAGCGCTCATCGCCTCTGAACGTGAAACGCCAGTAGAAGTTGGGATCCGTGTCATCGCCGCTGCGCATACTCAGATTGACTGTTGCGCCCTGATCTTGGCTGCCCGCCCAAGTCAACTCGCCCAGACTAGAAGCCATACCCAAATCAATGACATTGGATACATAGCTGGCCTGCGAGGCAAAGCCATCCCCGAAAATTTCAAATTCGGCGATCTCCCAATTGCCGACTGGAGCCTTAAAAAGAATTTCGGCAATGGGCCGATCGGGCAGTTCCAGATCGAGGAAGGGTTCCAAATTGTTTGCGACCTTGAACGCGACATCGTAATCGAGAAAGGCCCCGCGCCAATGGTATTGCCCCTCTCGGGTGCCCTTTTTGCGCGAATCGCCGTCGTTAGTGCCTATCTCGAATACCTCAATGAAGCGCTGGTGGGCAAAGCGCTCCGTGGTAGAAATTTTGATGCGTCGTATGGGAAACAGTCCGTTCAACTCAAACCAGATGCCCTTCTTGCACGGCGGGCAGTCGGCCGCCTGACTGCGGCCGCTGCCCAAATAGGCGGTGGTCAGATCGCCGTCCATCAAGTTGTCCAAGAGAGCTTCCGATTGCCAACCGTAGGAATTGTTCGAGCGTATGCCGCCGCCCCGCTCCCGAATCAGAGGCGTCAGATTGACGGCAGGGTCTAGGCGCTGAGGCTCGATAGAATGGGTCGCGACGTCCAAGAGGTCTATCCTACCGAGCCGTTTTTCGTCCACATCAGCCCAAGATAGCTGGACGAACTCAAAGTCCACTTCCACTTCCGGCTGCGGCAACTCCTCTCCGCCAATGCGATACACGGTGAGCGCTTCGACTTTAGCTAGCCCAGAGCAAAAGCTCCCTACTAAAGCAGCTGACAAAAGTCGCAGCAAATTACCTCTCATTATTTAAATCCTGCATCGGTAGATGATCCAGATAGTAAATAAAAGAAGGGGAGGAACAGAATTCCCCCCCTTCTTTGATACAGCGCTTATGCGGCGCAAGAACCGCTTATTTGCCGAATGAAGCCTTGATCTGGCCCCAAGTGTTGTCTTCGACGGCGGTCGGCGCGACCCCTTCAAAGGCGGACTCGTCAACGCCTAGCAGCACCCAATCGGCCAAGAAATCGGCGTCGCCGAAGGATTCGACGTTGGGGCTGATGGCCCAGCGCGAATGGCAGTTGCAATCGTCGGCTAGCTCGGCATCGGTATCGAAGACATGCCCGGCCAGACCGATGATCTCGTCCTGCTCGAAGTCGTGGAGAACGCTCCCTTGGGGGTCCTCCCAGTTGAAGTCGTCCCAATAGACGCTCCACCATTCGGCCCGTTGACGCATCTCCTCAAAAGAATTAGGAGCCGTGCCGCTAAACCAATACGCATGGTCGGAGTACGGCGGCGTGTCGTACCAATCGGCTTGGGTCATCCAAAACCAATGCCACTGTCCCTCACGGGCCTGGCCGTTGTCGAACCAATAGTGGCTGACTTGGGCGTGGCGACCGCGCTGGCGCGCCTTTTCTTCGTCGGTCTGGCCTTCCAGATCCCAGAACGAGCCGCCCGAGTGGTCGGCATCTACCGTCGTTTCGACCGACTCGTTGCCCAACTGGTACTTGTCGTCGAAGCGCTCATAGGCCCAGTAGATGCGGTTGGTTTCCTCGTTCCAAGTGGGAATCCAGCGGAAGGAAATCGAGGACACGTCCAGATCGCCGGTGTAGATCCACGTCCGGGCCGTGCTTTGCACGACGTTCTGCTCAGTGATCCAAAATTCCTCGGGAATGATATCCCATTCGCTCAGATCGGCATCTAAGACCGGCAGGTGAGTCTCGGGCCATTGCCACACCGCGCCGATGAAGTCGGGCGGATCGTGGGCTTGGACCTCGGTGCTCAGGCCGAGCAAAAGCGCAGTGATGAATGAAGCAGGTAAAAATTTCTTCAAAGCGAAACCTCCTTTTTAGAGGTGTAAGGTTTTGAAGGCGAGTTACAGGAAATCGATGCTTGAGTTACTTAAATTCTACTTTGTAAGTAATGAAAATAGATTATGAGGTCAAGCAAAAATTACTTTAAGCCGGCGATGATCGACAGAAAGCTCAAGCCCGAGGTCTCGATCTCTCGGCTCCGGTCGACAACTTCCAACGAGCGCCGATCGAGGCGAATGCCCACCTGAGTGGTTAGCTGATAGCCTAGGTATTGGCTGACATTGGTGAGTTGCAACGCCAAAACCGAGCCGCGAAAATCCCCGGAAAAAATCCCCGTCGCCAGTTCGTCTTCTCCTCCTTTGAGGTCAAAGAAAGAGCGCTGCTCCAAGCCAAACTCGAACTCGGTCGTCTCGAGCACTGGAACGCTACCGACAAAGAAGAAGATGCCGTCCCACGAGCACCGAGTGTCGAATGCTCGGCTAAAGGGCACCTCGCGCAGGAATTCGCTCTTGACTTTGGGCCTAAAACTCAGCGACCGCCAGTAAAAGACATATTCCATTTTATTGATCAGCCCGACAAAGCCCGAGGTCCGTCGCCCGTTGCGCCCCTCGGGGCCTAACGGATCGCCGGCCTCATCGGCCACGTCGCGCTGCCGCCAAGTCTCCCATTTGAAGCGATGCAGAGTCCGCCACAAACGCGGGCTGGCGTACTGCCAGTCGGCGTAAAAAGTGTTGATCCAAGTATCCGCCGCGGCCAAGGGATCCAATACCGGCACATTGCTACCGGCCGACTCGGCCGCCGCGCCGAATGCGCTTCTAGGGATGATCCATTGCACCAAGTGATCGGCGATCGCGTCCTCGGCTTTCTTAACCATGTCGAAAATCCGCAGACGGCCCCACCTCGACCTGCTCTGCTCCAAGATGAACATTCCATAGCTAGTCAGGTTGCGGCGGTCGCTCGCCAAGCGGATTTGCCGCAATTGACCCACCCGTAGTTTGATACCTGGGGCCAGATTAACCCCACCGAAGAGATTGTAGCCCCAGTGGTCTCGCTTGTAGGGATAATCCGGCTGTTGGTCGTTTTCAAAGCGCTCCACCCACCCATTGTTGTTGAGGTCAATACCGAAGAGAAACTCCGGGCGATCCGCGGCATAGCGCAAAAAAGGCTCGTCGTAATCGGGGAAAAAATTCACCCGATCGACTGTGCTATTCTGGTTGAAATCCGAGATAAAATCGCGGTTCTCATCATAACCGGGGAAAACCGCGGGATCGGCTACGCCGCGGACCTCGATTTCACTGCGGCGCTCGGTGGGGACAAAGCTACCCTCACCCACCCTCAGCCAGTCGGGCTGCCGATCGTTGTCGTCGTTGTCATCGACAAATTCGTAGTGCAGGTTGACGGCTTCGGGGGCGTAATCCGACACCCCGTCTCGGTTTACCGTCAGGACGCCGGTGCGGTACCCATCTTCCATCCCAAATCCCTCACCCATAAAGCGCCAAGGCCCCTCCCGGAAAGCCAAATTGACCAACCAGCCTACTTCATGGCGATCCCCGGCGATGCCGTTGATCGCACGGTGGGAACTTCGGCCTATGCTGGGGTATTTGCGGTACTGGGTATTGAGGTTTATTTCTCCATAAAAATCGAGGCCGTAAAAATCCCGCACCTCGGCCGTCAGACCGACGATCTGGTTGGCCGTAGGTAGCCCATAGTCGAAGACGACCTCGCGCTGGTTCAGTTGGTTCTTGATGTTGCCATCGGCCCGCGCCACGGGTAAAAATTGCGGTACGCCAAATTCGTCCGTCTGTCTATTGGAACTGACCCCGACGCGATAGTCGTTGGCCAGCACGAGGCGGAAGCGCACGTCCCGAATGGCACTAATCGCGGCCTCGGCCTCAGATAGGGTGAGATCTAAGTGTTGCTGGAAGAGCGCACGCAAGGTGCCCTCTTCCCCGGTCGTCTCCCTAGGGGCCAAGGGATATTGCAAAACGATTTGGTCCGCGCCATCAGCCGTTAGAAACCCCCGATCCCGTCTCCCCCCTTCAATGGCCGGTCTAAAGCCGATACTGCTGCTGAGGATGACGGTATCCCGCTCTACGTGAATTAGCTGATCCCGAACCATCTCCTGACGCTTTAGAGTGGTGCGGATCTCGATTTCCTCGCTAACCAAGACAGCCCCGCCCTCCCCGTCTTCTGGAGAGTCGTCCGAGATCTGCACCAAGAGCAGATCAACCCGCTGGGCCAATTGCCCTGCCGTCAGAGCTCCCTTGAACACATTCCCTTGAAAGCTCTCGTTGCTGCCAGTGTTGTTGTGGCTGTTGACGAAGTTCACCCCCAGCGTAAAGGAATCGGTCAAATCGGCTTCGACCCGACCCGCTGTAAGGTTGGTGGCATACTGGAAGCGCGCGGTGCCTCCCGAAAGGAGCGGAAACGAAATCCGCGAAAAAAGCCCGGTGGCGCGAAAGCGGTCTGCGGCAAAGTCGGCTACTACCCCGTTGAATCCCGCCTTGCGGAAGGTCATCGGCGTTAGGGTCGTCCATATCTCGTCTCCAACCATGACCGAATAGCGGTACTGGCCCTTGGTATCACCGGATATAACCAAGCGGCTAAACCAGTTGTTGTACTGAGCACCTTTTCTAACGGAGGAACTCTCGGCGATCAGTGGTTTTGTCTGGCGCCAGTCGTACACCAGCCAGCCCCGCGTGATGAGGCGACCGAAGGGATCGTAGAAGAGATCGCCCTCTGAGGAGGGGTCAATATAGCGCTTGTGAGCTTGACGGGCGTAGTTGGTGTACTCCCACTGATTGCGGCCGAATTCGCCAAAGAGGGGGGCCGGCATGTACCAGCGCTGCACGGTCGGGTCTAGGGCCTCTATATAGGTAGAAACGCCGGGCACGTGGTAAATGACGCGGTCTCCGACCCGACCCCCCAGACGGCCTCCATAGTCGATTTGAGCAGCGGCTACTCCCCACAAGCTCAACCCGGCCAGAACAGCCAGCGTGATATAACGCGCCCTCATTCCGCTTACAATCCGGCGTAGATGGTGATAAAGCTAGTGGTCTCGGTTCGGCCTTTGGTGCGCTTGGCGAAAACCCGGGGTTCGACCTCCCGCACCGACTCGGTAAAGGTGTGGCCGAGGCGCAGGCCGAGCTGCGTGGTCAGTTTGTAACCCAAATAGTTCGAGTTGTTGGTTAGCTGCACCGCAAAAACCGCCGAGCGCAGATCCCCGGTCTCTTCGGCGATGCCCTGCTCGACCATATCCTCCTCCTGCTGCACCAGCTCGTTGAACTGGACCAACTCCACTCCTAAGTCAACTAGGCTGCTGTTGAGTAGGGGCACTTGGGCCAAAAGCGAGACAATCCCAGTCCATTGTTTTAGGTCTTCTTCGGCCTGCACAAAGGCATCTTGACGGAAGTACTCACTTTTGAGCCTAGGCTGGAGGATAAAGTGTCCTAGGTGCAGCTTGTACTCGAGTTTGTTGATCAAGCCCAACAAGGAAGGTGAAATGGCGAGTATCCGGCCGTCAATGTCGCGGGCTTCGTCTTGGGCCTGATTGTAGCGCTCGTATTTGAGTTTGTTGACGATCTCGAAATTGGCAATGGCGGTGTAGTCGACCCCCAGCCACGCGGTGTTGATCCAAGTGTCGGGAAAGGCCAGCATATCCGACACCAGCGGCGGTGTGGGCGCGTCGAGGAAGGGCAGCGGTGCTCGCCGGGCGTCGGGAATGGTATCCGCGACCTGCTTGAGCATATCGAAGACCCGCACCCGCCCTAAACCGGGGTAGTCCTTGTCGAAGGTGAACATGGCATATGCCGTTTGGTTGTCCCTATCGTCCGAGAGCATGCGCTCGTCGAGCCGCCCTACCAGCAAACGCGCCTCGGGGAAGAGATGAACGCCAAAAAAGACGTTGTACCCGCGCCGATCGGGCTTGTAGGGATAGTCGGCCAACTCGTCGTCCTCAAAACGGTCAATCCAGCCGTTGTTGTTGAGATCAATGCCAAAGAGGAGTTCGGGCCGATCGACGTGATAGCGCAAAAACGGCTCTTCGTAGTCGGGGATGGAATTGGGGACCGAGCGGTTGTCGTTCTGATTGAAGTCCGAAATGAAGTCGAGGTTCTCGTCCCAGCCGGGGAACACTTCCCGGTCATTCGACTGCGAGCCTACCCGGGCCCAGTCGGGCTGGCGGTCTTGGTCGTCGTTGTCGGCGACAAATTCGTAAACCGAGCGTATGGGATCGTCGTAGTAAACGTCCCCTTCGGGCAGGGAGACAAAAGCCGAGGTCGAATAGTCGGCATCTACCGAGTAGGCTTCGCCATAAGTAAAAAACGGATAGGCCTCTTTGGACAGGTTGAAGATCGTGGCTTGACCGCTTTCTGAAGAGATCTCATGCCCTTCGTTGGCGTTGAACAGGGCGGCATTAGGGTACTGGAAATAGCGCAGGTTGTTATTCCATTCGCCATAGAAGTCAAAGCCCCACACGTTCTTGCCTTCAATGGTGAATCCGGCAACCATATTGGCCGAAGGCAAGCCGTAATTAAAAAGAACCCGCTGGGCGTTGGATATATCCTTTATATTGCCAGAGGCCCGATTTATGGTGATCAGCACCGGCTCGGCTTCTTCAATGACTTGGTTGGTCAGCGGCGGAGGCGGCACCGGGCGCGTACCAGTCTGCAAATTGGACCACATTTCGACCTTGAAGTCGTTGGCTAGCACATAGTCGAACTCCACCTCGACGATGGCGGTTAAATCCGGCCCGACATACGCCGGGTCCGTAAAGTCGTAATTGAGAATGATTCGCTCGCTGCCGTCGGCGGCCAAAAAGCCAGTGCGCGGAAAGCCGCCAAATACGGTCGGCCACTCCGCCCCCTCGCGCACCACCTCGTCCAACGTCGAGACCGTCTCCAGTCCGGTCTCAAAATCGCGGCTCCTGATGCGTATATCGTGGCTGAAAAGAGCGGCACCGCCCTCCTCGTCCTCGGGGCTGTCGTCGCTGAGGACGATGGCTAGAGCCGTAATCGGCGTACTAGTCTGACCCGAGGTGAGGTTGCCCGCTAGGAGATTGCCTTCAAACATGTCCAAGGCGGTATTGGCGTTGTGGGCGTTGACTACGGTTGCGCCCAAAGTGATAAAGTCGCCCACCTGAGCGAGGGCTCGGCCACCGAACAGTGAAGTCGAATTGGATTGCCGTCTAGGATTGATGGTCACCCCCACGGCCGGATCATTGATCCGCGAGGCCAGCACGGTGGCGGCGTACTTGTCCGAGGCAAAGTCGATTTGGACTCCGTTAAAATTTGGCTTGGAAAAGGTCATCGGCGTGAGGGTGGTGCGGATGGCGTTGCCCACGGTAATGGCGTAGGAGTACTGGCCCTTGGAGTCGCCGCTTACGGTCACCGAGCTGAAGAACTGCTCGAATTGACGGCCCTTGAAGATGCCGCTGCCCAACTCTTGGGGCTGGTCTTGACGCCAGTCGTACACTAGCCAGCCGCGATTTATATAGTTACCGAAAAAGTCGTAGAAATAGTCGCCCTCTAGGTTGGTGTTGATATAGCGCTGGTACTGGTCGCGGGCGTAGTTGGAGTACTCCCATTGGCGCCACCTGAACTCGTAGTACAGTTCTTGGGGAACGTACCACTTCTGTACGGCGGGATCGAGTGCTCCAAAGAGTACGCCTGGCCCCCGGGGCTCAAAACTGACTTTGCCGCCGCGCTGAACCCCTAGGCGGGTGCCGTAGTCTTGGGCGTGGAGCACAGTTTGAAACGCTACTAACAATGCCAGCCCAATCGTTAAATTCGCTCCGCGGACATTCAATACCGCACCCTCCCAATTCTGCATGGTAAAATTCATCGCGAGGGAATCCCTCGCCCAGTATCAATACGCTACCCCGACAATCCCCGCTCGCTTCTCCTCTCCGGTCCCCGCATCCAAAGCAACAGAAAAAATATAGTGGCCTGGCGGGACCGCATCGTCCCCATCGTCGCGCCCGTTCCAGAAGCGGGGGAATCGACCGCTCATATCCAAGCCTTCGTATAGGTTGCGGATTAGCCGGCCACTCAAATCGTAGATCCTGAGTTGCACTCGGGTCGGGTGGGCTATGTTGGTTATATCGTAGGTAATGGCCGCCCGCTCGTTGACCCCGTCGCCATTGGGGGTAAAAACGCTGGGGACGGCCGCTACATTCACTAGCAGTTGGTCAGTGATCGGCACGTTGACAAAGAGATTTTCTGAATCGAGGGTGCCCACGGCTTTGCGGTCGGGATCGTCCATGCCCTCCTCACTCAAATCCGCGGCATTACCAGCCAACACCACTTGACCCAGCACCTCGTTGTCGGCGTTGAGCGCCCGGCCGGCAAAGCGGGTCCCTAGACGCAAGACCGTATTCTCAAATTCTAAGGTCAAGAGTGTCCCGTCCTCTTCAATCCGCGGGAAGGCCATGACAAAGCCGTCGTCGTGCACGGCCACCACGCTAAAGCTATTCTGCTCAACCGGGAAAGCCGCGAGGGACGAGCCGGAAAAATCCGCCGTTTCTGCCGTGCCGTCGGGGCGGTGTATTGCCACTTGGCCTATCGACTCGGTGCGCAGCGGTGTGCTGATTTCAAAGCGGTCAAAGCCCGCATTCTGGGGAGCGGATTTGACCAGTACGCCATAGGTGAAGCGGGTGGCTTGGCCTAAAATGGCAGTGCGGGGCAAAATCTCGGCGATGAGGGAGTCGGCAAAAACGGGCCGAAAAACATCCCAAGCCACCCCGCCGATGCCAGTAGCCGCATCGACATCAGCGTTGAAGAACTCGATCATAACTTGAAAATAGCGCCGCGGGCTAGGCGATACGATCAGCGTCCCCAATCCCTGCACCCGAAGTTGGTCTGGGGCGACAAGGCCCTCGGGCGAATAGGGCGGAGACCAAGGGCTCCAATTGGTGAGGTCTGCGCGGATCACCGATTTTTGGTCGCTCGCCAACTTGTTGTAGTCCGCTTCGTCGAGGGTGATCTGGGACCGCTGTGCAAAAGGCAACTGGCCAAAGGTCAACAATGCCTCGCGCCCGTCCATTTCTTCGTTGTCGAGGATGTTGGCGACCAGACTCTTGAGTTGGCTGTCTTCTACGTCTTCGGCCTCTTTCCAAGGCGCGTCAATGGGGATGTCAAAAACGGTATCGCCTCGCTGCTCAACTCGGCCAGAGGATTGCTTGCCAATCCGGGTAAACTCGACCGGCTGAGGATCATCTCCAGTGCGGGTGCGGACCTGCACCCTAGACCGAGTTGGATCGCCCACCTGTTCTTCAACCCAGCGCAAACGGCCCAAAAGTGCCCGGTCGTCAAAGTCGAATACGTTGGAAATATATACGGCCTGCGGTACAAAACCCTCGCTGAACACTTGAAACTCGGCGATCTCAAAGTCCGCGGCCGTCAGAGATTTGAGCCGCAAAAAGCGCACGAAGCGGGTGGGAATTCGCACATCCACCACCGCTTCTTGGTTCTGCCCCTCAAAGGCGACAGTCTCCCAGATCAGACTGCCCTCGCGACGCGATTCGGGTTGGCCGTCATTGACGAAAATTTCGTAGCCCTTCAAAAAGTTGTCTTGGGATTGGAAATTAGGAGCCGGAAAGGCCGGATCGGCGTTGCGTGGAAAAAACTTGAACCGATTGACGCCAAAGATGGCCCCCAAGTCGAATTCGATGAGGAGACCAAAGGCGCCGGTGCCCCCCGTGCCCGAGGATTTCAGCGCTAGGGCAGTATCGCCATCGTCGTCAAACATTTGGGGAAAATCGGCTTCGAGAAAGTGGAAGGAGGGGATGGGAGTAATGACGCTGCCACCGCGCTCTTTAGAGTTGACGCCGATCAATATGTTGTCCGTCGTATCGGCCTGCTGCGGAAAGATCCAATGGGTGCGCTCGACGGGAGCAAAGTCGATGACGCCGCCGGGTGCATTGGATTGATCAACTGTCGCCGGGTCGAGGATTATCGTAGCTGGGATCTCTCCGCCACCACTTTCCCAAGATAACCCACCCTCGCCCCCTAGCTGGACGACCTCCATTTGGGCACCAACCGGTGCCTGATAACTCAATCCTCCGAGGACTGAAAACAGAAAAAGTGCCCTGAGAGCGATCCGTCGTCGCTCTTTTCGACCTGCTGCGGATTGTAGCATGGTTGGCATATCTTCTGACTCGACTTCTCTGGGCCAAGGCAAGTAACTGTATGAAATACGACAAGACACAGCAACCAAAATCCGGCAACGTAACGTATAATAGTAGGGTTGGTTGGCTTCAATCCGGCTCTCGCCCGTAAACCCACCGGCAACCAAACGTTCCGCGAGGGCCTTAGCCTCGGGCAGTTGGCAGGTTTTTATTGGCCCTAATGCCCTGCCGACCACCCTGTACAGCGTTTTCAGCCGCTCGCTCTGCACGAGCAGTTTCTTCGGTCAAGTCAGCGAGTAGGTCGGGGTTGGTTTAGCGTCAACAGAAGCCAATGTCGGGCCAGCGAATCCTTGGGCACCGTTGTAGTGCTGAAAGTTCGGCGACTTCCCGATAGCGCACTTCACTTGGGCCTCTGCGGAGACGACACAAGCGCACAAGATGGACAATGCTGCGTATCTTCTTATATACTAACTGCTCGGTTAATTTTATCGACTATCCAGCGGGACGCTTGTGCAATTGCACCTAAAAAACGGGCACTCAATAATCCGCGTTGACCGGCCCTACAAAAAGGTTTTGGCTTGGCTTGGGGTCGCCTGTTGTCTGCTCATCTGTGCCTGTAGCCCCAAGGAGCGCGACCCCTTGGTCAGTGCCGGGATGTACGCCTTTGCTCAGGAGCGCTACAGCGAAGCTATCATCGCCTTTCACAAGGCACTGACCTCACACCCCGACGATTACGAGGTCCACCACTATCTCGCCCGCTCTTATCTAGCACTGGGCAAATTTCCCCAAGCTCTGCGCGCAATCGAACACGCGATCGAGCTAGCTCCGCAAAAAGACCAGACGCACGCCGAGTTGTACGAAGTCCTCGGCATCATTCACACGGCCCGCTACACTTCGAGAGCGTATAGCCAAAACCAGCACCGCGATGTCGAAGCAGCGCGGGCGGCCTTGGAGCAAGCGACCACACTCGATCCCCACCGAGCAACAGCTTCTTACAACTTGGGCTTACTGCATGGCTATCGCAAAGAAATAGATCAGGCCCAAGCGGCTTACACTGCGGCCTTAGAGGCGGATTCCACCTTAGCACCAGCCTACAAGAAATTGGGCAAAATCCACCGGGAAAAGGGGGTTCCGGCGGCGGCAGCAGCAGCCCTTAAAAAAGCGGTGCGCTTCGATCCGCAGGACGCCGAAGCGCATTTTCTTTTGGGACTGGCCCATCGCGATATGGGCGATAATGAGGCGGCTTTACAGGCGCTACTCAGGGCGACCGAACTCAACCCCGACTCGCCCAAGCTCCGCCTCAACCTCGGCAATGTCTATCTCCGCCTCGGCCGCCGCGAAGCGGGCAAACGAGAAATGGCGCGGTCCGAAAGCCTGCGTCAGCAGTATCGGGGTCTGCACTCTGAAATCTCCCCGCCGACGCACAGATCGCTCCCCATCGGCTCGGCGCGGGATCACTACAATATGGGTTTGAAGCACCAGATGGTCGGCGCAACCGACCAAGCTTTGTTAGAATTTCGTCGCACGGTCGAAATCAAACCCGATCACAAAGACGCCCATATCGGCCTCGGTCGCCTCCTCGCCGAGCAAGGCCGACATCAACTAGCGGCCCGGTATTTCCAGCGAGCTATCGAGCTAGACCCAGAAAATCCCGTTCTGTACGTGCATTTGGGCAATGCTTACTATCAGTCGGGATCACTCGAAAGGGCGGCCCAAACCTTTGCCGAGGCGGCCCAGCTCGACACTTCCCTCGTCGAACCTCCCTATATGCTCGGTTTGATCGCCGCCCAGCAGCGCCGGTTCAAAGAAGCCACGCGACTTTTTGCCCAAGCCACAGCCCTCGTCCCCCAGCACGCCAAAGCCCACTTCAATCTAGGGGTAGCCCATGCCCAACTCGGCGACTTTGCTGCGGCCCGTACCGCCTACCAACGCTTTGTCGAGCTGGAGCCCGAAGATGGGCGCGGACACCTCTACTTGGGCGATGCCTGTGCAGCACTCGGTCTGCCCGAAGAGAGTCAAACGCATCGAGCGCGTGGCCAGCAGCTTTTAGAACGGGATGAGCACTAATAGGCTACGGCTATTGTGCGGACCAATTCTTCCTGGCCTAGCTCAGCTCCCGACGTATTGGCATCCAGCCGTAAATGTATTGCGTACACACTCGGCGGCACGAGCGTTCCCTTTTCGTTCCTGCCGTCCCACTCCATTTCGTACATCCCCGAGGCAAAATCCCGCTGCTCGGCTAGCTGGCGCACCAGGCGTCCGCCCAAATCGTAAATAGTCGCCTCCACTCGCTGACTGCCCTCCACCAACACCACTGAAAAGCGCAACGCCAGCTCGTCGTTGACCCCATCCCCATTCGGCGTCAATACCGCTGGCTCGACCACCAAATCCGCAAAAATTGAGCGACGCTGCGGCTGCCCCACCACCAATAGCCGATTGCTGCCAATAGTCGCCACAGCTTCCCCGGGATCGACGCGCTGCCAAATCCCCTCGCCATCTTCTTCTTGCCGCAGTTGTACTTTTAGCGGCCCACCGCGAGAAAACAAACGCCCGGCAAAGTCTAATCGCAACACCGTCACTTCGCTTCCCGGCTCTATCAAGGGAAGCGACAAATGCACTTGGTCTGCTCTAGCGGCCAGCACCGCCGCTGCCAATGGTGAAAAACTCTCCCCGTCCGCGCTCCCCAACAACCCGGCGTACCGCAGTTCCATGCCCGCTGGTGCTTCCAACAACAACTCGTTAAACCCCCTATCCCCCGTGCCGAACTCTGGGCGCACATACAGCGAAAAAGGGGCTTCAGCCCCCAGCCGATCCACTTGACTAGGCACTACCTCCCCCAAGAGCCGCCGCGCCACCGGCTCGGCAAAGTGCAACCGCAACCCCGACAAACTCGCCGCCACATCCGGTGCGGCCG
This sequence comes from Candidatus Latescibacterota bacterium, assembly GCA_965116045.1. Taxonomy (GTDB): domain Bacteria; phylum Latescibacterota; class UBA2968; order UBA8231; family UBA8231. The sequence goes on along the minus strand of OZ220478.1, from coordinate 3,325,978 downwards.
AGCGCAACGTCGCCCGTATCTTGAGAAACTCCCGCGGCGATGGCGAAGTGATGGGACTGCCCGCCGGATCGTCGTAGGGTACACTCCACGGTTCCCAGTCTGCGCCAGCGACTTCCTCGGACACAGTCTCGCCGCGAAAAATGCTCAATAGTTTGTTGTAGGCCGTCGCGGAGATTTCGGTCCCATCCTTTTTGAAGTAGTGCAAAATCTCGCTCAAGGTATCGCCGGTGCGGGTCTGAAGCTGTACCTCGGTGCCGGGCGGCGTGTGAGCGTCCCACTCGAGGGCAACCAAGTTACGGCTACCGCCCAACCGAATCAGGTCCGACTCGAGCTGCACCTCTGGCAAAAACCCCTCACCAAAAAGTTGTATCTCGCTCAATCTGCTAGCGCTCCGGTTGGGAAGGCGCACGTGTTCTACTTCAAATACCAAGCGAAAAAAACGCCCTTTTATCGGGTCAAAGTCATTGCCATCGACGTTAAGGGCTCCTGCGACGCTCCGCTTTACTTGCTCGCGTCGCACGGCAGTGTTCCACTTGAGGCCCCCGTCCACCTCACGCGAACCGTCCGAAAATTCCAAGCGATAGTTCCCAAGAGCGTACTCGGTGAAACTCATCCTGTGGCTGTGGATCCAGAAGAACGAGCCCAAGTCAATGAACAACTCGTCCTCTAGCCGATTCTCAATGTTGAATAGGGAAAGCCCCTCTACACTGGTCACATTACCGTCAATCATCAATTGGGGATTGATGCTGCCGGGCACCGTAGTAGAAATGGAGCCATTGCGCCGCAAGGATTCACTGGCTAAGTCGTCGCCTTGGGTCCAGACTTCGAGTTCGGCCAACCGGGGCCGCTCGCGCCGAAAGTAGCGTATCGCGCCCTGTCGCTGAGGATCGAGAGCCTCGTACACTCCCTGTTTGACCACGATCTCCCGCCCGTCGACTTGGCGCTTGCTGTATTCGATGATTCCTCGGTCCTCGGCGGGTAGTTGGTCGTACTCCGCTGGGGATACTTCTCGGCCGCGGCCAAAATCGCTGGCCTGCACCACCACTTGGACAAAGCGTCCCACAGCCCGACGCTGGTCGAGCCCCACTGGATCGAGTTCGACCGCAAAGGTTCGCTGGCTTTTGTTGGGCTTTAGCGTCTGGAGCACCGGAAAGAACTCGAGGCTCGACCCACCGATTGCCTGTACTGGCTTCTGTCCGTCCGACACCAGTATATCAAATAAAAGGAAGGGATCGCCCACTCCCTCCTCAACGAATTTTAGCGCGATTTTGTTGATAAAGACAACGCGGCCCAAATCCAAGGTAAACCACCATTGAGACGACAGATCTACATTCTCCTCAACCGGATCGGGCTCCCAGTACGTGGTCAAGTCGCCATCTAGGGCGGCGACGACCCCTTCGCGGTTGGAGCCACCCTGAACGGCGTCGAGGAGAACGATGTCTTCAGGCTTTTTTTTAGAAAGGTAATCTGGCGGGTTGTAGCGCAAAAAATCGACGATATTCAGCGCGGCGTTAGTGTTCTTGCGGACGCGGTTGGGCCTCACCTCTCCGAGCGGGGAAATCTGGATAGTACCGGGCGCAAATTCCCAGTGGTCCCAGTGGTCGGGTCCGACGATGACTTGATTCGCACTGCGGTCGATTTGATGGCCTGCTTGAGCCAGCAAATCCTCGGCCCCATGCGACCAAAGAACGGCACTGATCATCACAAAGCGCGAGAAGAGTTTCGTGCGGATATTCATCGGCGGCACCTTTCAAAGCCATGGAAAATCCGAGTTTGGGGAATCTAACACCCCCTTGGTCGAGGAACAACCTCTGCCTATCCTATTTAGGATGCCTAGAAAACTTGGCAACTTCGAGAAAGGGACGCGATGGAACCGAATTGGCGAGAAATCGACCGCTGGCTTTTTGGCGAGGCTTGGACCGGCTCGCAGATCGACGAGCACGTGGAGGTGCTGTGCGAGCAGATCGGGCCGCGCTGGGCTTCTTCGGAAGGAGAGCGCCAAGCAGTGGAGTACCTGCGGGAACAGTTCGTCCAAGCAGGACTGATCAATGCGGCACTGGAGGAGTTTGCGCTTAATACTTGGGCGTACAAACGCGCCGAGGCAACGGTGGCGGATACGGAGATCGACCTCTTGCCCTACAACCGCTGTCCGCCGTGCGACCTCGAAGCCCCGATTGTCAATGCAGGATATGGTACGGAGCACGAGATCGACCGAGTGCGGAGCCAGCTCAAAGGGAGCATCGCCGTGATGCACTTAGCACCGGAGCCTTTTACCGCGCCCTCGCCACCCAATGTGCGACTCGCAGCGCTAGGCGACGCCGGCGCGGTGGCCATGGTAGCCATTGATCCAAAGGACGGGCGGCGGGTGGAGTACCACAACGGCGGAGATTGGCGCGAGCCAGAGACCGCCGAGTTGCCCATTCCGGCGGTGACGACCTCGCGGGAACACGGAGCACTGTTGCAGAAGTGGGCCAGCGAGGGCAAGCGGCTCAAGCTAATCGTTGAGAGCCGATTTTACCAAGCATCAGCGCACAATGTGGTCGCCTCGATTCCCGGGGCGCGGTGGCCTGCGGAGCGGCTGATATTGGGCGGACACCACGACACGGTTTACAGCGCACCAGGCGGCAACGACAATGCCTCGGGGACTATTGCAGTACTGGAGACAGCACGGGTGCTGGCCGGGCTAAAATCCGCGCTCGGGGTCGAGCCGGGGATGGGCCTGTGTTTTGCGACCTATAGCGCCGAAGAGCAGATATTCCAAGGGTCGAGCGAATACGTGCGGCAACACTGCACTGCCAAGCCGCGGCTGGCGATCAATCTCGACGAGCTTTCGACCGGGGCGATCAAAGGGTTAGTACTGGCGTTTGGGCATCTGCGCGACTTGGTGCAGGCCCAGTTCAATGCAATGGGCGACGGACTAAAGTGCCACGTAATGTCCCAACTCGACGCGACCTCAGATCACTTTCCCTTTTTGCGCGCGGGCATTGACGCGGCGCATCTGTGGCGCTGGCGTTTTAGCGGCCGACACGCCGATTCCAACTACCACCACGAGCCAGCCGACACGGCCGACAAGCTCAACGTGCGAGAGTTAAAAGAATACGTCGGGCAGCTAGCGCGCCTGTTGTTGCGGCTGTCGCACGTGGCACCCGAGGAATGGCCGGAGAATCCGATGACCAAGGAGGCGGTAGCACAACGGCTGGCAGCCGAGCGCGGAACCGTAGTGCGAGTGTTTTAAGACCAGACGTAGATCTCGTCGTCGTCTGGGGACATGGCAAAGAAGATGGCCAGCACTGCCCGGGGCTGGTCGCCGACGATGGCCGGCACCTCGTGGATGTTTTCGCTAAAGAAAAAGTAGAGGTCGCCGGGTTCGAGTTGGACAAGGCAATGTAGATGCGCGGTGTTTTCTCTGGCTCAATATCCCAATTCCCGCTCCATTGCTCCAACTACATCCGCGATCACCTGCGCGACTTCCTCGACTTGCTCTTCGCTGATGGTAAAGGGCGGGCTGATGGCAATGTGGTCGCCGCTGACGCCGTCGATCAACCCGGGCGACCCAGGCATGATGAGCACACCTTTGGCAAAGGCGCGGTTGACGACCGCAGCCGCCACGCCCTGCGTAGAATCAAAGGGTGTGCCAGTCGCCTTGTCCTTGGCAAACTCCACGCCGGTGAGCAGGCCCTTGCCGCGCACCGCGCTGACTATGGGCGAGTCCATTAAGGGCTTCATCTTCTCCAGCATCAGGTCCCCCATTTGCGCACAGCGAGCGACCAAGCCGTGGTCTTGTATGTAGTTCTGCACGGCGAGGGCAACGGCGCAGGAAAGCGGATTGCCGCCGTACGTGTGGCCGTGGACGTAGTGGTTTTGCTTTTTGTAGATCCCGTCGTAGATCTCGTCGCGGACCAACGTGGCAGCAATAGGCGTGTACCCGCTGCTGAGGCCCTTGCCGGTAGCCATGATGTCTGGGATGGCGTCCCAGTGTTCAATGCCGAAATTGCGGCCCGTGCGTCCGTAGCCGGTGACCACTTCGTCGATGATCATCAGGACGTTGTAGCGGTCGCAGATCGCACGGATGGTGGGGAAGTAGTCGGGCGGCGGCATCAGGCCGCAGCAAGAAGTGCCCGAGATCGGCTCGGCAATAAAAGCGGCGATGTACTCGCTACCCTCTTGTTTGATGACCCGCTCCAGCTCTTCGGCGCAGGCCAGCGTACAGGCGGGTCGGTCTTGGCAGTACGGGCAGTGATCCGGACGGGGAAAGGTGATGTGCGGGAAGTCGAGCAAATAGGGCACGTAGTCCTCGCGCCAAGTGGAGCGGCCCGACATGGAAAGTGCGCCGATGGTGTTGCCGTGCCAGCTCTGCCAGCGGGTGATGACTTTGTACTTCTTCGGGTTGCCGGTCTCGACGTGGTACTTGCGGGCGATCTTGAGCGCGGACTCAGTCGCTTCGGACCCGCCGGAGACGAAGAAGACGCGGTTGAGGTCGCTAGGGGCTAGGGCGGCGATTTTGGCGGCGAGGTCGATTTGCGGCTGAGTGAGGAAGCGGGCGTAGGTAAAGCAGACCTTGTTGGCCTGGTCCCGCATGACTTCAGCTATCTCCGGGACGCCGTGGCCGATGGAAATCACGTGGACGCCAGCGCAGGCATCGAGGTACGCACGGCCATCTTCAGCGTAAAGGTAGCAGTCTTTGCCGTGGGAAATCTGCGGCCAGTTGTCGGTAATGACGCGGTGGAAAATGCGGTCGGTGGTCATGGATTTTGTCCTTTGGAGTTAGTAGCGATAAGGGCCTGAAGATACGCAGTCCCAAGAGGCCAGCATAGGGCGCGACCGAATTGTAGTGGCTATTCGAGGTGCAACCCGCTCAATATCTCGATATGTTTCCCTATACACCGCTGCAAAACGTCAGTGAGACAACAAACAGGTGAGTTTGCGAAAAAAATGTAGGCGCGTCCTAGCAGCAACGCTGCTATCGGCAGGGACAGCACAAGCGGCGACCCTGAGCGGCTTTGTCTCCGCTGCCGACAACGGCGAAGCCCTGACCCGAGCCACTGTCGCAGTGGAAGGATTGCGACTTGGGGCGGTCAGCAACAACAGCGGCTACTACGCGATCAAACAAGTACCGGCTGGTACGCACGTGGTAAGCGCGTCGCACCCAGGCTACCAGACTCAGTGGGACACGCTGTACTTTAGTGCCGCCGAGGCCGTGCGGCTCGACGTGGCACTGGCGCCCGAGCTGGCAGACCGAGGCGGGCAGCTCTCGGTAGCAACCGAGCGCATCAGCCTCCGCGTCAAGCCAGTACAGCAATTGCCCGCCCTCGGCGAAGCCGACCTCTTGCGCGGCTTGCAGTTACTGCCGGGCGTCCAAGCGGTTGCGGATATCGGCAGCGGCCTGTACGTGCGCGGCGGCGACCCCAGCCAGACGGCCATCTCGCTCGACCACACTCCCCTGTACAATCCCTCCCACCTGTTCGGCCTCTTCTCAACCTTTAACCCAGACGCCATCAAAGAGGTCAATCTGTACAAGGGAGCCTACCCGGCGGAGTACGGCCGTGCGCTCGGGGCGGTACTCGACGTGAGAAACCGCGAGGGCAACCGCAAGCGCACCAGCAGTCGCGGCGGCGTAAGCCTGATTTCGGGCCGCTTGCTCACCGAGGGACCCGTCGGCCAAGGCTCGTGGATGCTGGCCGGTCGCCGCACCTACTTGGACGGCGTGTTCAGTGCCTTGCGCGCCCGCGGGGCGGACATCCCGTTGAACTATTTCTTCTACGACCTCAACGGCAGCATCAACCAGCGCCGGAGCGACGACTCCTACACCGCAACCGCGTATTGGGGACAGGACGACCTGCGGATTGAGCTAGAAGACGACGACGAATCTTTCGTCGATCTGCGCTGGGGCAACCGCGCCCTGACGGCGCACTGGACGCGGGTATTTTCACCGGCCCTGTTCGGGCACTTCACAGTCGCCAGCTCAGAATATGAAAGCATCATCGCGCTCCGTTTTCTCGACGCGCCCATCCGCATCGCCAACAGCATCCGCGACCTTTCGCTCAAAGGCGACGTGGATTTTTTCGCCAACCGCCACCACGCGCTTTCTTTGGGCTTGTGGGCCACCCTATTCGAGTTTCACTTTGCCCGGTCTTTCAACGAGCAGCCCCAGCTCGACCTGCGCCAAAAGCCGGTGCTGTTGGAAGGCTATGTGCAGGATGAATGGCAGGTCGGACCGGCCACGCAGGTGCGGCTAGGCGGACGGGGAACGTACTTCAGCAGCGGGCACCGCTGGCACTTCACGCCGCGACTGTCCCTGAGCCAAGCGTTAAGCGACAAAATCCGCGTCAAAGCCGCTGGCGGAATATATCGCCAACACCTGCAACTGATCACCACCGAAGCCTTCAGTGGCGGCGATTTCTGGGTGCCGCTCGATAGCACCGTCGAGCCGGGGCGCGCCTACCAAGCCGTCACCGGCGTCGAGTGGACCCCTGCGCCGCGCTACCAGCTTTCCGCGGCGACCTATTACACGGACCTCGCCAACCTCGTGGCCGTGGACACCGAATTGCCCGACGATAACGACGCCACGCACTCGGAAGCGGTGTTCAAAAGCGGCGGCACGGGCTGGGCTAGCGGAGTCGAGGTCTTTTTGCAGCGGCGCAGCGGTTCGCTCACCGGCTGGATTGGCTACGCGCTCGGTTGGACGCGGCGCACCTTCCCCGAACTCAATGATGGTCGTCCCTTTCCCGCCAAGCACGATCGCCGCCACGACCTGTCTTTCGCCGCCTCCTACGAGCTCGGCGCCTGGCGGCTCGGCGCGAGTTTGGCGTACGCCACCGGACAGGCATTTACGCCGGTCTCCGAGTCGCCAACCCAGCGCAACAGCACCCGCCTACAGCCCTATCACCGCCTCGATGTCAGCGCCAGTCGATCGTTCGCCCTACGAGGAGCCGCCAGCGAATTTTACGTGCAGATATTCAATGTGTATAGCCGCCGCAACGAGTGGTTTGTCGAGCTTGATTCGGTCAATCCCGAGGTCGATCCGCGCAAGATCGAACAATTGCCCATAATCCCCACACTGGGCTTCAATTTCTCTTTTTAGTAGCGAAATCCAAAATCGGCGAGCGCGACGCGGATGCACTCAAAAGGCCCTTTCGCGTCGCGTCGGATACGTATCAGCCCACAGTCCCATCACACTAAAAGCCCTTGCATAATATTGAATTTTGTCTAATTTTTGTCTAAAAATTTAGAAATTATATTGACAAATAATAGACAATAAATTATAATCCACTTAACGGACGCCGAAAGTGGCTCCACAACCTTTACAATTAGGAGGAGGTCGCATGAAGATCATCCGTATTGCCACGCTCATGGCACTGGCACTTTCGTCTTGGGCAAGCCCAGCCCAAGCTCAAGATGAAGACATCGTCGATGTTGCCATTGGAGCCGGCGTTTTTAACACGCTGGTCGCTGCGGTTCAGGCCGCAGACTTGGTCGACGCGCTCAAGGGCGAAGGCCCCCTCACTGTCTTCGCCCCTACGGACGAGGCATTCGCCGCTTTGCCAGAGGGCACCGTCGAGTCGCTGCTGTTGCCCGAGAATAAAGACCAGCTAACCGCGATCCTGCTTTATCACGTCGTCGCTGGTTCGGTCTTGGCCGCCGACGTAGTGGAGCTGGATTCGGCTGCCACCCTCAATGGGGCTTCGATCAATATCAGCGTCAGCGTCAACGGCGTAATGATCGACAATGCCAATGTCGTCCAAGCTGACGTGGCCGCCAGCAATGGCGTAATCCACATCATTGATGCGGTGCTCCTGCCTCCGGCTGCTACCGCTGTCGAGAGCAGCACTTGGGCGGAGATCAAGCAGCAGGCTCGTTAAACCAGTAAACTCGGCCTAAGATTCCCCAACAAAACCGTTTTATTGTGTTGGTGGATCTCGTATCGGCGATGGCCGGAGTGAAAGGAAAAAATAAATGAATATTATCTCGATTTTTTTCGTCGTTTGCGTTTTTTTTGCATTTGCAAACCCCATTCCGGCCATCGCCGAACTCACCATTAAAGGCGAGGTTGTGGACGAGCGAGGTGAGGTCCTGCCCAATGTAACCATCATTGTCGTTGATCCTCCCCTCGGCACGATCACCGATGCCCAAGGCAAGTTCGTGCTCTTTCTGCCACAGCCAGAAACGGCAACCGAGATTGAAGCGTGGTTTGTTGGCTACAAAACCTCCAGACAAACCATTCGCCAAAGCAGCGGCCTTGTGGAAGTTGCGTTTCAACTCAGCATCGATGCCCTGCAATTTGATGAAGTCGTTGTCACTGGGCTTTCCGCTGCAGCCAGCAAAAAACAGCTTGGCAATGCCATTTCCACCCTGACCGTTAGCCAACTCGAATCCACCGGTGCCACATCCATCGACAAAGCCCTGACCGGCAAATTGGCCGGAGCACTCATCCAACAAAATTCGGGCAATCCGGCCGGCGGCGTAACCATCCGCTTGCGCGGAACCGGGACCGTCTTGGGCAGTGCCGACCCCCTCTATGTGGTGGATGGCGTCATTGTGAACAACGATTCCCCTGAACTGTTTCGCCTCGGCGGCGGGGCGCAAAATCGCCTCAACGATCTCAATCCACACGACATAGAACGCATTGAAATAGTAAAAGGTGCCGCGGCCGCGGCCCTGTACGGATCGCGTGCCAACAACGGTGTTGTCCAAATATTCACAAAGCGCGGCGTTCAAGGTGAGCCTCGCATAAACTATACCTCTCGTCTTTCAACTTCAACAGTACGCAAAACACTGCCGGTAAATCGAGCAATCGTTGACAATGAAGGCAACAAAAATCCCGATGGTTCGGATGTACAACGATTCGACCATCAGGACTTTATCTTTAGAAATGCCACGGGAGTAGAACACTATGCCTCGGTTTCGGGAGGATCTGGGGATACCCGTTATTTTGCGTCTGCATCCTATCTCGACGATCAAGGCGTGGTCAAAAACACATTATTTAGACGGAGTAGTCTCCGAACGCGCATTGACCAAGATTTGTCGCACTGGGCCACCTTATCTGTGGGTGGAAATTTCGCATTTAGTAAGAGCAACGACATCCCCAACGGCGGGCTAAATTCGAACTACGGCGCCCTGACGGGCTTCATTTTTGGGCCCAACACCTATGATCCCACACCGGACCCCGAGACCGGTATTTATCCTAACGATGGCACTCTCGCCAACCCCCTAGAAGTCATTGATCGATATGATTTCACGCAGGAAGTCACGCGCTATATTGGCAGCGCATCGCTAGATGCAACGCCGTTGGCTGGATTGAGCATCAACTATACGCTAGGTTTGGATACCTACGACCAAACGGCCATCGCATTTATCCCCATCGGCACGTCTGCGCCGGGTTTAGCAAATGGCCAGTCTCGAAGATCCACATTCGATTTTTTGCAACTCAACAACGACATCAACCTCGGCTACCAGCGGCACATACGCCCCGAGGTACAATCAACCACGCGGATCGGCGGAACTTTGCAATACGAAAAAGGAGAAAGATTCGGTGCAGAAGGTAAAAACCTGAGTCCCGCCTCCCAAATCGTCTCGAGTGGTGCGACCGTTGTAGCAAGCGAGTGGAGAAGCAAAAAGGCCATCTATGGTGCATTTATACAGCAGACCTTTGGAATCGCTAATAGCCTTTTTGTTACAGGAGCTATCCGCACAGACGCCTCTTCGGTATACGACGCGGATAACCGCTGGCAAACTTATCCTAAAGCGAGTGCCTCCTATCTCATTTCAGATGCGAGCTTCTGGCAAAATGGCGGACTCCAAAATGTGTTTCCAGACTTCAAATTGCGAGCCTCCATAGGCACTTCAGGGGGGCAAACGGCGATTGGACCGTATGCCCGCCTGACCAATTACAACGTATCCTCTTATGATGGTAGTCCCGGTCTGGTGCCCAGCACCCAACTTGGTGGAACGATCAAGCCCGAAAGACAACGGGAAATTGAAATAGGGAGCGATTTTAGTCTCTTGTCCAATCGCTTGGGCGTGGAACTGACCTATTACGATCAACACGTCCAAGACTTGTTGCTCTTTCGCTCGTTATCCCCCTCCACAGGTTATTCAGGGGCCTTGCAAAATGTCGGCACCATGGACAATACTGGATGGGAGCTTCTCGTGCGTGCAGTGCCGCTTGCACGTCCCAATCTCCGCTGGGAATCAACTTTCACCTATTCGACTAACAAAAACGAAGTCAATGGCATTGAGGACGATCAATTGCCCATCTCGGATTCGTTTGGCCAAGTCTCGGCCATCAATGGCGAGCCACTCGGGATTTTCTACAGCACGGCTTTTGCACGCGATGCCCAAGGCAATATAGCACTCGATGAAAACAATCTTCCCATTCAGGCGGCTGAGCGCAAAATTATTGGGGATCCCAACCCGGACTTTACCGCTTCATCAATCAATCAAATCGACTTGGGGAAAAACTGGTCGTTGCGCATGCAATGGGATGCGGTCGTAGGCGGCGATGTATTTAATTTTACCAGACGCTTGGCCGCCTTGAGCGCGTTTGGCGTTTTAACAGACTACGAACGCGAATTAAACGGCGAACTCCCCGCTGGCTACAATGCTAAGGTCTTCCGAATTTTTGAACACTGGATCGAGGATGGATCCTTTGTGAAATTGCGCGAACTGTCCGCATCGTATCGCTGGCAGCCCCAATTTCTGGGAACGAGCGGCATTCAATTGAGTCTGATTGGCCGCAATCTGCTTTCCATCGACGATTACAGCGGCTACGACCCGGAAACCAACATCGGCGGGCAGCGCACCGCAGTGCGCGGATTTGACTTCGTAGAAGTGCCTATCCCGCGCAGCATTGCATTTCAGATAAGCTTGAACTACTAAGCGGAGAAAATAATATGAAATCGAATCGCCTGTACCCGATCGCGGCATGGCTGCTCTTTTTTGCACAAGGTTGCGATTTGAATATATCAAATCCAAACCAAGCATCGGAAGATCGCGTCTTGAGCACTAGCGACGGCATCATAGCCCTCGCCATTGGCATGCAACGAGATTACGCGAGCCAAAATGTCGATGCCTATCTGCGCCATCCCGCTATTACAAGCCGCGAACTTGCGGCAAACACGACATTTGCCAATCTCCTAGAGTTAGAGGATGGCAGCACTGTGTCTGGCGCGAACAGCGGTGTCAGCGCGATCTGGTCCCGCTCCTATCGCATTATCGGCATTGCCAATCAATTGATCGAAAATGCGCCCGATACACCACTTGCTGAAGGTACGCGCAGCGGCATTATCGCCCTGGCACAACTGTACAAAGCGATGTGCTTGGGGTTCATTGCACAGGCTTTTGAAAGCGCCCCCATAGATGTCCAAGCCGACGGGCAAGCCCCTTTTGTATCGCGCCAAGAACTTTTTGCCACCGCGATCAGGTTGTTAGACGACGCACGCCAGACCATCGATACCGCGCCGCCCTCCGCTCAGTTCAACGCAGATATTTTGGGCAGCGGATTCGATCTTGTAAATACGATTCACGCTTATCGGGCACGCTATAATCTGTTCGCGGGCAATTATCGAGCTGCCATTGAAGCCGCCGATGCCGTTGATCCTTTGGCAACTTCGGTCTACACATACGACGCCAGAACCCAAAACCCTATTTACGCCCAAGTTTTTGTCGAGGATGATTACGCCCCAAGAGACCATTTCGGAACGCAGGGCACAGACGGCGACGATGGGCGACTTGCATTTTATCTCGTACCAGATGAACGCACCAGCAACCCCAATGGCTTTCCTATTGAGGCACTGGGCGGCTTTTGGAACGATGCTGCGTCCCCTATCCCGGCATACTTGCCCAGTGAAATGATCTTGACGCGAGCAGAGGCCAATGCAATGCTCGGCGATATCGAAAATGCAATCGCGGAAATAGACGCTATTCGCACAAAAACACCCGAGCAAGATCCCCATGGCATTGGAGCATCGCTGCCGCCCTACAACGGCCCACAAACCCTTGAGGATGTGCTAGCAGAGATCTTTCGGCAACGCCGAGCGGAATTGTTCCTCAATGGCACGGGATGGGAAGACAGCCGACGCCTCGAGCAACCCGGCCCCTCCGCCGACTCTTTTGAGCGAAATCGAAATTTCTACCCATACCCCGACCAAGAGCACTTAAACAATTCCAATACACCTTCCGACCCGGCAAACTAGACTGAATCACATTGTTTATTAAGCATCTGACCGCTTCACTCCTACTTTCGGGCATGAACAATGGGATATACATTCAACGCCCATGGAACCGACGCCGGGCCATCCCATCAAAGTAGTAGTGCGGCGGACCGGGCTTTCGGCCCATGTGATCCGCGTTTGGGAAAAGCGCTATCAAGCCGTGGTGCCAGCGCGGACGGAGACCAATAGACGGCTTTATTCGGACGAAGACATCGCACGCCTACAGTGGTTGCAGCAGGCGGTGCAGGACGGACAGAGCATTGGCCGCATCGCCCATCTCTCCACGCCCGAACTGGTGAATCTGGTCCGCCCTGAGCAAGCAACAGTGCCGTTAGCCCAGCGGCCCAGCGATGGAGGGGGCGCGGAAAAAAAAACCGGCGAATTTCTCGAACAAGCCTTAGTCGCAGTGCAAGAATTGGACGCGATCTCGCTGGAAAATCAGTTGGTCCGCGCCTCCATCGCATTGAGCCAACGGCACTTGCTCGAAGCAGTGGTCCAGCCGCTGATGGAGCGCATCGGCCAGATGTGGCAGGAGGGCACCTTGCGCGTGGCCGACGAACACATGGCCTCGGCTGTGGTGCGTAGCTTTATCGGCAATCTACGCGCCAGTTTCCAAGTATCGGTGGCCGCTCCCCACGTCGTCGCCACCACGCCGGCGGGGCAATTGCACGAGATGGGAGCCTTGCTCGCTACGGTCATGGCCACGTCAGAGGGCTGGAACGCGACGTTTCTAGGCCCCAACCTACCGGCCGAAGAAATCGCCAGAGCCGCCGCGCAAAAGGATGCCAAGGCTGTGTTGCTCAGCATCATCTATCCGGGCGACGACCCCCATCTGGGCGGCGAGTTACTCAAATTGCGCCGACTGCTGGGCGACGACATCGCCCTACTAGCCGGTGGCCGGGCCGCCCCGCATTACCAGCGTTTTCTCGCTCAGGCTAGGGCCATTCTCTTGGCCGATCTGAGCGAGTTGCGCGATTCCTTGAATTCTTTGCGCCCATAGGGGAAAACCAAAAGACGCGTACTGGGGTGGGTGTCTTACACTGAGGGTAAAACTATTGACTGCTAGCAATCGAATGGAACAGACAAACGCACCACCGCTCAAAGGCTGGCGGCTGGCTTTTCTGCGCTGGTTTAAGGGCGATGACGCCGTGGGCGCCGCGGTCGCCGAAGACGAGCAGCAAGTCGATTGGGTGCGGATGTTGCCTTTTGCGGCCCTGCACTTGAGTTGTCTCGGAGTTTTTTGGGTTGGTTGGAGCCCGGTGGCCGTGGGCGTGGCCATTGTCGCCTATTGGGTGCGGATGTTCGCCATAACCGGGTTTTACCATCGCTACTTTTCGCACCGCACGTTCAAGACCTCGCGGCTCGTGCAGTTCCTCTTTGCCGTGCTGGGCAATACAGCCGTGCAGCGCGGGCCGTTGTGGTGGGCCGGGCACCACCGCCACCACCATCGCCACTCCGATGTCGCCAGCGACGTGCATTCGCCCAAAGAGCACGGGTTTTGGTGGAGCCACGTACTGTGGATCACCTCGCGATCGAACTTTCCTACCCGTCTGTACAATGTGCGCGACTTGGCTCGCTTTCCCGAACTGCGCTTTCTCGATCGCTTCGATATCATCGTGCCCGTTTTGCTAGCCGGGGCGATGTACGCCTTAGGGGAGTATTGCGGCAGCCGCTATCCCGCGTTGGGAACCAGCGGCTGGCAGATGTTCGTCTGGGGGTTCTCCATTTCCACCATCGTCTTGTTCCACGGCACCTGCACCATCAATTCGCTCTCCCATCTCTTTGGTCGCCGCCGCTTTGCCACCCGAGACCACAGCCGCAATAATATCTGGCTGGCACTCATCACTATGGGCGAAGGCTGGCACAACAATCACCACTATTACCCGGGATCGGCGCGGCAGGGTTTTTACTGGTGGGAGTTCGATCCAACCTATTACCTACTCAAAGTGCTGTCTTGGATCGGTCTGGTGCGCGATCTCAGGCCCGTGCCCGAGCGGGTTTACGACCGGGCCATCAGCGAGCCATGAAGCCGGTGCAGGGGCGGCGCATCGCCGTGGTGGGGGGCGGTATCTCCGGCTTGGTCGCAGCCTATCTGCTGCATTCAGATTACTACATCACGCTGTTTGAAGCCAACGACTATATCGGCGGCCATACCCATACCTTGAAAGCGGATCAGGAGGGGCGCTCCTATGCGGTGGATACGGGCTTTATCGTCTTCAACGAACCCAACTACCCGCAGTTCAATCGCCTGTTGCAGCATTTGGGCGTGGCTTCCCAGCCGACGCAAATGGGGTTCAGCGTCAAGTGCGACCGCACGGGTCTGGAATACGCCAGTACGCCGCTAAGCAGTCTGCTGGCCCAGCGGCGCAATGCGCTGCGGCCATCGTTCTACCGCATGTTGGCCGACATCCTGCGCTTCAACCGCGAAGCACCAGAGCTATTGCGCGATCCCAATGACGCTACTACCCTCGGAGACTATCTGGCCGACAACGGCTATTCCAAGGCTTTTGTCCAACACCACATCATCCCGTTGGGAGCGGCGCTGTGGTCGGCCTTGCCCGACCGCATGGGCGAATTCCCAGCGCACTATTTCGTCCAGTTTTTCGCCAACCACGCTTTTTTGCAAGTGCGCGGACGAACGCCTTGGCGCGTCATCAAAGGAGGTTCGCAGCGCTACGTCGAGGCGCTAATCCGCCCCTTTAGCGAGCGCATCCGCGTCAACTGTCCCGTGGTTTCGGTGCGGCGTTTGCACCAAGGAGTGGAAGTCCGGCCTCGGAATGGGGGGCCTGAGTACTTCGACGAGGTTATCTTGGCCGTACACAGCGACCAAGCGCTGCGGATGCTGGCCGATCCTACTCCAGTCGAGCGCCGAGTTCTCGGTGCCATGCCGTATCAGGCCAACGATGTCGTCCTGCACACCGACGCGTCCGTGTTGCCCAAGCGACGCCGCGCCTGGGCTAGCTGGAATTACTACATCCCGCCCGACAAGGGATGCCCCGCTACCGTCACGTACAATATGAACATCCTCCAAAGTCTGGCGAGCCACCAACCTTTCTGCGTCAGCCTCAACCGCACCGACGACATTGCTCCAGAGCAGATCATCGCCCGCATGACCTATCACCACCCAGTCTATTCGCCGGCCTCAGTCGCCGCGCAAAAGCAGCGATCTCGCATCGACGGGGTCGATCGCGTCCACTACTGCGGCGCCTATTGGGGCTTTGGTTTTCACGAGGACGGGGTCGTCAGTGCCTTGGAAGTAACGCGGCGCTTTGGCAAGACGCTATGAGTCGCCATAGCTGCATATACGAAGGGCGGGTGCGGCATCGCCGCTTTGCGCCAGTAGCCCACGTTTTTGAGTACCGGCTCTTTATGATGTACCTCGATTTAGCCGAATTGCCCAGCTTGTTCGACGGGCGTTGGCTGTGGTCGTCGCAGCGGCCCAATGTGGCCTATTTCCGCCGCGCCGACCACTTGGGCGAACCGCAGCATCCCCTAGCGGATTGCGTGCGGCAATTAGTCAAAAACGAGAGCGGACGCTATCCCGACGGGCCGATCCGCCTGCTAACTCACCTGCGCTACGGCGGGTACGGCTTCAATCCGGTCAGCTTCTACTACTGCTTCGACCGGGATGGCAGGCGCGTCGAGACGGTGGTAGGCGAGGTAAATAACACGCCTTGGGGCGAGCAGCACTGCTACGTCCTGCACCAAGGGATTAACCGCGGGCGCGGAGCGCACAAGTGCTACCAATTCTCCAAGGCATTCCACGTCTCGCCCTTCATGGCCATGCAGCAGGACTACACTTGGCACTTTACGACGCCGCGCCGCACCCTATCAGTGCATATGGACAATTGGCAGGATGGCCACCACTTATTCGACGCGACCCTAGTGCTGCGACGGCGGGAAATAAGCGCGGCGGCACTGGCGCGGGTCTTGGTGCAGTATCCGCTGATGACGACAAGAGTCATTGGCGCCATTCACTGGCAGGCGCTAAGACTGTGGCTCAAACGCTGTCCTTGCTACCCGCATCCCAAGTCGTTGACAAAGGAAAAAGACTATGTCGCAACTGGCTCTCTCCCCCGCAGTTAAAAAATCGCCGCTCGGTCTCGGCGGCTGGCTGGACCGCTGGGCGCGGCGATTGGTGTTGGGGCAATTGCAGTGCTTGCAGCGCGGTGCGCTTTGCCTAGTCGAAGGCGAGCAGCACCACACCTTCGGGCAGGGCGAAGACGGGGCCGAAGTGGTTTTGCAGGTAAACCATCCGCACTTTTTCCGCGCCTTAGCCCTCGGGGGCACCATTGGCGCGGCCGAAGCCTACATGCAGGGGTGGTGGAGCTGCGACGATTTGCCGACTATGTGCCGCTTGGCCGTGGCCAATATGGAGTGGATGCAGCAACGCGAGCGAGGCTGGGCGCGGTTGGCCGCACCGGCTCGCGTGTTGG
Source organism: Candidatus Latescibacterota bacterium (assembly GCA_965116045.1). GTDB lineage: Bacteria > Latescibacterota > UBA2968 > UBA8231 > UBA8231. The sequence continues at coordinate 3,309,333 of OZ220478.1, read as the reverse complement.
CGCATACCCTCAAGCGCAATACGCTCCAAGGTAGCCGGCGCAACATCGCCGCGCACTACGATTTGAGCAATGACTTTTTCCGCCTCTTCCTCGACGACAACATGATGTATTCGAGCGCCGTATTTCCGCGCCCAGACAGTTCGCTGGAAGAGGCCGCGCACTACAAGGTGGACCGCATCTGCAAAAAGCTCGCCCTCGCGCCCGAGGACCATCTGTTGGAAATCGGCACCGGCTGGGGTGGCTTCGCCCTGTACGCGGCCCGCGAGTATGGTTGCCGGGTTACTACGGCAACCATTTCGCAGCAACAGTGCGAACTGGCGCGGCGGCGAGTGCGCGCGGCGGGCTTGGATGGTCGGGTGGAGGTGGTGTTGGCCGACTACCGCGATCTACAGGGACAGTACGACAAACTGGTCTCCATAGAGATGATTGAAGCCGTGGGACATCACTACTTCGACACTTATTTCGGCTGTTGCGCTCGCCTGCTCAAACCCGAGGGGCTGATGCTGTTGCAAGCCATCGTCATTGGCGATTGGGCCTACGAGCGGGCGCGCCGGTCGGTCGATTTCATCAAGGCATACATCTTTCCGGGCAGTTGCATTCCGTCGGTGGCGACTATTAGCCGTTCGCTAGCGGAAGCCACGGATATGCGCTTGGTGCATCTGGAGGACATTGGCCCCCACTACGCTCGCACCTTGCGGGCTTGGCGGGCGCGTTTTTGGGACGCAGAAGAGCAAGTGCGTCAGCTAGGCTTTACCGAGGAATTCATCCGCATGTGGGACTTTTATTTTTCCTACTGCATCGGCGGCTTTGAAGAGCGCTATATCTCCGATGTGCAAATGCTCTTGGCTCGGCCAGCCAACCGGCGCTCGGCGCAGTTGCCCGAAATTGGCCACGGCGAGGTTTAGGCCCGTGTTGAGCGTATTGGTCTATAGTTTGCCGGTGGCCATGGTGGGCATGGCAGCACTGTATTGGCTACAGCGGCACCGGGGCGACGCGGGGGTCGTTGACGTGGGCTGGGCTGGGGGCATTGGGCTGGTAGCCCTGGCCGTGGCCTACAGCGGCGATGGCTGGGAGGCGCGGCGGCTGTTGCTCGGTCTGATGGGCGCGGTGTGGGCCTTCCGCCTGGCCGCTTACTTAGTGATCAGGACCGGGGAAGAGGACGGCCGCTATCAGATGCTGCGTGCCCAATGGGGTGCCAAAGCCCAACGGTACTTTTTCTATTTGTTCCAAGCGCAGGCTTTGCTGGTGGTTTTATTTGGCCTGCCTTTTGTCGCCGTGGCGGCCAAAGCTCACATGGGGTGGACCGCTTGGGACATCGCCGGTGTGCTGGTGTGGACGGTGGCCGTGGTCGGCGAATGGATAGCGGACCGCCAACTGGCCGCCTTCCGCAGCCAAGCGGCCAACCAAGGGCGCACCTGCGACCGCGGCCTGTGGCACTATTCGCGCCATCCCAACTATTTTTTTGAATGGATGCACTGGTGGGCCTACGTAGTCATGGCGGTCGGGTCGGCGGTCGGGTGGTTGGCTTGGATCGGGCCGGTGCTGATGTTGTTTCTGCTGTATCGCGTGACTGGCATTCCCTACACTGAAAAGCGGGCACTGGTCAGCCGCGGCGAGGACTACCGCCGCTATCAGCGCACTACCAGTGCCTTTATTCCGTGGCTTCCCCGCCGGGACAGTTTTGAACGCGATTGATTGGGCCGAGCGGGGCCTGTTGCCCGATGCTCTTATCCGCTGGGGCATCCGCCGCTTCAATCGCGGGCGCTTGCGGCAAGAGCGAGGTGCCGACTGCGAGGCCGAGCAGGCGGCCAAATGCCGCTTCATCGCCGCTATGGATCAAGCGCCCATCGCCCTGCATACGCAGCGTGCCAACGAGCAGCACTACGAGCTGCCGCCCGAGTTTTTCCAACTGATCTTGGGCCGCCATCTCAAGTATAGCGGCTGTTATTTCCCGGTGCCGACAGCCAGCCTAGACCAAGCCGAAGCGGCCATGCTAGAACTGACCTGTCAGCGCGCCGATCTACAAGACGGCCAAGACGTGCTGGAATTGGGTTGCGGCTGGGGGTCGCTGACCTTGTGGATGGCGCAACACTATCCGGGCAGCCGCATAACCGCGGTGTCCAATTCAACCTTGCAGCGCAACTTTATCGAAGAGCGCTGCAAAGCCCTAGGGCTAGCCAACGTCGCGGTGATCACGGCGGACATGAACGAGTTCGCGGCACCGGGACGCTACGACCGGGTGGTATCGGTCGAGATGTTCGAGCACATGCGCAATTATCGCGCACTAATGCGGCGCATCGCCGGCTGGCTCAAACCGACTGGCTTGCTGTTCATTCACATCTTTGTCCATCGCCTCTACCCATACACCTTTGCCGACGAGTGCAAAAAAAGCTGGATGGGGTGTTATTTTTTTACTGGCGGCATCATGCCCTCTGACGATCTGCTGCACTACTTCCAAGACGATCTAGTCCTAGAGGCGCAATGGCGAGTCGATGGCCGACATTACGCCCGCACGGCCGAGCATTGGCTGGCCAATCTCGACGCTCAGCGCTCGGAGGCCCTCGCCATTTTGGAACGCCAGTACGGCGCAGCCCAAAATCAGCACTGGTTGCAGCGCTGGCGTATATTTTTTATGGCCTGCGCCGAATTGTGGGGCTACAACGGTGGGCAGGAGTGGTGGGTGTCGCACTATCGCTTTAAGCAGCGAGAGACGACCGAGCAGGTTTAGGAAGTGGTGAGTTTCACATCGGCATTTTAGACGGGAATAGAATGGCAATTATTAGATATTGGATGGCGGCTCTCTTGGTGGCCATGCCGGTGGCGGCCCAGCCCCCGGGAGCCACTTTGAGCGGCTTTGTGACCGACGCCGACAACGGCGAAGCCCTGCTCTTGGCGGTCGTCGTGGTGGAGGGATTTCAGCTCGGAGCAACCAGCAACAACAGCGGCTACTATGCCATCAAGCAAGTGCCGCCTGGCACACACGTAGTAAGCACATCGCACATCGGCTACCAAACCCGGTGGGACACGCTGAGTTTTAGCACCGACGAGGTCGTGCGGCTCGACGTGGCACTGGTGGCCACGCCGGTAGATATTGGCGCAGAGATCGTGGTGGAGGCCGAGCGCAGCGAAGAACTGGAACAGGCCACCCAGAGCAGTTTTATCGCCCTACAGGTCGAGCCATTGCAGCGGATGCCGGCCGTTGGCGAGGCCGATCTCCTCCGCAGTTTACAGCTATTGCCGGGCATCCAAGCGGCGTCGGATGTCAGCAGCGGCCTGTACGTGCGCGGCGGCGGCCCCGATCAAACGGCCATCCTCCTCGACCACATCCCTCTGTACAACCCCTCGCACTTGTTTGGCTTCTTCTCGACCTTCAACCCAGACGCCATCAAGGACGTCCAGCTCTACAAAGGGGCCTACCCGGCTAAGTACGGCCGCACACTCGGGGCGGTGCTCGACGTGGGCAACCGCGAGGGCAACCGACAGCGCTTCAGCGGCCGGGGCGGCATCAGCCTGATCGCGAGCCGCTTGCTGGCCGAAGGGCCGGTGGGCCAAGGCTCGTGGATGATGGCGGGTCGCCGCACCTATCTAGAACCCGTGCTCAGCGCCGTCCGCTCTTTCGATATAGACATCCCTTTGGACTACTACTTCTACGACTTCAACGGCAAAGTAAATCAGCGGTGGGGCGACGATACCTTTACAGTGAGCACGTACTGGGGCCAAGACGATCTGTACATAGAAGACATAGAAGACGGGGATGACGAATTCTACGCCGATTTGCGCTGGGGCAACCGCGCCGTGACTGCGCGCTGGACGCGGGTGTTTTCGCCGACCCTGTTTGGTCACTTCATGGCCGCCGGCTCGTCGTACGAAAACAACCTCTCGTTTGGTTTCTTCGGCACGCCGTTCGGCATTACCAACAGCATCCGCGATTGGTCGCTCAAGGGCGACGTGGATTACTTCGCCAACCGCGACCACACGCTCACCCTCGGCTTTCTGGCTACTCTGTTCGAGTTCGACTATTCCCAGTCCTTCAACCAAGAGGAAGAGTCCTTGTACCAAGAGTCGGTGTTGGCCTCGGTCTACGTCCAAGATGAGTGGCAGGCCGGGCCCACCACGCGGCTGCGGCTCGGGGGCCGAGGCACTTACTTCAGCGTTGGGGATCGTCTGCACTTCGCGCCGAGGCTGTCCCTCAGCCGCGCCCTCAGCGAAAACATCCGCTTCAAGGCCGCTGCGGGCATGTATCGCCAGTACTTGCAATTGATCACCACCGAAACCTTCAGCGGCGGCGATTTCTGGGTGCCGCTCGACAATAGCGTCGAGCCGGGCCGCTCGTATCAGGGGGTAGTAGGTACCGAGTGGAACCCGTCGCGGCACTATCAGCTTTCCGTGGAGGCCTACTACACCGACTTGGCCAATCTGGTGGTGCTGGACAACGCGGTGGCCGTTGATAGCGAAGGCACCCGCTCGGACGACATATTCAAAAGCGGCGGCACCGGCTGGGCCAGCGGAGTCGAAGTCTTTTTGCAGCGGCGCACTGGAGCACTCACTGGCTGGATAGGCTATACGTTGGGCTGGACGCGGCGCACCTTCCCCGAACTAAACAGAGGACGCGCTTTCCCCCCCAAGTACGACCGCCGCCACGATCTGTCTTTTGTGGTCTCGTACAACTTGGGGAAATGGCGTCTCGGCTCCAATCTCGTGTACGCCACTGGACAGACCTTTACCCCGGCTTCGGCCCGCTATTCGCTGCGTCAGCCAACCACTGGAGAAGTGGCAGACTACGTGCTAGCAGCCGAGCGCAACAGTGCCCGCCTGCTGCCCTATCACCGCCTCGACGCCAGTGCCAGCCGCAAGTTTGGGCTGTGGGGTCTTGACGTCGAGTTCTACTTACAAATTTTCAATCTCTACAGCCGGCGCAATGATTGGTTCGTGCAGTTCAACACCAATAATCCCGAGACCGAGCCGGAGGTAATCAAGCAATTGCCCATCGTGCCGACGCTGGGTTTCAATTTTTCGTTCTAAGGAGGCAATCGTGCGTTGCGTTTTTATCGTCCTGTGCCTGACGGCCTGCGCTGCCGAGCGCCAGCCAGGCGAACTCTTCGGCTCATTAGAGGAAGACAGCGCGTTGGTGGTGGACGGGATTCTGCTAGTAGATCAGCCGCTGCCCGAATTGTTCGTGCGGCGCACCTTGCCTCCCGACCAATTCTACAGTCGGGACGCGGCCGGGGTACTCGAAGCGCAAGTGCGCGTCTTCCAAGGGGACCAGATATTCGAGTACACATCCGCCCCGGCTACGCCCGGGCGCTATCTGCCACCATCAGCGCCCCCTCAAGTGGAGCCTCTGACCGAGTACCGGCTAGAAGTAAAAGTCGAGGGCAAGACGGTCCGGGCGCACACCACCACGCCAGAGCGAGTGCGGGTAAGGCAGGCGGTTTTATTAGACGAAGACACCCAAGAAATCACGCGGACTCTCAGATTATTTGCCGAGGTGGGAGACGAGGTGTACACGGCACCGGAAAATCAACTTACTCATCTGGAGGGTCTGCTCGAAATCCACTTGGAAGAGGCGGGGGAAGCGTACCAAGCGGCACTCTTCGCCTTGGCAGAGGACGCGCAATTGCTCGACGAGGATTTTCTAGAGATATACGACCAGAGCCCAGATGACCTGCGAGCCAACCAATCGCCGCCTTTAGCCGCCAGCGATGGAATCGTGCGCTGGCCGTGGTTCGCCGTGGTTTATACCGGGCGTTCTCTGATAAAGGTGTACGCACTCGACTACAACTGGTTTGAGTACGCCCGCTCTAGCCCCGATCAGCAGGAACAGGGCGGCTTTGGGGGGCTGGTCGGCGAAAATTTCGAGCGGCCGTTCTTTCAGGTAGAGGGAGGCATCGGGCTGTTTGGGTCGGCGTCGGTGGATTCGGTGGGCTTTGTCGTCCTGCCGCGACCGTGACGGGCCGAATTGTCTGATTGCGGATTGACCAGCGAATATGTTAGCAAAAGTCGATCCTCTACGATCTCCGACTCGAGCGTCTGGCCGGGCATCTGAAAGCGTCGTAACATCGAGCGACCGCAGTTGACAAAAGCCTCCTGTTCAAAGAGGCCTTCAGGTATAGGTAATGCACATTCTTGTGTTCCGGTCTTCTTCGATCCATCAATGGAGAGAGCAACATAGACTGATCTATGTTTGCATCTCTCGATAGCTCTTAGGAGACGCTCAAGGGTGAATGTCTGAGCACCGTAGAGGATGGCTTGGGTATGAAGGTATGGAGGATCGCAGTAGACTAGGTCGCCCGGTCTGGCTTGCTCCATAGCTTCTTCAAAGTCTAAATTAAGGAACTTGGTGTTTCGAACTCTAGGTCTCCAAAAGTCCACCCTCGCCGAAAAGGAATCGGGGGTGATGGGAGCGTGGACACCGCAGGGAGTGCTCATCTGGCCGTTTGTTGTGAAGCGGACAACACCACCGTAGCACGCACGGCTGAGAAAAACAAGATCCGCTGCATTCGGATTCCTATTATAAGACGCTTTGATGGCCTCATAGCCTTCAACTTTTTTATTTCCAACACAGCGATACCATCGCGTCTTGTACCACTGCTTCAGACGCTCAGGATCACTCTTGAGCGATTCGAAGATCCCGATCAAAGGGGCAAGAACATCGGAGGCTACTGCATCCTCTGGAGCTAGCGTCGCAAGGACGCTACCCGTACCGAGAAATGGCTCGAAATAGGTGCCGAACTGATTCGGAAAATACCCGATTATCTCATGTGCGAACCGCTGCTTGTTTCCGACCCACTTCAGGAGTTGCGTCTTGAATGGATGCGAGCGGCTCACTTGACCGACTGCTTTGTGGAATAACTCCAACTGCATCTACTGCCGTTTTCCAAAAGGTAAAGAGATGAACAGTAAATATATCCTATTTTGGGATAAAATCAAGATGAACACCATCCTAAATAAGAAAATTGCTACTACTAACTCGATGAGCCAACGATGGGGAAGCAGGAAGAACAAAACCGCGAATATATAGCCTTGCGTTTACTACTTCGATCGCTTCGCAAGGAGGCCGGGGTAAGTCAGACTGAATTGGCGACACGTTTGGGGGTGCCTCAGTCATTTGTCAGCAAAGTCGAATCCGGTGAGCGTCGCATTGACATTGTCGAACTGCGCAGAATATGTGTTGCCCTAGAGTGCTCGCTTGGGCATGTGATCGCGTTGTTTGAACGGAACCTCGATGGGGCAAAGGAGACGAGTTGAAGGCAGACGCTCGATTCAGCGGCTTGGATCCCGTCTTTTGGGCAAACGTGCGGTCCATCAGCGAGACGCTGCGCTATACTGAGAGGCCGACAAAGAAGATTCGTGTCTATTCGCCGGGTGACATGATCCATGTTATGGAAGTTCTCGGATTGGAGTGGGGACATTTGGCCGATCAAAACGGCAATAGTACCGCATTCTCGAAAAAACTCCAAGACTATTTCAAATACCGTCCTGAGGTACTGAATACATACGTCAAACCACGGCTGATGGACGCCAACCGGGCTCGCAACACGTTCGAGCAACTCAGATCGCAGCTCTCACCAAACTGTCCTCTACCAATGAACAAGCAGAAGGGTTCCATGAGGGCACACAACTTCTTGACCTGTATCGTGAACATGCTGCTCGAGGCTAGCATCAAAGGCTTGCCTTGCGACTATGATCCTAGACGACTCACGACACTGACGCAAGGAGAAAAGCCAGCCCGTACCCTGTCCCGCCGCCTTGATGGCTGCTTCCCTAGGACAGTTAATCCGATCGCCGCGTGGGAGATCAAGGAATACTACTACACAACCACGTTCGGTAGTCGGGTCGCAGATGGAGTCTATGAAACCCTACTTGACGGATACGAGATTGCGGAGGCCCGTGAGAGTCTCGGGGTTGACTTTCAGCATCTTTTGATAGTGGATGCCTACAGTACATGGTGGGAACAGGGAAGGTCATATCTTTGCAGGATCATCGACATGCTTCACATGGGCTATGTAGATGAAGTGCTCTTCGGATACGAGACAGTTGAGCGGCTGCCGGAAATCGTAGAAGGCTGGGTTGCCACGTACAAATCGCGTACTAAGTAACCAGCAACTCTTCAACTCCTTACCGCAACGCGCCTGAAATCTAGTTCTCGCCCTGCGGCCTCCTGCCGGCCAAATCCCGATCCATCAGAAAGAGGCCGTCGCGGCTTTCGCTGATCAGTTCCATGTCGCTGACGATATTGCGGACGACGGCCTCCTCCTCCACCTGCTCGTTGACGAACCACTGCATAAAGGTGTGCGTGGCGTGGTCGCCCTCGGCGAGGGCCTTATTTACTACCGCGTAGATTCGCTTGCTCAAAGCCTGCTCGCCTTCGAGAGCGAACTTGAAGGCTTCCAATGGCGAGCCCCATTCGCTGTGTGGCTCAGCTAGGGCCTGCAAGCGCACGCGGCCGTCGCGGTCGTTGATGAAGGCATAGACCTTTTCTGCGTGCATCAGCTCTTCTTGGTACTGGATCTTCATCCAGTGGGCAAAACCATTGAGTTCGAGGTCTTCGAAATAAGCCGCCATCGACAAGTACGTATAGGCCGAGGAAAACTCGTAATTGAGTTGATCGTTGAGTGCCTGTTGCAATTTTTCACTAAGCATCTTTTTCTCCTTGGTTATCGGTTTTCAGTCGCCTGTTTGAGCACTCGGCTGCGCTCGTACAACTCGGCTAAATCCATCTCTCTGAGGAACACCAAGCCCCGCGTGGCGCGAATCAGGGGGCTGGGGTGCTCTTGAAACCACTCGCGCCCGAGGCACGTTTTGATTTTTTGGTACTGCTCCACCTGCACTCGGCGCGCCAGCTCGGAAAACGGACCGTCGTGTTCGTAGCTGGGAAACGAAGCGTCGCGCTGAGAAATAAAATTGCTCATAAACGCGCTCTGCATAACCGAGAGCATGTTGAGCGAGACCGGGACGAAAATGTTGGCCTCGCTGGGGTCGAAGCGATACCACACATTGCGATAGCCCCAAACCTTGATCGGCGCGTCTTTGCGCTGCCGCTCGTAGCGGCGCAGGGCTTCGGTGACCGCCTGCAACACCTTATAGTGAGTGTCCGGGCCGCTGGCCTCCGGGTCCAGCGCCACGCTGACTACATCGGGCGCGACTTCTTCAATGAGCGCGAGCACGGGCAGCACGTCGCCTTCTACCGTTGGATCCTCGGTAAAAAGGTCGCCCGTGTAAAACCCAAGGCGCAAGTGCTTGACGCTGGCGCAGTTCCACCCGAGGTAACCCCACGTGCATTCAGCCTCCCATTCTCTACACAAGCCCTTGAGGGTCTGCACGTGCGGCGCGTCCTTTTGCCCGGGATAGCGGCTGGCAAAATAGGCCTCTAACTCGGCTAGCCGCGCCTCAATGCCCGCGCAGTCCTCAACGCCATACAGTGCGACGAGGTTCCGCAAAAAGCGCCGCGCCATCCCTTCGTCGCACATCTGCGCATCGTCGGCTGCCACTCCGTCGAGATACAGCCAAACATCGCGGTTGCGGCCGTGCTCATAGCTCGGCGCAAAGTAGCCTCCGTCGAGCAGCGCAGCGCACTCGTCGCGAGGCAAGAAGCACCGCAGCCGCTCAATGTGGTCCTCGATAAAGCGGTTCGTCACCGCCGTGAAGCCGCCGGTGAAGCAGACGAAGTAATGCACATTCGTGGCGTCGCGCACGTGGCGGACGATATAGGGCAGATAGCCTAGCATCAGGTCGTCGTGGTGCGGCTCGGTGTGGAGGAAGCGCGTGGCGGCAAGGGTCTGACAGCCCCGCTCGATTTTGCCGATCAAGCGGTCGCGCACCATGTGCGTCAGGGTCTCAACCGATTCGGTCCGCCGCTGCAAAAGCACCGCGCCCAACTCGTCCTGCGCCAGTTCAGCCTCGGTCAAATCGACGACCCTCTTGCCCAATTTGCTGGCGATTTCGACGACGATCTTTTCTATCGCTTCGTCGCCAATGGACTCCTGCTGCTGCAAAAGCACCCGCTGCCGCACCCTCAGCAACTTGGCTGCACCGCGCGTGATGTAAAACCGCGCACCGGGCAAGCGGTGCAAAACCGAGGCCGGATAGCGCACATCAGCCGCTTCCTCAATGGCGGCGGCGACAATGCCCGCCTTGGCTTCACCCGCGGCGATAATTATGGCGCAGGCATCGGGACGGGCGGCGATGGTGCCGAGGCCGATGGTAATGACCAACCGCTTGCGCGCCACCTCCATGCCACCTAAATCGGCGGCCGCAGCCGCTTGCGTCTCGTAGTTTACCTCGGTCAGTCGCGTCGTCGAGAAGTGATCTGAGCCGCGCACATTGAAGCCAATGTGCCCGTCCGGGCCAATCCCGCCCAAAAAGAAGCCAATCCCACCCAAGGCGCGGATTCGCTCCTCGTATTCCAAGCACCACTGGTCAATCCTTTGCAGCGCGTCTTGCTGGACTTGCTCCAACTCGGTGCGCGCGGGCCGGTAGCGCAGCGACAAGTCCACCGCGCCATCGGGCCACACATCGGCAAGCGTCTGGCCCGGCGGCAAGCCGATCTCAGCGCAATTGATCAGCAGTGCTTTGGCCGGGTCGAGCCCAAAGCCGCCGATGTAGAAGCGGTTTACATAGCTATAGAAGCTGTTGTCCTGCTGGGGGTCCATTGGATAGAATTCGTCGATCTGCACAAAGTGCAACCCGCGCAGGTCTGGTTTGCGCGCGGGATCGACGCCGGCTTCTGCGAGTGTGCGCTGGATCTCGGCTTCGTCCCAATGCCGCACTAGCCGCTCGACCCAGCGAATGAAGTACTGGGGAGTTTTGCCCGTCGGCAGCGAGATCACGCCTTCGGGATGATCCTGCACCCATTCGATGAAGCGCATCGCCGCCAGCTTGCCCAGACTTGGAAAGTTCTCCACCACAATGGTTTTGATCTTTTCGGTCGGCGGATAGAGCGCGTCAAAGGGCGAGGCGGCTACGACGCGGTGTTCGACCGGGGTGAGGTTTTTGGTATTGACCATGAGCGTATTAAAAGTGGGTGAGCGGGCGGTAAGGAATGCTGGCGATTGTAGCCGATGCGCTAGCGATAACCACCATCACAAATAAACTCTTAGCATTTCTGGATCGTAGCCGTATTTTGCAAGTAACTTTTTAGAACGGTTGATAACGGCTTTTCCGCTACCATGACACTCAATATAAAGACCATTTGTTAGCTCTTTCGGACTAGTAAATTCCTGACCTGATGGATGTACAGGTTTGCTATTGATCAACACTCGTCGGGTCCCTCGAGTTACATTGATAGGACAGTCCGACAATTTCAATTTTCCTTTGTCAATAAGCCAATTCGCAGTATTTACCAATATTTCAAAAACATATGCCAATTCACAATGCACATCGTCAATCTGCATCCGTCCCTTAGGTACTCTCCAGCCATTGGTCTCGTTCCTAGTTTTGACGTTAGATTTTTTTGCTAGTGGTGTCTCTATTCCTTTCTGTTCAGAGGAAAGTATCCACTTTTCCCGATGATCAAGAATGAATTGTTCAACTTCTCTAACGTCACCCGCCTCCAATTTGAAGTCACAAATCTCCTCGGTCGTTTCTCTTAGTAGATCTACCAGTAATGGCTCGCTTTCCTTAATGATTCTATTCCACGCTTTGGGCAGGTTTTTTTTGAGGGCCTTCTCCTTTTGGCTTCTCTCCAGAATGGACTCGGCATGTTGAACCGCTTTACCAGACCCGATATTTTGTCGAGAAAGTAAAAGGTCGAATTTGTCAGCTATAATTCCTTCGTCTTGTGCCAAAATATCTATGGCATCAAACCGGCGATCATTCCAAGCTCCCTGTTTCAAGGGGAGATAGAACCACCACTGAATCCCATTGGTCAAAATGGCTAACGCAACGCCTTCCTGAAAGGAATAATCGAGGAGTTGCTTCTGGTGATTGTCCAAATCCTCTTCCGGTTTTTTAGCTTCAATAAACACTTTATTTTTATCAACCTGCAATAGATAGTCAACTCTCCGTGTTCCAACGCCATACTCCGCCTTAATCTCGGAACTGTAAACATCCCAACCTAGCAGACTCAAGATACGTAAAATTATCATGCGTTTAGCATCTTCTTCATTTAAGGAAGGAATACCGGGATCTTTTTTGATTTCTTTTAGACAATTTTCCAACATTATTGCTCTCCTCTGTCATATTACAAATTCTTCCAATCACGGAGCCGGTAGGTGATACCCGTCCTTGCCGACTGTTATCTTGGCCAAAACGCCTCGGTTTTCCGGCGGCTCGCCCCCTCCGTAGGTGACGTAGAGCGTCTTGCTCTGCTCGCCGCGGCCAAACGCCACATTGGTCGGGACCTCGGGCGTGGGGATATAGGCCAATTCCTCGCCGTTGGGCGCATATACCACAATACCCGGGCGCGTCACATCCCGCACCGCCACGTACAGATTGCCCTCGACATCGACGACTAGGCCGTCCGGCCCGTCTTCGGGATAGTAATCGGCGAGCACCTCGCGGAACGTGGCCGTACCATCGGGATGCAGATCGTACGCCAACAGCGCCATGCGCCCCTTGTGCGCCGGCGTACCTTCCAAGCGAAAAATCCCCGTATTGCCGTTGTCGTTGCTCACCACGTAGAGCGACTGCTGGTCCGGGGACACGCAGACGCCATTGGGCTTGCCAGCGTCGGTGATGATCCGCTCAATGGTGCCGTCCGGGTCAATGCGATAGACTGCCATCACCGGCTGGGCGATCGGCTCGTGGCCTAGATAGCGAGGGTCACTGAAGTAGATGCGGCCCTTTTCGTCAATGGAAATATCGTTAGGCGCGTTAAAGGGGCGGCCCTCGTACAACCCGGCGATGATCTCGGCCTTGCCGGTTGTAAGATCGGTGCGCGTCACGCGCTGGCCCCCAAAATCCGCCCCTTCAGCAGCAATCAGCCGGCCCATCGCGTCGAACTTGAGACCGTTGGACATGCCGCTGGGCGAGCGGAAGATCGCGGTCTGGCCGGTCTTGGGATCATAGCGCCAGATGTGCCCGGCCTGCATCCCCGATTCCATAGAAAAGGTAATGTCGCTAAAATAAACCGAGCCATCGAAGGCCACGGCTGGCCCCTCGGAAAAGAACGCGCCATCGAAGAGCACTTCGAGCTTAGCACCTAGGGGTACAATCGACGGATCGCCCGTTGGCTCTTGGGCGAGGGCCGTGCTGGCCACTAAAGTCAGCGCGATTGTGGCGAGACGTTGCATCATGGTATCGCTCCTTGGAGTGTGTGAAAGTCAGGAAAACACCGCATCGTACAGCCGCCGGACGCCTCGGCAATGCTTCTCTAAGACGGCCTCTAGCGGCTCGTCTAGTCCCATCAGTTCGGTTAGGACTTGGCGGGCCTCCTCCTCTTCGGGCACCGCGTACACTGGTTGAGCCTCGTGAATTTGCAGCAAGTTCTCTAGCTGCCGCAAAAAGCGGTAGGCCTCCTTTAGGATCTGGGCGTCCGCAGCAGCGAGCAATTCGGCCCGGCGCAGGTGATCAATCGCCGCCAGAGTATTGTGGGAGCGGATTTGGGGATGGGCATGGCCGTTGAGCAGTTGCAGGCACTGAACGATGAACTCAATGTCGCGGATGCCCCCAGGCTGAAGTTTGATGTTGTTGTCGCCGGCCCGGCTCGCTATCTCGGCCTCGATGCGCTGCTTGACGCGGGCAATCTCTTGACGCGGGCTTACCGGGAAATGGTCTGGAAAGACAAAAGGGACCAGCATCTGGCGAAAGTGCTGCCACACTTGGGTTGAGCCAGCGGCGCGGCGGGCCTTAATCAGCATCTGGCGCTCCCACAACTCGCCTCGTTCCTCGTAGTAGCTCAAGTAGCTGGCCAAGGGGCGCACTAAGGCTCCATCGATTCCGTCGGGCCGCAGCCGCATATCAACGCGATAAAAAAATCCCTCAGCCGTCATCGCGGTCAACAACTGGATCAGCCGCTCGCCCAAGCGCCGAAAAAACTGGCCGTTATCGACTGAATAGCCGCCGCTCGGAGGGCGCGTTTGGCCTTCTTCGTCATAGATGAACAACAAATCGATATCCGAGCTGTAGTTGAGTTCTTGGCCGCCGTACTTGCCCAAGCCCACCACGCAAAACTTGGCCGGCCGACCGCACTCGTCCAGTGGCCGGCCCCAGCGCGACAGCAACTCTTCCCAAGCCCATTTTAGGGCCTGATCGACTATCCCATCGGCCAAGTCGGCCAATTCGCGGCCGACCTGCCGCACGTCTTTCATTTCCAGCACTTGGGCTGCGCCCAACCGCAGCAACTCGCGCCGCTGGAATCGGTACAAATCCGTTAGGGGATCGTCGCTATCCGTCTCTTGGGCTAGGGCACGGCGCAGGGCGGAGAGGGGCAGGGATTGGCTCAGGTGGGGCGTCTCTACCAGCAGCCAGTAGAGGTACGCCGGGTCGCGCACCAGTACGTCGGTCAAAAAGCCGCTATAGCCCAAAATTTGCGCCAACTGCTGCCCCAAGACCGGGGTGTCGTTAGTCCGGTGATGCAGCGTCGTAATCCCACCCGTTCTGTGCAAGAATCGCTCCAACCGCCGCAGCGCTTGGTCGGGCTGAACGGCCTGGCTCACTGCTGCTAGCAGCGACACCGGGGGATCTAGGGCATAGACTGGCCCCGCTAGATCGACCAATAGGTCCAGTCGCCGCAGGGCCTCGTAGGGCTGATCAAAGCCCAATTGCGCTAGGGTATGGCACGCTGGCCCACTCGCTTCTTCAAAGACCCGATGGGCTAGACGCAGACTATCTTGGAACGCCGACATCAATCGCCTCCTTTAATGCTCACGCGCTTGGCGGCCACGGAGCCAGACAAGCTGCCGTCGGCCGCGGCCCAGTTGGTCGCCAGCGGAACGCATCATACGACTGGTATTCCACATCCAGCCACGGCGTCTCCAGCCGCTTGTACCCTTCGTAGCGCGACGTCAGCGCTGCTTCGAGAATGCCGCTAGTCAGCAATGTGCGCTCGACCGGGTACTGGGCCGCGCCGCTCAGGAACATCTCTTCGACGTTGAGCGACAAATAGCTAAAATGCGCGTACGCCCCTTCCGCCCCGCCGTGCCCTTGGGTGTGGAACTCGCAGGCTTGCACCTGACCGCCGACTCGCGCCGCGTACGCCAAATCGCGGACATAGCCGTTGAGCATGAGCACGGCACCCCGCAAGCCGTCGCTGTATTCCACCGCAAAAAGCGCCGGATTTTGACAGTGCTGCTCCATCGCCCCTGCGGGCTTGTCGGCAATGGTCGCGCAAGCGGCCTCTGCTAGTTCCCGCGACCACAATCCCTCGTCGGCAGCTCGCCATACGGCCTCCCCCTCCAAACAAGTCACCGCCGCCACGCCCGTCTCGCCGCCGCGCCGCCGCTCGACCATACACTGGAGCACTTCGAGAGTGTGAAACCCATAGATGTCCAGCCCGGAAAACCCAATCGCCACCGCCTCTTCCACCGGGGTCTCCAACTCGTGCTCAACCCAAGGCTGTCGCCAACACACCGGCAGCGAAGACCCGCCCATAAACGCCGCCCCCACCGCCTGCGCCCGTTGGTACATCCACAGCGCATCGGTCCAGCTATAGGACAAGTGTTTGTCGTTGAACACCGGCACCCCCCGCTTCGACGTCGCCATCACTCCGCAGATTTGCTCCATAAAGTAACGGCGCGGATAGAGCTGCTGCTCCTTTTCGTTCCAGGCGTAGTCCCCGTGCTCGCCGATGGATAGCACCCCATCCACCGCCAGCTCTCGCCCCCCCAGACACAGTGCCGCTGAGATGCTGTTAAAAATCGGCACTCCGTGCTCTTGGGCCATCGCCCGTCCCAGGTCGTTTTCGGGAAACTGGTCAATGTACATAGACGCAATCTCGACCCTCGGCGCACACAAGCCCTCGTCCGTGGGAAAGCCCTTGAGGAACTTGGAGACGATCACATCGGCGTGCGACCTAGGGCGGTACTCGGTGATGATCGCCGCGATTTTCTTTTTGCTCATTTTATCTCACTACTTGACCGCCGCCAGCGCGGCAAACAACGCCTTGATGTACCCCACCGAGTACGCCAATCCCCGCGTCAGTGCTCCCGCGTCCCCTTCTAGCGCCGGTATGTGATCGGGGTTGATGCACCCGTCGAAACCCACCCGGTCCAACTCCAGCAGAATTTTGGCCATGTTCATGTCGCCGTCGTCGAGCAAGGTCTCCTCAAACCCACCGGCCGTGGCCAAGCTCCCGCGCACATTACGCAAATGCACCATGAAAATCCGGCCCTTGCGCCCATAGTTGTGTACCTCGTCGAGCACTAAGGGCAAGCCCCCGGCCTCGGCGCGGGTGCCGCAGCAGTAGAGGTAGCCAACTTGGCGGCTGGGAAAGGCGTCAATGACCTTGTGAAAACCCAAACCGCCCAGCGGCGTATCCGGCAGCGGCGAGTCCGAAGGGTGGATTGCCAGCTTGATGTCGCGGTCTTCGGCAATCGGCACCAAGCACTCGTACACCGTGCAAAAGCGCACCCACCAAGCGTCGAGCTGTTCTAGCGAGGGTGGCCCTTTGTCGCTCTCGACCAAGCCTCGGCTCTCGGCCCGATAGTGGTAGCCGCCGCGTCGTGGCGAGTTCCAGCGCCGCAGCATCCAAGGGAACACATCGCCGTGAAATCGCTGCCGCACAATCGGAGCGCCGGCCTCGGCAAAGACCTCCAGTGCCGCAGCCGCGTTCTCTAGTTCCTGCTCGCAGCCGTCCTCCCCCGAGATGAACTTTGCGGTTATATCCGGCAGGGTCACGCGGTTGAAGTCCAGCCCCCAAGAACGGATTTTTTTTCTTATTTTTATCACGGCGTCCAAGTCGGGATAGCCCTGCTCCTTGACCCCAGGGAAATAATCGCCCGCGCCAAAGTCCAAACAGTCAACCCCGAGTTGGGTGACGTAGCGCAGATACGAGTCCGACAAATCGCCGTGCCAAACGGATATTTTGAACATCGCTTGCCCTCCTTTTGCGGGGCACAAAATAGCCAAGTCCCCTCAACCCGACAAGCAGCCCCGCTCTTGCCATAGGACAATAAAACATGCCAGCACAGCCGCCCGACTTCACACTCACCTTAGACGTCCGCGACTACGAATGCGACTTACAGGGCATTGTCAACAACGCGATCTACCAACACTACCTCGAACACGCCCGCCACCAATACTTGCAAAGCCTCGGCCTCAGCTTTGCTCGCTTCCACCAACAGGGCCACGACTTGGTCCTCACTCGCGCAGAAATCGACTATAAGACCCCCCTCCGCAGCGGCGACCGCTTCACAGTCGAGTTGCGCTTGGAGCGGGAGAGCCGCCTGCGCTTTTGCTTTGTCCAAGATATCTTCAGAGAAGCCGACGGCGCACACGTGCTGCACGGCCGCCTCATCGGCACCAGCCTCAACCGCGACGGGCAGCGCGGCTTTCCGCCTGAAATAGAGGGGCTGTTGGCGGGTCGTTGACGCGACAATTCCAATCCCGCTTCTCGCAGTGGCTTTAAGCAGCCTCTCAGCTACTTTTAAGGAAAATGGTATAAAGACGCTGAATCTATCGGTGTACCTGTTGCGGTACGCTCGATTTCCCCAACCCCCCATCGCTGTACCCTTTCCGTTACACTTCAGCACCGCCTATCCCCGCCGCCCCCCTGAGCCGACGCCTTGGCATGAATATTGCAGTTACAATTAGAAATTGCGAACGACCCCCACCGTCCCCACCAGCTCGGACGGCTTCATACGCTCTAATTCGCAACGGATTGCCATGGCCGAATTCGATACCATCGCCAAGCATCTCATCCACACCTACCCGCGCGACTTCGCCCGATTCGTCCTCCAGCATGACGACCTCGAAGTCCTCGACATCATCGACACCGAGCAACCCACCGTCGAGACCCACCGCACCGACAGCCTCATCCGCGTGCAAATCAACGGCGAGGAGGCGTTGGTCCATCACGAATTCCAAACCACCGACAGCACACCCCCCATGCCCCGCCGCATGGCCGGCTATATCGGACGCAGCATTGAGCAGCACGGCCTGCCGATCTACTCCAACGTCATTTATCTGCGTCCCAACGCCGGCCGCACCGATCCGGGGCACTACCTTCAGGAGCGGCATGGCTACCGCGTGTTGGTGCAATACAAGGTGATTCGGCTGAGCCAACTAGACGGTCAACAGATGCTCGATGGAGGCCATGTCGGCTGGCTGCCGTTTGCGCCGTTGATGCAGCGGCCAGCAGGTATGGATGCGGAAGCGTGGTTGCGTCAGTGTATCCACCGAGCGCAAGAGATGCCACTGGACGAGACCGTCAAGGCCAATTACTTGGCCGATCTTGCGATGTTGAGCGGATTGGCGTATAACTTAGAGACGATTATGACCATCATCTCGGAGGCGACCATGTACGAATCGTCGGTAGTGCAGTATTTCACGGAAAAGGGCATCAAGCAAGGTATTGAGCAAGGTATCGAGCAAGGTATCGAGCAAGGTATCGAGCAAGGCATTGAGCAAGGCATTCGCGAGAGCATCCAAGAAGTGCTGGAACTACGCTTTCAGCCCGAGGCCGTGCGCCGCTTGGTCGCCCGCCTCGGGGCCATCGACGATGTGCAGCGCCTTAAGCAGTTGCACCGAGCGGCCATACAGGTGCCCAGTCTCGAAGCCTTTAGACCGCTGTTAGACGAAGCCGAATAGGGGCTACGTAACGCCCGCCTAGCCTTCGTAAAAACCTCGCGTGAGCCCCCGACTTGAGTCGGGGGGGATAGCGACTCCATCGGTTGATTTAGCTTCCTACTTGATCGCCAACCCCACTTCTCGCAGGTATTCCTCGCACTCGGCCAGCGATTCGCCAACCAGCAGCACGGTCGCAAAAGAATGGGCCTGCGCCGGATCGGTCGTAAAAAGCACCCCGCCGCTCAATTGCTTGCCATCGGGCATCAACTCGACCGGATGTGCGGCTTCCAGCGCAGCAGCACACTCAGCCAAGCCAGCAAATCCAGCCGCGGTCACTTCGCGACGGCTAAGCACCAGCCACAAGGCCGCGCGCGCCGAATTAACGGCCTGTTGCAACTTGAGCGCCACTCGCCCCATCGTCGTGCGCGGATTGACCTCCACAATCGGCTTTAGCCGTAGCCGATCGCGGTCGCGGTACACTATGGCATCCACGCCGACCGGCCCCTGATAACCAGCAGCGCACAGCGGCTCGGCGAGCCATTTAGCGAGCTGCTCGCCCAACTTCGGCAAGCGGCGGGCATCGCGGCCATCACCGTAGAGAAATCGCTTCACTTTCTCGTCGAGGCCAGCAGTAAGCGAGCCGACCAACGAGCCGCGATACTGTCCGCGTCCAGCCGTGAGAAACCGCGTCCAGCCAGCCACCGTTGCCGCACCTTCGGCCCCCACGTCAAAATGCAGCGACAAATCCGCTACCTTGTCGAGCCACGGCTCTACTACGACTTGGCCTTGCCGCCGCAAAATGTTCTCCAATCGACCGCGCTGTTCCGCACGCAGTTGCCCCTCACGGCAATGGATTTGCCCGCGCCCCGAAGAGCCGTAGATAGCCTTAATGACCACCGCGTCAAAACCCGCCTCCACCCAGCGCTCCATCGCCGCCAAGGCTTGTTCTGTCGTCTCACATGCCGTGCCGATCACATCCATCCCGCAGCAATAGTCAGCCCCCTGCGCCGCGAGAAATTCACCCAACCGCGCCGCGCTCCACGACTTGGCGTACAGCGACCGAATCGCCCCGCTCCAGCAAAGCCCTTCCCCACCGCGAGGCAAGCCCGCGACCAACGGCGCAAACAACTCGGCGCTATCAGGACTCCAACCCCAAGGTCTGAGCGCGTTGACCTTGCGCTCGGCAAGCGCCGCTAGACCATCTGCGCTGCGCTCGACAAATTCCGGTATCGCAAAGCCCAACCCCTGCATCCGCCGCAGAAAAGCCGGCGAAGGCTTCTCGCCTAGCAGCACCACATCGTCGCGGACGCACAGCAGCATGGGCAGCGCTTGGAAGTCGGCCTCTAACTCGGCCACCCGCTGCGATGGCGTAAGACCCGACCGCCCCAAGGCCACCTGCTCCTCGCAGTTGGCATTGAACCAGTACACAGCCGGGCAACGTCCCCGCGACTGCGAAAATAACTCCAGTTTGTCGATATAATCCGCAGAAAACCCAGCTTGGAGCCGACCCACGCGGTTAAAGCCAATACCCTTGGCCCGCGCCGGCCCCAGCGGAAAGCGCAGCCCCTGACGATAGGCGTCCCACTCGCTCAGCCCGGCCTCCTGCCACCGCCTAAACCACGTCAAGCCGTGTTTGACGTGGCCGATTTCGTCGCGGTATATCCGCTCTAAAATCGCCGCGGTTTCCGGGTCGTCCAATTGCCGATAGACCTCGGCGTAGTGCCGCGCGTAATCGAGATTAGCTTGCTCGAGGGTCAGGCTCAAGCCCGTCACAAAATCCATCGGGGTCTCCATCGGCCCGATGGCTTTCCAGAAAAAGTCGCCGACCGGGATCTCACCAAATTGCACCCCAATCTCCTGCATCCGCTGTTGATAGAGCCGCACGTGCTCTTGCTCGTCTTTAAGCGTCTGCACCAAGCCGCGGCGAAATTTCTCCGGGGCCTGCGGAAACTTGAGCAGGGCCAAGGCCATCAGTTCCAAGGCGAGCAACTCGTGGTTGGCAAAAAAGTGCAAGACCAGCCCGCGCTCTTTTTCGCTGTGAAAGTGGCACACGTCGCGAAAACGGAGCTTTTCTCGATGGTGCCACTCGTCCAGCCCCAAGCCGGACGGACGGCCCGGCGCACTAGGGGTCGCAATCCCCGCACCGGGTGCGCGGTCCTCGTAGCGATCGAGGACGACGAGTTTGTCTTCCCAGCGCGTTCCAAAGAGTACTTGCTCGGCGAATCGGCGAATTTCCATATACCCAATATAACTAACTGACGGTACGCACAGCCCCAAGAGTCCACTGCGCTTCGCTCAGCATCTCATACCTAACTCATCCATTCACTGTCCTCGTCTTGACACTCACCCCAACCCGCCGTATCTATCCCATCTCACCGCTTCCAAAAGGAGTTTTCCCATGCAGGTCCAATCCGTCGAACTCATTCACTTGGACGTTCCGTTTACCGATCACACCAATCAGCACATGCAGTACTGGCTACCGCATTGGCGCATCGTCCAACTCTGTAAAATTACCCTCGCCGACGGCACCATCGGCTGGGGTGAGACCATTCCCAACTACACGTGGGCTAAAGTCCCCGAAGACATCGAAGACCGCATCGTTGGCCGCGCTGCCGGCGATTTGCTGTGGCAGGATGCGCTGGGGGCTGGGGTCCAGCAGGCACTTTTCGACGCCGTCGGCAAGGTCTTGGGCTGCCCGGCCTATCGCCTGCTGGGCACCAAGGTCCGCACGTGGTGCCCGCTGTCGTGGTGGGCGATAGACATGCCAGCCGCAGACTGGGCGCGCCAGTGTGCCGACGCGGTCGCGCAGGGCTATACCACCGCCAAGCTCAAGGCGCGAACTTGGTTCGACCTGCACGCCTGCATCCAAGCCATCGTCGGGGCCGTCCCCCCGCAGTTCAAGCTCGACTTGGACTTCAACGGGACGCTCGCCAACGCCGCCAGTGCGGTCGAGTTTTTATCAACCTTGGAGCAATACTCGCAGGTGGCCATGATTGAGACGCCGATCCCCCAATCCGATGTGGCCGGCAACGCCCAAATCCGCCGCCACATCTGCCGCCCGCTGGCCATGCACTACGGCTCGCCGCCGATCCTCACCGCCCTGCAAGAAGACGTCACCGACGGCTTTGTCGTCTGCGCTGGAGCTCACGGCATCGCTCAGCAATCCGCAGTCGCCGACGTGGCCAACAAACCCTTCTGGCTCCAGCTCGTCGGCACGGGCATTACCACCATGTGGGCGGCCCACTTAGGCGCGGTCTGCCCCCAGAGCAAGTGGCCGGCTATTACCTGCATGAACATCTGGGAGCACCAACTATTGGCCGATCCCATCCAACTGCGCGGCGGCTACTACCGAGTCCCAGAACAACCCGGCCTCGGCATTGAGATTGATCGCCAAGCCATAGAGCAATATCGGGTGGATTACAGTTGGGTCGATCCGCCCCGCCACGTCTATCGCTACGCCCGCGCCAACGGCGAAGTCACCTACTACGGCTGCTCCAAGCAGGCCCTCCACAACGAGTACCCCCGCGACGCCATGCCCGTCTGCGAAAGCGGCTCCGAATGCCTCCCGGTCGAAGACGACGGCAGCCGCGAATTCGCCCAGATTTACGAAGCCGTGCAGGATGGGGCGACGTTGAGAAGAGTAGAGTAGGCCAACCCGTGAACAAGCGTCGCTACGACCTCGACGCCCTGCGCGCCACGGCGATGCTGCTCGGCATCGCATTGCACACAGGGTTGTCCTTTACCCCGTTTCCCTGGCCGGTTCAGGATGAGCGGCAAAGTGATTTCTTCTGGCTGTTATTTGCCTCCATCCACGGCTTCCGCATGCCAGTGTTCTTTGTGCTGAGTGGCTTTTTCACGGCCATGCTTTGGCGCGGGCGCGGCTTAAAATCACTGCTTTCCCACCGCTTTCGCCGCGTGTTGCTGCCGTTTCTACTTGGACTAGTGACCATCGTTCCCGCAGTGAACTTGATCAGCGGCTGGGCTATTGCATCTGCATTAGAAGCTAACGCGACCAAGGCCGAAAAAGACAATATCTGGAGTGCAGCCAAGAACGGGGACCTCGCCGCTATTGAACGGCACCTACAAGACGGAGCCGATATCGATGGGATCGATCCGGCATCCGGGCAAACTCCCCTAGTATGGGCCGCACTGGTCGGCCAGTTTGAAACCGTCGATTGGCTGCTGCAAAACAGGGCCGCGGTCAATGGCCGCACCAAGGACGGCGGGACGCCTTTGCACGCGGCCGTTTTCTTGGGACGAGTAGAAGTCGCCAAACTGCTGCTTCAGCACGGAGCAGATCTCAAAGCAAAAAACAACAACGGCGATACGCCTCGGGCGGCTTTGGCGGTGGACTGGGAATTGACGCGATATTTAGCGGGCTTGTTGCAGATTGAACTCAACGAACGACAAGTCGAGGGCGGCCGCGTTGAAATCGCCGGACTGCTCAAGGAATCGTCCACCGGCGAAGGTCGAGAAAAAACCGGCGAGGCAGCAGAGAAATCGGCCGCGTTCCTCAAAGCGATGGCGTCGCCGATCTTTGCCGCGCCGCTTTTTCACCATCTTTGGTTCTTGTGGTTTCTCTGTTGGTTGATCCTCGTCTTTGCCCTCTACGCTCGCCTCGCTGATTGGCTACAATGGCAGGGGCCGCCCAAGTGGCTGATTCTTTCACCTGTTCGATTTCTCTATTTAATCCCCCTGACCATGATTCCACAGTCGCTCATGGGACTGGTCACACCCAGTTTTGGCCCGGATACCTCCTTGGGCCTTCTGCCCATGCCGCACATATTACTTTACTACGCCTTCTTTTTCTTTTTCGGCGCTCTGTATTTCGACTGCGACGATCCAGACGGCAGAGTTGGGAAATGGTGGTGGCTGGCGCTTCCCGTAGGGCTGTTTATCGTCTTCCCGCTTGGGCTCGAATTTTCAACGGGTGCATTCGGATTCCGCCAAGAGATTTTTGATCCGGCCATGGCCCGGACTGCGGCGGTGGCGTTGCAGGTGATCTACGCTTGGATGATGACCTTTGGGTTCATCGGCTTGTTTCGCAGACTTTGCACCCGCGCAAACAACACCATTCGCTACCTGTCAGATTCGTCGTATTGGCTGTACATGACGCACGTACCGCTGATCATTAGCACTCAATTTGCCGTGCGCGATTGGCCGCTTTCTTCTGGCGCGAAGTACTTCCTAGTTTTGCTCGCAGGCACTGGCCTTCTATTGCTGATTTACCAATTTCTCGTCCGCTACACTTGGCTGGGCCGATTGCTGAACGGCCCGCGCGTCCGCCCGACGAGCTAGCGTCCCACGCTCATATCCGCCAGAGCATTCTCGTAAGCCCTGTACGTCACATCATCGAACAGGACGAAATGCACCTCAGCGAAACCATCGCGTGCTGCGAGGAATTGCTTCACCGCATTAAGCGCGACGGCCGCCGCTTGCGCGACTGGATAACCGTACACGCCGGTGCTAATGGATGGAAAGGCAAGCGTCTTGATGCCGTGCTCCACTGCGAGTTGTAAACTTTCCCGATAGCAGCTCGCAAGGCGTTCGGCTTCACCAGCAGTTCCACCCCGCCAGATCGGCCCCACCGTGTGGATGACGTGCTTGGCGGGAAGATTGCCGCCCGTCGTGATGACAGCTTGACCCGTGGGACAACCGCCCTGCTTGGCGCGAATTGCGCTGCATTCCGCCATAATGGCCGGTCCTCCAGCGCGGTGAATAGCACCATCGACGCCCCCGCCGCCCATGAGCCGCTCGTTGGCAGCATTGGCAATCGCATCGACTCGTTCCCTTGTAATATCCCCGCGTATTAGCACGAGGGACGTTTGCTTGATTTTTATCGTCATAAAATCTCCTCACCGGCGCTTGCCCTTGGTCGGGCTAGCCCGACGCGACTCGACGCGTGGCTTCCGTTGCTAGGCATCGGCGGCGCATTCGCGGTCTTCGTTGCCAAGCGCACTGGCGATAGCTTCGCGCACCCCTTGGAGCCGAATATGCGGGAAAGTTTGCCGAGCGGCGTGGTCGCGGACGACCGTCGGGTGGCGAATGCTGTCGATCAGTTTCCGCCCAACTCGGGCGTACAAGGGCGTCACCAGACCGAGCCAGAGGCTAGAAAGACGCGGCGTCAATAACGGCACGGGAATCATCAGCCGCCTAAGCTGTCGCTGCCGCGCATATTCTCGCATCAGGTCGCCATAAGAAACCGGATCTGGACCGCCGATTTCAAAAATCGCATGCGTATCGGTTTTGAGGTCGAGGGCGGCCGAGAGATATTGCAGCAGATCGTCAATCGCTATCGGCTGTGCCGTGACATTTACCCAACGCGGCGTGACCATCACTGGCAGCCGCTCCACCAGCGAGCGAATCATTTCAAACGACAGACTGCCAGCACCAATGACAATAGAGGCGCGGAACTCGACGATCTGTACCCCCGATGCCCGCAAGACTTCGGCAACTTCCTGTCGGCTTCTAAGATGCGGGGACAGTTCTCCACTCGTTTCGCCGAGACCGCCGAGATAGACAATCCGCCCGACGCCGGTGCGCCGCGCCTCTTGGCCAAAGTTGTGCGCGGCCCGGCGATCCTGTTCCGCGAAATCGCCCTTTGAACCCATGGAGTGGACCATGTAGTAAGCAATCTCGACGCCATCCATGGTCCCTTTGAGGCTTTCTGGGTCGAGGACGTTACCGCTGATCACTTCCGTCGTTGGCGCGACGCAAAACTGGAGTGCCGCGGGACGCCGAGTTACACAGCGCACCCGATGTCCCTCATTTTGCAACACGCGCAACAACCGCCCGCCGATGTAGCCGGTTGCGCCCGTCAGGAGAATGGGCGAAGTCGTTGACGGTGTAAGCATTGATTCCCGTTTCGCGCATTTTGACTATGTATCGTCACTTTTCATTCGGCACTGCGGTCCAAGTCTCATCCGCCGCAATGGGCGCAAACGGCGTGCCGCTAGCACCCGCCCGATATGCCCTACCCGCACGTATGTAAACGACTGACTCGCAGGGGTTTGATCTTCGTACCTTTCACGTCCGCCCTTCCCTAATCAACTCGCGACTGGCTCAATTGCGCTCGCCAACATCAACCGCTGCGCCTCCCTCGCGTCCCTGCAACGCCCCGCTCCCCACCATCGCAATCTCCTGCGCCCTCAACCCAGCGCGGTGATCAACGGCAAACGGCGCACCGGCGCGGCACTGGTCGATATAGTGGGCTACTTCGGCCTTGTACGCCAGCCCGAAGCGTTCGATAAAAAACGGCACGCCTGAGCCGTAATCGCGCAGGGCGAATTCCCGTTTCTCGATTACATCGCTTCGGCCAAAGACCTCGGTTTTCACGATAAGCGGGTCGTCACCAAAGGGGCCCACATGCACCAACCCCTCCGTCCCATAAATCCACGTCTCGTTGCGATACCCAGCCACGTGGTTGCGGCTCACCGTCACTTGGCCGATCAGGTTCGCGGGAAAGTACATCTGCAAAAGGGCATCGTCGAAATCCTCTTTGACGCCCGCGTGCTGCTGGTTGTAAAGCAGGCTGCCAAAACCCGCCAGCCGCTCGGGCTGCTGCCCGCCGAGCCAGAGGATCTCGTCGATATTGTGTACCGCCATATCCGACAGTAAGCCGGAACTATTGTACCCCTCGGGCGGCGGCACAGGATCCTCGAGGATCGAGACAATCTTAAACGGCGCGCCGATAGCGCCTTGATCCAACAGGGCTTTGGCCCACAACAGCGGCGCGTCAAAGCGGCGCATAAAAGCCTGCATCAGTGCCGTGCGGCGAAAATCGTCGGCGTCTAGATAGGCGGCAAACTCCCGCGCTGTAGCCAAAGAGTGCGTCAGCGGCTTTTCCATCAGCACCCGCCAACCCGCATCGATCAAAGTCCGGGCATCGCGGTAGTGATTTTCAGTACGCGAGGCAATGAACGCGCCGTCGGCTGCATCAGCCGCGACCAATTCCTCCACATCTTTGAAAACGCGAATCGCAGTTGCTTGAGCAGCCTGTAGCGGTGCCGCGACCTCGGCGGCCAAGTCGCCGTAGCCATCTACCACGGCAGTCAACGCGCAATCGCCCCGCTCGCTCGCCAGTTCTTGGACGTGACGGGCGTGGAATGCGCCAATCCGACCGACGCCGACGACCGCTATCCTGAAGGGATTATTCATCAGTCTAGGTACTTTCCGTAAAGCACCCGGAGCCGCTCCTTCGCCTCTGGAGGAATCACCGCCGGGTCGGTGATGATCGCACTTTCGGCCGCGCGCAGACAAGGACAAGCAGATTCGCTCGGCAGGCGCGCAGCAACCTCGGCGACGATCTGCACGGCCAAGGCACTGTTGGCCCGTAGCACCGCTAGCACTTGCTCGATGCTTACGTCTTCTTCCTCCTCGTGCCAGCAGTCGTAGTCCGTGCCCGTCGCCAGCAGCGCGTAACACATTTCCGCCTCGCGCGCCAGCTTGGCCTCGGGCAAAGCGGTCATGCCGATCACGGCCGCGCCCACGGTGCTGCGGTAAAAATGCGACTCAGCGCGAGTCGAAAACGCCGGCCCCTCCATGCAGAGGTACGTGCCGCCCGCGTGGACGTTGGCCGCCGCCGCCCGAGCCGCAGCGACGACCACGCCCCGCAACTCCTCGCAGAACGGATCGGCAAACATCACATGTCCGGCGATCCCGTCGCCGAAAAACGTCGCTGGGCGTTGTCCGCTCGTGCGGTCGAAAATCTGGTCGGGTACGATCATGTCCCCAGGCCGAATCTCTTCCTGCATGATGCCGCAGGCGCTGATGGCCAAAACGTGGTTCACCCCTAATTGCTTGAATGCGTGGATATTGGCGCGCGAGGGCACCTCGCTCGGCAGCAGCCGGTGTCCCCGGCCATGGCGCGGCAGAAAATGCACTGTGCGCCCGCCAATGCACGCCTCGACGATAGCGTCCGAGGGTGCGCCAAAAGGCGTGTCTAATCGGTGCTCGGCGACCGTTTCAACCCCTTCTATTTGGTACAACCCCGACCCGCCAATGACGCCCAAAATTATTGCGGCTTGACTCATCATCATCTCCTGTGAAAATGCAAGTGCCCGATAGCGCACCTATATTATACGTCATGTCCCCACGCCTACTCAAAACCTCGGTGCGCGAACTGGTCGGCTTTGTGCTGCGCTCCGGCGATCTAGTTTCCGGTGGCTTCTCCCGCCCCGACCGCCTAGTGGAAGGCACGCGCGGCCACCAGAAGATCCAGCGCACCCGCCCCGCCGACTATCAGGCGGAAGTCCCGATCTCTTATCTAGTCGAGACCGACGAAATCGCCCTCGAAATAAGCGGCCGCCTAGACGGCTTGCTCATCGCCGAAGACGCCGTGCTCGTCGAGGAAATAAAAACTACCGAGGCCGACCTCGACGAAATCCCTGAAAACCCGACGCATTGGGCACAGGCCAAGCTCTACGCCTTTATGGTCGCCGAGCAAAGTGGCCTCGACGCCATCGACGTCCAGCTAACCTATCTTCAGTTAGATACCAACGAGCGCCGCGAGGACCGCCGCACCTTTGCGTCCGACGAGCTGGCGGCGTTTTGCGCCGATCTCATCGAGCGCTACCTGCACTGGGCGCGCATCTACCAACAGTGGTGCGCCGAGCGCGATCCTTCGCTGGCCGAGTTCAAATTTCCCTTCGCCGAGTTCCGGCCCGGCCAGCGCGACCTCGCCGCGGCCACCTATCGCACTATCGACGGCCGCGGTCGAGCTTTTGCCCAAGCACCGACCGGCATCGGCAAAACCATTTCGACCTTGTTCCCGGCCGCCAAGGCGCTCGGCTTGGGCCATGCTGAAAAAATCTTCTACCTGACGGCCAAAACTAGCGGACGCCGGGTCGCCGAAAAGGCCGTCGACGACCTACGCGGGGGAGGCGCACGCCTCAAGAGCCTGACGCTAACGGCGCGCGACAAGATCTGCTTCAAACCCAACGGCGGCAGTACCTGCGACCCCGAGCAATGCGAATTCGCGCGCGGCTATTACGACCGCATCAACGACGCACTCGAAGACATCTTCACCCACGACGCCTTCACCCGTACCCTCATCGAGGAGTGCGCACAAAAGCACACCGTCTGCCCCTTTGAATTCTCGCTCGACCTCGCGCCGTGGTGCGACGTCATCATCTGCGATTACAACTACGTCTTCGATCCACGCGCCTTCCTCAAGCGCTTTTTCCAAGACACCAGCGGGCAATACGCCTTCCTGATTGACGAGGCGCACAATCTCGTCGATCGGGCGCGCGAGATGTTTTCGGCCGATCTGTGCAAGTCCGAAATCGCTGGGCTAAAGCGCTTAGTCGGCAAGACGCATCCCGACTTGAGCAAACAGCTCGACGCCCTCAATCGCTACTTTGCCAAGCTCGGCAAGAAGGTCGAGCAGGAAGGCGACGGCGCGTGCTGGGTCAGCCCACAATTACCGACCGATCTGACGGCACTGGTCCACAATGTTCTCCGCGCCGCCGAGAAAGTCCTAGAGCAGGGCGCGGCCTTGCCCTTTTGGGACGAATTGATCGAATGCTACTTTCGGGTGCTGGGCTTTGAGCGCATCGGCGAGCTTTTCGACGAACACTACACCACGTACAGCGAAAAACAGGGGCGGGATATTTGCTTTCGGCTCTTCTGCCTCGACCCAGCGCACAATATCCGCCAAGCCCTAGAACGCGGCTGTGCGGCCGTATTCTTCTCGGCCACGCTCTCGCCGCTGGCGTACTTCCGCGACCTGCTCGGCGGCGAGGACGAGGATACCTTGCTGAGCCTTGGTTCGCCCTTCCCACCCGAACACTTGCGCCTGCTGCTGGCCGACCACATTGAGACGACGTACAAAAAGCGCGGCGAAAGCTACGGCGCTATCGCCGAGTCCATCGCCGCCCTCGTCCGCCAGCGCGCCGGCAACTACCTCGCCTTTTTTCCTTCGTACAAATACATGGAAGAAGTGGCGACGCGCTTTGCCGCGGCGTACCCAGACATCGACCTGCTCGTCCAAGAAAGCGGCATGTC
Organism: Candidatus Latescibacterota bacterium; assembly: GCA_965116045.1. Classification (GTDB taxonomy): domain Bacteria; phylum Latescibacterota; class UBA2968; order UBA8231; family UBA8231. The sequence continues at coordinate 3,279,663 of OZ220478.1, read as the reverse complement.
CGACCGCCAGCGCGAGGCGTTTCTCGCCGCCTTCGACGCGGAGTCATTGCCGGCCGAACAGTACACAGTGGGTTTCGCGGTGATGGGCGGTGTCTTCGGCGAGGGCATCGATTTAGTCGGCGAGCGGCTGGTCGGGGCAGTGGTCGTCGGCGTTGGTCTGCCGCAATTGTGCTTGGAGCGCGATCTGATCCGCCACTATTTCGACGAGCGCGAGATCCCCGGCTTTGCGTATGCCTACGTTTATCCGGGCATGAACCGCGTGTTGCAAGCTGCTGGCCGCGTCATCCGCACCGCGAGCGACCGCGGCGCGATTCTGCTCGTCGATCGCCGCTTTGCCCAAAGCCGCTATCGCCAGCTTTTTCCCGCCTCTTGGCACCCAGTGCATTCCGTCCGCAATCCAGCCCATATCGCTCAATCGCTGACCGAATTTTGGCACCATGACCCCGCGCACCCTTAGCATCGCACTGCTCTTGCTCTGCCCCGCGCTAGCCGCGGCTCAAAGCGTGTTCGCCGCCGCCAGCCTGAGTTCTGCACTCACCGAGCTAACCGCTCACTACGAGGGGATGCACCTGTCCGTTGCCAGTTCTTCGACTTTGGCCAAACAAATCGCCGCCGGTGCGCCAGCCGACATTTACTTTTCCGCCAATGCCGAGTGGATGGACTATCTCCAAGCGCACCAGCGCATCGAGCAAGACACCCGCGTCAATCTCCTCGGCAACGCCCTCGTGGTTATTGCACCCGCGGCAGAGCCTTTCGCCATCCGCTGGGTTAGGGACTTCGACTTTGCCGCTGCTTTCGCGGGCCGCTTGGCCCTCGGCGACCCCGATCACGTCCCGGCCGGCCAGTACGCCCGCCAAGCTCTAGCGAGATTGGGCTGGTGGCCAGTGCTCAAAAGCCGCATCGCGCCCGCGCCCGACGTCCGCGCCGCCTTGGTGTACGTCGAGCGCGGAGAGTGCGCCGCTGGGCTAGTGTACGCCACCGACGCGACCCAAAGCAACCGCGTACTAACCCTAGCGACGGTGCCGGACTCACTGCATCGCCCCATCGTCTATCCAGCAGCCATCGTCAAGGGCCGCGCCAACGCGCAAACCCGCAGCCTGCTGGCGTTTTTTAGCTCGGATACGGCCGCCGACATCTTTCGCAAACACGGCTTCAGCTTTTTAGGCAACCAACGTGTTCAGCACTGAGGAAGTGCAGGTCCTGTTGCTCTCGCTGCGCGTGGCTTTTTGCTGTGTGCTGCTGAGCCTGTTGCCGGCCGTGTTGCTGGGCTGGCTGCTAGCCCGGCGGGAGTTTCCGCTCAAGATCGCGCTCGACGGCCTCTGCCACTTGCCGCTGGTCCTGCCGCCGGTCGTCACTGGCTATCTGCTCCTGTTGCTCTTTGGTCGCCGCGGTCTTTTCGGCCCGGTGCTCGCCGCACTCAACCTCCAGTTGGCCTTCGACTGGAAGGGCGCGGTGCTGGCCTCGGCCGTGGTCGGCTTTCCCCTGATGTTGCGCTCGGTGCGCCTCGGCATTGAGAGCGTGGATCCGCGCCTAGAGCGCGTCGCCCGCACCTTGGGGGCAGGTCCGCTGCGTGCCTTTTTGACCGTAACCTTGCGCCTCGCCGCTCCCGGTCTGCTGGTCGGCTCGCTCTTGAGCTTTGCCCGCTCCTTAGGCGAGTTCGGTGCGACCATCACCTTTGCCGCCAACATCGCCGGGCAGACCCGCACCATTCCCTCGGCCATTTACACGTACCTCAACCAGCCGGACGGGGAAAGCCGCGTCGTCGGGCTAATCGCGATTTCGGTCGCACTCTCGCTGCTGGCCCTCGTGGCCAGCGAATGGTCAGCCCGTCGCCTGCGCTCGGATTAGCCATGCTCCGCCTCCGCGCTCAACGCCAGCTAGGCCCTTTCGCACTCGACGTCGCCATCGAGTGTCCTCACGCCGTCACCGCTATCTACGGGCCATCGGGCGCGGGCAAGACTTCGCTGCTCAATGTGGTCGCCGGGCTAGTGCGGCCAGATGCCGGCGAGGTATCCTTGGACGGGCAAACTCTCTTCTCCTCGGCTCAGCGCATCAATGTGCCGCCCGAGCACCGCCGCATCGGTTGCGTATTTCAAGACGACTTGCTCTTTCCGCATCTGAGCACTGAGGAAAACCTGTGCTATGGTCGCGATCTGTTGCCAGCCGCAGCGCGGCGCTTTGCCTTGGATCAGATCGTCGATTTGCTCGAAGTCGGTCCCCTGCTCAAGCGCCGACCGGGGCACCTGTCCGGCGGCGAGCGCCAGCGCGTTGCCTTGGGCCGCGCCCTACTTGCTTCTCCGCGCCTCCTGCTGATGGACGAGCCATTGGCTTCGCTCGATCAGGGCCTCAAAAACCGCATCATCCCCTACCTGTGCCACGTGCGCGATGCCCTCCAAATCCCCATTCTCTACGTCAGCCACTCGGTCGCCGAAATCCTCGAACTCACCAGTCAAGTCGTCGTGCTCAACCGCGGCCAAGTCGTCGCGCACGGCGACTTTTTCACCATCGCCACCCAGCCTCAAGTCCTGCCGCTGGTCGAAGAGCACGGCTTTGAAAACGTCCTCGACGTAGAAATTGCGGCGACCGACGCGGAGCGGGGCGTCTGCGAGGTCCGGTGTCACGGTCAGCAGCTCAAAATTCCCTACTGCGAGCAACCCGTCGGCAGCCGTCTCTTTATCGGCATCCGCGCCGACGACATCGTCCTCGCCCGCCAGCGACCCACAGGGCTGAGTGTGCGCAATGCGTTGCAGGGGGCCATCAGCGCAATGGCCGATGTGGGGGGGAAACAGCTCATCTACGTGGATATCGGGCGGCGGCTAGCGGCCAAGACGACTCCAGAAGCCATTGAGGAAATGCAACTCAGTATCGGCGACCCAATCTACTGCCTCGTCAAAACCCATTCCATCCGCTTGGGACCGCAGTTGGCCCGGCTGGAAAAGCGTTGACACGGCAAATACCCGCCTTTTATACTCTTTACGAATGAGTACAAGTTGGTACCTGAGCACTTCCAACCTAAGAGACTCGCCATGAATGTCATCACGGTTGCCCGTCAGCTCGGCAGCTTTGGCGACTGGATCGCCGAGCAGTTGGCCGCCAAGCTGAACTACGAATTTATCGACCGCCGCCTCGTCGAAGAGATCGCCAGCATCACCGATACTTCGGTCGAAGAGGTTGAGCGCTACGACGAAAAGGGAGAGGGCCGGCTCAGGTTCTTTCTCAAGAGATTGCTCGTGCCCGAAGTCGCCCCGGGGACTTTTCCCTTATCGGCGGCCGCGTACGCGCCCGAGTTCGGGCTCGAATTTCCCCACATGCGCGAACACGATGTCGGCGCAGCGACGTATCTCGACCGCGGCACGTACCAGCTACTCATCACGACCCTCGTGCAAGATTTCGGCCAAAGCGGCCGGGCCGTCATCGTCGGGCGGGCCAGCCAAGTCATCCTCGCCGATCACCCCAATGCCTGCCACATCAAAATCATCGCCCCGCTCGAAACGCGGATTGAGCGATTGATGCAGAGCCGCGACATGGATCGCGAGCAAGCGCAAACGCTCCTCGAGCAACACGACCAATGGCGACAGAGCTACCTGCACAACTTCCACCGAGCCGATTGGAACGACCCTCTGCTCTACGATCTGACGATCAACACCGACAAAATAGACCGGACCGCCGCCGTTGATCTCCTCGCCAACTTCTCCGCCGAATTTTAGCAGCCATCTCAAATTTGCAGCCGCGCACAGGCCAAGACAGCGTCTCAAAATCCAACGAGCGCGGCACCGACCGTGCCCGTGCCCCGTGTAAAAACGCGTCGTCCGGCCGCGGCCAGCGCATCGCGTACTGCCGGCTGCGCTGGCGACGGTAGCCTGCATTGTAGTACGTGCTCGCGGCGAGCCAGCGCAGCAAACGGGCCATAAGCTCGTTTTGCAGTTCTCGATGCTCGGGTCGGCCCCAGAGGTTCCACAACTCGTGCGGGTCCTGCGCCAAGTCGTATAGCTCGCCCTGATCTTGGCCGATGTAATAGACCATTTTGTGCCGCTGGCCGCGCATCATCACCTGATAGTTGTCCTCGCAGAACACCCACTCGCGCGGCGCACAGTCCGCGGCCCCTGCCAAGTATGGCCGCAGCGAACGTCCCTCTAGGTAGCTAGGCACCTCCACGCCAGCCGCTTCTAGAATCGTCGGCCCCAAATCCATCAACGAAACCAAGTCGCCGATCTCGCCGCCCTTTTGCGTCCGACGGCTGTCGCGCACAATTAGCGGCACGTGTACTATCGGATCGTACATCAGCCACTTATACGCCAGCCCGTGATCGCCCAACAGCTCGCCGTGATCCGAACAAAAAAGAAGCAGGCTATTGTCCAAGAAGCCACGCGCCTGTAGCGCGTCGAGAACTTCGCCTAGCTTCTCATCCACCGTGGTGATCTTAGCGTAGTAGTGCCGTCGCATGTGGGCGATGTCCTCTTCGCTGGGCGAGTACATGTCGATCGCGGACTCGTGCTCGGTCTCGGCGTGCGTCTTTCGCTGCGCCGCGTGCTGGGGCGGCTTGTCCGCTAACTCGCCCTCGCGCATCACGCGCGGCGGCATTGGACGCCCCGCGTACTGCTCCAGATGCCTCGGCAATGGGTCCCATGGCTCGTGTGGACCGGTAAAACCCACTTGCAAGAAAAACGGTTGTTGGCCCTTGTAATCGCGGATCCAAGAAAGGGCCGAGTCGCCGATAAAAACGTCCGAGTGAAAGCGCTCCTCCAAGTGCCAAGGGACGCCTTGGTATTTCTGTAGCCAAGCGGGATCGGTCTTGTTGCGGTCGTTGGGTCTCGCCAAGCCGTGAATCCGCAGATAGCGGCCCCAATCGTCGTCGGCCCCGCCCATATCGAGGTTTTTGCTGGTCGGATTCTCCACCACGACCCGTTCGTGGAAACCCCCAGCCACATCGCGCGGCGCAAAGTGCATCTTGCCGACGTTGACGCAGTGATAATCCGCGTCGTTGAGGTCTTGCACCCAATTGCGGTGATTGGCCCAGTGGTCGAAGCTGTACACGCCGGTATTGTGCGGGTACATGCCCGTGAAGATCGCCGCCCGCGAGGCAATGCAGGTCGCGCCCGGGCAAAAGGCATTGCGAAACGAAAGCCCCTCGGCGGCCAAGCGGTCCATCGCCGGCGTAATCGCATAGTCGTAGCCCCAAGCGCCGATTGTGTCGAAGCGCTGTTGGTCGGTCATAATGAGAATGATATTGGGTCGTTTTAGCATGGTATTTTCTCCTTAGATCGTTTTAGTATGACACTTCTTCCAAGCCGGCTTCTGCAAGTGCCCCCAGCAGCGACGGTACGCCAAAAAACACCAAACTCAACGCGGTCGGGTGCATAGCCACCGCGCCGCGGTAATCCGGGCGATCGCTCCAGTCCTGTTGGTCGATCAATTCAGCCAGCACCGCACGCCCCACCTCCAGATAGCCCTTTTCTCCGGTCAGTCGCCAAGCGTACGCCAGCGAACCGCAGAGCACGCCGTGGTAGCTATGGGCGCGGGCAAATTCGTCGTCGAAAACGCCTTTGCCGCCGCAAAACCAATCGACGGCCCGCACGAAAACCTCGGCCACATCCGCGCGCCCGGTCATCCGGTGCAGCCGCTCCAGCCCGACCATCAAATAGTGCGTCTGATAGCCCTTTTGCTCCTCGTAGGGCAACACCCGCTTTAATGCAGTAAAGCTCCCCTGCAACTCGAGCAACTCTTCGTCGCTAAACGGGACCGCCGCGCCCATTTCCACCGCCAGAGTGGTGCCCTCGGTGGCCATGCCGTACGGTCCCTGGTCGGGCAGCTTGGCCTCCGTGGATACTTGGAAGCGCTTGTGCCAACTGCCGTCTTCGTTTTGGCCGCGAGCCACCGCGTAGTACACCTCTTCGGCGCGGCGCATAAAGCGCGCTTCGCCGGTCAACTCGTACAGGTAGAGCAATCCCCGCAGCGCATTGGCAATGGAGCGCAAGCTGAAGCTGTAGCGCGGATCTTCGCTCCAGCGGTAGCGCAGGAAAAATTCTCCAGCCTCGCGCAAGACCTCCCGCGCCCGCTCATCCCCGCTCAAGTAGTAATAATCCACCCAGTTGTCGATAAAGGTGTGCGAAGCGCACGGCTCGTCGCCAAAATGGTCCATGCTGTGGCGAAAGCAGCCGCCGACCATGTAGGGCCGAAACGGGTGATAGTGGCAAGTATCTACGTCCAGCGAATGCCGAGTCATGGCCTCGCCGAGCGCGTAGTAGCGCCCCTCGCCCGTGCGCAAGTACTGCAACCACGCGGCGTGGCGCGGATCCCATTCGCTGTTGCACCAACCCCAGCGGCCCTTAAATCGCCAGCCTCCCGCGCCCTCTTCCCACGTGGCCATCACGTCGCCCCAATCGAAAAAACCCTTCCAGCGATAGCGCTCAATGTGCCCTTCCAGCCAGGCGACAAAGCCCGTCAACATGCGGTCCGAGCGCGGAAATTCTGCGCCGGTTGCCAAGCCGCCGACCGCCCCGCTCTGCACCACCCAATCCGGCGCGACACTCACCTGTGGCGGGTGCAAAAGTCCCTGCAATCGCTCGTCAGCGGAGTGCCCAGCGCGAAAAAAATCGACGAAAAACTCGCTGCTCTTCGCCGTGCCCGTGCCGTCGGCATAAACCCCCTCGCCCTCGTGCCAAGCCACCTCCTCGGCGTAGCGTTTGCAGCTAAGCCGCCGCCCATCTGGATCGCGCCAAAAAAAGACGTCAATGCCTTGTGCGCCGAGGCCGAGGGCCTTGGGGTACTCCTCGGCCATGTAGCGCAGCGCGACGCCGACGCCGACGCGGTTGTTCTCAGCACAAATCCAGCCAGCGGCGCGCTCGCCCTCGGCCCGCACCGTGCGCCCAACGCCCTCGTATTCCTCCCAATAGAAGTGATTGTCCAGCCGCTGCGAGAGCAATGCGTAGCGCTCGGGGACCCAAGCACCCGCTATGACCCGCTCAGCCCCAACGCGCCAAGTTCCACTGCCTGCGGGCAAAATGGGGACGCGCAAGCCCAGCTCCTCCACCTCGGTCTCGCGCGGATTACAGGTGACGATCACCGTGTGTACCACCCGCACCTGCGTCTTGCCGGCATAGGCGTAGATCCGCGTCGCAAAGCGCAGCGGGCGATAGCCGGCGTAGTGGTGCATGGGCGCGGTTGATTCGTAGGCCCCTCGGCAGCAAATCACCGCCCGCAAGGGACCGGCCTCTTCGATTTCGACGGCGTATTCCTCCGCCCCGGCTGACGCCAGACACGTGCCCCCCATTCCGTAGATCCGCCGCTGCGTTCCGCCGACGAATTCGGACTCGGAGATCTTGGCCCAAGTGTCGCCACCGCCCCGAGGGGTGACTTCTACCTCGGAGATAAACGATCCTTCAATTCGATCCCCTAGTGCTACTCCGTCAAAAAGCGCGAATGTCTTTTTGCCAATGCCAAAGCGCAGGGGGCCGGTACACACCTCAAACCGATCTTCCCGCTCGGCGATTTCCACGCCTTGGACGTGCGCCGCGGCTTTTTCGTCCGAATATCTCAAGATGTACACGACCGCTTGCCCCGCTTCTACATCGGCCTGAAAATCCACCAAAACCCACTTTGCGCTGCCGTCCGGCCAGTGGCCCAAGACCCGTAGCTGCACTGGGACAGCTCGGCCTTGGGCGTCCTGCAAAGACAGATTTTCTACGCCTACTACGGCACCTTGGGACAGGGGGACGCCCCTAGTCAGGGGGAACCTTCGGCGGGCAATGCCCGCGGTCTCTTCCACTCTTAAAGCAATGCCTTCGCTGGGTATGCTCACGAAACCTCTCCTTGGACTCGTCTGTGCGGCGAGAAAAATAAGCACCCAACCAACACTCACCAACCCGCATTGACCCACCTCCACGCCCCTCCTATCTTCTCGCAGCCCAAGCCAAAGGAGTCGCCTCGTGAAACCAGACCAAGACCTGAACGCCCCACAGCTTCTTCCGGCAATCCAGCACTTTTTAACTCTTACCGGCCCTAAAATTCTCGATCTCGACCGCACTTGGGATTCTGATCGCGGCACCCCGGTCTTCACCCAGCAGGGGCGTTACACCACCCGAGGCTGGACCGAATGGACCCAAGGCTTCCAATACGGCTGCGCTATACTCCAGTACGATATGACCGACGACGCGCGCTTCCTCGCGCTCGGCCGCGACCGCACGATCGCGCACATGGCACCACATGTCTCGCATATCGGCGTCCACGATCACGGCTTCAACAACCTCTCCACTTATGGCAACTTGCGTCGCCTGATGCTCGAAGGCCGCATCCCGCACGATCAGCGCGAACTGGATTTCTACGAACTGGCCATCAAGCTGTCGGGTGCTGTGCAGGCCGCACGTTGGACTGAGACGAGCTACGGCACGGGCTTTATCCACTCCTTCAACGGCCCGCACTCGCTCTTTTCCGACACCATGCGCTCGCTGCGGATCTTGGGAACTGCACACCAGCTAGGCCACGCGCTAATGGGCGAGGGCGACCAGCGCATCAGTCTGCTCGGGCGCTTGATCGAACACGCCCAGACCAACGCCCGTTTCAACGTCTATTACGGCGCGGGGCGCGACGCGTTTGACACGCCCGGCCGCGTAGTCCACGAATCCATCTTCAACACCCGCGACGGCCAGTACCGCTGCCCCAGCACCCAACAGGGCTACACCCCGTTCTCGACTTGGACGCGCGGGCTGTCGTGGGTACTATTGGGCTACGCCGAGCAGCTAGAGTACTTCGCCGCGCTCAGCGAGGCCGCCGTCGAGCCTTTCGCGACTAAGGCCGATCTCGTGCAAATCATGGAAAAAGCCACCCTAGCCACCGCAGAGTTCCACATCGTCAACAGCTTTGCCGACGGCGTACCTTTCTGGGACACTGGGGCCCCCGGAGTCGCCTCTTTTGGCGCGATAACCGACCGGCCCTCCGACCCGTACAACGACGTCGAGCCGCTCGATAGTTCGGCCGCAGCTATTTGTGGCCAAGGATACTTGCGCTTGGGCAACTACTATTTGTCTAAGGGGAACCCGGCGCGGGGGACGCGCTATCGCGCCGCGGCCTTCACCATTGCCCGCGCCCTGCTAGCGGAACCGTATCTCGCCGTTGATTCCCACCACCAAGGCATCACCCTCCACGCGATCTACCACCGCCCCAATGGCTGGGACTACGTGCCCCAAGGCCGCAAAATCCCCTGCGGCGAGGCAGCCATGTGGGGCGACTACCACACAATGGAACTGATGAGCCTGATCAAACGCGAAGCCGAAAACGCTCCCTATCCTCTCTTCTTCCACTAGCGAGACTACCGTGAAAATCACCGCCATCACCCCCATCGTCGCCCGCTTCGGCAACCGCCCGCGCGTCTTGGTCAAAGTCGAGACCGACGAGGGCATCACCGGCTGGGGCGAAACCTACTCCATCGGCCCAGACTTAGCCGTCGGCCCCACCGTCGATTATTGCTTTGAGCTAATCAAGGGCATCGACCCGCGGCGGATCGAGTTCATCATGATGAAGCTGCACCAGCAGTTCCGCTTTCCCCCGGGCGGAATCGGTCTGTCTGCCATCTCCGGCATTGACCACGCCTTGTGGGACATCGCAGGCAAAGCCGCGGGCGTCCCGGTCTATCAGCTCTTGGGCGGCCACGCCCGCGACCGGGTGCGCGTCTATCGCTCCATCGGCGGTCGCGACGGCAAAGAGGCCGCCGACCAAGCCCGGCGGCTGCACGAGGAGTATGGCTTCACAGCCTTCAAAACCAGCCCCTATCGGCTCGACCCAGATGCCCATCGCTGGGGCCGCGTCTGCTCCGAGGCGGCCCAGTATTTTGAAGAATTGCGCGTTACCTGCCCCGACGACTGGGAATTCGCCTTCGACCCGCACGCCAAGATCTTCGAGCCGATTCGCGCCTTGCAGCTAGCCAACGCCCTCGCGCCGTACGACCCCTTTTTCTACGAAGAACCGCTGCGCCCCGAGCACATTCCGGCGTGGGCCAGCCTCAAGTCGCAAATGCAGGTGCCATTGGCCACCGGCGAAAGCCTCTACGCCCGCTTTGAGTTCCTCGACTTAATTGCCAACCAAGGGGCCGACATCATCCAACCCGACGTCTGCGTCTGCGGCGGCTTGCTCGAAATGCGCAAGATCAACACCATTGCCGAAGCCCACTACATCAGCATCGCCCCGCACAATCCCATGGGGCCGTTGGCAACGGCGGTCAACCTGCACTTCTGCGCCTCGGCACCCAATTTCAAAATTCTCGAATACCTCCTGCCGACTGAATCCGAGTGGAACGACTGGGTTGACGAACCCTATCTGCCCAAAGACGGCTATCTCGAGTTGCGACCGGACCGACCGGGGCTAGGCGTCGAAGTCAATGAAGAAGCCATCGCCGACAACGAATACATCCATTGGGAACGCTCCAGTCCCACTCGTCCCGACGGCTCAACCGGGTACATCTAATGCTCAGCCGCGACCACACCGCGCTCGTCCTCATCGACATTCAGGGCAAGTTGGCCGCGCTGATGCACGAGCGCGAGGCACTCTACCGCCAACTCCAGATTCTCGTCCAAGGCGCACAGGTCCTAGCGTTGCCTATTCTCTGGCTGGAGCAATATCCCAAAGGGCTTGGCCCCACCATTCCCGAGGTCGCCAAGCTGCTCTCCGCTCAAGAGCCATTGGCTAAGACCTGTTTCAGCGCTTGTGGCCTCCGCGCTTTCCAAACCCAACTGCGCCAGAGCGGCCGACGCCAAATTCTCTTGGCCGGCATCGAAAGCCACATCTGCGTCTATCAGACGGCCCGCGACTTGCTGGACGCCGGCTACCAAGTCGAAGTGGTCGCCGACGCCGTCTCCTCGCGCACCGCCGAAAACAAGGCGCTGGGGCTGCAAAGAATGGCGTCCGCTGGCGCACAGATCACCGCGGTGGAAATGTGCCTATTTGAATTGCTGCAGCAAGCGGGGACAACGGAGTTCAAGCAAATTGCCGCATTGGTCAAATGAGCGGTGCTGTTACCTTTGCGGAACAACACCGTTTCGGCAAGGCAACAGCACGGTGCGTACAGCACCTACTCCTACCAGAGAGAACGGGCGGCAGACTAAGCATGGCCTGCATTTTGCATGTAGAGGCTATCGCTTACATTTAACTGCTCGAACAGCGGCCGCGGCAAGCGGCTGGCCTTCACCGCAGGAGATAGCTCCATGACCGAGCAACCGCTAACCCAAGCCCGCCGCCTCGGACGGCTGGAAGGCATCGCCGAGCAGTTAGACCGCCGCTTGGCTGCGATAGAACGCACTCTGGCCGCCTTCCGCAGCGAAGTCACGCGCCGCATGGATAGTCAATTTCGCTGGATTGTGGGCCTTTTGTTCGGCGTAGTGGGCCTACAACTGACGATGCTGTTTAAGGTACTCAACTAATACGCTTCAATTCGCTCCCCGCCGAAGCCCTAAGCTCGCTCCGGGAACCGCTCCCGATACTCCCGATCAAATTCTTCGCTGCCGTCGTCGAGCCGCACTTGGAGGTCCATGCCCGGATAAAAGCCGGTGATTTTGCCAGCGGTGAAGTCGCCCCGATACCCTCCGTCGGCAGCCCACAACTCCCGGCCATCCGGCCAACGCACGACGTGGATTTGGCGCACCGGTGCTTTTGCAAAGTCTGGCTCGACGCGCAGACGCTCCACGGCATCCCGGTCCAACTCGACCCCCAAGCCCGGAGCTTCCGGCACCCGCAGATGCCCACCTTCCACAGTAAACTCCTGCACCAAAACGTGCGAGTAGATGTTGACGCAAGGAATCGCCGGCCAGCGCGCTTCCTTTAGCACCGCCCCCAAGTGCGCCGCAAAAGTCGCCGTCAGGCCGGTACCCACCATCTGCAACCAAAACGGCATTTGCGCCCGCGCAGCCAAGTTGCCATCGCTCAAGACGCGGCTCACCCCACCGCCGATGACAAAACCATCGCACACGCCCTCGCGGATCGCTGTCATGGGCGGCGGCTGGCCCATGTGCATGGCGATTGGGCATTGGAGCTTGTGCCGCAGGAGTTTATTGCCCTCCACATCGTCCTGCGGAATCGGCGACTCAACGATGGCGAGGCAGGCGTTGTCCCGCTCTAGGCGCGCGATGAGCGGGGCGGCTTGGTCAACGCCCAGCAACATGGTATTGAAGTCGGCGTCCAGCTTGAAGTGCTGAGAAGTGGCCTCATCCACGGCCCGCAACTGCGCCGCAACATCGTACCAAGGCCGCGCCTTGACCTTCATGGTGGTAAAGCCGTGCGCTTCGGCCGTGCGCGCCTCGGCCGCCCATGCTGCCGGCGGCATGCTTTGCGCCCACCAAGAAACCGGGCAGGCGGCGCGGTGCTGCGGCCCCATTAGCCGATGGCAGGGGACGCCCAAGTGCTTGCCGGCCGCGTCGAACAGCGCCATCTGCAAGCCCGCGCCCAGCGAATCGTCCCACAGCAACTCGAAAACATTCCGGCCGCGGACGCGAGCAAACTGGGCTTCGCGTGAGTGCCCCCACGTATAGCCCTGAATCGTCTCGCCGATGCCGACAACGCCGCCCGCGGTCTCCACTTCGATCAACTCGACGATGGACCAGCCCGGCCCGTAGATTGCCATGGTGTCGGCGCAGCGCTCGTGGAACGGGACGTGCAGCACGGTGCGCACGACTTCTTTAACAACACAAGAACTCATCGCATCTCTTCGCCGACTCTACTCGGCCATCCGCCTAAGTACTGCGTGTAAAATTCCCCCGTTGCGGTAGTAGTTAATCTCCACCGGAGTGTCTATCCGGCACAGCACCGCAAAACGCTGCTCGCCCGCAGCACTCTTGGCTACGACCTCCAACACTTGCCCCGGCTGTAGGTCGTCGTCGAGACCCTCAATATCGAATACCTCCTCGCCAGTCAGCCCCAGCGCGTGGCGGTCTTCGCCGGCAGAAAATTGCAGCGGCAGAATGCCCATCCCAATCAGGTTCGAGCGGTGGATGCGCTCGTAGCTCTCGGCGATTGCGGCCTTGACGCCCTGCAGGAAGGGGCCTTTGGCGGCCCAGTCGCGGCTCGAACCCGATCCGTACTCCTTGCCTGCAATAATGATCGAAGGCACGCCTTCTTCGATATAGCGCATCGCCGCGTCGTAGATGGTCATCTGTTCGCCCGAAGGCAGGTGGCGCGTATAGCCCCCCTCGACGCCGGGCACCAGCTCGTTGCGGATGCGGATATTGGCAAACGTGCCCCGCATCATCACCTCGTGATTGCCGCGCCTAGAGCCATAGCTATTCCAATCCTTGCGCTCGACGCCGCGACTAACGAGGTACTCGCCCCCCGGGCTGCCCACGGCAATGGAGCCAGCCGGCGAGATGTGGTCGGTCGTCACGCTGTCGCCGAGCTTGGCCAAGACGCACGCACCTTGGATCGGCTGGATCGGCTGGACCTGTTTGGTGAGGCCGTCAAAGAAATTCGGCTTGCGGATATACGTGCTTTCCTCAGCCCAGGCGTAGCGCTTGCCCGCGGGCACGGGAATGGCGTTCCAAGTCTCGTTCTGACGAAACGCATTGCCGTATTCTTCCTCGAACATCTTCGGCGTCAGCGAGCGGGCAAGCGCGTCGCGGACCTGATCCTGCGAGGGCCAGATGTCGCGCAGGAACACCGCGCGGCCTGCTTGGTCGCGGCCCAGCGGCTCGCGCTCAAAGTCAATCGTCGCTCGGCCCGCGAGCGCGTAGGCCACGACTAACGGCGGCGAGGCGAGAAAATTGGCCCTCGTCAACGCGTGGACCCGGCCCTCGAAATTGCGGTTGCCGCTGAGCACACTACACACCACCAAATCGTTGTCGGCTACGGCCGCGGCGATTTCTTCGGGCAGGGGACCCGAGTTGCCAATACAGGTCGTGCAACCGTACCCCACCGTGTGGAAACCGAGGGCCTCTAGGCTCTCGGTGAGGCCGGCCGCGTCGAGGTAGCGCGAGACGACCCGGCTGCCCGGTGCGAGGCTGGTCTTGACGTAGGCCGGGACCGCAAGGCTCCGCTTGGCCGCATTGCGGGCCAACAGCCCCGCCCCCACCATCGCGCTCGGATTGCTGGTATTCGTGCAGGAGGTAATGGCGGCGATCACCACGGCACCGTGGTCCAACTCAACCGCACCCTGCTCGCCCAAATCGACGGCGACCTTTTTGCCGCTATCCTCCACCTCAAAGCGGTCCGTTAGCGAGGCTGCGAAGGCCCTCGGCACGTCCTTGAGCGCGACCCGATCCTGGGGCCGCGTCGGGCCGGCCAAGCTCGGCTCGACCGTAGCCATATCAAGCGCCAAGTGCTCGCTGAAGATCGGATCAGGAGTTTCAGCGTGGTAAAACATACCCTGCGCTTCCATGTAGGCGCGGACGCGCTCGACCACTGCCTTCTTGCGGCCAGTGAGCGCCAAGTACGCCAGCGTCTCCTCGTCAACCGGAAAAATGCCCATCGTCGCCCCGTATTCCGGGGCCATGTTGGCGAGGGTCGCCCGGTCGGCCAAGCTCAGCTCGCTCAAGCCTGGGCCGTAAAACTCGACGAATTTGCCCACCACGCCATGCGCCCGGAGCATCTGCACCACTGTCAGCACCAAGTCCGTCGCGGTCGTCCCAGCGGGCAACGCACCCGTCAGTTTGACGCCGACCACTTCGGGCAGCAGCATGTAGATCGGCTGCCCCAACATCACGGCCTCAGCCTCAATGCCACCCACACCCCAGCCGAGGACGCCGAGACCGTTGATCATCGTCGTGTGGCTGTCCGTGCCCACTAGGCTGTCGGGATAGAACTCGCCGTCCTGCTCCTGCACCACCTGCGCCAAGTACTCCAAGTTGACCTGATGCACGATGCCGGTAGCCGGTGGCACCACGCGAAAATTGTCGAACGACTCCTGCCCCCAGCGCAAAAACTCGTAGCGCTCGCGGTTGCGCTCGAATTCACGTGCGGCGTTCATGGCCAGCGCTTCGCGGATGCCGTAGTAATCGACCTGCACCGAGTGATCAATGACTAGGTCAACCGGAATCAGGGGGTTGACCTTCTCTGGGTCGCCGCCCAAATCGGCCACGGCGTCGCGCATCACGGCCAAATCGACCACCGCTGGCACACCGGTAAAATCCTGCATCACCACCCGCGCCGGCTTAAAGGGAATCTCTTCCTTGCCCGCGGTCTCGGGACTCCAGCGCGCAATGCGCTCGACGTCCTCTCGGGCAATCTCAAATCCGTCGCACTGCCTGAGTGCGGCCTCCAGCAAAATTTTGATCGAATAGGGCAGTCGGCTCACCTCGGCCACGCCGTCTTCTTCTAACTTTTGAATGCGGTACAGGCCGCCGCTGCCGCCGCTGCATTCCAGCCGGGTGCGCGCCGCGAATTCGTCGTTTCTCTCTGTCATGGAAAACCTCTCGCAATGGGGATGTTGTAAAAAGTCGCCTTTAATATATTCAAGACCAACCCGACCTTCCACCTGCCGCCCTAGGCCGCCCATGCAAAACCTGCGCCAATTTCTCGCTCTGCTGCGCCGCGAAGGCGAGCTCGTCACCGTTGACGCCCCGGTTTCCTCTGAACTCGAAATCGCCGAGATCCACCGCCGCGTCCTCGCCGCTGCTGGTCCAGCCCTGCTCTTCACCCACGTCGAAGGCGCGGACTTTCCCTGCGTCACCAATCTCTTTGGCACGGCCCGGCGCGTCGAACTGGCCTTTGGCCCGAGGCCGGAGCAGTTTATCCAACAGCTAGTGCAACTGGCCCAAGACCTGCCCTCGCTCTCGCCAGGCAAGCTCTGGCCGCACAAAAACCTGATCCCGGCCGCGCTCAAGGTCGGGTTGAAGACCGTCGGCAAAGGCCCGGTCGGCGAGTGCGTACAGTCGCCGCCCGACCTCGCGCGCCTACCTCTGCTCAAAACTTGGCCCGAAGACGGCGGACACTTCATCACCCTGCCACTGGTTTACACCGAACACCCCGACACCGGCCATCACAACCTCGGCATGTACCGCATCCAGCGCCACGACTCCCAGGCCCTCGGCGTTCACTGGCAAATCCAGAAAGGCGGCGGCTTTCACTACCACGTCGCCGAGCAGCGGGGCGAGGACCTGCCGCTCGTCATCTTCGTCGGTGGGCCTCCAGCACTGATCCTCGCGGCGATCGCGCCTCTGCCCGAGGACTTGCCCGAACTGATTTTGGCCTCCCTGTTGCAGGGCGAGCGCCTGCGCCGCGTGCGAGGCTCCGCGCTGCCTCTGATCGCCGAAGCCGAATTCGCTATTGAAGGCGTGGTGCCGCCGCACGTGCGCCAGCCCGAAGGGCCTTTCGGCGATCACTACGGCTATTACTCGCTGCAACACGACTATCCAGTGCTCCGCGCCCAGCGCCTCTACCACCGCAAAGACGCCATCTTCCCAGCCACTGTAGTAGGCAAGCCGCCGCAGGAAGACATGTTCCTCGGCACCTACATCCAGCAACTCATGCGGCCCTTGAGCAAGCTGGTAATGCCCGCGATCAAGGCCATGTGGAGCTACGGCGAGACCGGCTATCACTCGCTGACGGCCATCGTCGTCGAGGAGCGCTACCCACGCGAGGCCATGAAGTTCGCCTTTCGCATCTTGGGCGAGGACGGCGGCCAGCTCAACCTCACCAAGTTCTTGGTCGTAATAGATCGCCCCTTGGACTTGGGCGACTTCCGGCAAGTGCTTGCGTACGCCCTAGCGCGGGCGCAGCTCGCAACCGACCTTTTCGTCATCGCCAATCTCGCCATGGATACCCTCGACTACACGGGACCGGCCGTAAACCAAGGCAGCAAAGGAATCCTCATAGGCGTGGGCGATCCAGTCAACGAATTGCCCGGGGAATTCAGCGGCGACCTGCCCGGCGGTGCCCGGGCGGCCGCGGTCTACTGCCCCGGTGCCCTCGCAGTCCAAGGTCCGTCGCACGCGGAAGATCCCAGCTACGCCCAACACCTCGCCGAAGACCAAGCTGTCGCAGCTTGGCCGCTGATATTTTTACTCGACGACGCCGATGCGGTTGCCAAGAACGTCACCTTCCTTTGGAGTGCCTTTACCCGCTTTGAGCCGGCGGCCGACACCTATGCCGCGGCCGTCCAACTCCGCCGCCACCACCCCTGCTATACGCCGCCGATCGTCTTGGATTGCCGCATGAAACTTGGCTATCCAGACGAGCTAATAACAGACGAAGAAACAGCGCAAAAGGTCAGCCGGCGCTGGCGAGAGTACTTTCCCCAAGGCGGCGTCGAAGGCGCGGAAGATCGCCTCGGTTACACCGGATTTTCCCTGTTGGATTAACTCTGAGCAGAGGTCGCCTCATGGACGATGCCCTAGCATTTGCCCCCATTGCCGAACTCGCCCCCCTGATCCGCCGCGGCGAACTCTCCCCGCTCGAACTCACCGAGCACTACCTAGAGCGCATTGAGCAATATGATCCGGCGCTCAACGCCTATCTCGCCGTCACGTCCGCGCACGCCCAAGCCCAAGCCCGCGCAGCCGAAGCGCAAATCGCGGCCGGCACCTACCTCGGTCCCTTGCACGGCATTCCCCTCGCCTTTAAGGATCTCGTGGATGTCGCGGGCCTGCCGACCACCGGCGGCTCGACCCTGCTGCGCGATAACGTTGCCGCAGCCGATGCCGCGATTGCCCGACGCCTCTTTGCCGCGGGCGCCGTGCTGTTGGGCAAGACGCATCTCGTGGAATTCGCTTTTGGCGGCACCGGCGTCAACCATCACTACGGCACTCCGGTCAACCCCTGGGATTCCGAAACCCACCGCCTACCGGGCGGATCGTCCTCTGGCTCGGGCGTGGCTGTGGCGGCTGGACTGGCACCGGCCGCCCTCGGCTCGGACACCGGTGGCTCGGTGCGGATTCCCGCGTCCTTTTGCGGCCTCACCGGCCTCAAGCCCACCTTTGGCCTGCTCCCCAACACCGGCGTCTTGCCCCTCGACCCCACCCTCGACAGCATCGGGCCTTTGTGCCGCACAGCGCAAGACTGCGCCCTGCTGTGCCAAGCCATGGCGGATCCCCAGCCCGGCGATGCGCTGGTGGATCGCTTGGAAGGCGAGGTCGCCGGCCTCCGGCTGTGCTTCCCGCGGGAGTATTTCTGGGACGAGGTAGACGCCGAGGTCGAAGCGGCCGTGCGCGCCGCGGCGAGCGTCTTCGCCGACCTCGGCGTCTATGTCGATGAAATATCGCTCGAGGTGCTCAACGACCTAGTCGAATGGCGCAGCGGGCCTAGCACCACGGCCGTCGAAGCCTATCGCTATCACCGGCGCAACCTCGAAGCGCACCGCGAGCGGTTCGATCCCATTGTCTCGGCCCGCATCCTCGACGGCCGCGACATCCTCGCCGCAGACTTCCTCCAGCAACTTAGAATACGCGACGAGCTGCGCTACAAAGCCCGCACGGCCCTCGAAAACGTCGATTTCCTCATCACCCCGACCACTCCTTTTACCGCCCCGATTCTCGACGAAATTGACCGCGACGACGTCTATTTCCCCATCAACGGCCTCTGCCTGCGCAACACCATCGCCGCCAACATCCTCGACCTGTGCGCCGTTTCCCTGCCCTGCGGATTCACGCGGGATGGCTTGCCCATTGGCTTGCAACTCATCGGCCATCCCCACGACGAGGCGCGGCTGCTGCGCCTCGCCCACGCCTTTGAGCAAGCCACCGACTACAATCTCCTCGCGCCCGCGCTCAACGACTTCGCCTAGCAAAATGCGGCGGGATAGCTTGCCAATACGCGGGGTCATTTCTATATTTTTTGCCTTGCGTGCTCCCATCGTCTAGCGGTTAGGACCCAGGGTTTTCAACCCTGTAACCGGAGTTCGAGTCTCCGTGGGAGCACCATTTTTTTGTACGCTGGGGCGAGACTCATGTTCGACACCGCATTGGAAAGGTTCTGCTATGCCTCATCTCACCTCCGCCGACAAGCGTTCCTTTAAGGAAAATGGCTGTCTCATCGTCCGCGGCGTCCTCACGCCGGCGCAAATTCAAGCTGCTCAGGACGCCCTTTGGGCTGGCATCAAGGCCGACCGCGACGATCCTGCAACTTGGGTCGAAGCCGGGCCGCGCACCCCTGCGCCCGCCCATCACCCGGCCATCCGCGCCACCGTCCACGAGGCGCCGCTCTTTGCCATGATGGAGGAGATGGTCGGCGCGGGCCAGCTCAATCCCGGCAGCGCCGGTCCCGCGTTGGTATATCCAGCCAAAGACAAGACTTGGTCCCTGCCGGCGCGCGGCCACCTCGACGGCTACTACACCCCAACCAACGGCGTACCCGAAGGCACGGTCGGCTACATGACCATCAACGTCACGATCTACGTCGAGGACATCGACTCGCAAGGCGGCTGCTTCACCTATTGGCCCGGCAGCCACCACGTGGCGCACGAGTACTTCAAGACGCACTCGCTGCTGTCGGTGCAGGGCGGCGTTTCCAGCGATGTATTTTCCAAGGAAACCTTCCCCCAAGGGCGCGAATTCGTCGGCAAAGCCGGCGATGCCATCTTCTGGCACGGCCAGCTCTTTCACACGGGTTCCAAAAACGTCAATCGCAATATCCGCATGGCCCTCATCGGCCGCTTCTCGCGCAAAGACACCAACGATATCCGCTTTGAGACCGGCGACGAGCAATGGGCGCATTGGGAGGGGATTAGCTGATGAACCTCGTCTTCAGCCCGACCCTCTGCCCAGACCTGCTCTTGCCCGAAGCACTCGACCTCGCCAAAGCGGCTGGCTTCTCCCGCCTCGAACTCTTCCGCGCTTACACCGAGAGCACGCCCGTCCACCGCGACTGGTCCGTGCCCATGGTCCGCGCTGCCATTGCAGACGCTGGCCTACAACTTACCGGCTTCAACATCCGCAATCTCACCGGTCGCAAAGCCGATTCCGACGAGCGCAATCTCGCCTACAACCTGCGCCAGCTCGAATGGGACATCCACTTGGGCCGCGCCCTCGGCGTCAAAACCCTAAACGCGAAGGGCGGTGCCCGCACGGACGAGGCACTCGCCGACCTCATCGAAGGCGTCAACGCGCTCCTCGACAACATCCCCGATATCGCCCTCAACTTGGGCAACCACAAAGGCAACCGCCTGCAAGGACTCGCCGACTACCAAGCGGTGATGCCTGAGCTGTCCGAGCGGGTGCGCGTACTCTTAGACACCGGCCACCTGCTCTCGGTTGGCGAGCCAATCATGCCCTTTGCCGAAGCCCTCGCCGGACGCATTGGTCTCGTCCACCTGCGCGACCAACGGGGCGAAAAGCCCGTGCCCTTCGGGGAAGGCGAGTTGCCCTTTGCGGAGTTGTTCGGACTGTTAGCGGCTAGCGGTTACGACGGCCTCCTCGTCGTCGAGCTTGAGGAGGTCAATTGGGACGAGCCGCTTTCGGCAGCTATTGCCGCACGAGAATACGTCGAGGGCTTGCTTGCCTGAATTTCGGCACGGTGCTCATAGAAGTTGTTAAGTTTTGAGCATTTTATCTGCGGAATTTCCCACTTTCTAGGCTAAGGAGGAAGCGACTATGCCCATGATAGCTGTGCCCGCCCATTTTGACGGGGAACGCATTTGCTTGGATGAGCCATTCGACCTAGAACCAAATGCGAAACTGATTGTCACTATTCTACCAGGACGAGAATCTGACAGTGAGTATGCAGCTTGGTTGCACTTATCCGGTCAAAGACTAAAAGACGCCTACGGAGAGAACGAACCTGAGTATTCATCGGAGTTGCTCAAAGAGGTGAATCCCGACTATGAAGGAAGGTGACGTCGTTATTACACCACTGCCCCAGGCCGATGGAGAGCTGAAGGACAGACCTGCCATTTTCCTACGAGAAATGCCGCCCTATCGCGATTTGCTCGTTTGCGGTGTAAGCACACAGTTACATCAGCATGTCGGGAACTTTGACGAAACTATTTCTTCTGCCAACGAGGATTTCAAGTCGAGTGGCCTGCGATCAACATCTCTGATTCGACTTGGCTTTCTCGCTGTGTTACCGCGTCATAGCGTACTTGGCACTGTGGGTTCCATTTCAGCCGAACGGCACAAACGTCTGTTGAGAAAACTGAGTGATTACCTCACTTACGCTCACTGATCTTTTGCGGCCGCAAACGCCGCAGTTTGACGTTGTTTCCACCCTTAGTTTCGATGTATTTTCTTAGGTCGAGTATTAAATCAGCCTAAGCTTTTAGGCTCGCCGCTTCTTCCTGCTCAAAACCAATATCCTCAAATACGTTATCGCTGCCTCGGATCACTTCCATAGCCAAGCTAAGCGTTGCGTAAAACGGCTTCTACTGGCTTGGGTTCCAACGTAACGACCTTCCGCTCGCTTTCTTGCTGGCGCTCTTTTGCGGCAGCAAACAAGGCGCGGACGTTATAGTCGTGTCGTGCCGCTAATTGTTCGCGAATCGTGCGGACTTCCCTAATGATATCGTCGTGGCTCATCGCTTTATTCTCCTAACAGTTCCTCTGGGGTGCAGATGATGGGTGGTTCATATCCCTTTGCACGACACTTTCGCTCGATTTGGTTTCGTATCGTAGCGTTGGCCAGATGTGCAAAATTCCAAGTCAACAGGTATTCAATACCACCACTCACGGCCACAGCAATATGCAAGGCGTCGAGAGCAGCCTTCCGCGGAAGCGGACCTTCTGCAACCAAAGTCTCAGCAAAATCAGCAGCCGTTTCAGTCAACTCAACTTCTGCTATGTCAGCAATCACTTGCAGACGCTGAGTGGCCATTTCCGAATCTCCGGCCATAGCTTCTGAGATAACGAATTCGGAAATGTATAATTCGTAGTCGAGCCGTTTTTCATTCCACCATTGTCGAGTCAGTGCTTGGCGAGCAGCGATGATAATATCGCGGCTCGGCTCGGCGGTGAGATAGCTGATGATCGAATTTTCAATGTAGAGCTTCGACTTCATAAATAAAAATTACGCATTATACCCAAGGCAGACAAAGCTGAGTTTGGGTACAGCACAGCCTAGGTCAAATAGGACCAACCTCGCTCCGGCCATTTGTCCCACCCCGTATCACCCCCTACATTCCCCACACCCCACTCAGGAGCCTACCATGAAACGCATCACCACCACCGACTTCCGCGACTATCGCCGCGACCGCTTCATTGACGCCCAAACCACCCGCGCCGCCCGCCTCGCCCCCACCTATATGATCACCAATGAAATGGGCGTTGACGGCGACATCTGCGAGGAACTCACGCCCGCGCTCTGTGCAAAAGTCGAATTCGACATCCCCTCGGCCAAAACCAAAGGAGCCGAACTGCTCTTTTACGTCAACGCCGACAAATCCACCGCCGACAAACCCATGCGGCTCCAAGTCAATGGCCACGTCCTCACCCACCGCCAAGACCGCGAGCGCATGCTCACCGGCGGTTGGGACCGCAAAAAAATCGCCGCCAAATACCTCAAAGACGGCACCAACGAATTCGCGTTCTCGCACAGCGGCGTGTTGCACATTGACCCCTTCCCCGGCGGTCTGGCCGACGCGCCCCCAAGCCGTTCGAGCCGCAGCTTTGACGGCGGCAAGACTTGGCACCAAGGCACCTTGGGCGAAGCCCGCGCCATTGAAGGCGAATATCTCGTGCGGCTGCGCATCAAGGGACATCCGCCCCAAGGGACGCTCTGCTCGCCGGTCATCGACCTCGCCGACGAAGACGGTCGCGGTCGCATCGCTCCGCGGATGGGCATTCGCCGCCTGCACCTGAAAGCGCGGCTGCGCCAACCGCCGGGAACCCAAATACACTTTGAGCTACGCACAGGCTCGACGCCTTCCTTTGACCCGCGCACCTGGACGGCTTGGGAGCGCAGCACCGCCTCGCAGTGGCCCGGGCGCTTTGTGCAGTGGCGCGCCATCCTCGAAACCAACGCGGCCAACAAGACCCCGACGCTCCAAGCCGTCACCCTCGAAGCCGATATCGAGCAAGACGCCCAAAGCCTCGCCCCCTTCAAGCGGGCAGAGTTCGATCAGCCCGAGCTCGTGTACAGCTCGTACCCCTTTGCCTATATGGGGCTGCACCCGCACCAAGAACGGCTGCGCAAACAGTACCGCCTCGACGAAGTGATCGCCGCGGGCAAAACCGAACTCGAACAGCTAGCCCTGTTGCGCGACTGGGTCCACAGCCAATGGCTCGGCTGGCAATCCGACAAATATCCCCACTGTCCTTCCTGGAATCCCCTAGAAGTCCTCGACACCACCAAGGGCGACTGGGGCTTCGGCATGTGTACCCACTACGGAGCGGTGTTCGCCGGCTGCGCCTCTTCCCTCGGGTGGGTGGCCCGCTCGGTCGTCGTCGATCACCACTGCTTGGCCGAGATCTGGTGCGAGGAGTTGCAAAAATGGATCCTCGAAGACGCTGGGCCGACCCGCGAATTCGACGCCACCTACGAAATCGACGGCGTGCCCATCAACGCCTTGGAACTGCACGAGGCCGCGGCCGACGAGCGACGCGAAAAAATCATGGCCAACAAGTTGCCGCAAAAGGTCGTCGAGCCCATGTCCAGCTATATCGACGTCTTCTGCCGCTTCGGCATCCCGCTGCGCAACACGCATCTGATCTTCGCCGAGCCGGCCGAGCTGCGCCACGGCGCGGGGCAGTACCACTGGGATGGCTATCTGTGGTGGTCGGACGACGTCGATCCACGCTACGCCGAATACTCCTTGCAGACCACTCGCATCGGGGACTTCTACTGGTCGGTCAACCAGACGCGGCTCTACCTCCAAGTGGCGGAAAAGGCGCGTACGCTGCAAGTCGATCTAGAGCACACCGCACCCAACTTCTCGCACTTCTTGGTGCGTCAGGATAGCGGCCCGTGGCGCGAAGTGCGCGAAGCTCGCTTTGAGTGGGCACTTGCCGCGGGCGAAAACTCACTCGAAGCGCGGGCGGTCAATGTCTTCGGCAAGCAGGGCCGCATCGCCAAAGCATGCGTCGAAGCGTCGTGAAGCTACCCCGCTTGTGAGCACCTCGCTCTCCCTATCCACACGCGCCTTGCGCGGCTTTCTCTGGAATGGCAGCGCTTCCGTTATCCAACTCGGCGTCATGTTGGCGCTCTACAAGCTCTTGCCGCTGGAGAAACTGGGCCATTTTGAATGGGCACTCGCCCTGGTGATGCTCCTATCGCTAGTCGGAGACTTAGGGCTGGGCGCGGCTCTAGTCCAGTTACCAGACGCGAGTGAAGAGCACTTCGACACAGCCTTCTGGACTTGTCTGAGTTGGGGACTGCTGCTCACCGCCGCAGTCGTCGCTGCCGCCTCTTGGCTGGCTCCTTTTTGGGGCGGCGAAGACCCGCACACCTTTGGCCGCGTCCTGCGCACGTTATGTCTGGCGATTCCCTGCGCTTCATTGGCGGGCTTGTTGCGGGCCAGACTCCAGCGCGGCCTCGACTTCCGCGCCGTGGCCCTTTCCGAGCTCGTTTCGGTTTTGACCTTCGGCCTTGCAGTGACGCTCCTGCTTTTCTGGCGACCTGAATTGGGCGTCCTGATCCCAGCTCTCGGCTCGGTCGTGCGCGAATTAGGTCTTTTCAGCAGCCTCGCGCTCTCGGCCCGCTGGCTTCCGCGCCGGCGCTTTCGCTTCCAAGCACTGCGCCAGATCCTTGGCTTTGCGCTAAATCTCACGGGTTCGCGGGTAGTGGCCCTGCTCAACACTAAGATCGCTTATTTCTTCATCTTCGTACCACTGGGGGCTACGGCCCAAGCCTATTACAGCTTGGCCGAACGCTTGACCTTGCAACCCCTGACCCGGCTGGCCACGACTATTCAGCGCGTCTCCTTCCCGACCTTTTCGACAATCGTGGACGACGACTCGCTCCTGCGACGCGGCTATTTGTCCTCGGT
Organism: Candidatus Latescibacterota bacterium; assembly: GCA_965116045.1. GTDB lineage: Bacteria > Latescibacterota > UBA2968 > UBA8231 > UBA8231. The sequence goes on along the minus strand of OZ220478.1, from coordinate 3,254,843 downwards.
ACAGGGCTTAATGCTCGCGCTAGGTCCAGTCCTCGCGGGAATATTCGTCTTTGCGCCGGAGATTGCCGCCTTGGTCAACACTGAGCCGATGTGGATGGTGCTGCGCCTGTTGGCCGCCGCCACGCTTTTGAAAGTCGCCAGCACCTTGGTCGGCTCGATTTTTATGGCCAAAGGCAAAACCAACTGGTCTTTCTACTGGTCGCTCTTTAGCATGGGGGTTCTGATCCCGGCCCTGTACTTATATGGCCTGCCACGCGGCGTCGAAGGCGTGGCCAGCGTCATTGCCGCAGCCGCTCTGCTGTTCTTGCTACTTTCGCAGTATCTCGTCAACCGCTTGATTGACCTGCCTTTTGCAACCTATTTCGCCGCGCTCAGCCGCCCCACTTTGGTGGTCGCCTTCGTCTTTACCGTTCTCCTGCTGGCCCGCCCCCTACTACCTTGGTCCCCGCTCGCCGTCCTCGGCGTCGGTGCGACCCTCGGCGTCGGCGCGACCTTAGCCGCCCTTTTGCTCTTCGCCCGAGATCTCTGCCGCACCTATTGGCAGAGCCTGCGCGGGACCTAGTTTTGCCCTCGCCAAAAATTGCGCGGGCGCCTGTTTTGGAATATGTTTTTAAGCAACTGTTCTAAAGGAGATCGCGCTATGAGCGAACTACATATCAATGGACAAAACGGCCAGACTGGCACCCTGCGCCTCAAGACCGGCCTCGCCGAAATGCTCAAGGGCGGGGTCATCATGGACGTCGTCACGGCCGAGCACGCCAAGATCGCCGAAGACGCCGGGGCCGCCTCGGTCATGGCACTGGAAAGAGTGCCGGCCGACATCCGCGCAGAAGGCGGCGTATCGCGCATGTCGAGCATTGAGACGCTGCGCCAGATCATGGAAGCCACTTCCATCCCGGTCATGGCCAAATGCCGCATTGGCCACTTCGCCGAAGCGCAGATGCTGCAAGCCCTCGGGGTTGACTACATTGACGAAAGCGAAGTGCTAACTCCGGCCGACGAGCACTACCACGTCGATAAATTCGCTTTTGAGGTCCCTTTCGTCTGCGGCTGCCGCAACCTCGGTGAGGCCCTGCGGCGGATTGGCGAGGGCGCGGCCATGATCCGCACCAAGGGCGAGGCTGGCTCGGGCAACATCGTCGAAGCCGTGCGCCACATGCGCTCAGTTACCGACGAGATCCGCCGGCTGACGACCTTGCGTCCCGAGCAGCTAATGACCGCGGCCAAAGACCTAGGCGCACCGTATGAACTAGTGCGCTGGGTCGCCGAGCACGGCAAGCTGCCGGTGCCCAATTTTGCCGCCGGCGGCGTCGCCACGCCAGCCGATGCCTCGCTGATGATGCAACTCGGCGCAGAGGCCATTTTCGTCGGCTCCGGGATCTTTAAGTCCGGCGATCCGGCCAACCGCGCCAGAGCCATCGTCGAGGCCACCACCCACTACGACGATCCAGAAGTTCTGATCCGCGTCTCCGAAAACCTCGGCGAGGCCATGGTCGGCATCAACATCGACACCCTCGAAGAGAAGGACAAACTGCAAACTCGCGGCTGGTAGGACGCTGCACAGACGCACGCGGAAAGTGCCCCGTCTCTGCTCTGTCAGGGACGGGGTAATCTTATGATATGATTGGAATTTTGGGATTGCAGGGCGACTACGCGGCCCACGGCAAAATGCTCGACGCCTTGGCCGTCGAATCCCGCGTGGTCAAAAAGCCGGAGCAGTTGTCCGCAGTTGACGGCCTAATTTTCCCCGGCGGCGAGAGCACGACGCTAATTAAGCTCATGGACTCTTGGGATTTCTGGGCACCACTGCGGGACTTCGCCGCGGCTGGCAATCCCATTTTTGGCACCTGCGCCGGCATGATCCTGTTGGCCCAAGACGTCTCCAACCCACCGCAGAAGTCCCTCGGCCTGATCGATATCGACGTCGAGCGCAACAGCTATGGCCGCCAAGTCGATAGCTTCGAGGGGACGGGCATTTGGGCGGCGGATGAGCAGCCGCGACCACTGCCGATGATTTTTATCCGCGCCCCCCGCATCGCACGGTTGGGCGACGCGGTCACAGCACTGGCGACCTGCGGCGACGATGTGGTCGTGGCGCGTCAAGGCCAAGTGCTCGTCGCCTCGTTCCATCCCGAACTAATCAGCGACTTGAGCATCCATCGCTATTTCGTCGATATGGTTGGGCGCTAGGAATATCGGAGTCGAATCCGTCATCAACGGCCGTAGCGCGTTTACCGTCGCACTTCCCGAGGCGGCCTCGGCTGCTTCGTCCAGTGCGATGTAGCGACGCTAGGCAAAGGGAAAGGTGCCGTTGTACCCCCTCGGCCGCGACACGTGCCAGATGCCTTCGTACATCGGCGTCATCTGGTAGTGACACACTACATTGCTGCGCTCCATATCGTCGCGCTCCTTGGCCCCTTGATGCGGTATGTGGCTCAAAAAGACGACGCAATCGCCCGCCTTGGGGTGGAGGACGACGTGCTGCTGGGCCTCGCACCAAGCTTCGAACTGGGGGCGGTCCATGGGGTAGAGATGGGGCGGCTCTTGCAAATGGCCGTTTTCGACGTATTTGAGGTGGCCGTCTCCCGGCCCGTTGTCCTGTAGGTAATAGGTCGTATTGATCCCTACGGGCTGGGCCGCCAAGCGGTATTGCTCAACTTGGCGCTTTTCCTCCCAATAGCCGTAGAAATCCATGTGCCACTCCTGCAGGTAAGGCCCCGGATTGATGTGCGCCCGCAGGCTGCGTAGCTGGCACTGCTTGCCCATCATGCCCTCCAGATAAGGGCGCACACTCGGCTGGCTCACCAAGGGGGCGAAGGTTTCAGGCTCGCGGTCCAAGAGCGAATCGAACCACATATTGCCCACGGCGTTCAAGCCCTCCTCCCAACCCATTTCGCGCGCGTGGTCCACCCGCTGACGCACCAATTCCGTCTCTTGGCGACTCAAGGCTCCTTCGATTAAGACGTAGCCGTCGCGCTCCAATTGGTCCAGTTTATTTGCCATGTCCTGCATTGTTTTTAGCTCCTTTGTGATGCGGCCATTGGAAAGGGTTGTCGTCCGCTCGGGCCAAATTGTTATCCTCACTCGCTTCGGCGGTGGACTTCCCAAGGGTTGGTGACGGCCACGTCTAGGCCGGCGAAATCCCCGACGTTCCGCGTCGCAACAGAGAGATTATAAACTGTGGCTGTCCCGGCGATCAACGCATCCCCCAAGTCCAGCACGCGGCCAAAGCGATGCGCCTGCGCCCGGAATTGGGCCGCCCGCTCTGCCCCCGTCCTCTCCAAGGGCAGGATGCGGTCCGCATACGCCGCAATGAATTCTGACAGCACTGGCCGCAACCCGTCGCGCCGTTGTCCCGACGGCAGCAGCGCCAAACCGAACTCCAGTTCGTGCAACACTATCGCAGACAACCACAAGTCGTCTTGTTCGGTCAGGAATGCGAGAACCCGCGGATTGGGTGCGTCTTTTGTCAACTCCGAGACCACGTTGGTGTCTAGCAGAAACCCACTCACCCCACGTGTCCAGACGAGAACGGGATCTCCCGCCGGGACTCTCTATTTCTGGTGATCTCGAGGTTCGCGCCACGGGGCATGTTGGCCACCAGCCACTGGCCCATGGGTTGGCGCTGCGATTCTTTCTCAGCCCATACGTGGGCGGGAACTACGACGAATGATTTTCGCGTACCGATATGTTGAGGCCCTTCCTCTTCGGCGCGACGCAGGATTTCGGACAAACGCGCCTTGGCCTCGGCGACGGTCCAAACGCGGTGGGGTTCTGAGTGTCGGGCGGTCATAGCTCCTCCAGCTAGGTTATCGTTATAGTCCAATATAGACTATGTTGATTGTCGCACCAATGGATCACTACTCCTGCCGACTCAATGCCCAATCCTTCACCACGTGAAGGTTGTTGTTACCTGCACAACCAAAACTACGGCTTCTGAGCACCGTTCGTCTCGACGTACACCGAAAACAGCGACTGCGAACAGGTCATAAACAGCCGGTTCTTTTTCTCGCCACCAAAGCAGAGATTAGCGCAGGGTGCCGGCAGGTGGATCTTGCCGATCAAGGTGCCGTCGGGAGCAAAACAATGCACGCCATCGTAGCCCTCGCCCCCCCAACAGGCCCCCGACCACAAGTTGCCATCCACATCAGTGCGGATCCCGTCTGATGAGCCAAGCGCCATGTCCGCGAACACGCGCCCGTTTGTGAGGCGGTCGCCGTGGACCTCGAAAACGCGGATGTGGGTGGGGTATTCGGGGCCATCGGAGCGACCGGTATCGACGATGTAAAGCAGCGACTCATCCGGGCTGAAGCAGAGGCCGTTTGGCCGCCAGAAGTCTCCGGCCACCACCGTCGCTTCCCCCGTGTCCGGGTCGAGACGGTACACATTAGCGGCATTCTCAAACGTATCTCGATGCCCCTCGTAGTCCAGCAGGATGCCGTACCCAGGGTCCGTAAACCAGATCGATCCATCCGACTTCACCACGATGTCGTTGGGGGCGTTCAACGGCTTGCCCTCGAACTGGTCCATCAACACCGTAATTGAACCGTCGTATTCCGTCCGCGTGACTCGACGCGCATCGTGTTCGCACGACAACAATCGCCCTTGGAGATCGCGCGTGTTGCCGTTGGTGTTGTGCGATGGCTTGCGGAAGACCGAGACATTTCCGGTCGCTTCTTCCCACTTGAGAATGCGGTTGTTGGGAATGTCGCTGAACAGTAGATAGCGGCCGTCGCCAAACCACGCGGGGCCTTCGAGCCAGCGGCCTCCGGTCCAGAGCATTTCAAGGGCGGCATTGGCCAACTTGTACTTGGCAAAGCGCTCGTCAAGCACCTCAATTCGGCGGTCTGGATACCTCACAATTTCCATATCATCTTCCTGATTAAAGATGGTAAAATAGGACAACTCGTCGGAAGGGTTTTCGCGGGAAAAGGCAAAACCGTGCCGACTCAAGCCTAAAGCCTGAGCCACCGGCTGATTTGGCGGGCTTAGTGATTTTTAGTCGTCAGGGCACACGATCAAGGTAAACGGATTGGCAATCGTAGTTTTGCCAAAACGTTTGAGGAGTTGGACCTCGTTGTGTTCGTCGAGGTTCTCCTCGTGGATCACACGTTGGACGGCCGGTTGCTCTAAGCTAGGGATGCGAACAGCAAAGAATGGCCATAGCACTTCGGATTCATAGTGCTTGTTCAACGACGGAAAATCAATAATCGGGCAAATCTCTTGCTGATCTCGAAAGTCATCGGTGTACTCAAAATGCCACTTCCCATCCTGAAGCGATAGAACCCCTACGTTCAAACCACGATATTGCAACCGAAAGTCGGCTGTCTCCTGATCTGGAGTCTGAAGCTGCTCCCAACCATCTTGTCGGGACAAAATCTTCTTTAGGGTCGAAATAGTGAGCATAAAACATCCTCGGTCAAGGGGTGTCAGATACCAATCCAACAGATGCTTTAAATCGCTGTAATCGCCGTTTCATACAGTCTATTATCATCTCCCGGCGCAAAGTGCTCATGAGTAGGCGAAATTCGCTGTCGAGCATTTTTTGGATCTGTCGTAAAGATAGGGGGCCAGCCGATCAACGCCATTGTCGCCGGTGGGGTTATTGGGGGAGCGATGGCTGCCGGGGACGAGGAGGGTCCCGCCGTTTTCCTCGGTAAAAGGGGCCAGCATCCACAAGGTGGTCAAGTGGACTGTCGCGTCGGGGTACGGCGCGGGGATATGGCCGGCGTTGTTCTGGTTGAAGGGCCAGTCGGCGTGCCAGCCGCCGCGCTCGTTGCCCGGGTAGTTGATCGTGCCGGTAGTGAAGGAGATGCGCGGATGCGGGCCTAACATCGCAGCCGACTAAGGCGAGGAGATTTTCGTCGGCGAGAAAAGGCGCGAAGGACTGGTCGAAGTTGATCATGCCCGGCAGGTGGCCAATGCCGGGAGGGGCAGCGGGATTGCGGTGTGCTGCGACCGTAGCTTCGACGCTGTGGCGCACGTACTCAACTTGGTCGGCTGGAATGACGCCTTGGACCACGCACCAGCCGTCTAGTTTTAGGTGTAGAAGCAGTCGTTCCAGTCCAACCCGTTCAACCCGACGACGACGCTTCAGTACGCCTTGCCGCAGACGTGGCGTTGACCGTGTATAACGTGCTGGGTCAGCCCGTGCGGACGCTGGTCGCCGAGCGGCAGGCGGCGGGTCGCTACGCGGTGGAGTGGGACGCGGCCAACGATCAAGGCCATCGCTTGTCGGCGGGGCTGTACTTCTATCGCTTGCAGGCGGGCGGCGACTTCCGCGAAGTCAAGAAGATGCTGCTGCTCAAGTAGCATCCGCAGCATATCGAGTTACGGAAATGGGACTCCAGTTTTCTGGGGTCCCATTTCTATTGTCAGTCGGGAGTAGCCGGAAGTAAGAGACCGGTATCACGGGTAGTGGTACGTTTTGAAATTCCTTCATTAGTTCTCGGCGAAGCTCCAGCAGACCCATGTATAGATTGGCTCGTTGAACAGGTCGCCGAGGAAGAGCCTGAACCTCAATGACCCAAGATCTACCGTAAGCATACCGAGACAACCTGAAATTGCAAAACGTACCACTAGGGCGGCTTGACATTGAAGGGGGGGGCGTGGAGTTTGGAGCGCATGTCAATTTTTTGGGAGAATGGCAGATGAGTACGGAAGGGGCACCGCCCCTCTGGTTAGTGCTACCGCTACTGATGGAGTTCGGCTTTGGGCAGTTGTTCAAATGGGCCACGCAACACCGGTGCTACGCCCCGACCGTGGTATCGACCAACTATGGGGTGCTAGCGTCCATTCTGCTGCTCTATCTGGGATTCACAGGACAATTACAAGTGCCGATTACCGCGGTGAAGGTCGGCGCGATCACCGGCGGCGTCTTCATTAGCTCCATGCTGTTGATGACGCGCTTGTTGCGGACCTTTCGGGTGGCTTCGGTGTTGACTGCTTTTCGCCTCGCCATCGTCGTGCCGGTGGGGCTGGGCGTACTGCTGTGGGACGAGCCGTTGGGCGGGTTCCAACTACTGGGCTTGGGCTTGGCGTTGGTGGCCGTTTTGTTGATGTCGCGTCACGCTGGCCACCATACCAATATCCCGCGCTGGATCGCCACGGTGCTGCTGATATTGATTTTTAGCATTCAGGGGGTGAGCACTTCCTGTCTGCGCTGGGTGCATTACGCTGGCTTGGACGATTCGCATTTACAAGTGCTCATGGTCGTCGGCTTTACCGCTGGGGCCATTGGAGCCACGGTGTTGTTGTGGGAGGCGCGGCAGCGCATTCGGCGCTTCGATTTAGCGGTGGGAGCTGGCATTGGGGTGTACAATCTGTTCGCCTTAATGGCCGTGCTGATCGCACTCAAGCACGTACCGGGCACGGTGTTTTTCCCATTGGTCGGCTGCGGCGTCGTCATTTTGGACAATTTGGCGGCACCACTGTTGTGGAAAGAACCGCTCAGTCGGGCGGCCGTTTTGGGCGTGGGTGTGGGCGTACTAGCTGTAATCTTAGTGGTTCAATAAAACTAAGCAAGGCGATTATGGCACACTCATGGCCATTCGCTTCTATGCGAAAACGCCCTTGACGATTAAACATCTAATCGCAGTTTATTGAGCAGTGCAACCGGATGAGCGTTTTGCCTTAACCGCTCATTGGGCGAGTCGTCTATCGAATAGAAGAAACGTCTTAATGAATTTGCCTAGTAAGCCCTGACGCTCCTCAAAACAAGAAACTAGAGTCCTATGTCCGAATGGTTTGAAAACGAAGACTTCTGGACGGAAATATATCCCTATATGTTCCCAGCAAAGCGATTTGAATCTGCCGAGGAGGAAATCGACAAGATTTTTTCGCTGATAGAGTTCAGTGGGACACATATACTCGATCTGTGTTGCGGCCCCGGCCGACATGCCACGGTCTTGGCGGAGCGAGGATTTTCCGTAACGGGCGTTGATTCTACGGCATTCCTACTGCAAAAAGCTAGGGCGCGAGCAAGTGAGCAGAAATTAGACGTTGAGTTTGTGCAGAATGACATGCGTCGTTTTGTGCGACCCGCATCGTACGACTTGGTGCTCAACATGTTTACGTCCTTCGGCTATTTCGATGACAAGGACGAGGATCTGCGAGTACTCAGCAATATCTACGAGAGTCTCAGACCTAGGGGAGTCCTCGTAATGGATCTAATCGGTAAAGAGTGGCTGGCTAAGGTATTCGCCGCGACCTTCTCGGAGGCGTATCCCGATGGAACATTGCTCGTTCAACGCCGAGAGATATTCGATGATTGGACAAGGATTCGCAACGAGTGGCTCTTGATCCGGGACGATCGGGTAAGATCTTTCAAGTTTCACCACACGTTATACTCTGGCCAAGAACTGAAGGATCGCCTTTTGCAAGTTGGGTTTAGTACTACGCAACTATATGGAGACTTGGCCGGCAGTGTATATGGGATCAACTCAAAGCGGCTAATTGCTCTTGCACACAAAGAAGCATCGTGAACTACCGGCATTTTGGGACAAACTTCATCTAACACATCCGTACCCGGCTGCGAGTCTTGCGGCCCTTCCCCGGCTACTGTCGCGGTTCGGAGACCTCAAAAAGACGATGCCACAAAGGCATTCCCAACCCTTCGCTCCAAGCAGAGGCGAGATGACAATGACACGCGAAATACACTGCGATGTTCTCAATGAGTTAATAGAATCTGAATATGACAAGGCCGGCGATTTCTATATCAACTGGCTCGAAAAGAACGTGCCCGACAGGGATACACAGGTCCAGCCATCAATCGAAATCATGCTTGCTATGCTAGGCGATGTCCAACGGACCAACGTTTGTGACTTGGGGTGTGGTGAGGGGTACCTGTCTCGTATCCTTGCAAGTCGCGGGGCACTCGTTACGGGCATCGACACCTCCCGGATTCTGTTGCGACATGCAAGGGAGCATTCAAATCAGCTCGGCATCACCTACTTTCTAGACGATGCCCAATCAATGAATCAGATATCCGACGCCAGCATGGATGCTGTGATTTGCAACATGGCCCTGATGGATATCCCGGACCTGAAGGCAACATTTTCCAGTGTCCGTCGGGTGCTGGTCACCGGTGGCAAGTTCGTCTTCTCGATTCTTCATCCGTGCTTTTTTACCCCATTCAATGCAGAGAACCCACCGGAAGATCTCGACGAAGAAGGGAACTTCAAGGCATTGCGTGTTACGCGGTACGCGCTTGAAGGCAAATGGTTCTCGGATGGGATCGGGATGTGTGGCACACTTGGCAGCCACCACCGAACTCTATCAACGTACCTCAATACTCTGTCCACTAGTAGATTCCAACTTGAGGAGGTTTCTGAACCGCTTGCTCCCGTTTTAGCAGCGACCGCGAAGTGCCGAGAGAACATCGTACCGACGCTCTTAATTACCAAATCAATTGCCCTAGCAACCTAGGCCTTTTTTGGCAATGCTCTTGTCAGAGTCTCATCGTGTAACAACATAGTTCGTGTTGTCGCGCTTTTCAGGTACCTTGTTTTTCTCGGTTCGCAAACTGTGATATATTATTGAAAGATATATTAAATGGAACAGCACTTCTCGATCAAAGTCCTGCCCGGAACTTATTCAATTCTAAAGGCCAAAGATAGTCCTAAATTGGCAGATATAGTTAATAAAATTGGAAATGGTTTTTTCTCCTTAATGCGCCTAGAAGAAGAGTGGACGATCGTTTGTGAAGATGGGGCAATGTCTGATGATTCCTTGTTGATTGACCGTTCACATGGATGGCGGGTTTTCCTCATCGCTGAGCCTTTGGCGTTCGACATGATCGGAGTGATATATAGGACCACCGAGATTCTCAAAGATGCCGGCGTAAGTGTCATGGCAATTTCTGCATTCACTACCGATGCTTTCTTGGTTCGCAAAGACGACTTACAACCCTCACTAAGAGCACTACAAGCCGGGGGGTTTTCAGTACCTTCCCACGCGGCTTGAGGCCCGTTCCGCTAGTTCCTCTGTCCTATAGCTAGTTGATGGCTAAATATGATATTTTTGCTGAGAACAATGAATGCAGGTGCATACGAAACAGCGATCAAACTGAGGGAGAAACTGGTTGCTTGAACTGCAAAACTATTCACGTAGTAAAACGCTAGGTGAAATCACTATAGGGAAGCCCTTACTCTCACATTCGGCCTACGAAGCGATCAAGGCAGGAATCAAATCGAAACGCGTTGCCATAGCCTCGTAAAAAGAAAAAGAAAGGATTTCAAGGATGATAAAGCGTAGTCTCAGCCTTTTGGCTTTAGTGTGCGGTCTGTTGGGGAGCGTCCTCCCCGGCGATGCCCAGTCCGCAGAAAGACAGACTGCACAGAGCTTGGTGCGTACCATTGAGGTGAAATACTTGCTGTATTTGCCACCGGCTTATGACAGCAGCGAAGAGCAATGGCCGTTGCTCTTGTTCTTGCACGGAGCGGGCGAGCGTGGAGACGACCTAGAGCTAGTGAAGGCCCACGGTCCGCCGAAAATGATAGCGCAGGGGAGGGACTTTCCCTTCGTGGTCGTCTCGCCGCAGTGCCCAAAGGATGAGTGGTGGTCCATAGACGCGCTGCACGATCTCCTAAACGAGATCGTTGAAACCTATCGCATCGATATGGCTAGGATTTACGTGACCGGCTTGAGTATGGGAGGATATGCGACGTGGGGGTTAGCCTGTACCTATCCCGAGCGGTTCGCGGCCGTCGTTCCCATATGCGGTGGTGGAGATCCAGAAAAAGCACCCTTAATGAAAAAGGTGCCGACTTGGGTTTTCCACGGCGCGAAAGACGAGGCCGTGCCATTGCAACAATCACAGGAGATGGTCGATGCGCTCAAGGCAGCCGGGAGCGACGTCCTCTTTACCGTGTACCCCGAAGGGGATCACGTGGAGGCGTGGCAAAATGCCTACAGCGATCCTGACCTGTGGGAGTGGTTGGCAAAGCAGCGAAGGGCTAAGTAAAGGCACGTTTGGAAAGCTAGCGCTGAATCAAGGCAATATGGCTTCTATTTCTATTTGGCCTTCGTCCCAAACCACCGTGCCCGCACCCATCTCAGCTAGCTCGACGACATCGCCGGGCACCTCCAATCTCAACGAGGTCATTCCGCTTCCGCTATAGGCGGCAACATACCTTTTGCCCCCCGGGCAAGCGCAGAGCCATATCGGGCCCTTGTCGCAGGTGAGCGTGGCACCACCGATGGCGACCTGTCCAGCAGTGCTCTGGCGGGCGTAGGGCGACTCGTGCATGGGCCAGTCTAGAGTGCCGTTTTGCGTCCAACGCCGCTTTAGCGACCACTCGTACAGATCGACTTCGATGCCGAGTATGCGGTCGTCGCGCACATACTCCACGCGGAGCGGGTGCTCGCTACCCGCGGTATAGGTGGCGGACGGGGCCGCCTCGTCAATGAGTGTGCCGCGCACTACCTCGGCGGCAAAATCGGCCCCGCTGCCATAGGCGGTGCGCTCGGCCAGTTCGGCATAGAAACCGCAGCGGGGCTGGCCCTGATAAAAGGAGCCGGGCTTGGCCATTTCCCAGAAAGTCTTAGCCGGTCCCGTATAGTTGTACATCTCCAAGGCCAGATGACCGTCCAGTTCGACCAAGCGGATGGGAGCACCGCCGCCCAGATCGGTCAACTCGAGCGGCAGGACGGCCGTCCACAAGGCACCGCTGCCGACGACGACCACCTCGCCCCGGGGCACGGCAGCCGGCAGAGAATCTACTTTGTGCTGGCCGATCCAGATCTCATTGACCTCCGCGATCTCAGGCCATACGAGCACGGCTTTGGCACTGGTGCGCCGCGTCCAAGCGTCTAGCCCGCGCGGAGCGTAGAGGCCGATGGCGCGACCCCGTTCGTGTACGCCGTAGAAGTGGCCCTCTTCGGGAACGACCTGTCCAGGTGTGCGCGACGGCGTCGTCTGGAAGCTGAGCCACTGGTCGTCAAGTATGTAGCGCGAAAAAAGCACACCGCATTGCACACCATCCGCGAGCCGGTACTGCGCGTGAAATACGCTGGACTGCAAGGCGATAAAGACGACCTCCTGAGTCTTCAGTTCGCAAGAAGCCACACCCAAGCAGAAAGAGGGGCTATGATAGGTGCTCAGCACCACGGGCTCTTCGCCATGGGCTGTCTCGTCTATTTGCTGCGGCACATTGGGGCGCTGCAACAGGTCGCCGATCCAAGCGGGTAGCTGCCCGCCATCTAACCACGTATGCACGTCACCAGCGTTAAAGGCATTGGCATTGAAGACGGCATGGCTATAGGCGCGGCTGAAGGGGCCGGCCCAGCAACCGATCTTAGGGTGTATGTGTAACGCCGCGGAAAGGCCGAGGCGAGCGAGCATGGTGCGGGCGCGGATGCGGGTATGTTCGTCCTCTGTCAGCTCGGCCAAGCAGCCCAGCACGCGCACGGCGACAGCGGCGTAGTTGGGGCTATTGTACTCGGCTGGCAGGCCATAGGTATCTACGTGCGCCATCCAACGCACCAGTTTTTCCCGCCCGCGCCGGCCGATGTTATCATCGCCCAACAACTGGCCGCCGAGGCAAGAGTTTGTGATGTCCTTGAGGACGATGTTGGTGTAGGCTAAGGCCACGTCAATGCGCACGATTTCCTCCAAGCCCAACGCGATGGCGCGGCGCATAGCTGCGACCAAGTCCCGGGGCAGGGCGTCTGATGCTTTGCACAGCACGGGAATGCAGTAAAAGAGCACGAACTGCACGGCATTGAGATCTTCGACGACTTCGTCTTCCCGCTCCCAGCGAAAATTGCCGCGGTGCGGGTCTGTGTTTCGCACTTCTTGGCAGGAGAGCACGGCGCGAAAGATGGCAGCGGCTTCGGCAATGGCGGCGGGTGCGCGGCTAGCCATCAGTTCAGCGGCTAACCCCGCCGAGGGTACGGTGGAGTGAAAGATGCGCCCGCATACCTGATGGGTTATCATCTGTGCTCGGGCGTCGTAATTTTCGGGTAGGGCTAGCGGCGATGGCAAGCTGGGTTCCTCGGTGGAGTTGTGAGAAAAGTAAAGTCTCAATAGAAGGAAATGACATGAGTGTCAAAAAAAGCGATTTGCTGATCGGGGGCCAAATGTGTCCCCCAGCATCTGGACGTTACTACCCCCTGTACAGCCCCCTAGATGGCGCGTTAGTCGCCGAAGTCGCCGATGCCAGTCGAGCCGACGTGGATCGGGCGGCGGCGGCGGCGCACGAAGCATTTTACGCCGAGTGGAAGTTCTGCGGCATTGAGCACAAGCGCGCTTTATTCGCTAAGCTGAAAGAAGTGCTCTATGCCATGGCTGACGAACTAGCGGCCACCAAGGTCCAGCCCCAAGGGGGGGTGGGCATCCCGCCGCTGGTAGAGCGGGTCATTGACTACTACGTAAGTAAACTAGACGACGGAGCAGGGACGCTTATTGAGCACGGCGACCAAGGCACTAATTATGTATATCGGGAACCGCTGGGCGTCGTTGCGATCTTTGCTCCCTTCAACGGACCGATGCTGGCCTCTCTTTTGTCGGCCGTGCCGGCCCTCGTAGCCGGCAATACGGTCGTGCTAAAAGCGCCCGACCAAGAAGCACCACAGGCGCTCAAGACCATGCAGGCATTCCACCAAGCCGGTTTCCCGCCCGGGGTGGTCAACGCGCTCAGCGGCAAGGGGCCCGAAGTGGGTCGGGCACTCGTCGCGCATCCAGCTACGCGGCTGATCAGTTTTACCGGCAGCACGGCGACGGGGAAAAAGATCATGGCCGCGGCCGCCGAAGACCTCAAGCGAGTGCAGCTAAATCTGGGCAACAAAACAGCGCAGATCGTCCGGCCCGACGCCGACCTCGAAGCGGCGGCGACAGCGACTGTGGGATCGGCCTTTCCCGGGCAGGCGTGCTCGGCAATAAGTCGGGTTTTGCTGCACGAATCGCTGCGCGACGAATTTATCGCTCTATTAAAAGAAAAGGCACAGGCCACAGGTCCCAGCATGTTGATTGACCAAGCGGCGGTAGAGCGCGTGGAGCACTACGTCGAGCTGGGCAAAACACAGGGGTCTCTACTGTTTGGTGGCGCACAGCCAGCGGGCGACGAGTACGCCAAGGGTTGCTATTTTGAGCCTACGGCTTTTGCCTTTGCGGATCAGTCCGGTCCGGTTTGCCGCGACGAAATTTTCGGCCCGGTTGTCTCCGTGCTGACGTTTGCCAGCGACGACGAGGCATTGGCGTTGGCCAACGATACGGACTACGGACTGCTCGTTTCACTCTGGACACAAGATCCCGAGCGGCAACGCTATTTTGTGCGGCGTTTGGAAATGGGGATCGTCGCCATTAATAGTGCCAGTATGCTGAGCCATCGCACACCTTGGGGTGGTTTTAAGCAGAGCGGCATTGGCCGGCGCTACGGCGAGATGGGGTTAGAGCCTTTTTTTGAATACAAAACAGTGTGGATTTCTTGAGAGGGATTAGCCTGAGCATGGCTTCAGGCAAAGAAGCCATTTGAAGCACTGGACGATGTGAGAACGACCCGGATGACCTTGAATACAGCGAGCTCAAAGAGCAGATGAGAACGCAGTTGTTTGCGTGGATGATTGAGACGCGAGATCTGGGGCTGGTTGATGAAGATGATCGTGCGAGCGACTGAGGGGGTGAACTGCGAAGCGGGCGCACATTGCTGCTGGCGACAGCCGATTTCCCTCGATTAGGTGCCGCTAGCAAAGCTAAGTTAATTGATCGACTCGACGATTCCGATAGTGCTGTGCGTTATCGGGCGATTACCGGGTGATGTCGCATGAGGTGGAGGATACCGTTTTGCAAAAATCGGTTCAGCGGCCTTGCTTTGCCAAAACAACCGCATAACAGGCGCGATGCCTGCGAGTGCGTTCGCCTTCTCCGACAAACGCACTGGCACCGGCATAACACTTAACAGCGGCCTTGCGGCTCGCCCCAACTTGCCCGGCAATTTGCAAAGCCAGACCGGTTAAGTGCAATGCCGGTGCTCTAGGAGATTACGCTAGGTCGAAGCGGTCGAGATTCATCACCTTGTTCCACGTGGCCACGAAGTCGCGCACGAATGCCTCCTGTGCATCGTCGCACCCATAGACTTCCGCGAGAGCTCGGAGCTCGGAGTTTGAACCGAAGACCATATCCACCCTAGTGCCGGTCCACTTGAGCTCGCCGGTTTGGCGATCGCGTCCCTCGAATACATCCTGAGCATTGGAGGTCGCGCTCCACTCGGTATTCATGTCGAGCAGATTGACGAAGAAGTCATTGGTCAACGTCTCTGGCCGGTCGGTGAACACTCCGTGTGCAGACTGCCCGGTGTTTGCATTCAAGACGCGCATGCCGCCAACGAGTGCCGTCATCTCGGGAGCGGTCAGCGTCAGCATGTAGGCCCGCTCCACTAGCAGCTCTTCCGGCTTACCTTCCTGCCCTGCCTGGAGGTAGTTGCGGAACCCATCTGCGGTGGGTTCGAGCACGGCAAACGACTCCTCGTCGGTCCACTCCTGCGTCGCGTCGGTGCGCCCCGGCGCAAAGGGGACCTGCACGTCATAACCGGCGTTCGCCGCAGCCTGCTCAACGCTGGCGCACCCGGCCAAGACGATCAGGTCAGCGAGCGAGATCCTCTTCTCACCACTCTGAGAGTTGTTGAAATCCGTTTGGATCTGCTCCAGTGTTTGCAGCACCTCGCTGAGCGCGGCTGGATCGTTTACTTCCCAGTTCTTTTGCGGGGCGAGGCGGATGCGCGCACCGTTCGCGCCGCCGCGTTTGTCGGTGCCGCGGTACGATGCCGCCGCCGCCCAAGCGGTCGAGACTAGCTGGGAAACGGACAATCCCGAAGCGAGGACCTTGGCCTTGAGGTCGGCGATGTCCTGCTCCCCGACCAACTCGTGATCGACCGCGGGTACCGGGTCTTGCCACAACTGCGGCTCTGTGGGGACCGCGGGGCCGATATACCGACTAAGAGGCCCCATGTCGCGGTGGAGCAGCTTGAACCACGCTTTGGCAAAGGCGTCTTCGAGGTCTGCGGGATTTTCGAGGAAGCGCTTGGCAATCGGCGCATAGTCCGGGTCCATACGCAGTGAAAGGTCCGTGGTGAGCATCATGGGAGCGTGCTTCTTCGACGGATCGTGCGCGTCCGGCACGGTGGCTACTTCAGCGGCATTTTTGGGAGCGTATTGCGATTTGCCAGCGGGACTCTTCGTCAGCTCCCACTCGTAGTCGTGCAGGTTCTCCATGAAGTTGTTGTCCCACTTCACCGGGTCATTAGTCCAAGCGCCTTCCAAGCCGCTGGTGACCGTATCGCTGCCTTTGCCGCTGCCGTAGCTGTTCTTCCAGCCGAAGCCCTGTTCCTCTAGGCTAGCGCCCTCCGGCTCAGCACCGACGTGATCCTCGGGACCGGCACCGTGAGCCTTGCCGAAGGTGTGGCCGCCGGCAATGAGCGCAACCGTCTCCTCGTCATTCATCGCCATGAGCCTAAACGTCTGGCGAATGTACTTTGCTGCCGCGAGCGGGTCCGGGTTGCCGTTCGGCCCCTCTGGGTTCACGTAAATTAGGCCCATGTGATCGGCGCCAAGGGGGCCCTGAAGCTCGCCGTCGTCGTCGTGGCGTTGATCGTCGAGCCACGTCGTCTCAGAGCCCCAATCCGTCTCGTCTGCTTCCCAGACGTCCGGGCGGCCAAAGGCAAAACCATAGGTCTTAAATCCCATCGATTCCAGAGCGCAGTTGCCGGCGAAGATCAGCAGGTCGGCCCAAGAGAGCTTCCGGCCGTACTTCTGCTTGATCGGCCAGAGCAAGCGGCGCGCCTTGTCCAAGTTTCCGTTGTCGGGCCAGCTATTGAGGGGTGCAAAGCGCTGATGGCCGGAGCCGCCACCGCCGCGGCCGTCGCTGATGCGGTACGTGCCGGCCGCGTGCCACGTCATGCGGATGAAGAGCGGCCCGTAGTGGCCGTAGTCGGCGGGCCACCAGTCCTGCGAGGTGGTCATCACCTCTTCGATGTCCTTCTTCAGCGCATCGACGTCAAGGGTCTTAACTGCCTCGGCGTAGTCGAAATCCTTGCCCAGCGGATCGGACAAGGGAGAATTCTGGCGGAGCCCCTTCAGGTTCAACTGATCTGGCCACCAGTCCTGATTGGTCGTCATTTCGTTCCTCCTTCTAAAGTAGTTGCAAGCCTGCGGATCTAAAGGATAAATAATAAAATGCGTTCTCTCGTTCCTAAGGCAAGGGGCATCTAGCGGGCAACAGGGCCGTGCGGAGGGTTGTTACTGGACGTTGTACGCTGTAACTCTTAAGCGCACAGGTATTGATGTTTGTCGCTTTGCGTTATCTGGTTGCGGCCAGCTAGGATGAGGCGATATTGTGGACCGTAGAAGGCCACGAACGCGAGATCGCTTGCTACGAGGCCATGGGGTGGAGCCGCAATGCAGGGCGACAAATCCGCTTCTGGCTTGACTTATCTACTATACAGCGGCATACGTCGATCGATTTCGGTGCAGCGGCCTTCTAAGGTGTGCGCGACTCACATCTCACACGAGGGAAGCCTAGACCATGACGCACTGGACGAGTATGCCGCAACTCATCCGACGCTTGGAGAAAATAAATGGAATCCTTGACGCATCTCGGCGCTGCTTGGCCAACTTCGGCGGCAGAGGAAGCCTACTGGCAGTCGATTCGCAAGCAGTACATGCTCGCACCGGATGAAATCTATCTCAACACTGGCTCTTTTGGCTCACAGCCTAGGCCCGTGTTCGAGAAAATGATGGAAATCATGGAAGATGTTGAACGTAGCCCCACCCGGCATCGAGGAAAATATTCCGGTGCAGTAAATGACGCTCGCACTCGTCTGGGGGCCTTTATCAACGCGCCAGCCGAGGATATTGCCTTTGCTACCAATGTTACTATGGCCATCAATATGGCAGTACACGGACTGGATTGGCACCGCGGCGACGAAATCCTCGCGTCAGACCAAGAATACGGCGCTATTGACAACTGCCTGCATCTGGCCGAACGCCGCCGCGGTGTGGTAGTAAAACGCGCCAAAATCCCCATCCTTCCCGAACATCCTGAAGATATCCTGCTCGCTTTTGACCGCGAATTTACCGATCGCACCAAGCTGGTCTTATGCAGCCATATCACCACTAGTACGGGCCTGATTACCCCCATCAAAGCCCTCTCCCAACTAGCGCGCGATCGCGGCGCACTGATTGTAGTAGATGGAGCACACGCTCCAGGCATGATCCCGCTGGATCTGTTGGAACTTGGCTGTGACTTTTACGGCGGTAACTGTCACAAATGGCTGTGTGCGCCCAAGGGTACTGGATTTTTTTACGCTGCGCCGGCGAGACAAGAACAGCTCAATCACGTTGTGGTAAGTTGGGGATACAGCCGGGAAGGTGCGCAAAGGGGAGCAGATGGCATTCTGCGGACCAATGATCGCCCATTTATGTGGGGCCTTGAAAACTGGGGGACCCGGGACCAAGCCTGTTTTGCCGCCGTCGGCAAGGCGATCGAATTTCAAGAGGCAGTTGGCAAAGATCGAATTCGACACAGGGGTCGTCAGCTAGCGGCCTATCTGCGGGACCGCTTGGCTGCAACTGGCTGGGCAAAACAGCTCACGCCCTCCGCACCCGCCCTATCCGGTTCCATCTCGGCCTTCCACCTTTCTGGCTTCGACGACCCCGATCTTTATAAGCGCTACCGGATCACTGTGCCGACGGCAAAAATCGACCATGGACACTGGATGCGCGTCTCCACCCATATCTGCAACGGCTTTGACCATGTAGATCGACTGATAGATGCTTTGCAGGAAGTGAGAAATGAGTGAAAAAGAGATCGTGCAAAAAACAGAATTTCCCGCCACCGTCGAATCGCTACAAGCTGACTTCTGTTCGCTGGGCGTCAAACCGGGGATGGTCGTATTAATGCACTCGTCGTTGAGTGCGATGGGATGGGTATGTGGAGGATCTGTGGCAGTCATCACTGCCCTTCAGCAAGTCTTGGGTTCCACTGGGACGCTTGTAATGCCCGCCCACTCGCCCGACCTGACCGAACCGAGCGCCTGGGAAAGTCCGCCCGTCCCCGAGTCGTGGTGGCCAGTAATACGCGAGAACATGCCGGCCTACGATCCGCAGCTTACCCCCACCCGTTCCATGGGCATTATCGCGGAGACATTCCGCAAGCAACGAGGCGTCCTCCGCAGCGCACATCCGCAGGTCTCGTTTTGTGCCTGTGGCCCCCAAGCGGCGCGCATCACCAACAATCACTTATTGGCCTTTGGTCTGGGCGAGCATTCGCCGCTGGCGAGAATCTACGACCTGCGCGGTTTCGTCCTTCTTCTCGGCGTAGATCATGGCAACAACACATCCATGCACCTTGCGGAATATCGAGCGACTTTTCCAACCAAACGCATCATCTCGCAGGGCGCACCAATTTCTACGGCGGATTCGCGGAGATGGGCCACCTTTGAAGATCTTGACACCGACAGTTCGGATTTTGATCGCATCGGCGAGGACTTCCGGCGATCAGACGCCGGCCGTGTCGTCCGTCGCGGGCGAGTTGGTCTGGCCGATTGCCAACTCATGCCCCAACGAGACGTCGTGGATTTTACCGTCGGTTGGCTCGCAGAGAATCGGTCGAATTAGCAGTGGTCCGCTTAGGCATCTTGCATTGCGACCGCATATTGTTGCTCACGACGGCCTTCCGGTGCAGAAATTCTGTGCGTGGCAAGCGCGGACAAACAGGTGACGCGGCAACCAAACTTACAAGGAGCGATGCCAAGCCATGAGCAATCACATCGTCGTATCGAGCATTTCCTACGCCCCGATTAGCGGGACGGACCGAGAAGTGATGGAGCAAACCCATAAGGACTTGGAGGACTTGGTGGGGCGGGCCGCCCGCGCCACGCGGCCCGATTTGATCGTCCTGCCCGAGACTGTCTGCCGAAACTGCGACGAAGAAGTGCCAGCGGGGCCGACGACTCAGCTATTGGCCGGCTTAGCACGCCAGCATAACTGCTATATCACCGTGCCGGTACATCAAAAGGAGCGCAAGAGCGGGGCGGTTTTCAACGTCCTTGGGCTGCTCGACCGGCAGGGAGAATTGGCCGGTATTTACCGCAAGTATATTCCGGTGTATCCAGAGTTCGATCACGGCACTCGTCCGGGGCCAGGCGCGTCTCTAATCCAAACCGAGTTCGGGCCGGTGGGTGGGGTGATCTGTTTTGATCTGAACTTCGGAGAGTTGCGTGCTCAGTACAAAAAGCTCAAGCCGAAATTGCTGCTCTTCAGTTCCATGTATCACGGCGGGCTAGTGCAGAACTTCTGGGCTTTGGATGTGCAGGCCTTTTTCGTCGGTTCGGTGTACAAGGGAACGCCCTGCACTATTATTAACCCGCAGGGTACCACCGTGGCCCAAAGCAATAACTACCAGAGTTGGGCCACGGCGCGCATCAACTTGGACTACGAAGTAGTGCATCTCGACAAAAACCAAGCCAAGTTCGACGATATACATCGGTGCTACGGCGAGGCCGTGCGCATTGTCACGGCTGGGCAGGTGGGCACTTCGGTGATCTACAGCGAGAGTGCGGAGCGCACTGCAGCAGCTATCGTCAATGAATTCGAGCTAGTGCGGTTGGACGAGTACTTCGACTGGTCGCGGCAACTGCGGACAGAGCATCTGGCGTGATCGGCCGGAGATGTACCGGATGATGAAGCCGTCGCTTTAACAGGAGCAGGCCAGCGGTCAAAGAGGCCGCTGGCCATCTACTCATTCGATGGACTTGAAGAATCCACCACAAAAAGGAGATGATGTCATGTCAATAGCCTCTGTTGTTAATGAGACAGAAAGACGGATAATTAGGGAGCTTTCATATCTTGGCAGAACCTACGAATTTCGTGGAGACTTTTGTCAGCATCCGTACCTGATTAGGCCAAGGAGCTTCATGGTGACGGGGTGCAAAAATGAGGTTTGGAACACAAAGCACGGTCTCTGTGCCGATATTCATATTTGGCCACCCAATAATAGCTGGGAGAATGTTCTTAATAGACCAAGCCTACTGGTGTTTGGCCTTGAGGATGTCGAAATGGATGAGACTATGACTGAACAAGCCTTTCTTTTTCGCCGTTTTCAGTCGTGGAAAAAAGAAAAATCCTTTAGAAAAGAAAAGGAGGCGAGAGAAATGTCTGAAGAGCTGAAGGCCCAATTTAGGGAAATGGATACTCCCCCAACAGGAGAGGACCTCCTTCAAGCTCTGGGAGCCATTGCGAACCAAACTGGCGTTGAATGTTTGGATCCGAACCACTGGAATGTCTTTAGAAATCCTCACTATAAGAGCTATACCGACACCTCAGAGGCCATAGATGATCATTTGATTGAGAAAATGATGGAAGGCATAAAGCCTGGAGATAAGGATGTCCTCAAAGAAAGAGTGCCCAAGAAAGAGCATGTGAGCCACATACTGATTGTGGTTGCCGTTGAGGAGACCCATGCAAAGGACGCGGCCTTCATCGAACAGGTGGGCCGTGAGAAGCGTTATGTCTTTGAGGTAGATGCCAAGAAACTCCTAAGCAGGGACGAGTCCTCTCTGTTTGAGTGCGGCGAGTGGCTATGGCCCCAAAATGACCAAAAACCTTAACTGAATGCGGTTGGACGAGTACTTCGACTGGTCGCGGCAACTGCGGACAGAGCATCTGGCGTGATCGGCCACTCCGCATTGTACATGTAAACGGTGGGTTCGCTGTGAGGCGAACCCACCGTATTCGTTTGAGGAACCAGCCTTGCGGCCTCGGGCGTCGCCGTATCCCAACTATCGGAGGACGACGTGCCCATCGCGGCATTGGGAAAAAACCACAATGTAACGCGCTCTAAAAATTTACCTGTATCTTCGCCGTAAAACGGTTGATGTAGATCATATCATCGGCGAAAATGAAGTCGCGCTGGAAGCGCAAGCCCGCCCGCAAGCGATCGCTGAGAATCACCTCAGCCCCGACGCCCGGAACAATTCCGAAGCTAGTGTCGCCGACCTCGGGCGAGTACAGCTCGGCGTCGAGCGAAAAGTAGTAGTTGAACGGCCGAGTAACGTAGGCTGAGCGCACCCCACCGGCATAGAGATTGGTGTTTTGCTCCAAGATGCGGGCGAATCCCATCTGAAAGGCCAGCCATTCCTCAACCATGTAGCCGACGTTAAGCCCCGTAATGAGGTTGGTTGCTGGGTCCGAGCCTTCGCGCTCCACCCGCGCCGCCCCCAAAAAACCCTCGGTATAAAAGCGGCCGTACTGGGCCTTGTGATGGTAGCCACCTTTGCCGTATTCGCTGCCTTCGAGGCCGTCAGTGCGGCCCGGCGTCGCGGCTTGCGCTCCAACGGCCAGCGCCAGCAGGGCGATCAGTGCAATGCGTCTCATGCTCCGTGCTCCTTTCCCTAGAAGCCGATGCTCTTCTTCTCGAAGTGCTTGGTGATTTCCTTGTGGTCGGTCCAGACGATCTCAGTAGTAGAGATGTCGGTCAGTTCAAAGGTCGCCTTGTAGTAAATGACCTTGTCTTTGCCCACCTGCTGGACGGTCGAGGTGATGACCCCGCCGAGCAAGAAGCGCGCCCCGCGCTGGTTGCCCGGACCTTGGGCCTCATCTTGGCGTACGTAGCCCGAGCCTTGGTACTCGTACTCTTGGGCGATCTCTTGCCGCGCGGCCTTGTCGAGGAACGTGAACTGACCACTCTGAATGAGCGCAGTCTTGACGTGGTCGTACAGTGCCTGCATGTCGATGTGTTCGGTGGTCTTGTTGCGCGGCATCTCCAAGATGACAACCGGCTTTTCAGCCACCGCCCGGGCATCGGCCCAGACCTCCATCGAGTTGACCATCTTCTTGGCGACTAACTGCATGTCGTTTTGGTTCCACTTGTCGTCGAGCATGGAGATCTGTTCTGGATCTCCGTACTGGCCTTGGGTAAAAGCCCTCGGGCCTCCGCAGGCCGCAAGCCCTACAGCTAGGGCGATGGCCGCAAAAACGCAGTGTCTCATCGTAAGCTCCTTTCAATCCCATTCGCACTGGAAATGGGTGCGCACTAAGTGCCATTGGTTGGCCAACATCGCGTCCTGCCGGTAGAGCACCTGAAGGCTGCACTGGCGCTCCAGCGATGTGGCTGGGTACTCGAACTCAAACTCCTGCACTCCGGCCCGGTCCGCCTCGGGAATATCGCCTGACGTGTAGATGTCTGGTTTGGTCGAGGTAAAAACTAGGGCCTTCTTGCGGCCGTAGGTCTTGAGCGGGACCTCGGAGGCAAAGGTCACGCGCCGCACCTTTTTGGGCAGTAGCAGATCGGTGTTGTCGATCAGTGCATCGCGCTGCCAGCGGCCAGCGAGAATCGCCTGCAAGTTGCCGATAAAGACTCGCTCCTTGTCGCCGTCGGGCACGATTAAGTAGAGATACCCCTTGCGCGCCTGCGTCGACACCGCGGCCTCACCGCCCAAGCCCTCAAAGTCGAGGGAGATCGTCAGTCCGAACGAGCGGTTGGGTGGCAGCGCGTGCAGCGATACCGCTTGGATCACCTGCTCGGCGACGCCAGCTTCCTTCAACTCCACCAAGGCATCTACCGAGGCATCGCAGACGCAGCGTCGCTCTTCGAGCATTTTGACGATCGCATCGGTGCTGAACTTGTTCGCGCTCAGCTTGCGCACGTCGCCGAGGCTCATCGGCAGTTGATCTGAGCGCTCGTAGTAGCGCTTGGGTAGCGGGCCGCCGTCCCAATCGACGATATTGATAATCGCCCCTTCCGCCAGCGGGTCCGTGACCCGGTCAGCGGCCGGGGTGCTCTGCTGCGCCGCGACCGGCAATGCCAACGCCAGCGCAGCTATCCACAGTTTGACGTACATGACTTTTTGCTCCTCAGCGAAAAGTGCGAAAGTTTAGGAAAACCTTTTCTCCATCCGCCACCGCCACCTCGGGCAGCGTCTCTACGGCTAAAACCCGCCCTCGGTCGTCGAGCAACTCTAGGGTCGGAGCGGTAGTGCCTGGGGCCACTGCCAGCCGGGCGATGCGGATGGCGTGGGGCAGCGCTAGCCAGCCGCGCGTGTCGGCCGCCTCGGTCGCCACGCCGAAGAGGTTCACCAAGCCTCCCAGCGCTTTGCCCAAGCCCGCCTTGGCCCAGTCATTCTCGTCGTCCTCGTCATCATCGTCGTCGGCAAAGGCTTTTTCAATGCTCTTGGACGCTAGGTATTTGGCCAAGTTGCGGGCGACGGCGCGCAGCAGGATGGTATCGAATTTCTGTGCAAAGGTCTGCTGAGCAATCGCGTCCAAGTCCTCGGCGCTGGCCGCCAGCGCACTCTGGTCGCCAGCGCGCAACCGCACTCCTGCTACCTGCGAGGGCACCTCCCGGTATTCGGGCAGCGCTACCCGAAGCCAGTAATCCACGTGCCGACGCTTGTACACATGTGGGTGGTGATAGCGATGGACGACCCGCTCCGACACCGTCCACACCTCCCAACTTTCTTCGTCCTCCAGAATCGGCACGCTGAACTCGACCTGATGTTTGCGGGGCACAAAGCCGCTCTCGACGAAGACCACCAACTCGCCACCGGCAACCGGCGCTAGTTCCTCTCGATCAAGTTGGTAGCGCTCAGTGTATTCCGCAACTTCGTCTTCGTATCCCAGCCGCTGGGCCAGCCGCGCTAGGTCAATTATCAGCATCCGCGGCGCTTGCAGACCAAAAGCCGCTTCGTACGCGCGGTAGCCCTTTAAGGCATCTTTGTAGGAAATGTACGCGTCGTTCCACTCGCCCTCGGCCTCAAAAAAGAGACCGGTCATGTACTGCAAAAAGGCGTCGTTCTTATAGCTGAGTTCGTATTCGGCCTGTTGCGCGTAGTTTTCGAGCTTCAGGTTGGCCTTGCGGCACTCGACCAACGCGGCTTGTCGGTCGCCCAGCCGGGCGTAGTTCATGGCGCGGTAGTAGTGGATCAGGGCGAGCTCGAACTCCTCGCCGCGGTAGGCGACAATCGAATCATTGGACAGCAAGGCCGCGATTTCGCGCGAGACTGAGCGGGTGTAGAGTTGGTCGCTTAGCCGCTCGGCTCGTTCAAACTCCACGTTGGACGCCTCGTATTGGCCTTGATAGTGCAAAATCAGCCCCTTTTCCAAGTGATAGAGCAGCTTGTTGGTCTTGCCGGAGGGCTTTTCCAGCTTGCCGAGGGCCTCTTCGTAGTTGCCCTTTTCTAGCTGCCGGAGCGAATGGGATACATAGCCCGAATAGGCGGCCCCGCAACCGCTCAATAAGAGCAGCAGGACGACGCTGAGACCGATGACCGCTCGGCTGCTTCCCGGCATAAGTGATTCCGTCCATTGTCCTCGCACCGACGACATGGATAAAAACTCCACGTTGGGTCCATCCGATTGACCGCGTGTCATATATAACACCTAGACGCGGAAAAAGTGTCCCTTTTTATTCGACTCGTTCGACCCAAACCAGCGCACCGACCCGCACCGCGGCCAACGCCCGTGGCTCGCCTACGATGTGCCCGAGGACATTGACCTTGCTTACCAACCGGCACTCGTCGCCCTCGGAGATTGGAGTTGGGCCGTAGGGCAAGGCGAGCGATTGCCCCTCGACCCAAAAGCACACCGCGCCTTTTTCTACTACTTGCCGGGCGTCGGATTCTAGCTCGGCCTGTACGGGGAGCTGGAAGTACACTTCCTCACCCCAAGTATGCGCCAGCGAAGTGCAAGGCAGAGCTGCCCAGACCTTTTGTGCCGTCGGCGTCGCGCCTAAAACCGCTTCGACTGCGCCGTCATCCCAGCTAATCCGAATCCGCATGACACGCCTCCTAAAAACTTGCCCAAGCCTTTGAGTTTTCTTAATATAAGTGCCCATTCATCCGCTGCAAAAACGCCCGCTACACAGGTAAAATCATGGAAAAACCCAATGTCGTCGTCATCGGCTACGGCTTTGCTGGCCGCTGCTTCCACGTCTACCTAGTCGGCCTGGCCAGCGGCCTGAATCTCTACGGCATTGCCACTAGCCGACCAGAGGCCCGCGACCAGATTCAGCGCGACTTGCAGGTAAAGACCTTTCGCCACTTCGACGAAGTACTGGCCGACCCAGCCGTCGATCTGGTCGTCCTCGCCACCCCCAACGATCTCCACGCCCCGCACGCGATCCAAGCGATGGCGGCTGGCAAGCACGTAGTCACCGACAAGCCCATGTGCTTGAGCATGGCCGAGGCCGACCAGATGATCGCCGCCAGCCAAGCGCACGACCGCTTGCTCAGCGTCTTTCAGAATCGACGCTGGGACGGCGATTTCCTCGCCGTGCAAGACGCGCTGGCCCAAGGGCTGCTCGGCGATCCCTTTTTGCTTGAAATGTTTTGGGGGCAATACGGCCCTCCACGCGGTTGGCGCAGCATCGCACGGCACGGCGGCGGCAAATTCTTCGATCTAGGGGCGCATCTGGTCGATCAAGCCCTCCAACTCATCGACGCGCCGCTGACCAAGGTGTACGCCTCTTTCCACTCCGGCGATTCGCTCAGCATCGACGTCGAGTCCCACGCATTGGCCGTGCTTCACTTTGCCAACGGCGTCGAAGCCCGCGTGGAGACCTCATCACTGGCGGGTAAAGCCAAACCGCGCTGGTATGTGCTGGGCACGGAAGGTGCGCTGGTCAAAGAGGGCGTTGACCCACAGGAAAAGGCCATGATCGCCGGCGACATCGACGCGGCTGTAGAAGCCCCCGAACACTACGCCCGACTCTATCGACCAACCGAGGAAACCATCATTGAGACGGCACCTGGCCGCTGGCGTTCCTACTACGAAAACATCGCCGACGCGCTAGCGGACCGCGCCGCACTGGCCGTCACCGCCGCGAGCGTCCGGCAGACCATGGTTGCCATGGAGGCCGCGCGGCACTCCGCCGCCCAGCAGCGGCCCGTGTCCCCGGAGGAAATCGGGTGAAATTGCGGCCGGGCAACTACGGCAAGGAGACCAGCTTTGAGGTTCGCACCTTCGACGCTGAGATACCCCTCGACAAATACGCCCGCCTGCCCAAGCATCCGCTCTATCTGGTGCTCGACAACTTGCGCAGCGCCTTCAACGTCGGCTCGATCTTCCGCACGGCCGACGCCGCCCGTCTCAGCGGCATCTACACCTGCGGCTACACGGCCCATCCCCCCCATCCCAAGCTCGACAAGACGGCGTTGGGCACCCTTTCGTACATCGAAACCCGCCACTTCGCCACCACGCTCCAAGCCATTGAGCACTTGCGCGCTCGTCAAGTGCCAGTGTGGGCGCTGGAGACGACCTCGAAAAGCCGCTGCTACACCGAGCTGGACTATCCGCGCCCCTTAGCCCTCATCGTGGGCAATGAGGCCCTCGGCGTCAATTGCGCCGCACTCGAACGCTGCAACGAGCTGGTTGAGATTCCCATGTACGGCTACAAAAACAGTCTCAACGTCGCCGCGGCCAGTGCCGTGCTCGTCTTTGAGGTCCTGCGCCAATGGCAGGCCGTCAGCCCCACCTGCCAGCCCACCGCCCATGCCTGAAGCCGCCCCGCAGACTCGGGGGCTAGCCGCTCGCTTATTCCGCGACTGGCTCGGCTTTGAGTTCGTCTCCCGCATCTACCTCTACAGCGCACTCATCGGCCTGATTTCCGGCTTGGGTGCCGTGTTATTCACTTACGGCCTCGAACTGGCCAAGTTCCTGCTAGTCGAGAAACTGGCTGGCTACCGCCAGATCCATCCGCACAACAAGGCCCTATTCGACTTTTCCTTCTTCGGCGCACCCACTTATGGCGAGTATTTGTGGCTGTTGCTGCTGCTGCCGGCACTCGGTGGTCTGCTCAGCGGTTACCTGACTCACCGCTTCGCACCCGAGGCTCAAGGTGCAGGCACCGACGCCATGATTGATGCCTTCCACAATCAGCGCGGCCACATTCGCCCTATCGTCGCTCCGGTCAAGGCCCTCGCGACCACTATCACGCTCGCCTCGGGGGGGGCTGCTGGTCAACAAGGTCCTTTGGTGCATATCGGCGCGGGCTTAGGCTCTTGGATCGGAGACAAACTCAAACTTTCGGTGGCCCAGCGGCGGATTTTGCTGCTGGCGGGCACGGCTGGCGGGCTAGGTGCAATTTTCCGCGCGCCGCTCGGTGCAGCGATCGCCAGCGTGGAGGTGCTCTACCGCGAAGACTTTGAAAGCGACGCGCTCATTCCCTGCGTTATCAGTTCCTTTGTCGCCTACGCACTCTACATAGCTGTCTTTGGCTTCTCGCACATTTTCGCCCTACCCGACCTGCTATTTACCGACGTCCGCGAGTTGGTTTTCTACTTAGTGCTGGGATTTTTTTGCGCCTTGGTCGGCATTTTTTACGTCAAGACCCTGCGCCTCGCCCGCACCCTGTTCAACCGCCTGACGCTGCCCCGCTACTGGATCGTCTGCGGCGGCGGCTTGCTGGTGGGCTTGGCGGCCTTTATCGACCCCCGAGTGCTGGGCGATGGGTTCGGCGTCATCCAACAGGGGCTCGATGGCGAACTCGCAATCCGTGCCTTCCTATCCCTCGCCCTGCTCAAAATCCTCGCCTCTAGCTGCACGATCTCCAGCGGCGGCTCGGGCGGCGTCTTCGGCCCCTCGCTCTTCATCGGCGGGATGCTCGGCGGTGCCGTGGGCCTGCTGGGCCAACAGTACTTTCCCGACATCGTCCACCAACCAGCCGCTTACATCGTGGTAGGCATGGCTTCGTTCTTCGGCGCGGTGGCCAATACGCCGCTAGCGGCCCTGATTCTCGTCATCGAGATGAGCGGCTCCTACCACCTGCTGCCGCCGCTGATGGTCGTCAGCGCCCTCGCGCTGATCTTCGCCCGCAACTTTTCCATCTACCAAAATCAAGTCCAAAATAAATTCTACTCTCCAGCCCATATCAAAGACCTAACCGTCGATGTGCTGCATAATCTCCAAGTCCGCGATGTTTTTCCCCGCCTCGAAAACACCTCTGAGGCTATCGTCAGCAATCGGCTTTCCTACTTTTCCCTGAGCACTCTGAGCAAAAAACTGGGGCACTTGCACTTTGTCGTCACCGACACCGACGGCGGCTTGCGCGGCATGATCAGCCTCGAAGACCTCGACCTGCCCGAAGACGAGATGCTGCGCAACCTAGTGCTGATAGAAGACATGGTCGTCGATGATGTCCGACCCATAGACGCAGATGACAACTTGCACGAGGCTCTGCAAAAACTGCTGGATTCTGGCTACGACAAACTGCCCGTGATGCGCACCACCGACGAGGGGGAAAGCGAGTTTTGGGGCTATCTGATGCACTCAGATCTGATGCGAGTATACCACGAGGAAATCATTCGGTTGGCGGAGCAGGATTGACCTCTTCATTTGCGCCTTCGCGATAGGGTGCGCGTAGATAGTGCTGCGCCCGTTGGTGGCTGTCGGCGTGGTCGGGCAAGCGTCGCACCCGCTGGTAATGCAAAACCGCTTCCTCGCGGCGGCCGGCTAAGTCGTGTACTTGGCCGAGCAGTAGGTTGGCCAGCACGGCAAAAGCTAAGTCCCGCGTGCGCCCGGAATTGGCGGCAAGGCTGTCGGTTGCCGCTAGATGGTCGACGGCCTCGGGCCAGCGCCGCTCGAAATAAGCGTATTTGCCCGCGTAGTAATGCGCCTCCAAGCGGCCGTGGCGGTGGTAGCCGGTCTGGCCGACCAAGCTGCGGCGCACGTATTCTTCGTACAAAGCCACACCCGATCGCCAGCGGCCGAGTTCGATCATAGTCCGCGCGGCATAGCGGTGGAAGACAGCGTTGTCTGGATACCGCTTGTAGAGTCCCTCAAAGTAGGGCAGAGCTTTGCGGTTGTCCTTTTCAAAAATTCGGTAGATCTGGCCGAGGAAATAGGCGGCCTCAGTGCGGGCATAAGCTCCTTCACGGGCCACTTCTTCGAGCTGCTGGAGGCCGAGCAGGCGATCGCCGTCGGGCAAAAAGGCCATGATCGGACGGAGAATTCGGTGGCGTTGGGGCATGACCTCGGCGAAGTAGTGATACAGGCCCTGACCAAAGAGGATGTCCTTGTTGGTCGGCTCGAGTTGACGGCTCTTCTTTAGGAGGGGTAGGCCGCGCAATCCGTCGTGCGCCGCGCGCACGTACCGCTCTCGGTCGCCGTACAACCGGCCGCGAAAACCGATGGCACCGCCCTTGAAGAGAATCGCATCGAAATCCAACGGGTCTTTTTTTAGCCGCCGATCGCAGACCTCAATGCACTGCTTGAGCCGGGCGTGGAACTCGGCGTCGTGGGTTTTATCGGCCAAGTCTATGAGGATCCGCCACCAAGAGACCATCGCACGGAAGAAGTAGCCGAGCGGGTTGTCCGGCTCGGCTGCGACGATGTCCTGAAAGTGGCGCTCGGCCTCGGCAAAGCGCAGATTGTAGATCAGGTCTATGCCGCGCTGAATGCGCGCATCAAAGCCGCGCATCGTATAGGCATCTTCACTCCAAGCGGGCAGGGCCAGCGCACCGCAGAGCAAAATCGCGCTTATGGGGTGTAGTGCGTTCAAAGAATAAACCTCATCGCAACAGTAAAACGCTCAAGAGTAGGATAAAAACGGATTATGGCAACTGTGCAATGCGACATCGCGATTGTCGGCGGCGGCTCGGCCGGGTACGCGGCCGCACGCACGGCCCATGCGGCCGGCGCACAGGTCGCGGTTATCGACCAAGGCCCTTGGGGGGGGCTGTGCATTCTGCGCGGCTGTATGCCCAGCAAGGCGATCCTGCGCTCCGCCGAAATAGCCGCGCATCTGGGCCGCGCCGCCGAATTCGGTCTGGCGCCGGTGGAAGTTCGCGCCGACTTAGCCGCCATCGTCGAGCGCAAGGCGCGGCTGGTCGCCGACTTTGCCGCCTATCGCCGCGAGCAACTGAGCGACGGCCGCTTCGCGCTCTATGAAGCACGCACACACTTCCTCTCGCCGCAGAAGCTCCAAGCCGGCGCCGACATCATTGAAGCCGGGCATTTTATTATCGCCACCGGCTCTACGCCCCAGCGCGTCCCGATCCCGGGGCTGGACCACGTCGGCTATCTCACCAGCGACGAGGCCCTCGACCTGCGCCAGCAACCAGCAAGCCTCCTCGTCCTCGGCGGCGGTGCCATCGCCGTCGAGCTGGCCCAGTTCTTTCAGCGCATTGGCACACAGGTGACGCTCATCCAGCGCAGCGATCACATTCTCTCCGCTGGCGACGAGGATTTGGCGCGGCCGGTTGAAGCGCGCTTCCGCGAGGAAGGCATGGAGGTGTTCACCGGCACGCAACTGCGCCAATTTACCGCGGAAAACGGGCGCAAGATCGCGCATTTTTCCCACGGCGGCGCAGAAAAAACGGCCGCGGCGGACCTCGTCCTGCAAGCACTCGGTCGCCGCCCGCTCATCGACGAGTTGGGCCTAGACCAAGCGGGCGTCGAGGTCGCCGACGGCCGCATTGTCGTCGATGCGGCCATGCGCACCAGCCAGCCCCACATCTACGCGGTCGGCGATGTCAACGGCGAGCACGAGGTTGTCCACATCGCCATTGAGCAAGGCGAGATCGCCGCGCACAATGCCGCGCATCCCGACCGGCCCGAGCACCGCTTCGACGATCACCTCAATGCGCTAGTCGTATTTACCGACCCGCAGGTGGCCAGCGTCGGTCTCAGCGAGCGAGACTGCCGCGCTGCGGACCGGCCCTATTTGGTCGCCAGCTATCCTTTTGACGACCACGGCAAGTCGCTGACGATGGGCGAGACCTGCGGACACGTAAAAATTCTCTGCGAGCCGCGCTCGGGCGCAGTGCTCGGCGGCCACATTGTCGGCCCGGAGGCCGGCGAACTAATCCACGAGTTGATCGCGGTGATGTACTTTCGCGGGACCGTGCAGGACTTGGCCAAGATGCCTCACTATCACCCGACCTTGGCGGAGATTCTCACCTATCCGGCTGAGGAATTGGCGGCGCAGTTGGGATAGGAGCGTTCCTATAGCTGTGGAGTGACGTAGCCGCATCACCGAATGGAGAGTTCGTTGCGCCAGACACCCGCTGGCTTGACCAAGGCAGCAAGCGCGATTGCGTCTGCATCGGTTGTGATTGCTCAAACAATGCTCTAGGAACGGCCTACCCCATCCGCAACGCCCGATTCGCCAGCGGCAAATCCACCCGCCCGTTGCCCTGCCGATGAGACTCGCGTAAGCCAATGGCGACCTCCAACGCCTCGCGCCCAAATTCCCCCGGGCAAATCCGCTCTTCTCCCGCCTCAATCGCCCGGCAGACGCCCTCAATCGCATCTACCATGGACGAGCGCGGGTGCCACGGGCTGGGGAACTGCCGCTGGATCGGCTCGCCAGTCTCTGGATGCGCTCCCCACAGCTCGAATTGTGCATGGGCGTTGCGCGAGACGATCATCCCGCGCTCGCCGATAAACTCCAAGATCCACCCATGCCCCGAGCGGTCGGCGCGGGAATTCAAAAAGCCGCGCACTCCGTTGGCGTAGGCAATGTAGCCCGAGCCGGATAAATCTCGGTCGGCCGCGGCTAGCGCGTCGTCGTCCATTTCGCCCATCACCCACTCAGCCGGCGCCCCGGCAAAAAGCCGAAACAAGGCCAGCGTATGGCTTTGCAAATTCGACAGGCTGTGCGGGCTGTGGCAGACCATGGAGCGCAACCGGCCAATCGCGCCGTCGGCTATGGCCTGCCGCGCATTGGTGTACCAGTTGTACCAGTTGAGATGGCAGGCGATAGAAAGAATGGTGCCGCTTGCCTTGCACGCCGCAATCATCGCATCGGCATCGGCCAAAGTGCGGCACATCGGCTTGGTGGCAAAAATCGCCCGCACCCCGGCCTCGGCTAGGCCAATGACCACCTCAGCGCGCTCGTCGGGCCGCGTCGTTACCGCCACTACGTCGGGCCGCTCTTGGGCGACCAACTCGCGGTAGTCTTCGTACAAGGCTTCCACGCCCCAGCGCGCGGCAAAATCGTCCAACTTAGCTCGGTCCACGTCCGCCGCACCGATCAGCTCAATGCCCCGCGCTTCGATCATGGCCGGGGCGTGTGCCCATGGCCACGGATAGTGCGGCATTCCGATGTGCTCGTCGTCAATGGTGCTGCCCATCCGTCCGCAGCCGACCACTGCACCGCGATACGATCCGCGTGGCTGCGTCGCCGCGATCTGTTTGTAGGCTTTGCCCAACGGTTGTGCCATGTCGTATCTCCTCTGCGTGAAATTGCAAAAAGGGGTTCGATTAAATAGAATAAGATGTGTGCTTTGCTTCCTCCTACCAAGGAAGCAGCCTCCTATGTACGTCGGCATTCAGCAATTAATTTGAACTATGCGCCTTGCTTTTTACACCTATAGCTACACCGACCGGCTCGAAATGTCGCTCGGACCGGTACTAAAAAAAATCGCCGCTACTGGCTATGATGGCATTGACATTTCGGGGACTCACGGGCCATCGGCCGACCCGCGCTCGGTGACGCTCGAATTGCGCACGCAGACGCGGAGCGCTGCCGAGCGGTTAGGCCTCACCATCGAAGCCGTCATCACGCACGCCAATCTCGCCGATTCGCTCTTTACCGACGAACCACTCGACCTCAAAGGGTCGGTCGATTTGGCCGTGGAGGTCGGCGCACCGCTGGTCGTCTTTCACATGGGCGGCCCCAAAGACGATGCCGCCCAGCACACTGAAGCTTGGCAGCGAGTAGTCGCCTATCTGCAAGACGCGCTTGCCTACGCGGAGCCTCGCAACGTGCAGTTGGCAGTCGATGGTGTGTGGGCCGGCTGGCTCACCGACAGCCCCGAACGCTTCTTGGAACTGCACGACGAAGTCGGCAGCGCGTCCTTTGGCGTCAATTTCGATCCGTGCTATCTGAGTCTGCTTGGTTTGGACCCGGTCGCAGTCACCCACCAGTGGCGGGAGCGCATCGTCCATGCCCACCTCAAGGACCACGTAGGCACCTATCCCGACTGGGACCACAAAATCCCCGGGCAAGGCCGCCTCGATTATCCGCGCATCGTGCAGGGGCTCCGAGACATCGGCTTTACTGGGGCCATGGCGATAGAGACGTTTGTCACCATGGATTTCGACGAATCCTGCGCGGGCGGCTACGCCGCGTTAGCACCGGCGCTGAGCAGGGGTCGCTAGCAGCATCTTGGCCTCTAGCGCGACGACGGATGAATACCTCCCACTCCCGCCTCGACATGGCTCGTATTGACGGCCTCCTAACCCGGACCGCACATCGGTCGGCGACTGAATTTTAACCAAAGGAGAGGCATCACTTTGACTACTTTTGACTTTCGCGGCAAAAAGGCCGTGGCGACTGGTGCTGGCGGTGCCATTGGCGGCGAGATCGCCCGCAGCCTCGCCCAAGCTGGCACTGAGGTGGCGATCTGGGACATTTCTCCAGCGGCGGCCCGCGCCAAAGCCGACGAAATCAACCAAGACTTTCCCAACAGGGTCCTCCCCGTCGAGTGCAACGTCGTCAGCAAAGACAGCGTCGAGGCCGCGCTCGCAGAAACCATCGAGCACTTTGGCACCGTTGACTTCCTGCTCAACGGTGCCGGCGGCAGCCATAAGGACACCACGACTTCTCCCGAGCTCGAATTTTTTGATATTGATCCAGAAGCGATCAAGATGGTGATGGATCTCAACTACCTAAGCGCTGTCCTCCCCTCGCAAGCCGTGGGCCGCGTCTTCGCCGCTAAAGGGGATGGAGCGGTCGTCAACATCACCTCCATCGGCGGCGGGCTACCCCTGTCGCGGGCCTTGGCGTATTCCAATGGCAAGGCGGCTGCCGACAGTTTTACCCGCTGGCTGGCCGTACACATGGCCACGACCTACGCTGCCAAAATTCGCGTCAACGCGGTGGCCCCGGGCTTTATGATCACCACGCAAAACCGCTTCCTGCTCCTCGACGAAGCAAGCGGCGAACTGACCGATCGCGGCCAGACTATCCTCAAAAACGTTCCCATGGCCCGCTTCGGCGACCCGCACGAGGTCGTCGGTGCAGCCCTGTGGCTCTTTTCGGATGCGGCCGCGTTTGTCACCGGTGCCATCGTGCCCATTGACGGCGGCTTTTCCGCATTTTGCGGCGTATAGCCCCACTTATTCCCATTAGGAGTTTACTTTGCTACCCGATATCGAAATCGCCCGCCAGACCTCACTCCGCCCCATCGACGATGTGGCCGCCCAGCTCGGGGTCGGCTCGGAACACCTCGAATACTACGGCCGCGTTAAGGCCAAGATCACACGAGATTTCTGCCAGCAACTCGAAAACGCACCTACCACCGGCAAGCTGATCCTCGTCTCGGCCATCAACCCGACTCCGGCTGGCGAGGGCAAAACCACCACCACCATTGGCTTGGGCGACGCGCTCAACCGCATTGGCAAGCGCGCCACCGTCTGTCTGCGCGAGCCTTCGCTGGGGCCTTGCTTTGGCCTGAAGGGCGGCGGTGCGGGCGGCGGCTATGCTCAGGTAGCACCGATGGAGGACATCAACCTGCACTTCACCGGCGACATCCACGCCGTCTCTGCGGCCCACAACCTACTCGCCGCGGCCCTCGACAACTACATCCACCACGGCAATGGGCGACGCATTGATCCCCGCCGCATCGCCTGGAACCGCGTCCTCGACATAAACGACCGGGCACTGCGCGATATCGTCGTCGGGCTAGGCGGGACTGCCAACTCCCTTCCGCGCCAATCGGGATTTGACATTGCCGTCGCCTCGGAGGTCATGGCCATCCTCTGCCTGTCCGAATCGTTGGCTGAACTCAAAGAGCGGCTTGGCCGCATCGTCGTTGCTCAGACCCGTGCCCGCGAGACCGTTCGCGCCGCCGATCTGGCGGTCCACGGCGCTATGGCCGTGCTGCTCAAGGACGCCTGCCAACCCAACTTGGTGCAGACCCTAGAGGGTAACCCGGCCTTAGTTCACGGCGGTCCTTTTGCCAACATCGCCCACGGCTGCAACTCCATCGCCGCCACTCGCCTGAGTACGCGCCTCTCCGAATACACTATCACCGAGGCTGGCTTTGGTGCGGACTTGGGCGCGGAGAAATTCGCCAACATCAAGTGCCGCCAGAGCGGCCTAGCCCCCGACCTCGTGGTGTTGGTAGCCACAGTGCGCGCGCTCAAATTTCACGGTGGTGCTGCGCTCAAAAGCATTGCCAAACCCAATGTCGGCGCGGTTGAAAGAGGCATCGAAAATCTCAAGAAGCACATCGAAAACATCCGCCTTTTCGGCTTGCCCGTCGTCGTCGCGGTCAACGCCTTTGCCGCGGATACCGACGCCGAGATTCAGTGCATTCGCGACCAGTGCGCTCACCTCGGCGTTGAGATCGTCCCCGCGCATCACCACGCCCGCGGCGGCGCAGGTGCCGAAGACCTCGCCCGCACCGTGGTGCAGGTAGCCGAAAACGCGCAGAGCGGCTTCAAGTTGCTCTATCCCGATGACATGCGGCTTTGGGACAAGGTCCGCACCGTTGCCCAAGCGATCTACGGTGCGGACGACATCACGGGCGACAAGATGCTGCGAAGCAAGTTTAGGCGGCTAGAAGACGAAGGCTACGGCAACCTGCCCGTCTGCATCGCCAAGACCCAGTACTCGCTCTCGACTGATCCTAGAATCAAGGGGCGACCACACGGCTTTGACGTGCCGGTCCGCGACGTCAAGGTCTCGGCTGGGGCCGGCTTTGTAGTAGTGCTGACGGGCGATATTATGACGATGCCCGGCTTGCCTAAGAAGCCCTCAGCCGAGTCGATTGACCTCGACGACGCAGGACAGATCCAAGGGCTGTTCTAAGAGACAGCGAGAACCCGCAACACACAGGACGACGTATCATGGCACTATCAAAGCGCCTAGAATCGTGCTCGCTCGAACGCATTACCAAGATGAAAGAGGTGGTAGTGCAGGAGATAGATAGGATTGATCGCCAGCTAGTCGAGCAAGAAAAAGACCTCGACGAAATGATCGAAAGGGTCGAAACGGTCAGCTTGAGCAAAAGGCACGGCCAATACGAACTGAGTTTGGATAAGGCTGAATCGCAGATCGCTAGGCTGAACGACGAAAAAGAGAAATTGTTGGACAAGGTCCGAATCAT
Source organism: Candidatus Latescibacterota bacterium (assembly GCA_965116045.1). Lineage (GTDB taxonomy): Bacteria > Latescibacterota > UBA2968 > UBA8231 > UBA8231. The sequence continues at coordinate 3,217,797 of OZ220478.1, read as the reverse complement.
TGAGCAGGCGCGGCAAAAGAAACACCTGATGGATGAACAGGCGAGGGTTCTAGGCAGCGTCGCGCGGGTAAAAGCCAAAGATCTGTTCATCTTCTTTCTCATTCTTTTTTTAGTTACAATTCTGGTCGTTGATTTGCTGGGCGTAGGGGCCGTAGGCAGTGGTGCAGTTGCAAAGGCTGAAGTAGTAGAAGGCCGGCTCTATCGAATAAACGTTCTAAACGGAGGCGAAGGGTACGAGCGGGTGAACATTCACCTCGCGGATGCGGTTGGGTCTGGTGCGCTTGTTTCTGGCCAAATCGTCGAGGGTAAACTAACACAAGTGGACGTCATCCACATCGGCGAGAACTACACAAATCCCGTTGTGGAAATAGAACCCCATTTTTCCGTTAGCACGTTGTGGATATTCTGGATCATCGACTTGATCTGCTGCGCCATTTTCATGGCCAACTTTTTCTTTGAGCACCGGCTTGCCGATTCTAAAAAGTGGTATTGGAAAAACAACTGGATCGACTTCATAACGTCCATTCCGCTGCCCCCGGTACAGGTTATCGCAGCATCCGGCGACATAGGTGTCGTCCGCTTGGGGCGTCTGCTGAGAGCCGTGCGAATTTTAAGGGCACTGAGATTATTTCGCATCGCGCTGTTTTTCTGGCGCGGCATGGATCACTTGAGCTCCACGCTGGACGTGCGGCTCCTCAAGCGATCCCTGCTGTACGGCTTGTTATCGCTCGTGTTTGGAGCCTTCATTTTCATGGGCTTGGAGCGCATGGAGTCTGGTTCGGGGTTTGGGGCGAGTCTTTGGTGGAGCTTTACGACGCTGGTCACCGGCGGGTACGCCGACATTCACAATCCCGAGACCGCTTCGGGCAAAATCCTCACCGTTTTTCTGGTAATTACAGGTATGGTTCTGGTCGGTGTTTTTACGGCGACGCTGACGAGCATCCTCGTCAGCGATGAAGATTCCTTGAAGATCGAGGAGCTAGAAGAACAGGTCGGGATCGCAGCAAAAATTCAAGAAGACGTAAAAGACGTCAACGAGCGACTAGAGCGACTAGAAGGCGCCATCCGCGAAATCCGCGACGCCGTAAAGAAGCAGGAGAACTAGCGGCTTCAGACGAACTTTTCTCTAGCTTCCAAAACTTTTGCCACTACGACTTCGACGTCCTTTTCATCCACAAATGGCGACACGATAAAGGACTTAAGCGCGACAATTGGTTCCTCGTATTGGGTGTGCCGGTAGCAGTCGGTCGAGGAAATGACGACCCCGCGCCCGGCCATGGCCTCCGCATGTACGTAATCGAAAATTTTTCGGTTGTAGTCGTTGTGGGCCAGCAGCGCTTCCCGATAGGCCGGGTCGTCGAATTCTTGGCGCTTCATCGCAAAAGTATCCACGTCGGGTGGATATACCCGGAAGAGCGTTACGGTGCCAAAGTTGTCGCGGTTGAGCACGGTGATGGCTTCGTGTCCTTCGAGATGCTCGCGCAAGAGTTGGGTCATCTCGACGGTGTGTCCGAGTGCGACGCGCAGCCCCTGCTTACCGAAAAAGCGAAAATTGGCCAGCGCAGTCAGCGGGCCGGTCCCGGCTCTCGATGTTTCGAGGGTGTACATGCCGGGGCGATGGTCGCCAAAGTGATAGAGGTACGGCATCTGTCGCGGGTCGCGCATCAGTAGCTGCAAATCGGCCCGGTCTTTGACGAGGACGAGGCTGGAGATATACGGAGCAAAGCCGGTCTTGTGGAAGTCAATGCCCATGGAATCGGCCAGCGCCAGATGGCGGATGCGGCGGCCCGCTCCGGCGAGGGCGCGCAGGGTCCGCGGTCGAAACCCCAAGGGGTTATCCTGAAAATCGTAGTCGTTGAACACCGACCACGCCCAGCCAATGACCGAGTCGGCGTGGATGTGTGGACGGTAGGAAAGTTGGAATTCATCGACGAGCGAGTCGCGCAAGGCTACAATCGCCTGCAAGTCGTCCAATCCGAAGGCATCCGTAGTCCCCATAGTCGCAATAATGGCGGCGATCTTTTTTCCGCTATCCAAGGCCGCCCGCGCTGTACCCGCTAGCTGCGCGAGGTCAATTTCGTTGTCTGCTATCGTCGGGATGACGATCAGCTGGTCGGTGCCGATACCGAGCCAGCCGACGATGTTTTGGGCGCAGTAGTGCCCGGCGTCGGAAACGAATACTACCACATCGTCGGATACGCCTTTTTGCATGGCCTGCGGACAGGCTTTTTCCAGACCGATCTTTACTCCATAGAGCGTGGTGCCGGTCCCGCCAAAGGTAAACGTGCCGCTAGCTTGTTGTGGATCGTAGCCAACCAATCGCGCGGTGATACCGACTGCTTCGACTTCGGCCAAGGCGACGAGGCGGCTGTATTCATCCCAAGCGATGTTGGGGTTGTGCAACGAGGCGAGCAGGACGCCGATGAGACTGGGAATGGTCGGCGGCGCGATGACGTTTTGTTGGGTGTGGGGATGGCTGGAGATGGTTATGCCGCGCAGGTAGCTGACGAGATCGGAGGTAACCGCCTCAACCGACGACATCTCAGCGGACAGTTCGGCGTTTTGCGCTTCGGCAAAGTCGCCAGAAACCACTGGACCAAGCGTCGGCAACTGCATTTTCAGCGCATCAACTTGATCTAGCGCACGCATGATGGAATGCACGAAATACGAATCGTGGATGGGGTCGGATACCGGTTGGGGGAAGGCGCGGCGGATGTGTTCTAGGGCGTCGCGGTATGATGAGGCCATGTCTTGCGTCCAGTTCAGGAAAGGGGGTTAAATGCAAAAGGCCGAGTACCTGTTTTAGTACTCGGCCTTTTGCATAGGTTGTCTAGGAAACCACTCGACTCCTAAAGGCTGAAGTTGTACTTGGCATACCAGAATGCGCCGCCAAAGCCATAAGGACTGTACTCGCCGAAAGGACGGCCGAGTACGGGTGCCCAATCAGGTCCGTCTTCCTCGTCGCCACTAAATTCTGGCTCGACATTGAGCAAATTTTGCACGCCAAGCGTTACCGTCGATCCACCAGCGATGGAAAGGCTGGTCTCGAGGTCAAGCAAAAAGGTGCCCTCATAGACTTGGGCCGCGTCGCCGAAGGGCCATTCATTCCAAGAACCATAGTAGCTGACGCGACCTAGCGCACCCCAATCATCAGTTAGGGCTTGGGTCAAAGTTACATTTCCTCGGGACCGAGGAAGCCCCTTCTCCAACAGAGTTATGCGTTGTTCATTGAGAAGGAGGGAGTCGTATTGGGTAACTTCGGTATCTGTGTAATTATACGCGAGGCTCAGTTCACCTGAAGCCACTGGAGCGGTGACAACCAAGTCAACGCCTTGGGTTTCGGTCGCAAAGTCATTGGTAAAGAAGCGAAACTCCTGTAGGTTCCTCGCGTTGATGCCGGAGGCATCCAACTGTTCGATCTGTTCTTCCGTAAGTTGCCTGTCGCTGGAGACCGTCATGCGATCTTCCAGGGCAATGTTGAAGTAGTCAACCGTCAGGCTCAACGCTTCAATACCAACAATCGCACCAACAGTGAAGTTCTTCGACTTTTCGGGTTCGAGACCCTTGCCACCCACCATTTTCGCCGCCGGGTGAGTAGAGGGAATCGTGCCTTTGTTGACCAAGATGAGATTGCCTTGGCTGTCTTCGCCGAATTCGGTCGAAACGTTAAAAGCATTTTGCTGACCCGGGGTCGGTGCCCTGAAGCCCGTGCTGTAACTGCCGCGCACTTTTAGGTCGTCGGTAAAGCTATAGTTGGTTGCCAATTTGTAGTTGGTCGTCGAGCCAAAATCATCGAAGTTTTCGTAGCGCAAAGCCGCGACCAGCAACCAGTTTTCGAGCGGCGAGACGTCAACTTCGACATAGGAAGCGTAGTTGGACCGACTCCAAGAACCAGCGGCAATATCGCCGAAACCCGGGAAACCATTGGAGCCTGAGCTAAAGCCTTGGGAAGCCAAAGGACCTACTTCAAAAGACTCTTTCTGTCCCTTCACAACTTCAAATTTTTCCGTGCGGTATTCGAGACCAGCGGCGAGGAATAGCTGCTCGTTTACCGGCAGAGTAATGTCGAAGTTGATGTTGGTATCCTCTTGGATATTGTCTCCGGGATTGAACGACGTCGGCGAGTCGGGACCAAGAGAAGCGTTCACCGTATTGAAAATAAAAAAGTCGGAGTGATGGCGGCCATAAGAAGCACTGAGGTCCCAAGTGAATGTCGGGTTCGGATTCGTTCCTTTAATGCCAAGTAGAAAGGCTCCATCAACCGTGTTGCCGCCAAAGCGAGGAGTGAAGCCGCCGGGCCTTCCCGGAAAACTGCCCTGTGCTTCTTGGAAGGTGAAACAATTGTCGTCTTGGGAAACCTGTGCCAAAGCATCGGCGTCCGGCACATTGTTGACAATCGGTACCGTAGGGCAATCGCTCCCTTGACCCACGCCATCCAAATCGCCGACGAGTAAGGTCGCACCTTCATCTATACTGAAGACGCCAGGCCGCGTATTGGGATTGCGGAAATAGAACCCGCCTTCCGTCTCCTTGCTGGCGTAGTTGGCGTGCCCGTAGAGTTCCACGGCGTCGGTCAGGCCGGCGCCATAGTTGGCGAAAAACTTGATATCGTTTCTGATAAAGGGTTGGCCCCAAGGCTGGGCGGGATCGGCCACGTGGGTGTTTCCGGCCTCAATCAGAGCAGCAGCATCTGCTCGCTGCACTGAGCGGTCCGTCTCATCCGCGTTGCCGTATTCCAAGCTGAGGTTGGCCCAAGCATCTTCACTGCCCAAACCGATATTGCCGGCGGCACTGTACGTGAAGCCATCGCCGGCTTGGAAAATACCGGGTTTGATTTCAAAAGAAGCTCCTTCGTGGCTGTCTTTCAATTGAAAGTTCATCACCCCGGCAATGGCATCGGATCCGTACTGAGCCGAGGCCCCGTCGCGCAGGACCTCCACGCGCTTGAGGGCAATGGCCGGGATCGGCGATGTGTCTTGCCCCTGCGCCGCGTCGGAGATGCCATTGGCCAGCCAGTAAATCACCGAGGCGCGATGGCGGCGCTTACTGTTGACCAGTACCAGCGCATGATCAGGTGCCAACCCCCGCAGATTGGGCGGACGGACGATCGTGGCCGCATCGCTGATGGGCTGGAAGTTGACGTTGTAGGAAGGCACGAGGTTTCTCAGGAGATCGGGTACATCGCGGCTCCCCTGCTTGACAAAATCTTCGCCCTTGACCACGTCAATCGGCATGGCTGAATCCGTTACCGAGCGCGGTTGACGCGAGCCGGTTACCACCAGTTCTTCAACCTCGACCACCCCTTCGAGCATTTCCTCGTCGGCAGGAGTTATCTCCTCTGCGGCGGTCTCTTTCTCTTCTTGGGCTACAGCCTGAGTACCTGGAGAAAGCGCCATAGCCACACCAAGTGCGAGAGCAAGCGGCTGAAAGCCAAATCTCCGTAGCACAGCAAACGCGTTCTGTATCATTTTGACCTCCTTAAAACGGGGAAAGTAGTGGCTGTTCGACGTCTTGGAAGTTTAGGGGTTCTTAGGCCACGGCCAATTGTTTGGTATTTATAAATATAACATGAATCATTTCATTAATCAGCCATTATTTTCAGCTATATTTTGTTACAATTTCAATAGCATCTATAATCTACATCCCTACAGCGCAATAAATTGAAAGACAGACACCACGATAGGCAAATTTTTCGACAAAATAGAGCAAGGGCTGGATGACTGCTGTGATTGCTGGCAATCCCGCTTGGACGACGCAACCGCCTTCGTCTAGGGCGCACCTGATGACATCCGTTAAAAATACAAAAGGCCGAGTACCTGTCTTGGTACTCGGCCTTTTGCTTGCGTGAGGCGGCGTCCTAAAATCCGTAGGTCAGCTTGCTATACCAGAACGCGCCGCTATAACCAAACGGGGTGAACTGGCTGTACATATTGCCCGTGCCGGCCGGAGCATTTGGATTTTCAGTCGAATAGGTATTGAGGATGTTCTGCCCACCGACACTGGCCATCACTCCATTGCCGAGCGCGTAGCTGGCCTCGACGTCGACGAGTTGGCCATCCCTTCGGTACATCTCCTGATCATCATCATCCCACCAAGGAGAGTAATAATGCCAGCGTCCGACGAGATTTACTTCGGGAGCGACGGATTGAGTCAGTGTTAGACTGGCGCGGTAGTTAGGCAGGCTTTCCTGCAGCTCCTTAATGCGACCTGCACTAAGGGTTTCGGGATTGAATTGGGTGACCTCGGTTGCCGTGAAGTTATTGGCGAATATAAGCTCTCCATTGCCTACTGGAGCCGTGAGAACAACATCCAATCCTTGGGTCTCAGTCTCAAAGTCGTTGATGAAGTAGCGGAAGTTGGCCAAGTTGCGGACGTAGGGCACTTCTCCGTTCTCCAACTCGGAAATTTCTTCCTCGGTCAGGTTTTCCGTCAGATCGAAATCCTGCGACAGGGTCAAGCGATCCTTCAGCCGGAGTTGGAAGTAGTCCAAAGTTATTTTTCCGCCTGCTAAGTCAACGACAAAACCCGCGGTAAAATTCTCCGACTTTTCGGCTTCGAGCTGCTTGCCGCCCACCAACTGGGCGACCGGGTTGGTCGCGGGGATGGTGCCATTGTTTACCAAGTCGTTCAGAACCAAATCGAACTGGGTCGAGACGTTGAAGGCGTTCTGCTGCCCCGGCGTCGGTGCCCTAAAGCCGGTGCTGTAGCTACCGCGCACCTTCAAGTCGTCGGTGAGGCCGTAGTTAGTCGCCAACTTGTAGTTGGTGGTGCTGCCAAAATCGTCGAAGTCCTCGTAGCGCACCGCACCGCCCAACAGCCAATTCTCAATCACTCTGTACTCCATCTCGGCGTACAGGGCGACGTTGGAACGGCTCCAAGTACCAGCGGCGATGTCCGGGAAGCCATTGAAGCCATTGGAACCCGAGCTAAAGCCCTGCGCGGCCAGCGGGCCAATCTCCCAAGACGCCCGGTCGCCAGCGACGATTTCAAACTCTTCCGTGCGGTACTCTGCTCCGGCCGCGAGGAACAATTGCTCGCTGACCGGGAGCGTAAAATCGAGATTAAAATTGGTGTCGGTCTGGATGTAATCGCCCGGATTAAAGGAAGTCGGCGACTCTGGACCGAGCGAGGCGTTGACCGTATTAAAGATGAAGAAATCGGCCTCATGGCTACCGCGATAGGCACTGAGGTCCCAAGTAAACGTCGGGTTTTCTTGGATCCCCTTGATGCCGAGCAGCAGCGAATAGTCGGCCGTGTTGGCCCCAAAGCGCGGCGTGAACCCGCCCGGACGCCCGGGAAAACTCCCCTGCGCTTCTTGGAAGGTGAAGCAATTGTCGTCGTCGGACACGGAGGCCAAAGCATCGGCATCCGGGACGCTATTGGTTACGGGTACCGAAGGGCATTCCCCGCCGGTTCCCACGCCATCCAAGTCGCCGATCAAGAGGGTCTCGCCGCCGTCCAAACTGAATACGCCGCCGCGGGTGTTGGGATTGCGGAAGTAGAAGCCGCCTTCCACTTCCTTGCTAGCGTAGTTGGCGTGGCCGTACAAATCCATCGCCTCGCTCAAGGCGACGCCGTAATTGGCGAAGAACTTCAGGTCGTTGCGGACGAATGGCTGCCCCCAGCGCTGGGCTGGGTCGGCCACGTCAGCATTGCCGGCATCGACCAAATCAATGGCGTCTTGACGCTGGTAGGAGCGCACGGTCTCGTCGGCATTGCCGTATTCCAAGCTGAGGTTGGCCCAGACGCTTTCGCTACCTAAGCCGATATTGCCCGCAGCACTATACGTAAAACCATCGCCCTCTTGGAAAATGCCGGGCTTCAATTCGAAGGAGCCGCCTTGGTAGTTGTCTTTTAGCTGAAAGTTCATCACCCCGGCAATGGCATCCGAGCCATACTGAGCCGACGCGCCATCGCGCAGCACTTCGACCCGCTTGAGGGCAATGGCCGGAATGGGCGAGATGTCCGGTCCTTGGGCGCCATCGGCTACCCCATTGCCCAGCCAAGAGATGACGGCCGAGCGGTGGCGGCGCTTGCCGTTGACCAGCACCAAGGTGTGGTCGGGGGCGAGGTTCCGCAGGCTAGCGGGCCGCACTACGGTGGCCGCGTCGCTGATGGGCTGGGTGTTGACGCTAAAGGAAGGCGCGACATTGCGGAGCAGATCGGGCAGATCTGTGCCACCCTGCCTGACAAAATCCTCGCTGCGCACGACGTCGACGGGCACGGCCGAGTCGGTTACTGAGCGCGGTTGTCGCGCTCCGGTTATCACTTGCTCTTCGAGCTCGACCACGCCTTCGAGCATGGCCTCATCGGCCATCATTTCTGCGGCCGGTGCCTCTTTTTCGTCTTGAGCGACTACCGCAGACGCAAAGCCGATGGAGAGCAAAGCCAATAGGCCAAAGGCAAGGCCAAATGACTTTGAAAAAACCATTAGACTCCTCATGGAGCAAACTCCTTTGTTAAGATGAAAAGGAAAAAGATGCGGCTTTACTGTGCAAAAAAACCGCCAAATCTCGATATTTATACCAAAATTTACGTCAATCAGCTATTAAATGCCAATAAATGCCAAATTTGGTTACGCCCCAAAGGGGAGAAGGATAAAAGCGAATGCTGGGCAAATTTTTCGACAAAATGAAGCAAGGACTGGCGCGGACGCGGCGGGCAATGACCGATGTGATTGCTGGCAACCCCCACTTGGACGACGACGCAATCGACGACATCGAGGCCGCGCTGATCGGCGCTGATATGGGGTTAGAGACGGCGACCGAACTCATCGACGAACTGCGCGAACGGCTCAGAAGCAAGCAGGTCGCCGACGGGCCGGCAGGTGTGATGCAGGTGCTGGAGGAGCAAGTAGGCGCACTGATGACCTTCGACGACGGCGCGGCCTTGCCCGTAACAGGCCAACTGCCAAGCAAGCCATTTGTCGTGCTGATCGTCGGCGTCAACGGCACCGGCAAGACGACGACGGTCGGCAAGCTGGCCAAGCAATACGCCGATGCCGGCAAGAAGGTGGTGCTCGCTGCCGGCGACACGTTTCGGGCAGCGGCCATCCCCCAACTCGCGATATGGGCGGAGCGCACCGGGGCCGACCTGATAGGGACGCAGCGCGGGGCCGACCCGGCAGCCGTGGCCTTCGACGCACTCGCCGCGGCCAAGTCGCGTGGGGCCGATGTGCTGCTGGTGGACACGGCTGGCCGCCTGCACAACAAGGTCAACTTGATGGAAGAACTCAAGAAGATCCGCCGCGCACTGGGCAAGCACGACCCTGCGGCTCCGCACGAAACCCTGCTAGTACTCGACGGCACCAGCGGCCAGAATGCCCTGTCGCAGGCGACTGCGTTCAACCAAGCCACCAAGTTGACCGGACTCGTGCTGACCAAGCTAGACGGGACGGCTAAGGGCGGGATCGTCGTCGCGCTGCGGCGTCAGATGGATCTGCCAGTGAAGCTGATTGGGGTGGGCGAAGGGATTGACGATTTGCAGCCGTTTGACGCGGCAACATTCGCCCGTGCGTTATTCGCCGAGTGAGGCATTACAGGGACGCCAGCGCATCTTTTAGCTCCCCTCGTACTTCCGCAACTTTTTCTATTTCCAAGCGCCGTTTGAGCGCCTCTTTTGCCTTATCACCCCCGAGTTGACCCAGCGCCCAAGCCACGTGCCCGCGCACTAGCGGCTCTTCGTCGTCGAGTGCGCTGATCAGAGCCGGTACAGCGGCCTGCACACCCGAATTGCCTAAGGCCACGGCGACGTTGCGCAAAAAGCCGCGGCGCTTAGGACGCTTGACTGGGTTGTGGCGGAACCGTGCGTTGAAGGCTTCGCGGTCGAGTTGGATTAGGTCGAGAAGCGCCGGGCTGCCGAGGCCAGCGCGGCTCTGGTACGCCGGCTCGGCAGCCGGCTCGGCCCTGCGGTTCCACGGACACACCTCTTGACAGATGTCGCAACCAAAGATCCATTGGCCCATACCTTGGCGCAGATCGCGGGGAATTGACTCCTTGAGCTCGATGTTGAGATAGGAGATACAGCGCCGAGCATCAAGCACGTACGGCTCGGGGAAAGCGTCGGTGGGGCAGGCGTCTAGGCAGCGCGTACAGGTGCCGCAGTGGTCCGGGGCGGGTTCGTCGTAGTCAAGTGCGAGGTCGGTGATGATTTCGGCCAAAAAGAAATAGGAGCCGCGACGCTTGTCGATCAGACAGGTGTTCTTACCCCACCAACCCAAGCCCGCCCGCTGGGCAAGTTCGCGCTCTAGAACCGGAGCCGTATCGACAAAATAGCGGCCTTTGGTCTGCTCCCCGGCCGCGGCCAGCACGAATTCCCACAGGGCTGCCAAGCGTTTTTTGACAATGGCGTGATAGTCATCGCCGCGGGCGTAACAAGCGATCCGGCCGCGCAGGGGATCGGAGGCCGCAGGCGTGGGCTGGTAATAATCCATGCCGAGGCAAATGGCGGTCTGGGCACCGGGTACCATCCGGCGTGGATCCTCGCGCTTGTCGAGGTGGTGCTTGAGGTAGTCCATTTGGCCGGCGTAGCCCAAGGCCACCCATCGGGCGTAAAATTCGGCCCCTTTTAACGGATCGGCCGGCGCGAAACCGACCGCGGTAAAGCCCAAGGCGCGGGCCTTGCGGCGAATTTGTTCGGTCAGCGACATGCCGGGCCGCGCAAGCAGCTACTAGAACATTTCCGCGATGTGGCGAAAGACCATCTGATTGAGATCGTTGAACGTGACCAGCACCATGATTAACAGCATGATGGCCAAGCCGATCTGCTGAAAGATCTCGCGCTGGCGCAACGAAAGCGGCCGGCGCATGATGGCCTCTAGCGTGAGGAAGGTCAGGTGGCCGCCATCGAGCACGGGGATGGGCAGGAGGTTGATAATCGCCAAATTGACGCTGAGTATGGCGAGAAAATTGACGAAAGCGTGCAAGCCTTGCTCGGCGGTCTGTCCGGCTAGCTGGGCGATGCGCAACGGGCCGCCCAATTCGTCGGTCGAGCGGTCGCCTTGGAAAAGCTCGCCCAAAAAGTCGAGGATTAGCCAAGAGGAATTGTACACGCCTAGCCCCCCCAACACCACCGCACGTCCCAACCCGACGGTGTGGCGCGTCGTCTGCGGGCCGATGCCAATGCGCCCCACGGACGCGTCGCCCTCGGTGCGGGTCGCCGGGGTGATTAGCTGTTCCATGCGCTGGCCGTCGCGCTCCCAAACCAACAAAATCGCCTCGCCCGGATAGCGGCGGATTTCCTCGCTCATTTCGGCCCAACTCACAACCGGCGCTTGGCCGATGGAGAGAATGATGTCGCCCACTTGCAGGCCGAGGCTGTCGGCTGGCATCCCGGGCTCAACGTATCCCACCGTGGTGGGGCGCATTAGCTGTACGCCGTAGCCCTCTTCGCCGGCGGGCGGCAGGTCAAAGTCCAAGAAGATGCCGTCGCGTTCGATTTCGAGCGTGGCGCCGCTGCTTGCGACCTCGTCTAAAGCACTGGCCAGCTCGTAGGCATTGCCAACGGACGTGCCTCCGACGGTGCGCACGCGGTCGCCGCGCACCAGACCGACCTCGGCGGCGAGGGAATTTTCTTGGGGATTGACGCGAGTGCTATCGAAGGAGTCGATTCCATAAACGCTAAATAGGAAGATCAGAGCCACGAAGGCGAAGAGGAAGTTCATCGCGGGACCAGCGGCAATGACCGCCATGCGGATTCCCACCGATCTAGAGGGAAATTCCCAATGTGCGCCGGTGGTTTCCTCAGTCCCCACGTCGGCCATGCCAGCCACCTTGACGTAACCGCCAAAGGGAATCCAAGAGATGCAGTACTCGGTTTCGCCGCGAGTAACGCCGATCATCTTGGGCGGGTAGCCCAGCGAGAAGCGCTCGACGCGGATGCCTGCCCATTTGGCGACCAGAAAGTGGCCCAACTCGTGGACGAAAACCAAGACGCCTAAGGCGACGAGAAACGAGGCAATAGTAGTGAGGGTATCCAACATACTCCAATCCATCTCAAGAAAAAACGGCCAGCACATCCACGTAGAGATACGCCAGCGGAAAGGCTAAAAAATAGGAGTCAAAGCGGTCGAGTAGGCCGCCGTGGCCTGGGATTAGCATGGGCGCATCCTTGATGCCCATGTCGCGCTTAAAGGCCGATTCGACCAAGTCGCCCACTTGCGCACCAATGCCCGCGACGAGCAAAAGCCCCAGCAGCGACGCCGTAGAAAAGGAAGGCAGCAGAAAGCCCAAGGGCAGGGGCAGGGCGCTACCGACTACGCCGCCGATGCACCCGACCCTCGTCTTATTGGGGCTGATTGTCGGTGCTAGCTTGGCCCGGCCCCAAAACCGACCGCTGAAGTACGCCCCGGAATCTGTGAGCCAGATGCAGAGAAATAGCAAGGCCACCAAATGGTGAGCCTCCTCACCTCTACCAGCCGCCTGAAAAAGCAGCAGCGGCGCACTGCCCAAGACGCCGAAGAAGAGTACACCGCCCAATGTCAGAAAGGCATTGGCCGCATAGTGCTCCGTGCCTTGGAATAAAGCCCACACCACGACCAGCAAGAGGGTTGCCATCAGCAACGCGGCGAGGTCATCGCTCGCGCCCTGTCGCCAGAAGTAGCTGCATAGCCCTAAGACCAACAAACTGCCCGGCAGGCGAATGGTGCGGTAGTCAGCTTCCGCTAGGATGTGGTGATATTCCCACGAGCAGCGCACGGCCACCACCAGTACCAAGAGGAAGATTCCCCAGCTAGCCCCTTCAACCAGCAGGAGGATCACCGGCACGAATACGACCGCCGCGAGGACGCGCTGCCGCAGACCGGAGGCCGCGGCGTTAGCTGCCAAAGCGCCTCTGTCGCTGTTGATAGGCGGCAATAGCTTCGTAGAGATGCTGGCGGCGAAAGTCCGGCCAATGCACGTCGCCGACAAAGCAAATCTCCGTATAGACCATCTGCCAAGGGAGGAAATTGCTCAGCCGCATTTCGCCGCTGGTGCGGATCAATAAATCTGGGTCGGGCAAGTCGGCGGTATAAAGGGCACCGCTGATTTGTTCCTCGTCGATGTCTTCTGGGGCGAGCCGATCCGCCGCTACTTCGGCGGCCAGTTTGCGGAAGGCATCAACCAATTCGCTGCGGCCCCCGTAGTTGAGTGCCAAGTTGAGTTTGAGGCCGGTGTTGTCTTTGGTCTGCGCGAGGGCGTGATCTAAAGCCAGTTGTATAGTCGGAGACAACGCGTCAGTGCGGCCGATGGCGTTGAGCGAGACGTTGTTTTTGTGGAGTTCTGACACTTCGTCGCGCAGTGACTCGTGTAGCCACTGCATCAGCTCTTCTACTTCCACTTCGGGTCGGGACCAGTTCTCCGTCGAGAAAGTGTACAGGGTCAACGCCTCGATTTGCAGTTGGCCGCAGGCGCGGACAATGTCGCGCACCGACTCGCGGCCAAAGCGATGGCCCTCGGTTTTGGGCAGATTGCGCTCGACAGCCCAGCGCCGGTCGCCGTCCATGATAATGGCGATGTGTTGCGGCAGGCTTCCTCCGGCCTTGAGACGCTGCTGGATGCGGAAATCCTCTTCGGGATGGAGGGGTTTTATCGGATGGTATTCGCGGGGAGAAATTTCCAGCGGCAGAGCCTGGGCACTCATAGCGTAGTAAGGATGATTGGGTGGGTTTCTGTGGCGGCCATCCACGGCCCCGGTCATAGATTTGGGCGCGTTCTGCTTCGAAAAAACAAGGCCGCGCCCATTTCGGTCAATCTAGGGGAAAGGCTCATATTCGTCAAGCAATCCCAAAGGGCCACACGCGCTTGACGCCCTTTTTAGGTGCCAGTATTATGGTACTCATGGAGAAGGAGGCGACGCGCACTGGCAAAGAACGGCTCAGAAAACGAGTCCTAGCTGTCCGCATGGGTTTGGACCGCAGCCAAGCGGAAGCCAGCGGGCAGGCCATACTAAAAAAGGTCTTGAGCTTGGAGGCGTACCGGAGGGCCAAAATCGTCCACACCTATGTCTCTAGCAAGAAAAACGAGGTCGATACGCGCGCGTTGATCTGTGCTTGCTTTGCACGCGGCAAGCGCGTGGCCGTGCCAGTAGTGAGGCCGGGCACGAAGACGCTGGCTCACGCGCTGATCGACGGCCTAGACCAACTCGTCGTCGGCCCTTGGGGGTTAGCGCAACCCGACCCGGCCGCGGCCACTTGGCTACCCGCAGAAGCTCACATCGATTTGGTCGTGGTCCCGGGTCTCGCCTTTGACCGACGCGGGCAGCGCATCGGCTGGGGCGGCGGCTACTACGACCGCTTTCTCGCGCAAGTACATGCCGTCAAGATAGGGCTGTGCTACGACGCGCTAGTCCTCGACTGCATTCCCGGCGAACCGCACGATGTGCCCGTGGACATAGTCGTCGCCGAAACCGCCATTTACCAAGGAGACCCTGCATGATCTATGAACTGCGCATCTATCGCTTCCACAAGGGAGCCGACAACAAAAAGAAATTCCGCGCCGGCTTTGCCAAGGCCCGCCGCTTTATGGCCAAGTACGGCGTGACGTTTGTCGCTGCTTGGGAAAATCCCGACCGCGACGACGAGTTCATCTGGATTCGCGCCTTCCCCAACGCCAAGGCCCGCGACAAGGCGATTGAAGCCTATTACGGCAGCCCAGAATGGGCTAAGATCGTCGATCAGATCCGGCCGCTAATCCGCCGTCGGGAAGTGCGCGTGATGAAAGCATTGCCCTATTCGACCCTAAAATAATGCTCCACATCGGCCCAATAACCGCTGATCCCGGCATCCTGCTAGCACCCATGGAAGATGTATCCGAGCTACCGTTCCGCTTGATCTGCCGGGAACTGGGAGCCGACATCGTCTATACCGAATTCGTCAATGCCGAGGGGCTGTTGCGCGAAGATCCCAACGGGCCGCGCCGCGCTTTTCGCAAGCTGCGCTTTGCAGAGGCCGAGCGGCCTTTGGCGATTCAGCTCTACGGCGCGGCCTCGCTATCTATGGAGAAAGCCACCGAAATCGCCAGCGCACAGAACCCAGACTTTATCGACATCAACTGCGGCTGCTGGGTGAGCAATGTGGCGCTGCGCGGAGCTGGGGCCGGGCTGTTGCGCGACTTGCCGCAGATGAAGGAGGTCGTCTCGCGCGTCATCGGCGCGACACACCTGCCGGTGACCGTGAAGACGCGCCTCGGCTGGGATCAGCAGAGCATTCGCATCGTCGAGGTTGCTCAGATGCTCGAGGAACTGGGCGTTCAGGCATTGGCCATTCACTGCCGCACCCGCGCACAAGGCCACAAGGGCGCAGTGGACTACGAGTGGATTCCCAAGGTCAAGGCGGCAGTCTCCATACCGATCATTCTCAACGGCGACGTTACCTCGCCGCAAATAGTCAAGCACGCCTTCGACAGCACGGGATGCGACGGGGTGATGATTGGCCGCGGCGCCATCCGCCACCCGTGGACTTTCCGCGAATCCCAGCACTACCTACAGACGGGTGCGCTCTTGCCCGAGCCAAGCTGGCAGGAGCGCATCGAACTGTGCCTCAAGCACCTGCGACTGGCCGTTGAGCACGACGGCCCGAAGGGAGCACTGATCGGCATGAGACGCCACTACGCCGGGTACTTTCGCGGCCGGCGCGGCGCGGCCCAGCTCAGAGCCGAACTGGCTAGCTATAAGGAACTAAGCCCCTTGTTAGATCGCCTCGCAGAACTGCACACCACCGATCCAGAACGCCTCGCCGCTTGATTCCCATCCTGCTGCAATTTCCGCTCCCGTTCCATTTTAATTGGGTACAATTTATAAATTTTTTCTATTAATTATATAGCAATAATTAATTTGCCCAATAAGCAGAACCCGCTACTTTATTTTGCAGCGAATGACATTACTCTTCCATAACAAAGGAGACTCCTGTGACCCAACCCAAATCCATCGCCCCAGCCACGGGCAAACTCGGCGTCCTCATTCCCGGCATGGGCGCGGTGGCCACCACGGTTATCGCTGGCGTCGAAGCCATCAAAGCCGGCATCGGCCAGCCCATCGGCTCGCTGACCCAAATGGGCACCATCCGCTTGGGCAAGCGCACCGAAGAACGCTCGCCGCTCATCAAGGACTTCGTGCCGCTGGCCGGCATCGACAGCCTAGTCTTCGGCGGCTGGGATGTCTTTCCAGAGGACGCCTATGACTCGGCCATCCACGCTGGCGTCTTGGACAAGGGACTGCTCAACCAGCTAGTGGACCCGCTCAAAGCCGTCAAGCCAATGCCCGCGGTTTTCGACCGCAACTACGTGCGCCGTCTCGAAGGCTCTAACGTCAAAAGCGCCAAGAGCAAGTGGGATGCCGTGCTCGAAGTGCGCGAAGACATCCAGCGCTTCAAAGCCGACAACGGCGTCGAACGGCTGGTGATGATTTGGTGCGGCAGCACCGAGGTTTTCATGCAGCACCACGACGTACACGACACCATCGAGAGCCTCGAAAAAGCCATCCAAGAAAACCACCCGGCTATTCCCCCGAGCATGATCTACGCGTATGCCGCGCTGCAAGAAGGCGTACCCTTTCTAAACGGCGCACCTAACTTGACCGTAGATGTCCCGGCCATGGTCGAACTGGCGCGGCAAAAGGGCGTACCTATTGGCGGCAAGGACTTCAAAACCGGCCAGACCCTGATGAAGACTCTGCTAGCCCCGGGTCTCAAGGCGCGGATGCTGGGCGTACAGGGCTGGTTTTCGACCAACATCTTGGGCAATCGCGATGGCGAAGTGCTCGACGACCCCGACTCGTTCAAGACCAAGGAAGTTAGCAAACTCGACGTGCTGGAGTTTATCTTGCAGCCCAACCTCTACCCCCAACTCTACGGCGATATCTACCACAAAGTGCGGATCAACTACTATCCGCCGCGCGGCGACGAGAAAGAAGGCTGGGACAACATCGACATCTTCGGCTGGCTGGGGATGCCCATGCAGATCAAGGTCGATTTCCTCTGCCGCGATTCGATTCTCGCCGCGCCATTGGTTTTGGACTTGGTGCTGTTTGCCGACTTGGCGCAGCGGGCGCAGATGGCGGGGGTCCAAGAGTGGCTCTCGTTTTACTTCAAAAGCCCGATGACCGCGCCCGACCTCTACCCCGAACACGACCTTTTCATCCAGCTAATGAAGCTCAAGAACACGCTGCGCTTCTTGCGGGGCGAAGACCTAATTACCCACTTGGGCCAAGAGTACTACGACTGAGTGCTTGGGCCACAATCAGCTAATTAGTTATGGATGCACTCGCATTTGAGAAAATGCTATCAGAGCTATGTCAGCGCCTAACATCCGAGATTCAACAAGGTGCGATTTATGAGGGCGCAAGCGACTTCGAGGAGAGGGTAAGACGTGAACTGGCGTCAACACCCCAACTAGAGGCGGAGTCAGTGCTCAAGATTGGATTCCATCGAAAGAATTATTCAGGACCTAATCCGTTTGGACGACATGCTTGCTAGGGCTCCGCTGGAAACACCTGAGCACACTACATGCGACGTGCCAAGCGAATACAGGCGGCACCGCATTGCCCACTTGTCGCTCGGTCTCTCTGAGACCTGACTGGAAGAGAAAGCTATCGGGAAACGATTGTATCCGTGCAGCCTCCCTCATGGAAATACGTCTCGGCAGCGAATAATGGAGAGGAGGCCCATTGGCGATTTATCAATCCGTATGCGCCGCTATATAGCTGACGGGGTGAGCCGCATCCCCGAGTGCTTTTCAATCCCTTCGTCATTCCAAATAACACCCAAACCAGGCTGGTCGGAGATGGTCAGGAAGCCTTCCTCGTCGAGGGAAAAGGACCCGCTGACGAGATCTTCAATGTAGGGGGACGGGGTGATGTATTCTACCCAACGGGCGGTCGGCACAGCCGCCACTAGCTGTAGGTCGGCCGCTAGTCCGACAGCGGTGTTCCAGCCATGGGGAACGAAAAGAATCGAGTGATCGTAAGCGTGCATCGCGATGCGGAACTCCTCGGTGAGGCCGCCGACCTTGGTGACGTCGGGTTGGATATAGTCAACCGCACGGCCCTCGATCCACGGCACAAAGGACTGTCGGCGCGTCAGCACCTCGCAACCCGTAATCGGCAGGGGCGCGTGCTCGGTGAGTTTGATGTACCCTTCGATATCGTCGGGACGCAGGGCTTCCTCAAACCAAGTGACATCGTAATTGGCGAGCATCCGGGCGGTTTCGATTGCCCATTTGTAGCCGTGCGGCCAGTACTGATCGGAGCCACCGGCATCGACCATTAGCTCGATATCCGGGCCGACGGTTTCGCGGGCGGTTCTGACGATGCTTTCGTCGAGCGTTTTCGACACGCGACCAAAGGGGCCCCAACCCATCTTTATCGCGCAAAACCCCCGGTCCATCGCGGCCTGGAGCCTCGGCATCAATTCGTCTGGCTCGGCCATGATGAGCGATCCATACGGCTTGATGCGATCCCGGTAGCGCCCGCCCAACAGGCGTGAGATCGGCTGGGCCGTGATCTTGCCAAAGAGGTCCCACAGGGCAATGTCGATGCCGGAAATGGCGTGCGTGACCGCACCACCTCGGCCCTGCCAGAAGGTGGTCTGATGCAGTTTCTCAGCGACCCGCGCCGGCTCGATGGACTCGCCAATCAGCATGGGACGCAGCAGCGCGAGCGAACCTGACACTAAGCGGGCGGAGGTAAAGACGGACCCCAGACCGGTCACCCCTTCGTCGGTGACGATCTCCACGAGCGTGTGCAGGTTGTCGCTGGGATCGTACCCCTGCTCCCAGCCACCGTCGGGCGTGGCTCCCACCAAGGGTATCGTGCGAATATCTGCTATCTTCATCGCTGGACCAGTTCGATGAGGATTCCGTCGGGGTCCAATGTACAGACGACGCCCGGCGTATCTGGAGCGGCCATAGGCTCAGACAGGAATTCCACGCCTTTCGCTTTCAGTGCGGCGCACTCGGCCTTCACGTCGGCGACGAAAAAGGTGAGCCAGCGCACTCCAGCGGCAAATTGGGAAGTCCGCGGCGGCGGCGGCGAAGCGATCTCCATCAGCTTGATCAGCGTCTCTCCCGCCTGCAGGCGCACCTGCCTGAAGCCTTGCGGTGCCAGCCCGACCCCCGTGGCCAAGTCTTCGGGAATGTCGATGTCGAGTACCACCTCAAACTCCAGTTTGTCTCGGTAGAACGCCAACGACTCTTCAAAGTTGCTGCACACTATGCACAGGTCAACGACCGGATGTGAGAGCTTCATAGTAATCTCCTGAGTAAGCAATTGGCAGCAATGTAGGTCAAACGAGTTAAGCGGGTCGCCGCAAACTAATCCACATCCACATCGAGGATATAGCGCACCGCTGGCCGGATGCGCTTCCAAGTCTCGTAGCGCAGATACTCGCGCTGATTGAGCTGCTGGCCGTGCTCGCGAGCGGTGAAGTAGCAGTGCATGGC
The DNA here is from genome assembly GCA_965116045.1 of Candidatus Latescibacterota bacterium. Lineage (GTDB taxonomy): Bacteria > Latescibacterota > UBA2968 > UBA8231 > UBA8231. The sequence continues at coordinate 3,198,385 of OZ220478.1, read as the reverse complement.
GCGGCGCGACCGGTCCTTGCTCTGGTTGCGGGTGCCGCCGTGCCATGTGTGGCTGTTGAAGACGGCAACTGTGCCAGCCGGGGCAATGAGCAGTTCTTCGTCGGGATGGGAAGCCTGCGCGTCTGCCAAAACATGGCGCGGGTGCTGGCCTTTATGCGAGCCGGGCACCAGCCGAGTGCAGCCATTTTCCTCGCTGAAGTCATCCAGCAGCCAGATCGAGTTGCAGACGTGAAACTGGCCGTCGTAGTCTGCTCCCCAGTCGGCGTGCAGCCCCTGTAATCCCCCGCCGGGCAGGGCGTCGCGGGCGTTGAGCGAGGAGAGCTTGAAGGGGCGACCGATGACGTGGTGGACGGCGGCCAGCACCTTGGGATGAGTATAGACGCGGTCAAAGATCGCTCCTTTGTTGCAGAGGTCGGCGAGGCGGCGCGTACCCTGCTCCTGATGGACTTCGATTCCGGCGTGGACCCCTTCTTTTTCGCACAGTTCCTCGAAGCGGGTGCGCAATGCCGCGAGCCATTCGTCGTCAATGACACCCGGAAGCACGGTGTAGCCCTTCTCGTCGAGGTCGTTTCTGTTTTGCTCGGTCAGCACATCTCGGTGGGCACCTAAGGCGTCCAATGCGCATGCGCTATCCATTGTGCTCCTCTATTGCTTCGCTTCCATTTCAACGAGTGCCTTGAGCGGCACGTCTTCGGCCCGAGGCAAGTAGTAACTCAAAGGATCTCCGACGACGCCGATGAGCTGTTTTTGGATCGGATTGCAGCGGGCGACGAGTTCGTCGGGCATGGCTATATAATCCATGGGTTTGACCCAGCGGTAACCGTAGCCAAAGAACAAGGTCTTGCGCGGGAAACCTGCCCAGTTGTGGCCGATGGAGTGATAGGTCCGCTGCTCAAACAGGAAGGCCGAGCCAGCGCGGATATTCATCGCCTGTGCGCCGTGTGGCAAACCAGTCTTGGGGTCCGTGGCTGGGCGTCCGAGCAGGCGGTTGGAACCGGGCACGATCCAAGTCGCCCCCGAGGCCGGGGCGGTCTGGTCGCTGAGGGCATAGGCGATCTTTAGCAAGATACGCGGGTGTGGCTCGCTCATCTCGCGGGGCGAGGTGCCGCCATCGCGGTGCCAGCCGAGCTTATTCTTCTCGTCTTCAGCCGGCTCCTCGCCCGAGGGCAGGACGATCAAATGCGAGGTCAGCATTTGGATATTCCAGCCGAGAAGTTGCCACGCCAGCGGAACCGTGGCGGGCCAGTCGAGAAGTTGGAGGAAAGCGGGGTGCTCGACGATGCAGTTGCGCATGTTGAGCTTGCCGCCCCTTTCTAGCCGACCAGCGTCGGCATCGCGGGCATAGAGCGCATCAGTGGCCGCGTTGAGCTCGACGAGCGTATCGGGAGGCAGGACATCTTCGACGAGGAGATAACCCTGCTGTTCAAAGAATGCTTGATCTTCGGGGGTGAGGACGGCTTGAGTCATAGGTACAAAATTAAAGGGCATTTTTCGTTTGACAACAGTTCAGATAAGCAGCCCCAAACCGGGATAGAGAAGCCTCTTGCACGGTGCGTCATGTAGATTACTTTATAAAAAAGACATAAAAAGGAGATATATATGGACTACCTCGCCGTAAAAGACCTCAAAAAAACTAGAGAACTCTGGGCAAAGCTGGCTAGCGAGCGAGAATTGGTCATTACTAAGGATGGCAAGCCCTCGGCCTTGATGATCAGCGTCTCCCCAGAGACCTTAGAAGAGTCGTTGCGCGAGATTCGTCGGACGCTCTTTTCGGCCGCCGTGCGCCGGGTGCGGAAGCGGGCCGAGACCGAGGGGATGCCCAGCGATGCGGCGATTGCAGCAGGGATTGCCCAAAGCAGGAAGGAACGCGACCTTTCGTGAAAGCGGTCGTTGACACCAACGTCCTAGTCTCTGGGCTGATCAACCCCGGCAGCTACCCCGGGCGAATCGTTGACTTGTTGCGGGTGGATGCCTTGCAGATAGTGGTAGAAGACCGCATTCTAGCCGAATACCACGACGTTTTGCGTCGCGACGCTTTCCGGGCGTACTTCTCCGAGCAAGATCGGGAAGACATATTGGACTACCTCGACAAAAACGCTCTACATATCGCCAGTCGCTTCGTCGTACTCTGCCTGCCAGATTCGGGTGATGTGCCGTTTTTGGCAGCGGCCCTGTCGGAGGAGGTGCCCTTGGTGACGGGCAATGCGAAGCATTATCCTTTAGAAAAGCGGGGCGATTGCCAAGTACTTAGCCCGAAAGAATTCCTGCATATGTACTTTTCGCAGCCATCGGTATGAGGCGCATGGAGTTGGCAAGAAAAGTGAGAGAGAAACTATTAGAACCTCAATTCGCTTGTGTATCGAGAACAGTGAGCGCGAGGATTTTTTGTTTTCTTATAACCCACTGACAAAAGGATGTACACATGAAGAGCCTTGTAGCTGTATTACTGTTCGCTTGGATAGGAGCACTAGGATGTGAAGGTAAGGGGCCAGTCCATTTGACCTCCTATGAAACTCTACACCATTGGCTTCACCAACAATGAATCAAGGGAGAACTGCTTATATTCCGCAGCTCATTTCATCCTCGTCGAACTACCTCGCAAAGCCCAAGAAGTACCGGCGGCGACAACCTAAATCTAAAAACTAAATTCAGCACTCCCATGACCGCACTCGACGGCATCCGCGTCCTCGACTTTACCCAAGTAATCTTCGGCCCAGCCGCCACCCAAGTTTTGGCCGATCACGGTGCCGAAGTCATCAAGATAGAGCGACCCGGCGGCGACCTAGCCCGTGCATTTGGGCCGTGGATAAAGGAGCAAAGCCTGCCCTTTGCCAGCCTCAACCGCGCCAAAAAGAGCTTGGTCATCAATCTCAAGAAGTCCGCGGGGTTGAGCGTTGTCCATCGCCTGCTAGCAGACACAGACGTGCTAGTACACAATTTCCGCTCCGGCTCCGTCATGGCCAAGCTGGGGCTGGATTACGCGGCGCTGCGGGAGCCGTACCCACGGCTTATCTACGCCGTTGGTTCGGGCTACGGTTCCCAAGGCCCGTACAGCGAGCGCAACAAGGGCGGCCACGAGTCCATGGCCCAAGCACTAAGCGGCGTGGCAGCCCGCTTTGTCGGCCCCCGCGGTACGCCCCAGCGCCTGCCCTATACGGTTGCCGACTTCAACGGCGGCATGTTGCTGGCGCAGGGCATTCTCCTCGCGCTGTTGGCCCGCGAGCGCACCGGCACTGGGCAATACGTGGAAACCTCGCTCTTCGACGGCATGATGAGTATGCAGGCCTGGGCGACGACCAAGCTCCTCAACCTAGGCGACGACGGAGAAGACGATGGCTCGGGCGGTGCAACGCATCCGCGCGGCAACCCACTCGACGGCGCGGTGTTCGAGACAGCCGATGGGTTCTTGATGGTCACCGCGCTTTTCCGCCCCTTTGACCAGCTATTGCGCGATTTGCAGGAGGCCCTAGTGATTGAAGGGCTGGTCGGGGATCCGCGCTTTGCCACGCTCGCCGCAGCCGTAGATAACCGCGAGGCCCTGCGGGAACGGCTAGCGCCGATCTTTGCAGAGAAAACGAACGCCGAATGGATTCCGCTGCTAGAGGCCAAAGACATCCTCGTCGCACCGGTGCGCTCGACCGCCGAGGCCCTAGTCGATCCTCAACTCGCGGTCAACGAGCTGCTCGTCGAAGTCCAACATCCGCAAGTGGGTGCCATGCGCCACGTCGGCACGCCCCTGCGGCTAGCCGGGACGCCAGCCCCAGCACCGACACCCGCCCCCCTAGCCGGGGAACACACCGAGGCTGTGCTGCGCGAGGTTGGGTACGCGGACGATGAAATCGCCGCGTTGCGCACACAGGAGGTCATTCTCTGAACTATACAGGAGATCCCATGACTGACATCGTGCGCTATGGAGTATTGAGCACCGCCCAAATCGCCCTCAACCGCCACCTGCCGGCCGCGCAGGCCATCGGCCACGCCGAAATCGCGGCCATATCGAGCCGCGACCAAGCCAAAGCCGAAGCAATTGCGGCCCAATGCGGTATTGCCAAGGCGTATGGCTCATACCAAGCCGTGTTGGACGATCCCGAAATCGATGCGATCATCAATCCCTTGCCCAATAGCATGCACTGCGAGTGGACGGTCAAGGCGGCACAAGCTGGTAAGCATATCCTCTGCGAAAAACCACTCGCCGTTACGGTGGCGCAAGCGCGGCAGATGATCGACGCCGCCCGAGCCAACGGGGTGCTCTTAGTCGAGGCTTTCACCCACCGCCTCAACCCGCAATTGCAGAGCGTGCGCCGATTGGTGCAACAGGGAGAGATCGGCGAGGTGAAATTGGCACGGGCCGAGCTGACCTTCGGCATCCGCGATTGGGCTACTGACGTCCGGGCCAAGAGAGAATTGGGCGGCGGTGCGCTACTGGACGCTGGGTGCTACTGCGTCAGCGCCGTGCGCTTTGTACTCAATGCCGAGCCGGTGGCCGCGCAGGCGTTTCAGCACATGCGCAGCGGCGTGGATGCGACCTTGGCTGGGTTGTTGCGTTTCGCCGGCGACCACATCGCCTATATCGCGGCCGGCATGGAGGGGCCGTTTCGCTGCGTGTTGGAGGCCGTCGGCAGTCACGGCGCGGTCCGCGTACCCAACATGTTCGACGAGCAGGCCGCGGTACACATCGCCATTGGCAACGACGAGCGCGTGGAAACCTTCTCCGGGCCGGATCGCTTTCAGGTGCAGCTAGCGCGCTTCTCTAACTGCATTCTCCAAGGCAAAGCTCCCGAGTTCTCGCCCACAGACGGCCTCAAAAACGTGGCTGCACTACAGGCCCTGAAGCAGGCCGCCGAATCGGGGAGCCTAGCCGAAGTGCCGTCTTGAGCAACAGGCCCACTATGAGTTCATCTGCTGCAAACGCCGAGCGCCCCCTCAACAGCCCCAAACCGTTTCAAAACAGGCCACTGCCCAAGTAGGAAAGGCACCGCGCAAACTTCAACGACGAGAAAGTACTGCTATGGAAAAATTTGCCCCCTTGAACATGTCCCCAGAAGAGCTAATCGAGTACACTCCCGAATGGAAGGGCGAGCGCTTTGCCGACGGCCGCCCCAAGGTACCCGACGACATCCTCGAGCGCACGCGCAACGTCAGCATTACTCAAGCCTGGGGCGTCATACGCGGCCCCGGCTACAATTGGCAGTACGAAGACGGCTGGATTTGCACGCACCCTAATCAAGTGCTGGTGGGCCGCGCCTTGACAGCTATGTACATGCCGCGGCGGCCCGTCATGCGTCGGGTCATGGAAGAAAAAGGGGAGCGGGCCGGCTGCATTGGCGACCAAATCTCGTGGCCCATTGATATGTTGGTGCCCGGGGACGTGTACGTGGCCGACGTATTCGGCAAAATCGACCAAGGCGCGGTCATCGGCGACAACCTCGCCACTGCCATCTACGCCAATTCGGGCAATGGAGTGGTTCACGACGCGGCGGTCCGCGACATCGACGGCATCCAAGAGCTGCCCAATTTCACCAGTTTCGTGCGCGGCTTTCACCCGACCTTTGCCTCGCCCACCATCATGCTGGCCGGGGTCAACTGTCCGGTGCGCATCGGCGGTGCCACGGTCATGCCCGGCGACGTAGTCCTCGGCCGCGACGATGGCGTCGTCTTCATACCGCCTCATTTAGCCGAACAGGTGGTCAAGACCTCCGAGCTAATCGCGCTCCGCGATCGCTTTGGCAAGCAGCGTCTAGCCGAAGGCAAATACACGCCAGGCCAAATCGATACTCGGTGGTCCGACCCCATTGAGGCGGACTTCTCGCGCTGGTTGGAGAGTCACATCGACGAACTGCCCGTGCCGCGTACCGCCATCCAAGAGCTGCTCAAGGAGCGGACTTGGTAAGCTCGGGCGGCGGCTGGCCAACGACCAATTTACCACCTTTGAGAAAAGGCTCGGCATTGCCCCAGAGCTTGCTGCCGTCGGCCGAGGCCAGCGGCTCGCAGGAGTACTGGGCCAAGTACACGCGGCGCATCTGGTCAGTGGTGTTGGTGCCGCTGGAGTGAAAATTGACGCTGGTGAAGACGGCAATGCTGCCAGCCGGAGCAACGACTGAAATACCGGGGTCGCTGCCGAAATAGCCGATCAAATCGTTGCTGCCTTCCTCGCGGACATGCTTGACCCAAGTGCGAACGCCCGAGCGCGAAAAGGGCAGCAAGTGGACGGTGCCATTGGCCTCAGACATGTCGTCGAGGGCGCACCAACAGGTTAGATAAGGCTTGTGATCCGGGTAGCCGATGTAGCCTGAGTCTTGGTGCCAAGAGAACTTCATGCCGGCCTCGGCACCTTTGACCACGTATTGCTCCCAGAACAAATAGGCGTCGTCGCCCAAGGTGGCACGGCAGATTGCGGCCATTAGGGGGCTGAAGAGGAACTCGCGCAAGCGCGGCTGGTCGCGGAAGCAGTTGGCGACAAAGTAGCGGCTGTTGCGGTGATTGAGGCCCAAGGTGTCCGTGCCTTCGGCGTCCATCCGGGCGTTGGCCTTGTCGATGAAGGCTTGGCACTCGCCGCGCAGGAGGTCGAGGTGGTGGGCGGGGATGGCGTTTTCGAGGATGAAATAGCCCTCCTCTTTGAACTGCTGCTTTTGGGCGTCGGTGATCTGGTACATGAGCCGCTCCATCGATTGAAATTTAATGTAAGTTGAGGCGATATACTGATAGGCAGAACCCACGAGGCGCGCAACTGCGCCAAAGGAAATGACATGCTCAGCGCACAGCACAACGGCCCAAGCGAACGCAGGTGCCGCTAAAATGGAAACCCCGGCAATACTCCAAGCACTGGAACTGACCTCTTGGTGGGAGGTGCCGGCGGTCGTCTTGGCCATTCTCTACTTGGTCTTGGCGGCGCGGGAAAACATCTGGTGTTGGGGGGCGGCTTTCGCCAGTACCGCGATTTACATCTACGTTTTCTTCGATGTCAACCTGTTCCTAGAGTCGGCCCTACAGGTTTACTACTTGGGTATGGCGATTTTCGGCTGGTACCAATGGCGACAGCCAGCCGATCAATCCGCAACGCGGCCCATTTCTACTTGGTCACTCGAAAAGCACTATGTGATCATTGCTGCGACCGGGGCCGTTGTGGTAGCGTCCGGGTATCTCTTGAGCGAAAACACATCAGCGGCATTGCCTTATGTCGATGCCTTCACCACTTGGTATGCGGTGGTGACGACCTATATGGTGACGCGGAAAATTTTGGAAAACTGGCTGTACTGGTTCGTCATCGACAGCGTTTCGGTTTATCTGTACTACAGCCGCGGGCTGTACCTGACCGCTTTGTTGTTTATCGCGTATCTGGTTATCATCGTCTTTGGCTATCTGAAGTGGAAAAAGGAGTACGACCAGCAAACTCACAAACCGGACTTGAAGAAGAATTGAGTATATGACGCGAGCAGAGACGTGCGGACCTGTAGCCATCCAAGGGCAGGCCGGGTCGTTCAGCGAGGCGGCCGCGCGGGCCTATTTTTCTCCAGCGATTCAATTGGCACCACAGCCGGACTTCAAGGCACTTTTCGCCGCGGTGGAAGACGGGTCTTGTGCTTGTGGCGTTGTGCCCATCGAAAACTCGCTGATGGGCAGTATCCACGAGAACTACGACCTGCTGCTGCAAAGCACTGTCCACATCGTCGGCGAGATAAAGCTCCGCATCGTCCACAATCTCATCGTCAACCCCGGCGTACAGCTAGCGGACATCCGCTACATTGCGTCGCAGCCGCCCGCCTTGGCCCAATGCACTCGCTTCATCCACTCGCTGCAAGACGCGCAGACAATAACAACGGCTGATACGGCGGGCGCGGTCAAAGAGCTAGCCGCGAGCGGCGCACGCGACCGCGGCGCCATCGCCGGAGCGCGAGCCGCCGCCGCGTACGGGATGGAGGTACTCGTCGCCGGCATTGAGGACGCCCCGCACAATTTTACCCGCTTTTTGGTGGTGGATCGGTGCGCCGCGTCAGTACCAGCCGAGCCAGCCAAGACTACGCTCGTCTTTGGGCTAAAGCACCTGCCCGGCGCACTGTGCCAGAGCCTCGCGGCCTTTGCCGAACGCGGCATCAATCTGCTCAAAATCGAGTCGCGGCCCATGCCCGACCGACCTTGGGAATACGTCTTCTATCTCGATTTAGACGGGCACTTGGAGCAGGCCGCTTGCGCCCAAGCCGTGGAGCACCTGCGGGAAACCACCGAATTCGTCCGCATCTTGGGCTCGTACCGTCAGGGCGATACGGTGGCTGATAGTCGGTAGTTAATTGTCCACACTTGGGGGGCCACAGCCTGTCAACTGCCCGCAGCGCGGGTACGCACTTGGTCGAGGCCGACGGCCAACAAAAGCACCCCACCGCGCGTCACATCCTGCCAAAAGCTCGACACATCCATCAGCGTCAGCCCGTTGTTGAGGGTGCCGAGCAACAGCACTGCCAACAAGGTCCCCCACACCGTGCCGCGCCCCCCAAAGAGACTGGTGCCGCCCAAGATCACGGCGGCGATCACCGTCAGCAAATGCTGCCCCGCCGCGTCAGGAGCCGCCGCGTAGAGCATGGCCGCGAGGATGAGGCCGCTGACCGCTCCGCTGAGGCCGGAGAGGACATAGAGGATCATCAGAGTGCGGGCAACTGGGACGCCGACCAGTCGGCTAGCTTCGGGATTGCTGCCGGCCGCATAGACGAAGCGGCCAAAGCGAGTCCGCGCCAAAACCCAACCAAGCGCGATATACACCAACAGCATCAGCACCAGCGGCACTGGCAAGCGCAAAAGCTGGCCGCTGCCGATCCAGTTGAAGCCGGGTTCCATCAGCGGCTTAGTCAGGCCACCGGTCAGAACGAGTGCTAGTCCGCCGATGACGCTCATCGTCCCCATTGTCGCGATCAACGGATTGAGTCCGAGGCGCACAGCCAATAGGCCGTTGAGCAGCCCGACGCCACCGCCCAGCACCAACGCGATGAGACAGGCCGCGACAATACCGACGCCGGCGGCGTGGAGTAGCGCGACGACAACCCCGGCCAGCCCGGCGACCGCCGCCACCGACAAATCGAGGCCCCCAGCGATAATCAGCGGCGTTTGCAAGGCGCACATCAGGCCGATAAAGGCCATGTTGGCACCAATGCTCATCATGTTATCGAAGGACAAAAACCAAGGTGAGAGGACGCTGAAGAGCACGGCGACCAAGAGGTAGAATAGCAATAACAAGGCGACGCCGGCACCGGGGCGGTTCAATAAGACGGCAATGCTCATAGAAGGTCTTTCGCGGTCGGAGTATGGAGTAGGTCGGCCGGAGCCGCACCGCCAGCAAAGCGACTGGACACCCGACCGCGGTCGAGGACGATGGAGCGGTCGCAGACGCCAGCGACTTCTTCGGCGTCGGAGGAAATCAAGAGTACGGCAAGGCCCTGTTGGGTCCACTGCCGCAGTGCTAAGTAGAGTTCGCGGCGAGCCCCCACGTCCACGCCTCGGGTCGGTTCTTCGAGGATGAGTACCGCGAGATCTTCGACCAACCAGCGGGCTAAGCAGGCCTTTTGCTGATTGCCGCCCGAAAGCAAGCGCAGTGGTTGGTCGAGGTGGGCAGCGCGAATCCCCAAGCGGTTGATCCAGCTTTGCGCGTGGCTTGTTTCGCGCGGTTTGGACACGGAAAACAAACGCACGAAGCGGTCGATAAAGGGCAAGGTGATATTGGCGCGGACGCCGAGGTCGGGAACGATGCCCTCGCGCTGGCGTTCGGCCGCGACAAAACCGATGCCCGCGTCGCGGCCCCGGCGCGGGTCGGTCGGGACATAGGGCGCGCCTCCAAGTGCAATGCGCGTATCAGACAGCGGACCTAGCCCGCCGTAGATGGCCCGACCGAGTTGGTCAATCCCCGAGCCGAGCAGGCCAAAGACGCCGAGGATCTCACCGCGATGGATTGCAAAGGATACGCGGTCGAGCGCGCCGGGCAGGCTCAGATTTTCAACTTCCAGCGCGACCTCGCCAGTGCTTGCGCTCCTCGGCGGGTAAAGTTCGTCAACCGCGGTGCCGAGCATGGCGTCGAGGATCTCGCGCCGCGAAGCGGTGGCGGTGGCGAAATCGCCAGCGTTTATCCCATCGCGGAGTACGGTGATGCGGTCGGCGATCTCAAAAACTTCGTCGAGATAATGGGAGATATAGATGATGCCGATCTGCTGGGCCTTGAGCCGCTCAACGACAGCGAAGAGTGCTTGGACCTCACGGTCGGCGAGGGCAGCGGTGGGCTCGTCCATGACGATGACCCGCGCTTGGCCAGCGAGGGCGCGGGCGATTTCTACTAGGCGCTTGTGTGGCGCGGAAAGTTGGTGTACTGGCGAGTCGAGATCGAGGTCGCAGCCGAGCCGATCGAGCAGTGCCCGCGCTTTTCCGCGCAGTTCCGCGCGATCTACCTGTTTGCCAAGCCACGAGCGTTTGAGCGGCAGGTCGGCGACGAGAATGTTTTCGGCGACTGTGAGGTCGGGCAAGACCGACACTTCCTGCGGCAAAAAGCGGACGCCGTGGGCAATGGCCTCTTCGGGCCGATCGTAGCGCACCGCTTGGTCGTCGAGGCGGACGATGCCAGCGTCGCGGCTGTACGCGCCGCAGAGGATTTTCACTAGCGTGGATTTACCTGCTCCGTTGGCACCTAGCAGCGCTAAGACCTCCCCAGCGTCTAAGCGGAGATTGACTTCGCGCAAGACTTGGGCGCGGCCAAAGGATTTGCAGATGCCGGCCATCTGCAACAGGGGTGCGGTGTGGCCCATGCTAGTGATCGGGGATCAACTGCTCGTAGCCGGCGAGTTCGGGCTTATCCTTGAGGGTAGCCAAGTGCTCGACAAAGGCTTCCTGCGGGAAGACGTAGTCAAAGCCCGACTCTCCTTGGCATTCGTATTCGGGATAGAATTGACAGATGTTGGCCGGGCTGATCATCACGTGGTTGACGGTGACCGCCGGCGGCGCGTCGTGGCCGGCTAAGCGCATCAGGCTCAGTGGGATGAGATAGTTGCCGTAGCGCTCGGGGAAATAGGCAACCGAGGCGATGAAGTGCTCCTCGGCGACCAGCGTCTCCAACTCGTCGGCCCCCTTGCCGACGACCAGCGCGTCTGCGCCGCGCCCCTGCTGCTGCACGGCGCGCAACATGCCGGAGACCGATTGGTCGTTGATGGCCGTAATCAGGATCGGTGCGCCTTGGGGGATGCGGCCGAGCGCGTTGCTCATCTGCTGGAAGGAATATTGCAGCGTGTTCTTGGTGTCGATGCGGATGATGCGCTCGGGCGGAAAGCCGGGCAGCGAGGCGCGAAAACCGGCAATCTGTCCCTCGGTGCGCATGGCCGGAATCGCGCCCGACTGCGGCAGTTCGCCCACGACGAAATATCCCTCGGCGAGCACCCGGTCGCCAAAGCGCACTTTGGCTGCCTGTGCCAGATAGGAGCCGCCCATAAAGCCAGAGCGCGGATTGTTGGCACCGAAGTAGGTAGCATCCGGCATGGGAATGTCGATGGCGACCACGCCGATCTGCTTGCGGTTGAAGTGCTGCATGATCGCCGGGCCGAAGTTGACGTCGGTTTGGAATTCGATGCAGAAGTCAACTTGGCGTCGGGCGAAGCTCTCGGCGTTGGCTAGGGCTGTCGGGCCGTCGAGTCGGTTGTCGGCGATCAGCAATTCGACGCCAGCGGCCTCGGCGTTGCGTTCAATGCCTTTTTCGACTTTGATGCCAAAGCTGATGTCGCGTTGCAGGTTGGCGAAACCAAAGACCAGGGTTGCGCCGTTTTTTGGGGGCGAGTGCTGCGCGGCTTCGGCGGCCATTGCTTGGAGCACGGCCGGCGGGAGCATCAGCCCGTCGTAAGTCGCCGGGTCGAAGCCGTGGAAACCTTCGCTCGATGCTGGGATCGGAGCGAGGAATAGGCAAGCGGTTAGCAGGAGTTGGAGCGGAGTCATAGATGCACTTTCGTTTAGAAATGGGCTGAGAATATACGGAGGGGCTAGTGGATGGCTCAAGGCGGCGATTGCTTTTCTGGGGCGATGCGGTTGGTTACTATTGAGCACCGAAGTAACCGATCCAAGGAAAGTAAATGTCGATGGAGTTGTTTCTACTCTGGCTTCTATTTGGGATGGTCAGCGCAGTGGTTGCCACAAACAAAGGCAGAAGCGGTTGTGGTTGGTTTGCACTTGGCGTGTTGCTTGGTCCCTTTGGTTTCATTTTGGCTTTAGTCGTTTCTAAAAATCAGGAAGAGGTTGAAAAAAAATCTATTCAAGTTGGCGGCATGAAAAAGTGTCCATATTGTGCTGAACTGATAAAAGCGGAAGCAGTCAAGTGTCGCTACTGTAGAGAAGATCTTTAATAGCAAAGGATCATTTGCTAAGAGCGACCAATAGCTAACAGGAGAACATTATGCTCACCAAAGAAGGGTGCCGCTCGCGGCAGCAACGCCTGTGTGCGCGGCTGGCCGAACTCGACATTGACGCGGCCGTGATCAATCACCCGAAGGAAATCTACTACTTCACCGGGGTCATCATTCCCGAGGAATTTCCCGGCCCGCCGGCGATCTTTTGGCTGGGGGCCGATGGGCGGTCCTTGCTGATCGCGCATACCGACGAAGGCGAGCCGTGCGCCGACGAATGTCTCACCTTTTCCCTCAGCGTCGGCGGCACAGTCACGCCCAATTTGCGCGAGGTGATAAGCGGGCTAATCGTCGATGCGCTGCGCGCTAAAAAGCCGGCGGCTGGCCGCTTGGGCTGGCAGAGCGAGTTTTTGCCGCGTCGCTTGGGACAGGCGATCGCAGAAGGGCTGGGCAAAATGCCCGCATGGGTCGCGGTTGATGACCTGCTCGCCGACCTACAGGAGGTCAAGGATTCCGACGAAATCCAACTGCTGCGCAAGGCAGTGCAGGTCGATCTAGCGGCATACGCGGCGGCCGAAGCAGCGATCGCGCCGGGCGTCAACGAGTTGGAGGTGCTAGCGGCCGCGCAGCGGGCCGCACATCTCGCGGCCGGTGAGAAGGTTTTTCACGATGGCGACTACCAGTGCGGCGAGTTGGGCGGTTTTGCGCGCAATCGCCCGATCGAGGCCGGGGAAATCTACGTCATCGACGCTTGGTCGGTGTACCGCGGCTATTGGGCCGACTTGTGTCGCAGCTTTGCCGTGGGCGAGCCTACTGAGGTGCAGCACTCCGTTTTCGAGCACGTCAAGGGCTTTCACGACCACGTCGGCGCGTATTTACAGCCGGGCAAGGACGGCTGCGAATGCGCGGTGGCCATGGACGCCTATATCCGCGAGCATCCCAAATTAGCCGACATCGGCTTGATTCATCACGCCGGGCACAACATTGGCTTGCGGGCGCACCAGATGCCCGACCTCAACAAGGAGCGCGGTGGCATCTTGCGCGTGGGCAATGTGGTATCGGTCGAGCCGGGAGCCTATATCCCCGAGGCGCGGGCCGGAGTGCGGCTGGAAAACATGTACCTGATTACTGAGGACGGCTTGGAGAATCTGTCGCCGTATCCAATGGAATTGGGGGCGCACTGTTGAGCGAGGTGCTCGAATTTGCCGAAGGTCTCGCCCGGCGCACTGGTGCGCTGATTGCCCAAGCGCGGGCGGCCCGGGCGCTGGAGTTGAGCTACAAGGAAGGGATTGAGCTGCTAACGTCGGCCGATTTGCAGGCCGACCAGCTCATCCGCGGCGCGATCGAACAGACCTTTCCCGAACACTACATCCTCTCCGAAGAATCCTCGCCCGACCTTGCGGACCCGGCGCAACTGCGCGGCCCCTTGTGGGTTATCGACCCGATTGACGGCACCGTCAACTACGCCTATAACCAGCAGCAAGTCGCCGTGTCCATTGCCTTTGCCGAAGGCGGCCAAGTGCAGGTCGGCGTGGTGCATTGCCCATTTGTAGAAGAGACCTTTACCGCCCGGCGCGGTGCGGGTGCTTGGCTCAATGGCCGCTCCATCCGAACCAGCGAATGCAGCGAGCTATCCCGCGCCCTGATTGGCACGGGTTTCCCCTACGCCGCCGAAGCCAGAGTGGCGCTGGTGGATCGCCTGCGCCGCGTCCTCGGCCACTGCGGCGACATCCGCCGCGTCGGCTCGGCCGCCATTGATCTGTGTTGGGTGGCGATGGGGCGGCTCGACGGTTTTTACGAGTCGCTCAAGCCCTGGGACTTAGCCGCGGCGGCCCTGATCGCACGAGAAGCGGGCGCTCGCATCGGGCACTTACAGCCCGCGGAGGGTGAGCTACCGGAAGAACTGGACGGCCGCGACTTGGTCGCCGCCGCCCCGGGCATCTACGAACCATTGGTCGCGCTGTTGCGTGGGGCCTCATCGTAGCGTCCTCGTGTTTCATCCGCCCTGCCCTATATGGCTTGATTTGATGCCGAGGGGCAACCACAAAACGAGTAACCATATCAAGCATGCGCAACGTCCGTTAAAAGGAAATACAACCCATGAAAATCAGCGACATCAAAGCCTATCCAACTTGGGTCGGCCACCGCAATCAGCTCATCGTCAAGGTCGAGACCGACGAAGGTATCCACGGCTGGGGCGAGTCCGGGCTATCGGGACGCGAATTGGCCGTGGTAGGCGCAGTGCGGCACTATCGGGAATTTTTGCTCGGCCGCGACCCGCGCGAAATCGGGCGGCTCTGGCAGGAGATGTACCGCGGCCAATACTTTGAGGGCGGGCGGGTGTTGACTGCGGCGATTTCAGCGATCGACATCGCCTTGCACGACGTGGTGGGCAAGGCCCTCGGCGTGCCGGTCTATCAGCTTTTGGGCGGCAAGCAGCGCGAGTGGGTGCCCTGCTTTGCGACGACTGGAGCACCCGACCTTGAGACCTTAGTCAACAACTGCAAGCTGCTGTTGGACAAGGGGTGGGACGTGATCCGCACGGGCATGGCCCAACGCAAACAGTACGACGACGAGCGGATGTTCGAGCCGCGCGAGTCCATCGGCATCACCGCAGCTTGGCTGACGGAAGTGCGCCGTGAAATTGGTCCCGACCCGATTTTGGGCATTGACTACCACCATCGGCTGACGGTCGCCGAGAGCGCGTCGTTCTGCCAAAAAATGCCGCCGGGAACGCTCGACTTTCTCGAAGAACCCATCCGCGACGAATGCCCCGAAGCCTATGAATCGCTGCGCACCATGACCGACGTGCCCTTTGCCATCGGCGAGGAATTTGCCAGCAAATGGCAGTTTTTGCCCTATCTCGAACGGGGCATCACCCAGTTTGCGCGGCTTGACGTGTGCAATGTCGGCGGGCTGACCGAAGCGATGAAAGTCGCGAGCTTGGCCGAATCCCACTACATCGACCTAATGCCCCACAACCCGCTGGGGCCGATCTGCACGGCTGCGACCGTGCATCTGGCGGCGGCCGTGCCCAACTTTGCGTGGCTCGAACACCGGGTGACGCCGACGGAAGCGGGCAAGTTCATGGACGAAGATTTGTTTCCGGTGCAGTGCGAATTGGTGGGGTCGATGTTAAAGGTGCCCGAAGGGCCGGGGCTGGGCGTCGAGTTCAATGAAGAGCGGGCCAAGGAGCAGGAGTTCAAGTTTTGGGAAGCGCCGCATTTGCGCCGACGGGATGGGTCGCATACGAACTGGTGATGACTCCCGACCGCTGCCAGCAGCCATCAGGAAATTATCTCACCGGCCCACAGCAACTGTAAAAACGCGCTCCACGGCACAATGCGAATTGGACCGACGACGCGTTCTGCTGCTTCGTTGCAAACAACTAGCGCTTTTTTGGGTGCGTATTCATCGACAAATGCACGCAGAGGTCGCAGGGCCTTGTCTTCTACCCGATTCGCACCCTTTATCTCAATGGCCACCTCGCCGTTGCCCAACACAAAGTCGACCTCCAACCCCGACTTTGTGCGCCAAAAATGGACATCGTAATGTAATGCGCTATAAGAAGTGTGTGCTCTCAATTCGCAAAAAATGAAATGCTCAAACGCCTTGCCAAACATTGCACCTTGCGCGTCCTGCAAATGTCGTTTCTCAAGGACTCCGGCTACACCCACATCAAATAGGTAGAACTTGGATGCTCGCGAAATGACTTGGCGACTTTGCGGTGTCTTGAAAGGTGCGACCATGTTGCCCAAAAGCGTATCGACGAGAATCTGATAATACTCTTTCACGGTCTTGGAACTGACGCCGCACTCGCGGGCGATGTTGGAAAAGTTGGTCAACTCGCCGTGCGAGTATCCCAGCGCTTCAAAAAATCTGGAAAACGCCGGAATATCGCGCGTCAACCCCTCGGCAAAAACTTCTTCCTTTAGATAATCTTGCAGGTACGCGTTTAGAGCACGGCGGTATTGCGTACTGGCGAAGTGATCGGGAATCAGGCCGCGATTCAAAATCGCCAAAATATCCATATCGCCGTCACTCAATTCGTCGGTCACCAATGGAAACATTTCGTAGCGCCAAGCGCGTCCTCCGAGCAAGTTAGCCCGTCCCCGCTTGAGCTTGCGCGCACTGGAACCACATAGGATAAAACGCAGCCCCTTATTTTCGATCAGCCAATGCACTTCATCCAACAAGAGTGGCACGCGCTGCACTTCGTCCAAGATGACCGGGTGCGCCAGTAGTGCTTCAGGTTGTGCGAGTAGTTGTTCGCGCAACAGGGCCGGCCGGCGGTTGAAATCCAGCATCAAATCCGTCCTGAGAAAATCATAGACTATGCTATTGGGAAATGCCTGTTTGAGATAGGTGGATTTACCCGTCTTGCGCGGTCCCCACAAAAAAGCCGACTGCCGCTTGGGCAAGTCCATTTCTAATCGCCGCAGATACTGAACCATTTTGAACGTTCCTCCAAATTAGTCGAACTATTTTGGAGTTTACTCCAAAGTGGTCAATTCGTCAAGCCGCGATACATTGGCCGTCATGCTGCGATATGGAGAAAGCTCATGCAAACGACCGCACGGATTGATCAATACCGTACAAGCCCGCCTTGCAGACCCACCTGATGGATGATCTCACCGCACCTGCACGGGCATGGCCCAGCGCAAATAGTACGACGACGAGCGAGTGTTCCAGCCGCGCAAGTCCATTGGCATCACCGCGGCTTGGCTGACGGAAGTGCGCCGTGAAATTGGTCCCGACCCGATTTTGGGCATTGACTACCATCATCGGCTGACGGTCGCCGCTGGCCAAGGAGCAGGAGTTCAAGTTTTGGGAAGCGCCGCATTTGCGCCGACGGGATGGGTCGCATACGAACTGGTAGTGGCTATTTCGACAGGTTCTGCCAAAATAGTCCGTAGGTTTGATGTAGCAACTAAATGTAGTTACTGTTCTATGAATAGGGGCATATATTCTTTTTGGGAAACGCACTTAGATGCCTAAAGCTCTTGAACAAGGAGACTGGTATGAAAGACATGATGGCTTATAAGGGCTACACCGGCTCGGCGCACTATGACGACGATGACCGGATTTTCTATGGCAAGATCGAATTCATCCGCGATCTCGTCCGCTACGAGGGAACGGATGTGGATTCACTGCGTTCCGCTTTTGAAGAAGCGGTGGACGACTATCTCGACCTATGCCGACAGGAAGGACGACAACCCGAACAGCCGTTCAAAGGCAGTTTTAACGTGCGGATGAGCAGCGCACTACACCGCCGGGCAACCCTATGTGCCAAGGAGAAAGGCGCAAACCTCAACCAAGTGATCAAAGAGGCGTTGGAGCGGTACTTAGCTAGTGTAGCCTCCCCTTCGCTAGGTGCTTCACGTTCCTATCAGGAGTTAATGGCAGATATACGCGCTCGACAGCAGATGCGTGGCCATAAATCCCCAACTCGGGAAGAGGTTGATGCGGCCCTACACAGTGAGCGGGAAAGCTGGGAGTAGTAGTCTATGCGGCTTTACCTAGACGCAGCACCTGTTATCTATACCGTTGAACAAGTCGAGGGCTTTGCTACAGCCGTTGACGAACGGATTGGATCATCAGAAGTGACTCTGATCGCCAGTGACCTGACGAGAATGGAATGTCGCGTCAAACCTCTGAGAGAAGGTAACACCGAACTGCTCAAAGACTTTGATGAGTTTTTTGAGGGGGCGATATCAGAAGTGGTCGTTCTATCGCGGCCAATCATGGATCGGGCGACCGAGATCCGAGCGCAACATGGCTTTAGAACACCTGATGCAATTCATCTTGCTGCCGCTGTGGAGTCGAGTTGTGATGTATTTTTAACCAACGACCATCGTCTGGACCGCTTTATCGACATTAAATACGAATTGGTAGCAGATGAGCCAAAGACAACTCCCAAGCCTGAATAACTTGGGACTGGAGAAGACATGCAAACCAAGCTCACTCTACGCCTAGAGAGGCAATATACCGCGAGCACCTCGCGGAAAAATACCGGTGAATTTCAGAAAAGCCGTATTGGCGGTTTACGAACCGTACGGATTGATCAATACCGTACAAGCCCGCCTTGCAGACCCACCTGATGGATGATCTCACCATACCTAGGTACGGAGTAGTCGAGGCAACGTTGAAATATCGTCTATGACTGCAACCTTAGGAACTTCGTCAAATTCACTTTTGCTTGTCGCGCCTGATAGCACCGCAATAAAGGGCACCTTGGCCCGTTTGGCTGTTAGCGCATCAATTGTACTGTCACCAACGTAAAGTACGTCATTGGCATCCATTTGCATTCTAGCGATAGCAGTTGTTAAACCACCGGGATGTGGTTTTTGGTCTGCGACGTCTTCTCCGCCAATGACGACGCCAAAGCGGTCAGACAGTCCTTCTCTTGCTAGAATTTCTTCGATTCTATAGCGAAACTTTGTTGACACGATCCCCAATGCAAAACCCATTTCGATCAACCGCTCCATCGTCGCGGGAACGCTGGCAAACACAGACGTTAAATCTACCATAACCTGATCGGCTCGTTTGACAAAGTTGCTTATGAACAAACTGACGTTCTGATTGTTGGTTTGCCCTGTCAAACTCGTAAAGGTGTCCTCTAAAGACATGCCGATAGTTCGCCTTATTTGCTCATCATCGGCTCGGGGCAAATCCAACCTTTCCAGTGCAAAATTTACACACTCAACGATGCCTTTTGTTGAGTCCGCTAGTGTAAGGTCAAAGTCAAAAACAATCGCCCGGGCCATAATTACTTTCCTATTTACTATTTTACTATATCACTAGCGTCAATTGCTTCTGGCGAATCACTAATCGGCAGGGCGTACAACGCGGCCCGCTGGCATCGCTGTACGCCCTGCCGTCTATTGCTAAAAAACCGGAATGAACTTGTGACACACGGGCGAAGGGACTTCGGCTTTGTGGCCGGTGGGCGTCAGTTTGCCGGTGTCTGGATCGACGCGGAAGGTGAAGATGTCGTCGGTGCCATGGTTGCCGGCGATTAGGTAGGTGCCCGTGGGATCGAGGCCGAAGTTGCGCGGGTTGGCACCGCCGGTCGGCACGATCTCGACGAGTGCGAGCTGGCCGGTGTCTTGGTCAATCGCATAGACGGCAATCGAGTCGTGGCCGCGATTGGACCCGTAGAGAAAGCGGCCATTGGGATGGACGTGGATGTCGGCGGTGTGGCTGACCTCCGCATAGCCGTCGGGCAGTGTCGAGATGGTCTGGATGGTGACGAGCGTGCCAGCGGCGGCGGCGTAGTCAAACGCCGTGATGGTGTTGCTCAACTCGTTGATGACGTATGCCTGCTGGCCGTTGGGATGGAAGGCGAGGTGGCGCGGGCCACTGCCGGGAGCGATTTCCGCGGGCGTCTGCGCGACGAGCTTGCCATTCGCGTGGTCAATCGCATAGACGAGCACCTTGTCGATGCCCAAGTCTGGGGCAAAGGCGTATTTGTTGTTGGGAGCGACCATAATCGAGTGGGCGTGTGGCCCCTCTTGGCGTCTTGGATTGACCGAAGAACCTTCGTGTTGGACAAAGTCCGTGGCCGCGCCAAGCGACCCGTCCTCCCGAATCGGCAAGATGGCGACGCTGCCGCCGCCGTAGTTGGCGACCAGCGCGTACTTACCAGCGCGGTCAATGCTAATGTGGCAGGGGCCGGGGCCAACGGTCGATTCGGTGTTGATGTGGGTGAGGGCACCGCTCTGTTGGTCAATGGCAAAGGCCGCAATCGCGCCGCCGGGCCGGTCGCCAACGGCACCAACCTCGCCGATGGCGTAAAGGAAGCGGCGGTTGGGCGCAATGTCGAGGAAGGAAGGATTGTCAATGCCGCCAATACTGCTTTGATACGCGAGCGCACCAGTAGCCATGTCGAGGCGATAGACGTAAATGCCGTCTTCGTCGCCGCTGGAATAGGTGCCGATATAGACGAGATAATCGCTCATAGTAGTACTCCTTTGAGTTGTGAAGGCGATGGAAGGGAAAAAGAAAAGCATAAACAACAGAGTATTCATTACAAACCGCATCGTTTCACCAAAACAGGGTTGAACTTTCGCAAGCGACAGACCTAATCCCATAAAATCCTGCCAATCCCGTTAATTATCTGGTCTCTAATAGACAACCGATATCGAACCCGCGAACGTCCCTAGTCCCGACTCAGCCCCCAAATCGAGGCGATAGAGATAAATGCCCGGCGCGACTAAGGCTCCCGACGCGTCGCGAGCCATCCAAGTGAAGCGGTGGCCCGCGGCGGTCGGCGCGGATTCGACCACCGCGACTTGGCGTCCCGCTAGGTCGTAGAGCGCGAGCATGGGAGTCGCTGCGTCTAGCTTGAAGACCACAAAGCGCATGTCGAGCGCGTCGTTGACCCCGTCGCCGTTAGGCGTGATCACGGGCGAGGCCAGTTCCAATGCGTTGATGAGTTGGCCGTGCTCGGCTAGCTCGGGTAGCATTACTACCTGAGAGCGGCGCTCGGCTGGCTCGACCGACTGCCAAAGACCGGGCCGCTCGCTCAGCCCAAGATCGAGGGGAAAAACCGTGGCGTTGTGCAAAACTCGCGTCGTGAAACCCACCCGAATCGAGTCCTCGGTCACGATGCGCGGCAGGGCGACTAACAACGAGTCGCCCCCCTGCTCAACGCGGGTAGGTTCGACCGGCGCGGAGCCGATGTGCAGTTCGAGGTCCGCGGCGTCAATCCGGCCCGGCATGGTAAAGCGCAACAGGTCGAAGCCCGAGTCCTCAGCCTCCATCTGCGGCCAAAGCGTATAGGTGAAATGGGTGTCCTCGTTGGGGATGGCTTGGCGCGGCTCAATGCGCCCCACCGCACCCTGCAAAAGCGCTTCCTCAAACTCGACCGAGAGCGAATGGACCACCGGTGCCACATTCGGGTCATCGGTCGAGAGGATCATCTCCAACAGGATGAAGCGGCGCGGGCTTTCCGACTGAAATGCCTCGCCCGAGAACTGATAGACATTGCTCCATTCGCCCCAATCCTCGCCCACCACGAGCGTCGTATCGACCGGGCCACGCAGCACCTTGGGCGAACTATTCCATTTCTCTTCGGTGACCTGTTCGCCGATCTTGTTGTAAAACGTATAGACCGGCTCTAGCGAGTTGCCCGAGCGCGAGCGCAGTTGCAGGCGAGTACCCGCGGCCAACTCGGCGTCCCATGAGAGGTTTTTGATGACTTTTGGACGCCCGTCGCCCGAGATTTGCCCTAGGTCGATGAAGTCCGAGTGCAAGATCACTTCGGCGGGATACCCCGGAGAGAAGAGCATGAACTCGGCCCATTTGACGATGCCCCAGTCGGTGTCCCTGATGCCGTGCCAGAAGAAGTAGCGCATCTTGCGCGGCTTGAACATATAGCGAATGTAAAGCAGGCGGTCGGCATTGGGATTGATGTGGGTTAGAAGTTCTGTGTAGTCAAACGCATCGGGCACGGGCAGATTGGAACTCAGACTGCGGGTGCCGTCTGAATAGAGCACGGTATGCCCCGGGCCGGTGCCATTGATCGAGAAGCCCACCAAGCCCTCGTCGGCCCGAAAGGAATAGAGAAAGAACTCATCGACGAAGAACACGGCCCCTAAATCCACCCCAAACCACACCCCGCCCTTCTTCCAGCCGAGGCTGCCATACGAAGAGCCGATGAGGTTGTTGGTGTTCATGTCGGCGTCGAAGAGATTTTGCGGATCGACTGAGTTGCCCCCGTTGACAAAGCGGCCTCGCTGCATGGTGCCAATGCTGAGGTTGTCGCCGATGCCGCGGACTTCGATTTCGGCCAAGGCTGCGTCCGGGGTTTTCTCTTCGGCCTCAATGCGGATGCGCTGGATCACCCGATAGTTGTTTTTGGCCACCGGATCAACATCCAAGCCCTCGTCGAGCTGAAATACGCTGTCGCGGGCGGTAAACCCGAGGGGGACGACGATTTCGCTGGCCGCGTTGGGTCGGGTCGTGCGGAAAAGTGGCTCCAGCAGCACCATGTCGTCTTGCACCGAGATGCGAGTCCCCGTACTGCCGTACACGGTAAACTGACGGAAGGGACGCGCACCCGCTTCGTCGGGAAAAACGAGGCGTATTTCCCGGGCCAACACGGCGCGGCCCAAGTCTATTTCAATGGCCCAATCCTCAACGGCATCGGCTGGGTCTGGACGCCAGAAGGTCTGGGGATCTCCGTCGATGATGTACTCTGCATCGGCTGGATTGGAAACCGCCTCCCAGATGCCGCCCACAACTCGCCCGCGACTCTTGCTGTCGTAGGAAAAGAGATGGGCATCAGCGACTGCGTTGATGTCCTTGCGAAACTTGACGAGCTGTAGCTGGCCGTTCTCGCCCACTTCAGTCAGACCGAGAGGCACCTGCCAAGTAGCCCAAGCATCTTGCCCTTGGAAGGTCAAAGTTTCGCTGCTGGCGGCCATGGCGACAACCGCAACGCAGACAAACGACAAAAGAAATCGCATCGTTTCCACCCCTCAGTACGCTACGCCCACTGGGCGGAGCACAGCGGCAGCACGGCGCTCGGATTGCAGGGTTACGGAAATTAGGTACACGCCCGGAGGCAGGGCCGCGCCTTGGGCGTCGCGTCCGTCCCAGCGCGCCGTTTGCGGGCCGGCCGTTTGCAAGCCTTGGGCCGCGGTCGCCACATGGCGTCCGTCGAGCGCATAGACCGCCAATTCGACGGGCACTTGTTCTGGCAGGCCGTAGAGGGAATAGGCCACGCGAAGTTCGTCGTGAACGCCATCGCCATTGGGCGTCAACACCGGCGTGGAAAAGCGCAAGTTTTGCACCAAGGCAGGTTGTTGAGCGGAAATGCTAAGGACGCGCAGGCTATTGGTGGAGAGCAATTCGCCAGCGTCGCCAGAGACGATGGGTTGGGGCAAGGTCTCGACCTCTGAGTCGGCGACGGTGCCCAAAAACGTGGTGGCCAGCTCAAACACTTCCGCGGCAAAGACGATGCGCACCAGCGCGTTGTTGGCGCGGGTAATGCGCTCGGGTAGAACTACTGTCAGGCCGTCGTCCTCTTCGCGGACTTTGGCTGGATCCGTTGATTGGCCGCCGACGAGCAACTCTTTGAACGCAGGCCGGGCACCCGTTTGGATATGCACTTGGTCGAAGCCGCGCTGATCCCCACCGACGAAGGAGGCCGACAGGTCGAACGCAAACTCGACCATCTCGCCCAAGGCCACCTCGCCAAGTCCACGCCCAGGACGCGGATCGGCAAGCGGAGCCACTTCGCCGAGGACGCGCGTCGCCAACAGCGGTGCTCGCTCAACCCACAGCGAATCCAAGCGCACAAAATCCGCAAAGCGGGTGCTGTGCAAGGTAATGAGTACCTGTATGAACGAGCCGCTGTCGAGATTGAGCGGCAGGCCCGACTGGGTCGTCGGCGTTGACCAGAAGGTCCAGTTGTCGCTGTCGTAGGCAATAGAAGCCCTCATGCCGGGCCGGGGACTGCGCTGGACGAAATCGCAGGAGGCGCACGTGCGAGCGAATCCAGTGCGGAGATCGTTTTCATAGCGAGCGCGAGAGACGACCTTTTCCTTGCCAGTGACCGTGTATTCGTGATAGATGTTCGGATCGTCGTCGCGCCCCGTGCGAATCTCGATTTCGGCGAAGGCCCGGGCGTCGGGAGCCTCGACAGCTTCGCCAGCGACAAACCGCATCGGCGTGGCGATAAAGAACAGCCGACCAAAGTTTTGCTCGGTCCCGAGATCAATGATTTTGGAGCGGTACGTGGCCCGCTTGGGAAAGCCCTCACCATAGATCTCAAACTCGCTGATGGTGCCCAACAGCGAGCGGGCTTGATTGCCTTGGCCGCCGGCTGTGCCACTAACGCGGGTCAAGGCCGTCTCGTCAATGATGGAGAACTTGCGCGCCCAGCGAAAGAAGCGGATGTATTGCTGATCGAAACCAATGCGCACGTCAGGCGCAAAATTTTGCTTCGGTTCGGCGACGACCCTTGCGAGAGGCAGCGGTCCTTTGATGGCAAAAATCTCGCTATTTTCCTCTTGGATCGAGACTTGGAAGGCCGGGGTCGAGTCCGTGCGCAGCGGCCTACCGTCGGAGCGGAAGCCGCCCGAGGGGGTGTGGAAGCCGAAGGTCTGGGCCGGCATAGGCACAGCCAAGTCAATGGTGAAAAACTGCTTGTCAATGCCCTCGGCTTTGGAGGAATTGTACGTGGTGCTGTCGGCATCGATGAGTGCGACGCCGTTTTCGGTTGGGTCGCCGTTGCCCTCGTTCCACTTCCAGATGCGAGGTCGCTCGCCGTCGATATAGCCTAATTCTTTGGGTTGGCGAAAGGTCGTCCAGTTGTCGAGCAGGGAAATGATATTGACGCCCGGCTCAACGCGCACCGGCTGGATGGCACCGGGGACGCGCTCAAAATCAATCATAATGCTGACCGTGTCTTGGCCGGCCCAAGGCTGGCTGCCGCCGAGTTGCCAAGTCGTCACCTCAGCTTTTAGAACTGCCGGTGCCAGAAACCCAATGCCAACGACTAGCGCGAAGCGGCGGGTGCTCAGCATGTCCGGTCTCCTAGCGAAAATGCGCATCGGCCGCGTGGGGAACCCCGGGGCCGTGCTGCATCCGCATTAGCTGACGCTGACGCGGGCTCAAGCCATCGTACCATTCCGGCGGAAACCCGTCGTGCGGATCGAGTTGGAAGACCAGCATGTGCTTTCTATAGTGGCCGAAGAGAGCGTGGCGATTGCGGTCGCTGGTGTTGGCACCGCCGCCATGCCAGCACTGGCCGTTGAAGACGATCACCGAACCGGCCGCGGCTGTGGGCTGCATCTCGTGCCGGACTACAAATCCCTCTGGGGGCGAGGCGAGGCCGCTCTTGTGCGAGCCGGGCACCACGCGAGTGCCGCCAATCTCAGAGCTGAAGTCGTCGAGCATCCACACCGTATTCATCATCACTGGCGTGTCCATGTTGAGCATATAGGCGGGGATGTCGCTGTGCAGATCTTGGAAGCCATCGCCGGGGCGGACAATGCGCGAGTTGAGGCTACCCAAAATCAGTGAGGGTTCGAGAAAGTGTTCGAGGATGGGCAAAACGCGGGAGTGGTCAATGCACTGGTGGAAGATGCGATCCATGACCGGGAGATTGGATACGTGGCGGGCCGAGCCGCGATGCGTGTGTTCGGTGCCGTGCTCTTGTTCGCAGCGGATCAGGGCTTGGCGCATGGCCGCGGCCGTGTCGGAATCGAGGACGTTTTCGAGCAGGGTGAAGCCGTAGATTTCGATTTCTTGGATGGCTTGTTCGCGTTCGTTCATAGGAGGCTCCTTCACAAAGGCTACTAAAATAAACCCGCGCAGTTTGCTTCGGCAAACGACTGCTTCTAACCGGCAACACTCACTCGTACTCGCGTTGCTTTCCAATGAAGAGTCTGGTTACAGGGCCACTGCCAGGAAATCCGCTTCTGCAACTGAACTGATTCTAACTAGCAAGAAGGTCGTTTCATGTATTCGAGCCTGTACCGTCTTATGTATCTCGACAGATGTGATACCGACCCTGCTACATTGACGGGAGAGGCTTAGTCGTCAAATTCAGGTGGTGGGTCAAATAGACTATATGAGTCAGTTGTCAAAAACAATTCTGCTGCAAAAACTCTAGTGCTTCATCTACGGACTCAAATTCGTAGACTTTCACTTCGCCTAAGTTAGATGTTAATTCCACCAGAACTTTATTGATTTCTCTCTCTTTTGAATCGTCGAGTATGCTCTCAATTAATACCTCAAGATTGTCCTTGATAGAATCAATCATCTTGATTCCTATATATTGTTTTTGCTCATTATTCAAATCATTAAATTTTTCCCACGCTTTAGTATCCTTCTCATCGTCTACCTCTTCCCAATTAAAATCAATGTCAAATTCATTTAGTATATCACATATATGATCAAAGTGAATTAAAAAAAGATTTATGTCATTACTACGCATCATAGCTAAAGATGACCCACTCCAATTACCAGCCAATATCGCGACGGACCCTCTAATACTATGATATCTTCGCCTAATGGCAGAATGAGCATTGCAAATCCAGCTACCTTTATCTCAATTGTGCTTTTTGTATCTAATATACTTTGATTCAAAAATTATTAGTGGCTGTATGGACTGATTAGCCAAGACGCCGCCAATATTATATTCATTACCAAAATTATCTGACATTAATAGTTTTTTGGGATTCTTGCCACTTCTTGTCTTTCTAACACCTGATGTCAAATAGTAATAGCCATATTTATCTGCAATGTCAGTTAAAAAATTATCCAGTGCTTTTTCCATAGAATCACCGATAGCTTCTTCTAGTGCGCTCGCATGATTCTTAAGTACGGCAATCTTACTATTCATCATTCGCTCTTCTCAAGTATTACAATAGATTCTTGTAAAGATACCCCATGAGGATTCGCTTTCCATTTATCACCTCTCTCTCATAGAACTTCTAACGAATAAGATTTAAAGCCAAACTTATAGTGGACAAACTGGCTCCCGAGTTCGGTGAGTTCGCGTTGTAGAGGGGACTCTGCTGGGGCCAAAGCCACCAGCGGGACCCACTAGATAACTTCGGACTCAGCCGATCAGTTATCCAGTCTCGGCGGCTTGTCGCTGTACAGCATTTTCCACACATCACTGAGTAGTTTATGAAAAACCTTCTGATGCGCAAGCTATCTAAGAAAAAGGCGAATATTACGCCGGATAAAGCGAACTTGCGATCATCCGCAGCGACAGAAGCGTAATCGCGATCCTGAAAACCTTGCGGAAGAGGCTTTCGGAAACCCGGTCCCGCAAGCGCGTCCCACACCACGAGCCAAGCGACGCCGCGCCAATCATCCCAGCGATGAGCGGCAAGTAGGGCGCAAAGGCAAAGCCGACAAAGCCGAAGACTAGAATTTTGCACAGGTGAGTGACGGTCATTACCGTGCCGTGGGTAATGACCAACCGGTCCTTGGGCAAGCCCGCGCTGGCTAAGAAGGCACCGGTCAGAGGACCAGCGACGCCGACGAAAAGGGCGAGGAAGGTCTGGAGAGCACCGAAAATGGCAAAGTGGCCGGGAAGGCGAAAAGCGCGGCTGGGCACGGGAACCCAGATGACGAGGAGGATGAAGACGCCCAAGTACAAGGGTAGGCCAGCGAAGCTAAAGTCGCCGACGACCTGCGCCCCCACGACCGCGCCGAGGAGCGCACCGCCCGCGAAGGGCCAAAAGATGCGCCATT
Source organism: Candidatus Latescibacterota bacterium (assembly GCA_965116045.1). Lineage (GTDB taxonomy): Bacteria > Latescibacterota > UBA2968 > UBA8231 > UBA8231. The sequence goes on along the minus strand of OZ220478.1, from coordinate 3,170,810 downwards.
CGATGTGGCGCAGGCCAAAGCATACGCGGCTGGCATTGGAGGCGAGTTGCACGGCACCGTGGACGGGGATGATGGCCGCGGCGGGCAGCAAGCCCGGCATGACCGAGATTAGCGCAATGCCGCCACCCACCCCGATGATGGCGGTAAAGATCGAGGTCAGGAAGGAGACGCCGATTAAAAAAAACGGATCCATTCAGTCGGCGAGCACTTCTTGGGCATAGGCGAATAGGGCGGGGTTGCCGCCGGTGTGCAAAAAGATCGCCTCGCCATCGAGCCGACCATCGCGGGCGTGGGCAAAAAGGCCGGTGAGGGCCTTGCTGGTGTACACGGGATCGAGGAGAATGCCCTCCTTGCGCGCCAAGGTGCGCAGGGCATCCAAGCTAGCCGGCGTAGGAATGCCATACCCCTCGCCGACGAAGGAATCGTCGTTATCAAAATCGGCGGCACTCATCGCAACGTCGAGTCCGAGGCGACGGGCGGCTTGGTTGGCGAGGGAAGCCATGTCCTCGTGGCGGCCGTCGGCGCCGGGGAAAGGGCAAAAGCCGCGCACTTGAATCGGCGACTCGATATAGGCCAAGCCCAAAGCTACGCCGGCTTGAGTAGTGTCGAGGGCAGAGAGGTAGAGGTAGGACGGGTTGATGCCTTGCTCTTGGCATTGGCGGGCAATTTCTACGCCCACTTCGGCATAGGCGATGGCGTCGAGGTCAATCGTATCTTCGCGGCGCGGCCAGTACGCGTTTTTGCCCTGTGCGGAAAGCTCCTCAACCTTGGCTTGGAGGGCGTCTTGTTGGCCGTACCGGTCGCCTGCCGCCAAGACGGTGATCTGTGCGCCGAGCAAGTGCTGTAGCAGGTTGTTGCCTTGCGATTCGGTCCGGTCAATTGCGCGAACGGGGCGGAGGATCAGGTGCAGTTCCAAGTCTAGTTTGGCGCAGGCCGCGGCGAGTTGGCGGCAGTAGTTGGACTGCACCGCCGCGCCCGAGACGATGGTGTCGGCCCCTTTGGCCAAAGCATCGGCCAAGGAAAACTCGAACATCCGCGTCTTGTTGCCGCCAAAGGCCAAACCGGTCAGGTCGTCGCGCTTGATGTAGAGCGCCGGGCTGTCGAGATGGGCGGTGAGGCGCGGCAGCGGCTCCAACGGGGTCGGGCGGATGGAGGCGAGCTGGACGCGGGGCAACTTAGCGATGGCTGCGGTGAGGGCGTTCGCTTTTGTAGCGTTCATGTGGCGCATTCCTTTGGCCAACCTTGGAGCGGCAGTTGGGAGAGGTGGTTTTGGCGGTGGCACTCTTCAATGACGGCAATTTGGACTCGCACTTGTTGCGGCGTGATCTCGGGTTCGGCTCCGCCCCGCAGCCCGGCGAATACGCCGTTGTAAAAGGCGTTGGACATATAGGCAAATGCGTTTTGCTCGGCCTTGTTCGGGGTCCAAGACCGCTCGATCATTTTCAACTCTTCACGGCAATAGCTCGGACCGGGCAGTGGGCTGCGGACGAGCGATTGCTCGGGTGCTGTTTGCGGATCGTAATAGCGCCAAGCCAGCCCTGCCGGGCCACCGGAGAGTCCACCGCGCTCGCCGTGGACGGTGTACATGGCCGGCGGGAAAGTAGTGCAGGAGGAGATTTCCACGTCAATGACGGGTTTGTCTTTGGTGCGCAGCAGAATTTTGACGTAGTCCTCAGCGTCGCCAAAGGTGTTCGCGCGATCCATGGCGCAGAGGATTTGGTCTGGCATGTTGAAGTCGAGCAGGCGCATGGCCTGATCCATGGGGTGCGGGCCAGTGTTGAGCAGGTTGCCGCCCCGGTATTCCTGCACGGTCTGCCAGTCCCAGCGGCGGGCGAAACCGCTGAAGGAGATCGAGATCTGGACGATGCGACCGAGGACGCCCGATTCGATGACTTGTAGCATCTTTTGGAATTGGGGCGCATTGCGCGACTGCTGGAAGGGCAGGAGTTGGCGAGCGGCCGCACGAGCGGCCGCGATCATGGTGTCGAGTTCGGCCACGCTCCAAGCGAGGGGTTTTTCGCAGATGGTGTGGTGGCCGGCGTTGAGGGAATCGATGGTGGCTTGGGGATGGAGATGGCTGGGCAGGGCGTTGACGACCAACTCAATGTCCTCGCGCACGAGGAGGTCGCGGTAGTCGGCGTACGCGTCGCAGCTCATTTCGCTTTGGGCGCACTGGCGGCGGTCCTCAAGGAGGTCGGCGACAGCGGCGATTTGGTATTTGTGCGGGGCGGTCCTGAAGTAGCGGCAGTGGATGTCGAGGCCGGAGCGGCCTTGGCCGAGCACGGCGACGCGGATGGGTTCTTTTTCTTTAGGCAATGTGGGTGGCTCCGTGTAGGGATGGGCGTTTATGTTGGGGGTTGAGAGGAAGGGTGTCAAGGGTTTGTGAAGGGGGATTGGGATGCGTAGTTTACGGGGCGATAAAAAATGATAGAAAAAGAAAGCATGAAGCACATTCGTCTCAGCGAATTGGATCGAGAGGGCGGGCCAATCTTTCCGGGATTGCGGGCACAGACACCGTGGTCAAGATTCGACTACTGGGTGTTAGAACCAAGAGAGATGCGCTCGGTGGCAGGTACAGAAATGCCTTGTGAACAGGGCTATGTGTTTATGGCCGGGCCGGTGGGGTTGACCGTGGAGCAGCGGCGAGCAGAAAGCGGCGAAGGGGCCGGATTTATCGTCGAACCTACCGGAGGCGATCACGAGTTGAAAAATTTGACCGAACAATTTGTGTATGTGCTGCGCGTACGCGTTGCGATGGACGGGGATGCAGAGACGCGGCAACGCCTAGCGAACCGGTTTTGGAAGAGGTTGGGTATCAGAACGGCCGTGCGGCAGGATTTACCTCTCCTCAGGGGAACCTTTGACGAACAAGCCTTAGAGTGGCGCGACGCAATTCACGGCGGCCGCGGACAGATCGCCACTCGGCACGTACTCGCGTGTAGGAACTTCTACAGCGACTGGACCTTTCTCGATCACGCAATTCTCGACGCGGACAGCTCGGTAGGGTATCACTATCACGACTTTCTCGAAGAGAGCTTTGTGATGCTGAAGGGGCAGGGGTTGATGACGATTGCCGACGAAACCTTTGCGGTGGGGCCGGGATCGGTTACTTGGCAAGGGATTGGGCAAGGGCACGGCATCTACAACCCCGGGCCGGAAAAACTGGAGTTTGTGCGCATCGCCGTGAGACAAGCAAACGAGGAATACACTACCATCGACTTGCACGACGATTTGTCGGTACGCCGGCCAACTTGAGAAAGGAAGATCATGGACCAAGCTAACACCGTGCAGCGCATGGCCGAGGCCGCCAGCAATTTCCTTGCGTCCTTAGACGAGGCCGGGCGACAGAAAGCAGGGATCGACTTTGCCGACAGCACGGAGCGCAAAAACTGGCATTACATTCCGCGGGAACGCGCCGGACTGCCGCTAAAGGAAATGGACGAGCGCCAGCGGATGTTCGCGCACGCGCTAGTAGCGACCGGAGTCAGCGCATCGGGATACGAAAAAGTCTCGACGATCATTTCGCTGGAGCCAATACTAGCCGAATTGGAGGGAGCCGGGCGGCGTTTCCAGCGCGATCCCGAGCTGTACTACGTGAGCATTTTCGGCGAGCCGGGTGGAGACGCACCTTGGGGCTGGCGCTTTGAGGGCCATCACGTCTCGCTCAATCACACGGTAGTAGAAGGTCGGTTAGGATCGACGCCGTTGTTTTTTGGCTCCAACCCCGCCGAAGTGCGCCACGGCGAGCAAACTGGACTGCGGGCTTTGCGGGCGGAAGAGGATCTGGGGCGGCAACTTTTGCACGAATTAGACGGCGAACAAAAAGCAGTGGCCATCGTCAGTGCCGAAGCCCCAAGGGACATTCTCACGACCAACGTCCCTCACGTGCGCGGCGAGGTCGAGCCGGAGGGGTTGGGCAGTGCGGACATGAGCACAGCGCAGCGCCAAGTCTTGGACGCCTTAATCGAAGTGTACGTGCGGCGCTTGCCCGAAGCGGTGGCCGAAGCCGAATGGGCGCGGCTCGGAGCAGCATATTTGCGGGCGGCGCACTTTGCTTGGGCTGGTGCGGAGGAACGAGGCGGGCCGCACTACTACCGGGTGCAGGGGCCGAGTTTCCTCGCCGAGTACGACAACACCCAAAACGACGCCAACCACATCCACGCGGTCTGGCGCGATCTGAACAACGATTTCGGCGAGGATCTGCTCAGGCAACACTATCGGCAGAACCATCGGTAGACCTTGGAGAGAACTCTTTGACCGTTACGGCCGTTTTCAGTTTACGCGCCGCGTTCTACGAACAATTGCACTGCCGCTACCAGCGCCACGAGTTCGACAACTGGCAGGTCTGGGGCGGCAACCTGACCATTGAAATCGACGGCCGGGTTTGCGGGCTGCCCCTCGCTAGGGCCTATATCGAACCCGGCAAAACAGCGGCCCGCGCCCGAGTGCGCTGCGAGCTTTTCGTCGCCGCCGTTGACCCGCACCAAGTCCAGCCGGGAGACGTGGATGCGCGGCTGTGGACCGATGCCAACGGGACCAATGATTACGTAGAAATGCGGCTGCTTGTCGATGCGGGGGGCGTTCCCATCCTCGCCGACAACAACCTCGTCTTTGAGTCGGAGGCTTTCGCGTTTGAGCGCACCGGCACCTTCAACTACGCAGTAGAATTTTCTGCCGACAGCTACGCCGAGGCTGGGCGCAAGGAGTGGATCAGCCTCAACGACTTGGCCGAAAACCGCGACGGGGTCGTCGTCGTCAGCCCGGAGTGGGTGCGCAAGGGGCCGACGATCGCCGAGGTGTGCGTGCGCAAGGTCGGTGCCGAGATTGAAGAAGGCCGCTTCCGCTCGGGCCAACTCGCCGAACTGACGCGGCACTTAGACGCTATTCCGGCTGACGTGATCTACTTGCTGCCCTTCTTTCGCCCGGGTTTTGCGGACCTGCACACCAGCGCGGATGTGCGCAAGGGAACCCTCGGCAGCGTCTATGCGGTCCAAGACTTTTTCCAAGTCGATCCCGAACTCGTTTCGCCAGCCGAGCAAGTGGACTGGGAGGCACTGGTGGCGGCGGGCCTCGTGCGCTCAGAAGAAGTGGGGGGTCTCTCCGAACTGTCGGCGTCCCAAGTGGAAGAAGCACTCGGCCGCGACGCCTTCGTCCAACTCGTCGGTCGCGCTGAGTTGCGGGCACTGACGAGGAAAGCACATGCCCACGGCAAGAAAGTCATCTTCGACTTGGTACTGATGCAGAGCAGCCGAGACTGCCCGCTGATCGCCGAGCATCCCGAGTGGTATCTGCGCGACGAGCGCGGGGCGCCGCAAATCCATCAGATCGCTTGGCTGGTCTATTCGGACGTGGCGCTCTTCGACTTGGTTTACAATCGGCCATTGCAAGAGTACCTACTGAAGATCGCCCCGTATTGGATCGAGCAATGCGGGTTCGACGGCGTGCGGATTGACGCCAGCCAGACCATCGACCGGCCCTTCCTCAAAAAGCTCAAAAACCGCATTCAAGCTGCCGCGCCCGAGGCGTTGGTGCTGGGCGAGACGCTGTGCCCGCTGACGGAGGCCGTGGACGTGCCGACAGACATGATCTACGCGCTCTTAGTTGACTATCACCGCGACGTCGAACACGCCCAACCCCTCATCAATTTCCTAGAGGAGATGAATCGCACCTTCGCGCCCGGCACTGTGGCCATGGCCTACTTTGAAAACCACGACAGCCCACGCGCCACCCAAGTGTGGCACGAGCGGTTCCGCGAACTGTTGCGCTGCGACGAGCAGGCGCGGGACTACTGGCAGAGCCTGACCTGTCCCATCCAGCCAGAACCGGAAGACCGGGCGCAACTGATGGCATTGCTCAAGAACTTGCAGGCCGCCCTGATCAACTGCTCGGCTGGTTCGGTCGCTGGATGCAACCTGACGCGGGGTTTGGAGCTAGGTAGCGAGTGGGGCGAGGAAACGCGCACCGACTTTGAAAACGAAACCCTGCTGCACTTCGACTGGGCCGAGCGCGAGCCGCACGCCAGCCTAGTGAGGGCCTACGGGCGTCTCTTTGCACTACAAAAGGAGTGGCCGGAATTTTGCGACGGAGAGATTTATTTCCACCGCAATGAATTTGCGGGCGGCGACCCAAGCGACCGCGTTCTGGCGTATGTGCGCTATACTGAGCGGAGTGCGCTATTGGTGGTACACAACTTTGATCCGCGCACCGTGCGGCAGGCGTTCTACCATTTCGATTACCTGCCGCAGCCGCCCACATCGCCCCAAAAGTGCTTCGACACGTACGAAGCCCTGGCGATCGAGGCCATACCCGCCCGTAAGGAGATCGCGGAAGTCTGCCTCAGGCCATTGCAGACGCAGGTGTGGCGACTTTATTGAACCTAAACAAGAGGAGTGTGAACATGGCAAAAATCGGCGCAATCCACTACAACTGGCCCGGCTGCGATCTCGAAGGCTTCGCCCGGCGGGCCAGCGAAATCGGCTATCGGTACTGCGAGTTGCAGATCGGCGATATCTGGGACGGTGAGTCCAAAAATGGCGAGCAGACAGCCGCAGCCACGTGCGAGTTATTGGCCAAATACGGGATGCAAGCCTCGGCCGTAGCGGCTGGCAACGACTTTCTGCAAGCCGATGGCCGCAACTTGGACGCGCAAATCGAGCGCTACCGCTACGTCTGCCAGATCATTCCCACAACCGGCACCGACATCGTGCGCTCGGATGGCGGCTGGAACCGCAATGGCGCAGTGCCTGAAGATCAGTGGGACACCATGTTGCTCGAAGCCTTCAAGCGCTGCGCCGATTTTCTCGAAAAGTACGACGTGCGGATCGCCCTTGACAATCACGGAGTTTCCACCAACGACGGCGACTGGCAATTAAGCCTGATCGAGCGCGTTGGCTCAGACCGGCTCGGCGTCAATTTGGACACCATGAACTATCGCTGGTTCGGGCACGAGTTAGACCAGATCGACCGCTTCTATGAAATACTGGCCCCGCATGTCTTCCACACCCACATGAAGGACGGAACCGGCTCGCGGCAAAACTACAAGGGGGCCGCATTGGGCGAGGGCGAGCTCCACCTCGACCACGCGGTCCAGTGCCTCAAGGCCGCCGGCTACGACGGAGCTTGGACGGCTGAATACGAAGGGCCGGAGACCGAGGGGCAGGTGGGATACGAAAAGTGCTACCAGTGGCTGGCGGCGAACGTCTGAACGTTGTTCTACGCACGGTTTTTAACGGTCTAAAATTCTTATGCGGCGTCGCAGAAGAGCACCGTCTCCAAGCCCAACTCCGCAGCGGAAAACAGGCAGCATTTTTAAGGATCGTCTGAACGCAGCGGCGAGTGATAGGGAGCCGCCGGCCCTGCCGGGCGGTTTTTAAGGGTGTGATCAGAGCTTGATGACGGCGATGAGGATGCCGGTGATGGCCACCAAAGTGGTCATCGTCCATCTGAAATGGACATCCATGCGCTTATTGGTTTCGTCAATGCGATGGTGAACCGCTTGGATTTGTTCGCCCAACGAGCGGTTGGTCTCGTCGATGCGGCGGTGAACCGCTTGGATTTGTTCGCCCAGCGAGCGGTTGGTCTCGTCAATGCGGCGGCTGGTTTCATCGATGCGATGGTGAACCGCTCCTATTTGGTTGCGCAGGTCTTGTATGTCTTCGCGCAGATAGCTGATGCCCCAGTGCAGCTCTTCGGGGGCGGGATGGGGTTGAGGATTGGAACTTTCGGTCATGGAAGACTCCTTGAGGGCAGTAATTTATTGCTCAAGGGTAGAAAAGCAACCTACATGCCAACGCCGCTCTCTGAGTAGGGACGGCACTCTGCTAGTTCCATCTGTGTGCATCGGCACATGCGGGTGAATCCATTTCGCTACACTGAGATGAACGAAGAGCGTGGGGATTGGGCGTTGGCGCAGATGCGATAGGCGGGCTATCGCACCTACTACGGCGTTACTTCATTTGACGAATCTGCTCGACCTTCTTGGCGAGCCGTTTGGGGGAGATCGGATGGGCGGTGCCCAGTTCTTGGGCAAAAACCGAGACCCGATATTCCTCCAGCATCCAGCGCAATTCCTCGATTTGGGCTGCTCGCTCGGGCGAATTGGTTTCCCCAGCGAGCTTTTCCAACTGGCTTTGGTACACTTCGATCAACGCGGCCTTCTGCCCGTCCTTGCGCGGATCGGCCGCGGCGCGTTCGGCGCGCACCTCAACGGCTTTTAGGTAGCGGATTAAATGCCTGAGACGTTGGAAGGGGACGCGGGCTAAGAAGTCGTCTGGCAGCAGTCGCTCCAAATCCGCGTCCAGCCCGCGATAGGACCGGCCTGCGAGGAGAATTTCGCGGCGGGCTTCGAGCAGGCTATCGACCAAAGAGATGAAGCGCGGAGCCAAGCCGCGCAACCGCTGCTTGGCCTGCTCCAACACGGTGGGGAAATCTTCTTGGCGCAGGGGTAGGATTTGCTCGCGGTGGAAGAGATAGCGCTCGAGATGTTCAAACGCTTGGCTGCGCAGTTCTAGGCAACTGCCTTGGTAGCGCGTCTTGAACTGCGCCAGTTCCTGAAGTTCGCGCTGGAGCCACGCCAGCTCGTCGCGCAAAGCCAAGGTGCAGAGGCCCAAAAAACCTTCGCCCGAGCGAGCTTCGGCTTCGGCGCGACTCTTGTAGAGTCGCAGCGACACTGAGCCTTCGTCGCGGTGGAGGCCGGGCCAGCCATAGAGCGGCACCCCGCCCGCTTGGGTCACCTCTATTTGCTCGGGCAGGTCGCCGAAATCCCACGTAGTGATCCCTGATCGTTCCCACTGTTGGGTCGCCTTTTTCCACGCGTCTAGTTCAACGGGGGTATCGTGCTGTTCGAGGCGTTGGGTCAGTTGCTGTAAATCGCGGCCGGCCGCGACGGATTGATCGTTGGTCCCTTGGATATCGACGCGCATTTTGAGATGATCGGGCAGGTCGGCAGCGTTCCAAGCCGACGTCTCGATTTGAATCCGATAGTGCTGGCGGATGTGATCTTGCAGCGACTCCAAAAAGGTCGGATGCGTCGGCTTGAGCGCGGCCGCAATGCACTGGGCTTTTGCGGGAATCGGCACTAGTTGCTTGCGGATGGACTTGGGCAGCGAGCGCAGCAGAATGGTGATTTTTTCTTCGAGCAGGCCCGGTACCAGCCATTCGAGTATTTCTGGATCGACGGCGTGGGCTAGTTTGTAGGGCAGTTTGACGGTGATGCCGTCCTCGTCTTGTCCCGGGCGATAGGCGTAGCTGATGGCTAGTTTATTGCCGTCGAGATCGAGCGCGTCTGGGAAGGCCTGCTGGTCGAATTCGGCGCGGGTGGTGCCGAGCAAGTCTTCCTCCCGCATTATCAGGAAATCGTCGGCTTTGTCTTTGAGAAATCGGTTGAGGTCGGGCAGTGAGGAAACATCGTCGAGATGCTGGGAGTAAAAGCGGGCAGCGGCCTCTTCGACGTGGACATCGGCCAAGCCGCGGGCGCGGGTCTGCCAAGTCTCGATCTTCTGACACAGGCGAATGTTGTGCGCGAGAAACTTGTGCGGAGTATGCACCGTCCCGGGCACCAGCGCCTCGCGGATGAATATCTCGGTGGCCTCGCGGGCGTTGATGCGGCTGTACGGGATGCGGCGGCTGAGCACTTCGAGGCCGTAGAGGGTCTGCTTTTCCCGAACCAGTACCCGCCCTGAGCGCGCGTTGAAGTAGGGCTGGTCGTACGAAGCGCGGCACAGGTGGCGGCCTAGTTCTGCGAGCCATTCGGGCTGGATGCGGGCGACGGTGCGGGCGAACAGGCGCGAGGTCTCGACGATCTCGGCCGCCACCAGCCAGCCGGGAGGCCCACCCTCGCCCGACTGCTTGCCCTTGTTGGAGCGGAACAGCCCCGAACCGGGAAAAATCATCACCTCGCGGTTGCGCGTAGCCTGATAGACATTGCCCCCCTCTTGGCGCGCCACGCTCGAAAGCAGGCCGGTGAGTACTGCGCGGTGGATTGCGTCGTACCCGGCGGGTTCGCGGTTGAAGCGGAAGCCTTTTATCTCGTTCAACGTCTCGCGGATCTGTGCATGGATATCGCGCCATTCGCGCATCCGCATGTAGGAGAGGTAGTGCGCCTTGCAGAATTTGCGGAGTTGGTTCTGCGAGACACTTTCCACTTTGTCGTGGTACGCGTTCCAGATGTTGAGATAGGCTAGGAAGTCGGAGTTTTTGTCGTGGAATTGGCGGTGCATTTGGTCGGCCGCATCCTGCGCTTCCATGGGCCGCTCGCGCGGATCTTGGATGCTAATGGCCGCGGCGATGACCAGCACTTCGGAAAGGGCGTGTTCCTCTCGGGCTTGGAGCAGCATCCGCGAGACCGTGGGGTCAATGGGCAGGCGCGCCATGGCGCGGCCAATGGGAGTGAGGGCGCGGTTTTCGTCGAGGGCGTTGAGTTCGTGCAGGAGCTGGAAACCACCGGCGATGGCGGCTTTTGCCGGGGGGTTAATAAAGGGGAACGCCTCAATGTCCCCTAGCTTGAGATTGATCATTCGCAGGATGACCTCGGCGAGATTGGCGCGCTGGATCTCGGGCTGGGTGTATTCGGGACGCGAGAGAAAGTCCTGCTCCGAGTAGAGGCGAATGCACTTCCCGTCGGCAACCCGCCCGCAGCGACCCTCCCGTTGGCGGGCGCTGCTCTGCGAGATTGGTTCGATGGGCAGGCGCTGGGTGTGGGTGCGGGGGTTGTAGCGCGACAGGCGCGCCAAGCCCGTATCTACGACGTAGCGGATGCGGGGAATAGTCAGCGAAGTCTCGGCGAGATTGGTGGCTAACACTACGCGGCGGCGGTCCCCTAAAGCGAATACGCGCTGCTGCTCCCCGGCGGTCAGGCGACCAAACAGCGGCAAAATCTCGACGCCGTGTAACTTCCGCCTTTCGAGCCGCTCGCGAGTTTCGCGGATATCGCGCTCGGACGGCAGAAAGACCAAGAGGTCGCCCTCCCGCGACGTGCAAAAAATTTCGTCTACCGCACTGGCGGCCGCATCCAAATACGTGTAATCGCCGCGATCCTGCAGGAGCTCGTCAAGCGGCCAGTAGCACACCTCGACCGGGAACATCCGGCCCGAGACCTCAATGACCGGGGCATCGTCAAAGGCCCTAGAGAAGGTTTCAGTGTCGATGGTAGCCGAAGTGATGACGATCTTGAGATCGGGCCGCTTGCGACGCAGAAGACGCAAGTAACCGAGCAAAAAGTCAATGTTGAGGCTGCGCTCGTGAGCCTCATCAACGATAATGGTATCGTATTCGAGCAGCTCGGGATCGGTTTGGGTTTCGGCCAGCAACATGCCGTCGGTCATTACCTTGATACAAGTCTCGGGCGCGGTCTGGTCGCGGAAGCGGATTTTGCAACCGACATCGCGGCCGTAGGGCACCTTGAGTTCTTCGGCCACGCGCTGAGCAATGGATAGCGCGGCGACGCGGCGCGGCTGCGTGACGGCAATGCGCGCGGCTTCGCCCCGGCCGGCCTCTAGGCAAATTTTGGGCAATTGCGTACTCTTGCCCGAGCCGGTTTCGCCAGCGATGACGACCACGGGATGCGCCTTGATCGCCGCGAGAATTTCGTCTTTGCGGTCCCTGATGGGCAGAGCGACTGGATAAGTGGGGACTGGGCGGTTTATGCGCCGCCGTTTGCGCAGACGAGCCGAACTGCGCGCTTGACCTAAGAGGCGCTCCACTTCTGCGGGGTTGAGGCGGCGGCGATTCAGTCGCCCTTCGATGCGCATCCGATCCTGGAGCATACACTGAGGCAGGAGGGATTTAAGCGCAGTGATCGGGTGGGGTTTGGTAGGCGATTGGTTCAAAGTTTACAAGAGGTTACGGCATTTGTACCGGCGAACAAAATACGGTTTTCTCGTCGGTGCCCACGCCTTGCACCAAGCCAACTGCTTGTTGCGTCGGGATCGCGGATTTTACGCGGCTTACTTCGGGGAATTGGTGCTAGTGGCCCAAGTAGAGCGCCGTCCTTAGGCGTCCGTGCGCCAGAGGCGCGGTATAGAGCTGGTGGCTTGGCGGTCAGGCAGGTGCCAGTAGGGTTCTTCGGGCGGGATTTCCTGCAAGTGTGGGCAGGTCATGCCGTGGCGATCCCACACCACCTCACCAGCGCGCAAAGTCAGCGCACATTCGAGGCGGTGCCGGGCTTCGATGCAGGCCCAGCCGCAGTCGCGAAAGTAGAAGTTGCCCTCGAGGACGCCTAGCACGGCGACATCGGCCTCAGAGCCGGGCGTCAAAGTTCCCAACTCGGGCCGACGGATGGCGCGGGCCGGGGTGACGGTAGAGCGGTAAATTACTTCCTGTAAGGGCATGTCCATGGCCAAGCACTTGGACATGGTATCGAGCATCGAGTGGACGTGGCCGTTGATATTGCCCATGTGCAAATCCGTGCTGATCGAGTCCGGCGGGAAGCCGTCGGCAATGGCCGGCATGGCGGCGCGATACCAGAAGCTGGCCGCTCCGTGCCCGAGGTCGAAGTGAATACCCCTCGCACGCGCCTCGCGCATGTAGTCGTACACCTCGCCGCTCTCATCAACGACGGGGAACTGGCGGGCAAAAACGTGAGTGTGGATGTCGCCGGGGCGCAGGTGCTTGAGGAGGAGATCGGGATAGGAGCGCTCGGGCGGGCGCGGCCAAAAGTCGACCATCACTGGCATTTTGCAGCGTTCACCGGCCTCGACCGCTGCGTCAACCGAGGCCCAAGGCGGATGATCATCGTCAAAGGGCTTGGTGGTCCAATAGTGGGCGGTCTTGATGCCGACGCACACCTCGTCGTGGGCCGCAGCCATCTCGGCCGCCCGCTGAGGGTCGAGATTGGCGACGACCTGTTCGGGAGGGCCCATGCCCGGAGCGGCAATGTTGACGTAGGCGAACATGCGGATCTTGGATTGGTCAATCACCGTCGTGCGGAAGTGCTCGAACTCCTCGGCACCGGCCGTGCCCGTATCGACGCAGGTGGTTACGCCCTCTTTGAGGAAGTGGGCATCGGCGTGGAGACTGCCGACCAACCCGCCCGAATGGTACGTATGAACGTGGATGTCGAGTAGGCCCGGCACGACGACGAGGTTGCTTACGTCAATGATGCGCTCGGCGTCCGCAGGGGAAATATCCTCTTCGACGCGGGCGATGCGGCCATCGAGAATGCCGACATCGGAGACGCTGTCGATACCGTTGGCAGGGTCGATTACGTGGCCGCCTTTGAGCAGTATTTCGAGCTTGCGGGGCATGGTTTTTCGTTTCGGATATTGGAGTGAAAAGCAAAAAATAGGCTGGAGCAAAAAAAGGGGCAAATGAGATTGTTGACAATGGTCAGATACTTAGAGTACAATTATCGAATTATAGCGTATATTCAGATCATATAAATGCGAAGCCTTATCTACACACTCTTACTTTTGTCGGCCAGTAGCGCCCACGCTCAGACCGTCTATCGCGTCCACCTCAAGCTAGAAGGCATGATTGACCCGGGCGTGGCGGCCTTTGTCGAGCGCGTGATCGCCGATGCCGACGAGGCCGCAGCCGACGCGATCGTCTTTGAGATCGACACCTTTGGCGGTCGCGTCGATGCGGCCACGGTGATCCGCGACGCCATCCTCGACGCCGAAACCCTGACCATCGCCTTTATCAATAAGCGGGCGATTTCGGCTGGGGCACTCATCTCGCTGGCCTGCGACAAGATCGTCATGACGCAAGCATCGACCATGGGCGCAACCACCCCGGTCGATGCCACGGGCACCAAAGCTAGCGACAAAATCACTTCTTATATGCGCGCCGAAATGCGCGCCACAGCCGAGCGCACCGGCCGCAACGTCAAAATCGCCGAGGCCATGGTCGATGAGCGCGTCGATGTGCCGGGCCTGAGCGCCGAAGCGGGCCGACCAGCCACCCTGACCACCGAGCAGGCACTCAACTACCAGATGGCCGATGAGACAGCCGAAACGCTAAGCGAACTGCTGCGCATCTATGATTTAGACGAGGCCGAAATCATCGAGGCTGAACTCAACTGGACCGAGCACGTCTTGCGCATGTTGACCCACCCGGTCGTCACCTCGATTTTGCTAGCCGTGGCCATGTTCGGCCTGATCGCCGAGGTTCGCACACCCGGTTGGGGCTTGGGCGGCACGTTGGCGCTAGTGGCGCTGGGGCTTTTCTTTGGCAGCCACTTGATCGTCCACCTAGCCGAATGGCAGGAGCTGGCACTTTTTGCGGTGGGCGCGACGCTGTTGTTCGTCGAGCTAGTGGCTATTCCGGGCTTTGGCATTGTGGGTGCGTTGGGTATCGGCGCGATGCTTGCGAGCGTAGTGATCACCCAATTAGGCGATTTTCAGTTGTGGAGTTTCGAGGAAATCGTCTCGGTGATCGGGCGTCTCGCCGGCTCGATGATCGGCGCGTTTGTAGTCTCGCTCATCGCGTTGCGCTCCTTGCCCAAGTTCGCCGCCTTTAATCGCCTAGTACTCCACAACGAAATCAAGGCCGCCGATGGGTACACTTCCTCCTCGCGCACGACCGACGACGAATTGTTGGGCAAGGAGGGGGTCACGGTCAGCTACCTGCGGCCCTCGGGTATAGCCCTGTTGGGGGGCAAGCGGCTCACCGTGATCGCCGAGGGCGAATTCATCGAGGCGCAGCGGCCCATTAAAGTCGTCGAAGCCCGCGGCAGTCGAGTGGTGGTGAAGGCACTATGAGCTTTCTGGGAGGGGAGGTGTTGGAATGGGTTTATTCGCTGGCCTTGCTAGTGCTCGGCTTTGTACTGGTGATCTTAGAAATTTTCGTCATCCCCGGCATCAACATCTTCGGCATCGTTGGTTTTCTGACCGCGGTCGCCGGCATTGGCTATGCCTACATGAACATGGGCGGCTTGGCGGCTGGCGTCGTAGCGGGCTTGGGGCTGTTGGGTACCGCTATCTTAGTGCGGCTGATGCTCAAGGTCCGCGCTTGGAACCGCTTGGTGCTCAACGATGGCATGACGCGCAAGGCCGGCTACGATTCGGTCAAGCCGGGCCGCGAGTCGTTGCTCGGGCAAACGGGCGAAGCGGTTACGACACTGCGGCCGGCGGGGCGGGCGCAATTTGGTGAACGGGTAGTCGACGTAGTCAGCGAAGGTGGCTATATTGAACGCGGCAAGCAGGTTGAGGTATTGAAAGTGGCTGGCAACAGAGTCGTGGTTCAGTCCGTCCAGTCCGAGTCTTAATTCACTCCTTTCAAGGAGCTAATAAATGGAAGTCTTGTTTTTAGTCTTGGTGCTTTTTGGCATCATCGTCTTTTTGTCGCTCTTCACCTATTTCATTCCGGTAGGGCTGTGGATTTCGGCCTATTTCGCCGGAGTCCGGGTGGGGATCTTCAAGGACTTGGTGGGTATGCGCCTGCGCAAAGTGCCGCCGCGCCAGATCGTCGGCCCCAAGATCAGCGCCACTAAGGCGGGGCTGGATGTGGGCTTGGAGAGCATGGAAGCTCACTACTTGGCTGGCGGCAACGTCAACGCGGTGATTTTGGCGCTGATCTCGGCCGATAAGGCCAACATCGACCTGAGTTTTGAACGGGCCGCCAGCATCGACTTGGCGGGTCGCGACGTGCTCGACGCAGTCAAAGTCAGCGTCAATCCCAAGGTGATCAACACGCCCCTGATTGCGGCGATTGCCAAAGATGGCATTCAGGTCAAGGCTACCTGCCGAGTGACCGTGCGTGCCAATATCGATCGCTTGGTCGGCGGCGCTGGCGAGGAGACGATCATCGCCCGGGTCGGCGAGGGGATCGTCACCACCATCGGCTCGGCTACGACGCACAAAGAGGTGCTCGAAAATCCCGACCTGATCTCCCGACGCGTGCTGGAAAAGGGTCTCGACTCGGAGACGGCCTTTGAGATTCTCTCGATTGACATCGCCGACGTCGATGTGGGCGAGAATATCGGCGCTAAACTACAGACCGATCAGGCCGATGCCGATCTCAAAATCGCCCAAGCCAAGGCCGAAGAACGTCGGGCCATGGCCCAGGCGCGCGAGCAGGAGATGACGGCCCAGGTCGTGGAGATGGAATCGCGGGTCAAGGAAGCCGAAGCCGAGGTGCCGCGTGCGATGGCCGAGGCCTTCCGCGAGGGCAATTTGGGTATTATGGACTACTACCGCATGCGCAATATCCAAGCTGACACGGATATGCGCGACTCAATTTCCGAAAGCGGCGAGGACCGCGACAACTAGTCCATGGAACTCCTAATTTTTCTCCTCGCCATTCTGTTCAGCGTGTTTTCGGCACTGATGGAGCGTCGCAAGCGCCGCAAACAGCTCGAAGAGGCCCAACAACAGCACGCCGAGACCGAACAACAACAGCACACCGAGGTCAGTCCGGCTGCGCCCGTTGTCGTCGAGGAGAAGAAGGAAGAAGAGCCGACCTTTGGCTGGCCTTTTGACGGCGATCCCTTTGAGGAGCCGGTACTTGCCGAAGTCGATTCGGCCGAGGCTGAGCGGGAGGCCCTAGAATCCGAGCGGCTGGCACTAGCTGCCGAGCGACGCGCTGTGGCGGCTGAGCGGCTGGCTCTGGAGCGGCTGGCCGAGGCCAAGCCCGAGGCTTCACGCACGGAACGACGGGAGCGGAGACCTCGCCGCACCCGGAGCCGTTGGTTCCTCACCCCTCAGACAGCGCGCGACGCGATCGTCTATATGGAAATCCTCGGCAAGCCGAAGAGCGAACGAGAGGAGTGGTGAATGGTATAGCCGGAGTGGCGGAATTGGTAGACGCGCTGGATTCAAAATCCTGTATCCGCAAGGGTGTGTGGGTTCGAGTCCCACCTCCGGCACCATTTTATTAACCGTTGTACGCTAGCGATGCGAAGCCGCTCGCATCGCTAGCTCCATCTATTATACTCCTATGGACTGTGCAGTTTTGCCTTCCTGTTCTTCTCCCCTGTCTGTCGAAAGCCCAATTAACCTTCTCCCCGTCTTTTGCACACACCCAAGTTCCGAAAGGAGATAACCACTGTGACATCTCCAGAGATAAGGCGTCTCCTCGACATCGCCTCGATACTCGTCCTGCTGATTATAGTGCCGGCGTACCTCTTCTGCCGTCTAGGAATCATTCTGCTGATTGCCGTTCCGACGGCGTACCTCTTCTGCCGTCTGAGGTCGCCCGCTGACTAATAGGACGAAACCCTGATTTCCCGTCAGCGCGCTAGCCGCTCGTCAAGCAAATACGATTCAACCGCCGCGATTTCCACCTCTTGCATGTCTGAATGCGCTGGATTGATCTGCACATTGTAGTCGCCCTTAACTACTGCTGAGGGCATGCGCAGTAACAACGACCGCCTTTCCTCCCTCCAACGGGTGCCTATCTCCGCTAGCTCGACAGGGGCCGGATGTCGCCGCCAGTTGTTTGGCAACATCTCCTCGGCAATAGTCTCTGTTGACGCATCATCGGGCACTGCAATAGTCGCGAGGCTCAAATTTTTCGGTACTCGCGCCAATGGCACATGACTAGGTATTCTACCGTCGCCAATCGAGGTGTAAGGCAAACCCACCCCGACGCGATTCTACCGACCGCCATTGGCGCGGGCACCGGCTCCCAATAAATCGTTTATATAGCGGGTCTTGGCGATGCGAAAAAGCCGCATCAGGCGAATACCCCGTGCTCTATCCGACCCAGCTCATCCAAAACGATACCTGCGCCGAAACGCGAGTTGAGCAATTCGAGCGGCACCTTGTTGCCCAATGCCGCGCAGGGTTGTTTGAGCCAAATGCACCTACACGGTCAAACTTGCCATCGGTGCGAATGCGTATCTATTATAGAAGCCCTTTGCGAGAGGACGAGAACGTGCAAAAGCTAAAAGGCCGAACGCGCACGGCACCGCCGCTATGGGCGGTCTTAGAGCGGCGACTGATCGACGCGATTGACGAGGCGGCCCCGATTTTTCTCGAGAAATACACCCGCCCCGGCGGCAGCCTGATATGGATGGAAGAATACCCCGGCGACGGGGTTTGGGCCGACGACCTGTACGAGGCGTTCTTCAACTGGCCGCACTACTATGCCCTAGGCGGCAGCGAGTACACGGGCGTCAAGGCTCTAGAGGAGTGGAACGCCATTACTCGGCAGCTAGAGCACGACTACGGCCGCGTCACCCGAGAGTTTATCAACGACGACGACTGGTTCCACAACGCCGAAAACTACATCTACTTCTATCACTTGGGGATGGCCGACCCGACCAACGCCGAGACGCGCCGCCGGGCGCAGCGCTTTGCCGGATTGTACTTAAACGACGACCCGGCCGTGCCCAACTACGACCCCGAGCATCGCATCGTGCGCTCGCCTTGCAGCGGCAGCAAGGGGCCGCTCTTCCAAATGCGGCGCGGCGAAATCCACTACGACCTCACCCACGACCACGCCACGCTGGGGCCGGGCTTTGCTTTGCCCGCTAACTGGTGGGAGAATCCCGAGACCAAACGCCGCGTTGAGGAGCGATTCGACCAAGTGGTTATGCAGGGCGATGTGCCCGTCAACTTGGGCATCGTGGCACTGGTGGCAACGGCGTTTCTCCACACCGGCGAGGCGCGGTATCGGGAGTGGATTGCGGAATACGTGGGAGCTTGGATAGAGCGCACCGAGGCCAACGGCGGCATTGTCCCAGACAATATCGGGCCTAACGGCATTATCGGCGAGATGCGCCAAGGGCAGTGGTGGGGTGGGCTGTACGGCTGGACCGGGCGCTATGGACACAACATGATGGCCCATGCGATCACCGCGGCGGTAGAAGCCGCGCGGCTGGTCACGGGCGAGATGCGCTACTTGGACCTGCTCCGCATGCACGTGGCTGCACTAGTCGCGCACGGCCGCGAAGAAGGGGGGCGGCTGCTCGTGCCCCACAAGCACACGGACGAGGGCTGGGCCGACTTCAACCCCATCAATTCCGATGCGCCGATCCACCTGTGGGTCGCGTCCATGGAGGAGCGCGACTGGCAGCGGCTGGAGACCTTGCGCCGAGGTGCCGAAGATGAGTGGCGGCAGATGGGGCAGCGCGGGCCGCGTTCGCTCGACGACCGGGCGTGGACGCGCTTTCTCGCCGGCGAATCCCCGGATTACCCCGAACGCATCTTGCAGGCCAACTACCGCGAGGTCTGCGACCGCATTGCCAAGGTCATAGCCGACGAACAAGACCTGACCCAACTCGACGTACACTGGTGGCAGCAGGTCAACCCAGTGGTCACCGAAGCCTTAGTGCAGCTAACAACCGGCGCACCGCAGACCATCTACTGGGGAGGGCTGGCGCAAGGACGGGTGCGCTATTTCGACAGCGAGCGGCAGCGGCCGGGTTTGCCGCCGGACGTTGCCGCTCTAGTGACCGGCCTCAGCGGCGCGAGTGCAGAGCTGACGTTGGTCAACTTGAGCACGAGCCGCACCCGGCAGGTAATCGTCGGCGCTGGTAGCTTTGGCGAGCACTGCTTTGGCCGAGTACGAGCTGGCGATGAGGCCCTCGACGTGGACAGCACTTATTTCCAAGTTGAACTGGCACCGGCCAGCCAAATCGAATTGTCGCTCGCTATGCGGCGTTACTGCCAGCAGCCCAGCTTTCGCCTGCCTTGGCACGGCGAACAGATTCCATATCGCTAACAAAATTAGGAGACCGGGCGATGGACCAAGCCGACCGCGATTTTTTTGCCGCAAACGGCTATCTCAACCTAGGGCAATTGCTCAACGGCGACGACGTGCAGTACTTCCGCACTATGTTCGATGGGGATATGGAAGAATATCCCTATTTCTGGCACCGCTACGGCTACCATCAGCACACCAACTACGAGGCGTTGATCACCTCGCCGCAGTTCGACGAATTGATCCGCCACCCAAAGATATACCCGGCGATCGAGGCACTGATGGGCGGGCCGCTCTGCTTTGGCGAGATCGGGCTGCGGCTGATGCGGGCCTACGACGGCCCATTGCACCAAGGCTGGCACCGCGACCGGCCGCATTGGGACGAGCATCCATTCCGCATGGACTACATCCAACTCATGGTCTATCTGTCCGATGTGGACGAGGGGACGCATTGTTTTTCGCTGTCCCCAGAGTCGGTAAGCCAGCCAGTGCTCAGCGATAAGGCAGCACAACTCAAGCGAGGCGGCGAGTACCACTTGCATGGGCCAGCCGGGACCTGTGCGCTGTTTAACGTGGCCGTACTGCACACAGCGACAACGCGGCCCACGCAGGCCGAGCGGCGGACCGTACAGATTTACTACGGGCATCGCGAGCGGGCACCGCTGGCGAACGATTCGAGTATTCCGGCGGCCTTTTGGCGAGATAGCAAAGATGCAGAGACGCGGGCTTTTTACGGCGTTTTGAACGAGCGCACCAAGGTGTATTTGGCGGCATTTCCCGGAGCTTGACCCATTCTCTTCGTCTAGGGCGGGGATAGGGCGAGATAGATTATTTTGCACACACCTCTGTTGGACATCGCCCCCACTGATCTGGTAGACATTGCAGTCGTCGCGTTGCTGCTTTGGGGTCTAGTGATCTGGAGCCGCCGAGCGCGAATGGCCCTACTCGGTTTGGCTTTTTGGGGCGTCTTCTACCACCTGATAGCGCAGCAATTCAAGTTGCAGCTAACAACTTGGATTTTCCAAGGCTTTTTCGCGGCGCTAGTGGTGGTGGTAGTGGTGGTGTTCCAAGACGATTTGCGCCGGCTCTTCGAGCAGATCGCCACGCTCAGCCTGCGCCGCAAGGCTCCACGCCCGGATCCCTCCAGCTTGGCAACGCTGACTAGAGGGTTGTATCGGTTGGCCGCGAAAAGACGCGGTGCCTTGGTGGTCTTGCCGGGGCGCGAACCGATAGAGCGGCATTTTTTGCAGTATGGGGTCCCTTTGGATGCGGAGATCAGCGAAGAGCTGCTCGACAGCCTTTTCGATCCCGGTTCGGCTGGGCACGACGGCGCGCTGGTGATGCAGAATAATAGGATCGAGGTGTTTGGCGCACATTTGCCGCTTTCCGAGAATAGAGATGAGTTGAAGGGAGGCGGTACGCGGCACGCGGCCGCGCTGGGCCTAGCCGAGCGCAGCGATGCCCTGTGTCTGGTCGTATCAGAGGAGCGCGGCACCATCGGGATTGCCGCACGAGGGCAACTTGAGATGCTGGGCAATCCTACCGAACCTATCAAACCGGGCGATTTGCGAGACAGGATCCAAGACCACTTAGAGCATACGGGGACCGAGGTGAAGGAGCACCGGGTCGAGTGGCGCTGGTTGGGGCGGCGCTTGGTAGAAGGTCTTTTGTCCTTGGCCTTGGCCTTGGGTGCGTGGCTGGTCTTTGTGCCGGTCGAGAAGGCGGTCCTGCAAGTGCGCGTAGAAGCGGAGAACGTACCCGAAGGATATGCGCTAACGGACATCACCCCTCAAGAGGTGGAGGTAGAGGTCGCCGGTCCGCGGCGGGCCATGTTGTTGGCGAGCAGCGCGGATTTCCAGGTCGTCATTGACGCCGATCTCGTCCGATTGCAGCGGAGGACTTTTGCGGTGTCTGCCCAGTCCGTGCGCCATGCAACCGGGTTGGAGATCAAAAGCATCAAACCAAAAAAGGTGAAACTAACCGTGCAAAAAGCGCGAGGAGGAGCGCGATGAAAATCGCCTTCACGACAGCGGCGCAGAACACTTGCAGTTCATGCGTTCACTGGGCGTCAAAAGGGCCGCGCCTGCGACTTAGGGTATCTGAGAGCGGTACTGCAAACAATCGAATCGCTGTGAGAGGAGCGGCATGGCACTGAGCGAGCAACAGATCGCGTTTTTTAAGCAACAGGGGTATTTAATCATAGAAAACTTCATCGCGCCGGAGCAGGTCGCCATTTGGCGCGGGCAGTTCTGGCATCACGTAGAGGCCGATCCAGCAGACCCGGCGAGTTGGCCCGATAGTTATGTGGTCGACGGGTTTGCGGTCGAGCCCACCTTTGGGCAACTTCCGCAGATGCAGGCCGTGGTTGAGACGCTGGGCGGCGGGAAATTTAGCGGCGGCGGCGGATCCATGCTGGTGCAGTGGCCGCGCTTGGGGGAGGCGTGGGACTGGCCGGACCAAGGGCATATCGACGGCTACGGGCCAGGGGGTTGGAGCGGTGGTTTTATGCTGGGGGCAACGGCCTATCTCGACGATGTGGAAGCAAACGGCGGGGCCTTTGTTTATTGGCCGCAGAGCCATCAGCCAACCCACGCGTACTTCCGCGAGCATCCCGCTCATATCGACGGCAGTTTCCGAGACCGCGAAGATTGGCAGGCACGCCAATGGGGATTGTTTTCAGACCATTCGCCTCAAGAGCCGGAGCAATTTGTGGCGCGGGCCGGGGACGTGATTTTCTGGCACTGCTTTCTGTGCCACACTAGCTCGACCAATATCCGCCCTAAGCCGCGGCTAGGGCTTTTCGCCCGCTGGCATCACGCCGAACGCGAAGCCATGCGCTACGAGGTACCGGAGGACCTGTGGAAGTATTGGGCGATCTAGAAGCTCAGCCACCGGCAAAATTTGCCCGTTTCGACAAAATCGTCTAATTTTTACGATTTTGTAACTATTTCCGTTACCATTCACCTTCATCCTCGGGAGCTACAATGGCCAAATCGATGTTTTCTCGGGAAGTCGCCCTCAAACTCGAAGGCGAGATCAACGCCTTTCAAGTCTGCCGCAGCCTGTCGCAGCGTGCGCGAGACATTAACACAGAGCGCAAGCTGAAAGATGCCGAAAGCGAAACTTCTGAGAAAGAGTTGCCCAATTCGTCGGCCAGTGCCATGCTGGACTTTGCCGAGGGGCGCATTACCCTCGCGTCAGAAGAGGATGCGGACTCAGACGAGGTCTGAATCGCCCGCCCTAGCGACAGCCCATCTGCGTTCTTTAGTGGCCCGTCGCCAACGAAAAAGCCAACACATAGCTGTCGCCTCGTCGGTGGCGCACCTTGCTGACTGGGACGGGGTCGCCTGCCTGACAGAATTCGGCCCATAGTACTTTCACCTTCTGTCATAGCGCGGATAAACGCCCTGTAAAGGAAGCGTCATGGGCTTAAAAAAAAACTGCTGTCCTCGCCGCCGCTGGGGCAAGACTGAGCTTTCCATACCCGTAATCCCATTTGGGACGCAAGGCTTTGGCGGCCATTTCGGGCCGGTTGACGACGAAGAGGCCATGGCCCTGATGCGCCGGGCCGTCGATTTGGGCGTCAATCACTTCGACTGCGCCCGCTGCTACGGCGACTCGCTGCGCAAACTGGGCCGTGCGATCAAGGAAGGCGTCCTCACCCGCGGCGAGATCATTATCAGCGGGCGCGTCTGCTGCCACAGCGCTGCTGAATGGGGCGGCTACGGCGAGGGGTGTCCCGACTACTCGGCGGCGAGGGTCTTGGCCG
This sequence comes from Candidatus Latescibacterota bacterium, assembly GCA_965116045.1. Classification (GTDB taxonomy): domain Bacteria; phylum Latescibacterota; class UBA2968; order UBA8231; family UBA8231. The sequence goes on along the minus strand of OZ220478.1, from coordinate 3,147,460 downwards.
ATGCCGAAGACCAGCTAGAGATTTTGGGAATCGAGAAATTCGACGTGCTCTTCCTCCACGATCCGCCCGAGATAGAACCAACCCTTGAGGCCGGCGGCGCACTCGAAGGGCTGGAACAGGTGCGCCAGCGGGGTGCCGTGGATTTCATCGGCTATGGCATGAACCCCCACGACTTTCACCTCGCGCACATGGCGTCGGGCCGCACTGACGCGATGCTGTGCTTCAGCGACTACAACTTGCTCCGGCAGCGCGCGGCCGACGCCATCCTGCCAGCGGCCGCGGCCGCGGAGTACTCAACGGCTGGTCGATCATGCGAGGTTGGCTGACGGGCGTACCCGTGGAGCACTTTATACCGCGCGATAAGTGGGGCGAAGACCAGCAGCGGGCCGAGGCCATGCGCTTGTGGTGCAACGAGCAGGGCATCAACATGCTGGAACTGACGTTGCAATTTTGTCTGCGAGAGGAGCGGATCCACGGCAACCCCATCGGCTCGCTGAACGTCGAGCAGCTAGAGCGGAACGTCGCGGCCGCCATGGCGGTCGTCGCCGACGAAACAATCGCCGCTTTTGTCGCAGCGGGACTCTAGGGAGGTGTTCTGCACTTTCCGCCCGCCGAACCTATAAAAAGAAGACCACGTAACCAAGAAGTAGACTGAAAATGGAACCTTTATTCATCACGGCCGTGATACTCGGTGTCTGCATGTTGCTCTGTGCGGTCGTAGCCGTCGTCTGTGTCCGAGTGATAAAGAGCTACTGGGAAAAGGCACAAGGCCGCTGGCAGGCTCACCAAAACCGGAAGAACCAGCCCGTAGAGGAGTTCGATGGCGAGGCCGAGGACTTGATGACCATCAAAGGAGAGGCATGAGCGCTGCTGAAGAGTACTACGCGCAGACGCTGGAGCTATTGCAACGTCTGCGCGATACGCAAATGGACGCTATAGACCAGGCCGCCGCAATCTGCACCGAGAGCATTGCCAACGGGGGATTGGTCTTTCTTTTTGGTGCTGGGCACTCGCGCATGATGTGCGAGGAAATGACGCCGCGCCAAGGATGCTTCGTAGGTTTTTTTGCGTTGGTCGAGCTGGCGGTATCGAACCATGCGTCAATCGTCGGCACCAACGGGTTGCGCGGGCCGCTCTTTTTGGAGAAGTACGAAGGCTACGCCGAGGAAATTCTCCAAGGGTTCAAGTTTGGGCCGCACGATGCCTTTATCTTAATTTCAACGAGCGGTATTCGGCCCCTGATCGTCGAGATGGCCATGGGGGCTAAGGCGCGGGGCTTGCCGGTGATTGCCATGCTGTCAAAGCCGCACGGCGACCAGTCCCCGCCCGCGCACTCGTCGGGCCAGAAATTGATGGATGTGGCCGATGTCGTCCTAAACAACCAATGTCCGCCCGGGGACTGCGTACTCGAGCTAGAGGGTTTGGAGTGGCGGACCGGGCCGGTATCGACGGTGACCGGCGCGATGATGATGAATATGCTGCGCTGCGAAGTGGCCGAGCGACTGTTGGCGCAGGGGATCAAGCCGGAGCTATTGCCAAGCCATCAGTTTGTCGGCAATGTAAGCGCGGAAGAGCAGCTAGAGCGGTTTTACGAGGGCTATCGCAAGCGCCTCAAGCATTTGTACGAGTAGTAATCAATTTTCGTTCCAACGCCTCATTTACAAACTCCCTTCTGCCGAAATCGTGGGTGCGCTCGACAACAAGGTTTGTCTAATTACCGGCTCTACCGGCATCGCCGAGGCTACGGCTCTGCACGCAGCCGAGGAGGGGGCCAAAGTATTCGTCACCTCGCGGACAGAAGCAAACTGGCGGGCCTTGGCCGAGAAGTTGGGAAAGCAGGGGGCGCATCAGGCAGCCGATTTGACCCAGCGGGAACAGGTCGCCGAGACCGTGCGGGCCTGCGTGGAGCAGTGGGGGCGGATCGATGGATTGTTCAACGTGGCGGGAATTAGCGGGCGGCGCTTTGGCGACGGGCCGCTGCACGAGTGTACAGACGAAGGGTGGGACGCGACGTTGGACGCCAACGCGAAAAGCATGTTTTTGGTGTGCCGCGCCGTGCTACAACAGATGTTGACCCAAGCAATGCGCGAAGATAGAGCGCGGGGGGCGATCCTCAACATGGCGAGTGTGTTGGCCTTTGCGCCAGAGCGGAAGTTTTTTGCCTCGCATGCCTATGCGGCGAGCAAAGGGGCGATTGTGGCGCTGAGCAAGGCTATGGCCAGCTACTACGCACCGCACGGAATTCGGGTCAATGCCATTGCGCCAGCACTGGTGGAGACGCCGATGAGCAAGCGGGCCGGAGAAAGCGCGGAGATCATGGCGTTTATGCGCGACAAACAGCCACTCGGGCCGATGATGAACGCGGAGGATGTGGCCGGGATGGCGGTCTTTTTGCTGGGGGACCAAGCGCGGGCAATTACCGGAACGGTGGTAACCGTAGATGCCGGTTGGTGCGTGAGTTGACGCAAGGAGGGCGCATGAAAGAATACGTTATTGGCTTTGACGTGGGTGGCACTCGGGTCAAAAGCGGCGCGGTGACTCGGCGCGGACGGATACTGGCACCGGGGATCAACCCGTCGGGGTTTGCGCTGGGCATGAGCAACCTGCTAAAGACGCTCAAAGGTGAAGTCGCGCGGATTTCCCAGAAGTTAGGCGGCAAGCCGCAGGCCATTGGCTTGGGCTTTCCCGGTGCGGTGGAGCCGGAGGTCGGGGTGGTGTACATGCCAGGGAAAATTAAAGGGCTTGAAGGGTACCCGATTGTCGAGCGGCTGGCCAAGGCTATGGGTCTGCCGGTCATCGCCGACAACGACGGCCGCATCTCCATCTACGCCGAGCGGCACTACGGCCTAGCGCGAGATGTGGAGTGGGCGGTGACTATCACCCTCGGCACCGGCGTCGGCTCCGGGGTCTTGCTCGACGGCAAAATTTTGCGCGACCCGCATCTGCAATTCGGAACGCAAATGAGCCACATCGTCATGCAGGCTCTTGGCGGGCGGCTGTGCCTGACCAACGCACGGGGCACGGCCGAGATGATGTGCTCGGCCACGGCGCTGACGCAGCAGGTGCGGGACGGGCTGGCACGCGGCATTCCCTCGGTCTTGAGCGACCAGTACTTCAAAGAGCCCAACTCCATCGACTTCAAGGCCATAATCCGCGGCGTGAAGCGCCAAGACCGGCTCTGCGTTGACGAACTGGAGCACTGGACCCGCAACTTGGGCTGGCTGCTGGTGAGCGCCGTACACGTGTACGCTCCCCTGCGCATCATCCTCAGCGGCGGAGCGACCAACGCCGCCGAGTACTTTCTCGAACCCCTGCAAAAGCAAGTTGACAACCACTTATTCCGCTATCCAGCCGGCGCCGGCGTGCCGATTGTGCTGTCCAAGCTGCGCGATCACGCCGGCGTTTTGGGCACGGCGGCCCTAGCCTGGGAAAAGGCCGAGGGAGAAAAAACGTGAAAGAGCAACCCTTGCGCACCACCGTTATCGGCTCCTACCCCTTCCCGAGTTGCGCTCGAAGAAGTTTTATACAATAAGAGATGACAACCGCAGTATACAAAGAGAGAATGCCTCCAAATATACGGTTGCTAATCCTCTCGTGTTCCCAAAGAAAGCATTCCACTCCAAGTTTGCTACCTGCTTTGGAGCGCTACGATGGACCGATATTTCAGGTGATCAATAAGTTTATGAGAATGCGTCCCTTTGAGGCGCAATCTCTCGATGTATATATTCTATCAGCCAAATTCGGATTGATTCCGTCCAGCCAACTAATTCCTAACTACAATTTCCGAGTGACACTGCAAAAAGTTAAGAAATTGCAATCACTGACCCTAACCGAACTCAAGCGGATTTTAGCTGACAGACAATACGATGAGCTATTCATAAGCATGGGAAAAGATTATCTACGAGTATTAGACGGATATGAATCGCTAATTCCTGCCAATCTCAAGGTGATAATTTCTAAGGGAGTGATAGGGCGCAAACAGGCAGAACTTCGCAACTGGCTGCATGGGGGGGTGTCAGTGCCATCCGATAATCAGATGGAGGTTACCCAACAAGGAAAGGCAAATTTCCGGGGCGTCGAAATCTCACTCACGTCAAATCAGGTGATGGATGTAGCACGTCTCGCAATCGCAGAGAAACAGAATATTCCTAAATCTCAGGTATGGTACGTGCAGGTAGATGATAAAAGAGTGCCTCTCAAGTGGCTAGTTAGCAAATTGACGGGGCTACCTGTGAATGCTTTTCACACAGACGAAGCAAGACGAGTCTTGCAGCAACTAGGAGTTGAGGTATGTTCAAGATAAGCCAGACAGGGTGTCGAATGGGGAGAAAACCCGTGAATTGAACTAATGTGATCGCTAATTGACATCGAGGCAGTATGTCGGAAATATATGAGAGATTGACTGAGAATGGAGTATTAGAAGACCTGCATCATCAACCTCAGCTAATGATGAAACTAGCAGAAAATACGCTACTAGTAGCTGAGAGTCTAAGGGATAATTATTTTCGTAACACAGCGCGTTTTATAAGCCATCTGCGTCGGGCTATAGACGAGTCTAATAGAGGAGAGCGTGATAGGTACATTGTTCAGATACGTTCAGTCTCAGATACTGTTTGGGAAGAATTCCAAGACGAGCTAGTTAGTTTTATCGACGGCGGAGTCGGTCAGGTAGAATTATCCAGCCAAGTACCTATCCTGTTGCGCGTTGGATCTTATGCAGTACGTGTAGGTGAAAGAAGGTTGACTGAACGGGAGAATTTTGGCTATTACCCGGTAATCTTCGGGGACCTTGAAGGAGGTAGTAAAGAACGGAGGGACTTTCCTGATATCGTCCGCATTACTGCCGAACTGCTGGGAGGACTATCGACGTTGCATCGCAATCCTGAGCTAAGGGTACTGATGTTCCATGGACCGCTGGTTTACTTAATGAATGCCTATGCAGGCCATACGCCCTTTACTGAAGCAGACATTGACCTATTTCTGAAACACTATTCGGATGACAAAGAACAGGCAGGACAGTTGAAGGAGGATTTTCTCGAAAAAGCACGTCTAGATATTTATCCAGTTATGGCTGGTGGCCGGTCCGATGAGTGGGCAAGTCGTCGACTTTTTGAACCGTTGTCTTGGATCGCTTTTCTCTATAGAAAATTGATCTCAGTGGCACTGAGTAGACAACCTCGGCCTATCATCGCAGGAGTGGTAGAACGAGGAGGATCGCGAGAATTTTCCAAGAAAGTGTTGCTCAAACGTGTTTTCCGTGGTTTACGTAGAAAGGGAAGAGAAAATTACTTCAACGAGATGTTTGGCCGCTCTGACCTCACTTCTCCCGAAAACTTGATGGACAGGCTGGGTTATACAGACACCCTTCTTTTGCCTCTACTTCTTAATACTGGCGAATATTCCGAACCTTGGACGATAGACAAGTACAGTGGTCTGCGCTCAGGTGAAGTTGGACTTCCAGGAGAGTCAGGAAGTTCGACGGCGGACTTTTCTTGCTTGAAAGATGATAGCTCGTTTGGCTTCCCTGCCGTAATGGGGACCTATGTTCGGGCTAGTGAGAATACCGAACCCACTAGGGTTGAAGTCTTTTCCGATCTTGGAGGAGATCAAATAAAAGAGGCCGTACGGCGGGTATACTTATATTCGCGCCTCTTACCCAATTACGGATTTCCTGTCGGTTTAGATATCGTGGATAAATTTGCTCATGTGCCTAACTGGATGACAGAGGCATACGCCAAAATGATCCGCCACACACTGGGGGTAAGCCTGCAAAAGGGTGAAATTAGCGATGTAGATATGCGAAAGGTGCTAGTGCAGGCCATTTACATGACACACCGAGACTGGATCTTTCGGCCAACCGTGAGAGAGTAGGGAAATCATGGAAAATCAGAATAGTAGCTTTGTTGGTACACTTGTCGGCGAAATTACAAGCAAAGAATTTCGTCTCGCTGTAGCACACGAAACTATACGTGAACAGGATATCATCGCAGTAGATGCTACCTTGAATAAGACAGAAGGGAACGGGCAGTTAGAAAAAATAAGAGTTTGGGCAAAGGTGCAGAGAATAGAACGTATCAATCCTCTCTTCCCAGTCGAAGCTGGTCACGAATTAGCAGAGACACGTACTGATCCCATGGAGACAGTACTTTCTCTAAGTCGCGAGGTAGTATCAGCCGTCTGTCAGGTACTAGGGGCTGAATCACTGGAGAGCGAAGGATCAGGTAAACTTGATAGTTTACGATATCCCCCTAAACCGGCCACTAGTGCTTATAGACCAGACTCAGAGGATTTAGAACGTGTGCTAGTGGGAGATTTAAAAAGAAACCAAGTCAGCACAATGGATGTTTCTACTCTCTCTAATCGCTCTACTGTCGATGTGAAATTAGATGGCCACGCCATAGTTACTCGTCACTTAGCGATACTGGCAATGACAGGGGCTGGCAAGAGTTGGGCAGCTCGACGGATCATTGAACAACTAGCGAGTAAAAATTATCCGATAGTTATCTTTGATCCGCATGGAGATTACACAGGACTGTCGGGTATTGACTCGCTTCAAGATCAGGTTACTCGTTATCATGCCACTTTACCAATTTTTGAAGAAGATGCAGATACGGTGGCTCAGTTTGTCAACAATCTTGGATATGCTCTATCGGATCCAATGATGACTATATTTGGCGATTTATTTTCAGCAACCAAAAGTTTTTATGAGACAGGAGAAGCTGAAAATGAGAGACGAAATAGGATAAACTGGCTAGCTAATAGACTTAATAATAATAAAATTCGCCAATATGGTATTAGTCCTGACCTTTGGCTAATTGCTAATATAGCTGATGCCGTTGCTCAATCAATAAAAGACGCCAGAAACGATGATCCTGACGATCTCCAGTATATACAAAGTTCGTTCTGGAGTAATCTTCAGAGAGATCTGACAGTTGCGAGAACTCTGAATGCTATACGCAACAGAACCCGTAAAGCAGCATCTCAACTAAGTAGGATGGAAAGAGTCAATCGAGAAATCGCTCACAACTCGGAATCTCTGCCTCAGAAGCGAGAAGAACTTGTGCAGTACGGTAAAATCTCAATTGTATCTTTGGCTGGCTACACCGGGGATTTTCAAGCTACAATTTATAGCATTATTGCAGAGCGTTTATTTGAGGCCAAAGTCACCAAAAGTCTGCAGCTACCTTTTTTATTTTTACTTGAAGAAGCTCACAATTTTGTCCCTGGCCATGGCACTTCTTCGGCAGAACAACAATCCACCGCCATTACCAAGCAGATCGCCCAAGAGGGAAGGAAATTTGGCGTGGGATTAGTCTTGATCAGTCAGAGACCTTCACGTCTAGACGAGACGACTCTTTCTCAATGCAACTCTTATATCATTATGAGAATGGTAAATCCTGCGGATCAAACCTTCGTAAGAAGAGTCATTGAGTCATTAGGTGAGGAAGAAGTACGCTTACTTCCTGATCTAGATGTAGGAGAAGCACTGTTATCGGGTCAGATGGTAAATTTTCCCGTTTTAGTACGTATGAAACCACCTAAGTCCAGAGGTGAAAGAGAGGAAACTAACGCTTTTACGCACCTTGAAAAAGTTCGATCCGAAAATGGTTAAAAGAAATCAAGTATGAAAATCGTTGCGGGTCTAAGCCTGAAAGGTCTAAAACCTCCTGTGTGGGACACTAACTCACCATATCATCTCTCCAATCTAGGAGCGGTGATGGTCTCTTACGCTGATTTCCATTGTATGCCAGCGCGTCGCCGCCGAGCAATGGAAGTAGGATTACGTGCGAGTTTTGGTATTCCGTCAGACATAGCTATTTACTTGGATAATGGAGCGTTCAGGTTTTCACGTGCTGGAGGCGAAGTGCCACGTCAGGAATATGAAGCATTCGTTTCACAGGCCCAACCTGATTGGTATGCGATTCCTCAAGACTATATCCCTACGCCGCGTATGGACAACGACGAGCAACTTGAGTGTCTGCAACAAACGATGGCCGTCAATCAATCCTATTCTCACGATGGGTATGTCCCCATCCTTCATATCAGTCGTTACTTGGATGAGTACCTTCGCCAGCTTCAGGCGGATGAACGACTCCAATCCAAACGGATTTTTGCTCTTGGTGGTATCGTGCCTAATCTCTTGCGTACTCCTAAAGCTATGTCGCACAGAGAAGTACTAGACAAAGTGCGTCAAGTTCGGGCAACATTCGCTAATAGGGAATTGCATCTCTTTGGGGTGGGTGGAACAGCGACATTGCACGTCGCAGCATTATTAGGTTTAGACTCAGTAGATTCATCTGGATGGCGTATTCGGGCGGCAAGGGGAATTGTGCAGTTGATGGGAATTGGAGACCGCGCTATAGCCGAACTCGGCAATTGGAAAATACGTGAGCCAAATCAACAAGAAAAAAAAAAATTAATAGAATGCCAATGTCCTGCCTGTCAACAGTATGGTCTAGATGGCCTTAAAGCAAATCTCGTCTATGGTTTTTGTAATCGAGCCACTCACAACCTATGGACGCTGCTGGAAGAAAATCGAATGATCCAAGAGCACATAAAAAATAAGACTTACGTAGAATGGTACAAAGAACATTTGCATAACTCGACATATCGACCACTCATAGATCGAATCGTAGAAATGTCCGACACGCTAGTGTAGGCGATAGTCGGACACTTTTTGACAACAATTTGAACCGGCGACTTCGTGAGCCATGCAAAGACAAGCAAACAACCACTTATTCCGCTATCCAGCCGACGCCGGCGTACCGATTGTGCTGTCCAAGCTGCGCGATCACGCCGGCGTTTTGGGGACGGCGGCCCTAGCCTGGGAAAAGGCCGAGGGAGAAAAAACGTGAAAGAGCAACCCCTGCGCACCACTGTTATCGGCTCCTACCCCTTACCGAGTTGGCTCGAACACGCGGCTGAGCATCTGGCGGCCTTCGGGCCGAACGACATCGCCGAGATGCAGGACGACGCAGTCGTCGCCGCGCTCGGCGACCAAGTGCGCGCCGGATTGGATGTCGTCACCGACGGTGAGCAGACTCGCTTTGATTTTAACCTTTCCTTTTACGGCTATCTCGAAGGTATTGACCTAGAGTCCGCACCGCCGAGGCGCTTCGGCCCGCCCGCCCACGACCAGCGCGGTCGCCACGCAATCACCGGACCGCTGCAAGCACCGCACGGTTTGGGCGCGGTGGAGGAGTTTGCGCGGCTCAAGCGATTGGCACCAGCAGGGCCGACGCTCAAGGCCAGCGTACCGGGGCCTTATACCTTGAGCGGACGGCTCGTGCCCAACGACCTATACCCGGACCGCTGGGAGGTGACCGAGGCACTGCTGCCGATTGTGCGGAGCGAGTTGGAAGCTCTCTGTGCGGCGGGCTGCACAGAGCTGACCGTCGATGAGCCATCAATGAGTTGCTATGCCCACCGCGAAGATCCAGTGCGCTTCGTCGATATCTTCAACCGCACGGTCGAATCCGTCGCGGGCAAATGTCGGCTCTCGACCCACCTGTGCTTTGGCAACTACAAGGGCCGCGCCGTGGGGTTGCGCCGCTACGCGCCCATGTTACCGGCCTTCTTGGACATGCAGGTCGATGAAATGCACGTCGAAATGGCCAGCCGCGAGTTCGCCGAGTTGGAGGTCATCGGCCAGATCGCCGCGAAGATGGACGTGGCCGTGGGGATTGTCGATGTGAAGAGCTACTACATTGAAACCGTAGAGGAAGTCGCGGCGCGGGTGGAGGCCTGCTTAGCACATGCCCCAGCCGACAAGCTCTCTTTTGCGCCCGATTGCGGGCTGAGTCAAACGGCGCGTTGGGCAGCGCGGCAGAAGTTGGAGAATATGGTGGCTGGGGTGAGGGCCGTGCGGGAGAAGTTGTGAGATTGCCAATGCGGAGAGAAAATGAGCTATAAACCAGTGGCCGACCAGCGGCCCGATCGCTACAAAGTCTCCACGATGGAATTCTCGAGTGCATTGCAGAACTTTGTCCAAGGAATGAGTGAGCATGTTAGCACAAAGGACGGAGAATGGAATGTTAAGGGCTTCATTGACATTTATCGGAATATCTATACCATCAGTCCAGACACAAAAATTATCTCAAAGATTCTCGAGATCCATCTGTTTCCCCAGATTCTTAAGTTTGCACAAGAATACGACTACTCAATCGTACTGGCTGAGAAACAGAATTGGTACCCCGACCTAAGTTTCGTCAGTCAAGCTGATCCAAACCTCAAGTTCGCGGTTGATCTGAAGACGACGTATAGAGACCTTGAATCTCCTGGACATGTCAACGGATTCACGCTTGGTAGTCACGGCGCGTACTTTAAAAATCGGGCATCAAGAAAAAATATCCAGTTTCCATATAGCGACTACTCGGGACACTTTTGTTTCGGCATAATCTACACCCGAGCAGGAACCAAAGATATCGACGAGACTAAAGTCATCAACGTTCGCGAACTCAAAGAGGACAAAGAGTCGCCTCTTCACCCAGAAAAACGTGCTGTAAAGACAGTGGAAAATATCTGCTCCATTGTATCGGTAATCAAAGATTTTCAATTTTTCGCCTGCGAGAAATGGCAACTAGCCAGTGATCGACAAGGTTCTGGGAATACGGCTAACATTGGTTCAATCACTGCCATCGACGATATTTTGCAAGGGAATGGAATCTTTGCAAAGCTGGGAGAAGATTGGTTTGACGAGTACTGGATGAATTACGGCGTTACAAAAATGAAGAAGGATGGGAAAACAATACCAATCAAGAGGCTGGAAGATTTTGTCGCTTTCAAAGGAGGCGACAAGAACATGATTGTCCCGGTTAAAAAGAAGAGAAGAGAGGCAAAAACGTGAGGCGCGTCGTCACTCCTCCGCTTAAAAGCCAAGGAATCAAGACCAAACTGGTGCCGTGGATACAGGCCCTCGTGCCCAAAGTTAAGGGACGATGGATAGAGCCATTTTTGGGTACTGGTGTCGTCGCCTTTAATGCGGGGTTCAAGGAGACCCTGCTCGGTGATACCAACCCCCACATTATCCACTTCTATCAGCAGGTTCAACAGGGTGTCATCCATCCCTCGCACGTCCGCGCCTATCTCGAAAAAGAAGGGTTACATCTGCGACAGGCCGGTCGCAATGGATACGAACACTTCACCTATATAAGGGAGCGCTTCAATCGGGACCACAACCCACTCGACTTCTTGTTTCTCTCCAGAGCTGGATTCAATGGGATGATGCGATTTAACAAGAAAGGCGAATGGAACATTCCCTTCTGCAAAAAGCCACAGCGCTTCAGCCGTTCCTACATCACCAAAATAGTAAACCAAGTCCGCGATGTGGCCTGCCTAATTCAACCGGGATGGACGTTTGAAATCGCCCCATTCGAGGCCGTGATTGCACAGGCAACCAGCGATGACCTCATCTACTGCGATCCACCCTACACTGGTCGGCATGTCGATTACTACAACGGCTGGACGGAGGCCGATGAAGCGCGTCTTTGTCAACTGCTTTCGGCAACTCCGGCGCGGTTTATTCTTTCTACGTGGCATCACAACGACTATCGAGAAAACGAAATGGTAGCTCGCCATTGGAACCGATTCAATATCATAACCCGCGATCACTTTTACCATTCTGGTGGCAAGATAGAGAACAGACGCTCGGTTGTCGAAGCATTAGTTTTCAACTTTTCAGCCCGAATCGAACATCACAATCACGGCGTGGTACCCAAACCAGAACAGCTAATGTTACTTGAAGAACGAGCTGAGTACGTCGCTCGGCAATTGAAACGAGAGTGCGCGTAGCGTCTGGAAAAAATGCAATATATTCTTGAACGCCGCATCGGCTCTCAGCGCCCTAGGTGCTCTGCGAGCAAACTGCGCGTTTCGCCGGGCAGCTAGGCGGCTGCCCAATATCTAACTTGGAAAAGGAGGACCGATTCCCATGAGCGAGTCAAAGAGCGATGCAACATATACGATGGGACGCAGCCAAGAGGAGGAGGATCGTCTGATTCAGCAGTCGCAACTGTACGACGCCGTGACGCGGCGTTTTTTTAGAGCAGCGGGTATCAGCAACGGGATGAAGGTGCTCGACATTGGCAGCGGTGCCGGGGATGTGGCCATGACCGCCGCTGAGTTGGTCGGGCCAGCAGGGGCGGTCGTGGGCGTGGATGTAAATCCGGCGATTCTCGAAACAGCACAGGCCCGGGCGCAGGCGGCCGGGTTCACCAACGTCGAATTCGTCGCAGGGGATGCCCGGACCTTGGACTTGGGGAACGACTTCGACGCCGTGACCGGGCGGCTAGTCCTCATGTACATGGCCGATCCCGCCGACGCCTTGAAACAGCTCGCAACTCGCTTACGCCCGGGGGGAATCGCGGCTTTTCAGGAGGCTGATTTCACTCCCTACCAGCAGGTGCATAGTCCAGATACGCCCTTGGCAAACGAGCTGATCGGCTGGATCCTCAAAGTATTTGAGCGTTCTGGAGCACATATCGACATGGGCTTCGGCCTGTACCGCACTTTTGTCGAGGCGGGCCTGCCCCAGCCGGACATGCACTGCGAGTATCCGGTCGGCGGGCCGGATGATTGGGCTGGATACCAATACGCTGCCAACAGCTTGCGCAGCCTGATCCCGCTCCTCGAACAGTACGGCATCGCCACCGCGGCAGAGATTGATGTGGATACCCTAGCCGAGCGGATTCGGCGCGAAGTGGTGGCGTCAAAACGCCCGATACGCTTAGTGCCCCATGTAACCGCTTGGGCGCGGCTTGCGAGCTAAGACCATGAGCAAGTGGAAAATCGCCGGAATCAACTTCGACCACCTGCACATGGGCGACAATTTGCGCATGGCCTTTGAGCACGCCGACGTCGAAATCGTCGGCGTCTGCGACGAGCAGCCCGAGCGCATGAAGCAGGCGTGCGAGGATTTCGCCATTCCGGCGGACCGGGTTTTCAGCGACTACCGGGCATGTCTGGAAAAGACCCAGCCGGACATCGTCCTTTTGTGTCCGGCCACTGCCGAACACGGGGCGTGGACCGAAAAGGTCGCGCCCTTCGGCGTACACATCATCATGGAAAAACCCTTCGCCGCCACCCTCGCCGAGGCGGACCGGATGCAACGCGCCATGGCAGGGACGGGCAAATTGCTGGCGATCAACTGGCCGCTGGCCTGGTATCCACCGCACCGCACCGCACGGCGGCTCATTGCCGCAGGCGAGATCGGCGAGGTAATCGAAGTCCACTACTACGACGGCAACCGAGGGCCGCTGTGGCACCTCGCCGACAAAGTGGAGCGCACCGCCGACATCGTCGAGCGAGAAAAGCCCACGAGTTGGTTTTACAAAAAGGAGGCAGGCGGCGGCTCCCTGCTGGATTACCTCGGCTACGGCACCACATTGGGCACTTGGTACATGGACGGCCGGGCACCAATTGAAGTGACAGCCACTGTAGATCAGCCTCAAGGGCTCGAAGTGGATGAGCACTGCATTGCGGTGGCGCGCTACGAGCGGGGCTTGTCGAAATTCGAGACGCGCTGGGGCACCTTTACCGATCCTTGGACCCTGCAACCCCAGCCCAAGTGCGGTTTCGTCATTGTCGGCAGCGAGGGCACGATCAGTTCCTACGACTACGAGGCGGTAATCCGCGTACAGACGCGGGCGCAGCCAGCAACCGAGGAACGGCCAGTAGATGTGCTCGAACCGCCTTGCCAGAATCCCGTCCAGTACGTGATTCACTGCATTGAAGAGGACCAACCCATTGAGGGGCCGCTCTCGCCGGCACTGTGCCGCATCGGCCAACAGATCGTCGATACTGCTTATCAGAGCGCCGTGCAGCAGCGCACGTTACCGCTGATTCAATAGCTTATGGCAGCAAGCCAAGACAGCGGCTACGGCCGAGGCAAAACCGGCCCAGAGGCAGCAGTAGCAGCCCCAGACTTACCCTACCAGCCACGCGATCCAGCGGCCTATTGTCCGCCGATCGGCCTAATCGGCTGCGGCGGCATCTCCGAGATGCACTTGCGGGCCTATAAAAACGCCGGCTATGAGGTCGCGGCCCTGTGCAGCCGCAATCGAGGGCGCGTTGAGCAGCGGCAGCGGGCGTTCTATCCGGCGGCAGACACCTACCTCGACTATCGGGACCTGCTCGCCCGCGACGATATCGAGGTGGTAGACATCACGCCCCATCCACAAGATCGGCTGCCGATCCTCGAAGCAGCCATTGACGCCGGTAAACACGTCCTCAGCCAGAAGCCTTTTGTGCTCGATTTGGATGTGGGCGAGGCGCTTATTGCGCGGGCTGAGCGGCGCGGCGTACAACTCGCCGTCAATCAAAATGGCCGCTGGGCACCGCATTTTAGCTACATGCGCCACGCGGTGGCCGCTGGTTTGATCGGCCAAGTCCAGAGCGTCGAGTTCGCCGTGCATTGGGATCACAATTGGATCGCCGGTTCTGCTTTTGACGCGGTAGAAGATCTGATACTCTGCGACTTTGGGATGCACTGGTTCGATATGGCAGTGGTGCTCTTAGGAGACGAAACGCCGCAACGAGTCCACGCCTCAGCCCAGCACGCAGCCGGTCAGGACGCCAAACCGCCGCTTTTGGCTCAAGCGGCGATTGAGTGCGCGGGCGCACAGGCGGGGATTTTCTTTAACGGCAACACGCGCCAAGGGCAACAGGACCGCACCTACCTCGTCGGTACAGAGGGTGCCCTAGGGGCCAGCGGCGTGGATTTGACGGCGCAAGAAGTTACTTTGTACACCGCCGGCGGCGTGGCCCGGCCGCCGCTTGTGGGGACGTGGTTTGAGCAGGGGTTTCACGGGACCATGGCCGAGCTGCTCTGCGCCGTCGCAGCGGGCCGCGAGCCTAGCAACAGTGCCCGTGCTAATCTCGCGAGTTTGGCACTGTGCTTTGCGGCCGTGGCGAGTGCTCATCGCGGCGAGCCCATAGTGCCGGGGACGGTGCGGCGATTGCCCGGCCATTGAGTCGCTAAGAGAGTGGATCCGCCAGCATCTGGAGGACGAAGCGGTCGTGCGGTGAACTAATGCCAAACTCTCGACATTTTGGCGCAGACCCTATCCGGCATTGATAGCCCCAAAGGCGTCCTAATTTAGCTGCGTTCCGCGCTGGTGCTATTTCTGCGTCGTCCCGCTGGACACGGCTGACGCAGACGCAACCGACGGTGAAAGGAGATTTCTAATGTCCGTTATCAATGAACTGCTCGAAAACAACGCCCGCTATGCCAGCAACTTCGCCAAGGGCAACCTTCCCTCGCCGCCAAAGCTGCACTTAGCGGTGGTGGCCTGCATGGACGCACGCATCAACACGCACAGACTGCTCGGGATCGCAGAAGGGGACGCGCACGTGATTCGGAATGCGGGCGGCGTGATAACCGACGACGCGATTCGTTCGCTGACTATCTCGCAACGGCTACTGGGCACGACTTCGATCATGCTCATCCACCACACGGACTGCGGCATGCTGACGTTTCGCGACGACGACGTGAAAGACGCGATCACCGCCGATACCGGCATCCGCCCGCCCTTCGCCCTAGAGGCGTTCGGCGATCTTGAGGAGGACGTCCGGCAGTCAATCGCCCGCATTCAGGCCAGCCCGTTCATCCCGAACAAGGACGACGTGCGGGGATTCGTCTATGACTGCGCCACCGGAAAGCTGAACGAAGTCACCTGATCCCGAGCCGAATGGGGCTGATTTTGATCCAGCCACTTTACATGATTGGCCTGAGTATCTTCCTGAACTTAAGCGCATGAGCCAACGCTAGTCGCTCGCTGCGCCGGAGGACTAACTTGGGATATGACGCGATATGGTCCGCTTGCGAATAACAGAAAGGAGGAGCGTCGCACATGTCTGTGAATTTTCCCAAACTCGACGAAGCCATGCGCCTTGAGCGATTGACGCCGCCGACCGGCAAGGTGCGGATCGTGCTCGACACCGATGCGTACAACGAAATCGACGACCAGTTCGCCGTGGTCCAAGCACTGCTCTCGCCCGACCAACTCGCGGTCGAAGCGATCTACGCGGCACCTTTCTACAACAGTCGTTCGGCCGGGCCGGGCGACGGAATGGAGAAAAGCTACGCGGAAATCCTGCGGCTATTGGAGCGGTTGGATATTGCGCCGGAGGGCTTGGTATTCCAGGGGGCAACCGACATCCTGCAGGACGACGCGCCGCAGGAGAGCGCGGCGAGCGATGATTTAATCGCCAAGGCCAACGCCGCCGATCCGCTCTACGTAGTGGCTATCGGCGCACTCACCAACCTAGCTTCGGCTATCCTGAAAGATCCTACCATCATTGAGCGAATCGTCGTAGTCTGGCTCGGCGGCCACGCGCTCTATTGGCCAACCGCTAACGAATTCAACCTCCAAGGCGATCTCGTAGCAGCGCAGGTAGTCTTCGACTGCGGCGTACCCTTCGTCCAAATTCCATGTCATCCGGTGGCCTCGCATCTCCAAACGACGCTGGCAGAGTTGGAGCACTTCGTCAAGGGACGGGGGGCAATTGGCGATTATCTAGTCGAGATATTCGCCGCCTATGCCCAAAATCACTTCGCCGCCTCCAAGGTGATTTGGGACATGTCGGCGGTCGCCTGGTTGCTCGACGCGTCGTCGGTGCCGACCGACGTGGTGCATAGCCCGGTATTGACCGATCAGAAAACTTGGAGCCACGACCCGTCGCGGCACTTTATGCGGGTGGCGCGGACAGTGCGGCGCGATGCGATTTTCGGGGATTTGTTCAAGAAACTGGCGCAATGGGCGGGAAAGCGCGACGCCTAGCAAGGCGATTGCCAATTATTGCGTCGGAGCTAGTCGATTAGTAGCATAAACCTATGGCCACCGTCGTCCTCACCGAAAAGCCCAGCGTGGCCCGCGACATTGCCCGGGTCTTAGGCGCCAACAAACGCGGCCAAGGCTACGTCGAAGGCAACGGCTATATCGTCACTTGGGCGCTAGGGCACCTCGTGCAATTCGCCGAGCCAGACGACTACGGTCCGCCTTGGAACAGCCGCTGGTCCTTTGCCCAGCTACCGATGATCCCCGAGCGGTGGAAGCTCAAGACGACGCGCTCGACCTCCGACCAGTACCAAATCGTCAAAAAATTGCTCAATAGCCCGCAGACCGAGTACGTCATCTGCGCCACGGATGCCGGGCGCGAAGGCGAGCACATCTTTCGCCTGATCTACGAGCACACCCGCTGCAAAAAGCCGTTTAGCAGGCTGTGGGTTTCGAGCCTGACCGACGAAGCGATTCAGAGCGGCTTCCGCGCCTTGCAGGAAGGAGCGGCTTTCGATCCTCTCGCCGCCGCCGCACGGGCGCGCGGCCAAGCCGATTGGCTGATGGGCATGAACCTGACCCGCGCCTATACCGTCCACAACAAGGCGCTCTGCACCATCGGCCGGGTGCAGACGCCGACCTTGTCCATGGTGGTCAAGCGCGATGCGGCGATTGCCAGCTTTGTAAAGGCGTACTTCTACGAGTTAGTGGCGCAGTTAGAAGAGGGCTTTGCCGCTAAGTACTGCAAGGACGGCCAGACGCGCATCGACAGTAAGGAGGAAGCCGAGCGCCTGCATCGCCAGCTCAGCCCCAACAAGATCGGCACCGTCCGAAAAATTGAAAAGAAAATCAAAAGAAACCGGCCTCCCGCCCTATACGATCTCAACAACCTCCAACGCGACGCCAACCGCTGCTTTGGCTTTACCGCGGCGCAAACCCTCGAACGCGCCCAAGCCCTATACGAAACCCACAAGCTCATCACGTACCCGCGCACCGAGAGCCGCCATATCTCCGAGGACATGGTGCCCAAACTGCCCGGCATCTTGGCAAAGCTAGCGCACCCACAAGCCGCGGTGGCACTGGAGCGTCTGCGCGGCGGGCACCGGCTCAGCAGAGCATATGTCGATCGCACCAAACTCACCGATCACCACGCCATCATTCCCACCGGGCAACAGCCCGCCCCCAATCTGGCACCGGACCTACAGAAGGTGTACGACCTGATCGCGGCGCGCTTTGTCGGCATCTTCTTGCCCGACCAAGTGGTCGAAGAGACGACCGTTTTACTCGACATCGGTGGTGCCGATTTTGTCGCCAAGGGGTCTGTCGTTTTAGAGGCCGGTTGGACGGTCGTCGCCGTGCGGCCTCCAAACGCTCCAAAGAAAGACGACGACCAGCGCCAGGTACTCCCTCCGCTGCAACAAGGCCAGCAAGTTCGCGTAACGCGCATGGATGTGGTCGAAAAGGAAACTCAGCCGCCGCGACCCTATACAGACGCCACGCTGCTAACGGCCATGAAGAACGCCGGCCGCGAAATCGAGGACGACGAGTTGGCCGCGGCCATGAAGGAATCCGGGCTGGGCACGCCGGCCACGCGGGCCGAGACCATCGAAAAGCTGATTCGCACCGGCTATGTAGTCCGCGACCGCAAGTCAATCACCTCAACGGAGAAGGGCAAAGCACTCGTGAGTTTGGTAGCCGAACCGCTGCGCAGTCCCGAATTGACGGCCGAGTGGGAGCAACAGCTCAAGGAAGTCGAGGAAGGGCAGCGGCCGGTGGTGGGGTTCTACGAAGAGATTGCCGATTTGGTAAGGACGCTAGTGCCCAAGGTCCAGCAAGGACCGGCACTCTCCCCGGAGCAAGCGGCACAAGCACAAGGCAAGAAGAGAAGCGGCCGGAAGAGCCGTGGCAAAGTGTTAGGGCCTTGTCCCAAGTGCAAAGAGGGCCAAGTCGTAGAAAACGCCAAAGCGTACGGATGCAGTCGCTATCGGGCGGGCTGCGACTTTACAATCTGGAAGACGGTGGCGCGCAAGCGGCTGACCGAAAAGCAGGCGCAGTTGTTGCTGGCCAATGGGCACACCGAAAAAATGCAGGGCTTTATCTCCAAGGCCGGCAAGAAGTTTGCGGCGCGGCTCAGATTCGACGATGAATACAAGGTCGTCTTCGAGTTTGATGAGCGGCCGCAGAATGGCTCCGCCCGGTCGGAGCGACGCGAGCAGACCGCCCAATCTTCCGCCACCCTCACCTGTCCCAAGTGCCAGCAGGGCCAAATCATCGAGGGCCAGCGCGGCTTTGGCTGCAATCGCTATCGCGAGGGGTGCGATTTTGTGGTATGGAAGGAAATTTCAGGGAAAAAGCTGACCGAAAAGCAAATTCACACCTTGATCGCCAAAGGCAAAACCGGCGTGATCAAGGGCTTCAAAAGCAAAAAGGGCAACAAATTCGAAGCGCGGCTGAAGCTCGGGCCAGAGTGCAAGGCCGCGTTTGATTTTCCCGCTGGAGCGCGCTGATATGAGTCTCCAACGCTGCCCGTGGCTCGCCCTCGACAAACCCGATTACGTCGCGTACCACGACCGCGAGTGGGGAGTTCCAGTCCACGACGACCGCAAGCACTTCGAGTTTCTCACCCTCGAATCGGCCCAAGCCGGCCTCAGTTGGTACACCGTCCTTCGCAAGCGCGCCAACTACCGCCAAGCCTTCGCCGAATTCGACCCGGCCCAAGTTGCTCTCTTCAGCGCAGCCAAGGTAGAACAGATGCTCCAAGACCCCGGGCTGATTCGCAATCGCCGCAAGATCAGCGCGGCCGTGGAAAACGCCCGGCACTTCCTCGCTGTCCAAGACGAATTCGGCAGTTTCAGCACCTATATTTGGTGCTTTGTCAATGGCGAGCCTATCGTCAACGAGTTCCGCACCCTCGCCGATTTACCGGCCACCAGCCGCGAATCCGACGCCTTGAGCAAAGACCTCAAAAGCCGCGGCTTCAAATTCATCGGCTCGACCGTCATGTACGCCCACATGCAGGCCACCGGCCTAGTCAACGACCACGTCCTCGACTGCTTTCGCCGCCGTCAGATTCTCAACGCGGAGTAGTGCGCCCAACGCAGCAGACCCACCACCGCGCCCTCAGCGCTCTGCATCCGGGGGCCTAAAGGATTGTCAAACTAGCGCGTTCCGACCAGACCCTTCACCCAACTAAGGAACCTGTCATGCACGTCGGCACCCAGCAGTTCACTATATCGGATGAAGACCTCGAACATCTGGCTCGCCACGGCGTCTTCAATAAGAACGAAAACTTCATCACATTCCACCGCGAATACGGTTGGGACGTCGAAGAATTGGTCGCCAAGAAGGAAAAGTGCGCTCGCTTCGGCATCGACATGGAGATGGTTGCCCTGCCCATGGCCCAGTTCAACGTCAACGGCGATTCCGTCCCCAACTTCATGACGGGCAACTACAGAGAGGGCGACAAAGAGATCAAGTTGGTCATCAACATGGTGCGGCAGGCGGCCGCAGCCGGCATCTCGGCCATCAAATACTATCTCTGCGCCCTCGAAAACCAGCGCACCGAAAGCACACCCCCCGGCCGCGGCGGCTCCATCTACAGCACGGAGCCTATGAACACCGCTCATCCACTGCGCGACATCGAGCGCATCGACGGGCCACCCGGCCCGTATCTCGAAGCAATCGGCACCGTATTTGCCACCTTCGGTGCGCCCATCCAAGACTCGGGCAACGTCTCCTATGGCGTGCAGGTTGGCGACGAGCGCTTCTTCGTCAAAACCACCAATCCGAGAGCAGAGGTATTCTGTGACCACGCGACCCGCGGGGCGTTACTGTACAATGCCGCCCGACTCAGGCATAGCTGCGATCATCCGACCTTGCCAGTGCTGCATCGCATCGTCGAAACGGCACACGGCCCGGCACTCGTGTACGACTGGGTTGACGGCGAGTGCCTCCACGGCGGACGCGACAATCCGCAATCGGCGCATCAGCGGTTTCGCCGCCTCCCCACCGACGCCATTCTCGCCGTACTCGACGCGATCTACGATTTGCACCTCCAACTCGTCCAGCGCGGGTGGATTGCCGTGGATTTCTACGATGGCTGTCTGATGTACGACTTCGAGCGCCAAGCCGCGCACGTCGTGGATCTCGATAACTATCACTTGGGGGCGTTTACCAACCAGATGGGGCGGATGTTCGGCTCGACGCGCTTTATGGCACCAGAGGAATTTGAGCGCGGAGCACTAATCGACGAGCGCACGACCGTCTTTACCATGGGCCGCACCGCAGCCGTATGCCTCGGCGACGATATCGGCGGTGCGATGGGGGCGGTCGTCCGGCGCGCCTGTCGCCAAGAGCGCGCGGAGCGCTACCCTTCTATGGCGGAGTTTTACGCGGATTGGCAGCAGGCGCGCCGGATAGCCTGCTGTACCCTTTAGGTACCAACGCTGTATCGCCTAACTCCCACTCTGCGTTTCAACATCCCTACCGGCCTCAGAGCACATCCCCACTGGCACGGTTCTTGTTTCTTTATTGCCTATCGCAACGGAAAGGAACTGCATGCCCTCCACTGTCCTCTCGGCCGCCACGCTCGGGATTGACGCGTACCCGGTCCACGTCGAAGTCGATACTGACCGCAGTTTGCCGACTTTCACAGTCGTCGGCCTGCCCGACTCCGCAGTCCGCGAAAGCAAGGAGCGCGTCTTGGCGGCCATCAAAAACGCCGGCTATCAGTGGCCGCGTCGCAAGATCACCATCAATCTCGCACCGGCCGACCGCAAGAAGGAAGGCTCGGCTTTCGACCTGCCCATAGCCGTCGGCGTCTTGGCGGCCTCGCAGCAGATCAAGCCCTCGGGTCTCGCCGAGTTCGCGCTCTTGGGCGAGCTATCGCTCAACGGCAGCGTGCGCCCGGTACACGGCATGTTGTCCATGGCCACATCCCTGCACCAACAGGGCCTCTACGGCATGATCGTACCCACGCAAAACGCCCGCGAGGCCGCCATTGCTAATGGGCCGCTCGTCTATGGCGTCAGTTCGCTGAGCGAAGCTGTCGGCATTTTGACCGGCGACGCGCAGCAACGGCCCTACGAATTGAACGTGGAGGAGGTGTTCCGCAGCAACGCCAACTACGGGATTGACTTTGCGGACGTGCGCGGCCAAGATCACGCCAAGCGCGCCCTCGAAGTTGCCGCCAGCGGCGGGCACAACTTGCTCATGGTCGGGCCGCCTGGGTCGGGCAAAACCATGCTCGCTCGCCGCCTGCCCACAATCCTCCCGGCACCCACCCTGCAAGAAGCACTCGCCACCACTAAGATCCATTCGGTCGCCGGCGTCCTTGCCCCAGGCCAAGCCCTAGTCGCCACCCGGCCCTTTCGCGCTCCGCACCATACCATCTCGGACGCTGGCCTCATCGGCGGCGGCGCGTACCCGCGCCCGGGCGAGGTCTCGCTCTCCCATCACGGCGTACTCTTCCTAGACGAGTTGCCCGAGTTTCGCCGCAACGTCGTCGAGGCCCTGCGCCAGCCGCTCGAAGACCACACCGTCACCATCACGCGGGCGCAAATCGCGCTCGCCTATCCAGCGGACTTTACCCTCGTCGCGGCGATGAATCCCTGCCCTTGCGGCTACCTTGCAGATGCCCGCCATACCTGCACCTGCTCTCCGGCTGCAATCCGCCGCTATCGCGCCCGCGTCTCTGGGCCGCTCCTTGACCGCATCGACATCCACATCGAAGTGCCGGCCCTCGCCTACGACGACTTGGCCAACAAGCAAGACGGCGAAGACTCAGCGCAAATCCGCCAGCGCGTCAACGCCGCCCGCCAGCGGCAACTCGATCGCTTTGCCGGCGAGCTATTCTGCAACGCCCAGATGAGT
The DNA here is from genome assembly GCA_965116045.1 of Candidatus Latescibacterota bacterium. Lineage (GTDB taxonomy): Bacteria > Latescibacterota > UBA2968 > UBA8231 > UBA8231. The sequence goes on along the minus strand of OZ220478.1, from coordinate 3,124,814 downwards.
ACGCGGCACATCCGCCGCCATTGCTCGCTCGACGACGCTGGGCAGGCCCTCCTCGAAAAGGCCATGACCCGCCTCGGCCTGTCGGCCCGCGCCTACGACCGCATCCTCAAAGTCGCCCGCACCATCGCCGACTTGGCCGACGCCCCGATCCAGTCGCAGCACCTAGCGGAAGCCATACAATATCGGGCACTGGATCGCAGCGGCCTTCTGTAGCTTGGGAACGCGGTTATACCCAACGTAGCGCACATTAAGTGCCCGCGCTGCATCAGTAGCGCATTGCGTTTCCGCGCTCCATATTCTGGTGGAAACGCGGCGAACTTTATACGGGAGTCGAGAAAGGCGTCTTAAATGGCGAATCTGCGCGAAGAAACCCTGAACACCTATCTGGCGTCCCTGCTCGACCAGTACGACGGCATTTGTGCGACCCCTGAAATACGCGACGGCAGCGAAGCGATTGACATCACGGTCACCCATAGCAATGCGACCGCTGCAATACCTATCCTCATAGAAGCTAAAATTGGCGACTCAGTTGCCAATCGCCGCAAAGCAGCCCAACAGGCGCGTTCGCGCTTATCGCCCACCTCTCAGGCTCTAGCTTGGGGGCTTTGCTACCCAACGGACCTGCGGGACGGCTCGCGCTCGGCGCAAGCTACGCAAAGAGCACTGGCCAAAGCCCACATTGCCTTCGCGCCGGTGCCGCGCATTGACGCAACCATTACGTGGCGCGAAGGCACGGTAGCCGACTTGGCCAACACCCTCCTAAACACCGATTTGTCGCAAGAGCGCGTTGCCGATGCCATTGAATACACCGTGCGCCAAGCAGCGGCCTTGCTCTTTGAGGCCGGATGTGCGCCGGCCTTGGCCGACGCGCTAGCCCTGCCGAAAACAACTAAGGATCTACGAGCGGCTACTCTCATCGCCTCCCTGATGCTTTCCAACGCGGCTTTGCTCCACCACCGCCTGCGTTTACACCTGAGATATGTCCTGCCCCTTAAAGACGCGCTGAAGAAGCCGCCGATTTTGGGCCAAGAAGACAAGGCACCGAAGGCAATTCGCCAGGCTTGGGAAGACATCCTCGGCATTGATTACTATCCCGTCTTTGCCCCAGCACTAGCGGTCTTGAACAAGGTGCTAAACAATGCGGAAGCGCAGGCAGTGGTTCGCGTGATTGCCCAAAATGCGGTGGTCTATGCCGACGAACTCGCGTCTCTGCGCTTTGACCACGCTGGCCCACTGTATCACCGGCTGCTCGCGTCGGCCAAATACGACGGTTCTTTTTACACCAACAACGTGTCGGCCTTGCTGCTGGCCCGGCTCGCGCTTGACGAGGGTGCGGTGGATTGGGGCGACGCCTCGGCTATTGCCAAGCTGAAGGTGATTGATCCGGCCTGTGGCACCGGGACGTTGCTCATGGCGGCAATGCATGCGATGCGCGACCGCCACGAGCAGACGGCCGCAGCCGAAACCGACCTATTGCATCTGACGCTGGTGGAAGACGTGCTATATGGCCTCGACATCAACCGCCACGGCATTCAACTGGCGGCCTGCAACCTGACGCTGGGCAATCCGCGGGTGGATTATTCGCGCATGAACCTATTTACCATGCGACACGGGCCGCAGGCCGATGGCGTCGCGAAGGCGGGTTCGGTGGATATTTTGGCGACGGCAAAGGATGAAACCGACCTCGCCAGCCTTACGTCGCCGTTGCCGACAGCCGAAGGGCTGGGGGCCGAACAGGTTGAATTGAGCGTTGGGCGTAGCGGTTCGCTCGCGGGGCAGTTCGATTTGGTCATTATGAATCCGCCGTTCACGCGCAACGACATCCGCAATCGCCAGTACGATAGCCACAACCGCCGGGCACTCCAAGAACGCGAGATTCAGATCGCCCAATTCGTCAAAATACGCGGCGACGAACTGGCTTTTAGGGCGATTGATCAGACTAGTATTCGCACGTTTTTTTCGCCTCTAGCGGATGTACTGTTGAAGCGAGACAGGGCCATCCTAGCAGAAGTTGTCCCGACGACCGCGCTGACGAGTGCATCGGGCATTAATGAGCGGAAGTTCCTCGCCGACCGTTTCCAAATCGAAACCATCATCACCAGCCACGACCCTAAGCGCATCAACTTCTCCGAGAACACGAGTATTCACGAATCCCTGATGATCGCCCGGCGCCCCGGCGAAGAGCGCAAGCCAACGCGGTTCATTTCGCTTGCCCGGATGCCGCAAGACGCCCACGAGGCCATTTTGCTGTCGGACTTAATCAATGCGAGGAAGCCGCTCGACGATTGGGGAACGGAACATGCGTGGCCGTGGCCGCGTATCCGCGAAGGCGACTGGAGTGCCGCGCAGTTTTACGACGGCACACTAGCCGATGCGATTCACGATCTCGCAGCACTCGCGGATGCTAGGCTCAGGCCGGCGGGCGAACTTTGCTATATCGAACCCGGCGGGCAACGAATCCGCGATGCCTTCCTGCGCGACCCGTCGCCGAATGCGCCTTTAACTGCGCCCATTCTCTGGGATCACGAGACGAATGTTTGCGTTTGCATGGACGCTAAAGCGGATGTCGTCGGTGTGCCCAAGCCCGGTAAAGAGACCTATGCTCGCTTTCTGACGGGAAAAGCCAGTCGGCTGCTCATCGCCAATCGGTTGAGAACGAACACGGTACGCACAGCAGCGTGTTATGCGGAAGAACCGCTACTCGGTTCCGCGTGGTGTCCAGTGCGGCCCATCGTGCCGAATCCCATTTTAGAACAGGCGTTATGCGCTTGGTGGAATTCTACGCCCGGTACTCTTACCCTCCTTCATTGCCGCGCCAAAGCCCTTGACTACCCGCGATACGCCCTCGACTCGCTCCGCTCCCTGCTCATTCCCGATCCGCACCACGTCGATGTGCAGCCGCTCGCCGATGCCTTTGAGCAGACGCGCTCGCAAACGCTGTTGCCGTGGCCGCAGATGGCCGAGTGTCCTGTGCGCGCCGTGCTCGACCAAGCCGCTGCCCGCGTCTTGCGTATGAATGGCCGCATCATGGCCGATTGGCGCGAGCGCATCGCCGCCGAGCCGACGGTGTCCGGGGAGGTTGTAGGTTCTCTGTAGCTTGGGAACGCGGTTAGAGGTCTGCACACTCAACGTAGCGCAAAGTGCCCGCGCTCCATATTCTGTCTAAATAGCCGTCTCCACCACCAAGAAGGAAACCACCATGGCCTCTAGTCCCGATTCGCGCATTCCCTGGTACACCCCGGTCGGCGAGGTAGCCGTCGAAAAACACACCTCCGACAAACCCCACCAAGGCAAGGTGCTGGCCGCCGTCCAAGCCCATGCCGACGACATTCCCCTTTTCTGTGCTGGCCTCGTTGCCAAGCTCATCGCCGAAGGCTACACCGCCTATTTGATCCAGACTACCAACGACGAGAAATGCGGACCGGGGACGATGGGCGAAACTATCCTGCAGAACGAGCGCGAAGTCGAAGTGCTGGCCGGGGAGTTGGGCTTCAAACAGGTCATCCACCTCGGCTACCGCAATCACTTCCTCGACGAAGCCGCCCCCACCGAACTGCGGGCGCGGCTGGTCTTTCTGATCCGCGCCCTCAAAATCGACACCATCACCACCTTCAGTCCTTGGGGCCACTGGGAGGAAAATCCCGATCACTACGTCACCGGCCAAGCCGTCGAAGCAGCGCGCTGGATGGCCGGCATGAACAAAGATTATCCCGAACAACTAGCCTGCGGTATGCAGACTCACTCGGTCAACGACCTCTACTACTGGACTTGCCGCCCGGGTCAGCCCTACAACACGGTCGTCGATATAGCGCCTCATCTCGACGCAAAGGTCGCCGCCATGAGTGCCAATAAGGCCCAAGGGCCGGCGGGTGCCCACGGCCGCCGCCTCAAGGAACGGCTAGCGCACCAAGGCAAGTACCTGCCCGCTTTGGGCAATGACGACGAGGAGGCCGACCGCCAGTACATCCGCCTCTTTGGCTTGCAAGAGTACCAGCGCCTCGGCGCGCCCTATGGCTTGGACTACGCCGAGGCATTCTACTATATGCCGCCCGGTGGGACCTTTACCGGCGCGATGAGCGCAGCCGAGATCGAGCACTACATCGCAGAACACGCCGAGAATTTGGGCTGAGCAGTGCGCCCTATTGCATAACGAAGCCTAGAACACGCCGAGAATTTACAGTTCAATGAGAGTTTTTTTTATTTGCCCAAACAACGGACTGGGGAGCAGCCGCTATGAAACTCACGATGGAACAGATCACAGAATTCAACACCCGCGGCGTCATCATCGTCCGCGAGGCACTTACCCCCGACGACTTACAGCCAGTCATTGACGAGCTATCCTCGTGGATCGACGCACGTGCGCGGACGCTGCACGAAGAAGGCGAAATGGCGGACCTGCACGAGGACGCCCCGTTTGCCACGCGCTACGGCTTGCTGTTCAAACAGTGCCCGGAGATTGGGCGCGGCATGGACATTATGCACTATCGGGGACGGGCGATGTTCGAGTTTTTGCACAACGAAAATCTGCTCGACCTGCTCGAATCGCTGCTGGGTCCCGAGTTGACGTGCAACCCCATCCAGCACTTGCGAGCTAAGCCGCCGCAGGCCTACGAAAACCGCGAAGGCCCCTCTTTCCACAACGCGCCTTGGCACCAAGACGCCGGCGTGATGATGTCGGAAGCCGAAGGCTCTGACGTGGTCACCTGCTGGCTGCCTTTGGCCGAAGCCACGGTGGAAACCGGCTGCATGGAGGTCTTGCCCGGCCTCGTCGAAACCGGCTATCTCCGGCATTTGGCCGCCGGCGGCACCACTATCGCCCCCGAGGCCATGCCCCAAGTTGAACCCATTCCCTTGGAGTGCAAGCGCGGCGACGTGGTGCTGATGAGCCGCTTCACGCCTCATCGCTCGACCCCCAATTACTCCGATCAGTGCCGCTGGTCCCTCGACCTGCGCTACCAACCCACTGGCCAACCCACCGGCCGCACCGGCCACCCCGACTTTGTGGTGCGCTCCCGCCGCGATCCGTCCAGCGAGCTGACCGCCTACGAGGAATGGTGCCGCTTGTGGATCGACGCTTTTGAGAATCCCCGCGGCGTGGTTGCCCACCGGGGGGAGTAGCGCGGCGGTACGAGCAAACTCATGCCCAAAACCAGCGAGATCGCCTTTAACGTCGCACTGGCGAATGTGCTGCGGATCAAGCATCCGCGCTGGCGCGACCACACCAGCGCAAAGCAAAAGAGCATCCTCCGCGGGGTTGGGGGCTACCACCTTGCACGATCTTTCTGGGCGGATGTTCCAACGGCTCATCGCCCGACCAGAAATTCCTCGCCACGTTCCGACCTCGGCGGTGGCTCGTTTGGACGCGAGAATGGATTGTCTGACCCGGACGCTTTCATCCGTCTCCGAGTCGCCGACCTAGCCGCGGAACTGGTACTCTGCTTTCGACGCCCTAGCGTCGCGCTATCGGCGGGCTGGCCGCGACGTTTTGACGAAGATCTGGCGCAGCGGTGGGCATGAAAGAAATCCATTCGGCATGGGAGTCTGGGTGCGCTATATTCAGATCGGTAGTAGCAAGCAGGTTTTGAGCAGGTATCAGAGACATATTCGCCGAGGTGCTCACAGAGGCTGCGGATACTGACGCTGACGAGATGCAAGGTAAGTTCATGGTCAAAAGGCGGCTTCGTAGATGCTAGAGAAACTCATCCCTACGTGTGAAGCGTTTATATTTATAGTCTATCATGTGAAAGGAGCCTTTGCATGACACATGTTGAACCGCGCAGTAACGGGGGAGATGAACTGATCGTCGAGCTCGTCGAGTTTTCCGTTGTCCTGGTCGCGCAGGCAAACAATCCATCCATCTTAAACCCAGATTTTTTGCGATACAACGAAATCGTGAGTCCAGATTGGCAAGTAGAAGGTTCCCCCATTTCGACTCCTGCTTTTGTCCAAGTGTCATTTAAGGAGGGGCTTACCGTGACCGCTGAACTGAACCGCGTCGTCTTCGAGCAAACCAGAGGCGAATGGGTCGTACCGGAAGTAGCTAAACGCTATATTCAGCAGGTTCCGCATGTCCTTTATCCCGCCATCGGTATCAATCCCAAGTTCTTTCTGCACTCAACGGATCGGTATCAGCCACTTATGGCAAATATGATGCGTCATCAAGGCACTTGGATGTCTTTCAAGGAGGTAGTGCCGGCGGTTCAACTGCGATTGGTCTATAGCTACGACGAAAGGAAAATTTCCCTTGAGGTTGGCCAGATTGAACAAACGGGAGATACCCAGAGGCTCTCCGACATACTATTCCAAGCGAATATCCATCGTGATGTAGATGAACCGAACGTACAAGCCCGTAATAAGCGCATCCGGTCTATTTTGGACAGGTGGGAAGACGACCTAGAGGATGTCCGTCAGTTGAGTAAGACTCTGTCAGGAGGGATGAAATGACCACGGTCCTCGATAAACCCACACTGAGTGCATACGGCTGGGAGGAACACACATCGCCAACAGCTTTGAATACTCTACCGCTACCTCCCCCTGTGGAAAATCCTTCTGATCCCTCCGCCGCTCTTGAGCAGACCGGCGGAGATACAGAGGAAGAGGATTTACTTCAATCACCCGAAAGGCCCTTACAGTACATTCTCGGGTCGGAGTATGTAACTTCAGCGAGGGACCAAGTACGGTTTGGAGCAGGCCAGAGTGGGGAGCATTTTTGGGGGTGGGGCCCTGATCCCTCCGCCGCTCTTGAGCAGACTAGCCAAAACTTAAAGAAAAATTTTCTCATTCCTTCTGATCCCTCCGCCGCTCTTGAGCAGACCGGCGGAGATACAAAGGAAGAGGAGTATGTAACTTCAGCGAGGGGCCAAGTACGGTTTGGAGCAGGCCAGAGTGGGGAACATTTTTGGGGGTGGGGCCCTGATCCCTCAACCGCTCTTGAGCAGACTAGCCAAAACTCAAAAGAAGCGAGCTTACCCGATCTGCTCGCCAATGCTCTACGCGACCTTCACGAGGTGAACGACGAGGCCGAAGAAGAAGGGATTCCGCCGCCTTCCGAGTCGGTTATGGCCAACGCAGATCGGCTGATACGATCAATCTACGACATATTGCCGCGTCAGTATCTGGTGGAGCTCCTGCCAGAGGGGGTTATTGCTATCACGGTTTCCGGCGGGTTTCGGCGTTCAGTTATGTTGTTGTGCGAGTCGGATAGCGGAGCACTGTGCTCTGTCAACATAAACGGCCAACATCGACGCAAACGGTATGTAAACGCGGACCAACTACCGGATAGATTTCTACGTGAAGCCTTGGATGAATTGGGACAGGAGTAGGTTGGTTGGCTCGCATGAGCCTCCCTCAGAGCATATCTCCAAGCGAGACTTTGGGGCGGGGCGTATTTTCAAGCAAACAGGCACGCCAAGCTAAAAGCGGAACAATGCCCCGCCGTGTATTTCTCGAAAGGTGGGGGAAAGTAGAAATTTCCGTTGACCGGCTTGATTTCGCGGAAACTGAAGAGATGGCGACGCTTAGCGACGAAGTCGCAGTTGGCCGTAGCGGAGACCGTGAAGTCACATTTTATGGCTGGGCCGTTATTGCCGCTGAAGACGCCAAAAACAACGGGCGGCGGGTAGTTGACACTCCACAACCCGATAATCCATACCATACAGACATTATATTACCCGACTCCGCAGCGGAGGACCGCGACGAACAAACTCGTCACGCCCAAGAGCTAGCAGATGCGTCCCGATGGCGCGAACGCCCAAACTCCACGAAAACTGACCGATGACTCTGACCCTTCGCGGATGGACTCACGCGAAAATAAAATAGACCTAATAGACTCCGCCGGCCGCCGCACCAAAACTTGACCACGCAGGTGAATTGCCTTAACTCACTCTAGGCTGCCAACGCGAACCGAAAGACAGGTGCAAAGTGGACCTAGACGAATTGCTGCGCGACGTGGACCTAGACGAAATGCTGCGCCTCTACGACGAGGCGGCTGAGGAGCTGATGCAAGTCGCCATCAGCGATGGCCACTTTGCCGACCGCGATCCAAGCGAAATCACCTGGCCGATGGGTAGCGACCTCGACGCGCTCGTGCGCCGCGCCGAACTGATCGACACCATTCACGAGGGCATCCCCTCGCTCCGCGACAAGCGCCTGCAAGAAGCACACGACCACTACGAGCGCGTCGGCCCGGCATACCACCAAGCGAACCGCCTCTACCTAGCAACGCGCCAGCTCTTTGTCGAACGCGGGCGCGGCGACGCACTCGATTTCCACGCGCTCTACCAAGCGGTCTATATACGCGCTTTGGGGCACGACGATCCCTACACCCCCGACGAAGGAGAGGCCGCCCTCGTCAAGCTGCGGGTCGCCCGCGTACCGCTGTCCCACGCCCACGCTGTCGCCGAGAAGTTGCAAGCTGGTGCTGTGCAAAAAGAACCTGCGACCGAATCGACCGACGATCCGCGCTTGGCCGAGTACTACGCCTGCGAAATCGACGGCGTACGCCGCGCCGGGACGTTGCGCGACCTGCTTAGCGAGGTTGCCGAACGCGTCGTTGATTACCTCGTCGCTGGCGAGCACCTCGCCATCCGCTTCAACACCTATAGCAACTTCATCTATCTCGGCATCTCAGTGTGGAAAGCCATCACGGACGCCGACGTGCTCTTGGCCCGCATTGAAGGGCGGGTGCGCGCCCAATGGCACCACAAGCTGTGCAAGCTGATTCTGCTGGGGAAGGGCATGCTACTCAAGTTCCTCCAAGCCCACTCCGAAGACCCCGCCCAAATCAAGCCGAAAGAATTTTGGTACGGCCAAGAGTATAGCTATCTGACTCGCGACATGATCGACCTGACGCGCCGCTTAGTCAGCTACGTCAACCGACTAGCGCGCCGAGTGCGCGGCGAAGTCGATCTGGTGGTCCTGCCGCCCTTGCTCGACGGCAAGGCCAAGGGCCGTTTTCTCGAATACCAGCACGTCGGGCGACGTCAGACCCTTGGCCCATGGAGCCGTCGGGCGCGTCTCTTTCAGTGGGCTTTTCTCTACTACCGCATCGGCAAGAAAAAAATGCGCCTCCTAGCGGCTCAACTCCCCGAAGCCGAGCGCCTCAAAGCCGCTAGCGCCCAAAGCAGCGAATGGGGGAAAAAATCGCTGGACATTTTCGGCATTGAATTGACCGTAAGCGCCGATCCGCTCTTCGCCGCCAGCGCCCGCGACCTCGACCTAGCCAACAAACAGGAGAAGGTCCTTTTTCTTCCCACCCATCGCAGCCTCTTTGACCATCCAGTGATGAGCAGCGTACTCCACGACTCCCGCTTCCTCGAATTGATGGGCTGGCGCGAACCCCCCGCGCCTGTGATCCTCGCCCGCGCCCGCCTCACCGAACCCGCAACCCTGCGCATTGGTGGCCGCTCTTTTTCGCTAATTGGCTTTACTACTGAGCAAGTGGATCAGATCATGGAAAAGGTCGATGGGCACGTCATTATGACCCGCTCGGCCGACGCGAAAAACCCCACGCGCCGCTTTGCCGAGCTCCTCGCGCAGCGGCCAGGCGTTGTCTATGGCGAGGGCACCACGGCCGCCTTTGAGCATCAATGCCTGCCCATGCAGCACGCGCTCTTTGCTTATCTGCCGCCCGACGTGATCATCGTGCCGCTGGCTTTTCGCGGCCTCCATTCCCTATGGCCCAAGTGCCCGCGCAGCAATCTCAACATCGGCAGCGGACGGGTCGAAGTGATGGTTTGCCCGCCAATGCTCGGCGAAACCACGCTCCTGCCGCGCAAACGCGCGCTGCGCACCCAGCTAGAGCCGGCGACGCTCTTCCAAGCCGTACACATCGCACGGCTTTTCAATCCAGAACCAGCCTAAAAAAGCGACATCTGCTCGGCCGCTCGCCGGCGTGGCATGGCCGCATCCTCGCGCACGAGCAACTGAGCGGGGATCTCTTCTACAAACGGCGACAGCGCACACGGCACCCGCTCGCCATAGCGTTGGCGGCTGCGCACCCGCAGCAACACCAATTCCTCCTCGGCTCGCGTCATGCCCACGTAAAAGAGCCGCCGCTCTTCGGCGAGGTCAGCGTTCCGCTCGCGGAAGGGGATGAGTCCATCTTCCACCCCGCAGATAAAGACCACTGGAAATTCCAAGCCCTTGGCCGCGTGCAGGGTCATTAGCGCGACGGCCTCCGGGCCTTGGGGGCCGCCCCGCTCTTCGTAGTCGGCCTCTGCGCCTAGGAGCACAGTCTCCAAAAGCTGTGTGAGCGTTCCGGCCGCGTCCGCTACTCGGGCCAAGTGTTGCAAATCTTCATCCTCCGGGTCGCCGAACTCGGCCTGCCAACGCCGCACCCAAGGCCCCGCGCCCTCCTGCGTGGCCCACTGCCTGTACTCTGCTATCCGCGCCTCTAGCGCCTCGACCCGGTCCTGCGCCGCAGCCGACAACTCCCCCCGTCGCACCTGGCGCAAAATGTGCGGCTCCGCGCCCATGGCCTCTAGCGCCTGCCAGCGCCGCACATCCTCTTGCGAGATCAAGGCGTAGCGGGCAAAAGCCAAAGCGGCCCGCACGGCCGACGCTTGGAGAAAGCCCTTCTGCCCGACGAGCCGATAGGGCAGACCTTCCTTGCGGAAGCATTCTTCCAGCACTCGGCCCTGACGACCTGTGCGAAAGAGCACGGCAAAGTCGGCAAAACTGCGCGTGCCCTCCGCGCCGGCATCGGTTTGCACCATATCGGTGCCGCCGACCATGCGGGCAATTTCCCGTACCACCGCAATGCCCTCGGCCGTCTCGCTCGGCACCTCAATGAGGCGGATTGGCTCCTTACCCGGGCGCACAGGCACGAGTTCAATGGGCTCGCGCCCCGGATTGCGGGCGATGACCGCGGCCGCGGCCTCGACAATGTGCCCCTGCGAGCGATAGTTGGTCCCCAAGCTAACAACCTGCGCGGCGGGAAAGTCGTCGCGCAGACAGGCGAAGTAGTCCGGCGAAGCACCGCGGAAGCTGTATATCGCCTGATCGGGATCGCCGATGGCCATCAGGCCCACGCCCGCACCTGTTAGCTGGAGAACCAACCTATACTGGGCGGCGTTGAGGTCTTGGAATTCGTCTATTAGCAGATAGGGGAACCGCGCCCGCACCTGTTCTCGCACAGCCGCATCCGCTTCTAAGAGGCGCAACAGATCCAAGAGAATGTCGTCGTAATCGCAGGCGCCAGCCGCGTGGAGGGCCGTTTGATAGGCGGCGTAATGCGGTCGCCAGTCCTCGGCCACTTCGTCCGGCCCCTGCGCAGCGGCCTTGGCCAGCGAGATAGCTTGACTAGCGGCGGCAACCGACCCCGACAAGCCAGCGTCTGCCAGCGCCCCCTCCAGCAACCGGCGCGCTTCCACTTCGTCGAGTACCAGCTTTGGCTTGCAGCCCAAATCCCGCAAGAGCGCCAACGCCAACTGGTGGAAGGTCCCCACCTGCATCGCGCCCAGCCCGGACTCCCCACCCAACAAGGCACTCAGCCGCTGCCGCATCTGTCCAGCCGCCCGCCGGGTAAAGGTAATGGCCATGATCTGTCCGGTGTCTACACCGCTTGCGACCAGCCGAGCGATGCGCCGCGTCAGCACCCGAGTCTTGCCCGACCCCGGCCCGGCCACGACCACCAAAGGCCCGCCTGCGGCCTCTTCGACTTGCCGCTGTGCGACGTCGGAAGCGTCCGCGTCCTGATCCGCTTGCTCGGCGCTAGCGGGCCTTGGCGACTGTGCCACTGCAACTTGAACTTCCTCAGCCATCTTCGTCGCGACCGCCGGTCCCAAGTCGAACAACGCACCCTGCCCTTTTAAGCGCGCCCGTTCCTCCTCGCTAAACACGCTGATTACGCCGTACTCCCCATCGTGGCCGGGGTAGATGTCGACTTCGCCACAGCGCATCCGACGCACCCCCTCGGCGACCAACGGCCCAGCGCAACTCTCAATCGCTTCGAGCCCAGCGTGGCGCAATAGTGCGAGTTCCGGGCCTATCTCGGCCAAGAGCCGGTCGTACACGGCGCGGACTTTTTTGCTCTTAGGCCCAACGCCGACCGCGGCACCGATCACTTCGTCGAGTGGGATCAAGTACTCGTACGGTGGGGCCACAGCCGGGCGGAATCCCTCCGGGCGATCAGCTAGCTTCTCCACCCGGTGCAAAACCCCCACCGTCAGTTTGCGCCCGCACACCGGGCAGATTCCTTCAGCAGCCAGCGTTTGCGCTGGCTTGTAGCACACCGAGCACTTGCGATGGCCGTCGTAGTGGTATTTGCCTTCTTCGGGATAGAACTCCAAGGTGCCCAAAAAGTGCGCTGGGTCGCGATCTTTGAGCGCGGAGTAAATGCCCGGATACGAGCACTCGGTGTCAAAGCACGTAGCCTCGCGGGCCAGCTTTTGCGGGGAGTGAGCGTCAGAATTGGATATGATCGCATAGCGGTCCAGGGCCGACAGCCGCCAGTTCATCGGCGGATCAGAGGACAGGCCGGTCTCCACCGCGAAGATGTGCGGCAGCAAATCCTCGTAGCACTCCTCCAACGAGTCAAAACCTGAAGAAGCACCCAAAGCGGCAAAGTGCGGCGTCCATATATGGGCCGGGATGAAAAGCACGTCTTCGTCGGCTTCAAGGCAGATCTCTAAAAGGGCGCGACTGTCTAACCCCAAGATGGGCCGGCCATCGGAGTGCAGATTGCCAATGGCGCCGAGGCGGCGGTTGAGTCGGGCGACGGATTCGAGGGTAGGCAGGATGACGACGTGGTGAATCTTGCGAGTTTTGTCGCCCTTCTTGTAGATGGTGCTGATTTCCACCGAAAGCATGAAACGCACGGCGCGGCGGCAGCGCTCGGGCAACTCTTGTTCCACCGCTTCGCGCCACGCTGCTTTGAGTTGGTACAGCCCCTCTTCGGCCGGTTCGAGTTGCTCAGACAGTTCAGCGAACCACTCGGGATGCGTGTAGTCGCCCGTGCCGACTACGTCAACACCTTTGAGCGCCGACCACTTGTGCAAATTAGAAGGGTTGAGGTCGCGGCTAGTCGCTCGCGCAAAACGCGAGTGCAAATGCACGTCAATTATGAATCGCATGTTTGCTCTCTCCGTTGGAGAGGAATAGGTCGTGATTGCCCGCATTTCATGGCCATAGTATACTAGAATATTCTACAACCGACAGTCAGACTTAGGCGATGCCTTTTGTCAGGGCTGTGACTTGCTTCGCCAGTGCGTCAACGAAAGCGTCGCCTAGTCTAGGAAGGTAGGGGACATCTTCGGCGACGACACTGTGACGATTGTGGAGGTGCATTATGAGTGAGCCTATTTCCGTCAATCCCCAAGTCTTGCGCTGGGCGCGTACTAGTTTAGGGATCTCGCAGGAAGAAGTGGCTCAGCGCATGAACAAGAAGGCCACAGATATTGATGCTTGGGAACGCGGCGCGGCGTCTCCAACCTATATTCAGTTGGAAAAGCTGGCATACAAGATCTATAGACGCCCAATCGCATTATTCTTTTTTCCCGAGGCGCCGGAAGAGGAAACCATAGAGCAAGCGTTTCGCACTTTGCCCGAGGATGAATTGCTGCGTATTCCGCCATGGATGCGTTACCTAGTCCGCAAAGCACGGGTACTACAACTCAATCTTTCCGAACTGTATGGCGGTGTGAATCCGGCAAAACGCAAGGTGTTGCGCGATCTTGATTTTGCTCCATCTGTTGCTGTTGCCGACATGGCGAAGCAAGTCCGTACTTACCTAGGAATTGAACTTGCTGAACAGCAGGCATGGAAAAACACTGACGAAGCTCTCAAGCGTTGGCGGGAAGTGCTAGAGGGATGCGGAGTCTTTGTTTTTAAGGACACCTTCAATCCGCCTAGCCAAAGGAGAGTAAGTACAGGCGAGAGTCCTTTTTCTGGTTTCTGCTTAGAAGACCCTGATTTTCCGATAATCTACGTCAACAACAACAACGCTAAACCCCGTCAGATCTTCACCTTGTTCCACGAACTAGCGCATCTTCTGATGCAAACAAGTGGGATATATACTCGGCAGGAAAGCTACATTGAGCACATGACCGGCGACGACAGACGCATAGAAGTGCTCTGCAATCTATTTGCCGCTGAGTTTCTGGTCCCCTCCCATGATTTCGAGGCGCACTCGGCTAGCAGTTCTATTGACGATCGCGCTATTGAAAATTGGGCCAGTCTGTATTGCGTTAGTCGCGAAACCATTCTACGTCGCCTGCTTGATCAAGGACGAGTAGGCCAACATGACTACGAACAGAAGGTAGCGCAATGGTCGGAGCAAACAAGAGGTAGGGGCGTGGGTGGTAGTTACTATCTGACTAAAGGAACGTATCTGGGTGAACGGTACATTGAAATGGTGTTTAGCCATTATCACCAAGGACACATTTCGGTGGAGCAAGTCGCCGACTATCTAGGTGAATCGACGAAGAACGTTCCCGGCATGGAAGAATGGCTCTTCAAGCAGGGAACAACGGCATGACAATCTACGTATTCGACAGCAGCCCACTAATTGATCTTTTTCGCCACTATTACCGTACGCGATCTCCCTCTCTGTGGACAGCATTTGACGCGATGGTTACACAGGATCGCATTACTTCGACGCGAGAAGTCTTTAACGAATTGAACGCACGTGGAGACGATTTAGCGGCTTGGTGTGCGGAAAATAGGCAGCAGGTATTTATAACGCCAAGTGTGCAGGAATTGGATTTTGTCAGAGAGATATTTGAAGTTAGGCACTTTCAGTCGATGATTCGCAGAAAGGCACGCCTTCAGGGCAGTTTGGTTGCCGACCCGTTTGTTATTGCGCGAGCAACGTGTTTAGAAAATGGTTGCGTTGTAACGACCGAAAAATATAGCCCCAATGCCGCGAAAATCCCGAATGTTTGTGAACATTTTGGAGTCGATTGTATTAATCTCGAAGAATTCATGGAACGGGAGCAATGGCGTTTTTGAGGGCGACCAAGACGAATTATTGATTCATGCAAAACTCTTGTAGTTTTCAATAGAAATGCTACTCCCGCTCAACCCAGTTGGCAACCACGATCCCCACAGCCACTAATCCCATGCTGGCCAGCAAATAGGGCGATATGGCCTCGTCCAAGAGCGCGGCGCTCAATAGCACACCCACTACTGGCGTGGCAAAGCCGAAGCCCCCCAATCGCCCTGGCGAGTGGTGTTGAAGCAGCAAGACGAGGATGATAAAACACAGCCCAGCGACGACGATGCCTTGATAGAGCACACCGGCAACGACCGGGCCGGTTAGGATGTATTCGGCTTCGGCTTCTAAGAACGCGCTCCAAGCGGCGAACAGCGGCAGGCTCAGCACCGCCTGCCAGAACAGAACTTGATAGGGGTTAAGCCCCTGCACCAGCCGCTTAATCACCACCTGCCGCAAACCCAACAACAAACCGCTAGCAGCCACCATCGCATCGCCGAGCAAGTACCGCGTCTCGGCCAACGCCAGCGACTCCCAGAACAACAACAACACCCCGGCAAACGAAATGGCCAAGCCAAACCACCGACCCAAGCCCAAGCGGTCGCCGACGAGCAAATGCGCGAAAAGTGCCGTAAAGAAGGGATAAATGTTGATCACCACCCCCGAGCGGCTGGCCGTGGTGTATTGAGTGCCAGCATTCAAAAGCCATATTTGCAGCGCGAAAAGCAGGGCCAAGCCGCCCAACCCCTTCCATTCGCTGCGGGGTGTGCGCAGCCGAATGCCAGCAAAAAGTGCCCCGACCCACACGGTCAGGGCACCTAGTGCAAAGCGCAAGCTCGCCATCGCCGCGGGTGGCACTCCGTCGAGCCCCACCTTGATCGCCACCGGATTGCCGCCCCACAGCACCGCGGTTACAACGGCTAGAGTGCCTGCCTTTAGGCCGACGGCCTCATTGCGGATTTCAGCGGCCAACTCAGTCGATAATCTCGGCCTTGATGATATAGTCTAGGTTGGGAAAGTTCTCTTCGAGATAGGCGTTGCCGTTCATGGCGATCTGACCTTGGTTTGGCTGCTGGCCGTACTCGGCGTTGATCGCATCTACCGCCTCCATCCCTTCTACTACTTCGCCGAAGGGCGCAAACCCCATGCCATCGAGTCTGCTGTTGTCCACCGAGTTGATAAAGAGCTGGGTCGTGCGCGTATTGGGCTGGTTGGTTTTGGCGTACGTGATCCGTCCGCGCGTATTGCTCTGCTTGACCGGGTCGTCGAGGATATGGGCCTGATGCCAGACCTGATTCAGCTTTGGATCGCCGTTAAGCCCCCACTGCACCACAAAGTTGGGCACCACGCGGAAGAAGCGCTGCCCGTCGTAGAAGCCGTTTTTGACCAAGTTGTAGAACCGGTCGGCACCGAGCGGCGCCCAATCGCGCATCACTTGGATGCCCACCGGGCCGGCGCTAGTCTCCAAGCGCACGGAAAATTCGTTGGGTGCCTGCTCGTTGAGAGCCTCGCCTGTAGGATCCATTAAGATCTCCTTGCTTGTTTCCCCACCTCGACCGCCGGTTCCACAGCCGAAAGCCCAAAGTGCGATGATTAATAGTGCGCTTCGCTTCATAGTTTTATGCCTTTTTGCTTGGTGTGTTTATTGATTCAACCCACTCGCGGCAGCGACGAGTGCCGCGGTCGTAATGCCGAAGTGCGCCCACGTCTCCATATGGCCTTCTGACGGGGCCGTCGTCGGGTCGGTAATGCCAATGTGCGCCGCCGGAATCCCCAAGTCGCCAGCAACGCCTGCCACCAGCCCGGCGAAACCGCGCACGCCGGTGTTGGCTGCGCCGATTAGGCCATCTTCGATAGTTACCACGCCCTTGGGATAGCAGCTTACCAACTTTTCTAAGGCAGCGTCGGGCAGCGGCAATCCATTGATTATATGCACATCCACCGCGCCTTCGAGCTGCTCGGCTGCCTCGCCAGCGAGAAAAGCCGGCGCGCCAAAAGCCAAGATCGCTCGCTCGGCTCCAGCATAGGTGCGATAAGCCGTCAGTGGCTCCCAAGCGTCGCCCGCTTCCCATAGCGGGCCCGAGCCATCTTGCTTTGCGAGAATCGGCAGAGAGTCGCGCGGGATGCCGATGATGTGCCCTCCGTAGTGCGCCGCCATATCGCAGACCGCCAAAAACGCCGCCCGCGCATCGGCTGGCCCGTAGAAGCGATGCAGATAAGGCAAATAGCTCAAGCCGACATTGATCCACTCCAAGCCCCAACCCGAAAAGTGATCGCGCCCGGTGCAAGCCCCCACGTGCGAGACGTGAAAGGCGACGTTGAGGCCCTCGTTGACGCCAGTGAGGTTGCGCTGATAGCGCCAGACGTCAAAACCCTCGCGGGCAATGCCCTCGTAAAAGGCGGCAAACGTCGATACCACATTGAACTGCGGACCCGGCCCGCTCATCGCCAATCCATCGGCGATCAGACAAGCGGCTTGCTCTTCAATGCTCATCTCGAACTGGTGATCGTCCGCCAAGAAACCGCGCGCCTTCGCCAGCTTGGTCGAGGGATCGAGATCGCAGCTAACGACGAACACGTCGTCGGGAAAATGCGCGGCCACGGCTGCGTATGCAGCCTCGGAGCCGGCGCGCGGGCTTTCGCGGCCACCCACCGCAGGCAAGCGGATCTTTTCCCGCACATCCTCCGGCAGAACCAAGTTGCGGCTACCGGGAGTGGGTCTGGCCCGGGTTTCGACTTGGCGCTTCTCGTCCTGACGCAGCGCGGCGAGGGCTTGGCTCGCGGCCGCTGTTTGTTGGAACATCGGGTTGCTCAGCACTTGCGCGGCGGCGCGGCCTTTCATGTGGCCATCGTGATGCCCTGCGCCGCCGGGGAGCTTGTTGACCAAGAAGAGGCACTCGAGCATCGGCACTACGTCGCGGTAGCTCATCAGCGAGCCGGGGACCCAGATGCGGGTGCTGAGATCAACGCCGTGCTCGGCCGCGAACGCTGCAACCTCAGAACCAAGCCCCAAGCGCTCGCCAAAGTCGCCGAGTTGCTCGTGCGTTCCCGTGGGATAGATCAGCGTCGGCCGGCCCTGCTGCGCTAACTTGTAGCCTTCGACATAGGTTTCGTAGAGCACCGCGGCGTCGTGCAAGGTCTCGATCTCGATGACTTCCACGCCCATCGCCGCGACGATCGGGCGCGGATCCTTGTCCATAATGCCCTCGGTAGCACCCGAAAGCTGGATGCCGTTGCGGTGCATGACGAAAGTGATCGGCGCTCCGTGGACAGCGGCACCGTTGAAGCCGTTGAGCGCTTGGCCCGAGATGTAGCCGGCGTCGCCACAGTGGCAGATGACCCAGCCGCCCTCGCCGTGCTTGGCCTGCTTGCCGAGGGCTTGGCCCACGGCCACGGGGATCATCACCCCCAAGCGTCCGCCGTTGAGTTGAGTGCCCCCCGGCAGCCAAGACACGTGGCCGGGCGCGTCGAGCCCGCGGCGAAAGCCCTCGACGACGATCTCCTCATCGATAAAGCCCAGCGCCGCCAATGCCGCGTAGTAGCCCACTGAAGTGTGGGCGTGTTCGATGGTGTACTCGATGCGTTCGTAGTCGGTGACCGCCAAAGTCAGCAAGAGCGACGGGATCAGTTCCAGCCCGCCGCCGAGGTGGTCCAACTCGCCGATTTCGGCCAGCGAGGCCAGCGAGCGGATCGCAATCGCGGCGGCCTCGATCTGCAAGCCCTCTAGAGCGGCGATTTGCTCTTGGTGCAGCACTGGCTGTTTGCCGACATCCACAGTGAGCGGCAAGACCTCGGAATGCACTTTCTCGCCTAGGTAGCGCACTCCGCTCAACAGCTCTTTGTTGCGCTGCTGTTGCCCCATTTGCGCCGCTTCGATCCCCCGCATGTATAACTCCCTAAGTGGGTATTTTTAATGGAATGAAAGAGTCGTAAAAGTATAAACCCCGCACCGAATGCGAGCAATTAACGCGGCTTGAACTGCACGGCCAATTTCTCGGCCCACGCTTTGTTCGCGTCGATCGTGCGCCCGGCGTTGTGTGGCGTGTGTACCACGTTGTGCCGACCCAATAGCGGATCGTCTAAAGGCAACGGCTCTTGATCCCACACGTCCGCCGCTAGGCTCAGTTCGTCGGCCATCACTCGCCGCCGGATTGCGTCGGTGTCGCAGATTTTAGCTCGGGTCACCAGTACCACCAAGCAGCCCTTGGGTAGCGCATTGATGTGCTCAGCCCGGACTAAGCCGTGCGTCGATTCCGAGAGCGGCACCATGGGCGCGAACACCTCGGCATCGACGACTAGCTGCTCCAAGTGGTACTCGCGGCGCGATCCAGCCCGATGAAAGCACGGCTCCGCGGCAAACGGATCCCAAGCCGCCACATCGGCGCCCAGCATCGACGCGAAGCTGGCGTAGCGGCTGGCGATATTGCCGGCCCCGACGATCCGCACCCGCTTGCCGCACAGCGTCCCACTGGCAAAGGCCGGGTCGTCGCCAAATTGGTGTCCGCGCACGCCGGGACGGCCTTGGCCCCCGGGCGGCTCGTAGTCCCAAGGCGCTTGGCTTTGGATAATCTCTCGGTGCAACTGCGGAATTCGCCGCAGTCCGCACAGCGTCAAGGCCAAGCCAAATTCCGCCACAGTCTGCGACCAAAACCCCTCGCTCGGATGGTCGTACACAGCGACGCCGGCCTCGGCTAGATACTCGCTACAGCCCTCGCCTAACCGCCGGCCATAAGCCCCCTGAAAGGTCGCTTCCTGCAAGGCCGTAAAAAGTCGCAGACACGTCAGACTCACTGGCACTCCTAGCGTAGCCAACCGCGTCACTTGGCTCGGCTCTTCAATCACCGCGCCCAAGGGCCGCTCGTCTCTGGGCGCTAGGCGCACAAAGTCCGCTTCGGGCCACAGGGTGCGGAAGTGATCGGCGGCAAAGGGCCAAACTCCGTCAAAATCTGGATGAACGACGATCAAATCGCCCATGTCATTCGCTCTCCTGACAAAAAAACGGCTGCGTCCAAGCAAACGCCTCTCCGGCACCCCAACACTCAAAGCGCACGTAGCCTGCCTGCGCTGGCACTTCCACCTCAATTTCCCGGCCATCGGCTACAGCTATCCGCTTCGCGCCGGCGCACAAGGCCACGATCTGCGCCGCATTCTCCGTCTCCATCCAAATCCTGTTTCCCTCGACTTGGATCTGGGCGATCTCAACTCCTGTCGAGGCGTAAAAGCGACCGGCGCGCAGGGCCTCTATCACGCCGTTAGCGGTCTCCTCCGCCACATAGGCCACATTCCACCCCAACCCCACATCGCCTTTCGCCGCGTGGCTGTCGTCGTTGGCAAATCCCCACAGGCGTCTTCCCGCGCTCAGCAGCATGTCCCAGCGATTCGTCGCGTAGGGGCTGCCCTCCAAGCGGCAAACCACGCCGTTGTATATCTCCAAGCCCACGTAGCCTTCGCAGGCCTGCAAAAGCTCCTGCGGACAGTGGTTGAAATGGCCGTGCCAGTTGGGATGGTTGAAAAGGACGAATCCGCCGCCAGTTTCGCCGACCTCGTCAATTACTCGTTGTCGGTCCGCTTGGGGGGCGACCCATGCTGTGGCCCCGACGTGCAAAACGTGCGGACCGTTGGCCGTGATTTCATTGCCCGGCACCAAGATCATCCCTTGAGCGTCGTATTGCTCGTAGTCCTCTTGGGATGTATAGATGTCGTGGTCGGAGATCGCCAAGAAGCCGTAGCCGCGGCCCGCATAGTCGTCGATTACCGCTTGGTGATCGCGCTCGCCATCGCTGGCGGTCGTGTGCGCGTGTAGGTTGCCGACTAGCCAGCGGCCGCCGCGCAAATCCTGATAGGGATGTTCAATCATCGAATCCTCCTTGGTTGGAAAGCGCCTCAAAATACGGGCGCATCCTGCGGGCGACAAGGGAAGGCTCGCCGGGGCCGCATTGACGCGAAAAGTAAGTGGCCCTTTAATACAAGCCCGTGCAACAACAAGTTTCGAGAACCCACAACTGAAAATCGCCACAGGAGCCCAATGAAAATCACCGATATTCGCACACTTTCGCTCTCGCGGGCCCACGAGCCTAAGCGCCAGTGGTACAGCGCCACCTTCCACGTGCCCAAGGCCGACTGCTCAATCTGCATCGTCGAAACCGACGAGGGCTTGCAGGGCATCGCCGAGCCTTGCGCGTACGGCGTGCCGCCCGCAATCGCCGCTCGCATCGAAGAACTCAAGCCCAGTCTCATTGGCCGCAACCCCGGCGACAAAGACCTGATGCCGCACAACGAAGCGATGCGCGCCAACGACATTGCCAACGCTGGCCTCAACTGCGCCCTGTGGGATTTGCGCGGCAAGATCGCCGGCAAACCCACCGCCGACCTGCTCTGTTCACCCGGGCAAGAACCCCTGCGCCGCCTCCGCCTCTATGCTTCCTCGGGCGTGTGCTACGACTGGGACGATCACCCCGAGTCCGTCGTCGAAGAGGCCGTCAGCTATGCTGAAGACGGCTTCACCGCCTACAAGATGCGTCTAGGCACCCATTGGGCTTGGTCGGGCGTTACCGTCGATCGCTTTCTCAAAATAGCGCGCCAAGTACACGAGGCGGTGGGGGCGCGCATGGACTTAGCCCTCGACGGCAATTGCCGCCTCTCGATGGAGGAAGCGCTGCCTATTGCCGCGGCGCTCGACGAGATGGGCTGGGCTTGGTTTGAAGAGCCGGTCGAACGCGTACCCGCGGATTACGCTCGGCTCAACGAAGCCGTCTCCATCCCCATCACTGGCGGCGAGCCTTTTACCACGTGGGCGCAATTCAAGCCTTTTATGGAGGAGGGCGGTTTCGGCATCGTCCAACCCGACGCGGGCGTCTGCGGCATTGACCTCTGCTTGGAAGTCGGCCACAAGGCTCACTTCGACTACGGCGGCATACCCCTGATCCCGCACAACTGGCACAACGGCCTGATGACGATGGCCAACGCCCACATGGTCGCGGCGCTGCCTGCCCCGCGCCTAGTCGAGCTAAATATGAAGCAGGGGCCGCTACAGTGGGAGATTCTGCGCGAGCAACCGCTGATTGAAGACGGCCACTTGACTCTGCCCGACGCCCCGGGCTTTGGCGTCGAACTGGCCGATGACCTCGAAACGCGCTTCCCGTACATCGAAGGCTCTTGGGGCAATCCCGTCCAGCGCTGAGGACTCATGGTCACCGACCTCGAAAATTATCTCTTCGACCTGCGCGGCTACCTGCACTTAGAGGAGGCGCTTACCGCCGCCGAGGTCAAAGACCTCAACGACTGCCTCGACGCCATCCCGCCACTGGAGCCGGGCGACTGGTACGGCCACATCCACGCCCATACCTACGGCACAGTTGACGGCCTCAACTTGCAGCAAATCTACGAGGCGGGCGAACCTTTTGAGCGGATGATTGACCATCCTGCTTGGATCGAGAAAGTCAAGCACTTTGTCGGCGGTGAAGGCACATTCGACTACGCACACGGGCCGCTCTTCATCGACGAAAACTTTGCCAATTTCCGCCAACCTGGGGAGGCCATCGGCCTGCACTCCGGCGGCTATCCGTCCATCATGCGCAACCAATTCCGCTACCACGGCGGACGCTACATGTGCGGGCAAATCAACATCCTCGTCGCACTCACAGATATCGGCCCGGGCGACGGCGGCACCATGCTGATCCCCGGTAGCCACAAATCCAACTTCACGCATCCCGACTTAGACCAGCATCGCATGAAGCCCGAAGGCGCTACCGTCGAGGGCATCACCGGCGCGATCGAGTGCCACATGGCCCGAGGTGATGCCTTGCTCTTCGTCGATGGCCTTTCGCACGGCTCGGCCCGACGCCACAACGAGGGCACGCGCCGGATTTTCGTCTATCGCTACGGGCCATCCTGGGGCAACTTCCGCCACGGCTATCACCCCTCGGACGAGCTGTTGGCGCGCCTGACGCCCGAGCGGCGGCAGATCGTCTGGCCGCAGCGGCCCCGTCCCCAAGGACCGCAAAAAAAGGCTACTGAATAGATTTCATGAAGGGCATCATCCTCGCCGGCGGCCAAGGTACGCGCCTTTACCCTTTGACCGTATCGGTCTCCAAACAGCTTCTGCCAATTTTCGACAAGCCAATGATCTACTACCCGCTCTCGGTGCTCATGCTGGCCGATATCCGCGAGATTCTCATTATCTCCGGCCCAGAGCACGTCGATCTCTACCGCCAACTTTTCGGCGATGGCGAGCGGCTGGGGCTGCGCATTGAATACGCGGTCCAAGACCGGCCCGAGGGCGTAGCACACTCCTTTGTCGTGGGGGCCGACTTCGCTGGCCGCGATCCCTGCGCCTTGATATTCGGCGACAACTTCCTCTACGGGCACGGCCTGACGGCCATTCTACAGCGCACTAGCCAACTGCGGGAGGGAGGCTTGGCCTTCGCTTACTACGTAAATGATCCCACGCGCTACGGGGTCGTCGAATTCGACGGCGAGGGCAACGCCATCAGTATTGAAGAGAAGCCGCAAAACCCCAAGTCCAGCTATGCGGTCATCGGCCTTTACTTTTACGATGGCGAAGTCGTCGACATCGTCCGCGGCCTCAAGCCTTCGGCCCGCGGCGAGTTGGAGATTACCGATGTCAACAACGAGTACCTGCGCCGCCGACAGCTCAAGGTCGAGGTGTTGGGGCGAGGCTTTACTTGGCTAGACACCGGCACCCACGAGAGCCTGCTAGAGGCCAGCGACTTCGTCCAAACCATCGAGCACCGACAAGGGCTCAAAGTGGGCTGCATCGAGGAAATAGCATACCGCAAGGGCTACATTGGCGCGGAGCAGCTTCTCCGCATCGCCCATTACTCCAACGACAATCCCTACTGTCTTTATTTGCAACGCCTCGTCGAAAAGCGAGGGCCGACGTTCTGATTTAGTCGAGAAAGACCGGAAATTCCTCATCAACGCTCTGTATATTACTGCCCATTATCGCCACCTTGAAATTTACGGCACGTCATATTTTGGCCGAGGTTGCGTCCTCCGACGAGGCGGAACCGCTAAACGAATTATCAAGAGCTTAGCACATCCACATCTGCATCTGTTCCACGCCGCGGCGATTGCGCTCTACGGCCCATTTTCCTAATCTGAATAGCTTCCCAAAGCGGAACGGCGATGGACGCAGAGGAATTCGACTATACTCAATGGTGCGACAGCACGGGTGCGCCGCTCGCGAAAATGCCCGACCAACTCGGCGTGGCGGCCAATGGCTTTATCCGCGACAAGACCGGCAAAATCCTGCTGCAACAGCGCGCGGACAACGGCTTTTGGGGTATGCCCGGCGGCCAAGTCGAGCTCGGCGAATCCGTCGAGCAGAGCGTGGTGCGCGAAGTCTATGAGGAAACGGGCCTAGAAGTGCGCGTTGAGCGGCTGATCGGCATCTACTCCGGGCCGGAGAGCTACCCATTCATGCGCTATCCCAATGGTACTATCGTCCACTACGTAACCCACGTCTTTATCTGCGAACCCATTGCTGGCGCACTGCGGCTCTCCTCAGAGAGCACAAACATCGGCTATTTTGCCGCCGATGCCCTGCCGGCCCAGACCTTGCTCTCGCACCGCATCCGCATCGAGGACGCGCTGACCGGCCTAGTGTACCCGTTTATTCGCTGAACCATGTTGACCTCACTTCACCCAACAGCAGATATTCCCTGTCATGCCGAGCGAAGCAAAGCATCCCACCCCTAAGGAGCTCGTGCGTAAAAGTCAGTTACTCGTCCCAACCTTCACCTTCTCAAGAAAAGGAACGACATGATCAAAATTGCCGAAGTCCTGCCCGATCATCCCACGCCGCTGTGGCGGATGGTCAAGCAATGCGGCGTTGACCACGTGGTCGGCGGCTTTTCCACACCGGGCGACCCCGCCGACATCCACCCCGAGCAACGGCCTTGGAGCTTTAACAACCTCGTGCGGATGAAGACCGCGTTTAACGACGGCGGCTTCTCCCTCGATGTCATCGAAGCCCGCCCGCCGCTCAACAAGGCCAAGCTCGGCCTCTCGGACCGCGACGAGGAGATCGAATACGCCTGCGAGCTGATCCGCAACATGGGCAAGGTCGGCATCCCAGTCTGGTGTCCCGAGTGGATGCCCGTGCTCAACTGGACTCGCACCTCAATGGCGGCCCCCGGGCGCGGCGGTGCCATGGTAACCGGCTTTGACAACGAGCTGATGCAAAACGCGCCCCTGACCGACGCGGGCGTCGTCACCGAAGAGCAGCTTTGGGACAACCTGAAGTACTTCCTCGAAAAGGTCGTGCCGGTCGCCGAGGAAGCTGGGGTCAAACTTGCCATGCACCCCGACGATCCGCCGCTGTCGCCGCTGCGCGGCATGGGGCGAATCATGCGCAGCGTCGAAAACTACCAAAAGCTCATTGACTTAGTGCCTAGCCCGGCCAACGGCATTTGTCTGTGCCAAGGCAACTTCACCCTGATGACCGACGATTTGCCTGAAGTCATCCGCCACTTTGGCGACCGCATCTACTTCGTCCATTTCCGCGATGTGCGCGGCACGCCAGAAAAATTCGTCGAGACCTTCCACGACGAAGGCAAAACCGACATGCGCGCCTGCATGGAAGCCTACCGCGACATCGGCTTCGAGGGCGTCCTGCGCCCCGATCATGTACCGACGATGGAGGGCGATCGCAACGATCAGCCGGGCTATTCGTCGATCGGGCGCTTGTTCGCTATCGGCTATATCAAGGGGCTGCGCGAGGCCGTGTACGCGGGTTAAAGCGACAAGCCCGTAGGCGGCGTCTGCTACGGCGTCGAAACAAAATCCCCCGCGTCGGTTTCGTCGAAGGGCGGCGCACGACCACAGTGCCCAAGTGCCAATTCGGCGGCACCTTTATCGACGCGCCCTGTGCCGTTAATGGCACGACCACGGGATCAACTGCTCATCGCCGAGCGCATGGGCGCAAACAGGAGGCCGGCACCGCGTGAAACTCTACTACAGCACCTATGGCATGAAGCAACTCGACATCTTCGAGGCCCTGCCGCGCCTCGCCGACATGGGCTACGAGGGCATGGAAATCGCCGTCACGCCCGGCTGGCCGACCGAGCCGGCCAACATGGACGCGGACGCACGCAAAAGACTCGCCGATCTCTTGCGCCAGCTCGGCTTCCCCACGCCAGCACTAATGGCCCTGCTCTCGCCCTGCGTCGAAGGCGAAGGACGTGCCGCTGCACTGGTTCAGTTCAGAGCGACCTTTGAACTGAGCCGCGCACTCCGGCTCGACGACTGCCCAATGATCGTCAGCACCACCCTCGGCCACCCCAAACCCGCTTGGGAAACCGGCAAAGAGCGCATCGTCGAGCTAGTACTCGAAGTGGGCGACATGGCTGCCGAGTACGACGTCATCGTCGCCATCGAGCCTCATGCCGGCGACGACTTTGAGACGCCGGAAAAGGCCGCTTGGCTCATGCAGCAAACCAATCACCCGCACCTCGGCCTCAACTTCGACTACAGCCACTTCTGGGTGGAGGGGATCGCCCTGCAGCACTCGATTGACCTAAATCTCCAGTACTCAGTCCACAACCACATCAAGGACGGCTATCTCGACGAGGAAGGACGGGTCCGCTATCTCCTGCCCGGCAGCGGCAAACTGGACGTAAAGGCTTACTACAAGGCCGTGCAGGATGCCGGCTGGGACCAGTACATCTGTCCAGAGGTCACCGGCCAGATATGGAACGCAGATGGGTACGACGCTTGGAGCACGGCGCAGTTTTGCTACGACGTGCTGGACGCGGCGCGACGGGCATGGAGCTGAGGGCGTACGAAGCGTGCGGTCTCTCAAGCAGCGGATCAAAGCATCTCGCTCTTGAAATTAGAGCCTAATCCAACTTCAACCGCGCCATCGCATTGCAAGGAGAACAACATGAACAGCGTCCACGACTTCACAGCCCAAACCATCCACGGCCAACGCGCCGACCTAGCCGCTTACGCTGGCAAGGCACTCCTCGTCGTCAATGTAGCCAGCAAGTGCGGCTTGACCCGGCAATACGCCGGCCTAGAGGCACTATATCGTCAATACGCCGCCCAAGGCCTAGTGGTCCTCGGCTTTCCCTGCAACCAATTCTGGGGGCAAGAACCGGGCAGCGAGGAACAGATCCTCGACTTCTGCCAGACCCGCTACGACGTGAGTTTCCCGCTTTTTAGCAAGATCGAGGTCAACGGTCCCAACCGTCATCCGCTCTACGCCTATCTCGCTGGCGAGGACGCGGCCTTCCCCGGCGACATCTCTTGGAACTTCGAGAAATTCCTCATCGACAAGGGCGGGCAACCGCTGGCCCGCTTCACGCCCCGAACCACCCCGAACCACCCGAAAGTGGTCGCCGCCATTGAAGAGGCGCTCTCGTGACGCGACCCAACATCGCTTTCATCCTCATTGACGATATGGGTTGGAAGGACCTCGTCTGCTACGGCAGTTCCTTCTACGAAACGCCCAACATAGACCGCCTCGCCCGCGAGGGCATGCGCTTTACCGACGCGTATGCGGCCTGCCCGGTCTGCTCGCCGACCCGCGCCAGCATCCTCACCGGCAAATACCCAGCCACCGTCGGCATCACCGACTGGATCGACGTGCATGGGCACATCCACCCGGCGCGTGGCCAGCTCGTCGATGTGCCGTATCTCAAGCAACTGCCGACGTGCGAGCACTCGCTGGCCCGCGCACTCAACGAAGGCGGCTATCAGACGTGGCACGTAGGCAAGTGGCACTTGGGTGGCGACGGACACTTGCCCGAAGACCACGGCTTTGAGGTCAACATCGGCGGCGCACACCAAGGCTCACCGGGGCCGGGCGGGTACTTCAGCCCTTGGACCATCCCCCCGCTCGCCGACGCCGATGTCCCAGAGGGCACGTACCTAACCGACTACCTGACCGACCAAGTGCTCGAATTAATCCGGCACAAGGACGAGCGGCCCTTCTTCTTAAATCTCTGGTACTATACCGTCCATACGCCGATCCAAGCCAAACCAGAAAAAATCGCCAAGTACGCAGCCAAAGCCCGCGCCCTCGGCTTGGATCAAGTCGAAGCCTTTGCCGAGGGAGAGGACTTTCCCTGCGAGCACAAGAAGGATCAGCGCGTCAAACGGCGGCTCATCCAATCCGACCCGATCTATGCAGCCATGATTGAGAGCCTCGACGAAAACTTGGGCCGTCTCTTCAAACTGCTCGACGCGCTCGGCGAGGCCGAAAATACCGTCGTGTTTTTCACCTCGGACAACGGCGGCCTCTCCACCTCCGAAGGCTCGCCGACCTGCAACGCACCACTGGCCGAGGGCAAAGGATGGATGTACGAAGGCGGCACCCGCGAGCCCTTACTGGTGCGTTGGCCCAGACAGGTCGCAGCCGGCAGCACCTGTTCAGTCCCGGTGACCAGCCCCGACTTCTACCCGACGCTTCTCGAACTGGCCGGCTTAGACTCCATCCCCACCCAGCACGGCGACGGCACCAGCATCGCGTCGCTCATGCGCGGTGCTGAGTCCCTAGAGCGCGAGGCCATCTTCTGGCACTACCCGCACTATGGCAATCAGGGCGGCACCCCCGGCTCTTCCGTGCGCGCAGGCGATTACAAGCTGATCGAGTTCTTTGAAGATGGGCGGCTGGAACTGTACAATCTGCGCGACGACATCGGCGAGGAACGCAACCTAGCCGAGCACATGCCGCAAATCCGCGACCGCCTGCACGGGCTGTTGCGCGAGTGGCGCGAAACGGTGGAGGCCAAAATTCCCCAACCCAATCCCGCTTGGCAGGGCTAATCGGCCCAATCGCGCGGCTTGAGAAATACCTCGTAGAGCTGTGCCTCCTCCGACCCGGCCGCTGGCTGCCAATCGTACGCCCAGCGCACCAAGGGCGGCAGCGAGACCAAGACCGACTCAATGCGCCCCTTGGATTGCAGACCGAAGAGCGTTCCCCGGTCGCAAACCAAGTTGAACTCCACGTAGCGGCTCCGGCGGTAGAGTTGGAACTGCCGCTGTCGGCGGCCGTACTCCGATCGTTTGCGTCGCTGCAAAATCGGCAGATACGCGGCTATATAGCCGTCGCCGACGCTGCGGGTAAAGGCAAAGCAATGCTCAAAGCCCCCTTCGTTGAAGTCGTCGAAGAATAGGCCGCCGATCCCCCTCGGTTCGTCGCGGTGTGGTAGAAAAAAATACTCGTCGCACCACTGCTTGAATTTGGCATAGAGTCCCTCGCCATAAGGATCGCACGCAGCTTTGGCTGCCCGATGCCAATGCACCGCGTCTTCCTCAAAACCGTAGTACGGCGTCAGATCGAACCCTCCGCCAAACCACCACACAGGTTCCTCGCCTTCTTTTTCTGCCGTGAAAAACCGCACGTTCAGATGCGACGTCGGCGCATAGGGGTTGTGCGGATGCGCGATCACCGAGACGCCCATTGCCTCAAAGGCCCGGCCGGCCAGTTCGGGGCGGCGCACCGTAGCCGTCGGCGGCAACTCATTGCCCCGCACGTGCGAAAAGTTCACCCCGGCCCGCTCGATCACCGACCCCTCCAACACGCACGTGCGGCCACCGCCACCTTCTGGCCGCTCCCAACTATCTTCGCGGAAAGCACTTCCGTCTTCTGCTGCCAAGGCCGCGCAAATCGCATCCTGTAATCCGAGCAAATACGCTTTGACGGCTTCTTTATCTATTTCTTCCACTTGGTCTCGTCTCTAGATGTTTAGTTGTCAGGGTGACAAAGTATAGTCAAGTTATCGTATTGGGAGGAACGCTACATGGACAAGAAAACTCTCTTTATTCAGTATTTGAAAGATCTCGCCGCCGTAGCTCGTCAAGGCGACGCACGGGAGGAGAGCTTTTATCCAGCGCTGGCGGAGATGCTGAAGGAACAGGCTCGCGCCACCGGGAAGACGGACTTACACATCACTACGCTCCCCCGACCCACCGAGGGCGGCAACCCAGACTTCCGACTATGGAATGGGATAGATCGGATCATCGGCTATATCGAGGCGAAGAAGCCGACCGAAGAGCGGCTGGATAGCATCGAAAACTCCGAACAACTCAAACGCTATCGCGCTACATTTCCGAATCTCATCCTCACTAACTTCCTCGAATTCCGTCTGTACCGGAACGGCAAGCGCGTCCAAACGGTCTCAGTAGGTCGGCCCTTTATACTCAACGCAATGCACACCACGCCACCGCTCGAAAATCAAGATGAACTCTACGCCTTGCTTGAGATATTCCTAGACTTTGCGTTGCCCGAGACATTTACCGCCGAGTCGCTCGCTGTCGAACTGGCCAAGCGCACGCGCCTTCTCCGCGATGTGATCGGCGAGCAGTTCCAACGGGAACGGGCGAATCCTAATCGGCTCTCTGGCTTTTTCGAGGCATTCCAGACCTACCTCATTGGCTCGCTGACACCTGAAGATTTCGCCGATCTGTTCGCGCAGACCATTACCTATGGCCTGTTTGCCGCCCGTACCCGGGCCAGCAATG
The DNA here is from genome assembly GCA_965116045.1 of Candidatus Latescibacterota bacterium. GTDB lineage: Bacteria > Latescibacterota > UBA2968 > UBA8231 > UBA8231. Next base: position 3,094,393 of record OZ220478.1, on the reverse strand, counting down.
GCTTCAACCGACGCGCTGCTTTCGACAACATCCCGCATACTATCGGCGTCCTACGCGATTTGTTCCGCTTCATTTCGCTCGACGAATTGCCCGACCCGCTCGCTTGGTGCGTAGATGACCTTGCCGAAGTCTTAGCTATGGCCGACGCGCCCGGCATTCTAGATCGCTACTATCGCGAGGGCAAAGGCAGCGACCCGATCGTGCATTTCTACGAGACCTTCTTGGCGCAATACGATCCCGACGAGCGCGAGCGGCGGGGGGTGTATTACACACCCGAACCAGTAGTCGGCTACATCGTGCGTTCCCTGCACGGCCTGCTCAAGACGGAATTCGACAAGCGCGACGGCCTCGCCTCTGATGGTGTGACATTGCTTGATCCAGCGGCGGGTACTATGACGTTTGTCGCCCGTGCCGCTCAAGAAGCGGTTGCCGAGTTCGAGGCCAATTATGGTAGCGGCGGAAGAAAGGACTTCATCCGTCAGCATATTCTCAGGAACTTCTATGCCCTCGAGTTGATGATGGCTCCCTACGCGGTCGGCCATCTCAAGATGAGCTTTTTTCTCGAAGAACTCGGCCACCGCCTCTCCAGTGACGAGCGCGTTCCCTTCTATCTCACCAATACGCTCGATACGGAAGAATTGGAACAGAGCCGTCTGCCCGGCCTTGCCGCTCTAGCAGAGGAGTCTCGCTTGGCTGGCGTGGTCAAGAATCAGACACCGATCTTGCTCATCTTAGGTAATCCGCCCTATTCGGGCCATTCAAGTAATACAGGTGAGTGGATACGGGATTTGATTGACGATTACAAGCAAGTGGATGGCAAACCACTGGGCGAGAAAAACCCGAAATGGCTTCAGGACGATTATGTCAAGTTTCTCCGTTTTGCCCAGTGGAAAATTGAGCAGGCCGGACGCGGCCTCGTAGGGATGATCACCAACCATAGCTATCTCGACAATCCTACCTTTCGCGGTATGCGCCAGAGCCTGATGCGTACCTTCGATGATATTTATATTTTTGATCTGCACGGCAATTCGCTGAAGAAGGAAACAGGTCCCGGTGGGAGTCTGGACCAGAACGTCTTTGATATTCGGCAGGGCGTGGCCATTGCTTTTTTCGTCAAGCGAGATAGCAAAAAGCAGCACAATGCTCGGGTTCGTCACACTCAACTATACGGAACCCGCGAGAGAAAGTACAACTGGCTGGATAACTACGATTGTGGCAGCACCGGTTGGCAGCAGATAACTCCGACTTCACCGTTTTATTTTTTCGTACCACGCGACGATGCGCTCGAAGCTAAATATCGCCGATTCACTTCCATACCCGACGTTTTTCCGATCAACAGCGTCGGCATCGTCACCGCACGTGACAGCCTGACCATTCACTGGTCAGAGCAAGAGGCGTGGGATACGATGAATACCTTTTCGCGGATGGCCCCGGAACTGGCGCGACAGGCGCACCAACTCGGCAAAGATACGCGAGACTGGAAAGTGACGATGGCGCAGGAGGATTTGCTAGCCTCTGGCCCAACCCGAGAGAACGTGGTGACAATCCTGTACCGGCCCTTTGACGTGCGCTATACCTATTACACAGGCCGGTCGCGCGGTCTATTATGTCGTCCTCGTTCTGAAGTTATGTCGCATATGTTAGCGGGAGAGAATCTGGCATTGTGTATTGGACGCCAAGGGCATGTTGTAGGTGCCGATGAATGGAATCTGATCTATTGCTCACAGAGGATCGAGGACCTCAATTTGTTCTATCGCGGAGGAAATGTAAACTTCCCTCTCTACCGTTATCCCACCAACGACCTATTCGCTCACCACGAGTCATCCAAAAGAGAACCGAACCTGAACTCCGAGCTAGTTGCGACTCTAACAGAGGCACACGGTCGAACGCCCTCGCCCGAAAACATTTTCTACTATATCTACGCCATTCTATATGCTCCATCCTACCGCAAGAAATACGCTGAGTTTCTGCGGACCGATTTCCCACATGTACCGTTTACAAAGGACCAGAAACTATTTTTACGACTCGCCGCTTTTGGTAAACGACTAGCTGGCCTGCATCTTCTCAAATCACCGGAACTCGATTCGCCGACTTGTCGCTTTGAGGGACAAGGCGATTCGATCGTCGCTAGGACGAAGGCTCAGGGCTTTCGCTATGATGACGACGAGCAACACATGTACATCAACAAGACGCAGTACTTCGGTCCTGTTGCCCCGGAGGTTTATAAATATCAGATCGGCGGCTACCAAGTCTGCGATAAATGGTTGAAAGATCGCAAAGAACGCTGTCTCAACCTCGACGATATTCGCACCTACTGCCGGCTTGTAACGGCCATCGGAATCACGCTGGTGACTCAGGAACAGATAGATGGTTTATATAGGGAGGTCGAGAAGAATTTACTGTCGAGTACAGGCGAATGACTAAAAGGAGACAATTGCTGGAAAGACTTGCAACCAAAAGGAGGATTCGGTAAACTCTTTTTACTTGACGTCGCCCACCTTAAAACAATCTACTCTGATAAAAGTAGGACATGAATGAACGATAGACAAGAGAAGCAACGCTTGATAGCCGAGGTATTCCGACAACTTGGATTGGAGACTGCGGAGAAAAGAAGGCACTTTCAACGACTAGCTTACTTAGGAACCATCGGCCAGAACTTGGAGAAGGGTACTCACCGACACGAGTCAACGAACACTCAAAACAACACGACAAAGGACGGCGATGCCTAACAGGAACCAACTTTGTAACGAGATAAAGGCAGAACTTGACAGGGATCATGCAGAGCTTGAATCCTCTTGTCGAGTATATTTAGAAAAACTCATAGATCAAAATCCGCAACTCATGAACTTGAAAGTTGAAGCGATCAACAAAATTGAAATCTCTCTAACTTTAGGGTATCTACCACTTAAAGGAATTCTGCTGGAATATCTACAGAAAGAAAAATCACGTATTTATCAGGATTTTTGTTCTCAAATAGAAAATATTATAGGTCGGCCGTATTCGCTTGATGAAGATGAAACGGTACCCCCTCTTACCCTACCTTTATCAGAGATCGATAGATTAGATAGACTCTGGGACGAGAATCGGATTGAGATGGTCAAGAAAATACGACATTGTTTCCTTAAAAATATAAGAAAATATATCCCTGAAGCCCAAACTATCCGTCCATATATCCAGATTCGCCTCTATCTACCGGATCATCGAGGATCGCAGATGTTTATATATGAGGAGTCAAAAGGTAATGTATTATTAAATAAGGTTATTAAGCCTCCAACAGTGACTCTTGATACCAATGTATTAAGAGAATATTGGAACAATCGAGATAGAATGGAATATGTAAAAAAACTACTGGAGTTCGGTAAAATGAAAAAAATTGATCTTGCTGTAACAGATAGAATCCGTAATGATATTCCTCGTCTACCTTTGGCTAATAAAATAAACGAAATACCTAATCTAGGTGTTATTAATATTGGTTCTGTTATTCGTTTCGGTCACTGGCGGGTAGGCCTCGATGTGGCAGGAAACGATAAATTTAAGGATTTTTTTAATTCTCCTGCCGTTGTCAAAAAGCTCAATAGAATGAACAAAAATAGACAACCAGATTATCGGGATCAGGATCACCTGCACACACACTATAGATACAAAAGAGATTACTTCTTAACATGGGATAGTGGGATCCTGCACTTTGCTTACGAATTACAAGAGAAGTTGGGTATTATCGTAATGAAACCTGATACCTTTTGTGTGGACAAATTACCGCATATCAGACCGCATATCAGAAATGGATAGACGACATTCTAACCAGAGACCAAATCAAAGCGCAGTTTGCCTCAGAAGGGGTTCTCGTCGAAGCCCCATAGGCCAACGACGCCTTGGAATTGCAAATTATTCTTTCTTAGATGGCTCTAGCTTAGCTCGGTTCCGTCATAGCGATCTATATAGTAGCTACTAGTAGCTACACATCTTCTCCCTCCACACCTCGCGCGTTTTTCCACCCACTTCCTTTCCCTTCCCATGACTTCTCGTCAAACCACTGCCCCCACGCCAAACCGCTACCGCGACCGCCAAACCGGGTCGATCATCGTCGAACACGTTCCCGGGCAATCCATCCTCCGCTGGTTCTACGGCACGAGCACGGGGCATCTTGTTTTTCGCGCCATCTTCAACCGACCTCTTTGCTCCCGCTTCTATGGCTGGTGGAAGCAAAGCACTTGGACGCGGCGTCAGATCCGCCCTTTTGCCGAGCGCTATCGCATTGATCCCGACGAAATCGAACACCCCCTCAGCCACTATTCCAGCTTCAACGACTTCTTTATTCGCCGCCTCAAACCCGGCGCTAGGCCCTGCGACCCCGACCCCGAGCGCCTCTGTTGCCCCGCCGACGGCAAAGTCCTCGTCTATCCGCAGCTCGCAGCCGCGGATGAACTGCCGATCAAAAGCGGCCAACTCGCGGCCCGAGAGCTGCTAGCCGCAGCAATCGACCCCACCCCATATCACGGCGGTGCCGCTCTCGTCGTGCGCCTCGCCCCCTACGACTATCACCGCTTCCACTTCCCAGCCGATGGCCAAGTCGGGCCGACGCAGTGGATTGACGGCACCTACCACTCGGTCAACCCCATCGCCCGCGCCCGCGTACCCGACGTTTTCCACCGCAACCGACGCTCCGTCTGCGAACTGACGACGCCCACCTTCGGTAGAATAGCCTACATCGAGGTCGGTGCGATCAACGTCGCCAGCATCGTCCAGACGTACTCACCAGGGCCTTGCGAACGCGGCCAAGAAAAGGGCTTCTTCCAATTCGGCGGCTCGACCGTCGTGCTGCTTTTCGAGCCGGGGGCGATTGCCTTTGACAGCGATTTAGTCGCCGACGCTGCGGCCGGCCTAGAGGTACACGTCCCCACCGGAGCCGGCGTTGGCCGCCGCGCTTGACCCGCTCCGGCGGCTTCGGCAAATTTCCTGCCCTGCAACCCCTTACCTTTGGAGGCTACTCATGTCCCGGCAAATGCGCGTGGGTCTGGGCCAATTCAACGAACTCACCGACGAAAAGCTCGCCTTTATCAAGCAGATGGGCTGCGACGACTTTTTGATGAATACCCCCAAACTTCCCGGCGATAAGCAATGGGAATACGAGGACTTAGCCGCCCTCAAAAAGCGATCCGACGCCGCTGAACTGCGACTGATGGCACTAGAAAACGTGCCCATCTCGTTTTACGACAAGATCATGCTCGGCCAAAATGGCCGCGAAGAACAGCTTCAGCACATGATCAACACCGTGTGCAACATGGGCAAGGTCGGCATCCCAATCCTAGGCTACCACTGGATTCCCAACAGCGTCTGGCGCACCCCTGAGCCTGCGACCTTGCGCGGCGGTGCTCGTGCCACTCGCTTTGCCCTCGCCGAGCACGACCCCGAAGAGCTGACCCACGGCCGCGTCTTCACTCATGAGGAGATGTGGGAAAACTACTGCTGGTATTTGGAGCGCATCCTGCCCGTCGCCGAGGAAGCTAATGTGCGCCTAGCCCTGCACCCAGACGATCCGCCCACCGGCACAACCCTCGGTGGCATCGCGCGAATTTGCAGCTCGTTCGACGACTTCAAGCGCAACATGGACACCTTCGACAGCCCGCATCACGGCCTCGACTTCTGCATGGGATGCTGGTCGGAGATGGGTGGCCACGACAGCGTCATCCGCGCCGTCCGCCACTTCGGCGGGCAAGAGAAAATCATTTACATCCACTTCCGCGACGTCATCGGGCCGGTGGCGGATTTTCACGAGACCTTCATCGATTGCGGCCAAGTCGATACCTTCGAGGTCGTCAAAACGCTCAAGGCAGTCGGTTTCGACGGCTTTATGATCACCGACCACGTGCCCCATATTGTCGATGACTCGCCTTGGGGGCATCGGGGGCGCGCCCATTGCGTGGGCTTTATGCAGGCCCTCATCCAAGTGGTCGACAAGCTCGGCGCACAACCTTGAGATATATAGCCCACCATCCCATCCGCCAGCCGAGCCGAAGTCTCCTTCTTACGCTCCTACTCGCCACCTCGGCTCTAGCTCAAGACGAGCGTCCCCCTATATCAATCCCCCAACCTGAACGCCAGTTTGCGACGCCGGCAACGGGCCGCCCCTTGACCATAGTTCAAGTGAGCTACGACAACGCGATCAAGGAGCGCGACTACCTCTCGCTGGCCGTGCAAGAATTGATTACGTACACCCAGACATCGACCCAACTCGAAGTGCCGTTGCACTCGCGCACCCTCGCGCTCTACGACCCGCGCATCGCCGACGCCCTGATGCTTTACATGACCGGCTTCGACTGCGTCATGCAAATAAGCGACTCCGAAAAGAAAAACCTCGCCCACTACCTGCACGGCGGCGGCCTGCTTTTTGCCGAGGATATCTTGCCCCTAGCGGCGAACTTGCGCGAGGGTGCTGGCGTAGCCGGCACCCCCTTCGACCGGCAGTTCAAGGCCCTGCTCAAAGATCCGCAAGTCCTCGGCAACGCCGGAGCGCGCTGGCGCAAATTACCCAAGAGCGACCCCCTGTACTCGGTCTATTTCGACTTCCCCGATGGGCCGCCCCTAAGCGGCACAAACCGAGGCAACGTCTCTGCCTTGGAAGCCATAGAGCTCAAGGGCCGGATCGCCGTTATCTTCAGCGACCTCAACATTAGCTGGTTCTGGGGCAACCTCAACGCCGATGGCCGCAACCGCAGCTTGCAGTTCGGCACCAACCTCTTGATCTATGCGCTAGCGCAAAAATACGCCGGCCGAGCACTGCCTGTCAGGCGCTGAGATGAACGCTGCGGCGGCGCACTCCGCCCAAATTCGCGCCGACCTCCTACTCCTGCTCACGGCCCTGATCTGGGGCTTTGCCTTCGTCGCCCAACGCGCTGGCATGGAACACGTCGGCCCTTTCTTCTTTAATGGCGTGCGCTTTGCCCTCGGCTGCTTGCCGCTTTTGCCTTTCGTCTTGCGAACCACCGCCACGCCGTTCGCATCTCGCCTCCGCCACGCTCTCCCCGGCGGCCTGCTCGCCGGGCTTTTTCTCTTTACCGCCGCGACCCTACAACAGGTCGGCATCGTCTATACTACGGCTGGCAAAGCCGGGTTCATCACCGGGCTATACGTAATTCTGGTGCCGATTCTCGGCTTGTTGCTACGCCATCGCAGTCGCCGCAGCACTTGGACCGGCGCGCTGGTGGCAACCGCCGGCCTGTACCTGCTGAGCGTGGAGCCGCCACTGGCCATGGCGCAGGGCGACGCGCTCGTGCTCGTAAGCGCGTTCTTTTGGGCTGGACACGTGTTGGTCATCGGCCGCCTCTCGCGTCAGCTCGATTGGGCGACGCTGGCTTTTCTGCAATTCCTCGTCTGCGCGCTGCTCAGTATGGCCGTCGCCCTCGACACCGAGTACATCGCCTTGCAACCGCTCGTCAATGCGGCCATACCCGTGTTGTACGGAGGCGTACTGTCAGTGGGCGTGGCTTACACCTTGCAGGTAGTGGCTCAGCGGCAGGCGGCTCCCGGCCACGCGGCCATCATTCTCAGTCTGGAGACGGTTTTTGCCGCGTTGGGGGGCTGGCTTTTGCTCGACGAGGAAATGCCTTGGCGCGGGCTGGTCGGCTGTGGGCTGATGTTCGCGGGGATGCTGATCTCGCAGGTGAGATTGGGGCGGCGATCTAAAACGTAGAGACCGGCAAAAAGTCCAAGGGGAGCCGAAGCACAGACGCAGCCGATAAAAAAATGGCAGTGGATTTTTATAGAAGAGCGTTATGATCTATTGCGTTCTGGTAAAGAAAAGGACGCAGGACGCATAAGCATAGAAGAGCCAAGAGTCGCTCTATACTACGCTGGCAACCCACGCTCGCGCGGCATGTACCTACTTAGGGCACCGTCGGTTCTGGGCGAGTGCGTACCAATATACGACGCGACTGGATTGCCGCCGGATGATGGCTTGCCCCCTCAATTCCCTTATCCTACCTTCCCTCTCCAAATCGCTACTACCGCCCTTTGTCGAGAGACCAATATCATGGCCAATCGCCCCAAAATCGCCGGTATCGTCACCGAGTACCGCAAGTACTCCCACGCCCAACACATCTGCGACCGCTTCCTCGAAGGCTACGGCTGGAACAGCCGGCATCACTACCCGCCCATGGATCTGGTCTCGCTATACGTGGACCAGCGTCCCGAAGGCGATCTAAGCCAAGATCGGGCGACCCGCTTTCCCCACATGGCGATCTACCCCACCGTCGCCGACGCCCTGACGCTGGGCGGCGCAGACTTGGCCGTGGACGGCGTCCTGCTCATCGGCGAGCACGGCAGCTACGACCGCAACGAAAAGGACCAGTGCCTCTACCCGCGCTACGAGCTTTTCAAACAGATCGTCTCAGTCTATCGCACGACCGGCAAAAGCGCACCCATATTTAACGACAAGCACCTCTCTTGGAACTGGGACTGGTGCCAAGAGATGTACGATATTTCGCAAGAACTCGACTTCGCCTTTATGGCCGGCTCTTCGCTGCCCGTTACCTGGCGCACCCCCTCACTCGACATGCCCCTTGGCACCGAGGTTGAAGAAGCGATCTGCGTCTGTTATGGCGGCGTCGATAGCTACGACTTCCACGGCTTGGAAACCTTGCAGTGCATGGTCGAGCGCAGAACGGGCGGCGAGACGGGCGTTAAATGGCTCCGGGCCTACCGCGACGATGCCTTCTGGCAGGCGCACGCCGAGGGCGCGTGGTCGCGTGAGCTTTTTGAAGCCTGCCTCTGCCGCAGCCACACGCTCACTCCGGCACGACCTGGGTTCAACAACCCCTTCCCCACCATCGACGCACTCAAGCACTTAGTCGAGAGCCCCATCGCCTATCAGTACGAGCACGCCGATGGCCTCCTCTCGACCATGATGCTGATGAACGGGCTAGTCCAAGATTTCAACTTCGCCGCTCGGCTCAAAGGACGGGACGAGCCTTTCTCGACCCAGATGTACTCGCCCATGCCCCCGGCTCGCACCACGCTGGCCAACTTCTTCAGCCCGTTGGTCAATAACATCGAGCAGATGTTCCTGACCGGCAAAGCCACCTATCCGGTCGAACGCACTCTGCTCACCTCGGGCTTGGTCATCGCCGGTGTCGATAGCCTTCAGCAAGGCCAGCTTCAAGTCGAGACGCCCCATCTAAACATTGCCTACCAAGCCACTGAAGAATCCACTTTCTGGAGGACCTAGTTTCTCTTAAAGATCCCTCGCCTCTTTACCTGGAGCTTTCGCCGCCCATGGCTACCAAACGCATCGCCGTCATCGCTACCATCTATCGCTACCTCTCTCACGCTCAGCACTTTGCCGACCGCTTCGCAATCGGCTATCCCTACGGTGGCCGCTGGCATCGCCCCGACTGCAAGATCGTTTCGCTCTACGTCGATCAGCAGCCCGAAGGCGACCAAAGCCAAGACCGAGCGCGCGAATTCGGCTTTGCCGTGTACCCCACTATCGCCGAGGCCCTGCGCGGCGGCGGCGGCGAATTGGCTTGCGACGCAGTGCTAATCATCGGCGAACACGGCGAGTATCCCCGCAACGACAAAGGACAAATTCTGTACCCGCGCTACGAGTTTTTCAAAGAATGCGTCAAGGTCTTTGAACAAGACGGCCGCACCGCGCCCATCTACAACGACAAGCACCTCTCCTACAGCTTTGACAAGGCGCGAGAAATGATCGCCGACGGCCACCGACTCGGCTTCCCGATTCTCGCTGGTTCGTCGCTGCCGGTCACTTGGCGTCTGCCCGATGTCGAGCTGCCCTTGGGCTGCCAGATCGAAGAGGCCCTGATGGTCGGCGTCGGTGGCTCCGATCCCATGGATTACCACGCGCTAGAAGCCATGCAGTGCATGATCGAGCGTCGCTCCGGCGGCGAGACCGGCGTCAAATCCGTGCAGTTGATCGAAGGAGACGATGTGTGGAAGGCGGGTGAGGATGGCCGCTATTCGCTGGAACTGCTCGAATCCGCCCTCTCGCGCAGCGACTCTCCCGGCGGCAAAACCGACGAGGACGGCCGCACCCAAGATCTACTCGGCAACGGCGAGTTGCCCCAGCTTGTCAAAGAGCCGGCCGCGTACTTCATTGAGCACAACGACGGCCTCAAGACGACCCTCCTGATGCTCAACGGTGCCATCCGCGACTACTGTTTCGCCTGCAAACTCGCTGGCGAGGACGATCCCATCTCGACCCAATTTTTCTTGCCGCCGACGCCCAATGTCACGTACTCGGCCTGCTTGGTAGCCAAGATCTGGGAAATGATCGAGACCGGCCGTGCCCCCTTTCCCGCCGAGCGCACCCTAATCGTCAGCGGCGCACTCGAAAGCTGCCTGACCTCCAAAGTGGAGGGGCACAAGCGGCTCGCAACACCCCACCTCAAGGTAGAGTACCAAGCACCAGCCGAATCGCATCACGGCCGCTTCTGACAGACTCAACCGGAAAGGAGACATCCCTATGTCCACCATCCCCACGCGCGCTTTGCGCACCGGCGTCGAGCTAAGCGCACTCGGCTTTGGCGGCGCTCCTTTAGGCGAGCTTTTCGACCCCGTCGGCGAAGCTCAAGCCCAAGACACCCTGCAAGCAGCCTGGGACGCTGGCATCCGCTACTACGACACAGCCCCATTCTACGGCTATGGCAAAAGCGAACACCGCCTCGGCCACTTTCTCCGCCAGCAGGAGCGCAAGGACTTCGCAATCTCGACCAAGGTCGGCCGAGTGCTCACAGCCACTCGCAATCTCGATTCTTTCGAAAAGGGGTTCTGGACCGGCGGTTTGCCCTTTGACTTCCGCTTTGACTATGGGTACGACGGCATCATGCGCTCGTGGGAGGACAGCTTGCAGCGGCTGAGCCTCAATTCCATTGACCTGCTCTTGATCCACGACCTCGACAGTTTCTTCCACGACAGCGAGCAGCGCTTCTCCGCCCACATCAATCACCTCATCACCAGCGGTTGGTGCGCCCTCGACGAGCTACGCTCGCAGGGGCTAGTCAAGGCCATCGGCGCGGGCCTCAACCGCATGGGGGCTATGCCGCGCCTGCTCGACGCGGCCGACCTCGACTTCTGTATCGTCGCCATGCCCTATACGCTCTTAGACCAAGATTCCCTCGACGAAGAATTCCCGCTCTGCGAGGAGCGCGACGTGCGCATCGTCATCGGCTCGGTCTTCGCCTCCGGCATCCTCGCCTCCGGCCCGGTTGCAGGTGCCCGCTATGCCTATGACACGGCCTCGCCCGAAATCCTCGCAAAGACCCGCCGCATCCAAGCCGTCTGCCAGCGGCACGACGTGCCCTTGCCCGCCGCCGCCATGCAGTTCCCGCTCGGGAACCCCCTCGTCGCGGCGATTATCCCAGGAGCGCAGACACCGGAGCACATTGAGACCAACGCCGAGTGGTTTCAGCACAAAATACCAACAGACCTGTGGGCCGAGCTAAAAGCGGAAGGATTGTTGCGGGAAGACGCGCCGACGCCGTAATAGGTCCTAATCTGTGGCTGGCAAAAATACGTTGGTGTCGGCGAATAGGATCTCACCTGCCGTCGTCATCGTAGATCTCGCTTCGAGCCCAAGTCGCTGTGGCCCGGCCGGTCTCCACTGTGACCCAAGATAGTGCCGCTGGCTGCTCGGGCGGGGCAGTGCGAGCGGCCCGCTCCAGTATTGTATGCAGCTCTCCTTGGAGCGAGCGACGGTGGCTCTTAGCCAGCCGTTTCAGGGCAGCCAGAGTGTTGGGATCTACGTCTCTGATATGTAGTGATTTCATACTGTTATCAAACTGCTACCTTCGCTCTCTGTCAAGGGCCGCGCAGGTTGCGAGTTTGAACGTCAAAATCCCGATTCTTTATTTTAATAGCAGGGCCTCAAACCACCGGAGTTGCCATCGCACCTCATCTCTAAGAAAATCATCAACCCCGAATTAAGTGAAACGTCTCCCACTCATCGCCCTGTGTTGTGTGTCGCTGCACTCCTGCGGCAAAAGCCTCTTCGACTCGAACAGCCAATCTCTGTCTGCGACAGCCCCCCAAATAATGGTCCACTACATGCCTTGGTATGCGTCGAAACCGGTCAGTGGCGAGTGGGGTTGGCACTGGACGATGAATCACTTTGATCCCGCTACAATCGCCGACGATGGCCGCCGCGAAATAGCCTCTCATTACTACCCATTGATCGGGCCGTACGACTCAAACGATCCACACGCATTGGAATGTCACGTCCTGCTTATGAAGTTCGCGGGTATCGACGGGGCGATCATCGACTGGTACGGCATCAAAGATCACTACGACTACGCCGCGATTCATCGCAACACAAACCACCTAATCGCGTACATCAAAAAGGCCGGCTTGCGCTTCGCCATTTGTTACGAAGACCAATCGATAAAACACCTCGTCAACGATGGCGTTCTCCACGAGAGCGAGGCCCTTAGCCACGGCGAGGAGGTCTTGCGCTGGATGCAGGAGAACTGGTTTGTCGCCGACGAATACGCCAAAATTGCGGGCCGCCCTCTGCTCTTCGCATTCGGTCCGCAGTACTTCAAGGGAGCGGCGTGGAAGGAGCTGTTCTCGGGCTTGCCGCAACCTCCGTACTTATACACGCTGAATTCACGGCAAGGAGGAGCCGACGGAGTGTTCGGCTGGCCCCCAGTACACGACGGCCGCGTCGTACCGCCCGCCGCTTGGCGCACCTACCTAAGCCAACTCTACGAAAAGGGCGGCGTCGGCACGGCGTTTCCCAAGTTCCACGACATCTACGAGGAAGCCGGTGTGCGCGAAAGCTACGGGTATCTCGACGACCAAGAGGGCGCAGTTTTTGCGGAGACGCTAGAACGGGCCGAGGAGAAGGCGTCGCTGATCCAGATTGTCACTTGGAACGATTACGGCGAGGGCACCATAATCGAGCCGACGATAGAATTCGGCTATCGCTATCTCGAAGTGTTGCAGAACTATCGCAAAAGGCACGCCGGTAAGACCTTTCCGTACAGCCCAAAAGATCTGCGGCTGCCCATCGCGTTATACCAGCTCCGCCAGCAAGCAGCGGCGGACGGGCGGGCAGCCACACATCTCGACAGTGCCGCAGCATTGCTGTTCGCATCTGAGAATGAGGCCGCGAGAAAAATACTGCTCCGGGACGCCATTGACTAGCGCGGACAGAGGGAATACCCTTTGACGACCCTTTCACCCGGAGCAGGTCATGGGCCTAATCACTACCGAACGCCAGCAATTCTACGATCTCGGCTACGTAGTCAAAGAAGAAATCTACTCCCAAGCCGACCTCCAACCTCTCAAAGACGGCCTCACCGCCGTCATTGACCAGACGTGTGCCACCTTGCGGGAAGAAGGGCTACTCGGCGCGGAGACCTTTGCCGCCGAACCCTTTGAAACCCGGCTCGGTGCCCTCTTCAAAGCCAATGTCGAAGTCGGCGAGCGCGTGACCCGAGCGATCATGGGGCACGGCGGCGGCGGCTTCAAAGAACAGGCCATCCTCGACTTTTTGCGCCATCCACCGCTCGTCTCCTGCATCGAAAGTCTCGTCGGCCCAGACATCATCGGTTCGTCCGTGTACCGCATCCGCCCTAAGGCTCCCGGCTACTCGCGCGGGGCCGTGCCTTGGCACCAAGACTCGGGCTACTTCATGCCTCACTGCGACGAAAGTCTGATCGTAACCTGCTGGATTCCCCTCGTCGATGCCACCATTGAAAACGGCTGCCTGCACGTCATCCCCAAATCGCACCGCAGCGGCGTCTATCGCCACTATACCGGCGGACAGGGCGGGTATCTCGAAATCGCCGGCGAAGACCTGCCGAGCCCCGAACCTGTGGCTTGCCCAATGCGCGCTGGCTCGGTGCTCTTTATGACCAATCTCACCCCACACGCCTCCTTTGCGAATAACACCGACATCGTCCGCTGGAGCGTCGATCTCCGCTACCAAGATGCCAAAGTTCCGAACAACATTGACGAAGACCCCAAAGACTTCGACCCGGAACGCGACCCGGTCACCATGGCCTGCTTGCCTACGGAAGGCGACTTTGTCATCAAAGACGCGCAAGACCCAGCGCACGAAGTCACCGACATCGCCGAATTCAAGAAAATCCGCACCCGCTACGAACAGACTCCCGTCCACAAGCCCGGCCGCGGCTGGACCCCTTTTGCCGAGCGCACAACCGCAACTTCGCAAGGGAAGACGATCTCGTGAGCAACAACTACTCGGAAAGCAACTTTTGGGAGAAACTGCGCGATTACGCGGTTGTCGCCGGGCGCGAAGTGGTCGAGATGGCCCTTAAGCTGTACTACGCAGCGCAAGCCCCAGAAACACCGATGTGGGCCAAAACGGTCATTTACGGTGCCCTCGCTTATTTTATTTTACCTACTGATGCCATACCCGATCTCATCCCGTTTGCCGGATATGGCGACGATCTCGGCGCACTCGCCGCGGCACTTGCGACGGTCGCCGCGTACATTACCCCAGCAATCGAAGAGAAAGCTAAGCGGAAAGCGGCCGAGTGGTTCGACAGCAGGGGCCGTGCTTAATGGTATGCGCTTCACTCACTGGATTTTCGACCTCGATAACACCCTCGCTTACAGTGCCATTGATTTCAATGCTATGCGCCGAGAATTGGGGCTGCCTTTGGGGAAAGATATGCTCGAAGAGATTGACGCTCGCCCGGCAGCCGAAGCGGCCGCGCTCAGACGCCGCCTTGCCGCGCTCGAACGCGAGTACGCCCTTCGCGCTCAGCCCTTACCCGGCGTCCACGCGCTACTGGCCTCATTGGTCGAACGCGGTTTCCGGCTCGGCATCCTCACCCGCAACAACCACGCCAATGCGTTGCAGACGCTCGCCATCTGCAACCTCGGCGCATTCTTTGATCCCGCCTACGTCTTAGGCCGCGACGAAGCCGATCCCAAGCCCGACCCTGATGGCATCCGCAAGCTGCTAGCCGCTTGGGGTGCCACGCCCGAAACCGCCGTGATGGTCGGCGATTTCCGCTACGACCTCGAAGCCGGCCGCCGCGCCGCGGTCACCACCATCTACTACGACGCTGCCGACCAAGACCTCTGGACGGCTGAAGCCGATTTCCGCGTCCAAAGCCACGCCGAGCTGCTCGCGCTGTTGTCCGAGTAATTGCGCTAGGAACCTCGCCGTCCACTCCGCCGCATATTGCCCGCGTTGCGCTGATCGCCGCGGGACGAGAAAAAAGTACTGCGCTGCTGGTCAAAGCGGTCGCCGCCCCTACCCGCCCTGCGCCCGGCCTGGTCCTTGCGCTCGTGTGCCTCGCTCAGATGCAGTTTCTGCCCCTCAAATTCCTTGTCGTTGAGATGGGCAATGGCCTCTTCGCCCTCGTGCCGGGTAGCCATCTCCACGTAGCCAAAGCCGCGCGATTCGCCGCTCTTTTTGTCTCGGGCGATCGTCGCAGCCACAACCTTTCCGTATGGTTGGAAGAGCTGGACCAGTGCCTTCTTTTTAGCTGTCTTTGCCAAATTGCCCACGTGTATATTCACAGTGTACTCCTTTCGCTGGCGCGGATTGTAGTTCACAAATGAAAAATCAGTGCAGTCCGATCTATTTCTATAAAGTCGTACTTATCGAAAGATTCAGCGATATGCTCAATGTTTTGGTGCAACAAGAGTTCCAAATTTCTGATATTACCCGTTGATACCAACAGCAGCTTGTACGGCCGGCGGAAGATCAAAAAGGCGTCGAACTACTCGCCGCTCGCGAAGCGAGATTTCATTCACGATGGAATCCGGCGTCCGATTACCCAGACGTATACATAGCGTATTTCTTTAATCGCTGCATTCGCGTCTTTCCGCCCCAATCCATCATCCGCTCCACCATCGCTCCCGCACGAGCCGGATCGTCGTACAAGTTGTACAGCTCATCGGGGTCCTCCTCTAAATGATACAACTTTTCACGCCTCGGTTCGCGCCATGATGCGCGGGCCGTACTCGGAAAACGCGGTATCGTGCAATAGTCGGGTGCGCTGTCTTCTGTCTTATTCATGCTTCGCAGCGGCCTTTTCCAGTTCGGGCAGCAGCACGTTTTTGACCCAGCTAAAATCTGGATTGATGGCAAGCGCCTTTGCAAAGGCCGCTCGCGCCTGCGCTAGCTCACCTCGGTCTTGATGCGCGAGGCCGAGCCAAGCATAGGTGCGGCTGTGTCCCCATGCGGGGCGAATGGGATTGGTCGGCTCTTCTTGGGCGAACAATTCGGCGGCGCGCTGGAATCCTTGCAGGCCCTTTTCCTTGCTACCACCCAACATGCCGGGAGTGTTAAAGTCGCGGATGGCCATGCACAGCGCGACGCGCGGATTGTCGGGTGCGAGTTGCGTCGCTTTTTGCAGGGCCTGCTGTGCTCTGCGCCCCAAGACCATGCCTTTGATCGGGTTGAGGCCGATCTGTCGTCCGTATGCGCTCGACAGCAGGGCATAGGCCTCGGCCGCTTGCGGGTCAATCTTGGTAGCTTTTTGCAAATGCTCAACCGTGGCTTTGAGATGCGCCGCACCTTTGTTTTCCTCGCCTGCGGCCAACAGGTAATCGGCGATGCGATACTCGGTCAAGGCGATGTAGTAGTGGCCCCACGCGGCCAAAGCGGTGTCGGCCAAGGCGCGCTCGAACCTAGCTTTAGCCGCGTACAGCGCGTCGGGAGCACCGGATCGCAGCATCTGTTTGCCGCTGACGAACAGGCTGTCGGCGGAACTCGCTTGTGCGCGGGCCAAAGCGGCGAGCGACAAGGCGAAAGCGAGCGCGAGCCACAGCCTAGGGGCGATCGGCATCGCGCTTTTCACATTCCCAAACACCGATTTCAACCCCATTGCTCGCCGCCCGCCGGGCATGGAAAATTTTTCCGCCCAACTCCTGCCGGCGAGTCGATTAAAAATCACCAAATGCCCCGTCGTGTTAAAAAAACGCATCGTCAGGTTCTCGTCCGAAATCAGCAAGGGTGGATATACGAAGCTAAGAGTTCCTATCCGCCCCACAGCTCCAACAGTCCGTAAATGCCCCCGGGATCTCCTCGCCGCACATGGCGCAGGCCCACGGCTCTCGGTCTTCGGCTGCCGTTGCAAATAAGGCATCAATGTGCGACTTCGCGGCCGCGACCTGTGTGTCGTCCAAGACCCACAACTCCGGCCAGCACTCAATCGGCGGCAACTCGCCCACGCCGCCAAGCAGATGCTGCCCGCGCAAAACGCACTCAATACCCTGCGCTTCCAAGACGCTCTTGAGATGCGTGAGCATGGCCAAATCCTGCGTGGTATAAACTCGCTCCATTAGCACCTGCTTTTCTTTTTGCGTTTGGATGGAACGGCCGTCGCGGCTTGCTATCGCGCCACCGGGGGTCGCGTACTGAGTCGGCTCAAAAGTTAAACCGATAGCTCAATTTCGTCAGCAGTATCCGCTCGGTGGTGTCGGCCCGATGCTCGTTATAGGCGATGTAGAACCGGCTGTTATTCGGGCCGAAGGTGTAGCTAAAAAGCAGGTTGAGATCGACGGTGTCTTGGTGGAAACTGCGCTGGAAGAAGCTGCGGATGAACAAATCCCGATGCAAAAAGTACGTCGTCCTCACCAGCAAGACGCGCTTTACTTCGTCCAACGCGCCGGAGGGGAAGTACTCCCAAACCGATTCCGTACTGGAGTCCAAAAAGAACCCCTCCCACAAGTCGAACCGCAGCGTCCCAGTTACACGGCGGATATCGCCGAGGTATTCGTCCGCAAAGTCGTACTGGTCTCGCAGTTGACCGGTGAGGCGCAGCCGGTATTTGCGCCCATTGCCGGTGTCAAAACCAGCATTGAAGGAGTCGCCGTTGTACTTTTTTTGCTGCCAGCGCAATTGCCAATTTTCGTGGTTAAACCACGCCCGCGAGTCGTCGCGCCGTCTCACGTACACATCAACATTGCTCCATTCCCACTCCCACCCCTCTTCATTGGTCCGCCGCTCGGCCGTGAACTGTTGGCCTAAAAAGATTTTTTCAATACCTAGGAAATGGGGGCGCCAACCGTAGCTTCCATAGAGGCCGCCTTCTCGTTTGCCGACCTCGGCATCGTGCGGGATGAAGCCGATTTGATCCACGTTGAATCCCGGCTCGATCCAAGAGCCCCAAACCTCAAAGGGGAGGCGATCCGAGTTGTACGTAAAGCGACCGCTGTGCATTTTGTTGCGATCGTCCGTGTCTGTACCAAAACTCATGGCCGAATGAAGGAAGAGTTTGGCGTTGTCCTCCACGTTTAAGACGAGATCACTGCCCACCGCCTGTTGCCCTAGCGGACCGTCTTTTCCGACCGCCAAGGCACCAATAGAAGAATTGACTCCTAAGTCGCGCTTGAAGCGCAAAACGCCGAAATGCGGCGGGTCGCCATCCTCGCCCGCTGGGCGGTTCCGTGCGGCGATCAGGCCGACGCTGTTCTTGCCGATCTTGCCCGTTATTTTGGTGCCAGCATCGGGATCGCTAATGCGACGACTGTAGAAGAGGTCCATCGCGGTAAAGAGCTTTTGGCCTTCGAGAAAGAAGGGGCGTTTCTCCGCTAGGAAGAGCTCAAACCGAGTCAGGTTTATCTGGTTTTCGTCGGCTTCAATATGGGCAAAATCCGGGTTGAAGGTGGCATCTAAGGTGAGGTTAGAAGCAATGCTGTATTTCAGATCGAGGCCAAAATCGCTGGACCAGCCTTCGGCGGATCGGCTCCCCACATGGCCGTAGCCTCCGGTTGCATAGGGGAGCACTTCTAGATGAAGTCCCGGCTTTATGTCTTTCAGTCCATGTAGGTGACCGGCCTTGGACACTTTTAGGAGATACCGGTCGTCTCTCGATATAAACGCCCAGTTGCTATTCTCCGTGTAGGTCCGCTCAATGCGCTGGACGTTTATGCCCCACGTATGCTGATCCAATTCGGGAAACCGCAGCGTCTTGAATGGGATGGCGATCTCGGCACTCCAGCCTTGGGCGTGGACATGGGTTTCGGCCTGCCAAATGCCGTCCCAGCTCTGATCAATGCCACCCCAGCCACCAGCCCCGTCGTTTTCAACGCGAAAATCGTTCTGGACGCCGTAGGCATTTATGTAGAATCCGTAGGCATTTTGGTGGTCGTGATAGGTGTCTAACACGAGACCGACGAGGTCTAGCGGAGCAAACCGGCCATCCCGCTGCATGATGCGACCCTTTATGTTGCCGGGCTTCGCGTCCATCATATTGAGGCCGATGTACAGATAATCGGCGTCGTAGAGTACGTGTATAAAGGTCTGGTTGGTCGCGACGACGCCTTCTTCGGGTTCGATCAGGATGAATCCCGTCGCTGGTGCAGCCCGCTTCCAGTCTTCGTCGTCTAGGACGCCGTCGATGGTGGGCTGGAGGTGCGTCCTGAAGGCCCGCACTTCTTTTTCGCTAGGCTTTTCGTGGGCCGGGGCAGGCGGCGCAACGACGAGCGCAGCTCCTGCCATCCAGAGTAGCCATAGGTGCGTGCGAATGCTGGTCATGTATCACCTCTCAATTGGGCAAGGTTGCCGAGCCTCGAAAAACGCAACACTAAGATCGCACAACAGCCGCGCCAAAAAGACCCCTTCCCCAGACTTACAAAGGAGCGTTTAACAATGGCAACTATTTCCTAGGTGGAGCCGCTTAGTGGCTAGCGACCGGCAGCAAGTCGGAATTGCCCTTAGAAGCCTTTTTAAAATTCTCGTCGAACTGCTTCAACGGGTAGTCGAGAAGTTCCTAGTCGGGCGTTTTCCGGGGACGAGACTCCACTGCTACTAGGCTTTCTTTGGGCTCAAAGGGCAATAAGAATAATCTTAAAAAGGCTTCTTATAAATCTCGCGCCATTTACCGCTAGAATCCTCCTCGAGTAATGTTAAAGAATCCAGCATATCGGTTTCGTGAATATTTAAGCTTTGAAGTTGATCTACGGCTTCTTCAGTTCTTGCACGTGTAAGATTTTCAGTGATAGTCACATGCGGATGGTAGGGATAGCGTTCCGTCCAGTTCAATTGCGATATAAGAGTATTATGAAGGGCCTTAAGAGGTCCTTGGGGGCTTATCCCTAAATAACATGTTACCGATCTCGGCAGAAACGTTTCCACTCCACCAATCGTAAGCGGGATCGGTTGTAGTGTAGTAGCAAAACGGGCCAATATGTCTTGTATTTGAGAAGAAGGAATTTCCGTGTTACAAGGTCCAGCTATTGTCATATGTCCAGCTATCGCTGTGGCAGTCTTAACATCATATCTTTGACGTAAACTATTAATTGTAAGAGCTGCCTTCCCTTTTAGAAGGTACGCAATCGCTAGTCTATTCATATCTTTATCTCAACCTCTTTAACATTAGCCTTCAGGGTAATATCTGTTAGCAAATCCCAATCGGGCTGACCGCCAAGGTGCTCTGCAAATTCATTGACAGCAAGAGCTATAACTACCTTGTACATAGTAAATCCTCCTTTTCCTGTGGACACAGGTTAATCAGCTTATTCTCCTCCTTGTTGGTAGCAAAAAATCTGGCGGTCCAGCTTGCTCCGTCGGCGTTACGCGCTGGCCACAACCCGCTCCTGCAAGGCCGGCAACAACCGCGTCACCTCATCCTCCAGCAACGCCAAGGCTTCCTCGGCGTCGGCAAACGCTGCCTCGCGCCCGATTTCCTCCAGCCGATGCGCAGCCTCGGCCACCTCCTCCGCCCCGAAAACGCCCGCCGACCCCTTGAGCGTATGCGCGGCCCGCCGCAACTCAGGACCATCCGCAGCGTCGATGTGCTCGCGGATCTGCTGCATCAGCTTGGGGCACTCGGCAAAAAACATCTCCGCCAATTCGCGCAACAAGTCCTCGTCGCCACCGACGCGCTCAAGCGCAACATCCCACGCAAAAGGCAAATCCGCCGACGCGAGTAGTTCGGCCTCAGCACCCTCCACGGCCGCGTACAGCTCACGCGGGCGCACCGGCTTGGCCACGTAACCGTCCATGCCCGCCGCCAAAAAGCGGTCGCGGTCGCCTTTCATGGCGTGGGCCGTCATGGCAATGATCGGGACATGTCCGCCGGTCTGTGCCTCTGCACGGCGAATGGCCGCCGTCGCTTCTAGGCCGTCCATCTCCGGCATTTGCACGTCCATCAGCACCACGTCAAAGGACTGCGCGGCCACTTGCTCCACGGCCGCACGGCCATTGTTCACTACCACGACCGAGTGGCCGCGCTCCTCTAACAGCCGCACAGCCACCTGCTGGTTGATCGCTCCATCTTCGGCCAAGAGTATGCGGCGGCTCTCGACCGACTCGTCTTGGGGCACTTCACCGCTTCTTGTTTCCTGCGGCGGGACGGCTGCGACCGCTGCACCAATGGCCTCTAGCAGATCGGATTGCTTGACCGGCTTGAGCAGGCTGTGGGCAATGCCCAAGGAGCGCGACCGCGCACTGTACCCGGCGCGGTCGGCCGAAGAAAGCAGCAGCACTGGCACTTGGGCAAACGCCGCATTCTCGCGGATTATCGCTACCGTTTCTAAGCCGTCCATCTCCGGCATCATCAGATCCATCAGCACGAGGTCGAAAGGCGGCGTCGCAGCCTCCAAGGCGGCGATGGCAGCCGCACCGCTCTCCACGAGCGCGACTTCCATCGCCCAGCTTTTGAGGAGCTCTTCGAGAATCCGCCGATTGGTCGCGTGATCGTCGACAACTAGGACCTTTAACTCCCGCAGCGAGGCCAGATCGGCGCGCTTGGTCTTGGGCGTCCCCAGCCCTAAGCGGACCGTGCAGTAAAAGGTGCTGCCTTGACCCTCCTCGCTTTCGACCCAGATGCGGCCTCCCATCAACTCGACTAGCTGCTGCGAGATGGCCAAGCCCAAGCCGGAGCCACCAAAGCGCCGCGAGGTCGACTCATCGACTTGGCTGAACGATTCGAAAATCCGCGCCTGTTTCTCCGGCGCGATGCCGATCCCGGTGTCGCGCACCCACAGGCGCAAAAACAAGGCATCTGACAATGCTTCTTCCACGGCCATGCCAACTTCTATTTCGCCTTCCTCGGTAAACTTGACGGCATTGCCCACCAAGTTGATCACCACTTGGCGCAAGCGGCGCGGGTCGCCGACTAAGCGGTCGGGTACATCCGCGGGAATGTGGTACACAAGCTCTATGTTTTTACTCGCCGCGTGCATGGCCAAGGTCTGCACGGCATTGCCCACTTCGTCGCGCAGGTCAAACTCGATCTCCTCTAAGGACAAGCGGCCTGCTTCTACTTTGGAGAAGTCGAGGATGTCGTTGAGCAGGGACAGCAGGGATTCTGCCGACTGCTGCACCAAGGTCAAGTAGTTGCGCTGCTGCGATTCGAGCCGGGTGCGCGCCAACAGTTCGGTCATGCCGATGATGCCGTTCATGGGAGTGCGGATCTCGTGGCTCATATTGGCCAAGAACGCGCTCTTGGCGTGGTTGGCCGCTTCGGCCTGCTCTTTGGCGTCGCGCAGGGCCTCTTGCGACTCTT
Source organism: Candidatus Latescibacterota bacterium (assembly GCA_965116045.1). Classification (GTDB taxonomy): domain Bacteria; phylum Latescibacterota; class UBA2968; order UBA8231; family UBA8231. Next base: position 3,071,939 of record OZ220478.1, on the reverse strand, counting down.
CAAGGGCCAACAGGGCCTCGTGCTCGGATTGCGCCGTGGCTGCGGTTAGGCGGTATTGCTCTTGGAGCTGCTCTTCCGAGTGCCGCCTTTCCGCATCAACCCGCGAAAGCGACGCGGCGTTCCACCAAATAATCAGGGCAAAGGCCAAGATGTTGAGCAGCGTAAAGAGCGAAAGGCCAAACTCGTAACCATAGAGGGACTCGCCTTGCAGGCGCACCCAGTCGAGCAGGAGGGGAATGACAAAGGCGGCTGGCAAGAGGCGACGCGCCACTGAGCCGCCCTCGGTGGTGCTGATGATGGTGGCGACTGGCTCGCGGTGCGGGCGAGCGCACAGCAAGCCAAAGCAGAGAATGAGAAATTCGGTCGCCGTGTCCGGGATGACCGGCACGTAGCCAGCGATGCCGTAGAGTAAGAGCACGTTGTGGAAGTAGCTGCTCATCGACAACAGCCCAACGGCCGTTGCCGCGATCCCGCACCCCTGCCACAGGTAGGCGCGGCCCCGCACCCGCACGTCCATCAGCACCAAAGCCAAGCCGATTAGCAAAAAGGAAAACGCCGCATTGGGCGACATCCGGTAGCCACCCAGCTTGAAATAAAAAAGGTAGGTATCAACGCCGCGCTCCCAGTTGTATTGGTAGCCGATCAACTTGAGCACGGCGATCAGCACCACGGTCGCCCCTAACGCCACGCCCACATAGCGCCGCCAGCGGCTCAACGGCTCGGCCTGCAACAACAAAAGCGACGCCCCGGCCAAGATAAACTCCACCGCCACGAGCGGATGCGTCGTCACCCAGCTAACGTGCATGAAGCTTTTGAGGTATTCGTCGTTGATGTGCCAGCCCCACAGCACCAACGCACCCGCGATCATGGGCACGGAAGCGGCCAATCGCGCCAGCCGGCCGGTCCAGCGTAAGAAACGGGGATCGCCCCCCATCGCTAACCTGCTACGGCCTCCCGGATAGACCGGGCCAAGCTCTCGCCATTGATCTGCGTTTTGATGAGGTAATTGCGCGCACCGGCCGCGACGGCCTCTTCGGCGAGCACTTCGTCGTCAAGGCCGGTCAAGACCAGTACGGGGATATTCGGGACGGTTGCTTTGACGCGCTCGAAGGTCGCCAGCTCTTGGCTGTCGGGCAGCACTAGGTCGAGGAGGATCGCGTCGATACCGCCAGCTTCTAACCGCGCCAAGCCGGCCGCTAAGTTATCGACCGCTTCCACGGCAAATTCCGGTTTTAGAAAGCCCTGCAACAGGCGAGCGTGAATGGGATTGTCCTCGAAGAGTAGGACGGATATCGGGGAATTAGTCATAGGGCGTTATTCATCCATTCGGTGGGATCGCAATCCGGTTGTATGAGCTTCGAGCGGCGGATCGTCTTGTGAATCATCTGCGTCCATCTGCGGATTGTCTTATGGGTCTAGTCGTAATTGCTCGGCATGTGGTCGCCCAAAAGCCGCCGCTGCCGCGGCGTGGCCTGCGCCAACAGAGCCGCGTCGAATTGGAATTTATTCAGATAGGGAGGGTACTTCTGGGTGATGATGCGCTGGGCGTAGTGTACTTGGAGCAGGTAGCGCGTCTGCTTGCTCGTATTGGCCGTGCCCCGGTGCCAAACCTCGCAGCGAAACAGCACACAGTCGCCGGCCTTGCACAAGATGCTCTGCTCTTCGACGCCCTTGAAACTGGTCTCACCCGCCCGGGGCCGCCGACCCGCGCGGTGACTGCCCGGCACGAAGCGAGTCGGCCCTAGTTCCTCGGTTAGATCGTCGAGATAGTAATGGGCCGTAGTGATAAAAATCGGAATTTCGACCGCCGGGTGGTCCATGACTTCTGCGGGCAGGGTCAGCGGCTGCCAGTCGGCGTGCAGGGTTTGATCCGGGCGGCCCGGCCCGGTTATCCAAGCCGTCATGCCGATGCAGTGGCAATCGTCGCCGTGTACTGCTTCGACTAGGTCGATGATTTCGGGGTGGTCCAAGTACTGGGCGAAGATTGGCGCACGATTGAACGCGTTGTTGATGCTCTTGTTGAGAAAGCCGTGCGCGGGCGGGGCGGTGTGGCGGTCGTAGCTTTCCTCCAGCGCAGTCAGTTCGTCCATGGCCTGCCGCAACTCGGCGATTTCTTGCTCGTTGAGTACCTGGGGAAAATAGGCGTACCCGTCTTCCTTTATCGCCTGCACATAGCCCTCGAGATCGAGCCGCGCCACCAATGGCAACGCCGTTGTCATAAAACCCTCCTCGGGGCTAATAATACGGATTTTCTCCTGCGGCGTGATCCGTCGCGTCAACCACGGCTTCCACCTCGGGCACGGCTTCCTTGATCATGCGAATGATGCCCTGTTTGAGCGTCACATCGGCTTGGCCACAGCCCTGACAGCCCCCGCCCATCTGCACGAAAACCGTGTTGCCTTTGATATCTACTAAGGTCACCACGCCGCCGTGAGAGGCCACGCCCGGGTTGATTTGGGTTTCGATGACGCGGTGGACAGCCTCGGCCACCGGGCCGTTCAGGTGCTCAGGCATCTTGCGCGGACGCTCAATCTTGAAGCCCGAACCCATCAACCCATCTACGTAATCCACCTTGGCTTCCGCCAACAGATCGGCACTTTCGGGATCCATGTACACGTCAAAGCCCGAAAAGTGGACGACCTGATCGTCGCCGCCTATCTGCTGATCGGAGATGAATGCCAGCTTGTAGCCGACTTGCTTGGCGGGGTCGAGGCGGGCGCCGATGCGCAGGCCCTTGACCGGCTTTTCGCTCGCGGCGACTAGGTCGGCAATTTTCTGTTCTGCTGCTTCGGTAATGCTAATCATGCTCTGTCCTCCCTTAGGCATACTGTTTGATGATACCGAGACAGGGGTCGGCGACGCAAGCGGCCACCGGCCACCACTTAAAACCGCGGATCAACCGACTCGCTTTCCAACGCCAAAACCCCAAAGACGCATTCGTGTACTCGGTGCAAGGGCTGCCCGGCGACAAACCGCTCCAAGCCCTCCACCCCCAGCGCGAATTCACGCCGGGCCAACGCCTGCTTGCCTTTGAGATTGCGGCGGCGCAACAGCTCTATGCGCTCCGTGTACTCAGGCCCGTAGATCAGCCGCAAATACGCACGACCCCGGCACTTGAGGGCCGGCTGGACGAGGCCGCGCCCGTTAGTGCAGACGAAGTCCAAGGGTTTGGCAACGAGTCCCTCGCCGCCGCTTGCGGTCAATTCCTCCCACCACCGAACTACTTCGCTGCTGCTCTGCCTATCGTCTAAAACCACCCGCCGGCGATCAATCGCGCCCAGCAATTCAGGCTCGGCCGCACAGAGTTGGTCCAAGGTCTCCAAATGCCACGCATGGGTCTGATTGACGTGGACTTGCCCCTCCGTGGCCAACAGGTGAAAGGGAGCCACTTTGAGATCCTCGAGCGAGCGCACCGGCCAGCAATAGGGGCGATAGGCCGCGGCGTAGCGTGCTACGGACTCGGCCCGGCAACGGCAACGGCTCAACAACTCGCCGACCGCCACGCCTCGTGTCGCCGCCTGCTCCAGCACCCCCACAGACGCTGCCAACGACACCCGTGCGGCCGCACCCACCGCGGCGTACTGGCTTTCAAGTAGCTGTTGCGCCTTGGCCGACCAAGGCATGATCTCGGCGTCGAGTATCGCCCAGTCCGTCGCCAGCACACGCCACAGTTCGCTGTGCTCAAAGGCCCGGCGCACGCGATCCAAGAGCCCCGTTTCCAAGCCGGCATCCATAAAGAAGCGGCGACCCGTGCGCGTGTAGCAGATGCCCGCGCTGCCATCCTCTATGCCAAAGCACCGCTGCGCGGTCGCCGGGTCGCGGCAGACGACCAGCACGGCCCGCGAGCCCATCTGCTTCTCCTCGCAGACGAGTTCGCGCACGCCACAGCGGCGATAGTACGCCAAGATCTCGTCTGGGTGTTCGAGCAGGTCGGGGTGGGTGCTAGTCTGGGGCGGGGCCATCGTCGGCGGCAAATAGACCAGCCACCGGTGATCAACGGCAAAGCGGCTCATCACCTCCAGCGCCGCAGCCGCCCGCTCCGCATGAACGGTAACTCGCCCCATCAATCGCGTCTCCACCCTCCGGCCTCCAGCCACATCCGCTAAGTCGAGCACATCGTCGCGCGTTTGTTGCGCCGCCAAGGGGCGGACCGGCTCGGAGTACTGCGCCTTGGCCGGAACGGATACGAGTTCCAGCTCGGGATAGCGCAGTGCCGTCAGCGCACCGCCAAACACGCAGCCGGTATCGATGTTGATCGCGTTGTTGACCCACTCGGGCTGCGCCACAGGCGTGTGGCCATAGACGACGCGGGCGCGGCCCCGATACTCGGCCGCCCAATCGCGGCGCACCGGCAGGCCAAACTCGTCCACCTCGCCGGTCGCGTCCCCATACAGGGCAAACGCCCGCACCACCCCGGAGGCGCGGCCAGCCATCTCCTCCTTCATGCCAGCGTGCGCTACGATCAGCGCACCGCCGTCGAGGACGTAGTGGCTGACTAGGCCACCGAGAAAGGTTTCGACTTTTTTCTTGAACTCCGCCGTCTCGCCATCCAGTTGGGCCAGTGTCTCGGCCAAGCCGTGTGTGCGTTGGACCTTTCTGCCTTGCAAGGCTCGGACCAAGCGCGCATCGTGATTGCCCGGTACGCACAGGGCCGCGCCCGACTCCACCATGCACATGACCAGCGCGAGGACGCCGGGCGCATTGGGGCCGCGGTCCACCAAATCGCCGACGAAGACGGCCTTGCGCCCCGGCGGCGGCTCCACCTTTTCCCCGGCGATGCGATACCCTAGCTGGTCGAGCAGGGCTTCGAGTTCGGCGCAACACCCGTGGACATCGCCGATAATGTCGAACGGACCGCGCTCTTCGCGGCGGTCGGGCCACAGCTTTTCCCGCACCACTTCGACCCGCGCAACGTCTGCGGGCGAGCGCAGCGCAAAGGTGCGGCGAAAGCCCTCGCGCTTGAGGCCCTTGAGGCTGCGGCGTAGCTGGCGGTGTTGCCGGGGGATTACGTGGGGGGGCAAGTCGCGATCGGAGCGCACGGCCGCACGCTCCTCGCAGAGAGATTGGGGCAGGTCGAAGACTATGGCTACCGACTGGGCGTGGTAACGCTTGGCCAGTTCTACCAACGGCTTGCGCGCCGCGGGCTGGACGTTGGTCGCATCTACCACGGTCAACAAGCCCCGCGCCAAGCGGCGGGCGGCGACAAAGTGCAGAGCGGCGAACGCATCGTCCGTGGCCTCTAGGCTGTTTTCGTCGTCTGCGACCAAGGCGCGAAAAGAGTCCGCGGACAGCACCTCCGTCGGGCGGAAGTGCTCGCGGGCAAAGGTCGATTTGCCGGCGCTAGAGACGCCGATTAGCACCACGAGCGAGAGGTCGGGTATCGAGAGGCGAATTTGCTCGTCAGCCACGAGTACCTCTCGCAGAAAAAATCGCCATCTGCGTCGGTGCGCCTCGCTCGGGATCCGCCGGGCCGATGGGCGCGATGCACACGGCGTATCCATAGCGCCTCCCGACCTCCTCGGCCCACGCCCGGAATTCCGCTCGCCGCCACTCGAAGCGATGGTCGGGATGGCGAAATACACCGGCCGGCAGCGCGGCCCAATGGGCATTGTATTCAGCGTTAGGGGTAGTTATCACTACCGTAGCGGGACGGGCAAACTCAAACACGACGCGCTCGCAGGCTCGTAGCTGCGGCCGATCCAAATGCTCTACGACCTCCACCAGCGCTGCGGCATCGTACCCACTCAATCGGGCGTCGCGATAGGCCAGCGACCCCTGAAAAATTGCGACCTGTTCGCCGCGCGGCAACCTCGCTAGCCGTTGGCGCGCACGGGCCAAGGCTTGCGGCGACACGTCCATTCCGGCCACTTCGGTGAACTGCGCTTCCGCCGCCAACCGCGCGAGCAGCCGTCCCTCTCCGCAACCGAGGTCCAGCACCCGCCGGGCGCCGCTTGCCTTGAGTTCCTCGAACACAGCGGCTAACCGCTGCTGGTTCAAGCTCAGCTCCGCTTCAAGTGCCGCCTCGCCCGCGTGATTTTCGGCCTCCCCTGCTTCCTCAACCAAAAGCCGCGACAGCGCAACCTGCTTCAGACCCCGCTGGTGTTTTAGGTAGCGCTCGACGACTAAGTCGCGCAGGGGGTGACCTGTCAGCCATTCTCCGCCCCGCCGCATCAGCTTGTCGATCTCTTCCTCGCCCACATAGTAGTGCTTCTCGTCGTCAAGCACTGGTATCAGCACGTACAGATGTGCCAGCACTTCTTTTAATGGCTGCACGCACGCTAGCTCGACCTCGTAATAGGGGCTGTTTCCCCACGCTGGAAAGTGCTCGTCGAGCAAGAAGCCTCTGGCCTCTATCGCATATCCCAACGGCTCAAAGAGACCGCGCAACAAGTCCTCGCCTCCCCGGCAGGGCAGGGCACTAACGCCGACCCGCAGTGGCAGAGCTTCTTCTACTAGCTCAGCCCGTTCGCGGCACTGTCCGTTCAAGGCCGAGGCAAACACGCGGGCAATGGCTACGCTGGTAAAAGAAGAGGCCGCGTAGGGACGATCGTTGACATACGACGCCAGCGCGAAGTTGGGGAATGCCGAGCGACGCTTGAGCGCGGTTGGATCTACGTCGAGGAGCAGCGCGGCCGTGCAGCGCTCAGCCGAGGCCTCTGGATAGAATACGTGTGCCGTCCCAAAGGGCAGGGCGAAGGCTTGGGCGCGGTCTGGGTGCTTGTGCAGGAGATAGCCCAAGTCCGTGGCGGGTTGATGGACCGTACTTATGGTCAGGAGCACAGCGTCCGCCCGCTTGCAGCCGAGTATGTGGTCTTGGGTGCTTTAATGGACATTTTCAGGTGAAGGATTTACCTTCTAAGCAATTAATTTCCCCAACCCGATCAAAGGTAGGTAAAAATGTCCGAGCCCGTAAGGAGGCCCCCCATGATCCAACTCCCTAAGTCGATCCTCGGCATCATTGCCGTCGTCTTCGTCTTATTCCTCGTCAGTCCGCGCTTCTACCAAAGCGTCCCGGCCGGCCATGTGGCCATCGCCACTCTCTTCGGCGAAGTCCAGCCCAAGCACTTCAGCGAGGGCCTGCACATCCCGGTCAACCCGCTCTACGAGTGGCACTTCTACGACGTGCGTCAGAAGACCCACTCCGAAACCTCCAACGTCCCCAGCCAAGACCAGCTACAGACCAAGATTGACGTCAGCGTCCAGTACCGTCTCATCGCGGCCGACACGCCGCGGATCTTAAAGGAGACGGGCAATATCGACGCCGTCCGCGCCGTACATATCGTGCCCAAGTTGCGCTCACTCATCCGCGAGCAAGGCAAGACCATCAAGCGCGCCGAGGACTTCTTTTTAGAAGCCACGCAAGCCACTTTGCAGACGGCCCTGCTCGAAGGTTTGAAGGATTACCTCGCTCCCAAAGGGGTCGATGTAGAAGCCGTGTTGATCCGCGACATTTCGCTGCCGCCTTTTATCACCAAGGCCATTGAGGCCAAAAAAGAGCGCGAGCAGGAAGTCGAAAAGCAAAAGGCCGAGCTGGAGCGCTTCACCACCGAGCAGAAACAGCTAGTCGCCGAGGCCGAGGCCAAACGGGACGCGGCCGCGGCCGAAGCCGAAAAGCGCCGCCTGCTCGCCGACGCCCAAGCCTACGAAATCTCTAAGATCAACGAAGCCATCGGCCGCAATCCCAACTACGTCAAGCTCCAAGCACTCAAGTCCCTAGAGGCTATTTCCAAAGACCCGGCCGCCAAGGTCTATTTCATCGACGGCGACAGCCCTGCACCATTGCCGCTGATGCACCTAGGCGACGCCAAGTAGCTATGCCGGCCAAATACCGCGTCGGCGTCATTGCCTCCGGCCGCATTGCCCGCGAGCACGGGCGCGGCTGGGCCGAGTGCGAGCACACTGAAATCGCCGCTATTGCCGACGCGCATCCCGAAGCCTTAGCTAGCTACGCCGCGGATTTCCACGTCGAAAAGCAGTATCTCGACTACCGAGAGATGCTCGACGTGGAAAGTCTCGACATCGTCAGCGTTTGCTCCTGGGATCCCCAGCACGCGGAAATGTCCATCGCCGCCTGCTCCCGCCAGCCCAAAGCCGTGCTCTGCGAAAAGCCCATGGCCGTCTCCTTGGGCGAGGCCGAGGCCATGGTCATCGCCGCAGAGCGCAACGACGTCAAGCTCGCCATCGGCCACCAGCGCCGCTTTTACTCTTGCTGGCGCGAGGCGCGGAGGATGATCGCCGCCGGAGCCATTGGCAAGCCGCAGCGGCTGTGGTCAGCGGTCAAGGCTGGGATGATGAACACCGGCACCCACTGCATTGACTTCCAGCTCTACGCCCTCGGCGATCCGCGGGCCGAATGGGTCATGGGCTCGGTCGAGCGCCACACCGACCACTTCGTCTTTGGCCACCGGGTCGAAGACCGCTGCGTCGGGATCATCGGCTATCCCGACGGGGTCGAAGGCGTGATCGAAAACGAGATGAATGATATTTATCAAGTGGGCGCCACCATCTACGGCGAAGACGGCATGATGGTCGTCAACGACAACAGCCTGCGCTATATGACGGCTACCTCCGGCGGCTGGCAGGGCTTCGCGCCCACCGACGAGGCCAGTGGCTACGGCAACGCCTTCGTCGATCAGGCCTACGGAATCTGCCGCTGGATCGAGGGCGACTTTGCGGACTACTTCGGCAAAGCCGAGCACGGCAAAGCCGCCACTGAAATTATGATGGGCGTCTATGAATCGGCGAGGCTGCACGAGCGCGTGGCCCTGCCGCTGCAAACCCGCGACAACCCGCTCGACGTCGCCGTTGAGGAGGGCCGGATACCCGTCACCCGACCCGGCCATTGGGACGAGCGCTCCTTTTTGGTGCGCGGCGAAGGCATGAGTTGGATCGGGAATAAGTAGTCTTGCAGATCGGCCTCTTAATTACCAATCTGCAAGAGCTTGCAGAATCTGCCGATTGGAGCTTCGACTATCTCGAAGGGTTTCCCGGTCTGCTCGGCGTCGATGCCGACGATCCACAGATTGAGCGCGAGTGTCTAGCGCTTCTGGAAAATCACCCACTACAACTGAAGACGATGTGCGGCTTTATTCCCGACCCACAGGGGCGCGGGCTGATGGTCGTCGGCCCCGACGTCAGCTTGGACCGGCTGCGTACTTTTGTGACGCGGGTTTTCGACCGCATGCAGCGAGCCGGAGTCGAGGTCATCGGCTATGGGAGCGGCGGATCTCGCTGGGTGCCCGACGGCTTCGACCGCAACAGAGCCTGCCAGCAGGTCGCCGATTTCTTGCATTTGTGCGCCGATCTCGGCGAGCCACGCGGCGTCAAGGTCGCGCTCGAGCCTTATAACCGCGACGACGCCAACCTGCTCAATACCGTCTCCGAAGCGACTGAATTCATAGCGACCGTCAGTCGCTCGCACGCCAAGCTGATGGCCGACTTCTTCCACATGAAGCTCAACGGCGAGTCCTTCGACGCGCTCAAAGAAGCCGGGCCGCACCTGATCCACGCCCACATGGCCGAGCCCGGGCGCGGCCGACCGCAAACCACGCCAGCCGACCACGCGCTCTTTTTACGCACCTTGCGCGCTGTCGGCTACGACGGGCGCGTAACGCTGAGCGGCTCGCTGCCGGCCTACGCCGACGACGGCGAGACCGCCATCGCCCTCAAGAAGGCCATCGCGTGAAGGTGCCCTCCTTCTCCTACGGCCGCATGGTGGATCTTTCGCGGACCATTGCGCCGTCGGAAGGTCGCCTCATCCACTATCGCACGACGCGCGTACCCGTTGACGATCCGCCGACCGACCGCTGGTATATCACTACCAGCATTGAAATGGGAGGGCACGCCGGCACCCATGTCGAGGGGCCTTTACACGCCGTGCCAGACGGCCCGGCCATCGCCGACTTGGATGTCGAGCGATTTTTTGGCGAGGCCATTGTCTTCGACTTTAGCGCTGCGCCGCTGGGCGAGCCGCTTTCGCTGGAGCAATTCCAACAGGCCGCCGCTCCGGGTGGAGGCGTCCGCCCGGGCGACATCGCACTCTTTCGCTTCGATTGGGATCAGCGGGCGACCGCTGGTTCTTATCCGCCGTACCCTTCGACCGAAGCCCTGCGCTGGCTCGTCGAGGCCGGCGTCAAATTGGTCGGCATCGACACCCCCGGCCTAGATATTCCGGGCGACCACAGCCTGCCCAACCACCACCTGCTCTTCGCGCACGGCATTCCCCTAATCGAGAGCCTAGACCGCTTGGGCGACCTGCGACAACCGCGCGTTTACCTTTTCGCCCAGCCGCTGTCGGCGGCCGCAACCGACGCCATTCCGCTGCGCGTACTCGCTTTTGAGGGATAGTTGCGGTCTGTTCAGCGAGTTCGTCTTCTAGGGGATGTTTCCGGCTCAGTACCCATTAGCGCACTTTCTATTACATCAAGGAGTTTGCCAGTGACGTCGGGCTGAAGTGTTGCCGCATGGGAGAGTAGCTCGCCGAGACCTTTGGCCGGGGGCTTGCTTCCGAGATTCGCTACTAGAGTGTCAATGCGTTCTTCTTGACGCTCTTTGGCGGCAACGCGCTCGCGGCGACAGCGTTCGATAATCGCAGTAATTCCCGCTAGCCATACTTGCGCTTCTAGTACCCGCCTTTGCTCAACCAATTCCCGCGCCCGACGCAGCGTATTTTCCACGAGGCTTGTCAGCCTTGGATCTTCGGCCAGTACCGCCTTCAACTCGGTTGTGGCGAGTTTCGAATGCAACCGCGCATGTAAGGTAGTCATTAACTTTTTAGCAGCCGATCAAGCAAGTGGTTCCACAGTTTCTCGGACCGTTTCTCAGCTTTTTCATGGTCCTTCTGTTGAACTTCCAACATTCCTTCGAAGTGATCGCGGTCAGCACTTCTTTTTTTCTCTTGCCTTTGCGTCTCTTCTTCAACGAGTACGCGAAGCTCCCCAATCACCTTTTTAAGTTCTGCATTGAGTTTGTTGCGGGTATCTTCAACCAGTGCAAAGGTTTCTTTTATTTGCGCCAACTCAGCATCAATGGCCTCGGTTCTCTTTTGCACCGCTTCTTCGTGCAATACTCGCTCCCGCTCGGCCAGTGCTGCAAGATTCTCCTCAAAAGACGAAGCCAACGCCCGCGTTACGGTTTGCCACTCAGTGAGCGCGTTCGCCTGCTGCTTAGTGAAATGGTCCTCAACGCTCTCAATGGTCTTTTGTGTCGCTTGAATTACGGCTGCCTGTTGTTCCACCGCTTCTTTCGTGGCCTCACAGAGCTGTGCAAATTCACTGCGTGCTTGCTTCGCTTCGGCCTGCATGGCCTCGGTTCTCTTTTGTACCGCTTCTTCGTGCCACGCTCGCTCTTGCTCGGCCTGCGTTGCGAGATGCGAGCGAACATCCGACAACATCTTTTCAAAAGACGAATCCAATGCTTGACTCACGGCTTGCCACTCGGCCAGCGTCTTGGTGCGCCAGTCTTCGTCTCGCTTTTCGTACTCTTTGACAAAACGCTCGAACCGTTCCGCGAGAACTTTGTTTGCCTCGCTTTGAGCCGTTTTGGCTTCTTTATTTGCTTCCTCAATCCCTGCGCGAATGCTCAAGAGTAACTGAACAAGCTCCTGTCCAGCCTGTGCTGAAAGTACCCCGGCGACCACAGCAAGCCCCATCACAATAGCCCACGTTTCGACAGGGGGCATGACGATTGTTAAAACAGCCAAAGCGACTAATACAAATAACACCGTTTTCTTCAAGAGTCTACCTCCTCTTCTTTTAACGTTTCGTCGATGCGCTGTACGCGTGTAGCCAAGCCGCGGATACACACCATATCAGCCTGCCATTTGTTCCATAGATCCCGATAAAGGTCCCATAGATTTGGCCGAAAGACATCGTACAGCACGACTCCACTATCCAACTCCTCCCGCCAGTCATCGCGTTTTGCACGCTCTTTTGCGAGACGTACTCGAAACGCCTTGAGGGAACGCGCCAATTCGCCGACAAACTCGTTTCGGATTTGTTCGATATAGGCTTCTGTGACGAGCCTTTCTATCGCCTTTTGTAGAGGCTGGTCAACAGAATTCGCCGCTTCGACCATCGGCTGAGTTGCTTTTGAAAAAAGCTCATCTACTTGGGGAACACTCAGTAAGTCCCTCGCGGATGGTCTTTTTTTTTCTTTCCTCAAAATCCCCAAAATTTTGTACACCAGTGCCAGAACGTCGTTTTGAGCCTCCATTGGCGGCTTTTCTTTCTCGGCATTTGCATTGGGGAGCCTAACGACGGGGAAACGGAGGCTTTTTGAAAAGGCATCGCGGCTGTCAAAACCGTTGAGGAACGAGAGAAACTCGGAAGGATTTTTTGCCCACGTCGTCATTGCGGCTCCACCACGATCCAAGGACGACTTTTAATTCTATCGAATTTTTCAAGTGCGCGTCGAACCCCCGACAGCTTCTTTGACTTTGCTTCCGTGTCCCTTTCCTCTTGAACAAACGATGCCGCTCTAAAGAGTGCTATACGAATGGGGATGTCTGGCCAAGAGCTAGAAAGCCAATTAATGACATCCCGAGGTCCTACTTGATCTCTATCGACGCACCACACGACCCGGCGCACTTGTCGCCATTGCTGAAACTCCGCCGGGTCGGGAAGGTCTTTCAACTCTGGCCATAAAACAATCCATCGATTGCGGACGAGCAACGGATTTAGAACCTCAACCGCAACGGTCTCGCCTTCAAAAGACGGTGAGATCGAATGGGAAGATGCCAGAATTTTTGCAGCAGCAGTGCTTGTCAGGGGTTCGGTAGATTGTAGGCCGCGGGGCCAGCCATTCGGCGTGACTTCTACGCGGTGGTACTCGGGTGTGGCGAGCTTTGAGCGGGGGGAGGAGAAGATCAGTAGCGGGCGGCTAGTAGGGAAAACATCCCTCGTGAGTCTCATTGACAGAAGCGCGTGTTCCAGCGCGAGACGAGACCGAGACAACCAGAGATCAGCCCGCTCTTCAAAGCTCACATCGACAGCGTTTTCTGCTTGACTTGGTTCGGCCCCATCATCTTCAGAATTAGTGTCGATATCAGTGTTGAAATCGGGAAGTTCTGTTCGCTTCGCCTCATCCTCGTCAAACGTAAGGTCGATAACGTCGAATGGATTAGGGTCGATATCGGCAAGTTCTGTTCGCTTCGCCTCATCCTCGTCAAGACTAACGTTGATTTTAGTGTCGATAACGTCGAATGGATTAACAGGTTTGGCTTCCTCTACACGAATGCCGGATAAGGCTTGTTTCAACTCTGGGTCTCTTTCGAGAACCCGTTCCCAAAGAGCCGCTGCTGCGTCTTGACTCATAATGCTTTCAACTGCGATAATGCGGACTCAAGGGCCTGACGCATCTTCTGGTTTGTTTCGAGAGCTTCTTTGACAGCCGCTTCTCCCTGAGCATGTTTTGCTCGCGCTTCCTTCAGCGCGGCCTGAATCTCAGACTTGATCGCTTTCACGCGCTCCCGCAGGTGATTCTCAAGTGCTTCACGGGCGGAATCAAAACCCGCACTCGCCGCCCGGCGAATATCCGCGCAGAGCGAATCCCCATCGTGGGCGAGAATTTGACGGCTCAGTTGTGCCATCAGTACCGTCTTTGCCGTCTTTGCCGTCTTTGCCGCTTTTTCTTCTACTTCTAAACGCTGCTGGTTTGTCTCCAAGTCCCTCATCTCTTTTTCGAGATCTGCTGCTCGTTCCTCTTTTTCTTGCAAACGTCGTTTGACGTAATCCTGTCGCAACTTGATTTTAGCTTGTTCGTGCTCAAGCCTGACGACCTCATCGTCAAAGGGTTTTTTGAGCTTGATAAACTCTTCACGGACCTCTGGATCCTCGATCTCGACTACTCTGTCCGGGCTAACCTGGTCGCCGACGAAGCCGCCCAAGCGTTCGCCCCACGTCTCAAGGGACAAGTTATCGAGAGCCTTCATCAGCCAACCTCGGGCTTTGCCTGCTGTCACTTTGCCACCGGGCGTAGTCGGCAGTTTTTCCTGCATAGGCTTGGGTAGCAGTGGAACCCTAGATACGGCCTTTTTCAGTAATTTGTTGCGTGCGCCGATGATCTTATTGTACTTATTGATCCCACTAATAATCTGCTGCCCTTTTGGTAAATTTTTTAGAATGACACCGACTTTCCCACCTGTGGGAATAGGTGCTAAGGTCAAAGCCACGTCTAAAGTCTTCCCCAACCCGCCAAAAAATTTTTGAATTTCTTTCTTTCCTTGGTCGAGGGAAATCTCAACCATTTTCGGCTCATATGTGAATCCGTCGCGCTCCTCTTTTATAGCAGATAGTTCCTGTCGAATAGTTTCCAACGCATCAGCCGTTGGAGCGAGTTTCTCTAACTCCTCAATTTGGCTTAACAATTCCTCTTGGGAACGTTGCACATTTTCGTATGTCGAGTCCCAAACAGGGCGGGACACAGTTCCCTCTGGCAGTTCTTTTAGCCAATCTACTGAAATGTCCATCTGCTCAAAATGCTGAGACACCACATCCTTGGCGACTTGAACTCCTTCTTGATCGAGCTCCTCCAAGCGATCTTCGGTCGCGGCCATACACTCCTCTAGCCACTGTAAGACATATCTGCGGATAGAGCCATCGGCAAAATGTTGAATTTCGTCTCGAGTCTGTAATGGGGCGAGCTCATCGGAAATGGTTTGGAGAGTCTTCTTGCCGATCTCGTGCATATTATTAAATGCTTCGATATGTAGGCGTTTATAGCAATCCTTCAATATGTTGGTGGCCTTTCTGAGAGCGTCCTCTTGCTCGGCCCCTTCCGCGATAATATCGCCCTCTGTGATCTCGCCTTGTTCTCTCGTGGTCACTGACTCGGATTCGAGAGCTGACTGCTTGAGCCGGAGAGCCGACAATTCGCTCTGAATCTTCTCTGCCACGCGCCCGCCAACATGGTACGCGACCAACTGCTCGCGCCGCTCTCCCGTTACTTCCTCCAACTTCTTCCGCAGCTCTGCAATGCCGCTTCCCTTGGTACTCGATGTCGGCAGTATCCCAAGCGGCGAGATGCCGTGCTCGGCGAGGCGATTGCGAAAATCGTCTATCACGCGATCTATTTCATCTGCAGAAAGCAGATCTGTTTTTGTAAGCGCGATTACCACACTTGCTGAGTTGTCGCCCAAGCTGTTCAAGTAATCAATATCAGTCCTCCTGCCCGTGCTCGTCGCAGGAATGGTCAATATTACCACTGGAGCAGTAGCGGCGGCAGCCCAAGCGCGTCCCTCCAGTTCCGGAGTATTGGTATTCATGCCGGGCGTATCCACGATACTCGCGTTCCAAGTCTCCAAATCTTCACATGGCAACCCGACTTCAAGATGCGAACCGCTACTGAGCGGCTTCCGTCCTCTTACCAGCGCGTCCCAAAGTGTATCATCCTCACACTCATCCCATTCGTCATCGCTAACCACGGCGCGATAGCTAGTTTGCGCGTACTTGACTTCCACCGGGCGTGCCGTGGATTCTAGGACGTCTTGGGGAAAAATCGCTGGCTCCGCACCAAAGATGCGGGCAACCAACGCGCTCTTTCCCGATCCAGTTTCGCCAATGACAGGGATGCTCAACGGTGCTGCATGTGCAGCATTAGACTCGTCACGCACATAAGCCGCCAAATTGTCCAAAGCAGCGGCCTCCAGTGTTTTAACAATCGTTTCCCAGCGTTCCATAGCGTTGCTCATCTTATTTTTTCCCTCCAGATTCTGAGGCAAAAGTCTCGTGCTCTTTCTCCAAGTCCGCTGCCGCCATTTTCAGGGCATTTAGGTCTTCTATTGCCCGCGCAATCTCTTCCTTTGATTTATCCCGCTCGCTCACTTTGACTTTCTTCAAAGATTTGAGTTTCTCCAATTCCTGATTGTGGGCCTTCAGGGTGGCATCGAGATCGGCCATTACGTTCTCGATGAACTCCGTAGCCATATTTTTGGTCTGACCGACAGAGTGCTCCACAGCATCTTTTAGGATTTCCACAGCGCGTTGGAAAGTGCTAAGCAACTGTCCTGTGTTCGATTGCACAGCACGTTGATTGGCTTTAGCCAACTTATCCTGATATTCGCTTTCCGATGCGGTCAATGCCTTCTCGCGGTTTTTCCGGACTTCTTCTAGCTTCTCGGCTTTGAATATATTCAACGTAGCTTGGTCGTATTCACCCTCCAATTCTTTCGCTCGGCACTCAATTTCTTCTAGTTTCTTCTTATAATCAGCCTCAATGTTCTTCACCCTCTGGTCATAATACTCTTGATCCCGTCTATCAATAATTTCTTGCCGGCTGTCTATCACTTTTTTCCCGAAAATTATCTCTATAACGGTACCCGCCAAGCCTCCACGCTTCTCTGGTTTTCGTTCGATAGTCGTTCTAACTTTCGATTCAGGGCGGCTACCCTCCTTTTGGAGGCTTGAGTGAAAGTTCTCGATCAGTTGCTGCTTTTCTTTTTGAAGTTCCTCGTAGCGATGTTGGTTTATTGTGCCTTTTACTCGTTGGTGATCTAGTTGATCCAATTCTCGATTGATGTCTTCTATTTCTGACTCGCGTTTCTTCAGCTCCGCTTCTTCTGCTTCATCAATCTTTGGTGCCTGCAACTGAAGGACCATTTCAGGCATTTTGGGAAGCTCCAAAGCGATTCCTCCCAACTCGTCCCGAACCTGGCTCCGAATCTCGCGCGTCTGCTTACGTAGCACACCATCTACGGCATCTTGCAACAACTTATTAGCCTGCCTTTCGATTGCCGTGAAACGTCTGCCCGGTAGCTCGGCTAAGTGGGCACCGCTCTTCCAGTTGTCTTCGAGGTATTCATACAAATCGTAGGCATTGAGCTCATCCTTGAGGGCCTCTTCTGCTAGCTTGCATCGCTCCTCAAAAGCCCCCTGTGCATCCACTAAGGCTTGCGATAATTCCTCAGACAGTTCATCAGTTATGCCTTCGAGTTTGCGTCGGCGATCTCCAACAACGCGGTCCATCTTTTGTATCTTTATTTCGAGATCGGACAGATCAAAAGTGTCGTCAAGGACTTCAATCTGCCGATGTAACTTACCTATGAGCTTTGCGGTCTCGCTTTGAATAAAGGAGATCGGACTGTGCAAGAGATCATAACCTTTTCCACCACCAAAAAGATACCGCGCCAGATCATCCTCAAAGGCATTGATCCGAGACTCTTCAATCAGAGTTTTGCAAAACCGCGGATCGTCTAACTTATGCTGTTCATTATCCGCCAAGATCGGATTTTTCACGTACCCAGTGCGCCCGAGTAATGCCTTCGCACCAGACAAGCCAAAGACTCGCCCTTCGGGCTGCTCCACCTCCTCGCGAATACTGCTCTCCACGCGTTCCAAAACCCGGTCTATGTCATTCTTGTCGACATCGTCAATTTTGTTTACGACGAAGAACAGGCGAGCAACCGACTCTTTCACACTCTCAAGAAACTCTCGATCCGACCGGGTCATTTGCGTCCCCGCAGCAAAAAGAAAAATGGCCGCATTACTGCGTTCGATCTGTTCGTTGGTAATCCGAATATGATTATGGGTCGTTGTGTTCGTTCCTGGAGTATCCACGAGCAAGACATTGTCTTCAAGGAAGCGCGATTCAACAAAGACATCTACGTGATCCACCAAATCTGCCACCTCCTCGCTACCGAGAGTTGAGAGCCGCGAGGTATAATTCGCGAGTTTTTCAACCGGCACTTTTTCCAGTGGCTTTCCATTGGTAAAATGCACCTCTACGCGGTCGGACGACTGATCTTTTTCCGGCTTTGGATACCGAAGAAAATTGACCGTCGCCGTACACTCAAGCGTATCCATTGTGAGCAACTGCTTGTGCATCATGGCGTTGAGGAGCATGGATTTCCCGCGATTCATCTCGCCGACGACCACGACTACGAACTCCTCATTCTGAACTGTGTTGGCCCGTTCTTGGAACGTCTTTGGCAGACTGCTCGCGCTTTCATCGCCCAAATGTGGGACGACGTTCTCCATGACTGCGGCGGCTCGATTCAATAGATCAACCACTCCGTCGCGCAATTCTGCAAAGCTATTTTTGATGTTCATGTTCTTTCTCCTTGGGTTTCACAGGGAAGAGTCTCCAATTCTTCCTCAAGCCTCTTGCGAATGTCTTCTCGTTTTACTCGTTCAGCATCTGCCTCGTATGCTTTCTTCTTTCGCGATGCCATCTTATCTTCGAGCAATTTGCGCTGCCGATCCGCGGCCTTTTCGAAGCGCCGGCTGAAGTCTGCTGAAATCCTCTTCAACATTTCCTCTGCCTCTTGTTCGAGCCTCTTGGGCAACGAATCAAAAAGACTTTCCAACTCCCTTCTGGCACCGCTTTTAAGCTGGACTTGTCGGGTTTTTATCTCGGCCTGACGATACCTCTCCTCTTCCCTTGATCGCCGAACCTCCTCACGCTTCAACTTTGCTTTGGTATTGTCAGCTTCCCGTTGCAATTTTGGGAGTTCGTTTTGGATTTTTTGTAACTCTGCCCGCTTAGCTTTAAGAGGCTTGATTTTCCGATCTAAGTTGAAAACCTTCCTATCCGCTTCCTCGTACTTGCGTTCCCATTCTTTGACGCGGCTATAGTCTTTGTCTGTCCGCTGCACAAGGACCTTTTCGGTTTTAGGACTAAAAAAATCCACTAGTCTCCCTAACCCCCTGCGCGGCACTACCTTATGTTCCCAAGTAGTGTAAGTTTTCTCTTCTGGAGCCGGTTTCGGCCCAAGTTGCATTCTATCTCTCACAGCTTTCTTGCGTTCTGCCTCTAAACTCTCTAACTGCACAGATTCCTTCTGTAGCCTACGCATTTCGGCCTCTCGCACTTTCACCGCTTGCTCGCACCTTGAGAACTCCCGCTTCAGCCTATCAATCTCGTCTTCGTGGCGGCTCAACGCCTCAATCGCTTTGTCAGCTTGCTGTTCCAAGGGGGCCTCGATAGAAGCCTCCTTGGACAAATTCAATGTAAAGTCCGGCCGGCGACTTTTAAGGTCGTAGGTCAATCGATTCGCCGCTGCCTTCAACAGGCCAGCAACCCTATTATATATAGAGCTTTGCATCCTTTCGTTTAGCCAGCTAGAAACACGCTGTCGCGCCGCTCTCAGATCATCTCGATTTAGCAACTCTTCATCTAGCTCATCGACAAACTTCGTCATCTCTTCTTGGATGTGAGACCGCTCCGCGTCCAGAAAGGATCGGAAAATATACACTTCCTCCATCAACATCTTACGCGAAAACTCGAGGACTTCCTGCTGCGAGCGTTTTAGATTTACCGAGGCTTCTTCGAGATGTGCTTTCGCTGCTTCTAACTCCTCCACAATGCTTGTATCGCATTCTGCTTCTAATCTCTCAATGCGAGCGATCTCCTTCTTGCAAATTTCGCGCAGGAGTAATAACGGACGCTTTTTTAGCGCAGTGGCCAAGTCCTCTAAAACATTCTTCCGCAAATCATCACGGAAGCGGTAAAATTGGCTCTTTAGTTCATCTTCTCCATCTCGGTAGTCATTGTCATCGAAAGCGCGTTTGGCAGAGATGGTGTAAATAGCCTCTTGAGGAAGGTCGGGAACTAGCCTGCGGAGTGCATCCCGCAGCTTCTCGAAGCCATCGCCCGTCTTTGCGTGCCTATCGCACTTATTGATGACGACCATGACGCGCTCCGCAATAGACCGCGCCTTTTTGATTAGCGCGATATCGCTCTCTCGTTCAATCCCATCGAAGGGAACCACGACAATGGTCACATGAGACATGCCAAGCTGATGAATGCTACGTGCCTCCAACTCCTCATTGCCGTTGAGCCCAGGCGTATCTACGAGCACTATGTCCGTCGATCCCCGTTCTCTTTCGTCTATAGGTAGAGTAATTTCGACTCGTTCAATTTCCCCCCAAGAATCCGAACCAAGAGTAGTATGGGCACTAACTTCATACAGGGGCACAGTATCCCGACTGCCATTTACACGAATTACGGTAGCCTGTCGATTTTCATCGCGGCTTTCGTCGTCTGCCCACCAAACCCAAGTTGGCACTGCCGTACATTCCAATTGATCGGTCGGAAGCCGTTCGTCCCCGATAAAAGCGTTGAGGAGAGTGGATTTTCCCGTGTTGAACTCACCTACCACCGTGATGCAAAGGCGTTGTTGTTCAAGGAGCATGAGCGAACTATCAAAAGCTCTCTGGTGGGACTCGCGGCCTTGAATATTTTCAAGAGCCGCCCAAATCGGCTCAGCCCGCTGACGTAAGGCGTCGGCCTCGGTCTTCAACGTCTCTCTCGAAATCCTCATAATACCTCACCTGCAACAATCATTTGGGCCATATCCGTTTTCCGATCACCCACTGCCTCACTTCGCCCAGCCGCAGCCGACCTTCTCCTATATCGCCTCGTCGACGACCCAAGACCGACCGTAAGCGTACAGACACAACCTGAAGTTTCAAAACGTACCACCGCCCGATCATTGGCTATCGGGGTTATGGTAAAAGTCCCGGTCACCTTTTTCGCGCCCTGTTTAATAGTGAGCGTGGGCATGGTGGATAGAGTGAATAAGTCATCGCGGTATCGGGCGGTTTGACCTGCATAATCAAAAAGCACCTGAATCGTAATATCTGCTTTCGCCGCCACCCCTCCTTCCGTTTCCAGTGTTACCGTAATATCTTGTGCCCCACCGGCCTCGTGGACGAAACCCGGGTCAAAAGAGCCCAATAGGTTTTGGGCCGGAGCCTCGCCAGCCCAGCCCAACACCAAACTGGCCGCCAGCAACCAAGACACACAAGACAAACGCGGCATCTGAAACTTAGCGTGTTTCATGATGCAATCTCCTCAATGGTGAAAGGGATATGGATATGAGAAAATGGATGCGGCTTATCGCGAAGCCGCTGCGTTCCGGCGTTTTTCAAAAGGTGGGGGGCGGTCTCAAAGAGGCAGAGAATAGGCTGGTCTTCGAGAACGGGCGCACCCTGGGGAGAAAGACGAATCCTGCGCGGCGAAATGGCTCGTACGACATCGCCGCCTGCCGCGCGGAATACCGAGGATGGTTTTCGTCTGTTATTTGGATCGGTAGAATCTCTGCGCTGCGGACGTCTGACCGACGCGGCAGAGCAGAGCAATACCCCTTCCCGCTTCCGTCGAGGAAGGGGAACGAGGCGAATAGGTTGATAAATGAAGCTAGTGCGTAATGCCCAAGAAAATCGGGGGGGGGGGGGGTAAACTATTGTTTTTTAACGACTTACGGCAATAAGAACTCGGCGTTACTTCAAGCGTAGAACAAGGCCCAGTCATCGCATCAAGCACCGCTTCCGGCGATGGCATTCTTGTTGATATCGACGCTGTATTCATTGTCCTGTTAATCCGCCTAAGGCTACCGCAAGTGGCGAGCTTGTAGCTCCAAACGCTCGGCTGTGAAGTGGTTTTAAGAAAAATCCTGCAAAGCGATCTGTCAATAGTTCCCGTCGCAACCAAAGCAAACCCGAACGTACCACCGCCCGATTTTAGGGGAAAACAAATACAAATGGGCAGGGGGGCAAGAACGCTTCCTATCTACGACCGTCAGAAATCATTCCGCACCTTCTCCGGCATCCCCGATCTGAGCGAATCCCAACACGCAAGTCCCGTGGCGACGACCCGAGCTCCTTCTCGGACGCCGACCCAAGGCTTTGCTCCGTTCAGGACGCAATCTGCCATGTGCCGCAGCATGACGATCATTTCGCTAGCGTGACCCCGCATGGATGAGAATTTTGCCGTGATCTTACGCGAGGGTAGGTCGCCGGTGGGATCGAGGCTCTTTACGCCGTTGAGAATGGTGCCACGGGTTCCGTAAACGGTTAGGCTGTTCGTTGGGACATCGTGCGGATGTACCATGCCGAGGAAGTTCGCAATGCGTCCGATCTTGCCGGAGGTAAACCTCACGTTGATGACGAAGTTGTCCTCTCGGGGATAGTTCGGTGCGACGCCGCTGCGCAGCCCGTAGCAGTGGACTTCGTCGATGTCGCCCATGAACCAGCGCAGAAGGTCAATTGGGTGGCAGGCACCGCCCAAGATCAGATCTTGCGGCATTTCAACGCGCCAAGGGGAGTAGTCATAGACCGGGCGGAGATCGTGAACGTAATGGGACTCGGCCATGAAGAGCTCGCCGATTTCTCCGGCGTCGCAGGCACACTTCGCTTCGATGAAGTCATACCGGCCGCGCAGACTCTGCGTGACGAGCAATACCTTGCCGGACCGGTCAACAGCTTCCACAACCTGTTCGATCTCTTCCATCGTGTACACCATCGACTTGGTGACCATCACGTGTTTGCCCGCGTCGAGCGCGGTCAGGATCTGCGGGGCGTGGAGCGGGCCAGGCGTGTAGATGCCGATGATGTCGAGGTCGCTGCGCGCGACTAATTCGTCGAAATCAGAGGTGAGGGCGTCGATTCCAAACTCGCGGCCGAGCGCTTCGAGTTTGTCCTGCTGTATGTCGCACAAGGCGGTAACGCGGACCGGCAGAGCACTGTTTTCCGGCTGGTTGGCACCAAGCAGCGTTCTGCCGTGGCCAAGCCCGGCGACGCCGATGCTGAGTGGGCTCATTTTTGTCTTTCTCCCGGCTGATGTTGGTTGCTCGGATTGTCGGATCACGCGGCCTGCCAACCGGCACTGAAGTTTGCGCTGTCGATCGCAATCGTAAAACGCTCACGGCACCAACCGCCGACACTCCAAGTAGTAGCGCTTCTCCACAGCCTCGCCCAGCGAAAACGTCTTGCGCGGCGCGGCCCCGTCGGCGACGATCGTCTTGAACAAGTCGCGCTTGTCCATGGTCGGCAAAAAGAAGCCGATGCTGTCCGGCTCAGCAGCCAATTGCGCTAGCACGTCCTCGCCGTGAATGTAGTCGAGGCGGGCGCGGGGATGCGCGTCGAGATAGCAATCCAAAAAGGCCTGCAGCGACGCTACTTCAAGTTGGAAGCTAGGCTCGGCGATGCTCAGTAGGCCGCGCTCGGTTCCGCTTATATAGGAAATGTGGTGCCCCGAGCCGATGGCCGCTTCACGACAGGCCGCTTCCCACCGCTCCCGGTCCGCAAAGGCCCGACGACTGAATCCATTCCCGCTGCAATGCGTCTCCATAGCCCGCAATAAGTCGACCACATCTACGCCAAAAATTACCCGATGGATGGGCGCAAACTCCAAGCCCGCGTCGTGAACATTGACTAGTTCGGCCAAGGCGTAGCGCGCCGGGTGGTTCATTACTTGGCGCTCGTCCTCAGCCTCCGCCTTGAGCCGCTCCCAGACAGCGCGCGCCGTGGCAAAGGAGTGGTTGCCGTCGCCCATCGCGTAAATCAGCGGCGGCTCGCCACGCGCAAGGCGGACGATATGTCCAGCGATTTCATTGATCAACGCCTCATCGTTGATGTGCCACCCTCTAATCCTACCGCCGCCCAGCATCAGCTCGAAATCGTAGGCCAGTTCTAGGTCTTTTGCGCCAAGCGGCTCAATCACTGTCTGCTGCGGATCGTCGATCAGCACCATGATGTGCGGCGTTTCCAGCGACGCCTGCTCCCGCACTTGGATCCTCGGCGGCAACCGACTCTGGTCCGTGCCTTCGGTCGTGCGGATTAGCTTTTGCGCTCCGTCGCGGTAGTCGTACTGCTCCAAGTCCAAGGCGACGACTAGGCCCTTGCGCGGCGCAACGCGCCCTACCTCGCGTTCCACCAGCATAAATCCAGGCGGCTGCTCCACCAGAACGCCGCTTTTTAGGTACTCCTGCATCCGCTGGTTAATGCCAGCAATGGCCTGTTCGCGGCAAACCGATTCGAGGTAGGCTTCGGGAAAAACCAGATGTAGCGTCGAAGGGTCGGCTCCGACCATCCGCCGCACTTCCCCCCAGTATTCGGGCTGCGAGGTGTACTGGTCGCAGGCGACAACCGACCACGTTTCGAGGGGAATGTCCGACCTCGGCAAGAGCAGAGTCGGCACGTGTAGGGCAATCTCGGGATAGTGTAGCTGCATGGGCCGACTAACCGAGCAACGGTCTGACCCAAGCCGAAAAAATCGGGAATATCTCCTCTGGAGCCTCTAGCTCGGGGTGCCAGCGCTTCTCGTGCTCGAACATGATCCAGCCGTCGTACCCATGCTCCTTGAGCAAGGCTATCGCCTCGGCTAAAGGCAACTGGCCCGCGCCCGGCGGCACGTAGCGCCAACCGTCCCGCATCGCCTCGGCGTGCTCGGGATCATAGACGGCGTCTTTGACGTGGGTATAACCTATGCGCGGCCCCACGGCCTCGTAGGTCTGCTTCGGCGACTCCTCGCCCACCCGCGCCGTATGACCCATATCCCAGAGTACGCCGAACGCCTCGTTGGGAATGCGGTCGAGCAGCAGCTTGCACTCCACCGCCTTGATCCATTCGTCGTGCGTCTCAAAAAGCCACTTGAGCTGGCCTGCGCCATCCAAGCCGAGAATCTGTTCCATCGTCTCCCGCCCGATGTCGGCTAGCTGCTCCTTGGAATAGGTCTTGGAGTCGCCGCCGCCAAAAACTCGGATTGATTCGCAGCCCAACGCATTAGCCACCGGGATCGAGCGCCGCGCCTCCTCTACGTTTTCCTCTAGCTTCTCTGGTACGCAGACCCGGATGCTGGAACTAATCCCCGACACCTCCATGCCAGCGTCTGCTAGCTGGCGGCGGGTCTGGGCGGCTCCGCTGGTGAAGGCCGGCAATTGGGTAATGTCCATCGTCTCCTGCAACCCGCGGAAATCGACGCCATCGTAGCCGTATTCGCGGCCACGGCGGCAAATGGTATCCAAGTCCCAGTCTGGACAGCCCAACGTCGTAAAGCTGATTTTCATGGCATCTCTCCATATCCGTTTTCGTTCATGGCATCCTTAAAAAAGTCAAACATGTGCTGCTCCCGGTCCGCTTTCCACCGCCCAATCGACTCCGGCCGCACCACGATCCGGCCCAACTCAAATCCCAAAAATTTCTCCAGTTCCCGCAACACCTCCTCCTGCTCCAACACAAAATCCTCAAACCGAACCAATAACCACTTCTTTGGTTTGGGCGTGGCTTTCATCAACTCGTATTGGTATTTCCACGAAATGGCCCGCCGCCGCCGGACGTCGTCCGTGCGCTCGTACTCGATGCCGAAATCCGCAAGGTCATCGGTCTTGTGGCCACCGATGATGCTGTCGCGCGGATCGCGAATCCAGTGAATGTAGTGGATGTCGGGAAACATCCGCACCATCCACGGATAAATCAACGTCGTCTCGGGCAGCTTCCAGCCCTTGTGCTCGGAGCGGTCGGACGCAACGTCTTGGAGGTATTCGCCGATCAAATTCTCGAATTCCGGGTCGATCTTCGCGCTGTGCAGGGCGTCGAAATCCCACTCCAAGCCACCCTTCCACTTGACGTATTTGGCCATGACCCGGCAGGCCGCGTAGAGCGCGTGCGGCGGCACCTTGTCGCCCGAGCGATTGAGCGTGTTGCCCATAAAAACGCCGCTGGCATAGAGCGTGTGTGCTATGGCGCGCGTACCCGAATGGCCGCGGCCAATGACGGTGATTATCGCCATACCTATTCCTCAGAAGCCACAGAGTCGGCCCCTGCGAAGGCAGGGGACAACGACTGCGTAACATCAGTTAATAACTGACGTTATGCAACTTTTGCCCCCAACCTCCCATCGCTGTATCCTTTTCGCTACACTCCCGCACCTCATCTCCCCCTCCCTCCCTCTGAGCCGCCGCCTTGGCGCGGTTTTTGCTGTTGGGGATTCCACCTCACCCGCAACCTAAGGCATCGCTCATGGCCGAATTCGATACCATCGCCAAACATCTCATCCACACCTACCCGGCTGACTTCGCCCGATTCGCCCTCCCCCAAGACGAGGTCGAGGTGATTGACGTCATCGACACCGAACAGCCCACTGTCGAAGTTCACCGTGCCGACAGCCTCATCCGCGTACAAATCGGCGGCGAGGAAGCGTTGGTTCATCACGAATTCCAAACCACCGATAGCAACCCCCCCATGCCCCGCCGCATGGCCGGCTATATCGGACGCAGCATTGAGCAGCACGGCCTGCCGATCTACTCCAACGTCATCTATCTGCGTCCCAACGCCGGCCGCACCGATCCGGGGCACTACCTCCAAGAGCGGCACGGCTTCCGCGTGTTGGTGCAATACCAAGTGATTCGGCTGAGCGATTTAGACGGCCAACAGATGCTCGACGGCGGCCATGTCGGCTGGCTGCCGTTTGCGCCGTTGATGGAGCGGCCGGCGGGTGTGGATGCGGAAGCGTGGCTGCGCCAGTGTATCCACCGAGCGCAAGAGATGCCACTGGACGAGACCATCAAAGCTAATTACTTGGCCGATCTTGCGATGTTGAGCGGATTGGTGTATAAATCAGAAACGATTATGACCATCATCTCGGAGGCGACCATGTACGAATCGTCGGTAGTGCAGTATTTCACGGAAAAGGGCATCAAGCAAGGTATTGAGCAAGGTATTGAGCAAGGCATTCGCGAGAGCATCCAAGAAGTGTTGGAACTGCGCTTTCAGCCCGAGGCTGTGCGCGGCTTGGTCGCCCGCCTTGGGGCCATCAACGATGTACAGCGCCTCAAGCAATTGTTTCGGGCCGCCCTACAGGTGTCTAGTCTCGAAGCCTTTAGACCGCTGTTAGACGAATCCGAATAGGGCTGCCGCGCAACATCTGTTAGTAATAGAACCTTAGTCGCGCACGAGTAGGGACAACTGCTCTATGCGCCCAAAGACGACCTCCACCCGCTCCTACAAACCCGGCACCTCGGGCTTGACTGCGAGACCCACCTGCCAGCCGGGCGGTTCCCTCGCTGGGGCTGATCCCTGCAATCGCGTAGTCGTGGGCGTATGGCGCACACCAAACCTGTCGTGCTGAGCGGACGCAAGCGCGGTCGAAGCATTCCATACCTAAGGTGCTGTCGCAATCAGTCAATAACTTACTTAACCCAAGGAAATCCCATGATTATCCGACCCAAAGTTCGCGGCTTTATCTGCACTACGGCCCATCCCGACGGCTGTGCTCGCGCCGTCCAAGACCAAATCGACTCAGTCAAACGCCAACCTCCCTTCGACGGCCCTAAGAAAGTCCTCGTCGTCGGCGCTTCGACCGGCTATGGGTTGGCGTCGCGCATCGCCACCTGTTTTGGCGCGGGGGCAGCCACGCTCGGCGTCTTCTTCGAGCGGGCCGCGTCCGGCAACCGCACAGCAACGGCTGGCTGGTACAATAGCGCAGCTTTTCACGAGGCCGCGCACAACGCCGGCCATTACGCCCGCAGCATCAACGGCGACGCTTTCTCCGACGACATCAAGGCCGAGACCATCGCCGCCATCCGCGAGGACCTGCAAGCAGTCGATTTGGTCGTCTACAGCTTAGCTGCGCCGCGGCGGACGCATCCGCGCACCGGCGAAAACTTCAGTTCAGTCCTCAAACCCATCGGCCGCACCTACACCAACAAAACCGTCAACGTCCAGTCCGGCGAGGTTTCCGACGTTGCCATTGACCCGGCGAGCGAAGAAGAGATCGCTCACACCATCGCGGTTATGGGCGGCGAGGACTGGCAGATGTGGATCGAAGCACTCGACGAAGCAGGTGTGCTCGCCGACGGCGTACGCACGGTCGCTTATACTTACATCGGCCCTGAAGTCACCCATCAGGTCTATCGCAATGGGACCATAGGCCAAGCCAAGGCCCACCTAACGAAGACGGCCAAGACGCTCAACGAATTTCTGCAAGCGAGAAGCGGCAGTGCCCACATCTCCGTCAACAAGGCCATGGTGACCCAATCGAGTGCCGCTATCCCCGTCGTGCCGCTCTATATCTCACTGCTGTACAAGGTGATGAAGGAAAAGGGTTGCCACGAAAGCTGCATTGAGCAGATGCACCGCCTCTTCGCCAGTTGCCTCTATACAGGCGACTCCACCGACGAGGGGTACATCCGCATCGACGACCGCGAAATGCGCGAGGATGTACAGTGGGAGGTCGCTGCGCTGTGGGAGCAAGTCAACACTGACAACCTCGAGTCGCTGTCTGACATCGAGAGCTATCGCGCGGAATTTCTCGGGCTTTTCGGCTTTGGCTTTGCGGGCGTTGACTACGCGGTCGATGTCGCTCCTGAGCGGGCGTTGCCATGAGAAGCAGTACGAAATGCGCGTCTTCTCGAACTGGCACCTTTAGCATGCACTTTAATACCCCACCTTATTGCCTCTTGCTAGCGGCCCTAGTTTGGCTGGCGAATCCCTTGTGGGCGCAAGTCGATATCGAAAGCCTACGCCGGGACCATCAAGCGAATTTTTTTGGTTCCGTGGCGATTGACCTGACGTTGCGGGCCGGCAATGTCGAGTTATTCGAATGCGGTCCCGAGTTCTCCCTCGGTTACGGCCGCGACGAGGACACGTTCATTTTTATTAGTTCAGGCGACCTCGGCTGGGAGAGTAAGGAGCGCTTTTCCAATCAAGCGCTGGCGCACCTGCGCTACGTCCGAGCCTTGAGTTCGCGGCTGCATGGAGAAGCCTTCGGACAAGTCAATTACGACCGATCCCGGCGCTTGGATTTTCGCAGTCTGGTCGGCGGCGGCATCCGCTGGGCTCTCATCTCTCCGGGTGAGTCGTCTTTTTGGCTAGGCTCATCGTTGATGTTTGAGCACGAACAAAATGAACTCACCGCGACAGACAGCCATGCGGCTCAAACCTCTCTCGTCCGCTGGAGCAACTACTTGTCGGCGGATATAAGGCTCGGTGAAGCAGCCCAGCTGGCGGGGACGGCTTACGTGCAGCCCGCGATGCGGCAATTCGACGACTATCGCGTTTTGTGGGACGTGGTCTTGAAAGTGTCGATCACCAAAGCACTGTCCTCAACTACATCCGTGGCATTCCAGCGCGATAGCGATCCGCTCAAAGGAGTGGCTGGAAGCGATTTTAGCCTAACAACGGGTTTAGCATTCGATTGGAACTGAGCAACGGAGTAGTCCGTGAGCTATGCAAAAATGGACTAGGCACTGTTTGGATATTTTTACCTTGGTGCGAATATTCGCCTAAACCAACAGGAGTTTTCCATGGCCCAATACCGGGCGGCCATCATCGCCTGCGGCATGATCGCCCGAGTGCATACTCGCGGCCGGACAGCCGACCCAGCGAGTGAACCCCTTGAACTATATGGTCGAAAAAACGGCGACCTACCAGTCGAGTAGCCCGGACGCCATGAGGTCCGCTCGCGCATCGTCCGCGGGGAAGCTATCTCGTGGCACGACGAGGGAGCGAGTTGAAAAGCGCATTGGGCTGCACGCTCAGTTGGTCGGCACCCTTTGTTTTTTGCAGTGCAAGCAATAGGAGTCGTGATGCGGATCACCAGAGTCAAGACGTACATCGTAGATGGCGGTTTTCGTCCCTGGACCTTCGTGAAGATCGAAACCAGCGACCCGGGCCTTGTGGGGTGGGGAGACTGCACCGACTGGGGCTCTCCCGGACCCGTGGCGGCGACCGTAGAACGGTACGCTGAGCGGATTATCGGCAAGGACCCCATGGCGAGCGAGGCGATCTGGTGGGAACTATCCGCTTTCTCGGTTCGCCACACGGGCGGTATTGCCTACAAGGCGATGTCTGGCATTGACTCGGCCCTGTGGGACATCCGCGGCAAGGTTCTAAACGCGCCCGTGTGGCAACTGCTCGGCGGCCGCATGAGAGACCGGCTCCGGCTTTACTGGTCTCACTGCGGCTCGACCCGGGCTGGACCGTGGACGCAGAAGTTGGGGTTGCGGCCAGTGCGGACGATTGCCGACTTGGAGGAATTGGCTAGGGAGGTACAGGAGCGCGGCTTCACGGCGATCAAGACAAACCTGATGCCCTTGGCGGACGATCCCGAAGGCACCGGGAGTGGTGTCGGTGATGCGTCCCCGGCGGTCCTGCGTCGCGCGGAGCGAATAGTTGGCACCTTCCGGGAGACCCTCGGACCGGATGTGGGCATCGCACTAGATGTGGGATTCCACTTCAAGTTGGGCGGCGCAGCCCGCCTTGCTAGGGCCTTGGAGCCGTACGACCTGATGTGGCTTGAGACGGAGACCCTCGACGCTTCGGCACTGCGGACCATTCGCGAGTCCACGACCACGACGATCTGCACTGGCGAGAGCCTCTTTGGCACCACTGGCTTCCGACCTTTTCTCGAACTCCACGCTCAAGACATCGTCATGCCCGACCTAGCTTGGAACGGGATCGCGATGGGACGACGGCTCGCCGACTTAGCCCACGCTTATGACGTGCTATTTGCCCCCCACAACTGCCACAGCCCGCTGACGACGCTGGTGTCGGCCAACGTCTGCGCCACTGTGCCCAATTTCTACATCCTTGAGTTCGATGTGGACGACGCACCGTGGCGAGACGATCTGATGAGTCATCCCTTTGAAGTGCAGAACGGACACCTGATTCTACCGGAACGCCCCGGTCTAGGGTCGGACTTGATCGAATCCGAACTTGCGAAGCACCCCCCCGACCACTACCCCGACGCACGCTGATGCTATGACTACGCCGGGTAGCCGGATCTAGAAGCTACAGTCGGTTTGCTGAACATTAGCAGAATTAGGTAGTCATCGCGGCAAAACCGTTGCAAATTGATCCACAACGAATCTACGGCAACTACCTTTATTTTTTAATTCGCTTACGCCTAAGAAAACCCACACCATCCGGCGCATTGCCAACTGGAGGAATGTATGGCCCGCTATCTTGTGAGTCTGTCGCTAATCGTCGCGTTGCTATGCGTCGCTAGCAGCGCCCAAAACCCATCCGCCGATGATCCCTTCGCCTTCGCCCTGATTGGGGATATGCCATACTCTCCAACCGACAGCGTCCGCTTTGGTCGGCTCGTCGAGGACATTAACCGGGCTGAGGGCTTGGAATGGGTCGTCCACGTGGGCGACATTAAGGGCGGCCGCAGCCCCTGTAGCGATGGCTTGCTACAGAGTCGCTTTGAGTGGTTCCAGCAGTTTGCACGCCCTTTCATTCTGGCTCCGGGCGACAACGATTGGACCGACTGTCACCGGAGTGGATACCAGCCGCTGGGCCGGCTAGCGCACGTGCGGGCACTCTTTTTTCCGCGTCCGGGTTGGACTCTGGGCCAGCAACCCATGCGCGTCGGCACCCAAGGGGGCACCTTCCCCGAGCACGTGCGCTGGGCCCACGGGCGGACGAGTTTTGCAGCACTGCACATCGTCGGCAGTCGCAACGCCACCGCCGCGTTTGATGGTCGCACCCAAGCCAATGACGAGGAGGTCAAACGCCGCACCGATGCCGCCATTGCTTGGATGAGCGAAACATTCGCCCAAGCCGTAGAACAAGACCATCGCGCCGTTTTCCTCATCCTCCACGCCAATCTGCGCTTTGAGGAGCGAGAAAACGAGCCGGACGGGCCATACGCGGCTTTTTTGCAGGCCCTAGAGCGAGAAGTCGTCCGCTTTGGCCGGCCAGTAGCCCTAGCCCACGGCGACTCCCACTATTTCCGCGTGGACAAGCCGCTGCGCCAAGCGTCCACAGGGCGACGCTTGGTGCGCTTCACGCGCATCGAACCTTTCGGTACGCCCGATATCCATTGGCTACGGGTAATCGTCGATCCAACCGACAGCCATGTTTTTCAGGTTCTCGCCGAAATCGTCGAGGACAATATCGACTGAGCCTAGACCTATTTCCAGAAGAGGCCACCACAGATAATTATGGTGCAACCAATGGGACATGAGTCCCTAACCGAAGGAGAAACCGCATGTTAGACCCAATTCAGACTTTCCTCTCATTCATAGCAGCTATTGCATCTGTTATAGCTGCTAGACCAATAGTAAAACGAGAATGGGAAGAGAGAAAAAAGAGGAAACAGGAAGAGGAAAAAGACCTATTAGGATACAGCTTACCAGATAATTGGCAAACAGTTTATCGCCCTTGGGAGAGTATAGAGGCGAAAGAAAGAAAAAAAGAGATTGTCCCCAAGATCATTGAGAAAGAGAGAAAGAGGCGGAAGCTAATGGATAAATATGATAAAACGGACAAAGAGACTTACAGGAAAAAGATTTGCAAACTTCAAGATGAAATTGATTCCCTTCGCACTGAACTTTCCGATCTTGATGGGCATATCTAAAAAGAAGGAGGTCCTGCCATGATAGGCCAGCTCATAAATATCAACGCTCGTGTTACAGAAAAGCCTGAGATGCAGGAGGTGTGTGGCCTTTCTGTTAAACTCGTAATCCGCCTTGAAGCCTGCAATGGTCCATACACAATGTCTCACATGCAGCTCATTTTGCCTTACTTTACGTACTCTGACCTATTGCCGGATTATAGCAAAATTAGGGATGGCGACCTTCTTTCGCTTGAAGGTCGTCTGTGGAGGCAGGAGCAGGAACCCTATTCTGTTGACATTGGGATAGAAGAAATGACGATTAAAAGGGACGAATCAACCACCGTGTTTTCGGTCTCTACGATGGACAAGTTGATGTTGCCATTGAACATCCAGTAAAGCCCTCTTTGCCTCTGGCTGGCATGTGGGTCAACGTGCGCTATGGTGGTCTTGGTGTATGTAACAGTCTTGAGGATTGCGATGACAATAGCTTCTACCTAGATACGCTTCGCATAGAGCGGTCGCCCAGCCAATACCCCAGGCCAAGAACCACGTACTACCAATACACCTTGACCATCCATGCTGTTGGGCCTGATAGAGCCTTTAATTTTAAGGAACTAACAGACATGAGCATGCCTGCGAAAATAGAAGGGCGTATCGGCGTCTATTCTGATGGCTACGATGGCTGGCTGTTTGATCATGTAAGACAGTCGATTGATAATTACGCATTAGATGCTCCTTACCACCTTACTCCTCATGCCATACAGAAGGGGATACGCCTCTACCTCATTGAATCCTATCTGTGGTTACGGTGGGCCCCTGCTAGGATGCTTTCATCCGTTGGCCAGTCTTTTTCTGTGGATGATGGGCTCAAGATCGACGTACTAAACGTCCCTGGTGTTAGTGGCCCGCTTCCCAGTGCAGAACGCTATACATTCTACTTTTACCAGCGTGTTGTTAAGTGAAGGCACAACCCCTAACGGAAGGAGAACCATTATGTCTGAAGAAACGATCAAGTTGTACACTATTCACGGCGAAGCTACGATCACGCCCGATGACATAAAGGAAGTCGAGACGGACGCCAGAGGGACGCACATTAGCATCCAGGTGGGGCCCGTGCTCTGTCATCCCTAGGCTAAGGAAAGGCAGCAAGGTCCTTCTCGGCGATCTTTGGAACGTCGCAGCAAACCTTTTACGCGACGTCGATGATTTCCGCGGGCGTGGTGTAGCCGCCGAGGATGGGGACACTTCGACAAAAAGTCAGTGCATTTTTATCGAGACCCCGCGCGGTTCCTCCGGCGCATCCACGGAGGAGCGGCGCTGGAGTCTGCGTCCGTCTCCCCAGAGGCAGCCTCATAGTGTTCTCTGAGCAGCTCTTCAAGGGCCTCAGAGGTATTCATAAAATTGGCCCACCCATGAGGCGGGACGTCAAAACGCCGATCCCCCAACAGGGGATCAGCACCCCGCGCCAAGAGCAACTGGGCGATCTCTAGCTGGCCGGCCATGACAGTTTTGTGCAGGGGCGTACTACCGCGGTCGAATCGGCTAAACCCACTGGCATACCCGTTGGCGTCCGCGCCGCGATCCAGCAAGAATTCTGCCGCCTCCAGCGCACCGCAATAGGCCGCATAATTGAGCGCTTCCACCACAATCTGCTCGGCGGTGAGCACGGTATCCGGGTCGGGATGGTACAGATGGCTGATTCCCTCTTTTAGCTGGCCATCAGAGTCGAAGAACTCGGCCATTAGATCGACGCGGTTGACCGCAGCGGCAAAGCGCAAATCTACGGTCGCCCCTTCGGCGACCAACATGCTCGCCAGTGCTAGATTTCGCTCCCTAAGTGCGTCCCATAAAATTTGGCCTCGATTGCGGTTCACATCCACGCCGTTGGTCACTAGGAGCCGGATCATTTCGGGCTTGCTCTCGGTCCATTCGAGCTGATCGCTTTCTATAAACATATCCAGCACGCTGATCGAGTCGTACGTGGCGGCGTTGGGGTCAGCACCGGCTGAGATCAGGGCCGCGGCTAGTTCAACCGCGTTTTCGGGCAACGGCACTCGTTGCGGCTCGCCAGCGAGGTGGTGCAAGAGCGTGGCCCCGCGAAAGTCCGGGTATTCGTAGTATTCGTCGAAATAGCCACGCGCCATCGCTAGCTCCGGGTGCTCGGCGAGCAGTTGCTGGAGTGTCTCGCTGTCTCCGGCATCAATGGCCTCTACCGCCTCGTAAAAGGCTTTGTGATCGGCGTCGCCGCGGTCGCGGCCTTGGGGCGGCAGTTCTTCGCCCTCGTGCGGAATGGCCAACGCCACCAACTCGGGCGGACGCCTATGACTGCCCACCGGGACGACCACGTATTGGCGACCACCAGCCGTATAACTCATCGGGGCGCCGTAGGCATTGCTGGGCAATTCGACGCGACCGATCTCGTCGCCCGTCGCCAAATCGTACGCCCGTAGGTACGCATCGCGATCGACGAAGTAATCCTCGCCGGCGTCGGCCAAGCCGTGCGGGTCCTCAGAAGTAGCCAACAGCAGATTAGGTGTAGCCAAGACGAAGGTGCGGTTGCTCCAGCCCATATCCGGCAGGTCGAGGCCCTTGAGTGCCGGGTGATCAACCGGCCCCTTGCCCACCGTAGTCCGCCACCGATGCTCGCCGCTGTTGAGGTCAATCGCGGTGATACTGCCGTACGGCGGCTTGACCAGCGGCAGACCACGCGGGCCGAGGATCTGCCGACCGGCGCGGGCAGAAAACGCAGAATAAGCCTCTAGGTCGCGCACCGGCCGTAGCTCCACGTTGGTGATGATCATGTGCGACGGCACGTAGAGTACGCCCGTGCGCGGATCAGCCGCACCTCCCGCCCAGTCGGCACCGCCAACTTGGCCGGGAACCGACAAAACGCCTTTCTCCGTCGGCGGCGTGTACAGCGGGCCGTAGTCGTACCCCGCGAGAAGAGCCTGGGCTTCCGCACGCAACGCAGGCGTGAAGTCAATCAGGTCGTCCTCGCTCAGCCCTTGACGCTCAAAGGCGACCGGCTTGGTCGGAAAAGGCTGCGTCGGCGAGGTCTTTTCGCCCGGCACTTGCGACTGCGGCACCGGCCTTTCCTCAATCGGCCAGATCGGAGCACCGGTGGCGCGGTCAAAGACAAAGCAAAAGGCCTGTTTGGTAAGCTGGGCGACAATCTTGCGCGGCTGGCCATCAACGACCACATCCAACAGCAGGGGGGCAGCCGGCGGATCGTAGTCCCACAGGCCGTGGTGGACGAGTTGATAGTGCCACACCCGCTCGCCGGTCTCGGCTTGCAAGCAGACGACCGACTCGCTGAACAGGTTGTCGCCCGGACGCTCGCCGCCGTAGTAGTCGTGGCTGGCCGTACTTACCGGCAGGTAGAGATAGCCTAACTCCTCGTCGGCCGTCATCGTCGCCCAGACATTGGCCGCGCCATAGGTTTTCCACGCCTCGTTTTCCCACGTCTCGTTGCCGTATTCGCCTTCTAACGGGATCGTGTGGAACTCCCACACCTTTGCGCCGGTGCGCACGTCGAAAGCCTGCACATCGCCAGGGGGGACGTACTCGGGCGGCGGCCTGAAGCGCACATCCATGATCGCCGAGCCAACGGCGACCACGTTGCGGCAGACCACGGGCGGAGCCGTAACGCCGTAGCCCCTGCGCTCCTCTTCGCTCAGCGGGCGACGTAGCAAGCCTCCCAAATCGACGCGGCCATCCTCGCCAAAGTTGGGATCGGGCCGGCCGGTCTTCACATCGATGGAATACAGGTAGGCGGCTGATGTCGCCAAAAACACCCGCTCAACTTCGCCATCGGTCCAATAGCTCACCCCCCGCGAATTGCCCAAGAAGGTAGAACCGGTCCGCCAAGACTCCGGGTCGAACGCCCACAATTCCTCGCCGCTTTGGCCGTCAACAGCCGAGAGGACGTTGTATGGCGAGCCGTAGTAGAGCACACCATTGACGGCCAGCGGTGTGCCGCGATTGTTGTCAAAGCGGAGACCTCCGCGCCGCCTGCCGCCCCGACCGCGATCCCGTTCCCGGCT
Organism: Candidatus Latescibacterota bacterium; assembly: GCA_965116045.1. Classification (GTDB taxonomy): domain Bacteria; phylum Latescibacterota; class UBA2968; order UBA8231; family UBA8231. The sequence continues at coordinate 3,035,838 of OZ220478.1, read as the reverse complement.
TCGGTTAGCTCTCGCTGTCTCGTAGATCTGCACGTCGCGGGGCCGGTAGCGCCAAACCACGCGCAATTGATCGAAGTTGTCGCGGTTGATCTGGCCCGCCGCAGTGTAGCGAGTGCCGCCCTGATCGGAGCCGTAGTACGGCCAATCAACATCGTCGGCAAACGCCGAGGGCGCGAACAACAGCGACAATGAGATCGACAAGGCGCGACAGGCTCGTTTGTTCATTGGAACTTTCCTCTTTCGTGGTTGATGCCGCTTCAAGGACTTCGCGCACGGCGTCGTTATCGTCGTAGCAATCCGCCCCAAAATTTGTGGGGCATTATAGCTGATTAGACACCTATCGCCACGATTCATTCCCGCGCATGGCCTTTCCCTAGTAGCCTGTTCGCGGATCGACAAGGCCCGGCCAGCGCGTTTATTCGCTGGACTCCACCGCTTCCTTTTGGGTCCCTGCCTTCTCTACGGCGACCTCATAATGCTCTTTGAGCAGCTCGTCTAAGGCTTTAGAGGTATCTAAGTAGTTAGTCCATCCATAAGGCGTGGTGTCATAGGCCCGGTCCCCCACGAGCGAGTTCGCGCCCCGCGCCAAAAGCAACTGGGCCATCTCTAGCTGGTTGGTCATGACGGTTTTGTGCAGGGGCGTACTGCCGTGGTCGTAACGGTGAAACTCACCGGCAAAGCCGTCGATGTCCGCACCGCGATCCAGCAAAAACTCCGCCGCTTCCAATGCGCCGCTATAAGCCGCGAAATTGAGCGCTTCCACCATAATCTGCTCGGCGGTGAGCACGGTGTCTGGATTCGGGTGGTAAAGGTGGCCGGTTCCCTCTCCCAACTTGCCCTCCGCGTCGAAAAATTCCGCCATCAAATCGACGCGGTTGACCCCAGCGGCAAAGCGCAAATCCACGGGCGCACCCGCCGCAATCAACATGCGAGCTAGCTCCAAGTCTCGCTCGATAACCACGTCCCACAGCACCCGACCTCGATTACGCTCTAAGTCCACGCCCTCGGCAGCCAAGAGCTGTACCATCTCGTTCTTACTCTCAGCCCAACCAAGCTGGACACTCCTTATCACCAAGTCCAGCACAGCGACCGAGTCGTATGTGGCGGCGTTGGGATCGGCACCGGCTGAGAGTAGAGCCGCGGCTAATTCAACCGCGTTTTCGGGTAGCGGCGCTCGTTGCGGCTCGCCAGCGAGGTGGTGCAAGAGCGTGGCTCCACGGAAGTAAGGATATTCGTAATACTCGTCGAAATAACCGCGCGCCGTCGCTAGCTCGGGGTGATCGGCGAGTAGCTTCTGCAGGGCCTCAGCGTCTCCGGCGTCGATAGCTTTTACCGCCTCGTAAAAGGCTTTGTGATCGGCGTCGCCGCGGTCGCGTCCTTGGGGTGGCAATTGCTCGCCTTCGCGTGGAATGGCTAGGGCGATTAATTCGGGCGGGCGACCTGACTCACCTAGATAGTTGCCCAACGGCACGACCACGTATTGGCGGCCACCAGCCGTATAGCTCATCGGTGCGCCATAGGCATTGCTGGGCAATTCGACGCGACCGATCTCATCGCCCGTCGCCAAATCATACGCCCGCAGGTACGCATCGCGATCGACGAAGTAATCCTCGCCGGCGTCAGCCAAGCCGTGCGGGTCCTCAGAAGTAGCCAACAGCAGATTGGGCGTAGCCAAGACGAAGGTGCGGTTGTCCCAGCCCATATCCGGCAGGTCGAGGCCCTTGAGTGCCGGGTGATCAACCGGCCCCTTGCCCACCGTAGTTCGCCACAGATGCTCGCCGCTGTTGAGGTCAATGGCGGTGATACTCCCGTACGGCGGCTTGACCAGCGGCAGACCACGCGGGCCGACGACATGCACATTGTTGCTAGCAGAAAACGCCGAGTGCGCCTCCGGGTCATCTACCCGATGCAACTGCACGGTGGTGATAGCCATGTGCGACGGCACGTAGAGTACGCCCGTGCGCGGATCAGCCGCACCCCCAGCCCAGTCGGCTCCGCCCCATTGGCCGGGAACCGACAAAACGCCTTTCTCCGTCGGCGGCGTGTACAGCGGACCGTAGTCGTACCCCGCGAGAAGAGCCTGGGCTTCCGCGCGCAACTCAGGCGTGAAGTCAATCAGGTCGTCCTCGCTCAGCCCTTGACGCTCAAAGGCCGCCGGCTTGGTCGGAAAAGGCTGCGTCGGCGAGGTCTTTTCGCCCGGCACTTGCGACTGCGGCACCGGCCTTTCCTCAATCGGCCAGATCGGAGTGCCGGTGGCGCGGTCAAAGACAAAGCAAAAGGCCTGTTTGGTAAGCTGAGCGACAATCTTGCGCGGCTGGCCATCAACGACCACATCCAACAGCAGGGGAGCAACCGGCGGATCGTAGTCCCACAGACCGTGATGGACGAGTTGATAGTGCCACACCCGCTCGCCGGTCTCGGCTTGCAAGCAGACGACCGACTCGCTGAACAGGTTGTCGCCCGGACGCTCACCACCGTAGTAGTCGTGGCTGGCCGTACTCACCGGCAGGTAGAGATAGCCCAACTCCTCATCGGCCGTCATCGTCGCCCAGACATTGGCCGCGCCGTAGGTTTTCCACGCCTCGTTTTCCCACGTCTCGTTGCCGTATTCGCCCTCTAACGGGATCGTGTGGAACTCCCACACCTTTGCGCCGGTGCGCACGTCGAAAGCCTGCACATCGCCAGGAGGGGTGTACTCAGGCGGCGGCCTGAAGCGCCAGTCGCCCATAGCTGAGCCAACGGCGACCACGTTGCGACAGACCACGGGCTGGGACGTAATTCCGTAGTTCCGGCGATCGATCTCGTTCAGCGGGCGACGTAGCGAGGCCCCCAAATCGACGCGCCCGCCCTCGCCAAAGTCCGGGTCGGGCCGGCCGGTCTTGGCGTCGATGGAATACAAATGGGAAGTCGAAGTCGCCATAAACACCCGCTCGACCTCGCCATCGGTCCAGTAGCTGACTCCGCGCAAGTTGCCTAAGAAGCGGTAATTCAGCCGCCAAGCCTCTGGATCGAAAGTCCACAGTTCCTCGCCGCTTTGGCCATCGAGAGCCACGAGAACGTTGAAGGGCGAGCCGTAGTAGATCACGCCGTTGACGGCGAGTGGCGTACCGCGGTTGTTGTCGAAGTAGAGATTGCGTCCCGTCGGATTCGGTTCAGCCGTCTCGTAGATCTGCTGATCGGGGGGGCGATAGCGCCAGACCACGCGCAACTGATCGAAATTGTCGCGATTGATCTGATCGGCGGGGGTGTAGCGGGTGCCGCCTTGGTCGGCGGCGTAATACGGCCAATCGACTTCGTTGGCAAACGCCGAGAGCGAGAGCGACAACAGCACCAGCAAGGCCCCACAGGCTCGTCTGTTCATGTTTCCTCCTCTTTTCGGTAAGGTCTCAAGCGAAGGAAAAGTTGGCGTTAAACAGAACAGTGTCAACGAGCGCGCGATAGACTTTATTGCTAGCCATCCTAGCGGAGGCTATATTGACTTGATCCTGCATTAGGAGTTCCAGCACTATGCCTTTGTCAAAGCCAACAAGGAGTCCCCACATGAGGAAACCGAACGCAACACTTTGCCCGAAGGCAGCCCAAGCAGCGTGGAACAATACGCCACAGTCTGCGCCCACACAGATAACCATATGCTGTAAGCTAATTACGCCGATGTACGGTGGCGGCGTGACGGCCGGCGAAGTTGATTGCAAAATGCCCATACGCGCTAGTGCCCTGCGCGGCCAACTGCGTTTCTGGTGGCGTTTGCTCAAGGCTACCTCCTACCCAAACTCGAAGGCTCTGTTCAAAGCCGAGTGTGATCTGTGGGGAGGTATTTCTAGCACCGGACCTAAAGCCAGCCAAGTGACGTTGCAGATTAAGGGTTCTCCTGTCCGCTCCCGAGATCTGATAGAGAGCAAATTGGGAGAAAGGTTGAGAAACGAGTTCGACTATGTGCTGATATTGGACAGGAGCAGGAGAGAGAATCCTATGCTTCTAGAAGAAGGATACGAGTTCAAACTGATCCTGAGCTTCAATTCGGCGACGCCGGCGGCGCAGAAAGCGGAGGTCAAAGAGGCGTTGCGTTGGTGGCTGAGTTTTGGTGGTGTGGGTGCGCGGACACGGCGCGGTCTGGGGGCTGTCGAGGCGACTAGCTGCAATCCCGTACTGAAACCTGTATCCGGCAAAGAGGTCAAAGCCAAGGGCGGCAGGATGGTTCTCCGGCCGGCCGTAAATAACGCGGTTGGGGCGTGGAGGGACGCTGTCAAGAAGCTGAAAGAATTCCGTCAGGGGCCGCGGGTCGGGCGCAACCCTGGTCCGGGACGCAGCTACTGGCCGGAGCCGGACGCGATCCGACGCTCCAGCCAAACTTGGGCACCTCAGCATCCCCCACAGCATCTCGTGGATGCTTACCCGCGGGCTGCATTCGGATTGCCCATCGTCTTCCATTTCAAAGACAGAGGTGATCCCCCAGACCACACACTCAAACCCGACAGACCCGACAGACCTGACAGCGACCGCATGGCCAGCCCGCTGATTCTGCGTCCCTATTTTGACGGCCAGCAATATTGTCCCCTCGCGCTGTTGCTGCCCGGCTGGGAAGGAAGCGTGAGTGTACGTATTTGTTTAAACAACCAACCAAAGGGGAAGGCATGGCCGATAAATCCTGCTACACGCTCGGCAGACGCAGCGCAGGTTCCGCCGATGAACGGATGCGCCGATGACGCCCTGTCGGCGTTTATAGTTTACTTCCCTCTTCCCTAGAGATTCTTGATGCAACGCTTTCTCATCACCCTATCGTTGGGGCCGGTACAAAGTTTAATTGGTGCAGCGCGACGCACCCGCGACTTATGGTGTGGATCTTGGCTGCTGTCTGAGGCCGCACGGGCTGCCGCTCTCGCTTTGCACAAAAAGCACACCGACTGTCTAATCTTTCCGTGCCTAGATGATCCCGAAAAAGACCTAATGCTACAGGAAGACCCCGGGGATGCTGCAAATATTGTGAATATTCTGCGGGCCGAGGTCGAGGTGAACGACGCTAAGGCCGCCCGCGAGCTTTGCGATATAGCCAAGAAAGCCGCGATTTCGCGTTTGACTGAACTCGGCAAAGGTGTACGGAACGAAATGAAGCGAATGGGAAAACCGATTCGGGAAGAGGTCTGGGATGCTCAGATCAACGACATCCTCGAAGTATTCACAGCTTGGGTGCCTAGTAACGACTACAAGGAAGCGAGCAAGCAGCTCGGCGGTGTGCTGGCCGCTCGCAAGGCGACGCGAGATTTTCGCGCCTGCAAGCAGCTAAACACCCCCGGGCTACCAAAGTCATCCCTCGATGGTGCGCTTGAGACCGTATTGCCGGAATGGAAAAAGGAAGATCGAGCGCGGCGCAAGCTCCGCTTGAGCTCTGGCGAGCAACTCGACGCGCTCGGCGTGATCAAACGCTTGGCCGGTCGCTCAGAGCAGTTCACTGCCTATTCTCGCATTGCTGCCGACTCTTGGATTGAGCAACTCACGTGCAGTCAACAGGAGTATCTGCGCGAAAAATACGAGCCACTAGTCAAATTAGACCTCGCCACGCGGGTCAGAGGCAACGAGGGGATTTACAACGCGCTACCGTACGACGCACAGATGCTATACGAATTCCGGCTGGAGAACGAATTAGCCCAAGCCCAAGTCGCAGATGACGTAAAGGCACTTAAAGAACTCAAGAGCTGTATCAAGCAGATTTCCCAAGAAAATAAGGCAAGCCTCCCCGTACCATATGCCGCCATCTTGAAGGCCGATGGCGACCGCATGGGCGTTCTGTTTTCAAGGGCTGATAAAGCAGAAAACTCGCGAGAAATCTCTCTTAGGCTGCACGAGTTTGCATCGGAAGTGCGCGGAATCGTTCGCTGCCACCGCGGCCATGCCATCTATGCTGGCGGCGACGATGTCCTCGCGCTGGTGCCACTGGAGCAGGCGTTGGACTGCTCACGTGCGTTGGCCGAATCCTTCAAGGACAAGCTCAATACGATCGCAGAGAAGATGGGTCTTGCGGAAAATGAGCGTCCAACCCTATCCGTGGGCATCGGTATCGGCCACCTGATGGAGCCACTGGGATCGCTACGCGCTCGCGCTGACCGCGCCGAACACCACGCAAAGGGAGATGGCATTAAAACACCGCGTGACGCACTCGCTATTGAGCTCGGCATTCGCTCTGGCGCAGAACTTTCTTGGCGCGCCCAGTGGAGTAACGAATGTGCGCACGACGCGCTGAAGAAGTTTACCGAAGCATATAAAAGTGGCAAGCTATCGACCCGCGTCGCTTATGATTTGCGCAGTATTGACCAACGCTTCGCTTGGCTGTGCGACGACAAGAGCAAAACCGCACGTGGCATGCGGTCTGCTGAGATAGACCGTATGCTCGAGCGGGCTCGTATCGAAGGCGGGGACAAGAGAATTCCGAACTGGCTGCAAGACTTAATCCAAAAGCGGGCAAAAAAACAACCTCTAAAAGAACTGGCGGATACCTTGATTATCGCACGCTGGCTCTCGGCCCGCACAGCAGGCGACTTGAGAGAACAAACATGAGTCCACACAAACCCGGCGAGCGTAAGAAAAGCATACAGGTCGAACGGCAGAACCCTCCCTCACAACCTGAAGAAGCCAAAGAATCTGTCGCCACAATCCGCAAACAGGCGAACGCCCAAAACACCCAGCAGAACCCAGCAGCTAGCACACCCACCGTAGTGAGTTTGGAGCCGCTCGCGCCCATCATTGTCGGCACTGGTCGTCCCTTTGTTGCCAACTCGGCACAATTTCCTCCTCCCTCGACCGTGGCCGGATGTCTGCGCACGGCTTGGGCGAGGGAGACGGGTACGCCTTTCGAGCCGACTCTTGCAAAAATATCGGTCGCTGGTCCCCTGTTGCTCAATTGCGACAATGGGGTTTTGGTGCCAAAGCCGGCCGACGCCTTGTATTTTAGGCGTGACAATACCGCAGTTTGTGTGCGTACCGAGCCGCGTCAATTCGACGTTGGCGATGCGGATCTGCCTGATGATCTGCTGCCCGTGCAGTTGACCGAGCAGATCATCGGCAAGCCCGGCGATGGCCCGGCCTGGTGGTCTTGGGACGATCTAATAGCATTTCGCAAAGGCGAATCAGTTGACCATGCCGATTTATGTCAAAACGGCTGGACGCCAACGGTAGACCGCCGTACCCATGTAGCGATCAACCCATGCACTGGGACCGCAGATGCAGGAAAACTTTTCCAGACCGAGGGCACGGATTTCGCTGTGAAACCTCACGACACCTCAGCTATGAGCTTGCGGCTCCTCGTACGCTTTGAAAAGGAATTGGGCGCAACGCTGGTTCACCTCGGTGGCGAGCGTCGTTTAGCGGCCTTGCGCCTAGAGGAAGAGGCAACGTGGCCCGAGCCACCGCAGGGTTGGCTGGATGATATCCGCAACGCCGGGGGCCTCTGTCTGACATTGCTGACGCCGGGGGTTTTCTCAGCCGGGTACCGCCCGGGCTGGCTCAACCCAAATCTGAGAGGTTCGCCACCGACTGCACCAAACCTGCAACTAGAACTACGCGCAGCAGCCATAGATCGCTGGCAGCCATATTCTGGCTGGGATCTCGCCAATCAACGACCCCGCCCCACTCGCAAGCTGGCCGGTGCCGGCGCGACTTACTGGTTCCGCATTGCCGGTGGCGATGGCGATCTCGAAGCACTGTGGCTGGCCAGCGTCAGCGATCACCCCCAAGACCGACTCGACGGTTTCGGACTCGCCTTGCCCGGCCCGTGGGAACCAATATAGTCGCGTCGCCTAGCCCATTTTTGAAAGGACGACATTTATGCAAGCAAGACTCTTTTATCTCCATGCCCTCTCCGCATTGCACTGCGGAACCGGTCAGTCTATGGGCGTGGTGGACCTGCCCATCGCCCGCGCACGGGCAACCCAACTCCCAATTGTACCCGGCTCGTCGCTACGCGGCGTATTGCGCGAGCACACTACCAACATCGACCAGAATGCCACAGACACCTTGTTTGGTCCAAAAAAGGTTACGAGCGACAAGGACGCCTTTGCCGGTGCCTTGGCGATAGGAGACGCACATCTGCTGATGTTGCCGGTGCGCTGCTTAGCTGGGATCGTCAGTTATGTCACCTCGCCATTCATCCTGCGCCGTTATGAAAGCGATCTAAAGCGAGCAGGCGTTCCCGTTCCCCAGTTTCTAGATAATCCCACTAATGATACGGCAAAAGTGACGACAACATCCGTCAACTGCCTTGAAGATAAGATCGTGCTCGAGGATCTCGACTTGGAGGCAAGCGAGGATGAGGTGCTAGATCCGTGGGCACGACACATTGCACAGGCTATACATCCTAATAATACCGATGCCCAAACAGATTTTATCAGCCGCTTTGCATTACTGCCCAATGAAGTCATGAGCTTTCTCGCCGAAACCGCCACTGAAACTCGCACCCGCATTGAGATAAATCCCGAAACTGGCACCGTCCGCACAGGTGCCCTTTGGAATGAGGAAAATCTGCCTGCTGAAGCCGTGCTGTGGGGAATCTTCGCGCTGGCGGAATCCAACAATCAAAAGAATGATCCGCGTTCGGCGGACGCCACATTCAATACGGCCTTGCCAAATCCCGATACGCTGTTGCAGCTTGGCGGCAACGCCGGTGTCGGCAGCGGATTGGTCCGATTTCTTAAGTCTTAAGAAGGAGGTATAAATTGAATATCCGCACTCATAAGGTCGCCCGTGCGGCTTACGAATGCGTTGCCGCACGCAGCGAAGCTTCGTATAAGAAGAAGTATGGTGCTTTGGCACATAAGCTACCGAACATGATCCTTAACAACGGCCTTGCCCAAGCCACGGGCTTTCTGCTTGCCAAAGACGAATCCGAGCACTGCGCCCTGCTTGACGATCTGAATTGCGTCCTCCGCGCCGCCAATACCAGCGACGCTGACAACGGGCAAAGCCTTCACCAGCAAGTCATCGAAAGCGACCTCCGCCAAGCTCTACTTCTCACGCGCCGATCCTTAGAGGCGAGCGGCTGGTTGAAACGCTACGTGCAAGGCGTGTTGGGGGTCAATGCCACGGGCGAACCATCGGACCAAAACGCGAACGCAATCGGCAACGACCAGCAAGAGGAAGACGCGTAATGGCAACGAAGTTGATGCGCGACACCCTAAGCTCTCTATATGAAAATGCACAAGATGCACAAGATCCTCATTTGGGTTTGCTCCTGCAACGCGGCATGACAGAGCATGACGAAAATAATAAAGAGGCCAAAACGGAGCACATTTGTCGCGTGTGTCAGATCACAGCCAGCGATTTCTACAGACACGCATACCAGCGTTGGAAACAGGCCACTTCAGATGCGATGTGCTTTCGCCACATATTTCTGAAGCTCAATACCCGGCTGTTCATCGGCCTGAGTGGCGATGGCATGCTAGAAACGGGGTGTGCCATCAGCCACAGCCACGGCATGCCGTACATTCCCGGATCGAGCATCAAAGGCGTCGTCAATGCACATGTACGAGAACAGTTCGGTACACAGGGGGACGACATCCGCGAGGAACTATTCGGCGCACCAGCCACCAAAGCGCACCCCTCCGGCTTGTCCGGGCTGATTACTTTTCACGACGCTTGGTGGGTGCCCGACAAAGATAGATTTCCGTTAGTACAAGAAATTGTCACCTCTCACCATCTAGACTACTACGGCAATGAGGGCAAAGAGCCGGCCACTGATTTCGATAGCCCAGTCCCAAACGCCCAAGTCGCGGTACAGGGTTCCTTTTTGTTTGTACTCGAAGGGCCGCTTGCTTGGTTAGACCTAGCAGAGCAAATGCTGGTTAATGCGTTGAATACGCATGGAGTTGGGGCCAAGACGCGGGCTGGATACGGTCTGTTCGAGACAGATGTCGAGCTACAAGAGGAAGCCGCGCAGGAAGCCGTGCAACAACAGGAAGAGGAAGCTCGTCTGGAAAGAGAGAGAGAGGAGCTACAGAGACAAGAAGAAGAAGCACGACGACGGGAGCAATTATCAGAAGGACATAGGCGGATCGAGGATCTCCAGCGTACGCTCGAACGGTTTAATAGGGCGGGAGCCCCTCATGAACGACAGGGAATCCGCAGTCAGGTCATTGAAGCGGCCAATAGACTGACCAATGACGATTTTGATTGGACAGACGCTGCCGAAAGAGAAAGGGCCGCTACCGCACTTGAAGAATGCTACGATGAAGTTGGTTGGTATGACCCCGGAAAGAACAAGAAGCAACGAGAAAAACAAGAGAAAAAACGGCGAGACGCCATCGATAAAATCCACAGCGATGATTCGTAGATATGTCTATATCGCGTACCCCTCATCGAGATTCACCGCGCCGCTATCTGCGGTCTGTCCAGCCGGACATTTTACCCGAATTGATGACGCATCACAAGGCGATCTATCCGCTCGCCGAATGTGGGCAGACGAACATTTACCCGTCTCCACAGATTGTCCCAGAGCTTCCCTCCGCGCACTCGGCATCATCTACACCTGCCAGCTAAGGACCCGCAAAGTCCATGGTGTGCTCAAGACGTAGTCTCTTACAGTAACCTCGCGTTGCCTTTCACCGATACTGATCCAAGTTTCCCTTGTACTCCAAACCCAGCACTTCTCGGCCCCGCGCCGTATTGCAAGTAGCGTCGGCTTCGGGCATGCCGACCACGTGCAATACGTCAAACTCGACCTCGTCTCTTTCTAAAGCCAGTCGGCAGGCTTCGGCCAAATCGTGGCGGCAGACCAAGCCGTTGCGGATGTTCTGCAGGGGCTCCCGGTTTTTGCCAATCCCCAAGCGCGAATCCACGATGTAGTCGGGCCGCAAGACTGCGATCGGCAGCCCAAAGGCTTCGTGGAACTGGCGGCACATTTCCTCCTGCAGTCGCTTGCACACCGCGTACAAGCTACCGTCGGGCCGCCGCACTTCCGAGGAGAAGAAAATTCCCTTGGGATGCACGGTCTGGCACGAGCCGATATGCACTACTTTGCGGACGCCCTGCTCTTGCGCGGCTTGCAGGACATTCCACAGGCCCTTGAGGTTGACGAGGAAGGGCTTGTCGTCGTTGGGATCGCCGACAAAGTAAACCGCGGTGTGAATGACGCAATCCACGCCGCTGATAGCTTGTTCCACCGCGAGGTAATCGGCTATATCGCCGTGGACCACTTCGCCGCTGTCCCAATCGCCATCTAGGTCGCGATACGCCTCCCAAGCTTGGGGGCCGTAGTCAAAGGCGCGGATATCGCATTTGCCAGCCAAATTTTGCAAGACAGCGCGGCCCAGCCAACCTGCGGCACCGAAGACTACTGTTTTCATGGGGAAGTCCTTTCTCGAAACGCTCCAGCGCGTCGGCTTGGAATCGTCCTCACTCTACGACGAAGGTCACACAAGTCTCTTGGCTCTCTTCGTATCCAATGCGGATCGCCTTGGCCCGCAAGGTGGTCGTCCCAACTTCCACGCGCAATGGCTCGGTGTAGAGGTGCCAGTGCGGATCGTCGTCCACGGCGTACGCCATAGAAGCCCCCTGCGTAGCGCAGTGGAGTTGCACCAGCAATGGTCCGCGGAATGTGCCGCCTTCCGGCGCCGGCTCAGTCCCAAGGCTGTCGGCGCAGATGGGTACGCACATCGGCGGGGCCGTCTGCGGCTGTTGGCCATCGGGATACCACTGCCGCATCATTTCACTTTCCGCCATGCGGCCCATGTCGCCCACTTCTCGCAGCCATTCGTCCAAGGCTCCGCACAAGCGATCTCGCTCCGGCCGGTACTCGGGCTTGGCCGCCAAGTTGTCGATCTCGTGCGGATCGGCTTCGGTGTCGTACAGCTCTTCGACCGGCCTCGGGTAGCGGAACATGGCCGATTGCGTCTCGTCCAACTCGTCAGCCAAGTGCAAGCGCCACATTTCCTGCACAATGGGGTGCCGATTGCGATAGGGGATCCACGCCAAGTAGGGGAGATCCGGCCGATAGTTGCGGATGTACTTAAAGCGGCGGTCGCGCACGGCCCGCACCATGTCGTACGCCTCGTCGTGCCGGTCGCGGCTCGCGTAGATGTACTCTCGCGGCGATTGGGCTTGGTGGCCCAAAAACGCGCAGCCCTGCATGTGGGCGGGCACGTCAAGCCCCGCGAGCGAGAGCATCGTAGGGCCTAGATCAACGGTGCTTACCAAGTCCTCACAGACCTGCCCTGCTTCGACACCGGGACCGCGGACGATCAGGGGCACGTGAATGCCCGCGTCGTACGGCCAGCGCTTGCCGCGCGGCAGCGGGCCGTGATCGCTCCAGTGAAAGACGTACGTATTTTCGGACAAGCCGTCTTCTTCGAGCTGTTGTAGAAGTTGGGCTAGTTCTTGGTCGCTGTGCGCAATATGCGTGTACATCCGCGCCATGGCTTGGCGCACTACCGGGGTATCGGGGAAATAGGGCGGCAGTGGAATGGCATCTGGGTCGAATTCCGGGTCGGGACATTTCTCGGGCCACATGCCGCTTTCGTGAGTGCGAGTGGGGTTGAAGACCGCGAAAAAGGGCTGGGCTGGATCGGGACGGTCGCGCCAGTGAGCGTGCGGACCGAGCGCGTCCCAAGCCGTCAGCGGGGGAGTGAACTGGTAGTCGGTCTTGGCGTTGTTGGAGCAATAATACCCAGCCGCCCGCAGGTATTCCGTGAAGCACTTTACGTAGTGCGGCACAACGGCCGAATACGGCGTGGGCATTTCCGGTGTTGCGCGATTGGCGTGCGTCGTGCGCATGTGATGAGTGCCGATCGAGATCGCGTACATGCCGGTGATGATCGCCGACCGAGCCGGGGCGCAGACGCCGGCGGTGGAGAAGCAGCGCGTCCAGCGGCAGCCCTCAGCGGCGAGCCGATCCAACGTGGGTGTGCGCGCCACCGGGTCGCCGTAGCATCCGTACCGGGGGTTAGTATCCTCAAATGAAATCCACAGAAAATTGGGTTTGCGATCCCTAGCCATAAATTCCTTGCCTTACTTTTTGCCAACAAAGTGATGGTTCAAACCTCCCACGTCGCGCCAAAAATTGCAGCGGGACGCGGCGTACTGTCAAGCGCGGGATTCACCCACATCTCGCCCGCTCGCTCGCTGGCGCAGGGTTGTTTTCAGCCTACTCGTTTCGCATAATATGCGCTGCCAATCCTCAAAAACAGACGACGCTAAAAGAAATCACTATGAATGCCTATCGTCGCGTAGAAGCACTGCTCAAAGAGGCCGACGTGCATATCGGCGGAGATCGGCCTTGGGATATAGCAGTTCACGACGACCGCTTTTTTGCACACGTACTGGGTCGCGGGTCGCTGGGTGCTGGCGAGTCGTACATGGAAGGGTGGTGGGACTGTCCGCAGCTAGACGAACTTTGCGCCCGGATCTTGCGCGCCCGACTGTACCTGAAGTTGCGCGGTCGGCATCTGCTTTTGCCCTATCTGAAAGCACGGCTACTCAACCTGCAAACGCCAGCCCGTTCCTTCCAAGTCGGCCAGAGCCACTACGATATCGGCAACGACCTGTACCGGGCGATGCTCGACCAGCGCATGATCTATAGCTGCGGGTATTGGCGCAATGCCGCTAACTTAGACGAGGCGCAAGAAGCCAAGCTCGATTTGTGTTGCCGCAAGCTGGGGCTGGAGCCGGGGATGACCCTGCTCGACATCGGCTGTGGCTGGGGCGGCACCCTGCGGTTTGCAGTCCAGCGCTACGGCGTCAAAGGGGTGGGCGTCACCGTCTCCAAAGAGCAGGCAAAGCTGGCGGAGGAGACGTGCCGCGGGCTGCCGGTAGAGATTCGCTTGCAGGACTACCGCGCCTTAGACGAACGCTTTGACCGCATCTTGTCGATCGGCATGTTCGAGCACGTGGGCGTCAAGAACTACCCGGCCTTTATGCAAACGGTCAAACGCTGCCTCGCACCAGATGGGCGCTTTTTATTGCACACCATCGGCCGCAGCACCTCGGCGACCAACAACGATCCGTGGATTGAGCGCTATATCTTCCCCAACTCTCTGTTGCCTTCGGCGAAGCAGATAACCACGGCCGCTGAGGGGCACTTTGTCTTGGAGGACTGGCACGCCTTCGGCCAGCATTACGACCGGACGCTGATGGCTTGGTATGCCAATTTCAACGCGGCTTGGAGCAAACTCAAAGCCCACTACGACGAGCACTTCTACCGGATGTGGAAGTTCTACCTGCTGTCCTCTGCCGGCTCCTTCCGCGCCCGGGCGAACCAACTCTGGCAAGTACTCTTCTCTTCTAGGGGAATTGAAGGGTCTTATGAAGTGCCGCGATAAAAAACGCGTTAAGGAGGTCCATTTTGTCCGAGGTAAAATACCTAGCCCTAGAAACGCTAACCGCTGGGCTGGACGACATCCGTCAGTCGCCCAAAGCCGTCGGCGTATTGGAGCTGATCGTGCGGCGGCCACAGACCGAGGCGCGGGAAGTCTTAGACGCGGGGGAACTCGATTTAGTCGAAGGGCTGGTAGGCGACAATTGGAAACGGCGCGGCAGTTCGCAAACCGCAGATGGATCGGCGCACCCAGACATGCAACTCACGGTGACCAATGCCCGCTTGCTGGCCCTAGTCGCCCAAGACAAGCGGCATTGGCCCCTAGCTGGAGATCAGCTATACATCGACTTCGACCTAAGCGCGGATAACGTGCCGCCCGGGACTCGTCTGTCTCTGGGAGCGGCCGTGATCCAAATCACCGAACCGCCCCACACTGGCTGTAAAAAATATGCCGCACGCTTTGGGTTAGATGCCCTGAAATTTATCAGTTCTCCAGTGGGCAAACAGCTTCAACTGCGCGGCGTCAACGCCAAGGTCATTCGCCCAGGCGCGATACGGGTTGGAGACGTCGTAAAGAAGCTGTGAGCTAAAACCCACCGCCGCCCGGGCCGCCTCCACCGCCCCGCGGCCCACCACGCTGGCGCTGCTCCTGCTGCTGTAGATGCCCTTTTAGGGCTTCGACCTGCTCGGCACTCAACACCTTGGAGAGCGCGGCCATGATCTTATCACGCATCTTGCTCTGCTGCTCGCGCATTTTATCGCGCATCGCCCGAAAATCAGTCTCGCGGCCGCTGAACATTTCCGCCATCATCTGCCGTTGCTCGGCGTATAGCGGCCCAAGCACCTCCCGCAGTGCCAGTAGCTGCTTGTCGTTCACTTTGAACTTCTCTTCAAAGGCCAGTAGGCTAAAAATCTGCTCCGGGGCCACGCCACCGCCCATGCCGCCCGAGCCACCACGCCTGCCGCCGCGCTGGGCTTCGAGTGCCACGGTGCTCGCTAAACAAATAGCAACAATCCATAGGGCCTTCTTGCGAATGTGCATCTCGATTCTCCTTGTAACGGTTTCGCGGGACAACACGGTAATTAGACACGCTATCGCCGCGCTTCATTCCCGCACTTTGGCAGCAGAGATCGGTTAGTACGTCCACTGTCGCGGCAGCGGACGTTCGCGCTCTAGCAGCCGCTCTAGCAGCCGCTTGCGCACCGCTTGCAACCGGTCGGCGTATTCGCTTTCGCCCGCCACATCCTCGTAGGCCAGCGGGTCGCGCTCCAAGTCGAAGAGAGCCTCCGCTCCGCTGGCATCCACCACGTAGCGCAACCCCTCCATGCGCAGCGTTTTCCACTGTCGCTCAGGTTGGGTCATTTCCGTGATGGCGCAACCGCGACCGTCGCCTTCCTCGCCGCGCAAGTCGGCCAGCAGGGAACAGCCTTGCAATGCCGCTGGCCGCTGAACTGCGGCGGCTTCCAGCAGCGTCGGCACCACGTCTAATGCCTCAACGACGCGAGAGCAGTGCCCACCCACTGACGAGCCGCCGGGCCAGCGCATCAGCAGAGGCACTCGCGTGACCGCGTCGTGCCCGGGGTAGCCCTTGCCGTAGCGCAGATGCTCGCCGAGCCATTCGCCGTGATCGGACGTGAAAACGACGATAGTGTTGTCCGCAATGCCAAGAGCGTCGAGCCGATCGAGAATGCGGCCGACGTGGTGATCTACTTCGGACACCATGGCGTAATAGCCGTGGTGCGCGGAGCGCAACTCGTCGTCGGAAAAGTGCTGCGGGCCTCGGCGAGCGTCGAGAGCCGGAGGGAAGGGCGGCAACGTCAGCGCGGTCGGATCGTAGAGATCGAGAAACTCCTCGGGAGCCACCCACGGATTGTGCGGCGAATAGAAACCAGCGATGCAGAGAAAAGGGCCGTCCCTATGGCGCGTCAAAAACTCCATGGTCTGCTCGGCGACAAACGCCGTGTGGGTCAGATCGCTGCGGCAGCGGTTGGCCAAGGCGCGCTTGACAAAGCGCTCTGCTGGATGTGCGATCTCATCGCGGACATTCATAATCCGCTTCCACTCGATTGCACTTGGTGCTTCGCCGAGGCTGACGAGGTCGAGTTGCTCAGGAGCCTGCGCCGCCACCCAAGCTCGGTAGGCATCGTGGTAGGAACCCGGTTCGTCCGAGATTTCCAAGTGGTCGAAGCCGTAGTTGGGATGGGGCTCGCGGTGGTCGCGGTTGGCGTGCGGCAGAAAGTGCAGCTTGCCAATCTGGCCGCTGCAATAGCCGTAGTTGTGCAGCAAGCGCGGCAAGGTCGGCGCATCCTCAGGCACGGGTACGCCCATATGCGAAAGCCCTAGCGTGGATGGATACTGCCCGGTGAGAAAGCTCACGCGGCTGGGCATGCAGACCGGGTTCTGCACAAAGCAGTGGTCGAAATTTACTCCGGCAGCCGCGAGCCGGTCCAAGTGCGGCGTGCGGATTTCGGAGTTGCCGTTGACGCCGAGGGCGTCCCACCGCTGCTGATCGGTGTAGAGGATGAGGATATTGGGTCGCTGCATAGTTGCGACGTTTTGTCTCCTTAATTAGGCGGCCGCTTGGCTCGCACGAGTTTTCGCCAACCCCGACACAGAAAGCGCTGCGGAAAATCCGGGCCGATGATCGGACTTAGCGGAAACCAAAGTAGCGCGTGGACAACCTTGATCGTTTTGTACAAGACGTTTTTCATGGTTTTTCCTCCTTGGCGAAGAGTTGCTCGGTTACTGCGGCCATCAGTTCGGGGCCGTCGCTCTGGCGGAAAAGGAACCGCACCTTGCCCTGCTGGTCAATCAAGTAGGTATAGGTCGAGTGATCAACTAAGTAAGCGTCCTGCTCCTGCCCGAGGGAATAGTGAGCGCCATACTGGCGCACCACTTGGTCGATTACCTCCTTGTCGCCGTGCAGGCCAATCGCATCAATGGCAAAATAGTCGAGATACTCCGCCAGTTGCTCCTGCGTATCGCGCTTGGGGTCAACGGTGACGAAGAGGGTCGTCAACTCCTGCTGGCGCTCGTCTAAGAGCTGATAGACGCGGCCCATCTTCGACAGGGTCACCGGGCAGATGTCGGGGCAATAGGTGTACCCGAAGAAGAGCATGGCAGCTTGGCCGCGCAAACTTTGCAACTCAAAGCGCATACCGTGCTGGTCCACGAGCGCGAAGTCGCCGCCAATGCCACCGAAGTCCTGTAAGGAGGGTACCTCCAAGGGGACGGAGGGTTTGGCGACTGGGTCCTTTTGGACCTCTGGCTGCGCACCACAAGCTGCGAGCAGCGCAAAGACCAGCGCGTCAATCGCTCTCATAAAGACCTTTCTTCTGCACCGGCATTTGTACGCGCCTTTCTGTTCCGTCGCCAAACCGCAGCACCAACTCCACCTCATCGCCATCCCGCAGCGGCTGGCGCAGTTCCATCAGCATCAAATGGGTACCACCCGGCTCCAGCGCAACCTCTTCACCTGCTGGGATCTGCAGCTCGGCGACTTGGCGCATCGTCATCCGGTCGTCCTTGGACTCCATTACGTGTATCTCGGTTTGCTCGGCGGCCTCGGTCGCCACAGCGACCAAGGCGATGGATTCGCGGCCGCGGTTTTCAATGACCAAGTAACCAGCAGCTGGGCTGCGCGGGGGCGGCTCGCGGATCCAAGCGTCGCGCACGACGATGGAGTCGCCGGTATGCTCTTTTGCACATCCAAATACCGAAACTAACAAACACGCAACGACAATTTTCACCGGATGTTTTCCTTTTTAGACCTTGACGCCAATCACGCCAACCATGGGCGGCGATGAAATGCTAGCTTGCGGATCGCGGGCGTTTGCCCGCCATTCTTCCCAGTGCGCCGCGCACTCTTCCTCGCGCAATACGCCGCGCACCACAAGCTCGGGCAGATATACGCGCAGAAACTGCTCTATCCAGCACCAGATGCGGTCCCCCGGGCGGACAATACCAGCGATGGGCACGACCTCCACGACCTCCAAACCACACCGCGCCATCAGTTCCGGCAGCTTCCCGCCAATGTCCAATCCCTCGCCAAAACTCTCATGGACTGCCTGCAACACGCGCCGCAAGCGGGGGTACTCAATCCGGGCGGCAAACGCCCCATAAGCGCAGTAATCCACAATCACTAAGCGACCGCCTGTTTTCAGCACCCGCGCCACCCGCTCTATCACCCCTTGCGGCTCCTCTATGAAGCAAAACAACCAGCGAGCAAATGCAGCGTCCATAGAAGCGGCCGGCAGATCGAGGGTGCGGACATCCGCTACGGCGATCTCGACTTGCTGCAAGCCGGCTGCCGCGGCGCGGTGCCGGAGAAAATTCGCGAACTTCGGCGATCCATCAACCGCCAAAATGCGCCCTGCGGCCCCCACGCGCTCGGCCAGTTCTAAGCTGGTAAAACCCGGTCCGCAACCTAGATCGAGAATCGCCTGCCCAACACCGAAATCGGCACGCTCCCACAAGTCTGTGGTCTCGGGGTGCCACGTGTGGTGCTGCGCCTGTAGGCGGCGCAGTTCCTCGTCGTCGGTCCCCAATAAATAATCGCGTTCGGCAGCGGTGCTCACGGGTGCTTACTCCGGTGGCAAGACCAAGAACTCGCCCTCGCGAATCCCATAGCTCTCGCCGAGTTCGGGATACGCGACCCCTGCTCGGCCATTCCAGTCCCAGACCACTTCGCCATCCTTGACCGTCAGCTCGCAAAACAACCGCTGCTGGCCATCCAACCGGCCGTCGAAAGAATCGGCGTAGCCAAATTTTCCCTCCATCAGCTTCAAGGCCGCCACATCGGCCACGGCACCGACCGACAGATGGCCCAACTCGGGGTGGCCAATCTCCTGCGCTGGGTTGATGGTTGAGGCGCGGATGACCTCGCCGAGCGGCATGCCCATCACCAGAAATTTCGACATGGTCGTCGCCATATCGAGCATACCCATATTCATGCAGAGGACGTGGAGGTCGGTCGAGATCGAGTCTGGATAGAAGCCTTGGGCGATGGCTGGAACCGCATTGCGGAAACAGAAGCTGCCGCCGCCGTGCCCCACGTCTAAGATGACGCCCTTTGCCCGCGCCTCGTGCAGATAGGGCAACACCTTTCCCTCGGCGTCAAACCACGGCGTCGGTCCGCGGAAGACATGGGTGCTTATGTCGCCTCGGCGCAGTTTTTCGCCCAAGAGTTGGTAGTAGGGGCGTTCCTTTCTGAAGTAGCCAAAGTCAATCATCACCCGCGTCGCGGCCTTTTCAGCGGCCGCGAGTGTGCGATCGACCGAAATCCATTCGGGACCTATGTAGTGCGCCGTCTTGATGCCAACGACAACATCCTCGTTTTCGCGCACCACGGCCGCCGTCCTGTCGGGATTCATGTCGTACGGATTCTGCTCGTGGTCAATAGAGGTCATCCCGGTCCCGGCGATATTGACCAGCGCGAAGAGCCGCGTCTGGCAGCGATCAATTACCCGATAGCGAAAATCCTCAAAGTTGCGCCAGCCGGCACTTCCGGTATCCACCATCGTCGTCACTCCAGTGCGGAAACTAAAGCCGTCGGGCAGGATGCTGTTGTCGCCAGCCCACGTATCGCGATGGCCAGCCGTGGCATAGGCGTGGACGTGGATATCTACCAGCCCCGGCGTCACGTAGAGGCCGCTCACGTCAATGACCTGCCCGGCACCCTCGGTCGGCAGATCCGCATCTACAGCCGCGATCACCTTCCCGGTGATGCCGAGGTCCTTGGGCGCGTCAATGCCGCTTTGAGGATCAATTAAATGACCGCCCTTGAGTACGAGATCAAACTGCATGGTTAAATTTCTCCGAGAATTTGATGAAGGTTCAAAGATAAAAAACAGCGTCGCTGTCTGCTACGCGCCCAGCCGTCCGGCTTCAGCATTGGCGCCGCAACTTCAAGCCGCTGCCTCCACATGCGAAGGCAGCTTGCGCGTAAACTGCACAAACAGTGCTTTGAGCGCCGCGTCGCTGCGCACCACAAGGCTGGTCACGATCACGGTTGCCCAGACGCTGCGCCGCGAAATTTTGACCTGCTGCCCGCTGGTAAAGTCCGCGTGGGCGTGGATGCGGCGCAACGTCAGCACGGCCATGCCCAACGCCCAAAGGCAGAACCGGCGAATGCCGGGTTCGCGACCGGGGATGAGCAACGTGAAGGCGAGCGCATTGCCAAGGTGCATCCGGGCCAAGCCGACTAGTTTGCTCAGTGCCGTGCGGAACGCGGCATTCGTCTGGCCGGCCTCAAGCGAGCGCAAGTCAACCCCGGCTTGCAGAAACACGTCGCGCGGCAGCCAGCACACACCGCGCACCCGGTCATCCCAGATGTCCTTGAGAATGTTGGTCATCTGCAAGCCTTGGCCGAACGATACGGCGAGCTGCAACAACTTCTCGCGCTGGCGGTCGATTTCCGCCGAATAGTCGCAGAACAGCTCGGTGAGCATCTCGCCGACGACGCCAGCGACGTGATAGCAGTAGCGGTCGAGATGGGAGAGGTCGTCTAGGCCTTTGAGGCCCGGGCTTTGCTGGAACTCGGCCATGCCGTGCGACATGATCCGCACACAGCGCACGAGTGCGGCGCGCTGACGCTCGGAAAACCCTTGCGTGAGCCGCAGCACCCTTGGAGTATTGGCCACAAGTTGGCACTCGGCGGGCAACATGCTGTTGGACAGGCGCGGCGCGAGCTGCGCGGCGAATGGAGCGGGCGGCTCCTCTCCGGCGACGACTCGGACAAATCGTTCGGAAAACTCGCGCTTTTCACTGGCCGAAAGGACTGGCTCATCCTCGATCGTGTCGGCGATGCGACACAGCAGATACGCGTTGCCGACGACATCGCGCAGGCCCGACGGAAGCTGCGGAATGGTCAGCGCGAACGTGCGCGAAACCTCTTGTAGGATCTTGCATTGCCATGCAAGATCAGCGGTATGTTCGTCAGTCGTCATAGGTGTCTCGACGGGGTTTGGTATAAAATATATTTTACAGGTGGCTCTATTAACGAAATAGGCCCTAGCGATCGCAACCCCCCGTGCATGTTACCGATAACTTATGAAAATAGACCTTAATCATCGCTTCAAGGGCGTCAACTACATCGAGTCGCCCAATCAAGGCGACCCCTTTGCCCCCGGGCTGCCGGACACTATCATCATTCACTATACGGCCGGGGCCAACGCCGAGTCGGCCATTCACACCCTCTGTGACCGAGAGCGCCAAGTCTCGGCTCACGTGGTCGTTGATCGCGACGGTGCCGTGACTCAGCTTTTGCCTTTTAACACTGTCGGTTGGCACGCGGGCCGCAGCCAGTGGCGAGCACGCACGAGCTTCAACCAGTACTCCATCGGCATCGAGATAGACAACGCGGGCCAGCTCTGGAAGCAAGACGGGCACTACGAATCGTGGTTCGGACAGACGTATCCGGCCGCCGAGGTCGTGCGCGGCGCACACCGCAACCAGAACCTGCCCGGTGCCCATCCGCAGATCCGTCAGCCTGTTTGCTATTGGCATCGCTATGCACAAGTGCAACTCGATGTCGTCGAGGCCATTTGCGCCGCGCTGATTGCGGCCTATGGGATACGCTACATCCTCGGGCACGAAGAGATCGCCCCCGACCGCAAGGTCGATCCCGGCCCGGCCTTTCCGCTCGACGAAATGCGCACCCGGCTTTTGGCCAGCACCTAACAGGGCAGGCATCATTCCTAAGAGCGGTTCGTCGCCCATGCGTCGCATCGCAGGAGACGCGAAACCTTTGGTAGCACAAGTACCCGCTATTGATGTCCGCGAATTGAGCAAGACCTATGCGGTCCCCGTGCGCGAAGGAGGCTTGGCCGCGGCGCTCAAGAGCCTCGTGCAGCGCCAGACGCGGCACGTCGAGGCGGTTAAGCAGATCAGCTTTGCGGTCGCTCCCGGCGAAATTGTCGGCTTTTTGGGACCTAATGGCGCGGGTAAGACCACCAGCCTCAAGATGCTTTCGGGCCTCCTGCACCCCTCCGGCGGACAAGGGCGAGTCCTCGGTTTTGAGCCGTTCAAACGGCAGCGCGATTTCCTCCGCCAGATCACCTTGGTGATGGGCAATCGCAACCAGTTGCTGTGGGACATCCCCGTAATCGACTCCTTTGAGCGCAACCGAGCCATCTACCGTCTAGAGCGGAGCGCGTACCGGCAAACGGTCGAAGAATTGACCGCGCTTCTCGACTTAGACGCGCTCCTCGACAAGCCGGTGCGCAACCTCTCCTTGGGCGAGCGTATGAAGTGCGAAATTGCCGCCGCGCTTTTGCATAAGCCGCAAGTCCTCTTCCTCGATGAGCCGACCATCGGCCTCGACGTAACCATGCAGCGGCGAATCCGCGCCTTTTTAACCGAATACAATCAGCGCTACGGAGCCACTGTGCTTCTCACCAGTCACTACATGGCCGACGTCGAGGCTCTGTGCAAACGGGTGGTGGTCATCCACCACGGCCTGCTGCTATTTGACGGCCAACTCACCGAACTTGTGCAGCGCTTCTCACCGCATAAAACGATCATCGTCGAACTGGAAAACGGGCACGACGACCTCGGCGGCTATGGGGATATCATCGCCAGTAGCGCCGGGCGCGTATCGCTGCGAGTCCCCAAGGCGGAGACCGCGCAGGTGACCGGACGAATCCTCAGCGAGCAACCTGTTCTCGATCTGACGGTGGAGGACCCGCCGATTGAGGACGTGATCGAAGCGGTTTTTGAACGCGCATGAGGGGTCTGGCGGACATCTACTCCACACTCTTCCGCACCGATCTGGCCGTACAGTTCCAGTACCGGGCGGAAATGGTGATCTGGCTAATCGGGCGCATCGTCGATACGCTGGTCTTCCTGTCGGTGTGGACCGCAGTAGCCCGCTCCAAAGGCGGGCAGGTAGGAGACTTCGCCAGCGGGGACTTCGCCGCCTATTACATTATCATGATGATGATGGGACACTTGACCTTTACTTGGTTCATGTTCGAGTTTGAATACCGAGTGCGGTCGGGGGCCTTCTCGCCGCTCCTGCTCCAGCCTTTGCACCCGATCCACCGCGACATCGCCGAGAATATCTCCTACAAGTTCCTGACCCTAGCGGTCATGCTGCCGACCATGGGGCTGATGGTCTGGGTTTTCGATCCGGTCTTCGACCCGCCGACTTGGGCAATTTGGGCCGCGATACCCGTCGTCCTGCTGGCGTTCCTGATGCGTTTTTTCGTCGAGTGGGCACTGGCTTTAGTAGCCCTGTGGACCACGCGCACGGCCGCCGCCAACCAACTCTACTTCGCAGCCTTGCTTTTCTTTTCGGGTCAGATGGCACCGCTGTCGCTGTTGCCCGAGTGGCTCCAGACGCTGGCCGCGCTGTTGCCCTTCCGCTGGATGCTGGCCTTTCCCACCGAACTTCTGCTCGGCCGGCTCACGCCCACCGAAGTACTCTGGGGGGCGGCGGCGCAGGTGGCGTGGTTGGGGCTGAGTTGGGGCATTATGGCTGCGGTCTGGTCGCGCGGCGTACGCAGATACTCGGCGGTCGGCTCGTGAACTATTTGCGGCTCCTGTGGGTTTTCCTGCGCGTCGGCGCGATGAACGAGCTGGCGTACCGAGCCAATTTCTGGGTGCAGCTCTTGCAGAGCTTGCTCAATTTGGGCGTCGCGCTGGCGGGCTTAGCGGTGATTTTTTCGCACACCGAAGAACTAGGCGGCTGGCAACCGGACGAGTTGGTAGCACTCTTGGGGGTGTTCTTCCTGATGAGCGGCCTGATTGGCGCACTGATTCAGCCATCAATGCAGCGCTTTATGGAGGATATCCGCCTAGGCACACTGGATTTCACCCTCACCAAGCCGGAAGATGCACAAGTGCTAGTGAGCGTCGGCGAGGTCCGGGTCTGGAAATTCTTGGATGTAGTGCAGGGAATGGCCCTGATTGCCGTGGCAGTCGTCGAAATCGGGGTGCGGACGGGCCTTGCCCACGCCGCGGGATTTGCTCTGACGCTTGCGGCTGGCGTGGCAATCGTCTACAGTTTTTGGCTGGTACTAGCGACGACCGCGTTTTGGTTTATTCGCGCGGAGAACATCCTCGTCATCTTCCAAGCCGTTTACAGCGCTGGCAAGTATCCAGTGGCCATCTATCCGCGCTGGCTCAAGCTGGCAATGACTTTTCTGGTGCCGGTAGCCTTTGCGGTGACCGTGCCTTCGGAAGCCTTAGTCGGGCGACTGTCGCCAGCGGTGTTGGGGGGCGCATTGGCGATGGCGGGGGGCATGTTGGTGGGAGCGCGGGCGTTTTGGTTGTGGGGGGTGCGGCACTATTCGGGAGCGTCGGCCTAGCGATTAGTCCATTTTGCATTTTCTAGGAAAGGGCAGCGGACATGAGTAACGGACAAAGCGGTATGCACGTCGGAGTGCAGGGGATCGGGACCTCAAAGATGGAGCTGGAATTTCTGGTGCGACACGGGGTGACGCACATGGACGCCATTGTTGAGGACAACGAGGTCGAGACCTTAGTGCGGCACAAGGGAGAGGCGGCTGAGTACGGGGTAAGTATGGAGTCGATCCACATCGTCGTGCCCAAAAGCATCACGCTGGCGCAAGACCCGCAGCGCGACCGGGACCTCGACGAGGTCTGCCGCTGGGTCGAAAACGCAGGCAAGGCCGGCCTGCGGGCCTTGCTCTACAACTTCTGCATCCTGCCACACCAACGCACCGAATCCACGCCCGGGCGCGGGGGCGTGACGTATAGCTCGTTTGACCTCGCGAAATTCGATAACGAAACGCTGAGCGAGGCGGGCGTGGTCAGCCGCGCAGAGGCGTTTGAGCGGGCGGCCTACTGGCTGGAGCGCGTGATTCCGGTCGCCGAGGAAAACAAGGTGCAGATGGCCTGCCATCTCGACGACCCGCCCGCTCCGGTCCTGCGCGGCGTCGAGCGCTGGAACTGGCCGGTGATGGAGGGTCTCAAGTGCTTTTCCGAGCTGGTCAATAGCCCGTATCACGGCTTTAACTTTTGCTGCGGTGTGGCATCTGAGGGGCTGGAGAATCCGGCCGAAGAACTCTGCGCTATCGTGCGCCACTTCGGCGAGCGCAAGAAACTCTTCAACATCCACTATCGCAACATCAAGGGCGGGTTGCACAATTTTCGAGAAGTCTGGCCCGACGAGGGCGACGTGGACATGCACGAGGTGGCGCGCACCTTAAGGGACGTAGGCTATGAATACATGCTGATGCCCGACCACGCGCCGTCTCATCCCGACGACAAGGCACCCGAGGGCGTATCGGGCCGGGTGCGCCAAGCTTGGGCTTTTCAGTTCGGGTATATCATCGCCATGATCCAAGCGGTGAACAAAGAGCGGTCCGGCCTCAGCATTGGGGCCACAGCACCAACTGCCTAGGGCAGATCGGAAAACTGCGGCATGTCGATTCATTGGCTGAAAGCAGTACTATTGCTGGCCCTGCTCAGTTCGTTTAGCGGAGCTCAGTCCCGAGCAGAACAGGCCTTGAGGCGGGACCTGCAGGCGTTGGAGCAGTTCGTCGCTCTAGTGGGCTTGGTCAGTGGAGTGGCTCTACTGGTCTCGCTGGGGCTACTCGTTGCGCGATGGCGGATGGGGACAGTGCGAGCGCGGCGCTTTGTCTTGCGCGGCGACGAGGGCCAACCAATCGCTCAATTGGTGCAAGGCCCTAATGGTGGCGAGTTGGAGTTGAGGGACGCCGCTGGTGAAATCACCGCGGTGCTGGGCAGTGGACTTAAGTTGTGCGACCGATCAGGACGGGTGCGGGCCGACTTGCGGCTAGAGAGCGATAAGGCCCCGCTGCTGGAACTCTACGACGAGCGGGGCGAAGCGCGAGCTAGCCTTTCGCTGAGCGAGGACGGGGCCGGCAGTTTGGCCTTTTACGACGAAACCGGGAGACCTCGTGCGGGCCTGGGCAGCGGCCACGCCGGCGCAATGCGGCTGAGTTTTTTCGACAAGCAAGGACGGTTGCGGCTGCAAAGCGGCATTGAGGACCAAGAAACTCCCTCGCTCAAGCTCTACGATGCTCAAGGCGAGGTCCGCGCCACCTTGAGTGTGCGGGCCGCCGATGGCATGACCTTGCTCGAAATGCGCGACCAAGACGGCCACACTCGCACCATCGTTGGGGTACTAGAAGAGGGGATCGCTTGGCTTGGAGTTCTCGACGAGGAACAGCGTTTCCGAGCGGGGTTGGGCGCACCGACCGACGGCAATCCAAGGCTGGACTTCTACGACGAAGACGGAGAGACACGGGCCTCCTTGCGCATCGACAACCAAGGCCGCTTTAAGACCGAGCCGGGTTCTTAGCTCTGGGAGAACGCTGTGGATGTAGCGGGGAAAAGTCTGGTCGCTCTCAGAGACCACTATCGACATTATCTCTTTGAAGAGTACCTGCCCTTTTGGGACCAGTACGGGATAGACCACGAGTTGGGCGGGTTTATCTGCACTCTGGATCACGACGGCACGTGCCTAGAAGACAGCAAAAACATGTGGTATCAGGGGCGCGGTCTTTGGACCTACTCGTATCTGTATCAGCACTTTGGCGGGGAGGAAATCTTGCAGGTGGCACACAAGGCCCGCGATTTTCTCCTCGCGCATGGCCGAGACCACGCCGGCGATTGGGTAGCAGCGTTGGATCGGCAGGGGCGGGTCATCTCGCCGGCCACGCAGAGGGGCTACGAGGGCCTTTTCGTCGCCGAAGGGCTACAAGCCTACGCCCGGGCAACCGGCGACGCAGAGGCCCTTGAAACGGCCATCGCCAGCCTCTGGCGCTCGGTTTCTCTTTTTGACGATCCCGAGCACTTCGCAGAGGAGAGTTATATCCCGCACAACTATCCAGGGATGCGGATACTGGGCAACCACATGGTGCTCGTGTTGGTTCTGACCCAGCTACTTGAACAGGTTGCCGACCCCAAGTTGGAAGCGCTCTCCGACCGAGTCGTCGATGCGATTGTCCAGCACTTCTGGCATCCCGAGTACCGCCTGATGAACGAGGCACTAGACCACGAATACAGACGACCCAACGACCCCAACGAGGACTTCATCTACTTGGGCCACGCCATCGAGACACTGTGGATGCTACTGCCCGAGGCGATGCGCCGCAGAGATCGTGCGCTCTTTGATCTGGCTGCTACGCGCTTCCGCCGCCATCTCGAAGTGGCTTGGGATGACGTCTATGGCGGGCTTTTCCGCGCAATGCACGTACACGGCACCTACACCTTCGATAAGGTGCTCTGGTTGCAGGAAGAGGCCCTGATCGGCTGTCTGATTTTGTTAGAACACGCCGGGCTGGAGTGGGCCGGGGAGTGGTTCGGACGAATTTTCGATTACGTAGAAGAGCGGTTTTCGCTCAAGCAGCACGGGCACCCATTGTATTTGTATAGCGGGGACCGCAAGGTGAATTATACTGACCACGTCTCCCGCAAAGAGCACTACCACCATCCGCGGTGCGTAATGCGAAACTTACTAGCGTTGGAGAGGATGATCGCCCGGGATGGTGCCGTATCGGATTTCTGGAGCGCAGAAGCGAGCTGAAGAAGCGTTCACAGCTCGTCGTACCGCGGCACTTGGTTGAGGAAGCCGCGATCAGCGACATAGCAGTAGTGGACCAAGCCATTGGTGACCAAAAGACATCGCGCCTGAACCACGCGGTTGTACGCGGCAACTTGGTCAAAGGTCTCCTGACTGATGGGGACCTCCGGCTCTTTGCACTCGGCCATTAGCACGGCACGGCCCGCACGGTCATGGACGATCACGTCGGCGCGAAATCGCTTGCCGTGGAGGTCAATGCCTTTCTCAATGGCGATCAACCCGCGCGGGTAGCCCAAGTCCGAGATAAGGTATTGCACCACGTGCTGACGCACCCACTCCTCGGGCGTCAATCGCACGTACTTGCAGCGCAACGGGTCGAGTATCTCGCGCTTGCCTTCGACTTGGCGGATGTCAAACGCCGCGGCCGGAAGGTTGAGGCGCTGCATGGCTATTTGAGCAACAGCATCTTGTGGACCAATGCGGTGGTGCCCTTCTGGAGATGAGCTAAATAAACGCCCGTGGCCACAGGTTTTCCGCTCGCGTCCGTCCCATCCCATTCAACTTGGTAAACGCCCGGTCCTACATCGCCGTCGGCGAGCATCTTCACCTTCCGACCCTGTACGTCGAAAACTTCCAAGCGCACCCGACCCGGCGCGGCGATGCGGTAGCGGATGGTGGTGGAGCTATTGAACGGATTGGGATAGTTCGGGTCTAGGGCAAATTCTCGCGGCGCGGCGATGCGGTCGTCGTCTTCCCGCACCGCCGTAACACCTCCAGAGTACTGAGCGGCGACCAAGCGGATTTCGTCGAGGTAGAAAGTTCCGCGCAGGCTGCCGATTAAGCGCAGCGACTCAATGGGGCCGTCAAGGGCTAGTTCGTCCAAGGCAATCTCGACAATCTGCCACTGGTCCAAGTCCAGATCAATTTGGTCAATGAAGCTCAGCGGGCGGGCAGTCTCGCCGTTGACGACCAGGCCAAAGGAGGGCCGGAAGCCGCCGGTGGCCGTGCCGGGATGCAGAGCCATGCGCAGTCCGAGGTAGCCGACTTGGGCAACCGACACACGAGGTAGCAACTCAATGGTAAAACCTCGGGCATCCACTCGCAGCGCTCGCTGACCGGCAAACACGGTATCGGCATGGGTCGGGTCGAGTTGTGCGCTGTAGGTTGCGCCTTGTTCCCATGCAAGTTCGTCGGCAAAGAGGACTTGATCTGCGCTGGGCAGCACGACGATAGAATGCACCAGTTTGGTCGACTCGTCGCCTTGCGCGAGATGCACCACCAGCTTTTTGCGACCATTGTGCTCACCAGCCGCGAGATCGGCTTCAAGACGATAGGTTTGGTCGTCTATCACCTGCAGGGGCAAGGCCTCGGGACCTTCCAACGCGCTCAAATCAGCCGTGAGTTGCACTGGTTCTGCGCCCTCTACCTGCCGCCGAAGGCGAATCTTCGAACGCAAAGGTAGCACGGCCCCAGCTAGCAACGTGTCGGGGGGCGGGTTTTCCCACATGCCTTGGAGGGGGCTGGCCTCAATGCGGAAAACCGCCTGCGTGAAGCGGTCGCTCGTCAGATAGAGAACGCCCTGTTCGTCGGTGGTCAGCCCGACTGGCGTCCCCCAGAAGGAATCGCTGTTGGGGTCGGGACGGAAGCCGGTGAGAAAGTCGGCGACGAGAGCGTTGGACCCATCTGGATCGGCAAAGAGTACCATGACCTTGTAGCCGAGGTCGTTGCCTAAGACTCCCGCCCGAAATGCGACAAACGCGGCGTGTTTGTATTGGGGAGGAAACTGGTCGTACTTGTAGAAGTGCAGCCCCATCGGAGCCAAGTGGGCGGGGACGAGAGCCGCTGGACGCTCCATGCTCGCAACCAACAGCGAGTCAGCATCGGTTAGCGGGAAGATCGCCCGTTGGTACGCTCCAATAGAGAAATCCGTCCAGACCTGATAGGCGTACGCCAACGGCCAGCCATAGAAGCCGCCATCGCGGATGGGAGTGATCCACTCCAGCGGCAGGTCTCGCCCCTCGCGGTCGTGCCCGTTGCCAGCGCCCCACAGTTCGCCGGTGCCCGGGTGCAAGTCGAGGCCGATGGCATTCCGCAGTCCAGCGGCGTAGATCCGCCGACCGCTGCCGTCGGTGTTCATTTGGATAACAGTGGCCCGTTCCGGATCGTCTTCGCGGCAGAGGTCGCAACTCGAACCGACGTGGAAGTAGAGCTTGTCGTTGGCTTCGTCGAAGACCAGCGTGTGCGTCACGTGCTCAGAGGAGCGGCCCATAAAGCCGGGCACCTCGACGAAAACGGAGCGCTCCTCATAGAAGCCATCCGCGTCCCGGTCTTCAAGGCGGTAGATCGCATCGTCATCGGCGACGAAGAGCATGCCTTGATAAAAGGCGACGCTATGCGGCCAATGAAAATCGTCAGCGGCCTTGTACACGGTGTCGGCGCGGCCATCGCCGTCTTTGTCGGGCAAGGCCAACACGGTACTTTGGCGGCCAGAGGCTGGACTCCATTGACTGCTGCCCCGAGTCTTCATGTTGGCCACGTGCAAGACGCCGTGGTCGTCCCATGCCATGAAGCGGGCTTTATCTACTTGATCGGAGAAGAGTTTGACCCTAAAGCCGGGCGGGAGGTTGAGCGTGTAGTCGGAGAGACCTGCGACCGGCACTGGTTCGAGGTGGAGGTCAATCTTGGGCGTTAAGCGGACCTGACCGGGGGGATACTCGGCGTGGAGGGCCGAACTGGCGAGCAACAGACAGAACAGGTAGGGGAGCATGGAATCCTTCCTATGAAAAAGGGCTTAAGGTTGGTATAGCTTCACGCCAAGCCTACGTGCCTTCGTACATGGAGGTCTCGAAGTTGAACAGGATGCTGCTGCCAATGATGGTGATAAACGCACCTATGGCAAATCCTCTGAACATGGCTACCCTCTCTTCTCAATAGTTTATCTAAAAAAAGAAAACGGGCTTTTGCGCTTGGTTAGTCGGCGCGATAAAATCGAGTGTGTCACCGACCCCAGCCAAATACTCGGCGACCAAGGCGCGATCTTCGCAGTGGTTGTGCATATCGCCGCGGAGTCACCTCAACGGCCCGGGCGTTATTTTGTCGGCCATGGGCAAAACGGACGATCTCGTATATCCTCTTAGGCTTGAGCTTGAGGTGTGCGCCTTATAGATTAAGCGAAAACTTGAACCGCGTAAAAAAGTCGCCGGCAACCTTGGCGACTAGCTCAGGGAGTAAAACAGTGTACAAATGGTCGCTTCTCATCGCGCTCGCGCTTTCTACCGCACCGGCAGCCGCCCAGATTTCGCTGTGGAAAATGGGTGGCCAAGGCCTAGCTTGGAGCCAGAGCGACAGCAGCGAAGTCTTTATCGACTTTCAGACCTTTCCCGGCTCCGTTGCGCCGACCTACTTCGACGGCGAGGAAAACATCCTTTCCAAGCTCCCTTTCTGGTCGCCCTTCAAGTTTCCCACCGACTTGAGCTACGAAGACGGCCTCATTCCGCGAGTTTGGCGCGCAGCCAATGGCTTCTATTGGTTCACGGCCGGAACCCTGACGACCGAGTGGGTTGATGGCGACAGCTCTTCTTACAGCCCGCCAGTAGCACGCGGTATCAATTCGGAGTGGTACACTTTCGACGTGGGGGTCCCAGTGCCCGCCAACGCAGTCGGGTTCTACACACCGCCACACGGTTTTCGCGCCGACGGGACGCTCCTCCGCGACGACATCTTCAAGGCGTTTGAAGTCTCAATCGCCGAAGAGTTCGACCCGGTCCTCAACCTCGAAAACAACGACGACGACTATCACCGCTTGGAGACCTTGGTCGCCGATGTGCCGCTCAATTTCGACGCCAATGTTCAGCTCGAATTTCCAAAACAGTACGTGCGTTTCATCCGCCTACAGCGCAAGCCCTCCATCGACGACAAAGCCTTTGCCTCGGGCCAAGCCAATGTCCAACAGGGAACCATCGGCGAATTCGAGCTCAAGGGCAAAGGGGTTCCCAAGCGGGTATTTTATCTATCTAAGATCATCTCCCTCGACCGCACGGTGAATTTCGGGCGTCTATTCTGGGACGCCACGCCCATGCGAATGGTCGAAGGGGTCCCCACTCCCGTTGACAACGCCCAAGCCCGGCTCGCGATCTCCGTGCGCTCTGGCCGCGACGACGACCCTAACGTCTATCACGAATTTACCGACACCGGTGCTGAGCGCATGGTCGCTCGCGCACGCTTTGAGAAAGAACTCAAGCAACCAGACCAAAATACCCAAGGCCAGATCCAAGAAGGCAAACCCGGTCTTAGAGCCTCCATCACTTATGACCAAGACAACTGGACCTTCTGGTCTTTTCCCATCGCCGACTCTGGGCAGCCCGCCCCGCTGGAGCGCGGCAACCACATCCAAGTGAGACTCACCTTCGAGAGCAGTTCCTTCTTCGACTTCGTGCGGCTCGATTCGCTGTGGATTGAGACCGCACCGCCGTTGGCCTCGCAAGTCATCGGCGAGGTTGCCCGCTTTGACGAGCCAACGCCCGACGCTGGCCTAACCGAAGTGTACTTAGGTGAGACGACGGACTTTACCTACGATGTACGTGCCCAGTTCGACGAAGCGAGCCAACCGGGCTTCGATACCATCCGGATCCGCACAGGTAGCCGCCCCCAGTTCAAACGGCTAGAGATGGGTCAGCCACTTCAAGTCATAGAACCGACCGAGGTGATAGAGGCAGAAAGTGAACTAGTAGTGCGCTTGCCGCAGTCAATCACGCGCAGCCGCAATGAACCCGTGCGGCTGGTCTTCGGCACCGAGGTCTTCATCTTTGCCAATACGTTCGCCGGCGAGGTGTTTGACGCCAACGAGGAGAGCCTACCGCAGCAGATTGAGGCTGGTAACGCCTCCGACGAGATCAACACCAACAGCCTGCGGGTGTTGGGCGATGCACAAGATGCCGGGACACCCATCGAAAATTTAGCTTTTTCAAGCGAGGTCTTGACCCCCAACGGCGACGGTGCCAACGATGTGTTAGCCATCAGTTATACCTTGTTTCGCTTGCCTAGCCCGGTGCCCGTGGCCCTCAACATCTACGACTTGCGCGGCGTCCGGGTCGGCGGCCTCGAGTTCGGAATGCAGGAGGCCGGGCCGCAAACCGTGCATTGGGATGGCCGCGACGCGGACGGCGAGTTATTAGTACCGGGTCTATATATGATGGAGATCGCCCTCAAGGCAGAATTCAAAACCTTCCGCCACCAACAGCCGCTGGGCTTGGCTTATTAGGCCCGGCCGCGCTTGGTCCAAACGCGCCTACTCAATGTCCGCCAGAGATATAAGCCGCTTGGGCGAAGACATCGTATTTGAAGAGCACCTCCGGGGGCGCACTTTCACCTTCCACTCCACTTGGGGCCTTTTCAATCCCAAACGCATTGACCCTGGTACGCGGCTGCTCATTGACCACATCAAAGCTGGACCGGCCGATTGCTGCCTCGACTTAGGGTGCGGATATGGTCCAATCGGCTTGTCGTTGGGCCACCTCTGCCCCGAAGGCGAGGTCCATCTGATTGACAAGGACTTCGTCGCCGTGGAGTACGCGGCGCAAAACGCCGTATGCAACGGGCTGACCAATTGTCTCGCCTATTTGAGTAATGCCTTCAGCCATGTGCCCACCCACGTGCGCTTTGACACTATTGCCTCCAACTTACCCGCGAAAACAGGCAACGAACTCCTCACGATCATCATGCACGATGCCTGCGCTCGCCTCAAGCCGGGCGGGCACCTGTGGGTCGTCACCATTGCTGGGCTAAAGGAGTACGTCAAGCGCAACTTCAAGGAAGTCTTTGGCAATTATAAAAAGATCAAACAGCGGGGGACCTACCTATTATCTTTGGCGGTTAAAGAGTAGAGGTTCGCCTGCTTAGAGCAACTATAGCAGT
This sequence comes from Candidatus Latescibacterota bacterium, assembly GCA_965116045.1. Taxonomy (GTDB): domain Bacteria; phylum Latescibacterota; class UBA2968; order UBA8231; family UBA8231. The sequence goes on along the minus strand of OZ220478.1, from coordinate 3,002,115 downwards.
TCCTCGTTCACCTCGACGCCAAATCCCGGGCCTTCGGGCAGTACTAAGTGACCTTCCTGCGGTTGCGGCTCACCCAACCACAGCTTATCGCGCACCGCGTCGCGCCGGCCCATGACCACCTCAGCCAAATTGTCGCCGTAGCCAGCCGCCAAAAAGTGCAGACCCCAAATCTCGCCACCGCGGTGAGGCACCAAGGGAATGCTGTAGGCTTGGGCGAGCTCGGCAATGCACAGCGTCGCCGTCAGACCGCCACACCAAGTGACGTCCGGTTGCCACAAGGCCAGTGCCCGCATCTTAGCAATATGACCGAAATCCCGCGCAGTGAATTCGTGTTCGCCGCCCGCCAACAGAATTGGATGGAGCTGCGGACGCAACGCCGCCAAGCCGTCTAGGTCGTCGGGCAACAGCACGTCTTCAAACCAGTATATGTTGAATGGCGCGAGTTGCTGCGCCACGGCCACGGCAAAGCCGGGCGACCACGACATGTACGCGTCAATCATCAAGAGTGCGTCTCCGCCCAAGGTCTGGCGCGCTCCTTCGGCCCACTCAAGTATGCGCACCGTATCAGTGGCTCGGCTTCCTTGCCGCGTCTGCGAAGACTTATGGGCACCAAAGCCCAAGTCGCGATACCAAGAACAATCTGGGCCTGTGGCATAGGCCCGCACCTCGTCCCGTTGCCGACCGCCCAACAAGTCGCAGACGGACTTCTTTTCGGCCCGGCCCAAGACATCCCACAGGGCTAGGTCTACGCCGCTGATAGCCATAACGGTGATCCCACTGCGACCATAGGGCAAGCTGGCCTTGTATTGGTCGTCCCAGAGCCGAGCGATATCTTCAATGCTGTTGATGCTGCGCCCCACCAGCAACTCGCGCAGGTGACGGTTAATCACCTCCACGGCAGCAATCCCACCGCCCCCCGCTCCCCAGCCACTGACACCGACATCCGTATCGATGCGCACGACCATCTGCCAGAGGTGCCGACGCCAAGCCGCGGGCGCGACGCGATAGCGGGGATAAACTGATTGCACTTCGGTTATTTTCATGCGTAACCCCTTGTGTACATTTTGTTTTTATCGCCTCCCATTTTGGTAATTATTCGCTTCGTATAGTATTATTTATATATCAAACACCTTGTATTCTATATCCCCATTATAGGAACAGTCCATGCCCTTAGGACGCAACCTGAAAGAGCTGCGACAGAAACAATCGCTTAACCAGAAAGACCTCTCAGATCGCTCCGGCGTCTCCCAAGCCACCATCTCCCGCATTGAAACCGGCCGCGTGCGCCAGCCAGGCTCGTCGGCCCTAAAAAATTTAGCTGACGCCCTCGGCGTCTCGACCGACTCCCTAATAGACGACACGGCGCACTTGGCCCGAGTTCACAAAGACCGTTTGCATCAAATCGCCGAGACCCTCAATGCCTTTGTTATCCACGAAAACAGACGTTTGCACTTCATCAGCCAGACCTTGGCCGACCTGTTGGGTTATCGCGAGGAAGAATTGCTAGCCAAAGACGGCATTGAACTACTATTCGCACCCCAGTCCCGTCCTGAAGCTCGGCACCTGGTCGCCAGCGGTTCGTCCAATACCTACGAAGCACTCATGGTGCGCAGGGACGGCAGCTTTCTTCCCGTCGAGATCATCAACGTCAACATTAGCGAAAAAGAGCGCCTAGTCATTGTGCGTGACATTACCACTCATTGCTGCCAGCAAGGGGCCTTTCGCGTCTTGCTGGCTGGTTGCGCCGCCAACAAGATGCGCGATCTAGGCAAGGTCGTGCGCATCCTCGGCGACGAATTAGAGGCGATGGGCGTCCAATTCGAGGCGGTTGACCTACAGGTCATAGACGAACAAAGAAACCTCTTGGCTTGCTACCGCGCCTATTCCGCAGTGCGCGGTTACCGCTCCTTACAGACCGAGACAAATCTCCAAGAATCGCTTGATCACTTTGCCTCTTTGCAGAGATTGGTTAGCTATTGGAACCGGGACAAAGTCTGGGAGCGCGAGGCCGACGAGGATTTTCGCCAGATGACCCAAGAAATTTTCTCGGACTCGATGTATCGCCCCGGACTGCTAATCGACGTGCCTTTTGCACAAGGTACGTTAGGTCTGGGTCTACCCATGAGCGGACCGAAGCCCCCCAAACAGCTACCGACCATCTTGCCCGAGTTCGTCCGCTCTATCTCTTTGGTCGTCAAACGGCTATTTGAACTCCAATCGCTGCGCGAAAAGCTGGACTCTACTGATTAGCCGCTACTAACTTAACCGAACGATTTTTTTCACCTCACCAAGATTTTCGCGCTCGGTAGGGGTCTGATCTATGAACGCGCTTCTTCAGGGCTGACCTTCCGCTGGCCAGAGCGGCGCGGCACGGCCTCTTTGATGTGGGGGCGAACTTCTCCGGCTTCTTCCATGCGTCGCAAGAGCCGTTCCCGCATTACCTGATCTACCTCTCGATGCGACTCAAGGCCGACTAGATTGTTCAGTTCGTAGGGATCAGCCTGTAGATCGTAGAGATACTGCTCTTCGTAGTGATCGGCTCCTGCCACATCTCTTCCTTGCCCGTCTGGAGCATTCACCCCGTACTTCCACCGATGCGTGCGAACAGCCCGTCCTACTTGGGCTTCGCTGATCTGCACGAAGACCTCTGCGGGCCAATCAGCTCCTCCACCGCGCACAAGCGGCATGAGCGAGCGGCCCTGCATCTGTTCGGGGACATCCAAGCCGGCCGCGTCCAAAAGCGTTGGCGGCAGATCAATTAGGCTGATCAGTTCTTGCAATTGGCCGCCGCGAAAACCGGGTCCGGTCAAGGCCGTCGGTACGCGGATCGAGCTTTCGTGGCAAGAGCGCTTGTACTCGTTGTTGCGCGTCTTGAAGTGACAGCCGTGATCCGACGTAAAGAGCACGATAGTATCGTCGGCTAGCACCAAGCTCTTGAGCGCGTCGTGCAGGCGGCCATAGGCTTCATCCAGCCGCTTGACCATCCCGTAATAGCCGCCTAAGTGCTGGTGAGTCGAGCCGCCCAACGCCGCTAAATCGGGCGGGATCCAGCCTCCGGTATAGGCTTCTCGGTAGCCGTCGGGGGGCGGATAGTCGTCCAAGTGGTTCTGGTGATGGGGTTCAATATAGGAGATAAAAAGAAAAAAGGGACGATCTTGGTGTGCATCCACGTAGCGGATTGCGGCATCCGTGACCGCATCTACTCGATAACCGGGTAGGCGGACGGGTTGTTCGTCATTGTCGTAGAGGACTGTGCTGTAGGCGTCGGAAGTAAACTCGAGCGCATTCGACGCCAACCAGTACTGGTAGCCAAAGCGATCCGCTGCTGGCACTGGCCCGGTGGTCCCTCGATCGTGGAGATGCCACTTGCCGATATAGCCTGTGTCGTAGCCGGCCGCGGCAAAGTAGTGGGCGAGGGTTTGGCTGTCTACCGGCAGGGGAATGCCGTTGCGGTAACAGCCTGTCGTCGTGGCGTAGAGACCCGTTTGCAGACAAGAGCGCGCCGGGCCGCAAACGGGTTGGCACGTAAAGGAATAAGCCGCGTGGGTGTACTCGCGGGCTAAGCGATCGAGATTCGGCGTAAGGCCCATTGGATTGCCGTGTAGCCCCGTTGTGTCCCAGCGTTGTTGGTCTGTGAAAAAGACGATGACGTTTGGTTTTTTGCGGCCTTCGGTCATTTTGACCCTCCTTTTTTGCCTACGGCTCAAGCGTCTGATTCGCTACGCGCTGTAATTCCTCTACCACCTGTCCGACGTCCCCACCTTCAATAGCCTCTATTATGGCCTCTTGAATCAACTTCCGCACTTGTTGATAGCCGGCCATCGTCGGCTCCGACTTCCCGTAGTCCAACATGCCAAACGCCACCCCATAGTGCGGGTTTTCCACAAAATAGCCTTCCAACTCTCGCGCCGTACTTTTGCGCACTGGAAAGTAGTTGCTCGCCCGCACCCACCGCGCCTGTTGTTCGGGGGCCGTAAACCACTTGAGGAAAAGCCACGCGGCTAGCTGTTTTGCGGGCGGACCGGCGCAGATCGACACGCTGGCCCCGTACACGTCAACGACCGGCCGCACACCCGTCTGCGGCGGATGGGTTACTCCCCACTCAAAAGCCAATCCAGAGTCCTCAATGCCACTCTTGTAAAAGGGCAATCCAGAGGAAGAATCCTGCGAGAAGAGGATCTGACCAGTGACGAACTCGTTTAGCTCGACATCTCGTTCGCCGGCGATGTCTATTGCGCCGTCCCGTGCTAGTTCCTGCAACAGTTCTAAGACCGCTCTAACTTCGGGCGAATCCAGCGCATAGGCAGTGCCAGTTGCATCTACCAAGTCGCCGCCGCGGCTAAAAACCATCGCAGCGAATCGGCTGGCGTCAACATCGAGCAAAAAACCCAGACTGCGCACGGGGTTTTCGTTTTTGCTAAAAGGTTGCTCTTTGGCTTGGCGGCACATCGCGGCAAAATCGTCCCACGTCGCCGGTGGGGCGTCGTAGCCCAACTCGCGCAGCCAATCGACATTGTAGTAGAGCAGTTCCATTGAGCGATTCGGTGGGAAACCAACCTGCACTCCGCCGATGTTGTCCTGTACCAGAAACGCTTGGACGTAGTCGCTCCTTTCTTCTGGCGACAAGCCCCATTTGGGCGAATCCATATAAGGTGCTATATCCACTATGCCGTCGGCTTGGTAGTAGGCGAGGGCTTGATTTTGGTAGGCGACGACCAAGCTAGCGGCCAGCGAGCCGCTCTGGATACCCACGTTCATCTTGTTATAAATGTCCCCATAGCGCCCCATGTACTCGCCGCGAACCTCAATTCCATAGCGATTGGTCTGGTTAAAGTTGGCAATCAGCTCTTGCAGGGCATCTTCGCGCTGGCCGGTGTGTTGGTACCAAAAGACGATTTTCTCGCCTTGCGGGTCGAGGGCTTCGAGATCGGTCTGTTGCTCATGGACGGCCTCCTGCTGGCCACCACAGGCCCACAAAAAGGCACACCCAACCAACGTCATCGCACTTTTCATTTTCATCGCGTTATCCTTTGAGTCCAGATATGGAAATGCCTTCGGTGAATTCTCGCTGGATGAGAAAATACGCTAACAGTACGGGAGCAGTCGCAATAACCGCTCCCGCCATTTGCAGGTGGATTTCGGTCCCAGCCTCGCTGGCAAACTGCTGCAAACCCACGGCAATCGGACGCCAATCCGGCGTATTGGTCACCAGCAGCGGCCAAGCCAAGGCGTTCCACGAACCAATAAACGTAAACATACCAACCGTCAAAAGAGGTGCTCGGCACAAGGGGACCGCAATCTGAAATAGAAAGCGCAGGTGACCGGCTCCTTCAATCCGGGCCGCATCCCACAACTCGTTAGGCAGGCCCCGCATAAACTGGCGCAAGAGAAAAATGCTAAAAGCACTGGCCATAAAGGGAATAGTTAGAGCCGGCCAGCTATTGAGCCAAGCAAACGGCGTATTGCGGTGCAACCAAGTCACGACGAGAAAATTCGGCACGATGGTCACGGCCTCGGGGATCATCAGCGTAGCCAAGACGCCGGTAAACACCGCGTCGCGTCCGCGGAACTCCATCCGCGCCAACGGGTAAGCCGCCATCAGTGAGAAGAGCAAGGTCCCGCTAACTTGTAGAACGGCGATGATCAGCGAATTCTCAAAGTAGAGACCAAAATCTGCCTCTTGCCATGCTTCGATATAATTGTCCCAGTGGACGCGTTCGGGCAACAAGACCCGCCGCAGCGACTCGCCGCGGCTCATAAAAGAGGCCAACAGCATCCACGCGAATGGAAAGCCCGCAGCCAGCCCTCCCAAGCTCAAGCCGCAATAAACAAGCCTAGCATTGCCGCTCCTAGTCGCCATAAAACACCCGCCTGCCAAGCACTCGGTTTTGCAGCAGCGTCAACGCCAAAATCGCGATAAAGAGCACAAAGGCCATCGCCGAGGCATAGCCCGCGTTGTGGTACTCAAAAACCTGGTCGAAAATGGCAATACTGAGCACATCGACCGAGTCTCGGGCACCCGGCGTCCGCAGGATATAAACATGATTAAAGGCTTTGAAGGTTCCAATGACGGCTACCATCGACAAAAAGAACAGGGTCGGTGAGACTAAGGGCAGGGTAATGTGGCGGAAAACTTGCCATTCGCCTGCGCCGTCCATCTCCGCGGCTTCGTAGTATTGCTTGGGAATCGCACTGAGGCCGGCCAGTAAAATCACCGTATCGTAGCCGACATAGACCCAAATGTTATAGAGGATGATCGAGGTCAGAGCCAAGCTCGGGAAGACGCTGTCCACCCACGCGGGGTAAGAAGCGAAACCGACTCCTTGTAGTAACAGAGCTACGACGGACTTACTTTCGTAGAGCCAGCGCTGATTCTCCAGCCCCCAAAGGCTCCAGAAGCGGTTGGCCAGCGAGGAAGGATGCGGGCTAAAGATGGTGCGAAAAACCACGGCCGAGGCGATGATCGGCGTGATATACGGCAGGAAAAACAGTGTGCGAAACGCGCCTCTAGCCCGCGTGATCTTGAAGAGCAAATACGCTAGGCCAGTAGCCAAGCTCAGTTGGAACGGGATCGTCCCGGCTGCGTAGAAAAACGTGACCTTGAAGCCGTTGTACAGCGCTGGATCGCCCGTCGCAACTAAGCCTCCCAAACCCTGAGCCAATCCCACCCAAAGTCCCAACAGTACGACCGCGCCCCATGCAGTGTGGACATAAAGAGGGCGCAGACCGCGCTCGGATAACGTGGCGCACAGGCGATAGGCCACCCAGACGAGGCCAATTCCAGCGACGAAGGGCAACAAATACTGCGGGTCCCCCAAGGCGCGGACATAGTGGTCAAATCCTATCAGCATTTCTTGCTTGATCCGCCACTTGTGCAAGCTGACGTACAAGGCATAGCCGATAGGGAAGAGTCCAAACGCGCCTAGCACGACAAGTGCTGGCGCGAGGAGGCCCCAAGCAAGCTGTTGTTCTCGGATGCGGGTACTCATCGGCGTGAGATATTGCTGCGGCGCGAGGCTATTTGCGGGAGAATGCGGCCCCGTCCTGATTTTCGGCAGGATCTAGGCCCAAGAAGAAGGCTCCCGAAGCGTTCCTTTCAGGAGCCGATATTGGCTGCCCCCCTAGGGCTCGAACCTAGAACCTCCTGATCCAGAGTCAGGCGCACTTCCAATTGTGCTAGAGGGCAACTAACGAAAATAATGGCGGAGAGGGAGGGATTCGAACCCTCGGTACGGGTTACCCCGCACAACAGCTTAGCAGGCTGCCACCTTCGGCCACTCGGTCACCTCTCCGCGACCATTGTAAAATAAACTCTTGACGTACCCCCACCGCTAAAAGGGATGGGATTTTGGCGGTATTAAATGGTAAATGGCGGAGGGTGAGGGATTCGAACCCTCAAGGGCGGGAGCCCTGCGATTTTCAAGACCGCTGCCTTACCAATTAGGTCTAACCCTCCTTTTCTCGGAGAAAAAAATATACATGAGGCCCTATCTTAGGTCAACCCAAAGCCTGCTCATCGGCCTTGCCGTTTTCCACGCTGGTCTCGTCCTCGTCCTCGTCCTCGTCCTCATTGTTGGGCAGCGGGGCCATGTCGATAACCCGGTCGCCTTCGTCCAGATTGATCACCCGGACTCCTTGAGTATTGCGCCCGATGGTGGCTAGCCCTTGTACGGAGATGCGGATCATAATGCCGTTCTGGGTTACCACCATGACCTCCTCTTCGCCTTCGATCTCCCGACAAGCCACTACGGAGCCGTTGCGCGAGGTGGTCTTGATATCGATGACACCTTGGCCACCGCGGTGCTTACAAGGATACTCGGCCTGAAAAGTGCGCTTGCCATAGCCGTTTTCACAGATGGTCAGCAAAGAGCTACTTTCGCGCACCACGACCATGTCCACGACCTCGTCCCCTTGGCGCAAGCTAATGCCTTTAACGCCCGTAGAAACCCGGCCCATCGCACGAACTTCGCTTTCGCTAAAGCGCATGGCCTGGCCGTTGCGCGTCAACAGGGCAATATCCTGCTGTCCGTCGGTGACCGCCGCCCCAATCAGGTCGTCGTCGTCTTGGATCTTCAGAGCGATGATCCCGTCTCGACGGATGTTCTGGTAGGCCGAGAGCCTAGTTTTCTTGACAATGCCGTTGCGCGTAGCCGTGAACAAGTACTGATCGTCGGAGAACTCTCGGACGGGTACGATGGCGCATATTTGGTCGTCTTGACCAAGCGGCAACAGGTTGGCTATCGATCGCCCCTGGGCCGTGCGGTCGCCTTCGGGTATGCGAAAGACCTTGAGCCAGTAACACTTGCCCTTGGCCGTCAAAAACATGATATAGGAATGGGTTGACGCCACGAAGAGGTGCTCGACAAAATCCTCTTCCTTGGTTTTCATGCCTGTCACCCCGCGGCCGCCGCGATTCTGTACTCGGTAGGCCCTAGGAGGCAAGCGCTTGATATAGCCACTGCGCGAGATGGTGACGACCATGTCCTCTTCGGCAATCAAGTCCTCAATGTCGAATTCCTCGGCTGCATAGACGATCTCAGTGCGGCGCTCGTCGCCGAAGCGTTCGGCCATTTCATCAATCTCGGCCTTGATGATCTGCATCTGCCGGTCGCGGCTCGCGAGGATAGCTCTCTGGTCCTCAATCGTCGTTAGCAATTCCTTGTACTCGGCCTCAATCTTATCGCGCTCCAAGCCCGTCAAGCGCTGCAATGGCATGCTTAGGATGGCTTGGACCTGCCGGTCGCTCAACTCGAATTGCACACTCGAGAAACCGTCTGTCGCCCTAGCCAATCGCTTTTGAGCATCGGCTGGATTCGACGAGCGGCGGATGGTCTCAATCACCAAGTCAATGTGATCCAAGGCGAAGCGCAGGCCTTCTAGAATGTGCGCCCGCGCTTCAGCTTTCTCCAAGTCGAATTGGGTACGGCGCACGATCATCTCGTGGCGGTGATCGATATAGTGCTGTAGCATCTGCTTGAGATTGAGCGTTTCGGGACGGCCATTGACAATGGCCAACATCATTACCCCGTAGGTAGCCTGTAACATGCTGTGGCTATAGAGTTGGTTGAGCACAACCTCGGCTTGAGCTTCCCTTTTGCACTCAAATACAATGCGCAGCCCCTTGCGGCCCGATTCGTCGCGAATGTTGGCAAGTCCGTCAATGGTCTTGTCGCGCACCAAGTCGGCGATTTTCTCTAACAGGCTAGCCTTGTTTACTAAGAAGGGGATTTCGGTGACGACGATGTTTTCGCGCCCGTTCTTGAGAGTCTCAATATCCGCCCGCGCTCTGATATAGATCAGCCCCCGGCCTGTTGCGTAGGCCTGCTGTACCCCGCTCATGCCGTAGATGATCCCGCCGGTGGGGAAATCAGGGGCTTTGACGTGCTCAAGCAGTTCGGCAATGGAAATATCGGGACGATCAATTAGCGCCTTGAGGCCATTGGCGACTTCCCGCAGGTTGTGCGGCGGGATCTTGGTGGCCATGCCGACGGCAATGCCCATGGAGCCATTGCATATCAGGTTTGGGAACCTAGACGGCAAGACTAGCGGCTCTTGCTGCGTCTCGTCGTAGTTGCTGGCGAATTCGACGGTATTCTTGTCGAGATCCGCTAGCAGTTCCATCGCTGGCCAGCTCAACCTCGCCTCTGTGTAGCGCATAGCCGCCGGAGGGTAGCCGTCAATGGAACCGAAATTGCCTTGGCCTTGGACCAGCGGATACCGAAAGCGAAAGTTTTGCGCCATATGCACCAAGGTCGGATAGACAATGTCTTCGCCGTGCGGGTGGTAGTTGCCAGAGGTGTCTCCGGCTATTTTGGCGCATTTGCGATAGCCGCGGTTGGGAAAAAGGCTTAGGTCGTTCATCGCCACCAAGATGCGGCGCTGGGACGGCTTGAGCCCATCGCGAACATCGGGCAACGCCCGCGACCGTATGAAGCTCATTGAATAATCGAGGAAGGAGGTTTTGAGTTCCTCCTCAATTTTGACGCGAATGACCCGGCTCTCTTGCTGTTCGAGCATTAATTAAATCCTAGCTTTTGTCGTTTTAGAAAGTGTCCAGATTCTTTACTTCTAGCGCGAACTTCTCGATAAATTCGCGGCGTGGCTCCACCTGCTCGCCCATGAGTAGGGTAAAAAGGTGATCAGCCTCAACGGCATAGTCGATGGCGACCTGTAAAAGCGTACGCCGCTCGGGATCCATCGTCGTCTCCCATAGTTGCTCAGGGTTCATTTCGCCCAATCCTTTGTAGCGCTGGATGACGATACCTCGACCGTCGCCATGGCCATTGCCGCCAAGTGATGTGATGTGTCGGTCGCGCTCGGCCTGATCAAAGGCGTATAGCTCCTGCTTGCCTTTCTTCACTTGAAAAAGGGGTGGCTGGGCCAGATAGAGTTTGCCTTTCTCGATCAGGTCGCGCATGTAGCGAAAGAAGAAGGTCATGATTAGCGTGCGGATGTGGCTGCCATCGACATCGGCATCGGCCATGATAATGATTTTGCCGTAGCGCAGCTTCTCAAAGTTGTAATCCTCGCCGAGGCTGGTACCCAGCGCCGTTATAAGTGGCAGCAACTTGTCGTTACCCAAGACGCGGTCGATTCGCGCTTTTTCCACGTTGAGCGGTTTGCCAAACATCGGCAGCACAGCTTGGAAGCTCTGGTCGCGGGCCATCGCCGCCGAGCCACCGGCCGAGTCGCCCTCGACCAAGAAAATTTCGGTCTGATCCGGGTCGCGGATTGAGCAGTCGGCCAGCTTTCCAGGCAATGCTCCCCCGTCGAGAACCCCCTTGCGCCGGGTCAACTCGCGAGCTTTGCGTGCCGCCTCGCGGGCGCGTCCAGCCTCCACGATCTTGTCCACGATCCGCTTGGCGATGTCCGGGTTCTCTTCGAGGTAAGTACTCAACGCCTCGGAGACAAACGAATCAACGATGCCTTTGACTTCGCTATTGCCTAGCTTGCCCTTGGTCTGTCCCTCAAACTGCGGCTCTGGTACTTTGACGCTGACAACAGCAGCGATGCCCTCGCGAGTATCATCTCCCGAGATATTGAACTTGACGTTCTTGAGCAGATTATTGCGGTTTGCGTAGGTGTTGATCGTCCGAGTCAGTGCCGAGCGAAATCCCACCAGATGAGTTCCGCCCTCGTCGGTCTTGATGTTGTTCGCATAGGTGAAAAGAGTCTCTTGGTAGCTGTCGTTGTATTGCATAGCCACCTCTACGACAACTTCGTCGCGCTTGCCTTGAAGGTAGATCGGATCTGGGTGTAACACGCTTCGGCCTTCGTTGAGGAAGCGCACAAATTCTTGTACACCTCCCTCGTACAAATAGCGGTCGGCCTCTCCGCTGCGCTCGTCCCGCACATTGATCTCCACTCCCCTAGTCAGAAAAGCCAGTTCGCGCAGTCGGACGGCAATAAACTCAAAGCCGAATTCCACAGTTTCAAATATCTCGGCGTCTGGCTTGAATTCTATGATGGTGCCGGTCTGATCCGTATCGCCGGTGACCTCTAAGTCCGTTTCCGGGACGCCACGCGCGTAGCGCTGCAAGTGGACTTTGCCCTTTTGCCAAACTTCGACCGTACACCACTCGGACAATGCGTTGACCACCGAAGCACCCACACCATGTAGTCCGCCAGAGACCTGATAGGCCTTATTGTCGAACTTGCCGCCGGCGTGGAGCATAGTCATTACCACCTCGACTCCCGACTTATTTTCCGCGACGTGAAAGTCGGTCGGAATGCCCCGCCCATTATCTTGGATGCGGGCAGTACCTTGGGGGGTGATCGTCACGTCAATGCGTGAGCAACGTCCAGCCATGGCCTCGTCAATGCTGTTGTTGACGATTTCTTTTACTAGCTCGTGGAGGCCGTTTTCGCTCGTATCGCCAATGTACATAGCAGGGCGCTTGCGCACCCCTTCAAGCCCCTTGAGAACCTGTATGTCGTCGGCTGTATATTCCTCCTCCTGCGCTACTTCTGCTTCTTCCCTAGGAAAATTTCTGGCCGGTTCCGTCATCTACTCCTCCTTTTGGTCTCCACACTTTCAGACTGGTTTAGTAATTTTAGCCCTTTGACGACCTTCTCACCTAGCAAAGTATTAATCTGCGTTGTGATCTCCCGCTGCATAAAGTTTAGTTGGGTTCGCCATACGGCAGATGGCACCGCCACTTCCAAAAATCCTTTGGACAAGCGCAATGGACGGGTATTCTGAGCCAAGTTGGGACCTACTGCTTCTTCCCACGCCATCCGCGCCCGACATTCCACCAGTTTCTCGTTGATCCCTAGCTCCTCGACTGCGGCTTCGAGTAACCCATGCAAACCTATGAAGGGACCAACGGGGCGGCTCTTACTTTTGGAGATCGATCGATTCAAAACAGGCTGCCTGCCTTGTATTAGGCTCTTGGGGAGTCGTCGCTACGACCTGTTCAAACTCACCCACTATGTCCAATAGTTCTCCTATCCGGCCTGAATCCAACTCTGAAAAAGCATCGTCTAAGAGCAATACGGGCTGCCGACCCGTTTGCTCTTCCATGTAACGGGCTTCTGCTAGCTTCCACGATATGAGTACGGTTCTTAGCTGGCCTTCAGAGGCATAGACTTCGGCCGGTTCTTCGTTTAACGTGAATTTCAAATCATCGCGGTGCGGTCCACAGAGCGTATAGCCCATCTGGATCTCCTGTTCCCTGCGGCGACTGAGTGCCTCGCACAACTCGGCTCTAAGGCCCTCCAAGTCCTGTTCTTTGGCACCTTGATAGACAATAGCTGCATCTTCACCAGCTAAGGCGAGGCGGCCGTAATAGCGAAGAAAAGGCTCTCTCAACCTGTCTAGAGCCTTTAGGCGATACAGGCGAAGTTGGGCACCCAAATCCACTAGCTGAGCATCCCATGGTTCCATTACTTGACCATTGACAAGCCCATGCCCCGACTTCTTTGCAGTGCGCAACAAATGGTTTCTCTGAGCTAACACGCGGTAATAGCGCTGCATGTAGCGCAAGTACGCTGCGCTAGACTGCGCGACAAGTATGTCGAGGAGCCGCCTTCGCAGGGCGGGGAAGCGCAACACCAACGATACGTCTTCAGGAGAGAAGTGAACCGTGCGTAAGGTACCCAGTAACTCCGAGACGCGAGGCAAGGGAGTGGCATCGATAAACGCCTTCTTACCTCCCTTTTTACTGTAAAAAACGCGTACTTGCTGGTCGTGGCGACCATCACTACACAAGGCTCGGATATCAAAGAAGTCTTCACTATGCGGCACGACGTGTTGATCCTTGGCTCCGCGCACTGATTTACCGATAGATAGGTAGGAAATCGCTTCTAGAATATTGCTTTTACCGCGGCCGTTGGGGCCAAAAATCAGCACGTGATCTGCGGCAAAGCCCAAGTGAATCGAGGCAAAATTGCGGAAGGGTCTCAGAGTTAATTCACGGATCCGCACTATTACTGCTTACCTCATCCGGTTGGCCGCAAGGGCATTAGCAAGCAGAAGTAATCCTCACCTTCCTTTTGTTCTACCGGTCGCAACAAGGCTGCGGTGACGTGGTCGTTGAGCTGGAAACAGACCTCGGACGCTTCCATTCTGCGCAGGATTTCCATCAGATATTGGGCATTATAGCCAACCTCTAGTTCTTCAGAGGAATATTGGGCCGGTACGCTTTCCCTCGCTTCGCCACCGATTTCGGGGCTGGTGGCCGACAGTTCAACTTGGCCACTGTTCAACTTAAAACGCACTTGGCGCGTATAAGAGCTGGAAAGTATGGATACCCGGCGTACGGCCGGCAGTAGCTCTTCGCTAGCTATTATTAGCTCTTTTGTGTTGTTCTGCGGAATGACTTGGGCATAGTTGACATACGGTCCCTCAATCAGACGCGACAACAAATGCGTATGTCCTATATCAAACAGGATCTGCGTCTCGCCTAGCGTGACGTTGACTGGCTCTTTATGGCTACCTAGCAATTTGACGATCTGGTTCAACACTTGGGGGGGGACGATGACCGCGGTCTCTTGGTCGCCCTGTACCTGATCCTGCAAATCTATGGCTAATCTGTAACAAGCTAAGCGCGACCCGTCAGTAGCCACCATCTCCATTCCCTGCACATCAATGCGCCAGAGCACCCCATTGAATACAGGCCGTGTATCATCGCCGGAAACGGCAAAGACCGTCTTGTTGATCATATCTACCAGAACATTTCCCAGATTCAGGCTTACGCCATCGAGGGCTGTCGGCATAGGGGGAAACTCGTCAGCGTCTATGCCCGACAGGCTATACGCTCCCTCACTGCTTTCAGCTTCCCCGAGCCGCCCTGAGAGCTTGAGGCGCTCGTCCTGCACTTCAATACTTACTTCCAACTCGGGCCACTCTCGGATGATTTCTGCCAGTTTGCGCCCTGAAACAGTAGTCCGCCCATTCTCCTCCACTATAGCAGGGACTTGAGTTCGGATAGACAAGTCTAAATCCGTCGCCGATAGGGATAGGGTTTTCTCATCGGCCTCAAGCAGAATATTAGCCAACACCGGGAGGGAGGGTTTTGACGAGACAGCTTCTAATACGGTATCAATGCCCCGCCATAATTCACTGCGATCCACTTTTAACTTCATATCGGAGAATCCTTCTGATAAAATTGTCCTTATCCTTAAGTAAGGATACTAACTTAGCTTTTATCCCTATTTACGTCAAGTTCTATAATATAGGGTCCCATTTTTCAATATAAGTGAACATATGAATAGGTGTGTGTAAAAGAAAAAAATCGTGTGTAACCAAAAGCCACAATCCACATCCACACTTCTAATAAGACTACACTTTTTGAATTCTTTTATTTTCTTGAAGTTATAGTTATGGTGTGGATATGTGGACAACTTTCTTAAGCCGTTGTCCGTAAACAATAAAAAGATGTTGTTAATAAGACACTTATGTAATCAGGTTGATAACTTGGTAATAGGAGCTTGTTTGTGGATTGTGGAGTGGAAAACTCTGGTTTTTCACACGCAAGAGGTTAAAAACGATGGTTTTCTTTTTTTTATAGACTTATCCACACCCAATCAATACCTAGTTGGGGATAGATGTTAATAGTTTTCCACTGCCAAATAGGCACTATAGTACAGAAAAAATACAGACTAAAAGACTAAAAAGATGGGAGCTAGCGGCTTTGCCGACGGATGGTATCCGACAAAGCATCGACTAGTCTAGCAAAGGAGGGGTCGTTTTTATATCGCTTCTTAACAGTGTTTACAGCGTGGATGACCGTGCTGTGATCGCGACTCCCGAAGTGCAAGCCAATGGTAGTGAAGTGACTGCCGATGAGAGTCCTGATTAAGAACATGGCAATGTGCCGTGCCGTTGCCACGTCTTGCTTGCGTCCTTTTCCAATGAGTTGTTGGCAAGTCAAATTAAAGTGGTCGGCGACCTGTTGTTGGATCGCTTCAATGCTCACTTCCGAAGCGCTGGGACCCAATTCATCTAGAATGTGTTTGGCCGCCTCGATGTCGAGTTCCTTCTTGTGGATTGAGCAGTAGGCCATCAGGCTAATCAACGCACCTTCGAGTTCGCGGACATTCGCTTTACAATAAGTGGCCAATAGAGCGGCCACCTCATGGGGAAGCCGTATGCCTTTGCGCTCGGCCTTTTTGTGGAGGATGGCAATCCGGGTTTCAAGTTCGGGCGGATTTATTGCGGTAGCCAAACCCCATATGAAGCGAGATTTTAACCGTTCTTCTAAGCCATCAAGATGGCCAGGGGGACTGTCGCAGGTCATGACAATCTGCTTCTCGGACTGGTGCAAGGAATTAAAGGTGTGAAAGAATTCGTTTTGGGTCCGTTCGCCGTGAAGCAGAAACTGGATGTCGTCGACAAGGAGGATATCCGCGCTGCGGTAGAAGTTCTTAAATTCACTCGTCTTATCGCGACCTTGAGCAATCGCTTGGACGAAATCGCCCATAAATTTTTCCGAGGTGACGTAAACGACCTTCTCAGCGAGGTTGAGGTTATGAGCGCGATGCCCAATCGCTTGGAGCAGATGCGTTTTACCTAGCCCAGCGCCGCCGTAAATCACGAGGGGATTGAATTCCGTCCTACCTGGGGCATTGGCTACGGCTAAGGCTGTTGCCAAGGCAATTTGATTGCTATCACCAATGATGAATTCTTCAAAGGTATAGCGCTTGTTCAGCGATTGGGCAGGAGTTGCTTCTATTTCTTTTTGTCCGTTTTCTGCAGAGTCTCTTTTGTTTGCAGAGGCCCCCTGCTCAACAGGTGGCACTAGATCGTCAACAGATTGGGGGGCTTGCGTAACTACAAAGGAGATATTGGGAGTCAGTGCCGTCTCTTCCCACACTACGGATTGGATCATCTGTAAGTGGTGCTCTTCTATCCAAGCGGCAGAAAATGCGCTGGGAACTTGGATGACCAATAAGTCTTGGTCGAAGTGGCTTACTGAAGTCTGCTTAAACCAATTAGTAAAACTCTGGGGACGAACTTGGCGCTCTATGTTGAGCAGACATTGGGCCCAGAGTTCTTGGGGATCTTGTATTTCCAAGGCCATTTATTTAAGCGAAGACCGTAGTTTTAAGGGAGATTTTCAACCTATGAAGAAGGCATACGTCAGTCAAGAGTTTCCCGTGAAGTTTCATTGAATCCGTTAGCATTCAAAGAGTTGAAAGTATTGACACTTAGTAGAATAGCCACTAAATTAAACCGTTTCTGCGTATGCTGCATATAAACCAACGCGAGGTGAGAATTTTATTTTGAAACGCACATTTCAGCCTAGCAACAGACGCCGCCGTAACAAGCACGGTTTTCGCAAGCGCATGAGCACACCGGCCGGTCGTAATATCATTAATCGTCGTCGGAGAAAGGGCCGCAAGCAGCTAGCCGTCTAGTGCTTGATGGATTGGGTTAGAGGCCGCTTTTTTTGGATCCGCTGCGGCCGAGAAGATCGCGGTCAAATTTTTGTCGTCCGACGCAAGCTGGGCAATGCTGTAAAGCGCAATCGGCTCAAGCGGCGACTGCGCAGCATTTGCCGCAGTCGCCCTTACTTTCCTTGTGATCTAGTCGTTTTCTGCCAATCATCAGCCATCG
Organism: Candidatus Latescibacterota bacterium; assembly: GCA_965116045.1. Taxonomy (GTDB): domain Bacteria; phylum Latescibacterota; class UBA2968; order UBA8231; family UBA8231. The sequence goes on along the minus strand of OZ220478.1, from coordinate 2,985,056 downwards.
AAGTTCCCTTTGCTCAGCTAGAAAGGGAACTGGACTCCTTGGTGGCTAAACTACCTATTTTTCTTGCCCCAGAATGAAGCGAATCGTCATTTTCGTCGTCCGCGCCTACCGTCTTCTCCTGTCTCCATATCTTCCTCCGTCCTGTCGTTATCTACCAACTTGTTCCCAATATGCCGAAGAAGCACTAGATAAGTACGGACTATTCAAGGGCGGAATGCTTGCGCTAAAGCGGATTGGTCGATGCCATCCTTGGGGAGGGCATGGATACGATCCTTTGCGCTAGATTTCCAACGCGTTGTTTATAAAAGGGTAAGTAAAACCTATGGAAGATAAGCGGACCCTGTTGGCCTTTCTCTTTATCGGCCTGATTTTCCTCTTGCTTCCCTATTATAATGAATGGCTAGGGCTAAATCCTAAGCCCCAGCCTCCGTCTCAGGAAGCCATGCCGCAAAAGTCGGTGTCTGAACCGGTTGCTGACGAGCAACCTGAGGCCGAGCGTGTCCGAAATCCCGAGCCTGCGGCACAACTCCATTCAGAAGAGCCATCCCCCGTTGTTCAGTCTCAGGCCATTGAAAGAGTCGAATCGGCCGAAAATATGTCTTTTACGCCGAAAGAAATCGTAGTACAGACTCCACTTCAGAGTTTTATTATTTCCACAAAAGGCGGTACCATTACATCATGTAAACTATTAAAATACAGGTACGTAGATGGAAATAATGTCGAACTGCTGCCTCCAACTGGCCGCGGCTTGGGAGTGCATCTACAAAGAGTGAACTACAGGGAGGATATCTCCTCGGCGGAGTTTGTTGCCAGCCAATCGAGTCTGCAAGTTGGACCCGGGGAAGAGCAATCCCTAATCATGGTAGCCCAACTCGGTGGCGGCAGAAGACTGGAAAAGGTCTTGACCTTTAATGGGGATCGCTATGGATTCGGTCTCCAAGTGCGATACGAAGGGTTTGACGACGATACCGAAGCCATAATCATTTGGGAAAACGGCATAGCATTTACCGAGCGTGAGCCAGAAATTGACCTACCTGAAATGCGGGCTTTTGCCTATATCAACGAAGAACGGGTAGAACTCAAGGTGGATGATGGGGAATCGGACGAATTAGAGGATAAAGGGTCGCTAAAATGGGCAGGTATTCGCAACAAGTACTTCTTGATTTCCTGCGTCCCTGCCGATAGAGAGCAGCGTTCTCGCGTCGTCTTACAGGGCAACCACCAAGGGGCGAATTTGCTGCCTGACTATTCTTTTCAAATAGGTCGTCGGCTCGAACGCTCTGGCTCTTGGCACAACACCATTTATCTGGGGCCACTCAACTACGACGAGCTTGTCGGCTATGAGGCTGAACTAGAACAGGCTATTGATTTCGGATGGCCGATTGTAAGTCAAATAAGCCGCTTTCTACTCATTCTATTTATAGCGACCCATCAATATATCCCCAATTATGGTTGGATCATCGTCCTTTTCGCTGTTGTTATTAAAATTATCGTTTATCCGCTTACCCACAAAACCTATGAGTCCGCGGCGAAAATGCAGGAGCTTCAGCCGAAAATTACGGCGCTACGCGAGAAGTACAAGAACGATAACCAACGCCTAAGTCGAGAGACTATGAAGCTCTATAAGGAAGAAGGCGTCAATCCTCTTGGGGGGTGCCTGCCTCTCTTGTTGCAGATGCCCATTTTTATCGCACTCTACAATCTTTTTGGCAAAACAATCGAGTTGCGCCAAGCCCCCTTTATTCTCTGGATACAAGACCTTTCCCTTCCCGACGAATTGCTTATTGGCGGTTTTGGCCTTCATATTCTGCCATTGTTAATGGCGGTCTCTATGCTCATCCAACAGAAGATGACTATGAAGGATCCCAAGCAAGCCGTTCTAGTTTACATGATGCCGGTTTTGATGATTTTTATCTTTTGGAGCATGTCGTCGGGATTAGTGCTCTACTGGACTATCTTCAATGTCCTGACCATCGGCCAACAGCTATTGGTCAATCATTTTAAGAAGGAAGCCACTCCTTCTAGTACTTGAAATTTCAGCCGGACCGCGGACCTTGATACAGCCGGATACTGTTGTCGCTATCTCTACGCCACGGGGGGAAGGGGGTATCGGGATGGTGCGTTTGAGCGGGCCAGAGGCCCTTTCGATAGGCCAGCAGATTTTTCGGTCACGTCCTCCGCTCGGCAAGCGAGTCCGATATGTCGAATATGGGCGTATATGGGCTGATAGTCGAGCAATCGACACAGGCGTAGCTTGGGTCTTTGCTGCTCCTCATTCTTATACTGGTGAAGATACCGTTGAAATTAGCTGCCACGGCAGTATGGTTGTATTAGAGTCAGTCGTCGAGGAAGCACTTCGATTGGGGGCTATCGCCGCTGCACCAGGAGAGTTTACCCGTCGAGCGTTTCTCAATGGCCGATTGGACTTATTAGAAGCTGAGGCTGTAATTGACCTCATCCAAGCCAGTTCTAAGGCGCATCTCGACAATGCCTACGGCTTGGCCAGTGGCCGTCTATCTAAGATGGTAAAAGAGCTTAAGAATCAGTTGGTTAAGATGATATCACTGCTTGAGCTCGGGCTCGATTTTTCCGACGAAGATATCGATAGTATTGGGCGTCAAGAAATACAGATCGCCCTGCGCGAGGTGGTTGAGTCCTCTTTGCGGCTTGCTGAAACATTCGAGGGAACAAGGCGTCGCCAAGAGGGATATTTAGTCGTGCTCATCGGGCGTCCCAATGTCGGTAAGTCTACATTGCTCAATGTGTTACTCGGCGAAGATCGGGCTATAGTTACCTCCTTACCAGGAACGACGCGGGACTTAGTAGAAGGTCGGACTACGTGGGCAGGAGAGACGATCCGGCTAGTCGATACGGCTGGGATCAGGCAAAGCCATAACCTGATCGAAAAAGAGGGAATTGAACGAGCGTCGCAAGCGATTGGGGAAGCGGATGTGGTTTTAGCGGTATTTGACAGTTCGACTGAATTGCGTGAGGACGATATGGCCGTATTAGACCTGATCCTGCCGGATAAGAAGTCAATTGCTGTCTTCAACAAAATTGACTTGTCGGGGGCTAGTACCCGATCTAAGATTGAAGCACGGGGCTCGGTATCTATTGAAATATCAGCACTTCGGGGTCTCGGTATTGAGAAATTAAAGAGAGAAGTGGCGGCCCAGTTGCCACATAGGGCAGGAGTAGATGGGATCGGAATCACTCGCCAGCACCACCAAGATTGCCTGCTCCGAGTGGCTAGATCTGGTGCTATTGCAGAGGAGCTTCTGAAATCCAGCCAGCCCGATGAGTGCGTCGTTTCCGAACTTCAGGACGCCTTGAATGCCTTGGGTGAGATGTTAGGAGAGGCAGTAGAAGAGGAAGTTCTCGATTCCATCTTTTCCCAGTTTTGCATTGGCAAGTAACGTTCCACGTGGAACAATTGAATTGGTTGCGATACGGTTTGGAAGAGTCGGTAAGAGGTTTAATGTTTCACGTGGAACATGTTTAGATATGATGATCGAGCTGCCGTATGAGATACGTGAGGATTTCGATAAGTTAAAAAGAGAAGGAATGATCTATTGTTCGCTTGAGGATATTTGGCCCAAGTTAGAGATATATTTACATCTCCTGAGCCAGTGGTCGAGAAGGATCAATCTGGTTTCGCGGCGAGACTGGTCTGTCCTAGCAACCAAGCACTTGAGACAGGCGTTGACTATGGTTCCGGTTGTGGCAAGTCTTCCTCGTCGGCTGGTTATGGATCTGGGATCAGGAGCTGGCTTACCGGCTATTCCATTGAAGATCGCTCTTTCCGACTCGCACTTCATGCTAGTCGAAAGTAGGAGAAAGCGGGCGCACTTTCTCAGGGAGGTTGTGCGATCTGTGGGGCTTGACCGCATAGAGGTTGTAAACGAGCGGATAGAGAGGTTGAGTCCGGTGGGTGCAGATTTAGTAACGGCGAGAGCAGTGGCTTCTCCTGATAAGCTGCTTGCTTTAGTACAAAGACATTTATCTCCTCATGGCTGGATTCTTTCGACTCTTGGAAAAGGTGCTGCTCATTCGGATTTGTTGGCGTGGAGAGCCGATAAGGTGGGAAGTGCATTGGGGCTATTCTACTAGTTGCTATTGTCGGGCGTTCCGAGTATGGTTTTACACATACTTATCCACACTAAAATAGTTGTGAGATTTAGGGCCTTTGAGGCGTGTATGTCTAATTTTATCCGATAGATAGGCCATAATTTAGCTAACTACTGAGTATAGACGATAAGGAGTGATGTGGAAAACTTGTTCTCAAGAAAGTGGAAAGCTCAGCGGTAAATCCTTTGGAGGAAAAGAAAAAAACAAGTATATTTTTAACGTAGTTTCCGAGTACAAGGGTTCTCAATAGCGACTCTCAAGCGTCTGCGAGGTAGGTTCTTTTTGCTAGATAAATATCTGAAAAATTGGTGTTTGGTCGTCCTTAGGCCGTTGGCACACTTATTTATTCGCTTGGGCTTCAGACCCGATTGGCTGACGCTGATAGGGCTAGTTATGAACGTAGGGGCGACTGTGGCGTTTGCCAAGGGTTATCTGCAATGGGGGGCGCTCATTATGATAGTCGCGGGCCTCTGCGACATATTGGATGGGCAAGTTGCAAGAGAGGGCCACAAGGAGACCAAGTTTGGAGCCTTATTGGATTCGACGACAGATCGCTACTCTGAGATATTTATTTACTTTGGAATCGGTGCATATTTGATTAGCCGCGATGAGTGGATTGCCTCGGGAATTCTCTTTTTTGCTATTACTGGTTCGCTGATGGTTAGTTATGTAAGGGCTCGTGCAGAGGGGTTGGGCGAGGATTGCAAGGTCGGCTTCATGCAGCGCCCAGAACGTCTAACGGCCTTGGCTGTGGGGAGCCTGATAGGTCATCAAGGTTTGGTTTTCGTGCTGGTTCTATTGGCCGTTACGACCAACTATACGGTTGTTGAGCGCCTTGCTCATATTCGCAACAGGCTGAAATCAGGTCCCAACTCACCCGCCTCTGTCCAGCAGTCCTGATAAGCTTCTTCTGCCGTCGTGTCCCGGGGTCATTTCATTGCATTTGAAGGAATTGATGGGAGTGGAACTACGACCCAGGCCCGTCTGCTGGCGTCGTATTTAAAAGAAGCGGGTTTTCCGGTCATACTGACCAGAGAGCCAGGCGGGACGATGATTGGAGGGTGGATTCGCCGTTTTGTTCTTGAACCAAAATTGACAGCTTTCTCTCATGTTACGGAGCTTTTCCTCTATGGAGCTGATCGCGCACAGCATGTAGAAGAGATAATTCAACCGTCGCTAGACCAAGGGATGGTAGTTGTTTGTGATCGCTATACTGTATCATCCCTAGCCTATCAGGGATATGGGCGTGGTTTGGATCTGGAAGTGATCGAACAAGTCAATCGGCTGGCGGTAGGGGGGTGTTTACCGGACGCGACAATATACTTGGATTTGCCTGCTAGGGTAGCTTGGAAACGGCGGAATCTGCACGAGTTGGAACCAAGACCTCAACTCAGTCTTTGGTCAAATGAGGATCGGTTAGAGCTTCTAGGAGAAGATTTGCAAAAGAAAGTTGCTCAGGGCTACAAAGAGATCGCCGAAAGTGACACAACTGCCTTGGTTTTTGATGCAGAACTCGGAATAGACCAATTGGCCGAAGATATCCGGAATGTGCTAAGTCGGCAGTGGTCGTGGTTTCCAAAGGAGAAAAAGTAGTTATGCGCCACCTTTTAGTCGGCTTGATTTTTTTATTTTCCAGTGCGAACGCAACCGAGGCTGCGCCTACGGAAGACCCATATGCAGAGGTAAATGCCAGTTGGGAGCGTTTCGGGGCCGTGTATTCGCGCATTCTGGAAAACTACTACGCTCGTCTGGACCAAGGGGAAATTATGAGCGCAGCCATCAAGGGCATGCTCGGCCAACTGGATCCATACAGCGAGTATTACGACGAGGAGGGTTTGCGTCAGTTGCGTCAAGACACGACGGGCAAGTTCGCGGGATTGGGGATTACGGTTGCCATAAAAGATCGCTTTCCCGTGGTGATTTCCCCTATTGAGGATACTCCTGCCTTCCGGGCGGGGTTGAGACCGGGAGATTTGATTGTCGCTGTGGAGGGCAAAAGCACCTTGGATATGCAGCTTGAGTCTGTGGTCAATGCGCTGCGCGGAGAACCTGGTACAAAGGTCGCAATCTCGGTGGCTCCCCACTTGGGAGCCACGCCGCGCGAAGTTGAAATTCAACGGGAAATAATCACGATCAAGAGCGTTGTGCTAGTAAAGGAACTGCAAAAAAAAATCGGTTATATAAGTATGCGCCAGACGCGTTTTTCCGAGCATACCTCCAGCGAAGTGGAAGAGGCGATAACAAGCCTCCCTCGGGTTGAAGGGCTAATTTTAGACCTGCGAGGAAATCCCGGAGGCTTGTTTAGTCAAGCCACCCAAGTTGCCGATTTGTTTTTACCCCAAGGAGTGCCGATCGTTTCGGTTAAGGAACGCGATGGGCGGAGAGAAGAGGTCAAGTATTCTCACCGTCATTCTATTGCGCGTAATGTGCCTCTGGTCGTTCTGATTGACGAGGGAAGCGCCAGTGCGTCCGAAATCGTTGCCGGAGCCATCCAAGATAACGATCGAGGCGTGGTTGTCGGAGTAGCATCATTTGGCAAAGGTTCGGTACAGACCATTTTCGACCTACGTGAACGCGAAGAGGAAGCTAGTGCCTTAAAGCTGACGACGGCACTCTACTACGCGCCCAGTGGGCGCAGTATTCACCGAGAACAGGACATCGCCAAGCCCGTACATAGCGTTCTGTTCGGCGATAGGGAGCTACCGCATCAGTTGGTGATGGACCTTATTTTGCGTTCAGAGAACAGGGCTAAGGCCCTTTCTGCGCTCCAATCTCGTTTTGATATGGATTCTGAGTCCGTAGAGAGCCTTCTCCTGATCCGTTTGGGCGATTTAGTGGGTAAATCCAAGATGGGGGTGGCTGGATTGCCGGATAGTATGGCAAACCAAGCCTATTATACCCAACGAGGTCGCAAGGTCTTCGGCGGTGGTGGGATTAAGCCCGATATTAGCGTTGAGTCGGAACCATTTCCCCCTTATATACAAGAGTTAGAGCGTCGCCGGCTGTTCTTCGATTTTGTCATAGATTACGTCTCGGCCGACTCGTCTTGGGTTGAGGAACATCCAGACCTGACCGTCAGCGATGAGATGGTCGTGGGCTTTACGGAGTTCGTCCGCACTAAGGACATAAGTCTAGACCAAGGCCAAAAAGGATTGAATCAAATAGCAGAACTTGAGGATTTGGCGGAGAAAATGGATTGGGGTGAGGCTGCACAGGAGTCGGTCCAGCAGCTACGAGCAGCGGTGAAGCAGGAGTGGGAGTGGCGGTATAGCAGTGAGTTGGAGCCGTATATCAAGAGTGCTTTACGTCGAGAACTAATTTTGCGTTTCAGGGGGAGAAAGGCCCAACTCCTTGAAGGATTGCAGGAGGATGTTCAGCTAACCAAGGCGATAGAGGTGCTCTCAGACCAAGACCAGTATCTGGGGGTATTGGCCGCGGAGGAAGCCAAGTGAACGGCGATAAGCGAGCTTTGAAATCTATGACTACTAAGTGTGAGGACAGGTCGTGCAAACAGAAATTTTTATCAACCAAGGCATTCACGAATCCCGTATTGCCATCTTGGAAAGTGGGCGTCTAGCTGAAATTTGGATCGAAAGACCCGAAAACGAGCGGACGGTGGGGGGTATATACAAAGGGGTTGTAACGGCCGTTTTGCCCGGGCTACAAGCCGCCTTTGTCGAGATAGGCCATGACCGTACCGCGTTTCTCCAAGTGCGCGATATGATGGAAGCGGACAGAGGCGAGACCGATGGGGGGCGCAACGGGCACCGCTCGCGCCAGCGTGGTTATCCTAGTATTCAAAACCTGATCAAGAAAGGCGAACAGGTGCTGGTGCAAGTCACCAAAGAGCCTATTGGCACCAAAGGTGCCCGTGTGACGACTCAGCTATCGCTTCCGGGTCGTTTTATGGTGCTGGTCCCGGGAGGCAACAGGATTGGTATCTCCCGCAAGATCACCAGTCGGAACGAACGCAAAAGACTGAAAGATCTGGTATTTAAGATCAAACCCGATGGCTACTCGGTAATCGTGCGTACCGAGGGACAGGGACAGAGTGATCGCGATTTCAAACGCGATATGAAGCAGCTAGTGAGGAACCACGGGCGTCTGATCAAGGCGAGCAGGAAGGTCGAAGCACCCGCCCTAGTGTACAAGGAAATAGGCATGACCTTCAGCGTAATACGCGACCTGTTCACCGACAGTGTGAAACGGTTGGTCGTCGATAGCAAAGAGCTTTACAAGGAGATAACCTCTTATTTGCGCCAAGTTTCACCTGAATTGCGCCAACGGGTTGAGTTTTACCGGGACCGTCGGCCCATTTTCGATGCATTCAATATTGAGGAAGATATTGAGAAGGCGACCGATCGCACCGTGTGGTTGCGCCACGGTGGAGCCTTGGTCATTGACTACGCTGAGGCGGGGACCTTTATCGACGTGAATTCAGCCCGTTACCTCGGCTCCGACGATCAAGAGGAAAACAATCTCAATCTCAATCTGAGGGCAGCTCGTGAGATTGCCCGCCAGCTCAAGCTCCGCGACATTGGCGGTATTATCGTCATCGACTTTATCGATATGAACGAAGAGCACAACCGCAAAAAGGTCGTTGACTGCTTGATCGGGGAATTCAAAAGGGATCGGGCGAGGGTCTCCGTCAGCTCGAGCATCAGCGAGTTTGGTTTGGTTGAAATGACGCGCCAGCGCGTCCGGCCAAACCTTTTGCACACTCATAGTGAGCCTTGTCCCATTTGCAGCGGCACGGGCCGGATTATGGGGCCAGACACCACCCTGACTTGGATTGAACGCTGGCTTCAGCGTTCCTATGCAGTCACTCGTGAAAGACGTTATGTGTTAAAGGTCCATCCCGAGGTGGCCACCTATATGCTAGAAAACCGCGAAGAACGGCTCAAATCATTGCGCAAGGCGACTAAAGCTCGCCTCCAAATAGAAACCGATTCCACGTTGGGGCCCCAAGACTATCGCTTCTTCTCAACCAAACGTAGCCTAGATGTGACGGCTGAGTTTCGAGTTTGACAGAAAAAATTACGACCTATATCTTTAGAAACTTCTTAGTTGATTGAGTTGATTGCGAAGAAGTCTTAGCCTAGGAGTGCAATTCATGTATGCAGTTGTCAATATCGCCGGCCATCAGGTCAAAGTGGATAAGGGGCTGTGCCTGCACATACCCCGGCTTCAGGTCGAAGAAGGTAGCACCCAAGAGTTTACCGATGTCCTGCTAGTTGCCGGCGACGACGAAACTAGGGTCGGCAGTCCCACGGTCGAGGGGGCCAGTGTTTCGGCGACGGTCGTCGGCCATGGTCGCGGCGACAAGATTGTCGTTTTTAAGAAGAAACGGCGCAAGAAATACCGGCGGCGCACCGGCCACCGCCAAGATTACACCGAGATTCGGGTTGAGGACATCGTTCTTCCGAACGAAATGCGAAAGGACTAGGGTATTATGGCTCATAAAAAGGGTGTCGGCAGTTCTAAAAACGGACGCGATAGCAATGCGCAGCGTTTAGGCGTTAAGCGCTTTGGCGGAGAGAAAGTTCGCTGCGGCACGATTATCGTGCGGCAGCGCGGGACGCGCATTCATCCGGGCGTAAACGTCAAGAAGGGCGGGGATGACACGCTCTTTGCCACCATTGACGGGCAGGTGAAGTTTGAGTCTTTTGGCAGGAAGGGCAAGCGGGTGAGTGTTTACGCCACCTAAGAAATGCGTTTTAGGGTTATAACGCAAGCGGATCCATAGAATTGGGACAGGCTCACCAGAATGGTCGGGCCTGTTTTTTTAACTTCTCAATCCTCCAGCATCAGGTGCGATTTAGGCTCCCAGCCTAAAACGGCTCGTGATTTGGACATGTTCATCTCACGGTGGTCGGTGACTGTTGACGGTGTAATTATCGACGATCTGGGTCTCGATCGGGTGGCTTTCGAGGTCACCTTGGCCGCTCTCCATGGTCAAGTTGTGGAAGGCGTCCGTCCCATCTAGGGCGCAAGCGAGGGCCTCCGGGTCGGCGATAGAGCCTTCGGTGTATTCTACCTCGGCCGAGGCTTGGCAATGTCCAACACGCGGAGATCGTGATGGCGTCTAAGGTAGGGAGTAGTACAGGTGCCGACGTGGCCGGCCCCGCCGACTAACAAGATTTTCACGGGCTACTTCCTCCAAGTCTTTGGATGTACCTGAATATTACGGGACTTTCCCAACGATCAATAGCCTTGGTTTGGTGCTTGCGTTGGCCGTTTTTTATATCGCCTTGCTGGTAGGGGAAGGTTTTTATACTCTTTTGCGTTCATTTCACCTATATAGTATAGATAAAGCTCATGAAAATTCACGAATATCAAGCAAAAGAAATTTTGTGCCAGTATCAGATCGCCGTACCGAGTGGCAACGTGGCCACTACGGTCGACCAAGCCGTACGAGTGGCCGATGAATTGGGTGGAAAGGTCGTAGTCAAGGCCCAAATACACGCTGGAGGTCGCGGCAAAGGCGGAGGCGTCAGACTGGCCGCTAATCTCGCAGAGGTTCGCCAAGCGGCCAGCGAGATTCTCGATATGCAGCTCGTTACGCACCAGACCGGCCCGGAAGGCCAAAAAGTCAAGCAGGTCCTCGTGGAGCAGGCCTCGGATATAGAAAGCGAGTTTTATCTAGGCATCACGCTCGACCGGGCCCAGTGCAAGCCAGTGGTCATGGCTAGCCAAGAGGGCGGCGTTGCGATTGAGGAGGTCGCTGCGGCGACCCCAGAAAAAATCCTTAAGGAGACAGTTGATCCCGCAGTGGGGCTACAGGCATTCCAAGCGACGCGCCTAGCATTTGGGCTTGGCTTTGATGGCAAGCAGGTTCGCCAAGCAGCCGGTTTTATCCTTAGCCTATACAGAGCCTACGTCGATGCCGACTGCTCACTGGTTGAGGTCAATCCTTTGGTGGCGACCACTGATGGGCGGCTTTTAGCACTAGATGCCAAAATAGACTTGGACGACAACGCACTCTTCCGCCACCCCGACTTAGCGGCAATGCGCGATCTGGATGAAGAGGAAGAGCTAGAGGTCGAAGCGGCCAAATACGATCTAAACTATATCAAGCTCGACGGGAATATCGGTTGTATGGTCAACGGTGCTGGGCTGGCGATGGCCACCATGGACATCATCAAGTTGTCCGGTGCTGAGCCGGCCAATTTCTTGGATGTAGGTGGGGGTGCCAGCGCTGAAACCGTGGAAAATGGCTTCCGCATTTTGCTTTCTGACCCGAATGTAAAGGCCATTCTCATCAACATCTTCGGCGGCATTGTGCGCTGTGACCGCGTGGCTGCTGGCGTGATTGAGGCGCGCAAAAACATTGAAGTCAACGTGCCGATCGTCGTGCGACTGGCTGGGACCAACGCAGATGTGGCTGCCGAGATGCTGGAAAACTCCGACATGGACTTTGCTGTTGGGCACGGGCTGCAAGACGCAGCGACGATGGTCAAGGCGACTATTCAGTAAGAGGAATACAGGGATGAGTGTTTTAATCAACGAAAACACCAAAGTCTTCGTACAGGCGATTACGGGGTCGGAGGGATCATTTCACACGCGACAGATGTTGGAATACGGCACGAAAGTGGTCGGGGGAGCAACACCTGGCAAAGGTGGCCAAGAATTTGAAGGCGTTCCGGTGTTTAACACGGTCGCCGAAGGCGTTGAGGCCACAGGTGCCAATGCTTCAATCATCTTTGTGCCAGCCCCTTTTGCCGCCGACGCCATCATGGAAGCGGCCGATGCCGATCTAGAGCTAGTCATCTGTATCACCGAGAACATCCCCGTGAGCGACATGGTTAAAGCCTACTGTTATGTCCAAGTGCGCTCTACTCGGCTGATCGGGCCTAATTGCCCTGGAGTCATCTCGCCAGGGAAGTGCAAAATCGGCATTATGCCTCACTTTATTCACCAGCCGGGTCGCGTGGGAATTATCTCGCGTAGTGGAACGCTGACCTATGAAGCCGTGGGACAGCTCACTAGGCAGGGCCTAGGCCAGTCCACAGCCATCGGCATTGGCGGCGACCCAATCATCGGTACGCGCTTTGTGGACGCGCTGTCACTATTTAAGGACGACCCCGAGACCGATGCGGTCGTGATGATTGGCGAGATTGGCGGTACGGCTGAAGAGGAAGCGGCCGCTTATATCAAAGAGTGCTACGACAAGCCCGTCATTGGCTTTATCGCGGGGCGCACGGCTCCTCCAGGGCGGCGGATGGGACATGCAGGAGCTATTATTTCAGGCGGTAAGGGAACGGCCGAGGACAAGATGGCGGCGATGCGGGAAGCGGGGATTCACATCTGCGAGAGTCCTGCGGAAATTGGGGAAATGGTCGCGAAGGTACTGAGCTGATTTAATTGGGGAACGTTTTTCTTCGTAACCGTCTCTTCCCCAACAGTTCAGTTGTAATGGGGCGAAGCCAATTACCTTCTAGTCAAAAGCGGCATAATGGTGGGGCGGCGGCTGAGCAGGAGTAGGCCGGCAACTAGGAGGAGACTGGTGAGCAGGACCAAAGGCATGGGGAGATGCTGGGAGGGCCCGAGGCTATCTAGGCCTAAGTAAGTGCGTAAGTTGATCCCAATTATCGAAGTCAAGTTGTTGACCGCGTGGGCGAGCATGGCAGGATAGATGCTGTGAGTCCAGTAAACTAAAGTGCCGAGGAAGAGCCCAAAGAGGAAGAGAGGGATCATTTGCCAAGGGTTGAAGTGAGAAATGGCAAAGAGCAGGGCCGAACCGCCTAGTGCCCAGCGCGGCCCATAATGGGCGCAAAGACTCGTGAATACAAGTCCGCGGAAGAGGGGTTCTTCGCAAAACACAGGTACTAGCACTAGTGTTACCAGTCCCTTCGGGATCTCCATCCATCTGCGGACAATCTGAATCTCTAGCAGGTTTTTCTGAAAAGACAGCGGCATGGACAGGTCTATCAGGCCGAGAAGGTATGCCAGATACAAGTCGAGTTCGGCGACTACGAGGCTACAGCAAATAGTCACCGGGATTGTCAGCAACAAGGTCGCAGCCGGTGTGGCGTTGAATAGAAGTAGATCTTCGGCAATTAGGTGATGACGGCGAATATAAAGAGCAACAAACCACAAAAGGGTACATTCGGCAGCAATAATACCAACATGTAGGGATAAAAGGCCGACGATGGGCCAAACTATGAAGTGGGCCAGCAGGAGCGCAGGTAGCGCTACGCGGAGAGCTTGGGAGAAGCGGGGATAGTGCGTACGCATAAGGCTATTAATATAAGTCGTTATTCTTCATTTAGAGTGCGCATATAACCCCGCGTACGGCTAGACCAGAACAAATAATTAAAAAACAGATCCGGGACATAAGTTTTCACAAGCCAGCGGGTCACCCAGCGAATTGGGTAGTGAATCGGCGACAACAAGGATAGCTGGAGCGCGAGCCGTCGAGGAGAAAAAGCAGCGGCCCTGATAAAGTCCAACCGGAGTACGGTGTCAAGCTCGGGATGCTTTTCTAAAAGGACCGGGATTGACTTGCTGCCGTAGGTCTGCATCAGGCGGCAGAGCGGCTCCAACGAACGCAAGTGATTGTGGTGCGACAGAGCTTCAGGGGCATAGTAAAGCGGAATACCTGCCAAGTGTAGGCGATACCCTAATTCTAGGTCTTCGCCGCCATAAGCCGTGAGAGCCTCGTCGAAAAATCCTACGCGGACTAGGGAAAACCGACGTACCGAGGAGTTGCCAGTGACAAAGCACTTGAAAGGTATGGTCTTGTCTGCACCAACCCGGTGGACCCCCCTCTCTTCAAGATAGCGAGTCAGGGATGTAGCGGGAATTTCAGGGGCGAAGCGGATGTTGCCAACAAAAACGGCTTCCGCGTGGTTTTGATGCCGTTGGGCATGGGCGCGGAGAAAATTGGCACCGACGGTCATATCGCTGTCGAGAAAGACGACGATATCGCCGCTGGCGACCCGCAGGGCTGCGTTGCGCGCCCGAGCGCGTCCCTGATTCTGTTCGTTGCGGAGTAGCTGTAACTGTAGAGGCGCGATCGCCGCATGTAATCGCTCGGCGTCCAAATGGGGGGAGGCATCGTCCACTACGATAACTTGGGTCGCTTCGTGGGGGTAGTCTTGCTGCGACAGGCTCTTAAGTGCTGCTTCGAGGCGCTCAGGTTCGTCATAGGTGGGTATTATGACGCTAAGCGTCAGCGGGGCACTCATGCTAAGGTTTCGTAAAGCTGGGTGAGTTGAGCGGCTTCTCGTTCCCAGTTATAGCGCCGTGCTGCCTGCAAACTCGCCTTGGCGCATGCCTCTCGCTGCGCTGTATTATCCAAAAAAGCGGTGATCTGCTCTCGAATGGCTGCTATATTGGTCGGATTGACCGTAGCTCCGGTGCGCGTTTCGCGGACGATGCGCTCCATTTCAGGAAAATTGCTGGCTAAGACCGGTAGCCCAGCCATCATATACTCGAAAAGCTTGTTGGGCAAAGAGTAGTAGAAGCTTTTGCCCGTGCCTTTGATCAGACACAGCCCTAAGTCAGCCGAGCAAGTATAATTGTGAAGTTGGTAAAAGGGCACCCGGGGAATAAAGTAGACCCGGTCCTCTAGGCTTGTCGCGCGAACTTGGTTCCGCAGGGCCTGTTCACTCGGTCCATCCCCAATTAGAACTAGGGCGGCGGCAAGCCCCGCGGCGGCCTCAATTTGCTCGCGCAAGCCATTTTCGGTGAGAAATCCTCCTTGGTAGAGAACAACGGAGTGATCATCGGGTAAGCCTAGGGTTTCGCGTATTAGGTTGCTTCGGACCTTATGGCGGAACAGCGGCAAATTGCGCAGAACGACGACTTCGTCAAGGCGGTAACGCTCCCTGAGCGATTGGGCGATAGACCCGCTGACGGTTATGACGCGATCTACCCGTCTTATCAGCCGCTGCTCCAGCAAACGCCAGCAGGACTGCATCAGCGGCCGGCTGACCAGTGAGGATTGCTCGGTCCAAAATTCGTGTGCGTCATAGACGAGGGGCAGATCTAGTCGCTGTGCGGCTCGCACTGCTGGCCAGAGCGCATCTAAGTCGTGGGCGTGATAGGCATCCGGCTGAGCCTCGACGAGCAGAGGATAGGCCCGTTGCCAAAACAAAGGATAGAGGCGGCGCAGCGAGCGGCTCCGGTCTAGCGGAATCGAGTGGATTTCAAAATCGTCCCATCCCTCGAGAGGGGTGGGGTTGAAAGAGGAGGCGACAATGACGACTTGGTGACCAGCGCGGCGCAGTGAAGTAGCCTCTCGGTAGATGCGGTAGTCGAAATTCAGGTCGGTGAAGGCGACCATACAGATGCGCATGGTGTATTAAGGATTCGGCGTAAAGGCTAAAAAAAAGCAGCCCATCTAAAAATGGGCTGCTTTTAATTTAAAGAGTATGGCGGCCGAAAGGTGTAATCTTGAAACGCAAGTGAGACCCTCAAACGAGGCGGTGTGGGGAGGTAGTTTTGAAGGTCTCAACGACCCGAAAAGGGAAATCCGAGCTTCGCGTATCAAGAATTTAGCCACGCTAGCGGACCGCCACACTCTATTAAAAACAAAAATACACACGCTAGATTGTGTTGTCAAGCGGAAAAACATTTTCAAAGAAATGATAATGGAGTATTGCACACTTACAAGTGTGTGCGTATCTTTGACAAAGAAGAAAGAAGATGGTTGGAAACAATTCAGAGGGACCGCAAATGCAGTTTGCAGAAATGATCAAGGAAGCTCGGCTCCAAGCCCACCTAAGCCAGCAGGGATTGGCCGAACAACTCGTGACGGCGAGAAGGCCCAAGGGCGTATGGGCAACCTATATAGGACAAATTGAGAAAGGGGAGAAGGTTCCTTCCGACGAAGTGTGTCTCAAGTTGGCCGAGGTTTTGGAACTTGACTCTAATAGAGTTTTGATTGCTGCTTATGAAGCCAAGGCCAGTTCGGAGGAAGGGCGTACGCTCTATGGCAAGATGATGCGTTCGCTATTGGACCCAGTCGTCAACAAACTCCTGTCTAGCGAAGAGCCGTTGGACCCAGCCCTCTTGGGAATACTATCGAAGCCAGAAATCTTGGCTCTGCTCGGGGACCAACCGTGGTTAGAGGCCGTTGCCCGGGCGCACAAGAAGCAGAAGGAGCGCGATGTGTTACGCCTGCTCGCTCTGGTAGAGGCGATGGACGACAAGCAGTGGGATATGATAATGGGCATTATAGGGACTTGGAACTTAGAGCCGCCTAGATGAGCAAAGAGTTAAGGTCTAATGGGAAGGAAAGAGTTAGAAGTCGGGTAGTTTGTACTCGCCGCGCTCAATAGCTTGCTCTAACTCTTGATGGAAGGTACTGTCTAGGTGGGAAGTGATTTTCCAACCACTGGAATCGCGAAGAAAATAGAAGAATGGCGATGCTCGCTCATCGCCTAGCGTAGAGGAATCGAAGAGTAAGTAACCGATGCGCTCGTTGATGATGCGCTCTTCGGCGATTTCTCGCTGTAGTTGAGCCTTGATCTCGGCTGGCGTCTTTTGCCGCCAGCGTTCGACAAAGCTCTGACGGTCCTCACCCTCCACTTGCGAAGAACTGAAACACTCCCAAAGCAGGTCAAAGTCGCTGTTTTCCAGCGCGTACCTGTAGGTCTGGAAGGTCTGGGCCGGGTGCGAGAAGCGTTGGTCTATGTCTTCGCTATTGCAGCCGAGGAGCAGGGCTAGACAAATAAATAGTTGTAGGGCCATTGTGTGTAGCACACGAATCAGTATCTTGGGCAACTTCAGCTACTTGGTAGGTGTTACGTCTGCGTCGACTTGGATTGGGATTCAGTGCTTGGTTTTTTTAACTAGCGATTCGATGGCGTCGCGCAGACGAGCAGCTTCTTCGTATTCTTCGCATATGACGGCTCGCTGTAGCCGGTGCTGAAGCAGGCTGAACTCGTCTTTCTCTTCCTTCGGTGGGCGTTGAACGTCAGTTCCTTCGGCATTCCGCTTCGGCGGGCGGAGCTTGGCCGAGTCAGCCTCTCCATTGAGCGGCATGGAAATCTGCACTTCAAACTCGTAGAAGCGGTTCAGGGTGTGTTCAACATCCAAGTCAGTTTCCAAAGGCTCCAAGCCCACCTCGTCGAGCAACGCAGGAGCAACGTAGATCGGCGAACCCGTGCGCAAGGCCAAAGCGATGCCATCGCTGGGACGTGCATCAATGTCTTTTATTATGTGATTCTTCTCAATAACGACTCTTGCGTAGTAAATGGAGCGGCGCACACTGTGGATGACAACTTGGCGTACGCTTATCGCAAGGGAATTGACCATAGAAGAGAGCAAGTCGTAAGAGATTGGGCGTATGGGTCCATCGTTTTCCAGCCGCATCCGAATGGCGGCCGCTTCAAATTCGCCGATGGGAATGGGCAGGAGCCGCGGGAGGTTACCGTTTTTCTCGCTCAACCATACCAAGGGGCTGTCCTCGCGCAAGTAGGGGCTCACCTTGACCACGGTCATCTCGACTAAAGAGGTAGTACTCATTAGTCATCCTCATTGAGGCGACTAATCTCGTCGCGAAGCCGCGCCGCCTCCTCGTAGATTTCTTCGGCAACTGCTTGGTGCATACGTCTTTTGAGTTGTTCTAGCTGATTGACGGCAGATGTGGCGATAGTAGGGTGCTCTTCCTTCGGTGCGGCCACGGATTTGGTGATGGCATCAACTTCGGCCGTAACCCGTTCATCGTCGTCAGAACGAACGCATCCCACGTCTTTGAGTACCTTGACGGCAGCGTAGATAGGTGCGCCAAAGCGGAGGGCTAGGGCAATGGCATCGCTGGGACGTGCGTCGAATGTATGAATTTTGCCCTCGTCGTCAACGAGGTGAACCTCAGCGTAGTACGTTTCCTGACGTGAGTTAAAGTCCATGATTTCGACCCGGATTACTCGGGCGTCAACGTGGGCGAGAATCTGACGGGCTAGATCGTAGCTGATAGGGCGTACAGGTTGCCGCTTGCTGTGGGCTGTGGAAATAGCTGCCGCCTCGAAGCGGCCGATGACAATGTGCAGATAATAGTTGCCTTCGACTTCTTTGAGTACTACTTCAGGATATAAAGATAGAGATTTGCTGCTTAAGACCCCTTTGACTTCCATCAGAACCATAGCGGTAAACTACAATTTAATAGGTATTTGCCAATAGATGCGTAAAATATAATACGACGTAAAAGCGAGTGTCAACTAGCTCGCGCTTCTTACCCATCCGGCAAATCACCCTCTTTGTTCTTCAGCTTCAACTCGAGTTCTGCGAGCTGGCGGCCCAGTTCCCCGGTGCGCCGATTTAGGTACACCAAATAGGCAAAAAGCACGATCCACACGGCCGCGAAGGCAGCAAATAAGTAGTGGAGATTGTCCATAGTCTCTTACGTTTCGTCAATTAGTTTTTGCCGCAGGAGCGCCACGGCTTTTTCAATGCGGGCTAGCTCCATGCGTTGCGCTATGAGGCGAAAGAGTAACAGAAAAAAAGCCGCGTAGCAGACCCATTTTGTGTATTGCATCGTCGGCTCAAGTTCTACGTTGCGCTGTGGGTGTAGCTGTTGGTCGGCGGCCCACAGATCGACAGCATAGTACACCAAAGGAACGTTGGCGAAGGCGAGAATGCCCAGTACAGCACTAATGCGCTGCAGTGGAGTGGAGTTTGCCCCGTATCTCCGCACCATTAGGTAGGCCACGTAGATGGTGAAAGTAATCAGCATGGAGGTCAGGCGCGGCTCCCAGCGCCAGTAAACCCCCCAGACGGGCTTGGCCCACAAGGGGCCCGTGATCAGCACGATCAACGCAAAAATCACGCCCAATTCGGCGGAGCATAGCGCTAGGCGATCCCACTTGTCCGCACGAGTGCGCAGATACTGTACGCTGCCGACGAATACTAAAAAAAAGGCAAAAAACGAAGAAAACGCCGCCGGCACGTGAAAGTAGAAGATTCGCTGGACGATTCCCATTTCTTTTTCTGTGGGGACCCACAGAAAAATCGCGCCCAAGGCAACGAGCATGATCACGAAAATCAAACAGGAGAATGGGACCGAACGCATCATTCCTCGATGGCGTATTCAAAAAGCATCAGCGATAGCACCGTGAAAACCACCGCGTACACCCCCAACATTTGCAGGTGCGGGAAGAGCTTTTCACAGCAGTCATTGGCTAGGACTAGTCCCGTCGCCTCCACGCAGGAAATCAGTGCCGGCAAGATCATGGGCAAAAGCAAAAGGGGCAGCATCAACTCGCGCAAACGCATGTTGTTCGACAATGCCGCAAAGAGTGTGCCCGCCGACGCCATGCAAGCCGATCCCAAGACGAAGACAGCCAGCAGGGGGATTAAGAAAAAGCCTAGAGACAGGTTAAAAAAGAGCGCAAAAAAGGGCAAACTCAGAAGTTCGATTGTTAAAAGAAAAACAAAATTGCCCAGCATTTTACCTAGGTAGATGGCACCGCGGTCCCCTGGCACTAACAGCAGTGCGTCCAGCGCGTCGTTGTCGCGTTCATCAGTAAAAGAGCGGCCCAGACTGAGCAGGCTGGCGAAGATATAGGACGACCACAGGGTGCCAGGCCCGATCTCGCGTAGAGCAGCTCCGCCTAAATCGAAGGAAAAGTTGAATACCAGTAACATCAATAGTATAAAGAAGACCATCGGACTGAGGCGTACCTTAGTGCGCCACTCGGCCTTCAGATCTTTGCGCAGTATCGCCAGCGCACGCCCGAAAAAGCTCATGGGTTGGCGTCGAGATAGGGTGCGCAGAGCGTACGCAGTTGGTTGGAATCTTCCGCCAAGATTTGGTCCAAGCGCCATTGACCGCGTTCGATCACCAGCAGGCGCTCGACGAGGCCCTCGGCCTCGTCGGGGCGATGCGTTACCAAGATGTAGGTGCGCCCTTCTTGCCGAAAGTGGAGTAAGAGGCGGTGCAATGCAGCACTGGCACTCGAGTCGAGGCCAGTGAACGGCTCGTCAAGCAAGAGAGTCGAGGGGCTATGCAGGATGGCTCGGGCAATAGCCAGACGCTGCTTCATACCGCGGGAGAGCAAACCTACGCGCTGGTCGAGTCGCTCGTTCAGATCAACAGCCGCTAAGGCGGCAGCGAGCCGTTTATCAGGGTTATCCAAGCCATAGAGTTGAGCGAAGAAACGCAAATTCTCTCTCGCCGTCAGTTCGTCGTAGAGCAAAGTTTGATGCGAGAGCAGGCCGATCTCCGCCCGCGCCTCGGTAATGCGTTGGGGATCGCGGCCGTTAATTTTCACGCTCCCCGCCGAAGGTCGGCAGAGGCCGGCCGCCAGCCGCAATAGGGTACTCTTGCCTGCACCGTTGGCACCAGCGAGCAGCACCGCTTGCCCGTGCGGGATGACCAGATCGATGGGATGCAGGGCTGTGTGGGTGCCAAAGCGTTTAGCTGCGCCTGCTAGGACAATGGCATCGCCTCCACTCATCACACATCAAGCGATTGAGTCAGGGCAACCGCTTCGCGCATTAGCTGCGCCCGTTGGTCCATGTAATGCGGATCGTCGGGCCGATCAGCAAAAGAATCGTCGAGCCGGGCGAGTTCCTCAATGAGATGCCGCCGTCGTTTCAACGTGTGTGTGCGATCGATGCTTGGGTGTTGGCGGCTCAATGCCAGTGCGCCACCGCCGGTGAGGAATGCGCCAGCCAGCGCGACCCATTTGAGCGACCAACGCAGCGAGGGGGCGAGGGGTAAAGGGATCGCGACCTGCTGACTCGGTTGTAGGTTTTCCATGGCCACTTTCCGGTACTGGCGGCCGTGCTGTTCAACGATACCTAGATCGATAAAAGGCGGTTTGATCTCCGCGGAGGGCGGGTCGAGAAAGACCTCCAAGCGGTCGGTTGGATATATCACCTGATGCACATAGGGGCTAGCGAATTTGCTGGCGTCGAGGTTAAAAGAAAAACTCCGCTGCGAGCGGCCCGGAGGTAAGGGCTGGTTGTCGAAGAAATGGCCTTCTCCGGCTTGGTGGAGCAGCCCTGAGTGGCTTTGGAGGTTGAAGATGCTCGTTGGTAAGACAAGTTCAGTCACGTGCCGCTCGCGTCCGTCCCCACGACCTGCGTACGTGCGCTCGCGGGTATTGTGAATTTGCAGGAGTTGGATGCATTCAATCGCGTTCTCGCGCAGCGCGAAAAAGAGGTGATGAGTTCCGATGCGGATTCCGGCAGGATCATCGGTTCTTTCGTACACTTCGAGGATGACCTGTTGTTGCGCCCCGGCCTCAAGAGTCGAAGAAAAGTAGGGGATGTCGTCGTAGAAGGCGGCTAGCCCGAAGAGGAGCCCACTCTGCAAAAAAGGACCGACAAAAGAGAAGCGCCCTTCGGCGTCGGTTTCCTTGCGCAGCATTTCGAGGATTTGTTCGTCTTGGCGGACGTAGAAGGCCACGGGAATACCCGAAATTCGCGCTTGGGTGAAAGGGTTGAGAACATAACCGTTGATCGCCGTGCCCCACAGGTCAGAAGCGCAAAGGACGATTGCAACACAAAGCGAGCGAAGAACCATGGCTTAGCTAGGTTCCACTAGCGAAACGCCGCATTGCGGACAAAATAGATCGCCCTCGCGCCGCAAAGCCTCGCAGCCGTGGCAACGAGGAACGGCAGTCTTTTGGCGCAGAGCCGCAACCTCTTCCTCGATGCGTCGTTCGAGTTGAGAGCTGCTCGCCCCGTTGAGCCGATCCAACTCTCCGATAACCGCTAGCGTCTCGGCCTCCAGTTCGGCAAAGAGGCGCTGAAAATCCTCTGCGGACACTTTCCCAAGATCGCGGTCAAGCTCCAGTTCGACGATCTCGCTCAAAAGTTGCTCCTTGCGCTCAAAAAGCTGTCGCGTTGATCCACTCGCCGCGCCCGTCCGCCCGCTCACTAGGAGGGGATGTCCCAGATAGAGCAACAGTCCCAACAGCAACGCGATAGAACACAATATGGGTAAAAGTTCTATCGCGTTCACTATATATAGCCTCTGCAGGCCCGCGTCAGTACGGCCAAACTAGCCATCGTCGTAGCGATCCAATTCGCGTCTCAAACGATCCGCGTTTTGGCTGCGGTTGGCTGGCTGGGGCTTGGATGGTAGAGGCGCTCGGCCTTGATCCTTCCAGCGAACTAGCAGGGTGCGTACTAGGGCAACGCCAAACAAAAGAGCCAAAAAAGGCGCGATCCAAGCGAGCAAGTTAAAGCCCTCGTGCGGCGGAGTGGCTAAGACCATCGGGCCAAAACGCGCTACATAGCCATTGATGATTTGCTTCCGAGTCTGGCCTTGGTCTAGGGCTAAGCCAATCGCCTCGCGTTCGGGGACCGCGAAGTCAGTACAAAGACAGGTGGCTAGAGATTCCCGCGGACAATTACCGCAGAGACAGACCAACTCCTCAGCCACGGCCTTTATTTCTGTCGTTGTTGCCGCTCCTACTGGCGAGAAGCCCAGTGCCAACGCAGCGAGCACGGGCACGTACACACTCGGCCTCTGGGCAATGGCCGGGTCCATTGCGGTCTCGCGATCAATCCGCGCCAGCCGCCGATCTCGCGGGGAGGGCCACATCGCCCACAGCGCACCTAGCACTAGGACGACAGCACCGAGCCACACGAAGTTGATTAGCGGGTTGATATAGATTTGGAATTTGGCACTTTGGTCTTCGGCGGAGCCTACTAGAATTACATAGAAATCCGCGCGCCATGTCGAATAAATGGAGACTTCAGTAGTCCCTTGGTCAAAAGCTGGATAGTAGCGTCGCTCCGGCAGCAGTGTGCCGAGGAATTGATCGCCGCGATGCAGAGCCAAGGCCGCGGAGGTAGTGCTGTGATTGGCGTTTTCGGCAAAGGCCAACGACGAGAAGGTAAGCCGGTATTCACCGACTTGACGCGAAGCCCCTTGGTCAAGGACGACTTCGGCTTCTTGGGTAAAGGCTTTGCCAGTAAAGCCAGCAAAGAGCAGTACCAGCCCAAGGTGGGTCAAATACCCGCCGTAACGCCGCCGGTTTTTGGCGCAGAGGCGATACAACGCCACTGGATAGGACTCGCCCGTACTGTGCCGCCGCGCCCGCGCCCCGGCGTGGAATTCGGCAGTGAGCGCGACAAGTACGAAGACGCATAGCCCGAATGACAGCACCACATAGGGATCGCGTATGCCAGCAAGAAAGAAGACCCCGCAAGAAAGTGCGCCTGCCGTCACCGGGCGAATAAAGTTTTTGCGCAGACTCTCGCGTGAGGTGCGGTGCCAGGCAAAGAGTGGACCAGCACCTGTCAACAATAGAAGCACTAGGCCGATGGGGATTGTGACTTGATTAAAAAAAGGAGGCCCGACCGTGATTTGCTCGTCGGTCAGTGCCTCGGAGACCAGCGGGAAAACTGTGCCCCAGAACACGGCGAAGAGCATTCCCAAAAGAATCCAGTTGTTGAGCAAAAAAGCCGTCTCGCGTGAGGCAAATGATTCCAAGCGGTTTTCGGCCTTGAGCAAGGGCAGTCGCAGCCACAAAAGCCCAAAAGAGAAAATCAGCGTCAGGACTAGAAACGTGCCAAAAAAGGGGCCGATATTGGATTGGGCAAAGGCGTGAACCGAGGAGATAATGCCACTGCGGGTCATAAAGGTGCCGAATAGGCACAACGCGTACGTGAGGATCGCCAGTGCCACATTCCACACCTTGAGCATGCCCTTGCGCTCTTGAATCATAATCGAGTGCAGAAAAGCGGTGGCGATTAGCCAAGGCATCAGCGAGGAGTTCTCCACCGGATCCCAGGCCCAATAACCACCCCACCCCAGCTCGACATAGGCCCACTTGCCGCCTAACAGGAGGCCGAAGCCGAGAAAGGTCCAAGGGATGAGCATCCAGCGCCGCGCCGCGCGGAGCCAAGTAGCGTCTAACTTGCCGGTCAAGAGCGCGGCGATGGCAAAGGCAAAGGGTACGACCATGCCCACCATCCCCAAGTAAAGCATCGGCGGGTGAATGGCCATAACGGGATGTTGCAGAATCGGGTTGAGCCCTCGACCATCCTCTGGCGTGAAAGGCAGGCGCAGGAACGGGTCAGCGGCAAAAAGATGCACAATGCAAAAGAAGAAACTGGTAAGGGATAGAGTCGCTATCGCGTAGGGCATCAATTCGCGATAGCGCTGGCGGTAGAGTGCCACCAATCCCGCCGAGTAGATGGACAGGACCCAGCCCCAAAACAACAGCGATCCGTTCTGCCCGCCCCACAGTGCCGTTATTAAATAGAACAAAGACATGGCGCGGTTGCTGTTTTCGGCTACGTACTCGACTTGGAAGTCGTGGGAGAGGAGAGCGTGCCACAGCGCGAGAACCGCTAGCGTTAGCAGGCCACAGGTCGCCAAGACCCCGTTTTCACCCGAGCGCACCAAGCCCAAGTGGCCACGCCTCGCCCCGAGGGCCGCCGCCAGCCCACCATAGCCCGAGGCTAGGAGCGCTAGGCACAAGGCAAAGTAGCCGATATCAACCATAAAGTGTCGGGAAAAGCCAAAGGGTATGCGGGCTAGCCGTTTGGGCTATTCATCGCCTGCACGTGCCCTTCATAGCTTTGTCCCTCGTATTTGGAGGGGCATTTGGCAAAGACGAGCTCAGCGGCAAAGATCTGGTCGGCTGCATTGTATTCGCCTTCGAGAACTACCAGCGCTTCGTCTTTGAAGGTATCGGGCAGCACAGCGTGGCCGATGTAGCGCACTCGTAGGGTGTGTTCTCCGTCAGTAATCACAAATTCGGGGCGCGAGCGATACCGGTCCCATTCAATCGAACCGGGCATCACGGTACTGCCGCCTAGTTGGATGCGCTGGCCCTCGTCTAGAGTTCCGTCCATTAGGGTTTGCAGCGTCATGTGAGTCGCCGTTGACTGTTGGACGCCAGCAACAAAAAGGTAAATCAAACCAGCAGCAATGACTAGGGAGCCGAGAGTGAATTTGTGTCGTCTCATAAGAATAAATCTGCTCAATTTCCCATTTTTGTCAACGAGTACACCCGTTGGCGCGAAGGGCCGTATTTACACTTCAAGCACCTTGGGCAGGCTGCATAAGTTCTCGTAGCCGTCGGCGCAAACGACAACCGTATCTTCGATCCTCACACTCCCCAAGCCTCGGTAGTAGAGCCCCGGCTCCATCGTCACGACATGGCCGGATTCAAGCACATCGCCGTGCGGGCCGATCCTCGGCCCCTCGTGAATCTCCAGCCCCAGCCCGTGTCCCGTGCTGTGGATGTACCCCTGCATATAGCCGTCTTGATCTCCCGTCTTGTAGCCGGCGTCGCTAAAAAACCGTTGGATTACTTCGTGGATAAGGCGACCTTCGGCACCCGGACGGATGTGTTCTAAGCCCAATTGTTGAGCCTCCAGCACGGTTTTGTACAGGTGCCGCAGCGGCTTGGAGGCAGGTCCCTTACAGACGGTCCGCGTCAGATCTCCGTAGTAGCCGCTCGCCTCATCGCGCGGAAAGATGTCGATGATGATGGTCTCGCCGGCGCGCAAAGGCCCGAAGCCCACTTGGTGTGGGTCGCAGCCTTGGTCGCCGCCGGCGATGATGGTATGTTCGCCAATGCTGTCGCAATCCATGAGCGTCTGATGCACCATGCGCCGCAGTCGCTCTGACGTGAGTACGTCGCCGTTGAGGAAGAGTACGCCGTCGCGCACATCGGCTGTACGCAGCCCTTCAATCGCCGTTTCCATGCCTGCTTCGGTGGCCCGCATCGCCCGCCGCACATTCTCGACCTCTGTGGCGTCCTTGATTTTGCGCTGGGGAAAGAGCGGCTCTGTCGCAATGGTTAATTCGATGCCTTCCCCCCGCAGAAAGTCGGCTGTACCAAGGGGAAAATTAGTGGGCACTTGCAACTTCGCCAAGCCGAGGTCGCGCAAAAGTTCCAACAACACGGCGTTGCTACTGGGATGTTCTTGGCCCCTTTCCTTGGCCTGCTGCTCGTACTGGGTATAAGACAATACCCGATTGACGCTAGCTTGGTCGCGTGCGCGGTCGATCTCGAGGTTGTTGGCGAGCATGAGTTTTTCGCTGGGAGTCCACAGAAAGACAAAGGGATCGGGGGCGCGAAAGCGAGTGGCGTAGAATAGATTGGCGCAGCGTTCGCTGCTGCCGATTATTAGCAGGGCATCGGCCCCTTTTAGGTCGGGCGTCATGGTTTTACTCTGGAATCCTCAGCACCCGGACCTCAATTCCGGTATCGGGTCGCCAAAACCAGAAGAACGCAGACTGCTTCTCCTCCAGTTCGGAAACAAAGCGCACAAATTGTTCCAACGAGGTAACGCGTTCTTGATCCACCTCGGTAATCACATCGCGCACTTGAATCCCTTTGTCTGCGGCCAGCCCCTCTGGATCTACCTCAACTACTATCACCGGCTCCTCGCCTTGTGCAAAACCCAGTTCAGCCGCCAATTCGCCGACAAAGCCCAACTCGGCGGCCAATTCAGCAGGCAAGGTTTCAACTGAAATCCCTAGCTTCGCTAGCCGCTGATGGCCTTGGGAAAGGAGCCGGTCCTCTTCGCGCTCGCCGAGGACCACGGCAATATGGTGGATTTGATTCTGGCGCATGATTTGCAGATTGACCGATTCGCCCGGGTCGCGGCCGTAGATCAGCGTCTGTAGGTGGTTGAAGTGATTCACCTCAATGCCATCGAGCGACAGGACGACGTCCCCGCCGCGCAGACCATCGCGTGCAGCCGGGCTGTTGGGTTGCACATTTCTGAGGTAAACGCCTCGTGGCCGTTCCATGCCGAGGCTGTGTTCGCGGATGAGCTCTGGGGTCATCTCAGATTCCATGTTCACGCCCAAGTAACCGCGTACGATCCGCCCGTGGACCAGCAGATCATCCACCACCTCGCGCGCTAGGTTGATCGGCACGGCTAGCCCATAGCCGATGTAGTAACCAGTGCGCGTTGAAATAGCCGTGTTGATGCCTACGACTCGGCCCTGTAGATCGAGTAGGGGACCGCCGGAGTTGCCGGGATTAATCACGGCATTGGTCTGGATGAAACTCTCGATGGCGTAGCGATTTTCTTCGTTGCTTCTGGGGTTGAAGATGCCTGCTTGACGTCCTAGGGCACTGACGATGCCGTGCGTCAGCGTTGACCCCATGCCCAAGGGATGGCCAATGGCCAGCACCCAATCGCCGATTTGTAAGCGGTCTGAGTCAGCCAACTGCACAGTAGGTAGCTCCTGCGCCTCAACCTTGAGTAGGGCGATGTCAATTAGCGAATCAAAGCCGATGACCTTAGCCCGATAGGTGCGGCGGTCCGAGAGGGTGACTTGGATGGAGTCGGCCTCAGCGACGACGTGGTAATTGCTCAGAATGTAGCCATCGGTGCTGACGATAGTGCCAGAGCCTATGCCGCGAAAGTCTTCGGGAATCTCGGGGTGGAAGGGGGGCAATGCGCTCTTTTGCCGCGATCTGGTCGTCGCCGAGATTAAAACCACGGCTGACTTTGCTTGTTCGTAGGCGTGGCGGAAAGCTCTGCTGAGATCCGCGATTGGCTGAGTGTTTTCCTGCGGTATTCGCGCTCCAGCCGGAAGCCCGCCCACGAGCAACGCGGCAATAAGCGCACTACCCACCCAAGGGCGATAGATGCTGAACAGGGTGAAAGGGTTGTCGCGCCTGACGGCGCGGTGAAGGTGCTTCATTGGAGGTCGTATTCGTTCAGCTTCCGGTAGAGTGTGCGAGTGCTGATGCCGAGGATCTCGGCGGCCTTCCGGCGATTGCCGCCGACGCGGTCGAGGGCCTGTTCGATGGCTTCCCGCTCGCGGTCTTTGAGCGAAGGCAAAGGCTCAATGGCTGCGTTTTCGGGGACGCGTAGTGCCGCGGATTTCTGGGGGTCTGTGGGGTGGTAAGGGGTGTCTTCAATCGGATAGATCGGTTTATCGGGCGCGACCGGTTGAACGATCCTTGGTGCTGCGGGAGACGTAGCGGATGGCATCACGGAGGCATTGCGCTCGACCGCGGCTCTTAGTTCGGCGACCTCGCGCTTGAGGTCTAAGAGCGCAAAATAGATCAACTCACGCTCGGATTGGTCTGGCGTCTTGTTGGTTGGCACGGGCAAATGGCGCGTGGGCTGGATCCCGAGATGGGGCAACAGGTCTTCGGGTTCGACGAGGGCACGCGGGGCGAGGAATACCAAGTGCTCGATTAGGTTGCGCAACTCGCGCACATTGCCAGGCCAAGCATAGTTTTGCAAAAGATCCAGCGCCGCTGCCGAGAACCCTTCTAGACGGCTCTTGTTGTTTTGGGTCAACTCGCTGATGAAGTGCTCAATCAAAAGGGGAATGTCCTCGGCTCGGCGGCGTAGCGGCGGAATATCGAGATCAACGACCTTGAGTCGGTGGTATAGGTCGAGGCGGAACTCGCGCTGGTCAACCGCCTTTTGTAGGTCGAGGTTGGTCGCGGCGATGACGCGAATATCCACCGAGATAGATGCGCTACCGCCGATGCGGACCACCTCGCGCTGCTCGAGTACCCGCAAGAGGCGCACTTGCGCCGCTGGCAACATCTCGCCGATTTCGTCTAGAAAGACCGTTCCGCCGTCCGCTTGTTCAAAGATGCCCCGGTACTGAGCGCGGGCGTCGGTGAAGGCTCCCTTCTCGTGCCCGAAGAGTTCGTTCTCTAGCAGATTTTCCGGAATGGCACCGCAGTTGAGCGGACGAAAAGGACGTTCGCGTCGGCTGCTGTAGCGATGTAGAGCTTCGGCAACTAAGTCCTTGCCCGCGCCGCTTTCGCCCGTCAGGAGAATAGAGGAAACTGGCGTCGGTGCCACGATTAAGATGCGCTCGCGCAGTTGGCGCATTAAGGGCGACTGACCTACCAGTTCGGCCCCGTGCAAAAAGTCCCCGCGCTCTAGTAGCTGGTCTAGATGTTGACGCAGGACTGTGGCTTCAAAGGGCACGGCAATTTGGTCTTTGAGCGGCGAACCCCACAAAAGTCGATCCCAATTTTCACCGGCGTTGCCCAAGCCTAGCATGGGCACATCGCGGTACTGGTCGAGCGCAGCGACGCCTTCAGCGAGGACGGCGGGTGGAAGTTCCAGATCAAACGCGACTAGATCCACTCCGCGCCGCAGTAGCCGCCCAAGCGCATCGCCGTTAGCCGCGCCGAGTACGCGCAGCCGCACGTCGCGGACTGCGGACTTGAACTCCGCTTCCAACTTTGCTTGCTGTGTAAGCAGCAGAATGTGACGTTGAGTCGGGGCCATTATACTCTCTGCGGATGTCGCTTCAGTTGAGGGTTTCTAGCTGGCGGCGCAGGGCATCAATCCGCTCGCGGGCTAGCTGTCCCTGTGGGCTCTGTCCCCCTTCGCGACGTGTGATGCGCTCGTAGATGGTCATGGCCGTGGCGTATTCGTCCAATGCTTCGTGGCAGCGGGCGCGTTGGAAGTCCGCCGAGGTGATCCACATGCTGAGTCCTTGGCTACCGTGGTAACTGACTTTGTAATAGGCTTGGATCGCCCGGCGGTACTCGCCCATGTTCTGATAGGATTCGCCGATGTAAAACCGGGCTTCTGAAGCACTGTTGCCATCGAGTAACTGTTGGGAGAGCAGTTCGTCTAGCTGTTCAATGGCTTGGGCGTATTGGCCCTTATTTTTGAGGATAATACCCAGTTCGAGCTGGACCTCGACGGCTTTGGGATGCTCGGGGTACTGGCTCAGTAGCTGATCGGCCACTTGGTGAGCGGCCTCGTACTCGTGGGCACTTTGGTAGCTTTTGAGCAGTTTCCACATTGCATCTTGGGCCTGGTCACTACTGACTTCTGGCGCGTCCAAGGCGTGTTTGTAGGCCCCTGCCGCTTGCAGGAAGTTGTGCAGCGAGAAGTGGTAATCCCCGAGGCGCAAGTAGGCGTCGGCGACCTGAGGACTCGTCGGATATTCTCGGACGAAGCGCGATATGGTCTCCAATGCGAACGCCGCCCCTTCCTCGCTGGGCGTCGCCTTGTTTCGTTTCCACAGCGTTATAGCCATCCAATAGGCCCCGTCGTCGGCCCACATGCCTCCTTGCTTTTCCACCTCTTGAAACAGTCCGTACGCCTTTTTGTAGTTGCCGGCTTGTAGATAGTAATTCCCTTCTTCAACCCGGAAGTGTTGACGCCATTCCGTTTCTTCCTTGAACCGCTTGGCAAACTGCTTGGCTGCCTTGCGCCCCTCCTCTATGCGCTTGAGTTGGAACAAGGAGAGGACGGCTTGTCCGTGGATTAGGATGTCCTCGCTTTGCTTCAGCAAGGGCTGATAGAGTTGGTAGGCTTGTTTGTATTGCTGGCGGGCAAAGGCGATGTGGCCAGCCCGCGCCGAGGCTTCGGTCGCCAAGCCGCTGGCGGCAAATTCTTGGCTGACCTTGCGGAAGAGCTGAAAGGCGGCGGCGTCCTGACCTAATCTCAGTTGCAGTACCGCTTGGGCGAAGTAGATACTGTCTAGTCCAGTCGGATTTGGCTCTTCGGCGAGTATTTGCCGATAGGTCTCCATGGCCTCGCCATAGCGGTTGAGATAGTGGTAAGCGCGGCCAATTCGTCGAAGGATCGGTCCTCTGTCCTCGGAGATTGTCGAGTTGGCGACTAACGGTTGATACAACTCGATGGCGGCGGCGTATTGGCCGAGCTGAAAATAGGTATCGCCCAACAGTTTCTGGGCAGCGCGGCGCTGGGGAAAGGCCGGGTAGCCCCAGCGCAACTCTTGCAGTCGAGCAATAGCTTCTTGAGTCCGCTCCTGCGCTAAGCGGATATAGCCCAGTTCAAAGAGCACCGGTGCTGTCAGCGAACTGTTGGGATAGTCCCGCAGAACGCGCTCGAGCAAGTCGGCCGCTGCTTTGTGTTGGCCTTTTTGCACTAGGCAAAGACTCTTTCCGTATAGAGCGTGGGATACGAGTGGACTATTAGAAGAGAGTCGGCGAAGCTGATCGTAGGCCGCAATGGCTCCGTCGAACCAAGTGGTATCGGTCGCCCCGAGTTGGCGGCGAGCATCGCCTAGCTGCAAAAGGGCTTGGTCTAGATGGGCACCGCGCCCGTCGGAAAACTCG
This sequence comes from Candidatus Latescibacterota bacterium, assembly GCA_965116045.1. Lineage (GTDB taxonomy): Bacteria > Latescibacterota > UBA2968 > UBA8231 > UBA8231. Next base: position 2,953,968 of record OZ220478.1, on the reverse strand, counting down.
GCGACGAAAGCGGCAAGCCCCTCTTCGAGCGTTAGTAATCGCAGTGAGTCGGAGCGGTCCTCAGCTTCGAATTTGATGAGGCTGAGTCGTGCGCGCTGCGCCCAAGTGTTGTCGGTGGGGGTTTGCTCGATGAGAACGCGGTATTCCCGCAGAGCTAGATCCCGTAGCGAATCTGCGCTGGCAGGCTGCACCTCTAGCTGGCGTTGGCGGGCGAGTCGGAGCAGACTTTCGGCTAGAAAGTACTGTGCCTCGTCGTTGTAGGGGTCGTCTGGATAGGCCGCGGCATAGTGTTTGAAAGATTGGGCGGCCGAGCCAAAATCGCGATGCGAGAACAGGACCCTAGCGACCGCTAGCTGCACTAGCTGACGCGACTTACCGCCCAACTCATCGAGCCAAGCTTTTTGCAAGGCCCGGTTGAGGCCGGCCGGGTCCAAGACGGTAAATTCGCGCAGATATTCGATTCGCTGGCGCACCGCCTCGCTCTGGCGGTCAGCGGGGAAGAGTTCGAGGAAAACTACGTACTCGCGCAGTGCCGCCCGCGGTTGTCCGCTTTGCTCAAAGGTTCGGGCGAGGGCAAATTGCGCTTTGGTTGCCACTTCGTCCCGACCCGAAGCTAGTTGGCGATAGAGAGATATGGCTTCTTGGTAGTAGCCGGTTGAGGCGTAGAGTGCGGCGAGCTCGAAGCGCACGGCATCGGCATCGGCGGCCCCCCCATCGGCTTCCCTTAGGTAGCGGCGGTACCAAATTATCGCACGGCTGTGGAAGGCAGCGCTCCCCTCTCCGAAAGTCAATAATTGCAGCGAATCCGGGCGGTCCTCGGCTTCGCTGTCGCCGCGCCGCTTGTAGAGGGTGCCTAGTTCCCTTAGCGCACTAATGGCTTCGGGACTGTCTCCGGTCTGGATCAATCCTCGAAGAAGGCCTACTGCGCGGGCGAATTGTCCGGCTTGGCCCAGAACGATGGCTCGGCCTAGCTGCGCCTTGAGGTACTCGGGGTGTCCGGGTTGGAGCATGGCGCTTAGCTCTTCGTAATGGGCGATGGCTTCGCGCGTCTGATGGCTCTGGCGGCGGGCGTCGGCCAGCCCTAGGAGTGCGCTTTCTTTGAGCGTACGAGCGCCGATCTTGTTAAAGGCTCGCTGATAGGCCTCCCCAGCTTGGCTAAAAAGGCGGGCGCGATAGAGATAGTCTGCGTGATCTAGATAGGCGCTGTCGGTCTGCGCCGCCTTGGGAAAGCGCCGCTCTAGCGACTCGAACTGCTTCTCCGCGATTTCCCGGTTGCCCATGAAGAGAGCGATGCGCCCTCCGAGGAGCAGGGCGCTAGGAGCGAGGGAAGGTGATGGTTTGGTGGCGGCGATTTGCTCGAGGAGCTGCTGGGCTTCTGCGGCCCGACCAGCAGCAAAGCGCAACTGGGCCAGCCGATAGCGCGCCAAATGCGCTTGCTCAGACCTCGCGTAATCGGCCAACAGGCGTCCATAAACAGTTTCGGCTTGTCGCAGATTTTCGGCGCGGGTATAATTAGCTGCTGCCTCAATCAAGGCACTGGCGGCGAAATCGCTGGTGCTGAAACGACGCTGCAACTCTTCGTATGATCGGGCCGCCAGCAGGTATTGACCTTGCTCGGCCAAACAAGCCGCTCGCTCTCGCCGTGCGTTGGCGGCGTTCAACAAGTGGTCGGGATGTTCGAGATAAAACGTCTCGTAGGCTGGTACCGCTAAGTCGCAACGGCTACTCTGGCGGTACGCACGTGCGAGCATCAGTCGGGCCTCGGCTAGCTGCGGGCTATCAGGATAATTGCGAATAAACTCGGCGAATAGCCCGGCAGCCGTGGCGTAGTCGCCGGCATCCCGGAAGAGATTTCGGGCCAGTTTGAAGTCGTCCTCTGCGCTCGTTTGCGCCCAGGTCTGGATGCTTAAGCAGAGGAGAAGAACTAATATCAACTTTGGCAACATATCAATCCTCAAGAGTATGCCAATCTGACACTTAACTAGAGTGTAAAATATAGTAAAATGCGGTCAAGGTGTGCAGCGATGGAAAGTCTGCTGGTCGAAAAAGCATACGCAAAAATAAACTTAGGGCTTAAAGTTGTCGGTCGTCGTCCCGATGGCTACCACGACATTCTCAGTGTGGCTCAATGCGTGGATTTAGCGGATGTCTTGTATTTTGAATTAGCTTCCTCCGATCAATTGACCTGTAGCCTCGATAGCCTATCGACGGGGTCAGACAACTTGGTGTGCCGCGCAGTTGATGCCTTTCATGCTCGGCTCGACCGCCCGGCACAGTCGTTCCGCGTCCACCTAGCAAAGAACATACCCACAGGCGCGGGCCTAGGTGGGGGCAGTGCTGACGCGGCCGCGGCCCTGCGAGCACTCAATCGCTTTTATGGCCAGCCATTCTCGAACGTAGATCTCCGCCAGATCGCCGCGCCCCTTGGCTCGGACATTCCCTTCCTAGTGGGGGGCGGCACCGCTCTAATGAGGGGTCGAGGTGAGATACTCGAGAGGCTGAGTTGGAAAGGTGCGGTTTTTTACGTATTGGCATACCCCGAAGTCGAGATCCGTACGGCGTGGGCTTATGACCAACTCGGCCCTATCTTGACAGAAGATTCTCCCTATTTTAACTTTATTTTTTCCCTGAGCGGCGGGTGCGTTGACCACGACAGGTTATTTGAAGTGCTGGAGAACGACTTCATACCCGTGGTAGATCGCACCTATCCCATCGTCGCAGAACTTCGTTCTCAACTGGATCGAGTCGGTGCTCGCGTCACGTCCATGTCGGGCAGCGGCTCCACTGTTTACGGTATCTTCGACGACCGGAAGACCGCCTCTCAGGCGCACAACGCACTGCAAAGGCAAGGTTGCCGGTCTTTTTTGTGTCAGCCAGTCTAACTCAAGGTAGTGCGAGGCACAGAAATAGGTAGCCCGGTCGTTCAATTGGTAGGACAACGGATTTTGGTTCCGTTTATCGAGGTTCGAGTCCTCGCCGGGCTGCCATTAATATTTGATTGAGTCTTTTGAGGAGATTTTTCGATGCCGCAAGTTCCGCTACAGATCCAAGCGCGCGAGCAGGTTGCGCTCAAAATCCAGTCCCGCGAGGAGCAGGGCAAGGGGCCGGTGGGCCAGATGCGTCGCCTACAGGGCCAGTTGCCCGGAGTGATATACGGCCACAATCAGCCCGCTGAATCCTTCAAGACGGATGCTCATACCTTGGAACGCATCCTGAGCAAGGGCGGGCAAAACGCGATCATTTTGGTTGAGCGCGAAGAGTCCGATAAGGACCCTGAGCAGGCTCTGATTTGCGACATCCAATACCACAAGGTGCGCGGCGATGTGCTGCACTTAGACCTTCTGCGCATTGATCCGAGCGAGACGCTGCGCGCCAATGTTCCGATCCTGACTGAGGGCGTACCCGAAGGCGTCCGCAACGAGGGCGGGGCCTCGCAGCAGGCTCTGACCTCAATCGAAATGGAATGCGTCGTCTCGGAAATGCCCTCTGCAATGGTGATTGACATCTCTTCGCTGGTCATTGGCGATAGTCTGCACGTGAGCGATCTCATCGAACAAGAGCCGCGCATTACCACCGACCCGGATCGCACGATTGTCAACATTTTGGCTCCGCGCTTAATCACTGCCGAGGAAGAAGCCGCAGAAGCCGCAGGCGAAGAAGAGGCCGGCGAAGGTGGTGAAGGCGAAGAAGCCGACGCAGGCGGCGAAGAGTAGGTTTGCAAGTAGCCTTGGGTTTGGGCAATCCCGGTGTGCGCTACGCGCCAACGCGGCACAACATAGGATTTATGGTGGTAGATGACCTAGCGGTGCGCTGTGGTGTTGACTGGCAGCATCAAGCAGACCCACAGGGCCAAGTGGCTCGAGTGGTACTGGGTGGTCGGGATGTGCTCTTGGCCAAGCCCCAGACCTATATGAACCGCAGCGGCCACACTGCCGCCGCCCTTTGCGCCCAATGGGAGGTGCCGCCTGAAGACGTACTGGTCGTCTGCGACGACTTCCTCCTCGACTTCGGGCGTCTGCGCTTTCGCCGCGGCGGTAGTGATGGAGGGCACAACGGTTTGGCTTCGGTGCTTGAAGCACTCAACACGGAGGCGGTGCCGCGTCTGCGCCTAGGGATCGGTGTTCCACCCGCAGGCGCGGACATCATTGACTACGTCCTAGAGCCGTTTTCCCCAGCAGAAGAAGTAGAAGGCTTGGTTGAGCGCGGGAATGCGGCGCTCGAAGTGTACTACGCCGGCGGTATTGAGGCGGCCATGAACAAGTTCAACGGTTGAAAAGCAACGTAGCCAAGGGAGTGTAAAAACGCATATGGAGATCTGGACAAGCGCAGCGCCATTCATAGGTCTGGGCGGTTTGCTTTGCTCGCTTTTACTGTACTTTTACATCAAAAGGTCTCCGGCTGGTACTCCAGAGATGATGGAAATCTCAGAGGCTATTCACGAGGGAGCGATGACCTTTCTCAAACGCGAGTACACTATCCTCGCCGGATTTATCGTCATCGTCTTCGCCCTCCTTTTTTTCGTGGGATCCCATACCGCGTACGCTTTCTTGGCGGGAGCCGTTTGTTCCATTTTGGCCGGTTATACCGGCATGAAGGCGGCCTGCCACGCCAATGTTCGCGCCGCCCAAGCGGCCAACCAGCACGGCCAAGGACCGGCGCTGAGCATCGCTTTTTCAGGGGGGGCAGTGATGGGACTTGCCGTGGCTGGCTTGGGTCTTTTCGGCATTGGTGCGCTGGCTAGTGCCATTGGTATGTGGAACGATATAAGCCAAGCATCCACGATCAATGGCTTCGCTATGGGGGCCTCTTCGATTGCTCTTTTCGCGCGCGTTGGCGGTGGCATCTTCACCAAGGCTGCGGATGTGGGTGCCGACTTGGTAGGCAAGGTGGAGGCGGGGATTCCCGAGGACGACCCCCGCAATCCTGCGGGTATCGCCGACAATGTCGGCGACAATGTCGGCGATGTCGCTGGCATGGGTGCCGACATCTTTGAATCGTATGTCGGATCGGTTATCGCTACCATTGCCATTGCTGCCACCGCGTCCGCGTCACTGCTGGCCACTATTGCTCCTAGTATCTCCGACCCGACTCAGGCGAAACTCGCGGCGATGAGCTTCCCGCTGATCGTCATTATGATTGGTCTAGCCTCGTCGCTACTGGGCGTGTTGATGGTGCGGTTACTACAAAATTTTGATCCCGGTGCTGCATTGCGCTACTCGACTTGGGTTGCTGCTGCACTAATGATTTTGGGTGCTTGGTGGGTCGCCGGGACAATCGGCTTATCCAATCAGCCGGTGTGGGCACTATGCGCGGGCTGCTTGGCCGGGATCGCCATCGGCATTTTTACCGAGTACTACACTGGCGGTAAACCCATCCGCACCATCGCTGAAACCTCCAAGACCGGCGTGGCGACTAATATCATTTCCGGTCTGGCCATAGGCATGGAAAGCGTCGTCCTGCCGACCTTGGGTATCGTCGTCGCCATTGGCTTGGCCTTCCACTTTGCCGGGCTTTTTGGGATTGGCATTGCCGCTGTCGGTATGCTGGCCACAGTGGGTATCACCATGTCGGTTGACGCCTATGGCCCCATCGCCGACAACGCCGGCGGCATTACCGAAATGGCGGGCCTGGGCGAAGACACGCGGAAGATCACCGATAGTCTCGACTCTCTCGGCAACACGACCGCGGCCATGGGCAAGGGATTTGCCATTGGCTCGGCGGCGTTGACGGCATTGGCGCTTTTTTCGGCCTATTCCTCCGCTATAGAGATCGCAACCGGTAAGCCGATCGTCATTGATGTGACTACGCCGATTGTCGTCGGTGGGCTTTTTATTGGCGCGATGATTCCCTACCTCGCGGCCTCCATCACCATGACCTCGGTCGGCAAGGCCGCCTTCAAGATGGTTGAGGAAGTCCGGCGTCAATTCCGCGAGATCGAGGGCCTAATGGAAGGCAAAGCCAAACCCGATACGCGGCGCTGCGTGGAGATTAGCACGACGGCGGCCCTGCGCGAAATGATTCTACCGGGCCTGTTGGCGGTGTTGGCTCCGGTCGCTGTTGGTTTCGGCCTCGGCCCTATCGCCTTAGGCGGAATGCTCGCCGGGGCGACGGTCAGCGGCGTCTTGTTGGCGCTGATGATGGCCAACAGCGGCGGGGCTTGGGACAACGCCAAAAAGTGGATCGAAGAGGGCCACTTGGGTGGCAAAGGCTCCGACCCACACAAAGCCGCGGTCGTCGGCGATACGGTCGGCGATCCATTCAAAGACACTTCGGGGCCGTCTCTCAACATACTCATCAAGCTGATGTCGGTGATATCTCTCGTCCTGGCACCACTTTTAGCCGTCTGAGGGATGTGCCCCAGACCAGAACCAAGAAAGCGCAATACAATGAGAAACTACGAACTCGTATGTATCTTGGATCCCCAAGCCGGCGAGGGCCAATACGATCAACTCGTCGAAAAGTACGAGGCTCTACTCGAGGAAAATGACGGGCAAGTTGCCCGAATCGACAATTGGGGCCTGCGGCGTCTGGCCTATACTTCGGCTAGTCTGAAGAATCGTCGTCAAGGCTACTACGTGCTCTATCAGTTTTCCGCCGAGCCGACGGTGATCGAAGGGTTAGAACAGACGCTCAAGCTCGAAGAAGCGGTGCTGCGCTATCTTATCACTGCGGTCGAAGGCGATTTTATCCACGTACCCCAGCTCGCCGCCGACAATTTCCTCGAAGAAGCTTTTACCCGGCCGACCCGCGGCCCGAGGGATCGAGGCGGCTCACATCGGGACTCGCGTGGCTCGAGGGACCGCGACGACCACCGCCGCGATGCTGCCTCTGAGGACAATAAGCCTAGTGAGGCGGCAGAGGCGGCAGAGGCGGCAGAGGCGGCACCCGAGGAGGCCGTAGTCCAAGAGTCCGACGACTCTTAGCGTCGGTAGCCGATGCTGATTCTGCTGGGCATAGTGCTGGCAGTCGTTTCGCTTTTGGCCAGTTTGCGCTACGGCCCGCGTGGTGCCCTGCCCTTGATCGGCCTGCTTTGCTTGGGCACCGTCATGCTGCTAGGTGCCATGTTGGGGCTAGTGCCCATTATGGGGTTGCTCGCTGTTTTGCAAATAGAGCGTCAGCAGACCTATGGTCGCGTCATGGCCATGGCCTGTGCGCCGCCGGCCGGCTTGTGTTTCTGGCAGTTAATTCAGGCGCGCGATGGCGTATATCGCCAAGAGCAAGCCGCCGCCATCTTGGAGCAGTTCCAAGACCTAGGGATGGCTGTAGAGGGAAGCGGCCAGACGCTAAGCGCGATGATTGACGCGGTCCTGCGAGTGCAGCCAGCCATCGAGATGGCGACCTTACTTTTGATTTTTGTCGTGGCGTATCGGTTGAGCCAAGGCTTGGCCTTGCGGCTGGGGTTGTCGCTACCTGCTCCCCTGCCGCTGCTCTTTTGGCGGCCTTGGGAAGAGTTGATCTGGGTATTAATCGCGGCCTTGGGGCTAAGCCTTTTGGGCGACGGATTGTTGGCCGATTTGGGCCTCAATTTGATTGTGTTGATGGGGATTATCTACGCAGTGCAAGGCTTGGCTGTCTTGCGCTTTTTCGCCCTGCGCCAACGGGTGCCGCGATTGGTCGAACTGTTGTTTTACGTTGGGCTTTTTTTTGTCGCAGGCTTGGCGTTTCTACTCTTGGCGGGCTTGGGGCTTTTGGATACTTGGTTCGATTGGCGCCGGCTGCGTCCTGCTCCCACAGAGGAAGAAGCATAAGTCTCAAACAACATCGCCGTTTTCTATGAAGTGGAGGACAAGTCGTGAAAGTAATTCTATTAAAGGACATTGAATCCTTGGGTTCGGCCGGCGAGGTCGTAGAGGTAAAAAACGGGTATGGTCGCAACTTCCTGATCCCTCGCAATGAGGCCCTGGTCGCCAGTGCCGCCAACATGGCTCAATTCGAATCTAGGCGCAAACAGCAAGAGTCCTTGGCCGAGCGCGACCGCCGCGCCGCCGCGGCCCTCGCCAAAAAGCTGGAAGCAGAGTCGCTTACCGTGCAGGTCAAGGTCGGCGAGGAAGATCGCCTCTTCGGTTCGGTAACCGCCCAGCATATCGCCGAGTTGCTCGATAAAAAGGGCTATGAGGTAGATCGCCGCGCCATCCATCTTGAAGACCCCATCCGCGAATTAGGTGTTTACAATATCGAAGTGCGCCTCCACCCAGAGGTAGCAACAGCGATCAAGCTCTGGGTCGTCAAGGAATAGCACGAGGCTAGGCTTCCCCCTCCTCAACGGAGGTAGTTCATGCCAAGCAGGATCTTGCTCCTTTGCTGGATATCTGCGGCCGCCAGTGGTTGCGCCCTAGAGTTTTCGGAAAGCCCCTTTGTGCGCGTTGAGCAGGAAGTGTGGCGCACCGTCAATAGAAGCCACCGGGGGACCGACGGCGTCTTGGTGCAGGCCGCTTTACATACCTTCGCCTATGAAATTGCCCACGCCTATGCGCGGGCTGAGCGCGAGGACTTGGGGCAAGAGCAACTCGAATTTCGCATCAAACAGCTACTATATTCCTACGTTGATGGCATCTATCCAGCCGAAGACGGCACAGACATCAACAGCCTTTACTTTCAGTATCTTATCTACGTAAATCCGTCCTTTGATGTGCGCAATCCCCTACACAAAAGTGCCTTCGATATCTGGAGGGCCGAATACATACGCCGGGTCGTCGATGCCATCTACGACCCCAAGTTTCCCATCCTGCGCGACCGGTATGACGACCGTTGGGGCTTGACGCTCTACAGTCGTTTGGTCTTTACCGTTTATCTGTCGAGCGGAGAGTCTCAACTCAAGCCCTATATTGCCGATATTGGTGCGCGCACGTTCCTAGTTAACCAGCAAGGTGTGCGCTTCCAGCCCAGCGGGACGTTTAATTTTTATCCATACGAGAGCGACCAACCCGAAGGAGAGGTGCTCGACGGCAAGACTTACTACCGAGTCTTCTTCCCCAATCGCAAAAGCGACGACAAGACGCCTATTGTCGGGCTCGACGACAAATATCTCGAGTTGCAGATTGAAAACTTGGGGGACGTTCCATTGCGAACCCTGCGCTGGGAACTGCCGCTTGAGTATCCAGAAATGCCCGCGCGGCGCTTGCCGACAGAAGCCGAGGTGGCCGAGCGCAAGGCAGCCGAACGGGCTGAACGCAAGGCGCGGGCTGAAGCAGCGCAGACCGAGTAGCACCGAGGGGCTCGTTGGTGCTACTGGGATGTCATTCTATATTTTTGCGTACCCAAACGAGAACTTTGCGGGAGCGGATGCGTGCCTGGTGGCTGCCGCGGACTTCAAATCCGTTGCGGCGTAGCGAGAGTTGCGCTGGGTGGGTTCGATTCCCACACGTTCCCGCCATTCGCCCTTATTGCAACCAAGCCTGAGGATCCAGCCCGAGGCTGTGCGCGGCCTCGGCGATGTGGCCCCAAGTCGTGTCGTCGATGGGAATACCTTCTTCTTGACGTTGGCGTCCGGTGCGGTATTCGGGGTCGCCGGGCAGCAGAATCTCGCCGATGTGCGAATCGACCCGGCTGGTGGATACGTGGCGGATGAGGCTTTCGAGTTCGTCGAAGTAGTAGTCCTTTTCGACGAAGTACTCGATGTTGTACACCGTCAGGTGCAGTCCGTTGCTCTGCATGACGGTCTCGCCGTTGGCACAGCCCTGACCGCTGAGGGCGCCGCCTAGAATCTCAACGATCATACTCAAGCAGTACCCTTTATAGGCCACCGCCCCGCCGAAAGGCAGGATCGCACCGGGCGGATCGCCGACAAATGCTATCGGGTCGGTAGAAGGGTTGCCATCGTGGTCGATGATTCGGCCTTCGGGTAGCTGTTCTCCGCGGTTGTAGGCGACGCGGACCTTGCCCTCGGCGCAGACCGAGGTGGTCATATCGACCAAGATCGGATCGGCGTTGCGCCGAGGCGCGGCACAGGATATGGGGTTGGTGCTGAGCTTGCCGTCAATCCCACCGTAGGGAGCGATCTGTCGTCCGAGGTGACCGGCGTTGCAAAAGGCTAAGCCAATCATCCCTTGACGAGCGACCTGCAGCGGGTAGGCCCCGACCCGGCCCACGTGCCCGCAGTTGCGCAGCGTGGCAGTAGCGACTCCGTACTGAGCGGCCTTGTCGATGGCTAGCTGGGTAGCGAAGGTTCCGCCGATCTGGCCCATGGTCCCGCCGCCATCAACGACCACTGTGCAGGGTTTTTCGCTGACAATAGAAGGCTGGCCCTTAGGATCAAAGATGCCGTCTTGGATCTGTTCGATGTATTCGTAGAGGCGCAGGCTACCGTGTGAATCGTGTCCGTAGAGAGAGGACTCGACTAAGTGGTCGGTCACGGCGCGGGCGTTTGCGGGAGGGCAGCCTGCCGCCTCGAAGAGCTGGTAGCCGATCTTGCGCAGGTCGTCGGGATTGATATGCGGCATTAGTCAGTTGATCCCTCGAGGACGCGCTCGACTTCCCGTTCCCAAGTCCCAGCAACGCGCACGCCGTATTCGGCTTCGCCACCTGTAGTTTCCGGCCCCACCAAGATGGGCTGGCCGCGTCGTTCGCCGACGAGTCTGGCGCGCTCGACACAGGAGGTGTGCAGGAAGTGGAAGGCAAGTCCGGCGCGCTCGCGATTGGTGGTATTTGCCTTGGTTGCATGGGCGGTGCCGTAGCAGAAGAAGGCGACGCCGCCGGCCTTTAGCTCAATGGGCACGGTGCGCTCCTCGGGTACTTGGCAGTGGATGTGGTGGTCGGAGTAGGGGTCGCGGTCGTGCGGATACTCCTCCTTGAAGGAGTCATGCACGACGTGGATGGTGCCGTTTTGGATGGTTGCGTCGTGAACGGCGACCCACATGGCAGTACCTTTTAATGGGTCATCTATTTTGAAATAGGCGTTATCTTGGTGCCAGTCCGTGCCAATGCCGTGCCCCGCCGGCTTGAGGAACATCTGGTCTAGGTGCAGGATGAAGGGCGTGCCGATGAGTTGTGAAACGGCAATGGTGATTTTTTCGTCAAAAGGCAGGGCGCGCATGAGATCGCTTTTGTCGTACAGGGGAATCAGTTGCAGGTTGACCTTGGTGGAGGAGGGGGTCTGGCCGTCGCCCTCGGTGGCGACATTGCGGACCAAGCCCTCGCGTTTGAAGCGCTCGATTTCGGCTTGCAAGGCTCGGATTTCGCGGGAGTCAAAAAAATGGGGAACTGCGGCGTAACCGTGGTTTTTGAAATGGGTTACTTGGGCTTGGGAAAGAGACACAAATGGCTCCTTACTTTGTGTAGAATGGCGGGACTAGGTCGTGCGCCGAGAAGCTCTCGCCAACTCGCATAAGAGCGCGGCCGCAGTGCGGATGCCACGGTGAAAGTCGCGCATGGAAAAGCACTCGTTGGGGCCGTGCCAATTGTCGGTGATCTGCCCTAGCCCGATGAGCAGGACCGGTGCGTCTGTCGCAGCGGCAAGATCGACGACGATGGGGATGGAGCCGCCTTCGCGGGTAAACACCGGCTCGACTCCAAATCCCTTGCGTATCGCCTCAAGTGTCGGCTTGACTAGTGGATGATCTAGGTCCAAGTAGTAGGACGGTGAGCAATGCTGGTTTTTGAACTCGGCGCGAGTGTCGGCCGGTAGCCGAGCGCGGATGTGTCCTTCGAGGGCAGCTTGGATGCGTTCGGGATCTTGGCCTGGCACTAATCGGCAGGAAATGGCCGCTCGGGCTACAGCCGGAATGACCGTGCGCGGACTGCCGCCACTGAGGAGGTTGATGTCGAGCGTGGGACGAGTCCAGCGCCTTTCGAGAATGGGGTACTCCTGCTCTCCCACTAGCGAAGTTACGCCCAAGGTGCGGCAATAAGCCGCCTCGTCCACTGCGAGGGCTGCGTAGAGGCTCTTTTCGCGGGCCGAAAGCGGCTGCACTCCGTCGTAGAAACCGGGCACAGTGATATGCCCTTCAGCATTGATGAGGCCGGATAGGGCGTTGACGAGCAGTTGATTGGGGTTGTGGATAATACCGCCAAAAAGGCCGGAATGCACGTCCTGCACTGGCCCAAAAACCTCGACTTCAGTATAGACAATGCCGCGCAGCCCCAAAGTCAACGAGGGCTGATCCGGCCCGTACATGCTGGTGTCGGAAATCACCGTACAGAGCACTGGGGCAAATTGGTCAAGCCCCCCCTCGGCCACAAACTGGCTCAACGCCGCGCTGCCGCATTCCTCCTCGCCTTCGATTAGGAAGACCAGATTGAACGGAAGCTGATCTCCATGGGCGAGGACGACTTCGGCCGCCTTCAGATGCGCGAAGCAGGGACCCTTATTGTCGCTGGCCCCCCGGGCGATGAGGAAGCCGTCCCGCTCTTCGGCGGCAAAGGGCTCTACCTCCCAGGCCGAGCGTGGATTGTCCACTCCTTGGACATCGTAATGACCATAGATCAAGACGGTGGGTCGATCCGACGAGAACGCGGGACTACGGGCGACGACTAGGGGATTGGTCGCGGCTCTCACTTGGATCTTTTCGGCCTCAAACCTCATTTGGTCGAATTGGCCGACGAGGAAGTCGGCCGCTTGGGTGAGGGCGTCGCGGGTATCTTCATCGGAACCAGTGCTGACGCTGGGTATGCGGATAAAGGATTTCAGTTGTTCGATGTAGGCCCGCTGCTGCTCATCGATGTACAGCAGCATTTTCTCCAAGGCTATGTCTTCCTCGCGCATCACTTCTCTGTTCTTTGATCGCCCGTCCGGTTCTTCAGCCTAGCCCGCCAGCGGACATTTCGGCCAGTGGTAGTGCTCTTGCTGAGGTCGGGTTTATTAATTAGCTTTCTGCAACGCAAAAATTGAGAATCAAGTCCAATTTGCCCGCCTTGCACACTTCCCGCAACTGTGCAATATAAGTTCTTACATCGGGCTGTAAAGTTCCGTTCATCCGTTTGCTACCTATTCGTTTGGCTAGTCGCAGGGCCCGCAAAGATGAGCGGCTGACTTTTCTCAGACCTCCGTATCTATTGCCGTTTATTAGGAAGGAATACACTGAAAAATGGGAGAGCTATCTGTTGCTATTAATGGCTTTGGTCGAATCGGTCGCTTGGTGTTCAGGGTGGCCGTTGAGCAAGGTGGCATTGAGATCAAGGCCATCAACGATCTAACCGACGCCCAAACACTTGCCCACCTCCTCAAATACGACTCCACCCATGGCCGCTTTGTCGGCGAGATAGAGGTTGCTGGCGACGACTTGATCGTCAATGGCCAAAAGATTCGCATCTTGGCCGAGCGCGACCCAGCCAACCTGCCTTGGGGTGATTTGGGGGTCGAAGTGGTGCTGGAGTCAACGGGATTTTTCACCGAGGCTAGCAAGGCTCGTGCCCATATCGACGCTGGGGCCAAAAAGGTCGTTATCTCCGCTCCGGCCAAAGGCGAGGACGTAACCGTGGTAATGGGCGTCAACGACGACGCCATCCAAGCCGACCACACAATCATTTCCAATGCTTCGTGTACGACCAACTGCCTAGCCCCCATGGTCAAAGTTCTACACGAGAACTTTGGCATCGTCAAAGGCATGATGAATACGATTCACTCGTACACCGGCGACCAACGCCTGCTTGACGCCCCGCACAAGGACATGCGGCGGGCGCGCTCGGCGGCGGTATCGATGATCCCCACAACTACGGGCGCGGCGGCCGCAGTAGGTAAGGTGCTACCCGAGCTCGACGGCAAGCTCGATGGCTTGGCCATCCGCGTACCAACTCCCGACGGTTCATTGACTGACCTTACCGCCGAACTCAAAAGCGCAGCGGACGCCGAAGCAATCAACGCGGCGTTCAAGGCCGCCGCCGCCAACTCGCTGGCTGGCATCCTCGAGTACTCCGAGGAGCCGCTAGTCTTGGCCGACATCGTGGGCAATCCGCACTCGTGCGTCTTCGACGCGCTGTCGACGAATGTTCTCGAAGGAAATATGGTCAAGGTCCTCGGGTGGTACGACAACGAATGGGGCTATTCCAATCGCTGCGTGGATTTGCTGCGCAAGCTCGGCGCTTGACCGCGCCTTTGGGGCCTTTACCTCGCTTTAAGCGAGACAGTAGGCATGGATGACTCAATACAAGACCCTGCGACTTAGGTGGAAGCAGAAAGGCGAAACGCATGTTTGAGGAAGTCTGGAGAGCCTACGGAGAAAACGAGTTAAGCCACAGCGCCGCGCACCACTTGATGGCAGTCCACGAGTTGCGCGGGGAGTACGGCTACGCCCGCGTCTCGGATATCGCCAAGCACCTGAGCATTACTAAAGGTAGCGTCTCGACGGCCATGAAGCACCTCAAGGAGCGCGGCTACGTGCAGGAGGATCCCAACCGCTTCCTCGAACTTACCGAGCAGGGCCTGAAAGTTGTGCAGGAAACCGAGGCCACGCGCCTAGTCGTGCAGCGTTTCCTCGGAGACGCCCTCGGTATGGATGAGGACGACGCAATGATCGACGCCTGCAAGGTTGAGCACCTAATCAGCAATGAGGCGCGGCAGCGGTTGGTCTGCTTTTTGCGCGTGTTATTTTCGGAAAAACCCTCGGCCAATGAGTTTCTCCAGATGTTCCGCGATGGTGCCCTAGAGTGTCGCGATGGCGATGTGGAATCGTGTAACGTCTGCGAGGACATCTGCTACGGCTATCGCACCGTTGCCTTGGCGGAGAGCGAGTAGATCCCAAGCATATACAGTGTTAGCGATCTGGCCGGGCAGCGTCCGGCCTTTTTTGTGAGCGGACCATGTTAGGTTTTCTACAGCGGCAATTTCTGCCTGTTGGTCTGTTGGTCGTGGCCGTGGTGGGATTCTTCTTTCCCCGTCTAGGCCTCTACATGGCCGAACTGCCCACTCAGTACGTTGCGGTCAGCTTTATTTTTTTTCTTTCGGGGCTGTTGCTGAAAACCGACGAAGTCCACGCGGCTCTCGCTGCGTGGAAGGCGACGTCTTGGGGATGTGTTTCGATTCTCTTCGCCACCCCCTTTCTCGGTGCGGTGATCGCGTTCCAACTTCCGATGGAACCCGCCTTCCAATTTGGTCTGGCCCTGTTCTGCTGCATGCCGACGACCCTGACTTCGGGCGTGGCGCTGACGGCGCAGGCTCGAGGCAATGTAGCGCTCGCCCTGCTTTTGACCGTGCTGACCAATATCGCTGGCATTTTCACAGTGCCATTCGTGTTGGCGCATCTTCTGAGTTCCCTAGGCCAAGTCGAGCTTTCGGCTAGCGATCTGTTCGCCAAACTCTGTCTTTCGATCTTGCTGCCCTTGGGTGTCGGCAAGTACCTGCGGCGCTTCGCTGCCGATTGGATCAACGCCCAGCGCTCGCGGTTGACTTTGGCCAGCAATGCGGCGCTGATCTCGATTCCGTGGATGAAATTCAGCGAGTCTGCTGGGCAACTAGCTCAAATAGAGCCGGTGAGTTTGCTGATTCTGGTGGCATCTAGCTTGGCAATCCACGCGCTCTACCTGCTGCTCAATAGCGGTGCTTGTGCGCTTTTGCAGCTCGCAGCGGCGGTGCGCAAGGCCGTTGTACTGATGGCGAGCCAAAAGACCTTGCCGGTGGCGATGACAGTGCTGGCATTTTTGCCGGATTCGGCGGTGTCGCCCGAGCAGAAAGGGTTGATAGCAATACCTTGTATTGTGTTTCACCTAGGGCAGATTTTCATGGATGCAGTTATCGCGACGCGGTGGGGAACGAAACAAGGCTAGGAACGACTGTGGCGGCTTACAGAGGAGCCCACGCCAAATCAGCGCTGCTCAGATAGACCGCGTCAACCAAGACCATGGTCTTGGTCGCGGCGTCGAAGTTCGTTTCGTTTAATATGCAATCCACGAAGTCGCGGTTGATGTCGTAGGAGCCGAAGGCCCGATAGTACTCTGCGCTGACGGCTAGAGCGGAGACTCCTTAAAATTTCCAGCCCGGCGCAGCACCTCTACACCGGATTCGGCGAGCGATACGGGAAAGTGAACGAGGCCGTTGCCCTCTCCGTGCCGATGATAGCAATGAGATGCGTGGGCGTGAAACCAGCCTTAAAAGAGGTCGAGTTGGGGAGGAAGCGCACCTTCGAGGGCGAGCAACGCTCTCTTGATCGGCAGCCCGCTGGCGTAGCCGACCAGTGCGCCGTTGCTGCCAATCACGCGGTGACAAGGCACGACAATTGGCAGGGGATTCTTACCGTTGGCCAAGCCGACAGCGCGGACTGCGTTTGGGTTGCCGATGCGGTGCGCTAGCTCCAAGTAGGAGATCGTCTCGCCGTAGGGAATCTCCGCGAGTGCAGCCCAGACTTTGCGCTGAAACGCCGTTCCTTGAGGGTTGAGCGGCAAGTCGAAACTGCCTAGGTGACCGGCGAAGTAGGAATCGAGCTGATCGGCGACCGGATAGGGCAAGGCCGCCACAGCCTGCCAATCCGGCGGCGGGGTAAAGTCGCGGTCCTTAAACTGAATGTGTTGCAAGCCAGTAGGGTCGCCGGCTAGGAGCAACTCTCCAATGGGGCTATATATAGTAGTATAGAGCAAGTCTTCCGTAGGCATAGCGTGGTGCGATCTCCCAATGTAGGTAGAGCGATTTGGACCGTCGAGACGCCAAGAGAAATGAAACTAGCTGGTCGGTTGTAGTGCCAGAAAATCCGCCCCGGCCGGCTCCTGAAAAACTCGCAAATCAAAGGCGGGCACAATGGCGAAGATGTGGTCGAAAATGTCGGCTTGGATCGCCTCGTAGTTAGCCCAGACTTTATCCGTGCAAAAGACGTAGATTTCGAGGGGTAGCCCCTTGGCGGTCGGCGCTAGCTGGCGCACCAGAAAGGTCATTTCTTGGTTGATCTGCGGATGGTTCTTCAGATAGGCCCGCACATAGGCGCGAAAGGTGCCGACATTGGTCATACGCCGCCCATTCACCAGATGCGAAAGGTCCACTTGATTGAGCTTGTTGTATTCGGCTAGCTCTTGCTTCTTGCGCTCAATGTGGGCGGTGATGTACTGAATTTTGGCGAAGCGGGCGAGCATTTCCTCGTCGCAAAACTTGATGGTGCTGACGTCGAGGTAGATCGCCCGCTTGATCCGCCGCCCGCCCGAGTCCTGCATCCCGCGCCAGTTTTTGAACGACTCGCTGATCAGCGAGTACGTGGGGATGGTGGTGATGGTCTTGTCCCAGTTTTGCACTTTGACTGTCGTCAGCGTTATGTCGATCACGTCGCCGTCGGCCCCGTATTGGGGCATTTCAATCCAGTCGCCATAGGCGACCATGCGATTTACCGAAATCTGGATGCCAGCGACCAACCCGAGAATCGAGTCGCGGAAGACTAAAAGCAGCACTGCGGTCATCGCCGTCAGGCCGCCGAGCAAGTAGAGCGGCGATTGGCCGATCAGAATTGAGACGACGAGAATGCTGCCGAGCAAAAAGAGGATGATCTTGAAAAACTGCACCAGCCCCTTGATGGAGATTTCGCGCGAGTCCCTCGTGCTGTGGTAGATGCTAACGCCCGCGTTTATCAACGCATCGATGGCTAGTAAGCCAGAGAGCACCAGATAAATATGCGCCGCAGTCTGGATGATTTTGACGGAAACGGGGTGGCCATATAAGGCCATTGGCCCTAAGTAGTAGAAGATGAGGCCGGGGACTAGATGGGCCAGCCGATGCAGGACCCGGCACTCGATTAGGGCGTCGTCATAGGGAAAATCGGTGCGACGAATGATGGCACTGAGGCCGCGGAGTAGCGGACCTCTGGCCAAGCGATGGGCGAGCAAGGCGACGAAGGCCACCCCAGCTAAGGCGACCAGTGCGGCGAGATCTTCACTGAGGTCCTTGCCGAGGCCCCATCCGATAAATTGGCTACGCAGTGCGTTGAGCATCTATTGTCTGCCTATCCAAGGGCGGACATGCAAAATGAGGTAAGTCAGCACGGGCTCGTCCTCGAAGCATAAAGGGAAGATAGCCTACCTCCGAAGCGAACTCAAATTCAAAGGAACGGTCAAGGACGCGAAATATGTCTGATCTGTCGCGGCTCACCCGGGGCTGGTGGCAATGCCGTATAGGGTTTCGCCAATAAAATCGCGCCGCCACCCGCGCAGTAGGCGGTGATCTTCGGGCGTAGCTGCGCCCCCGTCGAGGATGAGGTCGCGCACTTCGGCACGGGTCGCGACAAAGGGTGCGTCAATCTGCGCCGCATCGCTTTGCTGGCGCAGGTGGTCCATAGACCGGGCGAGTTTGCGTTCGATGGTCTCTTTATCGAGCTGTGGTCGGCGCGGTCGGCGCGGTTGAGGCGGGCACTCGGCGTCGGGGACGGCCAAACCACGGCGAATCTGTTCGAGGAGGTAGCGGTCATAGCGGTGATTGCCGGGTGTGTGGAGCCGCCCCAGTTCCGCCAGCGACTGAGGCTTGCTCCGGGCTAGTAACACGAGGGTTTCGTCCGGTAACACGTGATTGCGCGGCCGGTCGCCGCGCCGCGCTTCCTCTTCGCGCCAAGCGGCCAACTCGCGGAGGATGGCCAACTCGCGCCGGGAAGCGCGGCCCGTGCCCTTGATCCGCGTGAATTGCTCGCGTGGATCCCGCTCCTCGTATAGCCGCGGGTCGTCGTACGTGGCCAGTTCCTCGGCCAGCCAAGTGCTGCGACCGATTTTTTCGACGTGCGCCTGCAACACCTTGCGCGTCTGGTGCAGATAGCGCACATCCTCAATGGCGTACGCTAGCTGGTCCTCGGAGAGCGGGCGGCGTACCCAGTTGGTGAGCGTCTCGGTTTTGTCGAGGGCCACGCCGAGGGTTTGCGCCAAAAGCTCGGCCAGCGAAGAGGTAGAACTCATATTGGCAAACCCGGCTGCGCAGCGAGTGTCGAAGATGTTGCGCGGAAAAGCTCCCGTGGCCCGGCGCAAAATAGCCAAATCTTGTTGGGCGTCATGGAGAATCAGCTCGACCTCGGCGTGCTCTAACAGGGCACCAAGAGGCGAGAGGTCCGCAATCGCCATCGGGTCAATCAGGTGGCAGTCGTCACTAGGGAGAGCTAGTTGGATCACGCCTAACTTGGGATAATAGGTGCGGGTCCAAACGAATTCAGTGTCTAGGGCAATGCGCTCGCAGTCGAGGGCGTGCGCGACGAGTTCGGCCAGTGCTTCTGCGGTGCGGATCATGCGCCTGAAGGAATCTTAGGAAGTGATAATCAATGCAGAAATTAGCAACATAAGACGAGGGCTTTAAGATGACAAGCGCCAGAAGCGACGCACGGGGGTTTGATTGCGGTATCCGGCCAGCCGAGTGCTGAGTAGCCACGCCGCCGCAAATGCGAATTGAATCGCACACAGGTAGAAGAGCGGCCCCCGCGGACCCACCAGCGCAGCAGACCATTGGAAACAAGCTCCCCCTGCGATGCCGCCGACAAAACCGCCCAGCGCCGCGGCATACATCGCCAGGGAGAATCCCTCTGCTTGGTACTCTTTGGAAACGGCGTCGATCATCGCCCGCGATTGCCCCATCTGATAGCCGCCGTCCAGTGCTCCCCAGAGCAGATAAACGCTCCCCGCCCAGAGTGCAATCCACGGGAATTGCGTAGGCAGAAAAAGCCAAGCGGGTGCCATGGCCGCTTGCAGCAACAGGGTGATGGTCAGCGGTCCGCGGGGGCCGTGCCGATCCACCATCCGCCCCCAGCCATGCAGCCCGATCACGTAGCCGAGGGCTTGTACTGGCGTCATCCAGACGAAGTAGCTAACGGGCAGCCCCCCATCCGTGAGTGCCACGACCCACAGTGGGAAGGTCGCCGCTAGCACGGCCGTGCGGGCCATAATGAAGAGCGAATAGGTGCGGATCGGAGGCGCGGTCAATGCTTGGCGCAAGCGGCGAATTAGACCTTCGCCGGGCGGGGACAGTGGTCGCTCAGCTACGGCGCGCACCAAGAAGGCTCCACCGCAAGTGGAGAGAACTGCCAGCGCGAAGAGCGGCCCGAAGTCGTCGGCTATGGGTTGAGAGCCGAGATACCAGCCGATCAGGATGGGCAAGACGAGTTCGAGTAGGCGCTGCTGAAGGCGCATGCGCGTGAGAAAGGCACCGATCCCGCTGCTAGCGGTGTTGTCTTGGACTAGGGGCCACCAAGCGGTGTTGCCCGCTTGCTGCGCCAGACCGCGTGCGCTAAACAGGGCTAGGCCGATCCAAGCCGCCCAAACCCCGTTCGCGCCGTAGAACGCCAACAGTGCCAGTGCTAGCCCCGCCGGCAACGAGCAAAGCCTACCCCAAAAAAAGAGCCCGGCCTTCCCGGTGCGGTGCATGAGTTGCAATCCAACGACGCGCCCCATCTTTTGCAGATAATCGCTGGTGGCGACTAAGCCGATGAGAAAAGGCGAAGCATTGAGCGAGAGAAGAAAGAGGGAGACGATGGAAGTGAGGAGGGCGTTGTTGATCGAGCCGCTAACGGCGATGCCGATCAGCCGCGACTGGCTGCGGCGACGAACTGCGGGGGAGAGTCTGTAAGTGGAGTTTGCCGTGTCGCTTGGGGTGTCGGGCATGAATAAAAAAGAAAAGGCCGACAGCACGTCTGGGCAAGTTGGGCTGAACGCTCGCACATCAACGTGCTAAACGGATGCTGTTCAGCGTTATTTATGCGACCTAAAAGCGGCCTTTTCCCCGGGCGTTGGCGAATGGTCGAAGGCTCCGCGTTGGATCACCGCAGCAGTCCCGCCCGCCGCTTCGACTGTTGCCCGCTGGCTGGCATGGGCTTGCTCGTCAACCGCTTCTGGGTCGAGTAGGGAGCGCAACTCTCTTTCGCAATCTCGCAATAGTTCTTGATACTCTGGCATACCCGATAAGTCGTTTAGCTCGTCGGGATCTTCCGCCAAATCAAAAAGCTGCGGTGGTGCGCCGACGTAGTAGTTGTACTTGTAGCGATTGCGGCGCAACATGTAGGTGCCGCGCTCAGTGCCTAGCGCGTGATACTCGCTAAAGACGGTGCGCTCGCGATCGTCCTCTTGCGCGATCTGCCACAGCGACCGACCGGGCAGATCTTCGTCGAGCAGCTTAGCCCCGACGCATTCGAGTGCGGTTGGAAAGCAATCCACCAAAGAAACCGGCGTCCGCACCACTTTTCCATCCGGCACATCAGGGCCAGCCATAATCATCGGCACTGCCGCGGCTTCGTCGTAGAGCGTGAACTTGCCGAAGATGCCGCGGGCTCCCAAACACTCGCCGTGGTCGGAGATATAGAGTACTCGGGTGGAGTCCGTCTGGCCGAGTTCGTCGAGCGCATTGAGTACGCGACCGATCTGTTGGTCGAGATAGGTCGTGGTCCCGTAGTATGCGGCTGTAACGCGCCGCACCGTTTCCTCGCTGTGCCCGTGGTCAAAGCGGAAGAAGCGGCGGAAGTCGTCTAGCGCTGGATGGTCGGGCCACGTGTCGGGCGTCCACTGCGGCGGCAGCGGCACATCGGCAAGCGGATAGCGGGCGCAGATTTCCGGCGGGGCGATATAGGGCGGATGCGGGCAGACAAAATTGAGGAAAACCACCCAAGGCTTGGCGTCGTTGCAGTGCTCAGCGAGCCAGCGCAAGGCGTGTTCGGTACAGCGGGCGTCGTACTGCAAATAAGTTGAATCGCCCGCGCCCGCCCGCCCAAGCTCGCCGTGCTTGTCGCGCAAGGGCGGTTGATCGCGGATGCAGCCGAGGACATCGCCGACGCCATCGACTACGTGCAACGGCTCGATTTCCTCGTTAAAGCCGTGGTCTGTGCCTTGACCCTTGAAGTGCAGCTTGCCGATCGAGTCGCAGCAGAAGCCCTGTTCGCGCAGGCGCTGATGCCAAGAGACGGGTGTGCCATTGTAGGGATGCCCATTGTCCCAATAGCCGATCTGATGCACGTAGCGGCCAGTGGCCAGCGCCGCGCGGGCCGGAACGCAGATCGGGCAGTTGGTATAGGCATTCTGGAAGCGGGTGCCGCGGGCGGCTAAGGCGTCCAAGTGGGGCGTCTGCACCAGTGGATGGCCGTAGCAGCCGCTGGCGAGCCGGTGGTGCTGGTCGGACAAGATGAAGAGGAAATTGCGCGGCTTCACGGCGCCCCCACGACTTTGTCCGCGCCGATCTGGGGCGGCACAGGATAGTGCAGGCCGCGTTGGCCAGACAGGCCGCGTTGACCAGACAGGTTGCGGTTGGGACGGGGGGGCCATTGCTGGTCGGGCAAGCCGACGAGTTGACCGCCTTGGACCCAGGTTTCGTCGCCGCCGTAGAGTTCGCCGACGAGACGCTCGCTGAGTTGGGCTTGGATTGCGGCGTGGTCGGGCGAGCCGGCTAGGTCGTTCAGCTCGTTGGAATCGCTTTCGAGGTCGAAAAGTTGGACGCGGTTGCCCACTGGATAGTAGATCAGCTTATGTTGCCCCGCGCGGATCATGCGGGTGGCAGTCGGCCCTTCGCCGCATTCGCCGTAGAGATAAGTGCGCCGTTCCTCGCCGACCATCGATAGGCCCTCGACGGTGGCGGGGATGTCGATGCCCGCTAGGTCGAGCAAAGTCGGCATGACGTCCTGCCAGCCGACGAGGCGGTCATCAACCGTGTGGTGTGGCACCCGTCCGTCTCGGCCTCCTAGCAAGATCATCGGCACATTGGCCGACTGCTCGTAGTAGAGCCGCTTGGCCCACAGCCCGTGGTTACCGAGCATATCACCATGATCGGCTGTGAAGCAAATAATGGTATTTTCGAGCAGCCCCTCCTCGCGCAGGGTGCCGATGACCACGCGAAGCTGGTGGTCGATCTGGGTGCAGAGCGCGTAGAAGGCGCGGTGAATACGCAGGACTTCCAGCCCCTTGAGGTGGGCGTTGGCACTCTGATTGATTTTGAGCGCATAGGGCAGATCATCGAAATCGCGAGCCCAAGCGCCGTGGTGCGGCGCGTCGATGTTGATGTCGCGATAGAGGTCGAGGTAGCTCTGCAAGGGCACCAGCGGCGGATGCGGATGGCGGAAGGACAGGTACCAAAAGCCGGGCTTGGCCGGATTGCGCCGCTTAATCATCCGGCTCATTTGGCGCGCCGCCCAAGTGGTGGGGTGGCAGTCCTCGGGCAAGTGATAGGGGCGGAAGGAGTATTCGTTGTTGCTCATGCCGTGGGCAAATCCCATGCCCGCATGGCCTTGGTCCGCGAGGAAGAGATCGTAGTCGTCAACCGCGCCCAAGTGCGGCCGACCCTCTTCGTCGAGGAGCACATCGTCGAAACCGATGCGGTCGCGCTGGGGAAAGACATGGAGCTTGCCAACGGCATAGGCTTGGTAGCCGGCGTCGCGGAAGGTCTGCGCCACAGTCGGCAACTCGGGCATGGGGGCGGTTGTTTTGAAGACCCGGTCGCCGTGGGTGCGCGGCGAAGTGCCCGTCATCAGGGTGCGACGGGCGGGAATGCAGATCGGGCACTCGCTGTAGGCGTTGACGAAGCGGGTACCGCTGCGGGCAAGTGCGTCGAGGGTGGGGGTGAGAATGGCGGAGTGGTTGGCTGCGCCCAAAAGGGCAGCGGGCCAATGGTCGGTGCTAATCAGGAGGACGTGCGGTCTGTCGTTTGCCATCGGCATCTCTATTTGTAGCAAGGACCAGACCCGTCAGATTCACGAGGCGCGGGATTGGCCTGCGTTGATTTCTGCGCCTAAAGGCGCGGTGAAGTTCGCAAGTTCTGTGTTAGGCGGCTCAGGCCACTTCGTAGTCGCGCTCGGGTCGGCTCGGGTTACCCCAGTGGCCAGTCGGGTCGGCGGCGTTGATCAGTACGCCTTCCTTCTCCCAAGAGTAGCCGGGGATCGCGCACACGTCGGGCGTGCAGTAGCGCAGCGTTAGCCCGCAGCGACGGCGATCCGATTCGTTGTAGTGCGAGCTGTGCAAGAGTAGGTCGGAGTGAATCGAAATCTCGCCGGCCTCGAGCTCGACATCGACGATCTCGCCGTAGCGTTCAACATCGTCTACCGTCTGATTGAGGACGTTGTTTTCCGCGGCGTCGCTCGGGCGGAATTCGAGCTGGCCGTAGCGGTGCGAGCCGGCGACGAATCGCATACAGCCATTGTCGATATCGGCGTCGTCAACGGCTAACCAGACGGTCGCGGTCTTGGAAGGTGTTAGCGGCCAATAGCTGGCGTCTTGGTGCCAGGAGACGGTGGTGCCGTCCTTGGGCATCTTGCAAAAATAGTGCGACGCTAGGCCGACCAGCTCGGGCCCGAGGAGATCGTGGACATAGGCGAGGATCTTAGGGTGGTGCATGAGGTCATAGACTTTGGCGAATTTGAGATGCGCCGAACTGAGGGTGAAGCTGCCATAACCAGCGGCCATGACCTTTCTCAGTTGCTCGTCGAAGAAGGCTCGATGCTCGGCAATCGCGGCATCATCGAAAATGCGAAAGCCCTTGAGGTAGCCGTCGCGGTTGAAAGCCGCGACCTGTTCGGTAGTGAGGGTGGTGGGGTCATCAACTGTGCTGGGATAGAAGCGCAAGTCGCGGTCCATTTCGCGCAGTTCGTCATGGGTCGGCACAGCCTTGAAGACATAGTCAATTTGGTTCGTCATGGTGTCATGCTCCTAGCAGACAGATTCGCAAATAAAACGCAATTTGCTCCTCGTCTCAAGGGCGATAGGCAGGACGAGCACAAGTGGGGTTGTGAGCGGATGCCCCTAAGCATATCTTGGGCGCAAAAGGAGGAGGATTATGCAAACAAACGAAACCATTTCGCCAGCGGTGGGAACGAAATTGCTTTTTGAGAATAAGCGGGTGCGGGTTTGGGATCTGCGGTTGGCACCGGGCGAGAGCACGGGTCTGCATCGGCACGAGTACGACTATCTATACGTAGTTATCGGCGATGGTCGGTTGCAGGCCGCAGATGCAGCGGGAAACCGCCGGGAGGCTAGTGATATGAAAGATGGGGACGTGCGATTCAGCGAGGTCGAAGGGGAGGCAGTACACGAAGCGTTTAACGTCGGTGCTGGGCCGTGGCGGAATATCGTCGTCGAATTGAAGGACTGAAACAGACCAAATCCAAGGAGCGAATATGAGCCTGAGAAAACTGTTGTGCGGCCCGGTGCCCTCGGTCGGCCTAGACCATTCACTGGGGTTGCTGCTATTGAGAGTGTCCATCGGTGGCATGATGCTGTTCGGCCACGGCTGGGGGAAATTGACTAGCTTTGCGGAGCGCTCCTCCTCGTTTCCCGACCCCTTGGGCGTCGGCCCATCCCTGAGCATGGCCTTGGCTACCGGTGCCGAAGCGTTTTGCGCCCTAGCGGTGATTTTGGGATTCGCCACCCGCTGGGCGGTGGTGCCGCTCATGGTCACCATGCTAGTGGCCGCGCTTATCGTACACGGGAGCGATCCTTGGGCGAAAAAGGAGTTCGCGCTGTTGTACTTTTTCCCGTTTGCCGCGCTGTTGCTAACAGGCGCGGGACGCTATTCGCTCGACGCCTTCTTCCGCCGCGGTGCGCGTTAAGTCCTTACAGAATGTCGGGTGCCTGCGGATCGACGCAGGCGCCGCTGGGCCGCGCACCTAGGGGACGCTGCGGCATCTGGTCGTAGGACTGGTAAGCGATGTCTAAGTAAGGCGTCTCGACGCGGCGGTGTCCTTCATAGCGCGAATTCATCGCCGCGTCGATAACCCCGGTCGTCAGCAAGGTGCGCTCGGGTGGATAAGGGGCCTGCCCCGTTTTGAAAAACTCTTGGATGTTGCGGCATAGATAGCCGAAATGGGCAAACGGCCCCTCGTTCTGCAAGTAGAACTCTGTGGCCTGCACCTGCTCGCCTACTCGCGCGGCATAGGCGAAGTCGCTGACATAGCGGTTGAGCATCAACGTCGCCGTGCGCAAGCCGTCGCCGTGCTCCATGAGGAAAACGGCCGGCTTTTTGCAATGATCCTCCATCAGCCCATCCGGCTTTTTGGCAATGGCAGCGCAAGCAGCCTCGGCTAACTCCCCGGACCACAGGCCCTTGTCGCGGGCGCGCCACACATCGTCCCCTTCGAGGCACTGCACCCACGCCACTCCCTGCTCGCCGCCGCGCCGCCGCTCAACCATGCACTGCAAAGTCTCCAAAGCGTGGTACCCGTATGCTTCGATGCCGCCGTAGCCGATGGACAGCGCTTCCTCAATGAGCGTCTCCTTGGGATGCTCCAGCCAAGGCGAGCGCCAAGCCAAGGGCAGCGACGACCCGGCCATCAGCGGAATGGCCAGTTCTTCAGCGCGGTCCCACATCCACTGGGCGTCCCTAAAGTCATACGCCAAATGCTTATCTGAAAATACGGGCACCGTGCGGCCGCTTTCGGCAAAGACGCCGGCGATTTGCTCAAAGAAGTAGCGACGCGGGTACATGTGGCGGCCCCGCTCGTTCCAGGGATAGTCGCCGTGCTCGCCGATGAGCAGCACCGCATCTACGTTGAGCCGATCGGCACCAGCGTGCAGGGCGCGGCGGATGCTGGGGTAAATGGGGACCCCGTACTCTTGGGCTAGGCCCACGCCGATATCGTTTTCTAGCACGTGGTCGATGTACAAGGATGCTAGGTCCATTTCCGGGGACATCAGGCCCTCGTCCGTGGACATGCCCTTCATAAACTTGGTGGCAATGACATCGGCATGCGACTTGGGATAGTAGATGGTGGCGATGGCGGCTACGCGCAAGCGGTTGCCCATGGTAAAGCTCCTGTAGCTTAAGACGACACTTACTTCTGTGCGCCGCAGACAGTGGAAGGTGGTGTAATAAATACGGTTTACCCCAGCGAAAGCAAAGTCCAGCCCCACCCCTGCTGAATTCCGACTTTCACCGGAATGACGGTTCCAATGTGCTACCCTGCCTAGTTGAAAGACGCTTAGGCCGCCCAGCATCCTTCGGTATAAGGATCGCGGAGAAAGAGCCTTCTGCGCGTGGGGCTGGCGTGTGCAATCCACTCGGGCGGAATCTCCTGAGTATAGCGATGCGGCGGCCCGGCTTCTTTGAAAATGTCGATGTTGAAGATGCGATAGGGCTGGGGGGAGTCCGTGGGTTTGGCCTCGACGGCGTGAAAGATCCGGGCGTTGATATAGACCATGCTGCCCGGAGGCACTGCGAGCCGGACCTCTTTTAGCTCGCGCCCGGCCTCGGCGTCGTACGCTCCGGCCAGCATGCGCTCAGGCGTGACCTCTGCGGTCGGGGCCACGAGGTGGCTGCCGGGAATGACCTTGAGGTTGCGGTCGCCGAGCGTAAAGCCATTGGGATAGTAGAGAATTTGAATGTAGTACTTGTCGCGCTCGGCGAGGTTGACGGGGTTTTCGTGTTTCCAGTGGTGGTGATCTTGGTGGTAGGAAATGGGGCCTATGCCGCATGGAGCGAGGTTGAGGGCGGAGTGGCAGAAGTGGTAGTTGGGGCCGATGGTGGCTTGCAGCAGTGCGGTGACAAAGGGGTCGTCAATGAGGCGGTCTCCGCATGGGCCGCGGTCGTTCCAAGGGCGGACGAAATAGGACTGAGGCGCGGCGGGTTTTTCGTCCAAGGCGTCGAGGTAGCGGCGCACCGAGTCGAGGCCGAGGATCTCATTGATTAGGCCGCGCCGGGCTTCGTCTTTGAGTACGTCTGGGTAGCAGATGTAGCCGTCTTGGTGGAAGGAGTCCAAATCGGCTGCGGAGGGGGCTTGGAGGCGAAAAAGTGAGTTCATGGCGGTCCTGCGTCGGGTTTATCGTAATCGTTTCTCATGTATAACTGTATCTCCTTCAGGCGGATGGTGGTTGCTTCGTCGTCGGCTTTTCTCCTTGCCCAAAAGAAGGCGGCGCGAAAACGGCTCGCCAGCCTAGCTGGTTTAGACGCAAGTAATAAGAGGCCGTCAGTATTCCCCACAATGCGTACGCGAGCGACGTAGATAAGGCGGCACCCCGCAGCCCCAGCTTGGGGATCAACAATAGGTTCACGGCTACGTTGGTCGCTAGAGCAATGCCCGGTGCCCACAGGGTCATAGAGGGATAGCCCTCGCCCATTAGCTTGGCGTTGAACACGGCCCCGAAGCCCAAAAACAACATACCGGGCAGCAGCCAAACAAGAGGCTCGTAGGCATCTGGATATAAGGGAAAGAAAACGCTCAGCAGTAGACGTCCGCCGAAGATCAAGACAACCGCCGAAAGCAGGGAAAAGACAAAGATGCCTTGGCCCACGCCCAGAGAGAGCTGCGCGTCGTCTTGCCCGCGCACTATTTTGGCGAGCAGGATGACCGAGGCAATGTTGGCGACGCGCTGCACCATGTCCGTAAAGTTCGTCGCCACTCCGTACATACCCACCTCCTTCTCGCCCAAAAAGTGCTCTATCAAAAAGAGATCGCTCTTGAGTAGCAAAAACATGAGCACCAAGCAGACCTCGCCACGCGAACCAATGCGAAGCATTTGCCCGAGTGCGCGTCGCCCTCCCCACCGCAAGCGGATTCCCCGGTACGAGAATAGGGTGAAAATCGCCAAGCCCGTTATCCCTACTGCTCCTACCCACACTCCCATCACTCGTTCCAACTCGAGATACCCTAGCCGGGCAAGAACGGTATTGCCGCCGAGATAGATGGCGATGAAGACTACGGGCAGCAAGGCGTAGGGCTTGAGCCGATCTTCGCCTAAAAGGACGGACAAACCCGCCCTTTGTAGCACGGTGAACGCAATCACGCAAACGCCTAACACCCATTGGACCAAGGTAATACCGGGCACGAAGACCTTTGCGAGTACCAAGCTAAAAGGGGCCGTCAGCAATAGGAGGGCACCCAAGACGAGGCAGTACAACAAGGTGTGGTTGATCGCGGCTTCCCGCTCTCGCTCGCGTCCTACAACGTAAATGTTCCCCTTGCTGAGCCATTCCCCAAAGGACAGGACGCCCAGCATGACGAGCGCAGTCCACAGCTTTAGGGTGCCATAATGCTCCGGCCCTAGCTGATCGGCCAGCAGGACCGAGTTCACAAAGCCTAGGGAAAATACCAGAAAGGAGCAGGTTGTGTTGAGCGAAAAGCCGCGAAGAAAGTTCATCGAAATGGCCGGGGGGAACTAAAGCGGCGACGGATATGGTCGGTGCTTATCAAGTGGAAACCTAGGGCATGGTGGTGAATTGGTCTTAGTGGAAGGATTCTAGGTCGGTCAGAGAGAGGCATCGAGATGGAAGAGCAAATTTATGGACGCGGTCCTTCTGTTATCAAGGAAGGCTCAGTGCCACCAACTCAACTGGCTGATCAGCCCCGCCGATGGGGATGGGCAAAATTGGTGGCGTTGATTTGGTTGAACGGGGCGTATTGGGTGCTGGCCGCCGTCGCACCGCATGAACGCTACTCGCCAGTAGAATCGGCCAGCAACGGTGGAGCGAACAGCGCGAGGGGGGGCAAGGAGCAAGAAACCAGTCATGGCGTATCTCCTCATAGCGATAGTATAAGTCTTTGCTGCTGTTAAACGCCAGTCTTAGCTGATACGGGCTAATGGAGCAGTGCTGGAACGGCGATTCTCCCTGAACCCAACTCGAATTGCTGCGTCCAATGGTTATACATACTTTCTTTTTGAAAAACCGGCCCTTGTTAAGCGAGAAAGACCCCATGCCCATTCCCTCCTCAGAACGCATTGTGTTTCAGCGGCACCCGATCCGCGAAGTTATCTGCCAGCTTCGTTATCCGACTATTTTGCGTCTGAAGACGGAGCCACCAGCTAAGTTTCAAGAGCGTGTACAAGAGGACTATCCCAACTATGAAGAGGTAGTCCAAACTCTTGGTCTTGAGATCAATCAGACTAGTCTGTCGCAGAAGACGGAGACCAGCCATCGTTTCTGGAGCGAAGACCATACTCAATCTATTACTATTTCTGCTGATTTCATTGCCCTGTCCGATACGAATTATCAGGGCTGGTCGGCATTCATAAAAGAATTACGACAGGCTCAGCAAGCCTTACAGGAAATATATTGTCCCAACTCGTATAAGCGGGTGGGGCTACGTTATGTAAATGTAGTTGATCGACGTGAACTCGGTGTCGAAGAAAAACCTTGGCGCGAGTTACTCAACTCAGAGTTGCTGGGTATTGCTGGCAGCGAAGTCGCAGATGACTTGCAACAGACGCAGAGCGAATCGACGATAAGACTTCAAGGAATTGATGAAGCGTACGGTACGCTACGTCACGGACTGGTTCTTAAAAATAATGAGCCGTCGATTTTTTTAATAGATTCGGATTTTTATACGACAGTCCAATGCAAGGAGGCAGATCTTGAGCAAATCCTCAACTTCTTTCATGAACAGGCCGGAAATTTGGCCCGCTGGTGGTACACCAACCATTTTCGAGAGATTCTTGGAGCCTGAGGAACATAGGACCATCTCCTCAGCGGAGGTTTGGGATGAGAAAGAGGCTTCTGCCAATCTAGAAAAAGCCATAGAGCCCCCCGTAACTCAGCAATGGGCTGTAACGTCGATGCGAGTGACCGAGACTATATCACTTTTCTGGAGAGACGCGACAACCTTTCCAAATTCAATGATCGTCAATGCACGGGTCGGCGCGATATATCTCTACAACCAGCACAAAAAGACTAAAGCTATTGGAGCCATTCGTCAGACCTTAGATGAGGCGAAGAAGCATCTATTGGCTCTTGAAGAAGACTGGGACGGCGAAGGAGCTCCTGCCTACCAAGAAGAAACCATAGAGGCTGCTGCTAATTTTCTTTATGAACTGGTAGAGAAATCGGAGGTGCTGGAAGCAACGCAAGTGCGAATTCTACCGGCCAGCGAGGGCAGTATAGACTTGCATTGGAAGTCGGCCCGATTTGAGCTTTTGATCAATTTCCGTCCTGACGGCTCAGTCTCCTACTACGGGGATGACTATTACGAAAACTCCATCCAGGGCAAGGCTCGTCCTAATCCGGGATTTATCGCGTACTGGATGGACTATACTGGTGAGTGAGTGGCCTGTAGAAGAAATACCGGACGCAGATGTGCTTTACTATCGCGTTCACAAAAGAAGATATTCGGAAACATCGCAAGCCCTGCCCGAGGATGTGCTGCGAGACGAACTCCCTCCCAACTTGTTTAAGTTTATAAAGGGCGATCTGTCGGTTGACTGGTCAAAGTATGCGACGCCCCAAGAATCTAAGGATCGAGCGAGAGTGCCTGATGATAATGGTATCGTTGAATTCGAAGCAGGTGCCGTACGAGCCTAGGGCCACGAAGTAGTACATACCCCAGTACATAACTCGCCGGAGCAGCGCAATCGCGCCCATAGCTCCGTGTGCGGCGACGAACCCAAGGTGCGGATCACGTTGAGCCGAATTGCTCAATGGACGGCCGGATTTGGACTGGAAAGTAGCGATCTGTAACCAGAAGTAAGGTCGTCCTCTAACCCAAAGGATCGTCCCCCTCGAATATCCCGCGCATTGCAGGGGCCGCCTGCCCGCTGTCGTCTCTCGCTCGACCCAGTGGCGGGGCGTCCCTTCGTTCCGTTTGACCGGGCTTGGGGTCGGGCGTCCGGTGGGTCAGCAGCACTCCCAACGCTGTTGACCGGAGGCACGGTCGAAGGCGGCTGAGAACTTCGGAGCGCAAGAGGTCGTGCCGGCGACCGGCTGGAGTGGGATTTTGGGACGCTTGCACAGATGGTCTTGGGCAGTTGAAAACCCCGCGCCTTTTCGACGCGGGGTTCTCCATTCCTATTCAGCGGACGGCGATCGGTCGCCCGGGAGACCCCGTGCCGCCTTTGAAGCGGGTCGGCGTGAATATAAAGAGGAACTCGTACACTTCGTCGGCCAACACTTCTTCAAAAACCATGTTCTCCAAGTTGAAGATGCCATTCTTGGTGATGAGTTCCTGATGGACTGGGAAAGCCTGCTTGGGGTCGGGACCGGGCACGACTTCGGTGGTCCACTGGTCCGAGCCGATCATCGAGGGTTTCATGGAGATGATCCACTCGCTCGCCTCCATGCCGATACCGGGCGGATTGGTGTTGTAGGTCTCTGGGTCCTTCCACAGCTTGGACCAGCCATAGTTGAACAGCAGGGCGTCGCCTTCTTGGATACTGCTTTCGGCGATCCCCTGCCTTGCGAGTGCGCTGCGAATATCGGCGACAGTGACCTCATAGCTGTGATCGAGGTGCTCGACGCCCTTGTAGCCGGCAATGTCGATGAGGACGCCGCGGGTGACAAAGGAGCGCACGTGTTCAATGCCCAGCTTGGTGACGCCGTAAGCTCCAGCCATTTCATCGGCAGTAACGCCGTTGTAGAACACGTCTTGGGTCGAGCCATCGGCCATGACCATGCGCGTACCGATGTGGGCCAGCCCATCGAACTGAGTGCCTACTTGGCCGATCTCGGCACAGAGGAACTCGTCGTGGTACATCAGCATATTGTTCTCGCCGAAGGGGCCACCGGTGGGCGAGCCGGGGATGAACATTGCATACGTGCGCTCGCCAAATAGCGGCATACCGCGCTCGTAGATCTGACCCAGCTCGTACATCTTGCCGGTTTTGACTAGCTGCACGGCCTTGAGGATGGTTTCGGCGGTGATGCGATTGGATGCGCCGGCTTGGTCGTCAGCTCCCCACAGCGAGGGCCACCAAGGCCCTTGTGCGCGGGTCTGGGCAAAGCACGGCAGGGACAAGGCGAGTACGAGGATCGCCGAAGTGAGCGATTTCATGAGTTTCTCCTTGATAAAGGGGTCGCGGAAATCACTGCGATGGTATAAGGAAATTGCGGCCCTGAATCAAGCTCAGACGAACTTGACTACCACCAAGAGTACGATGGCAATCACCAGCACGGTGGGCACTTCATTGAGAACGCGGAAAAACTGCTCGCTCTTTTGGTTTTCGCCGCGTGCAAAAGCCTTGCGGTAGGAAGAGAGCATACCGTGGATGGCCGCCATGACGAGCACGAGCCCTAATTTGATGTGCATCCAGTAGCCGGTACCAGGTGCGCCAGCCCCCGTGGCGAGGATGAGCAGGATGCCGGTTACAAAAGAAACGATCATCGCCGGATTCATAATGATCCGCAGCAATTTGCGCTCCATGACTTTGAAGGTCTCGTCGGCTTCGGAGTTTGGGGTGACTTGACAGTGATAGACATAGAGGCGAGGCAGATAGAACATGCCGACCATCCAAGCGATGACGAAGATGACGTGGACAGCTTTGAGCCACAGATAGTATTCGCTTGCAAATGCACTCATAGAGAGGACTCCTCTAAGCGAACACGCCTAGGTGCGCGTCGTTGCCAGCGCTGCTTCGTGGAGGGCGTTGACTGTTTCGGCGTCTAGGTCAATGTCGATGTTGGGAACGGACTTGGAGCGACCGATGAAGAGCGTTGCGTAAAATGTGCAAGCCGCTAGGTAGGACCCGGCGAGGTTGGGATGGCTTTGGTCCTTGTCGTGCAGGACGATATCGGGATGCGCTGCTAGACAGTGCTGCCAAGCTAGGCCCGCTGGCACGACGGTCGCGCCGATCTCGCGTCCCACTCCGGTGTAGGTTTCGCTCAAGGCGGCTTGGGTTTCGGGAGCGTTTCGCCGCGCCCAAGTCATGTAGAGCACTGTCGGAGCCTGTGCCGCTTTAATTATGGCGTTGAACTCGCGGATATTTTCTCCGGTGCGCTTGGGGTTTTTGACCGGCAGGGTGCTTTGCTCCTGCAACACGACGTAATCCCAGTGGGACGCCTGCAAGCGCGCATGTGCCTCGCCTTTGTTCAAGTGCATTCTGAGCGAGGCTCCGCCGGTGCTGATGAGTTCGCATTCTAACTCGCCCTTGCCGCCAGCGTGGACGAGTTGGGCGAGGAGGCCGGGCAGATCGTTGCGTGCGGTGAAGCTGTTGCCTATGAAAAGGACGCGGGTGATATTGGCCATGGTCAGTCTGCTGCTTGAGTTGAGTCCTGCTCAACATAAACACCGCTTCGCCTCGCGCCAAGTTGCTGGCCCGATGGTTTGGTGCTTGACGCGCCGGACCTCGATGTCGGCGATTTCAATACGGGAGAACTTCAGATGGGACAAACTATCGAGCAGTACCAGCGAGACGGGTACTGTATCGCGGATGGGCAGATCGCGCCGGACGATGTGTTGGCAAAGGCGTTGCGGGGAATGGCAGCCGTGCGAGATGGAAAATTTGATACGGGGCTGCCGCCGACCGAGCATCCTCGGTATGATCCAGACGTGTTGTGCAAGATCAACAATCCGCATCGGTCGGATACAGGACTTTACGGATTGGTGACCTGTCCACAAGTGGGAAGCAGGGTCGCCGAGATAACGGGCGCACAGCGAGTGCAAGTGTGGGCGAGCCAGTTGCTGATCAAACCGCCCGGTTCCGCGACCGCCGGGCACGTCGGCTGGCACCAAGACCGACAGTACTGGGGCATGTGGCAGCAAGACGAAGGGCTTTTTACGGCGTGGATTGCGCTGTGCGATGTGGGAGAGGAGTTGGGACCGATGCGCTTTGTGCGTGGGTCGCACCGTTGGGGATTTTTGAATCAGGGCAATTTCTTCGACAAGGATCAGCACAAGCTGCGCGAGGATATCGCAGTGCCGGCGGGCGAGACTTGGGCGGAAGTGTCGGCGCTGATGCCCTTAGGCGGACTTAGCGTCCATCACTGTCTGACCTACCACGGCTCCAACGCCAATGTCTCGGATATGACGCGCTGGAGCTTGGCCGTGCATTTGCGCGACGAGGGGGCCGTGCCAGTGCCCGGCGATCAGAGCTATTACACCGCGCATTTGGACGATCCGCAAATTTGCCCCGTGATGTACGAAGCCTAATCACAGGTAGTTTGGGGCACTTGCTGGTCGCAGCCGGCGGCATGCTGCACGGCAACTTCGACAACGCACCCTATTTCTACCGCGAGGGTAAGATCTTCACCGGCCTCTGCGTCATCGAATACCTGCTCGCCGATGAAGCGATGGCGGCCTCAGCGTCATTGCTGGCAGCCACAAGGCCAACCTGACCTGTCCGCCAAGATGCTCAGATGGGAACAGTACCTTTTACTTTAAGGGCGATGGGCACTTGGCAGGACGCCAGAACTTTCTTCTTGGCCGCTCTCAGTCGCTAAGACGTCCGCAGCCTCTCAACCACCTCTTCATCCACCTCAATCCCCAATCCCGGTCCGGTCGGCAAGCGCACAAAGCTGTCCTCTTGGTCAAAAGGTACCGCGCATAGCTCTTGGCGGATGGCGCTCGGCGTGCGGTCGAATTCCATCACCGGCTCCTGCATATAGGGCTGGGGGTTGCGCACTGGCGGACAGGGCGGCAAGGTGGCGGCAAGGTGCAAAGTGGCGGCGATCATGACGGGCGATCCCCAGACGTGGGGGTTGATCTGAATGCCGCTGGCGTTGGCCATGGCGCAGATGCGCTGCATTTCAGTGATGCCGCCGCAGTGCATGACGTCGGGCTGGACGATGTCGTAGGCGCGGCGCGTCAGATAGGGCTTGAACTCGTAGCGGGTGCGTAGGTTTTCGCCGCCGGCAATGGCCATGGGCAGCGCGGCTTTGACCTCCAAATAGGCGTCCAAGTCTTGGGCGTTGACCGGCTCTTCAAACCACACCAGATCCAGTTCGGCCAGCTTCCGGCCAATGCGGATCGCCGTGGTGGCGTTGTAGGCCTCGTTGGCATCGACCATGAGGTGAATGTCCGGGCCAATGGCATCGCGCAGGGCGCGGACGCGCGCGACATCCTCGGCAATGGACAACCCCCCGATCTTGGTCTTCATCCCCTTGAAGCCTGCGGCCACATAGCCGCGCGCCTCGTCGAATAGGCGGTTGGGGAACTCGCCGGCGGTATAGTAGAGGCCGGTGGCATAGACAGCGACCTTATCGCGGACCTTGCCGCCGAGGAGCGCACAGATTGGCAGGCCAGTGGCTTTGCCCGCGAGATCCCAGAGGGCGATGTCGAGCGCGGAAAGGGCGCTACCGGCTAGGCCAACCGCGTTGTTGCCGTTGTAGAGCGCGTGGAACATGCGCTCCCACAGACCTGCGCGGTCCATGGGGTCTTGGCCGATGAGCAGCGGGGCGAGCAAACCGTCAATGAGATCGGCGGCCGCGCCTTCGCCCCAGCCGACGAGACCGTCGTCCGTGGAGACTTTGACGAGCGTGGTGACGCGCTGATCAATCCAGCCTTGGGACCAGCCAAAGGAGCGCTCGAGGGGACAAGTGAGGTCAAAGGTTTCAATAGCGGCGATTTTCATCAGAAGTGCTCTAAGGTTGACATTGGTGGTGGGGAAATATAGGGTATTCAATCTTGCGGATAAAGGAGACGGACATGAAAATCACCGAGGTGAAATTGCTGGTGCTGGAAGACTCAAGCCGCAAGGGGCGCGTCGGTCACAGCATCACGCGGGTGGAGGGGTTGCGGAGAATACAATACACGCACAAGGGAAGGCCAAATCGGGAATTGCGCCCGGCGCGGCAGAGCTTTTTGGAAGTCCACACGGATGAGGGCATTGTGGGGCGCAGCGACACGTCTATGACGCCCTATCAAGCCGACATCGTGCGATATCACGCGGTGGGGCGGAGCCCGTGGGAGCGCGAGGAGCTGTTTCAGCAGTTTTGCAAGGGCACCCGGTGGGTGTACCAGCCCCCGGGATGGTTTGGGGCGTTTGACAACTGTCTGTGGGACATTTTGGGCAAGGCTGCGGCTCTGCCGATCTATGCGTTAGCGGGCCGCGTGCGGCCGCGCTTGCCTGTGTATTTGACCGGCGGAGATACGGACATAGAGGGGTACCTCAGGGCCATAGAGATCGGCAAGGAAATGGGTATTGGTGCGTACAAATTTCACACCTATAAAGGAGGAAAGGCCGACATCCCCATTTACAGAGCCGTGCGCGACGCCGTGGGGCCGGATTACGATTTGATCACCGATCCCGTGTGTTCCTATGACTTGCGCGAGGCCATTGAAGTGGGGCGCGTACTGGAAGAGTTGGATTTTGTGTGGTTGGAAGAGCCGATGCACGAGCAGAAGATGAATCAATATCAGGAGTTGTGCCGCGCATTGACCATGCCGGTGATGGGGACCGAGATGCTAATGCACGACATCGGCTTGACGGCGCAATGGCTGATCCAAGGGGCGACTGATCGCCTGCGCGGCAATGCCCGGCACGGGACGACGCAGGTGCTAAAGCTAGCGCATCTGGCCGAGTTACACGGCGCGAATATCGAACTGAATGGTGGCGGGGCATTGGATGGGCTGGTCCACGCGCACTTGGGCTGCTGTATCGACAACACAGATTTCTACGAATTTTTCGGAGCAACAGCCGACAGCTTGCGGCGGAGTGGAGAGCAGTGGGGTTTGCTCAACGCGCCCTTGATTGAAGAAGGGCACATCGCACCCCCGGATGGACCAGGTTGGGGTGCGGAGTGGGACGAGGCGAAGTTCCACTCGCTGGCAATTGAAGAACACTGAGATGGAGGGCGCATGAAAAGCTGGCAACCTACCCAAGCCCAAGTCCAATCTTGGGAGGAGAAGGGCTATTTCATAGTACCTGAGGTCGTGAAGGCCGACCAAGCGGCAGAGATGCGCGGGGTGATCAAGAACGTTCTGTACACGCCCGAGCCCGAGCACGTGCGCACGGACGCCGACCCCATGGACCCAATGGGCGACACGCCCGAAGCGCGGGCGCAGCGCTTTCGCAAATTCAACCGCTGGTGCCACACCGCGCCGCTAGTCTGGCACACGGTACACGCCGGGGCGATGGCAGCGCTGGGGCG
This sequence comes from Candidatus Latescibacterota bacterium, assembly GCA_965116045.1. Taxonomy (GTDB): domain Bacteria; phylum Latescibacterota; class UBA2968; order UBA8231; family UBA8231. The sequence goes on along the minus strand of OZ220478.1, from coordinate 2,916,404 downwards.
GTATTATCTGGGCGATGATATCCTACTCAAGTTCAGCAGCGTCTTTGTCAAACCGGCCAAGACCGGAGCGGCCACGCCTTGGCACCAAGACAATGGGCTGTGGCGCGATGGCGAGACCGAGCCGTTCAACTTCTGGATGGCTCTCGACCCGGCGCGGCGCGACAACGGCTGCCTGCAATTCATTCCGGGAAGTCATAAAACCGAGATCGTCGAGCACGTGCTCTACGCCGACAGCATCCACGGCGAATTGCCGCGGGAACGGATCGCAGCCCTAAAGGCCGAGCGCGGCGTTGAGCACATCGAACTGGCACCAGGCGATGTCGTCTGCTGGCACAGCAGCCTGTGGCACTACAGTCCGGCCAACAAGAGTCCGCAGAGCCGGATTGGCATCGCCGGCGTCTATACCACGCCGACCTTGGCCGCGTGCTCACCGCGCACTTGGGGCAACTTCCATTGGGTGATGCGAGAAGGCGCGTTGTGCCAGAACTTCCCGCCGGACGAGTACGAAGTACATGGAGAAAACAAGTCGCCGCCGCCATTTCCGCGAGCCGACTAATTTTCGTAAAACCAAAGGGGATTACACAAGATGAGCGAAGCATACGTAGTGGATAAAAACTTGGGGCAGCCGTTGCTGTTGGAGGAAGGCGACCTGCCGCAAAAAAACGCCGATGGTGACCCGATCGTCGCACTGACCGATGAGCAGAAATACCTCTTCGATGTTCGCGGATGGCTCTTGGTGCCTGGGGTGTTGGCCGACGACGAGATCGAGGCCATGCGCGAGTATGCCTTGCGCGTGCAGTACAATTCAGGGTCGCTGCTGGAACACGAGCGCTCTTTTGTTGCCGGCCCGTTGGAGAAGCTGACCGACCATCCGGTTGTAGTAGGTTTCCTCAACGAGTTCTTGGCGTTCCCAGGGCTGTCGAGCGCCGAGTGCTACGGATTTCGCATGGAGGGCAGCGGCTTGCGCAATCCGGCGGCGACCCCCGAGCGGGAGGGCGTTTTCAAACCGCACAACGGCAGCGGCTTCTTTCGCTTTGCCGTGGATTCGCACCATTACCAGAGTATTCCCGGCAAGTCCTTTAGCGGATTGACGCGGGTGGTATGGGAGCTAGCTCCGGTCAAAATGCGGCAGGGCGGTACGCTCTTAGCCACGGGAAGCCACAAGGCCGCATACCCCGCGCCCGCAGCCATTCAGGACCCACATTCAGCGGTGTGGGAAACATACGAGTGTCCGGCCGGATCCGTGTTGTTTTTTACCGAGGCGTTGGCGCACAGTACCTCGCCGTGGACCAACACCGACAACGAGCGGATGGGCATCTTCAACCTCTACAATAGCGTTGGCTCGCGCTGGAGTTCGTGGTCTCCACCGGCCGAACTCGTTGAGCAGATGCCGCCGATGCGGCAGACCCTCTTTCGCGGCACGTACTGCGCCGACAACGTGCCGGGCTTCCGCTACGGCGGCCAGAACCAGCGGGATCGGCCGCGCACGTAAAGAAGCGATAGATGTATATCCAAGACCAAGTTTCTATCGGCGAACTCGACGACGAGCATCTGAGCTTCTTTCGCGCACTTGGAGTGGACTCGATCCATTTGGAACTGCGCGGGGGAGCACCAGTGGCCGGGCGTCGGGGCGGGACCGGCTCGGCTAATACGTCGCTGGCACAGGATATAAAGGCTGGCAAGGATTGCACCGACGCGCTGATGCAAGCGCGGGAAAAGGTCGAGGCGCACGGCATGACGCTCAACAACATCTTCATGCCGGCTTGGGAGGAGATCACCTTGGCCGAGGAGGACATGGACGAGAAGATCGGCCAGTGGTGTAAGATGCTGGAGAGCGTGGGCCAAGCCGGCATCCCCTGCGTGGGCTGGAACTTCAAACCTATGGGCAACTTTCGCACTCCGGCGGACACGGGTAGGGGCGGCGTGCAATACAGTACGTTCGACTACGCAGTTTTTGCTAAAAACCGGCCCGCACCGCACGATCCTCCGGTAACTGAGGCGCAGATGTGGGCACGGATGGAGCGATTCTTGGCGGCGGCGATCCCGGCGGCCGAAAAGGCGGGTGTGCGGATGGCCCTGCACCCGGACGACCCGCCGATTCCCGAGCCGCTAGGGGGCGTAGCGCAGGTTTGTTCGACCCTAGAACAGTTCCGCAAGATCTTCTTCGAGATCGCGCCGAGCGACAGCAATTGTATGCTCTTTTGCCAGGGCTGCATGACCGAGTTGCTGGGGCCAGCAAAGATCTACGACGCGATCGCCGAGATGGCGGCAAAGGGCAAGATCGCGTGGGTACACTTCCGCAATGTGCGCGGGCAGTTGCCGCGATTTACCGAGGTGTTCATGGACGAGGGAGAAGTGGATATGCGGCGTGCGATGGAAGTATATCGGGATAATGGGTTTAATGGGCCGTATATGATGGACCACACGCCGTCTTTTCCACATGGGTACGGGCCGTTGTACGGCAAGGCGTATGCGATTGGGTACATACGGGCCTTGATCCAGATGGTGTACGGATAACGCAGAGCGACTTGGAGGAGAGGCTATGCCAGTATTGAGCAAAGAAGATCGAGCTTTCTGGGAAGAGAACGGCTATGTGATCGTCCACAACGCCGTGCCCCAGGAAAATTTAGACGCGATGGTGACGGCGATCTGGGAATTCTTAGAGATGGACCCAGAATGTACAGAGGATTGGTACAAGTACCAGCCCTATACCCGCGACAATCGGTGTTCGCCGATCTCAGCGGCGGGCATGGTCGAAATCTACCAGCACCAAGCTCTGTGGGACAATCGGCAGTACCCCAAGGTGCATCAGGCTTTTGCCGAGATCTGGGGCGACGAAAAGCTATGGGTCTCATTGGACCGGGCCAATATGAAACCGCCAGCGTGCGAGGATCGGCCCGAATGGTGCAACAAGGGAATGATTCACTGGGATGTCGATACGACGCGGCAGCCGGTGCCCTTTGGGGTGCAAGGGGTGCTGTATTTGACGGATACGGCAGAAGACCAAGGCGGCTTCCAGTGCGTCCCGGGCTTTCACCGGATATTCGACGAATGGGTCAAGGCCCAGCCCGCGGACCGCAACCCGCGCCAACCCGACCTGACCGGACTAACGGTCGAGTCGATCGCGGGTCGGGCCGGAGATCTGCTGATCTGGCATCGGTTGTTGGCCCATGGCAACGGCCACAATCGGTCCGACCGGCCGCGCTTGGCGCAGTATATCACCATGTCGCCGGCACCCACAAACGGAGAGGCCGCACGCCAAGAGCGGATCGCGGCTTGGCAGGAGCGGCGACCGACGTCTCGCTGGCCCGGCGATGCGCGGGACTGGGAACACCAGCACCAGCCGCCGGCCGAGTTGACTGCTCTGGGACGGAAGCTCTTGGGAGTGGATTCGTGGAATTAAATAAGGAGATTTAGCCATATGAAACGGACACTGAAGAATTATCGAGCATTGCCGTATTCGCGTCGAGCAGAAGGAATACATGAAGACGACGGCTCTTTCTATTGGGTTGCGTGGATCCATGAACTCCTTGGGTGCAAAACGGACGGTGCGACCTATGCCGAGGCAATGCTCAATCTCGATACAGCGTTTGATGACTATATTGAGGCAATGCTGGAATTTGGGTCAGACATCCCTGTGCCTAAAAGGGCTAAGGGCAAGAAGAGTCCAAGCCGTGAAATTAAGACTTTCCGTGAAGTTTCCTACGAGACTATAGTGCCAACTCAAGAGGAATTTAATAAGAAAAAGGCTATGCCAATGGAGGGGACAATTAAGAGCATTGAGAATAGAGAAGAGACTATAGGCACTACATGGTCTATAGTCCTCACAAATAAAGAGGAAGCTGTGCTCGTTTAAGTCCTGTCCGAAAACAAGATTTCTCCTACAGTAACGCCCCGGATCAGTGTGTAGAGTCCGGGGCGTTTTTATGTCTTGGGTGCTATTATGTATAATTATAATTTTCACATATAATTCCCAACGAAAACAAACCTTTTAAGGAGCGATTCGATGAGTAAGAAAATCAACCGCGCTGTCGAACTCCTCGCCGAGGATCAGCCGATCTATTACACAGGTGCCCACGCCGGACACGTGCTGACCTACGAGCAGGGCCAAAAGGACGCCGGAACTTGGGCCGACTACATCAATGTCGGCATGGAACACGGCTCGTTCGACATGGCCGGCCTAGACGAGTACTTGCGCGGCTTGATCGCCGGTGGGCCAACCCGCAGCGGGCACCGGACGCCGGCGATCATCGTCGAGGCCCCAGTCGAGGGCCGGTCCGCGGAGATCGTGCGCTACAACGCTTGGCAGTTTCGGCAGATTTTGGGTCGGGGGGTGCATGGGATTCTGCTGTGTCAAGCCGAATCGGCCGGGGCCGTCCGAGCCTTTGTCGAGTCGTGCCGCTATCCGATCAACACCATCGGCGTTGGTGCAGGCTTGGGCCGAGGTACGCGCGGCGTTGGCTCAGAGGGCGTGTGTACAGGCGTCTGGGGCGCGAGCCGCGACGAGTATCTGACCAAAGCCGATCCTTGGCCGCTCAACCGAGAAGGCGAGTTGCTGTTAGGGTTGAAGATCGAGTCGGTGGTCGCCCTGCCCCACATTGAGGAAATCCTGTCGGTGCCGGGAATCGGCTTTGCCGAAATGGGCCCGGGCGACTTGAGCCTTTCGCTAGGGTATCGGGCGATGCCGCAGCCGTGGCCCGAGCAGATGCAGGAGACGCACGAGCGGGTCAAAGCGGCGTGTCGGCAAAACGGCGTGGCTTTCTTAGACGGAGCCGCACCCGAAACGGTCGCTGAGAAAATTGACGCCGGAGTGCGCGTGATTTCTGGCGGGCGTGAGGAAACGGCCCGAGTGGGGCGGGCGCACACTCGGCGAGAGATGCCGGTGTAACATGACAGGCGACAACAAGAAACTGCGCAGTGCGGGGTGGTTTGGCGACGAGTGGCACCAAGGGTTTGTGTCCCGCGGCTGGACCAAAAACCAAGGCCATCCCGAGCAGATGTTCGACGGCCGACCCGTGATCGGGATCTGCAACACGTGGTCGGACTTGAATCCTTGCAACGCCCATCTGCGAATCTTGGCCGAGCAGGTCAAGCGCGGGGTGTACGAAGCCGGAGGCTTTCCGCTCGAATTTCCAGTTACTTCGCTCGGCGAGACCATGATGAAGCCAACGACCATGCTCTACCGCAACTTGGCGAGCATGGACGTGGAGGAAAGCATTCGCGCCAATCCGCTCGACGGGGTGGTGCTGCTGACGGGCTGCGACAAAACGACGCCAGCCTGTCTGATGGGAGCGGCGAGCGTAGATTTGCCGACCATCGCGGTGACGGGTGGACCAATGCTCAACGGCAAGTTCCGCAATCAGGATATCGGCTCCGGCACGGATGTCTATCGCTTTACGACCGAACTGCGGGCCGGGAGCATCTCGCGCTTGGATTACTTGGAGGCCGAAGCTGGGATTTCGCGCTCGGATGGCCACTGCATGACCATGGGTACGGCCTCAACGATGGCCTGTATGGTCGAGGCTGTCGGGCTGACGCTGCCGAGCGGTGCTTCGATCCCCGGGCCGGATGCGCGGCGCAAGCGCTTGGGGCATTTGGCGGGCAATCGCATTGTCGAGATGGTGCGAGAAGACTTGTGCATGTCGCGCATTTTGACGCGGCCAGCCATAGAAAACGCGATCAAGGTCAATGCAGCTTTGGGCGGCTCGACCAACTTCGTGGTGCATTTGTTGGCCATCGCCGGGCGGCTCGGCGTCGAGTTGGAATTAGACGACTTCGACCGCTTGGGCAGCCGCATGCCGCACTTGGTCAATCTAATGCCCTCGGGCGAATACCTGATGGAGGACTTCTTCTACGCCGGGGGCTTGCCCACTGTGATCCAAGAGTTGAAGGAGCACCTGCACATGGACACCTTGACGGTGACGGGCAAGACGCTCGGCGAAAACACCTCGGGTGCCCAATGTTACAACCGAGCGGTCATCGCCGCGATCGATAAGCCACTCAAGGAAGCAGCCGGGATCGCCGTGCTGCGGGGCAACCTCTGCCCGGACGGGGCGATTATCAAGCCGTCGGCCGCCTCGCCCGAGCTGATGCAGCATTGCGGCCGAGCCGTGGTGTTCGAGAGTATAGAAGACTACCGGGAGCGGATTGACGACCCCAATCTCGACGTGGACAAAGATAGCGTGTTAGTCTTGAAGGGCATCGGCCCCAAAGGTTTCCCCGGTATGCCCGAGGCCGGGAAATTCGGATTGCCCAAGAAGTTGTTGCAGCAGGGCGTACGCGACATGGTTTGCATCTCGGACGGGCGGATGAGCGGCACGGCCTACGGCACGGTGATTTTGCACGTCGCGCCCGAAGCCGCCGTGGGCGGCCCGCTGGCCTTGGTGCAGGACGGCGACCTGATCGAGTTGGACGTGGAGAAACGGTCGTTGAACGTGGCCGTGCCCGACGAGGAGTTACAAAGCAGACGGCAAGCGTGGACGCCGCCCGCGCCAGTCGTCACGCGGGGATATGCCGGCTTGTACGTCAAGCACGTGCTCCAAGCCGACAAGGGCGTTGACTTGGATATCTTGGTCGGCGGCTCCGGGCCGGATGTCTATCGGGAGCCGCGGTAGTTCAGTAGTGGTTATTTTGAAATTTTAGCTTGGTTCGGCATCAGCGTTTCGCGCGCCGCTTAATACTTTGAGATGGCTCCAAAATCCAGCTCCACGACCCAGTCCTGAACCGACTCATCTTTAATGAACTCAATGAACCCAAGTTCCCCGAGTCGCATCAACTCTCTATGAAAAGTTCGTCTCGTGACATTTCGATATGCCGACCGCACGTAATTTGCCTCCAGTAGCTCTGACAGACTGATTCTGCGGGACGGAGAATCTGAGAAGGGATCTACAGGCTCGGTCTCGCTCAGGAGAAAGTCGAGGAGACTGTATTCTCTTTGGTTGAGCAGCCGCCGTCTCGCCCCCATTCTCTTATTGAACGCACGGCCGATCATTGTCCGATATACCAGCCGATTGATTCTTGCTTTGATGAAATTGTTTATGCCTTTGAGCTCACTCGCAAAGCCAGCCACGCCAAAGCTAATAAATGGCGTCACATCGAAGGGTTGGCTTTTTCGGCATTGTTGTAGGATTGATTTGTATTCCTGCTCGTGGCGATAGAAGTAGTTGGATAACCCGTAGAAGCCATGGACATTATATCCTAGCTGAAAGAGAATGCCTGCTTCCACGAGTCGAGAGATTCTGCCATTACCGTCTCCAAATGGGTGAATCGTCACTAGGAAGAAGTGGGCGAGCAGGGCGCGTATAACCGGATGAAAGCTGTCGAATTGGCGGGAGTTGATGAAGTCGATGTACTCTTCCATCAAGCGAGGTAGCCGTTCGTGTGGAGCCCCTCTATGGACGCCTCCCAAGTCTTCAGTGCCCACCGTAACGGAAAAGCGGCGGAGCTCTCCAGGAATATTGTTGTGGGTATCCGAATCCCGGGTGGTCATTTCGTGCATTGTGAGGATGTCTTGCAAGCCAACAGGCGGTCCGTCCGGAAGAAATCGTTTTTTCACCCAAGATTGAGCCATTCCGGCGTTCCTGATCTGCAATTGTTCCTTTGTCAGGGTCTTCCCTTCATCGTCGTAATTTTGTCGTTCAAGTTTTTCCAACTGTTGAGCAACCTCCGCCTCGGAAAGGGGGTTGCCTTCTATCGCAGTCGTTCCATGAACCGCACGCACTCGATTCAGCCTGTCGAGCGGATGCTGCCACTCCTGTGGGAACACTAGGTTCAGAGAGGCTTCCTTGTATGCCTCGATTGATACGAGATTGCGGAAGAGGTCCTGATGGTTGAGTCGGTACTCGAAGGAGAACCTTTCCCAGTCCATATTTGTCTCCTTATTTGACCGTTAATTTGACAGGTAGGATGCACCTTTAACATACAGAATATAATATACTTATGTTTTTTCAAAAGGGGGGTTAGGCAAGAATTATGTCCTTATTTGACAGGATAATTGACAGCTTATTTGGCAAAGACTTGTACAGGCGTCAAGGAATTTTTCTGAAGATGTTTGTCTCTGACTAGCTCCCGCTGCCGAGCACGGCGATAGCCTCAACTTCGACGAGCATTCCCGGCAGGACCAGCTCGGCGACCGTTACGGTAGAGCTGGCGGGGATGTGGTGGGGAAAGGCTTCGGCACGGGCGGCCGCGTACTCGGCGTAGCGGCTGGTGTCAGTGATGAACGAGGTGATCTTGACCACGTCGTCCATGGTCGCGCCGGCCTCGGCGAGCACGGCGCTGATGTTGGCAAACACTTGGCGCGCCTGTGCGGCCATGTCGCCTGCGCCGACGAGCTGTCCCTCCGCGTCGAGCGGCCCTTGGCCGGAGACATAGATCGTGTCGCCGACCTGCACGGCTTGTGAGATGCGGAAATTCTCGGTCCAGGGCCAAGCGGGGTTGTGCGCTTTGCGTTGGGTCATGGTGGGATTCTTTTTGGTCTGGGGGTCAGCGATCTGTTACTGTGGCATGGTCGTCGGCACCCTCAACACATCCACTCAAATCTCTGGCTAGGTCCAAGCACGAAACGTTTTTCTCGCCGCCTTTAGGCGGTGCATTGGACGAGGATGTTTCATCAGCTCCTAGGAGGTCCTCAATGGCCGTGCGAATTAGAGCCGCTTTGCTCTCATTCCGTTGCGCTGCAACGGCCTCTAATTTGACGTCTAACTCTTCGGGAATTTTAACGGTCAGAGTTTTCATTTTTTTCCTACTGCCAGAGCGACTCCCCGGCCTCCAGCATACTTTGCAGAAACTCCTCGTTTAACTCCACTCCCAGCCCCGGCCTCTCGCTCAGCACCACGTGCCCTTGCTGAATCACCGGCTCGTCGGCGAGCACCACGTCGCTCCAAGTCGGGTCGTCGTAGCGATGGAACTCCAAGGCGAGAAAATTGGGTACGCTGGCGCAGACGTGGGCGTCGGCTACGGTGCTCAAAGCGCTGGAGTTGTTGTGCGGGGCAAAGGGGATGTAGTAGGTCTCGGCCATGTTGGCGACCTTGCGACACTCGGATAGGCCGCCGCACTTGGAAATGTCGGGCATGATGATATCGACCGCCTGCTGTTCGAGTATGTCGCGGAAACCGTAGCGCAGATAGGCGTTTTCGCCGGCGCAGATCGGAGTGCGAGTCGAGTCGGTGATGCGCTTGAGGGAGTCAATATTCTCGGGCGGCACCGGCTCTTCGAGCCACATCAGATTCAGGCCCTCGAGCGCGTGGGCGAACTTCATCCCGGCCGTGGCGTCGTAGCGCCCGTGCAGGTCAATCGCTAGGTCCATGTGGGGGCCGACGGCCTCGCGGATCTGGTGCGCTTGAGCGACCAAATCCTCTAACTCGGCAGGGGCCACCGACCAGTTCCAAGGGTCGAGCTTTTTCGGGTGGCCCGCGTCGTCGAGATCGAACTTAATCGCAGTGAAGCCTTTTGCGCGCACGTCCTCGGCGCGCTGTTTGTAGTCCGAATGGGCGCTGTCGACGTAGAGGCGCACCCGGTCGCGGAACTTGCCACCCAAGAGCCGATAGACGGGTACGCCTTGGGCCTTGCCAGCCAAATCCCAAAGCGCGACCTCAATACCGGTCAGCGCCGAAATCGCCAAGCCCGACATGCCGCCGCGAAAGATGTAGCTGCGGCGAATGCCTTCAAAAAGCGCATCGACATCGCGTGGGTCTTTGCCGATGAGTTGGGCGGCCATGGATTGGGTGGACCCACGCCAGCCGCCATCGACGTGGCTGGCCTCGCCGGTACCGTAGATACCCGCATCGCTGTGGATTCGGACGTAATGGTAGAGGTAACGGGGTTGGCCGTTGATTTTTATGCGGACTTCAGCGGTTTTGACGTCGGTGATTTTCAATGGAATACCTTTCTCTTAAAAATGCAGTTGGCCGATGGCGCGGGTGGTCGCGTCGCAGTACCAAAGTACGCATTCGTGGATGGTCAGCCCGTGGACTTCGGTGGGAGCCTCGACGCGGACGACCTCCCAGATGCGCCCGTCTTCGGGATCAAGGCGGTTGATGGTGCCAGCCGAAGTGTCGGCGACCCACAGGGTGCCGTCGTCTGCCCAAGCGAGGCCGTGGACCCGGAGGCCGGGGACGCGAAAGGAATGGATTTCTCGCCAAGTGCTGGCATCCATTACGTGAACGAATTGCGACGGCGGCGAAGCTACGTACACCTTGCCGTCCTTCCACTCGAGGCCGTGCGCCCCGGTGACGCGGCCATTCTGCTGGTCGGCGACCCAGGCGACGACGCCATTACCGGGTGAATCGAGCTTGGCAATGGTCTGGCCCGTAGCCGGATCGAGGCGGGCGATCTTAAGCTCAAAGGTCGAGGCGATCCACAGCGAGCCGTCGCCGAGCGTGATGCCGCTGGAGTGCTCGGTATCGGTCTGGGCTTCAAAAAGGGTTTCGCCGCTTTCGTAATCGAATTTATAGACCTTGAGGTCCACTTGGTCGATGCACCAGAGACCGTCGGGGGCGGCTTGCAGGCCGTTGGGTTGAGGCCCGGGGCATTTGAAACGCTCTTCAACGCGGGCGATTTGAACAGTCATGGAGTGCTTTCTTGGCTAAAGGTTGATATTAAGCCGACCGGCCCATGAGGTAGTTCCAATTCTGGCGGCGGATGGCGCGTTCCTTGTAGTGGTCGCTCTGGGATACGCCTAGCGGATTGGTGAAGTTGAGGATGTTGGTCACGTCCTCGGCGCGGTCGCGCTCGTTCCAGTCGGTGGGCTTATTGGTCGCCTCGGGGTCGTGATTCCAAGTAGGTGCGGTGTTGTCTTGCGTGCGGCGGAAGAGGAACTTGATCATGTGTCGCTTGTGCGGCGAGCGGTTGGCCGCGGTGCCGTGCCAGAGGTCGTAGTGCGTGAAGGCCACGGTCCCGGCCTTGACCACGAGCGGCACTTGGCCGCGGATGTTAGTGTACGTGGCCATGCGGTCCGTTGGCGCGTTGCGGAATTGGGTGCCGGGGACGATGATCGTCGGCCCCATGTCGGGTGTGACGTCGGTTGGGTAGTACAGCCCTAAGAAGCGGTTGAGCAATACATCGCGGTTGTTGAGGCCGTCTTGGTGCCAGTTCATGTGCGGGGAGTTTGGCTGCTTGCAGTGCCAGTGGCGATGTGGCTGCACCTCGTAATCCGGGCCGAGCAGGCTGACGAGCGCGCCTTCGACAGCCGGATGGTCGAGCACTTGCCAGAGCTGGGGCACGGCTTCGGTGATGGCGTCGCCCGGGTTGTAGTCGAGTGCGTCGAGTTGGGCGGCGATGGACTCGTTGAGCCCGGCGGGCAATTCCGGCTCGACGATGTGGTAGCCGGTGACGAGGAAACGGGCCACTGCGGCGTCGCTGAGCAGATGCTCATTCATCGGCGATAACCTCCATTTTCTGTAGGATGAATTCATAGCCTATCACGTCCAATTCCCGGTCGTCGAACGGGGCCTGTAGATGGGGGAATTGGACGATTTGCCAGCCGTCTACTACGGCGTCGTGTACGGTTTTGTAGGGCCAAGCAGGGTCTTCGGCGCGGATCTCGGGTGCAAAGCCCGCAACCGGCTCGATGAGCGTTAGGCCGATGATACTGGACAGGACGCTGGGGGTGCGCGCCTGTAGGTAGAGCAGGCGTTGGCGAGGTACATCCATCGGGGTTGAATCACTCCTGTCATGCGGGGTGTACAGTGTGGTGCTTAATATAGAACGCCCGTGCGCCCCAGCCAATGACGCCACTTGATACCAGCTTCTCTCTTCCTTAGCTTGCCCTGCCGCACGGAATTCCACTGAAGGAGAATCGAAAGATGCAGTACAAAATGCTGGGCCGCACGGGCGTCAAAGTGTCTTCCCTGTGCTGCGGTACTATGGCCTTTGGCGGCGACGCGGACGAGGCGACCTCCGGGCGGATGTATCGCTACTGCCGCGAGTTGGGGATCAACTTCTTCGACACGGCCAATGTCTATTCCAACGGGCGTTCCGAGGAGATTTTGGGCCGGTTGATCCAAGGCGAGCGCGACGAGTTGGTAATCACCTCAAAAGTCTGCGGCACCATGGGCGATGGCCCCAACGACCGAGGCCTGTCGCGGCGGCATATTGTGCAGGCCGTAGAGGCCAGTCTCAGGCGGTTGCAGACAGATCGCCTCGACCTGTACTTCGTCCACAACCTCGACGAAGATACGCCGATGGAAGAGACCCTCGCCGCGCTCGACGATTTGGTGCATGGCGGCAAAATCCTCTACCCAGCCGTGAGCAACTGGGCCGCTTGGCAAATTGCCAAAGCCCTCGGCCACTGCGCCCGCGAAGGGTTGGCATCCTTTGTCTGCATTCAGCCCATGTACAGCTTGGCCAAGCGACAAGTAGAGGTGGAAATCCTGCCACTGGCTCGCTCAGAGGGTTTGGGCGTGATCAGCTATAGCCCCTTAGGTGGCGGCTTGCTGACTGGTAAGTACGGGATTGACAAGCGGCCCGAGCGGGGCCGTCTCTTACAGCAGGACAACTACATCAAGCGCTACGCCAATCCCGTGTTCTACGAAGTCGCCGAGCACTTTGTGCGCTATGCCGGCGACCAAGGCGTACATCCGGTGACCTTGGCTGTCGCTTGGGTCATGGGGCATCGAGACGTGACCGCACCGATCATCGGCGGCCGCGACTTAGACCAACTCAAGCCATCGCTGGCCGCGCTCGACTTTGCCATGTCGGCCGAGATGCGCGATGAGGTGTCGGCGCTGTCGATCGCGCCGCCGCCAGCCACCGACCGCGACGAGGAACTGTTTTAGAGGAGAAAATCATGAAGCCCAACAAGCTGCGCGAAAAGCTCAACGCCGGCGAACCCACGCTCGCCACCCACATCCACACTACTTGGCCTTCGGTCGTCGAAGCGCTAGGGCATACGGGCGCGTACGACTACGTGGAATTTGTCGCCGAGTACGCCCCCTTTGACCTGCACGACTTGGACAACCTCGCCCGCGCCGCCGAGCTATGGGACTTGGGAACGATGATCAAGGTCGATGCCGAAAGCCGCGCTTATGTGGCCCAACGGGCCATAGGGTCGGGTTTCGGCAGCGTACTCTTTGCCGATGTGCGCGACCCAGACGACGCGCGGGCCTGTGTGCGCTGCGTGCGCGCCGACGCGCCCGGGGACGAAGGCACCTACGGGGTAGCGATGCGGCGCTTCGCCTATATGGGCTATGGCGGCACACCGGAGTACGTCCAAGCGCTGCGCGACGTGGTCGTGGTTTTGATGATCGAAAAGCAAAGCGCCGTCGCTAGCTTGGAGGCCATGCTCTCGGTAGAAGGGATCGAGATGATCCAGTGGGGAGGGGCTGATTATTCCATGAGCGTCGGTCAGGCCGGCCAGCGCGGCGCACCGGAAATTGCCGCCGCCGAAGAAAAGGTTTTTAAGACGGCCTTAGAGATGGGCGTCCACCCGCGCGCCGAGATCAACACAGCCGACGACGCCAAGCGCTTTCTCGACATGGGGGTGCGGCACTTCTGTGTGGGCACGGATATAGCGGTGCTGTACGGGTATTGGCGCGATCAGGGCGAGGCCATGCGGCGGGTGCTGGAGGGGGAGTAGGGGCATCGTTTGTGAGCTAGTTTGAAAATTTAGGTTTCTGGCTACGAAGCGGCAGGATAGTTTGAGACTGGCTGGGACGTGGAGCGTAACGGCGGCACTCGCCTAACATTGCGTTAGGTTTTTCCTTGGGGATTTTCCAATGGAGACAGTTTTTACATTGGCTTGTTTCGGACGTGAAATTTCTCCTACGTTTCTTTATAGAATTTGCTGCATTTGATGTTACAATTTTGAGCGGAATTCATAAGGCTTTCATCATTTTTTTTATTTAGAAATTCCCTTAACAGTTTTTTGGGGTCGCCTCCAGCAAGAATCTCTTTGAACTGGTCTAGGGTCAGTTGTTTTGTTTGACTGAACCCTGGTACATCTATATAAACATTTAAAAAGAGTCCCGATTTAGGGCTATCTATTATTGCTTCTATGAGAGCGTCAATTAGAGTTGACGGGGAACGGCTACTATCAAGGATAGGTCTTTATTCTTTAATAGAATTTGGCGCACTTCTTGTCAAGGAGAGGTGTTAGTTTGACAATTGCACCAAGTAATCCGACTCCGAGGATTATTGATGCTGCCACTGTAGCGATGCCCCATTTAAGATCGGAAGCCCTTGCCTTATAGAACTCGCACTTGGTTCTTTTTCGGCGCATTCGGATTAAATCCTGCACGACAGAAAGCCTCAACGGTTGCGATGCCGCCATTTCTTACCGAAAAGTGCAAAGGCATTAGTCGGATAAGGCGTGTTCGCTCCTTCATCTAGGGTACCACGAATATCGCGGACGTCATATCCCATCGCAGGCAAGACTTGGACCGTCATGAGCGGGATGTGTTCATTGACCAAGATCTTCATACCTCACCCGGGAGAACCTCAAGAGGAGCTATTTGTTCTTCTGCCAGTGAGGCTGCATAGTCGAAGCAAGCGAGGATATCTTCCCACGTTAGAGAAGGATACTCTTGAAGTAGGTCTTCGACGGTATCCCCGTTGGCGAGCATCCGAAGGATTTGATGCACGGGAAGGCGCGTCCCCTTAATGCAAGCCTGTCCGTGATACACTTGAGGATCAATAGTAATTCGATTGTCCATACTCTCACTTCCTGATTTATGTTGAGTGGGCTTAACCCAAACGGATAGCCTCTCTGCGATCACCGCCGCCAGACGCTCGTCCGCAGCCCTTCGATGCCGGCGGACAAGGCGCTGCGATAGAGCCACAAGTCACCGCCATACGCTATGCAGCGGAAGCCTCGGCGCAGCATCTCAGTTCCTTCCTCAATGGTATTGACCAAATAGCCAGCGGCCTTGCCGTGGCGATTGCAGGCATTGACGACGCGGTCGAGGGCAGCGGTGAATTCGGGGTGGTCAAACTGCCCGGGAATTCCCAAGAAGTTGCTCAGGTCAAAACCCCCTATCCACAGCACATCAATCCCATCTACCGCGGCGATGCGATCGACGTTTTCGAGCCCGGGGCGGTTTTCGATCTGAGCGATTAGTAGGCCCTCGGCGTTGGCGTGCTCTATTTTGCCGATAATGGAGCCTTCGGCAAAGTGGTCGTGGGCGATTTGAAAGGCTGCGCCGCGTTGGCCAATGGGCGGATACTTGCCCGACTGCACAATGACCTCGGCCTGCTGCGCGTCGCCAACCATCGGCACCATGACGCCTCGGGCTCCCACGTCGAGGATGCGGGCGATAAAGTGGTATTGGGTCGCCGGCACCCGCACAAAAGGCTCGATGTGGTCGGAGTTGGTGGTGGCGATCAGGTCGCGTATCGTCTCGACGCTCCAGCCGGTGTGCTCCATGTCGTACATAATGAATTCAGCACCAGCCTCGGCAGAGAGGCGAGCAATGCCTGGAGTGCAAAACTCAAGGGTCATGGTGCCGATGACAGTGCCGCCCTCTTTGAGGGTGCGTTTGACTTGGTTGGGTTTCATCCGATAGCTCGATAGCGGTTCAGTTTTTCTTTTAGACGGGGGTGCTCGGTCGCTTGGGGATTGACGAGGTACTGGGGCAAGCGGCCGGAGGCTACTTCGATGAGACTGTGACAGGCACTGCGGCCATTGAGGCGGAAGCACTCGTCAGTCCAACATAGCCCGTGTGGGGCGACGATGGTCTGGTCGGTGAGTGCTAACACCGGATCGTCTTGGGGCACAGGTTCTGTTTCAAAGACGTCAAGGCCGGCACCGGCGATCTGCCCTCGCTGGAGGGCGCGAGTGAGGGCCTGCTGATCGACGATGGGGCCACGGGCCGTGTTGATGAGGTAAGCGCTTTCCTTCATCAGTGCAAGCTCGCGCTCGCCTATGAGGTGATAGGTCTCCTCGGTGAGCGCACAGCAGATGCAGATGTAGTCGGCACTTTGCAATAACGGGTCGAGTTCGACCAGTTCGGCACCAGCGGCGTGCGCCTGTGCCGCATCGACAAAAGGGTCGGCGGCAATGCAGCGAATGTCGAAGGGCTTGGCCAAGGTGCAGATCTCGCGACCGATATTGCCTAGGCCGACTAGTCCCAGCGTGCGGCCGGTGACGCCCATGCCCATGTAATTGAGGCGCTCGTGCCAGCGGCCCTCGCGCACCAAGCGATCCTTGGCCAGCATCTTGTGGCTGAGGGCCAAGAGGTACGTCAGCGCCATGACCGCTACAGGCCGTCGTACGCCGTCGGGGGTGATCGTCAAAAGTACGCCCCGCTCGTTGCAAGCTGCCACATCAACGCTGTCGTAACCGACGCCGAAACGGGCGACGATTGCCAACTTGTCTGCTCCCTGCAAGGTCTCGGCGCTAACTATCGAAGCGAGAACCAGTAGGCCATCGTAGCCGCAGATCTGGTCGGGGCGTAGTTCGGTGGTGTTTTCCGCTAGAAACTCCCACTTGACCCTTGGGGATGCGTCGAGCAAGTCGAGACCAATGTCGCCGAAGCCGAGGGTGCCGTCGTCCTTGAGAAAGTCGCGGGTGACGCCGATGCGAAAAGCTGTAGTCATGGCGACAAACAAGATAGGGCCTGACGGGCAGCTATCAAGGGGAGAGGCGACTGTATAGGACCGGGATCACATTGTCTGCGATTAGATACAGAAAAGCGGCTGCACAACGGAGCCCCTGTCGAATAAAAAAGATGGCTCGCATTTTGCTTATCTGCTCCTGTGGCTTACTTTTCACTCTAACCGAGGAGCAATACTGAGATGGCCCCTGAAACATCTGAGATAACCACCCGCGACGTGTTGCAGCAGATTGACCGCCGCTTGGAACTGATTGAAAGCGACGTGCGAGCGGTCAGCGAGAAGTTGGATGTGTCGGTTCAGACGCTGAATGATAAGATTGACACGTCGGTTCAGACGCTACGCGATGAGAACGCAGCGTCGTATCGTAGTTTGAACGAGAAGTGGGATGTGTCGGTTCAGATGCTGCGTGATGAGAACGCAGCGTCGTATCGTAGTCTGAACGAGAAGTGGGATGCGTCGGTTCAGATGCTGCGCGAAGAGCATGCTGCTTCGTATCGTAGTCTGAACGAGAAGTGGGATGCGTCAGAGCGCAATTTGAACAATAAGTACGACGTGACCGTGCGCGATTTCCACGGCAAGCTGGGGACCTATTTCCGCTGGACCATCGGCATCGTACTAGCTAGCTGGCTATCCACTATGGGTGCGATCCTGTTCAAAGGCTCCTTGTAGCCTACTCTTACCCCCAACTCCTGCGATTTTACCTGCCATACCGCCTCGCTAGGCGAACCGCAGATCCTAGCTAGCATCGACAATGCGCTCCAAAGCCACGGCCGCATTGGTACGGGCCTCATCGTTGATGTTTTCGCGCAGAGCAGGCACGGCATCGGCTGCACACTTGACGCGGCATTTTTAATTCTGCATAGAGAGCGGAACAAAGACTAGCTGCTTCCCGGACAAAGGAGGGATTATGTCGAGTCTGGATTACGCGCTGATGGTGCTCTACATGCTCTTCTTGGTGGGGATGGGACTGTACTACAGGAGATTCGCCCAAGAGAGCATGGAAAACTACTTCTTGGGTGGGCGCAAAATGAAGGGATGGATGAGCGGCACTAGCTATGCGGTCACCTGCATGAACGCCGACGTGGCACCAGCGTACTGCGGCATGACGGTTATCACCGGGACCTTTATCTGCTGGTGGTATTTGAGCCGCTTCGGGCTGGCGCTGATGATCGGTGGGCTGCTCTTTGCTGCGTGTTGGCGGCGGTTGAAAATTTTTACCTCGCCGGAATTTTACGAGCTCCGCTTTGGCGGTGCGGCTGCGCCGACGATGCGCGCTTGGGTCTCGATGCGCAGTGCCTTTGTCGCAGTGGTAGCTTGGACTGGGGCCGGGCTTTTGGGGCTGACCAAAGTATCCGAGGCACTCTTGGGCTGGTCGCGCTTTGAGACCTTTTTGCTGGTTATTCCGATCATCTTGGTCTATGTGGTGCTCTCTGGCTACATGGGCGTGGTGATGTCGGATTTGATCCAGACCGCGATCATGGTCGCATCCTCACTGGTGCTGATGGGTTTGGTCTGGGACGATTTCGGCGGGCCGACAGGACTCTATCAGGCACTGGTGACGCAGTTCGGGGAAGGGGTCGTTAGCTGGCATCCGCCGATGAGTCACGAGCTCTTAGGAGTGGTGGGGATTATCGCGTGGACGATGGGCACCGCGATCGGCTATGGCGGCGACGTGGCCCCGATGGCCGGAGCGATGGAGGGCCAACGGCTGCTCTCGTGTCGCAATAGTCGCGAGGCGACGCGGATGTACGTCTGGACCGAGATCGTGCTCTTCCTAATGCTGGCAGTGCTGACCCTGCCGGCTCTGGGAGCGATGGTCAAATGGCCGGGCCTGCACGACGGCAGCATGGACAAGGAACTGGCCTACGGTCTCTTGTTGGGCCACTATCTGCCCTCGGGTCTTCTGGGGCTGGCGCTGGTGGCGATGTTCGCTTCCATCATGTCCACAGTAGAT
Source organism: Candidatus Latescibacterota bacterium (assembly GCA_965116045.1). Classification (GTDB taxonomy): domain Bacteria; phylum Latescibacterota; class UBA2968; order UBA8231; family UBA8231. The sequence goes on along the minus strand of OZ220478.1, from coordinate 2,897,899 downwards.
TCCAACATGAACTTCGGGGCCCAAGTCTTTATCAACGACGTGTATCGGCGCTTTATCAAACGCGGCGCGGCGATGAGCCACTACATGAGCGTCGGTCGGGTGGTGATGCTGGCGATTATGGGCCTCTCACTAACGGTCGCGCTACAGGCCGAGAACGTCATCGATATCGCGGTCTTCATGCTTGGGCTTTCTTCGGCCGAACTGACGGCCAATTGGGGCCAGTGGTGGTGGTGGCGCTTTAACGGCAAGGCGCGACTGGCCGCTTCGTTTGGCGGGCCGGTGGTCTTTCTCTTAAACAAGTATGTGGTTTTCGTCCATTTGATTGATGCGGGGCAAGATGCGGCGTATGTGATAGTTCTCTCGTCAATTGCCGCGACGTGCTTGCTCTGGATTGCAGTGGCACTTTGTACCAAGCCGGAGCCAGCGGAGAAGCTCTTGGCCTTCTACAAAGAGGCGCAGCCGATGGGATGGTGGGGGCCGATCGCGGACAAGGCAGGCGTTGAGACTGGTGGCGGCGCACCGATCGCGCACGGCCTAGGTCTTGCCCTGCTTGGTGCCGTGGCCGTGGGAGGGGGCATTATCGGTTTTTCGGGTTTTTACGTTGGGCGTTGGACAGTGGCGTTGCTCGGGGGTTTGGTAGCGCTGGTGCTGGGGGTAGCGTTGCGAGGGGCGTACGCGAGATATATGCGCCGAGTGGGGGCGGACGAAGGGTAACGATAGACAGCACTGCACTGTGGTCTAACCTGACGAAGGCACTGCCCCAGCTACGGTGCTTCCGGCACTGGACGCGGTGCTGGCGTCGCTGAGAATGCGTCCTCGCCTTCGCCCACGGTGACGGCAGAAAACTGCACGTATCCCCACATGTGAGGTTCGTGCATATTGATCACCCCCATCGGCGACCACACCCAGTTGTCGCAGGGTACGCCCTCTTTCTTTAAATAACCGCCCTTGTAGTGCTCGAACTCCCATTCGACGCGAGAGAAGTTGACCCGCCAGCGGTCGCCGGGATTGGGAGGGCAGGCGGTACCGGCGTATTTTTCCATGCTGCTCCAGGGGATAGCCACCTCTACCGACCACCCCCGATCCATATCGTCCGAGCAATTGAGGGTGCCGTCGATCTGTACGGCGTGCTTGATGCCTTCAAAGTCGAAGCCCCAATCGGCCTCGCCGCCTCGGTTGTATTGCTTGGGTAAGTAGAGATCCCAAGCCACGTTGAGCGGGTTAATCTCAAATTCCATATAGTGCTCGCCATCGTCGTCTGGGTCGATGAAAATCTCGAAGTCGTTGTCATTGCAAATGACCGAGTCGCGCTTGGTCAGCGTGCCCCATACGTGCGGTTCTTCCATATCGGCACCAAAGTAGAAATAGTCGTCGTCCCACAGCATGGCGACCCGGGTGGCAAAGCGGGGCAGGGGCTTTTTATCACCTTCGATATCGACGAACAAAGAGGTGTGTGGTGCGCGCTTCCAGGACGCTTCGGTGAGGTGCCCGTCAATGGCGAGTGCCTCTTTGGCGCGGTAGCACATGTATTGCTCGGGAATGATCTGACTCATCGAGTACCTTCTTGGTTTTTGAGAATAGGCTGGGTGAGCTTTGAGAGACGCAATCGCTGCTTGCCCTGATCGTCAGCGTTGTCTGGGGCGAGCCAAGTCAGGAAGGCTTACGCCAGCTCCGGTCACTCCGCATCAATGGCTGCGTACCACGCAGTGTCCCGGTTGCGCCCGTTATAGACCCTTGCTTGGCGAAAAATTCCCTCAAACGTCGGCTCCTTGAAAGGCAAAGACAGATTCACTACCTTGCGCGACACAATCTAACGCCCGCCATGCGCTTAGCAAAGCCCGCCGATGATGACCTCCGAAAAGCGTGGCTCCTTTGGCTTGATCGGTTTGGATGGCTTGGACACTTTTGCAGACTGTTGGGAAATTCGTAGAGATTTTTAATGGCAGAGACCGAGGCCAAGACGCCGGATAATGCCCACGGAACTAATCCCACGAGTGGTTGTGCGGCGCTGGCATCGGCGTTGATAGGCGCACCGGCCGCCGGGGCTTTGGCCGGGATGTTATCCGATGAGCACTGGTGGGTGCGAGCGGTCGCCGCCCATGTGTTGGGACGCTTGGGCGCGAGTGCAATGGAGGCAGAACCCGCTCTGAGAAAGGCGATGAGCGATCGCCACTGGTGGGTGCGCCGCAATGCGATTTAGGCTTTGGGTGTCATCGGCGTTTTTTAAAAGGATACTTCCATGTCCGAACACATTACCATTCTCGGCGGCGGCAATACGGCATTTGCCACGGCTGCAAATCTGACCCTGAAAGGTTTTGATATTACGCTTTGCGAATTGCCAGAATTTGGGCACACACTCGATCCGATGCGCGACCAAGGTGTGATTCATTTGGTGGGGATCGAGGAGACAGGGGCTGCAAAAATTCACTGCACGACCACGGATATTGAAGCGGCGCTGAATGCGTCTGATTTGGTCTTGTTAATCGTGCCGGCGTATGCCCACAAACCATTTGCCATTGCCTGCGCCCCCTATCTCAGAGCCGAACACATGGTCGTGCTGATGCCGGGCACCTTGGGCACCTTGGAATGGGCGACGCTATTGCGCGACCAAGGAGTAGCCGACATCGTGCTTGCGGAGGTGGATACTGCGCCTTATGTGTGTCGGAAAACAGCGCTGGATACTGCGACGATTTGGGGTGCGGTGACGGGCTTGGGCTTGGGGGTGTTGCCTGCGACCGCAACAGATCGCGTGTGCGCTCGCCTGTCGCCGCTGTTCCCGGGCATTCAGACCTATCCCACCGCGATGGCCTGTGGTTTGTCTGCGATGAATCCGGTCGTGCATCCTGCGGGCGTGTTGATGAACGCGGGACGAATCGAATATTCGCGCGGTGAGTTCTATTTCTACGAAGAAGGGGTATCCCCAGCGGTGGCAAAGACGATCATGGCTGTGGATGCCGAGCGGAGGGCCATCGCAACAGCTTTGGGTTGCGATCTCGCAGCGGCCGATGAAGCGTTTTACCGCGCGGGTTTTGGCCCTCGGGGGGATTTGTGGGCAACGATTAATGGCAGCCGAATGCTTACGCAACTCAAAGCGCCCGGGTCGCTCGAAAGCCGTTGGCTCAGCGAGGATATTCCATACGGTCTTTCAACTTGGCACGATGTGGGTGCGCAATACGGCGTGGACGCGCCTTTGATGCGCGGGTTGGTGGATATCGGATCTGTAGTGATGGGGGCTGATGGGTGGGCCACGGGGCGGAGTGTGCGCGAACTGGGCATTGAGGGCATGAACTTGGACGCCTTAAATGCGTTTTTGCAAACGGGTTCTGCACTGTGAGTTCAGCTTTCACCTATCGGCAAATTGCGAATCGCGGAAACAAGCCGGGCGGAGTCTAAGCAAGCCCTGCTCCCAGTACCAATTGATCGTCCGCGTTAACCCTTCCTCTGGGTCCGTGTAGGCCAGCCCTAACTCAGCGGCGGCACGGCTTCCGTCGGCGCGAAAACCGTGCGCGGTGAGGCGATAGGTGTCCCACGACAGGACGGGCGGGCTGCGGGTCAGGCGCGACAGGGCCTCGCCGCCGAGCGCGTAAGGGGCGGCGAATGGAGCGGGTATGGTCGGCGGCGACCTGCGCCCGGCCAATTGACAGGCTAGCTGGCCGAGTTCGGTCAATGGGCTGACCGTGCCCGCGAGTATATAGCGTTCTCCGACGCGACCACTTTCAGCCGCCAGCACGTGCCCCCGCGCCGCGTCGTCAATGTACACCAAGCTCATCCAGCCGGGAAAGAGCGCGGGCACCCGACCGTTGAGCAGGTTGATGATAAAGCGCCCGGAGGGCTTGTGGTCGCCCGGACCGTAGACGGCAGCGGGGTGGACGCAGATGAGCGGCACTCCTTTGTCCACATACTCGAACGCCACCTGCTCGGCTGCGTGTTTAGCCTTTTCATAATTTGAGAGAAAGTAGCCGCGATGAACCGTTGTCTCGGTGGCGATTTGGCCTTTGGCCTCGCCAATGCAGACGGCAGTACTGGTATAGACGACCTTGTCGACGCCGACCACCAGTGCCGCCGCCATGGTATTGCGGGTCCCCTCGGTTTCAGTGGCCAAGAGTTCGGCCTCGTCTAACCCCCACAAATCGTAGAGCGCTGCGGCGTGGAAGAGGGTATCGCAACCTGTGAGCGCGGCTTCAATGCTAGCGCGAACGAGGATGTCGCCGCGGACGATTTCGACGCCCAGCCCCTCCAGCGCCTCGGTCTGACTAGTGGATCGTGCCAGCACCCGGACGTGAGCACCGCCCGCGACGAGTGCGCGGACCAAGGCCCCGCCGATAAAGCCGGTGCCGCCAGTGACCAACGCCTTCATTGAGCCGCTATAGGTCGTATCCTACTTCGCCGTGCTCGCTCAAGTCGAGTCCATCGGCCTCGGTATCTTCATTGACGCGCAGGCCGCTGACTAAGTCGATGACCTTGAGAATGATAAACGAGACGATTAGGGTGTAAACGGCTGTGCCGACTGCGGCGAAGGCTTGGATGCCGAACTGCTTGCCCATGTTGAGGCCCTCGACAGTGCCGCCTAAGGAGGTCGAGGCGAAGAAGGACACCAGCAAAACGCCGACCAAGCCGCCGAAGCCGTGAACCCCCACTACGTCGAGTGCGTCGTCGTATCCGCAGGTGCGCTTGAGCCAAGTAGCGGCCCAATAGGCGACGAGACCGGAGCACAGGCCGATGGCAAAAGCGCCGAGCGGCCCCACCGTGCCCGAGGCCGGGGTAATGGCCGCCAGACCGGCGATCGCACCAGTGGCAAAACCGAGCGCACTGGGTTTGCCGTTTTTGATCCATTCGATGAAAATCCAAGTCAGTGCTGCGACGCTGGGCGAGATTTGGGTGACCACGACCGCCATAGCCGCCTGCCCGTTAGCTGCCAAGGCACTGCCGCCATTGAAGCCGAACCACCCCACCCAAAGCATGGCCGTGCCGATGAGGTTCATGGTCATATTGTGTGGGGGCATGGGCTGCTCGGGATAGCCAGTGCGCTTGCCAACGAGGATCGCGGCGACCAGCGCGGCCGCCCCGGCGGTAATGTGGACGACAATGCCGCCGGCAAAGTCAAAGACGCCCATTGCGCCCAAGTAGCCGCCCTCTCCCCAGACCATGTGCGTGATGGGCAGATAAACCAAAACGCACCACAGCCCACTAAACCACAGCACGGCCGAAAACTTCATGCGCTCGGCAAAGGCACCGACAAAAAGCCCGGGGGTGATAATGGCAAACGTCATTTGGAAGACGAAGAAGAGTAATTCCGGGATGGTGCCCACAAGTCTGTCCCCAGTGATGCCACAGAGAAAGGACTTGGACAGATTGCCGATGAAGGGGTTGTTGGCCGTAAAGGCCAAGCTATAACCGAAAACGGTCCACAAGACAGTGATTAGGCCCACAATCCCAAAGCAGTGCATATAGACCGAGAGCACGTTGCGAGTGCGAACCAAACCAGCGTAAAACATGGCCAAGCCAGGTATCATCATAAAGAGGACCAAGCCGGTGGAAATCAGAATCCAAGCCGTGTCGCCGGTGTCGAGCTTGTCTTCGGCGAAGGTAGCATTGGGAACTGCGAAAAAGATAAGAGCTAGCAGGGCGAGGAGGCCCCATTTTCTGCGAACCAGCATGTCGAACCCCCTTTAGGTGCGAACTAAGTGGAATGTGTGCAGGAGAAATTTAATAGATAAGAAAATTTGGGCCGTTGCCCAAGCGTTGATGGCAGAATTGTTAGATTGGAACAGCAAAAATGGCGAGGAAGGGATGTAATTTTTGCAGCGGAAGCGGCGGCGTTAGTGGAGCAATAGCTTGCGAATCGCCTGCTGCCGATAGGCAAAAATGCGTTTGAGCTGGAGTTTGACTAAAGGCAAACCGACTGTGCTCAGCGGCCACAGCGGCAGGCGGTAGAGGACGCGGTCGCCGATCGCGGTGCCCGCGCTGCTTTCGGCGAAAGTATGGGTGTGGTGCCAAAAGCTATAGGGCCCCTTGAGTTGTTCGTCCACAAAAGCGTAGGGCGGGTCCCAGTGCGAGATCCGCGAACGCCAAGTGAAAGGCAGGCCAAAGAGACTGAGGCGGTAGTCGATCAAGGTCCCCTCGGCGATGTCTATTAGCGTAGGATTGATGATGCGGAAACCCAACTCGGGCGGAGTAATGCGCTCGAGATTTTGCGCCTCGGCGAAAAAGGCAAAGACCTCCTCGCGTCCGAGGGGCAAGGTCATTGATGCTTCGAGGATGTGATTTTTAGGCGGCATGATCGCGAACGATTTGGTCCATGACTCGGCTGGTGCGGGCGGCGCTTTCGCCGGTGCTGGGGCATTCGCCCCGGCCCAACAGGGCATTGACGATGGTTTGGATCAGGGGTTGTTGCACATGTTGGGGCGGGTCAATGGCAAAGGTTTGGGCCCCGGCATTGGTGATCAATTCGACCGGGGTGAAGGCGAACGTGGAAAAGGCGATCCGGCCCTTATCGCCGACGATTTCGAGCCGGTCGCAGGGCTGGTCGGCGGCGAAGTTCCAGACTCCTGCGCCGAGTGCGCCGGATTTGAATGCGAAGCTGGCGGTAACAGCATCTTCGGCTTGGTAGCGCTTGGCTTGGTTGGTGGCGTGGCCCGAGGCTTGGGCAATGGGGCCGAGCAGAAAGTCGAGGAAGTCGAGTTGGTGCGCGGCTAGATCGAAGAAATAGCCGCCGCCCGAGATTTCTGGGATGACGCGCCAAGGCGGGTCGTCGGGATCCTCTGATGCGGGTTGGCAGAGTGCAATGGAGGCGAAGCGCACCGCGCCGACGGCCCCTTCCGCGACCAGCGACTGGACCTTGAGAAAAGCGGGTAGGGCGCGGCGGTAGTAGGCGACAAAAAGCGGCACCCCGGCCCGACGGCAGGCGTCAATCATTGCCAAACACTCGCCGTGGTTGCGCGCCATTGGCTTTTCGACGTAAACAGGTTTGCCGGCTCGGGCGACTTGGATCGTGTAGTGAGCGTGAGTGTTGGGGGGCGTCGCGATATAGACCGCATTGACGTCCGGGTCGCCAATGAGTGCGTCGGCTTGGTCGTACCACCTGGGTACGCCGTGGCGCACGGCATAATCGCGGGCTTTGTCCGCGCTGCGGCGCATGACCGCCACCAACTCGGAATCGCGCGTCTTGTACAGCGCGGGGCCGCTCTTTACTTCTGTAACGTCGCCGCAGCCGATGATACCCCAGCGAATTGTAGCCATGAAATGTTCTCCAGACGAGCGAGTTAGGCGGCCCGTTGGACGATGGCGAGCAGGCCGTTGCCGTATTTTTCGGCTTTAGCCGGGCCAATGCCGTGCGCCAGCTTGAGTTCTTCGAGGTTGGCGGGCCGCAGCAGGACGATATCGCGGAGTGTGCGGTCGCTGGCGATAACGTAGGGCGGAACTTTTTCGTCGCGGGCCAGCGTCATGCGGTGATGGCGCAGTGCATCGAAGAGGGCTTGGGCGTTTTCGTCGAAATTCCCGCTAGGATCGGCAATGCGAGGACGGATGCGCGCGGGTCGGGCTATCGGAACCGAGATCGGCGGCAGCAGCAGGCGCACGGGCCGCTCGGCGTGAATGACTTGGCGTCCCTCTTCGGTGAGGACGACGACCGGCCGCTCGCCGCCGAAGAAATCGACCCAACCGGCCGTGACCAGTCGGCGCAAAAGCTGCAACAGCCACCGCTCAGAATGTTCCCTGAGAATGCCAAACGTCGGAGTGCGATCTAGGCCATCGCGGGCGAGACGGGCGTCCTTGGTGCCGCGCAGGAGCTTGGCCGCCATTAGAATGCCGTAGCGTCCGTGCAGGCGAGCGACCGCGCAAAGGGCTTTGCGCACGGTGGTGGCGACCTCGGTGGCGTCGCCCGTCTCGGCATGGGAGAGACTGCGGCAGACGTCGCAGCGGCCGCAGCCGGCTAGCGTCTCTTCCTCGTCGCCGAAGTAGCGCAGGATCGCGTCGTGGCGACAGGAGCCGCCTTCGCTCCAGCGCATCAGTTCCAAAAAGAGATTCCACTTGTGTTGGACCACTGCTTGGTCGGGGGCGCGGCCGTTGGCATCGCTTTCGATTAGGTGGCGTCGCAGCGCCATGTCGCCGGGGGAGATCAGCAGTAGGCAGTAGGCGTCTTGGCCATTGCGCCCGGCGCGTCCGACTTCTTGATAGTACGCTTCAATCGAGTTGGGCGGGGCCAGATGGACAATGGCGCGTACATCGGCGCGGTCAATGCCCATGCCAAAGGCATTGGTAGCCACCACGATTTGGATTTGGTCTTGCATAAAGGCGCACTGAACGGCGTCGCGGTCTGGTCCCGACATGCCCGCGTGATAAGCGGCCACCGGCCATCCGGCTTTTCGGATGCGGGCCGCTTCTTCCTCGGTGCTTTTGCGGGTAGGAGCATAGACGATGGCGGTCCCTAGCCTTTGGTCGGGCGCACCAAGTGCTTCGGTCAGCAACGCATCAATCCGCTGACGACGCTCGGACGCGCTGTTGATTTCGGCGACTCGCAGCGAGAGGTTGGGCCGCGCAAAGCCGCGCACGAGCTGGGGCGTGTCGCTCGGCAGCCCGAGGCGTTCTAGGATTTCGTCGCGCACCACCGGCGTGGCCGTGGCAGTGCAGGCGAGGACCCGGCAGTCGGGCAGCTCGCGGACCAGCTCGCCAATCTGCAAGTACTCGGGCCGAAAGTCGTGGCCCCACTCGCTGATGCAATGGGCCTCGTCCACGGCAATAAGCGAGCATTTGATCTGACTCAAGAGGGCGCGAAAACCAGAGAAGGTCAGCCGCTCGGGCGCGGCATAAACCAGCTTGTACTGGCCTTGGGCCACCCCGTACATGCGGCGGCGCAATTCGTCGCTGTCGAGCGTGGAGGATAGGTATGTGGCGGCGAGGCCGCGCCGCTTTAGTGCTTGGACTTGATCGTGCATCAGAGCAATGAGCGGCGAGACTACGAGTGCCGTGCCCGGCAGGAGGGCGGCGGGCAGTTGGTAGGTCAAGCTCTTGCCGCCGCCGGTGGGGGCGACCAAAAGCAGGCGACCGTTGGCGAGCAGGGTTTCGATGGCTTCGCGTTGGCCGGGCAGAAAACGCTCAAACCCGAGCCGACCCAGTGCCGCGTCGAGAATGGCTGGGGGCGGCTTGAGGGAATCGGCGTCGCTGAGAAAGAGGGCGTTTTTATGCTCGGTCATTCGATTCGAGAGGATTGGATCGGCGTGATAGCATCTGGTGGAGCAAAAATATAAGTCGCCCCACGACCCTTGCAATTGGCGTACCAGCCCAATCTTCAGAGAAAACAACCACGTGCCGCAAAAAGCACTGTGCAGAATACTACACAGTGCTGTATCACTTAATGGACTCCAGCTAGTGGACAGTCCCGACAGGCTAACCGTCAGATCGCCGCTGATTCCAAGGGCCGTAGATGGCCAGTGTGGTGCCGGGATGCTGGATGTTGACGAAGAGCACTTGGCCGTCGGGCGAGAAGGTCGCGCCGGCAAATTCGGAATTATTCATGCGGTTGTGCCCGAAGCGGTAAATCTGGCCGGCGGGCGTTATGCCGACCAAGTTGTTGTCGCCGCTGCCGTCCTCGCAAACGATCAAGTCGCCAAAAGGAGAGACCGTGAGGTTGTCGGCATTGTCGACTAGGTCGCCGTCGTTTGGCTCGACGAAAAGTTCGAGCGTCCCCGGTGCCGTGCTCTCGTGCGGGCTAGGCTGGTAGCGGAAGATCTGGCCTTTCTTGTTGCGTCCGCCGCTGGTGCAAGCAAAGTAAATCGCTTCGCGGCCATACCACATGCCCTCGCTGCGGGCAAAGCGAGCGCAGCCCTTGCCGTCAAAGCCCTGAAAGCGCAAGTCATCGCCCGGCGATTCGACGTTTTCTATATCGACCCAGCGCACGGCGAGCGGCTCGCCGGGGCGCACCAGTGCTTTTTCCCAGTTGCGGGTATCCAAGCTGGGATGGTCGATTACGGCCAAGGCTTGCAGCCGCCCAGCTATTAGTTTGCCTGGTTCGTCGGGGATGTAGCGGTAGATCAAGCCGTCGTCTTTATCTTCGGTCTGATAGACGATACCCGAGCGGGGATCAACGGCGATGGCTTCGTGCCTGAAGCGACCCATGGCTTTGAGCGGCACGGGCGCGGCGCGGCGGATTGCTGTGGTCGCAGGGACCTCAAAGTTGTAGCCGTGGTCTTTTTCGATCGGCGCGTCAATCCGCTGAGTCGTCTCTTCGCAACTGACCCAGCTATGCCACGGAGTCGGCCCCCCGGCGCAGTTGACCGCAGTACCGGCCAAGCTGAGAAACTCCCGCTCTACTGCGCCGGTTTGCGCGTTGTATACGAGGGTTGTGGTGCCGCCCAAGCCCGGCATCTTGCCTTGGCCCCAGTCGTACAAGTCCTCTTTGGGCAGTTTGCCTAGGTGCTCGTTGGCGTCGCCAAAGGCCCCGGCCTCCCTCGCCCCGGGGCTCAGCTCGTGGTTGCGGACCAAAACGATGCGGCCCTCTGGCCCGGGGAAGGCGGCCATTCCGTCGGCTGCGCCCGGCACCCGCAGGCCGTCGTCCATGGCTTCGCCTGTGCGCGAAAGAATTCGATAGCTAAATCCCTCGGGCAGATCGAGGATGCCTGCGGGGTCGGGTGCGAGCGGCCCAAAGCGGTTTTTGGACGCGGGAGCACCCCAAGCAAGGTGGCGATGAAGCCCAGCAAAGCCGATGGAAACGGCCGTTGCGCTTTTGAGAAACTGGCGTCTAGAAATAGACATATGAGAATCTCCGAAGAAAAGTTTGTACTAAATAAAATACCAACAGTACACCGCATCATCAAACGCGACTTTTCTCGGCGCACAGATATACATTTTTGTTTATTTAGAACGATGCTATTCCAAAAACCCCAATGGCACGACCAATTGCCTTCGACCAATACGACCTTGGTTGAGTGGCTGCGCGAGGGCCGGGACCTGCCCGACGGCTTCGTGCTTGCCGCTCGTTCGCAAACCGCCGGCCGGGGCCGCTACGAGCGGCGGTGGTTCGCTCGGCCCGGTCGCAATCTGACTTTTTCAGCGCTGTTGCAGACCGCTGCTTCGCCGTTGCAGTTCCTGTCGCTGCCGCAGGCCGCAGCCTTGGGCGCGGTGACCTATTTGGAGGAAAACGGTTTGGCGGCGCAGACCAAGTGGCCCAACGATGTGCTGGTGGGCGGTCGCAAGATCTGCGGCATTTTGGCCGAGCGCTGCAATGGGGTCGTCCTTGGAATGGGCCTCAACGTCAACATGGATGCCGACGAGGCGGCTTCCATCGGCCAGCCCGCTACCTCGCTGCGGATTGAGACGGGCACCGAGCGCGATGTCGAGCGGGTTTTAGACGAGTTGCTGGTGCATTTGCAGGTGTGGATCGAACGCTGGCAAAAAGGCGGCTTTGCTGCGCTGAGGGCGGCGTGGGAATCTCACTGCGCCAACTTGGGCCAGTATGTCGCAGTCGGCAGACACACGGGCGTGGTGTTGGGCTTTGGCTCAGCCGGACAACTGCTGCTGCGCGAAGACGACGGGACGCGACGCGAGTTGTGGACCGGCGATGTGGCTTAGCTAATGCGTGCCAGCATCTGTCCGTCGGCCACCTGCTCCCCGGCATGGACCAAAATATCGGCGACCACGCCGCTGACCGGAGCCGTTACTGGCATTTCCATCTTCATGGCTTCGAGCACGAGGATTCCGTCGCCCGCTTCTACGCGATCGCCGATTTGGACGAGGTGGCGGATTACCTTCCCGGGCATCTGGGCTTGCATGGGTGTGCCCCCGTCAGCTTGGGGTGCCGGCGAGGAGGGAACCGCCACATCGGTTGATTGATCCAAGCTGACTTGGAAGCGGCGGCCATCAACCGTGGCTGTGTCGCCGTCAATGGCTACGGCGTAGCGGCGGCCATCGACGGTGATCGCATAGTGCGCTGGACCGTCAGCCGAGGCCGCTTCTTTTTGCTCTTTTTCTACCTTGCGTACGCCGATCTCGCCTTCGCCCTTGAGGAAAGCGAGGCCCTTGTCTTGGCAGGCGGCGACGATGAAAATGTTTTCGTCCGTCTCTTCAAGGCCGGCTTCCCGCAGTTGTTTGCGGGCTGATTCGACGCCTTTGTTCGGATCAGCGTCGTTGCGTTCGAGTGGCTTTTGGGTCGTTGGCTCTAGTCCGAGCTGTTGGGCGGCGATCTCGACGACCGCGGGATCGGGTGCGACGGGCGTCTTGCCGAAGTAGCCCAAGACCATCTGGCCGTACGGCGCGGCGATCCGCTCCCAAGGGCCGAACATGACGTTGTTGAACGCCTGCTGAAAGTAAAATTGCGAGACCGGCGTCACCGAAGTACCGAACCCGCCCTTTTCGACGACCTCGCGCATGGCCTTGATCATATCGGGGTATTTGTCCATGATGCCGTTGTCGCGCAGCATCTGGGTGTTGGCCGTCAGTGCGCCGCCGGGCATGGGGCTCCAAGGGATCATCGGCTCCACGGCCACTGCTTCGGGCGGCAGAAAGTAGGAGGCCATACACTCCTTGAAGACTTCCTCGGCGTCGCGGATTTTATCGATGTCGATGTCGAGATCGTAATCGAAGCCGCGCAGCGCGTGCCACATGACGATGATGTCGGGCTGGCAGGTACCGCCGGAACAGGGTGCCATAGACAGGTCAATGGCGTCGGCACCGGCGTCGAGGGCGGCCATGTTGGCACTGATGCCAATGCCGGCTGTTTCGTGCGTGTGGAAGTGGATGAAGGTGTCTTCGGGCAGCATGAGCCGCGCCTCGGAGATGGTCTCATAGACTTTGGCGGGCACGGCCGTGCCCGAGGCATCCTTGAAACAGACCGCGTCGTACGGGATGCCGGCGTCTAGTATCTGGCGCAAGGTCTTAGTGTAGAAGGCCGCGTCGTGGGCACCGGCGCAGCCCGGCGGCAGTTCCATCAGCGTGACGCAGACTTGGTGCTTGAGCCCAGCATCCACAATGCACTGCCCCGAATAGATGAGGTTATCGACGTCGTTGAGCGCGTCGAAATTGCGGATGGTGGTGATGCCGTGCTTTTTGAAAAGTTCGGCGTGCAGCTTGATGATGTCGCTCGGCTGCGATTCGAGGCCAACCACGTTGACGCCCCGGGCCAAGGTTTGCAAATCGGCGTCCGGGCCGACCGTGGCGCGAAAGGCGTCCATGGCGCGAAAGGCGTCCTCGCCGCAGTAGAAGTAAAACGACTGGAAACAGGCTCCGCCGCCGGCCTCAAAATAGTCGATACCAGCTTCCTTAGCCGCGGCGACAGCCGGCAGAAAATCGGACGTGAAAACGCGCGCACCATAGACCGACTGGAAGCCGTCGCGAAAGGCAGTACACATGAAGCGAATTTTCTTTTTACTCACGGTCGCATCCTCGTTGTCTATCCCACCAACACGGACCACAAGACCCCGGCCGCTACCGCCGAGCCGATGACCCCGGCGACATTGGGGGCCATCGCGTGCATCAGCAGGTAGTTATTGGGGTCTTCGCGCTGCCCCATCATCTGCACCACGCGGGCCGAGTCGGGCACGGCCGAGACCCCAGCAGCACCGACGAGGGGGTTGATTTTGTCTTTGGTGAAGAGGTTCAAAAACTTGGCAAAGAGTACGCCGCTGGCCGTGGCGACGGCAAAGGACAGGGCACCGAGGCTGAAGATGAGTACCGACTGCGGCGTGAGAAAGGTCTGGGCTTGGGTTGAGCAGCCGACTGAGAACCCGAGGAGGATGGTGACGATATCGACCATCGCGGTGCGGGCCGTCTGGGCCAGGCGCTCGGTGACGCCGCTTTCCTTGAGCAGATTGCCAAAAAACAGCATCCCGAGCAGCCCGATCGCACCTGGGGCGAGGAGCGCGCAGATGAGGAAGGCGACGATGGGAAAAATGATCTTTTCGCGCTGCGAGACTTCGCGCGGGGGCTTCATGCGAATCAGCCGCTCCTTGCGCGTGGTCAAAAGTTTCATCACCGGCGGCTGAATAACCGGCACGAGGGCCATGTAGGAATACGCGGCAATGGCGATAGCCCCGAGCAGGTGCGGGGCTAGCTTGGCCGAAAGAAAGATCGCCGTTGGCCCGTCGGCTCCGCCGATAATGCCGATGGCCCCGGATTCCGCCGGCGTAAAACCCAAATAGAGTGCGCCGATCAAGGTCAGGAAAATGCCCGTCTGCGCCGCCGCCCCCAGCAGCACTAGCCGAGGGCTGGAGAGCATGGTCGAGAAATCGGTCATCGCGCCGATGCCGAGAAAGATCAGCGGCGGGAAGATTCCTTGGCTGACGCCAAAGTAGATGTAGTAGAGCACACTGCCTGGGTCGTACACGCCAATGGCCATGCTGGCGATAGACGGGAGATTGCCCACGATGCAGCCGAAGCCAATAGGCAACAGCAGCAGCGGCTCGTAGTCTTTGCGGATGGCGAGAGATATAAAGACCGCGCCGATAACGATCATCAGCAGATTGCCGCCCGACATGTTGGCTACGGCCGTGGTAGTGAGGAATTCGAGAAGAATCTCCATGGCCTACTAGTTGTTTTGGCGGCGCGTGTGCAGGGCAAGGCCGATGGCCGCGGCGATGGCGGCTGCGTCGGTTTCTTTGCTTTGACTCTGCGTGTGGAGTTGGGCCGGGGGAATATAGGGGTGAATCGCGGCGAGAATGCGCGGCAACACGGCGATAAAAATGCTGACCAAGACTAAGGCGGTAAAGACGATGCTCATGCCGGCGAAGGCTAGGTCGAGCCCCTGTGCGAGTGGATTGTCGAGTGCAGGTTGATTCATATTTCTAAAGTGGCGGTGCGGAAAGTGAAAGACACTAAAGTATGGCGACGGGCCGATAAGTCAAAAGGTGCCTTGGTTTCTTTGCATAGCACCTCGGCTTAGCCAAACGGGCCGTAGGGTGCAATCGCCGCGCCGCCAGTTGAGGAAGGGACGTGGTTTGCGGCAGGGTGCGTGAAATTTTTTCTTGACAATCCGTTTAGTGTTTCAGTTACCCAAAATGTACGCCGATAGAAGGAGCACTGCATTGAGTTTTTCCAGTGGCCTAATAGTACTGGTTGGTGGTTCGTTGGCCTTTTGTGCTCCCGTCGCGCTCTATGCGATCATTGATCTCTTTTGGCCTCTATCTTTTCAGCTTGATGATGTTTCATTTAGCATTGACGAAATGGCCGTGTGTGTATTTTCTCTTTGGGTGACGGGCGTAATATTTAAGAGGCGCTGTGGTATTTCCCTCGTTTCTATCGGCTTAGGTCCGCTGTCGATATCTCGAATCGCCAGAGCCTGTCTCATTAGTTTTGTGATCGCAACTATCTATGCCATACCTAGTGCGTGGCTCTGGCCCGATGACGTGGTGCCTTTTTGGGTTGATGGAGAATTCAGCATCCCGCTCTTAAGTGGGGTTCAGACCTTCATGCTCGGCGTGTTGGTGGGGCCACTATATGAGGAAGTCGTCTGCCGCGGCATTTTGTATCAAACCTTGCGAACAAAGCTCCCTTGGGTTCCTAGTGCGCTATTATGTACAGTCGTTTTCGCGCTGCTACACGACCCCCCGGCACAGATGACGGCTGCGTTACTGCTCAGCTTAGTTACGTGCTATGTCATGGAGAAGCGCGGGTCAATTACCGAGTGCTTCGTCATACACGCTGTGTGTAACTTCTTTATCTTGGTCGAGAGGATCGGATACGAGTACGTAACGATGGTGGCACATAGATGATCGGTAAAGGGTTTACACTGACTGGAACTCGTCCTCGTTTTCAACGCTGGTGTGGCAGTGATTTTTCCTTCGGTCGCGTCTGACGATGTGCAACAAGCCCTTCAAGGAGAGCTGGCCTACGGTCCAGTCGATGTGTCAGTGCTCGGCGTGTTTGGCACCAGTTCTCAACAGGGCAAGTTCACTCTGCAACTGATCCTGCGCCGTCACTTGGGGTTGGATTCGATCTAGGTGCGCTACAACCCGCCTACCGAGATCGCAAAAGAAATCCGCGATGGAACATCAGAGATGGCGGCTGGGGAAACAGCGCGTCCGTTTGTCTTTTGCCCGCCGAGAACATCCACTCGCAAAAACCTAGATGCCTAAAGCGGCCCATAGGCACTGATAGCCGAGTCGTGGAAAAGCATCCGGCGCTCGTTGTCTGAAAAGCCAGTGCTCCATTCGAGGAACTTGGCGTAGAGATAGCCAATGCTAATGCCCCGCAGTTTATCGACGGGATAGTTGCTGGCAAACATGCAGCGGCTACAGCCAAAGCGTTCGATCAGTTCTTGGACGACTGCGGCGATTTTGGCCTCTTTGGCCGCATCCTCGTGGAAGGCGTCTCGCGCAAACCACGCCATGGACAGTTTCATATAGACATTGGGCAAGGTGGCCAGCGCAGCCATGCTTGTGCGCCAGCGGTCTTCGTGCGCTTGATCCTCGCCGTCGTGGAGGAAGCCGAGATGGTTGGCGACGACGCGGAGGTTGGGAAAGTCGCGGAACACGGCGACTGCATCGGCTACTTGGTGGGGATTGCAGGAAAGATCGAAGGCGAGGTTGTGGCGTTCTAAAAGTGCCAAGCCCTCGCGAAAGCGGCTGCTTTGCAACACGCCGTCTTGTACTTGCGGCCAAGTCAGGTTGGGATTGTCGGGATGGTGGTTGAGGATCATGCGCACGCCGCGCAGATGGCCCTTAGCGGCCGCTAAGTGTTGTTCAATGGTGCGCTCGGCGGCGGCGATGTCGCGTTCCAGATGCACATACGCGACAATGCCAAAGGGCTGTTCGGTCGCGCTCGGTTCGAGTTGGTCGCGGACCCAGCGAGTTTCCTCTACCGTATCGACGTGGACGCCGTTAGGTACTTGGCCGACAACGGTTTCGACGTGGATGCCGCTGACCCGGCGCAATTCAGGGGGCAGCTCGCTCATGTCTTGGGCGTAGTCGGCGGCCCGGTACGCTGGCATGACATCGCCGAGGTTGGGGTTGGGCCGCTCGGCTAAGTCCCAGAGGTGGAAGTGAGGATCGCACAGGGGAATAGGAGCCTGCATGAGGAAAAGCCTTTCGCTGATAAATGGTTAGGCAAACGCCACCTTCACGGATTCAGGCAGCAGACAATGGGCACCTCGGTGCTGCACCGCGCTAGCACCGGCCGCGCACGCTAAGCATAGGGCCTGTTGCGGGTCCGTGCCCAGCAAGGTGCTGGCGGCCAGAACCGCGCTAAAGGCGTCGCCAGCCCCGACCGAATCGACGACGGACGCGGTCGCGGACCACGCGGCGAAAGAAGCCCCCGGAATGTGGATCTGAGCGCCGTCACTGCCAGAGGTAATCGCCAGGCGATCCAACGCGTAGCGGGCGAGCAAGTCGGCTGGTGCAGCAACCTCGGCAATGTCCCGCACGGCCTCCCATTCCTCATCATTGAGCTTGACAACAGTCGCCGCTTCGAGGCCAAAGAGCACGGCCTGCGGCGTATAGCTATCCTGGCGCAGGTTGACGTCGAAAAGTCGATGCCGGGGCTTGGTGGCCAACAAGTGTTCTAGTGCCGGACGATTGGCCGGGCTGCGCTGCGCGGCTGTGCCGTAGTAGATCAAGTCGGGGGGCTGGTCCAACGCTGGTTTAGCTTCAATGTAGTCCCACGCTACGCCGGCGCGGATGATGTAAGAGGGCTGGCCCGCGTCGAGCAATACATCAACCGTGCCCGTAGGCTCGGGCCGGTCGGCGACCCACTGCTGAGCGATGTCGACGCGCCGCAGAAAGCCCCGCGCCTGCTGCCCTAGTGCGTCGCACCCCACCGCGCTGACCATGGCCACGGGAAAGCCGAGTTGGCGTAGGTTATAGGCGAAGTTCAGAGGGGCACCCCCCAAGCAGGTGCGGTCGGGGAAGCAATCGTAGAGGATCTCGCCGAAGACGATGGCGGTGAAGTTCGCTTTGTCCATAGTGTAGTTACAACGGCGGAAAGAGCACGTAGCCGACGGCACTGCGCTCCAACCAGACCTTGCAGAATTCCGCTAGGTCGTACGCCCGGGCGACTTCGGTGGATGCGGCTGGATCGTTGACTAGCACGGTATGCCCGGCGCAGCCCCGCACGACCAGCAAGTGCCCAGACGTCCGCGCAATGGCCGCCCGGCTCAACTCACCCTCTTCGTAGCGCACGGAAGCAACAATGGGAAAGCCCGCGTTGAGCAGTGCGTGCGCCGCCGCCCAAGACGGAAAGTGCAATAGATAGCCCAAGAGGCCCCGGCGAGCGGCCGCGTGGATATTGGCCGGCCACACGCCGTATAGCCCGCTGGGCTGGTGGTGCGCTTCTGCAATCACGTCGTAGATATCTGCGCTATGGTCGTAGTAAGCGAGGAGCATGGCGACGCTGGTCGGCGAGCAGACGCGGGAAGCCAATTCGGGCCGCAGAACCATCTGGCTTTGCGGCGGTACGGCGAGAGCCGCATCGCGGCTAGTGAATGTCGGAGCGGGCACTGCGCCTTCGCGGCGCACCGAGACCGAGAGCAAGGCCGGGACGGTAGGAGCGACGCCTTGGACGCGCAGATGTAGGGTGGCCGCTTGCAAGGGGCTGTGGACGCGCAGGAGGTCGATTTCTGCTGCCACCGCTTCGTTTGTCGCGCCTGCTGTGGCCCCGACAAACGAGCCGACCGGGTCGAGGACGGCTCGGCTGCGATGGCCCGCTTTGGTTTTGCATTCCAAAGCGAACTGATAGCCCCACGCGCCATCGTGGACGACCGATAGGCACGGCAGGATTTCTAGCGCGTCTGCTAGTGCTGCGGATGGCAAGTCAAACGAGAGCTCGTCGCCATTCCATGCTAACGGCTCGATCTGCTGTGGCCGGATGGATGGCGGTACGGCGCGTTGCAGCGCGGCCTCGTCCAGCCCTTGGGCAAACAATAGAAGTGCGTTGTTCATTGGTTTGTTGGGGAAGAATACGCTCAATCGCTCCCTGCGTCCAGCAGGGTTTGCCAACGCGCGATTCGCCTATCCCCAGAGTTGGGGTTGGGGCGGATGGAGCAGGCTCCCTTCGTAGTGCAGCCCGTGCTCCCGATCCTTTTGTAGCAGCAAGGGACCGTCGAGATCGACGAAGCGGGCTTGCTGCGCCAGCAGGACAGCCGGTGCCATAGCCAGCGAAGTGGCAATCATGCAGCCGACCATCAAATCCAATCCACGTGCGTGCGCCTCGGCTGCCAAGCGCAAGCCCTCACTGAAGCCGCCGGTCTTGTCGAGTTTGAGATTGACGCATTCGTAGCGGGAGGCCAGTTCTGCGAGATCGGTGGCCGTGTGGCAGGATTCGTCGGCGCAGAAGGGGACCGGGTGTTCGAACTCGGCGAGCAGGGCATCTTGGTCGGCGGGCAGCGGCTGTTCGATGAGCGCGACGCCCAAGCGGGCTAGTGCGGCTGAGAGCGGCTCGACTTGGTCGGCGGACCAGCCTTCGTTGGCATCGACGATCAGAGTCGAGTCTGGGGCGTTAGCGCGGATCGCGGCGACGCGATCAAGATCGTCGCGACCGGCGAGTTTGATCTTGAGTAGCGGTCGGTCGGTGTGCTGGGCCGCGGCTCGGCCCATGGTTTCTGGGTCGTCAAGCGAGAGAGTGTAGGCCGTCGCTACGGGGTGGGGTGCCGCTAGTTTGGCTAGCTCGTAAACTGGGCGACCGCTGAGTTTCGCTTCCAAGTCCCAGAGCGCACAGTCCAAGGCGTTGCGGGCCGCGCCGGGCGGCAGGGCGCGTTGCAATGCCGCTGGGTCGAGGCCAGCTTTTACCTGTGGACGCAGTGATGCTAGCGCGTCTATGGTTCCAGCCACGCTTTCGTTGTAGCGGGGGTAAGGGACGCACTCGCCGCGGCCAACGCAGCCATCGCGGCTCACCTCGACGACGACGACATCGGCGGTGGTTTTGGCCCCGCGCGCGATGGTAAAGGTCTGGGCGAGCGGGAAGCTCTCACCGCGAATGGAGAAGCCGGTCACAGGGCATCGACCAAACGAGCGGCCCCTTGGCGCAGCGGATCGACTGCGGGCAGCCCGGCTTGGCTTTCTATGGTTTTGAGCAACTCGGCGGCGCGGTCCTCTGGCAAGTGCGAGGTGTTGACTGCAATGCCGACGGTGCGGCAGGCTGGATTGGTGAGCCGGGCGCACTGCTCGTTGAAGCGGATGCAGTCGATCAGATTGGGCAGCGGATATTCGGGCAGGCCGCGCATGTGGGGTCGGTTGGGATCGTGGCAGAGGACGAGCGCGTCGGGCTGGGCGCCGTGCATGAGGCCCAGCGACACGCCGGCATAGGAGGCGTGGAATAGCGAACCTTGGCCTTCGACTAGGTCCCAGTGCTCAGGGTGGTTGGCCGGTGTTAGGACCTCGACGGCTCCAGCGAGGAAGTCGGAAACCACGGCGTCAACGGCAATACCCGTTCCGGCGATGAAGATGCCGGTTTGGCCGGTGGCGCGAAAGGTGCAGGCCATGCCCCGCGCCTGCATCTCGCGCTCAATGGCCAGTGCAGTGAACATCTTGCCGACCGAGCAGTCAGTACCAACCGTGAGCAGGCGTTTGCCCGGGCGTTTGCCGCCGGTTGCAATGGGAAAAGTGCGGTCGGCAGCCCGAGCATCCACGAGGCGAGTGCCCTTTGCGTGGGCGCGAGCGGCCAAGCCGGGGATAGTGCCAAGGCGCGTATGCAGACCGCTGGCGAGGTCGTAGCCGTGGTCGATGGCCTGCAAGAGGGTCTCGCGCCAGAGGTCGGAGATGGTGCCGCCGCGATTGACGCCGCCGATGATGAGGGTGCGGGCCCCAGCGGCGCGGGCGTCGGCGAGGGTTTGGTCGGGTAACCCGAGGTCGGCGTGGCAGTCGGGCAGTCGGAGTTGGCCGATGCACTGGTCGGGCCGCCAGTAGGCGACGCCAATGGCCGTTTTAGCGGCTAGCTGGTCGGCGGCGTCGCCGAGGAACAATAAGTATGGGGGCGCGAGCTGGATCACGGCCAACTCACGAGGCGGCGGTGCGCTGCTGCCAGCACCACTTGTCTCTGACGGCAGTGAGTGGCTTGAGGGGGTCGGGCGTTTGGGCGATGAATTTGGCGCTCGGTTCTTGACCGTTTTAGGCTTGGAACATCGGCGGAGTGTAGCCGCCGCTGCCGCCCTCGTGGTCGGAGCGAATCTGGCCGGTGGCGTGGATCAGGGCCTAGCCAAAGAGCAAGGTTGATCCGGCGGGCGACTTCGAGGTGGTAGCGCTGGGCGGGAGTGAGCGCGGAAAAAGGCCGGATGAATTCGTCGTCGGACATGCGCGGAAATATAAGTGCGGGAAAGGGGAATGCCAACGGGGGAGCAAATGCGCTGTTATTACGGCCAAAAAAGCAACCTGCGCCGCAGCAAATCACGGCCGGCATCTCGGCGCACTGGATTGAAAATTAGCGTTGCATTGAAGTACTCTTTTTTGCACTTTTAGATGTACATATAAATATGGGCCTTTTATGGAATTCTCATAAATAGCTATTTATTAATAAATTATCTATTGATAAATTCCACATTTTCGCGGATTCGCAGCAATATGCTACCATTATGGATTTTCCAGACCATCACTAAAAAGTACTTAATCTAGTACCATACACGGTACAAAAGGGGAAATATGCTTCAATCCATGCCCATCGCCGAAGCCCGCAAAGTCCTGAATCAGTTGCCCGATCGCTTTGCCTCCGAACCCGAAGCGAGTGCCCTCGCTGTGACGCGCCGCGGCCAGCCAGTGCTCGCGTTGATGCCGTGGTCGCTTTACCAGGGCATTGTCGAAACCTTGGAGGTGCTCGGTAATGAGGCTCAGTACGCCGCACTGCGCGAAGGTATTCGCCAGTTTGAGGCGGGCGAGCGCGTCGTATGGGAGGGGAAATGACGTTGCGCGTCGTCTTGGCTCAACACGCCGTAGAGTCGCTGCAAGGTGTGCTCAACCGGCGCATTGCCGAGCAAGTGGCACAACACATCACCGGACTGGCAATTGATCCCGAGGACCAGGGCTGGCCCTTGGTCGGCGAGTTAAAGGGCTACCGCTGCCTGCGGCCTCTAGGCGGCTGGTTCCGCATCGTTTATCGGGTGGCGCTCGGGGAGGTCGAGGTGGTATTGGTGTCGGTGGGGCAGACCCATTGGGCCGGTGAGCGGGACTTGCGCGCTTTGGCGCGGACACTGTTTAGCGAGCGGCTGCTGTGCTAAACGATCGGGCGCTCCAGCTCCTAGACGCAGACTCAATCGCCCTAAAAAGCAAATAGCTTGATCGAGATGCCTGTTTAAGTTATTTGTATCTACATCCTCTTTACGTCGGAGAAACGCCATGCGTGTTATAATTTATTTCGCCTTTCTTTTTAGCATAGTTGCATCCAGCGCCAGCTACGCTAAAAAAGAGATCGTATGGGGTGGCCAGATTCGGCCGCGCTACGAGTTCCGCGCTCCGTTTGCAAACAACTACGATTCCTTTACCTCCATGCGGGTGCGGACTCAGATGGTGGCCTCGCTCGACAGCGATGTCGATCTGATGATCCAACTCCAAGATGTGCGTTTGTGGGGTGAGGAAAAGAATACCCTGACGGACTACAGTGCCGATAAGTTTGACCTGCATCAGGGCTACGTTCACTTGAAAAAACTCGGCGGTGGCAACCACTCGCTCAAAATTGGTCGTCAGATCGTCGCCCTTGGCGGTCAGCGGTTGATCGGCGCGGTCGAGTGGACTCAGCAAGGCCGGGTTTTCGATGGCTTGCAACTTCTGTTGGCACCCTCGTGGGGCCAAGTGAATCTGACGGCGATTCAGGTGACTGAATCGGACTCGACTTCGGCGCAGTTTGCAGACGATGCCTATTTGACGGGCGCGTACGCGACCTTGGACCAACTGCCGTCCGGCAGCTTGGATATCTACGCGCTCTACAACAGGGACGGAGCCAAGGACACCGATCAGGTCACTATGGGGGCGCGGTTGGCGGGCAAAAAGATGGCGTACTCGTATCGTTTCGAAGGTTCGTTTCAGACCGGCCAGCGCAGTGCCCAAGACGTAGCGGCTTTCATGTTCGGCGGGCGCATTGGCGGGTCTGTCGGCGGGCTAGACCTCACCCTGTGGTACGACTACCTGTCTGGCGACGACGATCTGACCGATGACAAGATCAAGGTCTTTGACACGCTCTTTGCGACCAATCACAAGTACTATGGATACGCCGATTTGTTTCTCAACATCCCGGTCCACACTGGGGGGCTGGGGTTACAGGACTTGGCCCTCAAGGCGGCGTTGCCGTTGAGCGATCAGGTGTCCCTCGGAGTCCACGGGCACTTCTTCCGCACCGCGCAAAAGGGCGACTTGGAGTCGAGCCATTTGGGCGAGGAAGTCGACTTGACATTTACGTACAAATATCGTCCCGGCTTTACCGTTGTTGCCGGATTGTCGCAAGTGATAGCCGCCGACAGCATGTCCCGCGTTACTCGGTTCAAGGATTCGATCGAGGCGTGGGACGGGGATATGACCTTTGCTTACCTTATGACCAACACAACTTTCTGACCTAGGTGATTTTTATTCGACATGCCGAGTCGCATGACAAAGCCGATCTCCGCATCTGGACTGCGGTCCTTTTTCCAACGGTTAGTCTTTCCTGGGTTCACTTCGTTGGGCATTGCCGACCGCGAAGTGGTCGAATACGTCATCGATCTGCTGGTGAGCTTTGTGCGCACCGATCGGCTCTACCGCATCCGCGACTTAGGCGGCCAACCGCTTGAAACCATCGCCGAGATGCTGGTGGAACTTGGGCGGCAGCGGCAGTCAGAGCGGCGTTGGTCCTTCGACCGTGAGATGGATATCCGTCGGCACATAGGAGACTACGCGCTTTTTACCAGCGGGCTTTTCCGCACGTGGGTCGAGCGGCAGGGGCTTGATGGCTACTACTTGGAGCAGGGCAGGAGGGCTTATGGGGCCGCAGCCGAACTGGCCCAACTCGGCTTTGAGTCGCAAGCGCGGCTCTTTGGTGCCTTAGAGGAGCAATTTGAGCACTTGTCTGGTGGGCTCGACTACGTACGCAAGGTCCATATGCGGCCCGAGCTATACGGTGGTGCGCACGGGGCGCTGATGCGCGAGCTAGAGATTTAATAGCTCAGGCCGATGCTGCGGACCAAGGTACGGGTGGCGGAGTCGCCCGCGATCTGCAGGCGAAAGAGGTAGAGACCGGGCGGGGCTAGTGCGCCGGAGTCGCCGCGGCCGTCCCAAGTTAGCTCGTAGTGGTCGGCCACGCCGCTGGCGTCGCGCAGTGTGCGGACTAGTCGGCCGCGCAGGTCGTAGATGCGGGCTTTGATGGGGCGAGCGTCTAGGACCTTGAGCACGTCGAAAGAGATGGCGAGCGCGTCGTTGACGCCGTCGCCGTTGGGAGTAAAAATCCCCGCGCCCATGTCGAGGCGCGTGAGTAAACTGCCGTCCACGGGTAGCGAGACCGCATCGCCCGCTCCCGCCAAATCGGGAATGGCATCGCCTGGATCAACCTGCTGCCGCAGCGTATCAAGCCCGCTTTCGCGCTCTAGAAAGGCGCGGAAGCGGGTATTGTTTTGGAATACAGTGGCGGCAAAACCTAGCTCGACGCGCTCGGCGGCCGCGATGCGCTCGGGCAAGTGCAAACGCAGGCCCGCATTCGTCATTTCCACCTCGGCGTTGACTGACGCGCCGTCGATTTGCAGGCCGCGAAACGCGAGAGGCACCGAGGCTTCGAGGGCGATGGCTTCAAAGCCTTGGCTGTCGCGGGCGAATTCTGGGCGGAGGAAGTACGTGAAGTCGGTTTGCTCACCCGGCTCAACGTGCGCTGGGTGGACTTCACCAACGGCAGTGCGCGCCAACGGACGGGAGTAGATCAAGGTCAGTGCGTCAAGGGCAATGCCGGCTCGCGGATTGTCGGCGTGCATTTCGGCTTCGAGCTGGACGTAGCGCCGAGGCGCAGGCGAGCGGAAGCGGGCGCCCGGATGGAGGTATTCCTCGCTCCACAGGCTCCAGCCATCGCCCGGTTGGAGCGTGGTTTCGATGGGGCCGCGAAACGAGGCGATCAGCTTTTCGTAGCGACGTTTAGTAACCTCTTTGCCGTTTTTGTCGAAATAGCGCATTTCCTCGACGACGTGATCTCCGGTGCGGCTGCGCAAGGAGAATAGGGCCCCGAGCGGTGCGTCAACTTCCCACTCAATCGTCGTGATATTCCAATTGGCGCCGAGGTTGACAACAGGCGAGCGCAGGATGACGCGGGCCGGATAGCCTTCGCCGTACACTTGCAACTCGCTGACTAGCCCTAGCCCGTCTAAGCGGCCGGTGCTGTCAAAATCGCTGCCCGACAGGCCGCCGCCGATGATGTTGCCGCCTTGGCTAGTGGGGTAGATCAAACGCAGGTAGCGGGCGGCGATGAGGGGAACATCGTGGCGAAAATTGCGCACGTCGAAGAAGTTGCGGGGGTCGGGAGGGATGGAGGCCAACGCCTGCCAGGCCAGCGAACCGTCGGGTGCCAGCGAACCGTCGGAGTACTGTAGCTTATAGGAGAGGAAGTTGGCGTAGGCCTGCCGCAGCCGCGGCGGAATGCCCAGCGGCTCGCCCAAGAGCCAAATCGAATCAATCCAGTAGGTGGCCCCTAGATCGATGCGATAGTCGCCGAAGGTCGCACTGCCGCCGCTGGAGCCTTTGGCGAGGGGATTGACGCGCCACATGGTCGAGAGATCGCCGTCGAACATGACTGAAGGAACACCGGCGACGGCGACGATGGCAGCCTCGACATCGACGGTGCCGCCTTTGGCAATCAGATCGAAGGCGATATTGTCGCCAAATGCCTTGATTTGGATTTCGGCGAGTGCGGGTGCGCCGGTCATTTCGCGGGTAGCTTCGATGCGGAGAACTTGGACGAGTTCGTCGTCGAAATTAATCGTCACGTCGCGCCCTTCGTTGAAAGCAAAGCGCTCGCTGTGGCTGTAGAGTAAGGTGCCTTCGACGACGACGTTGGCGCTGTTGATAAAGCGCTCGCCCTTGGAGAGCGAGAGGTTGAAAAAAGGCAAAGGCGGTGCGCTATCGGCAAAGCGCAGGCGAATCTGTTGGACGGGGAATACCTGCCCCAAGTCGATTTCGAGCCACCAGTCCTCTGGGGCCGTGCCCGGCGGTGGGATCCAGCTAGTGGTGAGGTCGCCGTCAAAGGCGCGGGTAGCTGTAGATCGCGCCGCTCCGGCTCCGCGAACCACAGCCCCAGAGAGCGGGTCAATATCTTTGCCGACCCGCACCGGCCGCAATGAGCCGGCTTCGTCTAGGCGCAGGCCGCCGGGAGGATAGGCCCAACTTTCCTCGATATCCGCCGCAGTCATAACTAGGCGCTCGGCGCGAATGGAACCGCTGTATGGCACCAGCATGCACAGTGCTAAAAGCAAGAGGCGGAATGGCGACACGGGCGATAGGTTGTTTTTTAAGAGAAAAGTACGGCTCAAGCGTCGGATATAAGATATATTGGATTAAGAACTGATGCATCTAATAAGCGAAAACAGACCGGTACAAGATGTTTAAGCGCAGCAATATTACTTTTATCATCGTTCCAGAAAAGGGGCGCAAGACCTTTGAGGTTAAGACCTCCAGTACCCTCGTGTGGTTGTTGGGGTTGTGCTGCGTTGCCATGCTCGTAATCACGTGCTTGGGGATTAGTGCCTATCTCAACGAGTACGCGCTAACGCAGAAGGCAGCACAGCTTGAGCAGGATAAGGCCCTGCTCTTGGAGCAAGTAGGCCAGATAGAGCAGCTCGAAGAAATGCTAATCCGGCTCACGCGCGGCAATGACCAGTTGCGCGCGGTCTTGGGCACACCCGAGACATTAGGCGAGACGGCAGCGCAGCCCCGTGTGGAGACTCCTTATATCTCCTTCATGCAGCGGCTGCGTTGGGGCCACGTACATACCGTTCCCACCTTGTGGCCGTTGCGCGGGCCTGTGATCAGGCCCTTTAGCGAGGAGCATCCTTCGGTTGTTATTGCCGCGGTTGCCGGCAGCTTGGTGCGGGCTAGTGCCGCGGGTCAGGTGCTGCAAGTGGGCTACGACGCGGACCTCGGCTACGTGGTGACTCTCGATCACGGCAATGGTCTGTTGACCCAATATGGATACAATGCACACCTGTTCGTCGATATGGGGGACTACGTGCTCAAGGGGCAGTCTATTGCGCTGTTAGATGAGGGACGCGGAGCTCGGAGGCCGGGGTTGCACTATGCGGTCCAAGAAGATGGGCGGTTCCGCGACCCCTCGCGCTACAGATTGTGGATGTAAAAAAGGCTCGCTGCGAAAGAAGCAGCGAGCCTTTTTTATTTGCGCCAGCGGGATGTTACATGCCCATCCCGCCGCCGTACATGTCGCCGCCAGGAGGGCCGGCCGGGGCTGGAGCGGCTTTTTCGGGTAGCTCGGCGATCAGGGCTTCGGTGGTTAGCAGCAGTGACGCGATGCTGGCACCGTTTTCGAGCGCGGTGCGCGAAACCTTGGCCGGGTCCACGACACCGGCTTCGACGAGATCCTCGTATTCCTCGGTGCGGGCATTAAAGCCAAAGGCTCCACTCTCATCGGCGACCTTGCGGACGACAATGGCCCCTTCGGTACCCGCGTTAGAGGCGATCATCCGCAGTGGCTCTTCGAGGGCGCGGCGAATGATTTTGACGCCCACGGCCTCGTCGCCGGTGGCTTCGGTCTGGCCGAGTGCCGCTTGAGCCCGGAGGAAGACGACGCCTCCGCCGGCGACGACGCCTTCTTCGACAGCGGCGCGGGTGGCGTGCAACGCGTCTTCAACGCGGGCTTTCTTTTCTTTCATTTCGGTCTCGGTCGGTGCGCCGACATTGATCACGGCGACGCCGCCAGCGAGCTTAGCCAGCCGTTCTTGTAGCTTCTCGCGGTCGTAGTCCGAAGTCGTTTCCTCGATCTGGCGGCGAATTTGGGCGACGCGGCCTTGGATGTCCGCAGCCTGACCCGCGCCTTCGACGATGGTGGTGTTGTCCTTGTCGAGGACGACGCGCTTGGCTTGACCCAAGTCGTCGAGGGTGACGCCTTCGAGCTTGAGCCCGGCCTCTTCGGAGATGACCCGGCCGCCCGTGAGGATAGCGATGTCTTCGAGCATAGCCGTGCGGCGGTCGCCGAAGCCCGGGGCCTTGACCGCAGCGACCCGGATGGTGCCGCGAATTTTGTTGACAACTAGCGTCGCTAGAGCTTCGCCTTCGACATCCTCGGCGATAATCAGCAAGGGCTTGCTGAGTTGGGCGGTCTTTTCGAGGACCGGGACCAGATCGCGCATGGAGGAGATTTTCTTGTCGTGGATCAGGATGTAGCTGTCTTCGAGTTCGGCGGTCATTGACTCCTGATCGGTGACGAAGTAGGGCGAGAGGTAGCCGCGGTCGAACTGCATGCCCTCGACCACATCCAAGTTGGTGTCGGTGCCTTTGGCTTCTTCGACGGTGATGACGCCGTCCTTACCGACCTTCTCCATTGCGTCGGCGATCAGCTCGCCAATGGCCGAGTCGTTGTTGGCCGAGATGGTGCCGACTTGGGCGATTTCCTCGCGCGACTTGACTTCCTTGCTGGACTTGCGAATCTCGTCCACAACGACTGCAACGGCTTTGTCGATGCCGCGCTTGAGATCCATGGGATTGGCACCAGCGGTTACGTTTTTGAGGCCCTCGCGGAAGATGGTCTGGGCAAAGACTGTGGCAGTGGTGGTGCCGTCGCCGGCGACATCGCTGGTTTTGGAAGCGACTTCCTTGACCATCTGTGCGCCCATGTTTTCATAGGCGTCTTTGAGTTCGATTTCCTTGGCGACGGTGACGCCGTCTTTGGTGACGGTCGGCGACCCGAACTTCTTGTCTAACACTACGTTGCGGCCTTTTGGCCCCAGCGTTACCTTGACGGCATCGGCCAACTGATCGACGCCTCGCTGTAGCGCGTCGCGTGCCGCTCTATCAAATTCTAGCTGTTTGGCAGCCATAACACATGCCTCCTTGATGTTGGTGGTGGGTGGATGAAAAAGTGCATTTTTATAAAAGCTGGCACTCATAAAAAGAGAGTGCTAAAAAACAAGGCTTAACAACTTAATATAGAGATTGTGTCGTTTTTGTGCAAGGATAGCTCTCTGTCTGGGCTGTGCATTCCGAAGGTGCGCAGGGATAAACTGCCGACTATCGCGGTTCTACTCTGGAATGTTAATTGAGCGAGCTCTGAAGCTTAGGCGGTAAGCTGAATATCGTAAATGTTGGGATCAGTCTAAATTTAGGTATTACAAAAAATGAATAAAACGAGCGTTTGCCGAGTAGGGCGGATCGATTTCGCCCGGGCTTGGGCTTGGCAAGAGTCGCTGCGTCAATTGCGACGTGCCGAGCAAATTCCAGACGTGCTGCTGTTGGTCGAACACCCGCCGACCTATACCGGCGGACGGGCGACGCTGCCCGAGCATCTCCTAACCCGAGGGCTGGATGTCGTCGAGATTGACCGCGGGGGTAGCGTGACGTTTCACGGGCCGGGCCAGATCGTGGCCTACCCGATCGTCGACCTGCGTCAGCGCGGTCGAGATGTGCATCAGTACTTGCGCGATTTGGAGGCTGTGCTGATCCGCACGTTGGCTGCCTATGGCTTGGCGGGAGAGACTCGGCTCGGCTTGACTGGCGCTTGGGTCGGCTCGTCCAAGGTGGCGTCGATCGGCGTCAACGTGCGGCACTGGATCACAACGCACGGGCTGGCCTTAAATGTGGCTACCGACTTGAGCTACTTTGCGGCGATCAAGCCCTGCGGCTTGGGCAGCGAGGAGATAACTACGATGGCCGCGCTCTTGGGGCATGCGTTGGATCGGCGCGTGGTCGAGTCCGAACTGCTGTGCGCCTATGCCGACGTATTCGCCTGCGAGCTAGTTGAGGTCGAGCGCAGTGCCTTGGCGACGTGCATTGGCCAGCTCGAGCGAAATTCTTAAATTCAAAAGCTGCGACAGACAGGCCCCGAACGCAGCCACCGCGGTCGAACCGGGCCGATTATTCCTTAACAAACAAAAGACACGAGGAGTTTTGTACTATGGCCGATTGGCAGCCCAAGGTTCCCGCAAACGGCGAGAAAATAACCGTGGTAGATGGCGCACTCAGCGTTCCAGACCAGCCCATCATCCCCTTCATCGAAGGGGACGGCACGGGGCCGGACATCTGGGCGGCGGCCGTGCGCGTCTTTGACGCAGCCGTCGAGAAGGCGTATGGCGGTCAGCGAAAGATCGCTTGGATGGAGGTTTTGGCCGGTGAGAAGTCCTTCGAGCAGACCGCTAGCTGGCTGCCCGACGCTACAGTGAAGGCCTTCGGTGCCTATCTGGTCGGCATCAAGGGGCCACTGACGACGCCCGTCGGCGGTGGGATCCGCAGTCTCAACGTGGCTTTGCGCCAGATCCTCGACCTCTACGTGTGTCTGCGTCCCGTGTGCTACTTCAGCGGCGTACCCTCGCCGGTGCGGCAACCCGAACTGGTGGATATGGTCATCTTCCGCGAGAATACCGAGGATATCTACGCCGGGATCGAGTTCGAGCAGGGCACGGACGACAACGCGCACTTTAAGGCGCTGCTGCAAGAGCACTTTGCCGACCGCTACGGCAAAATTCGCTTTCCAGATACCGCTGGCTTGGGCGTCAAGCCGATCTCGCAGGAGGGCACTGAGCGGCTGGTCCGCGCCGCCATTGACTACGCCGCCGCCCAAGGCCGCGATAGCGTGACTTTGGTCCACAAAGGCAACATCATGAAGTTCACCGAAGGGGCCTTCCGCGACTGGGGCTACGAGGTGGCGCAAAAGGCGTATGGCGGCGCAGAAATCGACGGTGGCCCTTGGACTCGCATCGTCGTCAACGGCACCGAGATCACCGTCAAGGATGCAATCGCCGATGCTTTTTTGCAACAGATCCTCACGCGCCCGGCCGAGTACTCGGTCATCGCCACGATGAACCTCAACGGCGATTACATCAGCGACGCGCTGGCCGCTTGCGTTGGCGGCATCGGCATCGCTCCAGGCGGCAACATCAACTACACCACAGGCCACGCCATCTTTGAAGCCACCCACGGCACTGCTCCCAAGTACGCCGGCCAAGACAAGGTCAACCCCGGTTCGGTGATCCTGTCTGGCGACATGATGCTCCGCCATTTGGGCTGGAGCGAGGCGGCCGACCTGATCGTCAAGGGGCTGGAGCAGACGATTGCCAGCCGAGTAGTTACCTACGATTTTGCGCGTCTGATGGACGAGCCGACCGAGGTCAAGTGCTCGGAGTTCGGCACCGCAATTATCGGGAACATGTAGTGGCCGAGGAGCTAACTCACCTCGACGAGCAGGGCCGTCTCAAGATGGTCGATATAGGGGGCAAGGAGCCGACCGCACGGCTAGCGCGGGTGCGCGGCGAGATCCGCATGGCCCGCGCGACGGCGCAGCTAATCATTGGGAATAAAGTCGCCAAGGGCAACGTCTTGGAAACGGCGCGGCTGGCCGGGATCATGGCCGCTAAGCGCACGGGAGAGCTAATCCCCTTGTGCCACCCGCTCAACCTCACAGGGATCAGCGTGGACTTACACGTCGGCGAGGATCGGGTCGAAGTCGAGGCCGAGGCCAAAATTGACGACCGCACGGGCGTGGAGATGGAGGCCTTGGTGGCGGCGGGAACAGCGCTTTTGACGATCTACGACATGTGCAAGGGCGTCGATCGCGGGATGGTGATTTCCGAGTTGCGGCTAGTGGAGAAGCGGGGTGGGCGGAGTGGGACGTGGGTGCGGGAAGAGGAATAAGACAGGCAAAACAACTGCGAAGGCGGTGTCCAGCCGCCGCTCTGCCAATAGCCGCCGCAGCGCGAAACGGCCATCGGGACCAAGTGCGCAGACAGGGGTCAGATACCTTGGGTGTTAGTGGCCAACAGAATTTGGCTCAGGCGCGAGCACTCGCCAATTTGAGCAGCACGGCTTTCTGGCTGTGCAAGCGGTTTTCGGCTTGGGTGAAAATTAGCGAGCGCTCGTCGTGCAAGAGCGCGCCTTCAATCTCATAGCCGTGATGGGCGGGCAAGCAATGCAGGATTTTCAGGTCTAGATCGACGAGCAGTTCGCGGTTGAGCTGATAGGGCTTAAAGGTTTGGACCCGACGCTCCTTTTCGCGGTTGAACTTGGGATCAGTGAAAAATTCCATGTCGATCCAAGTGTCGGTGTACACGGCGTCAGACTTGGCCAGTGCCGAATGCAGTTCCTCCGTATGCTCGTAGAGTCCCAAGCGCTTGGCTTCGGCGTAGAGTTCGTCATCGCGTGCGGCGGCGTTGACTTCGGGGCAGACGCAAGTAACGTGCATGCCCGTTTTGACTCCAGCGGCAATGAGCGAGTTAGCGACGTTGTTGAGCATCCCGACGTATGTCAGCCGCACCCCTTCAAGCCGCCCAAAAGCCTCCTGTAGGGTCATCAAGTCGGCCAACGCCTGCAAGGGATGGTAGCGATCGCAGCAGCCGTTTATCAGCGGTACCTGTGAGGCAGCGGCGGCGCGGCGCACATCGGCGTGTTCGAGCAGGCGGGCGACGATGAAGTCGGAATAGCCGGAGAGTACGCGGAATTCGTCGCTTAAGTCGGCTAGGCCGAAGTTGGTTTCCTGCCAGTTCAAATAGAGAGCATGCCCGCCTAGCTGGACGGTGCCGATCTCGCCAGCGCAGCGGGTGCGGGTCGAAGTTTTCTGGAAGAGCAGAATCACCGTGTGTCCAGAGAGGGCGTCGGCGTAGTGCTGCGGAGTGGCCTTGACGGCAAGGCCGAGCTCGACAGCCTGCTGCACATCGGCTGAGGACCAGTCCTTTAAGGTAATTAAATGCAATGAAAATCTTCCTTTTGTTACTTCTTTTGTGAGAAGATGGGATAATATATAAATAAAAATTTATAATAAAGAATAATTATTACTATTTCAAGTAGCGGTCAATTTCGGCCAATATATTCTCAACGATATCTTGGGGCGCACCCGTTAGCTCTAGACCAGCGGCGCGGGTGTGGCCGCCGCCGCCAAAGGTGCCAGCTATTTGGCTGACATCGACCTTGTCGCGGGAGCGCAGGCTGACGCGGTAGCATCCGGGTGCGCGTTCCTTGAGGAGTACGGCCACTTCGACGCCTTGGATCATCATACCATAGTTGACTACTTCATCCGGCTCGCCCGCGCTCATGGCCGCGAGGTCGAGGTGGAGCACCGCCACTCGGCCTCCAAGACGCAATACCAAGCTCTCAATGGCTTGGCCGCGCTGTTTGACTGAGCCGAGGCTCTTGTTGCCGAAGATGCCTTCGGCGATGGCATCGAGACGTGCGCCGCGCCGCACAAGACTGGCTGCCACTTCAAAAGTAGTAGCCGTCGTTAGCGAGAAGCGAAAGCCTCCAGTATCAAAGAGAATTCCCGCATAGAGTTGGTCGGCAGCGACGGCATCGATCTCATAACCGAGGCTGGTAGCGAGATGGTAGAGCAACTCGCAGGTAGAGCTGACTTCCTCCACGATATTTACTGCGCCGAAGCATTCGTTGCCTCGGTGGTGATCGATGTTGAGGAGACGGATGTCGGAACTGAGACACGGGCGCACCGAGCCGATGCGATCGAGTGAGGGGCAGTCGGCGACAATGGCGCAGCGATAGCGGGCCAAGTCGAGGTCGGCGAAGTGGCGCACGCCGTCCCAGCCAGCGAGAAAGGAGCATTGGCCGGCCGGTGGCTCGGGCAGGCCGATGTCAGCGCGCTTGCCAAGGCCCCTTAGCAAGTGGCCCCAAGCCATGCAGGCACCGAGACCGTCGGCGTCGCTGTTGACGTGGGTCGTCAGCAGAAAATCGTCTGCTTCCTCAATGAATGTGCGCGTTGCTGTTAGCTGCAAGTCCAAGGTCATTTCTCCACTGGCGGAGCGCGGAGGACCAAGTGAACGCGGTCCGAATCCTCGCTCCCCTCGTCAAACGTGAAACCGTCGAAGAGCGCGAGTAACTCCCAAGCACTCGCCTCGACGCGGGCGGCGACCGTGGCGACCGGATAGATGCGCTGGACATGGGTTTCTTCAAACGCATCGTCGCTCTCGTCGCGGCGGATGCGGAAGTGATTGCGCTGTAGCCGCCGGTCTAGATCGTAGGTGCTGTGCCGCTCGCAGGAAAAACCCGGGCCGCACTCGCTGTGGCGCATGTTGCGGAAATAGCGCAGCGAATTGCGCTCGGTGCAGATGTCAAAGACGAAAAGCCCACCCGGCTGCACAATGCCCTGTGCGCCGCGCAGAGCCGCGTCGATGTCGGCTGGTGCGAGCAGATAGTTGATGCTGTCGTACAGGCAAGTGGCCGCGTCAAAAGGCCCTAGGCCCCCTAGCTGGCGCAGGTCTTGTTGGACGAATTCGACGCTAGTGTCGGCGGCCTTTCCGCGCGCGATCTCTAGCATGGCCTCGGAACGGTCCACGCCCATTACCTCATAGCCAAGGCGGTGGAGCGCAAAAGACACATTGCCGGTGCCGCAGGCCAAGTCCACGACGCGGGCGGCGGCGGGAGCAAAGCGGGCGAACAGCGCATGGATGTAAGCGGCCCATTCGCCGTAATCAACGTGGGCCATTACATAGTCGTAAATGGGAGCTAGCCCTTGATAGGGCAACTGCGCGGCACTACCCACAACTCGCATCCTAAAAGCTCAAGTCTTCGTACGGGTCGCGGTATTCCTCGCGGATGATCCGATAAAAGCGGCGGCGGTCCCGGCGGGCGGGTGGGCGCTCAGGGATGCCGAGCACCTCAATGTCGAGCAGGCGAGCGGGGGTCGCAATGTGTATCTGCTCGCCCACGACCACAGTGTGCGAAGCCTTGGCCTGCCTGCCGCCGATCTGGACTTGCCCGGCGTCGCAGGCCCGCTTGGCTTCACTGCGCTGCTTGATCAGCCCCGTGTTCTTCAGAAAGATATCCAGTCGCATTCTGTACTGGTCGGCGCAAGTTTTCCTCGTCGAGCCGAACCTCGATGTGGATTTGCTGCCGGTATTCGTCAATTAATTGGCGCACGGTTTGGGCGGTGCGGCTTTCGCGGATCAGGCCCTCGATAACGGCTTGATCGTCGTCAATTTTGATGATGTGACCGCCGTCGTCAAAAAAGACGGGTTCGCTGATGTCGCCCAGCTTGAGGTGGCGGAGGTAAGGCCGGAGGAATTCGGGGATCTGGTCTTTAGGAAAGGTGTCCCAGAGGCCGCCCTGCATAGCCGTCTGCGGGTTGGCCGAATACTGGCGGGCGAGCTGGGAAAACTCCTCGCCGTTCTGGGCGCGGTGACGCAAATTCTCTAGCGTTTCCCGCGCTCGCTCTTGGTCGCTTTTTGAGGTTTGGGCCAAGACGAGGATGTGGCTGGCACAGATAGAGCCTTCGCGCTTTTCACGCACCTGTATCAAGTGGTAGCCATACGGACTTAAGACGGGTTTGCTGGTCTGACCTGGTTTGAGCGCGAAGGCCGCTTCCTCAAACTCGGGCACCAAAGTCCTAGGCGAGAAACAGCCCAAATCGCCGCCGAGCGAGGCACTGCCGGGATCTTCAGAGTGGGTGCGGGCGATGGTAGCGAAATCGCCGCCAGCGTCCAGCAGAGCCTGAATCTCTTCGACTCGCGCCCGCTTTTCTCGTAGCACTTCATCGCTGGGCAGGACTTGGATCAGAATGTGGCTGAGCGAGATTTGGGAAGGCAAGGTGTCTTGGTGGGCGATGCGAAACTCTTCTACGTCGCGGTGGCTGACGTGTACCCGGTACGAGACAAAGGTGCGCATCTGGCGCGAGAGTAGGCGATGGCGAATTTCCTTGCGGTAGCGGGCCTTGAGCTGGCGCTCGCTCAAGCCCACGCGCTCTAGCATCTGCGCGAATTCTCCGTCGTCCATGCTGCTCTTGGCCATCTGGAATTGCTGGCCGAGCATTTCCTCGACTTCGGAGGGATCGATCTGAATGCTGTCCTGTTGGGCCTTGAGAACCAGTACTTGCTCGTCGATCATGGCGTCGAGGACCTCGCGGCGGAGTGCCGTGATTTGCTCGGATTCGGCAAAGACTGACAGCCCGCGCTGCTCGGCTTCAAAGCGCAGACGGTAGTTGAGTTCGGACCAGAGGATCGTGTGATTGTCGACGGTAGCGACGATGCGGTCGATGAGCTCGGGCAAGGCCCCTGCTCGCGGCGCGATACACAGCGCGAGGCCGAGCGCTAACAACAGGCGAGTTGGCGAATGCGGTAGCATAATTAGGGATTGGTGGGGGCCACGATAGCCCAGTCGGTGGATTTTTTGAGTTTGGCGACGAGTTGGTCGAGTTGAGATTGATGATGCCTGCGCACTAGTACCTCGACGATCTGGGAATGCACTTGCGCGAGGTCGCGGACCGTGCCGGCCTCGCAGTGCTCTAGGACTTGGATGAGGTGATAGCCGTACTCGGTCGGCACTGGCTCGGAAATGATCTTGAGCGGTAGCCCTTGGCACGCGGCCCACAGGATGGGATTTTCTTCTTCGGAGAAATAGCCCAACTCGCCTCCCTCGTTACGGGTGGCGGCATCGTGCGAGTACTTGCGAGCTACCTCGGCAAAACTCTCGCCGCGCTGCAACAGGGTTTGACGCCGGGCACTGGCCTCGCGCTGGCTAGTCAAGAGGATGTGGCGCACCCGAATTTCGGGGTGCTGCCGGCGAAATTCGTCTTGATGCGCGTCGTAGTAGCGGCGGATTGCGGCCTCGCTGAAGACGAGCTCTCGGTCTTGGAATTCGGCGTCGAGCAAGGCCGCCACTAGTAGGTCTCGCTCCATCTGCGCTAGGAGCGATTTGAGCCGCGCTTGTTGGTGAAGCCCGCGGGCGAGTGCTTCCTGATAGAGCAATTCTTGGCGCACCCAGGTCTCGATGAGTTGCGCCCGCTCTTCTTCAGCTAGCTCAGCGTCGAGATCGGGCACGAGTTGGCTGGCAATCTCACTCTCGGTGAGTTCGGCACCTCCGACGTGGGCGACGATGTCGCGGGTGCGCGACGATTCGCACCCCGGCAGTGCGCTGAGTGCGAACGCGATGACAAGGAGTGCGTTCAGAGGATTTCCTCCAGGGTATTGCGCGCCTTTTCCAAGCGCTCTATCTCGTCGCGGCCCGGCACCCGAGCCTCGATCTTGAACTGCTCGCCCAAGTCGAAATCTAGTTGGGCGGAACATTGCTCCACCATCTTTTGGATGTCGGCTGGTGAGACTGGCCTGTCTGGCGGAAAGGCGAGGCGCAAGCGACTCTGCTCCAATTGGACGCTTGCGAGGCCGAGCTGACGGGCCATGATCTTGATTTCCATGATGTGCATTAGCGAACGCGCTGGTTGGGGCAGGCGTCCAAAGCGATCCTGCATCTCTTCGCAGATATCCAAAAGTTCGACAATGCGGCCAGCGTCAGCTAAGCGCTGGTAGAACTCCATCTTTTGGTCTGGGTCGCGTAGGTACTCATCTGGAATATAAGCCGAAACCGCAATTTTTATCTCGGGCTCGGGGCTGTCGGGCGAGTACTCGCCTTTGATTTCGCGCATGGCCTCGTCGAGCAAACGACAGTAGAGGTCAAAGCCGACGGCGGCGATAAATCCGTGTTGCTGCGCCCCGACTAGGTTGCCGGCACCGCGAATCTCTAGGTCGCGCATGGCGATGTTGAACCCAGACCCCAAATCGGCGAATTCCTCAATGGCGCGTAGGCGCATGCGACTTTTCTTGGTCAGCTTTTTGCCCTTGGGCACCAACAGATAAGCGTAGGCACGCTCGTTGGAGCGGCCAACCCGGCCCCTAATTTGGTAGAGTTGGCTCAGGCCCAGCGCGTCGGCGCGGTTGACGATGATGGTGTTGACTGAGGGAATGTCGATGCCAGATTCAATGATCATAGTGCAGACTAAACAGTCGTATTTTCGTTCCAAGAAGTCGACCATGACCTTCTCTAATTGCTTGGGCGGCATCTGTCCGTGGGCGACGCCGAAGCGCACCTGCGGTAGCAGGTCTTGCAGGTATTCCTCGAGCCGCTGAATTGACTGCACTCGGTTGTGGACGAAGTAAACTTGACCTCCGCGCTCGACCTCGCGGTGGATGGCCTCGGCAATGCGGCCCTCGTCAAATGCTAGAATCTCGGTGTGGATGGGCAGGCGATCCTGCGGCGGCGTGTTGATCACCGACATGTCCCGAGCGCCCATCATCGACATGTGCAGGGTGCGGGGGATCGGGGTCGCCGTTAGGGTCAGCACATCGACGAGCCGCTTGAACTGTTTGAGCCGCTCCTTGTGGCGGACCCCAAAGCGCTGCTCCTCATCGACGATCAAGATCCCTAAGTCGCGGAAGCGGATGTCTTGGGAGAGAATGCGATGAGTTCCGATGAGCACGTCGACTTGGCCGTTTTTGAGGTCTCGAAGGACCTGCTGCTGTTCCTTGGGGGAGCGGAAGCGGCTGAGCACCTCGACGCGCGCGGAGGTATGCCCCATGCGTTCGGAGAAGGTCTGGTAGTGCTGTTCGGCGAGAATAGTGGTGGGAACCAACACGGCTGCCTGCTTGTGGTCGCAGACGGCCTTGAAAGCCGCGCGCACGGCCACTTCGGTCTTGCCATAGCCCACATCGCCGCATACTAGGCGATCCATCGGATGCGGTGCTTCCATGTCTTTTTTGACCTCTTCCATGGTGCGCAATTGATCGGGCGTCTCTTGGAAGGGAAAGGCCGCCTCTAGCTCGCGGTGCAGAGGCCCATCAGTTGAAAACACGAAGCCCGGCCTCGCCTTGCGCTCGGCGTAGAGGTGTACCAGCTCGCTGGCCATTTTGAAAATTTCTTCGCGCGTCCGCTCCTTGAGTTTTTCCCAAGCGGCACTGCCCAGTTTGTTGAGCAGGGGCACTTCGCCTTCGGCACTGGAATACTTGCGCAGGCGGTCGAGCTGTTCGACGGGCACGAAGACGCGATCTTGATCCTGATAGGCCACGACGAGGCAATCGTGCTCGCGTCCGCCGATCCGCAGGCGGCGGATGCCCGAATAGCGGCCAATGCCGTGGTCAATGTGGACGACGAAATCGCCGCGTTGTAAGGCTCCGTAGTTGGCGATGGATTTGGCTGCGCGGAACCGACGGTAGCGGTAGCGGCGCTTCTGGCGGCTGAATATCTCGTGGTCGTTGAGCAGGGCTAGCTGGGCCTGCGGAAAGGTAAAGCCCCGGTGCAGCGAGCCAAGGCCGAAGTGGATCTCGGGACAGTCGGCGAAAATTTCCTGTAAGCGGCTCGCCTGTCCCTTGGTCTCGCAGCGGATGTGGATGGCGTAGGATTCGGTGGCGAGCCGGTCGATCTCCTGCTGGAGGAGGGCGCGCTCGCCGGTAAAGATGCGCGGCTCTGTAGCCTCGAAGCGGATGGCGTTGTCGAGTTGGCCCAAAGGCGCTGGTTCGAGCCGGGTGCGGTCGTCTAGCTGCGCAATGAGCCAATCCCCGTCGCGCAGGAGTGTTGCCGGGGGCAGCAGCGATTCCTTGTGCCGCGACCGCTCGTGTTCTTGGCGCGGCTTAGCGAGAGCCTTGTCGAGGGCCGCGGCGATTTCTTCGCGCTCCTCCAAAAAGAGTACCGGCTCCTTGAGGTACTCGAAAAGCCCGTCGTCGCGGCCGTAGAGCAAGGGGATGTAGCCCTCAATGCCGTTGAGCGATTCGCCTAGCTCCAGTTGGTCTTTCAGCGGAGCGAGGGCCTCTGCCGCGTCAGCGGCTTCGATCCGCTGGAGGTAGTCTTCGTAAAAGGGAGAATCAAGTAGCACCTCGCGTGCCGGCAACACCCAAGCCTCTTCGCAGGTGCTCAGCGAGCGCTGGGTGCTGACGTCGAAGCAGCGGATGGATTCGATCTCATCGCCGAAGAACTCGCAGCGATAGGGATGCTCAACGCCAAAAGGGTATATGTCGAGGATGCCACCGCGCAGGCTGAACTGCCCGATGCCGTCGATGACTGCCACGCGGTCAAAGCCGCAGGCGACCCAGTGTGCGCAGAGCGCGTCGAGGTCGCGTTCCTCTCCTACTGTGAGGACCTCTGTGCCTAGTTCGAGGGCATGAGGCGGGATTAGCGGATCGAGCAGGGCCGCGACCGGGGCGATGACGATGGCCGGTTCGCCGCGCATGAGCCGAGCGGCGGCGGCCACGCGTAAGTTGGTGATTTCGGGGTCCGGGGACTGCTGGTCGTAGATTCCAACGTCCCAAGCGGGGAAGTAATGGACTATTTGCTCTCCGGCGATGATTTGGAGGTCGTCGCGCCACTGTTCGGCGCGGTCCTCGTCGGCCGCGACGATGAGCACAGGGCGTTCAAGAGCTGTGCGGACGCGGCTGGCGAGAAACGCGGCTAGGGCCGTAGGTAGCCCGTGGAACAGGATGTGTTGCTGTCCATTGGCAAGCCGCGCGACGACCTCTTTGAAGTGGTCTGTCTGGGACGTCAGGCGAACGATGTGGTCGAGTGAATGGGCTGAATCCATTCTGTTTTCAGTGTGCTAGTAGAGAAATTTATGCGGCGAAAACAGCCGGAAGGGCGTGTCCACGATCAGAATATCCGAAAAAAAGGGTCTGCGACGGCATGTCGTAAACCCTTTATTACCTAGCAGCTTATCATGGTGGAGCTGAGGGGAATCGAACCCCTGACCTCCTGAATGCCATTCAGGCGCTCTCCCAACTGAGCTACAGCCCCACAAGAGCAAAGAAGATAAGCAATCCTCTGCTACATCGTCAAGGAGGCGGGTTCAGCCGCCGTTGATCACCACGCCCATGTTGAGGTCGGCGGCTGTGTAGTTGTCGCGGTCAGAGAAACTGGGGCCTAGCGAGAAGAAAGCCACGCGCACTTGCACTTGCATTCCCGCGTCGAAATCGTCGCTGGTCCTCAGCGTGAACGTCCCTAGTATGTCGTCGCCCTTTTTGGTTTCGGTGATGCTCGCGCCGCCAATGCGCCACAGCCCTTCTTCCATTCGCTCAATGCCGAAGGGTGGGGTGAGGAAGGGCGTGGTCGCGATGAAAGAAGAGCCTTCAAGAGCCAAGGCGTTGGCCGGTTCGATTTCTAGGCGCAACTCAAACTGTTTGACGTTTACCATGCCTTGGGCCGCAAAGGTGAGGATGACCTCTTGACCGGGGCCGGTAGCCGTGAATTGGCCCTCTTCAATGCGAACGCTTTGCGCGTAACGGCCATCAAGCCGGGCTGAAAGTGCCGGCGGGTCGGCGTTGGGGCTTTGGGTCGATTTCGTGCCACAGGAAGCGAACAACGCGGCGAAGAAAAACAAGGAACAATGGCGAATTTTCATAGGGCAGTCTTCGTTTGACAGCCTGCTAAGGATAGCGTTCGCTTCAAATAGGTTGTTTGGGGCTAAGTAAGCAAGCATTTTATCGCCGTTAGCATGGGGCAATGGGCTTGAGCCGTCGAGTCGCGTGTTCGATATTCAGGATATAGAAGCTGAGGGCGATATGTTCAACTTCATATACATATCCTGCGCGGTATTCCTAATCTGCCTAGCCTATGCGGCCTATGTGATCTTGGGGCGGCTGGTCGCCTTACGCCATCTGCGGCAGCTCGCCTTCCGAGTGCAGATGCTGGCCCATGGTCGCACTGCGCGGCTCGGTAGCCTGCTCAACGCCCATCCGCTGGTGTTGCTTTTTTCTGATCGGCTCTCCGTCGAACTCGAGCGCGAGCTCGCCCGCTTAGAGCGCCGTCGCCGCATCGCCACCCGCTACCATTCGCGGCAATGTATGCCGTTTGCATCCGATCATCTCAAGCTGCTGAGACGCCGCGTCGAGCGAATTGAGCAGCACCGATAAGGCAGCGGCACTTTCAGCTTAAGCCACGCTTTACCGCGCTGCATCTCCACTTGCATCGCGGTCCCGGCCCCAAAGTCCGCGAGGTGGGCATCGACATAGGCGTCGGTGGCAGCCAAGGCGACCGAGATTGCGAAGTAGAGCAAGCGACTGTTGCGGCGGGCGGTGCGGTTTTGGTGTCCTTCGGGTGTGGACGCGGAGCGGATGCGGCGATGCTCGGCCACAACCGCGGCGAGGGCTGTCGCGCTTGCCGCACCGAAGAACAGCCCCTTGACGGGGCGACCATTGTAGAACTGGCCCCAGCCGGGCAACACGGCCGAGCGTAGGAGCGCACCATGCGCCGAAGGCAGAGTGGCGGCCCCAGTACGGAGGCCGGCCGGCGCGGTGCGAGTCGAATCGGTCTCGGCCTCTGTGGCGTGGGTCGGTCGCCCCGCAAACAGGACGAAAAGCAGGCTAGCCCAGCCGCATACCAGTCGCAATCGGATAGCCCCGCACAAAGGCCGTTCCCTCCATGACAGCTTTGCCCGCCGGTTGTACTTGGGTCAGTTGTAGGGCACCCTCGCCGCAGGCCACAGTTAAACCTCGACGGCCATCGGCGCAGAGTATGGTGCCTGGTGTGCCGCCGCTCGCAGCATACTGAGTCCGATGCACTTTAAGCACTTTGCCCTGCCAGTGGGTATAGGCTCCGGGTACGGGATTCATGCTGCGGACGAGGTTGCGGACCCGCTCAGCCGGTTGGTGCCAGTCAATCTGGCCGTCCTCTTTGGTTAGCTTGGGGGCGAGACTGACGCCGTCCGTACCTTGAGGCCGTCCGGTGAGGCGCCCGTCTTCTAGCCCATCGACGGTCTCCACGACCATCTTGGCACCCTCCACGCACAGGCGGGCTTCCAACTCACCGGCCGTCTCGTCACAGCCGATGGCAAAGCGGCGCTGGAGCAGGATGTGCCCGGCGTCGATGCGCGGGCTGAGTTGGAAAGTGGTGATGCCAGTTTCCAACTCGCCGTTGGCCACTGCCCAGACAATGGGAGCCGCACCGCGATAAGCTGGTAAAAGCGAAGGATGCAGGTTGATTGATCCAAGGCGAGGAATGGCGAGTAGATGCTGGGGAAGAATTGAAAAGGCGACGACGACAAAGAGGTCGGGCGTGCGCTCCGCTAGCGCCGCAGCTAACGCGGGGTCTTTGACCGAGGTCGGTTGCAGTACTTCTAATCCGAGCTTTAGGGCTTGTTCTTTGACGGGCGGACTGGCAAGCTGGCGACCCCGCCCCTGCGGTCGGTCGGGATTGGTGACGACAGCGATGATCTGATGGCGGCTTTGGGCGAGGGCTTTTAGGGAGGGAACCGCAAAGCGTGGAGTTCCCATAAAGACGAGCCTCACTACTTTCCCTTGTCGTCTTCTTTATTCTTTACCCGCGAAACGGCCGCCCGCGAAATCTCGACCTTGACGTTGTCGGCGATTTTGACCACGAGAATGTCGTCTTTGATATTGAGAATGGTGCCGTGGATCCCGCCACTGGTGACGATTTCATCGTTTTTTTCGAGTTCGTCGATCATCCGCTGTTGGTTTTTCTGCTTCTTCATCTGTGGTCGCAAGATCAAGAGGTAGAGGACCAGAAACATCAGCGCAAAGGGCAGGAGCGAGGTGATGGGATTGGGCTGTTGGCCGCCATCGGAGGGCCCGCCGCCGAGGGCGTAGGCCGTGGAAATGAGATCGAACACGGGCAAATTCCTTTCGGTAGATTAAAAGTCATAGGAAATTTAATAAAAATTCTCGTGCTGAGTAATACCGGCGCAAAATGGGGTGCCACGATCTCTTCATGCCGCAGCCTCACCTTTATCAAACACTTTGACATTATAACACTTTTGCTTTTAAGATGGAGGATGAGGTTGAGACAGGAGAATTGGTCATGAGCAGAAAAGGACGCAAGACGCGATCCCAAGGGCTGAACAAGCATCAGCGAGCGGCTTTTCGCCCAGGCGAGTTGCGCGTGGGGCGCGAAGAGATTCAAGAATTGCTGCGGATGTCCCGCAGTGCCGATCCAGCGGATCGCTTGCAGGCGGCGTCCTTTTTGTGCCCCTGCCACGTGCGTCGCAGCATAGACGAGGTTTGGCAGGCACTCTATCGGATGCTCGAAGACCAAGATGCGCGGGTGCGCCGCGCTGCTTGGCACACGCTTGAAGATGGCGGTAAACCCGACGACCCAGTGCTCGACGCGATCATAGAGCGGACCTTGGAGCGCGAGACAGACCGGCAAGTGCTCAATTTTGCGCGGCTTTTTTCTCAAGGACGCGAAAAGCGCAAACAGGTCGAATTTGAGTTGGCGGCGATTCCCGAGTACGCAGAGCGCGGCAAGTGCGATTTCTGCGGCGAGCAATCCGCGTCAGTCAAGAAGGATTTCTCAACCGAACTTGACGTGGGCGGCGCGCGAAGATTTGCCCTAGTCTGCGAATCCTGCGACCAAACGGCCTGAGCCGGTCCTGCTAGCGGTTTTGGTAGCGGGCGAGAAATTCCGCCTGATAGGCCGCTAAGTGCCCTCCGATAATCGCCTCCCGCATCTCGCGCATTAACTGTTGAAAGAAAAAGATGTTGTGGAAAGTGGCTAGGCGCAGGCCGAGTATTTCGTTGGTCTGGAAGAGATGGCGCAAGTAAGCCCGGCTGTAGTGGCGACAAGTGACACACGCGCAATCTGCGTCGAGCGGTTGAGGATCTTCGGCGTGGCAGGCGTTTTTTAGGCGCAGGCGTCCTCGGCGGGTAAAGGCCGTGGCGTTGCGCGCATTGCGAGTGGGGACCACGCAGTCGAACATATCGACGCCAGCCGCGAC
This sequence comes from Candidatus Latescibacterota bacterium, assembly GCA_965116045.1. Classification (GTDB taxonomy): domain Bacteria; phylum Latescibacterota; class UBA2968; order UBA8231; family UBA8231. The sequence continues at coordinate 2,853,412 of OZ220478.1, read as the reverse complement.
GGCCTCGACCAAATCGTGCGGCAACCCCACGCCCATTAGGTAGCGGGGTTTTTCCGTTGGCAGATAGGTGGTGGTCTGGCGCACGACCGCGAACATGTCCTCGCGTGGCTCGCCTACGGCTAGGCCGCCAATGGCATAGCCGGGCAGGTCGAGCCGCATCAGTTCTTGGGCACAATCGCGGCGCAAATCTGGATAGATGCTGCCTTGGACAATGCCAAAGAGCGCTTGGGGGGGGCGGTTGACGCGCTCAGCCGCCAATTCCCGGTGGCGTCTCAGGCAGCGCTCGGCCCAGCGCAATGTTCGCTGCATGGACTCTTGCGCGTAGTCGCGCCCACAGGGATAGGGTGTGCATTCGTCGAAAGCCATGATGATGTCGGCACCGAGTCCGTGCTCAATTTCCATGACCTTCTCAGGGGTGAAGAAGTGATGTGAGCCGTCCAAGTGCGATTGGAAACGCACGCCGTCTGCGGTGACCTCGTTGCGGTCGCTGAGGCTGAAGACCTGAAAGCCGCCGCTGTCGGTGAGGATCGGCTTGGGCCAATTCATAAAGGCGTGGAGTCCCCCCATCCGGTCGATGAGTTCGTGGCCGGGACGCAAGTAGAGGTGATAGGCATTGCCGAGGATGATCTGCGCTTGGGCCGCCGCTAGATCCTGTTGGTCGAGGGTCTTGACCGTGGCTTGGGTGCCGACCGGCATGAAGACTGGCGTCTCCACCGGCCCGTGTGGCGTGTGGAGGACACCGGCCCGCGCTCCGGTTGCCCCGTCTTGGGCGACGAGCTCAAAGCGGAAGGCGCTCATGGCAGTAGCTGGGAGACGGAGACGAAGCGAAAGCCGCGCTTCTCTAGCTGCGGCAGCGCAACCGATAGGGCGATGAGCGTCTCCCGGCGGTTGTGCCCCACGCCGATGGCTTGGCCCGACTGAGCCGCGATCGCGGCGAGTTCCCAGAGTTTTCCCTGAATGGTTTGGGCGGCGGCGATCTCGTCGATAAAGAGGTCGCGGTTAATGGCCCTGATATCCATATCTACCGCTAGTTGATAGGCGACGGACGAGGCCGTGGTGCGGCTGTCGAGAAACAGCAGATTGCGGGCCTTTAGTTCAGAGAGCACTAGACGCATGACTCGTTCGTTCGCCGTGGCCTTGGAGCCCATGTGGTTGTTGACCCCGCGGGCGTGGGGCACGTTTTGCAGGGCGCGGCGCACACGGCGGCGGATTTCCTCGTCGTCGAGGCCCACGAGGATGGAGTTTGCACCAAGGGCGCCGCCGCCTTGGGGTTCCATCGGCAGGTGGACCAACACCTCGTGTCCGTTGGCACGCACCCGCTCGGCGAGGGCGGGCGCTTGGTTTGCTCTGGGCAAGATAGAGAACGTCAGGGGCTGCGGTATGGCGCAGAAGTGCGCGGCAATGGGGTCGTTCTCAGCGAAGTCGTCGATAACAATAGCAATGTTGCCGGTGCGGCGGCGCTCAGCAACCGGAGATAGAACAAAAATGGTCGTCTGTACTTCGCCAAAGCCGCTGCGGATTTCGACTTGGTCCCGCCGCTCGCTGGCACTGAGGACTTGGCCGCCGAGCCGCTCGACAAAGCGCGAGATGCCCAAGTTAGCCTCGGCTAGCGGCAGGTCAGCGGGTACGCCGACTTCAATGCGGTCGAAGTACTCTTGGCGACGCTTGGAATAGAGTGCCGACCAGATGCCCAAATCGGCCAAGGCACTATCGATGCCCGCGTAGAGTGCGTCGGCTAGCTGGTCGGAGTTGGCTGCTTGGTGGGGGACGGGCGCGTCGGCTGGCGCGATGATGGGCAGATCGCTGGTTCGTTCTTCTGCCGCGGGCCCATAGAGCAAGAAGGCGGTCGCGCCAGCCAGCAACAAACCCGAAAGCGTCAAGTGCCAGCCGGGGTGGTACTGGCGCTTGACCAAGCGTTTACTCACTGGCTCAGGGTGCGCCTTGTTGCTTTAGTGCTGCCCAGCTCAGAGCGTTTGCCAAGCGCTTGCCGGCTCCGCCGCAGTCGCCTGCCAAGGCGTCGTTTTCCCAGCGGATAATTTTCCACACACCGACTTCTATATCAAAGCGGAGCTTGTAGGTCATAATCTGATCTACGCGATAGCCGTCGCCATTCTCGTCGAGCAAAAGCATCTCGACCCGGCCCCGGAAAACCTCCCAATCTTCATCCGGGTGGCCTTTGGGGTCTCCGGGAAAGTTCCCCGGATGTTCGGAGCCGTATTCTTGAGAGCGGAGGATAAGCGTAAAGTCGAAATCGAAACGGCGATATATGTCGAAAATGCCCGGCTGTGAACCATCGCGACTGCCGCCCATGATCGTCAATTCTTCTTCCAGCCCGTTGTCGTATATCACTTCGAGAAGGCAGTTGGTCTCGGTAAATAAAAAATCTTTATCAAGCAAGCCCTCGTAGAGATCCTTGTCGCGATCGCGCATGGCGCGGGCGAGGTTGTCCATCAGTTGCTCGGGAGTTGTGGCCGGTGGGGCTGGTGGGTTTGGCGGATCTCCTCCAATGGGTTGTCGTTTCTCGGTTGAAAAGGGGTTGCTGCATGCGCTCAAGGCGAGGAGGCCGCAAAAGGCCAAGAGGGCGAGAGGTTTCATGGTCATACTCCGCTTTTATTACAAGATTCGTTCTACCACTTAAAAATATAATCATTATCTAAAATATAGGAGAATGGACTACCGAGGGGGCGTTGATCTTGAGATAGATTCAATTCAGAGGGATGATTATCAAAAAAATGCGCCGAGCGTTTATTGCGAAAAGCGCACCCGCAGTTCCCCCCAAGAAAACTTCGCCGAGGCCCGATCTCGCTCGTCCCTCCAAGCTGCGACCGCCCACACTGGATTTTCCACCGTAGGCGTCACCAACTCGATTGTCGCAAACCCCTTAATGCCAATTGTGGTGAACTTCGTTTCCACCGAGTCGGCCTCGGCCGCGCCAATCATCTCGATGAATTCAGCTTCGTAGGGGAATCTGAAGGTCTCGCGTAGATCGTCGTCGGCCGGGATGCGCTCATCCGACGATTTGTACCAGCGCGTAAAGTGTGCGCTGTGGATTCGCTCCGATGAGAGAATGAGGCGAGCAAAGTTGCGCTCTTCAGCCGCTCCCCAAACAGTATCGCGGTCGACAGCGTAGACTTCTGGATATAGCTGTACATCCTCGGGGTCGGGAACGAAGACAAAGTCCTCGGCAAACTGATCCATGTACTGCTGAGGACTGCGCTTCTCGCCAGCGCGAAAAATATCAGCGAGATTGGCCAGCACGGCTTCGGGGCGCGTGCGCTCGCGCAGGAAGAGCTGAGGCCCGCTGGGGCAGTCGGGGATCTGGGTTGATAGCGGGGTCTTAGGATCGGGGCGCTCCTCGACCGCGTCGGCGCAATGGGGAAAAAGATCGACACTCGAGTCGGGCGCACAGCGACAATCGACTTGTTCGCTATCGCCGATGGCGCAGCCGGCCAACAGCGCCGCGAGCAGAAATGTTCGGAGCCAGATCACGGCACGGCTCAGTAGGTGACAAAAGGCACGGGAGCGAAACAGACGACAAACACCAACAAGCAGAGGTAGCCGACGAAGTACCGGCCGCGGTCCAGCGCCGTAAAGGGATCGTAGGGGGCCGGATGGTCCTTGCCAAAAAGCGCGAGAAAAAAGGCCAGCACAAACCACCCTGGCCATCCGTGGGGCCATTCCCACACCAGCGCTAGGATTCCATAAAGCCCCAAGGCCAACAAAGCAATGTAGGCCGTGCGGGCGATCTGTCGGTGCCGGGAGCCAAAGAGCGCGTATGCAATATGGCCGCCATCGAGCTGGCCGATGGGAAAAAGATTAAAGGCCGTGATAAACAGCCCGACCCAACCGGCAAATGCCACCGGATCTAAGAGTACCATTTGGTTCGGCCCAATAGCGGGCAAGACGAGTGCGGCGATGCCGGAAAAGAGCAGGGGTGCTCCCAATTCGATGGGGGCAGCGTGAAAGTAATCGGCTGAAACCACGGTCGAGCGCGAAAGCCCGGCGAAGCAGGCTGCGAGGGCGACGACAAAGCCCGCTAAAGGACCAGCCGCACCAATGTCGAGGAGGGCGCGCTTGTTGGGAATGGGGGAGCGAATTTTGATGACTGCGCCCAACGTGCCGAGAAAGGAAACATAAGGCAAGGGAAGAAAATAGGGCAGCGAGGCCCTGACTCCCCAGCGGTGCGCCGCAAAGTAATGGCCGAATTCGTGGACCGTGAGAATAAAGAGCAAGGTCGCGGCAAAAGGAAGGCCCTCGACGAGGTGGACCAAGGCCGCGAGACTGGTCAGCGGATCAACGCCTTGCTGCATGGCACCAGCGGTGGCAGTCGAAGCAATGGTACAGCAAAACAGCAGCAGGTGAACCCACAAGCGCGAGGAACTGGTGTGCTGCAACGGGACTGGGAGTGAGGTTGGGGTGGGCGGAGTTGGTAGGGCTGGCGGCACCACCGGCGATACTGTTTTGCGCCAGAAGTTCAAGGAGCTGCGCTTTCTAGCTGGAGACTGAGCCAGTGCGCGTCGCCCAAGCCCAAGCCAAAAGGCACATAGGCGTAGTCGATGACCCACTGCTTGGCTGCGAGGCCCACTCCGACTGAGAGATTGCGGTTTTCAGTAGTCTGGTAGCCGGTACGTAGGCGCAGGTGCTCGCCAGCTCGGTACTCGCCGCCCACGTGCAGCGTGAGGTCGTCGCCGCGGACCTTCTGCGCTTCGGCGGCCACGAGCATGTCTGCGCGGCCGACGTAAGCAGCTCCCAGACGGGCTTCTAAAGGCAGGTCCGTTCCCCGCTGATTGAGATGGTTCATGCGGCCCAAGTTGCGCACCGTAGCTCCCAATCGCAGGCTGGCTGAGATGTCGCGCATCAGCCCGAAGTCGGCAGCTAAGCCACTGGCGTTTTGAGTGAAAATGGACTGGTAGATGAACTTTAGCTGCAAGCCGAGGCGCGTCTGCTCCATTCGGCGGGCGTAACTCAGGCCCACTGCTCCCTCGTACACGTCGAAGTGCCCCAGCGGTTCAGCCGAGGGGCCGGTGCGACGCTCAAGGTCGTTGGCCTGCCACAGTTGGGCGGAAAGCCCCCAAGTGCCGCGGCCGCGGGCCTGTGTCAGGTGCAAGTGGTTTTGGCGGATGTGCTGGATTGAGGCTTGGTGATTAAAGGCGATGCTGCGTCCGGGCGATTGCCGCGCTGCCGGGTTGAGAGCTTGGGCGGCAAACAGGGCAGTCTCCGCGCTAGCCAAGCCGGTAGCGCGGGCCCCGCCGCCTTGGCGCAGCGAAGGTAGGCCGCTGGCGGCGAGGGCTGTGGGCAGCGTTAAAATCGCAACCAATAAGAGAGCCATCACTTGTCAGAACGTCAGCGCCAGCCCCACGGTTGTGCGGCCTCCAGCGCCGAGGGGATCGGATAAGTAAGCGTATTGAAACTGTACGGTTTCACGCCGCGCCGGGCGCAAGGTCAAGCCCGCCGAGAGTTGGCCCCCGTCTTCGGCCCCGAGGCGGTGCAGGCCGCCGCGCACTTCAAGCAGCGCACTTAGCTGCCACTCGGCCCCCAGATTGACGCTCTGTTCCCCGTCGTCGCGCACCTCGGCAGCCAACAGCACGGCGTCCAAAAGCCGCTGGGACGCACCAAAGACAAAGATGCGCGGCAGGGCATTCTCGGTGGCATTTGACCGCTGATCTGCGCGGTGTACCTTCCAGGCGAGGTTGGTGCTGAGATTGGATATGCCGGCCCCGAGCCAAGTATGCTCGGCCGCGCGGAACTGCACCCCCAAATCGAAGCCGCTGCCGTTGGCTGTGGCCTTGGGAGTTGAGGGTACATCAATGCTTTGCCTGAGGACTTTAACGGCCAACCCAACCGCTAGGCGAGACCCAAGGGAACGGCCTATGCCGAAGATAAAAGCATTGGCTCGATCCTCAATCGTCCCAGTGTGCTGGCCGCTAGCGGTTCGGCCTTTGATCCCGCCGACTGCGGCATGGGACCAAGCAAAGCCAAAGCCCATGTCGCCGCGAACGTTGAGCGCAACAGCGGCACTACCTTGTCGTCGTCCCAGCGAGAGCGACTGAATGGAGGTATCTAGGGTCTTGCCGCGCAAGCGGGCGAGGCCGGCCGGATTCCAGTAGGGGGACGACGCATCGTCGGCCACGGCGACAAAGGCCCCCAGCCCTAGACCGCGGGCCCCCAGCCCTGTTCTGAGAAAGGCGGCGGCAAAATCACCCCCGTGCGCGGCCGAGGCGGCGAGCAATAGCGCGAAGAGTGTTTTCAATCGAGCACCACCACTCTGCCAAAGGCCTGTTGACCAGTGTTTAGGGCAATGCGATAAAAGTACGTGCCGTTGGCTACTGGTTGGCCATCTTGATCGAGGCCATCCCAAAGGATGCGGTGATCGACGCCCCCGGCAAAAGGCGCGTCCGTTGCAAGGTCGCGGACTAGGCCGCTGGCAAAGTCGTAGATCGCCACGGAGACTTCCGCGTCGCGTGATAGGCTAAAGACGATGGTTGTCGTTTCGCGTGAGGGGGCGAAAGGATTGGGTGCTGCGTACGCGAGCGCCGTGCTGTCGGGCACACCGCCGGTGCTGATGAAGGTCCTGTCGTCGAGCGTGCGCGTGCGGACTAGATCGCGGATGATGCGCCAAGTGCTCCCTTCGTCTGCGGAGCGCCCGAGGCCGTGTTCAGCCCCCGCCCAGAGCACATCGCCCACCGCTGCAAGCCCGACGAAAGTGCCGGTCAGGGGCTGTCCATCGACGACTTCTATGGTGTCCCAGACGCGCTCTGAGTCGGTCGCCAGAGTTGGGTTTGGGCTAGCTAGCAGCCCTTGCTCGGTGCCGGCCCAGATAAAGTTGGGGGTAAAAGCAAAATCCCAGGCAAAAGTCGGCCCAGTGTGGCTCCAGGTCTGGCCGAGATCGCGGCTGACGCTGATGGCTTGGATTTGCCCTGACGATGTGGTGGTATTGGTTCCCGCCCAAATGGCCGTGGTGCCGTCGGGCAGTACTTGGCGTTCGAGGGCGACGACCCAGTTGCCAGCCGGATGGCCCGGGAGGGGGACATCCTCTGCGCCGAGGCGCACTTTGGCATTTTGCCAGTGCTGGCCTCCGTCAAAGGTAAAGGCAACCCCGCTGGAAGTGCCGATCCAGACCGTATCTCCGTGAGCTATCACCGCAAAAGTGCGGTGCAGGAATTCTTGGCTGGCCAAGCTGTCGGCGGCAGTACGCAGTTGGGCGATGTTGCTTGAATCGGCGTTGGCGCCTGCGAGACTATCGGCCAAAGTTCGCAAGCTGTCGGCAGCCGTTTCCGTGGCGAAGAAGACGATCTCGTCTGCGCCGTCGGGCAAGAAGGGTTCCCAAGTGCGGCCTTGGTCGAGCGAACGCACGGTAGAGCCAGCAAAGAAGGCGGCGTACACGGCTTCTCCGTCGAGAGAGATGTCAAAACAAGCATTGAGGATGGTCGTGCTGGGGCTGCGCTCAAAACCGGCCTTAGTGGGGTCGAAGATGAACTCATTGGCAATGTGATGCCAGGAGTCGCCGCCGTCGTGGGAAAAACTCAGCCCAGTGCCCGCTTGGTTCACGCGCTGTCCGGCAGTGACCGAATCGACCAAGGTCGCTACCCACACGGTATCGCCGACCGCGTCGAGAGCGCTGATCGCGCCGCGACCGAGACCGTTGAGTTCGGTAAAGGTGACCCAATCCGTAGAGTTGAGACCGCTGCTTTGCGCTGGATCGAGCCGCGCCACTCCATTTTCGGTGCCGACCCATAGATAGCGTCCGCTCCAGACGACGTCGCCGATTGAGGTGCCGAAAAGCCCGCGGATAGGCTCAGATGCTTGGTGGAAGCGCTGGGGTCGGAGCGCATGGCCGGGCGATAAATGGGGCGCGAGGACGAGCAGCGAAAAAGAGACGAGAAGAGTCTGGCGGAAAAAGAAATTGGTCATTAAGGGAGCATTTTTATTGCGGCCAGCGATGGGCCACTCAAGCATAGGTAGCGGCTCGCTCGCGCATGGCCTCAATCACTTCGTAGCCGACGCCGTAGTCGCCGATGCGGGTGCCTTCGCTGTCGCCGTGGCTATCGGAGCCTCCGGATTTGATTAGGCTGTAGCGGTCGGCGAGTTGGTCGTAGTATTCCATTTGCGCTGGCTGGTGGGACGGATGGAAGACCTCAATGCCGTCGAGTCCGTAGGCGACTAACTGCTCGATTATGGACTCGGGGAGACTGATGCTGGGGTGGGCGAGCACGGCCACCCCGCCCGTGCGATGAATGAGGGCGATGAGGTCGTCGGCTGCGACGTATGGCTTAGGCTGAAAAGCCGGTCCGCGATCGCCGATGTAGCGGCTGAAGGCCTCGTCCTTGTCGGCTACTAGGCCGTTTTCCACCATGGCCGCGGCGATGTGCGGCCGCCCGAGGGGGCTGCCGTTGGCTTGGAAGAGCACGTCGTCGAGGCTGACGATCAGTCCTATGCTGTTGAGTGCTTTGATGATCGCGACCCCCCGCTGGTGGCGGGCTTGAAAAGACTTGGCGAGGGTCATACCGAGCTGATCGTCTTGGTAGTCGATGCAGTAGGCGAGAATGTGTACTTCGCGGTCCCGGACGTGGGCGCTCAGTTCGGTGCCGGGTACTACTTCCATATCCAGACGCTCGCCGGCTGCCGTGGCCTCGGGGACGCCTTGGACCGTATCGTGATCGGTCAAACTCATCGCTTGCAAGCCCGCTTCGCAGGCCTCTTGGACCGCTTCGGTCGGCGTTCGCAACCCGTCGGAGCACAGAGAATGCGTGTGGAGATCGGCTAAATTGTAAGACATAAGGTATTTCTGTCCCATTGAGAGTACTTTCAAAGTCTAAAAATAAAAAAGAAAGCCTTTTGCCGTGCTCAATCAAGCCCTTAGCCTCGGCCTCGCACAGCGGGTGTGCGTCTTGTTACATGGGACTGTTGGAAAGCTCGAGCAGTAGATCGCCAAAGTGGGTTCGCATTTTATCGAGAGCTTGGTCCCTGAGTTGGCGCACTCTCTCTCGCGTGAGGCCCAACCGCCCGCCGATTTGTTCCAGCGTCTGGGGCTTTTGGTCGTCGAAGCCGAAATAGGCGCGGACGACTAGGCGCTCGCGCTGATCGAGCGCGTCGAGACAGGTATGCAAGGTGTGAGAGAGGGCACCTCGCTCATGGCAATCGGCCGGACCGGGGGTAAGAGCCGCGAAAGTAGCTATTAGTGGCTCCCTTTCATCGGGAACGGTCGGCGTGTCCATTGAGACATCAGGTTGGGCCATGTAAAGGGCATTGTGCGTCCGCTCCAGCGATAATTCGGCACTGTTGGCGATTTCCTCGGGAGTGGGATCGCGTCCTAGTTTTTGGGCGAGGATACTCGTCTGCCGCTCAACCTTTTGCAGATCATTGACCCGGCTCAGCGGTGGGCGAACTATTTTGCCGTGTTCGGCCAGGGCGCGGAGAATGGCTTGGCGAATCCACCACACCGCATAGGTGATGAACTTAAAACCGCGCGTCTCGTCGAAGCGTTGGACCGCTTCCAACAGCCCGAGGTTGCCCTCGGAAATCAATTCCATAAAGGAAAGCCCGCGCCCGTGGTATACCCGTGCGATGCGGACGACAAAGCGCAAGTTGGCTTCGACCATCTGGTGCATAGCGCGCTCGTCGCCAGCGCGCACTTTGTGTACCAACTCGATCTCTCGTTGGCGGCTCAGCGGCTGAAAATGCTGAATATCGCGCCAGTAGGACTCGGCTAGATCTAGCGAATCGAGGCTGCTTTTTCCCATAAGTAGCCAAAACGTCGAAAAGAGAAATACCTGTTCTTAAGTAATACGACTGAGGAAGAGCGCGGTTCCAGCCCGGGATCAGGCCGGGGAAAGTAGCGAGTGGAAGCGGTCGTAGGCCGCGTCCCAAGCGGCGGTTTGTTCCGGCTCGTACACAACGGGCGCGAAGGAGTGGCGCACGACTTGGCGGATTTCGGCCAGCGAGGCCATCTGGCCTAGGCCCATAAGCTGGAGCATTAGATTGCCGATGGTCGTTGCTTCGAGCGGCCCGGCGATGACCGGACGACCGGTCGCCGAAGCGGTAAACTGGCAGAGCAGGCGATTTTGGATCCCGCCGCCGACGATGTGGATGCATTCGAGGCGGCGCACGAGAATAGTTTCTAGCGCGTCGAGTACGTAGCGGTACTTAAACGCTAGGCTTTCGAGGGCCACGCGTGCGACTTGTCCTTCGTCGGCGGGAATGGCTTGGCCCGTCTCTTGGCAATAGGCGCGGATGCTGGCGGGCATGTCGCCCGGCGCGAGAAAGCACTCGGCGTCTGGATCGACGAAAGCAGTAAAGGGCGCAGCCTGTTGGGCCATGGCCGTTAGCTCGTCGTAAGAAAAGGTGCGCCCCTCGCGCTGCCACGCGCGCCGGCACCCCTGTATTAGCCATAGCCCCATGATATTTTTTAGGAAGCGGTAGGTCGGTCCGACGCCTCCTTCGTTGGTGAAATTGTACTGGAATGCCTGGTCGCTGATGAGCGGTCGGTCGAGCTCGACGCCCATCAGCGACCAAGTTCCCGAACTGATATAGGCATAGTCTCGGACTTCGGCGGGCACTGCGGCCACGGCCGCTCCTGTATCGTGAGTAGCTGGAGCGACGACCGGGACCGAGTTGAGCCCCGTTTCAGCGGCAATGGAAGGCAGGAGCGAACCTAGGGGGGTGCCAGGCTGGACGATCTGGGGTAGAAAATGGGTCGGCAACCCCAGTCTTTCTAGCAGCTCGATTGACCAAGTGCCTTGGCGCGGATTGTAGAACTGGGTGGTAGTGGCGTTGGAAAACTCGCAGGTTTTAGTGCCGGTAAAGTAAAAATTGAAAAGGTCGGCCATCATCAGGAAGGTCTGCGCCCATTCCAGCAAGGGCGAGTCGCGCAGCGAAAGCAGTTGATACAAGGTGTTGAGTTTCAAAAACTGTACGCCGGTGTGTGCAAAAATTTCCTCGCGCGGCACTCGTGCAAAGGCTTCTTCTAACATGCCGTCGGTGCGTGGGTCGCGGTAGTTGCGCGGGTTGTCTAAGAGCACGTCCCCAGGCCCGAGGAGGGCGAAATCAACGCCCCAAGTATCGACGCCGATCGCATCAAGTGCCTTGCCGTGTGTGTGGGCAAACAGGCCGAGGGCTTGTTTCATTTCGGCGAAGAGGCGCAAAGGGTCCCAATAGAGGCGGTCGAAAACTTGCACCGGACCGTTGGCAAAGCGGTGCAGCTCTTCTAGCGCGAGGTGCTCGCCGTCGAAACGCCCGACGATAGCGCGGCCACTCTCGGCCCCTAGGTCGAAGGCGAGCAGCTTGCTCATAGGTAGTTGAGACCGAGTTCGGAAACTAACTCGCGCGTATCGCTGTCGAGGAGAGCGCAAATCAAGGCGATGCCCAACTCGCGCTCCATGGCCGCGGCATACGCGGTGTGTTCGTCGCGAAAATTGATCCGCTGGAAGCCGAGGACGGCTTTTTTGAAATCCTCGCGCCGCTCGTAGAGGACAAGTTGGGCAATGGGCGCGTTGGCAAGTGCCTCGGAGACAAAGGATACGCCGAAAATTTCTTCCAAGGCATTTCTGAGTTGGCGATGCAGCATTAGAAGGGATAGACCTCGTCGAGCCGGTGCTTAAGCGCACTGCTGCGCTGCTCGCCGTCGTCTTCAATCACGTACTGGACGATGGGTGTGCGCCGCCAATAGCTCAACATGGTCTCGAAATTGAGGGTGGGCTGGTGAAACTCTAAGCGGAAGACCAAAAAGGCGCGGAGCAAGTTCTTGACCATCTAATCACTGCTTCACTCTCGAACGGAAGGCGGGCCTACGCGGTTAGCTAAGGTACTCCGCAATCCGCTCCTCAATGCGTTGCAAGACGGGCATTGCGCCGAGTTCGGCGTCGAAGTCTGTGCCTGTAACCCGCTGGAAAAGGTCGATATAGCGCTCGGCAACTTGGACGCGGATCTCGTCGTCGAGCGCGGGGATATTGTCGTCGGAAATGCCCTTGTCGCGGAGCCAGAGGCGCAGAAACTCCTTGTCGAGACTTTCGGGCTCCGCGCCGCGTGCGTGGCGTTCTGCGTAGGTGTCGCTGATCCAGAAGCGCGACGAGTCGGGCGTGTGGATCTCGTCGGCCAGCGTGATGCGCCCGTCCGCATCTAGCCCCATTTCGTATTTGGTATCCACGAGGATTAACCCTTGCTTGGCCGCTAGCTCCTCACCGCGAGCAAAGAGCGCGAGGGCGATCTCCTCGACTTGGGCCCAAGTGTCTTCTGGTACGAGACCTTGGGCGATGATCTCGTCGCGCGAAATCAACTCGTCGTGGATCTCGTCTTTGGTCGTCGGCGTGATGATCGCCTCATTGAAGGGCTGGTTTTTGACCATGCCGTCGGGCAGCGTGTGGCCGCAATAGTGGCGCACGCCTCTGTTGTAATGGGTCCAGATGGCGGTGTCCGAGCTACCCGTCAGATACTTGCGCACTACCACCTCGACAGGCAGGATGTCCAGCTCGCGGGCGACGGTGACGTTGGCGTCGGGCACTGAGATGATTTGATTGGGGGCGATGTCTTGGGTCTGCTCAAACCAGTACTGGGCAATGCGGTTGAGCACTTGGCCCTTGAGGGGAATGGTGCCGAGCACGTGGTCGAACGCGCTTTGGCGATCCGTAGTGATCAGCACGCGATGGTTTTCGAGCAAGTACATGTCGCGCACCTTACCGCGTTTATAGCGCGACTCCCACTGGGGGAATTTGGCCTCGAGCAGACAGTTGTCGAGCTGGGACTGGATCTGTTGGCGAGTTACCATAGAATAAATGTCCTCAAGTAAGAGAGTGGGATGCGAAAAAATTGATATTATGAGTGCGTATAAGCCCCGTCAATAGGGTCCGGCGGAGAGAGTGCTTGATTTTCGCCTCTCTGCGGCGTATTTTGAGGCCGACGAAACGGACAATCTCACCCCTACACAGGGAGGTTTATATGTCGAGGAAACTGGCTGCGTTGGCACTGGCGGTGGGTCTGGTCGCCTGTGGTGGCGAGGAGGCGGAGAGGCAAATTCTGGTCGGATATGTCCAGCAGATGCAGAAACTAGACGACAAAAACAAGCAGATTGTCGAGACCATTGAGCATTTGAGAAAACCGCTCTCCGAGATTTCTGATCAGGACTTGACCAAAGCGCGACGACTCATCAACGACTACGTCACAGAGTTGCAAGGACTCGTGCCAGACGATCTGGACTACAAAGAATTGCGCTTGGCCCACAATCTCTATGTCAAGAATGTCGCGGACGCAATTCAACTGTCCGGGGACAAGGGCCGCGAGTTGCGGCGCGAAAAGAGCAACGTGGATATCGGCGTGCGCCACATCGAGAAGCTGACCATCCGGCATTACAAAGCCGTTGACATTTTGTGGTTGCAGCGGAAGATCACCGATCCCTATCCGCTCGCGTGGCCTTCTAGCTGACTTATAAACACCAGCGCGAGAAAAGCCCTTAGGCCGCCATGCGGTCGGGGGCTTTTTGCGTTCTATGGCACCCGATGTAACCAGCGCTGGCCGCTGGAGAGCAAACCGGTGTAGAGAAAGCCGGCGTGGAACAGCAGCAGAAAGGGCATCCCCAAGTAGAGACCATTCGCATAGGCGAGGTAGAGAGCGAAGACGAAATAGAGCGCCATGCCCAGTTCGCCCAAAGACAGCAGCGGCCAGCGGCTTAGGTACTTGCGTCGCTGGCCTTGGTCTCGGCGTCCGGTAAGCCCGTACTTGGGGGTGCGGTGGAAAGCGGTTTGGTACCCGACGAGCCCCTCGATCACCGCTCGGGTATTGTTGATGCAGAGACTCATGCCAATGGCCATCAGCATGGGCAAGTACTTGATCTGTCGTCGCCAATCTGGATAGAGTACGCGCTGGGAGGTAAGGTAGAAGCCAGAAATGGCCATGGTGGCAAAAGAAAACAGCGGTAGGTCGATGATAAAGAACCGCTCCCAGCCGAGTTGTGAGCGAATGGAAAGCACTGGAATGGTCAATAGGGCCATCAAAAGCATCATAATGTAGCAGAGATTGGCCGTTAGATGGAAGGTGGCTTCGACCTTGACCTTGGCTGGGAGCGCAGAGCGCCAAATCCGCGGCAGCACCTTCTTGGCCGTTTGGACCGCGCCCTTGGTCCAGCGGTGCTGTTGCGACTTGAAGGCATTGATTTCGATAGGGATCTCGCCGGGCACTTCAATTTCGGGCAGATAGAGAAACTGCCAGCCCGCCAGTTGGGCGCGGTAGCTCAAGTCGAGGTCTTCGGTGAGCGTGTCGTGCTGCCAGCCGCCGGCGTCGTAGATGGCCTTTTTGCGCCAAATCCCCCCGGTGCCATTGAAGTTGAAGAAGCGACCCGAGCGGTTGCGGGCCGTGTGCTCGACGACGAAGTGGCCGTCGAGAAAGATCGACTGGATGCGCGTCAGGAGCGAGTAGGAGCGGTTGAGGTGTCCCCAACGCATCTGCACCATGCCGATGGAATCGTCGGTAAAATAGTGAATGGCTCGCTGTAGGATGTCGGGATGGGGTACGAAATCGGCGTCGAGCACCAACACGAATTCGCCGTGGGCGCGCACTAGCCCCGCCGCCAAGGCCCCGGCCTTAAAGCCGTGGCGATTGGTGCGGCCGAGGTACTCGATATCCAGGCCTTGGGCGGCCAGCCGCGCGACCCCTTCCCGCGCCTTGTCGCGGGTTTCGTCCTGCGAGTCGTCAAGGACTTGGACTTGCAGGCGGTCGCGGGGATAGTCGATCCGGCCCACGGCCTCTAGCAGGCGCTCGACCACGTGATATTCGTTGTAGAGCGGTAACTGGATCGTGACGAAGGGTAACTCGGCAAAGCGGTCGGGCTGGGGAACTGGGCTTGGGTGATGCCGATAAAACAGGCGCAGTAGCTGGTAGCGGTGGAGGCCGTAAACACCCAGAACGGCGATGATAATGCCATACAACACCAAACAGAGTACTTCCCAGAAACTCATATCGCTTTCCACGCTTAGGCATTGATGCCGTGGCAGCGCTTGTACTTCTTGCCGCTGCCGCAGGGGCAGGGGTCGTTGCGCCCGATCTTGGGCTGTTCGCGGACGACCGGCTGGCGCACGGCTTGCCCCTCGCTGCGGCCACCGCTCGAGCCGCGCAGTTGCGCAGGCTGACCGGGTACGCCCGTCGGGGCTGGCTCGACGCCGCGGAAGCCCATGTTGGTGGCGTCTTGGTGAACTGCGTTGATGCGACTTGGCCGCCGCGCTGGCTCCAAGGCCTCGGGCTTGATGTCGATGCGTAGTTGGAAGAGGTTGCGCAGCGTCTCTTGGGCAATGCGGCCGATTAGGCTCTCAAACATGTCGTAGGCCCCCTTCTTGTATTCTATGAGGGGGTTTTTCCCGCCGACGCCGACAAAGCCGATCCCGTCCCTGAGTTCGTCGATTTCGTGGAGGTGTTCCTGCCAGCAGGTGTCGATGGTGCGCAGGGAGATGCCCTTTTCGACTTCGCGGAAAACCTCGTCGCCCACGACGTCAATGCGGCGCTGATAGGCTTCGCGCACAGCGGCGAGTAGCTGCTCGCGCAGGCTATCGACGCTGGCGTGGGTGCGCTCGTCTTCGGGGATGGAATAGCCTAAAAAGAAGGTGCTGCCAAACTCGGTTTGCAGGCCCGCCCAATCCCATTCCTCTGCTAGACTATCTGCATTGACGTATGAGGCCAAGATGCCATCGATGCTTTCTTCGATCATTTCCGCGATTTGCTCGCGAGCACTTTCTTGCTCTAACAGGTCGCGGCGGCGATTGTAGATGACTTGGCGCTGCTGGTTCATGACGTCGTCGTATTCCAGCACGTGCTTGCGCATCTCAAAGTTGCGGGCCTCGACCTTTTTTTGCGCCCGCTCAATCGACCGCGTGACCATGCCAGCTTCGATGACCTCGCCCTCTTCGGCCCCGAGCTTATCCATGACCGCGGCGATGCGTTCCGAGCCGAACAGCCGCATCAGGTCGTCCTCGAGCGATAGATAGAAGCGCGAGGACCCGGGGTCGCCTTGGCGTCCCGCGCGGCCGCGTAGCTGGCGATCAATGCGCCGCGCTTCGTGGCGCTCGGTGCCGATGACCTGCAAGCCACCGGGGTTTTCTTGCAGGTACTGGCGCAAGCCTTGGCCGACTGGCAGTTTGTCTTCGAGAGTGAGGCTAGACTCGACGATCTGGCGGTCGAGGTGGACGACCTTGGGTGCTAGCTTAATGTCCGTGCCGCGTCCGGCCATATTGGTGGCAATGGTGACTGCACCAGCTTGGCCGGCTTCGGCGACGATTTGGGCTTCTTTGTCGTGGTGGCGGGCATTGAGTAACTGGTGCTTGATGCCGCGTCGGCTGAGCATTCGGCTGAGTAGCTCGGAGACCTCGACCGAGATGGTGCCTACTAGCACCGGCAGGCCGAGCTTATGCAGGCGGTCGATCTCCTCAATGATCGCGTTGTATTTCTCGCGCTTGGTGCGGAATATCTGGTCCTCTTGGTCAAAGCGGCGAATCGGGCGGTTGGTGGGGATGACGGCCACGTCGAGCTTGTAGATCTCCCACAGTTCGCTCGCCTCGGTCTCGGCTGTGCCGGTCATGCCGGCCAGCTTGTGGTACATGCGAAAGAGATTCTGCACGGTTATGGAGGCTACGGTGCGGGTTTCCTTCTCCAGCCTCACCCCCTCTTTGGCCTCTAGTGCTTGGTGTAGGCCATCGGCAAAGCGCCGGCCAGGCTGTGGTCGGCCCGTAGCTTCATCGACGATGATCACCCGCCCGTCTTCGGAGACGAGGTACTGCACGTCCTTTTCGAAGAGGGTATAGGCTTTCATCAGTTGATTGATGTTGTGTACCGCTTGACTCTTCTCGGCGTACGTGCGGTGTGCCTCCTCCTCCTTGCGAGCCTGGTCCTCGGCACTCAGGTCCGGGTCGTTGCGGATCGCGTCAACCTCAATGCTGATGTCGGGCAATACGAAGAGGGCCTGCTCATTGGGCGAAAGCAGATCGCGCCCCTTCTCGGTTAAGTCGATGGTATTGGCCTTCTCATCGACGATGAAGTAAAGGTCTTCGTCAATCTCGTTGAGGCGCTTGTCGCGCATGTAGTCGGCCTCGATTCGGTTGATCAGCCGCTTGACGCCTTCCTCCTGCAGAATTTTGGCTAGGCGGCGATTGGTAGGAGCGCCGCGAGTGGCCTTGAGCAATGCAATCCCCGTGTCGTAGTCGTAGTCGCCCGTTTCCTTACTCGCCTTCTCAGCCCCGGCAATGATCTTATTGACCAAGTTGGTCTGGGCCCTCATCAGCCGCTCCACGAACGGACGCATCTCTTTGTATTGATTGGTGGAGTCGGGGACGGTGCCGGAGAGAATGAGCGGGGTGCGCGCTTCGTCGATGAGGATCGAGTCGGCTTCATCGACGATGGCGTAGTTGAATTCGCGCTGCATCAGGTCTTCGAGTAGCACAGCCGTGTTGTCGCGGAGGTAATCAAAGCCGACTTGGCTGTGATTGGCGTACACGATATCGGCATTGTACGCGGCCCTGTGGTCGGTTCGCTTCCAGCGGAATTCCTCGGGTACGCCCTCGGGCGCTTGGAGCAGAAATGCCTCCGCACCGGTCTGAAACACATCTTGGATGATGCCCACGGACATCCCCAAGAAATTGTAGATCGGCCCCATCCACATGGCGTCGCGTCGGGCGAGGTATTCGTTGTGGGTGACGAGGTGGACGCCGCGTTGGGGGATGGCGTTGAGGAAAAGAGGCATGGTCGCCACTAAGGTCTTGCCCTCGCCGGTCGCCATTTCGGCGATCTGGCCTTGATGCAGCGAGATGCCGCCGAAAATCTGCACGTCGTAGGGCACCATGTCCCACTCGACCGATTCGCCAGCGCGGTCCCACTTGCGGCCCAAGAGCCGGCGGCAGGTCTCGACGACCATGGCGAAGGCTTCGGGCATGATTTCGTCGAGAAAGGTTGCCTCCACGTCGCGGATGGTGTTGTCCAGCTCTCCGTACCGGTCGTTGAGCCGTTCGCGCTCTTCGGGTTCTAGATCGCCGCGCAGACGCTCTTCGATGGCTTCAAGCTGCTGGCGGCTGTCCGCGTTGCGCGCCTGTAGGTCTTGGCGGAAGGTCGCGGTTTTGGCTTGGAGCTGCGCGTCGCTCAGAGATTGGTACGAAGCCGCCAACTGCGTGATTTGGCTCACTTGCGGCAGTGTGCGCTTGAACTGGCGCGTCGCCTGCGAGCCAAAGAATTTTTTTACGAGCGAATTGATCATACTAAATCCTCATTAACTAGTACCACGTCGCGGCCTCTACACATTGAGCCCCTTCTGGCGCACGACGCTGTCGAGAACGCCATTGACGAACGCATAGGACTTATCGGTGCTGTAGGACTTGGCTAGTTCAACAGCTTCAAAAATAGAGACCCGAACTGGAACTTCCTCAATAAAGAGCATTTCGGCCAAGGCCAAGCGCAAAATTAAGCGATCGATGCGGGCGATGCGCTCCCAGCGCCAGTGCTGGACCCGGGCCGCGGCCAGCGCGTCCAATTCGTCTGCGTGCTCGTCTGCGTGCTGCAAGAGTGTGGTCGCAAAGGACTGCACCTCTTGCGCCAGACCAAAGTGCGCACAAAGCTGATCCAACGCGCCGAGAGAGTTGGTTGCCGCACTCTGTCCCCAGTACAGGGCCTGCAAGGCCACTTGGCGGGCGCCGTGGCGATTGTTGGGGGGTGCCTCGTCGGCCGAGGTCCCATCGCCAAAAAAATCGTCCTCGCCGCTCATCCCAACTCGGCCATCAAGCTGGCCATTTCAACCGCGTTGAGGGCGGCGTCCCAGCCGCGATTGCCGGCCTTGACGCCTGCGCGCTGCACGGCCTGCTCGACCGTGTCAGCGGTGATGACGCCAAAGATCACCGGAATACCGCTGTCGAGGCCGACGCGAGCAATACCCTTAGCCGACTCGCTGGCCACGTAGTCGAAGTGGGGCGTATCGCTGCGGACGACAGCTCCCAAGCAAATGACGACGTCAAAGCGACCCGTACCGGCTAGCTTCTTGGCGGCAATGGGCAACTCAAAAGCACCGGGGACCCAGGCAATTTCTATGTCGCTGCTGTCGCCGCCATGTCGCTGAATGCAGTCCAATGCGCCGTCGAGGAGCCGAGTGGTCACCAAGTCGTTGAAGCGGCTGACCGCAATGCCGAACTTGCGGCCGCGGGCGTCGAGCTGTCCTTCATGCACTTTTGGCATGCTTTTCGTCCTCAGCGGCTGTGCGCTTGAGCAAGAGGGCGTGGCCCATCTTGTCGCGCTTGGTTGTTAGGTAGCGGATATTGTGCGGGTTGGGCGCGGCCTCAATGGACACTTGCTCGACGACGGTCAGGCCGTAGGCCTCCAAGCCGACCCGCTTCTTGGGATTGTTGGTCAAAAAGCGCACCCGGCGCAATCCTAGATCGTAAAGCACTTGGGCCCCGATGCCGTAGTCGCGCGAGTCCATGGGGTGGCCGAGAGCGTGGTTGGCTTCAATGGTGTCGAGGCCCTGCTGCTGTTGCAGTTCGTACGCCTTGAGCTTGTGCAAAATGCCGATGCCGCGCCCTTCGTGATGCTGAATGTAGACGATGACGCCGCTTCCTTCTGCGGCAATGAGTTGCATGGATTTCGCTAGTTGTTCACCGCAGTCGCACAGCAGCGAGCCAAGCGCGTCGCCGGTCAGGCAACCCGAGTGCATGCGCACCAAGGTGTCGCGGCCGTCGGCGATCTCGCCATACACGAGGGCGAGGTACGGGTTGTCGTCGACCAAGCTGCGGTACGCATAGACCGTGAATTCGCCGTAGCGGGTTGGCATGGGCGACTGAGCTTCTAGATGAATCAGTTTCTCGGTGCGACGGCGATGGGCAATCAGGTCGTGGATGGTGGTGATTTTGAGGTCGTGTTCGCGCGCGAAGCTGAGCAGATAAGGTGCGTCGGCCAGCGACCCCCCTTCGTCGAGGATAGCGGCGATCAAGGCCACGGGCTGGCTATCGGCCAGCTGCGCTAGATCGACTGCGGCTTCGGTGTGGCCGGCGCGGCGCAATACTCCGCCCGGTTGGGCCTGAAGCGGCGTTACGTGCCCGGGCTGGACAAAGTCTTCGGGCACACTGTCGGGGTCGGCTAGTTTGCGGATCGTCGCGGCGCGATCTTGGGCCGAAACGCCGGTGCCCGCAATGGCGCGGGCATTGACCGAGACCATGATCGAGGCGTCCAGCGGCTCGTGGGCCTTGGGGATCTGCATATGCAGTTCAAGGGCTTTGAGATGCTCCTCAGTGGCGGCGACTACGGGCGGGCTGCTGGCGCAGCGCGTCATAAAGTTGACCGCGGCGGCGGTGGCTCGCTCGCCGAGCAGCACCAATACGCCCTCGCCCATGGCTTCGCACTCGTCAACGAGCACGGCCATGCGACCGTTTTGCAGGTCCTTGACGACCTCTTCAATGGTGTTGAAATCGAGCATTGCTCAGTATCCCATATCGCGCAAGTCCTCGAGGCTGAGTTGGGGTTGGCCGCCGAGCAAACGCTCGACATAACGGGCAATCACATCGACTTCGAGGTTGACGGAATCACCGGTGCGCCGGTGGCTAAGCGTCGTATTGTCAAATGTATGCGGAATGACCGCAATCGTAAAGGCATCACCGCTGACCTCGGCCACCGTCAGGCTGATGCCATCGAGGGCCACCGAGCCTTTGGCGGCGATGTAGCGGACGAGGGCGGGCGGCGGCTCAATCTCAAAGCGATGCTCCCCGTCGCGCTCCGTGCGCCGGCGAATGCGGGCGACGCCATCTACGTGTCCCAAGACGAGGTGGCCGCCGAGCCGCTGATCGGTGTGGAGGGCGCGCTCTAGGTTGACCGCTTGCCCGATAGCGAGGGTGCCCAAGGTCGTGCGCCCGAGCGTTTCGGCGACGGTTTCGACCGCAAAGCCGCACTCTCCTATGGCCACCACAGTCTGGCAAACCCCGTCGATATTGACGCTGTCTCCCTCTTGCAAGCCGTCGAGAATGCGCTCGGCCGCAAGCTCCAACTGCTGAAATGCGCCGCGGCGCACGCGACCGCGTACGCTCCCGAGTTCCTCTATGAGTCCGGTGAACAAGTGTATTGTACCTCAGCCGTGTAAAGCAGGTCAGGGCCTAGCCGCTGGGTGCGGCTGGACGCGAGGTGAATGGCCTCGGCCACGCGCTCGACTCCCAAGTCGCCGATGGCAGCGACCCCCTCGCCCATCAGTCGCGGTGCGATGTAGAGCAGAACTTGGTCGACGACGCGGTCGCCGAGTGCGGTCGCCGCCAACTGGCCACCGCCTTCGATGAGGACGCTGGTCATGCCCTCTTGCGCCATGCGAGCAAGGGGCAAGCGCAAGTCAATGCGGCCGGCAGCCGCCGGAAAAGTCCAAACCTCGGTCCCTTTGGCCGCGTAGGCCCGGCGCTTGTCGGCGGCCGTATCCTCGGCCGTGACGAGTACGGCTCCGGGCCGCTGATAGACGCGCGCTTCGGGTGCGGTGCGCAAACGCCCGTCTATGACGATGGGGCGCGGGTCGCGCCCGGGTACGTGGCGCACTGTCAGCAGAGGATCGTCGGCTTGCACGGTGCCTGCGCCCACGGCCACAGCATCGACCCAAGAGCGCCAGCGATGGACGTGGCGTCGCGCTTGATCACTGGTGATCCAACGCGCATCGCCGCTGTGCGCCGCAATGCGGCCGTCGAGGGTCTGCGCCAGCTTGAGCAGGACCAAGGGCAGGTTTTGGGTGCGGTGTTTGATGTAGGCTGCGTTGAGACGGCGTGCCTCTTCAGCGCAAAGCCCAAGGTCAATGGCGACGCCTTTCTCGCGCAGCGCGGCGATCCCCCGCCCGGCCACGCGCTCATCGGGATCTTCCATTGCGCAGTAGAGCCGTTTAATACCAGCGCGCAGCACCGCTTCGGTGCAGGGCGGGGTGCGCCCGCGGAAGGCGCAAGGCTCCAGCGTGACATATAGATCGGCCCCTCGCGCCTCGTCGCCAGCCCGGCGCAGGGCATGGACCTCGGCGTGAGGCCCGCCGACCTTCAGGTGAGCTCCTTCGCCGACGATGCAGTCCTCGCGCACCACCACCGCGCCGACCATGGGATTGGGGCTTACTTTGCCGCGCCCTCGCCGCGCTAACCGCAAGGCGCGGCGCATGTATTGCACGGGCTGGTTCACTTGACTTGGACGACGATTTGCCGCACGCCGATGTTGTCGAGAGCGTCGATGGCCCGCACGACAATGACGTGCTCTCCCGCCGCCAGTGCTTCGACGGCAAAGCGCGCCTTTTCGCTGCGGCTGTCGAAGACCCCGTCCAACGGCGCGATGGGATACTGTTGCTCGCCGTAGTCAATGGTGTAATAGGCTTTTTGCACCGCTGAGATGCGGTCGCTAATCGCCACTTCGACGATGGCACCATCGGCGCTGGTCTGCGCGTCGAGTGCGATGATTGGCGGGCTGTTGTCAATGGCGAAGGGCGCACTTTCGCGCTCGTCGCGCAGGCGTTCAGTCGCTGAATTGTCCATGTGATCGGAGGCTACCAGCTTGAGTTGAGTCTGGCCTTCGGGCATGGATTCGGTATCCCAGAGAACCGAAGTTTGCGCGATGTTCTCTTCGACCAACTTCCACGCTCGTTGATCCTGGCCCTTGAGGTAAAGGTCGTAAACCAACTCGTCTTCGTTGGGATCGTGGGCCTGCCAGCGCACGAGACGCAGGCTTTTCGCTTGGGGAGGCCGATTATTGCGCCGCCCTGGGCCAGCTTGAGGTGCGCCTTGGGACTGACCGCCGTTGCCGGATTGCTGTGGTCGGAAGGGGAAGGTTTGCAGTTCGGTAATGCGGGGTTTGAGGTTGACTTGGACGCCGTTGACTTCGATCGAATTGAGCCGGGGCGTGGTGCCGTCGCGCGTGGACTCCAGCTCGACCCGATACTGGATAAAGCGCGCGGGGGGGCTGGCGATGGTTTGGCCGCTCTCGGTTAGCGGTTCAGACCACGCGCTCCACGTTTTGTCCGGCTCTTCGCTGTTGCCGGTGCGCGTCTGCACGGTTGTGTGGGTATCTGCGGGTTGGCTGCCGCGCCATTCGAGTACGCCCCACCGTGCGTGAATGGCAAAATCCTCGACCGCTGATTCAAAGTGCCCCTTGCGGCGATTCTGCTTGGGCAGGATAGAGACAGCGGCGTTTTGCGCCCCGCCCAAGTGAAGAGCGCCATCTTGCCCGAACAAGAGGCGGCTGGGGACGAAGTGCTCAAACTGCACGACCAACGACTGCCGACCCTCGGTGCTGAGGCGCAAAAGCCGCGCTGGGCTGGAGGTGCTGAGCAGCAGGTGTTCACCGGCTGTAACGAGATTGACGAGCTGGGCTTCGGTATCCTCCCAGATCGGATAGACCGCTCCTTCCGCTCCAACGCGGTACACGGCTGCTGGGATCTTGTGGGAATTTTCGCCTTTGCTCGGCGCGGGAATCGCACTGGCGAAGATCGCCCCGCTGGGCCCTGCCACTAAGTTGTGAATTTCTTCTTGTTCGCTTTCAAAGAGCAGCCGCCCGCTGCCCTCGCCATCGATCTCGTAGATGCGGCCCTTGCCAGACGTGCCAGCGTACAAGTGGTCGTTGTGAGCGAGCAGAGTTATAACGTGGCGATCTTCCGGCGCAAAGAAGACTTCGTGCGACCCATCTTTGGCGATTTTGAGTACTCGGCCGGGTTCGCCTGTGGCCGCGTAGAGCTGCTCATTGACTAAGGCAAGGTCCCACACGTAATGGCTGCCGGTCTGGAGCAAGGTTTCCGCCTGTCCCTTGCCATCGAGTGCGTAGATTAGGCCGTCAGGGGCTGAACCTGCGTAGAGCCGCCCATCGGGGCCGATGATCAGGGCGTGAAGGACGAGTTCGGGCGAATCGAATAGCAGCGTGGCCTGCCCCTTGTCATCGATAACAAAGAGCCGGCCCGAGTCGCCGGTACCCACGTAGAGACCCCCTTTGGGATTGGGGACCATGGACCAGACCCGCTCGGCTTCTAATGAGGCTAGCTCGACGAGCGCGGGTGCCAGCTCCAACGCGCCGTCCGCGGCAATAGAAACGCCTTCGCTCTCGCCTTCGGCAAAGTCGTCGTACGTGTGCTGCTGCCAAGTCTTGGTGCGCCCTGCTGCGATCTCGCTGGCTGTCGACAGTAGCAAGAATAACAAAAACAAAGCTCGGGTCGGATGTATCATTAGATCAGGGCTTTCTCAAGGTCATGTCGAGGCTTTGCTCGCCGAAGATGACGTAGTCGGTGGTTATAGTGCGGCGGAGGACGACCTCGCCTCGGACCGGCCCCAGATGCCCGGCCGAGCGGTCCGCGCTCAGTACAGCCAATGCCGAGGGGGGCAGCCCGGGCAACTCGCGTCCGTTCACCGTAAAGCCCGGCTCGGCGCGAAATACTTCGACGACCAGTTCGTCGGCCACACCCGTGCGCTCGAGCAATGCGAGCAAGTCGGCGGCATTGCGCGGCACAAACGCATCGGGCTGGCGCGCCGCTTCCCAACTCGTGCTCGCCGCCCCGCTGCCGACGCGCACGACGAAGGGGCCAGGTTCGAGATGCGCGGGCAGTTCCAATTCTAGGTGCTCTGTAACCGGCGCGGCGCGATATGGTTGCAGTGTCGCTTGCAGCACAATCCGTTGCCCAGCCTTGGGTTCGGGCGGCGACAGTCGCAGGCTCGCGATGCGGGCTTGAGCGAGGGCTTCGCTGATCTCCAACTCAAAGTGCAGCGAGTCTAAAGCCAGCCCGGCGAAGGAATTGTTGAGCAACATACTAATCGGCTGCACGGCGTCTATCGCGGCGCCGATCAGTGCGATGTCACTGCTGTATACTTGCTCGCGCTCAACCGTGCGGCCATCGGCTAGGGCAATGTGGCTTCGCATCCGTAGCGTGGCGTTGCCAAAGAGCTTTTCAGTCGTTTCGAGAGAGTTGAACAGAACCGCGCGGATGAGGAATGCGCTGAGCTCGGGATGGCGCAGGACCTCGCAGCGGAAAGCGTTATCGCCAGCCGCCGACCGTACGCCGACCCGCACTGGCAGCATGTCCGGTGTTTCGCCCAGCGTCCCGGCAATCGCAGGTAGACGGTCTTGGCGCACCGCCCCCATTGCGCTGGTCGGCGTCCCCAGTTTGAAGGAAGCGGTCTGAATGGGAATGACTTGGTGGATATAGGCACCGGCGGCAGGTAGGTTGGTGGCCCCTAGCAAAAACAGCGGATGGCCAAAGCCGACGAAACGCCCATCGCCGACCCAAGTAAGGGTGCCGACCGCCGCGGCACTGTAATCGCCGCGGATTAGTTGCACGGCGAGCGAGGCCCCAGGCGCAATGGATACCTCTTGGTCGGCCAGCACTTGCCCTGCCGGGCTGTCCAAAAGCTGGATGCCCGGCAGGGCCAGCGCGTCCCGCAACACTTGCCGCCCCCGCGGACTGAAGCCAGCAACGGCTATGGGCATCCCCAGCGGCGCTAGGGTGCTGGCGCTGTCGCCACCGAGCAAGCGGGTGGCCTCTTCATCTAGTTCTAAGACTTTTCCGTAGTGGCTCGGCGTGGGATGTTCGCGCGTGGCGATGTCGAGCATGTGGGCGATGGGGGTGATGCCGCCGATGGGCTCCTTGGAAAAGGACCAGCCGTAAGCTATAGCGCCGATGAGCCGCCCGTCGATGTACACCGGGCTGCCGCTCATGCCCCTTATGAGACCCGTGTGTGCCAATGGACCGCCAGACAGCCGCGCGAGGATCATGTCCATGCGCGGCCCCAAGGCCCCTTTTAGCACTCCCAAAATTTCGACTTGAAAGGTGTCGATCTCGGTGCCTTGGAAGGTCGTTAGCCCAAAGCCACTCATACCTCGGCGCAACTCGCTTGGCTCCATGAAAGGTTGTGCGCGGAGCGCGGGAACAGCCAAGAGCAACCACGCCAGAACTAGTATGCGAAATGAAATCTGCACGACCTTTTGCTTGCCTTTCCCATAGAGAAAAGAATCAAAAAAGCTATACTTGAGCTAGGGAAAAGTCAAGGTAAGCCGAGCGATTATAGACGTTGTAACATTTTGTTTGACAATAAGTTGCCTCTTTTGGAGATTTGCGGGCAGTTCCTTGACAAACACCGCGCTAGACGCCATTACTTTGCTTGCGCCATCACCTACGTGCCAATAGGAGAAGATCATGCTGAATATCGGTTTTATCGGCTGCGGCGGCATTGCCCGTCATCACGCTAGCTGCTTATCCCAAATCCGGGGTGCGCGCATTGTCGCGGCTGCGGATGTCGTCGCCGACGCGGCCGCGGCTTTCGCCCGCGATTTCGGAGCTGAACACCACTTCGCGGACTTCCGAGCGCTGCTCGATTTGCCCGAAATCGACGCGGTGTGGGTCTGCACCCCTACCTTCCAGCACCCCGCGCCGGTCATCGCCGCCGCCAAAGCTGGCAAGCACGTATTCTGCGAGAAGCCCATGGCGCTGAAGATGGCTGATGCGCGGCGCATGGCTAGTGCCTGTGCCCAAGCCGACGTGCGGCTGACCATTGGTTTTGTGCGCCGCTTTGACGCGCAGTGGGGCAAGCTCAAGGAGATCGTCCAATCTGGTGCCGTCGGTTCGCCGGTCATCTGGCGCTTTGCTGCGGGAGGTCGCCCGGCCCGCCCGTGGTTCCGCGACGAGAGCAAAGGCGGCGGCCCGCTGATGGACGGTGCCGTACACAACTACGATTTCGCCTTGCAGATTTTCGGCCCAGCCGCTTCGGCGCAAGCCTCTTCCCGGCAATTTGATCCCACCAGCGTCGGTGCTGACACCGCCAGCGTCATCATTAATTTTGCCAGCGGCGACCAGCACTCCTTGATCTGGTCGTGGGGCGTGGCCGCTGGCGCACCCGTGGCGAGTCTCAACGACGTGATTGGTCCGGCTGGCACTTTGCAATTTGGCATGACCGCGCAAAAGGCCCCGGCGCGCTTCAATCCGCAAAGAAGCGGTGCTTTTACGCTCAAGATGGGCGAGGGCCGCGAGCGGGTGTACTCCTATCCGCTCAAGGACATGTTCGCCGAGCAGGCCAAACACGTGGTCAAGTGCTTTACCAGCGGCGATCAGCCCTTAGTGACTGGGGAAGATGGGATCGCCGCCTTGGAGGTTGCGACGGCTGTGTTGAGGGCTGGGAAGGGGCAGCGGACGGTGAAGATCGGGTAGGAGTTGTGGTTGGAAATGCCACTTATTCCGTAGGGCGTCCACAAGGAGACGCCCTATATCAAGGCATCTCACTATTTGTATCGCTTGTCGTGTCAGCGATCAGTGGCGTAGTGACGTATTTTCTGAAGTGGACAATCAACCGAGGAAGATGGTATGAACAAGATGATTTTCGCGGTACTACTTCTAGTTTTCTCGTGCATTACTGTTTCCAGCGAAGATGAGCTGTCTAGGGCTGCCATGCTGGCGCAACATGGCTTGATACGGGATGCCAAGCTAGCCTATATCAATCTTATGTTTAGAGTCGATGACGACACCGTCAGGGCAAAATGTTTATACGAATTAGGAATGATTTCTTTCAGGGAAAACGATATTGGCATGGCAATAAACACTTGGAGAACGCTGATAGAAGAATTCCCCGACTCTGAAGAAGGGCAGGCTGTGAAGGAGAGAATAGATGTCCTATCCTCTAAGCTAGAAGAGGTACTTATCGGGGACTCGGAGAGTACGGCCTCTCTATATTTAGACAATGCGGATTTTTTTTCCAATAGATTCAGGAAAGACTCTTGGACTATTTATACGGACGGGTTTAACGAGATAGACATGGCCATGCACTGGTACGACAAGGTCATAGCCGAGTTCCCTAAGACAGATGCGGCACATCGAGCTTATGTCAGAAAATTTAAGACTCTTGTGGGAAGAAACAGAAGCGGCGGCGGCGGATTTGGGGAGGCTGTCTACCGCGGCAAGAAGAAGGCAGCCAGAAATTACATAACTCTCATGGTCTTGTGCTTTGAGGGCTACATGCTGGATTTCCCAGATGGTGTATTTGCTAACAGAATGCGATACCAGATAGGCCAAGCCTACTGGGAGCTTAATGATGATGAGACAGCCACCCTGTGGCTAAAGAAGATTGTTGATAGCGGCAAGGGTGATGATGACTTCTACGTGTACGCAGCTAGGCAGCGCATGGCGAATCTGGACAAATGATGAGCTTGCCCCCGGCGTCAAGGTGGTGTCGGGGCTTTCATTACTGGAGGGGATTAGCTCTCGTTGGCCAGTACAG
Source organism: Candidatus Latescibacterota bacterium (assembly GCA_965116045.1). Classification (GTDB taxonomy): domain Bacteria; phylum Latescibacterota; class UBA2968; order UBA8231; family UBA8231. The sequence continues at coordinate 2,825,225 of OZ220478.1, read as the reverse complement.
GGTGAGCATTAGTTAGCGTCCTCTCTGGATATGAACGACATGGCTTCGTTGTATTCGGCGATCCATTCTTCGGCGTCTTCTGTGGTGTAGGTGCCAGTGATGGCTCCGCTGTTTTTCGGCAGTTTATTACTTTTCGGTTTGTCGAGGTGCCGTGTCAGTTTTTCTCGTAATTTCTTTGTTTCTTCAATAATGAGGTATTCCCCGACAATGCAATCCAGAGTACCTTGCCCTAATGCGCCCTCAAAGGTGATTCCGCTCAAATCGCTTTCTTTGCCAGTTTGAGTTCTAATGCGTTTTTCAAATGAAATTAAACAGTTCTTTTCACTAATAACTCCTTGCAGTTGAGCCCCCGTGAGATTTGCCTCTTGCAGTTTCGCTGCCCAAAGATTAGCCGCTTGTAGTTGAGCCTCCTTTAGGTCCACCCCTTGTAGTTCTGCCGCCCAAAGTACGACTCCTTGTAGCTTCGCCCTTTGCAGGTTTACTCTTTGCAAGTTCGCTTTTGTGAGGTTTGCCCCTTGCAATTGAGCCCCACCGAGCTTCGCCATTTGTAGCTTTGCTATTGTGAGGTCCGCCCCTTGCAGCTTCGTTTCCTTTAGGTTCGTCCTTTCAAGATAAGTCCATGTGAGGTTTGCCCTTTGCAGATTTGCCCCTTCGAGGTTTGCCCCTTGCAATTGAGCCCCCCTGAGATTCGCCCCTTGTAGCTTTGCTCTTATGAGGTCCGCCTTTTGTAGATCCACTCCGACCAAGACAGCACTTTCTAGACGTGCTGTACTAAGATCGGCACCCACCATCCAGCTTCCCCCCAAGTCGGCACGTAGTCCTTGGAAAACATCATGATCTTTAACAAACAACAGATTCAACAGACTCTGGACTTCTTCCGAGGGTTTTGACACGGCTGATTCTACGTCTTCCGGGACCTTATGCTTTTTCTGATACTCGTTTTCGCTTGTTGTCCAGCGGATATGGGCGCAGAGAATGTCGAGCACTGTCTGACGCAACTCTTCGGTGTCTTGCGCCAGATGGAAGAGTTCGTAGGCACCACCTAGGCGCACAGAGTCCTTTTCGTGCCCAAGATGCTCGATAGCGTTTCTAAATCGATTCTGCTGCTGTCCCTGCGCGGTGTGATGGTTGGCTTCTGTCTGCTCCTCCGTAGCTCTGGCTTGTGCGTACGCGGTATCCTCCATCGCCTTAGCGCGTTTGTAGGACATCAGGGCTTGCAGAGCGACCAAGATACCACCCATGCCGATGCCCAAAAATTTTAAAACCTCGTATTTTGGTTCCCCTTTTTCAGCTACCCCTAAAAGATCGAAAATCCACTTGGGATTTTCAGAGGACATGACGATTACAAAAATTCCCACCAAGAGAGTGAGCAGGACGATGAGAACAATCTGGAAGAACAAAAAAAGGTATTTCATGATTTTTGGGATAAGTGGTGTAATTTAGAAAAGAGCTTCTTAGCTGCATTGGCACGGATTCATCGAGCAGCAGTCTCATAAGCAATACTCTCCAATACTTCCCTCGCCATATCAATCGCCCTTATTGCCTGCTCGCTGCTTACGCTCGGGAAGTCGTCCAGAAATTCGTCCAGACTGTGCCCGCCCGCCAGATAATCAAATAGGTTCTTTATTGGTACGCGGGTTCCCACGAAAATGGGTGTGCCGCTCACAAAGCCTTCTTTGCTGTGAAATACGCCGTTCTCGGTTGTGAGTGCTGCGTTTTCAGTTATCTGTGCCATAGTGTTCACTCCAGTACTCGGCCGCTACCAGTCCACGACCGACCCATCGTCGGGATCAAGTCGAACGCGATAGGGACTCGGTTCGCCGACTAGGGCCATGAGCTTGTCTTCGTCGATGGTGATGCCGAGGCCGGGCTCTGTGGGTAGAGGACGGTGGCCGTTAGCGACTGGTGGCAAGGGTTTGGCGAGCAGGTCTGCGTATTCGTTGTCGCCGCGCTCTTGGATGAGAAAGTTGGGAATGGAAGCGGCGACCTGCAAACTCGCAGCAAGCGAACAGGGCCCTTGGGGATTGTGCGGGGCCAGCGGCGAGTAGTAGGCCTCGGCCATGCCGGCGATGATCTTCAATTCGGTGATACCGCCAGCATAGCAAATGTCCGGCTGGAGAATGTGAGCGGCGCGCTTTTCGAGAATTTCCTTGAACCCCCACTTGGTAAAAATGCGCTCGCCGGTGGCAATGGGGATGTGAGTTTTTTCGGCGAGTTCGGCCATGACATCGACGTTGAGGGCCTGCACGATTTCCTCGTAGAACCAAGGATGATACGGTTCGAGCGCTTTGATGAGCAGCATGGCGGTAGGGGGTTGGACGGCACCGTGAAAGTCAACGGCAATATCGACGCCGGGGCCGTGTTGTTCGCGCAGTACTTTGAACCGCTCAACGATCTCGTCGACGAATTTTTGACCTTCGATGTATTTGAAGGGTGCTCGCGACATGCCCGGCCCCACCTTCATGGCGTTGACGCCGGTTTCCTCGCTCACTTTGCCGTACACCCGAATCCGCTCGCGCGTGGGGCCGCCAAGCAGTTTGTACACGGGTACGCCATAGCACTTGCCGGTGATGTCCCAAAGGGCCATATCAATGCCGGAGGAAATCGCGGTTTTGATTGGGCCGCCGCGATAGAAGGCACCGCGATGGATGGCCTGCCAGTGGTGAGTGACTGGACGAGGGTCCTTGCCCACCAGATAGTCGGCGACTTCGAGCGCACCGGCGGCACAGGCCTTGGCGTCGTCCTTGAGCATCTCGCCCCAACCGGTGATACCTGCGTCCGTCGAGATCTTGACGAAGACCCAGGAGTTTTTGAGAACAAACGTCTCGATCTTGGTGACTTTAATCACATCATTGGGCCCGATAGGGGCTTCAGTGCCCGGCATGGCAGTATTCCTTTGGTTGCAGGGTAATCGCTTACGTTGTCGACTTTAGCAAAACATCGATCTACTACTTGCGCCGAGCACCGCGGCGACCCACCCGATAGGTACTCGCCGTATAGGTCAATGTCTGCCCCGGCTGCATCTCTACTACTTTTGTATTCGGCGAGAGGAATTGTACCGCTTCGCTCAACGCGCCGATGTCGGCTGGCTGATTCATAACCGGCCCGTAGTGGCAGGGAATGACGATGTCGGGGCGGATCAGACTTGCCGCCCGCGCAGCCTCGCGGATCCCCATGGTGTACTGCCCGCCCACTGGCATAATCGCGATCTGCGGTCCGTACATCTGGCCGATGAGCTGCATATCGCTAAACAGACAGGTGTCGCCCGTGTCGTATATGGAGATGCCATTTTTGTATGCTACGACGAAGCCGTTGACTGCGCTGTCGGGATGGAAGAGCAATCCCGACGGCAACTCGCCGCCGATGACGTGCGACGATAGTGACTGCGAGTGGTGGCCCTGCACCATGGTGATCGCGGCGTCTTTGACCTTGACGGTGCCGCCGGGGTTCATCGACATAGCCCGCGAGCCCATCTTGAGCCCATGTACGGCCTCGGCGACCGAGCAAAGCTCGTAGTTGCCGACGAACTTGGCCTTGGTGCGCTTGCAGATCTCATACGAGTCGCCGATGTGGTCGCTGTGGCCGTGGGTGGCGATGACGATGTCGGCTTCTTTGACTTGGCTGAGCTTCATCTTGGCGGTGGGATTGTTGTCGAGCCAAGCGTCGAAGTAAGTGACTGAGCCTTTGTCGGATTCAAAGCGGAAAGAAGCGTGGCCGATAAAGGTGATTTGCACGGATGCCATAAGGACGGTCCTTTCTGTTAGCGTTGGCTTAGAGATCGCCGCCGAGGTACTTCAAGTCGAACGAGCAGACGACGAATAATGCGAGATTTTTCAGATGCTCATTTTTCTCGGTGAAAGAGTTGCAGGTTCAGTTGGTTCGGCCCCTCGAAAAAAGCGAGCCGAATGCCGGTTCCTCCACCCACGTCAAAAGGCGCTTTGGTGATGGCGATCCCCTTGTCGTGTAACTCCTGTGCGCTGTCATGGACGCTATCGACCTCAAAGGAGATGTGGTGGAAACCAGGAGCCTGCCCCATAGTCTTTTGCGGCATGAGCTCCAACAGGATACCGCCGGCGTCGAGGAAGACATAATCCTCGTCGTCGTCGTTGTGAAAGCGCTCCACCACGGTCAGCCCTAATTTCTGCGTGTAGAACGCTACTGCTCCTTCGATGTCGTCGGTTATGACCGCGATTTTGTGGATTTTGTGTACCATCGAATTTCTCCTTGTGGTCAGCTAACCTGTCCGTGGTTGAGGTGGTGGCGCAGCCGTCATCCGCCCCCGCCGATTTGGTGTTTGAAGTCTTGAAAAGTATAGCTCTGATGCGATTTTCGATAGGGGGTCCGCAGTGCGTCGTCCTCGTCTTTGTCCTTGATTTCGGCTAGCCGTGTCAGCGGGCGGTCCAGTAATTGCGGCAGCAAATATAGAGCGGGCGAACAAATCGCCGCAAGCTCGGCAGGGCTTGGTCGCTGTTAGCCCTGCCCCTATGTTCTGAGCCAAATAAAATCAGGAGGCTGTCATGTCTCATCCGCTTTTCGATCTGTCCAACCGCATCGCCTTGGTCTCTGGTGCGGCTAGCGGCCTCGGCAAAGCCATGGCCACCGGCTTTGCCGAAGCAGGTGCCGATCTCGTTTTGGCCGACATCAACGCCGACGGTTTGGCCACGATGGCCCGCGAAATGGAAGCCTTGGGCCGCCGCGTCCTGCCGGCGACGTGCGACATGTCACAACCCGATCAGATTCGCACCATGTTTGAATTAATAGATGCAGAATACGGACGCATCGACATTGTCGGCAATGTCGCCGGCAATGCGCGTCGCAACACCCCACTCGACCTGACGCCCGAGGAGGTCGAATTTACCCTGCAAAATCTCGTTGTCGGTCGCTTAGTCTGTTGTCAAGAAGCAGGTCGGCGCATGATGACCTCGGGCAATGGCGGCAGCATTATCAACCTCGTGTCGATCGCCGGCATCAACGCGCTCGGTCGCAGTCACCTCTCGTACAGCATGGGCATGGGGGCGGCCGCGCAGATGACGCGCGAGTTGAGCACGGAGTGGGCCGCCAAGGGCGTACGCGTCAACGCCATTGTCTGCGCCCAGCTAATGAACGCAGACCTAAAGGAGCGCATCGCCGCGGATCCCGGATTGGGCGAAACCTATTTGCGCGGCCTCCCGATGGGCCGCCTCGGCGACTCCAACGACATCAAGGGCGCGGCGATTTTCCTCGCCTCGGACGCTTCGGCTTGGATCACTGGCGCGATGCTGCCACTTGATGGCGGCAACCTCGCCAAGAACGCCGGTGGCTCGCATCCGGGCATGCCCAATGCGCCCACCGAACAGATCGGCTTCTAGGCCGTTTAATCTCCCAACACTTCCGACTGTAACCATTTTTTTGCTATTAATAATTCTCATCGGATAATTGCTTTGGGAGAATTCCATTTTGCTTTTTCATTAGAGCGGAAGGATAAGACATGACAGAAAAACTATACGAAGCCGCTTTTCCGTTTGCCGCGGACATTCTCGCCTTGCCGGTGGAAGATCTCGACCAAACCGCAAAGTGGTACGGCGCGGCCTTTGGACTCGTAGAGGTCGAAAGGTGCGACGATCCCGTGCCGACGGTTATTCTCGAACGCGATGGCGTGCAGATCGGGTTTGCGGTTAATGGCGGCGACGCCAGCCAAGAGGGTTCGGCTATTTTGGTGAATGATATCCACAAAGCCCGCGACGAGATAGAAGCGAATGGCGTTGAGACGGGTAATTGGCGAGTAGAAGAGCGCGATGGAAAGAAGTACCAAGTTTTCTTTGTAGTCGCCCCAGACGGGCTTTGCTACTACTTCCACCAGCCGATTGAAAAAGCTCGATAGCGATTGTTGCGATTAATCGGGTCGCGTTTTACGAAGGATCGGCCTTGAGCAAAACCCCCTTGGCCCTGCTGGTTCTATTCTTTTTTTCTGGGGCCTGCTCTCTCGTCTATCAGGTCGTCTGGGTGCGCATGTTGATGCCCGTGTTCGGCGTCAGCACCTTTGCCGTCAGCATTGTCCTAGCCGCCTTCATGGCCGGCCTTGCCCTCGGCAGCTATTGGTGTGGATGGGTCGCTGACCGCCGAGGCAACGGCCTGCGGGTCTATGCGCTGTTGGAACTGGGCATAGGTGTTTTCGCTCTGATATTCCCACTTTTGCTCGCGGGTTTAGACGAGGTGTACACAGCGCTATACGGCTCTTTGCAGGGTATAGACGGGGCCTTTGTGCTCGTTCGCTTGGTGCTCGCATTCGCGCTACTGCTGGTGCCAACTACCCTCATGGGGGCCACCCTGCCGACGCTGAGCAAGGCCGTGGCGCATCGCTTGGAGCGAGTCGGCGGGGACCTGGGACGCCTGTATGCGGCCAATACCCTAGGTGCGGCCACAGGGTGTGCGGTGGCGGCCTTTTTTGCGCTCGAACATCTGGGTGTCAGCGGCACCACCTACGCGGCGGCGGCTGGCAACCTGCTCATCGCCGTGGTCGCCTATCGCTGGAGCCGCGCTGGTCAGCAGAAGCAGACGGGTGTAGAACGGGATGCAGCACCCATCACCTTAGAGGGGCGGTTGGTCTTGTGGGGATTTGCTCTTTCGGGGTTTGTAGCCCTCGGCTACGAGGTGCTGTGGACGCGGCTTTTGGCGATGCTCCTGCAAAGCGCCACCGCCCAAAGCCTGAGCACAATCCTCGTCGCCTTCTTGCTGGGATTGGCTGGTGGGGCCGCGCTCGGAGCGCGCTTGATTGATCGCTGGCGCTCGCCGCTCGCTGCTTTTGGCGCGGTGGAACTCCTGATTGGCCTATGTGGTCTGAGCTCGATTGCTGCCTTTGGTAGCATACCCTATATCGTCGAGGTGTGGGGCGGTGCGCTCTCGTGGGAGGGCCATCTGTCCAAGCTGTTCGTCATCGCGTTCATTGTGATGCTCCCGGCGACGCTGCTGATGGGGTTGCTCTTTCCTATTGCGGCCAAGGTTTGTATTCCGCGCATTGAGCAGTTAGGGCGCGGCGTTGGCACTGTGTACGCTGCCAATACACTGGGGGCCATTGCCGGCGCACTGGTCGCCGGGTTTGTGCTGCTGCCTCTGCTGGGGACCTATCGGAGCATCGAGGTGTTGGCATGGGGCAATATCGCCATCGGCACAGTGGTTTTGGCACTAGATCCGGCGGCGCAACTGCGCCGAAAGGCCGTGCGCGTGGTCGGCGGCTTGGCGCTGGGGCAGGTCCTGATGCTGCTTTTGCCGGCTGGCCTCTTCGTCGAACTGTTCCACTGGTCCGAGCCAAACAGCCGCTTGCTCTACTGGGACGAGGGCGCTGGTGCCACGGTTTCGGTCCACCAAAAACAGGACGGCGTGCGGATTCTCAAGGTCAACGGCGGCGGAGAGGTCCCCACTGACTACTCCTCCCTGCAGACCTTCCGCTTATTGGGGCACTTGCCGCTAATTTTGCATCCCGATCCAGCTGAGGTGCTGGTCATTGCCTTTGGCGGCGGCATCACCCTGTCCGCAGCCGAATTGCACCAGCCGGAGCGACTCGATTGCGCCGAGTTGGTACCGGGCGTCCCGCGGGCCGCACCCTATTTTGCCCGCTACAACCGCCAAATCGCCACCCGTCTTGACCAAGCCCCTATCGAACTGGTCGCTGAAGACGGCCGTAATCACGTACTACGCACGCAGCGGCGATACGACGCCATCATCTGCGACGCCACGCATCCGGGCACGGCTGATAGCTGGGTGCTCTATACGGAGGAGTTCTATCGGCTCTGCCGCCGCCGCGTCGGTCCGGACGGACTGGTGGCGCAGTGGTTGCCGCTGCACGGGCTGTCGGTGGAGGACTACAAGATGATCCTGCGGACCTTCCGGGCCGCGTATCCGCACGCTTCGCTGTGGCTGACTCATCAGTACTCGATCCTGCTGGGCACATCGGTCGCACTGCGCATAGACTACGCGGCACTCGAACGCAAGCTCGGGCAGCCGGCAGTGCGGACGAATTTGCGCTCAGTGGATTTGGGTGATCCACCCTCTTTTTTGAGTGCCTTGGTCTTGGGCGAAAAAGAGTTAGCGATCTATGCGGGCAGCGGCCCGATCAATACGGACGACCGTCCCTACATCAGCTTTACCGACCGTCGTCGCCGTGGCACTAGTGGTGGCTTACCGGTGCTCAAGAGCTTGGCTGAACACCTAGTCATCAGTCCGCGGCCGTACCTCTCGACAGACATTCCCACGGAGCTTGTCGAAGCACTCGAACGACGCTTGGTCGCCCGGCGACACACTGTTCTCGGGATGATTGCTCTGCTCGAAAAGGATGAGGAGCGAGCGGCAGCGGCCTTTGCTCGGGCGCGGGAAATAGACCCCGGAGAGCGAGGCGCGTTGCGCGGACTCAAACAACTGCGCGGACGCGCTACGGCTCCCTGATTTCGACGAGTTGATTGCTCTTGATGGGACCGGCGGTCTGTGCCGTGCCAGAGGGCCACTTCACCTCAATGCGCTCGACAGTGTCAGTCGGCCCAAGTCCGAAATAGAGCGGCAAAAGGCTCTGCGAGAGATAGCCGGATTTGCCGTCGTGTACTCGGGTATAGGTTTGGGAGCGAGTGTGGACACTGACTACCGCGCCGAGTCCATCGCGATTGGAACGGGTGCCTATCAGGCGTAGCTTGAGAAAGTTGAGGTTCGCCTTTTGGTCGCTCAGATCGCTGATCAGCAGCAGCGGCGGCGCATTGAATTCATTGGTGACAATGTCTAGGTCGCCATCGTCGTCCAAGTCTGCCAGCGCCGCTGCGCGCGATCCCAACGCACCCCAGAAGATATGAGGGCCGCTACGCCTCTCGCAGTCGGGATGGGCTGCGTACTCTCCACTGCAATCTAAAGCAAACCACGGCATGGCCGTGCGCCCCTCGCGCCGAGGCTCGACTCCAAGGGCAAATTCGGCGTTGAGGAAGCCCTTCCCGCGGTCGTTGAGCAACAGGGAGTTGACTGCGTAGCGGAAGGCGTAGTTCATGCTGGCGGTGATAAAGACATCTTCGTACCCGTCGGCGTTGAGGTCGCCTGCGGTCAGCCCCCAAGGCCAGTAACTTTCCGCACCGATGGAGTCGGATATCTCGGCGTAGGTACCGTCGGCTTGGCGGTGATAAAAGGCGTTTCCGTAGATGCTGCGCCCCCCCGAGCGGAGAAAGCTCTCGGTCCACTGCATACGCGATTTGAGCTTTTCGCGCTCCGGCTTGATGTCCTCGCTCATGTCCGAGTGCATGTCGGTGATGTAGAGGTCTTGGTGCCCGTCGTTGTCAAGGTCGAGGACTTGGGCCGACATGGATCCCCACGGCGTGCGCGGGAAAACCGCTAGGCTCTTGTCGATAAAGTGCTGGCCTTGGTCGTTTTCGTAGTATTGGTCGTGCCCCTGCATGTTGAGCACGTACAGGTCGGGCCAACCGTCTTCGTTGGCGTCTAGTGGCATTGCGTCGCCGGACCAACCATCGACCTTGATCCCAACCTCCTCGGTCACATCGACAAAGCGGTTTTCGCCCACATTGCGGAAGAGCAGACTTTGCTCGGTGCGTTCGGGTTTGAGGTGCCCGGCGAAGGCGTCCTTGAAGCCGACGTAGTAGTAATGCGCTGGTTGCTCCTCGGGCGCAAAGCCAATAACCGCGATTGGATCGCCGCGTTCGGTATATTGCCCAACATTGGTCAAAAAGAGGTCGAGTTGTCCGTCGCGGTCGTAGTCAAAGAAAAGAGCCGCCGAAGAATGCCCTTGGTGATCGAGGCCAGACGCTTGCGAAATATCCGCAAAGCGCCCGTCGCCTTGGTTGCGAAAGAGAACATTGCCCGTGCGCACGTTGGTGACATATAGGTCAGGTGCTCCATCGTTGTCTAGGTCGGCGAAGGAAGCGGTCACACCGATGCGGTCGGCGAGTGCCACGCCGCTCCGCTCGGTAATGTCGGCGAATTGGCCGCCGTTTACATTGAGCCACAGCCCGTTCGGCCCAGCTTGGTTGACGAAGTAGAGGTCCGGACGCCCGTCGCCATTGACATCCGCCAAGGCAATTCCATTGCCGTGGTCGTAGTGATTAGGCCGGTAGTGCCGCCCCGAGTCATCAACGATGCGGTGATGAAAGGCAATGCCGCTTGTGGGCTGGCGGTCGGTGAAGCTGAAATCGCAGAAGACTCCATAGCCTATGGCCGCAGCCACTTGGGCTTGGCGACGGCTTTCCAGCCAAGGGGGATCCAGTACTTCTGGGGGAACGCCGACATCAGTGGGTGAATTAGCTGCACGTATTGGGACGGCCGCCAAAGACAAGAAAACTAGAATTAGAGGCATTCATCACCTGACTGTAGTTCGGGAATGCTACCGATTTCTACTGCGAGGGTTTTAGAATGCCGCATGACCGTCTAACGGCAGTTTGAAGACAGTACAGCGGTGGACAAGGGGATGCCCTTGAAGCGAGTAGGGTAGCGCATGCCTTCAGGGCGTCAGTTCGTGGTAGCGGTTAATTTGTGGATCAGTTAAGGCAGTGACTTTCCCATTGGGCCACTGGACTTCGATGGATTCGACTTGCTCGCTGCGGCCTAAGCCGAAAAGGCGGGTGGATGAGCGCTGAGCGTCGAAGGATTCGCCGGTATAGATCCACTGCGTCTTGATGCTTTGGGACGAGCGCAGGGTGATGCGCGCGCCGATGGGAGAGGTGCCGGCTGCGCCTTGGAGGCACACGCCGAGCCAGTTGTTGTCGCTGGGCCAGACATTGTGCAAGACGTGGACTCGCTCGCGGCGCGGAGTGCCAGACCACTCGCTGACCAATAGGTCCACGCGGCCGTCGGCGTCAATGTCCATGTCGAGCACGGTGCGCGCATCGAATTCAAAAGCCACGCCCATTAGATAGCCGATCTCGACAAAGGAACGGCCCCCTCTGCTCAGGTAGAGCTTGTTGTGTTCAAAGCCATTCCACGAGATGCCCGCGCTGTGCCAGTCCGCAATCGCCTCGTCGAAAAATTCGGCTATTTGCGGGTCGGGTTCCGAGCCGCCGGTGTAGATGTCGTGCGTCCAGAAGGTGGTGCAGTAGTCCTGGGCGGTTTCGCCGCTGAGATGGCCGTTGGCTACGTAGATTTCGTCGTCGCCGTCGTTGTCGAAGTCCGCGGAGGCCACGCCCCACGACCACCCAGTGCGCGCCACTTGCTCCGTACTTGGGGCAATGCTGAACTGGGCGTCCTCGCGACCCAAATAGAGCCGATTGCCAAAGCCCATGGCTCGCCGCTGCTGCTGGTGTTCGGGGTACTCCTCTCGACCGAGGCCGAGGTAGTCGAGGCGGCGCGCCGTGGTCGAACTCATGCCCACTACGTACATGTCGAGGCGGCCGTCGGCGTTGTAGTCGCCAAAGACGTGGGACATGCCAAAGGTCGATTCCTCACTGACGGTCCGGGCGGTGCCGTCGGCAAAGGTCCCGGTGCCGTCGTTGTAGTACAGGTCGATGCCAGCGAAGTCGCTGACGACCAGCAGGTCGAGGTCGTCGTCGCCATCGAGATCGGCCAAGGAGCCGCTGTAAGTGCGCCGCTTTCGCTTGGCTTCGAGGCCCGCGCGGCCCGTGATGTCGGTAAAGCGTCCGCGCCCGTCGTTGCGCAGCAGGTATGCGGGATAGCCGTCGTTGGCGTCGTAGTACGGCGTGGGCATCTGGCCCTCGCGGTAGGGCAGTCGGTACTGGCCAACCCACAGGTCGAGGTCGCCATCGCCATCTATGTCGCCCGCGCTCATGGCTTCGGGGTACTGCAGGGGACGAGTCGCAATGGCCAAGCCAGGTTGGTCAAAGCCCTGGCCGCCCTCGTAGAGGCCCAGCAGTTGCCCGGGACCGCCGACGATTAGATCGAGGTCGCCATCGCCGGTAAAATCGGCCAAGAGTGCTACTTCGATGCTCCCGCCCGGGGGTGGATACGCCAAAAGCGGCTCAGGTGCAAAGTGCCCACCTTGGTTTCGATAGAGCAAGTTGGCCCCCAGCGCGAGCAAGTCGTTGAGACAGTCGCTGTCGAGGTCGGCGGCGATGAGGGGCGAGAGCGCGGTGTCGTCCGCCAAGATGGCTGAGGTGGTAAAAGCGGGTGCGCCTCGGCGTTCGGTCAGCGTCAGGTTCGAGGCGTCGATGGTGGCGGGGATATAGTGCCCGGTCTCGTCTTGCCGCTCGCTCCAAGTAACGGACAGATCACCGCTGACGATTAGACGCCTAGCGCGGTTTTTAACGTGCAGTTTTAGATCTACTAAAGAGCGAGCTGGGCTGTCCCCGGCCGGGATGAATTGCTTGTGGTGCCATTCGGATTGTTCGAGCACCAAGCCCTCTTCTGCCCACTGTTCGAGCAGGGCTGACCACTGCCCTTGGTCAAGCGTACGCGGTGTGCCGCCATAGTGCGTTTCGACGATGTCCCAGTCGTGCTTGATGCTATCCTGCGGAGCACCGAGCAGCAGTTGAGTAAAGGGAAAAGCGGCCAGCACCGGCCTCGCCTCTTCGACAGCGCGCAGTTGGTCCCATAAGGAGATAAAGACGGCCTCGTATTGCTGGGCGCGACGCTCGTCGGACCAGACCGTGCGGTCCAGTTCAAGTCGCTGTTGGCGGATAACAGCAGTGCTCTGTGCCTCGGCGTGGTGCGATGCCGCCAGCGAGAGGACAGCGAGGGTAGCGAGCAGTTTCAGCATAGGTGGAATGACCATAGAGGGCTGAGTTGAGCAAGGGGCGACGCTGGATAAACAAATAGTATAGGCAACACTGATTTTTTTACAAAGGGAGCGCTTGTTGTCTGAGCTATGCCTCTACTCCTCGAGTGGTCGGTAGCCCACCCCAGCATAGGCAGGGTCTTGGGGTCGGTAGTGCTCGTCGAATTGCGGGTCGGGTGCTTGGAGTACATTGCGCTCTGGATCCAAGGTCCCGCGCAGGTCGTTGATTTGGCCGCGGACGAAGCAGCCGCTGAAACGGCGGCTGTCGAGTAAATCGACTTCGTAGCGGCTGCCGGGGGCGATGCCGCCGCCGCGCACGTTCATCCAGAAAATGGTATTGCGGTATAAACTGCCGCGCCCCTTGTCGTCAACGCCGTTCCAGTTATCCGTGAAGGTACAGTTGCGCACCTCGACGTGTGCGCCGGGAAAGACCGTCAAAGCACCCGAGCCGTGCTCCTTGTTGTATTCGACACCGCCACGGCGACCCACATAGTCAGGGCCGAGATTGGCGACATTGCCGACGAAGAGGCAGTTGTCGAGCACGGCCGCGCTGCCGGGCAGCACATCGACGGCTGCGCCGGTGATGTGGCAGCTATTGTTGTGGAAGACGGAATTTCTGATCAGTACGGCCTCGGAGTCGAACCCCCGATGCTCTATGGAGATGCCGCCGCCGCAGGGGCTGGCGTAGTTGTCGTGGAGTTCTAACCCTTCGAGGGTTGGATAAGAACGGCCAAATACCTTGATGCCGCCGCCGTCGGCGTAAAAGAACAACCCCTTTTCCCAGCGCAGGCCGTTAGAGGAATCCGGCTGAATTGGCTCGAGACCTTCGCTGCGGCTGGCAAAGTTGTTGGCACCGGTGATGGTGAAACCACGCAGGATGGTGCGCTGGGAGATGCCATCGCCGAAAAAGACCACGTGATTGACGATGGCTGGGTAACTCGCCGCGTTGGGATCGGAGAGTTCGGCATGGGCGGCCGTCAACACTACGCGCCCCACCGCTTCGAGCACGATACCGTCGTGGCGTGCCGCGAAAAAGAGCATAGCTTGGCCCGCTCGCTGCGGTCGATAGACCCCCGCGTGGACCTTGACGGTCTTATGGATTGAGTCGCGGGCTGCCGCTTCGAGGGCTGCTTGGATGCTGTCGCCCGGATAGACGTGATACGCGGCGTCCGCTTGGGGTTGTGGCAGCGGATCGCAGCCTGCAGAGAGGAGAAAAAACGCAAAAAAATGGGTTGCTAGCGGGCCGAAAAACGCCAGACTGCGAGACACTTTCGTTCTTGACTTAGGTTTCACTAACATATACATATATGATAACTGGGCCTTAGAGAGAATCTACGATATGCTTCGCTTGCCCGTGAGTCGCCTCGCCCTCCTCGTCCCCCTCTCAATCGGAGGATGCGGCGAAGTGCGGCAGGAACCGCCAATGGACGATCCACTGCTCGCAGTGGGAAGGGCCTATTTGGATCAGGGCCAGTACGACCAAGCTGCGGATGTGTACCAAGAGGCCGTTAGCCGAGATTCGCTATCCCGCGACGCACACTTCTATCTAGGCTTGGCGCATTTGCAGCGCAAGAGTACGGCGGCAGCGGCCTCGCATTTTGCCCGGGCTATTGCGCTGGATTCGACGTATATTCCCTCCTATCAAAATTTGGCTATCGCCCACCTCGAAGCAGGCCGCTACTCGCAGGCCGTAGAAGCAGCGGAAGCCGCGCTGCGCTTCGACCCTCAATCGCCTAGCTCCTATCGCTTGTTGGCCTTTTTGCACAAGGAGCAGGGGCAATACGAGCGCGCCGAAGCGGCCTTGCTGAGGGCGCTTTACATCGCGCCAAAAGACGTGGAAGCGCGGCAGGCCCTAGCCTTGCTCTATAGCCAGCAGGGCCGCAAGGTGCGCGCCGAAGAGGTATTGGTGGAAGCGGCCGAGTTGGCACCAAAGCGCAAAGAAATCTGGCGGGATATGGGACGTCTGTACCTGAACGAAAAGCGATACGATGAGGCCGCGCAGGTGCTCAATCGGGCTGTGGCGCTAGACGCCAACTACGGCGAGGCGTACCACGACTTGGCGAATTTGTACTCGGCTCAGGGCCGCTACGACGAAGCCGAAGCCATGCTCGTGCGCCTAGAGGGTCTGCTCGACTTGTCAGAGCGGGAAGCGACCTTGGAAAAGGTGCTGGGGAGAGAGCCTGACAATGTGGAGGCGCGGTTGGCTCTGGGTCGGGCGCAGACGCGCTTGGGGCACTACGCAGACGCACTGAGCACCTATCAGGAGGTGCTCAGCCGCGAGCCCGAGCACGTTGACGCGCTAGCCGCGGTAGTCCAAATCCACCTGCGGCAGGGCGATGTCGAGCGCGCTGCACACTTGGCCAGCAAAATCGCGGCGCACGAGCCGCGTGGCCGGCGCGTGCCCGAAGCGCATTTTACCATGGGCTTTGCCCACGCGCAAAAGCAGCGTTGGGCTGAGGCCGAAGCCGCGTTTGCCCGCGCCTTGGATATCGACGCCTGCTATGCCAAGGCGCACAATGCCTTGGGCAATGTCTATGCCCTGCAGGGCGACTTGGAAAAAGCCATCAGTGCCTATCGGGCCGCTCTCGCCTGCGATGCTGAGATGCGCGACGCGTACTACGGATTGGGCATGGCCTTGGCCCGACGCGAGTCCTTGGCGGAGGCCATCGCCCAGTTCGAGGAGATCGTGCGGCGCGATTCTACACATGCGCGTTCCCACTACGCCCTGGGCCAAGCCTACGAGAAACAGGGCGAGACCGTGGCGGCACGGCTCGCCTACGGGGCCTTTGTCCGGCACTGGCGCGGCGACGCGAAGGTGCTAGCGGTGGCTCAGAGCCGCATTGCACACTTGCAAACACCCCAATAGATTACAACCGAGAAAGGAGGTCATTGCCAGAATAAATTAATAAAACGGAGGCGTTTGTTTTGCATATGCCCCACTGTAGCGGGCATTATAACTAAAACCTAAGGAGGATGATTTTGAAAAAAATCACTGTTTTCCTCGCACTGGCCCTGTGCATGAGCGTCGTCGCTCCGGCTACGGCGCACGTACCTGAGGGTGCTGTGCGTACGGCCTTCCAGTGGCCGACGGGCCTTGAGCCCACGCTGGATGGCGATTTGTCCGAATGGTCGATCGTGCCTGAGGACTACTTGATTTCCTTTGCCGATCACACCGAGTTCAACGGCGAAAAACCAGCCGATTTCGGCGACTTGAACTTCCGCGCCATCGTTGGCTGGAGCGAATCGACCAATAGCCTCTATTTTATGATGGAGCGCTTTGACGATTTCTACGATCGCGACGCCATGGGGGGCGTGGCCGGTGGCGACGATAGCTGGGAAATGCACGTTGATGGCGACCACGGCGGCGAGCAGATGCGCTTCGGCACCGCCGACATAGAAGACGAAGAAGAACGCACCTTGGCCCAAGGCCGCTGGGCGCAGTCCTACCACACCCGCTTCCCGAATCTCGGCCCCGACGGCCAGGAGAGTTGGTCGTGGTTTTGGATGACCCAAGCGCAGTGGCACGACGAGCTGCCCTACGCCGACCACGGCTTTCGCTTGGACGGCGAAATCGGCGGTGGCGAGGCCACGGCCTTTATCGAGGTGCGGCGTCAATCTTGGGACGACTTTCTCTTTAACGACCCGGAAGGCAGCGTCATCCACGACTACAACGAGGGCGACATCACCGGCTTGGGCTGGGCAGTCTTCGACAGCGATGTAGCCGGTGCCGATGGCGGTGTTGGCCAAGATACCGAGCACTCTGGCCAGTGGTCTCTTTCGGGCGCTAGCGACGTGTGGAAAACCACGGCTTCGGCCACGGATTTTCTGCTGGCACCCGTTGATCCGCGCGTCGACTTCAGTGCGGTCGAGAGCGCGGTCGAAGAGAATAGCTGGGGGCGCATCAAGTCCGCTTACGTCCAGTAAGCGGGCAGTGTTTAGGATGCAAGGACGAGGGGGGATGGGCTAGTCTCATCCCCTCTTCTTCTTGGAGGTGCCATTGTGAGAAAGTTGCAGCGCACGACGCGGCTCATCGCAGCCCTGTTGGCCTTGCTCGGCGTCCAGCCAAGCGCGGCCTTAGTCGTCTATCGCATCGGCGGTGAGAGCCTGCCGCCTCCGGCCGAGGTGGACGCCAATGTCGAGTTCCGCCAGTTGAGTTGGGCCGACTTAGATAGGGATTTCGGCGGCGAGAGCTTTGGGCTCGCACTCGCTGAGCAGATCACGCCGTTCTTCTACAACGAGAGCGATAATATGGCGACCACCTTGAACGGGGTCGGCGGCAATTTCCAGCACGGCGCGTACAATGGCTTTGAAGATGTCGGCGACGAGTTGCAGGTGGTGACCGACGGGGATCCGACGACGTTTTTCTTAGAGACCCGGCCGATGGAACACGCCCATACTTTCCGCGGCACGGCTTTTTTCTTTGATCTCGGCGGCGACTTTGCGACGCGGTTGGTCCGCTTCGTCCCACCGGCGGGCAGCGAGCGCTCGGTCGCCCATGTCATCGTCGCGGCACAGACCGAGGCCGGGGGTGGCATTGACGAGATTGAATTCGTCGGAGCGAGTGCGCTCAATCGGTCGCTGAGAGAGGCTGACCAAAAGAAGGGCATTGAGCTACAGGTGGTCGCGGAAATCCGGGAAAATAAAAGTCCACAGCTCGACATTGAGCTAGACGGGACGCCGATTCGCTATTTGATGATTCACGTGATGCCGCAGCCCGATGTTTGGGACCTAGCCGAATTGGAGGTATACGGCGGCGGTTTCCAAGGCTCGGCCTCGTATCAGTCCAATGTTCTCGATCTAGGCGAATTCGCCAATCTGGGCTGGGTGCGCTGGGGAGGGCGGCAGGACGAAGGAGCGCAAGTGGAGATCCGCTCCCGCGCTGGCGGCGACGAGACTCCGCTTGTGTACTGGCGCAAGACATTCCGCGGCGACGAGCAAGTGCCCTTTGGCGAAGACGGCAAGTTGCTGACCCGCAAAACCTATGGCCGCTTGGGGCCGATCGTGCGTGGGGCCATCACCGATGACACCGCCCAATGGGAGCTCTGGTCGTCGCCATACGAATTCGCCGACAGCGCGGGTGTAGCCTTGCGGGCGACGAGCTCTCACCGCTACGTACAGTTCGGGATAGAATTCAAATCCTTTGGCCAAGCCGGCGGACAGCTCGACTACCTCGAATTCGCCGTTTCTCCGCGTTTGGTGACCGGCTTGGTTGGCGAGGTCAATCCTTGGCAAGCGGCAGTGGCTGAGGAACGCATATTCACCTATGCAGTGCGCCCGACAATTGAACCCGGCGACCGAGGATTTGACGGTTTGGACTTGCGCTTAGTCGGCGGTCGGATCGTCGGCGTGGAGGCCGTGCGCCTCAGCGGTGAACCCGTGGCGGATTTCAGGGCCGTGGCCGAGGAGGCCGGCGTCGTAGTGGGTTTCCCTCGGCTGGATATCGCACGTAGCGGCGAGCTGCTCGAAGTGGATGTACGCGCGGAAATCTTCCGCTTTGGCGCAATTTTTGAAGGCCGGGTGATCGACAGCATTGCGCCGGGGGAGATCGGGCAACTCGTGGCCGCTGGCGAGGCCAACGAATTGGTAGACGGCAACCAACTTTTGGTGCAGGCGATGACGCTAGACGATAAAGTCTTAGGAACTGTGTGGCTGAGCACCGAGGCGTTTACGCCCAACGGCGACCAGATTAACGACCAAGTGGAGATCATCTACGAACTGTTCAAGGTGACCGAGCCGGTGCCGGTGGAAGTGCTGGTGCGGGATTTGAGCGGCCGCTTGGTGCGGCGCGTGTACGCAGACGCCACTGGCGCGGGCCGACATCCGCGTCAATGGGACGGGCGAGACGAAGCCGGGCAGCAGGTCGCCCCTGGTCTGTACATCTGCCAAGTCGAGGTCGAGAGCGGTGGGCAGCGTCAAGTGCAGATGCGCCCCATTGCCGTCGCCTATTGAGGAGCAGGGGCATGTTGAATGTCTCGTTGTTGCTGAGTATTGTGGGCGTTGTCGCCGCTTGGGGACAGGGTCATATCATCGCCGGGGACAAGGTCGTCGTCGATCGGCAGGCGCACTGGCAGCAGTGGATTTTTCCCGGCGGTACGCTCGACATTGACGAAACCGGGGCCGTGCGTCCCCACTTCGTTCCTAAGAACACACTGGCAACGTCAGACATCGCGGCGTTTATCAAGCGCGGCAAAGATTCAGAAAGCGCGACTCTGCGCGACGCCCTCAGTGCGGGCACTCGGGCCGAGGACTTGGCTCACCTTCTCGACGGGGACTTGAGTACCTATTGGGAACCCGATTCGGCTAGTCCGCTGCGCCAATGGTGGTTTGAGGTCGATTTAGGGCGGCTGGTGGCGGCTACCCACATCCGGCTCACATTTGTCGGCGAGGAGCTAGGCGATCCCTTCTTGCAATTCGTGGTTTTGACCTCAGACGGAGCCGAAGTTACAAAAGGTCAGCGCAGATTCAACCAAGTCTTCCGCACCTTGAAGTCGAACAAGGACCAGCGAGAATTTGAGATCGAGCTAACTCCCACGCGCTTTGACCGCGAGGGGCGCATGGTGAGCGACTACATCCGCTTCGTGCGCGTGACGATCACCGACACGGATAGCACTCGCGCCGCCGAGGTATCGGCTGAACAATACGACCGGCTAGCGGTTGCGGATCGAGGCGCGGTGGATTTTTACAAAAAGGCTGGTGCGGGCCAAGTGCAGGTGAGCGAGGCCACGTACGAGGCGGTTGACTCTGCGCTGCGCGGAGAGATCCGCCGCTACCGTCGCGAACGCCCGCGGCTGGCCGAGTTGGAGGTCCAGACGCTCGGGGAGAACATCTCGCTGGGCTTGGTGGAGCGCAAAGGAGTTGCGCTGCTTACTTTCTTGGACAACGCGCCCGCGACGGCCTTCTTCGACGGCATCTTCGAGACGTCCTTGGCCTTTACTAGCACCGACGAAATACGGGAGCTATTCTTCGACTTAGGCTCTTCCTTCTGGATTGACCGGCACCAGATTTACTACGACCGCCAGCGCAGCCGCTTTCCCAATTACGACTTGCAGACTTCGGACGGCTCGCTGGCTGCGGATGGCTCGTTGGTGTGGACGACGCAGGCCGCGCAGCGCAATCGCGCCACGTCTGGCCACTTTACTGGAGACGTGTACGACGTGGATACGTTCGCGCCAACGCGGACGCGCTTTGCGCGGATTTTGTTCTGGGGAGGCGGTCAGTTCAAGCCGCGCGAGGTGCAGTTCTACGGAGAGGGTTTCCAGCCGGAGGTCGAGTTGGTCTCGCCGCTCATCCGTTTGGGAGGCTCGAAAAATTTGGTCTCGATTGAATGGGATGGCGATGCCGACTTGGGGACCTTCATCGAAATTCAGACGCGCACGGGCAGCGAACTGGTCGAAGAATATCGCTACTTCAACAGCGGCGGTGCCGAAGTGTCGGCCGAGGCATACGCCGGTTTGGGCTTTTTCAGCAAGGGACGGATCGACACGACGGAAGTTCCCGGGAGCGACTGGAGCGCGTGGAGCTTGCCCTATGAGGCACCGGGCGCGGCGATTGCTTCTCCAAGCCCGCGTCAATTTCTGGAGCTCAAGGCCCGCTTGCTCTCGGACGACCCACACCGTGCGGCCGAACTGCGCTCCATTCGGCTCAAGTTCGTCGAGCCGCTGGCCAGCCAGCTTTTGGGCGAGATCGAACCTGACGTCGTAGGCGCGTTGGGGAAGCAGCAGGAGCTTTCGCTTTTCATTAAACCAAAGTTCGCCCCCCAGAGTACGGGTTTTGACGAGGTGCAGATAAGGGCACCAGACAACATGGCACTGGAGTTCCGCGGACTGCGACTGGGGCACGAGGCCCAATGGGACAGCGCGGAACTGGTGGCCTCAGCAGGAGTAGTGGCGACCGCCCCGGATTCTTTGTGGGTGCGGTTGAGCGAGGTCGTTGGCCCGGCCGCCGCCGATCTGATTGAAGTGCAATTCGCCACTGCCCTCTACTTGCCCGGTGCCGTGTTCAAGGCGTCGTTGGGGCATTCGGCTCTTGAGGATTCTTGGCAGCGGGTTGATCCAGCGGATGCAACGGAGTTGGCGACTGGGCAGGGGATGCTGTTGGTAGGCCCCGAAGGCGGTCGCCACGTGCTGAGTGACCTGATCATTGGCAGTGGGGTCGCGACGCCGAATGGGGATGGGATCAACGACGAGTTGGCCTTCTCATTCGCGGTCACCAAACTGACTGGCACCCAGCCGCTCCACGTGCGGATTTACGATCTAGCCGGCCGGCTGGTGCGGCAATGGCAGTTGACGCGGCCCTTGGTCAGCGGCGAGTACGCCCTGCGCTGGTCGTGCGAGGATCGATCCGGCGCACTGGTCGCCCCCGGACTGTATCTGCTAGAGGTAGAAGTGGTGCCCAACGACGACTCGCGCGTGGAGCGCACCGCGCGGCACCGCCTCGTTCACGTGGTGTATTGAGGGAGGTTGCTATGCACTGGTCGCTGATCGCGCTGCTGTTGTTTGCGGCACTGCAAAGCACAGCCGAGACGCGGAGTATTGCCATCGGCGGCGCGAGCGGGTCGTCTTGGCAAGACGGCGGAGGCCAGATACAAGCGATTTTCCCGACCGGGGCCAGAGCGGTCGAGAGTGGCAACACCCCGGGCGGCGTGATCGATTTCGACCCCGAGGGGCGGGTGGGATGGATTTTTCCGCAGAACGTCGTCGAGGGCACCAATTTAGCGCTCGGCATACTTGGGCGCGGCGGCTCGGTCACTTCGCCGACGGTCCTCGAAGCGGGCATTGAGTCGCAGTTAGAGACGATGATTGACGGCGACGGCGAAACGGCATTGGAGCGCAAGAATGTGGCCGTCATTCGCGGCATGGCCATGGACTTCGACCTAGGCGCTCGCTTTGGAGTCAATCGCGTCCAGTTCTTCCCGCGCAATGGCCACCCGGATTTTCCCGCCGCCCCGTTCCAAGAAGATTTCATCCGCGGCTACGAGCTGTTTTTCAACGATGGCAGCGAAGAAACGCAAGGCGCGGGCGGGCCGGAATGGCGCTCGTTTCGATTGAATGCTGCCAACCAAGACGCGCTAGTCGATCTGAGCATCCCCCCGCAATTTGTGCGCTTCATCCGCTTGCAGTTGCGCACGAGCAACGGTTTTGAGATTGCCGAGTTCCGCGTCTTTGGCACGGGCTTCGTCCCCACGGCCGAATACATATCCAACATATTCGACCTCGGCCCAGATTTGGGCTTGTGGGGGACTATTCGCTGGGTGGAGGAAAGCGTTGGCCCGGCTGGTTTTGCCAATGCACGTGTGCGCACCCGCACCGGCTTAGACGACACCCCGTTAGTCTATACGCGGCGCTTCTTTTTCGAGGGAGTCCAAGTCGAGGTGCCGTGGAAAAAAAATGCCACGGTTGCGACCGAGGACAGCGAGGTCAATCTCGACCAAGCCAACTTAGAGCGGGCACGTGCGCTTTTTGGCGCACTGCCGTTAGAGGAGCGCAACGCCATCTCGTTGTCGCTGGATGACTACAAGGGCTTGGGTGCCGACCGGGGCAATGTGGTCGCCGATCTAGATGCTTGGAGTCCGTGGTCCTCGCCCTACGAATTGGAGACCCTGTTGACCGAGGCAGAGATCAAGGACAGTCAATTGGGCGTGCCGATTGTCTCGCCCGGACCGAGGCGCTACATCCAGTTCCGCATCGACTTTCTCAGTGAGGACTTAGAGGCGGCCACAGGAATCGGCCCGTTGGCCTTCACGGTGGCCACGCCGCCGCCAGCCGCACAGATTCTCGGCGAGATCTTTCCGCGGCGCGTCGATTTGGGCCAGTCGGTGGATTTCGTTTACGCGGTGATGCCAGCTTCCATTCGGCCCGGCGTAGATACGGGCTTTGACGGTTTTGAGATCGCCACGCCGGTGCGAGTAGAGGTCATCGAGTCCATTGAAGTCGTTGATGCCGATGGGCAGGTTGAGGCCGCGGACTTTTCAATGGCCGATCTTTCCGCGCTGCCGGCTACCGACGAGACTGGACGCTTTGCCATTGAGTCGGTTGATGCGCGCCGCTTTCGCGTGCGCTTTCCCCTCATTGCCGAAAGCGAGTTGGCGACCGGGCGGACAGCCCAACTCAAAATTCGCTTTCGCAGCCGCGTATTGCGCTACGGCACCAAGTTCGCCGGTTTTGCCTTCAACAGCGCCGAAGGGGATGTGGGGCAGGAGGTCGTCGCTGGCAACGTGGCCGCGCTGGCTCCCGGCGACGACGATATTGTGGTTGTTGGCACGGAGACGAACCGGGGTCTTTCGGTCGATGTGCCGCTGGCCGGCGGCAGTGCCCTGCTGATCAACGTGCGTGTCGACCCCCGGCCCTTCAGCCCCAACGGCGATGGAATCAACGACGCCACGCACGTGTACTACGATCTGAGCCGTTTGGTTAGCCCGGCACCAGTTGATGTGGAAATCGTCGATTTGGCTGGACGTCGGGTACGCCAGCTATTTTCCGGCCTCCAAGGCGGCGGCTCGTACGCCATGCCTTGGGACGGCGCGGATGCGAACGGGGCCGCGCTGCCGCCGGGCATTTACTTAGTGCGCGTAACGCTGGACAGCGATGCGGGCGGCGAAAGCGCGGTCAGAGCTGTCGAAATAGCGTACTAATTTAGGGAGGGTCTAATGCGAGACCTACGATGGATACTCGCCGTCTTGCTGGTCTCGGCGATAAGTGCCCACGCCCAAGGCCGGCGCTGGGGCGCGGACATTACTTATGAACCGCGAGGGCCGGGTGTGCTCTTCGACGCCTTGGATCCAACGGTCAAGCGCTGGTACGTGCCGCAGGAGCTGTTTGCCGACTACGGCTGGCAGCAGTGGCAGCACACCAACTACGCACGCGACGCGTACGAGCGCTATGTTAGCACCACGATTGAAGGCTCTCCGTTCTACGATCTGTACGGCAACTACTTGACGCGCGGCTGGCTCATCTACGACTGGAGCCAGAACCAGCCCGTACAATTTGGTTCGTCCATCTTCAAGGATCCGCGCTTTAACAACTGGTTCAATGCGGTCACCATTAGCTCGGACTCGCAGGGACAGTTTTACTATGCAATCACAGTGGGCGATCGAATCCGCACGACCCTGACCCCGCTCACCTTCTCCAAACCCGCCTTCAGCGGTGTGCAGATGGATTTTGCCGCAGACAAGTACGAGGGCACCCTGCTCTTTTCGCGGGTGAGCCGCCCGGTCATCGGCAGCACGCCCAACGCCCCCAGTGGCGTCTCCAATGCCACCAACTTGATGGCTGGTCGCGCCGTGGTGCAGATCGGCGATTTCGTGGCCGTGGGGGCCAATTTAGTCAACGCGCGCAACTCCACCACCGTGGCCGATGCGTTTGAGCGCAATCCCTTCGTCGGCACCCTCGCGGCCAATCAAGGCAGCCTGCCGGTCTCGGGCATTGCTCTAGTCCTCAGCGACGACTCGCCCGAGGATGGTAGGGGCGGGGCAACCTTATTTTCGCACGATCTCGTCTTGACGAGCGAGGACCCAGCGACGGGGGAGCGCGAGCAGTTTAGGCTCCGCGACGTGGTCTCCGATCCGGCGCGGTGGCCCGTGGTCTCGGGCGGGGCGCCCAAGGAAGGAGCCTTGGCTGCCGACGGCGATGAGAAGATCGTCATCAACTACGACTTTGCGGATATCGCCTATACCGGCCCGCGTCCCTCGGAGATTGTCGCCGTACAATTCGACTTGGTCTTGGCCAATGACTACAAGGTGCAGGTTTGGTCCGATCGGCAGACCGGCAGCCGCGCTCTGCCGGTCTTGCCGCTGACGGGCCAAGACATTGAGGATCAATCCCCGGCGTTGTTCGACATACTCAGTGCCGAGGGCAATGTCCAGGACAATTCTAACCAGCAACGGGTTGTCTTCGACTATGGCTTGCCGTCGTCCCGCTTGATCTACGGCTTCACCGTGGACGCCACGGATATCAAGGGCGTGGACCTATACGCGGAATTCGACGTCAGCCGTGCATACAGCCAGTACCCCAACCCAGCGCGCCAAGCAGCCGCTCGCTCGCTGGCCACGCACTCCCGCGACGCCGAGGCTTGGATGGTCAACGCCTCAAAGGTGGCCGCGCCGTTTTACTTTTTCGGCGAGGCGTACAGCATAGCCCCGGATTACTCGACGAGTTCGTTTATCGTCGATGACGGCGGGGACATTACCTACGACAATCCGCGCATGTCCTTGTACGAGTTGGTCGACGACAACGATGACCAAGACCGCTCGCCTGATTGGTTCCGCTTTTCGCAGGGTGGCGGCGATGTGGCCGTCTTCCCCGGGTGGGACGAGAACAACGACTTTGTCTCCGATTTCAACCAAAACGACAATCGCATCCTCAACAACCGCATCCCGGATTACGAAGAACCTTTCTTCCGCTACGCGGCCGATCGCCCAGAATTTTTGTTCGGCATCGACCTGAACAACAATGGTTGGATCGACCGCTTTGAAAACGACGACTTGCCCGATTACCCCTATAAAATCGATCGCCGGGGCTACAACCTGTACGCCGGCATTTTTCTCGACCCGCACACGCGACTGACGTTGGGCTGGCTGAGCGAAAAGAGCATGGCCTCCGCCGGGCGGAACCGCGCCGCGTATGGCCTTGCGACCTACGACCGCGACTTCACGTGGGGTCGGTTGCGGGCGTTTGAGATGCTGCGGCGCGTGGAAGACGATATTGCCGACGACCGGCGCGAGATGACGCCACACCTCGAAGTCAACTCGCTCGCGCTGGTACGCGACATTTTGCCGGCGCGGGATACGTGGATCAACACGACCTATTTACAGCTCGACTACCAGCCGCTCGACAACTTAAATGCGATCAACAAGTTCAAGTACGAGTGCTTTTGGCAGCAGGGCAGTGCGTTCAAAAGCCGCGTCAAAGGTCCGGCGCTCAACCCTGACAGCCACTTGATTGGGTTGATCAACAAAGCGGATTACACTTTCGGCTTGGCTGGCTTCAAGTTGCAGCCCAAGGTCAAGAGCGAGTATCTCAACCAAACTGCATTTGAAGCGCGTGCTGAGGACCGCGAGGAGTGGGTCGGCACGGGCATCGTGCTGCTGAGCCATCCGCTGTTGAGCCAATCGCTGGTGGAAGGGGGCATTGAATTTTCCCTGTTCCGGGACTTGGTCCTCAACGAGGACGAGCAGCTCGCCAACGGCCCGGCTGGGCCTACGGGCGACTTTCGCAACTTGGTGCTGGCCCTGCAATGGTCCAGTGCCGGTTCCTACTTGGGCTATCGGCTGACGACGCAGTTTGGCTTTAGTTATACGCGCTTGTGGGAGGAGCGGGTGATTATTGGCAGTGAAGACTTAGAGCGGACAAACGAAGTCAGCGCCTTTAGCACCAGCTTCATAACCGTGTACGCGGGGCTGGAGTAGCGGCATGAACGCCAGCTTGCGTCTCTGCTGGATCGCCCTGCTTTGGGCCGCACCGCTCAACGCCCAGCGCGAGGATTACGGCAGCCGCTTGGGCCGCATCGAAACGGGCCAGCCGATCTACTATTCGGCTGGCCCGGGGCTGCGGATGGAGGCCGTCTATCCCTCGTTGCAGAAGTGGTATCTGCCGCAGGAAGTCGCCGGCGAGTACCGTCGGCAGTGGGCTTACACCAACTACGCACAGGCCCCATACCGGCGCTACCTCGATCCGGGGTTGGAGGGCGGGTACTTCTACGACCTCTACGGGCGCTTCTTGAACAAGGGCTGGTTGATTTACGACTGGCGTCAGATCCAGCCGACCGGCTCGGGCGGCTCGGGCATTTTGCAGGCCAGCCAATATGGCTCGTGGTTCAATAGTTTGATCATTGCCGGCGACACCAAAGGCCAGCACCACTTCTCGGTGCTCATCGGCGACGAGATCTTCGCCATGCTGACGCCCATGACCTTTCGCAAGACCGCGTACAATGGGGTTATGTTTAACTACGCGGCCGACCGCCTGACGGCCACCGTACTCATGTCGCGGATCAACCTGCCGCTCTTCCGCACGGACCCCTTTCCCGTGACAGAGGACAATTTCACCAACCTCATCGGCGGGCGCGTGGTCTTGGACTTGGGTGCTGCGGCTCGAGTCGGCGGCACCTTCCTCAACGCGCACAATGGCCGGACGGCTTCCGATCGCTTTGAAGGCCACCCGCTCAAGGGCAAGCTGACGAGCGGCCAGCTAGACGGACGCATTGACCGCATCGTGGTGCGGCTGACCGACGATTCGCCCGAAGACGAGGGGGGCGGAGCCGTGCTTTTTAGCAGCGACATTGAGATCGAGACGCGGATCGGCGACCGCGACACCCTGCTGATTGGCAGCGACATTGGCTTTGCGCCGCGCATCGTCGGTGGAATTGAGCGAGGCGGTTTTCTGACGGCCGAGGGCCGGGGCGAGGCGAGCCAGATCTTGCTCGAATACGCGTTCTCCGACGACGATCCGGCAGTCGTAGACCTAGAGGCCATAGTGCCGAGCGCGGACTTGGTCAACCAAATCAGCCGGGTGCGCTTCCGCTTAGTGTTGGGCAACGATTACAAGGTAGAGGTCTCGTCCAACCGCCAGACCGACAACAGTCCCAGCGGCGAGCAGCCGCAGTTTCGCCCGGTCGCCCGGGCCGAGGGTAACGTCTGGGACAACTCCAACCAGCGGACGGTGATCTTCGACTACGGGCTGCCGACGGCAACGCAGGTGGCCGGGCTGACGCTCCAGGCCGACGATTGGGCTGGCTTCCGCGTGTACGGCGAATTCAACGTCAATCACCAGTTCACCCAGTACCCAACGCGGACGCGGGATACGCACAAGGCGTCCTCGGGTATTGCTGGAGATCGTGCGGCCCTCGGCTGGATGATCAATGTCTCGCGCCGCTTCGCGCCGTTTTTCTTTTTTGGCGAGGCATTCGGCCTAGACGCCGAGTACGACACGAGTCCGCGCTTTGTCGATAGCAGCGGCCGGGTGGATTGGTCCGACGACGACGAAGCCCGGGCGCGGCACGTGTACGACTTTGTTGATGACAACGACGACAACGACCGCATCAACGATCAAAAGCGCCGCTTTGACGACGGCCGCACTAGTGAGCAGCGCCGGGGCCTCGCGCGCACCTTTGAGGGCTTTGCCGACGACGCGGTCTTCCCGGGCCTTGACGAGAACAACGACTTCATTTCCGACTTCAATCAGAACGATCTGCGCGAGCGTCCTAATTTCTTGCCCGACTACGAAGAGCCTTTTCTCCGCTACAATGTCGATCGGCCCGAGTACCTCTTTGCCCTCGACTTGAACAACAATGGCTGGGGTGACCGCTTTGAAAACGACGACGAACCAGACTATCCTTACAAGCGCGATCGGCGCGGGTACAACGCCTATCTAAGCGCCGAGATCCGGCCCGAACTCAAGCTGACGACTGGACAGATGTGGGAGCGCAAGCCAACGACCGGTGCGGACAACCGCACGTACTATGCTCTGCTCGCGTACGAACAGAGCTTTGCCGGGTTGGGTACGCTGACGGCGTACAATTCGTTCAAGTGGGTCGCCGACGCGATCGCCGAAGACTTGGTGCAGTGGATTCAACTGCGCCCCGTACTGGGCCGCCCGAGCAATTCCTCCGGCGGCATGACCGCGATCCGCGATCCGCTCAGCATGGGCGACGCCTTGGTCAACAAACTGTGGATAGGTGCTGAGCGCCGCGGCCGCGCTGGCTTCCAGAGCGAGAGCAAACTGCTGTATGAATTCATACAGCAGCGGCAAGAGGATGCCGTTGACCGCAATGGCCGCTCCTTGCAACGCCATGCGCGGCGCTTGGGGCTGATCAACAAGGCCGAGTACCCACTGCATCTGGGCCGCATAACCGCGCTGCCGCGCCTCAAGCA
This sequence comes from Candidatus Latescibacterota bacterium, assembly GCA_965116045.1. GTDB lineage: Bacteria > Latescibacterota > UBA2968 > UBA8231 > UBA8231. The sequence continues at coordinate 2,796,678 of OZ220478.1, read as the reverse complement.
CGAGTTGTTCATGGACGATACTCCGTTCAATATCGAGCGGCAGCTAGGCATTCCCACAGCCGAGCGCCGCGATTGGAGTGCGCTGGCCTCAATATTGGTAAAGGTGCCCTTTATGAAACGCTCGGTCGTACAGTTCGGCACGGAGTACTTGCGCTTCCGCGACCTAGTTGTAGAAGAGACCACCGCTAGCCCGGGCGACCCCACCGGGGATTACGACGAGACATCCTTTGCCGTTCAATTGTCCAATACGACATCGTACTTGGGCTATAAGCTCATGTCCCAAGTAGGGCTGCGCGTCGACAAGCGGCATATAGAGCGCGCAGCACAGAAGGCCCGCACCGAAACCAGCGGTTTGACTTTTGTCACAGTACAAGCAGGACTTAGTGAGTAGATCGAAGTACGCAGCATGTTGGCTGTGGCTCCTTGAAGGCGGGCGAATCTCTGGGCCGCTTTCTCTCGGGTTTTCCCACCGTCCAACGAGCAAAAGCCGAAGAGTTTCTGGAAGTCGCCCTTGAAGCCGTCAAAGCGGGAGTGTAGATGCGAATCTTGCTCAATGAGAACATCGACGGATTGCCAAACAGTCGCAAATGTTGTTTGATATGAATTTACCCTCTTGATTTTCGTGGGTCTATGTGCGTTAGCGAGGACCTATGGGTCTGCATGGCGGTCATTATCCAATGAGAGCGGAAAATTCTGGCTGGAGCATCATTGAGTGGTCAAATCTCATATAGCACGATACCGCCTGCCCGACAGTTTTGGCGCAAGAGTCTAGCGCACAACGAGCGACGATGCCAATTAATCCTATATAGTAGGGGTATTGCAAAGGAGAACATCCCCAAATGCCTACCAAGATGCTTTCAGTGCCAAAGCTCTCAATCTCCAGAGAGACGGAGCCGATCAAGGGCTATGATCCTGAGAAAAGCTACTCGTTTCGCTACCGGGCCAAACTCCATCGGACACTACCCCATGTGGTCAAGTTTTCCGGCGGACGCTCCAGCGGCCTACTGCTTTTCACGCTACTGGAAAACGGGTTTCTGAAGCAGGAGCGCGGTGATGTGGTTGTATTTAACAATACATCGTGCGAACACCCGGAAACCTATAAGTTCGTCGCGGAATGCAAAAAGCGCGTAGAGGCGGCGGGCCTCCCGTTCTTCTTTGTGGAGTTCCAAACCTACGAGGACGCCCGGCGGGGGGAATGGCGGCGCATCCCGTCGTATCGCTTGGTCAACGAACGACCCCTTTCCGAGGACAACCTCGACGGCTTTCGCTGGCGGGGTGAGGTCTTTGAGGAAATGCTTTCCTACAAAGGGTATCTGCCCAACCAGTTCAGCCGCGTCTGCACTGTGTCTCTCAAGTTGGAAGTGACACGGCATTTCCTGCGAGACTGGTTTGCCAGCAAGAAAGGCATCCCGCAACAGGGACATGGGCTTACCGACTCTCAGGTAGACACCGAACAGTTGCACCGACATCATATCCACAACGGCGGCGGTGTCCCCAAAGACATCTTGCTTGCGAAGAAGTCCTTTATGCTGAAGCGTCCCACCAGTCGTCCCAAGCAAACGTACAGAGATTTCTCCCCTACTGCGGCTCTTTTCGACAATGAGAAGCTCAAGGACAAGGTCTTTGGCAAGAAAGCGTGGTTCGGGGCTGGCGGCATAGAATATGTCGCATTCATAGGATTACGCGGCGATGAACAACTTCGAGTTGCTAGGGTGGAAACGCGTTCGTCCAATCCCCACGCTAACGTCGGATATGAAGGCGAACATGTCTATATGCCGCTGGCAACCATGCTTGTCGGTAAAGAGGACGTCAACACCTTTTGGGAGCAGCAAAGCTGGGACCTGCATCTTCCGCAAAACGGTGCGCTGTCCAATTGCGTGTACTGCTTCCTCAAAGGTGCTCGTAGTCTGGGTCAAGTGCATTCGGCTATGGAAGCTCAGAAAGCCGATGCTGTTGCAGAGTTCGGTTCTACCATCGGCACCCCTTGCGACATAGAGTGGTGGAGGAACAAAGAACAGCAGTACGGGCGCAATCTGGAGTTGGAAAAGCGGGAACGCACCAACCCAGATGCCTCTCCCTTCATTGGATTCTTCAACGGGACCAGCGGCTTTTCGTATGATGTCTTGGCTGATAGCATCCAAGACAGCGACAGTTTGGATATGTTTGCCGACACCGTTCTGCCTTGCGACTGCACTGAGTAGAGGCTATTGAACTGAATCCCATCTATCTTGACTACCAAGCGACCACGCCTGCTGACCCTCGAGTTGTTGACGCGATGCAACCGTACTGGACGCAGGAATTTGGCAACCCGCACTCGGAGGGGCATTCTTTTGGCTGGAAAGCTCGCCGGGCGGTAGAGTGCGCCCGCAGCCAAGTGGCCGACTTCATCGGCGCAGACGATGACGAAATCGTTTTTACATCGGGAGCCACCGAGTCATGCAATATTGCCCTACGAGGAATTGCCGCAGCAGTCCCCCCAAATGGTCGCCGACAAATCATCACGCTAGCCACGGAACACTCGGCTGTGCTTGAAACTGTCCGTTGGCTGGGCCTGCACGGCTACGATGTAGAAGTGCTTCCGGTGAAACCGGATGGACTGCTGGACTTACGCGAACTGGAGTCAGCATTAAGCCACAGAACTTTGCTGGTATCGGTAATGCTGGCGAACAACGAAATCGGCGTCATCCAGCCGCTGGCAGAAATATCCCGTCTCTGTCGCGCCGCAGGTGCTTTGGTTCATACCGACGCCACGCAAGCTGCCGGGCGTATCAATATCAACGTGGACGATCTGGGCGTTGACCTGCTGAGCCTGTCCGGCCACAAAATTTACGGGCCTAATGGCGTCGGTGTGCTGTATGTCCGCAACCGGCCGGACTTACTGATTAAGCCTACAGTAACCGGCGGCTCCCAAGAGCGAGGCATCCGCCCCGGCACCGTTCCTGTGCCCCTGGCGGTAGGCATGGGGAAAGCATGCGCCATCGCTAGCGAACAGACAGAGGACGACGCCGAGCACCTTTCCAAACTGGGGAAACGGCTATTGCGTGGACTGACGACTGACTTCCCCGACTTGCGGATATTTGGGCACCCAGAACAGCGGGTTCCCGGCAATTTGTGCTTGGGCTTTCCCGGCGTTCCGGGAGAACTTCTGGTAGAATCCGTATCCGACGAAGTAGCCATATCCACCGGGGCAGCTTGCGCTACCGGGTCGCCAGAGCCATCTCATGTGTTGATGGCTCTCGGCGTCAACTCCGAAACAGCCGCTACGGGAGTGCGGATTAGTTTGGGGCGGTTCACCACCGAAGATGAAATCAGCGCGGCCAGCGAATCCTTGAGGCGGGCATTGAAAGTTCACACAAGAGGAGGTTAGCCAATGGCTAAATTGCAGTTTGGAAACACGGTATCCCCCAAAGGCTTTTCGTCATTCAGCACTGCATCGTTCAACGAAGCACCTCCCGCAAAGATTATTCGGGAACTCCTGCAGAACTCACTGGACGCTGCGGCGGAAGGCGGCGAACCTGAAGCCAAAGTGCGTTTTCAGGTTGATTCAATCGGCCCTGGAGATGTTCCCGACCTCAAAGGCTACAAGGATGCTTTCTCTAAAGCACGTGCCCACTGGACGCAAGGTGACAAGAAACTAACCGACGCCGCTCAAGAAGTAGTCAACCGCATCGAAAGCGGGCTGGACGCGATCCGCAAGAGGCAAGCCAAGCTTTTGTCCGTTATGGATAATGGCATAGGGCTTGATGCCAAACGGATGAACGCGCTGCTCGGCGACGGGGCTGGCGAAAAGCAGGACAATATGTCCGGCTCGTACGGAGTTGGACACCTTGCGCCTATGGCACTTTCCGACATTCGGTATATGCTCTACGGCGGCATTGCGCGGGACGGCAGCCGTATCTCCTGTGGCAAGGCTGTCCTAGCCTCGCATTCCGTCAAGAAACGACTGAGCGATAGCGAAGGCTATCTCATCAAGTATTTCAGAGATGGACTTGACGGCAACCTTTACGAATTCCTTGAGCAGGAGCATCCGAGAGTCATTGCCAAACGTCTCAACGAAATCAGTAAAGAATGGGGACACGGCAGTGCAGTGATGATGTTGGCATTTAACAACTTCAGGAATGGAGGGACACCGCTGTGGGACATTGTGTCCAAAGTCGCCGCCTACAACTTCACCGCCGCCATACACCGAGGAAAACTTGTCATTGATGTACGCGAAGATGACAACGCCCAGCGATTGGATGCCAAATCGTTGCTGGGCATTCTCGAACAAGATAAAGACCGGACTAGGGCGTCGCGTACAGGTTCACTTTTCGCGAAATTGCGTCCGTCCGGGCAAAATGCCTATTCCGCGCTGAAAGCCCTTGACGATGGCGAAACCCATCGTGTCAAAGTGAACGGCGGATACGCTCGAATCAGTCTGCTTCTGTCATCTCCCAACGGCTACCCCCGCATTGATCTTTTTCGCAACGGTATGCGGATTACGGACGAGATACCTGAACTGAGTCGGGGCGATTTCGCCTCTCGCGAACCGTTTCACGCCGTTATCGAAATTGACGCGGAAGACAGTGGCAAATTACACCGTCTTATTCGCAAAGCCGAGGGGCCGATGCACGACAGCCTGTCTCTCAATCTGTTGTCTAGCGAAGAGAAGCATAGCCTGAGACAGGATCTGACGAAAATTAAAAAATACATCAACCAACAAGTACCGGAAACCGGAAACGAGGAATACACGGTTGACGACTTTCTGCTGATCAACACGGGCGATGGTGTGCAAGGAAGAGAAAGCTTTTCGTTTTGGGGCACCCCCACTCCGGTATTGCGCCGCAGCAGTACTCAGTTGATGTTTGATCCTGAAGCAAACAACGACCCGCCCGCTCCTGATCCTAATCCCGGTCCCGCCCCGAGCCCGCCAGCTCCCTCTCCGCCCAGACACAAACGACCGTCCCGCCCGTTGCCCTTTCGGTCTGCGGTTGTGCCTGATGGGAACGGCAGGCTTATCGGGTCAATCCACAGCAGCAGAGACTTCCCGGAAACCTGGCTGATGCTCCGGGTTGATGAAAATGTCGACTTCACTTGCGACCGGATTTTGAAGGACGAGGATGTGTCTGTAAAGTCGTTCCAAATCACAAAGGTTGATGGCCCCGGTCCGTCTCCTAATTTCGAAATTCGCGAAAACGGACACTTCGTGAAGATCCATGAGATTGCGGCTGACACCGACTATGAGGTACGAGTTGAATATAACGCACCGCCGGAATTAGCGAGCGTAGTTGACAGACCCGTACTCCGGTTGGAACTGCACCGCCCGCCCCCAAACCCCCATGCACCTCAAACGCCCAACGGAGAGGAGAATGTACAAGATGCCGACGACGGAAATTAGCGTGAGGTCGTCCGATCCCAGTGCTAGCAGCCGGGCCTTCCCTTGGCCGGTGCTGGAAGCGGGTAACGACAGCTTCCCCAACGGAGCCTATACGGTCACTTGCGCGGACAAAGACCCGGGTAAATCCTTCGAACTGCGACACAAAGTGCATGATGCCGCGCTGATTGAGCAGTGGCTAAAACAGGGCAAGCTGGATTTTGTCTGCACTGTGGCCTCTCCCTGCTCTATGTATCGGACTCTCCACAAGTCTGATACGCAGAAGCAGTTGATTGCTTGGCAACAGGACGACCTCGGCGAGTACCCCATGTTCACGCCGATGGTTGTAGCCCGCGAAAGTATTCAGCACACTGCCGTTGCCGCACCCGACGGGCTTAACCAGATTTGGGACGGCCGGGAATTGCTTCTGCCCAAAGGTGCGCGGATAGTGGTCGGCCCCACATTCAAATTCAAGTCAGGTATTAGCGGGATACTGGACTTCAACTTGGACGACGGGCTTGCTCCCGGACGGTTCTGGATACAATCCAGCTATGATGACGGTTTTAAGTTCAAAGTCCACTTGGCATCCGACCTATACCAGCACTTGAAGCATCGCAGAAACGAACTAGTTGGCGAAAATATAATGGTACACATCGTATCCGCCGTACTCAGTATCCTGCAAAGGGAATGGTCTAAGGATAACGGTGAGGAAGGCTGGAAGTCTTTCCCAAACCTCGTCGGTCTCGCCGGCCTACTAGAGCATAAAGGACTCTCTCACTGGTCTGATGAGGATTTCCGGCCGGAGCTGACAGCCACCAAGTTGTATCCCCACTCGCTGCCAATGGAGGGCGCGTAACCATGATGACCAGCATGGGCTACCGGGAGCTGGACGCGGACCAGTACTTGCAACTGCAGAAAACCCTACTCAAAATCAAAGGTGGACCCCACCAGCGCAAGTTCCTTGAAGCCCTGAAAGACAACGACGAGTTCGTGGCCGAGATCGACGCCAAGGTCAAAACCAACGACGGCCAGAAGTTACCTATATTCGATGGCGTGTTGACCGAATCGTCGTTTAAGGAACCTACGGAGGATCAGGAAGCCCAGATGTACGACCTCTGGTGCGACACGCCGCCCCGAACGGCCTGCCGGGTCTCGTTCTGGGCCAGCGTAACCTTGGAACACATCCGAAAGGACAAAATACCCGAAGCTACTTGGCTCGCCGCCAACGGCGGAATCACCGAGACCGGCGAAGAACGCGTAGACCGTGCATTGGCTCGAGACGAAGACAAGAGGATTGACGACTGTGTTAGAACCGTACTCCGGCGCATGGGAGGCCTGCCTGCCGCTAGGGGCAACCGCAGTGTTTTCGTGAACCCGACCTTCGGGCGCGGTTGGTGGCGGGAGCGAATTGTCGCCAGCATCTTAAAACATGGCAACGCTGCCGAAGACAGGGCAACGCTACTGGAAGTCGTTCGCCGCAGCCAGCAGTACTGGGAAAACTTGGTGACGATGATAGTATCTCGCGGCTCCGTTTTCGGCTCTGCGGATGTCCAAGCCGCCCTCATCAACAGCTTAGCCAAGCACTTCCGAGAGTACCCGGACACGCCGCTCCGAACCGCCAATACGCTGAATGTCGTACTACGACGGTTTAGCAACTTGGCTGCATCCCAAGAAATCGGAGTATTGCCATTTGCCGAGATCGGCTCAATCGCCGATGATCTGCTCAGGCGCGTTCAACAAGCGCACAGCACACAATAGGACTGACACAATTTCCGACGGTGCTTGGAACACTTATACTACCGTCACCGTAACTGCAACCCCAGAGGCGGAACTCAGCGTATCTGTCGGCTATAGCGACGCAGTGCAGGAAGAGTGCGAAGGGTTCTGTGGTATATGACAACAGAGATAGACCAAACACGCTCATTTCTGGACAAGGGGCAAATGCGGTTTGTCCATTCGCCTGACCTATGGAGGATGTACGAACTGCCGGTCAATCTGAGCTGGAAGTCCATAAAGTTCACAAGAACCAATAGGCGATCCGTGCCTTCTGACCAAATAGGCATCTATGCGTTCATGCTGGAGCCTGTTATCACTGGGCCGCCGAGATCGGCGTATCTGCTTTACATCGGAAAAACGCAGGCGCAAGGGGGCTTTCGGTCCCGATATGGAAATTACTTTTCTAGAAAAGAACGTCTCGTCCGCCCAAAGATAGACTGGATGTTCGAGATATGGGAAGAGTACATTTGGTTTCATTACGCGCCTATCGACGATGTCAATCTAATCGATCAAACAGAAAACTCTCTTCTGGCAGCTTGCGTCCCACCATTTAATTCACGTTATCCGGGCGTTGTGGGAGAGGCGATGAGGGTGTTACGCGGAGTTTAAGAATACGATGACTAACGAAGCGACCTTGAAACGCTTCCCGACCATCCGAGCGAAGATGGGGAACTGGGACTATTATGTTACGACATTTCCTTTCTATGAAGTGGCAAAGAGGGTGAAGTTCGCGACGGAGCTGATCACACCAACGAACATGAGTGAATGGATTCAGCGGAAAATCATTCCACGTCGGGCTGAGCAAATCGCGGACTACCTCATAAAGCAACCAGAGCGCTTCTTCTCCAGCATAGTGGTTGGCGTCTATCAAGGACAGCCGACATGGCATGAAATAGAGATTCAGGATAGTCCCATTTGGGGTGCTCCTGGGTTGGATCCCAGATTCCAAGACAGTTTCGGCATATTGGAGTTAGATGGGGAAGAAAATCTGTACGCAATTGACGGACAGCATCGAGTCGCCGGCATCAAAAAAGCTCTTGAACAGCTAAAAGAAAGAGGTGACCCCCAATATGAAACCCTCGCTAACGAAGATTTAACATTTGTCTTCGTTTCAGCCGAAATCGAAGACGGTAAGATAGAGCGTGTTCGTAGGTTGTTCACGACGCTGAACAAGGAAGCAAGAAGGGTTAACCCCCAAGAAATCATTGCGCTGGATGAAGATGATCCAGCGGCGGTCATTACTCGTTGGCTGGCGATTTATTACGACGGTCTCAACAAGGAAACGCCGAAAGTAGATGGCAAGCCAGCCAAAAGCTTAATCCACTTCGAGGCGAATCAAATACCGAAAGGCAACAGGCACAGCGTCACGTCTGTCGTCACCCTACATACGCTTGTCAAGAAAGTTTTCAAGCCAAAGTTGGATCAGCTCAAGAAAAAATATTATCCGAATCGTCCCAGTGACGATGACCTAAAAGACCTGTATTCCAAAGCCGTTGGCATTTGGGAGTCTGCACGTCAATATGTTTCTTCACTCGACGATGTGTTGGGTTCCAACCCAGAAGAAGAGCGTGCCTCCAAATACCGGGGTGAGCATGGGGGACAAATCTTGTTCAGGCCGGTAGGGTTGCAAGCATTCGCGAGTGCCCTAGGTGGGCTTTGCTCCAAAGGGGTGGATTTAGAAACTGCGATAAAAAGCCTTTGCGAACTGCCTATGGAGATTTCGGAGCCACCGTGGATCAATGTCATCTGGAATCCAAATACGAAAAGAATGATCAGCCAAAAACAAAACATAGCTATCGCGGAAGACATCTTCTTGCACATGCTCGGTTATGCTCCGAGAGGCAATCGCTCCGACTTGCGGACTAGGTACAACAATCTGTTTGATGATCCCTCTGCCGATCCATTTAAGTCTATTTAATAGAGTTTGACTTTTGTCACAGTACAAGCAGGGCTTAGTGAGTAGATCGAAGTACGCAGCATGTTGGCTGTGGCTCCTCGTTTGCTGGAGCTGCGGCACTCCGACCGAGGACTTGGTGGTCGCCCGAGTCGGCGAGGTGGAAATCGACGTCCCCCAATTGCTGGAGTTTGAAGAAAGGCTACATCCCGATCTGCGAAGCAAAAAGACGGGTGCTGACGCCTATTTCGACTACTTGCAGACCATGATCGACAAGGAACTCATGGTCCTAGAGGCCAAAAAGCGGGGCCTCGACCAGCGCGCCGATTTCCGCCGCAAGATGGACAAATTGTACAGCGACCACGTCTTGCGCCGCTTTTTGCAGCTAGAGGTGTACGACAAGATCGTCCACACGCAAGAGGAAATGCTGGCCCACCAGCAGGAGACGGGCCGCGATCGCGCCGTGCAGGTGCGGCGCATCGTAGTCGCCACAATGCAAGAGGCGCGAGCAGTCAAGACGGCCTTGGAAAGCGGCGACGACTTCGACACCTGGACCAGCCACAACCTGCTCGACGAGACTCAACTAGAAGAGGGCCGCTACCTAATCAAGGACGAGCTGTACCCACGCATCTTGCAGGAGAAGGTCTTTCCGCTGGCACCGGGTCGGTTCTCAGAGCCGGTGCTCTTCAACGATCAATTCGGCGTGTACGAGGTGACAGCCGAAGCGCCGGTCAAGCTCTCGGTCGTGCAGTCGGTCATCGAGGCCGAGTTGCTCAAGGAGAAGCTGCCGCCAGCCGTGCAGAACCTGTCGGCCCGTTTACGGCAGGAACTCGACTTTGTGGTTCACGCGCAAGCCTTGGAACGCGTACGAGGGCGTATTGGGCAGGGAGTCAAGGCGTTTTCTGCCGAGGAGCGCGAGCAGCCGATCTACGAGCACGAGAGCGGCACATTTACCATCGGCGATCTGCTCGATTTCGCCCGCGAGCTAGGCGTCGGCTTTCCAGAGGACGCGCCCGAGCAGTTCGACTGGTTTGTCCAAGACATCGTCGAGCCGCGCACGTTGCTCTTGGCCGGTGCGTATGCAGTGGGCGTTGACCGCGAAGAAGCAGTGGTCGCTTGGTTCCAAAAGCGACAGCTATCAAAGCTGCTGGTGGCCATGCGCCGGGACGTGGTTGATGGCGTCTTTGCCAGCCGCGAAGAAGCTGAAGCGTTCTATGACCGGCACCCCAACCTTTTCCGCCCCCTCGAATCGATCGATGTACAGGAAATTTTAGTTCGCACCGAGGAGGAGGCACTGGCGTTGCGCGAGGAAGTGGAGCGCGGTGGCGACTTGGGCGCACTGGCGGCCGAGCACACCCTGCGCCGGCGCGGCAAAGCCAACGAGGGCGAGTTCCACCTGCATCCTTGGGAGAAGCAACAGTTCGTCCCGCTCTTTGAGGCGGCCCAAGGGCAAAAAATCGGCGCACTCATCGGTCCGATCGCCTTGGAGGTCGCGGCTGCTGAGGTGCTAAGCTCCGAGCCGATCAGCGGCCCGTACTACGCCGTCTTCCGCTTGCTCGACTCGACTATTGACGCCGCACCAAGGCCCTTCGCGCAGGCCGAGCGCCGGGCTCGGGCCTTGGTGCGGCGCCAAAAGCAGGAGCGGCTCTTTGGGCAGTTCATCATCCAATTGCGCCACGAATACGCAGCGCAAATTGAGGTCTTCCGCGAACAGGTAGAAGCCCTCGTCCGCCGCACATGAGGAGGAGAAAAGTGGTAAGAGTCGAAGGGAATATACCGTTTGTCGAGCCGCCCCAATGGGCCGTTCTCGAACGGAATCTAATCGACCTGATGGATGCTTCCGTCCATCAAGTCATGGAGCGCTACGTGCGCCCGGACGGCTCGGTGCTGTGGCCGACCACAGACGATTTCAGCAGCATCGACGGCCTCGATGACGCGTACGAGAGTTTCCACAACTGGCCGCTCTTTTACTTGATGGGCGGTGGCGATCACGTGCTCGAATATTCTCACCGCACTTGGGAGGGCATCACCCGACAATTCACCCGCTACGACACCGGCCACGGCCACCCCATGGTCGTCAAAGAATACGAGCAAGGCTACGATTGGATGCACCAAGGCGAGGGGTACTTGTTTTTTTATTTACTGTGCCTCGCCGACCCAATGCGCAAAAAAAGCGTCAAGCGCGCCAAGCGCTATGCGGGCTTTTACCTCAACGAAGACCCCGAAGCCCCCAATTACGACGCCGAGAAGAAGCTCATCCGCTGCGCCCACAACGGCAGTATGGGGCCAGCGCACTGCAATTTTGCCAAGCACTACGCGGTTTATCGCTATGCTCAGTGGAAACCTTGGCCTTTGCCCTTTCACGACATTCCCGGCATTGAGACGGTTGAGGATTTGCAAAAGCCGGGCATGGAAGAGAAGATGGGCCAAACCCTCGTTGAGCGCATGAGTCGCGGCGATGTGGCCTGTAACCTCGCCGCGACTAGCATGGTGACCAACGCCTATCTATGCAGCGGCGACGACAAGTACCGAGCTTGGGTTGAGGAATACACCAACGCGTGGATCGAGCGCACCCAGCAAAACAACGGCATCCTGCCCGACAACGTCGGCCTCTCAGGGCAGATCGGCGAATATATTGACGGCAAGTGGTACGGCGGCTACTACGGCTGGACGTGGCCGCACGGCTGGCACCATTTGAGCGACGCCTGCATTGCGGCCGCGGAAAACACGGCTTTGCTCTCTGGCGACTTGCGCTACATGGACTTTCCCCGCTCGCAAATCGACGTGCTGATGCAGCAAGGGGAAATGCGAGGACAGACGCTGTTCGCGCCGCATTTCTACCACGACAAAGGCTGGGACGGGTACAGCCCCATGCAGGCCCATCCCACGGCGCATCTCTGGTGCATGAGCATGCAGCAAGAGGACATGGCGCGGCTCAAACAGCAGCGCAACCACGACAGCGATAACTGGCGGCAGGTAAACTCGCACTTTTCCAAGCACGGCGGTGGCCACGAAGCAGCTTGGACCGCATATCTCGCAGGCGAATACCCAGAGTACCCGGTAGAAATCCTGCGGCACAATCACGCGCAAGTATATCAGCGCTTGGCCTTCATGCGCGACGACCAGCAAGACCCCGCTACGTACGGCGATTGGTATTTGCAAGTGCGGAATCCCATCACTGTCGAGGGTTTGGTACAACTGACGATGGGTGCGCCGCTTTTCATGTACAACGGTGGCCTGCTCATGGCCCGCCTGCGCTATTTCGACCCGCAACGCCGTCGGCCAGGCTTATCGCTAGACGTGGCGGCCTTGGTGGAATCGCTGGCAGACGAGCGAGCCGGGCTGCACTTGGTCAACCTGCACCCGACGGAAGAGCGGGAGGTTTTGCTACAAGCCGGTGCTTTTGGCGAGCACAACTTCACCCGCGTGGCCTATCAGCAGCGTCGGCCCATCTCGGCTGAAGAAGCCGGCGCTGGGCATACGCACGCCGCCCACTATCAGCAGACTGTGCAGCGGCAGTTAGAGGACAAAACGGCCATTGTGCAGAGCCGCCACTTCACCGTCTGTCTTCAGCCTGGATCGGCGATTCGGCTCGACTTGGGGATGGAGCGTTTCGTCAATAAGCCCTCGTACGGACTGCCGTGGAGTTAAGCATTGACACAGGTATGGGATGATTAGCGTACGCTCAGCACGGGTGCTAGCTCTGGCATGGGCGAGACTATCGTGCGGCGACCGATGCAAAGCGGTGGACGGAACGGCTTACAGGGGCTAATCCAGCGGCGTGCGTTGTTAGCTGCCATCATCTTTGACCCTGAAACCAATTGTTCTGTAAGTTTGCATTGTTTTTTTACGGTTGTCTCGTAAATTTGCAATGTGCAAAATTCCTCAAGACAGCGTCTGCTCGAACTGCCCGAGCGCTCCTTTTTTCTGTTCGGTCCGCGAGGGGTGGGCAAAAGCACTTGGCTGCGCCAAGCCTTGCCCCATGCCGCCTTCTTCGATTTGCTCGACGCGGCTCTCTATCTACAGTTATCAAATAATCCCCATGACCTAGAGGCACTAGTCGGCGATAGGGGGGCGGATTCGTGGGTCGTACTCGACGAAATCCAGAAAGTACCTGCTCTCTTAGACGAGGTGCATCGCCTGCTAGAAACGCGGTGCTGGCGTTTTGCCCTCTGTGGTTCATCGGCGCGCACATTGCGGCGCGGCGGCGTCAACCTGCTCGGTGGACGTGCGTTGACCCGCTTTATGGCTTCGTTTTCCCGGCGAGAGTTGGGGGACGACTTCGACGCTGAGTTCTCCCTGCAATGGGGTCTTTTGCCCCTCGTACAAGCGGATCGACGGTACGCCGCCGACCTGCTGCAGGCTTACGTCCACACGTATATCAAGGAAGAAATCAGCGAGGAGGGTTTGGTGCGTCGGCTACCGCCTTTTCTCCGCTTTCTCGAAGTCGCTGGTCTGCTCAACGGCCAAATCGTCAACGGCCTAAACATCGCCCGCGATGCCGCCATTCCGCGCAGCAGCGTCGATGGATATTTCTCTATTCTGCAGGATACCTTGCTCGGCCATTTCTTGCCGGCCTACCGCCCTCAGCTCAAGGTGCGCGAAAAGGCTCGTCCTAAATTCTACTGGTTCGACGCTGGGGTGGCCCGGGCCGCCGCTGGCCTCGCCTATGACCCGCCTGATCGCCTATGGCTAGGCGCGGCCCTAGAGACTTTGGTCTATCACGAATTGCGCGTCTATAATCACGTGTACAACAAACACCGCCCCATCGCCTTTTACCGCACTCCCGCTGGCGCGGAAATCGACTTTGTCATCGAGACGCGCAAACGCACGGTTTCTTCGCGGCCGCACGTCGTCTGTTTGGAAATCAAGTTGGCGAAAAAGTGGAACCGGATTTGGGAGCGGTCCATGCGCTCCTTGCACGAGGCAGAGGGCATTGAGGTGGAGCGCATGATCGGCGTCTATGCCGGCGAGCGAGTCTATCACTACGACGGCCTAGACGTGTGGCCACTGGAGGAGTTTTTGCGCCGACTGTACGAGGGTGAGGTCTTTTAGTATTCCAACTGCATCAGCAAGAAAGCCGACGCGCCCGCCTCAAGCCGCGACGGGCGTGGGCAATTTCGGTACGTATTCGTAGTCTGGCTCGGCCTTTTGCCGCTTGAGGATGGCGGCGATCTCCGTCCACGCCTCGTACAGCCCCTGCGGACAGTGCGGCAGGTCGCTTTTGATTGCCGCGTGTAGTTTGCCGAGCCGGTAGCACGGTACGCCGGCGTACATGTGGTGTTCGATGTGGTAGTTCATGTGCCAGTAGAGGAAGCGGAAAAACGGATTCAAGAGGACCGTGCGGGTGCAGAGCCGAAAATCCGGCACGTCGTCCTGCAAGCCGATGTGCTGGGTGTTGTTGCACAAAAACAGCAACCAACCGCCGTAGAACGGGGCCAGCGTAATGAGCACTGGCACCAACCACAGGCCAAAGTACAGGGATACCGCTACAATTAGGCCGTGCCCCACCAGCAAGAAGCGATCCCAGCGGATGAGCCGTCGCCGCTTGTCTGGCTCGGATTCGGGGAAGAGCACCAACTCCCATTCGCCCTCTAATTTACCGCGCGCCCGCCGCCAAGTCGTCTTGTAGCGCCCGTAAAAGCCCCACGGATTTACAATGGCACTCTTGAGAAAATCCACCAATCGCAATCGGGTCGGCAGAACCACTTCGAGATCGTCAGGTGGATGCAGGGTGTACTTGTGGTGTTCGGTGTGACTGGTCCAGAAGTGAATGTGGTTGTACCCGCCGAGAAAGCTGAATACGCGCAGGAAGAAGTAGTTGAGGAACTTGCTCTTGAAGACCGTGGAGTGACACAATTCGTGGAAGCCGTTGAGCAAAAAAGCGTAAAACGTCCCGTGGAAGAAGAGGATCAGCAGTAACCATGGCAGGGCCAAGTGCTCGGCTGCGTACCAAGCCCCCGCGCCCGTCGCCGCCAGCAGGCCCAGATGCCCCAGCGTTTGCAGTAGCCCCCAAAAGTTGCTGCGCTGATTGAGTGCGGCGAGCGTCTCGCGCGGCAGCGGACACCGATACCAGTTTATCTTGCGCTGGTTTTTTGTCATTTCCATTGGCGTGCCTTCCTCTAAAAAAACGAACTTTACAGTCGCAATTTTGCGCTAGTCGGGCAAGTTGGGCCCAGTGAGTTCGGCTAGTTTCACGATTAGTCGCCCCAGCGGTCTGGATTGATGCCCGGTGCGTCGCGCTGCATACCCTCGGGTTTGTGGACCTGCTGCCAATCCTTGCCGGTGGTGTTGCGGCTTTGGAGAAAAGGTTTGGCCGCGGCCGGCGCGTTCTCCACCCATTCTGGGTCCCACTCGTCCACCGGCTGAACCGGTCCCGCCCAAGCCGGCCGGTAGCCAAACTGGATCAGTTCCCGAGGGGCCAAGTCCTTGTTGGGATGGGTGCCGTGGAAAAGGAGGGCGGGTATCATTACTACCGAACCTGCCTTGGCGCAGAGCGTGATTTCCTGCGGGTGCGAGACATAGCGCACGTACGGATTGGCTTGGGCGTGGAACGAGAGATGGGAGCGCGGGATGAGCCGGAAAGGCGCGCGCTCGGGCGGCAGATCGTCGAGGTAGTAGAGCACCCGCAAAAGGCGTGGCGAAGAGCCTTCGTAGCCAAAGATTGACGAGCCGAATGGTTGGCCGTCAGTGTGCATTGAAATGCCCGGCGAGCCGGACAGAGTGCGCGTAAAAAGCCCGTGCGTGAAGACGATGTCCGGCCCCATCAGTGCTTTGAGGAATTCCACAATCGGCGGATAGCCGATCAGTTCGGCTACCAATCGGCTCGTGCATTGGGGCTCGTGATGGACGGTTTGGGCCTTGCTGTAGTCCTTGTGCGTCATCGGCAGGTCTTTCAACTCGGCCTTCAACGCAGCAATGTGCTCGGCGTTGAGCACATCCGGCAGGAGCACATAGCCTTCCACTTCGAGATGGCGGAGCTGCTGGCTTAGAGAGAACGAGGCAAAATCCGTCTCATCGACTGTCATAAAGCCGATTTCTTCTTTGGGATCGATTTTTGCGGTGGCGGTTTCCACGATGTCCTCCTAGGTGCGCGATTCTCGCCATTTGGCGAGGGAAAAGTCGTCTGAGTCGTACAGCGCAAAAATTTTCGCTTCCTCGTCCCGTACCGCTGCGGCTAATTCCAACACTTCCTCGGCGTGCTCCAGCGGGATGCGCACGCAACCGTCGCCGTCGCCGAATATCAGATCGCCCGGTCGAACCCGCACTGATCCTACGGTAATCGGCGCGTTGACCCGCGTTGCGTTGAATACGCCGTGCCCTGGCACCGTCCCCCAGGCGAAGACCGGCAGCCCGACCCGGCGGATTCCCGCCAAGTCGCGCACCGTGCCATCGACAAGGGCGCCCACTGCGCCTAGCCGCTGGTGCAGCCGCGCCATGCCGTCGCCAAAACTGGCCCCGCGCCCGGGCCGCGAATCCACGTCCTTCATCACCGCGAACACCGGTCCCGCCATGGCGTCGATTGCTTCGTAGTACCCTTCCCAAGGGACTGCCGCGGAGTCCGGGTCGTTGGTCGTTACTTCTGCGGTCACTGCATAGCCGATGACCGGCCCCAACTCTGGCAGCAGATAGCGAATCCGATGGTCGGTGTACTCTTCATTGGGCAGGCCGCACTTTAACACGATGGCATTGAAAATCGTCGGCGAGTCGAATTCCTTAAAAGCGTCTAGTATTGCGGGTTTGACCATAGAAAATTTGCTCCTTTTTGCAATCGCGCGATTAGCCGCGATGCCGAACCGTTTCGCTCGAAAATATCGTCTTTGTCCTCGGCGGAATCCACCAACCAACCGAACGAGAAAATAGAGCGCATTCGCACGGCGGCTGTCAAACTGCTTGGATCGTCAGCGTTACCTAAGACTGGATTGACGCCTGCGCAAGACCTATACTTTGCGCTGTCCCTGACGACCGCTCACCAAACTGGAGGATTCCATGCCTACCGCGCCCGATTACACGTCAAAGGTCCCTTATTACACCTTCCCCGACACCTTGGCCGCACAAGAGGCGGCACTGGCCACCAATCCGCTGATGCAGCGCCTGCTCGAAGCGCGCCGCTCGTACGCCGGCGATCCGCACCGTCCCATCTACCACTACATCAACCCCGAAGCCAATCTCAACGACCCCAATGGACTGTGTTTCTGGCAGGGCCGCTACCACCTCTTCTACCAAGCCTATCCACCGGAGGATACCCGCCAGCACTGGGGGCACGCCATAAGCGACGATCTCGTCCACTGGCGCGACCTGCCGTACTGCATTTATCCGAACCCAGAGCGCTGCTGCTTTTCGGGTGCTACGCTGGTCGAGGAAGACCGCGTCATCGCCATGTACCACGGCACGGAGGTCGGCAATATGGTCGCCACCGCTGCGGATCCGCTATTGCTCAACTGGGAAAAGGTCGCCAACAAGGCCGTGATTCCCATTCAGCCCGGCCAGCCCTACCGAGTCTTTGATCCCTGCATCTGGAAGCAGGGCGACGCGTACTACTCGCTGTCGGCGGGCACCAAGCCCGAAGGCCCGGCCGGCAAGCCCGTGCGCGCCAATTTTCTCTTCAGGTCGAGCGATCTCGAACACTGGGAGTACCTCCACCCCTTCGTCGAGGACGACGGATACACGCTAGTCGGCGACGATGGAGCCTGCCCCTATTTCTGGCCGATCGGCGACCGCCACATCCTCCTCTTCTTCAGCCATAGAAGCGGCGGTCAATACCTGCTTGGCGACTACGACACTGAGCGCGACAAGTTCGTCGTAACCTACGGTGCCAAATTCAACTTTGGCGCGGCCGTGCCATCGGGCGTCCACGCGCCCTCGGCAACCCCTGATGGCCAAGGCGGCGTCTTGGTCATCTTCAACATGAACCCCGGCAAGCCGACTAAGAACTGGAACCAGATTATGACCCTGCCCCGCCGCCTGACCGTCGTCGGCGACGAGTTGGCCATGGAGCCGGCTGGCGACCTCGAGTCGCTCCGGCAGGACCACCAGCACATCGGCAAAACTACCCTCCCCGCCAACGAAGAACTTGTCCTTGATGAAATCCGGGGCAACGCCATGGAACTCGTCGTCGAGCTTGATCCCCAAGACGCGCCCATGGTCGAGCTCAATGTCCTACGCGCTCCCGGCAAGGAGGAGCACACGCGCATCGCCTTTTTCAAAAACCGGGGTTTTAGCAATCGCGTCTTTGGCAGCGACCATCGCCAGAGCCTAATCTCGCTCGACACTTCGCATTCTTCTATCGCGCCCGATGTCCTCTCTCGTGCGCCAGAGACCGCCCCGGTCATCCTCGCCCCGGGCGAGAGGCTCAAACTGCGGGTTTTTGTCGATAAGAGCGTCGTCGAAGTTTTTGCCAACGGCCAGCAATGCGTGGCCGCACGGGTCTATCCCGACCGCGCCGATAGCGTCGGGGTCTCGCTGCGGGCACAGGGCCAGAGCGCCGAGTTGGTCTCGCTCGACGCCTATCAGATGCAGAATATCTACGCCGAATAGAAAGGAGCACGCCGTGAACGAAGAAGAAAAATTCGTCTTTGACTTAGAGGGCTATTTAGTCATCAAAGACGTCCTCAGCCCGCGGGAATTGGACGATCTCAATGCGCTGATGGACCGGTACACCGACGGCTGGGACAACCACCCGCGCAACGATTTGAACAAAGTCAGTAGCTGGGGCCAAGCCACCAAAAACCTGATTGACCACCCCAAAATTTTGCCCTACTTAATCGAACTTATCGGCCCGAAAGTTCGCATTGACCACGACTACGCCATTATCATGAATCGCGGCGACTCCCGTGGCGGTCTCCACGGCGGCCCGAGCCAAGACACCGACCACTGGTTCAGCTACCGCGATGGCCAGATGCGGAATGGTCTGAGCGTGGTGACCTTTTTTCTCGCCGATGCCAATGAGGGCGACGGCGGCTTTGCCTGTGTGCCGGGCAGCCACAAGACCAATTATCCCCGCAACCTGCCCCAAGATGTCAGGCTCTTCGAGCGCGCCGCGCATTACGTGGTGCAACCGACGGCTAAAGCCGGGGACGCGCTGTTTTTTACCGAGGCTCTCATCCACGGCACCATGCCGTGGCGCGCCGAGCACCAACGCCGCACGTTGCTCTACAAGTACAGCCCCGGCTACTCGACGTGGGCCAAGGAGTTTTACAACCTCGAAGAGTACGGCGAACTGACCGAACGACAGAAGCGCATCATGGCCACTCCGTCGATGCACGATCACCCCGAGATCGTTTAGATAAGGAGCATACTATGTCTGCATCCTTGCTAAGCGAAAAGAAAGCGGCGGCAAGCGCCGCATTGGCCGCGGCATCTTCTTGACGTTAGCCGAAGCCCTGCCGGTGGATGGGGGGCTTTTGGCTGCCTCGGCCGCCGAGTAGGGTAAGCGACGAACCAACTCATGCCCAAGTCACCTTTCAGCATCAAGGGACTGCTAACCGGCATCGCCCTTTCCCTAGCGGTGGGTTTGCTCGCGCCGTACGGGGTGGTGTTCAATTACTATTGGGTCGGCTTCAACCCCTCTTCGCCCGGGGCGCTCTTTCTCTTTTTTGTCCTGACCTTTGCCGTCAATGGATTTGTGGCTCTGATCGGCCGCCATTTCGCCTTGGCCAAAGCCGATCTGGTGCTGATTTACTGCATGTTAATGATGGCGGTCACCGTGCCGACGTGGGGGCTGATGTTCTTCCTCATTGGCACCATCGTCTATCCCTTCTACTACGCCACCCCCGAAAACAACTACGCCGAGTTGTTCTACGACTTTATCCCCTCGTGGATCGCGCCGCAGGACTTCGAGGCCGTCAAGAATTACTACGAGGGGCTGCCGAAGGGGGAGTCCATTCCGTGGGGCGTCTGGGTGGAGCCGATGGCCTATTGGCTGGCGTTGATCGCGGCCATGAGCTTTATGCTGATCTGCCTGAGCACCATGCTTCATCGCCAATGGTCGGTACACGAGCGGCTGACCTATCCGATGGTCCAGTTACCGCAGAATATGATTGAGAAGGACGCCAATATGTGCGTGGCTTCTTTCTTTAAGGATCAGCGGATGTGGTTGGGGTTTGCCGTGCCGTTCATCTTGCTCAGTCTCAACGCCCTCAACCACTACTTCCCGTTCGTGCCCGAATACAACCCTAGAGGCCGGTTTTCCTTCTTAAACCATACCTTGCACCTGCCGGTGGCGCTCAACTTGGCTTGGGTCGGCTTCTTCTACTTGGTCAATCTCGAGATCACGTTCAGCATTTGGTTTTTCTACGTGTTCTCCAAGGTGGAAGAGGGAGTCTTCAAGACGCTCGGCATTGCCAGCACCGAGCGCCTGAGCGCGTACGAGTACTCGCAGCCAGCCGACCTGACTCATCAAGCCACTGGCGCGGTCATTGTGTTGGTGCTCTTTGGGCTGTGGACCGCCCGCCCTCATCTCAAAGAGGTCTGGCGCAAACTCTGGAATCCGCACGGCGGCGTTGATGACAGCGAGGAGCTGCTCAGTTATCGCACGGCCTTGGTCGGCTTTTTGGGCAGCCTGCTCTTCGTCGCCGTGTGGCTCTGGCGTTCGGGGGTGCCGATTGCGGTGCTGCCGGTCCTGCTCGTCGTCAGCTTGCTGTTTTTCATCTTGGTCGCACGTGTGGTAGCTACCGGCGGCGTGGCCACCGCCCGCAGTCCGATTGTGCCGGCGTATTTCATCATATCGGGCTTGGGCACTTCGGTGCTCGGAGCCAAGGGCTTGGTCGCTCTCAACTTCACCTTTATTTGGCAAGGCGAATCGCGCACTTCGCCGATGGTCGCCTGCGCCAATGGTCTCAAGCTCGCCGAGTTGATCCCCGGCCCCAAGACGCGGCTGTTTTGGGGCTTGATGCTGGCGCTGGTGTGTAGCCTTTTGGCCGCGGCGTACATGACCTTGAAACTGGCCTATACCTATGGAGCGATTAATCTGTCGCTGATCGATTGGGCCGGTGCTCACGGCTGGCCGTACATCGGCCCGACCATTCTCAACATGCCCGAGGCCAACATGCGCGGTTGGCTCTTCAAGGGGATTGGCGCGGCCGTGGAGGGCTTTTTAATGTGGGCGCAGCACCGGTGGTTTTGGTGGCCCTTTCACCCGATCGGCTTTGCTATTGCCGTGGGCTGGCTGACGAGTCAGATCTGGTTCTCGGCGCTGGTCGCTTGGTTTCTGAAACTGATCGTCCTGCGCTTTGGCGGTGTGCGTTTGTTTCAGAACGCCAAGCCGTTTTTCTTGGGGTTGATTTTGGGCGAGGTTTCGGTGTCGGGAGTGTGGGGCGCGATCTATGCGCTGACGGCGGAAAAGGGGCGCTGGCTGACGAATATGTGATTAGCAGCCGCGTGGCAAACCGATCCTCGGATCGCGGTGGCCAACGAAGCGAATGGGCGCACCTAGCCCTATATCTTTTATTTTATTTTATAATGAGCAGGCCCGGAATACTTATAGAGAAGTCCCAATTTATTAAAGGTACAACTACGATTTTTGGTAAGTGTATCCGGGTCGATGGAAAAGTGCCTAAAGTGGACCTCATGTTGCTTGGTCGAAGCCGACTTATTCACTGTGAAACAACTAGAGAAATTGCAATTAGCCTGTCTCAGAGTCTGTATAAAAATGTCGCTTTACACGGACGAGCTCTATGGGATCCTCGTACTTTGGAATTAGTCGAGTTCAAGGCTACACAAATCGCCAGCCAAATACATCATTCGCCCGTGAAAGCCCGCGAAGAAATTTCTGAATTAGTAGGAGATCAATGGAAAGACACCGACGTCATTGACTTTGTTAATAAAATTCGTTCGGAAGGTGCTTAGGTTATGGTCTGTCTTGATACGGGGCATTAAAGAGGAAGCAACTCAAGGTCAAGAAAAGATGGTTCAGCGAGCTAAAAGCTATATCAGGCATCAGAACGAACAGGGTGTAGATTTGATGGTTCCCGTACCAGTCGTAGCTGAAGCGATTTAGAGTGTTCTATTGCTACATCGTCGCTCGGGTTCGAGATGGGAAAATGTCAGAGTTGATCGTCTATTTCTTCTAGAGATAGGTCAAGAGTAGCCGTCAATTCCTTACGGAACCCGTCGTCGTCATCTCTAGACCAGAGGACAGTCGTACAGTGATTGGTGTCAAAATGAGTGCGCTTTTCCTCGAATTTGGTTTTTTCACAAATGTAAATGACGGGTTTCCCTAAACCTTCGGCATAACCGGCTTCCCAATAGGCTCCGTTGTTGTCATGCGTAAGATCAGCAATGACGAATCTTGCAGACCTGATCTGACTTCGTATGATGTTGTCAATGATCCCTGCTTGTGAAACGTCTCGCACATCAATAAGACGATGTCCCATTTTTTTCACTGTAGGCTTGACAACCTCTTGGACAAAAGTTTCTAGTTCATTGTTATCGAACTCCATGGCGATAAAACCGTAATTTCCGGCGACCATGCCGCGTTTTTCCTCTTCGTATATCTTCCATCCTTCCAGACTAAGATTGACGTCGTGATACCTAAGATTGACGTCGTAATACCAACTTTCAAGAGTAGACAGCAAAAATTTAACTTCATCACGCTCCTTTAATTCTTCCATGAGGTAGAACAACGAAGTCTCGTCAGCTATTTCGTTCAATTGGGCAATATCGCCGATATTCAACTCAATCATTCTTCCTTTTTCAGTCACCTTGTCCCCAATATATCGGATGATGTTTATTCTTTGCTCTAGAGGATTGATGAACTTTTTCATGGTATGACGATTCCTCGTATTAGGTGGTTAGTTGCTTATTTCTGTTGACCATATAAGCAGCGAAGGACGCGCAAGTTCTTCTGCGGGCTCTTCGTCCGGCAGGCATGGCGGATGACATTGCCGGGATACGCCTATGCCCTTCCATGGTATTCAAGTGTCTGCAAATCAGGGAAGATATATATTTACTTGACCAGTACCTAAGCGATCAATCAGACCCGCAAAACGAAAAATTGCTTTTATCTTTTCAAGTGTCATATTTACAAAAATAGAATCCAAAAAGCCAGGAGGAAGCCCCTTTTCAATTTCTTCTATCAAATACTGTTTCTTTTCGTCATGGTGATATTCATCAGCATTAAGCCAATTGTCTAACATCTTTTCGCTATTGATAGTCTTATTCTCGTTTGGTTTTATTTTGCCAGATGAAGTAAATTTTACAGACTCAATAACCAATTGCCTCTGCCATGCTTGGCCGTTATATTGATCCTTAAGATTTTTGAAGAATTCCTTCAACCATACATAATGTATATCCTTTTCATGTTTTCCCTTTATTCCCTCTCTTATATGTTTTTGAAGCCTATTAACTGTCGCATTAAACGAAATATCCGGCTTATTATTTTGCAGTTGAAAGGGTCTGAGACGAAGCAGGATGCTATCAAAGTCATTGGGCTTGATGGTGCTATGCGTCTCGTGTCTTAACGTGTTATCATCGCGAGACCAATATAGGGTACCATTCAAGTTCAGATTCTCACATTCACGTAAACGCGCTTCCAGCTTACTGACTTGCTCGAGGAATTTTAATAGAATTGCCCAAAGGTCGTTAGGAATTTCTCCTGTAAAGTGAGCAACTCTTCCATCAGATACTGGGCGTATTATCATTATATCATACGGCTGCGGTTGGGACACCTTATGTTCCTCCAGTCGTCGCGTTTTACTTTCCCTCTTCAATCCACTCCGGTTCCGGCAACTCTTCGACGATGCGGTTGGTTTCCATGCTGACGCGAATGACGCAGGCAAGGAGTTTTAGCGGATAGGATGGGTCGCCGATGGTTTCTGTCGCGTAGCAGTTGGCGTCGTTGACGATGCCGCTGGCTTTGTCGGTGGATACGGCCTGTCGATCCATGACCCATTTGATGGCAGGTTTGCCGTTGACTTCGTAGTCCCATGCGGCGGCAGGAATGTTAGTAACGGTAATGTTGCTGTTGTAGATAATCGTCGTGCGGTCGGGTTCTTTTGAGGTGCCTCCGAGTTTCATCTTTTGGACGCGGAAATAGGTTGTTGGATCGGTCCCGGCTGGCGCGTCCGAACCGCCGTTGGCAAATTCGAGCGGCCACGGGTCAACGCGGTCGAAACCGACGTGTAGATCGCCTAACTCGCGTCCGGCCGCGACGAGGGCGGTGAAGTGGTTGGGATCGGCGGCGAGCGGGATGCGCGGCAGCTCTTTGGAGAGGTTGTTGGCGAATCGCTGGCGGTAGGATGGGACGTGGAGTAGGCCGTATATGTAGTGGAAAATGTCGAGTTTGGAAACGGAGTTGCCGTAGGCGGCGCGGAATTTGGCGAGTGCGTCGTCGGTGATGGCGTCGCGGCGGGTGTAGCCGTGATCGTCGGTTTGTAGACCGAACAGGGCGTCGTCGCTGTCGGGCTTTTCGTAGAGGTGGAGGGGGAAGCATTGAGCTCCTGCTTCTAACAAATTGAGATCAGGGACCATGGCGACCATCATCACCGAAAAACCGGCCCGTGTCCCGATGCCCGTCACACAAATCAGACGGTTTTTCGCGTCGGCATGTGGGAAGATTTGCGGCATTTGGTAAACTCGCTCGTTCAATCTTCGACTGAAATACAGGTATTGTCGCGTGAATGGCCGGTAGATGGCTGGCGCGATCCATCCTCCGTCGAACTTCAATAATTTCCCACGGGCGAGACCAGACTTGAGATTCTCTGACCAACTAATTTTTTTTAGGTCGTTGTTGACAAACTGGTTAATAGCATCCTTGCCGCTACCGGGCTTTTCGGATTGAAACCGCTCGATCTCGGAATTATAGAAGCTGATCAATGACCGAATGTTCGCTTCGAGTGCTTGCCGCGAGAAGTTATAGCACCAAGCGTCGCGGTTAGTCTTAACGCCGCTCGAATAATTCCCAAAACAGCCATATTTCGGTATTTCGTCTAGCTGCGCTTTTATCTTTGTTACCCCAATCACCATAAACCGGACAAATCCCGTATCCCCTTGGCCTAGCCAATCATAATTTTCATCCGGCCTTATCCGACTCCAGTCTTCAACTGCCTTTATGCCGCGAATGCTAGCTAGTTGCCTGACTGCTCCGAGTTTTGCTTTGCGGTCCAGATAATCACCGATGTCCCGGAACAGAATACGCCCGTGCTCTGTCGCATTGGGATTTTTAACGAAGATGGTGATGGCGACCGGCGCACGAGACCCTGAGCCGAATACGTTGTCCCCTTCAGACCGCCGTAAGTCTCCCGATGTCCGAGCATTCCCCCGCATATTCAGCACATAGAGGCTTGAGAATTCCTCCGCGAGACACTTCCTCATTCCGTCCATCGCGCTGCTATCGATCCAGCTAGCATTCGTGACGAACCCGATCACGCCACTTCCGCCGATTCGGTCGCTGGCCCATCGGATGGAGCGGATGTAACTGTCGTAAAGAGTGTTCTTATTGGCTGCGTCCGAATGCTCGGCGTAGCTCTCGCGGATACGTCCATCCAATGCTGGATACGACTGATTCTGTGCGTTATCGTTTTCCCGCTTCTGTTTTCCTGACCACGGCGGATTCCCCACAATCACGCGAATATCCTTCTCTTTCTGTCGCGTCCGCCGCCCCGAATTATCCGGCATGATCTGCGCCAGCAAATCGTCGCCTTCCTGCATTTCAAAGGTGTCTGTCAAACAAATGCCTTCAAACGGTTTGTAGTCGCCGTCAGCAACATCGTGATAGGCCGTCTCGATATTCACCGCCGCAATGTAATAGGCCAACAAGACGATCTCATTAGCGTGAATCTCGTGCGCGTACTTGCGCGGCAAATCCTCCGGCGCAATCAAACCCGACTGCAACAGCCGCGTAACAAATGTGCCCGTGCCGGTGAATGGATCGAGAATGTGGACGCCCTCAGAACCCAACGTCGAGCCAAATTCGTCCTCCAAGACATCGTTCACCGAGCGAATGATAAAATCGACGATCTCCACTGGCGTATAAACGATCCCCAGCCGCTGCGTCGTACTGGGAAAAGCGGTGCGGAAAAATTTGTCGTATAACTCGACGACGATCTTCTGCTTGGCCGCGTCAGTAGCCGCCCCCGCAACCCGTCGCCGGACGCTGGCGTAAAACTCATCGAGATTAGCCGCTTCCGCGTCGATGTTCGCTGGCCTGAGCACATCCAACACATCTTGGATACCTTGGCTAACTGGATTGCGCGAAACGAACTCAGCATCGCCGAACAGCGCGTCGAACACCGGCCCGGTCACCAAATGCTGCGCCAGCATTTCAATCGCGTCGGCGTCGGTGATGCCCTCGTTTAGATCGTCGCGCAACTCGGAGACAAACTCTTGGAAAATCTCCCGCTCGGCGTCGCCGGATTCGACGAGAGCCGTGATGCGCTCGATGTGCCGCCGGGCAATATCCGCCACATCGCCGGCCCATTCGTCCCAATACTTCCGCTCGCCGCATTTCTCAACGATTTTTGCCCGAATCGCCTCCGGCAATCCTGCAAACAAGGTTGTTTGTTGCAGATCTTCCGGTCGGGAACTCATGGCATCTGGGTCTGTCGCTGCCCCGCTCCCAATGCCCGGCCCATCCCCGGCCTGAGTCGCGGTTGGCCCCCAATCGGCTAGGGTAATGAGGCCGATGCGGTCGCCCGGTTCGCCTAGTTCAATCCGGTTTATCATCCCCTCAAATCGCTCGTCATGGCTGCGAATCGCATTCAACGTCTGCCAGACGACTTCAAATGCCTTGTTGTCGTTGAGCGCGGTTTCCGGCGGAACCCCCGACGAAATGACCACCGGCAGCACGACATAACCCATCTGTTTGTCAGGGGCTTTACGCATGACCCGCCCCACCGCCTGCACCACATCGATTTGACTCTTGCGTGGGTGCATGAAGAGAATAGCGTCCAATGCTGGCACATCTACCCCTTCGGAAAGGCAGCGGGCGTTGGTAAGTACCCGGCAGCCGCTGTCCCGGTCGGCCTCGTCCAACCAGTTCAACGCCGCCGAACGCCTTATGGCATTGAAGGTGCCATCGACATGCTGAGCCGCAACTGGGTATTCCGCCAAGTGCGTCCCCTCTTGCTCGCGGTATTCCTCGGCGACTCGGGCAAGCAGCCGTTCCACTTGCTGCGAGGATTTGATGTCGCGGCAAAAGGCAATGGCGCGGCGCATCCCCGCGCGGTCTTTTGCCGGGAACTGCTCGGCATCCACCTTGGCCAAGGCCCGCCAGCAGCCAAGCAGCTTGGCTCCGTCGTCGAGTTTCAATTCGCCATCCTCGGCTAGGCTGCGCTGAATCGCCCGGGCCGCAGCGTCCTCCGGGACCGTCAGAACGATCACTTTGTAATCTGCTAGCAGACCCTGCTCCACGGCCGCGCCGAAGGTCAGTTCGTAGAGCAGCGACCCGTAATGTTGCTCGTCTTCCATTGAGCATAGGGCTGCTGCCAGTTTGCCGGCTCGGGTCCGGGCGCTGGCGGCATAGACCTTTGGCGTTGCAGTCATGTAGAGCCGCCGATCGCAGCGGATGTGCTCATCGCTGTGGATGCGGACAAAGTGCGACGGGTCTTCGCCCTCGATCAGTGCGCCAGCCGTGCGGTGAGCCTCGTCGCAGACCGCGAGGTCGAAGGCGGGTACTCCGTGTTCCTGCTGCGCCTCCTCGATTACCGGGCTAGACTGGTAGGTAGCAAAGACGACGGTCAGGGCATCGGGGGCTGGCGGGCTGCAACGGTCGGCGAGACGGGCCGCGTCCGTAGTGGCTGGAAACGCCAAATCCAGCGCGTCCATGTCAATGAGGTCGTCACTGCGGCGTCGGCGCTTGCCGACTTGTGAGTCGGAGCAAACCGCGAACGAGCGCAGCGGAATGTTTGCATCTCGCGCCCATTCACGCACCGTCTGCGCCATCAGCGCCAGACTGGGTACGAGATAGAGGACTCGCCCGCCAGTACCGGCAAGCTGTTCGGCGATGCGGAGGGATGTCAGGGTTTTACCAGTACCGCAGGCCATAATCATTTTGCCGCGACTGCCCGGCTCGGCTAATCCGCCCGTGACTTTTTCCATTGCCTCGCGCTGATGTGGCAGGAGGGTGCGCTGTTCGGCGACGCGGATTTCACCGCTAGTCGCAAAATCCTGCCAACGGATTGGGCTGGCCTGCAATTCCTGTAGGCCGATTCGCCGGACCGGCACTGCTTGGCTCCGCAGCATCTCTTCTGCTTGGGCACTCCACTCGCGGCCGGTCGTGTCGATGATCAGTCGCTGCCGGAAATCCTTCCGGCCCGAAGCGGCCAAGAAGGAATCGATCTCCTTCTTGGCAATGCGGCTATCCGCTGCATGGAACTTGCACTGAATGGCGCACCAGCCCTCCTCGTCTCGCAGCTTGGCGACCAAGTCGATGCCGAGGTCTTGCGCTGAATGCTCCGGCTCGGCGTAGAATCCCAGCGGTTCGGCCACCCGGTCGTTGCGTTGCTCTGGCGCTTGAGCCCAGTCCGAGTAAAGTATGGGCTGATCGTACTGCCGCGCTTGGAGCGGGTCGTGCGTCAAATAGGCCATGCAAAGCCGCTCGAATGCGGTTCCCTTGTCTCGCTCGCGGCGGTACCCAGCCGTGGCGGCTTGTTGTCTCCAGCCGGTAAGCAGGTCGTCTAAGATGGTGGTGTTGTCCTGAGTCATTATTGCGATCTTTCGTTGAATTTTTAACGCGCTTCGGTCGCCGTCAGCACCATCTGCCCGACCTCGTCCACGCGCACTTGATACTGAGGATGGACGACGGTGGTTGAATCGATCTCTTCGACGATGGCCGGCCCTTGCACCACCGCGCCAGCCCCCAGCGCATAGCGGTCGTACACCAGACAATCGACAAATCCCTCGCTCTCGGCGAAATACACCGGGCGCTGTCCTTTGGCGGTCGCCTCTCCGGTTGCCTTTGCCAGCGGTGCCAGCGCAGGCTTGGCGATCTGGCCGATAGCTGAGAGCCGCACGCTGACCAATTCGACGTCCTCGCCCGGTGCGCTAAAGCCATAGGCGCGATCGTGTGTGCGGTGGAACTGCTCTAGCAACTGCGCGAGCTGCGCCGGGGCCAAGGCTTGGGTTGCCAACGGCAGCGTCAGTTCGTGGCTTTGCCCAACGTAGCGCAGATCCACTTGGCGTCTGAAGACCATCGCCGCTTCGGCCATCCCCTCGCGTCCCAGCGTTTCCCGCCCCTGTGCCTCTAACTCGCGGAAGGTCTGCTCCAAGGCTTGGGGAACTACTTGGTCCAACCGCTGGATGAGGGTTGTCGCGTAATCGTGTTTTAAGTCGGTCACCAACAGTCCCAAGGCCGAAGCGGTGCCCGGACTTTGGGGAATGATCGCCACGGGAATCTCGGTCAGGGCGGCGAGGCGGTTGGCGTGGGCTGGCCCGGCGCCGCCAAAGGCTACCAGCGCGAAGTCGCGCGGGTCGTAGCCGCGCTGCACGGAGACCAGCCGCAGTGCGTTGACCATGGCAGTGTTGGCGATCTCGATGACGCCGTGGGCCGCCTCGACTAGGTCCATGCCCAGCGGCTGAGCGCAGTGTTGGTCGATGGCGCGTTGTGCCGCGATTGGGTCGAGAGCGATTTCGCCGCCGAGGAAATAGCTCGGGTTGAGTCGTCCCAAGACGAGGTTGGCGTCAGTTACCGTGGGTTGCGCCCCGCCCCGGCCATAGCAGACCGGCCCGGGATCGGCTCCGGCGCTTTGCGGGCCGACCCGGAGGATGCCGCCGGGATCCACCCAAGCGATGGACCCGCCCCCGGCGCCGATTTCTACGAGGTCGATTACGGGCGTGCGAATTGGATACCCCGCGCCGCGCGTCGCGCCGACGCCCGACTGCGCCGTGGTCCCGACCTCGTAGTCCTTGGTCACGCTGGGCGCACCGCCTTGAATCAGGCCGGCTTTGGCGGTCGTCCCGCCCATATCGAAGGAAATCACTTGGTCGTAGCCCCGCGCCTGCCCCAAATGCGCGGCCGCAATCACCCCGGCGGCCGGACCGGACTCGACCATGTACACCGGCTTTTGGCGCGCCGCCGCAAAGGTGTACACTCCGCCGCTGCTCTGCATCACGAGTAACTCAGCGGCGATCCCGACCCGTGCCAACCGATCTTCGATCCGCTGCAAATAACGCGCTACTACCGGACGGATGCAGCTATTGATCACGGTCGTGCTGGCCCGCAAGTACTCGCGGAACTCAGGCGCAACTTCCGCGGATAGCGAGACGACGGCTTCGGGGAAAACTTCGGCGAGAATCTCCCCGGCTCGCCGCTCGTGGACGGGATTGGCATAGGCGTGCAAAAAGCAGACGGCGATGGATGCGACGCCTGCGTCGCGCAGCTTGCCGGCTACTCGGCGCAGGGCGTCTTCGTCGAGCGGTGTCAGCTCGGTGCCGCTGGCATCGAGGCGCTCGGGTACGCCAAAACAGCGGTGGCGCGGCACGAGTGGCCGCGGCTTTTCAAACTGTAAGTCGTAGAGGGTGGGGCGAATCTGGCGGGCGATTTCCAACATATCGCGGAAGCCCTCGGTGGTGATAAAGCCGGTCGGCGCGACCTTGCCTTCGATGATGGCGTTGGTGGCGACCGTGGTGCCGTGGACGATGTAGGCTACGTCTTGGGCGGCGATCTGCTGCTTGGCGAGCAGCCGCTGCACGGCCGCCATAAATCCGCCGGATGGGTCTTGGGGCGTCGAAGAAACCTTGGCGGTATAGATTTGTCCGGTCGCTTCGTCGATGAGCGCAATGTCGGTAAAGGTGCCGCCGATATCGACGCCGAGTCTATAGGCCATCGCTTGCCATCTCCCGCCGTTGCGCCGCGGTCGCGGCCGGATCGACTTGCCCAGTGGTGCTGTCGATGACTACACCGTACTCGTCTCGCGCCCGCGCCGCGCTCACCTTGCCCTCGCGCACATCCTCGGCCACTGCTTGGGGATCGCGGAGATGGGGGGGGCCATAGCCGCCGCCGCCGCAAGTGCGGTAACTGAAGACTGTATCAGCCGCCAGCGCAACCGTCGTTTTGGAGCCCAATTCGACGTGCTGTCCTGCGGGGTCGAGGATATAACGCGCTTTGCCTCCTGCTTGCCCCCCAGCCAGCCCTTCCGGCCCCCAGCGATCTCGGTCCGATAGCACGGTGAAGGATACTTCGTGATCGATAAATCGGTAGTCGCGCCGCAGCCCCAAGCCGCCGCGATACTGACCGGGCCCCTCTGAATTCTCTATCAGCTCATAGCGGTCAATCCGCAGCGGGTAGTTGATTTCGATTTCTTCAATCGGCGCGTTCTCCGTGTTTTGACCGTGGCACTGCACAGCGTCTGGCCCGTCCTTGGTACTGCGCCCCCCATAGCCGCCGGCCATGGTCTCGTAGTAGGAATAAAGTTGCCCGGTGCGCGGGTCGGTGCCGCCGAAGCCAACTTGGCACATCGTCCCCTTGGTCGCGGCCGGGATCTTATCGGGCAAGGCCGGATGCAGTGCCTTGAGAATGATGTCGGAGAGCCGCACCTGAGTCTCCCAGCCCCCGACCACCGGCGCGGGGGCCGTGCTGTTGACGACCGTCCCCGCGGGAGCTACGAGCCGCACCTGCTCGTAAAATCCGGCGTTGACCGGTACGTCTTGGTCAATCAGGCACTTGAGCACGTAGGCGCAGGCCGCAAAAGTCTGGGAATAGGTGGAATTGACGGGCGCTCGGCGCTGCGGATCGCACCCCGTCAAGTCGAAGAGCACCCCTTCGTCGTCAATGACGACGCGGACTTGGAGCCGCACCGGCTCATCGGTGAAGCCGTCGTTGTCGACGACGCCTGTAGCCGTGAACTCCCCCTTGGGCAACTTGGCCAACTCGGCTAGCGTCCGCTCCCGAGTGTAGTTGATGAGCCGATCCATGTAGAAAGATGCCTGCGCCAACCCCACCTGCTCGACGAGCCCGTTGAGTCGGCGGATCCCCGAGTTATTGGCCGCGACTTGGGCGCGAAAGTCGCCGCGCGTCTCCCGCTTGGAGCGGATTTGGGCGATGACCAACTCAAAGACATCGGTTGCAATCTCCCCACCGCGCACCAGCTTTACCGGCGGGATGATGATGCCCTCCTGATACACCTGCTGAAAGGCCCCAATGCTGGCCGGCGCACCGCCACCGACATCAACGTGATGCGCGAGATTGGCCACATAGCCAAAGAGTTCCTCGCCGCAATAGACGGGCGAAATCAGGGTGATATCGTTGAGGTGAACCCCACCGCGATAGGGATCGTTGACGAGGATCGCGTCTCCGGCCTGCAAGTTTTCTGGGCCGTATTCGGCGACCGCACGAGGCGTGAGGATCGTTAGCGAGCCGAGATGTACTGGCTGGGTAAAAGCCTGGGCGACGGGCCGCAACTGGCGGTCGAAAAAGGCGCAGGAGAAATCGGCGCGGGTTTTGATGTTGGTCGAATACGCGCTGCGCCGGAGGGCAATGGCCATCTCCTCAGTGGCTTCGAGCAGGGCGTTGCGAATGACCTCGAATTGGATGGGATCAATCTGGTCGGGCATGGCTTCTCGTGGTTAGTGGATTGGGTAACATACTGGAGCATTTCGCGCAGAGGCATTTGTTCATTTTTTCGAAGGCGGCGGTGCGATGTGGAATGTGGCATGATCGGAGTGAACGTAGGTGTGCCGGTGCCCAGGACCCTATTCTCTTTTTCGGCTGGGACCAGCGGGCAGAAGCGGTGGCCCTGAAGATGAGGTCGCGGCCTATCCGTAGCCGATGGCGACTTGAGCGACCTCTATTTCTAACGACTGCAATAAATCTCTTCAAGAAGAGAATGGGGTGTGGCTTTTAATCCCAAGGCCCGATGGCGTCACGCAGGGTCGTCTAGCAGATTGCTAAAGGCTTCGAGGCTGGGCACCTGTACGGCGGCGCGGTGCAACTGTTTGAGCCGCTGTACATCGTCGACAGCCGCAATGCGGTCGGCCAACCGGCGCACTTGATCCGCCGGAAAGCGCAGGGCCAATACGTCGAGGAGAAATTCTCGGCCCCCTTGCTCAATGCCTTGCTCAATGCCTTGCTCAATGCCTTGCTCAATGCCTTGCTCAATGCCTTGCTTGATCCCTTCTTCAAGGGCGCTTTCGGCTAGGTACTGGGCGAAGGAAGATTCGCGGATAAGGTCCATGAAATTCTCCTTGGAAACAGCGGCCATGATCGTCTGCGGATTATACACCAACCCGCTCAAAATCGCCAGCCCCGTAAGAAAATCGGCCTTGACCGGACGATCCAGTGGCAAGGCCGCTGCTCGTGCCACGCACTGACCCAACCATGCTGCCTCGGCCTGCCCGGCCGGCGGCTGCATCAACGGCACAAACGGCAGCAAGCCCACATAGCCGCTGTCGAGTACGGCGAGGCCGTCGAGTTGGCTCAGACGGATCACCTTGTACCAGATTGCGACGGGATAGCCGAGATGCTCTTGAATGTAGCATCCCGGATCGCGGTGTCCGGCGTCAGGGCGCAGGTAGAGGACATGGGCATACATCGGCAGTCCATGGTGCTCGATACTGCGGCCGATATAACCGGCCATGCGGCGCGGCATGACCGGGTGGGTGCTATCGGTGGTTTGAAATTCATAGTGGACCAAGGCGTCCTCGCCGCCGATGCACACGCGGAGGAGGCTGTCCGTACGACGCACTTCGACGGTGGGTTGCTCGGTGTCGACCACTTCGACGACCTCGACATCGTCGCGCTGGAGGGCGAAGCGGACGAAGTCGTCGGGGTAGGTTTGAATCAGGTGCTTGGAAACGGTATCAACTTCGGCCATGGCGATCTATTGGCAGTTGGGAACTTCCCCAACCCCACCTAATTAGTAAAACAGCAATATCCATGCCAAGCCGGAAGGACAGAGAGAGGACGGGGCAGCGAGGGGCTATACTGTATCCGGTACAACCCATGAGTGAGACCTTTAGGGGCTAGGTCGCCCCCACAACACGAGGGTTGCGTCCTAGCTGGTGCCGATCAGCCAGCACTGAAAGCACCCAGCCTAGGCTAAGCACACCCACAACAGGCTGCCCCAGCCGTTGGCCCTTTGCGCGTTGAATTGGGAAAACGCGGAGTTAAGAAAATGGATCCAAGCCGCTGCTCAGCCGAGGTCTAGATTGAAATCCGCAGGATTGAGGCCACTGTCTTCAGCGAGTCCTCGCAGGCTGATCAAGACATCTTCGGGCATGACAATCCCCTCGGCTAGCGCTCGCTCCCGCTTGTTCCACTCGATCTCGCCCGGCAGGAAAATGGTCCCGCCTTTAGCTGGAGAAGCGCTCTTGATCTCTTTGGACAGGACGGCCATGCGGGCGTGGAATTCCTCCAGCGGCATCATCGCGCCGACGTCAATGGCGATAAATGCGTGCCCTTGGTTCGAGGGCACGTCCGTGTCCGCTACCCAGCTTTGGACGCCACTCATCATCGCCGCTCCGCTAAGGGTTGCTGTCAGCAACTCCACTAACACGGCCAATCCGTATCCTTTGTGCCCGGCCATGGGCAACTGCGCCCCTTTTTCGGGAAACTCGGTGGGATCGGTCGTTGGAATGCCGTCTTCATCTACCAGCCAGGTATCGGGAATGCTGCGCCCTTCGTTTTTGGCCGCGAATATTTTAGTGGCCGCAACCGCGCTGGTGGCAATGTCGAGCATGATGGTGCGGTCGGTGCCGGTGGGTGCGGCGTAGGCGATCGGGTTGGTCCCCAGTACTCTGCTCTTGCCGCCCGGCACGGTCATGCAGGGCTCCACATTGCACATGGAAAGACCGATCATGTCGTTTTCGGCGATCATGTTGGCGTAAAACCCGGCGGCACCGTAGTGGCTGCTGCCCCGGATGCCGATGTAGCACATGCCGCTTTGGCGAGCTTTGGCAACGGCCAACTCAACGGCGCGGCAGGAGATGGCGGGCGGCATGCCGTCGCAGGCGTCAATAATGGCCCAGGATGGCCCGTCGGCGACGATTTTCTCTTTTGCGGTCGCGACCAAACGGCCGCGCCGCGCATTCTGCATCAGGCCGCGAATTTGCCGGGTGCCGTGCGTGAAGGTGCCCCAAGTATCGGTGGTGACGAAGACGTGGGCACTCAGTTCGGCGTCTTCTTGGCTGAGCCCGGCTTTGACCATGGCGGCGGTGCAAAAGTTCTTCAGGTCGTCCGGCAGGATGTTTTGGCGAGTAGATTCGGTCAATGGATTGGCTCCTTTTTAGTTGGTGCGCGGTTTGCGCTATGGATAAAGAGATTTTTTGCGGCCCAGTCAAGGAGGTGTGCCGTTTGTCGGCACTGAGTCGCAATGGAGTCGCTCCTTGACTCGCGTCCAAAAGGGCCTTTTAATGCCTGCATCAATGCGCTAGCCGCAACGGAAGTAAACACAGCCGGCCCATCATCGCGGCGGATCACTGCCACGTCCCGCCGCTGGTCATCTGCGGATGGCTATGGAGCGAGAAAGCTCGCAAAATAAATCATAGGAGACATAGCGTTATGAACAGTAGTATAGGGCTTGAGCAGTACGTAACAATAGAAGAATACCTCAAAGGGCGGCGCTGCATTATCACCGGCTCTAGTGGGACGATTGGCAAGCTCTTTGCGACCTTTATTGCCTCGTGCGGCGGGATCCCCATTCTCGTAGATGTGGTGCCGCAGG
Source organism: Candidatus Latescibacterota bacterium (assembly GCA_965116045.1). Taxonomy (GTDB): domain Bacteria; phylum Latescibacterota; class UBA2968; order UBA8231; family UBA8231. The sequence continues at coordinate 2,761,061 of OZ220478.1, read as the reverse complement.
ACGCCACGGTGGCGGCGGTTGAATCCTGTGGCGGCGAGTGCAGCGTCCATCGCGTGGACCTCAGCGATGTTGCTCAAATCAAATCCTTCTATGCTGAAATCGCCGAACAGTACGACGGCCTCGAGATGCTCATCAACAACGCCGGGCTGCTCAGCGAGGTAAAGTTGCTCGACATGACCGAGGACGACTGGGATCGAGTCCTCAATGTAAATGCAAAAGGCGCGGCCTTTATGAGCCAAGGCGCGGTCGGCATGATGCAGCATGGCAGCGGCGATCGACAAATCATCAACATTGTGTCGCTGGCCGCGCTGGTGGGCGGGCTGTACGTAGGGGCTCCCTATGTTTGCAGCAAGGCGGCTCTGCTCGGCCTCAGCCGCAACTATACGGTGCAGGCAGGTAAGGAGTTCGGCATCCGCGTCAATTCCATCAGCCCGGTCATTGTCAGCGGTCAGATGATTTCCAACACGCCGCACGAAGCCATTGACGGGGTCAAAGACCTGATGAAGGTGTGGAAGCAGGAAGTCCCCCCCATTCATCTGCTCTACGTTTTTGAAATGCTGTGCAGAACCCCGTCGATGACGGGCAAGAATATCGTCCTCGATGGCGGCATTCTGTTGGAGTAAGTCTGGCTGCGGCGCAAAAAACGGCGTTACATTGGGATCAGGTGGACCATGCACAGTTCAAAACTCGGCGCTAGCGACTTCGAGATAATCGCCAGCGGCCACTCGGTCGCGCTGGCGGAGTACTTCAGCGGCTTTACCAAGACCAAAAGGCTGGGTCTGCTCGCGCCCAATCGCCTCGAAGGCATCGGGGCCGTTAATTTGATCTTGGCCCACGTGACCGCCTTTTACAATGCCTACCGCGCCACCAGCGAGGATTTCTTCGCGTATCCCGATTACTTCACCTTCCAATCGCGTACGCCCAAGGCGGCCTACGGGATGTTCGATATCTGGCCGGAGCACAAGGACGTGTTGGTCGGCATTGATGCGGCTGAACGGCTCAACGCGATTACCGACCGGGGCGTCAATATCCTGCTCGTGCCCGACGGCCCTCCGACCCCGTGCGAGTACCAGCGGCAGCAGCTCGCCTCAGCCGAGCGGCTCATCGAGACCTGCTATGCGTACTCTGCTACAGGTGCGGTCGCTGACCCTGATTTGGTGATCCGCTGCCCAGTAGAGCCGCTCGCTGCTTGGTGCCAAAGCGTCTGCGACTCTGTGCCCGATGGCGGGCGCGAGGCGGGCTGGCAGGGCCAAGGTCCCGTGCTCGAACAATCTTTCCGCCGCATCAGCCGACAAGACGCGCTCGCTCGCCTCGCTCAATACCAAAGGAGCTTGCCATGACCGTTCTCCACGCCGCTGAGCTAAGTGTCGATGAACTCGACCAGTTTCACGAGCAGGGCTACGTGCGTCTCGGCCACGTCGCTTCCCGCGAGGAAATCGACGTCCTCTGCCAGCGCATTGACCAGATCATGCTCGGCAAAGTGCGCTACGACAACATGCTCATGCAGCTATGCCCTTCGGCTGGCAATCCCGAACTGTCGCGGCAGACTAAGGAGTTTAAGGGCTCCTCGCTCAAGTACCGCAAAATTCAGGATCTGGAGCAGGATCCGCTGTTCTTAGGCTACATGCAGAAGCCGCTCTTCCGCGATCTGACCGCTAAGATCATCGGCGCGGAGGTCTCGATTTTTCGCGCCATGTTTTTCAACAAGCCCGCCGAGCAGGGCGTCATGATCAACTGGCACCAAGACGGTGCTGGCGGCTGGCACCTGAGCATTCCTCCCAAAGTCACGGTGTGGACCGCGCTCGACGATACGCGCGTTGCCAACGGCTGCCTACAGATCATCCCCAGTTCACACCACACCATGATCCCCGAGACGGGCGACCAACTCTCGGCGGACGAGCGTGCGCTACACGCACCGGATGAGAAGCGGCTATATTTAGAAATGGAAAAAGGCGAGGTGGTGCTTTTGCACAACTGGACCTTGCACCGCTCGGAGACGAATCGCACCAATCGCCCGCGCCGTGCGTTCAGTGTTTGCTATATTGACGCAGCTACCCGCCAAAAGACTACGGGTTGCGCCTTTCCCCGCGTCTTCCCGACCTACCAGCCTATTGGGAATAACTGACGTTACGCAACTTTTGTCCCCAATTTCCCATCTCTGTATCCTTTTCGCTACACTCCAGCCCCGCACAGCCCCGCCGCCCCTCTGAGCCGCTGTCTTGGCACGATTCTTGCACCTTGCGAGTAGCACCGCACCCGCAATCCAAGGCAGCGCTCATGGCCGAATTCGATACCATCGCCAAACACCTCATCCACACCTACCCGGCTGACTTCGCCCGATTCGCCCTCCAACAAGACGACATCGAGGTAATCAACGTCATCGACACCGAACAATCCACCGTCGAGACCCACCGCACCGACAGCCTCATCCGCGTGCAAATCAACGGCGAGGAGGCGTTGGTCCATCACGAATTTCAAACCACCGACAGCACACCTCCCATGCCCCGTCGCATGGCCGGCTATATCGGACGCGGCATTGAGCAATACGGCCTACCGATTTACTCCAACGTCATCTATCTGCGTCCCAACGCTGGCCGCACCGATCCGGGGCACTACCTCCAAGAGCGGCACGGCTTCCGCGTGTTGGTGCAATACCAAGTGATTCGGCTGAGCCAACTAGACGGCCAACAGATGCTCGACGGCGGCCATGTCGGCTTGCTGCCGTTTGCGCCGTTGATGCAGCGGCCGGCGGGTGTGGATGCCGCCGCGTGGCTGCGCGAGTGTGTGAATCGGGCGCAGCAGATGCCGATGGACGAGACCGTCAAGGCCAATTACTTGGTCAATCTTGCGGTTTTGAGCGGATTGGTGTATAAATCAGAAACGATTATGACCATCATCTCGGAGGCGACCATGTACGAATCGTCGGTAGTGCAGTATTTCACGGAAAAGGGCATCAAGCAAGGCATTGAGCAAGGCATTGAGCAAGGCATTGAGCAAGGCATTGAGCAGGGAGGTCGAGAACGCGCTATTGAGTATCTGCTCGACGTGCTGGCGCTTCGCTTTGGGCTGGCCGCGTCGGATCCATTGGCCGCTCGCCTTGGGGCCATTGACGATGTGCAGCGTTTCAAGCAGTTGCATCGAGCGGCCATACAGGTGCCCAGCCTCGAAGCCTTTAGGTGCTTGTTAGACGGCCCCGAGTAAAAGGTTGCGTAACGTCAGTGATAATTAATGAGATTTTGCCGCCCATTTCCGGTTGTGTGCGGATTGGCCCTTGGGTCGTGCGTTGCTGAATGCTCCGGCCCACTTGGGTCGATCCCGTAAAGGAAATCGACTGTACGCAACGGATGCGTGATCGTGGTTTCTCCGACGGTATTATCCCCGCCGCAGACGAAATTCAGTACGCCGCCCAGCCTCGGCAAAAATATCGACGAAAGCTCGCCCGGTTCCGGGCGTCAGACTCGCCGGCTTAAAGACGATGATGTTGCCGCTGATTCGTATTGGAGTACACTCGCGCCCCGGCCCGTTGAACGGAAAGTTCCACGGACTGATGATTGACGCCACTCCGAGGAGCCGGACGCTATCGGCGTGGTCTGGCTGCACATGGAAATCCATCTCGCGCACCGCCGATCCCACCTCGGTTGCGGCTCAAGACCACAGCGGGAGGCCGGCCGGTAGTACGGCGGCGATGGCTTCTTCGTCTAGATCGACGCCCAAGCCAGGGCCGTTGGGCACGGCGATGTAACCTTGCTGAATGGGGTTCTTGATGTCGAGCATGGTGCTCCACAGCGGGATGTTGCGCGAGTGATGCTCTAGGGCGAGGAAATTGGGTAGGGTGGAACAGATATGCACTGCGGCCATGCCCGTAATTGCGCTCCGCATGTAGTGGGGAGCGATCGACATGTGATACATCTCGGCCAGTTCGGCGATGCGGCGGATTTCAATGGCACCACCGCTGTGGGGGATGTCCGGCTCCAGTAGGTCGCATGCCTGTTGTTCCATCAGCTCGCGGAACATTTTGGCTCCGTAAAAAATCTCGCCGGTGCAGATCGGCGTCTCGGTCTGCTGACAGATCTTGGCCAAGGCGGCGACATTGCCCCACTCCCAACGGATGGGATCCTCCAACCACAGCAGGTCGAGATGTTCCACGTCTTTGCAGATGCGCAGCGCATCGGCTAGGTTGAAGGAACCGTGTAAGTCGATGGATAAGTCGATGTAAGGGCCAATCGCTTGGCGCAGGCTTTCGATGGTGGAGACGATGTGGTGGTGCTGCCGGCGGCTGATGGAGCGGTCGTACGCGTCGAGCTTCCAGGGGTTGGGCACATCGAGATCGAACTTGATCGCGGTGTATCCTTCGGCCACCACCTCTTGGGCCATGGACACGTAGGCGCTGGTTTCGTACACCGGATCCAATTGCCCGCTGGCCCGCGTTTCCTGCCAGCGTCGCTCATAGTCTTCCCGCGTCCAGTGTGCGCCTGAGTGGCAGTCGCAGTACACGCGGATGCGGTCGCGCAGTTTGCCGCCCAGCAGTTCGTGCATGGGTGCGTTTAGCTGCTTGCCGCGGATGTCCCACAGGGCGATTTCCACGCCAGCACCGCGGCCCTGCATCTGCCACAGGTGGTCGTAGTGCAGCCGATTGATGTTGGTCGGGTCGCGGCCAATGAGCATTTGTTTGAGCGGCTCGATAGGCCCCCCAGCGGTCCACTCACCGAGGCCGACAATGCCTTCGTCGGTGAAGATTTTCAGCAAGGACCAGTGGCGGTTTCCCGCGCCGAGGGAGGGCGTAACCTTAATGTCGGTGATCTTCATGTTCCTGCTTTCTTTAGCTTAAAATCAATTTAGTGGACCGATGGTACTAGTGGGTTGACCGCGATTCATCCCGCTCTTCACCTGTGGCCCGTAGCGCATGGGAGGATCATCAGTAAAGAACTCCCGGTGATTGCCGATCTGTCCGTATGAACTCATAATGCACTTGGGAGGGAGGTGTACTCGTGTATGGCCTCGCGCAAGGGCGTCGCCTTTTTATCTGAGATTTTCCAAAAAATGTTCTATTTTCACATTAGCTTTTTTTAAGTTGGTCTTCAATGTCCCTTTGGCCATCTCGTTGCCTTGAATAAGAATCATTGTATCTATCTGACCAGTGTCGGGGTATGTTCTGGTCATCACTATATGACTTCCCTTTTGTCGCTTAAAAATAAACCCTAAGCGTTGAAGGGCGTTTTGGGCTTTCTGCGACGAGATACCAGAGGGAATTTTAGGATCAGGCAAGGTGCAATTCTCTCTGATGGCTTTCTGTAACTTCTTCTAGGTAGAGAGCTACGGCTTCTTTGAGATTGTTAAACGCCTCTTCCTCATCCTTGCCTTGGCTGGCTATTCCGATCTGAGGACAATGGGATACGTACAATCCTTCTTTTTCTTTAGAGATTTCAGCCGTTAGGATTGTTCCTTGTTGTGGCACAAGCAACTCCTTTCTTTGGGTAAGTATCAGAACAGACTTTGCCCGGCGACCCCATGGTTGGAGTCGGGCGAATCATTGGATTTTGTTAGTGGATAGGGATGGCACGTGAAGTGATTGATTTGATTGCCGCCAGTTGCGCTATCTCAACTCCTAAAAAATGCGTGGTTGATACATGGCATCCGCTCTAGGGACTGAGACAGGTTTATGCACGTCTCTCCGGAGAGTCACTCTGGAGAGACGTGCTTAAAGATGGTGGAGGCGGCGGGAATCGAACCCGCGTCCGAGACCGGTTCTACCGAAATATGCTACGTGCGTAGTCGGCCTTAATTATCTCGCCTGTTGCGCTGCCGGCCAACGAGCCTCGCAACGGGCTAGCCCGAAAGATCTCGTCCCATTCCCTCGGGCGAAGGTTTGGGACCAGCCTGCTAAGAGATGACATTAGGGCCTGCCGCGCAGGCTCAACAGACCCCAATGGGCTGCGCTAAATTTAGGCAGCCAGAGCGTACGTGTTAGTTTCGTCGCTTAATTTATTCCCGAGGATTTACGAGGTGTCGGGACCTCGGCACGCAATTTGGGCTTCTCCAACCCCGTCGAAGCCAAGTCGCCCCCTTGCAGCATAATAACCGAAAATCGCACGCAATGTCAACGCTCAGTTCACTACGTTGATCGGCGCGCCCGCCAGAAAGGCCCGCACGTTTTCTGCCGTCATTTGCATCAGTCGCTGGCGCGCCTCTAGCGTGGCCCAAGCCATGTGTGGCGTGATGAGCAGATTAGGTGCCTGCAAGAGCGGGTTGCCGCTGGCAATCGGCTCGACCGAAGCTACATCCGTGGCCGCCGCCCGAGGCTTGCCGGTACGCAGAGCCTGCAAGAGGGCCTGTTCATCGACGAGTGCTCCGCGCGCCGTGTTGATCAACAGCGACCCTTCCTTCATGGTCGCCAACAACTCGGCGTTGACAAAGCGAGTGTTGTCGGGCGTCTGCGGGCAGTGCAAGCTGACCACGTCGGCACCAGCGAAAATCTCCGCCGTGCTCTTGAGAGAAAATGGCGCGTACCCGGGCGGGTCCTTTGGCGACGGCGCATACGCCCAGACTTCCATGCCAAAAGCGTGGGCCAACTCGCCGACGCGCTGGCCGATGCGCCCAAAGCCCACGAGGCCGATAATTTTCCCGGCTAACTCCGTAAGCGGCGTCTCCCAGAAACACCAATAGTCCGATTCAGCCCAGCCGCCGCGATGGACCGCAGCATCGTGGCGACCGACGTGGTGGCACAACTCCAGCAGCAGGGCCATGGTGTATTGGGCGACCGAGTCGGTCCCGTACACTGGAATGTTTGACACTGGGATGGCGCGGGCGCGCGCCGCTTCCACATCGACGACGTTGTAGCCAGTGGCCGTAACCGACACAAAGCGCAAATTGGGCAGTTGGGCCAACAGCTCGGCCGTCAGCGGTACTTTGTTGGTCAAAATCACGTCGGCGTCCGCAGCTCGCTCCAAGATCAGGTCGTCGGGCGTTTTGTCGTACACTGCAAACTCGCCCAATGCTGCGACCGGAGCCCAAGGGTTGTCGCCGGGGTTTAGGGTGTGTCCGTCTAGTGCTGTGATTTTCATAAGATTCCTTTTGTTAGTGTCCTATTTCTGTAGCTGACCCACGTCCCGCACGGCTCCGTGCGACGCGCTCGTCGTCAGTGCGGCATACGCCTGTAGCGATTGGGGGATGTGGCGTTGGCGGTTGCGGGGCCGATAAGCGTCTATTTTTTGCCGACGCGCCGACAACTCGGCGTCCGCGATTAGGACGTCGAGCTTGCGGTTGGGAATGTCGATGCGAATGCGGTCGCCGGTTTCCACTAGGGCCAGTGCCCCACCCTCAGCCGCTTCCGGCGAAACGTGGCCAATCGACAGCCCGGAAGTGCCGCCAGAAAAGCGGCCATCGGTCAACAGCGCACAGGTCTTGCCCAGCCCCATGGACTTGATGTACGACGTTGGATAGAGCATCTCTTGCATCCCCGGCCCGCCTTTGGGGCCCTCGTAGCGGATCACTACCACGTCGCCAGCGCGGACCTTGCCGCCGAGAATGCCCTCGCAGGCCTCGTCCTGCGACTCGAAGATCCGGGCCGTGCCCTCAAACACCCAGATCGACTCATCGACGCCCGCCGTCTTCACAATGCAGCCCTCCTCGGCGATGTTGCCGAAAAGCACGGCTAGCCCGCCGTCCTGCGAATAGGCGTGCGCGACCGAGCGGATGCAGCCCGTTTGATCGTCCGTATCCGACTCGGCGTAAAAGTTGTTCTGAGAGAAGGCGGTTTTCGTCCGCACGTTGCCCGGGGCCGCCAACGCTCGCTGCACAGCCATCGCTTCTACCGCCCCCGGTCCGCGAATGTCGTTAGCGGCGATTAGCTCGCCCAGCGACGGCCCGGCAACGGTCTGCGGCTCGGGGTGGATTTTGCCAGCGCGCAACAACTCGCCGAGAATGCTCATAATGCCGCCAGCGCGTGCGACGTCCTCTAGGTGAAACTCCGGCGTGGCCGGTGCCACTTTGCAGATACAGGGTACTTGCCGCGAGAGCCGGTCGATGTCGGCCATGGTGAAGTTGACTTCAGCCTCGCGGGCCATGGCCAACAGGTGCAGAACCGTGTTGGTGGAGCCGCCCATGGCAATGTCTAAGGTCATGGCGTTTTCAAAGGCCGCGAAGTTCGCAATGCTGCGCGGCAGCACCGACGTGTCGCCTGCTAGGTAAAATGCCTTGGCCATTTCGACGATCCGCTTGCCGGCCGCGGCAAAAAGCTCCCAGCGCAGTGCGTGCGTGGCGAGGATGGTGCCGTTGCCCGGCAGGGCTAGGCCGATGGCTTCGTTGAGGCAGTTCATGGAGTTGGCGGTGAACATGCCCGAGCACGAGCCGCAAGTCGGGCAGGCTTGTTCCTCCATCTTGGCCACGTCTTCGTCGCTCAAGTTGGGATCGGCTGCGGCGACCATAGAGTCGATCAAATCGAGCTTGGCGCGCCCCGTCGACAGCTCGGTTTTGCCGGCTTCCATCGGCCCGCCCGAGACAAAGATCGCCGGGATGTTGAGCCTGAGTGCCGCCAGCAACATGCCCGGAGTGATCTTGTCGCAATTGGAAATGCAGACGAGGGCATCGGCCTTGTGGGCCTGCACCATGTACTCGACGCTGTCGGCGATTAGCTCGCGGCTCGGCAGAGAGTAGAGCATGCCGTCGTGGCCCATGGCAATGCCGTCGTCCACGGCAATGGTGTTGAACTCCACGCCGTAGCCGCCGTGCTGATCGATCACTTCCTTGACCTTCTGGCCGATGGGGTGCAGATGCACGTGTCCGGGCACGAACTGAGTAAAGGAGTTGGCAATGGCGACGATGGGCTTGTGGAAGTCCTCGGTCTTCATGCCGGTGGCGCGCCACAGAGCACGCGCACCGGCCATGCGCCTTCCCTGCGTGGTGGTACTGCTGCGAAATGATTGCATAATAGCTCTTTCAAAAAGCTGCCGTCTAGCAGCGGGTTTTAGGTAGCGAAGTCAATTGCTAGCGCATCCCCAAAGGCACGTAGCCGATTTTCGTCTAGATGCTGTTGGCGGTTGGAGAGCAGTTTCTTGGTCAGCGACGCGACGCAGGCAGTGGCGTATCCTTCGCCGCGCTGCTCGGGCGGCGTGGACATCATTTAGAAAGCCTGACCAATGGAAAAGTAAAAGTGCCGCCGCTGATACAACCGCCGCCACCACTGTTGCTCGTCCGATTGGTTGTCGAGGGAGCCATCGCTGAAGGCTATGTCGAGCCGAAGGGGAAAGCCCAAAGCGTAGCGCAGCCCCACCCCATAGCCATCGACCATACTGTGCAAGGTCGCTTGGTTTGGCTTGCGCCAGACCTGCGCCCGATCCCAAAAGCCAACGAAGCCGAAGTTGTTGCGCTGATAGCGCAATTCCCCGCGCATATTCAGGCCGAGGCGTCCGCCGCCCGGTGCGTTTATGGCGTCTTGCTCAACGCCGCGCAGGGAACCCTCGCCCCCGTATGCCCACCAGTATTTCTGCGGCAGCCGCCGTCCCTCGCGCAGTGAGGCCGCACCGCCCCCTTGCAGGGCTAGGGCCAACACCAGCCGACGCGAGAGCGGTTGGTAATACATGAATGCGGCGTCGCCATCGATCACATAGGTCTGACGCTGCCCTAGAATGAATGAGTAGGCGTAGCGTCCGGTCAACCGCAAGAGTGCCCCGCGCGTGGGGGCAAAGGGGTCGTTGCGCGAGTCGCGCAAAAACTCGGTCTGCAAATTGACTGAGCGCTCGCGTTCGGTCAGAATCCGCAACCAGTCCGCGGTCACTGGAATTTTGCCGTCGCTGTAGTCTAGGTCTCTATCTTGGGCGGAGAAGTTACCTTTGCCAGAAAAGTCGAAGTCGAAATCGTCAAACGGATCGTCTGCGTCGATTGGCTCAGCGCTGTCGTCTATGTCGGGTGAGTAGGCAATGGACTCGCTCGGGTCGGGCCGGGTGCGCGAGTCTTCCGCGCTAAGGGAGACTTGGGCTTGGTATATCTCGCGCCAGCCCTTGGTGAGCGTTGCTTCAGCTTTCCACAAATGCTCGACCGAGAGGTAGTCGAAGGTGGCTGTCCGTATGTACTCCCGTGTGATTGCTTCCCCGCCAAAGGGAAAGGACAAAAAGCCTTGGAGCACCGAATCGTTGGCCGTCAAAAGCGCGACTTGGCGCTGGTCGTTCGGATTGCCTTGCTGCTTGGTTCTCTGCCATTCGTCGGTGACGCCTGCCGACAGCACCAAGTCGGCACCCGTGCCCAGCAAGTTGCGCTCGGTGAAGGACGCGGTGACGCCCTGTTCCGGCTGTCCCCAACTGGCGTCGAGGCTGAGCCGAGCACCTCGGCCTAGCCAGTTGTTGTGCTGCACGACCCCTTTCACGCGCGGCTCGATGTTGCTCAAGAAAACTTCGCTACTTAGAGAGATGCGCTTTTTTTCTTGCAAGCGAACCACGACGGGTTGCAAGCTGTCGCCGGTCTCAGGGGTGAGCAAAAAGACCGAGCGGAACAGACCGGTCCTCGCCAGTTGCTCGCGGCTTTTGGCTAGTTGTTCGGGATTGTACAAATCCCCCTGCTCAAAGTGCAGGTAGCGCTCGACTACCTCCTTGCGCGTGTATAGTAGATCGAGGTTTTCGACTTCGACGGCACCGAAGTACATCTTGCGCCCGGGATCGATGTGGAAGACAACCTCGGTGCTGCGGCTGGCGCGGTCGTCCCCGACCCACTCGTTGCGCACGGCGGCGTGAGGATAGCCGCGCTGATTGAGGAAGACCTGTAGTTGGCGCTCGCCTTCGAGCACCTTGCCGTAGTTGAGAGGTGCGCCCGTGCGCAAGCCGACCTGAGTGCGCAGGGTGTCGGCTGAAAAGGGGGCACCCCCTACGAGCGTTAGCGCGCGTACCGTCCACAGGGAGCCGCTGTCGATTTCAAGGTGAATGTGGACTCGGTTTTTGGTGTCCAAGTGCAGGAGTTTGCGGACGATCTCGGCGTCGCGATAGCCCTTGCCGTAATAGAGATTGACCAGTCCGCTGAGGTCGTTTTTGAAGAAGCGGCGTTGGAAGCGCTTCCCCTCTTGGGTCAGCATGGCCGAGCGCAAGGTCTCGCCTTTAATGCGCTTTGCACCACGATGCACGAAGCGTATCTGCGCTATCTTGTGCCCGTCGGCTTCGTGGGCCGATATTTCGCGCAGCTCCTCTTGGGCCAAGGCGGTTCCGGCGAGCGCCAGACAGAGCACGGCGGCGAGCGCACTCACCGGAATTCCCGCTTCAGGCCAATGCCTAGCCCATAGCTATCGTACTTGCTTTGCGCCGAGCCGACGATGGTCAGAAAGGACTTGATTTTGTGCTCAACCCGCACCTCGCCGGCGGCCATCTCTTTTAGTAGGGCCTCGTAGCGCACCCAGAGAGGTAAGGGCAACCCACCGAGGTATTTGCCCGCCCGCAAGGCGGGATCCCCAGGATCGGCCCCGGCGATCTCACTTGACGGCAGGACCATGAACTCATTGAGCCCCACCTTTTCGACCTGCTTGCTCAAGAGTTGGCCGGCGGCCGTAAAGGCCGCGGCGTAGTCAAGATCAGCCACATCGGGATTCGCTATGTTAAAAACCAGCAGGTTGATGATACTCAAATCTTCTAGTAGCTGTGGCGCGTCCGGGTCTTCCGATTCGGCCTTAAAATTCGGCGCAATCTTCTGAGGCGACCCTTTCAGCGTCAGGGTCACGTCGTACTCATAGCCGCTCTTAATGTCGGTGATTTCCTCGACTTTGGCCTGCAAATCGAGCGTGGGATTCAGTTCAAGGGGGTCGTACATCACGTCGAGGATGGAGCCAGTCGGTGCTAAGCGGTTTAAGACGACGCGCCCCTGTGTGATGTTGAACTCTTGGTTGAGTACGAAGACCTGCCCTTGGTCTATTGTGATGTCGCCTTGGAAAAGCGGCTTGTAGAAAGTGCCATCGACCTCGACCGCGCCCGATGCCTCGACCTCGGCTAGCTCGCTGTCGAGGGCGAGGCCGCGGATCTCAACCTCGACGGCGAGGGCCATGTTCTCCAAAAATTCGTCGCGTAGTGCCGGCGGTGGGGGTGGTACGGGCAGCGCGAGAACCACGAGGCTCGTCTCGGTCGTCGGGCGGTCGAGGCGGACGCGCCCGGCTAATTTGGACGCGCTGAGCGAGCCGACAAAAGACAAGTCTAGGTCGATGTCGTCCGCCTTAAAGGACTGCCCAACGTCCTCGTAGTAGGAGGTCATCCGCTCGGCTTGGAGCCGCAAGTCAAAGCTGGGGGCGTCGAGCCGCGACAAGTCGAGTTGCCCGGTGAGCGACGCGCTGCGAAACCCTCGCTTAGGTTCTTTCTCGACGGAGAAACCCACCAGCTCGACTTGCCGGTCGTTGAATTGCAACTGTCCGTCGGGCAGCGCGTAGGTCGGCTTTAAGTCGAGGAGGGCAAATTCGAGATCTGCGACTTCTATTTGGCCTTGCAATGAGAGCGTCGAGTCCAATCCCTCGGCCCGGAGATCTGCGCTGATCCGTCCGTCGAGATGGTCCAGTTCGGCTATTAGGTCGCCGAGGAAGAGGAGGCCGATGCCATCGGAATGCACTTTGAGCCAACCCTCGTCTAAGGAGAGTTCACCGGCCTGCAAGTCCCACGGTACTCGGCCCGTCACGGTGAGGCTGTCGTCGGGCAAAGTCGTCCAGTGCAAATGCCAATCGCCGCCATCCCGGTCGCCGACGAGTTGGCCGCGAAGCACTCCCAAGTCTGCGGTTTTCACGGCCAGATCGGCGGCAACGCGAGGAGCGGCTGCCGTGCCGCTGACTTCGGCGTCGAGTTGGACCAGCCCTTCGGGGCCACCGAGGAAAACCAAGTCCACGTCTTTGAGGGCCAATTCCATTTTTGAGGGTTTGCTGCCTGCTAGTTGGCCCGCTAACCGCAAACTGCCCGCTGGCTGGTATGCGAGATGATCGCGGTCGTAGCGCCGCAGGCCTATCGCCACCGAGTCGAGGACCACGCGACCTTCGCCGAGCGCGAATCGCCCGCCGGACAGGAGGTCCAGCCGCAGCGAGTCGGCCGCCGCTCGGCTCTCGATGGCCAAGCCGTGGACGTCGATATGACCGGACAAGTCCCGCCAACTCGGCATGGAATCCCCTAAGGCCGCTGCTAAGTGCCCGTCGAGATCGAGCCGCCCGTATAGCGGGCGTCCCAAAGCATAACTGAGCAGTGGGCCCAAGTCTGCGGCCTTCGCTTTGATTGCGAGTTGCGCGGGAGCGGCCCCCGGCCCGAAGAGCGACGCGGCTGGGCAGGTGAGCGCGAGGCGGATGCCGGCATCGGCGACAAACTCGGCCCTGAGCGAATCCGCTAGCGCGAGGCGCAGCCGCGCATGGCCGAGGCCGAGGGTATCGAGGCGCATATCCGTTAGCGTTACCACGCCCTGTGCCTCCGGCCTCGCTAGCGTGCCGCCGATCCGCAGTTGCCCGCCGCCCGTTGCGCTGAGGTCGGACGCGAGGTTGGATAGCTCAAGGGCGGCTAACTCTGCTGCAACCGCGAGCGAATCCCGCCCAACCCAACCTGAAAGGCCCACTAGGCCGACGGGCGTTTGCAGGTGTAGTGCGGTGAGATTCATGCGTCCGTCGCGATAGTCGGCTTGGACGGAGCCTTGGTTTTGCAGCGCCCATTCCCCTTGCCGCAGCAAGAGCGAGTCGAGGGAGAGGTTAGCTTGAACTGCGTCTAGATCCTCTAACGGCCCTTCCCAGCGCAAAACACCGCCCAATGCGGCCACAGCACCATCTGCCCCCCGCAGCAGGGTATCGGCAAAATCCGCTTGAGCCGTTAAGTGCCCGTCCACATCTAGTTTCGCCAACGCGCTCACACCCGTCCCCCCGCCGGATATCCGCGTTGCACCTTGGTCCCAAGCCACGTTCAGTGCGAGTTCTCTGGTCTGCCACCCCGCGTACTCTAGCGGCGTGGTTGCAACGCGTCCGTCTAGCCGCAGCGCGTCGAGCGACAGTCCGCCGCCCCCGCGCAAATCCACGTTGAGCCGCCCGCTTAACCCGGGCACAATCCGCTCCACTGCTAGTCCGTCCACATCTGCGACCAGCGTATCGACCTCGCTGCGCTCTAGGTCAATGTCTGCCCGCGCTACTAGGAGATCGCGTTCTAAGCGCAAATCCGCCGCGAGGTAGCGATTGGCGGACAGGTGTAGATCTGCGGCGAGCGGCCCGAACTCCTCGCCCCATTCGCCGGGGAGGTGGCTGGTCGTCAGTCGCAACGCCAGCGTATCGGGCTTGGCCTGCCCGGCGATGGCTATGGGTGCGGCACCGCGCAAAAAAGATGCCGCTTGCAACGCGCCCTTTAGTGCGAGGTCGTAATTTCCTGCTAGGTCGGAGGAGCCGGTCGCTACCAACTCCAGCGGGGGCGATTGCAGGTCGAGACGCGTCGCCCCATCGGGTCGGTGCCAAGCCGTTATCTCGGCGTCGAATAGCTGATCGGGAATCAGGTCCACATCGCGCAGACTAGCGGCGAAGTCCGCCGCATAGCGCCGCTGCTGCAAATTCATTCCAGCCGCTAGATCGAACTCCGCCCGTCCCGCAAAAGGAGCCGCGAGCGCAAGGTCAAACCCCTCGCCCCGCAGTTGGGTCTGCAAACTGTCACGGGTAAAGAAATAAGTCGCCTCGCCCGTCAGCGTGCCGTCGAACAAAGAGACGAGCAGAGAATCTAGCACTAAGCGCGTACCGTTGACTCGCATGTCCCCTCGCAGATCTACCGCCGAGACCGTCGGCGCGTTTCCTTGGCCCGTGAGCGTCCCGCGCAGTTGCAGTGGCGTCAAGGCCCCGCCGATTTCGGCTGCTAGGGAACCCTGCGCGGAATCGGCCTCTACTGTCGCCGCGGCATCCATCTGCAAAGGCCGCGGCAACTTCAGGCCCAAGGAAAACGAGGCGTGCAGGTCGGCCCTTAGACTGTCGCTGATGCCCACGGCCCGGACCTCGCCGCGGTCAATGCGATGCGGACTGAGGGCTAGCTCCAGCGTTAGCGAGCGCAGCGGCACTCCCTGCAAGTCGGACAAGACCAGTTCTAAGTGCGCCGAGGTATCGGCTAGTGCGCGATAGGCACCGCGCCAGTCCTGTGCGACGATCCGCGTTTCGCCCAACTGCCAATCGAGAGCACCGGCTTTCGCGTTGAGGTTGGGGAGGAAGGCGAGAGGTAGTTCGATGTCTGTGGCTGCGGTTGTTGAATCGGCCTCGGTGCTTGGCTCGATCCGCACCTTGGGTGCCTGTATGTCGATTTCCCAAGACCACGGCCACACGGCGATGTACTCGGCATTGACGGTCACCCCGAGTGCGGGATTTTTGCAGCGCACGTCGGAAAAGGAAATCGCGTAGAGCAAGCCTCCCCGGTGACTGCCGATGGAGACCTGCCATCCCCCAACTCCGCGCTCTAACAGGTGCGCGAGTGCGGCCGGCCCTATGGGCGTGACCGCGACGAGGACGAGGACAGCAGCCAGAACGACCGCCGCCCCGAGCAGCTTCCTCTTCATTCGGATTTAAGGCGGGTCAGGGCCTTGGACACGTGGAAAAGCGAGTCGGGCAGCGGCGCGTACGCCATGGTCTTGATCTCGCGGTCTAGGCGGAACACTTGGCTGGGCTTCTCTTTTCCCGGGAGCTTGACTGCGGCCGTCAAGGTCGAGCGTAGCGCAAAGCCTTTGAGTTCCTCGGCGTTTTCTAGCTCGTCGCTCAGGGACTCGTGGTCTTCTAGCCCTTCCAGCCCCCCGCTGATTAGCGGCGGATAGGATGTGCTAGCGTCCTGCAATTCCATAAACGCTGTGATCTCCTGAAAGCCGGGGAATTCCTTGGCAATGCAGGCATCGTACGTGTAGCGGTTTTCGCGGCGGAGCTTTTGGGTTTTGGAGTCGAAGTAGCGGGTGCGCATCTGCGCGATGACCCGCCGGCAGGGAATTCCAGCGATGCGCGCCGTGTCTCCTGTCACCTTGACCCTAAGGGCCGTTTTCGGTCCACCGGGGGTGGCCGGCGGCTTGGCCACGGCCTTGTGCGCCGGAGGGGTTTTCTGCTGGACAAAGGTCTGGGCCGTCAGGTCGATTTCGTACACTTGCGCTTGGTCTAGCCGCAAGATGGTACTGGTGTTGAGAGACTGACCCTGTTGCCGGAGGGCTTTGGCCGTTTTCGCGTCGGTCTCAATCTGCTGCTCGACCCGCTGGCTTTTGCCCTTGATGTAAATTTTGTGGGTGGTTTTGTGCGCTCCGGTTCTGTCTTTGCCAAAGCCCCGGTTGACGACCTCTTCCTCGAAGTACACATCGGCACCAGCGCCCGCGGCGCTGACGAGCAATCCACATAAGAGTAAAATCATGCTCGCACTCTCCTCTATGTTGGAATGATAATATAGCGAAACGCCGGAATTCGCCCATAAAACAAAAGACCCCTGCCCGCAAGGGCGAGGGGCCTCGGAACGGCTTGCTGGGCCTGCTGTTATTCGTCTGAGCCGCGCATGAGCAATAGGCCCACTAGATTTAGCACGGCGGTCGCGGCCGCGGCTACGTAGGTCATAGCGGCGGCGTTGAGCACCCGCCGAGCCGAGCGCACCTCGTCGTTGGCGAGGTAGCCCTGCGAGAGAATGGCCATGGCCCGCGAGCTGGCGTTGAACTCCACCGGCAGGGTGACGATTTGGAACAGGACCGCGCCGGCGAAGAACATGATACCGATATTCATCAGGCCAGTGGCCCCGAAGAACATCCCCGCCAAAATTAGGGGAAAGCCGAGAGACGAGCCCAAGTTGGCGATGGGCAGGATCGCGTGCCGCAAATTGAGCGGCGCGTAGCCGCGGGCGTGTTGGATCGCGTGGCCGACCTCGTGTGCCGCCACGGCCAAGCCGGCTAGATGGTGTCCGTGGAAGTTGTCCGAAGAGAGACGCACGACTTTGGCGCGGGGATCGTAGTGATCGGACAGCATCCCGCCCGTCTCCTCGACCGACACGTCGTAAATGCGTTGCTGGTGCAGGATGCGCCGCGCGGTCTCAGCGCCCGAAAGCTGGGCGGCCGAAGCCACTTGGCTGTATTTGTTAAAGGCGCTGCGGACCCGCATCTGGGCCCAAGCGACTAGGATCATCGGCAGAATGAAAAACGGATTAAAAAGAAACGAAAACATCTCCTCATCTCCTCAATGTGCGAAAGACCTCTATTGAAACGCTAAAGGAACGCTCAAAGTTTCTAGCAGGATAACGAAAGCACCTGAAAATCGCAAGATCAGGGAATTAGATATTCTCTTCAGCTTTCGTAAGAAGGGCAAGGGCTGGCGGCACGACGACGCCGGCCGAGACAATCATCTTTAGAGCCTCCTCGACGCCGAGGTCGGTGGGGCGCAATTGGTCGGGCGGCACGATGAGCATAAAGCCGGTGGTGGGATTGGGGGCCGTGGGCACGAAAATGCTGTGCGCTGGTGCCTCTTCATCTTCGCGGGGGACGTTGCCGGCCAAAAAGCCCAACGTCCACAGCCCGGTGCGTGGGTATTCGACGAGCACGACTTTCTCGAAGCCGGCCTTGCCCGGAGAGGTCAGCGACTCCATGAGCTGCTGTACAGGTGCGTAGATCGTGCGCACCAACGGTAGGCCCTCCAGCGTTTCGCGTGCGAATTGCCACAGACTGCGGCCAACCACGTTGGCGGCGAGTGCGCCGACGATCCACAGAATGACAAAGGTCAGCACAAAGCCCAAGCCGGGAATGTGGAATTCGGGATAGCCGAACGGCTTGGCCATTTGGCGAATCAGCGGCGCGGAGAAGTCATCGGCCCAGTTGAACAGCGTCTTGAGCACCCAGCCAGTAACCCACAAGGGCGCGATAATGGTCAGGCCGGCCATTATCGTGCGCCGCAGTCTCTGTAGCCGAGTCGGGCCTTTGCGGAGGAGCGTCTCGCTCATAGCGTAAAGTACTTTGAAAAATTTGACATTTTTTGAATATCCAATTGGGCAAAAATACTGTCAATACAAAGGATGCGCCCACGCGCAACGCTTACGTTTTTTGCGCGGCGGCCTATTTTATTCTTTATGATAGCCATTTTACTCAGCGGCGGTATGGACTCGACCACCTTGCTCTGGTGGCTAAAAGGGCAGCAACAAGGCCCCATCCACGCCATTAGCATCGACTACGGCCAGCGCCACCGCGTTGAGCTGGAATGCGCCGCTCGCCTCGCTCGCCGCGCCGAGGTCGCCGCCCACGAGACGTTGGCCTTGGATTTGGCGGCCCTAGCGGGCAATCCGCTGACCGACCCCACGATGACCGTGCCCACGGCTGAGTCCAAACGCCAACGCGATACCGTCGTTCCTTTCCGCAACATGCTCTTTGCGACGCTAGCTGCGGCGTATTGCACAACAAAGGGCATTGTCGATCTGTATATGGCACCGGTCAAAGACGACTACGCAGCCTACCGCGACTGCCGTCGTCCCTTTTACGACAGCCTCGCACAGAGTCTGCGCTTGGGGGCTGCCCACGACGCGCCGTGGGCAATTCACACGCCCTTTGTCGAGCTGTGGAAGCGGGACATTGTGGCCCTTGGGCTCAAACTCGGCGTTCCCTACGAAGAGACTCACACCTGCTATGAGGGATGGCGGCCGGCCTGCGGCTCGTGCGACGCCTGTTGCGAGCGGCTTGCGGCCTTTGCGGCGAATCGAGCTTGCGACCCTCTGGCGTACGCCGCTGGTGAGCAGACGCTGTGACCGCCCGCGACCCCACGCTGCAAATGCCAGCCGAAGAGCGCGCCGGCCGTCTACCGGTGTGGAGCGACTCGGGGCGCGTCCTACAGATCAACGAGATATTCTACTCGATTGAGGGCGAGGGCCTGCGCGTCGGCGAGCCTACCACCTTTGTGCGCTTGGCGCGCTGCAATTTGCGCTGCCCGTTCTGCGACACGGAGTTCGACCGCTTCACGCCCATGGATGTCGAAGACATTGCCGCCGAGGTGGCGCGCCACCCAGCCGAGTGGGTGTGCCTGACCGGCGGCGAGCCGCTGGGACAAAACCTCGCGGCGCTAGCTGGCCGGCTCAAGAAAGCGGGCTACAAGCTCCACATCGAGACCAACGGTACGATCGCGCCCGATCCGGTGCTATTCGAGTTGATTGACCATTGGACTGTGTCGCCGAAATGCTACCCGGTCGCCGCTGGTTTTGGGCGCATTACCGAGCTCAAATACGTCGTCGGCCGGGCGTTTCGCGAGGAACGCGTTGAGGAGCACCGCGCCGACTTTGTCTATTTGCAACCCGAATCCTCCGAGCCACGCTACATACAGAAGGCCCTTGAGGTCCTCAAGCGCCACCCGCGCTGGCGCCTCTCTACCCGCATCCACAAGACGCTCAACCTGCCTTGAGCAAACACATCAAAGGAGAGCTCATGCCTGACGTAGCTGAAATTTACAAGTTCGACGAGCTTACTTGGCCCGAAGTCAACCAAGCCGTAGCCATGGGCAAAATTCCCATCATACCCACTGGCTCGGTTGAACAACACGGCCACCACCTCCCGCTCAAGGTGGATCACCTGTGCGCCAACGCAGTGGCGACGGAAGCGGCGCGCCTAAAGCCCGAGCTCGCCCTCGTCCTGCCGCCGGTGAGCTACGGCTATGTCCATCACGTGATGGATTTCCCGGGTTCGCTCAACATTCACTACGAGCACTTCATCCAATACGTACTCGACATCACCAAGAGTTTGGCCTATCACGGTTTCAAGAAGATGATCCTCGTCAATGGCCACGGATCCAACCACAACCTCGTGGATATGGTTGCGCGGCGCACGATAGTCGAGACTGACGCGAGCTGCACGTTTTGCTCGTGGTGGCACTTGCTCCGAGTTCGTCCCGACTTTGACAAAGAGTGGCGCGAGAGCGCGTTCCCGGGCGGCTGTTCGCACGCGTGCGAGTTGGAGACTTCGATGCTGCTGTATCTCGCGCCGGAGAGCGTGCGCCAGGACAAGATCAAGAGCGAGATCGCCAAGACGAATAAGCGCGGCTCGAAGTTCGTGTACACGGACCTATTTTCACACGGGCCGATGGGCTTAATCGAGTGGACGAGCCAGTACTCGGACAGCGGGGTGATGGGCGAGGCGGAGAAGGCCACGGCCGAGAAGGGCAAGATCGTCTTTGAAGAGGCGAGCCGGAACTTAGCCGAATTTGTCGAGGAATACCACGCGATGAAAATTGAATCGCGCACTCGTCATCAGGAACAGGAGCCGACGTTTCCGCTGTCGTTTCCGACGGATTAGGGCCGGGGAGGAATTTGGAGATAAAAAATGATCTGGTGATTGATAGGATACGCAAAGCCCGCCATAGAATATCAGCGGAGTGTAGACGCGATCTGAGAAAGTTAGTTGATTATTAAGGCGTCAGAACAAACGGAGGTCGCCGCCATCAGCGGCAAGCAGTGAAATAGTCTGGTCGGACGATGAATAACAGTGCCTATTTGAATTGCATAGGAGGCTCATTTGTTCCAGCACAAGTTTGAGTGGGATCCTAGCAAAGCAGAACAGAATATCAGGACACATGATATTACTTTTGAACGCGCTGCTACCGTTTTTCTAGATCCCCGGGCACTCTCCGAGTTCGACGAGGAACACAGCCAAGATGAGGACCGGTGGATCACTCTTGGCTTAGATCGGACAGGTAGCTTACTGGTCGTTTGTCATACGTATCGAGAAGAGACTGCCTCAAGTGACCGAATACGGCTGATCTCGGCACGTAAAGCAACCGCGAATGAATCGAGGCAATACAATGAAACAGGAATATGATTTTTCTCAGGCTGTGAGAGGGAAGTTTTTCCGCGAGGGGGCCGAGCTACAGCTACCAATTTGCTCTGATAGGGGGTCTAGTACTCATCAACGGCCCAACCTCTTTGATTATGCGACCTCCGAACTCTCGCAGGACGCCGTCATCTGCTGGCTCGTCGCCTGTGCTGCCGAAGCCACTGGAGACCTCCAAAAATGCGGATTAGAGTTCGTGCGTACCCTATTTCGAGCGGGCAAGTCGGACCGGACCGGCGGCGTTCCGGTGCTGGGACCCGATGGAAATCTGCAGGACCTCCACGATGGGCCGTGCGACGTGAGCGACGTGAGTTGTCCCAAGCCTCAGTACAACAGGATAGATGTGTACTTCCAAGCCAAAGTGGATGGGAAGACGGTTTCTTTTGTTATCGAAGATAAAAGAGGCAGATCAACGGACCGTAAACAATTGGTGCGCCATCTAGAGGTGGTCAGTGCGGATGACGAGGAGGAAAATCTAATCAAGCCCGTCTATTTTAAGACTGGATATGTGTTCAGTGATGAGAAAGAGGCCGTCAAAGAGAACAACTATTCCGTGTTTAAGGCGGAAGACATGGCGAACTTCCTTGGCCGTCAGGACGTAGTTCGGGAGAACGAGATTATGCGCCAGTACGCGGAGTATCTGGCCTGTCAGATGAAAACGCGAGCCGATGCCCAAGCGAATTGGGACCTCAATCAGGACCATGTGCAGTGGGAATTCATGCTGAAGCTCCGCGATGTAATGGAAAATGCGGCTGGCGCATGGCAGCCCTTTATCCTCGACGAATTGTCCGGTTTCCCTCCGAATTCGGATTGGCTTTGGTGCGGCTTGGGCCGGGATACAGATAGGTGGAGCGGCGAGCCGTGGACGCAGTACTGGTTCGCAAAACATCTGTTTTGGCGGCTCGATTCGGAGATGCCGCTGCGACTGATGATCGACCTTGGAAACGCTGGGAGGCGCAAAGAGGAGAGCTATGGTCTGCTGCGTGAATACCGAAATTGTTTCGACAGTGCTCGCCGAGAAGAGCAACTATCTGACGGAGGCACTCGCAGGGTACTAGGCAATCAGTGTACCGTCGGATCCGTTAAAACTGCCAATTTTCAGGGCATGACGGTCGGTGAATTTCTGGATCGGGTGACGCGGGTGCATATCAGATTCCTAGAGTCAATCTCGGCAAGCAGACACTCATAGCACACTCGGAAATCGCGCTGTCGTTTCCGACGGACTGAACACCTCATTACACTGGTCGCAACTGCCCTGCTTCCTCGGCGTAGCCCGCGCCGCACACCGCACAGACCAGAGCATCGTCCAGCGCGACGCCGCAGCGGCAGACCCAGCCTGTCTGCCGCCCAGGCACGCCGGTTATCAGCGCATAAGCTGGCACGTCTCGGGTTACGACTGCTCCGGCACCAACGAGAGCGTACGCACCGATTTCGACGCCGCAGACGATGGTTGAGTTGGCCCCCAGCGAAGCTCCCTGGCGCACCCGCGTCTCTTGGAACTCGCGGCGGCGGTCAACAAAAGCGCGGGGATTGACGACGTTGGTGAATACCATGGACGGGCCGCAGAAGACCTCGTCTTCGAGCGCGACTCCCTTGTAGATCGAGACGTTGTTCTGTATTTTGCAGCCGTCGCCGATCACCACGCCGCGATCAACATAGACGTTCTGGCCGAGATTGCAGTTTTGGCCGATCTGTGCGTCGGGCATCAGGTGGCAGAAATGCCAGACATGGGTTCCCGCGCCAATGGAGACCGGCTCATCGACGCAAGTGCTGGGATGGATGAAATAGTCTTTTGCCATGACGACCCAATATAAATTGTCCCTATCTATTTACCAATGCACTGACCGTTCGGTCGGCGCAGACACCCTTTGCATACGGAGGAAATTGTGAAACTAGCCACGTACTCTGCCGCTGGCCAACAGCGCGTGGGCGCCGTCGTCGGCGACGACAATATCGTCGTGGATCTCGCTGCTGCCGACCGCGCGCTGGCCCGCAAGGAAAAACGCAAAACGCATCCCTTTTTCACCGACATGCTGACCCTGCTCTCGGCAGGTGCCAAGGGCCTGCGCGCTGCCAAAAAAGCCGCCGCAAGCGCCGCAGATAAAGAACCTAACGGCAAGACCATCCACGCCCTCAACAAGGTCCGCCTGCGCGCTCCCATGCCCAACCCGCGCAAGGTCTTCTGTTTAGCTGGCAACTACCAAGACCACATCGAAGAGGGCGGCGGCAAAATGGATGCCCAAGACAAGGAAACCCCGCGCGTCTTTATGAAGCCGCCGACGACCACTGTCATTGGTCCCGGCGACCGCATCCTCATTCCCCCGATCGCCAATAGCATTGATTGGGAAGGCGAACTGGCCGTAGTCATCGGCCGCAAGGCCAAGGGCGTCAAAGCCAAGGACGCACTCCGGTACGTGGCTGGATACACCGTTATGAACGACGTATCTGAGCGCGAACTGCTCATCAAGAAGCGCACCGACAGCCGCCCGCGCGACGAGTGGTTCGACTGGCTCAACGGCAAATGGCTCGACACCTTTGCCCCGCAGGGGCCGTGGATCGTCACGGCGGACGAGATCAAGGACCCGCAAGTCCTCGACATCAGCACGTACATCAACGGCGAGCGCAAGCAACACAACAACACCGGCCAGATGCTCTACCCGGTTGACAAGATCATCGAGTACATCTCGGCGATTATCACCCTAGAACCGGGCGACTTAATAAGCACCGGCACCATCTCCGGCGTTGGCGCGACCACCGGCACCTTTATGCAGCCCGGCGACAAGGTCGAAATCGAAATCTCTGGGATTGGCGTGCTCAAAAACTCGGTCGCTGCCAGCAAGAAATAACCCTTGGACTCAACATCCGCGACCACGGGCCAGGACGGCGGGCTGCTCAGCCGCGCCTTCTTGGCCCTTTGTTTGATTTACTTCTGCGAGAGCTTTCTCGCCGCCCCCTTCCAAGCGCTGTTCCCCGTTTATATTGAAGCCGACTTGGCGCGGCCCCCGTGGTTTACTGGCTATCTGCGCGGGATCATGCTGCTCTTGGGCGGCCTATTTGCCGTGGTCGCTGGCCGCCTTTGCGACCGCTTTGGCCGCAAGACGACCCTGATGATCGGCCTCGTCGGCAGCGCGCTCACCGGCTTGGTTTTTCGCACCGCCGACCCGTGGGGGCTCTCGTGCTTGCTCTTGGCGATGGGCGCGGCCAGCGGCCCTTGGTCCACCGCCGGGCAGAGCATCCTCATCACCTCAATCACTCCGGCGCGACTCGGTTTGGGTGGTGCCCTCTACTTCCTCAGCAACACGCTCGGCAACTCACTCGGCAGCTTTTGTACCGGCTTGGTCAAAGTCGCCTATTCCTTCGCCCAGATCGGCGCTGCCATGAGCATCGGCATGGTTGCGGTAATCGCCCTAGCGCTGATGCTGTTGCCCGGCGACGCGCCGGCCCCCGCCACGGCGCAGACGGTGCGTCTCAATACGTGGGCGGCCTACCGCCCGCTGTTAGGTCGCGGCGATGTACATCGCCTGCTCAGCTTGCGCCTGACCATCACCACTTTCTGGGGCATGGCGACGCTGGCGCTGCCCCTGTTGATCTACCGAGTCAGCGAAAGCGAAGCCCTGCCCGCTTACTTTGCCTCCCTCTCGCTGGTGGTGGCAGCCTGCTGCCAACTCGGCGTCGGCTATCTCAACGACCGCCTCGGCCGCACCATACCGCTCATCGGCTCGGCCGTGGGCATTTTCCTCAGCGCCTTAGGTCTCGCCCTTTGGCACGGTTCCCTCGTCGGCCTATTTGCCTGCGGCACCGCTCTTACGGGCACGGCTTGGGCTGTCTCGACGCTGATTCCCCGGCTCATCAACGACGTTGCCGCCCCTGAAGAAAAAAACCGCCTCGTCGGCTTGGGCCACCTCGCTTGGAGCGGCTCTATGGTGATCGGCAGCCTGCTCGGCGGCTACCTGATCGAGATCAATGCCGCCCTGCCCTTCTACCTCGGCACGGCCCTCAGTGCGCTTGGTGCGCTCGGTGCCTTTGGCCTCTGTCGCCGTCTGGACGGCGCAGGGGTTACGGCTTAGACTAGGCGAATGCAAAAACTCCGCTTGTTTGTCATCACGGTCTCGCACTTTTGCGTCGATAGCTACGCCACGATGTTGGCCCCGCTCTTGCCCCTAGTCAAGGCCAACTTGGGGCTGAGTTTGGCGCAAGTGGGGTTTCTGGGTTCGATCGTCTCTATATGCAATATCAGTCAGCCCCTCATGGGCTTGTGGGCCGACCGCATGGCTTGGCGCTGGCTGATCGTCGGTGGCTTGGCGTTGGCGACCATTTTCTCGCCGCTGATGGGGTTGGCTCACAACTATCTGACGCTCGTCGGCATCCTGACGCTGGGCGGGCTTGGGGTCGCCGCCTTTCACCCCCAAGTCTTTTCGCTGGCTGGCGAACTCAGCGGGCCGCGCCGTTCCTTCGGCTTAGCACTCTTTATCTTTGGTGGGACGCTGGGGCTGGGCCTGACGCCGCTGTGGGCCCCGGCGTACACTAATTCCTTCGGGCTGGAATCCCTGCCTTATCTGTCCATTCCCGGCCTGTTGTTCCTCCTGCTCATATATCGTGCGGTGCCGCTGGGCAACCCCAACTTTTCCCACGGCAGAAGTGCGGCCCAGTGGCGGAGTCTCGGCGACCAAGCCGGTGCCCTTGTGCTGATTACTGCGATCGTCGTGTTGCGCTCAATATCGGGACTGGGTTTTGGCACGTTTCTGACGCTCATGGCCCAAGAGCGCGGCCTCGGTCTCGTCGCGGGTGGCATTCCCTTGGGAATCTACAATATCGCTGGCGTGGTCGGCGCCCTCATCGTTGGCTATCTAGCCGACCGCATCGATCCTAAACCGCTAGTCTGGGGATCGCTGCTGTGCGCGGTGCCGCCGCTCTACGCTTTCATCTATGTCGAGGGAATGCTGGCTAGCTACAGCCTGCTTTTTATTGGCGGCGGCCTGTTGCTGTCTTCCAACTCGATTATGGTCGCCTTGGCCCAGGAGTTTTCGCCGGAAAATTCGGGTTTGGTCTCCAGCTTGCCGCTGGGCTTTAGCTGGGGGATGGCCAGCCTTGCGCTGCCGCTGATCGGCCATTTTGGCGATCAGATCGGCGTGGCTGAGACCTTGAAATACCTAGCCCTGCTGCCGATATTGCCCGCTGGGCTGGCCTTCTTCCTGCCCAGCCGCTCAACCGCAGAGGACGCCGCACCATGAGCTTGCTCATTTTAGACCCCGAGCAGAAGCAGTTTTTCGACGACAACGGCTATCTGCTGCTCAAGAGCTTTTATGGCCCGGCGGAGATGGAACAGATGCAGGGCGAGTTTCATCGCTTGATAACCGAAATCGAAAACCGGCCAAAGAACGTCAAATACTCTTTTATGGACGCACCAGAAGGCTACGCGCCCGACCCCTTCAACCCGCGCAATGTCGTCGGCATGATGGATCAGACATTGGCTGGCGACTACTGGTTCGACCAGTTCACCGAGCCGCGCATTGTCTCGGTCATGGTCGATCTGCTAGGCCCTGACCTCGATTTCCACAACGGCAAAGTCCGCAACAAACCCCCCGGCTTTGTCTGCACCCAAAGCTGGCATCAAGACTGGCCCTACGAGCGCCACACCGAGCCAGACTTAGCCGCGGCCATTACCTATCTCGATCCGAGCGGCTTTGAAGCCGGGGCCACCGAGGTGCTGCCCGGCAGCCACCTCAAGGGAGAGTACCCCACGTTAGAAAACAGCCACGCGATCCCCGACGAGCACATTCCCGCCAGTGAGCAGGTCGTCTTGGCGGCCGAGCCGGGCGACGTGGCCATCATCCACGTCCTCGTCGTCCATCGCGCCGGCCACAATTATACAGCGCGTGGCCGCCACGCCATTATTAACGAGTACAAAACCGCGGCCACCATCGACCAATGGGGCAACGCCTGCGCCTTTGCCGGCTTGCCGCTGGCTCGCAACGGCCAACTTCTGATGCCGCGCGTTTATCAGGGATGAGTGGGCCCCGCCTTGATATTGTTGCAAACTCCTACTACTTAAATATGGATCGCTTATTTAGTCCGCCGACTCTGGAGGCTCCATGAGCAAAGCATTCTACGTCACCACGCCGATCTACTATGTCAACGACGTGCCCCACATCGGCCACGCCTACACCACCGTGACGGCCGATTTTCTCGCGCGGTTTCACCGCCTCGACGGATTCGACACGTACTTCCTGACTGGGACCGACGAGCACGGGGAAAAAATTTATCAGGCCGCTCACGAGGCCGGCATTGATCCGCAGCAGTTTTGCGACCGCATCAGCCAGCGCTTTCGCGACGCTTGGCAAGTGCTCGACATCTCCCACGACGACTTTATCCGCACCACTGAGGAGCGGCACAAAGCGGTCGTGCGCCGGATCTTGGCGGCGGTTCACGCGGCCGGGGACATTTACTACGACGAGTACGAGGGGCTGTACTGCGTCGGCTGCGAGCGCTTTCTCACCGATAAAGAGTTGGTTGACGGCCAGTGTCCCGATCACCTGCGCGCACCAGAAAGCCGCCGCGAGGGCAACTACTTCTTTCGCATGGAAAAGTACCGCGAGTGGCTGCGCGATTACATCCGCGACCACCCGGATTTCATCCGCCCTGTCGGGTACAAAAGCGAGGTGCTGGCCCTGCTCGGCGAGCCGATCGGCGATCTGTCGATCTCGCGGCCCAAAGGCAGGGTGCCTTGGGGCATTGAACTGCCGTGGGATGCCGAGCACGTGGCGTACGTATGGGTCGATGCTCTGATTAACTACACTTCCGCCCTCGGCTTTCCCGACGCCGCGCACTACCGTGCGTATTGGCCGGTGGCCCAACACCTGATCGGCAAGGACATTCTCAAACCTCATGCGGTGTTTTGGCCGACCGTGCTCAAAGCGGCTGGGATGCCGCTATACCGGCATCTCAATGTCGGCGGCTTCCTGATGGGACACGACGGGCAGAAGATGAGCAAGAGCTTGGGCAATGTGGTCGATCCCTTTGAAATGGCGGAAAAATACGGCTCCGACGCCGTGCGCTACTATTTGTTGAAGGATACGGTGTACGGCCAAGACTCTTCCATTGGGGAACAATTCTTGGTCGCGCGCTACAATGCGGATTTGGCCAATGACTTGGGCAATTTGCTTTCTCGCGTCCGCGCCTTGCTCACGCGGCATACCGAGGGCGTCTTGCCCATCCCATCGCAGCAGCAAGCCGACGAGGAGTTGATCGCGGCAGGCACTGCGCTAGTGGGGCAGGTGCGGTCCTTAGTGGGCCGATTGCGGATTTTCGAGGCGCTGGAGACGGTGATGCAGTTCGTGCGGCAGCTCAATCGCTATTTCAACGACGAGGCCCCGTGGAAACTGGCCAAGGCCGCCGATGGGCGCGAGCGGTTGGGAACGGTGCTCTACAACATCGCGGAGGGGCTGCGCATCGTCTCGGTGCTTTTGGAACCAGCCATGCCGGCGAAAGCGCGGCAGGTGCGGACGGATTTGGGGTTGGGCGATTATGCGTTCTCTGACTTGGAGGCTTGGGGTCAGGCCGCGCCCGGGACGAAAATACCGGCGGAAGCGGCGATCCTTTTCCCCAAGTCGGAGACCGGAAAACCCAAACGACAACCACCAGCAAAGAAAGAGGCCCCGCAAATGGAACAGATTTCGCTAGAAGAGTTTTCTAAAGTGCAATTGCGCGTAGCCGAGGTCAAAGCCGCCGCCAAGGTCGAAGGTGCCGATAAACTCCTCAAACTAACGCTCGCTGTCGGCGACGAGACGCGCACTGTGGTCAGTGGCATTGCCCCGTGGTACCAGCCCGAGGACTTGCCCGGTCGCAAGGTAGTTTTAGTCGCCAACCTCAAACCAGCCAAGCTGCGGGGTATTGTCTCGGAAGGGATGATCTTGGCCGCCGAAGACGGCGCGGGGAACCTCGCACTGGTGGCGCCGGATCGCGCGATCGCCGCAGGGGCCGAGGTGCATTAATCACCGGCGACTTTTCAACTAAACAGAAAAGAGAGGGAATGGACAAAATTCGCGTGGGATTTATCGGTTGTGGTGGAAATGCCAGCGGGCATATAGGTCGGGTGCTCGACATCCCCGAGGCTGAAGTGGTGGCTTTGTGCGATGTAGATCAGGCCAGTTTGCAGTGCGCCAAAGAGCGCAACTCGCGGGCCGCAGCGTTGCCGGAATTTAGCCGCTACCAAGAGATGCTGGATCAAGTCGAGCTAGACGCGGTAGAAATTTCCACGCCGCACACATTGCACTTTGAGCAGATCATGGCCGCGCTGGACAAAGGACTGCACGTGCTGACCGAAAAGCCGATGGTTTGCACTGTCGATCACGCCCGTCGAGTTATCGCCAAAGCAGAGGAGGCCGGCAAGATCCTGATGATCTCCTATCAGCGGCACTTGCAGGCGCAGTACCGCTATGTGCGCAATCAGGTCGCGGCCGGGGAACTGGGGGATATCCAGTTTGTATCGGCGCTCCAAGACCAGAAGTGGTATCAGGGGACGATGGGGCTGTGGCGGCAGCAAATGGCCCTGTCGGGTGGCGGACAGCTCAACGACTCGGGAAGCCACCTGCTAGACATCGCGCTGTGGATGACTGGGCTGGAGGTGGCCGAAGTGCAGGCCTACATGGACTATTTCGACGCCGAAGTGGACATTAACTCGGCGCTGTCGCTGCGCTTTCGCAACGGCGCGTTGGGGACGGTTGCGGTGGTGGGTAACTCGCCAGCTAGCGGAATTTGGGAGGACATCACCATCTGGGGGACCAAGGCCGTGGTCTATATTCGCCGGGGAGAGCTTTTCTACAAGACGCAGCACAGCAATGAGGTGTACGAAGTAAATAACTTGCCCGGCTCGACGACGCCCGACCAGAATTTCATCGACGCGATTCTCGGCCGCGATCAAGTGCAGGTGCCGCCCGAATGCGGCCTGCGAGTCATTGAATTAACCGAAGCGGCATGGGCTTCGGCCGCTGGTGGGCAGCCGGTCAAAGTAAAAAGCATTTGACATGGTTCTACGGCCTTTGTCATATTAAAATTTGAGACGGGTTCGGGGGCCACAAGCCTCTGTTGCCGCCACGCTGAGGCCCGAGGCTACGCGAGCGGGCCAACCCGGCTTTGTAACTGGCCGCAACGACGCGCAGAGTTGGAGTATAGATATGAGGCGCGCCCAAGCGAAAGGAGGTGGTCCATTGAGTAGTAATTGTACCGCAGGGAGGTTGATCACTTGATCAACTCCAGGTGATTAACTACCTGGTCAGGAGCATTGTCGCCTCGGCAACATAGCTCCTGAGAGTACAGCCGGGCGCGCCCCACCTTAGAGGGTGCGCCCGGTTTTTTATTTGCGCTGCCCTAAGTTGGTTTCCACGCGGCATTTTTGCCATATTGTCCGCGAGGAGGCCGTCTATGAAACGCATCGCCAAGCCCATAGGGGCCTATAACATTGTGGTGGAAGAGGTCGAAGTTCCGGCCATTGCTCCGACCGAGATTTTGATTCGCGCCCAGTGCTCGCTGATAAGCCGTGGCTCGGAGATTTGGCGGCGCTACGTGCGCGAAGAGGCGATTGATCACCGCATGATGGGCTATTCGCTGGTGGGCCGGGTCGCCGAGGTCGGTGCGGCGGTCGAGGAGTTCAAAACCGGCGATCTGGTCGCGGCTCTCGCACCGCACGCTGAATACGCGGCGGTCGAAGCTGTAGCCAGCCAGCACAAGCCGGCGGTCGTGCGCCTGCCAGCGGGTCTGTCGCCCGAGGCGGGTACCTTCTGGCCGCTGGCGACCAGCTCGGTCCTGTGGATGTGGGAGACCGAGGCCGGGCCGGACGATGTCGTGGTCATCCAAGGGCAGGGCTTAGTTGGCAGCGGCTGTATGCAGGCAGCCAAAGCACAGGGCGCGGGGCGCGTCATTGGGATTGATGCCTTGCCTTTGCGCTGCGACTTGGCGCACGAGTTGGGAGCCGACGCGGTGATAGACGCCAGTGCTGGCGATCCTGTTGCCCAAGTTTTGGAACTGACGGAAGGCGCGGGCGCCGACATCGTGGTCGAAGCCGTGGGTGGGCGGGCCGGGGTGCAGGCTTTCGCCGAGGCGCAAGACATGCTCAAGCGCGGCGGCCTCTTACAAGTGCTGGGCCTGTACGAAGACGAACCCTTGCCGCTCTACTCGGGCAAAATCATGGGCAAGCGCCTCATTGGCAGCTACCTCGACGCCAGTCGGCGGCCGGCAGGATCGGCGCGGGCTTTAGAACTGCTAGCTACGGATCAAATCCAATTCGCCAAAATGATTACCCACCGCTTTCCCTACGCGGAGGCTGCCGCCGCTTTTGACTTGCTCTACAATCGGTTGGGCGAGACAATGGCGGTATTGTTGAGGTGGGACAACTAACGCAGGAGACGACGATGAGTAGGACCATAGAGAAGCTCTTTCGCGCCCCCTATGGGGTGCCCAATGCGCTGCAAGTAGTAGAAGAAGGACTGTGGATTACCGACCAAATTACCGACCGGGTGGCGCTGATCGAAATTGCCGAGCCGTCTGAATACGGCGTCACCCGCTTGATCCGCGATATTCCCAGCGAGTCGTCCAACACCAGTGGCATGGCTTGGGGCGGGGGTTCGCTGTGGCTGGCGGCCAATGGGGCGAGTACGCTCTGGCGACCCTCGCGCCCCGCGGACGCCGTGCAAGGGGCGGGCGAAATTTTCGAGGTTGACCCAGCTACTGGCGCGACCCGCAATCGCTATCCAGTGCCCGGTGGAGGTGGGGTACACGGGATGGAATACGATCCGTTTGAAGAGGGCTACGTGTGGATCACCACCCTCAAGAGCCAGACGCTGAGCAAGGTCAAGATCGCCGGCTGGTCGGTCGAGCACGTGCTGGACTTGCCCTACGGGCGGGCGCACGGCGTGGTGCGGGTCGCCGACGGCATCTGGGTGGTGCATACGTCCGACCGCGTAATCGTCAAACTCGACGTGGAGAGCGGAGCCGAGTTGGATCGAGTTGTGGTGCCCGACAGCGACCCGCAGCCGCACGGCCTGTCGATTTTTGGTGAGGATTTGATCTATTGCGACGCCGCCTCTGGCTGGGTCGCCAAAATCAGTTTGTGAGGCGAGGGCGAGGCATGGCAGGAAAGTACTGGCTCGTCAAGTGCGAATTCGACGAGTGCTCTTTTGACGAGTTGAAGCAGCGGCCGCAAAGCACGGGCTACTGGCGGGGGGTGCGCAACTACCAAGCGCGTAACTTCATCCGCGACAGCATGGAAAAGGGGGACTTGGCGTTCTTTTATCAATCCAATTGCGACGAGCCGGGGATCGCTGGAATCGCAACGATTACAAGAGCGGGATACCCCGACCCCAGCCAATTCGACGACCAGCACCGCTACTACGACGAAAAATCCACCGCGGACGAGCCACGCTGGTTTTCCTTCGACGTGAAGTGGAAACGCAAATTCAAACGATTTGTCCACCTCGCCGATCTCAAGGCCAACGACCGCCTCGCCGACATGAGGGTGGTGCAGCGGGGTCAGCGGCTCTCGATCCAGCCGGTTGCCGATCAGGAGTGGGAGGCAGTCTGCAAGATGGGGGGCGTTAGCCCGACGTGATGCTTTGTGAATAATTTGCCCCTCGTCGTCCTAATCGGCGACTCGATTCGCATGGGTTATCAGGGCCATGTCGCCAGCGAGTTGGCAGGCCGAGCCAAAGTCTGGGCACCCGCAGAAAACGGCGGCGACAGCCGCAAAGTGCTCGCCCATCTGGCCCCGTGGGTTCTCGCGCGCCAGCCAGATATAGTACACGTCAATTGTGGGCTGCACGATTTGAAGCGGGCCTTTGGTGCAGAATCCGAAGTCCCCTTGGCCGAATACGAGCGCAACGTGCGCCAAATACTGCAAAGGCTGCAACGCGAGTTGGACGGGGGCGTCGTCTGGGCCACGACCACGTCGGTGGATGAGAGTTGGCACCACCAGAATAAGGGCTTCGACCGCTTGGAGGCCGATGTGGACGCTTACAACGCGGCGGCCCGCGCCGTGGCCGAGGAGCTCGGGGTGCCGATTGACGACCTTTTTGCCGTTGTTGAACGCGGGGGAAAGGCGCGGCTGTTGACCCAAGACGGAGTGCATTTTACCGCAGAGGGATCGCAGCTATTGGGACGTGCGGTGGCCGAGTGCGTCTGGGGGCATCTGTCGGGCTGCTAACCCGGCACAGCCGTGGCAGAGCGCCGTCTTGGGGTGCTCAACGTGGTATTCAACCATAAAAGGACTGAAGCATGGAATTGCTGCCGACGACCAATGCCGACGGGCGCGACGTCGTTCCGATGACCGAGGCCCAGAAGTACCTCTTCGACCTCAAGGGATTTATCCTCTTGCCCGCGCTGTTGAGCGAAGAAGAGCTCGGACCGATCCGCGCTCACCAGATGAAATTTCTCTACGAGCGCGCGTCCCTGCCGCCGGATGAGCGCGACAATCACGGCGGCCCGTCGCAGATTTTGCTCGACCACCCGGCGGTCGTGGGCGTGCTCAACGAGGTGCTCTCGCATCAGGCGCTGGCCAGCGAAGACTGCTACGGATTCCGCTACGATCACACCTATACCAGCCATCGCCAAGCTGGACACGACAACTTCGGTCCGCACGGCGGCGGTGGGTACTTCAACTTTCGCGGCAACTCGCACATCTACCAGATGCAGCCGGGCAAGGTGCATTCCGGGTTGACGCGGGTGGTGTGGGAGCTCAACGAAGTAGGCGCAGGCGACGGGGGTACGCTCTTTCTGCCGGGCAGCCACAAGTCCGCTTTTCCCCGACCCGAAGAATTGAGCCAGCGCAACAGTTCGCTGTGGGAGAGCTATGCCTGTCCAGCCGGTTCGGCGGTGATTTTCACCGAGGCCCTGTGTCACTCGGGTACGCGTTGGATCAACGAGCAGCGCGACCGGCTGAGCTTGTTCACCTGCTACGACACAGTCAATTCCAAGTGGGGCAAAGGGTGTCCGTCCGCCGCAGTGATCGCCTCGTTTCCAGAGCAGCGCCGCACGCTCTTCCGGGGGGTGTGGCACGGGATGAGCGACGTGCCCGGCATCAACAAATACTACGAAGCAGCCAACCAAGCCGTTTGACGCGACGAAAGAATTCTGCATGAGCCAAAAAGTTCTCTTCCTGCTCGATGGGATGGCCCTCGTCTATCGGGGCCACTTCGCGATGATCCGCAATCCGCGCATGACCTCAAAGGGCATGAACACGTCGGCCGTTTTTGCCTTTGCCAACACCTTGCTCTCCATCATTGAAAAGGGCGAGCCGACGCACATCGCCGTTGTCTTTGACACGCCTGAGCCGACGCACCGGCACCGCAGGTACGAAGAGTACAAAGCCCAACGCGAGGAGATGCCCGAGGATCTGAGCCAGGCACTGCCGTACGTATTCCGGCTCTGCGAGGCGTTTAATATCCCGGTTTTGCGCGAGCCGGGATGGGAGGCCGACGACGTGATCGGCACGTTGGTCAAAAAAGCCGAGGCCGAGGGATTTGCGACGTACATGGTTACGCCCGACAAGGACTACGGCCAGCTCGTTTCCGAGCGGAGCTTTATGTACAAGCCGGGACGCGGCGGCGACGAGGCCGAGGTTTTGGGGGTGCCGGAGATTCTCGCCCAATGGCAGGTCGAGCGGATCGGCCAAGTGATTGACGTGTTGGGGCTGATGGGCGACTCCTCGGATAATGTGCCTGGGGTACCCGGGATCGGCCCCAAGACAGCGCAAAAGCTCATCGCCGAGTACGGCAGCATTGAAGAGTTGCTGGCGCATACCGACCAACTCAAAGGCAAGCAAAAACAAAACGTAGAGGAACACCGGGAACAGGCTCTGCTCTCCAAGGAGCTAGTTACCATCGAGTGCGATGTGCCACTGGACGTGGGGCTGGCGGATTTGGCGAAAAAGGAGTGGGATCGCCAGAAGCTGGCGGCCCTCTTCTCCGAAATCGAATTCAATACGCTGGGTCGGCGGCTCCTCGGCGACGAGTTTAGCGTTGAAAAGGAGCAGGCCCACGGCCCGCTCAAAGGGGTGGCGGATGTGGAGCACGACTATCAACTCGCTGATACGCCTGATAAGCGGCAGGCGTTAATCGCGGCACTGTTGGAGCAGCCTGCGTTTTGCTTGGACTGCGAGACCAACGGCCTCGACGTTCGGCAATGTGCCTTGATTGGCTTGGCCTTTTCGTGGGCACCGGGCACGGGGCACTACGTGCCGCTGCCTAGGGAGCGGGCCGCGACGCTGACCGTTTTAGAGGAATTCCGCCCGGTATTTGAAGGCGGAGCGAGCGAAAAAATCGGCCACAATCTCAAGTACGATCTCAGCGTCCTCCGCTGGCACGGGATGCGGGTGGAAGGACCTTTTTTCGACACGATGCTGGCGGCGACTTTGGCCGAACCAGAGCTAAGACGCAGCATGGACGAACTGGCCAAGAGTCTGCTCGCGTACTCGCCCAAACCCATATCCGAGCTGATCGGCGAACGCGGTGGTGAGCAGCTAACGCTCTTGCAGGTGCCGCTGGAGCAAGTGGCCGAGTACGCCTGCGAGGACGCGGACATTACCTTCCAACTCGCCGCGGCGCTGCGGCCGAAAATCGAAGCCATGGATCAGCAGCGCGTTTTTTACGAGATCGAAGCCCCGTTGCTGCCGGTGCTGGTAGATATGGAATACGAGGGCATCCGCATGGAAAGCTCGGCTTTGGCTGCGCTCTCGCGGCAGTTTGAGCAGGCCATTGAGCAGGCCAGCGAGCGCGTCTTTGCGCTAGCCGGCGAGCGATTTAACCTCAATTCGGGCAACCAGCTAGGCTCCATTCTCTTTGAGAAGCTGGGGCTGGATCCCCAGGCGCGGCGGACGCAGAAGACCGGCCAGTACCAAACCAGCGAACAGATCTTGCGCCGGCTGGCCAATCGCCACGAAATCGTGCAGCAGGTGCTCTCCTATCGATTGCACACCAAGCTCAAGTCGACGTATGTCGATCAGCTCCCCAGCGCGGTCTTTAAGGCTACTGGGCGCGTCCATACGAACTACGAGCAGCTAATGACTGCCACTGGGCGCATGAAGTCCGACCGCCCGAACCTACAGAACATTCCCATCCGCAGCGAGCAGGGGCGGGAAATTCGCCGGGCCTTTGTGCCGCGCAGCAGCGACTATCTGCTCTTCTCGGCTGACTATTCGCAGATCGAGTTGCGGATCGCGGCTGCGCTCAGCCGCGACGAGGGGATGCTGGACACCTTCAACAGCGGCGGCGACATCCACTTGGCCACGGCCGCAAAGATCTACCAAGTCGCAGAAGACCAAGCGACTCCCACGATGCGGCGTCAGGCCAAGACGGTCAACTTCGGCATCATCTATGGGATTTCGCCCTTTGGACTGGCCGAGCGGCTCGATATTCCACGCCGGCAGGCCGCCGAGTTAATTGAGCAGTACTTCGCCCAATATCCAGGGGTGCGGCGCTATCTCGACGAGACCGTGGAGTTCGCCCGTGACAAGGGCTACGTCGAGACGGTGACCGGGCGGCGGCGCTATCTGCGCGACATCAACTCGCGCAATGCCACCACCCGCAAAGGAGCCGAGCGCAACGCGATCAATACCCGCATTCAGGGTACGGCCGCGGATATGATTAAGCTAGCTATGAGCCGCATCTATCGGCTGCTGCGCGAGGAAAAGCTCCGCTCGGCGATGCTGTTGCAGGTCCACGACGAGTTGGTTTTTGACCTGCACCGAGACGAAGCAGAGACCCTGCCGCCGCTAGTCGCACAAGAGATGCGCGAGGCCCTGCCGCTGGAGGTGCCGATAGAAATCGAGATGGGTACTGGCGAGAATTGGCTGGAGGCGCATTGAGGGGCCGAGAGGATACCGTACGCCGCAAAATATAGCACGTGCGTTCGCGGGGGGACGCAAAATGACCGAATACTCATCGTCTAAAAAAATCAAGCCATCGTCCGATGTTGTGAGCCACGTACGCCAATTGACGCTGGACGAACTGATTCGCCCGCGGCAAACGGAACACAGTCTTAGTATAGATTGCGCCTTTCCCGAGGAGTTTGTCAACGACCTTTCTCGGCAGGAGGTGTTCAACAAACATCTCTTTCGTCCAAACACGTACCTACACAAGTGGTGGGCACGACGGTGCGGGTCTACATTCCGCACCATACTCAAGCAATTTGCGGCTAACCGCGAGTGCCGCGATTACTACGCGCCTGGCGGGCTAGAAGGCATAACCGTGCTCGATCCAATGATGGGAGGCGGCACGACGCTGCACGAAGCGATTCGCCTCGGCGCGAACGTCATCGGCGCAGATATTGATCCCATCCCGATTGTGCAGGCCCGAGCGTCACTCACGCAGGTCGAGTTGGCGAGTTTGCGAGCGTCGTTCAATAGGTTCTTCGCTGATTTGCACAATAGCTTGGGGCCTTATTTCCAGACCGAATGTCAAATCTGCGAGCAGACTGTGGATGTCCAGTATGTGCTATACGGGCTACGCAAAAAATGCGCTTGTCGGAATGTCGTGCAGATTGATCAGTTCGATTTGCGACACGAGGACGATGCAATAATCAGTATTTGCCCTGAGAGCGGGGAGATTTTTCGCCATAAAAACGGGCAGCAGGCTGCCGTCGAAACGTTATCTCCGCCGACCGGATTGGTCGGTGCAACCGCGCATCTGATTACCAAAGCTGAAAAAGAGTGTCCTAGCTGCGGTCAGAAGTACGCGGAACATCTCGACTTGCCATTGTATGCGCGCTATACGCCGATTGCGGTTGTTGCGACTTGTCCCGAGCACGGCAACTTTTTCCGCTCGCCTAGCGAAGAGGATTTGGCGCGAATCAAGCAGGCCGACGAGCGGCGCAGCGAACTGGATTTCGGGCCGTTGGAGGATTTTAGGGTACATGACGGCCCCAAGTCCGGCGACCTGCTGAGGCACAATATCGGTTCGTACCTCGACGTTTTTTCTTCCCGTCAGCTACTGTATTTGCATCAAGCAATTCGGCAACTGCGCGACTACAAGGGCATAGACAAACTCACCCTCGGGATGCTTGTGTCCACGTCTTTAGAGTTCAATGCAATGCTCTGCGGGTACAAGGGTTGGTACAAACGCCGTCCGGGTGCGATTCGGCACGTTTTTGCTCTGCACGCCTATTCCTTGCAATACACGGCGCTGGAGAACAATCCGGTCAATCCTCGCAAGTCGTCCGGCAATTTGCAACTGCTCTTTCGCGATCGGATTGAGCGGGGGCGCAAGTGGTCGGTATTGCCCATTGAGCGGAAAATCGGGGAAGACGGCAAAAGGCAGTTAATCAAGATACCGGGAGAGGCAGATGACGGCGTCGAGGTTTTCAATCAGGCCGATCTCGCGCGCGATCGGAGCCGATTTTGGCTCGTTCAGGGCGATTCGCAGAGCTTGCCCCTCGACGACTATTCCGTAGATGTAATCGTGACCGATCCGCCCTATTACGACAGTGTGCAATACAGCAATCTGGCGGCTTTTTTTCGGGTGTGGCTGACGCGCCTGCTTCCCGACGAGGCCGAGTGGAGCTACGACGAATCCAGCAGTGCTGTCGCAACAAAAGCGACCGCTAGTGCCAGCAATTTTATGAAGGTACTCGAGGGAATTTTCGCCGAGTGTGGGCGCGTACTAAAGAAACAGACCGGGCGAATGGTATTTACCTTTCACCACTGGGATCCCGGCGCGTGGGCCGAACTCACGTTGGCTCTTAAAAGTGCCGGGTTTAGGCTGATGAACGCTTACGTAGTGTATTCCGAACATCCCATCTCAGTACACATCCGCAACTTGAACTCAATCCGGCACGACAGCGTTTTGGTTTTCGCTCTCGACGGCACCGGCCCGCCCGCTCCGTGGATGTCTTTAGATACTATTGACACAAACGACAGCGAAACGTTTTGTCGGCAATGCAACGAAACGCTGGGCTGGTTGTTGGAAAGTGCATTCTCGCCGACTGAAGTTCGCGCCGCTTGGAAGAGTCTCATCCGGGGTTGAACTGATGAATGAGAATACAGCTAGACGTCCGGCGGAAATTTTTGGCTACCCAATAGGGAATCAATCCGATGCAGCGCAAAACGCTCGCCGGGAGTATTGGTGTCCATTCCGCGAGGAGCCGTGCAGCAAGAAAAGTCGGCTGATTGATTTTCCCTTCGGCGTCTGTTCCGTAGAGTACGACAGTGAGATCCACACAATCTGTCCGCATCGCCTTGAGGAACGCGGCTCGCTCGCCGGAGTGGCCCGGGTTTTGGAAAACATTGCAGTACACCATTTTGGCAATACGGACAACATCGTTGTTTTTCCTGAAGTCCGTCTGCCGAATGTGGGCAACATTGATTATGTCATAGTCAAACATAAACCGATGCAATCTACGGTGGACGAATTTATCGCCGTCGAATTTCAGTCCGACTCTACGACAAGAACCGGAAAGTTAGTTCGTGGAATATGCGATTTCTACGAAGGGCGCGATTTACAGAGCCAATCCTACAAATTTGGGATGAATACCTACGATTCGATAAAGCGCGCCATCACTCAACTGATGAATAAAGGCATTGTGTACGAGGCTTGGAACTCGAAGTGCTACTGGGTTATACAGGAGTACATCTATGCGAATTTGGTCGCCCGCTACGGCCTCAAGAAGGATGGATTTTCCCCGAAACACGCTTCCGTATTCGCGTTGTACGATATGGTTACAAACGGCGACCGCTTGACGTTGACACCTACTCGCTTCATATCGATCACTGTTGAAGAGGTGTATCAGGCCATGCGGAACAAAACCTCTGTGCCAAATAAAGACGCGTTCGTGAAAGAGTTGAACAGAAAGCTGCGGCTCAGGCTGTGCGTGACGTGATTAGAAATCGTCTCATCGGACGGAACTTGCATTGGATGGAAGCGCAGGGGCAACCCTCGTGATTGCCCAACGATCGACGCGGCGACAATTGAAATCGGCGAAATAGCGACACACAACAGAGAAAGGCACTAGAACAATGGGCGAGCGCATTCGCGGCTTTGGCAGCGACAATCACGCCGGAGTCCACCCCGAGGTCATGGCGGCCTTACAGCGAGTCAATGTCGGGCATGTGCATTCCTATGGGGACGATCCCCACACGACTGAAGCTGTGGCGCGTTTTCGCGAGGTGTTGGGGGCGGAGGTGGAGGTTTTCTTTGCGTTCAATGGCACTGGAGCCAATGTGACAGCCCTAGCCGCGCTCACGCGATTTTACGACGCGGTGATCTGTTCGGACACCGCTCATCTCCACATCGACGAATGCGGTGCCCCCGAACAAGTGGCCGGTGTAAAGCTCCTGATCGCGCCCACGTCCGACGGCAAAATTACCCCCGAGGGCGTCGCCGCCCACGTTGCCGGTCGCGGCGACGAGCATCAAGTGCGCCCCCCGCGTGGTGTCGATTACTCAGGCTACGGAACTGGGCACTGTTTATGCACCGAGTGAGATCCGCGCTATCGCCGACTGCGCTCACGAGCACGGGATGTATTTGCACGTTGATGGAGCACGGATTGCCAACGCAGCGGTGGGCTTGGATTTGGAACTACGGGAGCTTACGGGGGATTGCGGGGTTGATGTGCTGTCGTTTGGCGGCACTAAGAACGGCCTGATGCTGGGCGAAGCGGTGGTCTTTTTTAAGCCCGAGCTGGCCGAAGACTATCGCCGGGCGCGCAAGCAGGGGATGCAACTGGCCTCTAAGATGCGCTTTGTCGCCGCGCAGTTCACGGCCCTGCTGACCGACGACCTGTGGCGGCGCAGCGCCCGGCACGCCAACGCCATGGCGCAGGTGCTGGCCGAGCGCGTCCGACCCATTCGCGGAGTGGAGATAATCTACCCTGTGCAGGCCAACGCCGTCTTCGCGCGGTTGCCGGCGGAAGTGATTCCCATTTTGCAGCAGGAGTTTTTCTTTTACCCTTGGAATGCCATGCAGGGCGAGGTACGCTGGATGACATCATTCGACACCGAGACAGAGGACATAGAGGCGTTTGCGACGCTGATTGAAACTACTATGGAGGAAAGGAGCATATCGTGATTATCGACACCCATACCCACTTCTACGATCCCACGCGGCCCGAAGGGGTGCCTTGGCCGCCGGCTGACAACGAACTGCTCTATCGCACGGTGCTGCCCGAACACCACCGCGCTCTCGCCGCGCCCGAAGGAGTGACCGGGACGGTGGTGGTGGAGGCCAGTACGTGGCTGGCGGACAATCCGTGGATTCTAAATTTGGCCGCTGATGACCCTTGGATCGTCGGACTGGTGGGCCACGTCGATCCCAACCGGGAGGACTTCAAAAGCGACATGGACCGCTTGGCGAAAAACGCGCTCTTCCGCGGTATTCGCTGCGGCAGCGGGTACTTTGCCGACTTGGAGGCCGGGTCTTTTCTCGCCGACATGGAGCACCTCGTCGCGAGGGACTTGGAGCTCGACGCGCTGGTGGGGCCGGCGGATTTGGGCCAAGTGGTAGAACTGGCCCGGCGGCTGCCGGAATTGCGCATCGTCATCAATCACTGCGGCGGAGTCGGGGCCGACGGTGGCGATCCCAATCCGGCGTGGCTCGACGCCATAGCCCAAGCGGCCGAGCAGCCGCAGGTCTTTATGAAGGTCTCGGCGATCATGGAGCAAAGCAGGGTGGAGCCGGTGCCGGAAGAACTGGACTTTTACCGTCCGATCCTCGACGCCATGTGGGACGCCTTTGGCGCAGACCGCGTGATCTACGGTAGCAACTGGCCTGTCAGCGACCGAGCGGGGAGTTTCAAGGCCGCCATCTCCATCGTCAAAGCGTACTTTGGCGAAAAGGGCGCGACCGAGCAGTACTTCTGGCAAAACAGCAAGACCGCTTACAAGTGGCCAGACCGCTAAGGAGGCCCCACCCACAGCGACCAGCCGCTCGAACACTGGCTCGAAGGCTACCAACAGTGCTTTGACGCTTGGGAAGAAGGTGGCGTCGAGGGCATTATGCAATAGTGTGCGGGACGCCGTGGCGCGAGAATCCGAGTGGGTATTGGCCTTCGGGCACCGAGAAGCCAGATGCTTTTAATGGGGGACGCAAGAAAGAGAATTAGGAGTTTCTCGTCGCGCTATATTCGCACTGCCGAGGTTGATAGCTGATTGTCTCTATACTGTGGCGGCAACTACCTTTTGTCTGTTAGCGATCCAGAATAGGTTCTTTAATTTTAGGAAATTTTCTGTTCCTCATTGCGAAACTTGAAGAGAGGCTATTGATGACCCGTTGGAATATCGT
The DNA here is from genome assembly GCA_965116045.1 of Candidatus Latescibacterota bacterium. Classification (GTDB taxonomy): domain Bacteria; phylum Latescibacterota; class UBA2968; order UBA8231; family UBA8231. The sequence goes on along the minus strand of OZ220478.1, from coordinate 2,719,056 downwards.
CGTTTCGGAGGATACAGACCGCACTGTTCGGAGCTACTTGGCCCGAACGGGCGGGGGAAGAGGCGACCTATCGCGTTTCGTCGCCCGTGCGGTCCGCCAAGCGATCTTTTGGGAGACTGTTGACTCCATCTGGGAACGCAACAAGCACCTTTCGGCCGAGGAAGCCCAAGCTCTCGCTGACGAAGCCGTAGCCCAAGTTCGTGCGGATCGTTCTTGACACCAACGTCCTCGTGAGCGCGTTGATCTCGGGAGATGGATCGCCCGCCCGTTTGTTGGCTATCGTCAAACGCAAGAATTTCACGCTGATCACTTCGACTTACCAGATTGAGGAGTTGCGGGAAGTCTTGGGCCGAGATCATCTAAAGCGATACATTCTTCCTACGGAGGCCGCCGACCTACTCGACAATCTGGAATCAGTCGGGGTGGTTGTCACCAAGCTGCCGACCGTATATCTGTCGCCGGACCCAAAAGATAATCCAATCTTGGCTACGGGTATCGCCGGTGGAGCAGACCTGATCGTTTCTGGAGACAAAACCCATCTACTGGATCTTGGCCATGTTGAAGGTATCCCGATCGTCGCGCCTCGCGAGGCGGTTATGCGGCTACAAGAGAGGCCAGAAGCGGACAAGTAGGCGATCCGTTTTACCGATCGTTTCCCCGACCCTGAGATTGTCGTATCGCTGATACGACAATAGTGCTGGTTGCAGTTAAGAGAATTAGGAGATTAAAAATGTACGACGAATGGAAACCTATCTACTCAGCTTTAGTTACCGACATCATGGACCAACTCGGCTTCCGCGATCAGGCCATGACTCCCGACATCCGGCCCAGTCGCCCCGACGCCTTCATCGCCGGCCCGGCCGTTACTATCGACGCGTACGCCGATACCAGCCCTCATCCCGATCCCTACGGCCAAATTTTTGCCGCGTACGATCGAGCTAGCCCTGGCGACGTTTTCGTCATCGCGACTAATGGCGAAGAGCGCTCCGGCTTGTGGGGCGAACTCCTCTCGACGGCGGCCCAAGCTCGCGGCGTCCAATCCGTGCTCACCGACGGCTTGGTGCGCGATGTGCGCCAGATGAACGCCATGGGCTACCACTGCTTCTGCAAAGGCTACTCGCCGCTCGATTCGGCGGGCCGCATCCTCGCCAAAACGATCGACCAGCCCATCACCTGTGGCGGCGTGCAGGTTCAACCCGGGGATTTTATTCTAGCGGACTACGATGGCGTGGCGGTGATTCCGGCGGCGATCAAAGGCGAAGTCCACGAGAAGGCTATGGAAAAACTCGCCGGGGAAAACGTCGTGCGCGATGAATTGGCTGTGGGGCAGTCGCCGCGAGAGGTTTTTGATCGCTACGGGATATTGTGATTGTTGGACGTTCATAGACGACCGTGGTACGTTTTTCGATTTCAGGTGTTACGGTAGGTCTTGGGTCGTCGAGGTTCAAGCTGGGCCTCGGCGATCTGTTCAACGAGCCAATCTATACACGGGTCTCGACGAGAACTAATGCAGGAGTTTCAAAACGTACCACTACCCGTGATACCGATTTCTTTACTCTGGCTACTCCCGACTGACAACAGAAATGGGACCCCAGAAAACTGGGGTCCCATTTCTGTAACTCGCGGTGCCGTAGGTGCTACTTGAGCAGCAGCATCTTCTTGACTTCGCGGAAGTCACCGCCCGCCTGCAAGCGGTAGAAATACATCCCCGCCGACAAGCGATGACCCTGATCGTTGGTCGCGTCCCACTCCACAACGTAACGACCCGCATTCTGCCGCTCGGCCACCAGCGTCCGCACCGGCTGTCCCAGCACGTTATACACGGTCAACGCCACGTCTGCGGCCTGCGGCAAGGCATACTGAAGCGTCGTCGTCGGGTTGAACGGGTTGGGATAGTTGTCGGCCAGCGAGAACACCGCCGGCCGCGTCTGCAAGGCCACTGGCGCTGGCAAGGCCAGTCGGTTGAAGCCTAACGCACGATCATACGTTTGGTTGTCGGTAATTTCGAGCGTCGTGCTTGCAATCTCGGTCGTCGGACGGAACACCAAGCGCAGCCCCAGTTCGCCGTCGGCGACCGTTTCTCCGTGGGCGGCGACGGTCAACACACCGGCTTCGGCTAGCACCTGCGGCGCAGCCCACGCGCGGTCCTGCTCGGTCAACGCCCGCACAAACGCCAGTTTGTCAGCGTCATACGCGATCTGCAAGCCGTAGCCCCTGACCGCCACGAAGTCGGCCAAGCGCACATCGAGGACGAACTCCTCGCCCACGCTCGGCAAGGCTGTCGACGCCTCCAGATACAGCCGCGCCGCCTCATTCAGGCCCGCCTGCAAAGGCACCCGCTTGCCGGCTCCGCCGCCGAACAACGCGCTCAGGTCGCCAAAGTCCAACATTGGGTTGACCGTGATCGTGAACATCAGCGACGCACTCTCATCGCCAGCCATCGCCGTGTACGTGACGTCCATGCTGCCCTCGGCTTCCGGCGTACCCGAAATCATCCGCGTGGCCGCGTCAAACGACAGCCCCGCCGGCAAATCCGACACGCTGTACGTGATGGCTCCTTCGCCGCCCACCGCCGCCGGCAGTTCCAACGCATGAATCGCCGTGCCCGCCGTATAAGACTGCGCGGCTATCGAAGCCCCGGCGACGAACGCCAAGGGGATCATCATCTCCTCCTCGCCGTCCATCATCTCGCCGTCGGTCTCCGTCAGCATCAGCGTCGCCGACCCCTCGGCCAAGCCCGGTAGCGTCGCTTTGATGCGAATCGCCTCGTCGCCTTCGGCCATATCGTCGGCCACCGGATCGATCAAAAGGCTCGTCGAACCGGCAATCGAACCGGCCGCAATAGTAACTCTCGGATTGAACAGCACCAAGTAGTCGGTGTCGCGGGTGGCTGGCGAATCCTCATCAATCAAGACCATCGCCGTCGCATCGTCAGCCAGCGGCTTGCCGTCCAACGCAACCATGACCATCACTTCCGTCGAGGCCGCCGACTCGCTCAGTTGGCTGGGCATCACCGACACCACAACCGCCGTGCTCGCCGTCTCGTCGTCGGAAATGCGCAGGTCGGCCTGACTCCAGCCGCCTGAAGCCGCCGCCCGCACCCCCAAGTACCTATGCCCATCGGCCTCGTCGTTGTCGATCGGCGACAGGAGAAGGGTCGTCGAACCTGTCCGGTCGCCGGCCGCAATGGTGATCGTACCCACCAACGCCGCCGTGTAATCGACGTCGCGGGTGGCCATCGCGCCGCTGGCCGGCGGGACAATCGTGAAGCGGACTGCCTCGGCTGCTGGTGCTGCCTCCGACAAGGTCGCCGTAACCCGGATTTCAGCCGTCTCGCCGTTTTCGCGCACGGCCGACTGCGAAGCCATTACACTCGTGACCCCAACCGTGACCGGCGGCGGTTCACTGACCGTGATGGTGAAGGTCTTTATCCCGCCACTTTCGTCGTCATCGAACGCCATATAGACGACCGAGGACAGCCCCGCCATTGTCGGTGTGCCCGAAATCGTCCGCGTTGCCGAGTCAAACGACAGTCCCGCCGGCAGGTCGGACGAGACCTTGTAACTCAGGGTCCCTTGACCGCCCGTCGCGACGGGCAACGTCGCGCTAAATGCCCGGCCCACTGTCGCCTCAAAGGCTAACGCATCCGCGCCGAAGGTCGGCCCCGTGGACGTCGCCGGTGCGGTGGTGGTGGTGGTGGTCGTCGTCGTCGTCGTGGCGGGATCTTTCAGCTTGATCGCCACCGAACCGACCGTGATCTTATCCCCGTCTTGGTTTTTGAGGTTGTCCGTCAACGACTTCAGTGTGATCGTCTCATCGTTGTCGCCCGTCCCGTCGTCGACCGGCGTAACCGTGATCGTCGTCGAGCCGGCGACCTCGCCTTGCGGGATCGTCAGAGAACGAAGAGCCGCCGTGTAGTCCAAATCGCGCACCGCCGACTTATCCGGGGTCTCATCCACGCTCAAAGTGATCGTCGCATCCGCGTCCAACACCTTGCCGTTTAACGTACCCGTTACCGTTACCGTCGTCGCGCCTGCGTCTTCTTGGATCTCACTCGGACTGACCTTTAGGGTGATATTCTCGCTCAGCGTCTCATCGTCGGTGATCGTGAACTCCTCGTCTTTCATCTGAGTGGTTTCGTCACCGATCTTCGCTTTCACCGTAAACGTCCGCGCCGCATTCTTATCGCTATTATCAACCGGGGTGACGCGCAGCGTCGCCGTGCCCTTGGTGTCGCCGGCTGGAATGGTCAGCCCCTCGGTCACTTGCACCGTGTAGTGCTCATCGCGCGTCCCCTCCCCCGGAGTAATCTCGAAGTCCACCCGCTGGGCATCTGTTAAGGCGGTCTCCAACTCAACGGTCATCGTGATGTCCGTTGCCCCGGCGTTCTCGCGGATCGTCGCCGGAGCAAGCGTAAACGACTTCACCCTAGCAATCGCAACGTCTTCTATCGTGATGGGTCGACCGGAGACCTTAACAGGATAGGCAAAAGAGGTTACATACTTTAAGGCCCCAGATGTGTAAGTACTATCGAATTTACCATCGCCGTTAAAGTCAATACGGCCTACAGCACTGTCTAAGACGGTAGGAGTACCGGCTTTGGCTATTTTGAGACCTGCTTCCAGTAAGCCCCCCGCTGGCACCTCATAGACATCTAAATAATCACCATCGGCGTAAAAGTCGATCCCCAAGGTTCTTTCTATCAAGCGGGTGCCCGCCGCGATAGTGCCATCTGTTTTCCCATCGCTGTTGATGTCCACTCCGAAGGCGGTCTCACTTTGACTATCTGAACCGTCTAATGTTTCTTTGACGGTGGTGCCGCTGGGTACGGTAAAGTCATTGGGATCGAATGTACCATCGCCGTTAGCGTCAATCCTTACGTCCTTACCCATATGGGTCCGTTTGTCGATCACCGCCGTCAGCGTATCAGTATCGCTACTAGGGTTTATTTGGAGAACGCCAGCCTTGGTTCCATTCGGATCGAGGGTGATCGTCGTCGTCGCAGAAATCTGCCCCCGCGGAATGGTTAGCTCGCCTAAACCACTGATAGTGTAATGCTCATCGCGCGTCAAATTCTTGCTGCTATCCTGATTGTTGCTGCTAGCAACCAAGCGGGTAGTAAGGTTCGCGTCCTTTAATGATCCGCCCATCAAGGTAGCAGTCACTTCAATAGAAGTCGCATCTGCCTGCTTGCTGAGCTTGTACGGATTGAAAGAAAGTTGTATCTTTGTGGGCAACTGCTCGTCGTCAATTAGCTCCACAAAGGGAAAATGAACAGTGCCGCTAAAGGTAGAGGTAGAGGCAGAGAATTTGGTTAGATACTTAATAACAGGTTGGAGACCTCTCGTATATTGGCCAGTCTCCTTGATCGAGATGTACCCTTTACCTTTGTCAAAAATTAAGACGATAGGGATATTAGGGCCATTGAGTACGTGCCTATCATTATTATTGGAGTTAATATTATCTGCAGAAGTAAGTTCAGGGAGCTGCCTCCTATCCTTTTCATCGAAGATTTTTTCATCAATATCAATCCCCCCTGTGGCTGGGGTAGCTCCGATTCGGTCATTGTCTATCGGGGTTATGGTTATAGTCCCGGTCGCCTTTTTCTCGCCCTTCTTCAGCAAGATACTAGGCGTGGATATGGTGAATAGGTCATTGAGATAGTCTGATAAGGGCCTGGTGTCATCGAAATTCGTCTGTACCTGAATATCTTTTTCCGCCACCCCAGTTGTCTTTTCTATTACTACTGTAATATCTTGTGCACCACCGTCCTCGCGCACGTAAGTCGGTTCAAAGTAGACGGTGAAACCTTGGGCCGTGGCCTCCCCGGCCCATCCCACCACCAGACTGGTCGCCAGCAACCAAAGCACATAAGACAAACGCTGCATCTGCATAAACAACTTCGCGTATATCATGACTCAACCTCCTTTAGGAAAAAAAAGAAAGATAGATGAAAATTATTACTAAGCACCGCCGGCCGCCGTGAGGAATACCGGGGGATGGTTTTCGTATTTAGACTGCGCCGCCGGCGTCTTAGCCGGCGCGGCAGAGCAGACCAATACCCCTTCCCGCTTTTACTGAGAGAACGAATCTAGTGCTTAATATCCAAAAAAATCGGGGGGGGGGGGGGGGTAAGTGATTGTTTTTTAACGACTTATGACAATTAAGATTCGGCGTTATTTCAAGCGTAGAACAAGGCACAGCCATTGCATCAAGCACCCTTCCCAGTGATGGCATTCTCGTTGATATTGACGCTGTGTCCATTGTCCTGACTGTCCTGTTAATCCGCCTAAAACTGCCGCAAGCGGCGGGGTCCTGTCCCCAAAACGCTCGGCTGTGAATCAGTCTAAGAAAAATTCCAGAAGACGATTTGTCAAGTTCTTTTGAATGGCTCGCCGAGCCCCAGCCTGAACCTCGGCGTTTCAGCTTGCAAATGAAGGACGATCCAGTGTTGACGGTCAATAGGATAGGAATAAGAGGTATTTCAAGGTTGCTGAGGGCCGTTTTATTAAGCCCTTGGAAGGTAGTCCCTGTTGCTAAACCCTCCAGCATCGCCAACTCACCTCGCCGCGGGCCAAGTAAAAGCGGACGCCGACGAGCAAACAGCCTATGAGCAAACCCAAGGTCTTGCGCTGGCTGGCAAAACAGTCCTGCAAAAAATCGCTGAGCACCCGAAAACGCATCTCTTGGTACAAAACGAACGCCGAGCCAACGAGAAACAAGGCGACGAGCAGGCCATCGAGCGCACTGAAGGTGATCTGCGCCTCGACCGAGCGGATGAAGTTCTCCCAAGTGACGTGGCTGCCCCCTAACGGAAACACCGAAAATTTTTCTACCGTGACGTACTGAATACAGACAGACAAGCCGCCTAAAAAGAGCAATACCCACCCCGTGGGAAATGGACGCGTATTGCTCACAACGGCTTGTTCTTCAGTTGCTTTTGCCGCCGCCGGAGGCGGGATCGGTTTCTCTTTGGCGGGCACGCTAGGTTCTCGTTGGGGGGTTTTGGTACTTTTGAATGCAACGTGCTGTGAAGGCAGGAGGTGTGATAGTGGGCTTGGGACGGCTCGCAGCGGAACCGTCCCAAGCCGCAACGACTTACTTGAGTAGCATCAGCTTCCGCACCGTCTGAAACTTCCCAGCAGCCGAAAGATGACAAAAATACTGTCCACTGGCAACCAGCATTCCGCGCTGATCCCTTCCGTCCCACTCAATCGCATAGTGCCCGGCCGGTTGGCTTTCAGAGGCCACCAACGTCCGCACCACCTGCCCCAACCCATCATACACCCGAATCGTCACGGCGGCGGGTTCGGCCAATTCGTACTGAATGGTCGTATTTGGATTGAATGGATTGGGGACGTTTGGGTGCAAGGCGAAGGCCAGCGGCACACTCGCCCTCATCTTGCCGCTTGAGCAAAAGGGGAGTGGTATCAAGGATGTGTCGTTCCTGTTTATAGTTACTCGGTTGCCCGAGACTAGATTCGGGACCGCTCGCAACGCGGCAGGGATGCACTCAAACCTGTTCCAGCTGAGGTTTAGCTCTTGCAGGTTGGTCAGTCTTCCCAGCTCCGCAGGAATCTCCCCCGACAATTGGTTGTTGCTGAGGTCCAACGATTGCAGGTTAGTCAGGTTACCCAACTGAGAAGGAATCGAACCCGACAAAAAGTTCCAGCTGAGGTTTAGCTCTTGCAGGTTAGTCAGGTTACCCAACTGAGAAGGAATCGAACCCGAAAAACCCGAGTTGAAGCCGAGGTTTAGCTCTTGCAGGTTGGTCAGGTTACCCAACTGAGAAGGAATCGAACCCGACAAAGCGTTGTCCCAGAGGTTTAGCTCTTGCAGGTTGGTCAGGTTACCCAACTGAGAAGGAATCGAACCCGTCAAACCCACGCTGCCGTCGCCTCTTAGTCCGTTGCCTTTTAAGTCCAATTGTTTCAGGTTGGTCAGGTTACCCAACTGAGAAGGAATCGAACCCGAAAAATCGTTGTTTCCGCCTCCGAGGCTTAGCTCTTCCAGGTTGGTCAGATCACCTAACTCCGAAGGAAGCGCCCCCGACAAAGCGTTGTCGTCAAGGTATAGTTGTTTCAGATTGGTTAGCTGACCTAACTCCGCAGGAATCGAACCACTAAATCCGTTGTCGTTAAGATCCAGCTCTTGCAAGTTGGTCAGATCACCTAATTCCGAAGGAAGCGAACCACTAAAATCATTGACTGCAAGATTCAGCACTTGCAAGTTGGTCAGGTCGCCTAAATCCGCAGGAATCGAACCACTAAATCCGTTGTCTGCAAGATCCAGCACTTGCAGGTTCGTCAGGTCGCCTAAATCCGCAGGAATCGAACCACTCAAATCATTGCTTGAAAGATACAGCACTTGCAAGTTCGTCAGGTCGCCTAAGTCCGCAGGAAGCGAACCACTAAAATCATTGCTTGAAAGATCCAGTTCTTGCAGGTTCGTCAGATCACCTAAATCCGCAGGAAGCGAACCGGTAAACTCATTGTTTTCAAGATCCAGCCTTTGTAAATTCGTCAGGTCCCCCAACTCCGCAGGAAGAGAACCGGTAAATCCGTTGTCGTCAAGGCTCAGTTGTTCCAAGTTGGTCAGATTACCCAACCAAGCCGGAATCGCCCCTGTCAACCCGTTGTCGCCTAGGTCCAGTTGTTTCAGGTTGGTCAGTTCTCTCAACTCCGAAGGAAGCGAACCCGTTAGCTGGGTGCCGCGGAGATCCAGCGCTTGCAGGTTCGTCAGGTTACCCAATGCCGCCGGCGTCGAGATCGTCAGATCGTTACCTTCGAGTTCCAGCACTTGCAGGTTGGCTAAGTTACCTAACTCCGCAGGAAGCGAACCGGTAAATCCGTTGTCTCTGAGGTCCAACGATCGCAGGTTAGGCAGGTTCCCTAACTCCGGCGGAATCGACCCCTTCAACCGGTTGCCGCTGAGGTCCAACGATTCCAGTGCGGTCAGGCGCCCCAATGCCGTTCCCTCGGCGTCCAGCTCCGCATCGCGTGCGAGGTCCAGCTGTTGCAGTCCGGTCAGTTGCCCTAATTGCGCCGCTATTTCCTCGGTCAACCCGTTGTGGTCAATCGCGCCGCTCACATTATTGTCCGGCAGGCTCAGACCCGTAACGCGCCCCTTGGCGTTGGTTGCGACCCCATACCAATTGCCGAGCGGCTCATTAGAAAGCCAGTTGGTGTCAATAGCCCAACCGTCGCCGCCGGTGGTGGTGTAGAACTCGGCCAACGCCGCCATATCTGAGACGATCGTATCAATCTCCGCACTCCTCGGAAACTCAAACCGATCGTCCCGGATCTCCGCAAAATCCTCGGCGACCAAGGCCGAATCCGGCGCATCATTATGTATGCCGTTCTGATCTGAATCTGAATCTGAATCTGAGTTCTGACCCGCCGCAGGGCCTACGCCCAGCAGCCCGGCCAAGCCAACCAACACGAAAACACCAATGAATGCGTGCCTCATAAGAAAAAACTCCTTTGTTTGCGACAAAAAACAGCCTCCCTCCGTGATGCCGTTTCCTGTCTGGTGATAGGAAAAAGGACCTTAAGGCCCGAAAAAAGGGAGAAAAAGAAGGGTAGTTCTCCCAAAGTGATCGCCGTGTGCTCTTGAATCGTCGGACAATCTGTCCAAGTCCCCCCGCGCAGCTACCTCGCGTAGCACTTCCAATACCGTTGAGCCACCTTGTTCTGTCGTCATATTCCGTATTTCCATAGCACTCGCCTCCTAGAAAAGATAGACTTAGGGAACATACTGGTGCTGCCCCCGTATCCCTCTAGGGGGCCGGGCCGTTATTACATTTAAGCACGGTATGCAGGGGGTCCTACCTGACTATCAATAATAAAAGTTATCGGTAGTAAAAAATGCCTTGACAGTCCTGTGGATCGCCGATAAGTTGTTTCCAACACTTTAGTAGCTAAGGAAGTAGTAGCTAAGGAAGGTTTTGCACTGTATCCTCTGAGGTCCTCAGCACACCGAGAATCCATAAACTACCGATAACTTTTATTATTGATAGTATTTCCATCCTGCCCACATTTACAAGCCCTCATTTTCTCACACTTGCCCCTTTTGTCTCGCATTCCCAACGGGGTTTTCCTTGTGCGATCTATCTACCCTCGCCCTGATCTTGGTCGGCTGGTGCGCCCTTAATCGCTAGGGCTTTGATCCGTCCACTGGCGGCGGCGAGTACACCGTCATCGGCTGGCCTCCGTACACCGAACAAATGGCCCAATCGTAGCGTTGAGATCGGTTCGCAGGGGGTCTTCCTAGCATGGTCTTCTTAGGAGTAACCTTCTTACGAGCAGCCTTCTTGTCGGCAGGATACTTTTGAAAAAGAAAATGTTCTTGGCGTTCACGCTAGAGTAGGTCGAAGCCCGTGCTACCGTCGTCTTCGCGCTCGGTGAGGCGGACGCCAAGAGCTAAGGCGTCGTCAACGCCTTGTTGCATCAGGCACTCGCTTTGGCGCAGGTCGCGGTAGTAGTGTTCGAGGCTGCCGGCAGGGTTACGCGAAAATTTTTCTACGAGGGATAGCAGATAAAAGAGAAAGACGTTAAAAAATCTTAAAGTAGGAAATTCCGTCGTCTAATAAAGCTACAAACCGTTGATATTCGCTCGCTGTATGGGGAAGAATAAGCATGGGCCATACATCTTGAGCGATTTGTACTGCTGACTAGCTTTTGCGCGTCTCCAAGTGCGACGGTAGCCAGCCGACAACGGCCTGCTCGGAGTCGTCGTCCCAAAAGAAGTACAGCCGAAAACAGCGGCGCACATCGTGCGTGTTCCCCTTCTTCAAGTGCCGGTCGAGCAGATGCTGCCGACCAGCGTAGCGCACGACATACATGTCGCCGTATTCTCCATACCCATCTCCAGCAAAAGTTTGGGTCTCCTCAATATTCAAATCCAAACAAGCCTGTTTGAAAGCATCCACTTGGGCCGCGCCACGCCGCATGGGAACGTAGTAGTCTCGGAGCAAAAGCAGAGCTTGGTACAGGAAAGCAGGGCTTTCGTACTTGCTTTTTTTAGCGGCGCGTTTAGCGCGTGGAAGCACTTCGACAACCCCCGCAAGATTTTTGTCGCACCACTCATCAAAATCGTTCAGGCCATTGGGAATCTCCGGCTCTTTTGGAGTTGACCCGCCGGCTGATGCCCTTTCGAGCATTTCTACGCGGGCGCGCAAATTCCGTGCCCGCTGAGTCGCCGTTTTGGCCTGAGCTTGGGCTATATCGCGCTCTTGCTCTACGGACTTCAGGACGCCTTCAAAAGTCTCTTCCATCTCTTCGCGCTCGGCTTGGAGCTCGACGATTTGGGCCTCGGCCAGTTCGAGCCTTTCTGCGATGGTCGCATTCCTTGCCTTGGCTTGCTCTCGGCGACGCTCGGCTGCCAGCCGCCGAGCTTTGGTAAAGGACGGGAGATCGCTCTCGGAATCTGGACGCTCGACCGTGTATTCTAATATGCGGTCAGCCAAAAATACCGCGTACGCCGCAGGGCCTCCGTCCCAATTCTGAATGCGGTGGGCCGTTGCCAAGGGGTGTTGATACGGTTCATCCTCGGGACTAAAACTCGGGCGATAGTTTCTGACGGCTCCATTGAATACAGAAAACTCTCGCCCAAGCTCGTGGGTCAAGCGAAAAGTGGCCGGCCCGGTGATGACCGCTACGTGAGCGGTGCCAAAGGTCCTATGGCATAAATCGTCAATCGGGAACGCTGCGTCCTTTGCATCGGTAGAGTTGGGCGGGAGCGACGCGACAATGACAGCAGCCCGGCGCTTAGGAGCTCGAATTAAGTCGCACAGTGCCCTAACTTGGTCGCAGGAAATCAGCCATGGTGCTGGACGCAGCAAATGACCGTCTAGCGAAGCGGCACCAATCGCGGCAATTTGTCGGATGAAATCGGGCGTGGACCGATCAATGAGGTAGTTATCCAGCCCGCGCCTAGTACAGACGAGGCGGGCACTGACCGTGATGGATCGGTCGGATAGCTGCTTTAGCCCGACCTCTGTGACCCACGTGAGTTGTGGAACGGACTTGTCGGCATCATCGAGCCGCGCCACCCATATCGCCAGATCGGCCAACGACACGGCCGCCGCGTACTGGGCCCCAATTTTCTCGGTCTCAAAGGATTGCCCGCTCCAAGCCTCGGCCGGCAGCCGTTGCCCAACGCGCTTATCAATCCATTGTAAGACCTGCTTCTGAGCCGCTGTAAAGGAGTCGTTGCCAGCCCTTGGGTTGATTTTGATAGAGACTTGGCTGACCGGCAACACAGATGAGTACTGTTCGTGCATTTGTTGCTGCACGGGCCGCAACTGGTCTGCCAACGATGTGTTGTAAGGACTCATCGAACCTGTTTCTGCCGAATCAAATAACAGAATGGAACTATTCAGCCAGCGCCTGTGCAAAGTCCGCGCACAAATCCGCGGGCGCCTCAATGCCGCAGGCCACGCGCACCAAGCCGTCGGCTATGCCCATAGCCGTCCGCTCCGCTCGGTTCAAGCCGCTGTGCGACGTGGTGACTGGCCGAGTAATGAGGGTTTCGACCCCGCCGAGACTGGGGGCTGACGCCGGCAGCACCAGCTTGGACAGCAAGCGCTCGGCAGCCTCCACACCTCCGCATAACTCAAAGCTCAACACGCCACCCGCCCCGGCAAACAGCCGCTGCGCCCGCTCGTATTGCGGATGGCTTGCCAACCCTGGGTAATTCACCTGCGTCACCTGCGCCTGCTCGGCCAAAAAATGCGCTAGCCGCAACCCATTTTCGTCGTGCTGCTGCATCCTCAGCGACAGGGTCTTCAAGCCCCGTTGTAGCAAAAAGCAGGCGTGGACATCCAACGAGCCGCCCAAGTGATTCAACTTGTGTCTAATGGCTTTGACGTGCTCAGCCGAGCCGACGACCACCCCGGCGACGAGGTCCGAATGGCCGTTGAGATACTTGGTCGCGCTGTGCAGCTCTAAGTCAAATCCGATTTCCAGCGGGCGGAAGTTACACGGCGAGGCAAAGGTATTGTCGATCAGGGAGACCAGCCCGTGCTCGCGGGCAAATTCCACTACCGCTTCTAAATCGGCGACTTCGAGCAGCGGGTTGGTCATGGTCTCCACGTAAATCGCCCGCGTCTCGGGGCGTAGCTTGGCGGCCCACGTCTCAGGCGCGTTGCCGGCGATAAAGTCGTAGCTCAGCCCCAAGCTCGGCGCATCCTGCGTCACAAAGCTGTGTGTGCCTCCATAGAGGCAGTCTTGGATTAGCAGGTGATCGCCGCTGTTGAGCACGGTCATCAAGGCGGTGGTGATCGCCGCCATGCCGGAGCCGGCAACCAAGGCGTCCTCGCCGCCGCAGACAGCGGCCAGTTTGGCGTGCAATGCGCGGTGGTTGGGCGTGTTGTTGAGGCGGAGATAGCGGACGGCTTCGTAGTTCTGCTCGTCTTGCGAAACAAAAGTCGAGCTCTGAAAGATCGGCGTCACCACGGCACCGTTGATACGCTCCTCGCCAGCGTGGACGAGGCGGGTTTGAATGTCCATTGAGATTTCCTTAGCTGGTTTACAGGGCAAATTGGCTGAGCAATCGCTCGTATAGCCGAGTGAAGTCTCGGCGGCCGTTGTCGCGGTTGTAAGCGTAGCACATGGGGTTGGGGTTGATTTCTATAATGAAGAAACCGTCCGCGCCATAGATGAGGTCAATGGCGTAAAAACCGAGCGAGTATATGCCGGCCACTTGCGCGGTTAGTTGCTGCATCTGGCGCAATAGGCCGGCGTCCTCCACGCGCACGGCGCGCCCGGTGGCTTGGTGCAGCGGATTGAGATCCCCAGCGGTGCCCACGGCCTCGCCCTCCTTGCGGTAGGCCAGCAACAGTTCGTCGCGGCTGGCGACGACCCGATACTCCGGCCCGGCCACGTATTGCTGCACTAGCGCGATATTGTCCAGAAAGCCGCTGTTGGCAAAGAGGGAGCCGATCCGCTGGCCGAGGTCTGCGGCGTTGTGCTCCAAGAATACGCCCTGCGCCAGCGAGCTGCGACACTTTTTGACCAACAGGGGGAACTCGAACCGCGCTGCGACTTCCTCGACGATCTCGGCGACCGTGGCGTGCGTCTTGTAGCGGTCGAAGCGCGCGTCGGCCAGCGGATTGAAGAGCTTGAGCGTATCGGGGACTGGCAATCCGGCGGCAGCGAAATCCTCGTATTGGTACGCCTTGTCTTCGGCGAGCCGGGCTTCGACGTAGTCGTTGAATGGATGCTTGTTGCGCCAGAAGCGGAGCCGCCGCCGTCCGCCCGATAGCTTGAGCCGAGTGCCGTCGTCCGAGATCCGTTCGCAGACGAGCCCCTGTCGCCGGGCCGCCTCGGCCACGCACTCCAGATTCTCCAGCGCCATGTCTTCGGTGATGCCGTCGCGCTCGCCGGGCAGGTTGAAAAATTCTCTCGCCCGCGCTACTAAGTGCAGCGACCCGGCCACGCAGACTCGGCCTTTGCGCCCCGCTAATGCCAAAGCGCGCTTGAGCGCTTGGCCGCTGGCTGGCACCTGCTCGCTGGCGAGTCCGTCCGTTGCTAGGCTGGCTAGCACTGCTGGTGCCAGCGCCCGTGGATGGTCCGACGAAGTCAGCAAGACCCGCTGCGCCACCGGTGCTAGGGCGCGCAAAATCCCTGCGGCATCGTGCCCGGTTCCCGCGCCCACAACCAGCACCCATTCCGCACCTAGCCGCTGTAACTCCCCAGCCAATGCCTCGGCCGCTGCCGGATTGTGCGCCCCGTCGAGCAAGACCAAGGGTTTCTCTTGCGCCACTTCAAAGCGGCCCGGCCAGCGATGGGCCGCTGCGACTTGATGCGCTAGCTCGTCGTCTATTCCCTCGACGAGTTCCTGCGCCGCCGCAAGAGCCAGCCGTGCGTTTTCCGCGTAGGTCGCCGGACGGCCCGTTAGGTACTCCGTTCCGGCGATTTGCAACTTCACTGCTCGTTTTGTGCAGGTCTGTCGGATTAGAGCCATCACCTCGGAAGGCTGCGCCGCCGTGGTTACAAGCGAGCGACCCGACCGGGCGATTTGCAATTTGTCCGCGGCGATTTCCGCCAAAGTATTGCCCAGCAGGTCAACGTGGTCTAGGCCGATGGCCGTCAGAACTGCGATCTCCGAGTCCCAAGCGTTGGTCGCGTCGTATCGCCCGCCAAGCCCGACCTCAAAAATCCCCAACTCCACGTCCTGCTGAGCGAAGAGATGGGCCGCAAGGCCGGTCAGGGCCTCAAACTTGCTAAACGGCCCCAATGCCTCCCGGCCAAAGTTGCGGGTGCAATCGTCGAGATGCGCTACAGCGTCGGCCCATTGTTCCTTGCTGAGAATCTCGCCGTCAATGCGGATCCGCTCACGCTGAGTGTGCAGGTGCGGCGAAGTGTACAGCCCGGCCTTGTGGCCGTGTGCCTTTAGGATGGCGGCGAGCAAGCTGGCGACCGTCCCCTTGCCGTTGGTGCCGCCGACAATGACGGAGCGGAAGTGCGTCTGCGGGTCGCCGAGGCGAGTTAGTAGGGCGCGCATCCTCGGCAGGTACTCCTCGATTGGCCCGAGCGCGGGACGGCCGATCTCCCAGTCGGGCAAGGCGTCCAAATAGCGTTTGGCGCGAAAGTAATCCATGTAGTGGGAAAATGTGGCTCAACCGCCGCGCGTGTGCATCTCGCGGTGCGGATCGGCTTGCAGTTCTGCGACTTGATAGAGCACGCCGCGGTGTGGATCGTCGTGCCGCTCTTCGGCGCTGCGGTCCGTCCGTCCCGCCCACCCCGCGCGAATGCGTCGCACCAGTCGCTCGCGGTCTGCTCCGTTGCGCAGCAAAGGCTTTAGATCCGTACCCTGTTGAGCATAGAGGCACAAGTACCACAGGCCGTCGGCTGTCAGGCGGCTGCGGTCGCAGGCCCCGCAAAACGGCTCGGTGACCGACGCGACAATGCCAAAGCGCGTGCCATCGCGCAGGCGAAAGCGCTCTGCGGGCGCAGAGCCCCGCCCCGCCTCGCGCTCGATAGGGCCGTAGTGCGCTTCTAGCTTCGCGAGCATCTCCTGCTGCGACACCACCTCTCCGAGCGACCAATGCGTGGCCCCGCCGACATCCATGTATTCGATGAAGCGGACCTCCGCTCCCACTTCCCGCCCGAATTCGAGCAGAGCCACCAGCTCGTCGTCGTTGAAGCCCCGCACTACGACCGAATTGATCTTGATCGCGTCAAAGCCCGTCGCGGCGGCGGCGCGGATTCCCGCTAACACCTTGGCGTGCGCGGCTCTCCGCGTCAGTGCTTCAAAGCGCGCCGGCTGTAGCGAGTCTAGGCTGACGGTGATCCGCTGTAGTCCGGCTTCCCGCAGCGGTTCGGCCTGATGGGCTAATTGCCTCGCATTAGTCGTTAGCGCGAGGTCCTCGATCAGTGGTAACTGTGCGAGCCGGGCGACGAGTTCGAGCAGATCGGCGCGCAACAGCGGCTCGCCGCCGGTCAGTCGGACGCTGCGGACGCCCACTTGGCAAAAGGCATCAACCACGCGCTCGAATTCGGAGACGTTGAGAATGTCTTCACCCGGCAGCCAAGTGTAGTGCTCTGCGGGCATGCAGTATTGGCAGCGCAGATCGCAGCGGTCGATTACCGACACGCGCAAAGAGGCCAACGGGCGGCCCAAAAGGTCGCGCACTAACTCGGTTTTGGCGGGTGTTTCAAGGGTCATAAAAGGAATCCACAGACGGCGTCAAAAGAGAATTGAGAATATAGAGATTCCATAATAGTGGGCAATGTCGGGAACAGGCGGCGCGTTCTTGCTGTACGGAAGTCGGCGCGTGATATTAGATAACTTGCACCGCCCGTGCCGCCGTGGCGGGCGGAGAGTAGGACATTGCACTGCGCAACGAGAGGGATTTGATGAGTGCTACTGCCGCGATCCAAGAGATGCTCGCCGAGCACGGATACGTCGCCGATCGCCAAGTCGTTATGTCCGTGTACCTCGCTCAGACCTTGGAGCGCCCCTTACTCATCGAGGGGCCGGCTGGCGTCGGCAAAACCGAGGTCGCCAAGGTCGTAGCCCGCGCCCTCGACACCGAGTTGATCCGCTTGCAGTGCTACGAGGGGCTAGACGCCCACGCCGCGCTGTACGAGTGGAACTACCAGCGCCAACTCTTGCACATCAAGCTCGACGAGCGGAGCCAACGCCCGCTAGCCGAGCGCGAGGCCGACCTGTTCTCCGAGGACTTCCTGCTCAAGCGTCCCTTGCTCCAGGCCATCACCCAAACCGTCCCGCCGGTGCTGCTAATCGACGAACTCGACCGGGCCGACGAGGAGTTTGAGAGCTTGCTGCTCGAAGTGCTGTCCGACTGGCAGATTACCATCCCGGAAATCGGCACCATCCAGGCGGCGCGGCCGCACGTGATCCTGACCAGCAACCGCACCCGCGAGCTTTCCGACGCCGTGCGCCGCCGCTGCTTCTATCTGTGGATTGACTACCCGGAATTTGCCAAGGAAGTGGAGATCGTGCGCGGCAAGGTCGACGGGATCGACAGTCAATTCGCCGAGCAGATCTGTCGCTTTATGGAAAAGATTCGCATGCAGCGCCTCGAAAAGGTGCCCGGCGTCGCCGAAACCCTCGACTGGGCCAAGGCGCTCGTCGCCCTACATCAGCACCACCTCGACCTCGAAGTCGTGGCGGATACCTTGGGCATTGTGTTCAAGGACCAACGCGACGTGGCGCAAGTGAAGCAATCGCTGGCCGAGTTCTTGGCGGGATTGGGAGTCCGCGCCAAGCTGGCTCCACAACGATGAATTACAAGATCGACGATAGCGCGCTGCACGGCGCATTGAGCGCGAATTTGGTCGGCTTCTGCCGCCTGTTGCGCACCCAGCGTTCCGGCGTGGCCTTGGACGAGGAGCAAGACGCGCTCCGCGCTCTCGCCGCCATTGACCTGTCGGACCCGGAGGACTTCCGGCTGAGCCTGCGGACGATTTTGGCCAAGACGCCGGCTGAGCAGCAGCTCTTCGACGCGCTTTTTGATGTCTATTGGTCGGTATGGGATCGCGCAGGTGAACTGGGCCAGCCCCAGCCCGAGCCTTCTGCCGCTGAAAAGGCCCGGGCGAGCCAACCCGGCAAAAGTGGCTTGACTAGCGTCCGCGATTGGCTCAAACAGGGCGAGCCGACCGCAGAGGAGCGCGAGGCTGCCGGGTACAGCCCCATCGAAGTCCAGACAAAGCGCGACTTTAAGGATTTTAACGCCGAAGAACTGGAGGAGATCGGGCGGCTATTGCAAGCTATTGCCCGTGCGCTCGCCACGCGCTTCAGCCGCCGCTATCGGGCCGCCAAGCCGCCGAGCCGCCTCGACTTGCGGCGCACTCTCCGCGCCAGCCTGCGCCGAGGTGGTGAATTACTGGACTTGTCGTATTGTCGCCGCACCCGCCAGAAGCCCAAGCTGGTCTTGTTGTGCGATGTCAGTAAGTCCATGGATCTGTACAGCCGCTTCTTGATCCAGTTTATGTACGCCTTCCAAAACGCCTATCGCCGCATTGAGACGTTTGTGTTTGCGACCTCGCTCCACCACGTCGCGCCCCTGCTGAGGGGCAACGACTTGAGCGCGGGCCTCGATGCGATTGCCGCGCAGGTGCCGGACTGGTCGGGCGGTACGCGCATTGGGGCCGCGCTGGCAACTTTCCTCGGCGAACATGCCGCTCTCGTCGATCGCCAGACCGCGCTGGTCATCATCAGCGACGGCTGGGACACCGGCGACATTGAGATTCTCAAAGAAAGTATGTGTGCGTTGCAACGCCGCAGTCGCTGTCTCATCTGGCTCAATCCCCTGCTGGGCAGCCCGGCCTACCAGCCTGCCACGCGCGGGATGCAGGCCGCTTTGCCGTACATTGACCTTTTTGCACCGGCTCACAATATCGCTAGCCTCAAGGCACTTGTCGGCTACCTGCTGCTGCTGCGCGGTGCGCCGGCCGCGCAATACCTGCGCCGACGCCCTGCGCCGCCCGTGCCGATAAAAGCCCCGCCGGCCGCGCCGACGAGGGCTGATTGGTACCGGCGCTTTGGAGTGCAGCCGTGAAAGACTTGCAGACGATTCTCCGCCGCGCCCGAGTGCTCGACGAGGCGGGTGAGCCCTATGTCTTGGCCACTGTTGTCCAGACTTCCGGCTCGGTTTATCGCGGTCCGGGCACCCGCATGCTTATCGAAGCCGATCTCCAGAGCTTGGGCACCATCAGCGGCGGCTGTCTCGAAGGCGATGTGCGCGAAAACGCGCAAGCGGTCTTCGCCGATGGCCAGCCGCGCCTTCTCCACTACGACGCCACCTCCGAAGACGACATCCTCTGGGGCACGGGTCTGGGTTGTAGTGGGACAGTAGATGTGCTCTTAGAGCGCCTGCCCGAAGACGGCCCCTTCCACTATCCCACCTTCTTGTACGGCTGTGCCTTGGAGCATCGGCACGGCGTCCTCGTCACGGTCTTTGCTACCGAGGGCGAAACGAATGCCGCGCCGGGTCAACATCTGACCCTCGATGAGCGGGAAACCGCCCGCGACGACATTGCCGACTTGGAGTTGCGCGCGATCGCGTTCAACGCCGCGGGCGAAATCCTCGCTACTCTCGACGACGCTCAGTTTCCCGTCGCCCTAGGCTACACGCGCCACTACGAGTTGACGCACGCCAAGGCCGCCTTGCTCATAGAGCCACTGCTGCCGCCCGTTGCCTTGTACATTTTTGGCGCTGGCTACGACGCCGTGCCCCTCGCCCGATTGGCTGACGAACTCGGCTGGCGCGTCACCGTCGCCGATCACCGGCCGGCCTACGCCCGCGCCGAGCGCTTCCCTTGGGCTAGGCAGATCCTCCTCGCCCAGCCCGGTCATCTGCCCGAGGAGCTCCAGTTTGACAACCGCTCGTGCGCCGTCATCATGAGCCACAACTACCTACAGGATCAAGCGCTGTTGCGGGGCTTGCTCGGCGCACCTCTCGCCTACTTGGGCGTTCTCGGCCCGCACCAGCGCACTCAGCGCCTGCTCGCCGACTTGCAAAAAGAAGGCATTGCGCCCAGCGATGAGCAGGCCGCACGCCTCTTCAGCCCGGTCGGCCTCGACATTGGCGCTGAAACGGCCGAGGAAATCGCCCTGTCCATTCTCGGCGAGATCCAAGCCGCACTCACTGGCCGCCAAGGCGGCTCGCTCCGCGACCACCCCGGGCCGATTCACGATCGGCCTACATGACTTGATCGAAATGCGAGTCGAAGGAGACGATAATCGAGCCCTTTAATCGTCTTGTTTAAGCTCTTGCCTTCGCGTAAGTGCGCTCTACCGTGTTGCCTAGTTTAGATTTCGGAATCAAAGCGATGTGAAGATGTCGATATCTGTTTTTCGATCGAGGATATGCTGGCAGATACGCCATTGGACCATCAGAGCGGTCATCCGTATCTCGTGGCTCGCGTTTGAGGCCGATCCCCAATCGGCCGGATCACTCTCGGTCAGATGACTCTTGAAGTTCACGTAATGCGAAGTAAGCTCCTCTCCCAACTGATTCAGCTTGGGTTGCCCCTTCAGTTTGGGTTGTACTCGCTTAGCAATGATGAGTAGCCAATTAATCTCATTGGAGAGCAGTCTAAGATTCATTAAGCGGTCTTCGCCTGTAGTTGTGGTGTCGAGACACCTCGGAATCAACTCGTTGATCCGGCGATTCAGGTCCGACAGGTAATCGATCGGGATTCGGTCGAGCTCTCCTCTGCGCCGCACGGCCCTATGAATCCACCAGCCGACGGCAACGGTTGCAATCGCGCTGACCAAGCCGGAGGTTGGAAGTTGAGGTTCACGTATCAATGACATGGCGAGTGCGCCGAGGAGTGCGCCGAGTATGATTACGGGGATGTTGAAGTTATTCATATCGCCGATCGCGGGCTTGTGCCCGGCATGTCGTTAGCATGCTTGATGTAGTGACGAATCTCGAGATCGAGCAGCGGTTCAGCTACCGATTCGAAGAGTAGAAGATTATTAACCTCCTCTATTCCGAACTCTCTGGCGAGTCCCCCGAACGCTTCTTCTAGAAACGATGTGGGGTAACCGTATTTGACACCATCAAGTTGAACGGTCACCTGATCATTGGTCTCTCTCGCTTTCAAGAACGCAGGTTTCAGACGCTCTTCTAGAAATTGCTGACCGGACCCAGGTCCTTGGTCTTGGTATCTTGGACCTGGTAGTTTCGTGAAGTCTTTGGCGATATTGATCTCAATCATTGCTCAACTCCTCATTATGGGTACACCAACGAAACATTGTGCCGTGCAAAGAATGGGCGACTGCTCTGAAGTCAAGATCAGCAACAGAGCCTACGACGTCAGAAGTCAAAACTCGAAGGTCTGGCAACTTACCGTCCCCAATTTTTTGAATTTTGTCAAGGTGATGCATGTACGCAAAAGTCGGATAGTTTCCCTAAAAAGGTTTGCAGTCCCTTCGGCAGGGCTTCCAGTACGGTTTGGTTATCTTATCGCAGGTCTGTCCAGTATATATTCAACCGTGTAGGCTGTACTCAGTCGCCTCGACAATCCTTTTTTCCTCGGAGACAAATCTACAAATATACATGTTGCGGCAACCGCATTTGCCGTGCAGAATATCTTGGCCCAACAACGCAAGAGGAACGCCATGCCGATCAGCGCCCAAGACCTCCAAGCCGCCCTCCCCGACCTCGAAAGCACCCAGTATTGCGCGGGCCTTGAAAAACCCGTCACTATCCACCGCGACCCTTGGGGAATCCCCCACATTCAGGCTGAAGGCGAAGCCGATTTGTTCTTCGCTCAGGGCTTTGCCACGGCCCAAGACCGCCTGTGGCAGATGGACTTCGATCGCCACCAGGCTTTGGGCCGCTGGTCCGAATGGGCCGGCTCCGCAGGACTGGGCCGCGACCGCCTCTTGCGCGCCGCCGGCATGGGCCGTACCGCTAAGCTGGACTACGAAGCGTCTAGCCCGCAAGCTCGCGCCATGCTCGACGCGTACGCCGCTGGCGTCAACGCCTTTTTGGCGACGACAACGGCGCTGCCCGTCGAATACCAACTCCTCGGCCAGCGTCCTGAGCCGTGGGAGAATTGGCACTGCCTCGCCGTGTACAAGATGCGCAACAGCCTGCTCGGCACCTTTGAGGCCAAGCTCTGGCGTACCCTTTGCGCCCAAGTCGTAGGACCTGAAAACCTCGCTCAGCTAATCAAAGGCTATCCCCAAGGCCACCTGCTCACCGTACCGCCGGGCGCCCAGTACCAAGGAGCACCTCTCGCCGGCCTCGCCGCCCTCAGCCGCGAAACCGACCCCGGCTCCAATGCGTGGTCCATCTCAGGTGCGTACACGGATTCTGGCTCGCCGCTGGTGGCTGGCGACTCGCACCGCGCCTTCGACACCCCTTCCGTCTATTATCAAATCCACCTCGCTGGCCCGGACTTCGCCGTCAGCGGCTACTCAGTGCCCGGCTTCCCGGGCACCCTGCACTTCTGCCACAACGAATACGTGGCTTGGGGCATGACCTACGGCAGTGCCGATACGCAGGATTTGTTCGTCGAGCGCTTCCGCGAAACCGCCGACAGCTTGGAATACGAGTTCTGCGGCACGTGGCGGCCCGCGGAAATCCGGCGGGAAGAAATTCACGTCCGCGGCGCGGCATCCGTTACCGCCGAAGTCGTCGTTACCCACCACGGCCCTATCATCGCTGGTGATCCGCGCAAAGGCCGAGCCATCGCCATCAGCGACCCGGGCCTCGTCGAAGGGACGCCTTGGGCCGATGCGGCCCGCGATGCCATGTGCGCCCGCTCGGTCGAGGACTTGCAGCAAGCCTTCGCCCGCTGGACTGATCGCGTCAACAACTACGCGGTCGCCGATGTCCACGGCTGCTTCGGCTACTTACACGCGGGCCGCATCCCGGTGCGCGAGGCTGCAAACGGCTGGTGCGCTGTCCCCGGCTGGAGTGGCGAGCACGAGTGGCAGGGCTACGTCCCCCACGCCGAGTTGCCCAAAGCCATAGACCCGGCCACCGGCTATGTAGTCACCTGCAACCAGCGCGTAACCGGCTCGGATTACCCCTACTACGTCGGGCTTGTCTTTAGCCCGGACTACCGCGCCCGCCGCATCCAGACCCGTATTCTCGAATTGGCAAAGGGCACGGCCACGCCCGAGACAATGGGCCGCATCCACGCCGAACGGGTCTCGCTGCCGGCTCAGGTCTTTACGCGGGCCTTGCTCGCCATCGAGTCGCCCGACGCCGACTGCGCCCAAGCCCTCGACCTGCTGCGCCAATGGGACTGCCGGATGGACCGCGACCAAGCCCAGCCGGCGATTTATGCACAAACCCGCGCCCTGCTTGGATTTCACATCGCGCAACACCTGTTTGGCGACGACGCCCGCGGGCTGCTTGCCGAAGCTGGCGGCGACGCCCATTGGCGTCTCATCAACCTCGAAGCAACCCTCGCCATCGAGCGCGGCGATACGGCACTGTTGCCGCCCGGCCAAACGTGGTCTCAAGCCCTGACCGAGGCGCTGAGCGGTGCGCTCGCCGCGCTCAGAGAAGCTCTCGGCTCGGACATGGGCCAATGGCGTTGGGGCCGCTTGCACCGCACCCGGCCTCAGCATCCACTCTCGGCGGTTTTTCCCGAGGCCGCTTCCTTCCTCAACCCCCCTTCGCTCCCGGTCCACGGCGATGGCGACACGCCCCTAGCTGGCAGCTATGCCTTTGACGACTTCGCGGTTACGGGTCTTTCGGTCAACCGCTATATCTTCGATCCCTCCGACTGGACCCGTTCGCGCTGGATCTCGCCGCTGGGAGCTTCGGGCCACCCGGCCAGCCCGCACTACGCCGACCAAGCCCCGCTTTGGGCCGATGTGGAATTCATACCGCAGTTGTGGGATTGGCAAGAGATCCGCGCCCGGGCGGAGACCACGCAGCATTTAGTGCCGCCAGAAGGGGCGTGAATTGATTTTGTTGCGATAAATTGCCATTAAAGATAATTTATCGCGATGAAATTCGATCAATTGCTCGCCATCGTGGCCGATGAGCCGGTGTTTGAAACCGGCCTGCTCTTGGTCGGTGCTGTAAATCCGGGCGATATGCGGAGGCAGCTTGTGCGCTGGACCCAAGCCGGACGGCTGCACCAACTACGGCGCGGGCTATACGCGCTAGCACCACCCTATCGCAAAAGCGCGCCCCATCCCTTCCTCGTCGCCAATCGACTGATGCGCGGCTCGTATGTCAGCGGCCTGTCGGCGTTGGCCCACGCTGGTGTGATTCCCGAGTACGTGCCGGAAGTGACCAGTGTGACCTATGGGCGTCCGCAGCTCCGCCAGACGCCGCTGGGCCGCTTTTCCTTTCGCCACCTCAAGTCCGATCTGCTCTACGGCTATCAGCACGTGGAGTTGGCACGTGGCCAGTCGGTTTTTGTCGCTGCGCCGGAAAAGGCCCTGCTCGACCTGATCTATCTACAGCCGCATGGCGATGTAGCGGCTTATATAAATGAACTGCGCCTCGACTGGGGAAGCCTCGACTTAGCGGAACTGGATAGATTGGCCGCTATCGCCGCCCGTCCCAAATTGCTGAGAGCCGTGCAGTGCATTCGCGCACTAGCCCAAGACGCGGCGTTGGGCTGCGAGTCGCTGTGAAAGATCACCTGTTTCAACTCGTGCAAGCGGCCGATCCCTTGCAGGGGCGCAACGTCCTGCGCGAATACTTGCAGGCCCGCATCTTGGATGTTTTACAGCGCACGGGGGCGATGGTGCCGCTGGCGTTTCAAGGGGGCACTAGCCTGCGCTTCCTCTTTGCGCTACCGCGCTACTCCGAAGACCTTGACTTTACTCTTGCAGGCGATCCGGCTTCCTACGATTTGCGGGCTTATTTAGCAGCCATTCGCACGGAGTTTGCTCGCGAAGGGTACGAAGTCGGGCTCGGCTTAAACGACCAGAGGACCGTCCACCGGGCGTTCGCGCGCTTCAGGGGCCTACTGTACGAGGCCGGTCTTTCTCCGCATCAGAACGAAGCGCTCACCGTGCGGATTGAGGTCGATACGAACCCGCCAGCCGGCGCAGTGCTGGAGACTCGTTTGGTGCGCCGGCACGTGACACTGCGGCTCCAGCATCACGACCGGGCTTCCCTGCTAGCCGGCAAACTACATGCGATTCTACAGCGCTCTTATACCAAAGGGCGGGATTTATACGACTTGATATGGTACTTGAGTGACCGGACATGGCCGGTGCCCAATCTGTCTCTACTCAACGCGGCGTTGCAACAGACGCAGTGGCCCGGCGCGGCACTGACGGAGCGGACTTGGCGGGGAGTGCTCAGCAGTCGGCTACGGGCGTTGGCGTGGGATCAGGCGGCGGCTGATGTGCGTCCATTTTTGGAACGGGAGGAAGACGCGGCACTATTGAACATGGAAACCGCGTTGCAGCTACTGATCGGCTAATTATTCTAATTCCGCTTCGTTTCCCCAACGATTTTCGCTAGTGCTGCGGCGATCTCGACGACCTGTTCTTCGCTAGTGTATGTAGGCTTTGGCCTTTGGTTGCGCGCATCGGCACGAT
Organism: Candidatus Latescibacterota bacterium; assembly: GCA_965116045.1. Taxonomy (GTDB): domain Bacteria; phylum Latescibacterota; class UBA2968; order UBA8231; family UBA8231. The sequence goes on along the minus strand of OZ220478.1, from coordinate 2,693,547 downwards.
GCCCGCCGCTTGAATCCTAACGGCCTTGTGGCCTAGCGCGATCACTGGAGGTCGCCTTGAGTTGGCCCCAACTGATCTGCTCTACTGAGGTGGTCCAATCCGTCCAATCCCTTGTGATAATTTGACCGCCGATGTGGGCTTCTTTGAGAAGGCCAAAGTCCCAAAGCTCAAGTTCCGTTGTAAAAGTCGTGATATAGATAGGGCCTACTCCCACCTCAAACACTTCCTCCCATTCCATCGAATAGAGCGTTGAGAAAAAGAGGAAAAGCCTCTGTGTGGATGCTAATTGAAAAAGTTTAGGCCGACAGCACCCGAGCCAATCCGGTATAGGGTCAGGAAATACCCACCATATAGCTACAAATGGCGAAGAAGACTTTTCTGGTAGCGGCAAGTCCCAAGCAGTCCCTTGAGGTGCCTCAAAGTCATACACCAGCCAGTCCGTCTGATTGGGGTCTAGAGGTTGCCGGTCCGTATCCGGGATATCCGGGCTATCCATGTCCTGTGCTAGGTCACCAGCCGCCACGGTATCTGGCTGCTCTAGGTAGCGAAATACTTGCGCTCCTTCTTTTCTCAGGTAGAGCGTATCAGGTAGAAACCAATTCCAGTCTTGGCGCACGACGAAGTACGACCGCTCCTTCAACTGCACTTGGCCGATTACTTCCGTTGAAACGGTCTCCTCAAGACGGAAGATGTCTGGGTATCTTACGTCATATTTCTGAAATACCCATCGGTTGCCTACTTCCAACGGGAAGAAGTCGCCTTCTTCGGCTTGGGCCGTGCTCATATAGCCTGCAACTAAGGCTCCCAACGCGATCCATATAAGTGCCATTGTCCGGTTCCTCCGCTGTGCTTGCGGGCCTAGCGCGACGTCTTGAGTTGGCCCCAACTGATCTGCTCTACTGGGGTGGTCCAGTCCCAGTCCCTTGTGATAATTTGACCGCCGATGTGGGCTTCTTTGAGAAGGCCAAAGTTCCAAAGCTCAACTTCCGTTGTAAAACGCGTGATATATATGGGGCCTACTCCCACCTCAAACACTTCATCCCATTCCTCCGTAAAGCCTGTTGAGAAAAAGCGGAAAAGCCTCTGTGTGGGTGCTAACCGAAAAGGTTCAGGCAAACAGCACCCGCCCCAACCCGATGGATTCCGAAAAGGGTCAGGAAGTACCCCCCCAGGAAGTACCCACCATATAACTACAAACGGCGAAGAGGGTTTTTCTGGTAGCGGCAAGTCCCAAGCAGTCCCTTGAGGTGCCTCAAAGTCATACACCAGCCAGTCCGTCTGATTGGGGTCTAGAGGGTGCGGGTCCGGGCTATCCATGTCCTGTGCTAGGTCACCAGCCGCCACGGTATCCGGCTGTTCTAGGTAGCGAAAGACTTGCGCTCCTTCTTTTCTCAGGTAGAGCGTATCGGGTAGATTCCCATTCCAGTCCTGGCGCACGACGAAGTACGACCGCTCCTTCAACTGCACTTGGCCGATTACTTCCGTTGAAACGGTCTCCTCAGGGCCAAGGCGGAAGACGTTTGAGTATCTTGTGTCATATTTCTGAAACACCCATCGGTTGCCTACTTCCAACGGGAAGAAGTCGCCTTCTTCGGCTTGGGCCGTGCTCATACAGCCTGCAACTAAGGCGCCCAACGCGATCCATCTAAGTGCCATTGTCCGGTTCCTCCATTGGTGCTTGCTAGTGTCGAACGATCATCTGAGCATCGGTATAGATACGTCGCTGAATCCTCTTTACTAGAAAATAGCAATTGTCGCGGTGCTTTTGTATCGGGTAAACACCTGATTTTTAGCTAATTCTCATCGGGCGATCATCTGATGTCTGCGCGAAAACGCCTGATGTGGGCTTGTACTTGAGTTTGGTGTGCCTATGGACCGGTCAACCACTCGTCAGGACACAGATCACTTGCGAAGCGACGCTACCACGAGCCGATTCTAAGGTTTAGGTACACTTAGGCGATGATTGGGGTAGCCGCCGGATTTCTATGAAGAGTTGGTATTCAGGCGGATGCGAGTGCGCCAGATCGCACACAGTGGCACTACTAGTATTAGCAAAATGGACGAGGACACTAGGCCGCCTGATGTCCCGAGTGCTAGGGTGTACCACAAGTTGGTTCTGTCGCCTTGGAGCAGTAGCGGGAGGAAGCCGGCGATGGTCGTAAGAGTGGTGATGAAAATGGGGCGTAGGCGCTGGAAAGCCGCATTGGCAATCGCCTCGATGGGATCAGTTGGCTGTTGCTGCAAGGCGTTGGAGATGGTGTACACGAGCAGGATAGAATTGTTGACGGCAATGCCCATCAGTAGCAACAAGGCCGCATAGCCACCGTGGTTAAAGGCGGCGTCAAATAGGAAGAACGCGGCTCCCATCCCTATGAGCGCAAGAGGCAGGGCGATGAGCACCAATAGCGGCTGGGTCCAAGACTCAAAGAGCGCGGCGGCGATCATCCAGACCAAGAGAACGGACAAGAGCACGATGCCCCTCAACTCCCATTGCTCCTCTTTGTCTATCTCGTATATCATGGGATTGGAAAGGCTATAACCGTATGGCAAGGATGTGTGGTTGACGATGTCTTGGAGGACGCTGTTGGCATAGTCGAAGCTACCCAAAATCTCTAATCCAATGGTGCGGATGTAGCGTTGATCTTCGCGTTTTATGCTAGGTGTCACGGTTCGTTTTTCAATGCGGGCGACGTGCCCGATGCGCGCCGGGTATGCGTCCAACGAGACCTGGCTTAAGTGGCGGGTGGTCATGCGGCTGGCGTTGGTGTCGGCGACGCTTACAGCGTATTGTTGCCCGTCCATATAGACGTGTGCGGCGGTACTGCCGGTGGCGAGCCGATCTTGGATCTCATGGACAATTTCGGCGTGGTCGAGGCCGAGAGGTGCGGTTTTGGCATGGTCGAACTGGACCACTATTTCGCCCTGAGAAGGACCGTAGGCAAAGTCGGTGTGAATATCCTTAATCCGTCGCGAACGACGCTGCTTTAACTGATCGGCGATGTCTTCGGCAATGTTGCCCACTTGCCCAAAGTTGAATCCTTGAACACTAAGCTGGCTGGAGACGCTGCCGCTCCCGTATAGAGGCTTGCCTATTATCTTTTCCAGATCCTTGCCATATATCGACATTCCCACGCCGCCGAGGTTACTCTCGTAGGCCCTTAGACGCTCGTAGAGGACGTAGGGTATATTCGAGGTGAGGTACTCTTCCTTGATCAGCACCTGAATGAGCCCGAACCGGCCCACAGTTTGGGCGATGATGCCCTCGATATACGGCGCAAAGTGGAGCAATTGTTTTTCGATACCCCGCAAAATTTCGTCCAATCGGCTTATGTGGGAGTTGTGGGGTATTCGGAAATCGACAATCAGCGAAAAGCCTTCTGAGAGTTCTTGGATATAGTGTTGGGATGGTCGCCGGTTGAGCCGGTGCGATAGGTTGCGAAATAAAAAATACGTGGCCCCACCAAACACCTTAAAAAGTGCTGGCTTAATCGCGCGTACTGTGGGATTGCCCCACGCTTGGTTGTAAAGATCGGCCCCGCCAGTGTAGAGCCACTCTTGGACCGGGCGATCTGCTTGCGAATGTTTGGACGTGAATATCACGTTGCCGAGTAAGCTGGACGAAGAAGTAGTATCTCGCGTTGCGAGATATGCCTTGTACTGTTGTCGGGTGGTGATTTTGTCGGTGGCCTGCACAACCTGCTCGTCGTCTAGTTTGTCCGGTAATAGCCACAGCGGTACGCCTACTGCCCACACGACCAAACCGAGGAACATTTTTTTGCGGCGGACGCAAAAAAAGAGGACTGCGCGATACCAGCGGTAAAAGCGGTCTGTGGGGGCAACCGAGGCGAGAGTTGATCGTGCGACCGTCCGGTAGAAGAAGGTCGGGATCAGGACGAGAGCGACTAGGAGGGAAATAGTGAGGGTTAGGCTTAGGGCGACCACAAACGGCTCGAAATAGCCTTGTAATTTCCGCGAGAGAAAAAAAACCGGCAAAAAAGCTCCCAATGTGGTCAGGTTAGACACGACGATGGGATGCACTCCTTCGCGCAATCCCGCGGCCACAGCCGCCCGCAAATCCCCACCAGGTCCGCAAGATTGGACGCGTCGATGGAGATAGTCGTAGATGACAATGGCATTATCCACGATCAGACCAAAACCGATGGTGAAACCGGCGAGGGTAGCGAGGTTTAGGTGAATGCCGAGGGCGAAGAACAACACGACGGCCCCTAGGACGGACAACCAAATGGAACTCAAGATGAGCAAGACCGTTTGGAATCGCTTGAAAACGCCGACTAGCACTAACGCAATAAACGCGATGGAAAACGCCGACCAGCGCAGTAGAAAACGGAAGTCTCGCTCTAGCTCGGCCCCTTTGTCGTACAGGGCGACGATCTCAAAGCCTTCGGGCAGATGTTGGGAGAGTTCGCCGACCTTCGCCCGAATTTTTTGGGAGGTGTGGATCATATCGCTACCGGGCGTTTTTTCAAATTGGATGGCAATCGCGTTGCGCCCATTGATCCGGTAAAGAGATGTCGAAGGGCCAGGCCGGTAGCGCACGGTCGCTACGTCCTTTAGGTAAATGAAGCGGCCACTCGCCAGCCGCTTAAGGGGCACATACTCAAGGGTCTCCAAGCTGGTGAGGTCGCCGTGAAGCTGGAGGCTGCTGAGTGCGCCTTGGCTTTGTGCTGCGCCGAGAAAACGGGTCTGTATGCCTTGAGCGGCTAGCGCTTGGCTCAGCACCCCTTGGTTGATTTGCCAACGCTGTGCTAAGAGGTGGTTCATTTCGAGGAGGATGTGCTGTTGGGCACCGCCGCGCACGGTCACTTGCTCGACGCCCGGCACGGATTGCAAGGGCAACTGCAATCGGTCGTCTGCATATTGGCGCAGGACTACGGGGTCTTCGTGCCCAAGCAACATTAAACGGACGAAATCCGCGTTGTTTAGCTGATCGGGATCGGTGTGCTGAACACGGGGCGGCAAAGCACCGGGCGGCATTTGGCGGCGGAACGAATATATCTTTTCGGCTAGCTCTAGCTCGGCTAGTTGTACATTCGTGTCGGGGGCGAATTCAGCGGTGATTGACGCATGTCCCTTGTAACTAGTAGATCTCAGCCGAACCACGCCCCGCAGACTTTGCACGAGCGACTCCAAAGGAGCCGTGATTTGCGATTCAATGGTGACAGCCGAAACGTCAGGCCAACTAGCCCCCACAGTAAGCTGGGGTGCTTCTAGTTCGCCGCCGATGTCAATGGGGACCAGCCGAAAACAAATCAGGCCCAACACCAACACCGCCACCCCGGCTACGCCCACGGCTACGGGCTTGTCCAACAACTTGTCCATGTCAATCTTTCGCCCGCGTCGCCCGCACAACGACCGAGTAGAGGATGGGCACGGCGATCAGAATCAACAGGGTTGATAGAGAGATGCCGCCAACAACCGCCCAAGCCAAGGGACGGCGCAACTCGGCACCGCTGCCGCTAGACAAGGCCATGGGCAACAGGCCGCAGACCGTGGTCAGGGTCGTCATACAGATGGGGCGGAAACGCTTTTGCCCAGCTTCCACGATGGCTCGACCGAGGTCGCCGCTGGCTTGGTAGTGTCTATGAATAAAGTCGGTTTTGACGATGGAATCGTTCACTACAATCCCCACGAGGACGATACATCCCAACAAGGACATGAGGTTTAACGTGTTGCCCGTTAGCCACAGGGTGCAGATGACGCCTATAGAAGCGAGGGGTACGGCTACGACGATTACAAACGGAACGGCGAGGGACTCAAACTGGGCGGCGAGAATGAAATAGACTAACACGATGGAGATAAAGAGAATGAGATACAGGTTTTGATAGTGTTCCTGCAACTCGGCGTACTGAGTGCCGATCTCGATCCAGTACCCGTCGGGGATGGTCAACTGGGGCAGGTATTCGTCTAGCCGAGCCTTGGCTTGGGCAAAATCGAGACCCTGTAAAGCGGCCGTGACAGCGACGGTGCGCACTTGGTTTTCGCGGTGGATAGCTTCGTAGCCCGCGCTCGGTTTGAGGCGGATCAACTCGGAGAGTGGGACGGAGACGAGGTGACCTTGCATTTTGACTGGGTACTGCATGTTGAGGATGCGCCACAAGTCGAGTTCATCGCGGTGCTCGGCTAACACTTTGATGTCTATACGGTCGGCAAAATCGACGAATTGGGTGGGCGTGCTGCCTTGTAGCTGGCGGTTGATAAAGTCGGCGAGTTCGGCGAGGTGGATGCCGTACTGTAGGGCCGCTTCCCGCTGGACCTCGACACTGAACATCTGCTTGCTGGCCTGTAAGTTGGCGCGGGCGTTGGCAAAGCCAGCGTCCTGCTGCATAAAGTCTGTGATCCGCTGGCTCAAATCGGCGAGGGCGGTTAGCTGCGCCCCGATGATTTTCAGGTCGAATTGAGTCTGGTGCTGAAAAAGCTGATTAAAGGCCGATTCTGGTGGCGACAGGGAGAGGGTTAGGCGGCTGAATTCCCCGAAGGCCGCTTCGATCCGCTCAGCGACGTTTGCGCTTTCGCTGCTCTCGGCAACCTCGATGTCCAGCACCGCTTTGTTCAGCCCGGGCCGGTATTGCCGGTTGAGGATTTCGCGGGTAATGCCAATGGACGCGAGGACGGACACGACGCCGTCCTCGCGCAGCAGGCGGCGTTCCAGCTTGGTTATTTCTGCCGCAGTGGTCGGCAGGCTGGTCCCCGGCGGTAGTTCGGCGCGGAGTACCAAGTGCTTCCTATCGACGGTGGGTATGAGCTCCCGCTCTAGGCCGGTGGCTAGATAGGTACTCAGCGCAAGCAGGACAAACAGGGCGAAGGCGACCTTCCAGCGATGGCGCAGGGCGCGGACGAGAACGTATTCGTACAGCGAGAAAAACTGGTTGAACAGGTATTGAAAGAGGTCGATGGTGAGGAGGAAAGGGGTGGCTGCTACTCGCCCGATGCGGTAGAGCCGCCCCGATTTATTGGGTGCGTTCCAAGACCGGGCAGAGAGCATGGGAAGTAGCACGATGGACACGATCAAAGAGGCCGCTAGAGCGAGCGAGATCGTGACCGCCTGCTCGTAAAAAAGCGCCCCCGCGATCCCCTTGACATACACTAAGGGCATGAAAACCGACATGGTGGTAAGGGTAGAGGCCGTGATGGCCAAGCCCACCTCGCGGGTGCCGCGGACTGCTGCTTCGCCCGGTTCGTGCGACATTTCGCGATAGCGATAAATGTTCTCCAGCACGACGATTGAGTTATCAACTAAGATGCCGATGCCCAAAGCGAGGCCCCCCAACGACACAATGTTAAAGTTGATGTCGAGGAAGTACATGCAGATAAAGGTGGTAATAATGGAAATAGGTATGGATAGCCCCACGATGAGCGGATTTTTGAGATCGCGGAGGAAGTAAATGAGGATGACAAAAGCAAAGAGGCCGCCCAAGTACAGGGATTGCAGGACGTTATGTATAGATTCGCTGATGAACTCGGCCTGATCGAAGACCGGCACAACGGCAAAGTTCGCGTATTCTTGCGAAAAGCGGTGGAGGTTGTCGTACACTTTTTCGGAGGCTTCCACGGTATTGGTACCGGCCTCCTTGAAAACATACAGAGTGATGACCTCGTGTCCGTTCAAGCGGGTGTAGCCGGTGCGTTCGGCGTAGCCTTCTTCGACGCGAGCCACGTCCTGTAAGCGGATTAGTTTGGGCGTTAGTTGGACGGGGATTTGGCGGATTTGTTGTATGTCGGTGAACTCGGCTTGGATGCGCAGAGGTAACTGGGAAAAACCGTCGCGGATTGAGCCACCGGAGTGGGTTATGTTGAACTGCTTGAGGCTGGTTTCCACCTCGGCAAAGCCGATGTTGTAGCGCAGACTTTTCTCAGCGTCGAGGTGGATCTGAATCTCGCGGTCTAGCCCGCCAGCGACCTGCACATAAGCGACACCGTCGATCTGCTCTAGCCGGCGTTTAACGACGGCCTCCGCCATTTCCTTGAGTTCCATGAGGGCTGCTTGGTGATCCCGGGTGGAGCGGGGCTGTTCGACCCGATCGCCGGTGATCACGAGCGTCATAATGGGGGCGGCTGAGGGGTCGAAGCGCAAAATGGTCGGCCGGTCGGCCGTTTGCGGCAGGTGCCCTTGGTCGAGGCTGCTGCGTGCCTTGATAAAGTTGAGGTCCATGTCGCTGCCCCAGTTGAACTCGACCTCTACAAAAGAGATGCCGTCTTGCGAGATGGACTTGAGCCGCCGTACGCCGCTTAGGGCACTGAGGGCGGCTTCAATGGGGCGGGTGACATGTTCTTCTACATCGCGGGCATTTAGGCTAGGTGCGTCCGTGCGGACAACCAGCCGTGGAATGTCGATGTCGGGGAGGAAATCTACGCTTAGCCGGAAGAGGGAGTACAAACCCAAGAGGAGCGCGGCGAGAAAGCAAACCGTAGTGGCTACGGGCCGGTAGACGGCAAAGCGTACGATGCGCACGGGCCGCTCCTCTCAGCGTTGAACGACCACGACTTTTGCATCGTGAGCTAGGTTGTAATGCCCGGATACGATGAGATCCTCGCCGGCTTCTAGCCCTTCGGTGATCTCGATAAAGTCGTCGTTTTCGAGGCCGGTCTTTACGTAGCGCCATTGGGCTAGGCCGTTTTGATGAACGAACACTAGCTTGCGGTCGTCGCGGATGAGAAGTGCATCGCGCGGGATGAGCAGCCGCTGCTGAAAGGCTTCGATGCCTATTTCGAGCCGGGCGAACATGCCGGGTTTGATGCGTTGGCCGGGATTGTCCATTTGGATCAAGATGCGGCAAGTCCCGCTCTCGCTATCTACTACCGGACTGATCGCTTTGACCGCGCCCGCAAACTGGTCGTCAGGGTATGCGTGGAGCGCGATAGCTGCTTGATCGCCGACGTGCAGTAAGCGCAGTTCGCTTTCGAGGATGCTGACTTCGAGCAGCAGCGGGTCGAGTGCCAAAAGCTGCATCAGGATCTGTCCTTGGGTGATCCAAGTGCCAGCGGTTACTTCCACTTTGGTTACGACGCCGGCAAAGGGTGCTGTAATAACTGCGTTTTTGAGGTCGAGCTCGGCTTGTGCTAGGGCGAGTCGAGCGTGCGTTAAGCCCGTAGTGCTAGCGATCCATTCTTTGGGAGTGCCGTTTGTAAATAGCGCTAGGGCTTCTACATCGTTGATGTTGGTGCTATCAGCTTTGGTCTCGATGAGGTCGCGTGCTTGATGCCCGCGGTCCAGTTGGTTGCTCAACAGGGCGATGGAGGCGTACTCTCGCAGTGTCTGCGTCATTCGATCTTTTGCCTGTAGATAAGCGATGGTATAGCGTTTCGCGTCCAATTCCAATATGGTGTCGCCTTTGCTGACAAAGCGGCTTTCCTCGACGTTGAGGCGGCGCACTTGGCCCGCTACTTGGGGGACGATGGCGGTCTCCATCTTGGCCTTAAAAACCCCCGTTGAGGTAATTTTCTGCACGAGGGTGCGGTGCTGAAGCGTTTCTATGGCGACCGGGGTATTGGGTAGTTCAAGTTCGGGGAGGGTTTCGAGGGATTCGCTGCGGGGATCTTGCGCTGGCGTAGAATCGCTGAAAATCGCAAACAATAGGACGAGTAGCACAAGCGCGAGAGCGATGTATAGTAGCTTTTTTAATGTCTTCATTTGTAAGCTCGCTTTACCGTGGACAGGATCAACGCTCCATTTTACGATCTGCTCAAGGTTTGAGAGTGGGCAGCTAGAGCCGCTAGGGCGTTCCGTTCTTGAACGGCGAGTGAACGACGGATAGGTTAGGTAATGTGTCCGGTACGCGTACGCTCTAATGAAGTTGAAAGACAGGTTCGTAGATCACCACTGTGCCATTGGAGTCCTCTGCTCGCTCCGGTAGAGGCAACTGATGGGTGTATAGACAACCATCCCAATGCGTAAGGTTGTTTTGAGGAAGCCAACGAACAGGGTCGGGATATGCTTGAATAGCCTTTTCAAAAGTATAGGCTTTGATCTGGTTTGGTATCTTTAGGTCATAGACGACTCCTTCCCATTTAAGTGTGTTTTTGGCTAGATCGTCGTAGATAGAGGGATGCTGGTAGGTAACGAAAATGTACTGATCCTGCACGAGCATCATGGATTCCACCCAACTCGCTTCACGGTCAAGGTTGCTTATTTCTTCGAAGGTTTTAACCGTAACCGCAGATCTGTAGTAGTGCTCCGGCAATGGACGATACCGCTCTAGCTGATAGCCAAACTGACGTACTAGTTGACCTGTGTCGGGATCGATTTCTGTGACTTTGTAGTCATTTCTTCCCATGTAATACAACTGATGTCGCGTCGGACTGTAGGCTAAGTCGTTACTGGCGGCGATGAAAAACGGTTGGTTAGTGGACAATGGAATGCGATAAATCGGTTCGTAGTTTGCCGGGGTTGCTGGTTCGAGCCGCTGCAATTCTATGGTATGGCCACTAGGTGTCCTGGTGGTTTTCGTCAAGTACACTGCGCCGTCTCGTCCAGTGACAAGCTGAGCCCCCTTAGAAGAAAAGCGGGGAGATCGGTCTAAGAACTGCCCCTGCCGATCATAGCGGTGTAAGTATCCGTTCATTTTATCGAGAATATAAAGATGGTCTTGGAGGGTTATGGCGATATTAAAAGGGAAACCATATTCTCCCGGCCCCAATCCACTCCTTCCAATGGAGCGGATGTACTGGCCGTCCGTGATGCTGAATTCAAATGCTTGGCGACCGATAAAGTCCGAGAGTAATAGAGTGCCTTCTGGGGAGAATCCCATCCAATTTACATCGCTGATAGCGGGGGTATCCTCGTCAAAAGCCAGTTCGACTTGCCCTTTCAAGGTCAGGTCAACATGGCCGACATACTCGACAGGCGTTTGGGGGATGGTCGGCTTGTCAGATGCTGCTGAGCTATCATCTATGGACCACGCTTTGACGGCTGGTTTAGCGAGGAAGGCGAGGATGCTGGCGACGAGCAGGAGGCGGCTATTGAGCCGTATGTAGTGTGCGGTCTTCATAAGGTGGTTCTCCTTGACCAATAGTTTCAGCGAGGGACTATATCTTGTTAGACGTCAGTGGACTGTGACCCCTTCACGAATCTCGTTCGACAATGCACGGCTGGCACAGCCGTGCTGCCGAGAACTAGGGCGATGCTTCTTGAGATTTAACATATCGAACTCCTTTCGATTGGTTAAGAAAGTTAGACCTGTGAGCCCAGCCCATAACTTGAACTAGCCATCGTTGCTATTGCAGTGCTTTCACTCCATGGCCAACTCATATACTTCTACCACGCCATTGGAAATATCAGCCTGCTCTACAGATGGCGGTTTATACACATAGATCTGATTTTGCCAAGAGGTGATTCTTCCATCCATACCTCTAGCTCGAATAACATCACCTTGTGAATTTTTCTCAGTGCCATTTAACGATTGATAGGCGACACTATTGAGTGAATATGCTTTAATCATCTTCGATGACTCTAGAGGAGTTAGGTCGTAAAGTGTCCACACGTTAATGGAGCTTACATCAGGCAAACTGTGCGAAACCAATAAATAACGGTCTTCAAGTAATACCATGCTAGTAGCTTGACCGATACCGCTTATCAAAGAGGAGAGTTCCCCCCTATCCAATGAGCCACAATCTAAGTCGTGATACTTTTCTGGTAAGAATGCGAAATTTGCGGACGCCTGCTTCTCGAGATTCAAAGCGTTATAACTCGGAACTAGAGTACCAAACCTACGGACAACATCGCCAGTTGAGGCGTTAATCTCTTTCACCATATAGTCATTTATCTCTAGGTAATACAGATGATCTGACGTAGCATTGTAACACAATTGGGCTGGATCGCGTATGAAGCAAGTAATAATCTTCTCTTTCTTGCTAAAAAGAGGCAAAGTATATTTTACCTCTCCATTAAGGTCAGTGATTCGCCGAATTTGCATGAATAGGCCGAATTTCTTCTCCATGAGAAGGAGTTCGGCCTCGCGGTTGATTAGTAAGTCTACACCGCTAAGCCAGTGCATCCTATGGCCGAGGTACTGTCCCTGTCGGTTATAATGCAATAGCTGGCTGTGTATACCATCTTGAATATAAATAGATCCCTTGGAGTCTAGTACCATACTCTTAGCGTTTCCATACTCTCCGGGTCCCGTGCCTTGACGTCCAAAGGAACGGATGTACCGGCCATCTTTAAGGCTGAATTCGTGGGCCTCACGAGAAACTCGATCTGTAAGTAACAAGGAACTGTCAGGGGTAATTCCCATCCATCCTATTTCACCAATACCCGGGGTTTCCTTATCGAAAACCAATTCGACTGTGCTCTTGAGTTCCAATCCTACCTCACCAGCGTACTCGACAGGTGATTGGGGAATGCTCTCTTCGTCCCATTCTTCTGTCCGTGCAATATGGTAGTACTGATCTACCTGAGCTTTCAGGTGGGAAGCAATTGAGTTGACGTCATCGCAGCCTGTTATCACCCAAGCGACGAGCAGGATACCGACGAAAAGCGACCTATTACGCATGATGGACCTCTATGCTTTCTGTTGAGTGCTGTCGAACCGTAAATGGAAACTGAAGTGAGCCAATATGTACCGACAAGTCCACGCCGCTTTTTGCCCCTGTGTCCCACTCTATCTGCCGCTCCTGACCACGCCAGGCATACACCACATCACCCAAGCCATCCAATTGACAGCAACTGATTTTCGGCACCGTCCGGTTCTCCATATGTACCTGCACTTGTAAAGGCTCTTCGTTTACCACCCAAGCACCAAGCGACCACTCACGACAGCCTATCGACGCAATTTGACGACGTTGAAAATCAACAAGCCTCCCACGTCTCGTCGCCCGCCTGCCACTGATACCGATTTTGCGGCTTAGGCTTGCCCATGGATGCTCCTGTTCACTTATGAAATATGAAAAAGGCGTTCTGCTGCTTAGGCTCGCTGGCCGTCTCAACTTATGTCGATTCTTCTCGTCCCGCCAACTTTTGCCATGCGCTCCGCGCCGCTCGATAGCTCGCCGGCGTATCCACATCGACAAAGATGCCCTCGTCCTCGACGGGGATTTCGACGACGCTGGCCGCGTTTTTTGCCAAGACCGACCGCGCCCCCCGATCGCCTGTCAACGCGAGCAAAGCATCTCGATAGGCGCGGCCGATCGCGACTGGATGGCCGCGCCGCCCCGCGCAGATCGGCACGGCGATTTCCGCGCTACTTTTTAACGCCTCGGCGACCTTTAGCATCGTCGTACCAGCTATCTGCGGCATATCGCCTAGGGCAAAGAGGTATCCTTTCTCGCCGCTGGCCGCTTCCACGCCCAATCGGATAGAGGAGGCCATCCCCGCAGCAAAATCGGGGTTGTGTACCAAACGCACGGGATAGCGGCTCAACTTTTCCTCTACCGCTAGCCGCTGATGCCCTGTCACCACAATCACCTCGGCCAAACCCACCGCGCAGACCCGCTCCACCACAGCTTGGAGGACGCATTGCTCCCGCCAAGGCAGCAGCAACTTATTGGCCCTTTCCATCCTAGAGGAACGCCCCGCCGCCAATACGATTCCGCTAAGGTCTGCGAATCTAATCATTCGAATCTCTCGTTCTGCTGTATTGACTATTTACATTGACAAAGACAGGCAAAATTTTTTAATATCCACCGCACATCCGCTTCTGGCTTTTAACAATAGCATCGGCCCATGCAGCTTGCAGGTTCTCATACTTTTCGCGCTCCAAGGCAAATCTTGTGGGACTTGCTCAACGACCCCGAGGTGTTGGCGCGCATCACGCCAGGCGTCGATACCTTGGAGCAAATCGGCCCCGGCCAGTACCAAGCTGTGCTGCACATCAAAATGGGGCCGATCAACAGCACCTTCAACGGGGTGCTGCAAGTCGTCGATAGCAAGGAGCCGGAAAGCTATCGCTTGCTCATCGACGTCAACGGCAAGATCGGCCACATTGCAGCCGAGGGGCAGGTCCGGCTTTCCGCCCAAGACCACGAGACGACCGCGGTAGAACTCGAGGGCGGCTCGCAGTTGACGGGGCGCTTGGCGAGCATGGGCCAGCGCCTGCTCTCGGGCGTGGCGCGGATGTTTACCAACCAGTTTTTCAAGGGGCTGGAGCGCGAGCTCCCTTAATTCTATTAGATAGGAGGCGACTATGGCAGTAGCGATTAAGGTCACTGTCAACGGCCAGACCCACGAGCACGAGGTGGAGCCGCGCCAGATGCTCGTCAGCTATTTGCGCGAGGAGTTGGGGCTGACGGGCACGCACGTCGGCTGCGACACCAGCAACTGCGGTGCCTGTACCGCTATCGTCAATGGCCAAGCCGTCAAGGTCTGCACCATGCTCGCGGCCCAAGCCGACGGCGCGGAGATAACGACCATCGAAGGGCTTGCAGATAACGGCACACTGCATCCATTACAGGCGGCCTTCCGCGAGACCCACGGCTTGCAGTGCGGTTTTTGCACGCCCGGCATGATCATGGCCGCTTGGCAGTTGCTCGAGCGCAATGCAACGCCCAGTGCCGCCGAGATCCGCCACGCGCTCGAAGGCAACTTTTGCCGCTGCACGGGCTACGACAACATCATCAAGGCGGTCCAACGCGCCGCCGAGAGTGCCTAGGAGGCCGCTATGGGAGTGATAGGACAATCCATCAAGCGCGTCGAAGATCAGCGCTTTATCACCGGCAAGGGCCGCTACACCGACGACATTGCCCTGCCCAACTCGACCTTTGCGGCGATCGTGCGCAGCCCACATGCCCACGCCGCGATTAAAAATGTCGATGTGACCGCCGCGGCCACAGCCGCTGGCGTGGTCGCCGTGTTCACAGGGGCCGACCTCGAAGCGGCTGGCGTCGGCGGCCTGCCCTGCGGCTGGCAGGTGGATTTCAAAAACGGCGACACCATGAAGGAGCCAGCCCATCCGGTGCTGGCTGCGACCAAGGTGCGCCACGTCGGCGACCCGGTCGCCATCGTCTTGGCCGAAAGCCGCGAGCAAGCCGCCGATGCGGCCGAGTTGGTGGCCGTGGAGTACGAAGTTTTGGATGCGGTCGTCTCTGCTACCCAAGCGACGGTCGAGGGCGCGCCGCAGTTGTTCGACGATGTGCCCAACAACACGCCCTTCGACTGGGAGCTCGGCGACCAAGCGGCGACAGACGCCGCCTTGGCCCGCGCCGCGCACGTCACCACGTTGGAGTTCGACAACCAACGGCTTATCCCCAACGCGATTGAGCCGCGCTGCGCCATTGGCGATTACGACGGTGCGCGCGACCACTATACGCTCTACACCTCGTCGCAGAATCCCCACGTCATTCGTCTGCTGATGACGGCGTTTGTCTTGGGCCTGCCCGAGCACAAGGTGCGGGTGGTGTCGCCAGATGTGGGCGGCGGCTTTGGCTCCAAGATTTTTCACTATGCCGAAGAAGTCCTCGTCACGTGGTGCTCGCGCCAGATTGGCCGTCCGGTCAAGTGGACCGCCAGCCGCAGCGAGGCTTTCCTCACCGACGCCCACGGCCGCGATCACCACACCAAGGTTGATCTTGGGCTCGACGCCGATGGCCATTTCGTCGGCCTGCGGGTCAAGACGGTTGCCAACCTCGGCGCGTACCTATCGACTTTCGCGCCCTGCGTGCCCACGTATCTCTACGGTACGCTCTTACAGGGGCTATACACGACCCCGGCGATCCACGTTGATGTCACGGGTGTCTTTACCAGCACCACGCCAGTTGACGCTCTGCGCGGCGCGGGCCGCCCCGAGGCCACGTACGTCCTCGAGCGCACGATTGAGCAGGCCGCCTTGGAGACCGGCCGCGACCCGGCCCAACTGCGGCGGCAAAACTTCATCCCGCCTTTTGACGGCGTCGAGCAGGAAGGGTATCAGACCCAAGTAGCCCTGCAATACGACAGCGGCAACTACGGAGCTGTGCTCGAAAAAGCGCTCGCGGCCATCGGCTACGACGAACTGCGGGCAGAGCAGGCACAGGCCCGCGCCGCCGGCCATGGCCGTCATATCGGCATTGGCTTTTCGACCTATATCGAAGCCTGCGGCATTGCGCCCTCGGCCGTAGTCGGCGCATTGGGTGCGCGCGCCGGTTTGTTTGAGAGCGCGGGCGTCCGCGTCCAGCCCACCGGCAAAGTAACGGTATTTACCGGCAGCCACTCGCACGGGCAGGGCCACGAGACGACTTTTGCCCAAGTGGTGGCCGATGGGTTGGGTGTGGGGATCGAAGATGTGGACATCATTCACGGCGACACCGAGTCCGTGCCCTTTGGCATGGGGACCTATGGCTCTCGCTCGCTGGCCGTCGGCGGCACAGCCATCGTCAAGAGCATGGACAAGATCAAGGAGAAAGGGGCCAAGATCGCGGCCCACTTACTCGAAGCCGCCGAGGAGGACCTCGAGTTTGCCGAGGGTAGTTGGACGGTCAAGGGTACCGACCAGTCGATCTCCTTTGGCGAGGTCGCGCTGGCCGCATACGTGCCGCACAATTTTCCCGAGGGGCTGGAGCCGGGGCTGGAGTTTACCAGCTTCTACGATCCGGCCAATTTTACCTTCCCCTTTGGTGCCCATATAGCGGTCGTGGAGGTGGATGCCGAGACCGGCGTAGTCGCAGTGCAGCGCTACGTTGCTGTTGACGACGTGGGCAATATCGTCAATCCCATGATCGTCGAAGGCCAAGTCGCCGGCGGCATTACGCACGGCATTGGCCAAGCCCTGTTTGAGGAGGCTGTGTACGACGACAGCGGCCAGCTCATTTCTGGCTCGTACATGGACTACGTCCTGCCGCGCGCCGACGACTTACCTTCCTTTGAAACCGACCACACTGTCACGCCCTGCCCGCACAATCCCCTCGGCGTCAAGGGAGCTGGCGAGACCGGCACGATTGGCTCGCCGCCGGCCATTGTCAACGCCGTGATCGACGCCCTGTGGCCGTTGGGCGTGCGCGACCTTGCTATGCCGCTGACGCCGCAGAAGGTGTGGCAAGCCATCCAGCAAGTCAGCTAAGGAGAAGATAGACCATGATACCTGTCGCGTTTGACTATCATCGTCCCTCCTCAGTAAATGAGGCGATTGAGCTTCTCTCGGACGACGCCAAGCTCTTAGCTGGCGGCCACAGCCTGTTGCCGGCTATGAAACTGCGCCTGTCGTCACCGGGCGCGTTGATCGACATTGGCCGGATCGCCGAGCTCAACTACATCAGAGAGGACGACGGCACCATTGCTATTGGTGCGACCACCACCCACCACCAGATCGAGTCTTCGGGCTTGGTGAGTGCCAATGCCTCAGCCTTGGCTCAAGCCGCTTCGGTCATCGGCGATCCGCAAGTCCGCAACAAGGGCACCATTGGCGGCTCGCTGGCCCACGCCGATCCGGCCGCTGACTACCCGGCCGCGATTTTGGCGCTGGGTGCTGAGATCGTCGTCAGAGGACCCGACGGTGCGCGTTCGATCTCGGCTGACGAGTTCTTCGTCGATCTGTTTTTGACCGCACTCGCGCCGGACGAGATCATCACCGAAGTGAGGGTCCCGGCTGCGGACAAGTCGGCGTATGTTAAATTTCCGCATCCAGCCTCGCGCTTTGCCGTCGTGGGCTGCGCGGCCGCGGTGGCTGGCGGCGCGGTCAGGGTCGCCTTTACGGGCGTGGCTAATGCGGCTTTCCGCGATAGTGGGGTTGAAGCGGCCCTCAGCAGCGGTTTGAGCGAGGAAGCGATCGCCGCGGCCGCGGCCCGAGCAACCGATGGACAGGCGGTACTCGCCGACCACTTTGCCGGCGAAGAGTACCGCCGCCACTTGGCCAAAGTTTTCGCCCGCAAGGTGCTTGCGGCTATCGCCTGAGTGCCGTTGCTGCTAGCAGCAAAGCCCCCGACGCTTAACCGGCGTTGGGGGCTTTCTCTTTTGTGACCGCTCGGCCTTTATTCCGTCTCGCGTATAAAAATTGCTTCGATCGGTGCGGAAAAAATGTAGGCGATTAAAACGGAAGAGCCTTCGACCTTATTCCAGCATCGAGGGCTTTTCCTGCTCATTATAACGAGTTTTTTTAGCAAAAAATTGCGGGTTACTCTGTTGGAATGGTACCTAAGTTCAACTGTTTCTTGCTGGTGTTTACGCGGACTCGGCGACTTGCTGCTGATAGGCTTTCATAAACAGAAGGGCCAGCACCACAAAGTCCGCTTGTGCCTTTCTCAAGGACTTGAGTAATCAACAGACTGTAGGCCAAGCTCCGCGCACGGTCCCAAAGTGTCGTTGCAGCGCGGGAAATGCCTCATGTTGCGGGTCGGGTTGCACAGGAATGAGCTGTTGTCTGTCGAGATAGAGGCAACCTAATTCGTCCGCAGGCAGCGTGGTTAGCAACCTGCCGGCCCGCTCCATTGCCGCGCACCACTGATGCTTCAGGGCCGATAGCGTCTGGGGGACTGCTAAGTCGAGTCGCTGGATATCCTCTTGGGTAAAAGCCGCATTGCGATTCAACTGGTCGAGCAAGAAGTCTGGCGTATAGCCCTGATCTTTCCCGCAGGCCGCCCAACACAGCGTTCCCAACGAGAGATAGCTGCTGTCCAAGTGGAGAACGTCGATGAAATCGCGCGCCTCCCGGCGTCCGGCCAAAGCCAACACCTTGTTGGTAGCCGCGTCGGCCCGGTGCAGGCGATAACCGCATAGTTCATCTTGTTCAACAGGAAAGAAGCGGAAGGCGGAATCCTGAGCCCACTCCAAGCGAAGGGACTGACCTTCCTTCGCCGCGGTGGCTCTGAGATAGGCGGGCTGCCGCAAGATCCATTCGATCTCAAATCCATTCTCATCTAGAACGGCAACGTCGAACTCGGCACTCCGTGCGACGCTGTTTTCCACGTCGTGGAACATATCCAAGTCCGCGGAAAAACGCGGACTATCGGGAATTTGGTGCAGGACCGTAGCACCCGCTACATAGCTCTCTGGGCTGCGGTTTTGCGCTAACAAACGCAGGATGGATTGCTGAAACGCGCTTAGGGGCATAGGCGGGCGGCCAAGATAAATCCCTGTCGGCCTCCGTGTAGGCGCAAGCCTCGGGCGATCTCGGGGATGTCGCTGACGCCGATTGCCAAATCTCGGCGCATGTACCAGAAACAGCGGGCGTAGTACTCGGCAAAGGCTTGGCGAGCGAGTTGCAGACGCTCGGTTTCGCTGAGGGTATTTTTGCGTTTTGGCAGCATGGTTTGTTGCTGCGGGATTATGGGCGATAAACGGCGATATTGGATTGTACTTTGCAAAATTCTTTCGGGCAAGACATCTTGATTTGTCGCGACATTAATTGCCGATGTTGAGCGTCGGGGGCTATTGTATGATGGGCTTGGCACGTGTATGTGCGCGTTGGGCTTAAAAAAATAAAAGAAAGGCTCACTGTGAATTACTTGCGCGGCTGGCCTATCGTCGTGATATGCGTCAGTCTGTTGTGGAGTTGCTCTAACCAGAAAGCCCGCGAACAGCTCGTTCGAGATGTAGAGCGGCTTGTTTTGGAACATGAGCGGTTTGTCCAAGACCTTGAACGATACCATCAAGAGCGCGAACGGCTGGAGGGGCGAACGGTTGGGTTGGTTGCCAGTGTCTTTTTATCGGCATGGCTCACCGATGGAGCGGCGGATTTGACCGGGGAAGCCGAGCAGATAGCCGAAGATGCCAGCCAGTTTGCCCCGGAAGCCGAGCGGCTATACAAAGAAGGTGAGCGACTGGCGTGGGAATTGCGGCGTGCCTACGAAAAGCGCGACTGGTTTGTGCCGGAAGCCGAGCAACTCACCCAAGAGCGCAACCGACTTGCTCAAGAATTGGATCAGTTCTACCAAACAGTGGATTTGATAGAACAAGAGATTTTGCAGACCTATGAGCGGGCTGAAGAAGAATGGGAACGGGCCGAACAAAACTTGGAGCAGGCTGAACAAGAACGGGAGCAAGCCCTACAAGAAAGGAAGCAGGCCGAACAACAATGGAGTCAGGCCCTAAAAGAACGGAAATGGAATCAGGCCGAACAAGAATGGAATCAGGCTGAACAAGAAAGGAATCAGGCTGAACAAGAATGGGGGCAGGCCGAACAAAACTTGGGGCAGGCTGAACAAGAATGGAATCAGGCCGAACAAAAATACGAACAAGCATACAACCGACTCGCCCAAGATATAGAGCGTGCGTCCTTGAACTGGAATTGGCTGAGACCGTACTTGGATCGGCTTGTTCGAGATATGGGCTTGCGCGTACGCGTGGATTGAATCGGAACCCCGGCCACTGCATACAGCCCAGCCGGGGCGAGTGGTTAGGGCAAGCGCGATAGATAAGGGACCCTAGGGCGAGCAGGGTCGTAAGCTGGATTCTGACTAGCTAACGGAAGTCCGGCGATGCTCCTGTCGTAGCGCGTCAATAGCTCGGTCTAACGCATCAAAGCGGGCGTTGGTCTGGCGGCTTTGCTCGGTCAATAGCTCGGCGATTCCTTCCAGCCGTCCCAAGCGTTCGCTCATAGCGGCATTTTTTCGGTTTTGGGCCGGGGCTTGCACCCCGGATCGAGGGGCGCATACGCGGCGCGGCCTCAGTCCTCGGTGAGAATGCCTTGGATCATCCCTTCCAAGTCCGTCTGGCCAAAAGAGACGTGCCTGAGGATTCCCTCGCGGTCAACTAGTATAGTAGAAGGCGTTCCGCGCAGGGCGAATTTCTCAAACGTCTCGGCCGAATATTCCCTCGACCTCAGATAGTTCTTCACCCTCTGTATGAGCAGCATCCTGTGGTTCTCAGGCTGGGAGTCGAAGTCGGGTACTTGGGGGTAAATCACGTCCATTATCGCTTCGTGGCTGGGCTCGCCGGACAGCCTCGTAAGGTTGTCCATCCCGAGCGGAAACGGGATCTTGTAGGGCAACCTGTCGCCTTCCTGCAACTGCCCGTTCATTGCAAGTGCTCTCTTGGTCTCCCCGATTACTTGGCCGGTCTCAGCTAGGAGCTTGAGGTTGTCAAGCGTGTTTTTGTCAAAGTCCTCAAAGGCAGTGGCCAGTCCTAGGACGCGCACCCCGTCATCCTTGTACCTGTGGTACACGCGTATCGCGTCGGGTATGGCATACATGAAGCAGCCGGGACAATTGACCTGGAAGACTTCCAGTACTACGATGTGATCCCTCTCTTGGTCGAAGTTGGTTGGGCCGCCCTGTACCCAGCTTGAGACCCCAAAGTTGGGCGCGATCTGTCCTATCTCTACAGCCATGATATGTGGATTCCTTTATCCATGATTAGTCCCGCGTCAGTTGGCGGTAGCGGACCCGCTGAGGCACGATAGAATTTTCGCCTAGCCTCGCTTTCTTGTTTTCTTCGTATTCCGAAAAGTTGCCCTCGAACCAATAGACTTGACTGTCGCCTTCAAAGGCCAGAATGTGCGTGGCGATGCGGTCCAAAAACCACCTATCGTGGCTGATGACGACCACGCAACCAGCGAAGTTTTCCAATCCCTCCTCTAATGCGCGCAGCGTATGCACGTCTAGGTCGTTGGTCGGCTCGTCGAGCAGGAACACATTGGCCTGCTCTTTGAGCACCTTGGCTAGATGCACCCGATTGCGCTGTCCGCCCGAGAGCGTACCCACCTTCTGCTGCTGGTCGGCACCGAGGAAGTTGAAATGCGCGAGGTACGCCCGCGAATTTACCTTGCGTTCGCCCAGCTCAATCTCCTCCTCACCGCCCGAGATCTCTTGCCAAACGGTGTTTTCCCCCACTAGGGTCTCCCGGCTCTGATCGACATACCCCAGCCGCACGGTCCCGCCGATGCGGAGTTGTCCGCGGTCGGCGGTCTCTTGGCCGGTAATCAGCCGGAACAGGGTCGTCTTGCCCGCACCGTTGGGGCCGATGACTCCGACGATCCCGCCCGAGGGCAGCGCAAAATCCATGTTCTCGAAGATAATGCGATCGCCGTAGCGCTTGCTCACGCCTTTAGCTTCGATGGCGATGTCGCCCAGCCGCGGGCCCGGCGGAATGTAGAGTTGCACTGACTCGTTCCGCCGCACTCGGTCTTGGTTTAGCAGTTCTTCGTAGGCCCTGATCCTCGCCTTGTTCTTTTGCTGCTTGGCCCTCGGCGTCATGCGGATCCACGCCAGCTCGCGCTCCAGCGTCCGCTGCCTTTCGCTCTCGCTCTTTTCTTCTAGCCGCAGGCGTTCCTGCTTCTGCTCTAGCCACGACGAATAATTTCCCTTCCACGGTACGCCGCGGCCCTGATCCAATTCCAAAATCCAGCCGGCCACATTGTCGAGAAAATACCGGTCGTGAGTAACGGCGATCACCGTCCCTTGGTACTGATGCAAATGCCCCTCCAACCACGCCACGGTCTCGGCGTCGAGGTGGTTGGTTGGCTCGTCGAGCAGCAGAATATCCGGCTGGCCGAGCAACAACCGACACAGCGCCACCCGCCGCCGCTCGCCGCCCGAAAGCGTCGAGACCTCTTGGTCTTCGGGCGGACAGCGCAGCGCGTCCATGGCCATATCCAGCCGACTGTCCAGATCCCAAGCTCCGGCCGCGTCGAGTTGTTCGGCTACGGCGGCCTGCCGCTCGATCAGGGCGTTCATAGCGTCATCGTCCATCGGCTCGGCGAACTGGGCGTTGATGTCTTCGTACTCGCGCAGCAAATCCACGGTCTCTTGGACGCCTTCTTCGACGATCTCCTTGACCGTCTTGCCCGGCTCCAACTCGGGTTCCTGCTCCAGATACCCCACGGTAAAACCCGGCTGAATGCTAATGGTCCCCTCGTATTCGGAATCGATGCCCGCCATAATCCGCAACAGTGTGCTCTTCCCCGACCCATTCAAGCCCAACACGCCGATTTTGGCCCCGTAGAAATACGACAGTGAAATGTCGGTGATAATCGCCTTCCGGTTGTAGTGCTTGCTCACCTTGTACATCGAATAGATGATTTTTTCCGCGGCGCTCATGTCAGCTCAGTCCTTTATACGCTGTAAACACAATGCCCAAATCCCGTTCCGCCCGCGCCAAGTTTGAATATGGCTGTCGGCCCGGCTCCTGCAAACACTGTAAGAAGTCCCGGATCATGCCCTTGTAGCCCATCAGGTCCCCCACGCCCGGAAAGTAGAGCCGCTTCCGCCGCCCTCGCAACCGCACATACAGCCCATTGCACTCGAAGACGATCCGCCCTTCCGTCCCCAAAATCCGCGCGTGCTGAAAGGTGCCCTTCGTCAAGCTGAAGGCGTTCCAAGCGTAGCGCAACACCAGTTCGGCCCCGGCGGGGTATTCGACCCGCACTAGCGAATTTCGCTCTGGCGCGCCCGCTTGATGCCCGGGAAACTCTGCGGTCACCTGCCGGGGTGCGTCGGCGAAAAGGTCTGCTCCGAGGGCCACGAAGTGGATCCCTCCTTCGAGTAGTGCGCCATAGCCGCTTTTCCATCCTGTGGCCTGCTGCGTAAAGCGCTTGCCAAGGGTCGCTTGCTGCACTTGACCGATAAAACCTTGGCGGATGATCCACTTGAGCAGCTTGAGCGAGGGCTTGTAGTAGTAGTTTTCTGCGATCATCAGCAGGGCGTCTGGGTGAGCCGCTGTGGCCGCGCCAATGGCTGCCAAATCGTCCTCTGTGGCGCACAATGGTTTTTCCACCAGCACTCCCTTGCCGGCTGCCAACGCGGCGATGACTTGCGACCGATGGGCATCTGGCGGCGAGCTGATCAGCACCGCATCTACCGCGCTGTCGAGTACTTCATCATACGATGCGAAGACCGGCCCGCTGCCGCATTGGCGGCTGAGAGTTTCTGCGCTGGCCTGTGTGCGGCTGTGAAAGGACAGCTCGACCTTGCCGACGAGATTTTTCGCGTGCAGGCGACCGATGGTGCCGCAGCCTATTAGACAGACCTTCTTCATTGCTGCTCCAGTATCCGCTCGGCGACCCGCAGGGCGTTGGCTGCGATGGTCAAACTTGGATTTACTCCACCCGAAGACGGCATGAAGCTGCCATCGGACACGTAGAGATTGTCGCAGCCCCAATAGCGGCAGTCCAAGTCGAGCGCACCTTCTTCTGGCGTGGTGGCGCAGCGCAGGGTCCCCACGGCGTGCGAGAAGGAATCGATCAAATAGCGATAGCGCAGCAGACCGCCCGCTTGGCGCAATATGGCTCCTGCTTTGGCGAGCAGGTAATCGCGGCGGCGACGGTCAGAGTCGCTGTAGGCGTGTTCTATCTGCACCAGTTCCATGCCGAAGATGTCCTGCTCGTCGGACAATGACACGCGGTTGTCGCGGCTTGGATCGTCCTCGGCAATGCAGAGCAAGTTCTGCATATGGCCAGTCAGCAGCCCGACGAGCGTCTTGAAGCCCCAAGGGGTGTGGTGCCGGATGATGGGAGGAGCCGGCGTGTAGATGTCTTGGATGACGCCCACGGCCGTGCCCAATTCTGCGCGCAGGTCTTCGTAAAAATCGGAAAAGCAGAGTTGCTTGTGGAAAACCTGTTGCGGATTGGTGCGAAAGGGAAAGATGCAATTGGCGATCCCATTGCAGTGGCGCATGAGAAAGCGCCCAATCAGGGGATGGTCAAATCCCGAGCGGAGCATCAGGGCCGGGCTGTTGAGCGCCCCAGCGGCCAAGACCACTAAGTCGGCTGAGAGCGCGTGGGCTTGTCGGGAGGTGCTGTCTACGTATTCGACTTGCTCGACGCGCCCGCTCCGTTGCACCAGCCGCCGTGCGACCGCGCCGACGATGATCTCCAGTCCGGTGGCCGCGGCCGCGGCTAGCAAGGTGGAAGCCATGTCGTTTTTGGCCTCCACCTTGCAGGGGAATCCGTCGCAGGTGATGCAGCGCAGGCAGAGGGGCCGGGTGCGGTCGGAAAAGTTGATCGCCAGCGGGATCTTGAATGGCCGCAGCCCCAAAGCCGTCCCCGCTTGGTAAATGCGCTGGGCCGGTGCGCTCAGCGCAACGGTGGCGTGAGGGTACGCGGTTAGTCCTGGCGGTTCGTGCGGATCGGTGCCGGCGTCGCCGTGGACTCCGAGGAGTTGCTCGGCGCGGGCGTAGTACGGCACTAGGTCTGCATAGGACCAGGGCCAGCGGGCAAAATCCGCTGGCCGCAGCCGCAGCGACGCCCCACCGTAAAAGACCGAGTTGCCGCCGACGACCTCGTTGGGATAGGTGCGCTGGAAGGTGCGGCGTCCGTACTGCTTGACCAAAAGGGGCGAGCCCGTGCGGTAGCGCTTTTGCAGGAGAATGGCGCGCTGGTCCCAGTCCGCGGCGTCTCGCTTGGCCCATTGGCCCCGCTCTAGCAGCGCGGTCTTCAGCCCGGCTTGCACCAGCGAGTGAGCCACCAGCGAGCCGCCAAACCCGGAGCCGATGACTACGGCGTCATAGTGCGCCGCATTCATGGGCGTAGAGCGCGGCCAATCCGGCGATGATCGCCAAGGCCGCGTAGTGAAACTTCTCGCGCGTGTCCAATTCGCGCTGGATGCGGGGCAAGTTGGGTTGGAATTTCCCGGACATATTGCGCTGGATGTAGGTCTTGTAGTACTCGACGGTGAAGCGCTCAAGCCCGCCGTTCATGTAGATGAGAAAACCCAATCCGACTGGGTGATCGCCGAGGGCGTAAAACAGCGGACTCAAAGCGGCCAAGACGACGCCAGAGCGCTGGAATTTGAGCCACTTGAATCCCTCAAAGGGCGCGTCTTTATACGCCCCGCCCAAAGCCACGAGTAGCCCGGTGCAATACCCGGTTACCAGATAGCCCCAGAAGCTCTTGACGGGCGCGTCGACGAGCAGGAAGGCGAAGACAATGGCGACGATTAGAACGCCCGCGCTATGGCGGAGAAGATCGCTGGTGACGGGCCGGCCAAAAAAGGTGATGCGCGAGGGAACGAAGTACTTTTGCTGGTCTTCGGTGCGGAAGAATCCCTTGTAGATTTCGGCGAGGAAGCGCTCTAGGCCCATGATGAGGAAGAATATTTGCACGAGGCCAAGGTCCTGGAATTGCGCGTTGAAATACGGGATGAAGTACAGCGGCAAAAAGATCGCGACGTGAAAGTACATGCTGCGCGGAAAGGTCTTGGGCTTGAAGCCTTCATACGGCGCGTCTTTGAACGCGCCCCACAGACAGGTGTAGAGGCCGGAGACGAGGGCCGTGATAAACGAAAGGGCGAAAGTCATGGTTCGTTGGATGGTTATTGGAGTGGTCAAAGCATCAAATAGTAGGCTTCCCACCCTAGTTCGGCAAACGCCTTGCGTGTTGACCTTAGTTATACTATATAGTCAGTTTTGAATGACAGTCCACTGCCCCACTTCAACAAGGAGCTTTGCCCATGCGGCTCGGCGTCGTCGGCATGTTGCCCCCGGACTTTCGCGCAATCAGCGACCAACACCTAGCGGCCATCAAGGCGCTCAATCTCACCGGCGCGGCCTTTCACGCCCCTGGGGAAAAGCTGGCTGCCGTCGCGGCCACCGAGTGCCACAAGGTGCGCGATACCATTGCGGCCGCGGGCATGGAACTGCCCCAGTTCGGCATTGGCTTTTCCGAGTGCCTGTTTGATCCCGATGCTGCGGTGCGAGACCAAGTAGTAAGTAAGATCGGGCGCGGCATTGAAGTCGCCCGCGACTTGGCGGCCCACACCTGTCTGATCCGCACGGGCAGCCTCAACCCAGCTGGTTCGTACGCGCCGTCTCGGGACAATCTCACGCCCGAGGCTCGCGCTCTACTCGTCGAAACCCTCAAGCGCGTGGCTGCCAAAGCCGAGTCCGAAGCCGTCACTATAGTCATTGAGACGCATCTGCTCACCATTATGGGGTCGCCGGAAATAAACCGCGACGTGCTGCAAGCCGTTGGCTCCGAGCGCATGACCGTGGTCATGGACTACGTCAACCACTTCCAGAACTTAGACCAAGTGTACAACAGCACTGCGCGTTTGCAGCACATATTTGAGCTTATGAACCCCATTTCCGTCGTCGGCCATTGCAAGGATATCAAGCTGTCCAGCGGCTTGGTGCTCCACATTGACGAGGAGATACCCGGCGACGGCGAACTCGATCTCGCCACCGCGCTCAAGCTGTGGCACGACGCCCATCCCAATGGCTACATGCTCCTCGAACACTTGCCTAACGAGAAGTACCCCAGAGCCGCCGCCAATGTCCACCGCATCCTTGCCGAAGCCGGCATTCCCGTGCATTAAACGCCCGTCCAACCAAGGAGAATATCATGATTAAACCTCATGGCGCAGAAGAACTCAGGCCACTCTACGTCGAAGACGATGCAGTGCGTGCCCAATTGCTAGAAGAAGCCGCTAGCCTGCCCTCGGTAGTCGTCTCATCGGCTGCTGCGGCCTCAGCCGTCATGCTCGGCTCGGGCTACTTTACCCCACTTGCGGGCTTTATGGACGCAGCCGACGTCAAAAGCGTGGCTGCCAACATGCAGACGACCAACGGCCTGCTGTGGCCCACCCCGGTCATCAACCTGATCCCCGGCGATCAGGTTCCGGCGGGCGTGGCACCCGGCAGCCGCATCGCCTTGTTGGATCCCAACGTAGATGGCAATCCCGTCCTCGCCATCCAAGAAGTGACCTCGGTCGAGTCGCTGTCGGATGCGGAGCGCGCCGCTATCGTTGAACAAGTCTTTGGCACGGGCGACGACGCCCATCCCGGAGTCGCTGCATTCAAGGCCGCGGGCGACACCCTCATCGCCGGACCAATCGAGGTCCTCAATTTTTCGTACTTCCCCGGCGACTTTCCCCAGACCTTTCGCACGGCGGTTGAGTTGCGCACCGAGATTGCCGAGCGCGGTTGGAACCGGGTGGTGGCGTTCCAGACCCGCAACCCCATGCACCGCGCCCACGAAGAATTGTGCCGTATGGCGCAGCAAGCCGTCGAGGCCGATGGCATCCTCATCCACATGCTGCTGGGCAAGCTCAAGGCCGGCGACATCCCGGCCGACGTGCGCGACGCCGCCATCCGCAAGATGGTCGAACTCTACTTTCCGCAAAACACGGTGATGATCGCCGGCTATGGTTTTGACATGCTCTACGCCGGTCCGCGCGAGGCTGTGCTACACGCCATCTTTCGCCAGAACAGCGGCTGCACCCATCTGATCGTCGGCCGCGACCACGCCGGCGTTGGCGATTACTACGGAGCGTTTGACGCGCAGACCGTTTTTGACGGCATCGCCGACGCCCTCGAAATCGAGATTTTTCGCGGCGATCACACCGTCTGGTGCAAGGAGTGCAACGAGGTGGTGATGATGCGCGACTGCCTGCACGAGGGCGACGCGTACCTATTCTTGTCGGGGACCCAAGTCCGCGAGATGTTAGCCGCTGGGGAGGCCCTGCCGCCGGAGTTTGCGCGGCCGGAAGTGGCCGAGATTCTCGCGGAGTACTACCAACGAGAAGCAGTTTAGCCAGAGGAGAACGCGATGTCTACATAGGCTGTGTTTCGCGTGGCGATTCCCAAGCAGGCGATGCTAGAGACATTGCCAAGGCGATTTCCTTCTACATGCAGCGGCTGGGAGCCACCGAGCTGTTCCAAGCGGAGAATTTCTACGCAGAATATTCAGAGCAAAGGTCTGATTTACCCGCACAGATTGCTGCAAGGGACGCCTTGGTATCCGAAGGAACTTACCATTCTTGACTTGGACGGAAACGGAATTACATTTTTTTGAATCGTTGTAAGTGGCGAGATTCCGGGCTGAGAAAAAGATGGCAACCGACAAAAAATTACATTACCCCGATGATTTCATAGATCAATTTATCTGTGGTAATACTACGGATATTATGCAGCAACTACCTAGCGGTAGCGTCGACTTAGTTGTGACCTCACCGCCCTATAATCTCAAGAATTCAACGGGCAATGGGATGAAAGACGGCAGAGGCGGCAAGTGGTCTGGTGCCGCATTAGTCGACGGCTATTCTCACTACGGCGATAACGTGCCACACGAGGAATACGTGCGCTGGCAAAGAGCGTGTTTACAGGAAATGTTGCGCGTCATTCCCGAAGATGGCGCAATTTTTTATAACCACAAGTGGCGAGTACAAGCAGGTTTATTACAAGATAGGAACGACATTATTGCTGGTTTTCCCGTTAGGCAAATCATTATATGGAAACGAAAAGGAGGTATAAACTTTAACCCGGGTTATTTTTTGCCAACGTATGAGGTAATATATATGATTGTCAAGCCAAAATTCAAATTGGTGGAAAAAGCAAATGCTCACGGCGATATATGGGAATTCGGTCAAGAGAGTAAAAATAAACATCCTGCTCCTTTTCCCGTCGCTTTGATAGAGCGCATTATTTCGTCTACAAGTGCTAAGGTCGTCCTCGATCCTTTCATGGGTTCAGGTACTACGGCTCTCGCAGCAAAGAACCTCGATAGGAATTTTATTGGTATAGACCTTTCACCTGAATATTGTGATATGGCCTTACAAAGGCTTAACGATCCTCTATCTGTAGCAAGAGGTAACAAAAAAGACAAAAATATACAGCAGACTCCATTATTTGACGACTGTAACTCAGAATGAAAACATATACGAAAGAAGGTTTAATTTTAGCATTGCAGAAAATTCGTGATATGGGATGGATTGCGACTGGCAGAAAGAATAACGACGGTGGCGTCGGTAATACACTTGAAGACTTGTTGGGAATCGAAGAAAATAATTTGCCCATGCCCAATGCGGCGGAGTGGGAACTAAAGGCGCAGAAAAAAGATACAAGCTCACTGGTCACACTATTTCACATGGAACCATCTCCACGTGCGTATAAGTTTGTTTCGTTAATTCTACTGCCTGTATTTGGCTGGCGACATAAAGAAGCTGGAACTAGATATTCACAGGATGAAAAAAGTTTTAGACAAACTATAAATGCTAAAACATATAGTAATAGAGGATTTACTGTAAAAGTAGATAGAGATAAAAAGAAAATTTTGATCGATTTCAACCATGAATTTATCGATCTTCAAGCCCATACGGAATGGGTTAATAATCTAAAATATGAAAAGTTAAAGCCTCAACCATACTGGGGATTCGATGATCTGTTTCACAAGGCTGGAACCAAGCTACATAATTGCTTTTTTATGTTAGCAGAATCTAAAAAGATTAGTGGGATACTGCATTTTCATTATCAAGAGATTTTCGTATTAAAAACGCTTGATATTGAAAAATTCATTACTGCGATTGAAAATGGAGATGTCTATATAGATTTTGACGCAAGAACGGGACATAATCACGGAACCAAATTTAGGTTGAAGAGAGAAGCCTTGATAGATTTATACGCTGAAGTCGAACAGCACTGACATACAGTAATTGTTTATCTAGCTCGAACAATCCGACCCAAAGTAACGACGAGGAAAAAGCAATGAAATACCGCAGAATGGGCCGCACCGGCCTCAAAGTATCAGAAATTTGCCTCGGGACCATGACCTTTGGCCACAGCACTGACGAGCGAGAAGCCAAGCGGATCGTCGATCTGGCGTTTGACGCGGGTATCAATTTCTTCGACACGGCTGATTCGTATGGCGGCGGCGAGTCCGAGGTCCTCACCGGCAGAGCGCTCAAGGGTCGCCGCCGCGATGCGGTTATCGCCACTAAGTTTTTCAACCCGATGGGGCCGGGGCCGAATGATTCGGGGATGTCGCGGGTGCGTATTATGAACGCGGTCGAAGATAGCCTCCGGCGGCTACAGACAGATTACATTGACCTCTATTACATCCACCACGTGGATACCCAGACTCCGTTGGCAGAGATGTTGCGCACCCTCGACGATTTGGTCCACCAAGGCAAGGTGCGCTATATCGCCTGTTCCAATTATCAGGCGTGGCGTCTGATGGAGGCGTTGTGGATCGCGGACGCGAATGGCTTGGCCCGCTTTGAGTGCTACCAACCGCAATACAGCTTGGTCGTGCGCGACATTGAGCAGGAGCTGATTCCGGTCTGTCAGCTCAAGGGGCTTGGTGTGGTGGTGTGGAGTCCGCTCGGCGGCGGCTTTCTCTCCGGCAAGTACAAGCC
Organism: Candidatus Latescibacterota bacterium; assembly: GCA_965116045.1. GTDB lineage: Bacteria > Latescibacterota > UBA2968 > UBA8231 > UBA8231. Next base: position 2,662,623 of record OZ220478.1, on the reverse strand, counting down.
CGGCGAGCGCACTTTGGCCGGTACGCGCTCCGCGGATGCGTGGGCCTATCCGCAAAGCTATTTTGCCGCCAATGCCGACGAGACCTTGGAGACGCTGCTAGCGGTAGCCGACGAGATGGGCCGTTCGCCAGCGCAAGTGGCCCTGCGTTGGGTGTTGGAACAACCGGCTATCACCTCAGTCATCATCGGTGCGCGCACGATCGAGCAGGCGAGGGACAACATGCTCGCCGGTAGCTTTTGTCTCCCGGACGAGGCCCGCGCCCGGCTCGACGAAGTTTCCCACCTCCCGCATCGCTACCCAGAGGCCATGGAAGCGAACATGCACGAGCGCCGCGACGACGCGGTCGAGATGCCGGTGCTGGAGTGACAGGTGACGGAGCCTCTCCTTCAGGCTGCCAAAGTCTGCGAGCTGCACGTCCACATCGGCGGCAGCCTCTTTGCCGCCGATCTCCTCGACTTGGCTCGCGACCACTACGAAAAAATCGACTGGTCGCTGTTTGTCGATAGCTTTGAACACGCCTATGGCCACCGGCCCGAGCCGGTCGCACTGTTCCGCGAGGTGCTCCACAGCCAATGTCTCGACGCGCTCAAGGCGCACTGCGTGTACAGCGCGGAAGACGAGAGCGACTTTGCCCATTTCCAAGCCAAGTTCAACTTGGCCATCTGCATCTATCGCCATTGGTGGAACGTCTTGGGCGAGCCAGAAGAAATTTTGCAGCGCGTGTTCGCCCACCATCGGCGCGAGGGGCTGCGTTACGTCGAATACCGCGCCATGGCTTCCTACGACCACATCCAGCCCGAAGCCTTCGTGCAGTTTCACGCGCTGACTGCGCGCGCCATTGCCCAAGCCTGCACGGAGGATTTTACCGCCCGCTATATCATCAGCCTGCCGCGCTGGGCACCGCTTGAATGTTATAAATTGGTCCAACGCCTGCTCGACGAAAACGAGGATTTGCGGTCCGCGATCGTCGGCCTCGATTTCTGCTACTTTGAGGAGGGCTATCCGCCCGCGAGCACCCGCGCCTTCTTCCGTCGCCTGCGCCGCGATAACGAGCGACGCCCGGAGTGCGCCCTCGACGTGGTCTATCACGTTGGCGAGGTGTATTTCGACAAGTCGCTCGAAAGTGCCGTGCGCTGGTGCCACGAAGCCGCGGAATTGGGTGCGCTGCGCTTGGGACACTGCACAGCACTGGGGCTCGACCCGGAGATTGCCGTGGCCCGCCGATCCCAAGCCCATGAATGCGAGCCGGTCAGCGAACGCTTGGCCCAGATTGCCTACGATTTGCACCACAAGAATGCGTTGGAAGAATTCGGCGTTCTGGTCGATGACCACGCCCTGATGCAGGAGCGCAGCAGTCTCTCGTCCCGTCCCGGCGATGCACTGGTCTGCCGCGCATACGATCCCTCGCGCCTCGCAGCGGTGCGCCGCCGGCAGGACTTTGTGCTCAGCCGCTTGGCCGCGCTCGGCACCGTAGTAGAAACCTGCCCGACCTCCAACTTGCGCATCGGTGCCGTGCCCGACGCCCAAGATCACCCAATACATCGCTTCTTGGCCTCTAATGTCCGACTGGCTATTGGTGCCGACGACCCCGGTCTTTTCGACTGTACACTCGCCGATGAAGTCAATTGGGTCCAACGCCACACTGACATGACTTCCGCCGCGCTACAAGCCCGCCTCGGCGACCCACACTCCTACCGATGCGGCGCAGCTAGGAGCCCTTGATTACCCCGCAAAAGATGTTCAAGGGGTTTTTCTATACCTTGGGCACGGGCTATGCCGCGCGGCTGTGCAGCGTGGGGCTGACGGTGTTGATCAAAAGACAGCTCGAACCCAGCGTTTTTGCCGATGTGTTTTTGGGCGTGACGGTCTTTACCATGCTGTCCAGCCTGCGCGAGTTTGGCCTAATGCACGCGCTGTTGCACTTCCAAGGCCGAGTTGAGGAATTTGTCGGTACGCACTTTGCGCTGAATGTGTGCATTACCCTGCTGTCGTGTTTGTTCACTAGCGGGGCTGTCTTGGCCTTGACGTTGCTTTTCCCGGCAGATTTTTCTTGGACCTTTGCCCAAGTCGCGTGGGTGCTGGCGGCGCTGGACTTCGTGCGCCAACTGACCCTGACTTCAGAGGCCCTGCTGAGGATGGATTTTGAGTTTGGCCGGCTCTCTCTGTTTCACGGAATGGGGACGCTGTTGGCCTTGATCTGTGCGCTGCTGGCGGCCCGCGCCGGGTGGGAAGAGTGGAGCCTGATATTGGGCGGGTGGACTACATACTCGGTGCTCAGCGTGGTGTACGTGTTATTTTTTTCTACGGCCACTTGGTGCAGCCGTCCCCTGCGCCGAGCCTCTTTGCGCTTCGATTGGGTTTGGGTGCGCCGCCTATTGGGTTATGGCGTGTGGATCTGGATTGGTTGGGTATTGCAAATTTTTATTTGGTGGTACGACAAACTGGTCGTGCGCTTGGTCGCCGGCGATACGGCGCTCGCGCTCTACGAGACAGCGTGGTGGCTGGTGCAGATCCCCACTGCGGTCATTGCACATATCATCCTCAACTACAGCGGTGCCCTGTACTCGCGGTATCGGCACGAGCGCGAGCGGCTGGGCGAGTTGTTCTCCAAGATGATCAGTCTAGTGCTGAGAGTGTCGGCTCCAGTGTCGCTGATTCTGGTCTTCAATGCCCGCGAAGTAACCGCCCTCTTAGGCGGCCCATGGGCTGGGTCGGCGCGCATCGTGGTTTGGCTGGCGGCGTATGCGCTGTTGCGCCCGCTGCTCAGTGATGGATTTAGCCTGCTGTGGGCGGTAGGGGCGACGCGCCGATCCGCGTGCATAGTGGGGATACAGGGGGCAGTGGCCCTTGTCGCCGTCCCGACGCTGGGCGTGTTGTGGGGCGCGGAGGGCGTGGCGTACAGCATGGGCGCGGTGGCCGGCACCGGATTCTTGGGCTTGTGCGTTGGTTTACGCGCCTATGTGCGCGTCCATTGGTTTGAGGTATTGGCCGCGCCGGCCGGAGGATTGTTGGCCGCTGCGGTATGCGGATGGTCGTACGATCATTGGGCCTTGGATTATGCCGCGGCCGATTTTGCCTTGCGGAGTGGAATTATGGCGTTGGCATACGGGATTGTGCTCGGGGTACTAGAGCGCCGCACCATCGTCGAGGAGCTCGGACATTTGCGCCGCATTATGCGTGGGAATGCGGAAGCGGAATAGGGATTTCGCCGCCAGCGATCCGCGCGAGGGTCGCCGCGTAGAGTTGGTGCTCTACCGCTAATACCCGCTTTTGTAATGTCTGGGGCGTGTCTTCTGCTTTAACCGGAACCTTTTCCTGTGCCAGCACGCGCCCGTGGTCGTATTCTTCATCCACCAAGTGGATCGTCGCCCCGCTCTCGCGCTCGCCAGCGGCCAACACCGCTTCGTGAACCCGCATTCCGTACATGCCTCGTCCACCGAACTTGGGCAACAGGGCGGGATGGATATTCAAAATCCGCCCTTCGTAGGCTGCCAAAACCTCTGACCCCAGCTTCTTCATATATCCGGCTAGACAAATCACTTCGACCCCGTGCCGCTGCATCGCCGCCACCATCGCCGGCCCCAGCGCCGCGCCGTGCGTCCGCTCGCTCAGGTGGTACGCCGCGATGTTCGCCTGCCGCGCTCGCGCCAGCGCACCCGACTGCGAGTTGTTGCTAATCACCACGCGGGGTTCGGCCGCTAGGGTCCCCGTCTGACAGGCATCGATGATCGCCTGCATGTTCGACCCGGTGTGCGAGGCGAGAAACCCCAGTTTTAGCATTTAGAGAATGTCCAAAACTCGTTCTGGTGGTCGCCCGATGCGCGCTTGGCTTCCTTTGACTACAATCGGCCGCTCGATCAGGATGGGGTGTTCTACCATCGCTTGAATGAGTTGCGCCCGATCCGCCACCGCGGCCAATCCCAGCGCCGCGTATTCGTCCTCTTTGGTGCGCATCAGTTCTCGGGGTTCTAGTCCGAGCTTTTGCAAGAGTTCGTCTAGGGTCTCGGCGTCCGGCGGCGTCTTCAAGTACTCGACGACTTCAGCCTTTACGCCTTGCTCGGCCAAGAGGGTCAACGTCTGCCGACTTTTAGAGCATCGCGGGTTGTGGTACATCGTTACTTCGGCCATTTTCTATCCTCGTTGAGTGTTTGATTGTCACCGCCAAAATTAAGGTCTTACCCTCATGCCTACAATAAACCAATCCAGCGGCTCCAATACTGAGGCCGGACTGCTCAGCCCGGCGACGCCAGCCGACGCCGATTTCTTTCAGCAAAACGGCTACATCCGCTACGAGCACTTCTTTTCCGCCGAGGAGGTCGCCTCGCTGCGCCACGCCATTGACCACGCCATCGACACGCATCGCGCCCGCATCAAAGGGGCCGAGCGGGATGGCCGCGTGTCGGAAGAGTACGAGCGCGTCTTTAATCAGATGGTCAATCTCTGGACCGACTATCCGGCTGCCAAGGAGATCGCCTTTCACCCGTGCTTGGCCGAAACCGCCCGCCGCCTGAGCGGCTGCCGCCACGTGCGCATCTACCACGATCACGCGATGATCAAGCCCCCCGGCCAGACGAGCAAGGAGACGAACTGGCATCAGGATGCTCCTTATTGGCCGATGGACCCGGTGGGTGCGCTGTCGGCGTGGGTCGCGGTGGACGACGTGACCGCAGACAACGGTTGCCTCCACTTTGTCCCCGGCTCACACCAGTACGAGCGGCTCGAGCCGATTAAGCTCGGCGTCGCTGGCGAGAGTATCGTCGATAAAATGAAGGAACGGGGCTACGACGTGCCCGAGCCGGTGACCATGGACATGCAGGCGGGCGGCGTTACCTTCCACCACGGCTGCACCTTCCACTACGCCGGTCCCAACCAGACCGCTGCACCGCGCCGCGCGTTCGCCATTATCTACATACCCGACTACACCACGTTTACTGGGACGCACGATGCGGCTGGCGCGGCTGACGAGATGAAAGTCGGTGGCCCTTGGGACCATCCGCTGCATCCCATTCTGGCCGGTGACTGAGGGTACAGTCGCGGGGCGATTGGGAGCAATACTTGGGCTTTGCTGATCGCCACTTAGGGAAGTAGAAATGCAAATACAATCCATCCGCTTAGTTGACCTCAAAATTCCGCACAACCCGCCCAAAACCGCGCCGCGCCGCCCCTCGTGGAATCAGCGTGCGCCGCGTTCATTGCCGATCAACAAGTATCCAGAATTTTCGCGCCTACCCGGCCAGATGCCAGGCATGGGCGGCGGGCCAGTATGGGTCCAAATCACCGCTGAAGACGGAACTTGGGGTTTGGGCGGTTGCTCCTTTGGCACACCGGTCGCCGCCATCGTCGAGCAGGTCTTCGCGCCCCTGCTGATGGGCCGCGATTGTCTGGCCACGGAATTTCTCAACGACCTGATGTGGCGCGCTGCTCAGCGCCTCGGTCATGCTGGGACTGCCGCCGTTGCCCAAAGCGGGATCGATTTGGCGCTCTGGGACCTCAAGGGCAAGCTACTGGGCCTGCCCGTGTACCGCCTGCTCGGTGGCCCCTGCCGCGACCACATTGAACTCTACGCCACTGGCGACGACCTCGACTGGGGCCTCGAACTGGGGTTTGGTGCCTTCAAGGTTACCAATCCGGTCCACTACCGCGAGGGGCAGGAAGGACTCAACCGCCTTGAAGACAAGATCGCCCAAGCGCGGGAGACTATCGGCCCGGACTGCGAGCTGATGCTCAACGCGGTCATGTCCTACAACGTCGAATACGCCGTGCAAGTCGCCGAGCGGCTCAGACCCTATCAGATGCGCTGGATTGAGGAGCCGCTGATTCCCACAGATATCGAAGGGCACATCGCGCTCAAGCGGGCTGCTCCGTACGTGCCCATTGCCACTGGCGAGGACCACCACGGTCGTCAGGCCTTCCGCCAGCTAGTCGAACACCGCTGCGTCGATGTGCTGCAACCAGATCTCAAGTGGTGCGGCGGCTTCTCCGAAGCGGTCAAGATCTACTACATCGCCGAAGCAGCCGGCCTCGTCACCATTCCCCACGGCGGTGCCAACACGGCCTACGGCCAACACTTCGCCTTTGCCTTTCCCGAATCGCCGATGGCCGAGTTCTGGCTCGGCTCGCCGCCGGGTATTCCCCTAAACGAAGTCCCGGCCATACCGGGCACAGCCGTGCCTCAAGATGGGCGCTTGATCCCTTCGGACGCGCCGGGCTTTGGTATGGAAATAGCAGACGAGTGGATCGCGCCGCGCTGAGGCATGGCTAAGCAGTTCGACTTATCCACCAGCCCCGGGGCCAGCCTGCGCCTAATTTTTGCTCTATTGGGTATTAGCCAGTTGATATTGAGCACCGTCGCCTTCCAGCGCGGCGGCTTTGTGTACGGACTCGCGGTACTCGGCGGTGGGATCGCGGCGTTCTGTGCGGCCGCTTTCTTCGTCCACCGCCTCCATCGGCGCTTGGTCTGGCTAGGCTCGGAGGGTGTGACTGTCGAGGAGGGTTTGTTCGGTCGGCAGACGCTGGCGTGGGCCGAGGTCAAAAAGGTGAGCCTGTCACCGTCCGCGACTGTGTTCCACGTGGCGACGGGTGAGCATATAATCCTCCACAACACGGCCCATCAACCGCGGGAGATCGCTTCGTTTTTAACGCGGTTGCGCACCTTGGTGGCCGAGCACGAACTGAACGGTTAGCCTACTTGGCAGCCTCTGCTTGCTTGGCTTGGGCGGCGAGGTGGGTTTTGATTTTGCCGACGATTTCAGCAGCGGAGTTTTGCTTGGTCACCGTTTCCAGCAGGGCGCGGTCTTGGGCGTTGATGAGTAGGACGAGGCCGGTTTTGTTGTTGGCCTTGAAGTGGTCTTCTACGTCGAGGGCCGCGGCAAGCAAGCGGGCTTGGGATGTCAATGCTGGGTCGGTGACGTCCAATTGGATGAAGAGGACGGGCTGATCGGCCACCCCGGCTTGGACTTCTTTGAGGATGGGCGCGAGGGCGGTGCAAGAGCCGCACCAGTCGGCGTGGACTTTGACAACATACAAGGCTGGGTCGCCTTTGCCTTCTACCGAGACGGTGCCGGCGAGCATGGGGGCTGGGGCTAGCAAAAGAGCCAAGCCAGTGAGCGCGATGACGTATTTCAGCATGATTTGCTCCTGTTTAGAAAAGTTGTTGAGGTCAGTTTGTCGAAAGACGCCCTGACTCGTCGGGAAGTTCCTCGCCTGCGTTCAACTGGAGCTAGTGGAGCTAGGCAATGAGCGCGTGCAGAACTCAACGATATGAAGGAGGCAGAAGCGATTCCCATTATACCGGCGGTACGCCTCTTTGTGCGCCGCCGGCTGTTTGGTATCATTGTAGCCCTTGGACAAACGACGCGCAACTATGAGGAGGCCGCTGTGAAGATCACCCAAGTAGAGCTGTACGAAGTCGAAATTCCGCCGATTCCGGTGATCGCCCGCTACTTTCCTAAGCACGCTCTGCCGCATCCAAAACGGACGAGGGCTTTGCAACCAAGAGTTTTATCGGAGTTAAAAATATGAAGCTGTTGACCCATGGCTCATTCAAGCAGGCCAGAACTTTCGTGATGGAGCAGGGCCGGAAATTAGAAAGGCGGCTCCTATCGTATTATTTCGACGATGGAACTCCAGCCGCAGTCATGGACGAACTTGCTAGCTATCAGAATCGGGATGGCGGTTTCGGCAACGGCCTTGAGCCCGATCTTCAATTGCCCGATTCATCTGTTATCACGACGACCATTGCGCTGCGGATTCTCAGAGCGGTCAAAGCGACGAGTGACGATGAGATCGTTCGCAAGGCAATCCACTATTTGCTGACCGAATACGATTCGGCCCAGCGCCGATGGCCAATTGTCCCGCAAGCGGTGGATGAATACCCCCATGCGCCGTGGTGGAATTTTGAGAATACGGCAGATACTTTTGGTAATTTTTTGACCAACCCTCGGGCGGAAATCGTCGGCTATCTACATGAATATCACGAGTTGGCACCTACAGATCTGATTAAACAGCTCACTGTAGCGGTCATAGAGCACATAAAAACATTACCAGATGAGATGAATATGTACGATTTTATTTGCTGTGTTCATCTGGTTGAGACGGCTGCTCTGCCCCAATCTGCGAAAGATACGCTGGCGGAAATACTGATTCAGAGCGCACGCGCTGTCGTCGCTCACACGCCGGAAGAACTGATGCAACCCTCTGCCCGACCGCTCTGGCTGGCTCCTACGCCTAACTCATTGCTGGCAGAGACCCTGAAGGGTGAAATAGATATGAATCTGGATTTCGATATTGAACATCAAAATTCAGATGGCTCTTGGTCGCCTACTTGGACTTGGTATGGCCAGTATCCAGAATCTTGGGAGCAAGCCGAACAGCATTGGAAGAGTTGTTTGAGCGTTGAGATACTAAAAGCGTTAAAGGAATTTGGGCGCATTGAGGGTCTTTAAGAGGCGATGCTATCAATCTCACTTCAGACCGTCTTATGAAACGAGAAGACTACTTTCGCTGGGCTGAGCGAGCGGCCCGCTGGGGTGCCGAGTACCTAGCTACGCTCGATGAGCGGCCCGTTCGGGCGCAAACCGCACCGGGTGAGATCGCTGCGCTGCTGCCATTAGCGCCACCGGAAGAGCCGGTGGATATGGAGACGATCTTCGCCGACTTCGAGCGCATCGTACCCGACGGCATGACGCACTGGCAACACCGGCGCTTCTTTGCGTACTTCAGTGCCAACGCCGCGCCGGTTTCGATGATTGCCGAAAATTTGACGGCGGTCATGGCAGCCCAGTGCATGCTCTGGCAGACCTCACCTGCTGCTACGGAAATTGAGACCCGGATGGTCGATTGGATGCGGCAGGCCCTTGGGCTACCGGAAGGGTTTCAAGGGGTTATCCAAGAGTCGGCAACATCGGCGAATGTCTGCGCGGTACTGACGATGCGCGAGCGTGCGCTAGGCTGGCGAGGGATCGATTCCGGGATGGTGGGGGAGCAACAGGTCCGGGTGTATGCTTCGCCGGAAACCCACTCGTCGGTTGACAAGGCGATCCGAATCGCCGGTATCGGCCAACAGCATCTCGTCAAAGTCCCGACCGACGGCTCCTCGGTGCTCGATCCAGAAGCACTCCGCCGGGCGATTGAGGCTGATCGTGCGGCGGGTTTTCTACCGGCCGGCGTCGTCCTTTGCGTTGGGGGCACGTCGATCGGCGCGTCCGACCCCATGCACCAGACCATCGAAGTGGCGCGAGCGCACGATCTCTACGTCCACGTCGATGCCGCGTGGGCCGGTTCCGCGATGATCTGTCCTGAGCTACGGGCGTTGTGGGAGGGCGTCGAGCAAGCCGACAGCATCGCCTTCAATCCCCACAAGTGGCTCGGGGCGCAGTTCGACTGCTCGATTCAGTTTCTTGCGGACCCGGAGCCACAGGTTCGCACCCTCGGCGTCCGGCCGGATTACCTGCAAACCCTCGGCCATCCTGAGATCACCAATTACAGCGAATGGACGATCCCCTTAGGGCGTCGATTTCGCGCCCTCAAGCTCTGGTTTTTGCTCCGCGCACACGGTCTTGCAGACCTGCGCCAGCGCATCCGAAACCACATTGCCTGGGCTGAGGAGGCGGCCGCGGCGATCGCATCGCTGGACGGCTTTCGCCTGACGACGGCCTGCCATCTTTCGCTCTTTACGTTCCAGTATGCCCCCGACGGCGAGAATGCCAACGACGCCACCGAGCGCCTGCTCCGTGCGGTCAACGACGATGGCCGGATCTACCTGACGCAGACAATCCACGAGGGCCAGTTCGTCATCCGATTCCAAGTTGGTCAGTTCGACTGTAGAAGGGAGGACGTGCTTATGGCGGTTGATGTGCTGCGGGAACTAGCCCGCACGATCTATCTTGATTCTTAGCATTGACGTGAAGAATTGAGCAGGCCCATGTTTTTTAGTAGGCCATTTTGAGCGCAGCGAGCGCGAACGAGGCAATCGGCGAGTTGGGGAGGCTCGAGCGGACGGTTAAGTAGTTCACGGTTTCGCTGAATACGCTCTGGAAACTGACTCGGTGTAGCCGTGTCAGAACAATGTAAACACGCTAATCAATGCTTGGGAGTTCCGCCAAGTCCCTAGCGCATTTGACCGAACGGCTGCACAAAAGCCACTGGTATCAGCAACGGCAATGAGGCGGAGAGGATTTTGTCGAGATGAGGTTTAGGATTCGAAGATATCAGGTCGTCCCCGGCAAAACGGAAGCGTTCAACGACTTTTTCCTAACGAGACTGTTGCCCGTTCAGCAGAGATACGGAGCCCGTCTCGTCGGTCGTTTTCAAACAGACGATGGGCTTCAGATTATCGCTGTATGGGTTTACCAAAGCTGCGACCATTACAAAAAAGTGCAGCGCTTAGTCGTCGAGGATGCCGACTCGATTGCGGCTCAAGAGTATCGACGACAGGTATTGGATCCGCTCTTCGCGGAGACGGATGAGTCCTTCATGACTTCAACGGTGCCAATTGCATTGACGGAACTTTCTCATTTGGAAGCATGAACGCATCTCAAGATACAAAAAGAAAAGTGAAACGCGACTATCGGCTCCGGCTAATCGCCTATCTGACGGTCACCTTTTGGGTGGTTGTTTTTTTGCCGGCACCCATTCCGCAAAACCCGGCCTATCACCAGTTCGCCGATCAGCGCACCTTGTTGGGTATCCCCCATTGCCTGAACGTGATATCCAACCTGCCCTTTCTGTTGGTGGGTTTGTGGGGATTCAGTGTTGTTTTTCGCCTCGTCACGGATCCTGCGCAGCAGGCATTTGTGCGTCCAGTCGATTCGCTGGCGTATCAGATCCTCTTCTTCGCTGTGGCGCTGGTTGGCCTCGGATCTGTCTACTATCACCTAGCCCCCAGTAACGAAACGCTTCTGTGGGATCGCCTGCCGATGAGCATTGCCTTTATGGCGTTTCTCGCTACTGCGATCACCGAGCGCTTGGACCGGCGTACTGGCATTATCACCTTACTGCCGTTGATTGCCTTTGGCCTTTTCAGCGTATTGTACTGGTATTATACCGAGCAAGCGGGAGCCGGAGATCTCCGTTATTACATCGTCGCCCAAGCCTACCCGATTTTGTTCGTACCCCTCATGGTTCGTCTGCTGCCGTCGCCGTACACGCGCGGCTCTGACCTCTACATCGCCGGTCTGTTTTATCTGCTCGCGAAGGTCGCCGAGGTGTTTGACCAAGCCCTCTACGCGGCCGGAGGAGTCATCAGCGGCCATACTTGTAAGCATTTACTCGCTGCCTTGGGAGCCTATTGGGTGCTGCGGATGATCCGGCTACGGCGGCTGAATTGATTGATTAGTTTGTCAGGGCCGTCCGCGTCGCGAGGTCATCTCTTAGGATTCTGATGCTCGAGAACTGCCCGAAACAGGTCCTGCTCCTAATGCCTCAAACGCAGCATGTTCGAATCGCCAGACCGAAATTCAAAAGACAGCGGCACAAGCTCAACGTGTGTTGACACTCGCAGGGCCTGAATGGTGTGGTCCAAATGCGCGGAAGGTTTGCCATCCATGTCAAGCAATGGAAATACGCGAACCTCTCGACCCACGCGCAGCATTTCCCGCAGGAAGGCGAGGTGCATTTCGGAGTCGAATTCGGCAGAGTAGAGAAATAGTAGATGCGAACAAAGTACAAGATCGAAGGACGCCGACAGGAAAGGCAATTCCGGCAGGCTGGCAGATACGTAGCGCCCATTCCGAGTCCCAGCCTGAAAATCGGCAATGAAAGCTGTGAGGACGTCGCGCCGGCGTTGGACGACATCTTCCGGGCTGCCGTAGTAATCCCACTTGAACCTATCCCGCGCCTTTTGCATTCCCGCGAGCATCTGCGCCGCTGTGCGATCGAAGTTGGTTAGAAAATCTCTGGCGGAAAACCTATATATGGGGTCAGCGGCGACGACGTATCGTCCATTGCTATTCCATTCCGCCGCGAACGACGATGGGCCACCCCCGCAATCCAGTATGTGTGCAGATGGCGCGACGTCAGATAGCGAGAAGAATGCCTCGTATTCGGCTGCGCTGCGACCCCATGGCGGGACAGCACCGCCAAAATCAAAATCGCTTGACATGAGTTTACTCCGTCGGTAGCGGTATTGGATGGCATGGATGGCACCAGTTTGCTGAAGATGACAGGTATTAAGGCTATGTCAGCCAATCCCAACTCGCGATTTTCCGCAGCAATTCCATCCTCGCCGGGATGTGATAGTTCAATAGCAGGCGTCGTAGCACCGCTACTGTTAGAAACCACCGGAAGACGCCGTCTTTTGCAAAGGGCTCAGGCTTGTCGGTTGCCGCGATATACGCCTCGACAAAATGCTTGGCGAGGCTCAGCGATACTTCGGGGAAAAGACATTCCCGACCTCCGAATTGGAGTGACGCGAATGCCACATCGTAGAGCGAGTAGTCAATGACGGCCATGTCGAAGTCCCACACTGTGGCGATCTTCGACTCCCATATCCGCAAGTTAGCCGGGCGGTAGTCTTGGTGCGTGATAGACAGCATTCCCCACTCGTCGCATAGTGACTTCACGGCAGCGGCGTTGGATTGTATGAAACGGAGTTGGGACCGAAGGAATGCTGCGTCATCTTCACTCAGCTCGTTCCATTGGAAAGCACCAACAATTTTTGGCGCCAATTCAGCCCATCGGGTCGAAGGTACGTAGTACCAACCCAAGTCCTCTCTTGCTGATTCGGCTCGGAGTTCACCGCCGTATTTGCGACCTGCCGAGTGCAATGCCGCTAGCGTCTGGGCTGCCTCAGTAACCAGAGCACGCGATCTCCACGGCGGATGCTCGTCGGATGGCATGTAGGAGTTCAACACCCACCAGTCTGCTCCTTGTCGGTAGCAGTACTTTCCAGCCAGTGTCTGAACCGGCAGTGAAACTTGGCTAAAACCGTTGTAATTGAGGACTTCCATTAGCTGGAACTGATAACTCTTTGCCATTCTGTCTGCTTGGAATGCAGAGCAGGACAGGACGAATTGTCCTTGGGACGATTCTATGAAGAAGTGATTGCTGAAATGCGCTCGCGATTCAGTCAACCGCAGCTCATTGAGACCGTAGGCGGTGGCGATGTCGTTCCAGCTATTATCCATGGTGGACTCGGATGGTGCTCAATGTTTTGGTTTCAGGAACCTCGGATAACACAGCTGTGCATCCTGCGATCAGGCTCGATGCTGTCGCGTTGGTCTGCGGGTGCGTAGCTAGGGCCGATGTTGCGCTGGCGCGGCGTCATACGCGCTCATTGTTGGCCGTATCCTCATTTGTGGAATTATTGCCTCGACTTCAGGAGGAATATCATTTCGGGTGCATCGCGCCCTATCGGTCTCCGATCAAATGAACCGAATTCTCCGACACTCTCAAGACCTACAGCCCGAAAAAGAAGTTTCAGATGAGGGTACGTATAGAAGCTCATCTTCAATGGCTGGACTTCCTCAGACAGAACTCTATCACCCTCACACAATCGAAAGATAAACCTGCCCGAGAAATTCAGGTTGATCAGGTCAATCTCGTCCTTTACAAAGTACCGTCGGATCATCCGGCCCGTCCCATCTTGTGCCGGCCACTCGAGGTCCAAGAATTCTTCGCCAATGCCCGATATAATTTTGTCGAAATTGGGATTGAACACATCAAAGGCGAGGATACCACTAGCTGCCAAATGTATCCTAGCATTTTTCAGGGCCGCCAGTTGATCTTCCGTAGTGTACATATGCTGCATGGGTCTGAACGGAATTGCGACCAAGGAAAATTGATCGCCCAAATAATGGGTGCGAAAATCTCCTTCTACAACTCGCGTTCTCCGCCTCACACTTTCGCTTTCTTTGGCGAGCTTTGCCCGCAAGACCTCCAGCATGAAATGGGAAGCATCCATCCCCGTGACATCCACACCTTGTCTCGCCAGTGGCAAGGTAATTCTCCCAGTGCCGCAGCCAAACTCGAGGACCGGCCCACCATATTCACGGGCTAGAGAGAGATAGAAATCTCTATCCACCAGATTGTCTTTGGCACTGTATGCAGCGTCGTAATGCTTCGCTCCAGAACTATAGAAATCATCCATCGTGGTTTGTTATCTGTTGTGATATTCTAGCGCGGCTGCCGTTATATGCTTCACGACCACGTGTATCGCCAGCGTAATGTAGAATGGCTCAGTATCGCTCGCGCCCCCTCGACCCCGGCCGGTGCTATCCACACAACCGTTTGTTGACGTCATTACTTCTATTGTGTAATCATAATACTCGCAATGTATAATACTCGCAATGTAGAGGGAACCTTAAAATATGAGTGAAACCCGTCCCGTAATCGTGTACGATGGCGAATGCCGCTTCTGCCTGTGGAGCGTTGGCCGCATTCGCCGCTTTGACCGCAATGGTCGCTTTGAATATCTGCCGCGCCAAACGGACGGCATTGAAGAGCGATTTCCCATCCTCTCCAATTCCGATTTTAACACCGGCCTGCGTCTCATTCACGCCGGTGGGCAGGTTGATGTTGGGGCGGATGCCGTGTACCAGATTTACCGCCGGCTTCCTCCTTGGAATCTGTTCACCGGCGTGTACCGCATCCCGGGGCTGAAGCAGCTCTTTCGCGCTGGCTACGGGCTCGTCGCGCGCAATCGGCACCGGTTCGGCCGGGTCGAATGCGCCGACGCGGTGTGCGAAGTCCCGTACGGCGAGCGGCACAAGGGCACTGCTGAATCGGCCTCTGCCTGATTGCCCGATGACCACCCAGCGCAACGTCCTATTCCTCATCGCCGACGACTGGAGCCGCATCGCCGACTGCTATGGCAATAGCGTCGTCCGCACCCCCCGCATTGACTCGTTTGCCCGCGAGGGCACGGTCTTCGACCAAGCCTTCTGCACCAGTCCTTCGTGCGCGGTCAGCCGCGCCTGCATTCTCACTGGATACCACAGCCACACCCACGGCCAGTACGGCCACTGCCACGGCATCCACGGTTTCTCCACGCACCCCCACATTACCTCCACCCTTTCCAGCTTGAAGGCGCACGGCTATGCCACGGCCTGTATCGGTAAAAAGCACGTAGAGCCGCCCAGCGTGTATCCGTTTGACTTTGAGCCGAAGGTCAATGCGAGAAATGGCGTCGAGTTGGCCGGCGCTGCGCGGGACTTTTGGTCTACTTATCCCGACCAGCCGTTCTACATGCACGTGGGGTTTACCGATCCCCACCGCGGGGGGCGAGGCTTTGGCAATGAGCGTCCTTACTCCGATGTGCCGGAAACTCAGTACAGTCCCGACGACATGGTGGTTCCGCCCTATTTGCCCGATGTGCCCGATGTGCGAGCCGATCTCGCCGAGTACTATCAGGCGGTCTCCCGCTTCGACTTTGGCGTGGGCTGTCTGCTCGACGCACTGGAGGAATCGGGCCGGGCCGACGAGACCTTGGTCATCGTCACAACCGACCACGCCATGCCCTTCCCCGGGGCCAAGGCCTCCTTCTTCGACAGCGGCCACCACTGCCCCTTTATCCTGCGGGCACCCGGGATCACTACCCCCGACACCCGCAGTCAGTCCCTCATCAATTGGACCGATATCCGCCCCACGTTGCACGACTGGTGCGAAGTGCCCGCGCCCGCAGACTTGCCGGGCCGCTCCCTCCTGCCGGGCCTAGCCGATCCGTCCATCCCCGACTGGGAATACACGTTCTTTTCGCACTGTTTTCACGAGGTGGTCGATTACAATCCCTACCGGGTACTGCGCGGACGGCGCTACAAATTTGTGCGCAACTTGGCCGCTGGTCTCACCACTATGCTGCCTACGGATATATTTCGTTCTACTACGTGGACGGCGGTGCGGCGCGACGCGATTGCCACCATGGGCCAGCGCCCCACTCGCCACGTGATCACGCGGGTACCCGAGGAGTTATACGATCTGGAGGCCGATCTGACCGAAAGCGTCAATCGGATCGACGATCCCCACTTGCAGGAGATGGCCGCCCAGATGCGCGCCCAACTCTACCAATTCCGCCGCGACACGGCCGATCCTTGGCTGGAAGTGGACTTTCAAGAGGGACGCATCGACCGCCTCGCACCTCGATGATCCTAAGCAGTGCGTTGACGGCGCAGTACTTGTTGAAAAGCCCAACGCGGTCATTAGAGGTAGTCCTTCCCGGTCCTCGTGCCAAGTGTACGCATCCATCAACAAATGCAATTATCGTCTAGATTGACCGCCTCTGGGCAGGTGTCTATCATTGAAATCTCTGCGTATTGAAACGACAGAAGACATACCCTGCAAACGAAGAAAGTTGGCCACAATGTCGCTTGATTCCACTCCGCTCCAATTCCTCTATCGAATAGGTTGCCTCATGGTTTTTTCCGCCGGACTTACCGCGGCCGCTACTTTGCCCGACGGGCCGGGCCTCTTCCTCGAAGACCGCGACGGACGGGTCTATGTCGCCGTCCTCGGCACCGAGGGGATTGTCGTTCGCAACGCCGCTGATGACGCTGACACTTGGGAAGTTGTCGCCGACGGGCGCGTCGCGGGGCTGCAAATTGCCCCGGACGGGGATTTGTGGATGGCCCGCGACGACGAGGTTCTACGCTACCCGCGTCAGGGAGGCGAGCCGGTTGCTCGGACGCCTTCCTTCCGGCTCCAAGGGTTGCCCGGACCATTGCTGGCGACGCGCTGGGGCGATGTCTGGTGCGCTGGGTGTGATGCTGTGCGTCGGGGTGATG
Organism: Candidatus Latescibacterota bacterium; assembly: GCA_965116045.1. Taxonomy (GTDB): domain Bacteria; phylum Latescibacterota; class UBA2968; order UBA8231; family UBA8231. The sequence continues at coordinate 2,645,907 of OZ220478.1, read as the reverse complement.
CCATGTTTGAAGCTGCGCCGATCTCTCCACCCGGGTGGAAAATTACGCCGGTGTGTGACGATCCCTTTGGCAATGTGTGGGCTATTGCTGACAATGGCCAGCGGCGGGATGTCGCCGTCCTGACGACCCAACGTCCCCACGACTGGCAGCGCCTCGACCTGCCGGCGAATCAACTCGCTGGCTCTTGGCAGGGCGCGGTGACCGACGATGCCGGTTTCGTCTGGGTGGCCTTGGAGGCCTCCGTCCTGCGCGTTGATCCCCGCTCGTCCGGGCCTCATCGCTCCTTTGCCAACCCCGTTGATGTTCGCATCACTGCGATTGCGCGCGGCGGCGATCAGATCGTAGTCGGCTTTGCCGATGGCAGCTTGCGCGAGCTGACGGTGGATGCCGACGGTCCGCCGGCTTGGCGAGTGATTCAGGCGGGTGGGGATGGTCCGGTGCAGGCGTTGCTACATGCTCGCTCTGGTGGCCTCTGGGTGTTGCGTGCGGGAAAAGCCCAGCGTCTGGCCGATCTCGAGCAAGCTTGGCACGAGCACTGGGACGAGCAGCCGCGGATGCCGGCGGGTAATCACGATCACATCTTTGCTCGCATCGGCGACCGCCTGTACACCGCTGGTGGCAAAACCTTTTTCGGCTGGCCGGCGGCGGAGTGGGTAAATCTCGACCACGTGTGGTCCTATCACATCCCTTCGGGTACGTGGCGCGTGGAGCCGCCCATGCTCGAGCCGGGCAAGGCTTACTCCGGCATCGCCGCCCTCGAAGACGAGCTTTGGCTCTTAGGAGGCCTCTTCCGCGCCGGCAGTGGGACGCGGGCGACGGCGACCGTCGAAATTTTTGATCCCCACACGCGGAGTTATCGCCTTGGTCCGCCGTTGCCGCGCAAGGCCGGCCAAGTGGTAGCTCTCACGGTCAATGATCGGTTGTACGCGGTGGGCGGCGCGGACGACGAAGGCCCGACGGCAGAGGTCTTGAGCATTGGAGTTGGGGAGACGAGTTGGCGGGTTGACGCGCCGGCGCCCGGCCCGGTGTTGCAGGCGAGCGGCTGCGTGCTGAATGGCAACATTTACATCGCCGCCGGTCCCTCGTCCCAATGCCCGGGTTTGTTCGTCTACGATCCCGAGCAAGATAGCTGGAGCCAAATCGAGCACCCGTCGCGGCCTCCCAGCGCCCCGCTGTGTACGGCCTTCAACGGCAGCGTCTGGATCATGGGAGGACGGGGGGCCGCTAGCGGCCAGACAGCGAGCTTTGCCTACACACCGGATACGGGCCAGTGGCGGCGCGGTCCCGACTTGCCCTCGCCCGTTAGCTGGGGCGCAGCAGCTTCTGTCAATGGCCGTTTGCTGATCGCCGGTGGTGCCTACCGCGACGGGCGGGTCGGCGATTACTTCAACAGCGACCGCGTGTTCCTGCTGCGCGACGCTAGGTAAACGGCAACTATTTTCGCCGCCGTCAAGCCCGGTGCAACGTCGCTCGTCTGTTTGACTTTGTGCTGGCAATGACGATTTTTGCATTTAAGGTTCCCGTTAGGCTAGTCCACATGCGCGGCCTGAAGGTCGTTATCTCCCGATAAATCCGATTAATGGAGAAGTAGGTAATGCACAGTATGGTCCATCTGTCGATTCTAACAATTTTGCTAGTCGTCTATCCTATAACGGCCCAGCCAGCGGCCCAGCTAAGTGGCAAGATCACCGATGCGGTCTCCGGCGAACCGCTGCCCGGGGCCAACATCCGCCTCGTGGGCACTCTGCTCGGCACTGTTACGGATTTAGAAGGCCAGTTCGTATTACCGGCCGTGCCTGCGGGTGCCCACCAAGTGGAAATCAGCATGATCGGTTATGCCACCCGCGCCGAGACCTTGCTGGTGGTCTCTGGCGAGCGAGCGAGCTTGCGCGCCGCCCTGAATCCCAGCCCCGTCCACATGGGCGAAATGTTGATCCAAGCCGACCGGGCCTTTTCCGCGGCTTCCTCGCGGGCGGTGCGTCAATTCGACCTGCAAACCCGGCCTAGCCGCACGGCCCATCAGATGCTGCAACTAGCTCCCGGCCTCGTCATCGCCCAACACGCTGGCGGCGGCAAAGCCGAACAGATTTTTCTGCGCGGTTTTGACGCCGACCACGGTACGGATGTGGCCATTTCGGTGGATGGGGTGCCCGTGAATATGGTCTCCCACGGCCACGGGCAAGGCTACGCCGACCTGCACTTCCTCATTCCCGAAGTCATCGAGGAACTGGATGTCAAGAAAGGGCCGTACTTTGCCGAATTCGGCAATCTGGCCACGGCCGGGGCCATCGCCTACCGCACCCGCGACCACCTCGACGGCAACGCCATTCACCTCGAAGGAGGTGGGTTCAATACGGCCGAGTACACCATGCTCTACCAGATTCCGCTGGCCGATACTAGGCAAAGTGCCTATTTCGCCGGCAAGTACTACCACACCGATGGCCCGGTCAAGCGGCCTCAGGGCTTGCAGCGCGTCAATCTCTTCGGCAAATACCACAACCACCTCTCCGACCGCTCCACCCTTACCTTGACCACTAGCGGGTTTAGTTCGGCTTGGGACGCCTCCGGGCAGATCCCGCAACGAGCCATAGAACAGGGCCTCATTGACCGCTGGGGTGCCATTGATGATTTGGAAGGAGGCACCACCGGCCGCCAAGATTTCCACGTCAACTTTCACGTTAAAGAGGCCGGCACTAGCACCTTTGATTTGCAGGCCTACTTGGTTAGCTACCAGTTCAAGCTGTTTTCCAACTTCACCTTCTTCCTCGACGACCCCGAGCGCGGCGACACCATCGAACAGACTGATGATCGCCAAGTTACCGGGATTAACAGTCGCTATTCCTTCTTCCACAACTGGGGCCCGTATTTGGCTCACGCCTCGATAGGGGGCGGCCTGCGCGCTGATAATGCGGCCGTGGGTTTGTGGAAGAGCCCCGACCGCCAACGCCTAGCTTCGCTGGTCAATGCCGATGTGGTGGAGCGCAACCTGTTTCTGTGGGTCCAAGAGGAACTTGCTTTCACTCCGCGCTTGAAAATGATCCTAGGGCTGCGGGGCGATTATTTTACCTTCAATGTGGACGATCACCGCGAAGGGCTCCCCAGCGAGTTACCCCACGCTTCGGGCTTTGCCCAAGCCTCTATACTCAGCCCGAAAGCAACCTTGGTGTATAGCCCCAGCCGCGCCGTGGAGCTTTTTGCCAATGTCGGGACCGGCTTCCATTCCAACGACGCCCGCAACAACGTCATTGACGCTCGGGCCTCGCAAATTCGTCGGGTCATGCGGCGCGATGGGCACAGCACGGCCGACATTGCCGTCGAGTTAGCGGGACGCTATATCGATCCGGGCCATCTTGAAGAAGGGACCTTGCCGCGGGCCGTAGGGGCCGAAACTGGCCTGCGGACTCGGTTGTTTGAGCGGTTGAACGTGGGGGCGGCTCTGTGGTGGCTGGATCTAGAAAGCGAATTCGTTTTTGTCGGCGATGTCGGCTCTACCGAAGCTAGCGGAAGAACCCGGCGGGCGGGGCTGGATTTGGAAGCCCGTCTGCAACTTCATCCTTGGCTGTGGGCCGATGTGGACCTCAATCTCGCCCGTGGTGAGGCCGTGGGCGAACCCGACGACGCCAATGAGATTCCACTGGCCCCCCAACGGACCTCTACCGGAGGCTTGACTTGGTACCATCCCAATGGCTTAGAAGGCGGCTTGCGCTACCGCCACATTGGCGACCGGCCCGCCAACGAGGACGGCAGTATCACGGCCGAGGGCTACACTGTCGTTGATTTCAACGGAGCCTATCGCCTAGGGGCTTGGCGGTTTAATTTGGGCGTAGAAAACGTGCTGAATACAACGTGGAACGAGGCGCAATTCGACACGGAATCGCGGCTGCGGGACGAAGCGGAATCTGTTTCGGAGATCCATTTCACCCCAGGAAATCCCGTCAATTTGTGGCTGGGGGCGAGTTTTTCGTTCTAGGTTCTGTGTGGCAAAATCAGATGCGGCGGGATTTATGCGTTGTCTGGCTCCATCCAAGCGACCAACTGGCGCACGATGCGAAAGGTCAGTCCCCACAGCAGTGGGCGATTCGGCCCCAACAGGTCGAGTGCTGGAAATGCTTGCTCTTTGCCGCCGCGTCGCATTCGGTACTGGGTCTGCTTACAGGGGTCTCGCAATTGGTCCGCTCCCGCCCAAAAGGCTGTGCTGACCTCTTGGTTGAGGGTCAAGGCCGCTGGCGTCTCCAAGCGATATACGAAGCCAGATACCACTACTGGCAACATATGCCCGGTCAGATCATCGCCTTGGCCCCAATACTCGGCTTCGGACAGATCGAGCCCGACCTCCTCTAAGGTCTCGCGTTCGGCCGCCGCTCGCGGCGAGGGGTCGTCCGCTTCAATGCGGCCGCCGGGAAAGGCGATGTGCCCCGACCAAGGATCGGCTGGATGCTGGGCGCGTTCGATAAAGAGTAGCTGCAAGCCCGCTGGCGTTGGCCCCAAGACCACGGCTACCGCGGCTCTCGTCTTGTCTGTCGAGTTGACCAAGTAAGGCTGATGCTGGGCGAGCCCGACCTGCACCGCAGCCCAAGCACCTATGTCCACGGTCGCTGCCAATCGCTGAATGTCATTCTACTAGGGACGCCGGAACCAACTGTTTACCGTTTCATATAACTCACTTGGACTATCATTCGACGCGAATAGCGAGAAATCACGTATAGCCTTGTGTTTGGATTTTGGAGTACTATGGGCGTGAGGAGTATTTTCGACAAGTGAATCGAATAGCGTTTGTTGACTATGATTATCTTGGCGCTGTGCATCTTTGTCTACGAAATCGCCCATAGCCTGAAGTCCGCTATCAAAGCGTTTTAATATCGTCTTTATCGCTTCAATGCTGTTATCCGCACCTATCCAATTGCGTTGCATCTCGTCCGCAACAGCAAGGGTTGTACCAGAACCAGCAAAACAATCAAGTACCATATCACCAGGATTAGAAGAAGCAGCAATAATTCTTCTGATTAATTGAGGATTTTTTTCAGTTGGATAGCCAGTAATTTTTATATTCTGATTATGTGCATCACGGAACTCCAACCATATGTCTTGGACACTAACTCCAGGATTTTCATCAAGATAAACTTTCCTTCTTGGATTTCCGTTCTTTGACCAGAATATCTCTCCCCTCGCGTCCATTTCATCTAGCATCTTAGGCGCGTACTGCCAATGTTTGCCCGGAGGGGGCATTTTCCCCCTCCATGGTTTACCCGTTTCCCCCTTGCGTGTTCCCGGGGCATGGATAGGGGCTTTCATATACTTACGTCCAGTGCCCTCTTCGACGTACTGATATTCTTTCTTTTTTTCTTTAGATAAAGGAATAGTTTGTTTATTCCAGATATACTTATCTGTTTTGGTGTAAAAAAGTACGAAATCTGCTATATTGCCGTATGTTTTTCGAGTATAGTTTTTAGGATTACATTTCTTCCGAACGATCATATTTTTGTAGTTTTCTGGTCCAAATATTTCATCCATGATGATTTTTATTTCGAAAATCATTTTTTCATCTAAGTGTAGGTAAATTGATCCTTTATCTGACAATAATTTATGAAGCAAAACAATCCTTTTACGTAGAAACTCAATGAATGGAGCGCCAGTCAAGGTGTCTTCATATGCTCGCGATTGCATTCGGGAAACAAATTGACTTTGAGTGGAAAATGGAGGGTCTATGTATATGAGATGTACCTTCCCACATACGTTAGGATCTGTCGCAAGGATGCGAAGAACATCGAGATTATCGCCAAAATATAATCGCTTGCGAGATGGATTGGAATGGAGTTTATCAAAAGAGGCCATGGAACCATTAAATATTTCTTCCTCAGTCGCCTTACCTATATAATCGAGATGCACTCCGCCATCTAGGAGGGCATTGCTTTTTTTAGGGATACCGATTGCCATATCCAATGCCCTTTCCTTTAGGAGTGTAACCAGTCCATAGTGATGCGTTCAGAGAACATTCTGAGTGTTACGACCTTCACTTTTCCATGCCATGAACTTTCAATATGGGCATAATCACTCCACATTGAACCAAGAAGTAATCCTGGGCCATCGTTTAAGAATATTACTTTTACGTTTATACCTTTTGACTTAGTATACCCTAGGATTTCGCTTGCACAATCTCTATACTGACCCGTTCTATCGTCTTCTTGCGCACCGCCTCTATCAGAATCATAACGAGCCAAACCTATCGCGATTGGGGTTCCATCGCTGAGTAATACAAAATCGACCGGACGCTTCGGATTGGGATAATCTACAAAAATATCGCCAAGCTTTACATCTTTTCCTGCACGCTCTGGCCCGAGAATCTCAAGTCCAGAATATTCTTCTCGGATTATCGTGAATAAACGCTCTGTCAGGTCATAGCCCTTCTTGCCACGATCCTTATATTCCCAAAGGACAGCGCATAATGCCTCATCGGGCATGGGACGTGATTGGAATGCCGCCTGCACTTCATTGATTGCGCGAAATCCTTTGCCAAACTGATCGCATATATTTTGAGTAGCAGATTTTTTCTTCAGCATTTCTACTGGAGTTTTTGGACTTACATATTTCCTGAATACTCGGCATAGCTGTACTCGCATCCACGATGGTGTGGTTTCAGCTATTGCAAGGAAGAGATCGGTTGAGGAATGTGAAGATTGCAACAAATACTCAAATGTAATTAATACAGGCTCATACAGCTTGGATGCGAGCGGAAGTATATCGGGATAATATTCGCCGGTTGATAACGTAATCCATAGATGACCATCCTCTTGATAGTCAGCGAACGATAACTCTCTTCGATTCGCCAATTTTTTCCTCTTTTTGTGTAAAAATATCTAATTGAGCAGTAGGGAAGTCAAATCGGCTTCGACGCTGTTGCGCCGGGCTTTCGGCTGCACCCTGATGCCGAATTCCATGTGCTGCGCTCGCTAAATCGACGCGAACCAGTTCTTATCTACTTCCACGACCTCGACCATCTTCGCGGACACGCCGAGTTTGAGTTCCTTCATTTTGTCCATTAGCAATTCGCCGTCAATCAGGTCTATCGGCGTCGCGCCGTCGCGGGTGGCTTCTCGTTGCGCCTCTATTGTGAAGCGGCCGGTCGTCAAGATAAGGCCCTTTTCCGCTCGTCCCACCATCGCGCCGCGAAAGTCCCTGACCACGCTCGCGCCCACGCTGCCACTGTAGCGCTTGCATTGGAACAGTACGGGAAAGCTAATCAGCCCTGCGAGGCGGATTATTCCGTGCCCGTCGATGCCGCCGTCGCCCGATTTTCCCGTGACTTCAACCTCGATAAAGCCCGATTCCCGCAACAGCCTTTGGCACAAGCGTTCGAATGCGTCGGGAGGAATGTTCTGGAGGGCATCGAGCAAATCCTCGCGCCAAGAGGCGGTTTCGTCTGTGGGGTCTTCGGCTGAGTTTTCGATTTCTTCAGTGAAGGCGACTTTTTTGGTTGCGGCCTGTTTGCGAGATCGGCTCTGTTTCAGGTATCGCTGATAAGAAGCAAAAACTTCTTTAGGATCAACGCGTTGTGTCTCCCGTCCTGTATCGGTAAGAGACCATACGCCTCTCTCCGAATTATCAATTAAGCCGTACTTTTTGAGAGCGGTTCTCGCAAAGCTCAATCGGTAACCTAGCTCTGTCATACGTCCTGCTTGCCCGCTTTTGTTCCCTCGACTGACAGGTACTTGAGTAATAGCAGCAGACAGGCTCATATCTTCAACTACTTGATTGAAGATTTCTCTAATGGAAGCGCTACCTCCAAGCGAATGGAGAGCTGCAAGTATAGGGTTTAGTAGATCCGACTCCCTTGGAACGTCACCTGCATTTACGTTGTCAGCCATCGCAAAAGCTCCTTTTCAGTAATGTCCGCGTCGCTTTACCGGCGGAGGTGCGGCACCTCCCTCGCGGCCCGCTCTTCTGCGGTCATGCGAAAGACAGGTCGGCTGAGAAGATGGTAAATTAGCGGGCGGCAGAGTAGCCCATTATCGCTAATTTTCCGTAATTATTGCCCATGATTACGCTATCCAATGTCGGCAAGTTCTACGGCGAGCAGACTCTCTTCGCCAAGGTCTCGTTTCAACTCAACGTCGGCGAGCGCTACGGCTTGGTGGGAGCCAATGGGTCTGGCAAGACCACGCTGCTCAACATGCTGTCCGGCGACATCGAACCGAGCGAAGGCGCGATCGCGGTTCCACAGCGGCTGCGCTTAGGGGTCTTGCAGCAGGATCAATTTTTCTACGAGGACGAGTCGATTCTCAATGTCGCGCTGATGGGCAATGAGGCGCTGTGGGAGGCGACGGTCGCCAAGGAGCGGCTGCTCGCCGCGCCCGCGGAGGAGTTTGACGCCGATAAGTTCGCCCAACTCGAAGAGACCTTCCTCCACTGCGATGGGTACACCGCGCAGGCCCGCGCCGGCGCGATTTTGGAAGGGCTCGGGCTGCCGGCCCACATTCACGACGACCCGCTCTCAACGCTGTCTGGCGGCTTCAAACTGCGGGTCTTGCTCGCGCAGGTGCTGGCTAGTGCCCCGGATGTGCTGCTGCTCGACGAGCCGACCAACCACCTCGACATCCTCTCGATCCGCTGGCTAGAAACTTTCTTGTGCGACTTTGCCGGGCCAGTGGTGATCATCTCGCACGACCATCGCTTCCTCGACAACATTAGCACCTCCATCCTCGACATTGACTACGAGACGGTCCAGCTCTATCGCGGCGACTACACGGCCTTTATAGCAGCCAAGCAGACCGAGCGCACGCGGCGAGAAAAGGAAATTGCCAGCCGCGAACGCGAAATCGCCCATCACCAGCAGTTTGTGGATCGCTTCCGCGCCAAGGCGACTAAGGCCCGCCAAGCCCAGAGCAAGCTGCGGCTAATCGAGAAGCGGGAAGAGGAGATGGTCGAACTGCCGCGCAGTTCGCGCCGCTATCCGGTTTTTCGCTTTGAGCAGCGGCGCGCTAGTGGACGCGATGTGCTCACGCTCAAAGGCGTCAAAAAGGCGTTCGGCGACAACGAAGTGCTGCACGGGGTTGATCTACTCGTGCAGAAGGGAGATCGCTTGGCGATTATGGGGCCGAATGGCATTGGCAAATCAACGTTGCTCAAAATTGCGATGGGCGAGCTAGCCGCCGATGCCGGCGAAGTCGAGTGGGGATACGAGGCCCAGCCCGGGTACTTTGCCCAAGACCACCGCGAACAACTCAGTGCTGCCAATCAAACGGCTGAAGATTGGGTTTGGGAGTGCTGTCAGGATCAGGGGCTCGGCTTCGTGCGCAGTCAGATGGGGCGGATGCTCTTTTCCGGCGACGACGGCAAGAAGCGCTTGGGGGCGCTTTCGGGGGGCGAAGCAGCGCGGCTTGTCTCCTGCCGGCTGGCCATTGCCCAACCCAACGTGCTGGTTTTAGACGAGCCGACCAACCACCTCGACCTCGAATCGATCGAGGCGTTAGTCGACGGGCTCAAGAACTATCCGGGGACGCTGCTCATCGTATCGCACGACCGCTGGTTCATCAGCCAGCTAGCCACGCGCATCGTCGAGATCAAACCCGAAGAAATCCTCGACTTCCGCGGCACGTACGAGGAATACGTCCACTTCTGTGGCGACGACCACCTCGACGCCGACCAAGTCATCCTCAAGGCCAGACAGGCGAAAAGAAAAAAAGAAGGTTCAGCCCAAGGAGCGCGGTCCAACCGCAAGGGCAAAAACAAGCAGCGCCGCACTGCGGCCCAGCAAGAAAAGCGTCTAGCGCGCATAGAGAAAGCAGAAGCCCGGCTGGCAGAAATCAACGCCTTGCGCTGCGAATCAACGTATTACGCAAAAACCCCGCCCGACCAGATCAAGGCCCTCGAATGCGAACACGCCAATACCGAGCGCGAGTTGGCGACCCTGTTGGAGGAATGGGCCAAGGTCGAGGAAACCATGGAGGACTCGTGAAACGCAAACACATACCGACCAGCAGCGGGTTTGGCGCAGAGTTTGGTTATTCGCGCGCCGTGCGCGTGGACCGGCACATTCACGTCGCCGGTACCTGCGCCCAGCCGCCGCATGACCAAGGCGATGCCTACGAGCAGGCCAAGGGCGCGTTGCAAATTATCGCCCAGGCCCTCGACGAGGCCGATGCTAGCCTCGCAGATGTGGTGCGGACGGTTGTATACATTACGGATGTGGACCATGCTGCTGGCGTCACCCGCGCTCACCGCGAGGCGTTTGGCGAGATTTTGCCGGCCTCGACTTTGGTCGTCATAACCGCGCTGCTAAAGCCGCACTTGGTCGTCGAGATCGAAGCCTACGCCATTTTGCCCACAGAAGGCGCGTGAACAAAGATAGTCAGCTTTTGTCCGTCGGCGTGTTGGGCTGCGGCCCCATCGCCCAATTTGCCCACTTTGAGTCGTGCATTAAGGCCCGCAACACGCGCCTGTACGCGATCTGCGACCAAGCGCCGGACTTAGTCGAGCGCATGGCCGCCGTTTACCAGCCGGCGAAGACCTACGCCGACTTTGCCGACATGCTCGCAAATCCGCAGGTGGAAGCAGTCATCATCGCCACGGCCGATCAGTTCCACGTCCCGCTCAGCTTGCAGGCGCTGGCGGCTGGCAAGCACGTCTTCGTCGAAAAGCCGCTGGGAATAAGCGTGGAGGAGTGCGAGGATTTGCGCCGGGCCGTGGCTGACTCGGGCTGTGCGCTCCAAGTCGGCCACATGAAGCGATTCGACCCCGGCATTGCTTTTGCCCGGCAGTTCATTGGCGCGGAGATGGGAAAGCTGTTGGCCCTGAAGGCTTGGTATTGCGATTCGACCTATCGCTATACTATGACCGACAACCTTCAGCCCCTGCCGCTGCACAGCGAGCAGGCGCGCAAACCAGCGGGCGCTCCCAAGGCCGACAAACAGCGCTACTTCATGCTGACCCACGGCTCGCATCTCATCGACCTAGCGCGCTTTTTGGGCGGCTCGCTCGTGGCCGTGCGCGGGCGGTGCAAGAAGATGTTCGGGGCGTATTCTTGGTTTGTCGAAGTGGAGTTCGCCAACGGCGGCCAAGGGCATCTCGACCTGACGGTCGCCGTGCGCATGGACTACCACGAGGGCTTTCACATCTACGGCGAGCACGGCAGCGTCGTCGGCAAAACCTACCTGCCGTGGTTTTTGAAATCCAGCGATGTCGAATGCTTCTCCATGCGCGATGGCCAATATCGCCGGCCGCTAGGGGCCGACGCGCATTTCTACCGGCTGCAACTCGAAGGTTTCGCCGATGTCGTCCTGCACGGCGCGCCCCAAATGGGGGCCGATGTGGAGGATGGAACTCAAACGATGCGGGCCATGGCCGCCATTGCCCGCTCGGTCGAAAGCGGCGATTGGGTCCGCTTGGAGGCCGTCACCGGCGGCGTATAGTATCTATGTCTTCGACTGGTCCCCGCTTATGGCCCGTCTATCTGCTCGGCGGCATCGTCGTCTTAGCGCTGCTGTGGATCTGGCTGCCGGAAGCTCCTCATCGCCAGCGCCAGACGATGAGCACCATGGCCACCCTCGCGCTCGCCATTTTCTTTGCGTTGCTCTGGTTGCTCTTGGCGTCGCGGCTAGCGTGGGGGCGGCGTCTGCGCTATTTCGGCGGCATCGTCTTCGTCATTGCGCTTGGCATCGGATGTTTTCGCCTGAAAGGTATGAGCGGCGACTTCGTTCCGGTCCTCGAATGGCGTTGGAGTGCTGCGGATGAATCCACCGCAGTCGAAGGCGGGAACGCAACCGCGCTCGATGCCCGCGATTGGCCGCAATTTCTCGGCCCCGAGCGCAACAACCGCCTGCGCGGCGTCCACCTAGAGCGCGACTGGACCAAGCACCCGCCGCGCGAAATCTGGCGTCGCCCCGTCGGCGCAGCGTGGTCTTCCTTTGCGATTGTCGGTGGCCGGGCCGTAACTCAGGAGCAACACGGCCCCGAGGAGCAGGTCGTCTGCTACGACTTGGCCACGGGCCGCAAGCTCTGGCAGCACGCCGATTCGACCCGCTACGAGACCGCCGTAGCCGGCATCGGCCCGCGCGCTACGCCTACCATTGATGGAGACCGGGTTTTCACGCTGGGTGCTACTGGCATCCTCAACTGCTTAGATCTGGACAGTGGGAAGTTGGTTTGGTCCCGGGACATTATCTCCAGCAACCAGGCGAAGGCCCATATGTGGGGCATTAGCTGTTCGCCGCTGGTCCTCGACAGTTTGGTCGTGGTCAGTGCCGGAGGCCCGGATGAGCGCTCGCTAGTGGCCTATCACCGCCAAACCGGCGCACTGGTCTGGGGCGGGGGCACGGATAGGGCCGGTTTCAGCTCGCCGCGTCTGGTCACTTTGGCTGGACGCGATCAGATCCTGATCTTCAACAGCTACAGCGTCGTCTCGCACGATCCGCAGAGTGGAGTCCCCCTCTGGCGCGAGCCTTGGGATCAGGTCGAATGCGTTGCCAATCCCCTGCCCTTGCCCGGAGATCGGGTTTTGGTCTCCACTGGCTACGGCATTGGCGCCAAGCTATATCAAGTAAACGCTGCGCCTGCCGGCGGCTTAACGACCGAGATCATCTGGAAAAGCCCGCGGCTCAAGGCCAAATTTGCCAACATGGTCTATCGCGATGGTTTTGTCTATGGCCTCGACGATGGGGTGCTGGTCTGCCTCGATCCGCAAGACGGCAAGCGGCGCTGGAAGCGCGGGCGCTACGGCCACGGCCAGCTCATCCTGATAGACGATATGCTGCTGATAATGAGCGAATCGGGCGATATGGTGCTGGTTGAGGCCCGCCCCGACCGCCACGTCGAACTGGCGCGCATGACGGCCTTTGATGGCAAAACTTGGAATCCCCCGGCTCTTGCTGCACCCTATCTATTGGTGCGCACGGACCGCGAGGCCGCCTGCTACGAGTTGGCACTTGCTGACGGTCCCTAGGCGCGGGCAATTGTAAGGAGAAAGTCGTGGAAGACTATTCGCACATTCAGAAGCCGGACTTGGGTTACTGCTATGAGTTTGCTACCGACGAGCTCGACGCGGTGGACGAATGCTTGGCGGCGCATGGTTTTGCGATAATCAAAGATGTGCTGCCGCCAGAGATCGTCGCCAAGCTCAAGCAGGCGGTGTGGGACGGCACGGACCCGGAGCGTGCGTTGCAGCCGGGCGAGAGCCGCACGCGGCACGCTTGGATCGAGTCCGGTCCGGGTGCTTGGGAGTTGCTGGACTACGCACCCTTCATGGCCATTCATCGGCATCTGATCGGCACGGACGAGTTGACGATCCACCGCTCGGCTGCCATCATCCGCCGGACCGGTTCGGCCCCGGTAGCGTGGCATACCGATTGGTGCGGGTACTCAACCGAGCTCAAAAATTCGGGCGATGTGCTCAATCGCGGGTTGTGGCCGTCGGGCAAGTGGTTCTACCTGACCGGCTCGCGCCCCGAGCACGGCGGCCTGTGCGTTATTGAGGATTCCCACGTCGAGGACTGGGCGGGGCCGGAGGGATTCTGTATGACGACCGACCGACGCTCTTTCTACCCGGAGGGCACGGAGGAACGCGCCTACAACGGCTTCGACATCCCCGGCCTCGTCCCGCTCTTCACCAACGGTGGCGACATGATCGTCTTCGCCCATCGCACGTATCACGGCGCGTTTCCCAACCGCATTGAAGAGCCGCGCCTTTCTTGCGCCATTGGCTTCCGCGACCGCAACCACCGCATCGAGATCCCGTGGGAAATTCCCGAGGAAGGCCAGTGGTTTTTGGCCAACCTACCCGATCACTTGCGCCGCTATACGGACGGGTACACGAGCATCAACTTAGCGTGGCGAGGCTAGGAGAAAAATATGGGACAATTTCACGGGGTGGTGCCGGCGATCATCAGCCCGAAAAACGAAGATGGCACCTTAAACGAAGAGGCCTTCCGCGCCACCATGGAGTTTAATATACAAGCTGGCGTACACGGCTTTTGGGTCGCTGGCGGCACCGGCGAGAGCGTCCTGCTCGACGACGAGGAGAACCAGCGCATCGCCGAAATCGCCGCCGACCAGAATGCGGGACGCACCCAAGTCATCATGCACGTGGGGGCCAATACCACGGCGCGAGCCGAAAAATTGGCAGCCCACGCAGCCCGCGCCGGAGTGGAAGCTATTTGTGCAGTGCCGCCCTTTTTCTACCAAGGCGACGACGATGGCGTAGTAGCATACTATCGGGCCGTTGGGGCTGCGGCGGACCGACCGCTGTTCATCTACAACTTACCTAGTTGCACCGGCCTCGACGTCAGTCCGGCCCTGATGCAGCGCCTAGTCGAGGAAGTGCCCCAAACGGTCGGTTTGAAACACTCGTCGCCGATATTCGCCAACCTGCTCGAATTCGTCGGCATGGGGCTAGCCGCCTTTATCGGCAGCGGCAAGCTGATGTTGCCAGCCATGACCGTCGGAGCTGTTGGGTCGGTTGATGGTCCTTTGTGCGCGGCTCCAGAACTGTGGCTGGCCATTTGGAATGCGTACCAAGCGGGCGATCTGGCCGCGGCAAAACAGGCTCAGGAACGGGCTAACGCCTTTCACCGCACCGTGGCGCAATTCGGCTATTTCGGCAGCATCTTGGCCGTGGTCGGTCAGCGCCTAGGGATGGAGTGCGGCGATCCCCGGCGTCCGTTGCGAGCCGTGCGCGACGATGAGTGTGCGATTTTGTTGGCGCAGGTGGAGGCTCTTGGGTTTAACATTGTGAAACCCGCATAGGTGGCTGACTAGTCTTGACGAAGTGTGCGACGACAGATTTATATGAAGACTCAATGGTACAAAATAGCCCGCCTTAGCCAACTGCTCCCGAACATACATTTTGCGATAGAGAGGAACGCCGATGTTTAAGACGAGGATTGCTGCGCTGTTCAGCGCACTGCTAACACTAAATGCGCCGTTGGCCGAGGCCAAGACCTTTTACTGGATTTCGCACGGCTCGCCCGCCGACCCGGTGTGGACCTACTTTCTAGCTGGGGCGCAACAGTGGAGCCAAGATACCGGGCACGAAGTCAACACGTCCTTCCACAACGGCGACGTGGCCTCACACCAAGAGGCCGTGCGCGCCGCCCTTGCCGCTGGAGCCGACGGCATCGTCTCCAGTAGCCCCGACCCAGGCAGTTTGGTGCAAGTGGCCAAGGAAGCCAACGACGCCAACATTCCGATCATCAACATGAATACGCCCGACCCAACCGCCAGTTTCGACGCGTATGTCGGCGGAGACTTGGTAGCGGTCGGGCGGCAGTGGGCGCAGTATTTGGTCGATAAAGGCCACGTCAAATCCGGCGATTTCGTGTGGATGCCGGTGGAAGTGCCTGGCGCGACTTATGGCGTCCAAGAGGAGGAAGGCGTCGCCAGCGTCTTTGAGCCGTTGGGCATCACGTGGGAAGTCACCGATGCGACGCTCGACCAAGCCGAAGCCATCGCCCGCATGGTCGACTACATGACGGCCAACGGCGACAACATCGACGCGATCATCGGCCTTGGCGACCTAGTCACCGGCAGCATCAAGCGAGTTTTTGATCAAGCCGGTTTCGCCCCCGGCGACATTCCCGTCGTCGGCTGGGGCAACTCGCTCGACACCACCCGAGAAGTCCTCAGCGGCTACGTCAACGCGGCCATGTGGCAAGATCCGCTGGCGATTAGTTACATGGCGCTGTCATTGGCCTCTATGGCCGCCAGTGGCATTCCGCCCGGCTTCGATGTCATTACTGGCGCGCTCTACGAGACCGACAAAGCCCAACTCTACGACGACATTCTGTCGGGCAAGTAGGTGAAAGCGACCGCACAGCGCATGATGTCGCGGCCAGAATTCGGCCCGTTCGTCCTGCTAATCGTCATGGTGTTCGTCTTCTGGCAGCTCAATCCGGCGTTTCTGTCGTCGCGCAACATCGGCAATGTGTTGGCCTTCACGGTGGAGCTGGGGCTGATCGCGCTGGCCATGACTCTGCTGATGACGGCCGGCGAGTTCGACCTTTCGGTTGGCTCGCTGTTCGGGTTCTGTCCGGTGCTCATGTGGACGCTATACAACACCGGAGCCACGTCCATTGAAGTCGGCTTTGTCCTCGCCTTGAGCACGGCTGCGGCTATCGGCCTGTGCAGCGGCCTATTTGTCACGCGCTTGCGGATTCCCTCGTTCTTGGTGACGCTCGGCATGTTGCTGGTCGTGCGGGGCAGTGCGCTGGTGGTGACGAGCGGATTTCCTCAGCGGACTTGGGACGCCGCAGATCTCTTGCTCGCCGAGGTGCTGGTCGGGGATTTTAACGTGGGTGGTCTGCGCGTGTACATGTCGCTGTTTTGGTTTGTGGCGGCTGCGCTATTGCTTGGCTGTTTGCTGACGCAGACCAAGATGGGGAATTGGTTGCAAGCGGCGGGCGGTAATGCCGAGGCTGCTCGCGCCCGCGGCGTGGCCGTAGAGCGCACCAAGGTCAAGCTATTTGTGCTCTCGGCCGTCATGGCGGGTTTCGCTGGTATCATCAGCTCCATTCGCACGGCCGCGGCCAACCCCAACAGCGGCACAGGTTATGAGCTGGAGGTTATCGCTATGGTCGTGATTGGGGGGACGGCTCTGACGGGTGGCCGCGGCACCATCATCGGCACGGTACTCGGCGTGTTCATTTTGCGCTTGATGCGCAATGGCATTGTGCTCATCGGCGTGCCCGGGCTGGCGTACAACATTTTCATCGGCGCGATCATCTTGGGCATGATGGCTCTGCATTCGTGGGTTGACCGGCGACAGCGGGAGGCATAATCCATGTCCGCACCGCTAGTCAAAATGCAGGGGATCAGCAAGTCTTACGGAAAACTGCGCGCCCTCGAAAACGTCCATCTGACGGTCGGCGAGCGCGAGATTGTTGGCTTGCTCGGCGACAATGGGGCCGGTAAATCCACGCTGATCAAAATTCTCTCCGGGGCCATTCCCGCCAGCAGCGGCGACATCTTCATGCGCGGCGAAAAAGCCGCCATCAAGAGCACGGCTGACGCCATTGGCTACGGCATTGAAACCATCTATCAGGACTCGGCCCTCGTAGCGGAGTTGTCCATTGCGCGGAATTTTTTCTTGGGCCGCGAGCCCTTGAAAGGCCCGGCCTTTTTAGGGCGCATGGACCAAGAGGCCATGGCGAATGTGGCCCGCACCTTGCTCAAGCAGGTGGGCATTGAAAAGGACATTCCCCCGACGACGCCTATCGGTGCGCTGTCGGGCGGCGAGCGTCAATCCGTGGCCATTGCGCGGGCCATGTACTTCGATAGCGAGCTAATCATTCTCGACGAGCCGACCAACAATCTAGGCGTTGCAGAGACGCAAGGCGTCTTGCGCTTTGTCCGCAACGCCCGCGACTCGGGCCACTCCTGCATTTTCATCGCCCACAACATCCATCACGTCTTCGAGGTCGTGGACCGGATCGTGGTGCTGCGCCAAGGCCGCGTCGTCGCCGACGACATCGACCCCAAGGCAACGACCGTGGCCGCAGTGGAGCAGGTTATTACGGGGATGGCTAGGGGCTAACTGCGTTGTCGGCGATGGACACCTCGCCCGATGCAGCGCGATCGGCCAAGGCTTGGGCCTCGCTCGTAGGTAAGTTGCCGTTTTCAACGATGAGTACGTTGCCCCCAATGCCGACGATATTGGCCAGCCCGGCGAGACTAGTCAGTTTTTCGTTGTTGTAGATGTTGAGGTCTTGGGCGACTTGCGCCAGGCTTTCTAACCCTGCCAACGCGATTAGTTTTTCGTTGTTGTAGATGTTGAGGTTGCCGCCGACGCGGCTGAGACTCGCTAGCCCGGCGATGCTCGTCAGCCGCGGGTTGCTGTAAATGCTCAGGTCTTGGCCGACGTCCGTTAGGCTGGATACATCCTCTATTAGGTCCAACGCGGCATTGCGCCCGATGCGCAAGCTGCCGCCAACTTTCTTTAGAGACGATACATCTTCTAGCGCGGTGAGGGCCAAGTTGTCCTCGATGGCGAAATTGCCGCCCACGCTCCTGAGATTCGAGAGGTCCTCTATGAGTTCAAGCGAGGGGTTAAACGCGATGGTGAAACTGCCGCCGACCGCAGTAAGGCCAAACAGGCCATCGATATTGGCCAATTGGTTGTTGTTGTCGATGTGCGCGTTGCCGCCGACCGCGTTGAGTTTGATTAGACCATCCACGGCGGTCAGCTTGTCGTTGTGGGAGATGCTGAAGTGTCCGCCGATAGCACTGAGAAAGGACAGCCCCTCGATATCGACGAGTTCGCTGTTGTCGCGGATGGTGACATCTCCGCCGACAGAGGCGAGATCGCTCAGCCCCTCGAAGTTTTTGAGTTCGTCGTTGGCGTAGATGGTGAGGTTGCCATCTATGGTGCTGAGTTGGTTCAAGCCCTCAAACAGGGCGACATTTACCCGCGTAATTTCGAGGTCGCCAGCAATGGTGTAATTGCACCCGCCCTCCTTCGCCAGCGCATCTGCGTCTTCGCGCGAGCGCACGATGCGGTCGCCCGGCAGAATGTTACCGGCACAATCGCCGCCCAAGATGCCATCCACGCCCGGGTCCTTGCCGCACCCGGCCAAGACGAGCAACAAGACGCATAGGTTGGCCGCGGCGATCAATCTAGGGACCCGAGAGCACGCCGGCGTTCTTGGCGGATCGCGGCCTCGTGGTATGCGGAGCGATCCCGCAAGGCGCGGTAGTGCGGTGAGTCAGCGCAACCTAAGTCGCCATGTGTGTAGCAAAAGTGGAGAAACTTAAACTGCGGCCCGCGCATGTGGGGCTTGATGAGTAAGCAGAAGACTTCTCGCCGCCCGTCTCCAGTCAGGTCGCCGGTGCGTTTGCGGACCAGCTCGCCGGGCCGGGAAACTTTTTTGTAGAGCAAGGCCAATGCGTCTTGCACGGATCGCAACTCAGGGCTTGGCGTGAGCAAAGTGTTGCGAGAATATACGCATAGCGGCGTCCGATGCGAACATTAGGTAGATTTAGCTAACTCACCAACGAAAGGAGCCCCATGTCTTTCAAGTTCGTCTTGCTGTCGCCGGCCAGCGATCTAGCCGCTGCGATGGCCGAAGCGGTCCCCGCGATGGAGATCGTCCAATGCGAAAGTCGCGCCGAAGCCCTAGCCGCTCTGCCGGCGGCGCAAGCCTGTTTCGGCACCTTGGATCCAGAGCTGTTGGCCGCGGCCGTCCAACTCAAGTGGTTGGCCGCCCCAGCGGCCGGTCCGCCCAAGGGATATTACTTCCCGGAACTCATCGCCAGCGACGTGGTGGTGACCAATTTCCGCGGCATTTTCAACGACCACATCTCAGCCCACATCATGGCTTTTGTGCTGGCGCTCTCGCGCGGTATGCACTGCTACTTCCGCGACCAGTTCGCCGGTCAATGGCGCAGCAGTGGCGAGTCGGGCCCCTCGACCTATCTGCCCGAAGCTACCGCGCTGATTGTCGGCGTCGGCGGGATTGGCGCAGAGACCGCGCGTCAGTGCAAGAACTGGGGCATGACGACCATCGGCATCGATCCTCGCGTTGAGTCGCCTCCTTCGGGCGTCGACGAATTGTATCGCCCGGCCGCTCTCGATCAGCATTTGCCGAGAGCGGATTTCGTCATTCTCACCGCGCCG
Source organism: Candidatus Latescibacterota bacterium (assembly GCA_965116045.1). GTDB lineage: Bacteria > Latescibacterota > UBA2968 > UBA8231 > UBA8231. The sequence goes on along the minus strand of OZ220478.1, from coordinate 2,626,310 downwards.
CAGACGCCGCAAACCGAGGGCTTCTTTACCAGCGCCCGGTTTGAGCAGATGAAGACCAGCGCGTACTTCGTCAACATTGGTCGCGGTGCGAACGTCAAGTTGGCCGATCTCGACCAAGCCCTGCGCGAGGGCCAGATCGCCGGTGCTGCTTTGGATGTGTTTGAGCAGGAGCCGCTGCCGCCGGAGCACCCCCTGTGGACGGCCCCGAACTTCCTGATGACTCCGCACGTGGCCGCGGCTGGCCCTTATCTGAACGAGCGCCGCCGCGACCTGATGGTGGAAAATTGCAAGCGCTTTGCCCGGGGCGCGGCGTTGGTGAATGTGGTGGATAAAGAGAACTGGTTCTGAGTGCGTCTAGGGCAGCGTACCCGCGATGAGCAGGTACGCGTCGGCTTTGACTTCGCCGTTAATTTCCCACTCTTTGAGTTCGCCGCCGAGTTTGCCGACGACCTTCTCGCTCAGCTCGTGAAAGGGCGGTCGGCCCGGGTCGGCGATGATGATCTGCCCGACCTCGACCTCGACTGCCTTTTTGATCAGCTTGTAGAGCGGCTTGACCATGTCGTCCCAGAAGCAAATATCGGCTCCGATGATCAGGTTGGTTTGGCGCAGGTCTTTCTTTTTCACCTTCTCGAACTTGCAGCGCCAAGTATCTATTTCGACGCCGTTGATCTCGGCGTGTAGTTGCAAATAGGGGAAGACCGCCGCATCCGCGTCCATTCCGGTGACGTTGGCATCGTAGTTTTTAGCGCAGTATATCCCGGCGAGGCCCCAACCGCAGCCTATATCCAAAACCCGCGCCTTTGGCGGCAGGCCCTGGTGCGAGAGAAAGTCCATCACGCACCAACTCGAATTCCAGAATTTGTTGCCGTGGATGCAGGGTTCGTGCTTCTTTTTTTGGGCGCGGACGCGGGGGTGAGCGGCTTTGAGTAGTGTGATGCCATACGCTTGGCGCGAGGTTTTCTTTTGCTCTTTGGCCATTTCGCTCTGCTGATTCCCGCCGGAAAGTTAGAATCCCCACACGTGCGCCGCGGTCTTTCCCATGACCCACTCAATATCGTTGCCGTCGGCGAAAGCTGGATGTTCAAGGACGCCGCGCAGTGTATTGGCGTAGCCCTCTCTGCCCGCACTGGGCGGGAAGTCGCTGCCCCACATCATGCGTTGCACGCCGAATGCGTCCTTGGCCATCTCGAAAAGTGGCGGCACGTGGCCGAATTCGAGCGCGGGCAGAAGGCGCGGCGGGCGGGCGCAGATTTCGCCAACAAACGACGGAAGCAAAGGATTTGCAAGCGAACCGATCACTCTGCGAATGATTCCGCGCCCCTTTCCTGCTGCTTCTGCCGTATTCCTGCGATTTCTTCGTCTGTCAGACGTTCTTTGTCAGTCGCGATAGTCGGTTCGATGAGTTTTAGCTTCAATTCCCGCTTAGTCAGCCACTCCCAGCGATCGGCATTTGCCGGGTGGGGATGGGGATACACATCGTCGGGACCAATGTCATCAGAAATGACATAGAGATAACCAGGCGTCACGCCGTTGTGTTTAATGCTGAGTTTGTCAGATAGAGACGCACCTTCGTCAGACATAGAAACAATTGAAGGTTTATGAGAGAACGCTTTAGCTACATTTCTGTCCTGTGTGATCGAACTTCCAATCCGCAATTTCGTCAGCTCTTGCTGAGAGCCGTGATACCACGTAAGACTGTAGTCGCAATCCGGCATCCGCTTAATGGAAATCATATTTCCCAGCTTGAGCTATATGAACGATTCTTGAGGCGTTCTGCAAGTTCAGTCAGCACAGCGAGAGACTTGTTTAACCGTGCTGTCGTTGCGGCGTCAAGCTCACCTCCCGCCACCCAATTACCGTTGTGAGCATACACGTTATACGGGCTAATAATACATTTGAAATCTAGCATGAGGGACGTTGCCAGCGACGCGAACGCCATATAGCTATGCGGCAACCCGCCTGCATTGACGAACATCACTACCTTGTCGTAGAAAGCCCCTTTGCGCGACCCATCTGGTGGCGTTGAGCCTATATACTCGACGAATTTCTTGAGTTCAGCGCAACACGTCCAGTTGTACACTGGACTCGCTAAGATGATGGCATCAGATGCCGCAATGATACCGTGGAACGATTGGTACGCCGCGGATGAATAGATTTCGTCGTCATCGAAGTTTGGCGGATCAAGTTGTCGAAGGTCAATAAAGTCAACGTAGATACCCTTGTCCTGCAAAGCGGTGCGACACATGGTAGCCAGTACCCTACTGTGACTGTCGGGACTGAGACTACTGCTGACGACTGAAATCCTCATCTGAATCTTCTAACGTGTGCCGGGTTGCGAACTTCCCCACGTCGAAGATCGGGGAAATTTATCTAGGCCGTTGGGAATACTGGACCACGGGACGGCCATTTCGGTCCAGATTTCTCGGGTGGGTCGCAGATCTTCGGAATGGTCTAGGGTGCCCGCCTTGATAAACACCAAGTCTGGGTAACGTGTGAACAACTGTGAACCACACTCTGGGCAGAATTCGCGAATCTTTGTGCGGCCTTCGTCGTTGGTAGATTCGTATCCCTTGGTTTTACCTTTTAGTTGAAACGTGGACGCTGGTACGCCGACTCCAACATTGAAAGCACTGCCCGTAACCCTACGGCAGTCGTCGCAGTGGCAATAGGTTACAGATTGGGGCTCGGCGTCGCTTGTATAGCTGACCGCCCCGCAAAGACATCGACCTGTTAGCGGCATTGGTAGTCTTTAGATAAACGATCAGTTTGGGAAATTGGCCTTTTACCACGCCTCGATGTCATAGTCGCCGTATATAACGTGGAAATGCGGTGGTCCATGCTCGCGATGAAATATACCAATCACGATCCCGAGAAATCGGCTAATTTCCGGCCTAGTTGTATTGTGTAACAGTTTAACGGTTTGTGGACCCGCGCAGTAGGTTGCTGAAGGCCAAGTGCCGAATGGCGCGTGATGCGAATCGTGCTGTTAAACGCAGATAATGGCCGTCATCTGACGAGAAAGTACACATGGATGAGAAAAGTCGCAATCAGTTCTGCGGGGCTGAAATACCATTCACGGCGAAGGTTAGGATAGGCACCTCAGATCGTCCTGCGACCCAGCGCAAAGCGGTCTGGCGCATGAGTTCCTTTTTGCTTTTCTTGCCCATTTCGCTCCGCTGTATAAAAGCTATTAACAAAGGATTTTCCCATGCCCGTAAATAATCGCCCGGTGCGCGTCGGCATCTATGGCACCGGCCGTTTTGCCAACCAAGCGCACCTACCCAATCTGAGCAAGCTGGACGGCGTCGAGTTGGTCGCCGCGAGTGACGCCAACCCGGACAACCTCGCGGCCACCGCGCAAAAATTCTCGATCGCCCACACCTATCTAGACCCGCATCAAATGCTCGCGGAGGAGCGGCTGGACGCGCTCTACTCGGTCGTGCCGGCCTTTGCGCGCACTGATGTGGAAGCTGCGGCCGCAGCGCAGGGCATTCACCTCTTCAGTGAGAAGCCGCAAGCGACTAGCATGGCTGTTGCGCGGCGCATTGCCGCTGCGGTCGCCGCGGGCGACGCCATCGCAACGGTTTGTTTTCGCGAGCGCTACCGCCCGCTCTTTCAGGAGGCTCGCCGGCTGCTCGCGGATAAGGCCGTCACCCACGTTCGCTTCCAGAGCACGGCCGGCCGGCCCCGGCTCGAAGCCGCGGTGCCCGATTCGGCTAGTTGGCACTATCAAATGGACAAGAGTGGCGGCTCGGCCTTCGACTGGGGGGTACACGCGGTTGACTACGTACGCTTTATGAGCGGCCTCGACATTACCCAAGCCCAAGCGTTTTACCACCATCCTCGTCGGTACAACACGCCGCTGTCGTGTTCGTTTAACTTTTTGTTGACAAACGGAGCGACCATGACCTCGACATTTCTCGCTACCACCCCCGCTGCTCCGGGCGACGAGCCGCGCTTCACTGTTTTTTACGAAGGAGGATACTTGGCGTTGTGGATGTACGACCGGATCGAGGTCAATGGCGAGGTCGTGTACGCGCCAGAGGAATTCGACCCGTGGTTTGAGCAAGATCGCGTCTTCATTGAGGCCGTGCGCACCGGCAACCGCGCCCTACTGCTCAACGACTATGCCGACGGCCTTTATTCGCTGGCTCCGGTACTGGCGGGGTGGGAGTCGGCGCGGCGCGGTGGGGAGTTGATGGGTGTGGCCGAATTTATGGCAAGCTGAGCGTGGATCGCATCGCTAGGCGGTGGGGCGCCGCAGGCGGGTATCGGGAGTTTTTGCGGATTGCCCTGCCACTGATTCTGAGCACAGCAAGCTGGAGCATCCAGCATTTTATCGACCGCGTCTTTCTCTCTTGGTATTCCACTGAGGCGCTGGCGGCTGCCATGCCGGCGGGCATGGCCAACTTCACCTTCATCAGTCTCTTCATGGGCACGGCCCAATACGCCAACACGTTTGTCGCCCAATACATGGGGGCGCGACGACTGACGCGCGTGGGGCCGGCCGTGTGGCAAGGGGCGTACGTGGCCCTGTTCAGCGGCCTCTTGGCCTTGCTGCCGGCCGCTTTTGCCGGCGAACTCTTCGCGTTCATCGGCCACGACCCGGCCATCCGCGCCGCTGAAACAGATTACTTCCGCATCCTTTGCTACGGCACCGGACCGCAGGTTTTGGCTACGGCGTTTTCGTGTTTCTTCAGCGGGCGGGGTCAGACTTGGGTGGTGCTGGCGGTCAATGCCGTGGCTATCAGCGTCAACATCATCTGCGACTACGGCTTGATATTCGGACGCTGGGGACTGCCTGAGTTGGGGATCGTCGGGGCGGCGTGGGCCACCAATATCGGCTTGGTGGTCTCGGCTCTGTGTTTCGCGGCGCTATTTTTAGGGCCACGCTATCGCAGCGAATACGCTACGTTGCGCGGCTGGAAACCCGACCTTGAACTGCTGCTGCGCCTGTTGCGCTTTGGCGGCCCCAACGGCGTCAACTTCATGCTCGACATCATGGCCTTTACCTTCTTTTTGTTTATCGTGGGCCGCTTGGGGCCGATCCCGCTGGCGGCGACGAATTTGGCCTTTCACATCAATAGCCTCGCCTTTATGCCGCTCATTGGTTGCGGCATTGCCGTCTCGACGATGGTCGGCCAGCGCTTGGGGCGCGATCAGCCTGACGCTGCCGAGTACTGCACGTGGTCGGGTTTGCACTTGGCCATGCTGTACATGGGAACGATGTCTGTGGGCTACATCGCGGTGCCGGAATTTTTCCTCGCGCCTTTTGGCGCAGATCGGGACGCCGACTTTGCGGCGGCGCATCAGATCGCCGTGATCTTGCTGCGCTTCGTAGCTCTGTACTGCGTCTCCGATGCTGCCTATATGGTTTTCACGGCGACCCTGAAAGGCGCAGGCGACACCCGTTTCGTCATGTGGATTTCGATCTTGCTGGCTTGGGCGATCATGGTCGTGCCGTCCTTCGTCGTCCTAACCTACTTCGACGGGGGGCTGTATTTGATATGGAGCTTTGGCTGTGCGTATGTATGCGTCTTGGGCGTGGTGTTCTACTTGCGCTTTCGCACGGGTCGTTGGAAGAGTATGCGGGTTATTGAACGGGCCGATGAGGATAGTGGGTGAAGAGACGAGGGTTGCCGCTCGAAGCGGGCGCAGGCTGCAAATGGGATTGGGGCGTTGGGATTCATAGCGGCTGCATCACGTCTTGGGCTGCATGGATGTCCATAACTTTTCGATCCCTTCCACGAAGACTCGAAAGCTGTTTGAGGTGTTAGCGCGTGACAGGAAAGCAGCCATGCGTCTAGCACCTGATCGTTTCTGAAACTCGGGGATCAGTTCGGCAATGATATCGGAAGGCCGAATGCGACTCATTATAGCCCGGCATCCTTGAAAAGCCTCTGCTTCCAGAGAGCTCCCGGTAGGTCTCCCTCTGAGACAAGGTCGCATAGCAGTTTGCTGGCGGACGCTCGGCGCACGATTGTAAAGCCCTCTTTCTTCACCAACCAGAAGATCTCGTTGATTGCTACTCCGTTCAGGAAATCGGGAGAGTGGGTCGAAACGAACACTTGGCCGCCGCGCCGGGCATAGTCCCGAAATTCCTCGGCCAATTCTATGAGCAATTCGGGATAGAGTTGGTTTTCGGGTTCTTCGACTGCCAGCAACGGATGGGGCTTTGGGTCGTATAGTAAAACGAGGTAGGCGAACATCTTGATTGTGCCATCGGAGACATAGCGAGCAATGAATGGATCCTTGAAGCTGCCATCCTGAAATCGCAGGACGAGACGCCCGTCTTCAGTCGGTTTGGCATCGACGCCACTCACGCCCGGGACGCGCTGGCTCATAGCCTCCAGTGCTCGGTCGAAGCACTCGCGGTGATTCTCGTAGAGGTATTGGGCAACTTGGGCGACGTTATCACCACGGTTAGACAGATGCTCGGCATAGCCGGCCTCATTGCTTGGTCGGGCGTCGGCAATGTGGAAGTCCGAGACGTGCCAGTTCTCGATTAGGCTGCGGAATTCCGAGACGACTTGGAACTCGCGGAACTGGCCCAAGCCCTTGATCGCAAGAATGCTCGGGTCGTCGAGCTTGTACTCCTCTCTTTGCTCCTCTGCGCCCTCCTCGCCATAGACCGATTCATTGGTAATTGCGCTTCCAATACCACGGCTGAAATCCACAAAGTGCCAAGGCTTGCCGTACTGTCCCCGACGGTAGCGCAGAATCTCGCGTTCTATTACTACTCTGCGTCCATGGTCTCCATGGTCCTCGGACACTTGAAGTAGATAGGTGGCGAGACGCCCGCCGCTTTCGCGGAATTTGATGGTGATCCCAATCGGCCCCTGCTCTCCTCGGCTGACCAACTCGCGGAACCCACCGCGTCGCGCTACCGCCATGGCGACGTTCTGGGTCAGCGCGTCTTTGAGAAAGCTGAACACATCAAAGAGCGTTGACTTGCCCGTTCCATTTGCGCCCACGACTACGACCATCGGGGGTAAATCATCAAATACGGCGTGGCGAAAGGAACGGTAGTTCTTGATGTCAATCTGCTCAATCCTCATAGGTTTTTCCTCCGTATCGTCGAACAGGACCGGCTGCTCTGTTGGCGGCTATCGCGGCTCATCGAGTGACCGCCGAAGGGTCGCAGTCAATTCCCGACTGAATCCCTCGTCATTATCCCGAGACTCAGACCAGAAAAGGGTCGTACAGTGATCTATATAAGTAAAAACCGGCACACTTCCGCGCTGTCGTCCTTGAAGCAAGACAGGCGACAGGGTAGATTAGGCCAACATATCGCACATCCCGCGCTCATTTAAGCTACAAGACGCCCATCGCAACGCCAAGGAACCCGCCAATGCCTCGCCCCAATATCCTCTTCATCATGGATGATCAGCACCGCCACGACTATCTCGGCGCCGCCGGTGCCGACTTCCTGCGGACGCCCAACCTCGACCGCCTCGCCGCCGCTGGCGTGCGCTTCACCCAATGCACCACCAACGCACCCGTCTGTGCGCCAGCGCGGATCGGCTTGGCCTCTGGCCTGCAACCGAGTCGCCTCGGCTGCTTGGATAATTCGGGTCGGCTGCCCTTGGGTACCACCACCTACTATCAGCGGCTGCGCGACGCTGGCTACCGCGTCGGCTGCGTTGGCAAGCTCGACCTGCGCAAATCCGACGGTTATAATGGCCGCTACGGCGACCGGCCTTACGCCTATAGCTGGGGTTTCACCCATCCCGAGGAGTGCGAGGGCAAAATGCACGCTGGCTCCTCGCCCACGCCGATTGGCCCTTATACACACTATCTAGCTGCCAAAGGGCAATTGGCGACATTTCACCGAGACTATCAACGGCGTGCCGCCGCTGGTTGGATTACCAACTGCCACGACTCGCCACTCGACAGCGAGGACTTTGAGGACGCCTATATTGGTCGGCGCGCCGCCGAGTGGATCGCCAATGCGCCCGACGATTTCCCGTGGCACTACTTTGTCAGCTTCGTCGGCCCGCACGACCCCTTTGACCCGCCCACCGCATATGGCGACCGCTACCGCGCCGCAGCCATGCCTCCGGCCATTGGAGACGCCCTCGCCGGCAAGCCCGAGTGGATCAAAAAACGCGCCGCCGACTTCGCCCCCGAGCAAATCGCCCAAACCCGCCGCCAATACTGCGCCGCCATCGAGCTCATTGACGACCAACTCGGCCAGATTCTCGACGCGCTCGAAAAACGCGGCCAACTCGACAATACCTATATCATCTTCGTCTCCGACCACGGCGAACTGCTCGGCGATCACGGGTTGTACACCAAGAGCGCGGCCTACGAGGCCAGCCTGCGCGTACCGTTGATCATTGCCGGGCCGAACATCGCCGGAGGCCGCGTTAGTGACGCGCTGTGCGAACTCATCGATCTCAATGCCACGATATGCGACTTCGCCCAACTCGCGCCGCAGCAAGACATGGACGCCCGCTCACTGCAACCGATCCTCGCCGGCCAAACCGACACCCACCGCCAAGCAACCGTCGCCGCTCTGCACAACTTCCGCTGCATTCGCACGGGCGCGCACAAATACATCGAGAATTACAACGACTGCGACGAACTCTACGATCTCGAACAAGACCCGGATGAGCTGCACAACATCGCCGCCACCACTCCCGCGGTGGTTGCCAATCTAGCGCGTCGCTTGCGCCGTCGTTTGGGCTGAAGCGGTGTGCAGCAGTGCGCCGAGTTTGCCCTACGATTGGTTTGCTTGCCAGGCTTGGTACTCGGCCAAGGTCTGCTCGTCGGGGGGATAGGTGCCGACGATACTGGCTCCGGCGCGGATTTTCTCGGTGATGAAGCGCTCTTTTTGCTCCATCGCCTCGGCTTCGACGGCGACCGCCTCGGCCAGATGCGCGGGTATGACCACGACTCCTTCGCCGTCGCCGACGAGGAGGTCGCCGGGGAAGACCGCCACGCCGCCACAGGCAATGGGTACTTGGATTTCGCTGGGGTGGTGGATGGTTTTGTTGGTGTGGCCGTTCATGGCGGCCGCGTATGCGGGCAATCCCGATGCGACAATGGTCGGCGAGTCGCGGTAAGCCCCATCGGTGACGATCCCGGTGCAGCCGCGCACTTGCAGCCGCGCCGCTAAGATGGAACCCATAGTCCCGGCGCGGGTGTCGCCGCGCGCATCAATGACGAACACGTCGCCTGCTGTTACTTGCTCGATGCCGATGCGCTGCACGTCTTTCAAGTTGTCCAAAGGAACCTCGTCGAGGTCCTCGCGCGCCGGGATATAGCGCAGGGTAAAGGCCCGGCCGACCATCTTTACGTTGGGCGCAAGGGGCGCGACTTGGTGCATAAACGTGTTGTGCAGTCCCTTGTTGCGCAGCACGGACGTCAGGGTCGCCGTGCTAGCCACCTTTAGTTTTTCGCTCAATTCGGCAAAATCCACCATGTGCTCCTTTCAGCGTATCTGCCCGCGGGCGTCAACCGGCCAGACGGCTTCCACCCGGCCGCCACGCACGGCAAAGATCTGGTCGTGTTCGTTGAAACAGGGGCAGGGATGAACCGGCAAGACCTGCACCTGTTCGCCGATTTGAGGCTTGGCGTCGCAGGCCGACAGATCGACTTGGCCGTGTTCCTCCGAAGCCCCGCAGAAGACAGCTTGGGGGTACTCGACGATGTAGCCCATGATGGACGAGCCATCCTCTTCGCGATAGAGTGCGGCACTAAGCGACTTGCTGCCCCCGTCGAGGATAGCGCGGTCCGCGGTTGGTCGGCTGACCACGGTCATCAGCACCCGGCCAGCGCACTGATTGACGCTGTGAGTTCCCCGGCGGAGATGGCCGACGCCACCGACTGGATACTCGCCGGCCCGGTACTCGGTCAGTTCGGGAATTTCGTGCGCCATAAATGCGCCCGGAGTGCTGCCGCCGCTGACGATGGGATGCGGCAGGCCCTTGCGGTCGAAATGCGCGAGGGTCTCTTGGATGAGTGGTCGCATGTCTGGAGTCGCCGGCATGGACATGATGCCCCGGAGTTCGATGCTGGGGGCTTGGTCGATTTTTTCGCCCAAGGCCGCAGCCGCCACCGGAGAACCTACGCCCGTGCGGCCGCGATCGAGTTCGACAACTACGCCTAGGGTCACATCCGCTTCTGCGGCGGCTACGGCCAGCCCTTGCACGGTGTATTCGGAGTCGGCCGCCACGGTCAACCGGGTGTCCCGCGCCAGTGCGACTAGCCGCGCCAGTTTTTGTGCGCCGATGATGTTGTAGGGAATCAAGATGTCGCTATTGAGCCCGCCCGCCGCCATGACCTCAGCTTCCCCGAGCTTCTGGCAGGTGATGCCGATTGCCCCGCGACGCATTTGCATGTGGGCGATGGCCACGCACTTGTGGGTCTTGATATGAGGCCGCAAGCCAATGCCGTGCTCGTCAAAGTAGCGTTGGTAGCGGTCGAGATTGTCCGCCAAGCCGTCGAGATCGACGAGGAGCGCGGGGGTGTCGAGATCGTCTATGCGCATAGTGGCCTTTCCTGCATGGCGATAAAATAGCAAACCAATCCCGCCGCAGAAATTGACGCGATTCGGTACCTTGCCTTTTGTTGCAAGATGCCCATTGATCGCCAACCTTCCACGCCCGTCGCCTTAGTCTGCGCGGTATTGGCTGATTCCGCAGCAACGCTGGCCGGTGCCAAAGAATGCCTCGCCGAATGTTTCGGTCCCCTGCGCACGGCCAGTGCGATCTATGATTTTGATTTCACCTCGTACTATGAAGCGGAAATGGGCGCGGAACTGTGCAAACAACTCGTGTGCTTTGCCGAGCGGATTGACCCCGCCGAGTTGGCTGCCGTCAAAGCGCAGACCATGGCGCTGGAGCGGGCGATGAGCCGAGGAGGGTGCCGGCGGGCCAATATCGACCCAGGCCTGCTGTCGATCGAGAGCTTGGTGTTGGCCACGACGAAGTGTGCCGGCCATCGCATCTGCATTGCCCCGCAGCTCTACGCCGAGGTGACCCTGCTCTATCAGCGGGGACGTTACCGGCCTTTGCAGTGGACGTATCCCGACTACCAAGGCGATGCCGTGCAGCGTTTCTTGCTCAATGTGCGGCCTTGGTTGCTGGCGATGCGCGGCTGAGGTCAGCCCCGCTCGCCGAGCGCGACAAATGGGCGATGCTCTTGCCCGGTATAGATGTGGTTGGGGCGGATGAGCCGATTGTCGTCGTGCTGTTCGATCACGTGCGCCGCCCAGCCCACCACGCGGCTGGCCACGAAGATGGGGGTGTAGAGCGGGATCGGGATGCCCATCATGTAGTAGGTGTACGCGCAGGGGAAATCGACGTTGGGGAAGATGCCTTTTTCGCGCATCATCGTCTCTTCGACCACGTCGGCTAGGTCGGGCCATTTGGTGTTGCCGATGGCTGCGGCGATCTGGCGGCCAACCTTCTTCATCGTCGGCACCCGCGAGTCGCCGCTTGTGTATTCCCGATGTCCAAAGCCCATGATCTTCTTCTTTTGCGCCAGTGCGTCGCGGACCCACTGCTCGGCCGCCGCGGGCGAATCTACCTCCAAGAGCATGTGCATGGCGGCCTCGTTGGCCCCGCCGTGCAAGGGGCCGTGCAGGGCTCCAATAGCCGCGGTCACGGCCGCGTGCAGGTCGGCGAGGGTGGAGGCTACGACCCGTGCGGTAAACGTGGAGGCGTTGTACCCGTGCTCGGCGTAGAGGATCAGCGAAGTGTCCATGGCCTCTACTTCATACGCGGGCGGTTTTTCGCCGCGCAGCATGTAGAGCAGATTGGCCGCGTGGTCTAGCTCGGCGTCGGGAGCTACCGGCGCTAGGCCCTGCGAGAAGCGATAGCCATAGGCGAGTGCGGTGGGAATTTTGGCCAGCAAGCGCTCGGCCTTGCGCACATTGGCCTCGTGCCTGTTGTCGGGGGTCTCGGCGTCGAAAAACGCCAGAGACGACACAGCCGTGCGCAATAGGTCCATGGGGTGGGCGTCGGCTGGGGCGGAGCGCAACAGGTCAACCACGGGGTCGGGCAGGTTGCGTTGAGAGCGCAGTTGTCGGTTGAATGCTGCCAACTCGGCGATCGTTGGCAACTTGCCGTAGAGCAGCAAGTAGGCGACCTCTTCGTAGCAGGCGTTTTCGGTTAGTTCGACTAGGTCGTAGCCGTGCAGGATCAGGCGGTTGATATCGCTATCAATGCGCGAAAGGGCGGACTCGCCAGCGATGACGCCTTCGAGGCCGGGGCTATAGGATTTGTCGGTCATTAGTTGTCCTTTTGTGGGGGGAGTAAGTCCGCGACGACGCTTCAGCAGGTTGTTCTGGGCTTTGTTCTCGTCAATGCCTTGAAGTTTATACAATACCCACGAGGCAGTACTACGCGGTTCATAGCTAATCTCCATTATCGGGAAAGCGGGCGGCTAGCGTCGCGTCTAGCTTAGTGTACTCGTCGTAGCCGAGTAGTTCGTAGAGTTCTTCTCGCGTCTGCATCTGTTCGAGGGCACCTGCCAAAGTGCCCTTTTCCTTCAGCTCGCAAAACAGCCCTTCGACGGCCTTCATCATCGTGCGGAACGCGCTCATTGGGAAAATCACGAGGCGATATCCCATAGCGGCGAACTCGGCGACCGATAGGTACGGCGATTTGCCGAATTCGGTCATGTTGGCCAACAGCGGACCTTTGACTTGCTCGGCGTAGCGGGCGAATTCCTCGGCGCTCTGCATGGCTTCGGGAAAGACGGCGTCCGCGCCGGCTGCCAAGTAGCGTTGGCCGCGCTCGACGCTCGGTGCAAAGCCCTCGACAGCGCGGGCGTCGCAGCGGGCGATGATCGCAAAGTCCGGGTCTTGTCGCGCCGCGCCGGCCGCGGCGATCTTGCGCTCCATTTCCTCGACCTCGATCACGGCCTTGCCGTCGAGATGGCCGCAGCGTTTGGGCATGACTTGGTCCTCTAAGTGCAGCCCGGCCAAACCCTCGCGCTCGTACGCGCGCACTGTGCGCATCACCTGCCAGACCTCGCCAAACCCGGTGTCCGCATCGCAAATGCAGGGTACTTGCACTGCATTTGCAATGTAGCCGGCTTGGCGCGCCATTTCGTCCATGCCCAACAGGCCGACGTCCGGGTAGCCAGCCGTGCCGTTGGCTAGCCCGGCCCCGGAAATGTACACGGCCTCAAACCCGATGCGCTCGGCCAGCATGGCCACGGGCGCGTTGAAGGCCCCGGGCAAAGTCAGGGTCTTCTCGGCCATCAGGCGGCGCAAGGTGCGTGGCTTGGACTCGGCGGATGCCGGCTTGAGTAGCATGAGCTCAGGCGAGGGGAATGGTAGCTTCGCGCTCCGGCCCTACGGAAATCAGGGAGACCTGTGCTCGGCTCAACTCGGCGACTCGCTTGACATAAGCCTGCGCTTGCGGCGGCAAGTCGGCGAAACAGCGGGCGGCGGTAGTTGGTGCGCACCACCCGGCTACTTCTTCGTAGATTGGCTCGCATTGGTCGAGAACTTGTGGGTCGGCGGGGAATTCCTCCAGCACTTGGTCGCCGCAGCGATAGCCAACCCCCAGTTTGAGGTGCTCGCATTGGTCGAGTACATCGAGCCGGGTCAGGGCTATGCTGGTCAGGCCGTTGATGCGAGCCGAGACCCGCAAAATGGCCGCGTCGAACCAGCCGCAGCGCCGCGGTCGTCCGGTGGTAGCTCCGTACTCGCGGCCCCAGCCGCGCAAACGCTCGCCTTCTTCGCCCAATAACTCGGTGGGAAAAGGCCCGTTGCCCACTCGGGTGGTGTACGCTTTGGCCACGCCGACGACCTCGGCGATCCGCGTTGGGCCAATGCCCGTGCCGGTGCAGGCCCCACCCGCCGTGGTATTCGAGGAGGTGACGTAGGGATAGGTGCCGTGGTCAATGTCGAGCAAGGTCCCTTGCGCTCCTTCGCAGAGGACCGTTTTGCCTTGGTCTAGGGCTTGGTTGAGCAAGACCGAGGTGTCGGCGACGTATGGGGCGAGCCGCTCGCCGTAGCCGATGTATGCGTCGATGATGGGACCGGCCTCCAGCGGCTCTTGGCCGAAGACCTTGGTCAGGATTTCGTTTTTGGCGCAGATGCTGGCGCGGAGTTTGTCGCGCAAACGCACCGGATTGCACAAATCCATGACGCGCACCCCGTAGCTGCGCTCGACTTTGTCGCGGTACGCCGGGCTAATGCCGCGGCCGGTCGTGCCGATGGCGACGCCGTTTTTGCTCTCTTCCCCGGCCTTTTCCAAGACCTTGTGGTAGGGCATGACGACGTGGGCGACTTGGCTGAGAAAGAAGCGGCCAGCCACTGAAAAGCCCTTGGCCTCTAGCTCGGCGATCTCATTGAGCATGATGGCTGGATCGACGACCACCCCATTGCCCACCACACAGATTTTGCCCTCGTGCATGATGCCCGAGGGAATGGTGTGGAAGATGAACTCCGCGTCGCCAGTGACGACCGTGTGGCCGGCGTTGGCTCCGCCTTGATAGCGCACTACCACGTCGGCGGTGGACGTGAGGTAATCGACGACTTTGGCCTTGCCCTCGTCGCCCCACTGCGCTCCTAATACTATTTTTGCGGGCATTGCGTACTCCGGTGCTTAAAGACTGACTTGTTTGGCCCAGGAGATGTACTCCCGGGAGAGAATATCGTCAACTACGTCGGTGTTGATCGAGTCATCGACGTTGAGGATGGTTAAGGCTTGGCCGCCCATTTGGCGACGCCCGCACGACATTTGGGCGATGTTGACGTTGTGGTTGCCCATGACCGTGCCGATTTGGCCGATGATGCCCGGGACATCGTCGTTGATGTAAAAGAGCATGTGCCCCTCTGGAACGGCGTCGAAAGTGTACTCGTCGAAGTGGACAAGGCGCGGGTCACTCTTGCCGAAGAGCGTGCCCGCGAGTAGGCGCTGCCCCGCGTTCGTGTGGTACACCACGGTGATGAGGCTGGCGTAGTCCTCGTGCTCGCTGCTGGTCCGCTCATCGACTTGCACACCGCGCTCCTGTGCGAAAAGCAGCGCATTGACCACGTTGACTGCCGCGTCCGAGATGGTCTCCATAATGCCCTTGAGTACGGCTGAGGTCAGCGGTGAGGTCGGGTAGGCGGTGACGGCACCTTGGTATTCGATGGTGATGCGCTCTAGCTGTCCCTCGCCGAGCTGAGCTTGCAGGCGACCTAACCGCTCGGCCAGCACGAGGTAGGGCTGTAGTCTGCCGTGGATTTCGGGATCTACCGAAGGGGCGTTGACCGCGTTGCGAATGACGCGGCCCATCAGCGCATCCCCGACCTGCTCGGCCACCTCCAAGGCGACATTGGCTTGAGCTTCCTTGGTGGAGGCGGCCAAGTGCGGCGTACAGATCACGCGGTCGTCAACCAAGAGATCCACGAAGGTAGGTGGCTCGTCCTCGAAGACGTCTAAGGCGACGCCAGCGACCTTGCCCGAGTTTAAGCCGCGCAGAAGGGCGGCTTCGTCAATGATGCCGCCACGGGCGCAGTTGATTAGATAAACCCCGTCTTTGCACTGCGCGATCTGGGCGTCGGAAATCAGGTGTCGGGTCTGGTCGCTGAGATGGGTGTGGACGGTGATGAAATCTGCGGTAGCGTATATCTCGTCGAGGGATGCCAGATGGGCGCCGTAGGAAAGGGCCATCTCTTGGCCGATGTAGGGATCGTAGCCGAGGACCTTCATGCGAAAGGCCGCGGCGCGCGTGGCCACCTCCCTTCCCACTCGGCCCAAGCCGATCACGGCGAGGGTCTTGCCGGCTAGCTCCACGCCGACGAATTGGCTCCGTTCCCACAGCCCCTTTTTGAGCGAGGAGGTCGCCTGTGGGATGTGCCGCGCCAGCGAGGCTATGAGTGCAAAGGTGTGCTCGGCGGTCGATAGGGAATTGCCGCCCGGGGTGTTCATGACGATAACGCCGTGGCGCGTTGCCGCCTCCACGTCGATGTTGTCGAAGCCCGTGCCGGCGCGACCAATGACCCGGAGGCGCGGTGCGGCGGCGAGCACCTCGGCGGTTACTTTGGTCGCGCTGCGCACGACTAGTCCTTCGTAGTCGCCGATGCAGTCTAGGAGCGCACTCGGCGACAATCCACTGCGCACATCTACTGCGACCCCGTCGTTGGCTTCGAGAATCTCGACGCAGCGGGGGTCCATCTTGTCGCTGATCAGTACTTTCAAGGGGCCTCTTTAGGTTGCGTTGTCAGCTAGTGCCTCGGCGATCCATCCTGTGATGTCGTCCTGCCCGCGGCCATTGACCGCCGAGAATGGCACAAAGGAAAGGCCGGCGAGCGATCCTTGGGCATCGATCTGGTCGAATAAGAGTTGTAGCTTGTTGCGCGATAGTTTATCCGCTTTGGTAAAAACCAACAGGAAGGGCTTATCGAGGGTGTGCAAATGGTCGATCATCTGCCGGTCCAAGTCGGTGGGGCCGTGCCGGGCATCAATGAGTTGCAACACCGCGCACAATGCTGCGCGGTTGGCCATATAGCTGCGAATGAGCTGGCCGAGTTGCAAGCGCAAGCCCACGCCGCCGCGCACGTACCCGTAACCAGGCAGATCAACCAGGTAGAATTGCTCGTTGATTAGATAGTAGTTCAACTGCTGGGTCTTGCCGGGTACGGTGCTGGTGCGCGCCAGCTTCTTGCGCCGTACTAACTTGTTGATCAGGGAAGACTTGCCGACGTTGGAGCGGCCCACTAAGGCGATTTCGGGCAAGCCGTCCTTGGGCAGATCGGCCGTGCGGACAGCGCCAATTTTGAATTCGACCGAAGAAAAGCGCATCGCTAGGGCTTGGGGATCAGGCGCGTTTGCGCTGTATCTCTTCGTCTTCGTAGCTATACTGCTCGATCCCGCGCTCGATCATCTCGCCCGTAACTTGCAGGCGCGTCACGCCCTTCTGAGAGGGAATGTCGAACATGATGTCCATCATGGCCTGCTCTAGCACGGAGCGCAGACCGCGGGCACCTGTGCCCTTGTGAACGGTCAGGGCCACTATCTTGCGCAGGGCGTCCTCGGTGAACTCGACTTCGACTCCGTCCATGGCGAAGAGCCGCTGCGACTGCTTGATAATGGCGTCGTGCGGCTCAGTGAGGATGCGGAATAAGTCGTTCTCAGCGAGCTCGTCCATGGTGGTGATTACTGGTACGCGACCGACAAATTCGGGGATCATGCCGTAGGCGAGCAAATCTTCGGGCTGCACCAGCGGCAAGATGTCTTCGGCGTTGGCGTGGGATTCGTCGTCGCTGTCGGCGCCAAAGCCCATGGTGCGCTTGCCGACCCGTTGGCTGATGACCTTGTCTAGCCCCTCAAAGGCTCCGCCGCAGATGAAGAGGATGTTGCGGGTGTTCATCTGAATCATCGGCTGCTCAGGGTGCTTGCGGCCTCCCTTGGGCGGGATGTTGGCGGTGGTGCCCTCTAAAATTTTGAGCAGTGCTTGCTGGACTCCCTCTCCCGACACGTCGCGGCCGACCGAAGGCGCGGCACTCTTGCGGGCAATTTTGTCAACCTCGTCGAGATAGAGAATGCCTTTTTCGGCGCGCGGCACGTCGTAGTCGGCCGCTTGCAAAAGGCTCACGAGGATATTCTCCACGTCCTCGCCCACGTAGCCGGCCTCGGTGAGAATGGTGGCGTCGGCAATGGAGAAAGGGACTTGGAGGAACTTTGCCAGCGTTTTGGCCAATTCGGTCTTGCCGGTGCCGGTGGGGCCGATGAGCATTACGTTGCTTTTCTCGAGCTCCACCTCGTCTAAGTCGACTTTGGTGCGAATGCGCTTGTAGTGGTTGTACACGGCGACCGCGAGGATTTTCTTAGCCCGCTCTTGGGCGATGACGTATTCATCGAGAAAATCCTTGATTTGGGGCGGCTTGGGTAGCTCGGCAGTCTCCCAAGGAAGGGCCTTTTGCCGCTCCTCGACCAAGACGTCGTTGCACAGTTTGACGCACTCGTTGCAGATGTGGACTTGGGGGCCGGTTATGATCTTGTCAACTTGGTTGTGGCTGCGCCCGCAGAACGAGCAGCGCGGATCGCTTTGGGGGGGCCGACGGCGCAAAACAAGCTCCTATACTGGGGAAGGGGCTACCTCGACGCTCGATGGAGCGATGATCTCGTCGATAATGCCGTATTCGACGGCTTCTGCAGCCGACATAAAAAAGTCGCGCTCGGTGTCGCGCTCAATGCGCTCCAGCGGCTGGCCAGTACACTCAACTAGCACCTCGTTGATTTGCTGGCGCATGGCGATGATCTCGCGGGCGTGGATCTCCATGTCGGCCGCTTGGCCGCCAATGCCGCCCATGGGCTGGTGCAGCAAGACGCGGGCGTTGGGTAGGGCTTGGCGCTTTCCCTTGGTGCCGCCGGCCAACAGTATAGCTCCCATGCTAGACGCTTGGCCGATGCAGATCGTGGATATGTCGGCGGCCACGTATTGCATGGTGTCGTAGATGGCCATGCCCGCCGAAATCAGCCCGCCGGGGGTGTTGATATAGAGCGCGATGTCCTTTTTGGGATCTTCAGAAGCGAGAAAGAGCATCTGGGCGATGATGAGATTGGCGATCGCGTCGTTGATCGGCGTACCGGCGAATATGATGCGCTCCTTGAGCAGCCGCGAGTAGATGTCGTATGAGCGCTCGCCGCGGCCGGTCTGTTCTATGACCATTGGAATCAGTGACATGATTTATACCTTTTCCTCTTTGATTTCGGCTTTGGCGATGAGCAACTCGATGATTTTTTGATCTTCCAACTCGCGGCGCAGTCCCTCTGCATTTTGCAAGTCGGCCGGTTGAACGTCAGTGCGCTCGGCGGCGAATTGAGCAAACTCCTCGTCCGTTACTTCGACCCCGGCTTGTTGGCGTACGCTTTCAAGCAGCAGATAGCTCTTGAGCTGGCGCGTGGCTTGGGCGCGCTCTTCGTCGCTGTGGCTGGCGTCGTGGTCGTGATCGGCATGCTCCCGTGCGAGCGAGTCGAGGTAGTCGTCGACCATGCTCTCGGGTAGTTCAAAGTCGTTTTTTAGGATGAGTTGGTTGATCAACTCGCTGCGTAGGCGCTGCTGGGCCATGTATTCCCAGCGCTGGTGGATCTGCTCGCTGAGGTGCTGGCGCAAGTCGTCGAGGGTCTGGAACTGTTCGCCGAGATCTTTGGCGAATTCGTCGTCGAGTTCGGGCAGAGTGCGCTCGCGCACTTCGTGGGCTGCCACTGCGAAGTGCGCGGTCTGGCCGGCGAGCTGTTCGTTGGGCAGGTCCTCGCGGTAGGCGAAGCGGATCTTGCGCTCTTCGCCAGCACCGATGCCGACGAGTGCCTCTTCAAACTCGGGGCTGGGGGCATTTTCATCGCCGATGAGGATGTGGCGCTTCTCGTGTTTGTCGCCAATGACGGGCAAGCCGCTGTCGTCGAGCCGCTGCAAATCCGCGACGAGCACATCGCCGCTGGCCAACGGTCGCTCGACGATTTGCTCAGTGGCGTGGCGGCGGCGCAACTCTTCTAACTGCTCGCTGATTTCCTCGTCGGCTACCTCGTGGACCATGCGGGTGGCGGCGAGTTTTTCGTAGTGTTCGGCTTTGATCTCAGGCCAGATGTCGAGATCGGCGGTGAACGTCAGGTTGCCGCCCGGCTCGTGGTCGAGTTGGGAGATTTTGGGCGGCGCGGCTGGTCGGAGGCCCGCCTCTTGCGTGGCTTCTTTTAGCAGGGAGGGGAGCAGATCGTCGAGGACTTCGCCGCGGATGTAACTGCCGTAGCGCGCGTTGATGATTCTGAGCGGCGTTTTGCCCTTGCGGAAGCCGGGGATCTCTAGCTGCTTTTGGTAGCGACGCATAGCCTTATTAACGGCGGCGTCAATGCGCGCGGCTTCGACTTCAACGACCAGTTCGCGTGCCCACTGACCTTTTTCTGTGACCTGTGTCTTCACGAAGCGCAATCCTACAAAGCTAGGGCGCACCGCCAAATCGCCGGCCGTGCGCTCATTAATTATGAATATGGTGCGAAAGGGGGGACTCGAACCCCCATGCCCTTTCGGGCACTAGATCCTAAGTCTAGCGCGTCTACCAATTCCGCCACTTTCGCTATACCGGATACTGCATCGCAATGCGAAAATCTGCGCCTGAGGTGGGTTATAGTCCAAGCGCGAAGGATAATATCAGGATTTATACTACTGGGTCAAGGGAGTTGCCAAGTGCCCATGCGGCTCTCAAGGTGGGTGCGAAGCTCGGCTATGGGCACCCGCTCTTGGGCCATGGTGTCGCGAGCGCGCACAGTGACGGTCTGGTCCGCTAGGGTGTCCGAATCGACCGTTAGGCAGAACGGCGTCCCCACCTCGTCCATGCGCCGGTAGCGACGGCCGA
This sequence comes from Candidatus Latescibacterota bacterium, assembly GCA_965116045.1. Taxonomy (GTDB): domain Bacteria; phylum Latescibacterota; class UBA2968; order UBA8231; family UBA8231. The sequence continues at coordinate 2,606,008 of OZ220478.1, read as the reverse complement.
TCGCGCCGCCTTCATCGTAAAAAACCCGCATGTAAGGCCGGAGGTCCTCGGCGATTTGCCGGGCGATGTCCGGCATGCCGTCGCGCTTGACGAGGGGCAGTATCGCCGCTTTGAGCGGCGCAATGCGCGGGTGAAAGCGCATTACCACCCGGGTCTCACCCCGGACCTCTTCCTCGTGGTATGCTTCGACTAGGCAGGCCATTAGCGTACGGCTAGCTCCTATCGAGGTTTCTACGACGTAGGGCACGAACTTGGTGCGCTGCTCCTCGTCGAAGTACTTGAGTTGTTTGCCCGAGAATTTTTCGTGCTGCGACAGGTCGTAGTCGCCGCGATTGTGGATGCCCTCGATCTCGCTTGGGCCAAAGGGAAACTCGTACTGGATATCGAAGGCGGCGCGGGCATAGTGGGCTAGTTCGTCGCCTTGGTGTTCGTGCCAACTCAGCTTGTGCTCGGGCAGGCCGATTTGTGCAAACCACTTCCAGCGTTCCGTGCGCCAATAGTCGAACCACTCGTCTTGGGTGCCCGGCGCGACAAAGTACTGCATCTCCATCTGCTCAAATTCCCGCGTGCGGAAGAGGAAATTCTTGGTGTTGATCTCGTTGCGGAATGCCTTGCCGATCTGGGCGATGCCAAAGGGTAGCTTCTGGCGCGTCGCCGCCTGCACGTTGAGGTAGTTGACGAAGATGCCCTGCGCTGTCTCCGGGCGGAGAAAGACCCGCGCACTGTCGTCTTCGAGCGGACCGACGAAGGTCTTGAACATCAGGTTGAATTGCCGCGGATCGCTCAGTTCGTTGCCTTTGGGGCTTTTAATGTTGTGCTCGCGCAGCAGTGCGCCCATCTCCTCGGCGCTCAGGCCCGCTACGTCGATGCCGTTTTCTTCGAGGAGTTGGTCGAGCCGAAAGCGCTCGTTGGTCTTGCGATCTTCGACCATGGGATCGGTAAAGCTATCGACGTGGCCCGATGCCTCCCACACCCGCTGATTCATGAGGATGCTGGCGTCAATGCCCTCTACGTCCTCGCGGTAGGTCATGGCTTTCCACCAGACCTCTTTGATGTTGCGCAACAACTCGACGCCCAACGGTCCGTAATCCCAGCAGCCGTTGAGGCCACCGTAGATTTCCGAGCTTTGGTAGATAAAGCCTTTGCGCTTGCACAGGGATACTAGTTTCTCCATTGCGTCGTCGGACATGAAAATCTCCAGTAAGTTAGACGGGTAAAGCGGTCTTGTTGAGGCCATCGAGAAAGTCGAGCGATTTGAGCCGGCTGTGCTCGCCGCCATGGTACTCTAGAAAGCCGCGCAAAGTCATGCGGATCTCGCCGCGCTGGAAAGGGGCTTGGGGGAGATCATCCTTGCTGTAGGTTCTAAGCCCTTGGAGGACGGCGAGAAAGCGCAAGCTGCGCTGTGCTAAGCGCACTCCGTTCCCCGGGCCGCAGGTAGCGCACAGGCCTCCTCCGAGGGCTGCGCTGAACCACGACGAGGGGCCGACTAGATCGCGTTGACACGTAATGCACTGGCGCAACTCCGGGCGATAACCGAGGGCGGCGGCGGCGCGGAGTTGGAAGTACCAAAACAGCGATTCGACCTGCTCGGGCTCCACTTCGGCAAGCCCGTGCAACACTCCAGCTAAGCACTGATAGAGCCGGGGGTTGCTTTCCCCTTCGATGGTTAGGCGATCAACTAGCTCGCAGGCGGCGCTGCCAAAGGAAAGTCGCTCTAGGCTTTGCGATAAGTCGGGCGCTGGTTTGAGCAGGGTGCATTCGCTCAGGGTTTGCAGGTCGCGGGTCTCTTTGACGTAGCAGACGGCTTGGACCTCACTCATCAAGCCGAGCGCGGCACCGAACCGGCTCTTGGGCTTGCGAGCACCCCGGGCCATGACCTTGAGTTTGCCGCACTCCTGAGCGTACAAGGTCCCTAGGCTGCTGGTCTCGCCCATGCGCATGGTGCGCAGGACGATGGCACGCGTTTTGACGATAGTGCGCGGCATGGCGTCACTCGCCTTCTTTCGCCGGTAGGGGAATGATCACCTCGCCCGGTTTGACCAAGCCGAAATCTTCGCGCGCGACTCTTTCGATGAAATCGATGTCGCTTTCGATTAATTTTAGCACTTGGCGCAAGCTGTCAGTTTCGGCTTCTAGTTGTTTCACCTCGGCTTTGAGTTCCGATAGGGTCTTCTCCTCCTGCCACACCTTGTAGAGCAGCCCGTTGCCAAAGGCTATGTACGCCACCAGAGCGAGGAAGGCGAGCAGCAAGATCTTGGCCGTTTTAGTCACGTCGATTTTAGAATAAGACGAGGTCGTCTCGGTGGATGACCTCTTGGGCGGGACGACCGAGTGCGCTTGTGACTTCGGGCGAACTCATGCCCAATATGCGGTGCAGTTCAGAGGCTGAATAACGGCACAAGCCCCGCCCCAACTTCTCGCCGTGCTCGCCGATCACCTGTACCACGTCGCCCGCGTCAAACTCGCCCTCGCAGGAGACGACCCCCACCGGAAGCAGGCTCTTGTACTGTTCGGCGATGGCGCGTTGGGCACCGCGGTCAATCACCGCGCTGCCGCGACATGGGCTGGCAAAACCGATCCAGCGATGTCGGCTGTTGAGCTTGCGGCCAGTCGGCAGAAAGAGCGTCCCTTGCTCGCAGCCGGCGAGGATGTGGCGCAAGCGGTGTTTGCGCCCGTGCGCGATGACCGCCATTTCGCCGCAAGCCATTAGCAGCCGTGCGGCCCGCAGTTTAGTCGCCATGCCTCCACTGCCGCGCCCGTCGAGCGAGCGACCAATCATCCCCTTTAGGTCGAGGCTGTCTTGGTTTATTTGGTTTACTGGCTTTCCTTCGGGGCCGTGCGGCCCAAAGGCGTGGTAAAGCCCCTCGACATCCGAAAACATGACCAGCATATCCGCCCGGATCAGGTTTGTCACATAAGCGGCGAGCATGTCGTTTTCTCCGAGCTGACGCCGGAGTTCGGCAACAGCGACGCTGTCGTTTTCGTTGATTAGGGGCACGGCCCCATAGGCAAAGAGGTTGCGAAAGGTATTTTCGAGATTTACGTAGCGATGGCGGTCGCCGAGGATGTCCTCGGCGGTTAAGAGCACTTGGCCGATGGGTACGCCGCGGCAGTGGAATTTGTCCTTGTATGTATCCATCAACAGCACTTGGCCGATGGCTGCGAGTGCTTGCAGTTGGGCGATGTTGTCTGGGCGTCTGTCCAACTCCATTTGCCCCATGCCCGCGGCCACCGCTCCCGAGGTGACAATCGCCACCTCCAAGCCCTGTGAGCGCAGTTCAACTACATCTTCGACGAGTTGGCTGACGACTTCGTCGTCGAGCTTGTGGCTCCGAGTGGTCAGGGTGCTGCTGCCGATTTTGACTACCAGCCGCTGAACCTCGCTCATCAGTGCCTGCCGCGACACTTCGCTTGCCTCGATCACTGGCGCACCGGGACCCCGCGCTCGCGTAGAAAACTTTTAACTTCGGGGATTGAGTAGTGCTGGAAGTGGAAGATGGAAGCCGCCAGCGCGGCACTGGCTTCGCCGGCAGTCAGCACCTCGTAGATGTGGTCGAGATTGCCGGCACCGCCCGAGGCGACGATGGGCACATCTACGAGGCGAGCCACTGCTTGGTTTAGTTCGAGATCGTACCCAGTGCGCGTCCCGTCGGCGTCGATGCTGTTGAGTACCAACTCGCCCGCTCCGCGAGCGACGAGAGCTTCCACCCATTCTAAGGCGTCGATGCCGGTGGCTTTGCGCCCACCGTTAATGTATAGCTCCCACGATGGCGGCTCGCCGGGCGCAGTCGGACGCCTGAGCGCGTCAATAGCCGCGACAATGCACTGCGAACCGAAGCTCTCTGCGCTTTGGTTGATGATTTCCGGCGAATACACATGGGCCGAGTTGATCGACACCTTATCGGCACCGGTCTTGAGAATGTGGCGCACGTCCGCGAAGGTGCGAATACCGCCGCCGACCATTAGGGGAATAAAGACGCGCTCGGAGACTTGGCGCACGAGGTCCATGACGATGGCGCGGCCATCGGCTGAAGCCGTGATGTCGTAGAAGACGAGTTCATCTGCGCCTTCGGCGTCGTAGCGTGCGGCTAGCTCGACGGGGTCTCCGGCGTCGCGATCTGCAGAAAAGCGCACCCCGCGCACGTTGCGGCCATTTTTGACATCTAGACAGGGAATAATTCGCTTGGCAAGCATATCTCTTCAGCGCAGGCGCGCGAAGTTGTCGAGAAGGCGCAAGCCGTGGACTTGGCTCTTTTCTGGGTGAAATTGTACGCCAAAGACGCGCCCGCTTCCGGCGACTGAGGTGTAATCAATTCCGTAGTCCGTCGTGGCGACGCAATCGTCTTTGTTTTTATTTACCACGTAGTACGAATGTACAAAATAAAAAAAACTTCCTTCGGGTACGCCCTCCAAGAGGGACACTTCGCGCTTGATGGCGATTTGGTTCCAGCCGATCTGTGGGACTCGCTCGGTAGGCGGGAAACGCACGCATTTGCCCGGCAGGATTCCGAGCCCGCGATGCCGCCCCATTTCCTCGCTTTCCTCGAACATGAGCTGCAATCCCATGCAGATGCCCAAGAAGGGTTTGTCTGCCGCGAGGCCCTCGGCGATGGCCACATCCCAACCGGCGACCTGCAAGTTGTGCATCGCATCGCCAAAGGCTGCGTCGCCGGGCAGTACGAGATGGGTGGCCGCACCTAGACGCTCAGGGGCTTCGACGATTTCGGCTTCACAGCCAAGGAATTGGAAGGCTTTCTGGACGCTGCGCAGATTGCCCATGCCGTAGTCAATGACTGCAATCACGATTGCCCCAACTCAGCGGAGCGCTCGGCGGCAGCTAGCACGGCACTGATCAGAGCGTCGCGCAGGCCCTTTTCTTCTAGCTTGTGCAGCCCAGCGGCCGTAGTCCCGCCCGGCGAAGTAACTTGGTCCCTGAGCACGGCCGGATGTTCTCCGCTTTCGAGTACGAGGTGCGCGGCACCGAGCAGGGTTTGGGCGGCGAGTGTTAATGCGGTTTCGCGCGGCAACCCGGCGCGTACGCCACCGTCGGCGAGCGCTTCGACGACCGTGTAAGCCCAAGCTGGGCCGCTACCGGAAAGCCCTGTAACTGCGTCCATGAGATTTTCGGCGACTGCGACCGTTTTGCCGACTAAGTCGAACAGAGAACGCACTTGCGCCATCTGTTGTGCGCTAACCGCGCGACCGGCGCAGAGAGCGCAAGCCGCGCCCCGCACCCTCACTAGCGTCTGCGGCATGACGCGCACGACGGGCATTTGCGCCGGCAGTAGCTCTTCGAGCCGGGCGGTCGATACGCCGGCCATGAGCGAGACGACAATCTGCTGGGTGCTAAAATCCGTGGATAGTGCCTTCAGTACGGGCGCAGCCACTTGCGGCTTGAGTACCAAAATCACCAAGTCTTGACCGCAAACCGCATCGGCTGAGTCCGTGCTAGTGTGGACGCCCAACGCCGACAAACCTTCGAGGGCTTCCGGCCTGATGTCGGCCGCGGTTATCTGAGTCGCAGGAAGCTGACCAACCAAACCTTCAATCAGTGCCCGACCCATGTTGCCGCTACCTACAAACCCTAATTTGCTTTTTTCGATCATCAATTTTTAGACCACAAAATGCGACAAATCCCAAGCACAAAATTAAAATGACCGTTTTCGCAAATCATGTCAAACGTCCCTAAGGAGAGCATTTTTCCCTATGAAAAAGCTACATTTTTGCTTGACTTACACTGCCTTCGTACTATATTGAGAAAATGTTGTAGCTGCACACAACGGGTAGAATCGGCCTTAAACTTCACGAGGTGGCAGAGGCCGAGAAACCTAATCTTAAACGACCCCTTTCGTGGGTTTTACCCCTACAGCCAAAGGAGATTTTTTTATGGCTAAGAAGAAACCTGTTGCCGAGAAAAAGGCGAAGCGCAAGCCCAATTCTGCTTTTATGAAGCCCTTGCAGCCAGACGCCGCCCTTGGGGCCATAGTCGGTAGTGAGCCATTGCCGCGTACTGAGATCACCAAGAAAATCTGGGAGTACATCAAGAAGAATGATCTGCAAGACCCAGAGAACAAGCGCATGATCAATGCCGACGATAAACTGCGAGCTGTCTTCGGCGGCGCGAATCAAGTGAGCATGTTTGAGTTGACCAAGCATGTTAGCGAGCACGTGGAATAGCTACTCCTGAGCAAGACCTCGTAGTCCAGTGTCATTGGAGAGGGATTCCCATCAGGGAGTCCCTCTCTTTGTTATATTTCCCTCGAGTCTATGACCCCTGAATTTGAACTGATTCTAGCCGTCAGCGTCGTTCTCTTCGTATCCTGCGTTTGTTCGCTCTTGGAAGCCGCGCTCTATTCGCTGCCCGCTAGTCAGATCGAAATGTTGGCCGGCCAAGGGCGCACTTCGGGCAAAATCCTCAAGAAACTGCACGCGGATATCCAGCGCCCCATCTCGGCGATTCTCACGCTGAATACCTTGGCCCATACTGGCGGTGCCGCCGTCGCGGGTGCCGCCTTTATCGGCGTGTTTCCGCAGACGTCGGAGACGTACTTTATCACCGTATTTTCGCTGGCGGTACTCATCTTTACGGAGATTCTTCCCAAAACGGTGGGGGTGGTGCATGCCCGCGTTCTCGCCCGGTTTATCGCCCGCCCGATCCAATGGCTGGTATGGCTGTTTGCGCCCTTTATTTGGCTCAACAAATTCATCGTTCGGCTCATCACCGCTGGGGCACCCGACGTGCCGGAGGTCGTGCCGGAAGAAATTGAGATTATCGCGCGAATGAGCCGCCATTCCGGTGCCATTTCGCGCGACCAAGAGCGCGTCATCCAAAACATCCTCAAGCTCGACGAGTTGCGGGCACGCGATATTATGACTCCGCGCACGGTAGTACACTGCCTCGACCGCGACTTGACCTTGGCCGAGGCTCGAGAACAGTCTGGTAGCTGGGCCCACAGTCGGGTGCCTCTCTATCAGGGAGAACGGGAAAACATCGTCGGCTTGGTGCTGCGACGCGATGCGTTCAGCGCCTTGGCCGATGGCCGCGACCAAGCTAAGCTCTCTGAGGTGAGCCGCTCCATCCACTCGGTACCCGAGTCGGCGCGGGCTAGTCGTCTACTCGAAGAATTTATCCAGCGGCGCGAGCACCTTTTTGCCGTTGTCGATGAATACGGTGGCTTTGCCGGCATTGTTACCTTGGAGGACGTGATTGAAGAAATCGTCGGTCGAGAAATCGTCGGTGAATTCGATCCGGCTGTCGATATGCAAGAACGCGCACGGCAAGAGCGCCAAGACCTGACCGACTCAGCACCGGAATGAGCCGCCTGTTCGTCGCGTCTTTTTTTGCCTAAGTTTTTACCCGCTGTTAAACCCTCTCAACAAGGAGTATCTACGGAAGATGAAAGCGCTTGTTGCGCTCGCGGACGGCACCGTCTTTGAGGGCCGTGCCCTTGGCCATGGGGGTGAGCGCCTCGGCGAAATGGTCTTCAATACCAGCATGACCGGCTATCAGGAAATTCTAACGGACCCTTCCTATGCCGGTCAGATCGTCACCATGACGTACCCGCTCATAGGCAACTACGGGGTCACACCTGAAGACGACGAATCGGTGCGGCCCCAAGTTCGCGGCTTCCTGATGAAAGAATGCTCTCGCCTGCCGAGTAGCTGGCGTATGCACCAGAGCTTGCCTGAATATCTCGAAGAGCACGGCGTACTCGGCATCGAAGGCATCGATACCCGCGAGTTGACGCGCAGAGTACGCATTGAAGGCGTAATGGACGCTGTCATTTCCACCACCGATCTCGACCCGGACAGCTTAGTCGAAAAGGCGTGCGCTTGGCCGGGGCTCGTCGGCGTGGACATGGTCGCCGCCGTTAGCTGTTCGGCGCCCTATGTCGAAAGCCCCGAAGCCCCGCGCTTCCACGTCGTCGCCCTCGACTACGGGATCAAGCGCAATATCGTCCGCTGCTTGGTCGCCGCAGGATGCAAGGTAACGGTCGTGCCGGCCAAAACCACGGCCGACGAAGTCTTGGCGTTGGAGCCGGACGGCGTCTTTCTCTCCAACGGCCCGGGCGATCCCCGGCCCCTCGACTACGCGATCGCGACGTGCAAGGGCCTTATTGGCAAGAAGCCGATCTTTGGCATCTGCTTGGGCCACGAGATTGTCGGCTTGGCCTTTGGCGCGGAAATTTACCGCCTCAAGTTCGGGCACCGCGGCGCCAATCAGCCGATCAAGGAACGCGCCAGCGACCGAATTCTAATCACCGCTGAAAACCACGGCTGGGGCATTGCGGCCGACTCGCTGCCCGATTGCCTCGAAATCACCCGTCTCAACCTCAACGACGACTGCGTCGAGGGCCTGCACCACAAGGAACTCCCCATTTTTTCCATCCAGTGCCACCCGGAGGCCTCGCCCGGTCCACACGACAGCTTCCATCTGTTTAGCTATTTCGCCGAACTGATGGAAAAGCACGCCTCGTAAGCCCTGCCCGTTCACTCAACTAAATCCAAGGAAGCCCTCCATGCCCGTAGTCCAACACGACGTCCTCAAAGACCTCTGCTACCGCATTTTTGCCGCTACTGGCATCCCCGCCGATGACGCCCGCATCGTCGCCGACCACGTCGTCGAAAGCCACCTCCACGGCCACGACTCGCACGGCACTTGGCTAGTCTCCGGCTATGCCCGCGGGATGCAGAACAACTACGTCCGCTGGGAAGAGACCCAAGTCGTGCGCGACACTCCTGTGCTCAGGGTGATCAACGGCAAAGGCGCCAACGGCATCGTCGCCGTCAATCGCGCCCTCGACATTGCCGTTGAAAAAGCCCAGAACTCTACCTTCGGCTTTGTCGGCCTCAACCACATTACCCATATCTGCCGACTCGGCGACTATCCGCCACGGATTGCCGCGCAGGGCATGATTGGCATGGTTTGGCTCAATGGCGGCGGTTTGTTCCTCGCGCCTTTTGGCTCGGCCGACCGCCGCCTGCGTCCTGAACCGATCGCTTTTTCTGCCCCGCGCCAGAATGGTCCGCCGTTCATGCTCGATATGACCATGACCGTCGTGGCCGGTGGTAAAATCGTCCAGAAGAACATCCGCCAAGAGCCGATGCCCGAGGGTTGGGTTATAAATCGGGAAGGCCAGCCCGTCACCGATGCCCGGTGCTATTTAGACGACGCCGAAGGCACCGGCGTCTTGCCGTTGGGCGGCCTACAGTTTGGACACAAGGGCAGCGGACTGGCGATGATGGTGGAAATGTTGGTAGGACCGCTTTCTCATGCTGGTTGCACCAAAGAAGGCGGCAGCGGCGGTAACGGGACCATGGTTCTGGCGATCAATATCGAAGACTTTATCGATTTGGATTCGTACGAGCGCGAAGTCGAAGCGATGGCCGAGTGGGTGTGCTCGGCTCGCCCTTTGCCTGGGTTTGAAAAAGTCTATGCACCCGGCGAAATCGAACAGCAGACTAGAGCGCGGCTGCTAGTCGAAGGCATTGATTTGCCCCAACCTACTTGGAATGAAATCGGCAAAGTGGCGGCGGACCTGGGCGTGGCGATGCCCGCGTTGTGAGCGTTAGAAGCTAAAAGAGTCAGAAGAGTTTGAAATTTTCCGCATCCATGTTGTGCGCTTGATGCACGAGTACGGCGTTCATCAGTTCGATGGCCAGCCGCGACTCTAAAGTTGCGCCAGCCCGTACGCCCACGCAGGGATCGTGGCGGCCCTTGGCGAGTTGGAACTCGATTTCTTCGAGGTCCTTGCGCACTGAATCTTGGGGTTGGGCGATGGTGGCCGTGGGCTTGAAGCTCAAGCGGCAGACGAGCGGCATACCCGTGGTCACGCCGCCGAGCAAGCCGCCGTGGCTGTTGCGCTGGTAGCCGGTTTTGCGGATGGGATCGTTGTTTTGGCTACCGCGCCGCGCTGAGACGGATCGCCCAGCACCTATTTCGCAGGCTTGGACGGCGTGTAGTCCGCCGAGGCTGCCCATCAGGCGCAACTTTAGGCTCTGATACAGCGGCTCGCCGACGAGGGGCGGCACGTTGACGGCCACTACTTCGAGCGCCGCGCCGACGGAGTCTTGCTCTTTGCGGGTTTTGGCAATCAGCTCGGCTGCTTGATGCGCGAAATCCGCATCCACCGTGCGGAGCGGCCCGCGCTCCAATTCGCTTTCGAGGGCGGCCCGCGTTGTCGGCGACAGCGGTTGCCCCTCGGCTTTGACTAGTTCGGCGACTCGCGCCGCGAGGGAAATGCCCGTCTCCAGCGGCCCAACTTGGCAGATCGAAGAGAAAATGGCAGTGCCAAAGTGCTCGGCTAGATAGAGGCGGGCAATGGTGCCGCCGATGACGTCGGAGATGGTTGAGCGATAGCTGGAACGCCCGCCGCCGCGCACATCGACAAAGCCCTGCGATTTGTAGTGCTTGACTAAGTCGGTATGCCCGGGCCGGACGTGGCCCTGCGACCCGGCGAACTGCTGGTAATCGCCCGAGCGCTTGGCAGCCGAGAGCACGGTCGCAGCAATCGGCTCGCCCGTAGTGAAGCCCGCTTCATAGGTTGGCACCGGCGTCTCGCTCTCGCCTAGGCGCAGTGCTGGGCCAGATAGGAGTTGGTCGTGGTCGTCTGAGTAGAGGCCGGACAGCAGGGCAACTTGATCGTCTTCCCGCCGGGGCGTACCCAGCTTGTTGCTGCCGGGGCGGCGGCGGTCGAGATAGTGCTGGATCTGGGGGCGCTCCACCCACAGACCGGGGGGACAGCCGAAGACCGTGGTGACAATCGCTGGCCCGTGCGACTCTCCTGCGCCGGCAACGCCAAAAAGCGGGCCGCCGAGTACTTCCATGCCAAAGGCTCCTTTGCCAAGGGATGCAAAAATCTACGGCTTTGCCCGGTGGGCGGCAATCGGTGCATGGCCGGTTGCGGGCTAGCCATAAGAGGCGTATAGGCGGTTTTTTTACTTTTGCGTAACGCAAAGAGGCGATCCATGGCAACCAACGAATTGGCGCACGGCGTTTCAAGCAGCCGATACAAGAAACTCGAAGCGGAGCTGCGCGCAGAACTGATCGCGGCGCAAGAGCGGTTGCAGCAAGCTCAGTTCCCAACGCTCATCGTCTTGGGTGGTTTTGCTGGCGCCGGTCTGAGCGCGGCGAACAACGCGCTCAGACAGTGGATGGACTTTCACGGCATCGCGGTGTGCGCCTTTGAGTCGCCGTCGGCAGAAGAGCGCGAGCGCCCGGAGTACTGGCGCTACTGGCTTTCCTTGCCGCCGAAGGGAACAATCGGCATCTACTTAAACGGCTGGTACGACCGCCCGCTGCGCGACTTGGCGCATGGCCGCAGCGATGAGGAGGCTTTTGACCGCGCTGCCGACCGCATTGCGGCCTTTGAAAACGCACTGGTCGTCGATGGTGCGCTGCTGATCAAGTTGTGGATTCACTTGGACAAAGAGGCGCGGCAGCAACGCATTGCGGCCTTGGGGCAAAACCCACTGACTCGCTGGCGGGTGACTGCGGGCGCAAGAGAGGGCTTGCAGTACTACGACGAGTTCAAACGCGCCGCCGACCGCTTGCTGCACAAGACCGACAGCAGCGGCGCGCATTGGCAACTCGTCGAAGGCTGCGACCCTCACTACACATTGGCGGTGGGCCGCGCCGTGCGCGACGCCATCCGCCAGCGTCTCGCCCTGAAAAAGAGCCGTCCCAAGCGCGTTAGCTCAGACTGGTCACCCGCCCCCAATGCGCTGACTCAGTTGGATATGGAAAAGCGGGTGCCCAAAAAGGAGTATCAAGCCCTGCTTGAGCGATACCAAGGCTGGCTCTATCGCTTGACTCAGCAGGCGCGCCGCAAAGGCGTTTCGACCGTCTTGGTTTTTGAAGGGGCCGATGCCGCGGGCAAGGGCGGGATCATCCAGCGGCTGACGGCCGCCCTCAATCCCTGTATCTATAAGATCATCCCGATCGCTGCTCCCACGGACGAAGAACACGCCCAACACTATCTCTGGCGCTTTTGGCGTCATCTGCCGCGTGCAGGGCGGATGGCGATTTTCGACCGCAGTTGGTATGGCCGGGTGTTGGTCGAGCGCGTTGAGGGCTTTGCCGACGAAGCAGCTTGGCAGCGGGCATACGGCGAAATCAACGATTTTGAGCAGCAGCTAACAGACCACGGCATGGTGGTGGCCAAGTACTGGATTCAGATCGACAAGGACGAGCAATTGCGGCGCTTTAAGTCGCGGCAGGTGACGCCGCACAAGCGCTGGAAGATTACCGACGAAGACTGGCGCAACCGCGAGAAATGGGACGAATACGAGGCCGCTGTTGACGACATGGTAGCGCGCACTCACACGCCGACCGCTCCTTGGACCTTGGTGGCGGGCAATGACAAACGCTTTGCCCGCCTCAAGGTGATCGAGACGTTTTGCCAGCAGCTAGAGCAGTCGCTCGCCAGCGGTTAGTTTACTCCTCCTGCATCTGCACCGGCGACGCCGCTAGCCCGTCGGTTTTTATCACCTTGCCGCTTTTGTCGATCTGACCAAATTCCAGCACGCCCGTCGGGCAAGATTGCACACACGCGCTACAACGCACGCACTCCGGGTCGACCATGGGTAGCCCCTTGTTGGCAAAGTTCATAATGTCGATGCCTTGGTGGCACACCGAGGTGCAGACATTGCAAGAGATGCACTTTTTCTTGTCGGCGAGGATGCGGAAGCGGCTAAAGCGGGCGTAAATGTGCATCAAGGCCGCCAGCGGGCAGGCGAAGCGGCACCACACCCGGCCGCTGAAATGCCAGTACAGCCCGACGCCTAAGATACCGGCCAGTAGCAGATCGACCGACCACACGTAATTGAGAAAAGTTAGCGGGAAGGGCAGGTTGCCCCAATTGGTGCCCTTGCCCAAAAACAGCCCCATGTAGGTCCCGTTGATCCAGTGATCGGGCGGCAAAGCCCAGCCCACTAGGCGCAAAATGAGCAGTACGCTGGCTAGCAGCAGCACGACCTGCCCGACGATGTTCACCTTGTTCCAAGCCATGCCGTGCGGCATCTTGTGCCGATGGGCGTCGCCCATGGTTTCGGCGAGTGCGCCGCATGAGCAGATCCAGCCGCAGTAAGCTCCCTTGCCCCAGAAGTAGATGATCAGCGGTATGATGACGAAGGTCTGCACTAGGCTGATTGCCAGCCACCACCACAGCGGCTCGCTGGTGAAGACGTTCCAAAAGAACAGCGGCCAAGCGAGGATCAGCCCCAAAGAGCGCCAGTATTCGCGCCCGTGTTCGGCCCATTGCGACTCGGGGAACAAGGCATCGGCCATCGGCTTGAGCCAAGCTCCCGCGTCGAACCATCCATTGTACCCGGCCCAAGGCAACAATACATAGGGCAGCAGAAAGAGTGGGATGCACTGAACCGCCATCAGCGTCAGCGTCTGCACCTTGATATACGGTGTGCGCCGTCGCTTTATGCGCTGCAAGCCGAATAGGACGACGCACAGGCAATAGGCCAGCGAGTAGTAGAAACTCGGCTGCGTCATCGACACTTGCACCGTGTCCCACAGCGTATGCGTTACCGCTGGTGCCGCTAGGTTAAACGGGAAGAGATTGGCTTCTTGGAACCAGTGCTTGATGGGAATACCCGCGTCGGTCTTCCAGTGGTAGATGAAAACCGCCGCCAGCAGGATGAATCCCAAAGACAGCCAACGGCTCGGTCGCCATTCGCCGTTGATTTCCACGCCGCTGCGTCTGAAAAAGTCGAGCGGTGCCTCGCGCCCAATCATCGAAAAGACCGCGTCGTTGGGCAGGCTCAGTTCTTGGCCGGCGTCGTCTTTGAGCGCGACCGCGTCCTCGTTGATGCGCAGCACTTGGCTGGCCATCAGCAGGCGGATTGATCCGGCTTGGCGGCCCTGCTCCACAAAGGCTCCACTACTAGTCGTCACCCGCTCGGAAGAAGGGGTGTCAACGGCCACGTCGGCCATTGGATCGGCCGCGAGCATGTTTAGCTTTTCGACGTTTTCGGGCTTGGGGCGAGAAAATTCGGGCTTGCGGTAGGAGATGGTCACGCGCCCGCCGCATTGGGCGATAGCAATGGCCGCCTCTAAGGCGCTGTCGCCGCCGCCCACGACCAGCACGTCTTTGTTGCAGAAGTCAACGGGATCGTGCAAACGGTTGGAGACCTTGGCCAAGTTCTCGCCCGGCACCCTCAGCTTGCGAAAGTTGCCCGAGCGCCCGATCCCGACGATCACGCGGCGGGCCTTGATGTTCTCTTGGCCCGGGATCTCCAGTTCAAAGAGGTCTCCCCGCTTTTTTACCTGCTCGACCCGCGCCATAGTCGGCTCAATGCCTTGAGCGAGCGTCTGCTCGTGCAGTTCCTCAATCAAAGGCTCCTTGATCTCGGCCTTAAAGCGGATTTGCCCGGCCGGCTCCATTTCGGTGGGATAGGTGTAAATGGGCTTGCCCTTGGGGAAATTGACCAGCGTGGAAAACGGCTCGGTAGCCTCCAAAAGCACAAACGACAACCCGGCCTCCCGCGCCTCTAAGGCCGCGGACATGCCGGAAACGCCCGCGCCGATAATCGCCAAGTCCAAGGCATCCGCCGACCCCTTGCCGCGCTGGAATGCCTCGTCGGCTGCGATGTGCTGCACGGCCCGTGCTCCCGTATCGGCCGAGAACTTCAACAGCGGGATCCCGGTTAGGTCGCCGACGATGTACAGCCCGGGGACATTGCTCTGCCCGTGCTCATCCACCCGCGGCAACTTCTCTACCACACCAGCGGGCCACCGCAGGTGCAACCAGTGTAGATAGCGACTGAGAAAATTGCTCATGATCTCCTCCTGAATTCGCTCGGTGATGGGAGAACCTAATTAAAGCGTCTAATCACCGCGCACAACAAGGCCCCACGACAAAAACATCGCCGTGGGGCCATTTTTAGAGCCTAGAGTTTCAAACTTGTCTCTACTTCATTCCCTCAGGGCAGCTTTGTCATCTTCTTGGTTTCCACGCTTCCGTCTACCTCGACCTGATAGATATACACCCCAGCAGCTACTACTTTGCCTGCCTCGTCGCGCCCATTCCACACAAACCGATGGCTCCCCGCCCCAAGCGGCCCCTGCCACACCTGCCGCACCCGACGCCCCAACACGTCATACACTCGCAGCGACACCCGCGCTGCGTCCTTTGCCAAATCAAGGGGGAGCACGACCGTCGGGTTGAACGGATTGGGGTAGCTGTCGCCGAGGCGATGATGCGTCGGCGGCACTGCTGTCGCCGTCTGCACGGCAGTCATCTGCTCACCCACCGAACTCTTGAGCACATGCACGCCCCCTAATGCTCGATCCAACACCACCAAGTCTAAATCGCCGTCGCCATCCACATCCCCGGGCAGCACCATGACGCCATTCCCTTCCAGCCCCGTTGCCACCTCCCCTACTCCTACATCCACCCCATCGCCACTCAAGCGATGCCATTCCACCGTTTTACTGAGCTGCAAGCCGCCTCCCCATTCGACGAACACGCCAAAACCCAACGCATAGTCCCCGCCGATAAACACCCAATCATCCACCCCGTCGCCATTCAGGTCGCACACCTCCACCGACGAGCGCAGAAATAGCTGCTCATCATAGATCACTTCTTTTTTTAATTCACCGGGGAGGCTGCTCCACACCACAAGCCCCTTGCGCTGCTCTTGGAAGTCCTCCCGCAAGCCCGCCAGTAAATCGACTTGCCCATCGCCATCAAAATCGCCGGCTCGACCCGCAAGCAGGGGAAACGGCATGGCCTTTTCAAAGAGCACCCCCTGCTCAGGATCAGCTCCTAAGCCCGCCACTCTAAACGAGATCGCGCGTTCAAATACCCCCTTTTCCCACAGATCCTTCGGCCCCCACAGCACTTCTAGCACCCCGTCGCCTGTAAAATCGCCGATTTGATGGGCCCAAAATGGCCCGGAAGCAGGATCGGGAACCGCCCACGCGGAAAACGTCCACACCCCGTTGACGAGGTCCCACACCTCCAAGAAAGGTTTGTCTCCCTCACCGGGGGCGGGGTGGGCAAACACTTCTTGGGCAAACACTTCCATCTGCCCATCGCCATCCCAATCGGCTAGGTCCACCAACCGGCGATTGGGCCTCAGCACGAGTTCTTCTATCTGAAACTCCGCTCCCATAGACCAAACCACGACATTCCACCCTCCATTACTCATCACCATTTCGTCTTGGCCATCGCCCGTCACATCGCCGACGCGCACCCTAGTATCCGATAGAGCCTCCACCGACTCAACGCGTACTGTTGCAAAAGCTCCTGCACCGTTGTTGTGCGCCATGACCCAGCCGGCTTCGTGCCACGTAGTCCAGAAGGAGAACAGATCGAGGTCTCCATCCCCATCTAAGTCGGTCAAAACGCTAGCTTGATCGCCGCCTAAAAGACGGAATTGCCCTAATGCCGGCGCAATCGGATAGAATACGGGCGGCGCAAAAACCCCAAGTCCTGTAAAGCCAACATCGAAGCCCGACGGCCGAGGTAACTCGCCTTGTAGCAACTCCTCTACTCCAGTCAACTCGATCCAATCCACTTCCAAGCCCGCCACCTTAGTCGAAGCTGGCCTGTCGGTCATCGCCTCGGTCATCTCCTCCAAGCCAAACGTTAGTCGAATATCATCTAATAACCCCGCCCATAGGGGATGAGACCCAAAGATGTCAACCAATGAAAACTCGAACTCTTGCCATTCGGTCGTATATACAAACTCGCCGTAGGTGCCGTTGGCGGGAAGAGAGAACCGCCCCTTACGCAGAGGATCATCACCTGGGTGCGTGAGGTTGTGCTCATTGGTCCAGTGAAGGAATAAGGCGCCTTGCGTAGGACTATGATAGACCGAGCGGAACCGTACCCGCACCCGGTCGAACAGGTGCGAATCATAGCCGATGGTAGGAGAAATCAACTGGACTCCGGCTTCACTAAGGCCGTCGGTGCGAAAGGCGTTGATTCTCCACACGCCCGCTTCAATCGCCCCAGACAACGGGTAAAATATATGCTCTCCCCCAGACCTAAAAGGTTTCTTGGCTCCCCATCCCTGCGTCGTCCCGTCGTCAAAATCCCACCGGAGTGCCGCCGCCGGACTACTCAACAGCACAATCCATGCAGTAATGAGAATGAGCAACACGACCGTATCTCCTATCCATCAACTTGAGATTTGTGATTAGAGCCGGAATGAGGTGATGAGTACTCCTTCAACGTTAGAAGCCGTCTTAAAACGCGCCAAGCGGCCTCAAATCAAGCGTTCCCGAAAGCAGGCAGACCTTCAGAAAACGCTTTTCTCAGCGCAAGAAACGGCACGAGGAATTAAAACGGCTTCTAACTACCTAACGACAATGATTATATGATTATACAGTGCAGATCCAGTTCCCGCATATGTCATAGCAACGTATCGGTGTGATCGAAGGGCAGCGAGAGTCGGGGCAGCTAGAGTCAGTGCAAAAATCAACGCACCAACGTCATTTTTCGCGTCTGGCTAAACCCTGCCGCCGGCATCTCCAACCTATACAGGTACGTCCCGCTGGCTGTCGGCCCTCCGGCGTCGTCGCGTCCGTCCCAGAGTTGCAAGTGTAGCCCAGCCGCTTGGTGCTCTTCTACCAGCAAGCGCACCCGCTGCCCAGCCGCGTTGCACACGCTGAACCGCACCGACCCGGCCACTGGCAATTCGTACTGGATCAGCGTCTGCGCGTTGAACGGGTTGGGAAAATTTTGGTTCAATGCGAAACCTGTCGGCGTCGAGTCAAATACCTCCTCAACGGCCGTTGAGGCTTGCTCAATGTCCGCCGCGTTGAGAATCCCCGCACCCGGCTGCCAAACCTCCGTATCGGGCCAGTAGGCGGTCCAAGCAAACCACATGGCGTTGTACGCCGGGACTTGCGTCAGCCGCCGCCCGGCGAGCGGCCCGGCCATGGCTTCGCCGAGCATGTTCCAGCGCGAGCCCGTCTCCGCATCCATGAACTCCATCGGCAATGGCCCCTCAGATTCTACTCCGTAAAAGCTCAACGGCCTGTCGTCGAGTTGACTGAAATAGGCCAAGGCCGTGCGCGAGGCTGCGTCGAATAGGACGACTACGGGATCGTTGCCGACGCGATCGTTGATCACTGCCCCGTCGGGCATCAGCGCGAAGGGAAAGGCTTTGGTCTGATCGTTGCGGCACAACCCCAATACTAGGTCCTTGGTCTCAAAGCGACGGTCGAATGCACCGCCATTAGTCGTTGGCTGGAAGATCAGGTACTCGTGGCTGGTGCGGTAATCGCCGTAAGGGTAGAAGGTGTATTGTCCTTCGTTGTAAGCTGGTCGCGAGTTGTAGTACTCCCAGCCCGTAGTGGCTTTTACCACGGTGGTGTTTGGGTGCATCCGCTGCCACAGTGCCCAGGTCGTCTCGACCACCGGCATCAGCTCTAGGCGGTCGCCGGCTCGGTCGCCGTTAATGGCCGTGTAAATCATCTGCGGGTAGAGCGTTTCGCCGTCGCGCCGGTCGTACATGACCAAGTTGCTGTTGATCAGCAGCCCGGAGACCCCGAACTCGATTTGCGAACCGTCGCTATCAGTGGCGTTAAAGACTTGGCCGGTGCCTGTAAGCGGGCACAGAGACACTACGACCGACTGATCACCGACGCGATCGTTGATGATCTCGTTCCACCAGCCGATGTTGTGCGGGTACGCGCGTGGTTCGCCGTTGATGACGATCCCCATGACCACGTCGTTTGCTTGGACGTAATTTACTTCGTTGGGTGCCGCGAAGGTGGGATTGGTTAGAGCGGGGATGCCGTCTTTGGGCACCCCACCAGAGACGAGGTGGCTAGTGAGAAAGCGCGGATCGTCGTAGCGGCCCGCTTCAGCCGGATAGATCGCCACTAGCAGCAGTAAAGCAGACAGATAGCCATGTCGCATCGGATGCTCCTTTCGCTCAGCTCTGCGAGCCGGCGCGTTGAGGGTCGCGATACCGCTCCCGCAAGACTCGCCGCATCACTTTGTTCGACGCGGTCCGCGGCAGCGATTCTACTTCTACTATTTCGTGAATTTTGAACAGCGGATTGAGTTCCCGGCGGATCGTCTGCTGCATTGCGTCTGGCCGGGGATCACCAGCATTTTTTAGCACCGCGAAGATCACCAGCAGGCTCGGCCCACCCCCTGGCGGCGGTGCTGCAATCGCGGCGGTCTCGACCACGCCCGGCATCGCATTCAAGGCTCGCTCGATTTCTGCGGAACTCACCATAATTCCGCCCAAGTTCATCGCGTCGTCGGCCCGGCCATGGACCCGGTAGATGCCCGGAGCCAGTCGCTCGACTTGGTCGCCGTGGCGACGCAGTGGCACTTCGTTTCGTTTGGGTGCGCCCGCGTAATACACCTCGTGGTGGTCTTGATTGAGTACCCGAGTGGACATGCCAATGGCGGGCGGCACCAGAAAGACCTCGCCGCTTTCACATTCTTGGCCGTCTTCGTCCAAAATTGCCAAATCCGTTCCCAGCGCGGCCGAATTGAAGGTCGCGGGTGCGACCGGCTCGACTAGTGTGCTGAGCAAGTAGCCGCCCGCCAACTCGGTGCCGCCGCAGTATTCGAGGATGGGCCGATAGCCCGCCAGCGCCATCAAATAGTGCATGTCCTCGGCGTTGGAGCACTCGCCGGTAGTACTGAAAGCTCGAATCGCCGAAAAGTCGATTCCCTCCATGCAGCCCGTGCTGCGCCAAGTCCGCACCATGCTCGGAATGACGCCGAGCATGGTGATACCAGCCGCCTGCACAAACTCCCCAAAGCCCCGCTCGCTCGGCGTACCATAGTAGAGTGCCATCGTTGCCCGATTCAAAAAGGCCGCGTAAATCAGCCATGGCCCCATCATCCAGCCCAAATTGGTCGGCCAAGCAACCACATCGCCTCGGTGGACATCTTGGTGATAATGCGCGTCTGCGCCGCACTTGATTGGGTTGACATGAGTCCAAGGCAGGGCCTTGGGATCGCCGGTCGTGCCCGATGAAAACAGCACATTGGTCGTCGCGTCGGGATCGCAGATCACGGCTGCCGATATAGCGTCGGCTTGCAAGAATTCGTCCCAGCGCAGATCTCCGGGCCGCAACGCTTCCGGCGATCTCTCCACGCGCCCCGGCAAGACAATCGCCAACGGCCCCTCCGCGGCGACCAAGCGCGCATACAGCGGCAACTCGCGCCCACCGCGCAAAATCACATCTTGGATAAAAATGGCCTTGGCTTCTCCAATCCGCAGCCGAGCGGCGATCTGGGGGGCGGCGAAACTGTCGGCAATGGCCACCACCGCGCAACCCGCCTTGATAATCCCCAGATAGATCGCCACCGACTCAGCCGTCATCGGCAGGTCCACGGCAATCCGGTCGCCGGGCCCAAATCCCAAGGCTTGCAACCCGCCGGCAACTTGGTCGCACAGGGCTTCTAATGCACCGAAACTCATCCGTCCAAGGTGGCCACCTTCGCGCTGGAAGATAATGGCCGTCTGATCGGCAGGGGCCTGAAAGCAACTCTCGGCGATGTTCATCTCGGCCCCGACGAACCACTTAGGTGCTTCGACGCCTTGGGACTGATCGAGTAGCCGCGTGTACGGCTTGTGGAAGCGGATTCCCAAGCGGGCGACCGTCCGCGCCCAAAATGCCTCCCGCTCTGCAACCGACCACGCAAAGAGCGCGGCGTGTGAATCCAAGCCAAGTTCGCGCCGCAGCGCCGTCATATGTGCGCGCTCAATGTCTGCTGGCTCGGGGAAAAACACCGGGCCGCCCGCGCTGCCGTAGATTGACCTGTAAAGCAACTGGTGCAGCGCAAAGGGATGGTCGGGCCTCAGAATGCAGCGGGCCGCCTCCCGCCAGCGTGCTTCCGGCGAGCCGGCGAGGGCTTCGATTTGGGCGAGGAGCTGAGCGGCTTCTCGCTCGCCTATCCCGCAACCGACGATGTCTGCGCGTTGGATCATGGAGCCACGGCCACCAGTACGCTCTGGCTCAATTCGGCCGGAGGAAGGCAGCGGGTATCATCACAGGCTTGATATTGGACCAAGAAGCGCAAATAGCCGGCCGTCCCAGCCGCTGTTGGGGGCAGCGACAAATCCGCCGACAGCTCGACCTCATTCTCGTACACCGAGAGCGTCTCTGCTAAGGCTGGAAAGGCCCGCGAGCGGCCAGTGGGATAGCGCACGCGGGCCAAATCCAACGGCCAGTCCGCGTTGAGCGTCAGGGAGGTGGGAATGAGCAAGTCGCCCGAAGGGGGGTTGGCGTTGATGTGCCAGCCCGGGCGGATGTCCAGATACACGGCCACGGCAAAAGCCTCGCCCGCCACAGGCTGTTGCGCGGGCAGTTCGACCCGCATGGAGACCAGCGAATCCGCTTGCGTGTCGGCTGATGCGGCTGCGGACAGCGACGCTTGCAGATGGCGCTCGACTACGGCGGTCAAATGCACCGAGGCCGCAGGCTGCGCCCACATGGCTCCGCCGAAAGCGGATAGGACTTGCGCGGCTCGGCGGCGATAGTGCGCTTGGCCCGTCAGCTCGGCCAAGTCCAACAGCGCGTGGGCGGCCACCGCATTGCCCGAAGGCAGGGCCGAGTCTTGGGCGAATTTGCTGCGCACGATGAGCGCGTTGCTAGCTTGGGTAAAGAAAAATCCGCCGCGCTCTGTGTCCCAAAACCGCGCCACCATCTCGGCGCTTAGCTCGCGTGCGGCCTGCAACCACCGCGCCTCGCCAGTCGCCCGGTACAATGCCGTCAGCCCGCGCGCCAAAAACGCATAGTCGTCTAAGTACGCGGCCTGCTGCGAAATCCCCAGCCGATGGACCCGCCACAACCCCCCGTCCTCGCGTCGCAGGTACTGCAGCGCGAAATCGGCTGCGCGCTCGGCTGCCCGGCGATAGGCGGGATCGCCCAAGACCGCGAAACCCCGTGCATACGCCTCGATCATCATCCCATTCCAAGCGGCGAGCACTTTGTCGTCGAGGAGGGGATAGAGCCGCTCGGCCCGCGCCGCAAGAACGCGCTGCCGCACGGCTGCTAGCCGATCTCGCCGTTCGGCCTCGGCAACCGGCGTTTTCGCATAGAGGACGCCCCCCTCGCCGGCGGGCATGGGTGCCAATCCATAGACGCTCCAAAAAAATTCCGCCTCGTCCCCCAATGTGCTTTCTAGCTCCGCCGCTGTCCACAGGTAGTACTTGCCCTCTTCGCCCTCGGTCTCGGCGTCCAATGCCGAGTAAAAAGCCCCTTCCGGCCCGGTCATCTCTTGCGCGACAAAGTGAAAAATATCCTCTGCCACCCACCGCCAGCGGTCGTCTCTGGTCAATTCGTACGCCCGCAAGTACAGCCGCGCCAACTGCGCTTGGTTGTAGAGCATTTTCTCAAAGTGCGGTACGCGCCACTCGGCATCCGTGGCGTAGCGGTGAAAGCCGCCGCCGATTTGGTCGTACATGCCGCCGGCCGCCATCCGCTCCAGCGAGTGCAAGACGATGCGCTGTACTTGGGGATCGGCAAAGCGCTCGGCCGTGGCCATCAGCATCTCCAAGCGCAAGCTCGGGGGAAATTTGGGGGCGCCGCCGAAGCCGCCGTGAATCGCGTCGTAGCGGGTCTGCACAGCCGCTAGCACCCGCGCTACCAGCAGAGAATCTGGCGGTACGGCCGCTGTCTGTTGCCCGGATTCCAAGTCGCGGATGGCCGCGGTCAAGCGAGCCGCGATTTGCAGCACCTGCTCGCGCTGGTCCTGCCAGCGCTGGCGCGCAAAGTCCAAGACTTGGGGAAAGGAAGGCCGCCCAGGCAAGGGCTCGGGGGGAAAGTACGTACCGGCGAAAAATGGCTCTTGGTCTGGGGTCAAAAAAACTGAATTGGGCCAGCCGCCGTGCTGGGTAGTTAGCTGGGTCGCCAACATGTAAATGCGGTCGATGTCGGGCCGCTCCTCGCGATCGACCTTGATGTTGATAAAGCTGGCATTCATCTGCGCCGCAATCTCGGGATCGGAAAAGACCAGCCGCTCCATGACGTGGCACCAATGGCAGGTCGAGTAGCCGACCGACAGAAAAATTGGCTTGTCCTCGGCCTTGGCGCGCGCTAGTGCCTCGTCTCCCCAGGGATACCATTCGACCGGATTGTGCGCGTGCAGCCATAAATACGGACTCGTCTCGCCCACCAGATGATTGCGGTACTTCCACGAGCCATCCGCGTTCTTCAGCGCGTCCCCCCCGGCCGCTCCCGCGCCAAAGGCGGCGGCAAAGACGACGCGCCAAAAGCGCCGAGATATGGACGAGCGACGCGCCAAGTGGCCCCCTACCCGATCATTGCTCGGGTCGCTTCCACTACGTACTTGACGTCCTCTAGCCCCACGTGCCGATTGGCTACCAGCCGAGCCCCGTGCGGCGGGCGCGGATTGCACAACACGCCCCGCGCCTTCCACTGGGCCACCAGATCGGCCGCCGACCAGCCCAAGGCCGCAAGGTCCACCTTGAGGATGTTGGTCGGTCGCGGTGGAAAAATCACCTCGACGCCCTCAATTGCGCCCAGCCCCTCGGCTAGTGCCCGCGCCACGGCGTGATCCTCGGCCAGCCGATCTACCATTTGCTCTAGGGCTACGACTCCAGCCGCGGCCACTACTCCGGCTTGGCGCATGGCACCGCCGAGCCGCTTGCGCATCCGATAGGCCCGATCGATAAAGTCCCTGCTACCGCACAACAGCGAGCCGACTGGTGCGCTCAACCCCTTGGAGATACAGAACATCACCGAGTCAACGTGTTGAGTGTATGCTGGGACCGTCGTCCCGGTGGCGATGGCGGCGTTAAAAATGCGCGCTCCGTCTACGTGTAGTTTTAGCCCGTGTTCGCGGCAGGCGGAACTCACCGCAGCCACCTCGGCGACTGACCAAGCGTGGCCGGCGTGGTTGTTGTGGGTGTTTTCGATGCAGACGACCTTGAGCGGGGCGAAGTGCGGGTTGTCGGCGCGGATGGTCTCGCGCACTTGGTCGGCGGTGATGACGCCGTGCTCGCCAGCAACGAGGCGTGCCGATAGCCCAGCGAGCGAGGCGTAGGTTCCGGCCTCCCAGTAATACAAATGAGCTTGCTCCTCAAAAAGCACCTCGTCCCCCCAGTGGGTGTGGGTCATCAAGGCGCAGGCATTGCCCATCGTGCCTGAAGGCACGTAGAGCGCGGCTTCCATGCCCACTTTTTCGGCGGCCAATTCTTGCAGGCGGTTGACCGAAGGGTCTTCGCCGTACACATCGTCGCCCAATGGCGCGCCGGCCATGGCTTCTCGCATGGCCTCCGTCGGCAGGGTAATCGTGTCGCTGCGCAGGTCTATTGTCTTGTCGCTCATATGGGTAGGCTCCTCAATTGACGCTGTAATTTACTCGCCCTAATTTTAGGCGAGCGCAAAACTTACAAATCACAAGGAGTTGCGTCCAATGGCCTTTTCTTCCAAAGGCACCGCGCACCGCAGCACGGTCACAGGCCGTCGCGGCATGATCGCTTCGGCGCATCCACTCGCTTCTCTCGCTGGTATGCGCATTCTGATGGAGGGGGGCAATGCCATTGACGCGGCCATTGCCACAGCCGCCGCGCTCAACGTGGTCGAGCCGTATATGTCGGGCATTGGCGGCGTCGGCTATCTGCATATCTACAGTGCCCGCGAAAAAGAGCACAAGATCGTCGATTACGTCGGTCTCACTCCGCGGGCCGCCGCGCTGAGCCTGTACGACAGCAACGACAAACACGGGCTTGGTCCGCTCGCGCCGCTGGTGCCCGGTGCTTGCGGCGGCTGGCTGGCCGCGCTGGAGCGCTACGGCTCGATAGACGCTGCCCGCGTTTTCGCTCCGGCCATTGAGTACGCCGAGCAGGGTTACGCCCTCACGGTCAAGAACGCCTATTTCTACGCGGGTGCGGCCCCTAGCCTGCGCCGCTTCAAGACCGGTGCCGACATTTACCTGCTCGATGGCGCGGCCCCCGAGCCGGGCGAAGTGGTGGTGCAAAAGTCCCTCGCCGAGACCTTCCGCCAAGTTGCGGCCGAGGGCGCGGATGTCTTTTACCAAGGCGCGATTGCCGACCGCATCGTTCGCTATATGGCGGCGACCGGCGGCCTGATTACAAAAGAAGACCTCGCTGATTTTGCGCCGGCATTCATCGACCCGATTTCCATCAACTATCGCGGTTATGAGGTTTTTGCGCCGCCGCCGCCCTGCCAAGCCGTTCAGTATTTGGAGACGCTGGCCATCATGGAGGGCTTTGACGTGGCCGGCCTCGGCCACAACACCGCCTCGACCTTGCACCGCTTTATCGAAACTACCAAGTTGGCCATGGCCGACCGCATTGCCTACGCGGCCATCGACAATCCACCGACCGCAGGTTTGCTGTCGAAGGAATACGCGGCCGAGCGGCGGGCGCTCATCGGCGACAAGGCCCAGTTTACCGCGGGCGACCACCTCGTGCCCGGCGGCCCGCTTGGCGAGGTCAAAGCGGGTGACCCGCGTGTGTGGATGAACGAATGCACGACCCATTTCGACACCATTGACGCCGCTGGAAATGCCGTTGCCTGTACCCAGAGCTTGGGCGGTGCCTTTGGTTCGTCCATGGTGGTGCCGGAGACTGGTATTGCGCTCAACAACTTCATGTGCTGGTTCGACCGCGAGCCGACCAGCCCCAATGTCATTGGTCCGGCCAAGAAAAACGAGATGTGCGTCTCGCCGGCCCAGGTTTGGGACGCCGACGGCCTGCGTCTGCTCATTGGCACCCCAGGCAGCTATGGCATTCTCCAGACGACTCCGCAAATGATTATGAACATCCTCGATCACCAGATGAACGTCCAAGCCGCCATTGAGGCCCCGCGCGTCAAGACCGCGAGCCCCGGCTTTATCGTCGATGCTGAAAATCGCATTGACTGCGAGGTTTTCGCCGAGTTGGAGCGCCGCGGCCACCAGTTCAATTTTCTCGGCGACTGGTCGCCCGGCGTCGGCGGTGGCCAAGGCATCATGGTCGATGCCGACACGGGTTCTTTTATGGGCGGGGCCGATCCGCGCCGCGACGGCTATGCCCTCGGTTGGTAAGTGGTGAGCGCAGACGCTATCCACGCGAGTCCCCGCCACGTCGAATTCTCCGGCGTCAGCAAAACCTACGATGGCCGCAACTGGGTCGTGCGAGACCTCGACCTCGACGTGCGCAAGGGCGAATTCCTAACCATGCTCGGGCCGTCTGGCTCTGGCAAGACGACCTGCTTGATGATGCTCGCCGGGTTTGAGACGCCAGCTTCTGGTACCATCCACATCAATGGCGTGCCGGTCGGCGATTTGCCGCCCCACAAGCGCGACATCGGCGTTGTATTTCAAAACTACGCGCTCTTTCCGCACATGACGGTGGGCGGCAACTTGGCGTTTCCACTCGAAGTGCGGGGCATGGACCCCAGCGAGCAGCGAGAGCGGGTGGCCCGTACCTTGCGCCTCGTGCGTCTTGAAGGCTTGCAGGATCGCCGCCCAGGACAGCTATCCGGTGGCCAGCAGCAGCGCGTGGCCATCGCCCGCGCCTTGGTCTTTGACCCGGAGCTCGTGTTGATGGATGAGCCGCTCGGCGCACTCGACCGACGCCTGCGCGAGGAAATGCAATACGAAATCCGCCGCATTCAGCGCACCTTGGGCATAACGGTTGTCTATGTCACGCACGATCAGCAAGAGGCGATGGTCATGTCGGATCGGGTCGCTGTCTTTCGCGGCGGCGCGATTGAGCAGGTCGCGTCCCCAGAGGTGCTCTACGAAGAGCCAGAGCGCGCTTTTGTAGCCCATTTCATCGGCGAGAACAATCGCCTAAACGGCGTGGTGCATACGGTTGGCGATGGCGTGTGTGAAGTTGAGGTCGGCGATGCGCTCATCAAGGCCGTGAGCTTGGGGCAATGTCCGCCCGGGGCGGCCGCGACGGTCGTCGTGCGCCCGGAGCGCGTGAAGCTCTCGCCGAGCGAGGGCCGGCACTCATACGCCAACGAATTTGACGCTGATGTCGAGGATATAGCATTTCTCGGCGATCACATACGTCTGCGCCTAAAGCTGTGCGGGCACTCGGGCTTCATCGTCAAGATCCCCAACGTCATGGGCCACGGAGCAGTGTTGGAGGGAGATCGCATCCGCGTCGGTTGGTCCGTGCTGGACTGCCGCGCACTGCAACCCGATGCTGCCGACGACGAGGAGGACCCATCGGCAAGTGGTTGACCAAATAACAGCAGAGACCGGTGAGGCTGCGTCCAAGCAGCAGGTGAGGCCGCGGCGACGCGCAGTCGGATTAGCACTGCCGCTGATTGCCTTTGTCCTAGCGAGCTTTGTTGCGCCACTCGGGACCTTACTGGTACACAGCGCGTATGATCCTCTAGTCGCGGAGGCGTTGCCGGAAACGCTTGCCCTATTGCGCACATGGGACGGGACTAGTGCCTTGGCAGAACCTGTGTATGCCGTGGCCGCACGTGAGTTGCTGCGGGCGCGGGAAGAGCGCACCCTCGGCCAAATTGCCACGCGCGTCAACCGCATCAAGAGCGGCTTGCGCAGCGTCGTCACGCGCAGTGTGCGCAAGTTGCGCAACGCCCGCGGCGACTCTTGGCGCGAGACCATGGTTGGCATCAACGCCGCTTGGGGCGAGCCGGATGTGTGGCTGGCGATTCGCAGCGCTGGAGAGCGGTTCACGTTCCGCCACTATATCAATGCGCTCGATCTCATGCGCCAACCCGATGGCAGCATCGCCCAGCAGCCAGAGGAACGGCGCATTTATCTGCCGCTTTTGTGGCGTACGCTGACCATTAGCTTGGGTATTTCCGCGCTGTGTTTGGCCATTGGCTACCCGATTGCCCACCTGATTGCCCACGCACCGCCGCGCCGAGCCAACCTGCTGTTGTTGCTGGTGTTGGTGCCGTTTTGGACATCGCTGCTGGTGCGGACGACGGCTTGGATCGTGCTGCTCCAGACCCAGGGCGTAATCAACAATTTGCTGGTGGCAATCGGACTGGTCGCTGACGACGGTCGCATCGCCATGATATACAACATGACCGGCACGTTTTTGGCGATGACCCACGTGCTGCTGCCCTTCATGGTGCTGCCGCTGTACTCGGTGATGCGTTCGATTCCGCCTTCGCACCTACGGGCCGCGTCCTCTCTCGGCGCGACTCCTTTTCAGGCGTTCTGGCGCGTCTATTGGCCGCAAACTTTGCCCGGCGTTGGCGCTGGATCGCTGATGGTTTTCATCCTCGCCATTGGCTACTACATCACGCCGGCGCTGGTCGGCGGGAGCAAGGGCCAACTTATCTCCAACATGATCGCCTATCACATGCAGACCTCGCTCAACTGGGGGCTCGCGGCCGCGCTCGCCGCCATTCTGCTCGTGGGCATCATCGCGCTGTACGTGCTCTACGACCGCGTGGTGGGGATTGACCGCATGAGGCTGGGCTGATGTTGGGGCGGTGGATCTATCTCGCGTTCTGCACGGCGGCGTTTGTCTTTTTAGTCGCGCCGATTTTGGTGATCGTGCCGCTCAGTTTCAATGCGGAGCCGTATTTTACGTTTACCGAAGGCATGTTGCGTCTCGACCCAGCAGCCTATTCGCTGCGCTGGTACCGCAGCATCTTCGAAGATGGCGTGTGGGCTCGTGCCTTAGTCAACAGCTTGGTCATCGGCGTCTCGGCGACGCTACTGGCGACTTCTCTTGGCACCCTTGCGGCCCTTGGGCTAGCGAATTCCGCCATGCCCGCTCGACGGGCGGTAATGGGGCTGTTGATTTCGCCGATGATTACGCCGGTCATCATCGCCGCGGTGGGGATGTTCTTCTTTTACTCCAGGCTTGGCTTGGCGCAGACTCACCTCGGCATAATCCTCGCCCATGCCGTACTCGGGGTGCCGTTTGTGGTGATTACCGTAACCGCCACGTTGTCGAGCTTTGATCAGAACTTGATGCGAGCCGCCGCCAGCCTCGGAGCGGGGCCGCTGCGCAGCTTCTGGCGCGTGCAGTTGCCACTCATCGCACCTGGAGTTGCATCGGGCGGACTGTTCGCCTTTGCCGCTTCCTTCGACGAGGTCGTGGTGGTGCTGTTCATGGGCGGCCTAGAGCAGCGCACCATCCCACGGCAGATGTGGGCAGGCATTCGCGAGCAAATCAGCCCCACCATCCTCGCGGTGGCGACCTTTCTCATCGCCTTTGCCGTGTTGGTTCTGTTTACAGTGGAATGGCTGCGCCGCCGCAGCGGCCAAACGCCGGCAAACTGAGCGCGGTTGGCCGCTTGCTTAGAGGAATTAGCGGTCTATATTTTTCGTCAGACGCCGACGCGAAATTACTAAACGAGGTATCCATGCTGAGATTCGCCGAAGAAATGATGCTTCTTTTGCTCGATGATGAAGATGGAAGTTTCGCCCGAGTGCCCGACCGGGTGGTGCGCTACGCCTTGGGTGGCGGAGTTCTGATGGAACTGGCGCTGGAAGACCGCATCGACACCGATTTAGACAAGCTGGTCCTCGTCGATAGCACGCCCTTACAAGACAGCTTGATTGACCCGACGCTGAGCGACATTGCCGCGGCGACCGAAACGCACGATACGCGCTACTGGCTGGAGCGCACTGCCGCACGCGCCGACGCGATCCGCGAGGGTGCGCTCCGTCGGTTGGTGCAAAAGGGCATTCTCGCGCGCGAGGAAGGGCGCTTTTTGTGGGTGTTTCGCTCGCGGCGCTATCCGGCCCTCGATGGCAAGGCCGAGCAAGAGGTCAAGCTGCGCATCATGGAGGTGCTGTTTAGCGATAAAATCCCCGACCCTCGCGACGTGGTCTTTATTTGTTTAGCGGACGCTTGCGGAATTTTCGAAAACCTCTTGGCCAGCCGCGAGCTGACCCGCGCAACTGGCCGCATCGAACAGGTGCGCAAGCTGGACTTGATTGGTCAAGAGATGACCAAGGCCATTTGGGACATTGAAGCGTCGCTGGCCCTCGCCATGCCGCCGCACATGTATTAAACGCTTGTCTCCATCTAAAATGAAAAAGGCGCGAGAAGCACAGAATGTGTGCTCTTCGCGCCTTTTTCGCGTCGTAAGATAAGTTAATCTTCGTAGTAAATCCCAAATAGAATCATCATCTCGTCTGTCGAAAACAAACCGAAATTAACCTCTTGGTCGGTCGTGTTGTCATAGGTCGTTTCTAACTTGAAGCCCTCGCCTCGCTCTAGGACGAGCGGAGGATCGAATCTCAGGATCGGCGGGTGTTCCCAGTCGTAAGCGACGTAGACAAGCTCGCCGTCGTGCGCACCGCCGATCATTTCGACCCGGAATTCCACCATGAGTTGATGTGCGTGCGAGACTAGCTGCACAATGTGAGTTCGCTCGGAAAAGGTAAAATCCTTCGCTAGGGTCGTCACTTTTCCAGCCGGCAGGGAAATATCGAGGTTGTTCAAAGAAAAAAGACGCGCCTCGTGCTCGACTTCAGCCGGGTCGGCAAAGTGCAAGTTGGTATAGACCTCGCCGGTAACGGGCCGACTGGTGCGATTGACATAGTGCGAGTTGAGATCGAGTAGGGTGTTTTTGGGGAGCCGCATCGCCACGCCGGACGGCAGGGAGAAGTCGAAGAAAGGCCATTGGCTCCCGGCGATTGGCAGGTGGTAAAATTGCGTGAGCACAGTTGCAACGACGTACTGCCCGGTGCCATCGTGCAACTCGCGATACTCGTAGGGTTCTGGCATCCGCTCGGGAGGTATGTCGTCTTGGAAGGTGTAGAGCAGAAAGTGGTGCGAGCCGGACTTCATGGAGATTTGGACGCGCTCCACGAATACATCGTCTTCGTTGTTCAGCGGATGTACGACGAAAATCTCGCGCTCAGTGTTGGGCTGGACCTCGAAGGGCGGCAAGTGTAGCTGGATCCCGTTTTCCGGCTTGGCTAGCGGCTTGAACTCCGGCGCTTCATAGCGCGACTCGTCCTCCAAGAGGGCGAGGTCGGCCACGTGCCCGGTCTCTGGTGCGCCAGCCTCGATCCACGTGCGGATAAAAGCCAACTCGCCGTTGGTCAGCGGCTTGCTGCCAAAGGGCATGAGCTCCCCGTAGTAGGGATGGTCGCCGTAGAAATGCTGCTGGTCGGGCGCGTTGATTTTCTCCCATAAATAGCTCTTGAGGAGGCCGGGCATGCCCGGCCCGAGATCGCTGACCCGCATCAGCCCATCGGCGGCGGCGGTCGCGTTTGTCGGGGGGGCGCCCACGAGCTGTTCGTAGGCTACATCCGGGGTGAGCACGAGGCCCGACTGACGCCCAAACGAAGTCCCCGCCGTGTGGCAACTGACGCATTGGCCCGCGAAAATTTCCGTTTGGATAATGTCCCAAGTCGAATCTGCCTCGTGCTCGGTCGTTTGCATCGGCCCTGGGCCGTCGGCACTACAGCCGACAAAAATCGAGACTATGAGCAAGCAGCGACGGATTGCGCTATATGCGGACGGTGGCATAAATCTGTGGGAGCGGTCAAGTACCGGCTTGGTCGAGCAGATCGGCCAAGTTCTGGCCCAAGATCAGGCGCTTGTGCTCGTCTGGAACGAACGTGCAGTGCGTGCGGAATGCTTCGAGCGCATGCTGGTAGGTCATGTTGAACCGCACTACCGGGTAATCCGAGCCCCAGCACAACCGCTGGGGGCCGAAGTGTTCGTAAAGTTGGCGCACGATGTGGTGCGTATCCGAATAGGGGTAATCCCACGAGACATGTGAAGCGTAGTGAAACCCCGAGAGCTTGATGTAGATGTTGGGCACCTTGGCCGAGCGTAGAATCTCTTGCAGGTTGGGGTGCGGTGCTTTCTCGCGCGCGTTGGCCCCCGCCATGTGGTGGCAGAGAAAAGTCACCGATGGAAAGCGCCGCGCCAGTTCGCGCAACGCTGGTTGCCACTGCGGCCCCAAAGCTAGGCTGGCGATCAGATTCAGATCGGCTGTAGCGCTGAAAAACGCGAGCCCTTCCTCGGACGCGAACCACTCGGTGTCGCCTTTTACGTAGTGCGTGTAGCCCTTGAGCTGGTACTTTTCTGCGGCCGCTTTGAGCCGCTCGGCCGCGCCCGGAGTGTGGTATTCTGCCGACCACGAGCAATCCACGTCGGCAAATTGCACCAAGCGATCTGGATGGGCGCGGATTTGTTCGGCGACGTAGTCGTTGTTGTGGGGATTGTGCTCGATGCGAGCGCAGACCAACACGGCCTTATCGACGCCGTTGCGGTCCATTTCCCACAGTAGTTGCTCGATCCGACCGCGGCTGTTGTGATCGGGCACGGGCGGTTCGTAGGGCCAGTATTCCCAAGCGTGAGTATGCGAGTCGATTATCATAGGAAGCTCAAACAGGTGTGGTTGTTAAGCGTTGGTGCCTCGTAGCAAAAGATACTCAAAAAAAGGGCCGTCTGCCAAACTGGGTACTGGACGTTGCACGAGAATGTGGGTAGCCGGATTCTCCCCGTTTTTTTGCTCGTCGCAGTTGATCCTGATGAAGGACAAAAAAACGCGGAGTAGACGAGCTACTCCGCGTCGTAAAGGAAAACAGGGACCGGTGCTTACCACTTGCCGCGCCAGTGCCGACCGCCGCCATAAAACGCCTCATCCTTCATCTCTTCGAGCTTTTCGCGCTGCTCGTCGGTCAGGATTTTTTCTAGGGCCGTGCGGTGTTTTTGGCGTGTTTCGCGTATTTCTGTGCGATGCTTTTGGCGCGTTTCGCGTATTTCTGTGCGGTGCTTCTCGCGCATTTCCTTGAGCCGATCTTTTTGCTCGTCGGTCAGGTCCAGCCTTGAAAATGCGCCCTTACTGCCGTGCCGCAGGTGGTGCTGTATGCCGCCGTGCCGCAAGTGGTGTCGCATGCCGCCCCGGCCGTGCTTGGTGCGCATTTCTTGTATGACCTCCCTTTGCTCGTCGGTCAAAAAGTTCATTACATCTTCGCGCTGCTCCTTACCGAAGGTGGCGATGGCCTCGTGCAGCTCGCGCATGGCTTCGCGCTGCTTTTCGCGCAATGCTTTCAACTGTTCCTGCTGCTCGGCGGTCAGGTTCGGCATGGGGTACCAAGGCTCCTGCGTCTTTTCCTCGCGTTCGGCTGCGGCCACAGTGGCCAGTGCGCCGAGGGCCAGCGCGACGCCGACTGAGATGATCCATTTCTTTTTCATTTTGCGTTCTCCGCATTGGGTGGTTAGTTGAGTTTGCCGCTCCTAAGTTAGCGGCTTGTGAGAAATGGCCATTTCTCTTTTCTACACCCATTAGACCACTGATTGATGCTATTCATTCCCGTGCGTTTTCATTTTTTTGTGCCGTTGCCGCTCGGGCCAAGGTCCCATCAACTCGCCAAAGCGCCGCTGCCGCCGATCTAGTCGCCGCAGTTGCTGCTCAGACAACAAGGGGGCCAGCTCGGCCCGCGACGCATCCAACTGTTCCTTTAGTCTCTGCCGATGCTTGGCGTTGAGTTCGCGGAGCGCGGCCGCGTGTCGCCGCAGCACGGCCCGCATGGCTCGGCGCTGCGCTTCGTCCTGCGGCTCAATCAATCGCTCGGTACTGCGGACAAAATGGCGGGGATGCGGAATGGGCCGCAGGCGGTCGCGCACGAACCACCCGGAGAGCAGAGTCCCGATCAGTACGCCGATGAGCAGGGTACTGAAGAGAATGAGTGCGCCTTTAGTTTTTCCTCGCATATCACATGTCCAAGACGTATGCCGCTTCGGGTGTGGTGGGCACCGCGGCGAAAATCGCGGCGAGGAACGAGGGGTCGTCGCCAATGAGTTCGCGCTCGTTCCAGTTGCTCAGCGCCAAAAAGGCGACCACGGCTATGGCGACTGGAGCCAAGGGACGAAAGAGCCACACGAAGGCATCGGTTAGGCTTTCTTCGCGCTGGCTTTTGATGCGCTGTGCAACGCGCGTGGCAAAGAACGGCCGGAACGAGTCGGCGCGGCTTTCCCGCAGGAGGCCGCTGACTTTTTGCAGATGCTCCCATTCGGCGCGGAGCGCGTCGTCGGTAGCTAGGGCGCGCTCGAATGCCTCGCGCTCGCTCGCGCTCAATTCGCCGGTCAGCGCCCGTAGCATTTCGTTGCGATAGCTGTCAGTCATATAGGTCCTCGTCTTTGAGGAGGGTCGCTAGTTGTTTCATGCTGCGCGCGAGCCGCGAGAGCACCGTGCCCTCGGCGATCTCCAGCAGCGCAGCCGTTTCCTTGGTTGAATAGCCCTCGATCATCCGCAGCACTACCACCGCCCGGAAAGCTGGTTTGAGTTGGTTGAGGGCCGCATGCACTGTTTGCTCGCGTACGCGCTTGGTCTGTTCGTCGCGGCCATCGACGCTCGGCTCGGGCGGGGCTAGTTCGTCGTCGCGGCTCCAGAAACGCAACCGCTGTCGCTTGCGGCGCTCTAGCGCGTTGAGCGAGAGGTTGATGGCAATGCGCGTCAAATAGGTGCCCAGCGCTGCGTCGCCGCGAAACTTGTCCAGCGATTGGTAGAAGCGGACAAAGGTTTCCTGCCCCACGTCGTCGGCCTCGTCGCCCGGCCCCAACATGCCCACGACCACGGCGGCGACTTGCGGCTCATAGCGCTCGATTAGGATGCGCAAGGCCGCTTCGTCGCCGGTGCGCGCTTGGTCGATCAGGGCGCGGTCTGTGCCCGCTTGCTCTACCATATTGTTAGACAATGTAAGGGGCAAAGTCATTCCCCACCTAATAAAAATGCGAAAACTGACCGTCTTGCCGTCAGTGCCCAATATGCGTTTTCTTTTTTTATGGTTTTAACTATGCTCGCGTCCCTGCTATTGGTGGGCTGCCGTCCCGATCCCCCTAAAGCCCTCGACTTGGCTGGCAATCCGGTTGATCCCTTTGTCAACCGCGCTCCCGTTGCGGTTTTGCTCTTCGTCCAGATCGATTGCCCCATCTCAAACCGCTACGCCCCCACTATAGCGCGTCTCCACGCCCGCTTCCAGCCGCAAGGCGTTGCGTTCTACTTAGTGTATCCCGACCGCCGAGAAGAGGCGGACGCCATCCGCCGGCACGGCGCGGAATACGGCTTGCCGGGCCAAGCTCTGCGGGATGTGCAGCACACCCTGGTCAAAAGAGTCGGCGCGAGCGTGACCCCAGAAGCCGTGGTGTTAGGTGAGCGCGGCAACATCGTCTATCGAGGTCGCATTGACGACCGCTACATGGCTTTGGACCAGATGCGCCCACAGCCGACCCGCAACGACCTTGCAAACGCCCTAGCAGCGGCTCTTGCTGGCCGCCCACCAGACCCGAGTGCCACCGAGGCGATTGGCTGTTTTATCGCCGATCTGCAATGACGCGCTGTTGGGTCTTCTTAGTTGCGGCCTGTTTTGGGTGCCGTGGCGGAGAAGCACCGACTTTCAACCGCGACATTGCGCCGATTGTCTTTCACAACTGCGCCCCCTGCCACCGGCCCGCTGGCCCAGCCCCTTTTGACTTGCTCAGCTATGCGAATGTGAGGGCGCGCGCTGAGCAAATAGCCTTTGTCACGGAGACTCGCTACATGCCGCCGTGGAAGCCCAAGCGCGGCTATGGCAGCTTTGTCGGCGAGCGCGGTTTGAGCGCGGCGCAGGTCGCCACGATCCGGCGCTGGGTTGAGCACGGCAAGCAGGAGGGTAGAGCTGTCGATTTACCGCCGCGGCCCGAGTGGGAGAGTGAATGGGAACTGGGCCAGCCCGACTTAATCGCCTCCATGACATCGGCCTACACTCTGCGAGCCGACGGCCCAGATGTCTTCCGCAACTTCGCCATTCCACTGCCCGTTGACTCGACCCGCTACGTCAAGGCCCTAGAGTTTAGGCCGGGCAATGCGCGCATCGTCCACCACGCTACCATGATGATTGACCGCAGTGGCGCGGCGCGGCGACGGGACGGGCGCGACGGTGCCCCGGGATTTGACGGCATGAGCTTTGGCGAGGCCGAGGACGCCGATGGGCACTTTCTCGGCTGGACCCAAGGCAAGACCCCATATCCCGGTAGCGACAGCTTGGCTTGGCGGCTCGATCCAGGCACGGACTTGCTGCTCCAATTGCACATGTTGCCGACCGGCAAAGAAGAGTCCATTGAGGCCCGCGTTGGCCTGTTCTTCGCCGACGCGCCGCCCAAGAGACGCCCGGCCATGCTGCGCTTGGGCCGCAAGGACCTAGATATACCGCCCGGTACGAGCGACCATTGGATCCGCGATGCGTACCGGCTGCCCGTGGATGTCGAGGTCTTGACCATTTATCCGCACGCGCACTACCTCGGCCGGGAAATCCGAGCGTATGCCGAATTGCCCGACGGAGAGCGGGAGTGGCTCATCTGGATTGAGGACTGGGACTTTAACTGGCAGGACGATTACCGATTTTCCGCGCCCGTCTTCTTGCCGGCTGGCGCGACGCTGGTCATGGAATACGCGTACGACAACTCCGCGCAAAACCCCCGTCAGCCCCGAGACCCACCCGTGCGGGTGCGCTACGGCCTGCACTCGACGGACGAGATGGGCGACCTGACGCTACAGATTTTGCCACGCCGTCCCGAAGATCTAGAGCACCTCCGCCGCGACTTCTACCGCAAGTGGCTAGGGCAGGAAATCGACGGCTATAAGAAGCTGCTTGAAGCCGCCCCGCAAGACTGGGACATCCACCATACCTTGGCCATGTTCTACATGCGCTCCGGCCAGCGTCCGTTGGCGCTGGAGCATTTTGAGTTGGCACTGGAATACAACCCGGATTACCCGGAGGCGCACGTGAACTTTGGGATTGCACTAGCGCAAAGCCGCCAATGGGAGCAGGCCGTCGCCCACTTTGAACGAGCCTTGCAGCGCAACCCCGATTTTGCCGAAGCTCATTTCAATTTGGGATTGGTATTGGAGATGCAGGGCCGCTCGGCCCAAGCCAAGCCTCACTTCGATGCCGTTATTCGCCAGCGGCCCGACATGGCTGCGGCCATCGAACAGCGCTTGGCCAAGCTGCGCCGCTAGCCTCGGCCTTTTCCCAACGTCGTCGCTAAGCCCAAGACGAACTGTCGGCCGGCTGGAAAGTTGCGCCCGTTGAGCGAGAAGCGCACCGCCGCCTCGACAGTCGTGCGCTGGCCGACGGCGTAGAGCAAGGCCGGCGTCAGGAAGGTGATGCGTTTGATCTCGGCTTCAATGCCGCCAAAGACGACCGCCGGTTTGCTGCGGAGTACTTCGCACTTGCCCAACAGCGTGAGCTGGCGCACGAGCTGATAGCCCAGTTCGGCGTTGAGGAACCACTCGTCGCCGGGGTCGCGGTCAATCTGTTCGTTGCGGGTGCGAACGCGATAGCCGAGGTCGATGTTGCTGTACAGGGGCAGCGGCCAAAAGGAACGCCCCACCTGCCCGACAAAGTCGAAATCCCACTGCCCCTCGCCCACCGGGATTAGCCCGTCTTCGTTTTTGAACTCTCCAGTTGGCACCTTGACGCTGGCCTTGAACGCGAGAACCAATGGGTTGGTCAAAAGGCGCAACTTGGTCGAGGCGCGGATGTCGCTCAGGCCGGTATCTGTGCGGGGTTTGGCGAACGCGGCGTTGGCAAAGGATTGATCGAAATAGGGAATCTGCAAGCCGAAGTCTAGGCGGTCGGTGACGCCGTACAGGCCCTCGAAAAAGACGGCCCGCGATTTGTACTGCCCGTCAAAATCGTAGCGGGCGCGGGTGCCGGGCGCGCCAGAGCGACCCTTGCCGACGTACCACTCCTGAGTTTGCTGCTGGAAATACGTGAGCTTGCTCCAGAACTGGCCTCGCGGCAAAGTCCAAGCTCCGGCATCCACATCGGCTGCCGCACTTAGGAGTGTTAAGCCGATCAGTAGGTATTGGACCATAGCCGCATTCCTCTCGCGTGTTGGGTTCGCGGTTTCCCAATAGAATAAGTACTTTTGAGATTGTGCATATACTGACTTTGGGAATCAATCACCGCACCGCGCCGGTGGAAATCCGCGAGCGGCTGGCCTTCCCCGCGAGCGACCAGCCTTCGGCCCTAACTCGGCTCGTCGGCGACTACGGGCTGTACGAGGCAGCCATTCTCTCCACCTGCAATCGCTCTGAGCTGTACTTGGCTGCCGATGGCGACAGCGGGCTGGCCCAAGTGCGCCGCTTCCTCGCCGAATGCCAAGGCGTAGATGTTGCGGCGCTCGAATCCCACTTCTACCAACTCAACGACTCAGACGCGGCCGTTCATCTTTTTCGCGTTGCCAGTGGCATTGACTCCCTCGTCGTCGGCGAGTCCCAGATTCTCGGGCAAGTGCGCCACGCATTGGAAATGGCCCAGCAAAACGGCGCGGCGCGTCTGTTGCTCAATGAGCTTTTTCAGCGCTCGTTGCGCGTGGGCAAACGCGCGCGCGCCGAAACCGATATTGGCCGCGGCCGGTTGTCGATTAGCACCGCTGCGGTCGAGCTGGCCAGCCAAGTTTTTGAAAATATGACGGGTTGCTGTGCGCTCTTGGTCGGCGCTGGCGAGATGGGTGCGCTCACGGCCCAGTACTTGGTTGACTATGGCGTCGAGCGGCTCTTGGTCAGCAGCCGCACTTTTGCCCGCTCCGAGTCGCTGGCCAGCGAGTTGAGCGGCGAGGCCGTGCCTTTTGCGGAATTAGCTACCCAACTCGCCACTGTTGACATCGTTATATCGGCGACTGCGGCCGCGGATTACGTCATTCGGCCCGCTGACTTGCGCCGGGCTATGGAGCAACGCCGAGGCCGCCCGCTGTTTCTCATCGATATTGCCGTGCCGCGCGACATTGACCCGGCCGCGCGCGACATCGACAACGTCTTCCTGTTCGACGTGGACGATCTCGAACAAGTGGTTGCTGCCAACCGCGAGGAGCGCGAGGGCGAGATCCGCTGTGTGCAAGCCATTATCGACCACGAGTTAAAGGAGTTTTTGCACTGGTTTAATGCGTTGGGTACTGGCCCGCTAATCCGCGCTTTGCGTACGCGTGCCGCGTGCCTCCAACAGCGAGAACTCTCGCGCTGGGCCACCCAACTCAGTTCACTCTCGGCGGCCGAGCGCCAGCTCGTCGAGAGCATCTTGCGCGGTTACGCCAATAAACTCCTGCACGATCCGCTCGTGCAGATCCGCGAATTCGCTAACGACGACGAAGGCTACGTCCGCCTCGATACGGTGCGCCGCCTCTTCCGGCTCGACGAGGCCGAGGAAAAAAAATCGTGACGACGTTCTGCATTGCCTCTCTCGTCATTGCCTTGGTTTTCTACTTGGCCGCGGCCCTGCTGTATCAAGGGCACTTCCTCTGGCACAAGAGCGGCTGGGACGCGCTGGGGCGCAAGAGCCTGAAGTTGGGACTGGCCGTACACGCGATCAGTATTGCGCTGCACTTCGCGCTTTCCGGCCAAGCCCCCTTCGCCAATATGATGGTGATCATCGCCTCGCTGGTCATGGCGCTAGTGGTCGCCGGCTTGCTCGGCGAGCGCTATGTGCGCATTCGCCACTTTGGCTTGCTGACCGCGCCTCTTGCCTTTCTCGGCTTGCTCTATCCGCTGCTGATGCCCATCCGCTTTGAGGAGGCCGAGTCGATCCTCGTGGAATATCCCTTCCTCGGCATCCACGTGGTACTAACGCTGCTCGGGCACGTGGGTTTCGCTTTGGCGTTTTGCTCGGCGGTCGGCTACCTCGTCCAACATCAAGCCCTGAAAAAGGGGCGGCTCAACAGCTATCTGCCCGCACTCGACACGGCGGCGGCGGCGACCTTTCGCTTTGCTGGCGGCGGTTTTTCGTTCTTTACCTTGGGGCTGGGCATGGGGGCGATTTGGTTTTTCGGCGCACCGGGCGAATACCTCGCAGGCGGAGATACCAAAATCTGGCTCGCCCTGCCGACGTGGTTCGTCTTTGGCATATATCTCTATTTGCGCGGCATTGGCCGCCGGCACGGTCGCCGTCTCAAGTGGTTGGTGATTGCCGGGTTTGTGCTGGGCCTGATCAATCTGCTGTGGGTGCGCCACGATTTCGTCAATTTTGTCTAGTGTGCCGCATCGCTCTATGTAGCGCAATCGCAACACGGCTGTTTCTCTCATGCTACATCGCGGCGTCTAACAAGGCATCGTTGTTCAGAGTGCAAGACGATTTAAGCGATTGGCCTGCATTTTGCATAAGCCATGTAGCCGATTATCTTTGACCCAATACCAAAGGATGCCCACCATGTCCACTCCACAATCCTCGTCCGAGCTCACCACCCGCGATGTTTTGCAGCAGATTGACCATCGCCTGAGTCTCATCGAGATGGATGTGCGCGAAAGTAATGCCAAGATCGACGCGCTCGACAGCAAGTTTACCGATAAGACTGACGCGCTCGATAGCAAATCTGAAGAGCGGATTGACGCGCTCGACAGCAAGTTTACCGATAAGATTGACGCGCTCGACAGCAAATCTGAAGAGCGGATCGACGCGCTCGACAGCAAGTTTACCGATAAGATCGACGCGCTCGATAGTAAGTCTGAAGAGCGGATCGACGCGCTCGACAGCAAGTTTACCGACAAGATCGACGCGCTCGATAGCAAATCTGAAGAGAGGACCGGTGCGCTCGACAGCAAGTTTACCGACAAGATTGAAGTCGAAATACGCGAGCTACGCCGCGAGTTCAACGGCAAATTTAACTTAGTTATCGTCTTGGTCATCACTTCGTGGCTATCTATGATGGGGACGCTGCTATTCAAATTGTAGATACGGTTACGCCCCCTGCCGCCCCAATCCCCGCTCGATCCATCCGCGCAAGATCCGCGCCGACTCGTAGAATGACTCCGCCCGACGTTGCCCCGCCATGCTGCCCCGCCGTGCTGTCGGGAAGGATTTGTATCACCGTCGTTCTGCTATATTTTCTGTCGCCTATACAATAAGGAGTCACAGATAGCGATATGCCCCGCGACCCGATGCTCACCCCGGAAGAAGCCCGCGCCATCGTCCTCGACCACGTACAAGTCCTCGGCCCCGAGCGCGTCGCGCTGCTCGATGCCACCGGCCGCGTACTCGCCCAAGACGTGTTGGTGCGTCGCGACAATCCGCCCTGCGACAACTCGGCCATGGACGGCTATGCCGTGCGCCATGCAGACGTAGCCGCCGCGAGTAACGACGCTCCCGTAGCCTTGGAAGTCATCGAAGACATACCGGCCGGTAAGGTGCCGCAAAAAGCGGTTGGCCCCGGTCAAGCGAGTCGCATTATGACCGGCGCGGCCGTGCCCGCTGGAGCCGATACTATCGCCCCGGTAGAAGACACCCGCCCGGCTGAGCAAGGGGTCGAGATCCTCACGATTGAAGGGTACAGCGCACACATTCGCCGCCGCGGCGAGGACATGCGCTGCGGTGAGCCGGTCATCAAGGCTGGTACCGAGTGTGGCCCCGGCGAACTGGCTGTGCTCGCCGCCGTGCAGCAGAGCTTCGTCGCGGTGCATCGCCGGCCGCGCGTCGCGATTCTCTCCACCGGCGACGAGTTGGTCGAGATTGAGGAGACGCCCGGAGAAGGCCAGATTGTCAACAGCAATACGTGCGCGCTAGCCGCCTTTTGCCGCGCCCACGGAGCCGAGCCGGTGATGCTGCCCACTGTGCCGGACGACGAGGCTGTCATCCGCGCCACCATTGAGGCCGCGCTCCGCGCTGACTTTGCCGTCTCCTCGGGCGGCGTCTCAGTTGGCGAATACGACTTCGTCAAAAAGGTTCTCGACGACTTGGGGGCTGAGACGATCTTCTGGCGCGTGGCCATGAAACCAGGCAAGCCGCTGATCTTTTGCACGGTCGGGGGCGTGCCGTATTTCGGCCTGCCTGGCAACCCGGTGTCGAGCATGATGTCCTTTCTCCAGTTCGTGCGCCCGGCCATCCGCAAGGCCGCCGGCTATCCGCAATCGGCGTGGTTTTTGCCCGAGGCGCACGCCCGGGTGGAAAGCCCCTGCTACAACGATGGCGACCGTCGCCAGTATATGCGCGCCACCTTGCGCTACCAAGATGGCCAGTTCTGGGTGCGCCCCGCCCGCAGCCAAGGCTCCCACATCATCAGCTCGATGCTCAACGCCAACAGCTTCGTCGTCCTCGAACCTCACCAGCGCGTCGAGATCGGCGACCAAGTACTGGTGCAGGTCGTTGGGGAATTGGCGATGAGATAGCGGCGAACAATCGCGCCCTTTAGCGCGACCGGGGCGCTTCACTCTTAGGATCCGTTATGGCTTCCAAAGTGCTCGACAATCGCGCTCTAAAACCGCTGCAACCGGCGACCTCGCTGTGGAAACAGTACGATCCGGTGGCCGCGCCTCGCGCCTTTAAGGCCGAAAATTCGGTCCAAGCGCGACGCTGGCAAAAGACGACGCGACGCGCCCTTGCCAAGCATCTGGGCCTAGAACCTGACAACGAAACAGACTTGGCACCGCGCAAAGTAGAAGAAACCGACAAAGGCGATTACACGCGGCAAAAAATCATCCTGTGTACTGGCCCGGACGCGCAGATGCCGGTGTACATATTGCTGCCCAAAGGCGCGGATGGCCCTCTTCCTACGGTTGTAGCCTTCCACGGCCACGGGTACGGCGTCAAAGACATCGTCGGTTTGTGGGAAGACGGCGGCGAGCGCGACGAGCCCGACGGATACCACAAGGACTTTGGCGTGGCTTTGTGCCGCGCTGGTTTTGCCGTGGTCGCCCCAGAAATTTCGGGCTTTGGCGAGCGTCAGACCGATTTCTCCTATCTGGAACGCGGGCAAGGAGCGCCTTCGACTTGTACCCACATGGCCATGCTCGCCTTCCACTTGGGCCTCTCAGTGGTCGGCATCCGCGTGCGCGATGGGTTGCGCTTGGTCGATTACTTGGAAACCCGTCCCGAGTTCGATACCAGCCGCCTAGGTGCCATGGGCATTTCAGGCGGCGGCATGCACACCTTTTTCTCGACCTGTATGGACGAGCGCATCCGCGCCTGCGTGATCAGCGGCTACTACTCGACCTTCCAGCACAGCATCCTCGCCATGTCGCACTGTCCCTGTAACTACGTGCCGGGCTTGGCCGAATTCGGCGAGATGTACGATCTGGTCGGCCTCATCGCTCCGCGCCCTCTGCTGGTGGAAGCCGGTACCCACGACCCCATCTTCCCGATTGCGGCCGTGCGCTCCAGCCTGACCAAGGCACGCCGGGTGTACGGCGTTTT
This sequence comes from Candidatus Latescibacterota bacterium, assembly GCA_965116045.1. Taxonomy (GTDB): domain Bacteria; phylum Latescibacterota; class UBA2968; order UBA8231; family UBA8231. Next base: position 2,562,962 of record OZ220478.1, on the reverse strand, counting down.
CTCAGCGCGCCAGCAGGTAGAAGCCGATATTTTTTCGGGTCGCCACCAAATCAGCGGTGCCCGAGCCTACGACTTTCTCCGCGAAGCCCTCGTCTGAAAATTCTAATCCCAAGGAACTCTCGTGAACCGTCCCCCGCAGAATTCAAACGCATACCCGCCGCCGAGCTGTGCTCCTTTACCGCCGACTGCCTCAAGGCTGCCGGGCTGCGCGATGATCACGCCACACTGGCGTCGACAATCTCGTGCGCGGCTGCGACGAGGCTACCCTGCCCGGGACCATTGAGTACCGCAAGAGCGAGGAATACGCCCGCGAAGGAGTGCCGATGGCCCTAGACGACTTGGAAAGGCTCGCGGCGTGCGGACGCGAGTTGGGAGTTGAGGCGGAGTGGGATTAATGCCTACTCAATCCGCACTTCCCGCCCCTGCTCCGCCGATTCGTACAGCCCGTCCATCATCTTCTGGACCATCAGCCCGTGCTCGCCGGGCGACCGGGTTTCCGCGCCGTAGAGGACGTGATCGACGAAGTTGCGCATCTTCTGGCCGAAGGCGTCGGCTGCCGGGCCGCTGGGTAGCCAGTTGGGCTGGGTGTTGACCATGTAGTCGTTGGCGTCGCGGAAAAAACCCGGCGGATCCCAGCTAGCCCCACCCTGCTCGCCCATCAGCGTGAAGTTTGCCTCACCTTGCTCGATATGGGCGGCGAAACTGGTTTCGATACTGAGCATCGCGCCGTTGGCAAAGCGAATGTGCCCCACTGCTAAGTCCTCGACCGTATAAGTCTTGTAATCCCAGTTGGGCCATTGCGAAGCCACGTTTGACGGTTTGTCGCCGATGTAGGTGTAGGTGCTGCCACTGGCTGCCACGGGTTGGGGCGCACCCATTACATAGTGCGTGGCCTCCAGCATGTGGACCCCGATGTCGATCAGCGGCCCGCCGCCTTGAAGGTCCTTGCGACCGAAGACGCCCCAGTTGGGAATGCCGCGCCGCCGCAGGGCCTGCACCCGAGCGTATAGGACCGTGCCCAGTTCGCCATCGTCAACGAGCTTCTTGATAAACTGCGTTTTCGGATCGTAGCGATTCTGGAATCCAATGATCAGTTTTTTGTTGTTTTTCTTCGCGGCGTTGAGCATCTCTTGCCCCTCGTGCGCGTTCATGGCCAAAGGTTTTTCGACGAGGACATGGGCACCCGCGTCGAGGGCGGCGATGGAGCAAGGGGCGTGTAGGCCGTTGGGTGTGCAGACGCTTACCGCGTCGGGTGCGACCTGCTGGAGCATCTGCTCGTAGTCGGCGTAGGCTGCGGGGATTTCGTATTCCTCGCAGCATTTTTGCGCTCTTTCCAAGGCCACGTCCGCCGCGGCGACCACCGCCACGTCGTCCATGTCTCGATAATGGCGCACGTGCAACCCAGCGATCCCCCCAGCGCCAATCAGGGCGACGCGCAGCTTGTCTTGCTTACTTTTAGTCATTGCTTTCCGTCTGTTTGAAATTGCGGCGAAACACAAAAAAACCGGCCCGCAGACCGGTCTTCCGCCTACAGATACTAGGCTATCGCGCTTGGAACTGCTCAATCAGCCGGCGCACGTCTGAGTGCCCGTCAACGCCGCGACCGGGATGGATGATCAGCCGGTAGCGGAAGACGGCTTGGTCGCCGCCGGGGATGGTCAGGCTCTCGTCGATATTCGCGTCGCCCTTGAAGTCGTGTACTCCAAAGGGGTTGGCGGTAAACAACCCGTAGCCGCGTACGTGCCAGTAGGTCGGGTGGCGGGGATTGTCGCGGTGATCGACGACCGTGTGCCCCCACTCCTCGCCATCGGCTACTGGCCCGGAATAATCCACCCAAGCCGCCGGCTGGCCCCAAGTAACCTCCGCGCCTTGGCCGTTTTCAAAGACTTGGCCCGCGGAATTTTCGATCCGCCCCGCCCCCTTGGCATCCATGGAAGTCGGCACCCGGATCGCAAACAGCCCGCCCTCTTTGGTGTCGCCGAAGGTCACGTCGCCGTAGCGGGCGCGGAATTCGCTGCGCTGGTCTAGGATGCGCAACGCACCTTGGGCGCGGATGGCGATGGTGCGCCGCTCCTCCAACAGCTTCTGGCCCTCTGACCCGAACCAATCGACGATTCCGTCAATCTGCGCTGCGCCGTCGGCTGTGCCTACGATCGGCTCGCCCCGTTGCAGCATGGCTCCATGGCCGGTGCCCTCGTCCCAAAGGTTGTGGCCGTTGACGAGGCCGTGAGCCGTGTAGATGCCGCGATGGTGGTAGTGGTCCTGCGTTTCGCCTTCGACATCTTCCATCGGATAGGCGCGGGTGAGGCCGGTGCCGCTAGGCGTCAACACCGGATAGAAGTACGGGCGGCACACGTAGTGGCCGTAGCGGTATTCGGTAAAAGGCTGGCCGTCCATGGTGACGACAGCCTTGCAGTCGGCGGGAATTAGCTCGATAGCGATCATCGCTTCCTTTCGGTTACGCGGCTCGGCCACAGCAGCGCTTGTACTTCTTGCCGCTGCCGCAGGCGCACGGGTCGTTGCGGCCCGGGGATTTTTGGTGCAGGGCGGCCTTGACCGCGTCCTTTTTCCTCGCCCATTCCATCACGCCGACAGCCGGGCGGCCGCGTCGCAGTTCGTTGGCCATAAAGCGCATGTAGGGATCGACGTGCCCGAAGTACATTTTGTACCCCTTGCACAAGTAGTTGAGACCGTCTTCGCCACGCGGGGTTTTGGTAAAGCGATGCTTGGGGCAGCCGCCGTTGCAGGCGAAGCGATACTCGCATTCGGTGCAGTACTGGGGCAGCGTGTCCTTTTTGTCCTGCCCGAACTTGGTTTGCTGTGGGCTGGCGACCATATCGCGGATGCTCTCGTCGTGGACATTGCCTAGCCGATAATCCGAATAGACGAAATGGTCGCAGGAGTACAGGTCGCCGTTGTGCTCAATGATCAGTGCCTTGCCGCAGGTTTCGGCGAAGATGCACAGGCTCGCATCTTGGCCCAGCCACGAGCCAAGCGTTACGTCAAAAAGCTGCACAAAGACTTGGCCGACGTCGTTGCACACCCATTCGTCGAAAATCGCGCAGAGGAACTTGCCGTACTGCCCTGCCCCTACCGACCATTTAGAGACCGGGGCCCGGCCCTCGTATTCGGGATCGACTAAGGATAGCCCGTCCTCGTCGAGCTCGTGCGCGATGCGCTCGACGATGGGAATAAACTGCATAAACCCGGAGCCTTCTTCGCGCAGGAAGCGGTAGATTTCGAGCGGATGATCGGCGTTGTGGTTTTGCAGTACGGTCAGGGTGTTGAATTCCACCCCGTGCTTTTTGAGCATTTGCAGACCGGCGTATACGCGGTCGTAGGTCGGCTTCTGGCCCTTGTCAACTCGGTAGTGATCGTGGTATTTGCGCGGCCCATCGATCGATAGCCCGATTAGGAATTTGTTTTCGGCGAGGAACTCGCCCCACTCGTCGTTGAGGAGGATGCCGTTGGTCTGGAAGGCATTGGTGACGATCTTGCCGTCGGCGTATTGCTGCTGTAGCTCGACTGCGCGGCGGAAAAAGTCCACGCCCATCAGGGTTGGCTCGCCGCCCTGCCAAGCGAAGTCCACCTGCGGCACATCTTGGGCCTCAATGTACTGCTTGACGTATAGTTCAAGCGTCTCGTCGGACATGCGCCAGTTTTTGTGCGCGTCTGGGTAGAGCTTCTCCTTTTCGAGGTAGAAGCAGTACTTGCAGTCGATGTTGCAGACCGAGCCTGAGGGTTTGGCCATCACGTGGCAAGATGTTGGAGCAGCAGTCGGTATGGTCTCAGTTTCCATCAGGGCCTATCTTGAAGTGGTGAGTATGATAGCGTTTGCCCTTCCGCAATGCAAATATTTAGGAAAATCTAATGCGTACCATTTTCGTCGGCGACGTACACGGCTGCGCCGCTGAGTTTGCCGCCTTCCTCGTCAAGATACGTTACGATCAAGCCCAAGATCGCCTGTTGCTGACCGGCGACGCCTTTGCCCGCGGCCCCGATCCACTGGCCGTATGGCAGTTGATCCAAGATACCAACGCCGAAATGGTTTTGGGCAACCACGACGCTCGCCTCTTGAAGCAACTAACTGTCTTGGAGAAGGGCCGCAAGCCCAAAGTGAAGTTCCCCGACCAGCGCTACACCCTCGCTCAGCTTCAGCCCGCCCGCGAAGAAATCCTCGCTTGGCTTCGGCAGTGTCCGCTCTACATTGCGGAAGACGCTTTCTTGCTGGTACACGCCGGTATCCACCCGAAAAAGGGCTTACAAGGCACCCGCCGCAAAGAATTCCTCAAGATCCGCACTTGGCCACCCTCCAACGATCTCGCCAACTCTCGCTGGCACGATTTCTACGAGCCGGAGTATCCCCTGATCGTCTTTGGCCACGACGCGCCCGGCGGCTTGGTGGTTAAAAAGCACGATGGTCGCCCCTATATTCTCGGCCTTGACTCGGGCTGCATCTATGGTGGCCAACTCAGTGGTTATGTGCTCGAAGAAGCGCGGCTCGTGCAGGTGGAGAGCCAGCAAGTGGCGAATGTGTGGAAGCGGCTTGCTTAGAAGAGGTTGCCGTTCCAGAGCTTTTGGACGAAGGTGGCTGCGGGCAGGATGTCGATGCCGTCGTCCGTGCGCCGAGCACGGGGTTCGAGGCATGCGACCACTCGTCGGGCGACGTTCGGATGATCTTTTAGTAGGCTACGCAGCCCTTTCAAGTGGTTGCTGACGATGTGATTGCTCGCCTTGGCCTCGACTGCTAGCCGCATGTCGCCCAAGATAAAATCGACCTCGGTGCCGCCGGCCAGACGCCAATAAGTCAGTTTGCCATCGAACGCTTGATAGTCGGCAAACGCGGTCAATTCGTGGAACACCCAGTTTTCAAATGCCTTGCCGTATAGCTCCGATCCCAACAGCAGTTGGCCCCGGCGGGCGAGTTGGTTGACTACGCCAACATCCGCAAAGTAGAACTTCGGCGCGGCGACCACTCTTCGCTTGGGACGCCGGCGGAAGGCGGGCAACCAGCGCCCGAGCAGCGCGTCTTCGAGAATCTCGTAGTAGCTCCGCGCCGTGTGACTGGTGACGCCGCACTCCCGTGCGATATTGGAGAAGTTGACCATTTCGGTATCGCCTAGTGCGGCGATGTCTAAAAATCCGGCAAACGCAGGTAAATTGCGGACTAGCCCTTCGGCCGCGACTTCCTCCTTGAGATAGTCGGCGACATAGGCGTTGAGCAACCGCGCGGGACGGGCGTTGGCGTATATTCGGGGTAGGTAGCCGTGGTTGAGGAGGCGGGTGAGATCAAAGTCGGCACCGAGTTCCCGCGCCGTCAGCCCGTGTAGTTGGTAGCACACGGCCCGTCCGCCGAGCAGATTGGCTCCGCCGCGCCGCACTTTGCGGGCACTGGAGCCGCACAGCGCGAAGTTCAACCCTCGGTTTTCGATCAGCCAATGCACCTCGTCGAGCAATGCAGGTACCTTCTGAATCTCATCAATAACGATCTGGCGCTTGAGATCAAACCCTGTGGCCTCGATTTCTTGACGCAAAAACTCTGGATTGGCGACGTATCGTCTGAACTCGTCTGCCTTTAGGAGGTCAAGCCACAGGCCGTCGGCGTACTGGTGTTTTAGCAGGGTGCTTTTGCCCGCCTGTCGCGGCCCCCAAAGGAAAAATGTCTCGGTGCCGGACGCGGGTAGGTTCAAAGCTCGCTCGTACATGGACTTAAAACTAACGTGTAATTTTGAAATAGCTATTCAAAATTACATGATAATTTGAATTAGCTATTTCAAAATTACAGAAAAATAAAGGTACTCACGCACATCTTCGGGAAGCGGTCTATTGCCGCAAACGGTTCTTCATGGGCACGTCGGTTCTTTCCTTTAGCAAGAATGAGAATCTACGATCAAAAGCCCATCTTGTGCGAGTGGTTCGGCTTGGCCTCGCACTCGGCGCACAGCAATTCGGCGAGTGCCTTCGCGTCTTGCAGGTGGCCGAGGATTTCGGCTTTTCGGCGGACTACGGCGAAATCGCTTGGGGTCAGGGTGGTGAGGTTGCCGATTTCGGGCGGAGCTTCGAGGGCGAAATAGGTGTGGAACGAGACAGCCGGTACGCCAAGGAAATAGGGTATGACGTCTAAAATTTGTAGGGGTCTGAAAGCCCCAAAAATATCGTCAGTCAGCGACTCGATAATCGATTGTGTGCGACTGCGCAGTACAAATTCCAGTATCGCGACATCCTCCGGCGCAAGGTCCATCTCGCGCCGGAGCCGCCGGAACAGCCGTGCTGTGTTGTCTTCCGGTGATTCTTTGCAGGCCGCCGAGTATTCGTTTTTAAGGGTCTTCCGCAGGTGTTCCCATTTCCGTGCGGATATTTTTTGCCTGCGATGTCTGCTCGCTAGTTCCGATAGGTCCTTGACCAGTTTTCTGCTCTTGCGCTCAAATGCGAGCAACTCGTGGTGCTCGTGGTGCTCGACAATCCAATTAGGGTGGGTTCTCGAATTGAACGGGGTTGATGCCTCCCAGGTCGCCTGCCTGATCGCACCTCCGACCAAGGGCTATCGAAAACTCGATCCTGCTGGACCGAAAAAGGGCCGTTACAATAGTCGCTGGATGGTCTAGGAGAATCTGACGGGAAGGATCGGTGCATGAGGGCACTTCGGACGAGTCTTCAGGAGGCGCGTCAACAGCGCGGTATCCCATGGGAGATACTTGAGCGGGACTACTTGCTGTCGTGGGTTCTCACTGGTATCGGTCAGGTCCCCGAACTCCGCGATACGCTTGTCTGCAAGGGCGGCACGGCGCTCAAGAAGTGCTACTTCGGGGATTATCGTTTCTCGGAGGATCTCAAATACAGGAAAGCGCAGATGATCGGTAACGCGACGCCACGATGGAGAGACAGATTCGCGTTGCGGGGTTCACTCTTTCTGCGCTAGTGCCTTGCGGAAATCGGACACGAACCAGCGCACTCGCTCGGCTTTCACTGCATCTTCTGATCTCTTCAGCCAACCATCGGCCCCGGCCCACTTTCGGATTGATGCTTTGGCGAACTTGCCTTCCTTTTCGAGCCTCCCGCGCTTTTCGGGTGTGATACTGTCGCTCGAAGGATCTGTACCGTCCGGTGTAAGGTAGATCAGTTTGAAGTATTCTCCGTACACCCGTTCGAGATACTGCGCGTAGTCGTTAAGCTGTTGGTCCTGATCAGTGGCCCGAAACTTGTTCTCAATCGCGATGGCCTTCTGATCGCCGTCGAAAGCAATCACAATATCGATCTTGCGCTTCTCATTGGTTTCAACCTCCCGCTCTACGCGAACATGGGAGCAATCGCTAGTGGGCCACCATGCCGTATTTGTGTCTGACGGGCCTTTTACGTCGGCCAAGAACTCTCTAAGGAATAATTCTCCTTGCCCGTGAGCTTGGTCGGGATGGAGGAGGAACGCGAACACATCGGATATCCGGTTTTCGTCGAACTTGGTGGTGTGGAAAAAATTGAACCGCCGAGCTATGTGGAGGTCAAGAATAGCTGAGGCTTGCCGCCAAATGGCGAGACCTTGCCGAGCACCCTCGAAGAATCGTGGGATTTCTTGCTTGAGGTTCGTTTCGCCGATCATATTCAATCCTCCAGTGCCTTTGAAATGGCCTTTGCAGAAAGCACCAATTTGTCTGTAAAGTACGCGATATGCTTTCGCCTAGACTCGCCGTGCAATATGCACAGGTCGTCGAGTGTGTACCTTTCTTTAGCTTTCGGATCGGCCCACGCCCACCAACGAAAACGAGAATCAGGACTGCCTAGGATAAGACCTGTATTCTCGAAATAATCGTAGAGATCCGCCGCCTGTGGACAACCCTCGTATTCTTTAGGCGTTCCCACGAATATACCCCCTCCCTCACGTTTAAGCTCTATTTTGATCTTTGGGTCTTTCGTAGTTATAACGTAGAGAACCCCTTCCACACTCAACTCTCTATTCTCATTCTTTTTTAATGTCAGATCTATTGGTGGAAGCTCTTCTGTCTCCCACTGTCGGCCCAAGTCCCACTTACTAAGTTCCTCTTTAACACTCTGGTCGAGTTTCGCCCGAAAGGAAGACAGAATTTCTTCCCGTAGTTGTACTTGTATATGACCGATTGCCAGTGCCAACTCAATATTCTTGGGTTCTTGGCAGTACTCTACCAGATACTTCTTATCACAAGCCGTCAGTGCTTTCATCTTGGTCTCCTTTGTGTGAAATTCACGACTTCCTCTGCGTCGCCTGCGAGGATATTATACTACCAAACTCCTTCGCCATCCAACCCCAGCGCCGTCCGCATCTCCTCCCGCACTGCCTCTCGCAATTCCTCTGGCTCCAGCACTTCAGCCACTGCCCCAAAGCTCAACACCCAACTCTTGATCTCGTAGAATCCCCCAGCCCGCAGCCGTAGCACCACCCGACCGTCGTCCAGTTCTTCCAACTCTTGGCTCGGATGCCAGGTCCGCTCCCGTATGTAGGGAGCCTGCTCCTCGGTGAACCGAACTACCACGTCCATCGGCTCTTCGGACGAAATGCCGAAGGCATTGCTCAATCGCTCGTCAACCGATAGGTGATCCGGCGGCTCAAACTCCTCCTCGGTCACTTCTACCGACTCAAAACGGTCCACCGCCTGCGTGATGAGTTGGTCGTAGTAGGGCATCCGCGAGATCACGTATAGACCGCCCCGGTGCGGCAAGAGGCGGAGCGGTTCGATAGTGTACTGACGTGCGCTCTCCGCCCATGGCGAGTGGTAGCTCACCCAGCACACGCGGCGCTTGAGTATGGCGTCGTGCAGATTTTCAAGCACTTCGCGAGAGTCTCCATAAGGCTTGTGCCCGCGCACCAGCGGCGGTAGCTCGTTCTAGGAACTCCTTCATCTCCTGGGGCATAGCTTGGGTCAGCCTGCTAATCGCCGATTGCAAGTACTCGCTGAACGGCGTCCCCACCAACCCCATGCCCGTCCGCTCAGCAAAGATCATCGCCGCGACTTCGATGGGCGAAAAGTTCATCGGCAGTTTGTGGGGCTTCCGTAGTTGATAGTAGATGGTCTGATCGCTAGGCAGTCCTTCTATCCAAAACCCTACCTCACGCAGAACCGCCACATCGCGCTGTATAGTTCTCCTATCTACTTTGTACTCGGCCGCTAGTTCGCGTGCGCTCTTGCCGAAACGATTAGCCTCCAGCGTCCGCAGGATGTCCAGTTGTCGCACAATCTGCTTATTCTTCTGTTGCATCGGTCAACCCGCCTACCCCATCGCCGGCGTCACCAAGTGCTCAAATAGCTTCGACCAAATCGTTCCGGGCATTCGCTCCGGGTGAAACTGCACGCCGATTAAGCGACCATCCGCGCTCTCAACCGCCTCCACGACGCCATCGCCACTGCGCCCGCTGATGTCCAAGCCCGCGCCGGGTTGGTCGATGGCCTGTAGGTGGTAAGAGTTGACTCGCGAAGGGCCGGCACGACTCAGCGCGGCCAGCATCGTGCCCGGCTCTACTTGGAGATCGTGTTCAATGCGCTCGGCTTTAGCCCGTTGCGGCGAATGCGGCTCAACGCCGAGTTGGGCTTCCACGTCCGCCCAAATCGTGCCGCCCAACTCGGCGCTGATAAACTGCATTCCGTAGCAGATGCCCAAAACCGGCAACTGGCGCTCTTGCGCGGCCGCAAAGCTCCAGCGGTCGGCTTGGTCGCGCTTGGTTGCCACTGGCGGTAGGTCGCTGGGCAGAGTGCCGATCAGGCCGCGCTCAATGCCCGGGCCGCCGGTGATCAACAGGCCGTCGATGCGCTCGAGTACTGCTTGCAGTGCAGCGCATTCGGTGGTCATCGGCAGCGCGAATGGAGCACCACCCGCCTGCGCAACCGCGTCCACGTAGTGGTGGTCGAGGATTTGCTGGCCGTTGGCGTTTAGGCTGCTGGTGATGCCAATGAGCGGGCGGGACATCAGACGCCGGCCTTGAGCCTGGCGAAGGAGACCTTGTCGTCGAGCAGGGTCAGGGCCGCAAAGCTCTCAATGTCGGTGCGCGACGCGTCGAGCCGGGATACGGCATTGCGCAAAAAGTCCTGCTGCCGGTCGTTGCGCGGGCTGGCGGTCAGGAGCCGTTGGTTAAACTCTGCCTTGTCTTCCACGCTCTTGTTGAGCCGCTCGCCTAGCCATGTCATCATTGCCTCGTCGGTTCCGTTGGCCGCGATCGCTTTGGCAAAGGCTTCTTGATTGAGGCCAAGAAAATCCAGAACGGCGCGGTCAAAACCCGAATCCTCGCCGCACCAGTACTCGCCTAGGCAATTGCAGTGCGCCGCGCGGAATTTGTCGATCATCCGCGCCAAGCAGGCGAGGCCGCCGACGCTCAGATCAAACGGACTGCGCGGCGGGTGGCGGCGCAAGTCCGTCAGCCCAAAACTCAATTCGTCGTCGAGGTCTTGCAGGTCGAAGAAGCTCTGGACATCTGTGCGCTCGGGCGCGATTTCGGCGCGGCGCGCGGCGAGCCGTTCGCGCATCGGGTCGTAGTTGCCGCTGGCGTCGAATATATCCGGGTGATATGAATGATGGAGCGGGTGGGCCGGGTAGCGGCCGACGTTCGTGCGGCAGACGCTGAAGACGCTTTTTTCCGCGGCCGACTTCTGGCCGCGTTCGGCGATCCACTCGCTTAGCTCGTCGTCGTTGGGGTTTTCGTAGGCAGCTTGGCGAAAGGCGTCCTCTTCAATGCCCAAGAATTCCAAAATGGCCGCGTCTTGGCTGGAGTCGGCACCAAAGCGGTACTCGCCTAATTTGCCGCAGGTAGCTGCCCGCGCCTTGTCGGCCATGCGCGCTGCGCCGGCCACGCTGGAGACGCTGCGGAGATAGGGGCTGCGCGGCGGTTGGGCGGTCAGGTCCAAATCCCGAAAGGCACCCCAGTCGTCCAATTCGATGGAGGCAAAGACCGTTTTGATGTCCGTGCGATCTGGGGCGTACTGGGCGATCCGCTCGGCCAGCAGCCGCTCGTGTAGCTCGTCCTGCGGCTCGCGGGTGAGATGCTCCTCATTGAAGGCATCGATCTCCGTTGGGCCTTTCTGCGCTCTTTCCAGTGCCATAATGCCTAAGGCCTCGTCGTCTAGTTCGGCGACGGCCTCGGCGAACTCGGCGGCGTTCATATTGATGAATTCGAGCACTTCGACGTCGAGGCCAGAGTCGTCGCCGTACTTGAACTCGCCGATGGTCTCGGCATTGTGGCCGCGCGCTTTGTCGATCATGCGCGCCAACCCGACGATGCCGGCGACGCCGGCGTTGGAGGGTCGGCGGGGTGGTTGTCTGGTTAGATCCATGAGAAATAGCTCCTAGGTTTTAAGGTGAGGGTTTTCAATATACCAACCCTAGAAGGGGCGGCAATGTTTGACGCTTCTACGAGCGGCTTCTATACTCTGCCCATGCCCGAACTGCCCGAAGTCGAAACCGTCCGCAGCGCGATGGAGTGCCACCTGCTAGGTCGGCCCATTACCCGCGTCCGCGTCAGCCCAAAGCGCCTGCGCGAGCCGTTGCCGAGGACCGCGCTGCGCGCCTTGGTCGGAGACTGCTTTGCGGCGGCGCGGCGGCGCGCAAAATTCCTCCTCCTCGACCTGCAATTGGGCCGGACGCTCTTGGTCCATCTCGGCATGAGCGGCAATCTGCTCCTGCGGCCGTGGGGCACCAAGCACGATCACGTGGGCTTTGAGTTTGCCGACGGGGGGGCCGCAACGTTTAACGATCCGCGGCGCTTTGGGCTGGTGCTCGTGCTCGACGAGGGCGAGGAGCACACGTGCCGGTACTTGCAAAACCTCGGCCCCGAGCCGCTCTCCCGCGCCTTTAACGCCCGCTATTTGCAAGCCCAATGCCAGCGGCGCAAAAGTCCGATCAAGAACCTCATTATGGACAATCGCACGGTAGTAGGCGTGGGCAATATCTACGCCAGCGAGGCCCTGTTCCGGGCGCACATCCATCCGGCGACCCCGGCTGAGGCCATTGAGCCGCCGCACTTGGCCCTACTCGCCAAGGAGATCAAAAAAGTGCTGCGCGTCGCCATTGACCAAGGCGGCACGACCATCAGCGACTATCAGGGGTCGGGTGCGGGCGGGCGCTTTCAGCAGCGGCTCCACGTGTACGGCCGCCAAGGCGAGGACTGCCGCGTCTGCGACGCGCCCATTGAGAGTTTCTACTTGGGAGGCCGCAACACCTTTTATTGTCCGAATTGCCAATAAAAAAGCCGGCCCCGTTTGGGACCGGCGCAATGAGCAAGACGCGAAGGGACGGCACTACTTTTTGCTGTACCCGTTGGGCGAGGGTGCCGTGGTAGTGATGATGTCGTCGAGCAGGCCGTATTCCTTGGCTTCCTCGGCCGACATAAAAAAGTCGCGGTCCGTGTCTTTGGAGATCTTTTCGACCGGTTGGCCGGTGTGCTTGGCGTAAAGCGCGTTTAGCTCTTCGCGCAGGCGGATCGTCTCCTTGGCGCGGATGTCGAGGTCAATGGCCGTGCCCGTGACGGTGTGGAGGATGCTCGGCTGATGGATCATAATCCGGGCATGGGGCCAGGCGAAGCGACGCCCCGGCTCGCCAGCCGCCAGCAGAAACGAGCCCATGCTCATGGCCATGCCCATGCACACCGTGGAAACAGGTGCCTGAATTGCCAACATGGCGTCGTAGATAGCCATGCCGTCGTGAACTGAGCCGCCGGGACTGTTGATATAGAGGACGATTTCCTCGGTTGGATCCTCGACATCTAGCGAGAGCAGACGAGTGACCACGGCCTTGGCCGACTCGTCGTTGACGTCGGACCAAAGAAATATTTTGCGCGCTTTGTACAAACTCTCCTCGAGGTTTTTTTCTTGGAGGGCCTTGAGCAGAGGTTCTTCTTTTTCAGCCATTAAAACATCTCCATAACTCTGAAATTGTCCTGCTGTGTTCGAGTTTCACAATATACGCGGCGGCCCCAATAGCGTCAATCTGCTGGGCCTCGTGCTGTGCGCCCAAACGCCGACGTCATAATCCGCTGCATCGCCGTGCGGAAATCGTCAAAAAAGGTGTAAAACATCGGCACTAATAAAAGCGTCAGCACCATGGAAGCGAGCAGGCCGCCGATCATCGTCCGGCCCAGCGGTGCGTACTCCAAGCCCACCATCTTGGAATTGCCTACGGCCATTGGAATCAGCCCGAAAGCAGTGGTGAAGGTCGTCATCAGGATGGGCCGAAAGCGGTGGCGGCCGGCCGCCACCAGTGCGTCGTAGCGCGACTTACCTTCGGCCCGGAGCCGGTTGGCCAAGTCGATCAGCACGATGGCGTTGTTCACGACCACGCCGATCAGGATCACCGAGCCGATCATCGACATGATTTCAAATGGCGTGTCGGTCACATATAGAACCCAGTAAACGCCGAGGAAGGAGAATGGAATGGAAACGATCACCGACAGCGGCAGCACGAACGACTCAAAGAGCACTCCCATCAGCAAAAAGACGAAGGTCACGGACATGATCAGGGCAAATTTCTGCGACTGGTCTTGCTCGGCTAGCTCGACGAAGCGCGAGCCCTTGTCCCAGCGGTAGCCGCGCGGCATCTCAAAGCCCTGCATCACCTGATCGACTTGGGCGAAAAGATGTTGTGCCCGGTCTTTGGCGGCGCGGGCACTGACATTGAGCATGGTCTGGCGGTTCTCGCGCCGAATGTTGCCCAACGTGCGTTCGACATAGATGTCCGCCAGTGCTTCGAGGGACACTTCGCGGCCATCGTCAGTGGGGAAGTTTTGGGTGCGCAGATCGTCTAAGCTCTGGCTGTCGTAGTTGGCTAGCCGGACGCGGATATCGACTTCGCGGCCATCGTCGGTGTGGAACTTGTTAATATCTGTGCCGCGTAGTGCGTAAGCGATGGATCCTGAAACCTGCTGGGGGTCCACGCCGAAGCGCTGAATTTGGTCGCGATCGAGGCGCACTTGTAACTCGGTGCCGCCGCGGTCCATGTCGGTGTTGACCGACAGCAGGCCGGGAATGCTCTCTAGCCGCCGCTCAACCTCGGCGGCCAGCCCGACCAGCACCTTGGTGTCCTCGCCATACAGGCTGACATTGACTCGGGCATCCTGCTCGGAGTTTTCCCAGTTGACCCGCAAGGTAATGCCCGGCGGCAAGTAGAGCCGCTCGCGAATATCCTTTTCGACTTCTTTGTAGGAGAGGTAAGCCTGTTCCTTCAGGCCCAGCGCGATGTTCAAATTGTCCCAAGCCACCTCATACCACTCCACGTCCTCGGCCTCGACGAAAAACAGCGTTACCCGGCCCCAGCCACGGCGGAAATAGGTGCGCAGCATTTCGACGTTGTACTCCGCCTTGTGGGCCATCACTGTGTCCTCGACGGCGGTCATAAACTTCTCGGCCTGGTCCAGCGACTGGCCCGAAGGCATTTCAAAGGCCAAGTCCATCCGCACCTCGTTGCGCTCCTGACTGTCGGTGCGCTCCATGCCACTCATCGGGATCTGAATGCTGGCAAAAAGGACGAAGGCGACGATGCCGGCGTCGAGGCGATTGTTCAGTACCCAGCCCAGCGAGCGCACGTAGTGCTTGCGGGCCCAGAGGATCATCCTCGACTCGCCCTGCTCTTTTTGCGTCGAGAGCTTGAGCGCGGCGAGGGGAATGAAGATCAGGGCGATGAGCAGCGAGGCCACCAGCCCTACGATGACTGGCAGGCCGATTCTGAGCATCCAGAACGAAAACATCTCCTCGTCGCTCATCAGGATCAGGGGCAAAAAGACCACCACCGTTGTCAGGGTCGCCATGGTCACCGCCAGCCCGACCTCGCCAGCTCCCTCGATTGAGGCCGTGCGCGGGGCGATTCCTTCTTGGTGCTTGCGGTAGATGTTTTCGACAATGACGATGGCGTTGTCAACCACCAAACCTAGGCTCAGCATCAGGCCCATCATCGTCGCCACATTCAGCGACCAGCCGATAAAGTACAGGGTGGTAATCGTCGTCAGAATTGACAGCGGGATCGCCAAGGTGATGATCAGGGTGATGCGTACTGCGCGCAAAAAGAAAAAGAGCACGATGGCTGCAAACAGCCCACCCCAGAGGCCAGAAGTTTTGAGATTGTCGACCGAGTTGATCACTTGGTCGCCTTGGTTCCAGAACAGCTTGAAATCCAAGCCTTCGAGCTTGGGATGATCCTTCAGTTCTTCGAGTGTCTCCTTCACGCCATTGGAAACCTCGACGACATTGGCACCTGACGCCTTGGTGACGCCAAAGCCCAGCGATTCCTTGCGATCAATGCGGTTGACCCAGTCTTGCTCCGGCTGCTTATAGGAAACCTCGGCGATGTCGCTCAGCCGTAGCTGGTGCTCGGGATCGACTACGGTATTGGCGACCTCTTCGACGTTTTGGAAGCGACCCACTGAACGCACGTAGATCTTCTTGCCGCCCTCGATCACCCAGCCCCCGGGCACGGTGAGATTTTGGGCGCGCAGGCTGGTGAGCGCGTTAAAGATATTGATCCCATGGCCGCGCACCTTGCCCTTGTCCAATTCGACCATCACCTGTTTGCTTTCCGATCCCCAGATTTCGATGTTGCCGACCCCATCGACGCGGCGCAACGCTGGCTCCATATAGGTGTCGATGAGTTTGCGCGGATCGACGGATCGGCCCTCTAAGCCCTCTAAGATGATGGCTCCTTCCATGATCGGGATGTCGTTTTCGTCCCAGCGCCGCACCCACAGTTGTTCGATCTCGTCGGGCAGTTCGGGCATCGCCCGGTCGAGCCGGTCCTTCATCTCGGCGAAGGCCAATTGCAGGTCAGTGCCCTTCTGGAACTCGACTTGGACATTGCCGCCGCTGTTGTAGGCGTTGGAGCGGATTCGCTTGACGCGACTGACTTGGGCGACGGCCTCCTCTAGGTGGCGCACTACCTTCTGCTCGACTTCGACCGCTCCGGCGTTGGGATAGTGAGCCCAGGCGAAGAGCCGAGGATAGTCAAAGCCTTCGGGAAAAAGCGTCAGCGGGATCCGCGTATAGGCGATGTAGCCCACCACCAGCAGCGCGACCAGCGACATGACCACCGTCACCGGCCGGTTGACCGAAAAGCGCGGCAGGGGATATTGGGTTGGCTTTTTCATCCGTCCGCCTAAGCCCGGCGATCAACCAGTGAATACACTGTCGGGATCACTACGAGGGTGAGGAAGGTGGCAGAGACGAGACCGGCAATCACGGTCAGGGCCATGGGCGTGCGGATCTCGGCCCCCTCGCCTAGCCCCAGGGCCATCGGCAACAGCCCCAAGACCGTCGTCGCCGTGGTCATGGCGATCGGGCGCAATCGCACGGCACCGGCTTGAATGATGGCCGCGGTTTTTTCCATCCCGGTGCGGCGCAAGGTGTTGATGTAGTCAATGAGCACGATGGCGTTGTTGACGACGATACCGGCCAGCATAATCAGGCCGATAAAGACCACCACGCTGAGCGCCACCTGTGCCAGATAGAGCGCCACCACCACGCCGATCAACGCGAGGGGCACCGTGAACATAATGACGAAGGGATGCACCAGCGACTCGAATTGGCTGGCCATCACCACATAGACGAGGAAGATCGCCAGCACTAAGGCGAAGTAGAGGCTCTGCAACGAGGTCTCCATTTCTTCGTTTTGGCCGCTGATCATAAAGTCGAAGCCCATCGGGAAGTCCATCTTCCCCAATTCGTCGTGGATCAGGCCCGAGGCCG
Source organism: Candidatus Latescibacterota bacterium (assembly GCA_965116045.1). Classification (GTDB taxonomy): domain Bacteria; phylum Latescibacterota; class UBA2968; order UBA8231; family UBA8231. Next base: position 2,546,283 of record OZ220478.1, on the reverse strand, counting down.
TGCCCAGATCGATGCCTTGGATGTTGGCCGTGATCAAGGCGGCGCGTTGCTGGTCAATGCGGCGGATTTCGCTCGGCCCCTCGTCGACCCGGATATCGGCCACCGAGGAAAGCGGAATCGGGACATCCGCATTGGGATTGATCACCAGCCGCTGCAACTCGTCGCGTCCGAGGCGATCCTCCTCGCGCAGCCGCACCAGTACGTCGATCTGGCGCTCGTCTTGGCGGAAGTCGGTGGCGACCTTGCCCTGCACCTTGTGGCGCACCAATTCGGCGACGTTGCCCAGCGACAGGCCGTAGGCCGCGAGTTGGTCGCGTTTGTAGCTAATCTGTAGCTCGGGGTTGCCCGCCTGTAGCGAGGATTTGACGTCGACCAGCCCGGGCAAGCCAGCCATCCGCGACTCGGCCTCTAAACTCAACTGGCGCAACTGGCGCAGATTGTAGCCGTGAATCTCGACCTCGATGGGCGTCTTGAAGCTAAATAGCGCCGGGTGTGAGACCTCGACTTCGATGGCGGGAATGTCGCTGACTTCGGTGCGCAGATGCTGGATCAACGCGGCTTCTTGCGCGGCGCTGGACCCTTCTGCCATGCGGACCGTTACTTGGGCGGTGTGTTCTCCCTCTTCGGCCGAGGAACTCGCCGACCGATCGGTGCCCACGGTCGTCGCCACCCGTGCGACATGGGGCTGTTTGCCGGCCAGCTCTTCGATTTGGCGGACGATCTCGGCGGTCTCTTCGAGCGGCGTCCCCACCGGCAGTCTGAGGTCGAGGTTGAATTCAGCTTGGTGGACTTGGGGGATTAGTTCGGTGCCCAAATCGGGCAGGAGCTTGTACCAGCAGACCAGCAGGGCGGCTAAGGCACCGCCGACAATAAGCAAGCGCCGCCTGAGCGCCCAGCCCAACAGGGCCGGATAGGTCTGCTGCACTAGCCCGAAGCCGCGTTCAAACGCAAAGAGTAGCGGCAAAAAGACCGGCAGCAGCACCATGCCCAGCAGCACCAGCATCAACACCAGCACCAGCCCGAGGAACATTAGTGCCACGTGCAGGACGATGCCCACCAGCCTGAGCACCGTGCCAAAGATGAAGCGCACGGCCGCCAGATAGACCATCGCCAGTGGTAGCGACCCCATTTTGAGTATCTTCCACGCGAAGTGCTCGGACTGGGTCGCCCAGTGCCAGTAGCGCTGCGCGGTGTGGCCGAGGATGCGCGGCGACTCAAAGCCCAAGATCCCCGGCCAGACGCGCTCGAAGAAGGTCCACTGGCCGATGCGGCTTTCTGCGGCCCAAGCTCCGAGCCAGTGCTGAAAAGTTTGCTCGCGTTTGAGCCAGAAGTATTCGACAGGTTTGATCAGCCACCACAACAACAGCTCGGCGACGAGAAGGAAGATGGCTTTGAGCACCGCCACCCCGAGGGTCGCTGCGGCCAATCCGATCCGCAACAGCACCTCGCCGACTAAGTAGGGTAGCGCGAGGGCCACCTGCGCCGCTTTGCGCCACCGGCTCCCCGGTTCGCTGAATACTGCGCGGACTCGGCTTAGGGCTTGGAGGCGCAGAAAGTCGCTGCGACCGATCTGCTCGGCCAGTCCGCCTTGGCGGTCGATTTGGCGCGAGGCCAGCATGGGAATGAAAAACAGTGCCACTCCCAACGAGGCCAACAGCGAGAATACGACCGTCAGTGCCATGTCGCCGAAGATCTGCCCCGCTACACCCTCGACGAAGACGATGGGAAAAAACACAGTGATCGTCGTCAGGGTCGAGGCCAACACGGCGGTGCCGACCTCGCGGGTGCCGCGGACGGTGGCCTCGACTAGGTCGTCGCCCTCCTCCCGACAGCGAAAGATGCTCTCCAGCACCACGATCGAGTTGTCGACCAGCATCCCGATCCCTAGGGCCAACCCGCCGAGCGACATGATGTTGAGCGACACGTCGAACATGTACATCGGTGCAAAGGTCGCCATGATCGACACCGGAATCGTCAGGCCGACGATTAGCGTGTGGACCACGTTGCGCAAGAATACAAAGAGCACGAGCACGGCCATCGCTCCGCCGATGAGCGCATTGACTTGGACTTCTCTGATCGAATTCTCGATAAAACCCGACTGGTCGGACAAAAGCTCCAGCTTGGCTCTTGGGGGCAGGCGGTGGCCGATGAAGTCGGTCATCCGCAAATGCTCCATCGCCTTGCGGGCTTCGGCCTGCTTTTTCTGCTGCAACTCTTTTTGTTGCTCTTCCCCGTTCTTTTTTGTATCGGCTCCTTCAGTTTCTTGCTTTGTTTGCGCCTCCTGTTGCTCTTTTCTTTGTTGCTCCTCGCGGGTCTTCTGCTCCACGTACGCGCGTTGCTGTGGCAAGCCAAAGAGCGCGTTGCGGACCCTTTCGGCGACGGCGACGATATTGGCGTCGGCTTCTTTATAGACCTCGATCTCGATGCTCTCGCGGCCATTGACCCGGGTGATGATCTCGCGGTCCTTGTGCGAGCGAAAAACCTCGGCAATGTCGCGCAGATACACATCGGCATTGCCCTGCCGCGCCACGATCAACTCGGCGATCTCCTCGACATTGGCGAACTCGTTGAGTGTGCGGATTAGGTACTCGACTTGGCCTTCGCGCAAGTTGCCGCCGGGCAAATTGACGTTGTTTTGCGCTAGGCGGTTGTTTATCTGGTTGATGTCCAAGCCCATCACTGCGATCTGGCGCTCGTTGAGCGCGACGTGGATCTCTTCTTCTAAGCCACCCTTGATTTTGACCGCCGCCACCCCGACTAGGGCCTCCAACTCGCGCTTGATGTCGTGTTCGGCGAGGTAGCGCAGGGCGTAGAGATCCTGCGGGCCGTGTAGGCCGATGCGGATGATTGGGTCTAGCGAGGGGTCGTAGCGCAGTAGGAGGGGTTTCTCGGCGTCTTGCGGCAGCCAGACGCGGTCGGCTTTCTCGCGGATTTCTTGGGACATCGCGTTCATGTCGGTGTCCCATTCGAATTCGAGGATGATGTCCGACTGCCCGGCCTTGGAGATGGAACTGATGTTGACGAGGTGAGGCACAATGCCTAGTTCCTGCTCCAAAGGGCGGGAGAGCAGGTTTTCGACTTCCTCCGGTGCTGTGCCGGGATATTCGGTGCGCACCGTCAGGGTCGGGTAGGAAATGTCGGGCATTAGGTTCAGCGAGAGCCGCTGATAGGAGACCCAGCCAAAAACGCAGACGGCCAGAACCACCATGAGAATGGCGACGGGCCGCCGGGTTGCAATAGCAAAGCGAGATGTGCTAACGGGCTGCTGCACGGGCCTAGCCTTGGCCCGCGTCGTCGGCTGAGTTGACTACGCGCACCCGCGTGCTGTCTTTGAGGCCGTTTTGCCCGACGACGATGATTGGGGTGCCGGAGTCGATGCCGGCGAGCGATTCGATAAAGTCGGTATCCTCGAACCCGGGCTGCAACTTGATCCGCGCGGCCATGGTATCCTTGACGGCGAACACGAACCGATCGCCGCCGTCGTATACAATCGCCTGCTTGGGTATCAACACGGCGTCGGGGTGCGTGTCGGTGACGATGCGCACGTTGACGAAGAGGCCGGGTCGCAGGTACTCCCAGCGGTCGCGCAAACCCACCGTGACCTTGAAGGTGCCGCTTCTCGGATCGACTATGGGGCTGATGCGCTTGACCCAGCCGTGGAACTTCTTGTCGGGCAAAAATTCCGAGGTGATAAGGGCCTGCTGACCGTTGCCGATGGTCGTGAGGTATTGGCCGGGCGCGAAGACGCGGGCGATCAGGTCGTCGAGCTTGATGAGGTCGTAGAGCTTGCTACTCGGCCCCACCCGAGCGCCGACCTGCACGTAGCGCTCGGTGATCACGCCGGAAAACGGCGCGACGACTTCTGCGTATTCCAGCTCTAGGCGGGCGCGTTCTAAGCGGAGGCGGGCTTGTTCAAAGTTGTATTTGTTGGTTTCAAACTCTTGGTCGCTGATGAGGTTGCGCTCAAACATGGCCTCGGTGCGCTTAAAGGCGGTTTGCTGATAGTGATAGTTGGCTTGAGCTTCCTCAACGGCGATGCGCAACTGCTTGTCCTCGATGCTGAGGAGAGTGTCGCCCACTTCGACGCGGTCGCCTTCTTCAACTCTGAGCTGTTTGACGAGGCCGCTGATTTGGGGATAAATCTCGACGGCCGCCTCGGTTTCGATGGTCGAGTTGAACAGCAGATGGGCGGAAATCTCGCCCGTGTGTGCGAGGGCGACTTCGACGGGTATGGATTCTATGGGTTTGGAGAGGCTATCGGCGGCCGTACTGTCGGCTTGGGCTGCTGAGTCGTCTGGGTGGTCGCCCTCGTCTTGCCCGCCCACTTGCACACTGCAAGCCCCCAAAGTTGCCGCTAACAATAGTACGCCTGCCCTGTGCCGTGCGTTCAAATCGTCTTTCTCCGGTTTTGTGGGCTTGTAAATGGCGAAAGGAGTGCATTAACTTAACAGTTATTCAACCTTGCAAAATGAACATTGTCAAATGGAGATGAGAGGTCGTGAGCTATCAAAACGTCAGTCCCACTGAGGCGAAGGAACTGCTTGAAGGCGACGCGGGCGCGGTGTATATCGACGTCCGCTCCATCCCCGAATACGAGGGCGGCCATCCGGCTGGCGCGTTCAACATCCCCATCATGCAACGCCACGCCGCGGGCATGGTTCCCAACCTCGATTTCGTCCGGGTGGTTCAAGCCAACTTTGCCGCGGATGCCAAGCTGCTCGTCGGCTGTCAGTCGGGTGCGCGCTCCATACGCGCTTGTGAGGCACTCGTCGCTGCTGGTTTTGCGGATGTGGCCAATGTCACCGCTGGTTTTGGCGGGTCGCGCACCGAGCTCGGTTGGCAGGGGCTCGGCTTTCCAGTCGAATTCGGTGCTAACGACGACAAAGGCTACGCGGCCCTAAGCGGCGATTCAGGCGCGTGAGCGAGTTGCTCAATCCCTATTTCCAGGTGGGGCTCGACGTGATGGAGCAGCCCTGCTTGGTCATCGGCGGAGGCCGCGAAGCCGAGAGCAAGGCCGGTCGCTTGCTAGCCGCAGGTGCGCAATTGACAGTGGTAAGCCCAAGCGCGACGCCCGCGCTCGTCGAATGGGCTGCGGCTGGCCGCCTTACTCACCGCCCGCGTTGCTTTGCGGAATCCGACCTCGACGACGTCTTCTTGGTGCTGAACACCGTGCGCGACCGTGCGTTGACGGCGTGGGTGTACGAACTTGCCACGGTGCGCAGGGCCCTGATCAACTCCTACGACAACCCAACCTATTCCAACATGGGCATGGTGGCCTTGGTGCATCCGGGCCACTTGCGGCTAAGCATCTCCACGTCCAACGCCAGCCCTGCACTATCTAGCCGCTTGCGACAAGACCTTGAAGAAATTTTCGCCGGGGAGTTTGCTGCGTACCTCGACGGCTTGGCCGAGGTGCGCCAGCGAGTGCGCGCCAAAATTGCCGACCGCGAGACGCGCTTTGCCCTGCTGCGTTCTTTGGTCAGCGGCTTCCGCTTGGAAGGGACGTTGCGCTATCCCGCCGAATGGAAGCGGCACGTGGATGCCCTGCTGACGTGTGCGTTGGAGCTTTGTGGGACGGAGGAGCGGTGTGCGGATTGTCCGTTGGGAAGAGCCTATGGCCGGGCAAAAAATCGTTAGCGCAACTTCTCGACTTCGTCGACCACCTCGCGCACTGATGCTAGTATTTTGTACGCAGGCGAAAAGTCGCCGTGTTGCGACAGCACATTCGGCACGACCAACACGCGCAATCCAGCCTTTGCTGCGGCGGCACATCCCCGCTCAGAATCCTCCACGACGACACAGGTCTCAGGGGCTAACCCGTGCAGCCGCATGGCCGTCAAATACGCATCGGGATGTGGCTTTGCTTCTTTGTAATCTTCCCGCGTGACGACAAATTCGAAAAACTGGAGCAGATTCGCTTGGGAGTGGATGATGTCAAAGTGATCTTTCCGCGATCCGGTCACCACTCCCATGAGAAAGCGCCCGTGTAATGCCCTGAGCGTCTCCACCACCTCGGCCAAAACCCGCACCTGTGCCCGCAACAATGCACTGTAGCGCGCATTGCGCTGCAAGCGCAATTGATCAATTAACTCAGCATCTTGGTCGGGCAATAGGTCAAATACACTTCGCCCCTTTTGCAACGACTGTTCGACAAAATCCTCCTGCGTCAGTTCGACGCCCTGTGTTGCCATGACTTCCCGTCCGGCCTGAAAGTACAGCCTCTCGGTATCCACCAGCACGCCGTCGTTATCCCACAAAATTGCGCGAATCACAAGTTCCTTTTCAGTTTTAGCCCAAAAGTGTGTTTTAATACACAACCGCGATTTTATCTCTTGCGAGTAGCGTGCCTTCGGGAGCGTGGATTGTGTAGATATAGACGCCGTTGCCGACCGGTATATTGGTGTGGTTGACCCCGTACCATAACACTTCGTTGGCCACGGCTCCCAAACGCCGCTGCGCGTCGTCGTCTTCAATTGCTTCCCACACTAAATCGCCGGCCGGGCCAAAGATCTGTACCGAGGATTTGAGCGGTACGCCGCTGAAGCGGAGTACGCTGCCGTTGCCGATGCGCAAGGGGTTGGGAAAGACCGAGATCTTCGATTGCGGCACTAGACGCAGGTGCTGGAAGACGCGGTTGTCAGTCTCGCTGACCTCGTTGATTTGCCTTTCTGTATCGACTTCAACCAGAAAGACCATCTCGCCAAATCGCTGCCAAGGAATGCGTAATTCCGCGCTCGCACCCGGGGTCAACCCCTCTGGGGCCTGTTCCCGGTGTATGACCTCGCATCGGCTGGAGTCCAACGCGCATTGCGAAACCTGCACTGAGAAACTGCTGGCGACCGCGCCCAGCCCGATGTTGCTGACGCGGACGCGGAGATCGTCGTCGCGGGTGCCGCGCAAGTCGCCGGTGAAGACCGCCAAGTTTGGCGTGCCTTCTCCCAACCCGTACTCGGCCAATGTCGCCACGGCTAGCTGAGTGGTGCGGCGCACGAGCTCCCAGTTGATGCTGTCGGGCAAATCAACGACCGAGTGGTAGTGCGAGTTGATGCGGTAGCGGCCCTCGCGGACTCCGTACGTCGTCGAGTCGGTGGGCAGGTAATTTTCAATGCCGAGGATCGCGTCGTAGCCTCGCGCCCAAAACGGCGCGTGATCGCTGAGACGCGCCCCGCCGTCTTCGAGCAAGTCGATGTTGAGTTCGATCTCGTAGCGCTCGGCGACGGACGCCATGTGCTCGACCAACCAGCGCGACCCTCGATTCGTCACCAACTCTAGGCGATGTTGCAAGTCGTTGAAGCCGATCATGTCGAAGTTGAGGACGCCGAGGATTGGGTCGTCGCGGTCCGCGGCTAAAGTGACGTACGCTTGGCTGCCCAGCAGTCCCAGTTCTTCGCCTGACCAAGCAATAAATAGAATGGACCAGGGAAAACGCTGCCCGGCTAGCAGCCTCGCGCTTTCCAGAACCAAGGCCACGCCGCTGGCATTGTCGTCGGCGCCAGGTGCGGGGTCGCGTTGCCAATCCCAACCTCCAGCCGAGCGCGCACCTGTGGCGTCGTAGTGAGCGCAGACGATGTAGTACCCGGCCTCCGGGTCGGTGCCGGCGAGTGTGCCGATGACATTGTATGCGGTGGTGTCGCTTGGAGCATGTCCTAAGTTACCTCGCCGCGAGGTGTGGGAAGTGACGCGCCGCGAGTCAATGGGGAAGGAGTGCAATTCGACTGCTCTGTCGCCGAGGGCCGCGGCCAATTGCGAGCGGATGTATTCGGTTGACTCAAGCATCTCTGGATGCACGGCAAAGCGGCTGCGAATGTTGCCGGGGACGCTGCCCAACGTCGGCTCTTTTAGGGCGAGGGCTTCGACGTGGGTTTGCAAGCGGACGGCTGCAACGCTCTCGATGAGGGTGGTTACCGCTGGCGATGCTGTTTGTAGGAGCTTGGGCGCGTACCTCGGTGCATCTAGCCACCCACTTAGACTGTAGTTGTTGGGCAGCGGCCAGAGGAAGTGAGGCCCTTCGTGCAAGCGGGCGTTCGGCCCCACCCGCAAGAGCATCCATTCGCCTCCCCCAGCAAAGACCAGTTCAATGCCTTGGGGCAGGGGATGAGCGAGGTGATCGGCGATAAAATAGCGGTCGCCCATTCGCGGCTTGTCGAGGCAGAGGATGGCAAACCCCCGCTTGGTGAATTCTTCGGCTGCGCTTTCGTCGGCCTCGACAAAAGCGATACCCCGCGCTACGTAGCGCACCTGCTCGCTGAGCGCGGCAATCGCGGTTAGTTCGCTAGGGGCCTTCCAAGACACGCCGACCAAGAGTGGATTGGCCAAGGCCGCGCTAACAAAAAAAAGAGAGGCATACAACGCCTCTTTGACTGTGTTCATGGCTAGCTTACTCTTTGAGAAACAAAACGTTAGGGAACCTACTTTGCGCGGTAGAACCTGTCAAGAGCAAATTGATCTGTGCGCGTTGGCTGAAGGAAGCGTCTTGGCGGCAACCTTTTTACTTTGCTTTTATATGAACCTTTATTTGCTCACAAACGGAAACCCTTGTCGCAACTCAGCGCGTTTTTCCTTCTACCTCGGCCACTCAACGGCTTAATCGCCGCCCTTTCGGTCGGCATTGGCGCTTTGACCGCAGGTCAGTCCCCGGCTTGGTCTGCCATTGTGCTCGCCGCCTTTTCCGCCGCGTTGATAAACGGTGCTGGCAATGCCTTCAACGACTTGATGGATATTGACGTTGACCGCATCAACCGCCCGCTGCGCCCTTTGCCTTCTGGCAGTCTCAGCCGGGCTGCGGCTCGAATAGAAAGTTTGCTCCTCGCTCTAGCGGGCTGCGTCCTTGCGTTCTGGCTCAGTCCTTGGCATGGGTTGATCGCCCTAGGCGTTGTCGCCTTGCTCGCCGTCTATAGCATATCCTTAAAAAACAGCCTGCTGTGGGGCAATGTGCTCGTCGCCGTTGTCGGGGCTATTACCTTTCCATATGGTGCCTTAGCGGCTGGTGGTATAGGGCGCTCGTGGATTCCGGCGCTCTTTGCTTTTCTCTTTCACTTGGGGCGAGAAATCGTCAAGGACATTGAGGACGTGGTCGGCGATCAAATCCGCGGCGAGCGCACCTCGCCTCTGTGTTGGGGACGGCCTCAAGCTGGGATGCTGGCGGCTATCGTTTATTTAGTTTTGGTTGGGTTTACTTGGATGCCGTTTTTTATAGGCTTCTACGGCGCGTTCTACGCGCTCGCTTTGCTGCCGGTTCATGCCTCGGTTGGCTATGTACTCTGGCAATTGTATCGTCAACGCGCTGTGCTGACCGATGACCGCCTCGGTCGCTTGCTCAAAGTAGGCATGTTCTTGGGGCTTGTGGCCATTGTCGTCGGCGAAATCGTCTTTGTTTTGGGCTAGTCTTGGCCTTATACTATAATATAGCTATTCGCTGACGTGTTCTTTGAGCCGTAACTGGATGCCTACTTTGCCGACAGCCTGAGCACTTGGGCCGACGTAGCGGCCAGATTGTCTTAATCGGTTATTCACAACGGGAGCCGGACGGTTTTTGAACTGATGGGGCATGGCGGCGACCAAGCTGAAACCCCAAATTATATTTTGACATTTGACAGGTCTTATGCTATCTTTAGCAAGTCAATCAAGAATTTTAGTAGTCTTAGGTGAGTTATCAGGACAATGGGAACAGCACCAAAAAGAATGCCATCGCCGGGAGCGGTGCTTGATGCGATGGCTGTATTTTATCCTACCAACTATTGCCGACATCCATCTTTTTTAAGATATCAGACACATCGGCTTAATGATAAGCCTTATCCATTAACAGAGGAGATTACGTCATGAAGAACGCGAAGTTGCATATTCAGCGTTTGTCTTGTTTGCCTTGGCTGCTGGTGGCCAGCGTGGTGTTGGGTTGGGCCGGAGAGGCCATGGCCCAAGCCGCTTCTACTGACTCCGTTGGTGTTACTCTTTCGCCGACCTACGTCCGCGAGGACGGGGGTGCGAAAGATATTACGATAACAGCCAAATTGGAAGTTGAGGCGAAAAAAGACTTAGCGGTTTACTTGACTTTAGCTTCGCCCTCTGCAGATTATATCGGTAAATTATTCACAGTAGACATAACCCAACCTGTGATTAAGAAGGGCGAGAAAGAGGGGACCGGGACTATTACCGTAACCCCCATAGATAATGATTGGATCGGAACTACTAAAGCCACAACAGAGAACATACCAACAAATAACGTATTTGATATAGATAGAGTAGTCTTCGATTATAAGTCGCGAGGGAGCACAGCGTTTTCTAATAATGATTCGCTGACCAAAGCCCCTAATCTCCCTATACTACTGAGAGTTACTACAGATGCGGTACACCCACCCGGTGCTACAAATACAAGCCCACTATTGAAAAAAAGCGATGGCGGATGGTTATTTTTCACTCTGATTGACGACGAGCAGTTCCCCAGAGCGATTAACCTTTCTTTCGATCCGTCTAAGCTCAGCAAGCAAGCGGATGCGACTTCTATTGAAGTGACAGGAACCTTGGATGGCGGCCGGTTAAGGGGTGCGGCCCTCAAGCCCCGGTTGGTTGTTACTGGCAGCGATACTCTGAAGCGCGATGAGCATTACACTCTTAGCGGTTTGGGTGAGCTAACCATTCCGAGTGGGCAGGCGTCTGGGACGAAGACGTTCACTCTCGATCCGAATGGCACCAAGGATGGTGCGCTCGTAATAGGCCCTAGTAGCGATACTGATACGCTGACGGCGGTGATCAACAAACGGACCCATATGGGTAAGGACGTAAAGATTGACGCTAACGGCGATGGTACAGTCGACGGCACTGATTTTACCGTACCCAGCGGTTCCACCGTCTACGAAACATTAGGAGATGGCAGGACCGCTTGGAGAGTGGACCTCAACGCCGATGGGAAGACAGATGGCACCATCGCGATGGGCACCCTCTTGGTCGAAAAAACCTTGGGGATCGACTTTAACGACGATGATGATTATTTAGATGTCTATAAGGTGCCCAGCGGGGGCTTACTGGAAACAGGTCTCAAAGTCGGCCAAGCCTTCCAAGGCCGTATCGACTTTAACGGCGATGGTGACTTCGATGATAGTTACACATCTGGGACCTTAAAGTATTTAACCTCTTTTGCCTTTCCTGTTAAGGTCAACACCGGAACTATCACCATCGAAGCCGATCCGATTGCGAAAATGAAGTCGTTTAAGCTTGATCCGGCGGCGATTCGCGAGAACGCCGGGGCGACGGACGTCACGATGACCGTTGAATTGGAGAAGGCCTTAAATAAGGCTCAGCGGGTGGACTTCGAGATTACTCCGGGGGCGGGGACGCGCGATGAGCATTACACGGTGCAAGTGACCGAGGGGTTGACCATTCCAGCCGGCGATACCAAGGGCACGGCGATGCTGCGCGTCACGCCGGTTAATAATAGCGATAAGAATGCGGAGCGGACGTTCACGGTGAAAGCGAAGGTCGGCGACGACGACACGCAGATGAAAAACGAAGAATTCAAGATCACCGACGATGAGACGCTGAGCGAGAACATCACCCTAAAGGTCAGTCCGAAAGAAATCAAAGAGGACGCAGGCGAGACGACGGTTACGGTTACGGGTACGTTAGACGGCAAGGTGTTGGACGCGGATGCGACGATCACGTTGGGCGTGGATGCGACCCCGGATAAATCGGCGGCGCGCGATTTGGACTACACGGTGGTCCTTCGTTCTCTGACGATTCCGCAAGGCGAGATCACCGGCTCGACGACGATCACCGTCACGCCGATGAACGACGGGACGGACGACAACGACGAGACGATCACGCTGAAGTCGTTGACGGATCTCAAAAACCAAGACAGTGATAAGATCATGGTCGCGTCAGTGGCGATCACGCTGAAAGATCCCGCGGCGACGACGACCCCCGGGACAGCGACGACCCCCGGGACAGCGACGACCACAGGGACAGCGACGACCACAGGGACAGCGACGACCACAGGGCCGACCTTCGGCACGGATGCGGATTCGTTAGCTTTTGCGGCGACGGTTGGCCGGGCGTTTAGCGCGGTGTTGCCCGAAGCGACCGGCGGCGAAGGGACGCTGATGTACAGCGTTTCGACCGCCCTGCCGGCGGGTCTGTCGTTTGACGCGACGACGCGGACGATTTCGGGGACGCCGACGATGGTGGGTATGTCGACGGTCTTGTATGTGGCGGTTGATGGCGACGGCGGCAGTGGGACCAAGACCTTCACCATCACGGTTAGTGAACCGCCGGCGGTCACGGTTGGGGTTGACCGTGTGACAGCTTCGCAGTCGGCGGTGCGCGAAGACGGCGAGACGGCTGAAATCCGGATTACGGTGACCTTGTCGGAGGCAGCACCGTCGGCGGAGATGGTCCGCTTCACGATTGTCCCGCCAGCCAGTGGCACGATGGCCACCCGCGACGTGGATTACACGGCGACGTTGGTGGGTACGATCACCATTGCGGCCGGCGGCCAGACGGGTTCGACGACGCTTCTCCTGTCGCCGATCGACAACGACGAGGTCGATGGGCATAGGTACTTGGGAGTACGGGCGGCGGCTTCGGGTAGCTGGAGTCAGGCCGACCTGCGCATTTCCGACGATGAGACGCCGAGCGCATCGGTCGTGGTGTCGGTGATGCCGAGACAACTGAGCGAGTCGGCGGACTTGACGGAAGTGCAGGTCATGGTCGAGTTGGACGGTAAGCCGCTGGCCGAGGCGGCGACGGCGACGATCTTGATTGATGAGACTTCGCCAGCCACGCGCGACACCGATTACTCGGCGCTGTTCAATCCGAGCGTTACTATTGCGGCTGGTTCGATTGCCGGTTCGACGACCATTTTGATTGATCCGGTGGCCGACACTATGACCGAAGGGGACGAGGAGATCCGCATCAAAGCGACGCTGCCGGGCTTGACCGAGGGATCGGCGACGCTGGTGCTGACGGAGACCGACAGCGGGATGATGGACGACGACGACGATATGATGATGCAGCCCTTGGCGTTCGTCTCCGGGATTGAGAGGCCCACGCAGGCTTATACGGCGGGCACGGCGATTCAACCGTTGGCGCTGCCGGCAGCGTTGGGCGGCGAAGGCACCATTACGTATCGCGTGTCGGATTTGCCGGCGGGCCTGTCGTTTGATCCGGCGACGCGGATGATTTCGGGCACGCCGGAAGCGGCCACCGATGGTGCCGTTTCGGTCACGTACACGGCGACGGCTGGCGATGAAAGCCTATCGCTGATGTTCACGATCACGATCAACCCAATGTTGGACTTTGGCGATCTGAACGCGTTGTTCGGCCTATTCAATAGTGGGGCGGGCAAGGCCAATCCGGCGGATTCACACGACGACAGCTCGCTGCAACTGACCGTTGGCGTGCCGGTGGATCTGACGCTGCCGGCGGTCTCGGGAGGTACCCCGCCGCTGATGTATAGCTTGTCGGGCTTGCCGGCGGGTCTGTCGTTTGACCCGGCCACGCGGATGATTTCGGGGATGCCGGACATGGCGGGTAAGTCGGTGATCACCTACATGGTCACGGATGCCAGCGGCGCGACGCGCTCAGTGCCGGTGTCGGTGTCGGTGATGGAGCCGCCGCTTTCTGCGCCGACGAATCTGGTGGCCGAAGACTACAAGGGGGCCGACGGCCAAGGCGACCAAGGCGGTTTTGTGATGCTGTCTTGGGATTTGTCCGCGGATCATGCGTCGCTGGACGGCTATCGGATTTTCCGTGCGCTGCCGGTGTTGGGCAATGAGATGGTGCCTTGGGCGCTGGTGGATGCCGTGCCGGGCGTTGCGATGGGGCGCGCTATCGTGGCGACGCTGGACAATGTCTCGACGCGCTGGGGGATTGCCGCCGAAAGCGGAGGTCGCACCACGCACACGATGGCCAAGGCCGTGTTCGTCGAGGCGGACGACCTGACAGCGCCTTACGCGCAGATGGCCGAGACGCTGACGGCGAGCCGTGCTGCCGCACAGGCGGGCGAGGGGCCGGTAATGGCTTCGCTGTTGCCAACCGCGCTGGCCTACGCTGAGGGCGTGGCACCGAAGTTGAATGTGGTCGGTGGGGTGCTGAGTTCGTCGATTACTTGGACGGCTGAGGCGGTCGGTGCCATTGACGATATTGCTCCGTTGGCCGTGCCGTCGCTGCGGGTGTTGGATGCGCCCGACGACGCGGGTGGTCGCCTCGCGCTGACGTGGGCGCTGTCGCCTTCGGATCAGTTGGTGCAAGGCGTGGTGGCCGGCGCGATTGGTCCGGCCCCGGTCGCGCCGATTGTCGGTGTGCATGGCTACCGCATCTATCGCCGGGCGGCCGGCGACGAGGCGTTTAGCTTGGTCGCCGAAGTGGCCGCTGGGGTGTCGTCGTTTGTTGATGAGACGGCCCTTAATGGGGTGCATTACACCTATCAGGTGCGTCCTTTCGACTTGGACAACGAGCCGGGTGCCGAGGTAGAACAGACGGCGCTGGCGGTGCGCAACCGGGCGGTGGATAGCCAAGGGCGAGTTCTGCTGGGTCTGTTTGGGGCCGATGGCCGGATTGGTTTCGACGACTTCTTCCTGTTGGCCGATCAGTTTGGCTTGACGGCTGAAGATGCGGGGTTTGATCCGGCGTTTGACTTGGCGCCGAATGCGACGATAGACTTCGACGATTTCTTCGTGTTGGCCGACCATTTTGGTCGCCGCTTGGCGTCGGCGGGCAAGCCGGTGCCTTTGCGGGCGGGTCTGAATGCGGATGCGCGGCTGTCTCTGGATGCGCCGACGGCCTTACCGAGCGTGGGCGAGGACTTTGTCGTCGCGGTGCGCTGGTCGGACTTGGCGGCGGTTCAGGGCTACGGCTTACAGGTCGGGTATGACGCCGAGAAGTTGTCGTTCGTGTCGGTGCAGACCGATCAGCCGCTGGGCAGCAGCGCGTTTGCTGAGCCGCAGGTGCTGGCCGATCAAGCCGGTGTGTTGACGGTGGTTGCCCACGGGGACGTGGTCTCCGATGGCGAGTTGGGGCTGCGCTTGGTGTTCCGTCCGACGACCGAGATCGAGGGCACGACGCTCGAAATCACCGACAACCAGACGTATGACAATGCGTTAGGCTTCAATCGGCTGGCGTTGCCGGCGCCGGTGTCGTTGCAGACGCGGCCGGCGGTGTTCTCGTTGGCGGACAACTATCCCAACCCGTTCAACCCGGCGACGACGCTTCAGTATGCGTTGCCGCAGGCGGCCGACGTGGCGTTGACGGTGTATAACGTGCTGGGTCAGCCGGTGCGGACGCTGGTGGCCGAGCGGCAGGCGGCGGGTCGCTACGCAGTGGAGTGGGACGCGACCAACGATCAGGGTCACAGCTTGTCGTCGGGGCTGTATTTCTACCGCTTGCAGGCGGGCGGCGACTTCCTCGAAGTCAAGAAGATGCTGCTGCTCAAGTAGCACCCACTGCACAGCGAGTTAGGGAAATGGGGCCTCTCCATGAGGGGCCCCATTTCTTTTTTTAGTCGTGGCTCGTTGCGTAAGGCTGCGGCGTTAATCGTCCCGCACAATCCCCTCGGCCCGGTCTCAGCCGCAGCCTGTGCCCACCTCGACATTGCCTGCGACAATTTCGCCGTGCAGGAAGGCGGCCTTGTCGGCCACACCGTGATGGAGGATTTATTTCCGGTGCAGTTGCCCTACGAAGCAGGTTGCCTGTTGCCACCGGAGCTACCCGGTTTAGGACTAGAATTCAATGATGAAGCCGCCGGGCACTACGAGTTCAAATGGCTCGGCGGCCCGACCCTGCGTCGCGAAGACGGTTCGTTCACTAACTGGTAAACTTATGTCCAACAAAAGAGATCTGATTCCGCCGCGGACTCTCAAGGGCTTCCGCGATTTTCCGCCGGCCTTGGCCATGCCGCGCGAGCAACTGATCGACAAGGCTCGCGTGGTTTTTCGCTCCTATGGCTTTGTACCCATTGACACGCCCGCGCTTGAATACAGCGAAATACTCACCGGCAAAGGCGGCGGCGAGAGCGACAAGCAGATGTATCGCTTTGCAGATCACGGAGGCCGCGATGTGGCCCTGCGCTTTGACCTGACCGTGCCCTTTGCTCGATTTGCCGCCCAGCACATCGGCCAACTCGGCACCCCCTTCAAGCGCTACCACATTGGTCCAGTCTGGCGCGGCGAGAACACCCAGCACGGCCGCTATCGCGAGTTCTACCAGTGCGACTTCGACACCATCGGCACCAACGCCAATGCTGCGGATATTGAAACGGTGCTCGTTATCCACGATTTGCTTGCGGCTCTGGGTTTTGAGCGCTTTGCCATCCACGCTAACAACCGCCTGATCCTCAATGGCCTGTTCGAATCACTCAGTTTGGTCGAGGCGTCGGCCGGTATCCTTCGCGCCCTCGATAAGCTGCAGAAAATTGGCGCAGAAAAAGTCGCCGCCGAGATGAGCGAGACGGATGCGGTCTCCCGCGAACAGGCCGAGCACATTCTGGCGACGGTACAGACTACGGGGGCGAATGCCGAGATTCTCGATCAGATCGAACGTTCCCTAGGCGACAACGATCTCGCTGCTGAGGGAATCGCCAACTTGCGCCAACTCGTGGACGCCTTTGCGGGTGCTGGTTTTCCCCGAGATCGCTTGGTGCTCAACCTGTCTATCGCCCGCGGTCTCGATTACTACACGGGTACCGTCTATGAGACCTTGCTCGGCGATTTGCCGGCAATAGGCTCGGTCTGTAGCGGTGGGCGCTACGACGATTTGGCCGGCCTCTACACCAAGCAGCACTTGCCCGGCGTTGGTGCCTCGCTGGGGTTAGATCGGCTGATGGCCGCGATGGAGGAGTTGGGGTTTTTGCAGGATGCTGCCACATCCGCCGACGTCTTCATCGTCCAGTTCTCCGCCGAAGCCCTATCGTCCTACATCGCTCTCGCGCGTCGCTTGCGGCAAGCCGGCCTCCGAACGGAATTATACCCAGAGGCCAAGGGCTTGGGGCGGCAGCTCAAATACGCCGACCGCAAGGGCTTTCCCATCGCCCTGATTGGCGGCCCAGACGAATTGGAGAAGGGCGTCTGGCAGGTGAAGGACATGCGCGATGGGTCGAGTGCTGACGTGAAAGACGACGAGTTGGTGGCCCACTTGCAGGCGAAACTGTAGGGGAGATCGGCCAGTTGCGAAAGGAAGGCACTATGCGCGTTCTCGATAATGAGACTTGCCCTTGGTCCGGCAAGCTGGTGCAGGCCGATGCGCTCACGGAATACGACGGCCATGTTGTGGGGTTCTGCAATCCCGGCTGCCGCGACAAATTCGACAGTGCAGTCCGCCATTTCGCGCAAGTGAAGAGATCGGCCAGACTGACGCTAAAGAGAAACCGAGATTGGTGATGAGAATTACAAGCATTACGAGTAGAGAATTTAATAGAACGGCGAATTTGTCCTGTAGGATGACTATAACATGAATATCGGACTCTGCGCTTGGAGTTTTACCGGCGCTCACAAAGAAGCTAACCGCGCCATTGACCCCCACACCCCCGAGGGCCTAACGCACCTAGCCCGCGACAACGGCCTCCACAGCGTCGAATTTGCGTCCCAATGGTTGGGCGATTGCTCGCCCGAAGAGCGAGCGGATTTTGCCGAGACGCGCGCCGATCTCGACCTGTTCTTGGACACGGGCGGCGATAACTACGCCGCAGACATCGCGCCGCTGCGCCGAGCCATTGAGATGGCGCACCAAACTGGTGCCCGCGCCGTGCGCACGACTATCAGTCGCCTCCTCGAAGGTAACCGCACCGAGTATGGTGCCGAAGGGATGCAGGACTACATTGCAGCCTTGGTCCAGCCCCTCAAAGAAGTCATGCCGCTCGCCGAGGAATACGGCATCCCAGTGGGCATTGAAAACCACCAGGATTTGAGTTCGTGGGAATTGCGGTCGCTGTGCGAAAAGGTCGGCAGCCCGCAACTCGGCGTCACTTTGGACGTAGGCAATACCTTTGCCGTTGGCGAGCACCCCCTAGCCTTTGCCGAGCGGATTTTGCCGCTCATCAAACACATCCACATCAAGGACTACACGGTCCACCCCACGCCTTCGGGCTATCGCCTCAAGCGCTGCGCCATCGGCGATGGGGTCGTCAATTGGCCGGAGATCATTGCGCTACTCGACCGCGAGGTGCCGCAGGTTCAAGGCTGCATTGAACTCGGCGCAAGCGTGGCCCGCCACATTCGTCTGTTGGAAGAGGACTGGTGGGCGACTTTTCCCGAGCGACCTCTCCCCGAGGCCATAAATGCCATCCGCACCCTACATCAGGCGGCTGGCGATCCCAACGACTGGCAGACGCCGCACGAGCGCGGAGAGCGTGCGGACGTGCGGGTTGCTTATGAACTGGAGCAGTTTGAACGCTCGGTCGCCTACGTAAAGGAATCCCTATAAAAACCGATTCACCGAAAGCTCAAACCATGTCCGACCGTCCCAATATCCTCTTCATAATGTCCGACCAGCTCATCGCCGCTCTGACCGGTGCCTACGGTCATCGAGTCGTCCAGACGCCGCATTTGAATCGCCTTGCGGCCGAAGGCGTCCGCTTTGACGCGGCCTACACTCCTTTCCCCTTGTGTGCGCCGGGTCGCGCCTGCATCACCAGCGGACGCCATGCCTCGGAGATTGGTGCTTGGGACAACGGTGCGCTCTTGGCTGCGGATGTGCCGTCGTACGCCCACTATCTCAGCAACGCGGGCTACGACACCGTGCTTTCGGGCAAGATGCACTTTGTCGGCCCCGATCAGGTACACGGTTTCCACCGCCGGCTGACGACTGATATCTATCCACCCGACTTCTCATGGGTCAAGGAAGAGTGGATCCGCATCAAGGAGACGAAGGGGGAGAATTGCGAAGAGGTCATGGGCAATCGCCCCACGTACAACGCCAGCGGCTACATCGGCCAAGCCGTGCGCGTCGACTGCTGGCACAACGCCCTCAGCTACGACGAAGAAACGCACTTCCGCGCCGTCGAATACCTCCGCGCCCAACGCGGCGATTCCCCCTTCTTGCTATGCGCCTCTTTCCACCACCCACACGAGCCGTTCCATCCGCCGCAGGCGTACTGGGACCGCTATGCCGCCGCCGAGATCGCCATCCCGGAATTTCCGAACCATCTCGATGAGACCTATTCGGCGATGGATCGCTGGCTCAACGCCTACCACGGCACTCGCCGCTTCAACTTGAGCGATCCCGAGAGCCTGCGCCGCTTGCGCCGTGCGTACTACGGCTTAGTGACGTATCTCGACGACAAGGTCGGCGGCTTGCTCGCAACCTTAGAGGAAACGGGCCTGCTCGACAATACGGTTGTGGTCTTTACCTCCGACCACGGCGACATGCTGTGCGAAAAGGAGATGGTGCAGAAGCGCTGTTTCTACGAGTGGTCGTGCCGCGTCCCTCTCATCGTCCGTTTCCCCGACCAATGGCAGGCCGGCACCACTGTCGAGACGCCGACCTCGCTGCTCGACTTGCTGCCGACCTTTTGCGAGTTAGCTGGTGCCGAAGCGAGCTTGCCCCACGATGGCACCAGCCTGCTGCCGATCATTGAGGGCCACAGTACCGACCGCCCCATCTTTGCCCAAGCCCACGAAGCGGTGGGAGCACCCTGCATCATGGTCCGCGAGGATCAGTTCAAATACAATTACATCCACGGCCACGAGCCGCAGCTTTTTGACTTGGAGAGCGATCCTGGCGAATGGAACAACCTCGCGGGCGCAGCCGAGCACACCGCAACTGAGACGCGCTTGCGCGAGCTGATCCTCGACCGCTTCGATCCCGACAAAATGGCCACCGACAACCTCGATAGCCTCTATCGTCGTCGCCTCATCCGAGACGTGATGGACAAACACGACGCCTCGTGGAATTACTCGACGGCCTTCGATCCGAGGCTAGGAGCGCTTGACCAGTATCGTCGTTAGGGCTCTTAGTCATGCTGGGGAGAAGTAAGGACCGCCCGATGTAAAACCTAGATTCAGAGCCTTATTGCAGAGGAGCGATAATGCTGAAGAAACTGGCGATACCTCAACTCAGTTCGCGGTCCAAGAATCTATTCATGCGGAATCGGTTCTCTTTGGCGTAACCGATGGCAAGGCAGTCGGTACCTATTTAGAGCAAAAATTCCAAGCATATCTCCAAAAAAAATATGACTACATCAAAGGATCTTCAGCCAAGGGAATTGATTTTCCTGAGTTGAATGTGGACATCAAAGTTACCAGTATTAGGCAACCTCAGTCTTCTTGTCCTTTCAAGTCAGCCCGACAGAAAATTTATGGTCTTGGATACAATTTACTTGTATTCGTATATGAGAAGTCTGACGACGAGCAGACAAAGACAGGTCGCCTAAATGTTCGCCACACAATTTTTGTCGATGAGTCTCGAACCGCAGACTTTCAGATGACAAGTGGCATATTGAGAATTATCGAGAATGAGGGAAATTTCGACGACATACTCGCTTTCTTCGATGAGAGAATGCTTCCACTCGACGATGTCCAAGCACAGGCACTTGCGGAGGAGGTGCTAGCCAATCCTCCGCAAATCGGATACTTGACCATCTCTAATGCACTTCAGTGGCGGCTTCAATATAGCCGTGTGATCCAGCAAGGAGGAACAGTCAGCGGAGTCGAAACACTATGAATAAAAAAAAAGAATTTGGCGACTTTCAAACTCCTAAAAAATTAGCAATGAGAGTAACAGCCTTAGTCGCTGATATTTACGGTAGTCCCGAATTGGTTGTTGAACCAACAGCAGGGATCGGTGCATTCCTAAATGCTGCAAACGACCAGTGGGGAAACTCGTGTCAGTACGAGGGCTATGAAATTAACCGAGATTATGTAGCTCAATCATCCGAGACTCTAAAGACATATGGAATTGAAATTTTTCATCAAGATTTTTTTGCTTTGGATTGGAAACGAGTGCTCCATCGTACAACATCGGGCAGGGTCTTGGTAATTGGCAATCCACCTTGGGTCACAAACTCTGAACTTGGAACTTTAGGTAGCCAAAATCGCCCTAGGAGAACCAATTTTCAGCGATTGCGCGGCTTGGATGCCCGAACAGGGAAGTCTAATTTTGACATTGCAGAATGGATGCTTATCCAATTGATTGACGCAATACCACCTAACGGTGCCGTCGCCATGTTGTGCAAGACAATGACCGCTCGGAAAGTCCTGCGGCACTGCTGGAAGACGAATAGCGGCCGGAAAGGAGCTTGTCTCTTTCGGATAGATGCTAGGGCATCTTTTGCTGTTGCTGTTGATGCTTGTCTTTTATTTCTTACTGGTATGCGAACAGACGAGCGAGTTGCAACAATCTATGATAGTTTATGTTTAAGGTCTTCTACGAGACAATTTGGCTTCGTTGACGGTGATTTGGTTTCTAATATCGAAACATATAGAAAATTCAGAGAATTTGGCAGCGGATCACTTACTTATACTTGGAGGTCCGGGATCAAGCACGACGCAGCTAAGGTCATGGAGTTTACGTGCGAGGGTGAATTGTACCGCAATGGATTGGGCGAGGTGGTCGAGTTGGAAGATCGCTATCTATATCCATTATTGAAATCGTCGGACCTTGGTAACGGCTGCACTATGCCACGTAAGTCTGTTTTAGTCACTCAGCAGCATATAGGTTGTGACACATCAATAATCGAAGACGAGGCTCCTAAGACGTGGCAGTATCTGCTAGACCACGCAGCGGCTCTCGACGGTCGCAAGAGTTCGATTTACAAAAATCGTCCTCGCTTCTCCATATTTGGTATAGGTAAGTATTCCTTTGCGTCGTGGAAAGTTGCCATTTCGGGCTTGTATAAGTCTTTCTCGTTTTCGGTAGTTCCACCATTAGCAAATCGTCCAGTTATGGTGGACGATACCTGTTATTCGCTTTCGTGTAATACGGAGGCTGAAGCGCACTTGCTTTGCGATTTGCTCTCGTCGAGTCTGGCACTCACCTTTCTGCGATCGTTAGTGTTCGCGGATGCTAAGCGACCGATCACTATCGACATATTGCGACGCATTTCACTCGTTTCTGTGGCACAACGGCTTGGCCGGCTGGAAGAACTGGAACAATTCATCCAAGCGGAAAAATCAGGCTTCGCAACGGAGCGACAAATGACCTTGCTCATGGAACCTAAAATAAACTACCAGTGAGGAACCGATGGCCTTTGAGTCGGTTGATGCACTGCAAAGAATTTTGGCGGATACGGTCTTCAAGTATGCTGCGGACCGCAAGAAGGCCGCAGGCCGTGCTTTGGGGACGCTCGTTGAGATCATTACGTTTTACGCCCTCCACTCCAGATTGATCTGCGGAAACTCGCCGCAAAAAATTGGTAGGACGACTAGGCTTGACTGCAGGACGCAACAATGCCGAAGTGCTAAGCCAACATTGGTGTACTCCACCAAAGTACGTCAACGCGCTACGAGAGTTTTTCGCCGAATCCGTCGCGCTGGATCCATGCTCCAATCGACACTCTATCGTGAGGGCAACTGTAGAATACGCGCTGCCTGAGATTGACGGATTGTCCGCATCGTGGAATTACCCCACCATCTTCGTCAACCCCCCATACGGCAGGGACCGCGAGAGAGGCACCACGATTCGAGATTGGCTGCGAAAATGCAGCGAGGCTCATTTACAGCATGGTGTTGAAATACTCGCTCTTGTGCCTGTCGCCACCAATACTCGCCACTGGAAACAATACGTGTTTGGTGCTGCTGCTGCGGTCGCATTTCTCTATGACACTAGGCTGCGCTTTCTCGTAAACGGGAAGGACGGCGGCAAGGGTGCTCCAATGTCTTGCGCGATGGTCTATTGGGGGCCGCAGTACGAGCGTTTTGAAAAGATCTTCATCCGCTTCGGGGCCGTTGTTGACGTTAGGCATCTCCATGGAAAGCTCGTCGGTGCCGGCGAGCATTTGGATCTGTTTGCCGGAGCGGAGGGCTAACGCGAGCGGCTACAATCCCCGTAGCTG
This sequence comes from Candidatus Latescibacterota bacterium, assembly GCA_965116045.1. GTDB lineage: Bacteria > Latescibacterota > UBA2968 > UBA8231 > UBA8231. The sequence goes on along the minus strand of OZ220478.1, from coordinate 2,523,311 downwards.
CGTTGGCTCTTCGAGCGGTACCACGGAGTTTTCCAAGACTCCGATCCCGCCGGAAAACTCCAACTGCATTACGTCTCCTGCCACCAGCCCCGCCGCCAAATCCGCCTCGGCAAAGACGATGGGCGTCCCCCAGTAAAACGCCAGCAGGGTGCGCGGCGCTAGGGGCAGCCGCCGGAAAAGGTGGCGCTCTAAGTGCAGAAGCCGCCCGGGCATGTTCAGGTTGTTCTGGCCGGTCGCGCCCTTTTTGTAGGCTATGGATTGTCCGTCGCGCAAGATGCGGCACGAGGCTTCGACCTCGGCGTCGTTGTACTCGTCGGTCGTGACCAACACCGGCCCTAGGGAAGCGCACCCGCTGGCCCAGTTCTTGGCTTGGGGCAAATTGAGGGGATTGGCGGCCTCAATGCCGTTGTCGGTGGCGTCGTTGCCGCCGGTGTAGCCCAGACGCTCTAAGCAGCCTTGGCGCGTCAGGCCATAGACCGACACGAGCTCGGTCTCAGGCACTAAGCGCTGGGTGTCGGCGGGGCGGGTGATGGGTTGACCGTGCCCGACGACGGCATCTGGCTCGCCCTTGGCGAACAACTCGGGTCGCCCACCGCCGGACACTTCGCGGTATTTCTGGTCGTACACATTGATGGCCTCGCCAGTGGCCTGCTGTGCTTCAATCTCGCGTAACTTGGCGCTGACTTCATGGGTTACGCCGGCTAGCCACACGCGCAGGGCGTGGGGATGGCCGGGTGGACCGCTAACTGGCTTGGTGAGATGGGGGGCGTGGATGCTGCGGTTGGCCAACAACTCGTCTAGCGACAGACGGCGTGCTGCCTGTTTTTGCAGGTTCTGAGTGGCGGCCACCAACCCGATTTCGTCGCCGCCGCCGTCGTAGTAGAGTTGATGTAAAGTACGCGGCCCTTGGTCCGCACCTGTCAGGTCTAAGACCTCGTCGCCGGCGACGAGGCCCAAGCGGATGCCGTCGCCCGGCTCGATAAATTGCACTAGTTTCACGCGCATTGCTCCTTGGTAATAGTTTAAGCAATAAAGAGCGGCGCATCGGACTGAGGCGCGATGCCGGCCCGCTCGGCTCGCTCGATCAGGTCGAATATGGCGGCCTCGCCGTCGGCCCCGTAGTCGAGCGTGTGCTGATTGACGTACAGGTCGATGTGCGCCTGCATGACGCTGTCGTCCATTTCTTGGGCGTGCTGGCGGATGTAGCTTTGCGCGGCGTCTGGGTGGGCATAAGCGTACTCTATGCTCTGCACGAGCGCCCGGTTGAGCTGGGCGATGCGTTCGGCGCCGAGGCTGCGCCGTGCGAGGATGCCGCCGAGAGGGATCGGATGCCCGGTGCTTTCCTCCCACCACTGGCCTAGGTCGATGATCGCTGCTAGTCCGCGTTGGGCATAGGTGAAGCGGCTCTCGTGGATGATGACGCCGGCATCGACTACACCTTGGGCGGTCGCGTCCACAATCTGGTCGAAAGGCATGATCGCGAGCTGCTCAATGCTGGGGTCAAAAAGCCTCAGCAAGAGGGCGGCGGTGGTCAGTCGCCCGGGGATGGCGATCCGCTTGTGCTTGAGGTCTTCGAGTGCCAGCTCTTCCCGCGCTACCAATAGCGGCCCACATCCCCTCCCCAAGGCACCACCCGAGCGCAAAAGACAGTACTCATCCCGCAAGTGCGCCAGTGCGTGGAAGGATATTTTGGTCGCGTCGAGCTGCCCTTGCAGTGCCATCTCATTGAGCGTCTCAATGTCCGCTAGCACCTCCTCGCATACGGGTGCGCCGGCGATATGTCCGTGGACCAAGCCGCAAAAGACAAACGTATCGTTGGGACAGGGCGAATAGCCCAAGGTCACGCGCATAAGCCCTCCTCCAAAAGCTGCTGAGCCGCGGCCTGCGCCCTAGCGGCAGCTCTCGGCAAATCCCATTGCTCCCGCGTGCGTTGCTCGACGATGTTGCTCATGGCGCGCAACTCGGCAAAAGGCACTTCGTACAGGGCGCATAGGTGCGCGGCGGCCGCCCCCTCCATGTTTTCGCACAAGGCCCCAAAGCGCCGCCCCCTTTCCACCCCTAATTCGTCAGTGCCCGTGCATTCCTGCACGGTGACGAAGGGGCCAATGTGGGCTTCCGGCAAAGCTGCGGCCGCCCGCTGCACCCACTGCTCGTCGATGGGAAAGCAATTGTAGTAAGAGCGCCGTTTCTCCAACACCGGAATGCCGATCAGCTCTGCGCTCTGCCAGCCGTCTGGCGTCCGCACTCCGAGGTCTCCGTAGTATTCTTTGCTGGCCAAGGCCAAGTCCCCGACGCTTGCGCCGCTGTCTGGGTACGCCCCACCTACGCCGATTTGCACGACCCGCTGCGGCCGCTGCACTTGCAAGTAGCAGGTGAGTGCGTGCGCTGCGTTCACCGCGCCGATCCCGGTCGCCACCAAGGTCACCGGCTGCGCGCCAATTTTCCCGCTCACCCATTCGCGCTCGGCGACGTTGCGCTGTACGCGCTCGGCCACGGCCTCCCTTAGAGCAAGCTGCTCAAAGGCCGTCGCGCTCAGCACGAGAATGTCTGCCGTGGCCGTCATCGGGCATTCCTTAAAATGCCGAATAATATACGGTTGACTGCACTGAGGGCCAGCCGTACAATCCGGCTGGGCATCTTTCCTCGAATCCCCGAATCGCCTTATGCACATCTGCCACATCCGCGTTTACTCGGTCGCCGTCCCTCGCGTATACCACACCCGCGTAGCCCCGACGGGCGGTCACAGCAAAAATGCCTCGCGCTACTACCTGCTAGAACTTGAGACTAATACCGGCCTGCGCGGCCTCGGCGAAATCTCGGATCTAGAAGATGCGTGGCAAGCGCCGTCGCCGGAGACCTTGTGCGAGACCCTGACGCCCCTGCTCGCCGGTGCTGATCCGTGCAAACGCCTTCTCGCTTGGGAGCGCGTCGCCGAGGCGCTGCCGGCCAGCGACCACCCGGAATTTCGCCGACTCGTCAGTGCAGCCGTGGAAATGGCTCTGATCGATCTCGCGGGCAAGTACTACAATGCTCCGGCGTATGCACTTTTAGGCGGCCAGTACCGGGACGCGCTCCCCATCTCTTGGGTCGCGTACATCCGCAGTGCGGACGAGTTGGCAAAGGAAATTCAGGAAAAGGTTGCCGCGGGCTTTACGGCCTTCAAGCTCAAGGTGGGAGCCGACTTTGAGCTCGACTGCGAGCGCGTCCGCGTCTGCCGCCGGATCGTCGGCCCGGATGCCTACCTCAAAGCCGATGCTTCGGGTGCGTGGCAAGAAGCAGAGGCCATTGAGCGGATCCGCGAGTTGGCCGCGCTGGGTGTGGATGCGGTTGAGACGCCGATCCAATGCGTCGCCCGCGAAGTGGCCAAGAACCGTCCCGAACAGGTCAACGCCGATCCAGACTCCGCAGCCTTGGCTTTGGCGAGAGTGCGCGCAGCCGTGCCCGCCGCGCTCATCGAACACGTCGCCGACTTTGACGACTCGTTTGCCCTTGCCCTCTTGCACCACCGGGCTGTGGATGCCTTCAACGTCGCGCCCGTTCAGGCCGGCAGCCTACACCGCGCCCAGCGGCTGACTCAACTCGCCGCAGCCGCTGGTGTACCCGCCTTGCTCGGCAGCACGGTCGAGCTCGGCATTGGGACGGCCGCGGCCGTGCATCTCGGCGTGGCCACTAAAGCCGTCTGCTCCCCCTCGGATTTGGTCGGTCCGGGCCTGCTGGCCAGCGATGTGGTAGCACCGCGCTTGACCTACCAGCAGGGCTGTCTGTACGCTCCGACCGGGCCGGGGTTGGGCGTCGAGTTGAGCCCCGAACTGATGGAACAGAAAGGAACTCCATGAGCCAACGCCTCTCCTATGCCAGTACCGGCGTCGATATAGACCAAACCGATGCGGCCAAGCGCGCCATGGCCGCGAGCATGGAAACCGCAGATCCGCGCGTGCTCAACCGGATTGGCGCGTTTGCCACCCTGCTCGACGCCCGTTTCCCCGGCTACGCCCACCCGGTGCTGGTCCACAAGAGCGAGGAGCCTGGCTCGAAGCAAAAGTTGGCTTTTGCCCACGGCCGCCATCGCGGGGTGTGCTACGACATGGTCAATCACCTCATTGACGACATCATCGTCATGGGTGCCGAGCCGATTTCGATCCAGGACGTCATCGTATGCGGCGCGATGGATGGAGCGATCGTCAACGATCTCGTCGAAGCCTTGGCCGACGCCTGTCGCCAACAGGGCTGCACCCTGACTGGCGGCGAGACCTCGGTACAGCCTGGCGTGGTCCCCGACGGCCTCTACGTGCTGACCGCCAGTGTGATCGGCGTGGTCGATAAGGACAACATCATTGACGGTCGCGCTATCGCGGCGGGCGACGAAGTTGTGGCACTCGCTTCCAATGGCTTGCACACCAATGGCTACACACTGGTTCGCGCACTCTTAGACCGGCAGCCCGATCTGCTCACCGGAGACGTGGCCGGCGAATCCTTCCTCGATGCGGTGCTCAAGCCCCATACCTGTTACTTACAAGCTGTGCGCGGCCTTTTCAGCAACCTCGGCCTCCACGGCATGGCGCACATCACCGGCGGCGGTCTCCGCGACAACCTCAGCCGCATCTTGCCGCCGGGCCTCGACGCTCAGCTCGATTTGGCAGCCATACAGATTCCGCCGATTTTCCACACCTTGCGCACAGCAGGCGACCTAGCGGTGGAGGATATGCTGCGGACGTTTAACATGGGTGTGGGAATGGTGCTGGTGGTCGCGCCCGAAGCCGTAGAACAGGTGCTGGCCCACTTAGCAACTCAAGATTGTCGGGCCTATCGGCTTGGGGGAATCGCAACTGGCGAGCAAGGGGTTGCATTGCAAGGATCGCTCGCTTGGTAAGCGATTGATAATACTGTGATCCCCGCCCTGCTCAACCGCATCGTCGAACTAGCCTGCGACCCTCGAGTCGCCGCCTTCTTCGGCGTTTGCTTGGGATTGTACATCCTGAGAGATGTAGCTCGTATATGTTTGCGGCTGCTGGAGACTTTTTGGCGGGGATTGAAGAGGAAGGGGGATGAATGTTAAACGAAATGTTCGGCGTTGTCTTGGGGGGCGTAACCTAGCTCGCGGCGGGCGTTTTGGAGGTCCCAGTAGGCGCGGGTGTTGCCCGAGATGCCGTAGTAGATTCCGTAGCGCACATCGGCCTCAATGGAGCGCTGCACGAGTTGGACGCAGTCGCGGTGGCTCAGCCAAGTTGAGAGGATTCGGTCGCTGCGGCGCTCGACGACTGCGGAATCCGGCTGGAACGAGCCGATGCGCAGACATACGACCTCCAAACCGTAGCGATCCACATAGTAGCGTCCGAGGCTTTCGCCAAATGCCTTGCTGGCCCCGTACAGGCTGTCGGGCCGCACGGGCATCTCCGGCGTGGTGTACATGCCTTCTTCTTCGCAAAGGCCGGTCACGTGATTGGTGCTGGCAAAGACGACCCGCTTGATGCCCGCGGTTCTGCAGGCCTCATAGGTGCAGTACGCGCCTTGAATGTTCTTTTCGAGGACCGACTCCCAAGTGGCGCTAACCGCAGGATCGCCGGCGAGGTGTACTACTGCATTGACACCGGCGACCGCGGTGGACATAGCGGCCAGATCGGCGACGCTGCCGCGGACGACCTCCTCGCCCTCGGTGGTTTCCCGCACGGTGCGGTGATACATCAGCCGCAGGTCGTAGCCCGCCCGTAGCCCTTGGCGCAGCACCTCACCGATGCGGCCCGCCGCTCCCGTAATCAGTACTTTCTTGCGACGCATCACTACTCAGACAGCCGGTTTACAAGCCACCACGTCAGGACGACTAAGAGGAGGCCCGCCGCCAGCCCAAGGCTCCAAAAGAAACACGCCTGCGAGGAGCAATTTTGGCGGAACTTCATCGCGCGATTTCCTCAGCGGCTGGCCCAGAGCATACCGCGCCGCTGGATCTCGCGCGCTTCGGGCACGTCGAAGTCGCGCGCCACGTGACCCAGCGACGAGTAGAACACCCGACCCGCTCCCCACCTGCGCTTCCACACCACCGGCATGACGGTTCCGTTGACCCAAGGGGCACTTTGACGACCCGCTAGGGTTGTCGTGGCCAGCACCTGATTGCTTGGGTCGGTGTGCATGTAGTACTGCTCGGAGTGCATCTGAAAGTCGTCGAGACCGGCGACGATGGGATCGTCTGGAGCCGCGATGTTGATTGTGTAGTCGATGATGCCGTCGGGATGGGCGACAAACTGGCCGCCGACCATGAACTGATAGGTGGTATTGTTGCGGAACGAATCGGCCATGCCGCCGTGCCAGCCGGCCACGCCGCTTCCGCGCTCAACAGCCGCGAGAAGCCCTTGCTCCTGCTCCCCTTCGATCTGGCCCATCGTCCACGTTGGCACTATCAAATCTTGCTCGGCCATGAACTCGCGGTCTTTGTAGGTGTCGAGCGTATCCGCAATGGTTACTGCGAACCCTTCTGCTTCTAAAATGGGTGCGAAAATATCGACGCACTGCTTGGGCTCGTGCCCTTCCCAGCCGCCCCAAACCACGATTGCTTTTTTGGCCATGACGCTCCTTTTGCGTTATCTGGCGCCGCGCGCCAGCTCGTTGCCAACGAGGTATTGATAGCTTTTTTCTACGGCTTCCATCATGTCGGTCGCGCAGCGGTCCAACTCGACGACCAGCCAGTCGCAGGTGCCGTGGCTGGCCGCGATAATGGACGGGATATCCATAGCTCCCTCGCCGACGGCGAGCATGTCTTGCGCGGGGTCGCATGGGCCGTCCTTGATGTGCAAAATCGGTGCGCGCTCGCCCAGTTTCTCGACGACCTGCACTGAGTCGCCGCCGCCAGTATTGACCCAATAGGTATCGACCTGAAAGAAGATGGACTCGTCGAGCGCTGCGACTAAGTACTCGAAGCCCGGACTCCCTTCGACTTCTTGGAACTCCCACCAGTGGTTGTGCAGGCCCAACTCCAAGCCGTTTTCGGCGGCGATCTCGGCGGCTCGGTTCCAGTGGTCGCACAGCGCCTTGAGCGCGTCTGCGCTGGCGAAAGCATCACGCGGCGTAGAGCTCACCACGCGAGTGGCTTCCAACTCGTGGGCTAGTTCGATGACTTGGTTTTTTTGCTTGCCCAAAGGTAGTTGCGTATGCACGCTGCATACGTCTAACCCGAGATCGGCAAATAGGTCGCTGGCTTCATCTACACCGATGCCGGGGAATCCAGCCGTCTCGACACCCACGTACCCTATCTCGGCAATCCGGGTGACCACGGACTTGAAGTTTTGCGCGAGGGCGTCGCGGACCGTATAGAGTTGAAGCGCTATGGGGGCAGCCATTTCTTCCTTCCTTGTGGGATGAGATATGATAGGGATATGAAAGTTAAAGCGATAGCTAAGGCGGGTGTGCAAATGGTCGGGCCTCGATAGGCAATAGTATCATTAAATAAAAAATAAAAAATAAGCTAGTGGGCAAATTAATTTCTGATGACACCGCACTTGCTGCGCCGTTTGTGCGCTCCTACATTAGCCGCTCCAACCAAGGAGCAACGCCAATGAGCATCCAAAATAAAGTGCGTCTCGGGTTTATCGGTGCTGGCTGGTGGGCCACCAGCAACCACATGCCCGTTTTTGCCGCCCGCGACGACGTCGACCTGACGGGCGTGTGCCGATTGGGCCAAGCCGAGTTGGAGCAGGTGCGGGATCACTTCGGATTCGCGTTTGCCACCGAGGACTACCGAGAGTTATTGGCCCAATGCGAACTCGACGGAGTAGTAGTGGCCTCGCCGCACCCCCTGCACTACGAACACGCCCGCGCCGCCTTGGAGGCGGGGCTACACGTGATGTGCGAAAAGCCCCTGACCACCCGTGCGGCCCACGCCCGCGAATTAGTGCGCCTCGCGGCCGAGCGAGACCGCCATTTGCTCGTGCCCTACGGCTGGCACCACAAGCCTTTTATCCAACGGGCCAAGGCGCTGATGGACAAGCAAGCCATCGGCGAGATCGAATTCGCGCTCTGCCACATGGCCTCGCCGATCCGCGCCCTGCTTTCGGGCAAGGAGGTCGATGTCTCCGACATTTCCGGGCAGGACAGCGCCAGCCTCTTTGGCCCTACACCTTCTACGTGGGCCGATCCGGTCATTGCCGACGGCGGCTACGCCCACGCGCAAATATCGCATTCCTCGGGGCTGCTGTTTTGGCTGTCCGGGCTGCGCGCCGGGCGCGTCTTTGCCGCCATGAGTGCGCCCGGGGCTGAGGTCGAGCTGTACGATGCGCTGACCGTGCGCTTTACTTCGGGTGCCATCGGCACGGTCAGCGGCGCGGGCACTGTGCCCATAGACCAGACCTTTCAGGTTGATGTGCGCCTGTTCGGCTCGGAGGGCATGCTGCTCATTGATTGCGAGCGCGCTCGCATGCACCTGCGCCGCCACGATGGCCAACACGTCGTCGAGGAAGTCGCCGAGGACGCGGGAGCCTACGAGTGCGATGGTCCGCCCAACAACTTCGCCGACTTGATCTTGGGCAAAACCGACGTGAATTGGACCCCAGGCGAAGCGGCCATGCGCGGGGTAGAGATGCTCGACGCCGCGTACCGCTCGGCCGTTTCGGGCCAAGAAGAGCTGGTGTAACATCGGTCCTTCTCGCCGGCGGTAATGGCCTTGCTGCTCGACGTCATTGCCCCGCTTTTCCTGCTCATCGGCTGCGGCTATCTGTTGGGACGATGGCGCTCTGTTGACCCCGCTCCCTTGGCCGATGTGGCCATATACATCTGTCTGCCCTTCTTGATGTTTGCGGCACTGGTGCGCCATCCGGTCACCGGCGAAGCGGCCGCCCAAGCCTTTGCTTGGCAGGTTGGGATGTATGTGGTCAGCATGCCCGTCATTGCGCTCGTCGCGCGTCTCGTCGGCTGGGACAGACCCACTCGCAGCGCGGTCACCCTCTCCTTGCCCACGGTTAACATCGCCTCGTATGGCGTCCCCGTAGTGCTCTTCGCATTTGGCGACGAGGCACTGGCGATCGTCATGCTGCTTTTTGTGTACGGCAACGTTATGGCCGCGTCGCTGGGCACCTACATTGCCGCTGGCGGGCGGCAAAGTCCGCTGCAAGCGTTCAAGAGCATTTTCAGGCTACCATTGATTTATGCCGCGGCCTTGGCCTCAGCCATCAATGCCCTCGCCGTACCGATCCCGGTTTCCATCCTCGACACCGCCGAGCTGATCGGCAAAGCCGGCCCGATCCTCGCCATCATCCTCCTCGGAGTACAAGTCTCGCACATTCCCCTCCGCGGGCGCAGCTCGGCGGCTCTGTACGGCGGCATTGGCGCTAAGGTTCTGCTGGGGCCGGCGATTGGCATCGGCCTGACGCTGCTCATCGGTGCGCAGGGCGCGGTGCGCGATGTGCTGCTGCTGTGTTCCTGCCTCCCCACGGCGATCAACGCTCTGATCCTCACTGTGCGCTTTGACGCGCGCCCTGATCTGCTCGGCGGTATTCTCATTGGCTCGACTTTGTGGAGTCCGCTCGGGCTGGCGATCCTACTCTATTGGATCGGCTCCTGAGAAATCGCGATCGGTCTCCACCTCTTTGGGACTGGAATTCTCATTGCGCCGCCCCCAACCGACTCGCACCCTCGGTGCTGGTCGCGTTTTCTAAAAATTTTTCGCAACCCCTTGACACTGTTTTACGCCCTCTCGTAAACTAGAATTCACAGGGCAAACGACAGACTCCACGACGCTTTTAAGAGCGCCCACAGGAGAATGAAATGATAGGTGTACATCGATTCGACTTGTGCGGGATGCCGCGCATAACTGCCGGGGGAATTCTAGATGGTGGGTGCGCCTATCTAGCTGCCGCTGTGCAACTCGAAAACACCCTATTCGCGCCGAGAGGACGGGGTTGTGTCCCCGACTGAAGCTCGCTTTTGCGAGAGGCTCAACATGGCAAGAGGCCGTGGCGCGAAAAACAACGCGCTGCGGCCTCTTTTTTTGTGAAAAATACTTGACATTGTATCAGGTTTATACTGAACTTTTGTTCAGGTGAAAAAATGGCAAACAGAACCATGAAGACTAAAGGGAAAATACGACACACCAACACCGCCCCTTGGGCCTTTACCCACGGCGGTGCCAAAATGCGCGTTGCGACCAGGGCCGGCCGGGTCATCGACGCGCGACAGCGCTTCGCCGCTTTGCGGCGCGGCTTAGATAGCGGGGCGTTGCCGCCCACCCCGGGCGGACGGCAGCGGGTCTGCGCGACATTCACCCAGCCAACCAAGGACCTCATCGCAAGGAGCAACTACACTATGCGACGCGAGATCATCAACCAAGGACTGATGTACGTACTCATCAGCCTCTTTGTATTCGCGATGATGCCGCTCCTGCGCTTCCTCAGCTAATGGCTCTTTGACGCGCAGCAGCATTGCGAAACGGCCTGGGGCAGCGGTCACCGCCGCTGCCCCAGGAACATCAACCCCCTCGACTTAGGACACAGAAAAGCAACATGCAAAGCGACGAGAAAAACAACGTACAAAATCGCAATACAAACGTGTGTTCTCGGCTGAGCAACTGGCTGTATTGCTTGGCATCGGTGGCTTGGGCAGTTCTCGGCCCCCGCGTTCTGTACGCCCATCAAGCGCCGGACCGCGCGCTAGACGCCGTGCGCATAGAAGGTTCCCGCCCGCAGATCGACGGTGTGCTCGACGACGCGGTGTGGCAGCAGGCCCATGAGGGATCTGCCGAAGGGCCGCCACACGTACGCGACGATTCAGGGAGTTTCTAGCAAGCTCCATGGCGCGTCGCAAACGCCAGCCCCTTTTGCAGTGCCGTGCGTTCTAGCCCCGGCCGCCAGCGCACCCGCCAGCGGTCCAAGGGCTGTGCCAACCCGGCCGTGTCTCCCGTACAGCACCACATGTTCTCCGTCTCGTCGTAGGCAAAGCGAAATGCTGCTTTTGCACAGCAATGTACAAGCCCTTTTTGCGCCGCCAGCGCATCTTTCTAAGCCCACAACCTTGGCGAGCGGTTTTGAGAGCCATCGCAAAATGCTGATATTGTACAACATTTGCTCCTTCACAGGTTTACCGCCATGCGCTCTCTGTTGCTGTTCTTCGCCCTCATTGTTGCGGGCTGCTATGCGGCCTCGCTCGGGCCCGATTCCCTGGGCCAATTTGCCGCGCGCACCGACTACCTCCACCGCCTAGAGCCGCTCGGCGAGCGCATCTTGCACGGGGCCGCGCTTAGCTTTGGGCCGCTCGATCCCGAAGAGCGCACCCGCCCGCTGGTCTATGCCGTGTACTACGAGCTCCACGACCTGCCCTACGACTGGCATCTAGCGTTGCTCACGCATCTGGACCAGCACGCGAGCTACGGTCTGCCGCAAATTGACCTTGGTTTTAACGCGGCCGGCCAGCCCTACGAGGCGGCCATTGCCGAGGGCCAACTCGACGAAGCGATTGAGCGGCTTTGCTGGGGGTTACAGCAGCTCAATCGCCCGGCCCTGCTGCGGTTGGGCTATGCGTTCAATAGCTCTTGGCGCGCCTATGAGGCGACGAGCTATGTCGAGGCTTGGCAGCGGCTAGCGCAAACGCTGCGGGGTCGCTGGGGCTTGGACCACGTCGCGCTGATCTGGACGTATAAGGACGATGGCGGCTCCGATTACTTGGCCTATTATCCGGGGGATGAGTACGTCGATTGGTGGTCGATTGACGTGGCGGCGCCGCAAGACCTGCGCCGCAGCCGCGCTTTTGTCGAGGCGGCGCAGGAGCGCGGCTACCCCGTGCTCGTCGGCGTGGTCTCGCCCGTTACCGCCGACCTAGGCCGGGCCGAGCAGGCGTGGCCTCATTGGTTCATCCCTTTTCTCCGCTTTTTGCGTCACCACCCCAACATCAAGGCATTTACTTATATAGATTGGGACTGGTCGCAGGCGGAGCGCTTTGTCGATCCCATACTTTTTGCGCGCTACCGCAGCGAGTTGACGCACCCGATTTACCAACATGCGGTTTCGCCCGCCGATTTGCACTGGTACCTAAATCTCGATCCTTAGAGAAAGGACGCAGCAGATGGTTAAAGTCGATGTTCACGTTCACGTCTTCGGCCTGCCGAGCGAGCGATTCCCCCGCAAACTGAGCAGCCTCGCACCGGCCGACCGCTCCTGTCCGATTGAGGCGCTGATAGCCGACATGGATGCTTCGGGCATTGACCGCGCGGTGCTGATCGAAATGAACGGCACCCAGATTGAGCAGCACGCCTATGTCGCGCATTGTGTGCAGACGTGGCCCGACCGCTTTACGGCGACGGGCTTGATTGACATGGGCGACCCGGATCCGCCGGCGCGCCTGCGCGAGCTCGTCGCCGCGACCGACATTGAGGGGATTCGGCTCGGGGCGTTGGGCGACCCGACCGCCCAGCGGGCCGAGGACTTGGCGGCCTACTCGGTCTTTGAGTGTGCGGACGAGTTGGGGCTCAACATCAATATCTATACCGGCGGTGCCCAGTTCCCCTGCATCGAACTGCTGGCCGCGGCTTTTCCCGGTGTGAACATTTCTCTCGACCATCTCGGCGTAATGCCAACCACGACCAGCGAGCCGGACCGCTGGGGCCGCCCCCGTTTTAACGCTGAGCCGCTGCCGCCGACCAACTACCCGCAAGTGATGGTGCTGTCGCGCTTTCCCAATGTCTACGTCAAAATTTCAGGGGAGTACGCGTTTTCCAAGGTGCCTTGGCCCTACGGGGATATGCAGTCCATGGTTGAGGATGTGTATCGGGCCTACGGCGCGGATCGGATGATGTGGTGTACGGATTCGCCGTGGATTGTGGTGGAGCCGGGCTACCAGAAACTGGTGGATTTGCTCGACTGCCATCTGCCTAATATTGCCGCGGCGGAGAAGGAGATGATTATGGGCGGGACGGCGATGAAGCTGTGGTTTAAGAGGCGCTAGCCGATGGGGCTAATAGTAGGCTGTGGAGTAGTGCGATGAAGCGAGCGGAACTTCTCGAACTGATAGCTGGCGGCGAGAACTCTGGAGTGGAGTTCAAGCGGGATGATTTGCGGCCGGAGCAACTGGCGCGGGAGGTGGTGGCGCTCGCCAACTTTCAGGGAGGTCGCGTCCTGCTCGGAGTGGAAGACGACGGCACCATTACCGGCATACAGAGGGACGATCTCGAGCAGTGGGTGATGGATTCTGTGTTTGAGCGAGTGGTGCATCCAATGATACTGCCGTTCTACGAGGAAATTCCGCTAGATGATGTTCGCCGCGTCGCGATTGTTACTGTCGCGCAAGGTGCTACTAAGCCTTATGTCGTCCGGTATCGCGGGCGGGAAGACATCTACATACGGGTCGGCAGTACCTCGCGGCTGGCTTCGCGCGAACAGCAGGCGCGGCTTTTTGCTGCCGGTGGGTTGATTCACGCGGAGCTGTTGCCCGTTTCCGGCAGTGGCCTGGGCGATTTGAGCCGCGAACGGCTGGCGGACTACCTCACTGCTATCGTCGGCGACCGAGAAATGCCGGCGACCGAGGAGGCGTGGAACGAGCGGCTTTGTGCGCTGGGGTTCATGGTTGAGCGGGAAGACGGACCGCCGGCCTGTACGATCGCCGGATTGATCTTATTCGGCTATCGACCGCGGCGGCTGTTGCGCCATGCTGGCATCCGCTGGATGTGCTTTGAGGGAGAGGAGAAAACCTACGATGCCATTGACGATCAAGTGATTGAAGGGCCACTGGTCGATCTTTGGCAGGTATTGTCAGGGGGACGTGATCGGGTGGAAAAGGGGCTGATTGAACGCCTTGCCGATGCAATGCGGCCGTTCGTATCCGAGGAGGCGAATCAAATAGAAGAGTCCATGCGTCGGCAACGGCGCTGGCACTATCCGCTCGAAGCACTGCGCGAAGGCGTTGTCAATGCGTTGACGCATCGGGACTGGACGCGGTATGAGGAGATTGAGGTGGTTCGTTATGCGGACCGGATAGAGATACTCAGCCCTGGTGCGTTGCAAAACGGCATGACGATTGAAAAAATGATCGCTGGCCAACGGGTTCCGCGCAATCTGCTCATCTCCGAGACGTTGCGGGATTATAGCTACTCCGATGCACGCGGTATGGGAGTGAGGAATAAAATTATTCCGTTGATGCGGGCGCACAACGGGGTTGACCCGGAGTTTGAGGCGACAGAGGACTACTTGCGGTTGACACTGCGCCGAGGCTGAGGAACACCTTTTTCGCTGGGTCGAAATTTCCTTGGCTGGTCGCGCTACGTCCCCCTTCTGACCGAGCAAGAAGAACAGAATAAATTTGCGCGTTTCCTGCTAGCGGCGTTCCAGTTAGTTAGCGTGAGGCCGTCGCCCACGCCGCTGAGCCGACGCCAGTGCTGATCTACCTTGGCCGACTCTGCCAAGTCGGAACGACAGTTGCAGCGGCTGAGTTTCGCGTCGATCCTGTCAATTGTTTCACGCCTCAGCACAATCGGGCGCAATGCGCCGTTGCACGTACCTACCAAGCCAGCTAATTTTCATCTCATCAGAAAGGGGGGATAGTGACGTCAGAATACAAGGTTTTGCTCATTGGCGGGCGCGGCGCGATTGGCTCGGGGCTGCGGACCTATATGCCACGGCTCGACCCGCGCTACCGCATGGTTTCCGTGGATTTGCCCGGTGCGCCGGACAAGGCGACCGAGCCGGATGCCGGCGGGGATTTTATCGACCTCGATATTATGGCGTCGCCAGACGAATTGCGCACCCTGATTCCCGGGTGCGACTTGGTCGTCTATCTGGCCCGCTGTGGCGACTTGGCGGCCATGAACCAGATGACCGATTTGGTTTTTGCAGCACTATTAGACCAAGACGAGCCGCCGATGATCGTCGGCTCCAGCTCGGTACACGCGGTCGATGGGCTGTACGACTTTGACCAGCCGGGCTTCTTTTGGACCTTGGCCGAGCGGCAGTTCGATGAGATAACCGAGTGGCCCGAGCGGATTTCCGCGGCCGTGCCCGCGCATCCGATCAACGACTACGGACGCGAAAAAGCCCACGTGGAGGACTGGGTGCAGAAGGTCGCCGACCAAGGCCACAGCGCGGTTGCCATGCGCTGGGGCGGCGTCAACCCAAGCAACGCCGTCCGCGTAGCGGAACGGGGTTACTTTGCGGTCTGGTGTCACCAAGAGGACGCCGCCCGCTTGGTCCACGCCTGCTTCCAGCGGCATTGCGCCGGCGACCTGCCCAGCGGCGCGCATTACTTTGCGATCTCGGACAACACCTATAACATCTTTGACATTGAAACGCCCCGGCGCGAAGTCGGCTACGACCCGGTACACAACGCGGAGACGTATTATTAAATGAACGACACCGAAAAATTTCTCTTCGACCTCCAAGGCTTCCTGAAGGTTCCCGCCTTCCTCACGGACAGCGAAGTCGATGCACTCAACGCGGCCTTTGACGCCAATGAAGACAAGCGCGGCGAAGACGGCAATCACAACACCGGCGGCAGCGACGCGCTCGAAGGCCGACGGCGCGGCATGTTCACGGGGATGCTCGAATGGGAAACCCCCCACTGCTTGCCCTTCCGCGCCTTATTGGCGCACAAAAAGCTCATCCCCTATCTCGACGCACTCTTTGGCCGCGGCTGGAAGATGGATCACTCGCCCTTTATGCTCTGCGGCGGCAAGGGAGCCGAGGGCCTAATCCTCCACGGCTCGACTAGCCGCCACTTCAACGGCGCGCAGTACTATTCGTATGCCAACGACCAGATGCGCTGCGGCATGATCGTCTGCCAGTTCCAACTCGCCGACGTCGACGAGGGGGACGGTGGGCTGTGCGTGATCCCGGGCAGCCACAAGGCCAACTTCCCGCTGCCGGAAAAAATTCGCCACTGGCAGGAGCACCGCGAAATTGTGTACAACGTCCCCTGCAAGACCGGCGACATGGTCATATTCAACGAGGCGACTTTGCACGGTACGCTCCCGTGGACGGCCGAGCACGAGCGGCGCTCCCTGCTCTACCGCTACTCACCCAAGTATCTGCACTTTGCCGGCGGGACCTACCAGACCAGCCAGCCGGAATGGGTCAGCGAGTTGACCGAGGCGCAACAGGCCGTGCTCGAACCCCCCTATATCTACAACCGGCCGCTGGTGGAAGCCGACGGCCAAACCGTGGTGCGGCCGCGGACGGGCTAATCTCTCTATTCGAATGGGGCGCACCGTCTCAGTGGCCCTAACTCAGAAAGGCACTCATGCCAACCATTGCTGCCAACGATCCCCGCTTGACGTGGAGCGGTGCGATCTCACTCAAAGAGGGGCCGGGCTGGGTCAAGCCTTGGCGCATTCCCCACGGGGATTTGGACCTGTACTCGCCCGGGGAGAGCGGCCTTGCCGAGCGCGCGGAGATGCCTTCGGGCGTACGTGTGCGCTTGGCTACGGACGCCGAGGAATTGGTCGTCGGCTGCGAGCCGCTAGCTGAGGACGGTTGCTTTGACCTGTGCGTCGGTGGGCAGATCGCAGCTACCGCCTCGTATGCGGCCGGCGCGACTGAGGTGCGCTTCGCGGGCTTACCGGCGGGCGAGAAATCCGTGGAGATTTGGCTGTCGCCGGCTATGCCCGTGGCCGTGCGCCACATTGCATTGCCCGATGGGGCACATTGCGAAGAAAGCGAGGACACTCGGCTGAAATGGGTCGCGTATGGCAGCTCTATCACCCACTGCCGCACCGCCGGGTCGCCGGCCACCACTTGGCCTGGAGTGGTAGCTCGCGCCCGCGACTTCAACCTCACGTCGCTGGGCTTCGGCGGCCAGTGCCACGCCGACCCGTTCATTGCCCGGCTGATCCGCGACCAGCCCGCGGACTTTATCTCGGTCAAGATCGGCATCAACATCTACGGTGCTGCTAGCCTCGGCTTGCGCGCCTTTCGCCCGGCCGTCCTCGGCACCATTGCCGCCATCCGCGACGGCCATCCCCACACTCCGTTTGCAGTCTGCTCGCCGATTTGGGGCCACGACCGCGAGACTACGCCCAATGCGGTCGGCTTGACGTTGGCGCAGATGCGCGTCGAGGTTGCGGAAGCTGTGGAGGCGTTCAAAAGGCGCGGCGATGATAACATTTACTACATAGACGGCCTCAAACTCTTCGACGAAAGCCTCGCCGAATATCTGCCGGATAACCTTCATCCAGACGCCACCGGCTACGTGCGGATGGGAGAGAATTTTCTCGCAGAAGTGTTTGGGGTGCAGGGGGTGGAGGTAGGAAACTAGAAAACGGTATCGCGTCTCTGCAATCGGCGTCTCGTTATCCTTCACGGCCCGTAGTTGATCCGCCACTTGCTCAAATCCGGTTGGTGCGCTCGTTGTCGCTCTAACTCGTACGCGTAGATAACCCGGCCTAGTTCGGCCAAAAACGGCAGCCCCACCTCGTCGTACTCGTAGGCCCCGTCGTTAAAAATGCCGTTGTCATTTACCAACACCACGGCCGTCAGCAAAAACTCGACCCCGCGCTCGAAATCGACGATATAGGCATTATCCGCCACATATCCGTAAGCCAACCCCACCTTGTTGAAAATTCGCACTGAGTCGGGCATGGGGGCCTTGCTGTCGCCGAACATGAAAAACTTTACGTAGCTGTCGTAGTACTTTTCCGGGTCGTACTGGGGATGGGGACACTCGTGCGGCAACATGGACATGGCGCGATAGAGGAAGCGGTAGTCGTCGGACCGCAGGTTGAAGCGTCGTTCTGGGGGCAACTCCGCGGGGAAAAACACGGCCATGAGTAGGTCTTGCAGCACTTCTACCGACATGTAGTTTGAGCCGGCGAAATCCTTGGGCGCGGCCACGAGTGCTCCGCCTTGGATGTGTCCCTCGCCCTTGGGAATCGGCCCAGGCGCACGCCACGTATGCGGATTGACCAGCATGGGCTGTTGGTAGAGGACTTGGGCACCTCGGTAGAACGCCAGCGGATTTGTATGTCGGTTTTCCTCGGGCGAGTGCGCGATGGCGAGCCGATGCGTCAGGCGCACATCCGGGTAGCCCTTCTCCCACAGCCTTTCGTTCATCCGCTGCTGCCCCACGAACTCGTAGAGCCGGTTGTACGCGTCGTTGTCGCTGACGGCGAAGAGCTTGCGAATGTAGTGGGCGATGGTGGGCAGTCCAGCCGGTGCGGTTGGATCTTCGCGCACTGCGGTCTGCCCGCTGAAGGTGCTGTCGATGCGGACGGGCGTATGCCGGTCCACACCCGCAATGCCCAGTTGATTGAGCTTTTCCAGCGCCAGCAGGGCGCCCGCTAGCTTGATTGTGCTCGCCGGATAGAAGTAATCCTGCGGATTGACGCGGTACTCGTGGCGGGTAAAACGCGGTCGGTTGTCGGCGTCGCGGTCGATTTGCGTATAGAGGATCTGCACTTCGTGCTTGGCCGCAGCCGCGAGCACGGGCGCGCAGATGGGATTGGATTGCAACAAGGATTCGAGCAAAGTTTCTCCGCTGCCGCAGACCGCAGCCGGATGGATGAGAGTCGCAAAAATCGCGACGACCGCGTTGACTCTATTTTTAGGCAAGTGCGATCTCGTGAAAAACGGACAGGACCGGCGCATTCGCGCCCAGCGATTTATTCAGGCGGCGGGAGTGCGCTTTGGCCGATGGTCTCGATGAAGACTCCGCCGAATATCCAGACTAGCCACAACAGCCCAAGTGAGAGGGTTGCCTTGCGCACGGGCGCGTTGGCCAGTGCGCTTAACCCGACGCCCATGATCCCAATTTGCCACAGGTCAAAGGGATTGAGGGCCGTAAGGATCCGGCCGCCAAACGTGGCTGCGGCTTCCTCGGACAAAAAGAGGCCCAGCCCGAGATGCGCCCCAATGTCGCCGGTTGCCAGCACCAGCACCACGCGCACCACCCACTCGATGGCTACGACCAACAGCGCATACGCTTTGACTACCAGCATTTGCCGGTAGCTGACCTCGGCTTGGAAAGCGGAGCGCGCCAGCACCAAAAGCACGCCCCCGACCACGATTAGTGATGAAAAAAGCCCCACCGGGACCACCATCCAGCCATGCGCTTGGAACGCCTCTACTTGCTGCCGCTCGGTCTCGTCCAAGCTCTCTAGCTGCTCTTGGATGGTCGGTGCCTCTACATCGAGAGTCAGATTATAGCAGCCAACCCCCACCGCGCAAACTAAGAGGACTGGTAGCAACCAGTCGTGGGCGCTTTCTTGGCCGCGCACCGCGGCAAAAGCGGTACTTGGTGCGTAAAAAACGCGCTGTATCCGGGCGAAAAGGCTTAGGTCTTCGGCGGCAAACCCCGGTCCGGTTGCGCTCATGGGCTGTTTACTCCATTAGTACGATGGATGGACTAAATAAACAGGATAGAGGCTGTCTATCCCTTTGAATTCCTCTAATATAGAAGCCGCAGTGCCAATGCCAAACGAAGGATTGGAGGATTAGTTGCTTGTGCTACGGCTGAGATTGACTATATTTAGCCTATCGTTTGTCTCTACAATAGTTGTAGGGGCGTTCAGACCACGTTGGCAGTCGTTCGGATTCGCGTAGATTCCTACCCCCGGGCCTAATGTAGTTCTCCTACCGAAAAGCCTGAAGCAGTAGATTCCTACTCAAAGTTATTCGCACGTCCTGCTATAACCGCACATTGCAAAGGATTTTACCCATGGCAGATCGCGAGAAGGGAACCGTAAAGTGGTTCAACGACGCGAAGGGCTTCGGATTTATCGAGCGCGAGAACGGCGAAGATGTTTTCGTCCACCACAGCGCGATCCGGGCCGAGGGTTTTCGCACCTTGTCCGACGGGCAGCAGGTGGAGTTTGAAGTCGTTCAGGGCCAAAAAGGCCCGGCGGCTGAGAACGTCGCAGCGCTTTAGGCCTTAGTCTTATAAGTGCAAAGGGGATGATGTACAGTGCATCATCCCCTTTTATTTTGGGAGTTTAAATGAAGATTCGCGTCGATAACCTAGCAACTGACGTCACTGAAGACGACCTCCGCACGTTGTTTGAACTGTTCGGAGCGGTCGCCGCTGTCACCATTGACCCACGCCGCCGCTGGTGCCAAATCGACATGCCGAGTAAGGCTGCGGCCCGCGAGGCCATCGACATGCTCAACGGACAAAATCTCAAGGGCTTAGACATGATCGTCGAGGAAATGGCCGACCGGCCCACGCGCCCGCGCGGCCGGCCCCGCAGAGGCCGGCGGCGCTAGCCCTTACTCGTACCATTGAGCTTGTAGGCTGAACAAGCGGCTGTACTCGCCGCCTTTGCCCATCAGGTTTTCGTGCGTCCCCTCCTCAATGAGCCGTCCCCCCTTGAGCACCAAAATCCGGTCGGCGATCCTCGCGGCACCGAGTCGGTGCGAAATCAACACCGAGGCTTTGCCTTGAGTCATCTCCCCAAAGTGCCGATAGACTTCGGCTTCGGCTTTGGGGTCCAGCGCGGCGGTCGGCTCGTCTAGCACCACGAATTCGGCTGCCCGCACCAGCGCCCGCGCCGTCGCCAACTTCTGCCACTGTCCGGTCGATAAATCTGCGCCCCCCAGTTCCTTGCCCAGTAGCGTCTCGTACTGCTTGGGAAATTCAGCGATAAACTCGGCCGCTCCCGCCCATCTGGCTGCCTGCTCGACAACCGCCTGTTCGCCCAATGCCCCGAAGGCGATGTTGTCGCGCACTGAAAACTGGAAGCGCACAAAGTCTTGGAAGACGGCCGCAAAAAGCCGCCGCACCTGCTCCCGCGGCCATTCTGATAGCGGCTTGTCGCCGAGCAGGATTTGTCCGCTCGTCGGCTGGTACAGCCCCATCATCAGCTTGACCAAGGTCGTTTTGCCCGCGCCGTTTTCGCCGACCAACGCGATCCGCTCGCCCGGGCGGATTTCCAAGTCGATGTCCGTCAACACCTCTTCGCCGCTCGGATAGTGAAAAGACACCTTGTCAAAGCGCAGCGACAGGCGTTCCCCGGCCAGCGTCCTGCTTGCGTCGGCCGGCGGCTCGGCGGATTCCTCGGGAGCTACTAAGCTGAAAAACTCATAGAGGTCCCCCAAGTAAAGGGACTCCTCGTGCAGTGTACCCAGCGAGCGCATGATCCCTTCGAGCCGCCAAGTAAACTGCTGCACCGCCCGCGTCAGCATCCCGTACTGGCCAATCGTCAGTTGTGCCCCGGCCACCATCCAAGCGAGGATCGTCAGGCAACCCGCGTAGGCCCAGCCGTCGATGCTGGAGGTCAGCCCGCCGAGCCATGCCTGTTTGGTCTCTAGCCCGCGCCGCTCTTTTGCTAGGGCGACCGCTTTCTCGCGCCACGTGTCGAGCAGATGGTTGCGCAGGGTGAATAGCCGCACCTCCATCGCCTCCTCGCGCTTGGTCATCAGGTCGCGGAAATAGGCTGTTTCGCGGTACTGTGGCGTGCGCTCGCGATAGACGTAGTGCGTCTTCTTGTTCATCCGCATCATCACCCACACTCCCGGCACCGAGCCGATCATCACCAGCGGTCCCAACGCCCAGTGCCCGGTCAGCAGCACGGCGACAATCGCGCCGAGTCCCCCGACTGCGCCGACGACGTCTAGCACTACATTGAGCAGGCTCAGGAGGCGACCGCTCAAGTCCTCGTTGGCTCGCTTGAGCGCATCGTAAAACGAGGGATGCTCAAAGCTGGCCAACTCGACCTTTTGCACCTTGTCGATGACCCGGCGCTGGATCCGCACGCCGATTTTTTCCTGCACATCGACCTGCAAGACCGCTCGCGCCATGTCGAGCAGCATATAGGCAAAGAGCGTGGCAAAAAAGCCGCCGACCCAAGGTAAGACCTGCAAAAAAGCCGCTCGTCCCTCGCCCAACACGGCGGCCAACTCATCGACGATCCGTCCGGTCAGCCACAATTCTACCGCTGGCAGCAGGGAGCTAACCAGTGCCAGCGCCGCTAGTCCACCCACTCCCAAGGGATGGACTTGTAACGCCTCTTTGAGCATTTTGGCCAACAGGCTCATTGGTATCTTTGCGCTTGTAGCGCGAACATCCGCGCGTATTCGCCCCTGTGCGCCATCAACTCGTCGTGGGTTCCCTCCTCCAGCACCCGGCCTTCATGTAGGACTATGATGCGGTCGGCCACCCGGGCCGAGGCCATGCGGTGCGAGACGAAAACGGCCGACTTGCCTTCGCTCAAGGCGCGGAACTGGCGAAAGACCTCCAGTTCGGCCCGCGGATCCAGTGCTGCGGTCGGCTCGTCGAAGACCAGAAACTGGGCATCGCGGAAATAGGCCCGCGACAGCGCCAGCTTTTGCCACTGCCCGCGCGATAGGTCTTGTCCTCCCTCGAAGTAGCGCCCCAAGGTCGCGTCGTAGCCTGCGGCCAGCGCCGCTACTATGGATGCGCTCCCGCCGGCCCGTGCCGCTTGCTCCACCCGGGCCTGATCGCCCAGTTCCTCGGCCTGCCCATAGCCGATATTCTCCCGCGCCGTGCGCTGGTACTGCACAAAGTCTTGGAATACTGCGGCACAGCGCCGTCGCAGGACTTCTGGGTCGAGCTGGCGTCCATCCACTCCATTGTAGAGTACCCGGCCTTCACTCGGGGGATACAGCCCCAAGAGCAACTTGACCAAGGTCGTCTTGCCAGCTCCATTGGCACCTACTAGCGCCAACTTCTCTCCGGGCCTGAGCCGCAACGAGACTTGGTTGAGTACCGAGGGGCCGTCGCCGTAGGCAAATCCCACCCCCTCGACGGCGATGTCCAGTGGTCGCTCGGGCAGCTCTTCCCAGCCCGCTCCCTGCTCGGTCGGCGACTCCACAAACGAGCGCAAGTCGCGGATATAGAGCGCCTGCTCAAAAACATCGCCCATCTGCCGCAACATCTGGAAGAGGGTTCCTTGGAAGCGGACGATGGTCTCGGCTAGGGCGAAAAATCCACCGAGGGTCAGCGCACCATAGGCGGCTTGATAGAGCAGAATGACCAGTGCCAACAGTGCCGAGCCGATCCCGCTGAGCCGCCCGCCGAACAAGTAGCGCTGCTGTTGCAGGGTCAGTCGGAAGCGCTGCCGCCGGAGCGTCTGAGCTAGATGCTCCCAAGTGCGGACGAGGAAATTGCCTAGCCCGTAGAGCCGGATTTCCTTGGCGGCGTCGCGGTCGGTCACCAAACCCACCAAATACTCAGCGCGGCGCTGCTCGGGCGTCTGTTCGTGAAAGAGCGCGTAGATTTCGCGGCCGCGCCGCATCTGGGTGTAGAAGACCGGGGCCGTGCCCAAGAACAGCACCAGAGGGATCGACCAGTGCCCGGTCGCAAAGAGCGCGATCAAGGTGCAGAGCACAATCGCGCTTTCGAGTGCGGACATTGCATCGCGGAAGATGCCGTAGGCCCGGAAGTACGCCGCTTGGAGTGCCCGCTGCATGCGGTCGAAAAATTCCCGATACTCAAACTCGTTAAGCCCGACCCGAGCTGCTTGTTCGAGCACTCGCTCCTGCAACTGCCAACTCGTCTGCTCCCGCACGGCCGCGGCTGCGTGCCCTCGCACGGCCGTGAGCACGGCCTCCAACAGCCGCAGCCCGGCCAACCAAGATAGGAGCGGCACTACAACCGCAAACCCGGCTGCCCCTTGGCCGTACACCGCGTGGACGCCATCGACGAGTTCTTTGATGACTAGGATTCGCGCGGCGGGCAAAAAGGCCGGCAGGAACTGCCCGCAGACGCCGATGGCCATGGCCCAAGGTGCGCCGCGCCATAGGAAGCTGGCAAACCACGTTAGGGCTTGGCGCACTTCGCGAGGATGGATGTTGGGGGCGTTTTGATTCACGTTTAAGGCACCGCCGTTTCAATTAACGCACGAATGTGTACAATTACCACCCCGAAGCTCCCATGTGCAATTTGCCACTGTACGCAGAATCCCTTTTTATTTTTTCATCAACTAAAGCAGTCAACGCGCAGGAACTCCACTCGTGTACAATGTAGCGCTCGATTTACTTATCTTGCTCGCCGGGATTTGGCTGGTGGCCGTGACTTTGCGGCCGCTGGGCCTGCCGACGGTGATGGGCGAATTAATCGTCGGAGTCTTGGTCGGGCCGGCAGTTTTCGGCTGGATTGAGCCGGACGAGGCCATTCAGTTGTTGGCCGAGATCGGCATCTTCTTTTTGATGTTCCACGCTGGGGTGGAGACCCAACCCAACGAGTTTTTCGACGCGCTCAAGCGCTCGCTGGGGGTGGCGATTGCTGGGGCCGCAGTGCCCTTTGCCGTTAGCTTTGCGGTCGCCCAATTCTTCGGGCTGGAGCTGGCTGCCTCCGTCTTTGTGGGGCTGATCATCGGAACCGCTACCGCAGTCGTAATCACCCTCAAAAGCCTCAAGGACTTGGGGCTGACCGATACCCGCATTGCGCGAATTATCATCGCTAGCTGCATCATCAACGATCTTTTGACCTTGATCTTTTTCAGCCTAGTAACCGGCGCGCTCTCCGGCGGTACCTTTGCCCCCTTAGACTTGGTAATCAACTTGGGCAAAGTGGTGGGTTTCTTCGCGGTCGCGCTGCTTTTGGGCACCTTTGTCTATCCCCGCCTCACCCTGCCCTTCCGCGCCGAAGGCGGCAAGGGCTTCACCTTTGTGCTGCTGACCGCCATTGCCGCCGGTCTTTTTGCCGAGGCCATTGGGCTGCACATGATCTTGGGTGCCTACTTAGCGGGTCTGTTCTTTGAAGAGCGCGTCGCCCACCCCAACCTAGTCAGAGTGGTAAATGACCGCGCGTACGGCATTGCTTATTCGTTCCTTGGGCCAATTTTCTTCATCTCACTGGGCTTTTCCATTTCGTTTGACATTAGCGCGTCGGGTGTGGCGTTCATCGCGCTTTTAGCGGTGACGGTCATCTCCGGGCAGGTGCTCAGTGCCGGTAGTATGGCGCGGCGCATTGGCATGTCGTGGCGCGAGGCGCTGACGGTGGGCGTGGGCATGTGTGGTCGCGCCGAGATGGCGTTTATCTTGGCGGCGCTGGCTTTAGCGCAAGGAGCCATCGCTCAGGAGACCTTTAGCATTTTGATCTTCACCGCATTCCTGTTAAATCTTTTCACGCCGCTGGCGCTCAAGGGCTGCGCCGTTCTCCTAGAAGGCCGGGTGGCGCATGGGGGCGACACCAATCTCGGGGTGTTGCAGATCGACAAGTTCACTACCCCCCTCGTCGATGAAAACTTAGCTGACCGCGCCCTGCCCGGGGCCGAGGACGCCGTGGTCATCTATGGATACGGGCCAGAGGTCGAGACCCTAATAGATGAGCTTTCGAGTCGGCATCTGCCAATGGTGGTAATAGAAGAGGACGAGGAGACCGCGCGGCAGCTCCAGACCAGTCCTGGGGTACAAGTCGTGCATGTGCGCCTAGCAGCGGAGACGCTGGACCTGCGGCCGTTGACCAAGGCCAAGGCGTTGGTCGCCAACGGCCCCGACGACGACAACGCCCTGTTCGCGCTCAGCGCCCGCGAGGCTGGTTTTGCCGGTCCCATTGTGGCGATGATCGAACACCCCCAGCGCCGCGGTCCCATGCTGCTGGCAGGCGCGACCGCTGCTTTTACTCCCAACCACGTTCTCGCTGCGGCGATCGCCGTCCGCGCTAGCGCGAAGATCGGGCCGCGGGTGGCCGGGGTCGAGCCGCTCGACTCGCTGCTCGAAGTGGCCGAACTGCGCGTTCACGACCAAAGCTCGCTCGCTAACCGCACCTTGGCCGAGGCCGAGCTGTACACCCGGACCGGTGCCCACATCGTCGGGCAATGGGCAGACGACGCGCTCGGCTCGCCACCGGCCGCGGCGGAAAAGCTCCAGCCCGGAGCCATTCTGGTAGCGGTTGGTACGCCCGAGAGCATTCACAGATTAAACGACATGGCCCGGCCGATTACTCAGCAGGGGCCGATTGTGGTGATTGGCTTTGCCGATGTCGGGCAAAAGCTGGTCGAGATTCTCCGGGCTGCGGGCGAGGAGGTGCGAGTCGTCGATGCGGTTGAAAGTGATGGAGTTGATGTGGTCGGCGATGTGCTCGACGTGCGCGTCTTGGACCGCGCTGCCATTGCCGAGGCGCGGGTCGTCATCCTCGCCCTCGACAGCGACGGGGCCGCCCTGTTTGCGGCGACGGTGGTGCGCGATCACGTCCCGGAGATTCCGCTGTTGGCCTGCGTGTCCCACGTTGAAAACGCCGACCGGGTGCAGCGGGCCGGTGCTGATTTTGCGCTCTCGGTCAGTCAGGTTGCCGGCCAGTTGCTGGTCCACCACGTCCTCGGCGAGATGGTTTCGCACAAGCCTCGGATTAAGATGGTCAAGCTGCGGCCCGGCCCCCTCGCCGGGTGGCATCCGCTGGCGGCGCGCATCCGCGAGCGCACGGGCTGCTCGGTGGTGGCAGTTGAGCGGGCTGGTGAGGTAATCATGGAGATCCCGGCCTCGTTCACTCTCGCGCCCGATGACGCGCTCTACATCTGCGGCACGCCCGCGGCCTTTGACCGCTACTACGAGGAATTTCCGACTTAGCTTTTGGGTGGATAGACCCGGAACAAATCCCGCTGTGCTTCGGTGAGGCGGGCGAAGGTCTGTGGGGTGATGTGCTGTTTTTCGTCCATGGTGGCGATGTTTTGCGACATCATCCAATGCGGCCCGTAGCCCACGTGCAGAGTCTTGCGCGTCTGCTCGGAGTGGTTGGTGAAGCCGCCGTGGCGCAAGTTTTCGGTGAAGAGGATCGCGTCGCCAGCCTTGACCTCTAGACCGATCATGTCGGGGTCTTCGTCCGGGTCGTTGCTGTGAGGCGAGGGCAGGTTGGTCTTGTGCGTCCCCGGCACCACGCAAAAGGCCCCCTGTTCGTTGGTGCAGTCGTGGATGAAGTAAACCATCCGCACCATCATGCAGTCAATGCCGTGGTCGGTGTAGCTGTAGCGGTACTTTTGGCTGGCTGAGACCGTGCCGCCGTGGCAGCCGGTGGCGTTGCCGCGGTAGCGGATGCGGATCTCGGAGTTGTTGATCGTCGGCCGCTGTTTGACGATGCCGTGGATGTAGTTCATCGTCGGTTGGTGATCGAGCAAAACGTCGAAGGCCGGATTGGCATTCCAGAAGTCTTCGATGATGAGGGTCTTGCCCTCGGCCCGCTCGCCGTTGGTGTGATAGCCGCGCTCGGGATTGGCGTGGTAGTTGGCTCCCCAGCCGCTTTGCTTGCGCGGCGGCTGGGAAATATGCGCGAGCGCGTGTTCTTCTAGCTCGTCTACGGCCGCGGCGAGCGCGACCACTTGGTTTTCGTTCAGCAGTTTCTCAATGACGATGTAGCCCTCGCGGTCGAACTCAAAGGTTTCGATTTCGTTCACGTGTTGCTCCTCCTCGTTATTGGAACCATCGCGCCAAGTTGCCGCCCTTCACCATCGCGCACTCGGCGGCCCCATAGTCTGCTAGATGCGCATCGACAATCGCTGGAGTACCGCTGCCCCAAACCATGCGCTCCGGCCCGAAGGCTTCGATCACGCGCCGCGTAAAGGGCTTGGCGCTTTCGTATAGCGGCGCATCTTGGGCGAAGTGGCCGAGGCCGGAGAGCTTCATATAGACCTCGGCGTCAACGCGGCTCAACTCCAATATGTCGGCGTATTCGACGGCACTGCCCAGATGCGGCTCGGCCAAGTGGTCAATCAGTGCCACAGTCTGGGGAATGTCGCGCAGAACTTGGGCGACTTGGGCACCGTAGTTAGGCCCGATGTGCAATTCGACGACCAAGCCCAACTCCACGGCCTTTTCCCATAGGGCGCGTACGCCTTTGTCGTCGAAGCTGTCGAGATACAGGTCCTTGCTGCGGTGGGCGTGAAAGCGCGTGGCGATGATTTTGGGCTCGCGGGCGACTAGGTCGGCCAATTTCTGGGGTGCGTCTGGGTCTTTGGGATAAAACAGCGATGTGCCTCGCAGCCGCTCCGGCTCGCGCATTAGGCATTCGAGTATTAGCCGGTGGTCGTCGCCATACGGCTCGGGATGGACGACGACAGCCCGGTCGATTCCCTCATCGTCTAGGTGCTGCAAATAGGCCGCCAACGGGTCTTTGGGATACACGGAAACGTCCGGCTGGTAGGCCGCCTTGGGATGGAGGGGGTAGTGTTGGGTTTCGGGGCTGAAAATGTGGGCATTCCACTCGACGATCATTGGGCGATCTCCTCGTGCAAGGCAACAGTAGGGCGACGCTCTGCGCCTGTCAAACGGCTCTGCCGCAGTGCCTTGACAATACAGTTGGGGGATTCTATTTTCTGAAGCTGAACTGAAAACAAGCTTTGGCCCGTTCGTCTAGAGGCCTAGGACGCCGGCCTCTCACGCCGGTAACACGGGTTCGAATCCCGTACGGGCTACCAAAAACGAGAAAACCCCGCGCACATCAGGCGGGGTTTTCTATCGCCTAATTTCCTTAGCCATCGTCGTCAAATCGGTATGTGAATCCTGCTAAGCGCGTCTTTAGCGACAAGTATAAACCCATACAGTGCGACATGAGACGAGAGAACAATAATAAAATTCGCTATTCTCATGCTCCAGTATCAGAGGTTATTTGTGGAATGACCTTTGCGGAGTCTCGGTTCGATACTAGAGCGCTATTTAGTGCCCAGCATAAGCTTTCCGAAGAATATCCTCTTATTGATGTAGCTCCCCCTATGGGGGAAGAAGTGCTAGTTGGCTTTGTACTTGAGTCTGAAATAGAACCAACTGCGGTTGGACCATTTAGGCTACGCCTGCGAAGTTCTGATCGGCACTGGCTCTGTCAGATTCAATTCAACAAGATCTATTTCAATTGGATACGTCAAGATGGCCAGCCCGTGGGAGATTATCCTGGATATACTGAGATTGTAGGTCGCTTCCAAAAAATCCTCGCCGCATTGGGAGCACCTTCTTTGGCTAATAAGCCTGATTTGGTCAAATATCTCGATCTAACCTATCACGATCGAATAGAATGGCAAAAATACATAGATAGCATAAGTGAGGCCGATAAGATTTTGCGGTTCTCGCCTCCCCAACTTATGACCCAATCTGGTTTCAACAACGTGTTTTCTCGTTACACATACGAATGCCCCGAGGTCGGTGGATATGGTATCTTGGGTATGAATACAGACTCAGCTCAAGATGGGACCCAACTATTGAAACTTGAGATTCATTTACGTGGAAAAATACAAGATATTACTATAAGTGAATGGTTTGAGCGAGCGAATGGGATTCAGTATGATCAGTTTATCAATATCTTTAGAGAGGAGATGTTGGAAAAGTGGAGATGATCTTTGATGCCGCAAGTGCTTCTCATTTTGAGTCGTCCCATGTTGTCGCTGGAGGTTCATTGGGATCAAGTTTCGAGGAGTATATTCCATTGGGAATGCAATCGCTTGAGTTTAATTTTGAATCAGGATCGGAGTTAGACAGCATTGCCCTTTGGCGAACTGAACCAAAAAATATTCCCGTATTCGTTCAACAAACAAAGAAAGTGTTGCACCAATTCGATAGTGTGCTTGCCGACAGACTTTCGTATTTAGACAAATTACCAAGTATTGGCGATGATTGGATTTCCGGCCCAAGTGTTGCTCCCTCAGAGGGGGCTGTGAGGATAGCCAAGCGTATTCTTTCGCTAGTTCGCACGAAATTGGCACGAGTATCGAACATGTATGCGCCAGAGTTGATAATGGGACCTATCACGACTGGTGGAGTCAGCTTAGAGTTCCGTGAAGACGAAGATAATGCAATATATGTTTCGATTTCGAATGATGCCGAGGTAGAACTCGATATTCAAAATAATGGATACTTTACATCCATTGAAATAGATGCTGAGAAATTACCAGCTTGGGTAGCTAATAATTATGCTATCGAAAGGTGATGAGATCCCAGACGGCGAGTTTTTGTTTCGGTACATAAATCCTGAAGTAATACCTAAGGGTCAGCGAGAAGTACCTGAAGGGATATTTAATGACCGCGACCTATCATGTGATTGGGAACGAATACAGAGATCGCCTGAAACCTCATTTCACGTTGGACATGGTAAAACTCGAATAGTGATTATTGAGGTATGTGACGAGATTCGAAATCCGAGAAATCCCAAACGAGCGCAACATGCACAGCCAGCGTGGCGACAACAGATTATTTACGATCCGATAGAGGATGACCCAGGTTTTGGTCCAAATCCCGCTCACTCGTTAATACGCGGATTGAAGAGGTTGCCTATTCGCGTCGCATTGGCAGCACATTCAACTTGGCGCGATCTAGCTTAAAAGCCATCTAGCCAAGGCGACCAAATTCACGGGCCTAAACGACGGCTTTCCTTCAATAGACAGCGCACGGATTCTGATGGCACTGGCCAAATGGGTTGATCTCCGTCAATGCTAGTTCAGCATCCGCATTTGATTTCGGTCCCGGACCGCGCCTTGTCGCCAGCGGTAGCGTAGCCGTCGCGTTTCCACCAGTCGAGGCCGCCGATTAATTCGCGCACCTGAAAGCCCAGCGTCAGCAGTTTTAGCGCCGTCTTCGTCGAGGCGTTGCAGCCGATGCCATCGCAGTAGCAGACATAGAGCTTTGATTTGTCGAGCGATTCAGTAGAATTGAAGCAGATTTCCCGATGGGGCAGATTGAGTGCGCCCGGAATGTGCTCTTGAGCATAAGCCTCGGCCGAGCGGCCATCGACGATGGTGATGGGTTCGTTCTCGCCCAATGCTACGTAGAGATCCCAAGAATCCATTTCATAGGCGAGTTTGCGCTGGTAGTGGTTGAGTTGGTCGATGGACATAGCCCTTTCCGTTGTTGAAGTGTCAGCGTTTTGGCGCCAAAAGCTGCGAAAGCGAGCGTTGTGCAGTGCGAAACGCCCGCGCACCCGTATTGCGCTGCTTGGTGCTCGCCGTCGTCCCTATTGACGAAGAGGCGTTTGCGGTGGTCGAGTGTGGTGCAGTTCAGTGGCCCTAAGTCCGCATCCCCGACTGCGATTCAAAGCCCAGCAAGCGCTTCAAGGTCGGCGTCGCTCGCGCAACGACCTCGGGACGCGCTAGTTTGAACTGATCCTGCTGCGGCTTCACAAACGAGCGGCAGAAAAATCCCAACAGAATCATCCGATCCTGCTCGGTGTGATTGGCACCGCTGCCGTGCCACGTCGCGCCGTGAAAGACGACAATGTCGCCTTTGCGGACGTCTAGCTGGATGGCGTCGTCGTACTCTTTTGCTGGGTCGGGGGCGTACCCGCGTTTGTAACTGCCCGGCACGATATGCGTGGCCCCGTTTTCAGGCGCGAAGTCGTCGAGCACGTAGATGGTATTGGCGCAAAGGGCGATAGATGGCGGCGGCTGGGGAAAGCTGCCCAGCGGAAAGTCGAGGTGCAGGCGACCGGCCGGCGCACCCGGGCCAATGAAATTGACGGTGAAACTGCTCAAGATGCAGTTGTCGCCTAATAGGTGCTCTTGGAGCGCCAGCACCTGCGGAAGTTGGATCATTTCCTCGTAAATGCGGCCCTTGTTGACTAGGTTCCACACGCGCTGGGCGCGGCCGTCGAGATAGAGATGCTCTCCTCCGGCGACCCGCTCCTGTGCAATCAACTCGGCCGAGCGGTCTCGCAGGGCGTTGGCCTGATCCGAGGTCAACGCTCCTTTGAGTACGGCGTACCCGTATTCGTCGATATGGGCCTTGGCGTCGTCGATGCTCATGGTGGCCGCGCTTAACCTCGCCCGACAAACGGCATTTTCGTCGCCATGATGGTCATAAACAGCACGTTGGTGTCCAGCGGCAGTTCGGCCATCTGGACTACGGCGCGGGCCACGTGTGCGACGTCAAAGCGCGGCTCAACGAGCTTGGAGCCATCGGCCTGCGGCACGCCGTCGCCCATCCGCTGCGTCATATCGGTCGCCGCGTTGCCAATGTCGAGCTGGCCGCAGGCAATGTCGTATTTGCGCCCGTCGAGCGCGGTCGATTTGGTGAGTCCGGTAATGGCGTGTTTGGTGGCGGTATAAGGGGCGGAATTGGGCCGCGGGGCCGCGGCTGAGACCGAGCCGTTGTTGATGATCCGCCCGCCGCGAGGGGCTTGATCCTTCATAATGCGGAAGGCCGCTTGGGTGCAGAGGAAGGCGCCCGTCAAATTGACGGCGACGACCTTCTGCCACTGCTCGTATTCGAGGTCTTCCAACAGCACGGCTGGCGCTCCGGCCCCGGCGTTGTTGAACAGCACGTCGAGCCGGCCAAAGTGCTCGGCGACTTGGGCGAATAGCGCGTCAACGGCTTGGGGATCGCCGACATCGGTGGGCACCGGCAACATGCCGGCATCCGTTCCCGCGAGCGCGGCCGTTTCCGCGAGGGCCTCTTGTCGCCGCCCGGCTAGGGCAACCGCATAGCCTGCCTCGGCCAAGGCCAAGGCACTGTGGCGACCGATGCCGCTGCCGGCCCCGGTGACGAGGGCAACTTTTGCACGTGCTTCCATTTGTAATCTCCTTGAATTTGAATGGTGGTTCTAAGCGGTACGTCGGGTGGCTTTTGCCTCTCGCCGCCGCTTGTGCAGCGCGTTTTCGGTATATCCGTTCGGTTCGGTGCGACCGTTGAATACTAGGTCCAGCGCCGCTTGGAATTCGACGCTGGCGTCGAGGTCGGGTGCCATGGGGGAGTACGCGGGGTCGCCGCTATTTTGCGCATCGACTACGGCTGCCATGCGAGCAAAGGTTGTCCGTACCTGCGCTTCGTTAGTGATCCCGTGGTGGAGCCAGTTGGCGATGTGCTGGCTGGAAATTCGCAAGGTGGCGCGGTCTTCCATTAGGCCGATGTGGTTGATGTCCGGCACCTTGGAGCAGCCAATGCCTTGCCCGACCCAGCGCACCACGTAGCCCAAAATTCCCTGGGCATTGTTGTCTAACTCCTGCTGGATTTCCTCGGGGCTGAGCTGGCGGTTGAGCACCGGAGGGCTGAGAATCGCGCCGAGCGAGGCCCGCTCTCGTCCGGCTAGCTGGCCGAGGCGTTCAAAGACATCGACTTGGTGATAGTGCAGCGCGTGCAGGGTGGCTGCCGTGGGCGAAGGCACCCAAGCGGTCGTCGCCCCAGCTTGGGGGTGGCTGATCTTGGTCTCTACCATCTCGCGCATCCGCTCGGGCATCGTCCACATTCCCTTGCCGATCTGCGCCCGTCCGACCAAGTCGGTTGCGATGCCGATATCGACATTTCTGTCTTCATACGCACTGAGCCAAGGCTGGTTTTTGATTTCCATCTTGGGCAACATGGGGCCTAACTCCATGCTGGTGTGGATTTCGTCGCCAGTCCGGTCGAGAAAGCCGGTGTTGATGAAGACGACGCGCTCGGCCGCGCAGCGGATGCACTCGCTGAGATTGACCGTGGTGCGGCGCTCTTCGTCCATGATGCCGATTTTTAGCGCATGGTGCGCCAGCCCCAGCGCCTCTTCCACTCGCGTGAAAAGCTCGACGGTCGCTGCCACTTCGTCCGGCCCGTGCTGTTTGGGCTTTACCACATAGACGCTGCCGGTTTTGCTGTTGCGGTAGCGGCCGCAGCCCTTGAGGTCGTGGATCGCCGCTAAACTGATGACCATGGCGTCGAGAAACCCCTCGGGGATTTCCGCGCCGTCGGCCGTGGTCACCGCGTCTGTGTACATGTGGATGCCGACGTGGCGCACGAGCAACAAGCTGCGTCCGGGCAGGGTCAAGGTGTGGCCGTTGGGCGCGGTAAATGTGCGGTCGGCGCACAAGCGGCGCGTCAGGGTTTGCCCGTCCTTGACAAAGGTTGCCTCTAGCGTGCCCTGCATTAGGCCGTTCCAGTTGCCATAGACGAGGACCTTGTCCGCGGCATCGACCGCAGCCACGGAATCCTCGCAATCTTGGATGGTGGTAATGGCCGCTTCTAAGAGCACGTCTTTGACGCCAGCGCGGTGAGTGCGTCCAATGGGATGGGTGCGGTCGATTTGGATTTCGATGTGCAATCCGTTGTGGTGGAGCAAGATGCTGCCCAGCCGATCGCCCGAGCATCCATAGCCGACGAATTGCCCGGCGTCTTTGAGGCCGACTTCGGCGCCGCTTGCGAGGCGGGCACGCAGGGTTTGTCCGCCAGCGTCCTCGCGCAGGAAAAACTCCACCACCTCCCGGTACGACCCCTGCTGGAGGCTCGCGACCGCGTCGAGAAATGCCTCGCTGTGCGCGATGACTTGGGCACCGCGCTCGGCGTCGTACTCGCCCGCCGCTGCGCCCCCCTCGATTACATCCGTGCCGTACAGGGCGTCGTACAAGCTACCCCAGCGCGCATTCGCCGCGTTGAGCGCGTAGCGCGCATTGTCGACGGGGACGACTAGCTGAGGACCGGCTAGCGAGGCGATTTCCGGGTCGGTGTTTTCCGTGCGGATCTGGTGGGCGTCGCCCGTGGGGAGCAAGTAGCCGATCTCTTCGAGAAAGGCCCGGTAACTGGTGGGGTCTAACGGCTGGCCGCGCCGCTGTTGGTGATAGGCGTCGATCTGGGCCTGCAAGGCGTCGCGCCGCTGAAGTAGCTGTTGATTCTTTGGCCCCAAGTCTTGGACGATCTTTGCCAGCGCCGCCCAGAAGTGATCGACAGCCACGCCGGTCCCGGGCGCGATCTGCTCGGCGACGAGGGCGTAGAGCTGTTGATCAATGTGCAGTCCGCCGCTGGCGATTTTTCTTTTTTGTTCTGCCATGATCTGCTCCGTTTAATTTTGCCGAGCAAGAGTATAACTATCTTACGGCGCGTGCAACCTAGGTGGACGGAATAGACGGATTTGGCTAGCTTGTAGGCGCGAGCGCCTGCTCAGGAAGCGACCATGCACTACGACCCATGCCAACGCACCTTTGACTGCAAGCCGACGCTTACCGACTCCGAGACGCCGAGGAAGGCTATCAGCCCGATTGGCGGCGGGATAATGGGCAAGGTGCAAAAAACCAATTACAGGTGTTAAAGTAGCATCGGCGGCCCTGTATGGATTGCTCGGACGAGTGGCACTAAAACCACTTGTCTGTTACTAGCCGCCATCCGCCGCAATAAAGCGGCACATTCATAAGGAGATAGAATAATGCCTATGCTGGTGATCGCTTTGCTCGTCGCCGGAGTAATCGCTCCGACGGCAACTCAAGCCCAAACGGATCGGCCCGCAATCGTAGCATTCTGCAAATCCGTCAAGGGCAAAGACTTCTACCTCAAGGTCGACGTGGTCAGCATCAAGTATCTGGTCGGTGGTACTGATGCTACCAATATACTCCCGGGTCCAGAAGTTTCTTATCGAGGGAGCTTAGGCGCAAGACAGACTCAGTCTTCTGATGCAGAAGACTTTGCCGAAGAAGCGCGGTTGGAAGCGGTCAACATGGAAGATGTATCCGTCCGCCATTACAAACGAGGGACCAAGGTAACGATCGAAAAATCTAAGGTGGAAGAAGACGAGATGGAGATTTATCTCAAGGAAACCGGCGGCTCCAAAACAAAAGTTCGCTTCAAATTCGACAAGCAGCCCGATGCGTACAACCCGGCCACCGTTATGGAGATGTTTGCCTTTACCTTTGCTGAAAGCAAGGAAGATCTCGCGCAAAAGACTATAGATCTCGTGCGGGGCATGTCTATTGAGAAGGTCGTGCAATTAAAGGGCCACCCGCTGACGAGGGTGGACCTCGGCGGGATAACGGTTCTCTCATACGACGACATAAAACTCGTATTTCAGGATGGCTTCTTGTGGGATGTTCGGTAGGTATTCGCGAACGGCACCTTAGCAGAGTCGGAAAAAGTGGGCTACAGTCCGAACCAGCGGTTGATCTTGATCAGCAAGATGCTGTCGCCATCGTCGGTGAAGGCGCGACCCAAGTCGCCGGCGGGGCGGAACCTCGGGTCGCGAATGTCGTCGAAGTCGCGGTCCCGATTCTGTTGCCAGACGGCGAAGAGCGTACTGCCGGGTCGGTACTCCCAGCGCAGTACTACGCTGGTACGCAATGAGCGACGAAGAAAGTCGGGGTTTTCTTCAAGACTGGCGTAGGGCGAGAATTCGTAGGACCGCGGGCGCGCTAGCTCCTTGATGGCACCGTAGTCGCCGGTTGTCACGAAGGGCTGGGCGAATAGCTGCAAGCTCAGGGTCGGCGTGAAGGCCCAGGCGCCGCGCACGCCAATCTCGAAGACGCGGCTTTCGAGCTCGCCGAAGATGAAGTGGTCGTCCTCGCCGTCGTCGTCGTCGTCCTCGTTCTCTATCCACTGGGCAAAGTTGCGGTTGAAGCTGTAGCCCGGCTCGATCTCCAGCTCGAACCGGGAGACCGGGCGCAGTTTGAGTTCAAAGCCAACCCATGATCTGAGGTTGTCGCCCCGGCGGCTCCCGCTGACGTTCCAGCCGAGCCAGCCGCTAATTGGCTTGCGGTCGTCGGTCCACACGTCCATGCCAAACCAAGTATAGGCCGGCGACAGCATCAGGGGGCCGCCGCGGGTGACGAGGTCGTCGAAGGCGGCGAAATTGTGGCTGAGACCCATCCAGAACCCCCAGTAATTGTGCAGGTTGTGCCAGGTGTTGAAGTTGACGCCTTGGGCTAGCTGTTCGCCGGCGAAGTTCCAGTGGTGCCAGACGTTGAGGTTGAACCCGGAGCGGCGGGCGAACCAATAGGGGTCGAGCTTCTCGTGATAGACGTGGGCTCCGGCTTGGATGCGGTCGTTGCGCCGCATGAAGCCGAGGTCGTTGGCTTCAAAGCCGGGCGACTGCGCGTCCACGTACGCTTGGCCGCCGAAAGCGCCACCCGTCTTCTGAAAGTAGAGGGCGCCCTCCCAGCCGGTGTCGCGCTCCTCGGCCTGTCCGGCGCGACTGACGGCGAGCCGGCTGTAGAGGCGATAGGCGTTCTCCCACCACTTCACATGCAGGTCGCCGGTGCCGACGTAGGCCGGGTCGAAGCCGCGGCCGTTGACCGTGGTGAGTTGGGCTCCGGCAGTGGAGTTGGTGAGCAGATCTTGTTGTATGCGGCCGATGAAGTAGTTGGTCAGGGGCTCGACCTCAATGTGCCGGCGCACGGTGTCGGTGAGTCCGGTTTCGGCATTGGTGATGCGTTGGTCGATGATCGCTTCCTCCCGGCCGGTGACGGCGTTGAGCAGGCCGAAGGCCGTGCGCCCGGCAGTCTTTCCTGAGACCTTGACGGCACCGAGGATTGTGGTGTTGTCGGGGCGGTCCACCTCGTCGCTGTCGTCTGGCAGGTCAAAGCGCGAGGGGGGCCGACCGATGCGCCGCGAGTGGAACAGGCGCGAGGGCCGGCCGATGCCGACGATGTTCGGGGTCGGGGCCTCGAAGATCTGGATGCCTTCCAAAAAGAAGGGGCGGCGCTCGCGGAGGAAGGTCTCAAAGACGCCCAGATTGAGCACCGCCGGGTCGGCCTCGATCTGGCCAAAGTCCGGGTTGATTGTGGCATTAAGGGAGATATTTGACGATAGGCCGTAGCGCAGGTCGAGGCCGCCCGAGGAGAACAGGTCGTGCTCACTGGCACCACTGTCCCCGGGCGACAGCGTGCTGCGGCCCAAGGCAAAGGGAAAGATCTCGAGACTGCGCTGCGGCCGGATACCTTCGATCCCCTCGAGATGGCCGAAGCGCGAGGTGTAGCCGCTGACTCCTCGGGGGGTAAAGCTCCACTGCGACCACTCGGCGCGGCGGGAGATCTTGCGGAAGACATTGAGCCCCCAGGTGTAGGTCTCCTTTTCGCCGAAGCGCAGAACGTGGTAAGGGATCTTCAACTCTAGGCTCCAGCCGTCGGCGCGGCGCGCTGTCTTCACCTCGGCCACGCTGTCCCAGCTATCGTCGAAGTCGTCGTCGTTGTAGATGATTCCGTCTCCGATCCAGCCGGAGGGCCCCACGACGAAGTACACGCCCGTCTGATGATCGTGGTGGGGGTCGAGGTTGATCTCGATCAGGTCGCGCTCGCGCCATTCGTCGCGCCGCGCCAGCCGGGTGGTGATGCTGTCGGGGCGAGTGTCGTAGCAGATGCTGGCGATGTATAGCGCATCGTCGTCGTAGGCCACCTGAAAAGTAGTGCGTTGCGTCGAAGGCTCGCCGTTGTCCGGGTCGTTCTGCGTGAACCCCTCGTGCAGAGGGGCATGCAACCAGATCTCGTCGTCAATGACGCCGTCGAGGTGCGGCGGCACCTCAGCTCGGACCGCGCGGGCGGTGCGCTGGGGGTGTGCCATCCAAAACTGCATCTGGGCATCGCTGGTATCGGCACGGGAGGGCTGCTCATCGGCTCTGGCTGCGTCTGCGCCGGAGATGATAAGAGCGGTGGCTAGCACCGCGACAGATCTGGACATTGTCCTTCCTGCTTGGCGAGAATGGAATCAGCTTAGAATTCAAACTCCCCTGCCGATTGAACAATGTCAAAAATGGGGTGGGTGTACTGTGGGTGAGTGAGCGCCGGGAATGGCCCGGCCGGCGCGGATTGCAATCCGCGCTAGGAGTGCCGATAACCTTTATAAGTGTTTGCGGATTTGATTTCGAGGCGATTTTTGGTGATCTAGGTAAAAACTACCAGTATTGGGCAGTGGTACGTTTTGCGATTTCAGGTTGTCTCGGTGCGCTTACGGTAGGTCTTAGGTGGCCGAGGTTCAAGCTGGGCCTCGGCGACCCGTTCAACGAGCCAGTCTATACAAACAGGTCTGCTGGGGTTGCGACGAGAACTAATGCAGGAATTTCAAAACGTGATACCGATCTCTTTCTTTCGGCTACCCCCGACTGACAACAGAAATGGGACCCCAGAAAACTGGGGTCCCATTTCCGTAACTCGCGGTGTCGTGGGTGCTACTTGAGCAGCAGCATCTTCTTGACTTCGCGGAAGTCGCCGCCCGCCTGCAAGCGGTAGAAATACAGCCCCGCCGACAAGCGATGGCCCTGATCGTTGGTCGCGTCCCACTCCACAACGTAACGACCCGCATTCTGCCGCTCGGCCACCAGCGTCCGCACCGGCTGACCCAGCACGTTATACACCGTCAACGCCACGTCGGCCGCCTGCGGCAACGCATACTGAAGCGTCGTCGTCGGATTGAACGGGTTGGGATAGTTGTCGGCCAACGAAAACACCGCCGGCCGCGTCTGCAAGGCCACTGGCATCGGTAACGCCAGCCGGTTGACGCCCAACGCGCGATCATACGTTTGGTTGTCGGTAATTTCGAGCGTCGTGCTGGCAATCTCGGTCGTCGGCCGGAACACCAAGCGCAACCCCAGTTCGCCGTCTGAAACGGTGGCTCCGTGGGCGACGACGGTCAACACACCGGCTTCGGCTAGCACCTGCGGCGCAGCCCACTCACGGTCTTGGGGCAACGCCCGAACAAACGCCAGTTTGTCGGCGTCATACGCGATCTGCAAGCCGTAGCCTCTGACCGCCACGAAGTCGGCCAAGCGCACATCGAGGACGAACTCCTCGCCCACGCTCGGCAAGGCCGTCGGCGCATCCAGATACAGCCGCGCATCTGCATTCAGCCCGGCCTGCAAAGGCACCCGCTTGCCGGCTCCGCCGAACAACGAGCTTAGGTCGCCAAAGTCCAACATTGGGTTGACCGTGATCGTGAACATCAGCGACGCGCTTTCATCGCCCGCCATCGCCGTGTACGTGACCTCAACGGCCCCATCGGTGGCCGCGTCCGGCGTGCCCGAAATCATCCGGGTCGCCGCGTCAAACGACAGCCCCGCCGGCAAATCCGACACGCTATACGTGATGGCTCCTTCGCCGCCCATCGCCGCCGGCAGTTCCAACGCATGAATCGCCGTACCCGCCGTATAAGACTGCGCGGCGATCGAAGCCCCCTCAACGAACGCCAAGGGGCTCATCATCGCTCCTCCGCCGGCCATCATCTCGCCGGCGGTCTCCGTCAGCACCAGCGTCGCCGATCCCTCGGCCATGCCCGGCAGCATCGCTTTGATGCGGATCGTCTCGTCCCCTTCGGTCATACCGTCGGCCACCGGATCAAGCAAGAGGCGCGTCGAACCGGCAATCGAACCGGCCGCAATGGTAATGGTCGGATCGAACAGCGCCAAGTAGTCTATGTCGCGCGTGGCCGTCGAAGCCCGATCAATCGACAGGGCGACCGTCGCCGCTTCGGCCAACGGCTTGCCGTCCAACGCGACCATGACCTGCACTTCCGTCAAGTCCGCCGACTCGCTCAGTTGGCTCGGCATCACCGACACCACCAAAGCCGTACTGGCCGTCTCGTCGTCGGAAATGCGCAAGTCCACCTGCGCCCAGCCACCCGAAGCCGACGCCCGAATCCCCAAATACTTGTGGCCATCGGCCGCGGCGTTGTCAATCGGCGACAGGAAAAGCGTCGTCGAACCCGTCTTTCCGCCGGCTGCAATTGTAACCGTACCCAACAACGTGGCCGTGTAATCCACGTCGCGGGAGGCCAGCGTCCCACTCGACGGCGGGACAATCGTAAAGCGAACTCGCTGGTCCTCTGTCGCCGCCCCCGACAAGGTCGCCGTAACTTGGATTTCAGCCGTCTCGCCATCTTCGCGCACCGCCGACTGCGACGCCATCACGCTGGCGACGCCTACCGTGACCGGCCGGGCCTCACTCACCGTGATCGTGAACGTCCGTGCGCCGCCATGGCCGGCGCTATCGAGCGCCGTATAGACGACCGTCGCCAGACCTGCCATCGTCGGCGTCCCCGAAATCGTCCGCGTCGCCGGGGCAAACGACAGCCCCGCCGGCAAAGCGGTCGAAACGCTGTACATCAGCGTCCCGTCCCCCATCGCTTCCGGCAACACCGCACTAAACGCCTGGCCAACCGTCGCCGCAAAAGCTAACGAATCCGCATCCGCGCCAAAGCTGGGCCCCATGGCCGCCGCAGTACTTGGCGTCGTCGTCGTCGTCGTCGTGTCCGACGACGCGACTTCCTTCAGCGTGATCGCCACCGACTCGACCACCACCTTAGCATTGTCTTGGTTTTCGATGTTATCCGTCAACTGCTTCAGCGTGATCGTCTCGTCTTTGTCTTTGTCGTCGGCCGCGACCCCGTCGTTGATCGGCGTAATGGTGATCGTCGTCGAGCCGGTAAGCTCGCCTTGCGGGATCGTCAGCACACTAAGAACCGCCGTATAGTCAATATCGCGCGTCGCCGACTTATCAGGCGTCGAATCCCTCACTAACGTGATGGTCGCATCCGCGGCCAGCGGCTTGCCGTCTAACGCAGCCGAAATCGTGACCGTCGTCGCCCCCGCGTCCTCCTTGATCTCATTCGGACTCGCCGACAGCACGATGTTCTCACTCAGCGTTTCATCGTCGCTAATCGTGAACGTCTTTTTGCCAAGCGACGTGGTGCCGCTCAGGGCTTCCACCTCGAAAGTCCACTGGTTAAGAGTCGAACCCACTTTGTCATTGTCAACCGGCGTAACCCGCAGCATCCCCGTGCCCTTGGTATCGCCAGCCGGAATGGTCACAGTCCCACCGACCACATCCGCTACGTAATCCACATCCCGCGTCCCCGACCCCGCAGTCGGAGTCAGCTTGAACGTCACCGTAGTCGCCTTGGTGAGCGCTTTGTCGAACTCAACCGTCATCTGGACGTCGGTCGCCCCAGCGTTCTCGCGGATCGTCTCCGGCGAAAGCGTAAACGATTTACTCTTCGCAGTCGGATCGGCTTCGATGGTGATGGTTCCACTATTGACCTTAACAGGAAAGGCAAAAGAGTTTACATACTTCAGGGTACCGCTTAATTCACCTTTAAAATTACCATCGCCGTTAAAGTCGATATTGCCTCTCTGAAAGAATTTCTTACCCGACTCCTTACCATATTTACTACCAATATAGTCGAATGCTCCGCTTCCATAACCTATATCTTGTTCATAGAGACCTATTTCCGTTAACTCTTTATTTTTAGGCACTACATAGATATCCAAAAGATCGCCATCTTCGAAAAAGTCAATCCCCAAGGTTTTTTCTACTAAAACAGTGCCCGCCGGGATGATGTCGCTCTTTGAGAGATAAAAGGAAGTCACCACACCCGCGACAGTTCCGTTGTTTATTAGCTCTGATCCAACAGCACCATCGCCATCGAGGTCCACTCCCCAGCGACTCCACACTAACACGCCTCTCTCATTCTGATGTGCACCCTCCTGTGTGTTTACGAAAGCAAAGGTACCGTAGTCGATTTCCCACCCATCCTTCTCGAAGGTACCATCGTAGTTTATGTCTAACCTTACTTCTACGATTGAATCGTTATAAGTATGGGTTCGTTTTTTGACCACCACCGTCATATTACTACTAGAGCCTATTGTGAGCGTACCATTCGTGGTGTCATTCGGATCGAGGGTGAACCGCGTCGTCCCAGACCGCTTCCCCTTCGGAATGGTTAGCTTGCCTAAATCACTGAGCGTGTAATGCGTATCGCGATTCAAGGTACCGCCAGTAACAGCCAACTGGGTCGAGAGGGTCGTGTCCCGTAACGAGCCGCCATCCAAGGCACCTGTCACTTCAATAGATGTCGCATCCGCTTGATTGTTGAGCTTGGACGGATCAAGCGAAAGGTCAATCGCGCCCGGCCAGTGATCGTCGTCAATCAGCTCTATAAACGGGAAGTAGACAAAGCCGTCGGTCGCATCGGCATCAGGCCATTTAATCAAATTTTTGGAGGCAAAGCTCACTTTACTACCCGTACCAGAGGCAAAGGCAAACAGGATCGGGATATTAGGACTCAGGTGTAAACTATCAGCGGTCGTAAAATTCGTGGACCGCGCGCTCATAGCGAAGACCATTTTTGTAAGATTAAGGCTCTCCGTAAGGGTCGCCGTCTCCGCCGGGGTAACTCCGATTCGATCATTGTCTACCGGGGTTATGGTTAGCGTCCCGGTCACCTCTTTCTCGCCCTTCTTCAGCAAGAGCGTCGGCGTGGATACAGTGAAGAGGTCACCGCGGTATTTGGCGGTTTGACTGTCAGGATCCAAATACATGTGAACCTGAATATCTGCTTTCGCCGCCACATCTCCTTCCGTTTTCAGCGTTACTGTAATATCTTGTGCCCCGCCGCCCTCGTAGACAACACCCCGGTCAAAAGAGCCGGATAGGTTTTGGGCCGGAGCCGCGCCAGCCCAGCCCAACACCAGACTGGCCGCCAGCAACCAAGGCACACAAGAAAAACGATGAATCAGCATCTGCAAATTGGCGCGTTTCATGACGCAACCTCCTTGATGGTAAAAGAGATATGGATAGAAGAAAATGGATACGGCTTATCGCGAAGCCGCTGCGTTCCAACATTTTTCAAAAGGTCTGCGAGAACGGGCACACGCCGAGGAGAAAGACGAATCCTGAGCGGCGAAATGGCTCGTACGACATTATTTTAAGAAAAGTCCGACAGAACTATTTGTCAATAAAAGTAAATTAAACGGGTCGCCGAGACTCAGCCTGAACCTCGGCGACCCCAAGACCTACCGTAAGCATACCCAATATTGAGACTAGGAACAGCATTGATGAAAGTGAGAGTTTGCATCATTGCTAGCGCGGCTTTGCTCGCTTGGCATGGGCTTGTGTTAGCTCAAGAATCAATTGACGAAACAAAACGCCAGACGACCGAGCAGCCTAAACTGGGCGCGTGGTTCGGCGGCTGGGAAGTCGGAGGTCGGATCGATGCGGAAGGGATTTTTCGGCACCCGGACGCGGGCGATAACACGGCGGGTGTTGGCGTGGCAGAAGCCGTGCTCGGGGTCGAAGTGGCAATCCCCTTCAAAACCGCAACGCAAACACCGTCCGCACCCCCGGTTCCGAACGGGCCGAGATAGATCCTCGGTGGAGCCGCATGATTTGACGGCACAGGCTCAGCCCAATGCCGGAGCCGTCCCGCTTGGTCGTGAAAAAGGGGATGAAAATTTTGCCGAGTGCTTCTTCGGTGATGCCCATCCCATTGTCTGCGACCTCGACGACGATCTTGTCATGCGCCAGATAAGCGGTTAAATCAACGCGGCCCTCGGCGCGGCCGGCTGTGGCCTCGCAGGCATTGCTCAGTAGGTTGATGAGGATCTGCTCGACTTGCTCGGGATCGACCGTCAGTTCGAGGCTGGGGGGATTGACCTCGGTGTGCAGTTCAACCGCAGACTCGGCGAATTGGGGCCGCATTAGCTGCTCCACTCGGGCGAACA
Organism: Candidatus Latescibacterota bacterium; assembly: GCA_965116045.1. GTDB lineage: Bacteria > Latescibacterota > UBA2968 > UBA8231 > UBA8231. The sequence continues at coordinate 2,479,340 of OZ220478.1, read as the reverse complement.
GATCGGCTACCGAGACGATCTTAAAGGACGGTGCTGGGACGCGGGTGAGGTCGCGGTAAGCTGCGACAAAGTGCAGCAAGCTCTCGCTGCGGTGCTGGATGGTGCCCACCGCAGTGCGGATGTCTTCGGTGGTCTCGGCATTGAGGGGAGCATCCTTTAGCATGCCGTCCGCGGTGGCGGCCAGTGAAGCAATGGGAGTGATGGAATTCATGATTTCGTGGGTGAGCACGCGGATCAGGTTTTGCCAGGCCTCCATTTCCTTTTCGTCGAGATCGGGGCCAATGTCGTGGAGGGCTACTAGCGTGTGCTTGCGGCCGCTGGTGTGGAACACCGATGCGTATAGCGCGAGTCGGACCTCGGTCAAACTCACTAGGTCGCGGCCTTGGGGGCCGAGGTTTTGCAGGGTGGTGGTTAGGATGGGATTGACGCGGTTGAGGTCGGCGATGTGGCCCAAGCGAGGAATCCCCAAAAGACGCTTGGCCGCGTTGTTGATCAGCGAGACTTCGCCAGCGCGGTCGAAGACGATCAAGCCGACGCCAATGTGCTGTACCACAGTTTGCAGGTAGTGCGCTTGTTGCTCCTTCTCGACCCTCGCTTGGCGAAAGGCGTCGAGGACTTTATTGAACGCGGTCTTGAGTTCGTCGAAAGAGGAGCCGAGGTCGCCAGTGACAAATGTCTGTGAGAAGTCGGCGTAGCGGATGGCGTCCAAAAAGCGCACTAGATCGCGGTTGGTGCGCTCGACGTAGTGGACGAGTGCGTAGAGCCGATAGAGCAGGACGCAGCCGACGACAATGGGGACGGCCAGATGATAGGTTCCTTTTGCTATTACGTAGAGCAGCAGCCACAAGGTGGCACCGAGGAAGACGACGCGCAGCACGACCTGTGTGCGGAAAGTGCGGGTCCCTTGTGCCAAGCGATGCAGAATGTCCTTATAGGCCATATTTCTCCATGCGGCGATATAGGGCCGTGCGGGTCAATCCGAGTTCCCGGGCGGTCCGACTGACGTTGCCTTGGTGCTTGCGGAACACCCGGGCGATGACTTCGCGCTCGACGTCTTCGAGATTGTAGCTGTCAAAGGCGACCGATTCTTCAAGGCGATGGGCCGCGGTCAGAGGAAAGTCGCCGGCGGTTAGTCGGTTCCCTTCGCTCATAATGACGGCGCGTTCCACTGCGTGCTGCAATTCCCGCACATTGCCCGGCCAAGCGTACGCACACAAGTGGGCGAGTGCCTCGGCGTTTAGGCCGGTCAGGGCCTTGCGGTATTTGGTCCGGTATAGGTCGAGGAAATGATCGGCCAACAGCGCGATGTCCTCGGGACGCTCGCGCAGGGGAGGCAGGTGGATTTCCACGGTGTTGATGCGGTAGAGGAGGTCTTGGCGGAAGGTGCCGGCCGTGGCCATTTCGGAGATGGGCTGGTTGGTGGCGCATATTAGGCGCACATCCACGGGCACAGGCTGGTTGGCACCGACGCGGACGACCTGCTGGTTTTGCAGGGCCGCGAGCAGCTTGACTTGCAAGGGCAAGGGTAGGTTGCCGATCTCGTCGAGGAACAGGGTGCCCCCGGAGGCGATTTCAAAGCGGCCGGCGCGGTCGCTGTGGGCGTCGGTGAAAGCGCCTTTGACGTGGCCGAAGAGTTCGCTCTCAAACAGGGTTTCGCTCAGGGAACCCATATCGACGGCGAGGAAGACTTCGGCGGCGCGCAGCGAGCGGCGGTGAATCTCGCGCGCCACGAGCTCCTTACCGGTGCCGTTCTCGCCGAGAATGAGGACGCTGGCGTCGGTGGCGGCCACCTTGGCCATGGTCTGGAACACTTCTCGTAGGGCTGGGGCCTCGCCGAGGAAGTCGCCGAAAGGCTGGTCGAGGTCTGCGGACAGCCGCTGCTGGCACGAGCGCAGGTGATGGGCTTCGCGGCGCGCGCGGTGCAATTCCACGGCCGCAGAAAGCGTGGCGAGCAACTTCTCGTTCTGCCAGGGTTTGAGCACAAAATCGCTGGCCCCCTCCTTGATGGCGCGCACGGCCATCTCGACATCGCCGTAGGCGGTGATCAGCAAGACGACGGTGGTCGGGGCTAACTCGCGGATTTGCTGGAGCCAGTAGAAGCCCTCGCGGCCGCTGGTTGCTCCCTGAGTAAAGTTCATGTCGAGGAGGACGACGGCCGGCGAATCTTGCTCGATGGCGCTGGGAATGGCTTGGGGATCGGTCTCGGTGCGGACTTGGTAGCCCTGCTGCTTGAGGAGCAAGCGGGCGGCGACGAGGACATCTTGGTCGTCGTCCACGACGAGGATGCGGACGACCTCAGCAGACATGGGATTTGCTCCTTGGGGTATATGGGGTTGGGCTGGCTCAGGAGTTGATTCGTTCGCTGCGATTGAAAGGCTCGTAAAATGGCTCGGGCGTGTCGTCGCAACGGTCCATCCTGCCGATTCTGCGTTTACTCTCACCCGCGCATACGTTGGTACAATACAGTGCTTGCAGCCTATTAGCAACAAGACTGGGAGCTACTCCGCTGGCGATATGAAATTGCTATTGAAACGCATTTTGGAGCGCGGAGGTGTCTGCGTGTGGTTGCGCCGTGGGGTGTGCTGGTTTTCGTCCGTTGAGCACCGCGAGTGTATCGCCAGCGGACACCCCTGTATCACTAGCGGACAGTAACCGTGGGCTGATCGGGAAGAGAGTTCGACTTATCTGCTTATTTTTCAATAATTTGGGTAATATGGCACATATCTTGCCTATTCCGAAAAGTCAGTTGTGAGTCGCCACAAGATGAGGACACAGCTATGCCGGCAAATATCCAAGTTGTTGCCAAAGAGCGCACCGCCGATCCTACCCCCGGTAGCACCCGTGTTGGCGGCATGGACCGCCCAATCGAGAAGCATCGGTTGACGCCCCAGCGCATCGCTGTCGGCGCGGCTATTTTGCTATTGGGCGGGCTGTGTGGATACGCCCTGCTCGCGGATTTAGGGGAGCGCAAACTCAATGTGGAACGCGATCGGTTGACGATCTCGACGGTCGAATTCGGTCCGTTTCAGGAGTACATCCCGGTGCGCGGCACTGTGCTACCGCTGCACACCGTGTACCTCGACGCCTTGGAGCGCGGTCAAGTGGAGCAGGTGTTCGTCGAAGAAGGTGCCTCTGTGGCTGCGGGCGATCCGCTACTGCGCCTTGCCAACCCGGATCTGGAACTGGCCGTCCTGCGACAGGAAGCCGAACTCGAGCGCAGTCGGGAGGCGTTGCGCAATGGCCGGCTGACGATGGAGCAAGAGCTGCTGCGCTCGCGGAAAGAACGGATGGAGATTGAGTATCAGCTAGCGGTCAACAAGCGCAATTTCGAGCGCTACGAGAGCCTGTCGGCAGAAGATTTGACGGCCATTCTGTCGCGGCAGGAATACGAGCGGCTGCGCGACCAGTACCAGTATAGCGTCCGCCGCATGGCTCTGACGCAGGAGACCCAAGCTCAAGATTCGCTGTTGGCGGCGAGCAAGGTGGTACAGCTCGTCTCAGCGGTGGAGCGCATGGAACGCAACTTGGAAATCGTCCGCGGCCGGCTCGACAACTTGACGGTGCGAGCCCCCGTGTCCGGGCAGCTAACCACGCTGGTAGCCGAGATCGGCGAGAGCAAAGGGATGGGTGTGCGCCTCGGCCAGATCGACATGAGCGACGGTTTTAAGGTGTGCGCCACTATTGACGAGCACTACATCAACCGCGTGGGCAAGGGGCAGCGCGGCCAGAGTGGCGACGAGCCATATAGCTTGATAATTCGCAAGGTCTATCCAGAGGTAAAGGAGGGCCGTTTTGCGGTTGATCTGGTGTTTGAGGGCACCGCGCCCGAGGGCATCCGGCGCGGCCAAACCCTGCATATCCGCTTGGAGTTGGGCGATCTGGCCGAAGCAGTGCAAGTGGCGCGGGGCGGATTTTATCAGGCGACCGGCGGCCATTGGGCCTATGTGCTCAACGCTGCTGGCGAGCAGGCCACGCGGCGCTCTATTTCACTCGGACGCCAGAATCCCCGGGTGTACGAAGTGCTGGAGGGGCTTGAGCCCGGGGAGCAGGTGATTACTTCGAGCTACGAGACCTTTGGCGAAGATATGGACGTGTTGGTGTTGCGTTAAATGCAGTTGACAGCTATCGCCGTCCACTATTAACCGGGAGCAAAAAGCATGACTGGGTACGAATCGCACTCTGAAAGCGGTCCTGAAGCCCTGATCCGCACGGTCGGGCTGCGCAAGCTGTACGCGACCGAGGAGGTTGAGACGACGGCCTTGGACAACGTCAATCTCGCAGTCGCCGAAGGCGAATTTGCCGCCATTATGGGGCCGTCGGGCTGTGGCAAGTCAACGCTGCTCAATCTGCTGGGCCTGCTCGACAACCCGACCGAGGGGGAATACTATCTGCTCGGCGAGGAGGTATCGACCTATTCGGAGCGTCTGCGGGCGAATCTGCGCAAGGGGACGATTGGCTTTGTCTTTCAGTCGTTCAACCTCATCAACGAATTGACCGTCCACGAGAACGTCGAACTGCCCCTGCTCTACATGGGCATTCCGGCCCGAGAGCGCAAGCAGCGGGTGCGGTCGGTCCTCGACCGGATGCAGATCACCCACCGCGAGAAGCATTTTCCGCTCCAGCTTTCCGGCGGCCAGCAGCAGCGCGTGGCCGTGGCGCGGGCCTTGGTCTCGGAGCCGAAACTGGTGCTGGCCGATGAGCCGACCGGCAACCTCGATTCGCGCCACGGCGACGAAGTCATGGAGATGCTCACCGAGATGAATCGCCACGGCACGACCGTGGTGATGGTGACGCACTCGCCGGCCTACGCCGACTTTGCCCACCGAATCATTCACCTGTTCGACGGCCGGATCGCGACCGAGAACATCGAGCGGCAACAGGAAGCCCCGTAAGCGGCGGTCCGAAAAACGGACGCTGGCCGCCGCGTGAACGCCCGACGATCTGGATTGGCTTGGACGATCCCCTCGCATCGCATTTTCCCGGAACGATCTTTTCGGACGATTATAGCAGGGCACCTTCTGGAAAATTGCGGGCCTCTTCAGTTGTGGTACGTTTTGAAATTCCTTCATTAGTTCCCGTCGCAACCCAAGCAAACCCGTTTGTCTAGCTAGGATAGTTGAACGGGTCGCCGAAGCCCAGCCTGAACCGCGGCGACCCAAGACCGACCGCAAGCGTACCGACACAACCTGAAGTTTCAAAACGTACCACCGCCCACTCTTCCAGCCGCTATTCCTTGTAGCGGCGGCCTCGGTCTGCTAGGCGGCGCTCGCGCACTAATTCCATTACCGGGACGCCGTAGCCGCAACTAGTACCGGTCAGTTCGACCTCGACTTCGATTACTTGGCGTTTGGTGCGCAAGTGTTGCGATTCGGTTTGCAGGAGCAAGGCGGCGTGGGGCGATTCTTCGAGCGGGGTGGCTGTGGCTTTGCCGTAGAGACGGATGATGCCGGCGTCTTTTCCGTCAAAAGAGCAAACCATGACGGTGATCGGACCGCCGGCCGTCACATGACGCGCTGTTTCGTTGCCGCTGCCCAAGTAGTCGAGGAAGGCCACGCGGTTGGGATCAATCACGTGCAGCGGTACGCCGCCCTTGGGCGAGAGGTTTACCGGACCAATGCCCGCCGGGCCGGGCGCGAGCGCGGCGTCGGCAGAAGCGACAAAAAACAACGGCGCGTTTTGGATCAGCGCAGCTTGGGCGTCGGTGATGGAGGGATAATAGGTGGCCATAGGTTTTTTCTTTGTTAGAAGCTAGGGTTTGCGTTTGTCGCGTACTAGGCTGTGTTGAAAATCCGCAGGAAGGGCGTTGTGCCCGCTAGGCGAGCGCCTCGCGGTATTGCAATTGATGCAGACGGGCGTAGATGCCGCCTCGGGCCAGCAGCTCTTCGTGGCGACCCTCTTCGCGCAACTGGCCCCGGTGCAACACTAAAATTTTGTCGGTGCTGCGGATGGTGGAGAGGCGGTGGGCAATGACGATGGAAGTGCGGTCGCGCATCAGTTTTTCCACGGCCTCTTGAATCCAGCCTTCAGTCTCGGTGTCGATGTGGGCGGTGGCTTCGTCTAGCACCAGAATGTCCGGGTCGGCAGCTAGGGCGCGGGCAAGAGACAAAAGCTGACGCTGACCAGCCGACAGGGATGCGCCGCGCTCTTGCACGTCGTGTTGGTAGGTGCTGGGTAGGCGGTCGATAAAGCGGTCGGCGTTGACATAGCGGGCCGCTTGGGCGACGGCTGCGTTCGATAGCCCGGGAGCACCGAAGCGAATGTTACTGGCAATGTCGCCGGCAAAGAGAAAGACGTCCTGCTGCACCAGACCAAAGCGCCGCCGCAGTGCTTCCACCTTCCACTCGCGGATGTCGATGCCATCGACTAAGATCTGCCCTCGTTGAATTTCGTAAAAGCGGCACAGCAAGCTGATGATGGTCGTTTTGCCCGAGCCGGTAGCTCCGACTAGCGCGAGGCTCTGGCCCGGTTCGGCGCAGAAGGAAACGTCGCGCAGGACCCATTCTTCATCTTCATAAGCAAACCACACGTGGCGGAACTCAATGGCCCCGGCGATGCGCCCTTGGCGCACGGGACCGCCGATAGGCTCTGGCTCGGCGTCCAGCAGTTCAAAGATGCGCTCGGAGGAAGCCATAGCCACCTGCACCGTGGCGTATTCTTCGGCGAGGTTGCGGATGGGCATGAAGAAGCGGGGCACGTATTGCAGCATGGCCACCAAAACGCCCCAAGCGATTTCCTCGCGCAGCACTTGGCCGACGCCGTACCACAGCACCAGCGCCATCAGGGCCGCACCGCACAATTCCATGAAGGGAAAGTAAGCCGAGTGGTACAGGGTGCGCACTAAGCGGGCGTCGAGGTATTCGTCGGTGCCCTCGTTAAAGCGGCGGGCACTGCGCGGCTCGCAGTTGAACAGTTTTACTACTTCTATACCCGACAAGGTTTCTTGCAAATCGGCGCTGAAGCGGGCAAAGCGGGTGCGGGCTTGGCGGAAGGCGTGGTAGGTGCGGTTTTGCAGCCACAGGGTGGCGACAAAGGCCACCGGCAAAAAGGCGCAGGTGAGCAGGCCCAATTCGACATCGAGGTAGTAGAAGATGTAAAACAGAATGGAGGCGATGGTGACGGCTTCGGTTACTAAGGAGACCGCGCCGTAGGTGAAGAATTCATTGAGCGCATCGACATCGCTGGTGTTGCGCGCCATCAGCCGACCAATGGGTGTGCGGTCGAAGAATTTGAGCGGCAGGCGCTGTAGGCAGGTGAAGATGCTGAGCCGCACGTCGCGCATGGTCCACTGGCCGACCATGCTGGTGATCCAGCTCTGAGCATAGCCGACGGCGAATTGAGCAACCAGCAGCGCGGCGAAGAGCAGGACGAGGGTGCCTAGGCCGTCTAGATCGCCGGGCACGATGTGGTCGTCGACGGCTATTTTAGTCAGCACGGGACCGGCTTGACGGGCCAGCGAGGCCGCGAGGATGAGCAACAACGTCGAGGCCGCCCAAGGCCAATAGGGCCGCAAAAAACCCAACAGCCTAGCCATTAGGCCGAGGTCAATGGATTTTTTGTCGATTTCCTGCTCGTCGCGGATGGCCGGTGGCATTAGAGGTCGCTCAATTCCTCGGTGAGGTGCTGGCGGCGGTACATGTCGGCGTACAGACCATCGCGTGCGAGTAATTCGTCGTGGGTGCCCTCTTCGACAATGCGCCCTTCGTTGAGCACGACGATGTGGTCCGCGGCCATGACGGTGGAGATGCGATGGGCGATGAGAATGGTGGTGCGCTCGGCCATGATGTCGCGCAGGTGCTTGAGAATTTGCTCTTCGGTGCGGGTATCGACGCTGGCCAAGGCGTCGTCGAGGATGAGGATTTTCGGTTGTCGCACCACCGAACGAGCTAGGGCCGTGCGCTGCTTTTGCCCGCCCGACAGGGTGACGCCGCGCTCGCCGACGATGGTGTCCATCCCTTGGGGAAAGGTCTTGAGGTCTGCGGCGAGTTGGGCCACCTCAAGGGCGCGTTCGACGTCGCCTGCTGTGGCCGAGTCGAGGGCGATGTTGTCGCGGATGCTCTCGGAGAACAGAAAGGTGTCTTGCGGCACGTAGCCGATGGCGTCGCGAAAGGCGCGCAGCGACATGTGTTCAATGGGTTTGCCGTCGATGAGGATTTGACCCTCGCCGGCTTGGATGAGGCGGGGGATGAGCCGGGCCAAGGTGCTCTTGCCCGAGCCGACCCGGCCGACGATGGCTAGGGTGCTGCCAGCCGGAATGTGGACATCTATATCGCGCAGCACGGCTTGGCCATTGTACGCAAAAGAGGCGCGGCGGAATTCGATTTCGCCTTTGATCGCCAAGCCGTCGTCTGGGTGCTGATCGGGCTGGGGCTGTTCTTTGAGCACGGACTCAATGCGCAGCATGGAAGCCATGGCGCGCTGGTATTCATCGACGATGCGGCCCATCATCATCATCGGCCGGCTCATGCGGATCAAGTAGGCGTTGAAGGCGACAAAGGCGCCCAAGGTGAGCGTCCCTTCGACGACGCGGATGCCGCCCAGCCACAAAATGAACACCATTGATAGGCCGCTGATGAGGAAGGTGAAGGGGAAAAACGTGCTGTAGAGGTAGATTAGGCTGCGGTTGCGCTCGACGTATTCGTCGTTGAGCTGGGTGAAGCGGTCGATCTCACTGCGACGGCGGGCAAATGCCTTGACCACGCGCACGCCCGCGAGATTTTCCTGTAAGCAGGCGCTAATGGCGGCAAATTGCTCTTGTACCAAGTGATAGCGTCGGCGCACTTTGCCGCCCACCAAGCGCAAAATCGCGGTCATAACGGGCATGGGCAACAGCGCGTACAGGGTCAGTTGCCAGTCGTACAGGCACATGGCTGCCATGCTGAAGCTGAAGCCGAGCAGAGCGCTGAGGAACATGCGGAAGCCGTGGCTGAGATAGCGCTGGACGGCCTCGACGTCGTTGGTCGCCCGCGCCATTAAATCGCCGGTGCGGGCCTGTTGGAAATAGCCCAAGGGCAAGGTGAGCAAGTGGGCGAAATAGCGCTGGCGGATGTCGCGCTCGACGCGGTACGAGGTAGCGGCCAAGTGCCAGCGCATCCCAAAGGCCATGCTCCACTGGGCCAGCCCCAAGCCGACGATGAGGGCGGCGTAGTGCGGTAGAAAAGTCAGGTCTGGCGCCGCTTGATCTAGGCTGGCTCGGGCTTGGTTAATGACGCGTTCGAGGACGAGGGGGATGGAGACGGAAATAAGCTGTTCGCCGAGCAAGAAGGCTAGGCCGACGACTAAGGCCCAGCGGTATGGGCGGAGGTACAAGGCGAACGGTTTGAAGGGATTGAGGCTCATGCGCTGTTTGGTGGAACGCTAATAACTCACTTAGACTATACATGTTCGCCGGCGTTGTCAAAGCACGAGGAGAGCCACCCGATGAATGCTTTCAGCATGACTCCCGAGGAAATCCAGCATTGGGAGCGCGATGGATATTTTGTTCGCGCAGCGGTCTTTTCGCACGAAGAAAACGACCTGCTGCGGCAAGTGGCTGAAACAGGGTTCAACTATCCCACCCTAAGTGCTGATAGATTTAGTTGACGCCATGATTTGGGAATGGCAGGTACTGGGATTGCTTACCCCTTCACCGCCCCTAGCTGAATCCCGCTGATAAACCAGCGCTGAAAAAAGACGAAAACCGCGATCATCGGCAAAAGCATCAACACCGACCCCGCGCAAATCAGCCCGTAGTCGTTGACGTATAGGTCCGATAGCTTGGCCAATCCCACCGGCAGCACCATCATCGAATCCGAATCCGTCATAATCAGCGGCCAGAGAAAGGCCCGCCAGCGCCCGAGGAAGGTAAAAATCGCTAGGGCCCCCAGCGCCGGTTTGGCCAGCGGCACCACCACGTGCCAAAACACGCCCCACGCCGAACATCCGTCGATGAGCGCCGCCTCCTCGATCTCGCGCGAGATCCCCAGCAAAAACTGCCGCAGCATAAACGTCCCATAGGCGCTAAAACACCCTGGCGCGATGAGTGCAAAAAAGCTGTCTAGCCCCACTGGATGGCCGATATAGTGACTCTCTAAGTAGAGGAAACCGCTGAAAAAATCCGTTGATAACACTAGGTTCAGCCATTCGGGAATCTTCTTCATCAGCACGAATTGCGGGATCATCAGCACGTCGGCCGGAATCATCATCGTCGATAGGTAGCCGAGGAAGAGCACATCGCGGCCGCGGAACTGCAAGCGGGCAAAGGCGTACGCTGCCAGTGCGCTGGTGGAAACTTGGACTGCGGTAACTGCGGTGGCGATGACCAGCGAGTTAGCGTAGTAGCGGAGGAAGGAGAAGGCGTGGAACACGCCAGCGTAATTGTCCGTTGTCCAGCGCGGTGGAATCCACCCAAGTGTCACATCGACGTTGTGCTTGAAGGAAGTGAGCAGGGTCCACACTAACGGCACCACCATGCCGCTAAGCACGAGTAGCAATATCGCATAGATTAAGACGGTCGATTGGTATCGACGCCAGCGCACCATTAGATGGCCTCTAGCCGCTTGCCGCCGTAGCGCCAGTTGAGCAAGGTCGCCGCGAAAATCAGCGCGAAGAGCACCATTGAAATCGCTGCGGCGTATCCCACTTCTAGCTGCTCGTAAGCTTGGGTGTAGATGTAGTAACTCATGGTGGTCGTCGAGCCCTCGGGGCCGCCGCCGGTCATTACATAAGCCGCTTCAAAGCCGCCTTGCAGGCCGCCGATTACGCTGGTGACGAGGATGAAGAATGTCGTAGGCGCTAGCTGGGGCACGGTGATGTGGACTAGCTGCGACCACCAGCCAGCCCCGTCCATTTCAGCGGCCTCGTAGAGTTCGAGCGGGATATTTTGCAAGCCGGCCAAGTAGAGCACCATGTTGTAGCCGCCGACGCTGGCCCAGATAAACATGATGATCAACGCCGGCTTGGCCCAAGCCGCGTCAATTAGCCACCCCGGCAGGAGCGCGGCCGCCCGCTCGGGCGCGATTCCCAACACCCCAAAGACCTGCCACAAAAGCCCATTGACGATGCCGACGTTAGGCTCGTAGGTCAGGAGCATCTTCCAGACCATATAAATGGCGATGCCCGTACACAGGTGCGGAATAAAGAATAGGGTGCGAAAAAAGATGCGGCCGGGCAGCTCTTTGTTTAACAGCACGGCCAAGAGCAGGGAGCCGGCCATGGCGAGCGGGATATTGAGCATCAAAAAGAGCGTGTTGCCGAGGTACTTCCAAAAGTAGGGGTCGCGCGCCACCCACTCGCCATGGACCTTTTTGAAGAGCACCAGATCTGCAAAGTTATCCAGCCCGATGAAGGTGGGGGTACCCGAGGCGAGCTGATAGCGGTAGAAGCCCATGCCCGCAGCCACTACGACCGGACCCAACGCAAAGATCAGAAAGCCGACGAAGTTGGGTAGTAAAAAGAAGAAGGCGGCTTTGTTTTGGCTCTTCATGGGGTGCTTTCTGCGGCGTACACGTTTTGGAGATAGGCATTGGTTACTTGGTGGGCCTCGGCGAGGGCTTCGGCCACACTCTCGCGGCCGGTAAGGGCGGCGTCGAGTTCGTCGAGCATCCGGCGGTAGAGGTCTTCCCACCACAGTTCTTGCGGAAAGAGCCGGACATTGTAGTCCATTGAGCGCACGAAAACCTCTTCCTCGTAGGGGGTTGACGCCCGCGGGTAGGTGCTGCGGGCCACCGAGCGCTGTGGCGGCAGGTCGCTACCCAACTTGGCCATCTTGGTCGTCGCCTCGGCCGAGACCATGTGCTTGAGTACATCCCAAGCGACTTCTGGCTCGCGCGTACCCTTCCAGATCGTAAAACCAACGCTGGCATAGCGCGTCTGCCGGCCGGCCGGCCCCTTGGGAAAGAGTGCCGCGTCCCACTCGAAGCGGTCCAAAAGCTGAAAAGTTGGCAGCATCCACGGCCCCATGATGCCGATGGCAATGCGGCCAGCCTCAAAGGTAAAGGTGCTCATGGCATTGTCGCTGCGGACGCCAGGGCGGGGCGGGCTGACCTTGTGCTTAAAGTAGAGATCGACGTAGAACTGCACCGCTTGGGCTACTCGCGGATCGTCGAGGTTGGAGACGTAGCGCCCGTTTTCCCAGCGCAAGAAGTCTCCGCCCATACTCCACACGTAGCTGGCGATGTCGTACGGGGTGCAGCCATAGATATCCGGCAGGCCGTCTTGGTTTTGGTCGATGGTCAGGGCCTTGGCCTTGACTAGGAGATCGTCGAGCGTCCAGTCGTCGGTGGGATAGCTGATGCCGTAGCGGTCGAAGAGGTCTTTGTTGTAAAAGCAGGTAATGGTGCTGCCTTTGACCGGAATGCCGTAGAGCACGTCGTGGTAGGTGTACCCTTGCAGACCCACTGGATAGTAATCGTCGGTGTCGAGCTGGTCGCGCCGCACCAAGGCGTCGAGCGGCAAGAGCTGCCCGGTGCTAGCTACTTGGGGCATCTGCCGCCAGTGCAATACGCAGATGTCGGGGGCGTGCCCGGCGTCCATGCCCGTCAGCAGCTTTTGCACGACGCTGCGACCGGGCACTACCTCTAAGCGCAGGCGAACTTCTGGGTGCTGCTGGCGATACTCGGCGGCGACATTGCGGTACAGCTCGGCCTCTTGCGGCGAGCCATATACCCACATGGTCAGCACCTCTTCGGCCGGGTACCAGTGAATGGAGAGGATGCCCCAGAGTGCCCCAACGGCCAGCGCGGCGACGATCCCGATGCGGAGTAAGGGCAATGCAGCCCTAGCTAGCGGCGAATAGTTTTTCGCGCAGCGGTTGTTGCAGCTCGTAGATGCCGCTGCCGCTGCGCTGGCCGGCTGGCAGGCGAGTGCGAGCTGTCATCGACACGAGGCGAAAATTGTAGGTGGGGACGCCGCGCAGAATGTTGGCATTAAAGGCTTCCCAGTTAGTAACACCTGCTAAGGGCCAAGCATCGACGGCCGCGTACTGATACAGCAAGAGTCGCCGGGACGCACCTGAGTGGTTGAGTGCCGAGCCGTGCAAGGTGCGGGCGTGGTGGATGGAAAGCGAACCGGCTTTCATCGCGAGGGATGCGGCCTGTGAGAGGTCAATGTGGTCGCGCTCCGGGCTGATGGCGCCGATGAAGTAGCCATCTTGGTGGTGATCGAGGATCGGCCCCCGGTGAGAGCCGGGCACTACCATCATGCAGCCGTTTTCTCGCGTCGCGTCGTCCAGCGCGATCCCCACGGCGCACAAATCGTCGTTGGTGTGCGGATAGTGGGCAAAGTCTTGGTGCCACTCGACCGGGCTACCGCCGTCGGCCGGCTTCATGTTGAGCTTGTCGCCTTGGGCGCGTATGGCCGGACCGAGCAGGGGCGTCAAGAGGTCTAGAATGCGGCTATCGCGCATCAATCCGCCGAAGAAGGGGTGATAACTCGCTGGTGCGATCAGGCGGCGTACTTTGGGGTTTTCGGGGGTGTGATCAGGCTCTAGGTCGAAGTGCCCGCTCTGCTCGGAGATGTGCCGCGACTGCTCGACGAAGTCATCGACAATCGCGTGTGCCTCCTCCAATTCGTCTGAATGCAGCACATCCTCGACGACGAGATAGCCATTTTCGCGGTAGAATTCGACTTGTTGCTCGGTGAGCATATAGCCTCCTAAAAGTATTCGGGCAGGCCCCGCATCTAGACGAGACCTGCCCGGAATGGTACTGCGATTGAGATGGAACTAAAACTGAGACTTGATCCGGCCCCAGCTACTTGCCTCGACGGCCGTGGCCATGCCCCAGTCGATGTTGGGATCGGGCGGAGTTAGCAGCAAGTCTTGGCCAGCGTGGCAGCACTGAATGGGATTGGTGCTCCACATGCCAATGCGGTTGTCGCCATCGCCTTCGCCGCCATCGACGTCGTTGACCGTCAGGGTGATGTGAATGACCCCGCCCTCGGTCAGATCGTGCGTCTCAACTTGGTCTTCGGTGGCCTCATCTGAGCGCGGCATCCGCTCAATCGGCAAAATGCGGAGCTCGTAGTCGTACGTGCTCTCGCCGAACTCTTCGCCCGTGAAGCTGTGGGCGATCTCGATATACTGCGAGCCGCTGGTCATCCACGGCAGGTTGACGATCGGCCGATACCACTCAAAGGTCTCCTGATAGACCGGAAAGGCGAACTTGTAGCTGAAGCTGGTCGCATCGTCGCCGGGATTCAGGTCTTCTAGGGCTTGGTGTGCAGCGTTGAGCTCGTACTCGACGCTGTCATCCCAGAAAAATTTGCCCGGGTCTTGACGCTGAGTGATGTGAATGTCGTCGAAGACGCGGCTGGTGATGTACACGTTGTTGGTCGCGTCATTCCAGCCGATGATGTGGCGGATCTGCATTGAACTGGCGTCCAGCCCGCCGCGATCGACGTTCTCGCCGGCAAAGCCGTGAATCGAGAACAAGGACTCGCTGAAAATCCCGTACTGGTCGAGGGGTACGGCTCCCCACTCGCTGGCGTCGCCGTCGATGACGGGTACGTGGCCATCGGGGAAATTCACGGCGACTAATAGCTCGCCAGGAGGCTCGTGGGCTTGGGCTGCGACCACAAGGCCCAACGAGGCAAAGGCGGTGGTGAGAAACTTTTTCATAGTGAAGATCCTCCGAAAGATGGGGGTTAAAGAAGAGAAAAGGTGCGGTTCCTCGGTTCCGCAGTGCGATAAGAGAGATTCAATATATACGACTGCAAAAGCGTAAGTCAAGGCTTAAATCCCCGCGTAAACGGCGATGAAGGATTGAGTCTCAGTGCGCGATGGAGCGTCCTTGAAATTCTTGCGCTCCAGCACTAGCCCGATCACAGTCTGTAGATTGTAGCCTTGGTAGGCCGACCTGTTCTTGAACTGAATGCCGCCGGTCAGCGCTGTGAAATCGTTGGCGTCCACCTCGAAATCGTTGAAGATCAGGTACTCTAGGCCCGCTTGTAGCTTGGTGATTTCTAGGACGTCGGTGCTCACCAACAGCGAGAAGAGTTCCGCTAGCGTAGTCCGGTGCTCGTCCGTGAACAGGTCGCGGCTCTGCTTGATAAACTCACTCTTCCAGCGCGGCTCTAAATGGAGGGGGCCGAGCACATGGCGGTAGTGGGATTTGTGGATCATCCCCAAGAAGAAATCCGTCTCGGCTAGGCCCAAGCGCTGCCGACGCTCGGCGTCCATGAGCTGGTGAAAAACCACCCAGTTGACCTTGCTCTGTAGGTTCAGCGCAAAGGCCCGCATATTGTGGCCGAGGAAGAGCTGATTAATCCAAGTGTTGCGGGCCAGTAGCGGATCGTCAATCTCGGTCAACGTGCCGAGGCGCAGTGTATTGTCGGGTGCCCACTGCAAGAGTGGGTCGGCGATATCGTCTTCCACGCGCTTGGTCATGCCGAATAGGCGTACATCGCCGTAGCGCGCCCAGCTCTGGTCGAACCTCAGGAGGGCATACGCGCTGTGGTTTTTCTGATTGGAGGAGATGCGAGCCTCGCGCAATAGGCCGGCGATGATCTTTAGCTGCGGGGTCAGGTAGGTGCCGACGTACGCGTTGTAGCCTTGGTGGTCGCGCTTGTAGGGGTAATCTGGTTCTTGGTCGTTTTCGTATTGGTCGGTCCAGAAGTTGTTGTTCATGTCAACGCCGAAGAGAAATTCGGGCCGATCTACCACAAAGCGCAGGAAAGGCTCTTCGTAGTCCGGGATCGAGTTAGTGCGCACTCGGCTGTCGTTTTGGTTGATGTCGGGTACGAGGTCGTTGTTCTGGTCCCAGCCCGGAAAGACTTGGCGGTCGGGGAAGGCCCAGTCGGCGCGAAAGGCGTCTGGCACCCGGTCTTGGTCGTCGTTGTCTTCTACGAGATCCATGAGGCTGCGATCGCTTTGGTAGTCGATGCTGCCGTCGTCTCGGGTGACGAAAGTTTGGGTATTGTAGCGCGGGTTCATATGATAGGCTTCGCCATAGATGAAGAAGCGAGACCACTGGCGAGATAGATTGAGCATATAGGCCGCTGCGCTGCGCGCGCCGACAATGCCGGCTGAGGTCTGGTGTTCTTCGCCGAGGACGTTGGGATATTTGCGGTAGTTCCAATTGATGTCGTACTCGCCGTATAGGTCAAAGCCCATCACGTCGCTGGCCGTCACTGTACCGCCGAGGATGTGGGTCGCTGTCGGCAGCCCAGCCTCAAAGCTGAGGACGCGCAAGTTGGACAAATCCTTGATGTTGCCTTGCGCTTGCGTCACCAGCAGGAACACGGGTTCGTCAGCGCTGGTCTGCCGGTCAGAAGTCATCCAGACTTGGTAGTCGTTGGCTACCACCAGCCGGAATTCCACTTTGACGATTTCGGTCTTGTCGGCCGCCGCCCGGTTGATGAAGTTCGCGCTGTCAAAGTCGTAGCGCAGGCGAATCTCGTCGTTGCCGTTGGCCTCGATAAAGCCCGGCTTGGGTGCGCCGCCTTCTACCACGGGTTCAAAGCGGATCTCACGGCCTGAATCCACGCGACCATCTCGATAGGTGATAAAGATGTCCGAGCCGGCTGGGAAATACGCTGCGCCGCCCACGCCGTCGTCTGGGGAGTCGTCGCGCAGGGCGATTTCAATGCGCGAGATGGTCTGATTTTGGCCTTGGGTCAGCGACCCAGTTACCCAATTGCTCAACAGGGCCTTTTCCGAGAGCGAATTGGCTTGGTGCGCGTTGGCACTGTGGACGCCGAGCTCGATGAAGTCGCCGATTTGAACCTCAAAGCGCCCCCCGATCAGGGTGGTGGAATTGGTGCGGCGCAGCTCTTGATCGGTGATGCCGCGCGGGGCACTGGCCTGCGCGTAGAGAAACGTGCCGCGGTACTTGTCCATGGCAAAGTCGAACTGTACGCCGTCGAGGCGTGGTTTGGACAGCACCATGGGCGTCAGGGTGGTGCGCAAGTCGCTGCTGATGGTCAGCGCGTAGGCGTATTGCCCTTTTTGCTCGGAGGCTACGGCAACCTCGGAAAACCAGTTGCGAAAGCGCTGGGCTTCAAACAATACGGTGCCAAACTCCTCGGGGTTGGACTGGGATACATTGTAGATCAGCCAGCCCTGATTGAGGAAGTTGCCAAAGGTGTCGTAGAAGTAATCCCCCTCGATGTTGGGGCTGACATATCGCTGATAGGGAGCGCGTGCGTAGTTGGTGGCACCCCACTGCCGCCAGTGGTGTTCGGCGACCAATTCTTGGGGCACGTACCAGCGGCGCACCGCCGGGTCGAGGGCCTCGGTGCCTTGGGGTGCTTGCAGCCCGATTGGGGCCGCGGCCGAGCCGCCGCTAATGGCCCACAAAAGTAGGGCGACCTTGTAGATGCGTTGCGCCGTTCCTGCCATTGCTCGCTCAGTAGGCCACAGCTACGGTACCCGCGGCTGCTGAGAGGCCCTTGTCGGTGGTGAGATCGACTTGATAGAGGTATATGCCCGGGGCGACTAAGTCGCCCTCGGTGCGCCGGCCGTCCCAAGCCGCCGCAAAACTACCGCTGACGGCTGGCGTGGAGATCACCTCGCGCACTAGCCGGCCGGACAGGTCGAAGATTCGCAAGGCGATCTGGCGCGGGGTGCCGATGTTGCGCAGATCGTACGAAATCACGGTCTGATCGTTGATCCCGTCGCCATTGGGCGTTAGCGTCGCGGGATGCGCGGCGACTTTCCGCACGAGCTCGCCGCCGACGGGCGTCCGCACCGATAGGGCGTCGCCGGCAAAGCGGAAAGTCGCGTTGCCGGGTCGGACTTGCTGCTTGAGTTCGGGCTCGGTGCTGTCGTACACCCAACCGGTAAATTCCGCGCCAAAGCGCAGCACCTTGGCGTCGAAGACGACCTCGATGCGGCGCTCGTTGTCGCGCGGCGCGATAAACGGCTCAAAGCTAATGACGATCCGGTCTGGCGCTAGTTTAGGCGGAAAGCGGTCGATGATTTCCCGGCCATCGATCGCGACCGAATGCACGGTTTCGGCCGGGACTTGAGTAAAAATCTCCAGCCGGTCGAAGCCCCGGTCTCCGTCTTCGAGCACGGGCCGCACCACATAAGTAAAGGTCTGCGGTTCGAAGCTCTCAGTCTCAATCGGCCAGATCTCGGCGATTGCACTTTGCGCCGCGGGATCTTCGGCAAACAGCAGGGACATCTCGTCTATGCGAGGTGCTTTGTTCCCATCCGAAAACATGACCACCTCTAGCTGCAAGTAGCGGCTAGGCCCAGGCGAAAGGAGAGGCGTTCCGTCCGCCCAGCCCGCTGCCTCTGGGTTGTGCAGCCCGGCCGCAAAGTCGTAGGGCGTTGACCAGAAGCTCCAGTTTTCTACGTCGTACGTGGCTTGAATCTGATTGAAGCGACCCACTTGGTAGGTCGTGGTGTACTCGTCTTTGGATACCTGCTCAAAGTTGCCGGTGCTGCCGATTTTCCAAAATAAATTGGGCTGTGCCGTAGTGCCGGTGCGCGTCCGCAACGCGAGCCGAGTGCCCTCGGGCACCTCGCCCTGCCAGCGAATTTTGCTCCAAGCCACCGGGCGGCCAAAGTCCAACACGCCCGTGCGATAGGAAGTCTTGGTGACGAAGCCCTCGCCGTACACCTCCATTTCGGCGATTTCCCAAGTGCGCTCAGGGTTGATCGGGCGAATGGCCACCCAACGCAAGTCGCGGGTGAGAAAGCGCAAATCTACGACTTGGTCGAGGTTTTCAACATTGCGCTCTAGAATGTCGAATTCCGGGTCGTTGGTCGAGGTGAGCGAGCGGCTGATGTCTTGATACCAGCGCTTGCCCGGTGCGCGCTCTTGGGGCGAGGACATAAAAGGCGCGGAGTTGTCGGCCACACCGATTTCGTACCAAGCCAAGTAGTTTTCTTCAAAGCCCGGGCGCGGATAGAAGCGGATGCGGTTGACTGGCATCTCGGCTCCCAAGTTGACGACGGTATTTTTTACATAGCCGATATTGAGGCCGGCCAGACGCGGCGAAATATCGACTTGGCGCAAGGTCGCCGTTGCGGGGTCGCCGTCGATCATCACCTGTACTTCTTTGGCGGCCTCGCGGGTATAGCCGGTAGAGACGCTCGTGAAGAGGTTGCCGCCGCGTGGGGTCAAGTTTGCGTCTAGCGCGAGGTTGACCGACGGATCAACCCATATTGGCCGGATGGCGTTGTCGTCGTAGGCGATCATGGTATCGACGCCGGCTTCCTCGACGCCGATGGTAATGGGAAGTGTGCCCAAGACCGCGCCCTGATCGTCGACGATGGAGTACTCGGTCTGCTCGTCGGCGATCAGCCCCTGCCAAGAAGCACCCGTCGGCCCGCCGATGTGAAACTCGGCCCGGCCCCACACCGCGCTGGTACACCAAGCCGCGAGTACTGCGTTCAACAACAGCGTTTTCTTCAACACGATCTCTTCTCCCTCAATAGGCCACGCCGACGGTGCGCGTACTCGTGCTAGCGCGTGCATCGCCCTCGATGTTGAGTTGGATTAGATAAAGGCCATGAGCCACTTTCTCACCCTGATCGTCGCTCCCGTCCCACCGCAGTTGGAGCAGGTTTTCCGAACTATATACGCCGCTCTGCCCTTCGATATTGAAGAGGCGGCGCACCCGGCGTCCCCCTAAGTCGTAAATGTTGACCGCAATCTGTGCCCCGCCGCCGACCGCGAGAACCTCGCACTCCATAGCCAAGACGTCGTTGATCCCATCGCCATTGGGCGTGATAACCGGCGCGGTGAGATCAAAGCTGCCCACTAGACTGCCGCTGTTGACGGCCGGACTCAAGACGGTAGTGCCCGACTTAAACGAGATGTCGCCTTCGTCTAGCGCAGTGGCGTCGCCGGCTTGGACGCTCTGGAAGGCGTCTTCCGCCAACAGCAATCCCCGGCCTTCAAAGGCCGTGCTGTACGAGAGGATGCGACTGACGAAGTGGATTTTCAACACGGTATTGTGCGCTGCCACTCTCGGGAAACGCACCGCAAAGCTCCGCTCCGAGATCGCAGTGATGGCTACATCGCCCTCGTCGATAACCGCATCTTGCACTGCAAAGTCGTGTGCTAGGAGGAACTCGCCCTGCGCGTCGATGATTTCAATGCGCTCGATGCGATCTACCCGGCTGCCGGTGACCAGCTCGAATCCGTCGAACCCCTGCAAATCGCCGCTCTCCATCTCGGCGCGTAGGGCATAGACAAAGGGAATGTCTGCGGCCGCCGGCACCTCGCGTGGAAAGACCTCGCCAACGAGAACATCGGCCAACGGCGGCGTTGTGAAGCTAAAGGAAAACTGCCGCAGAACCTTGGCTGACTCTAGGTCGTCGGACTGAAAGTCAACCCGGAACTGGAAATAGCGGCGCGGCCCAGGCGAGAGGACCAACGCCCCCTCGCTGCCGGTGCCGGCGACCGGATCGTAGGGCGAGGTCCACGGGCTCCAATTGGCCAAGTCGTCGCGCACGCCGCCGCGCTCCCACACATCGCTTGGGCCTCCCTTGGCTGGCAGGTCGAGGTACTCGTCGCGCAAGAGCGGCAGGTCGAGATTATCGACAGAGGATGCGATCTCCGCGGCATCTTGACGCCCTACTCGCTTGCGCGTATAGGCAAAGGGCGACGGGTCGTTGCCGCTGCGGGTGCGGATGTGCATCTGCACGGCGCTCGCTTGCCCGACGGTCTCTTCCAGCCAGCGCAAGCGTCCCCAATTGGCCGGGGTGCCCATGTCGATGATCGGCGAAATGTACTGCACGGTGGGAAAAAAGCCCTCGCCGAAGACTTGGAATTTCTCCACTTCAAAAGGGATGGCTGAGGTGGCGCGCAGGCGGATGAAACGCAAAAAGCGCGGCGGGTTGATCTCGATGGTAGCGACCGGATCGGTGCTGTTGCTGCGCACCGCAAAGGTTTCCCAGATGGGGTTGCCAGCCTCGGTCAACACTTGGCCGTCGTTGACCTGCAACTCGAAGTTTTTGAGAAAATCCTCCTGAAAGGGCGTCGATAGCGACGGAAAGATCGTGTTGCGCGGGAAGAAGCGGATTTGGTTGACGCCAAAGCGTGCGCCCAAATCGAGCACGAGCAAGGTGCCCAACACGTCGCGTCCCTTGCGCTCGAAGGCCTCGCCAGTGGGGTCGGGCGACACGATCTGCGCGAGGATGTTCTGTAGCTGGGACTCGGCGAGGTCGAAAACGGTCGGGGCGCGGATGCTCCCACCGCGCTCGGCGATTTCAGCGGCGAGGTTTTGGCCCTCCTGCACTCGGCGGGGCAAGATGCTAGCGGGAAAATCCGCGCTGGCGAAATCGACGAGATTGACCGGTGCGACGCCGCGCTCAGTGATGTTGGGATCCAAGGTGGAGCGGTACTCCGGCTCGATGGTTTGCACCGCAGCCCCAGCCGCTACTTCCCCCTCCCAGCTAATCTGGCCGTCTTGGCCGACGAGCAATACTTGACGCCCTGGCGACTCGCTGCCGTGCAAAAGCACCATTGCACCTATGAGCATCAAGCGCTTCATAAGTTTTCCCCGAGCATTTTTTCCGCCAATACCTTCTGCTCAGCCTCGACTCGCTGCCGAATCTGGGCGCGCTGCCTTCCCCGCTGGTAGTGCGCCGCTGCATCCCGCGCCTCGGCATCTCGCCCCAACTGGCTATAAGCCCTGCTCAAGTGGCCTTGGACCCGCCAGTTGTGAGGCGCTAGTGCGGCGAGGTGCCGCCAGTGGAGCAGGGCTTCGCCGGGCCGTTCCTGCTCTAAGAGCACCTCGCCGAGCAGGAGCAATCCCGCACGGTGATCTGGCGCTCGGGCTAGGGCTTGCGAGAGCAGCGCCTCGGCTGCTACTAATTGACCATTGCGCCGCAAGAGTGCGGCCGCTTCCACGTGCGCCCGCACCCCATAGGCTGGACTATCTAGGAGCTGGCGATAGGCTCGCTCGGCGTCTTCCACCCGCCCGCTCGCAGTGTAGGCGCGCGCTAGTTGGTAGCGCACCCGGCTGCTATCCGGGCTAAAAGCTAGCAGCCGCTCATAGGATTGTACGGCCTCGCTAAGCGCACCGCTCGTCAATTGAGCGTCCCCCAAGCGTCCGAGTAGGGCCTGCTGCCCGCCGCCTGCGACGAGCCGTTGGTAGATTGCGAATGCTTCTTGGGGACGGCCCACCGCCATGTAGCGATCTCCGAGCGCCCGCTGCCCGCGCTCGTCGGCGGGCCAGTGCGCGACGAAGGCCCGGCTAATGCCGAGTGCCCGCTCGGGTTTGCCGCTGGCGTCGTAGAGCGCCGCCAAAGCCCAATACACGTCCTTGGCGGAACTGCCCGCCGCCAAGGCCTGTTCGTACGCGGCAATCGCCGTGGCCGTCATGCCCAACTCCGCATAGGCGCGACCCAAGTGGCGGTGTTGTGAGGCTCGCGCCGCTCGGTCCATGGCTGGCGTATTAGCATTGACCCATGCCGCGACTAGGACCAAACCCGCCACGGCTGCCCCTTTCCACGCCCAAGACACCTGCGCTAGTTGTCGCACCCCACTCACCGCAAAGAGCAAGAGCATGGGTACTAGCACCATGCGCGTCTCGGCATGGGCACCGTAGAGTGCGGTTCCGACCGCGCCGGTTGCGACCAATAATAGGGCCAGCAAAGTGCGCCGCTCTCGCGCTGCCAAGGCAAAACCCAAGCCTAATAGCGCGAGCGGCGCGACCAAGCCGAAGGGAAACGCGATCCCCCATTTCCACAACAGGACCGCCAGGACCGCTGAATCGCCGCGGGCGTGGTACATATCTAGCGCGGGCAAGTGCTCCCCGCCGCGCCCGAGGAGGTCGAGCGAGCCACCCGCACTCGTGGCCACCCCCCCCAAGTACCACAGCACGAGCGCACTCGCTGTTCCCAGCGCACAGGCCCAACACGCCCGCGGCCTTCTTCCCGTCCACAGCCACCACAGCACGGCTGGCGCGAAGAGCGCGATTTGCGGCGCGGCCAGCAAACAAAGTGCTAGCAAAAGCCCGACTCCTAAAAACGCCCGCCCATCAGTCTGCTGATCGACCCACAAGAGTGCCGCCACCAGCGAGAGCACCAAGAATACCGCGAGGACCGGAGGCAGCAATGCGCCGGTGAAATAGATGGCTGGCCCGTACAGGGCCAAGCATAAAGCCGCGATGAGTCCTGTGCCCGGCCCCCAAAGCGCATGGCCGATTAAGGCCAACAATGCACAACTGGCCACGCCTAGCAGAACTTGGACGTAGCGCGGTGCCAGCCCGGCGGCGACGAGGCCGCGCAAAAAGAATGGGTACAAGGGGCTGGCCACTGCGGCGTTCCCCTCCCCTCTGGCGGCTTCGACGTAGGGCTTGCTCGCCGCGGTCGGCACCTCCAAGAAGGGGTTTTGCTCAATCTCATTCAGATAGGTCAGGCGCGGCCAAAGAGCCACGAAGGCGATGCCGATGACGGCTGCGCTGAAGTTGTCGTTGCGCCAAATCACGCGCTATTCCAATCCTGCGTAGATCGTTATAAAGGTCTGACTCGTGTACCGCGCCTTGGTCTCTTTGAAGGCTTGGCGTTCGATGCGTAGTCCGGCTAAGGCATGGAGGCTGTAACCCAAGTACTGAGACTGATTGGTAAACTGAAACGCGCCGGTAATGGAGTTGAAATCATTGGCATCGACGTCGAAGTCGTTAAAAATCAGGTACTCGACGCCTGCTTGGAGCCGGGTAGCTCGCAGGACGCGAGTTTCGACGACAGCCGAAAAAAGCTCGTAGAGGCTGGTGGAATGCTCTAGGGCAAAGAGGCTGCGCGACTGCTTGCGGAACTCGCTTTTCCAGCGCGGCTCCAAGCTCAGCCGGCCCAAAGTATAGCGGTAGCTGGCCTTGTTAATCACGCCAAAGAAGAAGTCCTGCTCGTCTAGCGCTAGGGCCTGTCGGCGGGCTTTGCTCATGAGCTGGCGGAAGCGCACGTAGTTGAGTTTGGTCTGGACGCGATAGGAGGCCGACTGCAAGTTGTGCCCGACAAAGAGCTGGTTGACCCAAGTGTCGCGGGCCAACAGGGGATCTTCGACCTTGGTCAACTCGCCGCCGCGCAGGGTGTTGTCCGGTGCCCACTGCAAGAGGGGATTGGGGATGTCGTCCTCCACCAATTTGCTCATTTCAAAAAAGCGCAAGCGCCCAAAGCGCGGAGAGTCGTTGTCGTACGTCACGAGGGCGTAGGTGCTCTTGTTTTGCTGGTTCGACGAGATGAGTTCCTCGCGCAGCACACCCACCATTACCTTAAGCCGCGGCGTCAGATCGGCACCGCCGTACACATTGTAGCCGCGGTGGTCGCGGCGATAGGGGTAATCTGGCTCTTCGTCGTTTTCGTATTGGTCGATCCAGAAGTTGTTGTTCATATCCATCCCGAAGAGGAATTCCGGGCGGTCGGAATGGAAGCGGAGGAAAGGCTCTTCGTAGTCGGGCACGGCGTTGGAGCGCACGAAGTTATCGTTTTGGTTGATGTCGGGCACGAAGTCGTTGTTTTGGTCCCAGCCCGGGAAAACTTGGGAATCGCCTTGGAGCCAGTCGAAGCGCACCGTGTCGGGGTAGCGGTCTTGGTCGTCGTTGTCTTCGACGAGCTCGACGATGCCCTCGCGCTCGCTGTCGTAGTTGATCTCGCCCGTGCCCGTGGAGACGAAGGTCCGCGTATTGTAGAGCGGATCCATGCTGTACACCTCGCCAAAGGCAAAGAAGGGAGCGCCCTTTTTGGACACGTTCACCATCCAAGCCGGTGCCCGGCGGCGACCGCCGATGCCGGATGTAGTGCGATGCTCGTCGCGCAGGACATTGGGGTACTTGCGGTAGCTCACGCTCAGGTCGTATTCAGCGTACAAGTCAAAGCCCTTGTAGTCGCGCAGTTCGATGTTGCCGCCGAAGATGTGGGTAGCTGTCGGCAGGCCATATTCAAAGCGGACGGTCTGCAAATTGGTGATGTCTTGCACGTTGCCCTCAGCTTGGGCTACGAGCAGTAATACGGCCTCCCCGTCGCGGTTGACTTGGCGGTCGGACGTCATCCAGACTTGGTAGTCGTTGCCCAGCGCGAGCCGGAACTCGACTTTGACGATGTCCTCTTTGGGAAACGAGGCCCGATCGACAAAGGCCGGGCTGTCAAAGTCGTAACTTAGGCGGATCTCCTCGGGGCCATTGGCGGCGATATAGCCTTGCTGGACAAAGCCACCCTCAATAACTGGCCCGAATTGGATGTCTTTTCCAGCATCAACGGTGCCGTCTTCGTAGGTGATCAGTACGTCCGAGCCGGCCTCAAAGAAGGCTGCTCCACCGGTTTCATCGCCCGGGGAATCGTCGCGCAAGACGATCTGAATCAGCGACACGGTCTTGTTTTGAGCCACGGTCAAGGCACCGGAAAACGGGTTGCCCACTAGGCGGTCCGAAAGCGTGTTCGACTGGTGGGCGTTGACCGCGTGCAGGCCCAATAGCAAGGCGTCGCTGAGCTGGTAGGCGAAGCGCCCACCGAACAGCGTGGTGTTGTTGGTGCGGAGTACTTCTTGGTCTTCGGTAGTAGAGCCGCCTGGATTGCTCAACCGCGAATAGATGAGCGTCCCTTCGTAGCGGTCGGTGGCCAGATCGAACTGTACGCCGTCCATGCGCGGCTTGGAAAAGACCATCGGCGAGATCACCGAGCGCATCTGTGCGCTGGTCGTCAAGGTGTAGAAGTATTGGCCCTTGGCGTCTGAGGCGATGACTACGTCGGAAAACCACTGTTGGAAGCGATTGGACTTGAGGAGCGAGTTGCCGAACTGCTGGGGTTTGCTCTGGGAGTTGTTGAAGATCAACCAGCCACGAGTGAGAAAATTGCCATACAGGTCGTAAAAATAGTCGCCTTCGAGGCTGATATCGACGTAGCGCTGATAGGGATTGCGGGCGTAGTTGGTGTACTGCCACTGACGCCAGTGGTACTCTTTGTAGAGCTCCTGCGGCACGTACCAGCGGCGCACCGCTGGGTCGAGGACGCCGAGCATGACGTCCGGCCCTTGGGGCGCAAAGGAGGTTTCGTCGCCCTGTTGCAGCCCTAGACGCGCGCTGTAATCGACTTGGCCGGCCACCTCTTGGGCTGCGCCGGCGACGAGTAGTAAAACGAGACTTATTCTGATGATAACATTGTACATGACGCTCTCTTTTCGCCCCTAATAGGCTACCGCGATAAGGTGGGATCGCCGTTGTCCGGTGCTGGCCTCGACGTCGATGTCCACGTCGATCTGGCAGATGTAGAGTCCGGGTGGCACGACGCGGCCGTGGTCGTCTTTGCCGTCCCAGGTAAAGCGTTGGTGCCCGCCTTGGGCGGTCGTCTCTAGCCGGCGCATGGGCCGGCCGTCGAGTGCCCAGATGCGGACAGCGGCCGGCCGCTCGGCATAGACTTTGAACAGCGAGAACTCGATTTGGGCGACGTCGTTTACGAGGTCGCCGTTGGGCGTGAAGGGATTGGGCGCAACCGAGATGTCGGCGACGATCTGCTTGGCACCGAGTGCGGCGATCGACAAAGTTTCCGACGGCCGCAGCGCGGTAGCGTCGCCGCCGTCGGCCGGCTGATAGGGCGTACTGGCCGCTTGGTTGCGCACTCCCACCTTTAGCTTGGTGCCGTGGAGGAAGACCTTGGCCGCAAAGCGCAAGCGCACGAGTCGGCCGCGACCAACGACCCAGCCTCTAGCGCGGCCTAGCCGATTGTATTGGGTTGCGGTGAGGGTGTCGCCGGCCGCGTCGAAAAGCGTTTGGCTACCCAAACCGACGATTTTGCGGAAGTAGCGCACGGGCCCTTGGGATTCGGGCGGCAGCGCATCGTAAGTCGCTCGATCTACTTCCACGAACTCCTCTTCGGCGCTGCGGAAGTAGCGCACCGCGCCGCGCACGGCGTCTGGGAGTAGGGCATGCGAGGTCGCCGTCAGAAGCTGGTCGTCGATGCTGGTGGGCACTTCCTCGCCATCGGCCGCTGTGCGGAAGTATAGCTGCGGTAGTTCGTCGGTAGCACTGTGGGCGACCGCTGGGAGGCGCACTAGGAGCGAGTCGCCGCGCTGTATCTGGCCGTCGGTGTTTGCGCGGTCCAAGAGCGATTGCGCCGCGCTAGAGGCAAACTGCTCCTCGGTGCCTATTGCCACATCAATAAGCTGCATGTCGAGGCTTGGATCGGCACTGATGAGCATCTCGTCGAATCCGAGGCTGCGGATAGAGCTGGGCCGCTCTAGGAACTGGGGTTGGATGAAGACCTCAAACGTGTCCAGAATCCCCACTTGGGCTTCGGGCGGCCAGACTTCGGCTTGCAACCCGAGGGCGACCGGGGTGTGCAGCTCTACGGAGATATTCTGTAGTGCTGGTGCGATCTGGCGGTCCTCGCTGAGCAGCCGGGCTTGGATTTGCATGAACTTACGCAAGCTAGGCGACGTTACCGGGTCGCCGGACTGCTGGTACTGCTGGCTCCAAGCACTCCAACCCGGGCCGATGGCGAAGGATGTGTCGATCGGCCCTCTGAGGAAAGCGAGGAGCTTCTTGTGCTCGGCCGCGGTCTTTTCTATGCCATTGCTGTCGTAGAATCGCACCTGCTGGATGAGTTGATTACCGGAGCGGGTGCGCAGCTCGACCTTGGTGCCCGGCGGCGTGTTGGCCTCCCAGCTAATTGCGCCGAGGGTCACCAAACCGGGCAACTCAATTAGATCGGATTCTAGCTCGATTTCCGCGGGTACGCCCTCGGCAAAGAGCATCAGTTCGCTGAATCGGGACCAAAAGCGGTCGGTGCGGTTTTGGGTGTCGCCGATGAAGTTGGCCAGCGTCAACAGATCGAGGAAGCGGACCTTATGCACGGGATTTTGCACGTCGTTGAGGTAGCCAAAGAATCCGTTATCGACGTTGGTTACTCGCTCCGGCGGGGTGATGGTGCGCCAGCGCAGCTTGCCTTGGGCGTCGCGTTCTCCGGTGGAAGCCCGCATTTCGTAGCCGCGAATGTTACTGCCGATGACGCGGACTTGGTCCAACCACACCGTGCCGCCAATGTCAATGGTCAGTACGTTGGCACCGGGGTTGAGGAGGTCTTGGGTGGCGTGCTGATAATTACTGCCGATATCCCCGTCGAAGGCCGGTCTTGGCGTTTTGCCAGCCGAAGTTAATTCTAACGTGCCTCCCCCTTCGATCAGGCCCAAGCTAATGTTGTCTCCCCAGCCCCACACCTCGATCTCGGCCAGTCGCGGCAATTCGCGGCGGTAGAATTCCCGCCGCCCGCGGCGCTCCTCCTCCAAGGATTCGTAGGTCTCGGCGTCCACTGGCTCTTCGCGGCCGACGAAGTCGCGCACGAAGTAAACGATGTCACCGCGTTCATGCGTCGGCAGCGCCTCCCACGCGGCTTGGTCGATTTGCTCGGCCCGTCCGCCGCGCGTGTCGGTGATTACGATGCGAATGGTTTCGATGATCTTGCCGGTCCAAGCTGGGTCGGCGCTGTTTTGTTGCAGTCTTTTGATACTGCTGATCCCGCCAGCGGAAACTACGAGGCCTGGATTGACTGGTGCCGCAAGGGAGGCGCCTCCGGTTGCAGCGGCACTTGTGAAGAAAAAGGTGCGTTGCTGGGTATTGGGGCCTTCGTGGGGGACGAACAGCTCGAAGTTGACCTTGCGGTCGTCGGTAAGCGATAGCGTCTGATTGGGTGCCAACAGGAGGAGGTACTTGAAGAACGGATCGCCTAGCTCCTCATCGACGAAGCGCACGGAAATGCCCTCCACGGGCACGGCCCGACCCAGATCGACCTCGACCCACCACTGCTCGATGGGGTCGTCCGGGTCTGGCTGCCAGAAGGTGGTGGGGTCGCCATCGACGATGTGGGCCGCCATCTCGATGTTGGAGCCAGCGCGGCTGACTCCGGGTCGCACCAGATAGTCGTACACGAATTTTTTCTGGGCGTCTTGGATAGGTTGGCCGAGTACATCTACTTTCAGGGTGCTATCCACATTGAGGATGCGCGGTTCTTTGTTCGTGATCACGACCGGTCGGGCGATACTGGGGTCGGCGAGGACGTTGTAGATCGAGCGCAGGTGGCGCGGACGCACCGCGCCCGAGTTGTCGATAGAGATTAGGTGTTCGGGTTTTTTCCAGTGCTCCCAGTGGCTGCGCCCGGCGACGACAATGCGGTCATCAATGATGTCGTATCCTTGCTGTGCGTGGGCTGGCAGATAGGTCCACAGCAGGCAGTACACAAGGCCCCACCATTTTACTTTAGCCACGATAGCACCTCCTTACAGGCGCTCGGCGAATAAGGCGACTTGGCTTTTGCGCTCGACGCGCAGGTGTTGAATGAGCGCATCCATGAGCTCGTCTCTGCGCCTTGTTTCCAAGATAGCCCGCACTCGCGCTCGCGCTTGGGCGAAGGGTTGGATACTGCCACCCTCCTTGTGGCGCACCCGGAACACGGCAAAGCGGTCCAATACTTCCACTGGCCCGCCCCATTCGCCGACCTCCGCAGCAAAAGCCGCATCTACAAGCTGGGGATAACGCGCCCGCACCACCTTACGCAGATGCAGCGCTCCGTCGTGCGGGTCGCCGTGCGTTTCGACGCTTGGCTGGGCCAACATATCGGCGACGGTGCTGCCGTTCGCGAGGGCTTCGCGCAACGCTTGGGCCTGCTCGCGGGTGGGTGCGAGGAGTTGGTTGATGTGGACGGATTCGGCCGTGCGGAAGCGCGTCTTGTTCGCTTCGTAATACGCGGCGACTTCTTCCTCGCTGGGCATGGCCTTGGTCGCTGTTTCTGCCTTGGTGAGCTGCTGCAAAACGAGAGCCTTGCGCTTGCGCTCGCGCCACTCGGCGAAGTCGGCTTCTCGATTCCATCCGCGCCGCTGGGCTGCCGCTGCCATCAGATAGGCTGGCACGAGCGCGACGCCGGCCAACGAGACGACCTCGGCGCTATCTTGCAACGCGGCCCGGAAGCCGCTCGTGCGCAGAGCGTGGAGGTATTCACCCAAGGAGATCGCCCCGCCATCAAAGCGATAGAGCGGCCGTGCGGCGAGCGAGTCGGCGAGCTGGGGCTCGGCTAGCAAGGCTTGCAGGCCCTCGTGGTCCAACTGGAGGCCCAAGGAGCGGCTCAGGGTTTCCACTTCGATTTGCCGGCGACTCTGCCACTTTTCGCGGTACGCGGCGTTGGCGGCTTCTGTTGCGTAGTCGGCCTTGTCGGCTGTTCGATCTTCGATAAAGCGGTAGATTTGCCAGCCGCCCGCCAATGGCAGGGGCTCGGCGATTTGGCCGACCGGCAGGGAGAGGAAGGTCTGCGGCGGAATGGCAAAGCGCTGCGCTTGGGTGCGCCCAATCCACCCGACGACTCCGTCGCCCTGTGAGGCAAAAAGGTCGTTGGCCGCAAACTGCTGCGCTAGTTCAGCAAAAGGCTCGCCCAGGTGCAGGGCCTGCAATACGCGATCCACATCTTGTTGCTGCCGCACCAGAATACGCGCAAACAGCCGCTCGCGGTCGAAGCCCATATCGACAAAAGTGCGCTCGATCTCCTCGGGCGTCACCTCGACTTGGGGCGCGATCACTTCGGCTTGGTAGCGTTGAGCGAGCCGCTTGCGGACGAGGTCGTTTAGCTGGTAGCGGACCTCGGCGCTCGACTCGATTCCCCTAGCGCGGGCCTCTTGCAGCAGTAATTCTTGGTCGACGAGGGACTGGAGGTGGTCGCGTGCGTCCTCGCTCTGCAACCCGGGCGGCAAGCGCTCGACAAATCGCAGGTACTCGGCTTTGGTGAGGGCCACGTCGCCGACTTGGGCCACGACGGGGTCGTCTGACCCGCAGCCAAATAGAATCAAGAGGGCGAAAGCGCACCACAGGGAGCGGAGAGTAGTGGTAAACATGCTGTTTGATTTAATCAGCCGTTAGGCGAGCGTCAAGTTTTTTGGCAATACAACTGACTGTGCGACCAAGGCCAGACAACGGGCACCCGACGTAAAATGACGCATTCAATACATGCGGATTACGTTGCCCGTCATTCCAGTGAAGCCATCTACGACCAGCCACGCCCCGCCCGAAGCGAATTGCCCGAGTATCACACCCAAAAAGAACCAGCGCGTTGAGCGGTAGCCGTGCGGCCCCATGTATTTCAACACGACGGATTTAATTAGCCAAGCGAGAAAAATGCTGAACCAGATGTTGCCGAGGATCCAAGTGCCGCTTACTACGTAGCCGATGGGATGCAAAGGCCACCACAACAAGTGGTGGCGCGCCCACAGCAAGAGCGCCATGACCGCGGCCCCCACCCCGTTCCAGAGCCACCCCGGCCAATAGGGTCCGGTTGGCGTCTCGATGAAGCGGGCGGCAAAGCGAAACGGCTCCCAAGCGAAAAGGCCGGAGAAATACTGTCGGTGCAGGTTGAGCGCCCCGTATTGGTAGCCCAAGTTCAGGGTCGCGTAGATTGAGCCCAAAAGGCCGATGGCCAGCGCGGCCGTTAGCATCGTTAGGACGCGCCGCCGCCCACTCTTGAGGCCGTGCAACATGCGGATGCTGTTGGCGCAGGGGGCCATCATAAAGACCAGCAGGTCGCCCGCCCAAGCGAGGGTAAAACCCAGCGCCATCATTCCCGTCGCCCCTAGCGCGGTCGAGCCGACGCCCGAGACCACAAAGCCCGCGCCCGACAGCCCCTCGACGGCCGACGAGAGACCCGCTTCGACGATCACGCGGGTGAGGGCCAAGAAGATGACAAACGCCGCGCCGAGAAACAGCACCACCGCCCACCAAGGCAACCCCGTCTGCCACAGCCACAAGCCCATGACGAGCAAGCCCACAGCTAAGCCGCCCATGGCCGTCCGGTAGGATAGTAACTCCCCGGTTGCGCGGCTGCCGACTCGGGCCTGCTGCCACACGGCCTTTAGATGCCCGCGTGCCGTCCACAGCCCCAAGACGACTAGCGCAATCATCGCGCCCATGCTCTGATGGCTCAACATGCCGGTGGTGGGGCCAGCATGACTGAAGGCGTCGAGCTGTTCGGTGGTGAAGATGCCTAGGGTCGAGCAGGCCCATTCTTGGGCTTTGGCCAGCAAGTAGAAAAACCACAAACTGCCGGAGATTCCCGTATTGATAAAATAGGCTAGGCCCATCATCAGATAGTTGAGCCGGATGCGCAAGACAACCGCGTCGTGCCCCAAGGCCAGCGGCAGGTTGAGATCGACGTGCGGCGCGAATTCGTAATAGTGGCTAAAGGAGTTGATCGTATTGAGGATCGCTGGCACCGCAAAGCCAGCCCACATTATTGGATTGCGCAAAAAGGGCTTTATGCGCGCTGGCTTCACACCGTCCTCGATCATCCCCAACGGCACTTGGACCAGCGGATAGAGCAACCGCTCGTGGTCCATCCACTGCCGCCGCATAATCACCATCGCGCAGATGAGCACGAGGTAGAAAGCGGCCATAAAGAGCAACCACCAAAAAAGCGGCTCAACCCAAGCAGCCCAAGGAATGGATTCGCCTCGGGGGAGTCCTTCGTAAAACTGCTTGATCGCCACTTCGTCTTGGACGACCATCCAGGTGGGGATGTAGGGCACCAGCAGTTCGGACCAGTTATTTTCTGGGGTCGCGTAGTAGAGCACGCTGGAGATGGCGGGAAGTGCGGCACCGGTAAAGCCCCGCGATGGGATCGCCGTTGCCAGCATCATCATCGCAGTAATCAGCAGCAATTCGGCGCGGCTGAAGGCCCAATCGCGCCGCACTAGCCCCAGCAGCGGTTGCACCAGCGCGAGCAAACAGAAGAGCAGGAAAAAGGCGGCCGGCGTCGATGAACTCAAGCCCAGCCGGGTGCCCTTGATCACGAATTCCCCATAGGGCAGCCCTACGGAAATCAGCGCGCAAAGCCCGAGGCCAGTCAGCATCGCCGGTAGGCGAATTGCGGGGGAGAGCTGGGAGGCTGGGGTCATGGAGTGGTCTAAAGGAATGAGGTGGTGGGTGCGCGGCGAATTGGGAAACGTAGCCAAATCCGCGGATATCCGTCAATGAACGGCTGACTCCACGACCAAAGATGGCGGCACTCTGGTTGCTGCTTGGGGGAAAATGCCGCTAACTAATTAGGTTTAGGGGTGCCTGAAGAGTAAAGAGTGCCTATCAACCTAGGCGAAGCCACTGACCACTGACCCAATGAGGAGCTATGGAGCGCAAAATTTACGCCTTTGGTATGGACGGCTTTATCGTCCCCATGATGAAGCGATTCGCCGCAGAAGGGGCCTTGCCCCACTTCGAGCGCCTGCTGCGGGAGGGCACGGTCAACCAGACCCTGCCCTCTTTCCCGGTGTGGACTCCGACCAACTGGGCCACCCTTTCGACCGGGGCGCACACGGGCACGCACGGAGTGACGCGCTGGCGGGTGGAAGTCGCGCCGGGCCAGCGGATCGACAGTTTCGACGGGCGGGCCAACAAGGCCGAGCGCATCTGGAATGCCTTGGAGCGGGCGGGTATGCAGAGCGTGGCTATCCACTATCCGGCCGCCCATCCTTCCGGGGTGGAGACGGGCTTTGTCGTGGACGGCTTTGGCCACCCCGGACATCGCAGCACGGATTTTGAAGTGGCGACCTGTCAAGCCTATACCACGGACGCCGCACTAGAGGAAGCCATCGAGATGGACCACGACGGCACGGCCGTGCGGCAAGCCCAGCGCAGCGTCGAGCCGATCCCGCCGCTAACACCGGCGCAGGGGTGGCAGAACTTGCCCACGAGCGAGTCGCGGCCGCTGGAGAGTCGCATTGCGGTGGTAGCTCGGTTGGGCGGGGATGTTACCGCGTTCCACTTGCTGGCAGTAGATAGTGCGGGGCGGGGCTACGACCGGGTGCTGGTGTGCCGGGACCGGGATGGGGCCAGTTGCGTGGCTGTGGCTGGGTTAGGGGCATGGAGCGAGTGGGCGGTGGAGGACTTTGCCATGGATGGGAACAGACGCCCGGCGTCGCTGCGCTTTAAGCTGATGGAATTGGCCGCGGATGGCAGCCGGCTCAAGCTCTACCGCACCCAGGTGACTTATACCGATGGCTTCACCCTGCCCGACGAGTTGGCTGGAGAACTGGTGGAACGCTTTGGCCCGTATCAGGAACACGCCTCCATGTTGCCCTATACCGCCGGGATGGCCGATTTTGACACGGCTTTGGAAGAATGCGAGTACCAGGGGATGTGGTTTGCCGAGGTCGCCCGCTACATGCTGCGCGAGCGGGGTTGTTCCTTTTTTATTTGCCATTGGCACCTGTATGACTACCTCAATCACATTCATCTCGGGGATGTGGATCCCGTGTGCCCAGGGTACGCAGCCGAGTGCGCCGAACAGTACTGGGACTATTTTCGGCGGGCCTATCAAGTGGGGGACCGCATTTTGGGACGACTGTGGGACGCCGCCGATGCGCAGACGTACGTGGGCGTGGTGTCCGATCACGGGTGCTCGCCCGATGTGCGGGTAGCCAATATCCGGCAGTTTTTGCACGAGCAGGGCTTTTTGGTGCTCAAGGGCGGCGGGGAAGAGGCGCTGGTGCGCGATCAAGTGCGAGAGGAGGACATCGACTGGGAACGCACCCGGGCCTATCTCAAGGACGACAAAGGATTCGACATTTTCATCAACGCCGAGCCGGGCCCGGAATTCGACCGGATTGAAGCCGAGTTGCTGTTGGCTCTGCGCACGTGGGTTGATCCAGAAGTGGAGCGCAATCCAGTGGCCGTGGCTCTGCCGCGGCGGGACGCGTACATCCTTGGCCAGTGGGGAGACCAGTGCGGCGATGTGGTTTTTGCTTGGGACCACGGGTACGTGAGCGGGTACTACGGCCAGTGGCGGGGCATTGCGGGTGGGGGCTGTGTTGGAGCCCCCAATGTGTTCGGGGCACACCACGGGGGTTTTCTGCCGACCCAAAGTGAGGTCTCGTCCAGCTTTGGGTCGTGGTTGTTGGCCGGGCTGGGCGTAAAGCAGGGATACGAACGGCCGGTGGATAAACTAGGATACATCCACGCCGCCGATGTAGTGCCGACCTTCTGCCAGATGCTGGGGGCCGAGCCACCTCGCCAAGCGCAGGGGACGGTAGCGCGGGATTTATTTGAAGGGCACGAAATGGTCCGGGAGCGACCGGCTAGCCAAGGCGGAAGCGATCAGTAATACTACGCGAGGAGGAACAGTGGGAAATTTGACTAAACGCACCCTAGGCCGCACGGGGCTTGACGTCACCCAACTCGGCTTTGGAGCGGCCGAGCGCGGCCTGCCAGATGAAGCGGAGTACGACGCCCAAGCAGGCCGCGTATTAAATGCGGCTCTCGATGCCGGGATCAACCTCGTTGATACGGCCCCGGACTACGGCGCGAGCGAGGAGCGGGTCGGTAAGTACCTCAGCCATCGCCGCGACGAATTTTTTCTTGCGACCAAGTGTGGTTGCAATATCGACGAGGATGGCAACAGACTGGACCCAAACCACCTGTGGACGGCCGAGCGCCTGCGCACCAACATTGACCAGAGTTTGCGCCGCCTGAAGACCGACTGCGTAGATCTGCTCCAAATGCACAATCCCACTGTGGAAGATGTAGAGCGGAACGGACTGATCGAAGTGCTTGAGGGTATTCGCCAAGCGGGCAAAACCCGTTTTATTGGCGTGTCTTCCACGCTGCCGCATTTGGCGACATTCGTGGAGTCGGGTGCGTTTGATGTGTTTCAGATTCCCTACTCCGCGCTTGAGCGCCAGCACGGGAGGATTATTCAGCAAGCAGCCGACGCCGGCGTTGGCATTCTCATTCGCGGCGGCATCAGCTTGGGGCACCGAGCCAATGAAGAGCGCCAGTCGAAGTGGGAGCGGTCCGGTCTGGACGAACTCATCGGCAAGATGAGTCGCCACGAGTTTATCTTGCGCTTCACCCTCGCGCATCCAGCGTGTCACACGACGATTGTCGGCACGACGAATCTCGAACACATGAAGGCTAATGTCGCGGCGGCCTTGGCGGGGCCACTGTCTGCGGAGCTCTACGCAGGGGCGAAGGCCAAACTGGCGAGTATTGGTGAGGAGCCGGCGTAGCTTGCGATAGCGGCGGTACGCCCATCACTCCGGCGCTAGTTTCAAACTAGCCAGTGCTGCTTGGAGAGCGGCAGTCAGAGCCGCGGGCTCGTCCGTGCCGATGCGGTAGGTCTTGCCGCTCTTCATTTTTAGCTCCACGGCCTCCAGCCCCGAGACATTGTAGAGCCAGCCGTGGGGCGTCAGGCGAATGCCCCAGCCGTAGAGCCAAGAGTTTTTTACTGATCGGCAGGTGTCGATCTGATCGAGGGGGAAGCGTTTGCGGATCAGGCCGATGCCAAAGCGGATGCGGAGGTGCTCGGCGTCGATCTCGACCGTCAGGCTGGCGAACAGGTAGATACGGTCTGGATATGATCCAGATTGATCGCACACTCTTTGGGCATTCCGTCTCGTTGAGACAGAAATACTTCGGAGGGAATGTCCCGAATGGTTGACGTCACCGGTGCTATGGTGATTTCGCCCAGATATTTAATCGCCGAATCCCTAGTGAGAATAACAACGGGTCGCCTCTTGTCTGGCTGGGCGAATCGGTACCAACGAACCTCGCCACGTCGCATCACTCAGCCCATACTTGCTCGTTTTCCCAAGGGCTAAATTCGCCTGATTGAACTGGCTTGCGGACATATCCCTCCCGGTGTTTTTGCTCCTTTTCTATTATTTTTTCATGCCTGAGAGCAGCGTATAAAGCCTCCCGCGCAAATGCAGAGCGCGTTGTGCCTATTTTTTTTACGACCTTATCAACCGCCTCAATCAGTTCCTCATCGAGGGTCATTTGGACTGTTCTCATGTCTTGGTCTCCGGCCTTGATTTCAACAGAATAGCTATTTTTATAGCTATAATCTATACCACTTTGCCTGTCAACTTTGCTTAGCCGCGTCAGGTTGCTGTGTACGGGAAAATGTCGCGGATATCCAACGACCTTTTGCTAGACGACGAGGAGCTATGGAGCGTAAAATTTACGCCTTTGGTATGGACCGATGATCAGACGGACGTGGGCGTGGTGTCCGATCACGGGTGCTCGCCCGATGTGCGGGTAGCCAATATGAGGAGGAACAATGGGAAATTTGACTAAACGCACCCTAGGCCGCACGGGGCTTGACGTCACCCAACTCGGCTTTGGAGCGGCCGAGCGCGGCTTGCCAGATGAAGCGGAGTACGACGCCCAAGCAGGCCGCGTATTAAATGCGGCTCTCGACGCCGGAATCAACCTCGTTGATACGGCCCCGGACTACGGCGCGAGCGAGGAGCGGGTCGGCAAATACCTTAGCCATCGCCGCGACGAATTTTTTCTTGCGACCAAGTGTGGTTGCAACATTGACGAGTTTTGGTATTGCGGCGTTTTTCTTGTAAGAGTGGCGGTCGGTATGGATGCGACTAGCTTCAAAGCAATTTCGGAGCGGCTCGCCGCAGGTCTTAGGTGCCCGCTAGCTATTGGATCAAGTACTGTATCTTGGATGAAGCGCAAGTGAAACTAATCGTTACCAACGACGACGGCATCGAAGCAGCGGGGTTGCAAACCCTAGTCCGCTTGGCGTCGCAGTGGGGCGAGGTCGTCGTCGTCGCGCCGGCCGAGCCTCAGTCTGGCATTGGACATCAGTTGACGACCGATAAGCCCATTCGCGTCGATAAACTGACGGAAGAACGCTACCGAATATGGGGTACGCCGGCCGACTGTTCCCGTCTGGCGCTCAACTGCCTAGCGCCCGACGGGGACTGGGTGCTTTCCGGGATCAATCACGGCGGCAATCTTGGGGTGGATGTGTACGAATCCGGCACGGTAGCCGCCGCCAGAGAAGCTGCTATTCACGGTTGTAAGGCCGTCGCCCTGTCCCACTACACCGTAAAAGGCCGATCGGTTGATTGGCCGTTGGCCGCCGAACGGCTACAGCCGGTTTTGGACGACGTGCTGAACGGGCCGCTGGAAACTGGATATTTTTTGAACGTGAATCTGCCCCATCCCGAGCACGACCGGCCGTGCTTGGAGACGAAACGCGCCCCGGTGGACCCCAGCCCCCACAGAACCACATTTGCGCAAACCGATGATGGCTTTTTATACGCAGGAATCTATCAGGAGCGTTGGCGACAACTTGGGAGTGACGTGGAACTCTGTTTCAAGGGGCACATCTCGCTGTCGAAAATCGCCGTTTGAAGCGAGGCAACAGACAGCATGATAGCTATCGCAGCGCGTGCGTCTGCGCACAATCCGCTCACCCTCGGCCCGCCCACCGTGGCCGCGTTCGCAACGAGGTTGACCGCGGAAAGCACCAATCTGACTTTAGTGAACCTTGGGTCGAAGCACCGACGGATGGCGGTTCAGGCCGGGGGCATGGGAGAGCACGAGTTTACTGAAGCCGCGGCCGACGGAGCTTGTCACCGGATTGCTGTGAACGGGGCGACCTTGTAACTCGGCCGGCCTCTCGGTACGCGAATCAGCTTCGAATTGGGGATGAGGTGCTTCGTCAATCAACCGACCTTGACATTGCCTTGGTGAGGCATGGTGGTGCCGATCTCACCAGCGCAGGACAAGAGACCAAAGTAACAGGGAGACGAGGATAATGCCACGGCGAATTGCCATTGTTGGTGGAGGCATTTCAGGGCTGGGTGCCGCATGGGCACTGCATCATCACCCGGACCGTTTTGATTTTCGACTGTTTGAGGCTAACGAACAGATTGGCGGAAACGCAATTACCGCCGATATGCCGCAGGATAGCGGCGGCTCAATCCCTTTTGACATCTCCGTGACCGCCTGCATTCCCTCGGTATATCAGCACATCTTGTTGTTGATGCGCAAGTTCGGCATTGAACTGGTCGATACCCGGTTCAGCTACAGTGTGAAATACCACGGCCGCGTTTACGCCCACGATTTCGACTCCGACATCAGACGTGAGTTGCAGGCCGAGATTGCAAAGTTTCAACGCGTCCTGAGGTGCCTGCATTGGTTTGGCCGACTGACCCGGTCCCGGTCGAGGTTACTAAACGTCCTCAATCCATTTAACTATATCAGCATGGGGACGGTGCTCAACGCGGCTGGTTTCTCCGGGGATTTCAGATACAAGATCCTGAAGCCCATGTTCGTCAACTTCCTGATGGCGACCAACGTGTTCGATATGCCGGCGTCCCTTTTTTCGCGGTACTTGGAGTTTTTTGATGTCGAAGTCGCCACAACCATGCAGACGTGGGACCAGGGTACGCGACGAATCTACGAGAACCTGTCCGCTGATTTCCGCGACAAAATTTACCTCAATCGACCGGTCCGCAAGGTGTATCGCCAGTCATCCCGCGTCGTGGTCGAGGACAAAGACGGCGTCGAGGAGGTTTTCGACGAGGTGATCTTCGCGTGCAATGCGAACCAGACCTTGAGCATCCTCGACAAACCCACGTTCCTAGAACGCTACATTCTTTCGTCGATACGCTACGAGAGCGAACTGCACAATCATACCGTCGTGCATTCGGATTCCTCGGTCCTGCCGGATAACGAAGTGAAGCCCTTGGCAACGCGGAGCAATCACATTGAGCAATACGGCGCTAGGCCGGACAACTATGAAATCACGTATATCATGCACAACCAGCAGCCATGGGCAAAAAAGTCTGACAAACCCTGCCTTGTAACCTACAACCCGATTAGCAGTATCGAAGAAAAGAAGATTATCAAGAAGTGGTGGTTCCAGCACATCGTACACGACGTGCGACATGTTGTATTGCTCGTCCCTTTGTTCCGTTTTATCCAGGGCCGGAGACAGACCTATCACTGCGGTGCCCATACGTTGATAAATAGCCAGGAAACCTGTCTAGTCAGCGGGCTTGTCGCCGCAAGGCAGCTCGGCGCGGATTATCCCTTCGACGATCCCGAGGCCAGACGGTTTTTCAATTATTACGGAAGTATCATGTATGGTTGGCGATTCAGGAAAGCAAAGAGCTGAACGTGCGAGCCCGTGAGACAATCCCCGAATCCGAGGCATTTATGGATACACTTCCACCATTTTCGGAAGGGTGGTTTTTCGTAACGACACGCAAGTTTCTGCTGAAAGAAAAACTGATCGAGAAAACTTGGATGGGAAAACAAATCGTCGCTTGGTGCGATGGGGAAGGCCGCATTTGCGTAGCCGACGCGATATGTCCACACCTTGGCTCGCACTTGGGGCCGGCGGTCGGTGGCAAGGTGTGCAACGGTAGCCTCGTCTGTCCTTTTGCTACCCATCGCATCCGAATCGCG
Source organism: Candidatus Latescibacterota bacterium (assembly GCA_965116045.1). Classification (GTDB taxonomy): domain Bacteria; phylum Latescibacterota; class UBA2968; order UBA8231; family UBA8231. The sequence goes on along the minus strand of OZ220478.1, from coordinate 2,439,233 downwards.
GCGAAATTCTTTGCGCGTGGTAATAAGGCACTGAGCGATAGGGGCCGACTTGTAGGGAAATCTCTAATTAAGTATCCTAACAGACCTTTTCCTGACCCTATAAAAAGCCCCTGGACGAAACACGGCGGAGCAAAACGATGAAAATAGCCGATGTCAAAGCGTTCCCATTGCGGATTAGTAAACACGCCGATGAAAAATCGCAGGAGAGCTCGCGACCGGCGACGACCGAAGTCGGCGATTACTTTGTGGATCGGACGGCGTTTACGACGATCTACTCGCCCCATCACGAGACCACCGTTATCCGGGTTGAAACGGACAATGGGATCGTCGGGTGGGGTGAGGCGCAGTCGCCGGTGTCGCCGAACACTACGGCGACCATCGTGCGCGAATTGGTGCGCCCCTTGGTGCTGGAACGCGATCCGTTCGACATTGAGGCGATTTGGACGCGCAACTATGGTGCGATGCGAGAGCGCGGACATCCGACGGGTTTCTACATTGACGCTCTCGGCGGGACGGATATCGCATTGTGGGATATCGTGGGCAAGGCTGTCGGAAAGCCGGTACACAAAATTGCGGGTGGGCGCTATCGAGATGAGATCTTGCTCTACGCAGGGGTCGGCGGCACGGATCCAGTGAAGGTTGCCGATGCGGCTGAGGAGCATGTGGGCTATGGGTACAAGGCGCTGAAGTTGCACTTGTTGTTGGATGTGGAGGGCGTCGCGGAGATTTGCCGTGCCGTGAGGCAGCGCGTAGGGCCGGGCATCATGCTGATGGTCGATACGCACATGCGGCAGACGGTCGCTAGCTCGATACGGCTGGGCCGCGAGCTGGAGAAGCTAAGTTTCACTTGGCTGGAGGCACCGATCATACCGGACGATATACCGGGGCAGGCGGAGATAACCCGGGCGTTGGATATGGCGGTGGCGATAGGGGAGTGGACGCGCACTCGCTATGAGATGCGAGAGCAGTTTGAGCGTCGAGCATATGACATTTTGATGCACGACATCGCGCGGACGGGGATTACCGAAGGGCACCGGATTGCGACGCTCGCCGATACCTACAACATTCCGGTCGCGCCGCATGTCGGAGGGGGTGGGATCCTGTCGGTGGCGGCAACCGTCGAATGGTCGGCATCGTGTCCAAATTTCACGATCATGGAGCACAGCCACCATGCCAACGCGGTCAAGAGTCAGATACTCAAAGAGCCGTACGAACCCGAAAACGGCTACTACAAAGTTACGGATCGGCCGGGTTTGGGGGTTGAGGTGGATGAGGCGGCGTTGGCGACGTACGCGTTTCCGGGCAGTTGAGAGGGTCTCAAAGTCGAAACCGTTGCCCGGCGGTACTGGAAGCAGCAACCGCAGCGAACTCAAAAAAAGGAGCAGTATGAAGGATTCGAAGATAAGCGTTGCAGCCGTTTTAATGATTATTTTTGCTTGCTGCGTTATTCATGCCGTCCCTGGGTTGGCGCAGCCGGCCGATGATGAGAGAGGGGGATACGTCGGCACTACGGTGGCTGTCATTTTGAAGCAGGACCTGCACCATAAAACGACTTTTATCACCCCTGATAATACAGAGTGGCCGGTTCAGAGCCATCTTGCTGTTGGTTACGGAATCGGGTTCGCGGCCATTGCGGGAAAAGGCATTTCCGATTACGTGGCGCTTGAATTTACCGGCTCTTGGGCGAGACTACCATCCCATCTCGACGTTCCCCCTCCGTTGCCCCCCTTCTTTGCGGAAGGGCTCTCCCAAACTGGTTTTGAATTACCTAGCGGTTTCAACTATGACGGGAAATTAGTGACGCTACAGTCGAAGGTCGATCTTTTGCTTTTCCCGATAAAGATGGCCAGGAGTCCCAGCCACGGTGCGAAGCCGTACTTGGGAGGTGGTGTGGGCATCGTGCGATCGCACATAGACTTGGCTATTGAAAAGGAGGGGTCGCAGAAAGTTCTCGATACTTTAGGGGCCTTTGCCGAGTTGATTCCCGAAAGTCTTGCCAGACTGATTCCCGAAAATCTGGCGGAACTGATTCCCGAAAAAATAGACGAAAAAGAAACCGATTTTCAGTTGACTCTGCGCGCGGGTGTAAATGTACCTTTCAACAACATAGACTTAGATTTGGGATGGCAGTTTTACAGAACGTACGTTGAAGGAGAAGACAACAGTTCCCATGTGGCGGGTGCCACCCTGAAGTACGTGTTTTAAGCGGCTGCTATCTCTGCGTCTTGACAGTATTATTGATGAGACTAAGGTAATGGACGCGCATTGCTCTGAGTGAGGGCCCGGCCTATATTTGTGGAAATAGTGAGTATATAGCTTCCGTTGGGGGTGGCCCGGTGGCGGGCCTGAGAATAGAGACCCTTCGAACCTGAACTGGATCGTGCCAGCGTAGGGAAACGGATGTCGTCCGCACCGCGGACGCGCCGTTGGCCTATCTGGGCGAGCGGTTTTTTTATGCCCTTAATGGAAGTCCTCCGCAAGAGCGACCCCAGCGTCGCCTTTACCCATGCGAAACGAGGGAGCATATCTATGAAAATTCCACTGCTGTCGGCTAGCTTGCTGGCCGGTCTATTGACGCTGACGGCGTTGTCTCTGGTGCAGGCCGAGGAGGTGCCCGGCCGAGTGTTGGACGCGGCCACAGGTCGCCCTTTGGCCGGGGCCAATGTGCAGGCCGGGGATAGGGGCACCACTACGGATGCTCAGGGCCGCTTCAAGGTGGAGGCGGCCTTGGGCGACTCCCTCGACATTTCCTTTATCGGTTATCAGCGTACGCGAGTGGCAGCCGTTTTGCCGCTGGTCGTGGCCCTAAAGCGCGAAATTTTGTCAGCGCCCGAGGTGGTGGTGGAAGGCGGCTTGGTGCGCCAGCGGCTCGACCGCTTGGCCGCTAGCGTCACGGTGTTGGACAAAGACCGCGCCCGGGCCAGCGGGGCTGGGCACTTGCAGGACGCGACCCATGCGGTGCCCAATTTGAATTGGGCCGGCGGCTCGTCGCGGCCGCGCTATTTCCAGATTCGGGGCATTGGCGAGCGCAGCCATTACGCCGGCGAAGGCCCGCCCAGTTTTTCGGTGGGATTCGTCATGGACGACGTCGACTTGAGCGGCATGGGCACGGCCGGGTTGCTCTTTGACGTCGAGCAGGTCGAAGTCTTCAAAGGCCCTCAGTCAACCATTTTTGGCCCTAATGCCTTGGCCGGACTGATTAACTTGCGCTCAGCCGATCCCCAGCAGGAGTTTGCCGGAGCGGGCAGCGCCGAAATGGGCAGCGATGGTTTAGGGCGTTTTTCTATGGCGGTGAATCTGCCGGTAGGGAACGACCTAGCGATGCGCGTGGGGTACGAGAATGGCCGCTCCAACGGCTTTCGCTCCAATACCGTTCTCGATGCCGAGGACACCAACCGCCGACGCGAGCAGTTGCTGCGCGCCAAGGTCGGCTGGACCCCGGCGGCTGGACCCGAGGTATTAGGCACTTTCTTTTGGGCCGATATGGATAATGGGTACGACGCTTGGGCACCCGACAACAACGAGAGTTTGACCACTTACTCCGACAAGCCGGGCAAGGACCGCCAGCGGACCGCTGGAGCCTCGCTCAAGAGCACTTGGGGGCTAGGTGCGAGCGGCGCTGAGTTGGTCGCGATTACCGCGTTTTCGCGCAGCGAATTAGAGCACAGCTTTGACGGCGATTGGGGCAACGACGAGTACTGGCTACAAGCACCGTACAAATTCGATCCAGCCGCCGAGGGGGGGAGCTACGACTTTTTCGAGCGCAATGTGCGCGACCGCACGGTTGTGAGCCAAGAGGCTCGGCTCTTGGTCGCGGAACTGGTGGTCGGGTCCTATTGGAAGCGGCTCGAAGAGGAAGACAATGCCGCGGGCTATTTGTTCGGCGGTGACGCCACGGATTTGAACGGGCGCTACGAAATCGACAACCTAGCCTTTTACGGTCAGTACGGGTTGGCCTTGGGCGAAAAATTGCGGCTGAAAATCAATGCGCGGCTCGACCGCAACGACACGGCCTATGCGGGAACGACGGCGAATTCCGGGGCCGACAGCACTCGCACCGCGTTTGCCGTTGATCAATGGCTGGGCGGCGGCAAAGCGGCCTTCAGTTACAATTGGCGTTTAGGCCATACTTTATACGCTGCGGCCTCGCGTGGCTACCGCTCTGGCGGGGTCAACCAGCATCCGTACTTGGCCGCGGAAAACCGCCCCTACGACCCTGAGTACATCGTCAATTTTGAACTCGGCTGGCGCGCCGGCGGGCCGCGTTATTCCACCGGGTTGACCCTGTTCCACGCGCTGCGCTCAGACCAGCAGGTCGAGCTGTCGAGCCAGCAGGATCCGGGCGACCCCAACAGTTTCTTTTACTTCACGGCCAATGCTGTCAAAGGCCGCAATAGCGGCTTGGAATGGGAGCAGACTTTCCGCCTGCGGCCCCAAGTCGAACTCTTCGGCTCGCTGGGCTTGCTCACTACGCACGTCGATACGTACACCTTCCCCACAGAAGATGGGGAAGTAACGCTGGGGGACCGGGCCGCCGCCCACGCGCCAGAATATACCTTTAGCGTGGGGGGCGAGTACCGCCATCAGTCGGGCTTGGGGGCGCGGCTATCCCTGACCGGCATGGACCAATTTTTCTACTCCGATAGCCACGATCAAGTCTCGGAGCCGTACCAATTGGTCAACGCCCATCTTGCCTACGAGTGGGAAGCGTGGTCTGTGCAGCTATGGGGCCGCAACTTGCTCGACGAGCGCTACGGGGTGCGGGGTTTCTACTTTGGCTTGGAGCCGCCGGATTACGATGACAAGCTATACGAAACCTATGGCGATCCGCGCCAAATCGGCGTGCGACTGACGACGCAGTTTTCTTCTTTGGGAAACTAAACCGTGGACGGTCGGTCTGCTCTGGTCGTCGGCAATGGCGAGCCGCCTTCCCGAGAATTATTCGCGGCCTGTGCGCGAGAAGCCGAGCTAATTTTGTGCGCCGACGGCGGGGCCAATACCGCCTCGGCGTACGGATACGCGCCCGATTGGGTCGTCGGCGACCTCGACTCGGTTAGCCGCCAAAGCAAGGCCGCCCTCGCCGCCGACCGCCTCGTCCTCGTCGACCCCGAGGGCAATGTGGGCACAGATGGCCAAAAAGTCCTCAACCACGCCGTCGCCTTGGGCGTTACTGAAGCCGTACTCGTCGGTTTTACGGGCCGGCGCACCGATCACCTGCTGGGCAATTTGAGTCTGCTCAAGACTTTTGCCGATCTCCTCGTCTTGCGCATAGTGGACGACTACTGCGACATCCGCCTCATTGACCGCCGCATCCGCTTCCGCGCTGTTATTGGCCAGAAAATTTCCCTGTGCCCGCTCAACGGTGCAGTGGAAGGGATTGAGACGTTTGGCCTAAAATGGCCCTTGCGGTCCGAGTGCCTCATTCCGGGCGTGCGCGAGGGCATCTCCAATGAGGTGGTGGCCAACCCCGTCGAGGTCAGGATCGGGCGCGGCGATTTGCTGTTGTGCGTACAGCGAGAGCGCATGTCCGGGCAGATCGAGTTGCTGGATTAGTCAGGTCGAGCAGCTCGCGCCTCCGAGGACGCAGAATTGGGCGCAATACGGGTGGTTGAGCTTCACCGAGCCCCAAGATTCGGCCAAGGTCTGGCCCATCTCAAAGGCCGCGTCATACGGCAGCAGGGTACAAGAGAGCACGACCGGAGAATCCGCGCCCTTGCGCTTGACAACCATGCGCGACGAGGCGCACATGATGTCGTCGGGCGACTGGCCGAGAATATCCCAGCAGTTAGTGGTGATCTCGGGGACATCGACGGAGGACTTCATTTCTGGGAAGATCGCGAACTGGCTGGGGTCGGTCGCGTCAATGCGTACGCCGAGGTCGGCGAAGAGACGGGCGAAGCCAGTGCGCAACTCGCTTTCTTCGCCGCCCCAGCATGTGCGGCCAGCGGCTGTTAAGCGGAAGCCGCAATCAGAAAGCCAGCGCAAGCCTTCGATCATCGGTGCCCAAGATCGCTCGCCGCGCTCCGCCTCGTGCAGCTCTGGATCGTAGTGGTCAATGGAGACGCGAATCGTCAGCCGGTCGCCGTGTGCTTCGCGCAGCCGTAGCAGGCCGTCGGCGCACTTCATCATCGGCCGCATGGCGTTGGTCAGCACCAAGCTCTCGAAGCCCCTCTTGAGCACGTCTTCCAGCATGTCGAGTATCTCGGGATTCATAAAAGGCTCGCCGCCGGTGAAGCCGATCTCGTGCGTACCCAGTTGGTCGCGCTCGATTTGGTCGAGATAGGCTGCCACTTCTGCCGCCGTGAGGTACACCAGCCGGTCGTTGCGCGGGCTCGATTCGATGTAGCAGTTGGTACACTCCAAATTGCAGAGAGTACCGGTGTTAAACCACAGGGTCTCCAGCCGCTTCCATGCTACGCTAGCCCGCTGTTTTCCATCGGCGGTGACGTCGGAGTCTTGGAACTTGCGCGGGTCTAGGTGGGGCGGAACTTGCGCTTGCGTCATGCTGTCTCCTGTGGCGGTCTGGGGCTCGTCGGATGTGGGTGTCGACCGCTTGGGCGTCATATGGCAGCAAAGAAGTCGATAGCTTAATATGCTGTCAAGGTGAGCCTGAGCGTGCAGCGGGAGGGCTGTGCTGGCGAGATTTGGGTGGGATGAGTAGGTTGTCTGCTGCATCGAAAGGAGAACCACCATGAAGAAGCATACAGTAGCTATCATCGGCCTCGGGCGCATGGGCAGTACCATTGACGACGAAGGGCACGGAGACTTGCCCTATTCGGTGGCGGCCGCGACGACGGCGAGCGAGCGGTTGGAACTCGTGGCCGGGGCCGATCTCTTGCCGGATAAGCGCGATGCGTTTCAAAGCCGTTGGGGAACAGCCGTGTACGAGGATTTCCGCGACATGATCCGCCGCGAAGAGCCAGACATCGCAGCCATCTGCACAGCGGCCTGTTTGCCCAAGCCCGCCAGAGCAGCTCCAGACGCGAGTTTTCGCGGCGACTCGCACGCCGACTTAGCGGTAGCGGTGGCCGATATGGGTGTGCCGATGATCTATCTCGAAAAGGCCATGGCTAGCTCAATGGAGCGCGCCGACGAAATCCGCGATGCTGTAAAGCGCAACAACGCGCTCTTTAACACGGGTGTCCTGCGCCGCTTTGACAACCGCTACGAGGTGGTCAAGGACGCGGTCGCCGCCGGTCAGGTCGGCGAGGTGCGGGCCGTGATTCACTACGCCGGTTCCAGCCTGATGCACGGGCACATCCACTCGATCGACACGGTGTCCTATCTCATCGGCGACCCGGCGATTGAAGCTGTGCGCGGCGAGCTTTTGCCCCACGGCTTGCAAGTCGAGGGCAATCACATTCCGTCAGATCCCCTGGCCACCTATCAACTGCGCTTTGTCAACGGCGTCGAGGCGTGGTCCATTCCAGCGGCCCCGTGGGAATTCGAGGTCATCGGCTCGGAGGGTTCGATTCGCTCGTGCAACAATGGGGCCAACGTTTTACTGCGTCAGCCCGGTCCCGTGCAAGGACGGAACGCCTTGTGGGAGGAGGTGCCTGTCGATCCGGTAACGCCGCGTAGCACGACGCAGTGCTGCTTGGAGGATTTGGTCGCAGCGCGAGAATCCGGCCAACTCACGCGCGGCCACATTGACGTGACGCACCACATAACAGAAGCCACCATCGCTGTTGCCGAGAGCCATCGTCAGGGCGGTGCTTGGGTGGAGTTGCCGCTGCCTGTGCGCGACTTGTACATTTTTCACGTCTAGCGACAAAACACCTACAGGCACCCACGAGGGGAGCCGCTACCACTTACTACTAAAGGATACCCGTGTTAAAAGCAGGCATATTTCTCGATATGGAGAATCTCAACCGCTGCGGCGGCCACGGCGTCCAGTTTCGCCAGATCAAGGCCCTGGTGGAGGCGCAACAGGCGGTTGTGGTGCGGGCCAATGCCTACATGGCCATTGACCGCGAGCGCGAAAACACAGACGCAGAGTACCGGCAAAAGAGGAAAACGTATCGCAATCGAGCGCGGCGGGAAGGCTATCACTTGGTTCTCAAGCAAGTGCGGCGCTATCTCACTCCAGAAGGCGAGACCATCGTCAAGGCCGACGCCGATTTAGACTTGGCGATCGATGCTTTGTTGCAGTCGGAGAATTTGGATTACGTGCTGTTGGGCACGGGCGATGGCGATTTTGTGCGCTTGGTACGCGCCCTGCAAAACCGGGGCAAGCGGGTCGATTTGCTGTCTTTTGCCAACACCAGCACCCAACTGCGCCAAGAGGTAGATTACCACTTTTCTGGGTACTTGGTGCCCGGCATTCTGTTCCCGGAGCGCGGCCCAACCGAGCGTCTGCGCGGTATCCTCCACGCGGTCAACGAGGAAAAGGGCTACGGGTTCTTGACCGCGCAGACCGACTTGGGGCTAGACACCGTACGCGAGGATATTTTTCTGCACATTACCGACCTGCGTACGGCCAGAGGCGGCCCGGTGTCCAACGCGGAATTTGCCCACCTCAGGACGAGCGGCGCGATCATCGAGTTTGAAGTGGAGGACGATGGCGACCGGCAAAAGGCCGTCAACGCCGTGGAGTTCCGGCCGGAACTGCTGTGAGGTGCATTACCCCGGCGACGGCTCGGCGTTTTCCCGCCGATGCCGCAAATGCACCATGCGCAGCACGGCCTCGAATTCCTCAATGAAGTACCAATCAGCTCCATTTCAACATTGGATTATTCGCAGTAAACTCGGACTTTGTCGTCCCCGTCGTGGATATTGACCTCGATCTCGCTTAGAGCGTCAATGAGCTGCTCTAGATCCTCGGTGCGCAAATTGTCAATATCAACATTAATGCCGTTGTCCTGCAGAGCCGTGTTGATTTTCGTCGTGGCTTGTACTGGGAGTAGAGTGTGTAGCTTGACTCCGGCCTTGATCAGCGCTAGTGGCACCCGGACATCGACGTGCTCATCCCCGTCTCCGTCAACGGTGACTCTCAGATAGCGCCGGTCCGATTCCACGCGAGGGGTCGCCGCTGGCTCCCCATTGACGAGGGAGAGCAGGCGCTCGGCCTCATCGACCGAGACCTTGCCTTCGGCTAGCATCTCCAGTACGCGTCTGCTGTTTTCGTTCATGACGGTCCTCCTGTGTGCGTTTGGCTATTGAATTGTGATGGAGCCGTTCGCGGTTTTGGCGATCAATTCGGCTTCGCCGGTGCCCACTGTTCCCTTGAGCTTATGGCGCTTCTCGACTGATGCGACGAAACCCGGCACTTCGCAGCGGACTCGCCCGTTGGCCGTCGCAGCCTTTAGCGCGAGGTTTGGATCGGCATCTAGAGCTACTTTGATGCTGCCGTTCGTGGTAGATAGGCTGTTGGTAGCCTCGATGCTCCCCTGAAACTTTATTGACCCATTGGTGGTCCGCACATTGAAGCGGCCGCGGGCGTCCTCAATGGATACGCGGCCGTTCGAGGTAGAAAGCTCGGCCGAGCCCGAGAGCGTTTTGACCGCGATCGGGGCGTTCTTAGTCGCCGCGTTCAGGTCGCCCTTGAAGTTTTCAACCCGTATAGGCCCGTTCTTGGTCTGCACCGTCCCGCTGCTTTCCGTTCCTTGGAGTTCCACCGGTCCGTTGCTAGTCGCCAAGTCAACGCTAGTTGTGCCGGGCACAGTAACCTCAATGTTTGCGCCGGAGTGCTGGCGAGAGAATCCGGGCGAGAACCCCTCGGGCTGGTGCTCCGGCTTGGCTTCGACCGCGATGCGGTCGCCTTCTTGGGTGGCGCTGTACTTGATTGCGTGCGGTTTTTTTAGCCTCGCCCGCACGTGAATCGAGCCGGGGTCGCCAGCATGGACCCGAATGCGGCCATTGAAGCCGCGCACCACGAGGCGCGGGTTGTCGCCCACGGCAAAAGTGTCGTCGTGCAGGGAGGTTTTGCCGTCCTTGTCGCGGGCGTCGTTTTCGCTCTCTGACCGGGACTCTTCCTTGCGGGTGCCTTGCAGTGCCTCCAGATGCTCGGCCTCTTCTATACCGCTCCGTAGTGGGTACACATGCCGAAGCCCCAGTCCTTGCAGTGCCGCCAAGAGACGCTCGGCCTCTTCTACAGTTACCTTCCCCGCCGCAAGCATGTCGAGAATTCTGCGTCGTTCTTCAGTCATCACAGCCTCCTAGTCGATTGAGATGAATATGCGATCCTCGCCCGAAGCGACGTTGCAGTGCAGGCCGCGCAACGAGGCAAGTGCGTATAGCAGCAAGGGGCCGGCCAGCAGGCCGGAACGGCTTCGAACGCGGTATCCCGAACGCGCCGCTACCAGTATTGCAACAGGCGTCCCCAGCAGCACTACGACAAAAACGATCGGCCATAGCACTATGAGCGGGATCCACAGCCGGATGCGCCGTTTGTCGTTTTGGACTCGCAATCTCAGGAACATCGGTGGTAGCATCAGGAGAGCCTCCGCAGTGCCTCTTCGACGTCGATCTCGCCGCGTTCCAAGCTGTCGAGTACTGCTGCCGATTGGGGATTTGAGCGCGGGGTGTTAGCGGATTTCTTTTGCACGGTCTCGACCAACGGTAGCTGAGCGGCAATGGCAGCCAGTCGGTTTTTGACCGTTGGGTAGCTGATGCCAAAGATGCGCTCCATTTCCTTGATTGAGCCGTGGACTTGGACGAAGGCCATTACGAATACTTGATCCTCGGCGGAAAGACGTGCGAGAACAGGCGGCTCGAATTGCCCTTCGATTGCGATGGCGCTGTCCGGCAGGGAAACCCGCTCAACCACGATACGCGCCCCCTTCGTCAGATCGGTTAGCTCTTTCCAGTCTTTGATAGCGAAACCTCCAAATAATCAATTTTAGACGTAATTATAGCTATAAAATTAAAAAAGTCAATGAAAAAATTAAAAAAATTAATCTTTGAATTAAATAGAACTCGGAGGGGTTTGGACGCTATTCTTCCACGGCGGCTGACACTGCGTTGGATACCCGCCGTAGTAAGCTCCCGTTGGCGACCATTTGGTTGGTCAGCACCACGCAGCTTAGCTGGTGCTCTGCGTCCGCCCACGCTACTGTGCCAGTCGCCCCGGTGTGGCCGAAGGTGTGCGGCGACACCAGATCGCCCCAAAAGGCCCACACCCGCGCTCCACACACGCCCCAGCCAAGGCCCCACGGTGCGTTGAGCGCGCCATTCTGATCCCGCGTCATCGCTGCAACCGAGGCGCGGCTGAAGATGCGCTGGTCTCCGTACGCGCCGCCGTTGAGCATGGTTTGCAAGAGGATCGCCAGCTCGCGTCCGGTACTGTGCATGCCGCCCCACGGTGCCCCAAAATCGCGCCAGTACGGGGAATTCCACCCCCAACTCCGCAACGCTTCATCTTCTTTGGTGTCCGTCCCGCACCACACGGTATCCTCAATCGCCCAATCGCCCATGCCCAATGCGCTGCGCTCCATACCCAGCGGCGCGAAAATTTCCTCGCGTTCAAAATCGCGCAGCCGCTGGCCGCTGACGCGCTCGACAATCGCGGCCGCCAGCAGGATGCCCTTGCTCTGATAGCGGAAATCGGTCGCTGGTTTGTAGAGCAGAGGCGTCTTGAGCGACCGCTCGACAAAGACTTCTACCGGCTCGTGCGCCTGCCGCAGACTGGTGTTTTCGGGGAGCATGTCGGGCATGCCCGATACGTGCGACAGCAGGTGGCGGACCTTGATGGCGGGCCGGTCGCCGCCGGTGAACTCGGGTAGGTATTCGATTGCCGGGTCTTCGAGCGAAATCAGCCCGCGGTCCACGAGGATCATCAGCGCACAAGCGGTGAGCGGCTTGGTGATCGACGCGAGGAGAAAGATCGAATCCGCATTGACCGCTTGGCCGCTGCCGGGTTTCCGGTCGCCAACCCCACGGGCAAAGACCTCTTTGCCGTGTCGTGCCACTGTCAGCGAGGCCGCGCTGATCTGGCCCGCCGCAACAGCAGCCGAGAGCAGGCCGAAGGCCCGTTCGAGTTGTGGGGCCGACATGCCAACAGCCGCTGGATCGCCCATTTGCAAAACCGTTCCATCCGTTGCCATCGCATTCCCTTTCTTCAGGTGCGTATTCTTCAACCAACTAATCCGACCACTGCCCTTAACCCCGACACCACTCGGACTCCGTCTTCCATCCATCTATCCGCGGCGAGTGACCGTCTAATCAACACCGGCCACAGCCCCGCCGCCTGCGCTCCTGCTACGTCGTCTTCTGGTGAGTCGCCGACGAAGATTACCTCGTCAGCTACCAACCCGGTTTGTGCCAAGGCCGGGGCAAAGATCGCCGGGTCGGGCTTTTTGACGCCGACATCACCAGAGACGACCACTGCGTCGAAAAAGGGCCGCAACGCCAGATCGTCTAGCAACCGATGGACGTGCGGCGGATGATCGAAGTTGGAAATCAGCGCCAGCTTGTAGCGGCCATGTAACGCGCCGAGTACGCTTTTAGCTGTGGGGTCGAGCAATGTATGTGCGTGCCACACGGCTAGGCTTACCGCGCTGATCCGGCGCAACTCCTCCAGTGCCAACGCCAAGCCCAACTCCCCGACTAACCCGCCCATGCGACGCTCATACACTGTCAGGCCGTCGTCCTGTACCGGCGGCTCGGGTTGGAGCAAGAATTCCTCGCATAGTCGGATCAATGTTTCTTCATCAAACGCATGGTTGCCAGCAAGCAACTCGCGGCGGATGGCGCGGTACCAACTCTCTCCCGCGGCCTCCATATCGCCGTAGCACAGCAATGTGCCATATAGGTCGAAGAATACGCCTCGTATTTCAGTCATTGATCGTCTTTTCAATTCGGCTTAGGGCGGCCTTGCCCGCGCCCGCAACCAGATAGCCTCTGCGTCGCTCCATCACAATTTTTTACCCACCCACAGAGCACCTCGGCGCACCACTTCTTGGAAGGCGGGATTTTCTAGCACTGCGTTGTCGTGGCCCAAGGCAAAGAAGAATACCCGGCCCTGACCATAGGTGTGGTGATAGGCCATGACGTGGGTTTCGTCGCGGCCGGGGTCGTAGGCGTGCATGAGGTGATGAGAGCGGCTGGGATCGTGTTTGAGATAGTGCAACTCGTCGGTTACGGCAAAGTCTTCGAGGCCCGCAGCAATGGGGTGGTCGGAGTCGGAGATGGTGACGGTGAAATCCATGTACGGGCTGTGGCCGTCGAAAAAGCCGTTGAGCATGTGGTGATAGCCGGCGTTGTCGCGGAAGGAGGCGTCTGCGGTGTGCAGGCCGAAGAAGCCGCCGCCGCGTTCGATAAAGTGCAAAAGCCCCTGTTCTTGCGCTTGGGTGAAGTGGCCGACATCCGTGAAGAAGAGGGTGGCGTCGTACGCGGCGAGGCCATTGACCATAACTTCGTAGTCACGCGAGAAATCGGCCTCGATCTGGTCGTCTTGGTTTAGTAGGTCGGTCAAAAATCGGCCTTGGCCAGCGTGGTCGTGATAGATGCCTTCGCTGCCGACGAATACTAAAAGTTTAATGGGAGCCATGGCGGGATTCTCCTTTTGTTAGCCGAGGGAAGGGCGGGAAGAAAGGTAAGTGTCTGCCGAACTGCATCAAGGTAAATGCCGACCTCATCGTCAAGTCAGCTTCCCGTAGAGCGGTAGTGCCGTACGCCCACTTGCCAAACGCGCAGACAGATTGCGAAAAAAAGTAAGCCTACGATTGGAGCCAGCCATTGGAATAACGGCCCTGAACCCAAAGGATCGGATCGCTCCAAAATCCTCAGTGCTGGGTAGTAGCTGACGCAGGCGAGGGGGATGACGTAGGTGAAAAAGCGGCGGAACCACTCGCGATAGATCGCCAATGGATACTGGGCTGTCTCCACGCCGCCGTAGGTTGTGGCATTGACGATTTCCAAGCTCTCGGTAGTCCAAAAAGCCAGCGTCGCTTGCAGGATTAGGAGGCCGTAAAACAGGCAAGCGCCACCGAGAATGGTGAGCGCGACGAGGAGCAGTTTGTCTGGTGTCCAAGCGAGGTCTAGGGCATGTGAGGCCCACAGCAGGACGACCAAGCCTTGGGTGAGTTGGCCGATGCGTTTGAGGGTGAGTTCTTGTCCGGCCAGTTGCAAGGCTGTGCTGCGGGGGCGCAGCAGCAGGCGGTCGAAGTCGCCGCTTTTGACCGTGGCGGCGAACAAGTCAAAGCCGCGCGAGCAGGCGTCGCACAGGGCGAAGGCAATATTGATTAGGCCGTAAAAGAAGGCTACTTCGGGCAGACTCCAAGTGTCGAGAGCGGCGAAGCGGTTGAAGAGCACCCAGATGCCCAAGAATCCCAAGCCGGTCATCGCGCCGTGCCCCACGGACAGCATGATGAAAGAGGCCCGATACTGCATTTGGCTGCGGAAGGAAATGCCGATATAGCGGCCGTACAGGCGCAGTCCGTCGAGCACGGCTTCAGCCTCCTTGGACGACCAAGCGGCGGGTGCCGAGATAGAGCAGGAAGCGGCCTAGCCCTACGAGCACTAGCGTCCACGCGAGTTGATGTCCCACTACTGACCAGACTTGCGACGCGGGAATGTGCCCCATGTAGAGGCGGAAAGGGGTGTCGGCTAAGCCGCGGAAAGGCAGGAAGTTGAGTATGGGTTGGAGCGCGTCGGGAAACAGTGGCAAGGGGACCACCATACCCGAAAAAACGTAGATGCACACCGCCATTATTTGCATGGAGCCTTCTCCGGCGATGGTCCACAGCAAGGAGATGTTGACCAAGTTGGCCAAGGCACCCCCGAGCAGGATGGTGCCCACCGTGGCCACGGCCCAAGCCGCGGCCGCCGCTGGGGACGCGGGAGCTTGTAGGCCGAAGAAGAGGAAGGCTAGGCAAAACAACGGCACCGAGCGCAGCAGGGCGGGGGCGATGCGATTGGCGAGGGCGCGGCTGTACCAGAAGGCGTACAAATCGACGGGCCGCACTAATTCGTAGGCTACCGTGCCCGTGCGCACCATGGTGCGCACGTCGTTGTCGGGTTGCCAAGGCAAGAGGGCGAACAGGGCCTGACCGAGCCAGACATAGTTGACGATTTCGCCGTAGGTCATGGGTTGCGCTTGAGTCGCCGTGCGATAGAACGCTTCGAAGATCATCACCCGAATGAGTCCCCAAAATAGCTGGGTGCTCATGCCGGCTAGGGCCGCGGCCCGATACTGCAACAACATGCGGATGCGAGCGCTGAGGACGGACAGGTAGGGCCGCATCAAGGGCGATCTCGGTAGAGTTGGGCGATGACTTCCTCAATGGGCGGGTTTTCCACAAAAAGGTCGCGCACCTCGTGGCGGGCGGTGATGCGGCTGATGAGGGCCGGGGCTGAAATGCGTTCGGGCGCAAAGCTGAGATGCACTCGGTGGCCATCGCGCTGCACGACGCGTGCGGCTTCGTCTTCGATGGTCGCCGTGGCATCGACTAAATCGACGATGAGGCGGCGCTCGGACGAGACGCGCGTGCGCAGATCGGCGAGGCTGCCGTCGGAGAGAATGGTGCCGTCGCCGATGACCACGACCCGGTTGCACAGGGCTTCGATATCGTCCATATCGTGGGTCGTCAGGATGACGGTGGTGCTCTCTCGGCGGTTGAGTTCTTTGATGAAATCGCGCATCGCCAGTTTGGCGACCGCGTCGAGACCGATGGTCGGCTCGTCCAAAAAGAGCAGACCCGGGCCGTGGAGCAGGGCCGCCACCAGATCGCAGCGCATGCGCTGGCCCAAGCTGAGCTGGCGCACGGGCACGTCGAGGAAGGAAGAAAGTTCCAACATGGCGATGAGGGCGTCGCGGCGGCGGCGGTAGGCGGCGGTGGGGACTTTGTATATGTCGCGCAGCAGATCAAAGGATTCAATGGCTGGCAAGTCCCACCACAATTGGGTGCGCTGGCCAAAGACTACGCCAATGCGGCTGACGTGGCCAATGCGGTCTGCCCAAGGGACGCGGCCTTGGACCTCGCAGCGGCCCGAGTCGGGGACGACGATGCCGGAGAGAATTTTGACCGTAGTGGATTTGCCCGCTCCGTTTGGCCCGATATAGCCGACAAGTTCGCCGGCCTCTAGCGAGAAAGAGATGCCGTCCAACGCCCGGATTACGCGGTGCGAGCGCTGCACAATGCCGCGGAAAGCTCCCCAAAGACCGGGACGGCGTTCGGCAATGCGATAGGTTTTGACTAGATTTTCAACGACGATTTGGGGCATGAATACTAATCACTTCTGTGCAGGGGTAACTGAGCGTTTGGTTGCCGCCGGATAAACATATAAGGTTATTCTAAGAGTCAGCAAGGATTGGGATTCAGTTGGGATTTTTCATTTGTTTTCAGGGCTGATTTTTTTAGATGATGGCAATAGGCAATGAATCCGCCGATAAAATTGGCTGGGCTACGATGCCTCGGTGTGTTCAGTCTCGCGGCCGTCCTTTGATGGCCCAATGACCAGAGGCCCGTATATTCAGTGCCAGCACCCTTGGATACTCCCGATAATTTATTTTGCGGGCGGCCTGACGGGGATATTCAGACTGCTTCTTAACGCCCTTCCTTAAGGAGGCAAGAGACGGCTATGATGTGGGGAATACTCGTTGCAGCTTTAATGCTTGGGAGCCTAGGAGCCAACGCCAGTGAGGGCTATACACCGCTGCACGATGCGGCGTGGAAGGATGATTCTGCTGCTGCTGAGGTTTTGCTCGATCGCGGTGCCGATGTCAACGCCAAAACCAATAAGGGGTATACACCGCTACACGAGGCGGCGTGGAAGGATGCTGCTGCGACCGCTGAGGTTTTGCTCAAACATGGTGCGGCCGTCAACGCCAAAACCAATGAGGGCAGGACGCCGCTGCACAATGCGGCGTGGAAGAATTTTTCTGCGACCGCTGAGGTTTTGCTCGATCATGGTGCCGATGTCAACGCCAAAACCAATGAAGGCGGCACGCCGCTACACGATGCGGCGGGGAAGAATGCTGCTGTGGCTGCGGAGGTTTTGCTTGCGCATGGTGCCGATGTCAACGCCAAAACCAATGAAGGCGGCACACCGTTGCACGATGCAGCGGGGAGTAATTCTTTCGCGGCGGCTGAGATTTTGCTTGCACATGGCGCTGCTGTCAACGCCCAAAACGATGCGGGCAGCACGCCGCTGCACGGGGCAGCGGGGAGTAATTCTTCTGTGGCGGCTGAGGTTTTGCTTGGGCATGGTGCTGCTGTCAACGTCAAAAACGATGCGGGCAGTACGCCGCTGCACGATGCGGCGGGGAGTAATTCTTTCGCGGCGGCTGAGGTTTTGCTTACGCATGGTGCTGCTGTCAACGCCCAAAACGATGCGGGCAGCACGCCGCTGCACGATGCGGCGGGGAGTAATTCTTTCGCGGCGGCTGAGGTTTTGCTTACGCATGGCGCCGATGTCAACGCTCAAAACGATGCGGGCAACACGCCGCTGGACGTTGCGGTAGCGGCGAATGCTTCTGCGGCGGCTGAGGTTTTGCTCAAGTATGGCGTCGCCGTCAACGCCAAAACCAATGCGGGTGGTACGCCGCTACACGGGGCGGCGCGGAAGAATTTTTCTGCGACCGCTGAGGTTTTGCTTGATCATGGTGCGGCCGTCAACGCCAAAACGACCCATGGCCTCACGCCGCTGCATCTTGCGGCGGTGATTAATGCTACGGCGGTTGCTGAGGTTTTGCTTGCGCATGGTGCGGCCGTCAACGCCAAAGACCACAATGGCCTCACGCCGCTGCATCTTGCGGCGAATGCTCTTGAAACCGCGGAGGTTTTGCTCAATCATGGTGCCGATACCAACGCCAGCGACAATGATGGCGGCACGCCGCTGCACCTTGCGGCAGTGATTGATGCTTCTGCGGCTGCGGCGGTTTTGCTCGATCATGGCGCCGCCGTCAACGCCAAAGACCACAATGGCGATACGCCGCTGGACGTTGCGGTAGCGGCGAACGCTTCGGCGACCGCGGCGGTTTTGCTTGAGCATGACGCCGCAATCAACGCCCAAACGACCCATGGCGTTACGCTGCTGCATTTTGCGGCGGTTATTAATGCTTCGGCGACCGCTGAGGTTTTGCTCAATCATGGTGCTGCCGCCAACGCCCAGACCACTCATGGCGGCTTTACACCGCTGCACTTTGCGGCGGTTATTAATGCTTCTGAGGTTGCGGAGGTTTTGCTTGAGCACGGTGCGGCCGTCAACGCCGAAGACCACAATGGCTTTACGCCGCTGCACTTTGCGTTAGCGGCGAATGCTTCGGCGACCGCGGAGGTCTTGGGTCATTACGGTGCCCGATAGTGCTCGCCGCGCAAGCGAAGGAAGGTCCTGCACCCGAATTGCAGTATCCTATAATAGGTGTTGGGTTGAGCTGCTAAGGAAAGAGCCGGCAGCCGGGCACAACAGCGGGCGGCTGGGATGCTGGAATGAGTGACGACAGCGAGAACTATTCACGGGCAAAACGCAGATCGGATTTAAGGTCGGGGTGTTCGACGATTAGACCGGCGGCAGTAGTGAAGATGTGGATAGGATGCAGTCGCCCATCAATGCAGGCTGGCGATAAAGGCATTGAGAAACGGCAAGAGCACCCCCACCAATGCTCCCAGTACCGCCCCCAGCAAATTGATATAGCGCAATTGGTCGCTGATGATACCCTTAATCAGGCGTTCCACCCGCAACAGATCGAACTTCATAACCTGGGCGTATACCATGCTTTTGAGATCGAACTGTTCAATTAGTACCGGTGCTTGCGTCGCTAGCACTCTTGTCGCTTTATCCTGCGCCCATTGAACCAGTGCTTTCTCGTCAACTCGTCGCAGGCTAGTCCACTCCCGCAACGGCGTGCGACTGTGCTGTAGGTGCTGCCGCAAGAAAGTGCTCAACTGTGCGCTCCAAGGTTCAATTTTGTCTCTGGGCAATTGCAACGCCTTCGACAAGCGCTGACGCATGGTGCGTCGCGCCTTTTCTGGCACCATCTCGTCGAGTTGACGCTTGTGGTGCTTGTGGTACTGGTGGCGCAGAAAGCTCCCCAGTGCCTCCTGCGCCTCTGTGCTCGAAAGCCAAGTCGCGGCAATAGAGCTGATGCGCTGGGCCAAAAGATGGCGATGCTCTCCCACCACCTCCACCACGGGCTTGCACAATAAGTCGTTGACGCCATCAATTAGCTGTTTAGCGAGCTTCTCGCGCACTTCTTGGCTGTGCAAAAATTCTTGGGCCAATTGGGGAATACGCTGGCGCAATGCTTGGGCGATCTCTCGCCGGAAAAAGTGCAAGCCCAAATTGGCGATCAGACTCTTGAGCCAAGTCTCTTGTTCGGCGTACGCTGCAAGTGCTTTCAAGATTCGCTTGACCAGAGACTCCACATTCTCAGGATCCTTCAGCCAGCGGGCTACACGCACCAGCATTTCTGGGATTTCGCGCTGCAATCGGTCGTGTAAAACATCGCGCAATTCCGCAGGGACGATGTTCTCTAGCGGCGTATCCGATCCGAGATAGCCTTCCAATCGCTCCTGCAGGGTACGGGCCAAGTAATCTCGCGTCTCCCGCTGGGCCAGTACTCCGCTGGCCATGTCGATGAATTCATCAAGTTGTTCTGCCGACAGCACCTGTTCGACTTGCAGCGCACCCAAGTGTGCTTCTAGAGTGTCCAAAAGCCACCGCTTTAACTCTAGCCCCGACTTGCTTTCGCTCCATTCGGCCATCCATTCAAGCAATCGGCGCGCTGCTTTATCCAAACCCTCCTGACGCCATTCCAGAGGTAATTGAGCAAAACCAGAAGCCAAGCTAGCACTTAATAACCGATCTGTTTGAGCGACGACAAAGCGGTGCAAACTCTTCTGCAAAGTTGCGTTCTGCAACTGCTCTAACAAATGGTCCTTGGCCAACAAATCGGCCCCTACAACCTTGGAGATATTGCTGGCTAGTTTCTCCTTATTGCGCGGAATAACTCCTTGCCAACCTAGGCTATACCAGCGCGGCCGCAGCGGACGGAACAACGACTTGATGGCCAACCAATTAGTGCCAAAACCGATTAGTGCTCCCAGCGCGGCACTGGCGATGATTTGGCTTACAGTGATCGATGAGAGATAATCTGAGAAAATCATGGAATCCCTAGAGAATTAGACATTTGATACTATCTGAATAGCGGAGCTAGTCGTGCTATTATAGCTATCTATGGGTGGAATCTTGCGTGTTGTCCGCACACGCGGGGTCGTGGTCGGGTCGCTGTGAACCTGGGGGTCTTCCCAGCCGTGTTGCCCGCACACGCGAGGTCGTGGACGACAATCAAACTTTGTCAGCCGCGTCCTGCATCCCAAACTGGATCAGGCGGAAGAACGGATCGATCCGGGCGATTTTTGTCGATCGCCGCCGCTTAGGGCGACTCGTCTCATATCGCCGCAATTTCACCCTTGTACCGGTTGCAAATTGAGCAGCACCAACAGCCACACTCGGTGCCAATAGGCGCTATTGATGTACGGGCTGTATTCCGAGGGCCAGTTGCGCCAGTAAGTCTGGTTGTGCGGAATGCGGTGATACCACTGCAAGAGCGGGATCGACGGCAGTTCGGCGAGCCATATTTCCATGGCTTGGCGGTACAATTCCCCTAGCCGTGGATCGCGCGGGGCGACTGCTGCCATTTGATCGACGATTCGGTCGAATTCCTCGTTTTGCCAGCGCCAAAAGTACTCGGCGGGTGTGCCGGTTGGCTGCACGAAGCGGCTGTGGTAGAGCCGTAGCGTAAAGTACGGGTCGCGCACGCTGCCGCCGTGCCCGTTGATAAAGGAGCGTGCTGTGCCGTGCGACATGCGGGTATAGGTGTCTGGGGTGTTGCGAAAGTCCGCGTCAAAACCCGCTCGCTCTAGCTGCGCGACCAAGACCGGCGTGATGTCTTGGAAAATCGAAGAGATGTCGATGACCATCTTAAACGGCTCGCCATCTTTAGTCCAATAGCCGCCTTCTGGCCGTTGCCAGCCCATGCCCTCCATTAGTGCCGCGCTCTTGGCGAGGTCAAAGACCCCGAGCTCGTATCGCGCTAGCAAATCTTCGACCTCGCTGAAGTGCGGTCGAAGCGCCGGATACGCGGGGAAAGGCAGGAGCGTTGAGGTGCCCGCTCCTTGCCAGCCGATCTCCACGAGTTGATCGCGGTTGATGGCGTAGTTGATCGCGCGGCGCACGTTCACGTCTGAGAAGGGGGCCTCTAAGTTGTTAAAGCCCAGCGAAATGGGCCAGAAATCCACGTAGCCATACGGCGGGGCCCGGCCGGTCCACGTCGTCACGCGGGGATTGCGGTCGAGTACGGTCTGGATGTTGGGTGGCCGGAGGTCTAGACAGGTATCCATGTGATTGGTGATTAGGTTCTGGACGCGCTTGGATTCCTCCATGTAAGGCAGGTAGATGATGCGCTCGACTTTGGGCAGAGATTGAAAGCCGGTGGCCGCGGCCCACCAATCCGACCGCAAGTCCCAGATGCGCTGCTGTGGCGTGGATAGCGCCAACTTGTACGGTCCGGAAAACACGGGCCAGCCCTTTTGCGGATCGAAGTTGGTAAAGGTGTCTGGCGACTGCCCTTCCCACACGTGCTTAGGCACGATCGGCACCCCATTGCCGAAGTTGTGGGTGAAATACGAAAAGACAAAGCGCGGGTTGGGGGCCGTCAGCGCGATGTGCGCTGTCAGGCTATCGACCGCTACGGCCTCTTGGACCCAGTTTTCCATGTCGGTCGAATAGGACAACAGGGGCGCGTGACTGCGGAGCATGTTGATCGTAAAGACCAAATCGTGCGCCGTCCACGGCTGTCCATCGTTCCATTTGACCCCCGGGCGAATGGTGATTTCCACTTCGGTATAGGCGTCGTTGAAGCGGTGGTCGGTGGCGATCCAGGGAATCAGTTTGCCCTCGAAGGCATTGTAAAAATACAGCGGCTCAAAAACGAAATTGTACCCCGTGCGCGAAGTGGTTTCTGGCAGATAGGGGTTGAACGAATTGTAGTCTTGGATCTGTCCGGCGCAGGTGCCGCTTTCGGCGCAGTCCATGATTAAGGTGCGGTTCCGCGGAACTTGGATAAGTGCCGATTCCTCGACGGCCTCGCGCTGATCGGCCGCTGGGTCGGAGGGGGTGTCGCCGCAGCCGCTGAGCAGCCCTGCGCTGAGCAATGTGCAGATGATGCGTTTCATAATTGGCCTCGTCTCGGTTTGGAGTGCGATGATGCCAGCCGCACCGATTGAGCGCGATCAAACTGTCTCGTTCAACCTCGCGTTGGTTGTAGGTTCAACAAAACCAAAAGCCACGTTTAGGGCCAGTAGGCCGTATTGATATACGGATTGTCCATCGATCGAGGATCAGCGAGAAAGCGGGGCGCGTCAAGCGCTGTTCCTTTTAGCGTTGGTCGCCAAAACGTATCAACGCGCGTTGGGAAGGTCGACCGACTTGAGTGCCGCCGCCAGCCCACCTATACTACCTCGATCCGATCCCAATGCGGTTGTGTTGTATTCTATAATAACTCCAAGGAAAAAGCCATGTACGACCTGTTAATCCGCAACGCCCACCTCCTCGACGGCAGCGGCCAGCCCGCTTTCTGCGGCGACATCGCCATTGAGCAGAGCCGCATCGTGGCCATCGGCGACCTTGCTGAGGCCGAAGCAAGTCGCACTATCGATGCCGCGGGCCGCGTCGCCTGCCCCGGCTTCATCGACATCCACACGCATTCGGATCTGACCCTTGCCCTCGATGGCCGCGCCCTCAGTTCCCTAACGCAGGGTATTACGACCCAAGTCATGGGCAACTGCGGCGTCTCGGCTGCGCCCACCCGCGACTACGAGCCGTACTACGGCCCACTCGACCCGGCGATGACCCGGGGCTTGGAGTGCGATTGGACTCATTTCGGCGATTATTTTCAACGGCTCGAAGCCAATGGGCTGGGCACTAATACCGCGACTTTGGTCGGCCACGGCAACGTGCGCGTCGCCGCCATGGGCTACGACGACCGCCCGCCGGCTGCGACGGAAATGGAGCAGATGAAGGGGCTCGTCGCTCGCGCAATGGAAGACGGCGCGATGGGATTGTCGTCGGGCTTGGCGTACGCGCCTGGCCCGTATGCGGCGCTGGAAGAACTCGTTGAGCTGGGGAAGGTCGTCTCCGAGTACGGCGGCATCTACACCTCGCACATCCGCAACCAGACCGAATCGATTGCCCAAGCTGTCGGCGAGGTCATGGCCGTCGGCGAGCAAGCCTCGGTTGCCGCCCACGTCTCGCACATGCAGCCGGGTGCGCCGATGATCGGCGCGACCCGCGATTTGCTCGCCGCGATGGACCAGAAGCGCCGCGAAGGCTGCGACATTAGTTGCGACGCCATTCCCTATACGATCGGCAGCACCACCCTCAAGTCGCTGTTGCCCCCTTGGGCTTTGGCCGGCGGCGACGAGGAACTGTTGAGGAGGCTGCAAGACCCAGAGACCCGCGCCCAGATCGAACAGGACACCAAGCAGTACGGGGCTGAGAGCGGCGGCAGCCGCAAGCGCAACTTGGCGCGGGATGGACAGTGGGACAAGATCTGGCTGGGCAGTGCCGAGCAAAACGCCGCCTTAGTTGGCCTGAGCTTTGCCGAAATTGGTCGGCGGCGCGGTCAAACTCCTCACGACGCGGTTTGCGACATCCTCGTCGAAGAGCGTGCGCGGCCGTGGATGCTGGCCGAGGACGTGTCTGAAGAGGACTTCCTCAACATCGCCCGCCACTCCATCGGCGGCGTCATTTCCGATGGTTTCTCGCTGGTGCCCGAAGGCACTTTGGCCGAGGGCAAGCACCACCCCCGTTCCTATGGGGCCTTCCCCTACTTCTTGCGCCGCTTCGTCCGCGAGCAAGGGGCACTGCGCTGGGAAGAGGCCATTCACAAGCTCACTGGCCACCCCGCCGCCCGCTTCCGCTTGCGCGAGCGCGGCCTGTTGCGCGAAGGCTACTGGGCCGATGTCGTGATCTTCGATCCTGAATCTATCGGCGAGTGCGCCGATTTTGCCGATCCCTACCGCTACCCTCAGGGCATCGACTGCGTAATTGTCAATGGACGGATCGCGGTTGAATGGGGAGAAATAGCCGACAGCCGCGCTGGACAGATCGTCCGGGCATGAGCCGGGCGTTTGCCGATCCTTTTCTTGACCTGCCGGAAGCCGTCAACGACATTGCAAATGCTATTATGGATTCAGGACTGCTGCCGCAGAGAGCAGTACGGGACTGTCATCAGCTAGAACTCCGCATTCTCTAGAGGCTTACCATGCTAAAGCGAATTCACATTGATAACTACAAGTGCCTTACCAACTTCGACCTGCATTTTGGGGAGCTAACGTTGCTGCTTGGGGCAAATGGATGTGGTAAGTCAGCCGTATTTGAGGTTGTGGGGAAATTGCGCGACTTTGTGCGCGGCGATGCACGGGTTGATGACTTGTTTCCCGCTACTGACATCACGCACTGGAGTACGAAGCTCGAGCAACATTTTGAATTGGAAATCGCCATCCCCGGTGAAGTATGTCTTTATCGGCTTGTAATTGAACACAACTTGGAAAGACGGCTCACACGAGTAGTACGTGAAGAGCTCCTGTCCGATGACAAGCCACTCTTTACTTTTATAAACGGCGACGTACAACTCTATCGCGATGATCATAGTGAGGGGCCAAAATACTCTTTCGATTGGACTCAATCGGGTCTTGCTCCAGTGGCCGAACGGTACGACAATACCCGGTTGTGTGCATTCCGAGATCAAGTTCGCCGTTTTGTGACGCTTTTTTTAGAAACTAAACGCATGAGGAGCGGTTCGGATTCCGATACTGACAGGATCAGCGACAGCGGAGAGAATTTTGCTTCGTGGTATCAGGGGTGCTTACAAGAGAATCCGAGCCAGATCTTTGAGGCGATGAATCACCTACGCGACGTCCTGCCCGGTTTTGTTGGCCTGAGACTTGTACAAAAAGGTAGTGATTATAGGGAACTGTACGCCGATTTTTCTCCAAGAGATGGAAAAGCAGGCAATATCTATCGGTTTGACCAACTCTCAGACGGGCAGCGTGCATTGATCACACTTCATTTGTTGCTCTTTGCTGGTGATGCTGGCCGCACTTTATTTTTGGATGAGCCGGACAACTATATAACCCTCCCGGAATTGCAACCTTGGCTCGCCGAGTTGGAGGATGGCTGTGGCGACACTCTACCACAGACTATATTGATTTCGCATCATCCAGAAGCGATTGATTTTCTCAGCAATCAGGCGGTCTGGTTAGGGCGTGAACCGGAGAGTCATACGCGCATCTTGGATGTCAAAAACGATACGATGTTAAAAATATCCGAACTCTACGCCCAGGGGCTTGTACCGTGAATCACCCCAAAATAACCGTCCTCTTTTTGAGCATCGCGATGACAATATCGAACACAGCAAGTGGCTGGCGATGATGTGGCCGCGCCTTGAACTTTTGCGCGAACTGCTCGCGGAGGATGGGTCGATTGACGATAACGAAGGTCACTATCTTAAAGTGGTTATGGATGAGATATTTGAACGGAGTAGTTTTGTAGCAAATGTAGTGTGGCAAAAAAATCACCTCCACAAGCAAATTCCACTTGGCTGTCCGCTACCAACGAAAAGCGGACCATTGGTGCATTATGGCAGCAGGCGAGCAAGGGCAAGGGCCTGTTTGTAGTCGCGGAACAAATGGTCAATGGAAAAGACGTGCGACAGCAGTTGGCGGATATGTTGTAGATGAGCTATGCCCAGCTAACGCGCTTCATGTTGCCCTTGGTGGTGACGGCGCTGGTGCAAGAGCTCAGCGGCCAGTTTCTCAACGGCGGCATGGCGCGGATGCCGCGGGCGGTCGAAACGCTGGCTGCCTTTGGCTTGGCCTTTGGTTTGGCTTTGTTCCTCGCCGGCACCCTGTCTCAGGTGCGGCAGCTCGGCTTGGTCCTCGTCGAGCACACCCAAGGCTACCGCGTCTGTTGCCGCTTTGTGCTCGCCGCTGGGCTGCTATTGGCCGGTATCTTGGCTAGCTTGGCGCTGACGCCGCTGGGGTCTTGGATCATCAACGATTTGCACGGGGTCGATCCTGCGCTCGGCGACGCAGTGCGCTCGGCTTTGCTGTGGCTGGTTCCCTTCCCCGTTCTGCACGGGATGACGCGCTTTTACAGCGGCGAACTCATCCGCGTCCGCCGCACCGACATCCCCGCCTACGCCACCACCATTGGGATCGCCCTCAGCATCTTAGCAGTGTTTGTGCTGCTGCCGCTCGGTTTCGTCCGCCAAACTCCCATCTTACTGCCGATTCTCGCCACGTACACAGGTTCCCTCGCCGAACTGGGCGTAGTCGCGTGGGGCCGCTGGCGCTTGGTGCGGCGGCCTGCGCCCGCCAACATGCCGCTTCTGACCTACCGTTACGTCCTGCGCTTCTTTTGGCCCTTGGCGCTGATCATGGCCGTGCAGGCCGGCACCCGGCCGCTGATCAACGTGTTCGTCGCCCGCAGTGCCAACGGCACCGAAGCGCTGGCCGCGCTGACCATTGTCTATGCGCTCGGCCACATCCCCTATGGCTGGCTCAACGAACTGCGCAACCTGCCGACAGCTTTCCGCCAAGAGGGGGATTTGGCCAAAATCCGCCGCTTCTGCTGGGGCTGTTGTCTGTTTTCCTGCGCGTGGATGGTGGCGCTGTTTTGGACGCCAGCGGTCAACTATATCCTCGGCACTTGGATCGGCATTGGCCCCGAATTGATCGCCGACTGCAAGGTGCCGCTGCTCATTTTTACGGGCTTTCCCTTTGTCGTCAGTCTGCGCAGTTACTTCCACGGCATTGGCCTGCTCCAGCATCGCACCCAAGCGATGGCCCCGAGCGCCCCGTCGCGCGTCGTGACCGTCTTGCTGATGCTAGCCCTGCTGGCCAATTTCGAGCTGCACGGGGCGACGCAAGCCGTGGGGGCCTTAATCAGCGGCCACACCGTGGAGGCTCTGGTCGTCTGGTGGAGCATTGGGCGCGGGCGACGCGCCTCTTGACGTAGCTAAGCCTGTGTCCAAAGTTCTACGCAAATTGCGAATGGACCGCCCCGGCAAAATCTCTATGACAACCGCCCCTTGCGGCGGCCCGGACCCAATCCCAAAACCCGAAGAAGGACGCCATGCCCATGAACGGCAACCAAGCGATTGCCCACATCCTCAAGGCCGAAGGCGTCGAGTGGCTGTCGGCTTTTCCTGCCCAGTCGTTGATTGACGAGGCCGCCCGCGCTGGGATCCGGCCGGTTATCTGTCGCCAGGAGCGGACGGGCGTCAACATGGCCGACGGTTTTAGCCGCACGACCAATGGCCGCCCCTTTGGCGTTTTCACCATGCAGACTGGGCCGGGTGCTGAAAACGCGCTCGGCGGCGCGGCCCAAGCCTACGCCGATGCCATCCCCTTGCTACTCTTGCCCGGCGGCGTATCTACGGCCCGGACGCAAGTGCCGCCCAACTTCGATGCGGTGGCCAATTATCGCGGCATCACCAAATGGGCCGCCAACATCAACCGCGTCGAGCGCATTCCCGAACTGATGCGCCGCGCCTTTAGCCAACTCGCCCACGGTCGCCCCGGGCCGGTGTTGGTGGAGATTCCCAGCGATTTAGGTAGCGCCGAGTTTCCCGGCGATCTCGACTACCAGCCGGTCAAGGTCTGCAAATCCGCCGCCGACTCGGACGCGGTGCGCGACTTAGTTGCCGCGCTGGTCAAGGCCGAATGCCCGATCATCAACGCCGGGCACGGCGTGTTGTGGGCGGAAGCCACCGACCAACTCGTGGCCCTGGCCGAGCTGCTCAACGTGCCCGTTATGACGACCTTGGCCGGCAAGAGCGCGTTTCCAGAAAATCATGCGCTCGCCCTGGGCACTGGCGGCCACACTGGTACGCTGATGGTTGATCGCTTCTTGCAAAAAACCGACTTCGTCTTAGGCGTGGGCACTAGCTTTACCATCTCGGTCTTCAATGCTCCCATGCCCGCTCGCGCTGTGTTGGCGCAGGTGACCCACTGTGCGGAGGATCTCAACAAGGACTACCGGATCGACTTGGGGGCTGTCGGCGATGCGCGGATCGCGCTGGAGCAGATCATCGAGGAAGTCCGTCGGCAGCTCGGGGCCGACGGGCGAGCAGATAGTGGAGTTGCGGACGAGATCGCAGCCATCCGCGCGGAGTTCAACGCGGCATGGGCACCACTATTTCGCTCGGACGAAGTGCCGATAAACCCCTACCGGGTCTTCGCCGAACTCGCCCGCGCCGTGGAGGTGCCCAACACCATCATCACCCACGACTCGGGCTATCCCCGCGATCAGCTCGTGCCGTTCTGGCGGCCCCAAATCCCCAGAGGGTACATTGGCTGGGGCAAATCGACCCAGCTCGGCTATGGCTTGGGTTTGGCATTGGGGGCCAAGTTAGCCGCGCCCGACAAGCAGGTCATCAACATCATGGGCGACGCGGCTTTTGGCATGGCCGGCCTCGACCTGGAGACCGCAGTGCGGGCGGAAATTCCCATTCTCACGGTGGTGCTCAACAACGGCGTGATGACCCATTACGACCAGCACATGCCCTACGCCACCGAGCACTGGCAGAGCAACCGGCTCGGCGGCCACTACGCGCAGGTGGCCGAGGCGCTGGGTGCCCACGCCGAGCGCGTTGAAGCGATCGCGGATTTGGCACCGGCCATCCAGCGCGCTCTTGCGGCCAACGGCGAGGGCCGCGCCGCCCTGTTGGAGGTGATGACTAAGGCGGAAGAAAACGTCGCTAAATTTTGGTAGAGGAGGAGCCAATGCAGCAATACAAAGCCGTCCTCATCGGCTGTAGTCGCATGGGGGCTTTCATCGACAACGAAGTTCCGGCTGATATGCGCCCGTACTCCCACGCGGCCGGGTACGAGGCTTGCGAGCGCACGGACCTCGTCGCCTGCTCGGATCTGCGGCCCGAGGTGATGGAACGAGTCGGCGCACGCTACGGCATTCCCGCGGACAAGCAGTACACTGACTATCGACAGATGCTCGCCCGCGAAAAGCCGGACATCGTCAGCGTCGCCACTCAGCCCGAGCACCGCGCCGAGATCGTCATCGCGGCGGCTGAAGCGGGTGCCCGCGCCATCTACGCGGAAAAGGCGTTCTCGGCCTCGCTGGCCGAAGCTGACCGCATGGTCGCAGCCTGCCAGCGCCACCATGTCGCGCTCAACATGGGCACCAATCGCCGCTTCCATCCCGGCTACGATCAGATGAAGGCCGTCATTGACTCCGGCGAAATCGGCGCGTTGCAAACCCTCATCATTCACCAGACCAGTACGCTCTTCAACGGCGCGAGTCACAGCTTTGACTTGCTCCAGCGCCTCAATTCCGACGCCCCGGCCGCGTGGGTGCAGGCGCATTTGCCCAATGGCGATGAGATCATCGATGGCGACATTCTGCGCGAGGACCCGGTCGGGTACGGCATCATTCAGTTCGCCAACGGGGTCACCGCAAACGCGCTCAATTCGGGTCGGGGGCTGGAAGTGGAGGCTATCTGCGAAAAAGGCGTGGTGACGGCACTGGGCAATGATAAGGAGTGGCAGCTACGGGTCCCGGTAACACAGGATCACCGGGGCCGCGATAAATTGGGCCCGGTGGAGTTCCCGGCTTTCGAGCACCGGGCTTCGACGCTCTGCTTGATCGAGGATCTGGTCCGCTCGCTCGATACGGGCGAGCCGCCGCGCGGCGGCGCAGAGCAGGCGCGGGCTAATACCGAGTTGATTTTCGCGTTTGTCGAGTCGCACCAGCGCGGCGGTGCTCGCGTAGCGTTGCCGCTTGACGGGAGCAAGTATCGGCTGGAGCGGGATCGCGCGCCGAGGCAGCCGAAGTACGAGCCGGACGCTTGAGACTGTCTGGCGTCAGATAGACCGAAAACCAGCCCTACTACTCAATCGGGTGGCAGATCAACTCGGCGATCGCCGTGCGGCTCGTTCGATCAAGAGCCGCTCCTGCTGGCTTTGCCGCACCTGCGCCTCTATCGCGACCGGATCCCATCTGGACAATAGCCGCTCTTGGAGGTCGGCTAGGATGGCTGCATGGCCGGGATGGTTCGCTAGGTCGTCGAACTCGTTGGGGTCGGCCTCTACATCGTATAGCTGGGGCGGATCGCCCAAACTGTAGTGGAGCTTGTAACGGCCACGCCGCAACATGGCCGTTGGCCGCTTCACGCCATGGGCTAGGTATTCGGAAAATGCTTCGTCTTTCCAGTTTGCTTCTCGCCCTTGCAGCAATCCCAACAGACTGTCGCCTTCCAGCGGCCCGGCGCTGGGTGCGTCGGCGGCTTCGACGATGGTTGCGACTAGATCCACTAGCGACACTACTTCGCCGATGTGCTGACCGGCCGGAATTTGCCCGGGATAGGCCATTTGCAGCGGCACCCGAGCAGACGCCTCGTACATGCTCGACTTCCGCCACATGCCGTGCTCGCCGTTCATTTCTCCGTGATCGCTGAAATGCACGATGAGCGTGTTGTCGCGCTGTCCGGTCTCTTCTAGGACGGCGAGCAGTCGACCGATTTTCTCGTCTAAATAGGTAATGAGTCCATAGTAACCGGCGCGGGCGCGGCGCACCTGTTCTTCAGGGAAATCGACCGCCCCGAACATGGCCCGCATCCGCTGGTGGACGGGGTGCTGGCTTTCGAGGTGGCCGGGGGGAATCTCCGGCATGTCGATTTGGTCGAGAGGATAGAGGTTGAAAAACCGCTCGGGCACTACGAGCGGAAAATGCGGCGCAATAAACGAGACATTCAGGGCCCAAGGCCGCTCCTTGCGAGCCGGGTCGCGCAGGTAGGCCAGCGCTCGTTCTTCTACCAGATCATCGACTTCTATTTCCAAGGTTGTCCCCGGCCCGGCCTCGGCCACGCCGCCCCAGGGATTGTTGGCGGGCGGCGTCCCCTTGCTCCAGTCGGGTGTGCCGCGCAGAAGCCCGTCTTTGGTCCATAGCTCGGCGTGCAAATCGCGCGCTAGCTGGGCGCGGAAGCCGTGCAGTTGGTCGGGGCCGCAAAAGTGCTGTTTGCCTGAGAGCACCACATCGTAGCCCACGGCGCGCAGCCGATGCGCCCAAGTAACCGCATCCGATGGCAGGGGGCTGGCATTGTCAAAAGCACTGATCTGGCTGATGTAGCGGCCGGTCATAAACGACATTCGCGACGGCAGGCAGAGCGGCGAATTGCAGTAGGCGTTGGCAAAGGTCGCGCCTGCGGCGGCTAGTTGGTCCATAAAGGGCGTCTGCACGAGCGGATGCCCGTAGGGGCCGCTGTACATGGGCGCGTGTTCGTCCGTCATAATGAGCAGTATGTTGGGGCGATTCACGGGTTACTCCTAGTTTGCCGGGTGAAAAGTTGCGACGAAAGATAAGCCAATCAGTTAGCGGCCCGCACGCCCAAGCCGTGCGTATAGACCAATTCGCCGCCGTAGTAGCCCGTCCACAAGACCAAGCCGCCGATCAGGACGCCGAGCGCGATCCACGCATAGAGCGGCCATCCTGTCAGCCGCCCTTTGAGATGCAACGGCAAGCGCCCAAGAACGGCTGCCAATCCCAACAGCAAGGTCCAGGTGGCGAGGGATTCGTGTGCGGCTAACGACGCGGCCGCCGGCCCATCCCAAGCCGCGGTCGCGGCTGCGTTGCCGCTGAGCACGGCGGCGGTCGCCGCTAGCACACCCAACACCAGCAAGCCGTACGCTAGGTGGTGCCCGGCGCGGCGACCCGACCACAGGGCGCCTAGATCGCACAGCGGACTCAGCGATAAGAGGGCGATAGGGTAGTGAACGATGAAGGGATGCCAGTCCATGTTTTAGTGATCAATGGTTGTTTCATAAACGTCTGAATGCGTCATTTGTGTAGGAGCGAACCTTTTGCGGCCCCTTCTCAATTCCCATAACCGGAGCAATGCCATGGCCACGGACTTGTGCCAACACATTGAAGATACGCTGCTAATCGACACGCACGAACATCTGCGCAAGGAGCGCGACTGGGTCGAGAACGGCCCGGACATTTTGCAAGACCTTTTTGGCAACTACGTACCGGCCGACCTGATCGCCGCCGGTGCTACCTCCGCGGACCTGCACAAGCTCAACGACGCCTCCGACCCAGACTTGGCAGCGCGCTTTGACCGCATCGGCTCGGCTTTTGCGGCTATTCGCTTCACCGGCTACGGCGAGGCCGTGCGCATCCTCGCGCACGAGGTGTATGGCATGGCCGCCTTCAGCGCGGACGAACTGCACAAGGCGCAAGAAAAGCTCAGTGCTTGGCGTCAACCCGGCGGCCGGCACGAGTTGCTCAGCCAACTAGGTCGGCTCGATCACGTGCAGACTGACGACTTTTCTTGGCCGTGCCCGCCCGACGAGTCCGGCGTGGACTTTTTCCTCTACGACTTGTCTTGGGCCGCCTTTTGCAACGGCCAAATTGACGCCGCCGCCATTGAGCGCGAAACCGGCGTGGCTGTCGCCGATTTGGCTAGCCTCAAGCAGGGCATGGAAGCCATCTTCGCCCAGCACGGCCCCCATGCCATCGCGGTCAAAGCCCAACACGCTTACAACCGGACGCTGCGCTGGGAAGAGCGCGCCGACGCCGACGCCGAGCGCGTGCTCCAACGCTTGCTCCAGGGCGCGGAGCTCGACGAGCCGAGCCGGTTGCTGTTGGGCGACTGGTGCTGGGCGCGGGGCACTGAACTGGCGATCGAATACGAGTTGCCGTTCAAGATCCACACCGGCTACTATGCTGGCAACAACCGGATGCCGGTTGACCGCATCAAAAGCGGCAATCTCTGCCCCTTGCTGGCCCGCTACCTCGATTGCCGCTTTGTGCTGATGCACATTGCCTATCCCTATTCTAACGAATTGGTCGCCTTGACCAAGCACTACCGCAATGTGTATGCCGATCTCTGCTGGGCGTGGTCCATTGACCCGTACAGCGCGTGCGACTTTGTGCGCCGCTTCATCCACGCGGCTCCTGCGTCCAAGCTCTTTGCCTTTGGCGGCGACACTGGCTGGCCGACCAGCTCGGTAGCCTACGCGATTCAGGCGCGTCGCTGGCTGAATCGCGCGTTGCAAGGCGAGATAGACGACGGCCTGCTGACCGAGGCCGAAGCCATAGAGCTGGCGACTCGCTTTATGCGCGGCAACCAAGCGGACTGTTTTGACTTGGCTGGGACGCGGCAGGCGTTGCGGGCTTCAGCGGCTGGCTAGGTTGCGCCAAGGCCGAAACGCCTGCAAAAGCTCGCGGTGTACCCGCACCATTCTACCTTCATGCACTACAAGCCCTAGCTTAATCAGGCTCGCGATGTCGCGGTGCAGCGTCCGGGTTGTGACGTTGGCATAGGCGCGGCCCAAAGCGGCATCTAGCGCGGGAATATCGGCGATGTGGACCGGTGCCTCGGCGCGAGATAGGCTCAACGCTAGCGTTCGTTGGCGGCTCGCCGCCGAGCCTGAAGCCGTCCCGAAGGTCTCGTGTACGTGATTGACCCATGCGACATCCCACTGGTGCTGGCGGATCAGGTCGAGTTGCTCGCTTAGGCCATCTACCAAGCCCGCAATGGCATAGCGGGTAAAGCGCACGACGCCGTCATCTGGTTGGCGGGCGCGGTCTAGTTGGCGGTAATAATCCGACCGCGTTTGGTTGTAGTGGTTGCTCAATAGGTGACAGGCCGGTTGCGGTAGGCCTGCGTCCACTAGGATGTAAAATTCCAGCAACCGCGCCGTGCGGCCGTTGCCATCGCCGAAGGGATGAATCCAAGCCAGATAGAGGTGCGCGAAAATGGCCTTCAGGATCGCATAGGCGATGGGATTGTCCGCGGTGCGCGGAAATTCGTTCAACACGTCGCACAGGCGGTCTAGGAGAAAGACGCAGTCCCGATGCGGCGGGCACTTATACGCACCGACGACCACTTCGGTGGTGCGGATTGCCCCGGGCGCGACGTGGTCTTCGACGTCGAGTTCGTTTAGCACGGCGCGGTTCATTTCTTTGATGATAGCGGCTGTAAGCGGCTTGGTGCCGTTGGTGGCAATATCGTCGGTCAGCGCGTTGCAGGCACGGACGATGTTTGCGATTTCTTGGCCGAGATATTCCCGCGACGGCGGCAGTTTAAGGGTACCTGCGAGCAGCCCGGTGGCCTCTTCTTCGGACAGCGTATTGCCTTCGATGGCTGTGGTGGCCAACGCGCCTTTTGCCAGATACAGCCGATGAAGGTTCTGCGCTACTTCGGGGGCTAGTATCGCATTGGCGATGTAATCGCATTTTGCGACGGCCGCGCCGAGCGCGACCCAGGTCTTGTAGTC
Source organism: Candidatus Latescibacterota bacterium (assembly GCA_965116045.1). Taxonomy (GTDB): domain Bacteria; phylum Latescibacterota; class UBA2968; order UBA8231; family UBA8231. The sequence goes on along the minus strand of OZ220478.1, from coordinate 2,404,989 downwards.
TAGACGCGATAGGTCGAGGGCGAAGGTGAGATGGGGATGCGACGCTTCGTATGACTTCTTTCTTGTCTTATTTTTTGTCGTCATAACTTATTGTTCTCAGGTAATTAATATAATTTTATACGACAAATAAGGATAAAAAATGTCATTGACTTTGACAAGAAAAATGACAACAGTATACGGCGTATTCGGCTTCAAGACGGATTATAAATGAATAGTCGGCCCCGATGTCATCTCGCGATTTCATGTGCAATTCCCTACAGACGCGAGCTAGCTCAACGCTTCTTCCGCCCTCGCCCCTTCTTCCCCGCCGCCAGCGGCGCTTGCATTTGCTCGTAAAGCGCAAAGAGATGCTCCACGCGCTCCCGTTCGGAGGCGAAGCGGGCGCGGCGATAGAGACCATCGACAGCGCGGTCGAGGGCTTGGTGTGCTTTGCGGAGGTCGGGCGGCATCGCGTCTGGGTCGTAGAGATCGGCGAGCGTGGCGTTCGGGTACTTAGCGCGGGCAGCGAGCACCGCGTCGGCGTAGGGTGTGAGGCGTTCTAGGGTTTTCCCGGGGACAGGTGGAAGCGGAAAGGTGTTATAGACGACGCCGATGGAGTAGCGGTATCGACTTTCCAATCGTCCACCGAAATAGCGCATCCATGCCATGTGCATGGCAGAGGTGAGCAGAGCAAACGTTGGCTTGGCTGCATTGGCGAGGACGCGGACGAGATTGCTCGGAATGACCGGCGGCTCTAGCCAGCCTATGGGTATATAATCGCGCCGCTCGGAACTCACTTCCGGGACGACCAAAAACGGGGCATCGGGAATGACATTGACGTGGTAAAGCGTCGGCGTTTCCGCCAGCTTGCGAGTTGGTGCGCTCTTGCTTTGCTGCCGAAAGGCGCGGACGGCCCGCACGCGCTCATGGAGGGCTGGTGCCTGCCGCAAAAGGGCCGGCGGTGCTTCGCCGAGCCACAGAATCCAACGCTCGCCGCCGTTGAGGTATTCCCGAGAACCAATGAATGGACGGACGTAAGGCGCGGCCTCGGGGCACTCCGCTAACAAGGCATCGCGCTCGTCCGCAGCCAAGATGTAATGGCCACCATCAATCGGCTTCGACCCAATGATGAGCTTCGCCATCCCGTTGATTGGCTGACTCTCGGTGCCCACGACCAGATGCGGATTGGCCAGTCCGCCCCCGTCAAATAGATAAGGCGTGATCGCCGCGAGGCTGGTTTCTTCCGGCTCGCCGTTGACGTCGGGATAAGCAAACAGCCGCTTTTCCTTGCGTGCCGCTTCCCGTTTGTCCAGTCCTATAATCACCACGTGAACATGCGCCTTGCCACGCGCATCCGATCCCCAAGCAAACGTGCGGTGAGCAAAGGTAATCTCCAACTTGCCGCGGTTGAATAAAATCGGCCAAAGCTGCGCCACCTGCTCGCCCTGCGTGATCGAGTTAGTGGCCACGAAACCAATGCGCGGATTGCCTTGCTGCGCGTACTCGCCAGCGCGTATGAACCAAGCCGCCACGTAATCGAGTGTGCCGCCGCTTTGGCCCAGCGCGGCGATGCGGCGCACCTGTTTGCGCTGCTCAGACGACTGAAACTTTGCTCCGACAAACGGCGGATTGCCGAGCACGTACGCGCATTGCTCCGGCGGCAGCAGTTTGCTCCAGTCCATTTCCAGCGCGTCGCCGTGCTGGATGTGCGGCGACTTCTCAATGGGGATTCGCGCATAGGTCTGGCCGAACTCCAAGCTCAGCCGATTGTTCATAATGTGATCCATCATCCATAGCGCGGTCGCAGCAATACGCGCCGGAAACTCGCTAATCTCAATGCCATAGAACTGATCGACATCAACCACGGAGAGCAGTTCGGCAAAGGCAGAAAGCTGGCCGGACGGGTGCAACGCGCGCAACACCTCGATCTCAAGCTGCCGCAGTTCGCGGTACGCGATGATGAGGAAGTTGCCGCAGCCGCAGGCTGGGTCGAGAAACGTCAACTGACCTAGCTTTTGTTGGAAGGCGTACAAGTCGGGAATGCGGCGGTTGTCGCGCCGGGCCTTCAGACGGGCAAACTCGGCCCGTAGGTCGTCTAAAAACAGCGGCTCAATCACCTTGCGGATGTTCTGCTCGGTAGTGTAGTGGGCACCCTGAGCGCGGCGTTCGGCCGGTTCCATCACCGATTGAAACAGCGAGCCGAAGATGGCCGGAGAAATTGCAGTCCAGTCGAACAAGCAAGCGTCAAGGAGGCTCTGCCGCATTTCAGCGTTGAAGTCGGGGATGTGCAGCGGCTCGGCGAACAACTCGCCATTGACATACGGGAAACTTGCCAAGTCTTCGTCTAGCGTGGTTTGCCGCCGCTCCGCTGGCGTGTTCAACACTTGAAACAGCCGCGCCAGATAGGGGCCGAGGTCGCTGCCGTCGGGAGCGGTGCGTTCCTCAATGAATTGCAAGAAAATGTCGCGTGGCTCGAAAATGCCAGTGTCGTCGGCAAACAAGCAAAATACCATGCGGACGAGGAAAAGCTCCAAATCGTGGCCATCGTAGCCAGACTCGGCGAGCGCATCGTGCAGGCGAGCAATCCGCTCGGACGCCTCGATGTTGACCGGGTCTTGGTCGCGGAATGTGCGCCGCTGTACTCCGATGATGAAGCCGAACTTTTCGACGTGCTGCGGCAGGTCAGCGAGGGCAAAGCGCGTCTCCTCGCGCTCGTCGCGGTCGAGCAGTGCAAAGGTCTGAAAGTCGCAGAGCAGTTGGTAGCGGGGGCTGTCGCGCTCGGGCAACGCGTCGAAATAGGTGCCGGCCTGTTGGCGGGCGGCGGTAAGGTCGCGGCCCGCGCTCTTTTGCTCGACTAGCAACACGCCCGGCCAGAACAGGTCAATGAAGCCGTGCGAATTGTCCAAGCGGCGGACGTGCTCTTCATACCGCGCAACCGCGCGTCGCTTCACCCCGAAGATGTCAAAGAAATCGTTGTAGAAGCTCTGGGTCTCGCCGCGCTCGTAGGTTGCGTTGGCCCACTCTGTGGCGAAGCGAGCGGCGCGGGCGCGGATTTCGTTCCAAGAGAGGCGCATAGATCACCTAGCCGTTTGGCGGGAACCAAGTGGTCAGGTGCCCGCCCTACTGAAACACCTGCACCGTCGGCTTAATCACCAACAGAGGCACACAGGCGCGAGGCGGCAGGGCGGCCACGAAAAGCGCGGCTTGGGCCAGTTCTTCGGGTTGCAGCATGGCGGCTCGGCGTTGGGCGCTGACGGGTTCGGGCCGCTGGGCCAAGATCGGCGTCTCGACCTCGCCGGGGCAAATGGCGCAGGCGCGGATGCCAGACGCGACTTCCTCCTCATTGACCGAGTTCGTCAGCGCGACCGCTCCGTGCTTGGAGGCCGAATACGCAGCCCCGGCCAGTTTGCTGGCCCGCAAGCCGGCGATGGACGAAATGGTGATGATGAGGCCGTCGTTTTGTTGCCGCATCCCGGGCAACACCGCCCGCACCATGTTGTACACTCCGGTGAGATTGATGGCAATGGTTTGGTCCCAGTCCTCGGGTGCCACTTCGCCGACCGAGCGTGGATTGGTGTTGATGCCGGCATTGTTGATTAGCACATCGACGGCCCCCCATGTCGCTTCAACGGTCGCGATAAGGTCGCTGACCGCATCGCGGTCGGATACGTCGCAGGAGTAAAGCAAAATCCGCTCGGTATTGAGGCCGGCGGCCGCGGCCGCGAGCGGCTCAGGACGTCGCCCGACAAACGCCACCCGTGCTCCGGCGTCGGCAAAGCCGCGGGCGATGGCCGCGCCGATTCCGGTGCCGGCGCCGGTTATTACCACAACTTTATCGGCGAATTGCCGCATTATTCCGCTTCCTTTTTGATGGTCTTTAAGCGCTGCGCTTCCTCGCGCTCCTTGTAAAATGAGTCGAGGGGAAAGCAGCCGGAAATCATGCCGTTGCGCGGTGCCGTCGTGCAATCGGAGAACGTGCGGCAGATGATGCGGCGTTGTAGTTGGCCGGTTTGCAGCACGTCGCTGGGCAGGTCGGGATAGGACAGCACCATCCGCCCCAAGCCGATAAAATCCACCATGCCCGCCCGGACGAGGGCCTGCCCCACGTGCGGCAGATACTCCTGCAAGTAGGAATAACCCGACCCGACGAATAGGCTGCGCGCAAAGTGCGCCTTGAGCCGGGCGACCATCGCCACTTGCCGCGCCACCCCGCACAGCGGGTCTTCCGGCGGTAAGTACCCATCGGAAGGGGGAAAGAGGGCTGGCCGCTGGATGTGCGGATTGTAGTAGGGGCTGCCGCAGGACAAGTTAATCAGGCCCACGCCCAAGCTCTCCAACAAGGCGATGAACTGCTCGGCCTCGCCTAAGTCCATTTGCCGCGGGTCGGACTGATTGACGCCAAAGCCGTACTCGTAGGGCAGGCAGTTTTGGTGCGGCTCGGGTACTCCATGCCCCCGGTCCTCATTTGGATCGGCGCGAAAGGGCACGAAGTCGAAGGCACTCAGCCGGACGCCAACGCCGAGACCGGGGGCGCGGTTGCGTATTCCTTTGATGATGCGGCGGATAAAGCGCGTGCGATTGGCAAAGGAGCCGCCAAAGGGGCCGGGCCGCGTAAACGCGCTGAGGAATTCGTGCCCTAGGTAGCCGTGGCAATGCTTGATGTCCACGAAGTGGTAGCCTAGCTCGTGGGCGATTTGTGCGCTGACGACGTAGCGATCGATCAACGCCTCGATATAGGCGTCCGTCAGGAGCGGATAGTCCGCGTCAAGGCCGAATTTGCGGTCCAAAATCGGGTGGTGATAGAGGATGGCTGGCGCGGCTTGATCCTTGCGATAGGGTCGGCAAAACCGCCCCGAATGCGTCAGTTGCAGGCCGAGGAGCAGGTCGTCGGTGGTGCCGAACCGCTCGCTGTGTGCCGACAGGAGGATGTCGCGCAGCTCGGCCAGGCCGGCGCGGTTTTCCTCGCGCGCCATGAGCTGGTTTGGGTTGGCGCGGCCTTCGGGCGTCACGGCAAACGCCTCCCCGCCCCAGATGAGCTTGGCCCCACTGCGCCCGAAATTCCGCCAGCGTCGGCGCGTCAAATCGCTTGGCTGGCCGTCTGCGGTCCCATCCCATCCTTCCATCGGTTGAATGGCAAAGCGATTGCCAATGCGGTTGTCGCCGCTGTGGGCCGCTTGGGCTAGTGGAGAAGTGGGCGCGGTTTCGATCTGGTCGTCGCAGGGCAATTGTGCGCCCAGATGGGCTAGATGGGCGCGGAAATCCGCCGCCTGCTTAAAGCTGGAGATGCGCGGATAGCGCGTCTGGGCCATCAGGAGGTTGCCTGCCGGCGTCGCAGATACAGCATCAGCCCCAAGCCGAAGACAATCATGGCGATGCTGAGTAGCTGGGCTTGGCTCAGGCCCCACAGTACGCGTGGATTGAGCCGAATAAACTCTACCATGAACCGCGCCAGCCCGGCGAGGATGAGATAGAAACTGAACGATAGGCCCGGCGGCACAAAGCGGGTGCGCATCTTCCACAAGAAGGCCGCAATCCCCAAGTGAGAGAGGGTTTCGTACACGGGCGCGGGATGGACCTTTTCGGTGGTTGGCACCACGCCGTTGGGATAGGCCATGCCCCAAGGGAGATCGGTCGGCACCCCGTAGTCGCCATCGCCGGCGAGTTGGCAGCCGATGCGCCCGACCCCGTAGCCCACGGCTAGGGCAATGCCCACCGCGTCGGCGACGTGACCCAGCGGTGCATTGTGGCGGCGAATTTGCCACAGCACACCCACGGACGCGACGACAAACCCCCCGTACCAGGTCAAGCCGTAGCCGGAAAACAGCAGGTCAAACACTTCGTCCCAAGTCTCGGGCGACGTTTCAAAGAGCACAAAGTAGAGCTTGGCCCCGACTAGCCCGCCGATCATGCCGGTGGTGACAATCGTCGATCCCAGTTCGTCGTGCAGACCTTGGCGTTTGAACTCGCTATTGAGGACGCGCAGGGCTGCCAAGAAACCGAGGGCGACCATGAGGCCAAACGTGCCAATGCTAATGGGGCCGATCTCAAATAGGTAGGGATACATAATCAGATATTTTTGCGGCCTAGGGTTTCGATTTGTCGCTTGAGTGCTGCGGCGATTTCGTAGTAGATCTCGTAGGGACTGCCCTTGAAGGAAGTCGTTGCCAAGGGAGGGCCAAAGAGCAAGCGCAAAGGGTGGCGCGATGGTGTGCGCGTCCCTTTGGGCAGGGCTTCGCGGGTCCCGGCAATGTGCAGGGGCACTACGGGCGCATCCAGTTCGTAGGCCAAAAGCCCCACGCCGGCCTTAAACGACTGGAGCTGGCCGTTGACCGAGCGCGTGCCTTCGGGAAAGACCAGCAGCGGGCGGCGCACGCCCACCAATTGCCGCGCCCGCACCAAGCCGGCCGCAAAGTTGTCGTGGCCATCGAAGGGGATGGCATTGACAAAGGTGGACAAAAACCAGTGCAGCTCGGAGTCGGTAAGGTAGTGCTCGCTGGTTGCGATATTGAGGTGATCGACATGGGAATGCACGGCCGCGTACACGCAGGCACTGTCGAGGTGGCTGGCGTGGTTGGCGGCAATCAGGTAGGGCCGATCTTGGGGCAGGTGTGCTAGGCCCCCGGCCCGGAAATCGAAAAAGCGGCGGAACAAAGGGCCGCCGGTCTCCCACAGGAATTCTTGCAGCATATTTTTGCCGGCCTCGCTTTCTGGCTCGGCACTCGGCTCGGCGTGCAAGATGCTCGACCAATACGCCGGAGACTGCTCCACTTCCCAATCTACCCCATCTTGCAAGTGAGCCTCCAGCCGTGCCAAGATGCTGCGGAGTGTGTCCTGTGGCTGCAAAAGTCCGTCGACTTGAGCCCCCAACCGCTGGCCGAGCCACGCGGCGAACTCCACGGCCATCAGCGAATCCAACAAGGTGTCGAGCGGCGCATCGAGGTGCGCGGCTATTTCCCCGGTGCTCAGACCCGCGAGTAGGCCGATTTGGCGCTGGATCGCCCGCTCCCATTCCGGCAGGGCGGTGCCCGGGCAGTCTGCGCATTTGATGGCGGACAACAGGGCTTGGCGGTCCACGGTGCCGTCGTCGAGCCGCGGCAGTGGTCGGCCCCAAAAGTGCCAGTGCTGGATCCGGTAGTGACTGGGCAAGGTGCGCGAAATCTCGTATGAACGCGCTTGGATGGCTTCGCGCAGATCCTCGGCCTCTTCGGCGTCGCGGTTGAGCACAGCCACGCCGTGTACTGCTTCGCCCCCGGTGTGCGCCGACGGCACGCCGACTACGCTTAGCTCGGCTACGTGCGGCAAGCCGTAGTAGAGCGATTCGACTTCGCGGGGATAGACGTTGAGGCCGGCTCCGTTGACGATCAAGTCTTTGCTCCGCCCCTCGACGAAAAGATAGCCGTCGTCATCGAGACGACCGAGATCGCCCGTGTGTAGCCACCCATCCTGCAACACCGCTTGAGTCAATTCTTCTTGGGAGAAGTACCCCTCCATGACGTTGGCACCGCGCACTAAAATCTCGCCGATGCTGCGCTCGTCCGGCTCGGCGATTTGCACTTGCTGGCCGGGCAGCACCTGCCCCACTGACCGAGCTTTGCTCTGATGGGGCGTGTTGACTGCCACGACGGAGGCCGCTTCGCTGAGGCCGTAGCCTTGGCGGATCGCTACGCCGAGCCGCTCATAGGTGCCGACGAGGTCGTCGGACAGGGCCGCGCCGACGCTGACGACTCGTCGCAAAGCGGCCAGCCCGGTTGTGGCCTCGGCCCCGAGGCGTTCAACGCGCTCGGCCAAGACGCGCAATAGGCGCGGCGTGGTCAACAGCACGGTCGTGCCCGTATCGCGCAGGGCGCGGAGCATTTCGCGGCTGTTGACGGCTTCTAAATACGTGATGGTGGCTCCGCCGAGCAGCGGCAGCAGCAAGCCGCCGGTGAATTCGAGGGCTTGATCGAGGGGGAGGGTCGAGAGCATGCGATCGGATTCGTAGATGCGCAGCACCTCGCCTTGAGCGAGGACATTGGAGATGAGGTTGCGATGGCTCAACACCACGCCGCGCGGCTCGACAACCGAGGTAAAGATAATTGACGCCGTAGCATTCGGCTCGACTCTTGGTGGCTTCCAACGACCTTCTTTGGCGGACGCGCTTGGCTCGGGGTCGCGCCCGAATGGCAGGCCGTCGCGATCGGCGTTGAAAAAGGCCAGTTCTTTGTGGGAGGCTACGCCTTCGGGCGAGAGTTGGGAAAAACGCTTCTCTGCGGCAATCAGCGCCCGCGCCTCGACAAAGTCGCACAGCCTCCAGATGTCTTCCTCGCGGGTCTGCGGGCTGATGGGCACGACCGCTAGCCCCAGCAGGCTGGCCGCCATGTAGGCGACGACCCACTCTGGCCCGTTGGCCCCGCACAGCAGGACCCGCGCACCAGCCGACAGGCCCTGTGTGCGCCAACGGCACGCCATGCGCTCGGCGCGGGTGAGTAGCTCGGCGTAGCTAATCCGCACCCAGCCGGATTGGCATTCGATTTGCAAGGCCGTTCTGGCGGCGTAGCGGCCGCCGGCCCAGCGCAACAGGTCCGGGATGGTGCGGATGCTTTCCTCGATGCGCCAGCGCTGTTCTTCGCCCCCCACTTCGCTCGGTGCCGCGCTCAACGGCTCTTGGTCGGCGGCTCCACCCAACTCGTGGCGGCGGAGGCCAGGCAGATGGGTCTTTTGATAGTATTGGTGCCAGTCGATTCGCCGCACGTCCATGTTGAAGATCCGCTGCTCTTCGGGAGGCAGCGACTCGTAGAGAGCCAACATGCGCTTGGCTTCATAGCGGCAGTCGAGGGTCGTGTATGGGCTGAACAGGTCGGTGAAGTACTGGACGCGCTTGAGGCGCGTCTTGAGCGCGGCCAAGCGGCGCTTCTTCTGGGCCGGTGCCCAGCGCTCGGGCAGGCATTCGCAGAGCTTTTGCTTTATTTCGAGAGGATAGAGGTACTTCCAGTTGAAGACGCGCTGGAAGCGGGCCACTGTCGGGAAGGTCCAATCCACTAGCTCGGGGCGCGAGCCGTCCTTGTTGAGGAGCGGGTGCTCCTCAAAGTAGGCCTTGATGTACTTGAGCATCCGGGTGTTGGGCAGCGGGTTTTCTTCGCTGGTCGCCGCGTGGAAGACCTCCACGGTGGAGGCCGTGGCTTGGGTCGCTGCGGCCAATACGGTATTGACGACAATGTCCACGGGCACCAAGTCCATGGGTGCGCCGACAGCGGCCGGGAAGTCCGGGACGATCCCCCGCCCGTAGGCCACCACCAGCGGATCGGTTACTTTGAGCCCGTGGATCCAGCCTGGATGCGGGTCTTCGAGTGCGCCTTCGGTGACGCTGGGCCGCACGATGGCCAGCGGCACTTGGCCGCGGTGCTTGACGAGCAACTGTTCGCCCATGGCCTTGGTAAAAGTGTACACGTCATTCCAGCCGTGCTGCCGCGCTCGGCGCATTCCCTCCTCGACTAGCGCGCGCTCAATCCAGCGGCGACAGCGGTCGTCAATCAGCTTTTGCAAACGGCTGTCCGAAAGCTGGCGGCGGTGGCTTTGCCCGACGATCTCTCGGCGGAATGCTCGCTGTTGTTCGGTGCTTTGCGCTTGGGCGCGGATTGCACGGCAGCGGGCTTGCGCTTGGGCGATTTCTTCTTCGGGGACGAAGGGTTGGGCGGGCGTGATGCCGTCGATTAGGTGCTGAATCGTGCGGTCGCTCGGCAGGGTTCGCTCGGGGACTGCGCCGGTGAGACGACCGTTGACATACGCGGTTGAGACGTGGACCAAGACGGGCTTTTTGCGGCCTTCGCGGGCTAGGCGCAAAAGCTCTTGGGGGGCCAAGGTGTTGAATTGGATCGCCGAGTCGAGGGGTTCGTCAAAGGTGACGCTGGCCGCGTTGCCGATGATGAGGTCAACTTCCGCGAGGAGCTCGTCGCGGGATGCTTCGTCTAGCCCGAGGCCCGGCTGCTGCATGTCGCAGGCAAGGGCGCGGACCTTCTGGCGCGCGGCGGCAAAAGCGACTGGTTCTTCGCGGCGAAAGCGGTCGAAGACGACTAGTTTGAAAAGCTCGTCCAGCCGCTCCGCTACCGGCAGCGTGGTCCCGCCCGGACCCCGCCCGGGCCGCAACACGAGGTACAAGCGCCGCACACCGGGCAAGTATCGCAGGATCTTGGCCGTCAGCCCCTGCCCGTAAAACCCGGTGCCGCCGGTTAGCAACACGGTGCGGTCCTGATAGAATTCTCTGATCATAGCGGAAACGGACAAAAGCCCCATCCCGCGTAGCGAGCTTCTCGTCAGGACCGGGCGCAAAAATTGTAATATAGAAGGCGGGATGCCCTGCCACAAGGAGGCTTACTGCTTTGGCCGCCTAGGCTTGCGGCCCTTGCTGTCGCGCCGATTTCGGTCTAGCCCTTGCTTGGTGATATAGGGGTGTTCGACCTGTTTTGCCAGTTCGCGGCGCTGGTCGGTCCACTCGACGTCTCGTTTTCGCTTGGCCATGTTTTGATGTTATTTTTAAGCACGGTTAATCTACGCACCGGGCCGTTTAAGGGACAACCCAAGCTATGGCCAAACACTGGGTCTTGATAGCCAATCCAACTGCGGGCAACGGCCGCGCCGGCCGCGCTGCTGAACGAGCCGCCTTGGCTATACAAGCGGCCGACCAAGCGGTTGAGTTGCGCTACACGCGGACCAAGGGCCACGCAACCGAGTTGGCGCAGCAGGCCGTGGCCGAGGGGGCCGAGCGGCTGGTGGTTTGCGGCGGCGATGGCACCATCAGCGAGACGCTCGCGCCCCTCGCTGGCTCGCGCACGGACTTGGGGTTGCTGCCCGGCGGCACGTGCAACGATTTGGCCCGCGCCCTCGCCGTGCCGCTGCGCGTGGAAGCGGCCATCGACAACCTGCTTTGCGGCGAGGTGCGCGTCATAGACTTGGGGCGGGCTGGCGACCGTTTCTTCGCCACAATCGCGGCCTTTGGCTTTGACGCCGAAGTCAATCGCCGCATGGAGAACGCCCAAGGGCCGCTGGCTGGGCGGATTCGCTATATCTTGGCCGCATTGCGGCACCTGACTCGCTACCGGCCGGTCCGGGTCCGGCTCGGCGGCGATTTCGGGGAGATTGAGCAAGAAGTGCTGCAAGTATCTACCGCCAATGCGCGGAATTATGGCGGCAATTTGTGCGTTGCCCCAGATGCCGACCTCGGCGATGGCCTCTTTGACGTGGTCGTCGTCGATGCGGTGCCGCGGCGGGCGATCCTGTCGCTGATGACTCGCCTCCTTTGGCGAGCACACGTCCGCCATCCAGCCGTACGCGTCGAACGCACGGCCCGCCTAGTGCTGCACACGTCCGCGCCGCACCGCGTCTATGCAGACGGCGACTATCTAGACCAGACGCCGCTCGCGCTGGAAATTAGCCCGGCCGCTTTGCGGGTGGTGGTGCCGAGTTCTTGCTCGCAGGGGGTGCGTTGTTGATATTGCCCTAAAGGGCGGACTTCAATCACGACTTATTCCACATGGCTACCCGAGCACAGCAAATACGCCTCGGCATCTTCTTTTTGGTTTCGCTCGCCGTCCTAGCGCTCTTCTTCATCGTCGTCGCCGGCAGTCATCTCCTGCGTCAGCGCGATATCTACTACATTGAGTCCAACTCGCCGGTCAGCGGCCTCAACAAAGGCGCAGACGTCAAGTACTTGGGCTTTAGCATTGGCCGCGTTGAGAACATTGCGATCGCGCAGGATAATATCGCTACTGTAGTAATCGAGATTTCGGTCGAGCGGCGGCTGGCCAAAAATGCCATCCGCACCGACACGCAGGCGAGAATGGCCTCGCTGGGGCTTACCGGCCTAAAGTACATTGAGCTTTTCGGCGGCAGCGACGACGCCCCAGTATCCCCCCGAGGGGCCACCATTGTCGCGGACGAGACCTTTTTTGGCAGTATGCAGGAACGCGCCGAGGTGCTCAGTGCCAAGGTTGAACAAACCATCGACAACCTAAACGCACTGCTCAGCAGCGACAATCAGCGCGCCTTCAATGAACTGCTGAGCAATGCGGGCAAACTGCTGGCTACGGCCAACGCGCTGCTCGAAGACAATCGCGCTGCATTCGACGAGACCGCAGCCAATATGGTGGTGGCTAGTCGCTCGTTGGCTCAAGCCAGCGCGACGGTGGCGACGACGACCGATTCCCTGCACGCTTTGCTCACGGGCGCGAAACTGCAACAGACGGTTGACGACCTGCAAGTGACGATGAACAAATTGCGCCAGCAACTGGACGGTCCGGTTCCCCTGCTCGTCGCGCGAATGGACACCGTGATAAGCCATATCGATCAGACCTTTGTGGGCATTGACCAGACCGTGGGGGCCAGCCGGCAGAATCTCCTGCGCGCCATGCAGGAACTGGAGGAAACTTTGCAGAATATCCGCGAAGCCACCGAACTAGTCCGCGAGAATCCCGCGGTACTGATCCGAGGTCGCAGTGGTGGGACCCAATAGCCGATTGCGCCGCTGCGCTCAGGCCCTCGCGTTCGCCGTGTTGCTATCCGGCTGCGCTCAGTTGCTAGGCGGGGACACTAAGCTGCTGCAACGGCGCTACTTTAAGTTGCCTATCGAACCGTTGCGCGGTGTCGTGGAAGATTCCGAGCGCCCGTATCCTTTCCGCTTGCAGGTCAAGGGCTTTGAGGTGTCGCGAGCGTATGACCGCACCAACATCATCCGCCGCCGCGATCAGTACGAGTTGCAGCGCGACAACCTCCACCACTGGATGGAACGCCCTAGCGATATGATCACCGATGTGGTCAAGCAGTACTTGCGCCAAGCCGACCTGTTTACCTATGTCGGCGGGGATCGCGATTTTTTTGAGCACCGCCCGGATTACGTACTCAGCGGCTCGGTCAAAGCCATTGAGTGCTTCGACAGCGGCGACCTGTGGGCAGCCCATCTCGTTATGACGATGGAACTGGTCAGGCAGGAGGACGGCAAGGTGATATGGCAGGACGATTTCGACGATGAGAAACAAGTGTTCTCCCCGGCCATGGTCCACACGGTGGTCGCGTTGAGCGGAATTTTGGGCCAGCGGATGCAAAAGGCGATCGGGGAGATCGACTTCAAGTTCAGCAACAAGCAGCGGCCCGCCCCCACCGCGTCCGACGGGGAAACTGCACCAGCGGCCCGAGATACGGTGTTGCAAACAGAAGCCGATTACTACGAACTCATACCGGGAAAGCTGGCCCCATAGGATTTGGTATGGACAAGCTGCTCTACATCCTGATCGCCTTGCCGTTGCTCAATGGCCCAGCTTTGGGCGACAGCTACACTTGGATCGCCCCACCCGAGCGCGGCCAACTCGAACAGGATCCAACGCTGATTCCCAAGGGCAAGGGCTTTCTGTTCGTGCCGACGATGACCGGCTCCCTCAACGAGCCGAGCTTTCTCGTCTTACAGGGCAACAGACCCATCCGCGAAGCCTCGCCCGGCACGGGCGTGTTGCTCTCGCCCGGTAGCTACAAATTGCTGGTCGGTTCGGGCACGGACCTCCAGATGATGAGCCGCACCGTGCCGGTCCGCGAGGGCATGACGACCTTGGTAAAGCCCTTCTGGGCCGGACTAGTCATCAACGTCATGTCCGAGAATCGCGCGTCGATCAACGAATCCTATGAACTATATCGGGAGTCCTCACAGGAAAACTACGGCCTCGGTTTCGGCCTCGAGGAGGAGCGAGGCGAGGCGGTCAAAACTTGGCTCCTGCCGCCGGGTGTTTACTCCGTAGTGCGAGTCGGCGACAACATATCAACCACCCGCAAATTTAGCGTTCGCTTAGAGCCGGGAGAGTTGGTTCAGCGCAACCTAGTAGTGGATACTAGCGACAATACCTTCATCGGCTTCTACCCCCCGGCTCAGCACGGCCTTTTCACTCAAGTAGCCGATTCGGGCTGGAAGACCTCCTTCCAGCTAAGCGGCTCGCCGCGGCTTTCTACCTCGCAGAACACTACTGGTGCCGATCGCTCGGTCCTCTCGCTCTCCGCTGAGATCATCGGCAGCAGCGTCTATAACACAGACCGCCACTACGCCAATCTGCGGCTGGACTTTGAAGAGGGTTTTACCCGCGAGGGGGGCAACGACTTTCGCAAATCCATTGATGAGTTTGAGGTCCGCGCTACGTATATCTACCGGCTTTCCAAGCGAATCGGCCCGTATTTGCGCGGGGTGTTCAACACCAAGCTATTCGCCACAGAAGACCATTTTGATCGACCGCGCAACCTTATGGTCTATGATGGCGACCAAGGCGATCTCAAGACAGGCGTTAGCGAATTTACGCTTTCTCCGCCCTTCAGCCCCCTCGAGTTGCGCGAGGGCATCGGCATCAACTCTCAGGTCATCAGCAGCTTTCCCCTCAACCTCGACATGCGCGTTGGTTTTGGGGCGCGTCAACGCTACGTTACCGATACTTATGACCTAGACGCTTTTCGCACCAACGCCCGCAAGTTGTACGACACGGCTACCGTTGGTTTGGAGGCCGTGTTGCTCCTGCGCTCGCGTTTTTCGCGCTTGCCCAGCTTGGACTCGGAGTTTGACATCATCATCCCGGAGACGGATACCAAGGCTTGGGAATTTACTTGGGAAAACCGCTTGCGCTTCCCGCTTAGCCGCTTCGCCAACGTGGTCGTCGTCTTCGACTTCGAGCGCAAGCCGCCGGTCCAGCGGCTGCAATCTAGACAACAGGTTCTGCTGCGCCTCAACTATTTGCTATGACTTGGGTGCAGAGCGACGACTCGGGGATCGCGCTCGGCGGCGTACTTTCGGTGCATACCATCGGTGCGCTCGCTCCTCAAGTGCGCAGTCTCATTGCCGAACACCCGCGCTCCGCGCTCCGCGCCGACTTGCGCCAAGTCGAACACCTCGACACCGCTGGGGCCGTCTTCCTACGCGGCTTGCCCGATCGCGCTCGTTCCTTGGACAAGGAGCTCCGCCTCGATGGGCTGCCCACTCACTTACAGCCCTTTTTCGACTTTGCCACGCCCGCGCCGGTGCCAGTGCCGCCGGTGCTGCGTCGCGCCGCTCTCGAACGCCTTGGTGCTTGGGTCCGCGCTTGGGGCGTCCGCGTCGCTGGTTTTCTCTACCTGATGGCCGACCTGAGCGTTTTTTCTGTGAGTGCCTTGTTCCGCCGCGAGCAGATTCGCCGGGGCAGCTTTGGCGAACAAGCGTCCGCGATTGGGGCGCAGGCGTTGCCGATTGTCGGGCTGATTCTCTTTCTCGTCGGTGCGGTCTCGGCCCTTCAGTCTGCGGCCCAACTCCGCCAGTTCGGGGCCGATATTTTCGTCGCCAATCTGCTGGGCATTGGCCTGACGCGCGAGTTGGGGCCGCTGATGACCGCGATCATGGTGTCTGGCCGCTCCGGGTCGGCTATTGCCGCGGAGATCGCCACCATGAAGTTCACCGAGGAATTGGACGCCTTGCAGACTATGGGGATTGACCCGCTGCGCTTTGTGGTGGTGCCCAAGCTGTGGGCTATGGTCGTCTGCATGCCGCTCTTGACCATCATGGCCAATTTCGCTGGCATCCTCGGCGGCACCTTCGTCGGCTTGGTGTCGCTGGACATCCCGGTTAGTGTGTTTCTCAACCAAGTCTTCTCGTCGCTCTTCCTCAAGGATCTGCTCACTGGACTGGTCAAAAGCGCGTCCTTTGCGTGGCTTATTACGATCATCTCGGTGCATCACGGCCTCGATTTCAGCGGTGGAGCCGAGGGCGTTGGCCGAGCGACGACTTCCGCGGTCGTGTCGTCGCTTTTTGGCATCATTGTCCTCGACGCCTTCTGGGGCATTGTCTTCTATCTCAAATGGTGACTCGCGTTATCGACATCCAAAATCTCTGCGTGTCCTATGGCGAGACGGTCGTGCTACGCGGCATTGACGCGCATGTAGAAGAGGGAGAAATCGCCGTCGTGCTCGGCGGCAGCGGTTGCGGCAAGAGCACGTTGCTCAAGGCGATCATTGGCTTGGTGCAACCCACCTTGGGCCGCGTCGAAATCCTCGGCGAGGACGCGACGGCTCTCGGTGAAGAGGAACTGGCGGCTCTGCGCAAGCGGCTGGGCGTGATGTTCCAATACGGCGCACTGCTCAACTCGTTGACGGTTGAGCAAAACGTCGCCCTGCCCTTGGAAATGCACGCGGACTTAGAGCCGACTCTGATTGGGGAGATCGCGCGCACTCGCCTCGCCTCGGTGGGTTTAGGGCATGCTTGCGACCGCTACCCCGGCGAGCTGTCGGGCGGGATGCGCAAGCGCGCTGCTCTGGCGCGGGCCATGGTCATGGACCCGGAGATTCTCTTCTGCGACGAGCCGGGCGCGGGCCTCGATCCGGTCACCGCGGCCGAGATTGACGCGCTGCTGCTCACGCTCAACCGCGAGTTGGGCATCACGATTGCCATTGTCACTCACGAGTTGCTCAGCATCGAGCGGCTCGATGGCCGCCTCATCATGCTGGATCAAGGTCGCGTGGCATTTACCGGCACAGTAGCCGCGGCCCAGTGCGCGGAGCATCCGGTCGTCCGCTCTTTCTTTCACCCGTCCGATTCGTCCGCATGAAGACCATTATCATCGCCGCCCTGAGCAAAAACAGGGTCATTGGCCGCGACAATGCTATCCCGTGGCACTACCCGGCCGACATGCAGCACTTCCGCCGCGTCACACGGGGCCACGCGGTCGTGGCGGGTCGCAAGACGTACGAGACTTTTCAAACGCGCCCCTTGCCCGGCCGTTTGAATTTCGTGCTCACTCGCAATCCGGCCTATGCGGTGGCTGCGGGCGTGGTGGTCTGCGCGAGTTTGGCCGAGGTCTTACAGCAGGCCCGCGCCTGTGGCCGCGAAAAGCTCTTCGTGCTCGGGGGGGCTCAAGTCTATGTGCAGGCCCTGTCGTTGGCCGACGAAATGATGCTGACGCACCTGCCCATCGCCGTAGAAGGGGATGCGTATTTTCCGGCGTGGGACGAAGGCGAATGGAAGCTGGCGAATCAGCGCAGCGAAGGCGCACTGATCTTTGCAACCTATCGCCGCCGTTGAGGATGCCTGTTCGTATCGCGGAGTAGATCGCTGGCTGACGGAAAAGGACATGAGACCATGAGCACTAGCCCTAACCAAGACGACTTGCGTTGCCTTGTGTATGAACTGTGCAAGCTCCCGCAAGAGACCGAATGGGTCGAATTCAAAGTCAATAACTACGACCCACAGGCCATCGGGAAATACATTTCTGCTTTGGCCAACACAGCGGCACTGCTCGGCAAGGTCCACGCGTACATGCTATGGGGCGTTGAGGACGCAACTCATGCGATCATCGGCACGGATTTTTCGCCGGCGACCATGAGAAAGGGCAATGAACTGCTTGAAACGTGGTTGCTGCGCCTTTTGAACCCTCGCATCAACTTTTGCTTTAGCGAAATCATGGTCGGCGATCAGCGCGTTGTTCTGCTGGAGATTGACCAGGGGCGGCAGCCGGTTGCGTTTCAGGGAGTTGAGTATATCCGCGTGGGTAGCACTACGAGGAAGCTCAGGGACTATCCCGAAAGGGAACGGGCACTATGGCGTACGTTCGATCGGGTGCGCTTTGAAGAAGGTATTGCCGCCGATCGGATGAGCGGTGAAGAGGTACTGCTTCAACTCGACTATCCCGCGTACTTTAATCTCCTCGAAATGCCGCTCCCGGACGGCCGTACTGCTATCCTCGACGCGCTACAGCAAGATCAGTTACTCACACCATGTGCGGCAGGTGATTTCAACATCACTAATTTAGGTGCGATATTGTTTGCTAAAAGACTCGACTACTTCCCAGAGCTACGGAGGAAAGCAGTGCGAGTGATCCAGTACCCGGGGACGGGGCGCACTGAAACACTAAAGGAACAGGAAGGCACTAAGGGTTACGCCTGTAGCTTTGAGGGGTTGCTCTCGTACATCAATGGGTTGCTTCCGGCTAACGAGGTGATCGGAGAGGCTTTGCGCAAGTCGATGCCTATGTTCCCCGAACCTGCGGTACGCGAGTTGGTGGCTAACGCGCTCATCCATCAGGATTTCTCTGTTCCTGGTGCCGGGCCGATGGTGGAGATATTTGAAGGCCGAATTGAGATCACCAACCCCGGTGAACCTTTAGTGGACACTCAACGCTTCTTAGATACGCCGCCCCAATCGCGCAACGAAACACTTGCCTCGCATATGCGCCGCTTTGGCATCTGCGAAGAACGGGGTAGTGGAATCGACAAGGTGGTTTTCCAAGTCGAGTTTTTCCAACTGCCGGCACCGTTGTTTGAGGTCCCGCCCGGATTCACGCGAACGGTCTTGTTTGCACACAAACCCTTAGCCAAGATGAGCAAGGAAGACCAGATACGCTCCTGCTACCTGCACGCATGTTTACAATATGTGTCTCACGAGCCAATGACTAACGCTTCGCTTCGCAAGCGATTCGGAATTGCAAAAGAAAATGCCTCGATAGCTTCACGGCTTCTCAATGAGGCTGTAGAGGCAGGTCGCATCTTAGTAGAAAATCCTGAAGTCGGTTCGCGGATACGCCGTTATTTACCCTTCTGGGCAAGGTCAGGGCCAGAGGTTGGTTGATGAAATCTCTCTCGCCTGACACTTCGGAGTTTATTGATAGAGGGACAGACTAGGGACTTTGTTTAACGGTTGTTTGATTGGCAGGCTAGTATCTGGATTTTTTTGTATATAAACTATTGATAATAAGTTATTTATTTGTTTGACGGTTGTTTGATTAGCCTTATTTGACGATTGTTTGATTATCAGGCTAGTATCTGGACTATTTTGTATATAACTTATTGACAATAAACTACTTATTTGTTTGACGGTTGTTTGATTAGCCATGCCATTAATCCTCTACCCCCATGTAGCACTTCCGCCGCGTCACGCGGGGCCACGCGGTCGTGGCGGGTCGCAAGACCTACGAGACTTTTCAAACGCGCCCCTTGCCCGGCCGTTTGAATTTCGTGCTCACTCGCAATCCGGCCTATGCGGTGGCTGCGGGCGTGGTGGTCTGCGCGAGTTTGGCCGAGGTCTTACAGCAAGCTCGCGTCTGTGGCCGCGAAAAGCTCTTCGTGCTCGGGGGGGGCTCAAGTCTATGCTCAGGCCCTGTCGTTGGCCGACGAAATGATGCTGACGCACCTGCCCATCGCCGTAGAAGGGGATGCGTATTTTCCGGCGTGGGACGAAGGCGAATGGAAGCTGGCGAATCAGCGCAGCGAAGGCGCACTGATCTTTGCAACCTATCGCCGCCGTTGAATTGGGATTTTCACTCAAAACCTCTAAGAAAAGGAAGATTATGTTTCAGCAATTAGCAATGGCGCCGGCCGACCCTATTATGGGATTGAGCGCGGCGTTTAAGAGCGACGCGAATCCAAACAAAATCAACCTGAGTGTTGGCGTCTATCAGGATGCGAGCGGCCAGACGCCGGTTTTGGCTGCGGTGCAAACGGCGCAAGAGCGCGTGTTGGCCGCGGAAAAGACCAAGAGCTATTTGAGCATTGAGGGCAGCGCGGAATACGGCGTGGCCGTGCGGGAGCTAATTTTGGGCGTCGGGCACGAGGCGGCCGGACGCGCCATCACTGTGCAAAGCCCCGGCGGCACCGGAGCCTTGCGTCTAGCCGGTGATTTTCTCGCCCAGCACTTGGGCGACCGGCCCGTGTGGATGAGCGAGCCGACTTGGGCCAATCACCCCAAGATCTTTGCCGCGGCTGGCCTACAGGTCGAGACCTACCCCTATTTCGATGGCGGCACCAACAGCATTGACGCCGATGCCTTGCTCGCCGCACTCGCGCAAATCCCTGCCGGCCACGTGCTGCTGCTGCACGGCTGTTGCCACAATCCCACCGGCTGCGACCCCACCCCGGATACTTGGCGGCAGATCGCTGAGGTCGTCGTCGAGCGCGGCCTGTTGCCTCTAGTCGATTTTGCCTATCAGGGGTTCGGCGATGGGTTGCAAGAGGATGCGACGGGCCTGCGGACGATCTGCGACGCGGGCGGCGAGCTACTCGTGGCCAGTTCCTTTTCCAAAAATTTCGGCCTGTACAACGAGCGCGTCGGTGCCCTGACTTTGATCGCCGCGGACGCCGATGCCGCAGAAAGGGCCTTGAGCCACCTCAAAATCGCCGCCCGGACTAGTTACTCCAATCCCCCGGCCCACGGTGCGGCCATGGTCTGCGAAATCCTCGGCGATGCGGTGCTGCGCCGCCAATGGGAGGGCGAGTTAGCGCAGATGCGCGAGCGGATCAATCGCGTGCGCCAACGGCTCGTCGCACGGCTCAGGGAGCAAGGCGTGGAGCGCGACTTTTCGTTTATCGAGCGACAGCGGGGGATGTTCTCTTTTTCGGGCTTGAATGCCGAGCAGGTCGAGGTGCTGCGGGAACAGTACGCGATCTATATTGTAGCGGGAGGGCGCGTCAACGTCGCTGGCTTGACCGAGGACAACCTCGATTACTTCTGTGCCTCAGTGGCCGCGGTGCTGTAGGGGCCGCCCTAGGGGACGGAAAAACTCAGGGCGCGTACCAGCACCGGGGTGCCGGTGAGGATTTCCGCTTGGCTCGACAGGGTGTTGCCGTCGTCGTACACGATGGTTTCTGGCTGGCCTAGGGAAATGGCCTCGTCGCCGCGCAACACTTCGATGGGTTTGGGGCGCTGGAGAAATTCGATCAGGGCCTTGTCGAGCTGTGCTAGCCCGGCGAAGCGGTTGATCTGGCTGTCGCGGACCAGCGTGGCGAATTGCTCGTAGAACGGCTCGGCATTCTCGGCCAATAGCCGCGGCCCAGTGAGGAAGTACAGGGTATAGACTTGATCGAGCTCGTTGAAGGTGATCCACTCGTTCTCGCCGGGGGCGTATTGGACGATCCCCGAATAGACGAATTGTTCGTCAAACAAGGTCTCGCGCGCCCCGGTAGAACTGCACAGAAAGGCGTGGACCTCGGCGTCGCGGCTTAGCTTGAAGCGCAGTTGTAGCTGGTCGCCTCGCTGCAACTGTGCGCCTTCGGTTAGTTCGACGACTTGGGCGACGCCGCCTTCTTCGCGTTTGGCAATCAGGTGCAGCTCCACTTCAATGGGCCCATCGCTCGCTCTGGTTTCAAGCTGATCTCGGCGCACGTCTCGCGCCAAGATGTGCGTGGTACGAGTCGCCACGAGCTGGCCGCTTTCTCGCTCGACTAAAAACATCCGCACGTACATCCACGGGGCGTCTGCTTCGAGCCGCCCGCCCAACGCGAGCGCGGCACTCCCCCCTTGCTTTAGGCCCACTAATTCCTCGTCGCGCCAGCGCCGCCCGGTCGTATCGACCAATCCCACCGCGACCTCGGCTCGCATCAGCGCGGACAGCACGTAGTTGTCGAGCACCTTGGTTTCTTCGGTCTGTACGCCAGCGGGGTCGCGCAAGCCGAGCCAGTCGATCTCCCCTTCCCGGGCCTCGACGATTTCTACGAGGTGTTGGACCGCCCGCGCTAGTTGAAGGCTTTGGTCCGGCTCGCCGATAAAAGGCACACAGCCGCCAAGCGAGATTGCGAGTGCGAGCATCAGCCCCTGCTCCAGCCGCCGCAAAACGGGCAACAGCCTATCTGCGGCCACGCGCTCCCAACTCATTTTTTGCGCGGCGGCGTAGCCTTCGGCCAGCCGTTTTTTGCGGCCGGTCTCGCCGGCGGATAACTGGCGGGCCAAGGCGCTGGCCACCGCCTGACTTTGCAATGCTTCGGCCTGTGTGCGTTCGCGCTCGCCTATGGGTTGGTCGGCGTGGTCGGCTGCGTCGAGTTGGGTGTAGGCACCCTCGATAAAGCCGTCCAACCCGGCCTCGCCGGCTGCTTGGCGCACAAAGCCGCGGCAGCCGCACACATCGCTGACCACGCTGATGGTGCCAGCGCTCAAGCACTCGACTTGGGAAATGCCGAAAGGCTCGTAAATCGACTGCCCGAACTCCACGTCGCTACCGCGGCGCAAATCGGCGAACTCGGCGTTGGCTGGCAGGAACGCGCAGCTTTGTTGATCCCAGCCGAATTGATTGACGAAAAGTGCTTTGATGGCGCGCGTACGCGCGTTAAAGGCGCGGACTAAAAGGTCGAATTTTAGCTCGCCGCTGCTGAGGTCGCTCCCCCCTTCGCGGTGGACCAGCGGCCAACCGTACGCGGCCATGCGCTGGACATCCTCAGGATCGCGGCGGCCCGTTTCGGTCGCCAACGCGATAAGCAGCGCCCGTTGGCCGCGTTCCCATAGGTGGTGATCGAGGTGTTCGAGCACCAGCAAATCGCGCCACAAACCCTTGCTCTCGACGAGGCGGGCGACGTGCGTGAAGATCAGGTCTGGGGTCCAACCCAAGAGCGCGGCTCCGCTGGCTTGGACTTTTTCCCGCGCTTCCTCGCGCTCGGCGGCGGACAACTCGGCGGCCGGGACTCCGTTATACACGAGGTCGATGGGGCAAGCGGCGAATTCCGGCCCGAGAAAGCGCAACTCCTCCACGACCCAATCGCCGACAGCGAGGATTGCGTCGAGACGCCAGGCTTGGCTGACGAGCGCGTGTTTGAAATAGCCGTCTTGCGGCCCGAATAGGTCGTCTAGGTACTGGTCGTTTGTGCGCGCTTGGCGCAGGGCATTGTAAAAGGCAATGTCGCGTCCGGGTCGCTCTTCGACTAAGGGCCGCACGGTGGCCACTTCGTGCGCGTAGAATAGGGTTTTGCACGCCGCATTGCTCAGCATGGCTCTGAAGGCCGTTCCCAACCCCATGAATTCATGGGCCAACAGCAAGAAGGGCGCGTCTCCGACTAGGGAGCGCACGGCCGCGAAACCCGGCTCGGCTAGGCGCAGATATTGCTCGTATTCCCAGTGGTGTTCGTAGCGGTGCGATTCGAGGCCAAACTGGAGGAATAGGTCGCGTTTGAATTCGTTTAACCGCTCGGGCGGGTGGCTCACATCCACGAGCAGAACCTCGGGCGCGGCGCGGCGTCCGTCTTGGCTCAGCAAGCGTCGGCCATAGACCAGTCGCACGCCAAACTCCCGCTCGACCGCGCTGAGCCGGTCGGCGACGTCGGCGGTGCGGATGCTGCGGCTGGTGTCGTAGAGTATCTCGCCATCTGGGCCGAGCGGTTGGGTACTGGCCGGGTCGGTTAAGGGGCCGAGCAGGATGGTGCGCTGGCAATAGCGCTGGTAGCTGTGGGCGGTTATTAGGCCGCGCAGGACCGTGCCAATGCCACCGGCTTGCTGCACGGCTTCGTGCGTGACGTGGACGAGCGTGGCCATACCAAAAAACATAGATCGCCGGGCATTTTCTGTCTAATGTCAGCGGCGCGATTGGAGTTTGCGTACATTTGTCGTGTAGTGTAAATCAGCAACTTTTTTCGGAATAAAAAATGGCTACCGATCGCTCCGCTCCACTGCCCCTTGCCGCGTATGACCAACTCATTGACCTAGCCTTGCAGGAAGATCTGGGTGCTGTAGATGCAGAAGCCGATCTAACCGCTGCTTGGACTGTGGCGTGCGATGCCAAAGCTCGGGCGCGCATTATTGCTCGCCAAGCCGGCGTCGTTGCTGGCACTGAGGTCGCTCGTGCGGTTTTCGCGCGTCTCGACCCGAGCATTGTCGCGTGCGCTGAGGTGGCCGATGGAGACGCGGTCGCCGCAGGCCAGACCCTCGTCCGCTTACAGGGCCGTGCGCGGACGCTGTTGGCCGGGGAGCGCACCGCGCTCAATTTCCTGCAACAGCTTTCGGGCGTGGCCACGCTGACTCGCCGCTATGTGGAGGTGCTAAGCGGCACGGCTACGCGCATCACTGACACGCGCAAAACCACGCCGGGCTGGCGGCACTTGCAGAAATGGGCGGTGCGCTTGGGCGGCGGCGTCAATCACCGCATGGGACTGTACGACGCCGTGCTAATCAAGGAAAACCACGCCGCAGCCGCGGGTGGCGTGTGCGCTGCCATCGGCGCGGCACGGGGCCAAACCGCGCCGATTTACGTGGAAGCCGAAAATCTCGCGGAGGTCGCAGAGGCCCTAGCCGGCGGCCCGGACCGCATCCTACTCGACAACATGGACGCGCCGACTCTGCACCGGGCCGTAGCACTCATTCGCGCTGACAATCCCGCGGTTGAGATTGAGGCTACTGGTGGTTATACCTTGGCGACCGTGGGCGCGGCCGCAGCCGCTGGGGTGGATTTTGTGTCGATTGGTGCGCTAACGCATTCGGCACCGGCGTTGGACTTGAGTATGCTTTTTGAGGAATAGAAGTGCGCTGATAGTCTAACCATCCCGCCATTGGCAATAGGGATTATGCACGAGATTGGCGTTGTAATAGCGCGGATCGTCCGATACTTCGACGCCCGCCCAAGGCGGCTTTTCCACCACCTCGTTCCGGCTGCTCAGTTCGACTTCGGCGAGCACCAATCCCTCGTTTTCGCCAGAAAATACGTCGATGGTCCAGACCTTGCCCGCCCAAGGCAAGGTGTAGCGCGTCTTTTCGATGAGGGGCTGCTGGCACAGGGTGGCTAGGATGCCCTCGGCGTCTTGGCGCGGGATTTCGCATTCGTACTCGCGGCGGGCGATGCCGCTAGTCGCCCCCTTGAGTGTGAGCACCGCTCGCTCGCCCTCGATCCGCACGCGCACGACCACGCCGTCTTGGGTGGGAATGTAGCCCTGCCGAAAGGCGACGCCCGCTAGCGGATCGAGGCAAGAGCGGTCGACGACGAGGTACTTGCGTTCAATTTCCCAAGACATGGGTTAGGCGCCATCGTCGATCATCTGGCCCTCAATTCGTCCGACAAATTACCGATTTTGTTCCGCTAGGTGCTCGGCCAATCCACGAGCTAAATCGCCGCGCAAAACGCCGATTACTTGGGCGTCCTCGCGGCCAAAGCCCTGTGTCAGCACTGCCATTGGCTGTACTTGAAATACGCGCGTACCGCCGCGCTCCAAGTGAGCGAGCTCGCGCAACGTCCGCTGCGCGAGCTTGCTGCTGGCAAAGACAAAGGCCAACCTCTTGGCGCGGCGCACGGCTGATAGGCCGACGACCGTGACGCCAGCGCGGCAGCCGATCCCCAAGAGCGCGGACAGTTGCGCCGTTGGGCGGAGGCGGGGCAGGTCTTGCTCAGACAAAGGCTGGCGCGATGGGCACCGACCCGCGTGTGGCCGAAATGTTGGCTGCTTCGAGGACGCCGATGACCCGGCCCGCGGATTCAGGGGTAATGACGAGGTCGGCGCGGCCCCGCAAGTGCGCGAAAATGTTTTCGTAGTACGCGTCCCAATTGGACTCGGCGAAGGGCACCTCAGTGCTCATCTGGCGGCCGTTGATCAGGGCTTTGACGAGGAACTTGCCGCCCGCATCCTCGATCGCGCCCTCTGTGCCCAGCACTCGCCAGCGCGGCCGCGGACTCATCGACAAGTTGGACATGGTCAGGGTGACGGTGCAGCCGCTTTGGAAGCGCAGCGTGTACTCGGAGTGGTCTTCGTTGTCGTATTTTTTCCACGCGGGATTTTTGACTTGATAGCCGCTGACCGAGATGATTTTTTCCGGGACGATATTCAAAATCCAATCCGTAAAATGCGCCCCCCAGTCGTAGATGGCCCCACCAGAGATTTTGCGATTGGAGCGCCACCAAGTCCCTTGCTCGCCGTAGCCGTAAAATCCGGTTTCGATGCGGAAGACGCGGCCGATGAGTTGCTCTCTGAGAATTAGATCGCGCAAGACCACAAAGTCGCCGTCCCAGCGCCGGTTGTGAAACGTCGAGATCAGGACCTTGTTTTTTTTGGCGGCCGCCTGCATGCGCTTGACTTCGGCGCTGGTGATGGCGAGGGGTTTTTCGCAGACCACGTGGACTCCAGCGTCGAGGCACTGCACTGCTAGCTTGGCGTGCGTGTTGTGCGGGGTGATGATCGTCACCAAGTCCAAGTTTGCGTTGCGCAGCATGGTGCCGACGCGGCCATAGGTTTTGATGCCGGGAAAGTCCTCTGCGGCTACTTGACGCCGCTCGGCGTTTAGCTCGCAAACAGCGGCCACTTCTACGCCCTCGTTTTTGGCCATGGAGGTCAGGTGCAACTGACCCATATTGAACGCGCCGCCGTAGCCTATGACACCGACGCGGAAATGCTCTTGTTTTTTTGCTGCCACCGGGTGCTCCTCTGTTAAGGGTTTGAGGCCGCGAATCTGCAAAATGCCGCTGGGCGCGTCAATGCGGGGGGTTTGTCTGAGTCATAGCCTATTACTATGTTGAACGGAACGAAATCGCCCTCCACGCAGTTAAAACCCTTCCTAGACAGATGGAAACAAGACTAACGAGAAAAGACCTCGCCTTCATCGGCGGCTGTGTGCTCATTGCCGCCGTTAGTCTGGCCGTTGGAGTTCACTACTTCTACCGGGCCTTTCCCGAAGCCTCCATTGACTTCCGCGTCACCCGCGACGAGGCCAAGGTGCAAGCAGCCGATTTTATCGCGGCTCGCGGCTTTGATCTGGCCGACTACCGCCACGGTGCCATTTTCCGCTACGACGACCAGACCAAGACCTTTCTCGAGCGCGAGTTGGGTCTCGAGGGGGCGACGCAGGTCATTGGCCATCCCGTGCAGTTGTGGCGCTGGAGCAACCGCTGGATGCGGGAACTGGAAAAGGAGGAGTTCCAAGCCACGGTTACGACTTCTGGCGAGCTTGTCAGTTTTAGCCATCTCATCGAGGAAGAAGCGCCCGGCGCGAGCTTGGAAGAAGCCGAAGCTCGCCGTTTGGCCGAGGTCTTTCTCACCGCTGAGCTTGGCCGCGATCTCACCGCGCTCGAATTCGTAGAAGTCCAGACTCAGGAACGACCCAACCGCATCGACCACACCTTTAGCTGGAAACTGCGCGGTTTTGCCGTTGGCGAGGCCTACTATCGCTTCTACGTGCGTTTGCAAGGCGACCAGATCGGCGGCTTTGGCGAGTATCTCAAAATCCCCGAGGCTTGGGAGCGCGACTACGCCAAATTGCGATCGCACAACGAGACCACGGGTTTGGTGGCCGCGACCTTACTTTTCCTGACCATACTGGCGATGCTGGTTTCGTTCTTTAGCGGGGTCCGCGCCCGAGACATCCGCTGGATGACCGCGGCGATTTTCGGGGCTATTGCCGCGGTGCTGACGCTCTTGGCCGAACTCAACAACCTCCCGCTGACCTCGTTTAGCTACGACACGACCGATACCTACGGGTCTTTTCTGACGCGCCAGTTGCTCAACAGTCTGTTCGCCGCGGTCGTCCAAGGCATCCTGATCTTCTTTCTCACGGCGGCGGCTGAGCCTTTGTACCGACGCTACTGCGCGAACCAAATCCAGATCGGGGGCCAGTTTACGCCAGCGGGCCTGCGCACCAAGCGCTTTCTCCTCGGCACCATTCTCGGCTTGGCCATGACCCCGGCCTTCTTGGCCTACCAAGTACTCTTTTACATCACCGCCGAGCAATTCGGCGCTTGGGGTCCGGCGGACATTCCCTATAGCGAGATGGTCAACACCTATATCCCGTGGATCATGGTGTTGTTGATCGGCTTTATGCCCGCGGTCTCCGAGGAGTTCATCTCTCGGGCGTTTTCGATTCCCTTCCTCCACAAATACCTCAAGTTCCGTTGGGTTGCGGTCGTCATCGCGGGTCTTATATGGGGATTTGCTCATGCCAACTACCCGCAGCAGCCCTTTTATATTCGCGGCATTGAGGTGGGCATCGCCGGTATTGTCGTCGGCTATATTTTCCTGCGCTTTGGCATCCTTGCCCCCCTCGTATGGCACTACACGATTGACGCCCTGTACACGTCGCTAATTCTCTTTCGCTCTTCCAATAGCTACTTCATCGTTTCAGCGGCCTTGTCGGCGGGCCTGATGCTCCTGCCCTTAGCGGTGGCTCTCGTCCTCTACCTGCGGCAGCGCCGCTTCGCCGATCCAACGCCCTTGCTCAACAAAAGTGCTGCACCTGCCGCGGAAGTGGTGGCGGACGAGCCTTCAGCGCAACAGCCCGCCGCCCCGGCTCCCGCGTTTGCCTATACTCCGCTGTCCAAGCGGCGGATGGGTTGGGCCGCTGTGGTGGTCGTGGTCTCGCTGGGCTTTTTCGCCCTCGACTACGAGAAGCCGCTCGATTTTGTCGATGTCCGCCTGACTCGGGGCGAGGCCGAGGCCAAGGCCATTGAGCATCTAGAGGCGACCGGCGCGGATGCTTCGGCCTACGAGGTGGTTACCTACTATCAAAACCAACCAGACGCCATGGCGATTCGGTACATCTTGGAGCGCGACTCGGTGGCCGTAGTCAATCGCCTATACCGAGAAGATCTTTTGGCCAGTTTGTGGGTTACGCGCTTTTTCCGCTACGGAGAAAAGGAGGAGTATCAGGTCGCCATTCATCCCGCAGACGGCTCCCTCTACAGCGTAAATCACCTGTTGGCCGAAGAGGCCGAAGGCGCAGATCTCGAAGAGGCCCACGCCCAAGCAATAGCTGTCGATCACCTGCGGGCCTACGGCTTTGCTGTTGAGCAATTGAAGCTCAAGGAATCCTCGTCGGAAAAGCTGCCCAACCGCCGCGATCACCGCTTCGTCTTTGAAGCGGTCGAGGGCGATCCGCGCAACGTCGATGAACTGCGCTACCGAGTGCGGGTCAATATTGCCGGCGACGAGCCGGTTGCGATCTATCGCTTCCTCAAAGTGCCCGAGGATTGGCGGCGTACGCGCCAAGAGAGCACCACGCTCAAAACCGCCCTTTCCGGCCTGCTCATCGTCTTGGTTGCCGCGGTGGTGATCCACGGCCTGTGGCTGCTCGTGCGTCGGGTGCGGAACGAGGGCGTGGCTTGGACACCGCTGGTCAAAATCGCCGCGGTCGCCGCGACCTTCTTCCTACTCGAATTTCTCAATGGCCTGTCGGTTGTCGAACGCGCCTACGACACTCGTCTCACGCTGCCGATCTTTACCATTACCCAGATACTCAGCATGGCCTTGGGTAGCTTGGGTGTCGGCTTGGTGATTCTCGCGGCGCTCGGCTTGGCCTCCAGCCTCTATCCAGACTGGCCGGCGCGCCTGCGGGCCGCACGGCGGGTACCCGAATTCCGCGACGCGGTCGTCGGGGTCGCGCTGATTCTCGTCGCCAGAGAGGCGTGGCAACATTTGCGTGGTTACGTAGAGAGCCGATTCATCGCCTCCGATCCGAGCCTCGGCTTTGGGTTGCCCGCTGGATTGGACCCGTATTTGCCCTTTTGGAGTCCCCTGTCTAACGGCGTAACGAACGCCATCTTCCTGCCGATTATCGCCGGTTTGGCGCTTTACTATAGTCGCGTCGTGATAAAAAAGAGACTCTACGCAGTCGTGGCCGGCTTGGGGGTGGGATTGATTATGTCTGGTGGCAATGCCGTTCACTTTGACGAGTTCCTCTTTGAACTGTCGGCGTTTGTCGCCAGCGTTGGCTTCGTCGTAGCCGCCATCGTCTTGCTCTTGCGGAACAATCTCCTTGCCTACGTGCTATTGGGATTTGTCTCGGTGCTCTCGGAGGTCAAGAGCCTCGGTGCGCTGTCTGCGCCAGCCTATCAGTTGCAAGCTGGGATCTTGTTGCTGCTGACTCTTGTGGTGGTTTTTTGCCTGTGGTGGCGTTTGGGTGCTGAGCGCGAGTGATGGAGCTAATTTCCCACGCGGCGCTATTGCGGGACCTAGCGGCGGCCATCCCGCGCTTTCTCATCTTCGCCACGGTGGTGTACGTCCTGCTCTATTTTGCGACGCTGGCCTTGGTCGCTGGGGTGCATCGGCACTGGTGGCGCGTCGCTTGGTTTCGCCGCCTATTCTACTGGCAGTTTCCCCTGACGCTATTAGGCATGGCGTTCTGCGTCTTGAGCCGCTACCGCGATGTGCCTTGGCTGTGGACCGTTGGCACGAGCCTGTTCTCGGCCCTCGCGCTTTACCTCGGGGCCTTCTTCATTGCCGCTCTGCTGCTGACGCCGGTCGTTTTGGGCGTCTTGCGCTACGACCGCAAGACGGAGGGGCCTAGTTCGGTTGAGCGGCGGCGCTTCCTCAGCCGCGGCCTTGCCGTGGTACCCGCGCTTGGGGCGGTGGGCGTTAGCCACGGCATCTACACCTCGTACTCGCGGACGCGGATGCCGACCGTGCCGCTCCGCTATGCCGACTTGCCCGCCGAGCTAGCGGGCTTGAAGATCCTCCATCTCAGCGACATCCACATCGGGCCGTACATCCGGCTCGCCGACTTGGAAGCTCTGCTCGTGCGTGCGGCTCAAGCCGCC
The DNA here is from genome assembly GCA_965116045.1 of Candidatus Latescibacterota bacterium. Classification (GTDB taxonomy): domain Bacteria; phylum Latescibacterota; class UBA2968; order UBA8231; family UBA8231. Next base: position 2,374,792 of record OZ220478.1, on the reverse strand, counting down.
CCGGATCTGATTGTGATTACCGGCGATATATGCGACCACAACCCGGAGTACTTGGCGACTTTGCGCCTGCTCGAAAGTGTGCCGGCCCGGTTTGGAACTTACGCCTGCTTGGGCAACCACGAGTACATGCGCGGCATCCGCGGCATTCGTCGGCACTTCGATCGGACCGCGATTCCCTTGCTCGTGGACGAAGGGTTGGCGGTGCCGGTGGGCGCGGCGACGCTCTACCTCGGCGGGGTTGACGATCCGCGCTGGTTGCGCAGCCCGGCGTCCTACGCGCAACTTCGCCACTCGGTGGAACAGGCCGTCCGCTCATCGCCGAGCGATGCCTTCACCGTGCTGCTGAGCCATCGCTCGCAAGCCCTCGATTACGCCGCGCCGCTCGGCCACACCGACTTGATTTTGGCTGGCCACACGCATGGTTTCCAGTTCGGCGTGGCCGGGCGCAGCTTTTTTGAGCCGTTTTTTCCCGAGCGCTATATCTGGGGGCGCTACGAAAAGGGCTCCACTCAGCTCTACACCACGGCCGGCGTTGGGCACTGGCTGCCCTTCCGCTTTGGCTGCCCGCCCGAGGCCCCGATCATCACTCTGCACCGAGCTTAAAGAAGGGAAAGTGCTATGCGCGTACTCGTAACGGGCGCAGCCGGCCGCGTCGGCTCTACTGTAGCCCGCGGTCTCGAGGATCGCCACGAGGTGCGCGGTCACGACCGCGTGCCCATGCCCGACCTCGCCGATACGGTCGTTTCCGATCTCGCGGACTTCGACTCTATGTTAGAAGCTACGTGCGGCATGGACGCGGTTGCCCACATTGGGGGCTTGCCCGGCGGCAACGAGTGGGAGACCATGCTACAGGGCAATTTCATCGGTACGCACAATGTTTTTGAGGCCGCGCGGCAAAATGGCGTCAAGCGCGTCGCCTACGCCAGCCGCGCCGGGGTCTTGAGCCTTTATCCGCGCACGATCCACCGCACCGTCGATATGACGACCACGCCGGTGGGTATCTACACGGTCAGCAAAATTTTCGGCGAGGCACTGGCCCACTCTTTTGCCCATCAGCACGACATGGAATTCGTCTGCGTGCGCATCGGCAACTTCAACCTCGAGCGCGATCAGCCTCAACATCCGCACCATCTCAGCCACGGCGATTGCGTGCGGGTTTTTGAGCAGGCGCTGATTCATCCGGGCGTGAAGTTCGAAATCGTCTTTGGGGTATCGGGTAGCAATTGGCCGCTCTACGACCTCGAACACGGCAAAAGGGCGATTGGCTACGAGCCGCAGGATTTTTCGGAGGTGCCGGAAGAGGAGTGGGGGAGGTAGGGGCGTTCAGACAGCTAAATGTTTGGGCTTTGCTTGCTGAGGCACTTTAGATTGACAGTCCTCGAGTCCCTGTTACATTTCATAACGTCGCTAAAAAACGACATTAGGCGGGTGTTTCTACAACGGAGATACCCGCCTAAAAATGTGGGGATTTACATTAGTTAGGAGAAACAACATGACAGATTTGGAACTCCAGGAAGGCCAAGAGATTCTCAAAAGTTTGACGGTTGAAGACTTGCGGAGCCCAAAAGGCCAAGAAAAATTTAATCAAGCGGCGGGAAAGTACATTCGCAGCAAAATTAAAAAGACGTCGCTCTTTTACAAGGTGATACCTCCTCGATCCGTAACCGAAGACGAATTGGTAGATATCCGTGGTAGCGCGACGGGCGAGCAGCCTGATTTAAGGTGTTTTATGCCTAGGGTTTCGTTGCTGACCCCCTCAGAGTCGGTCAAGGCCATGTTGATGGACATGCGTGGCAAGCCCGTCCCCAATTATACAGACGGTACGAAGCCACTTCTTCTCATTCCAATGGGCACAGTTAAGACCAAATGGTTTGAAAAGACGGCAGTAGAGCTTTCGGCCTCTGGTAGCCTCCTGAGGCTGGTTGAGGAGATGGCGTCTTGGGCGGTCAAGGAGCGCGATAGAAAGTTCCTGAAGTACTGCGATCTGGCGGTCCAGGAGTCGGGACAAGTGCTCAGGGAGAGTGGCCCCTTGCAGAAGGAGCACTTCCGCAAAATTCAGCATCCCGCGCAAAAGAATGAGATCGAACCTAAAATTATCCTTCTAGCCAAAGCCGTTATGGATCTGGACTTAGAGAGAGCTGCTGCAATAATCAGTCGCATCAGTGGCATAAAATTTATCCGTTCACAGGACGACGATGTGCTTGCTCCAACAGTGATATGGTCTTTCCCAGCACCAGATTTTCTGGGGTATAATTTGTATTGTGGAGACTACAAGGTATGTGGTAAACAAGAGAGAGTAGATATGTGGAGCTTCCAAGGCTGGGAGATGATAGGGGCAGGTATTGGCAATATCAATGGTGTTACCAAACTCATCTTGGGCTTCATGGCTGGAGAGATCAAAATTCCCGACGACTTCGACAGGATGGGCGGTCCTAATGAACCAACGATTCCCGCTGAGTATCGCGCTGATGTGATTCGGGCGGTGGATATTTGCAAGGAGGAAGGATGCCGAGATGTGTTTATCCTTGGCTCGGACGCCGTTAGCAGACATGGGTCGCAGGCAGGTTTGGATATAGGCATCCGTGGCTGTCCTACCAAGCACTTCTATCGTCTGCTGGGTCGGTTAATGGAAGAACTCGCCTATCCTGTAGGTTTGATAGATTTGGACCGCGAAACTCGGATTGCAGAATTTATCGAGCGGGAAGGCCAACTCATACATGTGGGATGAGGCCCTCGGCCAACTCATCGTCGCCGAACTTGAACAAATCAATGCTCTGCTCGACAAGTCCTCTGCATTAATACAAACTCCAACTGATGTGGATCCATCCTTTGAGCGTCTGGCGGCCCTGTCTTCAGTTCTCAGTTCTTTCTATACCGGCCTTGAGAGAATTTTCGAGCGCATCGCCAAGGATATTGACGGGAAGCAACCGAAAGGCGAGCGCTGGCATGTCGAATTGCTAGAGCAGGTTGCTCGCCGAACGGAGAGGCGACCGGCTGTAATATCAGAAGACTCCCGACAGCGTTTGAGCGAGTACCTCGCTTTCCGGCACTCTTCCCGGCATACGTACGTGCATGATCTCGTCTGGGATCGCATGGACCATTTAGTTGCAACTGTCTCACAGACATGGGATGCGGTCCGGGCAGAGATTTTGCAATTCGGACATGAATAGGCTACTGTCGCAATTCGTCGGGACCGGTGAGATGCGGCGACACTTCAGGATGGCGGCATGAGGTTCCTAGATTCGCAAGATGCCGTGCAAAATTGGCTACTAACTCACAGGAGGGGATCGCCATGAACCCTAGCTGCTTGCAGTACTGCATGACCGATGCACAGCGCGATCATTTTGAACAGCAGGGATACTTGATCGTCGAGGATGCGCTCGACGACGACATGCTGGGCCGACTGCTGGAGGCCGGCGACCGCGTCGATGCCGAGGAGCGAGCGGCGCGTGGCTTGGCGCCCAATGCCCTGATGGCGAAGTTCAGGACTATTGTCGAGGATGATGTTTTTCTCGAACTGCTCGATTGGCCCAAGACGTTCCCGCTGATCTGGGATATTCTCGGCTGGAACGTCCAGCACTACATCTCGCATTTGATCTACTACCCACCCGAATCCAAAAACAGCATCAATCTGAAACCCGGAGGATGGCACCAAGACGGCGGCCGACCGGTCCCCGAAATGGAGCGTCCCCACCCGAGATTATCGCTGAAGGTCGGATTTTGGCTGACCGACATCAGCGAGCCGGATCGAGGGGGGATCAGGATCGTCCCCGCAAGCCACAAGCGGGACCAGCCCCCTGATTTTGCTGATGCAATGCAGGTTCAGGTGAAGGCGGGCACGGCCGTGCTGTTCGACCGCCGGATGTGGCACGCGCGCGGGGTCAATACTTCGGAGACGACCCGAAAAGTGCTGTTTTTAGGGTATAGCTATCGCTGGCTGCGCGGCCTCGACTACAACCTGATGCCCGATGAGATTCTCGCCAAGTGCAGTCCCATACGCCGACAATTGCTTGGCGATGGGGTGGATGTCAAAGGGTGGTGGCAGCCGACCGATGAGGACGTGCCGCTCAAGGGCTGGCTGACCGAGCACAAGGGGGCGGAATACGTCGAGCGGATTGGGCAAAAGCAGTGGGAGCGGGAAAAGTGGGACGTGTCGGTCGGCTAACTGTTGAGTTGTTCCGACGCTAAGAAATCTATCCGTGCGAACTTCTAACTCGGGCTAAGTGCGCAGTGCTCGCTCAAGGTCGAGGCGACCGGCCGCCAAAGCGGCGCGGAAGACTTCGACCGTATCCCGGACTCCTTGGACCAGCGATCGATACTGAAGAGGTCCGAGGGCTTGGTTCAGGGCGCTGTCATCGGCGCTCGCAGGATGGGGCAGCGGCGTCGGGTCGAATCCTATTTTGCCCGCCGACTCGGGGAGAACCTCCTCGATTGCAGCGACGATCTGGGCCATGGAGACCGTGCTGCCCCCTAGATTGTACACTGGGGCACCTTCCAGCTTGGTCCGAGCTGCGGTGATAAAGGCGGCGGCGACATCATCGGCGTGGTGATAGACGAGGGTGCCGCCGTAGGTGATCTCGTACTCGCGACCGAGCGCGGCGGCGAGCATGGCCTTGGTCGGAGTGGAGGTCCAGCCTTGATCGCGGCCCGGGCCGTACACTACGCACGGGCGCAGACCAATGCTATGCACCGACTGCTCCCGCCAATAAACCTGAGCGGTGCCTTCGTTGCACTGCTTGAACACCCCATAGAGAGTCGGCGGCAGCAACGGAGCATCGTGGGCAAGCGGCCCCGCAGGGTACGCTTCTGGATCGCCGTACACGCCAAACGAGCTTGCAAAGACTAGGTTCTGGATCTGGTCGCGATGACGGGCGGCTGTTTCGAAGACGATGGTGGCCCCCACGACGTTTACCTTGGCCCCGAGCACTGGATCAGCCCGAACTAGGGGCACCTGCATGGCTGCTAGGTGCAGGATATGAGTAATACCGCAGTCGACCACGACGCGCTCGAACTCGTCTAGCTCTGCAATGTCGCCCTCCATCAGTCGCACCTGAGCCAATTCTTCGTCCGTCATGATCGTCCGCAACCGATAGGGATCGCCGCCTAGGTCGTAGGTCCACACCGGCACCCCCTCGCGGACCAGTCGGCGAACCGCCCAGGCCCCCACGCAACCGAGTGCCCCTGTCACCAAATACCGCTCATTCATACTGTCGCCTTTATGGGAAAAATTAATCCGATTTTTTATTGCCCTGTAGGTAACATATTGCGTTTCACCTAGCGGTCAATCCACCAGTAGTTGAGCGGGTTCAAAGTAGTAGCAGGGCCAAGCGGGCGGCTAGGGTCGGACTAATGTGCAAGTACAAGACGAAGCGCATCATGGAAGAGGCCCTACCGGCTCAGTCGGTTGAGGACGTTGCGGGTGATCTGGGCGACAGTCGCGTCGCCTTTTAGTCCGTGCGACCAGTCGGTTGTCCCGGCTGTGAACACGGTGCCGCCGCGAGTGTAGAGGCCCATGACCGCCGCGCCTTCCCGGCCCTTTTCCCAGCGTTCGTACCACGCGCTGTCGTCGGGGTGCCAGCGCGCTGGGGCAGTGCATAAGATGGTGAAGTTCGCTGGGGTGCCATGCGTTCCCGTGGGCACTGGTAGTCCGTCTGCCAACGCGTACTCGCAGCCGTCGCACTCATAGCCGACGATGGTGTGCTCGCCGCCGAAGTTGTCGTCGCGCTGCAAGCCCGTCTCCGCAAAAACCCAGTGCTCCGGGCGATGAACTGTAAATGCTCCCGACCCGTCCATGTATTGGCCGTGGCTCAGGTGATAACCCCCGTAGAGGAAGCCGACGCCGGTCAACTCGTTTTCTGGCCGACCCACGAGGTGGTGGCTCCACAAGGTCGAAAGGTCTGCGTAGTCTCTGGCGGCGTAGGCTGGGTCCATATTGAACTGTTGCTTCCAGCACACTAGCGCTCGGCCCGCGTCCTCGCTACGCACCTGCCAGCACACGGCGTTGCCGCTGAAAAACGCGGCGTTGCCTCCGGCGGCAATGTAGGCTTCGAGGTGGTCGCGCATGGGAGCCGACCAGTATTCATCGTGCCCCACGCTCAGCACGAGCCGATAGTTGTCCAACAGTTCGGGGTGCCATTCGAGGTCGGAATTGGCGCAGTAGTCGAGCGCGTATCCAGCGGCCTCGGCCCACTCGACAAAGCCGCGCTCCCAGCGGTCGAACAGCCCGGCCAACGGGCGGTCGAAGGAGACGCGATGCCCCTGCAAGCGGCCGCGGCCGTGATAGCCGTACAAGCTGTAGCCGCCCCAGTTGTTGTAGGCGCTGTAGGTGTTGGTGGCCAACTGGAGGAGGATGCGAGCGTCCGTAGGGCCAGCCGGGCGCACGATAAAAAAGCCCCGGCTCTCGGCTGTGCGCCGCCCCCGCCGTGCGAACTTGCCGCCGTGATCCTCAATGTGCAGCGCGAACTCGTAGTATCCGCTGCGCCAGTCGTCCGGCACTTTGAGGGCATGGGAAACCGGCCAGCCGCAGCCGTTGGCAGAAGCGTCTTCGGGCACCGGATGGGCCGCTCCGGGCAGTTGGCCCTGCTGCCACACTACTTCGCGCTCGGCACCTATCCGCGCTACTTCCAGCGCGTACTGAGCCGCACTGGTAGATACGCGAAAGCGCACCGACTCGCCGGCTTGGTAGCTGAGTTGGTCGGTGTAGCCTTCGACGAACACTATCCTACGTACTCCACTTCTACCACGCGCTCGTCTAGCTCGCGCTGCAACTTTTCCACTTGTTCTACTATGTAATCTACCGCCTGCTCGACCGGTATTTCGCGCCGCTCTTTTTCGCGCCGCAGTTTGACCTCGACAATCCCCCGCTGCAACCCGCGATCCCCCACCGTCACCCGCACTGGGAGCCCAATCAGGTCGGCGTCGTTGAACTTGACCCCGGGATTTTCGCGGCGGTCGTCGAAGAGTACTTCAAGGCCGCGCTGCGCAAGGTCGGCGTAGAGTTGTTCGCCCGCGTCTTGCGCTGCGCCTTCGCCCTTGGCGAGGAGGACGATGTGAACTTGGTAGGGTGCGACGGCGATGGGCCACATCAAGCCGTTTTCGTCGTGGTGCTCCTCGGCGATACAGGCTAGCAGCCGCCCCACGCCGATCCCGTAAGACCCCATGACGACTGGCTGCGCCTTGCCCTCGGCGTCGAGGAAATCACCGCCCAGTGCCTCAGTGAATTTGGTGCCGAGCTGGAAGATGTTGCCCACTTCCACCCCGCGCGATTCGCGCAGGGCCGCGCCGCAGTGAGGGCAGCGGTCTCCTTGCCGGGCGGCGGCGATGTCGGCGACCACGTTGGCTGTGTAGTCGCGGCCGTGGTTTACATTGACGAGGTGGTAGCCCGGCTCGTTGGCACCGGCTACTAAGTTGGGCGAGGACGCCACCGAGTCATCGACGACGACGAGTGCTCCTTCGACGCCGATGGGCGATCCATAGCCCGGCTCCGCACCCACAGCGCGTATTTCCTCGTCTCGCGCTGGCCACATTTCGAGTGCGCCGACCGCGTTAGCTAGCTTGGTTTCGTTGACTTCCATGTCGCCGCGGATGACTGCCAGTACAAACGCGTCCTTTTTGTCCTGACCCTCGCCAACGGTAGCCATCATAAAGAGCGCCTTGGCGGTCTTGTGCGCGGGGATGTTGAGCTGCGCGGTCAGGTCCTCAATGGTCGTGGTGTTGGGCGTGGCGATTTTCTCGGGCGCGGCGGGTGTTTCTGCCGGATTAGCCTGTTTGGCGAAGGTGGCGATTTGGCGGTTGGCCGCGTACCCACAGCCGTCGCACAAGAGCAGGGTGTCTTCGCCGATCGGCGTCAGGTACATGTATTCGTGGGCCAGTTCGCCGCCCATCATCCCGGTGTCCGAGCGCACCGCAAGGACATCGAGGCCGCAGCGATGGAAGATGTTGAAATATTGCTGATAATGGGCGCGGTATTGCTTTTCGAGGCCCGCCCAGTCGGCGTCGAGGCTGTAGGAGTCCTTCATGGTGAACTCGCGCACCCGGATGAGGCCCGAGCGGGGGCGGGGATCGTCGCGCCACTTGGTCTGGATGTGATAGACTAACTGGGGCAGTTGCTTGTAGGATTTGATCTCGCGGCTGACTAGGTCGGCTACTACTTCCTCGTGGGTCATCGCTAGCACCATGTCGCGCTCGTTTTTGTCTTGGAAGCGACCCATCTCCGCGCCGACGGCGTACCAACGCCCGGTCCGCTGCCAGAGTTCGGCCGGATGCACCACCGGCATGGTGATCTCTTGGCCGCCGATGGCGTCGATCTCGCGGCGGATAATGTCCTCGATTTTGCGCATTGACCGCTGCGCCAAGGGCAAATAGCTGAAGATGCCGCTGGCCAGCGGGCGGATAAAGCCAGCCCGCAGCAAGAGCCGATGGCTGGCGACTTCCACGTCGGCGGTGACGTCGCGCAAGGTTTGGCTAAAGAGCTGGCTCATTCGCATGGTTTTACCTTTCGTCTCGATTTAGTTCCGGTGCGGCGGCGCATTCTTCATAACGCCCAATGCGGTTGATGTGCTTTGGCGTCCTTGATATTTGGCTGTCCGCAACGCCATGGGTGGCCCAAAATGACAGTAGCGTCAGGCGTTTTTTTGCCGAACCATCGCGCGCATCGCCCGATACATCCACAATAGCGACACCAGCACCCACATCGAGGCGATCAGATACGCCAGATAGGGCACCTGCAACGGGTCTATCCCCCAATAGGCCGACAATATCCCGGCGTCCGTCCGCTCTGGATAGTACCACAGGTCAGTGCGAAAATCGTAGAGACTGTACAAGCACAGCATCACCCCCATCCACACCGCGCCGATGCTCGCCAACCGCTGCGACTTGCAGGCCATGATGCACAAGACCAGCCCGCCGCCGATCCCCAACGCGAAGTCAACGCCTCCCGCCTCCAACGGCGTATAGAGCAGGGTCATCCCGGCGCAGGCTGCGCCAATGCACAGCAACACCAACCGCTGTGCCTGCGGGTAAAGCGAGGTGTACATCAGCAACGCCCCCCACATCGCCGACCCCATGTAGCCGGCCGCGGTAATCAGCGGGAAGAAGCCCCCCCTCGTCAGGGTGTGCCCGGACTCGTTCCAATGGGTGCGGATTTCGAGGACCTCGCCGCCGGTGAGCAGGGCGGCTATCGCGTGATTGACCTCGTGGACCAGCACCACGAAGAAGCGGAACGGCTTGATCAGCGCAGTGTCCCAAAAGGCGAGTGCCAGCCCCGTGCAGAGGAGATAGTAGCGAAATTGCCAGAAGACTCCGGCGATGTAGCGGATGCGGAGGAACATAGCGCACCGCTAGCTACTAATCTCAGCACGGATCAGCGCGACGGCCTCGGCTAGCGGAAGCGGGTCGAGTTGTTCGCCGGATCGCTGCCGGATCGCCACCTGGCCCTCTTCGACTTCGCGGTCTCCGGCGATCAGCATATAGGGCACTTTTTGCGTCTGCGCTTGGCGGATGCGTTTGTTGAGGGTCTCGCTGGCCGCGTCGAGTTCGGCTCGAATCCCAGCGGAGAGAAGCTGCTGGTGGAGCTGGCCTCCGTACTCGGCGTGGCGCTCGGCAATGGGCAGAACGACCGCTTGCACGGGCGCTAGCCATACTGGAAAGGCCCCAGCGTAGTGTTCGATCAAGAAGCCGATGAAGCGCTCGTGCGTGCCCAGCGGTGCGCGGTGGATGCAGATGGGCGTCTCCTCTGCGCCGGCTGAGTTGGTGTACGTCAAGCCGAAGCGGCCGGGCTGGGCGAAATCGACTTGGTTGGTAGCGATGGTAAACTGCCGCCCGATGGCGCTCCAAACCTCGACATCGATTTTGGGTCCGTAGAAGGCGGCCTCGTCGGGCACCTCCTCGTAGTTGATCCCGCCCCGCGCCATGGCGCCGCGCACCATGTCCTCGGTGCGGCGCCACCGCTCGGGATTATCCACGTACTTGGCCCCTAGACCCGAGGGCGCGTGAGTGCTCAAGCGCATCAGGTAATTCTCCAAGCCGAACAGCTCGAAATAGCGCAGGTACATCTGGCAGACGGCGAGAAATTCTTCCTCAAATTGGTCGAGGGTGCAGTAGATGTGCGCGTCGTTCATCTGCAACGAGCGCACTCGCATCAAGCCAAATAACTCGCCCGACTGCTCGTAGCGGTAGCACGTGCCGTGTTCGGCCAAGCGCAGGGGCAAGTCGCGGTACGAGCGCGGGGCCGCCGCAAAAATTTTGTGGTGGTGGGGGCAGTTCATGGGCTTGAGGTAGTACTTGACCCCCTCCAGCTCCATCGGCGGGAACATGGACTCGGCATAATACGGCAAGTGGCCGCTGCGCAGATACATGGACTCCTTGCAGATGTGCGGCGTGCGGACGCGCCGATAGCCAGCTTCGCGCTCGGTCTTGCGGGCCAAGTCCTCCAACTCGTCGATGAGCACCGCCCCCTTGGGCAGCCACAGGGGCAGGCCCGGCCCCACTTCGTCGTCAAAGGTGAACAGCTCCAGTTGCTTGCCCAGCGTACGGTGGTCGCGCTTTTTGGCTTCCTCCAGCATCGCCAGATGGTGGTCGAGCCCCTCGCGAGTGGCAAAGGCCGTGCCGTAGATGCGTTGCAACATCTTGCGGCTCTCGTCGCCGCGCCAATAGGCTCCAGCCACGCTCAGGAGCTTGAAGTGCTTGATTTGTCCGGTGCCGAGCATGTGCGGCCCCCGGCACAGGTCGATGAACTCGCCGTCTTTGTAAAAGGACAAGGTCTGTCCTTCTGCCAAGTCGGCGAGGATCTCCTGTTTGTAAGGGGCGTTGGCGACCCGCTCTTCCGCTTCTTCGCGCTCTACATCGATCCGCTCGAACTTGTGGTTTTGCTTGACGACCCGCTTCATCTCGCGCTCGATCTTCTGCAAGTCAGAAGACGTAAAAGGCTCGGCCACGTCGAAGTCGTAGTAGAAGCCGTCGTCAATGGCCGGGCCGATGGCCAGTTGCGCGTCTGGGAAGAGGCGCAGCACGGCCTGCGCCAACACGTGCGACATGCTGTGGCGGTAGATCCAGGCCGCCTCGTCGGCATCCCAGGGGATAAGCTCGACCTCCGCGTCGCTGCCGAGTTGGGTGTGGAAGTCGACGCGCTCATCGCCGGCGCGGGCGGCAATGTATTGCTTTAACAGTTCCTTGTTCTCTCGAGCTAGAATCTCCTTGAGCGTGCCCGCGCCGGAGTATTCGATGATCTGTCCTTGGGGGACCTTGATCAGCATAACGTGCTCCTTGGCATGAAAAAACCCGCTGTCATTGGAGCCGACAGCGGGGAGAGGTTGCAAAATAAACTTTAGTCCGTCGCTATCTGGCGCACATGGTCGTCGTAGTCATGGTGGTCGTGGAAGCCGTCGGCCCCGACGGGAGACCGCTGCGGTGCTGTGCAGAAGCGACTGTAAGCATGGCAGATAAAATACCGGCGGCGGTCTGATTGTGCAAGAGCCGTTACGTCAGTTCGTAGTGAGAGCGATCGGGCAGGGGCACGGGGTGTCCGCCCTCGGTGTTGATGCTCCAGTCGGCTAGCCGCAGGCGCATGGCCGCAAGCGCGTCGCGGTGTTGCTCCTCGTCGATCACATTGACCCATTCGTTTGGGTCGGCGACGAGGTCGTAGAGTTCGTCGCGGTCTCCCATGGGGTCGTGGACGTACTTCCATTCTCGGGTGCGGACCATTTTGCACCGGCCGGCTGCTTCGCGCCACTGCAAGGTATCAATCAAGGTTTTGCGCCCCCAGGGTTGAGGCAACTTTTCCAAGTCGGCCATGGTAAAGAGCGGCCCCCCACAGCCATATTCGGAAAAGGTCGCGTCTCGGGGAGCAGCGTCGGTTGCGGTGGGCAGCGGTGCTCCGTGCATTGAGCGCGGTTGTGCCATCCCCTGCAAGTGCAACAGCGTCGGCACCACGTCAATTAGATTAGCCATGCTTTGGTCGCGCACTCCGGCGGCGACCTGTCCGGGCCACGAGACGATCAGCGGCACCCGCGTCAAGCTGTCGTAGAAGACGCCGCCCTTGCACTGCATGGCGTGTTCGCCCATAAAGTCGCCGTGATCCGAACAAAAGACCACAATCGTCTGTTCCCGCAGCCCGAGTTCGTCGAGCTTGTCGAGGATTTGGCCAAGCGCGTCGTCGATAAAGCGCACCATGCCAAAGTACGAGGCCATGACGCCGTAGAGGTCTTCGCTGGGGTCGCGGCGCACTCCCAGCATTTGATAGAGCACTCGGTTGCGCTCGGGCGTGCGCTCGTCGTCAAACTCGTCGTCGCGCCAAGGAGGCAGGTCAATAGCCGTGGGCGGGAACAAGGATGCGTACTCGGCTGGGCACAGCCACGGCTCGTGTGGGTCGGGAAAGGAGACCCATAAGGCAAAGGGCTGGTCTCGGTGTTTTTCGATAAAGCGCGTCGTCTGCCCGGCGATCAGGCCAGTAGAGTGGTCTGCCAACGGCAGGTCGGAGGTGCCGTAGCTGAAGCGAGGGTTCTGGTGGGCGAGTTGGCGATGCTCGGCCGCGACCTTGCGCCGACCTGCTTCGGGCCGGAACCAGTCCATGCCCCGCGTCTGTGGCCCCTCGTCGCGTCCACCGTGAGTAAAGGCATTCCACACGTCGAAGAGTGCCAAATCTTCCTCCTGCTGGAAGCAGTGGTTTTTGCCGATCAGGCCCGTGGCGTAGCCGGCCCCTTTCCAGAGCTGCCAAGCGTGCGTGGCACCGGCTGGCATCAAGGTCTGATTGCGCCGGCCGCCGTGCGAGTGGGGAAACTGCGAGGTCCAAAATGAGATGCGCGCTGGTGCGCAGAGCGGGTGCGGAGTGATTGCGTTTTCAAAGAGCACACCGTCGGCGGCGAGGCGTTCCATTGACGGGGTTTGGCAGAAGGTGTTGCCGTAGAGATGGCTGGCCGTGGCGCGCTGTTGGTCGGTCATTATGACGAGGATGTTGGGGTGGTCGGTCATGGTGGGGTCCTTTGGGTGAATTGGAGGTAGTGGAGAGGATAGGCCCCGCAGAATCGAGGCCAGCCTGAGTATCTACAGTTTGTGTGTGATCGTGAGTTTCGGACGGCGGACCTTCACTCTCCTGCTTTGAGCGATTTTTGCACCTCCGTCTGTATGCTCTCTTGAAGGTCAGCAAATTCGACCCGTTTTTGTTCCACCGCCTCTACCAAGAGCTTCCTGACTCGTCTTTTTGTAATCCGACGACACCGACAATTCTCCAACGCAGTAGCAATGCGTCTGGCGACCTTGCCAAGGCGGACGTAATCTAGCTGGCAGACATCAACGTGTAGCTCTTTTAATTCTGAGACAGGAGTGTCTCCTTCGGTGTTTGCCAGAGTTTGGCAGTCGTTACGTAGGTCATCATCGCTTAACCAAACGATCTCGAGCTTTTCTACTCTATTACGTGTAGCGGCTATTGCCAGCACCGCTTTTTCGAGATCTTCTGTTGTTTCTGTAGGACACCGCCAGAAAGACAGCGAGTTATCCTGTGTTCTTAAGTCCACGGTGACCGCATCAGCCGCGATTTCGCCTTCCGCCAACCCTTCCTTGGGCCTCCACTTGGCTTGCGTGATCTTGCGAGCTAGGAACATCGATTATTCTCGAAGGTCGTCTATGATCTCTGGAATACACTCCCGAAGCCACTGCTCGGGCTCATCGTGAGACATCAGAACATCAACTATTTCTTGGCCACCCCATGATTCTGCCGCTTGCACCGCAGCGTCTCTGATCTCGATGTCCTCCTGAGCTAGCGCATCGCGTACGAGTCCGGCACGCCATGTAGCTGTCCCTATGTGCGTTTGACGCCCTAAGCAACGCAGAACCGACGACGCGAAACTAGGGTGCTTGGTATCCAAGGAGAAAGTGCTAAACCAATCAAGAACGCGTTGGTTTTCGGTAGATCGCAGCACATTTTCAATAATCTGATCGGCTGGATGGTCCATTCCGTCCTCAAAAGGTTCGGTTTCAAAAGCGAGTCTCAGCATAGCAGCCAGCCGTTCTTGTTCTCGTTCCTCGACAGGTGTTTGTAGGGTCGTTGCTTTTTCAAAGCTGGCTATATCCACATGTATCGGAAACAGATCCATAACCATCGTCTCGTCAGTTGATCCAGTAAGGACCAGTCTTCTCGCAATAAGGTCCATCACTCTTTTTTGCAGCGACGCGGCATCCAAAGAAATTGCAAGCGAGTCTTTTCCTACCGAAAGGCGACTGGGAGCGTCAAACGGCTCCGATTGATCCATCATGGAAAAAGTTGCAGGGAAAATCGAGGTTGTGGAACGATGAAGTGAACGAGTTTCAGTCAGCATTGAAGAGTGCCCTTGCTTCATCTGTAATAACGGTTTCAAATGCCTCTCTTTCGCGAGTGCGTAAGTCACCTGCCTTCGTCAATGCCTCGTCTCGTGTAATCGGCTCAGTGCTTTCCCAAATGACGTCGAGGTCAAGCAGAAAATTCGATGCACTGACCGGCCCCTGAGACAAGATGAGATGCACACCGTCTGGGTAGGCATATTCAGCTTGGCTCACAAAGTTCTTCAGCCGATCAGGCAATCCACTGACTTCCGGCAAGGCGCACCTGAGATAGCTACCAACATTCACTGCCTCCGGCGGAATCACAATTTTATTTATGTACCGAATGCCGATTCTACATACACCAATCGGCTTTGCCAATTCCCAATACGCATCGAGTGCCGCCGAAATCCGGGGCTGGAACTCATCCCAACCGCTATGATCAGAACGAAGAGGATCGTGATAGGGACGCAGCATGTGAACGCTGAGTACATCCGGCCCTACTCCTACCATCCTCTTGCCATCCTTCGTGATAAGCTGAACTCTTGCTAAGCCTTCACCATATCTCAGATTGGAAGGCTTGCCTCCTTGGGCTGCTAGTCCAACTTCGACAACTCTTTGTTCTCGTGGCTTACCGGTATATTCATCGCCGAATTCGGTCTGTAGTTTGCCAGGAATAGTGGGATCCCAATCCTGTTCAGGTGGGAAACGAAATTCACAGAGTGCTTCCTCGATCGGCGGATTCCTATAACGACGACGCTGCTCCATTGAACTCTCTCCTAATGATAGATTTTGAATTCGTTTCGCGTCCCAGAGTTTGAACGCCTGACGATTCCATAAGCTCCGCATATTCCCACGTCCATACCGCCTCCCAGTAGCCCCATGTTTGTCTTATTTAGCCGCGTCATTGAAGGCGCTGTGACGGGAAATCACCGTGCCAGTGCCCTTAGGTTCGAGTTGCTTGTGCTACTCGGCAGTACCGAGAGCCGACGAATTAATCTTCTCCCAGATGATGTGTCCGTCAAGGCAGGGGACCATCATGCCGGCGTCTTTTTCCGCTTGGATACGCCCTACCGCTCCCACAATTCGCTCAGCGGCACAGCGAGTATGCGCTCGTCGGCGAGCGGGAGCAGATCGCGGCCGGTGTAGAGCAGTACCCCAAACTCGAAATCCTCACCGCAGCGCTGGGCCAGCCGCACAAGTCCTTGCCCGTCTTTGGCAGTGAGTGCGCTGGCGGCTTTGACCTCAATACCCCAAGTCTTCTGGCCCCGCGTAAGGACTACATCGACCTCCACCTGATCCTTGTCGCGATAGTGCCAAAAACGCAGTTCCGGCTCTGTCCAGGTGGCTTGGGCTATGAGTTGCTGCACCACAAAGGACTCCAATAGATGCCCCATGCGGTCCCGATGGTTGAGCCAATCGGCCGCAGTCAGGTCTGCGAGGGTCGCTGCTAGCCCGCTGTCGAGCAGGTGGATCTTTGGCGTTTTGACGAGCCGTTTGGCCGGGCTGCGGTGCCATGCGGGCAGGCGGCGCACCAGAAAGAGCCGTTCAAGCACGGCGATGTAGTGATCTACTGTCGTCCGGTGCAAGTCGAGGCTGTTGGCTAGATTGCAGGTATTCAATAGTTCGGCACTGCGCAGGGCCAACAGTTCCAGCAGGCGCGCCAATTCTTGGGCATCCTTAACCCGCGCCACGTCTTGCACATCCCGCTCGATGATGCTGCGTAGATACTGCCGGTGCCATTGCCGGGCACGGCTGGGCGTCCGGGTTAGCGGCTCGGGGTAGCCGCCTGCTACCAGTCGCTCAGGCAGCGACGGCCTAGAAGGCTGTGCCTTGGGCCGAATACCCGGTTTGAGTGCGCCGGTTAGCAGGTCGCTGAGGAAACACCCGGGCTGGCGCTCTTTTTCCGATTCGGTCAATGGGTGCAACTGCGCCATTTCCACGCGTCCGGCCAGAGATTCGGTAACGGTCGGCATCAGCAATAGATTGGCCGAGCCGGTCAGCAAAAAACGCCCGGGCTGGCGGTCTTGATCTACGGCGCGTTTGATGGCCGAGAGCAGGGCTGGCACCCGTTGGACCTCGTCCAAGGTCACCGCTTTCGGCAGGCTGGCGACCAAACCGTCTGGGTCGGCCCCAGCGATCTGGTAGTAGTTGTGCTCGTCTAAACTGATGAACGCCCGGTCAGGCGCAAGTTGCTGTACGAGCGTAGTTTTCCCGCTTTGCCGTGGACCAAGCAGGCAGACCACTGATGTGTCTGCCAGAGCCTCTCGGAGGATGGGTATCAGCGAGCGGGGAAATAGGGAATGGTCAGCGTCCATTTGTCGATTGAAAGAGCGTCCAATTGTCTGATGACAATCTAGGACAAGAGGACGTGGAGAGCAAGAGGATAGCTGAAATCGGCTAGATCGAACTATAGTACTCCGTTGCGATTTTTCTATGCGATTCGACCTGCATCCTCCGGTTTGCGGTCAACACCGCGGGCTACGCGAAGGATCCATGACGCAGTGGTTATGAGGCGGGCGCCGCTACGCCGGACAGGCCAACTCCTTTTCGAGGAGATCTTGATTGGCTGCGTAGTTCACTGGTACCTCGATTAGATGGACGCCCGGCGCGGCGAGGCACTCGCGCATGGTCGGCAGCAGATCGTCGGCCGCGCCGACGCGGTGCCCGTAGGCCCCATAGCTGGCGGCATATTGAATGAAATCCGGGTTGCCGTAGTCGAGACCCCAATCGGCAAAGCCCATGTCGGCCTGCTTCCACTTGATCATGCCGTAGCCGTCGTCGCGCAGAATGAGCACCACGAGGTTCATTCCGAGGCGCACTGCGGTCTCCAACTCTTGGGAGTTCATCATAAAGCCGCCGTCGCCGCAGATGGCCATGACCTGTTTGTCCGGCTCGACCAGCCGCGCTGCCATGGCCGAAGGCAGCCCAGCCCCCATCGTCGCCAAGGCGTTGTCCAGCAGCACGGTGTTGGGCTGGTGGGCGCGGTAGTTGAGGGCGAACCAAATTTTATAGACGCCGTTGTCGAGGCATATAATACCGTCGTCGGGCATGACGCGGCGCACGTCGGCGACCAGTCGTTGGGGTGCGATGGGGAAGCCGGGGTCGTCGTTGCCGACTGCGTGGATTTCGTCGATCCACTTTTTGACCTTGGCGAAATAGCTGAAGTCCCAAGTCTTTTGCCGATTGATCCGCAGCAGTAACTGCCAGATGCTGTTGCCGATGTCGCCGATGACCTCTAGCTGGGGGAAATAGACCGGATCGACCGAGGCCGAAGAAAAGTTCACGTGAATGACCTGTAAGCCGTTGGGCTCCATGAAGAACGGCGGCTTCTCGACCACGTCGTGGCCGACGTTGATGATGAGGTCGGCGCGGTCAATGGCGCAGTGCAGGGGGTCGTGGGCCGACAGCGCGGCGTTGCCCAAAAAGAGCGGGTCGCGCTCGTCCACGACGCCCTTGCCCATCTGGGTGGTGAAGAACGGGATGCCGGTGTCGCGGATGAAGTTGAACAGCATCTTGGAGGTGCGCTTGCGATTGGCCCCGGCCCCGATTAGCAAGAGAGGGCTTTGCGCGGCCTCGATGAGGGCGGCGGCTTGGGCGATGGCCTTTTCTTCTGGGATGGGACGCCGCACGTGGTCCTTGGGAAAGAGCGGCGTGTCGGTGTGTTCGCGGGCGATGTCTTCGGGCAGCTCTAAGTGTACGGCGCCGGGCCGCTCCTCCTCGGCTAAGCGGAATGCCTCGCGGACGCGGGAGGGCACGCTGTCGCCGCTGACAATCTGGTGGGTGTACTTGGTTAGGGGCCGCATCATCTCGACGATATCGACGATTTGGAACTGCCCCTGCTTGCTCGACTTGATGGGCTTTTGGCCGGTGATCATCAGCATGGGCATGGCACCGAGTTGGGCGTAGGCAGCGGAGGTGACAAAGTTGGTCGCTCCCGGTCCCAAGGTCGCTAGGCAAACGCCGGTTTTGCCGGTGAGGCGGCCGTACGTGGCGGCCATGAAGCCCGCCGCCTGCTCGTGGCGGTTGAGAATCAATTGGATCTGCTCGGACCCGCGCAGCGATTCGAGCAGGTCGAGGTTTTCCTCGCCCGGGATACCGAAGAGAAATTCCGCGCCCTCGTGCTCCAAGGCGCGGACGAAGAGATCGGATGCTTTCATTAAATAGTGCTCCTTGTGCTAAACGCTTGGTAGGACGGCTCCGACCCGCTGAGCGCAATCGAGGATTTGCCGCCAAGTTTCTTCCTCGACGGCTACGCCTGCTTGGCGTCGCTGTCGCTCGCGCTTTTCCAATTCTCCGGGCAGCAGGATGGCATCGACGCCCTCGGCTTTGGGCGAGGCCCGCAAATAGTCCACAAACGCCCGCACTTGGGCCGCGTACTCGGCGAATGGCTGGAAGCGCGCAATGTCGATGACCAGCAGGAAGCAGCCGTTGCCGATCCGCGTCTTCCGGCCCCGCGCACAGCCCGCCCCGCTCAGCGCCCCGCCCAACAGCTCAACCACCACTCCGAGGCCGTAGCCCTTGTGGCCCATGAGGCCGCCAAAGGGCAATAGGCTGCCGCGCGGCTCGTCGTAAAAGTCCGCGGGCTCCGTTGATGGCTGGCCAGCCGCGTCTATGATCCATCCCTCGGGGACCGGTTCGCCGCGATTGCGCTTGACCCGCACCTTGCCCTCGGCTACTGCGCTGGTCGTGATGTCCAGCACGAGTGCGTCGCCCTCTCCATCGGGCCAGCCGCCGGCCAGCGGGTTGGTGCCCAAGCGCCCGGCGATGCCGCCCCAAGGAGCCACGCTGGCACCGCCGCCGTGCGAGTTGGCGCAAAGCAGGCCGATCATATTTGCTGCGGCGATGCGCTCCACATAGCTGCCGAGGCGACCGATGTGGTTGGAGTTTTTGACGGTTATGGCTGCGACCCCGCAGTTGCCGGCGCGTTCTAAGCCCATCTCCACGGCTTGATTCATCACGACTTGGCCAAATCCCCAGTGCCCGTCGAGTACGGCCGCGGCCGGGGTCTGACGCACGACTTCGACTGCGGCGTGGGGAACGAGCTCTCCCTTTTCGATGGTGCTTATGTATTGGGGAATGCGGATGACGCCGTGCGAGTCGTGTCCCACGGCATTGGCGTCGGCCAGCAGTTTGGCGACGACCTCGGCGGCCGGCGGTGGCGCACCGGCGGCGGCGAAAATGGCTGCGCCGACTTGGCGCAAGTGTTCGCTGGAAAATACGGGCATAATTATTGGGTAATTGACGATGCGAGCACGGCCAGCAGGTCTTGCGCCTGCTCCTCGGAGAGTTTGGCTCGCCATCGCGCCTTGTCGATTAGGGTTGCAGAACTAGCGACCTTGCCCTCGGCGTATGTCTTTAGGGCCTCGCGGCAAAGCGATTGCACGAAGCGGGTAGCCTTGTCGCCATCGACGCCGACCGCGGCGGATGCGTTGGCGATCTGCGACTGTAACTGCCCCTGCTCTAAGTCGGCCAGCGTCTTGGCCAGTAATTTTTGCAAGAAGTGCTGCGCCTGCGCCCGCCAAGTCCCCGCGTACTCGGCGAGGTCCATGACAATCCCGTCGGTGCGGGCATCGATGCGGTCCGCAGTCAGGCGCACCAGCGAGTGGGTCAATCTATAATAGAGCGAATCAACTTGGGCCTGCGACACGCTCGCGTCGTCGTTGAGTGCCCGCACCCAATCCGGGGCCGTATATTTCTTGGCTAATAACGATCGATTCAGCCGCGATCTAATCGTGGACACTGACTCAGCCCGCCCGACTTCTCGTGCCCGGCTTGGGCCAGAATCCCCGTTGGCCGCTTGGGCGACTGGACTTTTTTCAACGGCAACCGAGTCCTGTTGCTCTGGCTCCTTTTCTGCGGATCGTTCCTCCCGGACTGCTACTTTAGGTACGGCAATCGCCCGCGTCTTCTCGGCGATCTCCGCCATGACTTGCTGCTTGGGCGGTTGGCGCAATCCCGGGGGTTGCCCCTTGAGCTGCACCTTGCCCTGCCACCAGATCCACTTGTTGCTCTGCCGCACCTTGTCGCGCAGTTCCTCGGTGGGCCGATCAGAATCCGGCAGCAGAAAGAGTGCGTCGAGCACCAGGTCGGGCTGGGGATAGAGGCCCAACCACTGCCAGGGAATGCCCACTTCAAAAGTGTAGAGTTGCGAGCGCAGGGTCCCTCCGGCTCTTACGGGCACGAGTTCTGTAGGCTTCTGGCGTTGCATGCTTCCCCAGAGATAGGGTGTGCCGTCGGCCGGACTCAGCCAGATGGTGTGCCCCAAGGGCTGCTCGGGGCCGCGCAGGAAAATTTTTAAGTGATCGTAGTAAAACATTGCGTCCTTGCGCTCCCCGGATGGGCCGCGCCATTCGCTTTTGTCGGGGGGAATCTGCTGGGCATCTAGGGTATCGTCAACCACTGCGGCCGCCACGTACACGTAGTCGGCGTCCCACATTAGGTAGAGGTCGGCCTCGTGATCTGCCGAGCCGGTAAAGGCCCCGCGTACGCCCACGCGATCTCCCCCGGGGACTAGGCCGATGCGCTTGGGTGCCCCCCACTCGACCAATATGCCATCGAGCGTTGGCTTGGGAGTTGCCGGTACTACGGCGATCGGTTCTGCGCCGCCGACGACTCCCACGGCCATCAGGCTCGCCCACGCGGCCCAAGCAGTGCGCCGCATCCTCACTCGTCTTGGCGCAAGGAGGAGACAGCCCAAGCCGAGTCTGGGTCGTCCATGGCCACGGCCCGGACGCCGCCCGGCACAAACGACAACAGTTCCTCGTAGCTAGCCTGCCGCTGAGCGTCGGGATAGATCCAATCGTGTAGGTAGTACACCGCGTGTATCTTGGCTTGGAGGATTTCTTTGACACAGCCAAAACAAGGCCGCATCGTCGAATACATCAGGGCGCCTTCGGTGGCGATCCCAAAGCGGGCTGCCGACAACAGGGCGTTCTGCTCGGCGTGGACGCAGATGCACAAATCGTAGTCCTTGCCCGAAGGGTACTGCTCGCGGTGAGCGCAGCGGTCGCACCCGCCGTCGAGACAGTTGACCATGTTGTGCGGGGTGCCGTTGTACCCGGTCGAAATGATCCGGTCGTTTTGTACCAAGATGGCCCCGACGCGGTTGCCCGTGCAATTGGCGCGCGCCCGGACAGCCATGGCGATGCTCATGTAGTACTCGTCCCAATCGGGCCGCTCGAACATGGCGATTTTCTTCCTCGACATAATGGCTCAATCACCTGTTAGCTATTTTGTGTGGATCGTGCGGAATGCGGGCCGGTGGGGAATAGTACGCCCGCTGCGGCAGCAGGTCAACCACAACCGAGTAGCGACATCGCGGCGATCAATAAGCCAACCCCACATGGGATGAGCCGCTCGGTTCAGTGCCAAGTGAGGCTGTCAACGCGGCGAAATAGGCCGCGACCGTCTGGCTGTGCTTGGAGAGAATGGCGGCGACCGCGTGAGGTACTCGGGTCGGCCAGTCTCAACGAGGCGGTCCGCAGCCAGCCGCAAGTTTGACATGCAGCGGCTCGCTTGTATAATTGAGCCGCCCGCAGTGCCCGACGCCATGGCCGACATCTTCCTCATCGCTGCTGCTCTCCGCGCCGATAGCTACGACCGCCTCGACGAACTGACCCATCACCTGCGCTCGGGCGGGGTGCTCCGCGCCGGCAGCCCGGCCATGACCAATCCCCAGGCCGTTGCGCCGGAAGACGCGCACTATCTCGCGGATTCGCTAGTCCGCGGCATGATTGCCAATATTCATCAACGACCCAATCGGCGGAGTGGCACATTCTGCCCGCCCTAATCCTGATAAGGAGCTTGGCTATGCACGAAGTCCCCAAAGGGAAGATTACTTGTATTGAAAAATGCGTACTGCGCGGCACTCGGCCGCGCTACATTGGCTTCAACGCCCGCATTCCCGCACATGGCTCGCAGATCGCGGACCCGGTCGCCCGAATTCGCACGGACAGCGGGGCATGGGGCTTGGGTTGGTCGCGCATTGGCGAGGACGAGGCGCGCACCCTGCTCGGCAAGGAGATCGGCGATCTCTTCCAACTCCCCGATGGCTGTCGGCCCGCCGGCCGCAATCTCGATCTGCCGCTGTGGGATTTGGTGGCGCGGATGATGGGTTTGCCGCTGTACCGCTTGCTCGGTGCCCGCGGCAAACGCGAGGTCGAAGTGTACGACGGCTCGGTCTATATCGACGATTTGGACGCCACCGATGAGGAACAGGTCAAAGACATTTTCCGCAGCGAAGTCGCCACCGGCCACGAGCACGGCTATTGGCACTTCAAGATCAAGGTCGGTCGCGGTGCGCGCTGGATGCCGCCGGACGCGGGCCTCAAGCGCGACGAACTGGTCATTCGCACAGTGCGCGAAGCCGCTGGTCCGCAGGCCAAGGTGCTCATCGACGCTAACATGGGCAATACGCTCAACACGGCGATAGCCTTGTTGGACGTCTGCGCGGATGTGGGCATCTATTGGTTTGAAGAGCCTTTTGCCGAAGACGCGCCGCTCAACCAAGCGCTCAAGGAACACATCGTCGCCAATGACTGGGACACACTGGTGGCCGACGGGGAGTTTTCGCCGCCGCCGTACTTTTTTGACTTGGTAGAGAAGGGGTTTATCGACGTGGTGCAGCACGATTTTCGCGCTATGGGGTTGACGTGGTGGCGGAGCACGTCGGCGCGGCTAGAGCAGTGGAACGCGCTCTGTGCTCCCCACTGCTGGGGGTCGTACGTCGAGCGCTTTCACCACGCCCATTTTGCCGCTTCCATCCCCAACTTCTGCCTGCTCGAAGCCGCACCGGCGGCCATGCCTGGACTGATTGCCGACGGCTGGCAACTCGCCGACTCCATTCTACGCGTACCCGACACACCCGGCGCAGGTATCGACATCGAGCCGCGCATCTTCGCACAGGGAATGGAGGATCGAGCGGGGTTTAGAGTGGTGCTTTGAGCATTAAGAGTTAAAGAATAGGGGGGCGAAAATCGCAGTTATGCGTATCTTTAATACTATCCCCTCCATCCCCACAATCCCCTGTTGTTGTCTGTTATAGCCCTAAGAGACGCTGTAAATGAGGAGGAGTGTGCAATGACAGACGATCTTCACACCAACCTATTTGAGAAGATCGACACCAATCAGGTCGCCGAAGATCTCCATATCGTAGAGGATAGCCAAAGGAACGCGAGGCGCGGGCGGCCCGCATTAGACAGTGCGGAAGGCGATCTCGATCCCACGGAACGCAAGGTTATCGGCCTAATTGAGGGCGCTCAAGCGCAGGCACAGCAGGTGTGTGAGAACGAGTTAAAGGCATACCGGAATCGGCTCGTCGCGCTAGATTTTCGGGAGCAGCTAAGTTCCATTGACATTGAAACGGCCAAGCAACGAGCGGAATTCGATCAGCACGTCGATAAGGCCATAGTGGAATTGAGCCGAGAACGACAGGGGCTGCGTCGCAAAAAAGAAGACCTGCAGCAGTTTAAGGAACAAAATGGCCTCCACCGCGAGCCGCAGCCCCGCAGTTGGGACGACAAGATATTTAACGTCGGCATCATATCCGTACTCTTTCTCATTGAGACATTTGGCAATGCCTCCTTTTTGGCCAAGGGCAACGAATTTGGGCTGTTGGGCGCGTACACCGAGGCGGTTGTTATTTCGTTTGTCAACCTCGGGATTGCCTTTTTGCTCGGCGTCCTCGTCACCAATTTCAACCATGTCCACCGGGTCAGAAAGTCCGTGGGTATCCTCGCTGCGGTGGGGTTTTTGTCCTTTGCGTTGTTTTTCAATTTGATGGTGGCGCACTACCGGGAGACGACGGGCACGGTGCTCGACGAAGGGGGCAAACTCGCCATCGCCGCTTTCGGTGCCAATCCATTGGGGCTAGCGGACTTCCAATCGTGGATCCTGTTCTTCATGGGGTTCCTCTTTGCGATTATTAGCTTTATCGATGGCTTCCTGTGGGATGATCGCTATCCGGGGTACGCCAAGTGCGCGCGCGTATTCGCGGAGGCCGACGAAGCATACAACGCGCTCTATCAGGCTAGCCAAAAGGAAGTGAAGAAAGCGTCGGATGAGGCGGTGCAAGCACTGGAGAACATCAAGCAGAACATTTTGCTTGCGGGACGTCAACACGATTCTATCATTGACGACCATCGCCGCCTTATCAAATCCTTTGACGATCAGCTAGAGCATCTAGAGCACGCGGGCAACCACTTGCTCAAGCTCTACCGAGATACCAACCGGGCGATGCGCGACGGCGAAGCGCCTGGGCGATTCAACAAGCCTTGGCACATCGCGAAAATTCCCATTGACACCAGCTTGCCGAAGGCCATGCTGACGCGCGAGGAAATTTTGAAGATCACCAGTGCCGCGGAAATAAAAATCGACAAAGGCGTCGCCGAACTACACAATCAGTACGATATGGGCAGCGAAGAATTGCGGCCGTTGGCTCCACATCGGAGACAGCCGCATAGATCGAGGGACGACGAGGAAGAAAGTTAATGAGCGCGGGTAAGCCATCGAATAAAACGATAGCCGGCGGTGCGATGATCGCGGGGGTCATCGTCGTCTTGCTCGTTTTTGTGTGGTTAAAGCCCGCGGCGGTTGAGCGCGATCCAAAGACCCTTTGCCGGTCGGAAGGCCCTTCGGCGATTACGGCGATTCTGCTCGATCGCACGGATTCGTTCATGCCCACTACCAAGACCGATTTAGAGACGCGGCTCTGGAACTTGCTCGACCAGATTGAGGAAAATCACGAGATCAGTCTTTTTGCGGTCGACCCGGAGCATGGCGGGAGCCTCGATCCGATCATCAAGGTCTGTAGCCCGGGCGACCCGAGAAACGTCGACCACCTCACTCAATCCGAAGCGATCATTCGGCGCAATTGGCAGCAGAAATTTCGCGCTCCTTTAGAGGAGGAGCTTGGCAAGTTGCTCGCCAATAAAGAGGCCAAATCGTCGCCGATTATGGAGTCGGTGCAATCGGTTGCCATAACGCATTTTCAGAGTGCCCAGCGGCGCAACGTGCCGCGACGGCTCATCATCGTTTCCGATTTCCTGCAAAACAGCGACGCGATTTCGTTCTACAAAGATGAGCCGGATTTCCACCGCTTCCACCAAAGCCCCCAAGCCCGAGGGCTCAACCCGGATTTGCGCGGCGTCGAGATCGAGCTATGGCTCATTCAGCGGAAGCAACAGCAGCAGGGAGACGGGGAAGCCGTGTTGCAATTTTTCCGCTCTTGGCTGGCGGAACACGGGGGCCGAGTGGGCGCGTCCGTGCGAACTTCGGGTATAAATGATTGACGCACCTAGGGCAGATGCCTGCCGTCCCCTCACCTCTCCAACCACCTCGGCAAGTTAATTTCAGCAGACTGGTGCCAGGCCGTCAGATAGAGCGAGGCGGTAAAGCGCACCGAGGTGCGGGCCAGATCTAGGGCCAAGGCGCGCACGCGGGCGTCGCTCTCGTCTTCCCAGCGGCCCAGCAGCGCGTACACCTCTTCCACCCGCCAGTTGCTCGCTCTGATCTGATCGGCGATGGCTTTCGTCAGCGAATCAAAGGCTATAACCTCTTGTTCGGCTGCCAGATCACCGGGCGCAAAGCCGAGCCGCTCCACCGACGAATCTACCTGTTCGTGGATGCCCTTGCCGATAACTGTGCCGTCCGCCTGCTTCTTGCCGTCAAAATCCCGGGTCGCGTGCAGGGGCTGGCAGATGTCTTCGGCATAGTGGGCGAGGATACCCGCATAGACGAGGCACTTCTGTTGAATCGCCTCGTTCTCTGACCACTGGCGATGCTCGGCAAAGGCCACGGCTAGCCGCTCGGTCCACTCGGCGATGGCGTAGGGAGCCAATCCGACCTTGGTCGGGTCCAGTCCCAGCTCGAAGCACAAGGCGATAAAGTCAAAGCGCTTCGCCGGAATCGCCCGTCCCTCAAGGTACTCTAGGTCGAAATAGTGCTCTCCGTGCTCGGCGTGGCTCAGCAAAGGAGCACGGCGATTCTTAAACAGATCTGGGTCGAATACCACGTGACTGGCTATGTTGCCGCCTTGACGAAAGAAAGCCGGCATTTCCTCCGGCAGGGCCAACATCGTTCCCTCGGTCAAAATCCCGTGTCCATCCCCCCACCAAGCTTGAGCTGGAACGGCCATCAAGCTGGCGACGACTGCAATCCATGTGGCGCAGATTGTTCTCATTAGTTCACCATCCTTTCTTTGTGCAAATTACGCGAAGATTCTAAGCAGGCTGTCGACAACCCTTAACCGCGAGGAGCCCATGAAACTCTCGCTCTCGGTCCGCGTGGCCGAAAAATTTCACGCCAAGCGCGAAGCCAATATGACGCTTGAGCAATTGGCCACCTTGGCCACCTGCCACGGGTATAGCGGGCTGTGTATGCGCGCCTCGCAAGTGGGCGTCCACAGCCCGCCAGAGACGGTCGCCACGGCTCGCGCCCTGCTCGACCGCTACGCGCTGGCTGTCTCCATGCTCACCGGCGACTTCCCCATCCCGGAAAACTCCGACCAAGGGCCGGATGCCCTCCGCAATATAACACCCTATCTCGATCTCGCCGAACAGCTCGGCGCACCGCTGTTGCGCGTCTGCCTAAAGACGGACGAAGACATCGCTTGGGCGCGCCGGGCAGCCGACGAAGCTGCCGAACGCGATCTGCGCCTAGCGCACCAGTGCCACACTCGCAGCCTCTTCGAGGAGATCGACCGCTCGCTGCAAGTTTTGGCGAGCATTGGCCGCGCCAATTTCGGTCTGATCTACGAGCCGGCCAACCTAGAGCTATGCGGCCAGCCGTATGGACTCGATACCATCCGCCGCTTGGCACCGCATTTATTCAATGTATATCTACAAAATCAGGTCTTGACCGCCGATGGTCCAGACGCGCTCAATACGTGGTGCTGTGGCGAGGTGCGATTTCGCCAGATTCCCTTGTGGGAAGAAGGGGGGATTCGCTTCTCGCCGCTGATTGACGCGCTACGCGCAGTCGGCTACGAGGGCTATGTAACGGTTCACCAGGCCTCGGCCGATTTGGGCACCGAAGTGGCGGTCCGCGCGAGCGCCCGCTATCTCAAGGGACTGTTGGAGACCAATTGACGACCGCTGTGCGTATCTTGATATTTAAATGTCTGTTTGCAAACCCTTTCACAAGTAGGAAAAAGGAGAACCATCATGGCTGTCCGACTCGGCGACGAAGCCCCGGATTTTAGCGCGGAAACCACCGCCGGCCCGATCAATTTTCACGAATGGCTCGGCGACTCTTGGGGGGTGCTCTTTTCCCACCCCGCCGACTTTACCCCGGTCTGCACCACGGAGTTGGGGGCAGTAGCCAACATCGAAGAGGAGTTCAAAAAGCGCGGCGTCAAGATCATCGCCTTGAGCGTCAATTCGGTAGGCGATCACGAGGGCTGGATCGCCGACATCAACGAGACCCAAAACGCCCATGTCGATTTCCCGCTGATCGCCGACCCTGATCGCAAGGTCGCCGCGCTCTACGACATGATCCACCCCAACGCGCTCGACAATATGACCGTGCGCTCGGTTTTTGTCATCGGCCCGGACAAAAAGGTCAAGTTGACGCTGACCTACCCGGCCTCGACGGGGCGCAATTTCGACGAAATTTTGCGCGTGATTGACTCGTTGCAACTGACGGCTAATTACTCGGTCGCCACGCCAGCCAACTGGCAAGACGGCGACGATTGCATCGTGGTACCGGCCCTGTCGGATGAGGAAGCTACCGAGAAATTCCCCCAGGGCTTCACTGCGGTTAAGCCCTACTTGCGCGTCACGCCACAACCCAATAAGTAAGCATATGAATTTAACTAGGCTAGTTTGGACAGGTGCATTGGCCGCGCTGATGTGGTGTGCGGTGGCCGTTGCGGAATCACTGACCGTGGTGTCTTGGGGCGGCTCGTATGCGCGCGCCTGCGTAAAAGGCTATCACGAGGCATTCACGGAAGAGACGGGCATTGAAGTCAACTTGGAGGACTACAACGGCGGCCTCGCCCAATTGCGCGCCCAAGTAGATGCGGGGGCCGTGTATTGGGACGTGATAGACATGGAGCTCGCCGATGCCATGACCGGCTGCGACGAGGGGCTCCTCGAAGTGCTGGACTTTGAGTTGCCCCCTGGGGCGAATGGCGAATCGCCCGAGGACGATTTTTACTCGGAAGCTATGGGCGAGTGCGGCGTCGGCACGTTGTTCTACTCGACTGTTTATGCGTACCACGCCGAGCATTTTGAGGAGCGCAAGCCAGAGACCATCGCCGATTTTTTCGACCTTGAAACATTCCCGGGCCGGCGCGGGATGCGGCGAGTGCCAGCCGTCAACTTGGAGTTCGCCTTGATGGCCGACGGAGTGCCTAGGGACGAGGTGTACGCTACGCTCGATACACCCGCAGGAGTCGATCGCGCCTTCCGCAAGCTCGATACCATCAAGGATCAGGTGGTTTGGTGGGAGGCCGGGGCGCAGCCGCCGCAGATGCTCGCCGATGGCGAAGTGGTGATGACCACCGCGTACAACGGGCGCATCTTCAACGCGCAGATCTTGGAAAAGCAGCCTTTTACCATCGTCTGGGATGGTCAGGTGCTGGACACGGGCCAGCTCGTCATCGCGGCGGGCGCACCGAATTTGGCGGCCGCACGCAAGTTCCTCGCCTTTGCGGCGCGTCCGTCGTCCATGGCCGGCGTGGGACACCACATCGCCTATGCGCCGGCGCGGCGCTCGGGTATGGAGCTGATTTCGGTCCACGCCGAGACCGGCGAGGAGATGGCCCCGCACATGCCGACGTATCCGGCCAACGAGGCGGGCGCACTGCGCAACGACTGGCGCTGGTGGAGCGACAACATGGACGAGATGAACGAACGCTTTAGCGCGTGGCTGGCGCGCTAGCAGTGGGTAGGCCGGGGCCCACTTTTTATAATTCGGCGAAAATAGCCTCTGTATCAGCCGTTTTCTTCCACTTGGCGAATTCTTTGTCCATCTTGGGCGACCACTTGCGATCCACTTCCCCGGGCGTGTAGCGGCCGTCGGCAATGCTCTTCTTACCCCAATAGTCGCGCAGGCGGGTGTTTTCGGATGACTCTACGACCTCGCGGGCGTATTGCGGCGGCACGAAAATCACGCCCGTGGGGGTCGCCAGCACGACATCGCCCGGCATACAGGTCGCCTCACCCACCCGTACCGGGCCGTTGATCTCGGCCATGGTTACCTCGCCGATGGCCGAGGGATGCAGCCCCTTGCAGAGGACGTTGATCGGCAGCTTGCGCACGCGGTGATCGTCGCGGATGCCGCCATCGACGACTAAGCCCGTACCGCCGGTGTTGGCTGCGATCGCGGTGCCGAGGTTGTCGCCGATAAAGGTCCCGCGCAGCACCTTGCCGAACAGATCGACGACCAATACGTCATTGGCGACCAAAGTGTCGATGACCCAGCTATTCTGGCCGCCGATCCGATCGTGCCGCTCGCCTTCGGCCTGCACGACGTCGTTGAAGTCGGGCCGGTGTGGGATGTAGCGGGCCGTTACCGCACGGCCGACTAGCACGCGGTTTGGATGCAGGTTGAGCCAGTCGCCTTCGAACTGAAACGAATGCCCCTTGCCCATCAGTACGCCCCAGGCTTCTTCAATGGTCACCTGTTTCATCCGCTCGACGACATCGTCGTCAACTTTGGGCCGCCCGTCGCGAAAGCGCGGGCCTGAATACGCGCTCGTTATGCTTTTTATTTTACTCGGCGCGTTGAGTTCAAACGCCATGATCGCTCCTTGGAAGAGAATAAAAAAATGGCCGCGCATCCTTTGCGGACCGCGACCAAGCTAATACATCTCGTCCGAGCGTCAACCCGGCGGAAGGGTGGAATGGTTAAAAAGGCAGGTCGTCGTGGTTGGGGCCGGCCGCTGGGGCGGCGGCGAGGGCATGGCCGTTGCTTTCGGCGGCCTCGGCGGCTCGCTCCACACCGAGCATTTTCATGGTGTTGGCGACGATTTCGGTGGTCTGGCGCTTATGACCTTGCTGATCTTCCCAAGAGCGCGTTTGCAGCTTGCCCTCGATATAGATCTTGTTGCCCTTTTTTAGGTACTGACCAGCGATCTCGGCGAGGCGCTGCCACAAGACGATGCGGTGCCATTCGGTGCGCTCTTGGCGCTGCCCGTTCTTGTCGTTCCACGACTCGCTGGTGGCCAAGCTGAAGTTGGCGACTTGAGCACCGCTGGGAGTAAAGCGGGTCTCTGGGTCGGACCCTAAGTTGCCGATGAGTAAGACTTTGTTGAGACTCGACATATTACTGCTCCTCTCGGTTGTGCAGGCCGAAGTGATCCTGCTTCCACTCGCTGCGTTCACGGCGCTTGCGCGCCTGGGGCGTCTCGATGCCGTAGCGGCGACAGAGGCGGCTAAAGCTGCCCGGGGCAATGCCCAAGGCCGAGCCGGCGTCGTGGTTGCTGGCATAGATTCGCGCGGCGCGTTCGATGCGATCTTTGGCGATAGGCGGCATGAGTTTCTCCTTTTGGGCAAGGTTAGGTGAGATAGCGGAAAACGGGAAAGCTCCAGACGACGAAGATTCCTCCTGTACACAGCGGGCCTAGCCTGCTCACTTGGCGATGGGCGCGTTTAATTTTTTTTATTTCGCACAATGCGTGAAACGCAAAAATTGGGTTCATTGCTCTGCTCTCCTATGGCTAGCGGCTATTAGTTGAGAAACGGCTTCACCGCGAATACGAAGAGGCTGACGAGGGCGTACATCAGGCCCTGGCTGATAATCTCGCGTCGCATGTGGTTTTGCTCCTTGCGATGAGGTCTTGAGGATTGGGTTTTCCAACGCAAAAAAGGCCTTTTTGTCTTTCGATTACCTGCACAAAAAGATAGTAAACATTTGTATATAAGTCAAGAAATTTGCCCCCTTTTTTTGCATCGTCTTACGGGGGATTTTCCATCTAACCAAAAAACAATAACTTATTGATCTAAAAAAACTTTTTTAGTTTAATAAATTTCCATTAAGTATCGATAAAACAACGCGCATCCCAGCCGGCAAACGCGGCCGTGTTGCGCGGTGCTTCGTTTGTTAAATTATGGACACTAATGGCGCAACGGCTACGAGCCTATGAGAAAGGAGCAAAGCCATGAGTACGGTACTCGTTCACATTGGCGTCCGAGCTACAAACCTCGAAAAAACCATTCGCTTTTGGCGCGATGGCCTCGGCCTGCCCGTAGTATCGACCCACGAAAAATGCTACGACCTCAGCGATGGCCACCACAACTTCCGCGTCTTCGAGCACAATGGCCCGGTCCGCCCGCCCCATGTCAGCGGGATGCTCGACTATCTGCATATCGGCGTGCGGGTGCCCGACCTCGCAGAGACCGGTCGCCGCCTGTTGGGCATGGGTTACGAGATTTTTTCCGACGGCTTGGGAGGCAAAGAGCCGATTGATGTCCACAATATCCAAGCAGGTGCCTTCAAGGTTGAAGACCCCGACGGTATTACTGTAGATGTGACAGCTAGCGACGACCAATGGCCCGGTGCGGTGCTCAAATAACTCGACGTCACCCCAATATCCCCCCTAATCGAGAGGACCTAATGCCAGCTAAAAAGCCCAACGTCATTCTCTTCGGCATTGACAGCCTGCGTGCCGATCACATGAGCTGTTATGGCTATCACCGCCAGACCACGCCCCACATCGACCGCTTTGCCGAAAGCGCCGTGCTTTTTGAGCGCAATTACTCGGCCCACATACCCACGACCTCGGCCTACGCCTCCATGCTCACCGGACTCGACTGCTTCGGCACCAGCGTCGTTGCTCTGCGCCACCAAGGGGGGCTGCCCGAGCGCATCCGCACCCTCCCCGAAATCCTGCGTCAGAACGGCTACGACACCTCGTGCGTCGGCTTTAGCGGCAACCCCAGTTCGCGCGGCTTCGACCGCTATTTCGACTACCCTGGCTGGGGTTCTTTTGCCGCCGGCCGCAGCCCCAAAGCCGAAAACCTCAACCAAGTTGCCATTCCCGAGCTGGAACGACTGGCGCAGGCCGATCAGCCGTTTTTCCTCTTTTTGCGCCACATGGATCCGCACGCCCCGTATCTGCCGCCGGCCCCCTTTGAGCGGATGTTTTACAGCGGCGATGAATTCGACCCAACAAACGAAAGCATGGAGCCGGTGTTTAGCTTCAAGCCTTTCTGCGACTTCTTCGCCGATTGGATGCCGCCCGGGGTGCGCGACCGCCACTACGTCGATGCCCAGTACGACGGTGCTGTCGCCTATATGGACGCCTGCATTCAGCGCATCCTCACCCGCGTCGAAGAATTGGGCTTGAGCGACAATACCCTGATCGTCCTCAACGGCGATCACGGCGAGACCCTGTACGAGCACGAGTGCTGGTACGATCACCACGGCATGTACGAAAATACCCTCTACGTACCGTTGATTATCCGCCTACCCGGCGCGCTGCCGGCTGGCGAGCGCGTCTCTGGTACCACCTTGCACCAAGACTTAGTGCCGACCATCCTCGAACTGCTCGACATCCGCACCGACATTGCTTTCGACGGACAGTCGCTATTGCCGCTGGTTGCCAGTGAGAAAGCCTCCAACTACTCGGACTTCTACATCACCGAATGCACTTGGATGCGGAAGCACGGCTGGCGCACCCCGGAGTGGAAACTGATCGTCGCGCTAGAGCCGGACTTTCACTTCAAGCCCGCAGTCGAACTGTACAACTTGGTCAACGATCCGCTGGAGTTGGAAAACTTGGCCCTAAAAGAGCCGGGAATCGCTGCTGCGCTGAAGGAGCGGATGGAGACGTGGATCACCCAGCGCGAGCGCGCAACGGGCGCGACCAACCCGATGTACACCAATTTGCAATGGCATGGCGCGAAAGCGCACGAGGGGCCGTTTGAGACTTCGCAACAGGCGTACGATACGTTGCACATCGGCTCGGTAGGTGCGGCAAACAGATTGCAGGCGGGGAATAAAAAGAAATAGCAGCGATGCGTTCTTGTGCAGGTTGCGCCGGTCCCATACTGTCTAGGAGTGGGCGCAACGTATAGAGGAGATTTGCTATGACCACACAACCGCAAAGCCACGCCTTCACAGTCGGCGAATACTACCGTATGGTCGAGGCGGAAATTCTCACCGAGGAGGATCGAGTTGAACTTATCGCCGGGCAGATTGTCGCCATGAGCCCCATTGGCAGCCGCCACGCCGCTTGCGTAAAACGCCTCAATTTGTTGATGGGAAGAATGGTTGGGGATTCCATGTTGATCGGCGTCCAAGACCCCATCGCCCTCGACGCGTACTCGGCCCCCGAGCCCGACTTAGTGCTGCTCCGTCCCCGCGCCGACTTCTATGCAGCCGCACATCCGTCGGCGGTTGATGTGCTGTTGGCCGTTGAAGCCGCCGATACGTCGGTCGACTACGACCGCGAGGTCAAGCTGCCGCTTTACGCGCAGGCCGGCCTTCCCGAAGCGTGGCTGATTGACCTGCAAAAAGGCCGCATCGAAGTGTGCGCCCGGCCCCAAGGCGGCGCGTATCAACAGCGTGTCGAGGTCACAGCCGACGCTACGCTCACCTCGCCGACGATCCCCCAGCTTGTATTGGCCGCCGCTGATTTGTTAGGCTGACTACGCTCCCGCCGTCCACGCCCAATCCAGCCACGGGACTAGCGCCTCAATATCGCTGGTTGCCACTGTCGCCCCGCCCCAGATCCGCAGGCCAGGGGGCGCGGCGCGGTAGCCGTTGATGTCGTAGGCGACACCCTCGTTCTCCAACTTAGCGACGAGTGCGTTGACCTTTGCCCGCTGGTCGCCCTCGCTTAAGCCGATAAAGCACGGATCGGCGATTCGCAGGCAAATCGACGTACTCGAGCGAATCTCCCGCCGCGCCGGCAAAAACGCGATCCATTCACTTGCGGCTTCCCACTGCTCTAGCACCGCGAGGTTGGCCTGTGTGCGCCGCACGAGTTCGGGCAAGCCGCCGATGCTTTCGGCCCAGCGCAGCCCGTCGAGCGCGTCTTCCACGCACAGCAGGGAGGGCGTGTTGATGGTGTCGCCCTTGAACAGGGCCTCGTTGAGTTGGCCGCCTTGCGTCATGCGGAAGAGTTTGGGCAAGGGCCAAGGCGGCGTGAAACTGACGAGCCGCTCGACCGCGCGCGGGCTGAGGATCAGCATTCCATGTGCGGCCTCGCCGCCCATGACCTTTTGCCAAGAGTAGGTTACTACGTCGAGCTTTTCCCAGGGCAGGTCCACGGCGAAGACTGCCGAGGTCGCGTCGCAGATGGTCAGGCCCTCGCGATCGGCGGCGATCCACTCGCCGTCGGGCACCTTCACCCCGGAGGTCGTGCCGTTCCACGCAAAGACTACGTCGCGGTCGCAATTAACTTGGAACAGATCCGGTAACTCGCCGAAATCCGCGTCGAAGACGCGCACATCCTCCAGCCGCAGGTGCCGGGTAATGTCCGTCACCCAGCCTTTGCTGAAGCTCTCCCAAGACAGCACATCGACGCCGCGGGCACCGAGCATGGACCACAAGCACATTTCCACCGCACCCGTATCTGAAGCTGGTACTACTGCGATGCGATAATCAGCCGGGACGCCCAGCAGCGACCGCGACCGCTCGATGACTTCTCGCAGCTTGGCCCGCCCGACTGTGGCGCGGTGCGAGCGTCCTAGGGCCGCGTCTTTTAGGGCTGCAAAATTCCACCCGGGGCGCTTGGCGCAGGGGCCGGAAGAAAAGCAGGGATTTTGTGGTTTAACGGCTGGCTTGGTCATCTACTCGGTCCGCGCCAGCATTCCGCCGTCCACCGTCAACGCAGTTCCGGTGATAAAGGACGCCTCGTCCGAGGCGAGAAACAGCACGGCGTTGGCGATATCTTCGCCCGTGCCCAAGCGCTCGGCTGGCACCATCTGAGCGTAGCGCACGCGCTCTTCTTCCGGCACTTGTAAATCGTCCCACAGGGGCGTAAGAATGGCACCGGGCAGCACCGCGCAGACGCGGATGTCCGGCCCGTAATCAATGGCGAGGGTCCGCGTCAGGCCCAACACTCCGGCCTTGGCCGCGTCGTAGGCTGTGGCCGTGGCAAAGCTGACTAGCGAATGCACTGAGCCGGTGTTGATGATTGCGCCGCCCCCGGTCTTGCGCATGACCGGGATGCCGTACTTAGCGGCGAGAAAAATCGCCTTCAGGCCGATGTTTAAGGTGCCGTCCCAATCCTCTTCGTCCAGTTCGGTCGCCGGGCCGTGGCGGAACCAGATCGCGTTGTTGTGGACGATGTCCACGCGGCCAAAGGCGGCTTCGGTGCGTGCGAACATCTCGATGACTTGGGCGGATTCGCCCACATCGGTGCGGACGAAAATGGCCTCGCCGCCGTCGGCGTTGATTTTATCGACGACCCGCTGGCCGCCATCGGCATTGACGTCCGCCACGCAGACGGATGCGCCTTCACGCGCCAAAACTTGCGCGGTGGCTTCGCCAATTCCCGAAGCTGCCCCCGTTACAATGGCCGCTTTACCGGCGACCCGACCTTTGTTCATAGTTGGTCTCCTATGCTAGAAGTTGGATATGCCATCTGTAAATATGCTCTTTATGTAGTCGTACTGCTCGTTGCGCTCGGCGAATAGAATATGTGCGTCGGTGAACTGCATCTTATCCCAAGTGCCATCGTCGTATTGTTTGTGAAGGTCGCGGTAAGACGTTGCGGAAATGATGTACGAGTCCAGCGTCACGTCGTACTGCTGACTCCGCCCGCCGATTTCCTGTGCCAATTTTGGCAGCCTTTTGTGAAGCTGGGCCTTGTAGTCGTTTTGGTATGGTTTTGCGTAGATCATCCCGTGCGGTTCCACAAAGACAATGTGCTGTTTTTTTCCCTTTTTGATCCAGAGTATGAAGTCGGGATAGAAGCCGCTCGTCTCAAAGAAGCCAACGCCCGCTCCACGGCTTAGATTCCGTAGGAGGAACGCTTCTACCCCGACGAGAGAATTGTCGCACTCGGCTGTCCAATAGGCTTTCACATCTTTGACGAATCGCTGCTCGCTCTGATTCAACGCTGGTGGTGCGCTCTTTACTTTGTCGCCCTTCTCAACCAATAGGGGCTGATAGAGATGTCGGTCAAAGTGAAAGCGGGGCAGTTCCTCTGTTTCGCCTGCGTATAGTTGCTCACCTTCGTCAATTAGCTTTTCAATTTCGCTGATTAATGCGTGTTCGGACTGCCGGACGCTGACCATGTATTGGCCCTTGGCTTCCGGCTCTCGGCTAAAGCTCAAATTCGGATCGCGCTCGTCAAGGGGTTTATAGATCATCTGTTCTGACTCCCAACGCTCCCGACGGACCCGATAGAAAGCGTCCACGTACTTCCGCAAAATACAGGTTGCGGCCTCTTGTAGGCGGCCTACATCCTCAATTGACTGTGGCTGGACGACCGACTCTTCGGCAATTAGATGGTAGCGGTCGCTGTCCGCGATAATCTCCTGCAGTACATCCAGCGACACGATCAAGTTATCGCGGCCTTTCTGCGCCTTGTATTCGAGCAGGTCGAGATACACCTGCTCCCAATCGATTAGGGATTGGGGGATGGTCTGCTCAGCACCTGCGTGGGCTCCAACTCCAGCGAGGCCAGTAGGTTCGCTTTCTAAGGCTTGGACCTTTAAGGACATATCGACGCGCACCGTCACGTTCGGATCGAGCTCCAAGCGAATGTCTTGCTCTGTAGCAAAGTCGCGCTCGTCTGGCACCCTCGGTATTACCAATCCCTTTTGCAGCAAGTTCTCGTTGGGACGGATTAACAGCGGCAGTTCTCGGTATGCTTCAGTCTCCACGCCCTCCCGCTCTAAGTAATTGCGGAACTGCGCCATGTAGTTGGCACGCACCGCAAAGATATTGAGCGTTTCCAGCAGGCCAATGTAATCCGGGTGGTTGCCATCCAGCGCCGCGCTCCGCTTGAGGCTCGCGCCTTTCCCTCGCAAGCGCACTCCGCGCCCGAAGAGCTGGATAATTTCCGAGCCTTCGCTGTGCCGATGTTCAGCAGGCCCATGTTCGAGACGCGCCAAGAGTTCCAGCCTTCCATGAACTTTTTCGCGCCAATAAGAACCTCGATTTTGGTTTGGGGTCCATTGATGCCATCGAAGAGAGAGCCAGCCAGTGCGTCTTCTTCCAGCGTTAGACCAGCGTCGTCAGACTCCACTAGGTTCTTGAATTTGCTGATGTCGCCGATGTAGATAAGACCGAAGTAGGATTGAGCACCGCTCGCCTTGAGGCCTAATTCGCCATTGGCTCCGCGGATCACGCACAAGTGCAAGCCACCGCCGGCCGGGGCGTGGAATACCTTTTTTAGAATATCTTGGTACATCTCATCGGCGGGCTGCTCCAATGCTCGCAGGTGCTTGAATTTTCCCGCGAATACGTCTTGGCCGTCTGGCGCGATCAAACCACTCTCGCCTTTGACGAGTTGCTCAATGGCCGACAGCACCCAGCCATTCTTGTTCTCCAGAACGCGATGCAGGAACCGCGCCACCGCCAGCACGTCGCTACGTTTCCGCCCCTTCTTGGAGTACACCGCGTTCACTGTGCCGCCCACAAAGACCCACAGAGGCCGTTCCAAGTGATAAGGTCGCAATGCTTGGGCGTACTCGGCGAACACACATTGTTGCTCGTAGAACGACAGTAGGTTGCCGAGCAAAAGCATTTCTGTTGCCGCCTCGGTCGTCTCCTCCAAGAGGTTGAGTACGCGGAAGTCCTTGCCGTACCCGTCGCCGTGGAAGTAGCGGTACGAGTAGTCGAAGACGATGGCTTTCCCGTACTCCACTATAAGGTCGTCGTTACTCGCCGCACTCAGGGCTTGGCCGAACGTGGCACTGTATTCAAAGGTGAAGCCGCGCTCGCCTAGCGCGTCGCGGAAGTTGCGCCACGCTTTGCCTCCCGACCCTTTGTGCCCCTCATCGACGAAAATCAAGTTGTTGCCCTCGAATGCCTCGACGGGTACGCTCACTCCGCCACCATGCTTTTGCTCAACCAGTTTGGTTATTTCAATGACCCGGACCACGTCGTTTGCGTCCACCATCAGACCGCTCTCGTCGAGGTCGAATCTCCGGCAGGGGATGTCCGAGGCCATCATCTCTTCGAGATGTTGCTCACTCAGCCCCTCGTTGGGGGTAATCAACAGCACGTTGTCTAGGGGCTGATTATTGTAGTGCAGGAATTGACGGTAGTTGAGGTGCATGATGAGGGTTTTGCCGCTGCCGGTCGCCATCCAAAAGGCTAGTTTTGAAAGGTCGGATTCGGAGAAGGGCTCACCGGCATCGCACTCAGTGACAAAGTCATTAAGCGAGCGGAGCGTCTCACCACGGCGATTGAAGTATCCATCAAGGAACACTTCTGCGTAGAGTGCCGCTAAATACTGGAAGTAGCGCAAGGTGATCGGCTCGGAACGGCGGGCGTTTATGGTGTGCAGGTGGCTGCGGATATTGTCGTCGTACTGAGCGAGGATGTCCGGCGAAATACTCACCGCGTCCCCGCGACTTATCAGCAGGTGATAGACAAAACTGTGGTCTTCGGCGTCGAACCCTTCGTCGGCTTTTTTCATCTCCGCTAGTAGGTCGCGGTTGTGTTCGTAGCCGAACTGCCGGTTGAGCCACCCCAGGAGGACTAGGTGCTGCTCCAAGCCACTCATGGTCTATCTTCGTAAATCAACTTTTCACCCCAACTCACGACTGCTTTGGCGAGACCAATAACCTGCCGATACTCTTCTTCATCAACGGGTTCACCGCTCATAGGATACCAAGATTCAACAGCATAGTCTGTTAGGATTGCACTTTCTTCTACCTCTTGAGGAATATCGACACCTTCAGGTAAGAAATCGAGCAATGTTCTGATGTTGTGCGTTCTAGGGAAATCAATTTCAAGAAATATCAAAACGGCTTTCAGGGTCTTTTCAGCAGCTTGCTGGGCATGGAAACAGAGATTCTCCAGCAAAACCCCTAACGGTTTTTCTATACGGGCAAGCTCCAAATCGCTCTTGGCGTAACGAAACCAATCCTCAGCACTGCCTGGAATGAGAGATTCAGAGTCCATAAATCTCTATGCCTTCCTTTAAGGCACTTTTATAGACCAAACCTCTATTATCCTTGTGCTTTTCCAAATCTTGCGGGGTTGCTACTACGATATCAAAGGGTATGCCCAAACCTGCAATCTCCCTATACAGCTTCTGCGCCGTTCTCCGTCGGTGAACACCCTCGGGCATGACTACGAGCAGATCGATGTCGCTATGTTCCCCTGCGTCTGCTCTGGCGGCTGAGCCAAAGAGGATTATCTGTAGAGGGTTTACACTTTTTACAATGTCGCCGACTAACTTATCTATGACAGTACAAGCCGTTTTATCTTTGCTTCCAGCAAGACTTCGACGATCGGGTCTAATAGCTGCTTCTTCAAAGACATTGCTCATGATATGTTCCTTCTATCGTCTCTTCGCCGACGATGGCTTTCAGTTGCCGCGTCTGCTCATACTGTACCTCTGTCGAACTTAGTATTTCCTCTCGGAGCAGCCAGTTGCGGCTATTTTCGATTCCTCTGAAAGTGTACATATCCACTTGCCGGCCGAGTATAGCCGCTAGCTCGTCCTGCATGGTGATGAAATCCAGCCCTGGCGTCTGGCCTAACTCGAACTCCACGAGTACATCCACGTCGCTTTCAGGCGTGAAGTCGTCGCGCAGAACTGAGCCAAACAGGGCCAGACGCCGGATGTGGTTGCGCTGGCAGAAGGCGGCGACCTCTTCTCTGGGGATGTCGATTCTCGCGCTCATGGTGGTTCTCATCGCGTGTGCGGACTTGTCTTCGTCTTCATCACTCGGCTTCTCGGTTTTCAGAGCCTCTTGCGCATGTCTTTCATCATGCACCGCACCATTTCGTTGCATATCTTCTTGAGAAATTTCAAATCTCGCCCATTGTAGCTTTTGTTTTTATAAAAAAAAGGTGGGGCAAGTGCGTTGTCGCCAACAAAAAAATTCCAGGCGCAACTAGTTGCGTTTGTTGTATTTTCAACTTCTAAATAATAGTCGTCTTGGCTCTTGTGAAATCCTTTCAAATCAAATCTAAATACAGTGGAAATGGAAACCACGTTTTCAGGCCATTTTTCACACTTCTTTCTTGGAAAGGAAAAAGTCGAAACCCGGTTGTTAGCTTCCATGACGAAAGAAGTAACATCGATAGAAGGACTACGGGAAAGGTCAGAAAATTGTTCGAACTTCTCCTGAAAATACGAAAAAAATGGATCTAGTACTTGGTCCGCATATTCTCTCGCTTTGATTGTGTCATCCGCACCTTTTTGCAACGAACGCTTGAAAAGAGCGATTTCTTTATCTATGTCCTCCACATCCTCAATATCCCCTCCGCGAGCGGCTTTCAGATGGAGATTCAGGGCATATTTGCAACACTGTGCAATGTAGGCGATAAACTCGGCCAAGTCTTCGCTCTTATCGGCTTGTTCTAACGTTTGGATGTATTGGTCTCTCTCCTGTATGGGTATGATTGCCACCGTGTAGCCGTGCTTGATTAGGATCATATTCATCAAAAGCCGCGCCATGCGCCCGTTCCCATCGTCAAAAGGATGAATGCGGACAAAGCGGTAGTGAAATGTGGCCGCCATGACAATGGGGTGTTCGCTCTTTTCTTCGTTCTTTCTGTACCAATCTATGAGGTCGCTCATCGCCGGTTTCACTTGCTCCGGCGGCGTAAAATAGTGGGTCTCGCCGGTAGAGGTTCGCACGTTATTGGGTCGTGTTTTGTAATCGCCAATGGCAATGAGTCGCTTCGTGGACTGTCCTGCTGGCGTTATTGCGTCATTTTCGTAAGGCTCCTTCAACAACACTTTATGGAGATTGCGGATGAAGACCTCATTGAGCGATTGGTTTCTTTTTACGGCATCCTCTATCGCCTTTACCGCCTCGTCATGCCCCTTGATGTCCAGATGATCGCGCATAGGCTTTCCGTGGGCAGTGAGTCCGTGAAGAATCAGGCTTCTTGTCTCTCCGAGAGTTAAGCTGTTGCCTTCTATGGCATTGGAGTGATAGTTCGACTCAAGCCTGAGCTTTTGCGCTATCCGCCCCACGACGTCAGCCGACAATGGCCGCAATGCGTCTAACTTCCCTTTTAATTGATCAATTTCTTCAATGATCGTTGAGTCGCTATTACTCATGATGCCCTCGTTTCCGCGAACATTCGCCGCTTGAACGTTGGTTCTAGTGCTTTGGCCTCGCGGATGAATGAATCGCCGTTGACATAGACCTCATCCGCACCGTCGGTCAATTGCTGCTCGGCCACGAACTTTTTGTCGCGCACTAGATCGGCCTCATCCCAGTCTTGGGTTTCTCGCCAGATGACGACGATTTGCTGCTGGTCAATATAGCCGCGATAGACCAAGTATCGCCGGTCGTCGTCATAATATACGCGCCGTGTCTCGACGCGCAGGCCGAGTAAGTAATTGAAGGTCTCCGGGATGTCGGCGATCTGTTGTCGAGTCTGGCTGTCGGCGTGGATGTGTAGCGTATAGCAGAAGGGCTGCGATAGCTTCTCCACGTTCAGCAGGGTTGCGCTGCGTTTGGTTTCCCATAGGAGCATGTACTTGAGCAGGTAGTCGTCGAATTGCAACGCTTGTTGCGCGGGAGTTTCGTTGAAGTCGATGTTGTTCAGCGCGTCCTCATAGCTTTCGAGGCGCATATACTTGACGATGCGCGGCCCCCGCTCGGCTTCTTCCGACGTTGCCATGCTCTTGGGTTTGCCGTCTTTCCATTCGGGCGTGAACGCGACCTTTTTGATACGCGGGAGCAGAACGGTGTCGAAATACTCGCCCATCTCGACGAGGATGAATTTGCGCTGGCCGCCGTCTTCTCGGTTGAGGTTGATGACAGCGTGGGCGGTGGTGCCAGAGCCGGCGAAGTAGTCTAAGATTTTGTCCTTGCTCCTAGGTGCCGTAATCGACGTTATGTATTTTCCCATTCGTAGTGGTTTGGGATTTGGAAAATAATAGTCCATCGCCTTCTGGAGAGCATCGTCGCTACCCCCAAAGTAGTAGAGAGAAGGTACGTTCTCCATTATATTTTCTTTCAGTATATATTTTCTATTAGGTTGTGTTTTTTCGTCTTTTCCAAAGAGTATTTTACCTTCGCGTAACAGGTTTTCCATTGTTTGTGGGGGATTTCTCCAGCCTCGTTCGGGGACCGGACACTGCTCTCCAGTTATAGGATGAGTTAGCGGCTCAAAGTATTCGTCGGGTGCCTTTTTCTTATTTGGCCAAGCCATCGATACTGGTCGATATACATTTCCTTCATCGTCCAGATGGCAATATGCCTTCTCGCCTTTAGAGAAATTTTGTCCTTTGACCCAGCTTTTCAGCTCATCTTTGGTAGATTCGGTGACTTTTCCACCTGATTTCCGTATAAGCGCAGCGGCTTTTTTTAGTATCTGGTGAGCGTTTTCCTTTTTGCGAAGTAAGTTTCCTTTGGGTCCTTTCAAATCAGCAAAATCTCTTACTGCCCAGCATAAGTACTCGTGCTGAGTAGCGATACCTTGCGGATCACCTTTTGGATTCCTCTTATCCCAAATGATCGGTCCTACTTTTTGATTTTCTCCAAGGTACTGTGCAATTAACGTCTCCAATGAATTGAATTCATGCTCATCAATATGACAAACAAATGATCCGCGTTCGGCCATAAATTGTACGGCCAAGCCAAGACGATCATTCATCATTGCCAGCCAACTCGAATGTTGATAAGAATCTTTATAAGGAAATCCATCCTCCCCAGTGTTGTACGGAGGATCAATATAAATACACTGTACTTGCCCATGGTACCGCGCTTGCAGAAGATTCAACGCCTGCCAATTCTCGCCGTGTATCAGAACTCCATCCGTCATCTCGTCCAAATCGTCAAAGCTACCCAACAGCCGATCCACGAAATCTTGGTCAAAGTGTTTGCTATCGAGGACGAGCGTCGGATGCGCCTTCAAGAATTCGACTCGCTTGCCTGTCTTGTCCTTGCCCGCGTTGAACAGGTCGATTTGTTCTTCGTCAATGCTGAACAGTGCCTTCCATTCGTCCCACTGCGCCTCGCATCTGGCGATGTCTTCATAGAAGCCCTCGTCGATGTGCCCCGCCGCAATGCAATAGTGCGTCTCAGAGGCAAACTTGCGTTTCTCCCACAACATTTTCTGGAAGCCTTCGATCTGGTCCAGAAAATCGATGATCTGGTCGCCGACCGAACGGATCGTCCGCATCATCTGAAACCAGCCCTCAGCGCGAGCCTCACCTGCTACCTCCATATCGCCAAGGTTCAGCACCTCGTTCTTCAGGTAGAAATCGAGTTCGCGGACGAGAAAGCCCCTCAGATCCTTGTGAATGAAGAAATCCGACGTGTTGCGCCGAGTATATTGGCGCAAGTGGTGTTCGAGAAAGGAGACGGCCGGTCCGGCGTCGTCCAGGCGTTTTTCACGAGTCAAAGCCGCTAGCGCGTCAGAGGCTTTATCCAATTTCTTCGGAATTTCCGCCACAGCTTTCGTGATGATGGCTTCCTGCTGATTCTTCTTACCGTAGGTGATTTCCTCCTGTGTAGTCAGAGGCCGATACTCAAACGGAATGTCGAGTTGCTTGGCTTCCCCATCCCAAGCAATCGTCGCAATACACGGCAGAAAAAACCGCTTATCGCCCTTTACGTTGTCCTGCTCGACATCGGCGGCCTGAAGTTTGAAATGCACGGTGACGCCATGCACTGCAAACGAATAATCGCAAAAATGCTCGCCGGTCTTGATGTAGTATTGGTCGCGATTGGCCCAATGGAGATGCACTTCTTCGCCGTTGTACGGAATGGCGTAGCGTTGGCGTTTAGAATACCGACGCTTGGAAATGAAATCGCCGTCTTGGTAGTAGCGGCTAAAGAAGGCGTACAGATGATTGAAGATTGCCGCTTCGAGAGCGTCTCGGCCTTGACCGCCGGCGGATTTCGCCTCCAACTCCAGGTATTTCCTACCAAGCGG
Organism: Candidatus Latescibacterota bacterium; assembly: GCA_965116045.1. Classification (GTDB taxonomy): domain Bacteria; phylum Latescibacterota; class UBA2968; order UBA8231; family UBA8231. The sequence continues at coordinate 2,330,518 of OZ220478.1, read as the reverse complement.
CGTATTGTGATACATCTCTACCAGATTGCCGTCAGAATCAATGGCGGCGTCCCCCAAGGTCTCCCCAATCCGCTGACGAATTTCCTGTAATTCTTGCTCGGCCTGTGCTTGCTCGGCCAACGTGCCGCTGTCTAGTTGCTCGACTACCGCTTTCGGCAAATCATCGGTTATGAACCGCTCAATGATCTCCCGCTTGCGGTTCATAATGCGGTATATGCCAAAGTCCAAATCGGCGCAGTCGAACTGAAATAACTCGCGCAAAAGCGTTTGGAAAGTGGCGAGGGGATTAGTCATATGTGTCACCTTTTATCAGCTCAATTGGTAGGCTGGCGCAAACGTCTCAATGCCCCAATCCTGTGCCCCGAATTCCCGACGCAGGCGGATCATTCCGGGGGGTGGGGCTACGTGCCTGATCCTTTTGCTCGTTTCTCGGATAGTCCTTTCTACCGTTCTATTTCTTTTGCGTATTGGTTTGCGGCTAGGAAAATCGGATGATGCTGTCGCATAAGCCTTTCGAGTAAATGAGAGAATACGGTTTACGTCGTTCCTCGTCGGTAAGCTCTGTCCACCTTTGTTCCACGGAGTGAGTGCCGCGATTGGTTCGCTATGCAGCATCTCACTCCATACACTATCTTCATGGGCGTTTTGGGAACCGTGATGTGGAATTTTGAAAACGGAGGCTTTGCAATTCGGCCGTTCGTGAGCCTCGAGTATCTCTAACCAGCCAGGTCCTTCGAGATCAGATCCAAGAAGGATTACTGCATCTTCAATCTTTATCAACAAAACGACTGCAATTTTGTTTGGCTTCAAGGTACGAGTACGCCTTTTTGTTTCACGTTCCTGTGGTCGGAGATGGTCTATTTCTTGGAGAAACAGGCCAAATTCCTTGTCGAAAGGTGAAAGAGACCATATCTCGCAACCGTCTCGGTTGAAAATGCGACGGTTGGCAATAGCGAATACAGGCTCGGACGACCTTGTAGCGAGCAATGAGAAGACCTTGTAGAGTTCCTGCATTCCAGAGCCAGTCTTGGACATAGGATGGCTCGCCATAGCACCCACCGCTGCGAGGAACTCATTCGCACCCAAAACACTCGCACAGCAGAACGTCGCCTTGTCACAGACCTCAACCAACTTTCCCATGCCGCGTATATGGTCGTCATGCCAGTGGGTTGCGACTATAAGACGCACCGCTTCAGTAGGGTTTAATCCTATATCGCAGAAGTAAGCCAACGCCGCTGGATGCGACTCCGCGTTAAGGCAGGAATCGACAATTACCCAACTTCCATTCCCGATATGAAGAAGGATACATTCTCCATAACCAGGGCCTATAACCGTCACTTCTATCACATTGTGTCCAAGCGGTACTCCAAGGGTAGCTATTCCGTCCATAACTGAGAGACCCTCCTAGCCCATTCCTCCCCTTCGGCTATGTCCTTTTTGGTTACAACGGGGAGTTCGCGGAAGACGATACGGGAGACGCGCTGCTTATTTCCACTCGCGGAACGCTCATAGCCGATAACCCAGCGAAAAATACTGCCAAGACGCATACGCTTGAGATCGTCTTCTGAAATCTCGGAAAGAGGAATGACGGCTTCTTCCTCTTCATACGAGGAACCGGCGGTTAGGTCTAATAGCCGCACTGTGAAGTCGTCTTCTCCAATCTCTGTGACATATCCTTCCCACTCCTGAAGCAGATGAAAACTGACTTGGGGCACAGTCCACGAAATTTGAGCGGGATCAGGGAAATCAATAATCGCGCCAACAACGGGATCAGTCCTATTTGATGTCGAGAGGCCCTCAGTGGTCTCCACAATATCAGTGTCCCGCATTGCCGAATCTCGGCGCTGTTTTAGTGTGGCTGCGATCCGGTCCACATATCCTTCCCGAGGAAACAATTGGTCAGAAGTGTCGGGCACACTCGAACTTTCGTGGACGCCTGATGAATTGTGGAGTCTGTTGCTCGCAGAGATGGATACAGTTTCCGACATCCTTATTCCTCCGTTAAGGACATAATGTGATCGATGATTTGGTCGGCACGTTGCAGAGATTCGTCGAAGTTATCCTCTAGCAGCTCGACGATTTTGCTGGTTCCGATCTGGCTTTCCACGTCTTCAATATTATAGTGGTCATTGACCTGAACGTAAACGCCGAGACGGCCTTGGCCGATCCGGTTGGATGGTTCTACGGTCACGTTTATTTGTCCGCCCGGCGGCCTGCCTTCCAGATTTACTTGTCTCATAGTGAGAGAGGCCATTCCACCATGTTCCCCGTCCGGTTCCAGTTTCTGGCCCCAGTCTCCCCATGGCTCGACAGGTGCCAGCAATCTACCGAGTCGATCTCGCTCGTCAAAGCTCCGCACGGAAAAGTGTACGTCCCGATTGATTCCCAATATTTTAAGTGGCGTATGGGGAAGGTGGTCTCGAAAAATACGGGTAGCCAAATCCTGCAGGCGAACATAGGGGGCCTGAGTCGTGTTGATTTGGAAGGATTCTGGTTGGACATGCAGGTTGAGCCAGTCCGCTTCGAATATCGCGATTTGCGGATGGACGATTTTCGTACCTGCAATTTGGACCGTTTTTTCGGGAAGAAGCTCATTCCAGCCGAACCACGCGGGTGTAAAAATAGCAGGATTGAAATGGCCACGCACGACGAGTGAAACCCCGGCGATTTCAGGTTCAATTCTCATTGCTAATTCCTCCTGTCGAATAGTCTATTGGCGTTGCTTGACCTCTCACACGTGCAATTGCAAGTCAAACACGAGTTCCATATTGGCCCACCACTCGCCCTCTTTGGCCTCGGGCACTTGCTGCTGAAAGGTTCGCATTAGTTCGTCCCACTCCTGCGCCTTGGGATTTTGCTCGACGTAGCGCGGGAAGTCGCGGGTCGGCTCGAACTCGTCGGTGGCGGTCATGTACATGAACATCCGCTGGCCCAAGAGAAAAATTTTCATGTCGGTGATGCCGACCTCGCCTAGGCCCTGAAGCGGTTCGGGCCAAGGCGAGGCGTGATATGCCTTGTACTGGGCGATCAGTTCGGGATCGTCCTTTAACTCAATGGTTAGGCCAAAGTGTTGCATTGCGTTCCTCCTTGGTTTTCAGCGCGATAGGCTGCGGCTAAAAGCGACACGGGATGGACGACGGCCACGGCGGCGTTTGCGCGGCGGACGCCGTATTGGAGTTGGATGGCGCAGCCCGTGTTGCCCGTGGCCACTGCGGTCGCGCCGGTTGCACACACGTGCGCCATTTTGCGGTCGAGTAGCTGCATGGACAGTTCGGGCTGGGTGATGTTGTAGATGCCGGCACTGCCGCAGCACCAGTCGGCTTCTGTTAGCGGCACGAGTTGCAAATTGGGCACGGCTTGGAGCACCTCGCGCGGGGCTGCGGAAACCCGCTGTCCGTGTTTGAGGTGGCACGACTCGTGGTAGGCGACCTGTTGTGGAGGCAGTGCGGCGCGGGGTCGGCGCAAGCCGATGGCGGCGAGGAATTCGTGGATGTCCTTTACCTTTGCGCTCCACACAGCGGCTCGCTCGGCATAGATGGGATCGTCGGCTAGCAAGCGGTCGTAGTGCTTGCAGTGCAAGCCGCAGCCGCCGGCGTTGACGACGATGGCGTCGAGGTTTTCAGCATCGATGGCGTCGATGTTGCGCCGCGCCTGCTGCCGCGCCAGTTCGACTGCGCCGTTGTGCGCGTGCAGCGAGCCGCAACACGCTTGGCCCTCCGGCAACAGCACTTGGCAGCCGTTGTGCTGCAAGACGCATATTGTATCGGCGTTTACCTCGGCAAAGGATATGTCTTGAACGCAGCCGGCCAACAGCGCGACCCGGTAGCGCGGTGCGGATGGATTCGTCTGTTGTAAGTTTTGCCGATACAATTGATCGGTAAAGCGCGGGGAAATCTGTGGTGCCAGCGGTTCTAGGTCCCCTAAGCCAAAGGGCATCAGCCTGAGTAGGCCGCTGCGGCGCGCCAGTGTTTGCAGACCGCTGCGCTGGAATGCGCGCAGCAAGCGCGCCACGGCCCGCAGGCGCGTCTGTTTGCCAAAGAGCCAGCCGAGGACCCAACGGCGCGCGAAGTTCCGCCCGGTGCCGTTGAGTAAGCCCTGTCGCTCCACTTCGGCGCGGGCGTTTTCAAAGAGCGCGGCGTAATCCACGCCAGCCGGGCACGCGGTCTGACAGGCGAGGCAGCCGAGGCAGAAATACATCTCTTCGGCGAAGGTCGTACTGGCCTCCAGCTCGCCGTCGGCGATGGCCCGCATCAGGGCGATCCGCCCCCTCGGCGACGAGCGCTCTTGCAGGGTCGCGTCGTACGTCGGGCAGGTCGGCAGACAGAGGCCGCAGTGCATGCACTGTTGGAGGACCGAGTAATCCAAGTCGCGGAGTAAGTTTAGGCCATCGGTGCTCAATCGAACATGTTCCCTCGGTTTAAGATGTCCTTGGGGTCGAAGGCGGTCTTGACCCGCTTGAGAATTTCTAGTCCCACTGGCCCGAGTTGCTTGGGCAAGTAGGGTTTTTTGGCTAGGCCGACGCCGTGCTCGCCCGTGATGGTCCCGCCCAATTCTACGGCGCGGGCAAAAACCTCGGCCAGGGCCTTTTCGACGCGGGCCATTTCCGCGGCGTCGCGTTCGTCGCACAAGAAAGTGGGGTGCAGGTTGCCGTCGCCGAAGTGGCCGAAGGTCCCCACCTGCACTTGGTGCCGCTGGCCGACTGCCTGCACGTGGGCGACCATGGCTGCTAGCTCGCTGCGCGGTACGGTGATGTCTTCCAGCACGACCGTCGGCGCCCGCCGCGCCAGCGCACTAAAAGCCGTGCGCCGGGCTGCGGCGAGTTGCTGGGCCTCTGCGTCTGAGGCGGCTAGTCGCACCGAGCGGGCACCGCCCTTGCGGGCAATGGCTTCGATCTGAGCGGCCTGTTCGGCGACCTGCGCTGGGTGCCCATCAACTTCCATCAGCAGCACGGCCTCGCAATCCGTCGGCAGGCCAATGCCGGCGTGGGCCTCCACGCATTCGATGGTAGTGCGGTCGAGGAATTCAAGGGTGCAGGGAATGATTTTTTGCGCGATAATTGCCGAGACCGTGGCCGCCGCTTGCGTCATCTCGTCGTAGAGGCCGAGCAAGGTTTTTTTGCTGGCAGGTGCCGGGACCAGTTTTAGCGCGATCTTGGTAATGACGCCGAGCATCCCCTCGGAGCCGATGAACAGGTCTTTGAGCGCGAACCCGGCCACGTCTTTGACGCATTTGTTGCCGGTTTCCAAGACCTGCCCGTCGGCTAGTACCACCTCCAGTCCCATCACGTAGTCGCGCGTCACGCCGTATTTTAAGCCGCGCAGCCCGCCGGAATTGTTGGCCACATTGCCGCCGATAGTCGAGATCTTGATTGAGCCAGGATCCGGGGGATAAAATAGGCCGGCGGCTTGGGCTGCGTCGGCGATCTGCTGAGTGAGGACGCCCGGCTGGACGACCATCACTAGGTTGGCCGCGTCTAGTTCTAAGATCTGGTTGAGCCGGACCAAGCAGAGCGCGACCCCTCCTTGCGAGGGAACCGCTCCCCCGGCCAATCCCGTGCCCGAGCCGCGCGGCACCACGGGCACTCCGCGCTGGTTGCACCGGGCCAAGAGTTGGGCGACCTCTTCTCGGCTCTCTGGCAACGCCACGCAAGCGGGTCGCTGGTGCAGCAGGGCGGTCCCATCGAAGGCATAGACGCTGCAATCCTCGTCCGAGGTCAACAGTTGGTCTGGGCGCAAGAAGGTGCCGAGATCGCTTATGAGGCCGGTGTGATCCATCAAATCCGTAGCATCCTTGACAGTGCCAGAGCTAGGGCGGTAGTTAGTGCCTCTGGCCATTCACCCTTTACCACTTAGCTATTATGAACATTAAAGTACTACAGGGAGTTATTCAAAAACAGGAATCGGCCGTCCTCGTGGTCAACCTCTTTGCCGGCGTGCGCCCTAGTGGGGCGACGGGTGCGGTTGACCAAGCCTTAGACGGTCAAATCTCGGCGGCGATTGACTTGGGAGACTTCCGGGGCGATGCAGGCGAGACCTTGTTGCTCTACACGCAGGGACAACTTCCGGCTCCGCGCGTCCTCGTCGTCGGTTTGGGCGAGCAGGAGGGCTTTGACCTCGAAAGGGCGCGCCGCGCTGCGGGCACGGCCATTGGCACCCTCAGCCGTTTGGGAGCCGAGAGTGCGGCCACTATCCTGCACGGTGCGGGCGCGGGCGGCCTATCAGTCGAGTCGGTCGCCCAAGCGGTGGCCGAAGCCTCGCTGTTGGCGGCCTATCGCTTTGACGAGTACCGCTCGCAACCCCGCCCGCAGTCGTTGACCAAGCTACGCATCGTAGAGTTTGACGCGACTAAGCTCAAAGAAGCGCGGCGCGGTGTTCGCCGGGGCCGCGCCCTCGCCGAGGCCACCTGTCTCGCTCGCGATTTGGTCAATCATCCCGGCGGCGAAGTTACACCGGCCTACCTAGCGCGCACGGCTCGCCGCTTGGCCAAAACCCGCGATCTGCGCTGTCGGGTCTTCAGCGCAAAGGGCTTGGTCGAGCTAGGCATGGGTGCCCTAATGGCCGTTGGGCAGGGCAGTGCCAACAAGCCGCGTTTTATCGTGCTTGAACACGGCCCCCGCAAAGGTGAGCCGCTGGTGTTTGTCGGCAAAGGCATCACCTTTGACAGCGGCGGCCTCTCGCTCAAGACCGTCGAGGGCATCCGCACGATGAAGACCGACATGTCTGGTGCTGCTGCCGTCTTGGGCGCGATGCAGGCGGTGGCGGCGCTCGGCCTCAAGCGGCGAGTCGTCGGCCTGATTGCCGCGGCCGAGAACATGCCCTCCAGCACCGCCTTCCGCCCGGACGACGTGCTGCGCACCCTCGCGGGTAAGACCATCGAGATCGTCAGCACGGACGCCGAAGGACGCCTCGTCTTGGCCGACGCCCTCGCCTATGCCACTCGCTACGAGCCGGCCGCGGTCGTCGATCTGGCCACCCTTACCGGCGCTTGCGTAACTGCGCTGGGCCACCACGCTTCCGGCCTGTTTGCCAACGACGACGACTTAGCCGATCGGTTGCTCGCCGCTGGAAAGCAGACTGGCGAGCAACTCTGGCGTCTGCCGTTGTGGCCCGAGTACCGCGATCAGATCGACAGCGACATCGCCGATATGAAAAACTCAGGCGGTCGGCCAGCAGGTGCCAGTACGGCTGCGGCACTGTTGGCCGAGTTCGCCGACTATCCTTGGGCGCATCTCGACATTGCCGGCACGGCTTGGTGCGACAAGGCCAAACCCTATGTACCGCGCGGTGGCGTCGGCATTGGCGTGCGTCTGTTGACCCAACTTGCCCTCGATTGGAGTTCGTCATGACGATTCGCACGATCCACATAGGGGTTGGTGGTCGCGGCCGCTGGCCCCTAAACCGCTTTTGCGACCGCACCGACTTTGAAGCTGTCGCCTTAGTCGATGTCAATGAGGAGAACCTCGCCACGGCGCGGGAGATTACCGGCCTAGGCGAAGCAGTGTGTTTTGCCACGCCCGCCGCTGCCCTACAAGCTGTCGATGCGGACGCGGTGGTGGTCATTACGCCGCCTGACCTGCACGCTGGCCAGTGTTTGGCGGCGGTCCGCGCTGGCAAGCACGTACTGGTGGAAAAGCCCTTTACCAAAGACCTCGGCCAGGCCCGGCAAATCGTCGCCGCGGCGAGCGAGCGCGGCCTCAAGGTCGCCGTCACGCAAAACGCCCGCTACTATCCGCCGGTTGTAACTATCCGCCGCTTGCTGCAAAGCGGCGACTTAGGCCGGCCTTGCTTTGGCCTGATGACCAAATATGGCTGGCGTCCGCGGGTGCATCATTCGGGTGCGGACCAGCACGCCTACTTGTGGGAGCGCGGCATCCACGATTTCGATCAATTGCGGCACCTGCTCGACTCCGAGCCGCGGCGGCTGTTCTGCCACAGCTTCAATCCGCCTTGGAGTCCGTATAGTGGCGGCGCGGCCATCGATGGCTGGATCGAATTCCACAACGGCACCACGTTCAACTTCCAATGCACCTTTGCCACGCACAAAGGCGGTGCTGGCTGGCGGCTCGACTGCGAGCAGGGCACGGTCGAAGAGATCGTCGGCGGCTTGGCGATCCGGCGGCCCGGAGCCGATGCCGACGAGATCGTGCCGATGGACGAAAGTCCTCATCCCGAAGAAATTCTCTTAGACGGCTTCCGCGACTACGTGCTCAACGGCGTGGAGCCGCCCTTCTCAGGCCCGCGCAATTTGGCTACTGTGGGCCTGATCAACGCCTTAGGAGCCTCGTCCGAGCAAGGCGTGATAATCGACTTCGACGAGTACATGGCTTAGTGCGTTCCCGCCTATGGTGCCTGTGTACCGCTGGTTTTGCCACAAAGAAAGAGGATGGCGGCCTGTTTGGCGACATCACCGTGTATCACAGTATCCCGCATCGCACCGACTTGGGGCCGCCCTTGACAGAGGAACCCCATGATTAAACTACTAAAAATGATTATTGATGCGGTTTTTGCTACAAACCCGACCCAAAGAAGGAGGACTAAGTATGGAGTTTTTTCTTCTCATGATCCTAGCCGGCCTCATGCAGTTGTCTGAGTACGTCAAAGAAACAAATGAGCTTCGCAAGGAGGCTATCGTAGAGAAGGAGAATAGTATGGTTCAACGTCCTCAAAAAACGGTCAAGCTGTTCTCTGTTCATGGCGAGGCCACAGTCTCTGTAGATGACATAGAGGAGGTTTTCATGGATGACACGGGGCCGCTCATCCGCATCACCGTGGGCTCCAACCACACGCTGTTCCCTATCATCCAGAATATAAAGAAAGGCAACAAGGTCTTTGTCGATGATTTCTGGACATTCCGTGTCTTTAATTGTGGTTTACTTGATGACGGGGAGCGTGGTTTCTTAGAGTTGATGTATGAACGTGATTATCACAGGTATATAAACATTGATAAGCTGTAACCGAATCCCGACAAAAGCTCGAGGCCGAGCTCGGCTAGCAAATCCAATTACAGGGCAAAATACGGTATCGAACCGAGCATCTATGCAGCCCAGTCGTATGCCTCTGTATATATTCTGGCAGAGGCGATTGCCAACGCCCAATCCACCGATTCAAGCGCGATTCGCGACGCCATGGCTAACCTCTCAGACTTTGACACCGTTTTGGGAGAGTTCTCTTTTAACGATGGTGGGGATACGGTTTACGATCCAAGCCTGCTGATTGTCGACAACGGCGAGTTTCAGGCCTTTGAGTAATCCGCAGAAGAGGTGAACGCAATAATGCCAATGGACGAACAGACGGCCCGCCGCTTGCACCAAGATGCCTTAGTCATTGACGCGCACAACGACAGCATCGTCGCGCTGATCCGCCGGGGCATGTCCATAGACGGCACCCGGCGCACTGACTTCCATCAACGCGCTGGGGCTGTCGCTTATTTGCGCCAGTACCTGTCGCTGGGCGCTGGCGTTCAGCTCGACTTGCCCAAGGCGCGTGAGGGCGGGCTGGACGCGGCGTTTTTTGCCGTTGACTGTACCCGCCCTTGGGGCAATCACTTGCTCTACTGCATGGATGCCTTGGGCCATTTTTTGCAGGAAGTGGAAGAGCACAGCGAGGGCATGGCCGTGGCGCGCTGTGCGGCTGACATTGAGTGCGCTCGCGCCGAGGGTCGCCTCGCGGTCGTACTGGCAGTAGAAAACAGCGATGCGCTGGAGAAAAGCCCCCACATCCTGCCACTGCTCTACCAGTTGGGCGTCCGCGCCATGACCCTCACCCACAGCACCCGCTCTTGGGCCGGCGATGGCTGCGAGGTCGCGGGGGGCAGCGGTTTGACCGGCTTTGGCCGCCAGCTCTTAGCGCAAATGAACGAACTGGGCGTGGTCGTCGATGTCTCGCATCTCAACGAGCCGGGCTTTTGGGACGTGGCCCGAGCGGCCCAAGCTCCCTTTATGGCCACCCATAGTTGCTGCCGCGCCCTCTGCGATCACCCGCGCAATCTCGGCGATGAGCAGTTGTGCGCCCTCGCCGAAAAGGGCGGGATCGTGGCGATCACCTTTGTCCCGGACTTTGTCGACGCGCACAACCCCACCTTCGACGGCTTGCTCAACCATATTGAGCACGCGGTCGCGGTCGCTGGCATCGATCACGTCGGCTTGGGGTCGGATTTTGACGGCGGCGGCTTGCTCCTAGCAGACGCGACCGGCCTGCCGGACCTTGCAGTGGGCCTAGCCGCTCGCGGCTATGCCGAGGCCGATGTCCGCAAAATTCTCGGCGCGAACCTGCTGCGATTCCTGCAACAGGTCATCGGCTGAGGCCGTAGAGCGCCCCGAATTTTTCCTGCAAATAGCTAATGAAGTAATCGGCACTCAGCTTCGCGCCCGTCACCTCTTCGACCAATTCGCTGGCCGTTGCCCGTGCGCCGCGGGCGTGGATTTTTTCGTTGAGCCAAGTTTTGATCGGCCCGAGCTCGCCCTGCCCGATTTGCGCTTCGAGGTCGGGCAAGTCTTGGTGGGCTTGGTAAAAAAACTGGGCCGCGTACAGGTTGCCCAGCGCGTAGGTCGGGAAATAGCCCAGCAGGCCGCAAGACCAGTGCGTGTCTTGCAGTACGCCGCGGGCGTCGTCGGGCGGGCGGATGCCCAAGTACTGCTCCATCCGCTCGTTCCACGCCGCAGGCAACTCCGCCACGGCGACCTGCCCTTCGAGCAGGTCGCACTCCAGTTCAAAACGCAGCAGGATGTGGAGGTTGTACGTCACCTCGTCGGCCTCGACCCGGATCAGCGATGGCTCGACTTGATTGACCGCCGCGTAAAAGGCGTCTAGATCAACCGCATTGAGCTGCTGGGGAAAGAACGAGCGCAGCTTGGGCAGGTAATGCGTCCAAAAGGCTTTGCTGCGGCCGATCATGTTCTCCCACAGCCGCGATTGCGACTCGTGGATCCCCAGCGAGATGCTCGCGCCGGCTGGAGTGCCGCTGGCGTCGGCGGGTAGCCCCTGTTCGTATAGCCCGTGCCCGGCCTCGTGGATGGTGCCAAAAAGCGATCCGGGCAGCCAATCGGCACTGTAGCGCGTCGTCAGCCGCACGTCGTCGCGGGACGTGCCCGAGCAGAACGGATGCACCGCCAAGTCGAGTCGGCCGGCTTCCATCTCGAAGCCCATGTCCACCAGCACCTGTCGTGCCAAAAGCTCCTGTTGCTCAATGGGATATTCTCGGTCGAGTACACCCCGCGCTGGGTATTTTCCGCTGGCGGCGATTTGTTCGACTAGTGGGACGAGTTGCTCTTTGAGCTGGGCGAAAACTGGGGCGATTTCCTCGGCCCGCGCATAAGGTTCGTACTCGTCGAGCAGCGCGTTGTACATTGCTCCTTCGTAGCCGACCCGCTCGGCTACTTCCTTTTTGAGCTCGACTATTTTCTCCAACCAAGGCTGGAAAAGCGCGAAGGCCGATTTTTTGCGCGCCTCGACCCAAGCCTCGTGCCCCAGGGATTCGGTCTGGCTCAGTTCGACGACTAGCTCCTTGGGGAGCTTGAGCGAGCGGCGCTGCTGGCGGTCGATTTCGCGGACGTTGACGGATGCGTCGCCTGTTAGCTCGGCATCCTTGAGGTCGGCGACGAGCGCGACCAACTCTGGGGCGGTGAGCCGCTCGTGGTACAGCCCAGCCAAGGTCCCCAGTGCTCTGGCCCGCATGGCCGCACCGCGCGGTGGCATATAGGTTTCTTGGTCCCAGTTCATCAGCCCCAGCGCGTGGTTTATATCGGCCAGCTCGTGGAGGCGTTCGACAAAGGTTTCATACGTCCTGCTCATGGCGTTGCCCTTCCTTGCGATTAGTGGTTGCTCACGTGCGAATTTTTGCGTGTCTTCTGTCCATCAACTTGTGCCCCCATCATCCGCGGAGGACCTCCATGAAGATCACCCATGCTGAAGCCATTGCCCTCAACATTCCCTTCTACGCCGAGCACGTCACCCGCGCCATGCAGCGCGCCTCCACCCACGACGAGCGCGTGTGGGTCGTGCGCTTGGAGACGGACAACGGCCTCGTGGGCTGGGCCGACAGCCACGGCCCGCCGGTGGTCGATGGTCTCGTCGGGCAAAACCCGGCTAGCCTGATACATCGCGATGATATTGGCTTTGGTCCGCAGGTCGCCTGCCTCGACCTAGTGGGCCAAGACAACGGCGTGCCCGTACACCAACTGCTCGGCGTCAAGCTCCGCGACCGCTGTCCCATATCTTGGTGGGATATCGACATGCCGCCTCAAGACTGGATCGCCGAGGCCGAGGAATCGCTAAAGCGCGGGTACACCTGCTTTAAGATGAAAGCCCGCCCTTGGCGCGACATCATCGCCCAAACCGCTGCGGTCGCCAAGGTCGTTCCGGCCGACTACAAATTCGACGTTGACTTCAACGGCTTCTTGCTCAACCAAGCCAAGGCCGAAATGATCTTGCAACAACTCGACGAAAACCCCAATGTCGGCATGTACGAAAGCCCGTTTTACCTGCACTCGGACGTGGATGGGGCGCGGATTTTGCGCGAGCGGGTGCGCAAACCCATTGTCGAGCACTACCAAGACCAGTATCTGCGCAACAACTGCTGCGACGGGTTCGTCATCGGCGGCGGCGCGACCGATACCCGGCGGGCGGCAACCCTCGCGGCCGCCCACAACAAGCCCTTTTGGCTCCAGCTCGTCGGCGCTGGCTTGACTACTGCGTATGCGGCCCACCTCGGCTCGGTGCTCTCTCATGCCCAACTGCCCTATATCACCTGCCACGAGCTGTGGGAGGACGACCTGTTGCAAGAGCCTATCGAAGTCCGCGATGGCTATATGCCGGTTCCCGACGCGCCCGGCTTGGGCGTCTCCGTAGATGAAGAGGCGATTGCAAAATACCGAGTGGATTCTGCCGAGCCGACGCCCAAACACCGCTACTTGGCCCAAAAGCGCATCCTCCGCGTGTACTGGCCGGGGGACGGCAAAGCGCGGGAGTGGGAATTTACCGCTGAAGCCCACTATCAGCGGGCCTTCTATGCTGGCAACATCCCCGGCTTTGAGCAAGGCGTCGATTTGGAGGTGATTGAGGACGACAACAGCGCGGCTTTCCAAAAGCGGCACGAGGCTCTATTGGCGCAAGGGCGCTAGTCGCGCTGTCGGGCGATGTCCTCGTAGTCCGTCAGCGCGTAGCCGATGCCCACGTAGTCGAGCAGATTGAGCAGTGCTCGCAGCGCCACGCCGAACCCATCGACGCCGCTGAAGCCGCCGAACTGTCCGCCGCCCTTTAGGTGCGGCTCTAAGTCGAAGAACACGCCAGGGACTCCCTTTTGCTTGAGTGTGCGCTCCAAAGCCGGGATGCGGGTGCGGAAGTCGCGCAGGATGGCCTCGTGCCCGGAGTCGCCGCGATCGGCGGGCACAAAGTTTTTGAGCCGCTCCTCATCTACGACGCCCTCCCATTGGAGAGCCGGGTCGATCTTGTAGTCCTTGATGTGCATCCAACCAATCCCCGCGCGCATCGCCCGATACTCGGCTAGGGTTTCGACCGGAGTGAAGTTTTGGCTCGACAGATTGCCGCCGTCAAAAATCAGGCACAGGTTGGGATGGTCAACCAGCTCGTAGAGCTTTTGCAGGAGCCGCCCGTTTTGGCCGACGAGATTGGCTTCGACCTCAAGGCCAAAAATGGCCCCGCCCCGGCTGCAAACTTCGGCGATTTGCGCCAGCCGCTCGGCGGCTAGCTCGACGTAGTTGGCAGGATCCTCGCCTCGAGGATGGTAAAACGAGAACCCGCGAATCAGCCGCGTCTCAAACTCGCCGGCCAGATACACGGCCCGTTGCACGTCCTGTTGCAAATACTGGTCAAATGGGATATAGGCATTGGCCGAGCCATCTTCCACGTCGAGTAGCTTGACCTTGCCAATCGGCGAGCCGATTGAGGCTACGGCAATCCCGAATTCGCCGTGCAATTGGCGCAGCCGCGCGATCTCGGGCTGCGTTAGCTGCATCGCGTTTTTTACGCCCTGTCCTACATCGACAAAGCGCAGGCTATAGTGCGACATGCCCAGCGTTGCGAGCATGGCAAGCTGGGCTTCGGCCTTTTTGTCGGTCGGTCCTTCGTCGGCAAAGCCGCTGATTATCACCTTGGGTGTTTCGCGCATAAACCTCTCCTGAGCTTTCCGGCCACGCTTGTTGTGGCCGCAATTTTCTTAAAGTATAGAGCTTGGACAGACCTTGACAAAACGCGCCGGCGCTGCTGTCTTAGGGCGTCCTGCCGAATCAATTTATAGAAGAAACTAACAATGAAACCGCTATATCGCCTCAATATCATTCCGTCCTTGCCCGAGCAACTGACGCCGCTGTGGGAACTGGGACACAACCTCTGGTGGAGTTGGAGCAAAGAAACCATCCGCACCCTCTACCAGATTGACCCGGAAATGTGGGTCGAGAGCCAGCGCGATCCCCTGCGCTTTTGGACGCTCCTGCGGCCGGACCAGCTCGATGCCCTAACCGACGAGCAACTGCGGGGCCGCATCGAGCGCGTGGTTGAGCAATTCGAGGGCTATTTGTCCCAGCCGACGTGGTTTGGCCAGATGCCGGGAGAGAGCTCGTTACAGGTTGCGTACTTCTCGGCGGAGTTCGGTCTGACCGAGAGCCTGCGCATCTATTCGGGAGGCTTGGGGGTGCTCGCCGGCGATCATCTCAAGGCCGCCAGCGATCTAGGCGTCCCCCTCGTCGGAGTCGGCTTGCTCTACCGCGAGGGCTATTTCCGCCAAGCCCTCAACGCCGATGGCTGGCAGATAGAGCAAAACCCGGAGAACGATTTCTACCAGATGCCCGTACAGCCGGTCCACGGCCCCGACGGAGGGCATCTCACCATTGAAGTTCCCTTTGCCCACGGCTCGGTGCGAGCGCGGATCTGGCAGGTGCAGGTGGGTCGGGTGCGGCTCTATTTGCTCGATACCAACCTCGACGAAAACGCCCCGGCGGACCGCGATATTACTGCTCGTCTCTACGGCGGCGACGCGGCCATGCGCATCCGGCAGGAGATCCTCCTCGGCATCGGCGGCTTGCACGCCCTGCAAGCCGTGGGCGTCGAACCCACTATTTGCCACATGAACGAGGGGCACTCGGCCTTTTTGGCCCTAGAGCGGATTCGCCGGCTCATGGCCGAGCACGGCTATTCGTTTGCCGCGGCCCGCGAGGCCAGCATCGTCGGCAATGTATTCACCACGCACACGCCGGTCGCGGCGGGCAACGACTGGTTTCCCGCGGACTTGATCGAGGCGCACTTGGGCTATTTCCGCGAGTGGCTCGGCCTGTCGCACGAGGAGTTTATCGGCCTAGGCCGGATTGACCCCCGCGATTCTCACGCCGACTTCTGCATGACGGTCTTGGCGTTGAGGCTCTCGGGCCGGGCCAATGGCGTCAGTCGCCTACACGGCGAGGTTAGTCGCCGCATGTGGCAGGGACTGTGGCCCGACTTCGCCGAGCGCGAAATCCCCATCGGCCACGTCACCAACGGCGTCCATCTCCACACGTGGGTTTCGCTGGAAATGTCCGAACTGTTCGACCGCTATCTCGGCGACACTTGGCGCTTGGTATCGGCTGACGAGCGAGAATGGGATCCGGTCTATCGCATCCCCGACCGCGAACTGTGGGACACGCACCAGCAACGGCGCCAGCGGCTGATTGACGTCGCCGGCCATCACCTGCGCCAGCAGATGCAAAGCCAAGGTGCGCCGAAGGCCAAAATTGAACAGACCTTGGCGCGGCTCGATCCCGAGGTGCTGACCATTGGCTTTGCCCGCCGCTTTGCCACGTACAAGCGCGGCAACCTGATCTTCCGCCACATCGAGCAACTCAAGGCCCTGTTCTCCGACTCGCAGCGTCCCTTGCAGATTCTCTTCGCTGGCAAGGCTCATCCCCACGACGACGCTGGTAAGGAGTTGATCCGCCAAATCGTCCACCTCGCCCGGCAAGAGCCCTTTAATGGCCGGATTTTCTTTTTGCAAGACTACGACATGAACCTCGCCCGCTACTTGGTACAAGGGTGCGATGTGTGGCTCAACAACCCACGCCGCCCCTTGGAGGCGTCGGGCACGTCTGGCATGAAGGCTGCGGTCAATGGGGTGCTCAACGTCAGCGTACTCGATGGTTGGTGGGACGAAGCCTGCGACCAGCACGCTGGCTGGACTATTGGCCGGGGCGAGGACTACGACGACGAGCAGTACCAAGACGAAGTTGAGTCCAACTCGCTCTACGACCTGCTAGAAACCGAGGTGATCCCCCTGTTCTACCAGCGCGAAGCAGACGGATTGCCTAACGATTGGATCGCCCGCATGAAGGAAACCATTGTCCAGCTTGCGCCGCAGTATAATACCCACCGCATGGTGCGCGAGTACGTCGAGCGGTTCTACTTGCCTGGGCAAGCTCGCTTTGAGGAATTGGCGGCTGACCGCGAGCGGGTTCAGCGGTTGACGCATTGGAAGTCGCACGTGCGTTCCAAGTGGGGGCAGGTGCAAATCGGCGCGGTGGATGCTGAATTTCCGCGGCTGCCCAAAGTGGGGATGAAGGTGCCGTTGCGCGCCACGGTGACATTGGGAGAGCTAACGCCAGAGGATGTCCGCGTCGAAATTTACGCGGGCCGCCTCAACGCCCAGCACGAGTTCGCGCAGACCGCGGTGTACCCGCTGGAATTGGCCAGCCAAAAGGGCGACGGCACCTACCACTTTGTCGGAACCTTTACGTGCGTGGCGGCTGGCTCGCACGGCTATACCTTGCGCGTGGTGCCGTCGCATCCCGATCTGCAAAGCCCCTTGGAAATGGGGTTGGTGCATTGGGCGCGGGGTGAGACGAGCTGATTAGGCCAAGCCCTCTTGCCGCTTGGCTGCCCAACCGCAAGTTCCGCGCCTAACTTTGGCGATTTAGGGCGAGATTTCACTATCCTCTAAAGGTTGTTGGCTCGTCGTCAGTGAATCGGCGAGGGTGATTGCGATGGATTTCTCGTCCCGTTTCGACAGCCTGCCGATTTTGCGTATCACCGATTTATTATCGAGCGTGAACAACTTTAGGCGGATTTTGCAAGGCACCTTGAGGCCGGCTTCTTGCCAATCCTCAATGACTACATCGCTTGGCCATTTGTTTTTCGTGCTCGTGACCATGGCGAGGATCGTTTGCGTGTGGCCCTTATTGAAGCTGACTGAAGAGACAACTAGCGCCGGGCGGCGTTTCTTTTTATCAAGATCTGCGAAAGGGAAGGGAACGACGACGACATCGAATGGATCAAAGGTCACGCCAAGCCTCCTCATCTTCTGGAGAAGTCCATTCCTCGCTCATCGTCTGATAAAGATCACGCAGGTAATCGTCCTGAACTAGCGGCCAGCCGCCGTATGCTTCTATTGTTTCGTCAATGCTGGCCATGATGGGCGACGTTTCGGCCAAGGCCGTACAGAGACGTCGATAGTGGCCAATGTCGTCGTATGAGAGGGGGCGATTTTTGCGGTCCTCGAGCCACTTCTTTGCCGGCTGGTAGCCACCAATTGTGAATTCCCACGTGTCCGGCGCAACGCCGTCAAAATACTGCTCGCCGTTGATCCACACCCGTTTTTGCGGCGGTGCATAGCACACTTTTTCTATGCGATTGTTGCCTGTGACCGGAAAGACCGGGGCTTCGCCATCATCGGCTTCCATTAAGTGCAAGGTCGTCAGCCGTTTCCCAAGCGAGGCAAGCGAGGCAAACAGCGCACCGCAGTTGGTCACGGGAATGCGGGGGAAGTCTGACTTGAGAAAGTCGGCGTAGCGGCGGCGGTATGCTGGGCTGTGGAGCACGGCGTAGATATAGTGAAAGACATCCTCTGGGCCAAAAGTAGTGGTGAGATTGCCGGGGCTGTCGGGGATGAAGTCGAGGCTGATGGCGGCGGAGAAGGCTTTGACGAAATCGGAGTCCAGGTTGGGAATGCGCCTCTCATCGACACGCCTAGAGTTTTTTGTTGAATAGATATAGAGCGGGAAGAGACAGTTCCCGCCACGTCGAAACAAATTGAAATCCGAGGAAAATTTTGCAGCAAAAACGATTTCCCAAGTGTCGGAACCAATAACTTGACCAGCCCGGCCGACGCACAACCCTAAGTTCGGACCGGCCAACATGTGGCGCATGACGCGCTCGCGCCTGTGGACAGCGACATTGCGGTCAAATACTGTAGCCCGGACATCGAACGGTCGGTAGAGGACTGGTTTGATTTGCTCGCGCCAAGAGCCACCCGCTAGCTCCCGTTTCGCTCGGTCATACTGCCATTGATTCTGCGAACACAGACTCCATTGGGCACGCGCCTCTTCTTCTGATGCGGTGGCGAGCAAACGCTCGACCTTGGTCTTCGCTTCTTCCGGTGCCCATGAGATGGCGAATTGATCGTGCGTAGTTACGATGCCTGGTGTTGGATCGCCATTCGGCGAAAAAATTGAGGGGATAGACCACGCTGCTTCGTACTCTTCGAGCAATTCTTCGTCGCGCGGAATGAACAGATACAACGGCGGCTTTGGTGAAAGCTCTGTCCAATCGGTGGTTTTAACGCTGTTGGCGGCGAGCCAGCCATATTTCCCGTGATTCGGTCCCGACTCGCGCTCGCCCCACAAGTCGGCGTGAAACACTTTGGCCGGGCCGTTGTCGACATTTTTGCATTTGACGAACAGACCAATGGCGACCCCCTGCTGAATGTCGAACACATTTTCGTCGTTGCCGCCATCAGGGGTGCGCTCCTTCTTTTTAGCGTTGCCGTGCAGGTCGAGCAAATAGATCTCGTCAAAAGTTTCCATCAAACTGCGGCGCATCCCACGAAAGGTCGGATTGTCCAAGTAGCTATGGTTGGTCACGAAGCCGAGCACGCCCTCGCCGGTGCGCTCAATGCGCCATTGGGCAAAGCGGATGAATTTCACGTAATCGTCGCTGAGCCACTTTGCTTGCCCCGGTCTTTTTAATTCGGGAAAGCCCTGCTTATAGCTACCGATCAACTCCGCAATCCACGCGCTCTTGTTGGCGGAGTGCCCGGAATAGGGTGGATTGCCCATCACGACCATTACCGGCTTTTCTTGCTTGACCTCATAAGCACTGGCCGCTTCGCGCACAATTTCGGGAGCAAAAAGCGGGGAATTATGCCCTTCGTTTGGCCCTTCTAAGGCATTGGTGAGGAAGACATTGAGCCGCTCACCGGCGGGCATGGCAAAGCCGCGGTCCGTACCGCCGATTTCGAGCGCGAGTTTCAGATGGCAGATTGAGTAAGGGGCCATCAGCAACTCAAATCCGAACAGGCGCGGCAAAAGGTGCTTGTGTACGTAGCCCGGCCAAGCACCGCCTAATCCCTTCGCTTCAATGGTCTCGCGGATGGTGGCGACTACTTCGCGCAGGAAGGTCCCCGTGCCCGCTGCTGGGTCGAGAATCGTCACTCGCGGACGGGGGGACCCGCCGTTTTCGGATGCGACCATCGCCGTATCGGCTAGCCCATCGGCTAACCCAAACCGATCGCGCAACAAGTGGTCCACACTCCGCACGATGTAAGACACCACGGGTTCGGGCGTATAGTACACGCCGCGCTTTTCGCGCAAGCTCGGATCATAAGCCGCCAAGAAATCCTCATAGAAATGCACTATCGGATCTTCATGCTTGGTCTTGCTGCCGAACTCGGACAGAATCGACGCCATGTCCGCCCGATCTAGTAGATGCGCCAGATCATCGACAATCCAAGCGATTCGCTCGTCCATCCCCGGGCCAGCAATCCTCCCGAAGACATCTCGCAAAAAGGGCGTGGTCTCGGCAAACGCGGCTGACTGGCGGGTAAAAGGTCTATTGTCGTGTTCGTGTCGGCACCGCGCCGCAAATAGTCCGTAGGTGGCCGTCTGTGCTTGCAAATTGGCGAAATCGGCTATCGATAGGTCGGCGATAAGTACCTCGCGGTAGCCGGCGAGCATGCTGTGGAGGGGGCCAGCCTCAGCTTCTTGAGCCAAAATGCGCTCAATGCCGTTGCGGAGTAGCCGCGCCTTGGCCGCCATGCGCTCAGCTAGTTCACGCGGTTGGCCGATGGTTGGGGAATCAGCAGCAAAGAACGCGGGGAACAATTCGGCTACTTGGCGAGCACCAGCCTGATCAATAGCAATCCGGTCTCGGCTATCGATGCATGCAAGCCGCGCCTTTAGGCGCAAGTCCCCTTCTACATACCAGCGAAACTCGAGATAATCGGTGAGAATCAGATTCGACAAGCTGTCGCGGTAGTTCGTGAGTTGGTCATCGCATTCGACGCGGTTCAGATCTACGTCGAGATCCTTGCATTCAACATGGCCGATGGGTACTCCGCCTCGCTCGACGATAAAATCGGGCGCACCGCACTGGACGCGCTTAGGCTCATTGAGCGCACGAACTCGTTGACCACCCAACCCCTGAATTAGATTCTCAAGGGCTGAGCGATAGCTGTGCTCGGTCGCCTGTTTGGTCGCAAAGGTCGCCTGAAGGCTATTGTAATACGCCCGGAGAGGACTGCTGAGGGCCTGTTTTGTCGTCATATGGTTTCCCCTTTGCGAACTACACTATCTCCTCTTGCCGCTTGGCTGCCCACACGGTGTTGTAGAGCAACAGCGCGATCGTCATCGGCCCGACGCCGTTGGGCACGGGCGTGATTGCGCGGGCTTTTGGGCGCACTTGTTGGTAGTCCACGTCGCCGACGAGCCGCCAGCCGCGTTCGCGCGCGGGGTCGGCTATTTGGTTGATGCCCACGTCGATTACTACCGCCCCCTCTTTGACCATATCCGCCGTGATGCCACGGGGAAATCCTGCCGCCACTACAAGGATGTCCGCTTGGCGCGTAAAGTGCCCGAGGTCGCGCGTACCGGTGTGGCACAGGGTGACCGTGGCATTGGCGCCGGCCGATTTGTGCCCCAGCAAGATGGCTACCGGTCGTCCCACGAGTGTGCTCCGGCCAACCACGACCACGTGCTGACCTGCTACCTCGATCCCACTGCGGCTGAGGATCTGCAAGACCCCGTGCGGCGTACAGGGCCAAAAGCACTTCTCCTGCCGCACGAGGCGACCCAAATTGACCGGATGCAGGCCATCGACATCCTTATTCGGGTCGATGGCGTTGAGGACTTGCTGCTCGTCTTGGCCCGGCAGCGGTAGCTGTATCAAGATGCCGTGGATCGCGTCGTCGGCGTTGAGCCGTTCGACAGTGGCTAGCACGTCCTCGGTGGTGGCGCTGGCCGGTAGATCTATTTGCACGGAGTGGATGCCAAGGGCTTCGCAGGCGCGGCCCTTGGCGCGCACGTAGGACTGGGAGGCTGGGTCGTCCCCCACCAGCACGACCGCCAAGCCCGGCACCAGGCCGTGCTCCTGCTTCAGGTGCGCGATGTCGACCAGCAATTCCTCTTGTACTTGGGCCGCAATTGCCCGGCCATCGAGCCGCTTGCCCATCACGCGCCTTTCGGTTGCAGGACGCTTTTCTGTACGACCCGTTGCAAGGCGGCGGGGACCTGTACTGCGCCGTCGGGTTGCTGATAGTTGTCCAAAATGGCGATTAATAGCCGGCCCATCGCGCAACCTGTGTCGTTGACGAGGTGGCAAAAACCCCGCCCACTCGCGCCCTTGTAGCGGATGTTCAGGCGGCGGGCCTGATAGTCGGTGGCGTTGGTGTCGGTCATTACCTCCATGAACTCGCCCGTCCCAGACATCCACACATCGAGGTCTCGCTGCCGATGGCTGGCCAGATAGCCGGCGTCGCCGTGGCACTTGTCGACGACCCGGTAGGGCAGCGCTAGCTCTTGTAGGAGCCATTCGTTGATTTGGCCGAATTCCTCGTACAGGGCTTCGGACTGATCGGGCAGGCACACGGCGTTCATTTCGATTTTGTCGAATTGGTGCATGCGCTTGATGCCCTTGACGTCTTGGCCCCACGACCCGGCTTCCGAGCGAAAGCAGGCCGTATAGGCGAAGAGCTTGACGGGCAACTCGGCTGAATCCAAGGTCTGATCCATGAAATAGCTGAAGTTAGCCGGTTCGGACGAGCCAACGAGGAAAAGTTCGGCGCCTTCTTCCACGTTGTCGGTCTTGATGGCATAGACTTGGTCGCGGCCTTCGGGGAAATGCGAGGTGCCGTACAGCGAGCGTTCCCGCACCAAAAGCGGCGGCACGAACATCTCGTACCCGCGCGCCAAAAGCTCGTCAATGAGCAACTGGCTGAGGGCGTATTGCATCCGGGCAATATCGCCGCGCAAATAGGCAAAGCGCGAGCCGGAAACTTGGCCGCCTTGCAGGGTGTTGATGCCGCCTAATTTGACGCCGAGGTCGGCGTGGTGCCGCGGCTCAAAGGTGTCGTCTTGGGTGTGGAGAGGGCGTTTGGGCATGTACTGGGCGCTGGTGTTGCCGCGTCCCAGCTTATCCGCCGCTAGATAGCCCTGCCCTGGAATCCAGGCTTTTTCCTCGACGTTGTCTTCCTCGCTCGTTCCGGCCGGCATGTCGGGATGCGGCCAGTTGGGGAACCAATCCATGATTTGCTGCCACTCGGCGACGATGGTTCCCAACTCGTGCTCCAGCACCCGCCCGCGCTCGCGCAACTGGCGTCCCTCTTGCCGCGCTGCGCTCGGGTCGGTGCGGCCAAGCTGTGCGAGTTGCTTTTTGCGGCTGTTGAGCGCGTCGATGTCCCGTTGCAACTTTTGCCGGCCTGCGTCGAGGGCCAGCCAGCGATCTACATTGGCTTTGGCCGGGTCAACCTTGCGCACCCGTATTGCCTCGCGCATGGCGTCTGGATCGGTGCGCACGGCCTTTGGGTCAATCATAATGCTCGCTCTCAGTTTTGGGTCAAACGTGGATTAAAAATAAGAACGCCGCTGGTGCGAATCATAGCAATATCGCGGGTCTCAGCTTTTTGGCGCGATCTTTTGCAGCCACTCGTCTCGTCCGCCGTAGGCGGCAAATACAGCTTCGAGTAACAGCCGCACAGCTTGACCAAAGTAGCGGCCCCGCCGCCAAGCTACGCCGATTTCGCGCTCAAAGGCCACGCCGCGCACTTCTACTGTTTTGAGTGCGCCGCTGGCCAGCGATTCGCGGATGGTTAGCCGCGGCAAAAACGAGATGCCCACGCCGGCTTCCACCAACTTGCGCATGGCCTCTGGGCTGCGCAGTTCCATTACCGCGCCCGGCACTAGGCCGGCTTTGGCGATCTTTTCATCAATCACCTTGCGCGAAATCGAGTCGGCGTGAAAGAGGATCAGCGGCTCTTCCACTACTTCGCCGAGGGCGACAGACTCGCACCGAGCGAAGCGATGCGCTGGCCCGACGACCAAGGGCATGTCGTCGCGGTAAATCGGCACGGCGTCGATTTTGGGATGGGTATAGGGCAGGTGGATCAGCGCGAATTCAGCGCGCTGCATCAGCAAGTCGTCGATGAGGTAACACGAGGGCGCGACTTGGGTCTTGAGCGCGACGCCTGGGTAGCGGCGCATGTACTCTTTGAGAATTTCCGGTAGGAGATAAATGACAGCCGCATCTACCGCCCCAAACTGAAAGCCGCCCCCCGGCTCTAGGTCGCTTCGCTGTAGCCGCTCGCTGGCCTCCTCGAGTAAGTCTTCGACTTGGACGGCATAGCTCAGCAATAGACGGCCCTCGGTCGTCAGCGCCACGTGCCGACTGTCGCGGTTGAAGAGCTGGACTCCTATACTCTTTTCCAACTCCAGAACCGCGCTGGAAACGGTCGGTTGGGTCACGCTCATCTGGTGCGCTGCTTGGGTAAAGCCGCCCGTGCGGGCCACGGCGAGGAAGTAGCGCAGGTGTTGCAGGTTCACAGGTGCGCGGGTTAGGTAGGCTGCGCGGTTTTCACCGCTCCGAAGGTCGAGCGGCGCAGTACGGTCTGGGTTGCGTAGATGGAGCCGCCGACCTTGGCCCCGGGCATCGGCATGCTCACGGGCACGTCGGTGCCGCGGATGTAGTGGCTTGGCTCGCCGCGCACGAAGGTCCGGCAATAGCTCTCCCAATCGGTCGCTGGCACCAAGGGCCAAGAGTCGCCAGCGCAATACTGCAAGAGCAGGAGTCTGCGCGGGTAGGGCGAGGTGTTGGGCAGGGAGGCGTGCAGGGCGCGGACGTGATGGATGGAGATGCCACCGGCTTTTAGTTCGACCTTTTCGGCCGCAGAATCGTCGAAATCCGCCGCGGTTACAGCACCGGCGAAATGGCCGTCGAGATGGTGGTTGTAGATCGGTCCCTTGTGCGACCCTGGGATGACGAGCAAGCAGCCGTTGGTCTCGTTCATATCGTCGATGCACACGCCCACGGCGAGCAGGTCGTCGTTGGTGTGTGGATAAAAAGCCCAGTCCTGATGCCACTCTACGGGGCTGCCGAACTCGCCGGATTTCATGTTGAGTTTGTCGCCGTTGGTGCGGATGCGCGGGCCGATTAGCTGGCCGACGATGTCGAGAATTCGCTCGTGATGCAGGGTGCTGCGGTATATCTCGTGCTGGGCAACCGGGCTTTTGAGCCGCCGCAGCTTGGGGCTGTCGGCTGTGTGCCCCGGCTCTAAGTCGAATACGGCGTCGCTTTCGGTTGCGGCCCGCGACAGCTCGACGAACTGATCGGTGATTTGCCGCAGGGCCGCCACTTCTCCTGGGGCCAATACTCCCTCGACGCCGAGGTAGCCCTTCTCGTGGTAACTGGTGATTTGTTCTTGGGTCAGCATGGCTATTCTCCGTCATTGTAGCCTGAGTATTTTGCGCTGTTGCTCGGGCAATGCTTCGTAGATTTGATAAGAAAAACTTGCGGCGGACGCTATTGAAAATTCGGCTCAGCGGATCGACGCCAGCTTGGCCATTTGAACCGCCGCGTCGATTTGCAACGCAACCCAATAGACGCCAGAAGCCGCGTCTGCACCCGCAGCCCCAGCAAGTGTAGAAACAATATAGGGTTCGGCAAAGGCGACCGGAAGTATTGACCCGCGAGCCGTGGGGCCATGCCTCAGTAAAGATGATGGCGCTCCAGCGGCGGCTGGAACTGTTTCGCTGGATGTTCGTCCGAAATCGGCTACGGCCCGCCCTTTTTGTGATGTAACAAAAAAATAATATGAGTTCCGGCGCGGGGAACCATAAGTTATAAAACCTGCTAATTGCTGGCGGTTGGGGCACTTTCAAGCCCCGGTCATTTCTTGCGTCCAAACCTGCAATTGCGGAAATTATTTCGCTCATTGCAAGGAGAATAGAGGCTTACTTTGCCAAAAGCGCTGCACAGAACGCTCAGTCTTTTCGTCCTGCTGTTTTTGATCTGGCTACTTTTGTCGGGCATTTACACAGCTATGCTTTTGGGCTTGGGTGTGCTGTCGTGTCTTGTGGTCGTCGCTGTCTGCCGCCGCATGAAGATCGTCGATCCCGAAGGGCATCCCATCCATCTAATCCCCGGCTTACTGCGCTATATGCCTTGGTTCTTGTGGGCAATAGTCAAATCCAATATCGATGTGGTGCGGCGGATCGTGCATCCTCGGCTGCCGCTGTCGCCTCGCGTAATCCGAGTCGAGTCGAGCCAAAAGACTCACTTGGGACAAGTCATTTACGCCAACTCCATCACGCTGACGCCGGGCACGGTCTCGGTTGAGACCGACGAAGGTACTATTGATGTCCACGCTCTGACCCGCGAAGCGGCCGAAGACGTGCGCTCTGGGGCCTTGGACGCCCGCGTAACCGACTTGGAGGGGGGGCGCTAGTGTTTGTCGCTGCGATGGTAGGGGTGCTCGCCACCATGCTGCTGGCCTTGGTCCGCGCCCTGAAGGGACCCACCGTGTACGACCGCGTACTCGCCGTCAATATGTTTGGCACCAAGACCGTATTGCTGTTGTCGGTCATTGGCTTTTTGACCGGCCGGCCCGACTTTCTCGACTTGGGGCTAGTCTATGCGCTAATCAATTTCATCGGCACCATCGCCATCCTCAAATACGTCTCGACCGTTGGCGAAGAGGAGGCCCAAGCCTGATGGAAGCTCTGCTCTACTACGTTAGCTGGGTCTGTCTGCTGTTGGGAGCTGGTTTTTGCTTCGTCGGCGGCGTGGGGCTGCTGCGATTGCCCGACTTCTACAGCCGCATACACGGCGGCGGCGTTACCGATACGTTGGGTGCTGGTTTGGTCCTCTTGGGGCTTGCGTTCCAGAGCGGTCTGTCGCTGACGACCGTCAAGTTGGTAATGATCGGATTGTTCTTGCTGCTGGCTAGTTCGGTCGCCAGTCACGCCATTGCCCGGGCGGCGCGGCACCGTGGACTTGCGCCCCAAGTCACTGAGGAGGAATAGTGGCTGAGCTCGTTGACATCGACGTCGTGTTGATGACGTTTCTCGCCATCATCGCCGCGGCCATTATCCAAGTGCGGGATCTGTTTGCCGCCGTGGTTCTCACCGGTATCTTCAGCCTGCTTTCGGCGTGTATCTTTACCTCGCTCGACGCCGTTGATGTGGCTTTCACCGAAGCGGCCGTAGGTGCTGGTTTGGCGACGGTCCTCTTCTTGGCCGCGCTTTCCTTGACCGGGCCTGGAGAAAAGACCCAACACCAACACTCTTGGAGCGGCCTCGGCGTCTGCCTCCTGACCGGCGGTGCGCTCGTCTATGGTACGCTGGATATGCCGCACTTGGGCGACCCCAACGCTCCGATCCACCAACACGTGGCCCCTCGCTACATCGCCGAGTCCCCCGAGGAAATCGGCATTCCCAACATGGTCACCTCGGTGTTGGCTAGCTACCGAGGGTACGATACCTTGGGCGAGGTGACAGTGGTCTTTACCGCTGGGCTAGCGGTGTTTTTGCTCTTGTCTGGCAGTCGTCCCGCGCCGGAAGCCGACGACAGCGAGTCCATGCAGCACGCGATGATTCTCCGCGTCGTCTCCAAACTCTTCATCCCGCTGATTTTGCTCTTTGGGCTCTACGTGCAGTTCCACGGCGACTTTGGCCCTGGTGGTGGTTTTCAGGCGGGCGTGATCTTTGCCGCGGCCTTCATCCTCTACGCCCTGATCTACGGGATCGAGGAGATGCGCCGGGTAGCTCCACCGGGCCGCGTCCAAGTCTTTTTCGCCTTGGGGCTCCTGCTCTACATCGGCACGGGCTTGGCCTGCCTGTTGGCCGGGGGCAATTTCCTCGAATACAAGGTGCTGGCCAGCGATCCCACCCACGGCGAGCACTACGGCATTTTGCTGATTGAGCTAGGGGTTGGTGTCACCGTGGCCGCGGTCGTAATCAGCATTTTCTGCCACTTTGCCAGCCGGGAACGGCCATGAGTTCGTTCCTCGGCCTGTACAACTACTGGATCGTCATTTTCCTGATGATGGCCGGCTTCTACAACGTCATTGCTCGCGGCAATCTGATCCGCAAGCTGGTCGGCCTCAATATCTTCCAGACTTCGGTCTTTTTGCTCTACATTAGCATGGGCAAAGTCGAGGGGGGAACCGCGCCCATCCTCGCCGAAGGCGCGACCATGTACTCCAACCCTCTGCCCCACGTCCTCATCCTCACCGCCATTGTCGTTGGCATTGCTACCACCGCGGTGGGATTGGCGCTAGTAGTGCGCATTCGCGCAGCCTACGGGACCATCGAAGAGGACGAAATCCAACGCCGGGAAGAGGGGTCGTGATCGCCGCCCATCTACCTGCCTTGCAGATCGTCTTGCCGCTGGTCGCTGCGCCGCTCTGCCTATTGCTGCGTCCGCGGCAGTTGTTGTGGCCGTTTGTCGTGGCCGTCGGCTGGGGTACGCTGGTGCTGGCCGCACTGCTGTTGCAACAAGTCCTCTCCGCCGGCCCGATCTCCTATGCTATGGGCGGCTGGAGCGCACCTTGGGGCATTGAGTTCCGGGTAGATGTCCTCAATGCGTATTTGCTCCTCCTAGTGGCGCTAATCGGCGCCGTGGTCCTGAGTTACGCACCGGCGAGTTCCGCCCGCGAAATCGAAGCGGAGCGCCGCCCGTATTTTTGCGCGCTTTTTCTGCTTTGTCTCGCTGGCCTGCTGGGCATTGCCATTACCGGCGACGCCTTTAATGTCTTCGTGTTTATGGAGATCTCGTCGCTTTCGGCGTATGGGTTGATTAGCCTTGGCCGGGACCGCCGCGCCCTCATGGCGACGTATAATTACCTGATTTTGGGCACGATCGGCGCGACTTTTATCCTAATCGGCATCGGCCTGATGTACGCGATGACCGGTACGCTCAACATGGCCGATCTCGCCGGGCGCATCAAAGCCGTCGCCGACACCCGCACCATCCACGTAGCCTTTGCCTTTATAAGCGTTGGCTTCACGCTCAAGATGGCGCTTTTTCCGCTGCACATCTGGTTGCCCAACGCCTACACGTACGCGCCTTCGGCTGTTACGGCCTTCATCTCGGCGACGGCGACCAAAATTGCCGCCTACGCCTTCTTGCGTTTTGTCTTCACGATTTTTGGCGCGGACTTTGCCTTGGGGACTATGCACCTCGATGTCCTGCTGTTGCCGCTGGTGCTCTTGGGCATTTTCATCGCCTCGGCCGTGGCCATCTACCAGACCGATCTCAAGCGGCTGTTGGCCTATTCGAGCGTGGCGCAGATCGGCTATGTGATGCTCGGCATTAGCTTGGGATCGGCTACTGGGCTGACGGCCGGTATCGTCCACCTGTTCAACCACGCGCTGATGAAGGCAGCGCTCTTCTTGGCCGCTGGCTGCATCTTCTTCCGCATCAACTCCCTGCAATTGGCCGATCTCAGTGGGTTGGGCAAGCGCCTGCCGCTGACTTCGTGCGCCTTTGTCCTCGCTGGCTTGGGGCTAGTTGGCGTGCCGTTTACGGTGGGCTTTATCAGCAAGTGGTACTTGATCTTGGGTGCGCTGGAGCACGGGTGGTGGCCGGTGGCCGCGCTGGTGGTGATCAATTCGCTGCTGGCGCTGGTCTATATTGGGCGCTTTGTCGAGATCGCCTATTTCCGTCCGGTACCCGAAAGTGCCGAGCCGGTGGCCGAAGCCCCGCTCTCGATGCAACTCCCCACATGGTTGCTCATCGCGCTTACTATTGGTTTCGGGATGCAGACTTCGTTGACGGCTGGGATCGCCCGCAAGGCGGCACACTGGCTTTTGGGCACTGCGCCATGAGTGCTGCGACTGCCATGGTCGCGGCTGTGCTCCTGCCTTTGGGCGTTGGGCCGGTGATCGCCCTGCTGGGCCGCCGTCCCAATCTGCGCGAGACTGCGACTCTGCTCGCCGCGCTGGGCACTTTTGCTGTGGTCTGCACCTTGGTGCCCAAAGTCGTCGCCGGGGACCGGCCGGTGGTGCATCTGGTAGAGGTTTTCCCAGGCCTACCCCTAGTCTTTAGAATCGAGCCGCTCGGCGCGCTCTTTGCGCTGATCGCCGCTGGGCTGTGGATGGCGACCTCGGTGTATTCCATCGGCTACATGCGAGGGCACCACGAGCAAAACCAGCCGCGCTTCTTCGCCTTTTTCGCCTTGGCGATCTCCGGTGCCTTGGGCGCGGCATTCGCCGGCAACATGTTGACGCTGTTTTTCTGCTATGAGGCGCTGACGCTTTCGACCTATCCACTGGTCACCCACCACCGCAATTCGGATGCCCAAGCTGGAGGCCGCGTCTATATGGGCGTGTTGCTTTCGACCTCGATCTGCTTCCTGCTGCTGGCGATGGCCGCTACCTATCATCTCACCGGCACCCTCGACTTCGTCCCGGGGGGTATCCTCGCTGGCAAGGCCCCGACGTGGGTCCTCGGCGTCCTGCTTTTTCTCTACGCCTTTGGCACGGGTAAGGCCGCGCTGATGCCCTTTCACCGCTGGCTTCCCGCCGCCATGGTCGCTCCGGCCCCGGTCAGCGCCCTCCTGCACGCAGTCGCCGTGGTCAAGGCTGGTGTCTTCACCATCCTCAAGGTCGTTGTCTATATCTTCGGCATCGACCTGCTCGCCGACACGGGCTTGGGCACTTATTTGGCCTACGCGGCCGGTGCTACGATTCTCATTGGCTCGCTGGTGGCTATGACCAAGGACAATCTCAAGGCCCGCTTGGCGTACTCCACAGTCAGTCAGCTTTCCTACATCGTGCTCGGCGCGGCCTTAGCCAATAGCTGGGGCATCCTCGGCAGCAGCTTGCACATTGTCATGCACGCCTTCGGCAAGATCACGCTCTTCTTCTGCGCCGGTGCCATCGCGGTTGCTCTGCACAAGACTGAGATCAGCGAGATGAAGGGGATTGGTCGGCAAATGCCGTGGACGATGGGGGCTTTTCTCGTCGGCTCGCTGAGCATCATTGGTTTGCCGCCGCTGGGCGGTGCGTGGAGCAAGTGGTACCTCCTTCTCGCCGGACTGGAGGCCGAGCAGTACGTGGCCATTGGCGTTCTCTTGATAAGCCCGCTGCTCAACATTGCTTATCTGTTGCCCGTGGCCGTCAACGCTTTCTTCTATGCCGCGCCCGATGGAGAAAGCGGCCTACGGGAAGCCCCACTGGCCTGCGTCCTGCCGCTGATTTGCACGGCACTGGGCGGGCTGCTGCTCTTCCTCTACCCCGATCCGCTCCTCGACCTCTGCCGTCAGATCGGAGGATAAGGTTATGAACTCAGAAAAAAAACATCTATTCGACCAGCCGAGGAATGTCCATCGTTTACTATGGGTCTTCTTCGCGCTCTGCGCCTTACTGTTGGGCGCGGACCTGCTCTTCCATCGGCACTTGAACTTTGCCGAGGGCATATTCCCGATTGAGGGCTGGTTCGGCTTTTACGCGATATACGGGTTTGTCGCGTGTGTGCTTTTGGTTTTGGCGGCCACTCAGATGCGCAAGCTGCTGATGCGCCGCGAGGATTACTATGATTAGCCTGCACCCGGCGGCTTTCCTGCTGTTAGGCGGGCTTCTGTTGCCGGTCTTGCCGCTGGCCGTGCGGCGGGTGGCGTTGCTCCTTTTGCCGCTGGCCGGATTCTACAATCTCCTCGGCCACCAAATAGGCTACAGTCAGATCGGCTCTCTCGCTGGATACGAACTGCACTGGGTGCGCGTCGATAAACTCAGCCTGCTCTTTGGCTATCTTTTTCACTTGGCCGCCTTTCTCGCCGCACTCTTTTCGCTGCACCTGCGCGACCGCTTGCAACAGGCGACCGGCCTCCTGTACGCGGGCGCGGCTGTGGGCGCAGTCTTTGCCGGCGATCTCATGGTGCTCTTCATCTTCTGGGAGCTGTTGGCGATTAGCTCGGTTTTTCAGATCTGGGCCAAGCAAAGCGCGAGGGCCATTGCCGCGGGTACGCGCTACCTGCTCATCCACGTCAGTTCTGGCTTACTGCTCTTGGTCGGCACGGCGTGGCACTACCAGCAGACCGGCTCACTGGCGCTGGGTCATCTGGGCATTGATAGCTGGGCCACGCGGCTGATTTTCCTCGGCGTTGGCATTAAATGCGCCTTTCCATTCTTGCACTCGTGGCTGGTGGATGCCTACCCGGAATCCACGCCCACTGGCGCGGTCTTTTTGAGTATCTTTAGCACCAAGACCGCAGTCTATGTGTTGGCGCGCAGTTTTGCCGGCACCGAATTCCTGCTCTACATCGGCGCGGCCATGGCGATGTTCCCCATCTTCTATGCGGTCATTGAAAACGATCTGCGCCGCGTGTTGGGCTACAGCATGATCAATCAGATCGGCTTTATGGTCGTTGGCATTGGCTTGGGGCCGGGCATGGGCGTCAACGGCGCAGTGGCCCACGCCTTTGCCCATATCCTCTACAAGTCGCTCCTGTTCATGTCGATGGGGGCCGTGCTCTATCGCACCGGCAAAATCAACGGCTCGGACCTCGGGGGGCTGTACAAATCCATGCCTTGGACCTGCGGCTTCTGCATGGTCGGCGCCGCGTCGATTTCAGCCTTTCCGCTCTTTAGCGGCTTTATCTGCAAGTCCATGATCATGCAGGCCGCGGCCAAAGAGGGCCACCTCGTGGTGTGGTTGCTGTTGCTGTTTGCTTCGGCCGGCGTCTTCCACCACGCCGGCATCAAAATTCCCTTCTTTGCCTTCTTCGCTCACGACGCGGGGATCCGCTGCCGCGAAGCACCGCGCAACATGCTCTTGGCGATGGGGATTGGGGCGGCGCTGTGTATTGGCATTGGCTCGTTCCCGCACTATCTGTACCGGCTCCTGCCCTACCCAGTTGCCTATGAGCCGTACGATGCGACCCACATCGTTTTACAACTCCAGCTTTTGTTCTTTTCGGCGCTGGCCTTTGTCGCACTCAAGCTGACGGGCAGTTACCCGCCGGAGCTGCGCTCGGCCAATATTGACGTGGACTGGACCTATCGCAAACTGCTGCGAGGGGCGGCGCGGTGGTGCGTACGGATGGGTGCGCCGCTGTGGGAGGGACTAGTCAATTGGGGCAAGCGACAGATATTCGCCCTCATAGATCAGGTGCGCCACTACCACGGCCCGACGGGCATCTTTGCACGGGCATGGCCTATCAGTAGCAGCGTGTTGTTGGTCGCGATTTTCTTGGCGGTGTATTTGTTTGTGTACTTGGGATAATCCCATAATCAGAGTTGCAAGACCGTGCGAATGGACGCGGCAATGGCTGCCGGTGCCGGGCCGATGTCCACGCTCAGGGCGTCGTGCGGCTCTTCGAGGGTTGCAAACTGGCTGTCGAGCAGACTGGCCGGCATGTAGCGGTGTTGCCGCGCTTTGAGCCGCCGGGCGATGAGCGCCTTCGGGCCTTTGAGATGGACGATCTGGACGCCGGGCCGTCCGCTGACCAAGATGTCGCGGTAGCTCTGCTTGAGCGCCGAGCAGCCGAGTATCGCGCCTTGCTCGGCCCGGAGCCACTGATCGATGGCTTCCGAGAGAGTCGCCAGCCATGGCCAGCGATCCTCGTCGGTAAGCGGTGTGCCGCTGGCCATTTTGCACACGTTGGTTTCCGGGTGGAAATCGTCGGCGTCGTAATAAGCCCATCCGAGCTGTTGGGCGAGCTGCTCGCCTACCGTCGTCTTGCCGCTGCCCGTTACGCCCATTAGTACGATGACCATGCGCTTCATCTCCTGCGTTATGCGCTGTGGGCCTGAACATATAAGAGCGCGTCCGTTGCAACAAGGTCAATTGTTTACTGGCGCGATGTGCGGATGGCTGGGCAATTCCAAGACTACGCAAGCCCCTTGGGCGCAGTCTTCGACGAACAGGCGGCCGTGGTGGTCGCGGGCAATGCCGGCGCAGACGCTCAATCCCAATCCGCTGTGCTGGCTCGACGCCTTGGTCGTGAAAAAGGGGGCAAAAATATCGGCCCGGATTTCTTCGGAAATGCCCGGTCCATTGTCTTCGACCTTCAACGCGATGCAGCCTTGGCGGGCCGCTAGCCGCAGCGCGATCCGCCCGGCACCGCGCACCTGCTTGATGGCGTCGCGGCTATTTTGGATGAGGTTGAGGACGACCTGTTGGAGTTGGCCGGCATGAGCCTTGATATAGGGCAGGTTTGGGGCTAGGGCCTCGACGATTTCGATCTGGTCTTGCAGGAGCGTCTGGCGCATCAGCCGGACTGTCTCCTGCACGAGGTGGGTGAAGCTGATCCACTCCTGCTGCGTCTTCTGCTGGTGTGCATACCCTAACAGCCGCTTGCTGGTGCTGTGCGCTTGGAGACCGGCCTCGTACACAGCTTGTACGCCGCTGCTGACGACGGGTGCTAAGTCGCCTCCGCGCAGCAGGCTAGTCTCGCCGATGATCACCTCTAAGTGTTGGTTGATTTCGCCGGCGAACTCGGTTGTCAATTGTCCCATCACCTGCAATTTCTGTGCTTGGCGTAGCTGGGCTTCTTTGGCTCGCAATTGCAACAGGTCTTCTTGGCGGCAGTATAGTCCGCTGAGGACTTCGCCTAAGCCCTTGAACAAGCCGATGTCCGCGTCGCTACAGGCGATGGCCTCTTTGCGATAAACGGCTAGGACGCCTTGATCAAAGGTCGTTTCGAGGATGGCTTTGACATTGCAACGCATCTGCTGGGCTAGCCAAGCGCGTTCGCCGTGGCGGCTCGGCGCTCGATAGCAGGTCGCGGCTGATTTCCACGCTCCCAGTACCCATTGCTGTCCTTCGGTTAGCGGAGACCAATGCCCGTCGGCTGTCAAGGGATGGACGCGCGTCTTGTACTCGCCGTTGCTGGTATGCACTCGGTACAACCGGCAACCGTCGTAAGCGATCCCGGCGTGATCCAAGGTCTGACAGATCTGGGCTAGGATCATGAATTCGCCCTCTGGTTCTTTGTGCCGCCAAATCGCGATCCGCAAGTCGCGCAACAGGCCCTCGTTAGCATTTCCGCCGCTGTGTTTGCTCATGGTCAGTCCTCTTTTCCTCTAACAGACGGCAACAAAAATTCGGGCCATGATCAGCACTGCTTCCCCAAGCGGTAGAGATGGTTTTGCCCCGCAGACTCATCGGCAAGTCCACAGGGCTAAATGGGTAGGCTATGTTATTGGGAATGCGAATAGACTAGGTGCAAAGGCAGAGCAGGAGCTAGGAGGTGGCCCGTATTTTGATAGAAAGCAATCGTTTGCAAAACGCAAAACAAGGCTACTACCATAGGTTTAATTTATCAAAAAGTCAATGTTAAATGACGAGTTAGGGACCTCGTTTGCCCGCCGGGGCGACAAAATTGGCGGTGATTACTGCCCTGCCAAAGCGACTATTTTATCGCAACAGCTCGCCCTATGTTATTGGAGGTGTAAAGACGCCTTTGCGGCGTTGACAAAGTGATGGGTTCTGTTTGTGTTTGTGTTTGATGTGCTGTACCATCAATTCCAAAGAAGGAAGAAGGCCGAATGGAAGCAGCTCACCCGCAGAGCCCAGAACGCGCCATCCTCGTCGGCGTCGCCCTGCCCGCGATGCCGGCTTGGGAAGCCGAACACTCCCTCGACGAACTCGGTCGCTTAGCCGCCACTGCCGGCTTCGTCGAAGCCGCGCGCCAGCTCCAAAGGCGCGACCGCATTGATCCGGGCAGCTATGTCGGCAAGGGCAAGGCCGTTGAGCTCGAGGAGCTTGCGGTCCAGTGCGAAGCCGATGTGATCGTCTTTGACAACGACCTCTCGCCAGCCCAGATGCGGACCTTGGAGTACGTCACCGAGTGCCGCATTATCGACCGCAGCGCTGTGATCTTGGACATTTTCGCACGCCACGCGCGCACCCGCACGGCTCAGATCCAAGTCGAGTTGGCCCAGCTCAACTACCTCCTGCCGCGCCTGACTGGCTACTGGGACCACCTGTCGCGCCAAGCTGGCGGCGGGGCCATTCGCGGGATGGGGGCAACCGGCGTCCGCGGCCCGGGCGAAACCCAATTGGAAATTGACCGCCGCCTGATTCGCGGGCAGATCAATCGCCTAAAGGCCAAGCTCGACAAGATCGGCGTACAGATGGCGACCAACCGCAGAAATCGCGCGGATGTTTTTAAGGTAGCTATCGTGGGCTATACCAACGCCGGCAAGTCCACCCTGATGCGGAGGCTCTCCGGCGCGGATGTGCTAGTTGAGGACCAGCTTTTTGCGACCTTGGACTCGACCACCCGCGCCGTTGAGCTCGATCGCAACCACAAGATCCTGCTCACCGATACGGTCGGTTTCATCAACCGCCTGCCCCACGACCTGTTTGCCTCTTTCCGCGCCACGCTCGAAGAGGCGGTGGAGGCCGACTTGCTGCTCCACGTGATCGATTTGAGCTTTCCGTACTACGAGTCGCAGATCGCCACGGTCGAGAAAGTCCTTCGCGACCTCGGGCTTGCCGACAGCCCCACCCTGAAGGTGTACAACAAAATCGATCAAGTAGCCCCTGGCGAAGAGGAGCGGATCGTGGCCGCGTACGCAGACCGCGAAGACGCCATCGCCATCTCGGCTAGCCAAGCCATCAACCTCGACGCGCTGCGCGACAAAATATGCGCGTACCGCTTCGCTGGGGACATTACTTTGGAGTTGCAGGTTCCCCAAGCCGAAGGCCGGCTCTTGGCCCATTTACATCAGCAGGGTCAGGTCCTCGCGGAGACTTACCGAGGCAACGACGTGTGCTTGTGCGTGCGCTTGGAAAAGACGTGGGCCAAGCGCTGGCGATTGGAGCGCTTTGTTCCAGCCTAAGTGGCAAGCCCACTGAAGGCCGTTGTACCGCCGGATGCCGGAACCACCGCTCGCTTTCGCCGTAACCACTTCTTCGCGCCCCAGCCCTCGGGAGCTTGCGAATGCGCATTGCCTTGCCAGCAAAACCGGCTACCGCTATGTGCCTCGCGCCCACCGCTCGCTCGCTGGCATGGCTGTGGACGAGGCCCTCGCCGGCCTGATCGTCGTCGAGCGCGGCCAGTTCTCCCTTTGGATCGCCGGACGGCGCCGCCGCTACCATCCCAATATGGCCAAATTGCGGGTACTCGCCCTCGAACAAGGCAAGCGCGACATTTTGGTTGACGCCTTGCAACTCAAATTGGGCGACCGCGTCCTCGACTGTACCTGCGGTTTGGCTGCGGACGCCATCGTGGCCGCTTACCAGGTCGGTGCGCCGGGTCGCGTCCGCAGCCTCGAAGCCTCGCCGCTGTTGGCTCTGCTGGTTGAGCGCGGTATGGCTTGCTATGTGATTGACGACCCGCCGACCCTTGCTCCCGCCATGCGCCGCGTCGAAGTCCTAAACGCCGATTATGCCGACTACTTGCGCCGCGAAGCCGACAACGCTTGGGATGTGGTTTACTTCGATCCCATGTTTAGCGAAACTATGGCCGACGCTCAAGGCTTAGATCTGGTCCGCTACTTGGCCCGGGGGGGCAGCCCATCGCCTGCGGATTTGGGCGAGGCCCGCCGCGTCGCCCGCCGCCGCGTGGTGATGAAGGACCGCCGGCCCGGCCATGCCCTTGCTCGCCTCGGTTTCGCCAAAGTCGAGGAGAGCCGCCGCGTGTGCTACGGCGCACTGCCCGCTTGGTAGAAAGGAACGAATCGTGGAGCTATCCTGTTGTGCTTGGGCCTTGACTGGCTCGGAAGAAGACGCCCTCACTGCACTAGCCGCTATCGGCTTTCGCTCCATTGACGTGCAGGCGAAGACCTTTGTCAGCCCGGGGTCGCGCACACGCCTTGACGACCTCGGTCTGGCGGTCTCCTGCCTCGCGCTGTGCTTTAATATGGAAGACGGCGCGGCCCTCGACGGTGCGCCTGCTGCTCGACGAGCCGCGCTCGACCATTGCCGAGAGGCTCTGGACCACGCCGCGGCCCTTGGTGCTAGCACGGCGTATGTAGTCCCAGGGACCGACCCGGCCGCACTGCCTCAGTTTGGGGACGCCTTGGGGCAAGTGGCGGATTGGGCGGCTGCGCGGGCGATTCGCGTTGGGGTTGAGCACTTCCCCGGCAAGGCGCTGCCAACGGCGGCCGGGACCTTGGAGTACCTGTCCCGTCTAAACCACCCCAACCTCTACTTGCTTCTCGATACTGGCCACCTACAGATGTCCGAGGAAGAACCGGCCGCGGTCGTAGCGGCCGCCGGAGATCGGCTTGGGTACGTGCATCTAGATGACAACGACGGGGAGGCCGATTTGCACTGGCCCCTGTTAGCGGGCGTGTTGACCGAGGAGGTGCTCGCTGCGACGTTTGCCGCTCTCGCCCTAAGCCCGTACGCCGGCCCGGCGAGCATTGAGCTTAGCCCTCAACTTCCCGACCCCCTAGCCGCGCTGGCCCAAAGCCGCGCTTGTGCCCTGCAATGCAGTTAAAAGAGAGTCGTAGATGCCTATTTACATTTTGCTTTTAGCCACCGCATCCTTCCTCGCCTGTGCCGGCGACGAGAGTGCCCTCAAAAAAGTGCCGCGCAACCGAACCTTAATCATGGACTGCGCCGAGCCTAATACCTGCTCTGGCCAGATCCAGGATTACAATTCCTTCAATCCCTTCATCCCGGGCAGCATCTCGCGCATAGGATACAATTTCCTCTACGAGCCGCTCTACTTCTTCAACGCCTACGAGGAAGATTCCGAGTTAATACCTTGGATCGCCGAGAGCCATCATTTCAGCGATAATTACACCGAACTCGTAGTCAAAATTCGTCCGGGCGTCGAGTGGAGCGATGGGCATCCTTGGTCGGCGCACGACTTTGTCTTCACCATCAATATGCTGGTGGAGCACGCCCCACAGCTTGTTTACTCGACGGATATGGCGACTTGGGTCGAAGAGGCGGTCGCCCTCGACAGTCTGACGGTGCGCGTCGCGCTCAAGGCCCCTAATCCGCGCTTCCTCTTCAGCTACTTCGTCCACAGCGGCGACCAAGGCGTCCCCATTGTGCCCAAGCACATCTGGGAGGGCCAAGACCCGCTGACTTTTTCCAACTTCGATCTGCAAAAAGGCTGGCCGGTGCTGACCGGTCCCTATCGCATGGTGCGTTCGGAACCAGCCCAACGGATCTGGGATCTGCGCGAGGGTTGGTGGGCTGAGAAACTTGGCTTTCAGGAGTTGCCCCAGGTCGAGCGGCTGATTTACCTGACTTACATGGAAGAGCACAAGCGCGTGCAAAACCTGATCGCCAACAATATCGACACTTGCTTAGAGCTGCGTCCGGCCAACATGGTATCTCTCTTGGAACGCAATCGCAACATCACGACTTGGACGGGCCGCGAGCCGCCGTATAGCTACATTACTTGGTGGCCCATTTCACTGGGGTTTAATGGGCTGGAGGCTCCTTGGTCCGACCCAGAGATGCGCCGTGCGGTCAACTACGCGATCAACCGCGAACAACTCGTAGCTATCGGCTGGCAAAACTCAGGTGCGTTGACCTTGCTGCCCTTGCCCGATCTGCCGCAAATGCGTCGGTATTTTACCCTCGCCGAGGACTTGATCGCCAAACACCAAGTCGGCGTCTTTGACTTGGAAAAGAGCGCGGAGATACTCGCCGGCAAAGGCTACGTGCGCAACGGGGTTTTCTGGGAAAAAGACGGGCAGCCGCTGAGCATGGTCATCGACATTTTCTCCCACTTTCAGGACTTGACGCCGGTGCTCATCGCCCAGCTCAAAAAGGCCGGCATCAACGCCTCTTTCCGCATGACCTCAGACTTTTCCACGCGCCTGCGTCAGGGCACGGCCCGTGCGTACCTAATCGGCAACTTCAGTTCGATGCGCGATCCCTATTTTGTCCTGCGCCAATACCACAGCCGCTTTGTCCAGCCCACCGGCGAACCCGCCGACATGCCTTGGCGCTGGCAAGACTCGGCCTACGACGCGCTGATCGACCAGATGGGCCAGACTCCGACCGACGCCCCGGAGATGGACGGGCTTTACCGCCAAGCCATGGACCGCTGGCTGGCCGCGTTGCCCTCCATTCCCCTCGTCCAATGGCCGCACCGGATCCCGCACAACGAGACCTATTGGACCAACTGGCCCAGCGCGAAAAATCCCTATATCAACAGTGCTTACTGGAGCCGCACTTGGCTGCTGGTGCTGCTGAACTTGCGGCCGCGGTTGTGAGGTGAGATGGATCACTCGACGCAAAAGGCACGGGTCGCGGCGCGGCTGGCCAATTTTACCAAAGCGGGCTTGGTGCTCTAGGTGGAGGACGCACCGGTGCTAAGGGGCTAAAGCCGCCCCTCCTTCTGCAAAATATCCCCGGCAATCGCATACGTCGTCCCGTGCATGGCAATGACGACGAGTCCGATCCCGGCCGCGAGATAGCCGCCGAGATACAAGTTGGGAACGTCAATTGACTCGTAGTTGTGAGCGTGGGTCTGGGCTTGATCGAGTTGGAAGCGGTAATTGTCGCGCATGGGCGTCAGGGTTAGCGGCGCAAAGCCCTGCAAGACCGAATAGTCGGCTGCGCCGCCGATTTCCTTAATCACGTGATTGACCTCTACTACTTGGCTTCCCTCGGGCGTTTTCAGCCCGACTTGTCCGTCCTCTGCGATCTGCGTTACGCAGGTGTGATACAAGGTTTGGAGCCGCGGTGAACGGCTTTCGAGGATTGCGGCGAGGCGATGGTAATAGGGTAGCCCGTGGCGGCTGTCGTTGATGAGCTGCCAATGGACTGCTGGCCCTTGGCGCATGGCGTAGTACACCTGCTTGCCGGCGTCGTGCAATTCGGTCGCGGCCCAATCGCCCGAGCGCCCACCGCCGACGATGAGTACCCGCTCGCCCGGGAAGTCTGCCGGCTTGTCGTAGTGGGCCGTGACAAAAGGCCAATCCTCGCCCTCCACCCCGAGGGAGCGCAACTGAGCGCGCTGGCCGGTTGCGAGGACAAGATACTTACAGGTGTAGCGTTGCTCGACGCCCGTTTGCACGTGCCGACTGGTGAGTTGAAAGCCCTTTGTGTGCGGCTCGATCCGCTCGACCTCCTCAAAAGTGCGAATGCGCTCGGCCACCCCAAAGCGCTCGGGCACGCGGTGATAGTACTCGATCAGATCGGTTTTGCGGATCAGGGCATTGACGTCCAAGGAGCGCCCGATCTCGGCGGCGTGTTGCGCCAGCGGATAAAAGGCAAACTCCATCCACTGACCCGGCGACAATGTCAGCAGGTTGTGCGGTGCTCGGTTCCACAATCCGCCGACCGGCTCACGGCTGATGAGCAGCGCGTCGAGTGGCTCACCTCGCCGAAAGTCCATGGCGACTTGGGCCAGTTCTTCAAAGAGCTGGCGCGGGTGGTGCAAAGTGCGGAACAGATCAACGGGCTTGATGCCGCTCTGCACGAGGTACTGCATGTCCAGCCCTAACAGCGTGCGGTCGAACTGCTGTAAGTATCCAGCGAGAGGCGCGTAGCGCGTGGCAAACATGCGGCTGTTGCGAAAAAAAGGATGCCAGCCGCCCAAGACCACGGCCAACGGCAGGCCCGCCGGCCCACCGCCGACGATGATGGCAGTGTGATGTTCTGGGTTCATTCGCTTTATATCTCGGGTTTCAATCCACGCCCCTACGCGAGGGGCGAATGTAGACAAGACCAAGCCGTTGTCTTCAGGTGACGGTAGCTGATGTAGAGAATTGGAGCCGCACCCCGCAAGCTCTGACCCTCGTAGTCAGTATCGGAGCCTTCAAGCACAACATTCAGGTAGGCCGTGATGGCCTCGGGCGTTTTCAGGCAATCTGGACCGGAGTGGTTAGGGGAGTTTGTTCAGAATGCTGAACAGGAGGCTATCAATGGCGATAAGGCTGGCAACCTGCATCTCTACCAACTAACGGAGACCTGTGGCCATATCGCGCCGTAGTTCGGAAATGGCCCGTTCACTAGCATCCAAACGGCTGCCAGTGTTCCTTCGGCTGACCTTCTAGAGAATGTGCGTAGTAAATCATGTGCCTCATTTTAAGTGGGTTTAGCCGTCAGTCCCCAAAATAGTATAATTATGTTTACCCTTCAATTCTTATGCGCTCAAAGCATTCTCACTCCCATATTTTTCTGTAGCCCTTGACTATCCAACGAGAGCAAACCATTATGCAAAAAAAGATCGTCAGCGTAGAAAAGGCGTTAGCTACCCAATAAGAAGCCGAGGATTTCCGCCATTTGAAGTGCCTGCTGCTCAGATATTGAGTTTGGTAGCGGCTTCTTCGCTTTCGG
Source organism: Candidatus Latescibacterota bacterium (assembly GCA_965116045.1). Lineage (GTDB taxonomy): Bacteria > Latescibacterota > UBA2968 > UBA8231 > UBA8231. The sequence continues at coordinate 2,289,071 of OZ220478.1, read as the reverse complement.
CTTATTGACCGCGCCGGTAATTTTACCTCGCCGCAAAAGGACAAAAAATATGGCCCCATACAAAGTCGCCATCGTGGGTACGGGCATGATCGCCAACGTCGGGCACATCCCCGCTTGGCTGGAGTTGGCGCCGGCGGTAGAAGTAGTCGGCGTGTTCAATCACACCTTTGCCAAGGCCCAACAGACCGCCGACCGCCACGGCATCCCCCGCGCGTACGACGACTATGGGCGCATGATGGATGAACTGCGTCCCGATATCGTCTCCGTCTGTACCCCCAATGCTTCGCATCGAGCCTACACCGAAGCGGCCCTCCAAGCTGGTGCCCACGTCTTTTGCGAAAAACCCGTCGCCGCCCGTCGCGCCGATGCAGTAGCTATGTACGCAGCAGCCGAGGCCGCCGGACGCCATCTATTTGTCACCCAGACGAGCCGTTTCTCCGGTAGTAATACCGCGGCCAAGCAACTGGCTGTTAGCGGGCATTTGGGCGAGATGTACTACGCCGAAACCTCGGCCTTCCGCCGTCGCGGTGTGCCCACTTGGGGCCGCTTCCACATGAAAGAAGCCTCGGGCGGCGGCCCCCTCTACGATATTGGCGTCCACGCGCTCGATGCCCTGCTGTGGATCATGGGCAATCCCAAAGTGGTGGCGGCCTCGGGCGCGACGTACACCAAACTAGCCGACCAGCGCGAAGACGTAGTCACGTCGCTGGCCGACAGCGGCGCGCCAGAGGGCGTGTTTGCGCCCCGGCACTACGATAGCGAAGAATACGATGTCGAGGATATGGCGGCTGGCTTTTTGCGCTTGGAAAACGACGCCACTATCAGCATTCGGGCCAGTTGGGCGGCCAATTTGCCCGATGGCACTGGCAGCACCCTCATCATGGGCACTGAGGGCGGCCTTGCGTTTAATCCGCTCACTTTTATCGGCACCTTGGGCCGCTATCAGGCCGACACCCGGCTCAATGTGCCGCCCGATCCCTCGGTGCCCTTCTCGGGGCACTGGAAAGCCGCGGCCCACTTCGTCGAGGTGCTCGAAGGACGGGCCGAGTTGTTGGTAAAAAAAGAAGAAGTGCTCAACGTCATAGCCGCCCTCGACGGGCTGTACCGCTCGGCCACTGAGGGGCGGGAAGTTAGAATCGGCTGATGACTTTCTCGGTGCTTAAAGAGCTGTGGGGACGCGGATTGAAACCCACCGACCACCAACCCCCCCTCGCGTAGGGGCGTAGATTGAAACGAGACATGCAGGATGGCTTTATGACGAACACTGCTTTTTCCTTTAGTGAAGTAGCTCGACTGCCCATGCCTGGGGATAATGTGGCGATTGCTACCCGGAGCTTGGCAGCGGGCACGGGCATCAACTGGGATGGCCGGTCGTTCACTTTGTCCCACGCGGTGATGGAAGGCCATCGCTTTGCCGTCGAGCCGATTGAACCCGGCCAATTTCTGCTGTCGTGGCAACTGCCCTTTGGCGTGGCCGAACGCGCCCTGCAGCCGGGCGATTACGCCTGCAACCAGAGTATGCTCGACGCCTTGAGCATTCGGCGGCTGGACTTCGACCTGCCCGAGCAGGCCAATTTCGCTGATCGCATTGAGCCGTATCAATTGGATCCGGCGAATTTTCAGCCTGGGGTTGCGCTCGACCCGCATGAGGAGCGGCGGGCCTTTCTCGGCTATGGTCGCTCTGGGGGACGGGGCGTGGGCACGCGCAATTATATCGTCGTCTTAGGCACGTCCTCGCGCACGGCTAGTTATGCCCGGTTGTTGGCCGAGCGCTGGAGCGGTCGGTCGGTCGGCGATGGCGTGGTGCCGATCGCCCATACCGAGGGCGGCGGTGGCTCCGATCCCAACAACCGCGAACTCTTATTGCGCACGCTGGCTGGCTTTGTCGTCCATCCCAACGTCGGTGCTGTGCTGGCGGTAGACTACGGCAGCGAAGCCGTGACCAACAAAATGCTGCGGGAATACATGGTGGCGCACGGCTATGCCCTTGAGCACGTCCGACACTGCTTTATGAGCTTGGACGGTTCCTTTGCGGCGCGTTTGGCAGCGGGCGACCGGCAAGTGGCGGCTTGGGCCGAGGAAATGGCGGGCGAGGGGCGAGGTGAGCACGACCTAAGCCACCTCAAGATCGCCTTACAGTGCGGCGGCTCAGATGCCTTTTCGGGCATTTCGGGGAATCCGTTGGCCGCTTGGGTGGCGCGCGAGTTGATCCGCTACGGCGGTGCGGCCAACCTCGCCGAGACCGACGAGTTGATCGGTGCTGAACCGTACGTGCTGCAAAACGTCAAGGATGTGGAGACTGCGCGCACCTTTTTGCACATGGTCGAGCGCTTCAAGGAGCGGGTATCGTGGCACGGTGCCTCTGCCGAGGGCAATCCCTCCGGGGGCAACAAGTTTCGCGGTCTGTACAATATCGCGCTCAAGTCCATTGGCGCGGCGCGCAAGCGAGACCCAGACGTGCGCTTGGACTATGCCATTGAGTACGGCGAGCCGCTCAAAGGGAGCGGTTTCTACTTTATGGACAGTCCGGGCAATGACTTGGAAAGCATTGCTGGGCAGGTGGCCAGCGGCTGCAATGCTATCTTCTTTGTCACGGGCAACGGCTCCATCACCAATTTTCCCTTTGTGCCGACGATCAAAATTGTCACCACCTCGGAGCGCTACCAGTTACTGGCCGCGGATCTCGATGTCAATGCCGGAGCGTACTTGGATGGCACGCCGATGGACGAGTTGGGCGAGGCGTTGTTCGAGCGCACTTTGCGGGTGGCCTCGGGCGAGCTCTCGCTGGGCGAGCGGGCCGGCCACGCCCAAGTATCCATCTGGCGCAATTGGCAACAGACCGATACCAGCCGGCTAAAGGAACTGTTGGCCACTCCCGCGCTTGAGGGGCGGCCCGCGCTGGTGCGGCCCGAGAGTGGGCCCGCGGTGTCGTTCCCCATGCTGGACGGAGCGCGCGGGTCAGCTATCGATCAGGTGGGGCTAATATTGCCCACCAGTCTGTGCGCTGGCCAGATCGCCCGCCTGTGCGCTGAGCGGCTCAATGCTCGGCAAGTGGGCCGCGAGCAGGGCCTGTCGCGCTTTGTCGCCTTGGTCCACACCGAAGGCTGTGGGCTGTCGTCGAGCGGTGCCACCGAGCAAATGCACTTGCGCACGATGATGGGGTACGCCGCGCATCCGCTGGCGCGGCGCGTTTTGCTGCTGGAGCACGGCTGCGAAAAAACGCACAACGACTACATGCGCAACGGCCTGGAGGAATGGGGTTTGGACCCGGCTGTTTTCGGCTGGGCGTCGGTGCAGTTAGACGGCGGTATTGTCAGGGCCATGGAAAAGGTCGAGGCGTGGTTCCGCCAAGTGCTAGCCGAGACCGAAGTGCCCGTCGCTGTGGAAGGGGGCTTGGGGGCCTTGCGCTTGGGGATGCAGGCGACTGGTGAGTTGGGGGAAGACGCGGTGCGATCGTTTGCCCAGTTGACGCGCTGGGTCGTGACCGCGGGGGGCACCGTGGTCGTGCCGCACAACGCGGCTTTACTGCGGGAGCCGACGTATCTGGAATCCGTGTTAGTCGAGCCGTCGGACGCGGCGACGTTGCCCTATGGACAGGCGGCAGTGGAGCCGGGTTTTTACATAATGGAGACGCCAACCGATCATTGGGTGGAGACGGCTACCGGACTGGGTGCGACGGGCGTGGACCTGATCTTAGCCCATGCTGGCGAGCATCCTCTACAGGGGCATCCCCTCACGCCGGTGGTGCAGGTGAGCGCGAGTCCGACGGTGACAGCACTCTACGGCGATGATATTGATTTGGCTCTGACAGGTGTGGCCGACGATTGGGCCGAGCAATTGGTCGCTTTGTTAGCCGAGGTGGTGCGAGGCGATCATATTCCCGGGGCCTTGCAACAGTGCAACGTCGATTTTCAACTGACGCGGGGTTTGTTGGGGGTTTCGACCTGAGTGTCCGCTTTAGGCTGCCGAGCCGTTCTGGGTTGGGCCATTCTCCGCGATGATACCTAGAATTTTTGTAGCGGTACTTGCTTTTCGCTTGGTATATCTAAACAGAGGGCGGCCCAGTGCTGGAAGAAGGTTCGCCCGTTGGCGTGGAGGGCGGGCAAGTGTTGGGCCGCGTCGGCCTTGATCTGTTCGCCGTCTAGCCCTTCCTCGCGCACCTCGTCGGCAAAATCCCGGACCATATCGGCGATAATTTGCATGGTAACTTCCATATGGAAGAGGACGCCATACGCCGCCCGGCCATAGGAAAATGCTTGGTAACTAGTCTGGGCAGAAGAGGCTAGTGCCGTCGCGCCCTTGGGCAGATCGAAAATGTCGCCGTGCCAGTGGTAGCCCATAAAGGATGATTCCAACCCGCCCATCAGCAGGTCCTCACTGGCGGCGGGCTTCCGCTTAATAGGATACCAGCCGATTTCTTTTTGCGGACCGCGGGCGACCCGAGCACCGAGTGCCGTGGCCAAAAGCTGGCTGCCTAAGCAAATGCCGAGTATGGGTTTGTCCTGCTTTAGGGCGTGGTCAATAAGGCGCATCGCCCCGTCTATAAACGGGTAGCGGTCGTGTTCGTACACGCCCATCGGGCCGCCCAAGACCACTAGACCAACGGCCTCGTCCATATAGCGGGGGACCTGTTCGCCGGCAAAGGTATGGACATAGGCCGGCGCGAGACCACAGCCTTGGAACACTTGACCGGCGATCCCCAAGTTTTCTGGCTGAACGTTTTGCAGAACCCATATTTTGTTCATGGTCGGTACACAGATCACCGCTTACGCGCCAGCGTCAGCCCGTCGCCGATCGACAGCAGGGACGCGGTTACGCGCTCATCGGCGTGGATTTTGGCGTTGAGTGCCCGGATCGCCACGGTGCTCTCGGACTGCTCGTTGGCATCGGCGGGTCGCCCGCCCCACAGCACGTTGTCGATTAGGATCAAGCCGCCCGGGCGCAAGAGCTGTAGGCCGCGCTCGTAATAGGCGTCGTAGTTTTCCTTATCCGCGTCGATAAAGGCCATGTCGAAGCAACCCGCTTCTCCGGCCGCCAGCATTCCGTCGAGCGTTGCTACGGCTGGTCCCAGCCGCAATTCGATTTTGTCGGCCACGCCGGCCTCTTGCCAATAGCGCTGGGCGATGCTGGTAAACTCATCACTGACGTCGCAGGCGATTAGCCGCCCGTCCGCGGGCAGGGCCAGCGCCATGGCGATGCTGCTGTAGCCCGTAAAGGTCCCCACCTCGAGGATTCGCTTGGCACCGATCAGCTCGACGATCAGCCCCATGAACTGTCCCTGATCGGGCGAGATCTGCATTCCGCCCATGGGCATGGCTTGGGTCTCCTGCCGCAACCGCTTGAGCTCGTCTCGGTCGCGCAGCGAATTGGCGAGGATGTAGTCGTAAATAGGCGTTTCGATAAAACCGTTGCGGGAACTCATGGGCAGACCTTTCGCAAAAGAGGATGCAGATTTTTCTGTACTGAAAAGCTATGACCACAGTATCGACATTTTGTTGCTTCAGCTTTTACGCTTTCAGCACAGACTGAACACGTTTTCATGCTCCATGTTCTATTCCTCCTGATTAAGGCGATTGAGTTATGCTACATGTTCGTCTTTCGTATCAACCACCGCTGGCAGGAAAAATGATGCGCTCGTCAGTGCCCGATAGCCAAGGTCTGATTCCCAACCGACAGCCCGCGCCGGTACTGCATCGCAGGCTGCTTCCTAGCCCCACAACCACAAGATACCTCAAAATTGGAGTTTGGGATTTTCCGCGTGACGTTTGCGGTCGCGGCGGGTCTTCTTGGCCAGCGTGCGCTGGAAGGATTCCTCCAAGTCGACTCCGGTTTGATTGGCGAGGCATATGAGGACGAAGAGCACGTCGGCCATCTCCATGCCGAGGTCGGCGTCCTCGCCCTGCTTAAAGCTCTGCTCGCCAAAGGTGCGAGCCATAATTCGCGCCAACTCGCCGACTTCTTCCATCAGCACGGCCGTATTGGTCAGTTCGGAGAAATAGCGCACGCCGACGTCGGCGATCCACTGGTCCACTGCGCGTTGGCAGGCGCGGAGCGTGTGCTCAGGCACGGACTGGCTCATAGGGAACGGGTGCCAGACCGTCCTGCTGGCGTTGGGCATTGACCTCGTCTAAGCGCCAAGGCACAGCCGATCCGTCAGTGCGAAAGCGCTTGTAGTAGCCGCCTTTGAGACGGGAGATGGGCATCAGCGGCACGGCCGGCCTCAGCTCGGCGAGGGCCGCGCCAGAGAGCGATGCGCCGCTGGCGAGATCGACGACTTCGATTTTCTCGGGATCAATGATCCCTAGGCCGCGGGCGCGAGCGAATTGCAGATAGGGGGTGGCTTGTGGATCGAGGCCCATCAAGTAGGTGGCTACCGCATCTACGTGGACTTCGTTGACGCCGGCCACAGCCCAACCAAGGGGGTAATTGGCTCCTTCGTTGAAGGCGGTGCCGTCGCGGCCGACTAGGCCATCTACCACCGAAAGTCGCGGCATCTCCAAGCCGCGCAGCGCGACCAATAGATCGCAGAGCTTGTGATAGAAGCGATCTTCAAAAAGGCTGAAGCCGCTCTCGGTCAGCCGCCACAGGTCCTCGGCGTAAGGCTTGTCCACCTCTTGGATCGCACACAAGTGTCGCTCGGGTTTGGCGATGATGCCCATCAGATTTTTGATCGACAAGGTCGTGCAGCCGAGGTTGTGGCACTTGGCGAGGGGGACGTTAAAAAAGAAGGCGCAATCGGTTACTTCGCGGTACAGGGGATAGTGCTTGTACACTACGCCATTGGCAACCTCGACGACGCGGGAATCCTCGTCGGTGTTCATTTCTGCGAGCCGCACTCCCCGCGCCTCGGTCATGGCGCGATAGCCGCATAATTCCCAGGTGTGCCCGGCGGTGGGGTTTTCCCCGGATTGGCCGTCGGCAACCACCATGCGCTCGGCGGATACGCCGCGGTCGCGCAAGGCGTCGAGCAAACCGCCGACAAATCCGGGATGGGTGATGACGCGCTTTTCCGGGGGATAGAGCACAGTGGCGTTGGGCTTGAGCAAAATGGTGCCTGCGTCAGGTAGTGGCACTTCGAGGGCGGCGAGGGTGCGATAGGCCAACTCTTGGTAGGTCGCAAAGGGGGCGTCGGCGCGGTCAATGGGCGAAAGTGCTAAATATACGGCATCAGATTGTGCGATCATGGTGCTCTCCTAGATGGCGATAGACAAACAAAAAAAAGCAGCCGAGAGCCGCAAGCTCCCGACCGCTTATTCTCGTTAGAGGCGCAACGCGCCTTAGTGCCTTTCGATGTCAGCGCCCAAGGCCCGCAGGCGACGCTCGAGGTGGGCGTGTCCGCGGTCGAGTTGATAAAGGTTGCTGATTGCGGTGCAACCCTTGGCCGCTAGGCCAGCAAGTACGCAGGCGGCCCCGGCGCGAATGTCCGTAGCCTTGACCTTAGCTCCTTTGAGCTTAGCTGGCCCGTGCGCCAACACCAAGCGGTCCTTTTCCGGCGCGATGCGAGCGCCAAAGGAACGCAGGGCCTTGACGTGACCAAGGCGGTCTTCGAATACGGTCTCGCGGATATAGCTATCGCCTTTGGCCATGCACGCTAGGGCCGTTATCCCGGGCTGTAGGTCCGTTGGGAAGCCGGGGTAAAAGGTGGTTACTACGTTGATCGGCGATAAGGTTTGCGGCCCGCGCACCCGCATCCAAGCCCCTTCCTCTGTCATCTCGACGCCCATTTGCTGTAGCTTGGCTTCAAAGACGTACAGGTGATCGCGCACCACGCCTTTGATGTTGAGGTCTCCGCCAGTAATCGCGCCGGCCATCATCATCAGACCGGCGTCGAGGCGGTCGTACATGATCGTGTGCTCGGCACCCACTAGCTCATCGACTCCCTTAATATGCACTCGCCGCGTACCGACGCCTTCGACTTGGGCTCCCATCTTTTGCAGGAGCGATGCGAAATCAACGATCTCTGGGTCGGAGGCCGCATTTTCGATCACGGACTCCCCCTCTGCTAGACAGGAGGCCATGATGAGGTTTTCCACCCCCGTATGGCTGGGCACATCGCAGTACATAAAGGCACCGGATAGCTGCTTGGCCACTGCGCCGATGCCGCCGCCGTTCACGCCTTCGACCTCGGCTCCGAGCCGGGCAAAACCGCGATAGTGATAGTCGGTCGGCCGCGAGCCAATCGTGCAGCCGCCGACCTCTTGAATCCAAGCGCGGCCAAAGCGAGCCAACAGCGGCCCGACGAAAAGCAGCGAGGCGCGCAAGCGATTGGTCAAATCCGCGGGAAGCTGAGTTTCTTTGACATCGCGGGTGTCTAGGATGGCCACTTCTTCGGTTGCATCGTAATCAACGCGTGCGCCGAGTCGCCGCAACACTTCTAGGGCGACTAATACGTCGTTGACTGGGGGGACCCGGTGTAGAACGGTTTGCCCTTCAGTGGCCAACAACGAGGCAGCCAACATGGGCAAGGCGGCGTTTTTGGACCCTTGTATCTCGACCTCGCCTTGGAGAGGACGTCCGTCGCGTACAAAAAGAACTTCGGTAGAACTCATTACTACTCCTGTAGTTTAGAGGGCGAGTAAACGAACCAAGGGGAAAGGGGATTTTTCAAATGTAACATTGGGTATGTGGTTCGTCAATCACTCAATGCTCTGCTTGACAGAGAGGGGTGCATTTCTATATTCCACCAAACGCAAAATCGTTTCTATAACACGCCAGAAAGGAATTTCAATCATGGCTGAAGCCCCCCACATCGTCGCCTATCTGAAGCCGGTTTGCGGTTGGAGCAATAGCGTACGCGCTACCTTCTCCAAATACGACTTGGCATACGAAGACAAGGACATTATCAACAATCCCGAGATTTACGCTGAGATGGTACAGAAAAGCGGCCAGCCGCTATCGCCCTGTGTCGAGATCAACGGCCAGATGCTGGCCGATGTTGATGGCGATGAGGTCGAGGCTTGGATGCTGGCAAACGGAGTCGTCGAGTCGGTCTCAGCCTAATCGCCCATCCGGCTTAGCACGCGCCGCATACCCTCGCACAGATTGGGCTGCTCGTGGTTGAGCGGCCCGCTCGCCGCTCGGCGAATCAGCGTCAACGCACCCCATAGCTGGCCGTCGCTGGCCTTGAGCGGCAACACATAGCTAAAGCCGATAGACCCGCTTTCAGCCCCCTCTAGCAGGAAACGCACCACTTCTGCTGGCAGGGGGCTTTCTTCGTCGGCGTGGGTCTGCCCCACTAGCAGCAACGCGGAGGGACTAACCCCGGCCTGAGTGGCGAAGGAACGCGCATCGTCCTGCTCTAGCACCCGTTGCAGGACTTCGGCTCCTGCGCCGGCCGTGTGGACGATCCCTTGGCCAACGCGTTCATATACGATGGTGTCTGCCGCTTCAATGCCCAGCAGCAAATCCATGCCTTGGATCACGGCTTTGTCTGGAGACATAGCCTCAAGTGATGTGACGATGTGCGGAGGAATTTCAGCGGGTTCAGGCATGTTAAACGGAATGATTGAGACGGGCATGGCGCATCCTTGACAAGGCAAATGAGGGGGCTTTAATTTTAATCTTTCTTTGGTGGCTCTTTAGCTCAGTTGGTAGAGCAGGAGACTGAAAATCTCTGTGTCCGCGGTTCGATTCCGCGAGGAGCCACCACTATTATAAACAATAAACAGTTTCTTCAAACAGCCCTTTAGCTTGCACAAGCTGAGGGGCTGTTTGCATTTATGCGGCTCGTCCATCCGCTGCTAATAAAGATTGCCCCACCGCTGTTCCCTGCACTCTCCACGCACAAAAGGAGCGAAATCAAGCGTGATTGAACGACAAAAGTACCTGTTTCGTCTTTTCGCGGCTGTCTTGCTAGCCGGCACCTGTGCGGAGGCGCAGGAGGAAGAAGAAAGGATCTACCAGCTAGACGAACTGGTGATCATCGGCGAGAACGAGGCGATGTCCACTGCGGCTATCCTGCCGCAAACCATCGACAATCAGACGAATGGCGTCAATGCACTGGAAAACGTCAACCGCACCCCCAGTTTCAATTTCAGTTCGGGCGACCCACTCGGTTTTTACGAATACGGCCAGAACGTCCAGTTGCGCATCTTCAACAAAGTCCAGATTGGCATGACTGTGGATGGCATACCGCTTGGCAGCCAAGAACCGGCCGGTGGTAGCCCGGTGGGCCGCTTCGTCGAAAACGAATCCATTGACCTAATCGCGGTCAACCAAGGCTCGGCCACCATTGAAACGCCGGTGAGTTTTGGCTTAGGCGGTGCCATCGCTTACACCACCTCCCTGCCCAAGCTCGACACGGGCGGTACGATCACTGGCACAGTGGGTCAAAATAGCCACCACCGGTTCTATGGGCGGTTTGATACGGGTGCCTTGGGTAGCATCACCGGTCCGCGGGCCTATGCCGCTGTTTCGCGCAGTTCCTTCGACAAGTGGCGCAGCGCCGGCGACCAAGTCCGCCTCCACGGCGAGGGCAAAGTCCTACAGGAGTTCGACAGCGGTTCGGTTTCGCTCAACCTATATTTCAATGATCGCGAGGACCACGATTTTCTCGATATTGCCGCAGCGCAGTTCGACAAAGGTCAGATCGAGACCGAAATCATCAATACCCAGACTTTGGAGCCTACCGGCGGCGGCTCCCTAACTACTGAGTACGTAGTGTTGGAAAACAAAAAACGGCAGAACGAAATCAACCAGTACTACTTTGATGCCTGGACCAATAGCCGCCAAGACCTCATGGTCGGGGTCCTTTTCAACTGCGAGCTGAGTCAGACTCTGGGCCTGAAACTGACGCCCTACTGGCAAAAGCAAAACGGCGTGGGCACTTGGTTGCCGCCTTACCGGGTCAATCCGGTCGCCGATGCTCCCTTTGATGCACTTGACCACACTTATCCTTCTTGGCGCGAGACCCAGTACGGACTGAGCCGTTTCGGCATGACCGGCCATGTACGGGCCGCAATTATGGAAAATAGTTCCGTTACCGCAGGCGCTTGGGTTGCGGCCGCCCGGCGCGACCAGCGCCGCATCTGGTTTGAACTGCCCGACCGCGACCGGGCTGATTTCGCTAACGTCACAGAGTACTACCGCCAGTTCGACCGAACCTTTGCTAGTACTTCGCTGATGGCTTTTGTAAAAGGCGCGACCGAGTTGCTGGCTGACCGTCTGAACCTATCGATCGGCCTGCGCACCCACTGGTACGGGATCGAGTTTACCGACAATAAGGACGGCGACTATGCCAAACTCGACGACAGCGTCGCCTTGTTACCTCAGCTCGGTGCGGTGTACGACTTGGCCAGTCAGCATCAGTTGTTCGTCAGTTTCTCGCAGAATTTCAGCCAGCTACCCGACGTAGCTGCCTCACAGCAGGTGCGCCGCGCCGCCGCAGATGGCGAATTGCCCAAGCCCGAATCGGAAAGGGCGACCAGCATCGACTTGGGTTACCGCTTGCTGCGGGGCGATCTCAAAATCTCGACAACCCTTTTTTTGGTTCAGTACCAAGAAAAGCTCGAAGAAGTCATCTTGGGGGCCGAGTTTGACCGCTACGCCGACGAGCCTGTTCTGCTCAATGTCGGTGGGATCAACAGCTTGGGATTGGAAGTAGCCGGTGACTATACTTTTGCTCGCACCTTTAACTTCGCAGGTTCGTTTGCCGTCAATCGGAGCCAGTACACGCACGACATCGCCGACGCCAGCGAAGTCGGCGGCTCGTTGATTATTGACGGTAACGACGCAGTCATGGTGCCCAAAGTCCAAGCCTTTGGCGAGGGGCAATACATCCATTCTGAACGGGGCTTCAGAGTCGGGATCAACGGCAAGTACATAGGGCCTCGCAAGAGTTCGCTGTCGGGGCCAGAGGAGGGCGACCCGGCTGAGCAAGAAGAAATCGATGCTTACTTTTTGGCCAGTTTGTTCGCCCGCTACCGCTGGCGAGAGGTGGATATTGCGGCCAACCTGTACAATGCCCTCAACGAGGCGTACCTAGCCTCAATCAGCGACTTGGGTCCCGCGGGCACGGCCCGGCGGCCCGGGCTGGCTAAGTTCTTTCCAGGCTCGCCGCGCTTGTTTGCGATCGAACTGGGCTATGTATTTTAGCGGCCTCAGCGGGCATCCCCTCCCTCGGCTCTGCGCTTTATTTGTCCCCAACTTGCGGGTTGCACTGCCGTGGCGGGGAGCTCGCGCGCAGCACAGCGAAATCCGATGATGACATAGCTCGCCGAAGGCGGCAGGCCACTGCGATCGGTGGTGCGCAGGCGATAGGGGTCGCTGCTCATTGACCCGCCCCGCAGCACTCGGCTGATGCCGGCATCCGGCCCCGGCGGATCGCGCTCGGGGCTTTGCGCGTAGTAATCCTCGCCGTACCAATCCACCACCCACTCCCAGACATTGCCCCCCATATCGTAGGCTCCATAGGGCGAAACCCCGCGCTGATAAGAACCTACTGGAGCCGAGTCGAAAAACCCGTCGCTGGCGTCGCCGCGACAGCAGCCCTCTTTGCCGTAGTTGGCCCGGCTCCGGTCGATGGAATCGCCCCAAGGATAAATGCGACCGTCGCGGCCGCGGGCGGCCTTTTCCCACATGGCCTCGGTCGGCAACTGCATGTCGGCCCAAGTGCAATACGCACGGGCGCCATACCACGAGACTTCGGCGACTGGCCGTTGCTCGGTGCCGGGAAGCGGCGCGTATCCTGCGTCGGCGTAGCGGATCTGCACGTCGGCGTCGCGCACATCGAGCAGCAGATGCCCTTCTTCGTCTGCGTTGCGGTTGATGTCGTTCAAAAAGGCGGCGTACTGGTCGTTGTTGACCTCAAAACGGTCAATGTAGAATTCGTCGAGATCGACTTGGTGGACCGGCTGCTCGTCCGCCCGTCCCTCGGTTGATCCCATCGCAAAATAACCGGCGGCGACGCGAGCCAATTCATGCACGGTGCCAGCCGGTGTCTGCACGTGGACGATCTCTTGAGCCAAGACACTCGGTGCCCATGCCAACAGACACCAAAGAATTCCGCTGTGTGCCATATCGCCTCTGCTGCATTGCCTTTTTTCGCTGCGAGCCGTTGATTTACTGCCCTATACATAACCGGCCGCTCCCATTTCGTCAAAAAAGAAATTGGTCTCAACTCATCGCGAGGCACTTGCGCTTTTCAACCGCGACGTGCGCTTAGTGCTCTTCAGCCAAGCCCTGATCGGCTTTACGATTTTCGGCGGCGTCTATACGGTCCTGCTCAATCTCTATCTCCTGCGCTTGGGCTACGGCCCTCAGTTGATCGGCCAAGTCAATGCCGTTGGCGCGCTGTCCTTTGCCCTCTTGAGTATGCCAGCGGGGCTGTTGGCCAACCGCTGGGGTGCGCGTCAGAGCATGATTGTCGGCATGGTGGTCGCCGCTCTCGGTTTTGGCTTGTTGCCTCTCAGTGAATTTGCTCCTACCGCCGCGCAACTCGCTTGGATCATGGGGGCGTATGCCCTCGGCGTCCTCGGCAATACGCTCTTCCTCGTCTGCTCGATTCCCTTTCTGACCCTCATCTGTCCGCCGCGACTGCGCAATCATGTGTTCTCGACTCAGGTGGCACTGTGGCCGCTGGCGGGTTTTGCTGGCAGTTTGTGCGGTGGATTGTTGCCCGGCCTATTCTCCGCGTTCCTCGGCCTGCCCGAAGACCATCCGGCCCCGTACCGCTATCCGCTGCTGCTAGCCGCTGGCGTGCTGTTCATCAGCGCCGGCACTATCGCCGCCACCCGCTCCCGTCCGCCCAAACCGCCCGCTAGGGAACGCGGCGCAGCGACGCCCTTCCCCTTGGCCATCATCCTCGCCTTGAGCTTGGTCACCTTCTTGCAGATGGCGGCGGAAAATAGTCTGCGCGTCTTTTTTAATGTGTACATGGATGACGGCCTCGGGGTCTCCACCGCGCTGATTGGCAGCTTGACTGCCGGGGGCCAGATCCTAGCCGCCTGTACCGCGCTGGCCGCCCCGGCGCTCAGTCGGCGTTTTGGGCGGGTGCCAGTGATAACTGTGGGGTCCGGGGCGATGGTGCTGTGCCTCGTTCCCCTCGCGTTGATCGCCCATTGGGCGGTGGCTGGAGCTGCCTGTATGGCTCTGGTCGCTCTTAGCTCGGTCCGCCGCTCAGTCTATATCGTCTTTCAGCAAGAGCTGGTCCCCGAGCGTTGGCGGGTGACCATGAGTTCGGCGCTGACCATGGCCTACGGCATCAGCACCGCTGGCGTTTCGCTCGGCGGCGGTTGGCTGATCGACGCGCTGGGGTATCGGGCGTTGTTTTGGAGTAGTGCCATAGTCAGTGCTGCGGGCGTACTCTTCTTTCAGAGTTACTTCCACATCCCGCGCGGCGAGTACGCCAAACGCCTGACGGACGAGCGCGTGTGAACGCTTACTTTGCGCCTTTGCCGTGCGGGCGCAGCACCAACGCCTCGTAGGTGATCGGCTCGGATACGCGCTCCATCGCCACCCCGAATTGCTCGCGCAAATAGTCGAGGGCCACGTCCCAGCCAGCGGCGAAATCGACGGCGATATCTACTGGACGCTCAAAGGGATTATCCGCGGCTGCGCCGTCCCATTTTGTTTCGATTTCGTCGAGGTCTCGGTCGTAGCCGGCGACTAGGTCGTTGCCCGCGGCGTTTATGAGCATACTCTGAATCGCAAGCTCAAGCGGTTCCCCCGTAGCGTGGTAGTTTTTGCCATTGGTCTTAGACTTTCCCGCTTGCGGGTTTGTTGGAAACTCGGAGCCGTCTTGGGTAAAGATCCAGCGCGTCTTAGTGCCCTGCCGCGCTGCCACTTCAGCGACAAAACCAAAACGGCGACCGAGGCGTTGGACTCGCTCGATGGGAGTTAGGCGATGGCTGTAGGCAATCCGCGTGGAGTAGCGCTGTTCAGCCAATTCTTGCTCTGAGGTTTCCACCGGCATTTCTCCAAGGCGCCGGGCGATTTCGACCAGCGAAGTGCGGTGAAATTCGCGGCGCGTGATGCCGCCCGCGGTCGAGGCAGCTTGGCTTTCTAAGCCCTTACTATGGTCATCCGAGGGAGGATGGACGATGATATCCATGCCGTCTAGTGGCATGTAGATCGCCCTGTTCCACGGTACAAACGGTTCCAGCATCATGCCGAACGGATTTAGCTCAGATGCCGCAAGGGTCAATGGCTGGATCGCATCATCGGCGACCGCGAAAAGCTCGGCGGCCAGCGGTACATCGTAATCCAGATAGTTCAACTCGCTGACCAACGTCCAATCTTCTTGGCCCACATCGAGATAAACGCGGGAGTGGTTGGGCAACCGCGTCTGAGCATCTACTTCGACTTCATAGCGGATATCCGCCGGGGTCTTGATCCCCAGCGAGGAGCGTTGCCAGATCGAAAAAAGCACCGTCTCCCCCCGGTCCTCGTGCTCAATTTGGTAGCTCCGAGGCTCTAGTTCCCCGCGTTCGGGCAGCGCTAGTTGCTCGGCGAGCTTATGTATAGACCACGCACCTTCCGCGTCGAGCTCTTTCCCATACCAGACGCCATCGGCGTATATCTGCATTTTCGCGTCGGTCACCACGACCTCGTGCCGCGCCGCGTCGGTCCCTACCTCAGAGCGGAAAAAGTGCGGAGACTTGAGCCACTGCTTCACGGGTACCTGTTCCCCCTTTTCTCCGCGGATCCAGCCCTCCACGCGCACGGAGTCCAACTGGCGCACCTTGGCGACCACCTCGGCCCATGCCGTAGTGCTCCCCTGCCAGAGCACCCCAAACACGACGCCAGCTAGCATGGCGGCCAATCCCGACATGTACACGGGTCGCGGTAGCCGCTGCCAAAATGCTGCGCGTTGCGTTTTGTGCTGGTTCTCCTCTGCTGCGCGGATTGTTTCCAGCGCGTTGGCGCGAGCCGCCGCAAAAAGCGCGTCCGGTGGCTCGGCGGTGCTAATGTCAGCACTCAGTTCCAACACGGTACGCACCGCCTCCCAATCGTCGGCTGCTTCCGGGTGCTCGGCCAAGTAGGTCTCGATCTGCCGCGCTTCTGCGGTCGATAGTTCGCCGCGCACGTAGTCGCTCAGCTTGATTTCAAACTCGGTTCTGTTCATGGCGTTTAGTCCTTGCAGTCGGCACCCAGATGGGCGCGGATCTTTTTAAGTGCTTTGTACTCGCTGGCTCTGGCCGACTCCTCGCTGCATCCCAATCGCGCGGCGATTTCGGCAAAGGGCCAGCCCTCGAAGTTGCGCAGGGTGAAGACCATGCGCTGGCGCTCGGGCAATTCAGCGGCCAAGTCGCGCACCCGGTCCACGAGCAAGCGGTGCTCAGCGTCTTTATCGGCATCGGTGTCCGTTGCGATGTCTTCCCCTTCGCATAACAGTTCCCGATGTTGATGCCGCCGGATTTTGCAGGCCGCGTTGGTTGCCACTTGGCAAAGCCATGCTTTGGGGTAGGCGATGATCTCGCCACGCACACAGGCCGTGTGGAAGCGCAGGAAGGTCTCTTGGAAGACCTCCTGCGCTTCGTCGGCATTGGCGACGATCTTATAGGCGATCTTGAGCACCAAACGTCCGTAGTGCTCTACGGCTTCAGTGCTTATGTCGGCTGGTCGGCGCAAAATTTTCTCCTCGTCTCGCATGGATCGCTAAGAACTATCGTGTAGAAGTCATAGAATTAGATGGCCGAAAATAGGAAAGAATTCGGTCGCTTGGAGTTATAAACGACCTCTACAAAGCGCCACATCTCCCGCTCTGAGTCCCAGACCAGCCGACAAAAGAAGGGCGTGTAGATCGAGTTTGCCGATGCGGTGCGCTCCACCGGCTCTTCAGCGACGAACGCGATGTCGGTAAAGAGGCGGGTCTCGCCAGCCCGCAGCGCGGCTTCCACTTCTTTTTGCAATTTGAACTTGGCCTTGACGACGTCCTTTGGATGGGACCGATAGCGCTCGTAGCGACCCTGCATCTCGAACACCTCGAAGGTGCTGTGGCGCAAGAAGACGTTGCCAAAGCGATATTCATAGTCTTGCGCGTTGAGGACGGCTCGGTGCATGGCGCGGAAGAGGTCAAAGGGCGTGTCGCCTCGGGGGATTCCCCAGTTCTCTAGGGTCTTTTTCATGTACTGCAAGGCCGCAGGGTTGTTGACGCCCTCGCGCAGGTAAAATTGAGCGGCGAGGCTGTCATTGCTGGAGGCGGAAAAGGCGACGAGAAAGTCGTAGAGCCAGTCGCGCAAGTCGGCTTCTTGCGCGGGGGTGATGGACCTGTTCGTCGCGACGGGAATGGCTTCGACGGCCTGCCACAACGTAGGCCCAGCTTTGACCTTGATCTTCTCTGCGGCGTGGATGTAGTCGAGCAAGCCTTGGATTCTGTCGAGGCGCGGCGCAAAGCTGTCGTCTGGGCGCTTGATTGCGACCGCTGCTGCGCTGGAGACGCTGCCAAAGACGGCGATTAGGGCGACACATAGGATGCGAACGGCTAAGGGTTGCATGATGTTCTCCTTGGTGAAAGAGTGCGAGTTGTTGCTCCGGCCGGTAGCGCGTTTGCCCTATATGACCCACAAGGCGCGAATATGTGAACCGCAAAAATAAAAAAAACCGCCTAGTCGCCTAGGCGGTCGCGCAAATGATTTTTCCGATCGTCAATGCTCATACTCACAGAACCTTGACCGGCGTCAGCCAATTCTCGTGCGCCGCCGCCGCCGCGGAGATCGCATCCGCCGACCCCAGCACCGCGACCCGGCCCGCTGCGCCGACTTGGTCCAGCACGGCGGCAAAATCGGCAAAGTGCTCGGCTTTGGTGCCCAAGACTTGGTCGCGCATTTGCTGGCGATAATCGTCGTCAATGCCGGTCAGGTAGCGCATCAGCGAGGCGTAGCCCCTGGCGTCCGGGAGCTGATAGGTGTCGAGGTCGCCGATGGTGCCGATGATGGCCTTGGTCAGTTCGTCGCTGTTGATCGGATGGTCGCGCAGGAAGGAGCCGCTCTGGTCGTACACTTGTAGCGTCTCCAGCAGGTTGGGGTCGCGGTACGACGCGTAGGCGAACACGCCGGTAAATGGGTCGAAGGTGCAAAAGGCGCCGTAGGCTCCGCCTTGGACTCGCACCCGATCCCACAGCCAAGTGGTGGCCAAGTAGCGCGTGATGACGGCCGACGACCCGTCCAATTCGTAGCCGAGTGCGAAGAGGTTGGCCGCCTTACCCACGTAATTGACTTGGGCCGGGACGGTCAGGCCCTCGTTGGCTGCGGTCAGGCGCGGCGTCCACGCTGCGGGCGAGTGCGCCTCTTGTGGCAATTCGCGCAACAGTGCCGCTAGGCTCTGGTCGCAGGCCGCACGGTCACCGTCGGCCACGGTTGCGTTGCATAGCATGCCCGGCCGGTTGACCAACAGGGCGCGGATCTGCTCGAGCCGCGCTTGGACCGCCGGCCAGTCCCGGCGGATGTCTTCGATGAGTTGTCGCAAGAAGAATAGATAGCTCAAGCCGCGCATCTGCTCGGCGAGCCAGCCGGTCTCGTCGAATTGCGCCCGCAGCCGCGTTAATACCACCCGATGCCCGCCCGGCACCAACCCAGCCTCGGCGCTAGCCCGCTCTTCTAAGGCCATCTGCAAGAAGCGGTCGCGGTCGTCTAGGCGGCCTTCTAGCAGCACGTCGCACACAATCGCCGTCAGGTCGGCGACCCGTTCGGCCATGGCCTTGCCGCGCAAAAAGAGGTACGCCGCGGCCGGCCCGCCAGCGGGGCGCGACCCCACCAGCGAATGGGCGTACAGGCCGCCGGTCTGGCTGCCGATCCGCTGCTGCAACTCGACGAAGCTCATGCGCTTGGTGCCCATCTCCAGCAGGGCGCGCCCAAAGAGCGGGATATAGGGTAAAAGCTCTTGGGGCAGGACCCGCAGATCGCAGCCCACGTCGAGATAGGCGATGCCATTGGTGAAGAGGTCGTGGTGGAGCATCGGCACCCCGGCGATTTGGTCCTCTTGGCGAGGAACGGTTTTGATCGCTTTGTCGAGGTCTCCCAATTGCAGGCGGGGCAATTTGGCCAAGTCCGCGGGTGCGTCGGGTTGCTCTTGCAGGTGCTCGAGCTTTTCGGTGGACGCGACCAGTTCCTCTAAATCCGCGTGGCTCATGTCGGCCCGGGCCGCGGCTAGCCGTGCGGTCTCTTCCTCCTCCTGTCGCGTCCCCAACTCGGTATCGGGTTGCAGGACCACGGTCGTGCGGTGTGAGTTGTGCAGGAGGTGGCGTTGGATCAACCCTTCTAGATGGCGGTCGTCCGCCGCTAGCTTGGCCTTGAGCGCCGCGAAGGAGTCGGCAAAGCGCAAGGGAGTGAAAGGGTCGCGGTCGTAGAGCCAATCCGTCAACAGCCGCAGCATCAGCCCCAAGCCGCGCGGAAAGGCCCCGGTGTTGTTTTCCCGAAACTGGAATTCGGCGGTGTGCAGCGCAGCCGCGATCATTCCTTGGTCAATCCCGCCGTCCGCCAAGTCGCCGAGGTGCTGCAAGATCAGGGCCTCGACCGCATCGACATCGCCTTGTTGCACGCCCTTGAGGCCCACGCTAAAGAACATCTGCGCCAATTCGACCTCTAGGCCGCTGCCGGTCAAATCCTCGCCCAGCCCGGAGTCGATCAGGGCCTTGCGCAGCGGAGAACCCGGAGTGCCGAGCAGCGCATGTTCGAGCACTTGCAAGGCACGGCGCTCGTCGGGGTCAATCGCGTCGTGCAACAACCAAGTGAGCACGACAAAGCACTTCGGCTCTTCGACCGCGTCTGGATCGACCGCATAGGGAAATTGCTGCCGCTTGGGCGCGGCAAAGCGCGGCTGGATGCCGATGGTCGAGTCAACGGAGTGTGTATCGTAGTCGCTTAGATAGTCGTGCAAAAGCGCGAGGCGGTGCTGGGCGTCGTCGTCGCCATAGAAATAGATGCGGGCGTTGGACGGGTGGTAAAAGTCGTCGTGGAAGCGCTTGAACTGGTCGAAGGTGAGGGCTGGGATGTGGCGCGGATCGCCGCCGGAGTCCACGCCGTAAGTCGTGTCGGGGAAGATGGATTGCTGGATGCGCTCGCCTAGGATACGCTCGGGGTCGGAATACGCGCCTTTCATTTCGTTAAATACCACGCCTTTGTAGCGCAGCGGATCGCCGGGGTTTTCTAACTCGTAATGCCAGCCTTCCTGTTGCAGGACTTCCGGCGTCAGCCGCGGGTAGAACACGGCGTCGAGGTACACGTCAATCAGGTTGTAGAAATCCTGCACGTTGGTGCTGGCGACCGGATAGCAGGTTTTGTCTGGATAGGTGAAGGCATTGAGGAAGGTGTGGAGCGAGCCTTTGAGCAACTCGACAAACGGCTCCTTGACCGGGTACTTGCGCGAGCCGCACAGCACCGAGTGTTCGAGGATGTGGGCAATGCCGGTCGAGTCGGCCGGTGGTGTGCGGAAGTTGATGCCAAAGACTTTGTTTTCATCGTCGTTGACCAGCGAGACGATCTCGCAGCCGGTGCGGTGTCGGTAGAGCAAGGCGCGGGTATTGAGTTCGGGAATTTCTTCGTCGCGCAGCAGTTCAAAATCGCGGTGATCCATTGGGCTCCTTTGTGGTTTGTCGCGAAAAAGCTAGCGGAAAAACATATTCGCGGCGCGGATTTTTATCAAATGTAGGGGCAACCGATCTGTCGCCCTAAACGGCTCACGGCAAGGCGATTTTGCCGAGGACGACCGAACGCTGGGCGCGGGTGACGGCCGGGATATTGCCGGTGCGACCCATCAGCGTCTCGTTGGCAAGCACTGCGAAGGCGAGAGCTTCGCGGGCGTCTGGATCAACACCCAGTTCGGCTAGCGAATTCACCGCTATATTTGGCAGCGCGCGTTGCAACCCGGCCATAATGCGCGGATTGTGGACGCCGCCGCCGCCGACCCAGAGCTTGGCGAACTCGCCGGGGCAGAAGCGGCGAATGCCCTCGGCAATGGATTGCGCGGTAAAGGCGGTCAGCGTGGCGATCAGGTCGTCGCTGCTCCAGGTGCCGCGGCCGAGAATTTCCGCGAGGAATGGCTCGCCAAATTCTTCGCGTCCCGTGGATTTGGGCGGCTCGCGCTGCAAGAAACCGTGGCGCATTAGTTCGGCCAACAGGGCTTCATCGACGCGCCCCCGCGCCGCTCGCTCGCCTCCCCGGTCAAAGTGCTCGCGGCCCCCGGTGCAGTGAGCCACAGCCGCGTCGATGAGCATGTTGCCCGGTCCTAGGTCAAAGGCCCGTATTGCGCTGGTATCGGCATTGGGCGGCAAGGCCGTGATGTTGGCGATCCCGCCGATATTGAGCAGCAGCCGCCCCTCGCGCCGATGGCCAAAGAGCAGGTGATCCACTAAGGGCACCAGCGGTGCGCCCTCGCCGCCGACGGCCATATCGGCCACGCGAAAGTCCGCAATGGTCACCGCGCCTGTGTGTGCGGCAATGACGGCTGGCTCGCCGATCTGCAAGGTGGCTCCGCTGGCTGGCAGGTGGCGCACGGTCTGTCCGTGCGAGCCGATCAGGTCGATGGACTCGGGGCCGAGCTTGGCCTGCTCAACTGCGGCTAGGGCCGCTGTTGCAAACGCCTCGCCGAGAGCAAAGTTGACCCGGCACAGCGCGTCGAGCGACGCATCTTCGGCGAAGAGGGCGAACATCTCGTGTCGCAAGTCGTTGGGCAGTGGTGTGGTGATAAAGGCCAAGACTTCACAGCGCGTAGACGCACCGCTGCCCCACAAATCGACCAGTACGGCATCGATCCCGTCGGCCGAGGTGCCAGACATCAGGCCGACGACTCGCCGTCGCTTTTTGGCGGCTAATTCGGCTAGCCGACGCATCAGGGCAAGCTGCTAATAGACGCCATGTGATTTACGCTTCGGCACTGGAGCTGAAAGCCGCGATCTTGTTCCAAATTGATTTCTCCTTTTTCATCACAAAACTTTCCGGCAAACTCCTTGGATAGCTGAGCGATGACAGCTTCGTAATTTTTAGCGAATTTCAGTTTGTTAATTGACTCCACTTTTTCATTGTGAAAGCTATCAATGTGGGCTTCGACATAATCAACAATTTGATCATTAGATATATACGTCATATCGCAAGCCTTAAATCAGGCGTAAGATGCTCTAGCTTGCGCTTGAGTTCCTCGTAATAAGGTTCGTACATTTCTATACCTACGACGTTGCGATTTTTAGATAGTGCGGCAAAGGCGGTTGTGCCGGAGCCAATGAATGGGTCTAGGACCACATCGCCCGGATCTGTGAACAGGTCTATGAACCACTCCGGTAGCCAGTGTGGAAATGCAGCACTGTGATTTCGGTTGCTACACTCCGTAGCTTTGTGAAGAACGTTGGTAGGATACACCATATCTCGACCTACCCAGTTTTCTATCTTCTTAGCGAAGCCGCTACCAACCTTGGACTCGTCACGGGTGCGGTCGGTTGCACTCAGGGTGCGCATTCTGTTCTCGTACCAGTCGCCGATCGGGACCATAACGGACTCTTGGTTCATTTTGAACTTGCGTTGCTTATTGAATTGTAATATCCGTTCCCAAGCATCTCTGAACCGATTGGGCCACTTGCCAGGGTAGCAATTTTTTTTGTGCCATATAAACTCTTCAGTCCAAAGCCAACCGCGATTTCGCATCTCGATGATCAGCTCCAAGACATAAGTGTGTCGTTCGCCTTTGACCGCACACTCCTTGATGTTCAAAATAAAAGAGCCGCTTGTCCTGAGAACTCGCTGCAACTCGTCAGCAATAGGTAAAAACCATTCCACATAGGCATCTGGCTTTACGCCGCCATAGGTTGATGCTCGCTGATTAGCATAAGGCGGCGACGTAACAATCAGGTCAATAGTTTCCGATTCGAGCTGCTTGAGTTTTTCACGACAATCTCCTAAAAAAAGAGTAGCAAGCATAGGTCCATTTCCGCCGTATCTTGATGTGGATTAGGCCCAGAGTTAAATCCATTAGCACTCCACGCTACCCGGCCCTGTCGGCTCTCAGTGCCGGTCGCGGGCCGAGTGCAGGTAGTAGGCGGCAACCTGCCCGTGAATGTCGATGACGTGGGCACCGGGATAGCGAATCGTCGTCGGACACACGTGCCAAGGCACGGCGAGGAGGTAGGCACCAACTTCGGGTTGAGGGCCAGACCAAGAGAAGACGCCGTGCTCCTCGTTTTGCCTGAGCAATTCGGCCGCTGGATTCTGCAGGAGCTTGGCTCGGCTCGCTAGGGGGCCATCGTCGCTGATGGCCTTGGTGCCCAAGTCTGTGGTGATCGTCTGTTGGTCGGGATAGCGATCGATTACTTGCGTCAGGACTAGGGCCGCCCATTTGAAGGGTAGCTCGGCCATTTTGCTGCCGTATCCAGCATCCCAGTAAACGCAGGTACCTGGAGAGCCGTGCATCCCCGCGGTACGGGCGTAGTACAAAGAGGAAAAGGAGCCGCCGCCGACGATGCGGGGCACGGCCAAGCCAGCACCTTCGAGCGTTGCTTTGAGGCGCTGGGCATCGCGGATGTGCCGCTCGGCTGCTGCTTGGCGCGCTTGAGGCTCGGAGATGTGTTCGTGTCCGTCGTACAAGTGCAACCCGCCCGGCGACAGGTGGGGGTGTTGGGCGACGCGGCGATAGAGGTCCATGGCCGCGTCCAAGGGGACGCCGGTGCGGAACATACCTACGTTGAGATCGATCATCACCCGCAGCGTTTGTTGTCGCTCTTGGGCCACGTCGCCCAACACCTCTACGTGCGCGGGGGCACTGGCAATCGCGCTGACGATCACCGCTCTTTGCGCCAATTTGGCGAAGCGCAGGACTTTGCTTTTTTGCACCAACGGATAAGACAGAATAGCTTCCGGTGCGCCGGCGTCGAGGACCATTTCCAGTTCCTTGAGCGTGGCGCATTTGAACCCAGCCACGCCGGACGCGAGCTGTTTGCGCGTTACGTCGATGGACTTGTGGGTCTTGACGTGGACGAACAGATGCTCGCTGCCGCCGGCTAGTTCGCCGACTGTTTTTATGTTGTGGTCGAGTTGGTCGGCAAAGACCAGCATGGCTGGCGTTTCAATGCCATCCGGCTCGGCGACTTTGTATTCTCCTACTTCGATCACAGCGTTGCTTCCCGTTTGAGGTGAAGCGCGGAAGATAGCACAAGCCTTGGTGGTGGACAAATTGGCCGCTGCGTTTTGGTACGTTAAATTCTCAATCTGCATGGCGATAAGGACGCCCAGCGAAAGGCCCACGCCCTCGCGGCGAGCGCGGAGGCCAGCGCAACGGTTTATGCTTAGTCGCCGAGTTTTCGGTCGCTAAGTTCATAGTTCTTTAACTATAAAAAAAGGAAGCCTCAAATGCTCAAACTAGGCTGCATGTCCCTCAGCTACAAAGACGAATTTGCCGCGAACAAGCTCGATTTGGAGCAGTTTATTGAACGCGCCTACCAACTCGGCCTCGACGGCATCGACATTCACACGCGCGCCTTTGCCTCGCTCGACCCAGCGTATCTGCGCAGCATTCGCATGCAGGCCTTCCGGCGGGGGATTGCGCTCTCCTACATCGGCGTCAGCTCCAATTTCGGCAAGCCGCAAGACGAGCTCGCGGCGGAAGTCGCCACCGCTAAGGAGTGGATCGACGTGGCTGCGTTCATGGGTATTCCGCTGGTGCGGGTTTTTGCCGCGTGGATTCCCGAAGGCGACCGCGAAGAGGACGTGTGGGCGCGGATGATGCCCTGCTTGGCGGAAGTGGCGGCTCACGGCGAGGAAAAGGGCGTGGTGGTCGGTTTGCACAACCACAACCACGGCTGCGTCACGCGCACGGGCAAAGATGTGCGCCGCATTATCGCGGGCGTCAATAATCCGTATTTCTCGCACATCCTCGACACGGGTCAATACGTCGGCTCGCCCGGGGCCTCGGGCCAGCGCGGGCACGAGGATCCGGCCCTTAACTTCTACGGCAGCATTGAGGAGACCGCGCCGTTGGCCGTCCACGTCCGCTGCAAGATCTATCGCATCCAAAGCGGTGTTGAAGAGTGGCTCGACTACCCGCGCATCTTCGAGATTTTGCAGGGCGTCAGCTACAATGGCTGGCTGTCGGTGGTGTACGAAGGACAGGACGTGGAAGCAGAGGCGACTGCCGTGCCCAAGGCCGTGCGCTACTTGCGCGGCTTGATGGCCGAGTACGACGCGGCGTGAAATGGTCGCTGCGTTTGGTACACCCCGCACCTTTGTAAAATTCTGCCTAACTGGTCTCAGCGGAGTGGCGGTCAATCTCGGTTCGTTCTACGTCCTGCTCGAACTCGGCGTCTACAAGTTTCTGGCCTCGCCCATTGCGATTGAAATTTCGGTCTTTTCGAATTTTTTCATCAACAACTATTGGACTTTTGCCGATCGCGATCTGAGTAGCCGCAAGCGGATTCGGGGTTTGCGGTTTCACATCGTGTCGCTGCTGGCTCTTGGGGTGAGTTATTCGACGTTTGTCGCGTTGTCGGTGCTGTTGCCGCAAGTTAATCCGGTGTGGCTGCAAGGCTGCGCGATCGCGCCGGGGACGTTGGTCAACTACGTCTTGAACTCGCACTGGACGTTTCGGGAGGAAGGGCGTTGACCCGCTTGCTCTCTGAGAAGAATAGGGGATAGCTTTTGTCCAAGCGCAAGCGATCGCCAGCGCGTAGGCGCGGCACAACCGTGCGCCAGCAGGCACAGCCTTGGTCTGTGCGCCTGCGCTCGCTGTCCGACCTCCTGCTACATCTAGCTCCTGACGAGCGGCCTTGGAAGTTTTTGTGGCCGGTACTCGCGTTGGCCTTTGTCGCACGAGCGGCTATTGCGCTGTCTGGCGATTTCGTTTTGCATCCCGACGAAATCATGCAGTACCTAGAGCCGGCTCACCGCCTAGTCTTCGGCAACGGCGTAATCTATTGGGAGTACTTCTACGGCGCCCGTTCGTGGCTAGTGCCCGGGTTGGTCGCTGTTGTCTTGAAACTGTTCGACATCGTCGGCCTCGGCCAGCCTTGCTGGTACGTCGGCGGCGTCAAGCTCGTATTTTGCGCGATCTCCCTACTCATTCCGGCGGGCATGTACTTTTTTGCCCGGTGCCACTTTGGCGAAACGGCGGCGCGGGTCGCGTTGCTGATGGGTGCTTTCTGGTACGAGCTTGTTGGTTTTGCCCACAAGCCGATGACCGAGTTTGTCGCCACGGCCCTGCTGGTGTCCTTGCTCGCGCTCTGTGTGCGGCCGGTGCCAGACAAACTGCGGGTGGTCTTGACGGTGGCGGTGCTGGCGGTACTGGTCGCGGCGATCCGGGTGCAGTATGCTCCGTTGGCTTTGCTGGTTTTCGGCCTGTTCTTTTTGCGCACCGAGAAGAAGATGTTGCTTGCGCTGGCCGCGGCCACGGTTTTCGTGGCCGTCGGTGTATTCGATGCGATCACGTGGGACGGTGGCTTGTTTCACTCCTATGTCGTCAACATCCGCGTCAACCTCGCGCTCGGCGACTTGCGCGCCGGTGAAAGCCCGGCATGGCAATTCCTCTATTGGCTCCTGATCGCCAGTATGGGGCTGGTGGCCTTGTGCGTCTTGGCCTTGCCCGACCTGCGGCGCTACGGACTCCTGCTGACGCTTATCGCCTTGACGCTGCTGATCCACTCGGCGCAGTCGCACAAGGAGTATCGCTTTATCTTCGTCGTCATTCCGCTCTATCTGCTGATTGGCGCAGACTTTGCGGTGTGGTTCGCAGCCCGCGCTAGCAAGGGCCGGTCGCGCCGGTCGTTGGGGCCGACTTCTCTGGTGCTGGCGGCATCTTTCGCAGCGATTTCCCTAGCCGGCATCCTGAACGCGCTGCCGTCCCAAGACCGAGTGTATCGGGCCTATTCAAGGGAGACTGGCATCGTCCGCTTCCTCGGCAATCAGGACCCGATTTTCGCCGCGTATCGCTATCTTGCCGAGGCCCCGGGGGTCGCTGCCGTGTGGCAGGTTGACCGCCCCTATTTCAATCTTCCCGGTTACTACTATTTGCACCGCGCAATCCCGCTCTACGACGCCAAGACGGTGCGCCTCGTATTCGCGGACGAAAAGGGACAGGTGGAAGCGCTTACAGCCTCGGTCAGCCACATCGCGACTGCGGATCCGACCGCTTTCGTTCCCGGCTACTCCGTAGAAAAAACATTTGGCACCATCCGGCTCTTGCGCCGAGACGCAGACGAACCGGCTATCCGTCCGTGGCAGGAATACACCCCGACAATCACTGGTGGCACTTTTACCAAGTTAATGCACAAACTCTACTCCACCGCGCCGGCCCCGCCGCCCAATGCGGGCATCCGCTTTGCCGACGAAAAAACAGGCGTGGAAGGGCAATAGTCATAAAAAGATGCTGTGGGACTTGATCGCGAAAGACCACTTGGCTGGTACTTTTTTCGCATCCAATGGCCATTCTGGCCAAACGCGATGGGCGAGTTTATTATGGACAGCGCGATGGCGTTGCTGGTTCTGACGGGCGGCAGACCACACAATGTCCTGTACGCGAATACGCTAACGCTGAGGAGAACATGATCACCGTACTTTTGGTTCGTTTGCAAGCCGCGCCATATACTGCGGCATCCATGGGTGTGCTGTTGGTCGCCGCCTACCTGTGTCTGGTGAATTTGGACTATGTTGCGCTGTGGTACGACGAGGCCCCCGCGGCCTTTTTCGGCAAGACCCTGCTGCAACAAGGGGACATCATCGGATGGGACGGGCGCAACCTCATAGGCGGCACGAATGGCCGGACGCTCAACGAAGAGCTGCGCGACGTGTTGCCGCCGCTGATGTACGTACTGAATGCGGTGGGGATTGCCATTTTCGGCGTCAACGAGATAGGCGTAAGAGTTGTCCACGCGATCCTTGGAATCGTCGCGCTCGGCGTCTTCTACTTGCTGCTGCGCCAGCACCTGCCGAAGTACCCGCGGCTGATGTTCTTCATTTTTGTATTCGCCGCCGGGTCAGCGCAACTGCTGCTGTATTTCCGCCAGTCCCGCTACTTCTCGGTCATGGCTCTCGCGCTGGTCCTCCTCTTCTATTTGTATGAACGCTACTGGCGGAGCAAGCATCCGGCCTACCTGCCGGTTTGTGCGCTGGTAGCCGCGCTGTCGTTTTTCAACCATTACGCCGGTGGCGCGGCAACAATGCTCTCGCTGGCGGCGTATCACCTGCTCTTGCGCGTTCGCGAAACCACGCGGCGAGAGTGGGTGTTGTTCGCTATCTGCGGCGCGGCTGTCGCGGCGTTGGGTGCCGGTTATCTCTATTGGCTGGGTGTCATCGGCGGCGAGCGCAGCGGCTTCATGGGATTTGCCGGACAAAATCCCAGGCCGTACCAAGGCGACAAGTCAGGGCTAGAGCTATTCATAATAAAAATCTGGATGTACGTCCGGGAGTTATTCACCGCCGATTGGATTTCATGGCCGGTATTCTTGTGGTTCTTGGGCGTGGTACTAATCGCTTGGCAGGCCCGCCGGAAGCAAGCGGTCAGAGTGTCGCGACAGGTGCGACGAGCCCAGCGAGCCAACGCCAGCGCATCCATGGCCCAAAAGATACTCGGCGACGATTTCCCACTGGCGGCAGCCGGAAAAATTATCCTTATGGGTGCGCTGTTTGCGCTTTTTTCGGCGGCGCTGTCGGTGCAGCCTATATGGGTTTTTCCGATTGCCGATATGCGCTATTACATGGGGGCATTGCCATTGCTGTTGGCGATGAAGGGGCTCTTTGTGGAATGGGCGTGGCGGCGGCATGTCATCGCCGGCGCGGTGGCACTCGTCGCGCTGCTGTTCACCAGCGCGGGCGCGGCACCCTTCAACATCAAGATGATCTTTAGCGGCGAAAAGACGCTCGGGCTGCACCTGTTCCAGTTCGTCCGCGAGGTGCATTCCCCGTACCGCGACGCCATTTCGGTAGTCTCCAACTACTTATTGCAGAATGCCGAAAAGGATGACCTTGTGTACGTGCCGCGCTTTGCCAACCGCGAACCGCTGATTTTCTACGTCGGCGACCACGTGCGGTTCTGCTGCGTCTTAGACCAGAATACGCCACTGCCCAAAGATAAAATCGCCGCGCTAGCGGCACCGCTCTACATCGAGCAGAACACGCCCGACTGGATCGTCGGCTTCGGGGGGTTGCGCCGAGGAACAGTGGAACAATTTGCGTCAAGCTATGAGGTCGCCGCCTATCTCAAAGTCCACCCAATCTTAACGCAGCGACCCGAACTGAACTCTCACGCTTTTTCTCCGCTGGATCCCGGCGACCGGGGCGTGTTCATCCTCCGGCGTCAAGAAGATCAGTAGATACATGGCCAAGCGAAGACCGAAGAAAAAGCCCACCCCAACAATCGCTCCCATCGCCCTAGCAGCACCGTCCTACGGGCGGCAGGACGCGCCAGCCCTTCTCGCGCTGGTCCTGCTGGTGGCGGTCAGCTACCTGCCGGCGATGTTGTGGGGCGGCTTTGTCTGGGACGATAAGTTGTGCATTGAGGTCGATGCGGTGCGGGAGGTATCTGGTTTGTGGCAAATCTGGTTCTCTCCCAGCAACCTTGAAAACGAGGGGCACTATTGGCCACTGACCTATACGACTTTCTGGCTGGAACACAAGCTATGGGGGTTTGATCCGACCGGCTATCACGTCGTCAACGTGCTGCTGCATTTAGCGAACACGCTGTTGCTGTGGCATCTCCTGCGGCGGTTGGCGGTGCCCGGCGCGTGGATAATAGCCGCGGTATTCGCGGTGCATCCGCTACACGTGGAGTCGGTGGCTTGGGTCATTGAGCGCAAGGATGTGCTGTCGGGTCTGCTCTACCTGACGGCGGCGCTGGCGTATATGCGCTTTGTGGAGCAGGCGAGTCCGCGGTGGTATGCGGGGTCGCTGGCGTTGTACGCGGCAGCTCTGCTCAGTAAGTCTGTCGCGATTACGCTACCGGCGGCCCTTTTGATCTGGCATTGGTGGAAACAGGGCCGCGTGACCACGATCGACCTGTCTCGGTTAGTGCCGTTCTTATCGGTTGGGCTGGTCGTCGCGGTCGGCGATTTGTCGTTTTACCGGTCTGAAGCCCCTGTGTCTTTCGATTACTCGCTTGCCGAGCGGGCACTCATCGCCGCTCGCGCCCTGTGGTTTTACGCTGGTAAACTACTGTGGCCGACCGGGTTGGCCGTCATTTATCCGCGTTGGGACATCCGCGTTGCCGATCCGCTATCTTGGGGGTATCTCATTGCCGCTGTCGCGTTGGCGGTTGCTTTGTGGCACTTTCGCCGGCAGTTTGGTCGTGGCCCGCTGGCTGGGGCGTTGTTTTTTGCGGTTACGCTGTCGCCGGTGCTCAGCTTCATTGATTACGGCTTTATGAAGTATTCTTTCGTGGCCGACCGCTTTCAGTACCTCGCTGGCATTGGGTTCATGGCTGTCGTCATTGGCTCGGTTACTTGTTGCGTCCGGCGCCTGCCGGACTGGTGGCAAAAGGGTGCGCTGGGCATTGTGGGGGTGGTCTTGGTCGTGCTGGGGATGCAGACTTGGCGGCAGGCAAACATCTATCGAGACGAAGAAACCTTCTATCGCTACATCATCGCGCTCAACCCGCAGGCGCGGAATGCCCACCGCCATTTAGGCAACGGACTGTTTTATCAGGGGCAGTTTGAGGCCGCCCTCGACGTTTATCGCGTCGCCGCAGAACAACGCCCAAACGACTCTCGGGTACCTGCCATGATGGGGGTGGCGTTCTGGAACTTGGGACGCTACGAGGAGGCAGAGCAATACTTGCGCCACGCCATCGCACTCAAGCCAGAACAAGCAAACCGCTACGTCAATTTAGGTGGTGTACTGTATGATCAGGGGCGGTATGAAGAAGCGGTTGATGCGCTAACGCAGGCGGTGGCATTGGAGTCGACCTTGCTGCGCGTAGTCGAGCTTTCTTTTTACAAAGGGCGGGTAGCGCACCGAGCCGGGCGACCCGAGGCGGCGGCACACTACATGCAAGCCATTGAATTGGCCCCAGACCATGCAGAGGCTCTCCGTTGGCTGGGCCATCTGAGGTTTGAACAGCAGCACTACGACGAGGCGCTGGAACTCTTGCAGCGGTTCATCGCCATTGCGCCCGGCGACGCCGTGGCCTATTCCAACATGGGCGTCATCCTCTACAACTTGGGCCGAAGCGAAGAGGCCCTGCAACGCTTCGACCAAGCCCTGTCCTTGGACCCGACCTTGGAAGACGCACAGGCCAAGCGCAAGACTCTGCTGGAGGTGATGAAGGGAAATGCTGAGTGACGGGGGGCTCCAAATACTAGGTACAGTCTAATAGTCAAACGTCCGATTCCTCTGCGATTCTGAAGTGCCGGTTCTCGTTTTGGCGAATCGGCACTTACTGGCAGAAGGCCAGCCCTAGAGAGGCGAAGTCATTAGCTATAGCTTGCAAGGCGGTGGGGATGCACCCGGTCAACTCGTTGTCGGCGAGGAATAGCCACTGCAAGTTTTTGAGTTGTCCGAATACTGCTGGGATTTCTCCGGTCAACTCGTTGTCGGCGAGGTGTAGCTCTTGCAAGTTTTTGAGTTGCCCCAATTCTTCGGGGATTTTTCCGGTCAATTCGTTGCCGCCAAGACGTAGCGTTTCCAAGTTTTTGAGTTGCCCCAATTCTTCGGGGATTTTTCCGGTCAACCCGTTGTCGGCGAGGAATAGCCATTGCAGTTTTTTGAGTTGTCCGAGTATTTCGGGGATTTTTCCGGTCAACTCGTTGCCGCCGAGGAATAGCCATTGCAAGTTTTTGAGTTGTCCGAGTATTTCGGGGATTTTTCCGGTCAACCCGTTGTCGGCGAGGAATAGCCATTGCAAGTTTTTGAGTTGCCCCAATTCTTCGGGGATTTTTCCGGTCAACTCGTTGCCGCCGAGATTTAGGTATTGCAGTTTTTTGCATTGCCCCAATTCTTCGGGGATTTTTCCGGTCAACTCGTTGCCGCCGAGATTTAGGTATTGCAGGTTTTTGAGTTGCCCCAATTCTTCGGGGATCGGACCAACCAACCAGTTGTGGCCGAGTTTCAAGCGAGTGACGCGCCCTTGGTCATCCGTGGTCACGCCATACCATTCGCTCAGCGGGGCGGCACTGAGCCAGTTGATATGGTTCGTCCAATAGTAGTCGCCGCCCGTAGCCTTATAGAGAACGATCAACGCCGCCCGATCGGTTGCAACCGACGTGGGCTGTTCTTCGTCTTCGGCTGTGGGCTGTTCTTCGTCTTCGGCTGTGGGCTGTTCTTCGTCTTCGGCTGTGGGCTGTTCGTCTTCTGCGACTTTGGGCTGTTCGTCGGCTAAACCGATTTCCCTCGGCAACGACGGGTCCAAGGGATTCGCAATATAGGCCATAATAATAAAGACATCTACTTGATCTATCTGGCCGTCTTGGTTGACATCGCCCAAGGTGATATCGCCTTGATTGGGGGCGACGAAAGAAGAGCCTTGCTCTAAATAGAGCAGCACGAGATTTACATCCTCTGTATTGACTTTAACATCGTTGTTGACATCGCCCAGTACGCCCGCGGCGGTGGCCTTGCCCGCCGCCGATACCCCCTGGTCGGACGAAGAGAGCGGGTTAGAAGAAAAGGGGCTTTCCGCTTGGCGATCACCACAAGCGATCATCAACGAAGCGCCGATCAGCACGAATAGGCTACGCATGGCAGGTCCTTTCAGTTGATAGGGCAGGGGTATGTTGGGGGCTGCGCACAGCATGGGGTTGCTCGAATGCTAGAGCGGCTAAAGCATCGGCTTCGAGATAGGTGCAGGCGACCGATTGCGTGCTCATGGTTGGTCTACTCGTTCATGGGAGTGGTGGGCCGGCCAGACTAACCCTCTATTCTTTCATTAAGGAATCTGTTAATCTAAGAAAGTCAATATAATTCTCGTTAGTGGTACGTTTTGCGATTTCAGGTTGTTACGGTAGGTCTTGGATCAGCGCGGTTCAGGCTGGGCCTCGGCGGCCTGTTCAACTATCCCATCTATACACGGGTCTGCTGGGGTTGCGACGAGAACTAATGCAGGAATTTCAAAACGTGATACCGATCTCTTTCTTCCGGCTACTCCCGACTGGCCATAGAAATGGGACCCCAGCAAACTGGGGTCCCATTTCCTTAACTCGCGGTGCCGCGGGTGATTACTTGAGCAGCAGCATCTTCTTGACTTCGCGGAAATCTCCGCCCGCCTGCAAGCGGTAGAAGTACATCCCCGCCGACAAGCGGTGGCCCTGATCGTTGGTCGCATCCCACTCCACAACGTAACGACCCGCATTCTGCCGCTCGGCCACCAGCGTCCGCACCGGCTGTCCGAGCACGTTATACACCGTCAACGCCACGTCGGCCACCTGCGGCAACGCATACTGAAGCGTCGTCGTTGGGTTGAACGGGTTGGGATAGTTGTCGGCCAACGAGAACACCGCTGGCCGCGTCTGTAACGCTACTGGTGCCGGCAACGCCAGCCGGTTGATTCCCAACGCACGGTCATACGTCTGGTTGTCGGTGATTTCGAGCGTCGTGCTTGCAATCTCGGTCGTCGGCCGGAACACCAAGCGCAACCCTAGTTCGCCGTCGGCGACCGTTTCTCCGTGAGCGACGACGGTCAGCACACCGGCTTCGGCCAGCACCTGCGACGCCGCCCACGCACGGTCTTGGGGCAATGCCCGAACAAACGCCAGTTTATCGGCGTCATACGCGATCTGCAAGCCGTAGCCCCTGACCGCGACGAAGTCGGCCAAGCGCACATCAAGGACGAACTCTTCGCCCACGCTCGGCAAGGCCGTCGGCGCATCCAGATACAGCCGCGCATCCGCATTCAGCCCGGCCTGCAAAGGCACCCGCTTGCCGGCTCCGCCGCCGAACAACGCGCCCAAGTCGCCAAATTCCAACATTGGGTTGACCGTGATCGTGAACATCAGCGACGCACTTTCATCACCAGCCATCGCCGTGTACGTGACCTCAACGGCCCCATCAGTGGCCGCGTCCGGTGTGCCCGAAATCATCCGCGTGGCCGCGTCAAACGACAGCCCCGCTGGCAAATCCGACACGCTATACGTGATCGCTCCTTCGCCGCCCAACGCCGCCGGCAGTTCCAACGCATGAATCGCCGTGCCCGCCGTGTAAGACTGCGCGGCGATCGAAGCCCCCTCGACGAACGCCAAGGGGATCATCATCTCCTCCTCGCCGTCCATCATCCCGCCGTCGGTCTCCGTCAGCACCAGCGTCGCCGATCCCTCGGCCAAGCCGGGCAGCATCGCTTTGATGCGGATTGCCTCATCTCCTTCGGTCATAGCGTCGGCCACCGGATCAATCAACAGGCGCGTCGAACCAGCAATCGAACCGGCCGCAAGGGTAATGGTCGGATTGAACAGCGCCGAGTAGTCGGTGTCGCGCACGGCGGGCGAATCCTCATCAATCGAAACCGTGGCCGTCGCATCGTCAGCTAGCGGCTTGCCGTCCAACGCGACCATGACCTGCACTTCCGTCAAGTCCGCCGACTCGCTCAGTTGGCTCGGCATCACCGACACCACAACCGACGCGCTCGGCGTCTCGTCGTCGGAAATGCGCAGGTCGGCCTGACTCCAGCCGCCTGAAGCCGCCGCCCGGATTCCCAAGTACTTATGTCCATCGGCCTCGTCGTTGTCGATCGGCGACAGGAGAAGGGTCGTTGAACCTGTCTGGGCGCCGGCGGCGATAGTAACCGTCCCCACCAACGTCACCGTGTAATCGACGTCGCGGGTGGCCAGCGCGCCGCTGGCCGGCGGGACAATCGTGAAGCGGATCGCCTCGGCGGCGGGTGCGGCCTCTGACAAGGTCGCCGTAACTCGGATTTCAGCCGTCTCGCCATCTTCGCGCACCACCGACTGCGAAGCCATCACACTGGCGATTCCAACCGTGACCGGCGGCGGTTCACTGACCGTGATGGTGAAGGTCTTTACCCCGCCATTTTCGTCGCCATCGACCGCCACATACAAGACCGAGGATAGACCCGCCAGCGTCGGCGTGCCCGAAATCGTCCGCGTCGCCGCGTCAAACGACAGCCCCGCCGGCAACTCGGACGAAACTCTGTACTTCAGGGTCCCTTGGCCGCCGGTCGCTTCGGGCAACACCGTGCTAAACGCTCGGCCCACCGTCGCCTCAAAGGCTAACGCATCCGCGCCGAAGGTCGGCCCCGTGGACGTCGCCGGCGTCGTGGTAGCGGTCGTGGTCGTGGTCGCCGCATCTTTCAACTTGATCGCCACCGAACCGACCGTGATCTTATCTCCATCTTGGTTTTTGAGATTGTCCGTCTGCGACTTCAGCGTGATCGTCTCGTCGTTGTCGGCCTTGCCGTCGTTGACCGGTGTAACGGTGATCGTCGTCGAGCCGATGATCTCGCCTTGCGGAATCGTCAGCGAACGAAGGACCAACGTGTAGTCCAATTCACGCGTCGCCGACTTAGCCGGGGTCGCATTCACACCCAAAGTGATCGTCGCATCCGCGCCCAACACCTTGCCGTCTAACGTACCCGTCACCGTAACTGTCGTCTCGCCTGCGTCCTCCTTGATTTCGCTCGGACTGACCTTTAGGGTGATGTTCTCGCTCAGCTTCTCATCGTCGGTGATCTTGAACTCCACGTCTTTCATCTGAGCGGCGTCGTCGCCGATCTTCGCTTTCACCGTGAACGTCCGCGTCGCATTCTTATCGCTATTGTCAACCGGCGTGACGCGCAGCATCGCCGTGCCCTTGGTATCGCCGGCTGGAATCGTCAGTCCCTCGGTCACCTGCACCGTATAATGCTCATCGCGCGTCCCCGCCCCCGGAGTAATCTCGAAGTCGACCCGCTGGGCGTCTTCTAAGGCCTTCTCCAATTCAACGGTCATTGTGATGTCCGTCGCCCCGGCGTTCTCGCGAATCGCCGCCGGAGCCAGCGTAAACGACTTCACCTTCGCATCGTCGGCGATCGTGAGGGTCCCACGGTTGATCTTAACAGGAAAGGCAAAAGAGGCTACATAAGGTAAGGCAGCGCCAACGGGGAATATATCTGTAACGTCACCATCGCCGTTAAAGTCGATATTGCCTTTATCAGGAAGCGCACTCACACCAGTCCCCCAAGAATTAGTTTGACCTACGTCTCTCGTTATAAGAGCTACTTCTAGCATCTCTCTGCCAGCAGGGATCACATGGGTATCAAAAAGATCACCATCGTCGAAAAAGTCGATCCCCAAGGTTTTTTCTACCAAAACGGTGCCCGCCGGGATAACATCAACCTCGCTGGCAGTAATTCTACCATTACCATTTTTGTCCGATGCAACATCACCATCGCCGTTGAGGTCCGCTCCGTATCCGATATAATCCCACTTGCCAATCCCCCCCTCTATTCTTCGCTCTTTACTCTCCCAAAACTTTACTGAGGTACGACCAATAGCCCCATCGTCTTCGAAGGAGCCATCCATGTTGAGGTCGATCCCTACGTTGACGGTTTCGCCATTATAAGTATGGGTCCGTTTGCTGACCACCACCGTCAGCAAAGTATCAGTCGGGCCTATTACGAGAGCACCCTCCTTGGTGCCATTCGGATCGAGGGTAAACGTACTCGTCCCAGAAGTCTTCCCCCGCGGAATGATTAGAGAATCCAAACCGCTAAGAGTGTAATGATCATCGCGCGTCAAAGTATCGCTGCCCGCAATAACCAACCGGGTGGAGAACAGAGTGTCTAACAGTCCGCCAGCCACGATTCCTGTCACTTCAATAGAAGTCGCACCCGCCTGCTTGCTGAGCGTCGACGGCTTTAAAATAAGGTCAATCGCTCCAGGCCACTGATCGTCGTCAATCAGCTCCACAAACGGGATGTCTACAAAGCCGTCTGCGGCATTGGCATCGGGATATTTAATCACATGCTGGTCGAAGCTAATTCGACTGCCCGAACTAACGACAAATCCAAATGAGATCGGGATATTAGGGCTCAGGTGTAAATTATCAGAGGTCGTAAAATCAGCTAGCCCCATAGCCGCCCTCGCGTTTTTATCGAAGACTACTTTATCGAGATCAAGGCGCTCCGTAGGGTTGGCAGGGGTCGGCCCGATTCGATCATTGTCTATCGGGGTTATGGTAAGCGTCCCGGTCACCTTTTTCGCGCCCTGCTTAAGCAAGAGCGTGGGCGTGGATACGGTGAAGAAGTCACCGCGGTATTTGGCGGTTTGAGTTCGAGCCTCTAAAAACATCTGAATCGTAATATCTGCTTCCGCCGCCACTCCCCCTTCCGTTTCTATTGTTACCGTAATATCTTGTGCCCCACCGCCCTCGAAAACGAAACCCCGGTCAAAGGAGCCTGATAGGTTTTGGGCCGAGCTCTCGCCAGCCGAGCCCAACATCAGACTGGCCGCTAGCAACCAAGGCATGTAAGACAAACGCGACATTTGCAACTCTGCATATTTCATGACGCAACCTCCTTGATGGTGCAAGGGATATAGATATGAGAGGAAAATGGAGGAAAATGGATGTGGCTTATCGCTGGTCGGCGAGAACGGGCGTACGCCCGGGAGCCGGGAGAAAGACGAATCCTGCGCGGCGAAATGGCTCGTACGACGTCGCCGACCGCCGCGCGGAATACCGAGGATGGTTTTCGTCTGTTGTTTGGATCGGTAGAATCTCTGCGCCGCGGACATCTGGCCGCCGCGGCAGAGCAGAGGAATACCCCTTCCCGCTTCCGAGGAGGAAGGGGAGCGAGGCGAATAGGTTGATAAATGAAGCTAGTGCGTAATGCCCAAGAAAATCGGGGGGGGGGGGGGTAACTTATTGTTTTTTAACGACTTACGGCAATAAGAATTCGGCATGGCAAGCGTAGAACAAGGCACAACTATCGAATCAAGCACCGCTTCCGGCGATGGCATTCTCTTTGCTATCGACGCTGTACCCATTGTCCTGTTAATCCGCCTAAAGCTGCCGCAAGCGGCGAGGTTGTAGCTCCATAACGCTTCGGCTGTGAAGTGTTCTCTAAGAAAAGTCCTACAAAACGATTTGTCAAGAACGTTGAACGGGTCGCCGAGACCCAAGACCGACCGTAAGCGCACCGAGACAATCTGAAACCTCAAAACGCACCACTACCTAATTCTCATGGTGCGGGTGCTGTTGCCAGAAGCGCCCTCGAAATTCGCGTTGTGTGGTGGCATAGTATCTGCAGATAGACGCCGATGAGGGCCGAGGCTGTGGACGGCTGCTCAGGGAATGCCCAACTCCCGCCGATACACCGCGTCGGCGTCGGCCTGCAACTGCCAGTAGGGCACCCGGATCGTCCGCATCAATTCGCCGCGTCCCCCATCGTCGTCCTCCCAGCGCAGAATCCGATGCGGATAGGCTTTTTCCGTCCACAAAGTCCGCTGCCGCTGGCCGATGTGCAGGTCCCAACGCACACTGGCCAGTACACCGGCCGCCAATTCGATTTGCTCCTCGGCAACCTTGTGGATCCGCCCAGCCACGAACGCATGGGGCTTATGCGCCTGCCGAAGCTGCCAAAAGCTCGGCAGCATCTCCACCGCTCGCACCTCGCCTAGATCCATAAATGGCCCTTGCAGCTCTCGGATGCGAATTAGCAGGTGATCCTCGCTGGCGAAATGATCGGGCTGTTTTAGCTGATAGGTGCCCCGGCCCTCGCTGGCAAAATAACTGCTGATGTGCCCGTTAATCTGCCCGTTGCGGAACAGGGCCTCGTCAAAGACATGCCCGCACCACTCCTGCGCGCTGAACGAGATGCGCCGCAACTCAAAGGGATGCCGCTGGCCGTCCACTTGGCTGAAAACCGAAGTCATCACCGAGTAGTCGTATATCCCGGTCGGAAACTTGAGGATGTGGTTGAGCTTGAGCGCGTAGAATTGGTCGGCCTCCGGCGTCGGCGATTCGGCCTTGATTAAGGTCTGCCGGTGCAGGCTCTCGGTCACGAAAATCATCACCCCGTACCCCTGCCGCAGCGCACCGTAGCGCGGCTGGACCACCTCGTAGCTAGAAATCTCGGCCTTCCCGTCGGCCCAGTGCGCGTAGAAATCCAACGCGCCTACTTGGACTGCGCTTAGCCACACTGCCCCTATAATCAACTTTGTCATGGTCGTCTTGCTTTCTGTAAAAACCGCATTTCGTCCGTTAGAAAGAAGATAATAATGAACAACGTCTCGGCTCTTGTCGAATGGAAATTTTGGAGATCATTAGACCGTCGCATCAACCGCTGAGGGGGGTGGAATGGGATGCGACCGCCGACAGCGGGCACAGCGCGTCGTCCGGGCTGTATTCTACCGCTTGCGAGCGGGCGGACAGGTCTATGCCGTCGAGAAGATGCTAAGCACCAAGACACAACCCCTTCATCATAATGAAATGATTTCACGGCAAAAAATACGTTGACTTATGGTCTTTATTACATATGT
Organism: Candidatus Latescibacterota bacterium; assembly: GCA_965116045.1. Classification (GTDB taxonomy): domain Bacteria; phylum Latescibacterota; class UBA2968; order UBA8231; family UBA8231. The sequence continues at coordinate 2,249,767 of OZ220478.1, read as the reverse complement.
TTGCTATATCAAACATATCGTTAGCAACCTAAACAACGTAGCCGGATATATCGCGTGGAACTTAGCAAACCTCGCACATCAACTCCCCCGCTCGATTTATCGCAACTGCCTCGGCACGGGGAAGCCATCGTCGCCGAAATTTTGGCCCCGGCGCGCTTGGCCGCCCGCCTGCGCGAATTGGGCTTTTTGCCCGGAGAGCACTTGCGCGTACTGCGCTCCGGGGCCGCGATTATTGTCCAGATAGGGCAGACTCGCCTCGCGCTTCGGCGTCGGGATGCTGCCGCTATCCGCCTAGTCTCCTAGTTTTCCTGCTCAACAGGCTCGCTGTGCGAACTCTCGCACTCATCGGTAATCCCAACACGGGCAAGACCACGCTTTTCAACGCCCTGACCGGCTTGGCGCAGCGCGCCGGCAACTACCCGGGCGTCACCGTGGAATACAAAGTGGGGACCTTGGCGCTGGATGGGAGAGACGCACTAGACCTAATCGACCTGCCCGGTGCCTATAGCCTCGCTGCTCATTCGCCCGACGAGATGCTGGCCATTGACGTGCTATTGGGCCAACAGCAAGACGCGCCGCCCATAGACGGCATTTTGGCGGTCGTCGATGCCAGCAACCTGCGGCGCAATCTCTACTTGGTTTCTCAACTTGCGGAAATAGGGTTGCCCTTGGTCGTGGTCCTCAACATGGAGGACATAGCCATCCGGCGGGGCATTAGCATTGATGCCAGTGCCTTGTCTGAGGCGCTCGGTGCGCCGGTGGTGCCCATCTGTGCCCATCGGCGGCAGGGATTGGACGAGTTGCGCCGCACGTTGGCGGCTTTGAGTGCGAATCCAGTGGCCGTGCGGCCGCAGCGGGTGGAACTGCCCGACCCGCTCCAGGGTGCTATTGCCGAGCTGCAAGCCGCCGTCCCCGGGCTGCTCTCCTCGGTGGAGGCCCTACGCGCCCTAGTGGATGAAAACGGCTATGCCGAGCGCCGCTTGTTGGCGTCGGCCGGTGATGGGGTCGCGGACCGCTTGCACAACCTGCGCACGGCTGGTGCAGATGCTCTGTCCGCGTTAGAAAGCAATGCCCGCTATGCTTGGATCGACGGCCTGCTCGCGCGGGCGCTTGCCCAGCCCAGCCGCCTAGAGGACCGCCGCTCGGATCGGGCCGACCGCATTTTCGCGCATCGCCTTTTAGGCGCGGCGATTTTTGTGCTAGTCAACGTCTTGGTCTTTGAAGCTATTTACACTTGGTCGGGGCCGCTGATGGATGGCATTGACGCGCTCTTTGCTGCCTGCGGCGACCGCGCCGCGGCGCTCATCCCGGCTGGTCCTCTGCAAAGTCTCGTCGTCGATGGTCTCATTGCCGGCGTGGGAGGCGTGCTAATTTTCCTGCCGCAGATCGCCATCTTGTTCTTTTTTATTGCCTTGCTCGAAGACAGCGGCTACATGGCGCGGGCGGCGCTGTTGATGGATCGGCTGCTCACCCGCGTGGGACTTTCCGGCACGGCCTTCATGCCTTTGCTGTCTAGCTTTGCCTGCGCCGTCCCGGGCATCATGGCCGCTCGTACCATTGAAGATCAGCGCGACCGCTTTGCCACCATCTTGGTCGCGCCGCTGATGAGTTGTTCGGCGCGCCTGCCAGTGTACGTGCTCTTCATCGGGGCCTTTGTCCCGGACCGGCCGCTGTTGGGTGGTATCATCGGCTTGCAGGTGCTGACCCTATTGGCGTTCTATTGCCTCGGCGCACTGGTCGCCATTCCGGTGGCTTGGTTGCTCAAGCGGACCTTGCTCCGCGGCGATCCGCCGCCCTTTTTGCTGGAGTTGCCTTCGTACAAGATGCCCGACCCGCGCACGGTGCTATTGCGCGTGTACCACAGCAGCCGGGCCTTTGTCGTCCGCGCTGGCAGCCTCATCTTGGCGACGACTATTGCAATGTGGGCGCTGGCGTACTTCCCGCGCCCAGCCGACGTGGTCGAGCGACACCAGATCGAACGCCAAGCGGTTGCGCCCGCCGCCCTCGACGCCTTGGAAAAACGCCAGGCGGCTGAGTTGGTAGAAAACAGCTATCTCGGTCAGGCCGGACACTGGGTCGAGTCGGCTGTGCGTCCTTTGGGATGGGACTGGCGCATTGGCATGGCGGTCATCGCCTCCTTCCCGGCCCGCGAAGTCATTATCTCGGCTTTGGGCACCATCTACAGCCTCGGCGCGAGCGAGGACGAAAGCTCCGCGAGCCTGCGCGCGACCTTGGCCGCCGCGACGTGGCCGGATGGTCGCCCGATTTACACCCTGCCGGTGGCGCTGTCGATCATGGTATTTTTCGCCCTCTGCGCCCAGTGCCTTTCGACCTTAGTCGTCATAAAAAAAGAGACCAACTCCTATCGCTGGTCCCTACTCAGCTTTGGCTATATGACGACGCTCGCCTATCTCGGGGCGCTGGCGACTTATCAGGTCGGCACGGCCTTGAGCTTTTGACATGGATTGGCAAACGCCGCTGGCCATCGGCGTTGCCGCACTCGCCGCCGCGTACGTGTTGTGGCGTTTGACGCGGCCTTTTTTTCGCGCCAAATCCCGCCGCGACGAACCTTTGCAGATAGAGGACTCGGACGATTAGCTGGGGTGATTTGTGCGTTACGACGGCCTAGGGTTTATCCCGTGCGCCGCAAAAATCGCTTGCCGGCGAGCTGATCGACTAGGCCGTCGAGTTCCAACCTCAGCAGTACGTCGAGCAGGGCCGCGGGCGGCAGGTCGCTGTGTTGGGCGAGCTCGTCGATGTGCCGAGGTTGGCGCGACAGCAGGGCATAGACGCTCTCGTCCTCCGGGGGCAGAGTGGGCGCGAGTATGGGCGCACTCTGCGGGGAAGCCCACATCACCAATTCTTCTAGCACGTCTTCCACCTCCTCGACTAGCTTGGCTCCGTCTTTGATGAGCCGGTGGCAGCCCGCGCTGCGGCCCGAACGCACATCTCCGGGTACGGCAAATACCTCGCGGTTTTGCTCTAGGGCGTGTTGGGCTGTAATCAGTGCGCCGCTCTTTTGCGGGGCCTCGACGATGATCACCCCCAAGCTCAGCCCGCTGATGATGCGGTTGCGGCGCGGGAAGGCTCCTCGCTCCGGCTGCGCCCCCCAAGCAAACTCAGATACGATGGCCCCCTGTTCGCGGATTTGGCGGTAGAATGGGGTGTGGGCGCGGGGATAGGGCACGTCGGCTCCGCAGCCCAACACGGCGATGGTGCGCCCGCCGGCTGCGAGCGCGGCTTGGTGAGCGGCCGCGTCGATGCCGAAAGCCAGGCCGCTGACGATGCAGATGTCTTGAGCCACTAGCCCGCGGGCTAGTTCGGCGGCTATCATCTTGCCACTGTCCGATGCCTTGCGCGAGCCGACGATGGCGATGGTGGGCGGGACCAAGTCGTCCGGCCCCAGCGCAAACAGCACGGGAGGCGGCGCGGCGATTTGGCCCAGCAGTTGGGGATAGTCCGCGTCTGCTGGGGTTAGACAACGACCGCCAGCCGCGCAGAGCCGTTGCCACTGCTCGGCGGCCCAAGCAAAGTCGGCCTGAGTCGGGCGCTGTGCGGGTGTGCTGGCCCCTACGGCGGCGGTCCAGTCGGCGGCGGCGAGTGCTGCTTGGGCCGAGCCAAAATGGGCGAGCAAGCGCCGCACGTGCTTGGGCCGCTCCGCTTGACTCAGCGCGAAAAGCGCCTGCACTTCGCGCTGGGATTCAGGCATTGTGGAATTTCTCCCGCAGGCGTCGCTCGATACAAGGCGGCACGAACTGGTCCAGCTGCCCACCCATTTGCGCTACTTGGCGCACGACCGACGAACTGAGATACATGTACTCGGCCTTCGTCATCAGAAAGACTGTGTCGAACGCTGGCCACAGCGAGCGGTTGGTCAAGGCCATGGCAAATTCGTGCTCGAAGTCGGTCACCGCCCGCAAGCCCCGCACGGCCGTGCGGATATTGTGCTGCCGCGCATAGTCAACGGTCAGGCCGTCGTGGAAATCGACCTTGGCTTGGGGCCAGTCGCTAATGGCCTCAGAGATCATTGCCCGGCTCTCCGCCAGCGAAAAGAGCGGCTTTTTGTTGGGATTGATCGCCACTAGCAGCGTGACTCGGGAGAAGATGCCCAAGGCCCGCTCTAGGATGTTCAGGTGCCCCAAGGTTATGGGATCGAAACTGCCGGGATAGATGGCCGCGTCTGCAAAGCGGTTCATTAGGGGCCACCCACAATGAGGTCCACGGCCGCGTAGAGCCGCGCCTGCACCCAGCCGTTTTCGTCGCTGGTGACGGGCATGAGCAACACCTCGCCGAGGGTGGCAGTTTCTTCGGCCTGTTGCAACTGCTGCAAGAAGGCGTTGATTTGCTGAGGGGAGCCAATGCCCCGCAGTTTTTGCCGCTGGTGCGTGCGCTGCGGCGACAAGGACTTATGGATGGGATCGTGGATCGACAAGCTGTCTAGGCCACTGGCGTCGGCCCAGCGGGCCACCTTGCCGAAAAATTGCTCCGCTTGGTCGGCTGAGAGGACAGCCGGTGGAGGAGTATCCCGCTCGGCAAAGCGGCCTTGGAATGAAAAGCGCAGTGTGCGTTCCTCCCACCAGGTCGAAAACGACACCCGCGATGGCAACGCCTGCAAGCGAAGCCGAAATTCGCGCAGTGCTTTGTACGAGAGGCTGATCCCCTCCAGCCAGTATTCCCCGATTGAGTTGCAATTCAGCGATGCGACGCGAATCCCGGCCGGAACCTGTTCGTCGACCCGCATGACTTGGTGGCAGGTCGTGCTGCGCTGGGACGGCGTTGGGTCGGGACGCGGGGTTGCTTCTCGCTGGGCCACGGGACTTGATGCGATCGCTGGCTCAGGACTCGGAGTTTCCTCTTGTTGCGTCGCAGTGCTGCTGGCGACTTCTCGCTGTGTTGTGGGCTTGGGGGCGGTTTCTTGCACCGGGCTAGCGATTTCTCGCTGCGCTGTGGCAATGAGGTCGGAACTCGCGCTAAAAATCGGCTCCGTCAGCGCGGGGAAGAAGTGGTGGAAGCCGTATAATCCGCCACAGACGACTAGCATCGAAAGCAAAATTTTAGACCAAAGCGACCGCCCGGGGCGACCGAGAAGTTCGACGCGGATCATCGCATCAACCCCCGCTGAGCTAGCCCGACGGCGATGGCATACTCGGAGCGCTGGGCGGGCGGGGTGCTGTCGAGCAGTTTGGGTTTGACTGCGGCGAGTGGGTCGAGGATTGAATGCGGCACCCCCAAATGCGAGGCCAAGCCCTCGCTCCAATACACGAAGCCGGCCCCCCATAGACGCTGGAGGCCGTTGCCTCTCGTGCTTAGCAGTTTGTGCGCTGCGCCTTCTAAGACTACGGGGGCGTCATCTTCTTGCTCCCAGCAACAACTGGTCAGGGCGCACAGTTCGCCTTCCTCTATTAATAGGAGCCAAGCCTCGCTCAAATCCGCGTAGAGCAGCAGCGAGAATGTATCTTTGGCGAGCAGATTGGCGCATTCGCTGGCGTTGTACAGGGCAAAAGGCACTAGATCGACGTCGAGCCGATTGACCGCTACGGCCTTGCCTAGGGCGCGGTAGCCATCGAGCACGCGGTGGCGCGCCGCCACCACAAAGCCCCACTGCGAGGTCAGCACAAAATCGCAGCTAAACGCCTCCGCGTCTTCGGTCAAGAACTGCTCGGTTTCCCACTGGAGTTGTTCGCGGTTTTCGCGCTCAGTCCTCGCTACGAGGGGCCGGCGCTGAACGAGACCCAAGCGTCGGCCTAGCGAGAAACAGGCCGTGCTGTAATCGAAGTTATAAGTCGCCGCGAGTGCGGCTAATTGGGTGGCTAGTTCTCGTCGCTGCTGCTCGTCGTCTAGGGACACCGGATCGAAGGGGTGCTCCAGTTCTTCGGCTGTCAAGACTAGCGGTCGGATGCCAGTGCGGTCAGCGTCTAGGGCGGCGATGCGCATGGTCTGGCCACTGATGTGAATCCCGGTAGCCTTTGTTTTGCCAAATCCAAACAATCCCAACCCCTTCTTCTACAAAGTGGCCTCTACTCCACTGTGAGCAAAGGACGGAGCTTTTCTAGCGTCTTCGCGCCGATGCCATTGACTTCGGTTAGTTGCTCCAGCCGTGCAAAAGGACCGCGCTCGCGGCGGAAGGCGACGATTCGCGCGGCGATCTTGGGGCCGATTGTCGGCAGGGTGACTAATTCTGCTACCGTAGCCGAATTGAGCGACAGCGGCCCCTGCTCGGCTGCTACCACTTGGCGCGGCGGCGGCGGAGTGACTGCGCGCGGCACAACGCTAAATTCCTCTGACTGCGAGGGGCGATACCAATCGCCGATGGCGACGAGCATCCCGATGAGCAAGGCCGCTGTTAGGCCGATGAGTGCGCGTTGCTCGCGTTGATTGAACAAATAATACCTCCCACAGCCACGTCGGGCAATATGCTTTAGCGGAGGAAGAACGTGCCCGAAAGCCGCACTTCGCGGATTTTTCGCGTCTTATCTCTGATGTGGTCTTTGTCGTTTTCGATGCGAATTCGCCCCTCGCCGCGGAAATTCGTGCTGAAGTTGTAGGTCATGGACAACTGAGTGCGCCAGCGGTTTTCTTTGTCATTGGGGATGCGCTCTTCGTCGCCGGTGGCGATGGAGCGCGTTTCTTCTTCAAACTTCTGTTCTAAGTTGAGGGTGACGTCGCTTTTGAGCCGGCCTATTAGGGGCAGTCGCCGCGGCTTGAGGTTATGGGTGATCTTGAAGGTGGTGGTCACCTGCTCTCTATCGCGGGTGCCGCGCAGAGGCTGCTCGCCGCCGTTTTCCCCGGCCGTTGGTTCAAAATCGCGGCTCTCCGAGGTGGAGAGTACGCGTTCGATGGTCGTGGTCGGTCCCCAGCGCCAACGGCCGTTCCACGATGTTCTGAACTCGGTCTTAGTCTCCTCAGAGAGCAGGTAGCCGGGCGCGAGGCTGCCCTCGCCCTCGCTGGCCTCTGAGATTTCGAAACTCGCGTTTACCTGTGCGCTGTTGATCACTCGCTTTATCAACGGAATCCGGTCCGCTCGTCCCCAGCTAAGACTCACGCGCGGGTAGGTCCGCTCGTTGCGCAAGCGCAGCCGTTGCTGCGAAGCGCCGCTGCGCTCGGTGGTCTGCTCCTTGGAGTTGACCTTGACGCTAATGCCAAAAGGCAACCGCATCCCCGAACCGGCCTCAAACGAGGACGTATGCGACCAATTGTCTTGATGGGTCAGCCCTTGGGTCGCTTGCCGCACCCGCAGGGTGTCTGCGAGGCCGAGCTGATAGGAAAGCGAAGGCCGATGCAGCAAATTGAAGTGGTGGGAGTTGGTGTTGCGCCGCCAACTGGCGTTGACCGGCTCGACGATGCGGCCGGTCCAGCCGGCGAGGCGGCGGAGGATATTGGGGCCTTGCGGCGGCTCGGCTTTGCTTGGTTTTTCTTCGGCTTGGCCTTCCTCCGAGGTTGGCGCGTCCGCGTCTGTGTCGCGGTTTCGCTTGCGGTCGCGGTCGTTGCGCTGTTGCGCCTTGCGGCTTTGTTCCGGGGGCTGGCCCAAGTTCTTGAGCAGGGTTGAGATCTTGAAATTGAGGCGGGCGGAGAGGTCGTTCTGGTTGCGGATTTCAAAGGTATTGAACGGCAGGCCGCTGATCGAATCAATCGGGGCCACTCCGCGCCGCTGCGCCGGGTCATTTTGCTCTTCGTAATTGGCCTTGAAGGTGTAGTTTTGGTCCAGCCACGAGACCAAGCGCAGCGAAAAGCCCAAGTCGGCTGTTTGCCGGCGCCCGACCTCGCGCCCAAAGCTGAGCTTGGCGGGGACGAATTTTTTGTCCAAGTCTCGGTCGATTTTGAGGTTGTAGTTGGCCGATAGACCAGAGAGCGGATTGAGCTTAGAGGCGTAGGTTTCGACGAGCGTAAAGTCCTCCTGTGCGGTTAGCTCGTCGTCGCCGCGCCGCAGTCGCCGCGAAGTGCGCCGGCTGCCGTTGACCGCGTAGGTCAGGCTCGTCGGCAGCGGGCGAAATTCCATCCGCGTCCAGCCTTTGGGCACGAACTCCGGTAGCCAACTCATGATCCGCAGTTTTGGTTTGGGCAGGGGCATGCTGTAGTTGAAGTTCATCGTCTGGGCCTCGCGCTCGTTGATCGGGCGCACCGGATCCGAGCTGTGTTCGCGCGAATGCGACAGCCGCAGGTTCATTTGGTCGAGGGTCCAGCGCAAGAAGAAGTTTTTGCCCTGCCGCCGGCTGATGGACACGTCGTAGAATTCTTTGGAGCGAACGGCTTGTTGCGCTAGCTTCTCTTCGGCGGTCAATTCCACGTCCGAGCCGGGGCCGAAGCGCGGCAAGCTAGTCGAACGGCTGAGATTTACCTTGACCGGGATCAAAAATCCCCAACTGCTCGGTAGGAACTTTTGCGCGTTGGTGGAGACCGACAGCGCGGCTTCGCGGTCTGTGCTGTTGCCGCCTTGGCCGGTAAAGCTGCGGAAGTTTTCCTGCCGCCAGAGCACGTTGCCGCCGAGGTTGGCAAAATCGGCTAGTTTGGTGTTGAGCTGGGCGTACGCGGCCAGCCCGGGGGTGTTGCGAGCCTCGTCGAGGCGCAGTTCGTCGAGGAAGATACGGCCGCTGTACGCGCGGTTTGCGGCGCGGTTGCGCAGGCCAATGCTCAGTTGTTTGATCGACTGCATTGACGGGTTGCCGCGCACCCGGTAGATGGCTTGCTCGCCGCTGCGCAGGCCCGGCCGCGCAAAGACTTGGTCTAGGGAAAAGCGCTCGACTTGGGGGTCGTAGCCAGCCGCGTGGAGTGCCGCCAACTCGCGTTGAGCGATCGAGGTTTTGCCTGCTAGCGGTGCCCCGCGCGGGTCGATGACCCGATAGGTGTAATAGAATTCGCCCGTGGTGGTATCGGCCCGCCCGGATTGCAGCAGGGCCTTGAGTCGGGAGATGACCGGCAGATCGACATCTACTTGATTGCCCTTCCAGCCCTTGCGCCCCCCGGTCCAACCCGGGAAAATGGGGCTGATGGTCTCGTAGTAGTTGGTCGAATCCACGCCAAAGCGCACGAAGAGCTCCAAGTCGCTCGAATCGCCGTGGACGTATTCAATGGTCCCGCTCGAATCGCCATAGACGTACATGCGCAGCCGCTCGTAGCTGGTGTAATTGGCAGAGCGGGTCAGAATTCGGGTCGCCGACATTTGGTGCCCAGGCTCTAGGTTTTCGTAGGCCAGCACGAGGGACTGCTCGCGTTCGCGGGTGCGCGACTGCACGTTGCGGCGGATCTTCACGCCGGGTGGCGGTCGGTAGCTCAGGCTCTTGTCGGTGCCAATGACCGTGACGTCGAGGGCCTCGTGGTCGCCGAGCGGGAAGCGCTCGTCGAGCCGCACTACTTCGTCTCCCTGCCACTTGTTACCCACGATTTCCACCAGCGCAATCTCGGCTCGCACGGTGTCTGCTAGGTCCGACCGCGACTCGCTTGACAGCATCAGGCGGGCGTATTCGATGCGGGTGGAATCGGGCAAGCCCACGCGCTCGACGTGGGGACCGAACAGGGGTACGCGGAGTTGACGCCAACCTTTGTTTTGAGTCCCGGCGACCTCGTAATGGCTCGACGATAGGTCGATTTCGTAGTGGTAGTAGTTGTTGCGTCGGTCGAGTACGCCGTTGTCGTTGAGGTCTTCGGTGTCCGGTCTATCGCCGCTTTCGACGTCTTTTTTATTGTTCTCGGTGCCGTTGATGTGGCTGTAATCGTTTTCGTTGCGCTGGGCGTCGTATTTCCAATTATCGCCCTCAGGATCGTCGGGCGAGCGGTTCGGGCGCAGGGGGTCTGGGTCTGGGTATAGTGCGGCAAAGGCCTGCTTCCGCTCGGCTAGGGAGCGGGTGGTGTCGAACGCGGCGTCTCGCAGCCGCAAGTAGAAGTTCAACTCGGCTTCGTCGTTGCGGCCGTCGATGCCCACGTCTTCCTCCCGCGATACCGTCTTGTCCCCGGCGGCTTGCCCGGGGAAAGGCTCGTCTTCGGTGTCGAGGCGGCCATTGGCGATGTAGTCCTCGTTGATTTGGTCGCCCAAGTTCAGATGCAAGGTGCCCTCTTGGCCCCGGACCCAGAGCTCTAGGAACTTGGACTCAGAGAGGTCGTTGACTGTCGATAAGGCGAGGGCGACGCCTCCCCAGGACTCGGCGGCTTCAAGGCGCGGCAGCAGCTCTAGTGTTAGGATGTCGGTGCGTCGGTTTTGGGCGTCGATTTGCTCTTCTTGGTTGGGCCAAATGTCGGTGCGCAGCACTCCGTTGTAGGGATTGTACCAAGTGAGATGTGTGCGATTTTCTGCGCCGAAGCGCGCGCCAACCGGTGCGCTAGCCGGTGCCCAGCGCGTGCGGTTGACGACTAGGGAAATGGGCCGTTCGCTGTCTTCAAAGTCGTCGATGTAGCCGCGCCCCTTGGTGTTGAGATTGGGACGGCTTTGCGCGATTTCGGCGTCTAGGGTGACTTCCGAGGGCACCGCTGTCTTGACCAGCGGCAGCCTATCGACGACGCGGGTGAGGATTGGCACTTCGCGCCGGGCGCGCAAGTCGAGGTTCCAGATCACCGTGCGCGTTGGCTCATTGCCCACCCGCACCCGCTGGTCGCTCGAACGCTCATTGTTGTAGATCATGGTGCTGCCCACGCGCCCGTCGCCGCCCCAGAACTCGTACTCGGTGCGCAAGCCCAACAGGGTCTTTTGCTGACTGCCGATGTTGAAGATGTCCTCGGATTCAAAGGAGATTTCCAAGTCTGCGCCCGGGTCGGCCACTTCTTGAGCGACCGAACCGAGAAACGTCACGCTGCCCATGACATCGACGCGGTAATCGGTGTCTTGCGTTAGGGGGCGGCCGTTTAACTGGACCTCCACGGTCTCGGCCCGGACGCCGCCGAAGATGCCCCCCAACCGGATGCGCTGCTCTGAGGCGGCGGCGCGGACGAGGATTTTGTAGCGACTGGCCTCGGTCTGAGCGCGCTGCTGCTGCTCGTCGTAGATGGCGGGGATGGGTTCGTCGAGTAGGCCGCTGTATTTGTTGGAACGCGGATCAAAAGGCCGCTGGTCGGGGAAAATCAAGTGCCCGCGGATGTCGTCCAACCCGATGTAGTCGGCGTCAATGACGCGGTCGGGTGGGCTACCCGGGTCTTTGCCGCGTTCGTCCAACCCCAAAATCTGCAAGTAGGAGCGACCTTGTTGCGAAAGTTGGTCTTCTTGGCCGGGCACTTCCTTGGCGATATCGACCTGCAAAGTCTTGGGGTCGAAGCGGCGACCCGTGGAAAACCCAGAGGCAATGCGGTACACGTTTTTCCACTCTAGATTCCAGGTGGGAAAACCCGGGCGGGGATTGCGGGCTTTGATCAGCTTTAGCTGCAAGGAGTCGGATTCGGTGCCGGCTTTGAGCCGCGCTGTCTCTTGTTGGAGTGTGCCGTCGAAGTCTGGCGCGTTGGTTTTGAAATGCACGGCCATGGCATAGGAGTCGGATACGGGCCTGTTGAGGATGATATAACCCGCCTCGGCTACGACCGAGTAATCGTCGTCCGGGTCGAGCCGATGCCAGGTCCCATCCTCAAAGCAACCGCTGTTGCTCAGGCGATTGCCCGCCGCGTCAAAGCACTCGACGGTGGAGAGAGAATCGGACGGATCGACCCACGCGGTACCGGGCTTGGCGAATAGCTCGGCGTCATTTTGCGTTCTGAAGTCGTTGATATAGACTTCGAGGCGGCTTATATCGACGAAGTTTTCCGGGCCAAATGGCACTCCTTCCAACAGACTGCGGAAGTCGGCAAGATGGGCGCGGTAGAACTCGTGTAAAAAGAAATACGTGTTGCGGAGGTATTGGTAGTCTCTGATCTGGAGCGTGTCGATGGCCGCTCCGCCCTTGAAGGTCTGGCGGTTGGATTTGCTCTTTTCGTGGCTGGCCACGGCTGTAAAGGTCAGCGGCCCGACGTGCCCTTTAGCGCGGATGCCAAAGAGGCCCTTGTTCTTCTGCCGGAAGCCGACAAAGCGCGTGTTGGGCAGTTCTAGGGTGGTGTTGCCGGCCTGCACCTCTTGGAATATGGAGTCTTCCTCGCCTTCGTAGTCGAGCTTGATCTGGTTGGATAGCTGATCGCCCAAACTGGAACCAACGACTGAGCCGAGGTTTTGGGTGTCTTGATCGATGCGGATGTTGATCAGTTCGCCGACTTTGCCTTCCACCGTGAAATCGGATTCCTGTTCGATGCCCAGCGAAGGAAACTTGGAACTGCGGCCAAACGAGGTCTGCACCTCGCCGTCGGTCCACTCACTCTTGCCAGAAATGATGATGGTTCGCGAGCCATTGAGCGCGAGGCTGGGGCCTTCGTCGCCAAGCAGGCGTCGCAGGGGCTTGGGCGCGGAAAAGGGCACCGTCCACTCAAAGCGACTGCCCCGGCGCTGGCGCTGCTCGGAGCCTGTGCGGCGAAAGTCGCGGCGGATTTGCTGGTGCCAAAGCTGTCGGTGCCTCGCTTGGTATTCCATGCGGAGATAGTCGTCTAGATCCACAGAGATCGTTGGTCCCTCGGCAAATCCGCTGACGCGGTGGCCGTAGTGGGCCATTCCCAAAGAGTCCACTGTGGCTTGGTAGGCGATCGGCGTGTGGTCGGAGGCGGGCAAGAGCGGTTGGTCTGCCCCAAAGGCAGCTTGGCCGGGGACGGCAAAGCGCTGGGAAAGCGGGCCGTACAGCGGCTCAAAGTGCAGGCCAGGCTCGGCATGCACCACTACTGCGAGCAAGCAAACACACAGCCACGAGGAAAACGCTGGGCGGGAAAAGCGGAGAAACACCTCTAAATCACACCTATCGACGTTTATTGTTTGACGTGCTCACAAGCCCCTAAAGGGTGGGAACTCGCGGCGTCAAACAGCGAGCTATAGCCGAATGCGCTCGGCAGTCTCAACTAAAGAGCAGTCTTTCAATTGAGGTTAGCGGAAACGAATCAGAAGCCTTCACTGGTGATTCGGCCACAGCCAAAGCAATGCGCCGAGCGGCTTCTGTATTAACCAGACGCGATAGGCGGTCTCCAGACCCAAAAACAGGAGGATGCTGCCCAGACGAAGCGGGCAACTACCTGAAAACATAGCAAGTGGCTGCAATTATTTCAAGGAAGCCCTCGCAAAAACCATTCCTGTTGCACGGCGGCGGGGGTACTTTTTTAGCCAGCGGTCTAAGTCGTTATATTTTAGGGAACTAGGCCCGTGGCCGTTCGAGTGCGCTCGACGCGCAACGAGGAGCCCCTGAGTGCAGTGCGCCACAACTCCGTAACCCTTTCGACCCATGACGATCCTGTCCCGCTATGTGCTCAAAGAGCATGGTTGGCCCTTTGCGCTTGGCTTTGCGCTGATCCTCTTCATCCTGCTGATCGACGTCGTATTGCAGACGATGGATCAGGTGCTGAGTAAGGGGCTGACTCTGTTGGCGGCTCTCCAACTTTTGCTCTTTAACTTGGCTTGGATCGTGGCGCTGGCCGTGCCTATGGCCGTGCTCATCGCCGTGCTCATGGCCTTTGCTCGCCTCGCCGCCGACGGGGAAATCATCGCGGCCAAAGCCTGTGGGGTGAGCTTTTGGCTGCTCCTGCGGCCGGTGCTGTTGGCCGCTTTTTTGCTCACTCTGTTGATGATCCTTTTTAACGACCAAATCCTCCCGGACTGGAACCACCAAGCCCGGATCCTGTCGTCGAGCTTGCAACGGACGAAAGCGGCCTTGGTGCTGCGGGAAAAGGAAGGGGTCTTCATACCCGACTTGGGCGATTATCACCTACTGATCCGCCAGATTGACCCGGAGACTAACGAACTGGCTGGCATCGCACTCTACGACGCCTCGCGGCCCGGCCCGCCGGTGATTGTCCACGCCCCTAGGGGCCGCCTCGCGCTGTTGGGCGACGGGGCTTACATCCGCTTGGAACTGGAGGAGGGCCATGTCCAGCGCATCGAAGCTGGCCAAGAGGAGCGCTTTTTCTACGGCACTTTTGCCCGTCAAGTGCTGCATATCAAGGACGAGCGCCGCCGCTACGAACACCGCCCCTCGTCTTACCGCAGCGACCGCGAGTTAGACATCGCGGCCATGCGCCGCTTGGTGCTAGAGCACCGCCGCGAGCAGAAGCGCGCCTACGGTCGCCTCGATTCGATTGCCGCGCGTTACCTTGAACTGCACCAAAGCCAGTTCGCCGACTCTACGGCCAGTGAGCTAGAGCGAGAGGGACAACAGGCGGCCGAGGCCCTGCGCCGACAGTGGCGGCACATAGACCACCGCGCGGGGCGGATCAACGAGTACTTGGTCGAGATTCACAAGAAGCTATCCATCCCGGCCGCTTGCTTGGTCTTCGCGCTGGTCGGTGCCCCATTGGGTGCGCTAATTCGCCGACGTGGTGCGGCCGTCTCCGTCGGCATCAGCCTGTTTTTCTTTTGGGGCTACTGGATGTTCCTCATCGGCGGCGAGGAGTTAGCCGACCGCGGCTATATTCCCCCGCCATTGGCGATGTGGACGCCCAATGGGGTTTTCGCTCTCGTTGGATGGGGGCTGTTGCAGGTGGCCGGATACGACCGCGCTGGCCGCCGAGGGACGAAAGAGACCTGAAATGCGCACCCTCGACCTCTATCTGACGCGCCGTTTTCTGTTGTGTCTGGGGATCGCCGTGGTCAGTCTGTTGCTCATCGCGGTGATTATCGATCTCACCGAAAACATCGACACGTTTATCGACTTTGAGGCTGGTCCCGAACAGATCTTGCTCTACTACGTCTATCGGCTCCCGTACTGGCTCATCTTGACCCTGCCCATCGCCGCGCTGCTGGGTGCGCTCTTTGCCTTGACCAGCTTGGCGCGCCAGAACGAAATCACCGCCATGAAGGCCACTGGCATTAGCCTGTATCGCCTGCTGGCCCCGGTTTTGGCGTGTGCCTTCGCCGTTGCGGTCGCGGCCTTTTTCTTTACCGATTGGGTGGTGCCGTCCGCCACCTATCGCTACAACCAAATCAGCGACGAGATTAAGTCCTATCATCGCAGTGATGGGTCGCGCCGCCAAGTTCTGCTGCAAGATGCGGACAACCAGTTCGTGTACGCCCGCAGCTACGATGCGGGGCGCCAGCGCGCCGACGAAGTGTCTTGGGAGCGACTGCACGACAATGCGCTGCTAGAGCGCGCCGTGGCCCGGCGCATGGAGTGGCGGGCGGGCACGTGGGTGCTCCTCGAAGGCCGCCGCTTTCGCTTTGCCGCGGACGAGGCTGTCGCGACTTCTTCCTTTGACACCCTAGCCCTGCCGAGTTTGTCGTTGCTCCCCAGCGACTTTGCTCGCCAGCAGAAGGACCCCGAGGAAATGAGTTACGCCGAGCTGGCTGGCTACATCGCCCGTGCCACACTCAACGGGGAGGACGCCACGCGCCAGCGCGTCGATTTGCACCTGAAAATATCCTTTCCCCTGACCAACTTCATCATCATCGCCCTCGGTGCGATCCTCGGTGCCAATGCCCGTCGCGCCGGCTTGGCCAACAGCTTCGGCTTGGGGGTCCTGATCTGCTTTGTTTACTACAGTTGCGTCAAGGCGGGCCAAGCCCTCGGTTGGAATCAAATCCTCTCACCTTGGCTAGGCGCGTGGATAGCCAACCTGTTGTTTGCCGTCTTGGCCTTGGTGCTGCTGTGGCGCGTGCCAAAATAAAAAGGCCGTTCGCCCGTCGACGAACGGCCCTTGGGGAGACTCGGATTAGAATAAATGCTCAGCAGATGCCTTGCTCTAGGTGATAGATCTTGAGTTTGAGCGAAGCCGAGCGAGATTTCCAATTCTCCAGCAGGGCGGCCGCTTGCTGCCCTGATTGGCTGTCGAGTCTCCCACTCAATCCAACTAATAGCGGTGCTAGGCGAGCGACCTGGTCTTCGGAGGCGCCAGAGGTGAGTTCCTCGAAATGGCCGATTAAATCGGCGTCCGGCGAGGTGTCAGCGCATCGGGTGATTCGGTGCAGGAAGCGGGCGTGGTTGCGGGCGAAAGCCGCGTCCTCGCCGCACTTACTGAGCAGGTGGCGCAGCAGCTTGGCCGATGGCGCTTCTTGGAGGATTTCGGCCGCTAGCCGCGCTGCCCGTTGCCAGACGCGGGAGGTCGCAGGCATGGTTTGCGGCAACCCGGCTTCGACAAAGAGCGCGAAGAGCGGTATCTGCGGCAAGTGCGCCAAGAACGTGCGCAAGAGGCTCTCATTGGGGTCGCACTGGAGGAGACAATCGACTGCATAGGGCACCATAGATGGATGTGTGCGGCGAATTTTGTCGAGCAATACGGCTGCGATGTCGGCTGGGAGACCTGCCGCTAGTGCCTCAGCAATCGGCGCGAGGGTCTGGCGGCTGATCGGCACGCCTCGCGCTGCTTCGCGGGCGACCGTGCGCTCTTTGCTGGTTAGAAATTGGGCGACTTCGTCGCATTGGCGCAGTGCCTGCACCAAAGCCGCGGCGGGTCGGGAATCAAGTTCCTTGTGCGCCAAACGCACGATCCGGCGCAACAGGCGCAGCGAAGACAGCCAAGAGCGGTGCTCGCTCAAGATGTCGATGGCCGCTAGCCGACGGCTGTCGCCCGAGTCTTCGGCGATGGTCAAGAGTTGCTCCAAATCGTCCGCGCTGAGCACCAGCCCATGTAGTTGGGTCTGTTCGCCGTGGAGTAATTGGTCTAGCGATGTTTTGGCGACTGGCGCAGCCTGTTGGCGCAAGTCGCGGATGTCCAACACCATAGGTTTTTGATCCTCATAGCTGTGCCAAAACGAGCGGCACAACTAGCTAGCTATCAGGAACTGCTCTATGAAATTGTGCAAGGGGAAAGTGCTGAAACTCATCGTGGGGATGTCAAACGTAAAACTCATCCCGCGATAAAGCAAGCGAAAATATTGCGCTCTCTTTGCCAGCAAGCCTATGGAGACGCACTGGCCTCTAGGCTGAAGGGGTCGGACTCGTCCGCCAAGCGCATATTTAAGACCCAATCGCCGTCAATCGAGACCCGGATTTTGCGTCGCACCCGAATCCCGTCTTCCGTGTGCGGGACGAGTACCAAGTCGAATTCTACCTCTAGACCGGCTGGCAGCACTCCGCCCGAAACCTCGGCGCGCTGGCCGGCCGGTACGTAAGTGCGCACAATCCGCGGCGCGTCTGGATCGGTTTCGTCGAGATAGGCCACTTCGAGATCGTAGGCGGTGTGGTTGGCGACCGCGACAGTTCCGGCTTGGCTGGTGGATTCGGGGGGCGCAGGTGCAAGCGGTGCGGTGGGGTCTTTGCCGCCGCAGCCGCTGAGCAGCCAAGCGACTAGCAACAGCGCAGTGCTCACCGTGACCGCGCGGTAACGTGCAACAATGCTTGGGCGATCCATTCCACCTCGTCGTCGCGCACGGTGCGCATGTCGAGCAGGAGCTGCTCGCGGGCGATGCGACCGACTACTCCTTGCCGCCTAAGTTGGCGACCTAGCCGCTCGGCCCGGCCCGCGCTTGGCTGGAGGGCCACGGCCCGGCTGGGGATCTCGGCTAGGGGCAGGGACCCGCTGCCGGCTTGCGCTAGCGATTCTACCACTTTGAGGCGGAGGGCGCGACAGACTTCCTCGGGCAAAAGGGAAAACAGCCTCTGGGCGCGTTCCTCCAGCGTTTCAACCGTTGCTCGCAGCATGGCCAGTGCGGGCAGGGCTTGGGTTAGCTTATCCGGCGGTAGGCGATAGAGCGACAACACCGCTTCGAGCGCGGCGTAGATCAGCTTGTCGCAGCGCAGGGCGCGCATGAGCGGATTTTGGCGCACCTGCTCTACATAGGGACGCTGGCCGGCGATGATACCGGCTTGCGGCCCGCCCAGCACTTTGTCGCCGCTGAAACTGACTACGGCTGCTCCGGCCTTGAGACTGGAGGCAACTATCGGCTCGGGCGGTAGCCCCCACTGCTCCAGATCGACCAAGGCTCCACTGCCTAAGTCGTGGACCAGCGGCACTTTTGCACGTTGACTCAGGGTAGCCAAGTCCTTCAGAGCTACCTCGGCGGTAAAGCCCTGCACCCTGTAATTGCTCGGCTGCACCACTAGAATGGCACCGGTTTCTGGGCCGACAGCGCGCTCGTAGTCGCGCAAGTGCGTGCGGTTCGTCGTCCCGACCTCGCGCAGTTTGGCCCCGCTGGCCGCGATGATTTCGGGTAGGCGGAATGAGCCACCGATCTCGACTTGTTGCCCTCGCGAGACCACCACTTCCCGCCCCCGCGCCAAGGTGTCGAGCAGCAGGAGCACGGCCGCGGCGTTGTTGTTGACTACGGCGGCCGTTTCCGCTGTGGTCGCCGAGCATATAAGGGCCTCGACGTGTGCGACGCGCTCGCCGCGTTTGCCCGATTCGAGGTCAAATTCGAGATTGCAATAGCCCGTGGCCACCCGCGCGACGGCCGCTTGGGCCGCTTGGGGCAGCGGGGCCCGGCCCAAGCCGGTATGCAGCACCACGCCGGTGGCATTGACGACGCGGTGCAGTCGGGGCTCGGCCTCTTGTTCGATACAGCGGCGGACGGCCTGCTCGATCCGCACATCTAAGGCCGCCCGCTCCTCATCTACAGTGCTCGCCCGCACTTGGCGACGCATGTCCGCAATGCCGCGGCGCACCTGCTCGACGACATAGGCGCGGTCGTACTTTTGCAAGAGGTCGGCGACCTGTTTGAGCATCTGGTCCACCGATGGCAGCTTAGTTTCATTCATGGAGGCGAAGTATAGGTTGCCCCTTTGTGGCCAGCAAGTAGTCTTTGCGCAATAGCCTTAATGGCCTTATACTTGCAAAACCCCTTCCCCTGTTGTCCAATTCCAAAGTATGAGTCTATGTCGCGCCCGGTTTACATCTTGGTGGCGCTACTCTTGTGTGCTTTTGCACTAGACGCCGCCGAGCGCAGGAGTCCCATCGTCCACGTGGTCAAACGAGGGGATACGCTCTCTGAGATTGCCATGCGCTACCGAGTCTCACAGAAGCAAGTCCGGCGCTGGAACAAGCTCCGCGGCAATAGGATATATACTGGCCAGAGTCTCAAAGTTGGTTCGCCAGTAAAAAGCGGCGATTGGTATCGCGTCCGGCGCGGTGACACGCTGTCGAAAATAGCGCGGCAGTTCGCCGTCCCGGTCTACAAGCTCAAGGCGCTCAACCGCCTCAATGGGAGCGTCATCCACGTCGGGCAGAAGCTCTATTTGCAACCGGTCGCGTCGGCGTCGGCGCGGCGGGCCGCAGTCGACGACCAAGACGAAGAGCCGCGCGAATACAGGGTTCGCTCGGGCGACACGCTGTCGAAAATCGCCCTGCAATTTGACGTGAGCTTGGGATTTCTGCGCCAGATTAACCAGCTTAAAAGCGACCTCATTCGGCCCGGACAAAAGCTCCGCCTGCGCGCTTCGCGGTTAGAGGAAGCTGTCCACGTGGTACAAGAGGGCGAAACTCTAACCGAGATATCCCAGCGCTACCGAGTCCCAATCAGCCAGTTGCAGCGTCTCAACGGCCTTGCCGGCGACCGGATTTTCAGTGGGCAGAAGCTCCGCCTCAAGGACGCGGAGAGCACGGTACACATCGTGGAGCGAGGGGACGCGCTGTGGGAAATTGCCCGCGCCTACGGCATCAGCGTCTATCATCTCAAGAAACTCAACGGCCTTGCGTCCAACCGCATCTATCCAGGTCAGGTACTCAAGCTCTACCCAGACCGCAAGCTCGAACCGAGTGCTGCGCCCGTGCGCGGCCCGGAACTGGCCACGTACGTGGTTAAGCGGGGCGATTACCTCGCGCAGATCGCCCGCCTGCACCAGATGAGCGTGGCTGAAATTACCCGCCTCAACCAGTTGAAGAGAAACGCCGTCATCCACCCGGGCGACCAGCTCAAGGTGCGGCCAATGCGCTGGGTGGAATTGTCTGAGATCAATTGGGACGATCTGCAGATCCGCCGCGCTGACATGCCAAAAATCACCTTCGACAACGGGCCGTATTACTTCTCCCGGCCCCGCAATAAGCGCCAGCCGAGTAAGACCTATTACGAGGGCCATCCAAGCTCGCCGCGCCGTACATATCGCCAGGCAATACGCCTGTGGCGGGAATTCGAGCGCAAGGTCGGTAGCATGGGGCGCTTGAGCTCTCGGTTGGAAGGCTGGCACATCGTCCTCGATCCAGGGCACGGCGGGCTGGACCCGGGCGCAGTGGTTTCCACCCGCGACGGCAATGGCAAGAGGCTCTATGTCGTTGAGGACGAATACGTCTTCGACATTGCGCTGCGGGTGTATGTCTTGGTGCGCTTACACGGCGGCCACGCCACCATGACCCTACTCAGCCCCAACCACCTAATCCGCCAAAGCGATCCACCGGCTCAGACCTTTGTCAACGAAAAAAACGAAGTGTACAACTCGGCTGCTTACAACCATACCAACAAGCTCAGCGCTTGGCCACGCGGCAACAATCTTTCGACACGCGTGCGCATTGCCCGTCACGCCTTTGCCAAAGCGCCACGGGGCCGGCGCATCTTTCTTTCCTTTCACGCCGACGTTTATCCCAAAGGCCCAGAAGCACCGCTGGTTTTATACTACAAAAGCAGCAGGAGTGGGCGCATAGATCGCGTCTCGCGCCAATTTGCTCGCTCCCTGCTTCCGGCCTTAGGGGCTGGTGCTCGCGTCCGCGGGCAAGGGCTAGGGGTTTTGCGCAACAATCCCGCTGACGTCAAAGTTCTCATCGAACTGCGCAACATGGCGTACCGGGACCACGTC
Organism: Candidatus Latescibacterota bacterium; assembly: GCA_965116045.1. Taxonomy (GTDB): domain Bacteria; phylum Latescibacterota; class UBA2968; order UBA8231; family UBA8231. The sequence goes on along the minus strand of OZ220478.1, from coordinate 2,229,077 downwards.
TGGGCCTTGCGCTTTGAGGATTTACGCCACCGCGATGCCGAAAAAGTGGTGCGCGGCCTTCTAGACCACGCCGCGCGCGCCACGCTGCGCGCTGGCTACTAAAAACAAAAAAGCTCTGGAAGTGTCCTTTCCAGAGCTTTTTTATTGGTTTGTACTGTGCGGTGCTAAAAAGGTCGTTCTTCTATCAGCCGTTTAGCGGCTTTGCGCACGACCTCGGGTTCGAGGCCAGCCAGCTCGCACCAAGGATCGATCCTAGAGCTTTCGACAAAGGCCATCTCCGGGGTATCATTTGGGGTTACCACGACCTCATCCATTTTGGATATTTCGCGTAAAGTACTGAGAATCATAGCGTTAGCAAGGCGTCGATAAGCCATCGCAATGCGCTCCACTTGGGCTGTATCCTGATCTGTTCTCATAGCACTTCCTGCGGGGTTAAGGGTATAAGGGTATATGAGATGCGACAAATAAAGAATTTAGGTGCTTAGCTTCGTCTAAAAGCGTTCCTTCCTTTCCTAGATAAAAGAGTAGTGTTTACCGTCTAGCTATTTATATATGGTAAGAAATTTTCGCGTAAAATTTGCAAAAAAATAACGCGCACGATAAAAAAAGAGCCGCAGCACCTAATGACGCGGCGGCGATACTATTCGTAACTCTTTCTTTTCTAAATGGTTATAAATTCTTCCCGCCGCACAGAGCGCTTTTCGGCCGCAGCCCGGTAAAATCGATACATCCACTCGATAGTCTCCAAAGCCTCCGATCCAAGCGAGTAAGGGGTGCCCGCACCGGCTAGGCCGCGCAAAAAGTCGGCCCACTCCAGTTCCCACGACCTATCCTCGTCCGGGTAGTCAAAATGCTCGCTGTCCGGTGCGCCCCCTTGGGGATTGCGCCGCCCCACGATGGCGCGGCCCGGCCCGTAGGATCCCCCTAAGCCTTCGACCGAGACGTAACCATCGCGCCCGAAGACCTCGAAACTGAAGAGGTTTTTCCACTGGGTCCAACTCGCGTGCAGCGAGGCGATCTGCCCGGTGTCTGTGCGAAAGAGTCCATAGGCGTTATCCTCCACGGGCGCGTCCCAGAAATGGGTCTCGACATAGCCTGTGACTTCGGCAAAGTCCCCCAACAGCCATTTGGCCAAGTCGATTAGATGGGCCCCTTGGTCCAAAAGCTCGCCGCCGCCTGCTTTTTCGGGGTCGGTCCGCCACTCGTGGTCGTAGCCGGGCCGCCCGCCATGGCCATAGCGCGCCCGGATGCTTAGCAGCGGGCCGATCTCGCCCGCCGTACAGACCTCGTGCAGCTTTTGGATCGCGGGATGATAGCGGTGGTTGTAGCCGACCTTGAGTACGCGCCCGCTCCGCTCGGCCGCAGCGACGGCCTGCTTGGCTTCTTGGGGGTTGCGCCCCAACGGCTTTTCGCACAAGACGTGTTTGCCGGCGAGGAGAGCGGCAGTGCTGATGGGGGCCAATGCGTCGTGCGTCGTCGCGACGACTGCGATGTCGAGATCGGCCGCAATTAGCTCCTCTTGCGAACTAGCCGCCTCGGCTCCGCATTCGGCGGCTAGTTCGTCCGCGGCGGGCGCGTGCTCGTCGTAGATTAGGGTAACTGCGGACGCGGAATGGGATTGGGCTGTGGCCGCTCGCCGCCGCCCCATGCGACCCGCGCCGATGATCCCCACCTTGTACACTTAGCCCTCCTGCGGTGGTACGCGCCGCACCGCAAAGGTCTCGGTGGCCATAATCGCCTCGACATCGAGGGTTTCCCACGTATCCCAAACTGCGGATAGCAGCCGTCCCGTCAGGCCGTCTGAGCGCGCCGAGGCCAGATAGACTGCCAGCGCGGCCGCTCGCTCGCCCGTAGCGTCGCCCTCGCGTCGCAGTCGCTGGTCCTGCTTGCGTTCCTCCGCGCTCACGACCGCGCCGGCCGCTAGCCGTTGGTCGAGCATCCGCGTGTTGACTGCTCCGGGGGCAAGGGCGTTGACGTCAATGCCGTGTTCGGCCACTTCGCCAGCCAAGTTTTCGCTAAAGCGCACGACTGCGGCCTTGGAGGTGCTATACGCGCTAAAGAAGGGCCGCGGCCCCACTGCGCCGCCGCCCGAGAGATTGATGATTTTGCCGTAGTGCTGGGCGATCATGGCCGGCAGGACCTGGCGGGTGCAGTAGAAACAGCCGCCGAGATTGACTTGCACCACCTGCATCCAAGCCTCTGGATCGACCTCTTCCACTCGGCCTATAGGCCCCTGAATTCCCGCGTTGTTGACTAGTACATCGATCCCACCCCAAGCTGCGAGCACGCGCTCAATGGCTGCATCTACTTCCTCGCGCCGCTTCACATCCGCCTGTAATTTCAACGCTGTTTGCCCTTGGTCGGCCAAAAGTGCGGCTGTCTCGTCGAGCTCAGATCCAGTGCGGGCCAATATCGCCACGTGCGCCCCTTCCCGTGCCAAGGCCAGAGCAATAGCCCGGCCAATGCCGCGCCCGCCGCCAGTCACTAGGCAATGCCTGCCTGTCAGCTCCATATCGCGCTCCTCCGTCGCTTGAGCAAATATGCGGTGTTGGCTTGTTTCTTGCCAAAGGCCGATAGGCCCGTCGTTGACCTAGCGTACCATTCACCCTAAATTAGCTGCATATCTCTTAGAGAGCCTATTCGATGTCTCTGCCCAGCACCGCATCCGATCTCAAAGCGCTCTGCCTCCACATCAACGCCCATTGTCCCGCCGGTGGCCTTTTTGAAGGCGACCGCACCCATTTACACCCGGACAGTAATCTGCCGTGGCGCATTGCTCCAGAGCCGTTTTGGCTGTCGCCGGCGCAACACCGCTACCTAGATCAGCTCGGCGGCGTCCTATATCAGTTCTACAAGGTCTGCAATCAGCTATACCATCAGAGCGTCAAAAGCGTTGAGCCGTCTTGGATTCACGAGTACTTGGACTTGGGAAAACCCAGTGCTGTGCGCGAAATGGGCCGCTGGAATCGCATCAAGTCCCAGTTGCCTTTGGTCATTCGCCCGGATCTTTTGCTCACTGAAGATGGCTTCAAGTTGGTTGAGCTAGACGCCATCCCCGGTGGCATGGGATTCACCGCCCAAGTCTCGGAGGTATATGCAGATCTTGGCTACGCCATCATTGGCGGTGCCCGCGGCCTGATTGACCCATTGTACGAAGCTATTGCCGCGGCCACCCAGTTGGATGAGCCGCATTTCGCCCTCTTTGTCTCGGACGAGTCTGATGCCTATCGCCGAGAAATGGAATGGCTAGTCGAGTGCTTGCAGGCGGCTGGCAAACCGGCCCGCAGTGCCCACCCGCGCGAGGCCCGCTTTGACGAAAATGGTCTTTTCCTCCAAGGTGCTGACGATCCGGCTCCTTGGCGCATTGATGCGGCCTATCGCTTCTTTGAACTGTTCGACCTCAAAAATATCCCCAAGGCTGAGCTGTTTACCTATTTCACTAAGAAGAATGCCCTGTGCTTGACCCCACCCCCGAAGGCATATCTCGAAGAAAAGCTCTGGCTGGCGTTGTTCCACCACCCCGCGCTCAAATCCTATTGGCGCCGCACCTTGGGCAAGGAGCCTTTTGCCGCCTTAGACAGCTTGATCCCGCGCTCTTGGATTGTCGATGCGCGGCCGCTGCCGCCCCACGCCATCATTCCCGGCCTCGACATCGGCGGCCAGCCCGTCAGCGACTGGCAGCAGTTGAAGCATCTAACCAAAAAGCAGCGCGAGCTCGTGCTCAAGCCCTCGGGTTTTTCCAACATAGCTTATGAGAGCAAGGGCGTGTCCATCGGCCACGATCTGCCCGAAGCCGAATGGGCCGAGCGCGTGCAAGAGGCGCTCGACCGCTTTGCCCACCAGCCCTATATCTTGCAGGAATTTCACAAGGCCGCCCGTCGCACTGTGCGCTACTACGACTTTGACCGCGACGAGGTCGTGCCCATGCGAGGCCGGGTGATGCTGCGTCCTTATTACTACGTCATCGGCGATGCGCCGCGCCTGTGCGGCATCCAAGCGCTAGTGTTTCCGGCTGACAAGAAAATTCTGCACGGCATGGTCGACGCCGCGATCATGCCCTGCGCCGTGTCCGCGGAAAAATCCCCCTTCTGACCGCCATGCTCTCCTTGGACGAAAAACTGGCGCACCTCGAAGAAATTCTGCGCCCGATGGGGCAGGTGCTGGTCGGCTATTCGGGCGGGGTCGATAGTGCTACGCTGGCGGTGGCAGCCCAGCGGGTTTTGGGCGCGGGGGCCATCTGCGTCACCGCGGATTCTGAAAGCTATGCCACTGGCGAGTTGGCGAAGGCCACTGAGATCACCCGCGAGCTCGGCATCCGCCACGAGGTGGTCAAAACCCGCGAGCTGGACAACCCCGACTACGCCAAAAACGCGCCCAACCGCTGTTACTACTGCAAGCAAGAGTTGTTCACCCACATGGAGCAGCTAGCGCGTACGCTCGACGTCCATTATATCCTCTACGGCCAAAACGCCGACGACATCGGCGATTTCCGCCCTGGGGCTGCGGCCGCCCGCGAGCGCGGTGTACACGCGCCCTTGGCCGAGGCGGGTCTGACCAAGGACGACGTGCGCGCGCTAGCCAAGCGCTGGGGGTTGACGGTGTGGGACCGCCCGGCCATGGCCTGCCTATCGTCGCGCTTTCCCTACGGTACGCCCGTTACTGCCGAGGGTCTGCGCCAAATCGACCGCGCCGAGTGCTATCTGCGCGAGGTCTGTGGCTTCGATCAGGTTCGCGCCCGCCACCACGAGACGCTGTCGCGCATTGAGTTGCCCGCTGAGGACTTGACGCGCTTGCTGGGCGACCCCGATGTGCGCTGGTCTTTGCTGGAGCACTTGCGAGGAGTCGGCTATTTGCAAGCTACCGTTGATTTGTGCGGCTTTCGCTCTGGCAGCATGAACGAGGCGCTGCTCACCATCGCCGACTCGGCCGACGAGCCGCTCTTTGCGCGGGTCAATCCGCTACTCGCAGCGCATTCGTTGCTGCCGGCCGCGTACGAGCAGCGCGACCAGATGCTCGTCCTGCGCTTGCCCACAGCAGCCATCGCCCGCCTCGCGGAAGCCCGGTTGCGCTTGGCCCTAGTGGCTGCACTCGCCGACTTAGGCTTGCGCTATATTGCCCTCGACTTAGAGCCCTTGGACACATGAAACGCGAAATTGCGCTGTTCGGGGCGCAGTGCCTCCGCCAGAAGTGTGCGTGGGTTGCAGAGGTGGATGACACCATTCGCGCCCTCGTCGCCGACCTCTTCGACTCCATGCGAGCAGCGGACGGGGTCGGGCTGGCCGCCCCGCAGATTGGCGTCCTCAAACGGGTCTGCGTCGTCGATGTGGCTGGCCATCGGCCAAACCACCAACCCGTGGCCTTAATCAATCCCAAGGTTACGGGCTGTGAGGGTGAGCAAGTCGGCGAGGAGGGCTGTCTGAGCTTTCCCGACCTGTACGGCGATGTCAAGCGTTACGCTTGGGTCGAAGTCGAGGCCATTGGTCTCGACGGCCAGCCCTTCAAGACCGCAGGCGAGGGCCTTTACGCCCGTGTCCTCCAGCACGAAATTGACCACCTCGACGGTCAGCTCTTCATTGACCACCTTAGCCCACTCAAGCGCCAGCTCATGCGCGGGGCACTCAGGCGATTAAAAAAAGAAAGCGCCGCGCAAGCCAAAGCTTCGGCCATCCATTGACAGCATTTGATCTGACTTTTACCTTATTAAACTCAAGTGTATGGGGGCGTAGTTCAGTTGGTTAGAACGTCGGCCTGTCACGCCGAAGGTCGCGAGTTCGAGTCTCGTCGTCCCCGCCATTTTGTTAAGCTCCTTTAGCGCGCTTTGCGCGATTGAGGAGCTTTTCTTTTGTCAACTCCTACTCCTCACATAGCAAGAAAGGTCCAAAATGCGAGAGCGCATCCGCGAAATTCTAAGTTGGTATGGCAGCGACAATCCCGGCACCTTGACCAACTTGGCGCGCTTGCTCAACCACGGCGCACTCGGCGGCACGGGTAAGCTAGTTATTCTGCCTGTAGATCAGGGCGTTGAGCACGGACCCGGGCGCAGTTTCGCTCCTAACCCGCCCGCTTACGATCCGCGCTATCACTTTGAGTTGGCCATAGACGCCGGCCTCAGCGCATACGCCGCCCCGCTCGGATTTCTGGAAGCAGGCGTGCGCGACTACGCCGGCGATCTGCCACTGATACTCAAGCTCAACAACCGCGAAAACCTCCACTCCGACGCAGATCCGACGCAGTCGCTGACCGGCTCTATTTCTGCCGCGCTGCGCTTGGGTTGCGTTGGCATCGGCTACACGGTCTATCCGGGTTCGGCCCTGCGGCAGGAGATGTACGAAAAGCTGCAAGCCTTGGCCGAAGAGGCTAAGCGGTACGGTTTGGTGGTGGTGGTCTGGTCCTATCCGCGCGGCACGGACTTGAGCAAGGACGGGGAGACCGCGCTCGACGTCACCGCGTACGCCGCCCAAATCGCCGCCCAGCTAGGTGCCCATGTTATCAAGGTCAAACCGCCGACGGCTCACATTGAGCAGGACGAAGCCCGCAAGGCGTATGTAGATGTGCCGGCTGGCACCTTGGCCGAGTGCGTGCGCCACGTGGTGCAATCGGCGTTCAACGGTCGGCGCGTGGTGATCTTTTCTGGCGGCCCAGCCAAAGGCGAAGCGGAAATTATTGAGGAGATCACCGGCATCCGCGATGGCGGCGGCTTTGGTTCGATCATCGGCCGCAACGCCTTCCAGCGCGAGCGCGGGCAGGCTGTGGACCTGTTGCAGCGGATTGTGGGGATCTACGCCGACGAGCAATAGATGCACATCACCGACGCCCAACTCGCTACGTACAAAGAACAGGGCTTCCTGATCGTCGAGAATTTCCTTACTAAAGACGAGCAGCACGCCGCGCTCGATGGCTTCTTCACCCATTTTGCCCCGCCCTACGATCAATACGTAGCCAATGGCCGTCGCAACGACACGCCCCAGCAAGGAGTCTTCCCTTGGGATCACTCTGGCCTCAATCACGTCACCGTTCATCCCGATCTGATTGGCGCGGCCGAGCGGGTTTTAGGTACGCGCGAGATTCGCCTCTGCGAAGGGCACTTGGGCATGAAGTACGCCGGCGAGGAATACGAGACCAATTTCCACATTGACTACGGCAACAACACGCTGGGGCCGCTCATCGAGCCAGACGACTTTATGAATTTGGTGTGTTTCTACTGTTTCGACGACGTCGAGGAAGGCATGGCCCCGATCCGCATGGGCGCCGCCGCAGAAGCCGTGCCGATGATTGTCCCCAGCGGCTCGGTGTGCCTCTACAGCGTCTTCACCCAGCACGCAGCCTCCGATTTCACCGCATCAGCGGGACACCGCCCGGTCATGTGGGTGGGCTTCACCCGCAAGGATCGCCCCTGGGACGGCGGTCGGACGTTTACGTATAAAAGCGGTGCTCAAGGTACCGCCATGCACCGCTTCATGGCTGAAGCCACCCCGCGCCAGCGCGAACTACTGGGCTTCCCGCCGCCGGGCGACTCGCTGTGGACGGAGGAATTTATCGCGGGGATGGCGACGCGGTATCCGGGCTTTGATCCTGTCCCCTATCGCACAGCGAAAAACGACGATGCGGGGACGCTTGACCCTTGCTACGTGAACCGTCATGTCGTCCTTCCCTATGGACTCAAAGTAGCAGAAATAGAACAGGCGGTAGCGGAGACGTACCGGCTGTTTCGCGGCTTGAGCGACTTTCTCGAGAGCAGCGGCTTCCGTCCATTGGAGGAATTGCTGCTAGGCAACTCGTTATCTGGTATGATCTCTGAGTTTCTCGTAAAAAATATCGCCCGCGCCGCTGAAACGCTGGAGGCCAATGCGAAGGTGGGAGGGCATCCAGACCTAATCCCTAAAGGTCATTACGAATCGAATCTAGTGTTGAAGGGCGATGAGGGGATCGAAATCAAGTCGTCCATTCGGTCCGGCGGTTGGCAGGGGCACAACCCGGAGGACTGCTGGCTAATGGTATTTCGCTATGCGATTGGCGAGCAGGAAGAAGGGGCTTCTAGGCCGCTGACATTTCTCGAAATTCTCTGCGCCAAGCTCGACCAAACGGATTGGTCATTCTCAGGCCGCACCCAAACTTCGCGCCGGACGCCCACAGCATCGGTAAACAAGACTGGCCTCGAGAAACTGCGGAACAATTTTCTCTATCGGTTGCCCGGCGTTGGCGTCGGTCGTCATCGCGCTATCTTAGCCCAACCCTAAGCGTCTTTAGACGAACAGGCTCGGCTGCCGCTCAGTTTGCGGTGCCAGCTTGCTTTCTCCGTTGACCTCCAGCATGGCCAATTGCGGAATCGCAGCTTTTGCGATCTCGAAAAACGCGGGATCGCTCTCAATGCCAATACTCTCGTAACCCACTGCACACGCGGCGGCCACAGTCGAACCCCCGCCCATGAAAGGGTCAAGCACTATCCCCTCTCCCAGTGGCAGAGCTGCGCGCACGATCTGGCGCATAAAGCCCTGCGGCTTGAGTGAAGGATGCGGCGCTATGGCACGTTCCGTCGATCGGGTAGGTGCACTGCGAATGACATCGCCGAAAGGACGCTCGGCACTGAGCCGCCTCAGTCCACCCGTCTTCCACGTGCGCAGGTTGTCCTGTACGCGCCCCTCGCACGGCTTGCGGAACAAGCCCCAAGGTTCCCAGCCGGAGCGAGGCATAACAGTGACGTCCACAAATTCGTCGTGTGCATTCTTGGGGCGGTCCCCGCCCCGCAGCGTCTGCACTAGGCGAATGATCTCGCCGCGCTTCTCAAAGCCACTTTCGACGAGGGCTGCATAGACTATATGCGACAGCAGCGGATTGGCGGCGATGAAGACGTGCCCCCCCGGTACGAGCACTCGCAATGCCCGCTCACCCCATTGCCCAAAAAACGCAGCAAGTTGCTGCTTGTCGCTGTTGCTGAGGACGGTAAACCGAGGCAGGGGCTGGCGGACGCAACCGTCCAGAGCGGGCGGGATACGCCAGACGCCACCCCGTCCGCGCCGGAGTTTGTCCTTTTCTTGGGTGGTGTACTCTTTCAGGCCGTAGGGTGGGTCGGTGACGATGGCGTGGACGCTGTTCGGGGGATGGTGTTCCATCCACGCGAAGCAGTCCTCTTGGACGAGCTGATACGAGGCTTCGCCAGTCTGGTAGAGCGTTTGAGACTCGGCGATAGCGGGGGGCGCATTTTGCGCGTGAGCGGTACGTTCAAAGGTGCCGCGTAGTATCGCCGACGCTTCGGCGGGATGCTGAGATAGAATCTCTTGAAGATCGGAGGGCAAGTAATCGGCCAAGATGAGGAGCGGATCAAGATCGGTCTCGCAGATTTGGGCTAGGCGGCGGACTGTCGCTTCGGCGGGTCGGGCCTTGCCACTTTCGAGGCGGGAGATGTACCCTTTCGAGACCCCAAGGCGATTCGCCACATCGGCTTGGGTCAATCCGTTTTTGAGGCGAGTTTGCCGCAGATGATCCCCAAACTGGACCATGCAGAATTTCTCCTCCATGAGAGTGGATGATTCTCGCGTAGTATAGTTCGGTTTACTTATTTGGTCAACCCTATTCGCGTCGCTACATGCCCTGTAGTTCCAGGTCGTCTTTGTGGTGACAGGCGGCTAAATGCGTCGCGCCCTCCAGCGCGGGCATCTGCTGGACGCATAGCTCGCTTTTGTAGCGGCAACGCAGCGCGAACGCGCAGCCGTGATCGCCGGCCGGCGTTGGTTCGCCCGCCTCGCTGGCGTCTTGGTCGTCTGCCATCCACGAGGCGTGGGGATCGGGTGCCGGCGCAGCCTCTAGCAACATGGCCGTATAGGGGTGCTGCGGTTGGGTAAAAAGGGCTTCGGTTGCGGCCTGTTCGACGATTCGGCCTTGGTACATGACGGCCACTTCATCGCAGAGATAGCGCACCACGCTCAGGTCGTGGGCGATGAAGAGCAAGGTGAGGTCGAGATCGGCCTGCAATTGGCGGAGCAAGTTGAGGATCTGCGCTTGTACGCTGACGTCGAGCGCGGAGACTGGCTCGTCGGCGACGATGAGCGACGGGCTCAAGGCCAAGGCGCGGGCAATGCCGATGCGCTGCCGCTGGCCGCCCGAGAAGGCGTGCGGATAGCGGCGCGCATATCGGGGGTCTAGCCCCACGCGCTCCATCAGCTCGCTCACGCGCTCGTGGCTGTCGTGCGCCGACCAGCCATAAGACCGCAGCGGCTCGGCGATTAGATCGCGCACCGGCATTCGCGGATTTAGGGACGAGTACGGGTCTTGGAAAATCATCTGCATCTGCCGGCGGGCTTGGACGATTTCGCGGCGGCCGAGCTGGGCCATATCGACGACCTGCCCGTTCTGTTGTCGAAAGAGGATATCCCCTGCGGTCGGGTCTAAGGCGCGGAGAATCATCCGCCCGGTGGTGGTCTTGCCGCAACCGCTTTCGCCAACTAGTCCCAGAATTTTGCCTTGCGCGAGCGCAAAGCTCACCCCATCCACGGCCTTTACCCAACCCGTCTGTCGCTGTAAAAAACCCCGGCGCACGGGAAAGTACTTTTTCAACCCTCGCACTTGCAGCAGGGCGTCTGCGGCTTCTGTGGTCATTGGGCTATTCCCCTTCTTGGGTGTGGATGAAACAGCGGGCGTGGTGATGCGGCCCCACCTCGGCTGACGTGGGCATTTGCTGCTGGCAGATGGCGCCGACCTTTTTTATGCAACGGGTATGGAAGGGGCAGCCCTTGGGCAGGGCGTACGCACTGGGGACGCTACCCTCAATCGGCTCGATGCGCCGACGTTTGCCCGTCAGGCTGGGGATGGATTGCAACAGGGCCGCGGTATAAGGATGCGCTGGGCTGTCGAAAATTGCGGCTACTGGCCCCTCTTCGACGATTCGCCCCATGTACATCACATAGACGTATTCGACTGTGTGCGCGATCACGCCTAGGTCGTGGGTGATTAGCATGAGCGCCAGCCCCAGTTCGCGCTGGAGCCGCTGGATTAGCTTGAGCACCCGCGCCTGCACGGTCACGTCGAGTGCCGTGGTTGGTTCGTCGGCGATTAAGAGTCGTGGATTGCTCGCCAGCGCCATGGCAATCATCGCCCGCTGGCGCATCCCGCCCGAAAGCTGGAAAGGATAGTCGGCGGCGCGATCCTGCGGGTCGGGAATGCCGACTAAGTGCAACAGTTCGACGACTCGTTGCCGCGTTGCTTCTGAGGATAGCGAGTCGTGGAGTTGGATCATCTCGGCGATTTGGTTGCCAATGGTATGCACCGGCGAGAACGCGGTCATTGGCTCTTGGAAGATCATGGAAATGTCGCCGCCCCTGATCTGGTGCATTTCGTCGCTGTGCGCGTCGAGCGCGGCGAGGTCGATCTCGCGCTCGTCTAGCTTGCGTCGATAGCGGATGTGGCCGCTGGTAATCTCGGCTGCCGGCGGCAAAATCTGCAACAGGGCGTTGGAGGTCATGGTCTTGCCGCAGCCGCTTTCGCCGACGATGCCCACGGCTTGGCCGGTGTTGATGCGGAAGCTGACGCCGTTGAGTGGCCGCACCACGCCCTCGTCGCGGGCGATGCACACGCTCAGGTCGTGGACGTCGAGGAGGGGAGAGGTCATAAGTGGCTAAGCGGTCTCTGACAGTTTAGGCAACTAAGGGCGCAAGGTCGTCAGTTCGGACGGGCATAACGCCGCAACGCCTGTGGGGCGTCCGGTGCCCCGATTCATAGTGTCTAGTCGTTAATTGCTGATGAAGCATCTTGTTCGGCAGTCTTTTTCATGGCAAACAGATCCACAATCTGCCGTCCTTCCGCCTTTTCCTTGCATTGGAGATAGGCAACGAGAGCTTCAATATCATACCCATGTTCCCGTGCAATACTGTCTTTAATCCGCCACAGTTCCTCGATGATTTCATCAGACATCTTCAAATCCTCCCATAAGCACTAAGCCACTCATAGGTCGAGCAGTCAAATAGGATATAACGGAGGTCTCAATATAGACCGTTTTCTTATTTATTGCCATCAGTTTTCGTTATCTCCATCATAGATGTTTCATAGCGTAGCCGCGTCCGTTGAGACGTAGATTGAGCGATTTCTCGGGAATGGAACGGATCAGCTTGGCAAAACATTCTACCACCTAGTTTCCCCGATTCGGATGGCATGTCACTCACTTATCCATAACCAAAGGTGCAAAGTCTTCAACTTGGACCGGCACAATGCCTAGCTCTAGTAGATGCGCGTTATCTGGAGAGTCTATGGCAAATACCGACTTTCCAGCGGCGAGTGATTCCCGGCACAATGCCTCGGTCTTGCCGCCTTTTTCGGCGTGGGCGACGAGGATGCGGTCGGCGAGCGCGGCGATGTGGGCATTGCGCTGAGCGGCAATTGCAGTGGTGGGACGACGAATGCGGTCGGCGAAAAAGGACAGAATCAGCAAGCGCCCTTCGGACAGCGGCTCCTGCCAGTTTTTCGGAATCCGCATGTTGCCGATCCCGCGCGCCGGACAGACCACCACGGATGCCGAGCCGCGTAATAGCTGGTCTAGGCACTCTTTTTCCATTGGCGACTGAAAACCACCGACAATCGCGGCGTCGGTTTCACGCAGCATCCGCGCAAGATCGTAGGTCTTGATAATTGCATCGCCCGGACAGCGCACAGAACAGAAGAAGCCAATGAGCGGTCTGTCAAGTATGTTGAGGGGACCTTTTGACGCGGTTAGATGCGCTAGAGTGCGGGAGCTGTTCATCTGACACTGGCAAATTTGCGTTGAGTCCTATTTGTATTCCGTGATGATTTCCAAAGAAGTAATGTCTTCAAAGTGCCTCGGATTGTGTGTTACTAAGGGGACGTGATGACGAACGGCACAGGCGGCAATCCAAGCGTCATTAGACCCAATAGGAGCGCCTTTTCGCTCTCGTTCCGCTACAAGCCGTCCGTAAGAACAGGCAATTTCGTGGTCGTAGGGGACGACAGCGAATTTTTGCAGTGTCGTTTCCAGTTGTTCTCGCTTTCGTCTTCCCCAGTTCTTTTTTTTTGCACCGAAATACAGTTCACCAACGGTAATAAAGGAGATTGCCAATAATCTTTCTTCAAGGTGTGGAGTATATTTCGTGGCAAGCAGGTCGCCTTTCATCAAGTATGAGACGATATTCGTATCGAGAATGACTTGGGTGTCATTCATTTCAATCGCTTTTCTGATTGCGCAACTCGTCAATATCTTCTTCAAAGCCGTCGTCTTCTTCACCCGGCCACGTACCGAACAGATCGCTTACGTTTGTAATTGGCTGTACGTTCTGCGCTCTTGCTAGTTCACCTAAGGTTGGCGATTTCCTAAGATTTTGTGAAATTGGCGCACCTCGCGACATCAGTGTTTGTATTCTGTGGAAGCGCTGTTGGATGCAATTAAATCCTTCTGGTGTATATACAACTTTCAGGGGGCCGGTTCGTTGGTTCAGAGTAAGTTCAATCCTCACAATATTCTTGGTGAATAGCCTTCCCGCTTCGTGCCAAGCCGCTAGGACGTCAGGGCTGTATCCTGGAGGCAGCAGTTCCACTTCGCTGTGTTGTATTATTTGCAGACCGTCAATTGCTTTCTCTAGGACCTCCAAACCAAAGTCCTTTTCTGAATAGAACGAGTTGGTCTGCTCGGCCTGTCCGAGATCGAAGCCCAATACCGCCTTCGTGCCTCTCTGCGTCAAGGATACCAGATCGAGTTCTACCGCCCTGTTTATATTTTTAATATGTCGTCCTTCCCTAACTCTATCGATATCATTTAGTAGAACTCGGCCGGCTTGTTTTAGTGCTTTATCCATGTTAAAAAGAAAGCGTATCAGATGCGATACTGGAATCCTTCCCGGACCGATTGCTTTGCCGTCGAAAAATATCGTCAGTAAAGGATCGCGCTCATTCATGGTGTCTCTCCTTTTTAACGTTGGTACGTACCATGTGCTGAAAGTACTCGACGAGCCAAATAGATACAAGGATGGTTTCCGCTAGGGCTGGACGGAGTGATTGTTCGATGTTGTCAAAAATTCGTGGCACTATAATCGTTCATACATAGCTAGCTATTAAGGCGGGGCGCGTCGAGCGTGGCGAGGTCAATCTCGCGCTCGTCTAGCTTGCGTCGATAGCGGATGTGGCCGCTGGTAATCTCGGCTGCCGGCGGCAAAATCTGCAACAGGGCGTTGGAGGTCATGGTCTTGCCGCAGCCGCTTTCGCCGACGATGCCCACGGCTTGGCCGGTGTTGATGCGGAAGCTGATGCCGTTGAGTGGCCGCACCACGCCCTCGTCGCGTGTGATGCACACGCTCAGGTCGTGGACGTCGAGGAGGGGAGAGGTCATAAACTTCCCTTTTTTCTGCACGTGCCGATCATGCGAATCATCCTGTGTTCCCAACGCCGAGCTAGCCCGCGTGAGATTTCCGCACTCGAGTGCCCCACAACCGTCATCACAAGTCTGTTCGCAACTCAGTATGACGCGAAATCGCGTTGAAGTCGGAGTCGTTGTGCAGGATGGAAACGTCGGCGCGTATGGCGATGGAGGCGATGAGACAGTCGATCAGTTTGCGCACGGTCTCACCCTCCCGTCGACAACGGCGGTAGAGGGTGGCGGCATCATCGTAGTCCGTCGGCAGCGTCGGTATAATGGCTGCCCGCGCGAGCAGCCGGCGAAGACTTTGCAGATGAGATTCGTCCTGCGCACCGGCGCATACCTCCATCCGCACGGCATCACAGATGGCAATCTCATGCGCCAAGAGGACATCGACGCGAATGCAGACCGCGGATCCGGTGTCCCGCAGAAACTCGATCCACGCCGAAGTGTCGATCAGAATCACGTCGTGCGACCAGAGCGCAACGCGTCGAGATCGCCTGCCCAACCCGACCCGCGAAGTTGACGAGCCTCAGCAATGGGCAAAGGCTCGGCCGCGACCGAGCGCAACGCAAAATTGATCGCCTCTCTCTTGGTCGTCAGCCGATAGCGGCGCATCACCTCTGCACACGCCTGATCGTCTATGTTTACGTTGGTACGGGACATACACCTAACATACACCATAAAGAACCACAAAGAAAATGGCTGCAAGGATTCGTTGGGCCGGTGTTGATGCGAAAGCTGACGCCGTTGAGCGCCCGAACCGCGCCCTCGTCAAGGGCGATGTACGCTCAGGTTGTAGACGTCGAGGAGGGGAGAGGTCATAAAATGTCCGAAAGTAAAGTGACTAAGAGGTCGAAGTTTTCTAGATATTCTCTAATTCTCGGTCGGTCGGAGGGTATCGGTATTGAGAATATCCCGGAATAGCTGTTCGTTTTTAGCACCTTAGAAGCGGATAATATATCGCATACCGTGAATAACACATTTGACAAAAATTCCTAAAAATGTGAATTTTTGCATATGGAATATACTTTTTCCTCCAATCAACCGATCGGCCGGCGAAGGCTCGCAGCCGTAATACGGGCCGCCAAAGATATCATCAAAATTGACGATGTCACGGCGACGCTTGCCGTTGGCAGACTTGAAGCCTCCAAGCTCTTGTCCCGATGGGCAGGCCAAGGCTGGTTGCGTCGTGTCGGCCGAGGGGCCTATATCCCCGTGCCTTTGGATTTGCTCGACAGCCAATATGTGCTCGAAGACCCTTGGGTACTTGTTCCCGCCCTTTTCACCCCGGCCTATATCGGAGGTTGGACAGCCGCTGAGCACTGGGACTTTACTGAGCAGTTGTTCCGCGACATCGTCATAATGACGGTGCAGACAGTACGCGAAAAACATCAGGTCCGCCACGGAACGCACTTTATGCTGTACCATGTCCAAGAGCGTAAAATCTTCGGCACGAGGCCCGTTTGGCGAGGTCGTTCCAAAGTGTTGCTGTCGGATGTTCACCGGACTGTGATTGACATGCTGGACAATCCCGCCCTCGGCGGAGGGATTCAACACGTGTCCGACTGCTTTAGTGCCTACCTGAAACGCTCTGATCGCAGCGATGATACACTCGCGGCCTACGCCCAGAGACTTGGCAATGGAGCAGTATTCAAGCGTCTTGGCTTCTTGGCCGACCAACATTCCGACACTTCCCATATCACCGATGTTTGCCGGGTGCATCTGACAGCAGGCAACGCTAAGCTCGATACCACCCTCAGATGCTCCCGTCTGGTTTCCAAATGGCACCTCTGGGTCCCGTCAACTTGGGCAGAGAAAATCCCCCATGATTAACAGCGCGAGATTATCGATGCCGCAACGAAGCTTAGTCTCAATCCCCATGTGACTGAGAAGGACTATGTCCTCGGTTGGATCCTCTGGGGTGTCTACGGGCACAACGAGCTAGCCAAAAGCTGGATATTCAAAGGCGGTACCTGTCTGAAGAAGTGCTTCTTTGAAACCTACCGATTTTCGGAAGACCTAGATTTTACGCTCACTGACCCTGCGCATATAAATACCGCGTTTCTGGAAACAGTATTTGCCGAGATCGGTGAACGCATATACGAGGAAACAGGTGTAGAGTTACCGGTAGCCTTCCAGAAGTTCAAAGTCTATGTCAATCCGCGTGGTCGGAAATCCTGCCAAGGCCGAATCGGCTATCAAGGGCCTATATCGCCACGCGGCAAGAGTGCGCCACGTATCAAATTTGATCTGACCGCAGATGAATGCGTCGTCTTGCCTCCAGTTCAGAGGCCTGTCTTTCATCCATACAGTGATGTTCCAGATGGCGGGATCTTCGTACAGGCCTATGACTACGTGGAGGCTTTTGCCGAGAAAGTCCGTGCCCTTGCCGAACGGACGCGGCCCCGCGACCTGTACGATGTGATCAATATGTTCTGGAATGCTGATGCACGACCCGCCGCTGCTAACCTTCTCAAGGTGCTTCGCCAGAAATGCGATTTCAAGAGTATCGCCCTTCCCGATATCAAGGTGCTTGAGCAGCACAAGTCCAATTTAGAAGGTGCTTGGGACGCAATGCTCAAACACCAACTTCCCGCTTTGCCGCCTGTCCAAGATTTTTGGGATCAGTTGATGGAATTCTTTGAGTGGCTGTATGGCAGGACAACACCGGCAACTCCTGCCCCTTATACGGGAGCTAGCGGCGAAGAACTTATCCGGGAACGTGTTTTACGCCTTCCGGTCTCAGAAGCTGTCCGATCCTATCTGGAAATCGTCCGATTCGCCGCTTCCAATCGGCTTTGCGTTGAACTTGGTTACCAGAGTTCAACGAGAATGATAGAACCGTATTCGCTACGCCGCTCCAAAGAAGGCCATATTATTCTTCACGCGCATGATGTAGACAAAAATAGGCACAGAAGCTATCGCGTAGATCGCATTCAGGGTGCTCGAGTGACGAACAAGACCTTTATCCCACGTTTCGAGATTGAATTAACACCAACCGACCCGGTTGTCATAAAGCCAACAACCACACGTGCGACCTCAGATTCCACGCACCGCCCAACCTACGTTTACGAGTGTTCGTTCTGCGGAAAGCACTTTAAGCGGAGGGAGCAGACGACGACTCTCAAGCCACACAATGACAAGAATGGCTATCCCTGTCAGGGCAGATATGCCCAGCGGATAGATAGATAGTACTACAGTACGCATATAAACGAGAGCCCCTATGGTTGCTCTGGTCTTTCATGGTAGGCTTTCGAGGAATACACCACGGACGGCAAGTCCTCTGTTTCCGCCAAGTGAAGATACGTGGCACTGTAATGCTATCTATAGTGGTGTTCGACGAGTTCTCGAGGAGCCTCAGAGATTGCTCGTGCTTTTCTTTTAGTAAGCTCTTGTTCTTATAGCAAATTTTTCAAGAGCAATTTACCGGCTGGCATACGGATCGGCTGCGTCGCGCATCCCATCGCCGACCACGTTGAAGGCCAAGACCGCGATGACCACGAAAAGCCCGGGCAGCAAGAGCCACGGCGCCATGGCCACGGCCTGAAAGTTCTGCGCCTTTTGTAGCAGCACCCCCCAGCTAACCACGGGTGCCCGCAGCCCAATCCCCAAAAAACTCAGCGCGGTCTCGCCGAGAATCATGCCCGGCACCGCTAGGGTGGCCGAGGTGATCACGTGGCTGAGGAACGACGGCAGCAGGTGTTTGAAAATGATCTTCAACTCGTTGGTGCCCGACAAGCGAGCGGCGACCACGAAATCTTCGTCGCGCAGCGATAGAAAGCGACCGCGCACCACCCGCGCCAACCCGGTCCAGCCCATCAGCGAGAGGATAATGGTGACGCCGAAGTAAATGTGTAGCGGCGGCCAGTGCGCTGGCAGTGCCGCGCTCAGCGCCATCCACAGCGGTAACTGCGGCACGGCCATCAGGACCTCAATGATCCGCTGCACCACCACATCGACCCAGCCGCTGTAGTAACCTGCCAGCCCCCCGAGCAGGATGCCGATGAGAAAGGTCAGGGCCACGCCGATTAGCCCGATGGTGAGCGAAATGCGCGCCCCATATATGATCCGGCTGAGCAGGTCGCGGCCCAAGTCGTCGGTACCGAAGAGGAACAACGGCCCATTGCCCGCGCTAAATAAGTGCAAGTCCGCGTCGAAAAGCCCCCAAAACTCGTAGGCCGGACCGGGCGCGAAAAAGCGGATCGGATGTATGACTTTGGTATCGACGAGATATTCGCGCTGCCACGGCCCGGCGGTCGTGTCTTGCCGGACGCCGTGGACAAAGGGCCGCCAGTGAAAGTGCCCTTCGCCGTCGAAGAAGCGAATCTCCTGCGGCGGGCAGAGGACGTATTGCGCGTGGCGCTGGTCGGGCTGGTAAGGCGAGACAAATTCGCACAGGGCCGCGAGGCCGTAGAGCGCAAGCAGCACCGCGCTGCCGGCTAGTGCCAGCCGATGGCGGCGGAAGCGCATCCACATCAGACGCCACTGCGAAGCGTCGGCTAGTTGGGTTGTGGGGCGGTCTTCACTCATAGCGGATGCGCGGGTCGGCAATGGCCAAGAGAATGTCCGACAACAGGGTGCCGATCACCGTCAAGACGCTGAGCATGAGCAGGAAACTGCCCGCCAAATACATGTCTTGGTTGCGGAGGGATTCGAGCAGCAAGGGGCCAGTCGTCGGCAGGCTCAACACCACGCTGGTGATGGCCGAGCCAGAGATCAGGTGCGGCAGCATCCAGCCGACCGTGCTGATAAAGGGATTGATGGCAATGCGCAATGGGTACTTAATCACCAAACGGACCGGACCAAGGCCCTTGGCCAGTGCCGTCGTGACGTAGGGCTTGCCCAGTTCGTCGAGGAGATTGGCGCGCATGATCCGCATCAGCCCGGCCATGCCAGCCGTGCCGATGACCACGGCCGGAATCCACAGATGCCCGAGCAAATCGCCGAATTTGGCCAAGCTCCACGGCGCACTCGCGTACTCGGGGGAAAACAACCCGCCCACGGCGATCCCAAACCATTCGTAGCCCAAGTACATCAAAACCAGCGCCAGCAGGAAGTTGGGCGTCGCCAGACCGACAAAGGCCGCGAGGGTGGCCGCATAGTCGAGGGCCGAGTACTGGCGCAGGGCCGAATAGACGCCCACTGGGAAGGCGACCAGCCAAGTCAACAAGGTCGCAGTTGAAGTAATCAGCAAGGTGTAGCCAAGCCGCTCCCAGATCAGGTTGTTGACCGACTGGCCGTACATCACCGAATAGCCCATATCGCCTTGGAGGAAGCCGCCCATCCACTTGAAATACTGGACAAACATCGGGTCGTCGAGATGGTAGCGGGCGCGCAGGGCGGCGATCTGTTCCTCGGATATGTCTTGGCCCTCGGCTTGTAGCTCTTGTAGGCGCGACGTGATGATATCCCCGGGCGGCAACTGGATGACGACGAATACCAGCACCGAGACGGCCAGCAGGGTGGGAATCATAATCAGGACGCGGCGAATGATGTAGTTGATCATGGCTTAATTTTGCTGTAGATACCAAGTCTCTGGATAGTAGGGCCAAGACCAGCGCGAGTCCCATCCCCAATAGCCTTGGCGCGGGACATTGCGCAGTCGGTTGCTAACGATGACGGGATGTGGCCCTAGGCCGATGACGCCGAGTGCCCACAGGTTGTCGGCTTGGCTCTGGAGAATTTTTTTCCCCATGGCGATGCGCTCTTGGAGGTCGGATGTGCGGCGCAGCACCTCCCACCAAGCGATTAGGTCCCGGACCTTGGCGGGCGGTATCCAGCCGCGTACTCCGTCCGACCGGTACCACCGCGACCACTCCGGCCACTGGGTCACCTCCTGCCCTACGTGCATGGGCACGTACCAAAAAGGCTCGATGGGAAAGAGGATGTCGGCGTTGCGGTCGGCGTGCCAGATGCTCATGTCCATGACCCCACCCCGAGTGCGGATGCCTTGCAGTGCGCCGCTAATTTGCTTGCGGTTGATGTGCAGCCCCACTTCGCGCCAGTGAGCGGTTGCCAAGTCCACCGTAACTTGCTTCGGCGTTTCCCCAATTGTGTACTCCAGTGTGATTTCGAGCGGTCGGCCATCGGGATGCTCGCGTCGGCCGTCGCCGTCGCGGTCGATCAGCCCCATCTCGTTGAGCAGGGCGCGGGCGCGTTGCGGATCGTGCTCGGCCCAAGCTGCGGCAAAGGAAGGCTCAAAGTAGCGGCTCGACGACACGACCGTCAACTGGCGCGGGACCCCTTGCCCATAATAGGCAATGTCGTTGATCTCGGCGCGGTTGATAGCCAGCGAGAGGGCGCGGCGAAAGCGCACGTCCTGAAAGAGCTGTCTGAGCCGCTCGTCGGGGTGGGTCATATTGAGCATGAAGGTCACGTCCGAGCCGTAGGGACGAGGCCAGAGGTACGTATCGTAGCCGTTGTCCTGCTCGAAGCGCTTAAACAGCGGGATGTCAGCGGTCTTAAACTGCCGCCCGGCAAAGTCAACCTGCCCGGTGGCGGCCTTAGCTGCCATGATCTCGGGGCTGTCAACCCGCTGGACTTCGAGGTAATCGATATAGGGCAGTTGGTTGCCGGCAGGATCTACTTTGGGGTAGTAGGGGTTGCGGCGATAGCGGACGCGCGTCGAAGTTTTGCTTATCACCACATAAGCGGTCTGCACGGGCTTGTGAAAGACCATTAGGTCGCGGGTGTTGATAACGGATTGGAAGTAGGTGCGCCAGTCTTGCAAGCCGAGTTCCTCTGCTTCGCGCACTAGCTGATCCGCGTCGGTGAAGTCGGGATGATAGCGACGCATGAAGTGCGCTGGTACCGATAGGTGCGAGCTGTTGTGGGCGAGGTGCTTGACGAAAAGCGGCATCGGCTGGGGAAAGTGATAGCTAAAGAGGTAGGGGCCGTGTTTTTCGATGTGGGCTCCCTTAAATCGGGGCGACACCACGGGCGTGAGGCTTTTGTTCATGTGGACGCGATCGAACCAAAAGACAAAGTCGTCGGCTGTCACCGGGTGGCCGTCAGACCACTTGTGACCGGGCCGCAGGAAGACCGTCAGGGTCTGTGCGCTGTTGTGGTACTCGACCCGCGCGGCAAAGTTGGGCAGGGTTAGCTGGAGCTGCGGCCCGGGCCGCAGGGTGCCTTCGGGCACGTTGAGGAGTTGTTCGCCAGCGAGGAACAGTCGTGCGGTGCCTCCGTAGGTCCCGATTCCATTGATCGGCTCGACGACAATCGGGTCGTCGGGGAGCCGATCGGCCACCGGCGGCAACTCGCCGCTGGCCACGAGTTCGTCGAGCATGGGCGACTGGCGGAAGGTCGTCAAGCCGATTTCCGAGGCCGTGCGCGGTGGGTGGAACCAGCTTTCGGGCCACGCGGTGCGCGGAATATCGCCCTCAGCCGTTGGAGAGGCCGCTTGACTTTCTCGGCCACATCCTACTAAGGCTATGAGCATTAGCAGGAACCTGACCTGCACTACATTCATTGTAACTACACCATGCAAAAGAGACGCACCGCCTGAGAGCGGCTAATAATCGGGGTCAAAAGTCTAAAGCGATTGTGCCCATTGCGCCAGAGGGCGCAGAGACCTACTTTTTTCAGGCATTAATACGCGAGGAGATGGCGATATGAAAATGCTAATGTGCGTAGTCAGGCCCAACGCGCTAGACGCTATCAAGGAGGCATTGAGCGGCTTGGGCGTCCAAGGCATAACGGTTAGCGAAGTCAAGGGTTTTGGCCGCCAAAAAGGTCATAAGGAGATATATCGCGGTGCCGAGTACGTCGTCGATTTTACGCCTAAGCTCAAGGTCGAGGTGGTGGTGCGAGACGATATCGCCGAGCAGTGCTTGGATGCCGTGCGCGAGGCTTCGCGGACGGGCCACATTGGCGACGGCAAAATTTTCGTGCTGTCGGTGGATGAGGTAGTGCGGATCCGCACCGGTGAGACCGGCGACGCGGCTATTTAGCCTACGGCGACGCTGAGTTAGCGGGCGAGGGGTCATTCCTCCGCCCGCATTTTTTTAGAAAAGCGCGGGAGTGCTTGATACGTAAGTTTTTTATAGCTCTACGTCTATGTTATGGACGCCGATGGGACGAATATAACCCTGCTGAGGCGCGACGAGGGCAACGAGGGTGATCCTTCTTGGTCTCCAGATGGTCGCCGCATCGCCTTCGAGTCTTATGTTATGGCCGCCGACGGGAAGATGAGCCCTAGCAAAATTTATGTTATGGACGCCGATGGGACGAATGTAACCCGGCTGACCCGAAACAAGGGCAAAAAATATAACCACGAGCCTTCTTGGTCTCCGGACGGTCGCCGCATCGCCTTCACGGCTGGCCGCAATCACAACGCACAGATTTATGTTATGGACGCCGATGGGACGAATGTAACCCGGCTGACCCGAAACAAGAACCAAGACATTGAGCCTTCTTGGTCTCCGGACAGTCGCCGTATCGCCTTCGCGTCTTATCACGATGGCTTCTATCATATTTATGTTATGGACGCCGATGGGACGAATGTAACTCGGCTGACCCAAGGCAGTCATCCTTCTTGGTCTCCGGACGGTCGTCGCATCGCCTTTGAGGGGGGTGATCTCGATGGCAATTATATCAATGTTATGGACGCCGATGGGACGAATGTAACTCGGCTGACCCAAGGCAGTCATCCTTCTTGGTCTCCGGACGGTCGCCGCATCGCCTTCACGTCTATTCGCGGTCGCTTTGACCAAAATATCTATGTCATAGACGTCGAATAACTTTGCTGTCTGGCTCGTGTCCCTCGATTCACCAGCGTGTGCAAAAGGCCCAGAGCCGAGCGGATTTGTACGCGACCGAGGCCGAGCGGCTCAAGGGGATGCCGGGTAAGCTGATTGAAGAGTACCAGCGCAATCTGCGCTTTTACGGGGTCGATAACATGAGCTCCACCGGCGGCGTGCTCTCATCGGCGCACACGGTTCAAGACGTCGAGGAGGCGACTGCGGCGTGTGCCCAGACCGTTGATTCGCTGTTGGCGCAAAGGCTGATTTTGGCGTTGTAGCACTGCGGCCTTGCCGTGTGGCGCGGCCACTCGTACTTTTAGTTGCATCCCTTGACATTTTGCCGCGAGGAACGTCTATGGCCGAAGTCGTTCGCCACAACTGTGGTTTGACCGTAGCCCACTCTCTGCACGACGCCTACCGCTTTATTCAGTCGCTTCAGCATCGGGGCCGGGAGGCGGCCGGCATCGCGGCCATAGGCGACGGCCGCATTGACGTGATCAAGTGGAAGGGTGGGGTCTCGCGTTTTGACATAACCGATCTGCACAAAATTTTCCTCAGCCCCAATTACCACACCTACATGGCCCATGTGCGCTACGCCACGCGCGGCTCGAAGGACAAAATCCTCGAGGAAGCGCATCCGCACGTCATCGGCGGCGCGATCGAACACCGCGACAATCACATCCTGATCTGGGATTGCGACGTGGCGGCCGTCCACAACGGCCAAGTGGATCGGGTCTTCTTCGAGGACTCGGTTCCCTTGGCCCTGTATTCGAACTGCGATACCGAGGCTTTGCTCTACTTCTACCGCAAGCACGGCGCACACAGCTTTCTCAAGGAAGTGCCCGGGGCCTATACCTTGGCCATCGCCGACAAGCGCGAGCGAGACGTGATCGTCATACGCGATCGCACCGGGATCAAACCTGGAGTGCTCGGTTGGAAAGACGGCAAGTACGTGATGGCCTCGGAGGACATTGCCTTCCGCAAAAACGGCGGCGAATACGTTGAGGACTTGGAGCCGGGAGCGATCTACTCGCTCACGCCCGAAGGGAACTACCGCAAGGAAGTGGTGGTCTCGACCAACCTCGCTTATTGCTTTTTTGAGTGGAATTATATCACCAATCTCGACTCGATTATCAACGGTGTCAGTGTGCGCCGCATCCGCGAATCGCTGGGGGAGATGCTCAGCGAGGAATTTCTACCGCCCGACGTCGATTTGGTTACGTATCTGCCGCGTTGTCCCGAAGTAGCCGCCCGCGCCTACGCCAAGCAGGCGGAATTGCCCTTTGAACCGGTGTTCTATAAGATGCGCGGCGAACGCTCGTTCCAAGGTTCGACCGCTGGCGAGCGCAAGAACTCGATTGGCCAGAATCTGCATCTTTTGCCCGGGATGGCGCAAAAGCTCAAGGGCAAGACCGTGATCTTGATCGACGACAGCATCGTGCGCGGCAACAACTCCAAGCGCGCCTGCGACCTGCTCTACGAGGAAGCTGGCGTTGAGCAGGCTTATTTGGTGAGTTACACGCCGCCGATTGGCATTATCGGCGACGATGGTGTGCCGAGGGGATGCACCTTTGGGGTGGATATGCCGCCGGACCCGCCGCCGGGCGACGAGTTTATCGCACGTGGGCGCACGGCCGAGGCCATCGGCGAGGCGATGGGGATGCCCGTGATTTACTTGTCGCGGCAGGGGATGCTAAACGCCTTTGTGCGCGCCGGCCTGCCTGAACGCGACTTGTGTACGTACTGCATTGGCGGCCGCATGCCCTTTGAAGCGGCTGGATCGCTGATCAAAATTGGCGATAGGCCGCAACTCGACTTGTGGCGGGCGTGAAGGTCTGCCGGTAGGCCGCTACTCGCCCAGCATTTCGACCCAGCTTTCGGGGTCGTCGCCATCGACGCCGCCGATCAATTCCAAGGTTTGTTCCATCCACAAGGTTTTCCCCGGCATCAACTCGCTCAGCGGGCCGACGTTTTCGATTTCACCGAAGCGCGGCTTGCCGTCGAATACTTCAGATGTGGAATTGAACATCGTCACCGTGCCGCCGTCTTCGGGGTATTCGGCTCCGGCAATATGGGCGACGGTGGATTTGAGTGCGGTCTCATTCCAGACAAAGGCAACCCAGCCAGCGTCGCCGTTGGTGCCAACCTTTTGCCAACCTTTTTGCGGCTTTATCCGATAATCCAACGCCAGTGCCCTAGGCCCCAAATAGATACCTGCCTCGTTGGGGTCGGTATTGGGCCAGAATAGCAGACTGCGGCGGCCTCCTGTGCGCCAAGGGGTGACGCCGACGCCCGCATCCGGGCGGATAACGTTGAGAGCCCAGCAGGCGATGCGGCGCGATTTGTCGCGCATGTTTTTGAAGCCGTGGCGGATGTGGAGTATGGGTTGCTCGGCGTCGAGCGCGACTTCCATAGTCAAGCGCAAGCCCGAGCTGTCGTCTGGGGCGGCGGCGAGGCGCATGGAGCGCACACCGGTCCGCTCAGCAGTGGCTGGTTGTAGGGCCGGCAGCCCAGATTCGGGAATTTGGGTCGGCTCGAAAAACCACGATCGCACGCCGATGTATTCGTATTCGCGGGAGACATGGAGGGGGTTTTCGCCGTCTTTGAGGCGAAAGGCAAGGACTCGCGGATAGGGCGCGGCGATGGCAAAAGCCTCGGCGCGGTCGTTTTTGAGCCAAAAACCAGTAAAGCCTTCGTATTGATCGGTTTGGGCGGCTAGGGGCAGGGCGGCTAAGAGCAAAAAACAGCAAGCGATGCGCATGGGATTCCTCTGCTTTAAGGGTAGAAGACAGCCAAAAGAGTTGTCGGCGACCAATTAATTGTGCATGATAGGGCCTCCGAATATACTCGTCAACGCAACAAAGGAGAATACCAATGATCGTCGAAGAGGTACGGCTGTGGAAATTGACTCGTCGGCACGTGCGCGAGCGGCTGGAACAGGGCCTGATTAAGGGGGCGATTTTGCCCACTGGTAGTACCGAGCAGCACAACGAGCACCTGACCATGGAGCACGATACCGCTAGCGCGGCGCACGTGGCGCACCAAGCGGCTTTGCAACTCTATCCGCAAGTGGTGGTGGCCACGCCTTTGTCCATAGGCATATCCGAGCACTGGATGGAGTTCCCCGGCACTTTGAGCCTGCGGCCAGAGACCTTTTTTGCCGTGGCCTACGACGTGTGTGAGTCGCTCAAGCGGCACGGGGTTGAGCACGTGCTGATATGCAATGGCCACGCTGGCAATGGTCCCTTGGGCGGCCAAGTCGAGGAGTTCAGCAAGCGGCTGGACATGGATGTGCAGTTTTGTTCGTATTGGGCGGCGTATTCTGAGGAGCTCGTCGCCGAGGTGTTGGAGTCTGGGGATTGCCCGGCGCATGCGGCCGAGTTTGAGACCTCGTTTGCCATGGCGGCGTTTCCCGAGAACGTGCAGTGGAAAGGGGTTGATTACGAGGGAGCTAATCTCCAGATAGAAAGCGAAAGCTACGCACCGCGCGACCCGATCTACTTTGAGGCGGGCCGCGACTTAGCCACGCCGAAGAAAGGCCGGGTGATGGCGGATGTGGCCATTGACTGGGTCGCTGCTAAGATGCAGAAAATGATCGGTACTTAGGGAAGCGACTGACTCCCTTGACAAAGCTATTTTCCGTCCGGTATCGTTAGATATGACTTCAATCTAATAGAAAGGAGGTGTATATGACGGAGCTTACCGAGCGAGTGGCTCAGCTCGAAGGAGCGTATGATCATCTAGCTACTAAAGCCGACATTGCCGAACTCAAGGTGGCCACTAAGGAGGATATTGCCGAACTCAAAGCGGTCACTAAGGAAGACATTGCCGAACTCAAGGTGGCCACTAAGGAGGATATTGCCGAACTCAGAGCGGCCACCCAAGCCGACATTGCCGAACTCAAGGTGGCCACCCAAGCCGACATTGCCGAACTCAAAGCGGTCACTAAGGAAGACATTGCCGAACTCAAGGTAGCCGCCCAAGCCGACATTGCCGAACTCAAGGTGGCCACTAAAGAAGATATACAGGCGTTGGAACGACGACTCGCCGCAAAAATTGGGACTGTGGAGAAAGAAATCTCCGGCTTAAAAAGCAGTGCTAAGACGCTGGCAACGGCCATTAGCGTCGGGTTGGTGGCCGTTCAACTCATTCTTAAATACGCCCTCCCGTAGCCACAGGTTGCTCTCAACACAAACGCCCTGCTCCCCGAAGGAAGCAGGGCGTTTCGCATACCCTGAAGAAGCGGTCGCAGCGCTTAATGAGCGGCCTTGATCTGGCCCCAACTCACGTCGCCGACAGCGGTCATGGACGCCATCGAAGGCTCCATCTCGGCTAGCACCACGTCGTTGGTGGCCGTGCAGCACTGACTTGGCGACATGGTCCAGAAGCCCTGATAGCTTTCGAGTGCGCATTCGGTGCACGGTTCGTCGAAGTCGCCCACGGTCACGGACGTGTGGATGATCTCGTTTTCCGCGAGGTCGAAAACCACGGCTTGCTCTGGGGTGGCCGACTCATCGTTGGGCAACGAGATGATCGGCGTAATGGCCAGTTCGTAGTAATAGGTGCTCTCGCCGAACTGCTCGCCGTCGTAGCTCCAGCCGAAGTTAATCCATTCGCTGCCATCTACGAACCACTCCAGTGCCCGTACCGGACGGTAAAACTGATAGGCCCCTTCGACCGGCGGCACTGCCCACTTATAGCTAAAGTTGTTGGCCGGCTCGCCTTCGAGGTTCTGCTCCTCGGTCGGCGTGTGGTCCGGGTTGACCTCTACTTCCCAAGCGTCGTCCTGCCAAAAGGCCGAGGGGTTTTCGCGGTCTAGGTTGTGGACGTTGTCGAAGACCTCGCTCATGTAGTAGAGCTTGTTCGCACTGTCGTTCCAGCCGATGAGGTGGCGGATGTTAATGTCGCTGACATCGATCTCGCCGCGGCCCACAGGCTGAATGTCGGCCACTGGCGAATAGAGGCGGTCGTTGCGGATCGTGTACGGATCGATCGGCACGACGTCCCAATCCGACAGATCGCCGTCCATGGTGGGGACGAGATTGTCGGGAAACTGCACGGCGAAGAAGAGCTCGCCGGGAGGCGCGTGGCCAAAGGACTTACCGCACAAGCCCATGACCAAAACGGCCGCTAAAGCGAATTTGGTCCGATCTTGCATAGCAAAAAACCCTCCTTAGGGGAAGTGAGAAATGCTGAAAAAAAAACTGCACCAAGGGTCTAGGCCCAAGCTCAAAGATGACGTAAGTCTAAAAAAAAAAAAACTTACGTGTCAAGCACTTCCTCGCTTTTCCACAAAAAATACGGGCGAGGGGTTATTCCCTCGCCCGCTGCCACGGTACAAGTCGTCTTTTTATTCAACTCACTTAATTGAAGAATGGCATGTCTTCGACGGGATCGGCGATCCGGCCACATCAAAAGGCAGGTGCCTAAATAATCGGCGGCCCACTTGCTCCCCGTCCAAGTCCGCAATCACTACCAGCGGTAGCCCGGTTGCCAACAGATCGGCATAGTCAATGTCCGTAAAATTAAGCGGTGCTGGGTAGAGCATCTCGCACCAAGACCCGATAGAGCGATAGGCTACTAACGCACTGATAGTACTGCTCCAAGTTCACCAGTTTTGAGTATATACCGCAGCATCAAGGCCAGTGCCGCGATGTACGAGACGACGAAGACTCCACCATCTACGAGTTTTTTCTATTCATTAAAAAAAGGTACTCAAGTCGAGCTTGTGCCATGCTTAGTGCCGTTTGTCAACACGCGACTACGAACTACGCTTAGCTTTCTCGCGGACTCTATTGGTATGTGCTATGTGGTAGGAAAGTTGGCAATTGGCACCTGTCTAGTGGTCAGTGGCCAATGACCACTGATGAATCCCCGTCCGGCTTGTGGGGGGATGGAACTAGCCAGTAGCCACTAACCACTAATTAGAGTTTGTCAATAAGCGACTGCGAAGATCCCTGCGCGTTCCTCTTTCTCTTCTAATTGCAGCCGCCAGATATAGGTGCCCGGGGGCACGAGCTGTTGGGCGTCGTCGCGGCCGTCCCAGCTATGGGCGAATTCGCCGCTGCGCGCGGTGATAGGCGGCAGCTTAACTACGAGTTGACCGGCGAGATTGTAGATTGCCAGTTGTACCGGGCGACTAACCGTAACTTCGCGCAACTTATAGGCGATTTCCACGGTCTCGTTCACCCCATCGCCATTCGGTGTAAGCGGGTTGGAAGTCACCGCAATATCGACGAGGAGCCGGCCGCCGACAGGCGTGTTGACGGCGAGCCCGTCGCCCGAAAAGCGAAAGGTGGCGTTGCCTGGGCGAATTTGCTGTTTGATCTGGTCGGGATCGTTGCTGTCGAAGACCCAGCCCGAAAACTCAGTGCCAAAGCGCAAGACCGGCACTACAAAGCGCACTTCAAGTTGTTTGAAACTGTCGTCTTCCCCTTGCAAACGGGGGAAAGACACTGCGAAGCGGTCGGCTTGGATCTCTGGCACAAAGGCGGCCAAGTCGAGTTCGGTGCCGTCGCGTTTGACCGCAGAGACGGCTTGGACTTGGGCGTGGGTGCGGATCTCCAGGCGGTCGAAGCCGGTGTCGGCGTCGGTGAATTCCGGCCTGACTACATACGTAAATTCCGTGGGCGCAAAGGAATCGACGGCAATGGGCCACACTTCGCCGAGGATCTCTCGGGCAGCCGGTGCATCGCCGAATTGGATCGCGAATGAGCGGATGCGAGGCGCAGTAGTAAAGGTAGAAAACAGGCGAAAGGCGAGTTGGATGTAGCGGCTCGGCCCTGGCGACAAAAGCGGTGTGCCATCGCGCCACGCCTCAGCCGGCTCGTCGCTATCGCGCAAACCCGCGCCAAAGTTGTAAGGTGGAGACCAGAAGCTCCAGTTGTCGGTGTCGTACACGGTGGGCAGGCGGCCGGACGGGTCGAGTTTTTCGTACGCGGCCAAGGTGATCGGTCGGATATCGCCGTTGATGTTTTCGTCGAAGTAGAGGTTGGGATCGGGCGAGTTGCCGGTGCGGGTGCGGACCTCAATGTGGGTGCCCTCGGGCACATCGGCATCCCAGCGAATTTTGCCCCAGTTGATCGGCTGGCCAAAGTCGAGGATTTGGGTGACGAGGACGGTCTCCTCGACAAAGCCCTCGCCGTACACCTCGAATTCGGCGACTTCCCAATCGCGCAGGGGGAAGGCTTGGGCGGTGATGTAGCGGATCGACTCAGTGGGAAAGCGCAACTCTACTACGGGCTCGAGATTTTCGCGGTTGGATTCGAGTACGGTCAGCTCGGGGTCTTGGTTTTCGATCCAGCGCAGGCCCTTAGTAACGCGGCTGACTCGGTCGCAGGGGCTGTTGGCAAAGCGCACGGTGTTGTCGCCTTTGCGTAGTTCGTACCAAGCGAGGAAATTAGCGGCGAAGCTATCTTCGCCAAATGCCGCCAGCGGCGGCTTGGGCTCAGTGAGTTCCTCAATGAGCAAGATGTCGTCTTCCTGTCCGAGACGGGGAAGAAAGCGGATGCGATTGACCGGCACGGCCGTGCCAAAGTCGATGACGACCGATTGCTTCCAGCCTTCGCCAGTGACCCCAGCGATGATCGTGCCCCCGCTGAAGATGCCTTGGCCCGGGGTAAAGCGGCGGAAGTGGGCCGTGGTGAAATCGCCGTCGAACTGCTTCTTCACAGCGCGGATTTGATCGTCGAGCGCCGAGCAGCCATCGGTCGTCTGCACTATGCCGCCCGTGTAGGGCAGAGGAATCTTGATATCCGAGGAATTGGGGTCGGTCAGGGTCAGGTTGACCGCCGAGTCGATGAAGCGCGGCCCAATGGCGCTGTCGGCAAAGTCGATGAGAGTATCAGCCGCTACGCCGTGGGGCGTGATACCCACGGGTTCGGTCCTCACGAGTTGACCCTCGGGATCGAAGAGCCAATACTCACCGGCTCCTTCGGCAGACAGCAGATTGGGCCAAGGGGTGCCGTCGTCTCCTCCGACGCGGAATTCTCCTCGGCTGTGCGCTGGCGCAATCGACAGGACGAGTAGGAAATACAAAGCAATGATGCACTGCATGGCGTCTCTTCCTTGAGAGGTCGGTAATATAAAAAAAGAGGAGGCCGGTTTGGCAAGTTAGGATACGTGCATGGGACGCTGCATTTAACTTGATTTATGCTTGTACTTTGGTTATTTGGTTATTTTATATGCGAACCGCACGGAGGATGGACATGAAAGCGCATTGTGCCGCGGTGGGCCTCGTTTTAGTGTTCTGGCTGCCGAGCGGCGGTTTGGCTCTGGACACGGTTTCGATTGGGGAGGGCGGCGGTTTGGATTGGCAGGGCGCAGGCGAGGCCGTCGTCGCCACCATTGACGCCGAACACCGCTCACCTTTGGATCCCAACAACCTGCTAGTGGGCAACGCGCCCGGCGACTTAATCGAATTCACCCGCGACGACTTCCCCCGCAGCATTCTGCCCTTGCGCATTGCCGAGGGGGAGAACGTGGCCGTGGGCACCCTCGAGCGCGGCGGCAACATTAATTCGCCCAATGTCTTCGACTTCAGCGGTACGTTCAAGCCGCTCGACTTGGAGATGATGTTAAAGGAACTGGTCTCGGACGAGCCGGGCGGAGAGTTGTTGGCCTTTGAGCGCAAGAATCAGAATGCCCTTGGCATCCTAGTCCTGCTCAATTTAGGAGCGCGCTTTGGGGTGGAGCGCATCCGCATTTATCCGCGCAACACGGTCGTGCCCTCGCCTTCGACCCCTTTCCAAAACGACTACCTGCGGGCGTATGAGCTGTTTACCAACGACGGCCTGAACCTGACTAGCGAGAACACCCCTATATGGAAGCCGTTGATCGCCGAGACTGACAACCAAGTTGCGGTTATCGACGTGCCGCTCGACCCGCCGCGCTACGTCCAGCATCTGCGCTTGCGGGCGACTTCACCGGTGGATTTTGAGATCGACGAGATCGAGATTTTCGGCAAGGGGTTCCTATCGCGGGCTCAATATGTGTCGGACATTTTCGACGCTGGGCAGCCCGCTGTATGGGGCACCTTGCGCTGGGTGGAAGAAGTGTTAGGCGATCCGCGCTTCTCCGGTGTGCAGATCCGCACGCGCACCGGCACGGACATCTCGCCCTTTGTGTACACCCGCCGGCTGCGCGGCAAGCAAGACGCCGAGGACATTCCTTTTTCGCTGGAAAACCCCGGCGAGGAGATGGGCCTAGCCGAGTATCGCAAATTTCCCCAACGGGCCGGTCAGACGCCCATTACCGACGCCGCGGGCCGCGAGTGGATGGCCGGGGCCGTGACCGACGACTTGATCAATTGGAGTCCCTTCAGTACGCCTTATCCGGCAGACGCAGCTAACGGCCCGGGCTTGCCCATTGTCTCGCCTAGCCCGCGCCGCTACATGCAGTTTGAGGTGGTTTTTAATAGCAGCGACCTAGAGGCCGTGCGAGTGATCAAGTCGCTGAGCTTTGACTTGTTGACGCCGCCGTTTGCCGACGCCTTGGTCGGCGAGGTTTTTCCACGCGAGGTACAGGTATCTGAGGAAGTGCCCTTTACCTTTGCCGTACGCGCCGCTATGGGCACGGATGGCTTGCGCGGCTTCGACACCATTGAGATCGACACGCCGACGCGCGTGTCGAGTATCGACGCGGTGCAGATTATTGATAGTGCTGGCGCGGTCGTGGCCGAGCACCCATTCGACAGCCTCGACGCGGCCAGCGAGGAGTTCGCCATTGCCGAGGTTGCCGACGACCACTTTGCCGTGCGCTTCCCCGTAGTGACCGACGACCAGACGCAGGTGCAAATTCGCTTCCAAACCAACGTCCTGACGTACAGCACCAACTTCACCGCGTCGGCGCGGCTTGCGACCGAGCCGGGTGCCGCTCAAGTCATCGACCCAGGCAATGTGGCCTTTTTGGGCATCGGGGACGAGGACGCCTTTTCCGGTACCACGGTACTCAGCCCGTCCGTATTGGCCGAAGGGCAACTCTTGGGCCAAGTGCAGGCTGCGCCCACCCCTTTTACCCCCAACGGCGACGGCATCAACGACGAGGCGACCATCCACTACAACCTGCTGGCGTTGAGCGCCCCGAGGCCGGTCGAGGTCGCGCTTTACGACTTGAGCGGCCAGCGCGTCCGCGTCCTCTTCGCCGGTGAAGAGGCCAATGGCCGCTACACAGACAAGGTGTGGGACGGCCGCGACGACCAAGGTCAGCTAGTTTCTCCTGGCCTATACGTGGCCCGCGTCTTTGTCGCCGGGGATTCGGGCGACGCCGAGCAGAGTCGCGTGGTGGCGGTGGTGTACTGAGCAGTCGTGGACAGGGCCGAAATCCAATCACAAGAGTGCATTCGCCGTGCTGTAAGCGTACCGAGACAGTCCGTACCACTGCCTCGCGATGGGCACAGATAAGTCGCTTTCTGCAAATCAACCGCCGAAAATTTGTTCGATTTGGGCTTCCATTTCCCGGCGCGCCACCTTTTCCATGCGATAGGCGCGCCGGCTGCGGCTAAAGGCCGCGAATTGGGCGGCCGCGTCGGTTTGGCGTCCGGTGCGTTGGTAGAGATGCCCGAGGAATAGGTGCGCCTGATAGTCGCGTGGAGCGATCTGGAGCAGATGCTCAAACAGGGGCACAGCTTCTGCATAGCGCCCTTGGCGGGCGTAGAGCATACCCAAGCTCCAATGCGGATGCGCGGCTTTGGCATCAAGCGCAATGGCGCGGCGCAAAAGGTTCTCGGCCTCCACTAGCCGGTCCGTCTGCTCGAGGGCCATGCCTGTTCCTTGTTCGAGTTGGATGAGCAAGTCGGCGAGGCGGGTTGGGTATTCGGGCGCGTGCGGCTCGCGCAGCACGAGTTGCTCAAATTCGGCAATGGCCTTGCGGTTTTGTCCCTGCGCCGCGTACAGGCGGGCTAGTTGATAGCGCACGAGAGTTGAGTCGGGATTCAGTTCGAGCGTCCGGCTATACGCTTGGGCGGCGCGTTGGGGTTGGTCTGCCATCAGGAGGGCGTAGCCGAGGCCCCCGTGTGCGGCTGCCCAGTTGGGCCGCGCCGCTGCAACCTCGGAGTACGCGGCCGCGGCCGCGTCGTAGCGCCGAGCGAGCAGTGCGGTGTGGCCTAAGAGAAAGCGCACATCCGCGTCGTGGGGTTGCGTCTCAAGGTAGCGCCGGTAGAGTTCAAGGGCCTTGCCGTAGCGCTCGGCCTCGCCGTGGAGCGCCGCGAGTGCGAGGAGTGGTTCGGCGAAGGTAGGGTCGTGCGCAATGGCGTGGCGGTAGTGGCGGGCGGCGTGGGCCGGCATGTCCCGTTTCTCGTAGGCGTAGCCGAGATAGTAGTGCTCGTGGGCATCGCCCGCTCGGTCCATCGCGCCCGTGGCTACATTGCAAAAGATCAAGAGCGCGGCAACGGCAGCGAGCGCGGGCCAAGGCCGCTGCCACAGGACGCGCACCCCACAAGCCGCAAACAGCAACAGCATGGGCACGGTCGGCAGACGATAGCGCCCGGTGACGAAAAACAGCACCACGGAAAATGCGTAGCAAGCGACAAAGAGTGCCAGCAAGCGCCCCTCGGGAGACTCGGAGGTACGCAGAACGGCGAAAAGCCCCAAGAGTGCCAACGGGGCGACCAAGCCGAAGGGAAACGCCAGTCCCTTTTTCCACAGTAGGATCGACAAAAGCGCCGAGTTGTTGCGGGCAAAGTAGAGGTCGCGATTGCGCGGGATTTCAGCGCCGTGCAGAAATAGGTAGCTCTTGTGCGCCAGTAAGCCCAAGAAATCGAGCGGCTCGGAAGTTATGTATTGCCAAGATTGGGCAAAAAAATAACGCGACTTGGCCGAAGGTTGCTCAATGCCGGCGCGGTGCTCAGGCATTTCCACCAGTTCGGCCCAAGCCCGCCCCGGACGGATGCGGGTCGTTTGTTCGTAGTCGGCGTTGTTGCCGATGTAAAAGTTGATGCCCGCGTTGTGTGAGATGAGCACGCTATCGCCACCGACCGCCCAGTTGCGATACGCGACCGGCGCGATGACCAGCGCACAGCCTAAGAGTAGCAAAGCAGGCGGGCGGAGCCGCCGCTGTCGCCAGTAGAGATAGCCCAACAGCACGGGAGCGAAAAGCAGCACGTTGGCTACGGCGAGCGCGGACAGGCCCAGCAGTACGCCGGCTGCCAGCCAGCGCGTCCAACCGCCCGCGCCGACCGCGAGCAGCAGCACGAGCAAGTTGAGGCAACAGGCCAGCAAAGTTGGCAGTAATTCGCCGCCAAAGTAGATGAAGGGACCGTACAATGCCGCGGCAAAACCCGCGCCTAGCCCGACTGCCGCGCCAAAAACCCGATACCCCAACAGGCAGATGAAGACGCAGACGAGTGCGCCGATGACGGCTTGGATGAGTCGCGGTAGGTAGAGATCGTCCCCGGCGACGGCAAAGAGGACGCCGAGCAGCACGGGGTAGAGCGGCGGTTGCCAGAAGGGCGCGTCCCGACCCGCAAAGGAGACTTCGCTGAAGTAACGCGCTTCCTCGACATAAGTG
This sequence comes from Candidatus Latescibacterota bacterium, assembly GCA_965116045.1. Lineage (GTDB taxonomy): Bacteria > Latescibacterota > UBA2968 > UBA8231 > UBA8231. The sequence goes on along the minus strand of OZ220478.1, from coordinate 2,193,476 downwards.
CGAGCATCGACGACGGGTGCGGTGAAAATCGGGTCGGTGCGTATTTCTTGAAGGTAGTACAGGCGCGCTGAGAGGGCGAGCGCGAAGACGGCCACAACCCCCATGAACATCCAGCGTCTAGTCATGGGCCCTACGCGCTTATTGCAAGCCCGCGTAGATCGAAATAAAGACCTGATTAATAATCACCGCATCCTCGCCCCGAGGCTGGCGGCGGTCGATTTTCATGCCCGCATGGGTCGTGACCTTGTAGCCGAGATAATCGGAGATATTGGCCAACTGCAAGGCCCAGACTAGGCCATTGAAGTCGTTGGAGTCGCGCTTCAGGTCGTTGAGGAAGGTCAACTCCAGCCCGCTCAGCAGGGTCGTGTGGCTGAGCAGGGGAAAGCCGAGGATGAAGCCGCCGATCTCGGCCAGTTCGGTGCGCTCGTCGGCCGAGATCAGGTCGCGGCTCTGGCGGCGGTACTCGCTTTTCCAGCGCGGCTCCAGCCACAGGTGCCCAAAGTCGAAGCGGTAGCTGATTTTGTTGATTAGGCCGAAGAAAAAGTCGCGCTCGCGCAGGCCCAACAGCGTGCGCTCATTGGCATTGAGCCGCTGGTGATACAAGTCGTATTTGAGGTAATTGGTCGTCAGCAGGCCGCCCAGCTTGTAGTCGTGGCCGATCCATAGGCTGTTGATCCAAGCGTCGCGAGCGATGAGCGGATCCTCGACTTTGGTCGGTTCGCCGGTGCGGATATTGGCGTTGGGGAGCCACTGCAAGAGATCGTCGGGAATGTCGTCGGTAGTGGATTTGAGCATCTCAAAGACGCGGAAGCGACCCCAAGTAGGGGTGTCGCGGTCGAGGGTCAGTAGGACGTAATTAGCGTGGTTTTTTTGGTTGGAAGAAATGAGATCCTCGCGCAAGACGCCGACCATCAGCCGTAGCTCCGGGGTGAAATGGACGCCGCCGTAGGCGTTGTACCCGCGATGATCTTTCTTGTAGGGGTAGTCGGGCAGTTCGTCGTTTTCAAAGCGATCGACCCACAGGTTGTTGTTCAGGTCGATGCCGAAGAGGAATTCGGGCCGATCGACGTTGTGGCGCAGGAACGGCTCCTCGTAGTCGGGGATGAGATTGCTCAAGAAGCGGTTGTCGTTCTGGTTGAAATCCGAGATGAAGTCGTTGTTCTCGTCCCAACCGGGGAAGACGCTCGGGTCGCCGGTCTGCCAGTCCTTGCGCACGGTGTCGGGAAATTCGTCTTGGTCGTCGTTGTCCTCGACCAACTCGACGACGTGGATGCGTTCGTCCTCGTAGTCGATAAAACCATCGCCTTGGGCGGTGAACGTGCGAGTGGAGTAGCGAGGGTCCATGCTGTATGCCTCGCCAAAGAAGAAGAAGGGAAACGCGACGCGCGAGAGGTTCATCATCCACGCGGCCGCGGCGCGGTCACCGCGAATGCCGGAAAAAGTGGTGTGGGTCTTGGCGACTACATTGGGATATTTGGTGTAGCTGTAGCTGAGGTCGTACTCGCCGTAGAAGTCGAAACCGAGGACCTTTTGCAACTCTATGGTTGCTCCCCAAATTTGGGTGGAGGTCGGCAGGCCGTAGTCAAAACTAACGATCTGCAAATTGGTGTTGTCTTGGACGTTGCCCTCGGCTTGGGCGACGAGCAGGAGGACGGATTCGCCGCCGGCGTTGAGTTGGCTATCAGAGGTGATCCAGACCTGATAGTCATTGCCCAGCACGAGGCGGAACTCGACCTTTTTGATTTCTTCTTTGGTGCCCGAGGCGCGGTTGACGAAGGCCGGGCTGTCAAAGTCGTAGCGCAGGCGGATCTCCTCGGCGCCATCGGCCGAGAGGAAGCCCTCCCCCACGAGGCCCCCCTCGATGATCGGCTCAAAGCGGATGGCCTTGCCGTTGTCTTGGGTGCCGTCGAGATAGGTGATGACGATGTCCGAACCGGCACTGAAGAAGGCCGCGCCGCCGCTGCCGTCCTCGGGGCTGTCGTCGCGCAAAACGATCTCGATGATCGAAACGGTCTGGTTCTGATCAACCGATAGCTCACCGGTGAAGGGGTTGCCGGTAAAGCCGTCAATGAGCGTGTTGGACTGGTGGGCGTTGACCATGGTCAGCCCCATGGTGGCGAAATCACCCACCTGCACAGTGGCGCGGCTGCCGAACATGGATGTGGCGTTGGTGACTAAGCTCTCTTGATCGTTGGTTGACGTGCCGCCAGGGCGGCTGAGGCGCGAGTAGATTAGAGTGCCTTGGTATTTGTCGGCTGCGTAGTCGAATTGAATGCCGTCCCAGCGCGGCTTGGAGAAGGTCATCGGCGTCAGGGTCGAGCGGAGCTTGGTCCCGGCCGTCAGGGCATAGTGGTGTTGGCCCTTGGAGTCGGCCGAGATAACCAAGCCGCTAAACCATCCCTCGAAATTTCTGGATTTCAGCACCGAGGAGCCAAACTGTCGAGGCTGGGTCTGCGCGTTGTTGAAAACCAGCCAGCCGCGGGTGATGAGGTTGCCGTAGAGGTCGTAGTAGTAATCGCCCTCGCGGATGGCGCTGACGTAGCGCTGGTAGTGATCGCGGGCGTAGTTGGAGTATTCCCACTGCCGCCACTGGTATTCGTTAAAAAGCTCCTGCGGCACGTACCACCGGCGCTTGGCCGGGTCGAGGGCACCGAACAGGACGCCGGCCCCCTGCGGCTCAAAGGAAACCACCCCACCCCTTTTGACGGTGCCGATGCGTGCGCCGTATTCCTGGGCGTTGGCAGCAGCACTGCCGAGCCACAGGATGGCTATTGCCGTCCAGAATATCCATTTCCGGTTCACCTGCAATCCCTCCTCAGTGGATGCACATGGTGGTCAATGATAATCTGCTCCGTGCGTTCCATCAATAACTAACCCATTCCGAGCAACGCTCGCGGCATCCTCGGATTGCTTGCTAAGTAATGTCTAAGCGAACCGCTGTCCGGTGTCATATGATTTTTTGTACCCAAAACAATTGGTTCAGGTAACCGCCCTAGACATTTACTTACTGAGCGAAAAATACGCATTTGTATGAAAATTTTAATCGAGAAATTTCAAACTGACCGAGCACTAATACAGCGAGATTAGGGTATTATACGTAACTCCTTGCAATAACATGAGGCAGCCGCACAAAGGCTGCGTTCAAGGCTGGGCACGACCCCATTCAGCCTGCTGGTAGCTTGGCGTAGATTGCAACCTGATAACTTCACTGTGCCTTTAGGTGCGACAAACGAATTCGTCAAAATATCCAGCACCGAGCTCAGTCTATTAGGATAATAGCACTATGGGTCGCCTAGTAGGCCACGGCGATAACCCGCGCTTGGGTCGTCGGCTGTGTTGTGGCGTCGGCGTCGAGCTGGACCTGGCACAGATACAGCCCGGGTTGCACTGGGTGGCCGCGGTCATCAACGCCGGACCAGCGCACGGTGGTGTGACCGCTTAGCACCATCTCCTCGCGCTGCCAAACCTGTCGCCCATCGAGCGCGTAAATCCGCACTTGGAGGCGGCGGCTGGAGGTGAGCTTGAAGATCTCCAGCGAGATTTCAGCCGCGTCATTGATCCCATCGCCATTGGGGGTAAAGGGGTTAGGACCGACTGCGAGACCATGGACGAGGTCGCTGTCAATGGGGACATTGATCGACAAGGTGTTGCTGGCGACGCCTTCGTCGGCATTGCCCGCTTCAACGGCCTGCCACGCCGCTTCGGCGTCGGTGTTTGCGGCATGGCGCACGAACAGGCGCAGGGTCGTGCCGTTGAGAAAGACCGGGGCTGAAAGGCGCAAGCGGAAGCGCTGGCCCGGCCCGGTAACAACGCCGCGCTGGCCCGCGGAGAGGCGATTGTACGCGCCTGAGTCGAGCGAGTCGCCGCGTGCGTCAAACGGAAACTGAGCGCCGTCGCCGCGCAGAATGCGGAAGTAGCGGACGGGGCCTTGCTCCTCGCTGGGCAAGTCGCGGTAACTGGTTTGGTCGATCTCGCTGAGCTGATCGCCGTTGCGGCGGAAATAGCGGATGGCCCCTCGTTCATCTTCGTCGAGCGTACCGTACGCTGCGGCCGTAAGCGGCAGGCCGTCTTGGGTCACGGGGACTTCTTCGTCCTCAAGGGTAATGCGGTTGTACGTGCGGCTGGCCGCAGGGAGGATGTTGAGCAGATCGTCTAGGCGCACCCTGATGGAGTCCCCGCCATTGGCCAAAATCGCGACTTGCGCCTGGTCGTCAGCCGTGAGCACACCGCGCTCGGCCCCAAGGCGAAAGACCTTTTCGTCGTCTGCACTACCAATGCCCAACTCCAAGAGTTCGAGGCTTTCCGCGGCCGGCATGGTCAGTAGGATCTCATTGAAACCAGTGCTGCGCGAGGCCGCCGGCGACTCGATGAAGTAGGGCTGAGCGAAAACGTCAAAGGTCTCCCGCACGCCGGAGGCTTCCACCGAGGCCGGCCACAGTTCGGCCGCGATGCGCTCGGCTACGGGATTGAGCAGTTCGACCGCAAGCGCACGGATCGAGGCTGCGGCCTCGCGGTCGGTAGTAATCATCTCGACTTGGAACTGCATGAATTTGCGCAGGCCGGGGGAAGTGACGATGTCGCCGGGCTGCTGGTAGGCGCGGCTCCAAGGGCTCCAACCGCTGGTGGGCACTAAGGTAGTGTCGGCTGGCCCCTTGAAACTGCCCAAGAGATTTTTCCAAGCGTCATAGGCGATTTCGTTGCCCGTCTTGTCGAAGTAGCGAATGACCTTGCCGAGCAAATCGCCGGTGCGGGTGCGGATTGCGACGGTCGTGCCTGGGGGCGTCTCGGCCTCCCAAGTAATGGCCCCGAAGTTGCGCGCTCCAGGCAGCGCAATCAAATCGGAAGTCAGCTCTACTTGCGCTGGGTAGCCGGTAGAAAAAAGCTGGTACTCGGCAATGGTCGGCCCGGTGTTGTACCCCCCTCGGCGGCGCGGGTCCGCCGAGATGATGCTTATTTCGAGGAAGCGGAGCTTGGGACTAGAAGTATAGGTGTCGATGATGTGCTGAAAGCGGTCGGAGCTATTGTCCTCGCGGGAACGGGGGCTGAGGCGCGCCCACTTGATCTTGCCGCGGGTATCGCGCGAGCCATCGGAGCCGCGAATCAAGTAACCGTCGATAAAGGGCTCGGGCTGGGTTGAGGAAATGCGCATGGCGTCGAGCCAAAACGACGCGCCCATGTCAACGGTAAGCACGCCGCGGTCGATGGTCGGAGACCAAACGAGGTGTAGGAAGTTGGTGTTGAAATCCGCGTCAAAAGCTGGCCCCGGCAAAAAGCCGTCGCCGGTCAGGTCGAGTCGGCCACCGCCGGCTACCAAGCCACTGCTGATGTTGTCGCCAAATCCGTACACCTCGATTCCGGCCAGCCGCGGCCGCTCGCGCCGGTAGTAATCCAAGCGGCCTTGGCGCTGGGGGGCGAGGCTTTCATAGATCGCTTGCTCGACTGGCTCTTCAAAGCCCTGTTCGTCGCGGATGAAATAGACGATCGCACCGCGCTCGTTGGCTGGCAGGGCCTGCCATTGCTCTTCGCTGATGCGCTCGCCGCGCTCGCCGCGCGTATCGCTGACCACGATGCGAATGGTCTGCACCATTTTGCCCTGCCAGTCCGGGTCGGCGTCGAGCTGGGCGAGGCCGATGCGGAAGGTGCGCTGGTCGCGGTTGGGCCCCTTGGTGCTGGCGACTCGTTCAAAGGTAATTTTGTCGGCGTTTTCCTGCACTGGCTCTTGGTCGGGCGCGGCGAGAACGCGGAACTGAAAAAAGGGATCGCCTAGCGCTTCTTCGACGAAGTGGATGACGAGAGAATCGACCGCCACGACGCGACCTAAGTCTATTTCGATCCACCAGTCGTCGAGCGGTGCCTGGGGGTCGGGCTCCCAGAAGGTGGTGGGATCGTCGTCGAGGATATTGGCGGCCGCGGGCGCATTCGAGCCGACGCGACTGATGCCCGGGCGCAAGAAATAGGAGTAGACGGGATTGCCCTTGCGATCGAGGATGATCTCGCCTTTCACGTCGCGGGTCTGGGTACTATCGATATTGAGGATGGCGGTCTGGTTGCGGCGGCGACGCAGATCGACGATGGGCCGGGTGTAGGTCGTTAGATCGTCAATCAAGTTGAAGTGTTCGCGGAAAAAGTGCGGCTCAACTGTGCCGTCTGGCGACACCTGCACAGCGTGGGTAGGTAGCTGCCAATTCTGCCAGTGTGCAGTCGTGTTGACCACTACGGAACGACTGGTGACGCGGTGTCCCTTTTGGGCATCGGCTGGGACTAGCGGTGCCGTGCAGATGACGAGAAACGCTAAGAGCCTCATGGTGGCCTCCTGAGAATCTGGTAGTGTACCTCGCGTTGGGCGATGCGGATGCGGCAATTGACGGGCAGGTCAAAGAAGCGCTGTGGGGGCTGGCCGGGCCAGAGCACGTGGAGGCTATCGACGCGGGTGGCCGATCCGAGCCCGAGATGCAGGAGTGGCTCGTTGCTGCTGCCGAAGCCAAAGCCGCTTTGCCGCTGGGCGCGAATGGCGCGGCCCGCGGCAAAGGCGGCGACCCGCGCACCGATGGCGCTGCGATTGGCCAGCGTGCCCACGAGCTCGATGGATAGGTAGTGCTGCGTCGGGCCGTCGTTGCGATAGAGCGCGTTGGCCCACGTGTCGGCGTCGTAGTGGCCGCCCAAGCCGGCGTAGAGATCCAAGTCGCCGTCTCGATCGAAGTCGGCGAAGGTCGCCCCGTGGCCCTTGCCGAGGCTGCCGGTGCCGGCCGTGGCCGTGATGTCGGCAAAAGTGCCGTCGCCGAGGTTGCGATAGAGTGCGTTGGGTTCGAGGCGGGCCATTTGCGGGCCGCCGTTGGCCAGATAGATATCGACGAAACCGTCGTTGTCTAGATCGCCAAGGCCCGCGCCCATACTGCCGAAAGAGCGCTTGAGGCCGGCTGTGGCCGCGATGTCGGCAAAGGTGCCGTCGCCGAGGTTGCGATAGAGAAAGGGCCGATTCGGCTCAATGGCCTCACCGGTGACCATGCTGTTGAGGACATCGGGAAAGGCGCTCATAGTTGAAGCAAATAGGTCGAGATGACCGTCGTTGTCAAGGTCAAAAAAGAACGCCACATACCCGCCTTCCACTGGAAAAAGGACGCCAGCACGCTCGGCCACATCGGCAAAGGTGCCATCGCCAAGGTTGCGATAGAGGCGGTTGAACTGGCCGATGTTGACCGCGTACAAGTCGGGCCGGCCATCGCCGTCGAAGTCGCCAGCGGCCGTGCCGATGGTCTGGCCCGAGTCGGCGACTGCGGCGGCGGTAGCTACATCGAGAAACGCGCCGTTTTGCTGGTTGTGCAGGAGGGCGTTTGGCGCACCGCTACCTGTGACGCCGTTGGCCACGTACAAATCGAGGTATCCGTCGCCGTCGAAGTCGAGCCAAGCGGCCGTAAAGCTATCGCTGGAGTCGGCCATGCCGGCGGCTCGCCCGCGGTCGATGAATGCGCCCGAGTCGTTTCTGTACAGTGAATTGGGTGCGCGGCCCTCCCAGGCGTCGCGGCTGACAAAGAGATCGTCGTCGCCGTCGTTGTCAAAGTCCGCGCTCATCGCCGCCCAACCGCCGCGGGCGTCGGCTAATCCGGTCGCTTGGGCGACATCGCGAAATTGGCCGCCGTCGTTGCGGTAGAGCGCATGTTCGACTTGGATGCCAACGCTGAAGAGATCAAAATCGCCGTCGCCGTCAAAGTCGAGCCAAGCACTGCCGCGCCCGCGATCTTTCTTGGCCACGCCGACGCGCCCGGCCACATCGACAAAGCGCCGATCGGTCGCGGCGGCCCCTGAGGCGTGCAGGGGGAAGCGATAGCGCGGTAGCAGTGCTGGTGCATCTTCGCCCTGCCGCTCGTGCGTCAGTTTGAGCAGCCACAGGGCCTCTAGGCGATCTATGGATTCCAGCAAATCGACCGCTTTTTCGAGCCAAGGCCGGGCGCGGTCGTCCCCCGCCCAGAAAGCCGCCGTGCCCGCCAAGAGATAGGCGTGGCCATCGTCTGGATAGGCGTTGAGCAACGAGCGGCTGCGTTCCAAGGCGGCGGGAAAGCGGCCGAGGCGCAGCATGGCTTGGAGCAACAGGTAATGCGCGTCGCGTCGCTGGGGTTGGGTGGATAGTGCTTCGCTGCACAGGGCCGTGGCCCGCTCGAGGTTCATGGTGGCGGCGGCCTGCAAATACAGCTCGGCCAGCAGCAGACGACCGTCGAGCGAGTTGGGGTATTGGTCGAGGAGCTCATCAACGGCGAGTTCGGCCTCGCGGGCAAAACCGCCAAAGGCGAGGAGACGCGCTTCGAGCAGACGGGCTGCTGGCCGCTGGCGCACTGGCGTCGGCAATTCGTCGAGCAGGCGGCTCGCGCTCTGCCAGCGGCCTTGGCGGAGTAGGGCTTCGCCAAGGCGGATCTGGGCAATTGTGCTGTCGGGTGCCAAGCTGACGACGCGCCGGAAGAGGGCCTCGGACTCGGAGAACCGCCCTTGGTGCAGTAGGTTCAGAGCCTCGGCATAGACGCGGTCGCTTTCGGCCTCGGGCCGAGCTTGGCAGCCGAGGCAAAGGCTGGCGAGGCACAGGGCGCGAAAATAGCGGCTCACGGCCCTTGGTCCAGCCCGCTTAGCTTGGCCCGGGCGCGTTGGTGATCTGGGGCGAGGGCGAGCACCTTTTGCAGGGCTTGCCGCGCTTGTTCGCGCTGTCCTTGCTGCATGAGGATTAGCGCCAGCCCGTAGTGCGATTCCGCGTGGTTTGGGTCGAGGGCAATGCTGCGGGCGAAATGGGTGTGGGCATCGCGGTAGTTGGCTTGGCGGACGTAGGCTAGCCCGAGGGCGTAGTGGGCGTCGCGGTGGTCGGGATTGCGGGCGAGGGCTTGGCGTAACGCAGCGACGGCCCCGACAAAGTCGCCGCCTTTGAAACGCGCGCGGCCTAGGCCATAGGAGCCGGCAAAGGAGTCGGGATCAAGCGCCAAAGAGCGAACAAAGTGCGTGGCCGCTTCTTTGGACCTTCCCTCGTGCAAGTACAGGTCGCCCAGCATGATGTAGGCGTCGCGGTGGTCGGGATTGCGGGCGAGGACTTGCTCTAGCGCGGCGCGGGCGTCGGCGAAACGCTTTTGCTGTGCGTACACGGTGGCGAGGCGCAGGCGAATTTCCACCGAAGTAGAGTCGCTGGCGAGGGCGCGTTTTAGGGAGTCGATGGCCTTGTCCCACGCGCCTTGGCGAATGTAAATGTTGCCTTGATTGAGATGGCGCTCGGCCGCGCTTAACTGCTGGAAGTGGCCCTGTGCGCGGCGGGCGTCGGCGGGGCGGTCGCACTCGGCGTAGGCCTGGGCCAATAAGTAGTGGGGAGCGGGGTTGTGCGGGTCGGCGGCGGCGACGCGCTGGAGCACGGGAATGGCCGATGCGGGTTCTCCGAGGCGGATGAGTAAGCCGCCCAACCCGAGGCCGCCTTGGACGTGGTTGGGATCGCGGCTGAGCAGGTCGGCAAAACCCGTGCGCGCCTGAGACAATTGCTGATTGCGCACGAGCAGGTCGCTGTGGTAATAGCGAGCTTCAAGGTGGTCGGGCGCGAGTTCGATGGTGCGTTTGAAGGCGGTGAGTGCGCCAGCAAAATCGCCGATGGCCCGGCGCACTTCGCCTAGGTAGAAGTGGTATTTGGCGCGCTCGGGTGCGAGGACGATGGCCTGCTCCAGATGGGTTGCGGCCTCTAGATAGCGGTACTGGTCGCGCAGCACGGCGGCGAGGGCAAAGTGTGCGCGGGGCTGGTCGGGCGCGAGGGCTAAGGCGCGTTTGAAGGCCGCGATGGCAGCAGCGGGTTGGTTGAGCCGCGCGTGGGCTAGGCCCTTTTGCAAATGGACCGTGCTCGACGCGGAATCGAGTGCGGCGGCGCGGCTGAGTTCTGCTAGGGCGCGGGCGGGCCGGTCCTGTTGCAAGAAGAGCGCACCGCGCTGGAGCAAGCGGCGGGCTTCTGCGGGGCGAGCTGCGTCTTGCGGGTCGGGTTGGTCGGCGCAGGCAATTGCGCCCAAAATCAGCAACAGGCGCGCGGTCATCGCTCAGGTGCCTTGGACCAGCGAATCGGGTAGGGCGGTCTCGAGGGCGTGCTCGTCGATGGCGACTCGGCTCTGATAGCGCTGGCGCAGGTCTTGGACGAAGCGGGTGAAGGCCGCGTTTTCCCGCTCGCGGCGCAACAGAGCGCGAGCGCGGCGCTGGACCTGATCGTACGGCTCGACCCGGCCGGGGTTGCGTCCTTGGACGCGGAAAATGGAGTACCCGTCGCGCACCCGAATTGGCCCGACGAGTTGGCCGGGTTCCGCTGCATAGATGGCCGGGACGAGGCGCGGATAGAGCTTTTCGTCGCGCGGATGAAAGTGAAAACGCGCTTGCGACTGGACGGCTTGGGCGCGTACGCTGCGGTCGGCGAGCTCGGCAAAACTCGCACCGGCCGCGAGTTGATCGCCGAGCCACTGGGCTTCGGCTGGGCTGGACGCGAGCAGCTCTTCGACCTCGACGGACTCTTCGTGATAAAACATGTCGGGATGGCTGTCGTAGTAGGACCACACTTCGGCGTCGGAGAGCAATTCGACGGCTGCGAAGCGCTCGCGCACGGCGTTGAGCAGGGCGTCTTGGTAGGCCCTCTTGGCCAACCGTTGGACTTCCGGGGCGTCGTAAAGGCCCTGTTCGCGGGCGGCGCGGCGCTGGAGGAGGGGCCGCAGCACCAACCTGTCTAACGCGGTGTGGGCGCGCGTACTGTCTCTGAGGCTGCGCTGGGCATTGAGCCGCCGCAGGGCCTTATAAGCTGCGGCGACCGTGGCCTGCCCCTCGGCAAAGGTGTAGAGCGGGGCCGTGCAGGTGTCGAGCAGTGCGGAGTCTTCGCGCTGAACCGCGCTGAGCATGAGTTGCAGCCCGTCGCGGTCGAGGGCCGCACTCGCCTCTGCGCGGAGTGCTTCAAAGTGCTCGGCCTCAACTTGGGCTAGACGCTCGCTGAATAGCTGCTCCTCAATGAGGGGCCGGTAGCGCTCATAGGGCGCGTCGCGGTCTTCGGTGAAGCGGACGATGTGCCAACTGCGGCCAGCGCGCAAAGGCGCGGATATTTTTCCCAAGGGCAGCGTGTTGAAGACCTCGGCCGGGATGTGCAGGCTGGGCGCGGCCTCGCGGCCAATAAAGCCCAACTCGCCGCCCTGCTCGGCCGAACGCTTGTCGAGCGAGTGGGCGCGGGCCACTTCGGCAAAGGGTTGCCCGGTGTCGAGGGCCGCCACGGCGGCTGCGATTTCGGCGCGGGTGTGGACCAAAATCGCGTTGAGCTTGCGCTCGCGGTGGTAGCCTTGTTCGGTAAAGACGCGCCGCACATCCTCTTCGGGCACTTGCACTTGAGCGGTTATGTGGCGCGCCCGATAGAGGGCGATGACCCGGGCGTCTACGGCCTCATCCACGGCGCGTTTTACCGCGTACAGCGTATCCAGCCCGTGGACGAGGGCCTCTTTGAGAATGAGTTGGCGGTCGATGAGCGATTGCACGTATTGCCGCCGCGCTGCATCGCCGCCTTCGGGGTTGCGCAAGCCCGGGGGTAGCTTTTCGACAAAGGACCGCAGGCTCGCTCCTGAGATGGGGACGTCATCAACTCGCGCTACGGGCGCGTTCGTTTCCTGAGAACAGCCGGCGAGGGCGATAGTGATAGCAAAGATATACAGAGGGCGCATAGACTTTTTCCTTTTAATACACCGGTGTTCGGTTGCCAACCATGCCGGTGAAGCCATCCACCACCAGCCACAGACCGGCGGCGACGAACTGGCCGAGCACAATTCCAACAAAAAAGGGGCGGGTGAGGAGATACGTGCGGGGGCCGCCGTATTGGAGGACGGTGATCTTGATGAGCCAAGCGAGAAAGATCGAAAACCAGATGCTATTCATTACCCAGCCGGTACTCACGGCAAAGCCGAGTGGGTGAAAAGGCCACCATACGAAGAAGTGGCGGGCGGTCATCAAGCCGCCCATGATCAGAGCGCCAAAACCCGTCCACAGCCACCCGGCGAGGCTCGGTCCTGTGGGGTTGGCGAGTTTTTGCGCGGCAAAGTCCGAGGGATATGCGGCAAAGCCGGTGAAGTACTGGGGATGCAGGTTGAGTGCGCCGTCGCGGTACGCGAGGTAGAGCATGAACCAGCAGGAGGCTACGAGGCTGATGAGCATGGCCGCGACAATGGCCCAAAAGAGCAGGCGGCGGGTGCCGTTGACCGCGCTGCCCAAGCGCAGGCTGTTGGCGAGGGGCGCGGTCATAAAGACCAGCAGATCCCCCGCCCAGACCAAAGAGTAGCCCGTGGCGACCATGCCCGGTGCGCCGAGCGCGGGGACCCCAACCCCAGAGACGACAAAGCCGGCTGGGACCATTTCCGGGGTTACAGTGGGCATGCCGGCCTCGGCGATGACGCGCGCTAGGCCGATGAATACGACCAGGGACGAGAACAGGAAGAAGGGCACGATCCAAGCCGGGATCCCGCTCTTCCACAGCCAAAAGCCCATGGCGCTAACGCCGACGACGAAGAGCCAAAACGAGGCCCGATAGGAGAGAATCTCCGCCGAGTCATCGATCCGGTCGTCGCCCCACAGGGCCTTGCGCAGGACGTTTTTGAGGTGGGGCCGCGCCGTCCACAGCCCGTAGCACACCAAAACGATGAGCGCACCCATCATCTGATGGCCCATGATCGCGCCCACTGGCCCAGACCCGGTCCAAGGCCCTAATTCCTCGGAACTGAAGATGCCGAGGTAACTGAAGATGCTTTCTTGGATTACGTGGAGTAGGTAGAAAAACCACAGGCTGAAGGCGATATTGGAGTTGATGAAGTACGCAAAACCGAACATCAGGAAGTTGATGCGGATGTTGAGCGAGGCCGTGCGGTTGAAAAGCTCGACGCTGGTCTGAAGGGCGAGGGAGGGGACGAAGTTAAAGTATTGGTGCAGGGCATTGGTGCTGTTAAACAAGAAGGGCAACAGCAAGCCGCACCACATGATGGGGTTGCGAAAAAAGGGTTTGAGGATTTTTTGCTTGCCCTCGTCGTCTTGGATCATGGCGAGCGGGACTTGGGCCAGCGGAAAAACGAGTCGCTCGTTGTCAACCCATTGGCGGCGCAAGATGGATATGGCCGCGATAATGGTTGCGTAAAACGCCACGTAGAATACAAACCAGCGGCCGAGCGGCTTGAGCCAGACGGCATAGGGGATGGCCGAGCCTTTGGTGCCTTCGTAAAATGCCTTTACCGCGGCCGGATCGTACACCACCATCCAATCCGAGAGAAACGGGTGGACTAGAGCGGCCCATTGGTTTTCGGGAGTGGCGTAGTAGAAGGTGCCGGTAATCATCGGCAGCAGCATTCCCACTACGCCGCGCGTGGGAATAGCCGTGGCCACCGCCATCATGGCGAAGATGACGACCCACTCGCCGCGCCGAAAACCCCAGCGTCCCAAGGCGACTTGGACCGTCAGCAGCAGGACGAATAGCAAAAAGAACGCCGCTGGCGTGGCCGAACTCAGCCCGAGGCGCGAGCCTTGCACGACCATGCTGCCGTAGGGAATGCCGATGGCAATGGCCAAGCTCAGGGCGGCACCGACGAGGATGCTCCGGCCCGTAATGGCGGCCGGTGCCTTGTCAGAAGAGTCGATTTCAGCCATGATTTTTGACAGTTCAATGAAGGCGACAAACAAAGTAAAAAGGGCCAGTAGAGCAAAAAGCCGGGTTATTGCCCTGCTGGTTGGTTGGTCGTTGGTCGTGCTCTTTGAGGCGGGCTTGTGGCTGGTGGGCGTGGGGCCGGATGACGCTCTTTTTGTGGCTAGCGGTTCGTCCTACCGCATTAACCCGCAGGCTGCACGGCGTTTTTTCCCGCGCCAGTACGTGCGCTTGGCTCCTGGGCAAGATCGCTTTGCCGGCGACAAAGACGTGCGTGCGTTTCGCGTGTTCGCGCTGGGAGCTTCGACTCTGCTCGGCTTCCCCAACCCGGCCTCTACTTCGTTTCCCAACTTCTTGCAACAGATGCTCGCCGATGCGTATCCAGCGCGCGAGATTGAGGTCGTCAACTGCGGCGTCACCGCGATCAATTCTTTCATCGTGCGCGAATTTGTCGCGGAGGTGGTTGAGCACGAGCCGGATCTGGTTTTGATCTACGCCGGCCACAACGAGTTCGTGGGGCCGTACGGGGCCGCGACTCCGTTTGGGCGCTTGAGTGGCCACAGGACCTTCATCGAGTTGCAGATGTTCCTGCAGCGGACCAAGATCTACTACTTGCTCGATAGTCTGCTGCACTACGTTGCGGCGACACTGCGTCCCGCCGCACCCGCCGAATCTTTTGGCGTTCACTTGGTGCAACGCGAGATCTACTTGGCGGACGAGGCCCACCGGCAGACCGAGGCCCATTATCAGCGCAATTTGGCCGAGATAGTCGAGGTGCTGCGCGAGCGCGAGGTGCCGGTTGCGCTCTGTACGCTGGTTTCCAATTTGGCCGGATTTTATCCCCTGCGCTCGCAAGGGCCGGTCCCGCCGCCGGGTGCGGTACTCGCGGATTATCCACAGCACGCGGCCCTGCATTTTGCCGCGGGCTTGGCGCATCAAGCGGCGGGGGATTCAGCGGCGGCGCTAACCGCGTTGGTGCGCGCCCGCGATTTAGACGGCATTCACCTGCGGGCCTGCTCGCCCTTCAACCATACTATTCGCACCTTGGCCGCTGAGTCGGGTGCGATCTTGATTGACGTGGAGCAGGCGTTTGCCGCTCATGCACCGGCTGGTTTGATCGGCGACGAGCTAATCACTGATTATTTGCATCCCACGGTGCGGGGCCACTACCTAATTGCACAGACCATAATGACGGGCCTCTTGGCGCGGGAGGATGCGCTGGGTTTGGCCGGGGGGCGTGCGGATGCCTTGGACGATTTTGCCGGATATTGTCGCCGCTTGGGCTACGGAGTCCGCGAGCGCGTATTAGCGCGCAACGACCTAATCCTGCTGCTAAAGAACATGCCGTACGCCGACCGACCGCCGATCTTGGAGCAGCGACTCGCGCACTTAGTCGGCGAGCAGCTAACCGACCTGCCCAAGCTGAGCTACGCGCAGATTGCGGATTTTGCTCGCCGCGGGGGCGTGACCTTTTTGGCGGCTGTCATTGCCGACCTCACCGACCCGCAGCCGCTAGCGGACGCACTGGACGAGCTGGTGGGGCCGTTGGGGTTGGGGCCCTAGTCGAGCAGCGCTTCCCCATAGGCGAACAGCAGCGGCGTTCCACCGGTGTGGACGAAGACGATGTTTTCGCTGGCGCGGAAACGCCCTTGGCGCACCTGAGCGATTAGGCCGGCCAATCCCTTACCCGAATAGGTGGGATCGACGAAGATGCCCTCGCTATGGGCGAGGAGGCGGATGCTGTCGAGCGTGGCGCGGTCCAAACGGCCAAAGCCCGGGCCGACGTACTCGTCGGTCACGGCGATGTACTCTGGGTCGGGTGTGCATTCGAGGCCGAGGTGGGCCGCGGCTTCCGCCGCAGATTGCGCGATGCGCTCAGACACTCCTTCGCGCTGGCTCAGCTTGCTCTGGGGTGTGCCGAGGAAGCGGGCCGAGCGCTTCAAGAGGGCAAAGCCAGCCACTAGCCCGGCCAAGCTGGTTCCGCCTGACCCGATTACCACGTCGTCGGCTTGGATGCCAGCGGCGCACAGTTGGGTTTCGATTTCCAAGGCGCATTGGATGTAGGCAACGCGCGACAATAAGCCGGACAGGCCGGTGAAAGGCTTGTACCCTTCTTGTTTGAGCCGCTCCATTTCCGCGGCGATGGTTGCGCCGATGCGCTCGGGCCGAGCAAAGCGGATGCGCGCTCCGCATAGCTGGTCTAAAAGGTAGTTGCCCTGGGCTGGCGACTTGCGCCCCATGATGGAATCGTCCTCGCGCAGGACGACGACGCCCTTGAGGCCGAGTTGGGCGCAGGCTGCGGCGAATTGGCGGCAGTGATTGGACTGGACGACCGCGCTCAGCACGGCGGCATCGCACCCTTGGGCCGTGGCTTCGGCGAGTGTGAATTCGAGATAGCGAGACTTGTTGCCGCCAAAGGCGAGGCCGGTCAGGTCGTCGCGTTTGATCCAGATTTGTGGCCCCCCAAGTGCAGACGACAGTCGCGGACAGTGCTGCAAGGGCGTTGGCAAATGCGTCAGGCGGTGTCGGGGCAGTGCGTCGATGGCGCGTTGGACCGCTTGGATGTCCATATAGTTGGCTTCTCTAAATGCAGCGTTTCAAATCAGTGGTCAAAGGGAGGACGCTGCCATTTATTAAGCGTTTTTCCCGATGAACTTTGATTGAAACCGAATAGGAACAGAGCTTTTCCCGCGAACTCGTATAGAGGCACTGTACTTACGGGTTGGTGCTTATCTTGAAGCAGGGCCTCGATCTTGCGAATCGTGTCTGGCCTTAACAGCACGTCTCCGCATACGGAACAAATGTCAGCCGGAACGTGGTCAATAACCACTATTCCTTCACCGCACCAGCCGTCAGCCCCTGCGTAAAAAATCGCTGGGTGAAGAGGAAGAACAGCACGGTCGGCACCAAGGCGATGATCGAAGCCGCTGAAATGTAGCGCCAGTTGACGCCGAAGACGCCTTGGAGGCTGGCCAGCCCCAATTGCAAGGTGTACAGCTCGCGGCTTTTGAGTACCACGAGCGGCCACAGGAAGTCGTTCCACTGGGCCACGAACGTGAACGCCGCCTGCGCGGCGAGGGCCGGTTTGACGAGGGGCATCATAATGCGCGCATAGATGGTCCACGGGCCGCAGCCGTCGATGCGAGCGGCGTCTTCGAGATCGGTGGGAATGGTGGTGAAGGCTTGGCGCAGGAGGAAGATGCCAAAGGCGTTGACCGCCACCGGCAGGATGACGCCGGCGTACGAATCCACGAGGCCGAGCTTCAAGGTGACTATGAAAAGCGGGATTAAGAGGACTTGGAACGGCACCATGGTCGTGGCCAAGATGCAGTAGAAAATGGCTTGGCGTCCACGGAAATTCATGCGGGCGAGGGCGTAGCCAGCTAGCGAGCAGCACGTCAGATTGAGTAGGACCGTGGCGATGGCGATGTAGAAGGTATTGAAGAGGTAGCGCGCGAACGGGAGGATATTCCAAGCCTTGGCGAAGTTGCCCCAGACGATGGGGTCGGGAATCCACTGCGGCGGATGGGCGAACAGATCGGCTGACTCGGCTTTGAGCGCGGTAGATAGCAACCAGGCGAAAGGGGCCAGTAAGACCGCGCCGACCGCGCACAGGATTGCGTAGAGCAGAATGCGCTGGACCATCTCAGTCTCCTCGGCCAGCGATGCGAAAGTTGAGCAGGGCAAAGATCAATATGACGACCAGCAAGCACAGCGAGACAGCCGCGGCGTACCCTACTTCGAGGTATTTGAACCCGAGCGTGTAGATGTAATAGGCCAATAGGTTGGTGCGGTGGAAGGGGCCGCCGCCGGTCATCACGTACACTTCGCCGAAGGTGCGCAAGGCGGCGATGGTGGCGATGATGGAGACCACGAGTGTGTAGGGCTTGATCGTTGGGATGATGACGTGGCGCACGACTTGCCACCAACCCGCTCCATCGACGCGAGCGGCTTCTTTGAACTGGGCGGGGATGCCCTGCAAGCCGGCCAGATAGATGATCATGTAGTACGGCGCGGCCTTCCACACGGTGACCATGGCCACGGCAAACAGGGCAATCGCCGGTTCGGTCAACCACGCGGATTGGCTCTCCACGCCCAGCAGGCCCAAGAACGCTTCGGGGACGCCGCGCACATCGGCCAGCCACGACGGGCCGCTGACGCCCAGCCCCTTGAGGAAGACGTTGAGCAGGCCATCGGCATTGTAAAGCCACTTCCAGACGATGCCAGCGACGACGATGGAGGTGACGACTGGAATGTAGTACAGCGTGCGAAACACCTTAATCAGCCGCAGCGAGTTGTCGAGCAGCAGCGCCATGAAAAACGAGAGCACGACGAGCGCGGGCACGACGAGGATCGCGTAGAGCAGAGTATTGGCCAAGACCCGCCAGAACAGCTCGTCGCCCCAAGCGCGGCGAAAGTTGTCGAAGCCGACGAAGGTGGGCGGCGAGAAGATGTTGTAGCGGTGCAGGCTGAGATAGAGCGTGTCGAGCAAGGGATAGGCGAAGAACACGACTAGGAGCAACAGCCCCGGGGCGACGAAAAGATAAGGTGTGCAGCGTCTGTACATGGTCCATTGCGAATTGGATTGGGTTGGCGACATGGTTTGGTCTCAATGGAAGCGCAAGAGGTGGTTCCACTTGGATTCGATGCGGCTCAGCGCTGCGTCCGCGCTTTGCTGGCCGGCCAATGCCTTGGCGAATTCCTCGTGGAGGATGTCCTCCATCCGGCTCCAGCTTTCGACGTCGGGCGGAGCCATGACAAAGGAATGGGGGATGTCGGCCGCGGAGAGCTGGTTGGCAGCGTCGGCCAGCGTGGCGGGTGGGCGGCGGAAGTAGGGGTCGGCGGCGGCGGCCACGGTCGAGGGTAAGATGGCAACGCGGCGGCAGAACTCGAGTTGGTTGGCGTCGTTGGTGACAAACAGCCCGAAGTCAACGGCTTGCTCTACGTGGGGCGAGGCTTTGGGCACGACCAAGACTTGGCTGGTGGCCGGTACTTGGCCGAGGCGGCCCCGCGGCATGGGGGCCGGCACCGCCTTTTTGGCAAAGGAGTCGTCGAAGTAGCGAGTGATCCAGCCACCGGAAAAGGGCAGCATGGCCGCACGCCCCTCGATGAACCAATTGACCTCGTCGCGGTGGGCGGCGGCGATGGCTTCGGGCGGCACGATTTCTCGCTGATAGGCGTTGATCCACTGCTGCAAGATGGCCTTGGCCTCGGGGGCGTTGATGCGGGTGCGGCGAGCGTTGGGAGCGAATAGCGGCCAAAACCCGTCTAGGCGCAACAGTGCCCAAGGTGGAGCTACGAGCGAAGGATGCAGCCGCCAAGAGACGCCGTATTTGCCGGTGCGCTCGCGGATTTGGCGGCCCATAGCGAACATCTCGTCGACGGTGGCCGGCGGGCGCTCGGGGTCGAGGCCGGCTTGGGCGAAGAGATCCTTGTTGTACCAGAGCATGGTGACGCCGGCGTACCAAGGAATGGCGTAGTTGCTGCCTTGGAAGTAGCCAACGCCGCGCCAGAAGTTTTCGAGCCGTTTGGCCTTTTCGGCCGGGGAGACCGCTTCGTCCATGTTGACGAGGATGTCGTATTGCAGGAAGCGGGGCAGGTCGTAGATGTTGGCCAAATCTGGAGGTGCGTCGCCGACCAAGGCGGCGAGGAATTTCTCGGCCACTTCGCCGCCGCTGACATCGACCCACTTGACCTTTACGTCGGGATGCGCCTGCTCGTACTCGGCGATCATGCCCGTGATGTAGTCGGCGAATGCGTCGCCGAGAGCAATGGTCCAGAACTCGAGGGTGACGGTGGCGGCTCGGCGCGGCTCAGGGCTGCAGGACGAAAGGGCGAAGAGGAGCGAAAGAACGAATGGCATTGGGATTAGGGAATAATGTGGAGGGATACAGGGCCTTGTTCGTAAGGACGAGGCAGGCGGACTTGGCGGTGGCGGCTCACTTGAACAGGCTCTTGCGGCCGATCTTGCTGCACAGCAGGCATTCGGCCGGCCGGTGCCGGCGCGCTGGGCAGTGCTCGCGGCCAAAGTAGATGATTTGCAGGTGCAGGTCGTTCCAGCGCTCTTGGGGGAAGAGGCGCTTGCAGTCTCGTTCGGTCTGCTCGACGCTTTTGCCGGTGGACAGCCCCCAGCGGTAGATCAGTCGATGGATGTGGGTATCTACTGGAAAAGTCGGCACGCCGAAGTTCTGTGCGAGCACGACTTGCGCGGTTTTGTGCCCCACTCCAGGCAGGCGTTCGAGTGCAGTTAGATCGGGCGGAACTTGGCCATCGTGTTCGGCGAGCAGGATTTGCGACAGCTCCCAGATGGCCTTGGACTTGCGCGGAGCTAGTCCGCAAGGACGAATGATCTGCTCGATTTCTGCCACGTCCAGTTCGACCATGCGCTCGGGGCGATCGGCGCGGGCAAATAGCGTAGGCGTTACTTGGTTTACGCGCACATCCGTACACTGCGCCGAAAGCAACACGGCAATCAGATGCGTGTAGGGGTCCCGACGTTTCAGCGGGACCGCGGGATTGGGATAGAGCCGCTGGAGTACGTCGAGGACGATTTGAACTTTGGCCGCGGTTGTTAGCAACCTGAGTGTCCTTGCTTTGGAGTTAGAGCTACAAGAGGCAAAAGAACGGCGTCTGCTAGGATGATTCTTTGGCGGCCCATTGCGTTTTCATCTGCTCCATTTCTGCGTTGGGGCGAATTCGCCGACTGGTGATTTGATTCCCGCGATCGCCCAACCACTGGCCTTGGTCGTCGCGGAGGACGGGCCGGCGCTGGGCGACAGCCGGGGGTTCGGCCACGCGGGTGGGTTCGGCGGCGTACCAATAGGCGACGCTGCTCATTTCGTTGCAGAGGTGATTGCCGTGGCCGTGTTCGATGGTGGCCTTGATTTCTCGCTGGAAGTGAACGGGGTTTTCGAGGTGGTGGACGTACGAGGTTTGGTAGCCGTTGGTGTTGTTTTCGTGAATGGAGGAGCCGTTGCGCAAGAAGGCGTTGTCCTGCATGCCCCACGCTTGGTTGAGGTAATCTTCACTGCCAGTGCCGTGCAATTCGGGGGGCCACTTGTAGCCATCGACCCAGATCATGTCGTCGCCCTCGCCCCACCAAGTGCCCTGGAAGTTGGTGACGCTGATGTTGCAGCCGATGTAGTGGCCGCGGCCTTGGGTCTCCAAGATGACGTAGTTGTTGTCCCAAGCCGTCTGTTCCTTGTTGACGATGTTGGCTTCCGGCGAGTTGACGCGAATCTCATACCCCCAGCCGCCGAAGGGATTTTCGCGGCGGAATTCTGCGTGGAAATATCCGGCCTCGCTTGGCACGTCGCCGGTCTCGTAATCGACGTAGAAGTACTGGCGATGCCGCTCGCTGCTCTCGTTGACCAACTCGACGACGGCGCGCTGGCGGAAGGGCATTTGCGCGTACGCGTTGAGAGCACAGCCCGTGTTAAAAACATTGTTGCTGCGCGTCGAGGCGGAAAAAAGCAGGGACTGGTAGGAGTTGACGATGCCGTGGCCGAGGCCGAAGAAATCGCCCAAAGGGCACACTACGCTGGGATGGTCCGCGTCGTCCCAAGTGATTTTGAGCAAGCACTCTCGGTAGTGGTTGGATTGGGTCAGCCACAGGTGGGTGATGCGGCCGGGGCCTTTGATGTCGGCGAGGATTGCACTCTCGCCCGGTTCGATCCACCAAGCGTCGCTGTTGCGGCCGGTTTCGTCCCACGACGAGGCGCGCCCGGTCTGGGCCGGGCGGAGATAGGCGAGTTGGTCGAGCATGAAGTGTTCCTTTCTAAGCCTTGAGTTTGCCTTGTTTTTGCACCTGTTCGTAAATCCGTGCGAATTCCGCGGACCCATCGTCGTTCCAGACCTCGCTCTGCACACCGCGCACATTGCCCTCGACAAAGCCGGTCAGTCGCTCGACCGCCGGAATGCTCGGGGTGTAGTACGTGGTGCCGCCGGGCAGGTGTAGGACGCCGACGTGGCGCGGCAGTTCGCTCTTGGGCCGGGCGGCGAGCTCGGCTAATATCTGTTCATTGACCTCCACACCCAGCCCCGGCCCCTCGGGCACCGGCGTACTCCCCTCGCTGACTTCGAGGCGGCCGCCGGTCACATCCTCGGCGTACTGGTCGTCTAAGTTCGTCGAATGCGAGACGTTGGGAATGACTGCGCCCAAGTGCATGGCCATGGCTTTGCACAAGGTGCCGCCGGTGAGCTGGACCACGGTAGATAGGCCGGCGGCGGCCGCCGCCAAACCCCGACGGATGGAGTGGCCAAGGCCCATTTCGCCGATCATGTAGAGGTCGGCCACATCCCGCTGAATCTCCGGGCCGCCGCCGAGTTGCGGCACGTGCATTAAGAGCGGCAGCGAGGTCTTGGAGCGCAATAAGCGCCAGCCTTCAATGTCGTAGGGGTAGAGCGGATCTTCCAAGAAGCCGACGACTGGAAAATTTTCCAGTTCATCGACAATGCGGAGCACGGCCGCAGCAGGCCGATTGTGGTTGAAGTCCCAGTGGACCTTAAAGCCAGTCGGTGCGACTTCTTGGGCGGCGCGCGTCTGCTCAATCACGTCGTGGTGTGCGGCCGAGTGCATCTTGAAAATGGTGTAGCCCTCTTGGGCGGCGCGCTGGATTTCGCTGGCAAAATCCTCGGGGGCTGCCGGCCGGGTCCACGCTGCCACTGGTACGCGGTCGCGGACCTTTTGGCCCAACAGTTTGTACGCTGGCTCTTCGATGGCCTTGCCCATAGCATCGTACAGTGCGCCCATCAGGCCGGTGCTGAGCGCGCCAGCGACATAGTTGAACGGCGACTGGTCGATCATGCCCGCGATTTGCCCTTCGGACAGCGAAGCGTGGCCGCGCTCGTCGCCGTAGCCGACGACACCGTTGTCGAGCGTTACGCGGAAGACGGTCTGGGTGTTGATGCCGGCGAAGCGGACCTCTTCGCCTTGGTAGCGGTCGCAGAGGCGCGGATTGAGGTGAAAGAACTCGACGTTGGTGATTTTCATTTTGCAACTCCCTCCGTATCGTTGCTACTAGCAGCAAAAGTCAAGTTCGTTCTCTCAGGCGACATTGCTTTCCCTTCTGCTAGTGCAGTGAGTTGACCGTGGTCTAGGCTGTGCCGGTGCCAAAGGGCACGATTGACACTTGGTACGCGGTGCAGATTTGGGCGATCTGAGCTACTTCTTCGACGCTTTCGGGAGATCGCGGCGTATGATACGAGGTATCGGTAGCGTGGGCGCGACGTACCTCAGAGGTCGCGTTCAGGCGCGGGCCGAGGAGAGTGGCTAGTGCCGACAGGGCTTGGGGGTCTATGGGGTTCATGGACCGGTAATATGCCCAACGGCTGGAAGGCCGTCAAAGAATGTCGATTATCAATACTGCTGGGTGCGGGGTAGTAGGACTACTCAGGTGTGAAATCGTTGGGTTGGAGAGCGTACCAGTACACCTTGCCGTTGTCGATCAGGGTCTGGATTTCGTGGACGTTGCGGACACTGGCAATGGCGGCGTGAGCCGGGTGCCCCGTGAGCTGAGTGAGTAGGGCGGCGTTGCGCTGAGCACGGCTCGTATCGCGTTGGTCGGCGGTGTAGGAAGCCTCGACAGCGATGTAGTGAATAGCACCCTGTGAGTCCGCGACTTCTATGACCAGATCGGCGCGAAAGAAACTGCTCCGGTCGCCCAGCGGAATGTCGGTCTCGCGTTGGAAAATCAGTTGGCCGAGGTCCCGCCTGGTCAATAGCCCCTTGAACTGGAAGCCCATAGCGTCGGCGATTTCTAGAAAATGCACACCAACTACCTGACGGGCTACTTTACCGCGCAGTTCGCCGATGGCGTCTCCTTGTCGGCTGAGAATTTTTCCTTGCTGGGCGAGGCCGTCTCGCAGTTCGCCGATGGCGTCTCCTTGTCGGCTGAGAATTTTTCCTTGCTGGGCGAGGCCGTCTTTCAGTTCGCCGATGGCGTCTCCTTGTCGGCTGAGAATTTTTCCTTGCTGGGCGAGGCCGTCTCGCAGTCCCCCGATTGAACTCTCCATTTTCTTATTGAACTGCCGTTGCTCTTTATTGAACTGCTGTTGCTCTTTATTGAACTGCCGCTGCTCTTTATTGAACTGCTGTTGCTCTTTGTTGAACTGCTGTTGCTCTTTATTGAACTGCCGCTGCTCGCCAATAAAGCCCTCAACGTGAGTTTCGAACTTAGCAAGCCGCTCGGGCAACTGAATTAGTTCGTCGCTCAGGACGTGGCGACGGACAGCTTGGCGGAACTCGTCGTTTTCGTTCAGTAGCCGAATCAGATCGTCGGCTGTGTCGATGACGTTCATCGTAGTCTCCAAAGCGCGATAGCGTATGCTGGATAGCTCACTCTTAAACTTCGGGAGTGCCTGTGTCTTAGTCAACAAAACCTTGTGGTTAAGCCCTTGCTGCTGGCGAAGCGATCAGACCCGCATCCGCAGCATGGGGCGGCCAAAAGACACCTCGAGGAATTGCCCGGTGTGCGCCGAGCGCGTGCCAGGGGGCATGAAGTGGATGACAAAGGCGCGGCGCTGGCGATCAGTTTGGTTTGGCGGGGTGTAGTGGAGGGTTTGGCAGTGGTGGAAGAGCGCACCGCCGGCCGGCAGGTCTATGACGGCGGCTTGGGCTGCATCGACTTGGTCGCCGTAGTCGAGCAAGGCATTGGTTTGCTCCGAGCGCTCGTGCCCGACCGGTGTCAGGTGTGATCCGGGCAGTAAGTGCATGGCACCGTTGGTCGCATCGACGTCGTCAAGCGTCATCCAACAGCTAACCAAGTTGGCCGGCTGGCATTTCCAGTAGGCGTTGTCTTGGTGCCAAAAGACCGGGCCGCCGTGGTGGGCGGGTTTGTAGAGGGCTTGGTCGTGAAAGAGTTGGATATTCGGGCCGATGAGGTCTTCGGCGATGTCGAGGATGCGGGCGTCGTAGAGCAGGTGCCGGAAGAGGATGCTGCGCTCGCACATTTGCATAATCTGCAACATCTGCTCGTCGGCGTTGTTCTTTTCGTCGAGATCGTCGGTGTCGCTGACGGACAGGTTGCGGAAGCGCCCGTTTTGGCGCGCTGCGGCAAAGAGGCGGTCGTATTCGTCGCGCAGCACGGCAATGAGGTCGTCGTCGAGCAGTTTGCCAATGGAGATGAAGCCGCGGCTGCGGAATTGGTTGATCTGCTCTTGGTCTAGTGCTTTAACGGGCGGGGCGGTGGTCATCTGTATCCTCCTAGTGAGGTGGGTAAAGTGTTCGCGGCGATGGCTGGCAGCATCCCGCTCAGGCTGAGTAGCGCCGCCAAGATCGAGCAAATGCTCATAAGTTCTCCATTATTCAAAGTCAACCGCCTTGTCAGCGACCCAGTTACACGCCGCATTAAAGTGCCATACCGTATTTTCCAGTGCGTCGGCCTAAGGAGCTTGAGCTGAATAACTCGTTTTACAGGAGCCGATATAGCGATGCGACGATACCTCGTCAAGCGATCGGACCAAAGCGCATCCGGCACTCCGGCCCCGTCCAGCAGTCAATACCTATCCCCCTGAACGGCTAAAGCCTCAGCCCTACGGTGATTCTTTGTGGCTTCGGGCGGACGCGGCCCGACTCAGGGTGAGGAGCGCGATTTCGGAAGGGGCACCGAGCCGCAGCGGCGGCCCCCAATAGCCGGTGCCTCGGTGGACGTAGATCCAAGTGTCGCGAAATTTGTGCAGGCCCGCGACATAGGGCTGTTGCAGGGGAATGGCGTACTTCCACGGCACGAACTGGCCGCCGTGCGTGTGCCCCGACAGTTGCAGGTGGCAGTCGGCTTGGCTGGCGGCCTCTATACTGCGCGGCTGGTGCGCGAGCAGGATGCACACATCGGCTCCGTCGCTCGCGGCAAGGGCCTTGGCCGGGTCCGAGGCATGATCGGGCACTAGCTCGCCGGCGTTGAAGTCGGTCGTGCCGGCCAAGGCGATCCGCCCACCGCCGCAGTCAATCTGGCGCACCTCGTTGATCAGGACGTCGAAGCCGAGGCGGCGCGCTTGCTCAGTCCAGCTTTCCACGCCTGAATAGTATTCGTGATTGCCAGTGCAGAAATAGACCCCAAGCGGCGCGGTGAGTTCGGCTAGAGCGGCTGTGTGTGTGGCGAGTCGTTCGACGGTCCCGTCGGCGAGGTCGCCGGTGAAGGCGATTAGGTCGGGTTGCAGTTCGTTGACGCGGGCGACAACGCGCTCGACAAAAGGGGCCTTGATGGTCGGGCCGATGTGGAGATCGCTGATTTGAACGATGCGCAGTCCGACTAGCGCGGGCGGGAGATTGGCGATAGGGATATCGACGCGGCGGACCGCTGGCGTACGGCGGGCTTGGTAGTAGCCGTAGGCCGCCGCGATCAAGGCTGAGGCAAAGGTCGCCCAGTCGATACTGGCGTTGAGTGCCGCGTTGATCGGATAGAATAGGCCGATGAGTAGTCCTCCGACATCGCGCAGGAGCAGCAACGTCGAGCAGACGGTAAAAAAACCCATGCCGAGATAGGCGACCCAAGAGAGGGGATCTGTCAGCCAAGATAGATGTGGACGGGAGCGCAGGCGGAAGAGCAACAAGGGCGTCCATAGTAGGAACACCAGTGCTAGGGCGGCCCCGACTTGGGCGGATGGAGGGAGATAGGGAATGAGCCGCCAGCCCGCATAGCCGTAGATCGAGCCGAGCAGCGCTAGGAAAATCAGTGCAAACATGCTATGGTCTTTGTTCGAGAGGAAATGTGGCTTTTATTCTAGCGGCAATCCAATAGCTTTACAAGTCGAGGTGCGCTGGCCGATGGGGCTTGTCTCGCGTCGGTCGAGTCGCTATTAGAGGACTGAGAGGCCGGAAAGAAAATTAAATAGAAGGGGACCAACCGTGAAAGAGCTCGATTTTTTTGAGGAAGAAGGGTACGTCATTATCAAAGGAGGGCTTACTGACGGCGATCTCGCGCCGCTCATCGAGGATCACATTATCATCGTCGATGAAATCGCCCGCGATCTACACGCACAGGGCAAGGTCGCCAATCTCTACGAAAACGAGCCTTTTGCGCGGCGCTTGGCCTGCCTCGCCGAAGAGTGCGACGAAGTTGATAGCTATCCCGACATCGGGGAGACGCGCCGCCGCGGCACCTTTGAGTTTTTGCGCAATCAGAACCTCGTCAATTTGATAGAGCCGTTCATCGGCCCAGAAATTACCTGCAATGCTGTGTCGCACATCCGGCCAAAGATGCCGTCGACAGATGTAGTCTTTCATCAGGATGCCGTGTTTACTACCCAACAAGCTCAAGGCATCCTGCAGGTGACCGTTTGGATCCCCCTCGTCGAGTCAACCGAAGAGAACGGCTGCTTGCAGGTCCAACCTCGGGTCCACCAGCGGCGCATGGTCTATTGGCAGTACGGGCAGGACCTGCCCCAAACCGAGCGGGTTAGCCTGCCCATGCAGAAGGGGGACGTTCTATTCGTCCACAAGCTGACGCCCCACGGCTCAGGCCCCAATAACACCAACGCCGTGCGTTGGAGCATGGACTTACGCTACCAGAAGACCGGCGATCCTTCCCCGCGGCCCGAGTGGCCTAGCCTCGTCGCCCGCAGCCGGCGCGATCCCGCCTCGGAAACCGTCTATGAAGACTGGCGCGACCAATGGGCCGCCGCGCTCGAAAAGACACCTCAACAGATTCGCTACGAACGTCCAGACAAGCCTTTGCCTTTCACCGGCGAGATGTTTCGCCGGTAGCGCGTTGCGTGCTTGGTGAAGAAACGCGCCCAGATGCTGATTGACGCACCGCAGTTCCCCGAGCGATTCCTGCGGTACGCGACCCGAGAATTTGGCAGCGAAGGCGAGGCATGGCTTGCAGAACTGCCGTCCATTCTCAGGCGATGCTGCGACAAGTGGGGTCTGACGCTTGGCCGACCGTCTGCGGAGATTAAGGTCAACTACATCGCCTACGTCGAGATGGGCACTGGAGCAGAGGCCGTGCTCAAGGTGGGCGTGCCACACGGCGATTTCAGCACGGAGATGGAAGCGTTGGCGATCTACGGGGGCCGTGGGATCAATCGGCTCATAGACTGCGATAAGGCGCTCAACGCCATGCTGCTCGAACGACTGCGCCCGGGCAAAATGCTAGATTCTGTTGAGGATGTACGCGAGCAAAGCGCGATTGCGGCGCGTATTCTCCAGCAGTTACACGCGACCCCGCCGCCGTCGAACCACGCCCTGCCGCACTTTATGGATTGGATGCACAGTGCATTCGCAGACGCTAGCAGTTGCAAAGATCGCGTGCGAGCGCGGGGCTATATCGAGCAGATTTCGCGGGTGGAGTCCATGCTGAAAATCCTGATGGAGCCGGATGAACCCCAGATACTGTTGCACGGCGACCTCCATCACTGGAACATTCTGTCCGACGCCGGCCGCGGTTGGCTGGCGATTGATCCCAAGGGCGTCATCGGGGCTTCGTGTCTGGACGTCGGCCGGTTTATCAACAATGCGATGGGATTCGGCGCGACTGCGGCGAATAAGCGGCAAATCCTGCTTGAAGCGGTAGCGGTTTTCAGCGATGTGCTGGGGGAAAACGAGGAGCGGATGTTTGCTGGGGCCTTCTGCGACAAGATCATGGGTTCATCGTGGGGGCTGAAACAAGATCCCGATGCGCACGAGGCGAGCTCGCAAGAGGTGCTTAAGGTGATGGTTGAGATGGCGCAGGACGTGGACGATCGTCGTCTGCGATGTCGAGCTGTCTAGCGGTGATCGCGCATTGAGGCGGACCGTTGTAATGCGGGAGGATGAAGGGCGCTAGCTAGGCGATGATGCCGCCGCCGAGGCAAATTTCACCGTCGTAGAACACAGCGTGCTGGCCCGGAGCAATGCCGGGGTCGGGCGTGGATAAGGCGATGTGGGCGCGATCCGGCGCGAGCATTTGCACCTGACAGGGCACTAGGGCTGGCCCATGCCGGAGCTTGACGTGGAGCGCACTGTGCTCCGGTGCTCCGGCGATCCAATGGACTTGTTCGGCGACCAACTCACGGCGTCCGATTCGCGTCGGTGCGCTGCCGTGGGCAATGTACACGATGTTGTTGGCGACATCTTTGTCGATCACATACCACGGGCCGCCGCCGAGTTGCAGGCCGTGCCGCTGGCCAATGGTGTAGAACCAATAGCCGGAGTGCTCCCCCTGCTTTTTTCCGCTCGCCTGCTCGACGATGTCGCCTTGGGCCTCTCCCAAATGGAAGCGGACGAAGTCCCGGTAGTTGATCTTGCCCAAGAAGCACATGCCTTGGCTGTCGGGGCGATCCTTGGTCGGCAGGTCAAATTCTGCGGCGAGTGCGCGCACTTGGTGCTTGTACAGGTGGCCGATGGGCAAGCAGAGCCGAGCGAGTTGCGCTTGGCTTAGGTTGGAGAGGAAATAGGTCTGGTCCTTGACCGGATCGGCGGCGCGCCGGAGCCGATGGCCGCCCGCGTTCTCATCGACGCGGGCGTAGTGCCCGGAGGCAATTTGGTCGCACTCACCGGCCACTCGCTGGTAAAAGGCGCCGAATTTGACGCGCTGATTGCACCAGATGTCTGGGCTGGGGGTGCGCCCCAAGCGCAACTCGGCCAATGCGTACTCGACGATCTGCTCGCGATATTCGCTTTGCAGCGGCACGACCTCGAGTGGCACCCCGAGCTGTTCGCAGATGGCGCGGGCGTAGGTCAAATCCGTTTCCCACGGGCAATCGCCGAGCGAGAACAGTTCGTCCTCCAGCCAGATCTTGAGATAGTAGGCTTTGAGCGCGAGCCGCTTTTCGCGCTGGAGCAGGGCGAGGGCCAACGAGCTATCGACCCCACCGGAGAGCAAGACGGCGACGTTCATGGGATGCTAGTAGCGGTAGTGCTCCGGCTTGTAGGGGCCTTCCACTCGGAGCCCCAAATACGCGGCTTGGTCGGTGTCTAGTTCGTCGATTTCGACCCCCAGCTTTTGCAGGTGGAGACGCGCCACTTTCTCGTCGAGGTGCTTGGGCAGCATGTACACGCCGACCGGATAGTGTGCGTGGCGGGTGTGCAACTCAATCTGCGCCAAGACTTGGTTGGTAAACGAATTGGACATGACAAAAGAAGGATGCCCGGTGGCGCAGCCTAGATTGACCAATCGGCCCTCGGCCAACAGGATGACGCTGCGTCCATCGGGAAAGGTGAACTTATCGACTTGCGGTTTGATCTCAACGCGCTCGATGCCGCGATAGCCCACTAGTTCGGCCACTTGGATTTCGATGTCGAAGTGGCCAATGTTGCAGATGATAGCCCCGTCTTTCATCCGCTCCATTTGGTCGATGCGAATAATGTCGCGGCACCCGGTGGCCGTGACGAAAATGTCGCCCTCGGCAATGGCGTCGTCCATCTTCTTGACTTCGTAGCCTTCCATGGCCGCCTGCAACGCGCAGATCGGATCGATCTCGGTGACGATGACTCGTGCGCCCAAGCCGCGCATGGCGTCGGCGCATCCTTTGCCGACATCGCCGTAGCCAGCAACCACCACAACCTTACCAGCGATCATTATGTCGGTGGCGCGCTTGATGCCGTCGGCCAGCGACTCGCGGCAGCCGTAGAGGTTGTCGAACTTCGACTTGGTGACGCTGTCGTTGACGTTGATCGCCGGCACCGCGAGCGTCCCGGTTTCGAGCATCTGATAGAGGTGGTGAACGCCGGTGGTTGTCTCTTCGGAGATGCCGCGCAGGCCCGGCAAAAGCTCTGGGTGCTTGTCGTGGATCCACTTGGTCAGGTCGCCGCCATCGTCGAGAATCAGGTTGGGGCCGTCGCCGTCGGGCCAGCGCAGGGTTTGTTCGGTACACCACCAGTACTCGTCCTCGGTCTCGCCCTTCCAAGCGAAGATTGGGATGCCGGTGGCGGCGAGGGCTGCGGCCGCGTGATCTTGGGTCGAGAAGATGTTGCACGAGCACCAGCGCACTTGCGCCCCGAGTGCGGTGAGTGTCTCAATGAGCACCGCGGTCTGGATCGTCGCGTGCAAGGAGCCGGCGATTCGCGCCCCCGCGAGCGGCTGGGCGGCTCCGTACTCTTCGCGTAGAGCCATCAGCCCGGGCATCTCTTGCTCGGCGAGAATGATTTCCTGTCGGCCCCATTCGGCCAGTGTTAGGTCGGCGACCTTGTAGTCTAGGTCGGCGGTCTTTTGTGCCGCGATTTCCATTGATTTCTCCTCGTGGGTGATGAGTAGTTTGGTTGTGTAGTAAATTCAAACACTTTAGCCTCATTAGCGTGCCTCTCAAGGGAGGTGCTATTTATATATTTTAGGGAATTAATAAGACCTGCGCTTGGGCATGGGCAAGCGCGTCGCCAAGTTGACGCTCTAGCCGCTGCGCCCTACCTTGCCCCGTCCCCACAATCCTGCCCACCATATTATGTCCAACCTATCATGCAATCCCTCGTCCCTCCTTCTGTCCTGTACCGGGATAGCTTCCTAGCCGGCGCGGCCGAATTCTTGGCCGAAGGCCGTTTCGACTCGACGTACGCCCGATCCCTCGGCTACGACAGCGACTCGCTCGCCGACCAGTTCCCGCAATTCGTGCACGACCTCAAGGCCCTCGCCGATGCGACGAGTTTGCGGCGGCGGTACCCGGACCGAGTGCTGTGGCTCGTACACGCCGGCGAGTACGTCGGCCAAACCTCCATAAGGCCCGAGCTCAGCACCCCGTATTTGCTCACCTACGGAGGGCACATTGGCTACAGCATCCGACCTTCGCGGCGGTGTCGCGGTTACGGCAAAGCCATCCTCGCCCTGACGCTGGTGGTGTCGCGGGAGATGGGGCTGCGCCGCGTACTGGTCACCTGCGACTCGGACAACATTGGCTCGCGCAAAATTATTGAGCACAACGGCGGCCAATTCGAGAGCGCGATGACCATGCCCAGCCAAACATTTCACGCTGAGGGCCGCAAACCCGCGCCGCTCATTGAGAAGTTGCGCTACTGGATTGACCTGTGATTGGGCGGTGGCCGATTCGACAGCGCTTCGATGCGCTGCCTCCGGTTCTGTCCGCCGACAATAAAATTTTTCTCGCGTTTCTCGCGTAAAACTTTTTGTGCTCGGCCCTCGTCTTAATGATATGAGCGACGCCGATCTCATCCTGCGCTTCAGGGCTGGTCAGCACCAAGCGTTCAATACCTTGGTCTGGCGCTGGCAGGATCGCCTCTACTGCTTCGTGCTCCGCTACAGCGGCGATTCCGAAGAAGCGCGAGACCTCTGCCAGCAGAGCTTTATTCGCGCCTATGGCCAGTTGCACCGGCTGCGCGACCCTGAGCGATTTTCTACGTGGCTCTACCAGATCGCCGCCAATCTGTGCCGCGACCACCTGCGCCAGCGCAGGCAGTACGTTTCGCTCGATGCGTATGAGGAAGCAAGCACCCGGCCTCATCCGGCGCTGTGCCAAGCTGCCGATATGCCCAAGGACGAGCTACGCGATCTGCTCAACCGCGCCTTGCAGACCCTGCCCGAAGAGCAGCGCGTCGTCGTGGTGCTCAAGGAATACGAAGGGCTGAAGTTTCGGGAAATCGCCGAAGTGCTCAGCACCCCGATCAACACAGTCAAGTCGCGCCTTTACTACGGCCTCAAGGCACTGCGAAAAACCTTTAACCAGTGGGACATTGACCAAGATGGACTGTAACGTAAAAAAAGAAGACCTGCTAACCTTTTTCTACGGCGAATGCGAGGAAAGTGAACAGGAGCGCATTAAAGAACACGTGGCCACCTGTGCGACGTGCCGCCGCGAACTCGACGCGCTTGCCAGTACGCAGACATTGCTCCGGGCTTGGCCGGACGAGGCTCCGCGCCTCAACCTGACGTTTGTCGAGGCAGAAGTACCGCGTCGGCGCTTCCGCCTGATGGCGAGTTTGGCCGCTGTAGCGGTGGTTGCGCTCGCGTTCTTTTTGGCGTGGCCGGAGTTTGAACTCAGCTATCGCGCCGGGGAACTCGACCTCAAGTGGGGGGAGACGCTGGTGGATGAACCACTCACGCGGGCGGAAATGCTGGCCACACAGGAGGTCACCTTAGCGTTAGTGGACCAACTTCTGCGGGCTTCTGAGGTGCGCGAGCAGCGCGTCCTTGAGCACCTGCTGACCAAGCTCCAAGCCCAGCGCTACCAAGACTTGCAGTTGATTAATCGCCAGTTCGCACAGTTCGACCGCGATATCTACATCCACTTGCGACGCAACGAAGCACCCATGATGGAAGTGCTGCCGGCAGTGCGCTATACCAACCCATAGGAGATTGCCATGACTACACTTTATCGCGCCATCTTAGTCGTCGGCTTCATGGCCGCTGCCAGCTTCGCCGACATTGACCCCCAGCGCATGCAGCGCGACATCCGCATTATGGAGGGGGTGCTCGGCAATCTGTATCACGACGCGCCTGATCCGACCTACTCCTCCCCTCGTGGTTTGTACCTCGACGGCTACGGAGTCCTCTTTTTTACCGAAGGATCATGGCCCGCACAGGAATTTCCCGGCATCGGGGTCGTATGGGATGCAAAGGGCGTCGAGCGTCTTGAGTTGAAATCGAGTGCTCCCGTATCGGACGCGAAATCGTTGGCAGAAATCCATGACCTACTCGCCGAATTTCTGGGGAACTACGCCGGCACTATCGGCCAACTCGACCCAGACGACCGAATTACGATCCGTTACCAGCGTTACCCTCCAAAAGACCTAGCAAGCAATCTAGGACATTATATCTCCAGTGGCTTTAAGTTCAGTGCCGATTCCGTATCTTTCGACCTTACCAAGCAAATCGAAGCTATTATGCCTAGGGAGGGCGACTTCGGTTTTGAAAAGTTAGTCCTGACTTTTGGGGATTCTGCGTCTTTCTTCGATACTGACAAGCAAGTCGCGGCGATAGCCAGATTGAGGAAGCACTTAGAGGAAGTAGGAGCAGAGGTTGAAGGGGTAGCCGTGGGGATGGTCGGAGATTCTCTGTTGACTGAAGTTGTAGAGGCCGATACGCTCCCTCGCGGATATATAGGCGCTCAGGTACACGGCTTCAATCGCAGCCATCGTCGCGCTGCTGCCTCTCTAGTTGCCGCTACTGCTAAAAAATCTGCCATTGACGCCTTTCGCGAGGGACGTATAGACTCTACTACTTTTCGCCAGCGCATCACTTTTTCTGAATACGCTAGCTCGAAAGAAATCGACATCATGGCCGGCATTCTCAGCCAAGTCTTGGGACAAGATCATCATTCCTTCGTTAGTACCCAACGCACTTTGGGGATGTATCAGCCGGACTTAGGTGCTCTTTTTCTAATCAGTGACTCAGTGCCCGGCTTCATCAGCCCCCTACCTCTCGACGAAGTCAAGGCCAACATCGTCGAAGCTATCGCCGATTATGGTGCGACCCTTCGCCAAGTCCAACCCGACGAGTACGTCATCGTCGAATATCGCACTGGTTGGATGACTCATCTTCTGCTGGACCGCGAAATCGATAAATACCACCCAGATCAAGATCAGACTTATCCTCTGCAACTGCACATCCCCAAGGCCGCTATTGACGCCTACTCCAGCGGCGACTTGGACTTTGATGCCTTCCGCGAAAAGGCAGTGTGGAAAGTAGCAGGGGCTCGTAATGGGCAGGTGGGTAGGTAGGTCAACGTCGGCTCTGCCAACCGACACGGACCTACACACCCGCCTCTTTGTGTAGCTAGAGGGTCCTTACTGAATTGTGAGACATTGAGGGCGGTGCGCGTTGTACCCGATGCAGCGCGGGGCACCGGTCCGAGTGCAACCGCAGTGCCCAGCACCCATCTTCGCTTTCGATTGGTTCTGAGAGACGGATCGGCGACTGTTTTGGGTAATGCCTATATGAAAGCTGAAAACTTTCACGCGGCAGAAGAGGCGTACCGGCAGGCATTACAATTGTTTGAGAAAGTATCGGACTTGAAAGCCATAGCCAACGTTAGAGTTAGCTTGGGGGGAGTCTATGCGTCGAATCAGGCTCCTTATGATGCCTTACTTCAGTGGCGGCAAGCATTGGAATTATACCGCCAGCTTCAGATAGATGACAAGGTTGAGTTTGTAGAAAAACTGCTGAGGACGAGCGGCCGAATGTAAAGGACAAAATGCGCCGGAAGGATTGGTTGCGCGCTATCCGACTGGCAAATGCTGACTTCAAACTGAGTTGCTACCGAAAGGAGTCCCGCTATGTTCTCGCTATTGTATATCTTCGTCTTGCTATTTTTTTCTTTAGCGTCTGATGCGGCGAGCTTGACCAAGGAACAGCAGCGCATCCTGCTCGATCTCGAAGAGGCGCACCTGACGCTGGAGCAGGCCAAAGCGCGCGAGGCCGAGATTGAAATCGAGTATGAGCAGATGACCGGCCTCAAGGAGCGCGGAGTCGTAACCGGCCAAGAGTTGAGTTCCGCCCGCGAGCGGTATGAGCGCACGCGCCAAGAGCGACAACGAGCCGACTTAAACCTCCAGCGCACCTTCCTCAACTCGCTGGGCGACGCCACCCATCTGACGGTCGTCAACGGCCAGAAGTACGGCGTCGAAGGCGACAAGGTGCGCGTGCGGCTGACGCTGCGCAACGACTCGGACCTCGACTTGGCGCAAATGGTCGATCGCGCCCGGCGGCGCTACGCCATCAACGGCTTGGACCAGGACGCGGCGTCGCTGTTGCAGGTCAACAACATCTTCGTCGTCATCCTCGCCGATCAGGTCAGGGTCGGCCAACCCTACCAAGTCCACATCCCGGTGCTGGCGCTGGGCGAGTCGGTCGAAGTCGAGGTGGGCTTGCAGCGGCCGGAGATTGAAGACCTGACCGTGCAACTGCAATACCTCAACCGGGTCGACGATCACGTCATTCACTTGGAGAAGGCGTCGGCGCACGACGTGGTGCGGGTGTATGCCACCCAGTTTTCCCAAGAAGGGTCGTTGGGCAACGCAGTGGCCTACGCGCTTCAGTTGGAGCGGCTGGCCGAAGACGAGAAGATCTTCCAACTGATGGCGCACGGGCTGCCCGAGGACTTCCGCTGGCAATTCGAGCGGGAGGGCCAGCCGTTGTCGCGGCTGCGCTTTTCGCGCGACCACTCCAGCGTCTCGCTGACGCTCAACGTGTATGTCCCCGAACAAGCCACCAGCTTTGTCGTGGATCAGCCGTTGCTGTTTTCGGTACTGGCCTACGAGCCTCAAGCGGTTGATGCCGCAGCATTAGCGACCGCCGATCCGGCCGGCTTGCAAGCGCTGGGCATTGGCTACGAGCCCTTGCAACTGGTGCCGACCGGCCGCGCCGAACTGGAGTTGACCACGCTCAACTTGGACTTGGCGGTCAATGGCGAAGGCCATTCCCAGTCGGTGTGGCAGTTGCGCAACCTCGGCACGGTGGACTTGCTCGACATCCGCCTGCAAGCACTGTCGCCGCCGGGCTGGGAGGTCGTCTTTGAGCCGCCGGAAATTGACCGGCTGCCGCCGCGCGAGGAAATCGAGGCCGTGCTGACGGTGCAGCCGGTCAACAGCGCCGAGATCGGCCGCTACGAAGTCAAGACCAGCGCTCGCACCCAGCACAAGGGGCAGTGGATCGAGTCGGTGGAGCGCACGGTCAACATCAACATCAAGAGCGGCGGCTCGTTTTGGGGCATCACCGGGTTGGTGCTGTTGTTGGTCAGCATCGTGCTGGGCATCGCCGTCTTCACCGTGCAATGGAGCAAACGATGACGGCCTATCGTTGGACGTTAGCCGCCCTCGGCTGCTTGGCGTCGATCGCCCCAGCCGAGGAGTGGGATCTCACCACCTGTCAGCGCGCGGCCGGCGACCACAGCCCGGTGCTGGGAGCCGCGCGGGCGCACTGGCAGCAGATGCGGGCAGACACCCGCCTCGACTATGCCGAGCAGTGGCCGACCATCGGCCTGAACGCCGACTACCAGCGCAGCGAAGAGGCCGCCGCGCCCGATACCGACCAACGCGAACTGTTCTTGACCGCGCAGCAAGAACTGGTGCGCTACGGTGCCACGCCGGCCGCGCGCTTTGCCGCCCAGCACCAAGAGCAGGCGGCCAAGGCGCGCTACCGCCAGACCATCATCACCGTCGATAGCCAAGTGCGCCAAGCCTATTACCGCCTGCTGCTGACCCGCGACGAAATCGCCAGCCGCGACGAGTTGCTGGCCTACTTCCGCGCCAAAATGGAGCGGGTGCAAACGCGCCTCGACGCCGGCTTAGCCCGGCCGGTCGAACTGTATGAGGCCGAGTTGGAAGTGTTGGAGGAGCAGGCGCGGATCAACACCCTCCAGCGGGCGTTGCGCGCCCTGCGTCTGCAACTTTTTACCGAGATCGGCTTGGTCGGCCAGCGCTCGCTGCGCGCCATCGAGGTCGTCGGTCCGCCCTACGAGCACTTGGCGCTGCTCAACCCCGCTGAAGCGGACTTGCCAGCCCTCATCGAGGAAGCCCGCGCCAACCGACCCGATTTGGCCGAACTCGACTGGCAGATCAACGCGCAGCATGGCCAAGCGCGTCGTGTGTTCTGGCAATGGCTGCCCCACGTGGGCTTGCAACTGACCAAGGACTTCCAAGACAGCGACGTGGGTGTGCAATGGCGCGGCGATGGCCAAACGTGGAAGGTGGTCGGCTCGGGGCGGCGCTCGTTAGCCCGTCACGGCTTGGCCCCAGCCTTGGACGCGGGTGAAGGCTGGCGCGTCAATGCTCAAGTGTCGCTGCCGCTGTTCCAAGGCGGGCAGCGGTTGGCGCGCCGAGCCAAGGAACAGGCGCGGCTCCACCAGTTGCGCCAAGACCGCACCGAGACCCGCCACTGGATTGAACTGGAAGTGGTCGAGGCGTTTTACGAGTTGCAAAGCCGGCGGGAAAACACCCAGTTGCTCCGCCGCCGCGCCGATGTGGCGCGTCAGCGGTTGGACACGGTCGAAGAACTGTTTGAAAACGCCATGGGCAACCTCAACTTCGACCACATCCGCCGCCAGCGCGAGGCCGTCAACTTGGCCGAGCAGCGCTATTTTGCCGAGCGCCTGACCTACATCCTCGCAGCGGAAAAACTGCGGCGGTTCCTCGGCCGCGCCCTCACCAGCGAATTCTACCCTACCCCTTGAGAAAGGAACGCATCATGTTGGAAATCATCGGCCTGTCCAAGCACTACGGCGACGTCAAAGCCGTCACCGACCTCGACCTGACCGTCCACCCCGGCGAGATTTTCACCATGCTCGGGGCCAACGGCGCGGGCAAGACCACGACCTTGATGGTCGCGTTGGGCTTTACCGACCCGACCCACGGCACGGTCAAGCTGTGCGGCATCGACATCACCGAGCAGCCCTTGGAAGCCAAAAAGCACGTGGCCTATGTGTCGGAAAACGTCATGCTCTACGGCAACTTTAGCGCCCGGCAGAACCTGGATTTCTTCACCCGCTTGAGCGGCCAGCCCGCCCAAGACGCAGCGCACTACGACGCGATCATGGCGCGGGTGGGGCTGCAAGCGGAGGCGTTTGACCGGCGGGTCAAGACGTTTTCCAAGGGGATGCGCCAGAAGTTGGGCATTGCCATTGCCATTGCCAAGGATGCCCAGATCGTGTTGCTCGACGAGCCGACGTCGGGGCTTGATCCCAAGTCTGGGGCCGAGTTTTTGGACCTGTTGGATGCGCTGCGCCACGAGGGCAAGGCCATCTGGATGACCACCCATGACGTGTTCCGCGCTCGGGCGATTGCCGACCGGCTCGGCATCATGGTGCAAGGCCATCTCGTCAAGACGCTGACCCGCGACGAATTCCAAGAGGCCGACTTGGAGCGCCTCTACGTCGAATACGTCGAGCGGCCGGTGTTGCCCGCCGCCTAGCGGGGGCGTAGTGGGCGGGTGGGGCAACGTCGGCCCTGCCAACCGGTATGGACCTACACACTCGCCTCTTTGCCGCACTGCCAGACATTGAGGGGTACATTACATTATAAAGGCTCTGTCGGGAGCTAAAGATGTCCCTCAATGCGGCTAAAGTATCTCCCTACCGTGGACGAAGACCCCTCCGCACCTTTTTAGCGTAAATGGGTCTATGTCTTCAGTTCTCTTTGTGATCTGCAATCTATCTCATTTTTTTACGCGCTCTACAACTTTTTTCGGCAGACATCCGTCTTATTGTTAAAGATCACAATATCACCTAACCAGAGTTGCTAGGACTAGGACGTACCCCATTGTTTTTTCGTTTAATGTGGGACCAAGACAAGAAGAGATGGCATCGCTTGGAAGTACTCTATCGTCTTGGGGGAGGAGTAGGAAATACCTACTTCTTTAATTACTGTAAACCTTTTACAGGAGGAATTTACCATGAAGCGGATCTTCGTGCGAGCAGGGGTCTCCCTCGTCGGCCTAATGGCTTGGCTCTTACCGAACCGAGCAACGGCCGATGAGAACTGCAGCGTAACGGCAGGTGGCCACACAGTAACGTGGTCATGCCCTTCTGATGACCTGTGCGAATCGACAGTCACTTACAGCAATGGTAATGTTTCCGTTGCAACTGCCTGTGGATAGCACATTCATCTAGCAAAGACGGAGAGCGGGTGAGTGAGTTCAATATTGCTTACCTGCTCTCCATCTTATAAAAGGTCGCCAACTCAGAAATGATAAAAACCATCTGGAAAAAAGAGTTGCTAGAGCAGCTAACCAGTCGGCGCTTTATCTACTGTACCTTAGTTGTGGTATCGCTTATATGGGTCATTGGACTGCTGCGTATAGCAAGTTACGAAAGAGCACAGACCGAGAAAGATCGCATAGTCGCAGAAACGACCGACGAACTCCGCAAGGTATATAGCTACCACAAGTTGCGAACCAAGGTCGTCCGCACACCGAGTCCGCTAGCAGTCATTGACCGGGGCGTCTCCGAGCAAAAGAGTTCGGTAGTGCCTATTGAAATATACGAGATACCTTACCTTGCCGATAAGCACACGCTATCGACCACTGGCAATCCTTTACTTGCCATAATCGGTTCATTGGATGTCGTTCATGTCATTCAGATCTTTTTAGCCCTGTTGGTCATTCTCTTCGCCTGTGAGTCTATTTCAGGCGAAAAAGAAGACGGCACCCTAGCCCTGATGCTGACAACGAATGTCTCCCGCATACAGGTGGTGCTCGGCAAATTCTTGGGCGGTATCACGCTCTTCAATATACCTATCTTCTTGGGCTTTCTTGGTCTGGCGATCTTTTTCATTGCTTCTGAGCACGTTCAGCTTACAGGGGCCGACTGGATGGGCCTCATCGGAACTTGGGTGGCTTCCCTGTTTTACATAGCTATGTTCTACCTAATTGGCATGGCTATTTCGTGTTACACACACAACACTTCGACGAGTCTTATCTATGGCTTATTCATCTGGACTCTTTTGGTGATTGTCCTGCCGATCAGTGCAACCTTTTTCGTCAATCAGCAGTATCATCGGCAAGCGGATGTCGAGCGAGCCGAGGCGATGGAAGGCGAACTGTGGAACGAGCACCAAAAACAGGCTAACAGTTTGGTGCGGACAGCGGGGATGGGCGATACCTATCCTCCGTTCCGCTTGGTCGCTAATGGGTCTAGGCGTGGCAGCGGGAGCACACCGTTTTTCCAGATCGGCGGGATTCGGAAGGATGCCCGTATGGCCGACTTCTTAAACCTGCTGCGAGCCGGAGAGAATCTACGCCTGCAGTATGCCCAAAAAGTGTGGCAGGCTTGCCATCCTCTTTGGGAGGGGCGGCCCCGGTCGCTGATCCGCCTAAACGCTCAATTGCAGCGGATTACGCCGGCGGGGGCTTATCTAGAGGTCGTCGGCGGTTTGGCCGGTACGGATGTCGGGGTTTTTTATGATTTTGTCAATCAGGCGCGTCAGTATCGCAAGCAACTCTTGGCGTATCTAAGGGCGCACGACGCGTTCGGGCGCATAGAATTTATAGGTCAACCAAGTATGTTTACCGAGGAAAGAACAGCTAAGAGATCGGCACTCGACCTCAGCGATCTTCCTGTTTTTGCCGAGCGCCGGGAGCCTCTCTCTCAACGACTGCGTAGAATTGCGCCGGGCTTGCTGTCTCTGTTTGTCTATGCGGGCCTAACTTGGCTTGCCGTAATAAGGCGCTTTTCTCGTTACGATATTATGAGGTAAACGGACTAGAGGCTCCCTACCAAACTGCCGAAGATTGAGGGGCTGGGTTATAAAGGCTCTGTCGGGAGCTAAAGATGTCCTCAATACGGCTAAAGTTCTCCCTACCGTGGACGAAGGCCCCCCGCACTTTTTTAGCGTAAATGGGTCTGTGTCTTCAATTCCTTTTGTGATCTGCAATCTACCTCATTTTTTATTTTTCACGCGCTCTACAACTTTTTTCGGCAGACATCCGTCTTATTGTTAAAGGTCACAACCTCACCTTGGAGGATTTTGTTATGAAGACGCTAATGCTATTTTGTGGTATGCTTATTGTTAGCCTAAGTTCGGTAGCCTCGCCGAGCCAAGCGCGAGCAGGGGGGTATGGAGGCTTTACCCAAGAAAACATACAGGAGTTCAAGGACTACATAAACGGCCTTGATATGATTAAGGTTCAAGCAGGCGAGGAACTGGACCAAGCCATAGACGCGATACCTATTGATTTGGAAACGGCGATAGACTTGGGGCAAGAGCGTGGTTTGCGAGACTGGTTGCGCCAGTATCTGATTGCGTTTTCCGAGTCAGGTAATGATAGCTTGGCAGCGGCCTTCTATCTGAGGGCAGGATTTAACAAGGAAAGATATATAGCTCAAAATATGGGATGGGTTGATTTCGCCCGGGAAAATGCTCAAAATCCAAGCGTCATCCTCAAAGGGCCAGACGGTACCACACTAAATAGCGAAGAAGAGATAGAGAAGGCGATGAAAAAGTTCATCGATGATGTCAGAGCGAAGGCTGAGACCGCTTCGCAGGAAGGGGCACTACCGCTGTTTCGTTCAATGTACAAAAATACACTAATCAACCATGAGGAATATTTTATCGAAAACGTATCATTTCACGACAGCAGCTTTAGGGTGTTTGAGCTAAAGAAAGGGGTTCCGACGTTCTTGAGCTTGGCATCTGATCGGGGAATGTTACCTATGGGACATAAACATTATCCGACAGAGCTAAATGGTGAGCTCCCAGCACTTTTAGAAGCCGGGAACAAAATTATCTGTGTAGATGTATTATTCATTGTAGAGGAGCCATTAACGTTTACACCTGATCGAGTCCCAAAACGCACCTCGTCGTTTTTTCGTTTGATGTGGGATCAAGACAAGAAGCTGTGGCGTCATTTGGAGGCATTCTATAGCCCAGGAGAAGTAGGAGGGGCCTACTTCTTTAACTTACTGTAAACCTTTTACAGGAGGAATTTACCATGAAGCGGATCTTCGTGCGAGCAGGGGTCTCCCTCGTCGGCCTAATGGCTTGGCTCTTACCGAACCGAGCAATGGCCGATTATAACTGCAGCGTAACGGTGGGTGACGACACAGTAACGTGGTCATGCCCTGCTGATGAACTGTGCGAAGCGACAGTCACTTACAGTAATGGTAATGTTTCCATTCAAGTTGCCTGTGTATAGCACATTCATCTAGCAAAGATGGAGAGTAGGTGAGTGAGTTCAATGTTGCTTACCTGCTCTCCATCTTATAAAAGGTCGCCAACTCAGAAATGATAAAAACCATCTGGAAAAAAGAGTTGCTAGAGCAGCTAACCAGTCGGCGCTTTATCTACTGTACCTTAGTTGTGGTATCGCTTATATGGATCATTGGACTGCTGCGTATAGCAAGTTACGAAAGAGCACAGACCGAGAAAGATCGCATAGTCGCAGAAACGACCGACGAACTCCGCAAGGTATATAGCTACCACAAATTGCGAACCAAGGTCGTCCGCACACCGAGTCCGCTAGCAGTCATTGACCGGGGCGTCTCCGAGCAAAAGAGTTCGGTAGTGCCTATTGAAATATACGAGATACCCTACCTTACCGATAAGCACACGCTATCGACCACTGGCAATCCTTTACTTGCCATAATCGGTTCATTGGATGTCGTTCATGTCATTCAGATCTTTTTAGCCCTGTTGGTCATTCTCTTCGCCTGCGAGTCTATTTCAGGCGAAAAAGAAGACGGCACCCTAGCCCTGATGCTGACAACGAATGTCTCCCGCATACAGGTGGTGCTCGGCAAA
Source organism: Candidatus Latescibacterota bacterium (assembly GCA_965116045.1). Taxonomy (GTDB): domain Bacteria; phylum Latescibacterota; class UBA2968; order UBA8231; family UBA8231. The sequence goes on along the minus strand of OZ220478.1, from coordinate 2,150,742 downwards.
TTCTTGGGCGGTATCACGCTCTTCAATATACCTATCTTCTTGGGCTTTCTTGGTCTGGCGATCTTTTTCATTGCTTCTGAGCACGTTCAGCTTACAGGGGCCGACTGGATGGGCCTCATCGGAACTTGGGTGGCTTCCCTGTTTTACATAGCTATGTTCTACCTAATTGGCATGGCTATTTCGTGTTACACACACAACACTTCGACGAGTCTTATCTATGGCTTATTCATCTGGACTCTTTTGGTGATTGTCCTGCCGATCAGTGCAACCTTTTTCGTCAATCAGCAGTATCATCGGCAAGCGGATGTCGAGCGAGCCGAGGCGATGGAAGGCGAACTGTGGAACGAGCACCAAAAACAGGCTAACAGTTTGGTGCGGACAGCGGGGATGGGCGATACCTATCCTCCGTTCCGCTTGGTCGCTAATGGGTCTAGGCGTGGCAGCGGGAGCACACCGTTTTTCCAGATCGGCGGGATTCGGAAGGATGCCCGTATGGCCGACTTCTTAAACCTGCTGCGAGCCGGAGAGAATCTACGCCTGCAGTATGCCCAAAAAGTGTGGCAGGCTTGCCATCCTCTTTGGGAGGGGCGGCCCCGGTCGCTGATCCGCCTAAACGCTCAATTGCAGCGGATTACGCCGGCGGGGGCTTATCTAGAGGTCGTCGGCGGCTTGGCCGGTACGGATGTCGGAGTTTTTTACGATTTTGTCAATCAGGCGCGTCAGTATCGCAAGCAACTCTTGGCGTATCTAAGGGCGCACGACGCGTTCGGGCGCATAGAATTTATAGGTACACCAAGTATGTCTCCCGAGGAACAAGCAGCTAAGAGATCGGCACTCGACCTCAGCGATCTTCCTATCTTTGCCGAGCGCCGGGAGCCTCTCTCTCAACGACTGCGTAGAATTGCGCCGGGCCTCCTGTCTCTGTTTGTCTATGCGGGCCTAACTTGGCTTGCCGTAATAAGGCGCTTTTCTCGTTACGATATTATGAGGTGAACGGATCATGCTAACGACTATTATCAAACGGGAGTTCATCGCGCATATCCAAAGCCTGCGATTTAGCTTAGCACTAATGCTGTGCGTTGGCTTGATGGTGCTCAATGCGCTCGTCCTCGCCCATAGTACCTATCAGCTTGAGCGAGATACATATAGAGAAAACATCACGCAGCGACACCAAAAGCTGCGCGATAATGGGGCTGCTGGCCTGCGGCATCTACTGCTGAAAGGTCCTGGGTTGTTATATAAGGAACCGAGTGAATTGGCGTTTTGTGCTGGTTTTGCCGACAACAAATTGCCAGACAAGATTGGTGCTGAAGCAAAATGGGTCTATATGTCGGAATATAGCAGGGGCCGGACCATTGATAAGAGTTTTTATTGGCCGTGGATTCTATCTTTTCCGACCGAATTAAAGGATGCTCCACTACTCTCCACTTTTATCACTATTGATTGGGTATTCGTCATCGGCGTCTTGCTGAGCTTGGCGGCCTTCCTGTTCACCTACGACGCCATTGTCGGCGAAAAGGAGAGCGGCACGCTCAAGCTAGTCATGGCCAACAGTCTGCCGCGCCATACGCTGCTGTGGGGCAAATTTTGGGGGGCGATGCTGGTTTTGATCGGGGTATTGCTGCTCAGCGTGGTGCTCAACCTGTTGATCGTCTTGGTGCTCGCGGATATGTCGCTGGACTTTTCGCACACAGTGCGTATCGCTGTCATGGTCTTGATCTCCGTGGTCTATCTGGCGGGCTGTACCTCGCTGGGGCTGCTCATATCCGCTCATAGTTCCAGTCGGCGGGGCAGCTTGACGACAGTGCTCTTCGTCTGGGTGAGTATGGTTTTGCTGTGGCCGCAGATGAGCAAGACCATAGCCGAGCTATTCCATGAAGAGGTACATGAATTAGAACACACCAAGTACGTGTACGAGCACGGAGACGGTACTTTCACTTGGCATCCTATGCGGGGGCCTGCTTACGACTTGGCAAACAAGGGCGATAGGTTCGATCCTACATTTATTAAAAAGTTTTCGAGTGCATTGAGGTCGGAACGTACTCACCACCAAGAATTAGAAAATGCCCTGCTGAAGCGTCGGCTACAACAGGTCAATTTAGCCCAGAACATCGTCCGAGTTTCTCCCATGGGCACCTATCAATACGCGATGGAGGCGATGGCCGGTACTGGCCTGCCGCGGTATCATCATTTCATCGATCAAGTCCGAAGTTATGCCCAGCGTTTCGAGGAAAGTATGCTCGCGATAGATCGGGCCGATTCGCGCAGTCTACACATTCCGTTTGTAAAGAACGGACTTTCTATGCAAAAGGTAGAACCGGAGCAGATACCGGTGTTTGCCGAAGACCTCTCCGCCGCGTCGTTAGCTAGCTCGGCTGTTGTCGATTTAGTTGCGCTGGGTTTCTTTGCGGTGTTCACCTATATGGCTGCGTACTTGGTCTGGTTGCGTTCATCTATTATCAGTTAGCGTTAAAAAGAAAAGGCGTTGGTTGTGTTCCCACTCGATTGCTGTATCGGCAGGCCCCCCATTCCCACCAACGATATTTGGATTGCCGCGCTCGTAGGTCTGCAACCCGTTGCCCTCCTCTGACGTTGGCGATGCGGTTCAAGACGCTGGTGCCGAGCAGACGGGCCGCTTCAATGGTGTCAGCGAGCGGACGCGAACAATTGCGTAAATCCCTTGAGTTCCTATATTCGCCGCGATGCCTACCTCCACTGAAGCCGTTCTGCCCGACCAGGATACCTGTCTGGCGCTCTATCGCCAGATGCTGGTCATCCGCCGCTGCGAAGAGCAACTCGCCCGGTCCTACCAAGCCGGCCTGATCCCCGGCGCCTGCCACACGTACGTCGGCGAAGAAGCTATTGCCACTGGCGTTTGCGCCCACCTCAACGACGGTGATGCGGTCTTTAGTACGCATCGCGGCCACGGCCATGCCCTCGCCAAAGGCGTACCGCCCAAAGAGCTGATCGCCGAGCTTTTTGGCAAAGCCACGGGCTGCTCGCAGGGGCGCGGCGGCTCCATGCACCTTTTCGCGCCGCAAGTGGGGATGATGGGTACCAGCGGCATCGTCGGCCCCTGCATTCTCCAAGCGGCCGGCGCTGGCTACTCCTTTAAGCTCTTGGGCGTCCCCAAGGTCGGCGTGGCATTCTTCGGCGATGGGGCGGTCGCCAACGGAGCCTTTCACGAAGGCCTCAACCTAGCGACCAACTGGCAGTTGCCCGTGCTCTTCGTCTGCGAAAATAACCTCTACGCCACGGAAGTAGCCTTTGTCGATACCACCCGCAATCCGCAGGTGGCCAACCGCGCCGCCGCCTACGGACTGCCCGGCATTGCCGTTGACGGCAACGATGTTGCCGAGGTGTACGCGGCGGCTGGCGAAGCGATAACTCGCGCACACCAAGGCGATGGCCCGACCCTCATTGAGTGCAAGACCTACCGCACCCGGCCCCACGCCGAGGGGATGCGCGACCGGGGCTATCGCTCCACCGAGGAAATCGACGCGTGGAAAAAGCGCGATCCCATCCCATCCTTTGCCCATCGGCTGCTAGCGGCAGGCCACGCCCGCCAAGCAGAACTCGACGCGATCGCGGCGGACGTCACCGCGCTGATCGCCGAGGCCCTGCAATTTGCCCACGACAGCCCGTGGCCCGATCCGGCCACCGTGGCCGATCACGTCTTTAGCCAAAGGGGCGGCGCGTAATGCCCGAACTCACGTACGTAGAAGCGGCGCGCCAAGCCCTCGCCGAGGAGATGGCGCACGACGAGACCATTTTCGTCGTTGGCGAGGGGATTGGGCCGCGCGGCGGCAATTTCAACACCACTACTGGCCTCTTCGATCGGTACGGCCCGGAGCGCCTGCGCGACACTCCGATATGTGAGCGCGGCTTCGTGGGCTTGTGCGCTGGCGCGGCCATGACTGGGACGCGGCCCGTGGTGGATTTTATGTTCTTGGACTTCATCCTCGATGCGTTCGGCGAACTGGTCAACCAAATCGCCAAGATGCAGTACATGAGCAGTGGCCGACTGAAGATGCCCATCGTCCTGCGCGGCTGCATTGGCGTTGGCGGCGCGGCCGCCACCCATCACTCGGGCAATTACTATCCGATCTTTACGCATCTGCCCGGCTTCAAGGTCGCGGTGCCGTCCAATCCGTACGACGCCAAGGGTTTGCTCAAGACGGCCCTGCGCGGCGACGATCCGGTGCTCTTTCTAGAACACAAGTCCTTGCTCAACACCCGAGGAGAGGTTCCAGCAGAGGAATACGCGATCCCCTTTGGTCAGGCTGCGGTCTGCCGCCGGGGCGAGCATCTGACCGTCGTGGCTTTGACGACCATGGTGCCCGAGACGCTGCAAGTCGCCGAGGTCCTATCCGGCGAAGGGATCTCGGTCGAAGTGATCGACCTCCGCACTACGTCCCCGCTCGACATGGACACGGTGCTCGAATCCGTTCACCGAACGGGCCGCCTGCTGATCGCCGATGAGACGTTTGCTCCCTGCGGCATGGGCGCGGAAATCGCCGCCGCCGTGGTTGATCGGGCCTTTGACGACCTCGACGCGCCGGTGCGCCGCCTCAACGGCGCGCACGTGCCCACGCCGTACAGCGCGCCTTTAGAGGCCGCGATTGCGCCCAACAGGAAGGACATCGAACGGGCCATCCGCGACCTGATGGCCGAGTAGGAGCAAGCGCATGGCCGAGCCAATCGCAATGCCCCGCTTGGGGTGGACCATGGAGGAGGGCACGCTTGTCGAATGGCTCAAGGCCGATGGCGATGCGGTCGAGGCTGGGGCGCATTGCCGAGCGCCCGGCTGTGCGCGAGGGCCGCGTGGTGCCACGGGCGTTCGTATCTTTGAGCCTGACAGTTGAGAGGCCGCTGCTCGAAAACGGCGCAGCGGCCCGCTTCCTCGATCGCCTGCGATCCTTGATTGAGCGGCCCGAATTGGGGCTGCAAGACTAGGCTACATCTCTCACTCGAGCATCGTCTGCACGACCATACTCGTGCCGTCGATCCGCACTTGTACCGCGCCGGTGTGGTCGGTGCGTAGCACCCGCGTTCCGCGCGCTGCGTAGCGTGCGACGACTTCTGGTGCGGGATGCTTGAACTTGTTGCCCTCTCCCAGCGACATCACCGCCACGGCGGGCGCGACTGCTTCGATAAAAAGCGGCTGCGACGAAGTGCGCGAGCCATGGTGGGCCACCTTGAGCAGGCGCGCCTGTAGCCGCGGCCCCCAAGCGAGGATTACTGGATCCGTCTCCTGCTCTACATCGCCGGTGAATAGCACGCGCACGGCTCCGTGCTGCAAGCTCAATACCACCGAGCTGTTGTTGAGGCCAAAAGGGACCCGGCCGTCTGCATCGACAAAGTCCGCGGTCGGATGCAGGACCAGTCCGGCGACTCCGCCCAAGCCTGCCAAGCTGTCGCCGGCTGAGACTCGGTGGTAGCGCACGCCCCGCTCGACGATGAGTTCCCGCAGCCGCCGCGTGGTCCACGAGTCATAGACTTGCCCGCTGTCGAGAAAGTGGCCGACCTCCATTTGTTCCAACAAAGCTACTAGTCCGCCGATGTGGTCGTTGTGCGGATGCGAGGCCACGACGACATTGACCCGTCGGACGCCGAGGTGGCGCAAGAAAGGCAACAGGACCTGTTCGCCGCAATCGAAATAGGCGCTGCGCTCGCCGCCATCGACGACCATGGTTTTGCCGTCGGGGAAGCGCACAAACGCTGCATCGCCTTGGCCCACGTCTAAAAAGACGATCTCCAAGTCGCGGGAGCGGAGCGCGTACGTCCACACCGCGACGTTGAGCCAGATGAGCACCGCAAAAATGGCGGCCTTGCGCGCCCATGCCCTGTGCGGCAGCAGCGGGCCGAGCAGGCAGAGGGCGGCAGCAACTGCGACGAAAAGTACGCCCGGCCGCGGCACGGCCACAGACGCAAAGGGCAGCGAGGCCCACCACGAGACCAGTTCGAGCAGCCCCACGAGGATTAGGTAATTGGCCGCGTTAAACGCGGTAGCGATCCAAGGCAAAATCCACCCCGTCAACGCGGCCAGCAGGCCCAAACCCACGGCGAGTGCCAAGAGCGGCACTACCACTATATTGGCCAGCGCGGCTCCGAGTGCTAGTTGCTGGAAGGAATAGGCGATCAAAGGTCCCGTGCCGAGCTGGGCCGCCAGCGAGGCGCACAATGGCGTGACGATCCAGCGACCGATTCGGCTATCGGCGCGTTGCAAGGCGGCGGGAAAAAGCGAGGCGAGCGGTCCGTGTAAGGCGACGATGGCCCAAGTCGCGCCAAAGGAGAGTTGGAAGCTCAGGCTCCACGGACTTTCCGGCCATATCACCAAGATCGCTAGCGCCGCCAGCCCAAGGGTGTTGTAGATGTCGCCCTGCCGCCGGAGCACCCGCCCCAACAGCACCACCGATCCCATCAGCACCGCCCGCACCACTGGCACTTGCGCCCCGGTTGCAAGGGCATAGAGCGCTAGTGCGGCGATGGTCGCGGCGGAACTCGGCCGGTCGGCGAGCCGCAGGAGCCGAAAACCAAAGAAGAAGAACCCGCCAACCATTCCGACGTGGAGTCCACTCACCACGAGCGCGTGCGCCAGCCCGGTGCTGCGAAACGCAGCGCGGACCTCCTCGGGAATCCGCTGCTTCTCTCCCAAGAGCACACCCAGCAACAGGCCGGCTGGCGCTCCTGAGAGATTGCGCTCAATGCTCTGTCGCACGGCGCGTCTGAGCGGCAGCACCACGCCTTCGTATAGCCAGTGCCCGGGCAAATGCTCTACGGACGCGATTTGCTCGGGTTTGCCGACGAAGAGCGTACCGTAGATGTCCTGCTGGGCCAAAAAGGTTTGGTAGTCGAAGGCCCCAGGATTCCGCATTGCACGGGGTCGTTGCAGCTTTCCGCGCAGGGATACGCGGTCGCCGTAATCGGCTGGCAAGTACACGTCTTTTACCGTGACTAGCACTTGCCCGTTCAAATGGTAAATGGCACTGTCGGCGACCACCTGTTCTAATGCTAGGACAAAGCGCATTCGCTCGTCGCTATGCTCGGGCTCTTGGACGATGCGCCCGGATACCACGCCGTGCTGACCAAAAACCTCGAGCGAGACTAAGTGGGGCAAAGGGGACAGGGCTGTGTCGATGTGGTAACGCAGCGCACCTAGCAGCACGATGGCTACCCACAGCGTCCAACCGGTCCAACGCGCCTTGCAATAGAAGCCAACGATCGCGCTGAGAAAGGCCAGTCCGCCCAAGACCGCCGCGATTAAGCCCAGCGCCGCGGTCCGCCCCAAGAAAATGCCGATTCCGAATCCGAGGGCCGTCCACAGCGCGGGCCGTCGGAGCGTCTTTTTGCTCGTGGACATACTAAGTCCAAAGGCAAAAATCATTCCAACTCGACAGGGCGGTGGCGAGTCTGTATGCTACGGATAGAGAAAAGAGGAAGTTTTAACGAAGGAAAGTCAGATGACCATTCCCACAGCTAAGCTCCGCGGCAAAGATCGCCGCTACTTGCGCGGCTTAGGCAATGCACTGCGCCCGACCGTGTATTTGGGCAAAGAGGGCCTTTCCGCCGCTGTTATCCGCTCGCTCAACGAAGCCTACGCCAACAGCGAGTTGGTCAAGGTGCGCTGCGAGCGCAACAGCCCGCTCGACCGCGGCGAAGCGGGCGAACAGCTAGCCGCTGCTACCGAGTCGCACTTAGTGCAAGTCTTGGGCAACACGCTGCTCTTCTACCGCCCCGCCCCCGACGCCCCCGAAATCGCGCTGCCCGACTAGAGGCGCAGGCTTTCGCTGAATTGTCTTGGGGCGGCTTTTCGAGCCGGCGGTTCATTCCTTCCACGCCTGAGCAAAGATGCCGAGTGAACCGGGCGCGTATCCGGCGTAGTGATTGTTGAAAAACACATACGCGGATTGCTCTGGCGCGGCCTCCGCTAGCTTTCGCACCTGCCGCGCCCACTGCTGGGTCTCGGCGGCGCGGTCCCAGACGAGGCGGTCCCAATGCCGCTCCTGCTCGCCGCGGCGAATCCGCTCCTCAACGTGGGCGTCCATCTTTTTGCGATCGCCCAGAAAGCGCACGTAGAGGAAGTCGGCTGTTACTGGATCGATGCGGTTGAGGGTGTCTGCTAAGCTTGGCATGGTGTAGTAGTTATTCAGCACCAGCGCCACCCGGTGTTCGCGCAACAGGTCTAACAGTTCCGCCCGCAGCCAACTCCCGTTGCGCACCTCGACCGCAAAGCGAAACTCGCTCGTAGGTAGCTGCGGCAAAAAGTCCGCTAGGCGCTCGGTGAATGCGCTGCCGTACTCGCTTTCGCGTGCGTCCTGTCTCCGCGCAATGTATGGAAACTGCATCAGCAGCGGCCCCAACCGCTCGCCCAATGGGGTCATCGCGTCGAGGAACTGCTCCATTTCCGCCATGCAGTCTACGAGCATTTTTTCGTGGCTGATTACGCGGGGGATTTTGGCGGTAAAGCGAAAGTGCGGAGGCGTCCGCCGCAGCCAGCCGGCGATCGCCTTGGGCGTCGGCACCCGATACCACGTCGAGTCGATCTCCACGCTCCTGAAGACCTTAGCATAGTGCTCAATGTAATCGGCCGCGGCGCAGCCTTCTGGATAGATTAGCCCTTCCCAATCCTCATTCGACCAACTCGTCGTTCCCAAAAAGAGCTGCGCGGGCAGCCCCTCTTGCACCTGCTGCATCCGCTCGACGTGCCGCGGCTTGGCCGGTGGCATAATTTCGGAAAAAAGGTCTTGTTGTTCTGCCACGATTTGCTCCGTAAAAAAAAGAGGGCGCGGCACCTACCGCACCCTCGCAATTCCGGCGAATATCCTGTATGCGCTATGCTTTCTCCCGCACCATGGTCACCACCTGCTCCTTCCCCACTAGCTGCACAAGCGACCCAAATCGCGGCCCTTGCTCCTGCCCTAGCACCACCTCGTAGAACATCCGAAACAGTGTCTTGGGGGAGACTCCGGCCTCGCGAGCCAAGTCAAACGGAATGGCCTGCACCTCTTCCTCGGTGGCTCCGTTAGCCGCGCTCAGCCGCTCGGCCAACTGCCCGAGGAGTGCCCGCTCCTCGGGCGTGGGCGGACGAAAATGCTTATTGGGAAGCACCACGTCTCGATAGTAGTTAAGACCCTTCTCCACCAGCGCCTGCGTTACCTGCGGATAGGCCGCAGTTTGCGCGTCATAGCGCGCCAGATATTCTTTCAATACGGTGATCGAATCCACGCCTAAGGCCGCGATCAAGTTGTTGACTGCCGAAAAGTTGACCCGAGACGCGTACTCGGGCACGTCTTTACCGCGGTCGCCGATGTGCCACAGGGCCTGCTCCGGGTGCTGCTCCGCTGCTACCTCGGGATAGCACCGCAGCGCCTCGAGGTAATCATCAACGCACTTGGGGACAATGTCCCAGTGCAGTCGCTTGGCCCGCTTGGGATTTTGGAAGAGGAAGAAAAGCAGGGATTCTATTGGCGCGTACTTCTTCCACGCATCTACTGTTACCCCCATGCGGCCGGCGCTGCTGGCCAACCCTCGTCCTTCCTCGTCGAGAAAAAACTCGTAGCACAAGCCAACCGGCGGCTGCTTGCCCATCAGCCGCACGATGCGAGAGGACTGGCGCACCGAGTCGACGAGGTCTTTGCCGCACATTTCGTAATCGACCTCGTAGGTGTACCAGCGCAGTGCCCAATCGACTTTCCAGCCGACCTTGGCGTTGCCGCCGAGCACCGACTGCTCACCGCTTTCACCACACCCAGTGTAGTGGCCGGTATTGAGGTCGCAGGTGAAGCTCACGCTGCCCCGGCTGGGGTGGTAGGCAGTGACCCGCGTGGCCATGATCGAGCCACAGTTAGGACAAATCGGGAAGAAGGGCGACCAATGCTGGCGGTTTTGTTCCCGCAGCGTCGGCACGATGATTTGGCGCACCTCCTCGGCTTTGGCTAGGAGGATCGAGAGCCCTTCGTCAAAGTCGCCGCGCACGTAGGCGGCCCGCGAGCTTTGGAACTCGTAGTCGAAGCCAGAGGCGTCGAAAAACTCGCACAGTTTGGCATTCATGTGGTCGCTGAAACTCGCATAGCAACCGAAAGGATCTGGAACGGCGTGTAGGGGTTTGCCGAGATGGGCGGCGAGCATCTCGGGCTGCGGCAAGTTGCTGGGCACCTTGCGCAGACCATCCATGTCGTCGCTGAAGCAGAGGAGGCGGGTTTTTAGCCCGTAGAGGTGCTCGCAAGCATTGCGGACCCAAGAGGTGCGGACGCCTTCGGAAAAGTGACCTAGATGGGGGAAGCCGCTGGGGCCAAAACCGGTCTCGAATAGTACCGGGCGGTCCTCACTGGGCTGGCGCTGCTTGACGATCTGTGCCGCCTCTTGGAAGGGCCAAGCCCGATGCGTACTGGTCTGGTTCATCGCCATGTGACCTTCGTCGGGTGTGAGGCTTGTCGAGACGGCGCTTGGGTGATCGTGCGGCGTCTCAGCGATTGCGGAAAGTGATGCGTCCGCGGCTCAAATCATAGGGCGAAAGGGCCACGGTGACTTGGTCGCCCGGCAGTACGCGAATGTAGTACTTGCGCATCTTGCCGGAGACGTGGGCCATAATTTCGTGGCTATTTTCCATCTCGCACTTGAAGTAGCCGTTGGGCAGGGCCTCTTTGACTACTGCTTGGACTTCGATTGCTTCTTCTTTGGCCATTGCTCTCGCCTAAAGGAGATGGGACGATAGTGGCGTTTTGTGCGCCACGCACGAAAAAAGCAGCCGCTAAAGCGGCTCGGAAAGAATCCAAATTGTACGCGTTAGCTAAACAAAAGTCAAACTCATTTGGTCAGGTAATTCACGTCGTACGAGGCGTGTTTGACTGCTTCGATCGTCGATAGATGTGGGGCTAGCTGCTGGACCTTGTCGTAGTATTGGACAGCTTCCGCATAGCGATCGGTTTTTTCGCAGATCACGCCGAGGTTGTGCAGGGCGGGGATGTGATCGCCGGACAATGCGATGACCTGCTCAAAGGCCGCTTCGGCGCCGGCGAGGTCGCCGCTGTCGAGGTGAGCGAGGCCCTTGGCGAAGAACATGCTTTCGCTGTTTTGCTCGTACTCGACAGCCTTGGTCAGCACGGGGAGTGCCAACTCGGGCTGTTGGGCTTGCAGTCGCAAAATTCCGAGGCTGTAATAAGCGCGGGCCAGTGCGCGGCGCGCCCCGCGATAATTGAAATCGACCTTCAGCAAGGTTTCTAAGTGTTCGATGGATTTTTTGAAGTCGCCGACCTTGTGATACGCCACGGCCATGTTGAAGCGAGCATTGACGTGATCGGGCTGGACCGCGATGACTTTTTCGAGGTATTCAAGGCCCTCGACTTGGTGCTCGGTGCGGCAGAGTAAGGTGCCCAGTCCAGCCATGGCTTCGACCATCAGCGAATCCAGCCGCAGGGCTTCTTCGTAGTGATGCTTGGCCTCGCGCTCGTAGCCTTGGCCGTGGAGCATGACTGCGAGATTGCAATGCGCCTCGGCGTAGTCGGGGTCGAGTTCCAATGCCTCGAGCAATAGCCTTTTGGCTTCGTACTTTTGCCCGTCGTCAAAATACGCGTTGGCGAGGAGAATCCGCAGTTGTGGGTTGTAGGGATTGATGGTGACCTTGGCGTTGAGATAGCGGATCTTCTCTTTGGCCCAGAGGTTGTACCCCCGCTTGTCTTGGCGCTGGGCCTGACCCTCGCTGCTCAGCAAGGCCAGCAATAGGAATGCGAGCACGGCCTTCATGGTTGGAACTTCTGAATCCGATCGTTGAAGGTATCGGCCACGTAAATGAACCCTTCAGCGTCGCGGGCGATGCCGCCGGCCACCACCTCGCGCTCGTCCTCCTCGCCAGTAGCCATATCGACGACAACTTGGATGCGGCCTGTGAAGCGGAATTGGTTGTCGCCATCTCCCTGCTCACCCCAGCGCGTCAGGTAGTGCCCGCGCTGAAATACCTCGATGCGGCTGTGGCCGGCATTGACCACAAAAGCCCGGTCGGCGGCTTCATCAACGGCAAAGTCGGTGGGACGCAGCAAAAGCCCATTGCCGCGGTCCTGATGTGATTTAGGATCGCGGCCGATGACGCGGCTGGCCGCGGCGCGTTGCGGGTTGTCGTACACGACTAGCCGCGGTGCCTGCCAATCGTCGGCGCGCAGGGCCAACGGCTCGATTAGCGCGGCGAAGCGCCCTTGCCAAAACCGCAGACTAGCCACCAGCAGGGCCGGGATGGCGTACTGAATTTGCTGTTCGCCGGCTGGGTTGAATAGCTGCAATTGGCTGATGCTTTCGATGTAGATGGCATCGCCGTCAATGACGATGTGGCGGGCAAACAGCCCGGCGAGTGGGTGCGTCCACAATAGCTGACCGTCTGGGGCAAATTTCGTCCAAAAGGCCGCTGGCTTCTGGCCCGGACGGTGCAGGTTGTACGCCACGTAGAGATGATCTTCATCGTCGAGGGCCAGCGCTGGCCCGTCCAGTGCGCTCGTTTCCATACGGGCCAGTGGCTCCGTGGCATAGACCCAGGCATCCAAAGCGCGACCCGTGTGGTCGAAGCGGTCGACGCGCCCGGTGCCTACACCGACGACAAAGGTCGTGCCGTTGCTGCTGATGGCCAGTCGCGTGGGGGCCGTGCCCTCGTCGAGTGGCCAGCTTGCGACGCGGCGGTGGAACCCCCCTGCCGCCGTCGTGCTGACCAGTTCGCGGACGGTGTCGTCCGCGCCGAAGAAGCTGACGATTCGGTAGCTATACTCGGTGTTGGCTAATAAGCCGCTGTCGGTAAAGGTGGTGTCGGTCGCGGATTCCACGCGCGCTACGATCTCGAACTTGCTCCCTGTGGTGCGCTGGACTTCGCCGTAAAGAAAGCTCGCTGAAGACACGGGGGGCCATACCAGATGCGCGGCAGCTTCTTCACTGGAGAAGGTTGCTTTGAGCACGGGAGGCGGCGCAAGCCAAGGTGGAATCTTTTTACCGGCGAAGGGGCCGACGCAAGCGACGAGTGCTGTGGCAAGGCAAAAAATGAGTCGATTCATAGCGCAAAAGAGATAGGCCCACCCTCCCGCGATGTCAAGGAATAAGGAATGTAGGTAGTGGTGCGTTTTGCAATTTCAGGTTGTGTCGATACGCTTACGGTCGGTCTTGGGTCGCCGAGGTTCAGGCTGGGTCTCGGCGACCCGATTGACAAATCGTTTTGTCGGACTTTTCTTAGAATACTTCACAGCCGAGCGTTTGGAGCTACAAAGGCAGTCTTAGGCGGATTAACAGGACAATGGGCACAGCATCGATATCAAAGAGAATGCCATCGCCGGAAGCGGTGCTTGATGCAATGACTGTGCTTTGTTCTACGCTTGAAATAACGCCGAATTCTTATTGTCGTAAGTCGTTAAAAAACAATAGTTTACCCCCCCCCCCCCCCCCCGATTTTCTTGGGTATTAAGCACTAGCTTCATTTATCAACCTATTCGCCTCGCTCCCCTTCCTCAACGGAAGCGGGAAGGGGTATTCCTCTGCTCTGCCGCGTCGGCCAGACGTCCGCGGCGCAGAGATTCTACCGATCCAAATAACAGACGAAAACCATCCTCGGTATTCCGCACGGCAGTCGGCGGCGGTGTCGTAAGTGCCATTTCGCCGCGCAGGATTCGTCTTTCTCCCCGGCGTGTGTCAGTTCTCGCAGATCAGCCTGTTTTCCGCCTCTTTGCGACCGACCCCCTTTTGAAAAACGCCGGAACGCAGCGGCGTCGTGGTAAGCCGTATCCATTTTCTCCTATCCATATCCCTTTCACCATTGAGGAGATTGCGTCATGAAACATGCAAAGTTGCAGATGCTACGTCTGTCTTATGTGTCTTGGTTGCTGGTGGCCAGTCTGGTGTTGGCTGGCGAGGCCCCGGCCCAAAACCTATCGGGCTCTTTTGACCCGGGTTTCGTCCACGAGGCCGGTGGGGCACAAGATATTACAGTAACACTGGAAACGGAAGGAGGGGTGGAGGCGAAAGCAGATATTCAGATTCACATGTTTTTGGATCCTGCCTATCCTGCCAGTCAAACCGCCAGATACCTCAATGACTTATTCACTCTATCCACCATGCCCACTATCTTGCTTAAGAAGGGCGAGAAAAAGGTGACCGGGACTTTTACCATAACCCCGATAGCCAATGATCGAATCGGAACGACCCCGGCCAACCCTACGAAGGAGATTAATCTTATGAGAAAAGTCTTCGATAAGAACAAAAGGGTGGCTATGGGGTTAGATGAACATATTACTTACTGGGATAGTTTAGCCGTTGCCGTTGATATCCCTATTATTTTTAAGTTTGTAGCTGGGAGTGGCAATCAAGTTAGCTTCGACAAGAATGTGATTAAATGGCAAGACGCAGCGGCAAAATTTACATACTTCCCGTTTGTGTCGCTGATTGACGACGATGCGTGGCCCCGAGCGATTGACCTGTCTTTCGATCCGTCGACGCTCAGCAAGCAGGCGGATGCGACTTCTATTGAAGTGACAGGCGCCTTGAGCCGCTCGTTACCGGACACGACCCTCTCCACCCAGTTGGTTGTTGCTGGCAGCGATACGTTGAAGCGCGATGAGCATTACACGCTCAGTGGTTTAGGCAAGCTAACCATTCCGCAGAGGACGCGGTCTGGGACGAAGACGTTCACCCTTGATCCGAATGGCACCAAGGATGGTGCGCTCGTAATAGGTCCTAGTAGTGATACTGATACGCTGACGGTGGTGGTCGGCAAACGGTACTATACTTACGAGGGTAAAACCGTAGAAGTAAAGATAGACATAGACAGGGATGGTACCTTCGAGGACGATGGGTATGCTGGTAGCGGTGCCTCTACCAAGGGGAGTGGGACGTTTGAGTGTCGAGGTGATGATTCGAGTTGGACCCCATACGGAGTAGACCTCAACGGCGATGGCGATGTTGGATCAGACGCAAATTCTGATGGTACAATTAAGCTGGCCGAGACCGACGTCGTCCCGGCGGGCACCGTTTTGGTAGAAAAAACCTTGGGGATCGACTTTAACAGAGATCACGATTATTTAGATGTCCATGTGATTCCTACTGGCAGAGAGATAACCGAAATAGGTCTTAAGATGACAGCCATAGGAGATAGAGCTACTGAACATTTTGTGAACCTTTCGGCGTCTAATCATCTCACGGGGCAAGCGGGTATTTATTCAGGCTGTATCGACCTTGACGGCAATGGTGACGTTACAGATAAAATCCCCGCTAACACTGTATTACCTTATTTAAACTCTTGGGCCTATCCCGTTGTGGTCAACAAAGGGACTATCACCATCGCCGCCGATCCGATTGCGAAGATGAAGTCGTTTAAGCTTGATCCGGCGGCCATTCGCGAAAACGAGGGGGCGACGGACGTCACAATGACCGTTGAATTAGAGAAGGCCTTAAATAAGGCTCAGCGGGTCGACTTCGAGATTACTCCGGGGGCGGGGACGCGCGATGAGCATTACACGGTGCAAGTGACCGAGGGGTTGACGATTCCAGCCGGCGACACCAAGGGCACGGCGATGCTGCGCGTTACGCCGATTGACAATAGTGATAAGAATGCGGCGCGGACGTTCACGGTGAAAGCGAAGGTCGGCGACGACGCCACGCAGATGAAAAACGAAGAATTCAAGATCACCGACGATGAGACGCTGAGCGAGAACATCACCCTGAAGGTCAGTCCGAGCGAAATCAAGGAGGACGCGGGGACGACGACGATTACGGTGACGGGTACGTTAGACGGCAAGGTGCTGGACGCGGATGCGACGATCACCTTGGGCGTGGATGCGACCCCGGACAAGTCGGCGGTGCGTGAATTGGACTACACGTTGGTCCTTCGTTCTCTGACGATTCCGCAAGGCGAGATCATCGGCTCGACGACGATCACGGTTACGCCAGTGAACGACGGGACGGACGACAACGACGAGACGATCACGCTGAAGTCGCTGACGGACAACCTCAAAAACCAAGATGGAGATAAGATCACGGTCGGGTCGGTGGCGATCAAGTTGAAAGATGCGGCCACGACGACGACGACCACCACCACGACTACGCCGGCGACGTCCACGGGGCCGACCTTCGGCGCGGATGCGTTAGCCTTTGAGGCGACGGTAGGCCGGGCGTTTAGCGAAGTATTGCCCGAAGCGACCGGCGGCCAAGGGACGCTGATGTACAGTGTTTCGACCGCTCTGCCGGCGGGTCTGTCGTTTGACCCGGCGACGCGGACGATTTCGGGGACGCCGACGATGGCCGGCCTGTCCAAGGTCGTCTATACGACACTCGATGAAGACGAAAACGGCGGGGTAAAGACCTTCACCATCACGGTCGATGAACCGCCGCCGGTCACGATTGGGGTCGCCAGCGTGATGGCTTCGCAGTCGGCCGTGCGCGAAGACGGCGAGACAGCCGAAATCCGGGTTACGGCGACCTTGTCAGAGGCAGCCCCCGCAGCCGAGGCGGTCCGCTTCACGATTGTCCCACCGGCCAGTGGAGCGGTGGCCACCCGCGACGTGGATTACACGGTGACATTCGTGGGGACGGTTACTATCGCGGCTGGTGATCGGACGGGTTCGACGACGCTTCTCCTGTCGCCGATCGACAACGACGAGGCCGATGGACATAAGTACTTGGGAATCAGGGCGGCGGCTTCAGGCGGCTGGGATCAGGTGGACCTGCGCATTTCCGACGACGAGACGCCGAGTGCCTCGGTTTTGGTGTCGGTGATGCCGAGCCAACTGAGCGAGTCAGCCGACTTGACGGAAGTGCAGATCATGGTCGCGTTGGACGGCAAGCCGTTAGCCGACGATGCGACGGCGACCATCTTGATTGATGAGGATTCGCCCGCCACCCGCGACACCGATTACTCGGCACTGTTCAATCCGAGCATTACCATTGCGGCCGGTTCGATTGCTGGTTCGACGCGCCTTTTGATTGATCCGGTGGCCGACGCTATGACCGAAGGAGATGAGGCGATCCGCATCAAAGCGATGCTGCCCGGCTTGGCCGAGGGATCGGCGACGCTGGTGCTGACGGAGACGGATGGCGAGGAGGAGATGATGATCCCCTTGGCGTTCGTCGCGGGGGCTTCGATCGCCGCGCAGTCTTATACGGCGGGCACGGCGATTCATGCGTTGGAACTGCCGGTGGCGGTGGGCGGTGAAGGCGCTATCACGTATAGCGTATCGGATTTGCCGGCGGGGCTGTCGTTTGACGCGGGCACACGGATGATTTCGGGCACACCAGACGCGGCCACCGATGGGGCCGTTGAGGTCACGTACACGGCGATGGCGGGCGATGAAAGTGCGTCGCTGATGTTCACGATCACGGTCAACCCAATGATGGAATTTGGCGACCTGAGCATGTTGTTCGGCGGAGCCGGCAAGCGGGTGCCTTTGCAGGCGGGCCTGAATGCAGATGCGCGGCTGTATCTGGATGCGCCGACGGCCTTGCCGAGCGTGGGCGAGGAGTTCGTCCTTGATGTGCGCTTGGCCGACTTCGTGGCGGTCAGGGGCTACGGCTTGCAGGTCGCGTATGATGCTGACAAACTGGCGTTTGTCCGGGCGTTGACCGCGCAGGACCGCACGTGGGCGGCGCCGCAGGTGCTGGCCGAAGCCGGCGTGTTGACCGTCGTCGCTCATGGAGAAACGGTCGCCGACGGCGAACTGGGGTTGCGCTTGGTGTTCCGGCCGACGACCGAGATCGAAAGCACGACGCTCGAAATCACCGACAACCAGACGTATGATCGCGCATTGGGCGTCAATCGGCTGGCCTTGCCGGCACCAGTGGCCTTGCAGACGCGGCCAGCGGTGTTCTCGTTGGCCGACAACTATCCCAACCCGTTCAACCCAACGACGACGCTTCAGTATGCCTTGCCGCAGGCGGCAGACGTGGCACTGACGGTGTATAACGTGCTGGGTCAGCCGGTGCGGACGCTGGTGGCCGAACGGCAGAATGCGGGTCGCTACGCGGTGGAGTGGGATGCGACCAACGATCAAGGCCATCGCTTGTCGTCGGGGATGTACTTCTACCGCTTGCAGGCGGGCGGCGACTTCCGCGAAGTCAAGAAGATGCTGCTGCTCAAGTAGCACCCGCGGCACCGCGAGTTAAGCGAGTTAAGGAAATGGGACCCCAGTTTTCTGGGGTCCCATTTCTATGGTCAGTTGTCAGTCAGTGGTAGCCGGAAGAGCTACCCTGCGCGGTTTTTTGAGCGGATCAAGCTGATCATTGCGCGCAAGCGGTCAGTGACAGGCGACACGGCCTTGCGGTTCGGGCGCAGATCTCCAATGCTGGCTGAACCTTCAGGCGCAGTTCGATTTAGTTACCGTCGCCTGTACGCCGACTGCCGCGTTGCTGCCGGCTACTTCAAGATGAACTGTTGAATAGCCCGCCAAAGTCAGCCTGAACCGCGGCGACCCAAGGCCTACCGTAACAACCTGAAATCGCAAAACGTACCACTAACGGAATGTAGAATTACCCCAAGATGAAAACGGCGTTGCCAATTTTGCCAGTAAAGTAGTCAATGACTAGCCACAGCCCGTTGCACAGAGCCTCGCCCATAATCAGCCCCATAAAGAAATGCTGGCTCGTCCGATAGTGTGCCGCCCCGCCAAAACGCAAGATCAGCTTCTTGAGTGCCCAAGCCAAGAGTACGCAAGCCCAGATTTTGTCGAGCATGAAATTTGCGCCAATCGGGAAGCCGATTGGATGAAATGGCCACCACAAGACGCAATGCCGGGCCCAAGTCAGCAGGGCCATGACCGCGGCGCCGCCGGCAAAAAACGTCAGTCCCAACCAGTCGGCGTCGGCTGGCTCTAGTGTGCGTTGCGCTGCGTTGTAGATGGTGGCTGGGCCGCCGCGAAAGCGCCAGCTATCGAGGTTGATGCCCCCGTACTTGTAGGCGAGGTGGAAGACCATCCAGCATGATCCGGTCACGCCGATAAAGATGGCTGCCACCAGTGCCCAGAAGACGACTCGCCGACTGCGGCGGTCCATGTTTTGGATCAGCTTCAAGCCATTGGCGACCATGGCCAGCAGGAAGATGCGGATGTCGGCCGACCAGATGTAAGCAAAGGAGAGGTTGAAGACGCCAGCGGCACCGATCGTTTGCGAGCCAATGCCCTGCACGATGAGGTCTGGGGCGATCATGGGCGAGCGCACGGCCGCTAGGCCCGCCTCGCACACGACCCGAGAGATGCCGATAAATACCAATAGGGCTACCGCCGTAAAGAGCGCGCCGACCCAGAGCGGGGTCCCCATCAGCGAGAGCCAGCCGACGATGCCCCCGGTACCTAAGCATACTCCGATCACGGCCGCTCGATAGGACATGATTTCATCGCTGTCGTCGATGTTCGCATGGCGGCTACGGGCCTTGCGCCACACGTCTCGCAAGTGGCCGCGCCCCGTCCACAGGCCCAAGAGTACCATGGCGATGAGCGCACCGCCGCCCTGATAGGCCAACAGCGGCTCGTGCGAGACGCCATAGACGAATTTGCTGGTGGATTTGAGGCCGGATAGGGCGAGGAACTCAGCTTCGACTTTGGAGATCAGGTAGAAAATCCAGATGCCGGCCGCTATTTGAGTGCTGATGAGATAGGAAAAACCAACGAGCGCGAAGCTGATCCAGATTTGCAGGCTCTGCTGGCCGATAAACGACGGCAGCGACCAAATCAGGCCGAAGTTGGGCAAGGACGGGTAGTATTGGTGCAGGGCCTTGAGACTGCCGTACGCGAGCGGCAAGGCTGCGCCCCACCACAGGGCACCATGCTTGAGAAAGCCGTTGAGCAGTCCGGTGCCGCGCTCGCCTTGCACGATGGCCACCCCGAGTTGGGTCAGCGGATAGGCCAGCCGCTCGCGCTCGACCCACTGGCGGCGCAAGATCACGGCGGTCGATACCATCGCCACGTACAGCGAGAGGAGCAGGAGTGCCCACCAGCACAGGGGCTCGACCCAAGTGGCGTAGGGAATGTCGGCGAGTGCGCCGCCCTCGTAGAAGCCGCGGTTGCCGGTGCCATCATCGACGAGGATGCGCTGCGAAGGAAAGAGCGGAAAGAGCTTTTCGGCCCATTGGTTGGTTGGGGAGGCGTAGTAGAAAATGCCGGTGAGAGCAGGCAAAAGTTGCTGGGTCAGCCCCATAGTGCAAAGGGCGGAGACGACTAGCAACATGGCGTACACCAGCACCAACTCGGCGCGGTTGAGCGCGAGGGTGCCGCCGCGCTGCACCACTGGCACGTTCCACAGCGAAGAGAGGGCGAGGAAGGCCCCCAACCAAAAACCGGGCGAGTACCAATCGACCGCGCCGCGGCTGGCCCAATAGCCGCAAAAGCCGCCGGTGGCCAGTAGAGCTAGCCCTACTGCTAGGCGGAAGTCGCGGGCGGCGAGTTTGAAGAGCGTATTGAGCAAGCCGACCAGCACCAAGAACAGAAAGATGGCCCCTGGCGTATTGAAGTCGAAGGCCATGTTGGTCGCCCGCATCGCCATGTTGGCGTAGGGCGCACCAATGGACAGGAAGAAGCTGAGGAACGCGCCGACCCAAAAGCCGCGCAGCGTCAGATGGGAGCGGCCTTCAGCATCGGTGAGTCCCTCGTCTTGGCTACCTTGGAGGTGCCGACCATACGGGGAGGGGAGCGATCTATTCACGGCGCGGTCTGGGGCTTGACGGTACAGGTGGGACAGACGCGCCGCAGGTGTTCGCGCCGCACCTGCCACAGGTCGTGGGCCTTCACCAATTCGCATTCGGCCTGCCCGACCTTGCCCCGCCGTTGCAACTTTCTCCGGTCGAGGGTTGAGTCTAGCTTGTGGGTTGGAACCGGGCAGGGGCCGCTGCGAAAGGCCAGCCCCAAGACCTCGTCCACAGTCCCGTCCTCGCGCACGATGCGGTCTGGAATTGCAAAGGATTCAATGCAGCCGCAGGGCACGGACATTTCGGCTACGTGATAGGCCGTGCTCGTGTCGTGCGTCGTCCCCAGCGCGAGGATGTAGCCGCCGCCGTGGACCATTTTGCCGATTGGGCTGTCTTGCGCCCAGATTCCAGCTTCGAGATGCCCTTGACAATAGTAGCTAGCGCGCGGTCCAAGCGCTGCTACCGCGTGGGTGGGATGCATGCTGCGCTCGGCCTCGGTGCGCCGCCATAGCGCGTCTGGGATGGCTCCGTTAATAGTGGGCGTGGTCAGCCGATTGAAGACTTTGGCCGCTCGGTGATTGAACGAAGGGGTCAGCAGGGTCCCGCGCTTGCCGACCGCCTGCAAGAGCGCATCGACGACGGTTTCGGCACCGCCGTCGACAAAGCCGATGGCCGATAGGGAGCTGTGGACCATCAGATCCATGCCCGGGGTGACGCCCAAGCGGCGCAAATCTCGCACTAGTTCCTTGCAGCCGATCATGTCAGCCGGGTCGGTTAATTCGGCGTAACCCAATTCGGCGTGTGCTGCGAAGTACTCGTGTACTCGATCGACGGCGACGGAGCCTTCGGTCCGTGGCCCGGCTGGATAGTCGGCTTCCTCGCAGGCGATGCGCTCGGCGATTTCGCCCAGATTTCGGCGTCCATCGGCCCAAAACAGCGCCCACTGCGATAGCTGGGCGGCTGAGATGCGTGCGTTGATCGCGGCGGGCGCGTTCTCAGCGGTGGGCGCGAGCACGGCGGTGCGGCGCGGTACCAGCCGCGCTTGGGCCGTGCGCCGCACTCGCTTGCCCGGTAGTGCCGCCTCGGCTGCTGCGCCCGCTACTTGCCGCTCGCTTTCGTCCATCGCCGCCGAGATCTCGCGCCGACGGCCTCCCCAGAGCCAGCGTGCGAGCCGCCGGACGCTGCGATGGTGTGCCTCGCGCACGTATTCGGCTTCGGCGCGAGGCCGCTTTTTCTGTTGTAATATGGAGAGAAAGTACTGGGTCTCGGTGCGGACCAATTCCCCCACTTCGCGGCTGCCCATGTCGGCTAGGTAGAACAGATAGGCTGCCATTGAGGCCGCACAGGTCTCCAACCCCTGCGGGCTGAGCAGTGCTTCCACGTCGGCCGAAGAGTGGTAGGCAGCGAAGCCGCGCCCGCTCTTGCGGTGATGCGTGGTGATCCAAGGGCAGGGAAATCCGTACTGGGGATCGCCGATCAAAGTGTCGGCCGTCGACGTGAATCGCGCGAGATGCACGCGATAGCCTGGCTTGTGTTGCTGCACTCCGGCCCGCAAGATAGCCGCACCGACCCGATCGACGAAACCTGCCGACATGGGGATCGTCGCGTGCCACTCCAGTCGGCCATCGCAGACGGTGGGCTGGGCGCCGACCGTGTCGATACACACACCGGCCAAAGGCGTTTGCAAGCGCCGCACCCGCTCTAGATAGGCGAAAAAACCGTAGCACTCATAGGCGTTGAGCAGGCGAATGGTGCGCTTGGGCCGTGCGAGTTTGCCCGCTCGGATAAGTCCTTCGATCACGCGGGCAATCTCCAAGGTGGCGGCCACGCCCGAAGCGTTGTCTATGGCCCCCGGCTCGGCGCTGTGGGCGATGGCCCACACTTCGTCCTGCGGGTCGCCTGCGCCCTCGATGATGCCGCTTATCACGTCGTGGTGGCCGACGTATTGGCGGATGTCGGCTCGGACGTGCAGGGTTAGGGGGCCGCGCTGCTGCGCTAGCCGTCGCAACCGCTTCCCTTGCTGCTCAGAGATCGCAAAGCCCACCAACCGCGCGGCCGCATGTTCAAGGGGAATTGCGCCCCAGCCGAATTTGGTCCACGCTACTGCCTTGGGCAGATTGGGCACTGGCCGATCGGTGATGACGGCGGCGGCGGCCTTAGTGGCTAAAAGAGCGAGGTGGACACGCGGGTCTAGCTTGGTCAGCACAATCGCCCCCGCGAGTCCGTCGGTTGGCTGCCGTTGGATGTCTTCGACTTGGTCGAGAATTGCGAGCCGCAGCCGCAAGCCATTTGCCGGGGTTGCCGCGCTCCACTGGATGACGTGCCAAGGATTCTCCTGCCAATTTAGTATTCGCTCGGAGACTGGATGCACCACATCCACAGTCGCGCCCGCCACATCGGCGGCCTCGCGGATGATCCATCGGCCCGACCCAATCCGCCCGCCGGTCTGGATGGATTCGACCTCCACTCGTGCGCCCGCCGCCTCGTAGCGGCTCGTTAGCGCGGCGGTCGTTTCGCCGAAGCGGTCAAATGAATTCCAGCGATCGGTCTGTACCACATCTCGCACTGCCGCCATCATCTTCTGTCCATTCGCCTGCTGCAACATCAGCGGCAAAGTTTGGCGGCAGAATTGTTGTAATGATTTTGGGCTAGGCATGATCTTCTCCTGTTTTATCGGGCGGCTGTTTTATCGACAGGATTTTCGCGGTCAAAAAAGAAAGGGTGTATCTCTATCGGTTGACGGTGGGTGAAAAGCAGTAGACCCAGCGGATGGTGCTGATTGACGGGCCGGCCGGGATAGTGGCAGGGGCTTTCTCGCCAGCGGCGATTATGTCCACGGACGCGGTAGAACGGGAATATGGCCTCGTTATTTTAGGCGAGGGCTTGTGAGTCTTTCATTTGTTATTCGGATCAGCGGCTCTCCTTTGAATGCCGCATCACACCCCAAAAATCTCGTTCAGATCAACGGCGAAGCCAGCCAGCGTCGGCGAGGTCAGCGTCTGCCCCTCGCCGTACAGGCCGACCAATTCAAAGGCATCCCTATCCAGCCGTAGCACCGTCGCCGTCCGGGCATCTGGAGCGACCTGCCAGTATTCCTGCACCCGGTGTTTTGCATACAGGGCGCGTTTGAGCGTCCGGTCTCGACCGGCGGTGGAGGGCGCTAGGATTTCTACAACCAAGTCCGGTGCGCCGAGGACATTCGCGCCGCCGAGCAGTAGGTGCGCTCGCTCGTGGGAGACGAACAGTAAGTCTGGCTGAACTACGTCTGTGTTCGACAATACTACGTCGCAGGGGGCGAAAAAGACCTCGCCTATCCCCTTCTCCGCCGCGAATTGAGCGAGGCGCCATCCCAATTGGGTGCTAACCCGCTGATGTTCTAAGTTGGGTGCGGGGGCCATGATCAATTCTCCGTCCAACAACTCGTAGCGCTGGTCTGCCGGGGTGTGCTGATAGTCCTCATAAGTGAACTTGACAGCCGGCGTGGGGCTGAGCATGGCAACCCTCCTCTCTTGTTACTTGATTACGCGACATGCGAATTTCCTTTCGGCAAAAAATATACAAAACTAAAACCCCTCAACATAGATTCGCACTATCCCTCTCCCTTCAATTGCCCGCAAAAGATTCGTCGCGCACCGTTTATGGCAAAAAAAGCGGAGAGCCAGCGGACGAAAACGTCCACCAACTCCCCGCTGGCCGAGAGCCGTATGCGATGCCTATTAGTTGAGGTTGAGGACCTCTTCTAACGCCTTGATTTCTTGCAAGTCGAGGTCAATGTCTTCCAAGAGATCGCCGTTGCGCTGGCGGCCGAACTCTTCGCGCCGCCGCCGCTTGCGCGCATAAGGGGTCTCGATGTTGTAGAGCCGGCAGAGCCGGCTGAAACTGCCGGGGGCAATACCCAGCGCACGGCTGGCCTCTTGGTTGCTCGCGTAAATGCGTGCCGCGCGCCTGATGCGTTCTGGCTCGATTTTGCGCATGAGTTGTTTTCTCTCCAGATCTTCAATTGGTGCGAAGTTCGACGAAATTCAACGAAAAAAGCCGCAGCATTTTTGCGCCACGGCCATCAAAAAAGCCGCTGGAAAGCGGCTGGATCGAATTCGATATATCGCCGGTTTCCGGGACGCAAAAGTGCCCTCCTTCTCGAAAGCGCTGTCCCGAAAACCCTGTGGGAAAGCCCTTGCACACGCAGTTAATCGCCGAGACGATTACATTGCGAATGCGAGGTGAATTCCCGTTTTGGCTGGGTGTTTTAGCCAGCCGATGCACACAACCTGAAGAGTCGTGCGTGTATCCTAGGGATTGGGACGAACGCGCAACGTGTGGATGCTGTTCGTGGCCCGCATATTTGGGACCGTATGGCCGCTCCCATCGGGGAATCGGCTCCTGAGACTACACGAGGATCGCTGTGCGAAGAGAATCATTTTTTGAGGCCCTCCTCTCCTATGGTGATGTGCAATTGGCGTTGCACGGTTTTTGACTGCTTTTTAGTTTCACTTTTAAGGTGATATAGTGTCAAGGAAAAAATGGCTAAGAATAGAAAAAAAAGAACTTTACGTCATTTTTTGAATATCTCTTAATTAATTCGCATATTTATCAGTCAATTTGCGTCAAACGGCGCGATTTCTAAAACGATTGAGGATTCATTATGTATTCGATTGGTTTGGGCATGCGGTTGCGTCCCAATGCGTACGCCGAGTACAAACAGGCCCACGACGACCTGTGGCCCGAAATCGCCGATAGCATGACCGACAACGAGGTCAGCATGGCCATCTACCGCTTGGGCGAACACCTCGTCATTCACGCGGTCGCTCCGACTGAGGAAGACTGGCTCAAGAGCCGCCAAGTTCCCATCCTAGAAAAGTGGTACGACTACATGGCCCAGTTGCTAGAGACCGACGCCGAGGGGCAGATCATCTTCGAGGAGCTACCCGAAGCCTTTGCCTTCGGGATGTTCAAGGAAGAGTAAGCGCTAGGCCGCTTGCACTCGGTTTTGTAGCTGGCCAATCTGGTCTATTTCCACGATTACCTCGTCGCCGGCCGCCAGCCACACGGGCGGTTGGCGTGCAAATCCCACGCCCTGCGGGGTGCCGGTGAGAATGACTGTGCCCGGCAGCAAGGTCGTATCTTCGCTGAGAAACTCGATCAGTTCGGCGACCGTGAAGATCATATCGCCAGTGGTGTGGTCCTGCATGGTCGCGCCGTTGAGGATCGTGCGGATGCCGAGGGTTTGCGGGTCGGGAATCTCGTCGGCGGTGACCAGCACCGGCCCTAAAGGGCAGAAGGTGTCAAAGCCCTTGCCGCGGATCCACTGGCCGCCGCCACCGTTTAGCTGCCACTTGCGGGCCGAGACGTCGTTGGCACATGTGTATCCGAGTACGTAGCTGAGGGCATCGGCCCGCGCCACGTTGCGGGCGGCCTTGCCGATTACCACCGCGAGCTCGCACTCGTAGTCAACTTCCGGGCCGCGGCGACAGCAGGCTGGCAGCAGGATCGGGTCGCCTGGGCCGCAGACCGCGCTCGTGGGTTTGGCAAAGACGACGGGCTGCTCGGGCGGCGCGAGCCCGGATTCGGCCGCGTGCTCGCGGTAGTTTAGCCCAATGCAGAAAATGTTGGTCGGGGCCAGCGGAGCGAGCCGCCTTTTGACGGTTGCTTGTTCGCCGGTAGGCACTAGTTCGTCGAAGAGATCGCCGGCGAGGACGGAGGCTTGGCCTCCCTCGGCTTCGAGGCCCCACCGGACGGCGGCGTCTGCGTCGCTAAAGCGGATGATGCGCATGTCTTTCTCCTTTGTTTTCCAGCACTTGCACAAACCTTAAGGCCGGGCTAGCAGCCCGTCAAATAACCTTGACGCTCGGAGTGGGGCCGCCTATTTTCCCCATTCTTATACATTAAAATAAACTCGAGGAAAAAAGCGTGCCCCCAAACGTCAGCGAAGAACATGTACGCAAGATAGTCGAAGAAGTGGTGCAGCGCGTCGTCAGCGGCGGCAGCGAGGGCGGGGACACCGGGGTCTTCGCGACGATTGACGCGGCCATCCAAAGCGCGACCCGCGCCCAGCAGCAATTGGTCGCCTCATCGCTGGAGGAGCGCAAAAAGATCGTCGAGGCCATCCGGCAGACGGCGCACGTCCACGCCGAGGAATTTTCGCGGCGGGCCTTGGCCGAGACGGGTATGGGGCGGCTGGAAGACAAGATCGTCAAGCACCAAGTCGCGGCTGACACCACGCCCGGCGTCGAAGACTTAGCGGCGACTTCGTGGACCGGCGACCACGGGCTAACCGTTGTCGAAATGGCACCCTACGGAGTCATCGGCGCGGTCACCCCGTCAACGCATCCGGTGCCGACGATGGTCAACAACGCCATTTGCATTATCGCCGCCGGCAACTCAGTCGTCTTCAATGTACATCCAGCGGGTCGCAAGGTCTCCATGTTCGCGGTGGGTTTGCTCAATCAAGCCATTGTCGCGGCTGGCGGGCCGGCCAACTTGGTGACCGCGGTCGAAAATCCGACCATTGAGACGGCCAACGAGCTGTTCAACCACCCAGACATCCGCCTGCTGCTGGTCACTGGCGGTCCGGGCGTGGCCAAGGCCGCGCTGGGCAGCCCCAAAAAGGCCATTGTCGCTGGCCCGGGCAATCCGCCGGTGGTCGTCGATGAAACAGCCGATCTGGCCAAGGCCGCGCACGACATCATCGACGGAGGGGGTTTCGACAACAACATCCTCTGCATCGGCGAGAAGCAGGTCTTTGCCGTCGCTGCCATTGCCGACGAGCTCAAGCGGCTGATGGTCCAGTACAGTGCTTATGAGCTCGATGCGCGGCAGGTCGATGCGCTCGCGCAGGTGGCTTTTGTCGAAGGGCCGAGCGGACATCTCGCGGCCAATCGCGAGTTGGTGGGGCGCAATGCTGCGGTGTTGGGCGAGCGCATCGGCCTGCGGCTCGACTCGTCGCTGCGGATGCTCATAGGCGAAACCGACGCCAACCACGTCTTTGTGCGCGAGGAGCAGATGATGCCCTTTCTGCCGATCGTGCGCGTGTCTAATATCGACCAAGCCATCCGCGAGGCCGTCATCTCCGAGCACGGCTACGGGCACACGGCCGTGATTCATTCGCGCAATATCGAAAACATGCACAACATGGCTTGTGCCGTGGATACCACCATTTTCGTCAAGAATGGTCCTTCCTATGCCGGGGTTGGTTTGGGCGGCGAGGGTTTTGGGACGTACTCCATTGCCGGGCCTACGGGCGAGGGGCTGACGTCGCCGCGCACCTTTACGCGCCAGCGCCGCTGCGCCCTTGTGGACTACTTCCGCATCGCCTAATGCTTTTGGGCCAAGTCAAAGGGCATCTGGTTGCTACGGCCAAAGTCCCAAGCCTGCACGGCAAGAAGCTCTTAGTCGTCGAAATCGCGTCGGTGCGCGAGCACGGGTTGGTGCTGACGGGGCGGGATATGGTCTGCGTTGACGCGGTACAAGCGGGCAAGGGCGAGTTGGTGATTTTGGTGCAGGGCAGTTCGTCGCGGATCGCCCCGAACTTAGGCGATGTGCCAACCGACGCGGTAATCGTCGGGATCGTCGATTCGCTACAGGCCATGGGCAAGGACTTCGACTGTCGGCAATTGAGCCGCGAAGGGTAGGCGATGGAGGCGGCTGGATTGGATCGCAAGCAAATTGAGGCGCTGGTGCGCCGGGTGGTGTACGACCATCTGCCCGACGCTCAGCTAGAGTCGGTGCCTTCCGCGCCGAGGCTGGTCGTCAATATGTCCGCCCGCCACGTCCACCTCAATCGCACGGCGCTAGACGCGCTTTTCGGCGCGGGTGCCGAGTTGACCGTGCAGAAGGCTCTATACCAGGAGGGCGCTTTCGCGGCCGAGCAGACGGTGTCGGTTTTCGGCCCGCGCAAGCAGGTGATTCCCAAGGTCCGCATTCTCGGCCCGTTGCGCGATTACAACCAAGTGGAACTGGCCTTTACGGACGCCCGCTTTTTGGGTATTGATGCGCCGGTGCGGCTCAGCGGTAACATTGAGGGGACGCCGGGTTGCTACTTAGTGGGACCGGCTGGCGGGCTAGCGTTGGAGCACGGGGTGATTCGGGCCGCCCGCCACGTCCATCTAAACCCGGCCGAGGCTGCGTACTACGGGGTTGGCCCGGGGGACTTGCTGCGGCTCGTAGTAGAAGGCGATCAAGGTGGGGTGTTGGAAGGGCTGATCTGCCGCGTCAGCGAGCGCGACCGCCTAGAAGTTCACATCGATACGGACGAGGGCAATGCGATTGATTTGGTGCGCGCCCGCAAGGTATATTTGGAGCGTTGAACGCAAAAATCCGCACAATTACTTCAGGAGGTAAGGGATGTCGGATGCAATAGGCATGGTAGAAACCGTGGGGTTGGTCGGGGTCGTCGAGGCTGGCGACGCCATGGCTAAGGCCGCTAGCGTCCAGCTTTTGGGCTGGGACCGAGTCGGCTCTGGCTTGGTGACTGTGTTTTGCTCAGGGGATGTGGCGGCGGTCAAGTCGGCTGTGGATGCTGGCTCGACTGCGGCGGCCAAGGTCGGGGAGGTGCATTCGGTTCACGTGATTCCCCGCCCGCACAGCGAACTGACGACCGTCGTGCCCGAGCGCAGCGACAGCGGCGATCGCGCTGGCCGCGTCCGCGCCTTGGGTTTCATTGAGACGAAAGGGTCCATCGGCGTGATCGAGGCAGCCGACGCCATGAGCAAGGCCGCGGATGTGGAGGTCGTCAAGTTACAGGATATCGGCGGCGGCTACATTACTGCCATCGTTAGCGGCGACGTTGGCTCGGTGCAAGCGGCGGTCAGCGCGGGTGCTGAGTCGGCCGAGCGCGTGGGCGAGCTCGTATCGCAGCACGTGATTCCCCGCCCCCACGACGATCTCGTCGCGCTGTACTTATAAGAGGAGAGCAAGGATGAAAGCATTGGGTATGGTCGAGACCCGAGGTTTGGTCTGCGTGATCGAAGCCCTCGACGCCATGTTGAAGACTGCGGACGTGAGCTATGCCGGCCAAAGGCGCGTGGGCAGTGGCCTAGTCGCCGTGCTGGTCGAAGGCGACGTGGCGGCGGTCAAAGCGGCCGTAGATGCGGGGGCACAAGCTGCTCAGCGCATTGGCGAACTGCGTAGCGTCCACGTGATTCCCCGCCCGACTGAGGGACTGACAGGCCACCTTGGTTAGCTAAGTGACCAAGGCTTTGCACATCTATGCTCCGGTCGTCACCGGCGATTTGCTCGAGCGCGAGCACAAGGGCGAGCGGACGCTCAGCCTAGCGCCCAGCGTCATCTTGACGCCGACGGCTTGGGACTACATCCGCCAGCACCGCTTGCAGCTCAGCCGCGGCGAGGCCGGTGCAGACGCGGGCCGGTGCGAGGATCCCGACCGGGTCGGCGGCTGCGAGCACGAGGAGTTTGGCTCGGGGTACGTCGAGCCAACGCGCTGTAGCGATTGTGCCGTCCACCAGCGCAAGAAGGCGGGCGACTCTGAGGCGAGTTGCAAAGGTTGCAATCGCTACAAGACGCTTTTGCAACAAATTGAGCAGGGCCAAGCCACCGATCCAGAAGCCTTAGTTGAGCAGATCACCGAGTTAGTCATTCACCGGCTGACAGCCTAAGCTATGGCGGGCGATCCAGCAGTCGGCATGATCGAGGTGCAGGGCGTGGCCGCTGCCATTGTGGGTGCGGATGCGGCTTGCAAGGCCGCGGACGTGCAGCTCGCAGGTTGGTCGTCCATCGGCGGCTATACCACGGCCTTTTTCACCGGATCAATCAGCGATGTGGCGGCCGCGTTGCAAAGCGGCGAAGAAGCGGCCCGCGGCGCGATAGAACACGTGGTGGCCGCACCCCTCCACCAACCCGCCGCCGCCTGTCGCCACTTTGTCGATTTTCCGGTCCGGGCCGCCAGCGACTTTCCCGCTGGTGCCTTGGGGTTGGTCGAGACGCGCGGCTACGGGGCGCACATTCACATCAACGATCAGATGGTCAAGACGGCTGCCGTTGAGGTAATCAACGTGCTGACGGTCCACGACCGCGTAGTGTGTTCGCTCGTCTTGGGGGACGTCGGGGCCGTTGCCGAAGCCATAGCCGTCGCGCAAAAGTTGCTCGCCGGCTGCGAGCGCTTGCTGGGCACGGCACTGATCCCGCAGCCGCGGCCCGAGGTTTTGGCCGCATACGCTGTGCCGATGGGAGGGGGTAGTGGCTAGCGGAGCGATCGGCATACTAGAGACGTGCGGCATGGCGTCGCTAATGGCTGCCACCGATGCCATGCTCAAGGCCGCTGAGGTGCAACTCTGCGGGCGGCACGGCATTGGTTCGGGCTGGCTCACCGCTGTAATCGCCGGCCAAGTGGCTGATGTAGAAGCGGCCATTCGCGTCGGCGAGGTTGAGGCGAACCGCACCGGCGAACTGATTGGCACGCAAGTGGTGCCGCGGCCGGATGCCCGCGCTACGGACGCCATGCCTCATGCAGTCGGCCTCGGTGCCGAACAGATCCAGCCGCGGGCGATTGGCTTGTTGGAGACGCAGGGCCTGACGCCGCTAGTGGCCGGTGCCGACGCCATGCTCAAGGCCGCCCAAGTGGAGCTAGGAGGTTGGGCTTTCAGCGGCGGTGCGCTGTGTCACGCGCCGATCTTTGGCGATGTGGCGGCCGTACAGACCGCGCTAGCAGTGGGTCGGCAAGCAGCCGAGCGGATCGGCCCGGTGTACGCGACGCTCGTTTTGCCCCAGCCCAGCAAAGGACTAGGGCCTCTGCTGCCGCCTGCGCCAGTGGTTGAGCCGCGCTCCACGGGTGCCTTGGGCCTCATAGAGGTCATTGGTTATGCCGCGGTCGTAGGCAGTGCCGACGCCATGCTCAAGGCCGCGGATGTCCAAATCGAGCGCTTGAGCATGGGCAGCGGCGGGCGGATTGCCGCACTGGCCACGGGCCACCTCGACGACGTGCAGGCCGCGGTGTGCGCCGGGGCTGAGGCGGCCACCGCCTTGGGGCATCTCGACGCCTCGGCTGTAGTCTCTAGGCCCGATCCCGCGCTAGTCGCCCGTTTTGCCGCCGCGACCGAGGGGCTTGGCACAGGAGCACGGCAGGCCATGGGGCTGATTGAGACGCGCAGTACCGTGGCCTTGGTGCGGGCTGTTGATCGGATGCTCAAAGCGGCGGCTGTCGAATACGAAGGGGCCTATAAGGTGGGATACTACTTGACGGCCGCTGTCGTCCGCGGCGATGTCGGTGCCGTGCAGGTCGCCATTGAGGCGGGCCGGGCGGAGGCCGTCGCGCACGGGGAATTGGTCGCGGCCTACGCAATCCCGCAGCCCTACAGCGGCCTCGAAGGTCGTCTGCCGCACGTTTAGCGAGGACGCGAAAAATGATTCGGATTGACGATGCAGTAATTACCGCGCAGACCTTGGCGGGCCGCCTCGCTGGCGAACGGCAGGTCGAGATCGGCCCGGGCGCTAAGCTGACGCCGTCGGCGCAGGATTTTTTGCAGGCCCAAGGCGTTGAGATCGTGCGCCGGGAAGCTGGCAGCCAAGCCCCGCCGCCAGCACCAGCGGTTCCTCACGCCGCCGGACGCGAGGCATTTGCTGGCATCTTCTGTCCCAATGTCGTCCTTTTCAACAGCGAGAACGAGATCAACCGCGCCGAGATGGAGCGCTACATCAACTGGCTAATTGAGGTCGGGATCCACGGGCTGTACCCCAACGGCAGCACGGGCGAGTTTGCGCGCCTGTCGCAGGAGGAGTGCCAAGACGTGGTGCGGTTGGTCTGCGAGGTCAATGCGGGGCGCGTACCCGTCCTAGCTGAAGCGAGTGAGGCCAACTTGCGCGATGTGCTCAAGATGGCCGAATACTATGCCTCGCTCGGCGTGGATGCCATCGCGCTGATGCCCCCCTATTACTACGAGATTTCCACCGAGAGTCTCGTCGAGTACTTCGCCGAAATCGCCGAACAGTCGCCGCTGGACATCCTGCTGTACAATATCCCGCGATTTACCCAAGAGCTGTCGATAGACTTGATGGAGCGGCTCTTGCCCTATGATCGGATCTTCGGTATCAAGGACTCCAGTCGCGATCTGTCGCGGCTGCTCAACGCCATGAACCGCCTGCGCCAACAGCGCTCCGACTACGTGGTGCTGACCGGTTGCGAGGAGATCGTGTTCCCGGCGGTGCTCATGGGGGCTAACGGGGGCACCATCGCCACTGCGGGCATCGTCCCGGAAGTCATCGTCGAGCTTTATGAAAAGGCCCAAAGCGGCGATATTGAACGGGCCTGCGAACTGCAATACCGCATTCTCGATCTCATCAACTTGATGCTCCTCGGAGTCAATTTCCCAGAGGGTTTCAAGACCGGGGTGGCGGCCCGTGGCTTTGACGTAGGCCCAGTACGCGCGTCGATCAGCGCGTCCGAGCAGGACTACTTGATCAAGCTAGAAGCTCAAATCAACTGCGTCCTCGCGGATATGGGCTATCCAGTCCAAGGTCCCCGCGCCTGCCCGGCGACTAACCTGCCGCCGATCGTCGGTCGCTAGTATGGCCCTAGCAGGTGCGCGGGCGTTGGTGGTCGGAGCCGGTATCATCGGTCGCTCGACAGCCTATTTCCTCGCTCGGCAAGGCGCGAAGGTCGTCCTGATCGACGAGGGCATAGCCGCAGGCTCGCCCACGAGCCGGGCCTCGTTGGGTGTCCTCACCCACTGCAACGGCGGCGACAATCCCTACGCTCAGCTTTTCCGCGATGGTCATGCTCTGTACGCTCGGCTGGCTCGCGAGCTAGCCGAAAATTTGGGTGCAGACGTGGGCTGGCGTCCCCTCGGCGGAATTGAGCTTTTTGCCGACCCGGCCCAGTTAGAAGAAGTATGGAGCTTCAATCGCGCACGTGGCTGTCGGGTCGAGCGGCTCGACGAGCGGGCCTTGCGCGATGTGGAGCCGGGGTTAGACGGCCGCCGCGAGGGGCTGTATTTTGCCGACGATCATCGGGTAGATCCCCTCAGGTTGGGTGCGGTGCTTTGGGCGGCGGCCGAGCGGCAGGGCGCGTCCGCTGCTTGGGGGGAGCGCGTCTGGCGCATTGCCCAAGTGGGCGAGACCGTCGAGGTCGCGACTACCCGCGGAACCCACCGCGCCGACTTTGCGGTCTTGGCGGCTGGGGCGTGGACCGGAGACTTGGCCGCCCAACTTGGTGCCCAGGTCGCGCTGCGCCCGGTGCGGGGCCAGCAAGCGCGCTTTGCCGGCACCCGGCTGCGCCACCTAGTGAGGATAAACGGACGCCACTTCATTCCAGACAGCGGCGAAACAATCGTGGGATCGACGGTCGAAGAGGTCGGCTTTCGGTTGGCAACGACCCGTGCGGCCGCGGCGGAGTTTGCCGCGGCCGTGCGCTTTGCGCTGGGTAGGAGCCTGCCATTGTCGCGCCAGCAGGCCGGTCTGCGGCCCAAGCCTCGCGGCGGGCGTCCGCTGATTGGCCCGCTGACGGATACGCCGCGCGTTTTTGTGGCCTCTGGGCACTACAAAAATGGCGTCTTGCTAGGGCCGATTACCGGCCAAATTGTCGCTCGTTGGATCGCCGAGGGAACTCCCGGGCGCGATATGCGCTGCTTCGCGCCCGAGCGTTAAATTCATCGTCTCATCGTCATTTAACACAGTTGAGGTTAAACATGCCATTGCCAAAAGAAAACCTACTCGCCGCGTTAAACTCGGTGACCTCCATCCCGGTGGTCCCTTTTCGCGGTGGGCAAATCGACTACGAGGCCCACGCCAAGAACATCCACTACTTGATGGAGAACAATCACTTGGACGGCGACCGCCCTCGGGTGATCGGCATCGCCGGCACGAGCTTGATCCACCACATTAGTGCCGACGAGCAAGTGCGGCTGCTGGGTTTTACCGGCGAGCAGATGGGTGGGCGCGGGGTGCTGATGGCCGGGATTGCCCCCAATCCGGTGGGGGATGCCGAGCGGTTGATCGAGCGGGAGGCCGCACTCGAATATCCTCCAGATGTCTATCTCGTCATGCCGCTTACGGGGGTCGCCAATCCAGCGGGCATTTTTGCGTACTACGTGGATTTTGCCGAGCGGTTGGGGCGTTCGTGCGGCGCCAAGTTGCTCTACTACCTGCGCAACTCAGCCGAGCGCGAGATCGCCGTGCGGCTGATGAACGAATCCGAGCACTTCGTCGGGCTGAAGATCGGCACCACGGTTGATGATGTTGAGCCGATTGTCGCGGGTGTGGAAGAAGGAGCTGCGCTGGTGATTTGGGGGGTGGGAGACCGTTCGACCGGGCCGGCCGAGCGCGGCACCAAAGGGCATACGTCGGGTATCAACGTGGCCTTTGCCCGCGCTTCAGACGAGATCAACAACGCCCAGCGCCGCGGCGATTTTGCGACCTCGCAGCAGATTGAAAATCAGCTTGCGCCCCTAGAGGAAATTCGCTTCCGCAACGGTCGCATGTACAACTACTCGGCTGTGGTCGAAGCTATGCACTTGGGGGGATTCAGCGATGTGGATGGCGGCGAGGGCGGCCCGTTCAATCCGCGGGTACCGGCGGAAGTGGCCGCGGAAGTGGCTGCGGCCATCGCCGACATTGCAGGCTATCACTAGCCGCTAGCCTTGGCCGCGCAGTCGCTCTAGATAGGCCGCCCATTCAACGGGGAGCAGGTGCTGTTTTTGGCTGTTGCAGCGCTTGCAACAAGGCACCACGTTGGATTTGGTAGTGTGGCCGCCGCGAATGAGCGGTACCACGTGATCCATGGTCAGTTCTTGGGGCGCAAATGACTGCTGGCAGTAGTGGCACTGGCCGGCCGCTCGTTTGCGTTTCCACCACTGGGAGCGGCGCAGTTGCTTGGCTTTGTTTTTCTCACGAGCGACGTGCTCGGCGTCGGCTGGGACGAAGTAGGTCATAATCGGGCTGCTTTTCCTTAGCACTGTTCAGGCTTACGTATGGGTTGCTTAGTTTTATAATAGTAAAGTTAATGGCTGCGGCCTCTAGGACATACAGCATGTATAGACGACTCAAAAAAATTCTTAAGGGTGCTTCTGTTGGGCGGGCCGATATGGTCATTATACAGCAGGGGTAGTATTATCTTGTATAGGGTTCAAGCAGGTACCGAAAACATTGGGGGAGACCATGAGCTATAACAGTTTTCTCGATCAAGCCTTATACGATAAACGCGCTGAACTTATCGGCGAAGGCAAGTCTGAGCGCATTCGTTACGTTGCTGCCGACCGATCTGAACGGTGGATTGACCCAGAGGAAAAAGTCCGATCCGAACTATGGGCAGAACTCATCTATAAGTACCAATACCCGGAGGATCGGATTGCGCTTGAGGTCACTGTTCCTGGCCGGACGACAAATCATTATGCAGATCTCGTCATTTTTGAAGACGACGATCGAAAGCAGCCATATTTCGTTTTTGAGATCAAGCGTGCAGATGTATCCGATGCTGCGTTCAATCAGTCCATTGAGCAAGCCTGCGGCTATCGCGCTAGCCTAGGTGCCAAATACTGCGGTTCTGTTGCCGGCCTCACCCGCCGCCTGTTGAGCTTCGACAAGTTCCCGCCTGGAGAGCGCGACCGCAATCATCTTACCGACATCCCCATTCGCTATGGCCACCCGCCTGAATGGCGTTTCTATAAAAATAAGAACGGGCATGATCTATCTGCTATACCTCGGGAAGAATTGCGCGCCGCCATACGCAAGTGTCATCAGACCCTTTGGGAAGGTGGACGGCGCAGTCCCATCGCCGCCTTTGGCGAATTCTCCAAGCTGGTGTTCATCAAACACCGAGACGAGAAAAACCTGAATCGTGAGCATGGTCAACCTTATGCCTTCCAGCGCCGTGATGGCGAGACTGCTGCTGAACTCGCAGATCGCATCAACCGACTTTATGATGTTGAACAACAACGCGAGCCAAATGTTTTTACTGATCGCATCAACATTGATCCGCCCGTTTTAGCACAGTGCGTAGAGCACTTGGAAGGCATCTCCCTGGACCGTACCGAACTGGATACCAAAGGCGTCGCCTTTGAAGAGTTTATGGGTAGCTTTTTTAAGGGCGACTTCGGCCAGTATTTCACGCCCCGCGAACTAATTGCTTTCTGCGTCGCCATACTTGACCCGGAACGCACCGACCTTGTTCTCGATCCAGCATGCGGCTCTGGAGGCTTTCTGCTTTATGCTTTGGACCACGTCCGTCGCAAGGCTGATCAAGTGCAAACCCCAGGCAGCGTTGCACACTTTCAATACTGGCACGATTTCGCCGAAAAGAATCTGTTCGGTCTGGAAGTGAATGAAGAACTGACCCGTGTCGCCAAAATGAATATGATTATTCACGACGACGGTCACACTAACATCGTCGGCCATGACGCGCTGGATTTCCTGCAAAACATTTCCGCACAAAATCCTAGTCTTGTCCGAGGTAAATTCGACCTCATTCTCACCAATCCGCCCTTCGGAGCCGTCATCAAGCGGACCGAAAAGGGCGATGATTATTTGAAACAGTTTGATTTGCAGCAGTATGTCGGTCAAAACTATCCTGGGGATGCCAGAATGGTTGAGAATGCTGGGGGCCAAGCGGTAAAAATTCGCGCCAGCGTTAAGACGGAGATCCTGTTCTTAGAAAGGATATATAATTTTCTCAAACCCGGTAAAGGTCGCGCCGCCGTAGTGCTGCCCGACGGCATTCTCTCGAACTCTTCGCTCCAAGGTGTGCGCCACTGGCTGCTCAACCACTTCCAATTGCTGGCCGTGGTAAGCCTACCACAGTTCGCCTTCAGTCATTACGATGCCGGCGTAAAGGCCAGCATCGTTTTTCTACGTCGCTTGGCCGATGGCGAGAGCATCTCCGACGACGCGCCCATCTTTATGGCATTAACCGATAACATCGGCTACGACGCTACTGGGCGGAAAACCTTCGTCGTGAGTATTGAAAAGGAAGAAGTTGGAAAGGAGAAAGTTGAACGGCATAGTTGCGACCTGTTTGACTATTGCGTGACCTACGAATGGAATCAGACCAGCGAGGGCGAAGGCGCGTGGAGCGAACGCCAGCGCGAAATCATTCCCAACACCGGCCTCATTGCTCAGTGGCAGGAATTTCAGCGAGACCCAAACCCTTTTTTCGTCTAAGCCCCGCTGACGCAGGAAATACTAAATTATTTGCGATCAAGCGGGGCGATGTTAAAGATCGACTGGATGCGCCATTCAACGATACTCGGTATGATCCGCTGGACGCGAAGCTAGATACTGCCTCGATGGAGACACCGATATTGGAAGAACTGTTGGTATCCATCGCCAGCGGTGCTACGCCCCATCGTAGCGACGCATCGCTTTATTCTGACGCTGGGATAAAATTTCTCCGCATACTCAATGTTGGCGATGGCGAAATTGTAGAACAGGATTTGAAATACATCACCGATGCCGTTCATACTGGCAAACTTGGTCGTTCTCAGCTAGCGGACGGTGATGTTTTGATGACCATCACAGGGCGCGTAGGATCGGCTGCTGTAGTTCGCAAAGAACATTTGCCTGCCAATATCAATCAGCATATTGTTCGCTTACGTATAGACCAAAGCAGATGCCGCCCGGAATTTCTCAGCGAATGGCTGAATTGCCCGACTGGACTAGAACTTTCCAATCGTCCCGTTTCCGGTGGAACGCGCGCTGCACTTGATTATAAGGCTATCCGCGGTATTCGCATTCCATTACCATCTATTTTAGAGCAGATCAGGCTAGTCACAGCAATGGATGAGGCTCGTGCGGAGCGGAAGGCAAAATTAGCTAAGGCCGATGCGTTGCTAACCGGCTTGGACAATTTTTTGCTTAATGCGCTGGATATAACGCTGCCACCTGCTGACTCTCGCCGTGTCTTTGCAGTTAGGCAAGGCGGCTTGGACAGGATTTCTTTAAGCCCGTCCAACTATGCGCCGGAGCTTAGAGCTTTTCTAAACAGCTTGCGTAGTCATCCCACTGCAAATAAGTCGTTATCGGCGTATGTGGATGTCAATCCACCAACGAATATTTCTGGAATAGATGACGAGACCATTGTCGGTTTTATACGAATGCAATCGGTTTCGGATGGTGCCACTGGGGAATTCACGATTGAGAATAGGTCGCTAAATGAAGTCCGCAAGGGCTACACTTCGTTTATTGACGGAGATATTCTATGGGCAAAAATCACACCATGTATGCAAAATGGGAAGTCTTGTATAGTGGCTAGGTTGCCAAACGGCGTAGGATTTGGTTCGACAGAGTTTCATGTTCTCAGAGTACGCTCTGCCGATATTTCTAAAGAGTTCGTTATGGAATTTGTTAGCCAATCAGTCTTTCGCAGAGTTGCGACCTATGCCTTCACAGGTTCAGCAGGACAGCAGCGTGTTCCCGCTGCCTTTCTTAAAAATCTCCCATTCCCAAAAATCCCGGTGGAAAGCCAGAAAGAAATCGTCTCATCAATCAATGCGAGTCGTACCGAAGCCCAACGCCTGCAAACCGAAGCCGAAGCGGGTTGGGAAGTGGCTAAACGATGGTTTGAGGAACAACTGTTAGGAACCTGCTCATCATGACCTTTGAATTTCTCATCGCCTGCTGTCCATCAGGAACAAACATTAAGCAGATACTTACGGACTTGCTTACGGACTTGCTCACTGAAGCGTTGAGGAGCAATTCAAACGAGTTCGACGATGGCGTCATAGCCGATATGATCCAACCTCTCCTTAGGTATTCCGGTAACGAGGTTATAGATAATGGCGACATGACGAGCAGTTATATGCTGTTTGGCTTCGCACTTGAACTGCCCGACGAAATAGATCGCGCTAAGGATGTCGTTGACGACTTCACTGCCTCCTTACTTGGTCCTGATACCTCTCCCATATACCATGTAGTGAAGTTTGAAGATCCTTTGCTCAAGAAAGACCTTGCTGAACGTGCTGCCGAAATTTTTGACATAGAGATGAAGCTGCGTCGCGTCCTATCAATTATCTATCTGAATGCCTACCAAGACGATGAACCTTTTAACTTGCTTCGAGATGAGAAAGTCAAATTTACGAGGCA
This sequence comes from Candidatus Latescibacterota bacterium, assembly GCA_965116045.1. Classification (GTDB taxonomy): domain Bacteria; phylum Latescibacterota; class UBA2968; order UBA8231; family UBA8231. The sequence goes on along the minus strand of OZ220478.1, from coordinate 2,111,090 downwards.
AACAGAACCAGAGCAGGCACAAATGAAAAAAGCAACTGAGAACCAATTTTTCCATCTGAACTTTAGCCAATACAGAGACCTAAACCAGCGTTCATCGCTCAAATTGGAGGACATCGAGAAGGTAATCAAGAATGCTGAGCGGTACGACGACTTCCGTTATGAGATTTGCCGCATCCCGGTTGAAGACGAAGTAGCTGCTGATTTGCTAGCCGACCTCAAAGAGCATATAAAACCCATTGAAAATATGCGAAATTGCGTGGCTCACAATCGGCGGCCTACCAAAAATGTAGCCGATAGTTATCCCAATGCCCGACAGACACTGGATGAGCGATTAGACCAATACTTGACTAAACTATATGAAGATTCCTAACCTGTTGCCGCCATGTTTGTTACTGACAAAAGGATATAGACAGTTCCATCACGGGTGCGGAGGTTTTCTCGACAGCTTGCGAGTGAATTCGCATACTCTAGGCTGAGATACTTAAGCTCTGCCAACTCCTCTTGGTGCTCCTCAAATCTAAACTCAGGAATTGGTAACGTAACTATAGAAAATAGGTACAGATGTAGCGGGGAGTTTGTTAAGAAGCTCCTAGAAGTACCTTTGCAATCTGATTAATCCCTTTTATCGCACTGGACGCTGATCTCATTTGCACGGCCGCACATCTGCGAGGTGTCATACCAAGCCTTCGTTCTCAGCAGCAGGTCCATGCCCACGCCGAATGCCTTCTCGATGTGCAGTGCCATCTCCGGCGATAGCGCTGCGTGGCCGTGCAGCAAGCCCGAAAGCATTGCCCACCGAACTCCCAAAATCTCGGCCGCTTTTGTCGCGTTCAGACCCGACGCCTCGATAATCTCCGTGCGAATGAAGTCCCCCAGATGCGAAGAGGTCATGTTCTCTTGAATGCCGTCGGAAGCCATCGCTGGACTCAGCAGCGCTTGCTGATGAATTCGCGGCTCATCCACTGCCCGAGCACTTTCTGCGAGCGAAGTAGCAGCTTCTGATAGGAGCGCTCTAGGTTCTTTTTGTTTTTGGCACTGGGCAGGACGTTGTAGCGGCCGCGTATTTGGGTGATGGCGCGGCTGCGCGGATCGATGGCGATGGTGAGGATGCGATGGCGGCGGCCTTTGCCGTCTTCTACGCCGAGGGACCAGACCGAGGTACTGCCGTTGCGACAGCTCTTGGCATAGGTATAGACGCAGTGGCCCATTTCGCGGCCTTCGGCCCACATTTCGGCATTGGAGAGCAACTCCCGTATGCTCCAAGTGAAGGTCTCGCTGAGTTGCTTGTCCTCCTGCTTCAACTCGAATTCGCCGATACTCGAAGCCCCCCAAGACATGGGCCGGACGCGGCCCTTTTTATTCCTAACCTCGTCATCTGGCTCGGCTTCTGCATCGGGCAGCGGCACCTGCTGGGCCAGCGTTTGGTGCCACTCTTCAATTTGGCGCAACAGTTTAGCAATGCTGCGGCTTTTCATCGAGAAGTTCGGCTGTGGCGGTGGCCCTTGCTCGACGCGCCCGCCGGGCAAAACGATTTGTTGCGGCACGTATTTCTGATTGTAGATATAATCGACGATGGGGCCGACGTGGGCTGGATCGAGCATGGGATTGTTGGCAAAAAACAGGATCGCAGTGGACCAAAAGTTCTCGTTTTCAAACGACTGGCCCAACCGGGTGCCAATCACCGCGTGCGCCAACGTTGGGCTGCCGCCTTGCCCGAGGACTTGACCCCAGCGCAGGGCGTGGGTGATGGAGAGATCGGCGGGGGCGGCGAGGAAGCAGTGGGCCGACTTTTTGCTCAAGGCGACGGGCAGGTCGGCGGTGCGGATGTTTTGCCCCGCGCCGATGTGTTTGAACCACGCTTGGTGCAAACCGGCTTCTGGCATCTGCGAGGTGAAAAAAGCCGCGTCCATAAAAACGGGCACGTCATAGCGGGCCAGCAGGTGGCAGGCGAGGTGGTGAAACTGCTTGCGGGGGTTGTGGCTTGGCGGTGCCCACGTGGCCACAGGGCGCACCCAGTCTGCTGAATGGCGGGCCAAGGAAGCCAAGCCGTCGATGAAGTTGTTGTGCGGATGGGCACCGAACGCGGGGATGACCGGGTCGAGGCGAAAGAGGTCGCCGCGCCGCTCGACTTGGAGCAGCATGTCGAGCAAGGCGCGTCGCGTCGGGCCGCTGGGAAAGGCGTTGAAAAGACCGCGAATTTTGTAGAGATAGTCGGCACCGAGCCGCCCCTTGGGGAGTGTGCGGTCGTAGAGTTGGCGGATGGTGTTGGCCGGGCTGCGCGTGCGCTGGCGGGTGCGGGCGAGGGCGACCTCCCCTTGCTGGCGCAGGGCGAGCTGGTGCTCCTTTTGGATTTGGCGATTGCTCTTGTGGAGACCGTCGCCCAAACCGCGCTTGCGGCACCAAGATCGGTACTCGTCCTCGGATTGGAGGCCCAAGGCGCGGATGTGGCTTCGGAGGTTTTTGCGGTTTGCGGCTCGCTCGATCTCGCTGCGGATATTTTTCTTGCGCCGTCTCGCCATAGCTGAGTCCCGGTTTTGAGGGGCCTCCTTAATGAGTCGCGCCGCTAGGGCAATGTCAACCGCGCCACCGCGTTGCAGCAGATCGGCGGGGCCTAGTAGAGGCCGCCGCGCCGCTTGCCCTCGCTGGTATCGGCGGTTTAATTTGCTCTTTTGCTCTTGGCCACTAACCCAACGCGCCGCGCCCATGTTAGATTGCAATCCAATCCCACTCTTTCCCCTGCCGATAGTCGTTTTCCCCGACCAAATCGTGCCCCTGCACATATTTGAGCCGCGCTATAAGCAGATGCTCGCCGATGTGCGGGCGGCTGACGAGCGCGGCGAGATCTTGCCCATTGGCATGATTCTGGGCAAGGACCGCGAGGTACAGGGCGCGGTGGGTTGCGCGATGCTGTTGGTCAAAGTGCTCGACGAGTCTGACGATGGCCGACTCAACATCATCGTGCGCGGCGGACGGCGCTTTCGCATCGCGCGCCTCGCTGAGGACAAGCCCTATTTGGAGGCGTGGGTAGAGTACGTAGATGACGCCGAGGAACCGACGGACCCCGTGCTTTTGGCCAAGGCTGTTGCGGCGCTAGAGAAGTTGATGGGGCAACTTGCGGAAATGACCGGCATGCGCGCCGAGATAGGGCCTCGGCAAAACGCCTTTCAGATCGCCCAAATGACGGACCTCGGCTTAGGGATTAGGCAACAACTGCTGGAAATGACGGCTGAAAATGGCCGCCTACACGCGCTCTGCGAGTACTTTGAGCAAATAATCCCCCTGCTGGAGGCGGCGAGCAAGCTCCATCGCTTGGCGTCGGCCAATGGGCACACCAGAGGCCACAAATAAGATCAGGCGGTCTCGACGAAGATACTACCGGCCACTTCCAACCCCAGCGACACTTCCTTTTGCTGGGCAGTACCGATTTTCAATTGCAGCGGGCCGTTAAAAGGTGCTTTGGCGGTAACTTCGACCCGGGTGCCCAAGAGCAATTGCAGATTTTCCATATAGCGCAGCATCTGGGGATTGCGGTCGCTGACTCGGCGGATGATCGCGGATTGGCCGTCTTTTAGCTCGGAGAGACGGCGGTACTGCGGTCGGTCGATCTGGCCTTGCTTGGTGGGGATCGGCTCGCCGTGGGCACCGACAGTCGGATGGCCCAGGGCTTCGTCGATGCGGTCTTCAAACTCCTCGGAAATAGCGTGCTCTAGGCGGTCGGCTTCGGCGTCGATCTGGTCCCAGGAATAGCCCAATGCTTGGCTGAGGTACAGCTCGATCAAGCGGTGATGGCGGATGGTCTCCAAGGCGATCTGCTCGCCGCTGGCCGTTAGCTCGACTCCGTGATACGGCGTGTGCATGAGCAGATTCAGTTCGGCTAGTTTCTTGATCATGTTTGTCGCCGAGGCCGCCGCCACTTCCATGCGACTGGCAATCACCGAGGTGGTGACGCGCCCGTCGTGCTCGTCGCTGTGCTGCAATTTGTAAATCGTCTTGAGATAATCCTCAATAGCCTGCGTTAGCACCCCTTACCTCCAAGGTTACGCACTCTGTCTTTTAATTTTAAGATAAGACCAAAAGCAGATTTAGCAATAACCTTGACAATTTTTTAGCCATGACTAAATTATCATTTTTGTCAATTAACTAGCTAAGCAAGGGGCCATGTTCTGGATTTTCATTTTGTTATGCGCGTTGGGTTGCGATACGCCCGAGCGCGAGCGCAGCGACGGGCGGATCGAGGTGGTGTGTACCACCGGGATGGTGGCCGACCTCGCCCGCAATATCGGCGGCGACCGCATCGCGGTGATCGGGATGATGGGCCCGGGCGTTGATCCGCATTACTACAAGGCGTCGCAAGGCGATTTGGCCAAGCTGACGGCTGCGGATTTGATTCTCTTCAACGGCCTTTTTCTCGAAGGCAAGATGGAAGACATCTTCGCCAAAATGGCCCGCAGCAAGCAGGTGTTGGCCGTGGCCGGGCAAATACCTGCAGACCGCTTGCTGCGCCCCCCGGAATTTGAAGACAACTTCGATCCCCATATATGGTTCGACGTGTCGCTGTGGGCGCAGACGATCGCGCCAGTCGTGGCTCGCCTGAGTGCGATAGACCCGGACGGGGCGGCGGTCTATCGCCAGAACGGCGCACGCTATCGGGCGCGCCTCGACGCGCTACACCAATGGGTCGGCGAGCAGGTCGAGTCGCTGCCCGAGACCAGCCGCGTGCTGATTACGGCCCACGACGCCTTCGGCTATTTTGGCCGGGCCTACGGAGTGGAGGTCGTCGGCCTGCAAGGTATTTCCACCGTGGCCGATTACGGGGTCAATGACGTCACTCAGCTAGTCGATCTGATCGTCGAGCGCCGCGTCAAGTCCATCTTCGTCGAGAGCAGTGTGCCCGTGCGCTCGATTGAAGCGGTGCGCGAAGGATGCTTGGAGCGCGGCTTCCAAGTGGAAATAGGCGGCACCCTGTACTCGGATGCGATGGGGGCGGCTGGCAGTGGTGCCGACACGTATGTGGGCATGGTCGAAAGCAACGTCAACACCATTGTGGGAGCCTTGCGGTGAGTAGTCTCCATCCCATCCAGATTCACGACATGACCATTGCCTACCACAAGAAGCCGGTGCTGTGGGACGTGGATCTCGATGTGCCCGAAGGACAGCTCGTGGGCATCATCGGTCCCAACGGCTCGGGTAAAAGCACCCTGATTAAGGCCATTATGGACCTCGTACCCAAAGCGTCGGGATGGGTCAAGATCTACGGTGAGGGCTACGGCCAGATGCGCAAGATCATCGGTTATGTGCCGCAGCGCGAGTCCGTAGATTGGGACTTCCCGATTAGCGCGCTCGACGTGGTGCTGATGGGCCGCTACGGGCACGTGGGATGGATGCGGCGGCCGAGCAAGGAAGATCGCCGCTTAGCTTGGCTGGCCCTCGAAGAGGTGGGCATGACCGCCTTTGCCGAGCGGCAGATTAGCCAGCTATCGGGCGGCCAGCAGCAGCGGGTCTTTCTCGCTCGTGCGCTAGCCCAAGAAGCCCGCATCTACATCATGGACGAGCCGTTTGCCGGCGTAGATGCGGCGACCGAGCGCGCGATCATCGCCAGCTTGGTCGCCCTGCGCGAGCAGGGAAAAACCATCTTGGTGGTGCATCACGACTTGCAGACCGTAACCGAGTACTTCGATTGGGTCATCATGCTCAACATGCGGGTCGTGGCGTCCGGGCCAACCCGCGAGGTCTTTACCGACGACAACCTGCAAAAGACCTATGGGGGCCGGCTGACCGTGCTCTCGCAGGCCGCCCAAGCCATGGCCGAGCAACGGCGCGAGGGCTGATCGTGCTAGTCGAAAATGCTCTGCGCTTCTTGAGCCTAGCCGACGCCAACGTGCGCTTCGTGCTCTTCGGCTCGCTGCTGATCGGCGCGACCGGTGGGTTGCTGGGGTCGTTTGCGGTGTTGCGGCGGCGCAGTCTCGTCGGCGACGCGCTGGCGCACGCGGCCCTACCCGGGGTGGCGTTGGCTTATTTGTGGACTGGCAGCAAGGCCCTGCCGGTGCTGCTGACGGGCGCGGCGATTTCCGGGGTGCTCGGCGTGTTGGTGATGCAGTTTATCATCAACTTTACCCGGATCAAGGCGGATGCGGCGATTGGCATTGTGCTGTCGGTGTTTTTTGGCGTGGGGATCGTGCTGTTGACCCACGTTCAGCGGGTCGGCACCGGCAACCAGAGCGGCTTAGACAAATTCCTCTTTGGACAGGCGGCCTCGCTGGTGGATGACGACCTGCGCGTCATGAGCGTTTTGGCGGGCCTTATTATCCTCGCCGTGGCCCTGTTTTTTAAGGAGTTCAAGGCCCTGATTTTCGACGCGGACTTTTTGCAGACGCTCGGCTACTCGGCCCGCTGGATTGACGCCTTGTTGATGGGGCTGATCGCCCTGACGGTGATCGTGGGCTTGCAGGCCGTGGGCGTGGTGCTGATTGCGGCCATGCTCATCACGCCCGCCGTGGCCGCGCGCTTTTGGACCGAGCAACTGCACAAGATGGTGCTGCTCGCCGCTGCTTTCGGGGGCTTGTCTGGGGCGGTTGGCACTTTTGTCAGTTCCTTGGTGCCGCGGATTCCCACCGGCCCGGTGATGGTGCTCATCGCCACCTTGTGTTTTGTGGTGTCGGCTCTTTTTGCACCGCGGCGGGGGGTGTTGGCGCGGTGGCGCAGGTTGCGGCACAACAGACGCCGCGAGAGCCAACAGCACTTTTTGCGCGCCTGCGTTGAGTTGCAAGAGAAACTGGAGACGGCCCGACCCTTGGCCGTAGAGGAACTGGCCATTGAGATGGGCCTGTCGCCGGACCGGGTCAAGCGCCTCGGGCGGCGGCTCGTCAAGCAGGGGTTAGTCTTTGCTCAGGACGGGCGTTTTGCCCTGACAGAGCCGGGTGCGGCGGAAGGACTCTTCGTGGTAAAATCGCACCGCTTGTGGGAACACTATTTGTACTATCGGGCCATCCTCGATGCCGATCACGTGGATCGACCCGCCGACGAAGTCGAGCACTTGCTGACGCCGGAAATCATCGAGCAGCTAGAGGACATCCTCCAGCGCGAGCAAGGACTAGACCCGGCCCGGATCGTCAACATCCACGGCACTGGCAGTCACTACCGCCGAGGAGGTCGCGAGTGATCGAAGGTGCTTTCTGGATCGTGATCACCGGCGTGTTGGTCACCGCGTCTTGCGCCCTGTTGGGCACTTTCTTGGTGTTGCGCAAGATGTCGCTGTTGGGCGACGCTTTGAGCCACGCGGTGCTGCCGGGGATCGCCGTGGCCTTCCTTTTGTCGGGCAGCCGTGCGGTGCTGCCGATGTTTTTGGGCGCCGCCGCCTTCGGCTTGATAACTGCGCTGTTAGTCGAGGCATTTCACCGGCGCTGGCGCGTACAAGAAGACGCGGCCATTGGCATTGTGTTTACCGCGCTTTTCGCGCTGGGCGTGGTGATCATCACCGCGTACGCCGGTCAAGTGGATCTCGATCAGGAATGCGTGCTCTATGGCGAGATCGCCTATACCCCTTGGGATCTGCTGCTATGGGGCGATCAATCGCTGGGGCCGCGGCCGGTGTGGATATTGAGCGTGGTGCTGGCGATTAACCTGACGGTGATCGCGCTCTTGTACAAGGAATTCAAAATTTCCGCGTTCGATCCGGCCTTGGCCATGTCGGTGGGGATCAACGCCACGCTGATGCACTATCTCTTGATGGGTTTGGTCGCCCTGACGACGGTGGCGTCGTTTGAGTCGGTGGGCGCGATCTTGGTCGTAGCCATGCTAATTGTGCCCGGGGCCGCCGCCTACCTGTGGAGCGACCGGCTCATTGCGGTGCTGGGGTTGGCCGTGTTCTTTGGCATCGTCTCGGCCGTGGCGGGTTACTTTTTGGCCAGCTTCTGGAATAGTTCCATCGCTGGTGCTATGGTGGTGGCCATCGGTGGGATATTTCTCTTTTCCCTGCTTTTTTCACCGAATCAAGGAGTGCTGGCGCGCATCTATCAGCGCGTGCGGCTGTCGCTGCAAGTAGCGCAGGATCACATGCTGCTCGCGCTGGTGCGGCGCAAGGAGCAGGAGGTTGAGCGCGCTGGGCTGGGGCTCGCCGAATTGGTCGCGACCGCGGCCGTTTGGAGTCCGCTGGCGCGGCTGGCATTTGGCGGTCTGCGGCGGCGGCAACTGCTGGTACAGGCCAATGGCGTGGTCGAATTGTCTGCCAAGGGCCAACAAGCCGCGCTGCGCTTGTTGCGCCATCATAGGCTTTGGGAGACCTACATGAGCCATCTGGGTTTGCCCGCCGACCACGTACACGACCCAGCCGACGCGATTGAGCACTTTATTGGCGGCGAGCTAGCCGCCGAGTTGAGCGCGCAAATCAGCGACGAGCAGGACCCGCAAGGCAAGCAAATCCCGCCCTCTAATCTGGAGTAATCAGCCGCCCGCCCGCTTGGCCTGATAACCGCGCTTGGCTAGCTCGGCGAGCACGACATCCACTTGGTCCCCCTGAATTTCTATGGCGCGATCGACGACTGATCCACCGCTGCCGCATTTGCGTTTGAGTTCGGAGGCGAGGGTTTTTAGTGCGGCAGCGGATAGGCGCAGGCCCGACACCGTGGTGACGGTCTTGCCGCCGCGACCCTTTTTCTCGCGGCGCACGCGGGCGATGCCGTCGCCGGTGGGGGCCGCGGCTTGCTGTTTTGGCTGCGGTACGCGGCCGGTATCAGAGGAATACACGAGGCGGCTGTTTTTAGCCATGATTGGGATTCTCCATGCGGTGTCCCGCTGCCCGTCGCTCTTGGACTATGCGCAGGGTCTCGTCGCGCCACGCGGCAAACTCGTCGGTATCGACAGCGTCGTGCAGGGTCGCCCTCTTGGCGTAGGGCACGTAGTTGCCGATGTGCCATAGCGTATTGCGGTAGAGGCAGAAGTCGCCGGCGTCGAGGAAGAGCTGCTGAGCACCGGGCATACTCTGTGCGTAACTGAGGCAGGTCCACTCGCGTTCAACAGCGGATTGTCCTGCGAGATTGGGGGTGGCGATGGGCCGCTCGGGGAAGCGCGCTGCTTCGCACGGCAGGTCGCGGCGCAGGTGGCTGCCGGGGACGACCCATGTGCAGGAGTCGGCGTACAGAGCGCAGTTGACTTGGTTGAAGTAGCGGTCGTCGGCAAAGTGCTCATCCCAGCGCGCCAGCTCCAAGCCAGACATATTATCGCGCCAGTCGCGGTGCCAGTGGGTACACCACGGGGACTCGGCCGGTTCAAAGAGCACGCCCATGACCGGCGGCCCGCCGACGCGGAAATCCGGCGCGAACAGGCGGTGGAGCGCGTCGTTGAGCGCGGGGAGTTCGGCGTAGTCGACGAAGGGCTGCTGGTCGAGCGGAAAGTCGGCCAGCGGCTGCAAGCGCTGGGCTTGGGGGCCGCGCTGTTGGCGGGCTAAGTCCCGTGCCTCGTCGCCGACGCGGCGTAGGTCGGCGACGAGGGAAGGAGGCAGGAGTTGGCGAAAGACCGCGTAGCCCTGAGTGCGGTACTCGTCGATGTGTTGGTCGGAAAAAGCAAAGGCCATGGCATTGTCTCACACGTGCTCGAAGTGCATAGTGGCAGATGAAACTGCGCCGCCAGCGTTGGGCTTGGGCGGCGTTGAGGTTCCTGCCCGAGTGATGCGTATCAGTCCCGCAACTTAGCTAACGCGATATCGCTTTTCAACCGCTGGCGGTTTACCATTCGGCCACGCGCTTTTTGGCGAAATAGGCCCGGTCCCACTCGGCTCCCCAGCCGGGGCCATGCGGCGGCGCAATGTGCCCAGCGACGGGTAGCGGGGGATTGAGCAGGCCGATCTCGCGACCGATCTCGTCGCGGCTGCCGCCGGGGAAATACTCGTAGTACGTGGTGTTTTGCAGGGCGCAGACTAGATGGGCGTGGACTAAGCCAAAAAGGCCGCCCGGGCCGTTGAGTTCGATGGTGGTGCGATGAGTGGCGGCCAGCGCGGCGAGTTTGAGAGTGGCTGTGGTGCCGTGGCGGGCGTTGGCGCGGATGAGGTCCGTGGCCTCGGCGCGGACCCAAGCGGCGCAGAGTTCGCAGTCGTGCATTAGGGTCTCAAGGGCCATGACGGGTATGTCGAGTGCGGCGCACAGCGTCTGCAAGCCTTGGAGATCGCGATCGGAAATGGCTTCCTCGAACCAGCCATAGTTGAGTTCCTCCAATGCGCGGCCCACGCGCCGGGCTTCGCGCAGGGTGTAGGGGCTGCCGGCTGCGTCGTGCAGCAGATCGATGTCCGGGCCGACGTGATCGCGGATGGCGCTCGACCACGCGATGTTGGTGTCGGGCGGACCAGACCAATGGTCTTTGAGCGCGACAAAGCCCGCTGCGCGTGCTCGGTCGGCCCCTTCTATGGCGGCGTCGAGACTGCCGGAGGGGAAGTTGTAATAGGCCCGGCAGCGCGGACGGGTTTGGCCGATTAGGGCGCAAACTGGGAGGTTGGCGGCTTGCCCGGCGATGTCCCAGAGGCAGTTGTCGAAAGCTCCGTGCCAGCCCGGGCGCGAAAACAGCGAGCGGGTGGCCCAGCGCAGCTTGTCGTCGAGCCGTGCGCGGTCGAGCGGGTCTTGGCCGATGGCCATGATGCGCAGAGCTTCCAGCTCCTCGCGGCGCATGGTCTGGTAGCGGGCGTCGCCGACGGTGCAAATCCCTTCCAAACCTTGGTCGGTCAGCACGTGCAGCACGTGGATGGGGGCCTCGGCGCGGCGGTGGCCGCAGGCCTGCCAGCGGGTGCGATGGCCGTAGGGAACTTGCTCTAGATCGAAGAGCGAGGTCGTGGCTGGAAGCTCAAAAACCGAGAGTTTGATGGCGGTGATTTTCACGATTGGTTCCCGCTGTCGCCTGTTGGCCATATGACGGGATATACCGGCATGTTGCCGTCTGGCAGAATTTTTTGCGTCCTTTGCTGGCCGCTTGCGTCTTACTGGTTAAAGAATATATGAAAGGAGCGAGTTATGCGTTTGCAATTGGCCCTGAACGTCCAAGACTTGGATGAAGCTGTCGCTTATTACAGTGAACTTTTCGATGCCAAGCCTCACAAACGGCATCCCGGTTATGCCAACTTTGCCATTGATCGACCGCCGTTGAAGTTGGTGCTATTTGAGAATCCAGCGGCCGCAGAACGCCTCAACCACCTAGGCGTTGAAGCGTTTGCAGAAGCTGAGGTGAGCGGTGCCGAGCAACGACTGCGGAGCGCGGGCATTTTGACTCAAGTGCAACGGAACGAAACCTGTTGCCACGCGACGCAGAACAAAGTCTGGTCGAGCGATCCGCAAGGCTTGCGTTGGGAATGGTATCACATTGTCGATGACAAGCCGGTGGAGCGTACCGGCACCCCCCGCGACTCTGATACAAAAGATAGCTGCTGTACATGAGTACTGAGACGCCAAGCGATGTGCAAGCCGGCCTCGGCCAAGACATCTGGCGGGATTTCCAGACGAGATTGCGCGCCTATGTGAGTCACCGCGTCGAAGTAGGCGCAGTGGAAGACGTTGTCGGCGACATCCTACTGCTGCTAGTCCGCTACCGGGACCGGCTCGCCGTTGCGGATGAGCCGGCCGCTTGGGTGTTTCGCGTTGCTGCCAACGCGATCGCCGATCACCATCGTCGCCGTGCTGCGGAAACACGGGCGTTGACGCAATATGCTGCGGAAATCGAGCAAAACGGCAGCGCATCCGGCGATGCGAGCAACGCCACCGAAATTGCTTCGTGCCTGACGCCTGTTATCCGCAACCTGCCGCAACCTTATGCGGAAGCGTTGCTGCTCACAGACATCGCCGGTCTCAACCAAACAGAAGCGGCGGCGCGCCTCGGACTTTCCACCTCTGGCATGAAATCCCGCGTACAGCGCGGCCGCGCCAAGCTAAAGCAAGCGATATTGCGTTGCTGTGCCGTTGCACTCGATTGTCGCGGTGGGATGATTGACTGCGAACCGCGCTGCACCAAGCTGCAAAACGAGGGCGGTTGCACACCATTAGCGAACGGCTTGGACCGCGAGGTGTAACCCTATTCGAGGACATCGCCACCCACGCCCTTAGCGTTGGGAAGTTTGGCAAGTTCCTATCCGCGAACTGCTGGAATCTCATGCGGAAGCGAGCTCGCCGCGCACGAATTGCTCCAGCGCGGCCACGTCGTCGCTGCTGCCGATAAACAGCGGCGTCCGTTGGTGTAGCTCGGTCGCCGGCAAGTCCATGATGGGTTGGGTTCCGTTGGAGGCTGCGCCGCCGGCTTGTTCGACGACAAAGGCCAAAGGCGCGGCTTCGTACAAAAGGCGCAGCTTGCCATTGGGCGACTTGCTGTCGCCGGGATAGAGGAAGATGCCGCCTTTGAGCAGGTTGCGGTGGAAGTCGGCGACGAGCGAGCCGATGTAGCGCGCCGAGTAGGAGTGCGGACCTTCTTTAAGCCAATTGACGTAGTGGCGCACCGGCGCGTCCCATTTGGGATAATTGCCCTCGTTGACGCTGTAGTACTGGCCGCGCTGTGGAATTTTGATGTGCTCGTGCGAGAGCAGGAATTCGCCGAGGCTTGGGTCGAGAGTAAAGCCGTGGCTGCCGCTGCCGGTGGTATAGACCAGCATGGTGCTGGAGCCGTAGATGATGTAACCAGCGCAGACCTGCTCGCAGCCGCGGCGGAGGAAGTCGCTGCGGGTTACGCCGTCGGTGCTTTTCTTGCGGTAGATGGAGAAGATGGTGCCGATGGAGACGTTCACGTCTATATTGGACGAGCCGTCAACTGGATCGAAGACGAGGATGTAGTTGCCGTGTGGGTGTTTTTCCGGGATGGGGTAAATGTCGTCCATTTCTTCGGAGGCCATACCCGCAAGTCGGCCTGTGTGATCGGTGGTGCGGATGATGAGTGAGTTGGCGAATTCATCGAGCTTTTGCACTATTTCGCCGTGGACGTTGGTGCGATTGGCGATGCCCATCACCTCGGCGAGGCCGGCCTTGTTGACGTCGCGGGCGATGATTTTGGCGACAATGCTCAGGTCGGTGAGCAGGCCGGTGAATTCGCCGGTAGCCTCGGGGTGTTGCCGCCCTTCTTCGATAATGAAGCGCGTGAGGGTGGTGCCGATTTGCATGAGATGCCTCAATTGGTGGTGTTTGACATAGGCTGTTATTAAACAATAAAATCCCATCCATCCTGTCCATCACACCCATCACCCTAATCACAGTAGAGGAACGATGATCAAATTGGCGACTATGAGCAGCGCATGTCCAGACTGGACCTTAGACGAGGTCGTCGCTGGCATGAAACGGTACGGCTATCAGGGATTTGAGCCGCGCGTCGAATGGGATCACGCCTGCGGCATTGAGGCTGCGCTGGCGGCCAACGAGCGGCGGGACATTCGCCGACGGATGGCGGACGAGGGGCTGGAAATCTGCTGTATTGCGACCGGAGCGCGGATGGCTGCGCCCGACGCGGCTGAGCGGGCCGGGCACGTAGAGGACGTGAAAAAGTACATTGATCTAGCGGCTGATTTGGGCTGTGGCTTGGTGCGGGTTTTCGGCGGTCAGCGCGACCGAAGCCGCGAGTGGACGGCGGTCGTCGACTACGTGGTGGAAGGCTTTGCACAGGTGTTGCCCACGGCGGCTGAACGCGGCGTGACAGTGCTACTGGAAACGCACGACGATTGGTGCTGCTCAGCTCCGGTGCGTGCGGTCGTCGAGCGGGCTGGGCACCCGAATTTGCAGGTGCTGTGGGATTTTATGCACACGCAGCGGATGCTGGAAGAGCCAGCCGAGAGCTTCCGGCTGCTAGGCGCACATACGCGCCACATCCACGCGCACGATGGGACGGTCGTCAATGGCAGGTTGCAGGTCAGCGATGTGCTGGGCGCGGGCGTCTTCGATCACGCCGAGCCGCTGCGTTTACTTGCTGAGGCTGGATTTGCTGGGTATTGCTCGGTGGAAGTGATCTATAAGCGCGGCAGCGGAGATCGGGCCGATGCGGTGCTTGGGCAATATGCCGAAGGGCTGCGGGCGCTAATTTAGAAGCTGTTGAGTTAAAACGAATATAAGTGAGAATAAGGCGGTTTTATGGGCGAGTTACCCGCGTCCCAGATGACAAAACGGAGTGCAACGTATGTCCACTGAACAAAACAGCATCCGCAAGCCCCCAACCCATTTCGGCGGACTCCTGCGCAATATCGGCCCCGGCGTCATTGTCTCTGGGTCGGTGGTTGGTTCAGGCGAATTGTTGGTGACGACGCGGATGGGGGCCGAGGTTGGCTTTGTCTTTCTCTGGGGCGTGATCTTGGCCTGTGTGGTCAAATTCGCGATTCAGCTCGAATTGGGTCGGCAGTGCCTGTTGCGCAAGAGCAGTACCGTGCAAATCCTCGACCAAGTGCCGGGTGTGCGCTGGCGCAATACCTCGTGGATCGCGTGGCTGTGCGTGATAGGTTACTTCTCGGTGACGGTGGCCGTCATCGGCATCTTGGGATCGGTGGCCGGGCTGATGGTCGCGGTTTTTCCCTTTGCGTCCGAACAGGTATGGGCGGTCGGTATTTTTCTCGCCATGTCAGTTTTGCTGTGGCGAGGGTTGTACGGCGACTTGGAGAAAATGGTCTCGGCGTTGGTGGCGACTTTCAGCTTGGTAGTAGTCGGCTCGGTGCTCGCACTGCAAGGCACGAGCTACGCAATCAGCAGCGCACAAATCGCCTCGGGCTTCCGCTTTGCCATGCCGGCTGAAGGCGCGTTTGTGGCGTTGGCAGTGATGGGATCGGTCGGCGCAACCGCGGTCGAGCTTTTCATGTATCCCTATTGGATCGTGGAAAAAGGCTACCCGGATTTCGTCGGGCCAAAAGACGGTAGCCCGGAATGGCAGGCGCGCTACCGAGGCTGGATGCGGGTCTTGATCGCGGATGCGGGCGTGTGTACGGGCATCGCGTTGGTGGTCACGTGCGCGTACTACCTGCTGGGCGCGTCGGTGCTCAATCAGCTACAAGTCTTGCCTGAAGGCATGAGAGTCGTCGAGCAAGTATCGCTAATTTTCACCGAGAGCATTGGCGGCTGGGCGTACTACATCTTCATGTTCGGGGGGTTTTGTACGCTCTTTTCTACGCTGCTAGTATTTGCCGCTTCTTCGGGGCGGATCGGCGCTGACTTTCTGCGGCAACTAAGGGTGAGCGCGCTGGCCGGAGAAGAGGGCTACCGCCGCTGGATCCGCATTTTGCAGATCGCCTTCCCGTTTGGGTGGCTGCTGTTCATATTGTTCGACCCGCGCACCCTCGACTTTGTGCTCAAAGGTGCCAACGCCAACAATCTGTTGCTCATCCCGATGGCCTATGCCGTGCTGCATCTGGCGATGCGGGTGCCCAAAGACGAGCGGATGTCGCTGTGGACCGAGTTGGCCCTGCTGTTGGCGATTTGGGCCATCATCAATTTTACGGCGATCAACCTGTTTAACCTGTCTGGGCGCTAGTCGCGGATTAATACCATATCGTCGTAGCGCAGCCCGGTGCCTCCGAAAATATCCAGCGCCGCTCCCACCGTGAAATCCAATTTTCCGCGGCCAAGTTTGCGGAGGATTTCGAGGTCTTCGGCGCGGCACACGCCGCCGGCGTACGTCGTCGGGATCGGCGCGATCTCGCCCAAGAGTGCGACGAGCTCGGCATCGACTCCTTGCTGCTTGCCCTCGACTCCGGTGGCGTGAATGAGGAATTCGCTGCAAGACTCGGCGAGGAGCGCCAAGTTGTCCGCGCTGATGGGAAAATCCGTGGCTTTTTGCCAGCGGTCGGTCATCACCACGTAGTGCCCATCGCGGTTGCTGCAACTGAGGTCTAAGACCAGCCGCTCGCGCCCGACCGCAGCGACCATTTGCGCGAGTCGGTCGCGGTGGAGTTGGCCGTCGCTAAAGACATAGGAAGTGACGATCACTTGTGCGGCCCCACGGCTGAGCCAAGCTACCGCATTCTCGGGCTGGATGCCGCCGCCGACCTGCAAGCCGCCGGGGAAGGCGGCCAACGCCTGTGTGGCTGCGTCTTCGTTGCCCGGGCCGAGCATGATGACGTGGCCGCCAAAGAGTTGGTCGCGGCCATAGCGCGCGGCAAAGTAAGCAGGCGTATGAGAGGCGATGAAGTGGGTTTGAGGGACGCCATCGTCGCGTAGGCTGGTGCCGACGATCTGCTTGACTTGCCCCTCGTGTAGGTCGATACAGGGCCGAAAGCGCATCAGCGGTCGCAGCGGTATTCTGCGAGTGCGTCCTCGTCGAGACTGACGCCGAGACCCGGGCCGGTCGGCGGGAGGATGTAGCCGTCGGCGATGGGCAGCTTTTCGCGGATGACGTCGCCGCGGTGATAGACGCAGCCGTTCACGTCGCTGGCGTAGCCCAAGTTGGGCATGGCAAAGGCGAGGTGGGCTTGGGCCGCGGTGCCGATCCCGAGCTCGGGCATACTGCCGATGATACAGGGCAGCCGCGCGGCTTCGGCAATGGCGAAAATGCGTGCGGCTGCACCCAAGCCGCCGGCTTCCGACACGTACACGTTGAACACATCAACGGCTTGATGGCGGACGCAATTGAGGGCGTCGGCTGGCGTCCAGACGCTTTCGTCGGCCATGATGGGCAGCGAGACGCGCTCGCGGACAAAGCGCAAGCCCTCTAAGTCGTCGGCTGCTAAGGGCTGTTCGACCAGTTCCAAGTCAAAATCCGCGATTGCCTCGATGCAGCGCACGGCTTCCTTGGCGGAGGACCAGCCCATGTTGGCATCTACGCGCAGCACGATCTCGCGGCCGACGGCGCGGCGCACGGCCGCGAGCACGGCTAGGTCGGCGCGCAGATCCCGCCCGATTTTGGCCTTGAGGGTTTTGTATCCTTGCGCTACTAAGCGCTGGGCTTGGGCGGCGATGGCCTCGGGATCGCCCATGGATAGCGAGTGGCTCAGCAACACGCGGTCGCGGACTTGGCCGCCCAACAGTTGGTAAACGGGTGCGCCGCAGGCTTTGCCAACTAAGTCGTAGAGGGCCATTTCAATGCCGGCCTTGGCCGGGAAAGAGCGGTGCAGGGCTTGATTCATGCGGTCGGCGATCGCGCGGATGCGGCGCGGGTCTAGGCCGTAGAGCATATCGGCGAGCAGCCCGTTGATGGCCTCGCTTTCGCCGCGGCCGCGGCGATCCCAGATGCTGGAGGCTTCGCCAATGCCAGTGAGGCCGGCGTCGGTGTGGATTAAGACGATGGCGTTTTCAGAGGCTTGGTGCGTGCCGAGGCTGCTTTGGAACGGCTGCGGCCGCGGTACGCGCACGGGTATGGCTTCAACGTGGGTGATTTTCATGGGATCAATGGGATCAGTTGAGGCGATAGATGCTGAGGGTGGTGTTGCCGTAGGCTCGCTGATCAGTGAGTGCGAGGTGGCCGCTCTGCTCGGGCACGTCCAAGTCGATTTGGTGCTGTACAAACAGCAGGCCCCCGTCGTTGAAAAGCTCGGATTCCCCAAGAGCTTCGATGAGGCCCAGCAGAAGGGGAACACCGCAGTAGCGGGCGTGGTACGGGGGATCGGCGTACACAATGTCGAAGCGGCGGCCGGCCGCCGCTAGCTCAGGGATGAGGTGTTGGGCCTTGAGCGAGTGCAGGCCGGCAACGCCGGCCCGCCATTGGTAGAGCAGCGAGCGGATCTGCCGCCGTCGCCGGTGATCTGGCTCGTTTAACTCGACGCTTGCGCCCCGGCTCAGTGCTTCAAGCCCCATCTGGCCTGAGCCAGCACACAAGTCGAGGAAGGTGTGGCCCTTCAAGTCGGGGCCGAGCATGGAGAATACGGCTTCTTTGAGGCGCGTGGAGGTGAGGCGGATCTGGCGCAGGCGTCGCCCAGCGGGAATCTGCCGACCGCGATAGGTGCCAGTGACAATGCGCACGGGTAAGCCTTGAGTTGGAGTTGATATGGCCAAAACAGTATCGCGGTTGGGGCTAGCGGCGTCAAGTTGTGGGTTGCGGGCGATGGGGGCAGTTTGAAGTTTGAGTTAAAGCCCTTTTCTCTTGGGATTCGATGGGAGGTATAATCGAGCAATGGGCACCGAACAATACGATGTCGTCGTCGCCGGAGCTGGTGGTATGGGCAGTGCCGCGCTGTACCACTTGGCGCGCCGCGGCGTGCGCGTCTGCGCGGTAGAGCGCTTTGGCATTGCTCACGACCGGGGCTCTTCGCACGGCGATACCCGCATCATTCGCAAAGCCTATATGGAGCATCCCGACTACGTGCCCCTGTTGCACCGGGCCTACGCGCTGTGGGAGGAGCTAGAGGACGAAGAGGCGGGCGAACTTTTTGCTCGCGTCGGGCTGTTAGTGGCGGGCGATCCTGAAGCGGAGGCAATGCAGGGGCAGGCGGCTTGCTATCAGGCGCACGATCTGCCGCACGAACAGCTCGACGCAGCAGCCATTGCCGCGCGCTACCCAAATTTGGCTTTGCCCGAGGAATGGCGTGGCTTTTACGATCCGCTAGGCGGTTTTCTCCGAGTCGAGGACTGCGTCCGTCGGCATGTCGCGCTGGCCCAGCAGCACGGCGCGAAACTCTACACTGGCGAGGCTGTGCTGTCGTGGCGGCGCGAGGGCGAAGGAGTGGTAGTGGAAACCGAGCGGCGGCGCTTGCTGGCCGCACGGTTGGTGTTGGCGACCGGCGCTTGGGCGGTGCCGGAGCTATGTCGGCTGGGCGTTGAGGCGTGCGTAGTGCGCAAGGTGCAGTTGTGGTACCAAGGGCGCGGTGTGGAGTGGTACGCACGCGGCGCGTTCCCCTGTTTCTTCATCGCCGACGGCGAGCGGTACTTCTATGGTTTTCCGGCTGAAGTGCCGTGGGGACTCAAGTTGGCCGAGCACAATGTGTCGCACGACCCGGTAGCCGATCCGCTCCAACTCAATCGCTCAATCGCTGAAGGCGACCAGTCCTGCGTCCTCGACTTTCTCGCGCGACTTTTCCCCGCGTTGCAACCAGAACTGAGCAAATACGCCGTCTGCATGTATTCGCTGACGCCGGATGAGAATTTTGTCTTGGACGTCCATCCCGAATGCCCGGCCGTGGTACTAGGGGCGGGTTTTTCCGGGCACGGTTTCAAATTCTCTCCGGTAGTAGGCGAAATTTTAGCCGAACTGGCACTGGAAGGCGATACCCAGCATCCCATCGAATTCCTGCGCCTTGCCCGCTTTGGACCAAGGAGGCCATAAATGGATCTAGGGCTGAAGGACAAAATTGCTCTGATAACTGGAGGGAGCCGGGGGATTGGCCGGGCGATTGCGTTGGCGTTGGCCAATGAGGGGTGCAAGGTGGCGATTTGCGCCCGCGACCCAGAGCCGCTCGAATGTGCATTGCAACAGGTGCGAGCGACTGGAACCGAAGCCATTGCCGCGGTTGCTGATGTGCGCTCGCGGCCAGCGGTGGAAGCCGTTGTCGAGCGCTGTGCGGCCGAGTGGGGCGGAGTCGATATTTTGGTCAACAATGTGGGCGGAGCGGCTGGCGAACAGAGCCTGCTCGAAACCGCTGACGAGGACTGGGAGGAAACCTTTGACCTAAACGTGTTCCACGCCGTGCGCACGACGCGGGCGGCCCTGCCCTACATGCGGCAGCGCGGCGGCGGCGCGGTGGTGATCGTCTCGTCGATATCGGGGTGGAAGCCCGGGCCTAAGTCCCAGTACGGCAGCGCGAAGGCCGCAGAGATTTTCCTCGCTGGTGCGCTGGCGCTGGAGTTGGCCGAATGCGGGGTGCGGGTCAACACGGTCGCGCCCGGGTCGATATTTTTCCCCGGCGGTGGTTGGGCGCGCTTTCAGGCGGAGCAGCCCGAGTGCTTTGCCCAGTTTGTCGAACGCGAATTTCCCGCTGGGCGCTTGGGGACGCCAGAAGAGGTGGCGGATGTGGTGGCGTTTCTGGTGTCCGAGCGCGCCAATTGGATCAATGGAGCGATGATCCCGGTGGATGGGGCGCAGGGGCGACCGACGGCGTTTTGAGGGGTGGGCGATTGACGGCAAGCTCGTCAGCGCGCTGGGACAATGCGGAATCGGCGCTTGCCGTCGATGCGGTAGGTCTCGAAGTCGGCGTGATCGGTAGTAAAAATCGCAGTAAGCGATTCTCGTTTGGCCAGATGAACCAACGTCGCGTCAGCGAAATCCATCGGTCGGTCGTCGTAGCGTTTCATAAGACGCTCCAGCTCCGGCAGATCCGCATCTGTTATCGGCAGTACTGTAACGGCACCGGAGCGCAAAAAACGCCAAGCGGCGTTGATCGTCGGCCGATGATCGCCTAGCAAGTGGAAGAGTTCAGCAAGTACGGCAGCGCTAGTGGCCAGCGGCAGGCGCAAAGACGGAAACGCCTCGACACACCGGTCATGCCACTGGTCGTCGGCATCAAGTAAGGCTAGGATCGTCCCCGTATCGATCAGACCCTTAGCCCGCACGGCGTTGTTGCAAGCGGGCGCGTACCCGTTGCCTGACCTGCTGTGAGCGGAGAGGGTCGCGGCCGCGAATGGTGCCAAAGGTCTGCATGGCGGCTTGGCGAAGTTGGTCTTGTATTTCGTCGTCGCCAGCCTCTTCTCGGTCGAGCCAATGGGTTACGATTTGATCGAGTAGTTGGGCTACGCTCGTTTTATGGGCTCGGGCTGCTGCTTCGAGATCGTTTTTCACTTCGGGCGAAACGCGCCAGCTATATACTTCGCTTTTGCTCATGTAGTACAGTGTACTACACATCTGATGCCGTTGCAACAGGCCCGAGTGAAACACTGCCGAAAAAATCGGCACAGTAAGCGATTTGCGCGTCAACACGCCGTCGGCAGTTATCAGCCTGTACAGATACATGCCGCTGGCTACAGTCGGCGCGACCAATCCGGCGGCGGCGGTGGTAGCAGCCGGGCATCTCACCCCTGAAACAGCGACAGCGCCCCATCGACGTACATTTCAGTCCCCGTGATATAGCTGGCCTCGTCGGACGCCAGAAAGAGAATGGCGTTGGCGACTTCTTCTGCGCTGGCGGCGCGTTGTTGTAGGGGAATCATGCCCTGTGGAAACTCGCGCGGGATGCGGATTTGGTCGAGGTTGCGAGGGAAGGTATTCTCGCCGATGCTGGTTTGGGTGGCCCCAGGGCAGACGACGTTGATGCGGATGTCCCACTGCGCCAGTTCGACTGCGGCCATTTTGGCGAAGGTCACTTGGGCGGCTTTGGAGCAGGAATACGAGGTGAAGCCGAAGTTGGAGAAGATGCGGTTGCCGTTGACCGAGGAGACCACGACGATGCTGCCGCCGCCGGCCGCACGCAGGTGGGGGATAGCGTATTTAACGGTGAGGAAGGTGCCGCGCACATTGATGTTGTGCGTCTGATCCCACTCTTCGGGCGCGATGTCCTCGATGGGGGCGAAGACGCCGTTGATACCGGCGTTGGGCACGACGATGTCGAGGCGGCCCCAGCGCTCAACGGTGGTGGCGACCAACTCGGCGACGTGCTCGGCGTTAGCTACGTCGCCGGGCAAGGCCAACGCTTGGCCGCCGAGTCTTTCGATTTCGGCGACAGTTTCTGCGCAGCGCTCGGCGCGACGAGCCGTCAGCGCAATGTTGGCCCCTTGGCGGGCCATAGCCACGGCCGCGGCTCGGCCAATGCCGCTGCTGCCGCCAGTGATGAGGGCCACTCGGTCCTGCAACTTCATTTCGATCTCCTAAGTTGACGAGAAAATGTAGGCGGAATATCATTGGAAACCCCTAAAATACATCTAGCAAAAACGGAGGCAAGAATGGAAGAAAATGTGAACGCGGACTCCCGGCCCTCAGAACTGAAGATCACGGATCTGCGCGTCGCCAACATGCGCGGGGCACCATTCCGCGCAACGATCATCCGCATCGACACCAATCAGGGTATCTCGGGCTATGGCGAGGTGCGCGACGGCGGCAGCCCGACCTATGCGCTGATGCTCAAAAGTCGCTTACTCGGCGAAAATCCCTGCAATGTCGATAAGCTCTTCCGCAAGATCAAACAATTCGGCCACCACGCGCGTCAGGCCGGCGGCGTCTGTGGCGTCGAGATGGCGCTGATGGACTTAGCGGGCAAAGCCTATAATGTGCCGGCCTATCAACTGGCCGGCGGCAAGTTCCGCGACCGCATCCTCTGCTACTGCGATACCCCAACGCGGCGCGATGGGCGGGAGATGGGACAGTTGCTCAAGGAGCGGATGGAGCGGGGATTTAAGTTCCTCAAAATGGACGTCGGCATTGGGTTGCTGCGGGGGGTCGAAGACGCGCTGATCGCGCCGCCGGGCATGTTGGAAAGCCGCGACATCATGCACCCATTTACGGGAATTCAGATTACCAACAAGGGTATCGACATCCTCTGCGAATACGTGGCGCAGGTGCGCGAGGTGATCGGCTATGAAATTCCTTTGGCCGTCGATCACTTTGGCCACATTGGCGTCGAGTCCTGCATCCGCTTGGGCCAGGCACTCGATCAATTCAGCCTAGCTTGGTACGAGGACATGATCCCTTGGCAGTTGCCCGATCAGTGGCAGCGACTTGCCGAGTCCGTGGATACGCCCGTATGCACGGGTGAGGACATCTATCTCAAAGAAAACTTCCGCCCCCTCTTTGAACGGCGCGCCATTGCCGTCGCCCACCCAGACTTGGCCTCTTCCGGCGGAATCCTCGAGACCAAAAAGATCGGCGATTTGGCGCAGGAACACGGCATTGCCATGGCCCTGCACATGGCGATGTCGCCGGTGGCCGCATTGGCTTCGGTGCATTGCGCTGCCGCGACCGAAAACTTCATGGTGCTCGAAAACCACTCGGTCGATCAGCTAGAACAGTGGAGCAGCTTGGTCGAGGGCTTGCCAGTGCCCCTGATTGAGGACGGGCACATTGCCGTGCCGGAGGGGCCGGGGCTGGGCTTTAGCGGCCTCAACGAAGAAGTGCTGCGGTCGTTTGCCGATTCGGATCAGCCAGAGATTTTTGGCCCGACCGAGGAATGGAACGACGAGCGGCCACACGACCGTTTGTGGAGCTAAAAATGGCCTACGACATCGCCGTCCTCAAAGGCGACGGCATTGGACCGGAAGTCGTGGACGAGGCCCTGAAGGTGCTCAATGCTTTGGGGACGCCCGCTCTTGCCTACGCTGAGTACCCCTGTGGTGCCGGGTGCTATCTGGAGCAAGGAGACCCGCTGCCGGCGGCAACGGTGGAAGGATGCCGCCGGGCGGATGCGGTGCTGTTGGGCGCGATGGGGTTGCCGCACGTGCGCTGGCCGGACGGGACGGAGATGCGGCCACAAGTTGACTTGCGATTCCAGCTGGACCTATACGCGGGAGTGCGGCCGATTTACCTCTATGCGGCCGCGCACACTCCGCTCAAAGGCTTAGAATCGGGCGATATTGACTTCGTCATCCTGCGCGAGAATGTCGAGGGGCTCTTTGCCTCCATGAACGGCGGCCTCCAGTTGCGCGGCGAAGTGGCCGTGGATTCTATGGTCATTACGCGCACGGGCACGGAGCGCGTGGTGCGCTACGCCTTTGAGTTGGCGCGGCAGCGCGGCCGGACGCCGATGAAGGTAACGTGTGTTGACAAGGCCAACGTCTTCCGCTCGATGGCCTTCTTCCGCAGCGTGTACGACGAGGTGGCCGCTGACTACCCAGACGTCGAGTGCGACTACGCGTACATCGACGCGCTGAGCATGTACTTAGTGCAGCAGCCAGCGGGGTACGACGTGCTGGTCACCGAGAATATGTACGGGGACATCATCTCGGACTTGGCGGCTGGTTTGGTCGGCGGCTTGGGCTTGGCTCCTTCGGCAGATATTGGCGAGGACGCGGCTGTGTTCCAGCCTTCGCACGGTACTGCGCCCGACATTGCCGGGCAGGGCAAGGCCAATCCAGTGGCGATGATCCTGTCGGCCGCTTTGATGCTGCGCTGGTTGGGCCAGCAACGCGGCGATTCCGCGGCTGTCGCGGGTGCTGAGCGGATTGAAGAGGCCGTGTGCGCGGTAATTGGCGAGCAAGGTGTGGGGACGCCCGATTTGGGGGGAGCGTTGAATTGCCGCGAATTAGGGGAGCGGATTGTCCAAGCACTCTGACATGGACCGCCGGACCTTTCTCGGCTTGGGCCTAGGCGCGGTTGCGTGGCCAGCATGGTGCCGCGCTGCGCCCGTGCGACCGGAGCGAGCGCGCCTGCGCGAGTTGGGCATTGTCATTGGCGACTTGGCGACCGGCCCCCACAACGCCATCACCGATGTCGCGGGCGTACAGGTCGGCCATCTGACGCTGATTGAGGAGGGGGGGCCGGTGTGTACCGGCGTGACGGCGATTGTGCCGCGCACACCCGCATGGGCGGCTGATTTCACGCTCAACGGCAACGGCGAGTTGATGGGGGTAGGCTCTATGCGCCGCACGGGTCTGTTGGCTGGCCCCATCCTTTTTACCAATACGTCCAGCGTCGGCGCGGTGTACGATGGGGCGGTGGAGTGGATGCTGGCGAGCGATCCCGACCTGTTCAAAAGCGATTTGCAGCCCGCGCCCATAGTCGGCGAGACCTGGGCTGCGTTTCTCCACGATGAAGTCGGGCGGCACGTGCAGCCCGCCCACGCCGCAGCGGCCCTCGACGCGGCGCGCGGCGGGCCGGTAGCCGAAGGCTGCGTTGGCGGCGGAACCGGGATGCGGGCCTATAGTTTTAAGGCCGGCATTGGCACGGCGTCGCGCAAAATCCCCTGCGGCGATCAACTCTACACCGTGGGCGTGTTGGTACAAGCGAATTTTGGCCGACGGCCTCAGTTGCGCGTTGATGGTGTGCCGGTGGGCCGGGAGATCCCTGACCTGATGCCCGCGCGTGGCGGCAAGAGCAAGTCCATGATTGCGGCCGTGGCTACGGACGCGCCGTTGATCCCGTTCCAACTCCAGCGCGTGTGCAAACGGGTGGCTTTGGGCATGGCGCGCACGGGCGCGATCTCCACGCACGGCAGCGGCGACCTCGTGTTGGCGTTTTCCACGGCCTCTCCCGCGCCGCCGGACGCGCTCGCCATGCTCTCCGATCGCTGGATCTCGGGCGTGTTCCAAGGGGTCGTTGAAGCTGTGGAGGAAGCCATTCTCAACTCGCTGACTATGGCCCACACCATGACGGGCCGCAGCGGCAATACCATCCACGCCCTGCCGCTGGACCGCTTGCTCGAAATCATGCGCGCCTACGGTCGGCTCAAATGAACCGCGCACACCTAGCGAGCGATGCGGCGGGCCCGCACAACGCCATTGTCGATGTGGCCGGAGTTAGCGTGGGGCACGTGGATATTCGCACACCCGACCTGCACACGGGCCTCACGGCCATCGTCCCGTATCCGGTCTCTGTGGACGAGCGCAAGCTGTTTATCGGGCGCTTCTCCATAGATGGTGGCGATGCGCTGAGCGGCCTTGGGGTCGTCGAAGATTTTGGCACCTTTTCCTCGCCCATTGTCTTGGCCCCATCCCCGGTGGTCGGCCAGGTGTACGAATCCCTAATTCGCCACAGCTTGCGCCGCGACCCGGGGCTATCGACTGTGGCTGGCTGGCCGCCGGTCGTCGTGGGGATTGACGATACGGCTGTCAACGACCCCGTGCTCGTCCGCGAGGTCCTGACGCACGCCCACGCAGAAGAGGCGTTGGCCAGCGCTGGCAGCGCGGTGCCCACCGGCAATGCCGGAGTCGGCGGCGGATTACAGGCCTTTGGCTACAAGGGCGGCATTGGTACGGCCTCGCGCCGGGCTGGCGAATACGCGCTGGGCGTGCTGGCCGCCGTCAACGGAGGGCGCGAGTTGCATTGGGCTGGTCGCGCTCTGCCGATAGGTGCGGGAGCCGGAGGGCCGCAGACTTTTGCCGCGGTCGTGGCCACGGACGCGCCGCTAATCCCGCGTCAACTAGAGCGTTTGGCTGGTCGCGCCGCACTGGGATTGGCGCGGACGGGTTTGTGGAACCCGCAGACGCGCGAGGGCCTCGTCCTCGCCTTTTCCACTGCGGGCTTGGTCCAAGAGTCGGACGCACCGATGCGGATGGTGGGCGAAGAAAAGCTCTATTCGCTCTTTGCCGCTGGCGCGGCGGCCGCCGAGGCCGCGGTCGTCGAGGCCCTTTTGGCCGCCGAGACGGTAGGGAATATCAAAGCCATGCCGCAGATTAGATGGCCGGAAGAGGGGGACGATTGAGCCGCCGCTTGCTCGACGATCGGGACGCGCTCGATGCTTTCCGCACTCAGCTTTTGGCGTGGTATCGCCAAAACAAGCGGCAGACGAGCTGGCGCGACAGCGGCAATCCCTATCACGTCTGGGTATCCGAGGTCATGTTGCAACAGACTCGGGTGGATCAGATGGCCCCGTATTTCGAGCGTTTCATCCGCGCATTTCCCACGCTGCAAGCGTTGGCTGCTGCTTCCGAGGACCAAGTGCTCAAGGTCTGGGAGGGCTTGGGCTACTATGCGCGAGCGCGCAACATGCACAAGGCCGCCAAGCGCATAGCCTTTGAGCTGGGAGGCCGCATACCGGATACGTACCAAGAACTGATCGAATTGCCTGGGATTGGCCAATACACGGCTGCGGCCGTTAGCAGCATTGCTTTTGACCGCGACCACCCGGTGCTCGACGGCAATGTGACCCGCGTGCTCTGCCGCTTGCTGCGGATTGAGGAAGAGCCGTCCCGCGCTCCGGTCAAGGCGCAACTCATCGCTGCTGGCGAGACCCTGCTGGCCCGGGGCGAGGCCGGCGACTTCAATCAGGCGATGATGGAGTTGGGGGCGCGGGTTTGTACGCCGCAAAGCCCTGCCTGCCCGACGTGTCCGGTCGGCGACTGGTGCCGGGCCAAGGCCGAATTGGACGATCCGACCTTCTTGCCGCGCAAAGCCCCAAAAAAACAGCGGCCGCATTATCAAGTGGCGGCTGGTTTGATTCGCAAGGGCGACGAGTTGCTGATTGCCCAGCGGCCGGCCGAGGGGATGCTCGGCGGCCTGTGGGAGTTTCCCGGGGGCAAGCAGGAGCCCGGCGAAACGCTGCCCGAATGCTTGGTGCGCGAGATCCGCGAGGAATTGGGTATTGAGATCGAGGTGGGTGAGCGCCTGACGAGCGTGGATCACGCCTATTCGCATTTTAGCATCACCTTACATGCGTTTGCCGCCCGCTATGTGCGCGGTACGCCCCAAGCACTGGGTTGTGCTGCTTGGCGCTGGATTGCGCCGGCGGCATTGGACGACTTTGCTCTGCCGCGGGCTGATCGCCTGATCGTAGAGTTCATGCGCAAGTGCGCCCAGCAGATGGAGCTGTTTGGTGAAAGCAAGTGAGTTGCTAGTCAAAGGTAGAAGACGTGCGTCTGGGTTGGTTTTGCGCGGGCTGTGCATGGGCATGGCCGATGTGATTCCCGGGGTTTCCGGCGGGACGATCGCTCTAGTCACGGGCATTTACGACGAACTGGTCGGGACGATTGCCGCAGTCGATCAACGGCTCGTGAGTGCCTTGGTGCGGGGACGCTTGATCGAGGCGTTGCACCGCGTCAATGCTTCCTTTCTGGTGCCGCTGTTGTGCGGCGTGGGTTTGGCTATTGTCTCGCTGGCCAAATTCACAACTTGGCTGCTGACAACGCACCCCCAGCCGGTGTGGGGCTTTTTCACGGGTTTGATCTTGGCCAGTGCGCTCGTGGTCGCCCAGCAGGTCGCCGGATGGGGGGCAGCGCAATGGGGGCTGACAGCGCTCGGCGCAGTAGTTGGCTACGCCATCACCACGTTGGTGCCGGTCGAGACTGGGGTCGAGGGCTACAAGTTTGTGCTGGCTGGGATGGTGGCCATCTGCGCGATGATTCTGCCGGGGATTAGCGGCTCGTTTCTGTTGGTGGTCATGGGCAAATATCAGCAGGTTTTGACCGCGGTACACGAGTTCGATTGGGCGATCTTGGCTCTTTTTGGCGTTGGAGCGGTCGTCGGCCTGCTCGGCTTTTCGCGGCTACTCAAACGCCTGCTGACCCATTTTCGCGCTAGTACGATGGCCTTTTTGGTGGGGTTGATGTTGGGTTCGCTGCGCAAGGTGTGGCCGTTTCGCAACGAGCTGGAGAACGGGCACTACGAATGCGCGTGGCCGTCGGAATTCAGCGGCGAGGTTTGGCTGAGCTTGGGACTGATTGCAGCGGGCCTTGCGCTGGTCTTGGTGCTGGAGCGGCTGGGCAGAGGGCGGGGACTGGGAACTCAATTCTGCGAATGATCCGTTTTGTTGCGCTTGGGAGGGGGGCTTATCTGCGGGCCGTCCTCGGCATCGCGCAAGGCATTGCGGGCGTCGTGGAAGCGGCGGACGCGCCGCACGAAAATGAAGATTAGGCCCGCCAGTGCTGCGTAGAGCAAGTACTGATAGATCGGCTCGGTCCAGCCTAACACCACGGGCCAAAGGCTGACGATGCAGAGCAGAATGAAAATATCTTCGATCAGCTTGTGTCTTTTTTCTCGCGACTCTTCTGGTTCAGGCGTCATCGGACAGGGCCTTGTAAATGGCGTAGTTTTTGAGGACTAGCTTGACGTAGAGGCGGGTCTCCTTGAAGGGGATATGCTCGACGAAGGCGTCCGGGTCCTCGGCGGGAAAGGTCTTGAGCCACCGGCGGGCGTTGTGCGGGCCGGCGTTGTACGCAGCTAAGCCCAGTTCAAAGCCCAAGTCCGCGCCGGCGCTGGTGGCAAATTGGCGCATTTGGTCGCCGAGAAAATAACTGCCCAAGCGGATGGAAACGGCCGGATCAAAAAGCGCGCGCAGTTCAAAAGGTTTCACCTCCAACCTCCGTGCGAGGTTGAGGCCGGTGTGGGGCATGATCTGCATCAGGCCCCTAGCGCCCGCCCGCGACACTGCTTTTTCGTTAAACGTGCTCTCTTGGCGAATTACCGACAAGACCAGATAGGGGTCAATTTGGGCCTCGGCTGCGGCCGCGGCAATCTCTTCCCAGTAGTAAGTCGGGTAGATGCGCGACAGTTCCGCCGGGTCTTGCCCGTCGAACAGGCGCATTGACAGCCTCAGTGCTTGATCGGGGTAGCCGAGCGCTTCGTAGTAGTCGCGGATGGCCTTGAGCGCAGCCTTGTGGCCCGTGTGGGCGCGGACGGCTTGCTTCATCTCGGCTACCGACCAATCCCTCAGCCCTAATTGATTCAGCAAGCCAGCGCGCTCGAGCGGTGCCCTGTGCGCTAGTGGTGGGACGGCTTGGCGGAGGCTGTCGGTGGATCGTCTTTTGAGTTGAACTTGGTCTCTATAGCCCAATTGGACAGCGCGGGCCGAGTAGTACGAGCGGGGAAATCCGGCAGCAGCGCGGCGGTAGAACGCAGTAGCGTCCTTTGTTTGGCCCAGCCGATCGGCGCTTTTTCCAGCCCAGTACAGGGATTGGTCGATGATGTGGGGCTGGTGTGCCTGCTGGCTGGCGCGCTCAAAAGCGGCGAGGGCTGCGGAGTATTGCTCTTGACAATAGAGCGCGAAACCGACGCTCCAACGCGCTTCATCGCCGTAATCGGTTTGCGGATAGTGCTCGGCTAAGCGGCGATAGAGTGCCTCGGCGCGGGCGTACTGGCTTTTGCGCTCGGCGGCTTTGGCGGCCTGCCACAGGGCGTCGTCGGCCAAGTCGTGCTGGGGATAGCGCTTGGCAAAGTTCGCATAGGCCGTAATGGCCTTGTCTTCGCGGTTTCTGCGGACCGAGAGACTGGCGAGGCGATAAAGAGCCGCTGGGCTACCGTAGCGCTCGTGAACCGTGCGAAAAACTTGCTCGGCCTTGGTGTAGTGCCCCGCAGCTAAGTGGGCCCGGCCGAGCATATTGTGCGCTTGGGCCACGCGCTGGTCGCCGCTGTGTTCGCGGATGAAGCTCTGGAAGCTCTTGATGGCTTGGTTGAATTGCCGGTGGCTGTAGTAGGTCTGGGCCTTGGCATAAGCCGTGCGGGCGTCGAGCTTTTTCGGCAAATGCGACAGACTTTTGCGGGCCTGCTTGGAGCGGGGGTGTTTTTCCAGCAGTTCTAAACGCCAATTTTGCGCCCGCGCCGAGTCGTGCTTTTGGCTGGTGGTTGCGAGCAAGTAGAGTACTCGCGCTGGATCGGCGTTTTGTGCGAGTTGTTCTTCGTATAGGGATAGGGCCTTGGCGTCGTGCCCGGAAGAACGGTAGAGGGAAGCCAAGCGCAGGCTGGCTGGGTTGCGGAGGATCGGGTTGGCCGAGGTCGCGAGAAAGTTTTCGTATTCGGCGATGGCATCGTGCGTCTGGCCTAGGTCCTCTAGAGAGCGAGCTAGCCAAAAGCGGCGGTAGTCGTCCAAGGTCGGTAGGTCGAGGTCGCGCAAACGAGCGTACGCGCGGCTTGGCTTTTTGAGTGCGCGCT
Source organism: Candidatus Latescibacterota bacterium (assembly GCA_965116045.1). Lineage (GTDB taxonomy): Bacteria > Latescibacterota > UBA2968 > UBA8231 > UBA8231. The sequence goes on along the minus strand of OZ220478.1, from coordinate 2,080,796 downwards.
CGCAAAACGCCCGCTGGAACTCGATGTGCGCTTGAGCGGTCGGCTCGCGTTGGCTCGCGTCTAGCGCAGTGAGCTGGGGATAGGCGAGATCGCAGCGATCCTCGGCAATCAGCGCGGCGATTGGGCTGGGCGGCTGCGGCGTGGGGAGCGGCTTAGGGGTTTCCGAAAAATAGAAATAGACTGCTGGCAATAGGACCAGTAAGCTCAGGAATAGCGTGGCCCAAGTCCATTTGGCTTTGTTGGTCATCGGTATTGCAAAGGTTTGAGGTGGATAGCTATTTGGACGCGCCAGCAGCACATGCTACTCTTAAAAATACAATTAGTAGCACCAGGGGCAACAGCAGCGCAAAGGGCCAAGGAGGGCCATGAAAATGAAGAAACGCGATTATGCGATTGTGCGGCATCGTCTACAGGCGGTGGGGCCAACACAGCTAGTAGCCGAGTGCGATGGATACCCGATTTACGCCCTAGAATTAGGAAGCGGTACTCAGGCGCGAATCCTGCTGACGGCCGGGTTGCACGGGGACGAGCCAGCCGGGCCAGAAGCTGCGCTGCGCTTTGCCGAGGAGCTGAGTCCGCGCCTCGCCCGGCGTTGTCAGTTCCTGATCTTGCCCTGTCTCAATCCGCACGGCTATGTCCACAATCTCCGCGAGAACGAAGCCGGCTTGGATTGCAATCGGGAGTTTGGCGGCGATGCGGTGCCGCTCGTGGCGCAGCTCAAGGCATTTCTAAGTGGCCGGCACTTTGATTGTGTGCTGGACTTGCACGAGGACTGGGAGGCGTCGGGGTTTTACTGCTATGAGGCCAAGCGCGACGAGCAGTGGCTCGGGCCGGCCATTGTCGAGCAAGTGTGCGCGGTGATGCCCATTGACGGAGAAGCCGGCGAAAACGACAAAGTGATTGCCGAAGGCGTCTTCCTGATTGACCCGGAGTGGGGCGAGGCTGGATTGGCGTCCTACTTGTATGCGCACCACACCGAACACGCGCTGATCAGCGAGACGCCCAGCGAATGGCCGCTAACGGTGCGGGCCGAGGCGCATCTTAGGACCTTGGAGGTCGTGCTTCAGCGCCTTTTGGGGGCGTAGAGGTGTGTGCTTTGGCCGTAGTGACTCTCGGCCGCTTCCATGAGGGTTTCGGAGAGCGTGGGATGGGGGTGGATCGAAAGCTGGACATCCGCCGCCAGCGCGGCCATCTCCACAGCTAGGACGCCCTCGGCGATCAGCTCGCCGGCGCCACTGCCGGCAATGCCCACGCCTAGGATTCGGTCGGTCTTGGGGTCGATGAGCAGCTTGGTGAGGCCGTCGCTTGCGCCTTGGGTCGCGGCGCGGCCGGAAGCCGACCAAGGAAAGCGCGAGACGGTGACCGCACGGCCCTGCTGTTTGGCTTCTTCTTCGGTGAGGCCGCACCAAGCGATTTCCGGGTCGGTGTAGACGACGTTGGGGATGGCTTGGGGCGCGAAGAGCTGTTTTTCGTGCCCGGCTACGACCTCGGCGGCTAAGCTCCCTTGGTGGGCGGCCGTGTGGGCGAGGGCCGCTCCGACGAGGTCGCCAATAGCGAAAATCGAAGACTCGGCCGTGCGCAGTTGGTCGTTGACTTGGACGTAGCCGCGCTCGTCGAGGCCGACGGCCGTGTGTTCCAACCCCAAGTTTTCGCTATTGGGAATCCGGCCCACGGCGAGCAGGATTTTGGCGTAGGTCTTGGCAAAGTGCTGGCCGTCGCTGTTTTGTAATTGTATTGCTAAGCCATCGTCGCTTTCTGCGAGTGCGGTCACTTGGGTGCTGAGCATGATCTCGTCGAAGCGCTCGGTGGCCTTATTGTGCAGCGGTTTGACCAAGTCGCGGTCGGCCGGGGGGATCAGCCCGGGCAGCATTTCGACGACCGAAACCCGGGTTCCCAGTGCCGCGTATACCTGCCCTAGTTCCATGCCGATGATGCCGCCGCCGACGACGAGCATAGAGGTCGGGATGTCGCGCAGTGCGACGGCCGCGGTCGAATCCATGATCCGGTCGCTCGGCTGGTCAAAAAGCGCCGGTACGGCTGGGCGCGAGCCGGTGGCGAGAATGGCGTGTTCAAATTGCAAGGAGCCTTGGCTGCCGTCGGCTTTGTCGATTTGCAGGGTGTGGGGGTCGAGGAAGCGGGCGCGTCCCTGCACGTAGGTCAGCTTGCGCGCTCTGGCAAGCTGGCCCAAACCCTGCGTCATCTTGGCAACTACCTCGTCTTTCCAGGTCCGCAGCTTGTCGAGGTCAACCTCAGGCTTGGCGAATTGGATGCCCCAGTGCTCAGCTTCTTTGGCTTCGTAAAGCAGCTTGGAAATGTGCAAGAGGGCCTTGGAAGGGATGCAGCCTCGGTAGAGGCAAACGCCGCCTGGATGGGCTTCGGGATCGATCAGGGCGACATTCAACCCCAAGTCCGCGGCCTTAAAGGCGGCGACGTAACCGCCCGGACCGCCGCCGATGACCGCTAGCTGGACTTTGTCCATAGCTGCCTCAGCCTTCTAGGAGCGCGATAAAGGGGTCTTCCAAGGCCGTGCAAACCCAGCGGAGGAAGCGCGCGCCATCGGCCCCGTCGATCAGGCGGTGATCGTAGGACAGCGACAGGGGCAGGAAGGTGCGCGGCTGAAGCTGACCGTCGATATAAGTGGGTTCGACTTGCGAGCGCGCCACGCCGAGAATGGCCACTTCGGGTGGATTAACGATGGGCGTGAAGGCCGTGCCGCCCATGGTGCCGACGTTGCTGATGGTCATGGACCCGCCCTGCATGTCGGCTGGCGCGATCTTGCGCTCGCGCGTCTTTTGCGCCATTTCGCTCAACTCGACCGCCAATTCGATGATGTTCTTTTGATCTACGTCGCGCACCACGGGCACGAGCAGGCCGTGGGGAGTATCGACGGCAATGCCGATGTGGAAATAGCGTTTGTACACGACTTCCCGCTGGGCCATGTCGATGCTGGCATTGAACTGCGGAAAGACCTTGAGGGCGATGCCGAGCACTTTGATGAGGATCGCAGTTGGCGTCAGCTTGCCGCCGGCTGCTTCGGCCTTTTTGCCGTATGCTGCGCGCCACTTTTCCAAGCTGGTGATGTCGGCTTTGTCGAACTGGGTGACTTGCGGGATGGTGGCCCAAGCCTGCGCGAGGCGCTCGGCAGTTATCTCGCGCACCTTGGTCATGGGCTGGCGTTCGACAGCGCCCCACTCGCTGAAGTCGGGCAGTGGGGCGGCTGGGGCAGCAGCCCGAGTTGCGTGCAGCTTTTTTGAGTGGGCCTTGACGTCGTCGATTGAGATCCGACCGCCCGGGCCTGTGCCTTGGACTTGCGCAATATCGACGCCGATTTCGCGGGCGAGGCGGCGCGTTGATGGCGCGGCTGGAACGGGGCCGTCTGTAGATATGGTTGTAGGCGTGGGGGGGGCTTCTTTGATGACCGGGGCGGTAGGAGTCGGTATCTCCGCTGGTGCCGGCGCTGGGGGTGCTGCCTCAACGGGTGGGGGCGTTTCCCCGGCGGCCGCCTCGACTTCGAGGATGGGCTGCCCGACGGCGATGGTGTCGCCCTGTTGGACGAGAATTTCGGTAACGGTGCCACCTATGGAAGAAGGCACCTCAATGACGGCTTTGTCGGTTTCAAGCTCGATAACGATCTGATCTTCGGCGAGGTGGTCGCCGATGGCGACGAGGATGCGGATTACATCGCCGCTTTCAATGTTTTCTCCCAAGTCGGGCAGGGCAAATTGTACGGACATAGTGGGACTAAACTCACAGGTAAATGGGATTGGGTTTTGCCGGGTCAATCGCTAGGTCTTGCATGGCTTGGACTACCGCGTCGCTTTCGATTTGTCCCTCGCGCGCCAGTGCGCTCAAGGCACCTAGGGCGATGAAGCGGTAATCAACCTCGAAGTGATCGCGCAGGGCCTCGCGGGTATCGCTGCGGCCGAAGCCATCGGTGCCGAGGGCGACGGGTGGGTTGGGAAACCAGCGGGCAATGGATTCCGGGAGGGCCTTGACGTAGTCCGAGGCCATGACGTACACGCCGCGCTCTTTGGCTAGGCATTGTTCGATGTAGCTGAGACGGGGCTTTTCGCCGGGGTGCATGCGGTTCCAACGCTCGGCATCGAGGGCGTCGCGGTGCAGGGCCTTGTAGCTGGTGATGCTCCAGACATCGGCGCTGACTTGGTATTTTTCTTCGAGGATGCTCTGTGCTTTGAGAGCGCTGTTGATGATTGCGCCGCTGCCGAAGAGGTGGGCCTTGAGTCGGGCGCGTTTCTTGGCCGCGGGCTTGAACTTATACATGCCTTTGAGAATGCCTTCTTCGACGCCGGCGGGCATCTCCGGCATGGCATAGATGTCATTTTCGACCGTCAGGTAGTAGAACACGTCCTCCTGCTCGACGTACATGCGGCGAATGCCCTCGCGAATGATGACGGCGATCTCGTAGCCAAAGGCCGGATCATAGGCTTCGAGATTGGGCACTGGATAGGCCAACAGGTGGCTGTGTCCGTCCTCGTGTTGCAGCCCCTCGCCGTTGAGCGTGGTGCGCCCGGCCGTGCCGCCGACCATGAAACCCTTGACCCGCATGTCGCCGGCTAGCCAGACCAAGTCGCCGATCCGCTGCATCCCGAACATTGAGTAGTAAATAAAAAAGGGAATGGTGTTGATGCCGTGCGTGGCATAGGCCGAGCCGGCCGCAATAAAGGAGGACATAGAGCCAGCCTCGGTGATGCCCTCTTCGAGTATCTGGCCGTCTTTGGCCTCTTTGTAGTAGGTGATGACGTCTTTATCGACCGGCTCGTATAGCTGGCCTAGGCTCGAATAGATCCCGAACTGGCGGAAGAGCGGCTCCATGCCGAAGGTGCGCGATTCGTCGGGGACGATGGGGACGATTAACTGGCCGATTTGCTTGTCTTGCATGAGTTTGCGCATGACCGCGACGAAGGCCATCGTCGTGGCAAACTCGCGCCGCCCCGAGCTTTTTTTGAATTCTTCCCACAGCGTTTCCGGCGGCATGGTCAGCGGCGGGGCCGTTATCTGCCGCTGGGGTACGCAACCACCGAGGCTTTCTCGCCGCTGGCGGATGTACTGGATTTCCGGGCTGTCGGCCGAGGGCCGGTAAAACGGCGCCTCCGCGACCTCGTCGTCCGAGATGGGGATGCCAAAGCGGGTGCGGAAAAGGCGTATTTCGTCCTCGTTGAGCTTTTTTTGCTGGTGGGTGATGTTCTTGCCCTCGCCGGCCTCGCCCATGCCGTAGCCCTTGATGGTCTTGGCGAGGATGACGGTGGGCGCACCTCTTTGGGCGATGGCTTGCTGGTAGGCGGCATAGACCTTTTCTGGATCGTGGCCGCCGCGCCGCATTTTCTGGAGTTGTTCGTCCGAGTAGTCCTCGACCATGGCAGCTAGTTTTGGATCGGCGCCGAAGAAATCGTGGCGGATGTAGCTGCCGTCGGATACCGAATACTTCTGGTACTGGCCATCGACGACCTCGTTCATGCGCTGGGCCAAGCTGCCGTCAACGTCTTGTTCCAAGAGCGGATCCCAGTCGTCGCCCCAGATCACCTTGATGACGTTCCAGCCCGCGCCGCGGAAGACCGCTTCGAGTTCTTGTATTATCTTCCCGTTGCCGCGCACCGGGCCGTCGAGGCGCTGGAGGTTGCAGTTGACGACCCAGATGAGGTTGCTGAGCTGTTCGCGTGCCGCGAGGGTGAGTGCGCCCAAGCTCTCAGGCTCGTCGCACTCGCCGTCGCCCAAAAAGGCCCATACCTTGCTGTCGTCAGCGGGCTTGAGGCCGCGATTTTCGAGGTAGCGGTTGAAGCGCGCCTGATAGATCGAAAGGATGGGGCCCAAGCCCATAGACACAGTTGGGAACTGCCAAAAGTCCGGCATTAGCCAGGGGTGCGGATAGGAGGAGAGGCCACCGCCTTCTTGCAATTCGCGGCGGAAGTTTTCGAGCTGGTGTTCGCTGAGGCGGCCTTCGACGAAGGCTCGGGCGTACATGCCGGGGGAAGCGTGCCCTTGGAAGTATATTTGGTCGCCGGAATGACCGTTGCTGGGGGCGCGAAAAAAGTGGTTGTAGCCGACCTCGTAGAGGGTGGCTGAAGAGGCATAGGTCGAGATATGGCCGCCGAGGTTGGAGTTGTCGCGATTGGCGCGCACAACCATGGCCATGGCGTTCCAGCGCACGATGCTTTTGATCCGCCGCTCGATCTCGCGGCTACCCGGATAGGGGGGTTGCTGATCGCGGGGAATGGTGTTGATGTAGGGGGTATTGACGCTGAAGGGCGTACCGACGCCGACCTCTGCGGCATGGGTTTGAAGCTGTTGTAGAAGTTTGAGTACCTGCGCGGGCGTTCTATGGGCGAGCACGTAATCGAGGGATTCGAGCCACTCGCTTATTTCGGCTTGTATTTCACGGGCGTTGCTCATGGCTGAAATAATTCCTTTGCGTCGGCCATTTTATAGGGTCGAAAAAGATAACAAGCACGTGTTTTCTTGGCAAAAAACCGTTTTGTTACAATCAGTTATATTGTAGACACTGCCACTGGCACGCGCTGATGAGCGACGCAGAAAGAGAGGCTCCCCGTGCGCAGACACAGAACGGCCTATATCTGCTTGCTGGCATCGCTGCTGCTGCATCTCACCGCGCTTTATCTAGGAGATCATCTGTGGCGCGACGAGTTGGACGCGGAGGTCTTTCGCGTGCGCCTTGCCCGCATCCCACCGCAGTTTAAGCCCCCTCGTCCGATTCCCTTGCCCCGCTTGGATATAGAGGCGTTGAAAGTGGAGATGGAGTATCTGCGGGCCGACCAGCCAGCCGTGGTCGTCCGCGATCCCAATCTAGCAAGCGAGACGACTCCGCCCGAGATAGAGTCCCCTACGGCCCCCTTGGCGTTGGGCGAGATGGCCGCGGGTGCCAAGGAAGACGTGCCAGTTCTAGAGCGCGAAAAGATGATTTCGCCCTCGTCGTTGGGTTTGGCTGATAGCATGGGTGTTGCCTCGATGGATCTGTTGCGGCTAGAGGATATGGCTCGGGCGAACAAGGATCACGCCGCTATCATTCCCAGTCGGGCGACTCGGCGCGACTTGTCTGGCTACGTGAACTTCACCCAGTTGCACGTCTATGGTGCTGGTTCGGGGCGGGGCGCACTCGACGCCCTAAGCCGCTATTTGCGCGACCACACTCAGCTATTGGCGCGGGTGCGGGACAAGACCTACGAGTACTTCTTGTCGGAGCAGTTGCTCAAGGACCCCATCCACTTCCTCTTTGAAGACTCCCTGTCTGCGTACGACTCGAACATCTTGACCAAGTTCAGTGCGGAGGAGAAGGCACTTTTGGGTCGCTATCTGCGCGAGGGTGGGTTCCTGTTTATCGAGGGCACCAGCCGCCGTACCAACCGCTATTTGCGCGAAATGAAGGACCAGCTGCGCGAGATATTGGGTCCTGGGGCGCGTTTGGCACCCATCCCGACTTCACATCCGATATATCATTCCTTTTACGAGTTCGGCGGCGGCTTCCCCGGCGAGAATAAATCGCGCATTGAGGACGCTGGCGACAATCCCTCTTGGCATTATCCAGTCAACAATCGCTATGAAGTTTTGGCCTTACAGGAAGAACAGGAGGCCACCCTTTTCGGTGCCAGCGCTCTAGGCACGGCCTTGCCACCGCCAGAGGGGTTGTGGGGCGTCGAACTGGATGGCGAGTTGGTCGCCGTGATCAGCGACTTATGGCTGGGGAATTATTGGCAGGCTAGCTTCAACACGGAAGAAGAAGCAACGCCGGCGACCTACGCGCTGATGGCGGGGACCAATATCTTGGTGTATGCGCTGACGCGCAAAAGCGGCATCACGCCCCAACTGCCGCCGCCAGCTTGGATGCCGGAACAAAGACCCGTGGCCATGGTACAAGAGGCACCGCTGGCCATCGTCACCACCAATGCCGACGAGTTGCTGTTCGACGATCTCGACGCTTGGCTGGCTTTGGTGTTGGCTCCCATCGGCAGCGAGATCACCGAGGATATCGCGGTGCGCTTGGATGGCCGTTACTCGCTCGAATTGCTCAAGCGCGGCTATCAGGGGCTGCTATTCCACAATCTGCCGGCTGGTAAGCATTGGGTCGAGCTAAGCTATGGTGGGCAGACCCAGCAGGTAGAGGTCAATTTGCGGGGAGGCCGGGTCACCACGCTGACATTCGCGCTCAATCGCTTTGCCTTCGTGGTGCGATTGCGGGTGCAGGAGCAGGAGGAACGGGTGAGTTGGCCGCGCTGGTCTGCGGCCTTTGCCGACTTGGAGGTCGAGGAGATTTACTTGGCCGCAGACCGCGAGTGGTTGGAAGGTGGGGACGCTCCCTGAGCTCTATTTGTAGCGCTGCATCTGGCCGCTTTGCAATCGGCCCCAGTACTCTTGCAAGCACGCCTTGATCTGCGGGCTGAGTATGACGCCGCCGATGATGTTGGGAAAGGCCATGCCGAGAATCATCATATCAGAAAAGGAAAGTACGTTTTTGAGCGCGGTAATCGCCCCTAAAAACACGAAGAATACGAAAATGATGCGGTACACGAGAATGGACCGGTTGCCAAAGAGGTATTCCCACGCCCGCTCTCCGTAGTACGACCACGATATCATGGTTGAGTAGGCGAAGAGCATGACGCCAATGGCGAGGACGTAGCGGGCGCCGGGGATGAAGGAATCAAAGGCGGCCGCGGTCATTTTGGCTCCGACGATGAATCCTTCACTCGCCTGGAACTGCGGGTCGGCGTACACGCCGGTGATCATGCAGACCATAGCGGTCATCAAGCAGATGACGATCGTGTCGATAAATGGGCCGATCATGGCGACCATGCCCTCGCGAGCCGCCTCGTTGGTGCGGGCTGCGGCGTGGGCAAAGGCCGCTGAGCCGAGGCCGGCTTCGTTGGAGAAAGCCGCCCGCCGGACCCCCCAAATTAGGACGGCCAAAAAGCCTCCGTACATGGCTTGCGGCGAGAATGCCTCGCGGAAAATAGTCGCGATCATGGCGGGCACTTGGGCGATGTTCGACAGGATGATGAGTAGGGAAAAGGACACGTATAGCAGGCACATGAAGGGGACGATCCGCGACGTAACGTTCCCGATTCGCTTAATACCGCCGATGATGACTATAGAGACGAATAAGGCAAAGAGCAGGCCGATGACCCAGTTGTATTCACCTACACTAGGAGCTATCGTGCTGAGTATCTCGACGGTCTGATTGGACTGGAACATGTTGCCGCCGCCGAGGGAACCGCCGATGGTGAGGGCGGCAAACAGGACGGCGAGGGTGCGACCCAATGGCCGCAGCCCTTTGGCACTCAGCCCGTGTTCTAAGTAGTACATGGGGCCGCCCGATATCCGGCCATCGGGGTGAATTTTGCGGTACATGATGGCCAAGGTGCAAGAGGCCAACTTGGATGACATGCCGAACAAAGCGGTGAGGAGCATCCAGAAGATCGCGCCGGGGCCGCCCAAGCTCAGGGCAATGGCCACGCCAGCGATGTTGCCCAAGCCGATGGTGGCTGACAGGGCGCTGGTCAACGCTTGGAAATGGGAAATCTCGCCGGGGTCGTTGGGGTCGTCGTAGCGGCCTCTGATGACGTCGATGGAGTGGCGGAACCCGCGCAGGGAGAGCCAGCCGAAGTAGAAGGAATAGTAAATGCCGCCCAAAACCAGCACCCAGACGATGAGTGGTATTTGCGTGCCTAGATCGGCGAAGAGAAAGTCTTCCATCAGGGACACGGTATCGGCGAAGAGGTTATCTAAGGCTTGGATCCAACTTTGTTCGGCGTCTTGGGCTAGAGCGGGGACCGTCGTCCACAAAATCAGCGCGGCGGAGTAGAGTAAGCGCATGGAAATTTTCCTCTCGAAGGATCAGCGATCCTGTCTGTTATCGTTGAGTAGTTGGGCTAGTTGGGCGCGTTTTTCCGCGGCCATGTGCGCTGTGTTTTCGGCCGTGGGGAAGCGGCCTTCGGCGACTTCTCGGCTGTACGTTCTGAACATTTCGAGCCAAGCTTGGCGCGTTTGGCCGTAGGCTTTGGTCAGGATTAGGTCTGCTCCGTTGAGGCCGACGAGGTCGTGGACAATCAGCACTTGGCCGTCGCAATAGCGGCCAGCACCGATGCCGATGACCGGGATTTTGAGCCGCTCGGCCACGGCGCGGGCGGCCTCTTCTGTAACCATCTCCAAGACCAAGGCGAATACGCCAGCGTCCTCCAAGCGCAGGGCTTGCTCGACGAGGGCCTTGGCGCCCTTCGGTCCTTTGCCGTGGAACTTGGGGACGGTGCCGCGCTGGTCGCTGAACAGGTAGAATTTGCGGGCTTGGGACTGCGGGGTAAACCCGAGGTGGCCGACGACCGGAATGCCGGCATGGACGATGGCTTCTAGCTGCGGCAAGATCGGCGCACCGCCCTCCAATTTGACGCCTTCGGCCCCGCCCTCCTGCACCAAGCGCCCGGCGTTTTTGACCGCGGTCTCGACCGACGGCTGAAAGGACATGAAGGGCAGATCGGCGAGGAGAAAGGCCCGGCGCACCGCCCGGCGCACCGCCCGCAGGTGGTGGAGGATATCTTCCATAGTCACCTGCTGTGGGCCGCGATAGCCCAAGACATTGGTGCCGAGGGAGTCGCCGACCAAGATCACGTCGAGGCCAGCCTCGTCTTGCAACGCGGCCGTGGGGTAGTCGTAGGCCGTTAGCATGCAGATCTTCTGGCCGCGCTCCTTTTTGGACTGGAGCGAAGAAACGGTAATTTTATGGGTCGTCGCCATGGCAGCCGAGGAGCAAGTTTACAGGCGATAGTATAGAGCGGCGCACCTTGCGCGGCAAGACTGGAGGCGGCTTGCTCGGACGGACCATTTGGCACAGCTTCACCTTTATGCCGGCGAAATTCGATTTTATTCGCGCTGAATTGGCGCGGCGGCAACAGGCCGGGCAGATGCGGTCGTTGCGGACTTGGGAGCCGTGCGGCGGTACGCGCATTCGCACGCAGGGCCGCGCGTTGGTCAACTTTAGCTCCAACGACTATCTCGGCTTGGCGTCGCACCCGCTTTTACAGGCGCGGGCCATTGAGTTCGTTGAGCGCTACGGGGCCGGTGCCACGGCCTCGCGCTTGATTTGTGGTTCCCAGCCGGGCTTTGCCGCAGTGGAGCAGACCTTGGCTAGGCTCAAGCAGACCGAGCGGGCGTTGGTGCTCAATTCTGGCTATCAGGCCAATGTTTCGCTGCTGCCGACGCTGGTTGATCGGCGTGCGCTGATCCTGCTCGACCGACTCTGCCACAACAGCTTGGTGCAAGGGGCGGTCTTGGGGCGCTGTCGGATGCGGCGCTACCGCCACGGCGACTTGGATCATCTGCGCACCCTGCTGGCGGAAAGCGCGGGGGCGGGCTACTCGCGCCGAGTGATTGTCACCGAATCGGTGTTTAGCATGGACGGCGACATCAGCGACATTGACGCGCTCGTCGGGTTGGCCGGGGAATTCGACGCGCTGCTGATCATTGACGAAGCGCACGCCACGGGTGTCTTGGGCGAGCAGGGGATGGGGCTGACGTGCGGCAAGGATGTGGACGTATGCGTCGGCACGTTCGGCAAGGCACTCGGGTCTTTTGGGGCGTACGTGGCCTGCGGCGAGAAGCTGTGGGAATACTTGGTCAATTGTTGCCCGGGATTCATCTATACGACCGCGCTGCCGCCGGCCGTTTTGGGCGCAGTGGATGCGGCGCTAGAACTGGTGCCGCAAATGGATGCAGAGCGCCGAAAATTGCTCGCCCATGCCGACTATTTGCGCGGCGCACTCAAGGCTCAAGGCTGGGACACGGGCGCGGCGACCGCGCAGATCGCGCCGCTGATGGTGGGTGCGGAAGGCGATGCGTTGGCTCTGAACGCCTATCTAGAAAGAAACGGCGTCCTAGCTGTGGCCATCCGCCCGCCCACGGTTGAGCCGGGGCGGGCGCGGATTCGCTTGGCGCTCAGTGCCCTGCATCAGCGGCGCGACCTCGATATGTTGGTGGAACTGCTACAGAAGTGGCGCGATGGCCGTCGTTGACGTGGTCGCCCAGCACGGGTGGGGCTTTGGTGCTTGGTGCTGGGAGCGCTGGCGAGATGTTTTGCCCGCTGGTTTTGCGCTGCACTGCCCAGACCGAGGGTATTTCGGCCCCACTGTGGCGGTAGCGGCTCGGCCGCGCATCGTCTTGGCGCACTCCCTCGGCCTGCATCTGTTGTCGCCGCAGCTATGGACGGCGGAGTTGATCGTAGTTATCAGTGGCTTTCGCAGTTTTCACTCCGCGCCTGCTCGTCAGGCCAGTCGCTCGCGTCGCACAGTAGAGCAGATGCTGGTGCGCTTGGGGCGCGAGCCAGCGGCCTTGTTGGCCGATTTTTACGCCCGTTGTGGCGCGGTGCCGGACAGAAACTGGCCCGAGATCGCTAACACCGACAGCTTGCGCCGCGACTTGCAACTGTTGCAAGAGAGTGTGCTAGAACTAAGCGCGATGCCAGCCGCAGCACCGGTGCTCATTTTGCACGGCAGTCGGGACCGCGTGGTGCCGGTGGAACGGGCCGAGGAATTGCACGAGCTGTTGCCGGACAGTGCGCTCGCCATCGTCGCGGAGGCCGGCCACGCGCTGCCCCTGACCCATGTCCGCGCTTGTTGGGAGCGAGTTGAATGGGTTTGGCGCGGAATGCAGCCTGTATGATGGAAGGGAATTTCAAAGCGCGCGTCGGCGAAAATTTCTCTCGCAGTGCCTCGACGTACGACTGCCATGCCGAAGAGCAGTGCGCCGGGGCCGCTACTTTGGCTAAATGCGCGGCCGAATGCGCCGAAAACCTAGTGGAAGGCCCAGTGCTCGAAATCGGTTGCGGCACGGGCTTTTTGAGTGCATCCTTGGCCGAAATCTTCCCCGAGCGACGCTTGGAACTGACCGACCTTGCACCAGCCATGATCGCGCATTGTCGGCAAAAAATGGCCACTGAGGTTTCCCATCCAGACCTTCACTACCGGGTCTTGGACGGGGAACAGCTCGCAAGCGAGGGATGCTACGCCTTGATCTGCGCCAGCTTTGTGATTCACTGGTTCGCCGATTTGTGCGCTGGGCTCCAGCAGCTATTGACCGCGCTCAAACCCGGCGGGCGATTGCTCTGCTCCTATCCGGGGGCGGGTTCGTACGCCGAGTGGCACCGTCAATGTGCGCGGCAAGGCACCCCCTGTAGTGCCAACGCCTTGCCCGACTTAGCCGCTGTCGCCCGCGCCTTTGCCGCCGAGCCGGTTGCCTTGCGCCAATGGAAGCAAGTGGTTGCACTGCGCTTTCCGACCGCCCGCGCCTTTTTGTGCCACCTCAAGAGCACGGGAGCCCATACGTCGGCGCGGCTGAGTACCCTTGGACCCGCTCAATTGCGCCAACTCTTGCGCGGCTGGGATCGCGACTGCCCCAACGGCGTGGAGATTACATGCGTTATTCACTATTTATCCATAGAGAAAGCGGGAGGCGGTGGCGGCTGAACTTCCCGCGCGTTTGTTCGTCACCGGTACGGATACGGGCGTCGGCAAATCGTACGTCGCAGCACTGCTGACTGCGGGGTTGGAGGCCGCCTATTGGAAGCCGGTGCAAAGCGGTGCCGATGCGGATGCCGATTGGGTGCGGCGCGTCACCGGCTTGCCGGCCGAGCGCATTCTGCCGGAGACCTATCGCTTGCGCGCTCCGCTGTCGCCGCACGAAGCGGCCCGGCGCGAGGGCGTACAGATCGAGATGAGCCGCTTCGCACTGCCCAAGCAGGAGCGCTTGATTGTCGAAGGAGCTGGTGGGGTCATGGTCCCGCTCGACGATCGGCATCTGATGGTCGATCTGATGGTCAAACTGGCACTGCCGGTGCTGGTGGTGGTGCGCAGCGAGTTGGGCACCATCAATCACACGCTATTGACGCTGGAGCAATTGCGCCGCCGCGGTTGTCCGCTTTTGGGCGTAGTGGTCAACGGCCCGCCCAACCCAGCCAACTGCCAAGCTATCGCCCACTACGGAAAGGTGCCTGTGCTGGCTGCAATTGATCGCCGGGTAGAACTGTCGCCCCCCAAGGTCCGGGCGCTTTTTGCTCGCTATTTTGGCCACCATGGCTGAGCGCACTTCCCACGTGTGGTTGCCTTTTACCCAGATGAAGGCGGCGCTGCCGGTACAGCAAGTGCGGGCTGGTCGCGGAGCGATGCTAGAACTGGAGGATGGACGGCAAATCCTCGACTGCATTTCGAGTTGGTGGGTGACCTTACACGGCCACGGCCAGCCCGAAATCGCCGCCGCGGTAGCCGAGCAGGCCAAAGAATTAGAACAGGTGATAGCGGCCGGGTTTACTCATCGCCCGGCCGAAGAACTGGCCCGGCGGCTAGTGGCGGCTTTGCCTGCGCCGCTAGAATGGGTTTTCTACTCGGACGACGGCTCGACGGCTGTAGAGGTCTCGCTCAAGCTGGCCTATCAGTTTTGGCGCAATCAGGGCGAGCCAAATCGCACGCGCTTCCTGCGTTTCGATGGTGCCTATCACGGCGACACGCTCGGGGCGATGTCGGTGGGGGAACGCTCGCTTTTTACGCGCCCGTTTGCCGATTTACTCTTTCCGACCGACGCCGTGCCCTTTCCGGCCACTTGGGAAGGCGATGGGGAGGTAGAGGCGAAAGAAGCGCAGGCTCTCGAGCGACTGGAGGAGTTGCTGACGCGCCATCCCGGCCAGTACGCGGCCATGATACTCGAGCCGCTAGTGCAAGGTGCTGGGGGGATGCGGATGTGCCGCCCGCACTTTCTCGCGGCCGTGCAGGCTCTTTTGCGCCAATGGGATGTGTTGGCCATTTACGACGAGGTACTGACCGGATTTGGCCGTACCGGAGCACTTTTTGCCTGTGAGAAAGCCGCGACCAAACCGGATATCATCTGCTTGGCCAAGGGGCTGACCGGCGGCTTTCTGCCGATGGCGGTCACTGTTTGTAGCGAGCGAGTGTTCGCAGCCTTCTATCACGACGACCCTGCTAAAGCCTTCTATCACGGGCACTCCTATACGGCCAATCCCTTGGGTTGCGCGGCTGCGTTGGCCTCGCTGGATCTGCTAGCTGGTGAGTCTTTCCGCCGGCTAGCGGCTTGGCAGCGTGAGGAAGCGGTGCGCCTGCGCGACCACCAGCGGCTCAAGCGGGTGCGGGTGTGCGGTACGATTGTGGCAGCGGACGTGATAGTCGAGGGCGAGGAAGGATACCTGCACGAGGTGGGGCCGCTGCTGAGGGAGCGATTTTTGGCGCGGGGTTTTCTGTTGCGGCCTCTGGGCAATAGCGTGTACGTGCTGCCGCCCTACTGCATTGAGCAGCCTCAGCTAGCCGCGGTCTACGACTGTTTCTGCGAGCTGATCGACGCGCTCTGAAGTGCCTTGCGGCGGTCGCGGTTCTAGGTCGAGTAGGTCGAAGAGGGCTTGGTCGGCGTCGGTGCCGGGGTGGGGCGTAGTCAACAGGCGATCGCCCGAGAAGATGGAATTGGCCCCAGCCAAAAAGCACAGAGCTTGCTCGGCTGCCGAGAGTTGGTCGCGGCCAGCCGAGAGGCGCACCATTGCCGCGGGAAAGAGAATGCGGGCGCAGGCGATCGTGCGGACGAGCTCCCAAACGGTCACCTTTTCGCGGTCGCCGAGCGGCGTACCGGCGATGGGTACTAGGGCGTTGACTGGTATGGATTCCGGCGGCGTTGGTAACTGCAAGAGCGCGCCGAGCAGGTCGATGCGGTCTTCGTCGCTTTCGCCCATGCCCAAAATGCTGCCACAGCAAACCGAAATCCCGGCGCGGCCGACGTGGCCTAGGGTTTCGAGGCGGTCGCGATAGGTGCGAGTGGAGACGATTTCGGGGTAGTAGTTTTCCCCAGTGTCCAAATTGTGGTTGTACGCGTGGAGGCCGGCTTCGCGCAACTGGCGGGCTTGGTCGGCGGTGAGCATGCCCAACGTGCAGCAGACTTCCATGCCGGTGGCAGCGACCGTGCGCACCATCTCCAACACGCGGTCGAACTCCGCGCCGTCGCGGACTTGGCGCCAGGCTGCGCCCATGCAGAAGCGCGTACTGCCGGCCGCCGCGGCGCACTCGGCGGCTTCGCGCACAGCCTCTAACGACAGCAGCTCTTGGCGTTCAAGGCCCGTATCGAAGTGGGCCGACTGCGAGCAATAGCTGCAATTTTCAGGACAGCCGCCGGTCTTGATCGACAGCAGGGTGCAGACCTGTACCTGCCGCGGATCGTGGTGCTCGCGGTGGATGGTCGCAGCGCGGTATATGAGGTTGAGTATGGGGCTTTTGTAGAGAGCGGCGATTTCTTCGTGCGTTGTGGGCGCATTCAGGCTCATAATTCCTCAATCAGTTTGGTGAATTAGCGTCTAAAATCCGAGGTTTCACCGAGTTTGGCAAGGTCTAGCCCGCATCTACCGCGCAAATGTCTTGCTCCATCGCGTTTATTGGCTTTTATTTTTAGGCTGTTTGCGGAGGTAAACGGGCTAGACGGCGCACCCCGCGCTTTGATGCTTTGATATCTGGCCGATTATGAGACATAAACTCTTCGGCGGTGAATTAGCGTCTTATTTTTTTGACAGGTGGAGATAGCTGGCCTAAACTGGCCAGTTTAGTGATGTTTTACTTTTGAAAGGGGATCGCGCAGTACGCATAATGGCCAGTAGTAAAATTGTAATAAAAAAGGGGTTGAACCTGCCTATTGCTGGTGCGCCGGAGCAGGTGATTGAAGACGGCCCAGCGATTGGCAAGGTGGCCGTCTTGGGGCCGGATTCCCTTGATCTACGACCGACGATGGCCGTAAATGAGGGAGATTCGGTCAAAAAGGGGCAGTTGCTTTTCGAGGATAAGCAGACCCCGGGTGTGCGCTATACGTCGCCGGCGAGCGGCAAAGTAAGCGGCGTCCATCGCGGTGCCAAACGCGCTTTGTTATCGGTCGTCATTGAGGTTGCCGGGGACGAGGAGGAGCGCTTTGAGCAGCACGGGCGCCCGGCACCCGATCAGCTAAGTCGCGAGCAGGTGCGCGAAACCTTGATGGCATCCGGCCTTTGGACCGCGCTGCGCACGCGGCCCTACAGCAAAGTGCCCGCGCCGGATAGTGCGCCGCACTCGATTTTCGTCACCGCGATGGATACCAATCCCCTCGCGGCTGATCCGCAAGTTGTGCTCCGCGAATACGAAGACGACTTTGCTCGGGGGCTAACCCTATTGGGCAAGCTCACCGACGGGCCGGTCTATGTGTGCAAGGCACCCGGGGCGAGCATCTCGGCCAACGGTGCCCAAGTCGTCGAATTTGCCGGCCCGCATCCTGCGGGGTTGCCCGGCACCCACATTCACTTTCTCGATCCGGTTGGGTCGGCCAAGACGGTCTGGTACATTGGCTACCAAGATGTAGTGGCTTGCGGTAAGCTCTTTGCTACTGGCTCGCTGTGGACTGAGCGCGTAGTGGCCTTGGGCGGCCCTCGGGTGAAACAGCCGCGCTTATTGCGCACCCGCCAAGGGGCCTGCCTGAGCGAGCTGACGGCGGGCCAACTCCAGCCAAGTGAGAATCGGGTCGTTGCCGGGTCGGTGCTGGCCGGGCGGAGCGCGTCCGGCCCCTTGGATTTCCTCGGCCGTTACCACACGCAGGTCTCGGTGCTAGCTGAGGGCCGCCAGCGCGAGTTTCTCGGGTGGCAGAAACCGGGCGTCGATAAGTTTTCCGTCAAGAATATCTTTGTCTCTAAGTTGCTGCCTGGCCGGCTTTTCGACTTTACTACCTCGACCGAGGGCAGCGACCGGGCTATGGTGCCAATCGGCTCGTACGAGCAGGTGATGCCGCTGGACATCCTCGCGACGCTGCTCCTGCGCGCCATCATCGTCGAGGATACGGACCGCGCCCAAGCTCTCGGCTGTCTGGAACTGGACGAGGAGGACTTGGGGCTGTGTACTTTCGCGTGTCCCGGCAAGTACGAATACGGACCTATACTGCGGCGAAATTTGGCGCGCATTGAAAGAGAAGGATAGACGCATTCAATGAAGGTTTTGCGAGATCTGCTCGACCAAGCCGAGCCTCTCTTCCACAAGGGAGGACGACTGGAAAGGTTCTACGCTCTATACGAGGCAGCCGATACATTTTTATATACGCCCGGTCGCGTCACCGACGGGCCGACGCACGTGCGCGACGGCATTGACCTCAAGCGCACCATGATTACGGTCGTCGTCGCGCTGGTGCCCTGTATCTTCATGGCCATGTGGAACACGGGCTATCAGGTCAATTTGGCCATGCAGCAGATGGGTGCCGCTACGACGGGCGAATGGCGCGGGATCATCATTGACATCCTCGGCATTGGCTACAATCCTCATAACTCGCTGGCCAACGTATTCCACGGTTTCCTCTATTTCTTTCCCGTTTTTTTAGTGTGCAATATGGTGGGTGGTTTGTGGGAAGGGCTGTTTGCGATGGTTCGCAAGCACGAGATCAACGAGGGCTTCTTAGTTACGGGCATGCTCTTTCCCCTGACGCTGCCGCCGACGATTCCCCTGTGGCAGGTGGCCATTGGCATTAGCTTCGGCGTGGTGCTGGGTAAAGAGGTCTTCGGCGGCACCGGCAAAAATTTCCTCAATCCGGCGCTGACTGGGCGGGCTTTCCTCTATTTTGCGTATCCTGCCGAGATCACTGGTGATGCGGTTTGGGTCGCGGTTGATGGCTTTACGTACGCTACTCCGCTAGGGGCTGCTGCTGCCGACGGCATGGCCGCCGTTACCAATACGGTGACTTGGACGCAGGCCTTCTTGGGTACAATCCCCGGCTCCATGGGCGAAACATCGACCCTAGCCTGTTTGATCGGCGCGGCCATCCTCATCGCAACTAGGGTCGGCTCTTGGCAAATTATCGTCAGCATGACGGCGGCCACGGTAGCATGCGCCGAATTGCTGTACGCGATTGGCAGCGATACCAACCCGATGTTCGGGATGGACGCGAGTTGGCATTTGGTGCTGGGCGGATATGCCTTTGGCTGCGTCTATATGGCGACGGACCCGGTATCGGCGTCCATGACCCCGACCGGCCGTTGGGTGTACGGGGCGCTCATAGGCTTTATGACCGTGCTGATCCGCACGATCAATCCAGCCTTCCCCGAGGGCGTAATGCTGGCCATTCTCTTTGGCAATGTTTTCGCGCCCGTGATTGACCATGTGGTAATGCAGGCCAACGTTAAGCGCAGGTTGGTCCGCACTGCTATCAGCTCTTAGGAGAGATAGACAAAGTGGCTAACGATTCGGTAGGTAGAACATTCGGCGTGGCACTCGGTGTTTGCCTCGTCTGCTCGGTACTGGTATCGGCAGCGGCGGTGTCGCTGCGGCCAACCCAAGCCGTCAACAAGACGCTCGACAAGAAACGCAACATTCTGATGGCCGCGGGCCTGCTGAAATCCGGCGAGGTAGCCAGCGGCGAGCGCATCGAAGAGCTATATCAAAATATAAATCCCCGCGTCGTCGATTTAGCGACTGGGGAATACGTCGATGGCGTGGACCCGGTTGCCTTTGATCAGCGGCGGGCAGCCAAAGATCCGGCGCAAAGCGAGGCGGTACCGAACGATGTGGATATCGCCAACGTCAAGCGTCGTGCGCTCCATGCCTCGGTGTACTTGGTTTCGCAAAAGGGCAAGATCAAAAAGGTCATCTTGCCCGTCCATGGCTTGGGGCTGTGGTCAACGCTCTACGGCTTTGTGGCCCTCGATGCTAAGGACCTCAATACCATCCGCGGGCTGGTGTACTACGAGCACGCCGAGACGCCGGGTTTGGGCGGCGAGGTTGATAACCCGAGTTGGAAGGCCCTGTGGGATGGCAAGAAGGCTTTCGATGAAAGCGGGGCTGTGCGCATCGAGGTGATCAGGGGCAAGGTCGTTTCGGGACGGCCCGAAGCCCAGTATCAGGTTGATGGATTGTCGGGTGCCACTATTACCTCGCGCGGCGTCCGGGACATGCTGCGCTACTGGCTGAGTGCCGAGGCTTTTGGACCGTATCTGGCCAAGCTCAAAGAACGAGGAGTTAGTTAAATGGCTGACAAACCGAGAGACGTCCTCTTCAGGCCGCTCTTTGACTCCAATCCCATTGCCTTGCAGAGCCTCGGTATATGTTCGGCACTGGCGGTGACGACCAAGTTGGAAACCACCGTCACCATGTGCTTGGCGGTTATTTTCGTACTCTGTTGTTCCAACATGGCCGTCAGCCTGATCCGCAACTTTGTCCCGGCCAATATCCGCATTATCGTGCAGATGACGATCATCGCCTCGCTGGTGATTATCGTCGATCAGTTCTTGCGCGCCTATGCCTTTGATATAAGTAAACAGCTTTCGGTTTTCGTGGGGCTGATTATCACCAACTGCATCATCATGGGGCGGGCCGAGGCTTTTGCCATGCAGAACGGCCCCGGGCTGAGCTTTCTCGACGGCTTGGGCAACGCCCTGGGCTACAGCGTCATTCTGCTGGTGGTGGGCGTATTGCGCGAGCTATTCGGATCGGGGTCGCTTTTTGGGGCGCAGATGTTTGCATTGGCTGCCGAGGGAGGTTGGTACGCGCCCAACGGCCTGATGCTCTTGCCGCCGAGTGCATTTTTCATTATTGGCTTGTTTATATGGGCGCTCAGGACTTGGAAGAGCGAACAGGTTGAGGAGGAGTAGCCGAACATGGTCGAAGCCTATCTGAGCATATTTATGAAGTCCGTGTTCGTCGAGAACATGGCGCTGGCTTTCTTTTTGGGGATGTGTACTTTTCTAGCGGTCTCCAAGGAGGTGCAGACGGCGTTTGGGCTTGGGATCGCCGTAATTGTGGTGCAGACGGTTACCGTCCCAGCTAATAATCTAATCTATCAGTACCTGCTTAAGGAAGACGCGCTGGCGTGGGCGGGTTTGAGTGGAGTGGATCTGACCTTTGTAGGGCTGATTAGCTACATCGGCATCATCGCCGCGATGGTGCAGATTCTCGAGATGTTTCTCGACAAGTTTGTGCCGGCCCTCTACAATGCGCTGGGCATTTTCTTGCCCTTGATTACCGTCAATTGCGCGATTCTGGGTGGTTCGCTGTTCATGGTCGAGCGCGACTACAATTTGGGTGAGAGCGTGGTCTTTGGCTTTGGCTCCGGCTTTGGCTGGGCGCTGGCGATCGTCGCGCTGGCGGGCATTCGCGAAAAAATGAAGTACAGCGACGTGCCCCCAGGGCTGCGCGGCCTCGGAATCACCTTCATTACGGTGGGCCTGATGTCTTTGGCCTTTATGTCCTTTTCCGGTATTCAGCTATAAAAGGAAAGAGCGTCTTATGACAGAAGTTATTTCCGGCGTCGGCATGTTCACCGGCGTGGTGTTGGCGCTAGTGGCTATCATCTTGGTGGCCCGCTCTAAGCTGGTCCCCAGCGGCAACGTGCGAATCCTCATCAACGACGACGAGAGCAAGGCCCTTTCCGTTCCAGCAGGGGGCAAGCTGCTCAACGTGCTGGCCGACAACAAGGTATTTGTGTCTTCGGCCTGTGGCGGCGGTGGCACCTGCGCTCAGTGCAAGGTCCACATCTACGAGGGGGGTGGCGATATCTTGGCGACCGAGACCGGCCACATTACCAAGCGCGAGGCGCGTGAGGGTATGCGGCTGTCTTGTCAGGTCAATGTCAAACAGGACATGGAGATTGAAGTACCGCCCGAAGTGTTCTCGGTCAAAAAGTGGGAGTGCGAAGTCGTCTCCAACGACAATGTGGCGACCTTTATCAAGGAATTTGTCGTCAAGCTCCCCGAGGGTGAAACACTGGATTTTCAGCCCGGTGGCTTTATCCAGATCGAAGTGCCGCCCTTTGAGTGCGACTTTAGGGATTTTGAAGGGATTGAGGAGCGCTTCCGCCCCGATTGGGACCGCTTCAAAGTCTGGGACTTCAAGCTCGTCAATACCGATCCTGTCGTCCGCGCCTATTCAATGGCCAATCACCCGGCCGAGGGCAACATCATTATGCTCAACATCCGCATCGCCACTCCGCCGCCCGACCGCGAGAAGGGCGGCTGGATGGATGTGCCGCCCGGCATCGCCTCTTCTTACGTGTTCAGCCGCAAGCCGGGCGACAAAGTGACGATCTCGGGGCCGTTTGGCGAATTCTTCATCCAAGAAACCGACCGCGAAATGGTCTATATCGGCGGTGGCGCTGGCATGGCCCCTTTGCGGTCGCATTTATATCACCTCTTCCACACACTCAAGACCGGGCGCAAGGTGTCCTATTGGTACGGGGCGCGCAATCCCAACGAGGTTTTCTACGAGGACCACTTCCACAAGATCGAAGAGGAGTTTCCCAATTTCACCTTCCACATCGCCATGTCCGAGCCGCGGCCAGAGGACAATTGGGACGGCTATGTGGGCTTTATTCACCAAGTGGTGTACGAAAACTACCTCAAAGACCATCCAGCGCCTGAAGATGTCGAGTACTACATGTGCGGCCCGCCGCTGATGCTCCAAGCTGTGCTGGCGATGCTCGACGATATGGGCATTGAAGAGGAAATGATCCGCTTCGACGAATTTTAAGTCGGGAGGAATGCACAATGACTATCAGTACGCTTATTGCCGCGTTTGCTGCGTTTGGGTTGGTCATGGCCGCCATGGCTGTCGGCGTGATCTTCGGCAATCGTCGCCTCCGAGGTTCGTGCGGAGGGCTGAACACTATGCGCGATGCCTTGGGTCAGCCTATGTGCGAGTGTGGTCAGGATCCTAGCTCGTGTGGGGATGCCGGGTCGGCGGAGAGCTAAGTACGGCCAACTGCTTTGTCTAGCGGCGGATGGCGGTCCCTCGTTTTTCTTTGGTCGTAGAGAATATGGTTGCCAAAAAAAAGACTGGAACGTATGTCGCTATCGGCCCTTACGTTAGTCTGGGGATTCAATTCGCGGCGACGATCCTGATCTTTGTGTTTCTCGGTTGGTGGCTCGACGACAAATTCGCAACTACGCCATTCTTTCTCATATTGGGCACCCTGCTCGGCGCGGGGGGCGGGTTTTACAAACTCTATCGGACACTAATGGACTTAAATGAGCGACGCAAGCGAGAGGATGGACCGTGAAGTGGGATAGCATCGTCGCTGGCTTGGTGGTCGCCGGGGTCAATGGCGCACTCGCGCTGGCAGCGATTCGCTGGGGCTGGGGCAAGGGCATGCAACCCTTTATAATCGCCTTTTTCGGTGGGATGATTGCGCGGATGATCGCCGTAGCGGTCCTCTCGGTGCTAATGCTCAAATGGGTCGGGGTTCACGCCGAGAGTTACTTAGTCGCGCTAGTGGCTGCGTACTTGCTTTTTCTCGCATTTGAAATTTTTTACGTAATCAAATTACAAGGCCGTTCAAAGCGCTAGAAGTGCCCGCGAGGTATTGACAGAAATTTACGGTCTAATTAATTTTTTTGTTTGGTTACTGCGACAGATTTCCCCCTAATTTTAGATATTTCGCAAGGCAGTAAATGGCTGGCGATACGCAGTCGGCTGACGCCGCAAATGCGCAAGTGGACATCATAGGGCACATTGTAGATAGCCCTTATATCGAATTGCCCTTTGTCGATTTGCATCACTTGCTCGCAGGCAAGGTTTCGCTTCCCTCGCTAGAGCTTTTCGGTATTGACCTCTCCATCACCCGGCACGTATTGATTATGTGGGTGGCGAGCCTATTGCTCATAGTGCTCATGCTCAGAGCCTTCCGCAAGCCGCGCACCGTGCCTTCGGGGCTGGCCAATTTCTTCGAAGCTATCGTTCTCTTCCTGCGCGATGAGGTTGTATTGCCTATCATGGGTGAGGCTGGCAAAAAATACCTGCCTTTTTTGCTGACGCTATTCTTCTTTATTCTTTTTTGCAACCTACTAGGACTAGTCCCTTACAGTGCTACTGCCACTAGTAACATCAGCGTCACGGCTGGTCTGGCCTTGTGCTCTTTTTTAGTAATGATAGGGGCCGGCATTGCCAATAACGGATTATTCGGCTACTTCAAGAGTCTGATCCCTTCTGGGGTGCCGCCGGTGTTGCTCATCATTTTGATTCCCGTAGAATTGATTGGTTTGTTTGTCAAGCCCTTTGCTTTGTGTGTGCGTCTTTTCGCCAATATGACTGGCGGCCACGTGGCGATTGTGGTTTTCTTGGGCTTGATCTCCATTCTGCAAAGTGAGTGGATCGCCATTGGCTCTGTGCCTTTTGCCGTGGCGATTTACATGCTCGAAATTTTCGTGGGATTTGTCCAGGCTTTTGTCTTTACCCTGCTATCGACGGTCTTTATTAGCGCCGCTGCTCATCCAGACCATTAGCAGGGATTCACACCGTTCACAAGAGGGAGTATTTGGCTATGGAATTTGCGTATATGGGTGCCGCAATTGGCATCGGGCTTTGCGCCGTTAGTGCAGGTTTGGGTATCGGCATGCTGGCCGGCAAAGCACTGGAGGGCGTCGCCCGCCAGCCCGAAGCCGCAGGTGATATCCGCACCAATATGATCCTGACGGCCGCTTTGGTCGAGGGCGTGGCCCTGATCGGCGAGGTGTTTTGCCTGCTGATCGTGTTGACCAAGTAGTACAAGCGCTATGCTACTTGATCCCCATGTGGGGCTCATAATATGGACGATCATCACCTTCTTGGTGGTGCTGTTCGTCCTCAAAAAGTTTGCTTGGCCCCAGCTTCTGGCGGCCCTCGACGAGCGCGAGCAACGCATTAGCGACGCGCTAGCCGAGGCCGATCAGGCGCGCCAAGAGGCCGAAGAGGTTCTGCGCCAGCAACAGCAGAAACTGGCCGCGGCCGATGAAGAGGCGCGAAAGATCGTCGCCGAGGCCCGCGAGGCTGGAGCGAATGTGCGGCAGACAATCGTCGCCCAAGCGCGGGAAGAGGCGGAGCGGACGCTGGACCAAGCGCGGACCAGCATCGAAAGCGAGAAACGCGCCGCCATCGCCGAGTTGCGCCGCGAGACAGCCCATCTCGCGGTGCAAGCGGCTGGTGCGCTGATTGACGCCAATTTGGACGACGAGAAAAACCGCGGCCTTGTCGATGACTTTATAGCCAGAATTCCCGAGTCCAATTGAACGCCATCGTGCAAGTAGGACAATGAACGCACCCGAAGTAGTGCGACGCTACGCGGTTACGCTTTTAGAGGCTGCCGATGAAGCGGGCGAGACTGCGGCGGTACAGCGCGACGTCGAGCGGCTTTTAGAGACCGTGCGCCAATCCGGCGAGTTGGCCGAGTTTTTGGCCAACCCCCTAACCGCTAGCCAAGTGCAAGCTAATGTCTTGCGGGAGCTCTTCAGCGGTAAGGTCCAAGTGCTGACCCTGAATTTTCTCCAACTCATGGCGGTCAGGGGCCGCGCTTCTATCATCGGCGCCGCACTCGAAAGTTTTCTCGACCAAGTAGCCGAGCGCGAGGGCATAATCAATGCTGAAGTGCGTTCGGCCGTGGCGTTGAGTGAGGATCAGTGCCAGCGCCTACGGGAGTGCTTAGAGTGCCGCAGCGGCCGCACTGTGCGCTTGGATGTCCGAGTCGATGCCAGTTTGCGCGGCGGAGTGGTCGTCCGCGTCGGCGACACCGTATTTGACGGCAGTGTGAACACCTATATAGAGCGCCTACAAGCGCGTCTGGCCGGTTAGTCATCAGGAGGATTTATGGCCCCCGAAACGATGGTTCAGCCCGATGAGATTTCCCAAATTCTCAAGCAACAGCTAGAGGGCTTTGAAAAAGAAATAGACATATACGAGACAGGCACAGTGCTCTACGTCGGCGATGGCACGGCTCGCGTCCACGGCCTGAGCAATGTGCGGGCCACTGAATTGGTGGAATTCCCGCACGGCATCATGGGCATGGCTCTCAACCTCGAAGAAGACAACGTCGGCTGTGTGCTGTTCGGCGAGGACACCCTGATCAACGAAGGGGACCAAGTAAAGCGCACCGGCCGCATCGTCGAGGTGCCGGTGGGCGAGGCTCTCTTGGGTCGAGTCGTCAATCCCTTGGGCATGCCCATTGACGGCAAGGGCGACATCCAAGCCGACGAGAGTGTGCCGGTCGAGCGCAAAGCTCCAGGCGTCATCGACCGCCAGCCGGTCAGCGAAGCCCTGCAGACGGGCATCAAAATCATCGATTCGACCGTTCCCATCGGCCGCGGCCAGCGCGAGCTAATCATCGGCGACCGTCAGACCGGCAAGACGGCCATTGCCGTTGATACCATCATCAACCAGCGCGATCAAGACGTCAAGTGCATCTACGTGGCCATCGGCCAAAAGGCCTCGACCGTGGCTAAGTTGGTGGCCGAACTAGAGGCCAATGGTGCCATGGAATACACTATCGTAGTCTCGGCCACGGCGTCCGATCCAGCCCCTTTGCAGTTTTTGGCACCCTATGCCGGTGCTTCGATGGGCGAGTACTTCCGCGACAATGGCCAGCACGCCCTGATCATCTACGACGATCTGTCGAAACAGGCTTGGGCCTACCGCGAGATGTCGTTGATTTTGCGCCGCCCCCCGGGCCGCGAAGCCTATCCGGGCGACGTGTTCTACTTGCACTCTCGCCTATTGGAACGCGCCGCCAAGATGAGCGATGAGAAGGGCGGCGGGTCGCTGACGGCCCTGCCGATTATCGAGATTCTCGAAGGCGACGTATCGACTTTTATACCCACCAACGTCATCTCGATTACCGATGGCCAGATCCTGCTCAAGCCCGAGTTGTTTTACTCGGGCAACAGGCCGGCCATGGACGTGGGTGCTTCGGTATCGCGGGTGGGTAGCGATGCCCAGACTAAGGCGATGAAAGCAGTGGCTAGGGCCATCAAGGGCGATATTTCGCGCTACAACGAAGTCAAGGCGTTCGCTCAATTCGGCACTTCGGGCCTAGATCAATCCACGCGCAATTTGCTCAATCGCGGCGAGAAGCTGATGGAAATTCTCAAGCAGGATCAGTACGCCCCGCAGTCGCTGGCCGAACTAACGGTCTCGCTGTCGATCATCGACTGCGTACTCGATCTGCCCACGGCTGACCTAGGTCGCTTTGAGACCGAGTTGCTGGCCTACATGCGGGAGCACCAGTCCGAGCTTATGAGCGCGATCTACGAGAGTCGCGATTTGAACGACGAAGCTAGGGAAAAGCTCAACGCGGCAATCGAAGAATTCAAGGGCGGCTTCCGCCCCTCTGCGGGATAGAGGACTAAGCAGTGGCTACCCTTCGCGAACTCAGGACGCGCGTCGCCAGCATCACCAATATCCAGCGCGTCACCAATGCCATGCAGATGGTGGCAGCGGCTAAGATGCGTCGTGCTCAGGCGGCGATTTTAGCTGCCCGGCCGTACGCCCAGCGACTAGATCAAGTACTGAAAGCGCTGCACCAGAGCGTCGATGCCCACGAGCAGCCGCTCTTTGCTGATCGCCCGGCCCAGCGCGTTACGCTGGTGGTCATAACCGCTGATCGCGGCCTCTGCGGTGCCTTTAATACCAACCTATGCCGCCGGGTCCAAGAAGAGTTGGACGAGTATGCGGATGCCCAACTCGAGTTGATCACCATTGGGAACAAGGGCTGGGATTTCTTCAGCCATCGCGGCTTTCCAGTCTCTCGCCATCACGCCGATGTATTCAGCCAGCTCGAATTCGTCCGCGCCGTAGATATAGCCGAGGATCTAACGAGTCGCTTTACCGCTGGCCAGACTGATCGGGTATTGCTCTGCTATAGCGAATACGCCTCTGTTACTTCCCAAGTACCCACCGTCCGCCAACTCTTGCCCATCACGCCTGAAGAGGGAGCAGGTGAAAGTGCCAAGTACGAATTCGAGCCATCGCCCGAGGTCCTGTTAGGCACTTTGGTCGCGCGTCAGGTCAACTTCCAAGTCTGGTGCGCTCTGCTGGAGTCGAATGTGGGCTTTTTCGCCGCCCAGATGATGGCGATGGACAATGCCACCAAGAACGCCAGAGACATGATCGAGGACCTGACCCGCGAAATGAACAAAGAGCGGCAAGCCTCGATAACCCTCGAATTGATGGACATCATCGGCGGTGCCGAGGCTGTGGCTCAATAGCGCTGTTTACTACGTGAGGTAAAAATGAAAGAAGGAACAATCAAAGAAATCATCGGCGTCGTCATTGATGTCGATTTCGCCGGGCAGGAACTGCCGCCCATCTACAACGCCTTGGAGGTGGTCGCAGAAGACCGCCCAAGCGAGGAGCAATTGGTCCTTGAAGTTCAGCAACACTTGGGCGAGCACTCGGTGCGCTGTGTAGCGATGGATTCTACCGACGGCCTGAGGCGCGGCGCACGGGTCGTTGATAGCGGCGGTCCGATCCAAGTTCCAGTGGGCGAGGAAGTGCTCGGCCGCCTCTTCAACGTCATCGGCGAGCCAATCGATGGCAAAGGGGCGCTCAGCGACGAAGTGCCCAGGATGCCCTTGCACCGTCCTGCTCCGACCCACCAAGACCAAGTCCCCTCAGACGAAATGCTGGAGACCGGCCTGAAGGTACTCGACTTGATCTGCCCGTTTGCTCGCGGCGGTAAACTGGGGCTTTTCGGGGGTGCTGGGGTCGGCAAGACGGTCATTCTCACTGAGCTAATCAACAATGTTGCCTCTGGGCACGGCGGTTATTCGGTCTTCGCTGGCGTAGGCGAGCGCACGCGCGAGGGCAACGACCTGCTGGGCGAGTTGGAGGAGTCGGGCGTCATCGACAAGACGGCCATGGTCTTTGGGCAGATGAACGAACCGCCTGGTGCGCGTCAGCGCATCGCCCTTACTGGGTTGACCATTGCCGAGCACTTCCGCGACGAGGCTGGCCAAGACGTGCTGTTCTTTGTCGACAATATCTTTCGCTTCATCCTCGCCGGTGCCGAGGTTTCGGCTCTACTAGGCCGCATGCCCTCGGCTGTGGGGTATCAGCCGACGCTGGCGACCGAGATGGGTGCCCTGCAGGAGCGAATTACCACCACCAAGAACGGCTCGATCACGTCGGTGCAAGCCATTTACGTGCCAGCCGACGACTATACAGACCCAGGGGTTGTTTCGGCCTTCTCCCACCTCGATGGCCGCATCGTGTTGGAGCGCTCCTTGGCCGATCAGGGGCTATATCCAGCGGTTGATCCCCTCGCCTCTTCGTCGCGTCTCCTCGACCCGCGCACCGTCGGCGAAGAGCACTATCAGGTCGCCCAGCGCGTTCAAGAGGTCTTACAGCGCTACCGCGACCTGCGCGAGATCATCGCCATTTTAGGCATTGACGAGCTGTCGGACGAGGACAAGCTGATTGTGTCGAGAGCGCGCAAGATCCAGTTTTTCCTCACGCAGCCCATGCACGTGGCCGAGGCATTCACCGGCAAGCCGGGTGAATACGTCAAAATCGAAGACACGATCCGCGGCTTTAAGGGGCTGGTCGAAGGCGAGTACGACGACGTGCCCGAACTCGCTTTCTTCCTCGTCGGCAACATCGAACAGGCCCTCCAAGCCGCCAAGGACCTTTAGTCCATGCCCGCTTTCGCCTTAGAGGTCGTCACGCCAGAGCGGGTGGCCTACTCGGGGCAGGTTATCAGCCTGCAAGCGCCCGGTAGCGAGGGTGGTTTTGGCGTTCTCGCTGGACACATCCCGCTTTTGACCGGGTTGCAGATAGGGCGGTTGCGCTTTGTCGAGGAGGATGGCAATGAGGTCAAAATGGCCATCAGCGGCGGTTTTGTCGAAGTCAGGCGCGAGCAAGTTTCGGTGCTAGCTGAGACAGCCGAACGCATTGAGGAGATCGACGTTGAGCGGGCCGAAGCCGCACGGCGGCGAGCCGAGGAAGAGTTGGCACGGGCGCGGGAGGAGCGGGTCGATATAGCGCGGGCGCAGGCGGCACTGGCGCGGGCAGTCAATCGCCTCCGCGAGTAGTTGATTTTTACAAGAGATACTTTGCAAAGCAAAAGGCACTTGCGATTTCGTTCGCAAGTGCCTTTTTGGTAGCGGCGAAGGGACTCGAACCCCCGACCTATGGATTATGATTCCACTGCTCTAACCAACTGAGCTACGCCGCCCAAAACTGTCTAAAAGCTAGACGGTGGGTGGGGCTTTGTCAATAGGACTCAGAAGGCGAACAGGTCTTCCAAGCCCAACTCGACGATCTCGCCCTGTGCGGCTAGGGCCTCGAAGTCCATTTTGCTCTTGTCGCCGGTGATCGAAATGAGTTTGGGGCGTCCTTGGATGTGCTGGCGGTAGAACTCGAGCACTTCGTCGAGGGCGCTGGCTTGGATCTGCTCAAAGCGCCAAGCGCGCGGGTCGCCGGTCAGTCCCTTGCGCTCCCAACCGCGCACAGCTCCTAGCACCGAGCGGAAGCCGAGCCGTTCCGTGCGGTACTTGTTGAGCACTGAAAGCTGGGCGGCAGCAAAGCGCTCGGGCGAGGAGGGGATGTCGTCGAGCAGGCCGACAAAGGCCGTAACCGCCTCGGGCGTCTTGTCGGCTTGTGTGCCCATGCCGCCGACCATGTAGTTGTAGTCGGCTTTATCGCGGCCGTTGAAGTAGAGGGCACCCACCGAATACGCCAAGGCTCGCGCTTCGCGGATTTCTTGGAATACGATGCCAGCCATGCCGCCGTAGAAGTAGTCGTTGAACAGTTCGACGGCTGGCTCGAGCGCTGCTTGGTAGGGCACATCTACGTATTCGATCCTCACTAAGGCTTGGGCCATTTCCTTGTCAAAGAAGTATATCTGGGTTTTTTCAGGCTGAGTAAACTCTAACACCTGATAGGGCGGCGGTTCGATCGGCGACTCAGGTAGCGGATAGTGCTGGGCAAGGATGGCCTGTACGTCCTCGACGGTCTGCGACCCGGTGTAGCTGAGGGTCTGGCGATAGGAGAGCAGGCTGCTGAGTAGGTCGATAAGTTCTCGACGTCCCAATGCGCGAACTTCTTCGTTGGAGGGGACGCGGCGGTAATACGCCAGGTCGCCTAAGCGATGGTAGCGGTAGAGTGCTTCGTGGATAGTGCGGTGATCCTTGAGAGCGTCGTCGCGCCGAGCGATGATGATGGACTGAAGTTCGGCGAGCGTGGCGTCGTCGGTAGTTGGACCGTGCATTAGCTCGGACAATAAGGCGAGCGATGCGGCGAAGTTTTCGTCGAGGCCCGAAATGGCAATCGTGGTCTCTTGGTCGCCGACGCTCATCCTAAAGTCAGTGCCCAGCTTGTACCACTCCTTTTTCAACTCTTCGGCGGCAAAGCGCGGGGTGCCCGACTTGTCGAGTAACTCGCGCGCCACGGGCAGGCGATTTTCGGTTAGGGAGCCAAGGTCGATTGCGATAGAAAATTCAAAGAGATCGTTGAGCGGGTTGCGGGTGTAGTAGAGTTTGCTGCCGCCCGCCAGTTCGCGGGTGGCAAAGTCGCGCTCAGGCACGAGGTACGCTGGCTCGATTTCCTCAAAGGGCATGGCCATGATCTCGGCGAAAAAGGCCGATTGGCGCGAGGCGTCGATGTCGATTTTGTCGATGGGCGGCTTGGCGATCTCGGGGATGTCCTGCTCGCCGTCGCGGCGGTAGCCAGCGACATACGCGCCGTTGAAGTACTTATTGGCGACTTCGATGACGTCGTGCTTTTCGATCTCGGCCATGCGGTCGAGGGCTCGCACTGCATGGCTCCATTCTTCAAACCCGAGATACGAATCGCGCATGAAGCCGACCCGAGAACTGTTGTTTTCTAGCCCCTGCTTTACGCTCTTTTTGAAGTCGGTGACAATAGCCGGGATAATCCAATCGTCGAATTGCCCCTCCTTGATCAGGTCAATCTGCGCCAAGAGCAGGGCTTCGACTTCCTCAAGGGTCTGATCCTGTTTGGGAATGCCCCACAAGTACTGGGCACCGTAGTCGTTGAGTAGATAAGGGTAGGAGCCGGCTTCGCGCACCTGCTGTTGCTGATTGAGATTGAGGTTGATCAGCCCAGCCGTGGCATTATCGAGGATCATATCGAGGATTTGCAAAGTCTCGGCGTCCGCGTGCAACCGCTCGGCGGTGCGAAAAGCCAACAGCACGTATTCCTCGCCGGGATAGTTGACCTCAATCCGTTCTGCTTTGTTGATCGCAGGTTCTTGGTAGTTGGGGAATTGAGGCAGTTCCCTGCGCTCCCAGCGAGAAAATTCGCGGTCAATGAGCTGGATGGTCGCATCGATGTCGATGTCGCCGGAGATGAAGATCGCCATATTGTTGGGCACGTAGTACGTGTTGTAAAATTCGTACATGCGCTCTAGCGAGGGATTTTTTAGGTGCTCTACTGTGCCTAGCGTGGTGATGCGATAGGGATGGACCTTGTAGAATTGCTCTTGCACGGCCTTGTGGATGACGCGGCCCTTGTTGTCGAGGGAGCGGTTTTTTTCTTCATAGACGGTTTCTAGTTCGGTTTGGAAGAGGCGGAAGACCGGTGCGTGAAAGCGCTCGGCCTCGACTTTGGCCCATTGGGCTAGACGATTGGCTGGCAGTTCCACCTTATAGACGGTTTCCTCGACCCAGGTGTGGGCGTTGAGGCCGCGCTCGCCCATTGCGGTGTAGAGGCGGTCGAGTTCATTGGGAATGGCGTAGGCGGCAGCAAGTTGGTTTTCGGCGTTGATCTGTGCGTAGATAGCGGCCCTTTTTTCAGGGTCTGTCTCGACAAAGTGCTGCTCGTAGAGCCCCTCAATGCGGTCGAGGTGGACCTGCTCCTTTTCGTAGTCGAGGGTGCCGATTTTTTTGCTGCCTTTGAAGAGCATGTGCTCTAGGTAATGGGCGATGCCGGTGGCGTCTTGGGGGTCGTGCTTGGAACCGGCGCGAATGGCGATTTCGGCGTAGAAGCGCGGCTCTTCTTTGTTTTCGGTCAGATAGACCGTCAGGCCGTTGTCCAATTGGTAGATATGGGCCGCCATGGGATCTTTAGGGTCCGGGCCGTGGAGCAGATTGTACTCAGCGGGAAGGGCCTCGGCCAAAGCAAAAAAGAATAGCGCGTATAGCAAGGTCATAATCTATCCTTTGTTAAGGGTATGAGTTGTGTAATAGTACGAGAAAGGAGTGAATTATGGCAAATCCGCAAGAAAGCGGATGGCGCGCTGGGTTGGCACGTTTTTTTCTTTGTAATAGGTAGCGCTCTACAGCGCACCGATGACGTGGTCTTTGGGTAACGAGCAGTGGGCAAAATAGAAACACTACAGACGTGGGGCCGTGCTCTGTTGGACTTTGCTTATCCGCCCCACTGTGCGGTTTGCACAGCGGACATTGAGGCTGCCGAGTTGCTGTGCGAATCGTGCTGGGCAGAGATTGTGTCGCGCCGCTCGCATCCCTATACCGAGGATGGAAGCCGTGCGTTTGAACAGGTCGTCTCTTTGGGGCCGTTCACCGGTGTGCTGCAACAGGCCATTTACGCGCTTAAATTTCGCAACCAAGTGCGGCTAGGGAGGGCGTTGGGCGAGTGTATGGGGCAGTGCTTGGCTGAGCAACTCGCTCCGTTGGACTGCTTGTTGCCCGTGCCTTTGCACCCGGCTCGGCTGCGGGAGCGCGGGTTCAATCAGAGTGCGGAAATCGCCGCTGGGTTAGGGGGCGTGCTCGGCGTACCCGTGTGCCACGGGATCGTGCGGCGGCGGAGAAATACGCGGCAGCAAGCGCTCTTGTCGGCCGCAGAACGCCGCGCCAATCTCCGCGGTGCCTTTGTGCGCAGGACCGCGCCGCCCGCCGGTGCCCGAATCGGGATAGTAGATGACGTGTGGACGACCGGAGAGACCATGATCTCCTGTGCCCAAGCTGTGGAAGGCGATCACCGCCTGTGGGCTGTTGTCTTGGCGGGCCCGGGCGCAGGCGATCTGTTGACCTAATTCTAACAAATTCCTACATTTAGACCTTTTTGGAATCCCCGTACTTCAAACTGGATCAAAGTTGGCCGCGAGCCAAGGAGTCCGAATATTATGGCCGAAAAGACGATCGGCATATTGACCGGAGGAGGCGACTGTCCGGGGCTCAATGCCGTCATTCGCGCTGTGGTGCGCAAGGGCATTACTGCATACCGATACCGCTTTCGCGGCATTCTCAAGGGCTGGAAGGGGATGATGGAGTGCGACTGGGAGCCATTGGGATTGGCGGAGACTTCTGGTATCTTGCCCAAGGGTGGCACCATCCTCGGTACTTCGCGCACCAACCCGTTCAAGCAGGAAGACGGCGGCGAAATCGTCGTCGATAACATGCGGCGGATGAATTTAGACGCGCTCGTGGCCATCGGGGGCGAGGACACGCTGGGGGTAGCCAACAAGCTGACGCGCATGGGTGTGTCGGTCGTAGGCGTGCCCAAGACCATTGACAACGATCTGAGCGGCACGGACTACACGTTTGGTTTCGACACTGCGGTCAATATCGTCACCGAGGCCATCGACCGAATTCACACCACGGCCGAATCGCACAACCGAGTGATGGTCATTGAGGTCATGGGGCGGCACAGTGGTTGGATTGCCCTCTACGCTGGCTTGGCTGGTGGCGCGGATATGATCCTCATTCCCGAGCAGAAATACACCATCGAAGAAATCGTTGGCATCATTCGCAAGCGACACGAGCGCGGCAAGGACTTTTCAATCGTGGTGGTGGCCGAGGGAGCGCAATTGGTTTCCGAGGAAGGCGGGGAGAAAGAGTACGTGATCTCCGAAGGGGGACTCGACGAATTTGGCCACGTCAAGCTGGGTGGTATCGGCCAACTCGTCGCCAGCGCGGTTGAGGAGGCGACCCGTTACGAGACGCGAGTTACGGTGCTGGGGCACTTGCAGCGCGGGGGAACGCCCACGGCCTTCGACCGCGTCTTGGGTACGCGCTTTGGCATTGCCGCTATCGACTTGGTGCATAAAGGTGACTTCGGCAAGATGGTGAGTCTGCAGGGCAATCAAATCGTGGCGATCCCACTCGCCGATGCAGTCAATCAGCTCAAGATAGTTGACCAAGATCTATACGACCTAGCTACGGTGTTTTTCGGTTGATAGCATGGCTAAGCGCACCATCAGGGACCTCGATGTAGCTGGCAAGCGGACCCTCGTACGAGTGGATTTCAACGTGCCGCTCAATGACGAAGATGGCCGGATCGTCGATGACACGCGGATTCGCGCCGCTCTGCCAACGATTGAGCACTTGTTGGCGCAGGGTGCGTCCGTCATTCTGATGTCGCACTTGGGTCGCCCCCGCGGCCAGCGAGTACCCGCGCTGTCGCTGGCTCCAGTAGCCGAGCGTCTGAGCCAGTTGTTGGGCTGTGTGGTGAGCATGGCTCCAGACTGCGTGGGGGCCGAGGTCGCAGCCCAAGCCGCTGCCTTGCAACCGGGGCAGGTCCTGCTCTTAGAGAACGTGCGCTTCCATCTGGAAGAAGAGCAAAACGAGCAGACTTTTGCCCAGCAGTTGGCCGGGCTAGGCGATGCATACGTCAACGATGCCTTTGGGGCAGCGCACCGGGCGCACGCCTCGACCGAGGGGGTGCCGCGCTATATGGCCGAGGGGGTCAGCGGTCTGTTGATGGAGCGGGAAATCTCCTATCTCGACGAGGCCCTGCGCTGCCCGCAGCGGCCATTTACTGCCATTTTGGGTGGGGCCAAAATTTCGGGCAAGATCGAACTGATTGAGCATTTGCTCGACCGAGCGGATGCCCTGCTCATCGGCGGCGGCATGGCCTATACCTTTTTCAAGGCCATGGGGCTAGAGATCGGGGATTCGCTGCTCGAAGAAGATCGCCTAGACACGGCTCGGCGGCTATTGACCCGAGTCGAAAAGGGAGAGTTGGCTCTCGAACTTCCCGTGGATTGCGTAGTCGCCGATCACTTTGCCGCCGACGCCCAAACGCAAGTAGTCGCCCGCGACGCAATCCCCTCCGGTTGGCAGGGCATGGACATCGGCCCCCAGACCCGGCAACGCTACGCCGACCAGATCGCCCGGGGCGGTACCGTCGTGTGGAACGGTCCCCTCGGAGTGTGCGAGATGGACCCCTTTGCCCAAGGGACCCAACAGGTTGCCCAAGCCCTAGCAGCCGCTACTCGCGAGGGAGCCGTGAGCATTATTGGCGGTGGGGACACGGCCTCGGCTATAGCCCAAGCTGGATTGGCCCAAGCGATGACTCATATTTCCACTGGGGGCGGGGCGTCGCTAGAGTGCATGAGCGGGCGGGTCTTGCCCGGAGTAGCGGTCTTGGACGACGGGGAAAACTAAGATGCGCCGACCCATTGTCGCTGGTAACTGGAAGATGCACAAGACTGCTGCTGAGGCTGTCGAGTTGGTCGAAGGGATCAAGCCGCTCGTCGCGGGACTCAACGTAGAAGTTGTCGTCTGCCCGCCGTTCACCTGCTTGGAAGCTGTGCGTACGGCCCTTGCCGATAGCGCCATTGGGTTAGGAGCCCAGAACATGCACTGGGAGCGGCAGGGAGCTTTCACCGGAGAAATATCCTCCGACATGCTCTTGGCCGCTGGTTGCTCTCACGTGTTGCTGGGCCATTCCGAGCGAAGACAGTTTGGCGGCGAGGACGACTCGCTAGTCAACCGCAAGCTAGCTTGCGCCCTCCAAGCTGGCCTGTGCCCGATCGTCTGCGTCGGCGAGAGCCTGCAGGAGCGCGAAGCTGGCCGAATTGAGGAGGTCGTCCTCGGCCAAGTGGGCGGTGCTCTAGCCGGGATTTCGGCGGGTGCAGCTAATGCGGTATTGTGGGCGTATGAGCCGGTGTGGGCAATTGGCACCGGCGTTACGGCGACGGCCGCGCAAGCCGAAGAAGTCCATGCGATGATCCGCTATTTCCTCGCTCGGCACTTGGGCAAAGCCGCCGCCGATGAGGTGCGCATCCAGTACGGCGGCAGCGTCAAACCCGAAAACGCAGCTGAACTTTTTGCTCAAGTCAACATTGATGGCGGCTTGATCGGCGGTGCTGCCTTGGACGCCGGGCAGTTTGCCGCTATTGTGAGGGCCGCCCTTTAACCTTAAATTTATCTCAATAATGAGGTAATTCGCAATTACCAAAACTTGGAAGCTATTACAAAATTATGATTGAGATTCTAGTCACGGTTTTTCACGTGCTGATTTGCTTGCTCCTAGTCGTGACCGTGCTCCTACAGGCGGGCAAGGGGGGTGGCTTAGCTGGATCGATCGGTGGCGGCCTAGCCTCTTCCTCCGTGTTGGGCGGCCGTACTGCAGCCACGTTTCTGACCAAAGCCACGACCGTTTTGGCCACGGCTTTTATGCTGAGCTGTTTGGTGCAGTCGGTGGCCTTTCAGAAGGCCGAGACCACTCCGACGACGGCGACGCAACGGACAATGGCCGAGGAACAGGCGGTGCCAGCGGTGCCGGTCATCCCGGAAGCAGAGCACCTGCTGGGCGAGAAAGAAAAGCCAGCTAAGACCTCGACTGCTGAGGAGCCACCGGCCGAGGCTCAGTAGCAGGCCAAACTAGTTTTTGCCGAAGTGGTGAAATTGGTAGACACGCTGTCTTGAGGGGGCAGTGCCTTACGGCGTCGGGGTTCGAATCCCCGCTTCGGCACCATACATGTAAGTTGACAAAGGGACTGTATAAGCGCACAGTCCCTTTTTTGTGCGGGTGCTAGCGAAGTGGAATGGCCTCGTCGATGAGTAGGATGGGGATTTCGTCCTGAATCGGATAGAGGTACGCGCCATCTGCGCGCACTAGGCCGCCGTTGATCTTGCCTTCTACGGTTTTGCCGGCTCGATTCTTGATTTCCCGGCGGGCAATGCGGCTGTTGAGCTCGGCGATGAGCTCTTCCTCGGCGAGTGCGACCGGCTCTTTAGTCTCGGGGCAGGCGAGAATCGCCAACAGTTCTTCGTCGATCATCAGATTAGCTCCTCTTAGCTCCTCGGCAAAAGATCAAAGATAGCCCCGTCTGTTTCCAGCGACAAGTTCGCGGCGCAGGTGGGTACAGTCTATTTTGCCAGCGGTGTACAACAAATTTCTCTTTTTGTAAATAAAATAATAATAACATTTTACAAAGAACGATCTCTTCTTTGGGCCGTTGACATCCCCTTTTGAATTGGCTATGCTTCCCCCGAGGCGATGCCTTCCCCAAGCAGTTTGGCCCGTTGTTCGGCCATGCTTTCTAAGTCCAGAGATTTTTTCTAGCGCATACAGGTAGCGGAGGTGGTCATGGCTTCGGCTGATTTCGTCCATTTACACGGTCACAGCGAATACAGTCTGCTCGATGGAGGATGCCGGGTTGGCAAGATGGCCGAGTTAGCGGCCGAGCAGGGTATGCCTGCCTTGGCTCTTACAGATCACGGCAATCTCTTTGGCGTCATTGAGCACTACAGGGCCTGCCAAGATGTTGGCATTAAGCCCATCATCGGCTGCGAAGTTTATGTCGCGATTGATAGCCGCCATTTGCGCCAGGCTGCTCGCGGCCTAACCCACGCCTCCAACCACCTGATCTTGCTGGCCAAAGACGCCACTGGCTACCGCAATCTGATCAAGCTCGTCTCCAAGGGCTATCTCGAAGGCTACTACTACAATCCCCGCATCGACAAGGAACTGTTGCGAGAACACGCCGAGGGCCTGATTTGTATGTCGGCCTGCATCGGCGGCGAGATTCCGCACCTGATCCAGCGCGAGGGACTAGCCGCAGCCGAAAAAGCCACCCGCGAGTTTATGGATATTTTTGGCGACGACTACTACTTGGAAATCCAGCGCCACGATATCGACCCTGAAGCGAAAGTAAACGACGGCCTGCTCAAGCTGCATCGCAAGCTGGGTGTGCCGCTGGTGGCCACCAATGACTTCCACTTCCTGGGCGCCACCGACCACGACGCTCACGATGCCCTGATCTGCATCCAGACCAATAAGACGGTTGACGAGAAAAATCGTATGTGCTATCCCGACGGACTCTATATGAAGAGTACCGAAGAGATGCAAAAGCTGTTTGCGGATTTGCCCGACGCGCTGGAGCGCTCGCTCGAAATTGCCGATAAGTGCAACGTCGAGCTTGAGTTCGGAAAAACCTATATGCCGGATTTTCCAATCCCGACTGGCTACGCCTCCAGCGACGACTATCTGACGCAACTGGCGCAGGAGGGTTTGGAGCGGCGCTACGGCACTGTCGATCCGGCCGTGCAGGAGCGGCTCGACTACGAGCTAAGCGTCATTACCAGCCAGGATTTTTCCGGCTATTTCCTCATCGTCTGGGATCTTGTCAGCTACGCTCGTAATCAGGGCATTTCCGTGGGGCCGGGGCGCGGCTCGGCCGCTGGCTGCTTGGCCTCGTATTGCCTCGGCATTACCAATGTAGATCCCATCAAGTATGACCTGATCTTCGAGCGCTTCCTCAATCCCGAACGCATTGAGCCACCCGATATTGACATTGACTTCGACGACACCCGGCGCGACGAGGTGCTGCACTATGTGGTGGATAAGTACGGCAAGGACAATGTCTCGCGAGTCATCACGTTTGGGACCATGGGAGCTAAAGCGGTGGTGCGCGATGTCGGACGGGTTTTGGGCATGCCCTTTGGCGAGGTGGATCGCATCGCCAAGCAGGTGCCGACCGAACTGAAAATTACCCTCGACAAGGCTATCGAGCGGGTGCCCGAGCTACAGCAGCTAGCCCAAGCGCCCGGCAACGAGGGCAAACTGGTCGAATACGCCCGCAAGCTGGAGGGCATGGCGCGTCACGCCTCGGTCCACGCCTGCGCGGTCATCATCGCTCCTGGGGAATTGACCGATTACGTGCCGCTTTATCGCGCCCCCAAAGACGGGACTATAACCACTCAGTTCGTCGGCGAGACCTGTATGGACATCGGCTTGCTGAAAATGGACATCTTGGGCCTAAAGGAGTTGTCGCTGGTTGATGAAGCCGTGCGCTTGATTCAACTCAAGGAGCCGGATTTTAATTTGGAAACCATCTCGTGGGACGACCGAGCCACTTTCGACCTGTTCGGTCGCGGCGAGACAATCGGCGTTTTCCAATTTGAGTCCGTGGGAATGCGCGAATACCTGAGCAAGCTCAAGCCGGATACCATTGAAGACATTATCGCCATGAATGCCCTCTATCGCCCGGGGCCGATGGACAATATCCCGACCTTCATCGCCCGCAAGTGCGGCGACGAGGCCGTCGCCTACGATCACTCCAAGTTGGAGTCGATTTTGGAGCCGACCTATGGGATTATGGTCTATCAGGAGCAGGTTATGCGCATCGCCCAAGAGCTAGCCGGTTTCACTCTCGGCCAAGCCGATATTTTGCGCAAGGCGATGGGTAAGAAAAAGCCCGAGGAAATGGCCAAGGTCAAAAAGGACTTCGTCGTCGGCTGCGTCGAAAACGGGGTGAAAAAGTCGTTGGCCAACAAGCTCTTTGGCGAGATCGAGATTTTTGCTGGCTACGCCTTCAACAAGTCGCACGCAGCCTGCTATGCCGAGGGCGCGTACAAAAACGCGTACCTCAAGGCTCATTATCCCCAAGAGTACATGGCCGCTAGCCTGACCATTGAGCGCAAAGATACTGATCGGCTGACTGTCTTGCTCGACGACTGCCGCCGCATGGGTATCCAGGTCCTGCCGCCCGATGTCAATCAGAGTACGCTCAACTTCACACCGACGGACGAGGGCATTCGCTACGGTTTGGCGGCGATCAAGAACGTCGGCGAGGGCGCAGGGCAGAGCATAGTAGATACGCGGATTGCAGACGGGCCGTTTACCACTCTCTTCGAGTTCTGCGAGCGCATCGACTTGCGTGCGGTCAACCGGCGCGTGGTCGAAAGTCTGATTGCTGCTGGCGCATTGGAGGGCCTTGAAGGCCATCGCGCCCAGAAAATGGAGGCACTTGATCTGGCGTTAAAGGCCGCAAACAAGGCCCAAGAAGCCCTCGAAAAGGGGCAGATCAGCCTCTTCGGCGGCGGCTCGTCCGAGCTAGTAGTACAGGACCTACCCGAGGTTGAAGAGTGGTCTGAGAGCGAAAAACTGGCCAAGGAACGCGACCTATTGGGTCTTTATATCTCCGGCCATCCGCTCGAGCCCTACGCCCGCGATCTCAGCAGCTTCGCGCGGCCCCTAAGCGAGATAGATGGGCAGCGCAACGGTGCGCCGTTGCGGGTCGGCGGCCTAGTTGAGGAGGTGCGCAAACTCTTTGACCGCCGCGGCAATCCCTATGCCTTTGTCACGCTCAAAGACCTCAATGGCAAGGGCGATATCGCGTTTTTCGGCGACGCCTTCGCCCACTGCCAATCGCTACTCGTGGAAGGCGAAACCATCCTCGTAGAGGGGCGCGTTTGCGAGCGCAACGGACGCCTGAGTTTACAGGCCGATCGCGCATTGCCCCTTAAATCGGCGCGCGCGGAGTTGACTAAGGCCGTTACCTTGTCGCTGCCCTACCAGAAAGTAGGTGCCCCCCTCCTCAGCCGGCTGCGCCACCTGTGCGAGTGCCACACGGGCGCTTGCGAGTTGTGGCTCCGGCTCCAAAACGGCGGTGAGCAGGACAAAATGGTGCGCTCAAAGACCATTCGCGTCGATCCCTGCGACGATTTGCTGCGCGGCATTGAGGAACTGATCGGTCCCCAGTCCACTCAGCTAGATCTCAAAAAACAAGTACCCGTGGGCTTACACCAGCCGAGTTAAATACAGGACGTACTATGTGTACAAAGGCGATCAAAGGACTGGTGCGTGGGTTGGCACTTCTAATGCTCGGCTGTGGCTCCCCCGATTCACAAGCGGCCAAGCTCTTTCCCCCGCCGGCTGCCAAGTGGAACGACTATCAGGGCCAGAACGTGGATTTGCGCGATTACGAGGGCAAGGTCGTCTTGGTCAACTTCTGGGCGACATGGTGCGGCCCGTGTCGCTACGAGATCCCAGCCTTAGTCGAGATGAGCAATGAGTTCGATCCCGAACAGGTGGCGATCATTGGCATTTCCATAGATCAAGGTCCCCCCGAGCGCGTCCTACCCCTAATAGGCGAGTTCGTCGATCGCTTGGCCATCAACTATCCGGTGGTTCACGATGGCCAACACGAGTTACTCCGCGCCTTCTACAAAGAAAGTCTGGCGAGGGTAGGTGTGCCGCTCACCCTTATTTTTGATCGCCAAGGCCGCGTGTACAAGAGGCATATAGGCGTGCCGCGCGACAAGAGTGGCCAGCTCAATCCCCGTGGGGTATTCAGCGAGGATATCGAAACTTTGTTGGCTCGCTCGTAGCATAGCAAAAGAAGGGATGGTCCCATGCGGACCATCCCTTCTTTTGCACGTAGGTGATTAGGTGTTGTTTAGTAGTTGGAGTAGTGCTCGGCTAAGACTTCCTCGCCGTGGCGCTGGACCAGCACTTCTTTGAATTTGCGGATGGAGTCGCCAGCGCTCAGGTGCGCCAGCATCTCGCTTTTGGACATGACCATCATCGTGCCATTTTTGTAGTCGGGAAAGCGGCAAAAGCTGAACTCAACTCGTTCGCCAGTAACGCAGCAGGTGTCTTCCATTTCCAGCTCGATCTGCGTACTGGAATCAAACGGAAGTTCAGCGTTGTCGTCGTCGCCGTTGGATTGAACTTTTTTCGGCCTTGCCATGCTGTTCTCCTCGTGAAATGAACTTATAAAATAAGAAAATGCCGCTGCTGAGCAAGTTCAGTACGGCAGATCGGCAAAGCGCGACAGCACGTCCGGCCCATCGTGGGTGACGGCGACGGTGTGTTCGTATTGGGCCGAGAGCTTGCCGTCGGCGGTGACGGCCGTCCAGTCGTCGTCGAGCACGACCGTGTTGTGCATACCCTCGTTGACCATCGGCTCAATGGTAAATACCATGCCGTTTTGCAGGCGGCGACCCGTGTCAGCCTTGCCGTAGTGGAGCAATTGGGGCTCTTCGTGGAAGTCGCGGCCAATGCCGTGGCCGCAATACATGCGCACGATGGAAAAGCCGTGCGCTTCGACATAGCTTTGGATGGCGTGGCCAATGTCGCCGAGGCGTTGCCCAGGCGTACAGAAGGCCAGCCCTTCCTCCAAGCTCTGGCTCGTGGCGTCGAGCAGGCGCTGGGCCTTGGCGGTTACGCGACCGACTTTCATAGTGACGTTCATGTCGCCGTGAAAACCATCCTTTTTAACGGCAATGTCAACGGCGAGGATGTCCCCTTCTTGCAGGACGCGGTCTCCGGGAATGCCGTGGACGACTTCGTCGTTGACCGAGACGCAGATGCTGCTGGGAAAGCCGCGATAGCCCAAGGCACTGGCGACTGCGCCTTGGCTGCGGATGTAGCGGTCGGCTATTTGGTCGAGATGGAGGGTGGTGATCCCAGGTGCGATGGCCTCTTCGACGCGGAGCATGGCTTCGGCAGCTATGCGGCAACTAGCGCGGATGCGGTCGATTTCCAAGGGTGATTTGAGATGTATCATATAGAAATTAAAATCGGGCATGGAGCGAGCGAATGTCAAGCTCTTATACCTAGCGACGATGAAAACGCAACCCGCTAGCGACGATGAAAACGCCCCGCGTATCTATACTACTCCCCGTGTTCAATGCCGCCGCCACGCTGGCGGAAACTCTGCAAAGCATCCAAGCACAGAGCTGGGAAGATTTTGAAGTCGTGGCCGTAGATGATGGCTCGGAGGACGAGAGCGGGGACATGCTGTTGGAATGGAGTCGCCGCGATCGCCGCTTTAGGGTGTTGCTGTCCGACCACCGAGGCATTGTTGAGGCGCCCAACCGAGGCTTGGCCTTGTGTCGGGGTGCGTACGTGGCGCGTATGGACGCCGACGACCGGATGCACCCCGAGCGCTTGGCAAAGCAACTCGCACGGCTAGAAGGAGACCCTAGCTTAAGTGTCGTGAGTTGTTTGGTGGAGATCTTTCCGCGTGCCGAGGCTGGGGAAGGGATGTTGGTGTATGAGGCTTGGTTAAACGGCTTGGTGGATAGCACATTGATAGAACGCGAGTTTTTCGTCGAGAGCCCCATCGCCAATCCGTCGGCCATGATGCGCCGCGAGGAGTTGGTGGCCTTGGGAGGCTACCAAGATCGAGGATGGCCAGAAGACTACGATTTGTGGTTGCGCTATCGGGCGGCGGGCCGGCGCTTTGCCAAGGTGCCGGAGGTCTTGCACTACTGGCGCGAACACACTGACCGGGCGACCCATACTAATAGCCGCTACTCAGTGGAGAACTTTCTCCGCGCCAAAGCGCACTATTTGTTCGCCGGGCCGTTGCAAGAGCGGGATGGATTGGCTGTCTGGGGTGCGGGCAAGACCGGCCGCCGACTCGCTAAGCACTTAGAGCGCGAAGGCCGCGCTCCCGATGTATTTGTCGATATTGCGCCTAAAAAAATTGGCGGCACCTTGCGGCGCAAGCCCGTAATCGGACCGGATGATTTGCCGATGTGGTGGACGCGCCGCGACCGCCCAATTCTCTTGGCGGCTGTGGCATCGCGGGGGGCGCGGGCACTGATTCGGGAGGCGTTGGATGAATCGGGATTGGTAGAGGGAAGCGATTTTTTATGTGTAGCTTAACGAGAAAGGAAGTGATATGACAGTGCAATACGCGCTCAACACATCGACGATTCGCCCAGCGTCGCTGATGGAGAAAATCCGCATCGCCGGGCAGACTGGCTACCAAGGCATTGAGCTGTGGAACGACGACTTGACTGGGTACGAGCAGAAGGGCGGTTCGCTCGCGGACGTGCGGCAGGCACTGGCCGACTACGGGCTGGCGGTGCCGACCGTCATTGCACTCCACGGCTGGCTGGGGGTTGAGGGCGCGGCGCGGGTGCAGGCATTGGAGGAGGTGCGGCGGCGGATGGAGCAGGCGGCAGCGGTAGGAGCCGAGTTTATCGTCGCTAGCCCGCCGCGAGCATCCTGCGATCTTAGCCGAGGCGGGGCTGATTATCGCGAGTTACTGGAGATCGGCAAGGAAATTGGCGTGCGACCGGCGATGGAGTACTTAGGCTTTGTGCAAAGCGTGTACACCATTGACCAGGCTTGGCAGATTGCC
This sequence comes from Candidatus Latescibacterota bacterium, assembly GCA_965116045.1. Taxonomy (GTDB): domain Bacteria; phylum Latescibacterota; class UBA2968; order UBA8231; family UBA8231. The sequence continues at coordinate 2,035,973 of OZ220478.1, read as the reverse complement.
ACCGACGCCGATCATCCAGATGCCAGTTTGATTATGGACCCGTTCCACATTCTACGCGGTGGCGGTCCCATTGCGAGCATTGCCAAAGTGCCTAGCGACAAGGTCGCGGTCTGGCACTGGAATGACGCCCCAGGCAACAAGCCCTTTGCCGAACAAAGCGATGCCGACCGGGTGATGCCGGGGGATGGGGTTGGTCCTTTGCGAGAGATTGAGCGGTTGGCGCAAGCGCAGGGATACGAAGAGTTTGTGTCGTTGGAACTATTCAATCCGGGGCTGTGGGAGCAAGATCCAGCGGAAGTTGCCCGGATTGGCTTGGAGAAGATGCGGGCGTATTTCGCTGGCTAACCGCAACTTGCCCCTGCGGATTAAAGCCCTAAAATCTCGCGCGTTCTTCGCGGCAGTGCGCGCCAGTTGGCGATCAGATAGCGGTTGCCATCGACATCCTCGATGATGGCCCGGCTACCGGAGAGCATGCGTACATTAGTGCGATAGCCGCGGATTTCGAGTCGGCGAGGGCCGCTGGTGGTTTCAATCTGACCGCGCAACACCCCGAACTCCTCGTCGAGCTCGTCAAAGGCCAGAACCTGCGGTTGAAAGTAGATCTTATTGAGTTCGTCTAGGAGCGCCTGACGGCTTTGGTCGTCTAGCTGTTGTGGGTCTTCGATTATGCCGAGTTCTTGGTCCTCGGCGGCAAAGACGCCAATGTAGCGGTCGGCCTCCTCTAATGGGAAGGCGCGACGGATCTTGAGGTTGGTGTATTCTTCGCCGTCGAGCTTGAGGATCAAGCTGCCGCGCTCGGAGCGACTGAAGCGCACCTTTTGCGGGTCGAGTAGAAAATCCTCGTACGAATAACCGCGGGCCTCGCTCATAGTGCCCGCACTTTCGCCATTTCGGTTTGCATATCGACTAGTCGGCGATAGACGCCGTCCTCTTTATTGAGCAACTCTTCGTGGGTGCCGACCTCGGCGACGCGCCCTCTTTCCAACACCAGCAGTCGGTCGGCGTTTTTGAGGGTCGAGAGCCGGTGGGCAATGGCAAAGGTCGTGCGGCCAGCTACTAACCGTTCGAGCGCCTCTTGGATTTCGTATTCGGTCTGGGTATCGACCGAGGCGGTGGCTTCGTCGAGGATCAGGATGCGCGGGTTGCCGATCAGGGCGCGGGCAATGGAGATGCGCTGGCGCTCGCCGCCGGAGAGCCGACCGCCGCGCTCGCCGACTTGGGTGTCGTAGCCATCGGGAAAATTCATGATGAACTTGTGGGCGTTGGCCGCACGGGCCGCTTCGATGACTTCTTGGCGCGTTGCATCGGGATGGCCGTAGGCGATATTGCTGGCGATGGAGCCTTGGAAGAGCAGCGGCTCTTGCAAGACCATGCCGATTTGACCGCGCAGCACCTGCTGTTTGAGCCGGGTAATGGGGTAGCCATCGATGAGGACTTGACCGTCGGTGGCGTCGTAGAACCGCGAGATGAGGTTGACCAACGTCGACTTGCCAGCGCCGCTGGGGCCAACGATGCCGATCATTTCGCCGGGTTGAGTCTTAAAGTGGATGCGGTCGAGAATCCTGGCCGAGCCGTCGTAGGTGAAGCTGACGTTGCGGAACTCTACTGAGCCTTCAAGTACGCCGGGGTCTATGGCGTCGGGGGCGTCTTGGACTTCAGGCTCAGTGTCGATAATCTCAAAGACGCGCTCGGCCGTTGTCGCTGCGGTCTCTAGCTGCTCGGTGAGGTTGCACAGCGAGCGCACCGGCGCGTAGAACATCATCATATAGGCGATAAATGCTTGGAGGTCGCCGAGGGTCAGGGTATTAGAGAGCACCCGATTGCCGCCGAACCACCAGAGGATGATCGAGCCGACCGAGGTGGTAAAGGAGATCGTCGGAATGTAATAGGACCGCATCTTGAACGAGGTCATCTGCGAGTCTCGCAGGTCGCTGTTGCGCTCGTTGAAGCGCTTGAACTCGCGGTTTTCTTGAGCAAACGCTTTGACGACCTTGACGCCAGGGATGGTGTCGGCGAGCATGGCGTTGAGGGTGGAAATGCGACGCCATATCCGGTGGAAAACCCAGTGGATGCGGTTGCGGTAGATAATGGTGCCGATGATCATGAAGGGGATTGGAATCAGCGACAAAAGCGCCAATTCCCAGTTCGTCACAAATAGCATCGCGCAGATGCCGATGATGGTCAGCCCGTCGATGACGATGTCTTGGAACCCGGAAGTGATAAATCTGCGCATGCGCTCGGTATCGCTGGTGACGCGGGTCATAATGCGACCCGTGCTGATCGTGTTGTAAAACGTCAGCGACAGCAGTTGCAAGTGTTGGAAAATTTGCATCTGCAAATCGTACACGACGCGTTGGCCGAGCCACCCCAAGGCGTACATCCGCACACCGCTGATGATGCCGCGGCCGAGATAGACGCCGAGCAGGCCAAGGACGACCCACAGCAGGAATTGCACGCTCGCGGCGGTGGCCACGGTCGCTGCGCCCTCGGCAATGCCCGCAGCTTCGTATTGGACGATGGCTGGGACGATGACATCGTCGATGAGAATGCGGTTGAGCTGGGGCGGGAACAGGCCAATGGCCGTCAGCACAATCGTCAGCGTGAATCCGATCAGAGCTTGGCTTTTATAGGGCTTGATGTAGGAAAACAATCGCCAGAAGGTCTCGGTCTGGCGCAGGCAGTTGGGGCAGACTTTGGAGCCGGAGCGCAGGGCGAGTCCACAGGTGGGACAGTGCTCTACTACTTTGACCGGATCGACCTGCGACGGCCCGCCTTTTTCTGCGTCTTCGCCCTCGAATAGACCGGCACCCTCGATGGCTTGGGGTACGCCAGAGAATTTGTAGTACGCACTCTGCGAAAAGCGCAGTAACTCGACGGTCTCGTCCTCTAGCTCGACGACGAGTACACCGCTGCCCACGTAGTTGCGGATCTGGATGCCTTGCACTTCGTCCAAACCGAGGCGCACGGTCTCGGGCGTATCTGCACCATTAGGGTGAAAGACGAGTATCCGCTCGTCCGTAAGAGCAAACCAAGAGTCGCCGTATTGTCCGTCGGGGCGAATGTCGGTGGCGAGGAGGACGATGAGCAACTCGCCGGGGTGCAATTCACCGCGAAGGTGAGGCAATAGGCGTTCGGGTATAGGTTCGACTAGATCCAAAACAGCCCTATATGTTGTTTAAGCAGCGATTTGTGTTGGGGAGTTGTGAGGCTCCGAGGAGGGGCGGAAGGGTGTGTGGGCTTCACTGTTGAAAAGTTAAGGCTTTTTAGCAAAAGGGCAAATTCGACAACGCTCAGCGCATGACGCCAAAATGGGTTTGCCTAGTGGTTGTTTAATGGTTGTATTGGAAGCAAAAAAGAGGGAAGCTATGATTGTTAGCCGAGAGGAACTGAAAGAGCGGTTGGCTCAATTGCCGCGATTGCAGCTAGCGTCCTTACCGACGCCCTTGGAGGAATTAAAGCGCCTCAGTGCCCATCTAGCCGGCCCGCAAGTTTGGGTCAAGCGCGATGATTTGACTGGTTTGGCTTTTGGCGGCAACAAGATCCGCGAGTTTGAATACCAAATCGCTCAAGCCGTAGAGCAGGGCTGTGATGTGCTGGTACACTCGGCTGCCGCCCAGTCGAATCAGTCGCGACAGACAGCCGCGGTGGCCGCAAAATTGGGAATGTCGGCGGTAATCGTGGGCCGCAGCGACGCGCACGCGCAGGCGCAGGGAAACCTGCTGTTGACCCGCCTCTTCGGCGCAGAGGTGGACTTGCCAGTGCCCAGCGAGCAAGCGCGAGCCGTGGTCGCGAAAATGGCCGCGCTGACCGCGGCTGGGCACCGCCCCTTCCACACCAGTTCGGACGCGCGCATCTTCCGCAGTGTAGCGTACGTCGATGGGGCCTTAGAACTTTTGGCCCAATGCGACGAACAGGGCGTTGCGCCAGCGGCGATCTATCTGTGTTCGGGGGCGCATACCCACGTGGGATTGGTGGTGGCGTTCAAGGCACTGGACATCGATATGCGGGTGGTGGGCATCAGCCCTTCGCCGCGCTGCGACCAGCAGGCGGCCGAGGAGCATCTCGCGCTGGGGCGGAAATGTGCCCAAGTCCTAGGACTAGACCTCTCGCTGAAGGCGGAAGATTTCGAAAGCTATGCCGCGTTTGTCGGCCCAGACTACGGCGTGGTCACGCCAGAGAGCCGCGAAGCCTTGCACCTGTTGGCACAGCAGGAAGGACTATTGCTCGATCCGTCCTACACCAGCAAGGCCATGGCCGGGCTTTTGGCGCACGTGCGCGCCGGTTGGTGGCGCCCCGATCAGAGCCTTATCTTTCTCCATACCGGCGGTACGCCCGCGCTTTTTGCTTACGCCAAAGACTTGGGTTATTGACTAATGCAACTTCCCACACCCGACCCCACCCGCTTCAAGCGACGCGGAGACCTCATTGGTCTCCTGCACGAGCACTTGTGCGCCGAGCAAATCATTCACCACCGCGAAGATCTAGTCGCCTATGAATGCGATGGCCTGTCGGCGTATCGCCAGCGGCCCATGCTGGTCGCCTTACCGGAGAGCACCGAGCAGGTCGCGGCCGTACTCCGATCGTGCTCCCAACTCGACATTCCCATCGTTCCTTGGGGTGCTGGCACCGGGCTTTCGGGCGGTGCCTTGCCGCGGGAAGATGGAGTTGTGTTGAGCACGGCGCGGATGCGTGCGATTCTCGACATCGACTTGCAAAATCGCGCGGTGACCGTGCAGCCGGGCGTGACCAACCGGGCTGTGACCGAAGCCGTAGAGCAGAGCGGCTTCTACTACGCGCCCGATCCTTCGAGCCAGATCGCCTGCTCAATCGGCGGCAATATCGCCGAGAATTCCGGCGGCGTACACTGCCTCAAGTACGGCACAACGACCAACAATCTCCTCGGTTTGGAAGTGGTGCTCGCCGATGGCGAGATCGTGCGGGTCGGCGGCAAGGGCATGGACCAAGCGGGCTACGACTTGCTCGGGCTGCTGACGGGTTCGGAAGGGCTTTTGGCCATTACCACGGAAGCCACCCTGCGCGTCTTGCCCAAGCCGGAAGTGGCGCAGGCTGTGATGGCGGTGTACGATTCGGTCGCCGCGGCTGGGCAGGCGGTGGCTGAGATTATTGCCGCGGGCATGGTGCCGGCCGGCATGGAAATCATGGATCAGCTATCGGTGGAAGCGGTGGAGGGTTTTGTCGGCGCGGGCTATCCGCTTGGGGTTGCGGCGTTGTTGCTGGTCGAATTGGATGGGCCGCGAAGTGAGGTCGAGTACCAAAGCCGTGCGCTGGAATCGCTCCTGCGGCAGACCGGCGCGACCGAGCTTTCCCGCGCCACCACCGAGGCCGAGCGACAAAAGCTGTGGGCCGGTCGCAAAGCCGCTTTCCCAGCGATGGGTCGGATTAGCCCGGACTACTACTGCATGGATGGGACCATCCCTCGGGGTGCGCTGCCTCAAGTGCTAGAGAGAATTAGCGAGCTATCGGCCGCGTATGGTCTGCGGGTGGCCAATGTCTTCCACGCGGGCGATGGCAACCTGCACCCGCTCGTGCTGTACGACAGCAATGTCAAGGGCGATTTGGAGAAGGCCGAGTCGCTAGGGGCCGAAATCCTGAAGCTCTGCGTCGAAGTTGGGGGCGTGTTGAGTGGGGAGCACGGGATTGGCATTGAGAAGCGGGATTTAATGCCGTGCATGTTCAAAGACGCGGATTTGGATGCTCAAGAGCGAGTCAAAGCCGAGTTTGACCCGCAGCAGGTGCTGAATCCGGGCAAGGTGTTTCCCACCTTGCGGCGGTGCGCTGAGGGTGGAGCCATGCACGTGCATCGAGGCGAGGAAAAGTTCCCAGAGTTGGAGCGGTTCTAAGGCGGCGGGCCAGCCGCCCATTGCAGACGCAAAATTCACCGAGGAGGCGATTCATGGCTACGGCCTTTGCCCTAGTGGGCGACCGCTATCACACGTCTGATTACATCCGCACAGCTTTGAGCCGCACCTTGGTCCAAGGCATGGGATTGTCCATTGACTTTACCGACGAGATCACCCTACTCAACGCCCAGCATCTGTCGGGCTACCGGCTGCTGATCGTCTTCCGCGACGGCATGATCTGGCCCAATGGCTACGGCATAGAGGCTGCGTCCGTCAGCAAGCCGCCCGTCGAGGCTGAGGAATCGCGTCCCGTGCAGTGGATTACCGAGGCTCAAGGGCGCGCCGTGCGGAGCTTTGTGGAGGCCGGGGGAGCGGCTCTTTTCTATCACAATTCCACGTACATCGCTCCGGGCAGCAGCGATTTTCGCCACGTGCTAGGCGCTGCTACGCAAGGCCACCCGCCGGTGCGGCCCTACCGCGTACACATCACGCGCACCGATCACCCCATCACGCGCGGCGTGGAGGACTTTGTCGTTGAAGACGAGCAGCACTTCATGCAGTACGACAAGGACCCAGCCCATATTTTGGCCGTCAGCGTCAACGACGACGGGCACACTTGGCAGGACTTGGGTGCCACGTGCGAGGCGGCTTGGGCGTACGATTATGGCGCGGGCCGCGTTTGCTATTTATCACCGGGGCACACCATCCCTGCGCTGTGGAATCCATCCTACGAGAAGTTGCAGAAAAACGCCGTGCGCTGGCTGCTGCGCGATGGCTAACGATGGTAGGGCCTGACGTTTTTTGGAAATCGCTGCGCCGGACAAAGTCCGTGTTCTGCACGCTGTTTTTTTGACGCTCCATGAGCATTCTCGTGCGCATTTTTAATAGGCTGAAATTGCGATCTCAGAGCGGACGAACTCACTCATAACTCACTACTAACATGCAGTTTTTAGCAGAGAAACTGGAAATCAGCCGGGCGGAATTATTGGATATGGGCCTGCGCGGCAATACGCTGCTCAACTTTCGGCACGGCGCGAAAACACTTGCAGTGATCGGCGAGGAGTCGCCAGAGGTGTTTCGGATATTGGTCACTGAGCAAAAGCCGATGGCGTTTATTCCGGTGCCGCTAGAAGACGAAAATGAGCAGCGAGCACTGGAGCAAATTTTGGCAGACCAGGACGCAGATCAACGCCATACCGACAACCGTCTACAAACCAAACTCACCGCGGATGCGCTGGATAAAAGCCTACTGAAGATCAGCACGGAGGCCGAGGGCTACTACCAAGAGCAGGGCGTTGATCTTTTGTATTTGGCTTTGGGCTTCTTGACTTGGTTTGAACACGAAAGTTCTTCCGTGCCCCGCAAAGCGCCGCTCGTATTGGTGCCGGTTGCTTTGGAACGCGGGAGTGCGAGAGCGCGCTACAAGGTAGCGTACACGCAGGCCGATCTCGGCTCGAATTTGACGCTTGCCAATAAATTAAAAAGCGAGTTTGAAATAACGCTGCCGGAGTTCGAGGAGGAGTTGGATGTTGATGGGTACTTAAAAGAAGTGGCCGATAGCGTGGATCACCAGCCATGCTGGCAGGTACAGGCAGATGAAATAGCACTCGGTTTTTTTTCTTTTGGCAAGTTTCAAATGTATCAGGATTTAGACCCGGATAATTGGCCCAAAGATCGCAAACCCCACGACCACGAGGTGATGCAAAAGTTGCTTGATGGTGGATTTGGGGGAGTCGGCGATGGCTCGCTCTCAACGTCGAGTGAAGAGACATCGTCCGAGTTGCTCGATCTCACCGATCTCCACTTTGTGTTGGACGCGGACTCCAGCCAAACGCAAGCAGTTATGGCGGTGAAGCAAGGTGCCAACTTAGTAATTCAAGGCCCGCCGGGCACGGGTAAATCGCAGACCATTACCAATATTATCGCTGAGGCTCTTGCCGACGAAAAAACCGTGCTTTTTGTCGCCGAAAAAATGGCTGCCTTGGAGGTGGTAAAACGCCGCCTCGACGAATGCCACTTGGGCGATGCTGTCTTGGAACTTCACAGCCACAAGAGCAATAAGAGTGCCGTTTTGCAAGAACTGAGGCACACGTTGGAACTCGGTCCGCCGGTCGTGGAGAATCACGCAGCCAAAAAGCGTCGCCACACCGAGTTGCGCGAACAACTCGATGCGTATTGCCAAGAGGTGAACCGCCCCATTCTGACTTCGGGAACGAGCTATATAAATGCCCAAGGGCACCTCCTGAAGCTGAAAGAAGAAGCTGGTGAACGCGAACTGCCAGCATTGGACTTTGCCGAGTTCCGCCATTGGGACGGGGATGCCTTTACAAACGCCTGCGCGAATGTGCGCGAATTGGTTGGACATTTAGAAGCGATGGGTACTCCGGCCCATAATCCTTTTGCCCAATCAACGCTAGCGCACATCTCACCGATTGAGCAAAACGAGGTGGTTACTCGCTTGACTAAAGCACTCGGATCGCTCAGCGACTGCTGGAAATTGGGGGACATCCTGTCTGGAGAGATGGATCTGGACGGCCCCGAAAACCTCGCCGCCATGAGGGCCATTTGCCGCGCTGGTGAGCGCGTGCTGAATGCACCGACCTTGGCGGGAGTACAGATAACCGCGGCGGACTGGAAACTACGCGGTGAGCAAATTGAGGCTCTGATCCAAGCCGGCGAAGAGATTAAAGCGTTGCAAGGCAAACGGCGCGAGCAATTGATTGAACAGGCTTGGCAGGCCAATCTGTTGAGTGTGCGCCAAGCGTGGGCTACTACGGGCCGGCACTGGTGGCGTTTTATTTTTCCGAGTTTTCGCCGCGCTCAACGCACTTTGCAAGGTTTGGTGAAAGGCGAACTGCCAGCTAGTGCGGAAGCATGCGTGGAACTCATCGACGACATTCTCAGATACCAAGTGCTGCGCGAGCTATACACCGAGCACGAGCGTTTGGGCGAAAGCCTGTTGGGGATGCAATGGAAAGGGCTGCGTAGCGATTGGAGTTCACTGAAGGTGCTTAGTGCTTGGATCGTCGAGCTGCACAAAGAAGTGGGCGAGGGCACGGTACCGGCCGGCTTGCTAAAGTTCTTAGAGAGCGGCGGAAAACTCAAAGGCCGCGAGGAGCAATTGGCGATGCTTGAGCGCACCGTCGGCGAACTGCGGGAGCTAATTGACGAGGTGAGCCAACGTTTGGGGCTGGAAGCGCGATCCATTGAAGAGCAACCGTTGGCAGCAATGGAAGACGAACTCTATCGTTGGCGCGACCAAATCGGTGCTTTAGAGCAGATGGCGTATTATAACCACCTGAGAAAAAAACTTTGCGCCAGCGAATTGGGGCAGATTGACCGATTGTCTTACGACTGGGCATGGCCACCAGCGTTGTTGCTGACATCCCTGAAGAAAGCCTATTACGAGGGCTTGGTGAATGAGGCGTATAACAAAAATGAGACGCTCAAGCGGTTTAATCGGGTGGGCCACGAAAGCGCCATAGCTGAATTTAGACGCTTAGATGAAGAACTGTTGTATCACGCCCAAGAAGAGTTGGTCTTGAAACACTACCACAGCTTGCCGGCGGCCAACGCTGCTGGCGAGATGGCGATTATTCGCCGCGAGGTAAACAAGAAACGTCGCCACATGCCGATCCGTCGCCTAATCACCCAAGCTGGCCGTGCGATTCAGCAGATAAAACCCGTGTTTATGATGAGTCCTATGTCGGTAGCAACCTACTTGGAGCAGGGGGTGCTGGACTTTGACTTGGTGGTATTTGACGAAGCCAGTCAAGTGAAAGTAGTGGATGCAATCGGCCCGATTCTGCGAGGCAAACAGGTTGTGGTGGTTGGGGACACGCGCCAGATGCCGCCGACAGACTTCTTTAATAAAGCCTTGGAGCTAGACGACGAGGAAAGTCAGACCGCCGACATTGAGAGTATTTTGAGTATGTTCTTGTCGCAAGGGGCATCGGAGTCCATGTTGCGCTGGCACTATCGGAGCCGACACGACTCCCTGATTGCCGTTTCCAATCGGGAATTTTACGATGGCCGCCTGATGATCTTCCCTAGTCCCGGGGTGAATCCCTACGCCAAGGGCTTGACATTTAACCATTTGCCCGAGTCAGTGTACGAACGCGGTAGTTCGCGCACTAACCCGATTGAGGCGTGCGCCGTAGCCGAGGCGGTTATGCGACACGCCAAAGCGCACCCGGATATGACCTTGGGAGTGGTCGCTTTTTCGACGGCTCAACGCGATCGCATTTTGCTGGAAATCGAGCGGTTGCGGCGTCTAGATCCGAGTTGTGAGGAATTTTTCACTACGGGTAAGCTAGAAGGCTTTTTTGTAAAAAACTTGGAGAACGTGCAGGGGGATGAGCGCGATGTGATTTTCATCAGCGTTGGCTATGGCCGGACGGCCGCCGGCAACGTGAGCAGGGGTTTTGGTCCGGTGAACCGCGAGGGCGGTGAGCGCCGCTTGAATGTGTTGATCACGCGAGCGCGCTTGGCGATGGAGGTCTTTAGCAATTTTACGGCGGACGACATCAAAACCGAGAGCAGTTCGCCGTTTGGGGTTCGCGCCTTAAAGAGCTTCTTGCACTACGCGCAGACCGGTGAATTAGATCATCGCCACGAAACCGGAAAGGAGGCAGACTCGCCGTTTGAAGAGGCGGTGAGCGACGCCATTTGCCAGCTAGGCTATGATATTGAGCCGCAAGTGGGTTCGGCCGGCTTCTATATTGACATTGCCGTGCGCGACCCTGAAAAGCCCGGTCGCTATATTTTGGCCGTAGAGTGCGACGGTGCGAGTTATCACAGCTCGGCAACGGCCCGCGACCGCGACCGTTTGCGCCAAAGTGTGCTAGAAGGCTTGGGCTGGCGCTTCCATCGCATTTGGAGCACCGACTGGTTCCGGGATCCTCCTAGAGAAAGTGTGCGCCTCAAAAGTTCTATTGAGCAAGCGTTGCGTTCGGAAGAAAAACCCGGCGTCGCGGAGCAGTCTAAGCGCATTGAGCGCGGCGAACTGACGGAAAACAACTTGCAGGCCGATGCCTATGTGTTGGCCACCGGCGATTTGGGCATTGCTGATTCCGCTGAGATCCACGAGTTACCATTAAACAATGTCGCTCAAGCCATGCGCAAGGTAGTTGACATTGAAGGCCCCGTTCACCTGAAAGAAGCAACGCGGCGACTCGCTGAATCGGCCGGCTTTGCCCGCGTGGGTTCGCGTATGCTAGGGCATATAAAACGAGCCGCCGAATACGGTCAAAGGAATGGATTTCTCTACTCAGAAGGGGACTTTCTATTTGCCAATAGCGATAAGCCTGTACGGGTGCGAGACCGCTCGGATATGCCGCCCGCCGTTAAGAAAATCGAACTGGTGCCCGACGAGGAAATTAGCGAGGCCCTAGTCACGGCAGTTCAAGCGGCCTTTAGCATGTCTGAAGAAGAGGCCATTTCTGAGGCTCTATCGCTGATGGGCTTTCGCCGCGTAACGGCCAAAGCGAAGCAGAAGGTAGGATCCGCGCTGAGAAAGCTGGTGCAGGACGGCACGGCAACCGTTGAGGGCGACAAGGTTTCAGTCGCTTGAGTGGTTGCTGCGAATCAATCGCTCGGCAGTGTTGCTCCCAATGGGACGGTTTGCCTCGCTGCCATCACCGTCCCGGCCTCGTTGTGTAGCCGGATGTAGTGTTGGGCGACCTTGTCGTTGGCAATGGCCAGTTTGAGAGCCTTGGGAGTGCCGACGATGCCGACTATCTGCTTGACGCGGGTAATTGCCCGCGGTACATGAGTGCAAGCATTTGGATACACCCACTTCCAATCGCTAGGAAGCCGAGTAGCACTTAAGCAACCCAGCGTTGTGTGCTTTTCGATACACTGGACACTACCGCAAGCCCTCTCCACCAGACTGTCAGGGGCTGGCATGTATATTGCTATACTCTCGGTGGAGGCTTCGCGCTCCATTTATATTATATTTTTTATCTGTACTACCTTGAGCCTCGTGGTCGAGTACAGAGTCCACCAACTATGTAGCAGCAATAAACTATGACTACGACATCCTCATCCTCATTCCGTGATTCCGAGTCCTTGGTCGCTCACATCATCGCCGAGTTACAAGCCGACCCCGAAGCCCAGACCTTATTGTTGCGAGCCTTGTTGACTAGCGAGTTCCTCGGTATGCCCATTCGCTTAGAACGCATAGAGACTGACGTGGCCGAGCTCAAGACTGACGTGGCCGAACTCAAGACTGACGTGGCCGAGCTCAAGACTGACGTGGCTGAACTCAAGACTGACGTGGCCGAACTCAAGACTGACGTGGCTGAACTCAAGACTGACGTGGCTGAACTCAAGACTGACGTGGCCGAACTCAAGACTGACGTGGCCGAGCTCAAGACTGACGTAGCCGAACTCAAGACTGACGTGGCTGAACTCAAGACTGACGTGGCTGAACTCAAGATTGACGTGGCTGAACTCAAAGGCGACAGTTTGGAAGTGAAGATCCATCGGCGGATTCGACCGCTGCTCAGCCAGCGGCTGGGTTTGCGCCGGGCGCAGGTTCTGCAAAGTCCGGTCCAAGATACCCATCCAGAACTGTTTACGCCGGTGGAAGGAGCCTTTGATAGAGGAGTCATTGACGACGGGCAAGAAACCCGCATTAATGCTACCGACCTGATCGTCCGGGCCCAGCGCAAGGCGAATCGTGCGACGGTGTGGGTAGCCGTGGAGGTGTCCAATGCCATCAGCCAACGCGACTTGGAACGGGCACGGCAGGCGGCCGATGCCCTGAGCGCAGTTTTTTTGCAGGATACATTGGCGGTGGTGGTCGGCTGTCGCATCCAGCCGCAAGACCAGCAAAGAGGGGACGAGGCCGGAGTGGCTACGCTCCTCGTTGCGGAAGATGCCTAGGTATGGCTGCAACCGCAGAAGGGAGTATAGGGACTCAACGCCCGCGATCATCCAATGTTGGACTGGCTGTGGAGATGATAGTCTATGGAATCAATCGCTCGGCAGTGTTGATTCCAATGGGATGGCTTGCCCCGCTTCCATCACCGCACCGACCTCGCCGCGCAGCCGATCCTTGAGCGTGGTGTAGCGCTGGGCGACCTTGTCGTTGGCAATGGCCAGTTTGAGAGCCTTGGGGGTGCCGACGATGACGACCATTTGCTTGGCGCGGGTAATCGCCGTGTAAAGCAGGTTGCGCTGGAGCATCACGTAGTGTTGCGTTGTCAGCGGGAGTACCACCACGGGGAACTCCGATCCTTGAGAGCGGTGGATGCTGATGGCGTAGGCGAGGGTTAGCTGGTCGAGATCGACTTGATCGTATTCCAAAGTGTAGTCAAAGCGCACGTAGAGCACCTGCTTTTCTGCGTCGAGCCGTTCGACCGTGCCGATGTCGCCGTTAAAGACTCCCTTGTCGTAGTTATTTTTAATCTGCATGACCTTGTCGCCCACCCGGAACTCAGCCCCGCGATGGCTATGCGCTTGGCCGTGCGGGTTGAGGCGCTGTTGCAGGCGCTGGTTGAGGTTGAGTGCGCCGGTTTCGCCGCGGTACATGGGCGCAAGCACTTGGATGTCGCTGCGCTGGTCCCATCCCCGATAACTGGGCAGCCGCGTGGCGCACAACTCCTCCACCAACTTGACCACCCGCTCTGGGTCGCCTTCTTGGATGAAGTAGAAATCCGCGTCCGCTTGGTGCTCGACGATAGGCATTTCGCCGCTGTTGATGCGGTGCGCGTTGCGGATGATGTGGCTTTTTTGCGCTTGGCGAAAAATCTGCGTCAGACGCACTACCGGCACTTCGGCAGAGTCGATGATGTCGCGGAGCACGTTGCCCGGCCCCACCGAGGGCAACTGGTCAATGTCGCCGACTAGCACCAGCCGAGCGTGGTCGGGTAGGGCGCGTAGGAGCGCGTTTATCAGTACCACGTCAATCATGGAAGCTTCATCGACGATCAGCGCGTCGATTTCGAGGCGGTCGTCGTAGCTCTTTTTGAATTGCCGCTCTCCCGGCTGAAATCCGAGCAGCCGATGGATGGTCTTGGCTTCGCGGCCGCTGGCCTCGCTCAGCCGCTTGGCGGCGCGGCCCGTAGGCGAGCACAGTGCGACCTTGAGGTCGCCTTCTTCCAACAGGCGCAAGATGCGCCGCGTGACCGTGGTCTTGCCCGTGCCCGGTCCGCCGGTCAGCACCAGCACCTTGCTAGTGGCGACCCACTCCACGGCCTGTTTTTGCGCCGGAGCCAGTTCCAGTTCGTCGTCTGCTTCTGAGGGCACAGTCAATTCTTCGGCCGGCGCTTGTAAAAGCCGCTTTAGCGACGATGCAGTGCCCACTTCGGCGCGGTGGAGTGGCGGCAGATAGTAGCGCAGATCTTCGGTGACCACGCCGTCGGAGGCGCGCAGGGCCTCCAAGGCTGGTGGCAGCGATTCGGCGTTGATCTCCAAAATTTCGACGGTCCGCTCCATCATTTCGACAGCCGGCAAATACACATGGCCTTCGTTGGCCGCTTCGGAGAGTAGATAGCGGATACCGGCCTGTACGCGCTCGGGTGCATCGCGGCCCAGGCCCAAGCGCTGGGCAATGCGGTCGGCGATGCGGAAGCCGATCCCATCCACATCGCGCTCTAGGCGATAGGGATCGCTGCGCACCTTCTGAATGGCTTCTTGGCCGTAGGTCTTGAAAATTTTTACTGCGTAGCCGGTAGTTATCCCGTGCGACTGCAAAAAGACCATCACGTCCTTGATTTGACGCTGCTCATCCCAAGCCTCGGCAATTAGCTCGACTTTCTTCTTGCCCAGCTTGGGCACTTCCTCTAGTCGTTGGGGATCCGCGTCGATGATGTCGAGCGTTTCCGCGCCAAAGTGATCGACGATGCGCTTGGCCGACCGCGGTCCGACGCCTTTGATCAAACCGGACCCGAGATACTTTTGCATCCCTTCGAGGGTCGAGGGATAAACGGCTTTGTAGTGCTCTACCTTGAGCTGTTTGCCGTATTTGGGATGATTGGTCCACATGCCTTCGACTTCGATGCTCTCGCCTTCTTGGATGGAGGCAAGCGTCCCTACGATGGCGATCCGCTCGCGCTGGCCTTCTATAACTAAGCGCGCAATGGTATAGCCATTTTCCGGGTTGTGGTAGGTCAGGCGGTCTATAAATCCCTTATACGATTGGTTCATGTGCTGCGCTCACCAGATGAAAGCACTGTACAGCAAGGCCATACTCCCCGCGCCCAGTGCGCCGCCCGCGCCGATCTGCATGGGAGTATGCGCCCGCAAGTAAAGCCGCGCCCAAGCGACAGCCAGCCAACTGAATAAGAAGGGCCACGCCGCGCTACCGACGCTGATCAACAATACACAGGTTGCCCCTCCGACACCAGCCGCGTGAATACTGATCTTATAGGAGCGGTTGATCCACCAAACCAAGAGCGTGTTGACGACACAGGACGCGGCCGTGACCAGCATCAGGGGCGGGGCTCCGACCGCGTAGAGGGCCGCACTCCCCAAGGCATAGCAAAGGGCGCCCAGCAAGAGCAGGGTGGCGCGATTGTTGCGGTCGTCTGTATAGGCTTTGTCGAGATAGCCCGAGCGCACCAAATACCAGAGTAACAGTCCGGGTACCAAGGAGAAGATGCTGATTGCCACCGAGCCGGCGAGCCAGTCGCCCAGCACGTGCGCTTGGACGCCGAAGACTAAGAGCGCCAACAGCGCGGGATTGAGTAAGTGGGAGAAAAAGCGTGCGACTTGGTGCGGTTGCAAACAAAAAAAGGGACGAGCTAATTGCTCTCCCCCGTTTATTTCTTTTGCCATTTTTTTCCGCTGGCCGCGCCGCGGCCGGGCGGCCTCTCATCGCTTTCTAACACAAAACCGATAAAGCGCTTCTGCCCAAGGGTCTTCAAATACTGGAGCAGGGAGACCTCGGCCTCTTTGCGATTGAGCTGGTATTTGTCGCTGAGCTCTTCGATCATCCTGCCGACCGAGTTGCGACCGTTGCACATCCGCCAGACCTCACTGCCGACCTCGTCGAGGGTGATTTTGCGCTGTTTGGGGATGTAGAAAAACTTGGACAGCAGCCGCACCTTCCAGGTATCTTGGCGCTTTATTAAGACCTGGATTTCGCCGTTGTCGTTGTTTTCCCAGCGCAGGGACTCATTGCGCGTTGGCCGCGACGCCAGCATGGCTGTCCGGCTCAGCTTGGGTCCCTTGTTTTTCGATAAAATGCCCATCTACTACCTTGGTGGCTAGATCATCTGCTGCGTCTTTTTTGCGATGGAGGTGCTCGACGATGGCGATTTTGTCGATGCTGGTATCGCGCCAGACGCGCCCCCGCATATACAGGCGCGGCCTCGGGTTCATAAAGGGCAGGGGCCGCAGTAGCTGACGCCAGCGGCTACGTGGCCGTCCCTCGATGCGAATGCCCTCGTGTTCCCGCACGGCTTCTGGGGTAATGTCCACCACGAAGTCGCGCAATTGCTTTTTAAAAAAGACCGGATACCAGGCTTGAATTTGCGCGTCTTTGAGCATAATCCGGGCCATGCTCAAGCGATGCACCTTTAGAACTTGCTTGCCGAGGGAAAACGCTAGCTCGATGTGGCCCGACTTGAGGGAATGGCTTTGTAGCTTGAGGTCGCTGGGCGCGAAAAACCGCAAGCCGTACACGCTCCACAGATACGCATCCTCGCCTTCTTGATCGACGAGCGAACTGAATACGGCCTCGGCTTGCTCGGGCAAAAACTCGTCTAGCTTGGCCAGCACTCTCAGGAGCACTACGCGCCCGGAATCCAAGGCGAGCGCTAGGTTATACGCGCGAAAGTCGGCCTCCCAGGTGAAGACCTCGTATTCGCGGCCTGCGAGGAATTTCTTGTTTTTGAGGAATCGGGCTCGGCGCTGAACCTCAAAGGGAGCATCGGCCTTTTGGGCCTTCTTTCGCAGGTTGGCCAGATAGCGATCTACCAACTCGGTCAGCCGCAGGGCTTCGCCGCGGCCTTTGAGCCGACGCCATTCGATCTCGGCGCGCACGATTTCGGCGTCGTCGAGGCGGGCATAGCCCTTTTCAAAATCCCCGTCCACTCGGCCGAGGTTCCAATCGTCGGGCACGGACAGCCGCAGCCCTTGCCAAGCGAAATCCACCCAGTCGCTCATGCTAAAAGATCAACACGGAGACCGATTTCTGGATCAGGGCGATCCCCACCGATGCCATCCCCATCAGGGCCATGCCGCAGGAAAAACCCACTGCCAGAATGGGGGCAAACTGCCGCCATTCCTGCCGCCCGTACTTGTTCCAAAAGTAGTAGCGGGCCAAAAGTGCGCCGATGATCTCAGTCACCACGAGATGCGGCAGGGTCGTCAGCGAGCGCACGAAGCCAAAAATTAGCAGGATCGGCAGCCCGAGGATGGACAGCAGAATGAAACTCACCAGCCCGAAGACAGCACCAAAGGCGATGACCTCTTCTTTCAAGGCCCTAAAAAGCCAAGGCTCGTCGGTGGAGCGCTGGATCCAAGAGCTGGTAAAAAGCGGATCGGTATCCACCTCAAAGTAGAAGGACCATCCGGCTGGTACGGCCCGCTCAACCTGCACTTCAAGAGCCGGGCGGGGGGCGCGGATGACGGCGTCCATAGCTGGCTCTAGCGGCGCAATCGCCGGTAGCCCCTCGACAACTTCCCCTTCGGCTAGCTGCTCGTCGCGTAAGTAGCGCTCGGCGACGATGTCGGGTGCTCCTTGCTCGAAGTACGAGTAGAAAACTTGGGTCGGCATCCACGGACCGACTTGGCCGCGCTTGCCGTTGGAGTCCAGCCACTCCTGATCCACTAACCGCACCCGCCAGTACCACCACTCGTTTTCGATCAGGTTAGCTGGGGTCCACCCCGCCCGATCATTGTCTATGGCTAGTTCGCTGCGCATGGTGCCGGTGATAAAGAGGCATTGCTGGTAGGCGCGCAGTCGCCAGATTAGCTGGGCATAGGGATAGGAGGCCGAGGGAATTGGTGCCAGTTTCCAGATATAGGAGCCGTAGAGAAAACTGGTAAAGAGCACGATGGGCACCATGAAAATCTCGGCGCGGATGATGCTGGTAAACTGGGTGCCGGTCAGTTCGATTTCGCGGAACTTCATGGTCTGGGCACCGTAGTTGCCCAAGGGAAACGGAATGAACCAGATGTCAACGCCGCGATACCCAGAGAAGATAATCGTGGCCTCGCGCACGAAGGGGATATCCACCGTCTGCCCCACCATCCCGACTAGGCGGGCGTTGACAAATGATTGAAAGGGCGTGAATACGAAACCAAAGAAGAGGAAGAACCATATAAATTGGGCAATGCCCGGTAGCAGCCAAGCGGCGATGCCGATCAGGCCAGCCGTGGCCAAGGCGTATAGTGCCAGCGCCAGCCAGATGGAGAAATCGCCACGGCCCACGGGAGTGGCGAAGCTGCGCTTGGGCTCGCCTTCATCCCCAGCGTTGGCTCTAGCACTGCGCACGCTTTGAAATACCTGATAGATGCCGATGACGGCGATGGCGATGGTGGTGCCGATGCCGAAACTCATCCAAAAATCGACGTTGTTGACGAAGAAGGTCTCGACCGTGCCCATGCCTTGCTGCCACAAATTCAGGTAAGGTCCCTCGTCCTCGCGCCACGGCGGTGTCCAAGTATAGAGCAGCGGATTGGCGATTGAGGCGACGACTACGCCGATAAAGGTGCCGATCACGCCCCAGAACGGGACCACTAGCCCGGTGAAGATCGGCCCCAAGTGCGCAGAAAATCCCAGCGGCGTGGCCGGGATGAAGTTGCCGGTGACTTGCGTGAAATCGATAAAGGGAATGGGTATGAGTTGGATTGGTTCGGTCAGCAGTGCGCCCGTAATCGCCGGCAGGGCCACGTAGATCGCGCCAAAGACTAAGCCGATCATCGCCCCGGCCGAAAATACTCGCCAGCGCCACGTCTCAACTCCTTGGGTGGTCTCGGCCAGTGCCGTAGCACCTTGGGCGTTTACGGGTGCGAAGGGAAAGGGCAGGCGCTCGTAGTCGGAGCTGAGCCGGAAGAGCGCGTACGACATAGTGAACCAGTTGATACGCGAGATGATCATCCCCAAGACTAGGAGGACGATCGGCATCGTCCAATCCGAGTGCAGGAAGGTACGTTCAATGATGGCGAGAGAGTCGACCGGCGGTGCCACCCAAGTGGGGATCAGCTTGGTTATGCCGAATTGCTTGGCCGCCGGCGATTGCACCAAGTACTGGTTGTAGAGCAAGCCTTCAAAGGCGCCGGTCTCCGCGGCAATCAGCGAGGAAGCCACGTAGAACAGCACATAGACTTCTTGACGCCGGAGGGAGGAGAAGGAGCGCTTGGTGATTTCGGCGAAGAGGATGATGGTCACCCACTCGGCCGCAGCCCCCAAAGAGCCGCCGATCATCAGGCTCAAGTACATGTTGCCCGGCACCATGATGAAGGCGACGAAGAACACGCCGAGTATAGCTTTGATCGTAAAGCCGTTCTCGAAGCGGTCCGGGACCTGCATTAGATCCCGATATTCTTCGATCTCTTGGTTCGGGTTTCTATTTTTCCTTCCGAGCACTCGCTAGCCTCCCTTACGCCGACACTTCGCTGCGCAGTCCTTGCAGAATTTCCGCGCCCTGTTGGCGGTAGCCTTCCTTGGCCTCGGCATCCACTGTGCGCCAGATGAGGAACTGTTTGCGGATGACGTTCATAAAGCGCTGGTTGACCCGCCGCCACGAGGCATCCTCGCCGCTGAGCCGCTTGATTTGTAGGCTGACCGCGTAAATATTGTGCTCGGCCTCTGGTATGGCCCGCACGGTAACGTGTTGACTGACGCCCAAGTCGAAAGGTGCCAGCCAGATATTCATGTCGATAATGTATCCTTCGCCGTTGGGCGTTTCTTCGCGGCTTAGTTGGGCGCCGTCGGTGTAGAAGGTGCCGATGGATTCTTCGCTATAGGAGTCGAAGTAGCCGATGAGAAATACGCTCAAGCCCAAGACCTCGTGGCCGCTGACTGTAAAGGGGAACTCAAAATCCCACTGGTCGCCGTCGGGCGACGGCAACTTCCACTTGCGGGTCACGTCTGGCACGGCCATCTGCGAAGCCTTGCGCGCCGGATAAATCGTCGAGAGCATGACCACGGCCATCACCAGCATACAAGAGAGCACCGCGGCTACCGAGGAGTAGTTGAGCGTGAAGCCGCCCAAAAGGTCCGATTCGATGAGCACTTTGGCGATAACTTGGCCGCTGAGATAACCGGCGACTACGCCCAGCACCGAATAGACACAGCTTTCGGCGATAAAGAGCCAAGAGATATGGCCGGGAGCTAGCCCCACCGAAGAGTAGATACCGATTTCGCGGAAGCGCTCGTACACGCTGCCCATCATGGTGTTGAGGACAATAAGCGAGGCAATCAGCATGGGGATGAACAAGTTGCTCATCCCGGAAAAGGAGGTCATGCCCAGCGATGAGTAGATCGACACCTTGATGTATTCGTCGCCGGCCTCCTTGACTCCAGCGAACAGCGTCACCGCGAGACGCGAGAGGAACTCCTCGACCTCGCCGCGCACATCACTGCCCTCGGGGAAGCGCACGGCTACCGACTGCAAGGGATTGCCGCTGCCGACATTGCGCAGCGTGTGATAGGGAATAATTAGGGTGTTGGCTGGCTCTATGTGGACGAAGGGCTTGATGACGACCTTAGCGTCTTCCAGCCCCTGCTTTTCGCGCTGTTCTTCCTCGGCTATTTCCTGCACCGCTTGGCCGCCGGTGACGGCGAAGTCGGCCGGTGTTAGTATCTCGTCGTCGAGGTCTTTGAGGTCCTTCATGCGCCTAGAGTCAATGACGCCCACCACCGTGAACAAGTCGCCGAAAACCCGGACTTGCGCTCGACCAACGTCGGCCAAATCGACATCGAGATGGGCTTCCTTGACCATCTCGATGGGCAGGATGCAGGCTTTGTCCTCGCCCGGTTCAAACCAGCGTCCGGCAACTAGGGCTTGGTTGAGCCGAGTGACTTGAGCCTCCTCGGGTGCCAAACCTAGGACGCCAAGCGCGTTATGGGCTTTTTCTCCGTGTTTTATTTTAATGTGCGCTTTGGCCCTGTTGCTGTACCAACTGCGGGGTGCGATCGCAGCGCGATCGCCAAAATTGCTGCGGGCGTATTCGAGGACAGAATCCTCCATGGGATTCCACGCCTTACTGCGGATGAGGATGCCCTCGTAGAGACCTTCGTTGTCGCGGCTGATTTGGTTGAACCGCAAGCCCGTGCGGATAGAGGTAAAAGAGAGCACCGTAAACGTCAGCAGCAAGAGCGTAGTAAAGGTGAGCATCGTGCGCGTCTTGCGCCGCTTCATGTTGGAAATCCCGAGCTGGAAGGCAGTCAGCGAGGCCGAAGAGCGGCTGACGTCCGTGTCGTGGATCACGGCTACCTCGGTGCGCAATTTCTTCATCTGCTCGTTGAAGCGGCCGGAGATGATCGACATCACCAGCACGGCCAAGGCGATGATGATGAAAGCAAGCAGGATGACGAAGGGATTGGATAGCTGAAAGGCCGGATGCACCAGCCACAACACGATCCAGATCGCTAGGAAAACCCCGACAAAGCCGATGATTTGATTGCGGATCGTAGCGGCCGTAAAAATTAGCCGCTCGGTGAAAAAGGCGCAGGGAATGACGAGGGCCATGAAGAAGATAATGCCCTGAATGACGTCGTTTTGAGTGGATTTGACGTCTGGGTAGGCGCGCGATTCTAGCCCGAAGGCCGCGCGCGTGTGGCGCACGAAATCGCCCCAGCGCTGTTCGGCCTCAGCCTCGGCGGCTTGGGCTAGCTCGGCTTCGGCGCGATAGTGGAGGTCGTTGAGGCGCTGGTTTTCAATGGCAAAACTCCGCAACTCGCGCATTCGCGACTCATCGAGATTCCACATGTCTTGGGCGGCTTGAAAGGTCGTGCGGGCAAAGGAAGTACCGGGGCGCATCTCGAAACCCTCGCCCTCGGCTTTTTCCTTGTCGGTTACGCTGGTGGCGTTGAGCAGGAGCGAGCGGAATCCCAGCAGGCCAGCACCGAACCCCATCTTGATGTGCGAACCGGGCCGTGCGAAGAGCACTCCGACCGGCTCGTTTTGGGCCGAGGGGCCTTCGCCGATGGTATAACCGTACTCCACAGGTGCGCTGTTGGTCTCGTCGAAGACCTGCACGTTGGACAGCTTGGTCAAATAGCGCGGATCGACGATGTCGAAGAAATTGTAGGGCACGCAGGGGAAGAGGATGACCATCCATTGCTTGTCGCGCCAGTCCATGGCGACCCGCATGGGGTAGCTTTCGTCGCCTTGCACGCCGCGGTCGGGGGCGTAGGTGATGCGGCCGGTGATCGGGTCCATGTAGTAACCCTCGATCTGCACGTTGTTGACCCGCACTCGATTTACGTAGAAGGCCCCTTTGTCATTGACGACTTCGCAGTACTCGCCGCGCACACCTTTATACGATTTTTTCTTGCCGTTGCGCACCACGGCTACGGCGTCTGCACGCGGCAAGTCGGGAATGATGCTGCGGCGCGGGAAGACCATGGTCCGGCCGCGCAGCGAGCGCAGCGTGTCGCGCAAACGCATCTTGAAGTCCGGGAAAAGCTCTGGGTCTTCAAAGGCCATCTCGAACATGCCGGCTAGCACCCGGATCTGTTTGGCGAGATTGGCGTAGTTGACGTGCTCGGCTCGGTCTAAGGGCGTATCGACGCGGAAGCGCGCGTCGTTGACAGTGACAAAAGCCAAGGCCGGCGTACCGGTCGCCAACACCAATTCGCTGTTGACCGATATTTCACCTGGTACAAAGGTCTGCCAGCTCATTCCGCCTTCGGGGCTGATGCCATTGACCAGCACGTCGCGCCGCTGGTAATCCAACTCGCGGCTGATCTTACGCGCATATCCCATGAAGTTTTTGCCGAAGGGTGCGAAGTATCGCTTGTAGTAAAAGCTGGTATTGCTATTCCACACTCCGAGTTCGTCGGTCTGCGACGAAAGGTCGAGGCTGATAAATAGCTTGACCGCGAGCGAATCGACTTTGGGATCAACCCAAGTTTTGAAGAGCGCGAGTCGCAAGTCGTCGTCCGAGTGCAGTTCGTCAACTAGCTCGCGGCGATCTTTGAATTGCTCGTCGGCGAGGTGTAGTGCGCCTCCTTCTTGGCGCAGCAGCCCTTCGGCTAAGGCCGCGTCGGCAACGCGTGTGGCCAAGTCGGTGCGCCCTTCGGCAACGCCCCGCACGAGAGATTCCTTACCGGTGAACTCTTCCTCGCCGATGGCGTAGTGGATGCCGTCTTGGGCGATCATATTCCGCGCTAGTGCAGCATCGACGACCCGCCTCACCAGCATGTGCTCAATGAAGGGCTCCTCTTTGCGCAAATAGCGCTGGATGAAATCATCAACCCCGCGCAAGCCCAAGTGGTGAGCCGAAGTGGCGAGGAATACGACCGTGCGCGCCGGTGGATTTTCGCGGAAGTAGCGCGCCAACTCCAACAGCGCAGTAATGCCGGAGGCTTGCTCGGCACCTGGGGCAAGGGCCGGCACGACGGACATGGCGTCGTAGTACGCCTCCAGCACGATCACGTCCTCTTTTAACAAGGGATCGTATCCGGGGATCGTGCCGAGGATATTCCAAGCAGGACGCCGCTCCCAATCCATGCGGTACTGTAGGTGAAGTGTCTGCTCGCCCTCGGTCGCCAACTGACGACGCAAGTGCTGACCGACTTGGCGATTGACCCAAAACCTCGGCAGGTCGAGCGGCATGGTGAGGAATTTCTTTTCGCCCTCCAAATACACGGTGGAGTCCGGCTCGATAAAGATAATAGCTTGCGCCCCGAGGTAGGCGGCATTGAGCCAAGCGTCGCCCGAATTGAAGTCCATCAAGGCCACGGCCCCTTCGACTTGCTTGCCGTCCATGTCCGCGTACTCACCCGCACCCGCGTCAATCAAGCGCTTGGTCATTCCGCCTTCGGGCAGCGTCGAGGTTTTGACGAGGTTAGGCCACAGGCCGTGAATTGGCACTTGCTCGTCGCTGCCAACTACTTGCAGAAATCCGCCCTTATCGACCGGAATGGAGACATCGTATTCGTGGACTGTTACGTCGTTGAGACCGATGGCGCGGAAGCGCTCCTGTACGATCTGGGCCGCTTGGTCGGCACCTCGATAGCCGGCGACTCTAGACCCCAAGCCGGCAAAAGTATCCATCGTCTGCTGTACGCGCTCGACCGGGGCCGTGTGCGCCAATTCAGCAAAATCGACTTCGGTCCAAGCCGGTGCTGCGCCGCCCAAAATCCAGCCGAAGGCCATCCACCGCATCGCGAACTTAGACATAATTGTAAGTGCCTTTCTCAGATCCAGAAGACCACATTGTCGGTCATGCCCGTAAAAAAGTCGATAATCAACCAGAGTCCGGCGATGAAAAACTGGCCTATGATTAAGCCTAAAAAGAAGGGACGTACCCGGCGAAAAAGGCTGGGGCCGCCGTATTTCATTACTAACAACTTTAAGAACCAAGCGATGGCAATGCTAAACCACAACTGGTCCATCAGCCATACGGCACCAATAGGATAGCCGATGGGATGCAGCGGCCACCACAAGAGCTGCTGGCGCGCCCACATGAGCAGGGCCATGATGCCCCCGCCGACAAAAGTGTGAATCCAGCCATCTATGTTTGGCTCGGTAGGTGCGCTTAACTTGGTGGTAATATAATCAAAAGGGGCACGAGTTCCACCTCCAAAAAACCACGCGTTGAGGTTGATGCCGCCGTATTCGTAGGCGAGGTACAAAATCGCTGTGACCGAGCCGACGATGCTAACGACAATCGCCAGCAGCATGTACCAAAAAAGCGGGCGTAACCGCGGCCCTAGTCCCTCGCCCAACTTGAGGCCGTGTGCGCAGGAAGCCATGACAAAAGTGCGGATATCTGCCGCCCACACAAAGGTGTATGCGAGGCCGACCATGCCGGCCGGGCCGATCGCTGACGAGCCGACGGCCGAGACCAAGACCGTTGGAGAAATCATCGGTCCGACCGCTGCGGCCACGCCTCCTTCTACTACCACCCGGGTCAGGCCGACGAAGATAAGGATGGCTAGCATTAGGGTCAAAAAGGCCGCCCACAGCGGCAAGCCAGACTGCCACAGCCAGATGGTTATCACTGCGACACTGGAGAGCCAAGTTAAGACGGCTGTCCGATAAGAAAGCATCTCGCCGCTGTCGTCGATCCGGTCGTCGCCTTGGAATGCTTTGCGCAGTACGTCGCGCAGATGCTCGCGGCCGACCCACAGGCCGAAAAGCACTAAGACGATCATCGCGCCCTGCCCTTGGTGGGCGAGAATTGGCTCGCTAGGAGCGCCGTAAACGAGCTTTTCGGTGCTGCCAATCCCTAAAACTCCCAGCCCTCCTCGGATCAACTTGGCGATGGTGTTGAAAAACCACAGGCTGAAGGCGATGTCGAGGTTGATCAGATAGGCGAACCCGATCATGGGAAAGCTCAAGCGAAAGATCAGGCTGACGGTGTTGCGCAGGATCGGAATCGAGGAGACGAGTTGGATGGCGGGGATAAAGTTGAAGTACGCGTGTAGAGCGTTGAGACTACTGACGAACACGGGCAGGGCAAAGCCGACCCACATGATTGGATTTTTGAAGAAAGGACCTAGAGCCTGTCCGCGGCCGCCGCTTTCCACCATGGCCAAGGGCACTTGCACCAGTGGATAAACCAACCGCTCCCGCTCCATCCACTGGCGGCGCATAATGACCATAGACGAGATCATCACCAAGTACAGGGCTACGATCAGAATGACCCAATAGCACAGCGGGCCGCTCCAAGCAGCCCAGGGCACCCCAGTGGTGCTGGGCGCTCCCTCGTAAAACCACTTGATCGCCTCGGGATCCTGCGGTGCGATCCACGAGGGAAGGTGCGGCAGAATGAGCAAGGCCCACTCGTTTTCTGGAGTGGCATAGTACTGGGCACCAGTGATGATCGTCAGCCAGTACTCGCTGAGGCCCATCGTCGGGATGGCCGAAGCCGTGAGCATCATAATGTACGCGACGATTAGTTCGCAGCGTCCGAGGGCCACAGGAGCGGCAAAGCGCGTCAACAAGGCATTGAACAAGCCCGTCAACAAGAAGAAGAGGAACAGGGCACCCGCGGCGCTGAAATCAATCGACATGTAGGAGCCGCGGATGACCATATTGCCGTATGGTGCTCCCACAGCGATGCACAGCGACCCTAGGGTGCCCGCCACCAGTGCTTTGGCACTGAAGACCGGCTCGGTTTGCAAGGTCGGCTTTTGGGGCAAGTCCATTGGAACGATCTAAAGTCTATACCTTTATAACTCGCCTGTGGTTCAACCAGCCTATTTTCTCCAATCGTTCCAAGGTCCACCAAGCCAACAGGCCGATCGCCCCTCCGCTTACCAGAGCGCTGAACAAGGCCAGCGGCAAAAGCGCGAACAGACCGCTGTGGCCGATGTAGCCAGCGGCGAGAACGAGCTGACTGAGTTGGTGCGCCAACGCGCCCCAGATGCTCAGACCCACGACGCTGAAAAGCCCGGCTCCCATGCGGCGCACCACAACCATGACCAACCAACTCGCCAAACTAGCTCCGCCGCCAATGACAAAGGCTGGACCGGCAAATCCCCCGCTGAGCAAGCCGCCAACTACCAACTTAATGGCACTAACAGCCAATGCCGGACCGCCACCAAAGCTCACTAACGCGACCAAAACCGGCAAGTTGCCGAGTCCCAATTTCATCCAAGGTAAGGGTTTGGGTGCCAGCGATTCAAAGGCGAAGAGCACAATGGCCGCACTGGCCATAAGCCCCAAACGAGCCACGTCTCTAGGGCGTGAAAACATCAGTGAATCATCGCGTCTATGGGCGCGGCCCCAGCGATCCTCAGCACTAGGCCGTTGGGTACGCACGCGGCCACGTCGCCTGCTCGCTGCATCCAGCCCTGCCGCATGCAGATCTTGTGGACGCAAGGGGCGGAAAGTACGCGCACGCCTTTGGGGCCGATCTCGATCTGGCTCACGCCCAAAGGTCCTACAACTGGCAGGACTCCGTAATTTGAGAGGTCATGCGTGGCGGGCGCGGCTTCGGCCAACTCGACGATGAGTACGCCGCCCGTTTCGGCGGTATAGCGGCCGTAGAGTATCAGCCCTACCGCACTCAAGCCCACGACGAGCGCGAGGATTTTATCCGCTCGCGTCAATGCAGGTGCATTTTCGGTACTTAGCCACCCCATCCTGCGTCCTTTTCTCTGCCTGTTTTAATTTAACTTCTAACGCACGTGCAAACGAGCGTGAAATTTCTGTTGTATATATTTGTTTTTTTTATATATGCTTGTTTATATTGACGGGCGAGTAGAAAACAAAGAATCCCATGACTGAAATTTCTCCCATACATCAACATCATTCGGATATCCCTGAAACCGACTTAAACAAGCTGGTCGAGCTTTCAGGTGGCCATATGCGGCTGGAAACGCTGATGGCTGAGTTCCTCGCCGACAACGACGGAGCCGACTTAGGACTGATCGCCCGCGCCTATCACTTCGCCAAGGAGCATCACGAAGGCCAAATCCGCAAGTCCGGCGAGCCGTTCATCGCCCATTGTGTCGAAGTGGCTCGGATGCTTAACCAATTGCGCTTGGATTCCACCACAGTTGCAGCCGGACTGTTGCACGATGTCGTTGAGGATACGCCGGCTACGCATGAAGAGGTTGCCAAACAATTTGGCGAAAAGATCGCCGAACTGATCGCCGGGGTTACCAAAATCGATCAGATGACCTACGAAAGCCGCGAGGTGCGCCAAGCTGAGACCTATCGCAAGATGCTGATCGCTGCGGACAAGGACCCCCGCGTTATCCTCATTAAGCTAGTCGACCGCTTGCACAACATGCGTACGCTCCAATACCTAAGCCCCCAATCCCGAGAGCGCACGGCACGGGAAACGCTCGATGTGTACGCGCCGCTGGCTCACCGCTTTGGGTTGGCGCGGATCCGCTGGCAACTGGAAGACCAAAGCTTCAAGTTCCTCGAACCCCAAATTTACCAAGAGTTGCGCGAAAGCGTGGCCATGACGCGCCAACAGCGCGAAGCATATATAGAAGAATTCAAGGTGTCAATTGAGAAGCGCCTGTGCAACGAGGGCATTGAAGCCGAATTTACGAGCCGCGCCAAGAACTTCTACAGCATTTACAATAAGATGAAGGTGCGCGGTAAGCCCTTTGAAGAAATCTACGACCTGCTGGCCATACGCATCATCACCCGCAGACAGAGCGACTGTTATAGAATCCTCGGTCTGATCCACGAGATTTACAGAGCTATTCCCGGGCGCTTCAAAGACTATATATCGACACCCAAGAGCAACATGTACCAGTCGCTACACACGTCGGTGTTCGGTCCCAAAGACGAATATGTCGAAGTACAAATTCGCACCGCGGAAATGCACCACACGGCTGAAATCGGCATTGCCGCCCACTCGCGCTACAAACTCAACGACACGGATCCCGGCGACACGATTCGGTTGCATCCATCCATTGACTGGACTGGGAACCCGGTCGAATTCAAGGAAAACCTGAAGACCGATCTCGCGTCTCCAGACGAGATATCCGTCTTCACTCCCAGAGGCGACCAACACAAGTTGCCCAAGGGAGCCACGCCGATTGACTTCGCCTTTGCCGTCCACACCGACATCGGAATACAATGCGAGACAGCCAAAGTGAACGATCGAGTCGTATCGCTAAGTGCGACTTTGAACGGCGGCGAAACCGTGGAGATCGTCACGGGACCCAAGCAAAAACCTCAACTCGCTTGGCTGGACCAAGTCAAGACCGCCAAGGCCCGTCAAGCCATCCGCCGCTGGCTACGGGAAGAGGAATACGACCACAATGTGCGCTTGGGCAAGGAGGAACTCGACCGAGGACTAAAGCCCTATCGGATGGCCGACCCACCCGACCTCGATGCCGTGGCTAAGAAGTTTGGGCTCAGGACCGCCGAGCAACTCTACGCGGCCCTCGGCAACGGGGACCTGTCAATCGGCAAGGTTATCAGCCGAATAGCCCGGCTCAAACCGACCTTTACCGTGCAGCTACTCACCCGTAGTTCGGACCGCATAGGCTTGGTGGCGGACATCTCGAATGTTATCAAGGACGCTGGCGTCAACATGCCCGAATTAACTACCCGCACCCATGGCCAAATCGCCGAACAAGACTTCCGGATCGACGTCGTTGACAATCAGCAACTGCGCCAGATTATAGACCAAATTGAGCACATCGAGAGCGTTTTGGAAGTTCTGCGCGTGGATGAGCCTGTAAATAGTTAATCGTGTCGAATCTGTTCCGCCCCAATATCGCTCGTCTGCGAGGGTATGTCCCTGGGGAACAGCCCCGCGAACAGGGTTATATCAAGCTCAATACCAACGAAAACCCCTATCCGCCTTCCCCCTTAGTGTTAGCGCGGCTGCGCGATGCCTGCGCGGCTGATCTGCGCCTCTATCCCGATCCAGACGCTTGGGCTTTGCGCCGCAAACTGGGCGAAGTATTCGCCATCGCTCCCCAACAGGTTATGGTCGGTAACGGATCGGACGAACTGCTCAACGTCATCATCCGTAGCTTCGCTGGTGAAAGCGACAAAATTGCCTATCCCCATCCCACGTACGGCTACTACAAGCCGCTGATCGACATTCAAGGAGCGGAGGCGGTTCCGGTCGAGTTCGGCGAGGATTTCTCCCTGCCCGAGGACCTAGCCGTGCCCGGGGCCCGTATCACCTTTCTCGCCAATCCCAATGCGCCCTCGGGCACCCTCGTGCCCTACGACGAGGTTGCCGCGCTCTGTGTACAGGGCGACGGCGTCTTGGTCGTGGATGAAGCGTATGTCGATTTTTCGCAGGGCGGCTGCATTCAACTCATCGAGCAACATCCCAATGCTATTGTCGTGCGGACCATGTCCAAATCTTTTTCCCTCGCCGGTATGCGGATTGGTTTTGCCTTTGCCCCGGCCGCGCTAATCGAGGGGATGTGGAAAGTCAAAGACCACTACAATCTCAATCGGTTGAGCTTGGTGGCCGCCGAGGCAGCCCTAGAAGATCTCGACGCGATGCGCGCAAACGCCGCCCGCGTCTGTGCAACGCGCGCCCGCCTGTGTGTTGGGCTGCGGGCGTTGGGTTTTTACGTGTGGGATTCGCAGGCGAACTTCGTGCTCGCCAAGCTCGGCGAGCGCTGGGCTAGCTGCGCTGCGGCCGAACTCTACGCGCAACTCAAGGAGCGCCGGATCTTGGTGCGCTACTTTGCTACGCCGCCGCGCTTGGCCGATTGCCTGCGCATCTCGGTGGGCACGGATGCGGAGATCGCCGCGTTGCTAGCGGCCCTAAAAGAACTGTCACCCGTTTAGGCGCTCGGCAATGCGCGGGGTGCGGCCGCCGCGCTGGTGCATACTGGCGATCATGTCTCCTAAAAAGCCGATGGAGAAACACTGAATGCCGACGATGATCAGCAGGATGCCGAGCATGAGTAGGGGATGGCGATTTTGGATGTTGCCGTGTTCGTAGCGCAGCAAGGCCACGTAGGCACAGATGACCGATCCGCATAGCGTAGCGCCGAGCCCTAAACTGCCGAAGACGTGCATGGGGGTGGTCATAAAGCGCACGACAAAGGTCACGGTTAGCAGGTCCAAAAATCCGTTTAGCAATCGCTTGGTGCCGAATTTGGAATGGCCGAAGCGGCGGGGGTGGTGTTGCACTGGAATCTCGCCGACTCGATAGCCCATCCAGTGGGCCACGGCGGGCAAAAACCGATATAACTCTCCATAGAGGTACGGCAGTGCATCTTCGGCCACCTCGCGCCGATATGCTTTGAGGCCGCAGTTGAAATCGCGCAGGCGCACCCCGGAGACCAGCGAGGTGATCCAGTTGAACAAGCGGGAGGGGAGCGTTTTACTCAAAGGGTCGCGGCGCTTGGCCTTCCAGCCTGAGACCAAGTCGTAATCGCGATTGAGTTCGGCCAGCAGCCGGGGAATTTCGCGGGGGTCGTCTTGCAGGTCGGCGTCCATGGTGACGATGATTTGGCCGTGCGCCTGTTTGAAACCGGCGGCGAGGGCTGCGGCCTTGCGGTAGTTGCGGCGAAAGCGCAAGGCACACACCTGCGGATGCTGTTTGGCCAATTCGCCCAAGACGGCAAACGAGCCGTCTGTGCTCCCGTCGTCCACGAAAATAGCCTCCCAAGACCATTTCGCGGTTGCCAGAGCGCTATCGATCTGGCCCCATAGATGAGGCAGACTTTCCTCTTCGTTAAAAACGGGAATGACGAGGGACAGAAAAATCTCTTCTTCCACTTCCGCTTCTTTGTCTTGGTCCATGATAGCCTCTCTTACAAGCAAATGCCCAAAAATAAAACAATCGCCGATTGCCGCGCACAAACCGGCCTGCTTCCCTTGACACCTGAATCGCCCCAACGGTATATACGGACATGCAGCTTCCCTCGGGTTCCCACATTCACCTGATTGGCGTTTGCGGTACGGCCATGGGATCTTTGGCCGGCATGTTGCGCGAGCGAGGATATCGCGTCACCGGGTCGGACAGCCACGTCTATCCGCCGATGAGCACCATGCTCGAGGAATTGGGGATTGACGTGCGGGCTGGCTTCTCGGCGGATCACCTAGTGCCGACGCCGGATTTGGTCGTCATTGGCAATGCAATCTCGCGTGGCAATCCAGAAGCCGAGGCCGTACTCTCGCGCCGAATTCCGTACCTGTCGCTAGCGGAAGTGCTGCGCGATTTCTTCATCCGCGGCAAGTGCTCGGTAGTGGTAACCGGAACCCACGGCAAGACCACCACTACCGCAATCATCGCTCATCTCTTCACCGCTTGCGATTTGGATCCTTCTTTTCTCGTCGCCGGGGTGCCGCAAAACTTCGACCGCTCCTACCGGCTCGGCCAAGGTGCGCATTTCATCGTTGAGGGCGACGAATACGACAGTGCCTTCTTTGCCAAGTGGGCGAAGTTCTTCTATTACCTACCCGAAGTACTAATCGTCAACAACCTTGAATTCGACCACGCCGACATTTACCAAAATCTTGCCGAAATCGCCAAAGCCTTCCGCCAACTCGTCAACATGGTGCCGCAAAACGGCCTGATTCTAGCCAATGGCACTGATCCCAATATCGCCGAACTCCTCCCCGCCGCGCTGGCACCGGTGGAGACCTTTGGCCTTGCAGAAGGCGCGTTTTGGCGCGCCACCGACCTCCGAGCCAGTGCCGAGGGTACGCGGTTCACCTTGTGTCGAGCGGGGAGAGCGGTGGGGATTTTCGACTTGCCCCTGAGCGGCGATTACAACGTCTGCAATGCTCTCGCTGGCCTAGCTGCTGGTTTTCACGCTGGCCTAACTGCCGACAATCTACGCACGGCCCTGGCTAGCTTTGCCGGCGTCAAGCGCCGACAAGAGCAGATTGGCCTGATTGACGATGTTCTCCTCATTGACGACTTCGCCCATCATCCCACTGCGGTCGCCCACACCCTAGAGGGCCTGCGGCGGTCCCATCCCGGACGCAGGCTCATCGCGGTTTTTGAACCGGCCAGCGCGACCAATGCCCGCGCTATCTTTGGGGATCGCTACGTCGAGGCATTTGCCTTGGCCGACGTGTTCGTCGCAACCGCGGTCCCCCGTCCCGAACGCGCCCGGGACGACGAGCCCTTTGCTCCCGAGCGTTTAGTGGCGCGTCTCCGCGCCACCGGCAAGCCAGCGCACTACCTACCCGATGTCGAATCAATGGTCGCTTTTTTGACTGCGGAAGCCCGTTCAGGCGATTTGGTGGTTTTTATGAGCAACGGCGGTTTTGGCGGCTTGCAACAGAAACTGTGCGCGGCACTCACAGCCCGTGCCGCCTGTATCGACTAGGTGTCAGCAGTGTTGCCGAATAGACGCACTGAGCACGGGTAATGCGCTCAGTGTGAATTTTTTATCTGTATATTTTACAATACGTTATAAAAATATAGAAAATCTAGGTACGCATATTGCATTAAGCGCATGGAAATTGCCATATCACCCCAACCTGGAGGCTGCCATGCGTCCTGTTATTGTCTTTATCTTTTTTGCTTTTGCCGCACCTGTTGCGTCTCAACCCGGCCCGGTCGTCATATCCGAGTTGATGTGGTCGGGTAGTACGGCATCTAATGCCGACGAGTGGGTCGAACTCTACAACGCCAGCGCTGAGGCGATCGATCTCGCCGGCTGGACTTTGACCTACCGCAGCGGCGACGAGGACAAGGTGATGTTCGTGCTCGACGCTGCGGTGATCCCCGCCGGACAGGCTTTTCTCATCGCTAACTACGCTGCCGATCACAAAAACTCCCTCCTCGCCGTCGAGCCTCAGCGCGTTGACCCCGCCGTTTCGCTGCCTAATACCAAGCTGCTCTTACAGCTATACGATGGCGACCCGCAAGCTGGCGGCCAACTCATCGACGTGGCCGACGATGGCCGCGGATCCCCTTTCGCTGGCGACGCGGCCAGTAAAAGCGCCATGGTGCGCATCGCCTTTGACCAGCCCGGCGACCAGCCCGAAAGCTGGGCAACGGCAACCGAACAAAGCGGCTGGGATTCGGGTGCGAGCGAAAGAGGTACGCCAGGATCCATTCCGGCGTACCTGCTCCCGGAAGGGGGAGAAGCGCCCGAACCCGTCATGGGAACGAACATTTTACCGATGTCTTGGGCCTTGGTAAAAGAGCATCTATATCCATAGCGCGGATCGTCGAACAAAAGGCACCTACTTGCGGGTAGGTGCCTTTTTACTACTAAAAAAGCCGCGGAAGCTGGGATGCGCCTCGCACGGCCTTTAGCGATGGTGGGCAATCGCAGATTTGAACTGCGGACCTCCGGTATGTGAGACCGGCGCTCTAACCAACTGAGCTAATCGCCCAAGAGCGTTTTCTAAATTAGCCTCCCATGGTTGCTGAGTCAATGTCCGTTGTGCCCCGCGGCAAAGTGGAATTTCGGTAGATCTACTTCAGTGGCCGACGGGTGATCCTCGCGCAGGCGGTACGCGCGGTTGAGCTTTAGTCCTGCCCAGTGTTGCGTCTGATGGGTCGCCGGCCAAGTGATTTCCACAAACTCCACTGCCACGGCGTCTCCCAGCCCGAGATGCGGCGTGAGCGGATTGGCCCCAAAGCTGCCGCCCGAGCCGATGAGGTGGTGGATGTCGCGGGTGCTGCCGTCGGGTCGCCGGACGCGTACGCGCACGCGACCGCCAATAGCACCTCGGTTCGACTGCACTCCTTGGGGAAACAGCCGTAGCCAGCGATTGCCGTGTCCGGGATTTTCGTAGAGCACGTTCTGATAGAGGTCACCTTCAAAAGCACCGCCCATGACCTCGAAGACGTCTTGGTCGCCATCGTTGTCAAAGTCGGCAAAGGACACTCCGTGCCCTTTCTGCACGTTGCCGAAGCCGCCGGTGGTGGTGATGTCCAAAAACCGTACGCCACCGTCGTTGCGCAACATGCGATTGGGCGTGAGGGAGCGCAGATCGGGGAGCCCAGTGCCGACGTAGCAGTCGGGGAACCCATCGTTGTCTAAGTCGCCGTAGTTGGCACCCATAGCTAGGATGACTTGGCCGAAGCTGCCCAGTACTTCGGTCACCTCGGTGAAGGTGGCGTCGCCGTTGTTGCGATACACTTGGGCGTGGTCGGCGGCAAATTCCTCGCCGAGGTACGGGCGCGCCATGTCTCCTAGGTCGTCCATGTTGTAGCCGCCGGCGAACAAGTCGAGCCAGCCGTCGTTGTCGTAGTCCCAAAACCAAGTGGGAAAGCTCTCGTTTGGCCCCGGAGCGACGATCTCCGCGGCAAAGCGGTCGCCGAGATTGCGGTAGAGAACATTTGCTCGGTAGAACTGAGATACGTATAGGTCAATCAGGCCGTCGTTGTCTATATCGCCCCAGGCGACGCCCTTCACAAAGCCCAGGTGAGCGACGCCGACTGCGGGAGCCACATCGACAAACGCGCCGTCCCCTCGATTGCGAAACAACTGGCATGGATGGGGCTGCTTGCCGGACTCATTGCCGACGAACAGATCCAACCAGCCGTCGTTGTCGTAGTCGGCAAAGGCTGCTGCGTGGGTCGGGTGCAAGGAGAACAAGCCAGTGCGCCGCGTCACGTCCACAAAGGTGGCGTCGCCATTGTTTCGCAACAGAGAGTTGGGCATGCGGCCCTCTTCCCCCATCCAAGCGCCGCGCAAAACGAGCAGATCGACATCGCCGTCGTTGTCGTAGTCGGCCTGTTCGAGGTTGATCCCCCCGATTTGCCCGGCCAGCCCGGCCGCTGTCGTAGCCTCGGTAAAGGTGCCATCGCCGTCGTTGTGGAAGTAGCGCAGTGGATCGCGCAGCCCCCACGAAGAAACCGCAATGTCTAGCAGACCGTCGCCGTTGAAGTCCTCGACCGCGCTACTGCCCGCTAGGCCCACAGCCGCGACTCCGACCGCCGGTGCCACGTCGCGGAAGCGTTGGATCTCGCCGCTGTGTCCATCGAATACGTGCGGGGGAATGCGCCAGGGTTCGGGCACCCCTTCCGGGTATTCACCCAAGGTCATGTACGCCAAGTTCAACAGCCAGCGCGTTCCCAAATCGCTTGGGCGCTTGTTCAAGTTTGTGGTGTAGTGCTCAATGGCGCGGCGGGAGCCTTCCTGCAAGCGGTGGATGCCGTCGCCGCGGATCGGCAGCAAGCAGGAATCCGTGGTGTGGTTAAGCAGGCAGTTTTCTTGCTCACCAAGGCGCAGATAGGCGATGGCGAGTTGGTCGTGCAGCATATAGACGAAACCCTCGGTCGCCGGCACCTGCCCGGACTCTACGGCTGCTAGTACGCTTTGCATCTCTGCGATGCCGGTGCGCAAATCCCCGGCCCGCACCCGCTCTTGGGCAATACGCAGGCGCATGTTCAGCCGCTTGCCCGCGCTCATCGGTTGCCCCAACAAGGAACTAAGGCCCTCGACGCGGGCTTGGTTCAGATAGATGTTGGCAAT
The DNA here is from genome assembly GCA_965116045.1 of Candidatus Latescibacterota bacterium. Classification (GTDB taxonomy): domain Bacteria; phylum Latescibacterota; class UBA2968; order UBA8231; family UBA8231. The sequence goes on along the minus strand of OZ220478.1, from coordinate 2,000,138 downwards.
GGGATCGGCCCGTTGGGCGAGGCGGGCCAACACCGTCGCCATAAAACGCGAATCCCCGCGATCTACGTCGGCGTCGCCCTGCCCCCAGACGGCTGTGGCCCATAGCAGGATGGCTATAACGCTCTGCATAAGAAAAAACGGCTACAAAAATTGGGATCCCAATCCTCGTAACCGTGCGTGTAGAAAAAGTGATGGTGGGCCCAGTAGGACTCGAACCTACGACCGACGGATTATGAGTCCGCTGCTCTAACCAACTGAGCTATAGGCCCATGTTAAGTTAGCTAAAAAGCTAGGATTTTTCCCGAGCAGGTCAAGAGCTTTGTTGGGCTGCGACCGCTTGGCGCTCTTGGTTGAGCGCGACCAGTTTGGCGCTGATGCGCGCAATTTCGCTGTCGTCGGATGCCGCAGCGAGAGCTTGGCGTGCGTCGGCGATGCGCTTTTGCAGCGCATTTTTCTGAAAGTAAAACAGATAGTCGCGCCATTGTCGTTCGACTTGTTCCTCATCGAAACCTTGGGCCGCGCATTGAGCGATTAGGCGTATGAGTGCGTCGTCTTGCAGCTCACTGATGATCGTGCCAAGGTCGATGGCTTTGCCGTGAGCATGGTGGTCGAGGAGGGTACGACACAGGGCTTGAGTGCGGGCGTCGGTCAGCGAGTCGGGGGCGAATTCCCGGACAGTTTGGGGTATGAATTGCGGGAAGTTGAGCAACAGCCCTACGAATTCGAGCTCGTGGCGCGGTGGTTCGGGCGTGGCTGTTGGGGGCGGCTCGGCAGCTATATTGCGTGGTCGCTGGGGAGGGCGCATGGAGGCCTGTAGCTTGTCCCGCAGGAATTTTTCGTCAACCGGGAGGCACTGGGCGACGTTTCTCAGCAACAGATCGCGGAAGACCAGATCTTCGGGTTTGTTCAGCTTAGCTATGAGCGGTTTGAACGTTTCTACGGCACTACTCCTGCCTTCGAAACTGGATAGGTCGTGCTGTTGGGCAAGTTGTTCGAGGTAGAAATCGAGAACCGACTGAGCATTTTCGGCTCGTTTAAGTAGCGCGTCCGGGCCGTGCTCTTGTACGAAGCTGTCGGGATCGTGCTCAGGGGGTAACGAAACGAAGCGGACGTCTAGGCCTTTGCTCAAGAGTGCCGCTAGACTAGGTAGGCCGGTCCCCAAGAGTACTGTTAGGCCACGCATGGCAGCCGCGGAGCCAGCCGCGTCGCCATCGAACAGCAGCACCACTTGGTGGGCAAAACGAGCCAGCAGGCGGCAGTGGTCCTCGGTCAGGGCTGTGCCGGAGGTAGCGACTACGTGCTGGATGCCAGCCTGGGCTAGACTGATGAGATCCATGTAGCCCTCGACGACTAGTACCGCATCTTGGCGGCGTATGGCATCGCGGGAAATGGATAAGCCATAGAGCACCCGGCCCTTGTGGTAGATGGCCGTTTCGGGCGAGTTTAAGTATTTAGGCTCTTGGTCGGGCTGGAGGGCGCGGGCACCAAAGGCGATGGTCCGATCCGAGAGATTGGCAATAGGAAAAGTGACTCGGTCGCGAAAGCGGTCATAGTGATTGTTGCTTCTAGAACTTTGTAGAGCCAATCCGGCTCGCTCCAAAATTTGGGGACTCAAGCCTCGGCGACCGGCTACTTTGAGCAAGGCGTCCCACTCCGGCGGCGCGTAGCCCAAGCCGAAGCGGGTGATGGTTTCGTCCGTGAGGCGACGTGCCTGCAAATACGTGCGAGCATTAGCACCAACATCGTCGTTGAGCAGCAGATGGTGAAAGTACTTTTGCGCTAGGTCGTTGGCTCGGTAGAGTTCATCAGCGGCTTCGGCTTCCTTGCGCGACGTCCCCGAACGCTCGGGCAGGGCGATACCGGCGCGATCGGCGAGGAATTTGACCGCTTCGACAAAAGTAACGCGGTCAATCTCTTGGACGAACTTGAAGACATCGCCGCCGGCACCACAACCGAAGCAGTGATAGAATTGGCGGTCGGGGTTGACGCTGAAGGAAGGAGTCTTCTCTTCGTGAAATGGGCAGAGACCCAAAAAATTGCGGCCTCTCCTAGTGAGTTGGACGTGTTCGGAGACTAAATCGACGATGTCGGTAGCCTCGCGGATGCGGTCGCGAATGGCTTCAGCTTCATAGTTGCGTGGCATTGCTAGCAGGGGTTTTTTTCTCTATATTAACAGCACCATTGAGCAAAATATGGCGGCCTATTAACTAGGTCAAGAAAGTCTTAGCGACGCTAGTTTGCGTTAATTCCTTGAGTTTATAGCGAACTGTTGGTATTTTAATAAAAACGCTTATTCATGGCCTATGCTGGGGCTAAATCAGAACATTTGACCCATTGAGCATTCAGAGGAGGAATCAGATATGTCGAAAGGCATAAAGGGAGCTATCGCGAGTCTGGCCTTGTTGGGACTCGGCGTTTTTCTGGGCGCGAGTCCGGCGGCAGCACAGGTGACGGTTTCTGAGTCAGTAGCGGATACCGACGACCTTGCACCTAGCCCGGTTGATGGAGTACAAGCTGGGTTCAACGAAGGTGGAAGGAGCATCACCGTCTCTTGGAGTTTGTCTGTTGACGATGCTGTGCGCCAAGTCCCGACGAGTAGCGATTTTACGACGGGCGGCACCTTTGCCAACGTCAACGATGTGGCTGGTTACAATGTGTGGCGTCGTCTCGCCGATGGAACCGATAGATTGGCAATAGTCGGCACCGTTGGTGCTGGCGTGACGTCCTTGGTTGATGCCTCGATTGACGTGAGCGCGGGAAGCAAACGGTATTTCTATATGGTCTCGGTTGTCGATGAAAGCGGCAACGAGAGTGCTCCTATCGAGTCTGCCGAAGTCAGGAACATGTTGCTCCTTGGCGACTTTGACTACGATGGTGATGTTGACCTTTTAGACTACGGCATTTTTCAAACTAACTTCGGGCAAGCCGAATTCGATCCATCTACAGATATCGATGGCAATGGCATGGTTAACCTTGATGACTTTTTTCTTTGGGCCGATAACCTCGGTGCCAAGTTGTATTAGTGCCGGCCGCAATATGGCTGTGTATTTCATCTTTTCACAAGGAGTATAATTCGATGAAAGGGTATATTCGCATCGTCGCACTAGCTGCTTTTTGCGCTGCTCCCGCGGCCGCTCAGTTGACTACCTCTGAGTTCGTAGCTTCCGTCGATAATATTCCTCCTGCACCTGTGACTAACCTACAAGCCACAGCCAGTGATGCTCCATCTGTGTCGCTTTCTTGGACGCTATCGGCAGATGATGCTCGTTCGTTTACGACCTTTGGGGACCAAGTGGTGCCTACGGGCGACGTACACGGTTATCGCGTGTATCGCACGGATTATTTCTCACCCGTGGACGATAGCGGCGAGATAGTACTCGGCTGGTTCACGCGCGAGGGGTATAAGGTTGACTTCGACGACTTCTTCCTCTTAGCTGATCGCTTTGGCTCTTCTGACGCTGATGGGGATTTTGAGTTGTTCTTCGACATAGTGCCCAATGGCCAAATTGATGTCGATGATTTTCTGCGATTCGCCGATGATTTCGGCAAGGCCGTAACTCAGGAACAGGGCAGCGAAATGCTGGTTGCCACGCTGGGGCCAGGCATCTCCGAATTCGTCGATAATGACGTCGTGGATGGGGCCTCCTATGTCTATGACGTAAGAGCCTTTGACGGCGACAACGAAACGGGCGTTGTCGCCCCTTTTGCTTCCAATGAAGATGTAGCTCGGATGGCGATGGCTGTTGGTGTTGATCAATAAGGGCACGAGAAGTTGCAAGTTGTAGATATAGGACGCCCGCTCGACGAGCGGGCGTCCTGATCTTTTTATAGCACTCCTTGACAAAAAAAGATATTATTTTTATCCTTTAATCTCTTGCGCATCTTTCCTTTCAAATTAAATACCTCAGCGGTTTATTCCGCTTGAAATTCAACTCTCCGCGATATATTTCCTGTAGTTTTTAAAGAATTTTGCCAAGGTACGACATACCTTTAGGTCAGGTTTTTAGTGTTTTAGCAGTACTACCGCATGTACTCCAAGCCTCGTAACAGCGCTAGGTGCTTACAGTGCCGTAGCGCAATCGAATATTCCCTTTGTGTTCCTGCACTCTAGCCGCAAGAAAGGTTGCAAAGAAGAGATGCCCCCCCTCAATAGAACGCAGAAAATGAATATTGTCGAACTCCAGCGGATGAACATCTTGGATCTCCAAGAGTTGGCCAAGAAGTTGGAGGTTGTAGATTGCACCTCTTTGCGCAAGCAGGAACTGATCTTCTCTATCCTCAAGCACCAAACCGAGCGCAGTGGGCTGATCTTTGCCCAAGGTACTTTGGAGGTGCTGGATGAGGGGTTCGGCTTTCTTCGCTCGCCGAGCTATAACTACTTACCCGGGCCCGACGACATTTACGTTTCTCATTCGCAGATTAAGCGGTTTAGCCTGCGCACGGGCGACACGATTTCCGGCCAGATCCGCCCGCCGAAAAACGACGAGAAGTACTTTGCGCTGCTGAGAGTCGAGGCAATCAACTTCGACGATCCAGAAGTCACCAAGAAGAAGACGATCTTCGAAAATCTGACGGCCTTGCATCCCACGGATCGCTTCGAGTTAGAGCACAATCCCAAGGACATGACGACGCGGATTCTAGACTTGCTCTCGCCCATCGGCAAAGGGCAGCGCGGCTTAATCGTCGCGCCACCCTTCACAGGCAAAACCATGCTGTTGCAAAAGGTTGCCAACGCCATCACAACCAATCATCCCGAAGCGGTTCTCATCGTCTTACTCATTGACGAGCGCCCCGAGGAAGTTACCGATATGCTGCGTTCGGTGCAGGGCGAAGTCGTTAGCTCGACCTTTGATGAGTCGGCTACGCGGCATGTGCAGGTGGCGGATATGGTGATCGAGAAGGCTCGGCGTCTAGTCGAGCACAAGCGGGATGTGGTCATTCTGCTCGATAGCATCACGCGCTTGGCACGGGCCTACAATACAGTGACGCCGCACTCGGGACGGATCCTTACCGGTGGCGTTGACTCGACAGCTTTGCAGTGGCCGCGCCGCTTTTTTGCTGCCGCCCGCAATCTCGAAGAAGGCGGCAGCCTGACGATTGTCGCTACGGCCCTAGTAGAGACCGGGAGCCGCATGGACGAAGTGATCTTTGAAGAGTTCAAAGGCACGGGTAATATGCAGGTGCAGCTAGACCGCCGACTGAGCAACCGCCGCGTCTATCCGGCCATTGATGTGACGGCAACGAGCACTCGCAAGGAAGAGTTGCTGCTGACGGAGTTTGAATTGAACCGCTCGTGGGTCCTGCGTCGCATACTCAATCAGATGGGTGTCGTTGAGGGTATGGAGTTCCTCCAAGAGCGCATGCAGGGCACGGAATCCAACGAGGAATTCCTCAAGGCCATGAATGACTAGTTACCTTGTCTTTTGAGTCTCAAGCCTCTATTTTTATTGACCTGACCGCCGAATTTCAATCCCAGAAAGCAGAGGAGTGTAAAGGTGCAAAAAAACATCCATCCCGAGTATCAAACGGTTATCTTTCTCGACACTAGCTGTGACTACAAGATACTGTCGCGTTCTACGATGAAGTCCGAAGAGACGATGGAGTGGGAAGACGGGAATTCCTATCCGGTAATCCGGGTCGAAATCAGTTCGGCGTCGCATCCTTTCTACACCGGTAAGCGCCAGCAGATCATGGATCGCGGCGGGCGCATCGACCAGTTCAATCGCCGCTACGGTAAAAGCGCGCAAGCCTAGCAACCCATGCTGTGCGAAAGGTGATAGGACGCCCTCCCGAGGGTGCTCATATCGCCTTTTTCGTGTACGCGAGTCCATGAATCGAGAACAACTCACGCAAGATCTCCTAGGGCTGTGGTTGTAGCGGATTACGACACTCGAGCCGGACGACGACCAGTTAGAAGTCGCTCTATATGCGCTGCGCCGCGCCCTAAATGAAGAAGTCGGGGCCAATCCATCGTGTTAGATAAATTGAACGAATACGAACTGCGCTACGAGGAGCTAAGCGCGCTTATGGCCGATCAGGCCACCAGCCAAAACCCGACTCAGTACCAGAAGTTGGCGCGGGAAATGGGCGACTTGCAAGAAATGGTGAATTTAGCGGGCCAGTACCGCGCCGTGCTGGAACAGCTCACAGAGGCCGAGGAGATCATCGCCGATGGCAGCGATGCAGAGCTAGTCGAATTGGCTGCGGCTGAGCGAGACCAACTGAAAGGAAAAGTAGGGCAACTAGAAGAAACACTCAAAGTGCTGCTGATTCCCAAAGACCCCAACGACAGCCGCAATGCCATTGTCGAGATTCGCGCCGGCACCGGTGGCGACGAAGCCGGGCTCTTCGCCAGCGACCTGTACCGCATGTACCATCGCTTTGCTGAGCGCAAGGGTTTGAAAACCGAGGAGCTTTCGTCCAGCCACAATCCAGCCGGCGGCTTTAAGGAGGTAGTATTCGTGGTCTCGGGTGCGGACGCCTTCGGTCAGCTCAAGTTCGAGAGCGGGGTCCACCGAGTGCAGCGGGTTCCCAAAACCGAGGCCTCGGGCCGAATTCACACATCGGCGGCTTCGGTCGCGGTTCTACCCGAGGCCGAGGAGGTAGAGGTAGAGATTGCCCCCGACGATTTGAAAATCGAAGTGTACCGCTCCAGCGGGCCAGGTGGCCAGAGCGTCAACACCACGGATTCGGCCGTGAAAATCACCCATGCCCCAACGGGTATTGTCGTCTCCTGCCAAGACGAGAAGTCGCAGCTAAAAAACAAGAACAAGGCATTGAAAGTCCTGCGCGCCCGGCTCTACGACAAATTGCAGGCCGAGCGCAAGGCCGAGCGCGACGCCGCCCGCGCTGGCCAGATCGGCTCCGGCGACCGCAGCGCGAAAATTCGCACCTACAACTTCCCACAAGGCCGGGTCACCGATCACCGCATTGGCTTGTCCCTCTATCGTCTGGAGGAAATTCTCGATGGCGATTTTGAACAGTTTGTCGAGCAACTGGCCCTCGCATCCCAGCAAGACGCGCTGGCGGCAGACCGATGAGTGGACGCTCTTGGCGGCTGCTCGACATCCTCGAAAACACGAGTCGGTTCTTTGCGTCAAAGGGGTTGGAAAACGCCCGCTTGCAAGCCGAGTTGCTGCTCGCCGCAGTGCTCGGCGTCAACCGCCTCGATCTCTATCTGCAATTTGAACGCCCCTTGCATCGCAGCGAAGTGGATCGCTACCGAGAATATGTGCGTCAGCGGTTGCGGCGCGTGCCCGTGCAGTACATCACGGGCGTGGCTGCCTTTCGCCATCTAGAGCTAACCGTGACGCCCGCGGTTTTGATCCCGCGCCCCGAAACCGAAGTGCTCGTCAATGTGGCCTTGGAGCTTTTGCCCGAGGGTGGTCGGGTCCTCGACTTGTGTTGCGGCTCAGGCGCGGTCGCCTTGTCGCTGGCTCGAGAAGCGGCAGCGGTCGAAGTGATAGCGGCTGACGTATCGGCTGATGCTTTAGAAGTGGCCAAGGCCAACGGCCAGCGCTACGGGCTGGCCGGGCGCATCGAGTGGCACTGCGGCGATCTGTTCGCGCCCCTCCGTGGCATCGAACCTTTTGACCTCGTCGCGGCTAACCCGCCGTACGTGCGCCGCAGCGATTTGGCGCAACTGGCACCGGAAGTTCGCGACTACGAGCCGCATCTCGCGTTGGATGGAGGCGAAGACGGGTTGGCATATTTCCGCCGAATTGCAGAGGAGGCAGCAGACTTTATTCGTCCCGGAGGCCATCTACTGCTAGAAGTGGGAGACGGCCAAAGCGCGGCCGTGGAGGACCTGCTTGCGCGGTCTGCCGGCTTGACTGAGGTTCAGATAAGACCGGACTTAAACCAAATCCCCCGATTTGTCGTCGTGCGTGTGGCTTGAAGCATGGCCAAAAAGAACCGTTCCGCTTACGTCTGCCAGTCCTGCGGCCACAGTGCCGCGCGTTGGTTTGGCCGCTGTGTGGCCTGCGGCGAGTGGAACACCTGCGTCGAAGAGCGGCCGCAAGCACCTGACAGTAGGCGTGAACATCTAACGGTTTCGCCGCGTTCCCAATTGCAACCCATTACTCAAGTTGACGACCAAGATCACGAGCGGCTGCAAGTCGGCATCTCCGAGTTCGACCGGGTTTTGGGTGGCGGCATCATGCCCGGTTCAGTCGTCTTAGTTGGCGGCGACCCCGGCATTGGCAAATCGACGCTCCTGTTGCAGATGGCTGGACAGCTAGCGGCCTCTGATGTTCGCATTGCATACATTTCCGCTGAGGAGTCGGCCGCACAGATCCGCCTGCGCGCCGGGCGCTTGGGGGCATTGTGTGAAAGTCTGCACGTAATGGCGGAAACTAGCCTTGCGGCCATTCTCGACCAGTTGCAAGCCGCGAGTCCACTGGCCATCATCATCGACTCGATCCAGACCATTTACATGCCCGAGTTAGAGAGCGCACCCGGCAGCGTAACTCAAGTGCGCGAGTGCGCGGCGCGGCTGGTCTATTTGGCCAAAGAGAGCGGTATTCCCACGTTTTTGGTCGGGCACGTGACCAAAGAGGGCACGGTCGCCGGGCCGCGAGTGCTGGAGCACTTAGTCGATACTGTGCTCTATTTAGAGGGCGAGCGGCACCACCACTTCCGCATCCTGCGCGCCGCCAAAAACCGCTTTGGTTCGACTAACGAGATTGGGATTTTTGAGATGCGGGACCAAGGGCTAATCGAGGTCGCCAATCCCTCCAAAATTCTGCTGGCCGAGCGCGCCGAGGGCGTTTCGGGTTCGGCCATCGTCTGTAGCATGGAGGGTACGCGGCCGCTCTTAATCGAAATTCAGGCTCTCGTCTCGCGCTCTAGTTTTGGTTATCCGCAACGGGTTGCCACTGGCATCGACGCCAAGCGGCTCTCGATTATTATCGCGGTACTCGAAAAGCGCTGCGGCCATGATCTGTCGAGCGAGGACATTTTCGTCAACGTAGTAGGGGGCATTCGCCTCGACGAGCCGTCGGTGGATATGGGGGTGGGGTTGGCAGTGGTCTCGAGCTTCCGCAACAAGCCCATTGACGCACAGACCGTGGCCATTGGCGAGATTGGGTTGGGGGGAGAGATCCGGCCGGTAAACCAGATTGACCGGCGGGTGGCTGAGGCTCGGAGTTTGGGTTTTGAGCGATGTTTGGTGGCGCGTAGCAACTTACAGGGGTGGAAGCGACCGGCAGAGATGGAAGTGGTCGGGGTGGGGGGTATGGAGGCCGCCGAAGCGCTCGCCTTTGGCTCAAGCTAGTCCCTTTTCTTTACAGTACTGTTTCGCGTAGTTGCCAGTTTTCGCTTTTAGCACACTTCTTGTCCTTTTCCTAACACCTTATTAAACAATAAATTGCGCGTATTTTTGCCGCTTGGCACGGCATTTGTTATAAGTAGCTAGAGCAGTTTAATCTGCTTCAATTAAAAAATACTTGACACCTGAACATTGATTCACTATTTTTTTGTTCAGGTCGTTCAAGTAGTGGCGCAATAAACATTTCTCACGGAACACGCGAGGAGGAAATCATGGTAGCGGGCAAAAGCAGGAGCAGTGCCAACGGCAAGCCTTTAGTCAAAGACAAGGACAAGGCGGTCGGCTTAGCACTCGCCCAGATCGAACGACAGTTTGGCAAGGGGGCCATCATGCGGTTGGGCGAGGCGGCGGCAATGGACGTCGATGTCATTTCCACCGGAGCCATTTCGCTAGACGCGGCCCTCGGGGTCGGCGGGGTGCCCAAAGGTCGGGTCGTTGAGCTTTTCGGGCCTGAAGCCGCAGGGAAAACCATGCTGGCACTGCACATCGTCTCACAGGCACAAAAGACCGGCACGGCGGCTTTCATCGACGCCGAGCACGCGCTCGACGTCAATTTTGCCCGTCGGCTGGGCGTCGATATCGACAACTTGCTCGTCTCGCAGCCGGATTCGGGCGAAGAAGCCCTAGAGATCACGGATACGCTGGTGCGTAGCGGTGCCCTCGACCTCGTGGTGATCGATTCGGTCGCAGCGCTGGTGCCTAGGGCCGAGCTCGAAGGCGATATGGGCGACTCCCACGTAGGATTACAAGCTCGGCTGATGTCCCAAGCCCTGCGCAAGCTCACTGGCTCGTCGCAGAAGTCGGGGACCACGGTGATCTTTATCAACCAGTTGCGGATGAAGATCGGCGTGATGTTCGGCAGCCCCGAGACCACTACCGGCGGTCGTGCCCTAAACTTCTATTCCTCGGTTCGCCTCGACATCCGCGGGATTGGCTCGATCAAGGACGGCGATGAGGTCATCGGTCGTCGCACCCGGGTCAAAGTCGTCAAGAACAAGGTCGCCCCGCCCTTCCGCGAGGCCGAGTTCGACATCATGTTCCGCGGCGACGATGTAGGCATATCACGCGAGGCCGATCTGCTCGACTTGGGCGTCAACAGCGGTTTTGTCGCCAAAAGCGGCACTTGGTTTTCCTATGGCGACGAGCGGTTGGGCCAAGGGCGCGAGAACGCGCGCATCTTCCTCCGCGACCACCACGAGGTCCGTACGCGCTTAGAGACCCAAGTGCGCCAAGCCCTCAACGTGAAGATCGCAGAAATGCCCGAACTAAAAGAAGCAGAGGCCGAACTGGCCTAGCCTCTGCGCTCTCGCGGGTCGAGGTGCCAAGGCCGCTCAGGAGACCCCACGCCAAGGCGACTATAGTGCCTCGCACCCGCGCGTACTCCTTCCTTAACTCCCCCAAGGAGGTGAATCATGCAGACTACCATACTAAGCCCCGCGGCCATATCCTTGCAGGTGCGCATTGGGCAAGCCCGTTCTTGGGCCGACTTGGAGTTGTTGTGCGAGCACATCGACGCTGCTTATCTGCGCGGCGAGTTGGATGTGTCCTGTGCCGACGAACTGAGTGCCTTGGTTGCAGCTACCGCCCTAAAGGTGCCTGAGCAACCGAGCATCCCCGCTGAGGTGCTCTTAGGTCGGGAGCCGGAAATACCGCACAACACCCGTCAAGCCGCCTGATCAGGCCGCAACACAGGACGGGCCAACATGGGCATCGGAGTTTTTGCTTCGGTGCCTTTTGTTTGCAAAAAACAGCCCATGCCATATAATCAAAGGCATGCCCCGCAGTCCGTTGGAAGCCCCTGCCTTAGAAGTGTTGCTCGAGCGCCAGCAAGTAGAACGGCGCATCGGCGAGTTGGCCCAGGAACTGGCCGTTGACTACGCTAGGTCGTCTCCCTTATTTGTCGGCCTCCTCAACGGAGCAGTGCAGTTTATGATGGCCCTGATAGATCGCTTGCCCGAGGAACTGTTGGCGCGGTTGGACTACGACTTCATCGGTGTTTCGAGCTATCAAGGCACGGACAGTACCGGGCAGATCAAGTTGACCAAGGACCTCGGCGTCGCAGTGGCCGGACGGGACGTATTAATCGTCGATGGCATCGTCGATAGAGGCCGATCCCTAGATTTTGTGCTGGCCAAGATAAAGTCGCAGCAACCCCTTTCACTCAGAACATGTACGCTACTGAATAAACGCGTCCGCAGGAATTTTCCAGTGCTGATAGATTACTGTGGTTTTGAAATTGAAGACGCGTTCGTCGTTGGCTACGGCATGGATTGCGCCCAGCGCTACCGCGCCCTGCGCGACATTGCTATAATCGAACACACCAGAGGAGAACCAGAGCAATGGCCCCCAAGAAAGTCTTAATTACCGGCGTCTGCGGATTGATCGCCGGGGCCGTGTATCGGCATTTGCACACCCAACCCGACCGCTATGATCTCTATGGTCTGGCGCGGCGGTCCCAGCTTTCGGAGCGGACGCCCAAGGACGCAGCGTTGGGAGTTCCCGAGGAGAAATTCATCCTTGCAGATCTGACCGACTACAACGCGATAGCCAGGGCCGTTGCAGGCATGGACGTAGTCGTGCAACTGGCAGCCGATCCGCGGCCAGACGCTAGTTGGGAGAGTCTGCTCGGCAGCAATATCGTTGGGCCGCGCAATGTGCTGGAGGCTGCGTGTCGCGCTGGCGTCAGGCGCGTGGTCTTCGCCAGTTCGATCATGGTTTCTTGGGGCTACCAGCAGGAGGACCCGTATAAGGCCATCTCCGAAGGGCGTTTCGACTCGGTCGATGCTGGTCATATACAGGCCGTGACGCACGAGTGGCCGCATCGGCCTACTGGCCTTTATCCTGCGACCAAGATCTGGGGCGAAGCCCTAGCGCGCTACTACGCCGACGTGCACAATATGTCGGTACCTTGTCTGCGCATTGGCTGGGTCAATGCTGAGGACCATCCGCGCGACGAGCGGGGCGGGGCCATCTGGTGCAGCCAGCGCGACGTGGTTCAGCTCGTGCAGCGCGCCATCGAAGCACCCGAGGACTTGCGCTTCGATATTTTTTATGGAGTGTCCAACAATCGCTGGCGCTGGGTCGATATAGAGCATCCGCGCCAAGTCTTGGGCTATATCCCCGCAGACAGCGCCGAAGAGAAGTTAGGGCTGGCCTGAGCCAAAATGGGCCGAGAGCCTAAGACCAAAACGGACCTATTGTCCGTCAAGTTGTTCTTCGTCGTCCTAGGCGCTATTGTCGCCTACAATGTCGTCAATTGGGTGCGCGGCGATCTGGAATGGGAGGAGCGGCTCCATGAGCCGGGGGCTTTCGCAGTGCAGACGGCCGGTCGGCCCAATCTGCGCAATCTGCGCGAGCCGTTGTCCTTTGGCGAGGTAGAGTTCCAGTACCTGATGTTCGAGCGCGCCGACGTGCAATACGCCGTTGCCTACGGAGATGTGCCCGGGGCCATCCAAGCCGATAGTGCGATCGCGGCGCGCCGAGATGCCATCTTGCAGAAGGTGCAGGGAACGATCCTGTCGGAGGTCGCTGTTGAGATGGACGGGTACCCCGCTTGGCAGACGCAAATACAAGCTGCGGACCAAAGCCTGTTGCGAATGCAGAGCCTACAAGTTGACCAGCGGCTCTACAGCTTGATGGTGGTCGGAGCACCGTACGCATTTGATGATCCCGCAGATATCGAGCGATTTTTCGCGTCCTTCAGGCTTGTCAAGCCCTGATGATAAGGAGTATCCAAGCCGATCAAAGGGTTAGGCGTACGCACGGGGTTTTCCGGCCGGGGATTGTGCGGGACGAAATGCGGGTGGATGCCTTGGGCAACCTGATCGCCGTCTACTTTACCCACCCAATAGCGCTCCTTGGCCAAGCGCAGATTCTCCAGCACCAATTCCACCGAGCGCTAAAGAACAAAAATAAGGGGATAAGAAGAAAGCCCCTGAAAAGTCAGGGGCTTAAAAGATGGTGGGCGATACTAGACTTGAACTAGTGACCTCCTGCATGTCAAGCAGGCGCTCTAGCCAGCTGAGCTAATCGCCCTCGTGTTGCCTAATTACAAACGGGCCAATAATATATCCCAGCGTACAAGCTGCGTCAAGGTTGCGCGGAAAGGAGCGCAAAATGCCCTCTACCTACCGAGTTGGACTGATCGGCTGCGGGCGCATGGGTGCCACTATTGACGACGAAGTCAAAGGCCGCCCCAATGCCCGGCTCTATCTGCCGTATTCGCACGCGGCCGCCATAGTCGCCTGCAAGCGCATGGAATTGGTCGCTGTCTGCGACCCGATCGCGGAGAAGGCCGAACGCGTCCGCGACCGCTACGGTGCCCAGCGATCCTATGCCGACTACAAGGAAATGATCGAGCGTGAAAACCTCGACGTGGTCAGCATTGCCACCCGGCCGGGGCCGCACGCCGAGCAGGTGATCTTTGCTGCCGAAACTGGCGTCAAAGGCATCTACTGCGAGAAGTCGCTGTGCAACGCCGTGTACGAGATGGACGCCATGCTGCAAACCTGTATGCCGCGGGGCGTCAAATTCAACTACGGTACGCAGCGGCGTTACGCCGCACTTTACCGCAATGCGCGCACCATGATCGAGCGCGGTGAGATTGGCGAGGTGCAGGCGGTCGTGGCAAACTGCGGGATCAGCGTGGCGCAATGGGGGCATACGCACACGGCCGATATGATGCTCTTTTTCGCACTGGACTCGGAGGCAGAATTCGCCCAAGGGACGGTACAGGCCGAGGCCGCAGATTGGGAGGGCGACCGACTGACCATAGATCCGCAGATGAGCAATGGATACGTAAAGTTCAAAAACGAGATCCACGCCTATCTGGTAGGTGCGCCCGGCTGGGAATTTGAAATCAGCGGCACTGAAGGCACGCTACGGACCCTCAGCAATGGGATGGGCTATAGCCTGCGCAAGAAAGACGAGCACGGAGAATTGCGCCGAGTGGATGCGCCCGAGGCTATCATTGAGAGCGGTACGCTGCGCGGGATGGAGGACATCGTCCGGGCGCTCGACGAGGACGGCGATACCCAAGGCAATCTGCCGCTCGCCTGTCGCAGCCAAGAGCTAATTTTCGCGATCGTCGAGTCGCATCGGCAGGGCGGAGCGCGGGTGTCCTTGCCGCTGGCGAACCGGGACTTGTCGATTGCGCCAGATCACTACTAGCGCCGATAGCGCCGATGCAGATCAGCATTGTCTCCTACGAGAAACACCGCAACTCAGCCTTGGTAGCCGCCGAGCAGGAGTACATCAAGCGGCTCTCGCGGCAGGCACGGGTCGCGCTCTGCCCAAGCAAAGCGCGGGGCAGCCTACCGGACCAGCTATTGAAAGGGACGTATGTCGTCGGGCTGTACGTGGAAGGGAAACCGTTTACTTCTGAGCAGTTGGCGCAACGGCTCCAGCGGCTGATGAACCAAGGCCGCTCGCATTTCGTGTTGGTAATAGGAGGGGCTGAGGGAATGCCAGCAGAGGTAGAATCTCAAATACAAGAACGGTGGTCACTGTCGCCGCTGACTTTTTCTCACCAGCTAGTGCGCCTGCTGTTATTGGAAGTCTTGTATCGGTCCTTTGATATTTTAAGCGGCGGGCGGTACCACAAATAGCGCACTTAAAAATACGTCATTAGCTTGTCCCACAGCCCCATGCGGTCGATGCTCTTTTCAGCATGGATGGGCACCACGGCCAGTAGGCTGTCCCCCAGCGAGACTCGCAGCTCGCCCAGTTCAGTTCCGGCAGCGACTGGTGCTGGAAATTCCTCGGGCAGTTCTAGGTGGCGGACGATTTGTTTCTTCTGCTCTGAGGTAAGCACGGCGACTATGGTGTCTTGGGCCAAAACGCGCACCTCTGGCTCTATTCCCCAATTGAGCGCAACCTTGCCCATTAGTTCGCCGGTTTCGACGATGGGCACACGCGAGAAGTTATCGAAGCCCCAGGTTAGCAGGCGGCGAGTCTCCCGGTTGCGAACTCTCGCAGAGGAGGCGCCCAAGATCACCGAGATTAGGCGCATATCGTGGCGCATGGCCGTGGAAACGAGGCAGGAACCAGCGCGCCGCGTATAGCCGGTTTTTAGCCCGTCAAGCCCCCGGAACCGCCCGAGCAGCCTGTTGGTGGCGTAGAGCATGAACTTGCCGTTGCGGAAAGGTTTGCGGCGGGTAGATGACCATTGAAGGACCTCCGGGTGGGCCAAAAGCGCACGAGCGATTTTGGAGAGGTCGTGGGCCGTGCTTAGGTTGCCCTTGCCGCGTGGCGTGTTGTCGAGGCCGTGGACATTGACAACGCGCGTGTCGTGCATCCCGAGGCTTTGGGCGTACTCGTTCATCAGTTTGACAAAGCCGGTGGTCGAGCCGCTGATGTGCTCGGCAATGGCGACGCAAGCATCGTTGGCCGAGGCAATGGCCGCAGCCTCCATCAGTTCTCGCAGTGTGAAGACTTCGCCTTGCTTCAAGAAAACCTGAGAGCCGCCGGTGCGTGCGGCGCGACGGGAAACCAAGACCGAGTCTGCTAGCGAGATTTTGCCGGCTTTGGCCAATTCTAGGACCACGAGCTCGAGAACCAGCTTTTGGGTACTGGCCGGCGAGCGCTGTTTATCCGGGTGATGGGCAAAAAGGACGGTGCCGCTTTCGGCTTCGAGCAAGATGGCAGCGGCATACGGCGGCCTCGGACCGGGGTCGAAGACAGCGGCTTGCAGCGGTATATAAGACAGACATAGGGCGACGCACAGCAAACGAAGGTGCATTTTCTCTCGATCAAAAAGCGGACGGGGATAGCAAAAAGGGGTTTTCTAATGTAATAGGTAAGCCTCTGTAGGTCAATCGCCGCTTAGGCGGTCAGGGGTCGTTTGCTTGCTAGGGCCAACAGCGTAATTTTAGACCGCGAAAGGATTACTTATGATTACGGCAACCATACCTCAACTCACGTACAGCGGCAAGCCGATCGCCATGGATCAGGTCGGCCAACTCCGCCGCTCAGATGATGTCGTCGGCGATCGGGCCGCACTCTGGGAGCGGATGGCGGAAGATGGGTATTTGTTTTTGCCGGGGTATTTGGATCGGCACGACGTGTTGGCGGCGCGGGCAGAATTGTGCGATCGCCTCTTCAAGTCTGGGGTGCTAGACCCAGCGCGACCGCCCCTAGAAGGCGTAGTGGCCACGGGCAAGACGGTCAATCCGGCAGCCACGGGCGCTTTTATGCCAGTTTTAGCGCGCAACAACCCGCCGCTGGACAAGGTCCTCTACGGCGGCCCGATGATGGATTTTTACGAATTTTTCTTAGGCGGCCCGGTTAGGCATTACGACTACACTTGGTTTCGCGCCAAGCAGCCGGGCACGCACACGGCGACGACCCCTCATTGCGACATTGTCTATATGGGCCGCGGCACCAAGGCGCTCTATACGTCGTGGACGCCTTTTAGCGACGTACCCTGCGAGATGGGGGGGCTAATGGTATTAGAGGGGTCGCACAAGAACCAAGCCCTGAAACAAGGCTACGGTCAGACCGATGTGGATGTGTTTTGCGAAAACGACGGTCCCATCGCACGGCAAATCGTCGAGGCCGCGCAGCAGCAGGCCCGCGAACTGACCCAAGAAGAACGCGCACAAATTCGCTGGAACTCGTCCGGGGCTTACTCGCACGACGCGATTGCCGTGCGCGATGAGCTACAGGGCCGCTGGCTGACGGCCGAGTACCAGATGGGCGATTTGCTGGTCTTCTGCATGTACCTGTTGCACGCCAGTTCAGACAACCAGACGGATCGCATTCGCCTGTCTGCCGATACGCGCTACCAGCGGTCCCACGAGCCAATAGATGAGCGTTGGATCGGCGACGATCCGCCGGCGCACGGCATCCGCGCCAAGCGGGGCATGGTGTGTTGATTAGTTGACGGACGGGTCTTTGGGGAACGCGGAGATGGGACGATATTTGCCTCCCAAAGAATGCAGCACGGTTTGCCACATGGTCTCGGGTGTGGACGCGAGGGCTAGCTCGGGTTCGCCTGGGGCCAAAAACCAAGTGCCGGCACTAATCTCGGATTCGAGTTGGCCCGGCTCCCAGCCGGCATAGCCCAAGTAGAACCGCAGCCGCGGCGCGTCGAGCTGGAGGATATCCGCTTCAGCGTCCTCGATGTCGAGGTTGCCACCCAAATAGAGGCCGTCGAGAATTTCCGTCCCGCCTTCGACTAAGCCGTCGAGTCGGTGCAAAAAGAAAAGATAGCGCTGATGCACTGGTCCTCCCTGATAGAATATTCGCCCCAACTCTGCACACGTATCTCCGCCGCCGGCGAGTTGTTGCAGGGAATCAGTTGCATAGCGCCGGATTCCCTTGCCGAGGGGCTGGTTGAGCACCAAGCCTATCGTGATATCTGTTTCGCTATAGTGGATAATGAGCACAACCGCGCGGTCAAAGGCGAGCGAATCGAGTGCGGGCGTGGCAACCAACAGGGTCCCGGTTTGGAGCGGTGCAGGCATGACAGGTATCAGGTGTGGTAAGTGCCGCTGTGAACGATAGCAAAGATTGTGCGGCAAGACAACCGCGTCTAAGGATACGCCAAGTAGCGGTAGCGGATAGCGTCAAAGGCTTGGCATGCTTCGTCCCAAGCGGCGAGCAATTCGGCAACTTTTGCGCCCGCGTCGAGTGCGCGGCGGGTCTGGTCGGTGCCGGCGAGGCGGTCGAAGTTGTGGATGCCGCCGGCCGGTACGCGCCAGGCGAATTCGTGCGGATAAAGCCGACGCACGGCCGCGAGTGCCTCAAAGCCAATGCCGACCGGCTCGAAGGCCGCGCGATCGAGGACGTGGACTTGGACGCCTTCGCAGATTTCGCCCGCGTACTTGCCAGCGGTCGGCTGAAAAAACACCGGGCGGAAGCCCACCCCGGGCAGCGCACGGCTGTTGAGCGCGTCGGCTAGGCGCGCACCGTCGATAAACGGCGCACCGAACTGTTCAAAAGGCTTGGCCGTCCCCCGGCCTTCCGACACGTTGGTCCCTTCAAAGAAGCAGGTTCCAGGATAGATCACTGCCGTCTCTGGGCTGGGCATGTTGGGCGACGGTGGCACCCACGGCAGGCCGGTGTCCGCCCAGTAAAAGGAGCGTTGCCAGCCCTCCATAGCGGCGATGTGCAGGTCTGCACCGATTCCGTATTCCTCGTTGAAGAGCCGAGCGAGTTCGCCGATGCTCAGGCCGTAGCGCACTGGAATTGGGTACTGTCCGACGAAAGAGGCAAACGCTGGGTCGAGACAATTTCCAGCAATGGCTTGGCCGCCAATGGGATTGGGGCGGTCGAGGACGAGGAAGGGAATGCCTGCTTGGGCGCAAGCGGCCATACTCAGGCTCATGGTGTAGAGATAGGTGTAAAAGCGCACGCCGACGTCTTGGATGTCAAAGAGCATCAACTCGACACCAGCGAGCATGGCCGCGTCTGGTGCTCGCACTTGGCCGTAGAGGCTGTAGGTCGGTACGCGGGTGCGCTCATCGGTAGCATGGGCGATGTGTTCGCCATCCTGCGCGGCACCGCGAATTCCGTGCTCTGGCCCGTACAAGGCGACGAGCGTACAGAGATCGGACTGGTGCAGGCGATCTGCAGTGGACTGTAAGCGCGCATCAACACCTGAGTGATTGGTAATCAGGCCGACGCGCCGACCGCGGATCAGGTCGGCTTGCGCGAGTAGGCGTTCGCAGCCGAGGACGACGCGACTCATTGGGCTGTGCCCGGCTCGGGCACGAGCGCGGAGGCGCATTGGACGCGGCGAGCAAAGTACTGGTAGAAGATGCTGCCCGCATAGACGCCGTCGTGCGCAACGGATGCACAGCGAATGGCTTGGCTCTGGCGGCGGCGGTAGATGTGGCGCGAATGTACGAGGCACCAAAGCAAGGCCGCACAAGGGGCCAAGGCGCTGGACCATCGGCCTCGGCGGAGGTAGTAGAACACGGCCAACACCTCCAATCCCAAGCGCAAGGGTAGCAGCCACAGCAGGCGGCGCAGCCCTTCGTTTTTGCACAGCGTGATGAGGCTATTGCGGTGGTTGAAGTACGTCTTGCGAAAGGTGGCTGGAGGCTGAGAAAAGCCCGAGTGGTGAAAGACCACGGATTGCGGCACGGCGCGGATTTGGTAGCCAGCGAGTTGGAGACGCCAGCACAAGTCGATTTCTTCAAAGTGCATGAAGTAATCGGGGTCGAAAAACCCGACTTGGCGGGCCGCGGCGACGCGGAGAAAAAGGGCTGCGCCGCAGGCCCAAAAGAGCGGCACGGATGCATCGTATTGGCCCTCGTCGCGCTCGCAGCGGTCGAAGAGCCGCCCCCGACAAAAGGCGTAGCCCAAAGCGTCGATATAGCCGCCGGCTGCGCCTCCGTAATCGAAGTGGTCGGGTGCGCCGGCCGAGCGTAGCTTGGGCTGGCAGGCGGCGATTCGAGGATCGCTGTCGGCCATGGCGACGAGGGGAGCGAGCCAGTTTGGCTCGACGTAGGTGTCGTCGTTGAGCAGCACGGCGTAGCGGGTGTGGGCGGCTGCCAAGCCGCGATTGCAGGCGGCGGCAAACCCGAGATTGCGCTCGTTGGGTAAGACCTCTAATGCGGGAAAGGCGGCTTTGACCCGCTGCAAGCTAGGGGCGTTGCCACCGTTGTCAACGACGAGTACACAGACGGGATAATTGCTGTGTGCGTAAATCGAGGCCACGCAGTCGTAGAGCACGTCTGCGCGGTAGTGCGGGATGACGATGGTGACGGCCTCGGTCATGGAACGGTGGATTGGCGGAGGATGCGCTCGGCCTCAACCAACTCTGACCGCTCGCCGTACTGCTCTTTGTATTGCTGGATAATGGCCAGTGCCCCGGCAGCATCGCCCTTGGCTTGAAGGGCGGCAGCCAATTCGTAGTAGGCCTCCCAGCGGTGCGGCGCGAGCGCGATGGCTTGGCGATAGAGGTCCACGGCGCGGTCGTAGGCCGAGTAGGGTTCTCGGAGCATCACGCCGGTCAGCGCGACGATATTGTCGTAGGTGGCGGCTGGCTCAGCATCGACGCGTTCGATGAAGAACAGTACGGCGTCGTGAATATGCTCGATGGCGATATCGTGCTGGCCGAGTTCGCTGAAAAAATCGGCCGCCGCATAGTGGTTTTCCCAACTCATGTAGATGTTGTCGCGCGCCCACTGCATCAGTTGCGGCACCTCGGCTCTGCGCCCCTGCTGCTCGTAACTGTGGGCCAACTGCAAGACACAAGCCCAGTAGTTGCCCAAGAGACGCTCGGAGTTTTCGTCTTTGTATAAAGATGGATCGGTGAGGCCGCGGAAGCGGTATTTTTCGAGCAGATTGCGCTCTAGGGCCGCGTCATCGACGCCGTCTGTAGGTTCGGGTGAGACTTTTACGCTCATGCCGACCATCGTCAGATAGGGGTCGAGATTGAGTAGGTTGCTGGTGGGAACGGTGATGGCAAAGTGGACGGGTTTTTTCCATTCGTTCCAGGCCAGAATTTTGATGACCATGACGTCTTGGACGCGGAGAATCGGGTACTCAGGAGGTGCGCTCACTTCCACGTCGATTCCCAGTTTCTTTAGCTCCGGCGGTACCTTGGGCTCGGGCCAGTACCGCTTGTAGAAATCGACCATCTGGGTGTCGGTGAGTACTGAGTCGATGAAGTCGTCGGTGTAGCGGATGTCGATGCGCGGCTCGCGGTCGCGCAGTTGTTTGATGTACCAATCGGTGTTCAACAGGCTCAGGTTGACCACCCGCACATCGCGCCGCAGTCCTTCTACCTCTTGCAAGAACCACAGCGGGAAGGTGTCGTTGTCCCCGTTGGTAAACAGGATGGAACCTTCATCGCAACTAGCCAGCATATTGTACGCGTAGTCATAGGCGATAAAGTCGCCGGTGCGGTCTTGTTTGTGATAGAGCCGCGCGGCGATCCCGGCGGGCAGCAGCAACCCAGCCACCGCCACCGCTAGCACGACCGCCCGATGCTTTCCCCACCGCTGCCGCACGGCTTCCACCACGCCCAGCCAGCCCAACCCGATCCACAGCGCGAATGCCAAATACATCCCGCCGAACACGTAGTGCCGCTCGCGCGGCTGCGGATCGGGCATGTTCAAGTACAGGGACAGCCCAAACCCCATCACCAAGAATAGCAGTAACACCCCGGCGAACCGCCGCCAGTCCTTATACCAGTGCCACAACAGCCCGCCCAGCCCCAGCCCGTACGGCACTAGCGAAATGGACACTGGATCCGACTGGTTTACGGTCGCCTTGCGAAACACCTCGACCCGCTCCAACAACGGAAAGGGAAATTGCTGAAAGAAGTATTTCATCTGCTGGTCCCAGAACTGATAGGTGCGGCTTGCCCGCGCCGTCAGCATGGTAGTAAGCATGCTCTCAGTGCCGTATTGCTCGCGGTTGAGGAACTTGAGAAAGGCCAACCAAGTCTCTGGATCATTCTCGTCAATGGCTGGATTTAGGCCGGAGCGGATGTACAGTGCGCCATAGGTAGAATAGCCTAGCGCGAGCAGCACGAGGACGCCTAGTAGCAAGGCAAACAGCCGCCGGTCTTGTCTGTGCAGGTATGCTAGCAGCCCGGCCAGCCCTAGCACCATCACCCCATTCGACTGCGCCCCCGGACCCAATATCACCAGCCCCAGCCCACCGACCACGCCCCAGCCGATCAGCAGCACGATCAGCCGTTGCAACTGGCGGTCGGCAAACCACGCCAGCAGCATAAGCGATGGAATCGTCAACAAACACAACAAGTGTACGCCGCCGCCGAGGCCGAACAAATACGCCAGTGCCAACAGCCAGCGGTCGTTGGCGGTGCCTGTACCGCTGCCCTCCCAGTAGAAAATCAGCCACAGCCCCAGACACGTGAACAAAATAGAGTAGCCGTACACCTCGGCTTCGGAGGCATTGTACCACTGAGTGTAGGAGAACGCCAACGTCAGCGCGGCCACGGCTCCACCGGCGAGGATGCCGATGTCGCGCGCGTCGCCCAGCGGTTGCAGGGGTTGACCACCCAAGGCCCGCCGCCCCAAGGCGACGGTCGATAGATAGACGCACCAAATCGCCAGTGCCGAGGTCAGTGCGGACATAAAATTGACGCGGATGGCCACCTCGCCGATGGGGAACAAGGTAAAGACTCGCCCTAGCAGCACGTACAACGGAGCGCCCGGAGGATGGGGGACGCCGAGGATATAGGACGTAGCGATAAACTCGCCGCAGTCCCAAAACGACACGGTCGGCGCGAGGGTCTTCACATACATCCCCAGTGTCAGTACAAAAATCCCCACCCCGAAAACTCGGTGGATTACAGCGGAATTAGGCATTGGCAATGGTCTTAGGTGAATGCGTGGATAAACATCTATTAATATAACCGCTTAAATACGCGACAGTAGAGGGGTGTGAAATGTTGTCTCGCCTAAAGGCGAGGTAAAGTGCTGCGCTCAGCATGACAGAGGCTAGTGCGTTGCTTCCCGGTGTTATGCTGAGGTGAGCGAAGCCGAGTCGAATCATCTGCTACCCACGCCCGCTCTTTTAAGCCGTACCGCAGGGAGTCTTTTCAGTCGCTGATTGAGCGGATCCACTTCAATCCCCACGGATTCGAGGGCCGTTCCCCCCAGCAGCGGCTCGGCGGCCGCGTCGCCGAAGATAATCGTGCCGCCGACGATTTCGCCCATGAATTCGATGTCCGCGGTCGTGATGTCGAACTTGAGCTCAGTGCCATTGGCCAACTCATATGTCCGCTGACTTTTCGGCTCGAGGCCGATGGCTTCGAGATGCGGTCTTGGGACGAGGCAATCCGTCGCCCCAGTGCCGACCAAAAACAGCCCCTCCCAAGTGCGGTGCGGCGCAGCCGGATTGCGAATGGTTACGGTGACGTGCGTAGCGCCCATGTCCGTTCCTTTTTTGAGGACTCCTTCTCCCACTAATCGTTAGAATTTCCAAGACGACGTCTAGCGCGTCAACTACATTTTCTTGGAATGGGCCGACCATCCTAAGCCACCAGTTCGGCCGTGCCCCAAGTGCTCGGATCGCGCTCTACTCCCAGGTCTGAGATCGCCGACCAAGACTGGGTGCCGTGTTGTGCGTCGTGCAACAGATACGCAAACCCCACCCGGCTAAATTCTCGCGGTGCAAAACCATTGAGACCGGCGGCCGGCAATTTAATCTCTAGCTGATAGCTCCGCTTGAGTCGGCGCAGCCCAGTCTGAATCGAGTCTTCCGGGCAGGGCGGTGCTTGTTCGCGGGCATCTTCAATGGAGGTCTGGCGGGCGATGGGTTGCTTGCCGTCCTTGCCGCTGCCGCCGGGCAAGACGTAAAACCGATGGCAGAAGCGATTAGCGCGGTGCTCCTTGACGTCGCGGGTGTCGATGAAGAGTTCTAGGCTGTCGCCGGCTTCAGGTTGGAGCGGATTGAGCTTGTAGGTGGTCTTCTTCTTGACCTCGCAGGCGAAGTACAGGCCGCTGTCGTCGTAGGCCATATAGACCGCGGCAAAGGGCTGGTGGCCATCAACGGCCATCAGGTCGGGTATGCGCGCGTCGTCATCCCAATCGCGCAAGTTGCCGTCGATCTTGGGCGGCTTCTGCCGCCGCAGGCAGCGAAAGGAAAACTCGAAAAAGGCCCGTTGGGGCAGGTTCAACTCGCTCATGTTGGCTGTGCCTTGCTGTCTCGTCGCAGCACTTCGGCGAGAATGCGGCCGGTGTGCGATTGTCGATTCTGGGCGACTTTTTCCGGCGCACCTGCGGCGACGAGCATCCCCCCTTGATCGCCGCCTTCAGGCCCCAAGTCGATGAGGTGATCCGCGGTCTTGACGACATCCATGTTGTGTTCGATAACGACCATGGTGTTGCCGGCATCGACGAGACGGTGAAGCACGGCGAGCAAGCACTTAATGTCGGCCAAATGCAGGCCGGTGGTCGGCTCGTCGAGGATGTAGAGGGTCTGCCCGGTGTCGGGGCGACACAATTCCGCGGCCAGTTTGAGACGCTGGGCTTCGCCGCCGGACAAGGTGGTTGAGGACTGCCCCAAGGACATGTAGCCCAAGCCGACGTCTTCCATGATTTGCAGGCGCTTGCGGATGCGGGGAATGTTCTCGCAGAGGACCAGCGCGTCGCGCACCCTCATCCGCAGCACATCGGCAATCGAATGCCCTTTGAACTGTACTCGCAGCACCTCGGGCTTGTAGCGCTGGCCGCGGCAGTGGTCGCATTCGACCCAGACATCGGGCAAGAAGTGCATCTCAATGCAGCGCTGCCCTAGCCCCTCGCAGGTCTCGCAGCGGCCCCCAGGCTTGTTAAAACTGAAGTGCCCGGCTGCAAAGCCGGCGACCTTGGCGTCCGGCAGGTCCGCGTAGAGCTGGCGCATCAGATCGAAGACACCCATGACGGTAGCTGGCGTGGAGCGCGGAGAGTGGCCAATGGGCGTTTGGTCGATGTGGATGACCTTGTCGATGTGCTCAACCCCGTCGATTTGGTCGTGTTCGCCGACTGGGCGGTTGGCCTTGTGCAGCTCGTTGGCGAGCGCGTTGAAGAGCACGCTTTCCACGAGCGAGGACTTGCCCGACCCCGAGACCCCGGTGACGCATACGAGGCGACCGAGTGGGAAGGGCACGTCGATGTTTTTGAGATTGTGCTGGCGCGCACCGCGCACCACGAGTTGCCCGCGGCGATGCTGGCGGCGGCTGGCCGGCAGCGGGATGTGCAATTCGCCGCGCAGGTATGCGCTGGTGAGCGACTGCCGGCCGTTGCCGAGCTGGCTTGGCATCCCGGCCGCGACGAGGTTGCCCCCCTCGCTGCCGGCGCCCGGGCCGAGATCGACGATGTGGTCGGCGCCTTCGAGGGTATCGCGGTCGTGTTCGACTAATACGATGGTATTGCCCAAGTCCTTCAGGGAGTTGAGGGCGTCCAACAGCCGGGCGTTGTCGCGTGGATGCAGGCCGATGGTCGGCTCGTCGAGCAGGTAGAGCACACCGGTGAGGCCGGAGCCGATCTGGGAGGCGAGGCGGATGCGCTGGGCCTCGCCGCCGGATAGGGTCGCGGCGCGGCGCTCCAAGTTGATGTAACCGAGGCCGACGCGCTCTAAAAAGCCGAGGCGCGTGCGGATTTCTTGCAGCAACTCGCCGGCGATGTCGCGTTCGCGCTCGTGCAATTGCATGTCGCGGAAGAAGGACAGGCTCTCGGCGATGGGCATGCGGGCGACTTGGACGATGCTTTTGTCGCGCAGGTACACGGCGCGGCTGTCGGTCTTAAGACGGCTACCTTCGCAGGCCGAGCACGGAACTTGGCCCAAGAGATGTCGGTGCCGCCGGCTGGTGCTGGCGTACTCGTCGAGGGGCGGCAGGACGCCAGCGTAGCGGAAGCCGAGGTTTTCTACGGTCAACTGCTGCTCGGATGCACCGTAGAGCAGGGCGCGTCGGGCCTCGGGCGCGAGCGCAGCATACGGCACGTCCAAGCTGAAGCCGAGGGCCTCCCCCGCGACGGAGAGCAGGCGATCAAACGCCGGATCTTGCACCGGCCCCCAAGCGCGAATGGCTCCTTCGCGCACACTGAGATGCGGCGCGACGACCCGCTCGCGATCGACGCCCTGCCCCAGCCCCAGCCCCTCGCACACTGGGCACATGCCTTGCTGGTGATTAAAAGAGAAAAACTGCGGCGACAGCGGCGAAAAGGCCCGGCCACACTCTGGGCAGGAGTAGCGGCGGCTGAAGCGTTCCTCGGTCTCGTCGTCGGGCGAGGCTACGACTAACTCACCGTCTCCCAGCTCTAGAGCGCGCTCGACAGATTCGGTGAGCCGCCCGCGATCGCTGGCGCGGCCGGCGAGGCGATCGACGACGAGTTCAACGCGATGGCGATGGCGGCGCTCTAGTTGGATTTCTTCGCGCAAGTCGTGTACTGTGCCGTCGATGCGGGCGCGAAGGAAGCCATCGCTGCGGGCGCGCGCCAACAGGGTTTCGTAGCCCTCGTTTTGGCGCGGCTCTATGGGCGCGAGGATGAGGATACGGCGGCCGGCGGGCATCTGCTGGATGCGTTCGACCATTTCCTGCGCGGTCTGTGTGCCGGCCGGCACTTGGCAGCGCGGACAGTACTGGGTCCCCAAGGCCGCGTACAGGGCGCGGATGTAATCGTACACTTCGGTTACTGTGCCGACCGTGGAGCGGGGATTGCGGCTGGGTGCTTTCTGCTCAATGGCAATGGCTGGCGACAGCCCGGAGACGCGCTCGACCTTGGGCTTTTGCATCTGTTCGAGAAACTGTCGCGCATACGCTGACAGCGACTCCACGTAGCGCCGCTGGCCCTCGGCGTACAGGGTGTCGAAGGCCAGCGAAGACTTGCCCGAGCCGGAGACGCCGGAGATGACCGTTAGCTGATCGCGGGGGATTTTGACGTCGATGTTGCGCAAGTTGTGCTGGCGCGCACCGATGATCTCGATTTCGCGGATCCAGCCGTTGCCTTCGCTGTGGCCATTGGTCGCGGCCGCTGGCAGCGCGGCTGGCGGCGGGTTGAGCACCTCTTTGAGTGCGCGGCCCGTATGCGATTGCTCGTTTTGAGCCACGGCTTCTGGTGGCCCGGCCGCAATGATCCGACCGCCGTCCTCGCCTCCTTCAGGGCCTAAATCGAGGATGTAATCCGCCGTCTTGATGACCTCCATGTTGTGCTCAACGACGACGACGCTGTTGCCTTGGTCGGCAAAAGTGTGGAGGATGCGCAGCAACTTTTCCACGTCGGCAAAGTGCAGGCCGGTGGTCGGCTCGTCGAGGATGTAGAGGGTGCGGCCCGTGCTGCGGCGGCAGAGTTCTTTGGCCAGCTTAATGCGCTGGGCCTCGCCGCCGGACAAGGTGGGGGCGGGCTGGCCGAGCTTGATGTAGCCGAGGCCCACGTCGTACAGGGTTTGGAGTACGCGGCGCACGGGAGCGACGTTCTCGAAAAGATTGAGCGCTTCCTCGACTTCCATGTCGAGTACGTCGGCGATAGAATGGCCCTTGTATTTAATGGTTTGGGTCTGGCGGTTGAAGCGGCGGCCAGAGCAGACTTCGCAAGGGACCCAGATATCGGCGAGGAACTCCATTTCCACTAAGGTGGCACCATTGCCCGCGCAGGCTTCGCAACGCCCGCCTTTGACGTTAAAAGAAAAGCGGCCCGGTTGGTAGCCTCGCAGGCGGGCCTCGGGCAGCTTGGCAAAGAGCTGGCGAATGGGCGTGAACGCGTCGGTGTACGTGGCTGGGTTGGAGCGGGGGGTGCGGCCAATGGGCTTTTGGTCGATGCGAATGACTTTGTCGAGGTGCTCCACGCCTTGGATTGCCGCGTGGGCACCCGGCTCGTGGAGGGCGCGGTGGAGGACGCAGTCGAGTTTTTTGAAGACGATGTCGTTGATCAGCGAGCTTTTACCCGAGCCGGAGACGCCAGTGACGCAGGTGAACAAGCCGAGGGGGATGTGCGCCTCAATGTTTTTGAGATTGTGCTGGCGCGCCCCTTCGACGACTAGCCATTTGCCGTTGCCGTTGCGGCGTTGGCTGGGGATCGGGATGGCTTCCTCGCCCGCGAGATAGCGGCCGGTGAGCGATTGGAGGTTGTGCTCGACGTGGCTCGGCGGGCCGCAGGCGACCAACTTGCCGCCGCGCTCGCCCGCTCCGGGGCCAAAGTCCACAACCACATCGGCTTCGCGCATAGTCTCTTCGTCGTGCTCGACGACAATGACGGTGTTGCCGAGGTCGCGCAGGCGTTTGAGGGTGGCCAACAGCCGCTGGTTGTCGCGGTGGTGCAGGCCAATGGAAGGCTCGTCGAGGATGTACAGTACGCCGACTAAACCGGAGCCGATCTGGGAGGCGAGGCGGATGCGCTGGGCCTCGCCGCCGGACAAGGTGTGTGCGCCGCGGTCGAGCGTTAGATAGCCCAAACCCATGTCGCACAT
The DNA here is from genome assembly GCA_965116045.1 of Candidatus Latescibacterota bacterium. Classification (GTDB taxonomy): domain Bacteria; phylum Latescibacterota; class UBA2968; order UBA8231; family UBA8231. Next base: position 1,971,937 of record OZ220478.1, on the reverse strand, counting down.
GAGTTGCAAGCGGCTGCGGATTTCTTTGAGTGCTTCTTCGGCGATGAGGGCCTTGGCATCCTCAAAGGCAACGGTGCGAAAAAAGTCGTGCGCTTCTTCGATGGGGATAGCGGTTAGATGCGGGAGGTTGCGTCCGTCGATTTTGACGGCGAGGGATTCTGGCCGCAGGCGGCCCCCGTCGCATCGTGTACAGTGCTGTACGCCCATGTATCGCTCTAGCTCGCGGCGCTGTTTTTCCTTGGCCCCGCGAAACTTTTCTTCGAGAAACGGGATGACGCCTTCGTACTTGTCGTTGTGGGACCAGCTCGAGCCGCGGAGGTTGGTGTAGGTAAAGGTGATCTTTTTGTCGCCAAGGCCGTAGAGGAAGCCGTGCTTTTGCTCGGCTACGAGTTCGCCCCACGGCGTGTCGAGATCAAAGCCGAGGTGCTCGGCCGCGCCTTCGTATAAATGCAAGCGCCAGCGGTTGCTGCCCAACTCGCCGAGCGGCGCGAGTGCTCCGGCGCGCAGGGTTTTGGCCGGGTCGGGCACCATCAGGTGCTCGCTCATCATCACTTGCGTGCCGAGGCCGTGGCAGTCCGGGCACATGCCTTGGGGGTTATTGAAGGAGAACATTTGCGGCGTTGGTTCTTGGTAGGAGATGCCGCAGGCCGTGCAGTCAAAGCGGTCGCTGAGCAGGAAGTCGGCGGCCCCTTCGCGGGCGACGATAAAGGTGCCCTGCCCGAGGCGCAGCGCGTTGTCGATAGCCTCTTCCAAGCGGCGTTCTTCTCGCTCGCGGAGGATCAAGCGGTCGACCACGACTTCGATGTTGTGGCGGCTGTAGCGGTCGAGTTGGGGGGCTTGGTCGAGGGTGAAAATTTGGCCATCGACGCGTACGCGGATGTAACCGGCCTTTTGCAAGTCGGCAAAAAGCTCGTGGTATTCGCCTTTGCGCTCTTGGACGACTGGGGCGAGGATGTGCAGGCGGGAATTGACCGGCAGGGAGCGGATGCGGGCGGCGATCTGTGCCCGGGTCTGTGCGCCGATGGGCGCGTCGCACTCAGTGCAGTGCGGGGTGCCGACGCGGGCGAAGAGCACGCGCAGGTAGTCGTAGATTTCCGTGATAGTGCCGACGGTGGAGCGAGGGTTTTGGCCAGCGGTTTTCTGGGCGATGGAGATGGTGGGGGACAGGCCGGTGATTTGATCGACATCGGGCTTTTCCATCTGACCCAAAAACTGGCGCGCATACGCCGACAGCGAGGTGACGTAGCGGCGCTGACCTTCGGCGTACAGGGTGTCGAAGGCCAGCGAGGACTTGCCCGAGCCGGAGACGCCGGTGAAGCAGATTAGTTTGTTTTTGGGGAGGGTGAGGTGAAGGTTTTTGAGGTTGTGGACGCGGGCACCGCGGACGACGATATCTTGTGTTTCCATATATCCTAGCCGAACTTAAAGGAAATGGATAATATACTATACAGATGTATAGCGGGCAAGCGGTAGTGTGCGGAATGGAGCGAGGGGTTTTAACGATGCGTTGAGGGCGCAGGACGCCGCTTGTGAATTTCCGCTCGCAAGGTTCCAATAAAAATATTGAAACTTTTGGAGCGATTGGCAGTTAAGTCAAAATGCTGGCTGATATTTTTCGCTCGGCTAATTTTTGTGCGTTCATTGACCAGAGAATCTAGTTGTTGTGAGGGATTGGTTAGGTTGTCGGGATTGCGAAATTTAGGGCGATTACTAATGGCTAATGTTTGCATCTTCTTCGGTGAGTACGACAATCACGTTGTAGCCCTTTCGCCGAATCCTGTTAGCAGGCCCTGTTCCCACAGATAGCCGGCTTTATCTCCGGCCTCCATTTGGCTTCTGCTCAGTGGATCTGCGGCGAAAGGGGTAATGACCGATGTGCCGTCGATTTTCTCTACGTAATACAGGTTTTCTAGCGGAATGGCGTTTAGAAACTGCGGCGAGTGCGTGGAGATGAACACTTGTCCTCCTCTATGGGCATACTCTACAAATTCTTCTGCAAGCAAATTCATCAGTAGTGGGTATAGCTGGTTTTCAGGCTCTTCGACACAGAGAATTTTGTGTGGTTTAGGCTCGTGCAGCAGTAACATGTAAGCGAACATTTTGATGGTCCCGTCGGAGACATTGAAATCCAAGAAAGGTTCTTTGAACGAGCCGTCAGCATAGCGGATCATTAAGCTCCCATCGTCGCCGATTTTGGCTTCAATATTTGAGACGCCTGGCACCCTGTCGCGCATTTTTTGTAAGACTGTTGCAAAAATAGCCGGATGTTCCTCCATCAACTGGAAAACGACAGAAGGTAGATTATCACCTGAACTGGAGAGATGAAGGCCCTCTTGATGGCTCTTCTTACCACGTGCTTGGTTGATGTGAAAGTCCGAAATATGCCAATGTTCTATTAAGTCGCGGAATGCTTTCGCCGCCCTGAAACGCTCCAATTGTCCGAGGCTGCTAATCGCCAATACATCGGGGGCAATAGCTTGTGTTTCCCGCATGAGTTCAGCATCGGGTTTGCTAAAATCTTCTTCGTTGCTGACGGCTTCACCTCTACCGGCGGAGAAGTCTAGAAAGTGAAAAGGCTTGCCAAAAGAAGATCGTTTATAGCGCAGTATTTCACGATGCACGATTGGTTTTTCGCCTTGTAAGCCGATTTCCAAATAGTAAGTTACAAGCCGATTTCTTTCTTCTATTGTCAAGCGAAACTTGAGTTCGATGATGATGCTTGCCGATTCATCTACATGGCGCGTAATAACTTCTCTGAACCCCCTGAGCCCTCCTTCGTTTTGTAATGCGATACGCACGTTATCAGACAAGCAGTTTTTTAAAAAAGCAAAAACGCGAAATAAGGTGGTTTTGCCTGTCCCATTTTTGCCGATAAACACCGCTAGTGCAGGTAGGTTTTTCAGATGAACGTTTTTTAACGCCTTAAAGTTTTGGATGCGGATTTCTTCAATGACCACGGCAACACTCCCGTTAGACTTAGCTTATTATTTTAGTCATCCGATTTGTCGATTTCAAGGTGTGTCTTGAGGCCGAGGAGTTCGGTTCGCATCAGAATATAGGCGGGTGTGTGCAACTCCGTCAATCGCGTAGCCGCTTGACGCTCCCTTTTCACCTACCTATACTAAACTCTCGGTAATCCAGTAAAATCAATTATTTATCACCCAAGAGGAGTTGTGAAAATGATTCATTTAGGGGCCAATTCAGTGCTCTTTGCAGGATTCGATCTGGAAACGGCGATGTGCCATATCCACCTTGCTGGCTACGACGGCGTCGAGCTTTCGGCGATTAAGGGCATGTGCGAGCACTTGGAGTTGGACAATTGGCAGGCGCAGGCCAACCAAATCAAAGAGCTGGCGGAAAAATACGAACTGAAATTGTTGGCTATGGAAGAGGCCGCACTCGATGAAGAACGGCTGATGCTGGCGTTTGCGGCTGGTGCTGAGATCGGCATTCCCGTCATCAACGTTGGCCCGGGGGGCAAAAGCGATGTGGAAGAAAGTTTCGACCGGCAGGTTGCGCTGCTGGACAAGATGGCCGACAGGGCACACGAACACGGCGTGACGCTATGCGTCAAGGCGCACGTGGGGCAGTGCATTTACGACACGCCGACCACGTTGCGGGCGATGGAGCGAATTGACTCGCCGGGGTTTGGCGTGGATATGGATCCGAGCCACATCCATCGGGCGGGGGAGAATACGGTAGAGGCGCTGTCGGCGGTTATCGCGCGGGTCAAGCACGTACATATCCGAGATTGCGCGGTGGCAGAAGGTGGGCCGGGTGCGCCGGAGTTGCAGGCGTGTGGGCGGGGCGATATCGATTTGTTCGGGTACGTTAAGGTGCTACACGAATCGGGGCTAGACGTGGCGGCCAACTTGGAAGTGATTGGTGCCAAGGAATACGATTTGGGGCAGGTGGCGACGATTGCGTCAGAGAGCCGGGGATATTTGAACGCCTGTTTGCGGATTTGCGGTGCCCGTTAGGCGGGCCTTCGTCGCCATCCGCGTGCCGGCGGCATTGGGCAAGCTGAGCGACGCGATGCGACCGTTGTGGCCGGCGCAGGGTGTGAGTTGGGTGCGGCCAAAAAATCTCCACTTGACGCTGCGCTTTCTCGGCGCGGCCGAGGACGCGCAAATCGCCGCGCTGCGGGAAGGGTTGACGGCGGTTGCCGCGCAGCACGAGGAGTTTAATGCGATTACAGAGGAAAGCGGTTGCTTTCCCAATCGCCGCCGACCGAAGGTTATTTGGGCTGGTGTGGCGGACGCGGCCGGCCGGTTGGGTGCGTTGCAACAGGATGTTGAAGAAGTGGTGTGCGCCGCTGGTTGGACGCCGGAGGAACGGGACTTCCGCCCGCACGTGACGTTGGGTCGGGTGCGAGCGAGAGTGCGCCCACCACGCAGCAAGTGGAGCGGCGAATGGCCGCGGTTACAGGTTCCGGTGGAGGCAGTCGAACTGATCGAAAGCATGCTCAAGCCAGCCGGAGCCGAGTATCGGACTTTGTACCGAGCGATACTTACAAAAGGATAGTGGTCAGGGCTCAGCCCCTATCCCCCGTCCCTTTTGAGATAAGGCCGGGTTGAAACTAACCACCGATTGCAAAAGGAATTTATATGCCCGGCCGACCTTACATCCTCGCGGAGACCAATTGGCAGACCGTAGAGCACACCCCGTACGAGGTGGCGATCCTGCCGTGGGGGGCGACGGAAGCGCACAATTTTCACCTGCCTTATTCGACCGACGTGGTGCAGTGCGACGAGATCGTCGCGGCTGCGGCCCGCATTGCTTGGGAGCAGGACGCCAAGGTCGTCGTCTTGCCGACCATGCCCTTTGGCGTCAATACCGGCCAGCTCGACATCAAGCTAGATCTCAATCTCAATCCCTCGACTCAGTTCGCTGTCCTGCAGGACTTGGTCGAAGTACTCGCCCATCAGGGCATTCCCAAACTACTCATTGTGAACGGGCACGGCGGCAACGACTTCAAACAAATGGTGCGGGAGTTGTTGCCGCGTTATGCGGTTTTTATTTGCTGCATGGATTGGTACCGCATTGCCGATAAGGAGCTTTTCGCGGCGGGCGGCGACCACGCCAACGAGATGGAAACGAGTCTCATGCAATACTTGCGCCCGGATTGGGTGTTGCCCCTGTCGGAAGCCGGCAATGGCCGCGAGCACGAGTTTAAGATCGCTGCACTGCGGGAAGGTTGGGCTTGGACCCAGCGCGACTGGACGCAGGCGACCGACGACACGGGCATCGGCGACCCGCGACAAGCTACGCCAGAAAAGGGCCGCCGCTGCTTGGAGCAAGTGGCCGCGCAACTCGCCGAATTTTTGGTCGAACTGGCCCTTGCTGACCTAGACGACCTCTACGAATAGAGCCGTGCAATTCTACGCGTTCGTCGCCCCCGGGCTAGAGGAGATCGCCCAACGAGAGATTGCGGTGCGCTTGGGAGCCGAGCGGCAGGGTCAGCAGCGCGGTGTGGTGTTTTTTGCAACGGATGCCCCGCCGCAAGACTTGCTCGGATTGGGGACGACCGAGGATGTGTTCGCATTGGTGGCGCGCGGTCCGGTAGCCGCGGCGCGCGAGGGTTTGGCACAGGCCGGCGCACTCGTCGCGGAGTCGCCGCTTTTTGCCGGGGCCGTGGGTGCGCATCGCCGCGTCCGTCCCAAGCGGATCAAGCGCATCACCTATCGGATCGTGGCCCAGCGCCGTGGCGGGCAGCAGCGCTATGTGCGTCGAGAGATGCGCCGCGCTTTGCAGCAGGCTGTGGCGTGGCGTTTCCCGCGCTGGAAGTACGTGGCTGAGCAAGCACTGTTGGAGGTGTGGGGTTTGGAGGCCGCGGGCGAGTTGCTCTGCGGGGTGCGCCTTTCCGACGAGACCATGCGCCACCGCACGTACAAGGTCGCGCAAGTGGAGGCTTCACTGCGACCGACGGTGGCGCGGGCCTTGGTGATGCTATCCGAACCAACAGATGGCGACGTCTTTCTCGATCCCATGTGCGGGGCTGGAACCATTCTCATCGAGCGGGGGATGCACAGCCGCTACGCCCAGCTTTTAGGCGGAGACATTCGCTCGGAAGCCGTCGCTGCTACTCGCAAAAATGTCGGCCCGCGCTACAAGCCGATCGCCGTCCGTCAATGGGATGCACGGGATTTGCCTTTGGATGCTGGCAGCGTCGATCGGGTGGTGTGCAACTTGCCCTTTGGCAAAAAGATCGGCGAGCCGCAAGTGCTGCGCCCGCTCTACAAGGATTTTGCCCGCGAGGTAGCAAAAGTGCTCAAGGCCGGTGGAGTGGTTGTGTGTTTGACCAGCGAGCGCACCTTGCTAGCTGAGGCATTCGGTGCGTGGCCAGAACTGTACATGGAGCGCGTGTTCCCGGTCGAGGTGCTGGGGCAGCAGGCGTTTTGTTGTAAATTGAAGAAACTCGCTGAATGTTAGAACGGCGCATAAAAATTACACTACAAACACAAGGAGATTGTCATGGCTGATTTTACGGGTCAAGTAGTTATCGTCACCGGCGGTGCTAAGGGCATTGGCGAGGGGATTTCGCGGGCGTTCGCCGGTGCCGGGGCGCAGGTCGCCGCGTTGGATATAGACGCGGAGGCTGGTGCAGCCTTGGCCGCGGCAGAGGGCCAGATCCGCTTTTTTGAGGCCGACGTGGCCAGCGACGAGGTCTGCGCTCAAACTGTGGGGCAGATCATCGAGGATTGGGGCCGCGTCGACGTGTTGTGCAACAACGTCGGCATCCAGCCCGTGCCTAGCTATAAGCTGGCCCATGAACTGCCGATAGAACTGTGGGACCGGATCATTGACGTCAATCTGAAGAGCTTCTTCCTAATGGCTAGACACTGCTTGCCGCAGATGATGGAGCAGCGCAAGGGGGTTATCATCAACACGGCTAGCGTTCAGGGCTTGCAGTCGGCGGCGATGGTGTCGGCTTATGCTGCGAGCAAAGGCGGGATTATTTCTATGACGCGACAGCTCGCGCTTGACTACGCCAAGTATGGGATTCGGGTCTTGGCGGTCAATCCAGGGGGTGTTCAGACGCCGCTAGTCGATGAAGTGATTGAGGCATTCGGCCACGAGCGCGAGCAATTCTTCGAGGATTACGCCAAGCTCCATCCGATTGGACGCTATGGGCAGCCGGAGGATATTGCCAACGCCATGCTGTTCTTGGCTAGCGACAAGGCATCGTTTATGACTGGCGAAAATGTCTGCGTTGATGGAGGGCTGATGGCTAAAGGAGCATGGGCTGAGGTTGAGGAGTGAAGGAGTTGGGTTGTATCGCTGAGTGGCAAGTGTGCTGGGAACGCTTGCTGCGTTTAAGTATGGAGTTGCCCGACATCGTGGTTTCCTCAGCCGTTGCCGAGATCCCAAAGAAGCTCGCACGGAGAAAGAAATGATTCGTCTGGTTCTGGAGCTATTGGGATAGACCGAGTACATGCCCCAGCCAAACGCTGCCAGCCATGAAAATATTCCTGATCATTTGCTTTTCGCTGCGGCCGACTTCAAGGCGCGTACCGGGAATCCCTTCTAATACGCGAGTTGAAGAGAGCAAGTGCTTTGGGCTTGCGCTCGACAGCCGGGACCGGGATGACCGGGCGTAGCGTGGGACACCACACCGTCAGATTCTTCGCTATTTGGAGATGGCTGGAGTCGAGTCGGAGGGACGCATTCGTTGAGGCATTCAAATGGTAGCGGTGTAGATGACTCATTGACTTAGTTCAAGATTCAGTGGTACATTTCGTCAGTTCAAAACTCTCGCCCTTGAAACGAAAGAAGGTACCAACACTATGTCCCAAGAACGACTCGACGACGGCCTTCATCTCCCGAGCCTCTCGATAAAAGGGTTTCGGGGGATCGAGACGCTTTCCATTGCGCGGCTAGGCCGTGTGACTCTGCTGGCTGGAAAGAATGGTATTGGCAAGACGACCGTCTTAGATGCGATCCGAGCTTATGCGGCTCGAGGTCGCCCTTCCGTGCTGTCCGAATTACTGGAGAGCCGCGAAGAACTCTATACCGCTGCCGACGAAGATGGCCAAATGAAGGTACCCGATTTCACGGCCCTATTCCACGGACGGGATGCGTCGGGGCCCTGCATCTCGATCGGTCCAAAAAGCGACACAGACCAACTCCAGATAGAGTGGGCGACTCTAAGCGATGAGCAGGCCTCTCGTCTTGAAAAATTTCTACCTGAGTCTATTGAGAATGGCCATACTCAGGCGTTAAAAATCGTATTTCAAGATATTGAACAATTGGCTGCTGCGGACATAAGGGCATACCGATACAGACGGCAGATATTTGACGAAGCCGAATCGCTATCCTCAATAGAGTGTCACTCTTTGGGGCCGGGTCTGTTGAGCAACAACGAAATTGCACGGTTCTGGGACGCTATCGCATTGACGGATGATGAAGGCCGAGCGGTCCAGGCTCTGAGACTAATCCTCGGCGATAAAGTGAAACGGGTGGCGGTGATCGGTGAGGGCCCAGGTCCACGTTATAGAATGAGTGGTCGGCGAGTGGTCGTAAAGTTCCAGGATCAAGTAGTCCCCTTAAAAAGTCTGGGCGATGGGGCGTTGCGCTTATTCGGCGTCGCCTTGGCACAGGCCAATAGCCGGGACGGTTTTCTACTCATTGACGAAGTGGAAAATGGCATTCATCATTCCGTGCAGCGCGATTTTTGGCGCATGGTCCTGCGGGCAGCATACGAAAACAATGTGCAGGTTTTGGCAACGACGCACAGCTTTGACTGTGTGCGAGGCTTTGCACAAGCAGCAGTCGAGTACGAGGAGATCGAAGGGGTACTTGTGCGCATCGAACGAAAAGATGAGGAGATGTGGGCCGTCGAGTATTCGGAAAACGATCTCAGGACTGTCGCTGAACAAAGTATTGAGGTGAGATAAGTAGATGGACAATAATGACCGCGTCCTTCTCGTTGAAGGACAAGACGACAAGCATGTTGTTAAACATCTGTACCTCCGTAGCCATAGCCACTCAGAACTGCCATTCCATATAGAGAATAAGTCTAACGTCAATGAACTTCTTGACTCCATTAGACCGGAAGTTATAGCTTCCGATCGCGAAGCCGTCGGCATCCTCGTGGACGCAAACGAGTGCTTAGCTGATCGCTGGCAGGCTGTAGCTTCCAGACTTAAACAGGCTGGTCTCGAAGTGCCTCGTGACCCTGAATCAGCCGGTACCATTATAAACGGCACTACTCGTACCCCTCGCGTTGGCATCTGGTTGATGCCCGACAACAAGTCACCCGGCGAACTCGAAAATTTCGTCTCAGAGATGATTCCCGACGACGATCCAGTGTGGCCACGGTCCCAGTGTTACATTGACGGTATTCCAGAGGGCGACCGAAAGTTTATTAAAAAAAAGATAATACGAGCCAAGATCCACGCTTGGTTAGCGACGAGGGAAGAGCCTAGGAAAATGGGTCTCGCCATTTCCACACAGGATTTGCGCGTGGATGGACCTCTCAACACAAGATTCGCAAAGTGGCTACAGCAACTGTTCGGGTGATGAGCTCTCGTTACGTCAAAGTAGTGGAATGGTCTGATGAAGTCCGTGTTATGTTGGCAGTTGTCCGAGTCTCTCTTATCGTGGATGTCACGGCGATAACGAACGAGAAGTGTTTTCAGCACTGTGCCGCTCCTTGACGTCGGGTGTCGTCGAGTGGACGAAGGAAGGGTCTGTTGCGTCGAGGCCGCAGCTGTCGTCCCGAATTTCTCGCCAATCTCCGTCTTGAACTGATACACCTCGTGATCGCCTGTGCTCCACCAGAGCGCACCGCTAATTTTCTCTTTGAGGTCGGCGACCGAGACGTTTTACTCCGCCGCGAAAATCCAGCCGTCATCGGTAAAGATGATGGGCGGTGCCTTGGATTTGGGCATGTCAGCGGTCTAGATAGGCTTTGATGATGTCGATGATTAGGGCGATGTCGCAGCGGGCCTCTGCTAGGGGAGTACGCGGCTGCACACCCTCAGTGATGCAGGCGTGGAAGTGCTTCAGTTCTCGGACGAAGGGGCTTTCCCACGCAATGGCCGGGCGGTGGGTGATAGCCTCGCCGGCCTCGTCGAGGGTCTGAATCTCCAAGGTGGAGAGGATGCCCCGCGAGAAGCCGGTCGGATAAGAGAGTAATACGCGGCGGTCGTCGCCGCAGACTTCGAGGGTTTCCTTGAAGTCGCGCACGTCCTTTAACTCGACCCAGGTTGCCGCACAGCGTGCGCCGTTGGCATAAGCGAGCATGGTGCTGACGCCCCAGCCTTCATACCAGATTTCAGTGTTGGAGACTTTTTCGGGTACGCCCATTATGGCGCGTAGGCCGTAGAGGTCGTGGATCATGCTGCCGGCGAGGTGGCCAAAGGCAGCTTGCACGTCGGCGGGGACTTCGCCGATGGCCTCGCGCATGGCCGCCGCCCGCGCCGCCCGCGTCTGTTCGACGGCAGCAGCGGGTATATCGTCAGTGCGGTGCAAGCGGAAGTGTGCCAGATGATGCGAGTTGGTGGTGTGCAGATGATGGATCTGCACGAAGCGGATCGCAGCCATGTCAGCGGCCGCGCGGGCCGCCGTTTCAAAGGCCGGGTCGTACACCTTCATGTAGCCAGCTAAGCCAACGGTGCCAGCCGCTTGGCAAGCGCCGATGATCCGGTCGGCCTCTTGCAGCGAGAAGCAGATCGGCTTTTCAATGAGTACGTGTTTGCCAGCTTCAAAGGCGGCGACGGCAATCTCGGTCTTGGGATCGGTGTGGCATAGGAGTACCGCGTCGATATCAGCCGCGAGCAGTGTGCGCCAGTCGTCGGTGTGGTGCGGCACGTGGAACTCTTGCGCCACGGTCTGCGCCAAGCTCGACGAGAGGTCGCAAACCATCTCGACGGAAAACAGGTACTTGAGTGCGGTGAGGTTGGGCAGGTGCTGGACTTGGGCGACGGCTCCGCAGCCGACGACGCCGATGCGGATGGGGGCTGGGCTGTTCATGCGGTAGAACATAGTGCGGGTACCTCTTTGCTACAAGGTCCAATGTACGGTCGCCGGCCGCATTTTTGTGGTCGGAATTTCCTACTTTAAGGTCTTTTAACGTCTTTCTCTTTCATCTGCTATCTCTTGTAGAAAAATTTTCGTCGTAACCCTGCCGGCAGCCTCGAACATTACTACCGCGACCTGCGCCAAAGCGAGCGCCTGATGAAACAAGGCGTTGACGACGCCTTAGCTCTTGGCGTCCGCCTCACCGAGCGCGAAGACGACGGTAGCGCGGACTTCGACCTACTCTAGCGTGAACGCCAAGAACATTTTCTGTTTTCAAAAGTACACTGCTAAGAAGGTTGCTCCTAAGAAGACCATGACAGGAAGACACCCTGTGAACCGATCGCAACACTACGATTGGGCCATTTGTTCGGTGTACGGAGGCCAGCCGATGACGGTGTACTCGCCGCCGCCAGTGGAAGGATCAAAGCCCTAGCGATTAAGGGCGCACTAGCCGACCAAGATCAGGGCGAGGGTAGATAGAGTGCGCAAGGAAAACCCCGTTGGGAATGCGAGACAAAAGGGCCAAGTGTGAGAAAATGAGGGCTTGTAAATGCGGGCAGGATGGAAATACAAGCGATAATAAAAGTTATCGGTAGTTTATGGAGTTTCGGTGTGCTGAGGACCTCAGAGGATACAGTGCAAAACCTTCCTTAGCTACTACTTCCTTAGCTACTAAAGCGTTGGAAACAACTTATCGGCGATCCACAGAACTGTCAAGGCATTTTTTACTACCGATAACTTTTATTATTGATAGTCAGGTAGGACCCCCTGCATACCGTGCTTAAATGTAATAACGGCCCGGCCCCCTAGAGGGATACGGGGGCAGCACCAGTACGGGGGCAGCACCAGTATGTTCCCTAAGTCTATCTTTTCTAGGAGGCGAGTGCTATGGAAATACGGAGTATGACGACAGAACAAGGTGGCTCAACGGTATTAGAAGTGCTACGCGAGGTAGCTGCGCGGGGGGACTTGGACAGATTGTCCGACGATTCAAGAGCACACGGCGATCACTTTGGGAGAACTACCCTTCTTTTTCTCCCTTTTTTCGGGCCTTAAGGTCCTTTTTCCTATCACCAGACAGGAAACGGCATCACGGAGGGAGGCTGTTTTTTGTCGCAAACAAAGGAGTTTTTTCTTAATGAGGCACGCATTCATTGGTGTTTTCGCGTTGGTTGGCTTGGCCGGGCTGCTGGGTGTAGGCCCTGCGGCGGGTCAGAACTCAGATTCAGATTCAGATTCAGATCAGAACGGCATACATAATGATGCGCCGGATTCGGCCTTGGTCGCCGAGGATTTTGCGGAGATCCGGGACGATCGGTTTGAGTTTCCGAGGAGTGCGGAGATTGATTCGATCCTCTCAGATAGGGCGAAGTTGGTCGTGTTCTACATCACCACCGGCGGCGACGGTTGGGATATCGACACCAACTGGCTTTCTAATGAGCCGCTCGGCAATTGGTATGGGGTCGAAACCAACGCCAAGGGGCGCGTTACGGGTCTGAGCCTGCCGGACAATAATGTGAGTGGCGCGATTGACCACAACGGGTTGACCGAGGAAATAGCGGCGCAATTAGGGCAACTGACCGGCCTGCAACAGCTGGACCTCGCACGCGATCCGGAGCTGGACGACGAGGGAGCACCAGTGGGTTGGCTGACCACACTGGAATCGTTGGACCTCAGCGGCAACCGGTTGAAGGGGTCGATTCCGCCGGAGTTAGGGAACCTGCCTAACCTGCGATCGTTGGACCTCAGAGACAACGGATTTACCGGTTCGCTTCCTGCGGAGTTAGGTAACTTAGCCAATCTGCAAGTGCTGGAACTCGAAGGTAACGATCTGACGATCTCGACGCCGGCGGCATTGGGTAACCTGACGAACCTGCAAGCGCTGGATCTCCGCGGCACCCAGCTAACGGGTTCGCTTCCTTCGGAGTTGAGAGAACTGACCAACCTGAAACAACTGGACCTAGGCGATAACGGGTTGACAGGGGCGATTCCGGCTTGGCTGGGTAATCTGACCAACCTGCAAGAGCTGCACCTTGACGACAACGGATTTACCGGTTCACTTCCTGCGGATTTAGGCGATCTGACGAATTTACAAAGGCTGGATCTTGAAAACAATGAGTTTACCGGTTCTCTTCCTTCGGATTTAGGGGACCTGACGAACCTACAAGAACTGGATCTTTCAAGCAATGATTTTAGTGGTTCTCTTCCTTCGGACTTAGGCGACCTGACGAACTTGCAAGTGCTGTATCTTTCAAGCAATGATTTGAGTGGTTCGATTCCTGCGGATTTAGGCGACCTGACGAACCTGCAAGTGCTGGATCTTGCAGACAACGGATTTAGTGGTTCGATTCCTGCGGAGTTAGGCGACCTGACCAACTTGCAAGTGCTGAATCTTGCAGTCAATGATTTTAGTGGTTCGCTTCCTTCGGATTTAGGCGATCTGACGAATTTGCAAAGATTGGATCTTGAAAACAATGATTTGTCGGGTTCTCTTCCTTCGGATTTAGGTGATCTGACCAACCTGCAAGAGCTGGATCTTGCGAACAACGCTTTGTCGGGTTCTCTTCCTTCGGATTTAGGTGATCTGACCAGCTTGGAACAACTGTACCTTAACGACAATGGATTTACCGGTTCTCTTCCTTCGGATTTAGGCGACCTGACCAACCTGCAAAGGCTGAATCTTGCGAACAACGCTTTGTCGGGTTCTCTTCCTTCGGATTTAGGTAATCTGACCAACCTGCAAGAGCTGGATCTTGCGAACAACGCTTTGTCAGGTTCTCTTCCTTCGGATTTAGGTGATCTGACCAGCTTGGAACAACTGTACCTTAACGACAATGGATTTACCGGTTCTCTTCCTTCGGATTTAGGCGATCTGACCAACCTGCAAAAGCTAGACCTCGGCGGCAACGCTTTATCAGGTTCGATTCCTTCTCAGTTGGGTAATCTGACCAACCTGAAACAATTGGACTTAAAATACAACTCAGACGGCTCAGACGGCAGCGGGTTGACGGGTTCGATTCCTTCTCAGTTGGGTAACTTGACCAACCTGCAAGAGCTAGACCTCGGCGGCAACGATTTGACGGGTTCGATTCCTTCTCAGTTGGGTAACCTGACCAACCTGAAACAATTGGACTTAGAAGGCAACAGATATGCGCCCAAAGTAGGGTTGACGGGTTCGATTCCTTCTCAGTTGGGTAACCTGACCAACCTGACACGCCTTAACCTTTCGGACAACGGGTTGTCGGGTTCGATTCCTTCTCAGTTGGGTAACCTGACCAACCTGCAAGAGCTATACCTCGGCTGGAACTTTTTGTCGGGTTCGATTCCTTCTCAGTTGGGTAACCTGACCAACCTGCAAGAGCTATACCTCAGAAACAACGCTTTGTCGGGTTCGATTCCTTCTCAGTTGGGTAACCTGACCAACCTGCAATTTTTGTACCTCGGCGGCAACAATTTGACTGGGTGCATCCCTGCCTCGTTGCGAGCGGTCCCGAATAAGGACCCAGGAGGTTGGACTCTCCCCTTTTGCTCAAGCGGCAAGATGAGGGCGAGTGTGCCGCTGGCCTTCGCCTTGCACCCAAACTTCCCCAATCCATTCAATCCAAATACGACCATTCAGTACGAATTGGCCGAACCCGCCGCCGTGACGATTCGGGTGTATGATGGGTTGGGGCAGGTGGTGCGGACGTTGGTGGCCTCTGAAAGCCAACCGGCGGGGCACTATGCGATTGAGTGGGACGGAAGGGATCAGCGCGGAATGCTGGTTGCCAGTGGGCAGTATTTTTGTCATCTTTCGGCTGCTGGGAAGTTTCAGACGGTGCGGAAGCTGATGCTACTCAAGTAAGTCGTTGCGGCTTGGGACGGTTCCGCTGCGAGCCGTCCCAAGCCCCCTATCACGCCCCCTGCCTTCACAGCACGTTGCATTCAAAAGTACCAAAACCACCCAACAAAACAAGAACCCAGCGTGCCCGCCAAAAGAAACCGCAAATCAAAAAAACCGATCCCGCCTCCGTCGGCGACAAAAACAACTGAAGAACAAGCCGTTGTGAGCAATACGCGTCCATTTCCCACGGGGTGGGTATTGCTCTTTTTAGGCGGCTTGTCTGTCTGTATTCAGTACGTCACGGTAGAAAAATTCTCGGTGTTTCCGCCAGGGGTCAGCCACGTCACTTGGGGAACCTTCATCCGCTCGGTCGAGGCGCAGATCACCTTCAGTGCGCTCGATGGCCTGCTCGTCGCCTTGTTTCTCGTTGGCTCGGCGTTCGTTTTGTACCAAGAGATGCGTTTTCGGGTGCTCAGCGATTTTTTGCAGGACTGTTTTGCCAGCCAGCGCAAGACCTTGGGTTTGCTCATCGGCTGTTTGCTGGTCGGCGTCCGCTTTTACTTGGCCCGCGGCGAGGTGAGTTGGGCCGCCGACGCCTCCCACCACATTTACACCGCTTGGCTAGTAGCCCAAGCCATCGCCGACGGGCAAATGCCCATCTGGACCTTCTATTTGGGCACTGGGTCCCCCCATCTACAAAACTACGGATTTGCCTTCTTCTGCTTAGTTGGGTTGGTCCAGCTAGTCTTAGACGATTTCTTTCTGTCGTTGAAACTGACCATGGCGGCCGCAGCCGTACTGTCCGGGATTGGCATGTACTATTTGGCGGCCAGCCTGTGTCGCTCGCGCCGCGCCGGGTTTATCGCCGGGTTGGGCTACGGCCTGTGTTTTTGGCATGCCCAGCACGTGCTCATTATGGGCCGCTTTGCCGTGTCGCTCTTTTACGCGCTGCTGCCGTGGGCCTTCTACGGAATAGAGCGCGTCATCGACTCGCCGTACAAGATGCGGGCGGCTCTGTTGGGTGGGGTGAGCATCGCCCTGCTCAATTGCACGCACCCCGGCTATGGAGTTTATGCGATGATGTTGTTGGGTTGCTACAGTGTGGTGCGCCTGTGGTCGTGTTGGCGGCACCCGGAGCTAGGGGCGATTGTGCGTGCTGGCGTCGTGCTTTTTGTCTTGGGGGTCGCGTTTTCGTCCTACATGAGTGTCGGGATGTACTTAGAGCGCGTGTACACCAAAATGTACGACTCGTTCCTAAATTTGTCGGTCGTTGCCGACCCGACTTGGCGACACCTGCTGGGCTGGTCAAACTACCGCTTTTGGCTGATTCCCCCCGATCCGTTTCACTGGTACGGCGGGTACTTGGGCGTCTCCGTTTGTGCCCTAGCATTGGCCGGCGGCGTGGTGCTGCTGAGACAGCGCGACCGGCGCATGGCGGCGTGTTGGGTCTGTCTGATGCTAACCGCTTGGGTCGTGTTTGCCTACCGATGGCCGCCGGTTAGTACGCTGCCTTTGCTCCATGACTTCAACGCATCGCGCTATGTGCTCTTTTTGTCCTTTTTCCTCGCCCTCGCCGCTGGCATCGGTGCCCATGTGCTTTGCAATACCTTTCTAAACGGAGCCGCACCCAGAAGCCGCACCCAGAAGCCGCACCCAGAAGCCGCACCCAGAAGCCGCACCCAGAAGCCGCACCCAGAAGCCGCACCCAGAAGCCGCACCCAGAAGCCGCACCCAGAAGCCGCACCCAGAAGCCGCACCCAGAAGCCGCACCCAGAAGCCGCACCCAGAAGCCGCACCCAGAAGCCGCACCCAGAAGCCGCACCCAGAAGCCGCACCCAGAAGCCGCACCCAGAAGCCGCACCCAGCCGCTTATATACGCTCTTGCTCCTCGTAGTATGGATCGATCTATTCTCCACTACCTTTATTCATCCTTATTATCCAAAGCCTTATACGCCCACGGGTTGGCCGCCAGAGATATTTGCGGAAGTCAGGAAAGCAGCCACGCCTTTTATGGAGCGCGACGAACTACCTAATTATCGCGCTCAGTGGATCGGCGAGGGCGTTTACCCCGCCAAACGGCGAGCGAGTATGCTCTATTATGGGGCGGTGCCAATTGCCGGGACGGATCATCCGGGCGAACTCCGCACCGCCGTCGATTTTATTGAGCCTTTCACCGACTGGGCGCACTCCCTGTTGCCGCAGATGGAATCGGTTGAGCAGTTCGAAGCACACCCGCACCGCGACCTGCTCATGGCCGGTTTTCATCTCCTCAACACGCGCTATGTGCTCGCGACGTCAAATCAGCGCGGCTCTGGCTTTACCACTGAGCTAGGAGACTATAGCCCACTAGTCGTCTCTGGACGCTTGGCCGACTACCGCGAAAAGACCGTTGACCTAACCGATGTGGCCGAGCGCTTTGGCGATGACTTAGACGATGCGGTGGCGCGCGTCTTGTGGATAATTTTGGCGACCGGCCTCCACGCACCACCAGACGAGGGCGTCCGTTCTTGTGATCGCATCCTCGTCCGCGACCGGGCAGAAAATGCACTAGACCTAGGGACGGAGCCCACGGCGCAAGTCCTATCGCATCGGGTTTTTAACCAGCAGGTACAAATGAAAGTGGCGGTCTCGGCACGTTGCTATGTGCGCCTTGCCTACGCCTACTTCCCCTATCTGCGCGTCACCGTTGATGGGGTGCCGGTGCAGCCGATGGAAACGGCTGGCCGCTTTATGGCCCTACCGTTGGAGGCCGGCGAACACGACATTGTGATCGAGGCGCGCCTTTCGCCGCTGCGGAAGAGCCTCGTCGCACTCAGTGGGGTGTTGCTCGTCGGAGCTTTGGTGTTGGTGTTCAGGGAGCACAGGAGCGCAAAGGGAAGCCGCGAGGCCTAGAGGCTATTGGCATTTTGGTGCGGCTCGACGAATTGGAGCAAACCCACAGCTTGGCGTCGAGGCCCTTGAGAGTACCGATTTACCCCACCTTGCCGACGCGGGGCGTCAAATCGTTCCACACATCGGCCAGTACGTAGGCCCGCTTGAAGCTCTGATACACGTCTTGCCACATGGCTTCGCGTAGCTCGGTGGCCTGTACTTCGTCACCGGCCGCGAGGGCCGCCTTGAGTTGCTCGCTGCGTGCTGCTTGGGCGGTTGCTTGCTCGTTGGCGGCGCGGGCTAAGTCGGCTGCCGCGGCCGTAAATTTGTCGATGAGTTCGCCGATGGGCGTGTCGGTATCCGTCTCCACGTCGTACGAGCTGGAGGGCTGGAAACGGGTTGGGTGACGGGTGCCGTCGGGGTCGCGGCCGGTGTGGGTCGGCTGGATGTGGGGCGTGACCGATAGGTACATGACCATGGGCTCGTCGCCGATGGCTCGCACCTGATGGATCTCGTCGGCGAGAGCGACGCAAAGCTGGCCCGCGCATAGCTGCTGTTCGCTGCCGGCGATGTGGAAGACGCAGCGGCCTTGCAGGATGAGGAAAATCTCGTGGCCGAGGTCGTGGCTATGCAAGTCGGCGATGGCGCCCGGTTGCATGCGCAGAAAGCGGGCGCGGATGTGGGGTGTGACGAGGAGGTTTTTGATGTGTTCCTCTTGGCGGAAGTCGAAAATTTCAAAGGCCATGAGTAGGCTCCTTTACGGAAATTGGCAGGGCATAAGAATGAGTTATCGAGTCCACTGCAATGTTTTGTTCGCAAGCGTTATGTCGCGTAGTGTTTGGTGGATAGGGACGCGGGCATCTGCATTGAGATGTACCACGTCGATCATCCGGTCCCTGAAGTTTGCAAAGAACGACTTCGGGATATGTGGGTTATTTAAGGTTGAACCGCGTTGATTTAAATAAATGGCTCGCAACTTGAGAATTTCGAGCATCTTCGCAGGAGTATAACCATCGACATCATCCATTTCTGAACGATACTTCTCTTGGTTCCACTGTCGTTTATGGAGAGACTTGGCATCCTCTAAGCTATACTTGCTCTTTTTTTTGCATATAACGTATAAGTCTTCAAAATCAAGCTTCTCTGCAACGCGGTCTCCTATCGCAAAATCAGGTTTAATATATTGCTCAACTTTCCCTATCCAGTTTTTCATCTCATTCGGCCCAAGTACGAGCAGTTCCTGTAAGGAAGTTCCTAAAGAGTTGTAAAAACCGAAAACCCATATTCGGAATCGCCACTTTGCTATGTGGGTGGGCCCTACATCCCTTGCAGTTGAAACAGAGCCTGTCGTCGTCGATTTGAGTTCTATGGGAGCGGAGTAAAACGTCCCATTCGCTGCAAAGTCAAAGAATGCGTCCACCTCGGAACGGCCTTTTCCCTCCCGCAAGCCCAATAACTGGCACATTTCCTTTTCGCGGCTATCGTCTTGGACAGCCATTAGGCTCTCAATGCGCTCGCTACAGATTTTGCGATAGCATAGCTCACCGGTGGGCAAACGGAATTGCCAATCTGCCCAAGAATTTGGTACACAGCACCTTCGAAGAGCCAATCTGCTGGAAACCCTTGCAGAAGAGCGCAGTCTTGGACCGAAAGCCTAAAATGTCCGTTTTCTGGGGGGAACATCACAGCTTCCTCTTTTGATTTTTGTACACCATTTGGCCAAATCTGTAGCCTCTGCCAAACTTTTTGACTAGCCTTACTATTTAGAATGCTGGTCGTCTTTCTCGGACCAGTAAAGCCAGAACGGAGAGTCGGGGCAAAGCAATCGAATCCTATGTCGTCTAGACCTAAAGCCGCCCTAGCGCCCAACGTACATCTGCCTGATGAAAACAGACTATCGTTGGGGAAATGCGTTGCCGGCGGGACCTCGAATGCACTAGCGGCTTTGGGCGATCTAAATCCGACAAAAATGATCCGTTTTCGCACTTGGGGAACGCCAAAATCAGAGGCAACAGCTTTGAATTTTGCGATGTGATAACTTGGTTCTAGCGGCTCTATAATTACCTTGTGTACGTATTTTTTGAACTTGGGATTGAGTAATCCCGGAACGTTTTCGGCGACGAACGCATCGGGTTTGATAGTCAGCACGGCGTCAATAAACGCCGGCCACATGTCCCTAGTATCCTGTCTCCCACTTTGTTTTCCGGCAACTGAGAAGGGCTGGCAGGGAGGCCCGCCGTGGATGAGATCGACGGCACCTTTATAGGCTGTCCAATTGACCTTTGTTACATCGCCATATTGACCAGAAAAAACTTTCCATTGAGATCGGTTACGCCGTAGCGTAGCACCGCAAATCTCCAATGCGTCAAAACTGGCAATATGCTCAAAACCGGCATGCTCAAAACCGAGGTCCAGACCGCCACCTCCTGAAAACAGGGACAGTGCTCGCAAACCCTGTTGTCGCTGTTGGGCCATTAGTTCCTTTGGGTCCAAAACTGGCTTATTAATTCCGCTTGAATCGCGTTGGAACTCACCGCGGATCGCCGCTTTTTTTCTTTGCCTAGATCGCGCCGATATTTCCCGATACCAGTCTCTTTTTTCTGGTGATATGTCGTAGGGCATGGTGGCTTCGCAGCGAACCTAGAGTTCCATTTGTAACGCCGTGGCCTCGCATCGAACAGAAGTAAGAACGGGCCGTGTTTCAATATACCTAAGTCTAGCGTCTCTACAACCGCCTGTGTCGAGCTACTCAGCGGCATTGGAATATATGGGAGCAACCGTCACACTTCGACGAATCCCTCCGGCAACCCTTCCCCTTTGACCAACGCTTCTTTCAACGCCCGCGCATGTTGACAAATTCCCCGATAGGAAAATCCCTTACAACTGCAACTGAGGTCGTTTCCTTCCACCGCCAATTCGTAGAACGCCCCCGGCTTCGACGAACTGTCCACCCGGTATAGTGATCGCTTCGGTCCTGCCAACACCCGCGTCAACACGCGCACGGCCTCGGCCGACGGCAAGCGCGACTTGGCTGCGGCCTCGACGGCCGGCTGCGCGGCGACAAAAGCCTCCCCAGCCTCGCGCAACAATTCCACCACTTGCTGCTCGTCCATCGCGCCGGTGGGCGGCGCGGGCAGCACCGCCATTACCCGCCGCAACTCGTCCATCACGTCGCGCTGGAAATCTTCGGGCAAGGCGCTGCCCTCGACGAGTTGGTCAATCAGCGTCGACTTGGTCGCAAGGACTGTCTTGACGAATTCGTCGATTGTGTTGCGGCCGACCATGTAGGTGACGCTAACAGCTTGCTGTTGCCCGATCCGGTAGGCCCGGTCTTCGGCCTGCCAGTGATTGACCGGGACCCAGTCGAGATCGTTGAAGACCACCTGCCGTGCGGCCGTGAGGTTGAGCCCAACGCCCCCGGCCGCGATCTGCGCGGCCAGCACCTGCACCGAATCGTCTTCCTGAAAGCGGTCGGCCCGTTGTTGCCGCTCACTCGCAGGCACTTCGCCGGTGATGGCTACGGCCTTCTTGCCGAAGTGCTTGCGTAGCGTGTTGATCGGGGCTAGAAAACACGAGAAGACCAAGACTTTTTCGCCCTGTTCTAAGGCGTTTTCGACAAAGGGAATCGTGCTGCGAACCTTGGCCATGGCCAAGCGGTTGCGCGCAGTGGTTAGCTGGCCCATGATCCAGCCCTGGCGCGAGCGGCGCTCGGCCTCGGTCTCGTCGGCGAGCTTGGCTTGGCCTCGGCGCGAGATAGTCTGCAACAGTTCTGTCACGGCCTCGCTCAACTCGCGGGCCACCCGGCTGGCGACCTCCACGTCGAGCCAACTGCGGATCTTGGGCGGCAGGTCGAGTACCTCGGCCTTGGTACGACGCAGCATGATGCCGTGTAATTGCACGGTTAGCTCTTCGATGTTGGAGGCCCCGTCGGCGACCCAGCCGTACTCACCCTTGTAGGCGTCGCAATAGCGCTTGGCAAATGAGATGAACGAACGCCCGAGCGCGTGGCGCGCCAACTGCAACAAGGGGAAGAGATCGCGCGGCCGACTCGTCAACGGCGTTCCAGTCAAAAGGTGTACTACCGCCTCGTCGCCAACGGCTTTGACCAAGTCTATCGACAGGCGGTGCCGCTGGCTGCGGTAGTTCTTGAGATAGTGGGCCTCGTCGAAGACTAGGCCGCTCCAAGCGTGCTCGGCCAGTGGGTGTTTGGCGAGGATGTCGTAGTTGATGACGACCCAGCCGGTATAGCCGGGTGCGGGCGCGGATGCCGGGCCGACGATGGCGATTTCTGCCGTTGGCAGCACCAGTTCAATCTCGCGCATCCAGTTGGTTTTGACTGCTGCTGGACAGACGACCAGATACGGCCCTGTGGGTCGGGCTTGGCGCATGGCCAGCACGGACTGCCGCGTCTTGCCCAGCCCCATGTCGTCGGCGAGGATCGCCCGCTGGCGACCCAACAAAAAGGCAATGCCCTCGACCTGATGGGCATACAGCCCGGCGGCAAGGGCCTCGGCTTGCTGTTGTGCCGTGCTCATCCCAAGCTGCTAACCGCGCAACGCCTTTTGCAGTTGTGCGGCGAGGAGTTCGGCATCGCCATCGGCAACTGTGGGCATCGACAGGTGAAGCTGGCTTGGGGCCGCTGAGAGCCAGACCGAGGGATTGCCGTTGCGCAGGGCTTCTGCTAGGTCGGCGGCGCTTTGGCCGAGTGCTTGTTCGTCCAAGGTCAAGGTCAAGGACGAGCCATTGACCGAGCTTTGCACGTGGGGCCATTCGCCGAGATGCTGACGTACGCGCTCGGCTCGGCGGACGGCGCTTTGGTTGCGGGCGTCGTGGTCCATGGCTAGCCAGCGGCGCAGAGCCACGACCACGCCGACGACCTCTTGGCGGTCGATCTTGAGCGGGCGACCAACGCCTTCGAGGTCGCGGGTCTCAAAGCAGGCGAAGCTGTGCAAATGGGCTGCTGTGATTAAGTCGGCGCGACCGCAGAGAATGCCCGAAGAGTTGGGTGCGCCCACGTACTTCGCACCATAGCCGACTAGGTCGGCCCCGGCCGCGATGTAGCGGGTCAAGCCGTCTAGGGGATAGACGCGGAAGGCTGCATCGACGAAGACCGGGATGTCGCGGGCGTGGGCGATGTCAATGGCTGAGTCCAGCGGGACGATGGCGGCTTCGTTGTCGATGGCCGGATAGAGCAGGGCGGCGGTTTGGGGGCCGAGCGCGGCGGCGAGTTCGTCGGCTGTGGTGCCTTGCTCGGTGCCCGCCTCCACGAGGGTGACGCCGGGCAGGCGCACTACGCGGTCGTATTTGTAGCGCTGGGCTTTTTGGATGACCACTTGGTTGGTCATGCCGGTTGTATCGGGCAGGCGGGCCATTTTCGCTGGGTCTGCGCCGGTGACGCAGGCGGCCGTACCGAGGACCAATGCGGCGGCGCAGCCCGGGGTAATTAGCGCGGCCTCGGCCCCGAGCAGGTCGGCGACGATCCGCCCGGTGCTCGCCAAGAAGGCGTCCATGTCGACGTAGTAGCGGCCGGCCAGTTCCATAGCGGCGATGATGTCTGGGTGGGGGGACGATCCGCCTAAAAGGGTGCGCGGGCCAAGGGCATTGATCACGGGTGTCGCTCCCATATCTGCGTACAGGGCGCGGGCTTCCTCACTCATAGGTTTTCTCTCCGTATAGCCCCACTGGGCTCGGTACATGGTTGGCGGGAACCAGCAACAAGGGCAACCCATTGTGCTGGAGGCGAAATTGCAGATAGTCGAGTTCGGGGGTGGGCTGTGCGTCGAGACCCAACAGCCGCGGACGAAAAAGAGCGGACGCAAAGAGCTTGGGCCGGGGCCGTTCCATCAGTTCGACGGTATCGTCCGCCGACAGCCCGATCTTTTCTTTAGCTAGCGCGATGGCTGCTTCAAGACCGCCGATTTGGTCGGCGAGTCCGAGTTGCACGGCGCGCTGGCCGCTCCAGATGCGGCCTTGGGCAATGACTTCGACCGAGTCCGATTCGAGGTGGCGACTGCTGGCGACTTGGGCGACAAAGTCCGCGTATAGCGAGTGGATGGTGCGCTCCATACGCGCACTTTCGTCTTCAGTGAAGGTGCGGTCTGGCAAGCGCAGGCCGAGCAGGGGCAGGGTCATGCCGAAGGACAAATCCGCGTGGCGGCCCACCTGCACCCGGCTCGTGCTCAAGCCGAGCTTTTCCTTGAGTCCGGTGTTGTATGCCCAGCCGGCAATGACCCCAATCGAGCCGGTGATAGTATTGGGCGCGGTGACGATGGCATCGCCGGGCAGGGAGATCATGTAGCCGCCCGAAGCCGCGAGGAACCCTTGCGAGACGATGACAGGCTTGTGCTCGCGGCATTTTAGCACGGCATCGGCCACGAGGGCCGAGGGCAGGATGTCGCCGCCTGGCGAATCGACGCGCAGCACTACGGCGTCCGCGTCTGCACAGGCCGAGGCCATCTCGCCGACGAGCCGGCGCGCCCCAATGCCGGTATCCATGGCACAGACACCGAGTGCATAGACGATGGCAATGCGCTTGCGCGGCCCCCAGCGCTGGTCGGCTGGCCGGGGGTACGAATCAGCCTCGACGATGGCGAGCTCCTCGACCATGCGGTCGATTTCGTTCCAGCGGCCGAGGCGATCCACTAGGCCGGCGTCGAGGGCTTCCTGCGGCAGGAAGAACGAGGTCTCTTCCACGAGGTGGTCAAAGTGCTCGGGCGCAAGCTCGCGTGCGGTGCTGATGTCGCTGCGGGCGAGGGCGTACCAGTCGTTGAGCAGGGTCGTTAGCTGCTCGCGCTCCCCTGCGGACATGTCGCGCCGGACGTACACTTCGGTCGCGGATTTGTAGGGGAAAAGCCGCCACTCGTCAAAGCCGATTCCGAGCTTGTCCAGCGCATCTTTGAAATACGTGTGCCCTGCCACATAGCCCTGCAAGCCGATTGCGCCGGCCGGATCGAGCACCAAGTGATCGGCCGCCGAGACCCAGTGATAGCCGGAGAGGTCCACGCGGTCGATGTACACCACGACCCGTTGCCCGCCAGCGCGGATTTGGCGCAGCTTTTCCCGCAGTTCCCAGCCGAGCGCCGGGCTAATCCGCAGGCCCGACGCATTGATGGCGAGGCCCTTGATTGCGGGGTCGCGGCGCGCCCGCTCCAGCAAAGCGATCAATTCAAGTAGGCTCTGCGAGTCGTCGAAGAAAGCATAGCGGCGGTGTTGAACCGGCCCGGACAGTTCCACCGAAAGGTAATGCGCCCGCGGCCGGAACAGGTTCCCGCGCTGTGCGCCGAAGCGCGCCGCATACGTCTGATAGGAGCGTCGCCGCGTTTGCGCTTGGAAATCGGCTGTACCCAGCCCGACGCGCAAGCCAATGCTCAGGGCGCGGTCGGAAAAGAAGCGCCCGGTCAGCGCCAGCCCCTGTACCAGCTCGACAATCGCGCCGGTGCTCCACAACTCCGCTTCGTCGGAGCGCACGTAATCCGCATATAAAGTGAGCCGCTCGTCGCCCCAAGGGCGTAGGGCGAGATCGACGGATCCTTCGCGGTCTTCGTTCGCTAAGGTCGCAGTGAAGGTGCCGCCTACGGATAGCCGCGGCCCGGGCCGCCAAATCCCCCCGAGCACCCCATGCCGCACGCGACCCCACCCCATGCTCACCCCGAGGCTGAAGGCGCGGTCGCCGCTGCTGAGTCCAACTCGATACTCGCGGGCGCGGCGACCGTTTACCACGCCAAACCCCAAACGGGGTATGGCCGTAAAAAGGCCCCACGAATGGACGGAACTGCTGTCCGACCAAGCGACTCCCTGCTCCAAGCCCTCGACATAGCTAAGCAACGCGGGATTGGCGTAACCGTAGAGGCCGATGTCGAGCGCACCGGAAGCGGCGAGAGCGAATTTTGTGCGCTCGGCGTATTCCGCGTGGGCAGGGCCGACGGCGAGGAAGGCGCACAGGAAGAGAGTCGCAATCATCCTTTAGTCCTCATAGCGAGTGGAGGAGATGATGGTTTGGATGTACTGGCTTGAGTTGGACACACCGATATTTGCTGTTATAATGGAACTAGGCGTCCGTTGCGGAATTGGTGATCGGGGCCGTGTTCTACTGCTGCAAAAAGGTTATTTGCCAGTTCAATGCCGCATGATTTGTCGATATTTTCATTGCTGATATTGTAGGACTTGGCCGGCTCAATGCAATTCTGGCATCCGGACTTGCATTTGCAATTGCGGGCAATCTCAATCCCTTTGCTCAAAGCCTGTTGCCATTTCTCGAACAGTTTTTTTGCAACGCCGATCCCACCGGAATAATTTTCATAATAATAAGCTGTGGGCTCATCGTTAGTCTTCGAGTACGTGCTGGTGTCAAATCGGTCAGCCGGAATCACAAACATGGCACCGACTCGGATCATATGTTCTAACGCACCAATACCGGCAGTGGTACATTTATCTGCCGGAAAGTCTATCCAGAAGGCGTGTAAATTATTTTCGTAATGTGCCTCGTTAGAGCGGACTGAACCTTTCTCTTCTCCTGTTTGCTCGTCTACTAACTTGTAGCCAGTAAAGTTTAACGTAAGATTCAGCGATCCATAATAGACCCCAATATCTCCATAAGCATATCCTTTGAAAGTGTCCTTTGGATAAAGTGCGTTATAAAAACCGGCCTCAGTCCTCAGATTCGGCTCAGCCTCATCCAAGACAACAGCATCCTGTTCGTGGGAATGCACACGGTACTTCTGTCCAAAAAAGGTAAATATGGCACCGATATAGGCTTCGTGGAATCGCCGCATCGCCGAAATTTGACCCACTTCCTCATTACCGCGTTTCAATTTGAAAGACTGCCCGACTCCGCCACGCATGTTCAGATGGGGGTGTGGTTTATAACTTCGGACAGGCTTTCCG
This sequence comes from Candidatus Latescibacterota bacterium, assembly GCA_965116045.1. GTDB lineage: Bacteria > Latescibacterota > UBA2968 > UBA8231 > UBA8231. The sequence goes on along the minus strand of OZ220478.1, from coordinate 1,945,335 downwards.
CCTTTCTCTTTCGCTTTGTCGTAAAACGCGCTACCAAGGATGGATTCGTCCGAGAGATGCAATTCTCCGTCAGTTTCCGCTATGAGCGTGGCAAGGTGATTTTCAATCAGTTGTTCGTTCTCTGGATCAACTACCAGTTCGTCAAAGGGCTTATTCAAAAAAGCGTCCAAATTACCTACGAAAAAGCGATCAATTGGATCGTTCATGGCATAAAACAACACAAACGCATCTTTGTCCCAACCTCTCCCGGCGCGTCCAATTTGCTGCCAAGCGGACATAATATTGGACGGAAATCCGGCTAGTATGATTCCGTCCAACCCACCGATGTCCAAGCCGAGTTCCAAGGCATTGGTCGTAAACACCACGCTGATGTTGCCCGATTTGATTTTCTGCTGTATGCCCTGCCGATCTTCGGGCTTCAAGTCGGCGTGGAACGCAGATATTCTCTCTCGGTCTAGTCCGAGTTCTTCGGCTTCGCGCTGGCAGTTGCGAAAGGCTTCTTCAAGGAATCGCTTTGTCGGGCAAAATACCAATGCCTGTAATTTCTCGACAAGAAAAGTTAGAGCGGCTTTCTCTACGCGTAATCGGAGAATCTCTCTATATCTGAATTCGGGAATATCAGGGTTGACAAATATGAAATGCCTTTTCGGACGCAATACTTCTCTCGCTGATACGACTTCCACATCTCGTCCTGTGAGACTTTTGGCGTGCTCAGCAGGGTTGGCACAGGTTGCCGTTGAGAGGAACACACGAGGAGCCGCGCCAATCCGCTCTAGGTGCAAAAAAAATCGCCGTAGCAGAAGTGCCATGTTGCCGCCAAAAAAGCCTCGGTATTCGTGCATTTCGTCAATGATCACATACTGTAGGTTGTACAGAAAATTTCTCCATTGTTCTCGATGCGCCAGAAATGACATGTTGAGGTATTCGGGGTTGGTCAACAAAATTTGCGGCGGGTTTTTTCTCAGCACGTTTCTGTGTTGCTCTTCGGTATCACCGTCATAAGGCCACGATTGAATCCCAAGAGGTTCGTAGACGCTCCGAATCTGCTCTCTTTGGTCAAAAGCCAACGCCTTCATGGGGTAGATCATCAACGCATGAGACCCCTTGTTTCGCACCAAAGAGTCGAGCATTGGTGCGGTGAACGCTAGCGTCTTTCCACTGGCTGTAGGCGATTCCATAACTACATCTACGTTACTCAGTGCCTTGATGATGGCATCGGCCTGATGACGGTATGGCCGAACGGTTAGCGAATCTCGGACGGATGGGTGTAGTTGAGTTGGCCACTCATCTGCGTATTGTGGTTCGATGCGATCAACAGTACCTGTATTTATTTCATCTTTATCGCGTAGCGCATCGAATTCTTTTAGTTGTTCCACGAGTTTTTCGGTTTTAGCCATTTGAATAGCCTTTCTGGTAATGGTTGAGTAATCGTCGAAAGATCAGTTTCGCAAAATGCAATCCTGAAATTTCTCCATGTGTCGCCCAAGGACGCACTGCTAGTCTTCCTCGATAAACAGGCTCAAATCTCCTTTGCCCTGCCGCAGCACCTCGACCTGATCGCCGACCAACGACACCACGCTCGAAGCCTCCACGGGTAGCGGCCCGCACTCCAAGATCAAATCCACTTGCGGTCCTAACTCTTCCTCCAAGGCCCACGGTTCGGTTATCACTGCTTGATCAGCGTAGTTGGCGCTGGTGCTCAGGATGGGTTGGCCGAGGGCCCGGACTAAGGCCAGCGGCACTGGGTGATCGGGAATCCGCAGGCCGACGGTCTTTTGTTTGGTTTGCAGGATGCGCGGCGTTTGGCGGGTAGCTGGCAGCACGAAGGTGTACGCGCCCGGCAGGCATTGCTTGAGGATGCGGTGGGCAAAGTTGGAGACGCGGGCGTAGTCACTGATGTGGGTCAGATCGGCGCAGACAAAGGACATGGGCTTTTTGCGGTCGCGGCCCTTGATGCGCTGTACGCGCTCAATCGCCTGCTTATTGGTAATGTCGCAGCCCAAGCCGTAGATGGTGTCGGTGGGATAGACGATGACGCCGCCTTGTTGGAGCACGTCAGCGGCGCGTTGGATGTGGCGGCCTTTGAGGCGGTCGGGATGAACGGTCAGTACTGGGGGCATTTTAACGCTCCTTGTCGATTTTTGTCACCCAGGCTTCGACGACGGCGTCCACCATGGCTTGGCCGTGCTGGGCGTTGGCTGTCCAACTGTTTTTTTCGTTGTCTTGGCGGCAGTACCAAGGCGCGTCGTCGCCGAGGTGCTCCTGTTCGACTAGTTCGGGACGGACGGCCATCAGGAAGGAGGTTTCGTTGTATCCGGCGTGATCCCCTCCGGCCGGAGGACTCGATTGCGGGAGGATCATGGGCTGCACTTCGATGCGCCCGCCCCAAGAGCCAGCCCGCTCGAGCGCGTCGCGGTCGCCCCACCAGCCGCGCGGGTGTCCCTCGGCGAGCACTTGCTCAAACGCCAACTCGGCTGCGGCCTTGCTGAAGGCCAAGGCGAGGGGGCCGCCCATGCCTTGGTGCATGATGATGACATAGGTCTTGCGGAAGCCCATTTCGAGGAAGTTGCGCAGGATGCTTTTGGCCAAGCGGCCAAAGGCGTCGTAGTCCGGGTCAATGGTCCCGTCGGCTGGGCCGCCGAGGGCATAGCCCGTGGGGCCGTAGTCAAACGACGGGGCAATGACGCAAGCGGTGTGCGCGGCCACGCGGTCGCATATTTCCTCGACGATGAGGGTATCGTGGCCGATGGCCATGTGCGGGCCGTGGGTCTCGATGCAGCCAGCCGGCACGAGCAGAGGGTGCCCTTGGGCCACGGCAGCGGTGAGTTGGTAGGGACGCAGGTGCTTGAGGTACATGGAGAAGTTCCTTGTTGTGTGCGTGAAATTGGACATAATATAGACTAGGAAGAGCACATCAACATAGGATATTGAGTAGATGGCGCACACGGTTATTGGCACGGCTGGGCACATTGACCACGGCAAGACTCTGTTGGTCAAGGCACTGACCGGCATGGATACCGACCAAGCCCCGGAAGAGCGGGCGCGGGGGATTACCATTGAACTTGGCTTTGCCTTTTTGGGGGAGCAGGCCACGATCATTGACGTGCCCGGGCACGAGCGTTTCGTCAAGACTATGGTAGCGGGTGTCAGCACTATTGACGTGGCCATGCTGGTCATTGCTGCGGACGACGGCGTGATGCCGCAGTCGCGGGAGCATTTAGACGTGCTGCGGCTTTTGGGGGTTGAGCGCGGCGTGGTGGTGATCAATAAGGCCGACTTGGTGGAAGAGGAGTGGTTGGACTTGGTGGCGGAGGAAGTGCGGGAGTTTGTGCGCGGCAGTTTTTTAGCCGAAGCCGAAATTTTTCGCGTCTCCGCGCTCAGCGGCCGGGGCATTGACCTGCTGCGGCAGCGGCTGTTGGCCATGGTCGAGGACACTGCGGCCAAGCGCACCGACGCGCCGTTCCGCCTGCCCGTAGATCGGGCCTTTGGGGTCAAGGGGTTTGGCCTCGTCTGTACGGGCACGGTGCAGGCCGGGTCTTTGGCTGAGGGCGATCGGGTGGAGATTGCGCCCGAGGGTCGGTTGGCGCGCGTGCGCCATTTGCAACGGCACGGCGCGACGGTACAAGAGGTGCGGGCCGGCGACCGCGCCGCGATCAATTTGGCCGGCGTGGAGCAGGGCCAGATTGTGCGTGGGCACTCGCTGGTCGCGCCCGGATTTTTTCGCCCGACGCAGATGCTAGACGCCGAGGTGCAACTCCTCGCTTCAAGCCCCATGACTATGGCGTCGCGGGCGCGCGTACGCTTGCACTTGGGGACGCGGGAGATTATGGCGCGCGTCGTGCTGCCCGGTGGCGTGCCCTTGACGCCCGGGCAAGAGGGTTTCGCGCAGCTTCGCTTGGAGGTGCCTGTAATTGCAGCTTGGGGCGACCGTTTTGTGCTGCGCCGGTACTCGCCCGCGCTGACCATCGGCGGCGGTCGCGTACTCAACCCGCACCCGGCCAAGCACCGGCGCTTTGAGCCTGCGTTGTTGGAGCATTTGCAGGCGTTGGCCGGTGGCGATTTGCCCGAAGTAGTAGCGTGCTGGCTCGGCTCCGCGACCGACCGACTCAAGAGCCTGCAGGCGTTGGCCGGTGAGTTGGGTGTTGGTGTGGAGCGGTTGGCGGGTTTGACGGACGCGCTCGTAGAGGAGGGCCGCGCTGTGCACGTGGCGTCGGAGGGGCAACCGCACGTTTTGCATCTGGGCGTGTGCGAGCACTGGGGGGCGCAGGTCGAGGCCGCGCTGGCGAGCTTTCATCGCGCCCAGCCGCTCAAACTCGGATTGCCGCGCGAGGAATTGCGCAATTTGAGTGCGCGCTACATCCAGCCCGAATTGTTCGACTGCGTGTTGCGCTACTTGGCGGCAGCGGGGCGGATTGTGTTGGACGGGGCTGTGGTGCGGGCTGCGTCGCACAGCATTTGCTTTTCTCCAGAGCAAGAAGTGCTAAAGACGGCTGTGGAGACGCGGCTTAACACCGAGGATTTTGCCGATTTGCCGACGATGGCCGTGCTCGCCCAAGCTCTCGACGCTCCCCTGCCGCAGGTAGCGGACATGGTGCAAGTGCTGCAAGGACTGGGGACGGTGACCTCGTTGGAAGGGGGTTTGCTGATCCACTGCGAGGCCCTCGCCCGTGTGCGGACGCTGCTGAGCAATTTTCTCGGGCGCGACCGCGAGATTACAGTAGCCGAATTTCGTACGCTGATTGGTAGCAATCGCAAATGTGCGATGGCGCTTTTGGGTTATTTTGATGCTGAGGGGCTGACGGCGCGGCGGGGGGATGTGCGGGTTTTGATGGGGTGAACATGCGGCCGTTTTTGTCCCCGTTGGATTCTGGCTCTTCTTTGAGTTTCGATTTCTTTTACCCCATTAAACTCACATTTACGCGATGTAGGTTGCGCGTCCTCGATTTGTCCCTCTATAAGTCGAGGACGCGCAACAGGACACAGCGGGTGTCCTGATCTGCTGTGTCCTGCTCCATTAGGACCTGCGTTAGCAGTGTTCTGTTCAACTGTTCACGTCCTCCGTGCCCTTATATTTGATTACTAACAGGTTATCGGGTATATTAGCCGTCATGTCGTTTGAGTTTGCCGGTAATACCTACGAGTCTAGTGCTGATTACGGCCAAGCTGTGGCTCATGCGTTTGTTGATGCCTGTGACTGGGATCATGAGTCCATGCGTGGTGTGTACGCCCCCTATCCCGGTGATCCTTATCAGGATACTCTCGGTTTCGACTTGGGTTTTTTATTGAACCGTGTTGCTGAGTGGATGGGCCGTCATGGTGTTGATACTGATGGCATCTGGGATTGGTACGATTGGATCCACAGCGTTACGGACTATGCCGCTCAAGTGCGCCTGTCTCAACTCGGGTTGCCCACCGACCGAGGTTTTTGGCCGCGTTAATTGCTCGTCGTCCAGTGCTGCCCTATCCACCTCTCCCCTTCAATTTCCGTTATCGCTAGTCAGCTTGAGGATCTCCTCGTAGGTTTTTACTAACTCGCTTGATAGGTGGAGCAGTTCGTTGGTAAGGTCAAGTGCTTGCTCCCAGAGCTCTTTGCTTTTTCCCGTCGTGGTCTCTACTAGTGTTTGTAACCTAGGCAAACCTTTGGTTCTGATCTTTAAGATTTGTCTTCGACGCGCTTTTACTAGCCTTTTTGTCGGTTCTTTTATCTCGTCTGTTATGACGAAGGCGGTGTAAAACTTTGCATGAGCGAGAATATCTTGAGCCGTTGTCGATTCTTTGATGGCTAATTCTATCTCTACTTCGGCTGTGGCTATTGTCTCCCTTGCCTGGTGCCGGGTCATGTCAAGCCGTGGATCTGGAGTTGGTGTAGTATGGCAACCGCTGATAGCTATTATTCCGCTGGCTATGGCTATTGCGGCTAATTTTGTGTTCATCTTCTTCAAGTCCTTTCTGACGCCGTCTGACGCGAATGCTCTCTCGCGGCTAACAGTAGCTGTTACAGGCCCTCGGCGTCTGCACCCCCGTGGTCTCCGCCCTCTGCGCCGGCGCGTACTTGGCTAGTTCTGCTACTGCCCTACGCCCTCGGTGACTACTCTCGGTGCTTGACCAGCCTCGCGGTTTCCACGTCCTCTACGCCTGCGGCGATTGGCTGGCTCTTGATCGTGCTTACTGCTCCGCGTCCGCGGTGTCTGGCTCTACCCTGACAATCGGTGGTTGCTCTCGCTCTCGGTGACTGTTCCACGCCCTTGGCGACTGGCTGGCCGCCCTCGGTGACTGCTCTCAGCACCAGCTCCACGCCCGCGGCGATTCCCCCCGACTACTCGATCAGTTCCCGCGTAGCCAGCCCTCAGCCCTCGTCGTATCCCTTCACGGGTCGCGCCCAGATATTGCGATAGCGCACTAAGTCGCCGTGATCTTGCAAGCGGAGTGGGCCGGTGGGGGGATGCACTTCGTAGCGATAGACGCCGCGATGGCCGGTAGGGCCTAAAACCTCGACGTGGTGGTGAACCAAGACGCCGTTGTGGACCAAGGTGAGATAGGCTGGGCTGACTAGCTCGGTGCCGTTGAAGCGCGGGGCCGTCCAGAAGATGTCGTAGGTCTGCCACTCGCCGGGCGGGCGGCAGGCGTTGACCAGCGGCGGATACTCGCCATAGACCGCGGCCGTGGTGCCGTCGGCATACGTGGGGTTGTCGTACCCGTCGAGGACTTGGATCTCGTATAGGCTCATGAGGAAGACGCCGCTGTTGCCGCGCCCTTGGCTCTCGCCTTTGACCTCGCTGGGGCAGGCAAATTCGAGATGGTACTGGACGTCGCCAAAGCGCGCCGTGCTGACGATGTCGCCGGAGCGGGGCACGACCTCCATGTAGCCGTCGGCCACTTGCCAAGGGGCGTCGCCGCCGTTGGTGCTCTGCCAACCGTCGAGGCTGGTGCCGTCGAAGAGGACGACCGCGTCTGCGGGGGGGCTGTTGTCGTGGCCGGGCGTTACGACCGCCGGGGCGGGCCGCCGGTGATCGTGGACGCAATAAGGGGAGTTGGGTAGCAGGGGGGTATCGTCGTACCCTAATTTGCCCATGTGGAAAAGCTCCTTGTTGGGGTTGAAAGATTGGCATATAAAGGGAGCAGGATGCGCTCGCGTCAATAGCTGGCCGTTGTGCATTGCATTATATTGAACGCCGTTCAGCAGGCGGGTGCGATGGTCCGCCGAGTCGCGCCCGTATTGCGTTCACTGGTGCCCCGTCGCTGTCATCTACTAACCCTTTCGCAAGGAGTTCTATGTCTCGTCCCAATATTCTCTTCATTATGACTGACGATCACGCGGCCCACGCCATGAGTTGCTACGGCAGCCGCATTAACACCACGCCCCACCTCGACCGCATTGCCCAAGGCGGCATGCGCTTTGACAACTGCTTTTGCACCAATTCGATTTGCGGCCCCTCCCGCGCCACCATCCTCACCGGCACGTACAATCACGTCAACGGCATGACCACCTTGGACTCGCGCCACGACAACCGCCAACTCAACTTCGCCAAGCTCTTGCAGGGCGTCGGTTATCAAACCGCCATCGTCGGCAAATGGCACCTAGGCCAAGGGCCGGCCCACTGGCCGACCGGCTTTGACTACTACAACATCCTCCAAGGTCAAGGCCCCTACTTCGATCCAGAGATGGTGTGCAACGGCGACAAGGTCCAATACGAGGGCTACACTACCGATATTATCACCGACCTGTCGCTCGACTGGCTTAGGGCACGCGACAAGGAGCGGCCCTTTTGCCTGCTGTACCACCACAAGGCCCCGCATCGCCCTTGGGAGCCGGACGAAAAACACGCCCATCTGTATGAAGACGAAGATGTCCCCGAGCCAGAGACTTTTGACGACGACTATCAGAATCGAGCGGCCGCCGCTGGAGCCGCCAAAATGCGCGTTGACCGCGACCTCAACGCCACCGATCTCAAGCGGCCCGTACCCGCCGGACTGTCCCCGGAAGAGGAGAAAAAGTGGAAGTACCAGCGCTATATAAAAGACTATCTGCGCTGCGTCGCCGCAGTTGATGACAACGTGGGCCGCGTACTCGACTATCTCGACGCCGAGGGCATTGCCGACGACACCATCGTCGTCTATACCTCGGACCAAGGCTTTTTCCTCGGCGATCACGGCTGGTACGACAAGCGCTTCATGTACGAGGAATCGCTGCGTATGCCGTTTCTCATCCGCTATCCCCGCGCCATTGCCGCCGGCAGCGTCAGCACCGACATGATCCTCAACGTCGACTTTGCGCCCACCTTCCTCGACTACGCCGGCGTCGCCATTCCCGATTCGTTTCAGGGCCGCTCCATGCGCCCCGTGCTAGCGGGACGGACCCCGGACGACTGGCAGACGGCGATGTACTATCGCTACTGGATGCACTTGGCGCACCACCACGTGTACGCTCACTACGGAGTCCGCACCTTGCGCTACAAGCTCATCTACTACTACGCCGATGCTCTAGGCCAGGCCGGTGCTTTAGATGAGCCCAAAGAGCCGGAATGGGAGTTGTTCGATTTGGAAAAAGACCCGTGCGAACTGGTCAATGTGTACCGCGACCCGGCTTATGCCGAAGTGGTGCGCCAGTTGCGCGGGGAATTGCGTCGCCTACAGGAAAAAGTGGGCGACCAGCCCTACGCGGGCGAAGATCCGCTGCCGGATTGAGCTATTATTGCGCGACGGGCGGGCCGTGAAACGCAAAAGGATTACAAGCGCATTCCCTGCTCGGCGAACCAATTGAGGGCGTCGCGGACCGATTCTTCAAGTGCCCGCGGCTCGTATCCCAATTGACGCCTCGCCGAGGATTCATCAACGGATAGCGGGCAGTCGCGCAAGAGTTTGAGTGCATGGCGGGAGTAAAAAAATGGTTGGTTCCGCTTGGCACTACGTTTAATCAAGGGCAAACCTGTCTGCGCGAGAAAATAGGGTATGACAGGGCGCATCACGCTATGTCCCAAAACCTGAGAACACAGACGCGCTAGTCCACGGATCTTTGCGTATCGCCCCGCCGTAAAGTGGACCTCGCCTCCGTATTCGTTTGCTCCCACCGCATTTGCGATGGCATTTGCCACATCTCGCACGTCGCTCCACCAGAAACCTCCGTCGATGAGCCACGGGAGTCGCTTGTGCGCTATGGCCAGCAACGTGCGACCGACGCGGGTCGGCTCGCTGTCGCCGGGACCTATGAGGTTCGACGGACAGACGATAGATGCATTGAGCCAACCGCTTCTCGCCGCATCGAGTACGCTTACGTGCGCTTCGGCTTTGGTGGCCGCGTAGGGGATCTTGGAGTCCCGACCCAGTTTTGAACTGATACTTAGAATCGTTCCGCGTAGCGGACTGAATGCGTGTATGGAGCTGATGTGTACCAGTCGGCGGACGCCGGTGCCAATACATGCTTGAATCACATTGCGAGTACCCATCAAGTTGATTTCGTCAGCCAATCCTTTGGGATCAGCGTCCACTGTCATAATATCAGCACTATGGACGACGGCGTGGGCATGTTGGAATGCTTGGTTTAACGACTCGGGATTGCGGACATCGGCCGGCTGCAATTCGACCTGATCGCTCAGGTCAGTGGGAAGTTTGCGCTTGCTGCTCTCGTGCGTAACAGCGCGCACCGCATACCCGCAGTGCAACAAAGCGCGGCATATATGGCTGCCGAGAAAGCCCGCAGCACCAGTCACTACTACTGTACTATCTGTATATCCCATTGCTATTCAGCCTTTGTGGATGCTCTGTCCTAAGACCAGTTCTTTGGCCAAGAAAAATGCGCGTTGATACCTTCCGCGTACTGCATTGGTTCATTGGGTTCAATGTTAACCAGCGCGTCCAGCGTCTCCAACCCGTGCTCATAAGACTTTGTCTCTTTGCTGCCGAGTACGCCAAACAGCATCATTGATTTATCGCCCGACAAGACTGCTTCGAGGGTGCGCTCCATGTTGAGCCACTCGGGATAGATGCACTAGCGAAAACACCACGCTCCCCGCGTCCCAAATTGTCACCTTACTAGTCATGTTGTCCGCCGCGAAAGGTCTTAGTGCAAATGCTAGGTCTGGCGCTTTTTCCAGCGATCGCTGTCAAATTGCGGATGATACACTTCGTTGAAAAATCGACGATGTTCTACAGCACCCGCATAACGGCTGGATGATCGATTAATACCGACGCTGGGCCGCCGGGCAAACAACGCGCCTCGGGCGGCAGAGACGCTTTATCGGTGTGCAATTTCTCGCACTGCGCTTTGATCGGCGCAAGCTCGTCCTCACTCAAAACAGCCGGAAAGAGAATGTACCCTTTCAGGTCGAAAAGCACGGTTTCCCGGTCGGTCAAAGTTGGTGTCCATTCTTGTACCGAAGAGCTCATCAAAACCTCCTAGCGCGATTTTTTGCAAGTGATCGACAGTAATACAACTGTGTTATTTAGCTATGAGTTAGGCTTGTTTTTGCTCAGCTAAGACGAATGCAGAAGTTGGATTATAAATACATTGAAAAAGGTCGTCAGGCAAGGGCAAAGGAGCGATTCGCGGCTATCTGGCCGTTTGCCGCGTTGGGGGCTATTGTGATGAGTTGCTTTTTTGCGGGAGTTTTGCCGCGGGAAGGTGCATTCAGCGACGGGACGGATGGATGGGGCTTGTGTGCTTTTGGTCGGGGTCCTTTGGTGCGTGCCTATTCCCTAAAGCCATGTGTATTCGTTTCCGTCGATACCAAGCCGCTCCGCAGTCTTGCGCAGGTCCGCTAGTGTTATGCGATGGAGCGGGATTCCCTGTGCGCGATACTCGGCGCGATGAATCGCTTCTAGCTCGCCCGGAGCGTACACTCGGTCGAAACCGGGAGCAAGTTGGCAGGCGTGGAGCTGCTGGATGGCGGCGTCCACTCTCGACTTGAAGCGTTCGATATTTTCAAAGGAAGCGATGTGAATGGCGGCGACAAAATGGCCGTCTGCGCCGGGAATCGGCCCCTCCTCAATGCTCCCCAGTTCGGTTCCATAGCTAGCGCCGGAAAGCATGGACGAAAGGATGCCCATGATCATCGCCAGCCCGGCCCCTTTGAATCCTCCGATGGGGGCTAGCAGGCCGTCGATTGCTACCTTGGGATCCGTTGTGGGCTGACCTTTCCGGTCGAACGCCCACTCCTCGGGCAGGCGCGTTCCCTGCTGTTCGTAGATGCGAATTTTTCCGTGGGAAGAGCCGCTGAACGCGGCGTCGTACACAATGGGAGTCATCTGCCCTGCCGGTATGGAGATCGCCAGCGGATTGATGCCCAAGAGCCGCTCGGCCCCTCCCCAAGGTGCCATCGTTGGGAGCGCATTGGTGGTCGCGATGCCGATCATGTCGTGCGCCAACGTCATGCGGGCGAAATACGCCATGGCACCGCAGTGATTGCTGCCGCGAATGGCTCCAGCGGCGATACCGGTCTGCGCTGCTTTGCCGATCACCTCTTGCATGGCCAAGGCCGCGCCGATTTGTCCCATTGCATTGCGTCCATCCACGATGGCAAACGAAGGACCTTGGCCGACGATTTCGGGCTTAGCGGTCGGGTCCACGCCTTTAACTGTTAGCTTCTCCACGTATTCGGGCACTCGTAGGACGCCGTGCGAGTGGGTCCCGCCTAGATCTGCATCCACGAGCGAGTCGGCCAACAGTGCGGCATCCGCATTCGACATGCCGCATCGCGCGAAAATGGCGACGACTAGTTCCAGTAGCTCTTTCGCATCAACGCGGTTCTCGCCATCGAATTCGCTCATGCTAGCTGTCCTGCGCGGCCTGCGTAATCGCCGCGATTTTGTCGGCAAAGCGCACTTGGCTGTCGTCTTGGGGTGCGTAGCCGATTACGCGCCGAGCGTTGGCCAAGCTCCAGAAGTTGTGGGCGTTGCCGCTGATGCCGTAGAAAATCTGGAAGGGTACGCCGTTGGCGTCGCGGATATCTTCGGTCTCAATGCTCTTGACTACCAGTTGCACTTGGTCGCGGATGCTGAGATAGGCTCCCAAGCCTCGGTGCATTCGCTGTAGATCGTTGCCGCAGCCGTCGATGTCGGTCTCGCGGGGGCCGCCGATGCGCAGTTGCACATTTTCCAAAACCGGCCCTTCCTGGCCGCAGGCGAACATAAAGCCCAACAGTTCATACGATGCCTTGGCCCAGCCGTAGAAATTATCCGATAGCGGCAGCATATCGGGCGCGACAAAATCCATGCGTCCCGACCAGATCAAATTCTCGTAGTAATCGGCTGCGTGGTTGGAACTGACGATTGCGGCCCGCCGCACCCCTTCGTCTTGACAGACTCGGTACACATTGTGAGCCATTGCGATATTGTCGGCCTCGTTCCAGAAGCGCTGTTCGCCCTGCCCGGTTCGGACAAAGCCGCAGTGGACTACTGCATCGGCACCCCTGAAGTGTTCTCGGTATCTATCGCGGTCTTGCTCCAACAGATCGGCGATGTGGATTCCGGCGACTTCTTCGCCTTGGCGATTGGTCGTTTTTACATCGAGGAGGATGGTTTCGTAGCGTTCCTGTAATGCTGGCAACATGCGCCCGGCGACATATCCGGCCGCGCCGGTGACGACGATTTTGCGTTTGGGCATGGGGCTTCCTAGGGTGTGGGTGTGGTTGATTGATGGGCGCGATTGTGCAGTTACACTTCCAACACGGGGCGATCCAACCGGGCGTGATAGGGCGGCTCGAGGACTTTGCGCTGCTCGGCGGTCATTAGGGCGAGCATGTCTTCGGGCCAGTTGTGGGCCACATAGGCGAGGTTGCCCGGTGAGAAGCGAAAGAGGGCGGTGCGGCGGTCGTGGTCGGCGGTCCAAGGCAGGGTGCCGTGGGTGGTGGCCTCGGTGAATATGACGCAGTCGCCGGCCTTGCAGGTAAGCTGCTTGATGAACTCGCGGTGCGCCTCGCCGCGCCGGAGTGCCATCGGGCAGGGATAGTTGCCCTTGTGGCTGCCGGGGATCAAGCACAAGCCCCCGTCGCCCGCGCGCACGTCCGCGAGTTGGTAGGCGGCCACAGTCAGGCCATTGTGCATTTTGCCGTCTTTGAAGATGTAGTACTGATGGCGGTCAAAGCCGGGGCCAGACGATCCGTGTAAGAGGTGGCCCTCGGCCCCTTTACGCATGGTGATGATGCCGAGATTGTGATCGAGGCGGAAGCCGGTGCCCAAAATCTCGTGCAGATAGGGTACGACCTTGGGATTGACCAGCATGTCGCGGAAGGGGCGGCCATGCGGGTCGGGCCACGAGAGTGCGCCGCCGAGGTCGCCGCGGCCAGTGACGCCTTCAAGTGCCTTGGAGCCGGCCGATAGCGACAGCGCGCCCGTGCGCTCGCAGATCTGATCGGCCCGGCGGTCAATGGCCTCGTTGGCCAGCGCGATGTCCGCGGCCGACAAGACGTTGCGGACGACGATATAGCCGTTGAGATCGAAAAAATACTTTTCGTCTTCGTTCATCCTAACATTTCTCTTTCTTTAGAGTGGGGTTGGATCCTGCATGGCGACTGGAACCTGGGGTCGATCTGTTCCCACACTGGGCTGCCGACGTGCTTGCCCATTGGGTCGTAGCAAGCCATGTTCACGGCTTGGATGGGGTGCGAAGGCGTGGACTTTGATGTCGGTGATGTGCATGGGAAGAGCCGGGAAAAGGATGGGGTGCGTTCGCGAGCGAGTCTAGTATAGCAGTATGCCATTGCTTGGGCAACTGAGAAATGAGAGGTCTTATGGACGCTGAGATAAAGGAAAAAGTGGATCAATTGCGCCTCGAGGGTTGGTGCGTGTTGGAGCGGATTATTCCGGCTGACGCCATTGACCGGGTGCGGGCGCACGTGCAAGAAGCGCACGAGCAGGCGCGGCAGGATTACGAGGCGATGGGCGGGAACATCGGGCGGCAGACTGGCCCCAACGGCGAGCCGGGCGTTTGTCTGATCGCGTATTTGCCGGAGTTTGCTCCGTACTTGGGCGATGAGCGTTTGTTGGGGGTGGCGCAGGCGATTTTTGGCGGGCACGTGCGGATCGCGCAGACTGAGTTTAAGACGCAAGTGCCCAAGCGCGAGGATTTGGACTGGCGCGGCTTTCACTCGGATTGGCCGCACGATCTGACCGACAGGGATCGCGCTGGTCGGGTAGCGCAGCCCTTCCCGGACGTGACCATGCAGCTATCGGTGTTGTGGATGCTGTCGCCGTTTGGTCCTGAGACGGGCGGGACTTGGGTGGTGCCGCGCAGCCACCGCGACCCGCTCAATCCGTGGATGCACCAGACGCCGGAAGGGCTAGAAGAGCGGATCGCTCAGTTCAAGCCGATTCGCGGGGAGATCCAAGTAGTCGGCTCGGCCGGTAGTGCGCTGGTGATGGACAGTCGGATCTGGCATTCGACGGGAGCGAACCCCAGCCCAGAACCGCGAGTGGCGATTATTACGCGCTACTGTCCGTGGTGGTTGAGCGTGGAATTTGGCGGGCGCAATAATGCGATTGTGCCGCGGGAGACCTACGAGGCCCTACCGGAGGCGGTCAAGCCGCTCTATCGGCATCGGGCCGAGGGGGCGGTGGATGGGTTTCGGGGGTGCCAACTTTCGCGCCTTATCAGCCGTCTCCACAACCGATGATATCGTCTTTTCCCTTCAGCTCAAATGAAGGTCCTTTTGTATTGTCTTTTCCCTTCTCAAGTGGATGTCTTTCTGTGGAGTATTTTGCGATCCACCTGAGAGTATCAATGGAACTCAAGCGGGTGATAATGTCTTCATCTTTATCATTCTTAACAACATTTTGATCGAGGCCAGTACCGAACATTACGCCACCAATGTCGGTAAGGATAAATCGATTGTGAAAACGTTGACCTTGTGTTTTTTCTTTCCAAAGATGGACAGTGAGCCTAAGATCTTTGCGAATAAAACAAGAAAGCTCATTGCATTCACCCAAAAAATCATCCCAATTCACTTTCCGTTCATCCCAGGCATGGAGTTCAAGTCGTTCGACGTTATGATTATCAAAAATGATGTCTAGAAATTTACGTAAAGGCTCTTTAAATCTATCGTGCAATGCACAAAAATATGGATCAATAAAACGAATTCTCTTTGCATATCGCAGCATAGGCTCGATACCTTTTGCCATTGAATCAGCGGTCCGAGTTATTGTGATCGAAGGGGGAGGCTGATCCAAAATTACAGACCTCCACATGCTGTCTCGGGCCAAGATCGCATGAAACGAGCTATTCTTGGCATTTTCAAGCCAGGCGAGATTTTTTTTATACGGGCCATTTTTGAAGACGCTCTTTTTTTTTAACAAATCTAATAATAGTTCAAGCTTTCTAACGTCATTGCCTAGCAGTCTTTGAACTTGTTCTTTCCAGGTGGTGGGATATTTAACTACCAGACAGCCATTGTCCCAGCCAAAGGTTGTGTTAAGCTGATTGTATAAGAATCCATCGCACTCTGCAGCTAGTTCAGGTTCCAAGGCATAATCATAAATCAACTTTCTATTATCGTTCATAAAAGCTCCTGCAAACGCTCGTCGAAGAAGCCTTCCGGCCACGGCCCATCAAAGGCACCGTCACCCATTACATCAAGTGGAATAAATTCAACTCCCTCTGATGTTTGCACAACATAGACTATTGACAGATCATCGGGCGTCAATGTGTGATCTGTCTGCTCGCCTTCAGTTGTCTCACGTACGCGCCGCAGCAACCGCAACAATAAGTGTTCAGAATGCGTTTCAATTAGTATAGTGCGATTGCCGTTTTTTATACCATCAATAAATAAATCACCCAAACCAACTTGAACGGCGGGATGAACGTGAAGCTCCGGCTGTGCAACCGCAAAAGTTCGATAAGAATCTTCTAAAACACCTACCAAAACTGGAATAATTTGGGCAATGCCAGAACCAACGTCTAATACATCTAGATATATCTGTCCTTTTTTTAGCATAAGGTGAAATGTACGTCGACGAGGCAACTTTTCCAGGACCTTGCTAACTAGGTCCTGAGAATCTCCGTTGTTAGAGACATGGGTGTAAAGCTCTCTCAGATTTTCTTCGAGCGCATCAGTACGAATAGAGGTAACGTAACTGTCGCTGAAAGCTATTTCGTATCCAAGTTCTAAATATCTCATCTGAGCGTTTGTTTTGTCGATTAATTGACGAGATCCTAATCCTATACAATCTCGTAATAGTATGGCCCAAAGTTGAGACCCATCCCAGCACTGTCCAATTCTGGCCTTGAATTCAGCGTCGTCAAAGATTTTTAGTGTATAGTTAATTTCCCTCCAATCACGAGATGGCACTTTGCGTATTGGTTCCAAAAGGCTCATGCTTTCTAATTCCTCAGTAAAACTAGTTTTCAAATATTCCCTTCTTTTTAACTCAACGGCGACAGCATCCGTAACACCGGTTTCGTCTCCCTCCGGTATATCGTCGTATTCCCATTCAGCATCGCCGATGCCGATTTTTTTGGACAAGATATGGGCATCACCTCGCTCTATGCTCCAACCTGTTTTTATTTCTGCCCATCCAAGCTGAGCCTCATTATTAACTTCAAACTCGATACGGATTGTAATTTTCCTCTCTAGCTCATTGAGATGCACAAAAGAAGAAAAAGAACCCACATTCATAAAGTCAGTATCCATACCCATAAGATGGTGTGGATTGGGATTCCCCCCTTTAATTACGTGTAACATATATGACAGGGCCTGTAACACCGTTGATTTACCCGAGCTGTTTTTACCAAACAGCAAGGTAATCGGTCGAATAGGAATGGTCACGGCATCGCCGATACCCTTGAAGTTTTCTATGGTAATAGATTTAATAGCCATGATTTTCTCACAAGTTAAGTGGAAGAACGTTAAAAACCTACGTGTATCAAAAAGCCATTTTAAGAAAATTCTATCAGGAGACGAAAATAAATTCCCGACCCCTGATAGAAGCCCAAGCTGCTATCGCCGCTTCGCCGGCCAATTGTCTAAGATGACAAGAATGACCTGAAGGGCCATCGGTAGCCATTTTATCATAACATCACCCCCTTTCGTTTATAGATTTTGCGACACTTCATTTCTTTTTACCAGACTTTGCCCAATCCTTGCGGAGGTTCCCCAGTTTTTTATCGGAGCGGGCATTTTGTCCGTTGGGATTCGTGAGAGCGTTCCCGATTTCCAACATTTTCTCGACTGTTCCTATACGTGCGTCGCTGCGTATTCTTCGCGCCATAATAAGTCCTTTCTGTTTGGTTTAGGCGAAGGCTCTCTCGCTGGGCAACGAATTGACGCTGCCCAGCGAGAGGTTGAGCTATGCGCTAAAGTTAGTCAAAGATCTTATCAATGACTCTTCGGCTGGCATATATAATAATTGGAATTAGTATGGGCCACATTTGATTACCTCCTTTCTTTTTCAGGTTATGGGTGATTTTGGCCTCATATCCCCGATATATGCAAATTTTGTGCCAGCCGTGCCAAAAAACGATTTTTTGTGAAATTTCTATGCCTTGTGCCTCTTCTTCCAGTTGTTAAACGTCTGGCGATTGGACAATCCTACCAGTTCTGCGGCTTTATCTAGTGATTCCGATTCTTCCTCAGCGCGCTGAAGATAGGACCTTGCGACCTCGCTAAATAGCTCACGCAGGCTAAAACCCCCACCCAACGGGCGATTCAGTATATCTTTGCCCCCCTTATGGTCAATGGATAAGAGTGCCTCTTTCATATCTTGTTCGTTGAGAATTTCGCCATTGACCCACACCATGGCGCGTTTCAGGGTGTTTTCCAACTCGCGTATATTGCCCGGCCAAGAGTGGCTTAGAATAACATTTCTTGCGTTTGGGGAAATTTTTTTACGTTGGTACCCGGGCTGTTCTTCGTAGTATTCCTCATTAATCTCTTTAATAAAATGGTCAATCAGCAGGCCCAAATCGCCCGGGCGGTCCCGCAAAGGCGGCAACTTGAGGCAAATCACTGCAAGCCGATAAAACAAGTCCTCTCGAAACCGTCCTTCGCCCACTTCCTCAACGAGCGTCCGATTTGTCGCCGCCACAATGCGCACATCTACGTTTTCGTCTTTGATTGCATGGACGCGGCGGACCTTTTTCTCTGCAAGGACGCGCAACAATTTCACCTGCATATTTTTGGGCAACTCGCCGATTTCATCTAAAAAGATCGTACCAAGGTTAGCCTGTTCAAAAAAACCTTTGTGTAGTTTATTTGCGCCGGTATACGCGTTTTCTTCGTTCCCAAACAGTTCGGTTTCCACAAGAGATTCAGGGATTGCACCACAATTCACCGCTACAAATGGCTTATTTCGTCGTGGGCTGTGGTCGTGGATGGCGCGGGCTAAAAGTTCTTTCCCGGTGCCGGTTTCGCCTTCGAGCACAACGGGAACGTTCCGCACTGCGACTTTCTTCGCTCCTTCGACTAGACGCTCCATGATCGTACTGCGGTAGAGTATGTCGCCAAAACTTGCCGATTCTATGGGTTTTCCGGCGCTGGCCGAGCGGAGTTGTGCGTCGGGCTTGGACAGCAGGTCGGACAAATATTCTGCCGAAATATCGAAGGGAACAGACGCCGTTTGAACGCCGTGGTCTCTTGAAGATTCGATTAATTCAGCGGGAAATCGCGTTTTCGCTAGGATGATCCACACCGCAGCCATTGCCGGCGTACCAGGACTAAGGTGAAAAGTCAATTCCACTTGCTCGCGCTGTTCGCCCAAAGCCGCTGTGCAAACGCGCTTTGCAGCCTCATAGATTTCGCCAAAGTGGGTTGGACTTGAAAGTTTCTCCTCGTGTAGCTGGTACGGCGTCGAACTCCTTTTCTCAGCCCATTCGACGTACGCGTTTACACGGTCGGACGGGTAGTTTGAAATTAAAAATACCTCGTCAAACCCGAGCTCTTCCACCGCCTTTGCAATAGGACCCTCGCCAACATCATCACCTTGCGAGGCTTTCAAATCTGTTTCACCGATCCAGCACAGCAAGAACTTTTTCATCTCAGCGCACCCTCTAAGCCGATATATCGATCAAGGCGTCTTCGTCGGCGAGTGCGTAGCCCTGTTCCAGCAGGTCGGCGAGGGTGGTGCGCGATAAAATTTGATCGACGGCCTGCTGCACTTGCCCCCACAGCGCGCGCACCGAACACGCGGTGAGCGAGTGCGTACAGCAATCCGCACTGCCGGCGAAGTGATTGCAAAAGCCGTCGTCGAAGAGGCGACCGCCCAGCGTGGTGACCGCGTCGGCCACGGCGATTTGATGGGCGGGCTTGGCGAGGGCGTAGCCGCCTTGTTGGCCGCGGGCACTTGCCACAAAGCCGCCCTGCCGGAGAATGCGCAAGAGCTTGGCGACGTTGTGATGGGTGATCCCTTCGGCTTGACTGATTTCGGGAATGGTCAGGCTGCGGCCGGGAGCTTGGCGAGCCAGTTGCAAGAGGCAGCGCAAGCCGTATTCTTCGCTTGAGCTGAGTTTCATAGTTACATCATGCCTAGTTCGAGTTTGGCCCCTTCGGTCATCATGTCGATCGTCCACGGCGGATCCCACACCACCTCGACCAAGGCCGTGGCGATGCCCGGGACATGGGCCTTGAGCTTGTGCTCGATTTCCGGCGGCAGCGTACCGGCCACCGGGCAGGCGGGCGAGGTCAAGGTCATGGTCACGTGGACATCCTGCGCGTCGCTGACCTCGATGTCGTAGATCAGGCCGAGGGCAAAAATATCGACCGGAATCTCCGGGTCGTAGCAGGTCTTGAGCACGGCCACCACTTGGGCCTCGGTCGAGCCGGGCGGAAACGTTTTTTCGTGCAACAGCTCCATGAGCAGGTTCCTTTGCTATTCGGTGGATGCGGGCGATGGGTCTTGTTCTAGGGCCGCTTTGGCGGCATGCCATGCGAGGGTCGCGCACTTGACGCGCATGGGAAACTCGCGCACGCCAGCGAAGACGGCCATCTTGCCCAAGGCCTGGTGATCGACAGGCGCGTCCGGCTCCGCGGTCACCATCTGGTGGAACTGCTCGAACAGTGCGGCCGCCTCGTCGGGACGCTTGCCCTTGAGGGCGGTGGTCATCAGCGAAGCCGAGGCTTTGGAAATGGCACAACCCGACCCCGCAAAGCTAATGTCGTCAATCCGCCCGTCGGCCACGTGGAGATAGATGTGCAGGTGATCGCCGCACAGGGGATTGTGCCCCTCCTGCATGCGATTGGCTGTGGGCAGCTTGCCGAAGTTGTGCGGATTTTTGTTGTGATCGAGGATGATCTGCTGGTACAGTTCGCGCAACTCAGTCATAGTTGAAATGCCTCCTTGGTGTGGTGATAAATCGCCACTCGCTGCCTAGCCCCCAAACACTTTCTTGACCTTGTGCAACGCCGCGACTAGGGCGTCAATTTCCTCGTGCGTGTTGTAAAAAGCCAACGAAGCGCGCACCGTAGCGGGCACTTGATAAAACTGCATGGTCGGCTGGGCGCAGTGGTGGCCGGCGCGCACGGCAATGCCCTCGGCGTCGAGGATGGTGCCGATGTCGTGCGGGTGGATGTCGCTGAAGGTGAAGGAGATCACGGCCACCCGCTCGCAGGCCGTGCCAATCAGGCGCAGGCCCGGGATGGCGGCGAGCGCGGCGTCGGCGTACGCGAGCAAGTCGGCCTCGTACGCGGCGATCTGCTCGCGGCCCACGGCGTTGACGTAATCAATGGCGGCCTCCAAGCCCATGCTACCGGCAATGTGCGGTGTACCGGCCTCAAAGCGCATCGGCGGGGGAGCATACGTGGTGCCGGCAAAGCTCACCTTTTCGATCATGGAGCCGCCACCTTCGTAGGGCGGCATGGCGTGTAAAAGGGCCTGCTTGCCATAGAGCACGCCGATGCCAGTGGGGCCGAAGAGTTTGTGCGCGGAAAAGGCGTAGAAGTCGCAGTCGAGGTCTTGCACATCTACTGGCAGGTGGGGCACTCCTTGCGCCCCATCGACGACGACGACTGCGCCGTGCCGATGGGCCGCGGCGGCGATTTCCTTTACCGGCAGAATGGTGCCGAGGGCGTTGGAAGCGTGGGTCACGGCCACGATGCGGGTGCGCTCGGACAGCAGCTTTTCGTATTCGTCGAAGAGGAACTCACCCGTATCGCTAATGGGCACGACCCGCAGATGCGCCCCCTTTTCCTCGCACAGCATTTGCCACGGTACGATGTTGGAGTGGTGCTCTAGCTGCGAGACGATGATCTCGTCGTCTGGGCCTACCTGCGGCCGACCGTAGCTGTGGGCGACGAGATTGAGTGCCTCAGTGGTGCCGCGCACAAAGACGATCTCGCTGCTCTCGCGGGCGTTGATAAACTGGCCAACTCGGCCGCGGGCGCGCTCGTAGGCAAAGGTCGCTTGCTGGCTGAGGAAATGGACGCCGCGATGGATGTTGGCGTTTTCGCGGGCGTAGTAGCGCTGGAGCGCGTAGATGACCGTCAGCGGCTTTTGGGTGGTCGCGCCGTTGTCGAAATAGACGAGGTCCTTGTCGCGAATTTTCTCGCCGAGGATGGGGAAGTCGCGGCGAACCTTGGCGATGTCAAAGGAAGTGGTCACGAGGCCACCTCAGCAGCGGCTTGGGCTAGCCGGAGATCTACGAGTTGGTCGAGTTGGTCTTTGAGGGCCGGGACGCGCACTCGGTCGAGGACTTCGCCGGCAAAGGCGCGCGTCAGCACCTGGACGGCCTCGCGGTGGCCAATGCCACGGGAACGGAGGTAAAAGAGAGCGTCCGCGTCGAGTTGGCCGATGGTAGCTCCATGCGAACACTTGACGTCGTCGGCGTAGATTTCGAGTTGGGGCTTGGTGTTGATTTGCGCCGTCTCTGAGAGCAGGAGATTCTGATTGGCTTGATAGGCGTCGGTTTTTTGCGCGGCTTGGTGAACGTGGATTTTGCCGCGGAAGACGCCGGTGGCCCGGCCGCCGAGGATGCCCTTGTAGAACTCGTGGCTCTGGCAATGAGGCTGGGCGTGTTCGATGAGCGTGTGGTTATCGACGTGTTGCGCCCCGTCTTCGATGTAGAGGCCGTTGAGCGTGGAGTCAACGCCTTCGCCCACTAAGGCGGTGTGGACGTGATGGCGGGTGAGGCGTCCGCCGAGCGTGATGGCGGTCGAACGGAATTGAGCGGCGCGTTCCTCGCGAACGTGGGTCGCCGCGATGTGGAAGGCGGCGGCGGACTCGCGCTGGACCCGGTAGTGGTCGAGCGCGGCGTTGGGACCGACGAAGAATTCGCTGACGCTATTGGTCAGATACCGTTCCGAACCGAAGCCGACGTAGCTTTCGACTATAGTCGCTTGGGCGTTGGCTTCGGCGACCACGAGGACGCGCGGATGAGAGACGATGTTGGCGCGTTGGCCGGTGGATACAAACAGCAAGTGGATGGGTTGCTCGACGACCACACCCCGAGGCAGATAGACGACCGAACCGTCTTGTAGGAAGGCGGTGTTGAGCGCGGTGAAAGCCTCGTCCTCGGTGGCGGCTTGGCCTAGGGAGGCTGAGATTAAGTCGCCGTTTGCGGCAATGGCATCGCCCAAACGCTCGACGCGCACCCCGGCAGATAGGCCGTTGAGGCGAGAATGCGCGGGGGCGAAATGACCATCGACAAAGACCAGCCCGCTGAGGCCGTAGTGGTAGTTGTCGAGCGCGGCCGGTGCGGACGCGGATGGGGCTAGCGCGAAGTTGATCCGAGTTAGTGGGGCGATGTTGGTAAAAGCCCATTCCTCGTCTTTGGTCGTGGGAAAGCCCATGTCGGCAAAGTGTTCAATGGCCTTTTGCCGCAGTGCCAGTAGCGCACCCGTGCCGACGAGATCGTTAAAGCAGGACTGATAATGAGCGACGCCGTTCATGCCGCTTGCTCCTTGACCCAGTCGTAGCCCTTTTCCTCCAGCGTCAGCGCCAATTCTTTGCCTCCCGACTGCACGATGCGCCCCTCGTAGAGCACGTGGACGAAGTCTGGAACTATGTAGTCGAGCAGGCGCTGGTAGTGGGTGACGACGACGACGGCTTTGTCTGGGGTGTGGAGTTGATTGACGCCTTGGGCGACGATTCGCAGCGCGTCGATGTCGAGGCCGGAGTCGGTCTCGTCGAGGATCGACAGCTTGGGCTCCAATACGGCCATTTGCAAAATCTCGTGGCGCTTTTTCTCGCCGCCGGAAAAGCCTTCGTTGACCGACCGCTTGAGGAAGCTCTCGTCCATTTCCACCAAGGCGAGCTTTGCGCGGATTAGGCCGAGAAAGTCGATGGCGTCGAGCTCTTCCTCGCCGCGTTGCTTGCGAAGTTCGTTATAGCTTTGGCGGAGGAAGTACGTGGAGTTGACGCCGGGAATTTCCACGGGGTACTGAAAGGCGAGAAACAGCCCGGCCCACGCCCGTTCTTCCGGCGCGAGTTCGAGCAGGTCTTGGCCGCAGTATGTGACAGAGCCTGCGGTGATGTCGTAGCCTTCGCGGCCGGCGAGGACTTGCGCGAGGGTGCTTTTGCCCGAGCCATTAGGTCCCATAATGGCGTGGACTTGGCCGGGTTGTACTGCTAGGGTAACACCGCGCAGAATGGGGGTGTCTTCAACGGCGACGTGGAGGTTTTCGATGTGGAGCATAGTGTACTTTCGGTTGGGGTGGTAATGCTGTGTATTTGTTTAGCCTTGCAATACTTTTGTCAGCCGGGAGCCGCATCGCACCAGCTTAATCGGCACTCGCTGGCTGCGAAAAACAACGCGGTTGGCAGGTTTTAGAAAACGGGTGCGCTCCGTGTGGCGAAGCTCGCCACGATAGGCTGCGACCGGGCGAAACCTGACTTGGCTATCCTGCGGCAGCAATTTATCCGCAATATCGGCACCAGCGCGTAGCTGAGGCAGAAACTTGCTGACCCGAGTCGCACTTGCAGTCAATTCTACTGGTGCAACCCACGGCCCTCCGTTTCTATCGCTACCCCCAGCGAACAAATAGTCACAATGTGCTTGCCTTGCTTGGACCGGCGCGGCCTCGTGTTCCAAGCTGATGAGGATAGATGGCTCTGGCACGTTCTTTAGCGATAGCGAGCACTTGCCGTCGCGGCATGTTGTGGCGTGACATTGTGCGTCGGTTTTTGTTCGGACTGTTTCCACCATCGGCACTGGCATTATTTCTCCTCAATCCGGGTGGAAATTTCCGACCATCGGTTATAGAGCGATTCCGTCACCAATCCGAAGCCAGCCGGGAAGGTTGCCGACTCAGTATCGAGCGAAATTTCCCGAACTACTGAACCAGACTGATCTGCAGTCGGCTCGAAAAGCCACGCGCCGACTTGTTCGGGGCCGAGCGCAATGTCGGCGTCGTCAATTCCCTCGCGCTGCTCAGTGGGAAGCTCCGACAATCGAACCAAATTCGCCAACTCTTCCAACACCCATTCGCTATGCGTTGTAATGATGATGCGGATGCCGGCTTGTACTGCGGCCGCGAGTTGGCGGATGAAAGCTACCTGCATGGTTGGATGCAAGTGCGACTCGGGCTCTTCAATGATGAGTAAGTCGCCTGACTCGACAACATGCCGTAGGTACAGTACCACAGGTGCCAACTCCGATATCATGGACGACGCATTCATCAACGGCAGGTCCCGTTCCCAACCGTCCGGCCTATAAACAAACGAAGGATAGTCAATTTGCGACTGTTCAACCTGCACAGTGCCCTTTAGTAGGGCCTGTTCTAAGCGTAGAGCGAGGTCATTGTCGCTCTCATGTGTCCTGTACCTGTGATCTGCCAATCCAACAAGCTGTTCTAGGAAA
This sequence comes from Candidatus Latescibacterota bacterium, assembly GCA_965116045.1. Classification (GTDB taxonomy): domain Bacteria; phylum Latescibacterota; class UBA2968; order UBA8231; family UBA8231. The sequence continues at coordinate 1,920,620 of OZ220478.1, read as the reverse complement.
TCTCCCAAGACTCCGGAAAGTACGGGCATTGGCGAATCGCGGCGCAGCGCGGTGCGCGAGGCACTGGAGATTAAACCCCGCACAGCTACTTGATGGGCGTGCATGACACCGGCGCGGTCGGCGGGAAAGTAATACGCCGGACGATTCAAGGGAGCAAAGATATTGGAAACAACGTCAGCGGAAAGGTTGGATAGCAATTTATCAGCAAACCATCTTATTTCTTCGTAGTCTTTTTCTGACTCGAGCTTGTTTGTCCAATCCTCGAAAAATAATCTGTGCCGGCCTCTAAATAATCTGCGGCTGTCTCTAATTGGGGGCAGGATATTCGGAATAGAAGCGTCTATTTTAGAGCCATCCTTGGTCAGTGCAAAGTTGTAGCGGAATAGATCATTGCCTCCATTTGCCGAGAAATTGCAACAAAGAGAAAGTAGAGTTTGGCTATCACTTGAATGACGAATCAATTCTTTGGCTTTGTCCACCCCAAAGCATCTGACAATTTCACCCTCTAAATAACGCTCCGAATGTTGTTGTATATTGTGAAGGAGAAAAGACCGTACCAATGTCGCAATAGATTCCGGCAATTCAACTAGAGAAGGTTGCCCGGGGCTTGCTCTTTGTAAGTCTGAATACTCTTCCGCCCAAGCTAAAATGGTTGCAGCATTTTCTTCTGACAAATTGCGACTTTGGTGCTGTATCCCATATCTCCAGTAGTCCCTGAAAAACTTATGCAGCGCGTAAATCAGCACGGCCATATAGGATTTTCCAGTATTGCTCGGTCCCACGAATACGGACATTGGACGCAGCTCAATGCTTGCTGCGGCGATTGGGCCGAAATTGGCAACCGTTAGCTCAGGAGGCTTTGGGTTGAATGTCGTAGTCATCGCTAAGCTGAGCCTCTAGCCTCGCATTCACCTACCCGACGCTGCCCTCTAAGCTGATGCCGAGCAGCTTTTGCGCTTCGACGGCGAATTCCATCGGCAACTCGGCGAGGACTTCCTTGCAGAAGCCGTTGACGATCATGGAGATGGCGTCTTCAGTGGAAAGCCCGCGCTGGTTGCAGTAGAAAATCTGGTCCTCGCCGATCTTGGAGGTAGATGCCTCGTGCTCGACGTGGGCGGTGGGATTGCGGACCTCGATGTAGGGAAAGGTGTGCGCGCCGCATTGGTCGCCGATGAGCATGGAATCGCATTGGGTGAAATTGCGCGCGCCGGTCGCGTTTTTGAGCACCTGCACCTTGCCGCGATAGGTGTTTTGGCCGCGCTGGGCCGAAATGCCTTTGGAGACAATGGTGCTGCGAGTGTTTTTGCCGATGTGATGCATCTTGGTGCCGGTGTCGGCCTGCTGCCGCTTGGAGGTGACGGCCACCGAGTAAAATTCGCCAACCGAGTGATCGCCCTGTAGGATGCAGCTAGGATACTTCCAAGTGATGGCCGAGCCGGTCTCGACTTGAGTCCACGAGATTTTGGAGCGGTCGCCGCGACACGCGCCGCGCTTGGTGACGAAGTTGTAAATCCCGCCTTTGCCCTCGTCGTCGCCGGGATACCAGTTCTGCACGGTGGAGTACTTGATCTGCGCGTCGCCGAGGGCTACGAGTTCGACGACGGCCGCGTGGAGCTGGTTCTCGTCGCGCATGGGCGCTGTGCAGTTGTGGACGGCCGTGCCGCGGACGGTGTAGCTATGGGTCTCTTCGACGTCGATGTTGAAGACCATATCGTCGTAGGGAGCGCGGGTCACTTCGCGGATTGGCACGATAAAATGGGTGTCGGTCTCGCGGACCATGTCCCACTTCTTGCTTTCGGTATAGCCGACCTGATACAGCGGCTGGCGGTTGACAACCCGGGCGGAGTTATTGGAGAATTTCCCCTTGCCGCCTTGGCGAACCGTGATCCAAGCGTAGATACCCAGTCGATTGAGCAGCATCTGGACCTGCTGCGCCAAGGTCTCGGAGCCGGTGCAGAAGCGCACCATGCGCGAGTTGCCGCGATCGTGGACATTGCCGTCCCCTTTGAGATAGGCATCGAGGAGAATTTTGGCTTGGCGCGTGGGTAGGCTCATCAACCCCTCACTGAGCATCTTGGTACAGGCCCCCTTGCCACAGTGTTCGACGAACCAGTCGGCGTACTGTTGAGAGAAGAACGACACACCAGCCCCGTTGCGATCAGGCTGCTCGGTCAGGTACGATGGGCGGCCGGTCACGTCTCCGATCAGGGATCGCGTCTGTGCGATAAGGTCTTTTTCGCATAGGCCGAAGGCGAACTGATTAGTGTGTTGATTGTTGGCCTTATTGTGGTAGGAACTGCCTTCGGCGAGGTAATAGCCGAGCAATTCGGTCTCTTGGTCGCTGAAGCTAGCCGGCTTCTGTTGCTGCAATTTGGGCACGAGGACGAAGTCGCCTTGGGCCAGTTGTCCAGCGGGGATCCATTCCGGGGCGGCGGTTAGCAGCTTCTTAGTATCGACTTCGGGCAACCAGCCGTTGCGGCGAGATTTGCGCTTGGCCTGAACGCCTGTGCGCTTAATGGCTAGCACGGGATGCTCCGAAGTCAAGCTGAATTGGTTGTAACGCGACACCGGGCGAATGGTGATCATTTCGCCCTTGTGATGCCGGGTCATAGAGGCACGCACTTTGCGAGGGGCACCTTCGTGATCGTACACCAAGTCGCCGGGTTTTAGGCTTTCGATATTTTTCCAGCCGGTAGGTGTTGATACCTGTTCACCGGGCGGGAGGCAGCCCTCTAAGTACGACACGTACGCCCCCTCGTCGGCGATGACCAAGGTGCGCTCGAATTGGCCGGTGTTTGCCGCATTGATGCGGAAGTACGTCGATAGCTCCATCGGGCAACGCACGCCCGGCGGCACGTACACAAAAGAGCCGTCGGTAAAAACCGCGGAGTTGAGGGTGGCGAAGAAATTGTCGGTATAGGGCACGACCGAGCCGAGGTACTTTTGTACGAGATCTGGGTGATTGTGGATGGCTTCGGACATGGAGCAGAAGACGATGCCCAATTCGGCCAGCTTGTCCTTGAATGTGGTGGCCACCGAGACGCTGTCGAAGACGGCATCTACGGCCACACCCGCGAGCATTTTCTGCTCTTCGAGCGGGATGCCCAACTTCTGGTAAGTGGCCAGAATTTCGGGATCGACCTCGTCGAGGCTGTCGAGCTGTTTCTGCTTGGGGGCCGAGTAGTACACGATGTCTTGGTAGTTGAGGTCGGGATAGTGGACCATGGCCCAGCGCTGGCTCTGTTTGCGGCGCGTTGGGTCCTCCATAGTGAGCCAGCGGCGATAGGCTTTGAGCCGCCATTCGAGCATGAACTCAGGCTCGTCTTTCTTGGCGGAGATGAAGCGGATGATCTCTTCGTTGAGGCCGGGTGGGGCCGAGTCGGCCTCGATGTCGGTGACGAATCCCCACTCGTAATCGCGGTTGGCAAATTGCTCTAGGGTTTGAGTGCTTTCGCTCATGTTGGCTCCTTGTATCTAGGCATAACTACAAAAACTTAGGAATCTATACAAAAAAGTCAAGTTTCAGGCCGGGCGGCGATTAGCCCATTTTTTTGCGCTGTGCCAAGTAGCGCGATAGGGCCACGTCAAACGGGGTCGCCGTGTCGAGCAGGGCGTAGCCAATGCCGGCCTCGGCGCACCCGAGCCGGTAGGTTTGGATCAGTTCGTCCATCAGTGCGCGGTACTCGTGCTGGATGTGCCAAGGCTGGGTGGTGAGGGTTTGGTCTGGGGCTTCGAGGTCGTAGAAGCGGGTCTGGTCGCGGAAGGCGAGATCGCGCTCGCGGGGGTCGAGCAGGTGGAAGACGATCACTTCGTGCCGCAAGTGGCGAAAGTGGCGCAGCCCTTCGAGGACTTGGTCGGGCGCGTCGAGTAGGTCGGAGAGTACGATGACGAGGCCGCGGCGGCGGATGCGCTCGGCCAGATCGTGGAAGGCTGGGGCCATGCTCGTCTCGTTGTGCGGCCTCGCTTGGTCGATGGTTTTGAGGAGTACTTGGAGGTGGCTTTGCACCGAGCGCGGTGGCACGTACGCCTCGGTCTGGTGGTGGTAGAGCAACAGGCCGACTGCGTCGCGCTGCTTGAGCATGAGATAGGCTAGCGCGGCCGCCAAAGAGGCTGCGTAGCGAAATTTGCTCAGTGGTGCGCCGGCGGCAAAGTCCATGGAGCCGGACACGTCGAGCAGCAGATAGGCTTTGAGATTGGTTTCTTCTTCGTACTGTTTGACGTACAGGCGGTCGGATTTGGCGTAGGCCTTCCAATCGAGGTCGCGCAGGGGATCGCCCGGCATATAGGGACGGTGCTCGGAAAATTCGACCGAGAAGCCGTGGTACGGGCTGCGGTGCAGGCCAGTGATAAAGCCTTCGACCACGAGGCGCGCAATCAGGTCGAGGCGCGAGAGGCGCGAGATGGTTTCTGGCTGGAGGTAGGAGACGGTTTCGCTCACGTCAGGATGCTGGCGCCACGTCGGCGAGTAGGCGTTGGATCAGGCCGACGGCGCTGATGTTTTGCGCTTCGGCGTGGAAGTTGACGACCATGCGGTGCCGCATCACTGGCAGAGCCACGGCGCGGATGTCCTCGATGGCGACTGAGTGCCGGCCGGCGAGGATGGCCCGCGCTTTGGCCGCTAAGATCAAGTACTGGGAGGCGCGTGGTCCAGCGCCCCAACTGACCATTTCGCGGATGTAATCCGGTGCTTGGGCGTCCCCGGGCCGGGAGGAGCGCACCAGCGAGACGGCGTAGCGGATGCAGTGATCGGCCACGGGCACTCGCCGCACGAGTTGTTGTAGCTCGATGATCTGCTCGGCGTTGACGACTTGGCTGACGGTGGCTTGGGCGACGCTGGTGGTGGCGCGGACGATGTCTTCTTCCTCGCGGTCGCTCGGATAGTCGATCCACAGCTCGAAGATAAAGCGGTCGAGTTGGGCTTCAGGTAGGGGGTAGGTTCCTTCCTGCTCGATGGGATTTTGGGTGGCCAGTACGAAGAATGGCTCGCTGAGCCGCATCGTCTCGCCCGCCGCCGTGACGGCGTGTTCCTGCATGGCTTGGAGCAGGGCCGCTTGAGTCTTGGGAGGAGTGCGGTTGATTTCGTCGGCGAGGATGACGTTGGCAAATAGGGGGCCGCGAATGAAGCGAAATGCCTTGCGGCCAGTGTCGATGTCCTCTTCGAGTACTTCAGTGCCGGTGATGTCCGAGGGCATCAGATCCGGGGTGAATTGGATGCGGCCAAAGGAGAGATCGAGGGTGCGGGCGAGGGTTTGGATGAGTGTAGTTTTGGCCAAGCCAGGTACACCTACGAGCAGGCAGTGGCCGCCCGCGAGCAAGGCGATGAGCAGTTCCTCGACGATCTGCTTCTGGCCGATAACTACTTGGCCGATCTCGCCGTAGATGCGGTCCCTGATTGGGCCGAGTTGTTCGACAGCCTCGGTATCTGACATGTACTTCCTTTCAGCTTTCAGGAGAATGGGTTTGGGTTGGTGAATCGGGAAAAGTCGTGGTGCTTCTCAAGTTCTTCGCGTATGTCGTCGGGCGATTGCAATCCGGCAGCCTCGGCACCCGTGATGTTTTCTTGCGTGTCGTCGAAGAACAAGATATTTGCGCCCGCCGCGCCGAGGTCGAATGACAGGGCCTCGACCATCTCAGGTCTTGCGCTCCTTTTTCTTGGCCGCCGGGAAGAGCACGTTGTTCAGAATCAGCCGATAACCAGGTGAGTTGGGATGCAGGGCGAGGTTGGTCGGCGGATCGTGGACGTGGTGCTTGTGGTCTTCTGGGTCGTGGCCGGCGTAGAAGGTGAAGGTGCCCTTGCCGACGCGGCCGTGGATGTACTTGACGCTGTCGGTACCTTCTTCTTGGCCGAGGAGAATGACCGAGTCCTTGATTAGTGCTTGGCGGAAGGCCGTGGTCTGGCCGAGGAAGCCATCGACGATGTTGGTGTGGCACTGGGTGAGCATCGTCGGCACGGGGTCGTATTTGGCGGAGAACTCAAATAGCGTGAAGTACTCGGCCTCGGCCGTGCGGACCCGGCGCATGTCTTCCGGCGTGGTGTCGATATTTGAGAACTCGTACACGAGCGGGTTGGTTTTGAGGACGAAGTTTTCAAAAGCCACGGTGCGGCTAAAGTCGAGTTTGGCTTGGGCGTTGGGGTCGGCTGGGTCGCCGTCGAAGACTGCATGGCAGATATCCACGTCGAGGGCGGCGAGGGCGATGTCAAAAGTGTCGGTGGCCGAGCACATGGCGAAGAGGAAACCGCCGGCGGCCATGTACTCGTAGATTTTGACGACTACGGCCTTCTTTTGCTCGGAGACCTTGGCGTAGCCGAGGCGGCGTGCCATCTGCTCGTACGAGGCTTGCCGCTCGCGGTACCAAGCCTGATTGCTGTAGGAGCCATAGAACTTGCCGTACTGGCCGGTGAAATCTTCGTGGTGCAGGTGCAGCCAATCGTAGTCGTCGAGTGCGCCTTGGAGTACTTCGTCGTCCCAGATTTTTTCGTAGTCGATTTGGGCGTATTCCAGCGCGAGGGTCACTGCGTCGTCCCAAGGCTGTTTGTTGGGCGGCGTGTACACGGCGATTTTCGGCACCTTTTCCAAGCGCACGACTTCCATGTTGGATGCGTCAATCTCCGCGTAGATCTGGGCGACTTGGGCTTCGGAGATGTGCTCGGTGCTGATCCCGCGCAGGATCGCTTCGCTGGCGATGAGGTCGCGTGCTTCGACGAGGAATGAGCCGCCGCGGTAGTTGAGCAGCCACTCGACCGGAATGCCGCGTTCCAAGGTCCAGAAAGCGAGGCCGTAGGCCCGGAGATGGTCGCGCTGGGCGGTGTCCATGGGCACGAGGATCTGCTCGGCGCGGGCCGGGAGGCCGGCGAGAATGCAAAGAGCTAAGGCAAAGAGGATGGGCATGGGGTCAACCGCTTTCGCGTAGGTGGCGGAGCCGCTCAATGTGCAGACGCACCGCTGGGGCGCGGGCGTCTTGCGGGTGCTGAAGGAGCGCGGTCTCGTAGGTTTTGCGGGCTTGCTCAATCGCGCCTTGGCGCTCGTAGAGTGCGGCTAGGCCGAGATAGGCGGCGACGATGTGCTCGCCTTGGGGGAAGCGGGCGATTTGGCGTTGGTACAGGGCTAGGGCCTCGTCGAGACGATCTTGTTGGGCGCGTAGCTCGGCGCGGCTGAGCAAACTCCACTCGGCGAGGCCGGGCTCAGCGCCCTCTTCGAGCGCAGCCCAGTGCGCGTCGGCTGCTGCGCTCTGTCCTTGGCGCTCTAGCAACTGAGCGCGGCTGAGATCGGCGAGCCCGTCGGACGCTTCGTACTCTTCGCAGACGGCGAGGAGGGCGAGGACATCGTTGGCGAAAGCATGGCTTGGATCGGCGATGGCCAGCGCGGCTAAGGCGGCTGTTGCCGCGGCAAAGTCGCCGCGGAAATACAGCAGTTCGGCGCGGTGGTAGCGAGCGGCGTACGCGGCCGGGCCGCCGCGCTTTTCCAAATCTGCCCACAAGCGGTCGGCGCGGTCTAGCGCGCCGAGGCGCAGGCTGCACTCGGCAAATAGCGCTAGGGCCGGCTCGGTCCACGGGCCGCGTTGTGGAGCTTCGACTACTGCTTGCAGGGCACTGCAAGCGCCTCGTGCGTCGTGCTTTAGCAGGAGACGCGCTTGTTCGACTTGCGTTGGCAGGTCAGCAGTTGCGACGGTTGCACACCACAGGCCGAGGGCGCAGATGAGGACGGTTATTTTCATGGGGCTTCGCGCCCTTGCAGGTCTTGGTAGATTTGGTCGTAGTAGCGCCGGAGCAAGGCGCGGTACTCCTCGGGATAAGGACCGGCGAGTGCTTGGCGCAGGGCCTCGCGCCACAGGTCGGGTGCCGGTCCGCGATCGGTGGGGAGAGCGGTTGGGCCGGCGTAGGGCTGGTCGGTGGCAGTGATGCTGCGCCGCTTTTCGTCAAAACCGCGGCTGTGAATGGATCGGCTGGCGTCGAGCATGCGCTGATAGACGCGCTCCTGATTTTGCCGCGTGCGCTGGGTGAGTCGCCCGTGCTGCAAGTCGGCGAGCACATCCCGCATCTCGTCTTGGATGGCTTGGACGCGCTGTTGCGCTCCTCGGTGCCCGCGCAGCGAGCGAGCAAGCTCGTCGAGGGCCTGCATGAGGCCCTGCTGTTGGGCACTGAGGCGCGCAACCTGCCCTTGGAGTGCTGACCCCGGCATCTGGCCCATGGCCTGCTCGGAGGCTTGGTTGAGTTGGCTTTGCTGCTCAGAGAGGTTGAGTAACTGCTGCATGGCCTCGGCAAAGGCCGAAGGGGTTTGCGCCTTGGCGAGATTGTCGAGGCTCTCGCGTAGGAGGAGCGCGGTCTCATTGAGATAGCGCATGGCCTTGCGCTGGAAATGGTGCGCTCCTTGCGCGTCGCGCTGGCCGAGGCGCTGGGCTGCGTCGTGCATATCGCGCAGAGCGTAGCCGACGGTTGCACTCAACTCGGGGGCGAGAGCTAGGGTGCGCCGACCCACGGCAGCGATGTGCTCCACGACCTGACTGGTGCCTTGCACGAGCGCGAATTGGTTTTGAGCGCGCCCGTCGGCGAGCAGGTCCTCTTGGCGTTGGGATAGTTGGACGAGGTCGCGCATGGCGCGGCGCAACTTGCGGCTGAGTTGGTCTTTTTCTGCGGCGAGATATTCGTCTTGGAGCTGCTGCAAGTCCTCGGCTAGCGCGTCGAGGTCTGCGGCCAGAGCCTGTCCGCTCTGCTGGGCCGCACTCGGGGATTTGGCCCGCATCTGCCGCACCATCTGCCGCATCCGCTCGGCGAGTGCTTTGCGCTCTAGGTCCGCGGCGCGGTGCGCTAGCTGGTCGGAGAGCGCGGGATTTTGCTCGGCCGTGGATACGCTCAGGTCTTGGAGCTGTTTGGCGAGCCGCTCGGTGTCGCGTTGCAGACTGCCTTCCTGTAGTTGCTGGCGCAGGCCGCTCTGACCGTCCGCCAACTCGCGGTTGATCTGGTTCTGGCGGCGGGCTAGTTCGGCGGCTTGCTCGACGATGGCGCGTAGCTGCTGCTCGGTGCGCAACTGTTCGAGTAGGGCAATGGTGCGGTCGAGCCGTTGCTGGAAGGCTTGCTGGTCTTCGTTAAAGCGCTTGAGGGCTTCGGCGAGGACTCGAGGGTCTGGGTCGCTGGCGGCTTTTTGTAGATCGGCGAGGGCCTGCTGCATTTCGGGGGTGGCGATGTCGCCCATGAGCTCGCGGATGTGGTCGAGCTTGTCGAGCAGTTCTTCGGTGCCCGTGCCCTCGTCCTGCATGGCATTGATGGTTTTCTCCAATTCAGCCGCGATTTCTTCTACGGCGCGGGTGCGCTCGGCCTCGGCCTCAAGCGTTGCTTCGAGTTCCTTTTTTTGCTCCCAACTCAGTTCCTCGCTTTTGAGCAACTCGCGGCGCACCCGCTCGATGTACTCCTGATGAGCTTGGCCGTTAGCTGCGAGTTCCTCCAAGGAGGATAGTTGTTCACCTTGGGCTTGGTCGGCCTCTGAGTAGAGTTCGTACAGAGAGGGGAAACGCAGCACGTACTGGCGGCTCTGACCTTTTTGCGGACCGGCCACTTGATTGTTGTCGAGGGCTTCTAGGTGGTAGTAGATGCGGTCTTCGGGCAAGAGGTTGGCGGCTGAAAGATCCCAGATGTGCTCGATGAGTACCTCGCGCTGGGGGCTGATGAGCAAAGCTCGGCGCTGTTCGGGGCCGCTGTTGACTCGATAGACCAAGGCGATTTCCTCGACGGAAAAGTCGTCGCTGGCCTCGGCCTTGAGCAATACCTTGAGGGACTCAGACAGGTCGCTGTCGCGGCCGGGATTGACGATGGCGACTACTGGTTTGTGGTCTTCGCGCACTTGGATGGCGTAGCGGATGGGGTCGCGGTTTGTCGCTCCTTTGCGATCGACGAGGGCGATGTGGTACGCACCCGGGCGCTCGATTTGGAAGGCGACGCGAGCCGTTGCGCCGTCGAGTTGGGCGGAGATTGACAAGGTGTCGTCGAGGACCAAGGTGGCCTTGGACAGGGGTTTGTTGGCTGCGATTTCGAGGGCGACGCGGGTACCGGGCAGGCCCTCGATGTCGCCGCCTTCCTCTTCGATGCGGTCGGATAGCTGGCTGTAAGTAGGGTACTGATAGTGTAGGCGCAAGCGCTTGACGGCTGGCGGGTTGATGACGCGCACCGCGTATTCGGGCGAGCGGTCGTCGCCGACTGCGATGGCGTAGCGGAAGGATTGCTGGACTTGGGGAAAGGTGTAGGTGACCGAGTCGGCGCGATCAACTACGAGTTCTTCGATCTGGTAGGGTGCTGCTGCGCTCGGGCGGCGCACGATGCGGGCGCGGCGCGGCTTGTCGCCGGCAAAATGCACTTGCAGGGTGGCGTCGTCGCCCTTGATGACTTCGAGGTCGCCGGGCTGGACGGTGATCAGGGTGCGCGGTGGCCGCTCGTACGCGGTGAAGGGATGGGCACAGCGCTGGGCTGCTTGGGCGAGGTCGTCGCCAAACAAGGCGACGCCGAGTAGCGCGACAGCCGCTGCGCCGCCGAGCAGGCGCAGGGAGGCGTAGAGCGGCCGACGGTCGAGGATTTGGGCCGGATCGGCCGTGCGCAAAAGCTGGGTGGCCCGTTCGCCCGCAGCGATAAGCAGCGCGGGCGAGTGCCGGGATGGGTCGGTGCCAGATAGCTCTAGTGCGCTAATCAGCCGCTGTTGGAGCGGGGGACAGCGCCTTTCGACGAAGAGGGCGAAGCGGTGCTGCGAGAGGAGAACGGGTAAGTGGCGGCGCAGGAAAAACGCGAGGACACTACCCGTGCCGACAAAGGCGAGGATGCCCACGCTGGTACGCCACGGGGGCGCGAGGAAGAAGAGGGCTTCAAGCAGGATCCACAGCAGGACGCATCCGAGGCCGGCGGCGAGAGTGAGGGCGAGGCCGGCGCACGTGGTTAGGAGGCCAGCGCGGCGGCGCAGCGCGGTTAGGTGTGCGAGAAGGGGGGGGAGGGAACTAGGGTCCATAGGGATTAGGCTTGGGATCGCTATATAGATGTTGCGGTGCGGAGCATGGTTCCGCGTAGAAAAGTAAAGTTAGGGCAGGGGGGCCTCAGCCGCCAGACGGCTAATTAGGTCGAAATACAGCAAACCAACGAACCATCTTCGATGCCCAGTTTCCATTGCAGTTGCCGTCGGCCTGTTCGGCCTCGCATTTTTCCGCCTCGGTCTGGTAGCCGCTGGCCGCGACAAAGGCGGCAAAGCGGGCGTTGGTGACCTCCTGGCGGTCAATAGAAAAGGTGCTCAGATAGACTCGGTGGCTGGGCTTTTCGTCGGTGGCTCGCGGGTGGTCAATGCCCATGGTGAAGGGACCGGCTGGCACGACGACCTCTTCGGCGGTAACAGTTGCCGCCAGCAACAGGACCGCTAGGAGGCGTGAAATCCGCATGGGCAGCGGTGGGTGTGGCTAGCCCTTCTGCATCCGCGCCCACGTGTCGCGCAAGGTGACGGTGCGATTGAAGACGGGCGCGTCGGGCGCGTGGTCCTCGCGGTCGGCGCAGAAGTAGCCGAGCCGCTCAAACTGGCAGCAGTCCCCTGGGGCCATGTGGGCGAGGGACGGCTCTAGATAGCAAGGGTTGAGAACTTTGAGCGAGTCTGGATTGAGGTTGTCCAGCCACGTGCCTCCGGGCGGGGCTTCAAGCGGTCTTGCGACCTTGAAAAGTCGGTCGTAGAGCCGCACCTCGGCTGGGACCGCGTGGGGGACCGAGACCCAGTGCAGGGTGGCTTTGACCTTGCGGCCATCGGGTGCGTTGCCGCCGCGGGTGGCCGGGTCGTACGTGCAACGCAGTTCTACGACCTCGCCCTTGTCGTCTTTGACGACTTCGCGGCAGGTGATGAAATAGGCGTAACGCAGGCGGACTTCGCGACCTGGGGCGAGGCGGAAAAACTTGCGCGGCGGGTCTTCCATAAAGTCCTCGCGCTCAATATAGAGATGCCGCGAAAAGGGGATCGAGCGCGTACCGGCGCTGTCGTCTTCCGGGTTGTTGATAGCCGTTAGCATCTCGCTTTGGTCCTCGGGGTAATTTTCAATTACGACCTTGAGCGGGTTGAGCACCCCCATGCGCCGGGGGGCCGTCTGGTTGAGCTCGTCGCGGATGCAGTATTCGAGGAGGGAGATGTCGATGTTGTTGCCGCGTTTGGCAATGCCGGCTTCGGTCCAGAAGCGGCGAATGGCCGCCGGTGGGTATCCCAAGCGGCGCAGGCCGCGCAGGGTGTAGAGCCGAGGGTCGTCCCAACCGGAGACGAGATTCTGCTCAATGAGCGACAGGAGATAGCGCTTGGAGAGGAGGGTGTAGGTGATGTTGCCGCGGGCATACTCGATTTGGCGCGAGGGGAAGATGCCGAGTTTTTCGATGAACCAGTCGTAGAGCGGTCGGTTGTTGGTAAATTCGTCTGAGCACAGCGAATGCGTAACGCCCTCGATGGCGTCGCTCTGGCCGTGTGCCCAGTCGTACATAGGATAAATGCACCAGGCATCGCCGGTGCGGTGGTGAGTGGCGTGCATGATGCGGTACATGACCGGGTCGCGCAGGTTGATGTTGGGCGCGGCCATGTCGATTTTGGCGCGCAACACGCGGCTGCCGTCGGGGAATGCGCCGTCTTTCATCTGCGCGAAGAGGCCGAGGTTTTCTTCGCTAGAGCGGTCGCGGTACGGGCTGTTTTTGCCCGGCTCGGTGAGCGTGCCGCGATTTTCGCGAATCTCGTCCGCGGTCTGGTCATCCACGTATGCCAAGCCCTTTTTGATGAGCGCGACAGCCCATTCGTAGAGTTGGCCGAAATAGTCGGAAGCATAGTACGGCTGCGGCCCCCAGTCGAAGCCGAGCCAGCGAATGTCCTCCTGCATGGCGTCCACATATTCCTGCCCCTCGCGGGTGGGGTTGGTATCGTCGTAGCGGAGATTGCACTGGCCACCGTAGGAGGCGGCAATGCCAAAGTTGATGCAGATCGCCTTGGCGTGGCCAATGTGTAGGTGCGCGTTAGGCTCGGGTGGAAAGCGGGTGATGACGCGGTCGTAGCGGCCGCTTTTGAGGTCGGCGTCGATAGCCTCGCGGATGAAGTCGCGGCTTTTGTCTGGGCTCATGGATCCTCTGTGGCTGTTGGCAACGCAGCAAATTAAAATAATAGTACGGCAAATGGTCCCAGCGGCAAGTTGCCCACTCTCCCCCCGTAATTCCTAGTTCCCACTCTTGCGCTCCCACCCGCTCGTCTGCCAATGTCCCCCTTGCCGCTTAAAGCCGGACTCTTTGGGTGGCAGCAAGTTGCGCAGGTGTTGGCCGCCAAAGGCAAAGCCTTCTAAGCCGGGGAAGCCGCGATCCTCGTTTTCCACGCACAGCACGTAGTCGTAGCCCGATTCCCACAGTGCGCCGATGATGGTACTCCAGTTGAGTTGGCCGCGGCCGGGGACGCGGTATTGCCACCACCAGTTGCCGATGATGCCTTGGCGGTAGAGCATCCGCGGGCTAATCTCGCAGTCCTTGACGTCGGCGTAGTACCAATGACCGGCAAAGTCGCGGATGACGTCTTCGACCGGCAGGATGTGCATCCACAGCCAATGCGAGGGATCGCAGGACAAGCCGAGATAGTCCGAGGGCACGGCGTCGAGGATTTTTTCCCACATCTCTGGATTGCAGCCGATCTGGCCCATGCGCACGGCCACGTCGAGCGCGAGCCGGACCTTGTTATCTTCAGCCGCTTGCACTACGGGTTCGAACATGGCTTGGAAGCGGTCTACTAATTCGTCGGAGCGGTCGCTGGGGTTGCCGGGTTCGGCGGAGAACATGCCGTAGAACTGGCCGTTGCGCACGGGCGCACCACTGCTGGTGACGATGACCGGGCAGTCGAGGGCGCGGGCCGACGCAATGGCCTTGAGCAGCTTGGCTTGGGCGGCGCGGGCCTGTTCGCGGTCGTCGTCGAGCAGGTTGTAGTGCGCGGTGAGAGCGGCGAGGTACAGGTCGTGCTGGTGCAAGGTCTCTAACACGGAGTTCGGCCCGCCCGCTAGAATGCGATCTGAGTCGAGAGCGCCGGAGTCGTTTAGGCGCACGCAATCAAAATCGTGCTCTCGCGCCCAGCGGGCGCATTCGTCGAGGGACCAGTTGTTCGGGCCGCCGGCGCTGGTCATAAAACTTATATCCACGAGCGAATCTCCTTTTTGAATTTAAGAATTGCGAATTGGCAACTGATGATTGATAATTCTTAATGCTCAAGTCCTAAATTTTATTCCAAGAAAGTGAATATCATGGTGCATATCAACGATCACTACCTCAAGCTCAAAGCTGGTTATCTCTTTCCCGAAATCGCCCGCCGGGTCGATGCGTTTGTTGCTGCTCACCCCCAAGCCGACGTGATCCGCTTGGGGATCGGCGACGTGGTCAAGGGCATTCCGCGGCCGATGGTCGATGCAATGAAAGAAGCTGTCGAGGAAATGGCGCACGACGATACTTTACAAGGCTATCCGCCCGACCAAGGTCAGGATTTTTTGCGCGCCGCCATTGTCGAGCACGACTTTTGCGCCCGCGGCGTGCCGATGCACCGCGACGAGATTTTTGTCTCCGATGGGTCCAAGTGCGACTCGGGCAATGTGCAGGAAATTTTCGCCAGCGATTGCGTGGTCGCGCTGACCGATCCGGTCTATCCGGTGTACTGCGATTCCAACGTCATGGCTGGTCGCACGGGGCTGGCCGACGAGAACGGTTCGTACGCCGGTATGGTTTACATGCCATGCACGGCCGCCAATGGCTTCATCCCAGACCTGCCGGCCGGTCGCGTTGACTTGATCTACTTGTGCTCGCCCAACAACCCCACGGGCGCGGTGATGAACCGCGACGCCTTGGCTGGCTGGATCGAATACGCCCGTCGCGAGCAGGCAGTTATTCTGTTTGATGCGGCTTACGAAAGCTACATCACCGATCCGGCGCTCCCGCGCTCCATCTACGAGATTGAAGGGGCCCGCGAGGTGGCGATCGAGTTTCGCAGTTTTTCCAAAAACGCCGGCTTTACCGGCCTGCGCTGTGGGTACATTGTGGTGCCGAAGGAGCTCAAGGGCCGCGCGGCCTCAGGCGAGGAAGTGGACCTGCATCGGCTGTGGGCGCGGCGGCACTCGACCAAATTTAATGGCGTGGCGTATCCGGTGCAGCGCGCGGCCGAGGCCGCGTACTCTCCGGCTGGCCAGCAGGGCATTGCCGAGCGGGTTGCGTTCTACATGGAAAATGCCGCGATCATGCGCCAGCAATTGGGGGCGGCTGGGCTTACCGTGTATGGGGGCGAGCACGCTCCCTATTTGTGGGTGGCCACGCCCGACGGACAGGACAGTTGGACGTACTTCGACTACTTGCTCGACAAGGCCCACATTGTCGGCACGCCGGGGGCGGGTTTTGGCGCGGCGGGCGAGGGATATTTGCGCCTGTCGGCCTTCAATCACCGCGACCGGATCGAAGAGGCCATGGAGCGGATTAGTCAGCACTAGAGCCGCGCCCTAGCGGTTCTTTTTAGTGCGACAATTTTGTTAAAGTGCGGTTACAAATGTATTGACCGATGGCCCGCAATTCATTAAATTCCCCATATTAATTAAATTTTATATAAAAAACGAATAGTTTTATGCCATCTAAAGATCAAAGTCGCCGGGCTAAGGTGCGGACCTTTTCGGCGCCCGACAGGGATCACGAGATGCTCGACGCGATTGCCCGCTATCACGGCAGCAGCAAAAGTGCCATGATCGCCGGCCTCATTCGCAAGGAGTTTTGGCGCGTTTTTCCCAACGGCACCGAGACCATCCCCCCCGACGAAGGAGCGCAAGTCAAGCCATGATTCACTCAGAGACAATCGCCCCAGCCGCCGGGCAGTACCACAGCGACCTGCCCGCCGAGGAACTCATCGCCCAGATCGATCATTTGCGCCGCGAGAAAAACGCAGTCATCCTCGCGCACAACTACCAGATTCCGCCGATCCAAGACTTGGCCGACTTCACCGGTGATTCGCTCGGGCTATCAGTGGAAGCGGCTAAGACGGATGCCGAGCGCATCGTTTTTTGCGGCGTGCATTTCATGGCGGAGTCGGCCAAAATTCTCAGCCCCGGCAAGCAGGTGTTTTTGCCTCATCTAGGCGCGGGCTGTTCGCTGGCCGATTCCATCACTCCCGAAAGCCTCGACGATTGGAAAGCAGACTATCCCGATCACACGGTGGTGACGTATGTCAACTCCACGGCTGAGGTGAAGGCCGAGTCCGACATCTGCTGCACCTCGGCCAACGCCGTCTCAGTGGTGCGTAGCCTCGACAGCGACAAAATCCTCTTTACGCCCGACCGCAACTTGGGCCGCTGGGTGGCCGAGCAGGTGCCGGAAAAAGAGATCGCGGTGTACGACGGTGCTTGCCCGACGCACGACGTACTGCGCGTTGCCAGCGTCGAGCGCACCCGCAGCGAGTTTCCCGAGGCCGTCATCATTGCACACCCGGAATGCCGCCAAGACGTGGTCGAAATCGCGCACGAAGTGTGCTCGACCACTGGGATGCTCAAGGCCGTCGAAAAGTATCCCGAAGCCAAGAGCTTCATCATCGCCACGGAAAACGGCATGCTGCATCAGCTCCGGCAGCGCTTCCCGCACCAAGAGTTCGTCGCGGCCGACGGCTGCATTGGCTGCCGGCTACACTGCCCCTACATGAAAATCACCGACCTGCAAGACGTGTACTTTTCGCTGCTCTACGAGCGCTACGAAATTACACTGGACGACGCGGTGATTGCCGGAGCGCGGCGGGCGTTGGAGCGGATGATGGCCGTGCCGCGGGACGATTGAGCGGTTGTAGCTGTAGTTAGTCCTTGTATTTACTCCGCGCTTTTTCAAAGAGCATTTGCTGGATCAATTGGGCGTCTTTCGCAGAGCTCGTCCCGCATTCTGAATCCAACCTCTGAAGTGCGGCTCGATAAAATTCGGGCGCGATCTCAAAGCCCATGAAATGCCTGTTGAGTCGCCGTGCGGCAATAGCCGTAGTACCGCTGCCCATGAACGGATCCAATACCACTTGGCCTTCTTGTGTTGTGAGTTTGATCAGGAACTCGATGAGCTTTAGCGGTTTCTGGGCCTCGTGAATTTTTTGTTCTCCCTTTTGGAAGCCAAATGCCAAGAGATTTGTGGGGGGGGTTCCATAGTTCTGACATGCTTCTATGTTCATGGCTCCTACGCCTTGCTCAAGGATATTATCGGCAATGGTTCCACCAATCTTGTAGGGTTTTACGAACCAAGCAATCGGCTCGTATACGGGGGCGAGGTTCCCCAAACGCCAGCCGCGCCACGCTTTGGCCTCGGCTTCTAACCCACGCCTTGCAAAGACAATGCTCACTCTTTGCGCTCGGTGATGCGCCGACTCCTTCTGCCAAGCGAGCATGTCCTTGAGAAGGAAGCCGCTGTCTTCAAAAGCGTTGACAACGCGGTGTATAGTGCGGCGTGCGCCGAAAACGAAGAGCGATGCGCCGCACTTCATTTTTGGCAAAAGCCGTTCAGTCCAGCTTTTACACCACTGCTGATACTCTCGTCCAATGTTCCTGTCGGCCTGTGACCAGCCGTTGATGGGTTTGCCTCGCCTCTTAAAGGCCGATTTCCCAGCCTGCGCGGGCGACTGCCCTAACAGTGCCGAGTTCGTGTTATCGTGTAAGACATCCCAGTCGTCTAGGCTGATTCCATAGGGGATATCCGACAGGAAAAGTTCAATGCTGTTGTCGGCCAAGCGCGAAATGTGATCCCGGCAGTCGCCGCGTGTGATTTTGTCTAAGTACTCTTCGTTCATGTCGCCTCCAAGTCAAGAATGCTGTTTTTGGCAACGGATTGAATTTTTTCAATCTTGTTATCGAGTCTGCTCGACTTCAGTACTTCTTTTATCGCGTCAGCGTGAGATAATCGCATAATTCGCTCTCGCTTCTTGGCGAGAAAAGTGAGTGCTTCTTTTTTTAAGATAGTTATGGCCTCGTTTGATGCGAGTTTCTCATCCCGCCATATTGCACCGATTGCTCCGTCGAAATCCAAAAACTTGCGGTTTATTGCCTGCCAGTAGCTAGCTGCATTCTTTGACGGATTCATTGCTTCGACTGTTCTGAATACCTCGTGGACCAACTCCATCCCCTTGTTCTGCGCTGATTCTTGAGCATAACGAACAATCATCACTAGATGCGTATATGTTGCAATGCAAACAGACCTATCAGCGGCTTGTTTATATATCTGACTTGTCCGTGATGGCAATTGATATACTGGACAAACAACCATTGCATAGGGTTTACCATGCTTCCAGTTGTCCATTGCTTGTACCTTGAAATCCTTTTGATTTTTCGCAGTGCGGCTCAGTCTAAATGCTTTTGCATCAGCAACAAAACTGTAGTCGTCAGCGACGCATTCAACATCGGCTACATCTGCTCGCTCGGTAAGAACCTCGCTCCTAAACCCCATTGCGGTATATGCTGAGTGAATCACAACATCAGTATATTTGGAGTATAGTTTTTCTTCACTAGTGTCGTGCCCATAGCACTCCGGTATTGCACCACACAGACGCAGGTGTCCAAGCAGAAAATCAATCCCTTGTGCTTGGACTTCCTGCACCAGCTTTTGCTCGATCCTTTTGGCGTCAACGCCAAAGTCGCCACTGAGGTGCCTTATCTCGTCAACCCAGTAATTCCGGTTTTCCACTTGTTCTTTGGTAATCATCTCAACTCCGGTGTGCGTCCGGTTCTCGTTCTTCCTCACAAATAACTATTGACGATATTTTCCAGCATTTCCTCGCGGCCACTGCGCTTTTCCGGCTCGCCGTGCTGGTGGACGTATGCCTCTAGCTCGGCAAAGTTGGTCTCGCCGCGCATGATCTTTGCGCCAATGCCGCTGCGGTACGAGGCGTAGCGCGTTTCGACAAAGGCGTCGAGTGCGCCGTCGTCGATGATGCGCTGGGCCAGCATCAGCCCGCGGGCAAACGAGTCCATGCCGCCGATGTGGGCGTAGAAGAGATCCTCCAAGTCGCAGGAGCCGCGCCGCACCTTGGCATCGAAGTTGATGCCGCCGGGCGCGATGCCGCCTTGTTTGAGGATTACCAGCATCGCGTAGGTGGTGGAGTAGAGGTCGGTGGGGAATTGATCGGTGTCCCAGCCGAGCAGGTAATCGCCGCGATTGGCGTCAATACTGCCCAGCTTGCCCTCGGCCGCGGCGAGCTGGAGGTCGTGTTCAAAGGTGTGGCCGGCCAAGGTGGCGTGGTTGGCTTCGATATTGAGCTTGAATTCGTCTAACAGGTCGTATTTGCGGAGGAAGCTCAAGACGGTGGCGGCGTCGTAGTCGTACTGGTGCTTGGTCGGCTCTTTGGGCTTGGGCTCCACGAGCAGGGTGCCGGTAAAACCGAGTGCCTTTTTATGTTCGACGGCCATGTGCAAGAAGCGGGCGAGTTGGTCCTGCTCGTGGGCCATGTTGGTGTTGAGCAAGCTGGAATACCCCTCGCGCCCCCCCCAAAACACGTAGTTGGCCCCCCCGAGCCGATGGGTGCATTCCATGGCCTTCTTGATCTGCGCTGCGGCCCAAGCAAAAACGTGGGCGTCGGGATTGGTGGCGGCCCCGTGAGTAAAGCGGGCGTGCGAGAAACAGTTGGACGTGCCCCACAGCAAGCGGACGCCCGTGTCGGCTTGCAATTGCTCGGCCAATCCCACGATGTGGTCGAGGCGGTCGTTGCTCTCTTTGAGGGTCTCGCCTTCGGGTGCGATGTCGCGGTCGTGCCAGCAGTAGAACGGCGCGCCGAGCTTGGCGATGAACTCAAAGGCCGCGCACAAGGTGTCCTCGGCCCGCTGCATGGGATCGGCGGCGCGGTCCCAAGGCCGGTCGTACACCGGAGTTGGGCCAAAGGGATCAATGCCGCCGCCCTTGAAGCTGTGCCAAAAGGCCACGGAGAAGCGCAGGTGCTCGGCCATGGTCTTGTCGCCGACTATGGCCTCGGCGTCGTAGTGCTTGAAGGCGAGGGGGTTTTTAGAGTCCGGGCCTTCGTAGGCAATTTTTTCGATGCCCTTGAAAAATTCGCTCATGGTTTTCCTTTCTGAGTTAGGCGGTGGGTTACAGGAAGTTCAACAAGTCCAGCGGCTCGGCGAGCAAGGCGTGCGCACCGCTTTGGCGCAGTTCGTCCCCAGAGCGAAAGCCCCATGTGGCTCCCAAGGCGTACATGCCAGCGTGCGTGGCAGTCTGCATGTCCGTGTCGGTGTCGCCTAGGTAGAGGCAGTCGGCTGGGGTGAGGCCGAGGACGGCGGCGATGTGCAGGGCCGCTGCCGGGTCGGGCTTGCGCGGGACATTGGGCTGCGCCCCGCAGAGCGGGTGAAAAGACCAGCGCGGCAGCAGTGCATCAACCGCGAGGCGCGTAAAGGCTTGGGGTTTGTTGGAGAGGATGGCCATGGGCATCTGACGCTTGCTCAGTGCGTCGAGCAGCTCGGAGACGCCCGCATAGGGTTGGGTTTTGTCCCGCCAGCGCCGACGGTACTCGGCTTCCATCGCGTCTTTGGTGCGGGCGACGGAAGCGTCATCGCGGGAAGTGGCGGGCAGGGCGCAGCGCACTAAGTTTTCAATGCCATTGCCAATGAAATAGCGGTACGCGTCGGTGGAGTGCGGCGGGTGTCCGGCGGCGGCGAGTGCGGCGTTGGTAGAATCCGCGAGGTCTGCGAGCGTGTCGAGCAAGGTGCCGTCGAGGTCGAAAACGGTGGCCGCAAAGCGCATGGGTGGCCTCACTCGGGCGTGACGTAGGCGGCGGTGATGCCGCCATCGACGCCGAAGGTCGCGCCGGTGATGAAAGAGGCGTCGTCCGAGGCCAAGAAGACGACCGCGCAGGCGATCTCCTCGGCCTCGCCGAAGCGACCCATAGGGATGTGGACCAAGCGGTGCTGGCGCTTTTCCGCGCTGTCGAGGTATTTCATCAGCAACTCGGTGCGCAAGGGGCCGTGGCACAGCGCGTTGACGCGGATGTTTTCGCGGGCGTGGATAACGGCTAGCTCGTGCGTCAGGGCGAGGACGCCGCCCTTGCTGGTGATATAGGCCAATTGGGGCGTGGCCGCTCCGAGCAAGGCGACGAAAGAAGCGGTGTTGACGAGCGCCCCACCGCCGGCGCGGCGCAAGGCCGGAATACCGTATTTACAGCCCAAAAAGACGCCCTTGAGATTGACGATCATGGTCAGGTTCCAGACCGCTTCTTCAGTGTCGATGGCGTCGGCGTTGTTGAACAGCACGTCGAGGCGGCCATAAGCGGCTTCAGCTTGCTGCACCATGCGCTCGCAGTCGGCCGCGCGGGACACGTCGGCCGCGATGATGTCGGCTGTTTCTTCGGCTGTAGCCACGTTGATATCAACGGCTGCAATGTGTGCGCCTGCGCGGGCGCAGTGCCGCGCGGTTTGGCGGCCAATGCCCGAGCCAGCGCCGGTAATGAGGGCGACTTTGTCGGCGAGCTTCACGCTGATACGGCCCGCGCTGCCTCGCCTAGGACCTCTGACAGCGCTGGATGGGCGTGGACGGTGCGGGCCACATCCTCGGCACTGGCACCGAACTCTAGGGCCAAGACGCCCTCGGCAATCAAGTGCGAAGCCTGCGGCCCGAGGATGTGCATTCCCAAGAGTTGGTCAGTGTGAGCATCGGCGACGACTTTGACTAGGCCGTCGATGTCGTCCATGCAGTGGGCGCGGGCATTGCCGCGAAATTGGTACTTGCCGATGGCGATCTCGTGGCCAGCCGCGGTGGCTTCTTCTTCGCTCGCACCTACGGAGGCCAATTCTGGGTGGGTGTACACGACCGAGGGTATGGCATCGTAGTTGACCTGCCCGGCGCGCCCGACCATCCGCTCGGCGACCGCGATTCCCTCGGCCTCGGCCTTGTGGGCCAACATCGGCCCGGGCACGAGGTCGCCGATAGCCCAGATGCAATCGACGTTGGTGCGTCCCTGCGCGTCAACCAGAACCTGTCCCCGCTCGCTGACTGCCACGCCGACGTCTTCCAGCCCCAGCCCGGTGCTGCACGATTGGCGTCCCACGGCTACCAGCACCAGATCGCACGTTTCGACTCGTTTTTGCTCTCCAGCGGCTATGGTCAGCGTCACTTGGCCTTTTTTGATCGCGGCTTCTTCGGCCTTGGCCCCGAGCAGAAACTTTAGCCCCTGTCGCTTGAGCAACCGCTCTAGCTGCTGGGCCATCTCTTGGTCCAGCCCCGGCAAAATCTGATCCATGACCTCCACTACGAGCACTTGGGCACCCAATCGCGCCCACACGGAACCCAGTTCCAACCCAATGGCCCCGCCGCCAATGACGACGAGCCGCTCGGGCACTTTTTCTAAGGTTAGGGCTTCGGTCGAACTGATTATGTGTTTTCCGTCAAAAGGCAGATTCGGCAACTCCACGGGCGTGCTCCCGGTGGCCAACAGGATGTGTTTGGTAGATAGCACCTGCTCGCCGTCTGCACCTTGCACTGCCACGCTGCCCGGAGCGAGGACTTGGCCCGTGCCGACGAAATGCGTCACCCCGCGGCCCTTGAACAACCCCGCAATGCCCTTGGTCATGGTCTGGACGATTTTCTCTTTTCGCGCCATCATGGCCTGTAGGTCCAAGCCCACTTCGCCCTGCCCGATTCCGTGGTGCTGCAATCCCTTCTTGGCTCTGTAAAATAAATCACTCGACTCTAGCAGGGCTTTGCTGGGGATACAGCCGACGTTGAGACAGGTGCCGCCGAGGTAGCTTTTGTCGATACAGGCTACCTTCATGCCGAGCTGCGCCGCCTTACTCGCGGCTACGTAGCCGCCCGGCCCGGCGCCGATAACTACTAAGTCGAATGCAGTGTCGCTCACGGTGTTTCCTCTAGATCTCCAGCATCAACCGCGCCGGATCTTCCAATAGTTCCTTTAACCGCACCAAAAACGAGACCGACTGCTGGCCATCGACGAGTCGATGATCGTAGGATAGCGCCACGTACATCATCGGCCTAATCACCACTTGACCTGCCACGGCCACGGGCCGCTCTTGGATCGCGTGCATTCCCAAGATCCCACTTTGCGGCGCGTTTAGAATCGGCGTGGAAAGCAGCGAGCCGAAGACCCCGCCGTTGGTAATGGTAAAGGTGCCGCCGCTTAGCTCGTCCATGGCCAGCTTGTTGTCGCGGGCACTGAGCGCGAGCCGCTTGATGTTGCTTTCGAGTTGGGCGATGGACATCTGATCGGCGCGGTGCAAGACGGGCACGACTAGACCACGCTCGGTGCTCACCGCGATCCCCAAATTGACGAAGTCGTGATACACAATGTGCGTACCGTCAATCTGCGCGTTGATCGACGGAAACTCGCCGAGTGCGAGGACCGCAGCGCGCGAGAAAAAAGACATCAGCCCCAGCGACGCGCCGTGGACTTGGGCAAAGCGCTCCTTGTACTTGGCCCGAAGCTGCATAACTTCGCTCATGTCAATTTCGTTGAAGGTCGTCAGCATGGCCGCGTTGTGTTGCGCGGCGACCAAGTGCTCGGCAATGCGCTGCCGGAGTCGGCTCATTGGTTCGCGGTGGATGAGGTGATGAGCGGTGGGCATGGGTGCAGGAGCGGGTTCAGGCGCAGGCGGCGAAGTAGGTTCGGGCGCGGATAGCGTCTCTAAATGAGCGAGCACGTCTTTTTTCGTCAGCCGCCCGTCCTTGCCCGTGCCCTCAATCGCGGTCGGGTCGAGCGTGTGCTCTCCGACTAAGCGACGCACGGCCGGGCTTAGGACGGGTTCGGATTTGGACGCCGGAGTCGGCGTGGCGGATTCTGCTGTTTCATCTATCTCCGCGACGACGGCTCCTATAGTTAGGGTGGCATCGGTAGGCTGGAGGTGCTTGAGCGCGCCGCTGGCGGGGGACGGCAGCTCGACGTTGGCCTTGTCGGTCTCCAACACGCAGAGCGGCTCGTCCCGCTTGACGCGCTCACCATCGCTCTTGAGCCATTCGAGGAGAATGACCTCGCTGACCGATTCGCCCATGCTCGGTATTTCGACTTGTACTGACATGCAAATGCTCCTAACCAGATTGCCGCCGCTGATGCAGAACCACTTCGCGGCTGCGGCCTAGTGCTTGCTTGACGATTTCTCGTTGCTCGGTTTCGTGCAGATGCCCGGAGCCGGTGGCCGGGCTAGCCGCTTCGTCGCGGCCTACGTAGTTTAGTTCACAAGGAGCCGGCAGCAGTTCGTCCAAGAGAGGCTGGACGAAGCTCCAAGCACCCATGTTTTGCGACTCTTCTTGCACCCAGTAGAATTGCTTAGCGGCGGGATAGCGATCAAACGCAGCTTGGAGTTCGGCGGCCGGAAACGGATAGAGTTCCTCGACGCGCAGCAATGCCACCTCGTCGCGGCCATTTTGCTCGCCGCGGGCAGCTACCAAGTCGTAGTAGAGCTTGCCGGTGCAGAGCACCACTCGACTGACAGTGGCTGGATCGGCGACGTGTGCGTCGTCAATGACCCGCTGGAACGTCCCGTTGGCAAACTCTCCTAACTCCGAGACGCATTGCTTGTGCCGCAGGAGGCTCTTGGGAGTCATCAGCACCAGCGGCTTGCGGAAGTCGCGGTGGATTTGCCGCCGCAAGATGTGGAATAATTGCGCGGGCGTGGTGGGGTAGGCCACCTGCATGTTGTTTTTGGCGCACAGTTGCAAGAAGCGCTCCAGCCGCGCACTTGAATGCTCTGGCCCCATGCCCTCGTATCCGTGTGGCAACAGCAATACCAAGCCGCTCATCCGCTGCCATTTGGCTTCGCCGCTAGAGAGAAATTGGTCGATGATCATCTGCGCCCCGTTGACGAAATCGCCGAACTGGGCCTCCCACAGGACCAAGCGCCGCGGATCCGCTGAGGTGATCCCGTACTCAAAGCCGAGCACTGCGAGCTCTGATAGCATGGTGTTGAGTACGACAAAGTCGGCTTGATCGCGTTCCAAGCACTGCAAGGGAATGTGTTCTGCGCCCGTTTCCGTATCGTGCCAGACGGCGTGGCGGTGGGCAAAAGTGCCGCGCTGGGTATCTTGGCCGGTCAGGCGCACCGGCACTCCTTCCCGCAGCAACGAGCCAAAGGCCATCACCTCGCCGCAGCCCCAGTCGATGGGTAGCTGACCAGCGGCCATGGCGCGGCGCGCTGCGATCGTCCGTTGGATTGTGCGATGGAGGGAGAACCCTTGGGGGACTTGGGTCGCCCGCTCGACGATCCGCTTGAGGATTTTGGCATTGACGGCCGTGTGTGCGCTCCAGTCCTCGGAGGCCCAAGTCAGGCCCTGCCAGACGCCCCCGAAAGACGATGTTTGCGGCTGGACTTGTAGGCGGCGGGCGATTTGCTGGGCTTCTTCGAGCCGGGTGCGGATTCGCGCCCGAATATCGTCGGCTTCCTCTTGGGAGATTTTGTTTTGGGCAATGAGTTGGAAGGAGTAGAGATGGAGGATTGTCGGATGCTCGGCGATCTGCTTGTACATCAGCGGTTGGGTCAAAGTTGGGTCGTCGGCCTCGTTGTGGCCGTGGCGGCGATAACACCACAAATCGATAAATACATCGACCTTGAAGCGGTGTCTGAACTCCATCGCCACGCGCGCCGCTTGTACTACGGATTCGGGGTCGTCGGCGTTGACGTGGAAGACCGGTGCCTGAATCTCCTTGGCTATGTCGGTGGGATAGGGGGTAAAACGCGTCTCGTCGGCTAGGGCGGTGTAGCCGAGTTGGTTGTTGATGATAATGTGTATGGTGCCGCCGGTGCGATAGCCAGATAGTTCGGAGAGATTGAGGGTCTCCGAGACGATCCCTTGGCCGGTAAAAGCGGCCTCGCCGTGGATGAGCACCGGGACTACCCGTTCTCCGCTGTCGTCGTGCAAGTAGGCCTGCTTGGCATAGACGATGCCCTCGATGACCGGATCAACCAACTCCAAATGACTCGGATTAAAACTGAGCGAGAGATGTACCTTGCGTCCGTCCTCGGTGTCGTGATCGTGGGAATAGCCCTTGTGATATTTGACGTCGCCCTCGTCGTCGTCGCGGTCGGTGCGGTCGGCGCCCTCGAACTCGGCGAGTATTTCCTCGTAGGGCTTGTGCAAAAGATGCGCCAGCACATTGAGCCGGCCGCGGTGAGCCATGCCGATAACCATTTCTTCGACGCCGAGCTTGGAGCCGGTGCTGACCAGTTCGTCCAAGAGCGGCACCATGGACTCAGCCCCTTCGAGCGAGAAGCGCTTTTGCCCGACGTAGCGCTTGTGCAAAAACTGCTCAAACTCCTCGGCGGTGATCAGGCGCGCCAGCACCCGCCGCGTCGCGTCGGCGGACAAATTGGGATTGTTGAGGCAAGGCTCGACCCGCTTTTGCAGCCAGTCGCGCTGATCTTTGTCGGGGATGTCCATGTATTCGACGCCAATGGAGCGGCAATACGTGGTTTTTAGTTTGCTCAACAGTCCCCTTAACGTCCCGTCCGTGCGCCCGAGGAAGCCGCCATTGCCCACGCTCTTGTCGAGGTCTTCTTCGGCGAGGCCAAATTCCGCTAGATCCAACAAGGGCAGGCGCTGGCGGCTGTGGCCCAGCGGGTCGAGCCGGGCGACAAAGTGGCCCATTTGCCGATAGGTCTGCACGAGGGCTTGGACGCCTTGGAGGACCAAAAGGCCCTCAGTGGCTTCTATGGACTGTTGCGGGTCTTCTTGGTCTGGTGCGCTGGCGGTTGCGGAACGCGCGAAGCCAAATTCAAAGCCGCGGAAGAAGTGCTGCCACTCTTCGGGGATCGCGCTCGGATCGCGCTGGTATTGCTCGTAGAGACCTTCAATGTACTCGGCGTTTTCACTGTGCGTAGCAAATGACATAGAGACCTCCACCTCCATAGTATAAATTCTGAAAATAGACATTATGTACATAGGTGCAAAAATGCGCTCGTTGAGCCGCGACCATCCTTGAGGGTTTTCACGCCAGCACCTACATTTTTATTCAACTGCTTCCCGCTAGAAAGTATCCCATGCTACTCGCCTTTGTCGGCCCCCCGGCCCTGTCGGCCCTGCGCCGTCGGTCGCTGCTAGCGCGCTGTCAGCATTGCGCACCCGAAGTTGAAGATCTGACCGCCACGTACTTCTATGCCGTGCAGTGCGCCCGCCCCCTAGCTAACGATGAGCTAGCGCGACTTATGCGGATTCTCGCCGTGGATGCAGTCCTGCCTGTGCTGGCGCCCAACGAGATCGCCATTGGCCCGCGACCGGGCACGACATCTCCGTGGTCGAGCAAGGCCACGGACATCCTCAAAAACTGCGGCCTCGAATTCGTGCGCCGCGTCGAGCGCGGTACGCGCTATGCCTTGGTCGCCGATACCGTGCCCAGTGCGGTTTTGCCGCTGCTCTACGACCGCATGATTGAGGTGCCGCTCGACTCGTTAGATACCCTCTTTCGCCGCGTGGAGCCCAAGCCGCTAGTCCGCATTCCGGTGCGGGCTGAGGGGCGGCGGGCACTCGCAGTCGCCAACCGCGAGATGGGCTTGGCTCTCTCGGACGAGGAGATCGACTACGCGCTGCACGCCTTTGCCGGCCGCGACCCGACCGATGTAGAGCTGATGATGTTTGCGGTGGTCAACTCCGAGCACTGCCGCCATAAAATTTTCAACGCCGATTGGATCATCAACGGCCAGCACGAGGCGCACTCACTCTTCGCCATGATTCGCCACACGCACGCGGCTCATCCCGCAGGCACAGTTAAGGCGTATTCCGACAACGCCGGCGTGATTGAAGGATTTGCTGTGCCGGTCTTTGGTCCGCAGCTAGACGCGGATTCTCGCTATGGCTACCGCCAGCGGCAGACCCACGTCTTGATCAAGGTCGAGACGCACAACCATCCGACTGCCATTGCACCCTATCCCGGAGCTTCTACCGGAGTCGGGGGAGAGATCCGCGACGAGGGGGCGGCGGGCGCGGGCGGCTGGTCGCAGGCGGGTCTGTGCGCCTTTTTTACTTCGCATCTGCGCCTGCCCGAGTTTGCCCAGCCGTGGGAAAAAGAGTGCGCTGCCTTCCCGGATCGCTTGGCCACGCCCCTCGCCATTATGACCGAAGGGCCGATCGGCGGTGCGGCTTTTGGCAATGAGTTCGGGCGGCCCAACATCCTTGGGATGTTTCGCACCTTGGAAGACGACAGCACTGGGGTGTGGCGCGGCTACCACAAGCCGATCATGGTCGCTGGCGGCGTTGGTCTGATTGACGCCGCGCACGTGGAGAAGAAAACTCCGGCGGCGGGCGATTGCGTCATTCAACTCGGCGGACCGGCCATGCTCATTGGCTTAGGCGGGGGCGCAGCTTCTAGTATGGACACGGGCGCTAACAGCGAAGACCTCGATTTTGCCTCGGTGCAGCGCGACAATCCCGAGATGCAGCGCCGCTGCCAAGAGCTAATTAGCCGCTGTATCTCGCTCGGGGCGGAAAATCCCATCATCAGCATCCACGACGTCGGGGCCGGGGGGTTGTCTAACGCTTGCCCGGAATTGGTGGCAGACGTGGGGGCGCGCTTTGACTTGCGCGCCATTCACAACGACGACCCCGGCATGAGTCCGATGCAGATTTGGAGCAACGAGGCGCAAGAGCGCTACGTGCTGGTGGTGGGCCGCGCCGATTTGCATCGCTTTGCCGAACTGGCCACCCGCGAGCGCTGCCTGTTTGCGGTCATTGGCGAGGTTACAGGCGATGGCGCGCTGTCGCTCGACGACGCGCTGCTCGGCGACAAGCCCATCGACTGCCTCGACCTAGCGGTCATTTTGGGCAAGCCGCCCAAGATGCTGCGCCGTGCCGTGCGCCGCCAGCCCGTGCGGCCGCCGCTCGCCTTAGCCGAGCCGACGATAGCTGAGGCTGCTGAGCGCTTGCTCCGCTTTCCAGCCGTAGCAGCCAAGACTTTCCTCATCACTATTGCCGACCGCACAGTTACCGGTTTGGTGTCCCGCGATCAGATGGTCGGCCCCTATCAGGTGCCGGTCGCGGATTTGGCATTGACTTGCCACGCCTTTCGGGGATACACCGGTTCGGCCATGGCCATGGGTGAACGCACGCCCCTCGCCTTGGTGGACGCGCCAGCGTCGGGGCGCATGGCTATTGCCGAGGCCATCACCAACATTGCCGCCGCGCACATTGGGCCGATTCACCGCATCAAGCTGTCGGGGAACTGGATGTGCGCTTGCGGCGAAGAGGGTGAGGACGCGGCCCTGTACGACACGGTGTGCGCCGTGGGGTTGGAGTTTTGCCCGGCGCTGGGGGTGTCGATCCCGGTGGGGAAAGACTCGCTGTCCATGCGGGCGGTGTGGGAAGACGCCGCGGGTACAGCGCACAAGGTGGTCGCCCCGTTGAGTTTGGTCATCTCAGCTTTTGCGCCGGTAGCAGATGTGCGCCGCCACGCTACGCCCGACTTAAAGCCGGGCGGTGACACCCGGCTCCTGCTCGTGGATTTGGGCCGCAAACGAAATCGCCTGGGCGGCTCTTGTCTGGCTCAAGTGTACAACCAAATCGGCAGCGAGGCCCCAGACGTAGATGCCGGCGATTTGCGCGGCTTGTACGAGGCCGTGCAGACTTTGCTCGGTCAAAATTTCGTCCTTGCGTATCACGACCGCTCCGACGGCGGCCTTTTCACTGCGGTGGCCGAGATGGCGTTTGCTGGCCGTTGCGGCGTAGCACTAGAAATTGCCGCGCTGGGCCGCGACCCGCTCGCCGCGCTCTTTTGCGAGGAAGTGGGCGTTGTGATCCAATATCGCGCTGAAGACGAGGAAACCGTGTACGAGGTCTTTGCCGAACAGGGCATCGCCGATTTGGTCCACAGCGTGGGCCAGCCCGTTGACGACTTACATCTGCGCGTTTGTTGCGGCGGCGATCTCGTCTACGAGGCTCCACTGCTCGACCTCCACGCGGCGTGGGCTGAGTTGACGTATCGGATGCAGGGTCACCGCGACGACCCGGATTGCGCCCGCCAAGAGTATGAGACCCTCGCCGACGGCCAAGACCCGGGCCTGAATTTTCACTTAGCGCACGAAGTCGCTCCGACCATAGGCGGGAAAGCGCGGCCCCGCGTGGCGATCCTGCGCGAGCAGGGGATCAATGGCCAAGTGGAAATGGCGGCGGCTTTTGACGCGGCGGCCTGCGCGGCGGTTGACGTGACCATGACCGATTTATTGGCAGGTCGCGTCGAGTTGAGTTCGTTTCACGGGCTGGCGGCCTGTGGCGGCTTCAGCTACGGCGATGTGCTCGGGGCCGGGGCTGGTTGGGCGCGTTCGATTCTTTTTCACGACCGCTTGCGCGAGCAATTTGCCGCCTTCTTTGAGCGGCCGGATACCTTTGCTCTCGGGGTGTGCAATGGCTGCCAGATGCTGTCGCATCTCAAGGAGCTGATTCCGGGCGCAGCCGACTGGCCGCGATTTGTGCACAACCGCTCCGAGCAGTTTGAGGCGCGGTTTGCCACCGTAGAGGTGCTGGCAAGCCGCTCGGTACTCTTGCGCGGCATGGCGGGGTCGCGTTTGCCCATTGCGGTGGCGCACGGCGAGGGCCGCGTCCAATTTGGCGACGAGCGGGCAATAGAACGAGCGCGGACGCAAAACCAGCTTTGCCTGCGCTACGTGGATAATTACGGTCAGCCGACCGAACGCTATCCCAGCAATCCCAACGGCTCGCCCGCCGGGCTGACCGCTTTCACTAGCGTCGACGGTCGCGCCACCATTATGATGCCGCACCCGGAGCGCGTCTTCCGCAATGTCCAGCTATCTTGGCATCCGGCCGAGTGGGCGGGCGAAGAGGGACCTTGGCTGAAGCTGTTTCAGAATGCCCGCGATTTTGCCGACCAAAGCTAGGTTGACGCCTGCTCTGTACACGGCCAAACTATAGCCCCACTAAATTTCTCATATCAGTCCAACGCTAGGAGCATCCATGACCAAACCCATTCGCTGGGGCATCCTCGGCCCGGGCAGCATTGCCCACAAATTCGCCGTCGGTCTCCAAGCCATTTCTACAGGAGAGTTAGTCGCCGTTGGCTCGCGCGACCCGCAGCGCGCCGACGCCTTTGCCGACCAGTACGGTGCCCCCAACCGCCACGCCTCGTACGAAGCCCTCAGTGCCGATCCCGACATCGACGCGGTGTACGTGGCCACCCCGCACCCTTTCCACCAAGACCATTCGATCCTCTGCCTTGAAGCCGGCAAAGCCGTGCTCTGCGAGAAGCCCTTTACTATCAATGCGGCCGAGGCCGAAGCCGTCGTCGCCTGCGCTCGCGCCCGTGGCGTTTTTCTGCTGGAGGCCATGTGGACTCGCTACTTGCCTATTATGGTGCAGGTGCGCCAGTGGCTCGACGCCGGGGCCATCGGCGAGCCGCTGATGGTCGGTGCCGACTTTGGTTTCCGCGCCGGCGTCAATCCCGATGGTCGGCTTTTTAACCTCGCCTTGGGCGGCGGTGCCCTACTCGACATTGGCATCTATGTCGTCTCTTTCGCGGCGATGGTACTCGGGGCACAACCAGCGCAGATTGCCGCGGCCGCGCACCTCGGCGAAACGGGCGTTGACGAGCAAACCGGCATCGTACTCCGCTATAGCGGTGGCGCCATCGCCAACCTTTCTTGTGCCATCCGCGCTTCGACCTCAAGCGAAGCACGCATTGTCGGCAGCGAGGGGACGATTGTCATTGATTCGTCGTGGTGGAAAGGCGAAAGCGCCACTCTCAAAGCTGGAGGCCACCAAGAGCACATCGAGTTGCCCTTGGCTGGCAATGGCTACAACTACGAAGCGCAAGAAGTCGCCCGCTGCCTCGGCGAAGGTCTGACGGAGAGCGCGGTCATGCCGCTTGATGAAACCGTGGCGCTGATGCGGATCCTCGACGAAATCCGCGCACAGATCGGCCTAAAATACCCCATGGAATGAAAGGAACGCAATCGTGCAATACGGCAACGTACCAGGCATTAAAAAGAAAATATCGCGCATAGTTCAAGGCTCGATTATGCTCAATCGCAGCCACCGGGAAGAAGGCTTTGCTCTGCTCGACGCCGCGCGGCCGGCCGGCATTACTACGTATGATTCGGCGCACGGCTACGGCGGTGGGGAAGTGGATCGCATGCTCGGGTTGTGGATGGAGGAAAGGGGCAACCGCGACGAAATTGTCATCATCGGCAAGGGGGCCCACCTCAACCAAGACCGCAACCGCGTCACCCCGTACGACATTGCCGCGGACCTGGCCGACTCGCTCGTGCGCCTGCGCTCCGATTACATCGATCTCTACCTGCTGCATCGCGACGATCCGGCCGTTCCAGTCGGCCCTATCGTCGAAGCGCTCAACGAACATCACGCGGCCGGCCGCATCCACGCCTTTGGCGGCTCGAATTGGACGCCGGAGCGCTTGGCCGAGGCGAACGAATACGCGGACAAACGCGGCCTTGTGCCTTTTGCCGCCTCCAGCCCGAACTTCAGCTTGGCGGATCAGATCGCCGAGCCGTGGAAGGATTGTCTGTCTATTGCCGGGCCGCGCCAAGCCGCTGCCCGCGCGTGGTACGCCGAGCGCGCCATGCCGCTTTTTACTTGGTCGAGCGTGGCGCGCGGCTTTTTCTCCGGCAACGTCACCCGCGCTAATGCCGAGCAAGTGCGCGACCAATTCGACGGGACTATGCCCAAATCGTACTACTGCGAAGACAACTTCAAGCGGCTCGATCGAGCGTGGACACTCGCTGAAGAAAGGGGATTGTCAGTGCCGCAGATCGCCTTGTCGTACGTGCTCAGCTATCCGCTCGACATCTATGCTTTGGTCGGCAGCATGAGCGGCGATGAGATTGCGGCCAATGTGCAGGCCCTCGACAATCCGCTCACTGAGGCGGAGATGGCGTGGCTGGATTTGCGGAGCGAGGCGCGCTAACATGGCTAAGCAACCCAATATCGTCGTCCTGATGTCCGACCAACAGCGGCTCGACACGGTGAGTTGCTACGGGCTGAACGAGGTGTGCCGGACGCCGCACATTGACGCGTTGGCTGAGCGCGGCATTCGCTTTGACTCGGCATTCACGCCGACTGCGATTTGCTCGCCGGCGCGCGCTTCCTTTTACACGGGCCTCTATCCGCACAAGCACGGGGTCACGGCTAACGGCTTGTGTTTGCGCGAGGACGTGCGCGGGTTGAACCACTATCTGGACGAGGTGGGCTATCGCTGTGGATACGCTGGCAAGTGGCACGTGGATGAGCAGACCGGCCCGACGGGCTATGGGTTCGCGGGCCAGGATTTCATGGGCTATGCCTTTCCGGGGGCCGACCTGCTGCCCGGCTTGCAGTTCGGGGCCAAGCCGCGGGGACACAACCCGTATGCCGATTATCTAAAAGAACGCGGCTTTGACCCGCCGCCCGCGGTCTCGCACCGCTTTGTCGGCACCAACCCCTCGAATCAGGCGCAGGAGATGTTCGCATTGCACGAGGGGCCGGTCGAGTCGTGCATTGAGTATTTCGTCGCCGAGGAAGCCATCCGCGTCCTCGACGAAGTGGCTAGCGGTGAGGAGCCGTTTTTCTTGTGGGCCAACTTCTGGGGACCGCACAGTCCGTCGCTGGTGCCGGAGCCGTACTTTTCCATGTACGACCCCAAGGCCATTCCCGAACACCCCGGCTATGCCGAGACGTTTGCGAAAAAGCCCTATCGCCAGCAGTTAATCGAGCGGCTATGGGGATTGGGCGACTATGGCTGGGCCGGGTTTCAGGAAATCGCCGCCCGCTACTTTGGGCATTGTACGCTCCTCGACGACATGGTCGGCAGGGTGGTGGCTCACTTGGAGCGATTGGGCGTGCTCGACAACACCATCATCGTCTATACTGCCGACCACGGCGATTGTCTCGGCGCGCACAAGCTGATCGAGAAGGGCGAGTTCATGTACGACGAGATTTATCGCATCCCGCTCGTCGTCGCCCATCCCGACTGCGAGGCCCCGGGCACGGCCTGCGACGAGTTCGTCTATTTGCACGAGATCATGCTTTCGTCGCTTGCCGCCGCTGGTATCGAAGTGCCTGCCGACCTCGACGGGCAGTCCTTTCTCCCGGCCATGGCGGGACGCCCGTTTGCCAACGGACGCGAGGAAGTGTACTGCGTATTCGACCGCCATTTTACGGTCGCCAACCAGCGCATGGTCCGCACCCGCACCCATCAGTTTACCTTTAATTCGGGCGATCCGGGCGAGTTGTACGACTTGCAACGCGATCCCTATCAGCTCGACAACGTGTATGGCGACCCAGCGTACGAAGCGGTCCGCCAAGACCTGCTGGGGCGGATGGGCCGCTACATGGAGGAATTGGGCGATCCGTTGCGCGGGTGGTTTGGGCGGATTAAGGGCGCGTATTAAATTGCCTAGGGGCGGCCGGCCGGTTGCCTCTACCACAAACCAACCTGCGGAGGTGCCAGATGGAAATGTTCCTGACCTTTGCCCTAGTATTCGCGGTGTTGCTGGTCGTGGTCATCTTCATCGTCCAGCTAAATCTCTTTATCTGCCAGCCCAACGAGGTCATCATTTTCTCGGGCCGCAAGCGCCAGACCTCCGACGGTCGTGCGGTGGGCTACCGCGTAATTAAGGGGGGCCGCGCTTTTCGCATTCCGCTCCTCGAAAAAGTCGATCGCCTCGACTTGCGCACGATTCCCCTCGAAGTGTCGATCACCAACGCGTACTCCAAAGGCGGCATCCCGCTATCGGTGCAAGGCATTGCCAATATCAAGATCGCCGGCGACGAGCCACTGCTCGGCAACGCGCTGGAGCGATTCTTGGGCATCCCGCTCGCCGAAATCCAAGACATTGCCAAAGATACGCTCGAAGGCAACCTGCGCGGTGTCCTCGCCACGCTGACCCCCGAAGAGGTCAACGAAGACCGCCTCAAGTTCGCCCAATCGCTCATCGGCGAGGCCGATGTCGATCTGCAGAAGCTGGGCCTGGTACTCGACACGCTCAAAATCCAGAACGTTTCCGACGATGTTGGCTATCTCGACGCCATCGGTCGCAAGAGTACGGCCACAGTCCTCAAGGAAGCCGAAATTGCCGAGGCTGAAAACCGCGCCGAGTCGCAGGAAAAATCCGCCGAAGCCCGCCGTCGCGGCGAGGTCGCCGACGCCGAGGCGCAGGTGCAGATCGTTGATGCACAAAACACGCTCCGAGTTCGCAAGGCCGAGTTGGAGGGCGAGGGCTTGGCCGCGGAGAAACGCGCCGCGCAAGTCGCCCGCAAAGCCGAAGTCCAGGCCGAGCAGGAGGTCGAGCAGGAGCGCTTGGCACTACAGAAGCGCCAGCTAGAGATCGAGATCATTGAGCCGGCCCGCGCCGACCGCGATGCGGCCGAGCTACGCGCCAAGGGCGCAGCGGCCAACATCCTCGAAAATGGCCTCGCCGAGATCGAGGTCCTCAAGCAGAAAAACGAGGTCTGGACGCTCGCCGGTCCCAATGGCAAGGAACTGTTGTTGATCCAGATGCTGCCGAACTTGGTCGAGCAAATCACCGCCATGGCCAAGGACATCAAAATTGACCACCTCGCGGTCGTCGATTCTGGCAACGGCGGTCAGAGCGGCTTGCCAGCGGTCGTCAACCAGATCGGTACGCTAGCTCCTGCGCTCTTCGAGAGCATCAAGGCCACGACCGGCGTCGACCTAGCGTCGGTCATCGCTGCCAAGACCGATGGTCCGGTCCCGACGCCGGAAGGGTAGCGTGGACCTCTTTTATCTGTACTTGAGTGGGCTGATCGTCGGGGGGATCGCTGTCGCGGCCTCGCTGTTTGGCGGGGATGGCGAGGGCTTGGGCGACGGAATGCGAGCGTTGGCCATTTTGCGGCTGCGGCTGTTTTTCTTTTTTGCCTTCTTCTTTGGCTTAGCCGGCCTCATCGGCGGGGTGCTGATGGAGTCTGGGACCGCGTTGCTAACCGCCCTCGGCGCAGGAGTGCTGTGCGCGATTCTCGGCGACTGGAGCTTGAGTCGGTTGAGCGGATCGAGCACCGACAGTTCGCTGGCGGGCGACGACTTGATCGGCCTCGAAGCTGAAGTCACGGTCCCCATCGCCACGGGCAGCACGGGCAAAATTTCCGCTACCGTACAAGGACGCACCATCGAACTGTTGGTGCGCCGAGCTGACGCCCAAGGTCCCCTCAACCCCGGCGATAAGGTTTTGGTCCTCGAAATTGACGATGGCGTCGCTGTCGTCGATGCGATCTAGCGGTTTTCTACCCCACCAAAGCGGCAGACGATTTCGTAGAGCACCTGCGTTGCAAAGAGCAGTTCGGCCACGGGGGTGCGCTCGTCGTGGCCGTGGATCAGGGTCATTTCCTCTTGGCCCGGCTGCTGTCGATAGGGCATAAAGCCGTAGATCTGGGTTGCGGGGCGGCGCGGCACAATGTGCTTGGCGTCGGTGCCGGCCGGCATCAGATACGGGAGCACGGGCGCGTCTGGATCGCGCTCCTGCATCACCTCGACAATCGTCTGAAAAAGCGGCGTATCGGACCGCGCTTCCAACGGCGGCGTGTACTGATCGATCTCAATGGCGACCTCAGTGCCGATAAACGTGCGCAGTTCGGCCGCGAAGCTCTCTACTGTCTGTCCGGGCACTAAGCGCCCATCAATCCAAGCGGTAGCCTCCCCGGGAATCACGTTGATCTTGGAACCGCCCTGCACCATGGTCGCCGAGGCCGTGTTGTGCAGCACCGCGCCCAACTCGTGGCGCAAAGTGCGGCCGATGGGCAGATCGCGCAGTGCGACATCTGTGGTTGCTGGGTCGAGCACTTGTTGCCACAGAGCGGCTTCGGCGGCTGGCCGGCGACTGGCAATGCCCTCGATGAAGCGGCGCACACTGGCGGACACGTGCGCGGGGAATACGGCTCCTGCCAAGCCAGCCACTGCTTTGGACAGCTTGACGATGGCGCTGTCGCCGTGCGGCATGGAGCCGTGCCGAGGGGTGCCGCGGGCGATCAGACGCAGGCGGCACAGCCCTTTTTGCCCGGTCTGGCAGGTGTAAAATCGCTGCTCGCCGACGGCGAAGTCGCCGCCGCCGCCCTCGGTGATGATCAAAGGCGCGTCCCACAGGTCCGGTCGATTGTCGATAATCCACCCCGGCCCGTGATTGCCTTGGCCGGCTTCCTCGTCGGCGGTGGCGGCGAAGACGATATCGCGGTTGAGCTGGGGGCCTTCCCGTTGCAACAGCAGCAACACCATCAGATTCGCCGCGACCATGTTCTTCATATCTAATGCACCCCGCCCCCACACGCAGCCGTCGGCCAGCGCACCCGAAAAGGGCGGGTGGGTCCAGTGCTCTGGCTCGGCTGCAACTACGTCGGTATGTCCCAAGAGCATGAGCGGCGGTTGGTCGCCGCCGGACAGCCGAGCGAGGACGTTGCCACGCCCGGGCGCGGACTCGACGACGAGAGGATCAAAGCCCTTTTGCCGCAGTATTCCTGCTAGATAGTGCGCGGCTGCGCTTTCGTTGCCTGGGGGGTTGGTGGTGTCGATGCGGATGAGGGCCTGCAAATGTTCGGTCACTTCGGCGCGCACAGTTTCCCAATTGATCACAATGGTTCCTTTCGATGGCTGCGAAGATGAGGTGCTAGTGTAATAACGGCAGGGACTTCGGCCAATTTCGCACAACGCCTGCCAATTTTTTCAGGCCGTGCTGACAATACAGACCGTGCTCTATTTTGGCTGAAAACATCACAACTCTATGTATAACAAAAAGATATGGAAATTTTTAATATATTGGCACGGCTTTTGCGATACAGTGAGTGAAGGCCACACAAACCAACCACCCTTAACAAGGAGCAAACATCATGGCCAGCAAGACTTTACTACCCATTGCTCGCGTCGGCAATCGCCCGTGGCGCAGCCCATTCGACAATCTCGTGGATGCCTTCTTTGGCGAAGATTCGCGCTTGCCGGTTTTGACTGGCAACGCGGCTTTCAGCCCGCGCATCGACGTCAAGGAAGATGACGCCTCCTACGAAATCTCGGCTGAACTGCCGGGTTTGGCGGAGAAGGACATCGAGATCACCGTCGATGACGGAACGCTCGTGCTGCGGGGCGAAAAGAGCGAGGCTAGCGAGGAAAAGGAAGGCAAGTACTTCCGCCAGGAGCGCATCTACGGACGCTTCGAGCGCACCTTCCACCTGCCCGATGGAGTAGCGGCAGAGAAGATCGAGGCCAAGTTCAAAAACGGCGTCCTTACCCTCCACCTGCCCAAGAAGGAGGAGGCGAAAAAGGTCGTCCGCCAGGTCGAAGTTAAGGCCGGCTAGCCAGCCTTAGACGCGCAAAAGGGGAGGGGCGCATGTAGCCCCTCCCCTTTTTTGTCCTGATAGCTTTGGACGACTATGGCTTCCGCGCCTTCTGCAATTTGCCCAGCCAAGCAAGTGCTACGATGACCACCGGCCAAAACGTAGTGTTGATTAAATCGTGTATGCTTGCCGTTATGGCCTTCAGGCGGAAGTGTCCCCGCGCAACATAATCGTATCTCAAATCGAAAACTTCCATCAAGGATGCTATCAGTACGACCGGAATCAAACATCGCGCTTCAATTGCGCCTTTTCTCCATAGGACTACTGCGAAAAAAAACACGATCAATCCTACGTGCATGTGGATTGAGTCCTTTGAAAGTTCCAAGATGGATACGATTACTACCTTAGCTTCTTGATATTCGGACATTTTTATTCGCACATGGCGTCTTGCTCGCGCCGCAGTTGCAACGCCGGCGAATCCGGCAGATCAACCATGGCGTAGCCAACGGCGGCCCCTTGCCGCACGTCTTGTTTGAGCACGGCGCCGCCCGACAGCCCTAATGGCAACAGTCCTTCTTGGCGCGCCACGGTCGCCTTTTCGCTTTGTCCCAATACAGTGTAGCCGCCGCCGCCGTCAAGCGTCTCGCCGGCCTTGAGGTCGCGCTTGGCCACGGCGATGACATCGGCGGTGGGCGCGGCGCGCGGCGCGCCGGTGGGCAGGCCGTAGAGCGCGACTTTGGCGATGGTGATTGGGGCTTCAACCGCCACCAAGTGATAGGGACGGTAGAGGAGGAAGTTTTTGCCGTCGCCGCCCGGATACAGGCCGTAGGTGGCGAGGTCTTCGACGGTAAAGGGATGTTCGCTGCGGACGACGACAAAGACGCCCATGCCCAGCGGG
This sequence comes from Candidatus Latescibacterota bacterium, assembly GCA_965116045.1. GTDB lineage: Bacteria > Latescibacterota > UBA2968 > UBA8231 > UBA8231. The sequence goes on along the minus strand of OZ220478.1, from coordinate 1,881,528 downwards.
TTGTCGAGCCGAGTCTCGCCGTCCTCGGCGATGCTGTTGGCTAGCTCGACGACTCCGCGCTGGCTCAGCAGCCCCCCCTCTTCGACCAAGCTGAACTTTTGCGGGATGTCCGCCAAATTGCACGACGGCTCGTGCATGCCCCTTATGTCGGGGACTAGCCCGGCCATGTTGGCGATGGCCGTGGCCTCGACTTGGGCTTTGGTGCCGTCGCGGAAGGAGTTGTACATCTTCAAGCTGATGTTGCGCCGCTGCAAGGTTTCTTCGTCAAAGCCGAAGCGCGCCGCGGTGTTGTCGGGTGTGCCTTGGGGATCGTCGGCAAAGAGGATGGTCCCGCGACCCGCAGCCACCACCTCCAAGCCCAGCGACCACGCCCATTCGATGATGTTCATGGCCACTCCGGGCTGATCGCCATCGACGAGCGAGTACACCACGCCGGCGCGGTCGGCCTGGCGCTTTAGCAGTGCGCCGATGGTCACATCCGTTTCGACGTTGACCATCACGAGGTGGTTGCCGTTGGCGATGGCTGCGCTGGCCATGTTGGTGCCGACCGCAGTCGAGCCGGTTGCCTCTACCACCACGTCCAAACCCTCGGCTTGGGCGACTAGCAGCCCGTCTGCAACGGCGGTGAATTTTCCCGCGTGAATGGCCGCGGCCAATGCCTGTGGGCTATCCGTCGTTTCCACTGCAACGTCCCCGTACCCCGCTGTGTATGCGTAGCGGGCGCGCGCTAGGTCGATGTCGGCAATGGCCGAGACGACCATGCCCTGCATCTGGGCGATCTGCGCGACCAATCCGCCGCCGAATTTTCCCGCGCCGATGATGCCGACCCGGATCGGTTTACTTTGCCGCTCGCGCTCGGCGAGCAATGCACTGAGCATGTATTCCTCCTCGTGTTGTTTAGCAAAACACGCTACTGTCGCGTCCTTAGCAAAAATCTAAATCCGCCCCCAAGTTCGCCGGCAAGACGCGCTCGGCGTACAGCCGTCGCCAGCCCCGCGTTGGCACGGCCGGTGCGGTCCATGCGGCTCGCCGACGGGCGAGGGTCTCTGCGGGGACCAACAAATCTAAGCGCCCGGCTTCTACGTCCAACTCGATCAGGTCGCCATCGCGGACGAGTGCCAACGGCCCGCCAACGGCCGCTTCCGGTGCTACGTGCAACGCGACGGTCCCATATGCCGTGCCGCTCATCCGCCCATCGGAGATGCGCACCATGTCTTCGACGCCTTGAGCGGCAAGGTGCTTGGGCAAGGGCATGGACCCGGCTTCAGGCATCCCAAGGGCCACTGGCCCGGCTCCGCGCAGCACCAGCACGTGTTCCGGCGTGATGCCCAAGGCGGGGTCGTCAACGCGCCCGGCGTCGTCTGGCCCCTCGAATACGATGGCTGGCCCGCGGTGCTTGTGCAAGTGTGGGGAAGAGGTGGCCTTTTTCAGGACTGCTCCGTCGGGCGCGAGCGAGCCTTTTAGCACGACGAGGGACGACGCTGGCCCCAGCGGCGCGGCCAAGGTGCGGATTGAGGTTTGCCACGCACCGGGCGCGGCCACGTCCTGCAAGAGTGCGCCGAGCGTTTGGCCGCTGACGCCTACGGCATCGAGATCGAGCATTGGCTCCAGTGCTTTGAGCAGGACGGGCACACCGCCGGCCTTGTCGAAATCCTCTAGGTACCCGCTGCCCGCTGGCTTGCAATCTATCAGCAGCGGCACTTGCTGGGCTGCGGTGTGGAAGTCGTCTAGCGACAGGTCAACGCCGGCCCGGCGCGCAATGGCGAGCAAATGCACGACCGCATTGGTCGAGCCACTCAGCGCGGCTAAGACTTTGAGCGCGTTGGCAAAGGCGGCTGGCGTTAGTACGTCTCGCGCCGTGCGTCCTTCGGCGGCTAAGGCTACGGCCCGGCGGCCGGTGGCAGTTCCGAGCCGCAAGCGCTGGCCTGAGACTGCGGGTGGGGTGGCCGCGCCCGGCAGCATGAGTCCGAGGGCTTCGGTCGCACAGGCCATGGTTGAGGCCGTGCCCATGACCATGCAGGTTCCGGCGGTTGGGCAGAGGCTTTGTCGGACTGCGGCGATTTCTTCAGCGTCGAGTGCGCCGGCCCGGTGCTGGCCCCAGTAGCGGCGGCAATCCGTACATGCGCCCAATCGCTCGCCGCGCCAGTCCCCGGCTAGCATTGGTCCGGCCACGAGGTGGATGGCGGGCACGGACGCAGAAGCCGAGGCCATGAGTTGGGCCGGCAGGGTTTTGTCGCAGCCGCCGAGCAGCACGACGGCGTCCATGGGCTGGGCGGTGATCATTTCCTCGGTCGCCAGGGCCATGAGGTTGCGGTAGAGCATGGCGGTGGGAGAGAGTAGGATTTCGCCGAGGGAAAGGGTCGGAAAAACGAGGGGCAGCCCGCCCGCTTCTAACACGCCCCGCTTGACGGCTTCCACGAGTTGGGGCATGGCGCGATGGCAGGTGGTGTAGTCGGACGAGGTATCGGCAATGCCGACGACGGGCCGCTCTAAATCCGCTTCGTCGTAGCCAGCCGACGCGAGAAAAGCGCGGCGTAAGTAGCGGCTAAAACTTGGATCGGCGTAGTGAGTTAGGTTGCGGTCGATGCCGGTGGCGGGAGCGGGCATGTAGTCCAAAATATGGCTTAGGTTGGGGCTGAGCAATGTGAATTCCCACAACCCAAGGCCCTTTGGGGATCCTCTGTCAAGGTTCTGAACGTATGTACGGATTAGACCCCAAGTTGCGCCGCAAAATCGTGGAAATCCTCCGCAACTATGTCAGAATCTTCGTCTTGCGCGGTATCTGCTTGGCCGTTCGGTCTCCATTCAAGTGGACGTGGGATGAAGACGGTTGGCGAATCCAACGACTCTGGCCTCCTCTAAGTCGTGGCGATGCGCCGCGACCATCAGGATTGAAGACGGCTTCAAATCGAGAAGATGCGCCGCAGTCTCGTAAGCTTCCCTGTCCGACTTGTAATGCCGCGCAAGCTCTGCGGACCAATATACAGTCCCACGAAAAACCGGTGTCCTTTGCCACGTTGATAAGACATATTCCCTGGAAAGTGCTGCAACGATGTATTGGGACTGCAACCGCAGTATACCGCCGACCAAATCGGGCCACGGACCAGTCTGTGCCAAACGCGATTGAAACAACTTCACTTGTCCTCGGACGACCCGTGAATCGAGAGACCTTGTAGAATGTTATCGAGAATCATTCAGTGAAGTGCATCTATCTTCGTCCACGGCAATCCGCTTGTCGTACACCCTCTCACATATATGATAGAGTAACAGTTTAGTGACCGTGCCAAAGACATCGACAGTTAGTGCCTTAATAGATATTTTCGAGGATTCCATTCTTTGTCAAACAATTCCAGTTGCTTCGGCTCGTTCTGCCACTCCGTTTCCGGCAGTAGTTCTGCAAGCGCAGTTGCCGGGACCCTTCCCAATTCTTTCGGCTCCAGCTTGTGTAGTCCTCCCCCATAAACTCTCCCCTCATTCAGCATCTCCTTCGGGCTTATGCCATTCAGAAAATCCCACACTTGCCGCTTCAACCGGGGAAACTCTGAAATCGCCCGCTCAAGGACGCTTCGCGGATACAGCATTAGGTAAACGTTGGGGGCGGTCGCATTGGAGTGATTCAGTATGAATCGAAATGGCCGCCCGTTTTTCTTGTCACTGCGACCGAGATAGGTACATAAGAATGGCGCGGGTGGGCGGTGCTCTTGCACATACCAAGGCGACCGATGCCGGCATATATAGCGTTCAGCTATGCCTTGTGCCTTGCCTTCTTTAAGGTATACCCCCAGCGTCGGATGCCGCTCCTTGATCTTCCCTTCTGGCAACCTACAGTCTAGGAGGAACAACTGACGCTCCAATACAGGATTGCCAGTGCGGTCCGCCAAGATTTCGTTATCTGGCACGTAACGCGGGCTTGGGAGTATAGGTCGGAACACTTCAACAGGAAGCCTCCGCTCTTCGAGTTCCTCCATTGACAGAATGAAGTACCTGTTGCCGCCAGTCACCAGCCCGCGCTTGATCCTGAAGAAGTCCGCAAGCACTGGCGTGTGTGACTCCGCGTGGCTTTCTTTTATAGGATACAGCGTCCACTTCGGGTCGCGTCGGAGCGTATTGACCGAGACCAATCGTTCTAGGCTCGGCCGCAGTAGTGAACCGCCATAGGTCATACGTACTTTGTGATGGACGGGCGGCTCTTTATTACTGAACCAAACTATCGAAGAGGACACTAGCGCGTCTCCGAATTGCACTTCTTTTGGGTCGAATCGGTGGATGTGCAGCAACGTAACCTTGTTGAGCAGATAGTGCTTCACCGATGCACCGTAGTTGACGTCCATGAATTCGCTCGGTATCAGCCAACCCGCGAGTCCGCCATCCGCCATCCACCGGTGAGCTAAGCCGAGGAAGTAACAGTACAAACCAGCAAGCCCGTTAACCTCAATGCCGCAAGCCTCCTTTGTGAGGGCCTTCAGGCGTAGTTTCTCCTTGCTGGCGATGTGGTGATGTCGCACATAGGGCGGATTGCAGACCAACAGGTTGAACTTCCCCTTGTCCGATAGGGGTGCGACCAGTGTAAAGTCCTCCAATCGGACATCCAGCATCGTACCCTTCCATAGACTCGCCGCAGGTTCGCCGTAATGAGGGTCAACTTCGTAGCCGACAGCGCATATCAGGCGGCCTGCCGGGAAAACCTTGAGTAGTGCCGAGTAGAACGAGCCGGTCCCGATGGCCGGATCAATAAATCGCACCGCTTCAGTCTCATTCAATTGCCCTTTTGCATACTCAATGATCTGTACGGCAAGTTCCGTCGGAGTCGCAAATTGCCCCATCCTGTTGCGTTCGGCTTGGTCCTTGGCTGCATCCAGTTCAGCTTGGACCGCGAGCCGACGTTCTTCCCGCTTTGTCATGGATTTCGTCATCTACAGGCCAAACTCCTCAAGGTCCTCAATGCGATGCTCCCACACCCAATCAATGCCTTCTGCCGCCTCGTAGCCTAGGTAGCCGCTATCGAAGTATCCGCACAAGAACAGGATGTATATCACGTCTCTTCTACAAGACTGGCGCAGTTGGCGCATTTTGGTGGCCTCCTCTTTGCGGCGCTTATTCACGTTGGTGAAGTCTCCCGCTGATTTGGCCTCGACAAGCAGAGGTAAGTCTCTTAGGTGTGCCGTCTTTGGCATGATGACTGCATCCACCGGTATGTTGACCTGCCGACCGGTTCCCTCTTGTTCAGCCGGTACGTTCATCCTAAAAGAGAACGTTCCCGGCTCCATGTTGTCGTAGCTTCTTTGCCCTCCTGCTGGAAGATTGGCGTATCCGCGGTCCTCTAGCCACGCTGCTATGGCGTCAAGCTGCCGCTTTTCTTGGGCATTTCGAATGATGGGGTTTGCAACAACCCCGCACAAGCGGTCGGCCAAGACTGTCGCTGCCCGATGTCGCTCCTGCTCCGAAGGCGCGTTTCCCCCCTCCAGCCAGACGAGAATGTCCTTGTCAGCCATCTTTTGGAGGACCGCTGCCACCTTGCTAAGGGAATTATCCACCTCTTGACGGGACATCCGACGCGGCAGCCTCCCGTCCTTCTCCATGACTTTGACTAGGTTCGCCGGCACCCCGGCAAGTCCGATAAGCCGATCCACGGCGAGGGGCGGGCAGGTCGCCATCCGTAGAGTAGGCAGGATGCTCGGATTGGCCCGGAGCAACTTCACATCAATATCAGTCAGGTTTTTCGTAGCCTCTAGGGTCGCTTTAACTTCTATGGTAGTCTGAAATCGGGTTGTCCGATAGGCTTCCGGCGCAAACCGAGTAAACCAGTTGTTGTACATGTCTACCGACTGTTCGATATCCGCTTTCCATCTGTCCGGTTTGTCTCTGTTAACCACCATCACTCAAGTATCCATCGATTGAAGCCGTCTATCAGCCAGCGACGGCCAAACGTTAGGTCGTACTGGCCAGTTTCTCTAACTCATATAAAGTAAAGCCTTTTTTGAGATTCTCTGTCAAGGTGCGAGCACACGAAAGGATCAGGCAAGCTTCCTGATGATTGTTTGCAACTCCTTCGGAAGCTCCGATAATACGGTTTATTGATCCTGCCCGGTGTTTGCTATTCTTGGATCGTCCGAACAATGCGGAATCCGAGGTTGTTGTTGCGAAAATACGCAGCGTACCAGAAGCGGTTGGCCGAGCGGACGTAACTCGGCTTGCCGTACCAGGAACCGCCGCGGATGGCGCGACGCACACAATTGTCTTCCGCCCAAGCCTGCCCGTCGCTCGGTGCGCCGTCGTAACTGGTGTGCCAGCAGTCCTGCACCCATTCCCGGACGTTCCCCGACATGTCGAATAAGCCCAACTCGTTTGCCTGCTTTTGCCCCACTGGCTGCGTCCTATTGCCGGTGTTTTCGTAATACCACGCGACCTCCGCCCAGTCGTTGCTCCCCGAATACTGGAACCCTTTGCTTTGTTGCCCGCCCCGCGACGCATATTCCCACTCCGCTTCGCTCGGTAGCCGGTACTGACCGCCTCCTGCATTCAGCTTGGCTAGAAACGCTTGGATGTCATCCCAACTGACCGTTTCAACCGGGCACTGGGGGCAATCCGCAAAAGCACTTGGGTTCTCGCCCATTACCGCCTCCCACAGCTCCTGCGTCACCTCGTACTTGCCAATCTCAAAGCTGCCAATCTGCACGCGGCGCGTTGGCTTTTCGTCGTCAGCGCAATTCTTCTGCTCTGGCGTACACCCCATGGTGAACGGCCCGCCTTCGACGCGCACCATCTGTAGTATTTCCGCTAGTCGTTCTGCAAGCTGTTCTTGCGCCGCGACCGGGCCGGATAGGAAAAGTACGAGTAGGCAAGTCAAGGTCGTCTTCATCGGTATTAACTCCATTGTTGTAAGGTTGCTATTGCTCCGTTCCTGATTCGGATTGGAGGCGGCCGACGAGCGGGTCAGTCGCTCTTCGCGCTGCTCCAGCCAGCCTAGGGCAGCCGGGGCAGCACCATCGTCTAATGCACTCATCGGCCATATTGAATCGCCCGGACCGCCCTGAAACAGGCGAGTTCCGGCGAAATTGTACCCGGAAGTCCGGCCAGAGAGCAGCGAGAGCCTCGCCGGCCGCGGATCAGCCAAGGTCGAAATTAAATAAAGACTCTTTCTTAGGGGCTATGTCAAGGCGACGGACGTTTGCCCAGTCGTTCCCGCCTTGCTCTAGCCCAACGGCTTAGCTATTCTCTCATTTCCTCCCCGCTCGTCTTCGCTGCACCCTGCTTCGGGAAATTGAGCCTTGATCTGCGACGCCGAGAGCATCGCCGAACACATCCGCTTTCTCAAACGCCGCATCTTGGGCAATGAGGTCGTCCACCACCAGACCTTGCCCGCGCACTCGGCGCGTGTAGTCCGCGACTTGACTGGCCTGCCGCCGGCCATCGCCCGCATCCTCGACATCGCCCGCATCCCCGCGCTCTATACGCACCAAGCCGAGGGCATCCAAAAAGTGCTGGAGGGCCAGCACGTGGCCATTGCCACGCCCACGGCCTCGGGCAAAACCTTGGTGTACAACGCGCCCGTGCTGGCCACGCTAATGGACGATCCGGCCGCGCACGCGCTCTACATCTTTCCGCTCAAGGCGCTGGAGCAGGATCAGTTCGACGAGCTGAGCGGCCTGATGCAAGGCTTGGGCGGCGGGTTGAAAGCGGCCATTTACGACGGCGATACCGCGGCCCATCGCCGTCGGCAAATTCGCTCCAAGCCGCCGCAGGTGCTCTTCACCACGCCGGACATGCTGCACTCGGGCATCCTCGCCTTTCACGAGGCTTGGGCTGGCTTTTTCGCGCGCCTGCGCTACGTGGTCATCGACGAATTGCACGCTTACAGCGGCGTCTTTGGCTCCCATGTGCTGCACCTTTTTCGCCGCTTGAACCGCATCTGCACACACTACGGGGCGGAGCCGGTGTACATCACGAGTTCGGCGACGATGGGCAATCCCCGCGAGTTGGCGGGCGAATTGCTCAACCGCTCCTTTTACGCGATTGAAGACCACGGTGCTCCAGCGGCAGCGCGCCACTTTGTGTTTGTCAATCCGACCGAAAGCCCCAACACCCTCGCGGCCCACGTGCTGCGCACCAGCGTACTCAGGGACTATCGCACGATTGTCTTCACGCGCGCCCGCATCACCACCGAACTCGTGTACCGCTGGGCGACCCAGAGCCGCCCGGACTTGCGAGAGCAAATTTCTTCGTATCGCGCCGGCTATTTGCCCGCCGAGCGCCGCCAGATCGAGCAGGATCTCAACGGCGGGCGGCTCAAGGGCGTGGTGGCCACGTCGGCTTTGGAACTGGGCATTGACATCGGCGGCTTGGATGTCTGCGTGTTAGTCGGCTATCCGGGCTCGATCATCAACACTTGGCAGCGCGCTGGCCGCGTGGGCCGCGCTGGCCGCGAATCGCTCATTCTGCTCATTGCGTCTCCCGACGCGCTCGACCAGTACTTTATGCGGCATCCAAGGGAGTTTTTCGCCCGCGATTTAGAGGACGCGGTAGTCGATCCGACGAATCAGTACATCCTCAAAAACCATCTCACGTGCGCGGCGCGCGAATTGCCCCTCGTCGCTAGCGAACCCGAGTACGCGCTGCCCAACTATCAGGCGGCGATTGATGCGCTGACCGCGGAGGGGATGCTGCTGCAAAATGCCGAAGGCGACGCTTGGTTTGCCGCGCGCAAGCAGCCGCACCGCTTGGTCAACATGCGCACCATCGGCGAGTCGTATCGCATCGTCGGGCGCGGCAACAACCAGATTGGCACGGTCAGCGGCGGTCAGGTGTACGGCGAGTGCTACAAAGGCGCGATTTACTTGCACCGCGGCCGCCAGTACGAGATCGGCGACCGCGATCCCGAGCGGGGCCAGATCTGCGCTGAAGAGGTGGATGTGACGTACTTCACGCGCGCCCGCACGGAAAAGGACACCGAGATTTTAGCGGAACTGCGCTCACGGCCGTTGCCGGGCTTTATGGCGCGGCTGGGTCGGCTCAAGGTCAGCTCGCAGGTGGTGGGCTACGAAAAGATCCGCGCCGGCGACCAAGTCGTCCTCAGCAAACACCCGCTGGAGTCGCCGGTGGAGCACTTTGAGACGATTGGCTTTTGGCTTGAACTCGACGCTCACTTCAAGGCCGATCTCAGCCGCCATCAGCACCACTACATGGGGTCGATCCACGCCATTGAACACGCCATGAAGTCGCTCTTTCCGCTGCTAGCCTTGTGCGACCGCACGGATGTCGGCGGGATTTGCTATCCCCAGCATCCCCAGCTCGGCAAAGGCGCGATTTTCGTGTACGACTATCACCCCGGCGGCATTGGCTTGGCGGAAAGGGGCTTTGCCCAGCTCGACCGCCTCTTAGACATGACGCTGTCTATGGTCGAGACCTGCGACTGCCTGCTCGGCTGCCCGTCTTGCATCCATTTCCCCACGTGTGGCGCGGGCAACGTCCCCCTCGACAAGGATGGCGCGATTCACCTGCTCGGTGCGCTCACGGGCCGCCGGACCATCGAGCGCCCTGCGACCCCCGCCGAGGTCGCCGAGGACGCGCCGATTTTTGCCGCGTGGGAAGCAGAGGAAGAAAGCGCCGAGGATGCGCCGGCCGAGCAAGGCCCGCACGTGGTGGTGTTCGACCTTGAAACGCAGCGCTCGGCCGCGGAAGTCGGCGGCTGGAACAAGGCCCAGATGATGGGTATGTCGGTCGGCGTGGTGTGGGACAGCCACGCGCCGGCCTGCACGACGTATTTTGAGGAAGACATCGACCGGCTCCTAGCGCATCTCCAAGCAGCCGATTTGGTCGTCGGCTTCAACATCATCGGCTTTGACTATTCGGTTTTGCGCGGGTACAGTCCATTCGATTTCCGCACGCTCAACACGCTCGACATGCTGCGCGAAATCCACCAGCGGCTGCGCTACCGAGTGAGCCTCGACGCGCTGGGCCGGGCCACGCTCAACGCAGCCAAGAGTGCCGACGGACTGGACGCGCTGCGGTGGTTCAAAGAGGGGCGGCTGGACTTGATTGCCGAGTACTGCCAAAAGGACGTGGAGTTGACCCGCGACTTGTTTTACTTCGGGCTGCGCGAAAACTATCTGCTCTTCGACCGCCGCAACGAAGGGCGGATGCGCATCCCGCTCGACTGGAAGCTGGAGGAGCTCGTGAGCAGGGGCGGACGCGGTTGCCGGCCGGACGGATAAATGGCAGATTGCGAATTGCAGATTGCGAATTGCAAATTGCGAATTTTTAATTCTTAAAAAGGAGCAAATGACGCGGTGAAAATCACAGATCTCAAATGCGCGGTCATCGGCCAGAACCCGGTCGTGCGCATCAATACCGACGAGGGCATATACGGCCTCGGAGAAGTCGAGTCGAGCAAGTCCTACCTCAAGCCCCACGTGCTGTTCTACAAGGACCTCATCCTCGGCGAGGATCCGACCGACGTCGAGCGGGTGATGCTCAAAATTCGGCGCTTGGGCAGCTTCAAGCCTTGGGGTAGTGCGGTCAGTGCGATTGAAATGGCGCTGTGGGATATTGCCGGCAAGGCGGTGGGTGCGCCGGTGTACAAGCTGCTCGGCGGCAAAATCCGCGACCGGGTGCGGGTGTACAATGGCGCGGTGCGCTTCCCCATGGCGGGCGGTCAGTCGCCCGAAAATTACGCGGCCAACATGCAGCGCATGAAGGATGCGCCGCAGCAGTTTAGCATCATCAAGCAGGGCCTCGCTTTCCACGGCGGACGCATCACTGAGTCGCCCCAACATTTCTACGGCACCCACCAAGCCGGCCCGTCCCACGCTAATCGCGGTCCCTTGAGCGAACGCGGCCTCAACTACATCGTCGATTGCATCCGCGCGATGAAGGAAGTGTGCGGCGACGAAGTCGGCTTGGCGCTGGACTTAGGCCCGGGCTTTCTCGTGCCGGATGCGCGCCGCCTCGCCCAAGCGGTTGAAGACCTCAACGTGGCGTGGCTAGAGGACATGCTCACTGGCGATTACGTGCCCTATGTTTCGGCGGATCACTACCGCGAGGTCACGCAGAGCACCTCGACGCCCATCCACACGGGCGAGCAGATTTACTTGCGGCACAATTTCCAAGATCTGATCGAGAAGCGCGCCGTGGATGTCATCGGCCCGGATCCTTGCGACATCGGCGGCATCGCCGAGCTCAAGTGGGTGGCTGAATACGCCGATATGCACGGCATCTTCATGGCTCCCCACGGCGTACTCGACGGTCTGTTGGGTTTGGCCGCCCTAGTCCAAGTCGCGGCGACGCTGCCGCAAAACTACATTGCGTTTGAATATCCGACTGGGCAGCCCGAGTGGTGGTACGACATCGTCTCGGGTTTGCCCGATCCGATTGTGGTCGATAGCCACATCGCCGTTTGGGACGCGCCCGGGCTGGGCGTCGATCTAATCGCCGAAGAAGCGCGGCGCTATCTGCGCGAGGAAGACGCCGACTTCTTCGACCTATAAGAGAATGGAAGGGAAAATATGCGCGCGGCCCAACTCGTCGCCCCGCGTCAGTGGGAAATCATCGAGACGAATAAGCCTCAGCCCGTCGGCGACCAAATGCTGGTGAAAATGGAGCGAGTCGCGGTTTGCGGCAGCGACAAGCCGCCGTTTTGCGGCCCCCACAAGTGCTATCCGCAGCCGCCCGGAGCGACTGGTCACGAAGGCATGGGCGTGGTCGAAGCCTGCCCGTCGGGCCGCTATCGGGCGGGGGAACGGGTGCTGCTGTGGGGGTTTGACCGCGGGCTTTTCCAAGAGTACGTCCTCGCCAAGGACGACGGCGGCTGCATCCGCCTGCCCGGCGACCTGCCCGAGGAAAAGGTGCTGATGAGCCAGCTTTTAGGCACGGTGATCCACAGCTTCTACAAGCTGGGCAACATCATCGATCAAGACGTGGTAGTGATCGGCCAAGGGCCGGTAGGGCTGCTCTTCAACGCGGTACTGCGCAACTTGGGTGCCCGGCGGATTATGGCCATTGACCCGCTCGCCTATCGCCTCGAAGTCGCCCGCCAGATGGGGGCTACCCACGCGCTCAGCCCCGCCGAGGATCCGGTCGCGGCGGTCGCCGAGATCACGGGCGGTGCCATGGCAGATCTCGTGGTCGAGGCTACCGGCGTCTCCCAGTCTTTCGGCATGATTCCCGCGCTCTGCCGCCGCAACGCCCAAGTCATCTGCTTTGGCGTCCCGGACAAGGACCACATTGAGGGCTTGATGACGATCAAGATGTTGGAGTTGTTGCGCCAGGAACTGCGCTTGGTTTTCTCGATCGGCCCCAATCCCGACCGCGACTACCGGCCCGCGCTCGATTGGATTGTTCAGGAGCGCATTGACGTGACGCCGATCGTCAGCCACGTTCTGCCCTTTGCCGAGATCCAGCAAGCCTTTGCCATGGCCTTCGACGATCCCGGGCCGCACCAAGCCCTGAAGGTCGTGCTCAAGTTCCCCTGAACCTGTGCGGAAAGGCGTCGAGTCGTGCAAGTTTGCGACGCAACCGCGCCGCGTCCATTGAGATCGGGTATTGGGACGACGGGACGGAAGAGTACCGGGCGCGGTTGAGCGCGAAGGGATTTTGCGACGGCTCGCTAAAAAGCGGATTACTTCCAACGCGCCCTTACATCGAATTCGATCAGTTCCTTCTTGGAATTGCGCTTCCTGATGGGAACGCACTCCACATTGGAGAAGCCGAGTTGGGACAACATCTCCGCATAAATTTGCTCGACCGGGACTAAAACTCCATAGAACGTTGAATTGCCGACAATATAGTGAATGCTCGCCCCATTGTTGAGCACGCCGATCAGCGATTGGAAATGGCTCCACATATCGCTGAAGTACTTCGACACGTAGTTTGCCAAAAGTTGTCCATTCTTGTTTTCTGCTTTTCTGATTCCTTCCACTGCATCGCTCAGATGTTCAGATTGGAATCCGTGCGATGGAGCCATCCACTTTCCCAATCTGCTGGTGGCAATCCCCCAAGTGCCTCCAATGGCGTCCCAATCCATTTCTCCGGCATCTCGGCCATCTGCGAGATAGCCGAGCCAGTACATGTATGGACGAAGTTCGCGGATATACGACATCCGGTTAGCGTACGGAGGCGAAGTAATAACGCAATCGACTAAGTCGACATCTTCTTTTGTAATTCGGCGAGAGTCAGCGAGGAGGACGCGTACCCGACCCGGCGGATTGTCCCTTGCTCCCCCTAGAATAAAGTTCAGGTTTTTAATAAGAATTCCGCACAAGTCAATATCGAAATCAAAGGTCTCCTGAACGCCCAACTTAAAGGACATGGACTGGTGATTAAAGGCAGCATTGGATAGTTGAATCAACGTCCGACAGAACGCGGCTAAAAGCAAAGAACGTTGCTTGGTTTGTTCGGCAAATCTGGCATCTATGGCACCTTTTAGAGCGCAAAGAAAATCGAGTGTAGTGGCGTTCCACCATCGTTCAATGTTGTGCATGTGAGGTGTAGGCGCACTCGGGGTTCTGCTGTGGCGAATGTCGTCAGCCATTGCATGGCTGGCCTGAGTCAGTTCGGAGATCACCTGTGTAGAGTAAGTGTCAGTCTTGGCGCGACTGAACCATACCAGAAAGGGATTGATTTCCATAGTGACTGCCGAGTGACCGTGATACGCCGCACAGAGAGCAGTCGTCCCGGTCCCACAAAAAGGATCGAAAACATTGATTTTGGAGATGCCTTCGTAAGATAGCAGAATTTCGTCGACAATTTTGAGCGAGTAAGCAGGAGTCAGACGCAGCCAACCATGTCGCCCGGATCTGGCGTTGTGCCTGTGGGTGTAATCTGCCCTTTGTGCGAGTGAGTGCCGAAGCTGCTCGGTCATGGCGACGGCTCCAGCAGTTTGCCCAAGGTCGAGTCGATTTTACTTTAACGGATTGTCAAGGCCGAACCAAGAATAGAAGGGATCGCTGCCATAAAGTGCTTGGAATTCGTCCAACGACAGGCCCTTAGTTTCGCTTCCTCGTCCGAATTTTGGCCTATATTTCGCCGACACTCGAATGCGTTCGAGCACAATCTGTAGGTATTTCTCGTCGCTCAAGAGTTTTCACTTTCCTGTTCGCGCTCGAATTTAAGCGCCGCTGAGTTCATGCAGTAGCGCCGGCCGGTCGGCTGGGGACCGTCGGGGAAGACGTGGCCGAGGTGGGCGTCGCACTGGCTGCACAGTACTTCGGTGCGCACCATGCCGTGGCTGGTGTCGCGCTCTTCGGCGACTTTATTCGCGGCAATGGGCTGCCAGAAACTGGGCCAACCAGACCGCGAATCGTACTTGGTGGCCGAACTGAACAGCTCGCTGCCGCAGCAGACGCAGTGATAGACGCCCGACTGTTTGTTGTCGCAGAGTTCGCCGGTAAAGGAGCGCTCGGTGCCCTTCTGCCGCGTTACGTAGTACTGCTCTTCGGTGAGTTCTCGCCGCCACTCGGCGTCGCTTTTGACGATTTTTTTGCTCATCGCAGCATTCCTTTCTCTGGGGTCAGTCTAATCGGCCAACTCGGCGTATTGTCCGCCGAAGAAGATCAGCGGTGCCCCGCGGCCCACCTCGCCGGCTAGGCATTCGCCGATGAACATGTCGTGGTCGCCCGCGGCCGCGATGTCCACTAGCTTGCAGTCCACATAGGCCAAGGCGTCAGTTAGAATCGGCGCACCGGTCTGGGCCACTTTGGTCGCCAAATCCGCAAAATCCTTGGGGCCGCGCTGGGCAAAGCGCACGGAGAGGTCCTCCTGTTCGCGCTTTAGGATGTTGATGGCAAAGCCCGCGGCTTTTTGCAACAGGCCGTGCATGGACGCGCTTTTGTCAACCGAGACCACCACCAGCGGCGGCGACAGCGACAGCGACATGACTGCATTGGCCGTCATGCCCCAAAGTTGGCCGTCGCAGGCGGTGGTTACCACGGTGACGCCAGTGGCAAAGCGGCCCATGATTTGCCGCTGAAGCTGAGGATCAAACGCCATCGCGTTTCCTTTCAGTTTAGTTGAGTGCGTGCTGATAGATGCGGACTGCGTCGGCTGCTGCCACTGCGACTGGATTGGGTTCGAGCAGGCGCTGGACGCTCAGGGCACTGTCGACCATCTGCGGAATGTCGGCGGCACTTATCCCAGCCGCGCTCAGCGAGCCGTAGGGAGTGTGCTGCCGCCGCAACCCGTCGATCCACTCCGCGACCAACTCGACTCCGGCCTCGCGGCTCTTGCCGCCCAGCGCCAGCCCGGCCGCCCCAGCGGCAAAGTAGTATTTGTCGGCCACGGCTGGAGCGTTGTGCCGCATCACACCGGGCAAGACGAGGGCCACGGCCGCGCCGTGCGGCACGGGTGCGCCGCGCTCAAAGGAGACCTTTTCAATCCCGTAGCCGAGCGCGTGGCCAGCGCCGGTGTTGATGGGACTCAACAGCAGCCCGGCGAGTAGGGCACAGCGCGCCATTTGACAGCGCGCGTCTGGGTCGCCGCGGACTACGGCTTGGACATACGCTGGGCACCCGGCGGTCAGGGCCGCTCGCGCCACAGCGTCGCCGATGGCATTGCTCTTGGTGGAAGCCGTGCATTCGAGGGCGTGTCCGAGGGCGTCCAAGCCGGTGATCGCGGTCAATACTGGCGGCAAGTCTCGGTGCAAACGCGGATCCACCAGCGCGGCCTTGGGTTGTAAATAGCTGCTGTACACAGCCTTCTTGCCGGTTGCGTCGGCGATTACGGCCACCCGGCTGACCTCGCTGCCCGTGCCGGCGGTGGTTGGGATGCCGACGAGCGGGGCCAGCGGCGGTTTTTCGTACAGGTCGAAGCCAAAGTAATCGGCCACCGAGCCGCCATTTGCCGCGGTGCAGAGCGCAGACTTGGCCGTGTCTATGGTGCTGCCTCCGCCCAAGGCGACGGCCACATCGAAATCCGCGGCTGCGAGTGCGTGCGCGCAGGCATCGACGCTTTGCACCGAGGGGTTGGGCGCGATCTCGCTGTACGCGCCCACCACGTCTAAGCCGTTGAGGGCTTGGCGGACCAAATCGACGAGCGGGGCAATGCCCGGGTCGTGGATTAGCAGCACTCGGCCCGCGCCAAGGCGGACGCACTCGGCCGCTAGCTGCGACAGGGCACCCGCCCCAAACGCGACTCGTCGATCGCGGAATTCAAACATTTCTGTTAGGGCTGCCCGCCGGCTTGCTGGGGCAAAATAGGCACTGTCCGATAGCAGTTCTTCGTTGACTTGCACACTGCTCATTGCGGCCTTCCTCCATGTATGGACGCGGCGAATCGAGCCTTGTTGCGCGCGGGGGATTTGTGCAATATATACACGAAGCCGCAGCCCTACAAAAACGGAGCCGCCATGACCCAAGACGCCGCCCAGACTTATGCCGAGCAGGGCTTTCTCACGGGTATTGATTTGTTCAGCACTAGCGAGATCGATTACTTCCGCTCCTGCTTCGACGAATTGGAAGCCCGCGAGGGCCGCGAAAAGTGCCAAGTCGGCCTGCAAGCCCGCCATCTCGATGAAGAATTCATCTGGCAAATGGCCACAGACTCGCGCGTCCTCGACGCCATGCAGGAGGTCATGGGCGCGGACATTATGCTGCTCTCGACGCACTTTTTCTGCAAATACCCCGATCCAGCGGCCAAGCACTTTGTGGCTTGGCATCAAGACGTCACCTATTGGGGCTTGCAGCCGCCCGAGGCCCACACCGCTTGGGTGGCTGTGGATGCCAGCGATGTGGAGAACGGTTGTATGCGAGTCATCCCCGGCTCGCACAAGAACGGCATTGCCACTCACGGCGAATCGGCCCGAGTCGGCAACCTGCTCAGCATTAATCAGGAGATCCCCGCCGAACTCGTCGATGACAGCCAAGCGGTCGATTTAGTGCTCGCGCCGGGCCAGCTATCCATTCACGACGGTCAGGTATTCCACGCCAGCAACCCCAATACCTCCCAACGCCGCCGCTGCGGGCTGACGTTGCGCTACGTGGCTCCGCACGTCGCGCAGACCGAGCTCAACTCGCTGGGCAACAAGTATCCGACCGTCTTGGTGCGCGGCGAGGACCGCTATGGCAACTTTCCCGCGCAGCACGTGCCCTTTGCCCCTGCTACTCGATAATCACACATAAGGAGACACAATGGCCCAGTACGACCGGATGGCCGTTCTCAACGCCATCTACGACACCGGGATCGTCCCGGTCTTTTACAACCAAGACCCAGCAACCACCATCCACATTGTCGAAGCCTGCGCCCGCGGGGGTGCTCGCTGCGCTGAGTTCACCAATCGCGGCGATTTGGCCTATCACGTCTTCACCGAGACCGTGCGCCACGTGATGGCCGAGAAAATCGACATCATCATGGGCGTCGGCTCCATTTGCGACGCGCCCACCGCAGCCCTCTACATTGCCAATGGCGCGAATTTCGTCGTCGGCCCTTTGCTCAACGAGGAAGTCGCCCGTCTGTGCAATCGCCGCAAAATTGCCTACTCGCCGGGCTGCGGCTCAGTCAGCGAGATCGGCCAAGCCGAGGAGCTAGGCGTCGAGATTGTCAAGGTGTTCCCGGGCAGCGAAGTTGGCGGTCCGGCCTTCGTCCAATCCGTGCTCGGCCCTTGTCCTTGGACTCGGATTATGCCCACCGGCGGCGTCGATGCCACCCGCGAGAGCTTAGAGGCGTGGTTCAAGGCTGGCGTTGCAGCCGTCGGCGCGGGCTCCAAGCTGATTACCAAGGAACTCGTCGCCGCCAAAGATTGGGATGGTTTGGCAGCCAAGGTGCGCCAGAGCGTCGATTGGGTTCGGGAAATCCGCGCTGATATGGCGAGCTAGCTCGGCGGTTCGGTTTATTGGCTGAAGAGATTCCAGCGACGATCACTCCGCAAGGTGCTGGCGGCCGGGTGTGAGATCGCAGCCGAGATACTGACAGATGCTAACCAAGCTGATCATCCGCAACTTCAAACGCTTCAGCGAGGTCGAGATCGAACTCGGGAGCCCAGTGGTCTTTATCGGCCCCAACAACTCCGGCAAGACCTCGGCCATGCAGGCTCTCGCGCTCTGGGATATCGGCCTCAAGCGCTGGAACGAGAAGCGGTCTGGGAAAAGCACACCCGAGAGGCGTCCCGGCGTCACCGTCAACCGCCGCGATCTCGTGGCGATTCCGATTCCGAGCGCGAATCTCCTGTGGCGCGACCTGCACGTGCGAGACGTGCGCAGAGCCGATGGCCAGCAGCGCACTAGCAACATCCGCATCGACATTACCGTCGAAGGCGTGACCAACGATCAAGGGTGGCAATGTGGCTTGGAGTTCGACTACGCCAACGACGAGTCTTTCTATTGTCGGCCGCTTCGTCTGACTGAAGGCAAATCCCCGGACCGGATGACAGTGCCAGCAGAAGCTGGAAGCGTCCAGATCGCCTTCCTACCGCCGATGTCTGGGCTTGCGGCTACAGAAACACGCCTTGATGACGGTGCCATCAATGTTCGGATCGGCGAGGGACGTACCGCCGAAGTATTGCGCAACCTCTGCTTGCGGATTCACGACCAAGACGAAACGAAATGGAACGAACTCGTCAAGCGGATTGAGAGCCTGTTCGGGTCGCGCCTCCGTCCGCCGCGCTACATTGCCGAACGCGGCGAAATCGCCATGACCTATCGCGAGCATGATGCTGAACTCGATTTGTCTTCTGCCGGGCGCGGCCTACAACAGACGCTGCTTCTCCTTGCATATATGTACGCGAATCCCGGCACCGTCTTGCTCCTCGACGAGCCTGACGCACATCTAGAGATACTTCGCCAGCGCCAGATCTACCGCCTGCTCACCGATGTGGCGCACACCAGTGCCAGCCAAATCATCGCCGCCAGTCACTCTGAAGTGCTGCTCAACGAAGCCGCGGACCGGGACTTGGTCGTCGCCTTTGTCGGCCAGCCACACCGCATTGACGGCCGAGGTAGTCAGGTCTTGAAGGCGCTTAGAGATATTGGGTTTGAGCAGTACTACCAAGCAGAGCAGACCGGCTGGGTGCTCTATCTAGAGGGCTCAACGGATCTAGCGATAATGCAAGCCTTTGCTAGACGGCTGGGACGCGAACGTGCGATCCAGGCACTTGAGCGACCATTCGTGAAATACGTAGGGAACCAACCCCGAGCAGTTCAGACCCACTACCACGGCTTGCGGGAGGCGCTCCCCAATCTTGGTGGGGTCGCCCTTTTTGATCGCCTTGAATCACTCGACATTTGCCCGGTCGAGTGCCTAATCTGGGAGCGTCGAGAGATCGAGAACTACATTTGCTCGCGGGCTACGCTTTCGGCGTACGCGACGGCGACGGCGACGTATGCTGCGCCGGGACCGCTGTTCACGGCGGGCGAGATAGAGAAGCGTCAGAACGCGATGGGCCAAGCCATTGAGGAAGTAGAGTCGGCCCTAAAGATACTTGGCAAAGGATCTCCTTGGAGTGCCGCCGTCAAAGCCAGCGATGATTTTCTGGTCCCGCTCTTCAAATCCTACTTCAAGAGGCTCGGCTTACCCAATCTGATGGCCAAGAAAAATTTCTACGAGTTGGCTGAGCATGTCCCCGATAGCGAGATTGATCCCGAGATTGGCGAAAAACTGGACGCGATCGCACAGGTTGCGGAGTGCGCGACGCCGGTGGGAGGCTCGGCTTGATCCGCGACGCTCTTCATTGCTGGCAATTAGATAGACGGTTTAACATTTCCCAAGAATTTTGTCTTGTTGTCGTTTTATTTTTCTAGAAATTGCAAGAGGATTGGCCATTGGCTATAATTGGCTATAGCATAAAATAGATCGCAGAGTATCGCTCAAAGAGGGAGATCAACATGATTGGAAAGTTGAGTAGTGGCCCATTGCGGGTGAGCGGATTTATCGCGGCCAGTGGCCTCCTACTGGGGGCGACTGGGGCCTATGCGGCGAGCGGCGAAGAATTGCAATTCATTCTCAACACTTTCTCGTTTCTCATCTGGGGCGCGCTCGTAATGTGGATGTGCGCGGGCTTTACCATGCTCGAAGCTGGGTCCGTGCGCACCAAGAACGCCTCCATGATCTGCCTCAAGAATATCGGGCTTTATTCGATTGCCGGGATCACGTACTATTTGGTCGGCTACAATCTCATGTACGTCGATGTGCAAGAAGGCTGGATCGGCTCGCTCAAGTTTTTATACGGGCCTTCGGGCGACGAACTCGCGCTGTTGTCCGGTCAGGCGGCATCCGCCGCCGATGTAACAAAGGCCGGCAAGGCAACCATGTCGGATTGGTTTTTTCAGATGGTCTTTGTGGCGACGACCGCTTCTATTGTATCGGGAACGCTGGCCGAGCGGGTAAAGCTGTGGGCATTTTTTGCTTTCACAGCCGTATTGACGGTAATCATCTATCCCATCGTCGGGGCTTGGACTTGGGGCGGTGGCTGGCTGGCTGCCATGGGGTTTAAGGATTTCGCCGGCTCTACCATCGTTCATTCGACCGGGGGTTGGGCCGCGCTCGCCGGGGCGCTCGTCGTCGGGGCGCGCTACGGAAAATTCCGCGTCGACGGCAGCGTCAAGGTCACGCCGCCGTCCAACGTCCCGGCCGTGACCTTGGGCGTCTTTATCTTGTGGCTTGGGTGGTTCGGCTTCAACGGCGGCTCGCAACTCGCGCTGTCGAGCGCGATCGATGCGGTCGCCATGAGCCATGTGCTCGTGAATACCAACCTTGCGGCGGCGGCCGGCGTCATCGCTGCTCTCGCCTTATCGCGGCCCATCTTAGGACGCATAGACCTGCTCGCCGTTCTCAACGGCGCACTCGCCGGGCTGGTCTCCATTACGGCTGGGCCGGACATCGTCGATCACTATTGGGCGCTTATAATAGGTGCCGTGGGCAGCGTGTTGTGCATTGGCGGGATGAAATTTTTGGAGGTCGTCAAGCTAGACGACATAGTAGGTGCGATTCCGGTCCACTTATTCGCCGGCATCTGGGGGACCTTGGCGGTCTGCATTGCAGCCGGTGGCGACTTCGGCGTCCAACTCATCGGGGTGTTGGCGGTGGGCGCGTTCGCGTTTGCGACTTCGTGGCTTTCGTGGTTAGCCCTAGGCAAGATAATGGGGGTGCGGGTGTCGCAGAGCGTTGAAGAACTCGGCCAAGATACGGCCGAGCTCGGTATAGAAGCGTATCCTGAGTTTGTGCTCATGCCCGATCAGGATGACGTTGAGCAAGTTCGGAACAATTCTTAAATCAGCTTAGAAAGGTAGGATATCAAGTGAACACCGAACGGAAAGACGGCGTATTAATCGCCAAGCCCGAGGGCCGCATCGACGGAGTCAATGCCCGCGACTTCCACGATGCCCTAAACGCAGCAATCGCTGAGGACGACAACCCAGTGATCGTCGATTTAGCAGCCATCAACTACATCAGCAGCGCGGGTCTGCGGACCTTCCTGCTAATCGCCAAAACGCTCCAGCAGCGCAGTGCCGAGTTCGCGCTGTGCTCGCTTTCGGAGCCGATACGGGAAATTTTCGAAATTAGCGGTTTTGACAAGATTATTGCGATCCACGCCTCCGAAGAGGAGGCACTCGCCGCATTGGCGTAACTAAACTGAATCGGCTGACTCGGATTGCAGGGAGGCCGACCGCTCGGTGGGCAGTTCGATGGTCATCTCGGTGAATTCGCCAGGCTCGGAGTGGACCTTTATGATGCCTCCGTGCTCGCGCACGATGTCGTTGGATAGCGCGAGTCCGAGCCCGGTTCCTTGATCGGTCGGCTTCGTCGTAAAGAATGGGTTGAAAATTTTATCGACCACATCCGGTGGAATCCCGTTCCCATTGTCGCGAATGCGAATTTCGACTTGATCGGGCATTCGCTGGGTGCTCATCCAGAGCGTGGGTACGTAATCGGGGGCCGTCTCTGGAGCTTGTCGTTTTTCGTTGGTGGCGTAGCAGGCATTGCTCACCATGTTTAGAAAGACGCGAGCCAAGTTCTGGGGGACCACTTCTAATTCCCCCATCTCCTCGTCTAAATTTTCTTTGATGTCGAGCTGAAAATCGGCATTGGTCGCTCGAGCGCTGTGGAAAGCGAGACGGGCGTGTTCTTCGAGCAGGTCGTTGATAGCCGTGGCCCGTGCCTCGCCCGATCCGCGACCCATCTGTAACATGTCGCGGACAATGCGGTTGGCGCGGTCGCCGTGGTGGCGGATGCGCCCGAGATTGTCGGTTAAGTCGCCCTTGATCTCGTTGATTAGCTCGCGTTGCTCTCCGCTTATCTGTACGCCTTCTTCTTCTAGTATCTCTTGCAATTCCTCCAACAGTTCCTCGGAAACTTCCGAGAAGTTCTTGATGAAGTTCAAGGGATTCTGGATTTCGTGCGCCACGCCCGCGGTGAGTTCGCCTAGTGCAGCCAGTTTTTCGCGCATGACGATCTGATCCTGTGCCAGTTGCAGATCGTCGAGCACCTTTTCGAGCGTGGCATTTTTCTCTTCTAAGTCCGCAGCGAGCTTTTCCACCAAGTTGAGCCGCTGAGCTTCCAACGAATTGTGGCGAAAAATTTCGAGAGCGGCAGCCATGTCGGCGACCTCGTCGCGTCCGGGCATCTCGATTTTCGCCTCTAGGTCGCCTTCTGCCATTCGGCGCATGCGGTTCGACAGAAATTCGAGGCGGCGCAGCAGCATTCGGCCGACGAACAGCCAAGCAATCAGCACGGCTCCGATAATGCCGATCGCGTTAATAGCGAGCAGGAGCTTGCGGCCAGTGAAGATGGCTTGGGTGGAGGTTTGCGTGGCCGCCTGTGCGCTGCCGCGGGCCGCATTGACTAGGCCCTCGACTTCGGCGACTAGTTCAATGGACAAGTCGCGGTTGCGGTCGAGCAATGCCCGTTGCTGGTCGCCGATCTGGAGTTCCAAAGTGCGGAGGGCGAAAATTTTTCCGTCTCCGCGACCTAAATCGAACAGACGATCAAAGGTGCGGCTGAGTTCACTGCGCAAGGGGCTTTCACCCAGTGCGGCGAGTTTTCGCTCAATGCCTCCGACGGTGGAGTCGAAACGCTCTTGTAGCGGCTCTAGCAGGCGCGAGTCCGACAAATTGAAGACATTGGCCAGCAGCCGCGTGGCTGTAGTGGCCCCTTCCTGCAACTCGGCCAGATCGCGATAGTGAGAAAGTTCAGCCTCTGAAAGGTGCTGAGCGCGAGGAGCGGGAGGTTCACCGAGGGTGCGGTGGCCGGTCATTGCGTAGAATAGCTGGTCGTCAATGGCCGGAATCAAGAGGCTGGTCAACTCGACTTGCAATGCTTCTAGGTCGTTGTACAATGCGCGGCTGCGCACGTTGAGGTCAAAGCGCTTGGCCACCGAAGTCTCAATGGCGTTGATGTTGGCGATGAGGGTGTCGCCATGGCCGCGAATCCGCGCGAAGTGTTCTTCGGCAGCCCCTTGCTCGGTCAGGGCTGTCAGTTGCCTCTTGAAATCGTCCCGCTCGGAGGCGACTTGGGCAGCGACCGAGGTAAATACCTGTGGCGTCTCGGCTGCTACCAAGCGCGGGGCGGCCGCCGCAAGTGTGCCGCTTTGCTGGGCAACCGCAAAAGCAGTGGCTATCTCCGGGACCGCCCGCTCGTTTACCTGCCTTTGGGCCTCGCCGACTTGATCGAAGGAAAACCAAGCCACCAAACTCGCGACCATGGTGAGGACTACGGCCGTGCCGATGCCCATGTAGAGGTGAAAGGCGATGCGGTGCCGGGCGGCGAGCAGGCGTTTCAGGTGGGAGGTCATGGCTGAAGCGCGTTCTTCAAGGAGTGGATGGGGCGGTATTGGCCGTCGCTGTCGAGCACGGTGAGAAAGACCGCGTCCGAACCCTGATTATCGCCGTCGCCGTAGCGGAGATTGAATCCCCCGAGGTTGATGACCTCGGGGCGGCGCAAGTTGTCTAATAGACAGGCGCGACTGACGGCTCGGCCACAGTCGGCAAGGGCGACGGCGGCCAAGCGACCGGCTAGGTAGCCCTCGAACGAGACAAAGCTAGGCTCTGCTCGCGGAGCGTGGACCGCGAGGGCCCGGCGGTACGAGCCGACGATGGCCGGCTCGGCCGCAGTTGGGAAGGGCACGACCTGTGAGACGACAACCCCGGCGCCGGCGGGCCCGAGTTCTCGCGCCAATGCTTTACTGCCTACGAAGGAGATGGTCACAAAGATGGGGGTGAAATTCGTCGCTTGGGCCCAAGCGATGAGGGTGGCGACTGGCTGGTAGGTGCCGACTAAAATTACGGCTTGGGGCTGGCCGCTGCGCAGGTCGAGTAGAGCGGTTTTTACCGCCTTGGTGTTGCGCGGATACACACCGACCGCCACGAGCGATAGCTGGCGACGCTCTAGTGCGCGGCGCACACCGCGAAACCCCTCCCGGCCAAAGGAGTCGTCTTGATACATGATGGCAATGCGCTCAATGCCCAGGTCTTCAGTGAGGCGGGCGACGATTTCTTCGGTTTCTTGATAGTAGGAGGCTCGCAGGTTGACCACACCGCGCCACTTGGGGTCGCGGAGAAAGCTGCTGCCGGTGAAGGGAGCGATGTAGGGGACGCCCGCGTCCTCGGCAATGGGAACAGTGGCGCGCGAGGTCGGGGTGCCGACGGCGCCGATCAACGCGAAGACCCGCTCCCCTTCGATCAACTGGCGGGTATTGTCGATGGCGGCTTCCGGCTCGTACCCGTCGTCGAGCGACACCAGTTCGAGCCGGCGACCGTGGACCCCGCCCTGTTCATTCACCTCGCGGAAGGCCGCTTGCATCCCGAGCCGCATGTTCCGGCCCAACTCTTGGGCTGGGCCACTAAAGGCGGCGGATTGGCCGAAGAGGATACTCCGGTCGGAGACGCCGGGCTGTTCGTCGCCAAGCGCAGCACTCGCCACTAGCAGCGCGGCCACGCATTGAGCAAGTGTACTACTCAACGATCCCTCCGCTTGACCAAGGTCAGGCAGTTCTTGTTGTGCTGTCGCTGATAGCGGACCTCGTCCATCATTTTGCGCACGAGGTGGATGCCGAGGCCGCCCACAGTGCGGTCCTCAACCTCGGAATCCAAGTCTGGCTCTGGAGCGTCGAGCAGCGGATTGAAGGCGCGTCCGTCGTCCTCGATCTCAATGGTGATTACCTCGTCCTCTGAGGAGATGACGATCTTGATTTCGTGGCTTTGGTCGTCGTCGTGCCCATAGTTGACGATGTTGACTCCCAATTCCTCAACGGCTAGCCCAAGCTGGAAGGTGAGGTCTGGCGGCCAGTTTTCTTTTTCCGCCAGTTCCTCAATAGCGGCATTGACCTTGTGCAGTTCGTCTAGTTCGGTCGCGATGAGTAGCGACTTTTGTGCGCTCATCGGTCTGTCTCGCTGCGGCAAAGCGTCAGGCAGGTGACGTCGTCAAATTGAGGGGCGCCGCCAGCAAAAGCCTCGACCGCGGCAAAAACCGCCTCGTTGGTGGCGCGGGCATTCATCGGCGTCCCATCGGCGAAAAGCTCGCACAAGCGCTCTAGCCCGAACTGGTCGCCTTGGTCGTTTTCGGCCTCGGTGACGCCATCGGTGTACAAGACGACGCGGTCGCCGGGTTGCAGGGTCATGGAGCTTTCGCCGAAGGTGAATCCGGGCACCACGCCGAGGGCCACGCCGTCGGTCGGCGGAATCGCGGTCGAGCTGCCGTCGGCGCGTACTACCAACGGCGTATTGTGCCCGCCATTGGCATAGGCAAACTCTCCGGTTGCTGGGTCGAACGTTGCGTAAAAGACGGTTACGAACATGGCGGCGTCGTTTTCTTCTTGCAGCAGTTGATTTACCTCGCTCAACACCTTGCCCGGCGAATCGAGGCCGATGGCCGAGCCTTTCAGCAAAGTGCGGCTCGACATCATAAACAGGGCCGCCGGTACGCCTTTGTCCGAGACATCGGCGACGACGAGACCGATGCGGCCGTCTTCGAGCGACAAGACATCGAAAAAGTCGCCGCCGACGTCGCGTGCCGGCTTCATGCCACCGAAAATTTCAAAGCCGCGACCCGTGGGGAAACTGGCGGGCAAAATGGACTGCTGCATCTTGTTGGCCACGCTGAGTTCGTTTTGCAGGGCGACCAATTTGTCGCGCGATTCCAGCGCATCGCGCCATAGCTCTAGGTGGCGCAGGGTGCGCTGGATGGTCACCTTCATATCCTCGAAGTCGATGGGTTTGGTGATGAAGTCAAACGCGCCCCGGTTCATGGCCGTGCGGATGTTTTTCATGTCGCCGTATGCCGAGACGATGACCGAGCGGATGTTGGGGTCTACTTTGGGGATCTGCTCTAGCAAAGTAAGCCCGTCCATGCGGGGCATGTTGATATCCGAAAGCACCATGTCGATGTCTTGCTCTTCGTTTAGCATCTCTAGGGCTTCAACGCCGTTTTGGGCAAACACAAAAGTGTACTCGCCCGAGCGGATTTGGCGGCGCATGCGCTGCCTTACTAGGTGCTCTAAATCTGGTTCGTCATCGACGACGAGGATTTTAGGTCGTAGCATTTTCATTGCTCTTTCCCCAAGTTGGGTTAGCCTAGCGAGGCTGTCAAACGGTTAATTGCCCGGTTCTATCACTACCTTCATGGCTTCTTCGCCGCCGGTAATGTCGAGGCCCTCGCGGATGTGGGACAGCGGCAGCCGATGTGTGATAAAGCGATCTAAAGGCGCGGTCGTGCGGCGCAAGAAAGATAGCGCGGTCTTGAACTGCATCGAAGGATAGGCCCACATGCCGCGGATGTCCAAATCCTTAAAACAGACGATGTGCGGGTGGATTTCCACGCCACCTGGGTCGGTGAAGTGCCCGACCTCGACGACGATGCCCCCCCGACGCACCAAGTCGAGCGATTCTTTGAAAGCTAGGGGTACGCCGGCTGTTTCAATGACGATGTCGGCTCCTACGCCTTCGGTCATGTCGTGGAGGGCTTGCTGTCGCTGCTCGGGACTACCTTCGCCCATCGCGAGCACTTGATGAGCGCCCATGGCGCGGGCGAGTTCCAGCCGGGCCGCGCTCAGGTCGCCGGCGATAATCAAGTCGGTGCCGATGTGGCTCAGTACCGCTACCACCAGTTGGCCGATGGGGCCGGCTCCGAGGACCAGCACGGATTTGTCGAGGCCCAGCCCTTCGCCGATGTGCGGGATGCCCGGGCCTAAGGCGCGCTCTACGGTGCGCGTGGCCACGGCGGCTGGCTCGGTGAGCACCGCCCGTTCCGCAGGCAGGTCGTCGGGGATTTTGAAGAGCCACGAATGGCCTGTTAAATGCAGGTATTCGGCAAAGCCGCCGCGCGGCATGGGGGCGAGATCGGCGGACACAAATCCGTACACAAAGCGGTTGGAGCACAGGGTGGGTCGCTGGGGCATGTGCAGGCAGTAGTAGCACCGCCCACAGGCCCGCGACGAGGGCGTTGTCGTTACGCGGTCGCCCACTGCGACCGGGCCGCCCACTATGGCCAAACTATCGGCTGCGGCCGGCCCCATCTCCTCAATGATGCCGACTAATTCGTGCCCGGGTATCACTGGAAACGGCAGGGCCATGTGGCCGGCAAACATGTGTTTGTCGCTGCCGCAGATGCCGGCGCGCTCGATCTTCAATAGGACTTCGTCGTCGCCGATTTGGGGCTTGGGATACGAGCGCACGGGGATTTGGCCGGGGCCGGTCATAATCGCTGCCTGTATTTGACTCATGTTTTTCTCCTCTGCCATGCTAAATAGTTTTCATATTCGGGCCGCTGGGTTTCTCTGAAGCAGACTGTGACCCCGCCGGCGTAGGTTCCCGCTAGAACAAGTCGCTATACGCCAATTTGTAGCTCATTCTATGCCTGTGGAATTCAATGTACCCAACCGCCGAGAGGGGAGCAAATGGCTGGCCGAACCATGCGGAGGGATTTTTTGCACTCGACTATGCAGCGCTTAGTCCGGCTGCTAGGCGGGTGCTGATCTGTTGCCGTGCGGACTTTTCGCAGTACCGGGGCGGGAATCCGCTTGGCCGATCCGATCAAGAGCTTAAACTGGCGAGTGCTGGCGTCTCAAGCCCCAGCGCCCGAGGGATGTGCTGGCTTGAAAAAACGGACTATAAGAGCCTCATACATCTCTTTATTCGAGGAACTATAAGGGCTGGTAGCAGATGCGAGGGTACGAGGAGCGATCTGGCGGTAGGTGTGTCGGATGTCCGGCTGCACATGACGGATTCTGATTTATTTATCGCATTTTGTTCGTAGCAGGGACGACCAGTGGACAGGAATCGTGCGGGTGGGGAATGACCGTTACTGGAATCTCGTAAACAGATTCAATTATGCAAACTTGCAGCACTTGCTCAGGAGGGCCGGTGGCCACCGCACGGCCCGCTTTCAGCAGCAGGACGCGATCGGCGTATTGGGCCGCTAAATTGAGATCGTGTAGCACCACGAGTACGCCCACTTGTCGCTCGGCAAATGCCCGCGCCGCGCTCAGGATTTGGTGTTGATGGGCCAAGTCCAAGCTGGACGTGGGTTCGTCCAGCAACAGATAGCGCGGCATCTGGGCCACCGCTTCCCAAATTTGCGCTAGCACCCGGCCGAGATGTACGCGCTGGCCCTCTCCGCCCGATAGCGTTGGATAAAGGCGACCCGCTAGGTGATCGACGCCGGCCTCCTGCAAGGCGGCCCGGGCAATGGCGTAATCCCGCTGCGTTTCAGAGCCGCGCCAATGCGGGCTTCTGCCCATGAGTGCCACTTCGAGTACTCGGAAGGGAAAACTCAGGCTGGACTGTTGCGGCAAGACCGCGCGGACTTGGGCGCTGGCCTTTTTGTCCCAAGACGTCAGCAGTCGCCCTTCCATCGACACAGTTCCCTTGGTGGGAGACAAATCGCCGCACAGTACTTTCAACA
Source organism: Candidatus Latescibacterota bacterium (assembly GCA_965116045.1). GTDB lineage: Bacteria > Latescibacterota > UBA2968 > UBA8231 > UBA8231. The sequence continues at coordinate 1,852,713 of OZ220478.1, read as the reverse complement.
AGGTGGATTTACCAGCGCCATTGGGCCCTAGTACCGCCACGACTTCGCCGGGCCGCACGTGGATGGACACATCTTCGAGCAGGTCGCTTCCATCCACGACTACGTGTATATTGCGGCCTTCGAGCATCAGAACTTCCCCAAACGTCGCCCGCGTTGCAGCAAATACATGAAGAAAGGACCGCCGATGATTGCCGTTACGATGCCGATGGGCAATTCTGCCGGAGCGACTAAGGTGCGGGCGATGAGGTCGGCTCCCAGCAGGAGGCTGGCCCCTAAAAGGGCGGCACCCGGCAGCAAAAAGCGATGGTCCGGCCCCAAAGTAAGCCGCAATAAATGGGGCACGACTAGACCGACAAAGCCGATGATGCCGGCCACAGCCACGGCCGCTCCTACGGACAGAGCGACTAGGAGGACGACCGAACGCTTGAGACGCTCGACATTGCAGCCGAGATGGCCGGCCTCGGCCTCGCCTAACAGCAGAGCGTTGAGAGGACGGGCGTAGCGCAACACGGCCAAGGTCGCCAGGCCGGTGAACGGCGCGGCCGCGGCCACCGCTGGCCAAGTAGCGCCGCCGAGACTGCCCATACTCCAGAAAGTCAGGCTGCGCAGTTGGGCATCGTCCGCCACGAAAGTGAATACTCCGGTGATGGCTCCGGCCACGGCGTTGATGGCAATTCCGGCGAGCAGCATGGTGGATACCGAGACGCGGCCGTGGACTAGCGATAGGCGATAGACTAGCAAGGTCGTGGCGGCACCGCCGCCAAAAGCCGCGATGGACAAGGCAAAAGGCCCCAGTGTTTGGGTGGCAAAGTCGAGCACAGTCGCTCCCAGCACAATGGTCGCCACCGCGGCGACGGCCGCGCCACTGGAAACGCCGATGAGGCCGGGATCGGCTAGGGGATTGCGAAATAGGCCCTGCATGGCAGCACCCGCAACGGCGAGGCCACTGCCGATCAAGATTGCCAGCAGAATCCGCGGCAGGCGGATGCTCAAGACGATGGCCTCGTGGTGAGGCTCAAAAGCATAGGGCAGGCTCAGGTTCAGTCCTTGGCCGAGTACGGCCAGCACTTGGCCCGGTCTTATGGAGACGGCACCCGTTCCCAAGGCAACTAGGCTCAGTAGTCCCAACAGCCCTGTTAGGATTATTAGACCTAGGATAGCCTTTTCCCCGACTGCAATGTTGGGCAATAAGCGGCGACCCGTTTGGCGCAAGGAAGGGGCGGCGGCTTTAATCGCAGTCATTGCTTGCCGTCCGTTTTACTTGCGGTGTCGTACAAGGCTTTGTTCAACGCCAGCACCGCTTGGCCCAAACGGGGGCCAAATCCCAACAAGAAAAGCCCATCCATCGACAGGACCCGACCTTGTTGAGCCGCTGGCGTCAGCGCAAGTCCCGGTAATTGCCAGAGCCGCTGGGCACCGCCGATGCTCTCTAAGCCACTATCCATGAGCAGGAGGACATCGGGTGCGGCGGCGACGGCCGCTTCGGAGGTGAGCGGCTTGTACCCGCTATAGCCCTGAACGGCGTTGGTGCCGCCAGCCAAGCCGATCATGGTATCGGCCCCGGTGTCTTGGCCGGCCACCATCAGGGTGCCTTGGCCGCGGGCGTAGAGAAAGAGAACTTTGGCTTGGGCCGCCGTCTGTGGGCTGGCGGCTTGCACCTGCCGTAGCTCTGCTTTGAGCGTTTGGATCAGTGCCGCGCCACGCGCTTGAACGTTCAACGCGGCGGCGATGCGTTCGATCTTGGCGACGGCCTCTTCTACCGTCGGTTCGTGGGGCAGGATGAGCACTGTTACCCCAGTGCTTTCGAGCTGTTGCACGGCTTCGGGGGGGCCGGCTTCGGTAGTAGCGATGATTAGCGTCGGCGTCAGAGAGAGCACGCCCTCGGCCGAGATGCGGCGGTGATAGGCGACCTTGGGCAATAGGTTTACGGCCTCGGGGAAGGAACTGGAGGCGTCCACGCCCACTACGCGCTCGCCGGCCCCCAAGGCGAAGACGATCTCGGTGATGGTCCCGCCGAGGGTGACGATGCGGGAGGAGTCGTTTGGCAGCTCCGCGGCGTCGCCTGTTGCTCCCAACAGGGCGGTCGTCAGTCCTAAGCCTAGTAGTATCCATTTCATATCGACTCGACTCGTTTGAGTGCGGCTAGCGCGGCCTTCCAAGTTTCTACGGTCGCTTGGCCTTGCTTGCGCCGGGCAAAGAGCAGGGCAATGGTTTCGCCCTTGCTGTCGTACAACTCTAGGCTAAGGACCGCGCCATCGCGGGTCGGTTTTTGCACGACCCAAGCCGAATCCAAGCGGTCCTCCCGGACGTGCAGGTTGAAATCGTCGTCTAGCACGTTGAGCCAAGGGCCGGTCGATCTGACAGTGTGGATCAGGCCCGAGTGAATCTGGATGACCCCGGGGCTGGCGACGAAAACCATGATGGCGAGCTGAGCCCGCGCCGCGCCGTGCAGCACCTCGCTCAGGCTAGCTGAATCCACGCGGTAAGCGAGCGAGTCGTCGACCAAGCGCAGGGCCTGAACGCGCCCGACGTGGAATTGGGCGAGGAGCCGATGAAAGTCGTGCGTGTCTTCAAGGGCGTTCCAAGCGGCTTCCAGCCCGGGCACGTCAATAGCGTCGTCGGCCTTGTCTGGCACTGCGGGGCTGGTCGGACAGACGCCCTGCACGGGCGACTGATCGTCGCTGACAAATTCGTCGATTAGCTGCTGGTAGGCCGCGGGGTTGCTCTCGGCGGTCAGGTACACTTTGTGGACCGCAGTGCCGTGCCGATCGAAAAACTGAAAGCCGCGCAGGGTTGTTTTGCGGCCTTCCTGCTCTACGGCAAAGCCGAGGTGCCAGTGGTTCAGGAGTAGGCGCAGATCAATGCCCTCATCGAGAACCAATCCCATCTGGCCGCGTAAGTGTACATTGCGGAACACCCCGTGTTTTTCGTGTACTGCGTGGGCGTTGCGCGTGAGGGCCATGACCGGGCCGAGCTCTTCGAGACGCTGGATGAACTGCGGCCACTCGGCCTGTAGGCGAACCGCGTTTTCGCCGCAGGAAGTAGCCACTAGCTCGGCTTCGCTCACACCTAATTGTTCGGCTGCGTCGCGGATGCGAACCTTGGGGTTGTCGCGCCGAAAAGTATTCCAGAGCTGCTTGAAGTCGCCTCTGACGGCGGGCGTTGTGGTAGTGTAGACGGATGCGGTCGGTGGATTGCTGGCAATGGGCTGCATGGGATTTTCTCCAGTGATTTTTAGTTTGAGTCCCCGAGGCGTGCCTTGAGTTGGCCCCAACTCGAAGACTGGATCGCGGTCGGAGGCTCGCCGGAGAGCGGACGCCAGCGGAAAGTGATGAACCCTGCAACGGGCGAGCCGGCGACCTCCCGGTAGTAGCTGAGAAGCTGCATCTTGTAGAGCCCCTCGCCGGTGTCAATGACGTACACGTGATTGCGCGTCGCTAGGACGTGGGTGGTGCTGTCGTAGCTATACCACTCGCCGGTATCGCTGCTGAAGGCCGAGCCTGATTTGTCGGCGAAGTATCCAAACCCCATAGCCTCGATAATGTCTTCAAAGGTTTGATCGGTCTGATAGGCCGGGAACGCGCCGCCTTGGCCGGGGCCGCTGATGCCGCCATTGAGCCGAATGATGTAGCCGGAGAAGTGGAGATCCCAGTTTGGGGAGGTGGCTGGATCGGCGGGCGCGACCGGCTCTCCCGAACTCAGGTTGAAGTACACCTCCGCGCCCTCGCTCACGTCCACGATGGCACTGCGCGTTGGGCCGGTCAGGTCGATGCCGTCGGCGACGACCCAGCGAAAGGTAATGCGCCCGGCGTCCGTGCGACTGGCGCCTTCTATGGCATCGACGACGAACTTGGCGAACTGGCCGTCGGCAAGGCGCAACTCGTAGACATTGCCGGAGGCCTCCATGCGGTGCGATGCCGCATGGTACGAGTACCACTCGCCAATGGCGTAGGCCGGTCCGTCGGCGATGAAGGCGTCAGAGCCGGGAATGTCCGCTGCTGTTATCGCGTCGAAGGTCTCCTCTACGACGATGTCCTCGGCCTCCATCAGATCGAATCCCGCGACGCTGCCGGGGCCGCTGATGCCGCCATTGAGCCGAATCTCGCTGCGCTTGAAGGCGATGTGCCACTCCGTTGACTGCGCGGCCTCGGCCGCAGTGAGTGCGACCACGTCTTGACGCGCAAAGCTGAAGTAGGTGAAGTCGTGGGGTTCGGTGGCAAAAGCACCCCCGGCGGTGGCGTCAATCACCGTCAGGAAATTGCCGTTGTCGAGTTGGGTGGTTGATTTGCCGAAGGCCGGGGTGCTCAGTGCCGACAGCAAAGTGAGCAAGACGGTAAAACGGATGCGCTGCATGATGGGTTCCTCCTTGGGATGGTAGGTGAAGTTTGACTAGTGCGGAAGTGCGCCTTCGCCAATCCAAGTCCGCACTCGCTCGATTTCCTCTTCCGGCATCGGGAGCGCGAACATGGGCATGCGATTTCCTGCTATGCGCGGGTCGTTCTCCATTTTCCACAGCAGGTAGCTAGCGTCCGGCGCAAAGGGTTCGACGATGAGTAGGTCCGGCCGTTGCACGCTCGGCCGGAAAACGAGTTGGTGGTACGAGCTATCCGCCTTGAGATTGAGGAAGCCGTGTTGCGGTGCGGAGCTGCGGTGGCAGCGCACACAGCGCTTGTCGAGCAGCGTCTGAATGTCGGCGGCATAGCTCGCGGTTTGAGCGGGAATGCGGGTGCCAGCGTTGCCGCTGTCGCAGCCGCTAATACTGGTCAACAAGGCCAATATGGCCGCGCTCCTGCTCACAACTGCACTCGCAGGCCGCCGCGCACGGCCCGTCCCCTCAGTGAGCGCAGGTCGTTAGGGCGATCTGGGTCTCGGCGGTTGTCGAAGACATTCTCAATGCCCAGTCGCAGGGTAAAAGCCCACAGCGGTTGCTCGGCGTTGAGGTCCCACTCGCTCCCGGCTGGCGATCGCAGGGTTCCCGCAGCGTCGGCCCACACGGCGCTGTCGCGGCGCAGCTTGACCTCTATACGGCCTGCCCAAGGCGTCGTCCATGTGGTGCGGCCGCGCAGGGCGTGGCGTGGCCGTCCCGGCAGGTCGCGCTGGGCATTTTGGTCGCGCGCTTGTAGATAGGTATAGCCACCGTTGACCGCGAGGCGGTCACCGAACTGGGCACTCAGACCAAACTCGACTCCGCGCGTTGTGGCGCGGCCCACGTTGTCATACGTATAGATCGCCACCGAGCCGGAACTCTGCGCCGGGTCGAACGCGGTTTGGATGAGATTGCGCAGGCGATTGTGGAAGTAATTGACGCGCAGATCCAGCGCCTCGACCGGCTCGAACTCCGCGCCCGCGTTCAGCCCCCACGTCCGTTCCGGTTGCAGCGCGGGGGAGCCCAACACCTTGTATCCCAGATTGCTGTGGTCAAAGACGAAGTGGAGTTCCTTTAGGGAAGGGGCGCGGTATCCAGCGCCGTACGAGGCCCGCACCCTCAAGCCCTTGGAAAGTCGCTGGGCAAAGGAGATTTTCGGCGTCAGATGGAACCCGTAGCGCGAGTGCCATTGATAGCGGACACCCCACACGACGCCGGTATTTGCCGCCACCTGCCAGTCGTCTTGAATGTATGCGTCTGCAACATCCACGCCCGACAGCGGCACCTCCACCGTGCGCTGTTGTTCGCCTAGGGGCAGGGTGCGTTCGAGCGCGACTGCAAGCTCTTCGTGCGCGTGCTCCAGCCCGGCCGTGAGGATGTGCGTCCGCCGCAACAGGTGGGTGGTGCGCAGTTGGTACTTCGTCAGCACGTTGTCGGTGGAGCGGTCGCGCACTTGGCGGCTGCCGATCAGTTCCTCGCTACTCAGGTTGTCGAAATAGGTGCGGAAGACGTCGGCATTCGCGGTGCTTCCTTCAGCCCCCTGCCACTCGGCCCCGGCCCCGAGGTCCACCCGCTGCATCTGGTCGGGAAAGCGCCATACGTAGGTTTTGTCGAGCGGGGCGAAGTACTGGCTGGAGACCCCCTCCTCGTTTTGCGAGAGCCAGCGCGCCGAGCCTTGCAGCAACAGGTTGGGCCGCGCTTCCCAACGCAACTTCCCCTGCGCGAAGTGCTGGGTGTAGGCGTCGATGTCGGTGTCGGGATCCGCTGGGGAGCGATCGAGGGCTTCGAGGGCCGTTCGCGAAGCGGTGAGCGAGGCCGAGAGGTCAGAGTGCGTCAGGGCTGCTTGGCCTTCGAGCGCGGTCAAGCCGCCGGACCCCAAGCTAAACCGGACGTCGCCGCTGCGCTCCTGCTGCGGCGAGCGGGTGAAGATGTGGACCACTCCGCCCATGGCCTCGCTGCCGTACAGGGCCGAATGCGGCCCCTGCACCACTTCGATGCGCTCGACATTGCAGACGGGCAGTTTGGACAAGTCGATTACGCCGCCCGGGCCGCCGATCACTCGCTCCCCATCGACCAAGATCAGGACGCGCTTGGGATCGATGCCTTGGATCATGACGCCGGACGGCGAGCCCAAGTAGCCGTACAGCGAAGAATGCACGTTGAGTCCGGCCACATCTTCTAGCAGGCCCGCGACATGCTCGGCGCTGGACAGTTCAATGGCCTCGCGGGGAACGACCGCCATCGGCACGGTCAGCGTGGCCGCGTCCTTGGGCCGGCCGGTCGCCGTGATCAGCGTGGCCGCTTGGGGCAGAGCGCGTGAATGGAGTGCAAAGTCGAGTTGCAGGTTCTGTCCGGCGAATAGTTCGATCTGCCGACTCTCGTTGCCGTAGCCGATTATGCCGACCTCGACTCGATAGCGGCCCGGCGGCAGTGCTAACTCGTAGCACCCTAGCGAGTCGGTCGTGGTGCCGGTCTTGCCGGGGGAGACCGCGACATGGGCGTGGGCGAGCGGCCGCTCGGAGTCGGCGTCCGCGATAATGCCGGCGACTTGAGCCGCGCTGAGGCTGAGCGGGGTCAGGCAGGTTCCGCTCAGCAGCAATTTCCAGAGCCAGTTTTTCTTTGTTGCGAATTTTTTGACGGCGTGGGCGTCAGTCATTATGTTCCTCACAGAGGACAAAAAAAGCTCGGATAGGCCCGGGCCGGCGCACACCGGTTTGGGTCGTATCGGCGCTAAGTTCTCGACGGGCTATTGGCGAAGTGCTGGCAGGCGCAGCCAATAGCCTCTTTTTATGGGTGCGTTATAACGTCGTTACATCGTTTTTCTCGTAAGCCGCAATCACAGCGACTGCAAAAAGGCCACGAGCGCGTCCCGGTCGCTCTGGTTTAGTTGGTTCACATATTCCCGCGCGGCTTCGGCTTCGCCGCCGTGGAACATGATGGCTTCCATCAGTGTGCGTGCCCGTCCATCGTGTAAATACGCTGGAATGCCGTTGACCGTTGCCGTCAGGCCAATGCCCCACAGCGGCGGCGTGCGCCATTCGCGTCCATCGGCCTCAAAGTCGGGCCGGTTATCGGCCAACTCTTCCCCCATATCGTGCAACAGCAAATCTGTGTAGGGATGAATGGTTTGGTTGGCTAGGGCCGCAATCTCGTGGTGCCCGGTCCGCAAGGTGGGGATGTGGCACCCCGAGCATTGGGCCGCGGCAAAGAGCGCTTCGCCGCGCAACGCCTGCGGATCGTCGAGGTTGCGCCGGGCGGGCACCGCTAGGGTTTGCACGTAAAAGGTGTTGATGTCCAAGGTCTCTTGGCCGATTTCAGGGTCGTCTTGGTGGCCGTCCATTTGCGGCTGACCGGCGGTAGATTCCTCGGGGAAATAGGGGCTGGTGATGCCCATGTCCTGGTGGTAAGCCCCGGCGACCTGCTGCAACAGATCGGGATTGTTGGCCTTGAGGCCAAAGCGGCCTAATTCAGTCTGTTGCGTGCGGAAGTTATACACTCGATTGGGGCGACCGGATAGGCCGTCGCCATTGCGGTCGCCGGGGTCGGCCAGTGCCATAATAGTTTCTGCGGGGATGGCTTCGAGCAGGCCGCGGCCAAAAACCGGCGGCGCCATGCGCGGTGAGAACAGGGCGTCTGCTGGCAGCGGCTGATAGGGCTCCACCACGTCGTACACCGGAAAGCGCAGGGAGTACGCGGTGCCGTCGGCAAAATGGCGAGTCTCCTCAAAGTAGGTGGCTTCGATCCGCGCTTCGGACGCGACCCCGAAAACGGCGCGATCGCCGATCTGTTCGCCAAAGCCCGGTACGGGCTGCGGGCCACCGGGCACGGCGGGATTGGTGCCGGGCAGGCTGACGCGCATGAGCATGGAGCCGATAAAAGGGGAGACCTCGCCAAACCCTTCGCGCCCCCGGCCATCACGAGCGTGACAGCCCACGCACGAGGTCTGATTGAAAACCGGCCCTAGGCCATGCCCCACTTCGGCTGGCGCGGTGACAAAGACCTGCTCAAAGGCCGCGTCCCCGGCTAAAAAACGGCTCATTTCCAGCCCGTCCAAATAGGGGATGGGGTTTTCAAACGCCAAACTGCTGGCGTCAAAAACCGTTGCCGCCCCGCCGGATAGGGCGCGGTCGTCCTCTGCCGGAGTCGGGGCCAACCCCCGGTCGTCGCCGCAGTGGGTGAGCGCAGTTAGGAGGCCCATACAGAGTGTAGAAGCGCGGATAATGACCATTGTGCGGAGCGAGTTTAATTACCTAAAACCAACGGCAGGATGTCTTCCGCCAAGGTTTGCTGGACTTTGGCCACTGCGGCCTGCGCTGTTTCGATTTGGTCTCGATCCGAGGCAATGGCGTCGCGGAAGGGCTGCTCGATATTGCCGATCTCGTCAATGGCCGTCTCGATTTCTCGTTTGAGCCGCTGATCGAGGGCGGCGTCGGCTGGGCGGATGAATTCGTCCAAGCCCACTCCGGTGCCCTCGTAGTCGCCGGTATAGACGTGCAAAACGCTGCGGAGGTTGTTTTGGAAGTCGGCGATAGAATTGAAGCTGAATTGGGATTCGACGAGGCGGGTATCTCGCTCGACGAAGGGATCGGCGATTTTGCCGTTGGCCACCTCGTCGCAAATGCCGATCATGCCGTTGACCATTTCTTGGACTGCCGACTGGGCGGACGGATACGCGTCGCTGCCGCTACCGGCGTCGCGGACCTTTTGGCCAAAGTTGCCGCCGGAGGAAATCCAGCTATTGTGCAGGGCGCTGGCCGTGGCCCGTAGGTCTTGGGTCGTGGCGATCAGGTAGGCAAACTCGCGCTCGGTGAAATCGGCCGCGGTCTTGCTGCCTCCTTCGTCAAAGAGCAGGTACTCGATGGTGTGGAAGCCCTTGAGGGTTCCGTCCAGACTGTTCACGTACGCGGTGGTCAAGTCGTTGTCGCTGGCCAGCACCGCGTCCAAGTCCGTGCGGTTGACCGGCCAACTGTCGAGCGCCGGGTCGTAGCCGTTGAAGTCAACAGGTCCAAAGAGAAACCCTTCGCTGGCTTCCCAGGGAATGCGCGTGGCCACCCAGGCGTCCCGCGCCGCCCGGAGGTTTTCAGCCGTGGGCTCGCTGCGCAGTGCCGCGACCGCAGCGAGCAGTTCGCCCGCTCGCTCGTCCAAGTCCGCGTACGTGGCAATGACGACGTTGTCGGTGAAGTTACTCAAGATGGGCGCAAAGTCGAACTCGACCGCGGCTGGCCCGACGGGCGCGTCGCTGTCGTCGCCGCAGCCGGCAACAAACAGCAGGCTAAAAACACCGAGGATCGCTTTCATGCGAACTCCTTCCTCGAAAAGACGATGGATTGAAGTGAGCGTTTCCATGATACCTCCTAACGTTAAAATTGAAATCCCAACCCCAAGCTCAGGGTGTTTTCTGGGTTAAAGTGGGCGGCGCCCAGCCGCCGCATGGCGTAATCGGCTTTGAGCACCAAAGCGTCTTCCATGTTGTAGTTCGCGCCCAAGGTATAGACCCGACGCGCAAAGCGCGGATTGTCAAAAGTCTCGTCCGGGACCGCGGCCATGCTGTCGTACGCGTCCCAGCGGACGAACAGGTCCAAGCGGTCGGGGGAGGGAGCGGTCAGCCAAGGTAGGACGTCGTAGCCGACTTCGACGAAGGCCGCATAAGCCGCCCGAGCAACCGGCGAGCGCAAGACGTCGAGATTGTTCGATAGGGTGCGGTTGCGGGCGCTGACGAGGGCGGCATTTTGCAGATGCCCATAGAGGTACAGCCCGCGGGCGCGGACCCGTCCCCAGGCGAAGCTACCGTGCAGATCGACGATGGAGACGTGCGCGTCAATGCCTTCCATATCCGGCTTGGGGCGATTGTCGGCGCTGTCGCCGCGATAGCTGGAAATACCCAGCACACAGTGGGGCGCGAATTGATAATCGAGGCGAGCGACCCAAGCCATATTGGTCGCCTGAATCGTCTCAAAGCGCTTTTGGTGGCCGCCGACAATCCAGTTTTGCGAGCTAAAACCGGTCGCGTCCAAGCCGTTGACTAGCTGTAGTTGGTAGCGCCAGTTGCGGTAGGTGCCGGAGACCTCCGCGCCGGTCTCGTGCCAGAGGGCCGGGATGATGGAAGTCTCGGCTTCCGAGCGCCGGACGCCGAAGAAATCAGTGGGATGGAAGCTATGGCTTAGGTGGCCCACGGCCACGTAGAAATGCCCTAAGCGGACGCGGAAGGCATCGCTGAAGGTCCGCTCGACAGCCAACTCTTCGACGATAACTTCGCCGCCTTTTTCGACTTCCTGCTCGAACTCGCCGAATTCCTCAAACTCCAATTCCAGCGCAGCACCCGCCCCGCCGTGCTCGAATTCTACCTCGGCTGCCAACTCGGTGTTTTTGAGCAATTCGACTTCTAGTTCGAGCGCGAGGCGGGTGATGTCGATGATGGCGCGGCTGTCCGGGGGCGAACCGTGGGGGCCGCTTTTTTGGTCCGGGCCGAAATCAAAGTGGGAGTAGAGCAGTTCGCCGTAGCCTGTTAGATGGAAGGACGGCTTTGCGGCGGCGACGGCTGGGAACGCGAGCAGGATAAGTAGCTGAGAGATACGGAGAGGTCGCATGGGTTGAGTAGTCGTAATATCGCTATTACAAATTTTCTGTTAATAGAATTAAAGTTCTCTTTTGTGGCCTTTTGTTCTGTATGCCAAACAAAAGTATAGATAGTATTTCTGCCTGTCAAGGATATTATTTGCAGTTAAGTCGCCCAACGTTAGGGGCTTTTTCAGACTCGACTTCGCCGTATATTCAATGAATTTGGAAACGCTATGGGATTTGTAGAAACATTTGCCGACTCGCTGCAAGAGAGGCCCGGTGCGCTGCTGGGAGAGGCCCTGCGACCGCTGTGGCAGCAGGCGCTGGCGCAAATCGAGGGCGAGCATCAGGCCGGGGCCGATGGGCAGACCGTAGCTCGGCGGATTGCCGAGGCCATGGACGCGGTGGTGCTGTCCATCTACCAGCGTGCCACGCCCCAGACAGCCGGCCCGCACGCGCTGGTGGCGCTGGGTGGATACGGTCGCGGCGAAATGGCGCCGCACTCTGACGTTGACTTGATGTTCCTGTTCGCCAAGAGCCAAGACAAAGTGCCCGCTGTCGTCGCTGGGGTGTTCAATCCGCTCTGGGACTTGGGGTTTGAGGTGGGGCACAGCAGTCGCACGTTGGACGACGTGGGCCGGGCCGTGCGCGAGGACCTGGAATCGCGCACCGCGATGATGGACGGTCGCCTGCTGGCCGGCGATGCCGCGCTTTTCGCCCAGTTCCAGAAGCGGCTCTACAAGCGCGTCCCTAAGCGCACGGTCGCCGAGCTGAATCGGTTGCGCCAGCAGCAGCGCGAAGCGCGGCAGTCCGTTCAGCTTTTAGAGCCGAATGTCAAGGAGAGTCCGGGGGGCCTGCGCGAGATGCAGATGTTCGAGTGGGCGCTCAAGGCCAAGGGCAAAGCGCCCGAGTACGGCGATTTGTACGCGCAGTATCTCGACGGCAGCAGCAAGAGTCTCGCCCACAGCCGCGCCTTTCTCTGGCGGGTGCGGCACGCGCTCCACTTTGCCGTGGGGCGCAAGCGCGATGTGCTAGAGCACGATCTCAAGCCGCAGATCGCAGCCGCCTTGGGCTATGAAGACCAAGATCAAGAGCTGGCGGTCGAGTGCTTTATGCGCGAGTACTACCTACATGCGCGCACGGTGCATCGCCTAGTAGAACGCGCCTTCCAGCAATTGACGCGCAAGCCGCGCAACAGCAGCCGTAGCATGTACCTAGAACGCGGGGTGGCCGCGATAGAAGGGGAGATCGTCCTCGCCGCTGGCGCGGCGTACTTTGCCGCCGACCCCCTGCGCTTGCTAAAAATTTTCCTCACGGCCCAGACCAAGAACTTGAAGCTGAGCGATCAGGCGCAGCAGGCGGTGCGCGCCAGTCTGCCGCTGATTGACGACAGCTTTAGACGCCTCCCTGAAGCCCGCGACTTGTTCCTCAGAATACTCAAGCGCAAATACCACACGGCGCGCACGCTCCGATGCCTGCACGACTTGGGCGTTTTGGGCGCGTACCTGCCCGAGTTTGAGCGGCTGACCTGCTTGGTCCAATACGACATTTACCACATCTACACGGTCGATGAGCACACGCTGGTCGCGCTGGAAAATTTGGAAGCTCTCGGTCAGCAGGAGGGCGCGATGTCCGCGATTCTCGCCCAATGTACGCGCCGCGATCTGCTGTTCTTCGCCGTGCTGTTGCACGACGTGGGCAAGTGGAAGCGCGACGACCACATCGCGCGCGGCATTGAGATGACCGAGGAACTGAGCGAGCGGATAGGGCTGGACCAAGCAGAGCGATCCATGCTGCGCTTCCTCGTGGAGCACCACCAAGACATGGTGCTGATCTCTAGGCGGCGCAATCTCGACGACTACGAGATGATCGCCGAATTCGCCGGGCTGTTCGCCAACGCCGAGTGGCTGCGGGCGCTCTACTTGGTTTCGTACGCGGACCTGTCGGCGGTTGCGCCCGACGCGTGGACCGATTGGCAAGGGGCCTTGCTGTGGGAATTGTACTACAAGACGGCCGAGCAGCTACACTCGGATCGGGCAGCCCTAGCGGCCAAACAGAGCGCGCACCAGAAGCTCGACGAGCACCTCAATCACATTGAGGGCCACTGGCCGGCCCAGCGCGTCGTCCAGTTCCAAGAGCACATCGATCAGCTATCGCCCAGCTATTTGGTGGCCTACAACCGTGCGCAAATCAAGGTGCATCTGGAGATGATCGCCCGCCTGAGCCGGGAGCAGCCTTTTGTCTTAGAATTCATCGAGCACCAAGGGCACACGGAGGTCGTCATCTGCACCCGCGACCAGCGCCAGCTCATGGCCAAGATCTGCGGTGCCTTAGCCGTCAACGACATCAATATCCTCCGCGCCGATGTCAACACCCGCGCCGACGATGTGGTACTCGATATTTTCCAAGTGACCAACATCGACGGCAGCCCGGAGCTGCCCGACTGGAAGAAGGAGCGCATGCGCGAGCGGGTAGCCGAGGTTATTTCGCTGCGGCTGAAGGCCCGCGACTTGCTAGCGCGGTACAGCAGCAGTTGGGACCGCCGCCGCCGCCAGCGGCAGTACGATCAGCCGCCGCACATCGAATTCGACAATCACATTTCAGCCCGCTATACGGTCGTCGATATCGAAGCCCAAGACACCGTGGGCCTGCTGTACAGAATCGCGTACTTGCTGGACGAGTTGGAGCTCAACATTCACCGCGCCATTATCAATACAGTGGCAGCGCGGGCGCAAGATTCCTTCTACATTGTCGATGCCGAGTGGCAGAAGATCACCAGCCCCGAGGCACTCGAGCGGATACAGCAGTACCTGCTCGACGGACTGGCGGATTAGAGGGTTGGCGGAGCGTGTAACTACCAACACCTGTTATCATTAATCATTGCATTGCCTTAAGGCCAGTTATCTAAACCTAGCCGAAGGTGGTTAAATTGAAGAAATTCTTAGCTGTGCTGTTACTTTTTAATTTTAACAGGGTGTACATACACACAAATTGGCAAGGGGCTATGGAACGAGCTTCCGTCAACGGAGCCGATCCCTTCTAAGGGCCCTCCCACAATCGAGGTCGAACCGACTAATAAAGCTACTTATGTAGATACGGTATTTACTACCCGGACGGGTAGCAAATATCACCGCTCCAACTGTCGATATTTGAGAAAAAGCCGAAACGCTATTCACCTTGGTAAGGTCTGCAAGCCCCAAAGTGATGGCCGTCGTCCGATTACAGGGCGTCTATTTACGGACGCAACTCGGAATAAGTGCAACGTGCGCCCGCCTAGTACGCCCGCGTCGTCCGCCCCAACTCTTCGGCCTCAATCCACTTCCGCAACACAGCACCAGAGCGCGCTAGCAGGGCTCGATAGGGCCGGCCCAATGTCCTGTTTTTTGGATTTTTGCCCGACAGCCGCGGCACGGCGTTGAACCGCCCGCGCACCTCGACGATATTGCGGCTTGGATTGTGCAGGGCGATGGTGACCACGCGGGCACTGCGCCCCTCGGCATCGGCCGCCTGCATGGACCACACCGACTTGCTGCCTCGGCGACAGTTGGGCACATAGGAGGCGACGCAGTGGTTCATCGCCCGTCCTTCGAGCGAGAGTTCCTTCTTGGAAGTAAGCTCGTGAATGGTCCAACGCAGCCCTTCTTCTTTGTCGTCCGACCACTCAAAGCCCGCTATGCCCGACGATTCCCAGCTCCCCGAAGGCTGGCGGTTATCGCGGGCGAGGCGCTCGTGCCATTCCTCAACTTGGCGCAGGAGCTTGACCGCGCTGCGGCCCTTCATGGTGTAGTTGGGCTGCGGTGGCTCGCCCGACTCTGTGGGGACGAATTTTTGGTGATTGATGTAATCGACGATCGGCCCCACCATATCCGGGTCGAGCATGGAGTTTGCAACGAGGAAGAGGACGACTGTGCTCCAGAAGGATTCGTCGGCAAAGCTGCGACCCAATTCTGTAGCTAGTACGGCCTGCGCCAACTCCTCGTTACCTCCTTGCCCCACCACTTGCGCCCAGCGCAGCGCCTCGGTCGCCGTCAGTTCGTTTGGGGCCTCAGCAAAGATGTGGGCCATGCGTTTGGAGAACGCGAGCGGCAGATCGGCCGTGCGGATGTTTTGCCCGCTGCCCACGTGGACGAACCACCCCTGCTGGCGTTGGGCCTCTGGCTCCCAGCCGCCGAACCACCCCGAATCCAAGCAAGAAGGCACGTCATAACAGGCCAACAAAGAGCGGGATAGCGCGGCGAATTGCCGCCGGGCGTTGCGGCTGTCTGGCTTCCACGCGGACGGCGATTGCTGCCAAGCGTCGCTGTGTCGCGCCAACGCGCCGAGCGCCTCGACGAAGGTATTGCCCTCCACTCGCCCCAAGTGCTGGAGAGCTAGCCGCGCGTCGAGCAGGTTGGGTGCCCGCTTCTCTATGTGTAAGAGCAAATCCCGTAGCTGCGCCCGCTGGTCGCCAGCGAGCCCGGCAAAGGTCCGATGGAGCAGGCGCAGGACTTCAGTGTGTAGCTTTTCCTCGGCAAGGGCGCCAGCCCAAAGCTGGTGAATGAGGTCTTTGGTGCGCCGGCTGTGCTGGCGGCCCTTGTGCAGGGCTTGGGTGCTCTGGAGCTGCTGGTGGAGCTTGAGCTCCTTGTTGCGCTGGGCCGCGCTCTTGTGCATGGCGTGGCCGAGTCCTTGTTGCCGACACCACGCTTGGTAGGCAGCCACTCCGTCTAACCCGAGTTGCGCGACGTGTTGCCGCAGGGCGTCTTGGGCTTGGGCGGTCTGTTGGTCGCGCTGGTGTGCAATGCGCTCTTGCCGCCGCTCCTGCCACGTCTTGCTCAAGGCCGCGCTAAATCCGTGCTGGCGGCACCAAACCTTATACGCTTCAATCGCTGCTAGGCCCAGCGATGCCATGTGCGCGTCCAGTTCGGCATTGGCGCGCGCGGCAGCACCCCGGCGGCGGCCCTTTTTGCGCTTAGCCATTTTGCAAAATTCGCGCTAAGTGGTCGGCGGTCGCGTTCCCGCCGCTGAGGATGCCGACGACTCTTTTGCCGGCCAAGGACGCGCGAATTTTCAGGGCCGCAGCCAATGATGCGGCACCGGCTCCTTCGGCTACTAGCTTGGCCTCGCGCACCAACAGGCCCATGGCCGCGTCGATTTCTTCGTCCGTGACTAGCTCGAAGCGATCGACGAGTTCCCACATCAGGTGCGAGGTCATGGCAAAGGGCACGCGCACAGCTATCCCCTCGTGCCGCGTGGCCATGGGGGCCTCCACGTCGAGCCGCCGCTGTTGCCAAGCTCGGTGGCAGGCCGGGGCGCTCTCGCTCTGTACGCCGATGATTTCGACCGCTGGATTCAGGTGGCGGGCGACCAGTGCGATGCCGCAGATGCCGCTGCCGCCGCCCACGGGCGCGATCAGCACTTCCACATTGGGCAGGGCGGCAAAAATTTCCAAGCCCATGGTGCCCACGCCGGCGATTAGCAACGGCTCGTTGGCCGAGTGGACGTAGCGGCAGCCGGTGCGGCGCGCTTCGCGCTCGACTTGCTCGCGGGCCTCGTCGAAATCGCGGCCAACGAGACGGACTTCTGCGCCGAGGGCGCGCATGGCCGCGACTTTGGCTGGGTTGCTCGCGCACGCTGGGCCGTAGATGGTCACCGGCGCGTCAAAGAGCTGACCGGCGTATGCCAGCGACTGGCCGTGATTGCCAGTGCTCGCGCTGATGACGCCCCGCTGTCGCTCGGCCGGGGACAAGTGCCCGATGAGGTTGACGCCGCCGCGCACCTTAAAGGCCCCCACGGGCTGCAAGTTTTCGCACTTGGCGTGGTATTCGCAGCCTAGTATTTGCGAGAGCTTCGAGCAGTGGACCAGCGGCGTCGGCGCGAGATATGCCCTGATAAACGCGGCGGCCTCTTCCACCGCTGCGAAAGTCGGTGTGTCTGTCGTGGATTGCATCCTTAGAATATTCACCATTTGACGCGAAGATTCAATCTCGCTATGGTCAATCGGCCCAATTTACCCGAATTAATTTTATAGAATATAGAATAATGAACGCCGATGTCTGGGGGCTTGTGTTGGTGGCGGCCATCGGCCACGCCCTGTGGAATTTCGCCGCCTACAAGGTCGCTGGCAATGTGGCGGTGATGTGGCTCTCCTTTGCCTCGGGTATCCTGTTCATAATGCCGCTGTGCGCTTATGTCTGGTGGCAGGGCACGCCGCCGGTCTTGTCGTGGCCGAGCGGTCTCTGCTTGCTGGCGACGGGCATTTTTCACGCGCTGTACTTCGCGCTGCTGGCGCGGGCCTACGAGCACGGCGAGATCTCGACGGTGTACCCGATTGCCCGCGGCTCGGGCGTCGGGCTGACGGCCTTGGTAGCCTATCTCAGCTTGGACGAGTCCATTTCACTGCTGGGCGCGGGCGGGATCGGCTTAATTCTCGTTGGGATTTTCTGCGTTGGCGCCCCGGCCCTCAAGCTCCAAACGCGGGGCTTGCAACTGGCCCTGAGCGTGGGGCTGATGATTGTTTGTTACTCGCTGATCGACAAAATAGGCGTGGGATACGTGCAACCGATTTACTACATCGGCGGCATGTGGATTATCGCCACCCTCGTGCGGACGCCCTTTATCGTGCGTCAATACGGCGCGGAATTGCTGGCGACGGCCCGCGCCTCCTATGGGTATATTGCCTTGATTGGCGCCGGCTCCCTGGCGACCTATCTGCTGATACTATACGCCTATACCCAAGGGCCGGTCAGCTATATCATTGCCGCGCGCGAGTCATCGGTCGTAATCGGCGCACTGCTGGGCTGGATTTTCCTCAAAGAACGGTTTACGGCTGTTAAAACCATCGGCATCCTCGCCATTGCCGGCGGCTTGATGCTGCTCAAAGCAAGTTGACATGGAACCGCGCATTTTCCCCATTTACCCGCCGTCTGCCGCCCTGTTCGGCAAAGTGCTGGCCGCGTCTTTTGCTGTGATCACGGTCTTTTTCGCGGTGCTGACCCTCGCGCTCTACGCAGTCATCGACCCGCACGGTCCGGTTGCCCGCGTCGCCGCGCCCGTGGCCTTGGGTTCGGCTTACGTGCTAATGCTGATCATCTTTTTCGCGGTCTTTACGTGGTTTTATTTAAGTGCCCGCCGCACGGATTTTGTCTTGTTAGAGGGCCACTTGCTCCTCCGCAATAGCGCCCACGGCAAGCACTTCGCCTATGACGAGCTAAAGGTAGAAGACGCCCGCGTCGTCGATTTGCCCGCCGCACCCCAATACCGGCCTAGGAACAAAATTTTCGCCATTAGCGCGTTCTTTTTTTACGGCGGGGCGTTTTACCTAAGCAGTGGGGAGAAGGCGCACGTTTTCTACACGGGTGCGCCGCACGTCGTATATATTCCAACGCGCGGCACCCACGCCCTCTTGCTCGGCCCTGTTGACCCAGCCGTTTTTTTGCGCGCCCTGCGAGAAGTGGCGCGTCCCTAATTCCCTGTTGGAGGAGATTCTCATGGCCTATCACGTATATGTTTCAAACTCGGGCAGCCGCTTTTTTTCGCATTTCCTGATGGACGAAGATTGCGGCGCGTTAGAGCCACAACCCAATGTCGAGTTGGCGGACTCGCCCGGGGCGGTGACTACGCGCCCGGACGGGACGCAGATGTTTGTGGCGCTGCGCTCGGCGAAAAAACTGGCGAGCTATGAGATTGATCGGGCGCGGGGAACGCTCGTTAAACGGGCCGAGACGAGCCTCGCCGAAGGCCCGCCCTATTTGTTTTTGGACCACACCGGGGCCTTTTTGCTGTCGTCTTACTATGGCTCGGGTCAGGTCGCCGTACACGGCGTGGCCGCCGACGGTGCGATTTCAGCCGAGCCGCTGCAAATGTTTGCCACGGCCGGACACGCCCACAGCATCCAGACCGACCGCTCAAACCGCTTTGCCTTTGTGCCGCATACCAATCCGGCCAACGCGATATTTCAGTTTCGCTTTGACGAGCAAACCGGGCGGCTGACGCCCAACGATCCGCCGAAAATACAACCGGCTACGCCCGAAGGCCCGCGCCACTTTGCCTTCCACCCGACCCGCGATTTCCTCTATTCGGTCAACGAAAACGGCAGCACGGTGTCGGCTCACCACTTCGACGCGGCGGCCGGGACGCTATCGCCGTTGCAGATTATTTCGACCTTGCCGGCGGGATTTAACAACGAAGACAACACTACCGCCGAAATAAAGATCGCGCCCGACGGCCGGTTTCTCTACGGCTCCAATCGCGGCCACGATTCTTTGGCCCTGTTCGCCATCGGCGACGATGGGTGGCTGACGGCCAAAGGACGCTATCCGACCGAGGCTACGCCGCGCTTTTTCGAGCTGGATCCGAGCGGTCGCTTCGCCCTTTCGGTTGGCCAAAGTTCGGGCCGGTTGGCCTCGTATCGCATTGACGCGGCTACCGGGGCACTCATCCCGCTAGAGCAACACGACGTGGGGGATAGCCCGCTGTGGATCACCTTTGTCAAACAGGGATCGTAGGAACGGAGATGCGTCGTCCTGACTTTAGCCGCATGTAGGCTTTTCCCGCGAAAACCTGCCCCGCGCTCGACCTTGGGCGGAATTTAGGTCAGTCGCTAGCGAGTCCTTCCCGCGCTCTATATTCGCTATTCGGTCAAATATAGCGCACTGCGACCCTTTTGACGCACTCGATCTAACCCATTGTAAAAACGTGAGATAGAAGTTTAATAGAGGCATAGGTGCGTCTAAAGGGAGCACTCAAGGTGCTCTGCGGCGTTTTGTGCGAAGTGGCGTGTATTTCTTTAACTCCTTATTTAACAATAATTTACGGTTTTTTGTCTCCGTTTGGCACTGAATTTGCTAATGACAAGGTGAGCCGCTGTTGGCCAACTCGGAGGTAATGCCACCATGAAAAACAAAGTGCTCTACTCAGTCATAGTAGCTCTGTTGGCGATTGTGCTAATCAGCCAGAGCGAGATCGGGACCGGCTTTTTTGCGACGGACCCCGTAGAGGCTAAGGACCGCTCCCCGACCGAAGCGGCAAAACCAGTCCCGGCGGATACCCGCAAGCCCGTCGCCGTAATGCAGGTGAACAAGGGGCCGCTGATTCGCCAAGTTGTCTCGTATGGGTACGTCAGTGCCACGAGGACGGCTGAGATTACGGCCCAAGTTTCCGCTGAGATCAAGCGGCTGCTCATCGAGGAAGGCGACTGGGTTGAGCAAGGCGATACAGTAGTAGAGTTAGAAGACGACCTGCTCAGGATAGCCCAGCGGCAGGCCCAAGAGGAACTGGACAAGGCACTCACGCAATACGCCAACATCGCCTTTTTCACCAGCGACTTCGGCAACCGGGCGCAAATGTTCAACCGGCTGGGCGTCGATTCGACGAATGCCAACGATGTCGAAGCATTCAGACTCATTTTTAGCAAATCGAGAAAGGAACTGGCCGCGAATCAGGTCGGGCTCGACGAGGCGCGGCTAAAACTCAAAAAGGCGCAGATCGAACTCGAGCACGCGATCGTTGAGGCCCCGTTTGCTGGATACGTGGCGGAGGTCGTAGCGGACCGCAGCAACTTCGTCAACAAGGGCGATGTGGTAGCGCGGATTGTGTCGCTGGATCGGCTCCACCTCGAAATGGATGTGTTGGAAACCGAGATCAGGCACATACGGCTCGGGGCGCGCGCCGAGATCGCATTGGCTGCGCTGCCGCAGCAAGCGGTAAGCGGCCGCGTCGTATCGGTGAATCCAACTATAGACGCCGAACACAGAACGTGCAGAGTCCTAATAGAGATAGAAAACCTCGATAGAGCAGTGCGGCCCGGCATGTTCGCCGATGTGCGCGTTGAGGCCGCCCGCTACCAAGATAGGTTGCTGGTGCCGCGGGAAGCCCTACTCACCCGCGACGCTCGGAAAGTGGTGTTCGTGTACGAGGGCGGGCGAGCGAAGTGGCGCTACGTCGAAACCGGCGCGGAGACGGACGAGCTGGTGGAAGTGCGGGAAGGCTTGACCACTCAGGATACGCTGATTACGGCCGGCCACTTCAACTTGGCCCACAACGCCCAAGTCATCGTCGTCAACGAGGAACTCTAATGTCTGCCACGACCAATCTAACCGCCTCGTCCGTGAGGCGTCCGGTGACAACAGTTGTGGCCTATGCGGCCGCCGTGCTGTTGGGATGCTATTCCTTTTATCAGATGGGGGTGGATTTCCTGCCGGATGTCGAAGTGCAGAAACTGGCGATTAAGACCGAGTGTCCGGGCGCGTCCGCCATCGACATCGAAGAACAGGTCGCGCAAACGATCGAGGCCTCGCTGAGCGGCTTGTACAACATTAGGAATATGCGCTCGGTATCGCGGGACGGGCTCTCGCTTTTCTACTTGGAGTTCAGTTGGGACGCCAATATGGACCTGACCTTCATCAAGGTTCGCAACAAGCTCGACAAGCTCCAACAACTGCTGCCTGACTTCGCCGCAAGGCCGACGATTTTGCGCTTTGATCCGTCGTCGTCGCCATTTATGATGCTCGCGGTCACCGGAGACCGGATAGAGCACCCGGTTTCGGATGAGGATTATCGGGCGGCCTTGGTCGAACTCAAGGATGTTGCCGAAGCGGTCGTAAAACCCCGGCTGGAACAAGTCCAAGGTGTGGCGCAAGCGCTGGTGGCCGGCGGCTTGGAAAGGGAAGTCGAGATCGAGATCGACCGCCGCAAAAGTCTCGCGTACGGCGTTGGGTTTGCCGATGTCGAAGCGGCCTTGACGCGATTTAGCACCCGTGTTGCGGGCGGGACCATCCGCGAAGGCCACTTGGTTTACCCGCTGCGGATAGAAGGCCGCTATCGAGACATTGAGGACATAAGAAAAGTACCGGTCAAACGGGTCGATAATACGACGGTCTTCCTCGAGGACATTGCCACTGCAAAGTACGGGTTCAAAGAGCCGACCGGCTACAACCGGCTCAATGGCAAAGACGCGATCACTTTGTATCTGTACAAGAAATCTGGGGATAATACGATAAAGACCGCCCGAAAAGTAGAAGCAGTGCTGGCGGCGCTGGCGCTTGAATTTCCCGATTTCAGGGTGCTGCCGGTTTTCGACCAGTCCGAGTTCATTCAAGAGGCCGTGGACAATGTCCTTTCTTCCCTGTACTGGGGAGGTTTTTTCGCAGTACTGGTCCTATTTCTGTTCATCCGCGACTGGAAAAGCCCGCTGGTAGTGGGGCTGGCGGTGCCGGTATCCATTGTCATCACCTTTGCGGTGATGTACAGCATTGGCATCCACTTCAACGTGGTTTCCCTCGGCGGGCTGGCCTTGGGCATTGGCATCTTGGTCGATAATGCCATAATCGTCCTCGACAATGTGAAGCGATTTCGGCAACAGGGTTGTCCGCTGGTGGAGGCAGCCATTGAGGGCACCCGAGAGGTCAGTCTGCCGATTGCCGCCTCGACGTTTACGACGGTATCCGTTTTCTTGCCGCTGGTGTACATCGAAGGGCTGGCCGGGGCCCTGTACTTCGATCAAGCCATCACGGTCGTAGCGTCGCTGACCCTATCCTTACTTGCGTCGATCACCCTAGTCTCCATGCTGCTGTCGCGCGGCCACGCCGGGGGCCGACTGTCGCGTCTGCTGGGCAAGCTGCCCTTGCTCACTAAACTCGGCAACTGCGCCGACGCGTTGGGCGAGGGGGCGATCCGACGCTACGAAAGCCTCTTGGCGGTCTGCCTGCAAAACAAGGCCGCGACGCTAGCCGCGATTGTGGTTGTGGCTGGGCTGGGTTTGTCCCTGCTGTCGGTGGTCGACCGGGAGTTAATGCCCACAGTTGACCGGAAGCAGTTAGTGCTCGAAGTGGAATTTCCAGAATCGTCGATGCTGCGGCGGACTTTGGCGGCGGTCGCCGAAATCGAGCAGCACTTGGGAGCAGACCCGGAGATCCAAACGGTCTATTCGTCGGTGGGAATAACGGATATCGACTTTGACCAGTCGCACCGCCCGGGCGCCAACAAAGCCGTGATCGAAGTGAAAATTGCCCCAGAAGCCGATACCGACGCGGTCGCGGCGCGGCTAAAAGCGCTGGGCCGCACGGCGGCGGGGTACGAGCTGAGCGTGCGGTCGCCGCCGTCCTTTCTCGAGCACTTCTTCCCGCCCAAAACCAGTGATTTCGATGTGCGCTTAAACGGCGAGGATTGGGGCAACTTGGCCGCGGTGAGCAAGGCCATCGTGGGGCTGATGGAGGACATGCCGCGTTTTGCCCACGTCCAATCGAGCCTCGCCGAGGGGGCCGGTGGGTACGAAGTGGCCATTGACCGCGATAAGGCGGCACTATACGGCATTGACGCGGCCAACCTCGGCGACTTTCTCCGCCGCGCAGTACAGGGCAGCCAGCCGACCTCGTTGGCCGATTATGCTCGCGAGGTCGATGTCAGGTTGGTCGTGGGCCGGGAAGGGGATCCCGGCACGGAAACCCTCAAGCGGTTGAGCTATCCCATCCGCCGGGAGGAAAAGACCACGTATGCACCGGTTGATGAATTAGTTTCCATCGCACCTTATACGGGCTATACCGCGCTACAGCGGAAAAACCAGAGCCGGATCGTAGAGGTGGGGGCCGAACTCGTGCAAGGGAATGTGGCCGAGGCAAAGCGGCAATTGGCGGCCGCTGCGGACCGGCTAGCAAAGCCCCAAGACGTTTGGTTGGAGATCGGCGCGGTCGACGCCGAGATGCAGGAGATGTTGGCCGACTTGGCGCTGGCTTTAGCGGTTTCCTTTTGCCTCGTATTTGCCATCCTCGCCGCAAAGTTTGAATCGCTCAAAATGCCGTTCGTAGTAATTGCGGTTGTACCGCTGGCGCTTGTCTGCGCGGTTGCGACGCTCTATGCGACGGGTCAGACGCTCAATTTTATGTCGGCTATGGGGGCGGTGGTGCTCGTCGGCATTGTGGTCAACGACTCTATCGTCAAGGTGGATTTTATCCGCAATCGCCACCTAGCCGGGGCCGACCTGCATACCGCCATAGCCGAAGCGGGCCGCAAGCGGCTGCGCCCCATAGCCATGACCACGGTGACCACGGTGCTGGGGCTGTTGCCGCTGGCACTTTCTACCGGGCAGGGCGCGGAATTGCACCAGCCCATGGCCTGGGTCATCATCGGCGGGCTGACGCTATCGACCGGGCTGACGCTGATCGTGGTGCCGGTGATTTATTCATGGGTGTTCGGCAATCAGCTAAGGAAAACCTGATATGTTGGCGATACGCTGGAGCCTCGGCCATCCCATCGCAGTATTCACCGCGGCCGCTACGCTCGGCATCTTGGCGGTGGCGAGTTTCGCGGTCATCTCGGTTGAGTTGTCGCCGCCGAGTGAGCTGCCCGAGTTGCGCCTCAGTGTGCAATGGCCCGGGGCCTCGGCATTCAGCCTAGAATCCGCGGTGACGCGGCCGCTGGAGTCGTTGGTCCAGCAATTGGACCACGTCACCCGCATTCGCTCGCGAACCCGGGAAGGCCACGCTGAAATTGTGGTGCAATTCGACACAAAGGCGAATATCAGCTTGCTCGAAGTAGAATTGAACGAACGAATTCACTCGCTCTACGCGACCATGCCCGAAGAGGCCTCTTGGCCAGCGATTGAACGCTCAGTGCCCGAGGAGCTGACGGACTTGGCTGGTTTCCTTAGTTACCGCCTGTACGGCGACCGGCGACCCGGCGAGTTGAGGGAGTACGCGGAAGCCCGCATCCAAAAAGCCGTGCTCGCCGTAGCCGGCATCAAAGACGTGCAGTTGGAAGGCGGCAAGCTGCTCGAACTCGTGATTGAGCTAGACGGGAACGCCGTGGCAAGCACCGGGCTGTCCAGCGAGAACATAGAGGCGTTGCAGCGGCAGTTGCGCGGCGGCAAATCGAATGTGGGAACGCTGTGGGACGCCGGCGCGGCGAAAAAGGTGCGCTTTAACGGGGGCTACGACGATCTGGCGACGCTCAAGCAAATACCCGTCGGCTCGACCGCAGTCCGTTTGGGGGATATTGCGCGGATATATTGGGACGCACCCGCCGACTTTAGCCGCCACCGCGTCAACGGGAAAAACTCCGTATTAATCACCATAGAGAAGTATCCGGGCGTGGATCTGCTCGAAACGTCCGCGGCCGTCAAGGCGACCATGGCGAGCGTCATGCGGGATGCTCCGCCGGGTATTGGCTTGGTTAAAGAGCTAGACAAGGGCGAAGCATTGGAAGAGGAATTGGCCAAGCTCGGCAGCCGCTCCTTTTTTGCGGTGCTATTCATTGCGGCCATCGTCGTCTTCACCTACAGGAAAGTGTCGGCGACCCTGCTCATTTGGGGCACTATCCTGCTGGTGCTGGCCTACACCGTGGGCTTGCTCCACCTCGCCGGCATGACCCTGAACGTGTTGACCTTGGCCGGATTGACCGTGGGCTACGGCCTGAGCGTCGATAACTCGGTCGTGGTGTACGACAGCGTCCAGCGCCACCTGACAACGGGTGGCGGCTCGGCGCAGCAGCGGATACTCGCCGGCACCGCCGGGGTGCTAAGGCCGCTGTTGGCCTCCAACCTGACGACGGTCGGCGCCTTGCTGTCGGTCTTTTTTCTCTCGCAAACCCTGCAACTCTATTTCAGACCCGTAGCGTTGGCACTCGGTGCCACGGTCGTCTTTTCCTTCCTCGTATCCTGCCTGTTGCTGCCGCCTCTTATGCTGGTCTTGGACAGGCGGGGAGAAAGTGCGGTTTAGCCATGAGTTTGCCGTCCCGAATATACATCGCCCTGCTCGGCTTTTGTTGCAAACATCGCCGGATCATGCTAGCGGTGCTGGTGTTGCTGTGGGGCCTGCCCGTCTGGCTGCTGCCCGACTCGATCGGCGAGGATGGCGCGGTCGCTCGTGCGTACGAGAAATGGTGGATGGACCCCAAGTTCGACGAGGAAACCAAACCCCTGCTGTTTAAGGTGCTCGGCGGGGCGTCGTATCTGTTTTTTCAGAAAGTCCACAAGGGGGAGGTCTTTGGCCGCAATCAGCAGCAGAGCCTCCGGGTTTCCTTTACTATGCCGAGCAATGTGCCAGTTCACAAGATGGAGGAACTGTGTTTTGGGTTTGAGTCGGCACTGGCCCCGCACATGGAGCAAATAGAAAAAGTGGCGGTCAACTATTCGCCGAAATCGGCGCAGATGGAGATCGTCCTCGCGGAGGATGCGGACTATTTCGTGCTCCCCAGCAGGGTTTACGCGGCCCTGACCCAACACGCGGCCAACATCGGCGGGGTGGCGATTTCAGTGAGCGGGTTTGGTTTCAAGCATCACCAGATGCTGTTGGGCAACTTTGCCCAGTTTTCGCTCAAGGCCGAGGGCAGCGACTATGTCAAGCTGCGGGAGATAACCGAACAATTCGCCGACAAACTCGCCCAGAACAAGCGCATTAGCGATGTCGATATAGACGCGGTGGCTCGCTACACCACCGACGAGCCTTACGAGATGATCGGCCACTTAGATGCTGACGCAATCAGCACCTATGGGCTGGACAACAACCGCGTCGCCGAGACGTTGAGGCAGCAGACGACCGCGGCGTCGCGGAGAAGCCTTTGGGTGGCTGGCGAGTTGCGGGATGTGGCAATCAAGTTCCGGGAAGCCAGCGTCGTCTCTAGCGATGAATTAAAGGGCAAGGAGCTCGGCGACCACGTGCGGCTCGGCGAGCTGATCCAACTCGAAAAAAGCAGAATTCAACCCGAAATAGTGCGCGAAAACCAAACGTATATGCGCCTCATAAACCTCAGTTACTTGGGGTCGCGTGAGCACGGGGAAAAACTCATTGACCTACTCATTGACCGCACCGAATTCCCCTACGGTTTCAGCATCACTCGCCAAGCGTCCTATTGGTACTTGGAAGATGACAACAGAAAGGAACTCATGGCCATTTTGGGCGTGGCCGTCCTGATCGTGTGGATGATCGCCGCCGGCCTTTTTGAGTCTTGGACCAAACCCTTTTTGGTGATCTTAGCGGTTCCAATGGCGCTGATTGGCCTGTTTGATGCGTTCTACTTTTTAGGTGCTAGCTTTGACACCGGCGGCTATATCGCAGTGCTCTTCTTGGCTGGCATAGCGGTCAACAACGCTTTTCTCATGCTGTATCAGATGGACGAGAAGGCCAAAGCCGGGGCTGGCGACCTCGCGGCCGAGGTATTCGCGGCCGCAGCCCACCGCCTCAAGCCCATTGCCATTACCACCCTGACCACGTTGGCCGGGCTCTTGCCCATCGTGTTGTTCGAGGATACTGAGAGCATATGGTATCCGCTGGCCGTGGGCGTGACCGGCGGCTTGGTGGCTTCGTCGATTTTGTTGCCGATCTACTTGCCGATGCTGTACTTGGGCTTGCACCGGGCGACGGTACACTTTCGCTTGCTGGTGCGCTGGGGCTGCTAACATTTGCAGGAGGTTGGGGGGCTACGGTTAAGACGCATCCCGGCTTGAAGGGGTGCTGAAAAATCAATCAGGCCGATGTTGAACAGTCGAGGTGGTTTAAGTAGCCACTTCTTGGGGCCAAGATGCGTCAATAATCCACAAGGAGAATGTTATGAGAAGTCTGTTGCCTTTCATCGCTTTAGTAGTGTTAGCCGGATGCGGCGGTGGCGACGTGTCTGAGGGGCGAGTGGAGATCACCCCGCCAGCGGCCGAGCTTACATTTGACGAGGCATTTGTCAAAGATCGGGACATCTACTTACACATGCCCGAAGGCGTCGTTTTGGGGACGATCAATTCCATCAAGGTCAATTCCAAGGGCAACCTCATCATCGGAGACTTTACCCAGCAGACGCTCTTCCTCGCCGATGCCGAGGGCAACTACCTGCGGCCAATTGGAGCGCGAGGCGGAGCCGAGGGTGAGTATTTTACTATTGTCGAGTTGCTGCTTGCTCCCAATGGCGACCTCTATATCTGGACGCTAGGAGAAGGTCCTAAGTACATCGTTTTTTCTGGCGACTCCTATGCGTTTAAGAGAGAGGTGTCAGACCCTAAGTATATCGATCGTCTCGTGGTCACCGAAGGAGGCCATATTTATGCCTCACAAGTGGATTTGCAAACCGACGGTAGCCATGCTCTGTTCCGCTTCAACGATACCTTCGAGGTGATCGACAGTTTGTATCCGGTCGCCGACCAACGGACGGCGAAAGCCCTGCACCGCTATCACAACACCATCCTCATCCCCAAGAGCGGCGGTGGTTTCTACTTCATGTATCCGACCACTTATGAGATCCACCAATACAGCGAGCAGGGCCAGTTGGAACAGACTTTGTTCAGCGCCTCTGTGTCTAAGCATCGGGGGGGCATCAAGCCCTTTCCGGCGAACTTAAACCCGTATCGTTGGAACCCTCAAATTGAGGCGTGGTTTGCCGAGCACATCGTCCGGTCTGATCTTTTTGAATGGGGCTCCGATCTGCTGGTGTTGGAGCAATACCGGCGGGAGGTTGGGGGCACGTATCAACTCTATCTAAACCTGCTTTACAAGGACGGCTATTCGGTGGCCGACGGCATCAGGTTGCCTGCTGATCACCTACCGTTGGAGGTGGCCGGGTCTGAGTTGTATTGCCGGGTCGAAGGTGAATTTGACGAAGCGACCGGCGAGGCGAGCGATCCGCACATAGCCGTCTATCGGCTCAATGACCGCCAAGAAGCGTTCAGCCGCTCGTAGAGACGACGCCTTCCATTACGTTGGGAGGCTAAAGCCGACCGACAGTTCATTTGCTGGTACGCTGAGTCTCCTAACCGATTGCATCGAGGGCTTGCGGCTGGACATCTGTATGGCGGCGCGATGCACCTGCTTGAGCCGTTGCCCATCGTCCATGACGGCAGCGGCAATGGGTGGCCAGAAAGCACCAGATCAATACGTCGAGGCGAAATTCTCGACCTCCTTCCTCAACTTCGGACCCGTTTTAACGCACTGCGACTTTTAAGACGCACGTTGTCTAACCTCTTGTAAAAAAGTGAGATAGAACCAAATAAGCGGCTCAGATGCGTCGAAAGGGTGCAATGTAAGCGCGAGGCTGCGGCCAGCATAAACCACCTAATATCTTATAAGATACTGTTTATCATTGACTTATGTGTTTTGGAGTCAAATTGGCACGGAATTTGCGATTACAGTAGGTGAGCACGAAAGCAAGCCGTTGTTGGTTGCCCCTACGAAGCAATAGAGGCCGCCGGGCAGGCTTTCTAATATAAGAGGAGGGAAAAATGAACCGCTTTATCCACGTCGCCTGTCGCCTATTAGGCGCACGCCTCGCTCTCGTGCCGCTGGTAGCGCTGTCGTCTTAGGTCGAGAAGGACTGTCGCCATGCCCTTGCCCCAACCCGTCAACGCCCTCGACGGCCCGGCCACTGAAGCCACGCAGGTATCGGCGGTTCCTACTCGTGCTATGACGCTACCTTGCCAGCCGATCAAGGCGTCTCATACGGAGGCCCTTGCGCGACGCTTTTGGCGTCCGCTAGAACCATTCACGTCCTACGCAAGGAGTATTGCCATGATTGCTTTGCACAAACCCCAGCGCGCCACCTACGGCCAAGCCGTCGAGGCCCAAGTCCCCGAATACTTCGTTGTCGAGTGCGACACTGAGAAAGGTGTCATTTGCAAGGAGTTTGGGGGCCCCTTGAACTGCTGCGGTTAGGGTACCCTGCTGCGGCAGCCTTGGCTGATACTGGTTTGAAGCGTCCCTGCTTGATGGGGTGCTGAAAAATCAATCAGGCCATGGATCGGGGAGTGGATCGGGGCTACTGACCCCGGTCCACTCTGCCGGGCATCGGATGCTGAACAGTTGAGGTGGTTTAAGCAGCCACTTCTTGGGGCGGCCTCATTTAAGCCCATGAATCTGCCAAGATGCGTCAATAATCCACAAGGAGAATGTTATGAGAAGTCTGTTGCCTTTCATCGCTTTAGTAGTGTTAGCCGGATGCGGCGGTGGCGACGTGTCTGAGGGTCGAGTGGAGATCACCTCGCCAGCGGCCGAGCTCGCATTTGACGAGGCGTTTGTCAAAGATCGGGACATCTACCTCAACATGCCCGAAGGCGTCGTTTTGGGGACGATCAATTCCATCAAGGTCAATTCCAAG
Organism: Candidatus Latescibacterota bacterium; assembly: GCA_965116045.1. Taxonomy (GTDB): domain Bacteria; phylum Latescibacterota; class UBA2968; order UBA8231; family UBA8231. Next base: position 1,822,748 of record OZ220478.1, on the reverse strand, counting down.
GGCAACCTCATCATCGGAGACCTTACTCAGCAGACGCTCTTCCTCGCTGATGCCGAGGGCAACTACCTGCGGCAAATTGGAGCGCGAGGTGGAGCCGAGGGTGAGTACTTTACTATTACCGAGTTGCTGATTGCTCCCAATGGCGACCTCTATATCTGTACGACAGGAGAAGGTATTAAGTACATCGTTTTTTCTGGCGACTCCTATGCGTTTAAGAGAGAGGTGTCAGAGCCTGACTTGTCGAAGTATATCGATGATTTCATAGTCACCGAAGGAGGCCATATTTATGCCTCACAAGTGGATTTGCAAACCGACGGTAGCCATGCTCTGTTCCGCTTCAACGATACCTTCGAGGTGATCGACAGTTTGTATCCGGTCGCCGACCAACGGACGGCGACCGCCCTGCACCGCTATCACAACACCATCCTCATCCCCAAGGCCGGCGGTGGTTTCTACTTCATGTATCCGACCACTTATGAGATCCACCAATACAGCGAGCAGGGCCAGTTGGAACAGACTTTGTTCAGCGCCTCTGCGTCTAAGCATCGGGGGGGCATCAAGCCCTTTCCGGCGAACTTAAACCCGTATCGTTGGAACCCTCAGATTGAGGCGTGGTTTGCCGAGCACATCGTCCCTCGCCGACTTTTCGAATGGGGTTCTGACCTGCTAGTGCTGGGGCAATACCGGCGGGAGGTTGGGGGCACGTATCAACTCTATCTAAACCTGTTTTATAAGGACGGCCATTCGGTGGCTGATGGCATCAGGTTGCCTAGCGATCACCTACCGTTGGAGGTGGCCGGGTCTGAGTTGTATTGCCGGGTCGAAGGTGAATTTGACGAAGTGACCGGCGAGGCGAGCGATCCATACATAGCCGTCTATCGGCTCAATGCCCGCCAAGAAGCGTTCAGCCGCTCGTAGAGACGACGCCTTCCATTGCGTTGGGTGGCTAAAGCCGAAAAGAAGGAGACTAGAGCCCTAAAGGAGTAAAAGCACTTCGGTGACTACCGGAGAAAGGGGGTTAGCTCTGATGAAGCGAATTATCGGGAAGGCACTGTTGGTAGTGTTAATCGGCGTCTCTGGGGGCGCGCTACACAGCTTGACAGTGGATAATGTCCAACGTTACGCAAAGGGTGTGCATACGATCACTCTGGCACAGGCTAAACAGCTCTTTGACCACAAGGCAGCCATTTTCGTGGACGCTCGGTCTTCTTGGCCCTACCAGTTGGGGCATGTGTCCGGTGCCCTCAATATCCCGCCATCGGCCATCCCTGCCGCCTTTGATACGGCATTGGTCGACATATCCAAGGATACCCCGCTAGTCGTTTACTGTTCGGGTACGACGTGTAATTTGGGCGGCAAACTGGCGCAGAAGCTCGCAGAGGAAATGGATTTCACCCGGCTCTACGTCTTCGCGGGCGGGTTTCCTCAATGGGAAGAAGCAGGTTATCCGGTGGAATCGGCGGGGCCTTTCTAATGGACAAACTCGCACTTAGGTATTGGCAGGCTCTGGCGATCCGCTTGGTGCTGGGTGGTGTCTTCGTTTGGGCGGGGTCTGCAAAGCTGGTGCAGATACCGTCTTTTGTCGAGACAGTCGTGGCCTTTGACCTGCTTCCGGTGAATTGGGTCGTGCCGTTTGCGCTATCGGTTGTCTGGATTGAATTGATTGCTGGCGGCCTTCTGCTCCTCGGCATCTGGCCGCGTAGCAGTGCCTTGGTCGTCTTGGCATTGTTAGTGGTTTTCAGCGCAGCACTCGGCATCAATATGTACCGCGGCAACGATGTGACTTGTGGTTGTTTTGGTGGCGAGGGAGGAATTTCGCTGGCTTGGACTCTGTTGCGCGATTTGTTGTTAGCTGGGGGCGCGGCCGTACTATTGATGCGGCAGGAACAGGGAAACACTACAACCATCTAAAACGGAAGCCACCGGATATGCTGGAGGTTATAGACAATGAATGAAAAAAGACTGGAACACCGTATCAAGGAACAGATTGTCAAAGCACTAGAACTCGACATCCAACCTAGCGACATACCCAATGATGAAATGCTCTTCGGGGGCGAGCTAGGGTTGGATTCGATTTCCATACTTGAAATCCTAATCGCGCTGGAGGAGGAGTTCGAGATTGAAATTGGCGACGAAGACTTTCGCGTTGAAGAATTCTCTTCGATTCGCCAGCTCGCCGTCTATATAGACGGTGCCTTGGCAAAAAACCATTCAGGCAGTACGCAACCAAATCCTCAGCGAACCTGATCAATCATGTCACACTATCCCCTTGACCTCAGCCGATACTTCAATAACGACGGCATCTCTTTTGCGACCGATGTAGAGGACGGCGATTTCGATGGATTGGGTAACACCTATCCGGCTGAAAAGTTACCGGCCTCAACACAGCTCACTACCCTGTGTGGGACGCCAATGTTGTTTCCCGCCAAATGCGATGGTGCCTTTAATAATATCGTTCTTGAAGCTCAGCAGGTTGTGGTATCTTCCGGCAACTATTCCACGTTAGCGATCATTGGCGCGGCCGACTCTGGACGCTATGTGGACGGCGGGTACCAAGATCTGATCGTCCTCTCGTATTGCGACGCCGAAGAGTGTGCGACTCTGAGCTTGAAAGATTGGGTATGTATAGAAGAGCAGCGCCCCGGTGGACGCGAAGCATTGCGCTGTCCCTATATGCACAGTCCTACAGGTCGCTGCACGTTGTCTGAACGTGGATACGAGACCCAGCCGACGCTTTGGTACGAGGAAATCGAGATAGACGAGTCAAAAACGCTGGAACGCATACATCTGCCAGACAATCCCTGTATGCACATCTTTTCTATGACCTTGATAGCTCGATGATTTCCGCGAAAGGAGCAAATAAAATGAAGCGCAGAGCAGCTATATACCATTTGGATCGTCGGCCCATGTACTACGGCTGTGCCGGCACGACCATGGCCGCACTCCAATACTACAATCCCACATTGGCCGATCCGCTAGCATACTACGCCTCCCTGCTGAGTTGGACTTTTATCTTTGATACAGAACAGGGCCTGCCTCTCAAAGTCCCAGCCAGTCAACTCATGCAGCGGAATTTGCAGCACTTGTACGGAATTATCCAAGATGAAATTCACCGAGATCGCTTTGACGACTTATGGCTGACGATTGAAAGCCTGCTGGTACAAGGTCGCGTCGTCGTCGTATGGGTTGACGCCAACAATATCAACGACAGCGCATTCCATTACAACCGGGTTCCCGGGGAGGTGGAACTCATGGTCATTTGCGGTTGCGACCACAGCAACAACACCGTGGATATTATAGTCAACCCGCAGCGATTCCACGGCCAAATACCGCTCTCGTGCCTTGCAGACATCTTGATGTTCGATTTGGCCTACGATTATCGCGTGCCTAAAAGCCTGATCCCTTGGCCTGAAAGCGAGGGCAAGCAGCTTTTGCAAGCAGAGATTCTCGGAATGCAGCACGGACGCACGATAGAAACCATGGAAACAGGGTTTGCTGCGATTAGTTTGTTTATAGAGGAAATGAAAGCTCGCGCTGATTCCCGCGATGAGGTACTGCGGCCGTGGATGAGCGAAGTATTTAAGCAGTTGGCCTTTACGGGTCCGCAGCGCTCGGTCTTCGGCCAGACGCTCGAACGCCTCGCCGATTTATATGGCGACCAAAAGTTGGTGCCCATTGCCCAAGCATTTCTCGCTACTGCGCAGAGTTGGGAGGTTGCGCGCAATATGTTCTTCAAAGGCTGTAAGCGAGCACCGGCCACCATATTGCCGCGTATCCGCAAACGAGTTGAAACACTTCTCGTTCAAGAACAAGAACAAGCCTATATGCTCCAAGCCTGGCTGCAAAAATCCCCTAGCCAACCTTAAGTTCGCCTTATCCATTTTTTCACTTGCTGTCACGCTGAGTCTTCTGACCTGTTGCACTAGGGTTTGCGACTGGGCACCTGTATGGCGGCGCGATGCACCTGCTTGAGCCGTTGTCCACCGTCCATGGCGGCAATGGAGCGGCCAGAAAGCCCCGGATCAATACGTCGAGGAGAAATTCTCGGCCTCCTTCCTCAACTTCGGACCCGTTTTAACGCACTGCGACTTTTAAGACGCACTTTGTATAACCTCTTGTAAAAACGTGAGATAGAACCAAATAAGCGGCTCAGATGCGTCGAAAGGGTGCAATGCAAGCGCGATACCGCGCCCGGTACAAGCTACCCTAATATCTTGTAACCCATTGTTTAAAAATGACTTATGTATTTTGGAATCAAATTGGCACGGAATTTGCGTTACAGTAGGTGAGCACGAAAGCAAGCCGTTGTTGGCCGCCCCTAGAAGCAACAGAGGCCGCCGGGCAGGCTTTCTAACCACCCTATAAGAGGAGGGAAAAATGAACCGCTTTATCCCCGTCGCCTGTCGCCTATTGGGCGCACGCCTCGCTCTCGTGCCGCTGGTAGCGCTCCTGTCCAGGTCGAGAAGGACTGTCGCCATGACCCTGCCCCAACCCGTCAATGCTATCGACGGCTCGGCCACTGAAGCCACGCAGGCATCGGCGGTTCCTACTCGTGCCATGACGTTGCCTTGCCAGCCGATCAAGGCGTCTCATACGGAGGCCCTTGCGCGACGCTTTTGGCGTCACTATTAGGTTCGCTAGAACCATTCACGTCCTATGCAAGGAGTATTGCCATGATTGCTTTGCACAAACCCCAGCGTGCCACCTACGGGCAGGCCGTCGAGGCCCAGGTGGAATTCAAGAGGGTCGACTGCACTACGGAGCCCCTAGTTGTTGTCTGCGCAGGATTGGGCTTCTTCCAGTGCTGCGTGTAAAGACACCCTAATGTCCCCAACTTGGTTCGATAGAATCCCTTACTTGAGGGGCGTTGAATCGGCCAAGCCGTGGATGGACGAGTGGATCGGGGCCGATGGCCTCGGTCCACTCCACTTTCAACCGTCCACAACTAATCATCCGCGACACAAGGATAGTGTTATGAACAAGCTAATCCCTTTTTTTATCGCAATCGCTGGCATTAGCACAATGGTGCTTTTCGCAGGGTGCGGCGACGTGCCTGCAGGGCGCGTGGAGATCACCCCCCCAGCGGCCGACTTCGCATTCGACGAGGCCTTCATCAAGGACCGAGACATCCACTTACACATGCCAGAGGAGGTCGTTTTAGGCGTGATTGGCTATGTCCTCGTTGATGCCCAGGGCAACCTGATAGTTGTGGACACTATCAAATGGACGGTCTTTCAGACCGACGCCGAGGGTCATTACCTGCGGCCAATTGGAGCGCGAGGGGGAGCCGAGGGCGAGTACTTCCACGCCCTGGACCCGAGGTTGGCTCCCAACGGCGATCTCTATTTCCACAGCTTGGGAAGCAGCAAGTACCTCTTCTTTTCGGGCGACTCATATACGTTCAAGCGGGAGATGCCGGACCCTCACCCACAGATTGACCATATCGTGCTCACCGAAGGAGGCCACTTTTACAGTTCGCAAGTCGACGTCACTGACGGCGGGCAAGAGGGTGGCCAATACGCGCTGTTCCGCCTCGACGACACCCTCAATAAAGTCGCTTTTCTGTATCCGGTGGAAGACAAACGAACCGGACTGGCGTTGAATCGCTACAACAGCACCGTCCTCACGCCCAAACGGGGCGGCGGCTTCTACTTCATCTACCCGACGACGTACGAAATCCACCAATACAGCGAGCAAGGCCAGTTGGAACAGACTTGGTTTAGCGACTACCAGTCTAAGCATCGGGAGGGCATCAAGCCTTTTCCCGCTGGCTTGAATCCGTTCGGTTTCACCCCTCGGCACGCCGAGTGGTTCGCCGAGTACATTGTCCAGTCTCGTCTTTTCGAATTCGGTCCCGACCTTTTGGTTCTTACACAATACCGGCGAGTGGTTCGCGCCAAGCCGGAGTACTACTTGAACCTGTTTTACAAGGACGGCCATGCGGTGGCCGACGGCATCAGACTGCCTGTCGGTCATATGCTGCTGACGGTCACCGATACGGAACTGTATTTCGCGGTCGAAGGCGCGTTTGACGAAGCGACCGGCGAGGCCGGCGATCCGTACATAGCTGTCTATCGGCTCAATGACCGCCAAGAAGCGTTCAGCCGCTCGTAGAGACGACGCCTTCCATTGCGTTGGGAGGCTAAAACACCTCAAGGCTGCCGACCAGCAGTCATTCAATAAGGAGGAGATGATGAATAAACAGATGCTATTACTCGCCATAGCCGGCGTTGCGCTGCTTGGGAGCAACCCAGCCTACACCGAAGAGGCCGCAGGACCAGAGACCGGCCAAGAGCAGATCGTTACGCTGCCGGACGGCACTCCGATGGCGTTTGTGTGGATTGAACCAGGCACGTTTCAGATGGGCGAGCAACTGCCAGACGTCGAGTGGGTAAAAGAGTTAGAATCAATCGCGCTTTCAGACGAGGGATCCCTGCCCGTACACGAGGTGGAGATTAGTACCGGATTTTGGTTGGGCAAGCACGAAGTAACGCAAGGGCAGTGGGAGGCGATCATGGGCACGACGCCTTGGCGTTGGCCTGATAACACCGACAAAGAGTTAGTTCAATCCAACCCGGCGCATCCGGCGGTGTATATTTCTTGGCACGACACCCAAGCACTGATACAACGGCTCAATGGCATGGCTGGGGCGGCCGTATATCGGTTGCCGACCGAGGCCGAATGGGAGTATGCCTGTCGGAGCGGGACTACCACCCTGTGGTCGTTTGGCAACGAAGCCGGGACGCTTTTTAGCCCGTGGTCGTATGACGACAGTAAGAATTCGTTTGGCCGCTATGCGTGGTATCGAGGCAATACGGTGGACAGATATGAGAAGTATGCTCATGCGGTGGGACAACATCGTCCGAATGCGTGGGGCTTGCACGATATGCACGGTAATGTGTGGGAATGGGTACAGGACTGGTATGACAAAGACTATTACAAGCATTCGCCGCGGGTGGATCCGGTAGGCCCTGCTGCGAGCCCCATCGTCGACGGCGTCCGGTACGGCCGCGTCATACGCGGTGGTGACTTTACTGTTCCTGTCATCTACTTGCGGTCAGCGAGCCGCATGGCTACTGATCCCGAAGAGGCTGACCGGAGTATTGGTGTGCGCCTTGTGCGAACTTCAATCGTCCACAACTAATCACCCCCAACACAAGGGCAAGGGTAATGTTATGAACAAGCTAATCCCTTTTTTTGTTGCAATCGTTGGCACTAGCACGCTGGCGATTTTCGCAGGGTGCGGCGACGTGGCTGAGGGTCGAGTGGAGATTACCCCGCCAGCGGCCGAGCTCACATTCGACGAGGCGTTTGTCAAAGATCGGGCCATCTACTTACACATGCCCGAAGACGTCGTTTTGGGGACGATCAATTCCATCAAGGTCAATTCCAAGGGCAACCTCATCATCAGCGACCTTACTCAGCAGACGCTCTTCCTCGCCGATGCCGAGGGCCGTTACCTGCGGCAAATTGGAGCGCGAGGCGGAGCCGAGGGTGAGTACTTTCATGGCAGAAGGCCGCGGTTGGCCCCCAGCGGCGATCTCTACTTCAACAGCTTGGGAAGCAACAAGTACCTCTTCTTTTCGGGCGACTCATATACGTTCAAGCGGGAGATACCAGACCCGAACTCGAACCTTATTGACCATATCGTGCTCACCGAAGGAGGCCACTTCTACGGTTCGCAGGTGGACGTCATGGACGGTGGGCAAGAGGACGGCCAATACGCACTGTTCCGCTTCGATGACACCCTCAATAAAGTCGCTTTTCTGTATCCGGTGGAAGACAAACGAACCGGACGGGCGTTGAATCGCTACCACAACACCGTTCTCACGCCCAAAAGAGGCGGCGGCTTCTACTTCATGTATCCGACCGCTTACGAAATCCACCAATACAACGAGCAAGGCCAGTTGGAACAGACTTGGTTTAGCGACTACCAGTCTAAGCATCGAGACCGGATCAAGCCTTTTCCCGCTGGCTTGAATCCGCTCGATTGGAACCTTCAAATTGAGGAGTGGTTTGCCGAACACATTGTTCAGTCTCGTCTTTACGAATTCGGTCCCGACCTTTTGGTACTTTCACAATACCGGCGAGTGGTTCGCGCCGCGCCGGAGTACTATTTGAGCCTGTTTTACAAGGACGGCCATTCGGTGGCCGACGGCATCAGGGAGCCTGCCGGTCATATGCTGCTAACGGTCACCGATACGGAACTGTATTTCGCGGTCGAAGGTGCGTTTGACGAGAAGACCGGCGAGGCCGGCGATCCATACATAGCTGTCTATCGGCTCAATGACCGCCAAGAAGCGTTCAGCCGCTCGTAGAGACGACGCCTTCCATTACGTTGGGAGGCTAAAGCCAATCGGCAGTTCATTCAATAAGGAGGATATGATGAATAAACAGATGCTATTACTCGCCATGGCCGGCGTTGCGCTGCTTGGGGGCAACCCAGCCTACACCGAAGGGGCCGCAGGACCAGAGACCGGCCAAGAGCAGATCGTTACGCTGCCGGACGGCACTCCGATGGCGTTTGTGTGGATTGAGCCAGGCACGTTTCAGATGGGCGCACAACTGCCAGACGACGAGTGGCTGAAAGAGTTAGAATCTATCGCACTTGACGGGGGGGCACTGCCCGTACACGAGGTGGAGATTAGTACCGGATTCTGGTTGGGCAAGTACGTAGTCACTCAAGGGCAGTGGGAGGCGATCATGGGCACGACGCCTTGGCGTTGGCCCGATAATACCGACAAAGAGTCCGTTCAATCCAACCCGTCGCATCCGGCGGTGTATATTTCTTGGCACGACACCCAAGCACTGATACAACGGCTCAATGACCTGGCTGGAGCCGCCGTGTATCGGTTGCCGACCGAGGCCGAATGGGAGTATGCCTGTCGGAGCGGGACTACCACCTTGTGGTCGTTTGGCAACGGCAATGAAACCGGGGCGTTTTCTAGCCTGTGGTCGTATGACAAAAGTAAGATTTCGTTTGGCCGTTATATGTGGTATCGGGACAATACGCTGAACCGCAATAATACGCTGAACCGCAATGAGAAGTATGCTCATGCAGTGGGGCAACATCGTCCGAATGCGTGGGGCTTGTATGATATGCACGGTAATGTGTGGGAATGGTTGCAGGACTGGTATGACAAAGACTATTACAAGCACTCGCCGCGGGTGGATCCAGTAGGCCCTGCTGCGAGCCCCATCGTCGACCGCGGCCTGCACGGCCGCGTCACACGCGGTGGTAGTATTATAGAGCCTCCCATCTACTTGCGGTCAGCGAGCCGCATGGCCATTGATCCCGAAGAGGCTGACTGGAGTGTTGGTGTGCGCCTTGTGCGAACTTCAATCGTCCACAACTAATCATCCACAACACAAGGATAATGTTATGAACAAGCTAATCTCTTTTTTTGTTGCAATCGCTGGCACTAGCACGCTGGCGCTTTTCGCAGGATGCGGCGACGTGGCTGAGGGTCGAGTGGAGATTACCCCGCCAGCGGCCGACCTCACATTCGACGAGGCCTTCATCAAGGACCGAGACATCCACTTACACATGCCAGAGGACGTCGTTTTAGGCCAGATTGGCTTCGTCCTCGTGGATGCCCAAGGCCATCTGATAGTTATAGACCACAAACGAGATTCGGTCTTTCAGACCGACGCCGAGGGCCGTTACCTGCGGCCAATTGGAGCGCGAGGCGGAGCCGAGGGCGAGTACTTCCATGCCTTTAACCCGCGGTTGGCCCCCAACGGCGATCTCTATTTCTACAGCATAGGAAGCAGCAAGTACCTCTTCTTTTCGGGCGACTCATATACGTTCAAGCGGGAGATACCGAACCCGCACCCACATATTGACTATATGGTGCTCACCGAAGGAGGCCACTTCTACGGCTCGCAAGCGGACGTCACGGACGGCGGGCAAGAGGATGGGGAGGGCCAATACGCGCTTTCCCGCCTCGACGCCACTCTCAACAAAGTCGCTTTCCTGTATCCGGTGGAAGACAAACGAACCGGACGGGCGTTGAATCGCTACAACAGCACCGTTCTCACACCCAAGCGGGGCGGCGGCTTCTACTTCATCTACCCGACCGCTTACGAAATCCACCAATACAGCGAGCAAGGCCAGTTGGAACAGACTTGGTTTAGCGACTACCAGTCTAAGTATCGGGAGGGCATCAAGCCTTTTCCGGCGAACTTAAACCCGTATGGTTGGAACGCTCAGATTGAGGCGTGGTTTGCCGAGCACATTGTTCAGTCTCGTCTTTACGAATTCGGTCCTGACCTTTTGGTACTTACACAATACCGGGCAGTGGATCGCGCCAAGACGGAGTACTATTTGAGCCTGTTTTACAAGGACGGCCATTCGGTGGCCGACGGCATCAGGGAGCCTGCCGGTCATATGCTGCTAACGGTCACCGATACGGAACTGTATTTCGCGGTCGAAGGTGCGTTTGACGAAGCGACCGGCGAGGCCGGCGATCCGTACATAGCCGTCTATCGGCTCAATGACCGCCAAGAAGCGTTCAGCCGCTCATAGAGACGACGCCTTCCATTACGTTGGGAGGCTAAAGCCAATCGGCAGTTCATTCAATAAGGAGGATATGATGAATAAACAGATGCTATTACTCGCCATGGCCGGCGTTGCGCTGCTTGGGGGCAACCCAGCCTACACCGAAGAGGCCGCAAAACTAGAAACCGGCCAAGAGCAGATCGTTACGCTGCCGGACGGCACTCCGATGGCGTTTGTGTGGATTGAGCCGGGCACGTTTCAGATGGGCGCACAACTGCCAGACGAAGAGTGGCTGAAAGAGTTAGAATTTATCGCACTTGACGAGGGGGCACTGCCCGTACACGAGGTGGAGATTAGTACCGGATTCTGGTTGGGTAAGTACGTAGTCACTCAAGGGCAGTGGGAGGCGATCATGGGCACGACGCCTTGGCGTTGGCCCGATAATACCGACAAAGAGTCCGTTCAATCCAACCTGTCGCATCCGGCGGTGCATATTTCTTGGCACGACGCCCAAGCACTAATACAACGGCTCAATGACTTGGCTGGAGCCGCCGTGTATCGGCTGCCGACCGAGGCCGAATGGGAGTATGCCTGTCGAGGCGGAACTACCACCTTGTGGTCGTTTGGCAACGGCAATGAAACCGGGGCGTTTTCTAGCCTGTGGTCGTATGACAAAAGTAAGATTTCGTTTGGCCGCTATATGTGGTATCGGGACAATACGCTGAACCGCAATAATACGCTGAACCGCAATGAGAAGTATGCTCATGCAGTGGGGCAACATCGTCCGAATGCGTGGGGCTTGCACGATATGCACGGTAATGTGTGGGAATGGTTGCAGGACTGGTATGACAAAGACTATTACAAGCACTCGCCGCGGGTGGATCCAGTAGGCCCTGCTGCGAGCCCCATCGTCGACCGCGGCCTGCACGGCCGCGTCATACGCGGTGGTAGTATTATAGATCCTGTCATCTACTCGCGGTCAGCGAGCCGCAGGGCCATTGATCCCGAAAAGGCTGGCTGGAGTGTTGGTGTGCGCCTTGTGCGTACTTCAATCGTCCACAACTAATCATCCGCAACGCAGGGATAATGTTATGAACAAACGACGGTCTTTCATCACAATCGTCGGTGCTATGGTGCTATGGGCCGGCTGTAGCGACGGCCCACCCGCTGGTCCTCGCCGAGTGGAGATTACCCCGCCAGCGGCCGAGCTTACATTTGACGAGGCGTTTGTCAAAGATCGGGACATCTACCTCAACATGCCCGAAGGCGTCGTTTTGGGGACGATCAATTCCATCGAGATCAATTCCAAGGGCAACCTCATCATCGGAGACTTTACCCAGCAGACGCTCTTCCTCGCCGATGCCGAGGGCAACTACCTGCGGCCAATTGGAGCGAGGGGAGGGGCTGAGGGTGAGTACTTTTCTATTAACGAGCTGCTGCTTGCTCCTAATGGCGACCTCTATATCTGTACGACAGGAGAAGGTATTAAGTACATCGTTTTTTCTGGCGACTCCTATGCGTTTAAGAGAGAGGCGTCAGAGCCTGACTTGTCGAAGTATATCGATCATCTCGTGGTCACCGAAGGAGGCCATATTTATGCCTCACAAGTGGATTTGCAAACCGACGGTAGCCATGCTCTGTTCCGCTTCAACGATACCTTCGAGGTGATCGATAGTTTGTATCCGGTCGCCGACCAACGGACGGCGAAAGCCCTGCACCGCTATCACAACACCATCCTCATCCCCAAGAGCGGCGGTGGTTTCTACTTCATGTATCCGACCACTTATGAGATCCACCAATACAGCGAGCAGGGCCAGTTGGAACAGACTTTGTTCAGCGCCTCTGTGTCTAAGCATCGGGGGGGCATCAAGCCCTTTCCGGCGAACTTAAACCCGTATGGTTGGAACGCTCAGATTGAGGCGTGGTTTGCCGAGCACATCGTCCCTCGTCTGCTTTTCGAATGGGATTCCGACCTGCTGGTGCTTATGCAATATCGGCGGGAGGTTGGTGGCACGTATCAACTCTATCTAAACCTGTTCTACAAGGACGGCCATTCGGTGGCCGACGGCATCAGGTTGCCTAGCGATCACCTACCGTTGGAGGTGGCCGGGTCTGAGTTGTATTGCCGGGTCGAAGGTGAATTTGACGAAGCGACCGGCGAGGCGAGCGATCCATACATAGCCGTCTATCGGCTCAACGCCCGCCAAGAAGCGTTCAGCCGCTCGTAGAGACGCCGTCTTCCATTACGTTGGGAGGCTAAAGCCGACCAGCAGTCATTCAATAAGGAGGATATGATGAATAAACAGATGCTATTACTCGCCATAGCCGGCGTTGCGCTGCTTGGGGGCAACCCAGCCTACACCGAAGAGGCCGCAAAACTAGAGACCGGCCAAGAGCAGATCGTTACGCTGCCGGACGGCACTCCGATGGCGTTTGTGTGGATTGAACCAGGCACGTTTCAGATGGGCGAGCAACTGCCAGACGTCGAGTGGGTAAAAGAGTTAGAATCAATCGCGCTTTCAGACGAGGGATCCCTGCCCGTACACGAGGTGGAGATTAGTACTGGATTTTGGTTGGGCAAGCACGAAGTAACGCAAGGACAGTGGGAGGCGATCATGGGCACGACGCCTTGGCGTTGGCCTGACAACACCGACAAAGAGTTGGTTCAATCCAACCCGTCGCATCCGGCGGTGTATATTTCTTGGCACGACACCCAAGCACTGATACAACGGCTCAATGACATGGCTGGGACGGCCGTGTATCGGTTGCCGACCGAGGCCGAATGGGAGTATGCCTGTCGAGGCGGGACTACCACCTTGTGGTCGTTTGGCAACGAAGCCGGGACGCTTTTTAGCCCGTGGTCGTATGACGACAGTAAGAATTCGTTTGGCCGCTATGCGTGGTATCGAGGCAATACGGTGGACAGATATGAGAAGTATGCTCATGCGGTGGGACAACATCGTCCGAATGCGTGGGGCTTGCACGATATGCACGGTAATGTGTGGGAATGGTTGCAGGACTGGTATGACAAAGACTATTACAAGCACTCGCCGCGGGTGGATCCGGTAGGCCCTGCTGCGAGCCCCATCGTCGACGGCGTCCGGTACGGCCGCGTCATACGCGGTGGTAGCTTTCTTATTCCTGTCATCTACTTGCGGTCAGCGAGCCGCATGGCTACTGATCCCGATATTGGTAGCTCGGAGATTGGTGTGCGCCTTGTGCGAACTTCAATCGTCCACAACTAATCATCCACAACACAAGGATAATGTTATGAACAAGCTAATCCCTTTTTTTGTTGCAATCGCTGGCACTAGCACGCTGGCGCTTTTCGCAGGATGCGGCGACGTGGCTGAGGGTCGAGTGGAGATCACCCCGCCAGCGGCCGAGCTTACATTCGACGAGGCCTTCATCAAGGACCGAGACATCCACTTACATATGCCAGAGGACGTCGTTTTAGGCGGGATTGGCTATGTCCTCGTGGATGCCCAAGGCCATCTGATAGTTATGGACCACAAACGAGATACGATCTTTCAGACCGACGCCGAGGGCCATTACCTGCGGCCAATTGGAGCGCGAGGCGGAGCCGAGGGAGAGTACTTTCATGGCAGAAGGCCGCGGTTGGCTCCCAACGGCGATCTCTATTTCTACAGCATGGGAAGCAATAAGCACCTCTTCTTTTCGGGCGACTCATATACGTTCAAGCGGGAGATACCAGACCCGAACTCGAACCTCATTGACCATATCGTGCTCACCGAAGGCGGCCACTTCTACGGATCGCAGGTGGACGTCATCGACGGCGGGCAAGAGGATGGCCAATACGCACTGTTCCGCTTCGATGACACTCTCAATAAAGTCGCTTTTCTGTATCCGGTGGAAGACAAACGAACCGGACGGGCGTTGAATCGCTACCACAACACCGTTCTCACGCCCAAGCGGGACGGCGGCTTCTACTTCCTGTATCCGACCGCTTACGAAATCCACCAATACAACGAGCAAGGCCAGTTGGAACAGACTTGGTTTAGCGACTACCAGTCTAAGTATCGAGATCGGATCAAGCCTTTTCCCGCCGACTTGGATCCGCTCGATTTCACCCCCCGGCACGGCGAGTGGTTTGCTGAGCACATTGTTCAGTCTCGTCTTTACGAATTCGGTCCCGACCTGCTAGTGCTTACACAATACCGGTCAGGGTTAAGAGGTAATGTCCGTGGCAAGCCAGAATACTATTTGAGCCTGTTTTACAAGGATGGCCATTCGGTGGCCGACGGCATCAGACTGCCTACCGGTCATAGAGTACTGACGGTCACCGATACGGAACTGTATTTCGCAGTCGAAGGCGCGTTTGACGAAGCGACCGGCGAGGCCGGCGATCCATACATAGCTGTCTATCGGCTCAATGACCGCCAAGAAGCGTTCAGCCGCTCGTAGAGACGACGCCTTCCATTGCGTTGGGCGGCTAAAACACCTCAAGGCTGCCGACCAGCAGTTCATTTGCTGGCACTCTAGGTCTCCTAACCTGTTGCACTCTCCCTAGCTATGACCGCTACCCCTGCCTTCGTCTTTGATCATTTGCTGTCACGCTTGTTGCACTAGGGTTTGAGGCTAGGCCCCTGTATGGCGGCGCGATGCACCTGCTTGAGCCGTTGCCCATCGTCCATGGCGGCAATGGATCAGCCAGAAAGCGCCGGATCAATACGTCGAGGAGAAATTCTCGGCCTCCTTCCTCAACTTAGGTCCCATTTTAACGCACTGCGACTTTTAAGACGCACATTGTCTAACCCCTTGTAAAAACGCGAGATAGAACCAAATAAGCGGCTCAGATGCGTCGAAAGGGTGCAATGCAAGCGCGATGCGGCGGCCTGCACAAACTACCTAATATCTTGTAAAACATTGTTTATCATTGACTTATGTATTTTGGAGTCAAATTGGCACGGAATTTGCATTACAGTAGGTGAGCACGAAAGCAAGCCGTTGTTGGTCGCCCCTAGAAGCAACAGAGGTCGCCGGGCAGGCTTTCTAACCACCCTATAAGAGGAGGGAAAAATGAACCGCTTTATCCCCGTCGCCTGTCGCCTATTGGGCGCACGCCTCGCTCTCGTGCCGCTGGTAGCGCTCTCGTCTAGGTCGAAAAGGACTGTCGCCATGCCCTTGCCCCAACCCGTCAATGCCATCGACGGCCCGGCCACTGAAGCCATGCAGGCATCGGCCGTTCCTACTCGTGCCATGACGCTGCCTTTGCCAGCCGATCAAGGCGTCTCATACGGAGGCCCTTGCGCGACGCTTTTGGCGTCCGCTAGAACCATTCACGTCCTATGCAAGGAGTATTGCCATGCTCGCTCTGCACAGACTCCAACGCACCACTTACGGCCAAGCCGTCGGGGCCGAAGTCCCCGAATACTTCTTTGTCCATCGCGACATTAAGAATGGTGGCACTTTCAAGTTGTTGGAGAGCCCCTTTAAGTACTGCGGTTGCGGCACCCTTCTGCGACAGCCTCGGCTGATGCCGATTTGAAGCATCCCTGCTTGAGGGGGTGAAAAATCAATCAGGCCATGGATCGGGGAGTGGATCGAGGGGCTATTGACCCCGGTCCACTCTGCCGGGCGTCGGCTGCGGAACACACGCGAACTCTCATTAGGAGGAACAGTTATGAACAAGCGGCATCCTTTCATTGCAATTGTCGGCGCTATGGTGCTATGGGTCGGTTGTAGCGACGACTCACCCGCTGGTCCGCGTCGGGTGGAGATCGCCCCGCCAGCGGCCGACCTCGCATTCGACGAAGCCTTCATAAAGGACCGAGACATCCACTTACATATGCCAGAGGACGTCGTTTTAGGCGGGATTGGCTATGTCCTCGTGGATGCCCAAGGCCATCTGATAGTTATGGACCACAAACGAGATACGATCTTTCAGACCGATGCCGAAGGCCGTTACCTGCGGCAAATCGGAGCGCGAGGAGGAGCCGAGGGCGAGTACTTCACTGCCCTGGAACCGCGGTTGGCCCCCAACGGCGATCTCTATTTCCACAGCATGGGAAGCAATAAGTACCTCTTCTTTGGCGGCGACTCATATACGTTCAAGCGGGAGATACCAGACCCGAACTCGAACCTCATTGACCATATCGTGCTCACCGAAGGAGGCCACTTCTACGGATCGCAAGTCGACGTCATGGACGGCGGGCAAGAGGACGACCAATACGCACTGTTCCGCTTCGACACCACCCTCAATAAAGTCGCTTTTCTGTATCCGGTGGAAGACAAACGAACCGGACGGGCGTTGAATCGCTACCACAATACCGTTCTCACGCCCAAGCGGGGCGGTGGCTTCTACTTCCTGTATCCGACCGCTTACGAAATCCACCAATACAACGAGCAAGGCCAGTTGGAACAGACTTGGTTTAGCGCCTACCAGTCTAAGTATCGAGATCGGATCAAGCCGTTTCCCGCTGGCTTGAATCCGCTCGATTGGAACCTTCAAATTGAGGAGTGGTTTGCCGAGCACATTGTTCAGGCTCGTCTTTACGAATTCGGTCCCGACCTTTTGCTACTTTCACAATACCGGCGAGTGGTTCGCGCCGCGCCGGAGTACTATTTGAGCCTGTTTTACAAGGACGGCCATTCGGTGGCCGACGGCATCAGGGAGCCTGCCGGTCATATGCTGCTAACGGTCACCGATACGGAACTATACTTCGCGGTCGAAGGCGCGTTTGACGAAGCGACCGGCGAGGCCGGCGATCCGTACATAGCCGTCTATCGGCTCAATGACCGCCAAGAAGCGTTCAGCCGCTCGTAGGGTAGCCAGTAGGAGAAAGGAACCCTTACCATGAATGCCACTAAACTAGCTAAAGCACTTCTAGTCCTAATCCCTTGGCCTCGGCTCGGTGGCCTTTGAGCGAGAAAAATAAAGAACAACCTAGAGCACTTGGAGGTTTCGTTTGGCTTGCCAGCGGTGGCGATTATTTCCGCGGCGGGGCAGCAGCGAATGGTCGATATTGTCGTCGATCATTTTGCCGCGGGAAGTCGGCCCGTGTCCGCAAAAATTAAGAAGGCCGGGTAGCGGTATTTCGGCCTATCGCATCAAACACCTTGCATGATGTCCAAGCCTTATAGGTCGTGCTTTTGTCGTCGCACAATGCGCTTTATTATCTGAGAGTACTCAGGGTGTATATCTCAATAGAAATGAGGCGCGATGGGGCGTCCAAGCATAGGCTCGACAGTAGCATGGACATTTTTTCTCTTTTTGGGTTGTAGTGGGACCGACCGCGACGGGCCTTTCTATGGGGGCCGAGTGCGGATTGGAGCAACTGGAGGCATGGAGCCGATCAATCCGCTCATCGCCTCCCAGACCGTCAGCACGGAGGTATTGGACCTGCTCTTTGAACGCCTATTTGCGGAAACGCCCAACGGTCAGCTCGCCCCAGGGCTGGCCGTAGTTTGGCCATTCAACCCCCGCAGCAAGTTTTGGGACATCTTGCTGCGGTCAGATGTCCAGTTCCACGATGGTCGTCCGGTAACGGCTGAGGACGTGGTTTTCACACTGCAATTGATGCGAAAGCAGCAAAACGGGGAGCGTTTGCTCTTTGAGCGGGTTGAAGCACTCAGCGACGACATTGTGCGGCTACACTATGCCGCGCCACCTCAGTGGTCGGCTCTATTCCACTTGCGGCTGCACATTCTGCCCAAGCACCTCGTGGCGCCGCAGGTGGCGGCCGGCTATGGGCTAGAGGAATTGCCGTTCAACCAGCATCCCATTGGAGCGGGGCCGTTCCGCTTTGCCGGTTGGGTGGGTGAGGCGCACCTGCGCATGGTGGCCTTTGAGGGATATTACGGCGGGCGTCCATACATAGATACGGTGGAGGTGCGCGGCGATTACCCAGACACGCGGTACGCATGGGCAGCATTTATGCGCGGCGAAAGCGATGTAGCCCTATCCGCTGCGCCCGACGACCTGAAGAGTATTGCCGACAACCCGGCCTTCAACGCGATCACAGAACCGGGTTTGTCTTATACCATGCTGAGCTTAAACTGCCGCTTAGAATCGGTGTTGGCCGATCGGCGCGTGCGGGAGGCGCTTCACCATGCGATTGATCGCCCGGCGATATGGCGCCTTCTCAGCGGAGCAACAACGGCGGATTCAGTTTTTATTGTCGGGCCTTTTCCGCCCGGCTCGATCTATAGCGATCCACAGTTGCCCGTGCCGGTCAAAAATCAGCGGCGCGCCCGAGCCATCCTGCGAGCAGCCGGCTGGGTGGATGCGGATGGAGATGGGTTGCGCGAGCGGGACGGCGAGGCATTGGCATTGACCTTGGTCATGGTCAAGGAGGTGCCGCATCGGCACGACATCGCGGCCCAGTTGCGGAAAGACTTGGAAGAAGTCGGGATGCGCCTGCTGATGCAGACCGAGTCGCTACAGGCATTCTCTGCCATGAGAACGCGGTTCGATATGGTACTAGGGGAAGGGTACAGTGCCTTCGACCAAAATATAACCGTATCGGCATGGCACTCGCAGAGTCCGCACAATTGGTCGGGCTATGTCAATGCCGAAGTGGATCGATTGATCGAAGCCGGTCGGTTGGCCTACGACGAGGACCGGCGCATCGCTATTTACAGAAACATTCACCGCCATCTGCTGGCGGATCACCCGACAATTTTTATCTGTAAAGAGCCGGTCATGTATGCGGTGCGGCAGCCGTTGCGAGGATTGGAGTCGATTGTGCATAAGGGAATTTTTCGCAGTTTGCCAGTGTGGTACTGGGATCAGCGCGCACCCATCCGGGGGCAATGAAAGGCATGGCCCTTATCGCCAACATGCAGCACCTCTGGGTGCGGTTGCTGGGCAATCACCTGATCGTCGGGTTGGTCCCCGTGCTGTTAGTGGCTGGAGTACTCGTGTACACGGCGCGCAGTGCGCTAGAGCAGGCCGTGCTCGGCAGCCACCAACAGGTGGCGCAGCGGGCGGCGAGAGAGATCTACCATTTTCTCGAACAGCCCATCGCCCGCCTCGAGGTGCTGGCCCAGAGCATGAACGTGGTCCGCGACCCTTGGCGGCAGCAGAGCCTGTTGAGTCAGGTTGGCTTGGAACTGGACGCGGTCGCCGAACTTTGCTTCGTCGATACGACCCGCTTGATCCAAGCTACTAACGTCCTTGATGTCGAGGCCCCGCTCCAGCGCGGCGAGCGGCTGCCACCCAATTATTTGCCCCATGCTCGGGTGCTGTGGGCAGCGGTGAAGCGGGAGGCATTTTACGCTTCAGAGGTCGTCCAGCACGAGGGGCAACCGAGCCTGTTTATTGGCTTGGCGGTCAAAGAGGGCGATCAAGTGGTCGGTGCCTTGATCGCCCGTTTTGCCTTGTACGAAGTCTGGCACCAAGTCGACCAAATTCGGCTGGGGGAGACCGGCCGCGGGATATTGTTGGACGCCCGGGGTCGCTATATTGCCTTTCCCGAGCGCCAAGATGTCTATGTCGATGCCCTACATCCCGAGTTCGTGCCCCACCTAAGCGGCGACGGCACCCGGCAATGGCGCGACATTGACGGGCGCGAGTGGGTGGCGGGTTTGGCGCGCATTGAGGACTGGGGCTGGACCGTGGTGGTGCGGCAGGAGGCGCGCGAGGCGTTTGGGTTGGTGGCGATGATGCAGCACCGCGCCAACTGGATCACGGTCGCCTCGGTGGTAGGAGCCATTTTGCTGGGCCTGGTGCTGCTGCGGTCGATCACTCGTCCGATCAATCGGCTGATGCACACAGTGCGGGCCGTGCAGGCGGGCGAGGCGTTTGCCCTCGAGTTGCCGGCCATCAAGGACGAGCTGTGGGAGTTGGGGCAGGCGTTTACCGAAATGAACCAAGCGCTCGAAGCCCGCAAAGCCGAACTCAAAGCCGAACTGAACTTCAACGACCGGCTCATCGAGGACAATCCCCTCGCCATTGCAGTGGTGGCCCAGCAGCGGCGGACCGTGCGGATAAACAAGGCTTGGCACCAACTTTTTGGCGCAGACCGGGGCGACGCTTGGGAGCGCACGACCGAGGGCCAGCAGCTTTGGGATTGGATCGACAGCAACCCCAAGGCGAAGGAAGGCGACAATTTGGCGATCAAGGGGCCGCAGGGCGGCACCCGGTTTTGGAACCTGAAAATCTTGGACTTGGCCGGGGCCTTGCCGGGGCATCTGTTGCTGGTGATTGACGACCAAACTCAGCGCAAGCTACTGGAGCTGCACTACGGCCAAGCTGAGAAACTGGCCTCCCTCGGCGAGATGGCCGCTGGCGTGGCACACGAAATCAAGAATCCGCTGGCGATCATCCGGCACGCCTACGAGTTGTTGGAGCAAATTGTTCCGCCGGAAGTGGAAGGGCGGGACCAAGCGCTCCGGCCCCTCGGCGCGGCGATCGGCCGGATTAATGAACGGGTGCTCAATCTGCTGGACTTTGCTCGACCCGCCCAGCAGGTGCAGGAATGGGTTGATCCCACCAGCATCCTACGGCAATTGGTTGACCTCGAACAAAAACACGCCGAGCATCTCAGCATAGCTATTGAGGCCAACTTGCACGCGGTGTCGCCGGTATGGGTGAATCGGGATATGCTCAAGGATATTTTTCTCAATCTAATCAGCAATGCCTTGGCGGCCATGCCCGACGGCGGCACGTTGTGCATCTCGGCCGGGCAGCGGGACGATTGGGTGATAGTGGAGATCGCCGATACGGGTACGGGCATTCCCCAAGCGCACATCCGGCAGATCTTCGAGCCGTTTTATTCGACCAAACCGCCCGGGGAGGGAACGGGACTGGGGCTGGCCATCGTCCACCGGCAAATACAGGAGATCGGCGGCCGGATTGAGGTTGAAAGCGTACCCGACCAAGGCACGCGCTTTTCGCTGTACCTACCCATAGAAAATGCCAAGAGGAAAAATTGACATGAGCAAACGCAAAGGCCGGATACTCATGGTCGATGACGAGCAGGACTTATTGGACTTGTCGGCCATTTTATTGCGACGCGAGGGCTTGGAAGTTGTCACCTGTGCCGGCGGCAAGGCGGCCCTAACTCTGCTGAACAACGAGGTGTTCGATCTCATCCTCCTCGATTTGCGGATGCCAGGCTTGGATGGCCTTGGCTTCTTGGAGATTTTCAAAAAGCAGCAACGCCGCGAAGAAGTCGTCATTCTGACGGCCTATGCCGATGTGGAAAGCGCGGTGAGAGCCGTCAAGTTAGGTGCTTACGGGTACCTGTCGAAACCCTTTGATACTGGGGAAGTGCTAGCCCATCTCGACCGCATCTTGGAGTTGCAGACTCTGCGCTCGGAAAATGAGGCCCTGCGGCGGGAGCAGCGAGGGGAGTTCGGCAACTTGGTGGGCCGCAGCGAGGGCATGAGACAGCTCTACCAACTCATCCGCGATGTGGCGCCCACGCCGGTCGCCGTGCTGATTCGGGGCGAGAGCGGGACCGGCAAGGAACTGGTGGCCAACGCCATCCACAGCACCAGCGACCGGGCCGGAAAGCCTTTTGTGCGCTGCAACTGCGCCGCCTTGTCGCCGGGCGTGATGGAGAGCGAGCTGTTCGGGCACGTCAAAGGGGCCTTTACCGGAGCGGTGCGCGACCGGGTTGGCCGTTTTGCCGAGGCCAATGGTGGCACTTTGTTCCTCGACGAAATCGGCGATCTCGAAACCAATATGCAAATTCGGCTCTTGCGCGTGATACAAGAAGGGGAGTTTGAGCCGGTGGGATCGACCAAGACCCAGCAAGTGGACGTGCGCCTGATCACGGCCACGCACCAAGACCTTGAAGCCCGCATTGCAGCGGGCACTTTCCGCGAAGATCTCTACTATCGCATCAACGCGCTGACCATTGAAATACCGCCGCTGCGCGATCGCCTCAGCGACCTGCCGCTGTTGTGCGCCTTCTTCGTCAATCGCTACAATGGGGTGCTCGACAAGCATGTCAAGGGATTTACCAACGAGGCTATGCAGTGCTTGGAGGAATACAACTGGCCCGGCAATGTACGCGAGCTGGAAAACGCGATAGTGCGGGCGATGACAGTGGCCAAAGGCGACGAGCTAGAACGCCAAAATCTACCCGCCTCTTTGTCCGGCGGGATAGAGGCGGTCTATCGCGACGAGGATACCTACTACGATATTCCGCAGCCGCTCTTCCGCGAGGCGCGCGAACAGTTCGAGCGGATATTTCTCAGCCGGGCCTTAGAAAGGGCCGACGGCAACGTAAGCCGGACGGCGGCGGCGATTAAACTGACCCGGCGAAATCTACAGCGGAAGATCAAGCAGTACGAGCTAGGGGATTAAGGTCGCCTATGGGTTCTCTAAAGGGCCGAGCAATTCGTCTAGCTTGGCCGCGAGCTTTTGCTCGTCGCCCGGGCGATAGCCCTGATGCTTGTACCACACCGTCCCGTCGGTTGCGATAATCAGAGTGGCCGGGACGCCCGCTAGGTGGAACTGCTTGAGCACCTCATTGGTTTTGTCGAGCAAAACCGGCAATTTGAGCTTGTGGCGCTGCATAAAGGGCCGCACCTTGGGCAGGTTCCTCGTGCCATCGACATTGATCGTCAGCACTTGGACGTCGCGCTCGGCGTATTTTTCGGCTAGGGCTTGGAGCTTGGGCAGGCTCTTGATACAAGGCTTGCACCAAGTCGCCCAGAAGTCGAATACGACGGGTCCCTTTTTGAGTGCCTCCACCAGCGAAAAGGTCGATCCGTCGAGATTTTCCAGCACGAGCGGCGGCGCCTTTTCGGCGCGAGCCGAGCCGCTGAGCAGCAAGCAGATTGCCCATGCAAAAATTAGTTTCATTTTAGGACTCCGTTTTCCTCTATTAAGGACCAAGCCATGCGCTTTGTTCCCGCATTTGTGCTACTGCTGGCGGTGCCCCTCCAAGCCGAGTGGCGTCTTTCGGCCCTGACCGAAGCTCAAGTCGGCAATTTGCCCGGCGCACAGCCCAGCGATTTGCGGACGATTTATCACCAGTTCAGCCTCGACTATGCGCTCGCCGATTTCCAAGTTGGGGTCCGCGGCGAGGCTTTTGGCGCGAGTGCAGCTAATCGCAACTACCGCCAGCTCCTCCAGCGCTTTGTTTCCTATCGCCGGCGTGGTTTTGCCGCTACTGTTGGCAATTTCTACGCCATCGTCGGCAGCGGTTTGCTCCTCCACGCTTTTGAACTGCCCGGGGTCATCACCGAGGGGCGGGGCCGGCGCCGACGCTACCAGATCGCGCGCGATCTCGACGGCGTTCAGATGCGCTACCGCACTAAGTGGGCCGAGATCCTGCTATTGCGCGGCGCGCCGATCAACAGCAATCTGCCGCCCGGATTGGCCGGGGTTGAGCGGCGTCCAGACGTGCTCCACGCTGGCTCGCTCCAGCTCAAGCCGCACCCGCATTTCGACGTTGGCGTTAGCGCCAGCCGCTACCCAGCCGGCCGGCGGCAAGAAACAGCCGCCGCCTTTAATGCTCGCTGGCGGCTCGCGCCCTTGCTGGCTCGCCGCGGCCTCAGCGGAGTGTACGCCGACCTCCAAGGCGAGTACGCCCAGCGCAATGTGGAATTCGCTCGCTTCTTTTCGCTCGACCGCAGTTTGGGTCGCGCCTTGTACTTGGCAGCAACCTTGGCGGCCGGGCCGTGGGGCTTGAGCTTGGAATACAAAGACTACGAGGACTTCGCCCTCGAACACATCAACAATCCGCCGCCCCTGATCCGCGAGCACTCGGCCTATCTCCTCAACCGCATCACGCACGACCTGCTCGCCGACGACGAGCAAGGCTACCAAGCCGAGCTGAGCTACGCTTTCCCCAGCGGCCAAACGCTCACCGCCAATGCGACTCGCGCCACGCGCCGCCGCGCCCCGGGCCCCGCCGACGACAGCGTCCTGCGAGAATTCTTTTTACAGATGGATTCGCCCTTGGGCCAACGCGCTGACGTGCAGCTTTTTGCCGACTTCAGCCACAATCAGATTCTCCTCGACGACAAAAGCCGCCTTTTGGGCGCGTATTGGGCGTGGTCGCCAGAAGGGGCCTATACCTTCGAGTTCGACGCGCAATTTCAAGACGTCGATCGGCGGTTTGGCGACTTGGCACTTCCCTACACTAATCAATACTATGCCCTAGCGATTCACCGCGCCCCGCACCTCTCGGTCGCGGTGCAGACGCAGCGCACCTCCGACGAGTTGGAAACCGGGGCCGATTCCTCTGGCATCACTTGGTGGCGGGGCCTCAACGTGAGTGCCGACATTAGCGAGAAGCACATCGTCAATATTTTCGCCGGCCAGCGCCGCTCGGGGCTAGCCTGCACGGCGGGTATTTGCTATGAGGTACTAGGTTTTAAGGGCGTCGAAGTCCGGCTGCTCAACCGCTTCTTCTGATCTCACTGGAGCAGCAGCAGCTTGCGGACTTGGGTGTGCTCGCCGGCGCGCAACTGGTAGAGGTACACGCCGCTAGTTACCGCTCGTCCCGCTCGATCGCGGCCGTCCCAGCGCACCGAGAAGGTCCCGGCCGCGCTAGGCCCCTGCACGAGCACGGCCACTCGCTGGCCGAGCAGGTTGTAGATCGCCAGCTCGACTTGGCTCGGCTGCGGCAGGGCGAAGCGGATCACCGTCTCGCCGTTGAACGGATTGGGCGCGTTCTGCTCTAAGGCGAATGCTTGGGGGGCGGACGCCTGAGCGGCCGTTTCCACCGCCGTTTCCACTGCCGCCGCAATGGGCGGTATGTCGGCCAGCGCCAGCAGGACCTCGGCGCGGAGTTCGTCCATGGGAATTAAGGAACGGGTCTTGAAGCGGATGAGGCCCTCGTGGTCGATGATGGTAAAAGTCTGATAGGATTGTCCGTAATCGCTCGCCATTTGGCTGGCGTTCAGCAAGAGGGGCATGGTCACGCCTTGGCCCAAGCGCCAGCGGGCGTGTACTTGTTGCGCGGTGCCGTCCCACACATCCGCCCCTAGGGCGGTAAAGCGCTCGCCGGCCTCGGCGGCAAATTCCTGCCACAATTCTTCAAAGCTCTCGGCACGCGAGAGACAGGCCGGTCAGCCATAGCCTAAAAAGAAAATCAGCACGACTTGCCCCTCGAAGTCGCTTAGAGTTGCTTGGCCGCCGTCAACGCGATCTAAGCGGAAATCAGGAGCCGGATCGCCGACGTGCGGCATTTGGGCGTCTAAAGCGGAGGCTGCCAACGTCGCTAAAGCAGTTAAATGCAGCAAGGCTTTGTTCATATTGGTCTCCTTAAAAGCGATTTGAAATTCCGGTGCTAGTGCCCGCTGCCCCCGGCCTTAAGGTTGCCGGGCGAACTTCTGGATGCGGTGGTCGGTTTGCACTTCCCCCACGTAGAGGTCGCCGCGAGAATCCATCCAGATGCCGTGAGGGCAGCCGAGGAATTCTCCCGGTGCGTCAATGCGCTCGCCCGACCCCCACTGCGCGAGCCATTCGCCGTCGAGGTTGAGAATGCTCACCCGCTGATCGAGTTCTGCCACATAAACCGTATCGCCGTCGAGAAAGATCGTATCGGGATGGTGAAAGCCACCCCATTCCTCTAGATAATGGCCGTCGGTGTCGAAGAACTGGATGCGGTTGTTGGCGCGGTCGGCCACCAACAGCCGGCCGCGCTGGTCAAAGCGCACGCAGTGGGGCAGATCAAATTCTCCTCGGCCGGTGCCGGGACGGCCCCATGTCTTGATGAATTCGCCGTCGGGTGAATACTTGTGGATGCAGGCGTTGCCGTAGCCGTCGGACACGTAGATATAGCCGTCGGCGTCGAGTGCCAAGTCGGTGGGGAGCCGGAAGGGTTGGCCCGCTGCGCCTTCTTGGCCTGGCGTTCCCAGCGTCAGCAGCAGTTCGCCGTCGCGGGTAAACTTGTGGACGCAGTGGGTTTCGCGCTCGACGCACCAGATTTGGTCGCGGTCGTCGATAAAGATGCCGTGGGCGTCCTTGAGCACCTCTTCGCCCCACGAGGCGACGAAGTGCCCCTCGCGGTCGAAGACAATCATGGGACGCTCGCTGCGGCTGTACACATAGACCCGATCCTCGGAATCGCAAGCGACCGCTGGAACCCAGCCAAAGCGCCAGCCCGCCGGCAACTCAAACCAGTCCTGCTGCACTGCATAGGTGAATGCTCCGCTGCCTACTAAGGTCATGGGATTCTCCTCCTTGCGTGGGTAGTGCAAATTTTTCGCAACCGCGCTATTTCGTCGTCGGGCAAAAGCTGTGCGCCGGCCGCGGCGTTGGCGCGGGCTTGGGCCGCTGATTTGGCCCCGGGAATGGCCACTGGCGCGGCCGGGTGGGAAATGACGTACTGGAGCGCTTTTTCCACCATGGCCGCGCCGGGCGCGACGGTCGCGGCAAGGCGCTCGACTTGGGCTAGCTGGGCTTCGAATTGGGCGCGTTGTTTCTCGCCGGCGTTGAAGGACTGCCGCACTTCGTCGGTAAAAACCGACTCTTTTGCGTAGCGGCCCGACAAAAGCCCCTTGGCCAGCGGCCCCCGCACCAACACGGCAATGCCGTGCTCTTGGCAATAGGGCAAGAGTTCGGCTTCGGCTTGGCGGTTGACCAGCGAATAGTCTATCTCCACCACCGCGCAGTTGCCGCGGGCGTTAAAGCGCTGGAGCACCGCTAGGCTATCGGTCGAAATGCCAAAGGCCCGCAGCCGCCCTTCTTCGACCAGCGCGGCAAAGGCATCCAAGTAGATCGACGGGTCGGCGATGTTGCCTTCGTGGCACAGCAGCACGTCGTGCCAGTCTGTGCGCAGCCGGTGCAGGGAGGCGTGGGCGCACAGGCGGATCATATCGACCGTGGTTTTGGGCACGCCCTGCCCGGTGCGCGCTCCCCAATTGCCGATTTTGCTGACGACGAAAACTTGGTGGCGGATGCCGGCCAAGGCGCGTCCCAACCGCTCCTCCGACAGCCCGTTGGGCGTGCCGTAGGACTCGGCCGCGTCGAAGAGATTGACGCCGCAGTCAAAGGCCGTCCGCACGGTATCCCAAGCGGTGGTCTCGTCGATAGGCCCCCATTGGTTGCCGATGTTCCAGGTTCCCAATCCGCTGGCCGAGACCTGCCAGCCCGTCCGGCCAAATGCTCTGTACAACATGCGTTGTCTCCTTTCTGCGTTTCAAGGTAAGCGACTGTCTGCACCGGTCAAGCGGGGCGCGTTGCCGGGGTGCGCTGCGGTGCCTACCTTAAAGTTATTTGGAGGATGCGATGGAATACTTTGGCAAAGGGTTGTACCTGATTTTCTTCGCGCTAGTTTTCTGGTTCATTCACCGGGCCCAAGGCCGCGGCCTCGACCGCCTCCTAGCGGACAATCACCGGGCCCACGAGCAGGTCCATCACGCCCTAACAGCGCAGCCCAAGGGCGGCACGTGGCGGCAATACAAGCAGTGGCTGGAGGACGCAAAATGAGTTTGGAAACTGCCACTTTGGGTGCGGGTTGCTTCTGGTGCGTCGAAGCCGTGTACCAAGATCTGCGCGGCGTTGCCAGCGCGGTCTCCGGCTATATGGGTGGCGCGTTGGAGCATCCCACGTACGAAGCCGTTTGCAGCGGCCAGACGGGGCACGCCGAGGTCGTACAACTGCAATTCGACCCCGAGACTATTAGCTTTGACGACGTGCTCTACATCTTCTGGCGCACACACGATCCCACCACGCTCAACCGCCAAGGCGCGGACCGCGGCACCCAGTACCGCTCGGTGATTTTCCACCACAGCCCCGAGCAGCAAGCAGCGGCTGTCGCTGCCAAGGCTGTGGCGGACGCGAGCGACCTGTGGGCCGATCCGATTGTAACCGAGATCGCGCCGGCCAGTGCCTTTTGGCCGGCCGAGGATTACCACCAGAACTACTATCGGCTCAATCCCAACCAGCCCTACTGCGCGCTCGTTATCGATCCCAAAATGCAGGCGTTCCGCCGGAAGTTTGCCGATCGCCTCCAGCCGACGGCCTAAGCGTCGTGTCCACGGCCATCAGCCGGCTGTGCGCCGCGGATTTTGACGAGGCCCTCGACGTCCTCAACCTCGCCTTTGGCAAAGCACCGCCCCGAGATTTTGAGGCCATTTTGCCGGTCTTGTATCGGCGCGGGGAAGAGGAGATGAGTTGGAACTTTGCCCTGCGCGAAAGCGGTCGCATTCGCGCCATCGTCGGGTTGTTCCCCCTCGCTTGCCGCTGGGGCGGTGCGACGCTGCGGGTGGCTGGCATCGGCGGCGTCTCCTGCCATCCACACGCCCGCGGCCGCGGCTACATGCAGCAACTCATGGCCCATTGCGTCCAAGTCGCGCCCACCGAGGGTTTTCACCTGTCTTGGTTAGGGGGGCAGCGCCAGCGCTACGGCTATTTTGGCTACGAGAAATGCGGCGTGTCCTACCGGCTCGCGCTGAGCCAAACCAATGTGCGCCACGCCTTTGGGGCCACCGATTTCGGGATCGACTTTCGCCCGCTCGGACGCGCCGATCGCGCTCATCTGCAAGGCGCGATTGGCTTGCACGACGCCCAGCCGTTTCGCGGGGTGCGCGCTCGGCATCGCTTCTACGACCTGCTCCTGAGTTGGGGCCACCAGCCCTACGTGGCCCGCTCGCGCGATGGCCGCATGATTGGCTACCTCGTCGCCCAAGCCGACCGGACGTGCGTCACCGAATTGTTAGCCGTCAATGAAGGCGAGCCAGAGCTGGACCTAGCCGCTGCTTGGGTGCAACGCTACGGGAATACCAGCTTTGAGTTGCCGCCTTGGAGCCGCCTCCTGCCCAAGTTGGCCCGGCTCGGCGAAGGCGTGAGCGCATCGAGTTCGGGCAATTGGCAGATTTTCGATTGGGCGACGACGCTCGACGCTTTGCTCAAGACGCGCGCCGCGCTGGTGCCGCTGATGGCTGGGGCCGTCGTCGTGGAGATTGCGGGATGCGGTCGGGTTGTGCTGGAGGTGCGCGGCAACGACGCCCAGTGCGTGCGCACCGAGGCCGCGCCCGCGCTACAGATGGACGCGCTCACGGCCATGCGCCTGCTCTGCGGCCCCCTGCGGCCCTCGCTCGTGTTGCCCCTGCCAGCGGCCGCAGCCCCGCTCGAACAGTGGTGTCCGCTGCCGCTTTTTTGGGGCCGCCAAGACGGCGTCTAACAAGCCAATACCCGCTCGGTGAATCGTTCTAGGAAGCCCGCCTGATCCACTCCTACGGCACAAGTTACCGGCCGCCCCAGCCGATCTCGGTCGCTCGCCAAGGTGCGCTGGTCAACTACCACCTGACCGGCGGTTAGCTCGCCGGCGGTTTCCACGTCCACCCACAGTTGCTGCGTGCGAAAGAGTTGCGGCCACAGGGCCGCGCCCAAGGCCACTGGATCGTGTACGTGCATTCCAGCCAATCCGCTGTGCTCAGCCTGAAAGGCGATTACGGGCTCGCACGCGGCGAGGCAAAACGCCGCGTGTGCCCCGGTGCCGGCTTGCAAGGTGGCCGGCGCGAGCCAGACCTGCTCGGTTGCGTCTAGTCCGACCAGCACCAGTTCGGCTGCGGACGCGAGGACTTGGCGTGCGGCGTGGGGGTCGGCGTAGAAATTGAACTCAGCCGTTGGCGCGATATTGCCCGGCCGGCGCACGGCCCCGCCCATAATCACCACTTGACGCGCCTGTCGCAGCACGCCCGGCACCTTGGCCTCGGCCCGCGCCAAGTTGGTCAACGGTCCGGTGGCGACGAGGAGCAGCTCGCCGGGCCGCGTCTGCAAGGCGTTCAGCAGAAATTCTACCCCGTCGCCCGCTGGCGCGGTGTGGACCTCGGGCAACTGGGCCGCGCCCAGCCCGGTGGCGCCGTGGACGTCGGCGGC
This sequence comes from Candidatus Latescibacterota bacterium, assembly GCA_965116045.1. Classification (GTDB taxonomy): domain Bacteria; phylum Latescibacterota; class UBA2968; order UBA8231; family UBA8231. The sequence goes on along the minus strand of OZ220478.1, from coordinate 1,792,491 downwards.
GACCACCGCGTCTCGCACCAAAGGCCGCTCTGCACCGGCGTACACCGGAACGTCGGCGCGACCCGCCCATTGCAACAGGCGCAGTGTGTTATCGGTCGTCCGCGACAACGGCACATTGCCGGCTACGGTAGAGACGCCGACCAATTCGACCTCGGGCGAGGCCAAGGCCAAAAGCAAGGCGAGGGCGTCGTCAACGCCCGTATCGACGTCCATAATCAGGGGAGTTGGCGGCAAGGTCTAGCCTGCAACTTGGGCGCTGATGATCAAGTGCTCGACCCCATAGTCCCCGGTGTTGGCAAGCTGATGCTTGACCTTCGGGGAGATGTGGACGGCATCTCCCTCGCGCACTTCGCAGAGCGCCCCGTCAACTTTCATCTGCCCTTGGCCGGGGTGGTAATCGCCTGTTAGCCCGCCTTGCAGACAATGCCGCGTTAGGCCAGAAAATCCCAAGAGTACTGCTTCGTGCTCGTCGAGTCCTGCGGCATCTTGGGAGCGAAAGATCTTGGATTCATGCCGGACGACGGGCGTGACGTCGCGCCAATTGCGAACGACCAAAATGCCCTCCTCGCGTTTAATCGCGTTGGTGAAATTCGTCGGCTTAACATACCAAACGCCAGATGGAGGGCAAAGCGCGCCCTGTTGCTGGGACGCCATTTGATTAGATTCGTCTCCCGGTGGCGTGAATTGCGACAAAACATTAATGGGGGAATGTATGAAAATCACCAAGATCAAATCCTTTGTTGGGTCGAGCGGCTATTTTTTCGTAAAAGTAGAAACCGATGCGGGCATCTACGGCCTCGGTGAAGGGGGATTGAGACGGCGTGCGCTCGCCTTAGCCGAAGTCATCCGCTCTTTTGAACCGTTTCTCATCGGGGCAGATCCGTTCCGAATTGAGCATTTGTGGCAAGTGATGTTTCGCGGCGGTTTCTTTCCCGGCGGTGTCGTCCAATCGGCCGCGGTGAGTGCCGTAGATATCGCACTTTGGGACCTCAAAGGGAAAGTGCTCAACGTGCCTGTGTACGAACTTTTGGGTGGACGCACCAGAGACAAGGTCGCCTGCTATCCACACAACGGCGGTGGCACCGTTGACGCGCTCGTTGCGAGTTGCCGCCAAACCCATGAGGCCGGCTGGAAGTTCGTCCGCTGGGGCTTGGCTGATGGTGCAGACAAGGGGACATTTGAACCCAGACGCGCTATTCAACACGGCGTTGAGCAGGTGGAGGCCGTGCGCCAGGCATTGGGCGATCAGGTCCACATATTAGTTGACGTGCATACCCGGCTCGACCCGGCCGATAGCCTCGATTTTTGCAACCGGATCGCGCCGTACAATCCGTTTTTCATCGAAGACCCACTGCGCAGCGAAAACCCCGCCAGCCTCCGGCGGCTGCGCCAACAGACCTCCGTCCCGCTGGCTGTCGGCGAACAATTTGATAGCAAGTGGACGTTCAGAGAAGTCATTGAAGAGGAACTGATGGATTACTGCCGCGTTGACTTGTGCATTGCTGGCGGGTTGACTGAGGCGCGCAAAATTGCCGGGTGGTGCGAGACGCATTACATCCATCTGGCGCCGCACAACCCGCTCGGTCCGGTTTCCACGGCTGCCTGTCTGCATCTGTGTTTAGCGTCTCCACTGGTCGGCGTCCAAGAACTTCCACGTGCGCCGATGTCTTCGCTCACGGACGAGTTTCCGGTGCAAGTGCCGTTTGAGTCTGGTTACCTCTTGCCTCCCGAAGGTCCGGGGCTTGGCATTGAATTCAACGAGGCAGCGCTCGATAGTGCGTCAACGCAGGACTACGGACCGCCCACCGGCTACTTTCGCGACGATGGGTCCTATACGAATTGGTAGGGGGAGTTATGGGCTGGTGGAGTGAGGCTTACCGATAAAGCTAAGCAACTCGGCGCAATCCAATCCGAGCCGAAAGCCCCAAGCCGATATTCTTCGGCAAGTAACAAGAAAAACAGTTACGACCTGTCTACGTAGTTTTCCTTTGATAGAGCAGGCCGGCGACGATGAGCACAAGTCCCGCTAGAGTCGCCCCGCGAATGGCCTCCCCCAGCACGAAATGAATCAGCAGCAAGGAACAGAACGGGGCAATGAAGATCAGGTTGCCGACTTTGGCGGTATTGGCCGCGTAGCGCAGTGCCCACTGCCATAGAACGAACGCGATCCCCTTGCGCTCTTGCTCGTTGAGTGGAGCCAACATTTGCGATTCGCCATGCAAAGGGCGTCCTTTCTCGCTTAGTCGGGTAGCTTGCTGAGGATGTTTAACAACAAGCTACCTATGGCTATAAGCGTGGTGATCTGGATGCCGATAATCCACCGCTGGCCGCGCTCAAGGCTGTCCAAGCGGTAGTTGAGTTGTTCGGCGATGCCTTCGAGTCGTCCTAGGCGGCGGTCGTGGTCTTGGGCTTGGGTAATCGGTTCGCTCATGGTTTGTGGTGGATTCAGCGTGGAGGGCTAGGTCAATATCCGCTCGATCTGCGGCCAGTTCTCCTCCCCTTTTGAGCGCGTTTCTGGTCTCACCTCGTCGGCGCGGACGGGCCATCCGTAAAGACAATATCCTGCATTTGCACTTTTGCGGGTAGATACTGTGAATTTAAGGCGGTTGGTATCACAGGCCAAGTTATGAATTACGGCTTTTTTAGGGAATTATATACTATTTTATCTAAAGCGACCGTCCCCACAATGATTGCCCCCGGAATGCGCATCTCCTGCATACAGGAAGTGCCTCCCATTTGAACTGAAATCAATGTATTATGCCTGTGTATTACCTGCGCTCCTTTGCTGATAGAGCAGGCCGGCGACGATGAGCACAAGCCCCGCTAGGGTCGCCCCGCGAATGGCCTCCCCCAGTACGAAATGAATCAGCAGCAAGGAACAGAACGGGGCAATGAAGATCAGGTTGCCGACTTTGGCGGTATTGTCCGCGTAGCGCAGTGCCCACTGCCATAGAACGAACGCGATCCCCATCTCAAAGAAGCCGATATAAGCCGCCCCCAGCAAACCCGGCCAAGCCGGCACTTGCCACTGTCCCATCAGCAGGACACAGCCCAACACCAGAGGCAGCGACAGCGCAAAATTGAGAAAGAGCCGCACCACCGGATCGTGCGGGTCGCGCGTGTTGTAGATCCAATAGAAGGCCCACACCACGGTGCTGCCTAGGGCCAAGGCCACCCCGAGCGGAGCGGAAAAGCGCAAGGTCCAGATTGCGCCGCGCGTGGCGATGACTAGCACACCAGCGTAACAGATCAGGCCGGCCGTCAGATCGCGCTGGCCGATTCGCTGGCCCAAGAGCGGGATCGACAGCCAAGCCAAGGTGAGTGCCCAAGTGTAATTGAGTGCCTGCGCCTCTTGGGCGGGCAGCAACTGGTAGGCTTTGAAGAGGATCAGATAGTAGAGCAGGGGATTCAACGCGCCCAGCGTCAGCGAGCGGGCGTAGTCAGTCGGCTGGCTCCTGAGCACTTGCCCTACTTTTCCCTGTGCGACGACCAGTATCCCCAGCGCTCCGGTCGAAGCGCAGCTAGCCCAGAACAGCAGTTCGGCGTAGTCCATATAGCGCAGGGCGATCTTGAACGCCGACGCCACGGTTGACCATAGCAACACCGCGGCTAATCCGCAGAGATAAGCCTTTTTCTGGTCGGCAACGGCCACTGTGTATCCCGCTAAAACTGCGCGACCTGCTTGGGGCCAATATCCACGGCTTGGGCCAGTGCGTCGAAGTTCTGTTTTAGCAGCGCGAAGCGCACGTCTGCGTAAGCGGGATCGTCCCAGCGGTTGTCGAACTCGCCGGGGTCTTCCGCCAAGTCGAAGAGTTCGCCTTGGGCGCGGTCGTGATAGCAGACCAGTTTGTAACGCGGGTCGCGGATCATCGTGCCGTAGGTGCCTTGGAGATGCTCCCGGCCTGGGGCGTCGGGGTTTAAGGCGCGGTAGTACTCGCTGCGGACATAGGCGCGGTGCGTCTCGGTTTGGCCGGTCAGCAGCGGCCATAGCGAGCGCCCTTGCATTCTTTCGGGCGCGGGGACTGCGGCTAGTTCCAGTAAAGTCGGAGCAATGTCCATCAGCTCGACTAGCGCATCGCAGGCGCGGCCCTCCGGTATTCGCCCCGGCCAAGAGCAGATCAATGGCACCCGCACCAAGCACTCGTAAAACCGACACCCCTTGCCCACGAGTTGGTGGTCACCCAATAGCTCGCCGTGATCCGAAGTGAAAATCACCAGGGTATTCTCGCGCTGGCCGCTTTCTTCAAGGGCTTGGATCATGCGTCCCACATTGTCGTCGATCAGCTCGATCATCGCGTAATACGCCGCCATGACTTCCTTCGCTTGAGCCAAGCTAATGGATGCGGTGCCATCTACCGGTCCCAGTTTATCGTGGGCTTGGCGGTCCTTTGCGCTCCACAGCGGATCGGGCAGTGCCGCTGGATCGTAGCGATCCAAATACTCTTGCGGCGGGTCGAAGGGCGCGTGTGGGTCGAACATGTTGACGCTCATCAGCCAAGGCGTGGTGCGCTCCTCGCGCATAAACTCAATGGCCTTGTCCGCACACCAAGTGGTCTGGTGCAGCGCGGGCGGCAACTGGGCCGGGTCCTCGCGCAGTTCGGCTAAGGTGCGGCCGCGGCTTTGGCTGCGGACCCAATCGGCGTACGCGTGGCCTTCGGCCCACTGGTCGCGCGAGTCGTGGCTCCAGTGGAAGACGCGATAGCCGTCGTCGCCGCGCGGCTCGATCCGGCCGTGGGCACCGGCTAGGTGCAGCTTGCCGGCCAGTCCGCAGTCGTAGGACGCCGCGTCGGCCAATAGCTTGGTGACCAAGGGAGCCGCGCCAGCCCAGTAGGCATTGCCATTGGCACAGCCGTGGACGCTGCTCGGATACATGCCAGTGAGAAAACTGGCGCGGCTGGGGGTGCAGATTGGGCTTTGGCAGAAGGCGTGGGTGAACGCGGTGCCTTCGCCGACTAGGCGGTCGATGTGCGGTGTGCGGATGTGCTCATTGCCCAGCGCCCCGATTGTATCGTAGCGCTGTTGGTCGGTGCAAATCCAGAGTATGTTTGGACGCATGGTGCTGTCTCCCTGTCTAGCGGTTCTCTATATTCAATCCTTGCGTATGGCCTATTATCGCAACGCCCTCGTCCTCGTCTTCATCTGCGCCGGATTGGCCTTGGCCGAGACCACCGACGTCCGCGGCATCACCATCTCCACGCACGGCCTTGGCCGCGACTGGGGCCATGACGCCATCGTGCCGACGCTAAAAGCTATTCGCGCGGTCGGTGCTAACTGGGTGGCGATTCATCCCTACGCCAGCATCCGCGCCGACGGGACCCTCCGCTGGCCAGCCATTGATCCAGCCGACCCGCCGGCCCATATCGTCCGCCCCATCCGCGAGGCCCATCGCTTGGGATTGCGCATTTGCATCAAGCCCCACATCGCCTATTGGCGCTCGCCCTTCTCTTGGCGCGGAGAAATCGCCTTTGACCGCGCCGAGGATTGGCAGCGGTTTTGGCGGGACTATCAGGAGTGGATCGCACTGTTGGCGACTATCTGCCGGGAGGCCGACGGCTTTGTCGTTGGCACTGAGTTGGACCGCATGTTGACCTTTGAGGCGGAATGGCGCACGCTGATCGCCGCGGTCCGCCAGCGCACCGACGCCCCCCTGACCTATGCGGCTAATTGGACTGACTACCGCCAAGTACCTTTTTGGGATGCGCTCGATGTCATCGGCATCCAGGCTTATTTCCCGCTCACCGACGATCCGGGCTACGACGACGAGGATATTCGCGCTGGCTGGGCAGAGCACATGAGGGAACTGCGGGCCTTTGGCGAGTTGCACAACCGCGCTATCCTCTTTACCGAATTGGGCTACAACCAGTCGCACCAAGCGCCGCTCGCGCCGTGGGCGTATCCGGTGGATGGCGCGGGTGCGCTGCCCGTCCAAGTGGCTTGTATGCGCGCTGCGCTTGACGCTGTCGCCGCAGAGCCGCGCGTCGTGGGTGCCTTGCTGTGGAAGTGGTTTCCGCATCCGCGCCCGGTCGGCCACAATTTCCAGCTAGCGATTCCGCCGATCAAGCGCGTGATTGCCGAAGCATGGCTCAATCCGCGATAAGCCCGGTCCCGCGCAGCAAGGTCTCTTGCACGAGGAGTTCGTGGTCGAGTGAGCGGTCTGGGCCGCGTTCGCCTTTGAGTACCCTTAGAAAAGACGCCAATTCGAGTTCGTAGAGTCCCTGCCGCGAAATTCCGGCAAAAGGCACTAGCTGCTCGCCCCGCGCATAGCCGTCGGCGGCTGCGGTCAGACAGAGCCGGATGGCGTGGCCCGGTTCAAAAGGTTCGAGCAGAATCGCGCTGCCGCGCTCGCCATAGACCTCAAAGCGTCGCGCCATCGGTTGCGGTTCCATGGCCGCAATATCAACCCAAGCCATGGCCCGCTCGTATTCAAAGACGCCGAGCGTGTTGTCCTGAAATGCGGGGACGCCGCCGGTGTCATTGCGGAGAAAGGTCGTCACCTTCTCTGGCCGTCCCAGCATCCACACCACTTGGTCGAGCATGTGCCCGGCCAAATCGTAGAAGATGCCGCCGTGGTGCCCGGCGGCGACTACTTCGCGCCCGGCCGCCGGGATGTTGGTGGACATGTGGGCGCGCACTGAATAGACGTTGCCCAAAAACCCCGACCGCGTCCACTCGGCAATCTGGCTGAAGCCCGGATGATAGCGCAGCATAAAGCCCATTTGCACTTGCAGGTCGGCGGCTCGCGCCTGCGCGACGACTCGCTGCCACTGTGCCCAGTCGTCTCCGGCTGGCTTGTCGTACCACACGTGCTTGCCGGCTTGGACGATGCGCTCGGTCTGGTCCAAACTCTCGTCGTTGCGCCCTTCGGAGGCGACGGCGACAATGGAGCTATCGCCGAGCAGGTCTTGCTCGCAGTTCAAGAAGCGGACCTGTCGATAGGGTTCGGTGTCGGCAACTTGCTGGCGACGCTCGGCGTCGGGTTCGTACAGGCCGACGACTTCGACCTCGGGGTTGCTGAGCATTGCCTTGAGTTTACCAGCGGCGTGACCGTGCTTGGTGCCGTATTGCGCCATGCGGATCATGGGGTCTCCTCGCGGAAAGATGCGTTGTGATTGGAATGGGACTCGATTGAGAGGCTTGGACGTCTTGGTTAGTGGGGCGATTTTATTCGCGCTTCGGCGATGATTTGGCTTTGAATGGGAATCTTTCCGGGTGCTCGATGGATTCTACCCCCAGGTCTACGTCCAAATCCGGCCAATAGAAGTGTCCGGGAGTCGGCTGCTCAACTTGGAGGATACTCCCAATCGGAATTTCTTTGAACCAAGGGAAATCCTCATAAGACAGAAAGAACTCTCGTTCACCGACGAGAAGCCATATCCCATGAGTCGATATATTGGTTACTTCAATGTCCGAAGTGATCTTGCCAAGCTGCTCTGAGTTCATCGTAGCACTCCTCAATAATCTGCTCCATCTCAGCGGCCCATCCACCCCCCATCGACGATCGCGATAGCCCCATGCACGTAGTCGGCGGCGCGCGACGACAGCCACACTACCGCGCCTTTTAAGTCGTCCGGCGTACCCCACCGGCCCGCAGGAATTCGCACTAATAGCTGCTCGTTGCGCCCGGGATCGTCGCGCAGGGCTTGATTGTTGTCGGTGGCGATATAGCCGGGGGCAATGGCGTTGACATTGACTCCGCGACCAGCCCATTCGTTGGCCAGCGCCATGGTCAACTGCCCGATGCCGCCCTTGGCCGCGGCGTAGCCCGGCACGGTGATTCCGCCTTGGAAGGTCAGCACGGAAGCGGTAAAGACGATCTTGCCCCGGCCGCGAGACAGCATCTGCTTGCCGAATTCCCGCGCCAGTACGAACTGGGCGTTTAAGTTGACCTCGATGACGTGGTCCCAATCGTCGTCTCCATGCTCCTCGGCCGGAGCACGCCGAATCGTACCGGCGTTGTTGATGAGAATGTCGATTGGGCCGACTTCGGCGTTGACCTGCTCGACGAAGGCGCGGACGGCCGCTCGGTCGCTGAAATCGCAGGCATAGCCTGTGAAGCGCCTGCCGCGCTCGGCAATGTCTTTGCTGACTTCCGATCCTGCTTCGAGTGAGGCGCTGACGCCGACGATATCCGCGCCCGCCTCGGCCAATGCTTGCGCAAACCCGCGCCCGATGCCTCGGCGGCATCCGGTGACGAGGGCGGTCTGGCCGTCGAGCTTGAAAAGGTCCAAGATGCTCATGCTAAATTATTCCCCTTGGGTGTCGATTAAAATTTTGACTGCGTCCGTGCCCGCCGCTAGTCGGGCAAAGGCGTCGGGGAGCGCGTCTAAGGGAAGGTGCTCGGTAATCAGCTCGTTTAGCGGGAGTGCGCCACGGGCGGCGAGCTCGATGGCGCGGTCGTAGTCCTCGGGCTCGTACACGCGCACGCCGCACATTTTTAATTCGCGCCAGAAGAACTGAAAGAGATCCACTTTAGGAGCGTCAGCGAAAATCGCCACTACCACGATCCGCCCGCGGACCTTGGCGAGCCTAGTCATCACCTCGGCTCCAGCCGACGAGCCGGAGACCTCAAATACTGCATCGGCCCCCGCGCCATCGGTCCAGGATTCGACGTAGGCGACCAAGTCCTCCTTGAGCGGATGAACCGTCTCCAGCCCCAGCGCGTGCGCTGCTTGCAGCCGATAGGCATTGACCTCAGCCACCCGCACCTCGGCCCCGGCTTGCCGCGCCACCAGCGCATTGAGCAAGCCGATCGGCCCGCCGCCGATCACCACCACCTTCTCGCCCGGCACCACCTCGCCTAAGCGCACGTCGTGGCAGGCGACCGCCAGCGGCTCGACCAGCGCACCTAGCGTCATCGGCAGGTCGTCCGGCAGGCGGTGCAGTGTATGGGCCGGGACCGTCCACGACCCCTGAAAGGCCCCCGGACTGTCGATGCCGATGAAGTTTAGGTTTTGGCAGATATGGCCATGGCTGGCGTTGCAGGCCGCGCAGGCACCGCAAGCCTCTAAGGGACGCACGACCACCTTCTCGCCCACGGTCCAGCCGGCGACACCCGCTCCGACCTCGGCGATCCGCCCCGACATCTCGTGTCCAATGACTTGGGGCATGTCGATCCGGCGGTCCTGATGGCCTAGGTAAATGTGAATATCCGTGCCGCACACTCCGCAATAGGCCACCTCGATCCGCACCTGACCGGCGCGAGGGGATTGTACTTGGCACGCGCCGATTGCGACCGTGCGGTCGCCGCAGTAGTAGGCTGCCTTCATCGCAGATGCCAGTCCGCGTCGGCGAGTGCCTCGTAGATCACGCCGCCCTCCACCTGCGCGGGCATGGGAATGCCCAATAAGTAGCACAGGGTCGGCGCGACATCTACCGCTCGCACTTGCCGACTAAGCGCCAGCCCTTGCTTTACCCCAGCACCAGCCAACACGAACGTGCAGTGCTGCCCGCCGATGCCGAGCGTGGCCGAGGGGAGTTGCTTGCCGTGCGCTCCGTCGTATTCGGGGCGCAGCGCATAGACCACATCGCCGACGAGTTCACCCGCCAGATTGACCATCTCGGCGTCTTCCCGCGTCAGCGCGAGGGCAAAAGGACCGCGCCCGGTCTGGGGATGGCGATAGGCGTGGAGGGCTTCGATGAGGTCGAGCCGCGTTTGCTCGTAGTCGCTGGGATCGACGATACCCGTAGGCTCGCGTCCTCGGAGATTGACGAAGATGTGGACCAGCCCCACATGGGCCGCCCGCGTCCGCTGCCAGTCGATCTGCTTCTTTTCCGCGTCTGCATAGACCAAAAAGCCGGCCTGTTCCAGCACCTCGGCGATATCGACCGGCTGGTGCTGGTTGGGGGTGCCGCCGTGGTCGGAGACGACCGCGACGACGGTGTCGTCATCGGCCAGCTCGAGGACGCGGCCGATCATGTCATCTATGGAAGCATAGGTTTGGGCCACGCCCGCTTGGCAGCGCGCCAGCGTGTGCGCGTCGGCCCCACTGCACTCGTCGGCTTGCGAGAGGAAGAAGTGGCTGGTGTAATCCGAGGCGTGGGTCTCGATGAACAGCACGTCCCAGTCGTTGCTCTTGGTTAGGTAAGCAGCCACCTCGGCCAGCCGCTGGTGGTGGAAGTCCAACAGCTCGAAATAGGTGTCGTCATCGACTACGCCCAAGGCGTCGCGGGCTGGATTTTGCAGGAAATTGCCGACGTTTTCGTCGATCTGCCGCGCCACGTCCTCTGGCTGGGTGTAACCGCTCGCCGGCCAGATCTGCGGCACAAAAAGCTCGAATACATCGCCGGCTGCGCTCAGGCTGACGAGCTTCATCCGCACGTACCCGGCGAGTGTTTGGCTGTCGATCTCAAAGCGGTCCTGCCACCAAGCGGTCCACTGACCGACCGCCAGTTCGGCGACGCGATCACTCGCATGGCGGCTGCGGCAAATGAGCAGCCGGTCGTAGCCTTGGTCGGCGGCGGCGTATATCAGGCCGTAGAAACGCTTGGGCTTTCCTGCGCGGCCTTGTCGACGCCTGTCCGCTCGACCGCGCTTGAGCAGATCTATGACTAGCACCACTTCTTTGGGCGGCAGCGCGGATGCGGGCGCATTTTGCCATCCCTCCGCTGGGACGATCTCCACTGGATCGACGTTGCGCACCTTTTGCAGGGCGCTCGGGTCCAAAGTCTCAGGGTCGCGCGGGCCGCCGATTGGCCGGGGCGTCCAGCCGCCGCCGACAAAGAGATGGTATCCAGTGATCTGATGCACATTGGACACGCCCGGCCCGGTGCCTTCGACTTGGATGCCGGTCTGCACGGTCGGCGGCCAGGACATTTCCCACTTGACCAAAATTGGCTTTTTACCAGCCCGCTCGACCGTGTTCCACAAGTACTCGGCTTGCGAAAGCTCGGTGTTGATGCCCCATACGGTCTCGTCGAGACGCCCGCCGAGTTTGCGGATGTTGAAGTCCATGACCTGATGGGTTCCCGCCCAAGCTCCGGTCGAAGTGGCCGTCCAGCCGGGGGGCGTCAGCGTTGGAAAGACGCCGATCATGGGCCGCTTGACACCCTGCGCCATGAGCTGACCTAAGTGGGGCATGTGCCCTTGGTCCACCATGTGTTGCACCAACTCCATGGCGGCTCCGTCCATGCCGATGACGATGGCTTTTTGCGCTGGACTATTCATTGACAAGTTCCTCGTTGTGGATGATTGGATTGTGTCGTGTTATCGCGGTCCTTTAGCTGCCGTCATTTGAGTCAAATAACTCATGTTTCTTGGGCGGCTTGGGCGGCTTGTGTATTTCGTCTGGGGCGGGTGGTATTTCGGCGGTTTGGAAGCAGTCGCTGGCGACGACGGCTTCGAGCAACTTCTCCTGTTCGGGATAGCACTTTACCGTTTCCTCCAGAACCCAGAGCAATTCGAGTAGTTCGGTGATAAACTGGCTGATCCAAGCGATGGGCCGGATGTCGTCAAGGGGCGACGATTTCCGGCCGGCCCCTCGCTTCATGCGATACTTGAGCCAAGACGGCACGACTTTGAGGCCGGAGACTTCAAATTTATACACTTCGGGTGCGACGGGAGCAAACGCACCAGCGCCGATGTGGAGTGTCTGGGTCGCTGCGTCGTAAACGAACTTTTCGGGGTAGCCTTCAGCATCACTGGGAACTGCTTTGGTGCATTTGGCCGCACCGGGCGGAATGCGATGGCCTATCTGTCCTTTGGGAGCAAAACGCTCGCCATAGGTGTGCAGCCACAGCAGCCGCGCTCCTGTCTTACAGACTTTCTCAAATAGTGCCGCATCCTTTGTAATGGGTACGCACAGTTTGCGCGTTTCTAGTTCTTGCTCAAATCGTTCTGTGAAGGCCGGCTGCGCCAACACTCCGTAGAGATAGGCGAGGAAATTTTCGGGTGTGACTTTGCGCTTGTATTCCGCACCGAAAATTTTGAGCAGGCCGGGGGTAATGTTCGCCTGAGAGGCATCGGCGGTGCGGTAGAGGGGAATGGTGTCTTTTGCGCCACGCCCTGAAAAGTGATGTAGATCGGGAATGAGGGCACAGGCGGTTGCCGCTGGACCGCGGTCTAAGGGGGCGTTCAGCAGCGTCGTCAAGTACACCTGCCGCTCGCTGTGGACGCGCCATAGGTCCGGGCGCGGGCGGGACATCAAGCGACCGTCCGCGATGATGTACTGACGGTCAAAAGAGCGATAGGCGTATCTTTGGACTTCGGGAAGGGAAGTGTTGTTCGGTAGTTTGGAAATCGGCGTCGAGTCGCTCGACCGGGTTAGGGCGATGCGATAGGTCCCATTGATGGTGCGGTCTCCGGTCTCGCGGAACGCCTTGGCGCGATCTTTGGCACTTAACAGCCGGTGCCAGCGCTGTTCTAGCGTCATCTCGTCCGGTGCAATTGGCCATGTCCGCTTGAACTGCACACCCGAATGCTGCCACGGCATGAGATTGGTGAGCAACGGCCAGCCGAAGTAAGCTCCTTGCCCCACCGGACGAAATGGCGCCTGCCAGTCGTTTGAACATTCCTGCCACTTCACATTCCCTAAGCGATCAATAGTGTCCAGCGCAGCGAGTTTTTCTCGGCGTGGACCTGCGACGCGAGTGTAATGAACAGCGGCGGGTCGGTCCGGTTGCGCCTTCTTGGCGCGAAATGCCACGGCAATGGCCACGGGCGTTTGAATCGCAAAGATATTGTCGTCTTGGCGCGTACCGCGTCCCTCGCCGCCGAGGTCGAGGATCCAAACCTCGTCGCACTGCCGACGCACATGCTCGCGCATCCCGCAAAAGGCGTCGCCATCGAGATAACTCGACGCAGTAATAAAACTGACTATCCCCGGACCGTGAGCCGTCTCGTGCTCAAAGACCTTCCACAAAGCCCAACGCCAGAAATAGACGTAGAGATTATAGAGATTCTTGAGGTGGACGCCGTGTCCAGCGGCGAGGACCGGATCGAGGAAGGTGCGGAGGATGGCATCCTCGCCCTTCCCGTTTGCCCCCCAACGCACCCAAGAGCCGGTGCGGTCTCCGTTGGTCGGAGTGGCAGCTTCATGGCGATCATAGGGCGGATTGCCGAGACAGACGATGACTGGTACTTCACTTTTGACTTGGAGTGCCTTGACTCGTTGTTCGGCAATAGGGCGCAGGAAGAATCCTAAGTTGGGCGGTTCGGCGTGGGGGCTTTCGAGCGTGTCGGTCAAATAGATGCGTAGGCCGTCTGCGGGTAGCTGGCCCCCGCGGTCGCGCAGTGCTTGGCTGACGCGCAGCTCGCTTACGGCGTACGGACCGACCATTTGTTCAAAGCCGTAGAGATTTTCAGCTAGCGTCTCGGCCCGACCGGCCACGGCCCCCGGGCCTTGCTCGGTTTCGATCCGGCCGAGGGCGTGTTCAATGACGCCGAGTAAATAGGTCCCGGTTCCGACTGCAGGATCGAGCGTGACGACGCCGGGGTCGGCAAAACCGAGCGGCTTGCCGAGTTGATGGACGAGTAAGTCGTCAATTAGGCGCACTTGGGCGTGGACGACCTCCACCGGAGTGTAGTAGGCTCCAGCGTCCCGACGCAGTTTGGGATCGTACTCGGCGAGGAAGTCTTCGTAGAAATAGAGCCATGGATCTTCAGGGTCGGTGAGCGTGGCGGGTGGCACGATGGCAATGACGCGCAGCAGTAAGTCGAGGGAAGCGGTGATGTCAGTGCGGGCCTTGGGATCAGTCAGAATTTGCACGGCCCGCGACAGCAGGTTGTGCTGGACGTCGAGAGCCTGCACCGCGCTTTCGAGCGCGAGCGGGTCAGCCCCCTCGCTGCGACCCAACAGCAGAGCGAAGGCAACGGTCTGGGCATACGCATCCGCGAATTGTGCATCCGAAGCGTCTGGAAAGAGCAGTTGTCGCCAGTCTCCGGCAAGTTGTGCTAGGGGCGAATGGAGATCTTTGAGTGCGTCCGTCACGTCGTCGCGCAACATGCGGCACAGGGGGGCCAGCAGCGCGGCAAAGCCTTTGAGGTCGATTTTGCCGTTGCGGTTGGTGGGGATGATAGGCTCCCACAAGAGGAAGTCGCGCAAGAGATCTTCGACATCACAGGAGTTTTGCGGAATAACGGCCTCCCGGCCGTTGGCGGCAACATCGCCAAACATACGGCAACCCCGCACCGGTTTGCCGTCGCGGTAAAGAATCCACTCGTTGCCGTCGGTATAGATCATGTTGGGAATAGCTGAGAACCGCTTGAACTGATCGCGGTTGCGGCCTCTGAAACGGGTGGCTGTCGCGCCTACGCCGGGAGCTTTGAGTTCGACATAGCCGGCGAGCAGTTGGTTGCGATGAATGGCGTAATCTGGGCGACCAAGACGATTGGGTAGGGGCGTTTCGCCGGTGCAGACGATATTCCAGCCAATCGCGCACCCCGCCTCATCCATAAAGGTCTCAAAGGGGCCACGCAGTTGGTCTTCCGGCTCGCCCGCGACAACTTGCGTCATTTTAGCTTGCACCGCGTCGGCAAAGCCTTGTAGAGTCTCGTAGATCACCTTGCGGATAGCCTTTTTGTTCTGCTGATGTTAGGCATTGTGGGGTGTGCTATAAGCCCAAGCGTTGGTACTGCTCCAACGGAGCTTCGCACGCTTCCATCTGCGTGCGCAACAGCCCCTGCATTCGCTGCTCTAACGCCGCGTCAGAGAGCGGGTTTTCTTGGCGCGGGTCTCGCTCTAAGTCGAAGAGCAAGGTCCCGTACTCGTGCTGCTTGCTCCGCGTGTGTCCTTGCGTTCGCAGCAGCCGGCAGCCCTTGCTAAAACCAAACGGCTCGGCGAGTTCCACGTTGGCGAATTCATCGACGGAGAATAAGTCGCGCATGTGCGAGGGCATGAGCGTGTAGTTGTACAAAGGCTGGTTGTCGGGCCGGGCCGGGGCGCGCATGTACACGTAGTGGCCGTCGGTGACATTCACCTGCCCGCCGTGATTGCCGAAAATCGCGGCCTCGCGCACCGGGGCGTCGCTCGCGCAGGCTTCGCGCAGGCTCTGGCCCAGCATGTCGGCGGTCGGCTCCATCCCGAAGAGGTCCAGCAAGGTCGGCCCCAAGTCGATCGACGGCTGTACCAAGCTCTGCCGCCGCTGGCCCGCTTGGCCGCAGCGCGGATCCCAGACGAAGAACGGCGTATTGGACAATTCGCGGTACCAAGGCATCTGCACCTTGGCCCACAGGTCGTGCTCGCTGAGCAGGAAGCCGTGGTCGGTCCACACGATGAGCATGGTATCGTCCCACAGCGCGAGGCGGTCCATCTCGTCGAGGATGTCGCCGAGGCGAGCGTCGCACATGCTCAAAAGCGATGCGTAGTGGCCCCGGCATTGATCGACGAGGGCTTGCTCTTCGGCGACCGGGCCGTAGGCCGGCCAGTCGAATAGCGCGGACGAGCGGTTCTTAAAAAGCGCTGGGTAGAGATCTTGGTATTGGCGCTGGGTGAAAAACGGCTCGTGCGGATCAAAGGTTTCGATCTGCAAAAACCAATTGTCGGCTGCGTGGTTGCGGCGGATGAACTCGACGCCGGCCTTAAAAGTCTGCGCTTGGGGCTGGTCTTCTTCGCGGCGCATGTACTGCCGGTTGACGCGGTCTTGGCGATGCCACATGCTGCGGCCCGCATTGCTCCCGTGCGCCTCTACCGGCGGCGGGTCGGCGACTTGGCCGATCCACGGATCGCCCTCTTGGCCGCGGAAGAACTGCCAAGTGTTGTACTGGGTGTGGTAGGTGGCCCCGCCGCTCTCCCAGTAGTGGTAGTGGTCGCTGATGAGGTGCGACGAGACGCTGGCGTCGCGCAGCATTCGCGGGACGGAGTCGTCAAACGGCTCGAGCGGCCCCCAAGAGCGGTGGAGGAAGTTGGGCCGCCCGGTGTGCAAGTCGCGGCGAGCGGGCATACACGGCATGGAGCAGACGTAGCTGGTGTCGAAAGTGAGTGACCGCTCGGCGAGCCGCTGAAAATTGGGCGCGTGCGTCCAATCGCAGCCGTAGGGCGGCAACATGTGCCGGTTGAGCGAGTCGAACATGACCATGATGGCTTTCATACATTCACCTCGTGTAGGAGTTGGAGAGCTTGCTGACCGCGCTCGGACTCGGGATCGCGCCGCGCAATGCGTCGCAACTGATACAAGGCCCGCTCGTCGCCGTCGTGCGCTAAGGACAGGGCCTCGGCAAACCCTTGATCCCCCCAGCGGGACGACTGCGGAACCACGTCTAGGTCGAGAGCCTGCCAGTAATACTGCAATGATTCGCTTTGCCAGCCCGCGTAACAAGCGTCCCAGTTAAAGTCGGTGCCGCCGATTAGGTGCGGATCCAGCATGTGCCGCGCAATCGGCTCGCCCGGTGCCTGATAGCGGTTGTCGAGCGAAATACGCAGTCGATCTTCCGCGTAGTTGGGCAGAGCTTGGTGGACGGTCAGGCTCGGAAAGATCAGCGCGTCCCCGGCTTCGTAATTTGCGCTGAGCCAGCGTCCGGTCAGCTCGGATTCATCTACGGCCAAGCCACCGGCCCCCAATGAGAAGTGGTGCTCCCGCACCTCGCCGATTTTGTGCGACCCGGGCAGCACCGCCAAGCCGCCCAGTTCCAGCGGGCAATCGCCCACGGGGGCCCAGAAAGTATAGGTGTTGAAACTGCCTTGGAAGTGGACAAAATCTTGGTGCTTGGGCGTGGTGTGCTCGGTGTACTGGGGAAACCACAGCCGGGCGATTTTTTGGGGATGCGGTAGCACCGGGCCGTCGATAACCTGCTCCATCACTGCCAAGACTTCCGGCCAATGTCCGGCTTGGTGGAAGGCCTCCAAGCGGTACACCCGGTGATACACCTCGGCGTATTCGGGATCGCCTTCGGTACACTGTGCGCCGATCCGCGCAATGCCGTCCATGGGATCCGTGCCGGCGACCAACCACCCAGCTTCCAGCAACACCTCGGTCATCTCCCGCCGCAGGGATAGCAGTTTGTCTTTGGCCATGATCTGCCGCAAAAAGAGATACCCTTGTTCGTCTAGCCTTCGCCGCAGTTCGGCGCGGTCGCCGAGGGCATCGTTGGCCTCGGGCATCAGGCCAACTTCACGCGCGTCTTTTTTTAGCATTATAATCTTCCGCAGGGCCGGCTTAGCTGGCCGCTGGCTCCAAGTCGTTGTCCCGAAATCCGGCCACGACGATGTTGTTGCTGCGATCCAACACGTTGTCTGGGTCGATGCGATGCGGGTTGTCTGCGGCTCGCCCCACCGGCCGCAGTGCCGTGCTGTGATAGCCAAAGCGCACGGATTTGCGCCAAGAATCTGTGCGGTTGCAATCCGACCAGTGGATCGTCTGGTAGCTGAAGAAGATCATGTCGCCGCGCTCGGCTGGCACGGCCACGCTGTCGAGGTGATCGGGATGGTACTGCGCCGGCGGCAGGTGCGGGGCTGTTTCCGGGCCTAAGACGTGCTCTAGCGGCCCCCGCTTGTGGCTGCCCGGCACGACCATCAGTGCTCCGCTCTCCAGCGGCGTGTCGTCTAAGTGCAACAAACAGTCCACGAAATCCGGGCCATCATGGGGGTAGAATGGATAGTCTTGGTGCATGGGAAAGGGCGTGCCTTTCTCCGGCGGCTTGGCGTGTAGGACCGTGTGGTGCCACTGCACCGGGCCGTCGATGAGTTGCTGGACGCCGGCGATCATAGCCTCGTGGAAAATGACGCGGCCCCAAGCGGCCGAGTAGAAGTGCGGATTGTGCATGAAAACCGCCCGCGTGTTGAGCCGCTCTTCTTCGTCGAGGTAGCGATCGCGCCAAGGGCCGACCCAGCCGATGGTCTCCTGTCCCCACTGTTCGATCACGCGCACCATCTCCGAGGCCAGCTCTTCGGTTTCCTTGGGCGTGAAGAGTTGGGGGACCTTGAGATAGCCCTGGGCGCGATAGTGTGCGATTTGTTCTTGGCTCAGCATGTCTAGCTCCTTTCTTCTTCTGCTCTCTTTTGCAAGGCGCGCATGTACGCCAGCGTATAAGCCGTGCCCAGCCGCCCGTCGTCGCCTATCTGCGGGATGTGATCCGGGATCAAGGTGCCGTCGTATCCGACCTCGGCCAGCGCACGCATGGCCTGATACATGTCGAAGTATCCGTCGTCAACAAAGGTCTCGACAAAGTGCGGCAGCGGCTTGTCGACGTTGCGGTAGTGGACCTTAAAAATTTTCCCCTGCCCGCCGAAGTAGCGGATCGTCTCCACCACGTCGCGGCCCATGGCCTCGCCTCCCTCCAGCCAGCAGCCGATGCACAAGCACATGCCTACGTTGGGGCTGTCGGCGATTTCGAGGGCGCGTTGGTAGCCGTCAAAGCTGCTAAAAATGGGCCGCGGCACTCCGCCCAACAGCACCCCGGGCGGGTCGTCCGGGTGAATGCCAATGCGGACGCCAGCTTCCTCGGCGACCGGCGCGATCTCCCGCGCAAAGGAGGCGAAGTTGTCCCACAATTCTTCTTCGCTGTATTCGCGGCCATGCGTCAGTCCCGCGCCGGTAAAACCGCCGCCGGCCGCCTCGGCGAGCCGCGCTAGGTCAAAGGCCCGCGCCTTCGCGCCGCCGCGGGTGTGCTCCGGCGGTGTGCTCCACACGCTGTTGGCCATGTGGGCGTAGGTCGTGTAGGGAATGTCGGCTTGGCCCAAATTGCGGATGTGCGCCTTGTACTCGGCAACTTTCGCGTCGCGCTCGGGCAAGTTGAGGGTGATCGCATCCACGTTGTGGACGCTGCTATTGCCCAAGCCGTAGAGCTGGATGCCACCGCCGGCAAAGTGCTCCCGACGGCTGCGATAGTAATCGGGGCTGGCCTTGGCCGGATCAATCCAAGTCACGGCGTATTCTACGCCCATCTGCCGCACAAAGGCCATTTCCGCCTCGCTCGGCTCGGGGGACATCTGCGCTGCGACCTTGAGGCCGGGCGCGATTGCAATGTGGCTTTTGACGGCCATGGCGACTTTCCTTTCGCTGCAAGGGGTAGGGGATGGGATTGCGCGGCAAATCTAAGGCCCGAGCCGCTGGCTATCAACAAATTGAATCTGTCGCTATACTTGAGAAGCGGAAGGGAAGCGTGTAAAATGCAGAATAAACTCGTGCGGCGCGCGGCCCCAATCGTCACGCTGACGACGGATTTTGGCGCGGGCGACTACTACGTCGGCGCGATGAAAGGGGTCATCTTGGGCATCGCACCGGAGGCCCAACTCGTGGATATCTCCCATCAGATTCCGCCCCAAGATGTGCTGGCCGCTGCTTTTGTTTTGCGCCACGCCGCGGGCGAATTCCCGCTGGGCACCGTGCATTTAGCGGTCGTCGATCCCGGCGTAGGTACGCGAAGACGCCCTCTCGCCCTCCGCAGTAGGGGGCACTTGTGGGTCGGGCCGGACAACGGCCTCTTCAGTTTCGTCCTTGACCGCGCCGACAGCCGGGTGCATGAAATCACCCGACGAGACTTGGGCCAGCCCGACCGCAGCAGCACCTTCCACGGCCGCGACCTCTTCGCGCCGCTAGCTGCTCACCTGTGCCGCGATTTGGACTTGGCCGACGTTGGCCCGCTGGTGGCCGATCCAGTGCGCTTGGCCGAATCCGCCCCTCGTAAATCGGCGGACCGCATCGCCGGCCACATCGTCCACATCGACGGATTTGGCAACTTGGTAAGCAACATTGCGGCGGCCGACATTGCGCCGTGGGGCACCGCGCTGTGCATCCGCCTTGGGGATCATATGCTTGCGGAACTGTGCCGCACGTACGAGGATGTCGCGCCGGGGGCGCCGCTCGCCTTGATCGGCAGTGCTGGTCTGTTGGAAATTGCGGTCAATTGCGGCCATGCCGCTCGCCAATTAGGCGCTCAACGCCACGCTACTATTGTCGTTGAAAAGCTCTGAGAAAGAAAAATTCATGTCTAGTGCTCCGCTCATCGTCAGCATTTCTGGAATTCGCGGTCTCGTCGGCGAGTCGCTCACCGATGAGGTCGTCGGTCGCTTTGCCTCAGCCTTTGGCTCCACTCTGACGCCGGGCGATACCGTCGTCCTCGCTCGCGACACGCGCCCCTCTGGAGCGACTTTTGCCCAAGTGGCGGCCACCGCTTTGCGCCAGACGGGCTGTCGCGTCGTCGATTTGGGCATGTGCTCCACGCCCGCAGCCAAGCTGATGATCGCTGCGCTTGGGGCCGAGGGCGCGATCATCATCACGGCCAGCCACAATCCGGCCCCTTGGAACGGCCTCAAACTGGTGCGCGCCGATGGGGTCTTTCTCAATGCGGAAGAGGGAGGGCGCGTCGAGGCTCTTTTCCACGCGGGCGAATTTCGCCGGGCTGCGTCCGGTGCGCTGGAAACGATCGACTCAGACGCGGTGGTGGCGCGGCACGTGCAGCGAATCGTCGACTATGTAGATGTCGACGCCATTCGCCAAGCCGGATTCAAGGTGGCGGTCGATCCTTGCAATGGCACCGGGGCCTTGGTGGTTCCGAGCCTGCTGGACGCCTTAGGCGTCGAATCCAGGCTTATCAACGCGCGGCCCGATGGCGATTTCGCCCACGACCCGGAGCCGGTGGCGGCCAATCTCGGCCCGCTCGGCCAAGCCGTGCGCGACCACGGCTGTGCCATCGGTTTTGCCATTGACCCAGATGCTGACCGCGTCGCGTTGGTCAATGCGAGTGGTGCGCCCGTGGGCGAAGACTACACGCTGGCGCTGGCAGTTCAAGCAGTGGCGGCGCGGCAACCCGGCCCGGTCGTCACCACCCTTTCCACCTCACAGGCCGTCACCGACGCGGCCATTGCCCACAACTGTCCGGTTTTTCTCACTGCGGTCGGCGAGGTTCACGTGGTGGAGAAGATGATGGCTGAGAGAGCGGTCATCGGCGGCGAGGGCAACGGCGGCATCATCGTCCCCCAAATCGGCCCTAGCCGCGATGCGGCCCTTGGCTTGGCTTTGATGCTGGAGGCGATGGCGTGCGCCGGGCGATCGCTTGAAGGACTGATCGCCGCGCTGCCCAACTACGCCATTGACAAGCGCAAAATCACTTGTACTCCACAGCAGCTAGCGGCCGCCCTTGCCGCGCTACACCACCGCTACCCCCAAGCATACACCCACCCAGTGCGCGATGGTTCCAAGCTCTACCTGAGCGGGCAACTCAAATGTCCGTGGATCCACCTCCGCGCCTCCAATACCGAACCCATTGTCCGGGTCATCGCCGAGAGCGCGAGCGCAGAGCAAGCCGCCTTATTGTGCGACGAGGTGGAGAGGTTGTTTGGGTAGGGAAAGGGGCGACTCCGCGTTTTGCGCGGGGTCGAGCTGGGGCGGGTGTGCCGCCGTTTAAGAACTTCCAGCGGCGACAATATCTCCGTAGGAGCCTTCGACGAGTTGGTCGCTGGTGATTTCCAGGGCCCGCATCAAGGCTTCGACGCGCTGATGCGACTCTTCAATGCCCTTTTCTTCAGTCACGGCCTCTAGCTCGACGAACTGGCCGAGGCCCTTTACGTCGTCGAGGTGGATGCGCACGTTTTCCCACAGCCAGACTTGGCGCGTCTTTTCGACTTCGACCCAGATGCCGTGGATGCTGCTGAGGATATTGCGCAGGCCATCTGGGTCTTCGGTTTTGGCAAGCTCGTAGTCGCTGCGCTTGGGGCCGGTTAGGTCCTCGCGGTGGTAGAAAATCAGATGCCCTTCGTCGGCGCCCAGCTCGCGCAGTTTGAGCCGCCCTTGGGCGACGTTGAAATAGGTGTCCTTTTGGTGAAAGGTTCCGGCTAGCCCCGCGCCGAGGGCGTTGAGGTTTTCTTCGGCGCGCTCGGCGTCGGGGTAATGTGCTTTGATTTCAATGTTGGTCATGTTGGCTGCGTCTCTGTTGAATGCGGCCTAAGAATTTACGCCTGTCTCTTGTCTCGTCAAACTTGCGCCCTACTGCTCGATAGGTCAAAGTATAGGCCATGAAAGCCATCGTTGTAGCTGACGACGTGGACCGCTCGCTCTGCTGGCAAGAGGTCCCAGACCCGACCTGTAGACCGGGCGAGGTTCTCGTCGATATACACGCCACGGCCGTCAATCGCGCCGACCTGCTCCAGCGCGTCGGCAACTACCCGCCGCCCCCGGGTGCGTCTCCCTACATGGGCTTGGAAATGGCCGGCGTGGTCACTGCGGTCGACGCGGCTGTAACGCAGTGGCAGCCCGGCGACCGCGTCCTCGGTTTGCTCTCTGGTGGCGGGTACGCCGAGCGCGTGGCCGTGCCCGCCACCCACTTGCTGCCCCTGCCCACCGAGCGCGACTTCACGTGGGGCGCGGCCATCTGCGAAGTTTTTCTCACTGCTTTTGTCAATTTATTCCGCGAAGCGGGCTTGTGCGCCGGCGAGACGGCCCTCATCCACGGTGGCGGTAGCGGCGTCGGCACGGCCGCAGTGCAACTGTGCCGCGCCGCCGAGGCCAAGGCGATCGTCACCGCCGGCACGGCCGCCAAGGTGGCGCGCTGCCTAGCACTCGGCGCGGAGTTTGGAGTTAATTACAAGGAGCAGGACTTTGCCGCGGGCGTTCTCGCCCACACCGACGGAGTCGACGTGATCCTCGACATTGCGGGGGCCAACTACTTGGCGCGCAATATGCAACTGCTCAAGTCCGGTGGCCGCCTCGTGATCATCGCCGTTCTGACTGGTGCCGAGGCGCAGATTGATCTCTTGGAGCTACAGAAGAAGCGGCTGCGGCTGATCGGCTCGGTTTTGCGCAGCCGCTCGGACGAGGAGAAAACCGCGATTATCGCGGCCTTCAAAAAACGCTTCTGGCCGCTGCTAGTCGACGGGCGCATGAAAGCGGTGATAGAGGACGTGTTGCCCATTGAGCGCGCGGCCGACGCCCAAGACATCCTGCGGCAAAACCGCAATATCGGCAAGGTCGTCCTGCAAGTTAGGAATTGAGAATTATGAATACGCGTTATCGCCACATTGAAGTCAGTGGCTCGCCGCGCGCGTTGGGCCACCAGATTGGGGAGGCCGCCCGCGACGAAATTCGCGGCTTTGCCGCCATCGCCTTAGAGCGCGTCAACAAGACCGTGCCGATCTCGCGTACCCGCGCCATGGATGTAAGCCGCCACGTCAACGACCATCCGCAGACCGGCTTTTGGGCGAGCGTGTTTTCGGTGGTGATTGAGGCCGATCAAGGCCGGATGCACATCAGCCGTGGCAATCCCTGCGCGGCTCCGTACGAAACGTATTCGCTCAACTGACAGGAGGTGCTATGGGCACCCTGCACGGCGCGATTATCGACGCGGTCTCCGGCGAAGCGATCGACGCCAAAGTCCACGTACTCACGGCTACGGGCCACTTTTCCCACCCGCCGAACTCCATGCTGAAGCGCGGACCGGGCACGCCGTTTTTCTTTTGCGATGGCGCATTTGCCGTCAACGGTAGCCGGGGGCGCACGGATGTGCTGGTCGAGCGCGGCACGGAGTACGAGCCGTATCGCACCACGGTCGAACTGCCCGAAAAAGGCCGCGTCGAGTTGGAGATTCCGCTGCGCCGCTGGTATCGCCCCCAAGAGGCGGCCTGGTATCCGGGCAACACGCACATCCACTACGACGAAAAAGAGACTCGGCCCGACGAGCGGCTCGGGATTGATTGCAGCGTCGAGGGGTACAACGTCACCTGCGTCAGCGTACTCGACCGCCGCCAATTGCCCTACGCATCCAACAAGTATCCCATTGGCGTGATGAACGAGTTTACCACCGCCCATCACGTCCTCGACATCGGCGAGGAAAACCGCCACTACGGAGACCATTCGCCGTGGGGTTTTGGCTACGGCCACGTGATGTTGCTCAACATCCGCAACCTCGTGCAGCCCGTCAGCCGCGGCCACACCCTCGCCGGGCAATTCGACCCGGACTACCCGCCCTTGTGCTTTTGCTGCGACGACGCCCGGGAGCAAGGGGGCTTGGTCATCTGGTGTCACAACGGTCGCGGTATGGAGGCACCGGTGGCGGCAGCACTCGGCAAGCTCGACGCCTTCAATCTGTTCGACCCCTTTTGGATGGATCCGGAATACGACCTCTGGTACAAGCTCCTCAACTGCGGCCTGCGGCTGCCGGCCTCGACCGGCACGGATTGGTTTGTGTGCTCCAACAACCGCGTTTACGTCCAAGTGGATGGAGAATTTTCGTATGCGAGTTGGATTGCGGGGATGAAGAAGGGGCGGACCTTTATAACCAATGGCCCGGCCCTCCAACTCGCGCTCAATGGGCGTCCGCTGGGCGACACCGTGGAATGCGCAAGCGGCACCGAGTTAGAGGCCGAAGTGGCCTTTAGCTCGTTTTATCCAATTGAGTGCGCCGAGTTGGTGGTCAACGGCGCGGTAGTACAGCGCTGGACCTGGCCCGAAGGGCGACGCGAGGGCGCATTGCGGCACGGCTTCACAGCCGAGCGCGACGGTTGGGTGGCCGCTCGGTTATGGGGCGATTCACGCGACAGCTTCGGCCAGTCCATTTACGCGCATTCGAGCCCGTGCTATTTCTGCGGCGGTGCGCCGCCGGCCGAGCGCGCGGCGGCCGCGAATTTTTTCCTCCGCTCGATTGATGAGTCGCTCAAGTGGATCGGCACCTATGGTCGCTACAACAACGACCAACAACGCGAGGAGGTGCGGGCGCTGTTTCGGAGGGGGCGCGAGGTATTCGCGAAAATTGGGAATTAGGAATGCAAGCCCTCTTAACTCGCTACGCCATTCGCCCCAAGAAAAGTCGCGGCCAAAACTTTCTCGCCGACCCGGCCGTTCTGCGCCGGGAAGTGGCTTGCGCCGACATCGCGGCCGACGATACGGTGCTGGAGATCGGGGCCGGGATCGGCAATCTAACGCAGTTGTTGTTGGAGCGCGCCGGGCAGGTCGTGGCGATAGAGCAAGACCGCCAGTTTGCTCGGTGTTTGAAGGATTTGCAGCGGCGGCACCGGCATCTCAGGGTACTATGGGGCGATGCGTTAGCCGTGGATTTTCCGCGTTTTGACAAGGTGGTAGCCAATCTGCCGTATCAAGTAGCCCTGCCAATTGTATTCAAGCTGCTAAACCAGCGATTCGAGCGCGCCGTGCTGATGTTGCCCAAGCGGCTGGCCCAGCGGCTGTGTGCCACCGTCGGGCAAAAGGGCTATTGTCGGATCGGCGTCGCCGTTGGGCGGTTGGCCCAAGCAGAGTGGATCGAGCAGGTGGGCAAAGACGCGTTTTTACCGCGCCCCGAAGTCGATAGTGCGCTCGTGCTCATCAAGCGCACCAAGCCCAAGTTTGCCGTGCCGTCCGAGGATTTTTTTCGGCAGGTGTTGGAAAGCCTCTTTGCCCGCCGTCAAGAGCAAGTCCAGCAGATCGTCCCGGCGGTCGCCCTCGCCAGTTTGAGCAAGAAGATCAAGAACAAACCCGTGTACACCGTCACGCCGCGCGAGTTCGGCGCAATCACCCGCGCCTTGTGGGATAAAAATTAGTTTCTAATGCGCTAAGAACCGCTCGGCTTCAATCGCGGCCATACATCCGCTGCCAGCCGCAGTGACGGCTTGGCGGTACACGGAATCTTGGACGTCGCCGCAGGCGAAAACTCCGGGGATGGCGGTTGCGGTCGAATCCGGCTTGGTGAGGATGTAGCCTTGCGCGTCCATTGCCAACGCGCCGACGAAAAGCTGGGAGTTGGGGACGTGGCCGATGGCCATAAAGACGCCCTCGCAAGGGAATTCGCACGTCTGCCCCGTTTGGGTGTCCTTGAGCCGGACGCCGCGCACGGCCAACTCGTCGTCCGCCGATAAAATTTCCTCGACCGTGGCGTTGACCACGAAGTCAATTTTGTCGTGGTCTTGGGCGCGCTTGAGCATGATTTTGGAGGCGCGGAACTCGGCGCGGCGATGGACGATGGTGACCTTGGAGGCGAATTTCGTCAGGTAGGTTCCTTCCTCCATAGCCGAGTCGCCGCCGCCGACGACGACCAGCTCCTTGTCGCGAAAGAAAAAGCCGTCGCAGGTGGCGCAGGCCGAGACCCCGTGCCCCATGAGCCGCGTCTCGGATTCCAAGCCGAGCAGCCGCGCCGACGCGCCAGTGGCGATGATTAGGGCATCGCAAGTGTAGGAAGTGTCGTCGCTTTTGACGGCAAAGGGCCGCTTGGACAAATCGACTTCAGTGGCAATTTTGAATTGGCACTCGGCCCCAAAGCGCTGGGCCTGCTGGCGCATCCGCTCGACGAGTTCTGGCCCCATGATGCCGTCGGCAAAGCCTGGGTAGTTTTCTACATCCGTGGTAATGGTTAGCTGGCCGCCCGGCTGCAAGCCTTCGAGCACTAGCGGGGCTAGGTCGGCTCTGGCCGCGTACAGAGCGGCAGTCAGTCCGGCTGGACCCGAGCCGATGATGGCGACTTGGTAGTGGTGATTCGTGCTCATTGTGCTCCTTTTTAGACGATGCGACTCAAAAGTTCTCGGCCCGCCAACCCGGCTAGCAGGTTGCCGACCGACCGCTCGGCCATGGCTTGGCGCGTCTGGTGCGTTGCGCTGCCTAGGTGGGGTATGATAACGAGGTTGTCCAATGCGAGGAGGGGGTGGTCGCGGGGCAGAGGTTCGGGTTCGGTTACGTCGAGGGCGGCAGCGTGGAGGCCGCCGTTTTGCAGGGTTTCTACCAGTGCGTCGCAATCGACGACGCCCCCGCGCGCGGCATTGACCAGCACGGCCGACTTCTTCATCAGGCCCAACTCGCGCCGACCGATCATGCCGCGCGTCTGCTCGGTCAGGGGCATGTTCAAGGTCGCGAAATCCGCCTGCCGAAGCAGTTCGTCCAGCTCGACGTAGCGCACTCCGAGGTCGGCTTCGGCCTTGGGGTTGCGATGGCGGTTGTGGTACAGGATGGTCATGTCGAAGGCGCGGGCGCGGCGCGCTACTTGGTAGCCGATGCTGCCCAGCCCGATGATGCCGAGGACTTGGTGGTGGACCTCTTGCCCCAGCAGGAAGCTCGGATCGTAGGCGACAAAATCCGGGCCGCGCGCAAAACGGTCGCCTTGGATGAGGTTGCGCGCCGCAGCCAAGAGCAGGGCGAAGGTCAGATCGGCTGTTGCGCCGTCGAGGACGTTGGGCGTGTTGCCTACGGGGATGCCGCGCTCTTGGGCCGCTTGGAGGTCGATGTGATCGACGCCGACGCCGTAGTTGCTGATGACGCGGAGGTCGGGCATGAGATCCATGGATGCGGCGGTGAAGGCGTAGTGGCCGTAGTTGTACACTCCTTCGATGGTGCGGAGCAGTTCGGCTGGGGGCTGTGGGTGCAGCGGATTCCAGCGCACGATCTCGGCGCGTTCTTCGATCATGGGGACGATGGTGTGATACGGTTCGATTTCCGTGCGGAGTAGGACTTTGTAGGGCATTGGAATTAGCAGGAATTAGGGATTGGGTTGCAGGGAAGGGAATATAAAGAAGGCGTCTGTTTCAGCAAGAGACCTTGACGCCTAGGACGGCGTGGGCGACCTTGAGCCGTCATGTTGATTGCACATCCCAAAGGACACTATCGCTTTCTTCAGGGCATTGACCCTTATTCCTGTGGCGTTGTTGCCGAGCCGGGCTGGGAGATCGTCCGCGTTGTGCTGGCCGAGCCGCTGCCTTGGCGCGAGGGTTTTGAGCGCGTAGATGCGCATCTGGCGGCGGCGGGCTGCGACCGCGTCGCGCTCTGCGCGATGGAGCTGCGCTCGCCCGCGCCTTTTACCATGCCGGGATTTATCGACTTCAACCGCGAGTACTGCGCCGTTCTGCGGGCGTGGGGTTTGTACGTGGATGAACTCAATCCGCTGGCCCGCACAAACGTCGCGCCCGCGTGCGATCCGCCGTCTGTGCCTTCGCTGTATGCCTTTTCCTATGTGGTTCCCAACGACCGGATTGAGCGCAAAACCCTGATTGTGGCCGGGGCGGGCGAGTTGAGGGAAGGGCACCTCGTGGCCGAGGGGATTATCCGCCCCGGCGACACGTCGCCCGCTGCCATGCGCGAGAAGGCCGCTTATGTGGCGCAGGTTATGGGCGAGCGGCTCGCCGGCCTCGGCGGGACGTGGGAGCTGATCGACGCGGTGGACGTGTACACTATCTATCCCTTAGCGGAAATACTCGAAGAGATTCTGCTGCCGACGATGGGTGCGGCGCGGCGATATGGGGTGTGTTGGCACTACGCTCGGCCGCCGGTGGTGGACATTGACTTTGAGATGGATCTGCACGGCGTGGTGACGCAGCGGATCGTCTAAGGTCGCCAGTGCCAGCGCCGCAGCCGCCAATCCACGCCCGCCCCGCACAAAGCCGCCGCGTAGCCGGTCGCCGGTTCCAGTGCCATCAACTTCCACCGCTCTACCTCGTCCCGCCCTTGGTCCGAGCGCAAAAGCGCCGCCGCCGTTCCCGGCGACACCGCAAAGGTGCCGAGGCCGGCGGCAATACCGTCGCCCCGCGCCTTGACGTAGGCTTCCTTGCGCGTCCAGATGTTGTAAAAAGCCGTTCGTCGCTCCGCGTCCGGCACTTGCGCTAGGGCCTCCTGCTCCTCGAGCGAAAAGAAGCGCGCGGCAATTTGCTCGTGCGCGACTTGGGGCCGCATCCACTCCACATCGACGCCGACTTCGCGGCTTTGCGCTATCGCGTACAGCGCTAATTCGCGGGTATGGGACACGTTGAAATGCAGCCCGCCCTTTTGCAGAAACGGCTTGCCGTGTGCGCCGCGTAAAAAAGTTACCGCGCCGGGATCTTGGTCGAGATAGCGTCCCAAGAGTTGGCGCAGCATCCCCCGCGCCACCACAAAGCGCCGCTGATGGGCACCGGCGAGCAAACCACGCGCCCGTGCGCGCTCTTCCTCGCTTAGACAAGCCGCGAGCGCGGCCACCTCACCGGCCGCGTCCAACTCGGCGCACCAGACGTGGATTTCATCGTCGCTGAGCCGCGGCCAGCTCGACGGGGTTTGCCAAGCAATAGTCATAAGAAGTTCACTTGACGCCATAGGTTATCGCATTCAAATTACGAATTCTCAATTCCCAATTCCTAAAAGGAGTGCTTCATGGCTGCTTTTTCCAGCAAAGATTATCCAAACTACACAGCCGACGGCAAGTACAAGGTCATCGGCACCCGCCCCATCCGCCACGATGGCGTCGAAAGGTCACTGGGGCTGCGGTGTACGGGGCCGATGTGCGCTTGCCCGGGCTGCTCTACGGCAAGGTCCTGCGCAGCCCGCATCCCCACGCTGAGATCGTCTCGATCGACACCGCCAAGGCCCTCGCGCTCGATGGAGTGCGCGCCGTGGCCACGGCCGACGATTTGGTCGAGACCGTAGATAAGCTCTCGAACATCGGCGAAACCACCGTCAACGTCCGCGAAATCGCCAAAAACTCGCTGGCCTCGGACAAGGTGCTGTACGTCGGCCACGCCGTCGCTGCGGTCTGTGCCGTAAGCCCGCACGTCGCCGAAGAAGCCCTCGATCTAATTGAAGTCGAATACAAGGTCTTGACGCCGGTCGTCGATGTCCGCGAGGCCATGCGCGACGATGCCCCGCTGCTCGACGAAAACCGCACCACCCGCGCCCTCGGTGAGGACACGGGCAAGAAGAGCAATATCGCCACCCACAACCAGCACGCCATGGGCGACCTCGCAACGGGTTTTGCCGCGGCCGACGCGATCGTCGAGCGCGAATTTCACACGGCCACCATTCATCAGGGCTACATTGAGCCGCATAACACGACCGTCTGGTGGAAGAACGACGGCAGCGTCACCGTGTGGGTGAGTACGCAAGGGCCGTTTGAGATCCGCTCGCAGGTGTCGGAAGTGCTCAACGTGCCGGTCTCCAAGGTCAAGGTTATTCCCTGCGAAATCGGCGGCGGCTTCGGCGGCAAGTTCCCCACCTATATGGAGCCGGCCGCGGCTATTATGTCGCACAAAACCGGCCAGCCGGTCAAAATGATCATGAGCCGCACCGAGGTTTTTCAGGGGACTGGACCGGCTCCCGGCTCCTATATAAAGGTTAAGATGGGGGCCAAAAACGACGGCACCATCACCGCGGCCCACTGCTATATGGCGTACGAGGCCGGGGCTTATCCCGGCTCGGCCGTGGGGGCCGGAGCGCAGTGCATTCTCGCGCCTTATAACATCGCCAACGTCACCATTGACGCATACGACGTGGTGGTAAACAAGCCCAAGTCCTCGGCCTACCGCGCCCCTGGGGCACCCAACGCGGCCTTTGCCTCGGAGAGCGTCATTGATGAGTTGGCCGAAAAGATCGGCATGGACCCGCTGAAGATGCGGCTACAAAACGCTGCTAAAGAGGGGACGCGCCGCGCCGACGGCACGGTGTACAAGCGGATCGGCTGCGAGGAAACCGTGCAAGCCGCTCAGAACTCGGAGCACTACCACAGCAAGCTCGAAGGCCCTTATCGGGGGCGCGGCGTGGCCAGTGGCTTTTGGTTTAACGGCGGCGGTATGTCTTCGGCTGCCATTGCGGTCAACGACAACGGCACGATCAATCTCACCGAAGGCTCGGTTGACATCGGCGGCAGCCGCGCGGCCATGGCCATGATCGTCGCCGAGACCTTGGGCCTGCGGGCCGAGGATATCAACCCCTCGATCCCGGACACTAGCTCCATTGGTTTTACCGGCGGCACCGGTGGTAGCCGCGTGTGCTATGCCACCGGCCACGCCTGCTACAACGCGGCTGAAGACGTCAAGGCCGAAATGTGTCGGCGCGCTGCACGGCAGTTGGAGGTCGCCGAGGACGACATCGAGTTTGAGGACGGCAGCTTTGTCTGCAAATCCGATCCCGCCGAGCAACTCACCTTTGCGGAGGTCGCCGCCAATCAGGGCAGCACTGGCGGCCCGATCACCGGCAAGGGCACGATCAATGCCGGCGGTCCGGGCAATGCCTTTGCCGTGCATATCGTCGATGTGGAGATTGATCCAGACACCGGCAAGGTCGAGATTTTGCGCTACACGGCCGTGCAAGACGTGGGCAAGGCCATTCATCCCTCGTACGTTGAGGGCCAGATTCAAGGTGGGGCTGTGCAGGGCATTGGCTGGGCACTCACCGAAGGCTACTTCTACACGGACGATGGCCAGATGGCCAACCCGACCTTCCTCGATTATCGGATGCCGACCACCTTTGACATTCCCTTGATCGAGACGATTTTGGTCGAAGTGCCCAACCCGGCCAGCCCGCACGGGATCCGCGGCGTTGGCGAAGTGCCCTTGGTGCCGCCGATGGCCGCCATTGCCAACGCCATCTACGACGCTGTTGGTTGCCGCCTCGGTGAGCTGCCGATGAGTCCAGATCGAGTCGTCGCCGCCTTGCAGGAGCATCAGCTAGAGGTAGCGGCTGGCTGAGGAGCCGTTGCAGGGCCGCCCGCTCGCGCCCGGCTTCCTCGCAAGGGGAACCGGGCGCTTTTCTTTAATTAGTTAGGACTATGGCCGAAACTATTGCCCCCAGCGACTTTATCGACGCGCTGATGCCGGTCGTCGATCAGTGCGCCCGCGCCTCGCTGATTTTCTACGGCCAAGTCGCCGACATTGGCAAGGCCGCCGACACCAGCCTTACCGGCAGCAAGGCGCAGTCCGCCTCTACGGCCTTCACGGTGCTCGATGCGGCCGTGCAGGACATCCTCCTCGCGGCTGTGCTTCAGCACTTCCCGTTTGTGCGCTGCATTGCCGAGGAGCGCACGCCGCTCAAAAAGCGCTTTGTCGGCAACACCTCGCCTTATGTGGTCATCCTCGACCCCATTGACGGCACCTTGCACTTCAAGCGGGGCGACGCGCCCTATCACATCGCCATCGGTCTGGCCTGCGACGGCCAGATGCTAGCCGCGATTGTTGCGCGGCCCTCAGAGGATAAAATTTTTACTGCCATTAAGGGCGCGGGGGCTTTTGTGCGCGTCGGCAATGGCCCCCCGCGGCGTTTGCTATTACCTAGCGAACCGCCCACGAACAAGGTCTTCATTTCCTCCAAAGCCCGCCCTTATCAAGCCCTTGCCCGCCCCGCGCTGGTCCCGCACGAAAGTCCCATTGGCGCAGCATTGGTCCTCACCGAGATCGCCGAGGGGGCGCTGTGCGCGTATCTGACGCGCCAAGTCGAAGTCTATGACGTCGGCCCGCCCTCGCTGATTGCCGAAGAAGCCGGAGCGCGTTGCTACGTTGGGGAACGCCGCCGCCCGACTTATACTCAGCGCCGCAAATTCGGGCATTTCTTGGCGGCAGCCAACGACGAAATCGCCGAACACCTCTTTGCCATCCTGCGCCGTGCGCACCGAAGCCAACGACTATGAGCTACGAAATCAAAGACGTTCTGCCGGTCGTCCACATGCCGTACACCGACGACCAAGCCATTGATTACCCCGTATTGGCAAACGAAGTCGATTACCTTTTCGAGACGGGGGCACATGGGTTCTGCCTCGCCTTGGTATCCGACTTGTTGCGCCTGACGGCGGCCGAGCGGTTGGCACTTCCGGCCCGGCTCGTGGAGTTCGCCCAAGGGCGCGGCCCGGTCATCATCGGCGTTGGGGCCGAGGGCACGGCGCAAGCCCAGCGTTACGCCCGGGCGGCTGAAGACGGCGGTGCGGCGGCCGTCATGGCCATTCCGCCAATTTCCCGCGCCTTGGGGGAAAGCGAGTTGCGCGCTTATTTTGCCGCCTTGCTCGCCGAGGTCTCCATCCCAGTGATGATCCAAGACGCCAGCTCGTATGTCGGCAATCCCATGAGCATTGAATTTCAAGCGTCGCTCTTTCGCGACTACGGCGAGCGCATCCTCTTCAAACCCGAAGCAACCCCTTTGGGACCGTGCATTTCGGCCCTGCGCGACCACACCGGGGGCCGGGCCGGCATCTTTGAAGGCAGCGGCGGCTTGCTGCTTATTGACTCCTTCCGCCGCGGGATTCGCGGGACCATTCCCGGCGTCGAGCTGCTCGACGGCACGACGGCCCTGTGGCGTGCGCTCGCCGCTGGCGACGAAGCACGGGCGTACCAGATTTACTTCCCCATCTGCGCCCTGTGTACGTTGCAGATTCAAGGGGGTTTGGACGGCTTTATCGTGGTCGAGCGCTATCTAATGCACAAGCGCGGCCTTTTTCCCAACCAAGTTCACCGCGGCCCTCTGAGCTACGCCCTCGACGCGGAAACATGTGCCGAAATAGATCGTCTATTCGATCAGCTACAAGCGATATTGCAGTAGCTTGGCGTTGCGGAAAGCAAGGCGAGGAACGATTTTGTACATGAGCCGCTAGACGATGAAGTTAGGCGCGAGGCCGCGGGCTTTTATCTATGTGTTATAGCACGAGGAGAGCAACAGATGTTCGGCTTAGATATCAAAGTAGCGGAAGAATTTGACTGCGAGGAACGCGCAGTAATTTTTTATGGGGATTGCATAGAATTGTTTGAGTCTATTCCAGATAATTCAATCCAGTTAATTGTTACATCGCCTCCGTACAATATAGGTAAGGAATACGAAAAAAGACTCGATATTGATCTTTACTTAAAACAACAAAGGGAAGTGATAAGGAAATGCGTCCGCGTACTCACCAACGTTGGCAGTATTTGTTGGCAAGTGGGCAATTATATTGACAATGGATCGATTATTCCTCTCGATACCATTCTTTTTCCTATATTTCAAGAGCAAAACCTCATTATGAGAAATAGGATTATTTGGCATTTTGAACATGGTCTTCACTGTTCTAGAAGATTTTCTGGACGCTATGAAACGATAAACTGGTTTACGAAAAAAACCAAAGACTACATTTTTAATCTCGATCCAGTACGGGTTCCACAAAAATATCCGGCCAAGAAATACTTCAAAGGGCCGAAAGCAGGACAGTATTCTTGTAATCCACTGGGGAAAAATCCAGGTGATCTTTGGGATGTTCCAAATGTTAAAAGTAATCACGTAGAAAAAACCCAACATCCTTGCCAGTATCCAGTCGAATTAATTGAACGGCTTGTTTTATCAATGACCAATGAGGATGACTGGGTACTAGACCCATTTCTTGGAACGGGTACTTCTATTATTGCTGCAATAAAAAACAGCCGCCGCGGCGTTGGCGCAGAAACGGAAGGCAAGTATGTTGAAATCGCCAAAAATAGGGTTCAGAGTGCAATAAACGGAACGTTGAAAACGAGGCCAATGAATAAGCCCAAATACGATCCGACGGCGAAAAAGAATAAATTGGCTATGTCGCCTTGGCAGCAGAAAGAGAGCAAAGCCGATCTGTTGACGTTGCTATAAAAAAAGAGTATCTCGCTGCGAAAATAGTTGAAACGTACTCTCACTCAAATTGTACAATGTGATCAGACAAGGACGTGGTGTGCCAACGGTTCCGCTGATCATCGTAGGCATAGAAGGATAGCGAAAACCCCACAGCCCATGTTCGACTCAAAGCGCATGCAGGCAGTACAAAGCCCGGTAATCCCGCATGTGGCCGCCCTCATCCGCGACAATCCGGGCACCATCTCCCTCGGCCAAGGCGTAGTTCACTACCCGCCGCCGCCCCAAGCCATGCAGGCGATGGCCCAGTTCGGCGGTGCGATTGCCGAACACCACTATCAGGCTGCTCACGGCCTGCCCGAACTCAGGGAGGGGTTGCTCCAAAAACTCGTGCGCGAGAATCAAATCGAGGTGGGCGACGATCAATTCCTGATGGTCACGGCAGGTTCCAACATGGGCTTTTACCACGCCTTGCTCGCCATTGCCGACCCCGGCGATGAGATCGTCGTGATGTCGCCTTTTTATTTTAACCACGAAATGGCCGTGGCCATGGCCAATTGCCGGGCCGTGCTCGTGGCTACGGACGCGGCCTATCAGCTCGACCTCGACGCGATTGCTGCCGCGATCACAGCGCGCACCCGCGCCATTGTCACGATCTCGCCCAACAATCCAACGGGTGCGGTCTATCGGCCCGCGGACTTGGCTGCGGTCAATCGGCTCTGCCGCGAGCGGGGCCTCTACCACTTTTCCGACGAGGCGTACGAGTACTTCACCTACGGCGCGGCGCGGCACTTTTCACCCGGTTCACTGTCCCACAGTGCCGAGCACACGATCTCGCTTTTTTCTTTTTCCAAAGCCTACGGCCTCGCCAGTTGGCGGGTCGGTTACCTCGTGGCCCCACGACACTTGTTGAGTGCGCTAGAAAAAATTCAAGACACCGTGCTCATCTGCCCGCCGGTCATCTCGCAACGCGCCGCGCTCGGCGCACTCGCGGCCGGAGCCGCATACTGTAGGACCCATCTAGCGGATATGGATGCGGTGCGTCGGCTCTGCCTAGAGCGGCTGGGCGAACTCGGCGAGCGAGTGCAAGTGCCGGCGGCCGAAGGTGCTTTTTATTTATTAGCGCGGCTGCAAACCGATCTGGACGCGATGGACGTGGCCAGTGGCTTGGTGCGGGATCACAAGGTCGCCGTCATCCCTGGCAATGCCTTCGGATTGAGCGCGGACTGTTATTTGCGCGTTGCCTACGGTGCCTTGCGCCAAGAGAATGTGGCCGAGGGCATGGATCGGCTCGTCGGGGGGTTGGAGCAACTTCTTTCTGCTTGACATGGTGGGTTGTTTAAGCGTATGTTTCGACCAACAGAGAGCGACCTGAATCGGCGTGAAGAATACCTCAGAGGAAGTTTTCCACTCCTCTACGACGTGGAACTTCGACAAACATTGTATCCGGTATTCTGGCGGGTTGGTCGCTCTTCTTTTTTGCTTCTGCTTGCCCTCCTGTGCCTGCCAGCGGTTCTACGCGCCCAATCCCTCGCTATCGACTCGGATGCGATCGACTTAGGTATAGTCGGCGTTGGCGTGGAGGTGCGAGCGTCTGTTTCCGTCGAAAATCTGCAAGACGATGCGACCGAAGTGATCGTCGGCATGAGCGGGGCTGGTTTTGGCGCATCACCGGATACGCTGCGTTTGGACGGCAAGGGCGTCAGCCGCGTCGAAGTGCGCTTCAGTGCTGCTGCGGCTGGAGCGTATGCGGGCGAACTGACGTTGCAGGTGGCCGCCTTGTTCAAAGACGAGCGCTTGGCCGTGCCGCTCCAAGCAGTAGCCGTCGTTCCGGCTATAGTGATTTTGCCGGCCGCAGGGCTGGATTTTGGCGCAGTACCCGTCGGGCAAGTGGCGACGGCAGCCGTTATTGTCAAGAACACCGGTACCGTGTCCGTGGCGGCTGGGCGGCTGGAAGTTGCCGCTCTACAAGGTCCCTTTAGCGTTGCTGGCGATGTTGGCTTTTGGCCTGCTCCCGGTGGTGAAACGCAGATCGACGTTACATTCTCCCCGCTGCGTGCGGGGCTGGCCGCGACCGAATTCGTCGTCGCCGCGCCCGACTTTGGGAATTGGTCCATTCCCTTGCGAGGACGCGGGTTAGTGCCGCAAGCGGCCTTTTCACCCCTCCCGCAAGTGGGCCTCGACTTTGGCAGCGTTGAAGTGGGCCAGCGCCGAACGCGCCGCGTGACCGTCCTCAATCAGGGCCAAGCCGAACTGCACATTGAAAACGCCGCCATTGAGGGCGCGGCTTTTGTCCTTGGAGTCGTGGATTCGTCGGCGACCATTGCTCCCCAAGGGCGGCTTGACCTGAGTGCGGCGTTTGTGCCGCAGAGCGAAGGGGATCGAAGCGGCGTCCTGCGTCTGTCCACTAGCGATCCACAAGCCGTCGAAGTGGCCATCCCCCTCGCTGGTCGCGGCCAAATCAGCCCGCCGCACATCGAGATTATCAATGGCGATATGGACTTCGGCAGGGTGCCCATCGGCAGGACCGTGCGCGGCCATTTGCTGTTGTGGAACAGGGGCGGCCAGCCGGGTGTAGTGGAGGTCGCCGTGGCGGACGAAGGCATTGAATTTGGTCTCGAACAGCACTCGGTGCTCGTTCAGCCTAAAGCCGGTGCTCAAGTGGCGCTGAGTTTTTCGCCCAAGGAAGCCGGCCCTCGCCAAGCCATTCTCCACGTCGACGCCGGAGCAGAACGCCGGACCGTGCGCTTGCAGGGCGTAGGCCAGTTTTTCGCCCTCAGCCCGGTGACTGTGGATTTCGGTCGAGTCGCCGTCGGCGAAAGCAGCAGCCGAGTCATCGAGATAGCCAATGTGGGCAACGCCGACTTTGAAATTAATCAGCTTCGCTTGACGAGTAGCGAATTTACCGTCCACACCTCAATTGACGCCGACAGCAAGTTCTTGTTACCGGCCCACAGCCAGCGCACCTTGCCGCTGCACGTGGCCTTTAGCCCGTCGGCCCGCGGAGCGATTTCGGGAGCTGTGCGCTTGGACGGCTTGGGCGCGCATGAGATGATGACGCTCGATATCCTGCTCAAGGGCAATGGCGTGGCCGCGGAAATCGAGCTGAATCCGGCGGGCGTCGTCGATTTTGGCTACGCGGTTTTGCAGGAACGAGCAGAAAAAACCTTTGTGGCCACTAACGTCGGCGATACTGTGCTGCAAGTCGAGGCGCATCCCCAAAGCAAAGAGGCCCACGTTGCACCGGCGCAATTCGCGCTAGCCCCGGGCGAGTCGGCTCGCCTCACGCTATTTTTCACGCCTGATGGCTTGGGCATCCGCCGAGGGCGCGTTTTGTTGGTCAGCAATGACGTCAAGGACCGCGCCCGTCCACTCGAATACAAGGGACACGGGGTGCTCGCGGACATTGACTTGGCGCAGATTGTCGAGGTTCTGGTCTCGCGTGGCGAGCAGACCCAGCCCTTGGCGGTCGGTTGGAACAATACGCCGATGGTGCAAAAAGACGGAACTAAAGTGGATGTAGCCTTTGCGATTCCCGACTCGCTGCGGCCGGCCCTAATCGGTCGCGAACTGGTCGTCGAGTGGACCCAGCTCGACGAAAACTACGCCCCCAAACGCAAAAACAGTACCCAAAAGCAGAAGGTTCCCATCTACGAGTCGAGCGGCGAGCGCGTCCTAGCCGAAGATCTCAACTTGCGGTCGTCGGAAGAAGACAATCGCCGCGTGCGGCTCAAAATTACGACCCATAGCTACCCGGGTGCTCCGCCGCAAAGCGTGTCGCAGCTTTTGGAAGCTGGGGGCTGGAGGTGGGAATTTGAGGCCAAGCCACTGGTTTCCTTTTTGACGATCCGTCCCGGGCGCGATTATACCGACGCCGACGGCAATGCGATCCCGGGCCAAACCGAGCGCCTGATTGGCTTGCCCGGATTGGCCTTTGCCGGTTGGCACAACGTGGATAGCCCGTCGATTTCCGGCATCCATTTCACCGCCATTGGCAATGTCCTTGAAGCCCTCTCAACCGGAAACTCGCTGGCCATTTCGCTGGGCGTGGCCATTTCTTTTTATAAGGATCAGTTTCTCTTTGGCTTCGGCTGGGACATTTACGACAGCCGACCGCAAGAAAAAAAGAAAGGCTCGCAGGACTACATTATGACCTTTAAGTACTCGGGGTTGTTCAAGTGAGCAGGCGGCGGTACACCATGGCCGCTGCACACAAGTCCTGCGCCCCCATGCCGGTCAGATAAACCGCGCTCGGCGCTGATGTGCCAAGACGGCCGCAGGCGGCATCGCCGATATCCAGTACCTTGCCCTCGATGCTGCGCACTAAGGCGATCTGCGCCGCTTGGCCCTGCTCCGCCGCAAAGCGGAACTCCCCGGACTTCTGGGCTTGAGCAAGGACATCAACGACTATCGTGCGCTCGTAGAGTGCTTCCGGCGCGAGTTGGCGTGTGCGACTGTCCCCGGCGATGACGACGAGGTAGGGCACCTCGGCCAGCATTGCCGCGGTCAAAATGGGCTGCGGCGTCGGCACCGCCGTCAGCACGGCGTCGGCACCGGCTATACACGCCTCTAGCGAGGTTGCCATTCGCAGGCTAGTGTGCAGGTCTGGTTCGACCGCTGCGGCAAACGCCGCTCGGTTCTCAGGTCGGCGACTCGTGCAGGCAATCTCCGCCAAATCAAAGAGTGCATCGCAGGATAGGGCCAAGGTCCGCGCAATCCGGCCGGTTCCCAAAATGGCGACTCGCTTGATCGACTCGCCCGCTAGATATTGAAGAGCCAGTGCGCCAGCCGCGCCGGTGCGCTGGTCGGTGATGTAGCCGGCTTCTAGCCGCCACGATCGGCCCTGTTGCAGCTCTTCAAATGCGATATACGCCTCCCGTTTGGCCAATCGCCCGCTCGCCACGTCTGAAAATTCTTCGATGATCTTGCGTGCGCGAAACTTTCCCGGCCATTCGGCTGGCATGTCTAAGCGAAAGTAGTCGAGTGCTCCGCGCTTTTGGATGGATTCGGTGCGCGGCGGATTGTCGATGACCCCCGTGCCGTAGTACTCGAATGCTTGGTGACAGGCGGAGATAAAGTCAGCCGTGGAGAAGCGATGGGCAAAGGTTTCTTCGCGCAGGAACTCCATGTTCTTCCTTTGTTTGCTTGACGTAACTTGCCGTTTCTTATTCATTTGAATTTAATGACGATGGAGCGATGGAGCGAGGAAACCCCAACCTGCAGGAGCTAGTTTTATGGGGGCTAGCCGTGGTGGCGATAGCCCTTCTCCTCAAGACGGCCTTCTGGCCGCGCTCTGCAACTGCCCCCGAGTCAGTGCTTCAGCGGGAAGTTGCCAAGTCGGAAACCGCTCCCCGGATTAGTTCCATTCGGGTCGAAATTCTCAATGGCGGAGGCGAACCCCAAGTCGCCGCCCGCCTCCGCAAAAAGGCACGTGCCCTCGGGCTAGATGTGATTCACGAAGGTAATGCACCCAGCTTCAATTACCTGCATACGCTCGTCGTCGCTTTGGACGGCGATATCGAGCAAGCCAGACAAGTGGCGAATGTCTTGGGGATACCCCATTTTATTCGCCAGAAAAAGGAAGATAAGCACATCTTGGCGAGCGTCTCGATCGTCATCGGGCACGACTATCGCCGCATCGGCCTACTCACCCCAGTTAAGTAAGCGAGAAAATGTCCATGAAACTGTGCCAAGAGCCGAGCATCGCCCGCGTCGTCGAAGTTTTACAAAATAAAAAAGCCCTCGCAATAACCTTGCTGGACCTGCGCGACATCACCGACACCTGCGACTACTTCCTACTCTGTACGGGTACTTCTGAACAGCACATCCGCAGCCTCACCGACGAAGTACGGGATCAACTCGCCGAGCTAGGGGAAAAGCCTTGGCACATCGAAGGTGCGGATACGCGGCGCTGGGTGCTGATAGATTACGTCGATTTTGTCGTCCACATCTTTCGCGAGGAAGCGCGCGATTTTTACGCCATAGAGCGGCTGTGGGGCGATGCCGAGCGCACGGATTTCCCCGATGGGGGTGTGCCGGAGGAAACCGCAGAAAAACCCTTTGAATTTTCGACTTTCTAATGCCGATGCAAACGCTCAAATGGCAGGACGACGCGCTGATCCTGCTCGACCAGACTCGCTTGCCCGAGGAACTGGTGTACACAACTTACAGCGATGTCGAGGCTATCGCCCGCGCCATTGAAGGGCTGGTAGTGCGCGGTGCCCCGGCCATTGGCTTGGCGGCTGCGTATGGTGTGGTGGTGGGGGCGCGCTCGGCGGTTGATTGCACGCCCGAGGCTTTTTGTCGTCGCGTGGAAATGGCCATTGCTCGCCTCGCCCGCACCCGACCTACCGCAGTCAACCTGTTCTGGGCCTTAGATCAGATGCGGGAGGTGTTGGTGGCGAATCGGGGCTGCGATAACCACGCCATTTGCGATGCCTTGCTAGTTGCTGCTCACCGCCTCTTTGAGGAAGACCGCCAAATCTGCCGCCAGATTGGTGCCCACGGCGCGGCGCTCCTGCGCGATGGCAGCCAAGTCATCACCCACTGCAACGCCGGCGGCTTGGCCACAGCCGACTACGGCACGGCCTTGGGCGTGGTCTATGCGGCCCAAGAGGCCGGTAAGAAAGTCGCCGTATTTGCCGACGAAACTCGACCCTTGCTCCAAGGTTCGCGGCTGACCGCGTGGGAGTTGATGCAGAGCGGCATCGACGTCAAGGTCATCTGCGACAATGCGGCTGCGGTCGTGTTGTGCCATGAGGCGATTGACTGCTGTATCGTGGGAGCTGACTGCATCGCCAAAAATGGCGACGTGGCCAACAAAATCGGCACCTATGGGCTGGCGATCCTCGCCCGCGAACACGACGTGCCTTTCTACGTGGCCGCGCCGGTCTCGACCCTCGACATGGCCTTGGCCTCGGGTGCGGAAATCCCGATTGAAAAGCGCGACGCAGCCGAGGTGCGCCAAGGTATGGGCAAGCTCACGGCCCCAGACGCGGTGCCGGTTTACAATCCGGCCTTTGACGTCACGCCCTGCGACTTGGTGTCGGCGATCATTTCGGAAAAGGGCGTCGCCCGCGCTCCGTACGAACCCACCCTACGCGCTTGGATTGAGCCATGAGAACGCACGCCTTCCTCCTCTTGCTGGCCCTGCTCGGTATGGCCCACTGCTCGAGCGCACCGCGCTGGCGCAGCGATTCGGGCAATGCCGCGCCCGTCAGCCGCGAAGAATTCGATCCGCGCACCCTCGGCGAAGATTTGCTAATTGAGCCGGTTCAACGAGAAAACCGCGATCAGGCCCAAATTTCAGCGGTGTCAGAGGCTTCTGGACAAGCGCGCGCTCCGGCAGCGAGCACTGCGGTCTATCGCCTCCAGCTTGTGGCCCTGAGTAATGAAGCCTTGGCCCGCCAGCGCCGCGCCGAACTAGAGCGTGCGCTCGGCGTGCGGGTTTATCTGGTGGTCCGCAACGCGCACTCGGTATTGCAAGCTGGCCAATACGCTACCCGCGCTGAGGCCGCAGCCCTCAAGGAACAGGTCGCCGCACTTGGCCCGGACTACGCCGATGCCTATGTCGTCGAGGTCCCGGCGGGCGCGGCACCCGACTCCGTTCCAGCGGAGGCCGCGCCCGAGATGGTGAGTATCACTGGCTGGCGGGTGTTGATTGACCAGTTCCTATCGCACGATCACGACAAGGCCATCCACCTCGCGGAGGAGGCAAAAAAGCGCCTGAAACGCGAGGACATCAACGTGACCCTTAGGGGACCTTATTACAAGATCGAAGTCGGCAACTATCGCACCGAGGCACAAGCCCAGGCCGCAGCCGAGCGAATAGGGAGGTATTACCCCAACGCCCTCAAGGTCCGCTCCCAGATTATCGTCTCGCAGGAGGAGTAACCGTCATGCGTTTGTGCTGCTGTGTCATCGCATTGCTGCTCATGGCCTGTGCCCATGGCAAAAGCACCGGACCCGGACCGATGGTTTTCGACGATGAAGCCGTCCCTGTCGCGCCTGTTGAAGAGCCATCGCCCGATACGGCCAAGCTACGCGCTGTTCGCTGGCATTTGCTGTTCGCGATCGAAAACCACGCTCTCGATCAGACTCAACGGGCACAAGAATCGCTCGATGCGGCCTTGGGCATTCTCGCGGACCTCGACGAGCACGACGCGCTGGTGGATACCGCGCAGGCCGCGGCGCTCCGCTTGGCTATTGATCAGACATATCTCGGCTTGTTGCCGCACTTGGAGAACTTTCCCGCCGACAGCCATTTGAACCTTCTGCTTGAAGGGCTATCTCAGGAAAAAATTGAGCATCTGCCGACCGATGCCAAGCCTTTGGTGCTCATCCAAAGTCTCGGTCGCCGCAGCGACATGCCCATTGATGCCAATGATCGCGTCGTTGCCAGCCTCCAATTTTTTCAGACGCGGGGTCGCCAGACCTTTGCCACTTGGTTGCGGCGTGCTGGGCGCTATCGCGCGCTGCTCACCGATATTCTCCAACGCGAGGGGATGCCCAGCGACCTTTTCTATCTAGCGGTTATCGAAAGCGGTCTCAATCCAAGGGCCTATTCGCGGGCGCGAGCGGTGGGGTTGTGGCAGTTTATGGCGCACACTGGTCGCATGATGGGCCTCGAGCGCACCCACTGGGTTGACGAGCGGCGCGATCCGATCAAGGCGACCGTTGCGGCTACCCGGTACCTAAAAGACCTTTTGGCGGAGTTTGGCGACTGGCGCTTAGCGTTGGCGGCGTACAACGCCGGGCCTGGGCGAGTCCGCCGAGCCATCGCCCGCGCCGGCACCAACGACTACTGGCAACTCAATCTGCCCCGCGAAACAAAAAACTACGTACCGCTTTTTATGGCCGCGACCGTCATAGCCAAGGAGCCTCAGCTTTTTGGTTTTGAACCTCAAGCCGAAGAACCAGCCTTTGCGTACGAGGAAGTCGTCCTGCCCAAAGACTGGCTTTATGTCGATCTGAAAGCGGCCGCCAAGCTGCTGGGC
Source organism: Candidatus Latescibacterota bacterium (assembly GCA_965116045.1). Taxonomy (GTDB): domain Bacteria; phylum Latescibacterota; class UBA2968; order UBA8231; family UBA8231. The sequence goes on along the minus strand of OZ220478.1, from coordinate 1,749,364 downwards.
ATCGAACGTCAGGTGTTGCACGACCTCAATCCCGAGTTGCGCCAAGACATCACGCCGCCGGGGAGCCGCTCGCCTTATGTTTTGAAGGTGCCGCCGGGCCAGGGCCAGATCTTGCTCGACCAATATGCTAGCCTGCCGGTCCGGCCGGGCGCAGCGATCCATCAGTACCAGGTGCAACGCGGCGACACGATTTCTAGCATCGCCCAGACCTTTGGCGTTTCCACGCGGGTTGTCGTCGCGTCCAATAGCCTCAAAAACCCCCATCTCATCCGACCGCGGCAAGTTCTCTATATTCCGATCTCGGCTCCGATTGCCCAGCAAGCCCAGCAAGCGAAGGGCAGGCAGCAGACCTACACCGTGCGCCCAAAAGATTCGCTCAGTACCATCGCCGCTACACACGGAGTGCGCCTGCGCGACCTGATGCAGTGGAATGGCCTCAGTACCACGCTGATCAAACCCGGTCAGGAATTGGTGGTGCAACAGCAGCCTGATGGCAAAACCTACACGGTGCAGCCGGGTGATACGCTGTGGGAGTTGGCCCGCCACTTTTCGGTTAGCGTCGCCGACTTGCAGGCGTGGAACGGTATCAAAAGGGTGCTGATTAGACCCGGCCAACAGCTAATCGTGGCCAACGAGCAAACGCAGATGTACACCGTGGTCGCGGGTGATACACTGCATGGCATTGCCCGCAAATTTGGCCTCGCTCCCAGTGCTATTGCTCGCCAGAACAACATCGACCTCTCGGAGACGCTGCTGGCGGGTATGACCTTGCAAATCCCGAGGTAACATGAGTACGGTCCGCCACATTTTCTTATTAGCACTGGCCTTCATCCTGCAAACTACTTGGGTTGATCTTATCAAGATAGGGTCGATCAAACCCGATCTACTGATTGTGGCGTTGAGTTACATCGCACTACGCAGCGGGCCGGTGGTCGGGGCCTATATGGGGCTGGGGCTGGGCATCTTTCAAGACCTCTATATGCCCGTCGACCTCGGGGTCAACGCGCTCGCCAAATCGCTCATTGGCGCGGGCTTTGGCTACAGTCGTACTCACATAGTAGCCGATAGCATTCAAGCTCAGACCTTACTGATTTTCCTTGCGGTGATCGTACATGATTTTATTTATCATGCGTTTACCAGTGCTGATGTGCCCTTTGATTTGTTCCTGATCGTGAGCCGCGCTTTGTACACGAGCCTGATAAGTGCGGTTTTCTTGACCGTCTTGCTCGTTAAACGCTATCTCTTTCCCGCTTGATTATGCAACATCCACTGCCACAAGGTGAGCGTCCGCCCCTCAAACTCCTCCTCGCGCCCGTCATCTTGCTGTTCGCGATTTTGCTTCTGCGTCTGTTCTATTTGCAGGTCGTCTCCTCGGCCGACTACGCTCGCGAGTCCGAAGAGAACCGCATTGCTCAGCGGCGCGTCAAAGCCCCCCGCGGGCTGATCTACGACCGCGATGGACGCATATTGGCTCGCACTCGGCCATTTTACACTGTCGCGTTAGAACGCACCACGCGCAAGGACTTTGATGCAGTGACCACAGCGTTTACAAGGGCCATCGGGGATATAGAACTAGATGGAGAATACAGTCGCAAATACCGCACGATCCGCCTCAAGCGCGATGTTGACTTTCGCACGGTATCGATCATAGAAGAGCGACTCAAGGCGGATTGGCCCCTGCTCGACATTGAAATCGAGACCCAACGCTACTATCCCTACGGTACGGCCGCCGCCCATTTGCTCGGCTATATCGGCATCATCCGCGACCAAGACCTCCAAGGGAACAATGAAAACGCCTACGTACTCGGCGATTTTATCGGCAAAACCGGCATCGAGAAGGTGTACGAAAATAGCCTGCGCGGCCGCGACGGCATGATGTACGTCGAAATTGACGCGACCGGTCGCACCGGCCGGGAGTTTCCAGAGCGCGACCGGCTTCCCGTGTCCGGCGAACCCCTGCACCTGACCTTGGACTTGGAAGTGCAGCTAGCGGCCGAGCGCGCCCTGCCCGATAGTTTTGCTAGTGCGCTAGTCGCCCTTGACCCGCGCACCGGGGCTGTGCTGGCTTTGGTCAGCAAGCCGACCTTTGATCCCAACATTTTCGTGTCGTTCCAAGCCCAACAGGAGCGGCGGCGGGTGTTGCAGAGCGAGACCGTGTTACTCAACCGCGCTTTGCAAGGGCGTTATCCGCCTGGCTCGACGTTTAAGATGGTCAGTGCCATAGCCGCACTCGAAACGGGCGTCACCGATACGCTGAGCCTGTTTAAGCCTTGCTATGGTTCATTGCGAGTGGGTAGGAGCACGTTTCGCTGTCACAAGCGAACCGGCCACGGTAGTCTGACCCTACCGGGGGCGATCGAGGTCTCCTGTAATGTTTACTTCTACCATTTGGCCCGGTTGATGAGCATTGAAACGTGGCACAAGTACGGGGCCAAATTCGGCTTCGGCCAGCCGACTGGGATCACCTATCCCGGGGAAGTTGCTGGTCTCCTGCCCTCGCGCCAGTACTATAAGGAGCGCGAGGGCTGGTCCTTTGGCCATTTGCTCAACCTCTCCATTGGTCAAGGTTCCTTATTAGTCACGCCCATGCAGATGGCCCGCTACATGGCCGCCATTGCCAACGGCGGTTATTTGGTTACGCCATACGTCAGCGGCGATCCCCCGCGCCGCCAACGCATTGACGGCATTTCGTCGCGGACCCTCAGCATCGTGAGAAAGGCTATGCGCCGGGTGGTGGCCAGCGATACCGGTACCGGCCGCCGAGCGCGGGTTGACGGCGTCGAGATTGCGGCCAAGACGGGTACTGCGCAGGTGCCTAGTCGGGAAGACGACGCTTGGATGGTAGCTTTTGCCCCGTATGAGAACCCCGCCATTGCCATCGCGGCCGTGGTCGAAGGGGGCGGCAGCGGCGGGGCACGCGTCGGCCCGGTTGTGCGCGAGGTCGTCAAAGCCTTCTGCATTCAAGAGGGCATCATTGAGCCAGAAGTGACCGAGGTGGACACACTGTTGATCAACGAGGGAATGCTCTAACTCATGCGCTTGCTCCGCAGGCTCGATGTTCCGCTCCTGATTGCGACTTTGGCGACCGTACTGATCGGTATCATCGCGATCTACAGTGCTACGTACCACAACGACTCTATCTCGGTGCAGAACGCTTGGATTAAGCAGATCCAATTCGCGATTTTGGCTTTTGCCGTGGCCATAGCCATCGTCTATATCCCGGAAAAGGTCATTTATAGCGTGGCGTATTTGCTATACCTGTTCGGCATTGTGAGCCTAGTCGCGGTGTTGATGTGGGGTACGGGCGATGCTACTCGTTGGTTGCGCTTGGGACCGGTGATGTTACAGCCTTCAGAACTAGCCAAGATCGCCACCATCATAGCGTTAGCCCGTTACCTGAGTGATCGCAATGCCGAACGCATCAACTCCTTCGGTGGCTTTTTGGGGGCCTTGTTCCTCGTATTGGTGCCGATCGCCTTGATTGTGCGTCAGCCCGACTTGGGGACCGCGATTTCTTTTGGCGCACCGTTTTTCCCCATGCTTTATTGGGCGGGGATGCGCAAGTTTTTCATTTTTATCATCATCTCTCCGCTCATCAGCGTCTTCTGCTCCTTAAGTCCGCTGTGGCAACAGAATACTCATTATGCCTTCGCTGTCTTTTTTATCGGCAGCACCCTCTTGATTCACTACTTTATGCGCCGGCTCTGGTTGACCATTTCCATGGCCGTCGTCAATATCTCGGCGGGTTTGCTCACGGTGTACTTTTTGGATAATTTTCTGCACCCATACCAGAAGGCCCGCATTATGACCTTTTTCAATCCGGCGAGCGATCCACTTGGATCTGGGTGGAACATCATCCAATCTAAGATCGCCATTGGCTCTGGAGGGCTGACGGGTAAGGGCCTGCTAGAAGGCACGCAGACTAAGCACCAGTTTCTGCCGGCGGCTCATACCGATTTTATTTTTTCGGTCATCGCGGAGGAGGGGGGGTTTGTCATGGCCTTGATAGTGCTGGGCCTGTTCTTTCTTCTTATCTATCGAGCGCTGCACATCGCCTCCATGACCAACAATGCCTTTTACGGCCTAACAGCCCTCGGCTTAGCTGCGATGCTGACCTTTCACGTGTTTATCAACGTTGGCATGACCATCGGCGTCATGCCCATCACCGGCCTGCCGTTGCCCTTCCTCAGTTCGGGCGGCTCTTCGCTGCTGTCCAACCTCCTCGCCATCGGCTTACTCTTCCACATCGGCACCTACCGCCACGAATTGTGAATGCCCGTTGCTAGACAGGCGGTTTGCTGCGCCCTACTCGGCGCATTCGTCATCAGCAACCCGCAATGCGGGGCTTATCGAGTCGAGCACGCCCAGCTAGCCTACGCCTATTTGCACGATGGCCTCTACAACCAAGCCTTGGCCGAAACCCGCCGGGCCATGCGCCAAGACGGGCCGGATGACCGCTTGTTGCTCATCGCCGCCCTCGCCCGGCTGGGCCTAGACGAAGTAGATGCCGCACTGGAACTGATCGGCCAAGCCGTTGACTTGGCACCGGACAACGACGACTTGTACCGGGCCTTGCGCGACATTTGCGAAAAAGAGGAGCGCTTCGCCCAAACCGAAAAACTCCTCGCGCAATTGCGCGCAGATCACGGGGAAAATGCGGCGCTGTGGGCAACTGAAGGCTGGCTCCACGCCCGTCAAGAGCGACCCGACGCAGCCGTAGAAGCGCTGCGCCAAGCCACCCGACTCGACGAGCAGCACCTCTTCGCCCACATTGAACTCGGCCGCCTTTTGATTGCCGAGGGGCGATTCGCCGAGGCCGAAGTCGCGCTCGCCGAGGCTGTGCGGATTCAACCCGATGACCGGCAACTAGTCCTCACCTTGGGAGATTGCCAACTCCGCCAAGGGCTTGCGGAACGGGCCGCTCGCACGTTTGATCGAGCGCTGACGGCCGGGGTCGTTAGTGCCGTTGAGATCGCCCGCACCTACTACGAGCGCGAGCGGCCCGACGGCGCTATTGAATACTACGAGCGCGCCTTGGCCGGTGCTCCAGACGATCCTCTGGTCCTCAACAACTTGGCTTGGACCTATGCCGAAGAGGGCCTGCGTCTTAGCTACGCGCTGAACCTGTCGATGCGAGCGGTCAAGCTCGACGCGGAAAGTCCGGTCTATTTGGACACTTATGCGGAATTGCTGCACCTGTTGGGGCGGCATGCTCACGCAGTGGCCATTATGCGTCAGGCCCTCGCGCTCGAACCGACCGATGGCGAGCACCGGACCTATCTCGAAGGCCAGATGGCGAAATTCCGCCGTGCGCTCGCCACACGTATGTGAGTTAGGTGCGGTAGTGTTGGTAGTCGATGTCGAGGTGTTCTAGCTTTGCGTACAGGCTTTTGCGCGACAGGCCCACGTCTTCGGCCACTTGCGAAATCACCCCGCGGTGTCGGTGCAGAGCCTCGCAGAGGAAGTGCCGCTCAAACGAGTTCCGCGCTTCCTTAAAATCGCGCTGGCTTAGATCGGGATCTTCTTCGTCCTGCCAATGGACGATCTCTTCGGGCACATCTTCTTCCCGCAACAAGCTATCGCTTGCGAGGAGGACCATGCGTTCGAGTGCGTTTTCCAACTGCCGCACATTGCCCGGCCATGGATAGGCCAAAAAGTGGTTTAAGGCTGCGGCGTCAATCCCGCGAATTTTGCACCCGTTTTGCGCTGCCAATCGGCGGATAAAGTGCTCAATTAGTAGGGGAATGTCTCCCTTGCGCTGGCGCAGCGGCGGCAGCTTGAGCGGTACGACGTTGAGCCGGTAGAAGAGGTCCTCGCGGAAAGTTCCTTTGCGGACCTCTTCCCGCAAATCGACGTTGGTGGCGGCAATGACCCGCACATCTACCCGCAAGGTCTCCGCGCCTCCGACGCGCTCGAACTCGCGTTCTTGCAGGACGCGCAACAGGCGCAATTGTACGCGCATATCCGCTGCGCCAATCTCGTCGAGAAACAAGGTCCCGCGATCGGCTAGTTCAAAGCGACCTAAGTGCTGGCGGACCGCACCCGTAAAAGCTCCTTTTTCGTGCCCGAACAGCTCACTCTCCAGCACGCCTTCGGGCAGCGAGGCACAGTTGAGTCGCACAAACGAGGCTCTGCGCCTGGGGCTGCGTCCGTGCAAACGCCTCGCCAACACTTCTTTGCCCGTGCCGCTTTCTCCGGTGAGGAGCACGGTCGCGGGGAACTCTGCGACCCGGTCGACTTGGGCTAGCAGGCGGCGGACTTGGGCGTTTTGGGTGATGAATTCGGGATGGTCAGCACGGCGGGAGGACGCCCCTACTCGCGTAGCCGCGCCTGAGTTCGCAGACGTACAAGAATACACAGATGACTTCCTTTCTTTTGGATATTTAATGCAAATTAATGCAAAAATGAATATAATATGCGAGTGCAAACGATTGTCAAGAAAAAACAATGTAGGAATGTAGATGGGGGATTAGGCCAAGACAGAGGGCCTATGGGCACAGATTTCGGAAACTAAGCTGCTGTAGTTGCTGAAGCCGCTCGATTCTGCGTCGTAGAGCGCGACGGGCTGGCTAAAACCCGGGGCCTCAGCCAAGCTAATGTTGCGGCTGATGATCGTCTGATAGACCTTGTCGCCGAAGTGGTTGCGTACTTCTTGGGCCACGTGGCGACAAAGCTGCAAGCGGTTGTCGTACAAAGTAAGTAAAACGCCCTCGATTTCGAGATTGGGGTTGAGATAGCGCCGCACCAAACGTATGGTGTCGTTGAGCTTGGTCACGCCTTCTAAGGCATAGTATTCACACTGCACCGGAATGAGCACGGAATCGGCCGCACTCAGCGCGTTGATGGTCAGCAAGCCCAAGGACGGCGGGCAATCAATGAGTATAAACTCGTATTGTCGTTTTATCGGGCCTAGAACTTCGGCTAGCCGCCTGTCGCGTCCGACCATCGCGGCCATCTCCACTTCGGCACCTGCGAGGCGAATGTGCCCGGGCACTACGAAGAGGTCCTTTATATAGGTGGGAAAGGTCGCCGAAGAGGCACTGAGTTTGCCTATCAAAACCTCGTAGGTCGAGGCATAGTCGCTGCCGAGTTCGGCGTCGCAGCTACTAGTGGCATTGGCCTGCGGGTCTAAGTCGATGAGTAGGGTTCGGTGCCCGAAAAGGGCCAGACCGGCGGCAAGATTAACAGCCGTAGTTGTCTTGCCTACTCCACCTTTTTGATTGGCAATAGCGATGATTTTGCCCATACCAATATCTTGCCCCATTAAAGCCTACAAAAAGGCTTAATCAGCTAACCGGACCGCACCTAGGTGCGACGCCGTGCTATTTAGTGAGCAACAAAATCAAGAGGGCCGACTGACTGCTCCCATAGCGAAAGGGAGCGTATTAAGGGGAGTTGTGCAGAAGGCCCTAATCACCGCCTGCATTCAATATAAATCGGAGCAATGGCTTGTCAAGGGTTCGTGTCGATTTGGTTACAGCTAGGCAAATAGGATGTGTAAAGCATTATAAATAAATAGGTTACATTTCTTGGAAAGCGATTGCATATGTTTGCATTCCAAGGTTTTTGGGCTGGTGGTGAGCGGTTCCTTATTATTGTTTTTTTACGTAAGCCTAGAAACGAAAGACGACGATGCAAAACGATTCCTCCTTCTCAGAATTAGTTGCTATCATGGCGCGTCTGCGCGGCCCCGCTGGCTGCCCTTGGGACCGCCAGCAGACGCATACCACGCTCAAACCCTACCTATTAGAGGAAGTGTACGAGGCTCTTGAAGCCATTGACGCGGCCGACGACGCCGAGCTATGCAGGGAATTGGGCGATGTGTTGCTGCAGGTAGTTTTTCACGCCCAGATCGCGGCCGAGGAGGGCCGCTTCGACATTGAGGCAGTCGGCCAAGCCATCGTCGATAAACTAATTCGTCGCCATCCTCACGTCTTTGGCGATGCGAGTGCGGACGGGGCCGACGAAGTCTTGCTCCGCTGGGAGCAGATCAAAAAGCAAGAGCGTCAGGAGCAAGGGGAAACTGCGCCGTCGTTGCTCGCGGGCATTCCCAAACACCTCCCCGCCCTAATGCGTGCCCAGCGCATCCAAGTGCGCGTTGCACAGCAAGGGTTTGATTGGGACGAGGTTGAGGGCGCACTCGACAAGGTCGAAGAGGAATTCGCCGAAGTGCGCCAAGCGTGGGAGTCGGGTGGGGGCGCGGCGGTTGAGGAGGAGTTTGGCGACCTGCTCTTCTCGTTGGTCAATGCCAGCCGATTCCTCAAAGTAGAGCCCGAACAGGCCCTCAGACGCGCCGTCGCCAAGTTCGAGCGTCGCTTCCGCACCCTAGAGGAGATCGCGCAGGCGCGGGGAGGGGAAGTAGCTGCGCTCTCGCTGGCGGCCCTAGACGAGATATGGGACGAGGTGAAGGCGCGCGAAAGGGACGAAGAATAAACAAGTGATATGGAACTAACGCTCGACGAGGTTCCCCTTCGCGTTGACGCCCTCTTTTTTGCTGCGGTCTTGGGCGTTTTGGCGCTCTCTGTCCTAGCCGTGCGCGGCGCGGCGCAGCGGGCCGGGCAGGCCGCCGACCTGTGGACGATGCGGGCGGCTATGGGCGCGATGTGCTGGTTGGTGGCGACCGGACTAGCTGCGCTTTCGGACGCACTGCGAGGTTTCTCGCTACCCCTCTTCACGGCCTTGATGATCCTAACGGGCGGCGCGGCCTTTTCGCGGATAGGGGCCGCGCTGGTGGCTGCAGTCGGGCCGGTCGGGCTGATTGGCTTCCAGTTTTTCCGCGTGCCGGTCGCCGTGTTCTTGCGCGGGATGTACCAAGCCGGGCAAGCACCAGTGCAGGTGACGTACGAGGGACTCAATTTCGACATCTTCGCCGGCTTGACCGCACCAGCTATGGCTTGGCTGGTCTGGCGCGGCAAGGTGGGCTCCTATGCGATATGGGCTTGGAATGCGCTGGGGTTGATGCTACTGGCCGAGGCAATGGCCATCGCGGCTCTCTCCATGCCGACGGAGTTCCGCGTCTTCACCAACGAGCCGCCTAGCACGTTCGCCACTTACGCGCCCTACGTCTGGCTGCCGACCGTCTTGGCACCAGCCGCCCTATTGGGTCATTTGTTGGTACTGCGCTGGCTGTCGTCGAGCTGTTCGGGGTCGAGGTAATCCATGGCCGGGTCGAGCTTCCAGCGGCATTGGTCGGCGGGCTGGACGGTGCGGCCCCACGCGGCTAGGATGGAGCGGTCGGCGCGGCGCGCGTTCATCCGCCCGGCGATCCAGTCCGGGTCCCACCCGTCTAGGACTTCGGCTTTGAGTGCGGCTAATACCTCTTGGTGCGCCGGGTCGGCCGCTAGGTCGCGGCGCTCGCGTGGGTCGGCTTGGAGGTCGAAAAGCTGGCAGGGCTGGCCGTGGTAGTAGTTGAGTTTCCACGGCCCGCGCCGAATCATGCGCTGAAAAATGCCCACTTCTGGGAAGGGGCCACCGGCCCCGGCCGCGTCTTGGCAGAATTCGGAGAAGGCGACGTCGTCCCACGCGGCATTTTGGAGATCTGCGAGCAAGGGCAATAGGCTGCGGCCCCGCGAGTGGGGCAAGGCCGGGCAGTCCAAGGCGTCGAGCATGGTGGCATTGAGGTCGAGTGAAGAAATCACTCGGTCGCAACGGGCACCTGCGGGCAAATGTCCGGGCCAAGCGAGGATGGCCGGCACCTTAACCGAGTCTTCGTAAAAGGTCTGCTTCCACCACAGCCCGTGCTCGCCGACCTGCTCGCCGTGGTCCGATGTGTAGAGGATGAGGGTATTTTCCTCTAAGTCGTTTTCTCGCAGCGCGGCTATGATCTGGCCGATTAGCGCGTCCATGCGGTGGACTAGCGCCCAATAGGCGGCGCGGGCGCGGCGGCTCTCCTCGGCGCTGACTTCCTCGATCTCGCAGGCTTGGCGCCAGTGCTTGATGTGAGGATGGAGGTGGTCGCCGAAGGGTTCGGGGGTTTGTGGTGGGGCGATGTTTTCGTAGTAGTAGCGATAGTCTTGCAAGCGGGCGACAAAAGGCTGATGCGGCAGCATAAAACCGACCGAGAGCGAAAACGGCTCTGCGGCTTGGCCGGCGCGCTTGGCGACGCCGCGGCGGTTGAGGTAGTCAATGGTCGCGGCGGTGACGTCTTCGTCGTGGACTTGGTAGGCGCTCTGGCCGTGGCCAGACAGGTGCAGGCTGACGCGGCCCGGCCCGGCCGTGCCCGAGAGTTGGCCGTGATCAACGCCCTTGCCCCCGGGCTGGTTGGGGCCGTGGTCGCCGACGAGTCGTTCGGCGTACCCGTGCAGTTGGTCCGGTCCAACCGAGTGCATGCGGCCGATGAGCACAGGCTGGTAGCCGCCCGCGCCCATGGCGTGGGCGAGGGTGGGGATGCCGGAGTCGAGGATGTGGGCATTAGTCCAGACTTGGTTGTCGCAGGGGTAGCGGCCCGAGAGCATGGACATCCGCGAGGGTACGCAAATCGGCGAGGGGCAATAGGTGTTGTCGAATACCACGCCGCGCTCGGCGAGGGCATCGAGGTGGGGGGTCTCGACCAAGGGATCGCCGTAGCAGCCAGCGACGTAGGGGCTGTGTTGGTCGGAGTGGATGTAGAGCAGGTTGGGGCGGGGTGATGGATTCATAATGTCCTTGTCGGTTTAGCGGTGTGGGCGACAAGGTACGCGGCTGGTCGGGGTCGAGCAAGATGGGGCGGGGTCGCTTTTCTCGCCTTGCTGTCTTGTATACGTTTTTTGTAAGCGTCGAACTGCAAGCGATGGAGATTGGGGATGAAAACTAAAAAAGCCTCCAAGTCAGCGAAGATGAAGAGGAAAGACTACGAGCGCGAATTGGCCAAACTGCACTACGAACTAGTCAAGTTGCAGCACTGGATTAAGGCCGAGGGCTTGCGGGTCGTGATCGTCTTTGAGGGACGCGATACGGCTGGTAAAGGCGGCATCATCAAGCGCATCACCGCGCCGCTCAACCCGCGTGGTGCGCGCGTGGTGGCTTTGGGGACGCCGTCGGACCGCGAGCGCACCCAGTGGTACTTTCAGCGCTACGTAGCCCATCTGCCGGCCGCAGGCGAGATTGTGATCTTCGACCGCAGTTGGTACAACCGCAGCGGCGTCGAGCGGGTGATGGGCTTTTGCACCGAGGAGGAGTATTGGGAGTTTCTCCACTCGTGCCCGGAGTTTGAGCGCATGCTAGTGCGCTCGGGGATTATTCTGCTCAAGTACTGGCTGTCGGTGAGCGAGGAGGAGCAAGAAAGCCGCTTTCAGGAGCGCGCCCGCAATCCGCTCAAGCACTGGAAGCTCAGCGAGATGGACATCAAGTCGCGGAACATGTGGGTCGAGTACTCCAAGGCCAAAGACGAGGCGTTTTTCTACACGGACATTCCCGAAGCGCCTTGGTTCACAGTGGAGGCCGACAACAAGCGGCGGGCGCGTCTCAACTGCATCGCGCACATCCTCAGCCAACTGCCCTGCGAGGACGTAATGCCAAAAAAGATCAAGCTACCGCCGCGCCCGTCGCACGACGAGTATCAGCGCCCGCCGCACAGTAAATTGAACTTCATCGATGAGAAGTACTGAAAAGCGGTTTTGCAACTTGCCCGGGTGCGAGCGATGAGACGCCACGTCCAGTCAGTTCGAGTTTCTCGGCCTTTCCCCCATTGCTGCGATGGATCCTCTTGACCTTCGTCGTCAAGCGACTCAATTCGGCAAAGGTGCCTCAAGCTATCTGCCCGTTCCTCAGTGGCCGTGGTATATCCCAATCCTCGACGACGTAGTGCTCTTTTTGTTTTACTTACGGCTCCTATCTTTTAAGATCGGGCGCAGAGCAGCCGGCTCGCAGGTGCCTACTATTCCATGAAGCGATCTCGTAAAAAGAAGGTTAGGGCGCAAAGGTCCGAGTCTCAGATTCCCAAGGCACACTATAATCCGCGCGTAGTCGAGTTATTGACGCTCCTATTTGTCGTCGCGGCGACCTTCCTTTTGGGAGTCTGGACCTTCGACGCCAAACTATCTCTCAGCGGCGACAATGCCGAATTCATCACGCTGGCGCACAGTCTGGCCCAAGGCGAGGGACTTTCGCACATCAACTCGCCCGACCCTCAGCCAGCGACCAAATACCCTTTTGGCTTTCCCGTTTTGCTGGCTCCTTTGGCATGGGCTTTTCCCGGCGACTGGGTGCCGATGAAGGTTTGGGTGCTGGTGCTTTTTGCACTGGGGATGGGGGTGGGGGGTGCTTTACCAACTCGCCAAGGAGCGAGTGGGCGTCTTGCCCGGCCTAGCGGTGGTGGCACTGAGCGTCGTACTTGGCAAGAGCTATTTGACACACGGGCCGACCGGCGTAGCCTACGGCCCGCTGCTGCTACACTACGCCCACCAAGTCATGTCCGAAGTGCCCTATCTGACCTTTTCGCTTTTGGCCCTGTGGCTCGTCGGACGAGGCGTCGCACGCGAGGGGCTCAAGGGAAATTGGTGGCTCGTCGGCGGATTCGCCTGCATCATTTGGGCGTACTACATCCGCACGGTTGGGATCGCGCTCGTGGCGGCTGTGATAGTCTATCTGCTGCTCCGGCGCGATTTTCGGCGGTGTTTGCTCTTTGGTGGCGCAGCGTTTGTCTGCTATCTGCTGTGGACATTGCGCAATCAGGCGGTAGGGGGCGGCGGCGTCTATATCAAGCAACTCTTCATGGTCAATCCCTACCACCCAGAGCGGGGCCTGCTCGATGTGGGCGGCTTTGTCGAGCACTTTATCGGCCATGGGCATCGCTACCTGACGGGGGAACTGTCCTATACTTTGGTGCCATTTTTTGACGGTACTGAGACGATTTTCCACCCCGCACCGTTGTTGCTGATCGCGCTTGCGGTCGCCGCGACAGTGCTTTGCATCAAGCGCGGCGAACACCTGCTACTCTGGCTCTACGCGGCTTTCTTCACGGGTATTGTGTTGCTCTGGCCTTGGCCGGGAGACCGCTTTTTGGTGCCGATTGTACCGGTGTTCGTCTTGTTGGGAGTCTGGGCCGTTTTGCAAATTCGCGATAGGCTGGCCGGAGGGCCTGTGGGCAAGTTCGCGGTGTGGGGCTGCTTGCTGGTGTGCCTCAGTGGCCAAGTTAGCGGCGTCAAACGACTAGCTGATTACGCGGCTGCCAGCTATCCCCCGCCTTGGCTTCGCTACTATCAGGCCGGTCAATGGCTCAAAGCCAACGCGCCGGAAGACGCCATTGTGCTATGCCGCAAGGGCTTCTGGATGTACATCGTCTCGGGCCGGCGCTCCGTTAGCTTCCCCTTTGACGAACCGGCGAAAGTGCTGGCTCACATGGAGCGCGAAAAGGTAGATTACGTGGTGCTAGAAAGCCTTGGTTTTGCACAGACTGGGCAGTACTTGGTTCCGGCCATCGAGGAGTATCGCGACCGCTTCAAAGTGGTGTGGCACGATTCGGCGGTGCCGACGTATGTGCTGCGCTTTCTCCGGCCTTAGCTGCTGACAATGCACGAGCTCACGGCAGCGGGGCGTCGTCGCGGACTAAGCCTTCGTCGCGGAGTTCGGCCCAAAACGAGGGGGGAATCTCCTGCGTGAGCAAGTCGAAGTTCTCTTGTACGCGCTCGGGCTGCCGCGTCCCGGGGATGATGCAAGTGATGGCCGGATGAGCAAAGACGAATTGCGAGGCGGCTGCTTTGAGATTGACGTGGTGGCGAGCGGCCACGGCTTCCAGCGACTTGGCCCTAGCCGCGATTTCGGGTGGCGCTTCCCGGTAGTTGTACGTCGCGCCTTGGTGTGCGCCTTTGGCCAAGATACCGCTGTTGTACGTGCCGCCAGCCATGATGCCGATGTTCTTTTCCACGCACAGTGGCAAGAGTTCGTCGAGTGCGCTCTGGTCGAGCAAGCTGTAACGTCCGGCGAGGAGAAAGCAGTCGAAATCGCCGGCGCGGGCAAAGCGGGCCAGCATTTCCCATTGGTTCATGCCCGCACTAACGGCGCGGATGACCCCTTCGTTTCGCAGCTTGTCGAGCGCGGGATACGCGTTGTCAATGGCTTCCGGCCAGTGGTTGTCTGGATCGTGAATGTGGAGGATGTCGATGCGCTCTACGCCGAGGCGTTTGAGGCTGTCTTCAAAGGAGCGCATGACGCCGTCGTAGCTGAAGTCGAATACCGGTTGATACGAGGCCGGGCCGTCGAAAATGCCGGCCTGTTGATCTTGTTCGGCTGGGACCAAGACGCGGCCAACTTTGGACGCGAGCACATAGCTGTCGCGCGGCACATCCACGAGGGCTTGGCCGAGGCGGAGTTCGCTTTTGCCGGCTCCGTACAACGGCGCGGTGTCCAAGAGGTTCAGCCCTAGCGACAGGGCGCGGTGGACGACAGCGACGGCTTGGCTGTCTGGTATGTCGCCGTATAGGCCGCCAATGGAGGCACAGCCCAAGCCGAGGCGGGTGACGCGCAGACCGCTGCTGCCGAGGGGGACTTTTTCGAGTGGATTCATGGTGTGCTCCTCTGGTATAGATGAAAGAGATACAACATAGGCCAAACTACCCGCGACAAAAAGCCCGCCCCTTGGCACTTGCTTGACGTTCACAGGCGCATATCGTACATTAAGCGGCCTTTATAAATAATCCCGAACTCATTGAATATAAAAGAGATGTATCAATTTAAGGCCAAGCTGCTGCCGCTGCTAATGCTGGCTGGCTGCACCGTCTCCGAGCCTCCGCCGCAAGAAGAAGCGGCCCGCAGCGAGCGGCCCGTTTTAGCCGAGTGGCCGTGGGTCGATGGCGAGCTGCCTTGGGAGGTGTGGGACGAGGCTTTGTTTGCGCGCGCTCAACGCGAAGACAGCCCTATATTGGTGTATTTGGCCGCCCCGGGATGCGAGGGCCTGTTTCCTGCGCCAACGCCGGCGTTGCGCCAATTGATCGCCGAGCAATTCGTCAGTGTGCAGGTCGATCCATTCAAGCGGCCGGATATTGCTCAGCACTACGATAGCGGCGGTTGGCCGGCCCTAGTGGTGGCTCTGCCGGATGGGCGGGTTTTCGCGCGGGCTGTGGATATTCCGCCGGCCAATGTCGAGCCTTATTTGCGCCGGTTGCGCACGGCCTACGAAGAAAAGCGGGCGGTACTCGTCGCCAAGGTGCAGCGCACCGCTCGTCCCAAGGTTGAGAAACCCGTTGCAATAGAGGCCGTTTACCGCGCGTGTACGGCCGCCTTTGATTCGGCCCACGGCGGTTTCGGCGGCCCGACTAAATTTCTCGAAGCTGCGACGTTGCGCTTCCTGCTCGCCTATGCTGAGGCGCGGGGGGCAGTGCCAGCGCGACAGATGGCCTTGGCTAGCTTGGACGCGGTGCTCGCCTCGCCGCTCGGGGATAGCGGTGGTTTTCACGCGTACTCGTACGCCCCCGATTGGAGTTCGCCAGCGGGCGAGCGGGACGCCCTTGATCAGGCGGCCATGCTGCATCTGTTGCTGGAAACCAGCCAGCCCGGCTACGCCGAGCCGGCTAGGGCGTTGCTCGGCTTTGTCGAGGGGGCACTCTTCGACAAAGCCGAAGGGGTGTTCCGCGGTCGCCAAGTTATGGCCGACACTTGGTGGACCGACCCCGCGCTCTACGCCGACCGCCAAGCGGCCCTGATACGGGCCTACCTCGCTGCGGCCACCACTTTCGGCGACGAACGCGCCGCTCAGGTGGCTCTGCAAGCTGGCGACGCGCTCATTAGCCGCTGTATCGACGGCCGTGGCCGGGTGCCGCACGTCTGCGACGCAGAAGTTGAGGGCAGCGTCGGCTTGCTCGCCGATCAAGCCTTGGCGGCATTGGCCCTGTGGGAGTTGGGCCAGTGGAGCGGGGAGGCGCGATTTGCCACCGCC
This sequence comes from Candidatus Latescibacterota bacterium, assembly GCA_965116045.1. Lineage (GTDB taxonomy): Bacteria > Latescibacterota > UBA2968 > UBA8231 > UBA8231. The sequence goes on along the minus strand of OZ220478.1, from coordinate 1,733,514 downwards.
GCCGAACAGGTGGCGCACTTTATGGAGCAGTCGTACGATCGTCCCACTGCGCTCGGTCCGCTATCGCACCATGGTAAAGCACTCGCGCTCCAGTTGTACGGGCGACAGGGCCACGCCGAGCAGGTGGTCGCCTTGGCGGCTGAGCCGCGCTGGGCGCAGACACCCGACCGAGCGCATAGCTCGTGGGCCCGGGCCTTGCTGCTGTACGGCCCGCCATTATGAGAATTTTGGTGACAGGTGCCACTGGCTTTTTGGGCCGCACGCTGCTCTCCTTGGCCGGAGAAACGGAGTGGATGGGCTGCGGCCGCCGGTCTGCCGCTGAGGGCATTCCCTATCGCCAAGTCGATCTAGCCGACCGCAAAGCTGTGGCCGCACTCGTCGCCGAACTAGCGCCCGATTGGGTGATTAACGCGGCGGCCATGACCGATGTTGATGGCTGCGAAAAAAATGCGCGGGCCGCGCGGCAAGCCAACGTCGATATGCCCGAGAACTTGGCGGCGGCTTGCGACGCGATTGGCGCTGGCTTGGTCCACCTCTCCACGGATTACGTCTTTGACGGCCAGCGCGGACCCTACGGCGAAGGAGACGCGACCAACCCGCTGTCTTGTTACGGCCAACTCAAGCTCGAAAGCGAGGGCGTATTACAAAAAATGGAGCGCGTGCTAGTCGTGCGGACTCTGTGGCTGTACGGCTATGTCCCGCAGGTCGGGTCTAACTTCCTCACTTGGGTGCTGCATTCTCTAGCTAGCGGCCAGCCCCTACGGGTCTTTGCCGATCAGTGGGGCAATCCGACCTACATCTGCGATTTGGCCCACGCTTTGGTCGCCTTGTGCAGTCAAGAGGCGCGAGGCTTGTTCCACGCCGGCGGCGCGACCTTTATGACGCGCTGGGAGATGGCGCGGGCGATAGCCTGTTTCTTTGGCCTCGACGGCGCGTTGATCGAACCGGTGCCGACCGGTGCCGTCGCGCTGCCAGCTAAGCGCCCCCTGCGCTCTGGTTTGCGCACCGACGCGCTGGAAGCCGCGCTCGGTCGCCAACCCATGAATTTTGTCGAGGGCCTACAACACCTCGCCGCGGATCCGCATTTTCGCCGCGACTTTCCCCAATTTGCCCGCTAGCCTATCCTCATGGACCCCGTACAGATTTCACTAGTGACGCCCACGTACAACGAGCGGGAAAATCTGCCGCTGTTGGCCGAAGAAATCTTCGCGGCCGTCGGTCGAGAGCCAGCTATCGACTTGGAACTTATCGTGGTAGATGACAACTCGCCTGACGGCACCGGTGAGGTGGCCGAGTCGCTGCAGGCCGACTATCCCATGCAGGTGATACATCGGCCGGGCAAGCTCGGCTTAGGGTCGGCGGTGATGGCGGGTTTTGCCCAGTCGGCGCGACCGTACCTCGGAGTTATAGACGCCGACTTGAGCCACGATCCGGCGATCCTGCCCGAACTCGTCTACAGCCTGCGCGAATGCGACATTGTCATGGGCAGCCGCTTTGGCGCGACCAGCCGAGTCGAACAGTGGGCTTGGCACCGCAAGCTGATTTCGCAAGTCGGCGTGAGTGCGGCTCGCTTGCTAACCGGGGTTGAAGACCCGCTATCGGGTTATTTCTGCCTGCGCCGCCAAGTGATACAGGACCTAGTGCTTACGTCCTCGGGCTACAAAATTTTGCTCGAAATTTTGGTCAAGGGCCGCTATCGGCAACATCGGTCCGTGCCTTTTGTCTTCCGCAATCGCCAGTTCAGCGCCAGCAAACTGGACTGGCGCGAGCATCTGCTTTTTGCCAAACAGATTCTCTACTTCAGCGGCTACAAGTTGTTGGGCCGTCGCCGAGAGGCGCGATCGTGCGACTGAGCATCGTCTTCCTCAACTACAATACCCGCGACCTGACCCGACAGGCCCTGAGTTCTGTGCTCGCCGCAGCCGAGGGGCTAGCGGTGGAGATATTCGTCGTCGACAATGCCTCGGTAGATGGCAGTGCCGACATGGTAGCCGAGGAGTTTCCGCAAGTGAAGCTGATCCGCAATGCGGCCAATGTGGGTTTTGCGGCTGGCAACAACGTGGCTTTGCGGCAGTTAGTTGGAGAATATGCGCTGCTGATCAACACCGATACCATTGTGCGGCAGGATGCGTTGCGCACGATGGTAGCGTTTTTGGACGCACACCCGGAAGCCGGCGCCTGCGGGTGCAAAATCCTCGACCCGGACGGCACCCTGCAACTCGACAGCCGCCGCGGCTTTCCGACGCCGTTGGCTGCCTTCTGCAAGATGTTGGGCCTGAGCCGCTTCTTTCCCAAGCACCCGCTCATCGCCCGCTACCACATGACGTATCTCGATCCCGAGCAGACGGCCGAGGTCGAGGTGCTATCTGGATCCTGCATGATGGTGCGCAAGGCGGCTATGGACCAAGTCGGCCTGCTCGACGAAGACTACTTCATGTACGGCGAGGACATTGATTGGTGCTATCGCTTTCACCAAGCGGGCTGGAAAATTTACTACGTGCCGACGACCGCGATCATTCATTTTCGCGGTGAGAGCGGCCGAGGGACGCCGCTGAAAATTCTCTATCGCAAGAGCCAAGCCATGTCGATTTTTGTCAACAAGCACATGGCGCGGCGCTATCGCTTCTTCCCGCTGTGGCTCTTGCAGGTGGGCATTGCTCTGCACGGCACGTTTCGCCTCTTCGCCCGGGTGGGGCGCACCTTGGCCATGCCGCTGATCGACGCCGGCTTAGTGCTCTGTGGCCTGAAACTGGGATTAGCAGTGCGCTACCACCAAGAGTTAGTGCCTCTCATCTACCGCATCGAGCAAGTCGGCAATCTCCTCGGCCTCGACGCCCAACCGACGCGCTGGGTGGTGCCGCCGCCGTATTCGGATTTGCAATGGGCTGCGGTGTACGGCGCTTCAACCTTGGTCTGGCTGTTGGCGTTTTACGCATCGGGCCTGTACGATCGCCACCGCTACTCGGTGGCGTGGGCGGTCGTGGGGGTGACGCTGGGGGTTGCCTGCATCGCGATGCTGGTGTTCTTCTTTAAGGCGTATAACTTCTCGCGGCTAGCTGTGGTCGCAGCTTGGTTTTGCAACTTGCTGTTCATCGCCGGTTGGCGCTTGGCCGTGCGCTGGTTCCTGTACCAGCGCGGCCGCGAGGGTCGATTGCGCACCCTGTTGGTGGGAACTGATGCGGTTGCCGTGCGTTTCGTTGAGCAGCTAGAGCGCACGGGCATGGTCCACTGCAATCTGATTGGCGTGGTGGGAGATGGCTCTCAACAGCGGGGCTGCCCGCTGGCTGGTCGCCCGGTGGTCGGCCACGTTGGCGAGTTGGAGGCCTTGGTAAACGACTTTGCCATTGAGCACCTCGTGTTTACTCCGAGTGCTGTGGCGTCGTTCTTGGAACAGCCGGTGCAGTCGCGGGGTGCGCGGGATTTGCGCGTTAGCATGGTGCCGATCGCTTTTGCCGAGCTGGTTGCCGACCGCGGCGCACACGACTCCGCGCCTTTGCCGCTCGTGGACATTAGGACGGGCAGTTGAGGGCGGCAGTATTGATTTCTTACCTTTCTTTGCGTATTGTGAACGCGAGCATACGCTGGGAGAATAACCATGTCTGAAAGGCGTTTGGCAGGCGGTCGGGAGATCGTGCTGCCGATGAGTAAAGCAGTCGAAATTAGTTTTCGCAGCCTGAAAATTCGCTTTGGCCGCTCGCTGATCACCACGAGCGGCGTGATTTTGGCCATAGCCTTTTTAATGTCGGTGTGGAGCAACAACGAAATCATCAGCAGCCTGCGGAATGCGGATAAAAGCGAGATCAACTTGCTGTTGCAAAAAAACGGTATTGAGACCGGCATCGCTGAAGCCGGCGACACTTCCGCAGAGGCCAAGGCTCGCATGGAAGAAGAGCGATCCAAGCAGACTTGGCTCATCAGTCTCTCGCTCTTGGTCTGCGTCGTCGGCATTGCCAACGCCATGTTGATGTCGGTGACCGAGCGTTTCCGCGAGATCGGCACCATGAAGTGCCTCGGGGCCTTGGACACCTTCATCGTCAAGCTCTTTCTGCTCGAATCGACCTTTCAGGGGCTGGCGGGCACTTCGGCCGGGATCGTCATTGGCTTTGTGCTGACGCTGGGGCTGGCGTTGCTTGATTACGGCGGTTACACGTTCACCTATTTTCCCCTGAGCGGCATCGCCGAATCGGCCGGTTACGCCTTGGTGGTGGGGACCTTGCTCTCGCTAATCGGTGCCATGTTACCAGCGTACCGCGCGGCCAAGATGGAGCCGGTCGAAGCCATGCGTTCCGACACTTGATTTTTTAGAGGAGATCTTAAAATGACCGAAACCGCCGCGAGCGAGGCCGCTGTCCAAGAAGCGGAAAAACGCACGGTAGTACGGACCCAGCAAGTAAAGAAAACGTATTTGATGGGCGAGATTGAGGTTCACGCCCTGCGCGGGGTAGATATGGAGATTTACACTGGCGAGTACCTGTCGATCATGGGGCCTTCGGGCTCGGGCAAGAGCACCTTCTTCAACATGGTCGGCGGTCTCGATAAGCCCTCGGAGGGCAAGGTGTACATCGACGAGGTGGATGTCGCCCAACTCGACGCGTATGAACTCGCTTGGCTGCGCTGCCGCAAGATCGGCTACATCTTCCAGTCGTTTAACTTGATCCCGGTGATGACCGCGCTCGAAAACGTCACCTTGCCGATGGTCTTCGCCGGCCTGACTAGCGACGAGGCCCGCGACAAGGGTATGGAACTGTTGGGCAAGGTGGGCCTTGGCGAGCGGTACTCGCACAAGCCCTACGAGCTTTCGGGGGGTCAGCAGCAGCGCGTGGCCGTCGCCCGCGCCTTGGCCAACGACCCGGCCGTCGTCCTCGCCGACGAGCCGACCGGGAACCTAGATCTGCGCACGGGAACTGAAATCATCGAATTGCTCAAAGAAATGAACGAGAATTCCGGTGTGACCGTCATTTCGGCGACCCACGACCACAAGATGCTCAGTGTCTCCGACCGCGTGGTGTGGGTCAAGGACGGCCAAGTCGATAACGTGCGCGCCCGCGAAGATCTAGATATTGAAGTAACTCAGGTAGAAGGCGAGTAGTGCTGCCGCCCTACCCGACCGCATTCTGGGTCTGCGCGGTCGGGGCCGTGTTGTTGATGGGGGTGGCCAAGGCCGGTTTTGGCGGCGGTATCGGGATTTTGGCCACCCCGCTTTTGGCTCTGACGGTTTCGGTCGCAGATGCGGTGGCCCTATTGTTGCCGCTGTTGATTGCCTGCGATGTGTTCGCTGTCCGACACTACCGCCGCACCTTCGACAAAACGAGCGTCCAACGGCTCCTCCCCGGTTCCGCCTTGGGGATCGGCGTCGGGGCCTTTTTTTTTGGCTACTTCAGCCAGCACGAGCGCGTCCTAGAGGTGGGCTTGGGTTGCTTGGCCTTGCTGTTTATCGCTTGCCAATTCGGGCGGTCGGCAATTGTCGGGGCCGTGCGAAAGCAGCATCCGGGGGCGCTCACCGGCGTGCTGATGGGCGCGGTCTCGGGCTTTACCTCGACGATTGCCCACGCCGGGGCCCCGCCGGTGGTTATCTACCTGCTGCCGCAGCAACTACCGCGCCACGTGTTCGTCGGCACTACGGTCATCTTTTTTGCCATGCTCAACTTGCTCAAACTGCCGCCCTATTGGGGCTTGGGGCTTTTTCACGCCGACATTTTTAAGACGACTTTGCTGTTGGCTCCACTGGCGTACGCCGGGGTGAAGTTGGGCGTGTTTTTGCTCCAGCGATTTAGCGACGTGTGGTTTAATCGGGTGGTGTATGGGATGTTGCTGGCGACGGCGTTGCAGTTGATTACCGGCGGCAATTTACTGGAGACTATATTTCAATGAACGATAGACCTTACTCCCGCCGCACCTTCCTCAAACTCTCGACCGCGGCCGCGGCCGGCCTTTCCATCAGTGCGGCCCCGAACCACCGCGACATGCCCCAGCGGATCTTGGGCCGCACTGGCGAAGCTGTTTCCCTGCTCGGCTTGGGCGGCGCACACATGGCCGAGCACGGCAACATGGAGGAGCAGGCGGCCATCGCCTTGATGCACGCGGCTATCGACGCGGGGATAAATTTCTTCGACAATGCTTGGAGCTATTCCAACGGCGCGAGCGAGATGCGCATGGGCCAGGCCCTGCGCGGCGGTTATCGCGAGCGCGTATTCCTGATGACCAAAGACGCGAGCCGCCATCCCAAGCGGGCGATTGCCCATCTCGAAGAGAGTTTGCGCCGGCTGCAAACCGACGTGATTGATTTGTGGCAGTTTCACAATATCAGACAGCCCGACGATCCAGAGCGGATCTACGAGCGGGGCCTGCTGGAGGCCGCGCTCAAAGCCAAAGAGGCGGGCAAAATCCGCTACATTGGCTTCACCGGCCACACTTTGCCGGCGCTACACGTGGAGATGATCGAGCGCGGTTTTGCTTGGGACGCCACGCAAATGCCGATCAACGTATTTGACCCGCACTACCTCAGCTTTGTCGAGCAGGTGCTACCGCTCGCAGTAGAAAAAAATATCGGGGTCATTGCCATGAAGACCTTGGCCGGGTCGCCCGGAGCGATCCTCGCAACAGGGGTGGCGACGGCGGCAGAGTGCTTGCGCTACGCCATGAGCCTGCCGGTGGCTACGGTGTGTTCCGGGATGGATTCGCTGGAAAAGCTGCGGCAGAATGTGAACATCGCCCGGCAGTTCGCGCCCTTGGCCGACGACGAGCAGATCGCCCTTTTGTCGCGCACTCAACCGCTAGGGACGCCAGGCACACACGAGTCGTACAAGGCTCGCCAGCCCTGATCGCCGTGCGCCCCATCTTTGCTTTCCTCCTTTTTGCCGGGCCTCTGTGGGGCCAAGACCTCAATGTCGCGCCCGAGAAACCCGCTGGCCCTCCCAAAATAGAAAGTGCGCTGTGGGAGCTGGCTGCTCCGGCGGTCGCCAAGCTGACTCGCGCCAAAGCTGGCCCAGATGTGGTCGTCATTTTGGTATCCGCAGCGGGTGTGGCGGCCACCATTGACACTGCGTCATTCGCTGCCCTCGGCGTCGAAATTTTGGCCCGGTCTAAGAGCTTGATGCGCGTGTCGGTCCCGGCTGCATCGCTGCGGGCGGTGTCTGAGTTGCCGAGCGTGGCCTTCGTCCGCCGACCGCGCCGACCGCACGCCCAACAAACCCTGAGCCAAGGCGCAGAGCGCATCCGCGCATTCGAAAAACACGCGGCCGGCGCAAAGGGCCAAGGAGTCAAGGTGGCGATTATCGACGGTGGATTTAAGGGGGCCGATAAATTGCCCAAAGACCTGCCGGTGCGTCGGTGGCATCGCGATTATACGGGCCGGGGGATCTACGCTGGCACAGACGCCCACGGCACGGCGTGTGCTGAGATCATCTACGACGTGGCCCCAGCAGCCGAGCTCTATTTGTACAAGGTCATTGATATAGTGGATTTAGAAAATGCCAAAGACCGCTGCATACAAAACGGAGTAGCCATTGTAAACTACTCGGCGACTTGGGTGGGCGAGGGCTTTGGCGATGGGCGCGGGATCATCTGCGACATCGTAAATGATGCGGCCGACAACGGCATTCTCTGGGTCAACGCCGTTGGCAACTACGCCCAAAAGCACTACGCGAGTTTCTGGCGCGATCGCGATGACGACAATCGGCACGATTTCGCCGCTGGCGACGACATGGTGAATTTTGTCGATGAAATCAAAATCGGCGAGGCCATCAGGGTGACGCTGACTTGGGACGATTGGCCCACCACCACGGCGGACTACGACTTATATCTCTACCATCAAGACGAATTTGGCAACATTACCGAACGCAGCAAAAGCACGGATGTGCAAGGAGCGGACGGCGGAGCACCGGTGGAGTTTCTCGAATATAGAGCCGGGCTAGGGGGCACATATGGCATTTCCGTGGTTCGCGTCGGCGAGGCCGAGCCTAAGAAACTGCGCGTGTGGTCTTGGCACCACGACATTGAATATCCGGTTCCGGCCGGCAGTTTGGGGATTCCGTCGGACGCGCGCGGCTCACTGAGCGTTGGGGCGATCCTACAAGACCAATGGGATTTGGGCATCCTAGCAAGCTATAGCTCGCGCGGCCCTACCGCCGATGGCCGCATCAAACCCGATTTGGTCGCGCCTGCGGGCGTGACAACGGCCTCTTACGGTGTGGAGCGGTTGTTTGGGGGGACGTCGTCGGCGACTCCTCACGTGGCTGGTGCAGCCGCTCTGCTCAAGTCGGCCAATCCGGCGCTCGCACGCGATGAGCTGTGGCAGGCCCTTGTCGAGGCCACCGTCGATATAGGAGCACCGGGCAAGGACGACAGCACGGGATACGGCAAACTCGTGCTGTCGGTGCCGGCGCCGCAAATTGCCAGCGTCGCGCCCAGTCGCGTCCAATACCGCCGCACAATTACCATCGCCGGCCAAGGTTTTGGGGCGATCAAGGGGACGGGCAAAGTGGTCTTTTTCGCAGACGAGGAGCCGAGCGATGCGGACTATTTTGCTTGGCGCGACGGGCAAATCCAAGTGCGCGTACCGACCGGCGCTCGCACCGGCGCGGTGCAGGTGATAACTGGCGTCGGCCGCGATAGCGCACAAGTGGTCATCGCGTCGCCTTACATTGAAGCGATTGTCAATCACACGCGCATGGATGCGGGAGCTAAGACCGACGATCTCATCGAAATTACCGGCGACAATTTCGGCCTTGTGCGGGACAGCAGTTCGGTGTGGATTGATTCGGTTGCGGCGTCTTCGTTTGCGGCTTGGTCGAATGAGACGATCCGATTCCGCGTGCCGCTCAATGCGCCCTCGGGCGATGTAACCGTTGTGACGCCTGAAGGTACCAGCAATGCCGTCCGCTTGGAAATCGCCAGTCCGTACTTGGCGCAACTTTCGCCACCGCAAGTACAGGCTGGCGAGTACTTGACGCTGAGCGGCGGCAACTTTGGCCGCGAGCGCGGCGCGGGGTACGTGCTATTTGATTCCAATGTACAAGCCGAGGTCGACGACTATGTGGTTTGGTCTAACGGCGTCATTGTCGTCCGCGTTCCGTCGAGGGCGCGCAGTGGTGGGGTGCGGGTTTTTACCGGCACTGGGGCCACTGGAGCTATGCCAGTGGGTATTGGCAGCGAGTGGATCGAGCCGCTGCCGAGCAGCGGACTGTTCGGCTATAGTCCGCCCGCGGTGAGCAAAAATCCCAAAAGCGTCAAATTCGGTTTTGCGGGGATTGATCGCGATGTTTTGTGTCAATTTTCGACTAAGGAAATAAGCAACGACGAACTCGTCGTTTTCCTCAACGAACAAAGGTATGCAACGCTCATGGCTGGGGAGGACTGGCGGACTTGGTATCTCGTTCTCGATGAAACACATCTCCAGCCCGGGCAAAACGTCATCGAGTTCCGCAATATCATCAACCAAGATCGCGCCGCATCCTTCGCTCGTTGGCAGTTGAAAGATGTGGCATTGTGGAAGCCGTTTAGTGCTAAACTCGCCGCCGGGACGCGGCTTTTGTCCAAGTTGCCGGATGGCTTGGGCGCTCCCTTTCCCGCGCCGTTCAACGCGGAAGTGACCATTCCCTTTGCGCTGGCCGAGGCTGGTCCTGTGCGGCTTGCCGTCTATAACTTGCTGGGGCAGCAGGTTCGCATCTTGGCCGATGGCTGGCTGGACGCGGGCGAGCATCGCGTACGTTGGGATGGCCGCACGGCGGCGGGTACGGACGCGGCTTCTGGCGTCTATTGGGTTGCGTTGCAAACCGGAGGCGCCGTCCAAACGGCCAAGTTGGCGTTGATCCGCTGAGCGTTGATCGGCTCTTGACAGCGAAAAGGTCGCCTTTTACTTTCTGCCCTTTATGAACTCTTTACTTCACACTCGTCGCTGGTGGCGCATTTGGTATTCCCCGAGCCGGGAAAGAGGTGCGTTCATCCGCTAGACTGCGACGAAATGAATTTTCAATCCAACGCGGCCGCCCTCGGGTGTCCGCGTTTTTTTGTACTCTTACGGAGAAACCACGACCATGCACACACATACTTTTCGCACGGCTGGCGGCGTTGAAGTCAAGCGCCAGACCGAGGAATTGCCCATAGAAAGTCCGCTAGAGTCCCTGCTCGCACGGCTCAATACGCACCGGGGAGCTGTCTTTGCCAGCGGCTACGAGTATCCGGGGCGATACAGCCGCTGGGACATTGGCTTCGTCGATCCGCCGCTGGAGTTGGTGGCGCGTCAGCGCGCCTTTGCCTTCCGCGCACTCAACGGGCGCGGCCAGGTGTTGCTGGAGACTTTTCGCCGCAGCCTCTCCGAGCACGAGCACGTGATTGAGTTGGAGCAAACCGAGGGCCAGCTCAAAGGCGCGGTGGCCCCCATGCCCGAGTACTTCCCCGAAGAGGAGCGCTCCAAGCAGCCGACGATCTTTAGCGTTCTGCGCGCACTCGCGGCGCTGATGCGAGCCGAAGGCGAAAATCACTTGGGCTTTTACGGAGCGCTGGGCTACGACCTAGTACTCCAGTTTGAACCGCTCCAACTGCACCATCCGCGCCGCGAAGATCGGCCCGATCTACACCTCTTTTTGCCAGACGAACTGGTGGTAGTAGATCACCGCAAGGAACAGGCGCGGCGTTATTGCTATGAGTTTGTCGCCGATGGGTTGTCAACCGAGGGCCTGGAGCGCGGCACAGACGCCGTGCCCTATGTGCGCGGCACCGCATCTGCAATCGCGTGCGACCACGCCCCGGGAGAATACGCCGACAAGGTGCGCGAGGTCATCGCCGGTACCGAGCGCGGCGACTTCTTTGAGGTGACGCCGAGCCAAGTGCTCAGCGCTGGCTTTGTCGGCAGTCCGCATACTCTTTTTGCGAATATCCGCCGCACGAGCCCGAGCCCCTACGAGTTCTTCATCAACCTCGGCGACGAGTATCTGATCGGCGCTTCGCCTGAGATGTTCGTGCGGGTCAACGGGTCATTCGTCGAGACGAGTCCGATTGCCGGGACCATCGGTCGCGGCAAAACCGTGATGGAGGATGCCGAGCAGATCCGCGATTTGCTCAACTCAAAAAAGGACGAGGCCGAGTTGAGCATGTGTACGGACGTGGACCGCAACGACAAAGCGCGGATTTGCAAAGAAGGCTCGGTGCGGGTAGTCGGGCGGCGAATGATTGAAAAGTACTCAAGGGTCTTTCACACAGTGGACCAAGTAGTAGGCGAACTGAAGGACGACTGCGATGGGTTCGATGCACTGCTCTCGCACATGTGGGCGGTAACGCTTACGGGTGCGCCCAAACCAGCGGCCATGCAGAAAATTGAGGAACTGGAAAACTCGGCGCGGCGCTGGTACGGCGGTTGCGTTGGGATGTTGCTCTTTAGCGGCGAAATCAACACCGGGATCACTATCCGCACGGTACACTTGGAGGACGGCATCGCCAAAGTACGGGCCGGGGCGACGCTACTCTGCGACTCGGACCCCGACACCGAAGAGCTCGAGACGCGGGCCAAGGCCGAGACCTTTATCAACGCGGTAATCGGCACAGAAGACGCCCAAGAGCAAAGCGTCCAAATCGCGATCTCGGGGCAGGGCAAACGGGTGCTTTTCGTCGATAACCGCGACTCTTTCGTCCATACGCTCGGCGATTACGTGCGGCAGACCGGAGCGGAGGTGCTGACGGTGCGCGCCACGCGATCGTGCGACCGGAGCGGCACGCGGGGCCTGCGCGATTCTCAGCGCGTCTTCGCCGACTTTGATCCCGGGCTGGTTTTCATATCGCCGGGCCCCGGGACGCCCGCGGAATTCGGCGTGTCGGAATTGGTCGACGAGTGCCTGCGGCGTGCGTTGCCGGTTTTTGGCGTGTGCCTCGGATTGCAGGGCATTGTCGAGGCGCTCGGCGGCGAACTGGGGGTACTTTCTTACCCAATGCACGGCAAGGAATCGACGATCCGCTGCACGCCCGAAGGGATTTTCGCCGGGTTTCCCACGGAATTTATCGCTGGACGCTATCACTCGCTCTACGCCGTGCCGGAGAAACTGCCCGAGTGTTTGCGGGTATTAGCGCGGACCGACGATGGAGTCATCATGGCCGTGGAACACCGCGAGTTGCCGGTGGCGGCGGTGCAGTTTCACCCGGAGTCAATCTTGACGCTCAAGGACGATTTAGGCTTGCGTTTGATCGCCCAAGTAATAGGAAAACTCGCGCGCTGAAGCTATGCTGCTGATACTTGATAACTACGACTCCTTTACCTACAATTTGGTGCATTATTTAGAGGAATTAGGGGCGGCAACCAAGGTCTTGCGCAACGATAAATTGACGGTCGCCGCCGCAGTGGCGCTCGCGCCCGAGCGCGTCGTCATCTCGCCGGGTCCTGGCGGCCCAGCGCAAGCGGGCATCTCGGGTGCGCTCATTGAGCGGTTGGCCGGTGTGATCCCCATTTTGGGCGTGTGCTTGGGGCACCAAGTCATCGCCCAAGTTTGTGGCGGGCGCGTCGTGCGAGCCGATGAGATCGTCCACGGTCGCGCAACGCCGGTGCAACACGACGGTCGCACGCTGTTCGCCGGCCTGCAAAACCCCTTCGTCGCCACGCGCTATCACTCGCTGGCTGTCGAGCGGGATAGTTTGCCCGAATGTCTGGAAATATCCGCCACGAGCGAAGACGGGACGATCATGGGGATTCGGCACCGGCGCTGGCCCCTCGAAGGGGTGCAGTTCCATCCCGAGTCGATTTTGACCGTAGAGGGCAAACAACTGCTGGATAATTTTCTTCGCTTATGAGGAGCGCGATATGATACAAGAAGCCATAAGAGACTTGATCGCCGGAGCGGACTTGGGCCGCGCTAAGGCGCGGTCGGTGATGGAGCAGATTATGAGCGGCCAAGCCACCGACGCCCAGATCGGCGCGTTTCTCATTGCCCTGCGGATCAAGGGCGAGACCATTGACGAGATCGCTGGCTGCGCTGAAGTCATGCGCGAGAAAGCCACGCCAATACGGACGGTGCGCCCCGATCCGATCGACACCTGCGGCACGGGCGGCGATGATTCAGGCACCTTCAATATCTCGACCACATCGGCCTTTGTCGCCTGCGGTGCCGGCCTAGCGGTGGCCAAGCACGGCAACCGTTCTGTATCGAGCCAATGCGGCGCGGCCGATGTATTGGCCGCGCTCGGGGTCAACGTCGAAGCCACGCCAGAAAAAGTCGGCGAGTGCATCGACGAAGTCGGCATTGGCTTCCTATTTGCGGTGGCTTTGCACGAGGCGATGAAACACGCCATCGGTCCGCGTCGGGAGTTGGCCACCCGCACGGTTTTTAACATCTTGGGGCCGCTGACTAATCCAGCCGGGGCCAAAAGGCAGTTGCTCGGGGTGTTTGACGCCGCGTTGACCGCGGCACTCGCCCGGGTGCTGGGCGAGTTGGGAGTGGAGCGAGCCTTGGTGGTACATGGCTCGGACGGGCTGGACGAGATCACGCTGACGGGGCCGACGCAGATCAGCGAGCTGAGGGACGGGCAGGTCAGTACGCGCCAGATTCATCCGGGGGATTTTGGTTTACAGACCGCGGCCGCCACCGCCCTTAAAGGCGGCGATGCGGACCACAACGCGCGCATTCTGCGCGGAGTACTCGACGGCGAGGAGGGGCCGCAGCGCGACGTGGTGCTGCTCAACTCGGCGGCGGCGATAGTCGTTGGCGGGCGGGCCGAGGACCTGAGCGTCGGTCTCGAAATGGCCCGGGAGTCCATTGACTCGGGCAAGGCGCGCCAAGCCTTGGATCGGCTGATCGAGGTGAGTAACGCCTGACGATGGCGGATATTCTCAGCGAAATAGCCGCGTACAAGCGCGAGTTCGTCGCCGACCGCCAGCGTCAGCGCAGTTTGGCCGATGTGCGGTCGCAGGCTCGCGATACGGCGGTGCCGGCCAACTTTCAAGGTGCGTTGGCGGCGGACGGGATCGCGCTGATCGCCGAAGTTAAAAAAGCCTCGCCGTCCAAGGGCGTCATCCGCGCCGATTTCGATCCAGAGCGGATCGCCGATGCGTATGCCGCTCATGGCGCGCGCTGTCTTTCGGTATTGACGGACGAGGCGTATTTTCAAGGGTGCGACGCGCATTTGCAGATGGCTAAAGCGGTCGCGGGCTTGCCGGTGTTGCGCAAGGACTTCACCATTGACGAATACCAGCTCTACGAAGCCCGCGCCATCGGCGCCGACGCCGTTTTGCTGATCGTGGCGCTGATGGACTCCAGCCAACTCGACGACTATCTTGGCCTAGCCGAAGAGTTGGCACTAGACGCCCTAGTTGAAGTCCACGATGGGGCGGAACTGACGCGGGCCAAAGCGGCCGGTGCCCGGCTCATCGGCGTCAACAACCGCGATCTGCGGACTTTTGCGACCACCTTGGAGACGACCTTTGCGCTTGTGGATCAGATGCCGGAGGGAACGGTCGTCGTCAGCGAGAGCGGCATTGGCGATCGCGGCGATGTTGAGCGGCTCACGGCCGCCGGCGTCGATGCGATCTTGGTCGGCGAATCCCTGATGCGCGAAGCCGATATTGGCGCCAAAGTGAGGGAGTTATTAGGCAGGTGAAGAAACGAGTATTTTCGGGCATTCAGCCTTCGGGCCACATCCACATCGGCAACTACATCGGCGCCGTCCGCAATTGGCTGGCCAACTTAGAGGACCGCGACAACATCTTCTGCGTGGTCGATCAGCACGCGATCACCGGGCCCTACGACCCAGAGGCTTTGCGCCGAGGTACGTGCGAGGCCGTGGCTCTGTACATTGCCTGCGGCCTCGATCCGCAAAAGTGCCGTCTCTTCGTGCAGTCGCACATCCCCGAACACACCGAGTTGGCTTGGCTGTTGACCTGCATCACGCCGATGGGCTGGCTGGAGCGGATGACCCAGTTCAAGGATCGGGTAGGGGCGCGGCGCGAGCGCGTCGGCACGGGGCTGTTCGTCTATCCGACGTTGATGGCCGCCGATATTCTGCTCTACCAAGCGCACGAGGTCCCCGTCGGCGACGACCAGAAACAGCACGTGGAATTGACGCGCGACATTGCCGAGCGCTTCAATCGCCAATTCGGCGCGGTGTTCACCGTGCCCGAGCCGGTCATTCCCGCGGTCGGGGCGCGGATCATGGGGCTCGACGATCCAACCGCAAAAATGTCTAAGTCGGCCGAGGGCCAGCACCACAGCATCGGCCTGCTTGACGATCCGAATAAGGTGCGCAAGACGATCATGCGGGCGGTAACTGATTCGCAGCAGGGCATTGTCTTTGACCCGCAGCGTCCCGGACTGTTCAACCTCCTGACGATCTATCAGGCGTTGACCGGTTTAGGGAACGCCGAGATCGAGGCGCGTTTTACCGGCAAGGGCTACGGCGACTTAAAAAAGGAATTAGTCGAAGTGGTCGTCGCCGAGATCGAGCCGATTCAAGCCCGCTATCGGGAGTTGACGGCAGATTCCGCATACATCGACGGGGTGCTCGCCGAGAGCGTCGAGCAGTTGCGCCCGATTGTTGACTCAACAATGGACGCGGCCCGTCGGGCCATGGGACATCGGTAAAGGAGCAGCTATGGACTTAAGTGATTGGCGCGAGCGCATAGATAGCATTGACAAACAGCTAATTGAACTGCTCAATGAGCGCATGCAGTGCGCCCACGAGATTGGGCGGATTAAAAAGGCCGCGGGAAGACCCATACGCGACCCCGAGCGCGAGCGCGATGTGATCGCCAAGATCAAAGCCTACAACCAACAGAACCAAGGGCCGGTTAAAGACGAAGCCCTAGAAAAACTCTACTGGCTACTCATCGAACTGACCACCAACTTCGAGCGCGAGGAGAGCTAGCCTTCTTCCGGCGGGCAGTCATCGTCGGCGTGGGCCTGATTGGCGGCTCAATAGGCTTGGCGCTCCGGCGCACCGGCTTTGGCGGGCAGCTTGTGGGCGTCAGCCATCCGGCCACCATCGCCCGGGCGCTGGAGTTGGGCGTGATCGACGAGGGCTGGGGCTACGACGAGTTGGGGCCGGCGCTCAAAGGCGCCGACCTAGTCTTTATCTGTACGCCGATCAAGCGGATTCTGACGCTGATTGCCGAAGTGGGGCGGCTCGCCGAGCTTGGGACGCTAGTTACCGATGTGGGGAGCACCAAGCGGCGCATTGTCGCAACGGCCCAAGCCCATTTCAGCGCTGAGGTGTACTTTGTCGGTGGCCATCCAATGGCCGGTTCTGAAAAGGCTGGCGTGGCCGCGGCCGATCCGTTCCTCTTCCAGAATGCGATCTACATTTTGGTCCCCGACCAGCAGGTCCCGGCAGACCGCTATCAAGCATTGACCGCGCTCTTGCGGCAGGTCGGAGCGCGGGTGATGGAACTAGACGCGGAGTCACACGACCGAGCGGTCGCTGCGATCAGCCACTTGCCGCAGATGATGGCGACCTCGCTGGTGAGCATGGTCGGGCGGCTGAATGCCGAGCGGGATCACTTCCTGCCGTTGGCTGCTGGCGGTTTCCGCGACTTGACGCGGATTGCCTCTAGTCCGTTTGCGCCGGTGTGGGAGGATATCTGCGCGACCAATGCCGACGAAATGCGCGCGATGATCGACCGCTATATCGCCGCGCTCGCAGACGTGCGGGAGCGGCTGGAGGCCGCGGACCTAAAGACGGATTTCGATTTTGCCAACGAGATTCGCGGTTCCATCCCGTGCGATTCAAAGGGGTTTATCCACGCGCTGTACGAAATCTTGGTGCAGGCTGAAGATCGGCCGGGCGTCATCGCCGAAATCGGGCAGGCATTGGGAATGCAAGGGATAAACATCAACGATATCGAGGTGATGAAGGTGCGCGAGGGCGAGGGGGGGACGCTGCGGTTGGGATTTGACAGCGCCGAGAGTGCGGAAAATGCGCTGGCAATTTTGGCTCGGCTCGGGTACGCGGCGCGGAGGCCCTAGGCGATGGCAGCAATCGCAACCCCAGTCAAGAAAATTGTCGGGCAAGTGTCGGTGCCCGGAGAGCGGGGGCTGGCCGCGCGTGCGCTCGTGCTGGCCGCGCTGAGCGAAGGAGACAGCACTGTTCGCAACGCGCCTGTTGCCGCTGGCCGGGTGGCCGCTCTGTTGCGCGATTTAGGCGTCGACATAGCCACCGAGGTGGTGCGCGGCGTGGGGCTGCGGGGGTTTCGGGCGGCAGCGGCCCCCCTCGACTTAGAGGGGTTGGGCGACACCGCGCTGCTGTTGCTTCCCTTGCTCGCCGGGCAAACGTTTCGTTCGCAGGTAAAATTAGGCGCGGAAGCCGAGCGATGTCGGCTGTTGCTCGACCTGCTGGCCCAGGTCGGATTCGCTGTCGAACAGGAGCGCGCGGGTATCTTTGTTGTCGGAGGGCAGCAGGCCAAAGGGTTCGTCCTCTCCGCGGCACCGCCGACCGCCGCCTTGACGCTGGGCGTCGTGGTGGCCGCGCTCTTTGCCGAGGGGACGACCGCGCTGAAAGTCGGCACCAGTGCCGAGCAATTGTTGCGCGAGCGCGGGGTTGCCGTCGAGCGGCGCCGGATGCTATCGCTGGAAGGCGGGCAGGCGTTACAGGCGACTGATGTAGAAGTGCCCGGGCAACTCGAATTGGCTTATCCGCTCATGGGGGCTGCGCTGTGCCGCAAAGGGTCGGAGCTGACTATCAAGCGCGTGGCCATTCGCCCGGGGCAGCGGGCCTTCTTGGATTTGCTGCGGCAGATTGGGGCCCAGATCGCCGCGGAAAACCTCGGGGGAAACGAATGCGATTTGCACGTGAGTGCCAGTCCGTTGAAGGCCACGCGCGTGGCGGGTTCGCGGGCGGCCAAGGTCGCCGACCAGATCGCGTTGTTAGCAGTCTTGGCGACTCAGATGAAGGGGACGACGGTCATCCGCGACATCGAAGACCTGCCGCATGTGGAGCATTTGTGCGCGGCACTGCGCTCGCTCGATGCGCGGATCGGCCAGTTTTCCGAGGGGCTCGTCATCGAGGGCGGCTTCCCGCTCCAAGGCGGCCAACTCGACGGCCAGGGCGACCCCGGTTTAACTATGGCTTTTGCCGTGGCTGGACTGTTGGCCGAAGGGGAGTTGACCATCGCAGGCAGCGAGTGCTTGACGTCCATCTGGCCCGATTTTTTTAAGGCCGTACAATCTATTCGAGGAGATTGAATATGCGAGGAATTTTTCGGCTCTTGGTATGCGCGGCTGTGATGTTGTGCGGCGGCCTGCTCGCCATCCGCTTGCTCTACGGCGTATCGTGGCGCGAATCCTTTGAGATTGCCAACTGCTTCATTGAGGATTTGTTGGAGTGATTTCCGGGACGACGCGGGTGCTCGGCGTCATCGGCGACCCGGTCGCACACACGGCGTCGCCGGCCATGCACAACGCCGCGCTCCGGGCGTTGAATCTCAACTATGTGTACGCGGCGTTTTGCGTTGCTCCGGCCGCCTTGCCCCAAGCACTCGCCGGAATGCGCGCTTTTGGCATAGTCGGGCTGAATGTAACGGTGCCGCACAAGCAGGCGGTCATGGAGCATCTCGACGAGATTTCCGCCGAGGCCCAGCGCATTGGCGCGGTCAATACCATTGCCAATTGCGCTGGACGACTCGTGGGGTACAATACCGACGCCTTTGGCATCGTGCAGAGCCTCAAGGCCGCTGGCGGTTTGGACCGGTTGCCGCCCAAGGTCGCGCTCCTCGGCGCGGGCGGTGCGGCGCGGGCCGTGCTCTACGCGCTGCTGGCGCGGGACGAGGTGGAGGAGGTGTTGCTGCTCAATCGCACGGTGGAGAAAGCCATAGCGCTCGCTGATGATCTCGACAGGGCTGGCAAGGTGTGGGTCGGGTCGCTGGCAGAGACCGGGCGGATTGGCGACGCTGGTTTGCTCATCAACGCCACGGCACTGGGGATGCACCCCCGCGAAGACGTTTCGCCGCTGGCGGACCCGTCGTGTCTGCACGCGGGCATGATGGTCGCCGACATTGTGTACAACCCGCTAGAG
Organism: Candidatus Latescibacterota bacterium; assembly: GCA_965116045.1. GTDB lineage: Bacteria > Latescibacterota > UBA2968 > UBA8231 > UBA8231. Next base: position 1,714,533 of record OZ220478.1, on the reverse strand, counting down.
ACCGCGCTCATGCAGCAGGCCGTCGCGGCGGGTGCCTCGGCGATCAACGGCTTGGGTATGCTCGCTTGGCAGGGGGCGCGTTCATTTGAGATATGGACGGGGGTCGAGCCGCCGGTCGAGGCGATGATTGAAGCCGCACTGGAGCATTTCCCCGCTTAGACCGCTATCGCACATGATAACTGAATTGCTTGAAACGCGCATTAGCGCAGCATTGGCCCGAGCGGGCGCACCCGCGGATTCCCCGGCTCTCGTCGGCCCGGCCACCCGGCCGGAGTTCGGCGATTATCAGGCCAACGGCGTGATGGCCGCAGCCAAGAAGCTAAAGACCAATCCCCGCGCGCTCGCCGCTCAGGTCGTGGAGGAATTGGCGCTGGAGGATATGGCTGCGGCCGTAGATATTGCCGGGCCGGGCTTTATCAATATCCAACTCAAGAGCGAGTGGCTGGCCGCGCAGCTAGGGAAGGTGCTGGCCGATCCGCGCCTCGGCGTGCCCAAAGACGCGCCGCAAAAGGTCGTACTCGACTACTCGCATCCCAATTTGGCCAAGGAAATGCACGTCGGCCATCTGCGCAGCACAGTCATCGGCGATGCCATAGCGCGCGTCCTCGAATTTTTAGGCCACGAGGTCGTGCGCCACAATCACGTGGGCGACTGGGGGACGCAGTTTGGGATGCTCATTGCCTACTTGGCCGAGCTTGCGGATCCAGCCATGGAATTGGCCGATCTAGAAGTATTCTACCAGTCGGCGCGGCAGCGCTTTGACCAAGACGCGGCCTTTGCCGACTTGGCGCGGGAATACGTGGTCAAGCTGCAAAGTGGCGACCGGCACGTGCTGGAGATGTGGCAGCAGTTTATCGACGAGTCGCTCGCCCACGGCCAGCGCATATACGCCGCGTTGGGAGTTGGCCTGCAGCCCGCAGACGTGCGGGGCGAGAGCGCGTACAACGACGACCTGCCCCGCGTGGTTGAGGATTTGCGCGCCAAGGGTTTGCTGGTGGAGTCCAACGGGGCGCAGTGCGTCTTCTTGGAGGAATTCAAAAACAAGGACGGCCAGATCACGCCGGTAATCGTGCAGAAGTCAGACGGCGGTTACCTCTATGCGACGAGCGATCTGGCGGCCGTGCGCTATCGGGCCGGTACACTCGCGGCCGACCGCATTCTCTACATTGTCGATGCTCGCCAGTCGTTCCACTTGCAGCAGGTCTTCGCGGTCGCGCGGGCGGCTGGGTACGCGCCGGCGACGACCGCTTTGGAGCACCACGCATTTGGCGCGATTCTCGGCGTGGACAACCGGCCATTTAAGACGAGAGCCGGTGGCACAGTCAAACTGATGGACGTGTTGGCCGAGGGTGTGGAGCGGGCCTTTGCCCAAGTGAGCGCGAAGAATCCCGCAATGGACGAGGCCGAGCGGCGGCAGATCGCCCGCGTGATTGGCATTGGCAGCATCAAGTACCTGGAGTTGTCGTTCAACCGCACCTCGGACTACGTGTTCGACTGGGACAAGATGCTATCGCTCGACGGCAATACCGCTCCGTACATGCTCTACTCGTATGCCCGCATCAAGAGCATGTTCCGCCGCGCGGGCGTGGATGAAGATGCGCTTGACGGCGCGATCATCATCGGCGAGCGGGCCGAGAATGCGCTCGCTATTAAGCTGTTGCAGTTTCCCGAAGTGGTCGCGGCCGTGGCCCGCCAGTGTTATCCGCACGTGCTCTGCCACTATCTCTACGAGTTGGCGGACGCCTTTATGAAATTCTACGAGCAGTGTCCGGTCCTGCGCGCGGGCGAGCCGGTGCGCACGAGCCGGTTGTTGCTGGCACTACTGACCGCGCGCATCGTGCGGCAGGGGCTCGACCTGCTCGGTATCGAGACCTTGGAGCGCATGTGAGGCGTGGGCGATGACGAAGGGGCCGATATTTCTGACTGGTTTTATGGGCGTGGGTAAGACCCGAGTGGGGTACATCCTAGCGAAGGAGCTAGGGCGTTGTTTTTTGGACACTGACCGGATGGTCGAACAGCGCGCCGGCAAGACCATTGCGAAGATTTTCGCCGCCGAAGGCGAGGCGCATTTTCGCCAGCTAGAGCGCGCCTGCGTCCTCGAAACTTGCCAGCGTCCAGATGCCGTAGTGGCCTTGGGCGGCGGGGCGATCACCCGCGCCGACAATATTGCGGCTGTGCGTTGCGCTGGCATCTTGGTGTGTCTCAAGGCCGACGTGGAGACGATTCTTGCCCGCGTCAATCTCCGCTCTAACCGGCCCCTACTCGCTGGATTGGACCCGCCGGCGCAACGCGCCAAGATAGAATCTTTGCTCCGCGAGCGCACTCCTTTCTACGACCAAGCCCACATCGAGCTGTACACCTCGCCGGTGCATACGCCAGAGGACACGGCCAGACAACTTCTCACCTTGTTAGAGAGCCATGCCAAGAATTGACTTAGACCTGCCCGGGGCTGCATATCCCATTTTCGTCGGCCACGATATCTTAGGGGAATTGGGGCCGCGCTGCCGCGATTTGGCCTTGGGTCGGCAGGTCGCCTTGGTGTCGGACGAGGTCGTGGCGGCGCACTACCTGCAACCGGCGGGGGAGAGCTTGTGCGCCGCTGGGTTTGAGGTGTTGGAGATTGTCTATGCCGGGGGCGAGGAGGCTAAGAACTTGCTGGGGGCCGAGGGCATTTTCACGCAGCTAATCGAAGCCGAGTTTGATCGCGGCGCTTGGGTCGCAGCCCTCGGTGGGGGCGTGGTCGGCGACATGGCGGGCTTTGTGGCTTCCACTTATTTGCGCGGCGTGCCCTACGTGCAGGTCCCTACGACCATCGTCGCGCAGGTTGATTCGAGTATTGGCGGCAAGACCGGGGTCAACCACGCGCTGGGCAAAAACCTGATCGGCACCTTTCACCAGCCGCGCTTAGTTTTGGCCGATACCAACGCCCTGCACTCATTGCCGAGGCGCGAGCGGGTCGCGGGCATGGCCGAGGTGGTCAAACACGGGCTGATTCGCGACGCCGCGCTGTTCGCCTTTTTGGAGGAGCACTTGGAGGAGGTCGTGGATATGGCGTTGGCGCCAGCGACCTTGGATTGGCTCATCGGCCGCAATGTCGAGATCAAGGCCGAAGTAGTGGCCGCCGACGAAAAGGAGCAGGGCTTGCGGGCGATCCTCAATTACGGGCACACCATTGGGCACGCGATTGAGGCCGCTACGGACTATGGCCGCTACCGCCACGGGGAAGCGATAATTCTGGGCTTGATCGCCGCGGGCGAAATCGCGTGCCGCGAGGGGTTTTGGCACGAGGCGGAACGGCAGCGGCAGGATGCGTTGCTGGAGCGGTTGGGGGTGCCCGGGGGGCTGGACGAGGTGGAGACGGAGCGGATTTTGGCCTGTGCCAAGGCCGACAAGAAGCGGGTGGATGGGCGGCTGCGGTTTGTGCTGGGTCGGCGGATTGGGGCGGTGGAGGTCGTGGAGGGCATAACCGATGAGACCGTGTGCGCGGCCATTGAGTATGTGCAGCAGTGCTCTGGGCGCGACCCCGTTTGAAGGGACTATTTATCTAATGTTACTCAAACATTGTGGAGGAAGCTATTATGCTTAATACGCAGCAGGCGTTTTGCAACTATTTAGGCGCAGTACAGGCCGAACTAAACAAGGTCCAATCTGCGGGATTTGCTGAAGAATGGGAACAGAATGTCCGCTCTGTAGAGGAGTTGGAGCAGGAAATTCGGGCGGCGGAATTGATCATCCCGGTGGTCGGCGCATTTAGTGCCGGTAAGAGCACGTTGATCAACTCCTTTTTGGAGTCGGATTTGTTGCCGGTGAACATCACGCCGGAGACCGCATTGGCGACCGAGTTGCGCTATTCCCACGAGGAGTACATTGAGGCGGTTAAGGCCAATGGGGAGACGGATCGTTACGACATCAGCGAGATCGGCGAGATCAAAGAGAAGGCGAGCCAGTACAAATATGTAAAGGGTTTTCTCGATAGTCCCCAGTTGCAGGGAGTGCTGCCGCTGGTGCTCGTGGATATGCCCGGATTTGACTCGCCGCTGGACTTACATCACCAAGCCATTTTGACGTATCTCGCCCGCGGGAGCCATTACGCCGTCCTGATCAGCGTAGAAGAAGGGACCGTCACCCAATCGACCCTGCGGCAGTTGGCTGAATTTCACGAGTTTGAGAAGGGGTTTTCCGTCTTTGTGAGCAAGGCGAATTTGCGCTCGGCTTCGGAGGTGGAGGCCATTGCGCAGAATATCGCGGAGCGACTGAAGGACGATTTTGATTTTGCCGATTCGGTTGTGTCGGTAGGCAAAGAGGGCGGGGCGGCACTGGGCAAGATGCTCAAGGCCATTGATCCAGAGGCTCTTTTTGATCGGCTTTGGCAGCCTCGCTTAGAGGGCGATTTCTACGCGCTCGACGCCAGCTTGAACACTTGGATTAGCTCGCTGAGAAGGAACGAAAGCGAGAATCAGGAGGCGATAGACCAACTTGCTAAGGGACTGAGGGAGTTAGAACAGAAAAGGGAGCAGCTAGTTCAGGATATTCGGGCGAAGTATTCCACAAATTCCGTCCGCTCTATTGTGGATAAGGTGGGAGGCGACTTGAGTGCTCAGGTAGATGCGTTGGTTAACACGGCCATCTCACAGGAGGGAACAGATGCTGTCCAGCAACAGATGGGGGAAATCGTCCGCTCCTCAGTCTTGCGTCACGTAAAAGCCAAACTTATCGACTTGAACGCCGAGATCGTCGAAGAACTAAGCGATAGTCTCGAAAGTACTGCGCGTACTTTGTCATCCTATGTAGGCGACGAAACAGGCGTGGAGAGATTTGTAAACTCTTCTATGTTTGGTCCGTTGGCGACCAGAACGCTTTCGGGAGCGATGGGTAAAATAATAAAGGGAATGCGAAAAATGCGGGGCGTTACCGCCCTGATTGCCATTACTACTAATGTGGTGGGAGTGGCGGTGGAAGTTGCCATTGTATTCTTACCGGACATTATTGCCTTCATTCAAAAAGAGAGAGCAAAAGGGAAGCTGCGTGAAGACATAATTGGGCGGGTTATTCCAGAAGTCAAAAATAGGCTGGCAAGCGAACTGCCCGGGTATTTCGAGGAGCAGGTGAGAGTTTTGATTAACGAGCAAGCAGGGGCCATTGATTTGCACATTAAGGCCAAGCGCGATGAAATCGTCGCCGCCGAGCAAACCAAAAAGGCCGCGCAGCGAGATGTTGAGCAAACCATCGCCGAGCTCACGGGCGTTAGGGAAACGATCCGCTCGCTGGCAAACGAGACGATCTTTACGCGCTCTGCAACAATCTGACGAGGATTGATTTAGCGGATTTTACCAAATCGTCGTTCTCTCTACAACAACCTATTTAACCCAAAAGGAGACAACGCCATGCAAGATTATGGCATCGTTGCATACCGAGACGAGCTCGATCAGGTCATAGATCGCTATGGCGATTTTCTTGGCGATGAGGCGGAAAACCTCGCCCGAGAACACGGCATCCCCGCGGCGAAGGAATTGCAAGCAAATCTAACGGCTATTGAAGATGAAAACCGCCTACTCAAGATCGGCATTGTGGGACGGGTCAAATCTGGAAAATCCTCGCTGCTAAACGCCCTGCTCTTTGCGGGGAAAAGCATTCTGCCCAAGGCGGCAACTCCCATGACGGCGGCCTTGACGACGATTTCTTATGGGGAAAGCCTCGCGGCAGAAGTGGAGTTTTTTACTCAAGAGGACTTGAGACATATTCAGGACCAGTACAGTGAATATAAGACGCGAGAAGATCGGCTTTATAAAGACTTTTTAGCCGAAGAACAAGCAAAAGAGACGCGCTCGCGCAGGTCCCCAGAAGAGCGGGCGAGCAGTAGGGCGAAACGGGAGATGAAGGATGGCAACGACGCCTTGGTGGCGGCCTATGAGCAATACGATAAAATCGAAAAGTCCGGGCTTCACCTCAGCGCACTCGAGGAAAAGACCGTTCTCGAGTTTGCCGATCTTGCCGATTTGCGTCGCCAATTAGATGATTACGTCGGTGCTGCCGGCCGTTACATGCCCGTTACCAAAAGCGTCAACATTCGGCTGCCGCAAGAGAATCTGCGGGATATAGAAATCGTGGATACGCCCGGCATTAACGATCCAGTGCAGTCGCGGGAGGCGCGAACCCAACAGCATTTGAGTCAATGCGATGTGGTGTTGATCGTCAGTCCGGCCGGTCAGTTTATGAGCTCGGCGGATCTGGACCTAATGGATCGCATTACTGGGCAGGAAAGCATCCGCGAGCTATATGTAGTGGCGTCGCAAGCCGATATGCAGCTTTACGGCAATTTGAAGGATGAAAGCAGCGGGGACTTGGATCGCGTGTTGGACCGCCTCACTACGGATGTGCTTGGCAGTCTTTTGGCGAGGATTATTGAGGATTTAAAGGAGTGCAATCCCGAAGTGGGCAATACCTACGATCCATTGCTTCAGCAAGGCAAAATCATTCACTCCGCAAGCATTTGCGAAAGCCTGAAGCAGAGTTTCGAGCAGAAAAATGCGTGGGATGAGGGGATGCAGCATGTTTGGGACGATTTGTCGGTTGAGTATCCAAACTATTTCTCGGCTGAAGATGCAGAATTATCGCGTATCAGCCTCGATAAGCTGGCCAACATATCGCGCATTCGGGAAATCGTCGCTGGGGTACGCGAAAAAAAGGACATCATCATCAAGGAGCGACAAACAGGATACATCGGCGCAAAACTCCAGTCTTTACACGAGTTAAAAAACGGCTTACTCAAGTATGCGAACGATCGGCATAGACAAATTGAGAGTATGGAAATTGAGAGCTTTAATAAGCGGCGAGACAGTCTGCTCGAGTCTCTGGAGAAGGCGGCTTCTCTAATTCGCGAGGCGCATGAGGAATCGGTTAAGCGGGTCAGGAAGGATCTGAAAGATAAATTTGAGACGGAATTAGAACATCGAGATCGGCAGATACTAGAAGCTATCGCTGACGAGAAAGGCGAAGAATCTGAGAATTTTCGAACTGGTGTCATATTTAAGACAAATGAGACGAGGCATATTAAGACCATCCGCACGAATTCTGTCGGTGAGATATTGAAAAGGGCGGCTGAAGAAATGGTAGAGAAGGTTATGGAGGAAACAGAGGCACAAAAGGACCAATGGCGGAGTGAACTCAACAGCGAGTCAACTAAAATTTTGCAGCGCGAATTGGGCTATGAGGATGTAGAAGCATGGAGAATCCGAGAGATTATCAGAAATACCGTCAATTCTATATCCATTTCACCATTCAAATATAATGTCCAATTGCCCAAGGAGCTGACTCCTCGGGGTGTATTAAAAGATGAGGAGGCGACCTCATTTTTTGATAAAGCCTGCGATTATTCTAAGAATTCTTGTAGGGAGCTTCGCAAGAAGGTGAATGCGTACATCAAGGATCTTACCGCAGAAATGGGTAGAGTTCGGTTGGATGATCGGCTGCTGGAAAAGTTCAACAAGGAACTCGCCTCTCTCGAGGAGTCCATTCAAAAGAAGGCAATAGAGTTGGGAAGAATCGCCCGCATTCAGGAAGAATTGAAGGAGATTAATAATGGATGAGCATACGTTGCGTTCAAAGTATGAAGACTTAGAGAAAAAGTACAAACTGGTCTCCGATCTGCTAACGGCTAAACCCAATGAACACGTAGAACTCAAGAAGTTTGAGAACCTCTTGAACGGAGAGTTTCGGGAATTTGCCGATGCAGAGTCGTCGTTGGCCGAGGAAGCGGCCGCGGTGCAGCGCTTGGAAAGGCTGGCCACTCGGCTGAAAGAACTGGTGGTCTTTCCGCATCTTTCCGCCAAGCGATCCATTGCCATTGGCGGCGGATTCAGCAGCGGCAAGTCGGCGTTTGTCAACAGTTTTATCGAGGGGTATGACCATTTGCTGCCGGAGCGAATCGAACCGGCCACGGCCATTCCTTCTTTCGTCGTCGCCAATTCGGAGATGGCGATCAAGGGTTTTTCTCGCACTGGCGATACGGTGGATATCGACCCGGCACTGTATTCGCAACTATCCCACAGTTTCATCGATACCTTTTCCTTCAATCTCAAGGACATCATGCCCTCCATTACGGTGGAGGTTCCTTTGCGCGACAGCTTGTTTGACAACATTTGCTTGATTGATACGCCGGGCTACAATCCGGGCGGACGCAGTGCAGACCGGACTACGGCGGCTGATTTCCTCAAGGATCGGGATGCGCTCATCTGGATGATCGGGCTGGATTCTACTGGCACGGTTCCCGATGAGGATTTGGAGTTTCTGGAGGGTTTGGGATTGGGGTCTTTGCCGTTTTACGTGGTTTTGAATAAGGCGGACATCAAACACCGCAGTGAATTAAAGAAGGTTCTGGACGAGGTGAGGGATACTTTTACCGACGCGGGTTTCGAGCCTCTTGGAATAAGTGTATATAGTTCCCGCCGCGGCGAAGAGTTCTTGTATGATGCGATGTCGTTGGCGGATTTTTTTCGCCAGCAAAACCAACCGAGAGAAGCAAACACGGATTTGAAGGAGGAGATTGAGAGCGTTTTTGCGATGTATGCGAATGCTATTCTCAAAGACGAAAGAACGGCTAGGTGGATGACAAACGAGCTCAAAGCCATCGACTTTCACATTTCTGACTTGAGTGCTGACGATGCGGATATTTTAGGGGAGAAAATCAGCAAGCTCATAGACTCGCAAAAAAGGGATTTCGCGCCCATCAAGAATCGGTTGGGAGACATCCGGCAAAAGATGCTCAGCGCAGTTGATGAGATTTTCCGGTCGCTGAACTTTGCAAAGCCGGAATTAACGGCGCGGGAAGCCGCAGAGAAAAGTGAAGAGAACGAATTTATTGCGGAAGTGGGTCGAAAGCCATCCCCAGATAATAAAGGTGTGACCGACCTGCATCATGCTGCGCGTCTAAATCTGGCTGCACTCGCTCAATGTTTGCTGGATCAGGGAGCCGATCTCAACGCCAAGGCCATACTATATGCCAGATTTTTAAATAAATCAAAAATAGAAGAGGTTGAGCTAGAAGATTGCACCCCGCTGCACTTTGCGGCGCGGGGCAATGCGCGGGAGACGGCTGAAGTGTTACTCCAAAACGGTGCCGACTGCAACGCCAAGGACAAATTGGGCCTTACCCCGCTGCACGTTGCGGCGCGGGGCAATGCGCGGGAGACGGCTGAAGTGTTACTCCAAAACGGTGCCGATCTCAACGCCAAGGGCGAATCGGGCGAAACGCCGCTGCACTTTGCGGCGCGGGGCAATGCGCGGGAGATGGCTGAAGTGTTACTCCAAAACGGTGCCGATCTCAACGCCAAGGACAAATTGGGCCTTACCCCGCTGCACGTTGCGGCGCTGGGCAATGCGCGGGAGACGGCTGAATTCTTGCTCCAAAACGGTGCCGATCTCAACGCCAAGGGCGAATCGGGCGAAACGCCGCTGCACTCTGCGGCGCGGGGCAATGCGCGGGAGACGGCTGAATTCTTGCTCCAAAGCGGTGCCGATCTCAACGCCAAGGCCGGATATTTCGGAACGCCGCTGCACGTTGCGGCGCGGGACAATGCGCGGGAGATGGCTGAAGTGTTACTCCAAAACGGTGCCGATCTCAACGCCAAGGACAAATTGGGCCTTACCCCGCTGCACGTTGCGGCGCGGGGCAATGCGCGGGAGATGGCTGAAGTGTTACTCCAAAACGGTGCCGATCTCAACGCCAAGGACGAATATTTCGGAACGCCGCTGCACGTTGCGGCGCGGGACAATGCGCGGGAGACGGCTGAATTCTTGCTCCAAAATGGTGCCGACTGCAACGCCAAGGACGAATCGGGCCGTACGCCGCTGCACTCTGCGGCGGCGGCTAATGCGCGGGAGATGGCTGAATTCTTGCTCCAAAACGGTGCCGATCTCAACGCCAAGGCCGGATATTACGGAACGCCGCTGCACGTTGCGGCGCGGGACAATGCGCGGGAAACGGCTGAATTCTTGCTCCAAAATGGTGCCGACTGCAACGCCAAGGACGAATCGGGCTGTACGCCGCTGCACTCTGCGGCGGCGGCTAATGCGCGGGAGATGGCTGAATTCTTGCTCCAAAATGGTGCCGATCTCAACGCCAAGGCCGGATATTACGGAACGCCGCTGCACGTTGCGGCGGCGGACGATGCGCGGGAAACGGCTGAAGTCCTACTGGAACGGGGCGCAGATGTCAACGCAGAAGACAGCACTGGTTTTTTTGGGGGCAAGAAGCCGCTTGCAATAGCAGAGGAAAAAGGAGCTAGTGAAACAGCAGAGTTGTTGCGCCGTCATGGTGGCCAACGCTAACCGTTTACACACCACATCCAAATGAGCAAAAACCAGCCCCATAAAGTCCACCTAGTCAGCTTAGGCTGCCCGAAAAACACGGTCGATTCCGAGCGAATGCTGGGGCTTTTGCAGGGCCATGCCTATCAGATGACGGACGCACCGGAAGAAGCGAACGTGGTGGTGGTCAATACCTGCGGCTTTATCGAGCCAGCCAAAGAAGAATCCCTCGCCGCGATTATGGACGCACAGCGGCTCAAGCAAGAGGGGCAATGCGAGGGGGTGATTGTCACGGGGTGCCTATCGACGCGCTACTACGAGGAGCTGGCACCGGAGTTGGTGGAAGCCGACAAACTGCTGACAATCGCGGACGAGGCCGACATCGTCCACCACGTCGACGACGTGTTGGGCGTCCAGCGTCCCCAGTACTTGGCCAGCTTGCCGCGGACTTCGCTGACGCCCAAGCACTGGGCGTATCTACGCATATCGGACGGCTGCGATCACCAATGCGCCTTTTGCGCCATCCCGGCCATTCGCGGGCGGCACGTGAGCGAGCCAATCGAACAGCTCGTGGCCGAGGCCGAGCGGCTCGCCGCGGCCGGGGTGCGGGAACTGGTCTTGGTGTCGCAGGACTCGGTGCGCTACGGAGCCGATCTCTACGGTCGGCCCCAACTCGTGCGCCTTTTGCAAGCGCTCGCCGAGGTGGAGGGCATTGAGTGGATGCGCTTGATGTACACTTATCCGGCGTTTTGGACCGAGGAGCTGGTTGACTTCTACGCCACGTGCGACAAGATGTGCGGCTACATCGACATGCCACTGCAACACATCTCCGACCCCGTGCTCAAGCGCATGAAGCGGGCGACGACGCGGCAAAAGACGCTCGATCTGCTGACGCGGCTGCGGGCGCGGCTGCCGGGGGCCGGCCTGCGCTCGACGTTCATCGTCGGCTTTCCCGGGGAAACCGAGGGCGATTTTGAGGAACTACTCGCGTTTGTCGAGGAAACGCGCTTTGACTATGCGACCGGCTTTCTCTACTCGCCGGAAGATGGGACGGCGGCGTATGAACTCGGCGATCCGGTCAGCGAAGAAGTCAAGCGGGAGCGCTACAGCCGCCTGACGCAACTACAGGAGCGCGTGGGCACGGAGAAAAACGACGAGCTCGTCGGCACGCAACAGCAGGTCTTGATCGATGCGCACGTTGGAGCGGTGTGCTATGGGCGGATGGAGCGCGACGCCCCGGAAATTGACGGCCAAGTAGCAATCACTGAGGGCGCACCTCCGGTGGGTTCTTTCGTCGAAGTGGAGATCACCGCAGCCGCGCCCTACGAGCTGAGTGCTAAGGTGGTGGGAGAGCCGCGTTGAACAAGGCGAAGCCACGCGACATCGCCGTGGATGGCCAGAGCGGCGAGTTGATCATTGCGTGGAACAGTGGCCGCGAGAGTCGCTACGATTTGGCGGGATTGCGGCGCGCGTGTCCGTGCGCCCACTGTCGGGAATTGCGCGACGCCAATGAGGGCGGCTTGACGCTCTTGCAGCCCGAGGCCGCGTCGGCCACTGCCGAGGTGCGAGGGATTAGCTACGTCGGGCACTACGGCATTCGCATCGCATGGGCCGACGGGCACGATCACGGCATTTATACGTTTGAGTTTTTTCGCGCACTAGATGCGGGCGGCTGAGGCGAGGTGGGTTTGGGGAAATGAGCATCGCCCGTGTGCTCGCGTTCACAGGTAGGACATATCTTACATAGGTGCCGATTTAGGAGGTGTGCTGCTGCGAGGAGGATACCGCCGGTCGCATGGAGGACTACTTCAAAAATTCCTTCAGCAGCAATGCGGGCGGTGGCGATGAACGCTACTGCCACTACGAGGGTGAGAAATGCTCGCCAACTTCTGTGATACCTAATCCCCCAAACGACGCTACCTAATGCGAGTGCAACTGCTCCGACAATGATTAATTCCGCGCGTTCACTGGCGAGGAACCCGAGTCCTAGTAACGGCAGAATTGTTACTAAAAGCGGCATTGCCACGCAGTGGATCGCACACGAAAAAGATAGAAATGCTCCTATGGTATCTACTAGTTCTCGAGCGAAATAGTTTTTCACTTCTGCCATAATATCTCCTTACAGATTACCCACGGCGCACTTTCTCGGCGTAGGGGCGTGTTTACGCTGCTTGGCGCACCACAGCGTCGCGCGGCGCCCGGGCGATCCACTGTTCGGCGAGGAGGAGGCCGAGGGCCAAAAGCAGGAACGCGCGCCACAGCTCGCGGCCATGGCGGTTGCCCAAGACCGCGAGGCGCAGGTCGTCGCCTTGGTTGAGGAAATGGACTTCGGCGTCCGCGAAAATGCTCTGTATGTACTCTGGTGCTACGGGTGCTAGCGCGGATTCGCGGGCGTCGAAGTTGACGGCGAACGCATCAACCTCGGCCCCCGCAGCGCGTAGTCGCCAGATGCCAGCCTCGCTGACGTGGGGAATTTTCCACAAGTATTGGCCGCCGATAGGCTCCGGCTCTAAGCGCAGGCGTTCGCCCGACGGCGTCTCGGCCTCGACGACCACTTCCATTGGCACATCGGCCAAACGGCGATAAACCGTTTCTCCCACCAAATAGGTTGAGTGGCGCTCGGGCGGCAGGCTCAACTCGCGTATCAAGCGGTGCAGGAGGGGGGCGAATAAACCGCGTTGGTGCAGGTCGTTCCACTGCGGGTCAAGCGGGAAGGCCGCGAGTGCGACGCGCCCTTGCCCCTGCCAAGATAGTGCCATGGCGAGTTGTCCGTCGCTGAAGCGGACCAAAGGCAAAAGGTCGGGCGCGGCGACCATGGCGAAATAGGCATAGAAGCGCGGTTGATCGCCGTCGCTGGCGAGGAGATCGTTGAAAAGCGGGTGGTGCGGCTCGTCCGCGTCTAAGACTTGATAGTTGGCTGCGTTGTTGGGTGCGCCGATCCGGTTTTTGAAGCGTCCCAGAGTTAGGCCGGGCAAGAGGTCGCGGTTGTAGTAGCCGAGGTCGCTGTGCGGCGCGGGAAAGAGCACCACGCCCCCGCCATTGGCGACGAACTCGTCCAAGGTCGCCTTTTGCGCCGCGCTCAGCCGGGCGAGATTGCAGAGCACGAGTACATCTACTTCAGCGAGGGTGCTGGCGTCGAGGTTGACAAAAAGATCGGTGCGGATTTTTACAACTGGATCGGAGAGAGCCGCCGCCCCGAGCGCCCGGCGCACATAGTATGCGTCTGCGGGCTGTTCGCTTAACAGCAGCACGGTGATGGAAGTGGGTAGGTCGAGCGTGAAATAGCGGCGGTTGTCGAGCGCGAGGGCATCGTCGGAGAGCGCAATGTGCCCGCTCAGCCGCCCGGGTTGGCGCGGCGAAAAGCTGAGCGCCAGTTGGGTCGCGCCCGGTGCGCCCGGGGCTACGCTATGGCGGCGTACGCGCTGGCCATTGACAAACAGGTCTAGCGCCGCGCCCGCACCACTGTGCTCAATGGTGGCTTGCAAGGTGGCTTTGGCGTCGGCCGCGAGCATCCAACTCGGGGCCGCGATCCGCTCGACGTAGGCATTTGGCCGCGGCTGGGTGCGCGGGCCTGCGACATAGACGCGCACGTCGGCCAAGGACGGGATCGAGCCGTCGAGTTGATCCCAGTTGTATTGGGCCAAATCGGTAAAGAGGAAAAGCTCGTGCGCTGTGAGTGCGGATTCTCGGTCGAAGCGTTGAGCGGCTGCGTGCAAGGCCGCGCGCAAGTCCGTCGCCTCTTGCGTTGGCGCAAGCTCGGCTAGGCGCTCGGCTAAGTAATCGCGGTCACCGGCAAAAGGGGCGTGGGGCCGTTGGGCAAAAGGCTGCACTGCGACTTGATCGCGCGGCGGTAAAACGGCCAACAGGTCGCCGAGTTGGCGCTGGAGTTGGTCGAAAAAGGAGCCGGCCGGCCGCTGGTAGCGCGTACTATACGACAGGTCCAAGAGCGCGTGAACGGCCACCGGGCGATCGCCGCTGCCCCAACCGCCTCCAGCCTGATACGTCGGGCGAGCAAAAGCGCAGACGATGAGCGCGATGATGAGCGTGCGCAGCAAGAGGACCAGCCACTGGCGCAGTTGCCGCCGCCGCATGCGGTTTTGCTGTAGCTGGCGCAGAAAGACGAAGTCGCTGAAAGGATGGGGCTGGGCGCGTCCTCGGTGCAGCAGGTGGATGGCTAGGGGCAGGGCGGCTGCGACTAGGCCGAGCAGGATCGCGGGATTGAGAAACTGCAAGATGGGGAAAGGGCGGTGCTATTTCGCAGCAGGAATATCGCGCTCGGCCGCTTCGATGGTGGCGATGATTTCCTCGGCTGAATTCGCGTTGATGAGCTTCTTTTTGAACTCTTCGTTTTTGAGCAAACGCGAAATCCGCGCCAGTGCCTTGATGTGGGGGCCGGAGATGTTGGTCGGGGAAACCAGCAGGAAGAATACATAGGCTGGCTCGCCATCGAGTGCGTCGAAATCCATGCCCCGCCGCTGGGTGCCCATAGCTGCGACCAGCTCGGTCACCGCGGCCGACTTGCCGTGGGGAATGGCGATGCCGTCGCCAATACCCGTGCTCATGATTTTTTCGCGGTCGATTACGGCTTGCAATGCTTGGTCGCGGTCGGTGATTGCGTCGCCGACTGGCAGCGAGTTGACCAGTTCGGTGATGATTTCCTCTTTGGATTCTCCTTTGAGGTCAACTATGATGGATTCGAGCGACAGAATGTCCAGCAGGTTCATGCGCGTTATCTCCGGGTGAGTTGTTGAAAAAGTAAGCCATCGCCGCGATATTCGTCAACCGCTTATTCTCATTGCGTTATGGCTTTTACTAGCTGCGGCACCGCGAAGTAGAGCAAGCGTCCGCGACTTATTTCGGCCCAAGTGTGGATGCCTAATTCGACTGCGGCTAAGCCCGCAGTCGGCAGGGCGATGTGCGCGCCGGTCAGCTCGCCGATCCACTCCTCCAGCCCGGGGTTGTGGGCGATGATGAGGCTGGTCTGGGCACTGTCTGGCAAGTCGGCTGCCGCTTGGGTCAGCGTGCTGGGGGATGCGAGGTAGAGCGCGTCGGCTAGGTGCAGGGCACTCGCCGGCAGACCGAGGGGTTCGGCAAGGCCGGTGGCCGTTTGCTGCGCTCGGCGGGCGGTTGAGGTAAGCACGAGATCGGGCCGCGGGCCGTACGCTGCGAGCAGGCGGGCGATGGGCGGCAAATCCGCGCGGCCGTGCTCGTTGAGCGGGCGGGCGAAATCGTCGCTTATCCCGGGCGGATAAGCCGACTTGGCGTGGCGCATGATGAGCAAGGTTTTCATGGGAATTAAGATTGAATTGGGAACGTCTTTGGTTGCGTGGGCATTTGCTAGGAGGTATTTTTAATCAGCAGCAAGATAGCGTGTGTCGGCACTCGATACAAACGCGATTCAGGGTTTACTTTTTACCTATGGCTCCGCAACCCGTAGAGATCAACCTAACCATCCGCCCCCAGCGACGCTTTGCACTTATCGACACCTCCGAGTTGCTCCGCCAGCAAGTCGGCGACGAGTTGCGCTCCTTTCGCAAAGCCGCGTACTGTTCGTTTCACACCACGGCCGGCTATATAGAGCAGGGCATGAGTCGGCGCTTGGGCCACAGCCGCAAGCAAATTGACCCCTTCATCCGCGCCATCCAAAAGATATTTCCCTACGACGCCGGCTATTTCCACGACCGCATGCAGCTGCGCGACGAACTGAGCGAGGGCGAAAAGGAAAAGGAGCCGATCAACGCCGACTCGCACCTGACCTTTATCGCCGCCGGTCTCAAAAATTGCGTGACCTATATCCACCGCCCCGAGGAGCCGGTGTACTTCATTGAGCTAGACGGCATCTACAAGGACTACGTGCGCCGCCGGCATACTGCGGTCATGGCCTACAATTGCGCCGAAATCGCGTATCGCGGGCGGGTGGAGATTCCGGTGAGTGGTAGCCATGCGATTGATGCCTTCAACCTCAAGGACCCGCGCTACGGCCTCTTTGCGACGCTCGCCGAGTGGTTGCGGCAATGCGGCATCGACAAAGGCTGCATCGACATCCGCCTCGCGCCAGAGGAAAAGCACGTCGGCATGACCGTCAATGAGTACGAGACCCTGTTGATGCGCAACGACTTGCCCCAAGCCCTCAGCGATCCGCTGCGCTACGTGTTCCAGCATGGCAAGCGGCTCTTGCGGCACCCGGCCTCCATCCCCGGCAAGATGCACGCGTACGCGGCGTACGATTCCCTCCGCTTCTACAACGAATTGCTCAACCAAGTTCCGGTGGGGCGGTCGGTCATCAACCGCATCTTTTCGGTGTTGTCAACGCCAGCCCAGCGCATCTTGCGCCTCAAGCGCCACATCCGGCTGCTGGTCTCAGACAGCGCCGGCACTGGGGCAGATCGCATCCTCCAGGGCACGTACCAAAGCCCGATTCTAGTGCAGCACCAACCGGCTGCGGGGGGCGTGCGCGCGCTCGACATTACCCTGCGCCACTTCGTCTGAACATGCAGGTCGATTCTTCCATCTTCAAAGCGTACGATATCCGCGGCATCTATCCCGACCCTCTAAGCGAAGCAGTGGCCTACGCCATAGGCCGCGCCTTGGTGGCCCTGCTAAAGTGCGAGGAGGTCGTCGTCGGGCGCGACATGCGCCTTTCGAGTCCGGCCATAAAAGAGCACCTCTTGCGCGGCCTCGTCGATCAAGGCGCGGACGTCATCGACATCGGCATGGTCAGCACCGATCAGTTCTACTATGCCTGCGCGACCTTGAGCCGTCCGGGCGCGATGGTGACGGCCTCGCACAACCCGCCCGAATACTGCGGCTTTAAGATGGTGCGCCAAATGCCCTATCTGCTCAGCGGCGAATCCGGGATCCAAGATCTGCGCCGCCTCGTGGCCGCGGAAAGTTGGAGCGAGGGGCAGCGGCCGGGCGCGGTTCGAGTTGAGGACGTGACGCCGGGCTTTACCGACAAGGTGTTGAGTCTGGTGGATTCGGCCCGCATCAAGCCGCTCAAGGTGGTAGCCGATACGGGCAATGGCATGGTCGGGCCGATTCTGCAAGAGGTATACGAGCGGTTGCCGATTGAGTTTATCGGCATGTACCTAGAGCCGGATGGCCACCTGCCCAACCACGGCCTCGACCCCATGCAGCCGCAAAACCGCGCCGACTTGGAGCGCCGCGTCCTAGCCGAAGGGGCAGACGTCGGGTTTGCCTTTGACGGCGATGGCGACCGCTTCTTCATCATTGATGACCGGGGTCGCTTCGTGCCCGGCGATTTTGCGACCGCGCTGATGGCCTGCTACATGCTAGAGCGTGCGCCCGGGGCCAAAATTGTGTACGACGTGCGCTGCTCGTGGGCCGTGCCCGACCTCGTAAAAGCAGCCGGCGGCACCCCGCTGATCGAGCGCGTCGGCCATTCGTTTCTCAAGCCGAGGATGTTTGAGGAAGGAGCTGTTTTCGCCGGCGAACTGAGCGGTCATTACTACTTCCGCGACTTTTTTGGCGCGGATTCCGGTATTGTGCCGTCCTTGGTGATGCTAGAATTGCTGTCGCAGCGCGGCGTCAAGCTCTCCGAGCTGCTAGCCCCACTAGAGCGCCAGTACTTCACGTCCTCTGAAATCAACTCCGCGGTCGCAGACCCCGCCGCCAAAATTGCGGCCCTAGCCGACCGCTACCAAGACGGTCGCATCCTGCGCCTCGACGGGATTTCGGTCAGCTACGACGACTGGCACTTCAACGTGCGGCCCTCCAATACCGAGCCGCTGTTGCGACTCAACCTAGAGGCGCGCTCCGCGGAGCGCATGACCGAAAAGCGGGACGAGGTTCTCGCCTTTATTCGCGCGTGATGACATGACGCAATGGGGCCAACAGCGTGCCGATTTGACCAAAATAGGCTACAAAGGGTTTGCTGTTTTTCTGTTGGTCCAAGTAGCATTTTTGGTCTCTATGCTCTTCTTACCCCGCGAACAAGCATTGTGGGGTTTGGGGGGAGCGGGGCTCGTCATTGTGTTGTGTCTCGCGTTATGCCTCCTGACCTTATATCCTTGGCTGGCAATCCCAGCGATCATTGTCACCACGGCCTTGGATTCGGGCGGGCGCGTCTTGCAAATAACCGCCCTCGGGGTGTCGGTCACCGGCTTTCATCTGTCGTTTGTGCTGCTCTTCATTGCGTTAGCCAACCACATTTTCCTGCAAAAGCGCCGCACCTTTCCACCGCTCGAAATACAAGCCCCGCTGGTGCTGTTTCTCGGTTGTATGGCGGTTTCTCTGACCTATTCACCCAACCAACCAGAAGCCACGATTAGTTTCTTCCGCATCGTCTTTTTGGCCTTGTTTCTCTATATGACCCAAGTGCTCATTGACTCGCGTCGCGTACTCAACCTGACGATTGTGTCCCTCGGAGTCGTCTTGGCCAGCACGTCCGTCTTGGCCGTGCTCCAGATTATCTCGGAACAATTCTACCTGCCGGCGAGCGTGATTTCTAACGTGGGCGCCAATACGCCGCGCGCTACTGGGACCTATCACAATCCCAATATCTTCGGCACCTTTCTCGCCGTGAGTATCCTCTTCATGGCTGGGATTTTTCTGGTGCCCAAGCTCGGCTGGTGGAAGCGGCTGCTGTTGCTGCTGGCGATTGGGTTGGGCACCGTGGCTTTGGTCATCACCTTCAGCCGCAGCAATTGGGTCGCGCTTTTTGTGGGGATGGTCGTGCTGCTGTTTTTGTCGGGTAAATTGCGCTATCTCTTTTATGTCACGATAGCGTTTTGCGTCGCCATCTTGGTAATCAAGAACTACGTCTTTTTTGCCGAGTACATTTTCGAGCGATTCTATTCGATCTTCTCGCTCTTTGTGGAGTTTGGCTCTGACAGCCGGGCTTCGAGTTCCTCACGGGTTTACTTAGCTATCGCCGGATTCAAAATGTTTTTAACGCATCCCTTGCTCGGGGTTGGTTGGCGTGCTTTTCCGGTCCTCTTTGAAGACTACAAGCCAGAAGGATTTCCCCACTGGCTGCCGACGCGCGAGTCGCATACCATGTTTGCGACCATCATCGCCGAACTCGGGATTGTCGGGATGTTAGCCGCTATCTGGATCGTCTGGCGCGTCTTGGCTTTTGCGTTCAAGCATATAAGGCGGATGCAGGACGAGTACTTGCGCAGTGTGATGATTGCGCTCGTGGCGATTTTCGTCACCTTCCAAGTCAGCCTCTCCTTCAACGGCGAATTTGCCAACAACTTCTTGTGGATGTTCACGGGAGTCATGTTTGCCGTGCCGGCGCTTGAAGAGCGCGAGGAGCAACCGTGAAAGTCTTGGTGCTATCGCACCTCTACCCCAACGTCATATCTAAGATCCACGGAAGTTTTGTCCACAATCAGGTGCGCTTCCTCAAAGAGCATTGTCCACTAGCGGTCGTGGCCCCCGTGCCTTGGTTGCCCCTGCCGGGATTTGGGTTGTGGAGTGCCTACCGCCGCGTCCCACGCCGCGAGGTGCTGGACGGAATCGAGGTGCGGCATCCCCGCCGCTTTGCCGTCCCCCGGCGGATTTTCTTTGCCGAGCAGTGGCGTTTTCACCTCCAGGCTTTGCGCCGCGCTGTTGAGGAGGTGCCGGACATCATCCACGCGCACTGCGCCTATCCCGACGGTCGGGCCGCTATTGAGTATGGCTCACAAATCGGCCGGCCCGTAGTCATTACGGTCCACGGTTCCGACGTTAAAATTTTGCCCAAACTCAAGGCCCAATGGCGACAACGGATAGTTGAGGCCCTAACGCAAGCGGCGGCCGTTATTGCCGTCAGCCAAGATCTGCGCCGCGAGGTGGTGCAATTGGGCGTCTTGGCCGACAAGGTTCGCTGCATTCCCAATGGCGTTGACTGCCGGCTCTTTGCGGCGGCCGGGGCGCACCAGCCCAATAAAGAAAAGTGGCATTTACTTTACGTGGGCCGATTTGTCGAGGCAAAGGGCTTGCGCGTCTTGCTGGCGGCACTGGCCAAGGTGCGCAGTCAGGGCCGCGATGTCTCGTTGACCTTGATTGGCGGCGACCCGGCGACCGGGACTGCCGATCCTTTCCTGCCGCAAGTCAAGGGTCTAAACCTGTCCGAGCATGTGTCATTTGGAGATGCGGTGCCGTGGGAGAAGTTGCCTTCCTATATGGCTGCTGCCGATCTGTTCGTGCTGCCCAGTTTTAGCGAAGGCTTGGGCACGTCGCTAGTCGAAGCGATGGCTTGTGGGCTGCCCGTAGTGGCCACGCGCTGCGGGGGACCGGAGGAGGTCGTCAACGAGGAGGTCGGACGGCTAGTGGCAGTCGGCGATGCCGAGGACTTGGCGGCGGGCATCCTCGCGGTGCTGGACGAATACGACCGCTACGACCGCGAGGCGATTCGCCGACAGGCCGAGTCGCGCTACGACTATCGCCAAGTGGCGGCGCGGATCCACGCGCTGTACGAGGACGTGCTGCGCTAAAGCACTCGGCTAAGGCGAAATTGCCGGGGTTGCGGACGGGGGTGAGGTGGACGACCGATGCGGACAATGCGCGGTTGCACAAACGGACACAAATGACGAAAATATAACGAGATAAGATACGTTGTAACACGGTCTCCTACCGCTAGAATCTCATGCTCGTCGCCATTTTTTGGGCCGCTTTATTTCTCATCGTCTATACCTACCTAATCTATCCGGTTTTGCTGTGGCTCTTGGCGGCTGGTCGCAAGATGCCCGAGTACGCGCCGCTGAGCGAATGGCCCGCAGCATCGTTGATTATCGCCGCGCACAACGAAGAAGCTGTATTGCGTGCTAAGCTCGAAAATGCGCTGGCCATGGACTATCCGGCGGATCAGCTCGACATCATCGTCGTCTCAGACGCCTCGACCGATGGCACTGACCGCATTGCCGCCGAATTTGCCGGGCGCGGGGTGCGGCTGCACCGGCAGGAGGTCCGCCGTGGCAAGACTGCGGCGCAAAACGCGGGGGTGCGCTTGGCGAGCGGGCATTTCGTCGCGTTCTCAGACGCCAACAGCATGTACGCGCCCAGTGCGCTCAAGCGGCTGTTGGCCCCTTTTGCCGACGAGCGAATCGGCTGCGTCTGCGGCGAGTTGCAATACGCCAACCCGGACGGGCAAGGCGCGGGCAAGGGCGAGGGCCTGTACTGGCGCTACGAGCAGTTTCTCAAGTGCCGGGAGAGCTTGCTCAGCTCGACGCTGGGAGCCAATGGGGCGATTTACGCGCTTCGGCGCGAGTTGCTGGTCGAGTTACGCGGCGATATTATCAGCGACTTTGTCGCACCCCTGCACGTTTGGCGGCGCGGCTTTCGCATTGCGTACGAGCCAATGGCCGTGGCCACCGAGTACAGCAGCGGCCGCTTTGGCGACGAGTTCCGCCGCCGCCGCCGCATTGTCTCGCGTTCGCTCTATGGGCTGTGGACCGAAGCTGGCGTGCTCAACCCATGGGCGCACTTTTTGTTTGCGTTTCAGATGTTTTCCCACAAGTTGCTTCGCTGGCTTGTGCCGGTATGGCTTTTGGTCGTGCTGGCGGTCAATATCCCGTTGGCCGCAAACGAATGCTACGGCCTCTTGTTCGCGCTGCAAGTGGCTTTCTATGGCTTGGCCGCGCTGGGCCTCTTGCTGCCGGAGCGGCTCGGGCGCTATTGGCTGTTTTACGTGCCGGCCTATTTCACCGCGACCAATTGGGGCACTCTGCTGGGGCTGCTGAGCTTTTTAATGGGTCGCCGCCACCGCGTCTGGCAGCCCGCGAGGTAGAGCGTTTATGTCGCGCCTGAAACGCGTTGTCCTGCTGTTGTTGAGCGACGCGACTGCCGTCAGCTTGGCGTCGGTGTTCTTTTTGTGGATGAAGTTGGCCAGCGGTGGGCTGGAGATCGTCCGCCACAACTACGAACGGCTCTATCCAGACGCGGTGGACGGGCCGACTTTCTGGTATGCGTTGGGTTATTACTCGGACGTGTTGCCGCTGATAAGCGGTTGCTGGCTGCTGCTGTTTCTGTTCTTTGGCTTCTATCAATCCTCGGCCTCTAGCTCGCGCTTCGACGAAATGTACGAGGTGCTCAAGGTCGTTACCTTGGGCATCTTGCTGGCCATGGTTGCCACCTTTGACCGCGACATCCGCCTGACTCGATTGCTGGTCTTATTCTACTGGCTGGGCATGGTCGCGCTGGTGGCCGGCGGGCGGGTGCTGGTGCGCAGTTTTGAGCGGCAGCTCTTGCTGCGCGGCATTGGCCTCCAGCGCACGGCTATCGTGGGTGTGAATGCGCGCGGCATACGGCTGTTGCGCGCATTGCGGGCGGCACCGGCGCAGGGGTATGAGATTGTGGGCCTTGTGCGGGCGCACGGCGAGAACGATCACGCGGCTATTGACGGCCTGCCGGTGCTCGGTGCAGTAGATGATCTGCGCACCATCCTCGGGGCCGAGGGCATTGAGGCCGTGCTCATCGCCCTGCAAGCCAATTCGCACGAAGAGATCATGCAGATTGTCGAGGAGGCCGAGGGCCTGCCGGTCTCTTTTGGCATCACGCCCGACCTGTACGACATTGTGACCGGCCACGTGCGCACGACGCAGATTTACGGCGTGCCGCTGATGGAACTCAAGCCCGAGTTGATGCCAGCTTGGCAGCGGACGGTCAAGCGGCTCATCGACATGGTGATGGCCGTCGTCGTGCTCACGGGCTTGGCCCCGTTGTGGTTGGTGGTGGCCGCGGCGATCAAGCTGACTTCCAAGGGGCCGGTGTTTTTTCGCCAAGAGCGCGTCGGCGAGGGGGGCCGGACCTTTGCGATGCTCAAATTCCGCTCGATGTACGTGGATGCCGAGGAAAAGACCGGGCCGGTATGGGCCAAGGGCACCGACCCGCGGGTGACTCCGATTGGCCGGGTGCTGCGCGCCCTGCACTTAGACGAGATTCCCCAGTGCATCAACTTCCTGCGCGGCGACATGAGTTTGGTCGGGCCGCGGCCCGAACGCCCATTTTTCGTCGAGCAGTTCAAAAAGCAGATTCCCTTGTACATGCGGCGTTTTAACGTCAAGCCCGGCCTGTTGGGTTGGGCGCAGTCCAAGCATGAGTTCGACCTCGATTCCAAGGACGTGGTGAGCATTGTCCGCGAGCGGTTGGAGTACGATTTATACTACATTGAGAACATGTCGCTCAAACTGGACTTCAAGATCATGCTGCAAACGGTGTGGTTCGTGCTGACGGGCAAGAGTACGCGCTAATCTCCTTTATAGTAGTAGGGAGGTCGCTGATCGAAACAGCGTCGCTGGAAACGACTCCTTCGCACCCTATCCAAGGGCTACTGCCGAGATATTCAAAAGAGAATTTTCTTGACAGATCGTTTTGCGCGGTTTTCTTAGAAGAGTTCACAGCCGAGCGTTTTGGGGCTACAACCTCGCCGCTTGCGGCAATCTTAGGCGGATTAACAGGACAATGGATACAGCGTCGATATCAACAAGAATGCTAGCGCCGGAAGCGGCGCTTGATGCGATGCCTGTGCCTTGTTCTACGCTTGAAATAACGCCGAATTCTTATTGTCGTAAGTCGTTAAAAAACAGTAATTTAACCCCCCCCCCCCCGATTTTCTTGGTCGCTACGCACTAGCTTCATTTATCAACCTATTCGCCTCGCTCCCCTTCCTCCTCGGAAGCGGGAAGGGGTATTCCTCTGCTCTGCCGCGTCGGCCAGACGTCCGCGGTGCAGAGATTCTACCAATCCAAATAACAGACGAAAACCATCCTCGGTATTCCTTCGCGGCGACCGGCGGCGATGTCGTAAGCACCATTTCGCCGCGCAGGATTCGTCTTTCTCCCCGGCGTGCGCCCGTTCTCGCAGATCAGCCTGTTTTCCGCCTCTTTGAGACCAACATCTACCTTTTGAAAAATGCCGGAACGCAGCGGCTTCGCGATAAGCCGCATCCATTTTCTCATATCTCTTTCTCTTTCACCATCAAGGAGGTTGCGTCATGAAATACGTAAAGCTGCAGATGCCGCGTTTGTCTTGTGTGTCTTGGTTGCTGGCGGCCAGTCTGGTGTTTGGTTGGACCGGCGAGGCCCCAGCCCAAAACCTATCCGGCTCCTTTGACCCGGGTTTCGTCCACGAGGGCGGCGGGGCACAAGATATTACAGTAACAATAGAAACGAAAGGGGGGGCGGCGAAAGCAGATATTCAGATTCACATGTTGTTGGATCCTGACATTGAAACCGCCAGATACCAAGGTGACTTATTCACCGTATCCGCCATGCCCACGCTTTTCCTTAAGAAGGACAAGAGAAAGGTGACCGGGACTTTTACCATAACCCCGATAGCCAATGATCGCATCGGACCGACCCCGGCCAACCCTACGAAGGACATTAATCTTATGAGAAAAGTCTTCGATAAGAACACAAGGGTGGCTAGGGGGTTAAGGAGAAGTCTTCGTCCCTGGGATAGTTTACACGTTGCCGTTGATATCCCTATTATTTTTAAATTTGTTGGTGTGAGTGGCAATCAAATTAGCTTCGCCAAGAATGTGATTGAAAGGGAAGACGGAAGCGGAGCCGTCGTTCAACGCCTCCCGTTTGTGGAGCTGATTGACGACGATGCGTGGCCCCGAGCGATTGACCTGTCTTTCGATCCGTCGACGCTCAGCAAGCAAGCGGATGCGACTTCTATTGAAGTGACAGGAGCTTGGCATGGCCGCTCGTTACCGGACACGACCCTCTCCACCCGGTTGGTTGTTGCTGGCAGCGATACCTTGAAGCGCGATGAGCATTACTCTCTGAGTGGTTTAGGCAAGCTAACCATTCCGCAGGGGAAGCGGTCTGGGAAGACGACGTTGACCCTCGATCCGAATGGCACCAAGGATGGCGCTATCGTAATAGGCCCTAGTAGTGATACTGATACGCTGATGGTGGTGGTCAGCAAACGGACCCATACTTTCAATGGTAAAACCGTACCAGTAAGGATCGACATTAACGCAGATGGTTCCTTCGAGGACGATGGGTATGCTGGTATCGGCGCCTCTAGCAAGGGGAATGGGACGTATGAGTGTCTCAATAAGGATTGGAGTTGGACCACACAAGGAGCGGACCTCAACGGCGATGGCGATGTTGGATCAGACACAAATTCTGATGGTACAATTTCTATGACCGAGACCGACGTCATCCCGGCGGGCACCGTTTTGGTAGAAAAAACCTTGGGGATCGACTTTAACAGAGATCGCGATTATTTAGATGTCCATGTGATTCCTACTGGCAGAGAGATGACCGAAGTAGGTTTTAAGCTAAGAAAGGCCGGTGCAACTGGTTCTAGCACCCGTAGGGAGAACTTGAAGCCGGATTCGCATCTCCAGGGGCATACGGGTATTTGGTCAGGCTGTATCGACCTTGACGGCAATGGTGACGGTACAGATAAAATTCCCGCTAACACTGTCTTACCTTATGTAACCTCTTGGGCCTATCCCATTGTGGTCAACCGTGGGACCATCAAGATCGCCGACCATGCGGAGGTGAAGTCGTTTACGCTTGCTCCGGCGGCGATTCGCGAGAACGCCGGGGCGACGGACATCACAATGACCGTTAAATTGAAGAAGGCCTTACCCAAGGCCCAGCGAGTGGACTTCGAGATTACTCCGGGGACGGGGACGCGCGATGAGCATTACACGGTGCAGGTGACCGAGGGGCTGACCATTCCAGCCGGCGCTACCAAGGGCACGGCGATGCTGCGCGTTGCGCCGATTGACAATAGCGATAAGAATGCGGCGCAGACGTTCACGGTGAAAGCGAAGGTCGGCGACGACGCCACTCAGATGAAAGACGTGGAGTTCAAGATCACCGACGATGAGACGCTAAGCGAGAACATCACCCTAAAGGTCAGTCCGAACGAAATCAAAGAGGACGCGGGAGCGACGACGGTTACGGTGACGGGTACGTTAGACGGCAAGGTGCTGGACGCGGATGCGACGATCACCTTGGGTGTGGATTCGACCCCGGACAAGTCGGCGGCGCGCGATTTGGACTACACGTTGGTCCTTCGTTCTCTGACGATTCCGCAAGGCGAGGTCTCGGGCTCGACGACGATCACGGTTACGCCGGTGAACGACGGGACGGACGACAACGACGAGATGATCACGCTGAAGTCGCTGACGGACAACCTCAAAAATCAAGACGGTGATAAGATCACGGTCGGGTCGGTGGAGATCGAACTGAAAGATGCGGCGACCACCACGACCACCACGACCACCACGACCACGCCGGCGACGTCCACGGGGCCGACCTTCGGCGCGGATGCGTTAGCCTTTGAGGCGACGGTTGGCCGGGCGTTTAGCACGGTGTTGCCGGAAGCGACCGGCGGCCAAGGGACGCTGAGGTACAACGTTTCGACCGCCCTGCCGGCGGGGCTGTCGTTTGACGCGGCGACGCGGACGATTTCGGGGACGCCGACGATGGCGGGGCTGTCCTCGGTCTTGTATGTGGCGATCGATGGTGCCGGCGACAGTGGTACCAAGCCCTTCACCATCACGGTTGGTGAAGCACCGGCGGTCACGGTGGGGGTCGCCAGTGTGATGGCTTCGCAGTCGGTGGTGCGCGAAGACGGCGAGACGGCCGAAATCCGGGTTACGGCGACCTTGTCGGGGGCCGCCCCCGCAGCCGAGGCGCTCCGCTTCACGATTGTCCCGCCGGCCAGCGGCGCGATGGCCACCCGCGACGTGGATTACACGGCGACGTTGGCGGGGACGGTCACCATTGCCGCTGGCGACCGGACGGGTTCGGCGACGCTTCTCCTGTCGCCGATCGACAACGACGAGGTCGATGGGCATAAGTACTTGGGAGTCCGGGCGGTGGCTTCGGGCGGCTGGGGTCAGATGGCCCTGCGCATTTCCGACGACGAGACGCCGAGCGCCTCGGTTTTGGTGTCAGTGATGCCGAACCAACTGAGCGAGTCGGCGGACTTGACGGAAGTGCAGGTTATGGTCGCGTTGGACGGCAAGCCGTTGGCTGACGATGCGACGGCCACGGTTTCGATTGCTGAGGATTCGCCAGCCGTGCGCGACACCGACTACTCGGTGCTGTTCAATCCGAGCATTACCATTACCGCTGGTTCGATTACCGGCTCGACGCGCCTTTTGATTGATCCGGTAGCCGACGATATGACCGAAGGAGACGAGACGATCCGCATCAAAGCGATGCTGCCGGGCTTGGCCGAGGGATCGGCGACGCTGGTGCTGACGGAGGCCGACGGCGAGATGATGGCGGGCGGGGGCGAGATGATGATGCCCTTGGCATTTGTCGAGGGGGCTTCGATTGCCGCGCAGTCTTATACGGCGGGCACGGCGATTCCCCTGTTGGAACTGCCGGCGGCGGTGGGCGGCGATGGAGCGATCACGTATAGCGTGTCGGATTTGCCAGCGGGGCTGTCGTTTGACCCGGCGACTCGGATGATTTCGGGCACGCCGGACGCGGCCACTGATGGCACCGTTGCGGTCACGTACACGGCGATGGCTGGCGATGAAAGCACGTCGCTGATGTTCACGATTACGATCAACCCGATGCTGGACTTTGCCGACTTGGGCGCGTTGTTCGGTCAGTTCAACGCCGGTGCGGGCAAGCGGGTGCCTTTGCAGGCCGGGCTGAATGCAGATGCGCGGCTGTATCTGGATGCGTCGACGGCTTTGCCGAGCGTGGGCGAGGAGTTCGTCCTCGCGGTGCGCTTGGCCGACTTCGTCGCGGTCAGGGGCTACGGCTTGCAGATCGCGTATGACGCCGATAAACTGGCGTTTGTCCGGGCGTTGCCCCAAGAACGCACGTGGGCGGCGCCGCAGGTGCTGGCCGAAGCCGGTGTGTTGACCGTCGTCGCTCATGGAGAAACGGTCGCCGACGGCGAGGTGATGCTGAACTTGGTGTTCCGTCCGACGACCGAGATCGAAAGCACGACGCTCGAAATCACCGACAACCAGACGTATGATCGCGCGTTGGGAGTCAACCGACTGGCACTGCCGGCACCAGTGGCCTTGCAGACGCGGCCAGCGGTGTTCTCGTTGGCCGACAACTATCCCAACCCGTTCAACCCAACGACGATGCTTCAGTATGCCTTGCCGCAGGCGGCAGACGTGGCGTTGACGGTGTATAACGTGCTCGGACAGCCGGTGCGGACGCTGGTGGCCGAGCGGCAGGCGGCGGGTCGGTACGCGGTGGAGTGGGACGCGACCAACGATCAGGGCCATCGCTTGTCGTCGGGGCTGTACTTCTACCGCTTGCAGGCGGGTGGCGACTTCCGCGAGGTCAAGAAGATGCTGCTGCTCAAGTAACCACCCGCGACACTGCGAGTTACGGAAATGGGACCCCAGTTTTCTGGGGTCCCATTTCTATTATTAAAAACAGGTTACACGTACCTTGTGTTCGCCCGGCATTGTCGGCGCAGGCATTTTTGCGAGCGGTTTGGCCTTGACCTAGGGACATATTCCAAACTGGAACGCGGTCTCCGGTCGCCCGCTGAATCGCGCCAGTTTGAAAAAGGGTTCGGAAGCGTGGCGGGCTGCTTCGGCTGGCCAAGTGCCTCAAAATATCATGCGATAGCCAACATCTAGGATGGATCGCATCGGCCGCAGCTTGGCCGGCCTCATGCCTTGAGTGCCAGATGGACGAGTGCCCAGACGCGGCCGTCTCTTACCGTTCCGGCTAGGCGCAGCCAGCCGCCGTAGTGCGACACGCGCACAAAGGATGGCTCGCCTAGCGCATGTTGTGCGACGAAATTTAGACGCGATCCTTCGTCGCACCAGTGGATGCCGTCGGGCGATATCTGCACCTGTAAATCGACGGCGACCAAAGACGACGAGTCTGTCAGTTCAGTTCGGAGTATCTGCACAAAGAAAATAGCCTCGTGGCTCCAGCCGACCTCGTACGGCTCAGTGGCAAAGTCGCCCGCCCAACGCTGATTGCGCTCCACGACGGCGGTGTGGCTCTGTCGCATATTCATTGTGCAAACTCCCCGGATAACAACGCCGAGTCGATGTAGAGAAAAGCCCGCTTATCCATGTCGGCTTCGACCCAAAAGGCCGCGTTGAGCATACACCACAAATTGGCCATGGCCGGTAGTTCAATGCAGTGCATCCCCTCTGGCCCAAAAGTTTGGTCGTTGCACTGAAACCCGGTGAAGGCCCGCCGTTTGAGGTCCAAGCCGACGCGCAAATAGTGCCAATTCATTTTGGTGGCGATTTCGTTGTAGCACAAAAGTTGCGGCTCGCCCGGCACATCCTCCCAGCCCTCTGGCCCCAAGTGGAAATGCGACGCGGTCTTGCCGCTGCCGCCAATGGGTTGTACCGGCCGGGTGGCGGGCTTGGTCTGCCAGCGTCCCCGCCGCTGGCCGCGCTCGGCGTTGAGGTAGCGCAAGTGAGGCATCCAGCGCCGTCCTTGGGAATGGCCATCCTGCACGTCGAAGAGCACGCCCCAAGCGCGGACATCCATTTCGCCTAGCTTGAGTTCGGACGCTTCGGGCTTGAACGCGAAATAGCACTCCAACTGCACTCGGCCCAGCGCCCGAAAGGTGTGCCGCTTGATGCCTACGGAAAGGCCGCCGGCCCGCGGCCGGGTGGCCAGCTTGAGGGCATAAGTCCCCTCCATCGAGCCAGCCGTGCCGGTGTCCCACATCGTCAAATTGCTCAACATGGGGGGGCGCAGGTCTTGGTAATCGGGCAGCATGGTATCGAGCGAGTCTTCGTAATTGCCGATCAGTCCGGTCCAGCCGTTTAATCCCGCGTCGAAATCGTCATAGCACAGAATGCGCCCGAGCGGGTCAAAGCGGCTGAGCCGAGGATTGGCTGGTAATGATTCCACAGTATGCTCCAGGGTTAGGATAAATAGCAGATTCCAACTTTATTTGTCGCCGCTTGGATCGGCGCGCAAGGCCGCTAGGTGATCGGCGAGGACTTGGACGCCGTAGCGGAGGGCATTGCCGACGTTGAGGAAGCGATAGCCCCAGCGAATCTTCTCTTGGATCTCGGCCACCTCCATCAGCGTAGTGCCCACGGCGATCCCAGTGTCCGCTAGCTGTTGCGGCACGTCGCGCATGATTTGCTGCACTTGCCGCGATCCAGTGTCGGCAATCGTCCCCACGGTTGCCGACAGGTCCAACGGCCCGACGAAAATCACGTCAATACCAGGTACGCACTTGATTTCATCCAAGTTATCGTAGGCTCGCTGACTTTCGAGTTGGAGGACGACGAGCGTTTCTTCATTGGCGGTTTTGATGACCTCGTCCCAGTCCGCGCCGGCGATGTGGGTCCACATGGGTGAGAGACCGCGGCGGCCTTCGGGTGCGTAGCGGGCGGCCTCGATTGCGGCGGCGGCTTCTGCGGCCGTATCGACTTGGGGCACCATTACGGCGACCGCACCCGCGTCGTACGCCTTCTTAATTAGGGCGGGGTCGTTCCACGCCACGCGCACCATCGGCGCGACGCCGCGCATCCGCGCCAGCACCAGAATTGAGTCGAGTGCTTCGGTGGCGTGGGGCATGTGCTCGGTATCGGCCCAGAGGAAATCGGGGCCGGTGGTGAGGACCGCCCCGGCCGCGTGGGGGGTGGGAGCCGGCAGGCTGGTGCCGAGCAGGATTTCGCCGCGGTGCAAACGCGCTTTCAGGTTGTTGGGATACATGAATAGCTCCGGTGGAATTAGCCGTACAGTGAGTAGAAGATGAGTCCGCCGAGCAGGATGCGATAGGCGGCAAACGAGTAAGTACCGTGGCGCTGGAGGAAGCGGAGTAGGAAGCCTATGGACAGGTAGCCGCTAATTGCGGCGGCGAGGATCCCCAAGCCCAAACTCAGCAGCCCGGCCCCGCCCAGACCTCCTTCGAGCAAGGCGAATAGTTGCAGGAGGCCGCTGGCCCCAATGGCGGGCAGGCCGAGTAAGAAGGAGAAGCGGGCAGCCTCGGCGCGTTGGAGGCCGGTGAAAAGCCCGCCCATAATCGTCGAACCAGACCGCGAACACCCGGGAATCAGGGCGAGGGCTTGGCACAGGCCGATGAACTGGATTGACCAGAAGCCGAGCTCGCGCATGGTGCGCTCGCGCCGCCCCACGCGCTCGGCTAGGATCAGAAACAGCGCGAGGACGATCAGGCTGGCGGCGATGATGGGGAGTTGGCGCGCCTCGGTCTCGATAAAGTCGCGTCCGCCGAGGCCGAGCACGGCAATGGGAATGGTGCCCACGGCAATGGACCACGCCAGGCGGCAGTCAGGGCTGTGGTTGAAGTTGCGGTACACCACCCCTTGCAGTGCGGCGACGACCAGTCTTTTGACGTCGGCGGTGAAGTACGCGAATACGGCCGCGAGCGTCCCTAGTTGAATCACCGCAGAAAACGCCGTGCCCGGATCGGCCCAGCCGAGAAAATGAGGGACTACGCGCAGGTGAGCGGTACTGCTGATGGGCAGGAATTCAGTCAGACCTTGGACTAGGCCTAAGATGAGTGCTTGTAGCCAGTGCATGGAGGGATTAAGCTAACCGTCGCCGCCCGCCCCGACAAGGACGACGCGCCCTTGACAAAAACGCGGGCCGGTGTGCAGAATACCCCCTGATTTTCACCCCCACCAAGGAGGCCTCATGCCCGTTACTATTAAAGATGTCCAAACCATTCTCACCCAACCAGCCGGCTCCCGCTTGGTCATCGTCAAGATTACGACGTCGGACGACGGTCTGTACGGACTCGGTTGCGCGACCTTTACCCAGCGCTTCCACGCCGTCCATACGGCGATTGAGCAGCATCTCAAACCCTTTCTCATTGGCCGCGACGTGGACCGCATTGAAGAAACGTGGCAGATGTTGATGGTCAACGGCTATTGGCGCAACGGCCCAGTGCTCAACAACGCCATCTCCGGCGTTGATCAGGCGCTGTGGGACATCAAGGGCAAGCGGGCGGGGATGCCGGTTTATCAGCTTTTGGGCGGTAAATGCCGCGAGGGTGCCGCGGTGTACGGCCACGCGGGTGGCGACACGCCGGAGGCCGTCGTCGACAGCATCCGCCAGTTTCAGGAGCAAGGCTATCGCTACATCCGCTGCCAGATGGGCGGCTACGGCGGCAAGGCTTCGACCTTGGTCAAGCCCGAGGGCGCGCCCGAAGGTGCGTATTACAACCGCAAAGAGTACATGATGAACCACCTGCGAATGTTCGAGCACATCCGCGCCGAACTGGGCTTTGAGGTGGAACTGCTGCACGACATCCACGAGCGGCTGCACCCGATTGAGGCGGTGGGTTTTGCCAAGGACGTAGAGGAGTTCAAGCTGTTCTTCTTGGAGGACGCGCTCGCCCCCGAAGACATCGAGTGGTTTCGCCACATCCGCCAGCAGTGCGCGACGCCGCAGGCTATGGGTGAGTTGTTCAACCATCCGCACGAGTGGACGCCGCTCATCGAGGGACGGCTCATCGACTTCATGCGCATGCACGTCAGCCAGATGGGCGGGATCACGCCCGCGCGCAATGTCGCAGCTTTTGGGCAGATGTACGGGGTGCGCACGGCTTGGCACGGCCCGGGCGACACCTCGCCGGTGGGCCACGCGGCCAACCTGCATCTGGACTTGTGGGCACCTAACTTTGGCATCCAGGAGTGGTGCCGATTCCCGGAGCACGTGTACGAAATGTTTCCGGGGCTGCCCGAGGTGCGCCATGGGTACATGTATCCGAGCGACGGACCGGGGTTGGGGATCGACATTGACGAGAAGTTGGCGGCTCAGTACCCCTGTGCCGACGAAGTCATCGGGTGGACGCAGACGCGCTTGCCCGACGGCAGCCCTGCGCGGCCCTAAGATGAAAATTCTCGTTGCCAATCTCGGCAGCACCTCGTTTAAGTACAAGGTCTTTGCCATGCCCGCGGAGGCGGTTTTGGCGCGGGGCGGCATGGATCGGATCGGTGGCCAAGGCTCGGTCCACACCTTCCAGATCGGCGGGGCCGACGAGGTCGCGCAGGCCGTGGCACTGCCCGACCACGCCAGCGCGATTGACGAGGCTCTAGTGCGCTTGGCTGCGGGCGGGGTGTTGGGGTCTGTCGAGGAACTAGACGCCGTGGGTTTTAAGGCTGTACACGCCCGCGCTATTTCTGGGGTGGTCGAGCTCGACGAGAATGTAGTCGGGCGGATGGAAGACTTTTATCCGCTGGCCCCGGCGCACAATCCCGCGTATGTGGCGGCGATTCGGCAGTTTGCGCGGGTGGCTCCCAAGGTGCGGCGGGTCGGCTGCTTTGAGACGGCGTTCCACGGTGCCATGCCGCAGCGGCGCAAAATGTACGCGGTGCCCTACGCTTGGTACGAGCAGTACGGCATCCAGCGCTACGGCTTTCACGGGGCCAGCCATCGCTACGCCGCTGAAAAAGTCGCGGAACTGGCAGGCCGCGCTGACCTCAAACACGTCAACATGCACTTGGGCGGGTCCTCGTCGCTGTGTGCGATAAAGGCCGGGGTCTCGCAGGGGGCGTCGCACGGGTTAAGTCCGCAGGGCGGGTTGCCGCAAAACAACCGCATCGGCGATTTAGACCCGTATGCGCTCGCCTTGGTGATGCGCAACGAGGGCCGACCGTGGGACGAAGTGTTGGCGCAGTGTGCTAACGAGGGTGGCCTAGTGGGGCTTTGCGGGCACAGCGATATGCGCGACATTGAAGCGGGCGCGGCCAGCGGCGACGGGCGCTGTGCCTTGGCCATAGCCGTGTTGGCGACGGCCGCGCGCGATTGGCTAGGGGCTTTTGTGGTGGAGATGGGTGGGCTGGACGCGATCAGCTTTACCGGCGGTATGGGCGAGTACTCGGCTGTAGTGCGCGGCGAAATCCTGCGCGCCTTGGAATTTTTGGGGGTGGTGATGGATACGGCTAAAAATGAGGTCGTGCAAGGCGCGGGGAGCCTGCACGCCGCGTCGAGCCGAGTGCCCATTTACGTGTTGCGCACCGACGAGGAATTGGTGGTGGCGCGGCAGACGTGGGAGTTTTTGGCTGCGGAAACGGTGGAGTCGTAGGCGGGGTTATTCCCAAGCGAAGGAGGTGCTCTTGTGAAACTGAAATCCGTGGAGATTGAAAACTATCGAGCTATTGAGAAGCTCAAACTGCCGCTCGATCCGTCGCTGACGGTGTTACACGGCGACAATGGCTGCGGTAAGACGAGCGTGCTGAGCGCGATTGCGGTGGGATTAGGACATGAGGATTTGCTCGGACCATTGCTCGATGTCTTCACTTATTTTTGCGAAGGAGATTGGCGTGAGGGCGCAGGAAATCCGCGGGTATCGCTTACTGCAACGGACGGAAATGCTTCTGAGCGACAAGGGACTAAGTCGGTGATTAGGCGGAAGAAGGAGGAGGAAAAGATGTTGGCCTTCCAAGAAGATCTGGGCAAGGCACTGGTCGATAATAGCCGTGCAGAGAGCAACGATATGCCGCTCGGTGTCCTTTATGGTACTGATCGGATAGTCTCAGATGTACCAGCATCGGTGGTATCACCGCGCCAGTTACCGCGTCCGATTCTACGGTTCGATGCGCTGAAAGGGGCACTTTCTGCCCGGACGGATTTTGAGGATCTCTTCGCTTGGTTCTATTTCAAGGAGGACGAGGAGTTAAGGGAACAGAAGGAACGCCGCGACTTCAATTATCAGCTAAAAGAAGTATCGGCGGTGCGCCAAGCGATCTCGTCCATGTTACCGGAAGTGTCCGATCCTCGGACTGAGTCGAATCCGCCGCGTTTTGTAGTGTCTTGGGAATCAGAGCAAGGACGAGTAGAAAAGCTCTCGCTTGACCAGTTGAGCGGTGGCTATCGCATTGTGTTGGCCTTGGCGGCGGATCTAGCGCGGCGGATGGTGCAGGCCAATCCGCACTTGGACGACCCGCTCACATCCGAGGCGGTTGTCCTGATTGACGAGGTCGAACTTCACCTACACCCTTCTTGGCAGCAGCGGATGCTGATAGACTTGGCGCGGACATTTCCGAACGCACAGTTTATCGTCTCTACTCACAGCCCGCAGGTGCTGACTACAGTTGAGCCACAGCACATTGTGGAACTTGTTAGAGCAGGCGACCGCATCGTTGCCGGGCCACCGGCTGGGCCGACGTATGGAGCCGAGGCGGGGGATGTGCTTTCCGCGGTGATGGGCGTAAATGAGCGACCGCCCGAAAACGACTTTACAAAAGCCTTGGATCGATACCGGCGTCTGGTTAGCGAGGATAAAGGAGAGTCTGAAGAAGCCTTGGCACTCAGGGAGAAACTTGAAAAGCTCTCTCCCCGCGATTACGCCCTTACCAGAGCCGACCTTGAAATCAAACAGCGCAAGTTGTTTGAACGGATGGCCGATTCGCAGTGAAGGTTATCCGCAAATTGAACGAGCCTACTCCCGGCCTTGCCGAATATCTTGTTGCTGTAGGCGACAATGCAAATTGGGGTGGATTTCGCGATCACAACAAAAGTGCATCTTACAAAGAACTCATTGATAAGTTGACTGATTTTCAGCACGGATTGTGCGGCTACTGCGAGATCAATCTTACAGAACTAGATCGCCAGATTGAGCACGTCATTCCGCAGGGAGACCCGCAGCAAGGAGCAGCAAAAGCGGTGGACATCACCAATATGATCGCTTGCTGCAACGGTGGAACATGGTCCGTGTTTGCTTCCTCTAAAAAATTCAGAGATGAAAAGCGGCACCTTAAACCGATAAAAAAGAATATGAGTTGTGGTCAGGCGAAGGCAGACTGCAACGACGCGGATTTTTTAGATCCTCGAAAGTTGCCCGCGCTACCGTCGCTTACGAGAGTGCTTGTTGATGGGCAGATCGCAGTAAATGAGGACGCGTGCAAATCGAAGGGTATCCCCGCTGCGCGTGTGACTCGCACCATCGAGATTTTGAACCTAAACGCAGAACGGCTCCGGTTAGCGCGAGAGGCGCGGAGGAACGACCTTGTCGAACTGTCGGGACAGGTTGACGATCCAAGTAAGATGGATGCTTGGATACGCTCCGTGCTGACGCCAGATGAGAATGGTCGGTTGGAGCCTTTCTTTACGACGGCTCGGTCGTACTTTGGTGTACTAGCCGAGCACGTCCTCGGACAACAACCTCAAACGTGGGTATGAGGCAGATAGATATAAAAAATGAAAAACAACACTTTGGGTAGGAGGAGTAACCTCATGTTCGGAACTATTCGCAATCCATCCGGCGAAGTGCTGGACTACACTTTTCACGCTGGCGCGGAAGGCTCGCGGCACATTGCCGTCTTGGGGCACGGCGTGACCGGCAACAAGGATCGCCCCTTTGTCGTCGCGCTGGCCGAGGGATTAGCGGCCGCTGGCATCCACGCGCTGCGCTTTTCCTTTGCCGGCAACGGTGCGTCCGCGGGCCGCTTTGCCGATGCGACGATCTCCAAAGAAGTCGAAGACCTCGGCGCGGTGCTCAGCGCTTTAGACGGCTACTCGGTCTGCTATGTCGGGCACAGCATGGGGGGAGCGGTCGGCGTCTTGCGCGCCAGCCGCGACGAGCGCATCCGCCTGCTCGTCTCCTTGGCGGGCATGGTGCATACCCGCGCCTTTGCCGAGCGCGAGTTCGGGGCGGAGGTGCCCGACGAGGGCTGCATGTGGGAAGAGCCTGACTGCCCGCTCTCGCAATGTTACATGGACGACATGGCCCAAATCGACACTGTGGTGCGACGCGGGGCCGAGATTGTCGTGCCTTGGTTGCTGGTGCATGGCAGCGAAGACGACGTGGTGCCGCTTGCCGACTCGCGCGATATTCGCGCCCGAGCCAGCACCCATGCCGAACTCGTCG
The DNA here is from genome assembly GCA_965116045.1 of Candidatus Latescibacterota bacterium. Lineage (GTDB taxonomy): Bacteria > Latescibacterota > UBA2968 > UBA8231 > UBA8231. The sequence goes on along the minus strand of OZ220478.1, from coordinate 1,677,504 downwards.
TCATTGACGGAGCAGACCACGTCTTTAGCGAGCACGCGCCGATCATGGTCGCAAAGGTCGTCGGCTGGCTGCAAGGGCAATGGACATAAGTATCCCCGCTGGTTGCAGCCTACCAGAAATCGGACGCACCGCCTATCTTTAAGAGCTAAACCCGGCAATCCCGCCGGCCATGTGCGCTCTGCCCAGCTAAGCCATGCCAAAGAAAACCCCGAGTCGCCTGAGCACTCGCCAGCAACGGACCTTGCTGGTCGTGGTGGCCTTGGGCGTCTTCATGGTCGCCGATACGCTCTATTTGCTGACCAATCGGCTGGCCGACGCCCTCGATTTATACTACTTCGCCCTTACCGACATTTCCCTACCCAAGTTTTACCAAGGCATGGTGCTGTCGCATACGGGCGTCGGTCTGGTGTTGGTGGTACTGGCGCTGGGCTTTGTGGCTTGGCACTTACCGGCGGTGTGGCGCAAGAGCCGCAAGCGGGCCATCTACACCGGTATCGCTACGCTCGCGCTGGGCATCGTCTTGGCCGTCAGTGGGCTGTTCATCCTCAGCGCGGCGAGCAATCGCGGCAATCCGGTAGCGTATTGGAGCCACGTGGCCGCGGCGGTTTTAGTCCCCCTCTTTTACTTGGCGCACCGTCGTCTCTCGCTGTGGAAGCCCGCGGCGCGGACCTATCGCATCGTGCCCGCAGCGGTGGTCGGGTTGTTGGTGCTGGCCGTGGTGCTACACGGGTTGACCTATAGCAGCGAGCAGTACACGCCGGCGGCCGAGCAGGCCTTTGCCGCTGGCAAGCACACCGGCCCAGGCTCCAAGGCGCGACAGGTCGCTGACTTTGCCCCAGACGACTTTGTTCCCGCTAATTTCGTGCCGGCTGAAAGTCCTTTTTTTCCGGCGGCTACTACGACTACGACCGGCGACGTGCTGCCCTCGCGGATCATCACACGCGGCGATCTCTCGCAGCCGGAAAAACTCGCTGGCGACATCGACGAGTATGGCTTTGTGGTCAACGAGCCGATTGGCTCGCAGACGTGCGCCCGCTGCCACGCGGCCATCGTCGAACAGTGGGCGACGTCGGCGCACCGTTTTGCGTCGTTTAACAACCCTTTCTACGAGGCGACGATCAATCACATGCGCAGCAACTCGACCGAGAGCAATGCCGAGGTTGACGCGCATATCGCCTATTACAAGGACTTAGCGGGCGAGGAAGGCAAGATCAAGTCCAAGTGGTGTTCGGGTTGCCACGATCCGGCGCTGATGCTGGCCGGCCAAATGACCGCCGAGATCGACCGCGCTTCGCCCCAGGCCCAAGCCGGGCTGACCTGCCTCGGCTGCCACGCCATCGACGCCATTCACGACCAGACCGGCAACGGCAACTACAACATTGCCGACGAGCAGGAGGATCCCTATCTGTTCGCCAATGCCAAAGCAGGCGTCGGCCGCTTCTTGCACGACACCGCGCTAAAGGCGCGGCCCATCGTCCACAAGAAACAGATGCTCAAGCCCTTCTTCCGCACCTCTGAGTTTTGCGCCACCTGCCACAAGGTCAGCCTCGACACGCGCGTCAATGGCTATCGCTGGCTGCGCGGTCAAAACGAATACGACAGTTGGCACGACAGCGGCGTGGCGCTCAACGCTGCTAGGACGTTCTACTTGCCTGAGGTCAAACGGGTTTGCCAAGACTGCCACATGCCGCTGGAGGAAGCGGTCGCTGGCGACGTGTCGGCGCGGGATGGGTACGTCAAGTCGCATCGCTTTTTAGCGGTCAACACGGCCCTCCCTTACATCCGCGGCGACGAGGAGACCATCGCGCGGATTGAAGAATTTTTGCAAGACGAAAAACTCAGCGTGGATGTGTTCGCACTGCACCATCAAGAAGAAGCGCACTACGCGCTGGACAAGAGCCAACCAGCGCTGGTGCTCGGCGGCGAGTACACCTTCGACGTGGTGGTGCGGAACAAGGGCGTTGGGCACACTTTCCCGGGCGGGACCAACGATTCCAACGAGGGCTGGCTCGAAGTGTCAGTGATAAGCGACGAGGACGCGGTGCTGGCTTTGAACGGAGCGGTACAAGACGACGGGCACGTCGATCCAGCGGCGCACTTTTACAAGGCGCTGATGGTTGATGCAAACGGCCAAGCCATCCACCGGCGCAACGCCCAAGACATCGTCACGGCCGTGTACGTGCGCACCATTGGCCCGGGTGCGGCCGATGTAGCCCACTACAGTTTCGCGGTGCCCGCAGACTACGCCGGGAGCAAGCTGACGCTGCGGGCGCGGCTGCTGTGGCGCAAGTTCGACCGCGCCTATACGGAGTTTGCTTTTAACAACAATCGCGAGGGTTTCCGCCGCTTCGACCAAGTGCCGGATTTGCCGGTGACGGAGATCGCCCGCAGCGAGGTGGCGTTGGTGGTGGGCGGACCGGCCGCGCCGAGTGCGCCGGATGGGGGCGACTGGATGCGCTTCAACGACTATGGCATTGGCTTGCTGCTCCAAGACGACACCCAAGGTGCGGCCCGGGCCTTTGCGATGGTGGAACAGCTCGCGCCGGAGCGCTTGGACGGCTGCCGCAACTTGGCCAAGGTCGCGGTGCGCGATGGCGACTTGGAGCGGGCCTACGCGCATTTGGCGGACTGCGAGGCGCTAGTTAGCGGCGACGGGCAGACGGCTTGGGTCTGGGGCGTGGTGTTGCAGGAGGATGGCCGCTACGAAGCGGCCGCGCAGGCGTATCGCCGAGTGTTGCACGACTTTCCCGAAGATCGGGCTACGTGGCGCAACTTGGGCCGGGTGCTGTACCTCGACGGCCGTTTTGAGGAGGCTTTGGCCGCGCTCGACAGCGTGCTGGCCATCGACCCGGAGGACCGCGTCGCCCACTACCACCGGATGCTCTCGCTGCGCGCCTTGGGCCGCGAGGATGAGGCGCTCGTCGCCGAGCAGGCTTACCAGTACTATCAGATCGACGAGTCGGCGCAGGAACTGACGCGCCGCTACCGGCTGGCGCATCCGCACGACAACCGCGAGGCACTCAAGATACACGTTCATCCATTGGGGGAAGGTTGAGGACGCACGGGGAGCATTTCCGTCATGCCTAGCGCACGCGCTTGCTCGGCCTCTTAGGTGAGGGAGCGTTTGGTTGGAAACGACCTCTTTGCCGCGAGTGAAAAACCCGACCCTGACACTTCGCCGGGGTCAGTCCGGCTGCGGGTTGATCGGTCAGGAGCCGCGGTGGTATGGCGAGGGAATACGTAATAGGACGCAAATTTTATGCCGCGAGCTCATAGTATGATCTGGTGTCTCTTGGGCGGCGCGTTGCTGTGGGTCGCCTGCGGCGACGAGCAACCCAAAGAGGTTGCCCCGACGCCCGAGTACACTAAACCACCGACCGCCGACTATGCGGTGGGGCGCGGGCGGAAAGAGGCGCCGGCGGTGCGCTTTGTCGATGTGGCGCGGGCCGCCGGTCTCGAGTTCAAGCACGAGACTGGGGCGCGCGGCGAAAAGTGGATGCCGGAGACCATGGGCAGCGGCTGCGCGCTTTTTGATTACGATGGGGATGGCTGGCTGGACGTGCTCTTGGTCAACAGCGAGGGTTGGGGCGGCGAAAAAGCCCCGGGCAAGCTCTACCGCAATCTCGGCAACGGCACCTTTGCAGACGCAACCAAGCGCACCGGCCTAGACTTTTCCGTCTATGGCATGGGCGCGACGATTGCCGACTACGACGCCGATGGCGACTTGGATATTTACTTGACGACCTTGGGCCCCAATTTGCTGTTGCGCAACGACGCGGGCCGCTTTGTCGATGTAGCTGGGGAAGCGGGCGTGGCCGGCGAGGTGTGGCGGGATGATGCCGGCAACGAGAATCCCGAGTGGTCGACAGGCGCGGCTTGGGTCGATGTGGATGGCGACGGCTGGCTGGATCTGTTGGTCACCAACTACGTGCGCTGGTCGCCTAGCACCGACATCTACACCACGCTCGACGGCAAGGGCAAGTCCTACGCCACCCCTCAGCAGTACCCCGGCTCGACGCCGAGGCTCTACCGCAATCTAGGCGCGGGCCGCTTCCAAGAAATAACTGAAGAGGCCGGCCTATTGTTACCCGAGGGCAAGTCCATGGGCGTGGCCATGACCGACTTTGAAGACGACGGCCGCGTCGACTTGGTGGTCACCAACGACACCCAGCCCAATTTCCTGTTGCAAAACTTAGGTGGAGGCCGCTTTGCGGAGCGGGGCCTTGCGGCGGGCATTGGCTATGACGAGACCGGACGGGCGCGCGCCGGGATGGGGATAGATATTGCCTCGGTCGCCAACGACGGCGTCCTCTCCATCGCGATTGGCAACTTCAGCCGCGAGGCACTCTCGCTCTACCGCCAAGCCGGCGAAGTCTTCGTCGATGCGGCGGGCAAAGCGCGGCTGATGCAGGCAACGCTGCAACCGCTGACCTTTGGGCTGCGCTTTTTCGACTACGATCTCGACGGGTACCAAGACCTGATTTTGGCCAATGGGCACATTGAGCCCGAGATCAACTCGACGCAGAAGGAGATCGAGTACCAACAGGCACCGCAGTTGTTTTGGAATGACGGCGACGGGCGGATGGTCGAAGTGTCGGAGCAGACTGGCGGGCTGTTTCTCGAGCGAGTGGTGGCGCGCGGGCTAGCCGTCGGCGATGTGGACGCCGACGGCGACTTGGACGTGCTGCTGACGACCAATGGCGGCCCGGCCTATCTGCTGCGCAACGAAGGGCCGACCGGCCGCGCAGTCGCGCTCAATCTAATGGGCCAGGCACCCAACCGAAACGCCATCGGCGCGAAGGTGACGGCGCAGGTGGGCAAGCAGGCGCAGGTATTCATGGTGCGCACGGGCTCTTCCTATTTGAGCCACAGTCCGCTGACCCTGACCATTGGCTTGGGCACGGCTGAGCGGATTGACCGCTTGGAGATTCGCTGGCCGGATGGGACGGTAGAAAACCTTGGACAGCTTACTGCTGGGGTGCGCTATGACATCGCGCAGGGCGAGGGGATCGTGGGGCAGCGGGCCTTTGGGCCGTAAATTTTAACCGGAGGCGACGATGGCTCGCTTACAAGACGTCAATACCACGAATGTGCGCCGCGCCATTGAATTGGGTTGCCGCACCATGTCGAGCGTTTTCAATGCCGACGACAGCGATATACCGTTTTTCGGCTCGTGCGTGCGTCCCCAAGCCGAACTGCGCTTCAGTGCCGCGCACTCGGAGGCGCACGTGCCCGGCCGCCATCTCAATGCCTTGCTCAACGCCGCCGCGGTGGGCGTCGAAGTAGATGAAGCGGCGATTGCAAGACACGCGGCCGCGGCGTTCTATTCGTATAGCGGCCCCATTGCCATGCCGCTCAATCGGGCCGAGTTGGGCGGGCCGCTGATCAACTTCATTCCGCACAATATCCGCGAAGGCTTCCACGCGCTCTATCCGCTGGTGCAATACCGCGACTCGGACCGGGCCCGGCAGCTAGCGGAGGCCAGTATCGCGGCGTTTCGCCGCTATTGGAGCGCGGATGCGGGCTGGGATCGGCCGGCGCTACAGGGGTTGGGGCTGGAAGTGTGGGAGAGCCTGTTCATACCGGGGGAAGCCCGGGCCTTGGGGCCTTTAGTCAAGTACTATCGGGCGACGGGCTATGGGCCGGCGTTGGCGTTGGCCTTGGAATTGGCAGAGAAAATTACGGGTGAGTTTTTCACGGCGGACGGCGGCCACGACCGGGAGTTGCTGGGCGATCACACGCACTCGGTCACCTGCGTCATGTCGTCGTTGGCGCAATTGGCTGATTTGACGGGCGACGCCGCGCTCCTGCTGCGCGTCAAGGCTTTTTACGACAAGGGGCTGTGGGCCATGCGCGATCCATTGGGCTGGGTCATCGAAAGCACGCATCCCGACGCGCCACCGGACCGCGGCGAAGTCAACAATACCGGCGATATTGTCGAGACTGCCCTGATCTTGGGGCGCTGGGGCTGGAGCGAATATTTCCAAGACGCCGAGCGCATAGTGCGGGGGCATCTGCTGCCAGCGCAACTGCGCGACATTTCCTTCATCGACCAACCGCCCAATTCCGAAGGCGCGGACGGACGGCGCGACGTGGCCGAGCGGCACCGCGGGGCCTTCGGCTTTCCCGCCCCGTACGGCCACGAGCCGGTCGAAGCGGAGACTGTTGGCTTCAACATGGATATTGTCGGCGGAGCGGTGGCGTCTTTGTGCGAGGTGTACCGGGAGATGGTGTGCAGCAGCCCGGCCGGGCACCGGGTCAATTTGCTCTTTGACCACGAGACCGAGGCCGTGCGCGTCGAATCGCCCTATACTCACGATGTCTTGCGCGTTGAGGTTAAGCAGCCCGGGCCGTTGTGGGTGCGCCTGCCCGGCTCGGTTGCGCCGTCTGACTTAGTGGTAAAGGGGGTTGCGCGGCCGCGCCTAGATCGCGGGTTTCTTTTCTTTGCCCAACCGCCCTTGTCCGCGCCGATTGAGATTTGCTTTGACTTGGCCGAAGAAGAGTTGGTCCTGCGGCATCGGACCCGCTCGATCCGCGCCCGGCTGCGCGGCGACGAGGTGGTGGCAATGGATAACTTTGGCGCGGAGTTGACCTTCTTCCCGCCGTTTGATTGAGCCGAGCCGACTTATTCAGCTAACTCGCGGCCGCGGCGGTTGGCGATGGAGCGCGGCGTTAAGTCGAAGCGGGTCTCGTGCCCGTGGAAAAAGCGGTCGAGTTCATCGACCATCAGCGCGAAAAAGCGCGGATAGCTCTGTGCCGTTACGCCGGCGATGTGGGGGGTGACGAAGGCGTTTTCGAGGCCGAGGATTTCTTGGTCGCCATAGGCGTTATCCGCGCCCACATCGGGGTCGAACACGTCTAAACCGGCGACGATGTCGCCCCGCTTGAGCCGCCTGACCAACGCCGCTGAATCCACTACTTTGCCCCGCGACACATTGACGAATACCGCACCCGGCCGGATCAGGTCTAACTCCGGTTGGCCAATCATGCGCTCGGTGCGCGGGGTGTGCGGGGCTAGGCAGACAATGGCGTCGCACTGCGACATCACGTTGTCCAACGAGGTTTTGAGAAAGCCGACCGCGTCGGCCAACTCCCGCGCCAGATAGGGATCGAACACCCACACTTCGGTGTCGAAGGGACGCAAAAACTGGATTAGCCGCCGGCCAATGTGCCCGCAGCCGATCAGGCCGACGCGCTTGCCGGTCAGATCGCCGTGAATGAAGCCAAAGTCGGTATGCGGGCGCGGGCGCACATCGCCGGCGATGAGGCGGCGGAATTGGGCACCAGCGTTGCGCAGGGCGATGATGATGAGCGCCAAGGCCCACTCGGACACTGGATACGACGAGCCGTTGGTCGTATCGACCGTGCAGATGCCGCGCGCCCAGGCGGCCTCGACGTCGATGCGGCTGGCAAAGCGGTCGCCTTCGAGTTCGCCGATGATCTTTAGGTCCGGGGCTTGATCCAAGATCGCGGCCTCGACTGTCGGGCAGCCGTGGCAGACGACCAAGCCGTCGTAGCTACCTAGCCGCTCGCCTAGCGCCCGGGCGGTCTCGATATCTGCGTTGGTGTCGTAAATGCCGCCGCCCTCGCATTCGAACCAGTCCCAGTCGGCAAAGGCTTCGAGGCGTTCAAAATCGGCGGCGGCGAGGTACTGCTCGCGGACGTGCTTGTTGCAGGCGATGAGTATTTGGGGGCGTGCGTTCATGGTGTAGTCTCCGTTAGTAGGTGGCGTTGGGCTGGATCGCCGGCGGGGACGATGACCTCGCGCACACGGCCAGCCATGCGTCTTGCCGGGCGAGGTTGACCAGCACTGATGGACAAGAGCACTCGATCGAGGGCGGGGCGAACAGGGGACACCTCCTTTGTCGTAACAAGCGGCCATTCGGCGTCTAATATACTATGCGCTCTTGCCGCGACAAAAACGGCACTCCCGTCTCGTATCGATTGGCCTTGATGCTCGATTTGCTAGGCGCGTACATACTCGTCGCCCGTTTGCGACTAGGAGACCAATGACTGAATGGCAACCCAATCGCCAGCGCGTCGCCGTGCGCCTCGCCGGTGTGGCCCTGCTGCTCTGTGGCTTGGCGTTCAATCCGCTGGCCCTCGCTCATTTTCTTTTGGCGCGTCCGCTCGGCACGGAGGGTATCATCGCCCTTCAGGTCGCCTTGCTCTTTGGCGGTGGTTGGCTCGTTTGGCGGTGTCCGCGGCTGCCGCTAATTCCCACTGTGCTCGTCGCTTGCGCCTTGGGTGCGCTTGCTATTTTCGCGGGGTACGGCACGGTCCGCTCTCTGCAAAAGGTGCAGGAGCGCAATCGGCTCTTGGCGACTATCGATCGCAGCGAAGCGGTGCAGCAGGACTTGAGCGGCGAGGCCCTGCCGCTGCTTGCCTTGGGGATGTACCAAGGCGAACTGCCGGCTGGGCCAGCGCGGGCGTTTTTTGCCGCTACAGTGGATGTTGTAGACGCCGAGCAAACGGCCGAGGCGACAGAGATCATTCCGGCGCTGGGCATTAAGCGTCAGCGCTGGCGCATGGCACCGGCCGCGCAGGTCCGCAGCGCCGACCTCCAACTCTGGGTGCCGCTTTTTGCCGCGATGGGTTCCTGCGACTATGCGGCCTTCCACCTTGAGACCGGGCATTTTCTCAACGCGAAAGAGACGATCTACCAAGCCCGCTTGCGCTTTGACGCCGCGGCGCAGACACAAGACGGGGAGCGGGCGCAAATTCGGGCTTGGCTAATGCTTGACTGGCAGCGGCAGGAAGATGCCGCTTGGCGGATTCGCCGTTGGCAGACCGAATCGCTGGAGATGCTCACACGGGAGCACGCGCTGTTTGCCGAAGTGCTCGACGAAGCACTCCCCCGCGCCGAGGATCGCGCCCGAGCGAGGTTTTCGCGCCACGCCGAACTGGTGCGCCAGTCCTTTCGCGACTCCGCATTTGTCGCGCCGCATCGCTATTTCACGCGCCAAGCCTTTGATCGCCATCCCGGCATCAGCGTCGTGGACATCGACGGCGATGGGTACGACGATCTGTACATTGCCGTGCGCCAAGGTCAGAACATGCTGTTGCACAATGGCGGCGACGGCACGTTCACGGACCGTGCGGCCCAATATGGTCTCGATGTGGAGCATCACACCGCGGCCGCGCTCTTCGCCGATTTTGACAACGACGGCGACCCGGATGTATTCCTCGGGCGTACGCTCGCGCCGAGTCTCTACTTGGTCAATGACGACGGGCACTTCGTCCGCCGCGACTTGGGCGTGGGCGTTTTGCCGTTGCTGGTGGCTTCGATCTCAGCGGCTGATTACAACGGCGACGGTCTGCTCGATGGGTACTTTTCCACGTATGCTGCGCGGATGTTGCTCGAAGCGGCTCCCGCCGCGCTCGGCGACGCGCCTCGGGGCGGTGCGTTGTTGGCCGACTTCCTGCCGGCCGACCACGCTCGCACACTCCGCGATCTAAGTCGCGATCGCATCGGCCACCTCATCCACGACGCACCTGGGCCGCCCAACGTCCTGCTGCGCAACTTGGGCGACGGGCGCTTTGCGGCAACCGCCGCGGTGTGGCGCAATACTTTACAGGCGACTTGGGCTGATTACGACCGCGACGGCGACCCGGATCTCTACCTCGCCAACGACTTTGCCGCTAATAACTTGCTCCGCAATGACGGCGGGGCCCTCGTTGATGTCACCGCCGAGCGCGGGGCGGCCGATCCGGGCTTTGGCATGGGTGCTAGTTGGGCCGATTACGACGGGGATGGCCGGCAAGACTTGTACGTGACCAACATGCACAGCAGCGCTGGTCGCCGCATTACGGCAGCGGCTGGGCGGGCGGGTGCGGCGTTTGCCCCTTTGGCCCGGGGTAACTCCCTCTTGCGGAACGGTAGCGAGGGCTTCACTCTCGTTGCAGACTCGCCGGTGGAAGACGGCGGCTGGGGTTGGGGGGGCCAGTTTTTGGATTTTGATAACGACGGCGACCTCGACATCTACGCCCTGAGTGGCTATTACACTCCGCCAGCCGAAGCGGCTCGGCCCGAGGATACCTGAAGTTTGTTTTGGCGCACGGTCGTGCGTCATGGCCGGACGGATGGGACGTACAACGTGGGGGCGCGGCTCGACGCCGGGGCCTCGCTTAGCGGCTACCAGCGCAACCGGCTGTTCCTCAATGTGCGAGGGCGGGATTTTATCGACGTGTCGGGTTTATCGGCGGCGGATTCGCCAGCGGATGGCCGAGCTTTCGCCACCCTCGACTTCGACCGCGATGGACGCCGCGATTTGGCCGTCGTCAATGCCAATGAGCCGCTCTGCCAATTGTTTGCCAACCGCAGCAAGGCGGGTCGCATCCTCGCGTTGCGGTTTGTGGGGGGGAACGAGCGCGACGAGGTCTCACGCGAGTGGAGCGCGCGCGATGGGTATGGCGTGCAAGTGGAAGTGGATGTCGGCGGGCGGACGCTGCTGCGCGAGCACCGAGCAGGCGAGGGCTTTTCCGCCCAAAATAGCGCGACCTTAATTGTCGGTTTAGGCCCACATCAACGAGCGGATGCCGTGCGCGTGCGCTGGCCTTCGGGGCGGACGCAGCGCACAACGGATGTGGAAGCGGGGGTGCTATTGACTGTGTACGAGAACCCGCGGCATTCGCCTACGGGGGCGGCGTTTGCGACCGCGCCATACTACGCAGCAGCAGGGCCCCCAGATAGCAGCCGACCGCGAGAAAACCGCTAAGGCCACGCCGTTCGTAGCGCACGGCACGAGGGAAGGGCCGGCCCATCAAGAAACCCGGGGGCGATCAACGCGCAGTTTGCGGCGACCCGGTCCGGGGAGAGTGCCACAAAGGGGCGGTCAATGGCCCCTTGGCTGCGGCGTGGTGCTAATCGAGGTGAAAGACCTCTGCTAGTTCGATTAGCGCGTCTTTGGGGCCGCCCGCCGGTATTTCGACCAACCCCTCGTTGGCTTTCCCCCAGTGCTGCGTGGCCTCTTCCGCAAGAAAGCCGTCGAGGGCCGTGGCAAAATCCGTTGCGGTCTCAAAGTAGCCGAAGACCAGGCCGTCTGCGTTCATAAAGAGCGAGTAGCGATGCCAACCGTGGCGCGTGAGGGCGGCGCAGACTTCGGGCCACACTTGGCGATGGACTGCTTTGTACTCGGCGATTCGATCCTTTTTGACCTGCAGCTGAAAACCAACTCGTCGCATTGGATTAAGCTCCGTTAAAATTGTCCATATCCGGCGCGATGGACTGTCCGCGCTCTAAGTCGAAGTCGATTTCCACGGAGTGGGCTTGGTAATCTTGGTCGCCGCGCGTGGTTTGATACACGTCGTGCCCCTCGACGCAGATGGGCATGGTGTGCCACACCCCCAGATGCAAGCAGACGCCTACATCGCCGGCCGAGTAAAAAGCGCGCAGTTCCTCGGCTTGGATGCTGTCTTGGATCGCTCCGACGAGAAACACGCTCGGCGAGTGCAAACTGGGGTAAAACGACTGACCCGCGTCGGTGTGAAAGGCAAAATGGGCGCGCTCCAGGCCCTCGGAAATGGGTACGCGCTGCGGGTGGGGTGCGTACCAGCCCGGGCCATCTTTAGGCTCGGAGCCGGGCGCGGCGCGGACCGGGTAGGCGTTGGTGGCGTAACCGCCTTTGACCTTGTCTGGCTTGCGCTCTTCAAAGGTGCGAATCACGTGGCCGAAAGGGGCAAAGGTCGCGGGGACGAGCGGCTCGACCGGGATTTTGACGAGGTTCCACATGGCAATCTCCTTTTATTGACGCGATTAGTTGATGCCCAAGGCGGCGTCTATCTCCGCTTGATAAGCGTACGATTGGCAGGATTCGACCGCGCTGAGTGCGACCGGGCCGCCAGCGCGCCAGGATTCAAACACCGCGTAGAGCGCGGCCACGTCCTTCAGGCCGCAGCGGCCATCCACTTCGACGGTGCGTTGGCCGCGAATGGCTTCCGCCATTTCGCGTAGCTCGTATGCGATTAGCTTCAAATCGACGAGTGGGTCGCCGGCCGAGACGCCGCTTGGAAATAGGTAGCGCGTCAGCGGGTCGAATGATAGGCCCGCGCCCTCAGTAGAAGCGAGGATGTCTTCTTGGCTGAGGGGCGGGGCATCGCGCCGCGCAAGCGTTACGCGCGCCCCGCGCCCGCCAAAGCCGTCAATGCGGCCGTCGGTACCGATAATTAGTTCGCGGTGTGTGCTGGCGTGGCCGGCGATTCCGACAATCCAGTTCAGAGTCGCGCCGCTCGCCATTTTGAAAATCGCTTGGGTTGTGTCCTCGGCCGCCGCCGAGATGCGCTCGGACATGGCCGCGAAGCGCTTTTTGTAGAACTCGTAGTCCATGGACAGGGATGCTGATTTTTGTCGCTCCGGCTCTATCATCCGCGCATCGGCATAGACCTCGGCAAAATCCCCCAGTTGGTAGCGGATCATGTGAGTGAAGTGAACGGCCATGTCGAGGATAAAACCGCCCAACTCCCGGCGGTGCCGCCAAGGGGTGATGAAAATGGGATTGCCCGCGCCGAGTGAGTGATAGAGTGCCATATAGGGCGTGCCGATGGCCCCGGTGTCGAGGAGGTGGCGGACGATGCGGGCCGAAGGGTCGCGGCGGAAATTTTCAGCTACGGAGACCATGCGCTCGTTGTGCGCGGCTGCGTCGAGGATCTGCTGGCAGGCTCGCACGGTGATGGCCAGCGGCTTTTCCACTAGCACGTGCAATCCCAGGTCGAGGGCCTCGCAGACGACGGTGTGATGCACTGAAGGATCGGTCACCACGTCCACGGCCTCCAAATCCGGCACTTGTTGGACCATCGCTTCCATATTAGTGCAGACCTTGGGGCGGGTCCCGAGTAACTTCTCGGCTTCGGCCGCGGCCATCTCGGCGTTTTCCGCGCTGAGGTCGCAGACCGCACTCAGTTCAATTGCGTCGAAGGGAGAGTCGGCTAGCTGCTTGAGGCCGTGCAGATGGCGGGTGCCCATGCCGCCGCAGCCGACGAGGGCCAAGCGCACTTTGTCCACGGCTACTCCGGCCAATTAGGGACGCTGCTCATGTCGGGTTTGCCCGCGTGCCCGAAAGGGGCCAAGGCCGAGGGAGTCAGCGGCGACACGGGCACCTTGCTAAGCGACTCGCTGCGAAGGCCAAAGACACCGGGCGCGGCATCGCCGCGAAGAGTGGTTGACACGTAGAGACTAACCCTGTAAACGGGGCCGATGATGCGCGTACCCAACAGCTCTAACATCATCACCGCTGCCCCGGAGATGGTTACGGTGCCGTAGAGCAGCAAGCGATTTTGGTGGTTTAGCTGTTTTTCACTCACGGTGTTCTTTTTTCTTCGCGGCCTGTACAAGCTGATTGTAGATCTTCATCTCAGCGGCGGCCCGCGCATCTAGCCCCTGGCTTTTGTAGAGACGGGCGAGGTTGAAGTGAGTGTCGGCATTGTCAGGTGCTAGCTTGAGCGCCTTGGCAAAAGCCTGGACGGCTTGCTGCAAATCGCCGTTCATCAGGTAAGCCGAGCCCAGATTGTTAAAGCCTTGGGCATAGCGCGGATTGAGTGCCAGCGCGATCTCGTAGTGGTGGATTGCTTCGTCGATCCGTCCCTGTCGCAGGAGAACATTGGCCAAGTTGTTGCGGGCGCTGAGATCTTGATCGTTGATACGCAAGGCCGCAGCGTACTCGACGCCGGCCTCGGCGTAGCGACCAAGCCCTCCGTAGAGCACCCCTAGGTTGTAGTGTGCGTTGGCGTCGTCGGGGTAGAGGTTGAGGATATAGCGGAAACGCTCGATGTCGGCGCTGACGGGTTGGATGCGTTTGAACATGGCCAAGAGCTTCTCGCCCCGGTCTTGGTCGCCCTGCCGCAAAAAGAGCGTCCCAAGCCGGTGGTAGGCTTCGCCCTCAAAGGGGTCCATGGCAATGGCTTGGCTGAAAAGGCGCTCGGCTTCATCTAAGCGGCCCTGCTGCATGCGGACTTGGCCCAGTCCAGTGTAGGGAGGGGCGTAGTTTGGGTCTAGGCTGATCATGCGGGCGAAGTTGGCCGCCGCCTCTTCGAATAGGCCCTGCTTGCCTTGGATTTGCCCCAGCCGGAAATAAGCGTCGCCATAGGCGGTGTCTATCTCAGTGGTGCGGGCAAATGCGCGGCTGGCCGCGTCGTAGTGCGCCTGCCGCTCATAAACTACGCCCATATTGTAGTGGATGGCCGCGTCGTCGGAATATTGGAGGGCTTGCTGGAGGGCCTCTATAGCTTCGCTATAGTGGCCGTCATCGGCGTAGGCTATGGCGAGTTTGCGGTAGAAGTCGCCCCGCTCGGCGGTAGCGTGCAGACCCTCTTGATAGATGATTGCAGCATCGGCGTTGCGCCGCTGCCGGATGTAAATGTCGCCCAAAAGGAGATAGGCCGCGGCGTGGTCTGGGCTTAGCTGAACGGCTTGTTCGGCTAGTCGCGCCGCTGGTGCTAGATGACCTTGCACCAGATTGAGGCGGGCCAAGAGCAAGAGGGCTTCAAGGTGCTGGCTGTTGGCTGCGAGTATTTGGCGGCACGCGGCGACGGCATCGGCGTATTGGCCCGCTGCCGCTAGACGCTTGGCTGCTGCTAAATGGTCGCTGTCGCCGGCGCAAGCGCCAAGCAATGCGCCGGCGAAAAAGACCAGTGCCCTATAGCTGAGTTGCGTCATACATGGCCGCCAAGTGATCCGCGTGGATAGCGATTTGTGCGGCATACTTTTCCCGCAGGCGGTCAATCAGTTCGTTATAGAGGCGATTTTCTTCCCCCTTGGACCACCAGTAGCGAACTTGTTTGACCACTGCGTCGTATGGCTTAGGCTGCTCGGGGGTCTTTTCCAGCACCTCAAACAGCGAGAAACCACCTTGGCGGTGTGGGGTCTCGGTGATGGCCACCGGACCGGTGAGTACGCCAACCTCTGCGGCTAGGGCTGCTGTCAATAGCTCGCCGAACACCACCCGCTCGAAGGAGTGGATGTGGAAGCGGCCCTTGTCGTTGCCTTGGCGGATGCTGTGCCTGGCAGCCAAAGCCGCTAGGTCTTCGCCCGCTTGAATGCGTGCCGCGAGTGCCGCCGCCTCTTCGTGGGTGGCAACCAAGATTTCCTGCACGGTCACTTCTCGATCTTCCATAAAACGGTGCAGATTGGCCTCGTAGTAGCGGCGCAGCACATCTTCACTCAGGTCAATGCGCTCCTCTACGTCGCGGCGGCGCAGTTCTTCGATGAGCATCGCGCGTTTTTTGATCCGCAGATAGTTGGCTAGCGCTGGCTCCTGCGCCAAGCCGCGGCGTTCGATTGCCACGGGGAAGAGCACCTCGGCCACCAGATAGAGCCGCACGAACTCATCAATGCCGCTACTGTCAGTGCCGACCGAGGCGACCCGACGCACTTTCGGGTAGAGCGCGAGGAAGTCGGCTGTCGTTATCTGGCCACCGTCGTAGCGTCCCACAATGCCCTCCTCGTCAATAGCTTCCACATTGGCGGCTTGGCTTGGCTTGGCTTGGCTTGGCTTGGCTTGGCTTGGCTTGGCTTGGCTTGGCTTGGCGACGATGGAGGCTAACTCGGCGATACTATGGGGATCGAATTCAACATTGTATTCCCGCATCAACTCGGCAATGAGTGCTCGCCGACGTTCGCCGAAAGCGGCCATTAGTGCCCCTTGGGAAAAGATCAAGTAATAGCTGGCTGGCGCGGGACGTTCGTCCAATACCTTATAGATGTCGTAGCCGGCTTCGACCTTCAACGGCGCACTAATCTCGCCTTTAGCGAGCTCGAAGAGGACCTCGGCCACCTCGAGAGAAACCCCGAACTCTTCGATACTGTTTCGTCCAACGTAGGAGTCCAACGCCCCTTGGAGATTCCCTTGCTGCGGGAGGGTCAGGGGTTGGCCGGACATTTCTTCAAACGGGGTCCCACGCTCTAGGGTGCGCCGGACTTGGGCGGCCTCGTCGGCCGAGCTCGAGCGAATGCGGGCGAGCTTTAGCAGCCGATTCCACTTGCTCGCACCCCACTGCCGCTTTATTTCCTCCTGCGGCAGGTCGATTTTGTCTTGGATTTCCCGCTTGACGAATTCTTGGAAGAGCTTTTCTCGGCGCGCCTGTTGCCATTGCTCGATAAAATCTGGGTCGCTACCAATCCGCCTCTCTCGCGCCTCTAGCAACATGAGCTCCATGTCGATCATTGCTTGGAGATACTCTTCGAGGGCGGCGACGCCCTCGCGCTCGGAGAGCAGCAGGGGGGGCATGTCGCTTTTGAATTGCTGTAAATCTTCGAAGGTAATAGCGGCTTCACCCACGCGGGCTACGATGTTTTTGTCGCTTTGGGGCGAACTACAGGCCGCGATAAGGAGCAGAGACCAACAACCAATCGCCCGCGCCGCCATTTCAGCTCTTGTTTTCGCGGGGGGCGCGGGCGTAGTACACTTCGCGCTGGAAGTCATAGGGGATATTGACGGTCTCCACCGGAGCGTCGCGGAAGTCGAATCTCAGGGCCATTTCGCGCACCCACAGCGTAAATTCCTCGACGTCGCGGTCGAGCGGGGGAAAGACCAAATACCCTTCTTGCTCTTGGCCGCTGAAGATCATGTCGTCGGCAAATAGAGTGCGCTGCAAGAGATCGCGCCGCGCCTTAAAGCCCTTGCGCGCATTGCCGCCGTAGGCTTGGGCATAGGGCCAATAGTACTCGGTCAGGGCGAGGAGCGTGAGCGCCTCATAGCGACGCCCGTTGGGGGCGATCAATTCGATATTGGCTGGATTTAGGCGGACTTTGGGATAGGCGTAGTTTTTGACCTTGACTAAAAAAACGGTAAATCGCGTCGGTGCCTGCTCTTCGCCGGGTGGCGTCCAATCGCCATAAGTGTAGGGATTGGTCGCCACGGCGTAGGGATTGGGCAGGGTAAAACCTGCTGGGGCGGCTGAGACGTCGGCGAATTGCCGGTTCAGGGCTTCGGCCGACATGGGCAACATCGCTACTTCTAGACGATCTTTGACGAAAGTGATGCTGCGATCGTCGCCGACCAAGTAGTTGTCGTCCGCGATTTCCGCGGGCACCACCGGACCGGTAAAATGCCGATACCCGAACTTCAAGCCGCATCCGGCGAGCGCGATTAGCAAGAGGAGCAAGCTACCCAATGTCTTCACGGCGATCCTCGCTTCTTTGTTGGCTAATACAAGACGAGGAGGGGCTAACTGCCCCTCCTCTCTTTGCTAGCGGCTGATGCAATTCAGCCTTGCTTAGTCGAGTTGGCTATTCAAATGGCTTTTGACTCGACCCCAACTGGTGGCTTCGACGGCCGTGTCTTCTTCGATTTCGTCGGCTTCGAGCAAGATGTAATCGAGCATCTGATCGCCCTTCTGGTCCTGACCCGTGGAGCCGCCCAGCGGATAGAGTTGGTGCTTAGCCCCGGTCTCACCGCCGTCGCCATCGAGCGGACGGACGCCGATGTGGGTTACTTGGTCGGCGGCAAACATGTGCCGAACCGCCTCGTCTTGGGTTACGCCGTGGATGTCCCAAAAGGCGTTGCGGAACTCGAAGGTGTACGAGACGTTGGTCGAGAAATGCTCGGCATCCGGCGGGTTGACGGTCCAAGCGATCTCGAAGATGTCGCCCGTAGGCTCGCCCTCAAACATATCCGAACTCCAGCCAATTGACGGCAAGTCGATGTACTCGAGCAGGCTGTTGAACGCCACCGGCTGGCCCGGCAGCGGCTTGACGCGCAGGTGATAGCGCTGGGCGTTGAGGACCTGATCGACGTTTTCGCCCAAGAAGTCGCCACCCGAGTGGTCTGGGTCGAAGGTGATCTGGATGCAGTCGTCGTTCCACCAGCGCTTTTGATCTTCTTCGATCAGACGCAGGGTGTCGTCTTGAACGCGGATGAAGAAGTAGAAGCGGTTGTCCGGCGGCGTACTCCACGCCATCAGAATGCTAACGTCGTAGTCTTCCTTGGCGATGGTTTCGCCGCCAGCGGTGAACATGCCCTCGGTGGTGAGGATGAATTCCTCGTCCAGCCAGCCCCAATCGTCTTCGAGGCCGTCGATGGTCATGGCGCTGGGGTTGGGTACGCCCGGGATGAAATACTCAGCACCGACGTGTGCGTTAGCCGGGCTAGCTAAGGCAAACGCTGCGGCGCAAACGACAAATAGGAAAGGGGTCTTTTTCATGCGTTCCCTCCGTGGGATTAGTGGTAAAACTACCAACGATTCACCCTTTAAGACGCCTATATTACGTTTTTTAGAAGTGCGTAGCAAGTTCAATTTTTGGCGGCGGTACGTTTTGAAAAATCCTTGGTTCTACAGCTAGGCCTTAATATCTTTCCGTTGCCATCACCACAGCAGAGGCTGCCTTGCTCGGGTCTGCTGCGCCTTCCTTTCTCCGGATTCCGGCGTATTACTATCCTTTCTGAGTTACTAGAGGGCGTCTTCTTTAGCTCGTCCCTTTGCCATGCGAACTACTCGTCTAAGGCCAAAAATGAAAGATACCAAGACGAGCAGATGAGGAATCACATAGAACCACAACTCTTTGCCATCCTCACGGAAGGCCACGTCTATGATACTTACGGCTATATGCACCCAAGCTAAAAGAAAGAGTATATCAGTTCCTTTAAGGTTTTGTTTAGAACTTGACAGATACGACACCGCGATCCCAAGCAGTGTAGTTGAGGTAGCCAGTAGAATATAAAGCTGGGGCGGTGGAAACTCTGGGTATATAGATTGCATTAACTATGCTCTCCAATTCTTCTAAATTTTTCGACTTGCTGACGAAGGTCTCCGAAAAGGAGTTCGGATGCACGGGCTTCTTGGCTTGGGGACAATTCAGCACGAGTAATTTCTTTGTACCTTCGTATATGGTGCCCTAAGCTGTGCTTCGACAGATAGGCTTTTTTTCCTCCATCAATGATTTTGTAGTGCCTATCCGGTGGCCTTGGTCCGTCTTTCCGAACATAAATTTCTACTTGTGGGTCATTCCTGAACATCTTGGTAAATTTCAAGTCAGAGTCATCGCAATTAAAGAAGCATCGAATCCGAAAATGGGGGTTATTTTGAAGTTTTTCCCTCACGGCACTGAGAAATAATTGGTCATTGTACGTTGACTCCGGGAATGAGTCGCCGTCATCGAATACTTCGAGGTTACTGTCTGCCTCCCTAAGTAATTCTACTACACGAGCGACGGCGGATTGGTCGTTGTTTTCCATCTCAGGGAAAACGTGGAAGGACCGAATCAATCCTATATCTTTCATCTCGCGTCGTAGATCATAGACAAACCATATGCCTATTATTACGACGCCAATGGACAAGACTAGCTGTAGTGTGTCCACTGTAAATCCTCCTGTGATTTTGTGCCTCTATGTCGGTGTAAAGTACATCGTTATCCCTACACCATCACCATATATGCAATAGAGAGGGGAGCAAAAAATGGTCAGATTTGAATAAATGAATGAAGACGGTTCGACGATAAAATTAAAGCCGTCTTTTCGATGCGATAATGGTTCCCGCGCATGACGGCACCTCCTACAAAGAGCAAAAAACATAAAAAAAATATAAAAATTAAGGGCAATAGGCACAAAAATGGGAGCGGGAAAGCAAGAATTTTTCTATCGCTTCCGATGCGTCTTCGGGCTGTTCGGCTTGGGGTGACCGGCGAACTCAGCCACGTAGCGGTGCAGGTGCTTGACTGAGACGTGGTGAAACGTCCGGCAGTACTCCCTAGCACCATCCCAAAGCTCTTTATGCCAATACTGCGAGATTGCAAAATAGACCACTACCCAATTTTTCACTGTTTCCGCTTACTCCTGCCCGGTGCTGGCAAAGATGCGAATGAATCCGAGCGAGGTGTTGCGCTGCCCGGCCGCGAAGTTTTGCTCCTCTAGCTGAAGGCCCGCATTTAAGGTTAGCTGGTAGCCCAAATAGGCCGAAGTATTTGAGAACAGAATCGAATAGACGCGGCTGGTAAAGTCCTCGACATAACCGACTTGTAGCTCGGCCGGCCGGTCGCGTAAGTTCTCAAACCAACTGAACTCTAGACCGAGCGCGATCCAGGTCTGTTCGAGGATCGCATAGCGCGAAATCAAGAACAGGGTCTCCTCTAGCTCGCGGATATTGGCCTGTGACGGATCGGTGGGAGTCTCGCGCCTGAAGGTACTCTTCCACTTGGGCCAGATGGTCAGGTCCGCGCCAATGGGAATGGTGTAGTCGGCTTTGGTAATCAGCCCGAAAAACGAACGGTCGCGCTTGTCGGCCTGCTCTCCGCGCTGATTGAAAATCTCGTGTTTGACCTTGGCGGTTGCTCTGAAGTTGCGGATGCGGTTGTAGTTTGCCTGCAAGTAAATGCTGTTGACGAAAGTGTTTTGGTGGTCGAGCGGATCGGTAAAGTCCGTCCGGCCCGTTGGGTCAACCCACAGCAGGCGGTCTTCCGGGATGTTGTCCGACGCGAGTTTCGCGTGCTCAAAGAGCGCGATTTGCAGGCCCGGTAAATTCCAGCGCACGGTGAGCAAACCGTAGTTGGCCTTGCTCTTGCGCGCCGAGCTTAGCTGGCGCTCGCTCAAGCGGCCTAAGGTTAGCTGGGCGTCCTCGCTGAGCATAAAGCCGCCGTAGGCGTTGTAGCCCCGGTGATCGCGGTCGTAGGGATAGTCGGGCTGACGGTCGTCTTCAAAGCGGTCGATCAGGGTGTTGTTGTTCATGTCCATGCCGAACAGGAAAGCCGGCGGATCGACCTCATAGCGCAGAAAAGGCTCGTCGTAGTCGGGCCGCGAGTTGCGGTTTTGATTGAAGTCGGAGACGAAGTCGTTGTTCTCGTCTAGGCCGGGGAATACATATAAGTCGGCACCCACTGAGCCGCCTGAAGCGCCCACCCCGCTGCCGAATTGGCCGGCCCGCTGCCAGTCGGCAAAGCGGTCTTGGTCGTCGTTGTCATCGACGAATTCGAAGAGGTGGAAAATTTCGCTGCTGTAATCAATGCCGCCCAGCGAATTGGCCATGAACGCGGTCGTGCTGTAATCGGGATCCATGGTGAACATCTCGCCGTAGGCAAACCACGGATAGGAGGTATAAGATGCGGTGATATAACCGGCCTCTCCTTTGTCTTCGGCGAGGGTATGTTGCGCTAGGTTTTGGTTGGGAAAGCGCCGGAAGCGTCGGTTGCGCACGAACTCGGCGCGCAGGTCTAACCCGCCGAGGCTCAGAATCTCGAAATCTACCCCGATTACATCGCTGCCCGTGGGCAGCCCGTACGCAAAGCGCAAAAACTGTTGGTTCGAGCCGTCGGATATTTCGCCTTCGGCTTGGGCCACGGGCAAAAAGACCGGGTCGCCCAAGCGATCGGTCTGCACGTTGGACGTGACGGCCACTCGGTAATCGTTGGCCAAGATCAACTCAAACTCGATTTTGCTCGCCTCCTGATAAGTCGGCACTTTTTCGGTGGGCCGGAAGCTGTTGCGGATGTCGTAGATCAGTTCGATGTTGTCCACCCCCTTGGCCTCTAAGCTGCCGCCGGTGCGGATCCCACCGCGGACAATCGGGGTGATTTCCGGGTGAATCTCGCCGTCGATTAGCACGCGATCGAAAAACAGGAGCGCGCCGTTGTCGCTCGACTCGGGCGAATCGTCTGAGATGAGGATCGTCACGGTCTCGACGCTGCCCGTGTTCTGCGGCGTAGTCAAGACGCCCTTGAGCGAATTGTCCCCCATGTCGAGGGTGCTCCGCGCGTTGTGAGCACTGACCCACGTCGCTCCTACCTTGACGAAGTCGCCCACTTGGGCCACGCCCCGGCCGCCGAGCAGGCGGGTGGAGTTTTCCACGAGGGCGGGAGCCTCGGATTGGGTTGCGGCCGGATTGGCTGGCGAACTGATGCGCGAGCCGAGGAACGTGAACGCGTACTTATCGGATAGGAAGTCCCACTGGATGCCGTTAAAGGTCGGCTTGGAAAAGGTCAGTGGGGTCAGGGTGGTGCGAATGGCGTCGCCGACTGTCAGCGCAGTGTGGAACTGGCCCTTGTGGGCCGACGAGATTACCACGCGGTCAAACCAACTGCTGTAGCGCGGGCTTTTGAAGATGCCGCTGCCTTGGCGCAGGGGGTTGTTTTCGGTCCAGTCGTAGATCGTCCAGCCGCGGGCGATGTAGTTGCCGAAGGCATCGTAGTGGCGATTGCCCTCTAGCTGTATATCGACGTAGCGCTCGTACTCGTCGCGGGCGTAGTTGCTGTACTCCCAGCCCCGCCAGCCGTATTCGTAGAAGAGGTTTTGCGGCAGGTAGAACTTGCGGCGATTGGGCGCTAGGGCCCCGGGATGAATTCGCACCCCGTAAATCCCTGGCTCAGCTATGGGTCGATAGCCGGTGGTTAGCTGGGCTGCCGCGACGCTCCAGTCTAGCGCCAACAACGCGAGTGCTGTACACAGTGCCGATCGGATACGAGACAGATACATGAGATACCCCTCCCTCAAGAGGCTTGGCCGAATGGGCTAGAAGCTAGCTGGTCATTAGTACGCTACGTTGATGATCTGCGCCAAGTTTTGGACTTCGGCTTGGGCGTCGATTTGGATGCGGCACACGTAAATTCCCGGGGGTACGCGCCGGCCTTCGTCGTCTGCGCCATTCCACTCATAGACGAGGTAGCCGTCGGCGCTGCGGCCGCCGGCCAACGCGCCGACTTGCCGCCCGTCGAGCGCATAGATCGCGACCGCTAGCGGGGCGTCTGTCTTTAATACCGCAAAGCGAATCTCGGCTCGGTCGCCGATCCCGTCGCCGTTGGGCGTGAGGATCTTAGGCGAAATAGCGACTTTGTCGAGCAGGCTCTCAGACGCGGGCACTTCGGGTAGAAATACTGTGGTGGCCGCCCGCCCGGCCGGATCGACCTGCTGCCAAAACTCCATTTCGTCGGTGTGGCCGACAAAGGCCGAAAAGAGATAGGGATTGGCGAATACGTTGACTTGTAGGTCAATTTCGACCTCTTGTCGGCGGACGACTTGCGGCAACTCCACTACCAGCGAGTCGGGCAACAGCGCTAGGGAGGCTGGCTCAACCTCGGCCCCGGCGACGCGAATGACCACGCTCTCGGCGGCGGCTTGCGATGGCGTGGTTAGCCGCAGGCGGTTAAACCCCTTGTCGCCAGATTTGAAGTCCGGCTGCAACACGTATGTAAAGTTTTGCGGCTGGCCGACTTGGGCCTCGTTGGGGGCGATTTGGCCGCGTGCCCCGTTGAGGAACGAGTCCGTGTAGTTGAGCCGCAGCCCGTTTAGAGTGGGGGCCACGGCTGGGCTGTCCGATTTGAGCAGCACCCTAAACTGCACGTAGCGCCTTGGGCTGGGCGAGAGAAACTCTTGGCCGGAAAACAGGTAGGTATTGCTCCAGCCGCTCCAATCCTCGCTTGGCCGGATGTAGGGCACGATGTCGCCCTTCCACCTTTTCTTGAGGGCGTTGTATTCGTCCTCGGTTACTTCGTGGCCTTTGCGGTGGTAGTACGTGTTGCCCTCGTCGAGGCCGCTACCCGAGCGCGTCTGCGCCAAAATTTGCGTTCCCGGGGGTAGGTCGGCGTCCCATTCGAGCGTGCGGAAAACCTTGGGGCTGTCGTCTATTTTGAGGAAGTCCGAGCGCAATGCCACTTCGGCGACATAGCCGGTGGGTACGACAACGGCTTCGGCCATCGCGCCGCTGCTGCTGCCGCCGAAGATCATTTCGAGATGGCGCAGGGGCCGGTACGGGTGCATGAGATAGGTGATTGGTTCGGGATTGTTCCAATCGCTTGGCGCCGGGAAGTCGAAGAGTACGTCGAAATCGATATCGCCCGAGGGCTTGAGTTGGCCAGCCGATCCGAGCAGCCGGTGGCGCAAGATGCGCGGCCGACCCCAAGTGGTGGTCTCCTGAAACGCTACGAAGATGACGCGGTTGATCCAAAAGACCGCGCCCAAGTCCCAGCGCCATTGGGCGATAAACTGGCCGGTCTCGCTCCAGTTGAGTTCTTCCCAGAAGGTATTGACATTGCCGTCGATCATCGCGGGGGCGCGCTCCTTGCCCTGATCGTCGATGATTCCCCCGCGCGCCACGGTCCCTTGGGCGATGTTCTGTCCAAACGAGATGACCTCGACCTCGGCGAGAGCCGCGTCCTCGCTCTTGACGTCGGCTATGATGCGGATGTATTGGGTCGGTGCGAAGGCCGTGGCCGCGTCGGCATCGGCTTCGGGTTGGCCAAAGCTCAACACCCTTTTGGTGGCCTCGCCAAAGGATACTGGATACGACAAGAAGGTCTCTTCGTTGCGCTTGGTCGTGCCGCCGATGAGGTTGAAGAGAAAGACGTCGTCGGTGATGGATTGGAATTTGCCGTCGGAACCAAAGACCCGGAGTGCTCGCAGCGGGCGGGCGTCTTGCTCGTCGGGGAAGTGCAGGCGAACTTCCTTGACAGCTACCATCCGGCCCAAGTCGATTTCGAGCCACCAAGTGTCGAGCGGGTCGTCTTGGTTGGGTTTCCAGTAGGTGGTGGTGTCGTCGTCAATGATCAGGTGGGCATCAGCCGCGTTGGAGCCGGCCTTCCACACCCCGCCGCGCTGCTCTTTGACCTTCTTTAGCTCATGCGTGAACAGCGGGGAACTCGGCGCGGCGTTGAAGGGCTGCTCGAACTTGACCGGCCGGATCGATCCATCCTCGCGCACGTCAACAGCCCCGACCGGGTAGGTCCACGTCTCCCACTGCGCCTTGGTGTTTATTGCAAAAACCTCTTGGGCATGGGCAAAACTCGCTGGCAAAACCAGCGTCAGCAAACAAAGCCATAGTCGGTTCATAGCTACCGCTCCTTTCTCAATACGCCACACCCATGCTGCTAAAGCGCACGAGCGTCTCGCGCTCAGTGTGGACTTGAACCACGGCGAGGTACAGGCCCGGCGGAACGACCTGTCCGCGATCGTCGCGCCCGTCCCAAGCCACTGCATAGGCCCCGCTCGTGCTTTCAGCTTTGAGGACGGTGCGCAGGGGGCGACCGGCCAAATCGAAAATTTCAACTGTTGTTTCAACCGGCTTTACTAGCTGCAACAGGCTGTAGATCAGTTCTACTTGGTCGTTGATCCCGTCTCCGTTGGGCGTAAAGACTGGGCTGCTCACCGCCAAGGAGGATACCAACTCGCTGGCCGAAGCGGCCGTCGTCAGCACCCGCAGAGCATTGGTCAGCACTGCTGGGTTGGCGTCGCCGGGTTGCACTCGCTGCGGCACGCCGTCGGCAGCTTGCGAGTCGAAGACCTCGGCTTCGACCGAGGTGCCTTGGATGAAAATCTGCGCGTCGAATACAGCGCGCATGCGGTGAATGCCGGTCTCTGGTCGTTGCGACGAAAAGAAGATGGTCAGACTGCCTAGTTCCGCTTGGACGCTGTCGGGTGAGACCTCGACCCGGTCTTCTCCAGTGAAGAACTGCCGAAACACGGGCGTCGATTGGGGCGTGAGGATGCGCAGGGCGTCAAAGCCGGTGTCCGCCTCCTCGACTTGGGCTACGACATCGTAGGCAAACGTCGTAAAGTCCCCGGCGGTTACAATGGGCACATCGCCGGGGGGACGCGGGACGGCTAACTCGGAAATCTCGGCCACCAAGACTTGGGCCACCGGCGGGATCGTGTGTTCGACGCGCAGCGATGTGAGCCGTAGGCCGTCGAGGATCGCGCCGCTTTCGATTCGCACCTCAAACTGGAAATAGCGCCTTGGGCTGGGTAGCTGGATGGGCTGGCCGGATTCGGTGAAAGGGGGTGACCACAGGCTCCAGTTGACTTGGTCGTCGTCAATCGGGCCGCGCACACTTTCGTCGAGGGCTTTGTACTCGTCTTCAGGGACGACCTGTCGCTCGCGGGTAAAGAGGTCGGTGTACTCGTAATAGACCCGGGGATTGTCGTCTAGGCCGGTGCGCATCACCACCGTCAAATCGGCCGCGGCGGCTGGCTCGACGACTAGCTCGTCGCCGCTTTGACGCAGCTTTTCTAGGGTCCATTCCAGGCGGCTGAAATTAGCGGACTCCCCGAGATCAATGACTTTTGACCGATAGGAGCCGGCTGGTGCGAAGCCGGTGCCAAAGAGCTGGAATTCGGCCAGTTCAAACGGACTGGCCGAGGTGACTTCCAATTCTATATAGCGGACAAATTGCAGGGGGAAGTCGATCTGCGCCGTATTCTGACGGGTAAAGTCAACGCGCTTAATCGGGGCGTAGATCGGCTCGTCCCGCTCGTTGAAACTGGTGCCATCGTTGATTTTGAGTACGTAGCCGCGGATGTAGTCTTCGCTGAAGGGTCGCCCTTCTGAACTGATGCCCGCCAAGCGCGGAAAAAACGCAATTCGATTGGCGGGGAAGCGGGCCCCCAAATCAAAGAAAAACTTGGTGCCGTCTTGGGCGATGCCAAAGCGCTTAAACGCGAGGTTGGTGGAGGTCGTGTCGATGCCATCGACGATCTCCAACAGGGGGCGCACGACCGCCACGTTGTCCCAGATCAGGGCTTGGGCGCGTTCTTTTACGTAGCTACTGGGAAACCCATCGACCCAAGTCAGGCTCGGAATGACATTGTCCTTAGAGGTAAAGGCCACGAGTTGGATCGCACCCGACGCGTCGAAACTCATCGCAGTGGAAAGCAACTCGTGTTCTCGCCAAGCGGCTCCGTCGTCCCCGCCCACCACCCACTGGCGGACTTCTGCAACGGCGGGTTGTGAAGCGAGGATCACAGCGGCTACGCACAGGGCCGCTAGGCGAGAAATTGTCGTGTGCAAGCCCATCGGTTGGAATTCCATGCTAGTAGGCTACGGCCACAGCCCCGAAGCGCACCTCTCGGCCGCGGTCGGTGTTGGCTTCAATGCGCACCAGATACACGCCTGGCGCTACGAGTTGATTGGCCTCGTCGCGGCCGTCCCAGGGCAGCGAGTGATACCCAGGCCCCTGCACTCCACCCGACAGGCCCCGCACCGGCTGACCGGCCAAAGTTAGCAATTCGACGTCCACTTCGACCGCATTGAGTACGCTGAATAAGGTGTATTCAATGGCCACTTGATCGTTGATAGCGTCGCCTTGCGGCGTGAAGACTGCGGGTGTGATCGCCACGTCGGACAGCACCGATTCGAGAGAACCAGAACTGGCTAATACCCGCAGTTGGTCGGTGCCCAATTCGCGGCTGGCGTCGCCACCTTCCACGCTTTGGGGCAGCGAATCGCCCTGCCGCGCAAAGACCTCGGCACGCAACTGGTCGGACGCACCGTACACCGTCGTTTCTAAGCGCAGTCGAAGCTCGTCGTTGGTGGCCGGCCCGATCACCTGCGGCAAATAGACTGCCAATTCGCTCCCGGCGACGGCAATGCTATCCGGCTCGACAGTTGCCAGCGGATCGCCCATCTCCAGCCCCAGCACCCGGCCCCTAGCAGGCAGGGCGAGCCGCACCGCGTCAAACCCTTGCTGTCCGGCATCGGAGAACTCGGCGCGCAAGCCGAGAACGAACTCGGTCGGCTCGCCGGCCGGCACTTGTGGCACTTTGCCGTCGGGGTGCAATTGGTCAATCGCCGCGACCTCGCCCAAGACCCGGTCGGCCAAAAGCGGGGCGGTCTCGATGGCGATCCAATCGAGGCGGGCGAACTCCCACAAGGCTTGGGTTTCTAGCTGGATTTGTAGCTGAATATAGCGCCCCTTAGGTACGCGGGGCCGCTGCCCTGAAGCCCTGATTGGCGGCGACCAGAAGCTCCAGTTGTTGATGTCATCGGCGATGACGCCCTGCCAACCTACGGCCGGTGGATCCCACGGCCACACGCGCGGCTTGAGCTTGGCATAGACATCTTTTTCCACTTCCACAGGCTGGGCCAAGTCGTTGTACGAGTGATAGGCGATGGGGCCGTCGTCCAGCCCCGTCTTGATCTCGATGTTGACGCCAGCCTTGGCGTCGGGCGATTCGACCAATTGGTCTCGGTCGCGCCGCCAAGTACTCAAGCCGAAGTTCACCTCACCGATATTGACTATATCCCCCATGTCGATCACCTGCGATAACCAGCGCGCCCGGGGGACGAAACCGCGCCCGTAGACTTCTAGCTCGGCCAGCGCGTAGCGCGTGAATTTCGGCGGGGCATCTGGCAGAACTCGCATGCGGAAGAAACGCAGATACTGGAGCGGAAAGTCGATCTCGATAACGGCGTCGAAGTTCTGGTCCACCTTGGCCAACAGTTTATCCAGCGGCAGGTAGTAGTCCGTCTCCTGCGTACCGGCGACACCCGAGCGAAATTCCGGCGGTAGTTGGCTTTCGACCGCGACCTTGTCGTTGCTGGCCGTCAGCTCGTAGGCTTCGAACTTGTAGTTGGGTCGGTACGGCTCTTGGAAGAAGGGGTCGTTGCCCTCGGGCGGCACCAATTTGAAGTGATCGGCGGGAATCTGCATGCCCATATCGAGCGTGTAAAACTCGCCCCAGATACCCCCTAGTCCGCCACTGCCTTGAAAATCGCGCCCTTCGTAAAAAGTGTTGAGATCCCCGTCGATGAATTCCAGCGGGTTGGAGACGTGGCCGGGCCGAGAGACATCGCCGATTGCC
Source organism: Candidatus Latescibacterota bacterium (assembly GCA_965116045.1). Lineage (GTDB taxonomy): Bacteria > Latescibacterota > UBA2968 > UBA8231 > UBA8231. The sequence goes on along the minus strand of OZ220478.1, from coordinate 1,649,017 downwards.
CGCCAGATGCGGGGCATTCCCTCTTGGTAGTTGATGTCGATCGGCTGCCGGTAGCGCATCCAGTGGCGCAACTGGGTCACCACATTGACGTCGGGCTTGAGTTCTAGCGGTTGGATCGCGCCAAAGGCCGTGGTGTTGTCAACCATCAAGTTGACTAGCGTCTGCTCTTCCCAGCCGAGACCATCTGCGCCGCCGAGGCGAAATTGCGACACTTGTGCTCCAGCCGTGCAGGCTTGGACTATGGCCATGCACACCGCTGCCAAACAGAGCTTGGATTTCATACCGGCCATCTCCTGAAAGCAGGAAGTTTTACGGCGAATATAACGCAAAACAGCAGATGCCTGTCAAATGTAAATCAGCCCCAGAATATCACGTTCCAAGTCATGCCGGTGAAATGATCGACGATCAGGTAGAACCCGCCGGGCGTGAAATAGCCGAGGATCATCCCCATAAAAAAGGGCCGCGTCTTCAGATAGAGCCGCACGCCCCCGTATTTGAGGACTAGGACCTTGATTCCCCAAGCGATGAACATATTGAACCACAGGTGGTCCATGATCCAGATCGGCCCGATCACGTAGCCCAGCGGATGCAGCGGCCACCACACATAGAGCCAGCGCGCGACCATCAGTCCGGTCATAATGGCCGTGCCAATCCCCATGTTGACCCAGCCCCAGCCGTAGAAATCGGTCGGCGTGCGGAGGACCTTTTCTACATAGCTGTAGTTGCCACCGCTCCAGATCCACAGGTTGATCGCCCCGTACTTGTGGCTGAGTAGCATCACCATCCACACGGCCGCGGCCATGGCCACGACCAGCGCGAGGACGATGAGCCAAAAGAGCGGTCGGCGGTTGCGCCCCAACTCCTCGCCCAGCCGCAGACTGTTGGCGCAGGAGACCATGACGAAATTGCGCCCGGTGGTCCACAGGAAGGTCGTCGCCAATACAACTAAGCCTTGGGCGCCGATGACCGACGAACCCACCGCGGACACCAAAATCCCCGCCGGCACCACCGGCGGCGAGCCGTCCGAAAGCCCGCCTTCGGCGACCACCCGCGAGTAGCCAAAGATGATGACGACGCCTAAGAAGAGAATCGCCAGCCCGAAAATCAGCGGCAGTCCGGCCAGCCACAGCCAACCTACGATCACCAAACAAGAGACTGCCAGCACAATCAGGGCTGCGCGGTAGGAGAGGATTTCGTCGCTGTCGTCAATGCTCTCATCGCCTTTGACGGCCTTGCGCCACACACCGCCTAGATGCTTGCGCGCCGTCCAGATACCGCCCAAAAAGAGCACGAGGATCGCGCCCATGGACTGGTAGGCCAAAAAGGGATCGCGCACGGCGTGGCCGGCCCCGCCGGTCTGGGTGCTGACCACGCCGAGAATGCCAAAAATGCCGCGCACGGCAAAAGAGAGCAGGTTGAAAAACCACAGGCTAAAGGCGATGTCGGTCTTGAGAAAGTAGAAGAAGCCAATGATGTTGAAGCGCAGCGCGACATATAGATCGGCCGTGCGGCGAAAAACCGGCACGTCCATGCGTATTGGATCGACGTTTTGGGCGATGGGGATGGTCTCGGGAAAATAGTTGTACAGCCCGTGCAACGTGCCCCACAGCGCGGGGATGGCAAAACCGGCCCACATGATGGGATTTTTGAAAAAGGGGCTTAGCTTTTGGTCGTCTTCGCCTTCCTCGGTCATGGCCAGCGGCACCTGCATCAGCGGATAGATCAACCGCTCGTGCTGGATCCACTGTTTGCGCAGAATCGCCATGAAGGAAATCATCATCAGGAAGAGGGCGCAGATAAAGGGCGTCCACACCCCGATGACGCCGCGCCATACTTCCCAAGGAATGGGTTCGTCGCGTCCACTGCCCTCGTAGAATTTGCGCGCGGTTTCTAGATCGTGGACCATCAGCCAGTCGGGGATATAGGGATGGATCAGTTGTCGCCACTCGTTTTCAGCGGTGGCGTAGTAGAAGGGGTAGCTAATGGCGCTGAGGAACTTGCCGACAAAGAGGGTTGGGATCGGCGAGGCCATCACCATCATAACATAGACGACCAGCAGTTCGCGCCGATTGAGTCCCAAGCGCGGGTGGACGAGCTTGAGCAGGGGATTGATAAAAAGGGTTAGCAGGAACAGGAGGAACACCGCCCCAGGCATACTGGTGCCCAGCGCCATAAAGGAACCGTGTAAGTAGAGCGTGCCGTAGGCGGCCCCGGCCGACACGCTGAAGGCCCCGGCGCAGCCGACGAGCACGGATTTGACGGTAAAAGCCGGTACTGCGTCGGCCTCCTTGGGCGCGGCCTGCTCGGATGTTGTCGACATGAGTTTGCTAGCGCGAGGGAATCAGCCGTAAAACTTGGCAACCAACTCGGCAGGCTTGCCATGGACCGTCGCCGGGTCTAGGGCCTGTGCGCCGAAGACCACGGGAAAGGTTTGGCGGGTGTCCCGGGTGCGGGTTGCGGCATCCATATAGGTTGCGCTGAAAGCGCGGCGGGCCGACGCAGTGGCGTTCGTCCCCGAGCGATGCAGCAGGAAATTGTGCAGCAAAATGGCCTCCCCGGCCTCGGCTTCCAAGTCGATCACCGCCTCCGGCGGCGTGTATTGGGCTTCTTGCTCGGCGGGGAGAAAGTGTTGCTCGTTGATGATGCCGTGCTGGTTGCTGCCCGGCACGATCTGCATGCAGCCGGTGGCGGTGGTTGCGTCGTCGAGTGCCGTCCACACGGTGACGATGGGGTTGGTGTCGATGCCCCAGCCAATGCCCACGTCCTGATGCCAAGGCAGTTCGCGGCGTAGTTCGGGCGGTTTATTCATAAACATCGAGCGGAAGACCGAGACTTGCTCGCCGATGTAGCGGCGGGCGATCTGGTGGAAGAGCGGGTGCTGGATATAGGCGAGGAAGAGCGGGTCTTGCTCTAGGTCGTCAATGCGCCGGTACGCGAGCGTCTGGACCTCGTTGCCCATGGTGCGGCGCACTTCGCCGTTCTCTTCGACGACCTGCAAGCGCATGTGTTCGTAGCGGACGCGGCCTAGCATGATGTCGTTGATGCGCTGCTGCAAGGCGGCCAATTCGTCCGGGCACAGGACGTTGCCCAGCCGCACGTAACCTCGCTCCACGAACTGCTCGTGGTGTGCATCGTCAAAGGTGGAAAGGGCTTGCATAATGCGGTCTCCTTTTTGGTATAATACAATGCCTAGGGTGAGATCGGGCAACGCCGCTGCAATCAAGGCTCGTGGACGGTTAGAATTTGGTCGGCTGCGACGTCTTGTAAGCGCTGCACAGCGCCGCTAGGCCAGTGGATTTCCACTTCATCGACGCGGGTGCGATCTCCCAAGCCAAAAAAGGGCCGCATGGCGCTTTGGCACATATAGCTCGATCCGGTGCGCACTACGTCCCACCGCACCCAGTCGCCGGCGGCGACGCGGACCGCGGCGCCGACAAAGTCTCCGACCAACCGCAAGCTCAAATAGTGCTGGGCGTTGCCGCCGTCGTTGCGCAAGAGCGCGGCCGGTTGGTTGTTGTTGGCTACTGCGATGTCGAGGTCGCCGTCGTTGTCGCAATCGCCCATGGCCGCGCCGCGACTCACTTGCTGCAATAGCAGGCCCGGCCCCACCTGATTGCTCACGTCGGCAAAGCGGCCTTGCTGATTGCGGAAGAGTTGGTTTTGCTGCGCATACGTCACGGCGTCGAACAGATGAATGTTGTCGTCGAGATGGCCGTTGGCGACAAACAGATCGCGGTCGCCGTCGTTGTCGTAGTCGATGAACAGGGTGCCCCAAGCGAGGAACTGCAAGCTGGGAACCCCCAGCCCAGCCTGAAAGGTCACGTCGGCGAAAAATCCATTGCCGAGGTTGCGATACAGGCTGTTGGTTTCCCACTGATAGTTGGTGACGAAGAAGTCGAAGCGGCCGTCGCCATCGTAGTCGCCCACGTCAACCCCCATGCCGGCCAGCGGTTTGCCGGCGTCGTTGTAGGCCACGCCGGCCAAAGCGCCGATCTCGGCAAAGCGGCCGCGGTCGTTGCGGTAGAGCAAGTTGGGGGTGCGGTCGCCGGCCGCGTACAAGTCGAGATCGCCGTCGTTGTCGTAGTCGATGAAAAAGGCCCCCAACTCCTTGGCGGCGTCCGGTAGCAACCCAACTTCCTCGGTGACATCGGCAAAAGTCGCATTGCCTTCGTTGCGATAAAAGACATCGCGCTGCGGCTCGAAAGCCTCCGGCCCGCAGTACACCGCCAGCCCGGAGCGGAGACAAGGCTCGTGGATCTCGGGGCGAAACTTGGCGTAGTTGGCGACGAAGAAGTCCAAGTCGCCATCTAAATCGTAGTCGGCAAAGGCCGCGCCCGTACTCATGGCTGGATTGACTAGGGCTGGTCCGGCCACGCCGGCTCGGTCCGCCACATCCGCAAACTGGCCAGTGCCTTCGTTGCGATAGAGAATGTTGGGGCCGTACGCGGTGATGTACAAGTCCAAGTCGCCATCGGCGTCGTAGTCGGCGGCCGCACAGCCCAACCCATAGCCCGAATTGGCCGCGCCAGCAGGGTCGGTCGCCTCGGTGAACTGACCGGTACGCGCGTTGCGGTAGAGCGCGCCCGGGCCGGCGCTGTTGACGAAGTAGAGGTCGAGCCAGCCGTCGCCATCGTAGTCGAAAAAGACCGTGCCCGAGCCCATGGTTTCCATTGGGTATTTTTGCCCCTTGGCTCCGTTTTGATGGCGAAAGGCGATTCCGGCCTCGGCTGCCACCTCGACAAACTGCACTTCGGCGTGGCTTAGCGCGGCCCCCAGATACGCCAGCGCGGCTCCTAAGAGGACGCGCTGCGTCAATCGTGCTGAGAGTCTGCGGCAGATTCGCTGGCTCCGCGGCCGGCGGCCATGTTGCGGATCATCCGGGCCACGTCGCCAAAGCTCTTGTAGGCGACGGCGATGACAATGCCGTAAAAGAGGACGCTAGCGACGATAAAAACGTATTGCCAGAGGACTTTCCAAGTTTCGACGTCCATTGCATTACTCCATGTTGCTAAAGTCTAAAGGGCGCGGAGGGTGCGAGCGCTGGGTGAGGGAGGCGACGACCAGCATGGCGAGGCCGCCCAAGGCTAGGCTGATAACCCCGACGAGGTTGGAATTTTCGACCAACGGCAATAAAAACTCGGGTACCAAGTCTTGATTTTCGTTCATAATCAGGAAGTTGAGCGGCACCAGGGCGCCTAGGATTAGGGCGCAGTACGCCCCGGGGGTATTGGCCTTTTTCCAATACAGCCCTAAGGCCACGGTGCCGACGCAGCCGGAGAAGTAGATGCTGCCGGTGACGTACATAAAGCGGAAGGCCGTTTCGGGAAGTTGGTAGAGCGCACCGAAAATGGCCAAGAAGGCGGCGAGGATGACGACGATGGCCCGGGTCCAGTAGATCTCGCGCTCGCTCGACAGCCCGCCCCAAGTGCCGTCTGCTTCGCGCCCGCCGCTCGACTTGGCGAGCATGGCCTTGATCGGCGAAACCACGTCGCGGACGATGACGCCGCTCCAAGCCAGCAGGTAGCTATCGTGCGTGGACATGAAGGCCGCGAACATCCCAGCCATGAGCAGCCCGGCGATGCCGATGGGCAGGATTTTGCCGAGCATTTCGGGCATGGCGTAGTGGGGGTCGAGTTCAGGGTTGCCAAAATAGGCCAGCGCCGCGATGCCCCAAAACATCGGCACCATCGCCCGCCCCATGACCGTGCCCGCCGAGATCCAGAATACGCGGCGGGCGACCTTGGGACTTTCGGCGCTGAGCGGCCGCATCATTTCGGGTTGCCAGACCACGCCGACCAAGCCGACGCAAAATAAAAATAAGATCATTGAGATGCCGTAGCCGGGACTGGCTATGGGGTCAAAGCCGATGTCGCCTTTGTGGACTTGCACGGCTTGGACGAGGTTGTCCCAGCCGAGTTGCGGATGATTGAGAATGATATAGGTGCCGAAGAAAAACCCCAATGCCAGTAGCACGAACTGCGCGAAGTCCGTCAGCACCACCGAGACCATGCCGCCCATCAGCGTGTAGAAAACGACGATGAGCAACATGCCGACCATGACGTAGTTGACGTATTCCTTGTCGAGGCCGGTGAAGCCAACGACGAATTTGCTGCCGAGGATGGGAAACAGTCCCATGTTGAGGGTGCCGGCGAGGGTGAGGATGATGCCGCCGAGCAAGCGCACGCCGCGCGTGTATTTGAGTTCGTAGAACTCGGGCACGGTCATTACCTGCAAATGGCGCAGGCGGCTGACGATAAAGCCGGTGCGGCCGATGATCAGGGTGGTGATCAGCGCCATGAGGCCAAAGACAAAGGGTACGAAGCCGTATTTAAAGCCCTCCTCGGCCATGTACATGACCGTTACGAGCCCGAGGCCGGTTGAAACCATCGTGGCGACAGCCATGTGGGTTTTGAGGCCGCGGCCGGCGACGAGGAAGTCGGAGATGCCCTTGATGGCACCCCGCGCCAACGTGCCAGCGACGATGGTGCCGCCGACGTAGATGAAGACGATCGCGTAGTCAATCCAACTCAGGTGCATACGTACTCCTGTATTCTCAGTGGTGGAAAAGCGCGAACAACTTGCCAATTTAACATTTTAACGGGGATGTGTCACCTCGCGGATGATTGACCCCGCCAGAGGTGATTTATATACTTGCGCCGCGCTGTACTACACAAACATCCATTGCTACGAGGGAATAATATGTTGCGACGATTTATGCGTATGCCGCTGCTGTTGATCGCGGCCCTGTCGTGGGGCGGTTGTGGGGGCGATGACTCGGCGGTGGGGCCGGACGGCGCAGGCGCGGGTACTCTCACAGCAGCGACCCTCGCCCAAGTCCGCGAGGTTTTCGCGGTTAGTTGCACCTTTTCGGGCTGTCATAGCGGCGGGGAGCCGGCGGCTGGTTTGTCGCTGGAAGGCGACTTTGCCGCGCACATCGTCGGCGTCGCCAGCGGCCAGCGGCCCGATTTCAAGCTGGTCGATCCGGGCAATCCCAATGAGTCGTACCTGCTGATAAAGGTGCGCGGCGACGACGAAATCGTCAGCCAGCAAATGCCGCCGGGTGCGCCGTTGGCCGCCGAGCAGGTGGAGATAATCCGCGCGTGGATTGCCAGTGGAGCAAAAGAGTAATCACCTTACCGCTCCTGTCTGAGCCGGTCCAGCAGGTGGCCCAGTTGTCCCACCAAGTAAAGCGGCAGCGAGAGCAAGGTCATTTCCACGCTCTGCCGCGTTCCACTCACTTGGTGCCGGATGGGCTGGACAGTGGGCGGATTGAGGTCGAAGCGCACCGCGAGGCGCGTCCCTTTGGCCAAGGCGAACTGGTGTAGCGAGCGCAGGGTGCCGCTGGTGCCCGCTTTGACTGCGACCGGCACGATCCAAGCACCCCGAGCAATCGCGTAGTCAACTTCGGCGTTGGTGCTTTTCCCTTCCCGCAACCAGTAGTTCAGCCGAGGCGTTTCCCGACCCTCTGCCAAGTAGAGTAGGTGCTGCCCGACGAACTGTTCGGCCAAGGCTCCTTCATTGACCAGTCGGCGGTCGTCCAAGTCCTTCAGAGCCAGCCAGTCTAAGCCACACAGACGGTTCATTAGGCCGATGTCTAAAAAGAGGAGTTTGTAGGTCTTCCAATCGACATCGGCGTGGATAGGCACCCCGGAACAGGTACTGTGGAAGACGGGTGTAATGACTCGGGCCTTGGCCAGCAAGTCAATGGCAGCCCGCAGTTCTCGGGCGGTCTCCTCTCGGTGGATTTGGGTGTATTTGACTTTGCGGCCCACGGACCGGGGGACGTAGTTGAATACTCGCTGCAAGCGCAGCCGGGCTCGGGCCGAAGCGTACTTAGCAAAATCATCTTGGTAGGTATCGACGATGGACTGCTGCACCGGGGTCACGTCGGCAAAGTGGCGGGTGGTGCTGTACGCGGCTATGGCTTCGGGCATACCCCCCACTAGCAAGTACTCCCGCTGATAGGCCGATAAGCGGGTGTGGACGGTGTGGGGAAGGGGATGCTCAAGGGTGTAGTCTTGCAAATAGGCCAGAAGAGGCGGGTCCAGTTCGGCGAGAAATTCTTCAAAGCTCATCGGGCCTAGATGGAAGTATTGAATGCGCCCTACCGGCATGGTAAAGGCGTGTTGCGAAAGGATGAATTCGAGCAGGGAGCCAGCGGCGATAACCGGCAACTCGGGGTGGTCTTCGAAGAAATAGCGCAGGGCGGGCAGGGCGTGGGGCGTAGCTTGGATTTCGTCGAGGAAGAGTATGCTGCCCGCTGCCAACAGCGGTTGACCTAGCAGCCCTTCGAGTTCTCGGCGGATGTGCGTCAGGTCCAAGGTCTGGAAAACGGGGTCTAAGTCTGGGTGGCGCTCGAGGTTGATTTCGTTGAGGTGCCGGCGCTGGGATTGAGCAAATTGCCGCACTAGGGTGGACTTGCCGACTTGGCGAGCACCGCGGATGACCAGCGGTTTTCGCTGCGGGGCGGCCAACCATTGGGCCAGAGCATGTTCAGCCGATCTATACAAAATGAATAAAAATGCCCCCTTTTTCGTACGTACAATGTACAAAAAAGGGGGCATTTTACAACCCGCTGGCGCGCCCAAAGCCTAAAACACAATGCTCGACACGGCCTTGGAAATCAGCGCCAGCGCGATTGAAGACATGCCGATCAAGCCCATGCCGCACGAATAGCCGGCCAACAGAATCGGCGCGTACGCCCGCCAGCGCGCCGCGCCAAAGCGCTTCTGCAAGTGATAGCGGCCCAGCAAGGCACCGATGAAGTTGGGCAGCAGAAAGTGCGGCCACGCGCCCACGCCGCCGATGAATCCGTAGAACAGGGCGATCGGCCAGCGCAAGAGCGCCAGCCCGCCCAAAATCCCCGCACTGCCCAGCGCCCCCGTGAGCACGTATTCCCAGCGGATGATGGTCCTGATCAGCTCATTGCCGCCCTCGGCGAGCGTTGATTTGGCCCAGAACGCCTGCATGGTGGCGTGGAAGGGCCAAAACTTCTGCACATAGGGATAGGCTGCCGAGGGAATCGGCCCGAGCTTCCAGATAAAAGACCAGAACACAAACGAACAGACGAACATGATCAGCAAAGTAACACCGGCCAGCTTGACGATGCTGCCGAAGTGGGTGCGGGTCAGTTCGAGTTGCTTGAAGGCCGCCGCTTCGTAGCCCCATTGGAAGAGCGGAATCGGTGCGAACCACACGGCCGCGCCTTGATAGCCCGACAGATAAAAGGAGCCTTCGCGCAGATAGGGAAAGGACGCTCCTTGCGGCGAGCCGGTCAGGCCGATCATGCGCGCGCCGATGTACGAGTAAATCGGCGTCCACACAAAGCCGAAGAACGCGCTGATCCACCAAGGGAATTCCGGCACCAAATACCACACCAAGACGACAAAGCCGAGCGTACTCACCGCCCAGATGCCCAAGGCGAAAGGGATGGGAATGTCGCCGCGGCCGGCTGGCAGCCCGCCGTCGTCGCCGGCGCGCTTAACTCCGCGCAAAGTCCACAGGGTCTTGCCCACCATAGCAAAACCCATCACGGCCACGAGGACGGCGCCGCCAATGGAGAAGCTGAGCCAGAAGTCAAAGGAATTGGCGATCTGCGTTGGGATTGCCGACATGCCCGGCTCATAGGTGTGCAGCACGTCGTATGCGTAGAGCACCGGGTTGACGAGGATGTTGACGAGGAAGGCCGCGGCAAAGGAGCCGACCACAATCCAAAAGGGCAGGACAAAGCCGACCATGACGTGCCCGAGGTCCGTGCCAATGCCCATGATGCTGGCCGGCAGCATTTCCTTGAGGGAGACGGTTAGGTCAATAAACGGAATCGGCAGGATCGTCACGGTTTCGGTAAAGAAAATGCTCGAGATCGTGGGGATGACTACGTAGAACAGCCCCCAGACAAGGCCGATAAAGGCCCCAATGCTAAAGACCTCCCAGCGCCAGCCTTGGCTCGGTCCCGAGCTCTCGGCGAGGGCGGTCGCGCCGCCGGCCTGCACTGCGGCGAGCGGGTACGGCAGGCGCTCGAGGTCGTTGGTGATGCGGAACAGCACGTAGCCCAAGGACAGGCTGTTGACCTTCTGCATGACAATGACCGTCAGCAGCAGGGCGATGGGCTTGAGCCAAGCGGGGTGCAAAAAGGAGCGCCCGGCGAGGGCCGGCGAGCCGCGCGGCGGCACCACCCAATCGGGAATGTACTGGTGCAAGCCGTCGGCTTGGGGCGATTGGATCAAGTACTGGTCCCAGATCAGCCCGCCAAAAGGCCCGCCGAACAGCTCGGCCCCGGTGCCCAACTTGCCGCCCATCACGACCAAGCCGCCGGCCACCCAGTAGAGAATGATGACCTCTTGGGTGCGCAGGCGGGCAAAGGAGCGCTTGGCGATTTCGATAAAGAGGATGAGCGTTACCCACTCGGCCCCGCCGGCCATGCTCTGGCCGGTCACCAACCCCAAGTAGATGGCCCCGGGCAGCATGATGAAGCCGACGAAGAGCGCTGCCCACAAGGTTTTGAGGTTGAAGCCCGGTTCAAATTGGAGATCCGCGGGAATCAGCTCGGGTGCTTTTTCGTGATTTTTGGCCATGCGCTAGTTTCCGTATAGCGGGTGCCCCTGCCCGGGGAACCAAATCATATCGATGCAAAAGGACAGGCCAATCGCGGTGAAGTACCCCAAGATGAGGCCGATGAAAAAGGGCTGGGCGCGGTGGTAGAGGCCGATGCCGCCCGAGCGCATGATGGCCCATTTGGCCAGCCAGGAGACGAAAATCGAAAAGACGATGATGGTCATGGGGTAGGAGCAGATGCCGACCGGCATGCCGATCGGGTGCAGGGGCCACCACGAGAAGCGGTAGCGCATAAAGGTCAGCAGTCCCATCGCGCCCGCGCCGCTCAGGAGGTGGCCCAACCGCGTCCAATCCGGGGCCTTGAGGTCGATTTTGCGCAGGCTTTCCACGTAGGGCACTTGCGACCCCATGCCGAAGATCCACCCCCCGTAGTTGTACGCGCCAAAGGAGTAGCCCATGTAGAGCGCAAAGACGATGGAGACGACGAGGGCTACCAGTGCCGAGAGGAGGATGTAGAAGCTCAGCCAGCGGCGCTTGCCGCGAATGTAGCCGGACACTTTGGCGCTGTTGGCTGCGGCGACCATGAAGAAGCCTTTGAGCTCGTGGTGCCAGCCGTAGGACAGTCCGAGGGCGATGTTGCTCTGCGCGGTAGCGTACGGCCCGAGTGCGTAGCCGACGAAGGTCTGGCCGACTAGCGGGGCGCGGCTGAAGAGCAAGCCCCCCTCCATGATGATGCGGGTGATGCCGACGTAGAGCACCAAGGTGGCCAAGATGAAGAGCGCGACGGTGGGCGGGTTCATGCCGGCCCGCCACAGCCAAAAGGCGATGTAGAGCAGGGCCAGCCCGCCGCCAAAGACGATCATGCGATAGGACATCAGCTCGTCTGAGTCGTCAATGTCCGCATCGTTATGCACGGCTTTGCGCCAGATCGCGCCGAGGTGCCCGCGCGCCATCCACAACATCCCGACGACGAGGGCGATGAGTGCGCCGAACGACTGCCAGCCGATGCCGGGGTGGCCGAGGGTGTACACATCGCGGCCAGCAATGGTGTAGCCAAAGCGGTTGAACAGGCCCTGTTGCAACATGGTCAGCACCGTGAAAAACCACATGCTGAAGGACACGTCGAGATTGACGAAATACGTGAAGCCGACGATGGCCCAGTTGATATGGGTGTTGATGGCGGGAAATTCGCGGCCAATGCGAATGGGGTCGGACAGATCGCGCGGAATGGGTGGCAGGGCCGGGGTAAAGTACGTGACCGCGTTCCACATGACCATGCAGAAGGGCAGGGCAAAGCCGAGCCAGAACGCCTTTTGCCGCACGAAGCTGGGCCAATTAGAGCCTGTCGGCGGGGCGATGAGTTGCTGGGGCAATTCCATCAGGGCGAAGGGCAGACGCTCGTACTCGACCCACTGCTTGCGCAGCGCCGCGACCATGCACTGACACAAAAAGAAGATGGCCATCACCAAGCTGGTCCACCAAAAAAGCGGCACAATCCAAGCGCCCCAAGGAATGGATTCGCCCGCGGGTAGGCCGTTGTAAAACCACTTGAGGGCGATCGCGTCGTTGGGCACGAGCCATTCTTCTATGTGCTGTACCACCTTGCTCTGCCACTGATTTTCGGGCGAGGCAAAGTACTGGGGGGCGGCGACGACGGCGATCATGTACGTAGAAGTGCCCCACGTGGGAATCGAAGCGCCGACCAAGGACATGATGAAGATCAAGCCGAGTTCGCTGGTGTTGAGGCCGCGCACTTTTAGCAGCGACTTGGCCGTGGCGTTGAAAAAGACCAAGCCGGTAAAGAGAAAGACCACGCTCAAGGGCAGGTAGCTGATCGCCCACTGCGAGGACTTGAGTATGAACATGCTGTACGGAGCCCCGATGTTGATCAAAACTACGAGGCCCAAGCCGATGAGGAAGGCGCGGGCGGTCATGTCGGCTGCCCGGCTTCCTCGGCGCGGTGGGCAAACTCGGACGCGACCCGCTCGCGGTACTCTTGGCGAATGCTCGGGGCTAGGGTGCGCCAGACGAGAAATCGCTTGCGCAGCACGTTGAGAAATTTGCGATTCATCCGCTGCCAAGAGGCCACATCGCCGCTGAGGCGTTCGATATGGGTCTCGATCTTGTAGATGTGGTGCTCGCCCGTGGGCGTCGCCTGTAGGCGCACCTGTTGGCTGATCCCGAGATCGTAGGGGGCTAGCCAAGTACGCATGGCAATGGCGTAGGACGGCTCCGGCCCGTCAATGGTGGCGGATAGCTCGACATCGCGGGCGATGAAGTCGCCGATTGAGCCTTCGCCATAGGCGGCGAAAACCGATTTGAGATACGCGTACATGCTCGGCACTTCGGCCCCGCCGACCGTGAAGGGAAAGTCAAAGTGCCAGTGGTCGCCGACGGGTGGGGGGAATTGCCATTGCCGCGTCACGTCCGGGACCGCCATGTTGGCTGCCATGCGCGCTGGATACAAGGTCGATAAATAGACCGTGCCAATGACGACGACCGTAGCCCACACTGCCGAAAGCGACGAGTAGTTGAGCGTCAGGCCGGCGAGCAGCCCGTATTGCAGCATGAACAGATGGGCGATTTGGCCGAGGGCGTAACCGACCACCGCGCCAAAGGTGGCAAAGACCGTTGCTTCGGCCAAGAATAGCAGGCCGATGTGGCTGGGGGCCAAGCCGACGACGCTGTAGATGCCGATCTCGCGGACGCGCTCGTACACGGCCCCCATCATGGTATTGAGCACGATCAAGGCGGCGATGATTATCGGCACCAAAAGCTGGCCGGCCCCGCTTATTTGGGTGGAGCCGATCGAACTGTAAGCTACGACGCGGTCGCCCTGGCCGACGAACAGGGTCAGTGCGACCCGCGACATAAAGGACTCCACGCGCTGGACAAATTCCGGGTCGTCTGGGTCGGCGGCGATGGCGATGGAGCGCAGGCGGCCGTCCATGGCGCGGACGCGCTCATAGGGCAAGAAGATGGTGTTGATTACTTCGAGGTGGTTGAAGGTTTCGACCGCGGTGGCGGCCAAGGCGCGTGGGTCTTGGGTGCTTTCGCGCGTGATGAGGCCGGCGTCTTTGACTGTATCCACGGGCGTCAGGCGCTCGCCATCGAGATCGACGACTTCTTTCAGGGCCGCGCTGTCGAACAGGCCAATGACTTGGTACTCCTCGCCGTAGAGCGCGATGGAAGCCGTGCCCATGTCTTTGGGACCAATGCCGACGAGTGCGGCTAGGCTGTCGGGCAAGATGACGACCTGGTCGTCGCCCGCGGCAAAGAAGCGGCCCGCCGCGATGTGGGCGTCGAGGCCCGTTACTGCGGCTTCAGCCGGTTGGAGGCCCACCACGCCGTGTGCAAAGCTGGTCGCGCCCGTTGCCGGGGCGGTAAGGTCGATAAAGGCCCGCTCGGATTCGACCGGCGACAAGTACCAAGCGCGCGGCACCACCAAAGCGCGGTCGCCAAACGCGCTCTGTACGTAGTCCAAGATGGAATCCTGCATGCCGCGCCAAGCGCGGTCGCGGATGAGCCCGCCTTCGTATAGAGGCGGGGTGTCGCGCGGCAGGCGATAGAAGTCGAAGCTGGACTTGACCGAGGTAAAGGAATTGACAGTAAAGGTCAAAAAGGTCAAGGTCGCGGCTGTTAGCGCGGTGCGCAGGCGGCGCTTGCTCAAGTTGGAGATACCCAACAGCACGGCCGCAAAACCCGCGGCGACCCGGCCTACGTCGGTTTCGTGCAGGCCGGCGGTCGCGCCCTTGCGCCGCTGTAAAAGTGCCTTAAAGCGCGCGACGACGATGAAAATGACGAGGACGCCCAAAGCGAGGATGACAAACGCGAGAAAGATGATGTACGGCGAGGTGCTCAGCTTGAAGGCCGGATGGACAAAGCGCAGAATCAAAAACACGAGGACGAAGATGCCGACAAAGCCGGCAATTTGCCGCCGCACGTCCGGGAAGCCGCAGAAGAAGCGCTCGCAGAAAAAGGCAAAGGGCAACAGGAGCGCGAAGTAGAAAATCACCGCGCGGACCGCGTCGTTGGCGGTGGCTTTGATTTCCGGGTAGATGCGGGCCTCCAGCCCGAGGGCGCGACGGACGGCGCGCTGGTAGCCGGTGTAATCGAACGCCGCGAGTTGGTCGCGGGCTTCGAGCAGGGCATCGCGCGCTTGCTCGTGCATGGCCTGTAACTGTTCGAGGACGATGCCGTGGCGCACCATTTGTTTGATCCGCGCCTCGTTGATGATCCAGATGTCGCGGGCCGCTTGCCATGCCGGGTAGGGGATGAGTCCTTGTTCGACGCGGAAGCCCGCGCCTTGTGCTCGCTCAATGGTCGCCCGGTCGACGCGGGCCGGATCGAGGTCGGCAAACAGGGCGGAGTCCGCATTGGTGAGCATGTAGCGCACGCTGGCGAGCGCACTTTCGCCGCCAAAAGCTCCCTCGCCGGCGAGGATCTTGACGCGGGTGCCCGGCTCGGCAAACACCACGCCAGCCTGCACCACCCGGTCCTGCACGGCGCTTTGGTTTTCGATGTAGTTGAGGGAAAAGGAACGCGGCGGTGCGTCGTTGGTGCCGAGGACGTTGACGCGGTCCATGGCCGATAGGTAGCGCGGATCAACCACCTCCAAAAAGCTCAGGGCACGGCAGCGAAACAGGACCTGCAACATGCGGTTTTCCCACCAGCCATACGGCTGGGTGCCCGGATAGGTTTTGTCGCCTTCTTCGCCGAGGTCGGGGGCGGAGACAATGCGCCCGTATTCGTCGAGTTCAAAGGCTTGGATCCGGTTGGCAAAGCGGTTGCGCACGATGTCGAATTTGAAGTAGCCGCTCTCATCTCCGTGCGTGGCCATAAGGGTGCGGACACCGGCTACGGAGTTGGGGCCCGGCTGGAGATAGGTGACGAGGGCGTTGGGCACCGGGGCCTTGGGCACGGCAAAATTTACGTCGCGATCAAACCAGTAGATGTTGCCGGCTAGACTGTGCCCCCAATCGCGCAGGGTCAGCTTGGTGTCGTTAAAAAAGTCCGGGTCGGAAGCGGCCTTGAGCAGTAGCCCGGCTATGGTGCGAGTCTGTGCGGCGAGGTTGTCGAGCGCGACGAATTCGAGCCGGTCGAGGGGCGTGTCGACGCGCTGGCGCAGTTGGTTGGGCGTGACGAAAGAGAGTGCCTCCTTGCCGACGAAAGCCGCGGCCTCGCTGTCGAGGGCCAGCCGCACGGGCATGAAGTTTTTCCACACCCGCTTCGGCGGGGCAATGGCGTTTTGGTAGCGCGTTGAGTCGGCGAAAATCTCGCGGCTATAGCGAGCAAAGCGCGAGGCGTAGGGCGCCATCAGGTTCTTCTGATAGTCGTCGTTGCGCCAAGCCGAGTTGTAAAACGTGCCCATGGTAAAGCTGCCGACTTGACGGCTGTGGCTGGCCAAGTCGAGGCCGATGAAGAGGCGGAAGTCGATGCGC
Source organism: Candidatus Latescibacterota bacterium (assembly GCA_965116045.1). GTDB lineage: Bacteria > Latescibacterota > UBA2968 > UBA8231 > UBA8231. The sequence continues at coordinate 1,633,022 of OZ220478.1, read as the reverse complement.
TCGGCCAGCGGGATTTGGTCGCGGAAATGCTCGCTTTTGCGCGCGTGGCGGTAGAGAAAATCGTTGACGCCAGCCAAGCCCTGAAAGTGGCCGGGGGTGGCCAAAAAGAGCACGGTGTAGCGGGTGCCTTCGGCGACGAGCAAGCGCGCGATTTCGAGCAGCGCGGCCATGCCAGTCGCGTTCTCTGCGCCCGGGGCCAGCGCCGGGACGACTGAGATCGCGTCGTAGTGTGCTTGCAGGACGATGATTTGCTCGTCCCACTGCTCGATTTCGCGGCGCTGACCGTGCGGCATGTCCGCGGCCAAACCGGGGAGCACGGCGAATATATTGCGCGCTTGGACCTGCTCCCAGTCCATGCGGGCGGTGAGATGCACTGGGGCGTTGCCGCGCTGCGCGTGTTGCCGCAAGCGTTTCGCGTCGGCCGCTTCCACCCAAAAGCGCGGGATGTCGACCGGCACTTGGAGGAATTTTTCCGCGGCCTCGCTGCGCGTGACGCGACCGTCGTCGTACAGCAGGATCGCTTGCGCGCCCAAAGCCCGCGCTTCGACGTGGGCGTGGCCCGAGCCAAATCCCATCAGCGCGACGCTACCCGCGAGCCGTTTGCCATCCAGCTCGGCCAAGCGGCCGCGCCCCAAGTCTATGAGGTGCCCGGAGACGCCGCCCGGTGGCAGAGATGGCGAGCGCACGTGATTGGGCCACAACCCGTAGATGGGAATGGCTTCGTCCGAACCGGTCAAACGCAGCCGACCCCCGCGATCTAGGGGAACGGAAAGGGGAAAAAATTCGCTGGTGACTTGGAGGCCGAGGCGGCGGAATTCGCCTTCGATGTAGCGGGCTGCGTTGGCGGCGCCCGCATAGCCAGTGACGCGGGACGAGTCGGCGGTGAGGATGCCGAGGTGGCGCGCTAGGTCGGCGGCGTTTATTTGCGCGACGGCTTCGCGCAGCGAGGGTGCTTGGTTGGTCGTTGGCACTTCGCGCAGGGGTTCCCAGCCAATGGCCCGTTCAATCCAGCGCGAAATGGTGGCTGGGTTAAAGGCCGTAACCGATAGCAGCAAGAAGGCCGCGGTGGCGAATAGGAGGGATTTGGTCAGCATTAAACGGGTGCTTGAGGCCGGACAGAAAAAGAGGCAGGCCGCGGCCTGCCTCTAGGCTATACAGCTTGGCCGATTCGGCTAATTGGCCGCTAGTTTGTCGATGTTTTTGACTTTGTCAATGTCGCGCTTGAAGCGGAAACGGAGGTCAATAGTCTCCAGCGGTTCGTTGCGGAAGTTGTAGCGCAGCCCGAATTCGGGAATCTCGACGGCGATTTCGGCGACGTCGTCGTGGATCTTGGGGAAAACCACGTAGCCTTCGACCTCTTGCCCAGAGAAGCAAAACTCGTCGTCTGGATATTTGGCTTGGTTGTAGAGATCGCGGCGCTCGTCAAAGCGCATATAGCCCAAGCCGTTGAAGGCCAGCGGAAAACGCCGAAAGTACTCCTCTACGTCGTAACTTCCCCAAGGATAATAATGCCGCCCATTGGCCGACTCCACATTCACCGTCAGTGGATCGAACTTAACTTTGGGGTATTCGTAGTTTTTGACCGTGATCTTGAAGATGGACAAACGCTGCGGCGATTTACCAGTGCGCGGATCGATCCAATTGCCATAGGTGAACGGGTTGGACGGCAGTTCGTCGGCCGGACCGCTGGCGTTGGTAGATTGGGCCGGGTACTGGCGATTGATCTCCTCGTCGTCCATGGGCCGCACGGACACTTCGAGGCGGTTCTGCGCGAAGGTGACCGTACCGTCGTCGAGGATTTTCATGCTCGACCCTTGAATATCGGTCTGCTGTTGGGCCACTTCTAGGGGCTGGAACCGCCCGGGCACTAGGTAATGGCCGCAGCCCAATAAGAGGGCCACCACGACGAGAATGGAAATTTTTTGGTAAGCGTACATGAAAACACTCCTCTCTGACAAACTCATAGCTCGACTGGGTTGGCAGCCTGTCTGCGTTGGGAGACAAACTCCCCCAACCGCCCTTCTTCGACCGCGACGAGTGCGGCGTACTTTTCGCGCAGTTGCGCGATATAGCGGTCGAATAGGGGCACGGCTCGGGCGTCGCGCAAATCGCGCACAACTTGCGCTTGCAGTTCTCGCCCGAGTACGCCCGAGCGGGCGTAGCGTTGCGCGTTGGCCTCGTAAAAGGCGCGTATCTGCGCGGCATCAAGCTCGATGTGCGCGTAAATTTCTCGCTCCCACAAGGCTTGGATCAGCTTCTGTTGGCGCACCTTAGCGCGGCGCGGTTCCAACTCGGCGGCCAAGCCGTGCTGGCGCGCTTCCTGTGGTAGAATCTGATCGGCGACAAAGGCCCGCGTCACCTTGAATCCGAGGGCGCTGACATCGGTCGGCGGCGCCCCGGCGTCTGCCCCGAGTCGGGCGAGGGCCTGCTGATAGTCCCCGACGCTCCAGTCGCCCGCCGCACTGCGGACCAACCGCACCGCTGGCCGCGCCGCACCACCGGCGACCTGCCGCAGCGCGGCCGTGTCTAACTGCACTGCGTATTGGTTGGTCAACTGCTCTAGATAGGCTAAGTTGGCCTGTTGCTTCTTGTGCCGAGCTAGGGCCGCTTCCACGAGCGGGCGGCGATCTGCCAACGAGACCGAGCGCTCGGCAGCAACTACTACCACTAAAAATTGCCCGTCAGTTTCTATCAACTCAACGGCCCCCACGTCCTGCAGGAACAGGGCGGCGGTGCGCGCGTCGCCGGCGTTGAGCGCGTTGAGCCACCCGCTCTCGCTCCACTCCCCGGCCCAATCCAACCCTTCTTGTGCCTTTCTAAGCACCGCCAAGGCGGCGGCCCGCTCGCGCACGGGCAAGCGCCGCAAGCGAATTTCGCGGCCCGCGCCCGATTCGGCGAAGAATTCCGCTAGCTCGGTTTCCGTGTAAGTCAACTGCTCGCCCATCGCGCGTGCGAGCAATGCCTCGACCCGTTCTTGGCGCTCCCAAGCTGCCATCGCCGCGGCGACCGCTGCGTCTAGCCCTTGGGCATGTGCTTCGAGTAGCAGCAGCTCTTTGTCGATGAGGGTCTGAAATTGACGCCGCCAATCCGCAAGCGGCTGGGCCTCGCTGCTGGCCGGGAGCTTTGCTAGCGCCGCGGCAAAATCCCGCTCGCTAATTTCGGTTTCGCCCACTCGGGCCAAGATCACCGACGCGCTTTCTGGCGGTGCGTCGGCGCAGGCCCACAAGCCCAAGGCCAAGACGGCTAGCTGCGGCTTTAGAAGCTCCATCCCCTTCTTTCGGCTGGCCGGCCGCCCAAGCGCTCTTCATCTAGCCCGGCATAGAGTTCGATGAAGGCAATGGTGTTGCTCACGTCTTGGTCGGTGAGGTTGGCAAAGTTGATGTCGTTGACCTGAAAGCCAACGTTGGAGGTGATGCTGTATCCTTGGTACTGGACGCGATTGGTGTACTGCACGGTGAACACCTTGCCGATGAAATCGTCGATGTATTCGGGCGGCAAGGGGTCGGGAATTGCCACGGCATTGCGGAAAATTATGGCCTCTACTCCGACCTCGACGCGGCTTCTCGTCAGCACTGGAAAAACCGCGGACAGGGAGAAAATTTCGCTCAACTCGTTGATCTCAAGCTGGACGGTGCGCGGTTGGGTGCGTTTGCGCCACATGTTTTTCCAGCGCGGGATCAAGGTGATGTTGCGCCCAATGGAAAACGGATAGTCGGCCTTGTTGATCACGCCGTAGAACGCGCTGTCGCGGAGGCGTTCGGCCGCTTCGTCGCGCTGCTTGAAGTGATCGAGGCGGAATTTGTTGACAAAGGTCAGGTTGCCGCGGGCGTACTTGTAGCCGACGAAGCTCTGATTGACGAGGGTGTTGCTGGTGATTAGGGGGTCGTCAAAAGGTTGTAAGCCGCCAATCGAGCCCGGGCGCTGCACCCATTGTAGCAGGTTGTCGGCGATGTTGTCTTCAACGGACTTAATCATGTGGAAGACTTCAAACTTGCCCAGCCTAGAGATGTCGCGCACCGCGCTGAGCAAGGCGTACAGGGCGGTGGACCGCTCTTCGCCGGCGATCAGCCACTCGCGATTGCGGCCTACGGTGAGATTAATCCCCGGGTAAATCTCGGCCCCCCCGTACGCGTTCCAGCCGCGATGGCCCTTGCGGTAGGGATAGTCGGCCTCGTCGTCGTTTTCAAAGCGATCCACTACGGTATTGTGGTTCATGTCGACGCCAAAAAGGAAGTCGGGCGGGTCGATGTAGTGGCGCAAGAATGGCTCTTCGTAGTCTGGGGTGAGGTTGGCGTTTTCGTTGAAGTCCGAGAGCAGGTCGTTGTTTTCGTCGAAGCCGGGGAAGACGGCGTTGTCGCCGCCCGCACCGCCAAAGCGCGGCCAATCGACGAGTTGGTCTTGATCGTCGTTATCGTCGATGTACTCGAACCAATTCTGGCGCTGGTTTTCGTAATCCACCACGTCGTTTTGGTCGGTGATGTACCCGCGCGTGGTGTACCCGTAATCCATGCTGAACACCTCGCCGTAGCCAAAGTAGCGGCTCATGCGGCGCGTGGCGTTGACGAACCAGGCATCGGCGGTGCGGCTGCTCTTTTTGAGGTTGCTCAGTTTTTGGATGTTGATGTTGGGGTAACGCTGAAACTGGGTGTTACGCGCGAATTCGCCGCGCACCTCCAGGCCCCATATATCCTCAATGGTCAAGTCAACGCTGGCGATTTGGTTGGCCGAGGGTAGCCCGTAGTCAAAGCGGACGACGCGCTGGTTGGTGTTGTCGCGCACATTGCCTTCGGAGCGAGTGACCGGCAAGAAGATGGGCTGGCCGTTGATGTTAGTCTGCAAGTTGGAGGTTATCTCCACTCGATAGTCGTTGGAGAGCACCATGGCAAAGCTGACCTTTTGCACCACCAGCGGGTCGGGCACGCGGTAGCGGAGGAGAATCGGGGCCTCTTCGAGGGCTTCGAGAAAGCCCTCGCGCTGGCGGCCGCCCTCAATGGTGGGATTGACCGAGGTTTCTTGGCCATCGACGATTAGCTGCGACGAAAAGAACAAAGCGCCGGAGGCGTCGCCGGGCGAGTCGTCGGAGATGCGGATGACGATTTCGGTGACGTTGCCCGAATTCTGGCTGCTGGTCAGCAAGCCGGCGCGCGAGTTTTCCGAGAAATTGCTGCTCGCCGAGCCGAAGTTCGTATTGACATACGTGACGCCTAAGCCCATGAAGTCGCCGACTTGGGCGGTGCCGCGCAGGCCGATGAAATTGGTGAAGTCCGTGTCTTGCACTCGGTTGCCCCCTTGGGCCAACCGCACCGGTTCATTGACGCGCGACAGCAGCACGGTGGCTTCGTACTTGTCGGATGCAAAGTCCCATTGGACGCCGTTGAAGCGCGAGCGGCTGAAGGTCAGCGGGGTCAGGGTCGTGCGGATGTAATCGCCGACGGTCAGCGCGGAGTAGTACTGGCCCTTGGAGTCGGCGGCCACCAGTAGGTTTTGGAACCAAGAGCCAAAGCGGCTGTCTTTGAAGACCGAGCTGCCAAAGGCCAGCGGCTGCTGCTGACGCCACTCGTACACGCGCCAGCCGCGGGTGATCCAGTTGCCGAAGATGTCGTACTGGCCCGTGCCTTCTAACTGCGTGTTGACATAGCGCTGAAATGGTTCCTTGGCGTAGTTGGTGTACTTGTAGCCTCCCCAATGGTAGATGTAGTAGAGATCTTGGGGCACGTACCACTTGCGCAGAGTCGGGACCAACGGGTCGAAGCCCTCAATCCTAACTTGCGAGGTGGCGCCGCGCTCGCGCCCCGGGGTGGCTGCTTGGACGCTGGATGCTACCACAACTAGCCCCAGCAAGGCAATCCCCCAGAACATAACTTTGTGCATAACAACCCTCCCTTAGGCATTCATTTGTACTTGGTGCGCGACTAGCCGCGCAGGCAAAAATCGGCGGCCGACATGGCCCGGTCCTGTAAGTTAATACACTACGGCAATGCTCCGCATTTGCGTGGCGATGCCAGCGTCGGTAGCGGCTTTGAGGCGGAGCAAGTACATCCCCGGCGGCACCACGCCGTCGGCATTGCGGCCATCCCAGCTAACTCGATTGGGACCGGAGCGATCGCGGGCTTGGTAGAGGCGATGCACCGGCCGGCCGCTCAAGTCGTACGCGACGACTTCGACTTCGACTTCGTGGGTGGCTTTGAGCAGCATGTAATCGAGGGTGATCTGGTCGTTGATGCCATCGCCGTTGGGCGTGATCACCGCAGACGAGAACACTACGCCGGTAAAAAGCTCAGCGTCAATGCGGGCGCTGACGACGAGCGTGTTGTCGGCGGCTTCTGCGGCCGCATCGCCAAAAGCGACGCGCTGAGGAAACGCGTCGGATTGGCTGTCGGCGACCTCGCCGCGAAATTCCGTGCCGGAGACGGTGACCAAGCTGGCAAAGCGCACGGCGACTTCTTGGCCGCTGCGGGTTATGCGTTGGTCGGGAAAGCTCACCTGTAAGCGGCCCAAATCAGATGTCGTGGTGAAGTTGTCAACCTCGACCCCATCGACGCGCAAGCCGGTGGCGCGGGCCGCAAACGGAGTGTGGATAATCACGGTGTCAAAACCTCGGTTGCCGCTCGAGACGACCGAGCGCAGGTGATAGGTAAATTCGTTCTCCTGCCCGAGGGTCGCCATGGCCGGACTGATTTCGGCGATGACCGAATCGGCGAGGGACGGCACCGTGTAGTTAAAAACCACGGAGTCGATGACGGCTTTGTCGAGCAAGCTGCCGGACAGGAGCTTGAATTGGAATTGGAGGTAGCGTCGGTTGTCCGGCGAATGGATCGCGGCTTTGCTCAGTTCGGCGTAGGGCGGGGACCACGCACTCCAGTCGCGATCGTTCTCGAGGACGACGCCGGCGTACGATGGATCGAGGGTGCGGTCGAAATCCGCTAGGGCCACTTCGGCCAATTCCCCGGGAATGCCCGTCTGGCGGAAGTAGAGCGAGTCTGTGGCGACGAAGCCGGTTTTGGTGCTGAACTGGGCTTGCGCGGTGCCGTTGATGCGGCTGTACACATCAACCGGCCCGAAGTTGGCTGCCTCGCCGAGGTCAATCACTTGCGATATGTACTGGGCAAAGGGCGTGACGCCCACGCCAAAAACTTCAAGATCTCCCATCTGGAAGCCGCGCTCGCCGGTGCTGCGCAGCCTAAAAAAACGCACCTTGGTCGGCGGAAAGCTCAGATCGAGCTCGGGCTGACCGTGCGAGCGGTCTTGTGCTATGAGCGCGTACACGGGATTGCCGCCGATGAAGTTGAGCGAATCGCCGTCGTTGGCGTAGAACTCGTAGCCGCGCAGCGAACGCTCGTCGTCGTTGAGGACGCCGCGGCGAAAATAGAGGCGATGGAGGACGAAGATGGCCCCCATATCGACTTCGAGCTCGGCGCCGTTGGGATTGGTGTACACGCGCCAACCCGTGGTGTGGGAGCCGTCGATGAGTTCGTTGATTATCTGATTGGAACGCGCCGCGGCCGTGCGCACTGAGGTGGTCGCGCTGCCGCCGAGTTCCTTGATGCGCGGCAGGATATTTTCTTCGGGGTCGGCTTCCAGCGGCGAGAGGCCCCCCTCGTCGGTGACTTCAAGGGCGTTGAAGACGAGCGAGTTGCTCTCCCACTCTAGGCCGTCGCCGCCGATTTTGAGCCGTTCGGCGGCTGCGACCGGAGTGCTGTATCCCATCGCTAGACAGGCTAATGCGAGTGCGACACGGGTCATCGCTGTTCCTTTTTGCTGTAGAGTGGCAAAAGCAGTCCCCTTCAATAGGCCACCGGCACGATCCGCTGCACGGTCTCGGTCTGGGAGTCGCCGGCCACCTCGATTTGCACTAAATAGGTACCTGGACTCACGAGCGCACCCGTGCCGTCGCGGCCATCCCAATTGAAGCGATAGCGCTGAGCCAGCCCATCGCCGCTGTCGAGTGTGCGCACGTTGCGGCCAGCCAAGTCGTAGATGCGGACCCGAATGGGCCGCGGCGTCACCAGTTTGAGCGCGTCGAATTCAATGGCTAGCTCGTCGCCGATCCCATCGCCATTGGGCGTCAATACAGCCGTCGAAAGGGCGATATTGGCTAGCAAGAGGTCGTTGATCGGCAGTTGCACGGAGACGGATTCGCTCGGCACATCGGCTTTGGCATCGCCTTGGTCGACGAGCTGGCGCACCTCAGCGTCGAGATTGCTGTTGCCGAGGAAAAGGTCGAAGCGCGTCTGGTTTTGGTAAATGGTGCTGCTGAACGAAAGCTCGATTAGCTCCGAGCGACGAACCGTGGTCGGTAGATCGACGACAAACCCCTCGGCGATGGGGGAGACGGCGACCTCCACCGGCTCGGCCCCCAGCGTTAGACTGGTGAAATCAATGGGCACGGATGCGGTCATGGTCAGGCGGTCAAAGCCCTGCGAGCGCCCGCCAAAAATGGGCAGGACGAAGTACGTAAAGTCCTTTTTGACGCCCGGTTCGACTTGGCTGGGAAATACCTCGGCGCGCGTTTCGAGGGCAATGGGATTTTCCATATTCAGATGCAGGGCATTGATCGACGGTGCCGCGTTGGGATCGTCGGAAGTCAGACGCAGGTCGAGTTGGGCATAGCGGCGCGGTGAGGGCGAGTTAAAGAGTGCTCCCGAAGTCACGTACGGATCGCTCCAGACGCTCCAGTCCGAGCCGACGGAGATCGTGGTTTTGGTCGGCCCGCGCAAACTCGAAGGCGTCTTGTTCCACTTTCGCTCGGTGATCTCTTTGCCCTTTTTGTCGAAATAGTGAATGTTCTCGGCCACTTCATTGCCGGTGCGGCTGCGAACCTCGATGCGCGTGTTGGGCGGCACCGCGGCGTCCCACTCGACCGAGGTCAGGGCCTTGGCTGCGCCGAGATCGAGAATCGGCGAGGTTAGCTGCACTTCGGCGGGAAATCCCTCGCCGTAGATCTGAAACTCGCTAATCAGAGCGAAGAGGCGGTAGTGGCCGTGGGTGCCGGCGCGCTCGCCGCCGTGGCGGGAGGAGGGAAAATACTGCTTGATGTAGCGAATTTTCTGCAAGTCGAATTGGTGGTTGAAGTTGCGGATCGCCGTCTCATTCAGCGGGCTGTCGTCGACAAAGGCGATCTCGTGGAAATTTAGGGTGCCGTCCGGGGAGATCGAGCCGTTGGAAGCGAGAAGCTGGTACCAGAAGAAGTTGGCGTAGCGGCTGCGCATCCGCGATGGGGCGCCGGCTGGCTCGCCGATGATGCGAATCTGGTCGATCCAGTAATGGGCCCCTAGATCGAAGATGATGCGATTGAAGATGTCGAAGCCGGTCTGGGTCTGGTGGTAAGTCTGCATGCCCCAATTGGTGACAATATCGCCGTCTACCATATTCTCGCCGCCGGAGAGCACGGCTTGCAAGTCGGTGATGAGTTCGATGTTGCCGCCGCGCTCAATGAGCCCGAGGGCGATGTTGTCGCCGATGGTGGAAACCGAAATCTCGGCCAAGCCAGCTCCCTCGACAAACTTGGACAGCTCGATGCGAATGATGCGCACCAGACCTGAGAATTCCTTGAACTCGCCAGCCGGGTCATCGCCCGAGTCGTTGCCCAGGTCGTCTGAGCCGGAGGTGCCCAAGGTGCGCTGGCGGGGATCGAGCACGAGTTCGTGGCTCTCGTTGAAGCCAATGGCTTTGGAGAGACCGTAGCCCAAGGTGCCTTCGACGGGCACTAGGGCATTGGTAAAGAACTTTTCGCCGCTCGACAGCAGGATGGTGAAAAACTCAAAGGGCGGCGCGGACTGGTCGAATGTTAGGACGATTTCGTCCGAGGTTACCAAGCGGCCCAAGTCGAGTTCGATATAGGCGTTGTCAAGGCCGTCGGCCGGGTCGGGCGACCAGCTAGTCGCCGGATTGCCATCCATGATGCGGCTCGCGTCGCGGGCGTTGCTGCCGACCCGGCGGATGCCGCCGCCAAAGTGCTCGGCATTGCGCACGGCGTCGATGTTTTTGCGCACAGATATGGGTTGGATACGGCCGGTCGCTTGGAGTTCTAAGGCGCCGACCGGGTGCGTCCATTCTCGCCAAGCAGAGCGGGTGTCAAACGAAACGCGCTCGCCAAAGGCGAAACTGCTCAACGCTACAGCGAGACCGAATGCGCGAGTGATTGTCATAGCCATGCTCACTTTGCTAAGTAGGCCGCGCTCAGTACGCCAGCCCCACTAGCAGCGACCGCTCTTCAGAGCCCGTATCCGTATCAATGGAAAGCCGCAAGATGTAGAGGCCAGGGGGCACCATGGCGCCGCTCGCGTCCGAGCCGTCCCAAGTTGCGTGCTGTGGCCCGTTGAGCGCCCCGCTTTTTTGCAGGTGCCGCACCGGGCGACCGGCGAGATCGTACACAATTAGATCGGCGGGCACCTGCGAGAGCGCACGCAGCAAGATGTAGGACACCTGTAACTGGTCGTTGACCCCATCGCCGTTGGGACTAAATATCGGCGGAGCCGCCGCCAATTCGAGGACGAGTTCTTGGCGCAACGCGCCTTGGATAGACAGGCGATCGGCTGGGGCTTCGGGGGTGGCGTCGCCGGCCACCACGTCTTGGCCGAGTTCGCCGGTCTGGCTATCGAAAACCTTGGCGAAAAAAGTGGTGCCATAGACCGTTACCATGGCCTCGAAATGGATGCGCAAAAGCTGACCCGATTCGGCCACTCGGTCATCGGTCAGTTGGATGGCCAGCCGGCTCTCGTCTTGCGCGTCCTCCTCGATAAAAGATATAGGGATCCCGTCTAGCTCGACGCTGTTGACCGTCGCTTTGAAAGGCGTGCGGATTTCCACTCGGTCGAATCCATTGTTGGCCGCGCCGAAAGTCGAGCGAATGTAGTAGTCGAAGCCATTGCGCTCGCCGAGCGTGACCGTAGCTGGCGTGATTTCGGCCGTCAGTTTTTCGGCCAGTGTTGGGATCGAATAGTCAAAGGAGAACGAATCGACAAAGGCCGATTGGCGCGCGTCCTCGGACGAAAACAACAGGCGGAATTGGACGTAGCGGCGGTTGCCCGGCGAGAGTAGATCGCCAAAGAAGTCCTCGTATGGTGCCGACCAAGGACTCCACTCGTCGATGTTGTCGATGATCGCCCCCTTATTGGACGAGGTCAGATCGTCGTACTCGTCGGCCGCCTCGGGCGCGCCTATCGGCAAGATGGGTTCTTCCTGCCGATCCTCGCCCTCAAAGACCTCGGTTTTGCGATAGTAAATTTTGGGGTCGGGCACCGTGCCTGTCCGCGTCTGCAATACCACGTTAGTCAAAGGGTCGGAGCGGGTCTGGAGGCGAATCTGACCAAAGTTGGCGGCCTCGCCGAGGTCGATGACGGTGGAGAGATAACTGCCGGTGGGCGCGAAGCCATCGCCAAAGACCTCGACTTCCTCGATGATAAATTCTTGGCCCGAGCGGCTGATTAGGCGGAGAAAGCGCGCGAATTGGAGGGGAATGCGCACGTCGATATCCGATTCGCTTTGTTCGAGATTGGCACTGACTTGATTGATAAAGGCGATCGGCAGGTCTTCTCTCAGTTGGGCGGGGTTGCCATCGTGGACAAAAAGCTCATAGGCGCGGAGAAAGATGTCGGGGTTGCCCTGAAAGCGGATGCGGTTGATGGGCAAGATCGCGCCTAAGTCGATGAGCATGGAAGTGCCGTCGGGGCGTCGCTCGCGGGTGACGCGCCAGAAGGTCTCGGCATTGCCGTCGGTGAGCAGGCCGGTCAGATCTTCGCGCGACTGCGGTGAGGAAATGTTGCCCCCTCGTCGCTTCAGGGTGAGAATTTCGACGGCATTGGTGGTCGAGTCCACCACGGCAGGGAGCAGAACCGAGGCGTCGGTGGTGAGTCCGGTCAGTTCGCCGACATCGCTCCATGCAGAGCCAGAGCCTCCCGCGGTCCACACCTCCACGGCACCAGCCGCCTTAACACTCAATAGAATGCAGACCAACAGCCTAAATTGCCATTTGAACATAGCGCGTGTCGCCTCTCAAAAAGTAACGCTGGCTTTTCCCTTTTACGTTTATGTAAAAAAGTAGCACAACCGTCATCTACAGCGTATCACTTCTATTGGATTGATCCGACTCGTCCTGACGGCATGATATGCCACACTCACCCAAGCGGCGACCAAGGCAGCGGCAACCGCCGCCACGAACGGACCGGCACCGACCTCGGTTCGCTCGCTGAACTGCTCCATCCACCCAGCCATGCCAAAGTAAGCGATCGGGCAGGCGAGCAAGCTGGCCACTAGCACCAAGCGCGTAAACTCGCCGGCGAGGAGGAGGCCAATTTTTACCCCGGTAGCACCCAATGCCTTGCGGACGCCGAACTCCATGCGCCGCCGCTCCACGGCAAAGGAAGCGAGACCAAACATCCCCATGCAGGCGATGAACAGAGACAGCCCGCCAAAGCCGGCAAACAGCGTCCCCAGGCTTTCATCCCTGCGGTACATAGCAGCAAAGCGGTCGTTGAGGAGGGAATACTCAAAAGGATGGACGGGATCCAACTCTGTCATTACCGCTTCGACTTGCGGTACGATGTTTTGTAGGTCATGGGCGCGGAAGCGAATGAGCAGGTAGTTGTGCCACGGCCATAGCTGCATGACGACTGGCTGGATACCACGCCGCAGCGATCCCGAGTGGAAATCCTCAACCACGCCGACGACCGTGCCTTCAGGTGAGACGCCCGTGCCCCCCGCTTGCCCCATCGCCAAAGTCCGGCCAATAGCAGCCTCGGCCGACTCCCATCCCAGTGCCTGCACCGCCGCCTGCGAGAGGACGAAGTACCCATTGTGCGGCTCCATGTTCTCAGTAAATCCGTCGCCTGCTGCTAGGGTCATGCCGAGGGTTTCCGTCGCTCCGGCATCGACCCACAGCAAATCAACGTTCACGGCATCGGCCTCCGCACGACGCGACTGGATGCTGCTTTTGCCCACCGGCCCGCCCGGAAACAAAGCGGCCGCGCTCACTGAGGCGATCTCCGGTAACTGGCCCAACCGCGCCTTCACCGCCTGCGGGTTGCTCCGCATCGACTGGTTGCGAATCGGCACGACCAAGACCTGCTCGGTCTCAATGCCAAGTTCTGCGTCCTCGATAAAGGCCAATTGCTGCTGAGCGATCGCCGTTGCACAGAGCAGGCCCACGGAGACGACAAACTGCGCTGTCACCATCCCTAAGCGCCCTCTTTTGCTGCCGACGGCTCCACTCCCCGCCAAAGCCCGCACTGGCGCGATCCGAGCGAGGCAAAAGGCGGGATAGCCGCCTGACAGGACTGTTGCGAAGAGAAAGATCGACGCCATCAAGACCAGTACCTTTGGATCGGAGTACGCCAAAGCAAACTCCATCCCGCCGAAGCGCGTCACGTGTGGAGCCAAGGTGTCGGCCAAGATCACGGCGATAGCAAAAGCTAAGGAGGTCACCACGACCGACTCGATCAGGAACTGCCGTGCCAGTTGACTGCGACTAGCGCCCATCGACAGCCGCAACCCAATCTCGCGCATCCGCTGTGCAGCCAAGGCCGTTCCCAGATTGGCGTAGTTGAGGCAGGCGACGAGCAAGACCAAGCACGTGATCGTCGTCAAGATGATCACCTCGCGGATGTCCCCATCTCCGGCGATGCCCAGATCCTCCCGCGAATAGAGATGAATCCGCTGGAGCGCCTGTAACTCCCAGTGGCCGCGATCGTCAATGCCGAAGTGTTCTTGCCAAAGCTGTTCGAGCAGACCATTCAACGAATGCTGCTCAACGCCGGGACGCAACAGCAGATACGTGCGGTACATGCTGCGCCGCCAGTCGCTCACTGCGGTCGATCCCAGCCAGCGTTCCACCGTGGCAAAGGAGGCAAGGAACTCGATCCGCAGGTGCGACTGCTCGGGCAGATCGCGCAGAATCCCAGTCACTGTCAGATCGAGATGATCCTTGAAGCGGATGATTTGCCCCATGGGATCGGCGTCGCCGAACAGCTTGTGCGCCGCAGACTCGGACAGGAGGACGCTAAACGGCTCGTCGAGAGCAGTCGCGGCATCGCCAGCAACAAAGGGTAGGGTGAAGACTTCCAGAATCTCTGGATCGGCGAAGAGAAAGGCATCCTCGTAGAAACGCTTCTCGCCGTGGCTGACGAGCGGCACCGGGTTATCCACATTCAGCAGACGCACTACGGCTTCCACTTCAGTGCTCTCGCGCTGAAGGCTGGTGCCAAGGACGGCAGGCGTCGTCGGGCGAGCAGCTTTCTCACCTCGGGTGACGACGCGATAGATGCGCTCGCCGTGCTCGTGAAACCGGTCAGTCTCCAGTTGGCCGAGAACCCAAATGGCCATGAGCATACAGCCCGCTAGTCCAACCGCTAAGCCGCCGATATTGATTAGCGCATAGAACCAATGACGGGTCAGATGGCGGACGGCGATGTGTAGATAGCTTTTGAGCATAGTGTAAGTGATGGACGGCTTTTGTGCTTGTCTTATACGAGTAGCCTAAATTGCCATTTGAACATAGCGCGTGTCGCCTCTCGCCCCCGCAGAAAAAATAAGGGGAGGGGAATCCATTCCCCCTCCCCTTGATGAACTTACTTAAAGCGAAGACTGATAAAGTCTGTTTAGAGCTCTTCGCCTACTAGCGACTTGATCTGACCCCAAGAGCTGGCCTCGACCGCCGTGGCTTCTGCGATCGCCGTCAGGAAGATATCGGGCATGCCGCCGGTGTTCATGAACTGCTCGGCCATGCTGTACTGAGCCTGCCAGTAGAACCCGTTTTCGCAGCAATCCTCGGTGAGCGGGTCGTTGCCATTGGCGTTGAGACCTTCGTCGGCGTCGTCAACCGAGATCGACATGCCGATGGTCTGCTCGGCTGCGAGCGTCCACACCGTGCTGGCGTCCGGGCCGCCGCTGATCGAGATCGGATCCATCAATTCGGCGCTGAACTCGTAGTAGTACTCTTGACCTTGATTGACGTGACCGGCCTCGACGAAGTCGGTGTGGGTCCACCAGAAGTTCAGGGCGTCCTGCTCGAAATTGCCCAGCGCGCCGTTGTACATCTGGACACGCGAGAACTGCTCGGAGAAGCTCAGGCACATCTGGTAGGCTGGCTGCAAGTCTTGGTCTTCGGGTGCTGAGTACGGGCCACCGCCTTGGTTGTCGGGATCGAAATGCACTTCGCAGTTGTCGTCGCGGAAAGTGCAGGTGGGGTTCTTGTCGACGATCAGGAAGTCGTCGTGGACGTGAATCATGGCGCTGACGCGGTTGTTGGCGTCGCTCCAGCCGATGATTAGATCGATGAACAGGTCATCGGCGTCGTCGGCACCGCCGGTCAGCGGACTCATGTCGTCAATAGTAACCTCAAAGCTGCGATCGACCCAAGCCCAGTCGGAATTGTCGCCGTCAATGGTGGGCAGGTGGTCGCTGGGAATGCCCACGGCAAAATAGAGCGGTACTTCAGCCGGCTCCTGCGCGAAAGCAGCACTGGCGACGAGCGATACGCCTAAAGTCAAAGCTAGGACTTTACGCATTGTTAGATCCTCCTTGGAAAATTTCTGTCCGTAATAAGGTTGAAGGAAGAAGCCCGCTATTAGGTAGCGGGCGGAGTTACGAGATGGCTCAAAAGTGCAGTGATCGGTACTTCAAACCTCCTTTCATGGGCAATTTCTGTTCATTATCAATCAATAATGCGTGGAACAAACAAATAAATATGTATTTGGCTGTCAAGATTTTTTTGCCCGCGAACGCACTAGTAAGCTACGGAAATGAGCGCTTGCGCTTTCTCGTCGCCGGCATCGCCCTCGACGAGGACTTCGAGCACGTATAGGCCCGGGGCCACCCGATCACCGCGGCTGTCGCGGCCATCCCAAACGAGCTGGTACAGGCCGGCGCGGCTGTCTTGGCTGCGATCGTACACCGGACGACCGCCGAGGTCGTATAGGCGCAAACGCAGGAGGCGCGGTGCTAGCACATTGACCAGCGCGATCTCCAGCGTCAGTTCGTCGTTGACCCCGTCGCCATTGGGGGTAATCGCCTTGGCGGAGAAGGACATATTGGCGAGTAATGCCCGAGAGACCGGCAAACTGACGACGTTAGTGTTGCTCGCAATCTGGTCGGTGGCGTCGCCCGGGTCCACGCGCTGGCGCACGCTCGCGTCTTGGCGGCTGTCCTGCAAGAAGACGTCGAAGCGCGTCGATTGCCTAAATACAGAAGATTGAAATTTTAGCTCAATGAGTTGATCGGTGCGGATGCGGTCGGGTAGATGGACGAGGAAACCGCTTGCGGTGGTGTCCATTTGTACGCCGAGTGTGGTGCCATTGTGCGAGATGTCGACAAAATGCACGGGCGCGTCCGACTCTACGGCGAGGCGGTCAAAGCCGCTGGTGCTTTCGGGGCGCAAGTAATAAGTAAACTCCGTCGGCATCCCGGGCAGGGCCTGCTGCGGAGAAATTTCGCCGAGTACGCGGCCAGCGAGCGGCTGAGTGAAATTGACGGCCAATTGGTCGAGAGAAGCGCCTGCAGCCGGCGAATCTGAGGTCATGCGCACGTCGATTTCGAGGTAGCGGCGCGGCGAGGGCGAGAGAAAAGCCTCGCCCGAGAAGCTGTAAATGCGGCTCCACGCACTCCAGTCGCCGCCGGCGGCGAGGGTGGTGTCGATTGGCCCCTTGAAGCTGGGAATGAGCTTGTTGTACTTCCGCTCGGTAACTTCCTTGCCATTTTTGTCGTGGTACGTGTAGGTCTCCAAGACTTCGTTGCCGGTACGGGTGCGAATCTCGATGCGCGTACCGGGCGGCTCGTCGCCGCTCCACTCCACGGAGTTGAGATTCCTGCCGGTGCCCAAGTCGATCAGGGGCGAGCGGAAATCGACCTCTGACGGAAACCCTTCGCCGAAAATTTGAATCTCGTCGGTCGTGCCGCCCGCGCTGCAGCCGGGGACTTTGTTGATGCCCCCTTCCTCGCCGAGCCGCTGAAAGGAATAGCAACTGGTGTCCCAGTACTTCCAGAAGATGCGGACAAAGCGCGTCGGCCGCAGATCGAAATGGTGATCGACTAGGCCCTTATAGGTCTGACTCCCAGGCGAGGCACCGGAAAAGTGCTTGGTCCACAGGCGAGTGCCGTCGGGCGAAAGCGAGCCGTCCGAGGTCATAAACTCGTAGAAGCGGAAGTCCCAGCGCCGGCGCGAAATGTAGTGGCTAGTGGTAATGCCGCCGCCAAAGCCAGAGCGCACGACCACGCCGCCGATAATCCGCGTTTGATCAACCCAATAGACCGCGCCTAAATCGAGAACCATGTGGGCGAGAATGTCGACTGGGCCCCTAGAGGCTCTGCCCGCCCGCCAGCGCTCGTACAAATCGCCGTCGAAGAGTGCTCTCGCCTTGCCGAGCGGCTGCGAGTCGTTGCTAGCGAGATCAATGTTGACATCGACCGCTCCGCCGCGCTCCAGCAGCCCGAGGGCAATGTTGTCGCCAATGGTCTCGACTTCGACCTCGGCGAGGCGGGCGTTGGGCACTATGAGCAGTGGCTCAAAGCGGATGAATTGGATTGGCTCTTCGTCGATTTGTTCTATTTGGTACGTCACCCGATGGTGGGTGTTTTCCTTGATGCGATCTTTGACGCGATAGACCAAGGAGCCTTCAATCGGCGCGGCGATAAAGTCGGTCTCCGGCTCGCCGGTCGAAAGCAGGAGGTCGAAAAGTTCAAAGGGCGGCGCGGCCGCGTCGAATACCAAAGTGACGCTTTTGGCCGAGACCGCACGGCCCAAGTCGATCTCGACAAACCACTCGTCTGGATCGGCCGCTGGGTCGGGTGCCCAGCCGGTCGCTGGATTGCCGTCGATGGCCAAACGGGCGGTGTTGCGGTTGGAGCCGGCGTTGCGGATGCCACCGCCGAAGGCGTCTAGATTGCGGACGGCGTCGATCCCCTTCTCGATTTTTTTGAGTTGGACTGTACCAGACGAGGTCAATTCCACCGCGCCTAGGGGCAAGTGCCATTGACGCCAATCGCGCACTGAGTCGTAGCGCAACTGATCGGCTGCTAGCGGGTAGCTGCCCAAGATCAAGGCCGCGAGGGCTATGCGAAAAACCATAAATACCTACTTTCGCGCACGGACCGCAGAGGGAGGGAAATCCCAATTGCTTGAGCTATGTATGCTAATAATACCTGCGAGGCGAAACAAGGCCACAGGCTGTCCGTAGGCTGGAAACCGTTTATATCTTACAATAACATAGTCCAAACCAAATCCTCGCAGGAGAATGTACCAATATGATCGGTCGAATTGCCCTCTGTGCGCTGATTGCCCTGCCGGTCTGCGCCCAGCACGAAAAAGTCGAGCGGAGCGTCCCGCTGCCCACGGGTTGGCCCACTACTATGGTCCTAGTGCCAGCCGGATATTTTCCCCGGGGCATGGAAGGCGAAGCCTTTGACGAGCAGCCCGTGCGCGAGGTTTACCTCGACGCGTACCTGATTGACAAATACGAGGTCACAGTGGCGGAATGGGGAGAGTACCAGCGCGACACCGGTGCGGCGCTCCCGGAGTGGACCTTGCAGAATACGGCTGCGCGGCAAAATCACCCCATTACACTGGTGACGTGGTACGACGCTGTGGGCTTCTGCGGGTGGGCTGGCAAGCGATTGCCCACAGAGGCCGAATGGGAACGCGCCGCGCGCTGCGACGATGGCCGCAAGTATCCTTGGGGCGATGGCCTTGATGCCTTTCGCGCCAATTACTTCCAGAGCAACGATCCCTTTGAGCGCGGCTTCGGGGCCATCCTCGGCACGAACCCCGTCGGCTTTTTCGACGGTTCCAACAGAGATGGCTACCAAACGCGAGACGGTGCCAGCCCCTTTGGTGCCTACGACATGGTGGGCAATGTCTTTGAATGGACCAACGACTGGTACCATCCGAGCTACTACGCCGTTGGCCCAGACATCAATCCCCAAGGGCCGGATGAAGGCGTCGTCAAGGCCGTGCGCGGCGGCTCGTATGCGGTTGACGCCAGCCACGTGCGGCCTACCTATCGAGCGCGGGATGCACCCGATTTCAAAGGCCCGGACGTGGGGTTCCGCTGTGCTGCTAGCAGTGCCGACTTAGGCATGGGTACGGTGCTGCACCGCAAGACGTGGGGCGCGATAAAGAGCGTTCCGCTGGCTCGGCCCAAAGGGAGGACAAAATGAACAGACTGAGCTATCTAGCCAGCACTGCGCTGCTGACTTTGCTCGCCAGTGCCGTCAGCGCAGCGGGACAGGAAGACGACCTGCGGCAGCGCTTCGGCCTCCAGCCGCTGCCGCCCGTGCCCTACCCCGAAAACAACCCCTACAACCCCGAGCGCGTCGAGTTGGGCCGCTTGCTATTTTTTGACCCCATTCTCAGCGGAGAAAAGGACACGGCCTGCGGCACCTGCCACCTGCCGACCTTTGGTCTGGCCGATGGGCTCCCTCTGGCGGTGGGCGTCGGCGGCCAGGGCTTGGGGCCAGATCGGGTGACGGGGCGTTCAGCTATCACCGGCGATACCGTGATTACCGAGCCGCGACACACCATGACGCTCTTTAACGTCGGTTACAACGGCGACGAGTCTGGCTTGCCTTCGACCAAGGGCTTCATGCTGTGGGATGGCAAAGATCGCGGGCTGGAGGCCCAAGCGTTGCGGCCGCTCATCGTGCGCGTCGAGCTGCGCGGCGACGCTTATGAGCGCGAGATGGCCGTCGATAGCGTGTTGGCGCGGCTGCGGGGGATCGCCGAATACGTCGCGCTTTTTGAGCAAGCCTTCCCGGCCGAAGCCGACTCGGTGGCCCGGCAGTTGCCGCGCCTCGGCTGCGCCCACGATCCAACGCCCTTGCAGTCGGTCATCACGCGCTCGACCTTTGGCCGGGCCATTGCCGCGTTTGAGCGCGAGCAAAACACGGTCAACACTGCGTACGATCGCTACGTGGCCGGCGACGACGCAGCGCTGACATCGGCGCAAAAGCGCGGGCTTGAACTGTTCCACACCAAGGCGCGCTGCGTCAACTGCCACAGCGGCCCGCTGTTTACGGATTCGAGTTTCCGCGCCCAAGGCGTCGAACAGATTGGGCCGGGCCGGGCCTCGGCGACGACTAATACCGGTACGCCGCGCCCGACCGGGAGAGATGAAGGCCGCTTTCTCAACTCGGGCAATCCCCGCGACATCGGTGCTTTCCGCGTGGTGGGTTTGCGCCAAATCGCCCAGACAGCCCCCTACATGCACGACGGTGCTCTTGCGACCTTGGAGGATGTTATTGAGTTCTACGACCGCGGCGGCGGCGACGAAACCGCCATCCCCGCCGAGAATATCGATCCCGAACTAGTGCCGCTAAACCTGAGTGCTGCCGAGAAGCAAGATCTGCTGGCCTTCATGCACGCTCTGACCGATTCGACGATAGCGGTTCACGTGCCAGCGCGCGTGCCCAGCGGGCTGATACCGCCTGGCTTGGAATTGGCGGCCGCGGCCGGTCTCGTGATGTCGGTTCCCGCGCCAGCGGCTCGACCGGTGGCCGTGCGGGTGTTCAATTTTCCCAATCCCTTCAACGCCTCCACTGCGATCTCAGTGGCCCTACCGCAAGCGGGCGAAGTCGAGGTCGAGGTGTACAATATCTTGGGTCAGACGGTGCGGCGGCTCTTTCGCGGCTACCGGCCAGCCGGTATCTATCAGCTAGCGTGGGATGGGCGCGACGCGGGGGGGCGAGCGGCGGCCAGCGGCGTATATCTCGTCGCGGCGCAGATGGGTGGTGTGCGCTACCTAGCGCGGATGACCCTCGTGCGCTGAAATGGACCGGCAGGTTGCGGCCTTCCGGCGAAGGAAATCCACATGCGATACTTGCGCTCGCTTAAGTTGCTTTTGGTCGTCGCGGCGGTCGGTGTTGTATTAGCCTTGTTTGAACGGCAGCGCACGGCCCAGTACGGGCACCTTTTGGAACGCACGCACACCCGGGGGCAACCGCAGCTCAAAGGCACGTCTTTGCAAGAGCTAGCACAGGTGTTGCTCGCGCTGTACCCAGAGGGTGCCGAAGCCAATCTGCTGATGGGCACTGCCCTAGCCGAAGAGGGGCGGTTGGCGGAGGCTCGGGCGCATCTGGAGAAGGCGATGGATGTGGACCGGCGCAACTTGCAGTTGCTCTTTTTGTACGCGCGGCTCTTGCTCGATATGGGAGAGGACGCGGGGCAAGTGCAAGCGGTCGTGGAAGAATTGAGTCGGTATTTTCCGCGCTCGCGGGAGAAAGTAGAGCAGTACTTCGCGGATGCTTCAAAGGGGAAGATGCGGTTTGGCGGGGACGATCTGTACCCTTGAAGCAGCGTCCCCGCCGCACCTAGAGCAGCCGGTCCTCGTAGATGTGGACTTGGTCGGCGTACTGATCTCTGAGCTTGACTAGCAACGCATCGAAGCGATCTTGGGTCAGGTCTTGGAGCAAGTGGGCGCGCACGCGGCCCCAAACCTCGTCCAAGCTCTGTTGGTGCCCAGCCACCTTGTTGAGCACCTTGAAGACCGTAAAGCCCTGCTCGGTCTTGACCGGGCCGACGATCTGGCCGACTTCGGCGTCTTTGGCCTCCCAACCTAAATTGCCGTACTTGTCGGGGCGCAAAAGCTGAATGCGCCCTTCGGCGCGACGGATGCGGGTGCTGCGCCGCGAGTAGCGGCGGGCCAGCTCGCCGAAGTCGCCGCCGCGTTCAATGGCGACCAACAGCGAGTCGGCTTGGGCGCGGGTATCGACGAGGATTTCGAGAATCGAGATCCGCTCCGCCCGCACGTAGAGCTCCTTGTTTGCCTCGTAGTACGCGCGAATTTCGTCTTTGGACGGGTTGAGCGTTTCGAGCACTCTGACTTGGCGGATGCGCTCGATAAGTGCTTGGCGGCGGGTGCTCTCAATGCCTTTGGCGACGCGCTCGGCCTCGTGGATGCCTATTTCGCGGGCGTGGCGCGGCAGCAGGACCTTGAGCGCGTAGAGGCGACGGGCAAAGCGGCGCAAGTCGTCCAATTCGCGGATCTCGGCCGGGTTGCGCTCGCTGGTCATGGCCGCCATGAAGTTGTTCAGCGTCCACGGCTCGCCATCGAGTTCGAGCAGTACGAGCGCGGTCTCCCCTTTTTTGAACGTGGGCATTTGTTCGCCGGCTGCCCTGAGCCGGGCCAAGAGCAAGTCGAAAGTCTCGCGCCGTTCCGCGATGTCGGCGCGGTTGGCTAGCCCTTCGAGGAATTCAAAGGTGGCGATGGCGTGTTTCTGCTCCTGCATGGCCGCGACAACGGCCGGGGCCATCTCGGCGAAGGGCACTTCGCGCTCGTCGGTGACGACGAAGACCGAGAAGCCGTCTGGCTCCTGCACGGGACCGATGATCTCGCCCAGTTGAGCGCCGAATATCTGGCGGCGCAGCACGTAGTTTTTGAAATCGAGGCGGCTCTTCCAGCCGAGATCGCCGCCTTGCTGGGCGGTGTTGCCGTCGTCGGAGAGTTCGCTCGCCACTGTGGCAAAGCTGTCGGGACCGCGCAGCCGGGCGAGTACGTGGTCGATGGCGGCTGGCCCTCGGGCGAGAATCCGGCTCAGGCGGCGCTGCTGGCCGATGCGGTGCTGCTCAAAGTACTGGCGAGCCGCGTCGCGGCTTATGTCCTCGGCGACCGCGACCACGCCGCGACGGTACATTTCTTCGAGGATGAGTTCCTGTTGTCGTTGCGCGACTTTGCTGGTGACTTGGAAGTCGTTTTCCAGACCTGCTTGGCGGGCGGCCAACAGCAAGATCTCAATGTCGATGAGTCGCTCGAGGGCTTGGCGCTCGAGGTCGCCCGGGGCGTTTTTGGGAAAGAGCCGTGCGGCCGCGCGCTCGACACGGCCGCGCTCGATGGCGACGGTGCCGACTCGGGCGAGTACGTCTGGGCTGGGCGTTGGTTCAGGGGAGGAACAGGCGAGGAGTAAAATAGTGAACGACGAGAAAAAACAATGCCGCAAGAAAGCCTCCTAGGTGGGAATTATTATTTAGGGCGTGGTGCGGTGCAAATTTATGTTATTGTAGGCAGGAAGTAATGCTGCATCAACCCAAATGATCCCACGCAGACTTTCAACGTCCATCGTCGCCTTAGTATGCGGCTGTACTGCGAGCGAGCCGCCGCCCGCGCCCGTCGTGCGCTTTGTCGATGCGACCGCGGAAGCAGGCATCGATTTTGTCCATACCAGCGGCCGGTCCGGGCGCAAATACGGGGTGGAGACGATTGGTTCTGGCGCGGCGTTTTTCGATTACAACCGCGACGGGTGGATGGATTTGTACGCGGTGAATGGGGCGGATTTGCCCGGCTACGTCTCGGCGCGGCCGCCGCAAAACGCGCTGTATCGCAACGACCGCGGGCACTTTGCCGAGATCGGTGCAAGCCTCGGGGTGGCGGACGCCGGCTACGGTATGGGCGCATCGGCCGGGGACTATGACAACGACGGCGATGCCGACCTCTTCGTCGCCAACTTTGGCCGCAACCGACTCTATCGCAACGAAGGGCCGGCGCGGGCGTGGGCTTTTGCGGATGTGACGGCGGCGGTTGGGATCGGGGCGGACGAGCGGTGGTCGACGGGATCGTCGTTTGCCGATTTCGATCTCGACGGCGACTTAGACCTGTACGTGGCGAATTATCTGCACTACGAATTTGAGCGCGGCGAGTTGAGTGCGGGCGGAACGCTGCGCTGGCCGCGGCGACACTTGGCCCCCACTGAATACCCGGGCGAGCGGAACGCGCTCTATCGCAACGATGGGGGCCGCTTGGTGGACGTGACAGAAGCGGTTGGGCTGCTTAAGCGCACCGGCCGCGAGTTGGGCGTCGCGTTTTTCGATTTCGATCTCGATGGCGACCCGGATTTGTTTCAGGGCAACGACGCCACGCCCAATTTTCTCTGGCGCAACGATGGGCCCCATTTTGCCGAAGTGGGGCTGGTGGCCGGCGTAGCGTACAACATCGGCGGCAAGCCCGAAGGAACGATGGGCGTGGATGTGGCCGACAGCGACGGCGATGGCGACTTCGACTTGGCGATGACCAATTTCCAATGGGAGAGCAACACCCTGTACCACAACGCGGGCGGCGGGATGTTTGCCGACGAATCGCTGGCCGCGGGTATCGCGGCCAACAGCTTGGACAAGCTGGCCTTTGGCATCAACTTCTTCGACGCCGACAACGACGGCGACCCGGATCTCTACGTGGCGAATGGTCATATCGACGAAGACATCGCCCGCTTTGACCCGCAGGCCGCGTACGGCCAGAGCGATCAGTTGTATCTCAACGATGGTCAAGGCCGCTTCACCGATGTGAGCACAATGGCTGGCGTGGCCGCGCCGACGCGGGATTTGGTCGGGCGCGGCTCGGCCGTAGCCGATTACGACAACGATGGCGACCTAGATATTTTCTTGCTCAACACTGGGCAGCGCGCCCTGCTTTGGCGCAACGACACCCAAACGGGGCATTACTTAGCACTCATGCTAGAGGGGCGGACGAGTAACCGCGATGGGTACGGTGCGCGCGTGGTGGTGCGCGTTGATGGCCGGACGCTGGTGGCGGAAAAGCGCAGTGCGGCGAGCTATTTGTCGCAAAACGATGCGCGGATGTTTTTCGGGTTGGGGCCGAGTCAGGAGGCCGAGCAGGTGGCGATCGCGTGGCCGTCGGGCATTCGCCAAGTTTTAACGGATGTGAGCGCCGGGCAGGTGCTGCGGGTCGTCGAGCCGGCTGCGGTCGCGCCGCCAAAGGCGGCTGATGCAGCGGTCGCGCCGGCTGCACCCCAAGGCCGCGATACCGAGAATCTGGAGCAATTCTGGCGGCAAGCGCCCTTAGTCCTGCCGGAAAAGACGCGCGCCTCGCTGCCGCCGGCCACCCCGCTGTCCGAGTTGCGCGCCGCGGCGCGCGCCCAGCCGGAGGTCGCCGATGTCCACATCGAACTGGCGGCCGCGCTGGTGCGCGAGCGCGCGTACGACGAGGCCGAGGTTGCTTATCGCCGCGCCTTGCAACTCGACGCGGGCGTCGCCCAAGCCTACGTGGGCTTGGGGAAGCTCTACTCCGACCGCGGAGCGTTAGAACAAGCGGTCGCCGCGCTGAGAGAAGCGATCGCGCTCGACAGCACCCTAGCTGAGCCGCACTACGTGCTGGGCAACATCCATCTTAGCCAACAGCGTTTGGCCGCGGCCGTGCCATGCTACGAGCGGGCCATCGCACGGTCGCCGCGTCATCTCCAAGCCTATTTCAACCTCGCTGGCTTGCACGCACGGCAAACGGACTATGGTCCGGCCATCGCTGTTTTGCGTCGGGGCCTCGCCGCTTTGCCCGCGGAAGTAGAGCTCATGCTGCAACTGGCGCGGATCTATTTTGTTCAAGCGCAATATGACGACGCGCTAGCCCAGCTCGCCCGTGTGGTACAAGTGCAGCCAGCGCACGCTGAGGCACGCGAACTGACGGCCCAGATTTGGCTGGTGCGCGAGGATGCGGATGCCGCGCGCGCCGCTTTGCAGCAGGGGTTGGAGTACGCCCCGCATAGTGCCGCGCTCTTGGGGCGGCTGGGTATCCTGCGCTTGCAGGAGGGCGCGGACGCCGCGGCCATACCCCTTTTGCAGCGGGCCTTAGCGGCGGATCCAGACCGCGCGGAAGTGTACTATCACTTGGGTCAGGCATTGTTGCGGCGCGGTGAGGCGGTGCGCGGTCGCAAACTTCTCGACTATTTCCACGCCTTGCAGCAGGAGCATGAAAAGTTGCTGGCCCACAAGACGGCCGTAGTGCTCAATCCCAACGATGCGGATGCGTATTACAAGCTGGGTGCGGTCTATGCGCGGATGGGCCGCTACGAGGCCGCTAGCCAAGCGTACCAAGCGGCCTTGGCCGTGGCACCGGGTCATCTCGACGCCCGCAACAATTTGGGCAATATCTATCTCCGCCGCCGCGCCTTGGGGCTAGCCATGGCGGCGTACCAAGAAGTATTGCGCCGCGCCCCCCACTACGCCCGCGCCCACTACAATTTGGGCAACGCGTACCTGTTGGCCGGTGACAAGGAGCGAGCGGTGGCGGCGTTTACGCAAGCAATCGAAGCAGATCCCCAACACAGCAAGGCGCGAGAGATGCTCGCCAAGCTCCGTCAGCGCGAGGCCCAAGGTGGGCACTGAGCGGCGGCGGCAACTCGGCGTGGGGTTGGTGGCGGCTGCCGTCATCGGCTATGAAATTGGCCTCGTCCGGCTGTTTTCCTTTTTGCAGCACTATCACTACACGTTTCTCGTGGTCTCAGGAGCCGTGTGCGGCTTGGGGCTGGGGGCTGCGCTGAGTGCGGTGCTGCGCACGGCGGAAGAGCACTTGGGCTATTGGGCGGCTGGCTGCGGTGTCAGCGCGATCTGCGGTGCGCTTGCCGTAGCGCAATTTCCCCGCATGCCCCTGCTGCTGCTGGTCGGCGTCAGCGGCCTCCCCTTCATTGCCGCTGGTGCATTCCTCGCCCTCGCTTTCCGGGCGCGTTACCAACAGAGCCAAATACTCTACTTTTGGGACTTGGTGGGTGCCGCGCTCGGCATCCTGTACGTAGTGCCGGCCCTCGAATGGCTGGGCGGCGTTGGTGCCCTATTGGGCGCAAGCGTCTTTGCGCTCGCGGCTGCGGCTTTCTTTTTGGCCCGCTGGGCCTGGGCCGGGCCCGTTGTTTTAGCGACCGGACTGGTCGTCTATAGCATCCAACAACGCGAACTCATTGATCTTACGGCCCTAGCGGAGGCGGCCGACAAGCCGATGTTCCGCGCCTTGGCGGCGGCGCACCAACGGGGGGAAGTGCAGGCCACGCACTGGAGCGCGTACGCGCGTACCGACTTGGTCGATCGCACGGGCGACACGGGCCTGAACTTGTACGTAGATGGCGGAGCTGGCTCGTACATGTTTCGCTTCCCCGGGGATTATCGGCGGCTGTTTTTCGTGCGCCGCGAGGCGGCGTTTTTCCCTTATTACTTTTCGCGCCGCGAGCACGCCCTGATTATCGGGCCGGGCGGCGGTGCTGACGTGCTGTACGCGCTGATGACCGGCTGGCGGCATATCGAAGCCGTCGAGATCAATCCAGCGATCGCCGCGCTGGTCCGCTCCTACGGCGAATACAACGGTCATTTGTACGACTTGGCGGGCGTGGAATTGCACATCGGCGATGGCCGCAACTACTTGGAGCGTTCGCGTGCGCGCTACGATTTGATCGCCCTGCCCTTGGTGTATGCCGAGGCAGCCGATTTGGTGGGGTACGCGCTCTCCGAGAACTACCTGTTCACCCGCGAGGCGTTTGCCGCCTATCTCGATCACCTCGCCGACGGGGGGCGATTGGCCCTCGTAGTGCATAATCACGCGCTGATGTTGCGCGTCGTCGCTACCTTAGGCTCCCTGTGGGAAGAGCGCGGTTACGCCCCCGGTGCGGTCCTCGACCACCTCGTCGTCGTCAACGGCACGCGCGGCGATCCGGCGCGGCAAGAAGCGCACCGCCCCTTGTTGCTGGTGCAGCAGCAGCCCTATACGGCAGCGCACTTGGCGCGCCTACACGCGGCGATGGAGGAGTTGGGTTTAGACGCGTACTTCTCGCCCGGCAAGAATGAGCGGCCGGCGCTGGCGGCGTTGCGCGGGGCTACCTTGGCGGATTTTGTCGCTGCATCCGCGCTCGACATTGCGCCGACGACCGACGACCGGCCCTTCTTTTACGACGCTACTCGCGGGCTGGAGCCCAAGCTGACCCGGTTGCTAATGGGCGCGTTGTTGGCGTGTGTGCTGGTGATGTTAGTGCCGCTTGGGGTGCCGAGTATGCGCGTGCGGAGCGCGTCTGAACTGCCGCCGTTGCTGTGGGCGTTGTTCGCCGCTGGATTGGGCGCGGGCTTTATGATGGTCGAGATCCATCTTTTGCAGCGCTTTAGCCTGTTTCTCGGTTATCCGACCTTGACGCTGGCCGTGGCGCTCTTTGGGCTGTTGCTGGGCACCGGGGCGGGCAGTCTTGTGGGCGGGTGGTGTCGGCCACTGGCGCATCCTCGGGGGCTGGGCTGGGTCGGCGTCGGCGTCGGCGTCGTCTCCTATCTCTATGGGTTCTTGCTCGACGATGCGCTCGCTGGGGCGTTGGCGTGGCCGCTGGCTGGGCGCGTCGGGTTGACGCTGGCTCTCGTTGCGCCGCTCGGCATGTTGCTAGGCACCTGTTTCCCCACCTGCCTGCGCTTGGGGGGGGCGCAACGCGCCGGGATCGTCCCTTGGCTGTGGGCGGTCAACGGCTTCTTTTCGGTGCTCGGCTCGGTCGGGGCCGTAGCTTTGGGCATGGAGTTGGGAGCGAGCGCATCGCTGGCGGTCGGCGCGGCTGCGTATGTGGTGGTGGGTGCGGTGCTTTTGTTGGGCAGTCGCCGGGTTCCTTCAGGCGTGGCGGTAATGCGTCCGTCCGCCGCGGGCCGTTGGCCGTTGGGTACTTTGCTCCTCGTTGCGTTGCTTTGGTATGCGGCCTTTAGCTTTATCGGTGCGCGCTATTGGGGTGCCGCCCCTTCGGCTGCCCATCCGCGTCCGCCGGTTGCGCCCGAGGTTTGGCCGGTGGCACTGCGGGACTTTTGATGCCGTAAATAAGCAACTCAATTTCGCTCCTGTCTCATTTTCATACTCTGCTTAGGACTGCTTATGATCCCCTTTTCCAGCTTGCGCCGCGCCGCCGCGCCAACCTCTCGGAATGCTTGGGAAACTCAACGTCCCGCTCTCTTGCAAGCCATGCAGCAGATCATGGGGCCTCTGCCCGAGCCGGAAAAGCGCGTCCCGCTCAATGTCGAGGTCCATGAGGAAGTGGATTGCGGCTCTTATACCCGCCGTCTCATTACCTATGTCTCCGAGCCGGCGTGTCGGGTCCCAGCCTATTTGCTGATTCCCCACACCGCTATAGAATCGCCCGTTCCGGCCGTGCTTTGCCTCCATCCGACGGACGACCGCAGCGGCCACAAGGTGGTCGTCGGTTTGGGGGGGCGGGCCAACCGCGCGTACGCCAGCGAACTGGCTGAGGCTGGCTTTGTTACCCTCGCGCCGGCTTATCCCTTGCTGGCCGATTTTCGCCCCGACTGGCGCGCGCTCGGCTATCAGTCGGGGACTATGAAGGCGATATGGGACAATATGCGCGGCCTTGATTTACTGGCCGAACAGCCCTTTGTCGCGGGGGAATTTTTTGCGGCCATCGGCCACTCGCTAGGTGGCCACAACTCGATCTATACCGCGGTCTTCGATCCACGCCTCGCCGTTGTCGTCTCCAGTTGCGGCTTCGATTCCTATCGAGATTACATGGACGGCGATATTACCGGCTGGACCAGCGATCGCTACATGCCGCGCTTAAAGGACTACGACTTAGCGGACCTTCCCTTTGACTTCCACGATATGATCGCCGCTTTGGCACCGCGCCCGTGCTTTATCTCGGCACCTTTGGACGACTCCAATTTCCGCTGGCGCAGCGTCGATTCAGTGGTTGAAACAGCCCGAGCGGTGTACGCGCTGTATGGTGCTGGCGAGGCCCTCCAAGTGGTCCATCCCGACTGCGGCCACGACTTTCCCGCCGCCATCCGACAGCGGGCCTATCGCGTTATCGCCGAGGAGTTGGAGCCGCTAGGAACTTTTGACGCCGGAAGAGCCCATAGTTAGGTTGAATAGAATTGCCCGAGAGGATGAGACATGAACGATAATAAAAGTTATCAGTTGTTATTAAAAGAAGCGGATCAGCTTTACAAAAAGTATGAGGTCGGCCGGCCAGAGCCCTTTAATGTATTTTCTGCTCTGCAAAATAAAGGTGGAGACCTAGGCGAGATTCAGCACTCGCGGTTTCTTTATGCACTGCTTGATTATAAGAAGCCGAGCGATGGAACTAGAGAAAACCTGAAGGACTTCTTGCAGCATGTTCGCATAAAGAATTTTGAACTATGCGATGTAAAGGTCGAGATAGAATCCGACCGTATTGACATCCTGATTGTCAACGCTAACAAAAAGGCGGTGGCGATTGAGAACAAAATTAACGCCGGGGATCAACCCGAGCAGTTGTTGAGGTACTACAAAAAATTGGCAGCAGAGGGTTACAGCGTCATACATCTGCTATATTTGACGCTTGATGGCCGCGATCCCACTTCAGGTAGTGTCGGCGATCTCGATTATGAAAAAATCTCTTACGAGGACCTGATTCCTTGGCTAGAACGTTGCCAAAAACGCGCCGGCGACGAACCCGGATTGCGGGAGTCGGTCGCGCAATATCTACGGCTTATTCGGAGACTTACACGTACAGATTTCAGGGGGAAATATATGGACGCCTTAAAGGAGCTTTGTCGGGAGGATAACAATTTCGAGCTCATCCGCGACTTGCATGATGCTTGGAGTGAAGTGGTGTCAGAGCTGAGGAAGAGACTCTGGGACGAAATTAACTTTAATCTGAAATTGCTGGAATCGGAGATTTCCGAACTTAGACAGCTTCTTGGACCTATTCCAACAGGTAAAAGCGGTGTACGCCGATACTATCAGTTGAGTGAAGCTAGCTCACTCGAGATTGGGGAGGGGAAAAGCTATATCTGGTTTGGGGTTCGTTGTTCCAAAGAG
The DNA here is from genome assembly GCA_965116045.1 of Candidatus Latescibacterota bacterium. Lineage (GTDB taxonomy): Bacteria > Latescibacterota > UBA2968 > UBA8231 > UBA8231. The sequence continues at coordinate 1,602,501 of OZ220478.1, read as the reverse complement.
GAATACAGAGAGTCGTACGCCATGTTCGCGAGGGGATTGAAGCATATGAGCGGTAAAAGAAACAAATGGTATCCTTGGTATCGATATGCCGATGAAAATCTAAATCTGTGCAACCCCACCCGAGAAAATCTCAACCTGCTGTTGAGAGAAAAGAAGAGGAAAGAATTCGCGATAAAATTCGTCCAAGACGTGAAAGAAGTGTTGGAAGTTCTCGAAGATATTGCCTTGGTGAATGCAATTAAAGAGGGCGAAAAAACGGGACGTGCTTCTAGAGAGCAAGTGTTTGAAATTTTAGAAAATTGAGTATTAAAATTTGAAAGTCGAATTTAGCAACAGCTTCACCAGAGATCTTAGACGTCTCCGAGACCAAGCTATTAAAGAGCGCATTAGGACGGCGATCGAGCAAATCGAGCGGGTGAATGACCTTACCAAAGCAAATAACGTCCGCAAAATCAGCGGTTTTGAGCATTGTTTCCGAGTTCGGGTCGGCAATTATAGGCTTGGATTTCAACTCAACGAGAATACCGTAACTTTTGTAAGATGTTTGCCGCGCCGAGACTTTTACCAGCGTTTTCCCTAACCCCTTCATCTACCAAATGCTCAACTTCTTGCTGCTGCTACTGCTCTCATCCTTCCCCCTCTACGCCAACCCCCGCTTCCACGACGCGACCCAAGAAGCAGGCATCGGCTTCGTCCACGTCAATGGAGCCAACGGCCAGAAATTCGTCATTGAAACGGTCGGTCCGGGTGGCGGTTTTTTCGATGCCGATGGCGACGGTCGCCTCGACATTTATCTAATCAACGGAGCCGCTGTGCCGGGCACCGAATACGATCCTGCGCCGCAAAACGCACTCTACCACAATCGCGGCGACGGCACCTTCGCCGATGTAACCGAGCATGCTGGTGTCGGCGACACCGGCTACGGCATGGGCTGCGCGGTCGGCGATATTGACAACGACGGTGATCTCGATTTGTACGCGACTAACTTCGGGGCCAATGTGCTGTATCGCAACGAGGGCGATGGAACGTTTGCCGATGTGACGGTCGCAGCCCAAGTCGGCGACGAGGGCTGGGGGACGAGTGCCGCGTTTGCCGATATTGACCGCGACGGTTTTGTCGATTTGTACGTGGGCAACTACCACAACTTTTCCTATGCCAATCACCGCGTCTGCGCCGAGGGCGGCAGCGGGCTGCAACTCTATTGCGGCCCGGAGGCCTTTGATGGGGTCGCCGACGTGCTGTATCGCAACGAGGGCGACGGAACGTTTGCCGACATCACGACCGCCGCCGGGTTGGGCAGTGCCGAGGGCAAGGAACTGGGCGTGGTCTTCGGCGACGTGGATCTCGACGGCGACGCCGACCTCTACCTAGCGAACGACAAGACCTTGAACTTTTTGTATCTCAACGACGGTACTGGGCACTTTGCCGAAGAAGCGCTGTTGGCCGGCGTTGCGTACAACGAGGACGGCGATGTCGAAGCGGGCATGGGCGTTGACATGGGCGACTACGACAACGACGGCGATCCCGACCTTTTCGTCACTAACTTTCAGTGGGAGACCAATACGCTTTACAAGAACCTCGGCGATGGCTCCTTTGTCGATGAAACTTTTTTAGCTGGATTGGGCAAGGGTAGCATTGCCTATTTGGCGTGGGGTACGCGCTTTTTCGATGCTGACAACGACGGCGACCGCGATCTTTTTATCGCCAATGGCCACTTGGAAAGCGATGTCGAGCAATACGAGAACGCGACCTTCCCGCAGCGCAATCAGCTCTTTCTCAACATGGGCGACGGTCGCTTTGAGGAATACGCAGCCGATGGCGGTGCTCTGTCGTTGAAACGGGTCAGTCGCGGCGCGGCTTTTGGCGATTACGACGACGATGGCGATATCGACGTGTTGGTGGCCAATGTCGCGGCTGAGCCGACCTTGATGCGCAATGACGGCGCGAGCGGCCACTGGGTGCGCCTGCGGCTAGAGGGTCGCGCCAGCAACCGCGCTGGCATTGGTACCCGCGTCGAAGTCGCCAGCGGCGGGCAGGTGCAGACCGACGAAGTGCGCTCGGGAGCCAGCTACCTCTCGCAGAGCGATGTGCAGTTGCACTTTGGGCTGGGAACATCCACTAGCATTGAGCGCGTAGTCGTCTATTGGCCGAGTGGCCGGGTCGAGGAATACGCGGACTTAGGCGTCAATCAAGAGCATGTGCTCGTCGAAGGAACGGCGCGATGAGGGTGCTGCTAATCTGCCTCGCATTGTGCGCCTGTGCGGAGGAAGCGACGCAGCCCGGCGCGGCCATGGACGCCGAAGTGCTCTTTACGCGCGGCACCGCACTCGCCTCCGCAGGTCGCCACACCGAGGCCATTGACGCGTACCAACAGGCCGCCGCGCTAGCACCCGGATCGGCCAAAATCCACTACAACCTCGGCAATGCCTACGCGCGCTCACTCGACTACCCCAGCGCGATGGCGGCCTATCAGCGCGTATTGGCGCTGGACTCGACGCATGTGTCGGCGCGGCACAATCTCGCGGCCATGTACGTCAAACAGCTCAACTACGCCCAAGCTATTGACGAGCACCGCCGGGTGCTCTCGTTAGATCCCGGCCATCTGACGACGTACTACGACCTCGGCTACATCTATTTCTTGCGCGGTGAGTACGCCGAGGTAGAAACGCTACTGCGAGCGGGTCTGGACCGCGACTCGACCCATGCCGCCTTCTATCGGCTCTTGGGCCGGACGCGCCTGAAAGAACTCGACTTCGGGCGAGCCGCCGAGGCGCTGACGCGCGCGGTCGAGTTGGATAGCACGGACGCGGCCGCGTATGTCGATCTGGCGCAGGTGGAACTCAAGCGGCGCGGGTACGCGGCCGCTGAACGCGCTGCGCGGCGCGCCATTGCGCTCGACTCCTTATCCAAGGAGGCGTATTTCGCGCTGGCCAATGCCCTCAAGCGGCTCGGTCGCCGCGAGGAGAGCACCGCTGTGCTGGCTCAGTTCCGGGCGCTCGACCAACAGCTCGACAAAATCGACGACCAACGGCGGATGCTGGGCAATGCGCCCGACGACCACGAGGCGCGGGCGCAACTAGGGCTGCTGTACACCGAGCAGGGTCGCTTGGCCGAGGCGGCCGAAGCGTATCGACTGGCCGTGCGGCTCGCGCCGGACAGCTTGCGCTACCGCAACAACCTAGGGAACCTATACCTGCGATTAGGCCAATTCGCCGAGGCTGTCGCCGAGTATCGAGCCGCGCTGGCCTTGGATCCGGCCTATGCCAAGGCGCACTACAACTTGGGTCAGGCGTACATGCGCTTGCAGCGTTTTGACGAGGCCCTAGCTACGCTCGCGGCGGCGCGCCGTTTAGCACCGGCAGACGCGGAGACGCATTACTTTTTGGGCCTGCTACACGCACGCGCTGGCGACTACGCCCAAGCCGCCGAGATGTTGACCGTTGCGGTGGCGGCCCGGCCGGACTGGCTCGACGCGCGGCAGAAGCTGGCCGTGGCGTATTTGAAATCCGGCAAGATAGCAGAGAGCAAGCAAGAACTCGCGGCGATCCGGCAGATGAAAGAGAGCGAGCAATATGAATAAATGTTGGCTGGGCATGGTGCTTTGCGCGGCGCTGATCGGCCTAAGCGGCTGCGCCGAGGACGGTCCGGCCATGGCGGCCGAAGATGCCGTCTTGGTGGAGGTGGGGCCAACGGCGATTCGGGTGGCGGACTACCGCTGGTTCATTGCGCGGATGGCACCGGAGTTGCGGGCGGAGTACGGGGCCGAGCCGTTGTTGGAAGCCATGGTCGAGCAAACGCTGTTGGTGCAGGAAGCCGAGCGGCGGGGCTTGAGTGCGAGCGCGGAGTTCGCGCAATGGCAGGCGCAGACGCAGGAGCGGCTGGTGCAGCAGGCCCTGTACAAGCGCGCTGGAATCGTCCAGCCCGAGGTCGCCGAAGCGGAGCTGCGAGCCTATTTCCAGCGCAGCCCGTACAGTCGCCGCGTGCGCTTTAGCCTGCTGATGGTGCGCAGTCAGGAGCAGCTACCGGAAATTTTGGCCGCGCTCGCCGCCGGGGCGGACTTTGAGGAACTGTCGATGCAGCACTCGCAGGACTCGCGGATTCTAGAGCGTCAGGCCGACATGGGCTACCATCGCTGGGGCGATACGATGGCTTCGCACGCCGCGCTAACCGAAAGGGCCTTTTCCATGCAGGTCGGCGAGATCTCCGAGCCGCTGCAAGTGGCGGATGGATATTTTCTCATCAAGCTAACGGACACGCACCCGGTTAGTTTCGAGCAAGAGCAGGAGACTATTCAGCGCTTGGTGCTGCGGGAGCAGCTCGGGCGGCAACTTTTGGCTTATTACGACACTTTGCACGTGCGCCATAATGTGCGCTACGAGCCGGATGGGCTGATGGGTGCGCCCGAAGCGGTCGTGGCCGCGTACGACGGCGGCGTGCTAACGGTCGCACAGGCCCGCCAACTGCTGCAAGGCCAAGGCGAGGGCGCGGAAGTGCTGCGGCGCGAGCTCGGGCGGCGCGTGTTGGTCCCGCTCGAAACAGCGCGGCTCGCGCTCGCCGACGATCCGAGTCTCCAACGCGAGTTGGAGCGACTGCGGCAGATGCAGCTTGTACGGCGCTTGCAGGACGCGCTACAAGCGCAGGTGCCACCGCCCAATCCCAACGGTCTGAGCCTGTTTTACGAGGAGCACAAGCTCCGGTACACCGCGCCAGCCGAGGTGGAGGTGCGCCGGCTCCTCGCCCGCGACGAAGCCGAAGGCACCGCCATTGTCGAGCGGATGCGCGCCGGCCGCGATACGACCGCGCTCGTGGACCGCTTTGTCCGTGTGATTTACGGCAGCGGCGCGTTGGCGGGCGACAATCCGGTCAGCCGCGCCCTGCGCGCCGCTGAGAGCACCTTGCACGGCCCTTTTGCTACGGATAATGGTTATATTGTCCTACAGGTGTTGCGCCACCGCCCGGATCGACTGCCGCCGCTAAGCGAGATCCGCGAGCAGGTAGCAGCGGATTGGGCGGCGGCCCAACTCCAAGCGGCGGTTAAGGAGTTGGCCGCATCGCTGCGCCAGCGCCGCGCCGATGAAATCCGCTTCAGCCCAGACGCTGTGGCACTAGCCCTGTTGGCTGCTTCTCATGGCGAATAATTCCATCGTTCTGCAACCGGCCTATATCGTCGATCGCCGGCAGGATTACATCTGGTTTGTGAGCCTGCCCTTTGCGGCGGTTTGCTTTGCGCTGGTGTCCGGGCACTACCTGCCGGGGGCGGCGCTGGCGGCCATTGCCTTGTGGGTGACGATTCCGCATCACTTCGTCACTTGGCTGCGCGTGTATGGCTCGCCGGCCGAGTTCGCCCGCTTTAAGGTGCGCTTCATTCTCGGGCCGCTAGTGCTGGTCGCTTTTGCCTACGGCCTGATCCAGTGGGCGCCGTTGAGCTTGGTGTTGATCGTGACTTTGTGGGATCATCAGCACAGCTTGATGCAGCAATACGGCTTTGCGCGCGTGTACGATTTCAAGGCCAAGGCCGGCGCGCCGACCACCGCTAAGTTCGACTTGGCTTTCAATTGGATCTTCTTTGGCAACATGTTGGTGGTGTCGCCGCTATTTTCCACGGTCTGGGTGCGCATGTTGCACGAGTGGCATTTGCCGATCAGTGCGGCGGCGGTAAAGACGGTACATCTCGTCTCGTGGACCCTTGCGATTGCCTACGGCCTGATCTACGTGGGGCATATCGCCTATTGCGCTTGGCGCGGCTTGGCGCTCAATCCCCTCAAATACGCCTTTTTACTGTCGAGCTATTTCCTGTGGTACTTCACCAGTTTTACCACAGCCTATTTGCTCGTCTTTGCGGTGGCGCACCGGATCATGCACGGGATTCAGTACATCGTCATGGTGTATTTTTACAACCGCCACAAAGTCGAGCGCACCGGCGGCGACTCGGCCCTGCTGCGCTATGTGGCGAGCAAGGGAGGTGTCAAGTTCTTTCTCTTGCTGTGCGCGGCTTATGCCGTCGTCTTTCACGCGCTGAGTGAGGGATTGGTGCGCGACTTTGGCTTTGGCATAGTCGGCTTCAACACTAATTTTGACCTCTTCAGCTATTCGCTGCTCAGTTCCTTTGCCCTGATCCACTACTATTACGACGCATTTATATGGAAAGTGCGGAAAAAGGATGTACAGGAAGGGCTGTAGTAGCCATTGATCACTAATTAGGAGATTGAGCTATGCTCGAAGTCGTCCTCGCCATTGCGGTGTTCGCGGTTGCGGCGGCCATGGTCCGTCAAGCCACAACCGATGCGTGCTACGATCTCTCCGACGGGGAGCGCCATCCGCACAAGTGGGGTTATGCGGACACGCGCTTTGAGTTTGACGGGCCGAAGACCGTGCGAGTGACCGGCAGCCGTTATCCGCTAGCCGGCTTCACCATGCCGCACTTCATTCCCTTTGTCGAAGAGATGCTCCAAGTTCCGATTGATCCCAACGAGATGGCCGTCGAAAAGGAGGTCCACGAAGTACCGCCTTCGCGGGCCGACGCCAGCCTCCTAGCTGCTTGGCAAGACGCGCTCGGCGCAGAGCGGGTGTCGCTCGACGACGACGAGCGCCTAATCCACAGCCACGGCCAACTCAGCGTTGATGAGGTCTATCGCCTGCTCTACGGCGATGCCTTGGAGCGCGTGGTCGATCTGGTGCTTTATCCAGCCAGCGAAGACCACGTGTGCGCCATCGTGCGCCTCGCGGCCGAGCACAATGTTTGCCTCGTGCCCTACGGCGGCGGCACCAACGTCAGCGGTGCGCTGGCTCTGCCGACCGCGGACGACCGCGTCTTTGCTTCGGTAGATATGCGGCACCTGAACCGGATCGTCGAGCTCGACGAAGAAAATCTCCAAGCCTGCGTCGAAGCGGGGATTTCGGGCAAGGAACTGGAGCGAGCACTCGCCGCGCGGGGCTATACGACCGGCCACGATCCCGACAGCATCGAGCTTTCGACCTTGGGTGGCTGGATCGCCACCAACGCCAGTGGCATGAAGAAAAATCGCTACGGCAATATCGAAGACATCGTCCTCGAAGCGACCTTGGTGACGCCGACCGGCGCGATGGAAACCCTGCACACTACGCCGCGCAACTCGACCGGCATCCAGCCGCGCGGGCTGCTTTTTGGCTCGGAGGGCAACCTCGGCATCATCACCAAGGCCGTGCTTAAGATCCATCCCCAGCCGGCCGTGCGCGAATACGGTTCGCTGGTGTTCAAGTCCTTTGCCCAAGGCGTGGAGTATTTGCAGGCCTTGCGCCAGACCGGGACCTTGCCGGCGAGTATTCGCTTGGTCAACAACCAAGAGTTCCGCTTCGGACAGGCTCTCAAGGCCGCGCCGGCTCCTTTGCAGCATCTCAAGGAAAAGGTGCAAAAGTTCGCTTTGCTGAAGGTGTTGGGATTTGATCCGCTAAAAATGGCGGCGTGTACGATTGCCATGGAGGGGACCCGCGCTGAGGTGGACCACCAGAAGCGGACGATTTTCAAATTGGCCAAGGCCCACGGCGGCAAAAGTGCCGGGGCTACTAACGGTCGGCGCGGCTACATGCTGACTTTTGGGATTGCCTATATCCGCGACTTTTTGAACCAGTTCGATTTCTTGGGCGAGACTTTTGAGACTTCCGTGCCTTGGAGCCGCATCCACGACGTGACGCAGGCCGTGCAAGCGGAGCTGACTGCGCAGTGCAGTGCCCGCGGCGTTGCCGGGCGGCCCTACTTGTCGTACCGGGTGACGCAGACGTACCACACCGGGGTGTGCATCTACTTTACGATGGGACTTTCCGGGCGGGGATTGGATCATCCCATTGAGATCTATCACGACATTGAGCACGCATTGCGGCAGACGATCTTGGACCACGGTGGCTCGCTATCCCACCACCACGGGGTAGGCAAAATCCGCCAGAGCTTCGTCCAACACATCCAAAGCGAAAACAGCATTGAGGCCCTGCGCAAGACCAAAGAAGCGTTGGATCCCCAGAATATTTTCGGCATTCAGAATGGGATTTTTGGCCGTGCGCGTCGGAAGTCTGAGCAATAAGACCGTTGTTATCACCGGTGCTTCTGCCGGCTTGGGTGCGACGCTGGCGCTGGAGTGTGCCCAGCAGGGAGCGCAGCTAGTGCTCTTGGCGCGCAATGCCGAGCGGCTGGCGGCCGTCGCCCAAGAGTGCGGGCAGTTGGGGAACGAGGTGCTGATTGTCGTCGGGGATGTCGCCCTAGCCGAGGATGGCAAGCGGCTGGCGGCGGCGGCGATTGAGCGCTTTGGCCGCATAGACTACTTGATCGCCAATGCCGGCCTTAGCATGTGGACCGAATTTGCCGCGATCGAGGATGTGGCTTTGTTCCGCAAGCTGATGGAAGTGAATTACTTGGGAGCTGTACACTGCGTGCATCCGGCGCTGCCGCATCTCAAAAAAAGCAAGGGTCTATTCGTGGCCATTTCGTCCATTCAAGGGCAGGTGGGGGTGCCGCTGCACACGGGGTACTCGGCGTCCAAACACGCGCTACAGGGATTTTGCGATGCCTTGCGGATGGAGGTAGCCGAGAGCGGGGTGGGGGTGATGACGGTGCTCTTGCACTGGCTCAGGGGGACGGAGTTGCGGCAACGCGCACTGGGGAAAGACGGGAGGGCCTTGGGTGCTGCATCGCGCAAACACCGGGCAGAAGCGGTGAGTTTAGCAGCGGCCGCGCAGGCGATTGTGCGCGGGATGCAGCAGCGGCGGCAGCGGCTCTACGTTCCGCGGCGGCTTAGGCTGCTAGCGATGGTCCACGCTCTGTGGCCGGCGCTGGCCGAGTGGGTCGTTAAGGGGAAGGTGGCGCGGGAGGAAGGGTAGGCTGGGGCTATGCTCGTTCGACGCGGACCTGATCCTTACTAACTCAAGATTCCGTGGTTGACGGTATCGTCGTATCACACCCGATATAAAGTTTTTCGTCTGGCTACTTTTGGATACAGGTGCATTATCTCCGATACGACATTCGCGTTGAGGAGCCAAGCAACAGGTGCGTTCACGTCCCACTCTTACTGGCGGGACTCCACCTCACCACGCAAAAAGCTCGCCCACTTCCATCGTCAACTCGCGGCCCTGCCCGTCGTCCTCGCGCACTAGGAGCCGGCCCTCGGCGTATTCGACATCGGCGACGCCGGCAAAGTCGGCGGGGATCTCCATGAGAAAGTTGGCATAAGTGAAAACTTGGGTCTCGTCGGCGTCGATGTAGTGGAAGAGCGACCGACCGAAAATCCGACTCTTTTCCAACAATACCGGCGTCGGCTGGTGCAGGCCGGTCGTGCCAAACTCCAAGCCGCGGGCAAAGGGCTTGCCGGCGCGGACGTGCCGCCAAGCGTCGAACCAAGGGTATTCCTCAGTCGGCCAGATGTAGCCGATCAGCAGCCCTTTGCTGGCGTTGCTGGCCGTGGTCCAGCCGTATTCTTCCTCGATTATGTACGAAACGACCGCTGGCGAAGCATCGTCCGTTAAGCGGCGCATATCGACCTCGGTGCCGTCCTTTTTGCGGGCGGCGGGCCAGCGCACCTCCGGGTCTTCGGGCGTCGGCATGGGCGTTTCCTGCATAAAGCCGCGCGTGCCGTTGGCATCAACGCGGGTGCGCTCATCTAAAAAAGGCGGCCCAATGGTCGGGTGCTGGACGATGTTGTACACGCGGCCCAAATGGCGCGTATTGGTAACGGCCTCGGCGACCGCAAAGACGGCCTGATCCTGAACCATGCGAATCGAGCGCACGACCTTGAGGCCGGCCAAGGGCAACTCGGCCGACATTTGGGCCACGAGGTGCCCGTCCTCTGCGCGTGCGTCCTCGTCTAGGCTCCACCACACGCGCGTGGCCTCGCCGTGCCAGCCCATGCCGTGCGCCTGCTCGGCTTCGGTGGCCGGTCCCCAGCGGTCGAGGCAGAGGAAGTGCCCCATCGAACGCGGCTCTATCGGCGGTGCTTGGTCGGGGGTAGCGCCGAAAGACCACGAGTCCCATTGCAGGGGGTTGAGCGGATTGTTTTTGAGGTGGAAGTCGGAAATGGAGCCGCCGCCTAAATCGACGACGAGCGTGGCTGCTTGGCCGTCGAGCACGAGGCGCGGGCGGTCTGCGGCCATGCTGGGCGAAGCCGTCTGGAGCAGAGCAGCGAGGAAGAGGGGCCATCTCATGGTGAATACTCCTTCTATGTGAGGGATGGCAAAAGAGAGGTAACAACGTAACAAGAAATTGACAGCAGGCAAAAGACGGCGGATGTTGTTTTTGCTATGAGAATTCTGCTGGTGATCGCCCTTTCTATACTCGTCCTAAGCGGCTGCCAAGAGTCGGCTAGCCGCTCAGAGGCGTTCCGCCAGTCGTACTACCGGGGCTTGGACCTGCTGGAGCGCTATCGGCTCAGGGCGGCCGAGCGCGCCTTTGTGCATTGCGTCCGGCTGGAACCGGCCGCGGCCGAGGGCTACTGGCAGCTAGGGCGGGTGCGGCTCGTGCAGGGGCGGATCGAAGAAGGCGTGGGGTTGCTGGAACGAGCGGCGGTGCTCGACCCTGAATTAACGGCGGCGCGGTCGCTGGTTTTGGAGACGTTTTTGGGGCGAGGGAAAGAGGCGTTGGAAGAGGGGCAGTTTGAGCAGGCGGAAAAGTACTTGCAGCGGGCGTTGGCCGTCGATCCCGAAGGATATGAGTCGCTCTATTGGGCGGCGATTGCCGCGCTGTGGCAGGAGGACTACGCCCGCGCGGACTCGATCTTGCAGCAGGCGGTGGCGCTGCATCCCGAGCCGCTGGAGTTGCGCTGGCACCGGAAGTGGTTGCAGGAGGCCTTGGGGCGGCCGGCGACCGCGGTGTTTGCCGATGCCGTGCCGCCGGGGAGCATCAGCGGGCGATTTAGCGAGATCGGCGTCGAGGCCGGGGTCGATAAATTTGACGGTGGCCGCGCCAGTGCTTGGGCCGACTACGACGAGGACGGCGATCTCGATTTGGTCGTCATCGGCCATCCAGAACTGGCGTACTTCCGCAACGACGGTGTGCGCTTTGCCGAGCGGACACCGGCCGCCGGATTGGTGCTGCCCGACGGCGGCATTGGCGTGCAGACGGCCGACTACGACAACGATGGGGACTCCGATATATACGCGACGCGCGATGGGTGGTTTGGCGGCGGCGTGAACGCCCTCTTCCAAAACGATGGCCGCGGCGTCTTTGCCGATGTGACAGAAGCATCGGGCACGGGCGATCCGGGGTCGAGCTTTTGCGCGGCGTGGAGCGACTTCGACCGCGACGGCTATCTCGATATCTACGTCGCCAACGGCACGGGCGCGACTGGCGATTCGACCAATGTGCTCTATCGCAACCAAGGAAACGGGACCTTCGCCGATGTGGCGGCCGCCGCCGGGGTGGCGCACAAGGGGCAGACGTTGAGCGCGGCGTGGGGCGACTTTGATGGCGATAGCTGGCCCGATTTGTACGCGTGCAATTTTACCGAGCCGAATGTGCTTTTTCGCAATCGGGGCGACGGTGCGTTTGTCGATCAGACAGCCGCGGCCGGCGTAGGTGCTGAATACATCGACGGCTTTATAACGTTTGTTCTCGACTACGACAACGACGGCGCACTGGACATCTTCGTCGGCAACTGGAGCCAGTACTCGGTGGTGCTGGCCGATCGGGTCGCGGGAAAATCGACGAGCCAGCGCGACCGGCCGGTGCTTTTTCGCAATCGGGGCGACGGCACCTTTGCCGATGCAACAGAAGCGGCCGGGCTGGGGCGGGCGCTGGGCACGATGAGCGGCGTTGCCGGCGATGTCGATAACGATGGCTGGGTAGATATCTACCTCGGCAACGGCGGGCCGCAAATGGGGCGGCGCGAGCCGGATGTGCTTTTCCGCAATCAGGGCGACGGCACCTTTGTCGATGCAACGGCAGCAGCCGGGCTGGGGCACTTGGGCAAATCGCACGGCGTGACCTTTGCCGACTACGACCGCGACGGCGACCTCGACCTGTACGCGCCGGTGGGGGGTGCTCAGCCGGGCGACCAATGGCCCAACGCGTTCTACCGCAGCGAGGGCTTTGGCAATCACTACTTGGTGCTGGAGTTGGAAGGGGTTGAGAGCAATCGCGACGGAATCGGTGCCAAAGTGTGGGTGGAGGCCGGCGATTTGGTGCAGTTTGCCGAAGTCGCTTCTGGATACAGCTTTGGCAACAGCAACAGCTTGGAGTTGGAATTTGGCTTGGGTCGCCGAGTGCGGGCTGACCGCATTGAGGTGGAGTGGCCTAGCGGGCAGGTCGATGAGTATCGGGACGTTGAGGCCGATCAGCACTTGTTGCTCCGGGAGGGGGAGACGCGGTGAAGCGGCTGACCGCCATCGCGCTGTTGCTGGCTGGCTGCGCCGAGCCGGATGGGCCGACCGCGTACCGCCAAGTGCAGGCGCTGATTGGCGACCGGCCGCTGCGGAACTTGAGTCAGGCCGAGTTGGCTCAGGCGGAACGCCTCGCGGCACAGGCGCGGACCCTCGCTCCCGAGCGGCACGAGGCGACCTTTACCTTGGCCGCGCTCTACGTGGCGCGCGGGGCGTACGAAGAGGCGACCGCACTCTATCGCAGCCTAGTGGAGGTGCGCCCCGACGACGGACGGGTCTACGCCGAACTGGGGCTTAGTCTAGCCGCCCAAGGGCGCTATAGCGGAGCACTGCGCGCCTATCAGGATGCCGTGCGTCGCGGCGAGAAGTCGGCGCTGATCTACGCGCGATTGGGCCATGCCTATCAGGCGCTCGGCCACTTACAAGAAAATCTCCACGCGGCGCAGGCGGCCTATCGCGCCTCCTTACAGCTTGCGCCCGAGCAGGCCGAGGTGCGCTACCAGCTAGCCCGGGTAGAGGCGCGGTTGGGGCGGACTGAGGAGGCGCGTTCGCTGATGCAGCAGGCGCTTGAGGCCGCGCCCCAAGATGCTGAGATCCGGGCCGACCTCGCCGCGCTCTACCGAGAGGCCGGGCAACGGGAACTGGCCCGCGCTGCGCTCGTCGAGGGCTTGGCCGCCCGCGACGGGAGCGGCCAACAAGCGCTCTTGCACTGCGAATTAGGGCGGCTGCTCTATGAAGAAGACGATGGCGCCGGGGCCTTGGCGCAGTTTGAACAGGCCCGGGCCGTTGATCCCGAGCTGGCCCCGGTTTATCGCTATCTGGGTTTGATCTACAGCGCAGAGGGGCGGCTGGACTCGGCACTGGTCGCGTTTGCCGCGTTTGCCAACCGACAGCCCGGCAATGCCGCCGCCCAAGTGAGTATCGGCATCGTCCACAGCCGCATGGGTGCGCTCGGCGCGGCCGAAGAGGCGTTCAAAGCGGCGCTCGAGTTGGGCGGAGCAGAAGGGGACGCGGCGTTGAAGTTGGGTGGGCTGTACGTGCATCAGCGGCGGCTGCGCGCGGCCGTGCAGGTGTTCAAAGAAGCCGCGGTCGCGCACCCGCACCACGCCGAACTTTTTGCGTCCTTGGGCGACGTCTATCGGCAGTTGGGCTTGCTCGCCGCGGCTGTGCAGGCCGGCGAAGAGGCCGTGCGGCTCGAACCCGAGCGGCCGCTGTGGCGCTTCCACCTCGCCTCGACCTACGAGCGATTAGACCCGGACCGAGCGCGGGCTGAGTGGCGCGCGTACGCACCTTTGGCAGCAGACGACGAGAGCGAGGCGCAGCGGTTGGCTCACGCGCACTCGCGTTTACAAATTTTGCAAGAGGAGCAATGATGATCGACTTAGTGGCTTTTGACCTCGACGGCACCGTGCTCGACTCAGAAGGGCGGCTGGCGGCTTCGGCTGTGGCAGCCATTGAGGATTTGCTTGAGCGCGGCATCCCCACCGCCAGCGTTAGCGGGCGCAGCATCCGCCGGGGCCAGTATCCTTTTACAGCCTACCCCGCATTGGCGCGGGCACTCTACATCGGTGGCTACAATGGCTCGGTGGTGCTCGGCCCTGGCGAAGGGACGGAGCGAGAAGTGCTGCACGAGGTGCGGTTGGATGAGGCGTCCTTTGCCCAGATAGTTGAATACGGACGCGCAGAGGGACTGAATCTGATCTATTGTCTGTTTGAACACACGGCGGCAGGGGTTGCTGAGGAATACCGGTTCGTCCGGCCCATGGATTACCTCGAAGCGTTCGGCGAGCCGGGCATGGTGCTCGACGGCGATCTGTATGCGCGCTGCCAGAGCGGTGAACTGGGCGCGCCACCCAAGGTCATGCTGGAAGTAGAACCGGAGCGGCGAGAACGGCACATCGCCGATATTGAGGCGTTGTGCGGTGATCAGATCTACACGGCTTGGGCGCATCCCAATATGGTGGAATTTATGTGCCGGGGCGTGAATAAGGGCGCGGCTCTGCGGACGCTAACCGAACGGGTCGGTGGGTGCGCCGAGCGCGTCTTAGCGCTAGGGGATGCAAACAACGACTTGCCCATGTTGCGCGCCGCGGGAATCGGGGTGTTGCTGGGGAATGCAAAGGCCGAGGTACAGGCCGCCGTAGCTGGGGATGGGGTGCGGATTGGACCGAGTTTTGCCGAAGATGGATTTGCCAAGATGGTGCGGGAATACGCGCTAGATGGACAGGAGCCGAAATGATGCAGGTGTTTTGCGGAATCGCGCTGGGCGTTGCCGTTGCGGCCTCAGCTTTAGCCCAAGAGGGGCCAGCTCTCAAGGGTGGGGAGATGGTAAAGGTAGCAGGGGAGCATCGTGGATTTTACTTGGATAAGTACGAGGTGACCAACGAAGAATACGCCGCGTTTCTGACCGAGAAGGGAAATGCCAAGGTGGAGGGCGTGTACTGGGTGGAACTGGGAAGCCGATATACGGCGCTAGCGGAAGAGGAGGGCGTGTACAAGGTCAAAGAAGGGTTTGCGCGGCATCCGGTCATCGAGGTGTCGTGGTATGGGGCGATGGCCTATTGCCAGTGGGCGGGCAAGCGCCTGCCAACGGAGGAGGAATGGCAATGGGCCTGCGAGGGAGTTGAAAAGCGAAAGTACCCGTGGGGGGCCGAGTTTGCCGCGGGCCGCGCCAATATCTTCGGCGATAAGGACGGCTACGGGCGCACCGCGCCGGTGGGGTCCTTTCCGCGTGGGGCTAGCCCCTTTGGCCTCTTGGATATGGGCGGCAATGTGTGGGAGTGGACGCAAGGAGGCGAGAAAATACAGTTCCTGCGCGGGGGGTCGTGGGTCAACGGCCCGACCTTAACCCAGTGCGACAAGCGGGCCAACACCAAGGACTCGCATTCGTATATAAAGGGCAATACCATAGGCTTCCGCTGCGCCCGCTAAATGCCCGCGCTCATTTTTGCCCTCCTGCTCGCTGGGGCCGGTGCTGAGGCCGATCCCTTCTTTGTGGATGCGACGCGGCAAGCTGGTTTAGAGCAGCCCACCGTAAACGGCACTCCGCACAAGCGCTTCATCCTCGAATCCACCGGCAGCGGCGCGGCGTTTTTCGATTACGACGGCGACGGCGACCTCGACCTCTATGTGGTGGATGGCTCGACGTATGCCCACTATGGTGCCGGGCCGGGCAATGTGCTCTACCGCAACGACGGCGGCGTTTTTGCGCCGGTTACAGCGGGCGTTGAGGATCGCGGTTGGGGCATGGGAGTGGCGGTCGGGGATTACGACGGCGACGGGCAGCGCGATCTGTACGTGACCAACTACGGAGCTAACGCGCTCTATCGCAATCGCGGGGATGGCACCTTTGCCGCGGCAACAGCGCAAGCTGGGGTTGCTGGTGCTGACTTTAGCGCGAGTGCAGCGTTTTTCGATTACGACGGCGATGGCGACCTCGACCTGTACGTGGCCAACTACGTAGTCTTCGACATTGAGCCGGTGCTGCAAGACCCGGAGTTGGCGGATCCCTGCGTCTATTTGGGCGGGCTGCGGGTTTTTTGTGGCCCGCAGGGCATGGAAGGCGGGCGAGATCGGCTCTATCGCAACGACGGTGGGACCTTTGCCGACGCGACGACCGCGGCTGGCGTGGCCGCGGCGAATGCCTATTACGGCTTGGGCGTGGTGCCCGCCGACTACGACGGCGATGGCGACCTCGACGTGTTCGTGGCCAACGACGAGACGCCCAATGTGCTGTTCCGCAACGACGGGGGTCGCTTGGCCGACATTGGCTTGGAGGCCGGTGTGGCGTACAACGGCGACGGCGAACTCGAGGCGAGCATGGGGGTGGATGCGGGCGATTGCGACGGCGATGGCGATCTCGACCTCTATGTGACCAACTTCTACGGCGAAACCAACACGCTCTATTTGAACTCGGGTACTGGGACCTTTGTTGATGCCACGACTGAGCGCGGCTTGGCCGCGCCGACCGTGGGCTATCTCGGGTGGGGTACGCGCTTTTTCGATTTTGACTTCGACGGCGACCTCGATCTATTCGCGGCCAACGGCCACATCTATCCCCAAGTCGATCGCGCCAGCACTGGAGGCACGTACGCCCAGCGCAATCAGCTTTTCGCCAACGCGGGCGCGGGTGTGTTCGCTGTGGTGGAAGAAGCGGGGCCTGGGTTGCGGGTGCAAAAGTCGAGCCGTGCAACCATCAGCGGCGACTACGACCAAGACGGCGATGTCGATCTGCTCACGACCAATATCGACGACAGCCCGACGCTCCTGCGCAACGAGACGCGCACTGGCCACTACCTCGTGGTGCAAATCGACCCGGAGGTCGTCGGCACTTGGGTGCGGCTAACGGCCGGTGGGCGGACGCAGGTGCGGTCGGTCGGCGGCGCGGCGAGCTATTTGGGCCACAGCGACGCGCGTCTCCACTTTGGCGTGGGCCGGGCCGAGCACGTGGAGCGCTTGGAGGTGCTGTGGCCCGATGGCGCGGTGGTGCGGTTGGAGGATGTGGCGGTGGATGAGTTGGTGGTGGTAAAAACTGAGGGCAATTGACGCGGTGATTTTTATTCTTTAGTCTTAACAATTTTCAGAATTCATCCTTATTCCTATATCTCATGTCTTGGAATTTTGTCGTTAAAAGGGTCGCCCTTTTTCTAATCGTAGTGTGGGCGGCAGCGAGCGTAAACTTCTTCGTGCCGCGGCTCGGCACGGGCCGCGATCCCATCCGCGAGAAGCTCGGCCAGCTAGCCGCCAGTGGCGGTTTGCGCCAAGACGGTATTGAGGCCATGGTCAAGGCCTATCAGGCCAAGTTCGGCCTCGACAAACCACTCCACGTCCAATACTTCAACTTTCTCAGCGACACCTTTACGCTCGACTTGGGCTATTCGCTGGCCAACTATCCGGCCCGCGTCGGACAGATCATTGGCAATGCCATCCCGTGGACCATTGGCCTGATGATCGTTTCAGTGCTGCTCGGATTTGCCTTGGGTACGCTGCTAGGAGCGCTGTCGGCTTGGCCCTCGACGCCGCGCTTTACGCGCAACTTGGCGGTGCCGATGATGACCTTGTCGGCGATCCCGCCCTATCTGCTGGGGCTTATTGTGCTTTACATATTGGGCCTCAAGCTGGGTCTCTTTCCGCTGTCGGGGGGATACTCGCCCGGCATGTTGGCGATCTTGAGTCCCGCCTTTGTCCTCGACGTGTTACATCATTCGATTTTGCCCGCGCTGGCCATAGTCCTGCAACAGGTCGGGTTCTGGGCACTGGGGATGCGGGGGATGATGGTCACGACCTCGGGCGAGGATTACATCACGCTGGCCGAAGCCAATGGCCTGCGCAACCGCACGATCTTTTTTCGCTTTGGCCTGCGCAACGCCCTGCTGCCGCAGCTCACGGCGCTAGGGCTGTCGTTGGCCAACGTGGTCGCCGGTCAGGTTATCGTCGAGGTAATTTTCGCCTATCCGGGGATTGGCACCGTGCTCTTTCAGGCCATCCAAGCCTCGGATTATACGGTTATCAACGGCGTGGTGCTGATCCTCATCCTATCTATTGGCTTGGTGACCATGCTGATGGACTTCTTCTATCCGCTGCTCGATCCGCGGATTTCCCATAGCCGCCACTAGGTATGCAACGCTTAGACCAAATTCTCTACTACTTGCGCGAAAGCCCAATGCTGGCGGCCGGCCTGTGCATGATCCTGCTGGTGGTGCTCTTCGGGGTTTTGGGGTCGATCTTCGTCGATACCTCGCTGGCCCAACCGCTGGCCACGCCGCCGCGACAAGCGCCCTCGCTGGACCACCCCTTTGGCACCGACGACTCCGGCCGCGATCTCCTCGCGGTGATGGTGGTGGGGGTGCCGCTGACCATGCGGATTGGTCTGTTGGCCGGTACGGTAGGGCTGGGGCTGGGCATTTTCCTCGGCTTTACGAGCGGCTATATGGGCGGCAAGATCGACACCGTCATCCGCGGCCTCGTGGATACGCTGCTAACCGTGCCGGGCCTCGTGGTGCTGGTCTCCATTGCCTCGACGATCCGCGAAGAAATTAGCGTCAACATCATGGCCTTGGTGGTGGCTTCGCTGGCGTGGATGTGGCCGACGCGGACGATTCGCTCGCAGATTTTGACCATGCGCGAGCGGGCGTACGTGCAGATGGCCAAGCTCAATGGCATGAGCAACGCCGAGATCATCTGGAAGGAGCTTTTCCCCAATCTGCTGCCCTACCTCGCGGCCAATTTCACCAATGCCGTCAATTGGGCCATTCTCTCGTCGATTGGTCTAGAGGCGCTCGGCTTGGGGCCGCAGAACGATCCAACGGTCGGCATGACCATTTACTGGGCCATTACGTTCAGCGCACTCATCCGCGGCATGTGGTGGTGGTGGGCGATTCCCATCTTTTTTATCGGCGTGATCTTCGTCGGCTTGTTGATGACGGCGGCGGGCTTAGACGAGTTGGCCAACCCCAAACAGCGCAAGGCCGTATGAGCAAGGCCGACAAAGAAGTGCTGCTGGACATCCGCGACTTGGAGGTCCACTTTGAGACCCGACGCGGCATTGCCCGTGCTGTCAACAAGGTTGATCTGACCCTGTACAAAGGCGAGCGTTTTGGTCTCGTCGGCGAATCGGGCAGCGGCAAGACCACGTTGATTTTGGCGCTGTTGCGGATGATTAAGACGCCGGGCCTGATCGCCGGTGGCAGCGCGACCTTAGACGACGGCACCGATCTGATCCAACTCAACCGCGAGCAAGTGCGGCAAGCCCGACTCAAGCGGGTTGCGATGGTGCCGCAGGGCGCGATGAACTCGCTCAACCCGGTGATGCGGATCGGCGATCAACTGATGCTGACGATGCGCGAGCACGCGACTGATCAGCCCCCGCCCAAGGCCGCGCAAGTGGAGCGCGCAATCGAACTGTTGGCCAAGGTCGGGCTGAAGCGAGAAGTGGCCCGTCTTTATCCCCACGAATTGAGCGGCGGCATGAAGCAACGGGCCTGTATTGCTCAGGCCATCTCGCTCAATCCGCAGCTCATCTTGGCCGACGAGCCGACCTCGGCCCTCGATGTGGTGGTGCAGCGGCAAATCATGCAGACCTTGCGCCAGCTACAACACCAGCTCAACGCCACCGTGCTCTTGGTGGGCCACGACATGGGCCTGATGGCGCAGTTTGCCGAGCGCGTGGGCATCATGTACGGCGGCAAACTGGTCGAGGTGGGCCGGGTTGAGGAGATTTTTCACAACCCGCAGCATCCATACACCCAACTCCTGATTTCCAGCATTCCCTCGTTTGAGACCAGGGGGGAGTTCAAGGGCATTCCCGGGGTGGCGCTGTCGTTGTTGGACCCGCCCTCGGGCTGCCTCTTCCACCCGCGCTGTCCTCGAGCCATGCCCCAGTGCAGTCGGCGCATACCGACCTTGAAAACAGTCGCCCCCAACCAGTTAGCGTCGTGTTTGTTGCACGAGGAGGACGCCGATGCCCCCGCTTCTTGAGGCGCACCATTTGCGCAAGGTTTTCCGCAGTGGTGGCCAGCGTTTCGGCCCCAGTACCGAGACGGTCGCGGTCGACGATTTTTCCCTGTCGATTGACGCTGACCAGCCCTCCTTTACCACGATTGCCGGCGAGTCCGGCAGCGGCAAGACCACCATCGCCCGCATGTTGCTCGGGGTGCTCGTCCCTAGTGCCGGCGAGGTGCGCTACCAAGGCCGCGATGTCCACGACCTGCAAAAGGAGGAGCGGCGGCAATTTCGCAAGGACGTACAGGCGATTTTTCAAGACCCCTTTGAAGTGTACAATCCCTTTTACAAGATCGATCACATCCTGACGACGCCGGTGCGGAAATTCGGCTTGGCTGCGTCCAAGGCCGAGGCGTACGACAAGATACGCGAGGCTCTGCGGGCGGTCGGGCTGCGGCCCGAGGAGACGTTGGGCCGCTATCCGCACCAGCTTTCGGGCGGGCAGCGCCAGCGCATCACCATTGCGCGGGCGCTCTTGCTCGAGCCCAAGCTGATCATCGCCGATGAGCCGGTGTCCATGGTCGATGCCTCGCTCCGCGCCACTATTCTCTCCACCCTGCACGCGCTGTATCGCAACTTTGGTATTTCCTTTATCTACATTACGCACGACCTGACGACCGCATATCAAGTCAGCGAGAACATCGTCATCCTGTTCCATGGGGCCGTGGCCGAGGCTGGCCACACCGAGAAGGTGATCAAGGATCCACAGCATCCCTATACGTGCGAACTGATTCACTCGATTCCCGTGCCCGAGCCGGGGCGCGAGTGGATCGACGAAGCGGTAAAAGAAAAGGAAGTAGTCAATATAGAGGATATAGAGGCCGAAGAGATGGCGACTGGCTGCCGCTATGTGCTGCGCTGTCCCCAAGCTATGGCGCAGTGTGCGGCTGCGCCGCCGTTTTACCGACCAGAGGCCGAGCGGGCGGTGGCTTGTTTTTTGCACGCTGAGTCGCCAGTGTTGGCAAGCGGCGATCTCAACGAAGTGTTTTCGCCCGCCGCGCAAAAATAATTTTCCGGAGAAATGTCATGCAGGTCCTGTTGTTGTGCTTAGTGGGAGTACTGTTGGTTGGTTGTGGAGATGGGCGGCACAAGAATGTGCCTCGGAGTCGCACCTTAGTCATGGATTGTTCCAGTTTGCAGGACTGTAGCGGCCAGATCAAGGACTACAACTCGTTTAATCCGTTTTTGCTGACCGGCGTCTCCAAGACGGGTTGGAACTTCCAGTACGAGCCGCTGTACTTCTACAACGCCTACAGCCCACACGCCGACAACATCATCCCTTGGATCGCCACCGGACACGAGTACAACGACGCCTACACCGAGGTTACCATCCACATCCGCGAGGGCGTCGAGTGGAGCGATGGGCAGCCGTGGACGGCGCACGACTTGGTCTTTACGATCAACATGCTCAAGGACCACGCGCCGCATCTGTCTTTTTCCACCGACATGCAGACGTGGGTACAGAGTGCCGTAGCCACTGACTCCCACACGGCCACAATCGGGCTGACCAAGCCCAATCCGCGCTTTGTATTCAGCTACTTCACCAACAATTTCGACAATGGCATCCCCATCGTGCCCAAGCACATTTGGCAGGGCCAAGACCCACAGACGTTTAGTAACTTCGACCGAGAAAAGGGTTGGCCGGTAGCCAGCGGCCCGTACGAAATTTTCATTTCCGTGCCCGAGCAGCGGGTGTGGGATTTGCGCCCGGGTTGGTGGGCGCAGAAGACGGGCTTTCACCAACCCCCAGCGGTGGAGCGCATCATCTACCTGACGCACATGGAGGAGACCAAGCGGGTGCAGAACTTGATCTCCAACGCCATGGACACTTGCCTCGACATCCGGCCGCCGAACATCCAGTCGATTCTCGACGCCAATCCCAACGTCTCTACGTGGACCGGGCGCGAGTTGCCGCTCGGGTATCTCGATTGGTGGCCGGTGTGCTTGGGATTCAACAATTTGGAGCCGCCGTTTAACGACCCTGAGATCCGCCGCGCTATTAACTACGCCATCGACCGCGACCAATTAGTCGCCATTGGCTGGCAGGGAGCGGGGACCAAATCGCATCTGCCGCTGCCGGATTTCCCGCCCATCCGCCAATACACCGACGCGATCCAAGACTTGGTGGAAAAGTACGAGATCGGCGTCCACGACCCGGCCAAAGCCGCGGCGATTATGGAGCGCAAGGGGTGGAGCAAGGACGCCGAGGGCTTCTGGACCAAAGAGGGCGAGCGGCTCAAAATCGTCATCGACATTTTCGATATTTTTACCGACTTAACGCCGGTTTTGGTGGCGCAGTTGGAGCGCGCGGGTTTCGACGCTGACTTTCGCATGACGCCCGATGCGTTTTCGCGCATGGCGCAGGGCGCGGCGCGGGCCTTCTTAATGGGGAATGGCGCGAGTGTGCGCGATCCGTACTTCACCTTGCGGCTCTACCACAGCCGCTTTGTCCGGCCCACCGGCACGCACTCTGAGCGGTTCTGGCGCTGGTCGAACCCGGAGTTTGACGCGCTGGTTGATCAGATGGGACAGACTGCGCCCGACGACCCGGCGCTGCAAACACTCTTCCGCGAAGCCATGGAAATCTGGCTAGCCGAATTGCCATCCATCCCCATCGTGCAGTGGTATCACCGCATCCCGCACAACCAGACCTATTGGAAGAATTGGCCGTCGGCGGAAAACCCGTATATCAACAGTGCCTACTGGCACAACACGTGGCTTTTGGTGTTGCTGGGGTTGGAGCCGGTGGGGGGATAGGGCAGCTTACTCAAAGTACTGGCTGGGGCGTTGCTGAGCTCAAGCGGAGCCGCGCCGACATCGGAGGGGCCTTAATGAATATAGACCAGTTAAGTGAACAACTATCTGAGATTAGGAATAAGGGATATGTTGTTTCATTGAGGCGAGGTAACACTGGCATAGGTTATACACTGGAGATGCTACTTGGATTGCAAGAAAATAACTTGCAAACCCCTGACTATGGTTCCATAGAGATCAAATCTCAGAGAAAGGAAGCCACTAATCGCGTAACCATGTTTACGTTCAATCGGGGCATTTGGAAAATAAAACAAAAGGAGGCGATTAAGGAATATGGCTATATAGATACGAACGGTCGTTCTGCTCTGTATTGCGTTGTGAATAGTATGATAAATAATCAAGGGCTTTTTCTAAAAATTGAAGAGGAAATGGTTAGGCTTTATCATGTGAATAAAACGCTTATTGCCCAATGGTCTGGAGCAGACTTAATTGAGACGTTCCAAAAAAAGATGCCCGCTTTGGTTATTGTTTACGCTGATGCTCGCGTCAATTCAGATGAGAAGGAGGAGTTTTGGTTTAATGAAGCATATCTTTTGACAGATCCAGATGAGGATAATTTCTTGGACTTGATTCGAAAGAATATAGTTATCATTGATATGAGAATGCACTTAAGAGATAATGATTCAGTAAGAAATCATGGGACGGGTTTTAGAATTGAGGAAAAGTTCTTGAACTTATGTTTTGGCAGGAGAGCAAAAATAATATGATAGCCGCGAATTGTAAATACAAAGATGAAACCTGGGATTTTAGAAAAACGGATACCAAGGAATATACTCACTGTTTTCACAATTATCCCGCTATGATGATTCCCCATATTGCCAGAAATCTCTTAGATCGATATGGTAGCACAGGTGGATGGTTGTTAGATCCTTATTGTGGTACTGGTACATCATTGGTAGAGGCGTCTATGTTTGGGATGAATGGCATTGGATGTGATATCAATCCCCTCGTAAGGCTGGTCGCAACAACTAAGACCTCGCCGATTTCCCTACAAACCCTTGATTTTCATTTGCGGGATTTAGACAACGCTATTTTTCAAGTTGGTTTCTCTAATCAAATACCTTATACACCAGTTCCTGATGTGCTAAATCTGGACTATTGGTTCTCTAAAGATGTTACGATGTACCTGTCTTTTCTTCGTTCATACATTTGCGCCATAGAAGATGAGGGAATTCGCAATTTCTTTTGGGTCGCATTTTCAGAGACAGTTCGGGAATGTTCATACACGAAGAATAGCGAGTTCAAATTGAACAGAATATCGTCTCAGAAAATGAAAAGTTTCAAGCCGGATGTTTTCGGTATTTTGCAGAACAAATTAATCCGAAATCGGTGGGGTTTTGGAAATTATCTGAATAAAAGAAAAAACGTCGATATATTTGTCTCAAGTAAGAATACCGCAAATGGTGAGTTGCCCGAAAAGCAACCGTTAGGAGGATTCGACTTGGTCATCACATCTCCACCGTATGGCGACTCACAAACAACAGTTGCGTATGGGCAATTCTCGCGTTTGTCGGCTGATTGGATCGGCTTGCGCGATTCGCGCAAAGTTGATCGAATATCAATGGGCGGCAAAAAAAAAGAAAGAAGATTGTCTGTGTCTCCAGTTGCGAAGGCTATTGAAAAAATTCGTGCCGTGGATGAAAAACGCGCTCTCCAGGTCGAGGCATTTTACATCGATTTAGAGCATAGTATAAATTGCATTGCGCCGCTGCTCACAAAACATGCAACGATTTGTTATGTAGTTGGTAATCGCAGGGTAAAAGATGTCATTCTGCCGACAGACGAGTTTGTTATTTTTGCCTTTGCTCAGCATGGATTTTCTCATCGAGAAACCATAATTAGAAATATACCTAATAAACGCATGCCTAAAAAGAACAGTCCTTCCAATATTGTGGGTAAGACGGCTGCTACAATGCAAGAGGAAAACGTCGTTATTTGTCAACGGCTGTGATTAATGATTACAGGTATGTGCGTTATGGCGTTCCGACAAACATAAGAATTGGCCATCGGCGGAAAACCCGTATATCAACAGTGCCTACTGGCACAACACGTGGCTTTTGGTGTTGCTGGGGTTGGAGCCGGTGGGCGGGTAGGGCAGTAGCGCCAAAAGGAGAACAACCATGCGCTATCGGCGATTTGGCCGCACGCAATTGCAGGTGAGTGTGGTCAGTTTGGGTGGGGCCTACTTGGGAGGCAATGATCCAGAGTGCGCCGCGGAAAACGCCCGGGCGATTGTGCGGCGCGCATTGGATTTGGGCTGCAATTACATCGACACAGCACCACTCTACGGGGTGAGCGAAGAACTGCTGGGCCAGGCACTGGCCGGGGAGTGCCGCCCTTTTTATTTAGCGACGAAGGTAGGGTTTAAGCCGGAAGGTTTTAACTACCGGCGCGATTCGGTCTTGCAGAGTTTGGAACGCAGCTTGGCCTTGCTGGGCCTAGCTAAGTTGACGGTGGCGCAAATCCACGAGGTGAACATGGCCGGCTGGGAGCGGATCGTGGAAAAGGGCGGGACCTTGGCGGGCTTGCGGGCCGCGCAAAAACAGGGGCTATGCGATTTTATCGGCGTGACGGGTCGGGCCATTCCCCTGTTGGCGCGGCTGGCGGCGACCGGAGAATTTGATACGGTGCTGTGCTACCACGACTACCATCCCTGTGTGCAGCTAGCGGCCGAGGAAGTATTGCCGACCGCCGCGCAGAGCGATATGGGCGTGGTGCTGGCGACAGTACTGGCTGGGGGTATGTACGTCGCTGGCAAGAGGCAGCGTGCGGCAGTGGAGCGTCGATTTGAATGCGAGGAAGAACGGCAACGCGCTTGGGCGACGATTGCTCGGCTGGATCAAGAGGAGTCAACGCTGCCGCAGAGTGCGTTTCGCTGGGTTTTGGCCGACGAGCGGGTCTCGACTGTGGCTAGCGGCGCGGCGACTGTGGCCGAGTTAGAGGAAGTAGCGCGGGCCGGGGATATGACGCCGCTGGTGTGCAGGTAGGCCGCGGTCGGGGTCAGAGCTTGATGACGGCGATGAGGACGCCGGTGATGGTCACTAACGTGCCCATCATCCACAGGAAATAAGTGTCCATGCGCTTGTGGACGACGCGAATCTGCTCGCCCAATAATCGGTTGGTCTCGTCGATTCGGTTATTAGTTCCGTCGATTCGGTTTCCCAAGTCGTGGTTGGTCTCTTTGATGCTGTCATTTAATAATCGGTTGGTCTCGTCGATTCGGTTATTAGTTCCGTCGATTCGGTTTCCCAAGTCGTGGTTGGTCTCTTTGATGCTATCATTCAATAAGCGATTGGTCTCGTCGATTCGGTTTCCCAAGTCGTGGTTGGTCTCTTTGATGCTATTGTTCAATAAGCGGTTGGTCTCGTCGATTCGGTTTCCCAAGTCTCGATTGGTCTCTTTGATGCCATCATTCAATAAACGGTTAGTCTCGTCGATTCGGTTATTAGTTCCGTCGATTCGGTTTCCCAAGTCGTGGCTGGTCTCTTTGATGCTATCATTCAATATGCGGTTGGTCTCGTCGATTCGGTTTCCCAAGTCGTGGTTGGTCTCTTTGATGCCATCGTTCAATAAGCGGTTGGTCTCGTCGATTCGGTTATTAGTTCCGTCGATACGGTTTCCCAAGTCGTGGCTGGTCTCTTTGATGCCATCATTCAATAAGCGGTTAGTCTCATCGATTCGGTTTCCCAAGTCTCGATTGGTCTCGTCTATGCGCTTGTGGACGATTCCTATCTCGGTGCGTAGCTCTTGAATGTCCTCGTGCGATTGGGTGCGTAGGTCTTGGATGGCGTCGTGTAGATAGCTAATACTCCAAGGCATTTCTTCGGGAGTGGGGATCGCACGGGTTTGCGGATCGGTGCTTTTGCTCATGGTCAAGCTCCTAAGGTCAGGAGAAGTTGTAAAAATATAAACCGAGTGCTAATAAACACCAACAGGCTGCTTTTGTACATACAGCAATATTGATACCAGCGTCGATACTCTCTGATAAGGCGGCTCATGGGCGACGCACACTGGGTCGAAGTGTATCCATCAATGGATACTAAGAGCCCCGGTCGCGTTTTTTAGATCCACCCGTGCTGAGTGGTTACGGGTGCGCCGGAAGTTTGGGTCTGCCAATGCGGCTTGCGGCCGATTTTGACCTCGCGGCGGGTGAGAGACGAGGCTTCGGCGGCGAAGAGGATTTCCATGATGTGCCGCCCGTATTGGCCGTGGGTTGGCGGCTCGATGTTGAGCATAATGGCCTCGGCAAAACTCTTCCATTCGTGGTACATCTCGGTCGGCGCGTCCTCAAATGGGACGTCTTTCCACGTATCGCCCCGCCCTATTTTGACGTATTGCTCGCCGTGTTGGCTGAAGCGCAGCGAGCCGTTGGCGCAAATCACTTGGCATTCAAAGTTCGGCGCTCCGTCTGCGTATCCCACGGCAACAGCCGTGCCGGCGAGGCCATTCTTGTAGCGAATAAAGGCGGTGGCCGAGTCGTCGCTGGCTTGGTAGTGAGCGCGAGTGCCAATGGCGGCCGAGACCGACGCGGCTTGCGAAGCCATCACCCACGTCAGTCGATCGACGACGTGGACGCCGTTGGTCAACCACATGCCGCCACCGTGAAAGCGACTGCGGTATTGAGGCCGGCGGCCGGCGAAATTCCAGTTTTTCGACATGTAGCTGACCGCCGTAATCACCGGGCCGAGTTGGCCAGAGTCGAGGATTTCTTTGGCCTTGAGGCTCGTGCTGTAAAAGTGCTGCGACAGCCCGACCATCAGCTTGACATTGTTCTCGGCGGCCGCGGCTATCATGGCGTCGCATTGGGCTAGGTTGATGGCCATGGGCTTTTCCACGAGGACGTGTTTGCCGGCGCGGCAGGCGTCGATGGTGAGTTGGTGGTGTAACTGGTGGCCGAGCACGACCGCGACCGCATCGACGTCGGTATCTTGCAAGAGTTCGCGGTGCGTTGAATAGCCTTTGGGGATGCGGTACTGGTCCATGTACTCGCGCCGCTTCTCCGCGCACAGATCGGCGACCGCAACGACTTCTACTGGGTCGAGTTGGGCGATGGAATCACAGTGGGAGCGGGCGATGCCGCCGAGGCCAATGATGCCGACTTTGAGCGCTGCCATAAAGTATCCTTTGGTGTGAATGAAGGTGCGCTAAGTATAGACTGCGGTTTGGTCGGCGACAAATCAGCGCATGTTTGCGCCGAAATAGATAATGTCCTAAGATGCCCTGATGCCCGGTAATTTTACCTATCGCTCATTCGCCGTGGGCGCGTTGCTCTCGCTGGCGATCAACATGTTCTTCGCCTACGCCCGACTGGCGATGGCCACCGCGGGCATGTCCTCCGATTACATCACCGCTGGAGCGGTTTTCCTGTTCTTCTTGGTGGTGGCTTTTATCAATCCCGCGCTCAAGTTAATGCGCCGTTCTTGGGGCTTTAATCGCTCCGAGTTGATCATCATTTACGCGATGATGATCATCGGCTCGGCGATTCCTACATGGGGATTTACGGGTAATTTGATCGCCATGTTGCCCAACATCTACTACTACGCCACGCCCGAGAACAACTGGTCGGAGTTGTTACACCCTTATGTCCGCGAGTGGATGGTGCCGCAGGATCCAGACGCGATCAAGTATTTCTTTGAGGGCTTGCCCAAAGGGCAACCCATCCCTTGGGAACACTGGATGGTGCCGCTAGCGGCTTGGGTCTCGTTCATTTTGGCGATCTACTTGATGATGATTTCCATCGCGTCGATCGTTCGCCGCCAGTGGGTTGACTACGACCGCTTAACCTTTCCGCTGTTGCAGTTACCCATTGACCTGACCGAAGTTGGCAAGAGCGGGTCCATCATCGGGCCGCTGTTCAAGCGGCCGCTTTTGTGGATCGGGTTTGCGCTGCCTTTTGTGCTACACAGCACCAATGCCCTAAACCACTATTTCCCCTTTATTCCGGCGGTGCAGTTGCGCCACAACATCTCGCTGTTTAACAACGCACTGGGACTGACGACGAATGTGAACTTCGCGGCACTGGGGCTGGCGTACTTTTTGAGCTTAGACGTGGGGTTGAGCATTTGGCTTTTTCACTTGTTGACTAAAGCGCAGATCACCACTGAGAATGTCCTCGGCTATTCACTGCCCGGCCGCCGCGATCTGTTTATGGAAGGCTCGATGTCGGTGTCCTACGAAGGGATGGGGGCCATGCTGGTGCTGGTGCTCTACGGGCTGTGGAACAGCCGCGGCTATCTGCGCCGGGTCTGGCGCAAGGCGCTGTACAACGAGGGCGGGCTAGATGATTCGCAGGAGATACTCTCGTATCGGGCGGCGCTCATCATCTTGGTTTTGGCTAGTGCATACGCTGCCGGCTGGCTGACTTTATCGGGCGTACCGTGGTGGGTTGCGCTGTTTTTTCTTTTCGTCGCTTTTTGCATTTTTTATGGGCTGACGCGCATTGTCGCCGAGGGTGGGTTGGGTTTTGCGCGGGCGCAGATGACGGCACAGCCGTTTGTGATTGACGCAGTGGGCACGGAGGCGATTGGGCCGTCGGGATTGGTGAGCTTGGGGATGACCTTTAGCTGGGCCGGCGACCTGCGGACTATGGTGATGGCCTCGGCGATCAACGGGCTCAAACTGGCCGATATTGGCCAAGTGCGCGGGCGACCGCTGTTTTGGGCGCTGATGCTCTCGATTGTGGTCGGCTTGGCTGGCTCGATCTGGATGGTGGTGTGGATGGGATACCAGTACGGGGGAATCAATTTAGACTGGTGGTTCTACAATCGCTTCGGCGAAATAGTCCACGGCGACTCGGCCTACAAGATCGCCAATCCAAGGCATCCCTTAAGCGACTTTGGCGAGATTGGGCCGCGCTTCATGTTCGCGGGAATTGGCGCGGCGATCATGGGGCTGTTGATGTACGCCCGGCACCACTTTCTCTGGTGGCCGGTCCACTACCTCGGCTTCCCCGTCGGCGCGACGCTGACGATCATCTGGACGTGGTTTGGGATTTTCATCGGCTGGATTCTCAAAGCCCTCGTGCTCAAATACGGCGGCGTGACGCTCTATCGGCAGCTACGGCCTTTGTTTTTAGGGTTGATTTTGGGACACATTTTTGTCTCGGGCTTCTGGGTGCTCTTCGACTATATCACCGGGGAGACCGGCAACCGAATTCCAATTTTTTGAGGAGGAAAATCAATGCGAGCAGGAGACCGAGAAAAAATTGGCCCGCACGGCTTGGCGGTAACGCGCTTGGGGTTGGGCGGCACGACCTTTGGCAATATGTACTCGGCGCTGAGCGAGCAGGAGGGACTGGACGTGCTAGACGCGGCCTTTGCGGCTGGGGTGCGCTACTTTGACACGGCGCCGCTGTACGGCTACGGCCTGAGTGAGACGCGCTTGGGGCCGGGGCTGGCGCGCTACAACCGCGACGAGATCGTCCTGTCCTCGAAAGTGGGCTATACACTGGTGGAGCGAAAGCCCGGCGACGCCTACGTCGATCTGTTCGTCAACGCGCCTGAGATGACCAGCTATTTCGACTTCTCGCGCGACGCGGTGCTGCGCTCGATTGAGGGGAGTTTGGAGCGGCTCAAAATGGATCGCCTCGATATGGTGCTGATCCACGACCCGGACGAGTCGAGAAGCATTGAGCTGGATTGGACGCCGGGCGAGCGGGGCTACTTCGATCAAGTGATGGCCGAAACCTACCCGGCGCTCGACGAACTGCGCCAGCAAAAGGTTATCAAGGCACTCGGCTTGGGTATGAACCAGTGGCAGATGCTGGCCGACTTTGCCCGCGCTGGGGACTTCGACGCCTTTTTGCTGGCTGGCCGCTACACGCTATTAGAGCAGGAATCGCTGCGCGCGTTGTTGCCGCTGTGCGTGGAGAAAGGGGTGCGGATCGTCATTGGCGGGCCGTACAATTCGGGGATTTTGGCGACCGGCGCGGTCGCCGGTGCATATTACAACTACGCGCCCGCGCCAGAAGACGTGCTGGAGAAGGTGCGCCGCATCGAGGCCGTTGGTGCGCGGCACGAGGTGCCCTTGCCGGCCGCGGCACTGCAATTTCCCTTTGGCCATCCGGCGGTGGCGACCGTCATTCCCGGGGCGCGGACCGTCGCAGAAGTCGCCGCCAATGTGGATTGCTTAGAGTGCGCAATTCCCGCCGACTATTGGGCCGAGCTCAAACGGGAAGGGCTGATCGATGCGGAGGCTCCGACGCCTTAGAGCCGCAGCTCGAATCGTTCAATTCACCACGAGGAGTAAGTACCATGGCTAATTGGCCGATGCTCAAGCACTACGATCGGGATCATCTCGCCAACATTGCCATGCCCATTGGCGGCATTGGCACGGGCACAGTTTCACTGGGCGGACGCGGAGATTTGCGCGATTGGGAACTGATGAACCGCCCGGCCAAGGGATTCGTCCCAAAGCGCGAAGGCAGCCGAGAAGGCGGCCCATTTTTTGCCCTGTACGCCAAACCCACTGGCGGCCCTGCGGTCACCCGGGCGCTCGAAGGGCCGGTGGATGTAGCCGAATACCAAGGTGCGAGCGGCAGCGTGGCGGTCAATCACGGCTTGCCGCGCTTTGCCCAATGTGCGTTTGCCGCGGCCTATCCACTTGCCGTGGTCCAGCTATCCGATCCACAAGTTCCGGTCGCGGTTGGTCTCGAAGCGTTTAACCCGCTTATTCCCGCCAATGCCGATGACAGCGGCATCCCCATTGCGGTGCTGCGCTATACGCTGACCAATCGAACCAACAAGCGCGTCGCGGTCGCGGTGTGCGGCTCGCTGCCCAATTTCATTGGCAACGATGGCGTGGAAGAGTTGGCTCGGGCCAATCGCAACTGCTTTCGCCAGGCCAGGCACTGTCAGGGCATTTTCATGGATAGCGAAGGGGTTGATCCCGCCGCCATCAGCTACGGCACGCTGGCCCTGACCACCACGGCCAAAACCGGCATTACCTATCGCACGGCTTGGAAAAAAGCCGGGTGGGGCACGTCGCTGCTCGACTTTTGGGACGACTTTGCCGCCGATGGACGAGTAGCAGAGCGCGCCAGCGCAGGAGTCGCCATGCCGAGTGCGTCGCTTGGGGTGCGCACCAACATTTTGCCCAAGGCCCACAAGACCATCACCTTTTTGCTGACGTGGCATTTTCCCAATCGGCACACGTGGTCGCCGGGCGACGAGCCCTATATTGGCAACTACTATGCGATGCACTATGGCGATGCGTGGGACGTGGCCAGCAAAACTGCGCCGAGGCTCAAAAAGCTCGAACAACAGACTGTGCGCTTTGTCTCAGCCTTCGCGGCCAGCGACCTGCCCGAGGTGGTAAAGGAAGCCGCTCTTTTCAATCTCAGCACCCTGCGGACGCAAACGTGCTTTCGCACCCCCGATGGACGTTTATTTGGCTGGGAGGGATACCACGATCACAGCGGCTGCTGCATGGGTTCCTGTACGCATGTGTGGAATTACGAACAGAGTACGGCGTTTCTCTTTGGCGAGCTGGCCCGCACGATGCGCGATACCGAATTCAATCACGCGACCGACGAGCAGGGCATGATGAACTTTCGCGTCCACTTGCCCCTCAGTCGCGCCCAAGAATTTGGCAAAGCCGCAGCCGACGGTCAGCTGGGCTGTATTATGAAAGCCTATCGCGACTGGCAGCTTTGCGGCGACGATACTTTCCTACAAGCGATTTGGCCAAAGGTCAAAAAGGCCCTTGAATTTTGCTGGATCGAAGGGGGGTGGGACGGCGATGGCGACGGCGTTATGGAGGGCTGTCAGCACAACACTATGGATGTTGAATACTACGGCCCTAATCCACAAATGGGGATTTGGTATCTGGGTGCGCTGCGCGCCGGCGAGGAAATGGCGGCCCATCTGGGCGAAGCCGACTTTGCCCAAACCTGTCGGCGGCTCTACGAGAGTGGCCGCGCCTACATCGACGAGCAATTGTTCAATGGCGAGTACTACGAGCATCGCATTGAGCCACCCCAAAAAGTGGCCGCCGCGCTGCGGTTGGGCATGGGCGCGGCCGAACTCTCCGATCCCGATTACCAGCTCGGCCGCGGTTGTTTGGTCGATCAGCTCGTTGGCCAGTTTTTCGCCCACGTCTGCGGCTTGGGCTACCTAACCAAACGCGCCCACGTGCGCCAAACTCTCAGGAGCATCCGCAAGTACAATCACCGCAAGAAGCTGACGGATCACTTCAACTGCATGCGCTCTTATGCCTTGGATGATGAAGCGGCCTTGCTCATGGCGAGCTATCCCCACGAGCGGCCCGACAATCCATTTCCCTATTTCACGGAAGTAATGACCGGGTTTGAATACACGGCCGCCATTGGCATGCTCTACGAGGGGCAACTCAAAAACGGGCTGCAAACCATGCGCGACATTCGCAATCGCTACGATGGGACCAAACGCAATCCTTTTGACGAAGCCGAATGCGGCCATCACTACGCCCGGGCCATGGTGGCTTGGGCCGGGGTGCTGGCACTGACGGGATTTAATTATTCGGGGGTTACAAAGTCCATCGCCTTTGCCGCAAAGATAGGGAGCTTTTTCTGGTCCAATGGCGCTGCTTGGGGCACGGTGCGTATTGCCCAGCGCCCGTCGGGCTATCGCATTGCCTTGGATGTTTTGTATGGGCAGATCAAAATTAAGCACTTCAGGCTGACCGGTGTGGGCGAGCATACCTTTGATCGGGTGCTCGTGCTGCGCGAGAACAGCCACCGGACTTTTGTCGTGGGATGAGAGGAGCATACAAATGACGCGCTATACCCGCATTGGTCTGACTGGGGCCAACGGCACCATAGGCCGCGTGTTGCTGGCCGGCTTGGGTGCCGAATACGAATTCAAGGCGTTCACGCGCCGCCCGGTCGATTTTCCTTCCACTATAGTCAACTTCGACCGCGCCGCAGAGGTCGCCGGGGCCTTTGAGGGCTTAGAGGCCGTGATTCATTTGGCAGCCGATCCCAGCCCAATGGCCCCTTGGCAGAGTGTGCGGGATCACAACCTCGAGGGCCTGTACCAGGTGCTGGAAGAGTGCCGCCGAGCGGGGGTCAGACGCCTAGTCTTTGCTTCGACCAATCACACCCAGCACGGCAATACTATTTTGACCACTCCTGAAACTTTGGCTCCGTCCAAGCGAATTCACATGCGTTTGGACGATCCACCCAATCCCGACTCGATGTACGCGGTCTCCAAGCTCTTTGGCGAAAACATGGGCAAGCTGTACAGCCAGCGTTACGGCCTCGAATTCGTCGGTCTGCGCATCGGCTGGATTATTGCTAAAGACGATCCGACCACCATGCGCGGTACGCCGGCTGAGGACTATATGCGGGCTATGTTTCTCAGCCACCGAGACTGCATTGAAGCGCATCGTCGGGCTTTGGAGGCCGACGCCCAGTACCTGCTGGCCTATGTGGTCAGCGGCAACGGACGGCGCGTTTTTGACTTGGCGGCCACCGAGGAAAACTTGGGTTATGTGCCGCGAGACGACGCTGAGGATTACTTTCGCGACAGCTAACGCCGTCCGCCGAGGTGCCGCCGCCTTGAACAATAGCCTTCTTGGGCGTACTTTATACCGCCATAACTTTGTCCTCTCTATTTGCTAGATAATCTTCTAGACAAACTCGGGGACTTTAATTTAGAAAGGATTCTGGCATGATCTTTTTCCCCCGCACCGCAAATTCGCACCTGTGTGCGCGAGTGGCTCCCTTGCTCATCGTTGCCCTCAGTGTCCTGTTGCCGCAGATGGCATCGGCCGGTGCTTGGACGCTTGGAAAGGGCCACGTGTGGAGCAAAATCACCTACATGTCGCTATCGACCAACGAGCAGTACGATAATGACGGAAATGTCGGTGAGATCCCCGCCCGCTATAAGTCACAGCAGGTCTATTTCGACTTGTATTACGGCTTGAATGACCGGATCGACGTCGGCATAAAGATCCCGTATGTCAGCAATGAGTTTGTAGATGTTAGCCCCGATCATCCTTTTCATGGAGCACCAGACAAAAAGGACTCGGGCTTGGGCGATGTGCGCGGAATTGCCAAAATAAACCTCGTCAACAGCGCAGACTTGGTGGGTACGCTGAAGTTGGGATTCAAAGCCCCTGTGGGCGACTATCGGGAAGTGCCCGAGGCCCTTTCCATAACCGGAGGCCAGTGGGACTTCGACGTTGTGGCGCAGTTGGGCCGTTCCTTTCATCCGGTCCCGGTGTACGCCAATGTCGATCTGGGATATCGCCTGCGCGGAGAATACAAAGACTCCAATCCCGAAGACGCCGGCGGAGTTGACCGCACGTACACCCCGGGCGCAGAGTTCGTTTTTAACGCCGAGGCAGGTTATAGCCCCATGGACAAACTCCTCGTAGCCCTCAAGTACGAAAGCATCATAGGACAGGAGTACGACACCATCAACAACCCCCCAGCAGGCAGCAAGGTGGAAACGCTTAACCAAAGCGTCAGCTACTTGGCACCGACAGTTTTGGTGGGCCTCCATCCCAGCGTGAGCCTTGAAGCTCAGGCGCGCATGACGGTCAGCGGCAGCAGGTATTTCGCTGGGCCGACCTATGCGGTGGGGCTTTCTTTTACGGGTAACCTGATTGAGCAAATAGTCCATCAGGGGACGCCTTAGCCTTCTTTTAGCGAAAGCATAAAAAGCAGGGGGAGGGGCCTTTGGGTCTCTTCCCCTGTTTTTTTATTTCGCAATTTTTCATCTCTACGAGGAGCAGCCCCATGAATACGCCGAACATTACCTTGGCCTCGGGCCACGCCATTCCGCAGTTGGGCTTGGGCACTTGGATGTTGCGCGGCCAGCCGTGCCAAGACGTGGTCAAAGAAGCCCTCGAACTGGGCTATACGCATTTGGACTCGGCTTGGATGTACGAGAATCAGGACGCCATCGGCCAGGTTCTCAAGGAGATCGGGGCCGACCGCGAGCGGCTCTTCATCACCTCTAAAATTTGGCATTCGCACTTGGAGTACGAGGCGGCCCTAAAGCAGATGGAGGAGATTCTGCGCGATCTGCAAACCGAATACGTCGATCTTTTGCTCATTCACCATCCCGGTCAAGGCGTGCCGGTGGAGCGCACCTTGGCTGCTTTTGAAAAAATCCACCAAGCCGGCCAGGCCAAAAGCATTGGCATCAGCAATTTCAGCATAGAGCAGACCGACCGCGCACGGGCCGCTACCGGCTTGCCGATTTGCACCAATCAGGTGGAATACCATTTGCGCCACAATCGCGCAAGGCTGCGGCACCATTGCCACGCCCACAACGTGGTGCTGACGGCGCATCGCCCGCTGGCCCAAGGCCAACTGGCCGGCGACGAGGTGCTAAAACAGGTAGCTGCCGAGCACGGCAAGACCCCAGCTCAAGTGGCTTTGAAGTGGCTTTTGCAAAAGGATATGATCGTCATCCCCAAGGCCAGCTCAACGGCCCATTTGCGCGACAATCTGGACTTGTTCGACTGGCAGCTAGGGGACGAGGAAATGGTGCGTCTCGACGGCGTGGGGGTCGATTCTGATTAGGTCGCCGCGGTGGGGTCAGTAATAGTAAAACGCATAGACCAGCGAGGCTCCGCCCACGCCGACGCAGGTGCCCAAGATCAGGCCGATGAAAAAGGGCAGCAGGGTGCGGTAGAGTTGGATGCCGCCGTAGCGCAGGGCCAACAGTTTGATCAGCCAAGCCAAGAAAATTCCGAACCAGTCGATGGAGACAGTGTTGGTCAGAGCGATACCCAGGCCCACTGGATGCAAGGGCCAGCCGGCGAAGCGGTACTGAGCTAGCGCGAGCAGCCCGGCGAGGCCCGCGCCAACGGCGAGGAACACGGCCACTAGCGGCTCGGCGGGATTGGGGTTGTTGATCGAATTGGCGACCCAAGACCAGTGGTATTGCGGTGAGTTGACGAAGTACCAGCCGTAGCCGTGGATTAGCCCGTGGCGGTAGCCCAGCCATATATAGCAGACCATGGTGGTTATGAGGCCGACGATCATGGCAGCGGACAAAAAGAACACCAGCTTGCGCCCACTGATCTTGAGCCGGGCCGGCTCGCAGACCTTGAAGGCGTGGGCGAGGGTGCCCATCAAAAAGAGTTGCAAGTCGGCGGTCCAGACCATGCTCAGTCCCATCGCGCTTAGCCCTTGGGCCCCAAAAGGGGCGGTGCCCACGAGATTGGTCAAAATCGGCGGCACCGAGGCCGGGGCGCGCAGGCGGCCGATTCCGGTCTGGGCCAATAGGCGGGCAATGCCGAAGAAAATCACCAGCGCGACCAGCAGGAAGACGATGCTCCAGACCAAACTCAGGCCGCTAGCCCAGAGGAAGCCGCTCATGTACGTCAACCCGACAAGTCCCAGCAGAGCAGCAGTGCGCGGCGAGATCGGGCTGTCGCTGGCTGGACCACCGCCGATGATTAGTCGCCATTGGCGATGCAGGAAGTGGCGCGACATCCACAGCGAGATGCCGACTATGCACGCCAGCGAGCCGATTTGCTGATGGGCGAGCAGCACGTTGGGTGGTGCGTGGGGCTGGGCTGGTAGCGCTAGGGAAATGCCTAGCCAGTTGAGCAGGGCGCCTTCGGCGGCGATGAGCAGGTGAAAAAACCAGACGCTGAACAGCACGTTGAGGCCGACCAAATAGCTCAAACCCACGACCAGCAGGTCGGTGTTAAGCCCGTAACTAAGCCCGAATTGACGGAGGTCGATGCGCCCGCCGGGGATGCCAAAGCCGTGGATGATCTCGATATCTAGCACTCGGTCGAGCATGTTGACGGTCGGCAGCGTCCAGGCGATGAGAAATCCCAACCACAATAGCTTGCTTTTGAGAATGGATGCGGCGGGGTTTTCCAAACTTTCGAGGAGCATGTTGGGGACGGCGGCGAGAGGATATACCAAGCGCTCTTGGCGCGACCACTGGTGATGGACGAGGCTAATCAGCGCGATGCTGACCAAGAAGAAAGCCAGCATGAAGAGGCCCCACCACAACAGCGGCCCGGCCCACAAGGCCCAAGGCACGGGCGCGGCGGCATCCGTGCCTTCAAAAAGCTGGCGGATTGCTTCGAGGTCGCGGGGGACGGCCCAGTGGGGGATGTGTGGCCAGAGCAGGTCGGACCAGTTGTTTTCTGGGGTGGCGTAGTAAAAGACGCCGGCCAGAAGCGGGATGAAGTAGCCGCCAAAGCCCATAGAGGGCAGCACTACGGCAACCATGAGCGCGGCATAGACTAAGGCGAAATTGGCTGGTGAGAGGCGCAAGAGCGGGTGGAGCAGGCGCAGCACGAGGGCGACGACCACCAGCCAGAAGATCAGGAAGATGACGCCGATGGTGTTGAAGTGATCGGTCAGCCCGGTGTAGTTTCCATAGAG
The DNA here is from genome assembly GCA_965116045.1 of Candidatus Latescibacterota bacterium. Lineage (GTDB taxonomy): Bacteria > Latescibacterota > UBA2968 > UBA8231 > UBA8231. The sequence continues at coordinate 1,564,508 of OZ220478.1, read as the reverse complement.
AACGTAGGTCCGCACACTAGTGAAGGTCATGCAGACGGTGAAGACGAGGACGAGGACGAAGGAGAAACAGGTGCCGAGGAAGGATGTGTGCATAGTGGTCTGTTGGTTGATGGCCACTAACGATACCATGCAGCAGATAGATACGCAATGATCGCTGGGCTACCGGCCGGGTGGTTGGGCTGGCTCGTCTTCGCCAGCGCCCTTGCCCTGCGAGTCGTCTATATCTTCGAAGCGGATGCCAGTCCGCTTTTTGCCCATCCGGCGGTTGATGCCAAGACGTACGCTCATCACGCCCAGCGCTTGGCGGCGGGCAATTGGTTGGGCGTTGGCGAAGGGCCGTTTTGGCAGCCGCCGCTCTATCCGTACTTCCTCGGGGCGGTAAAGAGCCTTTTCGCAGAGTCATTTTTCTATGCCGTGCGCTTTGTCCAAGCTCTGCTAGGGGCGCTGGTCTGCGCGATGAGTTGGTGGATCGGCCGCACCTTGTTTAATCCGGCGGTGGGATTGCTGGCGGGGATTGGCGCGGCGCTGTGTGGGCCGCTGATCTTTTTCGACGGCGAGTTGCTGCCGGCTTCATTGGCTGCCTTCATCAATTTGCTGGCCCTAGTGATGCTCGTGCGCGTCTGGCGTCGCCCGACCCATTGGGGACTTTTGGGAGTTGGGGTGGCCTTTGGCGTGGGTGCGTTGGCCGTGCCGACCGTGCTGACCTTTGCGGTCGCCGTGCCCATCGTTGTCCTATGGAACACGCCCCGACGGCAGGGCTTGAGCTGGGCCGGTGCGTTTTCACTTGGGGTCGTCTTGGCTATCGCGCCGGTGGCGTGGCGCAATCTCGCCATCGGCGGCGACGGGGTGGGGATTTCCTACAATGCGGGAATCAACCTGTACATCGGCAACAATCCCGCCTATGCAGAAACTGTGGCCATCCGCCCGGGGTGGGAATGGGACGATTTGGTCACGCAACCGGCGCGGCAGGGGATTGAGCGGCCTGCGGCTAAGTCGGCTTATTTTGCCGAGCGAGCTTGGGACTACATCCGCGGCGATCCGACCGGGTGGCTGGGGCTGATGGGGCGCAAGCTATGGGCGTTTTGGCACGGCGACGAGCGGGGGCGCAATCAGCCGATTTACTTCTGGCGCACGTACTCAACGGTGCTGTCGGCGACTCTGTGGAAAGCGGGCATTGCTTTCCCCCTTGGCTTGGTGGCCCCTTTGGCGCTGTGGGGCATGTTGCTGAGCCTGCGGCGGATTGGGCCGACGTGGCCGCTGCTGTACGTGCTGTGCTACTGTTTGGGGGTGGTGGCGTTTTTTGTCGCGGCGCGCTACCGGGTGCCCGTGCTGCCGGTGCTCATGGTCTTTGCCGCCTACGGGCTGTGGGCGCTGTGGGACTGGGGACGAGCGGGCTGTGGGCGCAACTTGGGGCTGGGGTTGGCCGTCTGTTTGGTCTTTGCGTTGGCGTCCAACAGGCAGCTAGCGCCGATGAACGTGGAAGGGGATGCGGCTATCCACTACAATCTGGGCAATGCGTATGCCGAGGCCGGCGACAAAGAGCGAGCACTGGCGGCGTTTGAGCGCGCGGTGGCCGCGGACCCCGAGTACTGGCAGGCGTGGTTAAATCTGGGCGGGGTCAAGGCGGCGCTGGGCGATCTCGCCGGTGGCGAAGAAATTTTTGCGCGGGTGGCGCAAAAGGCCCCGCAGCGCGTCGAGCCGTGGATGAACTTGGCGCACGTGCGGATCATACAGCGCGATCTAGAAAGTGCCTTTGGCTATTACGAGGCCGCGCTCAAGGCCAATCCCCAATTCCTCCCAGCCTACGTGGAGATGCTCCGCCTCTGCGGGCAACTGGGCGATCTCGCCCGAGCAGCACACGTCCGCCAACGAGCCGTTGATCATTTGCCCGCCGAGCGCGCGCGGCTAGAGCGGCTGTACGGGCGGCTACTCAACGCGGCTGTTCGACCTTGAGCACTTGATTGGCGGCGACCCGCGCTAAGGTCTGCTGCGTCCCGTCCGGCCAGCGAATTTCCACTCGGACGCTCGTGGCTGCACCCAACCCGAAGTGCAGGCGCGGGTCGTGGCTGGCCAGATAGCTGCCGCCGGATTGACGCTCCTGCACTTGGCGCATTCCGTCGGCCACCACCTCCACGCGCGTGCCGAGTGCATCGGGGTGAATTTTTCCCACCAACAGGATTTGCAGCCAGTGCTGGGCATTGCCGCCGTCGTTGCGCAACAGCCGTGGCCGCGCCGCTACTGTGGTCACGAGGAGGTCGCCGTCGCCATCGTCGTCGTAGTCGGCGACCGCGACCGCGCGGCCGGCATTGGCCTTTTGGAAATCTGGTCCCAGCGCGGCCGAAACGTCGACAAAGCGGCGGCCGGCGTCATTGCGGAACATCTGGTTGGGTTGCCGATAGGTCTGGCTCGAATCTACTTCTGCAATGCGGTCAATGACATGGCCATTGGCGGCGAAGAGGTCGAGGTCGCCGTCGTTGTCGTAGTCGAAAAACTTAGTGCCAAAGCCGAGGGGCCGGTACGAAGGATCGGCCAGTCCGAGGCGCTGGGTGGCGACGGCGAATTGGCCTTGACCGTCGTTGCGGTAGAGGGCGTTGGTTTCAAAGGCAAAGTTGGTGACGAAGAGATCGGCGTCGCCATCGCGGTCGTAGTCGCCAAAATCAACGCCCATGCCGGCGTCGGCGTGCCCGTGCTCGTTGTAGCGCGTACCGGCAATCAAGCCCACTTCGGCGAAGGTGCTGTGCTGGTTGGCATAGAGGAAGTTCATGGTGCCGTCGTTGGCCACATAGATGTCGGTGTCGCCGTCGCGGTCGTAGTCGGCTAGTGCGACGCCTAGCCCCTTGCCCTTGAGTGCGATGCCAGCGGCCTTGGTGACGTCGGCGAAGGCGTGGCCGTCGTTGCGGTAGAGGAGGTCGCCGGTGGGCTCGTACACGCTGGGCTCGCAGTACGAGCGCACTTGGCCCTGCTGGCAGACGGCTTCGTCGTCGAGTGCGTAGCGCACGTAGTTGGCGACAAACAGGTCGAGATCGCCGTCGCGGTCGTAGTCGAGGAAGCCCGCACTGGTGCCCCAGCGTTGATCGGCTAGGCCGATCGACGTTTGCGCGAAGGTGCCTTGGTCGTTGCGGTAGAGGGCGTTGGGGCCGTAGTTGGCGACGAACAGGTCGGTGTCGCCGTCGCCGTCGTAATCTGCGGTCGCAACGCCAAAGCCGTAGCCGGGGTCGGCGCTGCCGCTGTGGGCGGTGACGTCGGTGAAAGTGCCCGCGCCCGCGTTGCGATAGAGCCGATTGACCGGCGGTGGATCCGGGGCATGGCCGGTCAGGTAGGTGCCGTTGGCGAGGTAGAGGTCGAGGCGGCCGTCGCCATCGTAGTCGAGGAAAGCAGCGCCGGCGCCGAAGGTTTCGACGTAGTAGTATTGGCCGGAAAAGCCATTGTAGTGGACGAAGTCGATGCCAGCGTCGGCCCCGGCATCGGCCAAATGCACTGGCGGAACTGGGGGGGTTTTAGGGGCACAGGCGCAGAGGATGCTGGCGAGGGCGAGGCCCCATATTTTGTCGTTCACCAAACAGCCTTTAGGTTGATCATCACTCGTCATGTGATAGACGAATCCCCGCGCCGAACCAGCCCAATCGTCGGTGTCCTTGCATCGTTCTTGGCGCTGCACACTTGCGTCTTGTAGTGCCGCTTCGCGCCGTTTTTACCGCAGTATTTGCCAATCGTGAAATTTCTCTCGGTGGCGTATGAGGTTCTTTTGCTGGCGGACGGGGCCTCCCGCTTGCGCGCTGTGGTTGCGGGTTATTTAATGGTGTCGCCACTAAACTAATCACTAAACAGGAGAATGGACCATGCCGTTTATCAACGTGAAGATGCTCGCCGGGCGTTCTATCGAGCAGAAGCGGGCCTTAGTCGAAGTGCTGACCGAGGCGATCGTGGATACCTGCAACGCGCCCCGCGAGGAGACGACCGTCGTGCTTGAAGAATGCGAGCGCGAGCACTGGGCCAGTGGCGGGGTGCTGGTGGCGGACCGCCCGCAATAAGGTGGCAGAGGCCAAGTCACGGCACGTGGGCCAACGCTACGGCGATGAGCAGACCGAAGCAGACCCAGCCGAGCAGGGCCTCTGCGATAGCGAGGAATTTGAGCTTGCCGGTGGCGTCCCAAGCGCGGGAGTTGAGGTGGATAAAGGTATAGAAGCTGAAGGCGATGCCAGCGGCGAGGGTGAGCTGGTTGGGGCCGGAGGCCGAGCGCATGGCGCCGGAAGCGGTGCGGTACGCCAAGCCGCAGAGGAGGATGATCGCGGCCATGAAGGCGATTATGCGCTCGGGGGCTGTGCCGTAATTCGCACTCAGCCGCCACAGTTCTAGGCCCCAGCGCACTGGATCGCTCCAAGCGCGGGCGAGGCGCTGGTGGTCCATGCGTTCGGCGTGGCAGGCTGCGGCGTCGCCGTTCAGGCCCTGCGCTAGGAATTGGTGGTACAGGGCGGCGTAGGTTGGGTCGAGAGAGGCCGCGTGCGTTGAGTCGGCTGGGGCGAGATGGCCGGCTAGCTGAAGCCAGCGCACTTGGATGTGGCCAAAGCGCGGTTGGTGCCAGTAGAGTCGGCTGCCGGCGGCAAAGGTTGAATCCGCGCCGGCTGGCCGCAGGTCGATCAGAGCGAAGGCGGCGCGGCTTAGGTCGAGGGAGCGATTGAAGAATGCACTGAGGCGGAGGACGCGGCCCTCGCTCGCGCTGAAGTCGGCTTCTTGGCGGAAATAAGCTCGGTCGAAGCGGGCTTGGCCAAAGGTCGCACGGCCAAAGTGCGCCGCCCGCGCAAAGGTGAAGTCGGCAAAGGCGGCCGCGCCGCTGAATCGCGCTCGGTCGAAGGCGATGTCCCCGTCGGCCCGTCCGCTGTCAAAAGACACTCCCGCGGCGAAATACACGTCCCAAAAAATCGCCCGGTCGGCGAAGCGGACTCCAGCGAAAGATAGGGGCTGCGCCCAAGAGGTCTCCTTGAAGGAGGCGATGCTGGCGAAGGCCGCGTCGGTGAAGGTGGCTGGCGCGGCAAAGGCGGCCTGCTCGAAATAGGCGGCGTTGTCGAATTGGGTCTGGGCGAAATGGGCGCTGTGGCCGGCAAAGCGCGCATCGACGAAGGAGGCGACGCCGGCGAAGCGGCTTGCGGTTAGGTCGGCATTGCCGAGGAAGTGGGTCTTTTGGAAGGTTGCGTGTTTGGCCAGATGGCTTGCACGCAGGGAGAAGTCGTCGGTAAAATGCGCTGCGGCAAAGGAGAGGCCACCGGCGAAGTGGGCGCGTTCAAAGCGCACTGGGGCGAGGAATGCGACTTGGCTGAAGGACACCTCGTCGAGAAAGTACACATCCTCCAAGTCGAGGGGGACGCGCAGGGTGTCGAGCTCTGAAGTGGGTGCAAACAAGCGTCCGCCAAAGGCGACTTGTCGGTGGACGACGGCTGGGCCGTTGGCCGGGCGTTGTAGCTGGGCGATGAGCGTCTCAATGGGGAGCAGGGGCAGGGTTTGGCCGGCGATGGTGGTGTCGGCCGCGGGCGGCTGGGCGCTCCAAGCGGTGCGCCAGCCGAGTAGGGCAGCGAAGAAGAGTTTGGGTAGCATACGGGCTGTTGAGTGCAAAAGTGCAGCGCGGCGATTCGGCAATCACCTCCGCTAATTATATATAGAACGCGAAAGGCGTTCACAAGCGTTCTATCCCCAACTTGGCGGCGTCCGCCCCGGTCGTCGGCGCGGCGAATTCTTGACAAGTCCGGCGGAAAAGCGTAACAAAAAGCCATGAAATATCCCCTTTTTTGCGCCGTTCTCACCGCTGTTAGCGTCCTGCCCGCCCCGGCCGACACCATCGTCGTCGGTGCGAGTGGATTGAGTTGGCGCGACGGCGGCGGCGCGATCCAAGCCAAGGTCATTCGCAGTGCCCAAAGCGTTGAAAACACCAACGCGCCCGGCGGCGTCATCGACTTTGCCGCCCCTAATTTTGCCGCCTGGATTTTTCCCCAGCGCGCCGATACCACGCTAAATATCGCCCTCGGGGCTAACACCGAGTCGCGCGGCGGTTTGATTACGTCCCCCAACAACCTCAACGTCCGCGGCGAACTCGCTAAGCTCATCGACAACGACGGCCAGAGTGGACTCGATCTGCGCTTGAGTGCCGGGGCCAAAAGTGCCCAGGTTTTGGGGCTGATCATCGACTTGGACTTGGGTGCGCGCTTTGGCGTCAATCGCTTCCGCTTTTTTCCGCGCAATGCCGCGCCTGAATTCCCCGCGCCGAATTTTCCTTTCCAGAACGACTTCATGCGCAGCTTTGAGCTCTTCATCAACGACGGCACGCCGGACACCCAGCGCGAAGGGGTGCCCATCCGCACGAGCGTGGCGCTGGAGGGCCAAAATGAAGAGGCGGTCGTCGATATCCGCATCCCGCCGCAATACGTGCGCTTTGTGCGGCTCAAATCCCTGACGGCACTCGGTTTTGACATGGCCGAGTTCCAAGTCTTCGGCACGGGCTTTGTGCCCGAGGCCGTCTATATCTCCAATATCTTTGACTTCGGCGACTTGGCGCTGTTGGGCCAGGTGCGCTGGGTACAGGAGCAGGTCGGCGACTCGCAGCTTTCGCGGATCGCAGTGCGCACGCGCACGGGCCTTGATCCCGAGCCGGTGGAATTCAACAAGGTGCGGCCCGGCGAGCAGATCTTCCGCGTCGGCGGCGGCAATGTTGGGTTGCAGTCCGATGGGGCTGGAGTCAGCAGCGGTGGCCTAAGTGCGAATGAGGTTGGGGTGCCGTGGAAATTCGCCAAAGACGTGGAGGGCGCGGCCCTGCAAGCACTGGTCGCCGAGATCCTCGACAACGAGGAAGTGGATTTACGCGACGCGGTGCAGGCGTTTAATGCGCTGTCGCAGGAGGAGCGGGCGGCGGTGACGTTGAGCGAGGCCGACTACGAGCAACTCCCGCGCGGCGACCGGGCGACGATTCGCAACGACGTGAGTAACTGGAGTGCGTGGTCGCCGCCCTATCCGGCGAGCAGCATCGTCTCCTTGGCGGACTTAGGCACTGAGGGTGCGGGTGGGCCTATCGTCTCGCCAAGCCCGAGGCGCTACTTCCAGTTTATGATCGAGTTCTTCAGCGACGATTTTGAAGCGGCCACGGGCGTCGGCGGCCTTTCCTTTGACGTGTTGCCATCGCCTTTTGCCGAGGAATTGATCGCCGAGATCGGCCCCCGTAGCGCGGCGCTGGGCGAGCAAACGGATTTTACCTATGCAGTGCGGAGCAAGTTCCGCCGCGGTCGGGATCGGGGTTTTAATCGCTTGCGGATCGCCACTCCGCTGCGGGTGGAACGGGTCGGCGCGGTGCAGATAAGACCGCCCGACGGCGCGGTGCTGGAGGCCGATTTTAGCGGCGCAGTGCTCGACGAGTTGCCCGTGGTGCGCGGCGACTTTGCGGTTGTAGAGGTGGCCGACGACGCCTTTGCCATCGAATTCCCAACCATAGGCGAGGACGACACCGAGTTGCGGGTGAGTTTTGCAAATGCGGTCCTGCGTTTCGGCACCACGTTTAGCGGACAAATATTTAACGCCGCAGCCGAAGGGTTGTTGGGGCAGAATGTGGTGGCCGGCAACGCGGCCGAGCTGGGCGACGGCGACCCAGACACGCAGGTGCTAGGGACGCCTGTTGCCGGCAATCTGTCGGTGCAAGTGCCCATCTCCGGCGAGTTACTGATCAACGTGCGCGCCCAGCCGCCGGTCTTTACTCCCAACGGCGACGGCGTCAACGACCAAGCCGAGCTGCAATACGATCTGACCAATGTGGGCCGTCCCACGCGGCTGCGGGTTGTGATTTTCGATTTGGCCGGGCGACCGGTGCGGCATCTGTACGACGCGCTCGATCAGAGTGGTCGCTTTGCCCGGCCTTGGGCTGGGCGCGACAACGCGGGCCAGTTGGTGCCGCCGGGCAACTATGTGTTCAGCGTCGCGCTGGACGCCAAGACCGGGCAAACTAGCGCGGTCGCCCGGGTGGGAGTGGTTTATTGAATAGTAATCCACGGGCCGCTACGCATGAGTATGATGCTGCGACTCGGCTGGGCGTAGCGCGGCGTTGCATATGGTTCGCGTAGTTATGTTCAACCGGAAATGTGCGTTTGTGAAGCAATACTTCGCCATCTTGGGGCTGGCGCTGCTGGTGGGCGGCGCGGCTGGGGGCCAGACCGACGTCCAGCGCGGCGGGCCGGTCACCTTTGAGCCGACTGGCCCGGGTGTGCTCTTTGGCGCACTCGACCCAGCGGTCAAAAAGTGGTACGTGCCGCAGGAACTCTTCGTGGACTACGGCTGGCGTCAGTGGGAGTACTCTAACTACGCCCGCACTCCGTATGAGCGCTACGTCAACACCACCCGCGAGGGCGACTACTTCTACGATGTGTACGGCAACTTCACCACGCGCGGTTGGCTGATCTACGACTGGCGTCAGTTTCAGCCGCAGCCCTTGGGCAGTGGCATCTTTCAGAGCACGCGCTTCAACCGCTGGTTCAACGCGGTGACCATCAGCGGCGATTCGCAGGGGCAATACAACTACGCGATCACGGTCGGCGACCGGATTCGCACGACGCTGACGCCGCTGACGTTTTCCAAGCCGGATTTCAACGGGGTGCAGGTCGACTTTGCTGCGGACAAGTATCAAGCGACGATCCTCGCCTCGCGCATCAGCGAGCCGATCCGCGGCTCGACCCAGCTTTCCGGCGGGATTACTGAGCCGGTGACGCAGACCAATATCACCTCGTTATTCGGCGGGCGGGCGACCTTGCAGATAGGTGATTTCGTCGAGATCGGCGCCCAAGTGGTGGATGCCAGCAATGGCAATACGCTGCTCGACATGTTCAACGGCGACTTGGTCGCTGGTAGCCTCACCGCTGGACAAAGCACGGCCCCGCTGACGGCAATTGCAGTGATCCTGAGCGATGATTCGCCGGCTGACAACGAAGGGGGCGCGGCCCTGTTCAGCCACGATGTGCAAATCACCAGCCGCGACTTCGACACCGGCAAGGAGACGGTTTTTACCTTGTCGGAAGTGGTCCGGCCCGGCTCGCAGTGGCCGGTCGTCTTCGGTGGGTTCCGGCGGCCGGGCTTTTTGGCGGCGGACGGCCCAGAGCGGATCATCGTCAACTACGACTTCAACGACCCGGCCTACGTCGGCCCCGACCCGACGACGATTGTCGGGGTGGATTTCAGCTATGTGCTGGCCAACGACTTCAAGGTCGAAGTGTGGTCCGACCGCCAGACCGGCTTGCGCGGCGCACTGCCCCCGCCGCTGACGGCCGAGGTGATCGACGCGGCGCAACCGGCGTTGCTCGCGGTGCGGCGAGCCGAGGGCAATGTCGCGGACATCACCAACTTGCAGCGGATCGAGTTCTCGTACGGCCTGCCGACGGCCAATCTGGTCGGTGGCTTTACTATTGAGGGCACTGGGGTTTTTGGCTTTGACTTCTACGGCGAGTGGGACGGCAACAAGCGCTATTTCCAGTTTCCCAATGCCGCGCTGTTCAACGAGGGCGAAGAACACGCGATTTCCTCCGAGGGGGCCGACGCTTGGTACTTCAATGTGTCGCGCAATGTGTTCCCCTACTTTTTCTACGGCGAAGCCTACGCCATGGACGAAGCCTATTCGACAACCGCCTTTTTGGTCAGCGCTACGGGCGATGTGCAATACGACAATACCCAGCGGCACTGGTACGAATTTGTCGATGACAACGACGACCAAGACCGCTTTCCCGACTGGATTCGCTTTGGCTCGACCAACGATCGGGCGATCTTTCCCGGCTGGGATCAAAACAACGACTTCATATCCGACTTCAATCAGAACGACAACGCCACCGCCGCTAATATCATTCCCGACTACGACGAGCCGTTTCTGCGCTACAACGTCGATCGGCCGGAGTTTCTCTTTGGCATTGATTTGAATAACAACAATTGGATTGACCGCTTTGAAGACGATGATCTGCCCGATTATCCGTACAAGCCGGATCGGCGGGGGTACAATGTGTTCGGCGGCATCCACCTCGCGTCGGATATGCGGCTGACCATGGGCCGCACTAACGAAAAATCGCCGGCGACCGACGCCTTTAACGAGACCAATTACGCGCTGTTCACGCTCGAGCGGGACTACGCGGGTTTGGGGCACTTGCGGGTCTTCAACATGCTCAAGCAGGCCCAAGACACCATTCCCGACGCCCGGCGCGAGCCAACGCCCTTCGTCGGTGCGCCGATCCAGCCGGTGGTGCGCGACCTCTTGGCGGCGCAGGACACGTGGATCAACACCGCGTACGCGCAGTTCGATTATCAGGGCATCGAAGGGCTGAATGTGGTCAACAAATTCAAGTGGGAGCACTTCCAGCAAAACGCCGCGGACCCGCGCGACAGCATGGGCCGCCCGCTGGAAAGTACTGCGAGTTTCCTCGGGCTGATCAACAAGGTGGACTACAGCTACGGCCTCGGCCGCTTTGACTTGCAGCCGCGGTGCAAGAGCGAGTTTTTGCGGCAGACGCCCTTCGTCGCCGACGAAGAGCGGCGCGAGGAATGGGTACTGACCGTGCAGTTGATCGCCCGCTTGCCGGTTATGCGGCGCACGGTTATCGAATCCGGCGTGGAGCAGTTGTGGTTCAGTGATCGGGTGCAGGACGAGGACGCGCTGCGGGCGGCGGGACTTTTACAGGACACCGGGGACTGGCGCTCGACTCACATCGCGCTGCAACTCTCGACGACTTCCGATTACCAAGGGTACCGGCTGACCACGCAAGCGGGCCTGCGCTTCGGTCGCATCCTCAGCGAGCGGGTGATTGAGGATAGCGACCGACCGGGGGTTTTCAAAACGGATGACAAAAGTAAGAATGAGACCACGACTTTTATCACAGTGTTCGCCGGCTTGGAGTGAGGCCGTGTTGCGCTTTTGCTCGCTCGTGATGGTAGCCTTGGGTTGCGCCCAAGCGCCGCAGGAGTTGGTGCTGGCCCAAGTGGCTGGCGAGCCGATTACTGCGGCGGAGTTTAGGGAGTTTGACGCGCGGATCCCCGCCGGGATGAAAGAGGGCGGCCAGCGCCAAGTGCTCGAAAGCCTGATCGACAAAAAGCTGCTCCTGCGCGCCGCGGACGCCGCCGAGATGGCTGAAGACCCTTGGTTCAAAAGCGAACTGGCTCGCTTCAAGCGCACTCGGCTGATGGCGCTGTACATGGAGCGCGAGGTCGTCGCCAAGATCGAACTTACGCCCGCGGCAATAGAGCGCTACTACCGAGAGAGCGGCCGGCATCGCGCCCTGCGCTTGGGTGGCATCATGGTCGAGAGCTTGGCGGAAGCAGACGCAATCATCGACCAGCTCGCCGCTGGGGCTGATTTCCACGAGTTGGCCAGCGAGCACTCGGTTCACGAGCGGACTGCCGCGCGCGGCGGCGACACCGGCATCTATCAGACGCGCGATCAGATGTCGGCGGAGACGGTTGAGCAGGTGCTCGGGTTGGCGCTAGGGGGCGTTTCTGCGCCGGTGCGGGAAGTGTTCGGCCACGAGGATTTTTACGTAGTCTACAAAGTCCTCGACGAGATTCCAGCGCCGTTGAGCGCGTCGGAGCAGATCATCGTCGAGGAGCTGACGGTGCAAAAGCGCGAGGAGCGATTGCAGGTGCTCCGCGATTCACTCGTGCAAGCGTACGGGCCGAGGCCGCGCCCAGCGGCGATTCAGCGGCTCGCCGAGAACGGGGTCATGGCGGATCGAGCCGAAGTGCTCTGCTCGTATCGAGGCGGCGAGCTTACCGTCAGTGGCTTTTTGGCGGCGTACGAGCTTGTCTCTGGCCGGAGTTTACCGGCGGCTGACAGTGCGCACGTGGCCGAGGCTTTGCACCAGCGAGTGCTGCCCGACCTGTTCGTGAGGGCCGAGATCGAGGCGGCTGGCTTGGCCGAGGATGCGCGTTTCAAAGAGGCCGTGGCGTTTAAGCGCGAGGAGTTGCTGCTCAGCGCGTTGCGCCGACGGGAGGTCGACCAAAACGTGCGTGTAACCGAAGAAGAAGTGCGCGATTTCTACGACGCGCATCCCGAAAAATTCGCTCGGCCCGAGCGCACGACCATCGTCGAGATTTTGGTGGCGTCGGATTCGCTGGCCCAGCGCTTGGGGGCTGAGTTGCGTGCCGGGGGCGATGCGGCCGCATTGGCCCAGCACCATACCCGACGCGAGGGCAGCTTGCACCACGGCGGCCAGATGCAGCTCAATGCCTATACCCAAGGGCTGTTTCCCATACTGTCGGCGGCCGTGCAGGAAGTCGCTGTCGGCGAGGTCGGCGGGCCGTTGAAGACCGAGCGGGGCTATTCGGTATTTAAGGTGCTGGAGCGGACGCACGAGCAGGTCCCGTACAACGCTGAATCGCAGCGCCGCGCTCGCGCCTATGTGCGGATCGACAAATCGAAAAGGGCTTACGTGCGGTTCGTGCGCAATTTGCGGAATAAGTATCCGGTGGAAATCGTGGAGGGCAGTTTGGAGAAACTGTGAACCGTGCGTTGGACTGCTAACATTGCGTTGGTTTTGGCGCTGGCCTTACAAGCCGGGGCGCAGCCGGATTACGGCTACCGCTTGGGGCAGCAGGAAAGGGGGGCAGTCCGCTTCAATGCCCGAGGGCCAAGCGTGCTGATGGGAGCTTTGGATCCCACGGTTATGCGCTGGTACATGCCGCAGGAGTTGTTCGACGAGTACGGCCGGCGCCAGTGGCACTATACCAACTACGCCACCGAGCCGTACCGGCGCTACATCAACCGCAACCAAGAGGGCACGTATTTCTACGACACCTACGGCAAGCTGATCTCGCGCGGCTGGTTGGTGTACGACTGGCGACAGACCCAGGCGCGCACAGTAGCCAGCAGCGAGTTGACCAAAGAGCGACGCTACGCCACTTGGTTCAACCGGCTGATTATCTCCTCGGATGCGAGCGGCGACTACAACTATTCGCTGATGATCGGCGACGAGATCTTCGCCACCCTGACGCCGATGACCTTCCGCAAGGTCGGCTTCAATGGCGTGGTGACGAGCCTTGCCGCACGGCATTTGCGCTTCACCGGTTTATTTTCGCGCCCAAGCCTGCCCATCGTCGAGATCGACCCGGATATTCCGACCGCCGCGCAGGACAATTTTACCAGTTTGATCGCCGGGCGTCTGGAAGCAGATTTGGGGGCTAAGGCGACCTTGGGCTTGACGTTGGTCAATGCCCACAATGGGGCCGGCAACCGCCAGAGCTTTGCCGGCAATCCCCTCAAAGGCGTGCTGACGACCGGGCAGTTGGGTAGAAGGCTCAACAAACTGATCGTGCGGCTGTCCGACGATTCGCCCGCCGACGGCGAGGGCGGGCCGGTATTGTTTGGCGCGGAGGTGGAGATCACCACCGCACTCCAGCGTGCGGTGCCGGTCGCTGGCGGCGTGCGGATGGTATTTAAGGACACCACGTTTGCGGGCAGCACTATTGGCTTTGTGCCGGTGATAGAGGGCGGGGAGGAGCGCGGTGGGTTTTTGCGGGCCGATGGGACGGAGAGCATTGTGTTGCAGTACGCGTTGGCGGCCGAAGAGGGCGAAAGCGAGGAGGGCACCTTGCGCTTGGCCTTGCAGCGCCGATTGGATCTGCGGCTGGACGAGGCCGACGATGCGATCACGCGCGTCAAAAACGTGCGCTTCCGCTTTGTGCTGGCCAACGACTACCGGATCGAAGTGGCCTCCGATCGGCAGAACAGCCGCATCGGCATCCCGGAGTTTTTGCTGGTAGCGCGGGCCGCGGGCAATGTCAAAAATCAGCTCAATCCGCGCGAGATCGCCTTTGACTACGGCCTGCCGACCGCCGTGCAAATCGCCGGTGTTACTGCCGAGTTGCGCGACTGGCAGGGCTTCGACTTGTACGGCGAATTCAACGTCAGTACCCAGTACCGCCAGTTCCCCGCGACGACGCGCCAATCGCACCGCTCGTTTTCCGGGATCCACGGCCACGAGCACGCTGTCGGCTGGTTGTTCAATCTCGTGCGGCACGCGGCCCCTTGGCGCTTTTCGCTCGAAGGCTTTGGCATGGACGACGCCTACGCGACTAGCTTTAAGCCGGTGGATAGTCGCGGCTTGGTCGACTACGCGCCAGCAGCCACCGACCGACTCTACGATTTCGTCGAGGACAACGACGATCAAGACCGCCACCCCGACCAGAAGCGATTTTTCCAAGGCGGGTTAGTGCCGCCGCAATCGACCGCGCTGGGCAACTTTCAGGTGCGCTCGGACGGCGTGCCCGACCCGGCGGTTTTCCCCGGCTACGACGAAAACGGCGACTTCATCTCGGACTTCAATCAGAATAGCAACGGCGACCGAGAGAACTTTTTCCCCGACTACGAAGAGCCTTTCCTGCGCCACCACTCGGACCGGCCGGAGTTCCTCTTTGGCATTGACTTAAACAACAACGGCTGGGCCGAACGCTTTGAAAACGACGACTTGCCCGACTATCCCTACAAGAAGGATCACTGGGGCTATAACGCGTACGCCAGCGTGGAGGTCAGCCCGGCAATCCGCCTCTCGGCCGGCTATTTGCGCCAGAACATGCGCCAAGCCGACCGCAAGAATCACACCGCCTACGGTCTTTTCACTTTGGAACGAGATTGGCCCGGTCGTGGTCGGGTGCGAGTCTTCGACATGCTGAAGAAGGCCGCCGACACCATCCCCGACCCGCTGTCGCAGTGGATCGTGCCGACGCTTGAATTCGGGGCGGCTGGGCAGACGAGCGGGCAGCACATTGCCGTGCCGGATGCGCTGGCGGCCCAAAACACGTGGATCAATACGTTCTACGCCGAGTGGCAGTACGCCCGTGCGCGGCGCTGGCAGACTAAGCATCGCTTCAAATGGGATTGGTGGCACCAGCGCGATACAGCGGGCCGCAATGGCCGCGAAACTTCTGGTTTTGTGGGGTTGCTCAACAAGATCGATGGCGTTTTTACGTGGGGGGCAGTGGCGATTTCGCCCCGCCTCAAAAGCGAATTTCTCAGCCAATCTCCCTTTTCGTTGACCGAGCGTCGCCGCCGTTCTTGGGACGGGATCGGATCGCTATTGGTCCGCTTTCCCGTGATGCGGGATTCAGAGCTTGAACTGGGGTTTGAGCAGCGGCTGTTCTTCGAGTTGCTGCAAGACGAAAAGGCTTTGGCGGAAAACGTGCTGACGGGTGATTTTCGCGGCGTGGTGTGGGCGGCGCAATTGAGCAATCAGCGAGAATATCTAGGCTATGGATTGACGACTCAGCTCGGGTTGCGCTTTGATCGGCGTTCTTTGGAAGTGATTGGGCGCGGGCGCGAGACGCGGGCGGCTGGATTGGCGTTTTTGTCGATATTTGCCAGTCTGTGAGGGGTCGCCTGTTCAAGCCCTAGGCAACTTGTCTCGCGCTAGTACTGGGATGAGCGTTGGCTGAGGGGCGATTGCACCTCCAAAGATAGCAATGAAGATAGCTTTTGACACCAACGTTATTGTTGCATCACTCCGCAGCCGTTCTGGTGCTTCTAGTGCGCTATTGTGTGCGTTGCGCATGGGACAGATCGAAGCCATCGCGAGTGTGCCTATGATGCTGGAATATGAGGCAGTCTTGATGCGTCCAGAGCAACGCCAAGCCACCGGGATGAATGTGCAGGATGTGAACGTCTTCCTCGATACTTTGGCCTTTCTAGTAACCCCGGTAACACCCTATTTTTTATGGCGTCCACTGCTGCAAGATCCCGATGATGAAATGGTGCTTGATGCCGCAGTTAGTGGTGGCGCAGAGGCTGTTGTGACGTTTAACGTGCAGGATTTTTTGTTAGGTTCCACTCTATTTAACGTGCAGATCTTAACGCCCGCACAAGCCTTGCGGCGACTGAAGAAAGGATGAAAATCATGGCCACCACGAACCCGTACCCCCTTCACCTACTCGCCTCACTTAAAGCCGAAGCCGAAAAAGTGGCGGCAGCCGAGGGCACGACGCTCGACCAATTTATCAATGTAGCCGTAGCAGAGAAGCTAGCGGCCCTGCGGACCTCTCATTACTTCCAAGACCGAGCCGCCGGTGCTGATTTGGCGGCTTTTGATCGTCTGCTGGCGACGGCGGGCGATGAGCCTCCGCGCCTTGGGGATGAGATATTACCGGCAGAAAATGAATGTTCCGATTAACACGAGGTGCTTTCCATCGCTTATGCTAAAGACCTGTATCCGACTTGTGCTGGCACTCGCTTGGCTGGCTGGCGGCGCAGACGCGCTGACGATCTATCGGATCGGTGGTGCGTCGCTGCCGAAGCCGGCGTTGGCTGAGGGCGTGGAATTTGTCCAGCTCGATTGGGCAGCGGTCGAAGCTGCGCAGCACGGCGCGGTCGAATCCTTGAAGATCGCTGCGGACTTCATCGAGCCCGAGCAACTGGACCCGTCGGTAAACCTGACGCCGCGTCTCAAGGAGCGCGGTGGCCGGGTGCAGACGCTGGTTTGGCGGGGCTGGGAGCAAAGCGGCGACACCGAGGCCGTGCTCTGGGATGAAGACGACGAGACTGTCTTCTTAGGCGATGGGCATTGGACCACCTCGGGCATTGGCGTGGCCAATAAAAGCCTGATCTTTGAGTTCGGGGGCAACTTCACAGTCGAGCGCGTCAAGTTCTATCCGCGGGTGCGCTTTGAGGAAGAGCGCTTTCTACAGCGCTTTATCATCGGCATCAGCGACGGCGATCCGCTCAAGGAAGGTACGCGCGAGTACGCTGCGGGTACGCGCGGCTCTTTCTTCGACTTCGACATCGTGCATCAGGCCACTGAGAACACAACTTCAATAGTCGAGCTTGAACTGCCGCCAGAGCCGATCCGTCGCATGCTCTTTGAAGCACCTGAAAACACGCAAGGCATCTGGGAAATCGCCGAGTTCGAAATCTATGGCAAGGGCTTTACGCCAACGGCGCGCTATGTGTCCAATGTCCTCGATTTGGGCGGGCGGGCGGCGCTGGGCGAATTAAGCTGGAGCAGCCAAGTCGATCGCGGGGCGCAAATCGAGCTGAGTATGCGCGCTGGCGACGACAGCGATCCCAATACCTATTGGCGCAACACATTTCGCGGCGACGAGCGGACTCGACTCGATACCCGAGGGCGGCCTTTGACGCTGCGGTCGTACAACCGGCTGGAGAAAGCCCAACAGGCTGGCATCTCGCCCGATACGGAAAATTGGGAAGGCTGGAGCGCGGCCTACGACTTAATGCAAAGCAGGGCTCGGATGCAGGGGACGCGGCCGCGGCAGTTCGTACAGCTCAGGGCCAACTTCCGCTCCACGGTAGAGGCTGGGGGGCGACTGAACTTCGTGCAGTTTGCCGTGTCTCGGCCGCCAATGGCCGCCTTGGTTTTGGCCGAGATTGCCCCCGTCTTGGCGACCACGGGCGCGGCGACGGAATTCACCTACATGTTGCTGCCGCGGCTAGAAGCTGAGGACTTGGGGTTCGACACCATTGAGATCGACACGCCGACGCAGGCCGAGGGCATTGACGCGGTGCGCTACAGCGGCGCAGAGGTTGCCTTTGCAGTGCGGCGGCTCGACGAGCGCGGCTTTGCAGTCGGCGTTCCGCGGATAGACCAAGCGCGCGATGGCGAGCTGATTGAGGTGGCCTTTCGCTGCGAGGTTTTCAAATTTGGCACGCTGTTCTCGGGCCGCGTGTACGACAGCACTCGGCCGCAGGAAGTGCGCCAAGTGGTGACACCGGGCGAAGTGGTTGAGCGGGTCGAGGGCAATGCGCTGAGCGTGGGGTTGACCCATATCGCTGGGCAGGTAATAGGTGCGCTCAGGCTCGTACCAGCCGCATTCACGCCCAATGGAGACCAGATCAACGACGCGGTGCGAATCGAATACGACCTGCTGAATGTGAGCGGCCATGCCGAAGTGGCGGCGGTGCTCTACGATTTGCCGGGGACGCGGATCGGCGAGGTTTTCCGCGGTCCGGCGCAGAGCGGCCAGTTTGCCGCCGAGTGGGATGGTCGGGATCGGGCGGGTGCCTTGCTCGCGCCTGGATTGTACGTGCTGCGCCTTGAAGTAGAGACTGATGGCGGCATCAAGGCGCGTGCGCGCATCGTCTCGCTGGCGTACTAAGAGAGAGGGCTTATGCGCTACATCGCCGTCGTTTTGCTGTGGGTAGGAACGGTCCAGGCCCAAGAAAGCGGCTACCGGCTCACCGCGGATCAGCTCGTCATCGACCGCGCCGCGCATTGGCGCGCTTGGGAATTTCCGGTGGGGACCTTGACGATTGACGCAAGCGGTGCGGTGACGCCATTTGAGCTGCACCGCAATACGGACGCGACCAAGGACATCGTCCACTTCTTGCGCCTGCATCCGCCCGAAGCGCTCGCGCGGGAGAAGGCCGCCGAGGAAATCGCGCTTGCAGATGCCATTGAAGCCGGGTCTAACGCGCCTAGCGTGCTCCATGTACTCGACGGGGATTTGGCGACCTACTGGGAGCCTGAGCCGGTCGCAGATGCGGCCGAGTTGGGGGCGCAGTGGTGGTTTACAATTGACTTAGGACGGCTAGTCATTGCCAAGCGCATCGTGCTCAAGTTTGTGGAGGAAGGTTTAGGCGATCCCTTTTTGCAGTACGATGTGCTAATCTCCGACGGCGAGGTGCCGGAGAAATTCATCGCTTCGGCCGAGCCGGAGTTCGATGTGGTGTGGCGCACGTTGAAGCCGAACAAGACCGAGCGGCGGCTGGAAATTTCCCTCGGCGAGCAGGCCGAGGCCGAGGCGCGGGAACTGTCGGATCAGCCGCTCAACGCCCCGCCGACTTCGGCGATCTCAGTGCCGCAGAAAGAATTCGCTGGCACTGGCGTCCGTCTAGTGCAGGTGGTAGTGCGCGGGTCGGACTTCGAGCGCGGATTTGCGGTTGGCCAAGAGGAGTACGAAGCGCTGCCCGCGGCCGAGCAGGGCGCGGTCGTCTATTACAAGTTACAGCGCGACGGGCGGCTTACTGAGGTCGATGAGGCCGGCTACGCGCAGTTACCGGCCAACCAGCAGGGCGGGGTCTCCTATTATCGCTGGGAGCGGCCTCGGCTAGCAGAGCTCGAAGTTTGGCACGAGGGAGACGACGCCATGATCGCCGCCTTGGCCCGGGGGGGCGATGTCTTTGCTTCACAAGGGCTGCCGGTGGGGCGGACTATCGACGGCAACGTGCAGACCTATGTAGATCTGATCTTTTCCTTCGATCGCCAGACCATTCCCGGCCCCGAAGGCCACCTGAGCTTTGACTTGGGTTCGACGTACTGGATTGACACCTTCCGCATTGCCTACGGCGGTCAAGCGATCCGCGACCGCTTCAGCTTTCCCTCCTACCGCCTCGACGCCTCGGCCGGTGCGCTCAACGCCGACGGCAGCCTCAAGTGGACGACCGTGGCCAGCCGCCAGCAGTCGAGTACGCGCAAGGAGTATGAAGGCCACGACTTTGAACTGACTAAGACGCGCTTTTTCCGCCTCGTGTGGGAGCAAATCATCGTGCCCGTCGGCGGGCATCGGGGATTTCCCGCTTCGGTGCAGCTCTACGGCCGGGGATTCCAGCCCGAGGTCGAGCTGGAGTCGGGCTTGGTGCGGCTGGGCGGGCGGCGGAATCTGTTGTCGCTAGAGTGGGATGCGGACACGCCGCCGGGCACCAGCGTGCAGGTGCAGACGCGCACGGGCAACGAGTTGATGGAGGTGCTGCACTATTTCAAAAAGGACGGCACGGAGATTTCCGAGAAGGAGTACAACAATCCGACGCTGTTGGACATCTTCAAGGGGCCGATCATCGCCGAGGAGGTGGAAGGCGACGACTGGAGCGGCTGGAGCCAGCCTTACGAGGAGCCAACGGGTAGTGCGATTACCTCGCCTAGTCCGCGCGAGTTCCTCAAAGTGCGGGCGACCATGCTGTCTGAGGCCCCAGACATCAGCGCTACACTGCGCTCGATTCGTCTCAATTTCACCAGTCCGGTAGCCCAAGGGCTGACGGGTGAGATTGCGCCGTTTCGGGTCGATTCGCTGGGCGTGGAGCGTCCCTTTTCTCTGTACGTGCGGCCGCAATTCGATCGCCGCGATCCTGGTTTCGATCAGTTGCTGCTGGTCGCGCCAGCGGATATGACGCTCGGTTTTGCTGGGCTGTACGCGGGTCGGGCTGGCGACGAACTTGCGGTAGAAGGCGTTGAGGTCATTCGGACGGGCGCGGACAGTTTGCACCTGTCCTTTGCCGAGATTCGGCCCAATACAGATATAGAGGTCGTGCGCCTCGATTTCCGCACGGCGCTCTTTGGCATGGGGGCGGTGCTGCGCGCGTCCGTACAGCACAGCGCCGCGGGCGCGAGAACTTGGCAGCGGGTGGATCCGGGCAACGCGCTCGACGAAATAGCGGGCAATACGACGACGCTAGTCGGCGATCCAACGAAAGGGGAACTGCTGCTCGATGTGGCGGTGCGGCCGCCGACGTTTACACCCAATGGCGACGGCGTCAATGACCAAGCAATTTTTGCTTTCAAGGTCGTGCGCTTGGAGGACGATGGCCCGTTGGCAGTCGCCATCTACGATTTGAGCGGTCGGCTGATGCGCCAACTCGCCGAGCAAAGATCGACGAGCACTGGCCAGTACGAGATGGCTTGGGACGGCACGGACGAGCAGGGGGGGCGCGTCCCCCCGGGCGTCTATTGCGCGTTACTCCGGGTGGCGGTTGACGCTGGGGGATTGAGTGCGGAGCGGACTAAGGTTTGGCGCACGGTGGCGGTGGCCTATTGAAGGCGGAGGACCATAGTTGTTTTCGCCCCATTTGTGCTAGTGGCCTAGGTAATGGTTGAGGAAGTATAGAGGGATAGCACCATAGCGAGAGATACTGAGAGCACCAGCAGGAAAATTTCCCCAGAATCGGATTTGCTCAGGTTTAATCTATTCTCTATGGTTAAAAAACAGATTTTACGATCTAAAACTAGGAGCGGTAGGGAACAATACGAGGTACGGAGTGCTCATTGGCGACGATCCTATAAAATGCCCCCAAGATGATGTCCTTGGTAGAAATGCTAACGCTCAAAAGTTTGCTCGGCATGTGCTCGAATTTGATTCTAGGGAGGGAATTGTAGTCGGTGTCCTTGGTCCTTGGGGGTCTGGGAAAACATCCTTTATTAACCTTGCCCGAAATAAATTTAAGCAGGTCGAAGTCCCCGTACTCGACTTTAATCCGTGGATGTTCAGTGGTGCGGAGCAACTCGTAAAGCTGTTCTTTGCCGAACTTGCTGCCCAACTGAAGGCTCGTCCTAACCTTGCCAAAATAGGTGAAAATCTTGAGACGTATAGCGATATATTATCCGGCATGGTATGGATACCTGTTGTTGGTCCATGGATTGAGCGGGGCCATGTCTTAACAAAAATCTGGAACAAATTTCCTCAACGTCGGAAAGAAGGGGTCGCTGGTCGGCGAAGTAAGATTGAAAAAGCTCTTTCTGATCTCGACAAACCGATTGTAGTGGTACTCGACGATATTGATCGGCTGGAAAAATCTGAAATCCGAGACGTTTTCAAGCTAGTTCGGCTGACGGCCAACTTTCCTAATATCATATATATAGTGGCTTTTGACCGAGAGCGTGTTGAAAAGGCACTAGACGCGCAGGGATTTTCGGGCCAAGACTATTTGGAGAAAATCCTTCAAGGAGCGGTTGATTTACCTGTAACACCGAGTCATGTACTTCACCAGCAGATCACCTCGGCGTTGGATGATACCCTTGACGGCATAAAAAATATCGGCCCGTTTGATGAAGAAGTCTGGCCGAGTGTCTTAATGGAAATCATACGGCCACTTGTCCGGAACATGCGAGATGTTCGACGATACGCCGCTACTATCCACGGTACTATAATATCTTTTGAAGGGAAAATTGCGCTTGCCGACCTTCTTGCACTCGAAGCCATTCGCATATTTCTTCCAAGTGTTTTCAAGCTCTTGCATGGTGCCATTGACGGTCTTACCCATGCTAGCGAAAGAGAGCTGGCTTATCTTGAAAAACAAGTCAATGACTTGATTGAAGCCGCCGGAGATCACAGTCGTGTCGTTGAAAGCATGATTAAGTTACTCTTTCCTACCGGGGGACACCGTATTGGCGGCGGCTTCTACGACAGTAGCTTTGAGAAAGAATGGCTTAGGAAACGTCGCGTCGCTCATGAGTCTATTCTGCGGTTTTACTTGGAACGTATCGCAAATGAAAATCTGCAAGCCGTTATGAGTGCAGAGCAGGCATGGCAACATATCTCTGATCGCGATAGCTTCGATAAATACTTGCGTTCCGTTGATCGATCAAAACTACAGGATGTTATCTTGTCGTTAGAGATATTTGAGGGACAGTTTGCCGCCGAACACGTAGTACCGGGGACAATCGTATTGCTCAATCTCTTGCCGCTTCCTGAGCAACAGAGAGGTATATTCGGCCTGATTCCTAGAGTTGCTATCCGCCGTGTCGTATCTCGCCTTTTGAAATCACTGAATGATCCTACTTCCACCGAAGAGGTGGTGAGCCAAATCCTACCCGAACTGAGGTCTCTATCGTCAAAATTGTCCCTGATCGAGATGGTTGGATATAAAAAGGATGTCGGTGATAAGTTGGTGTCGAAAGAAATAGCATTAGAATTTGAGAAAACTTGGCGTGAAGAAGTGCGATTCGCCTCGGTTGATGATCTTGCAGATGAGCACGAACTCTTACGGGTTTTTCTTTATACAAAGCAGACCGCTGAGCCGTCAGAAAACCCGTTCAGAATCGACAATTCACCCAAATTGACATTAGCCCTGCTTCGTGCCGCTCGGAGTGAGATCGTGAGCCAATCAATGGAAAGTCGGATAGTCCAACGATCTCCACGTTTAGCTTGGGAGGACCTGATTGAGCTTTATGGCGACGAGGAAAAGCTGAAGGAACAGATTGAGAATTTGAGGATTGCAAAGCTCGATGGTGCAGATGAACTTCTTGAACTTGCAGACAAATATCTCAGTGGGTGGCGGGACATTGTTTCACACTCACTTCACAATAAATGATTGAAAGGAGAATCTCATGATTAAAAAATCTACAAAACCTGAGAAAACACCTCTGGGTTATATAGAAGATCGTGTTGAGCAACTCAAAACTTTATTTCCAGAAGCCGTCAGCGAAGGCAAGATGGATTTTGAAAAACTTCGCCAGTCCTTGGGCGAGTTTATAGATGACCGTCCCGAACGCTATTCATTGACTTGGGCAGGTAAAAAAGATGCAATCCGTGTCTTACAGACACCAAGTCGTGCGACTCTGGTTCCTGTGCCAGAGGAATCAGTCAACTTCGATGAGACCAGCAACCTTTTTATCGAAGGCGACAACCTTGAGGTTCTCAAGCTCTTATACAAATCCTATGCCCAGCGTGTGAAGATGATCTACATTGACCCACCGTATAATACAGGGAATGACTTCGTGTATAGAGATAACTTCGCCGATCCGCTAGATTCCTACCTTGAAATCACAGGTCAGAGGGACAGCAATGGAAATCTCCTATCCAGTAACACAGAGACTAATGGCCGCTATCATTCGGCATGGCTCAATATGATGTATCCGCGTCTCTTTGTAGCTCGCCAATTTTTGAGAGAAGATGGTATTATCTTCGTAAGCATTGATTATAATGAGATTTACAATATGAGAATATTGATGAATGAGGTGTTTGGAGAAGAGAATTTTGTATCGGAACTAGTTTGGAACCTTGGAATGGGAACTGAAGCCGGCCATTTTACTCGGGCGCATGAATATATACTTGTATATGCGAGAAGTAAGCCTGCTTTACCCTATTTCCCGACGCTTAACCGCACACCTATTAAACATGGTGCATTAAAAAAAATATCTCGTGATAACCCGGCAAGCAATATCACTTTTCCAGCAGGGATCAGTTTTGAAGGTACAGATGCGGTATTTTCGGGAGAGGTCGGAGGATCTGAAAAACAGATAATCGTAAGTGATGAGATGATTTTTGAAAAAGGGAAACTAAAGAAGCCTGTGACCCTGAAAGCGGGTTGGGCTATGAAGAACCAAATACTATCTTGGCTCTCAGGTGAAGAAACCTTTGATACCAAAGGGCAAAAAGTCAAACGATTCTACTTCAATTCTCAGGGCATTCTCTGGTACGAAAAAGAAAGAGAGACTAGACACCCTAAAACAGTTATAAATAACATTGCGAAAACGAAGGACGGTACGAACGCAGTGAAATTACTCTTTGGTCAAAATCTGGTCGATTATCCTAAGCCTGTTGAATTGATTAAGTTTCTGATGAGCCTAAATACCCAGAGCCATGACATCGTCCTTGACTTCTTCGCCGGATCAAGCACTACAGCTCAATCTTTACTCGAACTCAATCGAGAAGACGGAGCCAGTCGCCGTTTTATCATGGTGCAACTGCCAGAGTCAACAAAAGAGAATTCAATCGCCAAACAAGCTAGTTTTGACACCATAGCCGAAATAGGTAAAGAGCGTATTCGTCGCGTTATTGACAGGATACATGAAGATGAGAATGGCGAACTGCCACTCAATGACCGCAATGACCCGGAGGATTTGGGTTTCAAAGTTTTTAAGCTGGCTGAGAGCAACTTCCGTCAATGGACTGGAGTGGAAAAGAGAGATATTAAGCTATACATCGAGACTATGGAACTGTTCATCGATCCGCTCCTACCGGACTGGAAACCGGAAAATGTACGCTACGAAGTCGCTCGGCAGGAGGGTTACAGCCTCAATTCCACTATAGAGGAACTCACCAGCATAGAGCCAAACGCTATTCACCGCATCACAGATAAAGAAAAAGACCAGTCTTTCTATATTTCCCTTGATTCCGAATTCGATCTCCAAACCGTCAAAGCATTGGAATTGGAACAGGGATTAAAACGGGATGACCTGCTCATTGTCCGCGATGTCGCCCTAACGCCTTCACTGGCGAACAATATCTTGCAGTACTGTCGGCTCAAGACTATATAGGGACCACATGATGAAATTTAAATTCGATCCCAATCAAGTATATCAGGTGCAGGCTATTGAGGCAGCGGTGAATATCCTCTTGGGTCAACCCCGCATTGAGGCAGCAGTGCCGTTCCAACTCGGCACTTTATCGGCAGTAGCCAATCGGCTCGATCTTACAGAAACTGATTTGCTCAAAAATGTGCAGCGAGTCCAGACCCACAATCACATCACTCAGGATCAGGCACTCAAGTACATTGAAGCAGAAATCGAGACCACAAGTGGAAACCGCAATGTGCGTTTTCCCAATTTCTCTATTGAGATGGAGACCGGCACGGGTAAAACCTATGTTTACTTGCGTACCATTTTGGAGCTGCACAAACATTACGGTCTACGAAAGTTTATCGTTGTGGTCCCGTCTGTAGCTGTGCGTGAGGGAGTCATTAAAACTATAAGTATTACACAAGACCACTTTGCCCGCTACTATAGCAATTCTGTAACGCGCTATTATCAGTATGATTCTGCAAATCTGTCCCAAGTTCGCCAGTTTGCCTTGTCGGATGCCATCGAGATCATGGTCATGACTATTGACTCTTTCAATAAGTCCGCCAATGTTATTCGCCAGAGCCTTGACCGGCTTCAGGGCGAAATCCCGCTCCATCTCATTCAGGCTACCCACCCCATTCTCATTTTGGACGAGCCCCAGAATATGGAGAGTGATACAAGTATCAAGTCCATAGCTTCACTCGATCCTCTGTTTGCTTTGCGCTATAGTGCGACACACCGTAACCCCTATAATCTCATCAACCGCCTTACACCTTACGAGGCGTATCGCCAAGGGCTGGTCAAGCGCATTGAGGTACACGCTGCAGGTACGGAAAATAACGCGAACCAAGTCTTCATCCGGGTGCAGGATATCCAGACGCAAAAACGTACACTGAAAGCGAGGTTGGCCGTGCATAAGCTGATGAAAAGTGGAACTGTCAAAGAAACAATCGTCACAGTAAAGCCTGGTGACTCACTAGAACAGAAGACCAACCGCCCCGAATACCAGGGTTTTGAAATTGACGAAATCCACTTTGGTCTGAACTATGTCCGATTTGCCAACAATGTCGAGTTGCAATTGGGTGAAGAGCAAGGCACAGACAAAGAAGCTATCTTCAAAGCGCAAATTCACCACACCATTGAGGAACACTTTAGAAAACAGGCCCGCCTTAAGGCACGGGGTATTAAAGTACTCTCGCTCTTTTTTATAGATCGAGTCAGCAATTACACCGAAGAAGATGGCCTAATCCGCCAAATATTCAACCAATCTTTCACAGAGCTCAAAGTACGCTACCCAGATTGGCAAGAAGTAGAGCCGGAGGATGTGCAGGCAGGGTATTTTGCACAGAAGCGGCGCAGGAGCGGAATTGTTGAAATGCTAGACTCAAGCTCGGGCGAAGCCGAGGCAGATGAGCGTGCGTATGATCTGATCATGAAAGACAAAGAATCCCTGCTCTCATTTCCAGAGGCAGGTGATGATGGGGAAATCAGGCGCAAAAAGCAGGTGAGCTTTATCTTCTCGCACTCAGCCTTGCGTGAGGGCTGGGACAATCCTAATGTCTTTCAGATTTGCACCTTGAATCAATCCATTTCACAGGTCAAAAAACGCCAGGAAGTTGGTCGTGGCGTACGCTTGGCAGTTGACCAAACCGGCGAGCGAATCCACGACGAGCAAGTCAATATTCTCACTGTGATCGTCAATGAGAGCTATCGCCGGTACGTGGAAACCCTCCAGAGCGAAATTGCCTTTGAATATCAAGAGGAGATTGAAGCTCGATTTGGCAAGCCTCTGATAGATTTAAGTGCTGAGGAACGGCGGAAGGTCGAAGAAGAATACGGTCAAGAGATTTTACCGCCTCCACCTCGGCAGGCCGGAACATCCAAAGCTGAGTTGCAAAAGGTAAGGGTATTGAATCCCGAATTCGAGGCACTGTGGGAGCGAATCAAACAGAAAACCCGTTACACCATTGCCATAGATGCCGAACAGCTTTTAGATGAAGTCGTGAACGAGATCGATAAAGTCCGTATTTCGACACCGCGTGTAACCATCACCAAGGCGTCTGTGCATGTGGATGATCAGGCCAGTGCGTTTGAGGCAGTTCAGACAAGCGCAATCAAAACCGTCGCTCATCTCGAAGGCCGTTTTCCATTGCCCAATCTCATTGACGTAATGGCGAATCTGCTGGCGTACACTTCCTCACCCGTCCCACTCACACGCCATATCTTACTCGAAATTCTCCGTCGCGTTAAGAACCAAGAAGCTGCCGTGGAAAACCCCCATGAATTCGCCAGCGTAGCCGTTGCGACCCTTAAAGAGAAGTTGGCCGACCACTTGGTAAATGGCATTCGTTACGAAAAGATAAATGAATGGTACGAAATGTCCCAAATTTTAGACGAGGAAGAGGTCGAACTTTTCAGTAAATACATTCAACACAGCACAAAAGCACCTTATGACCTCATTCCCTGCGATTCGAAAGTGGAGACTAGATTCGTCAAAGAGTTAGAGAACAGAGGAGATGTAAAGCTCTATGTCAAACTTCCGTTATGGTTCACAGTGCCTACGCCAACCGGCGACTACAATCCAGATTGGGCCGTAGTCATCGAGGATGAAAACGGCGAGGACACTCTCTATATGGTTGCTGAAACAAAATCTACCACCAACCTTGATGACCTCCGTCCAGATGAGCGACGCAAAATCTATTGCGGCGCATCCCATTTCGGTTCCTCCCAACCTCCTATTGTCTGCGATGGTGCTTTGGAGGACATCAGCTACAAAGTCGTCACCTCTGCGAGCGAACTACCATGACGAGGGCCTATCGCGCTCCTAGAAAAGATGTGTGACATCAGTTCTATCGTAGAAACAAACAGCGATGAGTAATAGACCCAATATTCTCTTTTTAATGGCCGATCAGATGCAGGCCCGCGTGTTGGATCCCGATCACGTCTGTCAGACTCCGCACTTGGACCGGCTGGCCCGGGAGGGGGTGCGTTTTACTCGCGCCTATACGCCCAATAATATCTGCTCGCCGACCCGGGCGAGTCTGATGACTGGGCTGATGCCGCACAACCACGGGGTACTGGAGGTGCTTTACCCCAAGGTGCCGGATTTACATGCGCTGCGCCCTGATAAGGTACATTGGGCCGAGCGCTTGAGCGGTGCTGGTTATCGCACGGGGTATTTCGGCAAGTGGCATATTGAGCGCGATAATGCGCTGGATCGTTTTGGCTGGCAGGTCAATGGGAGCCGGGGTAGTGCGCTCAGCAATGAGTTGGTCGCTGAGGTGCTCGGAGATAAGCCGCTGCGGCCCGAGTGCAATCCGGCTCATTATCTCGAAGCACCGCACGGCTATGGACCGCATCTGCTGTACGGGGTGACCGATCGGCCTGCGGCAAAACGCAGCATGGGGCTGACGACGACGCTGGCGCTGCGCTATCTAAAGGAAGTGGTACCAGGCGACGATCCGTGGTGTGCTTTTGTTAGCTTGGAGGAGCCGCACGATCCCTTTATCGCCGGTCGCAAATGGTGCGAACACTATGCGAATCAAGAGTTGCCGCCGCCGCCCAATGCCGATGATGACTTGGCGGACCGGCCGGGGCTTTATCGGCGAGCGCAGGGCATTTGGCGTCAGCTCAACGAGGAGCAAAAGCGCGCGGCGCGGGCGTGTTATTTTGCGTCAATTAGCGAAATAGATGCCCAATTCGGGCGGGTGATTGACTTGCTCACAGAGACGGGCAAACTCGACGATACAATCGTTGTAATGTGCGCCGACCACGGGGATTTGTTGGGAGCGCACGGCCTGTTCTTCAAGGATATTTCTGCATTCGAAGAAGTGTATCAGGTGCCGCTCATTGTGCGCGGACCGAACATGGCCAGCGGGGCTGTTTGTCAGGGTCGAGTTGGTTTGCACGATCTGTGCCCGACGTTGTTGGAACTGGCCGACTGCGAGCCTATTGGCGAGGCCGACTCCCGCTCTTTTGCCGAGTTGTTGCGCGAGCCAGCAGATGTCGCCGACGAATGGACCCGAGGGTATGCCGAATACTTTGGCAATCGCCATCGGCTGACGCAGCGGGTAGTGTGGGACGGGCCGTGGAAGTTTGTGTTTAACGGCTTTGATTTCGACGAGTTGTACCAGCTAGACGCAGATCCTTATGAAATGAAGAATCTGGCGCAGGATCCCGTCTATGACGAGCAGGTCAAAAAAATGACGCGGCTCTATTGGCGCTATGCCCGCGATACGGGCGACACGCCGCTTTTTGAAACGCTGTATCCGGCGCTGCGTTTGGGGGCGGTGGGGCCGCTGGCGGCGGATGAAAACTAAGACTGGACGAAATCTCACAAAAACAGAGGAGCTAACAATGGCGCGAAATATCGAGATCACCCGCATCACGGCAACGCATTTCAACTGCGAGATCGCCGACATGGAGTTGGAGGAGCAATTGGGCTTTGACACGGTCTATAAAAAAGGAGGCCGTCTGCCGCAGAGTGGTGGCTTCCTGACTATCGAGACCACTGCCGGAGTCAGCGGCATCGCGCCCGGCGGTATTGACGCCCGCACGGCCCAGTACTTGCTTGGCCGCAACCCACTGGACCGCGAGATCATCTGGCACGATCTCAAGCGCTCGCGGCGCGGCCAAGATGGTACGCCGCCCGGGGCGGTGGATGTGGCGCTGTGGGATTTTGCTGGCAAGCTCTACGACGCGCCGATTTACGAGCTGTTGGGCGGGGGCTGGCGCAAAAAGTTGCCGGCCTACGCCTCGACCTATCACGGCGACGAAAACGGCGGCCTGACGACGCCGGACGACTTCGCGCAATTCGCGTTGCGCTGCAAGGAGCAATACGGCTACCCGGCGTTTAAGATCCACGGTTGGGTCAACGGGCCGATTGACCGCGAGGTTGCGGCGGTGTTGGCCATTCGAGAAGCAGTGGGCAACGATATGGATCTGTTGCTCGATCCGGCTGGGTGTTTTCCCACATTTGAAGATGTGCTCAAAGTGGGGCGCGCTTGTGACGAGGCGCGCTATATGTGGTATGAAGATCCGTTTAGGGGCGGTGGGTTTTCGCGCTTTGCTCACGTCAAGTTGCGCGAGCTGATTAATACGCCGATGCTGATGGGCGAACACGTGCGCGGGCTGGAGGCCAAGGCGGATACGATTACGGCCGGGGCCACCGATTTCGTACGCGCCAACAGCAGCAGCGATGGCGGCATTACTGGGGTAATGAAAATCGCCGCTATGGCCGAGGCACACGGGCTGGATGTGGAGTTGCACGGCGGCAGTCTGGCGCACCGTCACATTATGGCGACTTTGCGCAATGCCAACTATTACGAGTTGGGCTTGGTGCATCCGCTCGTCGACGATACCAAGCCGGCGGTTTACAGCGAGCGGCGCTGGCTCGACGAGTTGGATTCGGTGGACGAGAACGGCTGTGTGGAAGTGCCAGAGGGGCCGGGGTTGGGCGTGGAGTTGGCCTGGGACTGGATTGAGGGTCGCAAGACCGGGGAAACGGTGTACGAGTAGGCGCGGTGGAATACTGATCCGATGCGAGAAGTGCCGATATCGACGATATTCTATCGGCAAGCCGCCGCTGAGGTGCGATATAGCCCAAGTCTTTAGTTGCCGCTTGGAAATACCTATGGAGAATTTTAAGGAAGGGACTTATGGACCTTGAGTTGAAAATTAAGAATTTTGGACCAATCGACGAGGCAACCATCCAAGTTGGCCGATTCACGGTATTCGCTGGGCCGAATAGCACGGGCAAGACGTTCGTGTCGAAGATGCTGTACTCGATGCTTAGAGCAAGAGACGCGAATTATGCGCGCGAGCTTGTTTCTATATTGAAGGGAAGCATAGAAGGGGGCCTTCTCGATCAAGCGGGAGAAGAACGCTCACTATATGTAATTCGACAGGGGGTCCAAAAGATCGCCTCTATCGTACAGGAGGCGTCCTCAAATTATCCGAGCAAAAATGAAATGGATCTCCTCGAGGAGATCCATCCCAGATTGATGGTTGAAATCGAGAAGATAAAGGCCCATGTCCAACCCCTTAAAAATAACATTAAAAGAAAAGAACTCGGGCCCCTTTTTGACGCCTCCATAAACCTTTTGGAAAAATCTATAGACCTTTTGGAACGCAGTCTCAGCGACATGGCATCGCTGATTAATTCGGGACGTTTCCTGAGCGTACAAAGAAATTTTCAATTGTCTTCCCTTTCAAGTCTCAAAGGGGAGGGCGACTCACTCTTACATTTTAATGTCGAAGAAGTGGGGGAATTACGAGAAGTAGAAGGGAATTTCGAGTTCAACCTTAATCCGCACATGCAATTGATCTCTGAGATTTTCTATTTAGAATCTCCGATTTATTGGAAACTGAAAAGTGCCTTGGAGTCGATTAGGCTCGACTCACGTTCTTCTTTTAATACTGCTTTGAACGGAGTCCCAGATTACTTCTACGACGTGGTTGTTGCCCTTAGAAGAGGACGTGTCGAACATCCTTTACATACCGGCAGGCTCCACGAAAATTTACATGATGTGATTGGCGGGAAGATTTCATTGAGTGAAGCGGGCGATCTCGAATTCTACGAAAAAGGCAAGTCGATTCCACTCTCACTTACGTCGGCGGGAGTTGCAAATATGGGAATGCTGGCCTTGCTGATTGAGCGAGGGGCCTTAGACCAGGGATCTTTACTTTTTATCGATGAACCTGAATCGAATCTCCATCCGGCTTGGCAAGTTGAGATGGTGGCGTTGCTCTTTGAATTAGCCCGTCAGGGTGTCAACGTGGTGATCTCTACCCATAGCATGACGATCCTCAAGTGGCTTGAGGTGCATATAAAGGAAAAACCGGAAGACCGGGAACTCGTCAAGTTGAATAAATTTCCGCCGGACGCCGAATGGAACGACGACATGGACGCGGTGATGGCAGAAGTCAAACAGTCGTTGACTAAGCCATTCTCTGATCTCTACATCAGAGGGCTGTAGAATGTCCTTGCACCAATTCGCCGAGCCAATAGAGCGGCTTCTGCGAGCGGTCGTTGGGCTATGCCGACCGCGTAGAATGCCCTTATACCAATTCGTCGAGCCAATAGAGTCTGTCGGCGGCGACTTCAAAGCATATCGGATGGACAGCACAAAGGAAGAGACCGACATGCGGAAAGCCGCCGGACTCGGGACATGCGAGTGCTGCGACTATGTAACGGTCAGCAATAATGAAGAAAGCGTCATTTTTATAGAGGAAACTGACTTAAATAAAACAATAAAAGCTCTCAAAAAAAAATATAACTATCTCAAAGACGACGACCAAGTTGACTTGTTTCGTTATAATGTTCTTAGAGAGAATCGGCTTAAACTCTACGGGTCAATGTTGGTTCTGTGTCGCCTGTCTTGTTCGCAGGTTTTACCAAATAAGTTTCAGTTCTGGCTCGTAACGACTAGCACGGCTCCTTCTAATTATCCTGTACTAGATAATTTGAGAGATTTTCTGAAAAGTCCATTAACCAAAGAGGTGGTGGACAAGGTCTGTATTATTTCTTCAACTGAGCTAGCCGAAAAACTATCGGCCCAAGCTATTGAAATAGACTGAAACTTCTCGAACCATGCCCTAAACTAGCGAAACCACCTCCAACGTGCTGACGTGAATGCCTATTGCTCTTCGACAGGAAACCCTCATGCGCTATCTCGTCGCCACCCTCTGGCTAGTCTTGACTGCTTCCGCCGCTCTCACCGAAGATGCCCTGCCGCACCACACCATCCTCCGCGCCGCCGGGCCTATCGCCGTGGACGGCCGCCTCGCCGAGTCTTCTTGGCAGGCTGCTGAAGTCATCGATCAGTTTACTTTTCCTTGGTGGACTGAAGGGGCTAAGGATCGCACCGAAGCCCGCTTGCTATGGGACGATGTGTATCTATACGTCGCCTTTACTGCACACGACCCGCACATATCGGCTACCTTGACCGAGCGCGATAGCCCGGTATCGCGCGACGATTGCGTCGAGGTGTTCATCGCTCCAGACACGAGCCAAGTTACCCGCTATTTCAATTTTGAATTCAACGCTTTGGGCACGATTCTGGACCGCTCGCCGCACGCCGATCGTTCGGCGTCATGGAACGGCGAGGGGGTGCAGGTAGCTATCGACATCCAAGGCACACTCAACCAAGAAACGGATCAGGACGCGCTCTGGATCGCTGAGATCGCTCTGCCCTTTGCTCTCTTCGCTCCATACGCCCCTAGCTTGCCCCCGACCGCTGGTGATGTGTGGCGTCTCAACCTGTACCGCACGGGTGGCGCGGTTAATCTGCAGTACATCACTTGGTCCAATACCTTGACGCCCAAGCCGCAATTCCACGTGCCCGAGCGCTTTGGGTTAGTGCATTTCGACAGCCGGCCGGTATTGAGTCAAGACGAAGCCGAGGCAGAAGGTCCCAACTAACGCCCAAGTGATTTATCGCGTCCTACTGCTCGCGCTGTTTGCGTCTTGCGAATCCGCCCGAGACGCGCCGCTCGTTCTCTACGAGAGTCCACATGGGCTGGTGGCCCTGAAGGCTGCGAGGGC
Source organism: Candidatus Latescibacterota bacterium (assembly GCA_965116045.1). GTDB lineage: Bacteria > Latescibacterota > UBA2968 > UBA8231 > UBA8231. The sequence continues at coordinate 1,530,974 of OZ220478.1, read as the reverse complement.
CGATTTCGCGGGAGAGGGTAAGGCACGAGCGCACTTTGCTGCCGGCGAAGATCATCTCGACGCGGGGCGTTGCGCTGCGGCGGCTGAGCGCTATTTGCAGGCTGCGGCGCGGCGACCATCGCCAGCGGTCTGGCTCAATGCGGGAGTCGCGTTGCTGTGTGATGGGGAGTACGAAAAGGCTGGGCAAGTGCTGACAAAGGGGCTGGAACTTTCGGCGACGCAAAAAGATGTCCAAGCCGCTTTGCTGGGCAATCTGGGCCAAGCCCATCAACGCTTAGGGCGCATCGACTCGTCGTTGGCGTCCTACCAAAGCGCGGTGGCGTTGCACCGGCAAAACGGCTTTGCCGCTGGCGAGGCTCAAGTGCTCGGCGATCTGGGTGCGGCTTATTTCACGCAGGGCGATTTAGCGCCGGCGTTAGCATCCCTAAAACAAGCGCGAGATGGGCATCGGCGGCTCGGCGATCGCCGCGGACTGGCGCGAGACCTCGACCGCATGGGCACGGTTTACTTCGTCGAGGGCGCAGTGGATTCGGCACTGGCAACTTTTACAGAAGCCCTTGCGCTCTACCGAGACGAGGGGCATTTGCGCGGTCAAGCCAGCGGCCTGACAAATATCGGTAACATCCACTTCGACGAAGGCCAGCTCGATTCGGCGCATTTTTATTTTGCCGCTGGATTGGCCGTCCTCGAGCGCCTAGCGGACGATGCCGCCCGCGCCACTCAGCTAGCGCGGATTGGACAAATCTACCAGCAGCAGGACGATATAGAGGCCGCGCTGGTCGCCTACCGCGAGGCACTTTTTATCCATCAGGCGCAAGAAAAAGTGGATCGTCAGGCCGAGATGCGCGACCGCATGGCGCGCATTTTTTTTCGGCAGGGCCGGTTGGATTCGGCGCTGTCTGCGTATCAGTCGGCGCTCGCGCTCTATCGGCGCTACGACAGCCATCCGGGCCAACGGGCGCAGGTATTGGACCACATGGGCGATGTGCATCTGTACCAGGGGCGTTTGGATGCGGCGCTTGCTGCCTTTGAGGCGGCGCTGGAGATGTACGTTGCCCACGGGCATCCGCGCGGCCAAGCGGTCCAGTCGAGCAAAATGGGTCAAGTGCTACAAAAGCAGGGCCGGCTAGACGAGGCGATAAAAGCCCATAGCGCGGCACTATCGCTGTACCGCGAATTCGATCTCTACGCCGAGGAAGCGACCCAACTCGACTACATCGGCCACCTCTACTTCCGTCAGGGCAAAATTGACGAGGCGCTTGCCTCCTTTGAGAACGCCCTGCGCGTATTCACGCAAGCCGGCAACCGCCAAGGCGAGGCCGCGCAACTGAGCAATATCGGCAACATCTACTTTGAGCAGGGCCGTTTGGACGAGGCGCTCAAGGCATTTAGCGACGCCCTGCATGTTTTTCAGTTGATCGGGCATCGGCAGGGAGCGGCGCAGAGTTTGGGCAATATCGGGTTGGTTTACCGCCAGAAAGGCGAGCAGGCGCAGGCGCTAGCGGCACTGCAACAGGCGCGCACTGCGTATGTCGAGACTGGGGTGCGGAGCGCGGGGCGGCGGACCGTGGAAGCGGCGATCCGCGCTATCGAAGGGCGCTAGGAGCAGCGGACGAAAGGGAGCGGCGGTTGAGGTCGATTGGGCTGGGCGCGGACTTTGCTGGCGAGCGCGGTATCATAGACGCGCCTTCTAAGTTAAGACATTGACAACACAAGCGTCGTTTGTTATGACTAACAATCGTGCTTCAAAGAGTGCTTGAAGTACAGCGGCGTGAAGATGTTATCGAGAGACCCCCATTCTAACGAGAGGGAGATTGAGTTATGAGGAAACTATTGACGCTGAGTGCGGCTGTATCGCTCTTGGGGCTGAGCTCGCCTTCTTTTGCGCATGTGCCCGAGGGGCTGATCTTGGGCGTCTGGCAGTGGCCCACGTCGCATTTGCCGGTGATGGACGGCGATATTTCCGAGTGGGACGTAGTCCCCGACAATTTGTGGCTCACGCCGTTCAGCGAATTCAACGGTGAACTGCTGCACGTTGTGGTGGCTGGCGAGGTTGGGGCCGAGGTCAATACCGCGGATTTGAACTTCCGCTGGACCTCGGGCTGGAACGACGAGTTGGATCGCCTCTATTTCGTCTATGACCGCTTCGACGATCTGTGGGATCGCGATGGCGGTGGTGTGGGAGGGGCTGGCGGCGACGACAGCTTTGAGATCAACCTCGACGCCAACCACGGCGGTGATGTTTCGTGGTTTGGCGCCGAAGATTTCGACACCGAAGAGGAAGTGTTGCGCAACCGGGGCCGTCTCAATCAGATGAGCCACTACCGCTGGCCGCCGATGGAGCCGATTGGTTGGAACTGGCTTTGGGCCTCAAGCGCCACTTGGCACGATGCCGAGCCTTATTCGTGCTGCGGCAACTCCTTCAATCTCAACGGTGCGCACGCTACCGAGGCGACTTTCCAAGTTGAGTGGTGGACCGTGGGCTGGGACGACTTCGATCACGCGTCGCCCGAAAACAGCGTCCAGCACGACTTTGGCGAAAACGACATCATCGGTTTGGGCGTTTCGATCATCGACAACGATGTAGGCACCGACAACGAGACCGACCGCCGCTTTGCCGCTTGGCGCATGGGCGGTGCGCGCTGCGGCAACGGCGATGGCAAGTGCATCACCGACTTCATCTTGCTACCGGCGCAGATGGACCTTTTGCCAACCGCTGTCGAGAATGATAGCTGGGGCCACATCAAGGCTTCGTACATGCAGTAGCTGGCCCGGTAGTGCGGGTTGGACTTAGGGAGGTAGATCGACTGTGATCTGCCTCCCTTGTTTTTTTCAGTATCCGCAGATGGGCGCAGCATAGCAGAAACTCGAATCGTAGATGACGCGGAGAAAAATTCTCGCCCTGTTGGCGTTTTTTGCTGGCATTAGCACTGTGTATGCTCTCGTCGAGCGGCAGGCGCAGAGGATGCAGGCGGCAGAGGCAGAGTTGAGTATCGACTGGGATGCAGTGGTTGACGACCCAGCAGAGCGGCTCGAGATCTCTTGGATGAGCATCCCGCAATTTCCCACCGCGCGCGAAGGCACCTGGATCGAAAAGCGACTCGAAGCGCGGTTCAACGTGGATTTTAAGCCGCTATTTACCAGTCATTTTGCCTATATGCGTCGCCGGCCGCTGGTCTTTGCTGGCGGCAATGTGCCCGATTTGTTCTACGCCGGCGATCCGGTCGTGGTGCAAAAGGACGCCCACCACGGCTATGCGCTACCCATTCCCTACGAGGTTATCCAAAAACACGCGCCCAACTACGTGCGCTATCTCAACGAGTACGCGCCCTCGACGTGGCTTTACGCCTACTGGAAGGGGGCCAACTACGGCATCCCCACTTGGGGCAGTAGCCTCGGCTATCCCGTGCCGGGGATTTGGCGGATTGACTGGCTGCGCAACGTCGGCATCGACAAGGTACCGGCCACCCTCGACGAGATGTACGCGGCCCTGTGGAAGTTTCGCCACGAAGACCCGGATGGCAATGGGATACGAGATACCTATGGCATGTGTCCCAACGCGCAGGCTTGGTTTAATGTTTTCGGCGAGGTATTTGGGGCCTACGGGATCGTGCCGCACGGTTGGATGCTGCGCGAGGGCGAGGTCGTGTGGGGCGGGACCCGGCCCGAGGTCAAAGAGATCTTGAGCCTTTTGCGCCAGTGGTACGCCGACGGACTGATTGACCCTGACTTTGCGATCGGCCAAATCAAGAGCAGCCCAATACCCTACCAAAAATTCGTCAGTGGCAAGACTGGGTACCTCTTCAGCCACGGCGGCTACAGCAGCTTTGACCAGTACAACAAGGCGTCGTTGGTGTCGGTCATTGCCGAGTTGCAGCCGGGTGCTGAAGTGGTGGTCGGGCCGTTTCCAGCCGGTCCGCAAGGCATCCGCGGGGCGCGGGTGTGGAGCACGGCGGCCCATGTCTTTGTCTTTGGCAAGCAGGTGGCGGCCGCGCCTGAGAAGGTCGTGCGGATGCTCAAGATTTTCGAGGCACTAGCGGTTGAGGAAAAGCTCTTTGTCGAGGTGCGGATGGGCCAGCGGGGCGTGCATTGGGAGTTCGACGTCGAGCGCGGCCTGTACCATCTGCCACCCTACGACGACCGCAACGTTGCCAGCAAGCATCTGACCGTGTTGAACGTCGATGGCCCGGGCGGCTTTTTCGCGCCCTGTGGGGTCCGGCCCGCCATGGCCGACAAGTACTTGCCAACGGCGATGCTGCAACACCGCGAGCGCTATCAGCGCCCTGAGTGGGCGCAGGCGGGCCTATTTGGTAAGCCGGATGTGGTGCCTTCGTCAGTCAAGCATCTGCGCGATTTGCGCAATTTGCAGATGACGGTCTACGCCGAGATCGTGCGCGGCGAGCGCGCTCTCGACTATTTCGACGATTTTGTCGCCGAGTGGCTGGAGCGCGGCGGAGCGGAGATGACCCAAGAGGCGCGGGAAATCTACAAGGTGCGCGAGGAGATTTATCGGCAGGTCGGGGTAGGCCGGTGAAAGCGTGGTCCGGTGTAACCTGACGCCAATGGAACCTACGGATCGCTTGATACGTTTTTTCTGTAGAAGCGTGATTCGCGTCCGCACCGCCGACTCGCAAGCGGGTGGGGACTGACCACCGGCCACGCTGCTGCAAGCCGTGGTCCAACAACAAGGAGGTGGGCTATAGGTAGGGGCGGGGCTGTCGTCGTCTTGCTGATGGCGGCCCAGATGAGCACCGCCCAAGAAGATGCTGACTTCTTCGGCGAAGACCCCGACCCAGGGATCGGACCGGTCGGCCACGTCGGCGGCAAGGACGAGGCGGCCACGCTGGCGTCTTTGACCCAACACGCCGACCGGATCACCGTCGGCCACGTCGGCACCATGCGCCGGGTGCTTGAAGACCACGTCGTCCACGCCCAACAAGGCCAGCCGATTAACGGCACCTTCGTCTTCACCTATGTCGAGTTGACGCCTACGGAGCACCTCGTCGGGGATGCGGTCAGCACGGTGACGGTGCGCGTCTTGGGCGGCTTGCACCCCGACGGCACCAAGTTCACTACGTATGCTGACGCGCCTTCGCTGTCGAGATGGGGAGGCCGATGACTATGCCGTATTAAACTTAAATCTTCAACGTATAGCAGATAGAGATTCCACAATGGGCGAAAAGTACGTGATTGTAGATCGGGAGGATAAAGTCCATTTGGATCATCCACCGGACCCCACCAAAAAGTGGGTCTTCTGGGATGCGTCCGGCAGGTTCTTATCAATTCGTCTGGGACGGCCGCGATCACGCCGGGCAGTTCCAAGCGTCGGGCACCTATCTTTTGGTGCTTGAGGTTGATGGAACGGTCGAGACGCACAAGCTGACGCTATTGCACTGAGGAGCAAGGTCATGAGCAGAAGGGGCGTCCTCCTCGCCTTAGCAGGTGTGCTGTCGCCGTGTGCAGCAGTTTGGGGGCTGCCGCCGTGTGGTGCGCCGGGCATCATCACCACCGTGACCGCCCCTGACGGCGATTACCTTGCCGCCTTCAGCGACTACACGATCTACCCGCCGGTAAAGCGTGAAACCGTAGAGGGCCTTATCGTTGATGTGGTCGCCGCGCCGAAGTACCGCAGCTACTATCCGCAGCAGTTAGCCATAGGCCCCCAAGGGCGCATCTACGTAGCCGATCAAACCATCATCTATCGGCTCGAAGCCGATGGCACCGCCACCCGCATCGTCGGCGTACCCCAGTATCACATCTACAGCGAGGACGACTATGCCTACAAACGGCATCCCCTCGGATACGATGAAACACGTACTTTTAGGCCCCCTTTTTTGCAGCGTTTCAACGTCTTCCAAGACACCGTCGCGGCCCTGGACGCCCGCATTGCCCCAGGCCCGATGACCTTTGACCAACAAGGACGGCTCTACTTCGTCGATTATGGCGACGTGACGAAATTCTATACAACAACAAGCGGTTTTCAAGAGGCGGAATCCCGCATCGTGCGGTTGGAGGCCAATGGACAGGCGGTCACGGTCGCCGGTCCGCTCCCATTTGGTTACATCAGCACGCTGGTATTCGATCCGGCCGGCCACCTGTTGATGGCCGGCAGAGGGGGGATTCGGCGCAGGGATGAGCAAGGGGTCATCACCCCGTTGCTGGAAGCAGACTTCGTGGACAAACTGATTATAGATGGGCAAGGGGGGCTGTACTTTGCGATGGACAATCAGGTCTTCCGCCGCCACGCCGATGGCCAGATCGAACACGTGGCCGGATCGGAGTGGGGCGATCCGACGAATCATAACGAGAGCACAGCCATGTACAGGGCCGCCTTGGAAGGGGAAGGGATATCGGAAGAGCGATTAGGCGGCTACTTTGTCGCCAACGGCCGCTCGGCGACCGAGGCCCCTTTTCACTACCTCGCCGACATGGTGCTCGACACTCAAGGGACGCTGTATATTGCCAATGCGAACTTCCACCGCATCCATCGCGTCCGACCCGACGGCATCCTCGAAACCATCGCTGGCAACGGAGTGGATTTTCGTTTTTCCCCTGGCTGTATGGCTCCTGAAAAGCGGGTAGCCGACGGCGACGAGTTTTCGTGGCCTAACTGCCAAGAGCATATCGGCGATGGCGGTTCGGCGTTGGAGGCTCCGATCTGGTGGCCCTCCCGCCTGCTGCTAACGCCCGAAGACGATCTTCTAGTCGCAATGGATATGGGGGGTTTTATGTGGGAGGGCGGCTCGTTTTCCCATTTGCGCCGCATCTGCCGGGTCAGCGAGTGGATGGTGTCCCCGGCCGACACGGCGGTCGAGCAGCAGGCGGCGGCAGACCTTGCCGAAGAAGCCGTGTCTGCCTTGCGCCTGTATCCCAATCCGTTCAACGCCGCTGTTACCCTCGCCTTCGACTTGACGCATTCGGCGTCTGTTGGGGTGCGTATCTACAACGAGTTGGGTCAGCAGGTGCAGGTGCTGGCTGCCGAGGGGATGCGTCCGGCGGGAAGCTACCAATTCGTCTGGGACGGCCGCGATCACACCGGGCAGTTCCAAGCGTCGGGCACCTATCTTTTGGTGCTTGAGGTTGATGGAACGGTCGAGACGCACAAGCTGACGCTATTGCACTGAGGAGCAAGGTCATGAGCAGCCATCGGTGTGTCGTTCTCCTCGCCTTAGCAGGCGTGCTGTCGCCGTGTGCAGCGGTTTGGGGGTTGCCACCGTGTGGTGCGCCGGGCATCATCACCACCGTGACCGCCCCTGACGGCGATTACCTTGCCGCCTTCAGCGACTACACGATCTACCCGCCGGTAAAGCGTGAAACCGTAGAGGGCCTTACCGAATTGGTCGCTGCGCCGAAGTACCATAGTCACTATCCGCAGTGGTTAGCCGTAGGCCCCCAAGGGCGCATCTACGTAGCCGACCAAACCATCATCTATCGGCTCGAAGCCGATGGCACCGCCACCCGCATCGTCGGCGTACCCCAGTATAGCACGTACAGCGAGGACGACTATGACTCCGATCAACATCCCCTCGGATACGATGAAATACATACTGTTATGCCCCCGGTGTTGCAGCGTTTCAACGTCTTACAAGACCCCGTCGCGGCCCTGGACGCCCGCATTGCGCCAGGTGCGATGGCCTTTGACCGACAAGGACGACTCTACTTCGTTGATTATGTCAACCGAAATCAAACCGAAAAACTATTGCCAACGCTGGTGCGCATCGCCCGGTTGGACGCCCAGGGACAAGTCGCCACCTTTGTCGGCCCCTTTGAGGAAACCATCATCTATTCGCTCGTATTCGATCCAGACGGGCATCTGCTCTTTTCGGGCAATAAGGGCATTCAGCGCATCGACCCGCAGAGGAACATCACCACGCTCGTGGCGGTGCCTTGGGCCGGATCGTTGCAAGTGGATAGCCAAGGGACGTTGTATTTTGGGACGCGGCATCAGGTCTTCCGCCGCCATGCCGATGGCCAGATCGAACATGTGGCCGGGTCAGACGAAGACCCCGATCAGATTGTCGGCGAGGAGTTTGCGGGCAAATGGCGTCGTTACTTTGGTGCCGAAGGTCGGCCGGCGCCCCAAGCCCTTTTGGACTTCCCCGCAGACCTCGCTATCGACCCACAGGGTCGCTTGTATATTGCCAATGCCTATTTCCACCGCATTCATCGGGTGCGGCTAGACGGTATTATCGAAACTATCGCTGGCAACGGAGCGGATGCGAGTTTTTCCTTAGGCTGCAATAACGATTCGGCGGGGTGGACAGAATACTGCCGCGACCATATCGGCGATGGCGGCTCGGCGTTGGAAGCTCCGATTTGGTGGCCTTTTCAGTTGCTATGGACGCCAGAGGGCGATCTGTTCGTCTCGATGTCGGCGGCGAGTATTATGTGGTGGACTGGCGGCTCGTTTTCCCATTTGCGCCGCATCTGTCGGGTCGGCGAGTGGATGGTGTCCCCGGCCGGCACAGCGGTTGAGGCGCAGGCGGCGGCAGACCTTGCCGAAGCAGCGGTGTCTGCCCTGCGCCTGTATCCCAATCCGTTCAACGCCGCTGTTACCCTCGCCTTCGAGTTGGAACATTCGGCGTCGGTTGGGGTGCGTATCCACAACGAGTTGGGGCAGCAGGTGCGGGTGCTGGCCGCCGAGGGGATGCGGCCGGCGGGAAGCTACCAATTCGTCTGGGACGGCCGCGATCACGCCGGGCAATTCCAAGCGTCGGGCACCTATCTTTTGGTACTTGCGGTTGATGGGGCTGTCGAGACGCACAAGCTGACGCTATTGCACTGAGGAGCAAGGTCATGAGCAGCCATCGGTGGGTCGTTCTCCTCGCCTTATTGGGCGTGCTGTCGCCGTGTGCAGCGGTTTGGGGGCTGCCGCCGTGTGGTGCGCCGGGCACCATCACCACCGTGAAGGCTCCCGACGGCGATTACCTCGCCGCCTTCAGCGACTACACGATCTACCCGCCGGTAAAGCGCGAAACCGTAGAGGGCCCTAAAGACGCAGTCGCCGCGCCGAAGTATCATAGTCACTATCCGCAGCAGTTAGCCGTAGGTCCCCAAGGACGCATCTACGTAGCCGACCAAACCATCATCTATCGGCTCGAAGCCGACGGCACCGCCACCCGCATCGTCGGCGTACCCCAGTATTACATTGTGTACAGCGAGGACGACTATGACTACAAATGGCATCCCCTCGGATACGATGAAACACGTACTTTTAGCCCCCCTTTTTTGCAGCGTTTCAACGTCTTCCAAGACACCGTCGCGGCGATGGACGCCCGCATTGCCCCAGGCCCGATGACCTTTGACCAACAAGGACGGCTCTACTTCGTCGATTATGGCGACGTGACGAAATTCTATACAACAACAAGCGGTTTTCAAGAGGCGGAATCCCGCATCGTGCGGTTGGAGGCCAATGGACAGGCGGTCACGGTCGCCGGTCCGCTCCCATTTGGTTACATCAGCACGCTGGTATTCGATCCGGCCGGCCACCTGTTGATGGCCGGCAGAGGGGGGATTCGGCGCAGGGATGAGCAAGGGGTCATCACCCCGTTGCTGGAAGCAGACTTCGTGGACAAACTGATTATAGATGGGCAAGGGGGGCTGTACTTTGCGATGGACAATCAGGTCTTCCGCCGCCACGCCGATGGCCAGATCGAACACGTGGCCGGATCGGAGTGGGGCGATCCGACGAATCATAACGAGAGCACAGCCATGTACAGGGCCGCCTTGGAAGGGGAAGGGATATCGGAAGAGCGATTAGGCGGCTACTTTGTCGCCAACGGCCGCTCGGCGACCGAGGCCCCTTTTGACTACCTCGCCGACATGGTGCTCGACACTCAAGGGACGCTGTATATTGCCAATGCGAACTTCCACCGCATCCATCGCGTCCGACCCGACGGCATCCTCGAAACCATCGCTGGTAACGGCCTGGATTACGGTTTTTCCCCTGGCTGTATGGCCCTTGAAAAGCGGGTAGCCGACGGCGACGAGTATTCGTGGCCTAACTGCCAAGAGCATATCGGCGATGGTGGTTCGGCGTTGGAGGCTCCGATCTGGTGGCCCTCCCGCCTGCTGCTAACACCCGAAGACGATCTTCTAGTCGCAATGAGTGGGGGGGACTATATGTGGGAGGGCGGCGCGTTTTCCCATTTGCGCCGCATCTGTCGGGTCAGCGAGTGGATGGTGTCCCCGGCCAGCACGGCGGTCGAGCAGCAGGCGGCGGCAAACCTTGCTGAAGAAGCGGTGGCGGCCTTGCGCCTGTATCCCAATCCGTTCAACGCCGCTGTTACCCTCGCCTTCGAGTTGACGCATTCGGCGTCGGTTGGGGTGCGTATCCACAACGAGTTGGGTCAGCAAGTGCGGGTGCTGGCCGCCGAGAGAGTGCGTCCGGCGGGAAGCTACCAATTCGTCTGGGACGGCCGCGATCACGCCGGGCAATTCCAAGCGTCAGGCACCTACTTTTTGGTGCTTGAGGTTGATGGGGCTGTCGAGACGCACAAGTTGACGCTATTGCACTGAGGAGACAGACATCGGTGTGGCGTTCGCCTCGCCTTATTGGGATGGTACGCTGGGAATTAATAATTTTCAAAAGGAAAGAAGATGTTTTATGGCTACAGTTGACAAAACGCATGAATTGACCGCCGAGGAACGCGCAAAGTATGCAAAAGACGGATTCTTCATTCGCTCAGATGCCTTTGACACTTATGAGATTGACGTACTGCGCGACCGAGTCGAAGAGCTCGTAGAGCTCATCGAGACCGCCGACGTGTTGACAGAGAAACAGAAGCAAGTAATTCTGAAACGCAATGTCAGAACCGATGCGACCGCTGGCCCGGCATCCTTAAACAGTATATGGCGACTTCACACGTTCAGTGCATTAGTGCGATCGCACATTCGCGACCCAAGACGGCTGGATGCGGTCGCCGAGATCGTCGGGCGAGATTTGTTCTGTCCAAACGATCTGTATTTTTTTAAACCCCCGGGCACCGGGCGGCCTATTGCGTGGCATCAGGACTCGTGGTATTTCCGCAATACGTATGTCAGTAGCATAGGCGACGCCATAGACCAATCGACGATTGGGACTTGGCTGGCGCTGGATGATGCAGATGAAGAGAACGGATGCTTGTGGGTGATCCCGGGCAGCCACCACTTGGGCGTGATAGATCACAGTCAGGTCGAGAGCGATGGTTATTTATTGCAAAAAAGAGTGACCGTGTCCGACGAGATGGAAGAACAGGCAATGCCAGTAGAAGTGCCAAAGGGGGCCTTGGTATTTTTTAACAATGCGCTATTGCACCGCAGCACACCCAACCGATCAGCTCGGTTTCGACGGGCTTATGTCGTGCATTATATGAAGGCGACTATCCAGCATACTGAGCATAGACAAAGGATTCCCGAAGGCGCGGAGCACTGGGGCACTCCTGAGATGTACATCTGTGGACGGCAATGGCCCGGGTGCGTCCAAACAACGCTTGAGAAAGACAGCATGGACTGGGACGGGGCCTTGGGACGGACGTTGACAGAAGGCGACATTAGGGTTTCGATGCCGTAGCAGCCGAGGTAGCGATTATTTTTTGCAGAGGTTTATATAGCCAAATAACGGTACATGCTCAGAATGGAATGCTACGTCAGAGTTGATTGCCATCGACAGGATTGACGATCTATTCCACCAACTTGACCTAAGCAACCAGAATTGAGGAGGCGATATGTACGAACAATTAGCAATACACTACGAAGGGCAGACCGAATTCGTCGCCACAGATCAGCAACCCAAACCCTTGCGGCTGTTCGTCACTTGTCCGGCGGGCTTGGAAGCCGGTGCCGATGTGCGCGTTTCGATCAGTTCCTTCCATTCCTATTCTCGCCAATGGACGCTTGCCGATCCTTTTGTCGAAGGCGGTGAAGGCGTGGTGGTGTTGGGGCACGGGTTGGCGCGCGACTGGACTGATATGACGCGGGGCGGCGATGGGCCGGCTGGAGGTGGATTGGTGGGCCGGCCGCTCAACGAACTTTACTTGTGTACCATTCAGGTCACCAAATCGCTAAGCGCGGGAGCGCGGCTGGTCTTTCCCTTTGGCGTGGTGCCGTCGCCGCACGCGGATATAAGCGGGGCCCTGCAAGTGCGGGTGCGGCGACCCGCAGCCGAGGTTTTCGAGAAGGTAGGCGATCCCATTCCGCTGAGTAATGCGCCCGGTCCTCTGACGCGGTTGGAAGGGCGAGTCGCCGCTACGGCGGATGCGCAGGGAAAGCGCCGGGCCGTAGTTTTCGCGACGGACGATCATCTCAATCCAATACCCGGCTACCGGGGGGCAGTAACTTTACGGGCCAACGGCGCGGTCGCTGGGTTGCCGGCTGAAGTGGAAATTGGCGCCGACGGGAGGGGTGTAGTTGAGGGCCTTGCCGTGCAGGCCGCCGGTCCAGTCCGCATCATCGTGCGCGATGTGGAACGCGATTTAGCAGCGCAGAGCGGTCCGGCGCAAGCCGTCGGCGAGCGCGGCCACTATTTCGGCGGCATCCACTTCCACACGCGGCTTTCGGTGGATGGCGACCGGGAACCGCGCGCGGCATACGCCTATGCCCGCGACTTTCTCAACCTCGACGTGATCGCGATGACCGACCATGCGCCCATTGGCCCGGGATGGGCCGAATGCTTGGCCGTCAATGAGGAATTTTACGAGCCGGGCCGCTTTGTGACGATCCCCGCGTGGGAAAGCTCCAATGCCTACGGGCACGCCAATCTCTATTTGCGCTCGCCAACAGTCGATGGCGGCACGTGGCACTGGCAGCCGGATCTGTGCCCCTCGGAAGTGGCTTGGGACGAAGACGTGGTCGTGGTGCCGCATCACCCCAACTGCGGACAGCCCATCGAGTACGGCAAGCACCGCGAGGTCATGGGCAAGACGTTTTACTGGTCGCGATACCACTGGGAATTTCCCAACAAGCGAGCTAGGTTGGTCGAAATCGTCCAAGGGCGGGGCAATTTTGAAGCCGACCAGACCGACGAGTACTGGGGTATTCGCCTAGGTGGGTTGGGTGCTTCGGTACAGAACGCTTTTGCCCAAGGCTGGCGCTTGGGATTTGTGGCCGGGACCGACAATCATCAGGGATACCCGACGCAAAAGCCGGGCGGTTACGTGGGGATGACCTGTTTCCGGGCGACGGAGTTGACCCGCGAGGCCGTGTGGCAGGCGATGGACGAGCGTTGGACCTACGCCACTTCGGGGGTGCCGATCGTCTGCGACTATGCGGTCAACGGCGTACGCTCGGGCGCGATGGGTACGCTGGCAGTCGCAGAAAAAGTGCATTTTTCCGCCCGTCTGCACGGGACGGCCCCTATTGAGCGCGTGGAAATTATTGCCAACGGGCAGTGCGTCTGGCAGGACGCGCCCAATGCTTGGGACGTGGAAATTGACGGGGCCGCGTTGCCTGTGCCAGTGGGCATGCAGGCTTATTACTATTTGCGGCTGCGGCAAAAGGATGGGCACCGGGCGTGGTTGAGTCCGGTGTGGTTGGATCGAGGATGAACGGAACGAGACGGGCCGATGTAGTGCGCGGGATGCGCGTTGCCATTGTGCAGAAGCAAGATCAGCGCACGGGCCGGCTGACCGCGGGCGTCGTGCGGGATATTCTGACCAAGGCGGCGACGCATCCGCACGGGATTAAGGTGCGCTTGGAGACCGGCGAAGTCGGCAGAGTCAAAAAGGTGAGCGGTTAGAAGTAGTAAAACGAATAGACCAAAGACGAGCCACCGACGCCGACGCAGGCCCCCATGATAAACCCCAAAAAGAGCGGCCGCACTTTCCGGTAGAGAATGACCCCCCCGTAGCTGATCAGAACCGATTTAACAAGCCAAGCGAGGAACAGCCCAAACCAGTCGCCGCGCACGGTATTGGTCAGAGCTACGGCCAGCCCCACCGGATGGAGTGGCCAGCCGGCGAGGCGGTGCTGGGCGAAGGCGAGCAGTCCGGCAAGTCCTGCGCCGATGCCCGTGAACAGGGTGGTCAGGTGTTGAGGCGGGTGCGGGTTATTGACCGTTTTGGCGACCCAGCCCCACTTGCTCAGCGGCGAGTTGATGTAGTACCAACGGAAGCCGTGCATCATACCGTGCTGATAGCCTAGCCATATATAGACCACGATGGTGGTGACCGCGCTGACGACGAGGGCAGAGGCGAGAAAGAAAAGCAGTTTGCGGGCGCTGATCTTTTCCTTGACCTCCTCACAGACCTTGAAGGCGTGGGCCATAGTCCCCATGAAGAACAGTTGCACGTCTGCGGCCCAGACCATGTTGAGCCCCATCGCAGTGAGTCCCTTATCGCCGAAATAGGCCGTGCCGAAGATGTTGGTGAAAAGCGGCGGGATGGCATGGGGGGCACGCAGCCGCCCCAAGCCGGTTTGCACCAGCAAGCGCGCTGTGCCCAAGAAAACCAACAGCGCGACCAGCAAAAAGGCCAAGCTCCAGCCGAGCGACAGGCCCGTGGCGTGGAGGAAATACGCCATATAGACCAAGCCGGCGAGTCCCATCAGCGCCGAGACGCGCGGCGAGGGCAGGTGTGAGTCCGGGCCTTTCGCGCCGCTGGCAATAGCGCGCCACTGGCCTTTGAGGAAGTCGCGCGACATCCACAGCGCCGAGAGGATCAGAAAGATGAGCGCCCCCATCTGCTGATGCGACATCAGCACCGAGACTTGCTGGTGCGGTTGGGCCGGGAGGTTGACGACAACGCCTAAAAAGCCCAACAGGCCGTGTTCGAGATAGACGAGGATGTGAAAGAGCCAGACGCTCAAGAGCACATTGAGGTTGAGTAGATAGCCTAGACCGACGACGAGGAAGTTGACGTTGATCCCATAGGAGATACCGAGGCGGCGCAAAAAAATGCGCGTGGAGGGAATGCCGAAGTTGTTAATGGTCTCAAAGTCGAACACTTGGTCCAGCGTGTTGACGGTCGGGATGATCGCGGCGATGAAAAAGCCGACCCAGAACAGCGGATTCTTAAAGAGGCTCTTCGCCGGATTTTCCACGCTCTCGACCATTGCCGTTGGCACTACGGCCAAGGGATAGACCAAGCGCTCGCCGCTGGCCCACTGGTGATGGAGCAGGGCGATGAGCGAAAAGCTGACTAAGAAGAAAGCGACCATGAACAAGCCCCAGAAGATAGCAGGGCCGAGCCAAGCGTCCCACGGCAGCGGCGCACCGGCGGGGGCTCCCTCGAAGAGGTTGCGAATCATCGCTGGGTCGTGCGGAGCGGCCCAGTCGGGAATGTAGTCCCAGAGCAGTTCGCGCCAGTTGTTTTCCGGGGTGGCGTAGTAGAAGACGCCGGCGAGCAGGGGAATAAAATAACCGCCAAAGCCCATAGTCGGCATGACTGTGGCCACCATCAGCGCAGCATAGATGAGGGCAAAAGTCGAAGTCGGCAGCCGCAGGAAGGGCCGAATCAGCGCGAGTAGGAGAGCGGTAAGCGCGACCCAGAACAGGGCGAAGATGACGCCGACGGTGTTGAAGTGGTCGGCGTAGCCCGAGTAGTGATCGAGCAGAATGTAGCTGCGCACCCCGATGAAGTTGTGGCCGACGCACAGCGCCATGGCCAGCGTCCATTCGAGGGCCGTGCGCATCATTTGCTTCCCTTGCGCCCGGCTTCCCAGTCGTCATCGAGCATTTTGAGCAGCGCGTCCAAGTCGCGGTTGCCGGCTTGGATCTCCTGCATGATGCGGGCCAAGGTGAGGACAAAGCCGGTGGGCGGATAGTCCTCAATCGAGATAAAGTAGCCGGATGTCCAGCCCCAGTGGTCGAGATGGGTGCGCATGCGCTCGAAGAGACGCTGGGTCGGTCCCCAGGTGCTTTGGGGGCCATTGACGCCTTCGATTTGGCTGGCGTTGAGCAGCATGCCCTCGGCATTGAGATACGCCTGATAAACCGCTGGCTGGTAGTAGGCTTCGAGCACGGCGAGGGCTTTGTCGTAGTACCTGCCTTGGGCGCTGGAGGTCATGGCCCAGCCGCGCTGTTGGTTGGAGGTGTTGATGAAGAGCGGCGGGTGGTCGGTCATGGAGGGAATGGGCCAGTACTCGATTTCAAAGTTGACCTGTAGCGGCTCGACGTCGCCGCTCATCCAGCAGCCCATCATCCAAGTGGCGGCGTGCTCGTTGAAGAAGTCGCGCTGCTCTTCGTTGTACCCATCGCTCAGCGAGCCTTTCTCAACGAAGTTGTCGATCAGCGCGATCATGTTGGCCATGATGGTGCGCATCAGCGGGTCGGTGGCAAAGGTGATTTCGCCGCGGTCGCGGCGCACGGTCCAGGAAGGCTGGTCGGCGGGTCGGGTCGGGGCGTATAGGTTGGTTTGGATCGCATAGGAGAGCGGTACGCCGGCCGACCACTCGCGGCCCCCATAGACGAGGGGCTTGTAGCCAACGGCTTTTATCTGGTGTAAGGCCGCGATAAAGGCGTCCCAAGTCGGCGGCGGCTCGGTAATACCGGCCTCGGCCCACATGCGCTTGTTGACGGCGATGCCGGTGATCTGGCGACCGACTTGAGCCGTGTAGTACTGGCCGTTGTGCAATGGGGGCAAGTTTTGGCCCACCCGGTCGTAGAGCGCACGGGGAATGGGCAGCAGATGGCCGCCGTTGGCCAAGAATTTTGTGTAATCGAGCGTCATTACCACGTGGGGCAGGTCGCCGGTGGCAATGGCGCGGCGGTAGTACGCGCCCGCGTCTTCGTTGCCCAAGTCGATCAACTCCAGCGTCCAGCCGGGATTCTGGCGCTCGAAGGTGGCCTTCCAGATGTCCCAGTGGACTTGGAAGCCGGGTCGGCCGCCGATGTTGCGCGTGACCCGCACGACGCGGGCGTCTTCCTCGCTGGTGCAAGCCCCGAAAGCAAGGAGGGCGGCGAGGGCCAAGGTGGCGAATTTAGGACTCATCGGATCGAACCTGCGGTTAAGCCCTTGACGAAGCGGCGCTGCATGGCAAGATAGAGTATAGTGACGGGCAGCGACAAGACCACGACCCCGGCGAAGATGTAGTTCCAGTTCTTGACGTACTTGTCCGAGAGAAAACGCCAGAGCTGGACGAAGGCCAACTCGCCCTTGTTGGTGCCCATGAGAATGAAGGCGTGGGGAAAGTCATTCCAGGTAAAGAGGCCCCAAAAGATGATGATCGTCACCGTGCAGGGCGTCAGGAGCGGGAAGATCACGCGCCAGAAGGTCCCAAAGGGCGTGCAACCGTCGATCAGCGCGGCTTCTTCGAGGTCGCGGGGGATCGAGCGCATGAAGCCACTGTATATGAACAGGCACAGGGGCAGGCCGTAGGACACGTAGTGCAGCCAGAGGGCAAAGTACGTATAGCCGATGCCGAGGTAGTTGAATTGACGCAAGAGCGGCAACATGAGGATCTGGAATGGCACGGTGATCCCGGCCAAGAAGAAGATGCGCCAGAAATTGCCCGTGCGCATGCGGCGGCGCGTGAGGGAATACGCCGCCATGGCGGCGACGACAATGAGCGTGGTGATGACGGCAACACACATCAGCAAGCTGTTGAACATGGGCACGGCTAGCTTGATGCCAGTGAAGATGTAGTGGTAGTTTTCGAAGGTCGGGGCCTCGGGCAGTGCCGCGGGTGCGCGGATGATTTCTGGCAAGGTCTTGAACGAGTTGAGCAGCGCCAGCAAACAGGGCGACACGTAAAGCAGCCCTAAAAGCAGCATCCCGATCTCAAAGAGCGGTGCGCGGCGCTTCACAGGTCGGTCTCGCGGCGCTGGAAAAAGGCCACTTGCAAGGCGGCGACCACGACCAAGAAGGCGAAGACGACAAAGGCAATGGCCGAGGCATAGCCCTGGCGGTCGTTTTCCGTGCCGAGCCAGTAGATGTAGTAGCCGGCGGTAAAGGTGCGGTAGCCGGGGCCGCCTTGGGTGGTGACCAAGATTTGCGGGAAGAGGTTGATGCCGGTGATCAAGGCGATGACCGAGTTGGTTTTAATCATCGGCATGAGCACTGGGACTTGGACGCGGTAGAAAGTCGCCAAAGGGCCGGCGCCGTCGATTTGCGCGGCCTCGTAGAGTTCTCTGGGGATGGTTTGTAGCCCGGCGAGGAAGATGGTGGTGTAGAAGCCGAGGCCGTGCCAGAGGACCAAGGCGAGGATGAAGTAGGGCACCAGCGCTGGATCGCCCATCCAGTCTTGGGCCAGCGCGTCAAAACCAAAGGCGCGTAGTAGGGTGTTTATGGCTCCGGTGCGGTAGTTGGCCAGATATTGGAAGAGTAGGGCGCTGACGAGAATGCTGAGGATAAACGGGTAGAAAAACAGCCCGCGCACGAGGCCGCGCATGACTTTCATGCGGTCTAGGAGCACGGCTAAAACTAGCGACAGCGAGGTGTAGCCGACGACGATCATGGCCGTTTCAAAGAGGGTGAAGCGCAAAGCAGCGAAGAAGCGGTCGTCGGCGAGCAACTCGCGGAAGTTGTCCAAGCCGATAAAACGAGGGTCTTTGGTCCAGCCAGACCAGTCGGTCAGGCCGTAGGCAAACCCGAGCAGGGTCGGTAGAGCGAAAAAGGCTAGATAGAGGAATACGGCTGGGCCGCAGAGCAGGACTGAGGCAATGGATTTTTCGCTAAAAGCTCGCTGCATGGTGCAGGTGTAGTAAACAAAGGGGCCTAGGATGTCAAGCGGGGGGACAATCCAGCAAGATGACCGAGCAATACCTTAACAAAACGCAGATGGCTATATGAGCGAAGTACTGACGCAGTACCGTAGGCACAAGGGGCTGTTGCTGCTGGTGGCGCCGGGGCTGGCCTTTTTCCTCGTCTTCAATTACCTGCCTATGTTCGGGCTGGTACTCGCGTTTAAGGAGTTTCGCCTGAGCGCTGGCATCTTGGGCAGCGAGTGGAGCGGGTTAGAGAATTTCTCGCGCCTCTTTGGTGGGGCGGACTTTCCCAATGCTTTGCGCAACACGGTCACCATTAGCTTTTTGCGCTTGCTGTTCGGCTTTTTTGCGCCGATCGCGTTGGCGCTGATGCTCAACGAGATCCGCGTCTCTTGGTACAAGCGCACCGTGCAGACGGTAACTTACATCCCCTACTTTCTCTCGTGGGTCATCTTGGGCGGCATCTTCCTGATGATTTTCTCGCAAAGTGGCCCGGCTAACCAGCTTGCCCAGCTCTTCGGCGTCTCTCCCATTGAGTTTCTCACCAACGATTTCTGGTTTATCGCGGTCGTCATTGTCACGGGCATCTGGCAGGCGGCTGGTTACGGGGCGGTGATCTACTTGGCGGCGCTAGCCGGGATTTCTCCCGACCTGTACGAGGCGGCCGTCGTCGATGGGGCCGGGCGCTGGAAGCAAACTTTGCACATTACGATCCCGGGGTTGGTGCCGACGATTATCACGCTTTTCATCCTCAATCTCGGCCACGTGCTCAACGCTGGCTTCGATCAAATTTACAATATGTACAATCCCATGGTGTACGACGCGGCCGACATCATCGACACCTATGTTCTGCGGCGGATCGTGCTGATGGATTTTGGGCTGGCTACCGGGGCCGGGCTTTTTAAGTCGGTGGTTGGCTTGTTGATGGTAGTGCTGGCCAACTCGCTGGCCCGCCGGATCAGTGGAGGGGAGCAGGGCATATGGTGAGCCGCACGCGAGGTGAGAAGATCTTCAACGTCTTTAACCTGACGGTGTTGGGCTTGGTCGGGCTGATGGCGCTCTATCCGTTTGCATACACTATTTCGCTGTCGCTGAGCAGCGCGGCCGAGGCGATGCGCGCCAGTCTGCATCTCTACCCAAGGGACGTTTCGCTGACTTCGTATCGCATGGTGCTGTCCAACCCCGAGATCGTCACGGGGTTCACCAATTCGATCCTGCGCACGGTCTTGGGCACGGCGCTGACGCTCTTTTTCACTTGCCTGACGGCCTACCCGCTGGCGCGGCGCGAAATGCCCCATCGCAGTCCACTGCTGTTCTTGGTGCTTTTCACCATGCTCTTTAGCGGTGGCATCGTGCCCAATTACTTGCTGGTCAAAAACCTAGGTCTGATCGACTCAATATGGGCGCTGGTGCTGCCGCAGATGCTGACGGCTTTCAACATTATCGTGGTCAAGAATTTCTTTCAGGCCATTCCCGAAAGCCTCGCCGAGTCCGCCAAGATCGACGGGGCCAGCGAGTTCAACATTCTCTTTAGGATATACGTGCCGCTCTCCAAGCCGGTGCTGGCGACGATTGGGCTGTGGACGGCGGTGGCGCACTGGAACCACTGGTTCGATGCCATGCTCTATATCGCGTCGGACGAAAATCAGGTCTTGCAGACCTTTTTGCAGCGGATCGTCATCGAGAACAGCGTCGAGTTGATTGAGCAAGGGTTGGTTGATCCGAACATCACCGAGTTTACGCCCGAGACGATTAAGGCGGCGACCGTGGTCGTTACCATCCTGCCGATGCTTTTAGTCTATCCATTCGTGCAGAAGTACTTCGTGCGCGGGATCATGCTGGGGAGCGTCAAGGAGTGAAAAAGCCCGATCTCACATCTGGAAGCCGCCCGCTACTACCAGCGATACGCCGGTGAGGTACTCAGCTTCTGCTGAAGCGAGAAAGGCCACGGTGCGGGCTACATCTTGGGGGGTGCCGATGCGGCCCAAGGGGGTTTGCGCTTCGAGGTCGTGGACTAGGGCAGCCGTGGTGTCGGCGTCTGGCTCGCCGCGCTGGGCGAGGCCGGCAGCGATGTAGTGGGTGCGCTCGGTGAAGGTGTTGCCCGGGCAGACGGCGTTGACGTTGATCCGGTGGGGGGCCAGCTCGCCGGCGAGGGATTGAGTAAAGCCGATGATGGCGAATTTGGACGTGCAGTACGCGGCGTAGCGCGGTATTCCTTGGCGGCCAGCCGTAGAGGCCATGTTGATGATCTTGCCGCCGTCGCCGCGAGCGATCAGATGCCGGGCCACGGCGCGCGAGCAGAGGAAGGTGCCCTTGACGTTGACGGTTTGCACCTGATCCCAGACGGCTTCGCTTAGATCGACGACGGGGACGCGATCTGGCCCGGGGCGCGAGCCCGCGTTGTTGACTAGCAGGTCAATGCGGCCAAAGCGGGCGAGCGCGTCTTGTACCATGCTCTCGACTTGGGCGTTGTCGGACACATCGGCCGCCACCGCGAGGGCCTGCCGACCGGCGGCTTCTACTTCGGCGACGAGGGCCGGCAGCCCGCCCCAGCCAGACTCGCGATAAGGCTGGGCGTGCAAATCGTTGACCACGAGGTCGCAGCCTTCGCGCGCTAGGCGTTGGCAGATGGCGCGGCCAATGCCGTGTTCGCCGCCCGCGCCGGTGACGAGGGCGACTTTGCCGTTGAGATTGTACATGGGTTTCTCCGGTGTCATGGGGGTATCGTGTCATCGGCCCCGCTGCCGCCGATTCTCTCCTGTAATTGAAAACCACAGGAGCTGAAGGGCTCCTTGTCGCACCTCAACGGAAAGATCGTCCGGCGGTCCCGCGGTGTCAATTGGATAGGATCGGTGCAGTACCTTGGCCGGAGTCAAGGAGGTAGCGTCTCGAACGGTCACGTTGCCCTCTACCGACACTTCGATGACGATATTGGGCATCTCGAGCGCGGGCGAAAGGGCGATGTTCAGCACTCCACCGTCTAGGCTGCCGCGGCTCGTGCCGACCTGCGCCGCCGCACTCATTCCCTTCGTTCCCCGGTAGCTATACATCCACTCCGTCCATGCGAGCGCGGCAGTGGCCGTGTCTCATCGGGAAAGAGCACCGACGTGCCACCCCACATCTCGACGTAGCCCTTGTTGGGCTGACCTGATCCCATGGGAATCCCCGTCGGATGGAAGCCGTATGTCCATACATCGACACTTGGGTTGAGGACGGGATCGAAGACGCGGACCACGCCCTCCTCGGCGTCGTGGGAGTAGGCGCTGTAATAGCCGGGCGTCAATCCGTCGGCCATGATATCGCCGGCCTTCCACCCTCGAATATGATGGCTGGGTTCGCGGGGGTGGTCCTCGCCTCGCGGATGACCAGCGGCCAGCCGAAGCCCCCTGAGATGTTCGAACTCCAAGTCATCTCGGCCTGTGTTTTGGGTGGCGTGTCCTTGACTGGCGGCGTGGGATCAATCGGCTGCGTCATCGCCGGCGTCCTCATCATGGGCGTCGTTGAGAATGCTCTGAATCTGCTCAACGTCCCGACCTTCTATCAGAACGTGGTTCGAGGCTTCATCCTGCTGGTCGCCGTCATGTTTGATCAGCTCAAACACCGCGCGAGGTAGCACCGACTGGACATAGAAATGGGACCCCAGAAAACTGGGGTCCCATTTCCGTAACTCGCGGTGCCGTAGGTGCTACTTGAGCAGCAGCATCTTCTTGACTTCGCGGAAGTCGCCGCCCGCCTGCAAGCGGTAGAAGTACATCCCCGCCGACAAGCGATGGCCTTGATCGTTGGTCGCGTCCCACTCCACAACGTAACGACCCGCATTCTGCCGCTCGGCGACCAGCGTCCGCACCGGCTGTCCGAGCACGTTATACACGGTCAACGCCACATCCGCCGCCTGCGGCAACGCATACTGAAGCGTCGTCGTCGGGTTGAACGGGTTGGGATAGTTGTCGGCCAACGAGAACACCGCTGGCCGCGTCTGCAAGGCCACTGGTGCCGGCAACGCCAGCCGGTTGAAGCCCAACGCGCGGTCATACGTCTGGTTGTCGGTGATTTCGAGCGTCGTGCTTTCGATCTCGGTCGTCGGACGGAACACCAAGCGCAACCCCAGTTCGCCGTCGGCGACCGTTTCTCCGTGGGCGACGACGGTCAACACACCGGCTTCGGCCAGCACCTGCGGTGCCGCCCACGCGCGGTCTTGGGGCAACGCCCGAACAAACGCCAGTTTGTCGGCATCATACGCGACCTGCAAGCCGTATCCCCTGACCGCCACGAAGTCGGCCAAGCGCACATCGAGGACGAACTCCTCGCCCACGCTCGGCAAAGCCGTCGACGCATCCAGATACAGCCGCGCATCTGCATTCAGCCCGGCCTGCAAAGGCACCCGCTTGCCCGCTCCGCCGAACAACGCGCTCAGGTCGCCAAATTCCATCATTGGGTTGACCGTGATCGTGAACATCAGCGACGCGCTTTCATCGCCAGCCATCGCCGTGTACGTGACCGCAACGGCCCCATCGGTGGCCGCTTCTGGCGTACCCGCAATCATTCGCGTGGCCGCGTCAAACGACAGCCCCGCTGGCAAACCCGACACGCTGTACGTGATCGCTCCTTCGCCACCCAACGCCGCCGGCAGTTCCAACGCATGAATCGCCGTGCCCGCCGTATAAGACTGCGCGGCTATCGAAGCCCCCTCGACAAATGCCAAGGGGATCATCATATCGCGCCCGCCCGCCATCATCTCGCCATCGGTCTCCGTCAGCACCAGCGTCGCCGATCCCTCGGCCAAGCCCGGCAGCGTCGCTTTGATGCGGATCGCCTCGTCCCCTTCGGCCATACCGTCGGCCACCGGATCAATCAAAAGGCGCGTCGAGCCGGTAATCGAACCAGCGGCAATGGTAATGGTCGGATTGAACAGTGCCGAGTAATCGGTGTCGCGGGTGGCTGGCGAATCTTCATCAATCAAGATGGTGGCTGTCGCATCGTCGGCCAGCGGCTTGCCGTCCAACGCGACCACGACCTGCACTTCCGTCAAGTCCGCCGACTCGCTCAGTTGGCTCGGCATCACCGACACCACAACCGCCGTGCTCGGCGTCTCGTCGTCGGAAATGCGGAGGTCGGCCTGATCCCAGCCGCCTGAAGCCGCCGCCCGGATTCCCAAGTACTTATGCCCATCGGCCTCGTCGTTGTCGATCGGCGACAGGAGAAGGGTCGTTGAACCCGTCCGATCTCCAGCGGCGATAGTAACCGTCCCCACCAACGTCACCGTGTAATCCACGTCGCGGGTGGCCACCGCTCCACTGGCCGGCGGGACAATCGTGAAGCGGATTGCCTCGGCTGCTGGTGCTGCCTCTGACAAGGTCGCCGTAACTCGGATTTCAGCCGTCTCGCCGTCTTCGCGCACCACCGACTGCGAAGCCATCACGCTGGCGATCCCCACCGTGACCGGCGGCGGTTCACTGACCGTGATGGTGAAGAGCTTTACCCCGCTGTTTTCGTCGTCATCGAACGTCATATAGACGACCGAGGACAGACCCGCCAGCGTCGGTGTGCCTGAAATCGTCCGCGTCGCCGGGTCAAACGACAGCCCCGCTGGCAGGGCGGTCGAAACGCTGTACATCAGCGTCCCTTGGCCACCCGTCGCTTCGGGCAATACTTCGCTAAACGCCCGGCCTACCGTAGCCTCAAAGGCTAACGCATCCGCGCCGAAGGTCGGCCCCGTGGACGTCGCCGGCGTGGTCGTGGTGGTCGTCGTCGTCGTGGCGGGATCTTTCAACTTGATCGCCACCGACCCGACCGTGATCTTATCCCCGTCTTGGTTTTTGAGGTTGTCCGTCTGCGACTTCAGCTTGATCGTCTCGTCGTTGTCGTCCGTCCCGTCGTTCACTGGCGTAACCGTGATCGTCGTCGAGCCGATGATCTCGCCTTGCGGAATCGTCAGAGAACGAAGGACCAACGTGTAGTCCAATTCACGCGTCGCCGACTTGTCCGGGGTCGCATCCACGCCCAAGGTGATCGTCGCATCTGCGTCCAACACCTTGCCGTCTAACGTACCTGTCACCGTAACCGTCGTCGTCCCCGCGTCCTCTTTGATTTCGCTCGGACTGACCTTCAGGGTGATGTTCTCACTCAACGTCTCATCGTCGGTGATCTTGAATTCCTCGTTTTTCATCTGCGTGTCGTCGTCGCCGACCTTCGCTTTCACCGTGAACGTCCGCGCCGCATTCTTGTCGCTATTGTCAATCGGCGTGACGCGCAGCATCGCCGTGCCCTTGGTAGCGCCGGCCGCAATCGTCAGCCCCTCGGTCACCTGTACCGTGTAATGCTCATCGCGCGTCCCCGCCCCTGGAGTAATCTCGAAGTCGACCCGCTGGGCCTTATTTAAGGCCTTCTCCAATTCAACGGTCATTGTGACGTCCGTCGCCCCCTCGTTCTCGCGAATCGCCGCCGGAGCAAGCGTAAACGACTTCATCTTCGCAATCGGATCGGCTTCGATGGTGATAGTCCCTTTGTTGACCACAACGGGATAGGCAAAAGAGGTTACATAAGGTAAGACAGTGTTAGCGGGGATTTTATCTGTAGTGGCACCATTGCCGTTAAAGTCGATACAGGCTGACTTAAGACCCGTCCACCCCTGGCGATGAAAATACGCCGAAACTCTCACAACAGCGGTCGCATAGCCAGTTGTACCGGCGTCTCTTATCTTAAAACCTACTTCGGTCATCTCTTTGCCTGTAGGAATCACATGGACATCTAAATAATCGCCATCGCCGTTAAAGTCGAGCCCCAAGTTTTTTTCTACCAAAACGGTGCCCGCCGGGATGACGTCGCACTCGTTCCAATCAATTGCACCATCAGAATTTGCGTCTGATCCAATATCGCCATCGCCGTTGAGGTCTATTCCGAATGCGGTCCAACTATCATCATCACCGAGACACTCAAACGTCCCATTCCCACTTTTAGAGGCACCGCTACCAGCATACCCATCGTCGTCGAAGGTACCATCCCTGTCTATGTCGATCCTTACTGGTACGGTTTTACCGTTATAAGTATGGGTTCGTTTTTTGACCACCACCGTCAGCGTATCAGTATCACTACTAGGGCCTATTACGAGCGCACCATCCTTGGTGCCATTCGGATCGAGGGTAAACGTCTTTGTCCCAGACAGCGTCCTCTGCGGAATGGTTAGCTTGCCTAAACCACTGAGCGTGTAATGCTCATCGCGCTTCAGAGTATCGCTGCCAGCAACAACCAACTGGGGGGAGAGGGTCGTGTCCGGTAACGAGCGGCCATGCAAGGCGCCTGTCACTTCAATAGAAGTCGCATCCGCCTGTTTGCTGAGCGTCGACGGATCGAAAGACAAGTCAATCGCTCGGGGCCACGCATCGTCATCAATCAGCGACACAAACGGGAAGAGTTCATGGCCGCCCGCTTGGATGCCCCTTTTAATTACATTCTTGGCGAAGCTAACTTGATTGCTACTCGCACCAACGACAGCAAATTTAAAAATAATAGGGATATCAACAGCAACGTTTAAACTATCCCAGTAACCAACATGTTCACTTAAGCCCCTAGCCACCCTTGTGTGCTTATCGAAGACTTTTCTCATCAGATTAATGTCCTTCGTAGGGTTGGCCGGGGTCGGTCCGATGCGATCATTGGCTATCGGGGTTATGGTAAAAGTCCCGGTCACCTTTTTCTCGCCCTTCTTAAGCAAGATAGTGGGCGGGGTGGATACGGTGAATAAGTCATTGAGGTATCGGGCGGTTTGACTGTCAGGATCCAAAAACATGTGAATCTGAATATCTGCTTTCGCCTCCACCCCGCCTTCCGTTTCTAGTGTTACTGTAATATCTTGTGCTCCACCGGCTTCGTGGACGAAACCCGGGTCAAAGGAGCCTGATAGGTTTTGGGCCGGAGCCTCGCCAGTCAACATCAGACTGGCCGCCAGCAACCAAGGGACGTAAGACAAACGCGGCATCTGCAACTTAGCGTGTTTCATGACGCAATCTCCTCAATGGTGAAAGGGGTATGGATATGAGAAAACGGATGCGGCTTATCGCGAAGCCGCTGCGTTCCGCGCATGGCAGAAAACAGGCTGATCTTCGAGAACGGGCGCACACCGGGGAGAAAGACGAATCCTGCGCGGCGAAATGGCTCGTACGACGTCGCCGACCGCCGCGCGGAATACCGAGGATGGTTTTCGTCTGTTATTTGGATCGGTAGAATCTCTGCGCCGCGGACGTCTGACCGACGCGGCAGAGCAGAGGAATACCCCTTCCCGCTTCCGTCGAAGAAGGGGAGCGAGGCGAATAGGTTGATAAATGAAGCTAGTGCGTAATACCCAAGAAAATCGGGGGGGGGGGGGGTAACTTATTGTTTTTTAACGACTTACGACAATAAAAACTCGGCGTTATTTCAAGTGTAGAACAAAGCACAGCCATTGCATCAAGCACCGCTTCCGGTGCTGGCATTCTCTTTGATTTTAATACTGTATCCATTGTCCTGTTAATCCGCCTAAAGCTGCCGCAATCGGCGAGGTTGTAGCTCCAAAACGCTCGACTCATAATTAGAGGGGGCTATGGCAGCCCCTCTTTCTAGAAAAAAGGAAAACCTCAAGCGATCTGTCAAATCTTAAAACGTGATTCGGGACTTTATCTTGGTCGCCTTCATGATGGATAAGTCCAAAAACTGTGCGGTTCCCGGCTACCACCGACGAGTTTGACCATTCGGCGGATTCTGAGGTATATTGCGGCCCATACCCTCGTTGGCTATGTCCGGCGATTCACTTCCTTATTAAGTCTCCCAAAGCTAAACCTGTATCCTCGCTAGATAACGACAAGGAGCGCAAAATGGATAAGGTGCGAATTGGTATCATCGGCCTCGGCGGCATGGGTAACAGCCACGCCAGCTATCTTTCCCAAGGCCAAATCAAAGGTGCGGAACTCGCGGCCGTAGCCGATGTCGATCCGGCCCGGCTCGCGGATGCGCAAGATAAATACGGGGCGGGCGTACAAGCGTTCGCCGGGGCCGACGCGCTGTTTGCAGCCCAATGCGTGGACGCTGTGATCGTCGCCACCCCCCACTACTCCCATCCCCCGTTGGTGATCCAAGCACTCGAAAACGGCCTACACGCGATGAGCGAGAAGCCGGCCGGGGTCTATACGCGCCAAGTCCGCCAGATGAACGAGGCCGCAGCCAAAAGCGACCGAGTCTTTGGCATGATGTTCAACCAGCGCGCCCGCGGAGAGCATCAAAAGCTGAAGTCGCTCGTTGAATCCGGCGAACTGGGGCCGATTCGGCGCACGATTTACATCATCAACAACTGGTTCCGCGCCCAAAGCTACTACGATTCAGGCGGCTGGCGGGCGACTTGGGCTGGTGAGGGCGGTGGCGTGTTGGCGAACCAATGTCCGCACAACCTCGACCTATGGCAGTGGATTTGCGGGATGCCGCAGCGGGTGCGGGCTTTTTGTCGCTTTGGACAATACCACGAGATTGAGGTGGAAGATGACGTAACGGCTTACGTCGAGTACGAAAATGGTGCTACGGGCGTTTTTATCACCTCTACGGGCGAGGCTCCGGGGACCAATCGGCTGGAGATTTCGGCGGACCGCGGCAAGGTGGTGTTGGAGGGGGGCAAAATTACCTTTTGGCGCACGACCGAGTCGGCGAGCAAGTTTCTCGTGGAGTGGCCGCATGGATTTGGCAGCCCAGAGGTTTGGCGATGCGAGATCCCGGTCGGCGGTGGCGAAGAGCACAAGGGGATTACCCAGAACTGGGTGCAAGCTATCCGCACGGGGTCGCCGCTGTTGGCCGCAGGGACTGAGGGGATCAACGGCGTGGAGTTGGCTAATGCGATGTTGCTTTCGACGTGGACGGACGATTGGGTGCATATTCCGGTGGATGAGGATTTGTATTACGAGGAATTGCAAAAGCGGGTGGCCACCTCCAAGGAGAAGGCGGCAAGCGGCAGGGTGATGGACGTGCAGGGAACGTTTTAATGGGAGTAGATGTGGCGTTGATCCGCGACTTGAGCACAATCTCTGGCCAAGCGGCGACCTTCCGCTTTGCCGAGCGCTTCGTCGATGGCCTGCTAGTCAGCGCCGGCGACGCTACTGCGGTTGCCGACTGGTCATGGGCGCGGATCAAGGCGAGTTTTAGCGAGTAGGCTTTCAGCTTTTACCCCCTGTGAGAGAAGGATTTCTTCCCTCGCAGGGGATACCTTTATCCTTTATGTCAGAGACCGATGTTACATTCTTTACGAGCAGTTGCTATGACAAACAAGCTGCAAGACGTCTTTAAAAAGGCTTCGCGCCTAAGCGAAGCAGGCAGGACGATCCTGTTACCGATAATATGGCTTGATGAATTCGCTTAACAAAGCTATCGGCTGGACGGTCGTTGTGCTGTGGCTGCTTTGCGGCTCGGGGACAGCGCAAGCGGCGACCCGAGTTGAAGTGCCCATTTTTGAGGGTGGTGAGGGACTCGACTTTTTCTTTTTCGCCGCCCGCGAATACGAAAAGGTCCGCCCCGAGGTGCAGGTTGATCTCTACGGCGACCCGCGCATCGCCGACAAGGTGCGGGTGCGGATTCTCGAAGGGAAGTTCCCGGAAGTTAGCAACGCGAGTCTCAATTATTGGGCGCTGATCCGCAACGGCGAGATCCTACCCCTCGACGACTTTTTGGCCGGGCCGAGTTGGGACGGGGACCGGACGTGGCGCGAATCCTTCCTGCCCGGCAGCCTCGACCGCTATGAGTACCAAGGCAAGGTCTATGGCCTCCCGTTCCTCTACTCGGTTTACGCTGTCTGGTACAACAAGAACATGTTTGAAAAGCACGGCTGGTTGCCGCCGCGCACTTGGGCCGAGTTTTTCGCTCTCTGCGAGCAAATCCGCGCCGCCGGGATCTGGCCGCTGGCCTTTCAGGGGCGCTATCCAAGCTATATCGGCGGCGTGACCGACAACGCCTATTATCACCTCGCCGGCCGCGAGCGATTCTACGAGCAGAAGGATCTAGTGCCGGGCAGTTTTGCCAACCCCGAATACGCGACGGCGCTCGGGCTTGTTCAGCGCACGGCGCAGGAGTACTTCCAGCCCGGTGCTCTCGGCATGAGCCACACCGAGGCGCAACTCGAGTTTTTCTTAGGCCACACTGCAATGGTCTTTTGCGGCTCTTGGCTCAAAAGCGAGATGATGGGCAAAATCCCCGATGGCTTTCGCTTGGGAGCGTTTAATCTGCCCGTGGTTGAGGGTGGAGTTGGTGAGCCCGGTGCCATATATACTGGTGCCGGGTATTACTTTGTCTTCAAAAACAGCGCCCATCCCGAGTTGGGCGTGGATTTTTTGCGCTTTATGACTTCGCGGGAGATGGCCGGCACCTTTGCCGAGATGCGCGATATTTTGGTGGCTGTCGACGGGGCGATGGAGGGGCGGACCAGCGCAGATTTGCAGGACTTAGTGGTGCTGGCGCAGCAGGCTTCTACCACCTATGGCAGTGCCCCGGGCGAGGGTTTCCCGGAGATGGACCAATTCCTCAACGACGTGCGCTTCAAGATCGTCAATGGGCAGATGACGCCCGAGGAAGGAGCCAAAGAGCTGGAGTCGGCGGCTGAAGCGGTGCGCAACCGCAGCCAGCACCCGGATCAGATTACCATTCGCCACCTGTGGAAGCCCGCGCTGCTGTTGGGCCTGTTGGCGCTGGCGATGGGCTACTGGTTTTACACGACGGTGCGGCAATGGCGCGAGAGACAGACCGGCCAAGCTCCGCGACCGACTAGTGCTGTGCGCCTGCCTTGGACGGGAGTGGTGTTTTTCGTCGGTCCGGCGGCGGCGTTCTACACGCTCTTCGTGGTGGTGCCCAGCGTCAAGTCTTTCGTCTGGAGCGCGATGCGCTGGGACGGGTTGACCGAGATGACCTTCGTCGGGCTGCTGCACTTCCAGCGGCTGCTGTTTGAGAGCGATGAGTTCTGGATCGCGCTGTCGAACAATCTCTTCATCATGTTCGTCATCCCGCTCTGCGTATTGCCGTTGTCGCTTTTTTTAGCGGTGTGCATCAGCCGCGAAGTAGTAGGAGCTAAGCTCTTTCGCATCGTCTTTTTCTTTCCCAACATTCTCGGCGGGGTCGCGGCGACTTTGCTATGGATGCACTTGTACAATCCGCAGGGTGGGCCGATCAATACGGTGTTGGTCGCGTTGGGATTGGCGGGGTTTGAGGGATTTGCGTGGCTGGCACAGGACAATCTGTACTGGGCGCTGATTCCCATGTCGATTTGGGGCGCGGCGGGTTTCAATATGGTGCTGTTTTTGGCGGCGATGGAGAGCATTCCACAGAGCATGTACGAGGCGGCTGACATCGACGGAGCCTCGGCTTGGCGGCAGTTTTGGTCGATTACTGTGCCGCTGATTTGGGAGGTCCTGTCGATCGCAATTGTTTTTATGATCATCGGCGGGATGAAGGCGTTTGAGGTGATTTGGCTGCTGACCAATCAGCGGCCGACAACTGACAATCACGTGATTGGTACGCGGATGGTGCAGGCGATGTTTACTGAGTTTAAGGTGGGGGAGGCTACGGCGATAGCAGTGCTGCTCTTTTTGATCGTCTTCTTTGGCACTACCGCGACCTTGCGCGCAATGAAGCGCGAAGCAGTGGAGTTTTGAGCATGGCGGAGCGAGAGAAGTTTTCCATGGCCAAACCTTTTGTCTATTTGGTGCTATGCGGCTATCTGACGGTTGTGGTCTATCCGATGCTGTGGCTTTTGTACACGTCGCTCAAGACAGACCGCGAAATCTTTCTCAATCCTTTCAGCCTCCCTGCACTCGGCGATTTGCAGTGGATCAACTTTGTCAACGCTTGGACCAAGGGGCACTTCGGCGACTACTTTTTCAACAGCGTCTTTTTGACCATCTCGACGGTGGCGGTCTCTATGCTGCTGGCGGCACTGGCGGCCTATGCGCTGGCGCGCTTTAGCTTCTTTGGCGTGCGGCCCATGTTTTTCTACTTCTTGGCCGGGCTGATGATTCCGCTGCAATTGTCGATTGTGCCGCTCTTTTTTCAGATGAAGGACTTTGGACTGCTCAACTCGCGGCTGGGTATCTTGATAGTCTATGTGGCCTTTGGGATGCCGTTTGCCATCTTTATCCTCACCGGGTTTTTCAAGTCTTTGCCTTCGGGGTTGCACGAGTCGGCGCTGATTGATGGGGCCGGAGAGTTTCGGGCGTTTTGGTCGATTATGCTGCCGTTGGCGCGGCCGGGGCTTATCACGGTGGGCATCTTCGCTTTTCTGGGGACTTGGAACGAGTTTTTCATGGCTTTTATGTTCTTGTCTGGGGAAGGGTCGCAGGCGTTGCGTACGCTGCCGTTGGGGCTGGCTAATATCACCATTGTCAGTCAGTATCGCAGCGATTGGGGCATGGCTTTTGCCGGGTTGGTGCTGATCATGGCGCCGACGATGCTGGTGTATGCTTTCTTGCAGCAATACTTGACGAAGGGGATTACTGTTGGGGCGCTTAAGGGTTGATGATTTAGCCGATTAGACCTGTACCCTATGACCCATCTCCAGATTTAAGGCCCCGACGACTTCCTTAATTCGAGCGAGACGAGCTGAGGCATAGTCAGTAGCCTCGTACCGCTGTATCTGTTGTTCCTTCAGGCCGAGGCGTTCAGCCAGCTCTTTTTGGCTCAGTCCTTGGGCGATCCGCGCTTTGATTAGCAGAGTCGGTAGCTCGGCAACGGCTTTGAGCTGGTCGAGTTGAAATAGGCCGGCTTTTAGCGATTCGTATTCTCGCAATTCTCCTTCTAAGTCGGCGATTTGACTGCTCAGAGCCTCGCGCTGCGCCTTGACAATGAGCGGATGTACTCCGTCGGCCTCGCCGAGGCTTTGCAAAGTCTGTGAGAACCGGTTTGCCTGCGCTTTAGTGAGCCGATACTGTCTTTCGTTTTTGATCATTGGAAGCCTCCCAAGTCTATGGCAATAATCCCTTCGTATTTAGATCAAGACGATAGCTCATATCGCCTGTCCGGTGGTAGAATGGACGCGGCGGAAGATGTGGATGAGTCGGTTGCGCGTCTCTTGCGTCAGGGACGGGCGGGAGAAAGACGCGAGGTTGGCGTCGAGGTGAGCGGCGTTGCCCGTGCCGGAGAGGACGACGTGGACGCCCGGCTCGTCGCGGCAGAAGCGGTAAGCGGCATCGGGTAAGGATGGGGCCTCGGCCAGCAGGAAGTCGGGAAAGGCGTCGAGGTCGGCGGGATCGATTTGCCCTTTTTCGACGAGCGCGTCGGTGAATGCGCGTAAGTTGTCGGGGTGGCCAAGCGCCTTGCGGACGGCGAACATGATTTGGATGCCGACGTTTTGCGCGATGGCCGGCGCGAAGACCTTGGCGCGGGCGGTCTGATTGAGCAGATTGAAGCCGACCATCAGCACATCCCAGAGGTCGTCGGCCAGCGCCTGCTGGAGCATGGTGTGTTCGCAGTCTTCGTTGAACATCTCGCTGAGGCCGACAAAGCGTATTTTGCCTTGCTGCTGCGCCTTTTGTAGCGCGGGGTAAATGTCGTTGACGAGATAGGCGTAGTCTTGGGGTACGACGCCGTGGAGATTGTAGAGGTCGATGTAGTCGGTGCGTAGGTTCTTTAGGCTTTGGTCGAGGCTGGCGCGTAAAGTCTCAGGTGTGACCTGCTCGCGGCGGGTGGATTTTTTGGTGGAGAGGACGACGGCGGTGCGGTCGCGGCCCTGTAGGGCTTGGCCGACGATGGACTCTGTGCCATAGACTTCGGCCGTATCGATGAAATTGACGCCGCAGTCCAAGGCGCGGCGGATGAGGTCGGCGGATTGGGCGTCGGTCAGGCCGGCGTTGCGCCCGATTCGGCTGGGGCCGCCAGCGCCTAAGCCCATGCGCGAGACGGTTAGGTTAGTGCGTCCTAAGATAGTTGTTTGCATGAAGACTCCGGGTGAAGTTTAAGGGAGGCTAATATAGAAGCAGGTTCAGACCTTGACCACGCCGGGGGCTGTGGTAGAATTAACGTGATTTTATGCAACGAAAAGTGAAATACATCGCATTCGTCCTAATGCTACTCGGCGGCAGTGTTGCTGCCGAAGAAGCGGACTCCAGCCGCGTCATTCTCTTTTTTGGCGATAGCTTGACCGCTGGCTATGGCCTCGACCGCGAACAGGCTTTCCCGGCCTTGGTACAGGCGCGCATTGATTCGCTCGGCTGGAACTTTGAAGTCTTCAATGCCGGGCTTGGCGGCGAGACCTCGGCCGGCGGATTGCGCCGCATTGACTGGCTCTTGCGCCGCCCGATTGACGTTTTTGTCCTCGAATTAGGGGCCAACGACGGCCTGCGCGGCATAGACCCCAAAGACACCCGCGCCAACCTGCAACAAATCGTCGAGCGGGTGAAAGCGAAAAATCCCGCCGTGGCCTTGGTCGTCGTCGGGATGCAGATGCCACCCAATATGGGCGCGGAATACACCGAGGCGTTTGCGGCGATTTTCCCGGCGTTAGCTAAAGAAAACGAAGCAGCCTTGATCCCCTTTTTGTTAGAAGGTGTGGGCGATCAGCCCGCGCTAAACCTGCCCGACGGCAACCATCCCAACGTCGAAGGCCACCGGGTCGTCGCCGAAACCGTGTGGGCGACGCTGGGGCCGGTGCTGGAGAGGCTGCGTCGCTAACCGAGCGAGCGCAGGACTTCGAGGGGTGGACTGCTGTGGACGCCCCGGCTGGAGATCATGCCAACGGCGACCGTTAGCAGACTGACCGCTGCAAAGGCGAGGAGCAGCGGGAGGTAGTAGGGCGCGAAGCTGATCTCGAAAAGATAGCGGCTCAAGGCCCAGACGCCCCCCAGCGACAAAATCGCCCCGGTTGCCGCAGCAAAAGCTCCCAAAAACAGATATTCGAGTGCCATGATCGCTACCACTTGGCGGCGGCTGGCGCCCAAGGTCTTGAGCAAGACGCTTTCCTCAATGCGTTGGTAGCGGCTGCTGGCAATCACGCCGACGAGCACGATCAGGCCAACCGAGACGCTGAAAAAGGCCATAAAGCGCATCACCAGCGAAACCTTGTCGAGGATGGTATCGACCGTGCTGAGGATGCTGTCGAGATCAATGACCGAGACATTGGGAAATCGCTGCACGGTGGCCCGCTGCAAGGTGGCCATTTGCGCGGTCGTGGCAGCGCGGGTGACGAGGACGTGGGATTGCGGGGCGGCTTCGAGGATGCCGGGCGGGAAGACCGCCAGAAAATTGGGCATGATGCGCTGCCAGTTGACTTGGCGCAGGCTGCCGACGACCACATCGATGGGTACTCCTTGGACATCAAAGGTCAGCGAGTCGCCGACGCCAACGCCCAAAGAAGAAGCGACGCTTGTTGCCAAGGAGACGTAGAGGGTGTCGCCCGCAGGTTGGCTGTGCCACGTGCCGGCGACGATTTCTTCGGTGTTGGTGAGAGAATCGCGGTAAGTTGCTCGGTACTCGTGCCGCAAGGCCCAATTACCGCGTCGGTGTTGGTTGGCGGCGGTGGTATCGCGGAGGAGGGCGCGGGCGGATTGGCCTTTGACGCTATGGACGTGCATGGTGACGATGGGCATCTGTTGCAACAGCGGCAGACCCATCCCCGCGACGAGGGCATTTAGCTCTTGGCGCTGGTCGTTTTGGATGTCGAAGAGCACGACGTTGGGGTTTTGGTCGGAGCCGACGCTTTTGATGTGGGACAGCAGATTAGTCTGGGTCAGGAAGAGGGTGCTGAGCAGAAAAGTTCCCAGCCCGAGGCCCAACATCAGCAGCGTAGTCTGGTTGTTGGGCCGGTAGAGATTGGCCAAGCCCTGACGCCAGATATAGCTCCAAGAGCCGGGAAAAAATCGCCGCGTGCCGTAGATGACTGAGCGGGCGGTAAGCGTTAGGAGCGCAAAAGCGACGCCAACCCCGCCGACAAAGCCGAGGGCTAGCGGCCAGTGGTCGGTGAGCCGATAGGCAAAAAGCACGGTCGTCAAAACGATCCCCAAGTACAAAGCCCAGCGCAGCAGGCCGCTGTCGGCGGGTTGGTCGTCTTCAAACGAGGCGCGCAGGGTCAGCAGCGGCGAGGTCTTGTGGACGTCGAGCAGTGGCCGGGCAGCAAACAGCAGCGACAGGCCGACGCCGAGACCGAGGCCCTCCAAGACGGCGAGCAGATCAAAGCGCGGCTCGACTTGGAGGGGCAGCACATCGGCGAGGACATTGGGAAGCAGATAAAGGACCCCGGCCCCGAGCAAGGCACCAATGAGCGAGCCGACCAAGCCCATGCCCCCGGCTTGGATTAGATAGATCAAGACGGTCTGACGGGCCGTGGCACCGAGGCTGCGCAGCACCGCGACGGTCGGCAACTTCTGCCTCGTGTAGGTGTGAATGGCGCTGGCCACGCCCACGCCGCCAAGTAGCAGGGCGATAAAGCTGCCGAGGTTTAAGAAGCGATAGAGGTTGTTGAGGGTGCGGCCGAGGCGGGCCTTGCGGCTTTCGATGGTTTCGAGCCGGAGCCGGTCGCCTCGGGTGTGCGGCCGGATGGACTCGGCGAGTGCTTGGACATCCCGCTCGGGAAAGCGGAAGAATGCGGTGTAAGTGACGCGGCTGCCTCGTTGGATCAAGCGGGTGCGGTCGAGGTAGGACATCGGGATATAAACGCGCGGTTGGATGTCGCTGAAGAGGGCGTTCTCGCCGGGTATTCGCAGGAGCCGTCCACCGATGTAAAAGTTCGAGTCGCCGATCTGGATGGAGTCGCCAACCGCCGCGCCAAACTGCAACATGAGCGCTTCGTCAACGAGGGCCTGAGGCTGGGTGCGGAAGTGCTGCGCGGCCTCAGCCGGTGCCGTTTTTAGCTCGCCGTAAAAAGGGAAAGAGCCATCAAGGGCGCGGATCTGGGCAAGGCGGGTGCTTTGGGTCTTGGGCAGGTAAATCATGGAGTTGAAGGCCACTTGACGCGCCTGAACCCCGCCGAGCGAGTCGATGAGTGTCTCGGTGGCCGGCGCAAAGGGCTGGCGGCTCGTCAGCGCCATATCCGCACCTAACAGCTCGGCGGCTTGTTGGTCCATGGCCTCTTGCAACGTGGAACTGAGGCTGCCCAAGCCGACGAGCGCACCGATGCCGATCGAGATCGAAGAGGTAAAAAGCAGCAATTTGCGGCGGTGGCTGCGGCTATCGCGCCAAGCCATTTTACCGAGCCAAGCTATCATGGGACTAGCTGATCGTCGGCGACCCGACCGCCTTGCAGGCGGATGATTCGCTGGGTGAGGCGGGCCAGTGTTAGATCGTGGGTGACCAAAATTAGGGTGGCCCCGGATTCTTGGTTGAGGCTAAAGAGCAAGTCCCGCACTTTGCCGCTGGTGCCGTCGTCGAGGTTGCCGGTCGGCTCGTCGGCAAAGAGGAGTGCCGGGCGGTTGATAAAGGCCCGCGCCAGGGCCACGCGCTGCTGCTCGCCCCCCGAAAGCTGCGCTGGGTAGTGGTGCAGCCGATCTCCTAAGCCCACTCGGTCGAGGAGATCAGTGGCGCGCTCGCGGGCGTCTGGCTCGCGGCGCAATTCGAGCGGCACCATGGCGTTTTCGAGGGCGCTGAGGGTCGGGATAAGCTGGAAGTTCTGGAAGACGAAGCCGACTTTTTCGCTGCGGAGGTGGGCGCACTGGTCTTCGTCGAGGCGGCCTAAATCTGCGCCGTCGAGCGCGACCGATCCCGAACTAGCGCGATCCAACCCGGCGCACAATCCGAGCAGCGTGGTTTTGCCGCTGCCCGAAGGGCCGACGACCGCGCAAGTAGATCCGGTTGCGAGGGCGAAACTCACATCGTCGAGGACGGTCAGGGCGTTTGCTCCGGTGCCGTAGGTTTTGGTCAGGTGTTGGACGTTCAGGGCTATTGGGTCGCCCATGGTGCCTCCTCTGTGGACTGGCGATTTAGGATGCGCAGCAAGCGGTCGGGATAGTCGGTGATTAGGCCATCGACGCCTAGGGCTACATAGTGCTGCATGGCGTCGAGATCGTTGATGGTCCAGATGTGGACTTGGACGTTGTGGGCGTGGGCGCGGGCGATGAAACGCTGATCTATCAGGTCGATTTTGCCCAAGCGGACCGGGAACTGAAAGGCTTGGCTGACGGGGTGGTACGCGGCGTCGAGCCGCAGCCAGTGGAGAAAGGTAAAGGACATTCCCGCTGATGAAGAAGCCGAAGTCGCCACTTCGGGGCAAACTTGGCGCAAGTGCTCTAAAGGCCGGCTGTGAAAGGAAGCGGCGATGACGCGCTCGCTTAATTCAAAGCGGCGGATCGCTCCGCAGAAGTCGCGTACGAGCGCAGCGGAATCGTCTTTGATTTCGATGAGAAAGCGCATGTTGGGAAAAGCTGTAAATACCTCCGCTAGCGTGGGGATGGCGACCCCTTGGCCGCGCCAGGGAAAGGTTTGGCCGTCTGGACTGAAGTGGTAGCCCGCGTCTAATTGCTTCAACTGGGCGAGGCTCAAGCTATCGGCTGCGCCTTGGCCGTTGGTCGTGCGGTCAACGCGCCGGTCGTGCAGGACAATGAGTGCGCCGTCGCTGCTTTGACGCAGGTCCATTTCTAGCACATCAACTCCCAGCGCGGCTGCGTGGGCAAAGGCCGTTAGGGTGTTTTCCGGTGCCAGCCCCTTGCCGCCTCGGTGAGCAATGACCAAAACGTCCCCAGTCTCGAAGTAGGGATGCGGCTCTATGGGGTGCGATGTTAGGGCGAAGGCACCGTACAACACCAGTGCTAAAAACAGCAAAGCGAGCAAGGCCCGCTTGAGGAATACGCGCATGGGTTATGTCGGGGTTTTTCGGGAAAATAGCAAGGGCGGGGAGAGGATAGGTTGGAGGTTTACAGTTTGCAAGAATATATCGGGTGGCTGGTTTTGAGCAAGTTTTGAGCGGCCCGTTTCTTCTTTATGTTCCCGCTGCATAGACCATGGAAAGGAGTCGGCGATGATCGTCGATACACACGCACATATTTATCACGGCGACGAGACGCAATACCCCATGATAGAAGCTCCCTTCCGACCGCAGCCGGGTGTGGGAACTATCGAACACTTGCGGTGCGCAGCCCAAGCCAACGGCGTCGGGCGCGTGGTGCTGATCCAGACGGGGTCGGCCTATCGCTGGGACAATCGGTTATTGGCCGATACGAGTCGGGCTAATGCCAACTGGATGGTCGGGGTCTGCACATTGGATCCGGCCGGGGACGATAGCCCGGACGAGTTGGAGCGGTTGGTGAGCGGATACAACGTCAAGGGAGTCCGCGTCGAAGCTACGCCTCTGGGGTACGACCAGCCTAAAGCGGAGCGGCTGTGGCGGCGGGCTGGCGAGGTCGGCGCAGTGATTTGCGCCCATTTGCGCCAAGAACAACTCGGAGAGTTGGCGGCCTTGCTGGAGCGGTTCCCTCACGTCCCGGTGGTGCTGGACCACTGTGCCTATCCGGTGGCGGCTAACGGGCTTGAAGACGCGGCGGTGCGCCAAGCGGCGGAGTTGGCGCGTTTTGATCAACTCCACGCCAAACTCACCTTTGCGGTGACCGGCTCGGAGCAGGAGTATCCCTTCGCCGATACGCACCCGCAACTGCGCCATTTGCTCACCGCTTTTGGCCCCGAGCGGTGTGTCTGGGGCTCGGATTTTCCGTGCGAGCACTGGTTGGAAAAATCGACCTACGCCCAACACTTGGCGGTGTTCACCGAAGAATTGGGGCTGAGCGCGGCCGAGCAGGAGCAGGTGTTGGGGGCGACAGCTAGGCGGCTGTTTTTTTAGAGCCGCCGCCAGAGCGAGGGACGCGCCGATTTGTAATAGTGGTCTAACCGCTGGGTTTGATGGAAACACTTACATTCGCTATTTTCCCCTAAATGTAAATCGGTATATTGTCATCCATCGGCAACAGGTTGCCGTGAAACGACTAACAGGCATCTCATATATGCTACCGTTAGGGATCGGCTCTAGCACCTAGCCCAACTAAGAAAAGCCACAGGGACCGCTGCTCCGCATGATCGCTAATACGACACGAGACGGATAAGCCGCCGCCGCCGCGAGCTTTAGCCAAGGTGTCCCGAAAACCGTTGAAGAAAGTTCACTACCATCGAGTTAGGTTGATATAATGAGAGCTCTTACCTTCGCCGAGGAACTCTGCCTGCTCTTACAAGACGACGCCTTAGGTGACCTCCATCCGCTCGAGGGGCGGACCTTGGCCTTCGGCCTTGCCACCGCGGCGTTGCTGGAGCTCGCTCAGCACGATCGCATAGACACTGATCTCGCCAATCTTCAGCTTATCGATCCGACGCCGCTGGGCGATCCCATTGCTGATCCCGCCTTGGCCCTGATCGCGGGAAGCTCGGAGATTCAACCCCCCCAACACTGGATTCGCCGCATAGGGTTACAGTTGGGCTCGGAGATACTCGATGCGGCCCGAGAACGCCTGTGCGAGCGGGGCATTTTGGAACGGGACCCGGGCGACCACTTCTTCTTAACCCCCGCTGTGGCGCACGCGAAGCGCTATCCCGGCGTGGAGGGCGACAGCGCGGAAGAGGTCAAGGTTCGCATCATGCGGGTTCTCTTCAACGAGGAGATTCCCCAACCGTGGGAGGTCGACCTGATCGGTCTCGCCGCGGCCTGCCGCGTCTTCGAGAAGGTGCTAAGTGCGCGGGAATTCGACCGGGTGAGCGCACGGATTGAGGCGGTGAAGTCGCTGAATCTCCTGTGCCGGGCGGGTCGCATCGCAATTGACGAGGATTTGGAGGCGAGCCGGACCGCTTCACATCAACAGTACAAGCCGATTCCCAAGGTGCCCGGATTGCCGTTGCTGGGCAACGCCCTCAGCATGACCGGCGACCTGAACGATTTCTTTACCAAACTGCATCGGCGACACGGGCCTATCTTTCGCATTCGGTTGCCGGGGCGTCGCGTCGTCGTCTTGGCCGGCCGGGAGGCGAATTCCTTCGTACTGCGGCACGCCCGCACGCACTTGCGCTCAAACCGGGAGTTCAGCGAGTTCTGCCGGGCCATGGAGACCGATCGCGCCATGATATCGATGGACGGTGCGGATCACGTCAAGCTCAGGCGCGTGGCTCAAGCAGGCTACTCAAGGGAGGTCATAGAGCGAGACATGGATCAGGCGCTAGAGATCGCCCGACGCCAGGTTGACTCTTGGTCAGTGGGACAGCGGTTGCCGGTGTTCGAGACCATGCAGCGGATCGTAACCGAGCAGGTGGGCGTCTTGGCAACGGGCCTGTCGCCACGCGACTACAGCGACGATTTCAAGTACTACTTCGATACATTGCTTTTTTCCGTCCGCCGCGACCGTCCTCGGTTCATGTACGCGCATCGCATGCCCCGGGTCAGGGGCCGGATCCGGGAGTTTTGTCGGCGGGTGATTGAGTTGCACGATCCCGACCTGCGGAAGGGGTGCCCGCGTGACGTCATCGACGCCTTTTTGGAATTGCACCGCCAAGATCCGCAATTCCTGCCCGAAACCGATCTCATGTCCGCCGTGGTCGGGCCGTTCATTGCCTCCGTCGATACCGTGGCTGGGACGCTGAGCTTTGCCGTTCTGCGGCTGCTCTCCGAACCCAAGTACCTTGAGATACTTAGGGCCGAGGCGGATGCGCTCTTCGCAAACGGGGCACCCGATGCCAAGGACGTTCGCGCACTGGTGAACACCCATGCCTTCGTAACCGAGTCGCTTCGCTGTTACCCGATCGCGCCGCTCATGGCTCGCACCGCTTGCAACGGCTTTGAGTTCCAAGGGCACTGGGTGGACGCCGGAACTACGCTCATGGTAGCGACCACGGTGGTTCACAAGGACCCCGAGTATTACCCGGACCCTGACCGCTTTGAGATCGAACGGCACCTGCCGCCCCGGATGGAATCAAAGCAGAAGGGTGCGTTTGCGCCGTTCGGCATTGGGCCGCACACCTGCCTAGGCGGAGCGTTCGGTCAAGTGCAGATGGCGACGGTCATCGCGACGATGCTGCGCTAC
This sequence comes from Candidatus Latescibacterota bacterium, assembly GCA_965116045.1. Classification (GTDB taxonomy): domain Bacteria; phylum Latescibacterota; class UBA2968; order UBA8231; family UBA8231. The sequence continues at coordinate 1,489,388 of OZ220478.1, read as the reverse complement.
GGAGAGTTTGAGCGCGACCCTGCGTCCGAGGACGGCGCGATTCGGACTACGGGCTATCCTTCGTATCGTCCGCACCGCAAGGTCGGATTCCGTCTCATTCGCCGCCGAGACGACTGAAGCATCCCCCGCGATGGCTTGACGATGAGATCGCTGGGCGTTGCTCGACAGCGCGGCGAGGGCGGCATTGAATCGGTCAACATTCGGGATATAGCATTTGGGAGATCACTACTATGGCTCGACCAGAAGAGTTCAATCCGATGTCGATGGCTCCTTTGCGCGTTTGGTTCCGGCTTCTCGCCAAGGTGGGCGGCGTTAAGCGCCCCTACCGGGCCAGACTCAAGCAGGCACTCATCACCAGTCTGATTACGGCCGTTCCGCGCTGGCTGGAATGGGGTTTATACGGCCTGCCGATCGCGCGGACCCGGATCACCAAGCCCCCCATTATCATCCTCGGCTTTCCGCGCTCGGGCACGACTTTCCTCCACAACCTCTTGGCACACGACCCCGACCTAGGTTATTGCTCCAACTATCAGGCCGCGATCCCATTCTGCCTGATTGGTGGGGAGCGCCTAAAGAAGAAGTTGGCGTCTCGGGTGCCCGAGAGCCGGGGCATCGACAACGTGGCTGCCGATATGGATTTGCCGCAAGAAGAGGTCTTCGCACACGCGATGCATTCGCACCGTTCAGTCACGCACGCGTTTACCTTTCCCTCGCTGGCGGAAGAGCTGGGCCGGAAGTACGTGCTCATGGAGGCCAGCGACGCCGAGGTTCGCGCGTGGCGGCGAGGGTACATGAATGTTGTGAAAAAGGCTACCTATATGCACGGCGGCAAGCGAGTGGTGCAGAAGGCCACCCCGAATCTAGGGCGGCTTCCCCAGATCATGGAGATGTTTCCGGGCGCCTACTACATACACATCGTGCGCAATCCCTACGACCTGTATCCGTCGTACATGCACATGCTGTCTACACTGACTCGGTCGTATACTATGGAGGAATACGATCCAGCCGAGCTGGAGGCCGGGGCCGTCCGCATGTACCAGAGAATCATGCAGAACTACCTGAGGGACCGGTCGTCTATTCCGCCCGACCGGTTCATCGAGATGCGTTTCGAGGATTTGCGCCGGGACCCAATGGGGGAGATCGGGCGGATTTACCAGAGCTTCGGCTTTGACTGGGAGCGAGCCGAAGCCTCGATCGCGGACTACGCGGCCACGCTGTCGTCGTACAAGCAAAACCGGTACGAGCCCGATCCCCGTGTGCGCGAGCAGGTTGATGCACACTGGAAGTTCGCGGTCGATGAGTGGAACTATGGCTCGCCACCACCCGAGACCCCGTAGCATACCACGACCGACGGGAGCATGATCCGCGGTTGCAACTACTACTGACATGAGCGTGGTGGTAGTCATTGGCTCGGCGACAATTGACCGCGTGGTGCAAGGCGGCGCGACCGCGTACAAACGCGGGGGGGTGGTCGCGTATGCTGGGCTGACCTTTGCCGAGTTGGGCGTGGAGACGCGGATATTGACTAACGTCGCCGAGGCCGACCGGGCGATGCTAACGGTGTTGCCGCAGCGGGGTATTGCAGTCTATGTGGGCGAGAGCGCGGCGACGACCTGTTTTGTCAACTACGTGGATGGCGACGCCCGGCACCAGGAGTTGCTCGCTTGCGCCGCGCCGATTGCCGCCGCGCAACTCGGGCCGGTGCTCGCCGGAGCGACGCACGTGCATTGGGGGCCGCTCCACCCGCACGATCTAGCCGAGGATATGCTGACGGCGATAGATGGCGCGGTGAGTTTGGACATCCAAGGCTATGTGCGGCGGATTGAGGGGACGCAGGTGTACCAAGAGGTTGCTGACAATCTGTATGCCGCGCTGCAATGCGCGGATTACGTCAAAACTTCCAACGATGAATTAGAACTCGTGCTCGCCGATTGCGGTCTGACGCTGGACCAGTTGATGCGCGATTGCTCGGTGACAGAGTGGGTCGTCACCGAAGGTTCGCACGGCGGCTGGGTGGCAAATCGGCAGGGACAACGGACGCATTTTGCGCCGGCGCCGGTGGCAATGGTGGCCGATCCAACCGGGGCCGGAGACGTGTTTTTCGCCGCGTATTTGGCGCATCGGTTGCACCGAGGAGCGGGGATTGATACGGCCACTCAACGCGCTGCGGCGTTGGCTGCGCGCCAAGTGGAGGGTGGGTTTATCGACGAGGTGACGCTGCGCTTGGCGGAAGGGTGGAATTTATAAAAGTCCGGCAGGAATCCCTAGGCAAGGCATTTTAAGGAATTGCGTATTTCGAGGATTTGGCGGGCGAAACGGGTATTCCATACCAGAGTTTGATCAATCTACAGAACTGCGTCCAAAAAGAAAAAGCTCAAGTGGGCGTCGTGATCTAAGAAGTTGTCTCATTCACAGTTCCCAGAAAATCGCACTTGTCCGTTGGCTGTCTGGCTGTCCTCGGGCTTTGTTACCCGCGAGTGTTGGGCCGGGGAAAACGGTATATGAGGTAGGAGCCTCGCAAAGTTCAGCACTCAGCGCCGCGCACCTCACCGCCGAAGTGCTGCATGCGCTCGTCGGTGTCAATCTGAGCGGCGCTGGCGGGTCGGTAGTGTAGCTGGAGCGCGCGGCGCATTTTCTGCGAGGGGTTGGTCGGGCTGCCGTGGTGGGTCATGCCGTGCCAGAGCAGGCAACCGCCAGGAGCGAGGGGTACGACGACGTCGCGCTCGGTCTGGACGTCGGTGTCGCAAATCTGCCAATCGCGGCGCTTGAAGTGATTGACCGGACCTTCGCGATGCGTACCGGGCAGGATGTGCAGGCAGCCGTTATCCGCGTCAGCCGGGTCGAGGGCGATCCAGACGCCGATGATGGTGGTGCCCAAAGGATAGTTGAAATACGCGCAGTCTTGGTGCCAGGGTTTCTCCCGGCCCCCCGGCGGTTTGAGCAAGGCCATCTCCTGAAAGAGAATCGGTGTATCGTCCATCAGGCGGGCGAGGACATCCAAGAGATCGGGATCGGTGGCTAGGGGTTGGAAACGCTCGTCCCAATCGACAAAATTCATCAGCTTGCGTACCGCGCCCGTCCGCTTTTGGCCGTGAGCGGACGCTTCGAGTTGAACACCGCGAAATTCGGGCTGCTTGCCGTCAATCAGGTCGTCCACAGCGTCGCCAGCGTCGGCGACTTGGTCTGGCGAAAATGCCTCGGCTATTACGAGGTAGCCTTGCTCGTGAAAGAAGGCTACCTGCTCGGGGCCGATGTCGGCGAAGCAGGCGACCTGTTCGGCCTCGGCGTCGTAGCGGTAGAGATCGGGGGCGCTAGTCATGTCTGTTCCGCCTCGTCTTCGTCGGCTGATTGGTCCCGGACCAAGATCGCCATGGGAATCAGGACGCAGTAACCGACGACTAGGAATATCGGCGCTAGGGTGAGGGAGAGAAAACCCTCGGCCGGCGGGATGCGCAAAAACACATAGCCGAGCACGATCACGGCTAAGCCGGCGAGGGCCAAGGACCAGTTTTTGCGCGTAAAAGGTAAGTCGTCGTATAGGGCCATGACGGGACCCCGCTTAGCGCGACCGCTTAGCGCGGATGCGGGCGGCGCGCCCTTTGCGACCGCGCAGGTAAAACAGACGGGCACGGCGCACCCGGCCCTCGCGCGTCCGCTCGATTTTGGCGATGCGCGGCGAGTGCAGGGGAAAGATGCGCTCAACGGCGATGCCCTGAGTAATTTTGCGCACGGTACAGGTCTCTTGGATGCCGCTGCCTTTGCGCTGGATGACGGTTCCTTCAAAGACTTGGGTGCGCTCCTTGTCGCCCTCGATGACCCGCACGTGGATGCGCACGGTGTCACCGGCGCCGAATTCAGGGAGATCGGTTTTGAGTTGATCCGCAGTTAGTTCGCGCAGGATACTTTTGTTCATTGTATCACCTTGTTTGTTACAGGGCTTCTTCCAGCCCTTGCTCCCGCCAAGTGGCGATGAGTTGTTGTTCTTCTTCGTCGAGGTCGATCTGTTGCAGCAAGTCGGGCCGGCGCACAAATGTGCGCCGCAAGGCTTGGCGTCGCCGCCAGTGCTCTATGCGTGCGTGGTCGCCGGAAAGCAGCGCAGCCGGGACGCGCTGACCGCGGAATTCAACTGGCCGCGTGTACCACGGGCAATCGAGTACGGCCTCTTGGAACGAATCGTCCAAGGCCGAAGAGAAATTGCCCAAAACGTTGGGTATGAGCCGCGCCACCGCGTCGATGAGGACCAAGGCGGCCGGCTCGCCGCCAGTGAGCACGTAGTCGCCGATTGAAATTTCTTGGTCGATAAGCCCAGTGCGGATCCGCTCATCTACTCCTTTGTAATGCCCGCACAACAGCACCAATCGCTCCGCTAGCGCCAGCTCGACGGCGAGCGCTTGGTTGAGCGGTTGGCCATCGGCCGTCAGGTAAATGCAGCGGCCAGCCGCCAGGCCCCGCTCCTGCCAAAGCTGGTACACCGGCTCGGGCTTGAGGACCATGCCGCCGCCGCCGCCGTAAGGCGCGTCATCCACGGTACGGTGTTTATCGGTCGCACAATCGCGCGGGTCGTGGGTCTCGACGGTCAACAAGCTCTGGGCGATGGCGCGGGCCATCATGCTGGTCGCCAACGGCGAAGCAAAGAAATCGGGAAAGAGGGTTACAATGTCTATTTTCATGGTTCAAATAGCTCTTCAATGCCCCGCACGACGACCCGGCCCGGCGCGATTTCCACGACAAAGTCGCCGACAGCCGGCACGAGGGCTTCGCCTTTGGCACCACGGACCACGTAAACGTCGGTCGTCGGCATGGATAAGACCTCGACGATGCGACCCAATGGTTGCCCGGCCGAATTGACGACCACACAATCCACTATATCGTCGATGTAGTGCGTACCTTCCGGCAGGGGATCGCGCTGGTCAGGGGCGATGGTGACGTAGCCGCCGGCCAGAATCGAACGCGCCTGTTCGGGCGAGTCAATGCCCGCGAATTTGAGCAACAAACTCTTGGCGTCTGTGCGCCAGCGCTCTAGTTCGAGCGGCTGATCGGCGCGGCCAGCGCATTGGAGGACGACGCCCCGCAGGTCGCTGAAGCGCTCAACGCGGTGCGTCAGGGCTTCAGCCCGAACTTCGCCGCGCACTCCCCACGGGCGGGAGATATAGGCTACGGCGACGCGCCCGGCCATGCGATTGTGCCTCTATTGTTCTTCTTGCTCGTCCGATTCGGCTGATTCAGCGACTGCCTGTTCGACTGGCTCAGCCGGTTGGACTGGCGCGGCCGCCTTTTGCTTGCGTCGGCTCTTGGGCTTGTCGCCAGCGAGGGCGTTGTCGCGCACCCGGCCTTCTAGGCCCTTCCAGCGGGCCAAGACTCCTTGGCTGTGGAAGAGGTCGGCGACGGTCTCGCTCATCTGCGCGCCTTTGTTGAGCCACTCGATGGCCCGCTCTTCATCGATTTTGACGCTAGCGTGCAAGGGATCGTAGAGGCCCACCTCGGCGAGGGTGCGGCCGTTGCGGGCGACGCTGGCGTGGGTGGCGACGATCCGATAGTAAGGCTGTCTGCGTTTGCCTATTCTCTTAAGGCGAAGTTTGACCAATGCTATTCTCCTTGGCGAAGGATTCCTAGCCCACGAGGGGCATTTTCATTTTCAAGCGGCCGCCTTTGGTGCGGCCCATCTGCCTGAACATTTTCTGCATCATTTGGAATTGTTTGACCAACTGGTTTACCTCCTGAACGGTCGTGCCGCTGCCGCGGGCGATGCGCTTGCGGCGGCTACCGTTGAGAATTTTGGGTTGAACGCGCTCTTGGCGGGTCATGGAATTGATGATGGCCTCGACTTGGTTGAACGCGCTGTCGTCGAGCTGCATGTTCTTGGCGGCCTTACCGGCTCCGGGAATCATGCCCATGAGCTGGTTGAGCGGCCCCATGCGGCGCACGGCTTGCAACTGCGAGAGAAAATCTTCAAAAGTGAAAGAGGCCCGGCGGAGCTTTTCTTCTAGTTGTTTGGCCTTGTCGCGCTCCATGGCCAGTTCGGCCTTTTCCACGAGCGAGACAATGTCGCCCATGCCGAGGATGCGCGAGGCCATGCGGTCGGGGTGAAACGATTCTAGGTCTTCGACTTTCTCGCCAGTGCCGACGAACTTGATTGGCTGGCCGGTGACGGCGCGGATCGACAGGGCCGCGCCGCCGCGGGCATCGCTGTCGAGCTTGGTTAGAACGCAGCCAGTAAACGCGAGGCGCTGGTTAAAGCGGGCGGCAGTTTCTACCGCATCTTGGCCCTGCATGCTGTCGGCGACAAAGAGGATCTCGTGTGGTTCAACGGCCTGCTGGATGCGGTCCAATTCGTCCATCATCTCTTCGTCGATACTCAGGCGGCCGGCCGTGTCTATGAGCGCGATACTGCGATGGGTCTGTCGAGCTTGGTCAATGCCGCGGCGACAGATGGCGACTGGCTCAACGCCGGCGGGCTGGCTGAAGACGGGCACGTCGATAGAGGCCCCCAGCGATTGGAGCTGGGCTACGGCGGCCGGGCGATACACGTCGGCGGCAATCAGTAGCGGCGGGCGGCCTCTTTCCTTGAACTGGCGGGCCAGCTTGGCGGCCATAGTCGTCTTGCCACAGCCTTGCAGGCCGACGAGCATGACGACGGTGGGAGGGTGCTCGGCGAGATTGGGCGGGCTGTTGTTGCCCCCTAGCAGGGCGACGAGTTCGCTGTGGACGATTTTGACGAGCTGCTGGCCCGGGGTCAGGCTCTTGAGGACGTCTTGGCCGAGGGCTTGCTCTTTGATCCGCTGAATAAAGCCCTTGGCGACCTTGAAATTGACGTCGGCTTCGAGCAGAGAGCGACGAATTTGGCGCAGCGTATCGTCGATGTTGCGCTCGGTGATGCGCCCCTGCCCGCGGAGCGAGCGAAATAGGTCGTCAAAGCGTTCGCTGAGTCGGTCAAACATGGGCCGATGCGTTGAGTGGTAGAATGGGACAAAGAAGCAAAAATATAAATTTAATGTATAGATATAGCAACAGAGCCCGGTCAGCCGCGCAGGTCGGCGATGACGCGGGCTGGGTCTTGAGCACCGAAGACGGCTGAGCCGGCCACTAAGCTCTGGGCACCGGCGCGGCGGCAGGCGGCGGCGTTGCCGGGATGGACTCCGCCGTCGATGCAGACGGGCACGTCTAGCCCGCGGCGCTCGATTTCCGCGCATAGATCGCGGATTTTGTCAAGGGCGGCAGGTTGGAAGGTCTGGCCGCCAAACCCCGGCTCTACGGACATGACCAAGGCCGAGTCGAGTTCGTCGAGATAGGGGTAGAGGGCGGCGACCGGCGTTGTGGGGTTGATCGCGAGGCCGCACTGGAGACGGTGCTGGTGGATGGCGTCGAGGACGTCTTGGAGGCCGGATTCGATTTCCACGTGGACCACGAGCGAATCTGCGCCGGCTTCTTTGAAGGGGTCGATAAAAGGCAAGGGGTCTTGCAACATCAGGTGGGTGTTGAGTTCGAGGCGGGTAGTTTGGCGCACGGCTGCGACGACCGGCAGCCCAAAGCTGATGTTGGGGACGAAGTGCCCGTCCATTACGTCGAGATGAAGAAAATCAGCCCCGCCCCGCTCGACGCGGCCGATGTCCTCGGCGAGGCGGGCAAAGTCGGCGGCCAAGAGAGAGGGGCCGATGCGCGTGGCGTTCATAACAACTCCATTAGATACTTCAGCGGGATAATGGTGCTAAGCTCGATGGGGCCTGCTTGGCCCTTGAGCGTTGAACAGTGAATTCAAACTCACCATACCGAGGCGAATACTCCCTGCTCTCCTGTGTGCTGCCAAACGGCACAAGAGTGGGGGGTAAAGCCGACTGCTGTAGCGGTCAGTGCGATTACGGTTCCTCCCAATTGTCAAAGGCATCTGGCTTGGGAGGGGGTGCCGCGGTGCTGACGACGAGGTCGATGCGGCTGTGGCGTGGGATGCGCTGCTCGCTCGTAGGCTCTTGGGCTAGGACCGTGCCGACGCGCTTTTGCGCGTCGATGCGCTTAGCAATGTGGCCGATGCGCAGTTCGTATTTACGCAAGGTGTCCTCCACGACTCTGATGGACAGGTCGATTAGATTTGGGACGCGTTTGAGCGCTGTGGGTGCTCCGTTGCTGATTTGGAGGTCAACCGCACTGTTGCGAGCGAGCTGAGCCCCGGGCAGCGGCGACTGCCCGACGACCGCGCCCGCGGGCAAAGTATCTGAAGAGCGGTAGAGGATTTGGCCGATCGCGAGCTGGTTTTCCTCTATTTGCAAACGCGCCTCGCGCAGGCTAACGCGGCGTACGTCGGGAACCTCGTAGTAGCGCGGTCCTTTGCTCACAGTCAAGACGATGCGCCGCCCTTGTTTGACCAATTGGCCGCCACTAGGGTCTTGATCGACGACCGCGGCGGCGGGAACGGTTTCGTGGTGTAGCGAATCGCCGATGGTCATCTTCAGCCCAGCTTCTTCGAGCCGGGCCGATGCCTCGGACGAGAAAAGGCCCTGAAGATTGGGAACTCGGACGCTGGGCGTGTCAACTAAGTGCGGCATGATGACCAAGTCGAGCAGGATGAGGGCGATGAGGCTGGCGATGACCGCGCCCGCTGCGAGCAGGCCCAAGTGGCGGAGGATGTTTTTCACGACGTGCAATGCTTTGGCTCGGTGCCTTTGCGGATGCGGGCGGCAAAGCTGCCGTCGCCATTGTGTCGGCCCGGTATGGTTAGAACGTAGCGTCCAGCCCAGGGCTGGGCGGGGAAGCGAGTATCGGCGCGCTCTAGCTGCGCAGTCGGGGTTTGCTTTAAGAAGCGCTCGACAATGGCCTCGTTTTCCTCCTCTTCCAAGCTACAGGTGCTATATACCAAGACGCCGCCGGGGCGCAGGTGCTCGTAAGCACGTTGGAGGAGTACCTGTTGTTGCGCGGTTAATGCTGCCAATTCGGCGGGTTTGCGACGCCAGCGGGCGTCTGGTCGCCGTCCGAGTACGCCAGTGGCGCTACAGGGCACATCGGCGAGGACGCGGTCGAAGGCACCGCACCCAGGGGTCGTGCCGTCGCGGGCCACGGGGCGGATGGCCCGCAGGCGCAGGCGTTGGACGTTTTCGCGCACCCGCTTCAGGCGCGGCAGCGAAATGTCGGCTGCTACGACCCTGCCGCGGTCGGCCATGGCGATGGCCGCTTGTACGGCTTTGCCGCCGGGTGCGCTACACAGGTCGAGTAGGCATTCGCCCGGCTGGGGGTCAAGCAGGGCCACGGCCAAGCCGGCGTTGGGGTCTTGGACTTGAAACTGTCCCTGCTGGTAGGCGCGTGAGGCAAAAAGGTGCGCGCCGTTGGTCGCTCGATAAAAGCCCGGCCTCGCCTCGACTGGAACTAGGTCGAGTTCGGCGGCGGTTGCGCGGCTCGTGCGCAGCGGATTGAGATAGATGTTGAGTGGGGCGGGCTGGTTGTTGGCCGCGAGCAAGTGTTCGGCGATTTCGCGGCCCCAGCGGCTGACCCAGCGATCGACCAACCATTCGGGATGGGAGTGGTACACCGCTAGGTAACGCGTCGGGGTCTGCTGCTGATCGGGGTAGCTTATCTGCGTGCGTTGTCGCAGCAAGCTGCGGAGCACGGCATTGACCAGCGAAGCGATGCCTTGGTGCGCCAAGTGCTTGGCCAGCTCGACCGAGGTATGGACGGCGGCGGATTGAGGTACGCGATCGAGCCAGAAGAGTTGATAGGTGCCGAGGCGCAGGATGTGGCGAGCCCAGGGCGAGAGTTGGGCGACCGGACGCGTACAACAGGTGGCGATGATCCAATCGAGCCGCTTCTGCCACCGCACCACACCGAGGACTAGCTGGCGGGCGAAGCGCGCGTCGCGGTTGGTCGGCAAGTGCGCGTCGAGAGCTCGCAATAGTTCGTCGAAAGGTCGGGCTTGCTGCTCTAGGTCGCGGAGGAGGTGTGCCGCCGCAAGACGGGCTGGGTCGGGAGGACGCACGGCTCAGCGCACGAGGAGCATGGCGCGGTGTAGCTCAGCCGAATCCGTCCGCAGGCGGTAGATGTAGAGGCCGCTGGCCGCGGGTGCGCCGACTGTCGACTGGCTATCCCAGTGGGCCACGTGCCGCCCTGGGGGGATGCTCGCTGCAAAGGGCGTGGCCACCTTTTGACCCATTAGGTTGAAGATGTCGATTTGGGCAAACTGAGCTCCGCCTTCGGGGATGGCGAAGGGGATAGCGGTGCTGGCGTTAAAGGGATTGGGGTAGTTCTGTGCGAGGATGAGGTCGTGCGGTAGCGCGAAGCCAGACGGATCTGAGATGGACGTGGCAACGTCCCCCCATACTGCTCGATTTTCTGCACACGAGCCTTCGGCACAGGCCTTGAAAACGAGCGTGGCCGCCTGTTCGGCATCGAGGAGTAGGTAGGTCTGGCCGCGCTCGTCGCTAGTGGTTGTCACCTGCTGGGCTGCGCCGGCCGAGATGGGGATGGCTTCGTCGGCGACGAGCGCGTATGCCGGCCCTGCTCCAGGATTGGTAATGTCCCAAGTAAAAGACGCGCCCGGGCGGAAGTGCCCAGCTTGCAACAGGCGCGCCGACACGAGGATTTCGCCGGCGCTGCTGTCGGCTACGCTGCCGGTACCGGCAGCAGAAAAGGAGGGGTTTTGCCCGACCGAGCGAAAGAAGATGCCATCTGGCAAAGCCTGCCCGTCGTCGTCGCAGTAATTGCGCAAGGACGCGACTTGGGGGTGGATGTCGTCGCGCTCGTTAAAAGAAGGCCCAAGCGACACCATGTCGAGGTAGATGTCTATGGGTGTGGTGGGGCTGATAGAGTCGGCCAAGGTGAAAGCCATGCTGGCGAGATGGCCCTCGCCCTCTATCCCGGTGCCGCCGAGAGTCGCGATGCCCCATTGGGCGATTTGGCCCTTTATCTGCGGCGGCCCCGGGGAGACAAAGGAGTTAGCCTTCGCTGTCTCGCCTAGTGCGCCGGCGATCGCGGCGATCGCGTTGGCTGGTTCCCAGCTAAATTCTAGTTTGACTTGGCGCACGCCGCTCATGTTGTGCGCCGAGATGCTGAACTCCACGGTGCTATTGGCGGCAAACCCGCAAGAAGGGCCTTCCTCACCGATGAAAATTTCGACATCTGCATTGGGGCCGGCGGCCACGAGACGAGGCAACGCGATGGCACCGAGGAGGGCTATATAGCAGAGAAACATGCACTTCCCTAGGTAAAAGTTCAAAAAACAGCAAATAAATGTACGCAACGCTAGCGTCTAGGCAAGCGCACTAGCGCGGATTTTGTCGTTGTATAAACTGCACATTCAGAATCGAGTTACGGGCAAGGCGATGCGCGTCTATCCCAACCTCAATGCGCTCGACTTTTCGGATGGCAAACAGATCGGGACGGCCAGCGAGCGAACCAAGCCGGGGAAGTGGATTGTCTCCTTATAAAGCCCGTCCCCTCGGTAAGTGTGAATCAGATCGACTTGGCAGTCTTGGGGCGAACTGTAGGCTTTAGGGCGAGTTGGGGTCAAGTACACGTTTGTTCCAAACGCGGGGACGTAATTCCACGGGCCGACCTTACCGTCAGGGGCCCGACCAAAATCCCTCTCGATTCTAGGGAGCGGCAAATGCGATGGGGTTTTTATCAGTGAGTTTCTAAAGAGAACAGAAAGTGTTATGCTATTTCGTATTGCGAATACGTGGGATTTTCGCCCAAGCGAAACCTCTTTTCCTTATAGCACTTGCAGTGTATCGCGAAAAACTTGACGCCGGCATCCTCGGAGCATTGTTGCTCCTCCTGACTTAAATACTATGCGCCGTTATCCCGTCTGGAATGTCCTCCGCGACGATCCGTACGATAGCTTGATTGATGTCCTACTCGCTGGCCGCGGCCTGACTCGCGCCGAATTGCAAGTCGGTCCTGAAGCCCTGCATCCGCCCGAACAAATGCTGGACATGGCCACTGCGGTTGCGCGCCTAGAACGGGCCGTGCGCACTCGCGAGAAGATCGTCGTGTACGGCGATTACGATGTCGATGGGGTTTGCAGTACCGCCGTGCTGATGGATTTTCTCGAGCGCGTGGGGGCCGACTGCGATTGCCTTTTGCCCGATCGCCACAAGGACGGCTATGGCCTTGAACCGCCTGGGGTCGAGCGCGCCATCGCAAAGGGAGCGCACGTCATCGTCACGGTTGACAATGGCATCTCGGCCTACAAAGCCCTAGAATTGGCTGCGGTGCGCGGCGTGGAGGTCGTCGTGGTTGATCACCACCAACAGCTCGCCGAACTACCGCGTGCGCTGGCGATCATCAACCCCAATCGCCGCGATTGTCCGTATCCGTTCAAGGACTTGGCCGGCGTCGGCGTCACCTTCAAACTGGTGCAGGCCCTTAGCACGGCCTTTCTCGCCGGTGAAGAGCGCCGCCGCTATCTCAACGAGCTGCTCGACCTCGTGGCCTTGGGAACGGTGGCCGATCTCGTGCCGGTACTGGGGGAAAATCGCCTATTTATCCAGCGCGGCCTACAGATCCTCCAGCAGACCAAACGCCTCGGGCTGTGTGCGCTCAAGAAAGTGGCTAGCTACCGAGACCAACCCCTCGATGCCGCTAGCTTGGGTTTTCGCTTGGGGCCGCGGATCAATGTCGCTGGTCGCTTGAAGACGCCCGATATAGCGCTGCGGCTTTTGCGTTCGACAAGCGAGGGGGAGGCTGCGCAGTTGGCCGACGAACTCAATCGGCTCAATTCCCAGCGGCAGGCGTGGCAGCGCGAGGGCATACGGGAGGTCGAGGAACAGGTCGGCTCGGAGGAGGATGTAGAGGATCGCATCATCGTGGTGCTGGGGGAGTGGAATTTGGGCATCATCGGCCTGTTGGCTAGCAAGTTGTGCGAAAAATACGCTCGCCCCGCCGTCGTGTGTACCCAAAGCAGCGACCACGGCCTCTGCGTCGGCTCGGCTCGCAGCATCCCGGGCTACGACATCAGCGCGGGAATCCACGCCTGCGAAGAGCACTTGCAGAAACACGGTGGCCATCCGGCGGCCGCGGGTTTTTCGCTCTCGGTTGATGCCTTTGAGTGCTTTCGCCTCGCGCTGATCGAGCACGCCAACGCCCACATTAGCGCCGAGGCCCTGCAACCGGCCTTGGACATTGACCTGATGCTCAACCCGGTCGATTTGACGCTGGACACGGTGGAACAACTCGCCGCACTAGAGCCTTTTGGCAACGGCCACCGGCGGCCGGTTTTTGCCCTAGCGGACTGTCGGGTCGTTTGGGCGCGGCAAATCGGCACCGATGGTCGCCACTTCAAGGCCGAATTGGAGGTAGGAGGCCGCCGCTGTGCGGCCCTGTGGTGGAACCAAAAAGACCTTGCGGATCAGGTGCGGCCGGGCGATCGGCTGAGTGCGGCTTTCGAGTTGGAGGTAGATACCTATGCTGGCAATGGTGCCGTGCAGATGGTGCTCAAGGATTTATCCTCGCAGGAGTCGGTAGCTTAGAGGCCGCCGGCGAAGTTGGAGAATGCGAACGTGATAAGTTCCCAATACACTCAGAAATTGTGCAGCCGGGACAGCGACGCCAAGATCGTCCTCTTGGTCGTTGATGGCTTGGGGGGGTTGCCCCATCCGGCCACGGGCAAGTCCGAACTGGAGACGGCCCAGTTGCCCAACTTAGACGCGCTGGCCAAGGGAGGCACCTGCGGCCTGCTTTCGCCGTTGGGGGGCGGCTTTACTCCGGGCAGTGGCCCGGCCCATTTGGCTCTTTTTGGCTACGATCCTTGGCGCAACCCGATCGGGCGCGGTGCCCTTTCGGCTCTTGGCTTGGGGCTGGACTTCGCCCGCGGCGACGTGGCGGTGCGCCTCAACTTTTGCACGGTAGATGCTGCGGGCCGAGTGTGCGACCGCCGCGCTGGCCGCATCCCCACGGAAAAAGGCCGCCAGCTTTGCGAAGTGTTGGGAGCAATCGCAGTGCCTGGGGCGGAGGTGCAGGTCGCCGCTGAGATGGAATATCGCGCTGGCGTGGTGTTTCGCGGCGCGGGCTTGGGCGACCAAGTCTCGGATTCGGATCCGCAGGTGACTGGCGTGCCGCCCAAGCCTCTGACGGCCCTCGCACCAGATGCCGAGCGCACTGTCGAAGTGGCCAATGCCTTTTTAGAGCAAGCCGCTACATTGCTCGCCGACGAGCATCCGGCCAACATGGTGCTGCTGCGGGGATTTGGTCGCTATCCAGAGTTGGTGTCGATGGACGAGGCGTACGGGCTGAAGGCGCTGGGCATTGCCGGGTATCCCATGTATCGCGGCGTGGCCGGTGCCGTGGGCATGGCGGTCGAAGCGGTCGGCTGGGACCTCGAATCCGAATTCACCTTGCTCGAAAGTCGCTATGCGGACTACGACTTTTTCTACGTTCACGTCAAGAAGACCGACAGCGCGGGCGAAGACGGCGATTTCGACTTGAAGGTGCGGCTGCTAGAGGAGTTGGATGCTCACATTCCGAGGTTGCTCGCGCTGCAACCCGAGGTCCTCATCGTCACCGGCGACCACTCGACCCCGTCGATTATGCGCAGCCACAGTTGGCACCCCGTGCCCACGGTCATTGCTAGCCAGTGGGCGTTGGCCGACGCAGCGGATGAATTTTCTGAGCGCGGTTGCAGCGCCGGCTGTCTCGGTATCTCTCCGTCAACTAGCTTGATGGCTCTCGCGTTGGCCCACGCGCGCCGACTCGACAAATTCGGTGCTTGAGATGATCACGCCTCTGCGCATTGCCCATCGCGGCGCGTCCGGTCCGGGGCTGGCCCCCGAGAACACCTTGGCCGCTTGCGAAAAGGCGCTCCAGATCGGCGTCGATATGCTCGAAATCGATGTGCGCACCACCCGCGACGGCCAGCTCGTGGTCCTACACGACGCAGCGCTTGACCGGACCACCGATGGCACTGGCTTAGTCGCCAATCTCTCGGGCGCGGAAGTGCGCCAATTCGATGCGGGCGGCTGGTTTAGCGCAGATTTTGCCGGTGAGCGCGTGCCTCTGCTCGAAGACGTACTCGACTTGGCGCGGAACCAAGCCCTCGTACTGATAGAAATCAAAGACGACGGCATTGCCGAGCGCGTCCTACAGGTGATTGAAGCGGCCAGTGCGATCGAGCGCGTCGTAGTGCAGGCGTTCAATCCGCAAACCGTCCGGCGACTCAATTTGCTCGCGCCGACCTTACCTACTGCGCTGTTGGTCGGTCAGTTGCCGACCCCGCCCTCGCGAGTGCGTGCGCGTCGCCTCGTGCGCCAAGTGCTGCGCGTGGGGGCCAATGTGCTGGCCATGTGGTACGCGGCGCTGACCCCGCCCTTCCTCGAAGAGATGCGCCAGCGCGGCATTGCGGTCTGGGCTTGGACCGTTGACGAGGATATTGCCATGCGCGACTTGGCGACGATGGGGGTGCAGGGGATCATTACCAATCGGCCAGACCAGCTAAATCGAGTGCTCGACGAACTGGTCGCCGCCGGACCACTGCGGCCGCCGTTGGGTCGGCGCATCAAGCGCAGCCGCTGGGGTCGCCGCCGCCAATTGCGCAAGCTCCAAGCGGCCAAGCAGGGCGGCTGAGATCGCAGATGCTCTACACCTTGTTGGCGATATTGCTGTTGGTCGTGGTGGTGCTGAAGTTCTGGTCGCCTTTTGGCCAGCGATGCCCTCAGTGCCAAGTGCGCCGGGCGGATGCGGAATATCCCTTGTGTCCAGATTGTGGATGGATTTACGAAACGCCTGGGGAAGAAGACGATGATTTTGCGCCGGACGACGACGAAAATGCGAAATTTTGAAGGGTGCGCCGCCGCGCTGGCGCGCCCTGTTTGCGCTTGACAATACCTTGTACTTCCCTTTAGATTGTCTCTAATTATATAGAAGCACAGAACGTTCAAACTCAGGAAGGTGAACCATGAAAGTGCGGGCAATATCGCTGTTTGTCGCCGTCGCGGTTTTGGCGGGCTGTGACGACCCCCCCACAGCCGAGCTCGACGCGGCCAAGCAAGCGCTCGACGCGGCTCGGGCCGCCGACGCTGAGCGCTTTGCCGCCAGCGAGTACTCGGCCGCGCAGCGCACGTACAGCGAAGCCGAAACAACGACCAAAACCGAAGACGAGCGTTTTTTCCTTTTTAAGGACTTTGAGCAGGCGCGGGCGCAAATCGCCGATGCCAAGAGCAAGGCCGCGCAGGCCGAGTCGGCCGCAGATGCCGAAAAGAAACGCCTGCGGGAGTCAGCCGAAGCCGTGATTGCCGCGGCCCACGACGCGATCACCGCTGCATATACCAGCCTAGAGGAAGCGCCATCCGGCAAGGGCACGGAAGCCGATATTGAGGCCCTACAAGCCGAGTTAAGTGCGGCCGAAGCCGATATAGACGCGGCCGAAGCCGCATTGGACAGCGAGGATTTCTCCGATGCTGAGTCCCTCGCCGGAAACGCGGATCTGAAGGCGACCGAGGTTGCCGACGGTGTGATAGTGGCCGTGGACAGATACCACGCGCTAGTCGAGGAGATGCGCCCTTGGTACGAGCGCTTCTGAGCGCGCGCCCTTGCAAGCTTCAATCACAGGCGGCCGGGAATTGCTCCCGGTCGCCTTATTTTTTTTCGCACTGCTGTCGGCCCCGCCCGCCGCGCAGGCGTCCGCGCTCTGGTTAGAACATCAGCAACTGGTGCAAGCCGTTGAGCGCCACGCTCTAGCTACGCCCTACATCGTCATTAATACCCAAGACAATCTAGTCCTGCTCCGCGACGGGGAGCAGGTGTTGCGCCAAGCCGCTTGTGCAACGGGCAGCGGGCGCAAACTCGAAGGAGCCAAGCGGTGGCATCGCTGGACCTTCGACACCCCCAAAGGTCGCTTCGCCATCCGCCGCAAAGTCGCCGATCCCATGTGGATTCGGCCGACTTGGTACTTTATTGAAAACGACGAGGAGATTCCCATTTTCGCCGAAGATCCGCGGCGATTTCAACGCGGGGTCTTGGGCGCATACGCATTGTACTTCCTCAAGGATTTTATGATTCACGGTACGCTCTTTGAAATCAACTTGGGCAAGAGCATCACCCATGGCTGCGTCCGAGTGGGCAGCGAGGATTTGGAATACCTGTACGAAGCCGTCGAAATCGGCTGGCCGGTCTTTATCTACTGATGAAGTGCCTAGCGTTATTCTGGGTCTTGGCGTGTGGCGCGAGTGCGGCGTCGGCCGAAGACTTGGCCTATGTCAACGCCGCACTGCGGGCTTGGTTGCAGGCCATAGAAGCGGATGCGCCGTACTTGCTGGTGGATCGGGGTGAGGATGAGTTGCGGCTGATGCACGGGCGGGCGCTCTTGCGGCGCGTGCCGCTCGTGGCTGATTCCCTCGGCGAGCAGCCGCCAGTACAATCCGCGCTTGCGGCCCGGTTGCGACGCTACCGACCCAGCAATCCTTGGCAGAGCTTGGTGCCCAGCCCCTTCGACTGGGAGCAGAACTTGGTTGCCGATGCCGCGGCCACGAGTGCCCTGTATTTCGCGAGCGGCCTGCTGATCTACGCCGGCTCGGCGTGGCATCGCCCCGGTGCTATAGATCTACAAGTTGGAGCGGCTGATTTGCGCGCGTTGTACAATGCCTGCGGCCCGGGCATAATGCTCGTCGTCCTGCCCGCTGACTGGAGAAAGGGTTCGCCGCCGTGACCTTGCATTTTGGCACGGCCGCCACTGACATTACGCCGCCGGTCGGCATCGCAATGGGCGGGTATTGGGCGCGGCGGTCCGGGGCTACGCACATCCGCGACCGCCTCATGGCCAAGGCCCTCGTCTGCGGCTGTGGTGTAACGCGGGTCGCCTTGGTCGTCGTCGATTTGGTGGGGTTGGATGCGGACGTTGTGCGGGCAATACGGAAGCGGGTAGCGCGTACCACTGGCATCGAAAGCGAAGCCATCATGGTCTGCGCTTCCCACACCCACTCCGGCCCGCTAACGTTTCCCTTTCGGGGCATGGGTCGCATTGACGGCCGCTACTTGGCACAGGTTGCGGACGCCGTGGTGGAGGTGGTGGTAGCTGCGGACGCCGACCGCCGACCGGGCCGTTTGTACTATGCGCGTCCCGAGGTGCAGATCGGCATCAATCGCCGCGAGCCGCACCCGCAGGGCGTGCGGATCGGACAGAATCCCGCTGGTCCGGTCGTGCCCTACGCACACGTGCTGCGCTTTGTTGCGGCCGATGGCCGAGGAGCTACGCTCTTCAACCACGCCTGTCATCCGGTGGTCTTGGGTCCTGACAATCTCCAGATCAGCGGCGACTTTGCCAGTGCGGCGATGCGCCACATTGAGGAGCAGACCGGCGATAAGGCTCTCTTTGTCAACGGGGCCTGCGGCGACGTCAATCCGCGGATCACCAACGGCTCGTTTGCCGACGTCGAGGCGTTGGGGCAGGAGTTGGGACAAGCCGTGTTGGAAGGGTGCGCCGTGGCTGCGCCCTTGGACGCTTCAGCGATAAACTGGGCGCATGAGCGGTTGGATTTGCCGCTGCGGCCCCCGCCGTCGCGTTGGCGCGCTGAGATCGAGCATCTCAAGGGGCACCTGCGGGTGCGTTTGACGCGGGGCAGTGAGGCGTCCAAGGCGCAACTCGCATGGGCTATCGCCATGCGCAAATGGGTGCAGGCTGGCGCGGCGCGCGCTCGGGTGCAGCCCTTTACAATGCAGGCGTTGGCTCTCGGCGAGTTGGTGCTTTTGGGGTTGGAAGGGGAGCTCTTCGCCCGCTATCAGCTCGACTTGGAGGCTGCGCATGGACCAGCCGTCTTGTGCGGACTTGCTAATGGCTGCATTGGCTACGTGCCCACGGCCGACGAGTACGGGCGCGGCGGCTACGAGATCGACTTCGCCTACAAGTTTTATCCGAGCGTGCAGATGATTGCGCCAGCGAGCGAGGTGCTGATACGGCAGCGAGCCGCGGCGTTGATCGCAAAAGTGCGCTAGCGTACGAAGTCTTTGACAGGGTTATTTGGGGTGGCGATGTTCCCTTGTAAATTATGAGAACTCAAATAAAGGAGCTATTGCTATGACGATCGAAGAACTTGCCAAAGAAATGCGGGCCGGATTTACCCAAGTCAACGAACGCCTTGACGGGCTGGAATCGAAGGTGGACGAGCTTGTCCAGCGTCAAGACGGGCTGGAATCGAAGATGGATGTCCTTGTCCAGCGTCAAGATAGTCTTGAGTTGAAGATGGACGAGCTTGTCCAGCGTCAAGACGGTCTTGAGTTGAAGATGGATGTCCTTGTCCAGCGTCAAGACGGTCTTGAGTTGAAGATGGATGTCCTTGTCCAGCGTCAAGACAGTCTTGAGTTGAAGATGGACGTTCTAGTCCAGCGTCAAGACAGTCTTGAGTTGAAGATGGATGTCCTTGTCCAGCGTCAAGATAGTCTTGAGTTGAAGATGGACGTTCTAGTCCAGCGTCAAGATAGTTTTGAGTTGAAGATGGACGAGCTATCTGAGACTATGGATGATCGCTTCTCTCACTTGTTGGCGGCATTGATTAAGGCCGGCCTTGCAGACCCGCTTATCCGGGACGGTGATTGACGGGCCTATAGCTGAAATCACACGTATCGCGGTAGGATAAACGTGCATGGGATAAACGTCTGTTTTGATGTCCCCCGCCAAAATCAGGCTCCGTGCTGGGGGGATAAACCGCTGTCGCGTCCGCGTGGCCATTGGGTTGACGTGGGGAACGTCCGTTGGTCAGTCGTGTCGGTGAATCCCAACCGGCCTTCGGCGGCTACGGTTTGGGACAGCGCACTTTCACCGCAACAGTGAGGATGTATGCGCGATCTAGAAGTGCTATACGATCAAGTTCCGGCGACGCGGTGTGCGGGTACGGGCGATTGCTGCTGGCTCACCGACGAGGAGTTCGACAACTACTACGCCACCATGTTCCCGCTCTACCGGGCCGAATACGTCCACATCGTCTCCTATGTGGAGCAGCACTTTTCCCCGCCGCGCCGTCAAGAATTGCTGAGTTTTACCGAGGAGCGGCCTCGCCGCTGTCCCTTTCTCGGCGCGGACCATAGCTGTACCATCTATCCAGTGCGCCCGCTGATTTGCCGCACGTATGGGGCGATGAATCCGGTTTCGATTGCCCGCCAAGCTGTTGCACAGCAAGACGCTTTGCCAACGGCGCATATCCTGGCCTTTGTGCGGCGCGAAGCCGGCATGGTGTGTCCGCGGGTGGCGGTGCTGGAGCCGGAAAAGATCGCGCGACACGCCCGCATGCTCATCGAAGGGACGTACGAGCGCGAATTGGCCCGGCTCAGCGGCGAGGTGGAGTTGGCTGACGGGGTGCGCAAACGGCTCTTCCAACAGTTTACCGGCCTGAAAGAGTGGCCGCTGCGCTGGTCTTGGGGGGGCTTTAATGCGCTGCGCTTTGCGCCGCTAGGGTGGCTGCGCCAGCATTTTGCCGCGTATTGGAAAAGGGCCGAGCTTGTCAGCGGCAAATGACGCGCAGGGAGACAGCACCATGCAGCACACGTTATACCATTATATAATAACGTCAGAATAAAAAGCCGAAGGGTGTCGCTGCCTGTCAGCCCGCCAGTTTTCCCACCAAACCCCAACCGCTGACAGCGGCCGAGGCGATTAGGACCACAGTCGAGAGCACCGCGCCGATGAGGACCCAGGCGTGGGTGCGGTAGGAGGCGGGCAGCTTGAAGTTGAGGTAGATAGCGGCCACCATCATTATGGCAATGGCCAAGTTGGCGATGAGGAAACCGGCGATCTGGGTCAGGATGTCGAAGGGGATGTTGTTCCAGACGATGAGCATGGTGGCAGTGAAGATGTAGAGGCAGATGACGCGCTTAATCGTCAGGTACTCCCAAGTGCGGTCTGGCCAGCGGGCGGCGAGAAACTCTTGCGCTACGCGGGCGTAGATTTCGGGTAGGGCTTGCAGGGTGCCCCACAGCGCGGCGAGGATACAGACGTAGTAAATCCACACCAAGCTCGGATGAATCTGCCGCCAGACGTGGGCTTGGTGCGTCAGCAGATTCCAGCCCTCGAAGCGGGTTTCGAGCGGGAAGAGCACGGCCGCCCCGGAAATCATAAAGGCTCCAGTGACGATAAAGAGGACCAATGCCCCCAGCGCCACGTCCCAGCGCAGCGGCGACACGCGTTGCCGCAGGTGGCGGATTTGCTGGGGATCGTCGGGTAGGTAGTTGATGGCCTCGCTGCGGGCGGCGCGGTTGCGGATGGCCTCGATGTCTTGGTGGCCGGTCAGCCCCCACTTGTGCAGGCCGATCCAGTTGGCATAGGCGATGTAGCCAATGACCGAGCCACCGACGTAGCCAAAGGTGGTCCCCAACGTCAGGAGTGGATGTGCGACCGCGTCTTCGGGTGCCCACTCAGGAAAGGGCGGCAGGTCGCCAAAGCGGAAAGTCGCCACAAGCGCTGTGATAAAGTCCGGGCGCACGATGAGGGTCCCTGCGATGGTGCCTGTGACTAGAATCCCACAGATGATGAGCTGTTGCTTTTCGAGGCGTTCAAAGGACAGACGGATGCCAAAGGACAGCGCCAAGGCAATAAAGGCCGAGGTTATGACGTTTTCCCAGAAGACTTCTTCCTCGCCAGCGGGCAACATGTCGCGCAGCAAGAAGTGAAAGAGATCGCCGCAGGGCTTGGAGATGGGCACCCAAGCGAGGGGTGCGCCGATCATCTCAAACAGCAAAATGGTCAACAGCAACCATCCGCGCGGCCCCGGGAGGCGCACGAGGCGGTGGCCGATCAGCTCGCCGCTGACGGCTGTGTAGCGGCCAATCAGATAGGTGAAGAAGACGCCCTTGACCAAGCAACTGAGCAAGACCATCCACAGCAAGCCATAGCCGGCCCAAGCTCCGGCTCGCACCACGACGATGGTCTCGCCTGCGCCGATAGCAACCGAGGCAACGATGGCGGCCGGGCCGAAGACCGCGAGCATCCCGAAGAGTTTCTTTAGCGACCAAGGCTGGGCAAAGACGCCTTCGGGCGGTGGGATTTCTATTTTGCTCATATGTGTGGGGTGCTTTGCAGAGGGGAATAAAGTGCTGTTACTGGGCCAGAACGTGCATGAAATGTCTCCTAATTGTTGCCACTATTGTAATAACATCTGACCGAGGCGCAAGGAGAGATGGATTTGCCGAGACTGCATCCGAGTCGCTAGCCCCACTTAAATAGGCGGGTAATCACTCAATGCTTGGAGCCAGCTTCTATTAGCTATGGGGTTTTATTAGATGAGGAGCGTCTTGCGCCTTGGACGACCGGCTCGGCTAGCAAAGGCAAGGAACAAACATCAGCAGGGTGAACTGCTCTTTGGATACTTGGCTGGGGCTCAAACGCCACCAGCGGCAGTGAGTAGGTCAATGACAGCCGCGAGCCGATCCTTGTCTTTCACCTTGGAACGCAACGCAGTCGCCAGCGGCGTCTGCCCCTTATCGTCTTTGGCGTTCACTGCGGCCCCATGGTCTAGCAGCAAGGCGACGATTGGGGCGAATCCCGCTTTGGCGGCGCAGTGCAGGGCCGTCTGTCCCTTGTAGTTCTCAACATTGACGTCGGCGCCGCGGTCGAGCAGGTCGCGGACGCGCTGGACATTGCCGCCGCGGTCTCCGCGCGATTGGAAGACAAGGGGCGGCCAGCCGCCCTCAGCGTGATCCACATCTACAGCGCCGCCGCGAGCGGTCAACAATTCGATGATCTCGGCATTGACAATGCCGGAGCGAGGGGCCTCGGCGTGGGTTGGATCGGCCCCGGCGTCGAGCAGGGCCTTGAGGATGTCGGCGCGATCCCGCCACACGGCAAAGCGAATCAGCCCGCTGCTGTACGGCCGCGGATCGGCCCCGCGTTTCAATAGCATCGCGACGATGGCGAGGTGCCCGGCGCTGACGGCGTAGTGCAAGACCGTCATGCACAGACTGGAGTCGTGCTGTGCTTTTTCTGCGGTTGCTAGCGCTGGTTCTCGGTCGAGATAGTCGGCGACTGCATCGCCCTCGCCGAGAAAGGTTGCGGTGTAAATGTCGGTCGCTGCACCGCGCGTTCGCAGGTGGTCGGCGACCGCTTGGTGGCGCTTGTAGCGTGCGGCGCAGTAGGGAGAGATTTCGACGAGCAGCGGCGTGAAGTGACAGCCGCAGGCGTGGATGTCAGCGCCGCGATCAAGCAGGTAATCGACCATGGCCAGCCGTCCCCGATACGCAGCTTCCCACAACATGGTGCGGCCGTGCGGACCAATGCGGCTGATCCATGCGGGCTTCTGCGCCAACACGGCTTGGACCGTTTGGCGGTCGCCGCGTCCGGCGGCAGCGACCGCGACCTTGAGAAAATCACTGGCTTTTCCCGACAGAATCGACATCGTTAGCGGACCTTGCTAAAGTGTACAATGCGCTAGGCGATAAAAATCAGGGGTCAGTAGCCAATGGTCAATGATCAGTTTCTCAATCGTTCTCTTCCCTAATCGGAGCTTCTCCATGACCAAAATTCTCTTCCTTTGCACCGGCAACTCCTGCCGCAGCCAAATGGCCGAGGGCTTTGCCCGCTCTCTAAAATCCAATCAGTTTGCAGCCTACTCAGCCGGCATCGAGACCCACGGCCTCAATCCCAACGCCGTCCAAGTGATGGCCGAGGTTGGCATTGATATCTCGGACCAGCAATCGACGCACGTCGACCAACTCGGCCACATCGACTTCGACTGGGTGGTCGCGGTTTGCGATCGCGCAGCCGAACAGTGTCCTGTTTTTTCGGGACGCGCCCGGGTGGTGCATCGGGCCTTTGACGATCCGCCGAAGCTAGCGCGGGATGCGCGCAGTGCAGAAGAAGCATTGCGGGCGTATCGGCGAGTGCGCGACGAAATTGGTGCTTATATCGAGACCTTGCCCGAGGGCTTGGCGGGTTAAATGCGCTTGTTCGGGGCGATTGCCTTGCGCCATCAGGAGACGGGAACGGCCCCTTCCATTTCGATTTTGTGGGCCGCAGCCGATCCAGCCCGGCGTCTGAGTTGAGGGATTACGCAAGGGCCGGGAATTAAGGCGCAGTAGCGACGATGCGGCGGAAGGTGAGGTTGAGGCGCAGGTCGCACGGGCGTTGGGTCTTGGGAACTTGGTGCTGCCAGTGGGATTGGGTTGGGCCGCGCATGATGAGGAGTGCGCCGTGCCCGAGGGGAATTTCGACTGCGGGGTGATCGCGGTGCTTGTGTCGCAGGCGGAAGCGCCGCGTCCCCCCCAAACTCAGCGAGGCGATCGTCGGGTTGACGCCCAGCTCCGGCTCGTCGTCGCTGTGCCAGCCCATGCTGTCGCGACCGTCGCGGTACTGATTGAGCAGGACGCTGTTGAAAGGAGAGTCAGCGGCGGCTTCGAGCCGCGTCTTGAGGTCTAGTAGCGGCGCAGTCCACGGGCGCGGTTCGAGTGCCAGCCCCGAATAGGCGTAGTGGGCCGCTGGGGATCCGTACCACGCTGAAAGACGCGGCGCGAGATGCTGGCGGCCAAAGACGACGACGTGGTGCTGTTGCCACTCAATCCCGTCCAACAGTTGCCGCTTGAATTGGTCGGCCGCGGCAGGGGCCAAAAAGTTGGGGGCATAGCACAGGTCGCCGTCCGGCAGGGAAATGGTCTTCATGCCACTGTGAAGCCGAGGGCGTTTAGTGCTTGGCCTAGCGCGGCGCGCATCGTCGAATGAGAATTTGTCAGCCAGCGAAGTTCTCCACTTAGCCGCTATCGGCGCCGAAGAGGCGCGGTTTGTTAGTACGCCACGGCGATGGTGCGGAACGCGGTGTCGTTGCCGGCATCGGCCCCCAGCTTGACGCGCAGGACGTACAGCCCGGGGGCGGCGTTTGCTCCGTCGGCGTCGCGGCCATCCCAGGTAAAGAGGCGTTGCGAGCCTTCAGTGCTGGGGGTGAGCGCCGCTAGCTGGCGTCCGGCTAGGTCGAAAATTTCCACCTGTGGTTCGCGACCTTCGACTTTGAAGGCGACGAATCGCACTTCGAGGTGGTCGTTGATGCCGTCGCCGTTGGGGGTTACGGTTGCCGCGGCCAGTTGCAGGTTGCTGATCAGTTGGCTGCTGCTGGTCAGTTCGGGCAGCATGACGATGTTGGAGCGGCGTTCGGCCGCCTCGACCGACTGCCACAGGCCCGGTGCGCCGCTCGCTCCGAGGTCGAGGGCAAAGACGGTGGCGTTTTGCAGCAGGCGGGTAGTGAAACTCACTTGCAGCGAGTCGCCGGAAACCACCTGCGGCAATGCGATGAGCAGCGAATCGGCCTGCATGGCCAAGGTGGCGGGAACGACCTGTTCTGCGCCGACCCGTACCGATACGCTTTGGAGGTCAACCGGCTCGGGGACCGTGAAGCGCATTAGGTCAAAGCCGCTGTCGAGTTCGTTGGCTTCAGGCCAGAGGGTGTAGGTAAAGTGCGTGTCTTGGTTCGGGTTGGCCTCGCGGGGGGCGACGCTGCCGCGCGCGCCTTGGACTAAGGCGTTTTCGTACTCGACGGAGACCGAGTTGACGGTCGGGGCGACGGCGGGGTCATCGGTGGCGAGGATCATCTCCAGCAGCATAAAGCGGCGGGGGCTGGCCGACTTGAAGGACTCACCGGAAAACTGGTACACATTGCTCCAAGCGTCCCAATCCTCGCCGACAACCAGCGTGGTGTCGATGGGACCGCGCAACACTTTAGGCGAACTCTTCCATTTTTCTTCGGTGATTTCTTCGCCGAGCTTATTGTGGAACCTAAAGACCGGGGCCAGCTCGTTGCCCGAACGCGAGCGCAGTTGCATCCGGGTGCCCGGCGGCAAGTCGGCGTCCCAGTGCAGCGCCTTGATGACTTTGGGCCGCCCATCACCGGCTTCCTCGCCGAGGTTGATAAAAGCCGACTGCAACTCGACTTGGGCCGGATAACCCGGCGAGAACAACTGCATCTCGCCCCATTTGACGATCCCCCACCCCCTACAGGTAACGCCGTGCCAGAACAAGTAGCGCGCTTTGCGCGGCGCGAACAGGTAGCGCATGTAAAGCAGGTTGTCGGCGTTGGGGGCCAGATGCGTGAATACCTGTTCGTAATCGACGTTTTCGGGCACTTCGACGAGAGGGGCGGTGCCCGTGGCTGGGCTGCCATCGGAAAAGAGGAGCGTGTGCCCTGGCCCGGTGCCGGAGATGGTAAAACCCAAGGTGCCTTCGTCGGGCTGCATGGAGTAGATGAACATTTCGTCGATAAAGAATGTCGCGCCGAGGTCGGCGCGGAACCACGTGCCGCCTTCGGTCCATTCCGCTAGGGTACCGCGACAATCGGTGACGGTGTTGTTGGTGTTGAGGTTGGCGTCGAAGAGGTTGAAGGTGGAGCCGGTGCCATCGCCTTCGACGAAATTGCCGCGCTGGCTGGTGCCGATGGCAATGTTGTCGCCGATGCCGACGACTTCAATTTCGGCGATGGCGGCGTCGGCGTTTTGCTCTTCGGAAATGATTTGGATGTACTGGATCAACTGATATTGGTTGCGCTCTGCCGGAGTCAAGTTCAAGTCGGGATCAATCACAAGTGCGCTGTCGCGGCCGGCGTAACGCAGCGGGATGACGATTTCGGATTCGGTGTTGGGCCGGGTGGTGCGGAAGGCTTGGCGGTAGAGAAAGAGATCGTCCGTAGCCGAGATGCGCACACCGGAGGTGGTGAAGACGCGGAATTGACGGAATGGGCGCGCGCCCTCTTGGTCGGGGAATTTCAGGCGAATCTCGCGGGCAAGGGCCGCGCGGCCTAAGTCGATGGTGATAAACCAGTCCTCGCGGGCGTCGTTTGGGCTGGGTTGCCAATAGGTGGTGGGGTCGCCGTCGATGGCCAGCCGAGCATCGGCCTCGTTAGAACCGGCTTGCCAGAGGCCGCCGGCGACCGCATCGCCGCGGGTGCGGGTCTCGTGGACGAAGCGGTGCGCGTCCGCGACGAGGTTGATGTCCTTGCGGAATTTGACCAGCGAAAGCTGGCCCTGCTCGCCGACTTGGATCAAGCCGAAGGGCTGTTGCCATTGGGTCCATTCCTCGGCGCTGTCGAAGGAGAGCATGTCAGCCGCGAGTGGGACCGCTAACACGAGGCCGGCGATGATTGCGCGTCGCATCAAGATCTCCTCTTAGTAAGCGATGCCTAAAGGGCGAAGTTGGGGGGCAGCGGCAAATTCCGAGCGCAGGTTTAAGGCCGTCAGATAGAGGCCGGGCGGCAGCCGCTGGCCCGTTTCGTCCCGACCATCCCAGCGCAGGCTCTGCGGGCCGGCGTTCTGCAAGCCTGCCTCGACGAGGGCCACGCGCCGCCCGTCGAGGCTATAGACCTCGAGGACGACGGGCACGGGCTCGGGCAGGCGGAACAGCGAATAGGCCACGTGTAGCTGGTCGTTGATGCCGTCGCCGTTAGGTGTGAATACCGCCGCGGAAAAGGTCAGGTTCTGGATGAAGGCGGTGGTTTGCTCGGTGGTGCCGAGCACGCGCAGGCTGTTGGTCGAGATCGCCGCGCCGACATCGGCACCTACCACCGGTTGCGGCAAAACATCGCGTTCGCTGTCTAGGACCTCGCTCTGAAAGGTGGTCGCGAATTCAAATAGCTCCGTACCAAAGACGATGCGGATGGGCGGATTGTTGGCGCGAGTGATGCGCTCGGGCAGGCGGATAAGTAAGCCTTCGGGCTCTTGGATGATCTCGGCCGGCGGAGTTTCCGTGCGGCTCTCGCCTAGTTGCAGGCTTTTGAGTTCTGTTTGATGCCCGGTGCGAATCCGCAGCAGGTCGAAGCCCGGGGCGTTTACGGCCGCAAAATCGGCTTGGAGGTCATAGACGAATTCAATGGCTCGGCCCAAGGGGACTTGGGTGATTCCGCCGACGGGCTGCGGCGTGTCGAGCGGGGCCACTTCGCCGCGCACGTTGGCGGCCAACAGCGGGGCGGTTTCGATCCACAGCGAGTCGAGGCGCACGAAGTCGTCGAAGGAATCGCTCTCCATAGTGACGCGGAACTGCAAGTAGGTGCCGTTGCGCAGGTTGATCGGTTGCCCCGATTCGACGAAGGGTGCGGACCAGAAGGTCCAGTTGTCTGAATCGTAGCCGATGGAAGCGCGGACGCCCGGCTTGGGCTGGCGTTCGCTCAGGTCGGATGCGGCCGTGATGCGCACAAAGCGAGTGCGCAGGGCGTTTTCGTAGTGGTCGCGCGAGACGACCCGTTCCAGTCCAGTGTCCATGTATTCGTGATAGACGGCCGGGTCGTCGTCCATGCCGGTGCGCATCTCGATCTTAACTTGGGCTGCCGCGTCGGGCGTTTCCACTGGATTCCCATGGACCATGCGGAATTTTGTCGTTTGCCAGAACAGCCGCCCGAAATTCACCGGTTCGCCGAGGTCGGTCACCTTAGTCTTGTAGATGGCCTGCCGCGGCACCCCCTGAGCGAAGAGTTGGAACTCGCTGATCGAGCCGATGAGGGCGATGGCGACGTTGCCGCTTTTGGCTTGGGCGTCTTCGTCTAGTAGCGAAAGCGTCCGACGGTAGCGCAGGAAGCGCAAGTACTGGCGAGTGAAGTTGATGCGCACGTGGGGCTCGAAGTTAGCCTTGGTGTCGGTGATGACGGTGGAGAGCGGGTTGACATTGCCTTCGAGCACCGGGGGTTCGGGCGCGACCGAAGCGGTTACCTGAAAGGCGGGAACAAAGTCCGTTTTGAGCGGTGTGCCGTCGGAGCGAAAGCCCTCGCTGGGCGGAATAAAACCAAAGGCCACCGCTGGCACCGACACGGCCAAATCCATGGTAAAGGTTTCCTTTTCGATGCGGTCGGCTTTGGGCGGGTTGTAGGTGATGGGATCGCCATCGATGAGCCATGAGCCGTTTTCCGAAGGGTCGGGCACGCCGTGGTTCCACTTCCACATCCGCGGCATTTCGCCGTCGAGGTAGTCGAAGATGCGGTCGCTGGGGTCGCGCCAAAAGGCCCAATTGTCGATGTGAAAAAAAACCGTTTCATCCAGCGTGAAGTACGTGGGCTGGATGGCACCGGGGGTGGTTGCGAAATCGACGAAGAGGCGCGTGGTGTCGTTTTCGCTATAGGACAGACCGCTGCCGCCTAGCTGCCAGTGAGCGATTTGGGCGGTGGTGCTTTGCGATGAGCTTAGGATCGACAAGGCCATGAGCCAGATGGCGATTGAGACGCGGCGCATGAAGACTCTCCTCGGCAGAGCGAAAAATAAAAAAATAAGCTAACAATTATAATGCGCGGTGTGCAATTATCCTAAATCTGCGGAAGATCGGTAGTGGTGCGTTTTGAGATTTCAGGTTGTCTCGATACGCTTACGGTAGGTCTTGGGTCGCCGCGGTTTAGTCAGGTTGAGTCTCGGCGACCTGTTCAACGTTATTGACAAATCGTTTTGTCGGACTTTTCTTATCTTATAGAACTTAGAACTTCACACACAGCCGAGCGTTTTGGAGCTACAACCTCGCCGCTTGCGGCAGTCTTAGGCGGATTAACAAGACAATGGATACAGCGTCGCTATCAAAGAGAATCCCATCGCCAAAAGCGGTGCTTGATTCGATAGTTGTGCCTTGTTCTACGCTTGCAATAACGCCGAATTCTTATTGTCGTAAGTCGTTAAAAAACAATAAGTTACCCCCCCCCCCCCCCGATTTTCTTGGGTATTAAGCACTAGCTTCATTTATCAATCTATTCGCCTCGCTCCCCTTCCTCCTCGGAAGCGGGAAGGGGTATTCCTCTGCTCTGCCGCGTCGGTCAGACGTCCGCGGCGCAGAGATTCTACCAATCCCAATAACAGACGAAAACCATCCTCGGTATTCCGCGCGGCGGTCGACGGCGATGTCGTAGGCACCATTTCGCCGTGCAGGATTCGTCTTTCTCCCCGGCGTGTGCCCGTTCTCGAAGATCAGCCTGTTTTCCGCCTCTTTGCGACCGACCCCCTTTTGAAAAACGCCGGAATGCAGCGGCTTCGCGATAAGCCGCATCCATTTTCTCGTATCCATATCCCTTTCACTATTGAGGAGATTGCATCATGAAATACGCCAAGTTGCAGATGCCGCGTTTGTCTTACGTGCCTTGGTTGCTAGCGGCTAGTCTGATGTTTGGTTGGGCTGGCGAGGCTCCGGCCCAAAACATATTGGGCTCTTTTGACCCGGGTTTCGTCCACGAGGCCGGTGGGGCACAAGATATTACAGTAACAATAGAAACGGAAGGAGGGGCGGCGGCGAAAGCAGATATTACGGTTCAGGTGCTTTTTGATTATGCAAGTCAAACCGCCCGATACCGCGATGACTTATTCACTCTATCCACCATGCCCACGCTCACTATTAAACAGGGCGCGAAAAAGGTGACCGGGACTTTTACCATAACCCCGATAGCCAATGATCGAATTGGACCGACCCCGGCCAACCCTACGAAGAGCGTTAATCTTATGAGAAAAGTCTTCGATAAGAACACAAGGGTGGCTAGGGGGTTAAGTGAACATGTTGATGAATTTGATAGTTTAAACGTTGCCGTTAATATCCCTATTATTTTTAAGTTTATAGCTGATGGGAGTAGCAAGCGAGTTAGCTTCGACAAGAATGTGATTAAAAGGGCACACAAAGAAGGAGGAGGCTATGAATACTTCCCGTTTGTGTCGCTGATTGACGACGATTCGTTGCCCCGAGCGGTTGACCTGTCTTTCGATCCGTCCAAACTCAGCAAGCAGGCGGATGCGACATCTATTGAAGTGACAGGCACCTTGAATGGCCGCTCGTTACCGGACACGACCCTCTCCACCCGGTTGGTTGTTGCTGGCAGCGATACCTTGAAGCGCGATGAGCATTACACGCTCAGTGGTTTAGGCAAGCTAACCATTCCGCAGGGGACGATGTCTGGGAAGACGACGTTCACTCTCGATCCGAATGGCACCAAGGATGGCGCACTCGTCATAGGCCCCAGTAGTGATACTTTGATGACGGTGGTGGTCAGCAAACGGACCCATACTTATAATGGCAAAACCGTACCAGTAAGGATCGACGCAGCCAGGGATGGTTCCCTCGATGACGATGGGCTGGCCAACATCGGGGTGTATGAGTGTATTGGTATTGACGGAGGTTACTCCACATACGGAGTAGACCTCAATGGCGATGGTGATGTTGGGTCAGACGCAGATAGTAATGGTACAATTGGTGCCAGCGAGGCCGACGAAATCCCGGCGGGCACCGTTTTAGTAGAAAAAGCCTTGGGGATTGACTTTTTCGAAGATGGCGATCTTTTAGATGTCTTTGTGGTTCCTAGTGGCCAAGAGATAATAGAAACAGGTCTTATTATAAGAAGCGCAACTTCCTCTGGTTGGGGGCCGAATTGGGTTACCACAACTGCGAAGGGACATAGGGTAGGGGAAGCGAACTATCTTAAAGGCTGTGTCGACATTAACGGCGATGGTGACTTTGACGATGTGATCACTTTTGGTAATCCCTTAAAGCATTTAACCTCTTGGGTCTATCCCATTGTGGTCAACAAAGGGACTATCACGATCGAAGCCGATCCGATTGCGAAGGTGAAGTCGTTTACGCTTGCTCCGGCGGCGATTCGCGAGAACGCCGGGGCGACGGACGTCACAATGACCGTTGAATTGGAGAAGGCCTTAAATAAGGCCCAGCGGGTGGACTTCGAGATTACTCCGGGGGTAGGGACGCGCGATGAGCATTACACGGTGCAGGTGACCGAGGGGCTGACGATTCCAGCCGGCGACACCAAGGGCACGGCGATGCTGCGCGTCACGCCGATTGACGATAGCGATAAGAATGCGGCGCGGACGTTCACGGTGAAAGCGAAAGTCGGCGACGACGACACGCAGATGAAAAACGAGGAATTCAAGATCACCGACGATGAGACGTTGAGCGAGAACATCACCCTGAAGGTCAGTCCGAGCGAGATCAAAGAAGACGCGGGGGCGACGACGATTACGGTGACGGGTACGTTAGACGGCAATCACGTATAGCGTGTCGGATTTGCCGGCGGGGCTGTCGTTTGACGCGGCGACCCGGATGATTGCGGGTACGCCGGACGCGGCCACCGATGGCGCCGTTGCGGTCACGTACATGGCGATGGCGGGCGATGAAAGCGCGTCGCTGATGTTCACGATCACGGTCAACCCAATGATGGAATTTGGCGACCTGAGCGCGTTGTTCGGCGGCGGAGCCGGCAAGCGGGTGCCTTTGCAGGCCGGCCTGAATGCGGATGCGCGGCTGTATCTGGAGGCGTCGACAGCCTTGCCGAGCGTGGGCGACGAGTTCGTCCTCGCGGTGCGCTTGGCCGACTTCGTGGCGGTCAGGGGCTACGGCTTGCAGATCGCGTACGACGCCGACAAACTGGCGTTTGTTCGGGCGTTGCCCCAAGACCGTGCGTGGGCGGCGTCGCAGGTGCTGGCCGAAGCCGGTGTGTTGACCGTCGCCGCCCACGGGGCCACCGTTTCAGACGGCGAACTGGGGTTGCGCTTGGTGTTCCGGCCGACAACCGAGATTGCAAGCACGACGCTCGAAATCACCGACAACCAAACGTATGATCGTGCGTTAGGCTTCAACCGGCTAGCGTTACCGACGCCAGTGGCCTTGCAGACGCGGCCAGCGGTGTTCTCGTTGGCCGACAACTATCCCAACCCGTTCAACCCGACGACGACGCTTCAGTATGCGTTGCCGCAGGCGGCGGACGTGGCGTTGACGGTGTATAACGTGCTCGGACAGCCGGTGCGGACGCTGGTCGCCGAGCGGCAGGCGGCAGGTCGCTACGCGGTGGAATGGGACGCGACCAACGATCAAGGCTATCGCTTGTCGGCGGGGATGTACTTCTACCGCTT
Source organism: Candidatus Latescibacterota bacterium (assembly GCA_965116045.1). GTDB lineage: Bacteria > Latescibacterota > UBA2968 > UBA8231 > UBA8231. The sequence goes on along the minus strand of OZ220478.1, from coordinate 1,456,652 downwards.
GCAGGCGGGCGGCGACTTCCGCGAAGTCAAGAAGATGCTGCTGCTCAAGTAGCCACCCGCGACACCGCGAGTTACAGAAATGGGATCCCAGTTTTCTGGGGTCCCATTTCTATGGTTCAGTCGGGAGTAGCCGAAAGAAAGAGATCGGTATCACGTTTTGAAATTCCTGCATTAGTTCTCGTCGCAACCTAAGTAGCCCCATTTGTATAGATTGGCTCGTTGAACAGGTCGCCGAGGCCCAGCCTGAACCGCGGCGACCTAAGACCTACCGTAACAACCTGAAATCGCAAAACGTACCACTAACGGAATATCAGTACGCGACGGCAATGGAGCGCAGCGCCGTATCTTCGCCGGCGTCGGCACCGAGATCGACGTGCAGGACGTAGATGCCAGGCTCTACGGCGGCACCACTGGCGTGCGTGCCGTCCCAAGTAAAGAGGTGGTGTAAACCCTCGGCGACTGGAGCGAGCACGGCTACTGCGCGCCCGGCGAGGTCCAAGACATTCACTCGCGGCTGGCGGCCTTCGACTTTGAGGACGATGAATCGCCCTGTTAGCTGATCGTTGATGCCGTCGCCGTTGGGTGTGAGCACGGGCGAAGAAATCGAGAGGTCGTCGATGAGTTGGGGCGTGCCGGTCAGTTCGGGTAGCATGACGATGTTGGCGCGGCGTGCGGCCGGTTCGACCGACTGCCACCGGCCCGGATGCGCGCTGGAGCCTAAGTCCAAAGCGAAGAGCGTGGCATTGCTCATCAAATGGGTGGTAAAGTGGACGCGGACCGAATCGCCTCGGACCGGATCGGGTAAAGCGATGAGCAGGGAATCGCCGCGCAAGGATGCCGTCGCCGAGATGGTTGCTGCGCCCTTTTCCACGCTCACGCTGTGCAGGTCAATCGGCCCCGGCAAGTCGAAGCGCATTAGGTCGAAGCCGACGTCCTCGGGGCCAGCTCGGGGCAACAAAGTGTAGGTGAAGGCCGTCGCCTCGTTGAGTGGGGCAGTGCGCGGCTCAATGCGCCCGCGGGCCCGCTGGAGCAGCGCCGCGTTGAATTCGATCGACAACTCGTTGACTGTGGGCGCGACCTCGGGATCGTCGGTGGCGAGAATCAGCTCCAGTTGCACGAAGCGACGCGGACTCTGCGACTTGAAGGCCGCACCCGAGTGCTGATAAAAATTGCTCCACGCATCCCAATCCTCGCCTACTACCAAGGTGGAGTCAACAGGTCCGCGCAGCACTTTGGGCGAACTCTTCCATTTTTCTTCGGTGATTTCCTCGCCGATCTTGTTGAAAAAGGTATAGACCCGGGTCAGGGCGTTGCCCGCACGCGAGCGCAGGCGCAATTGCGTGTTGGGCGGTTGCTCGGCGTCCCAATGCAGGGCCTTGATGACCTTGGGCCGGCCGTCGCCGGTTTCGGCACCGAGGTCAATGAAGCTCGAAGTAAGCACAACTTGGGCGGGATAGCCTGGCGAGAACAGCATAAATTCGGCCCATTTGGATTCGAGCCAGCCTTGGTCGGACAGGCCGTGCCAGAACAGATAACGCATCGGGCGCGGGCGGAATTTGTAGCGGATGCGGTAGAGGTCTGCGGCGGCGGGATTGTCGTGAGTGAGCAGTTCGCTGTAGTCGAGCGGTGCGGGCACGGGCAGCGAGGTGCCGACGCTGCGGCGGCCGTCGGAGAAGAGGAGGCGGTGCCCTGAGCCGGCGCTGCCGCGATGACTGCCGGTGGTGCCCTCGAAGCGGCGCAAGACGTAGATGAACAGCTCATCGACGAAGAACACCGCGCCCATATCGACGTAAAACCAAGTGCCGGCCCCCTCCCACCCTTGGTCGCCGCGCCCCGAGGTGATGAGGTTGTTGGTGTTGATATCGGCGTCGAAGAGATTGGCCGGCGCGGGCGCGACCGTGCCGTTGAGGAAACGGCCGCGCTGTTGGGCACCGATACTGATGTTGTCGCCGACGGACCAGACTTCGACCTCGGCGAGGGCGTCGTCGGCGTGCTGCTCTTCGGCGACGATGCTCAAATACTGAATGACTTGGTAGCGGTTTTCAAACGCCCAGTCTAAGTCCATGCCGGGATCGACCGCGATGACCGTATCTTGCGCGGCGTATTGCAGGGGGATTGTGATGTCGGTGGCCGTGTTGGGCTGGGTGGTGCGATAAACCGGATCGAATTTGAATACGTCCTTTGTGGCTTGGATGCGCGCCCCGGTGGTGGCATAGACCGTAAATTGGCGCAAAGGACGGGCACCTTGTTGGTCGGGGAAGGTCAGGCGAATACGGCGGGCGAGTACCGCGCGGCCCAAGTCGATATCGAGGAACCAATTTTTGCGCTCGTCAGCCGGGTCGGGTTGCCAGAAGGTCGCGGGATCGCCGTCGATGGCGTTGGCGGCGGTCGCGCGGCCGCTGCCGGCCTGCCAGATCCCGCCTGCTACTACTCCGCGTTGCTGGGTGGAGTGAGTGAAGAGATGGGCGTCGCGGATAGCGTCCACTTCTTTGCGGTATTTAGTCAGACGCACTACGCCCTCTGCATCCACCTGTACGACCCCGGTCGGTATGGCCCAGCTTTGCCATTTTTCTGCGCTGTCGAAACTCAGTATTTCGGCCCAGCCGGGAAGGGCCGGTAAAGCGAGCCAAGCTGTAAAGGCAACGAGAAAGCGCATGGCTACGGCCCTTTTAGTAGGCAATGCTGAGCGGACGCAGCAGGCGTTGGTTGATCCCATCGGATTGCAATGCCACTTCGAGTAGGTAGAGGCCGGGCGGCAGAAGCTGTCCCTGCGCGTCGCGCCCGTCCCAGCGAAGGTGCTGCGGTCCGGCAGCCTGCGGCGCAAACGACAGGCGGGCAACCGGCCGGCCGTCGAGAGCATAGGCCCGTAGCTCGACCGGTATGCTCGCCGGTAGGCGGAAGAGAGAATAAGAGACCTGCACTAGGTCGTTTACCCGGTCGCCGTTGGGGGTCAAAACCGGTGTTGAAAAGCGCAGATGCTGGATCGCGTCAACGGAACCGCTCTTTGCACTCAGCACGCGCAGGCTGTTGGTCGACACAGTGGCCGTAGCATCGCCGCCCCGGATGGGTTGGGGCAGGCGTTCGGTCGTCGTGTCGATTGCCTCTCCTTCAAAGGTCGTGGCGAAGACGAAGACGTCGGTCGTGAACTCAATGCGGATGGGTGCGTTGTTGGCGGCGTGGACCCGCTCGGGCAACTCGATGCGGAATTCGCCTTCGTCGATCTCGACCCGGCGAGGCTCGACGGGCACCAATGGATTGCCCATTGCCAGCGTCTGAAGGTGGACCCGGCTGCCGGTGCGAATGCGCAGCGCGTCGAAGCCCGACTCGGCGGCGGCAAAGTCGGCGCGAATATCGTAGCTGAAAGTCGTCGCCTGCCCTAGAGCCACTTCGGTGAAACCGCTCGGTTGCGGGTCGTCGAGGCGGGCCACTTCGCCGACGATCCGGTGCGCTAAGAGCGGTGCCCGCTCGATCCACAGCGAATCTAGGCGCGTAAAGGCATCGAAATCCGCGCTGTCGAAGGTGATTCTGACTTGGATGTGGGAGCCGCTGTGTAGGTTGAGCGGCTGGCCAGACGCGGTGAAGGCCGGCGACCAGAAGGTCCAGTTGTCCTCGTCGTAGGCTACTGACGCCCGCACCCCAGGCCGCCCGCTGGCGACGTAGCCGTAGCCTTGCGACTCTTTGAGCTCGAACTCGTAACGCTGGCGCGAGACTTCCACTTCGCGTCCCTTGTCGTCGAATTCGCGGTAGATATTGGGGTCTTGATCGCTGCCGGTACGCACCTCAACGCGCAACCCGACAGCCGCGGCCGGGTCCGGGATCAAGTCGCCGTCCGCCATCCGCATGGAAGTCGCCGACCAAAACAGCCGGCCGAAGTTCACTTCCGCGCCCAGATCGATAATTTTAGATAGGTATAGCACGCGCTGTGGGACCCCGCGGGCGTAGAGTTCAAAGTCGCCGATGGTGCCTGGTCGCGCTTGCCCGGACAGCGAGTTCTCTTGGAGGACGAAGGTCGGATCGAGCACCGACTCGTTGCGCCGCCAGCGGATGAAGCGGACGTATTGGCGGGGCAGGTCGATTTGCACGGTGGGGGACAGGTTTTCGGCGACGTCGGCGATAAGCGGGCCGATGCGCTCGTAGTTGTTGTGCCCGTACCATGCGGGATCGGGTTCGGTCGCAGTGCTCACTTCAAAGGCGGGCACAGCATCGTCGGCCAGTGGAGTGCCATCCGAGCGGAACCCACGCGGTGGCGTGAAAAAGCCGAAGCGGGTGGCCGGGACGGGTACCGCCACGTCAAAGGTAAACCAGTCGAAATTCCGCAGGTCCGAGGACGGGGGATTGTAGGTGGTGCTGTCGCCATCGACTAGATACGTGGCATTGTGGACGGTTCGCGAGTCGCCCAAGCCCCGCTTCCAAGCGCGGGGCCGCTGGCCATCGACATAGCCGAGTTCGCGCGGAAACTTCCACGGGGACCAGTTGTCGAGGTGCGAGAAGACGGTTTGGGCCGAGGTCAGGTAGATGGGCTGGATGGCCCCGGGGACGGAATCGAAGTCGATGAAGATGCGCACCGAATCGCTCGCCGACCATGCAAGGCCACTGCTGCCGCCAAGCTGCCAAGTGCTTATTTGCGCCGATAGCACACTCGGCAGAAGAAGCGGGAAGAGGATGGCAAAGATGCGGCGCATGAGCAGAGTCCTTGGGCGATAGAAATATATAAGGCTAAATACGCAACTGCGGTCGTCTGGGCAAGCGGCCTAAACCCCGAATGGCACCAGCCAATCCTCCGCAATCCCTAGGTCAAAGCCCGGTCCGCGCGGCGCGAATTCCAGATAGCTATTTTGCGGCACGAGTGCCCCGGGCTCGGCTACTTCCTCCAGCGGGATCCCCGGGTCTGAGCCGATGTAGTATTCGCCCCAAGGCGTGTTAGGCATCGCCCAAGTCAAGTGCTGGCCATAGGGATCGCGCCCACCGCCGTGAAGGCAGACTTCGAGGCCGGCGGCCTCGGCCATGTGGCAGATCTTGATACAGGCGGTCAGTCCGCCGACCCAGTGAATGTCGGGTTGTAGGACGTCGAGGGCGCGGTGCTCAATCATTTGCTGGTAGGGATAGTGGGTGTAGAAGTGTTCGCCGCTGGCCAGTGTTTGCCAAGGCAGGTACTCTTTGAGTTTGATGTGACTTTTGACGTCTTCGGGGATTAGGCACTCCTCCAGCCAGCGCAACTTGTAGGGTCTGAGGCGCTCGGCTAGGCGGACGCTGTATTCGACGTCAAAGGCCATGTAGCAGTCGAGCATCAGTTCGCAGTCGTCGCCGACTAGGGCGCGGGCTTCGGCGACCCGCCGCTCGTTTTGGTCTAGGCCCCACAGGCCGTCGGCTGGGCCGTATTGGCAGGGGAGTTTGAAGGCTCTAAAGCCCAATTCGCGGTACCAATCGACGTCGTCGCCGGTGGCGTAGGTGAAGATGCGCTCGCGGGCTGGGCCGCCGATGAGTTGGTACACGGGCTTTTGTTGCAGCTTGCCAGCCAAATCCCACAGCGCCAAGTCAACGGCGCTGATGGCGACGGTGGCAATGCCGACGGTGCCGAAGGGTTTGGAGACGCGGAACATCATATCCCACAGCTTGTCGATGGCCAGGCAGTCTTCGCCGATGAGGATGTGGGCGAAGGCGTCTTCGACGACCGCAGCAGCGGGCCGACCCGCGGCCGTGCCCAAGCCCCAAGTGCCGTCCTCGGCCGTGACTTTGACTGCGAAGCCGGGCCATTGTCGGGCGGCGTAGAGTTGACGCCGAGGCTTGAAGCGCGGAAAGCGCGACATCGGGTTGGCCACTTCGATTTCGGTGGGCCAAGCTTTGCGGCGGGGTCGGCTCTGTTGGGCGGGAGCTGTCGAGGCCGAGAGCGTCGAGCCAGCTTGGGAACGGGCGCTGAGCGCAGAGCCGTCGGGGCGCTGGATGCGGACTAGGTCGATGGATTTGATTTTCATTTCTTTAGATACCTTAGTGCTAAATTTCCGTGAAAACTAGTGGCTCTATTCGCTGAGGGCAATTAGGGGCAGTCAACCTCGATATGAACGCCGACAGAGCTGAAACGATTTGAGGTGCCGAAGCATTAGCGTACTCAGACCGTCATTTCGTTTCGACCGATGAGGTTTCAGCCAACGTGCGTACAGCGAGACTGCGATAAACGCCTTATCTCGACAGTGAACCGGCGTCACCTCGGCTGCGTCAATCGCGCCGATGCTATTAAGCATTAGGCGAACAGTTGAAAATCGTCGCCGAGTTGCCGGAAGGCGAAGTCGCAATAACGAACTTCTCGGATGTGGGCAACGACGAAAGCGGCGTTGGCGGACAGTCTGCTGGTAGGTTTCCTAGGTGATTTTAGTCCTTGGCTTGCTTTTTTGCTTTCTGAATCATTGCTCGAAGGAATTTTGTGGGATTATCACTATTATCTAATTGCTCAATGGGAACAGAGAAGAGTTTTCCATCCAATTGAACACTAATGTGGCTAAGCGTCATCGTGAACCACTTTCCATCAGCTTGAAACTCATACATCCCGCTGGCGAATTTCTCATTATTTAATAAAATTATTGGCTCATTAAAATTGTATGGCTTAGATCTTCTTATCCTACTAATACGGGCATTTATTAAAAAATGTGAGGCGTGAAAATCACGAACATCCGTCATAGTAGCTTGGGCTGCCTGATAAACAATGCCATGAGATTGAGGGACAAGGGAACACCAGCGGACAGCCTCATCGGCGATGTTACTGGCACTTTCAACTATTTGGCGAACTATTTCAAGATTCGGATCTTCCATTTCACCTAACCAAGTAGCAATGAGTTTCACTCCAATATGGTATTCCTGAGCTATTTGTAGCTCCATGATATGAGCGACCGCATCGCTGGGAAAGTCCTCGACAAACTTGTTGTACTCATGGATAAGGGGCGAAATACGGGGTTCAAAATCCTGAGACAATTCCAAGACGGCATTTGGAATCTCCTCCTTCTGTATCTTCTCGGCTTTCCTTGCTTGAACGATAGACCCAACAAGGCTACCGATAGCAACAGCAGACCCAACAGCTTGGCCGGTCTTGTCCTTGCTACCGATTGCTCCCGCCGCACCACCCGCCGAAACAAGCCCTAAACCTAAAGCTGCTGCGTTTGCTGCTGAAGCAGCAATCTCTTTGCCCATTATGACATCGAATAAGAGTTGCTGCTGTTTCCAGTAGGCTTCCAGCCCGTCTTTATACAGCATGAACCTGTAAGACATGGCCTTCTTAGCCGCATCTGTCCTTGGAAACTCCGTTACGACCTTATCGTACCACTCACGGGCCATAGTAAACTGATTGATATGGGAAGTGTATATGCCCCACTGTTTCGGCGGGTCCCACCAAAACTGAGCGTTGAGAAGGTAGGATTGCGCCAGCGCATCGCTCATCTCTTCCTCCCTATCGCGCATCTCTTCCTTTGCTCTCTCAAGGATCAAGGCATCATAATCCTCCAAAAGGTATTTAATTCCCGCTGATACAGTCCGGCCCTTTTCTGTATTGGGAAATTCATCAATAAGGAGCCCCCATGTTTCAGTAGCTAGCCCTATGTCCTTATTGTTGAAAGCTATAAGCCCAAGCTGATACAAGGCGTCAGCTTTATCTTCTTCGTGGGCCTCGTCGTTATATAGCAGGTTGATAAAGGTCCGCTTTGCGTCCACCTCAAGGCCGTGCATCTTGAGCATAAGACCGCGACTAACCGATGGCTCGGAATAACTAGGAATTGACCAAGCGAGAATCAGCATGGCTGCTGGAGTAAGTAGATATTTCACAATATGCCTCCTTTGGGCTATGGCTAAACTCATGTAGGATAGAATCTGATCTATCGCGTTGGAATCAAATTTGTGCGGTGGTCAAGTGCTTGGGCGTCAGGAGTTTTTCTGCAATCCCAGCGGCGTTAAGCTACGGGGCGAGGCCGAAGTCCTAGTTTTGAGTGTCATCGTGCCTTTAGGCGTGACGCGTTCTCAACGTAGCTTTACCCGTTCCCGCCCCACGCGAGGGCTTCGGCTTCGGCGGCTGACAGGGTGAGATCGGCTTCTTCCGCGCCCGGGTCTTTCCACGAGGCTAGCAGATCGGCCAATTCGGTGAGGGAAGCGGTCGTCAGTAGGCGGCGGCGTAGTTCGGAGGCGCGGGGCAGGCTTTTGAAGTAGAGGGCGAGGTGCTTGCGCGTCTCGCGGACGCCGGCGTGCTCGCCTTTGTACGCGGCCATCAGGCGTAGCTGCTCCAGCGCCAAGTTGATGCGCTCTGAAAGGGTTGCGCCGCTGCGGCCAGAAAAGAGCCAGGGATTGGCCAGGGCCGCCCGCCCGACCATGACCGCCGCGCAGCCTGTTTGCCGCTGCATGAGGCGGGCGTCGTCGAGGGTAAGCACGTCGCCGTTGCCGATGATGGGCAGGGAGGAAGCTGCGACAGCGCGGCCGATCCAGTGCCAGTTGGCGCGGCCCTTGTATTTTTGCACGACGGTGCGGGCGTGGATGGCCACTGCTTGGGCCCCGGCGTCCTCGCAGCGGCGCACTACTTCGAGAATGTTGATCTGCTCTTCGTCCCAACCTAGGCGCGTCTTGACGATAACTGGAACCGAGACCGCTTGGACCGTGCGCTCGACGGCTTGATAGAGCCGATCGAGATCGCGCAAATAAGCTGCGCCGCAGCCTTTGGCGACGATCTTGGGAACGGAACAGCCGAAATTGATATCCACCACCTGTGCGCCGCGCCGCTCGAATTCCCGCGCCCCATTGGCGATCAGGTCGATGTCGTTGCCGTAGATTTGCGCGGCTAGCAGCGAGATGCCGGTGTCGGCGTAGATGGGCGCGTCGGAAAAGTCGAGCATCTGCGCGCTCTTGCGCGAGCGAATGCCGATGGTGCGGCAGTTGATAAATTCAACTCCGACCAGCCGCGCTCCAAGGCGGGCGCAGATAAGGCGAAAGACCCAGTTGCTCACCCCGGCCATTGGGGCTAGGGTGAGGATGGGTATATCTTGCTTGAAGGGGCTGAGTTGGTGGGGGCCGAGTTGCACGAACTTACAGTGGGTTTTCCATTTGCAGCCGGGCGGCGATGGCTTTTTCTCTTTCGGCCTCGGCGATCATGCCTTTGCGCTGGTAGAACATGGACAGGCTGGTGTGGACGAGGAAGTCGTCGGGGTCGTACTCGGCGGCCTTTTGCGCCGCGCTGAGCGCTTGGTCGAGGTCGCCCAACTGCTCGTGGCAGTGCGCCATCGCTTGGTGGGCATCGGCAAACTGCGGATCGAGGGCGATGGCTTGGGCTAGATCGCCCAAGGCACCGGCAAAGTCTCGCTGGGCAAATTTGTTCATGCCGCTCTTGTAGAGGGCCATTTTGTCGGTCATGGTGTGCGCCTATTTGGGGTGGATTGTCGATATTGTAACATTTAAGTAGCGCAAAGTGATATATGGATGCAATGGCGTCAGGCTTGGAAACTGAGCAAACAAAGGAGGAGCCATGTTGCACTGGGCCTTGTTGGGCGCGGCCTTGCTGGCCCCGGTCGCCGAGGGGCAACCGCACTTCGACATCGACTACGTAGAAAGCATTGAGCCGCGGACCTATGTGGCGCATCGCACGGCTGGAGCGATCGACATTGACGGCCATCTCGACGAGCCATCTTGGCAGCGGGCGGAGTGGACCGAGCCTTTCGTCGATATTGAGGGCGAGCGCCGGCCCGTGCCGCGCTTGCAGACGCGGGTCAAGATGCTGTGGGACGACGAGTATTTGTACATTGCCGCCGATTTGGAGGAGCCGCACGTGTGGGCTACCATTGACCGGCGCGACGCGACGATCTACCAAGAAAACGACTTTGAGGTTTTTATCGACCCAGATGGCGATACGCACCAGTACTACGAGTTTGAGATCAATGCCCTCGGCACGGAGTGGGATTTGTTTATGATCAAGCCCTACCGCGACGGCGGCCCCTACATCAGTGCTTGGGACATCGCCGGTCTGCAAACGGCGGTACGGGTGTGGGGCAGCATTAATGACTCCACTGACGAGGACCAGGGCTGGTCGGTGGAGATGGCCTTCCCGTGGGCCGTATTGGCCGAAGCTACATACAAGAAAGTGCCGCCTACAGATGGCGATCAATGGCGGATCAATTTTTCGCGCGTGCAATGGGCCTTGGCCATTGACGCGGGCAAGTACATCAAAGTAGAGGACCACAGCCCGGACAACTGGGTCTGGTCGCCGCAAGGGTTGGTTAATATGCACTACCCGGAAAAGTGGGGGTTTGTGCAGTTTGCCACTGAGGTCGTCGGGCGGCAAGCGGTGTCCTTTCGTCCGGTCGCCGCCGAGGAGGCCAAGCGCGTTTTGCGCGGGATCTACTATCGCCAACAGAGGTTTCGCCGCGAGCGCGGCTACTATGCGTCTAGCTTGGACTCGCTTGGCATGGAAGCGCAGGTCTTGCAGCACTTTAGCTGGCCACCGGTCATCCAAGTGACCGACCACCAGTTTGAGGCGCACCTAGAAGAAGCCGTTGATTTGGACGAGGATGGCCAAACCAACCGCTGGCTCATCCGTGCGGACTCGCGCACTTGGCGCGATTAGAGGCATTGCCGCGCCGCCGAAATCGCCCTATACTGCTTTGCCCATAGCCAAGAACCACGTTGCCAAGGAGGCCCTTGTGAAGAACGGAAAACGGATGCTTTTCAGTCTTGTGAAGAACGGAAAATGGACGCTCTTGCTCGCTTGTTGTCTTTTGGCTCCAGCCGCGCCGCTGGGGGCGCACTGCGAGATTCCCTGCGGCATTTACGGCGATGAGGCGCGTTTTACCGCGATTGCGGAAGATCTGACGACCATTGAGAAGGCCATGACCCAGATCGCGACACTGACCGGCCAAAGCGATGCGCAAAGCGCAAACCAACTGGCGCGGTGGGTGGCCAACAAGGAAGAGCACGCCAACAGAATCCAACACGTCGTCACTCAGTATTTTATGACGCAGCGGCTCAAGGAGGTGGACGAGGGAGACGAGGGCCGGGCCGCATATACCGAGAAGCTGGTGCTTTTGCACAAGATGCTCCGGGGGGCCATGAAGTGCAAGCAGACGGTGGATGTGGAGGAGGTGGAGAAGATGCGGACCTTATTACACGAGTTTAAGCACGCCTATCAAAGCTGACGCCTTGCCAAGCCGCGCTGGTGAAAGCCCCGTCTCCCTTTGTGGAGATGGGGCTTTTTGTTTTAGCGGAGGAGGATGAGCTTGACGTGGCGCGGGGGGGCGTGTGCGGTGCGAAAACGGGCCAGATACAGACCCGTGGCCACCAAATGACCGCGATCGTTGCGGCCATCCCATTGCATCTGGTGTGTGCCGGCGTAGAGCGGCGCGTCCACCAGCATACGCACCCGTTGACCTTGGACATTGTAGATGGCCGCGTGGACGGCGGCGGCTTGGTTGAGTTGGAAGCCGAGGTGGGTCGTGGCGTTGAAGGGATTGGGCCACACTCGAAGCGAGGATGCAGATACCATTGCCGGCATTTTGGCGGCTGAGGCCGGAGGTGCTTCTATGGCGCGTCCGGGCGAGAAAGGGGCCTGAGTCGGCGAGGCGGTTTGGTGTGGGACGAACGCGGGAGTGCAGACGAGGGATTGGTCGTCGGGCCACGTGGAGTGAGAAACGCTGGCGACTATATAGCCAGTTTTGTCGATTAGGTAGATGGCTTCGCCCGTGTTGGTCAGGCCATCGCCGATTTTTCCGTCGTCGGTATAGACGGGGACGGTGAATCCCGTCGGATTGCCGCCGCCAAAGAGGACGACGTACGAGCCAGGGGCAATGGTGGCACCAGGTGGAAAGCGGAAGTAATCGTGTAGAGAGGCAGCGTCGCCCAACTGCCAGCCAGCGAGAGAGATGGCATCTGGCCCATCGTTGTACAGTTCGATGAATTCGTCTTGATGGGGGTCGTAGTGTCCGTCTTGGTTGGCGTCGCCGTCGGGTCCGGCGGGTGGATCGGCGAGCACTTCGCTGATGAAGAGGAAATAGGTTGGTCTGGGAGGCGGTTTTGGCAGGTCTGATCTAGTCTGCTTCTTAGGGGCGATTCCGGGTGAAAAGGGGCTCCCAATCGGCGAGACGGTTTTATGTGGGACCAACGCGCCGTCATCGGGTGGGGTGCGGACGAGGGATTGGTCGTCGGGCCACGTGGAGCGAAAAAAGAGCGCGACCTCGTCGCCGTTGTCGTTGATGAGGTGGATGGACTCGCCGCTGTCGGCTAGGCCATCGCCGATGGTTCCGTCATCGGTATAGACGGGGACAGCAAGATCGGACGGGCTGCCACCGCCGAAGAGGACGACGTACGAGCGCGGCGCAATGACGGCGGCGGCTGGGAAGCGGAAGTAACCACTTAGGGGGCCGGCGTCGCCCAACCGCCAGCCCGCGAGAGAAACGGGCACGGGCCCGTCGTTGTACAGTTCGATAAACTCGTCTTCATGCGGATCGCGCCGCCCGTCTCGATTGGCGTCGCCAGCCAGCCTTAAAGGCGGGTCGGCGAGCACTTCGCTGATGGACAGCGGATAGGTCAAAATAGGCCGCGTTGCTGGCGCATGTCCGGCTGAGAAGGGTGCCCCATGCGGCGCGACGGTTTTGTGCGGGACCAACGCGCCCGATGGGATGCGGACGAGGGACTGTTTGCTGGGCCACGTGGCGTGAAAGAGATGCGCGGCCTCATGGCCATGATCGTCGATCAGGTGGATAGACTCGCCCGTGTTGGTCAGTCCATCGCCGATGGCTCCATCGTCGGTATAGACGGGGATGGTAAATCCCAAAGGCTTGCTGCCGCCGAAGAGGACGACGTACGAGCGCGGCGGGATGACGGCCTTGGCCGGGAAGCGGAAGTAATTACCTGGGGGGCCGGCACCGCCCAACCGCCAGCCGGCTAGAGAAATGGGAACAGAGCCGTCGTTGTAGAGTTCGATAAATTCGTCTTCATGCGGGTCGTACTGACCGTCGCGGTTTGAGTCGCCGACCGGTCCCTCGGGCGGGTCGGCGAGCACTTCGCTGATGACGAGCGGATAGGTCAAAATGGGCCGCGTGGTTGGGGCGTGGCCCGGGGAAAAGGGCAATTCGACCGGCGAGGCGGTTTGGTGTGGGACGAAGGGGCCGCCGTCGGGGGGATGGCGGACGAGGGACTGTTTACGGGGCCATTCGTCGTGCGAGACGACATCGATCTCGTGGCCGTTGACGTCGATTAAGCGGATTTTCTCGCCCTTGCTAGTTAGTCCGTTGCCGATTTTTCCGTCGTCGGTATAGACGGGGACGGTGAATCCGGTCGGATTGCCGCCGCCGAAGAGCACGACGTAGGAGCGCGGGGCAATGACCGCGTTGGCGGGGAACTGAAAGTAGTTCTTCAGTGCGGTGCTATCGCCCAGCCGCCAGCCAGCTAAGTAGATGGGCCCGGCTCCGGCGTTGTAGAGTTCGATGAACTCGTCTTGATAGGTGTCGCGCCGCCCGTCTCGGTTGACATCGCCAGCCAGCCTTAAAGGCGGGTCGGCGAGCACTTCGCTGATGAAGAGGGGGTAATCCGGTTTGGGGATGATGTGCGTGTGGCCGGGCGAAAAGAGCGCTTGGGTCGTCGAGACGTTTTTGTGCGGGACCAAGACGTCGCCGTCGGGGGGGTGGCGGACGAGGGACTGTTTGCTGGGCCAAGTGCCGTGCGAGACGACATCAATTTCGTGGCCATTGTTGTCGATTAAGCGAATTTCCTCGCCCTTGTTGATTAGTCCGTTGCCGATTTTTCCGTCGTCGGTATAGACGGGGACGGTGAATCCGGTCGGATTGCCGCCGCCAAAGAGCACGACGTAGGAGCGCGGGGCAATGACCGCGTTGGCGGGGAACTGAAAGTAGTTCTTCAGTGCGGTGCTGTCGCCCAGCCGCCAGTCGGCCAAGGAGATAGGCTCGGCGCCGGCGTTGTAGAGTTCGATGAACTCGTCTTGATAGGTGTCGCGCCGCCCGTCTCGGTTGGCGTCGCCAGCGAGACCGGAAGGCGGGTCGGCGAGCACTTCGCTGATGAAGAGGGGGTAGTCGGGTTTGGGGATGATGTGCGTGTGGCCGGGCGAAAAGAGGGCCTTGGTCGTTGAGACGGTTTTGTGCGGGACCAAGGCATCGCCGTCGGGGGGGTGGCGGACGAGGGACTGTTTGCTGGGCCAAGTGCCGTGCGAGACGACATCAATTTCGTGGCCATTGTTGTCGATTAAGCGAATTTCCTCGCCCTTGTTGATTAGTCCGTTGCCGATTTTTCCGTCGTCGGTATAGACGGGGACGGTGAATCCGGTCGGGTTGCCGCCGCCGAAGAGCACGACGTAGGAGCGCGGGGCAATGACGGCGTCAGACGGGAATTGAAAGTGGGTGTCCGACGATGTGTTGTCGCCCAAGCGCCAACCAGCTAGGGAAACGGGATTGGTGCCGGCGTTGTAGAGTTCGATGAATTCGTCTTGATAGGTGTCGCGCAGGCCGTCTTGGTTGGCGTCGCCAGCGGTGCCGGAAGGCGGGTCGGCCAGCACTTCGCTGATGAAGAGGGAGTAAGTGGTTTCTTTTGCGGGCGTTTCGTTTTCTTCGGGTGTTTCGTTTTCTTCGGGCGTTTCGTTTTCTTCTGGCGTTTCGGCTGCGGCATTTGTAGCGCGTCCGGGTGAAAAGGATTCCGCGGTCGTCGAGGCGGTTTTGTGCGGGACCAAAGCGTCGCTGTCGGCGGGATGGCGGACGAGGGATTGGTCGCTGGGCCAAGCGCTGTGCGAGACGGTCGAGACTACCGTGCCCGTGTCGTTGAACAGGCGAATATCTTCGCCGCCATTGGTTAGCCCGTTGCCAATGCGTCCATCGTCGGTATAGACCGGGACGGTGAATCCGGTCGGCTCGCCGCCGCCAAAGAGCACGACGTGCGAGCGCGGGGCGATGACCGCGTTGGCGGGGAACTGAAAGTAGTTCTTCAGTGCGGTGCTATCGCCCAAGCGCCAGTTAGCGAGGGAGACGGGGTTGGCTCCGGCGTTGTAGAGTTCGATGAATTCGTCTTGATAGGTGTGGCGCTGTCCGTCTTGGTTGGCGTCGCCAGCGGCCCCGGAAGGCGGGTCGGCCAGCACTTCGCTGATGACGACCGCGGCTTCGGCGATGGATGAGCAGCCAAGCAGGAGGACGAAGGATAGGAGATGGGCCATGTCCTTGCTCATGCAAAGAGCGGGCCAATCGGTTGGCGGTACTATTATTTATTTAGAAACAAATGGTTACGGCTGGGCAGATAATTTTTATGTTCGGCGGCAATGGCCCTTTTGGGGTACAGCGGCGCAGACTGCGGGTAACACTTTTCAGCCGTTTTCAGCCCCAGCGATAGGTGCGAGCGCCGCGACTGGAGACGCGGGCGAATTTCCAAGCCGTCAGCCACTCTTGGCGATCGTGGATCACCAGTTCGGGATGCTCTTGGCTGCGGACGAGGAGGCCCGGTAGGTGGGGCCGACCATTGGGCTTGCGAGCGTCGTTCCAGCGCAGGTCCATGCTCCAGCGAATCGCGTCCGAGCGGTTGGGTTGGCTGCCGTGCGGGGTGCGGCAGTGGATGGCGATTAGGCCGCCGCGTTGGACCGGGATGGCGACCGGCTCCCAAGGCGGCAGTTCTGCGGGCGCGACGGTAAAGCTGCCGCCTTGGCCGGCGGGCGGGCGCACGTGTCGGCGCAACGGTTCTTGGTGGCAGCGGGGATAGATCATCAAGGTGCCGTTTTCTTCGTCGGCATCGACGAGGGGGATCCAAGTGGTGACGACGAGCGTGTCGTCGGCTTCGGGCAGCAACACGCCGAGGTCTTGATGCCAAGCGGTGGAGCGCGCCCATTCGTTTTGCGAGAAATTGCCGGCATACTCGTCGCTGGCCGGGACTTTGGCGCGGATGTGCTGGCAGGAATTGGCGTAGATTTCCGGGCCGATCAGGGATTCGATCAGGTCGAGCAGCCGGGGGTTGTGTAAAAAGGCGAAGATGTTAGGCCCCAGATTGGCGGGGAAGTTGATACCGGCGGTGGCACTGGCGTCGGCTTTGGCGAGGGGAATCAGGCGTTGGGCAAAAGGCAACTCGGCATAGTCGCGTTCTATTTTGCCAGCGGCCAGCAGGCGTTGGGCCGCTTGATTGACGATGTCCTCCAGTTCCGCTTGGACTGGATCTAAGTCTTCGGGCGTCAAGGCGTCGGGCAGGTGGACGTAGCCCTCGGCGTGGAAAAATGCGAGTTGCTCCGAGCTGAGGCCGGGCATGGTGCGTTTTAGAAGGTGCCGATGATCGAGACCCGATGGATTTGGCCTAAGTCGGGAGAGGACGAGTAGGCGTAATCGACTGCGTAGCGGTTCATGGTCAGGCCGGCTCCGGCACTCAGACCCAGCGACTCTTGGTCTTGGCTGCCGGTCTGTTGGGTGGTGTAACCGGGCCGGACATAGAGGCCGGCGGCGAGTTGGATCTCAAGGCCGAAAGCTAGGTAGGAGTCGTTGTCGTTGGGCAGGTTGAAATCGGCGACCAAGAGCACGGGCACCGGCATGTGCGCGAGGTGATGGGCCACGCCCAAGCGGATGTGTACCGGCAGCGCGTCCTTGAAGCCCTCAGTGTAGCCCGAGCGCACAAAACCAAGGTTGGAGATTGCTGCGCCGAGCGTCGTGCCGGCGATTGGGGCGCGGACGAGGAGGCCTAGATCGGCGAGATAGGCGTCGGAAGAAAACTCGGCGATGTTGGAATAGACGGCTTTTAGATTGGCACCTACGGCTAGCCAGTCCGGCCCGAGCTGTTGGGCGATCGACAGATAAGCGGCGAGGTCGGTTGCCGAGAAGGTCCCTAAATCGCGCCCTTCCGCATCGGTGTGCAGCAAGTCGCCGTAGGATACGTAATGGACGCTTAGGGCGTGGACGTGCGACTCGTTGGGCGCGGCGATAGAGGCGAAGCCGGCTTGCGAATCGACGAAATAGCTGTTGTAGGCAAGCGCGGCTGTGCGCTCTTTCAAGCCGAAAAGCCCGGCCGGATTCCAAGCCGATGTCTCGATGTTGCCAGACACCGCCGCGTAGGCTCCGCCGAGCGCGGCCGCGCGGGTGCCGACGCCGATTTTGAGAAAGTTGAAACCCGTAGTACCGGCGTTGGGGTTGATCGCACTAGCAGGCGTCAAGGTCGAAAGTAGGATGCAGGCCGCGAGGGCACAGTATCTCATAGTTGGTCTCCAGATTTCAGGCGGCTGCCCGTTCGAGGGCATGGGCCGCGCACAGCAGGCGAGCTTCTTCGAGCGGCGGGGCCAACAGTTGGACGCCAATAGGCAAGCCGCTGTGGCTGTGGGCAAAGGGCACGGATATAGCCGGAATGCCGGCGAGGTTGACTGCGGCCGTGTAGATGTCGTTGAGGTACATCTGCAAGGGATCGTCGAGCTGTTCGCCGAGGCGGAAGGCGACGGTCGGGGCCACGGGTGAGATCAGCACGTCGCAGGCGGCAAAAGCGCGGGCAAAGTCCTCGCGGATCAGGGTGCGCACTTGCTGGGCCTTGCGGTAGTACGCGTCGTAGTAGCCGGCGCTCAGGGCGTAGGCCCCGAGCATGATGCGGCGCTTGACCTCGGTGCCGAAGCCCTCGCTGCGCGTTTGCCAGTACATCGCTTGTAGGTCGGTGTTGCCGGCAGCGCGATAGCCGTATTTGACGCCATCGTAGCGCGCCAGATTGGCCGATGCTTCAGCCATGGCGATGATGTAATAGGTACTGATGCAGTATTCGGGGTGGCCGGCAACAGGAAGCTCGACATCCACGAGCTCGGCGCCGGCAGCGACTAGGGCGTTGGCTGCATTTTGTGTTGCAGCGGCTACTTCCGCGTCGAGGGCCGCGGGAAAATGCTCGTGCGCCAAGCCCACTTTTAGGCCACGGATATCCCGGTTGAGCGCGGCCCGATAGTCCGGCACGGGTGCGGCACTGGAAGTTGAGTCGCGGGGGTCGCGCCCGGCGATGGCCTGAAGCAGGAGCGCGGCGTCTTCGACATCTTTGGTGATCGGGCCGATTTGGTCGAGCGAAGAGGCGTAGGCTATGAGTCCGTAGCGCGAGACGCGGCCGTAAGTGGGCTTGAGGCCCACGACACCGCAGTAACTGGCCGGTTGACGCACTGATCCGCCGGTATCTGAGCCGAGGGCGAGGATGGTCTCGTCGGCGGCTACGGCGGCGGCTGAACCGCCGCTGGACCCGCCCGGCACTCGCTCGGGGTCGCGGGGGTTTAAGGTGGGGCCGAAGTAAGAGTTTTCGCCGGACGAGCCCATGGCGAACTCGTCCATATTGGTCTTGCCGATGAAGACAGCGTCGGCGTCGCGCAGCCGCTTGACGGCTGTGGCGTCGTAGGGGGCGATGAAGTGTTTGAGGATTTTCGAGCCACAAGTGGTGCGCCCGCCGCGCACGCAGAGGACGTCTTTGAGGGCCAAGGGAATGCCCGCCAAAGGCCCCAAAACCGCGCCCGCGGTGCGCCGCTGGTCAATGTCCTCGGCGCAGGCTAGGGCACCCTCTGGATCTACGCTGATAAAGGCGTTGATCTGGCCATCGATTGCACCGATGCGGTCGAGTGCCGCCTCGACTAGCTGACGAGCGGTAATTTCTCTTTGTTGCAGGCGAGCACTGAGGTCGTGGGCCGTGGCTTGATTGAGCGCCATGAGTTAGGAATCGGCTTGGTCCTGGTCCTTGTCCTTGTCTTTGGACTGCGGCTCGGTCTGGGCCGGCGGGGCCGTAGGCTGAGCCGGTTGCTTGGGGGCCTCGATTTCGTCCTGCACGTCGCGCATAGCAGTGCGGAACTCGCGGATGCCCTTGCCCAAACCCTGCGCCATCTCGGGGATGCGCTTGGCACCGAAGATAAGCAGGATGACGACGAAGATGATGAGTATTTCCCAATGGCCCATACCGAACATGGCTCTAGCTCCCGAAAGATGTTTTTAATAGCTGTGGCGGAAGTAGTACCAGCCGACGAAGATGCCCAACATAGTGATTAGGTTGAACTTCAGCGAGAGGTCAAACGAAAAGGACAGGATGACGAGATTGAACATGTGCGGCCCGATGGAATACTCCACATAGCGCAAGAGGGCGAGTTCGACGATGGTGTCGGGGCCGACTAAGTAGACGAGGATGACCCGGAGCATCTCGCCGATGAGATTGGCACCAATCATCGCGGTGAAGAGGATTAGAATGAGGTGGCTGATGGGTTTGTCGTAGGACATGGAGATTTAGGCGTGTTGGGTGACGGAACCGTGCATAAGCCGGAAGATCCAGCGCAAGGGCCCGGAGAAGACGTACACGAGAATCATGGGAAAGAAAAAGATGCCATCGTAAATGGTCAGCCCGACCGTGGCGAAAAAGTAAAGCTGTTTGAAGCGGTCGTTGAGGGCGGTGCCGCGAAAATTGGGAACCCCGTCGTAATCGAGCCGACTGACCATCAGGAAGGACAGCACTAAAATCAGCAGCACGGCCAGCGGTGTGGCGTGAGGAACGGGCCACGCTTTGACAAAGACCACGTATTGGGTGAGGCAGACCGCAGCCGTGGGAATGGCCAATCCCATGTAAAATTCGCCGCGCTCCCCGTCGAGGCTGAGCGCATTAAAGCGAGCGAGCCGCATGGCACCGCACAGCAGAAATACAAACGCCAGCGCCAACCCCCAGCCGGTCGGCAGATGGGCCTGATAGATGATGGCCGCGGGCACGACGCCAAAGGTGCAAGCATCGACGATGGAGTCGAATTGGAGCCCAAACATGGAGTCGCGCCCCATAACCCGGGCGAGTTGGCCGTCCATTTTGTCCAATACCGCGCCCAAGAAGATGAGCCAAGCGGCGGGTACGTAGTTGCCGTTAAAGGCGTAGTGCAGGGCGAGGAATCCGCAGAACAGGTTGCCGATGGTGAACGCGGTGGGTATGAACTGCCTCATTTTTGCATCCTTCCTGCCGCTAGCGCCGCGTCCGGTAGGGACGCTCTTCAAGGGTCAGGTCTAGGTTGTAGTGCTCGTTGTGGCGCTCCACGCCGAGTGCGGCTACTGCGCCAACGCGCAAGCCGCGCAGCACGCCAATGGCCTCGTCGGCGCTGCGGACTTTCTCGTCGTTGACTGCGACGATCACGTCGCCGCTTTCGAGGCCGGCCAACTCGGCCGGACTATCGCGTGCTACCCGGACGACTAGGGCCCCATCGGTGGAATCGAGATTGAGGTACTCGGCTAGTTCTGGGGTAATATCTTGGACGGCCAAGATGCCGGTCCAAGCGCGGCGCACTTGACCGTGCTGGCGAATTTCCGCCAAGAAGCTCGCAGCGGTGTCGATGGGAATGGCGAAGCCAATGCCAATAGAGCCACTGGCGTATTCGCTGCCGGTGTAGATAAAGCTGTTGATGCCAATGACTTCGCCGTCGGCATTGACGAGGGGACCACCGCTATTGCCTCTGTTGATGGCCGCATCGGTCTGAATCATGTCTTGGTAGTAGTAATCGCCTTGGGGTTCGGAAAAGTCGCGATCTAGGGCGCTGACGACGCCGATACTGACGGTCGGCCCCAAATCGAAAGGGTTGCCAATGGCAATAGCCCATTCGCCGACCAGAATATCGCCCGAAGTCCCGAGGGGCGCAACCGGCAAATCGCCGCCATCTACCTTGAGGACGGCGAGGTCGAAGTTGAAGTCAGAAGCCACGTAGCGCGCCTCAAAGGTGCGGCCGTCAGGCGCGGGCAACGAGGCCGTGATTTTCTGTAGCTGACGCGGATCGCCAATGACGTGGCTATTGGTGAGAATGTAACCCTCGCTATCGACGACCAAGCCCGAGCCAGTGGATGTGCGGTATTGATCTTGGGGTACGTAGTAGAACGGCGAGAAGAAATTCCAAAAAGGATCGCCGCGATGCCGGTATAGATTGTAGACGCGCTTTCGGTAGCGCACGTGGAGGCTGACGACTGAAGGCTGGACCTGCTCCACGGCCCGCACGACCGCTGTGCGACGCGATTCACCAATGGACGCACTGGCGTGGTTCAGCGCTAATACCAGTAGAGCAAGTGAGCAGAGCAAAGGCAAAATTAGACCTCGGATTTGCAGTAATTATATAATCATAATACATAGTTGCAATTATTGCACGGCAGTCCGGTAGTGCCACTAGTCCGGCAGTTTGCCGCCTAGGCGCAAAATCGCCTCAAAGCGGTCGTTTTTGGCGGCCTTATTCCTTTTGACAATGCCACATTTGCTACAGCGGTGGACGAGGATGTAATCGCCGCGCTTGATGGTAAAACCCACCGGCTCCATCAAGCCGCGACAGGGCGCGGCGCGGTCGCCTGGGTTTATATCGACGTGTTGGCTCCAGAGGCATTCGGGGCAGTGGTTGGTGTAGCCATTGCCCCGCGCGGCAAAGCCACAATTTGCGCAGGTAAAATTCTCAATGTACCGCTGGAATTTTTTGCCCATTCACTAGACCATTTCCGCACTAAAACGGCCATCAGGATACGCCACCCACAACAGGCAGAGACCGCACGCCGGAGCGGTGGCACCGGCTGTGCTGCGATCGCCGCTGGCGAGCAGGTCGGCGATGGACGTTGGCGGCCTGGTGCCGCGGCCAATTTCGACCATCGTGCCAACGAGAATTCGCACCATGTGGCGGAGGAAGCGATTGGCCTCAATTTCAAAGATCAGTTCAGGGCCGCGTTGGCACCAGACCGCGTCGAAGATGTGGCAGGTCAGGTGCTTGGGAATGGGATCTTGTTTGCAAAAAGCCCCAAAAGCGCACTCCCCGCCGAGCGGGCGGGCGGCTGCGGCCATGAGTTCCAAGGATAGTGCTGAATAATAGGTCCACACCTGAGCCCGGTTGACGGCGGCCTTGCCTTGGTGAATGCGGTAGCGATAGCGCTTGCGGATTGCGCTGTAGCGGGCGTGAAAGCCCAGCGCGACTTCGTCGACAGCGCACACGGCAATGTCCGGGGGCAAGAGACCATTGAGGCTGCGGAGCAATCGGTTGGTAGGTAGCCGGGCCTCGGTCTGGCAATGAGCTACCTGCCCGAGGGCGTGGGTTCCAGCGTCTGTA
Organism: Candidatus Latescibacterota bacterium; assembly: GCA_965116045.1. Lineage (GTDB taxonomy): Bacteria > Latescibacterota > UBA2968 > UBA8231 > UBA8231. Next base: position 1,434,637 of record OZ220478.1, on the reverse strand, counting down.
CGGCCCGCGCCAATGAGGCGGACCGGCTCTTTGAGCAAGATGTGCAGGGCTTGTTCGAGCGCGTCTTGCACGGTGCGACCGCTCTTTTGGCTCTGCCAGCCGACAAAGCAAGTCCCGTCGTATTCGATTACTAAGCGCAGCGTCCGCATCGACCTAACGAAGATAGAACACGAGCCCAACTAAGCCTAGGGCAGCCAAGGCGAATAGACCGTCGGCGCGGCCAAAGCGCAGCGGGCGATAGTGGGTGCGTTCGGCCCCGCTGACGTAGCAGCGACTCTCCATAGCCAAGGCGAGGCGGTCGGCTCGACCGCAGGCTGCGACGAGGAGGGGCACGAGGAGGGGCACGAGGTTTTTGATGCGGCGCGGCAAAGAGCCACGAAAATCGGCCCCGCGCGCTAGTTGAGCTTTGCGCAGGCGCTCGGCCTCGTCGAGGAGCACCGGGATAAACCGCAGGGCAATGGAGATCATCAGCGCTAGGTCGCCCGCTGGAAACCCGAAGCGGCGCAAGGGGTTAAAGAGGCGCTCTAGGCCGCTGGCTATCTCCATTGGTGCCGTGGTCAGCGTCAAGAGTGTGGCGGCGACGATGGCTGCGGCTAGCCGCGCCGTGAAGAAGGCCCCCAAGCGCAAGCCCTCGGCGGTCAGAACGTGGTCGGAAAAGGGCAACGGTACAATGGGCCGACCGGGCGCGAGCAGGGCGTGGAGGCCAAAGGTAAACAGGAAAAGCCAAGCAAAGGTTTTGAACTGGCGCAGGATGAGGCACCAAGGCACTCGCGCCAAGGCGATGGTGCCAAGCAGGAAGCCCCCAAGCAGCAGCAGGGCGAGTGCGTTGGCTGCGACAAAGGCCGCCAGCGTCAGCGCGAAAACAGCTCCTAACTTGGTGCGCGGATCGAGGCGGTGGATCGGCGAATCGAGCGCGATGTAGCGGCCGAGCGCAATGTCCTGCAAAAAGGCCAAGGGCTAGGGCAAGAAGCGATTGGTGAAGGCCGCGCTGGCGGCCACGACGCCTTCTTCGATCAGGCCAGCGGCCACCATTTGTTGCAATAGTTCCTGCCAGCGCTGCAAGGTCATGTGGCCGAGCCCGTTTTGTTGGGCGACCGGATCGAGAATCATCGCCCTAGATTCGGCGGCCCCGTAGGCGAGAATTTCCATACCCATCTCGGGGTTGAGGCCGTTGATATGGCGGTTGGTCGCCGCTGGCTCGGCGAGGTATTGCGCCCAGCCTTTGACGCTGGCGCGGACTGCGGCTCCAACGAGTTCTGGCTCGGTGGCGATGCGCTCGGCGGTGGTAATGAGTACGCTGGTATAGGGGTTGAAGCCGGTGTCGGCTACGAGCAGAGCCTTGGGATCGCCGCCTTTGGCCTTGGCGACGAAAGGCTCGCTGAAGACGTAGCCCTGCTGGGCGAAATTCTCGTCGGCGAGGAATTGGGAAACATTGCCGGGATAGGGAACGATCGCGACGCCTTCAAATGGGTATTTCCAGCGCAGATAGTGCGAGAAGGCCGGGCGCTGCGACAAGGCCAAGGTCATGTTTTTGATTTGCGCGATGGAGTCGATACCGGCGCTCTCGTGGACCATGATGCAGCGCGGGCTGATCTGGTAGGACGCCATGAGTGCGACCACCGGGATCTGTTGAGCGCGGGCGTACAGGACGTCGTCGGCATTTGTGATGCCAAAGGCTACCGCGTCGGTGGCCACGCGCTGGATGACCGGCGCGTCCGGGCCGCCGCCGAGGATTTCGACTTCAACGCCGTTTTCTTCGTAATAGCCGTGGATTGCGGCGGCGTACAAGCCGCCGTGCTCGGCTTCTGGGAACCAGTTGAGCGCGAGTTGAACCTTGGGCCGGGCGTCGGCTTTGGGTGTTTCTTTTTCGGCGGCGCAAGCGGCTAGGCAGAGGCTAGCTAAAAGCGCGTACATTCGCAGCATGGTAAGATGCCTTTATTGGTCTTGGCCTTGATGAGGAGACTTTTAGTGGCTTGCGAACCTCAGCCGAGATGGGAGATTTCCACGTTGTTCCAATGCTGTTTTAGGTATTCGGCCACAAGCCGACGGTGGCAGTGGTGCGGCTTGTCTTCGCTGCACAGCAGGCAGCCGTCCGCGACGATCTCTTGCGCGAGCGTCTCCTCAATCCGCCGCTCGCGCATGAGTGCGATAAATCGGCTCTCGTAGGTCTGCCAAGTACCGTTCCGTTTCTTGTAGTCGTCTAGCATCTCCTTCGTCGGGGCCAGTGTCGGCAGGTGGATGTATTCCATCCCGCAAAGCTCGCCGAGAAAGTACGCGAGGTCGTCCTTCTTAGCGAAGCCGGCTAGTTGCGATCCATTGTTGAGCCGTACATCGACGATGCGCTTAGTGCCCGACTGGCGCAGCAGGTCGAAGAAACGGTGTGCCGATTTCTTGGTGAAACCGATAGTAGAGAGTTTCATGGGTTTGATTCCTCGGAAGTTGTGGTGAGGGTCGGGTCCACAAAGGCAACGCGTTTTGCCTGAAGTGCAATGGCCTCTGCGACCAGCTTTTTTCGCGGTTGAGTTGTTGGGAACAACGAGGGGCCATCGGGATGTAGATTGAAGTGGTTGAGCAAGCGATCCATTGCCTTGTCGTGTGGCTCTAGTCGGCCATCGGCGTGGATGTGCTCGACAGCAATATCGCGCTCGTCAAGTGCCCGAGCGACGAGGAGCATCCGGTGGCATTCAAAAGGCTCCCGCTCTGCACATAGGAGCACAATGCGATGATCAGCCGCGCCGCGAATGACGCGGTCCAAGCCGTGTTGGAACGACTCCGTTTCGGCGACGCGGTCGTAGCGGACGCGCCCTTCCTCGTCGTAGCAGTCAGGGTCATCGGAGCGACCACCTAGCGCATGACCGAGATATACATACTCGATTCCAAACCTCTTGAGATTGCCGCATAGCGAGTTGCGATTGAATTGAGGATTAAAGCGGCTGTACGGCGTGGAGCGGACATCGGCCACAGCCGTGACGCGATGCTGGCGCAGGAGTTTGATGAGGAAGTTCAGGCCGTGGTTAGAATGGCCAATAGTAAGAACGGGATTGTTTGTTATGCTCATTATTAATCTGCCTCAATGATCGCAGCAATCAGTTTATAGTATGCTCCTTTGAATGGTTCCCCAAGGCTAATGGTGAGATAACATTCGCCGATGCCATAGGTGCCATCCGGCTTTGCTAGATATGCCCGCTCGTACTGGGGATCGGTTACCCAGAGCTTGTATTCAGTTCCCCCATGAGTGAATTGTCCTTGTACCCGTCGCTTGGGAGTACCAAAGGCTTCACCCGGATTGAACACCGCAAGATCCAGCCGTCCGACATGGATTAGTCTCAACGAATCGGCAACCGAGCCTATCGATTCGAGCGAAACTTTGTCGTTCTGCCCGTGGTACGTGCTTTGTCCGTCAATCCACAACGGGGCGATGGGAGCCACAAGTTCGGACAGAGCGCTCCGCGAAAACTCACCTACCTTTTCCCAGTAGTAATCGGGGTTGAGCAACCAATTCTCGGACTGATGGTCCTTGGGCTGAGGCCCTATAACTGGGATGTTGATGATGTCGAGTACCCGAGGATCGTTGCCATTTGAGTATTGACGCTCGTACTCAGACACTTCTTGGTTTTCACGTGCGCTCACGGGCCGGACCCAACTGCCAATGACCTGCTCCTCGCTCCATTCCAAACCCGCAATGCACCGTCCGGTCAATTTTCGCGAGTTCGCCAGACAGACGATTCGCTTCAAGTCAGACATGAATGGTTGCTCTCTTTGCTTGCCCAGCCTTCTATACTAGCCATAACTCGATCTCGCTGTCGCCAGACTGGCCGCACTCGGCGCGTCGTCATTTCACTTGGGCGCGCCCGTCCAGCGTCTGAGCAAGAAAGTACTCAAGCTGCTCACAGTGGTAAATAGCCCCAAGCCGAGCAACGTGCAAAACAGAATGCAGGCGAAAAGATAGTCGGTTTTGGCTTGGCCGTTGGTGAGGATGATCAAGTAGCCGAGGCCAAAGTCTTGGGTGCCGTAGCCTGCGAAGAACTCGCCGACAATCGCGCCGATGACCGACAGACCGCTGGAAATGCGGGCCCCGACGAGCATCTGGGGGACCGCGCCCGGGACGCGGAGCTTGAACAGCACTTGCCAGCGATTGGCCTTGTTGAGCGCGAAGAAGTCGAGGATGTGGGGATCGACGCGGGTCAGGCCATCGGTGGTATTGGCGATGATCGGAAAGAGGGCGATGATGAAGGAGACCGCCACCACGCCTTGGAGACCGTAGCCGATCCATAGGATAATTAGCGGCGCGATGGCTACGATGGGCATGGTTTGCAAAAAGATCGCGTATGGATAGAGGCTGCGCTCGATGAGGCGCGACTGAGAAAACAGCAGGGCGACCAAAAAGCCAAAGGCAAAACTGAGCACAAAGCCCAAGAGGGCCCCTAGCGCCGTCAGCAGGGTAGCCGACAGCAGACGCGGCAAGTTGTCGGCGATGGCTTGGGCCACCAGCAAGGGGCCGGGCAGCAGGAAAGGTTTGATCCCAAACAGCGAGACCGCGCCTTGCCAAACGCATACAACCACGGCGAAAAACAGCAGCGGGGGGAGGGCGTTGATCGCTAGCGAGCGCAGGCGTTTCATGGCTCGTCGGCGCGGGCGAGCTGGCGCGAAATCTCGCTGGTTATGCGGACGAATTCAGCCGTGCTGCGCAAGTGCGGCGTGCGCGGATAGGGAAACGGGATTGGGATGTCGGCGAGGATGCGGCCGGGGCGGGCGCTCATCACGAGGACCCGCTGGCTGAGGAATACGGCTTCGGCGACGCTGTGGGTGACAAAAAGGCCGGTCCAGCCGTCTTCTTGCCACAGGCGCAGCAGTTCCTCGTTGAGCCGCTGGCGGGTGATTTCGTCGAGTGCCGCAAAAGGTTCGTCGAGGAGTAGGAGCTGGGGGCGAGTTACCAGGGCGCGGGCAATGGAGACTCTCATCCGCATACCGCCGGAGAGTTGGGCTGGGTACGCAGCGGCAAAGTCGGTTAGGCCGACCAGTTCAAGCGTCTGCGCGACGCGCTCGGCCGCGGCTTCGCGGCGCAGTTCTAAGGGGAGGGTGATGTTGTGCTCGACCGAGCGCCAGGGCAGCAGCGTGGCGTCTTGGAAGACAAAGGCGAGGCCGAGCGCGTCGCGGCCATCCACGCGCAGTTGGCCGCTGGTGGGCGCGTCGAGACCAGCCACGAGGCGGAGGAAAGTGGATTTGCCGCAGCCGGAAGGGCCGACGATAGAGACGAATTGACTGCGGCTGATTGCCAAATTGAGGTCGCGCAGGGCTTGGACCCCGGAAGGAAAGTACTTGTCGATCCCGGCGGCGACGACTAGCTGAGGCTCCATTCAACCTCGGGGATGATAGGTCTTGTGGACCTCTTTGAGGTAGCTGAGGTCGAGGTGCTCGTAGATTTGGGTGGTGGAGATGTCGGCGTGGCCCAACAGTTCCTGCACGGCGCGGAGATTGGCACCGCCTTCCAACAGGTGCGTGGCAAAACAGTGGCGCAGCGTGTGCGGGCTTATTTCCCGACCGATGCGGGCTTTGTCGCCGGCCGTTTTAATGATCTTCCACACGCTCATCCGCGAGAGCGGCCCGCCTTGGGCATTGAGAAAGACGTGGTCGCTTGAGTGGGGGCGGGCGAGGTGCGGGCGGCCCTGGCGCAGGTAGTGCCTGAGCGTGCGAGCGTCTTTGGCTGCAATGGGCACGATGCGCTCGCGCCGCCCGCAGATGCGGATGAGGCTTCGCGCCAGCAGCAGGGCCTCCTGTTGCAGCGCGGTCAGCTCGGAGACGCGGATGCCGGTGGCGTAGAGCACGGCGAGGATGGCCCGGTCGCGCTGGCCCAGCGGCTCGTCGGGGTTGGGTGCGGCGAGCAGGGCGGCGATTTCCGCGACCGAGAGCACGTCGGGCAGGCGGCGCTCCAGCTTGGGTGGGTCGAGGCGTTCGGCCGGGTTGTGCGTCGTTTTGCCCTTGAGCAGTAAGTACTGGTGGAAGCGCTTTATTGAGGTGAGGTTGCGGGCCATGGTGGAAGCGGTTAGACCGGCGTCGCGCAGGGAGTGGAGCAAGTGGGTGATGTGCTGGTGTTGGACCGCTTCTAGGCGCTCGACACCTTGGGCGGACAGGTGGTGCAAATAGCGGTTGAGGTCGCGGCGATAGGCGTCGAGGGTATTGGCCGCCAGTCCATTGTCGCGCTCCATGGCCTTGAGGAAACGCTCGCAGGGGACGGACAGGGCCGCTGGCAGCGGGTGCTCAGGCGTGGATTTTGGGCGAGCCATGATCTGGGCCGTTGAGATGGGCGAGCAAGGCGTCGGCCTGTTTGCGGCTGAAGCCGGGGAGGGCGGCGATTTGCTCGGCTGGCGTGGCGGCGATGCGCTTGACCGAGCCAAAGGCAACGAGCAGGGCCTTGCGCTTTTGCGGGCCGATGCCGGGGACGTGGTCCAAGGCGGAGCTGAACGCGCTCTTGGCGCGTTGCTGGCGGTGGTTTTTGAGCGCGAAGCGGTGGGCTTCGTCGCGCAGCATCTGCAACAGGCGCAGGCTGGCCGAGGTCTTGGGCAGCAGCAGGGGATCGCGCTGGCCCGGGCGGAAAACTTCCTCGAAGCGCTTGGCGAGGCCGACGACGGGTTGAGCTGCGCGGTCTAGTTCGCGCAGGGCGGCGACTGCGCTGGCGAGTTGGCCCGGCCCGCCGTCGATGAGCAATAAGTCGGGCCACGGCTCGTCGCGCTCGGCTAGGCCGCGGAAGCGGCGATAGACCACTTGGTGGATGGCCGCGTAGTCGTCGGGCTGGGCGAGGTCGCGGATTTTGAAGTAGCGGTACTGGCTGCGCTTGGCCCGGCCGTCGATAAAGCAGACCACCGAGCCGACCGGGTGCGCGCCTTGGAAGGTGGAGATGTCGATCCCTTCGATGCGGCGGGGCGGTGCCGCTAGCTGTAAGTCGCGCTGGAGAGCATAGACGGATTGGGGGATGCGGTCGCGCTTGAGCTCGCGCTTGAGTTGGCGTTCGGCGAGTAGCTGGGTGGCGTTTTTGGTGGCCATGTCGATCATTTGCGCCTTGGCCCCGCGCTGGGGGGTGGCCAGCTCGACCTTGCCGTCGGCCTTTTGCGACAGCCAAGCGGCCACTGCGGCGGCGTCTGCTAGCCGGGCCGGCAGGTGAATCTCGGGCGGGACAAAGTCGTTTTGCAGGTAGAATTGCCGCGCAAAGGCCGAGAGGATTTCTTCGTCTGCGGACTCCATGATCCCGCCGAGGAAGTGGTGCTTTTTGCCGAGCAAGCGGCCCTCGCGGATTTCGAGGACGCTGCAACAGGCTTCGTCGTCGCTGCGGGCCACGCCGATGACGTCGCGGTCGACCAAGGTGTCGAGGACGACCTTTTGCCGCGCCCGCATGGACTCTAGCGCTTGGATCTGGTCGCGGAAGCGGGCTGCTTGCTCGTAGCGCGTATCTGCGGCGGCCTCGCTCATGCGCTTTTGCAACTCGCGGATCACTTCGGCGTTCTGGCCGCGCAAAAAGCGCACGGCCCGCTCGACGGTTTTGCGGTAGTCGTCGGCCGAGACGAGGTTTTCGCAGGGGCCTTCGCAGCGCTTGATGTGGTATTCGAGGCACAGCGGCACCTTGTCTGAGGGCAACTGGGCTTTGCAGGTGCGGATGGGAAAGACCTTGCGCATCGTGTCGATGGTGGTGTGCATGGCGCGGACATTGCTGTACGGACCGAGGTAGCGCGAGCCGTCGCGGACTACGTCGCGGGTGGCGAAAATGCGGGGGAAAGGCTCGGCCGTGATGCGGATGTAAGGGTATTTCTTGTCGTCTTTGAGCAGGATGTTGTAGCGCGGTTTGTGGGTGCGGATTTGGGTGGCTTCGAGGATGAGGGCCTCCTGCTCGCTACCCGTTACGATGTAGTCGATATCGGCGATGTTGCGGACTAAGGCCTTGAACTGACGGCGACCATCGCCGCCCGACGTGCGAAAGTACGAACGCACCCGGTCGCGCAGGCTTTTGGCCTTGCCGATGTAGATGATTTGCCCGTCGCGCCTTTTCATAATATAGATGCCGGATTCAGTGGGCAGGGCGTCGAGTTTGAGGCGCAGATCTTCGGAGAGATTCTTCATCAGCAAGCGATACAGGTTGACATATTGCAACGAGGATAAGCGTTTTATTGAGGGGCGTCAAGCAGAGCGAGCGACGCGGGTTGGGCTACTATTTGCGCCGGGATGGTGTCGGCGGCATGAGCTAGACGCTGTTGGAGAATCTTGACAGCGGTGGCACGGCGAAGTAGCTTGCGGCTTGGTTGCCAGCGCGTGGCGGCATGTACAGTCAGCGCTCTGGAAACCGCGGCGAAAGCCCTCAAGACCGCCCCTCCTGCGGTATCTGCCCAGAACATTCTAATGAAACTCGAAGACCTTCAAGCCAATGCCGCTGTGCGCGGCATCCTCGCGGACAGACTGGTCGCGGTCGTCAGTGTGCAGTGGTTCGGCTCCGCAGCACTCGAACTAACCTACAAGACGCCGAGCGGAAAAGTCGCCAACGAGTTGCTCTATCGACACGACGAGGCCCGGCTGGAAATCGCGGAAGTCGGTCGGCCCTGGAGCTTTGATGGCGACGGCGCGCTGTTGCGCTTGGTCTCCGAAGCCCAGCGAATCCGGCTCGCGCACCTTTTCGATCCAGTACTCGCGGTTCACACCTCGGTAGTGGAGCCGCTACCGCACCAGATCACCGCTGTGTATGAATCCATGCTGCTGAGGCAGCCCTTGCGCTTCCTGCTCGCCGATGATCCCGGAGCGGGCAAGACCATTATGGCCGGATTGCTCATCAAGGAACTTATCGCGCGCGGCGACCTGCAACGCTGTCTGGTCGTATGCCCCGGCAGCCTCGCCGAGCAATGGCAGGACGAGCTCTATCGGCGTTTTCAGTTACCATTCGAGATTTTGACCAACGACAAGCTCGAAGCCGCCCGCACTGGCAACTGGTTCCTCGAAGCGAATCTGGTGATCGCGCGCCTCGATAAGCTCGCCCGCAACGAGGATGTGCAGCAGCAGTTGCAGGCCCCCGATGGCCGCTGGGACCTTGTCGTGTGCGACGAGGCCCACAAAATGTCGGCCACCTTTTTCGGCGGCGAGATCAAGTACACCAAGCGCTATCGGCTCGGCCAACTGCTGTCTTCGCTGACGCGGCATTTCCTGCTCATGACCGCGACTCCCCACAACGGCAAGGAAGAAGACTTCCAACTCTTCATGGCCTTGCTGGATGGCGACCGCTTTGAAGGTCGTTTCCGCGATGGTGTACATGTGGCCGACGTCTCGGACTTGATGCGCCGCATGATCAAGGAGAACCTGCTGAAGTTCGATGGTACACCACTGTTCCCAGAGCGGATCGCCTACACGGTGTCGTACAAACTCTCGGCAGAAGAGGCGCGTCTCTACAAATCTGTTACCGCCTACGTGCGCGACGAGTTCAATCGCGCTGAAGAGCTCGAAAACGACAAGCGGGCCGGTAACATCGGATTCGCATTGACGATTCTACAGCGTCGTTTGGCCTCGTCGCCGGAAGCCATCTACCAGTCTTTGCGCCGCCGCCGCGAGCGACTCGCCAGCCGGCTGCGCGAGCTCGAAGTGCTGCAACGAGGCAGCGAGGCGACGATCGCCCTCGCGACAACTAGCTCTAAGCTGGACCCGGAGGACATGGATGACCTCGATGAAGCACCGGACAACGAGGTTGAGGCCGCCGAGGCGGAAATTCTCGATCGAGCTACGGCGGCCCGGTCCATCGCCGAACTCAAAGCAGAAATCGAAACCCTGAAGGCGCTGGAGAGCTTATCGCTCGGGGTGCGGCGCAGCGGCGCGGACACCAAATGGCGCGAGCTCGCGAGCCTGCTCGGCGCGATCTTCACGGCGGGCGGGCCGGCCGGCCAGATCGCCGAGCCGGACGTCCCCTATGGTGCCGGAGAGATTCCAAAGCCTAGGTCGTCGCCGCGGCAGAAGCTCGTCATTTTCACCGAGCATCGCGACACGCTCAGCTATCTCGCGGACCGCATCACGACGCTGCTGGGTCGCGCGGTGGCGGTCGTCGTGATCCACGGCGGCATGGTCCGGGCAGACCGACTCAAGGCGCAGGAGGCATTCCGCCACGATCCTGAGGTCCAAGTTCTGCTGGCGACCGACGCTGCTGGCGAGGGCATTAACCTCCAGCGCGCACATCTGATGGTCAACTATGACCTGCCTTGGAATCCGAATCGGCTGGAGCAGCGGTTTGGTCGCATTCACCGCATTGGGCAAACCGAGGTCTGCCATCTGTGGAACTTGGTGGCTGACGAGACTCGCGAAGGCGATGTTTACCGCAAGCTGCTAGACAAGCTCGAACAGGCCCGCCAGTCGCTGGGCGGGCAGGTTTTTGATGTGCTCGGCAAGCTGCACTTTGAGGGACGCCCGCTGCGCGACCTGCTGGTTGAGGCGATCCGCTACGGCGAACAGCCCGAAATTCGAGCCCGTCTGACCACAGTCGTCGATAAGGCGCTGGATCGAGTGCATTTGCAGAACCTGCTCGAAGAGCGCGCCCTCGCCCATGACGCACTGGACGCGAGCCGCGTTCAGCGCATCCGGGAGGACATGGAGCGCGCAGAAGCGCGTCGCCTTCAGCCGCACTACATTGAGTCCTTTTTTCTCGAGGCGTTTCAGCGGCTCGGCGGGGTGGCCAAGCAACGCGAGCCGCGACGCTATGAGATCACGCACGTACCAGCGCCCGTCCGCAACAGGGACCGGCTGATTGGTATTGGGGAGCCGGTGCTGCCTCGCTACGAGCGGATCGCCTTTGAGAAGTCTCTGGTGACGCCGCCGGGACAGCCGCTTGCGGCTTTCGTATGCCCTGGTCATCCGTTGCTGGACGCGGTGATAGACCTGACGCTGGAGCGCGACCGGGACTTGCTGAAGCGCGGCGCTGTCCTAATTGACGAGCGGGACTTGGGCGCGCAGCCGCGGGTGCTTTTCTGTATTGAGCACACCATCCAAGATGCTAGCATTACAAGCTCGGGCGATCGGCGGGTGATCTCTAAGCGCGTATTGTACGTCGAGCTCGACGAATCGGGTGTCTCGCGCCACGTTCACTACGCGCCGTACCTCGACTATGGTCCGCTGACCGCTAGCGATCCAGCCCTCGATTCGATTCTCAATCGCCCGGAATGTGCTTGGCTTGATCGCGACATGGAGTCGCAGGCGCACGGATATGCCGTCGCCCATGTCGTGCCGGAGCACTTGAAGGAAGTTCGGGACGCGAAGCTGGCACTAATCGCCAAGACGGAAGCGGCCGTCAAGGATCGCCTCACCAAGGAGATCACCTACTGGGATCACCGCGCCGAGGAGTTGAAGTTGCAGGAGCAGGCCGGCAAGACCGGAGCGCGGCTCAATTCCGGCGAAGCGCGCAAGTGTGCGGACGGTCTTCAGGCGCGGCTGCAAAAGCGCTTGGCCGAGTTGAAACAGGAGGCGCAGATTTCGGCGTTGCCACCCGTGGTGCTCGGTGGTGTGCTCGTGGTGCCGCAGGGCCTGTTGAACGAGCTGAATGCGGCTGAGCCGATTCCGGTGGTCTTAACGGCAGACCCACACGCAGTCGCGGCCCGGGCGCGGGACATCATCATGGCGGTCGAGCGGCAACTCGGTTTTGAACCAACAGACCGCGAGTTTGAAAAGCTGGGCTACGACATTGAAAGCCGGGTGCCGGACACTGGTCGGCTCCGGTTTATCGAGGTGAAGGGCCGGGTGAGTGGTGCGGCGACGATAGCGGTGACGCGCAATGAGATTCTCTACTCGCTCAACAAGCCCGACGACTACATTCTCGGCATCGTCGAGTTTCTAGCGGATGGTGAGCACCGGGTACACTACGTCAGGCGGCCGTTTCAACGCGAACCCGACTTTGGTGTGGCGAGTGTGAATTACGATTTCGCCGAGTTGTTGGCGCGAGCGCAGCCGCCTTCGTGAAGCGGGACCGGCAAGAGGCGTTGGATCGTCTAAAACACTGGGGAATTCCCTTTGGGGAAAGCGATATTATGAGGTGAAAGAATTCTTGACAGCTATGACCTGTGCCCATAGCTTTGGCGCGTCCGTGCAGCACACTTTCGTTTCAATCCACCAGTTCGATATCTGAATCTAATTATTAAGGAGGTTTTATTTTACCAAGGTGTATGCAAAAAGGAGGAGATATGGACATGAAAATCACGAGTCGGCAGCAAGAGGTGGATGCAAACTACGAGGCTTTTAAGGCCATTTTGCCCAAGTTGATACAAACCGATCGCAACAAATTTGCTCTCATGCACAAGCAGGAGGTAATCGCTTGCTTTGATACAAGCAGAGATGCGATTGCTGCCGGAAACAAGCTAATAGATGGGCATTTCTCGGTGCAGCAGATCACTGACCGTTCTATTGATTTAGGGTATTTTTCTCATGTCGATATTCGCCGGGCAGTTTAATTGGGATGAGGGGTTAATTTGGCGGGTTGGATTTCTGGACGCGGCGCGAGACCCTACGGATACTGAGCTTCATATATGCCCAGTCCTCGTAGATACAGGAGCTTCCCAAACCTGCATTGCCCAATCCGTAGTGGATGCTCTTGGTCTTCAGCCAATCGGCAAAACTGAAATGCTAACTCTTTCCATTTCATACTGATCTTTTTCGTTCATCATTTTATTTGATTCATTTTCAAACTGTATAAGACGCAACGTCATCGAGCGCATTCTCGTCCTCTCTACATTGGTTGAAGGATTGTCAATGTGGGTCCATCAGCCGGATCGTCCCTGTATCCCTAAACACATTTCACATAAAATAGATGCTAGTTGACGCTGGGTTTTGTGCGGCGTCATAACTAGCACGTACACAACCTTGAACATGCAAGCGGCAAACTGGGCTTTTGAAATATGAAAATGAAGAAAAAGTTAATTGAAGTGGCGCTGCCGCTTGATGCGATCAACGCGGCGTCGGCTCGGGAGAAATCGATCCGCCACGGGCACCCCAGCACCCTTCACCTCTGGTGGGCGCGGCGACCGCTGGCCGCTGGCCGTGCGGTGATTTTCAGTCAGATGGTGGACGATCCGGCGGCGGTGCCGGAGGAGTTTCCAACGGAGGCGGAGCAGGAGGCCGAGCGCGAGCGTTTGTTCGGCATTTTGCGGAAGTTGGTGCTGTGGGAGAACACTGGCAACGAGACGGTGCTCGGCAAGGCGCGGGCCGAGATTTGCCGGAGCTGGCGGCGGACCTGCGCCGACAACGCGGGCCATCCGCGCGCCGCCGAGTTGTTCGACCCGGAGCAGTTACCAGCCTTTCACGATCCGTTTGCCGGTGGCGGTGCGTTGCCGCTGGAGGCGCAGCGGCTGGGTTTGGCGGCGCACGCCAGCGACCTGAATCCGGTGGCGGTGCTCATCAACAAGGCCATGATTGAGATTCCGCCGAAGTTCGCCGGGGTGCCGCCGGTGAATCCAGCGTGTCGGGCCGATGAGAAGTTATTTGGCCGAGAGTGGCAGGGGGCGCAGGGGCTGGCCGAGGATGTGCGGCACTATGGCCAGTGGATGCGGGACGAGGCCGAGAAGCGGATCGGGCATCTGTATCCGAAGGTGGAGGTGACGGCGGAGATGGTGCGGGAGCGGCCCGATCTGAAGCCGTATGCCGGGCGCAAGCTGACGGTGATTGCGTGGCTGTGGGCGCGGACGGTGAAGAGTCCGAACCCAGCTTTCGCCGATGTTGACGTGCCGCTGGCGTCCACGTTCATGCTGTCGACGAAGAAGGGGAAAGAGGCGTACGTCGAGCCGGTGATTGAGGGGCGGGGGTATCGGTTTGAGGTGAGGGTGGGTGCGCCGGCGGATCCTGAATCCACGAAGAGGGGCACGAAGTTGGGGCGAGGATCGAACTTTGAGTGCCTGCTATCTGGCTCGCCGATTACCGGCAAGTACATCAAGGCCGAGAGCATGGCCGGACGAATGCACGTCCGGCTGCTGGCGGTTGTGGTGGAAGGTACGCGGGGCCGCGTCTACCTGAACCCGTCCACGGAACACGAAGGAATCGCGCACGGGGCGGTTCCGAGTTGGAAGCCAGACGAGACGATGAATCGGGACACGACCAATCTGGTCAGCGGCAGAGGCTATGGCTTCTTCACGTGGGCCGACCTCTTCACGTCTCGCCAACTCGTCGCCCTGACCACATTCTCCGACCTCGTTGGGGAAGCCATGGAACGCATCCGAATGGACGCCGCTGCCGCTGGTCTGCCGGACGACGACCGACCGCTGCGGGATGAGGGGAATGGGGCGAAGGCGTATGCCGAGGCGGTGGGGGTGTATTTGGCAACGGCACTCAGCCGCCTGTCCGATATCTGCAACGCGTTCTGCCGGTGGGAAGTCACGAAGACTCAGGTTCGCAATCTCTTCGGTCGGCAGGCTATTCCGATGATGTGGGACTTTGCAGAGAACAATGTGTTTGGCGACGTTGCAGGCGACTACATGGTCAGCCTTCGGAGTATGGCAACGGCACTCGATAAGATGCCTGCATGTGGACAGGGGTTGGGCACACAGCAGTCCGCGCAGACTCAGGTAGTGGGAGTGGACAAGCTGATTTCCACCGACCCCCCGTACTACGACAACATCGGTTACGCAGACCTCTCAGACTTCTTCTACGTCTGGCTGCGCCGCTCTTTGCGTTCCATTTTTCCCGACCTGTTCGCGACACTGGCCGTGCCAAAAGCAGAAGAACTGGTTGCTACCCCTTATCGTCATGGCAGTAAGGACAGAGCGGAGCAATTCTTTCTGGATGGCATGACGCAGGCGATGCAACGCTTGGCGACCCAAGCGCATCCCGGATTTCCGGTCACCATTTACTACGCCTTCAAGCAGTCCGAGAGAAAGGGCGAAGGCGGCGAGGCGAGCACCGGCTGGGAAACGTTCCTTGACGCCGTGATCCGGTCTGGATTCGCTGTCACCGGCACATGGCCGATGCGGACCGAACTGAGCAACCGCATGGTGGGCATGGGCACCAGTGCCCTCGCCTCCAGCATCGTCCTCGTATGCCGTCGCCGCCCGGCGGACGCCCCGCCTGCCACGCGCCGCGAATTCGTCGCCGCGCTGAGAAAAGATCTCGCGCGAGCGGTCGTCAAGATGCAATCCGGCAACGTCGCGCCGGTGGATCTCGCACAGGCCGCCATCGGCCCCGGCATGGCGATATACACGCGCTACGCGAAAGTGCTCGACGCCGAAGGGCAGCCCGTGTCCGTGCGCGATGCGCTCGCACTCATCAACCAGATACTCGACGAAGTGCTCGCCGAGCAGGAAGGCGCCTTTGACGCGGACAGCCGCTGGGCGCTGGCTTGGTTTGAGCAACACGGATTCGACGAAGGCGAGTTCGGGCGCGCCGAAACCCTGTCAAAAGCCAAGAACACGAGTGTCGCCGGGCTGGTCGAGGCCGGCATCCTCGCCGCGAAGGCCGGAAAGGTGCGCCTACTCAAGCCCGACGAACTGCCGGACGCTTGGGAACCGGCCGCGGACTCGCGGCTGACCACTTGGGAAATGGTGCATCACCTTATTCAGATTCTAGAAGCAAGCGGCGAAAGTGCGGCCGCTGAACTCGTCGAAAAGCTCGGCGCGGAGGCGGACGTGGCGCGCGAACTGTGCTATCGGCTCTATACCTTATGTGAGCGCAAGAAACGAGCGGCTGAGGCCCTCTCCTACAACGGATTGGTGCAAAGCTGGCCGGAGATCATGCGCTTGGCACGACAAAGGCGAGCAACCGAGGCAGGGCAAACATCACTAATGTTCCCGGAGTAACGCATGGCCATTTCAAATCACGAACGAGTTGGAAAAGCACTCGAACTGCTCAAGGCAGGGCTCGGCCCCTTTGTCGATCGCGAAATCAAGAGTGCAATGGAGTCGCGCCGCGTCGATATCGACAAACTGCGGGACTCAGCCGAAGACCTAGTGCGGGCGGACAAGCCGATTCTCGAATGGGATGTCGCCGCCTTGTTGAAGCTCATGTGGGAGACGTGGAACGACGTCTTCCGCGTCATTCTCGGGCCGGCCGAGCGCGGCCTCGTGGGTGAACTGCGGGGGCACCGCAACAAATGGGCGCATCAGGAGAACTTTTCGAGCGACGATGCCTATCGCGCCCTCGACTCGGCCGGTCGGCTATTGGCGGCCGTGTCGGCGCCGCAGTCGGACGAGCTCGAACGGCTCAAGATGGAGTTGCTGCGGGTCCGATTTGACGAACAGGTGCGCGGTGAGCGGCGCAAGCAAGCGGGCACGGCGATTGAGAGCGCGGCGACCGCGAATCTGAAGCCGTGGCGAGAGATCGCAACGCCGCACGCGGATGTTGCGAGCGGAAAATACCAACAGGCTGAATTTGCTGCCGATCTGTGGCAAGTCCATCTGGGCGAAGGGACCGATGAATACCGCGACCCGGCCGAGTTCTTCCGGCGCACCTATCTGACCGAGAGCCTGAAAGGGCTGCTAGTCGGGGCGATACAGCGTCTGGCCGGCAAGGGCGGCGATCCGGTTGTCCAACTCCAGACCAACTTCGGGGGCGGCAAAACGCACTCGATGCTGGCGCTCTACCACCTGTTCTCCGGCGCGAATCCCACCGAGCTCGCCCATATCGACACTGTCATGCAGCAGGCCGAGGCCGCGCAGTTGCCTCAAGCGCGGCGCGTTGTGCTGGTCGGCAACAAAATTTCTCCGGGCAATCCGACGACCAAGGAAGATGGCACGGTGGTGCGCACGCTGTGGGGCGAGCTGGCTTGGCAACTGGGCGGGAAGAATGCCTATGCCAAAATCGCAGCCGACGACGAACAAGCCACCAGTCCTGGCGACGCGCTGCGCACGTTGTTCAAGGAATACGGCCCCTGTCTCATCCTCGTGGATGAGTGGGTTGCCTATGCGCGCCAGCTTCACGACCTGAGCGACCTGCCGGCCGGCAGCTTTGAAACCCAGTTCACCTTTGCCCAAGCGCTGACCGAGTCCGCAAAGCTGGCCGGCAACTGCTTGCTGGTGATCAGCTTGCCAGCGTCCGACAGCGCGGATTCGCCGCACGCGCCGGCCGAAGATGTCGAGGTCGGCGGCCAGCGCGGGCGGGAAGCCCTCGACCGCTTGCAAAACGTCGTGGGCCGCATAGAGTCTTCTTGGCGTCCGGCGAGTGCCGAGGAGGGCTTTGAGATTGTGCGCCGTCGTCTTTTTGAGCCGCTATCGGATCCCGCGCAGTTCAAGGACCGCGACGTGGTGGCCCGGGCGTTCGCCGAACTGTATCGCACACAGCACCAAGAATTCCCGCCGGAGTGCCGGGACAGCGACTACGAGAAGCGGATCAAGGCCGCTTACCCGATTCATCCAGAGATATTCGATCGGCTCTACGCGGATTGGTCGACGCTGGTGAAGTTTCAGCGCACCCGGGGGGTGCTGCGGCTGATGGCGACTGTCATCCACAGCCTGTGGGAGAAAGGCGATCGGAATCCGCTGATTTTGCCGGCGAACATCGCCATTGACGATTCCCGGGTGCAGTTTGAGTTGACCCGGTATCTCACCGAAAACTGGGTGCCGGTCATTGAGAAGGATGTCGATGGGGCGAGCTCTCTGCCGCGGCGGATTGACGGCGAAGTACCGAATCTCGGGAAGTTCGCGGCGTGCCGGCGGGTGGCACGCGCCATCTACCTCGGGTCGGCACCGACTGCCGCGGCCGCGCATCAGGGGCTTGAAGACCGCCGGGTCAAGCTGGGCTGCGTGATGCCAAGCGAGTCGCCGGCCGTGTTCGGCGATGCCCTGCGTCGTCTCGCCGGTAATGCGACTTACCTCTATCAGGATGGGCCGCGGTACTGGTACTCCACCCAACCGACGGTAACGAAGATCGCCGAAGATCGCGCCGAGCAGTTGAAGGGCGAGCCCGACAAGGTGGTGGAGGCACTCGGAACGCGGCTCCGCACCGATCTGCGCGATCCGGGCGATTTCAGTCGCGTGCATCCGTTGCCCCAATCAGGGCAGGACGTGCCAGACGATCTCGATGCGCGCCTCGTCGTGCTTGGTATCAACCATCCGTATAGCAGCGAGCAAAGCAACGCGGCCGAAGTTGCGGCGAAAGCTATCTTGGAAAACCGCGGCAACACTCCCCGACTTTTTCGCAACGCGCTCGTGTTTCTGGCCGCCGATAAGACGCGGTTGCAGGACTTGGATGAGGCGGTGCGCCGCTACTTGGCGTGGGAGTCGATCCTCGCCGATCGCGAGTCGCTCGACCTGTCGCCGCATCAGGTGAAGCAGGCCGAGACCCAAAAGGACGCGGCATCGAGCGCGGTGACGGCACGAGTGCCGGAGACGTACCAGTGGTTGCTCGTCCCCGTGCAAGGCACCCCAGAGTCCCCGGTTGGGTGGCAGGCCATGCGCCTGTCTGGTCGGGATGCGCTGGCGGTTCGGGCCAGCAAGAAGTTGCGCAGTGACGAGTTGCTGGTGACGGGCTTTGCCCCGACTTTGCTGCGGATGGAAATCGACCGGATCCCGCTGTGGCGCGGTGACCGGGTATCTGTGAAACAGGTGGTTGAAGATTTTGCGAGGTATTGCTATTTGCCGCGGATCAGCAAACCACAGGTGCTGCTGAAAGCCATTGAACAGGGCGTCGCACTGCTGACGTGGGAGCAGGACGCGTTTGCCCTCGCGGACAGCTACGACGAGGAAGCCGGCCGCTACCGAGGTCTCCGGGGCGGCCAAGCCATCGCGCTGCCAGACGCGGACGCGCCGGGCTGGCTGGTCAAGCCGGATGTGGCGCACCAGCAGTTGGCCGCCGAGAGCAAAGAGACGGGGCTAGGCAAAGTAGCGGTCCCGCAAGGTGAGGCCGGAACGGGGGCAGGCGCGGAGGGGGTTGCGGAAACCAGTGCCGGCGGCCAACCAGCGCAACCTCCCAAGGCAATTCAGCCGAAGCGCTTTCACGGCACGGTGGAACTGGACGCCACGCGCGTTGGCCGCGACGCGAGCCAGATCGCCGACGAGGTCATCGCGCACTTGGCCGGGCTCGTTGGCGCGCAGGTCACCGTGACGCTGGAGATCGGCGCGGAGATTCCGGCGGGCGCGCCGGACCATGTGGTCCGCACGGTAACGGAGAACGGTCGGACCTTGAGATTTACCAGCCAAGGGTTCGAAAAGGAATAGCGCGGGGGGCGGCTTAGATAACGCTACGTCGCCGAACAACAGGAATGTTTGGAGCAGGAATGAAACTTGACCGTGCAAAATTGACGGCGGATTGACGATGAGTGTGGTGCATCCTCAGTCGGGTCCCATGCCGGCGGCGCTGGACCTCCCGAACGGTGCGCGGTTCTACCGCTGCGCCTTGCAGGTCAATCCGTTCGCGTCCGTCGGTAGGCATGACAAGCCGTCGGCCTTCACGTCGGAAGACGAATACAACACCGCGATCATTGACACGTGCCGGAAAATCGGCATTGAGGTCATCGCAGTCACGGACCACTACCGGGTCGAACATTCAAGAAATCTGGTACAGGCGGCGCGTGATGCAGGTCTCTATGCGTTCAGCGGCTTTGAAGCCGTCACCAAAGACGGTGTACATCTCCTTTGCCTGTTCGACCAAGACAAGGACGCCGGCTTGGAGCGATTCATTGGCGAGTGTGGCATCCATGATCTAGAGCACCCGTCGCCGATCGGCAGCCTCGACGCCAGCGAACTGCTGGAACGTTCTAAGGAATGGGGCGCAGTGTGTATCGCCGCGCACGTGGCGTCGGCCGGCGGTTTGCTGAAAAAACTTTCCGGCCAATCGAGGGTCAATGTCTGGAAGTCGCCGAACCTGCTCGCCTGCGCCCTGCCCGGTCCGGTAAGCGACGCGCCGCATGCTTTCAGGCCCATTCTCCAAAACGAGAATGATCAGTACAGGCGGGAACGGTTGCCAGCGATTCTGAATGCCTCAGACGTCCATAGCCCGGAAGCCCTGAGAAAAGACCGGGCATCCTGTTTCATCAAGATGTCGGAGGTGTCCGTCGAAGGTCTCCGTCAGGCGTTTCTCGACCCGCAGGCGCGAGTCCGGCTGCACGGCGATCCAGCGCCAGAGCCGCATGCGGAATTTCTGGCGATGACGTGGGAAGGCGGCTTCCTGCGCGACGCGGCGGTGCATTTTAATGAAAGTCTCAATGTGCTGGTCGGCGGTCGCGGTACGGGCAAATCCACGGTGGTCGAAAGCATACGCTACGTGTTGGGCCTTGAACCCCTCGGGGATGAAGCTCGCAAAGCCCATGAGGGCGTGATTCGCCACGTCCTAAAATCGGGAACGAAAATTTCGTTACGCGTGCGCTCGCACAAGCCGTCTGAGTGCTGTTACACAATAGAAAGATCAGTGCCGAATCCGCCCGTCGTAAAAGACGAAGCGGGCGAAGTCCTGACGCTTGCGCCGTGCGATGTGATGCCCGGTGTGGCAGTCTTTGGCCAACACGAGATTTCCGAACTGGCGAAAAGCTCCGACAAACTCACATTGCTGCTGGAAAGATTCGCGGACCGCGACGCATCGCTTGCTAGCCGAAAGTCGCAAGTTCGGCGCGCCTTGGAACGTTCGCGCCACCGGATCGTTGATGCCCGGCGGGAGATGCAGAGCACTGAGGAACGCTTGGCGGCGCTGCCCGGCCTCGAGGAGACGCAAAAAAGGTTTCAGCAGGCGGGTATCGAAGAGCGGCTCAAGGAGAAAAGCCTGCTCATCCGGGAAGAGCGGCTGCTTAAAAATCTCGCGGAGCGATTGGATCAATATCGGACGCTTCAGAGCGAACTAGCAGAGGGCCTGCCGATCGACGCGGTGTTCGTATCCGCCAAAGCGCTCGCAGGGCTGCCCAACGCGGATATCCTCGCGGCGCTCGACAAAATCCTCGCGAAGCTGAGCGCGGGGCTCAAGTTGGTCGGAGAGCAGTTTGAGGGTGCGCTGGCCGAAGCCGACCGCGCGATCGCCGAGACGGAAGCGCACTGGAACACACGCCGAACAGCGATCGAAGAAATCTACGAGAAACTCCTGCGGAAGCTTCAGCAATCAAAAATCGACGGCGCGGAGTTTATCCAGCTCCGACAGCAGATTGAGGAACTGCGACCGCTCAAGGACAAGACCGAGAATCTGCAGCGCGACCTTGCCGCTCACGAAGCGGAGCGACACAACCTGTTGGTGGAATGGGAAGACATCAAGGTCAGCGAGTACGGGAAAATCGAGACAGCGGCGCAACAGGTGTCGCATGAGCTGCATAACCGAGTTCAGGTCAAAGTCGCAATGGCTGGGGACCGCGATCGGCTGGAACAGCTTCTGCGCGACGAGGTCGGCGGCAATCTCAACGCAGCGGTTGACCGTTTGAAGTCGCAGGACCAGCTATCACTGCGCGAACTGGCGCGGCGGTGTCGGGAAGGCAAAGAGTCGTTGATAAAGCACTACGACCTGCCGCCCGGCGCAGCGGAGCGGATTGCACAGGCCGACTGCGACTTGTTCATGAGAATGGAGGAACTCGATCTGCCGGCGACAACCGAGATTGA
This sequence comes from Candidatus Latescibacterota bacterium, assembly GCA_965116045.1. Classification (GTDB taxonomy): domain Bacteria; phylum Latescibacterota; class UBA2968; order UBA8231; family UBA8231. The sequence goes on along the minus strand of OZ220478.1, from coordinate 1,413,146 downwards.
ACTGAACACCGCGCCAGAAGGTGAGCCGCCGGTGTGGCAGACGTTGCAAGCGCTTTCCACCGGTCAGAAGGCCACGGCCGTCCTGCTGCTCCTGCTTTTGGAGTCCGAAGCGCCGCTTGTCATTGACCAACCAGAAGACGATCTCGACAACCGTTTCATTACCGAGGGAATCGTGCCGATCATGCGCAAGGAAAAGCGGCGTCGTCAGTTCGTGTTCTCGACGCATAATGCCAACATCCCGGTGCTCGGCGACGCAGACCTGATTCTCGGGCTCTCGGCGACCGGCGAAGCTGGAGGCGGCCAGGCCGAGATAACGCCTGAACACATGGGCTCGATCGACGCTGGCCCAGTGCGGGAGTTGGTTGAGGAAATCCTCGAAGGCGGTAAGGCCGCGTTTGAGGCGCGTCGATCCAAATACGGATTTTGAGGCATGACGACGCGAACCGAACTGTTGGAGATCTTGGCGACCGGCGAGAATTCTGGTGTGGAATTCAAGAGGGACGATCTCAGCACCCGAGATTTAGCGAAGGAACTTGTTGCCTTTTCGAACTTGGCCGGCGGCATGGTGCTGCTCGGGGTGGAGGATGACGGAACAGTTTCGGGACTGACTCGCGCCGATCTCGAAGAGTGGGTGATGAATGTCTGCCGCGACAAAATTAGGCCGGCGATCGTGCCCTTCTTTGAAGTGATCCGCGGCCTCGAACAGGGCAAGGACGTTGCGATTGTGCGCGTACCCCGCGGCTATGACGTCCACGCGCTCTGGCACAGTAACAGCAACAGGTATCTGATGCGCGTCGGAACGCAGAGCCGCGAAGCAAGCCAAGAAGAGCTTGCCCGCTTGTTTCAGCAACGAGGCACTATGCGCGCCGAATTGCGGCCGGTATCAGGCGCAAAGCCCGCCCACTTGGACCGGCGGCGGCTGGGAAACTATTTCGGTGACATCCGCCAGCAGGACGTACCCGATGACAATGATGAAGATGGGTGGCAGTCTTTGCTGGTCAATACCGAGATAATGACCGAAGAAGGCGTGACCGTAGCTGGCATGCTGTTGTTTGGCGAGACGCCGAATCGGTTTCTTCCACATGCCGGGATAGACGCTGTCGCGTATCCGGGAACGGAGCAAGACTATGACGCACAGGAGCGCACGGCCATACGCGGCCCTATGACGCCACTGCGCGCCAGAGGCGATGGAGTTGTTGAGAACGGACTGGTCGAACAGGCGCTGAACTTCATACAGCGCAACACGCGCGGGACCGTCGAGTTGGAAGGTGGGAGACGGATGGAGCGGCCGGTGTATCCGTCCGATGCGCTTCGCGAGGCTATAGTGAATGCGCTAATTCACCGCGACTACCTGCTCACAAGCACGGATATCGAGCTGGCGATATATAGCGACAGGCTGGAGATCGTCTCTCCGGGTCGGCTTCCAAACGGGATAACGCCGGCGCGTATGAGAGCAGGTACTCGGGCCGCACGAAACCAAGTTCTCAAAGACGTCATGCGGGACTACCACTATCTGGAGCACATGGGAATGGGCATTCCGCGGAAGATCGTCAAAGGCATGATGGAACACAACGGCACAGAACCCGACCTGCTTGAGCGAGATGAGCGTTTCGTCGTACGTCTGTATGCCCGGAAGCTACACGCCGGGAGTTCACTGCCGTGCTAAGGACGGAGTGTGTTTTGCTTTGCCCAACTGCGTCAAGCAGAGCGAGCGACGCGGGCAAAGATGCACTTGAGGTAGCGTCCGTCGGGGAAGGCTGGGTCTATTGGATGGTCGGCTGGGTGCAGGTTGTAGGCGAGGATGCGGGTGCGGACGCGGGCCCCAGCGGCGGCGCGACGGACGATTTGGAAGAAGTCCTCTTGGGAAATGCGCGCCGAGCACGAGGCGGTCACCAGCAGCCCGCCGTCGGTTATGAGGCGAAAGGCGTTGCGATTGAGTTTGGTATAGACGCCCATGGCCTGTTTGTACTGGCTGCGTTTCCGCATCAGCGAGGGCGGGTCGCAGACGACGATATCGTAGCGGGGGCCGCGCTCGGCCAGTTCGTCGACAAAGGGAAAGACATTGGCGATCAGCAGGTCGGCGTGGGTGCCTTGGGGGCGGTTGGCGTCGAGCGTGCGGCGGGCGGCGGGCACGACTTGAGGCGATATATCGACGTCGAGGGTGCGGGATGCGCCGCCTTGGAGAGCGTGGGCGGAAAAGCCGCTCGAATAGGAGAAGAGGTTGAGGACGCGCTGGCCGCGGGCGAGTTGCTGGAGATAGAAGCGGTTGGCGCGCTGGTCGAGAAAAAAGCCGGTCTTTTGGCCGCGATAGAGGTCGGCGTAGAGGCGCGTACCGTGTTCCGCGATCTCGACCAATTCGGGCGGTGCTTCGCCGGCTAGCAGGCCGGTGGGCCGGTCGTCGAGCCCCTCGGCGCGGCGCGTGCCCACATCGCTGCGTTCGTACAGGCTGCGGGGGGCGAGCAGGGATTGGAGCACGTCGAGGATGGCGGCGCGTTGCTTTTCCATGCCGGCGGTGTGGAATTGCACTACTAGGTAGCCGGCATAGTCGTCGGCGATTAGGCCGGGTAGGCCGTCGCTTTCGCCGTGGATTAGGCGCATGGCGTTGGTGTGGGCGGATAGATCGGCGCGGCCGCGAAGGGCGATGGCTTGGGCGATGCGCTCGGTGAAGAAGGTCGCGTCAATGGGGCAGCTGGGGTCTTGGGTGAGGCTGCGCACGCGAATCAGCGAGCGCGGGTTGTAGAATCCGCGACAGACAAAGCGCTCATGCGCGTCAAAGACATCGACGATATCGCCGGTGCCGGCATCTCGGGGCGGGCGTTCGACCGCGCCGGAGAAGACCCATGGATGGCCGTTGCGCACGGTGCGCTCGCTGTTGGGGCGCAGGTAGAGAGGGGGATAGTGGAGGCGCATTTTCCGGTGCTTAATCCCAACTCGGGATCGGAGTCTGAAGCGGATCGTCGATCCAGAGGAAGCGCCCGTTGACGTTGCTCTCGATGATGTCGATTACGAGCTGGGCCGCCTTCTCCGGCGGATCCCCACCGGTTTGCTCCACCCAGGCCACCCAGTCGTCGTAGCCGCGCTCGCCGACGCGGCCCATCTTGTCGCGGATGTCCGCCCACATCGCGGTTTTGACGTCGCCGGGATGGATGACGTTGGCCGTGACGCCCGTCCCGACCAACTCGGCGGCAAGGTGGCGGGTGAACTGGTTGAGAGCGACTTTCGCCGTGCCGTAGGCGCTGTTCAGCCGCCCGGGCGTGTGCAGCGCCGCCGCAGACGAAAGGCTCACGATCCGGCCCCATCCTGCGTCCAGCATTCCGTCTAGGAACACGCGGGACACGAGATAAGGCCCCACCGCATCAATCATAAGCGTTTCGACCCATGCCTCGGGGTCGCTGTCCTTTACGAGGGCGATGGGGCCGAAGACCCCAGCGGCATTGACGAGCACGGTGGGCCGGCCGAGCTGGGCTTCGACCGCGATTTTGAGGCGATCAACATCCGCCGGGTTTGAGACATCGGCCGTAAATTGCGCCGAGCGGCGCGCGACGGTGGCGACGGCTAGGCCGTGCGCGGCCAGTGCGTTGGCAATGGCCCGTCCGACGCCGCGACTGGCGCCGGTGACGACTGCGACGTGCCCTTCGAGATTCATGGTCAGGTCTGGGTCGGCACGATGGGATTGTCCGAGTCGTTCAGGCGCTTCCGCTCACTGCCCCAGTTGGCGGCGCTGCCGTTCCAGTAGCGGGTGTCGGCCGGGCTGTACGAGAAGAGGTAGGACCAGCGCGGTTTGTCAGTGGTGTTGTCCGGGCCGCCGTGGACGGTGTAGCCGTGATGTACGGTGCAGTCGCCCGGCTGGTAGTGCAAGGGCGGCGAGAGCTCCAGCGCGGACGTCAGATTTGGGAACTGCTCGAGCAGGTCGCCCCGGTCGTCGTTGAACACCGAACCCAGCGGCCCTTCGCGATGGGAACGGCTAACGAACCGCATGGCGCCCATCTCGGGGGTGACTTCTGCCAGCGCCAGCCAGAACTGGAGCTCGCCGACTCGGTCGGAGCCATGCTCGGACGAGTCTTGGTGATAGGTGGACCCGGTTGCTCCGGGGCGTTTTTTTAGGAGGATATCTATGCGGTAGCGGAGCGGAATGTCCACGCCCTTGAGCCGCTGCCTGTTGACGAGGCGCGTCGCGTTTTTTGCCATGCGCTCGCTAAACATAAATGAACGAAACGGCTCGGTCTCTTGGTCGCGAGCGAGGCCGGCCATCGGCTTGCCCTGCCCAATCTTTTGGCCGTGGCGATCGGCCCACGCCCGGCCGACGCCCAAGAGTTGGGCGGCGAACTCTGGCGCGACCAGCCGCGGCATCATAACCCAGCCATATTCGTGGTAGAAAGCTACCTCCTCGTCTGTGACCTCCCGCAGGACGGCCTCGACCTCGCGCTCTGTCATTGCTTGTGCCATCACCTGTGCTCCTATTGGGCTACTTGCGGATTGGGATGATAAGAAGCCTTTTGTGGCCGCTTTGTCAAGGAGCCGTAGCTAGGGCGGCGTTCGGTATCCCCTAGGGTCTCAACGGAGATACTGCTTGGCCTCTTTGCCCACCCATGCCCGCAGCGCCGGGTCGTCGACGCAGAAGATGCGGAAAATTTTGGCTTGGTCTTCAAAGTTGTGCAGTAGCGAATCGCGCAGACGGGAGACCTCTGGATCGGCAAAGGTCAGGGGGTCGGTCTTGTCGGCGGGGAGCGTGCGGCCGTAGAAGACCCTGAGATCGACTTCGGGGGTTTTGTTGAAGCTGGGGATGTCGATGAGGATCTCGTGGCCTTGGAGCGTACGACCAAACTGCTGGCCGAAGACTTGGCAAAGCTCGATTTCTTTGGCGCGGCGTTTGTAGGGATGGCGGAAGAGAAAGTCGAGGCGGTGCATCAGGGCTTGGGTGCGCTCGCTGGGGTGGATGACGGCGCCGACCTTGTAGAGGCGGCGGTGGATCGTGCCTTCGAGGAGTTGGGCGGACGGCTCTAGGCCTAAGCGCTGCTGCTCGCGCTGGAGGCGAGCGATCAGCCCACTTTCGGTGAGGCGGTGGAAATCGGCGAAGTCGAGCTGATTGTGCGAGTGAAGGAGGATTTCTTGCACGGCGCGCTTGAACATGGCCGATGCCGAGCGCACCCCGTGATGCCAGTACACGTTGCGGTACATTTGGTAATTGGTAAAGACGAGGGCTTCGACCGCGGAGACGCCCTTGCTGGTGATGGCCAGCCGCTGGCGCTCAGGGTCGAACTTGATTGAGGCGATCAGGCGGTCGCGGTTGACGCTTTCGCCGAAGGGCACGCCGCAGAACATGGAATCGCGCAGGAGGTAGTCGATTTTGTCGGGATCGAGGGCACTGCTGAGGATATTGGCCAGCAGCAGGTCCGCGGCGGGAACGGCGCGGCCGCTGTTTTGGTAGTCGATTACGTTGGCTACGCGCACGGGATCGAGCTGGAATTTATCGGCGATCGTCTGGTAGAGCTCGCCGTTTTGGTCTTCAATAATCTGCCGTGCGCCCTCTTCGTGCCGCATGAAGAAGGGCCTTAGCTCTTCGAGGGTATGCGAAAAGGGGTAGTGGCCGATGTCGTGCAGCAAAGTGGCGGCAATGAAGACGCGCACATCCTCGTCGCTCAGCACGAGGGGCGGAGCCGAGTCGAGCAGGCGGGCCAAAAACCGCTTGGCCAAGTGATAGACGCCCAGCGAGTGCTCAAAGCGCGAGTGGCGCGCGCCTGGGTACACCAGCTGCACGTAGCCGAGCTGGGTGATGTTGCGCAGGCGCTGAAAGGCGCGCGTATCGACGAGGGCGAGGACGGGATCGGGGACGTGGATGTAGCCCCAAACCGGGTCGCGGATGACCTTGCCTTCTTCGGCTAACAGCGGATGATTCATGGCCTTGGCCAATCTAGCAGCGGCGCGTTACCCTGTCAAGAAAACGTGGGCCGAACTCATTATAGAAGCTATACTTAGGGCATTTTGTCGCGCGGGTCGTCCATTGACACAAAACCGATTCGCTCCTATCTTTCAAAATTTTGTTTGACTATGTAACGCACTCACCGAGGAAATAATATTATTTTATGGAACGCACGTTGATGATCGTCAAGCCCGATGCGGTCGCCAAAAACGCCATCGGCCAGATTATTGCCCGCGTCGAGGGCGCGGGATTTGTGGTGCGCGCCCTGCGCATGGTCGAGCTATCGGCCGAGCAGGCGCGCGCCTTCTATGCCGTGCATCGGCCGCGACCCTTTTACGGCGAATTGGTGGAGTTTATGACCTCCGGGCCAGCGGTGCCGATGGTGCTAGAACGCGCCGACGCGGTGGCGCATTTGCGCGATTTTATCGGTCCGACCAACAGCACCGAGGCCCCGGCCGGCACAATCCGCGGCGACTTTGGCACGGACGTGCAGTGCAACGCCGTCCACGCCTCGGACTCAGCGGCCAACGCCAAGTCCGAGATCGCGTTTTTCTTTGCCGACTGAACAATCCCATGAGCGCCTTGCTAGTACTCGACGACCTCGCAGAGGGGCCGAATGCGCTCACCTTTGAGTTGGGTGCCGAGGAACTGGAGTTAAAAGACGAGTTTTTCGCCTTCCCGGTCGTTGTTGAAACCCGCGTCGAGGTGCGGCGGGCGCTCGACAATTTCCGGCTCGACGGGGTCGTTACCTGCCGCATCGCGGGCGAGTGCTATCGCTGTTTAGAGGCCGTGCAAGAAGAGATCACAGCGCGATTTCGCTTGCTTTTGCAGCGCCGCCAAGCTAGCCCCGAAGAACTGGCGTCGGCCGAAAAAGACGGGTTTATCGAGATCGTCGATCCCGGGACGCGCGAGGTTGATTTGTGTGCGTACATCCGCGAGGCCGTGATTTTGGACTTGCCGATGCGCATACCCACCCCGGACGCCGATGGTCGGTGCCCGCACTGCGGAGTAGAAGAGGCCGACGAACCCACCGCTGAACAGGAACGAGCCGTGGACCCGCGTTGGGCCGCGCTCGCGCAGATCGAATTTTCGCAACCCAAAGAAGGTTCTTGAGAGGAGTCCCCCGTGGCTGCAGTACCTAAGAGGAGAATTTCACGCACCCGCCGCGACAAGCGGCGCACTCACTGGAAGATCAAGGCCGCGGCGAGGACTACTTGCTCCCACTGCGGACAGCCCGCCCTGCCCCATCGCGTCTGCCCGAGCTGCGGCTTCTATCGCGGCCGCGAATACATCGAACCTGAAGTATAGGCTGCTCAGGGCGGATGCTTGCGTGACTAAAGAGGGCAAAAAATTCCGTGCGGCCATTACGGCGACTGCGTCCTTCCTGCCCGATAAGGTGGTTTCCAACGCCGATCTAGAGCGGTTGGTAGATACCTCGGACGAGTGGATCCGCTCGCGCACTGGCATTGCCGAGCGGCGCTTTTTGCCAGCCGATGAGCCGACCTCCACCATGGCTAGTGCCGTGGCCCACGAGCTGTTGGTGCGCCGTGGCATTGACGCTGCCGACCTCGACCTAATCATCGTCGCGACCATTACGCCCGACATGATTTTTCCGGCCACGGCCTGCTTGGTGCAACACGCCATTGGTGCTGGCCGGGTCTCGGCCTACGATCTGTCGGCCGCTTGCTCTGGCTTTGTCTTTGCCGTGGCGACCGGCGCGCAGTTTATCGAAAGCGGGGCGCATCGCCGGGTGATGGTCATTGGGGCCGACAAAATGAGCAGCATCCTCGACTTTGAGGATCGCACGACGTGTGTGCTCTTTGGCGACGGGGCCGGCGGGGTGTTGCTGGAGCGCGGCGAGGACCCAGCCGGGATGATTGACTTTGAGCTGCACGCCGATGGGGCCGAGGTCGAATGCCTGCACATCAAAGGTGGCGGCAGCCTGCATCCGCCTTCGCACGAGACGGTCGATCAGCGCATGCACTACATCCGCCAAGAGGGGCGCACGGTATTTCGGTTTGCCGTAGAAAAAATGGCCGAAGTGTCAGTCAGCATGTTGGAGCGCAACGGGCTGACGGGCGCAGACCTCAAGCTCTTCGTGCCCCACCAAGCCAACAAGCGCATCATTGACGCCGCCGCCCAGCGCATGGAGCTGCCCGCGGAAAAAGTGATGATCAATATCGACCGCTACGCCAACACCACGGCCGCGACGATTCCCATTGCCTTGGCAGAAGCCGTCGAGCAAGGCCGGTTGGAGCGCGGCGACTTGGTGCTAATGACCGGCGTCGGTGGTGGCCTCACTTGGGGCAGCGTCTTGTTCCGCTGGGGGCCCTAAGATGGGTAAATACGCCTTTTTATTTCCCGGGCAAGGTTCGCAGGCTGTGGGTATGGCCGGCGATCTTTACGAGCAGCACGAGTCGGTGCGGGCGCGCTTTGCCGAGGCCGATGAAGTGCTAGGTTTTTCGCTCAGTGCGCTGTGCTTTGAGGGGCCGGCCGAGCAACTGGCGCAAACCAACGTTACGCAGCCGGCGGTCTTCGTTCACAGCGTGGCTGCCAACGAGTTGCTCGCTGCGGCTGGCCTACAGCCGGTGGCCGTAGCCGGCCACAGTCTCGGGGAGTACTCGGCGCTGGTGGCAGCCGGTGTGCTCTCCTTTGCCGAGGCCCTGACGCTGGTGGGGACTCGCGGCCGATTAATGCAGGAGGCCGGCCGCGATAGGCCGGGGACGATGGCAGCGGTAATCGGTCTGGACGACGACCGCGTCGTAGCCTTGTGCCAACAGGCGGCGGGGATCGCAGTAGCCGCCAATTTTAATGCGCCAGGCCAAGTCGCAGTCTCGGGCGAACGGGCGGCGGTGGCGCGGGTGAGCGAGTTGGCCACTCAAGCGGGTGCTCGGCGCGTCGTCGAATTGGCTGTCAGTGGAGCTTTTCACTCGCCGCTTATGGCGGCGGCGGCCGTGGAAATGGAGTCGCTGTTACAGGCGGCGTCCTTTGCGCGGCCCCGCGTGCCGGTATTGACCAATGTCTCGGCTGCGCCCGTGGAAGACCCAGAAAAACTGCGGTTGCACCTAGTCCAGCAGATGACCGCTCCGGTTCGCTGGAACGAGACCATGCTGCGGCTGGCGGCGATGGGTATTAATCGCGCTTTTGAAGTAGGGCCGGGGGCAGTGCTGCGAGGACTGGCGCGCCGCACTGCGCCGAAGCTGGCGGTCGCCTTGGCGGGCACCGCGGAAGAAATCGCTGCGGCAAAAGGATTGGAATAGCATGGGGCTTTTGGACGAAAAGGTCGCTTTGGTAACGGGCGGGTCGCGCGGCATTGGCCGGGCCATTGCCCGGCGCTTGGCGGAAGAGGGGGCCGACTTGGCCATCTGCGCTCGCAATGTGGCAGGGGCCGGCGAAGTGGCAGCGGCCATAGAAGGGCTGGGCCGCCGTTGCTTGGTGCGCCAAGCCGATGTCGCCGACGCCGAGCAGGCGGCTGAGCTGGTGGCTGCGACGATTGCGGAGTTGGGCCGGTTGGATGTGCTGGTCAACAACGCCGGCGTCACCCGCGACAATTTGCTGATGCGGATGCCGGAAGAGGATTGGGACGCGGTTTTGGCGATCAATCTCAAGGGGGCCTTTAACTGCGTCCGAGCGGCCGTGCGGCCCATGCTCAAAGCCCGCGGCGGGCGGATCGTCAACATCACTTCGGTTGTGGGGCTGCTCGGCAATGCCGGCCAAGCCAATTACGCCGCGTCCAAAGCTGGATTGATCGGCCTGACCAAGAGCTTGGCGCGGGAACTGGCCTCGCGCGGGATCACCGCCAATGCCGTGGCCCCGGGTTTGGTGCCGGAAACGGGCATGACGGACGGCTTGACCCAACAGCAGCAGGAGCAGATGATTGCCACAGTGCCGCTGAGGCGAGCGGGGACGCCGGAAGATGTGGCCCACGCCGTGGCGTTCCTCGCGTCGGAGCAGGCCGCTTATATCACCGGTCAAGTCTTGTCCGTAGATGGCGGCATGGCCATATAATTTGGGTATTAAAATTTTGCTCATTACCTATATTTAGACCCTTACTTGTGAGACCGCACAGCGGTAAAACGTTTACTCCTATCCCAAGAGGAATACACTATGGCTTCTATTGAAGAGCGCGTGACAGACTTGGTCGTCGAGCAACTCGGCGTGAGCGAGGATCAAGTAAATCCCCAAGCGTCTTTCATCGACGACTTGGGCGCTGACTCGCTCGATACCGTCGAGATGATTATGGCCTTTGAAGAGGAATTCGGGATCGACATTCCAGACGAAGACGCCGAGAAGATAACGGTCGTAGGCGATGCGATTAAATATCTAGAAGAAAATAGCAAGGCGTGAGCCAAGCTCTCGTACAGAAGCGACGAGTCGTCGTCACGGGCTTGGGGGTCCTAGCGCCCAATGGCAACGGCCTATCGGCCTTCTGGGACGCGCTTGTCGCCGGCCGCTCTGGGGTCGGTCCGATCACCAAGTTCGATACTTCCCAACACCGGACTACGATCGCGGCCGAGCTCAAGGATTTCGACCCGGAGGCGGTTCTGGAGCGCAGGGACGTGCGCCGCAACGACGCCTTTACGCACTACGCAATCTGCGTGGCTAGGGAGGCGGCTACCCGCGCCCGGCTCGACATGGAAGCGGTTGATCCCGAGCGCGTGGGCGTCATTTGGGGCTCGGGCATCGGCGGGATTCAGACGCACGAAGAGCAGCACACCGTCCTACTGGAGAAAGGCCCCAGGCGCATCAGCCCGTTCTACGTGCCCATGATGATTTCCGACATGGCCCCGGGCATGATCTCTATGGACTTGGGAGCTAAAGGGCCTAACTACGGTGCGGTGTCGGCCTGTTCGTCGGCAGCCCACGCCCTCGGCGAGTCGGCGCGCAAAATCCAGTACGGGGAAGCCGATGTGATGGTGACCGGCGGCTCGGAAGCAGCCATCACCCCCATTTCCATGGCCGGCTTTTCCTCGGCCAAGGCCCTATCGACGCGCAATGACGAGCCTGAGCGGGCCAGTCGGCCCTTTGACCGCGAGCGCGATGGCTTCGTGCTCGGCGAGGGGGCCGGAGCCATCATCTTGGAGGAATTGGAGCACGCGCAAAGGCGCGAGGCCGAAATCTACGGCGAATTCCTCGGGTTGGGTTTTACGGCCGACGCCTATCACCAGACGGCGATGGCCCCCGGGGCCGAGGGCGGGGTGCGGGCCATGCGCATCGCCCTGCAGGACGGAGGCTTGGCCCCGAGCGACATCGGCTACGTCAATGCCCACGGCACCTCAACGCCCATGGGCGACCAGCAGGAGACCGCGGCGATCAAGACGGTCTTCGCCAGCCACACCGATAGCATGGCGGTAAGCTCGACTAAATCAATGACTGGGCATTTGTTGGGTGCCGCCGGGGCCATCGAGAGCATCGCCTGCATCATGGCGCTCAAAAGCGGGGTGCTGCCGCCGACGATCAACTACGAGCACCCCGACCCCGACTGCGATCTCGACTACGTGCCCAATGAAGCGCGCCGCGTGCAGGTGAACTATGCCCTCAACAATTCCTTTGGCTTTGGCGGCCACAACGTGGCACTGGTCTTTGGTCGCTTCACCGGCTGACGTATTCCCCAGCACGCCCCGAGTACGCCCCGTGCAAACGAGGTTTTCACTTCGGGCATTAGGCAGATGAGCTACAAACCGACGAGCGACCCACAAGCGCGTACCGAGGATTGGCAGTACGCGCTTGAAAAGCTGTTGGGCTACCACTTCAAGGACGCGAATTTGTTGGTCAAAGCCCTCAAGCATCGATCGTATGTGTACGCTGAAGAAGGCCGCGACCGCATTGAGTCGAACGAGCGGCTCGAATTTCTCGGCGACGCCGTGTTGGAGTTGTTGGTCACCGACTATCTCTTTCGCCGCTTTGCGGACAAGGGCGAAGGGGAGTTGACCCAGATGAAGTCTCAGTTAGTCAACCGCAAGACGCTGGCGCATCAAGCGGCTCGCCTTGGGATCGGCTCTTTTGTGCTGCTGAGTGAGGACGAGCACGAAGCCAGCGGCGGCCAGCGGCCGTCGATCCTCTGCGACACCTTAGAGTCGCTGATTGGGGCGATCTATCTCGACGGTGGCTTAGAGGCTGCCCGCTCCTGTGTGCGGCGCGTGGTACTGGCGGATTTTCACCAAATAGTCCAACCGGACTCGAACTTCAACTTCAAAGGCAGGTTGCACGAATACTCGCACAGCATGGGCAATGGCAGCCCCCGTTACTCGGTGCAGGCCGAGCATGGGCTAGACCACGACAAGATCTTCAGCGTCGAGGTGTGCATCGCTGGCCAGCGCATGGGTTGGGGCCAAGGGCGGAGCAAGAAGGACGCACAACAGATGGCGGCCAAGGACGCGCTTGAGAATCTGGACATGCTCTAATGGGGCTTGCTTGGCGCGTCGTCGATACGGGCGCGAATTGTGGTGCGTACAACATGGGCGTCGATCAAGCTCTCGCCGCGGATGCGGCGCGCGGTCCGGTACTGCGGTTTTACGGCTGGAACCCGCCGGCTGTGTCCTGCGGCTGGAACCAGCAGCCCGAGCGCGAGGCCAATGTCGAAGCCTGTCGCGCACTCGGCATTGACGTGGTGCGCCGGCCCACTGGAGGACGTGCGGTGTTGCACTGGGAGGAATTGACCTATAGCGTCGTCTGCGTCGCCGAGGGGTTGGTCTCGGGTGGCGGGATAGAGGCCACGCACCGCAAGATCGGCGCGTGCTTGGCCGAGGGGCTGCGGCTTTTCGGGGCCCCGGTCGAGTTGGAAAGAGCAGGTCGTTGCGCGGGCGGTTTGCGGGCGGGGCCTTGTTTTGGCAGCACGGCGCGCTGGGAGCTCAAGTGCCAGCAGCGCAAGATGGTCGGCAGTGCGCAGCGGCGCTACGGACGCCGCTTGCTGCAACACGGGTCCATTTTGCTCGGCCAGGCCCACCAACGGCTGCCGCAACTTCTCCACATTGACGAGGACGCACGGCAAAAATGGACCCGGCATATGCGAGCACACAGCACGGATTTGCAGACCTGTATGGGGCGGCCCATCGACCGAGCCGAGTTGGTCGCTTGCTTGGTTGAGGGCTTTAGGCGTCAACTCGGCGCAACAATGCGCTGGGGGGAGCTGGCCGCCGATGAGATGCGCCGAGCTACGGCTTGGGAAAAGGACAGCGCATGATCGCGCATGATCCGGTGTTAGAAGTTCGCGATTTGCGGACTTATTTTCATACGGAAGAGGGCGTCGCCCGCGCCGTTGATGGGGTGTCGTTTGCCGTGGGGCGGGGCCAGACGCTGGGGCTGGTCGGCGAAAGCGGCTGTGGCAAGAGCGTCAGCGCCTTCTCGATCATGCGTCTGGTGCCCGAGCCGCCGGGCCGCATTGAAGACGGACAAATTCTGCTCAAGGGGCGCGATTTGCTGGCGCTGGACGAAGAGGAGATGCGCCAAGTGCGCGGCGACGACATCGCGATGATCTTTCAAGAGCCGATGACCAGCCTCAACCCGGTACTGACCTGCGGGTTTCAGATTGCCGAGGCCGTGGTCCTACACCAGCAGGTCCCTAGGCCGGAAGCGCGCGCCCGGGCGATTGAGATGCTGCGATTGGTGGGGATTCCAGCGCCCGAACAGCGGATCGACGAATATCCGCACCAGCTATCGGGTGGGATGCGCCAGCGGGTGATGATCGCCATGGCGCTGTCTTGCAATCCAGACGTGTTGATTGCCGATGAGCCGACCACAGCGCTCGACGTGACGATCCAAGCGCAGATCCTCGCGCTGTTGGAGTCGCTGCAAGAATCGCTGCAAATGGCGATTGTGATGATCACGCACGACCTCGGGGTGATCGCCGAGACCGCCGACCAAGTGGCGGTCATGTACGCCGGCCAAATCGTCGAATACGCGGAAACCGAGGCGCTATTTACCCACCCGAGGCATCCTTATACGCGCGGCTTGCTGCGCTCGATCCCGCGGCTAGACGCCGAGCAGGAGCGATTGGACATCATCCCGGGCGTGGTGCCCGACGCCCGCGTCTTTCCGCCGGGGTGTCGCTTTGCTCCGCGCTGCTCGCTGGCCGACGCCCACTGTCGGGCCGAAGCGCCGCCGCTGGAAGAGGTCGAGGCCGGGCACTGGACGAGCTGCTGGAAGGCCCGGGACGGATGAGCGAAACTGCGCCCTTGGTCGAGGTCAAGGGCCTTAAAAAATACTTTCCCGTGCGTCGCGGGTTTTGGGGCCGGGTGCAGGCCCACGTCAAGGCTGTCGATGGGGTCGATCTGGCGATTGGCCGCGGCGAGACCTTGGGCGTAGTCGGCGAAAGCGGCTGTGGCAAGACCACGCTGGGTCGGCTCATGCTGCGGCTAATTGAAGCTACCGCCGGGCAGGTGCGCTTTGCCGGGGTTGACTTATTGGAGTTGAGCAAAGAGGCCATGCGGCAACAGCGGCGGGATATGCAGATCATCTTCCAAGACCCGTATGCGTCGCTCAATCCGCGGATGACGGTGGGCGGCATCATCGGCGAGGCCCTGAAGGTCCACGGCCTAGCCGAGCGCGCCGAATTGGCCGAACAGGTGGGAGAGTTGCTGGAGATGGTCGGGTTGTCGGTGGCCAGTGTGCGGCGCTACCCGCACGAGTTTTCCGGCGGCCAACGCCAGCGCATTGGCATTGCCCGCGCCTTGGCAGTGCGGCCGCAGTTTATCGTCGCCGACGAGCCCGTGTCTGCACTCGACGTTTCGGTGCAGGCCCAGATCGTCAATTTGCTGCAAGACCTACAGCGCGATTTGGGCCTAACGTATATGTTTATTGCCCACGACTTGAGCGTGGTGCGCCACATTTCGGACCGGGTAGCCGTGATGTACTTGGGGCGCGTAGTCGAAGTGGCGGCGCGCGATCAGCTCTACCGCCAGCCGTCCCATCCCTACACGCGCGCGCTGCTGGCGGCGGTCCCCGCGCCCGATCCGCGGACTAAACGGGAGCGCGTTCTCTTGGAGGGCGACGCGCCCAATCCAGCGGCCGTGCCCTCGGGATGCGCTTTTCACCCGCGCTGCCCAGAGCGCGAGGCAATCTGCACCCGCGTCGTGCCACAACTCGTCGATCTGGGCGGCGGTCATTGCACGGCCTGTTTGCTCCGCTATCCTGCGGAGCTAAAAAACCGATTGGCTGCTGAGGCCAACGAAAAAAACGCAAGACAGTAGGAGTACGAAGCTTATGATGACTTTATTGCGCCAAAAGACGGTGCTCGTTTTGTGGGTTGTGATCTTCGCCTTCATTGGCTTGATCGTCGTCGAATGGGGTGCCGACTATTCGGGTGCGGGGCCCAGCGCGGCCAGCGATGCGGTCGGCGTGGTAAATGGCCAGACCATTTCGCTCCAAGAGTTCCAAGAGGCGCTGCGGCGGCTAGCGAGCCAGATGCCGCAGGAGCAGCGCGGCGATCAGGCCCTGCTCGTGCAGCAGGTGTGGGACTACTACGTCCGCGAGATCATTCTAAATCAAGAATACGAGCGCTTGGGATTTGAGGTGACCGATGGGGAAATTGCTTTTTACACGCGAAACCAGCCGCTGCCGGCCGTGCGCGAATTCGAGGTTTTTCAAACCGATGGCGCGTTCGATATGGCCAAGTACGCCCAGTTCATCGGCAATCCGGCCAATCTCAGCGACCCCAACAACCAAGCCTTAGTCCTGTGGATCGAGAGCATGATCGAGCGGCAATTGCTCGAGGGTCGGCTACAGCGGATGCTGCACGGCACTGTGCAGGTGAGTCCCAATGAGGCGCACCAGCACTTTGCCGAGGCCAACGAAAAGGTGCGCGTCGAATACGCATTTGCTCCCAGCGCTGCGGCCGACGACGAGATCGAGGTCTCCGATGAAGATTTGGCCGCCTATTACCAAGAAAACGCGGCCTCCTACGAGCATCCCGAGCAAGTAAAGCTGGAGTACGCGCACTTTCCCAAGGTTGCCAGTGCCGCGGATTCACTGGGAATCAAAGAGGAAATTGACGACCTGCGCCGAGAAATCATCGAGGATGCCGCGGATTTTGCCGAGTTGGCTGCGTTGCTCTCCGACGACGAAGGCTCGGCTGCCCAAGGCGGCGACCTCGGTTTTTTTGGTCGCGGTCGGATGGTCGCGCCCTTTGAGGAAGCGGCTTTTGCCTTGGCCCCCGGCGAACTTTCCGAGCCAGTGCAGACGCGCTATGGCTGGCATCTGATCAAAGTGGAAGAACACTTAGAAAAAGAAAGCGGCGAGGAGCAGGTACGCGCCCGCCACATCCTGCTCAAGCACCAGCCCTCGCGCGCGACCGAGGATAGCTTGCGCCGCGCGGTTGAGGCGTTTCAAGAGCAAGCCGCCGCCGAGGGATTTGCGGCCGCGCTGGCGGCTTCTGGCACGGAGGCGATGCCGACGAATTTCCTGCGCGAGGGCCGAGCCGTGCCAGGCATCAGCGCGAACACCACGTGGCTCGTCAACTGGTTTTTTGAACAGGAGCCTGGCACCGTCAGTCAGGTCATTGAGGACGACTCCGGGCTGTGGGTGGCGCAGCTAATGGCCAGGCGTCCCGAGGGCACAGTGCCTCTAGACGAGCTAAAGGGCCAGCTCGAGCCGCTGGTGCGGGCGCGCAAAAAGGCCGCCCGCGCCGCCGATCGGCTGGAAACCGTGCGGCAAGCAGTCGAAGGCGGGGCGAGCTTAGCCCAAGCGGCGCAAAATGCCGAGGTGGAGTTCCACGCTCCCGAGGCTTTTATGCGCACCGAATCAGTGGAAGGTCTAGGCCGCGCTAACGCGGTGATCGGCGCGGCCTTCCGCTTAGCAGAGGGCCAACTCAGCGAGGTGATTGAGGTCGCTGAGGGCAGCAAGCGCGGGGCGTACTTGCTGAAGTTGCTGGAGAAGACGCCGGTAGATGAGGAGCAATTCGCCGCGCAGCGCGAGCAAATCGTCGCCCAGCTTCAGGCCCAACGCGAGCAGGAGGCCTTGCAGAACTGGTTCGCGCACCTGTACAAAACAGCCGACATCGAAGACAACAGACATCGCTTTTTCACGTTTTAGATGGGAGAGGAATCATGCCAGCAGCACCGGGACAAACGCAAATTGGCTTTATCGGCTTGGGGATCATGGGTGCGCCGATGGCAAAAAACCTGCTCAAAGCCGGTTATCAGCTCAAGGTGTACAACCGCAGTGACCGGCCGCGCGTCGACGAGGTCGTCGCAGCCGGTGGTAGGCGCGCCAGCTCGCCCCAAGAGGCGGCGACCGGTGCCGATGTCATCATCAGCATTGTCACCGACACGCCCGATATGGAGGCCGTACTCGTGGGCGCTGCGGGCGCGATTCACGGAGCGAAAGAGGGCGCGGTCGTCATCGACATGAGCACGGTGTCGCCCAAAGTCACCCGCGCAGTGGCTGCGGCCTTGCAGGAGCGGGGCGTGTCCATGCTCGACGCGCCCGTCAGCGGCGGTGATGTGGGCGCGATCAATGGCACTCTGTCGATCATGGTCGGCGGCGACGAAGCGGTCTTTACCGAGTGCCTGCCGGTTTTTGAAGCTATGGGCACCAATATCAACTTGATCGGCCCCAACGGCGCTGGCCAGACGACTAAGCTCTGCAACCAGATCGCGGTTTCGGTCAACAACATGGCGATGGCCGAGGCCCTGATGCTGGCTGCGACCTCGGACTTGGATGTGCAAAAGGTCATTGACGCGATCAGCGGTGGGGCGGCTGGCTCTTGGCAGCTAAGCAACTTAGGCCCGCGCATTGCCGCTGGCGATTTTGACCCGGGTTTTATGGTCTATTTGCAGCAAAAGGATTTGCGCTTGGTCTTGCAGGCAGCCAACGATGTCAAGCTGGCTCTGCCGGCCGTGAGCATAGCCCATCAGTTTTTCAACATCGTCGAGCGCGCTGGTTGCGCCGAAGAGGGGACGCAGGCGCTGATCAAAGCCTATGAGGCCCAGGCCGGCAAACAAGCGCGGGCCAAGTAGCTGGCTTCGGTGCAACTCGAACTGAAAAAGGTCGGGGTCCTGCTGCGCGACCAAAGTTTAGACTATCCGGTCGCCGAGGTCCGCGACCTTTTTGCTGTACATGGGATTGAAGTGTGTTTTATCGAAGGAGGCGAGGCCCCGCCCGATTTGGATCTCATAGTTGCGCTTGGGGGCGACGGCACGGTGCTCCGCGCTTTTGCGCGTTTCCCGCAGCGGCCGGTGTTGGCGATCAATTTCGGCACCGTCGGCTTTCTGACCGCTGGAGACCGCAAGGATTTGGCGCGCATCGTCCAACTCTTAGTCGATGGCCAGTACTTCGTTAGCGAGCGCTTGGTGCTTTCTTGCCGCCACCCCGGCGGCGAGCGTCTGGTTTTCAACGAGGTGACCTTGCGGGCGCACCACAAGATGCTCTCTACTGATGTCTTTGTCGACGATGCCAAAATCCGCACCATTCGCGGCGATGGCGTGGTTGTTGGTACGCCGACGGGCAGCACCGGGCTGTTGCTGTCGATGGGTGCGCCGCTGGTCATGCCCGAAGTGCGCTGCATGTTGCTCGACGGCATCAACGAATACAACTTCACGTCGCGCACCTTGATCCTACCTGCCGAGAAACGGGTGCGACTGCGCGTCTGTTCCGAGACCTTGGACCGGCGCGTGGCACTCATTGCCGACGGCCACGAGATATGCAGTTTAGCGCCCGAGCAGGAGGTGTACGTCGGCCAAGCGGAACATACGGCGCGGTTGATATACCTCGACGATAAGTACTTTTTTAACAATTTGTCGGAGAAACTTTCTTGGTAGAATTGTATTTGTACATTACATTGGCAGACAATCGAGTCGTATTTAGCATGTAAAGGAGACTTCAATGCCTATAATACCTATATATATAGCAGCAGCAGGAGCAGCAGTAGGAGTAGCAGCAGTAGCAGCAGCATTGACAATCCGCGGTTTAAAGAAAAAGCTCAAGGACAAGACATTCGCCGTTCTTGGCGAAAGTACGGTAGGCAAGACCTGTTTGATTGATTTCCTTACCACAGGCTCTATACCGAGGAAGTATAAGGCTGACCTTTATGCGAAAGAAGTTTCCGGTCGCCGTTTTCAACTCAGAGAATTAGAGTTGAACATTTCGCCTTTGAAGCACTTGCCTGGTTTTCCTGATGTGTATCCCGACTGGAAAGAGGTCGTCACCGAGGCGGACATAGTCTTATATCTTCTGCGGGTAGATAAACTCATGGCGAGCCATGAGCCTACCGAAAACCGCGTCCAGAAGGATATAGGTCAAATTAAAAGATGGTTGGACGAGCTTGAGAAAGAGGACAAACCTAAGAAGTGGCCTCTTTTTATTATTGGAACCTACTGCGATCTTACCGATCCAGACTTTACTACTTTGCCAAAAAATGAAACCGGGAGTTATGTGGAAAAAGTGCTGAACATGCCTATTTTTCAAAAGATTGAAAAACTCGGAGGAGGTGGTAGTAAAGTGAGGTTCTTATTTGGTAGCTTAAAGGCACTGGATACGACGGAAGATTTAGTATATCAGTTAATCTATCGGATTAACAAAGGATAGAAAGTCAATATGAAAAATCTCTCTCTATCGTTTCTCGCTCAAAGACTGGACAATCAGGACCCTACCCACATGGAGTTAAATCAGTGCCCACTTGCAGAGGGGAACGTGGCCGAACGTCAGGAGCTGGCCCGACAGATTTCGGAAGTTTCTTTGGGCGGCTATCAAGTATTCTCTGAAGGCTCTCATACCGCGTTTTTACTCGACGATAAGTTTCTCTTGGAGACCCCCCCGGATCAGTTGGATGATGCCGGGAGGATTACGCCGATTGTATGCTATGGTCGTGTACCAGAATCACCTCCGGTATCGTGGTCTGGAGATGTGGTCAAAGCCGTGGTTGGCTTCGCCGAGCGCATCGGAAGAACCATTTCACCCAAAAACCAAGAGATAGCAGGTCGCGGTGTTGACGCTATTTTAGAAGAGGCGCAAAAAAAAAGCAGGATACGTGCAATGGTGGGAATGATAAGTATAGAGTCGGGTTTTACTCGTGCGCTGCGTCCTACTCGTGTGCTGTGGGTAGTAGGGGGCTTAGTGATCGCACTGACAGTACTCGGGGTGAGCTACAAAATCCTTTTCAAAGAATAAGGGAAAAACTCAAGAAGCGGCGGCAGAACTCAGAGCCTCGCTCAGAACCCATTCACCTAACTATACCAAGGAGATACAACATGACCGATGATAGTACATGGCCAGACGAACCCCAGCGTCGCAAAACTGTGCTCGTATTGAACCAGCAAGATATCGACGCTCTGCGCTATGAAGAGGGTGGAGCGGATATCCTGCTCAATGAAGAAGTGTCAATTCTTCCTTCCTCTTTGAAGCAGTCGAACTCAGTCGTACAAGATTTAATTGACAGCGGGCTTGTACAGCCAGGTGCCGTGCTGATTCAAAGTCCCTTCGATAAGGATATATACGAAAATTCAATACAAGCTGTGGAACGTTTTGCACTGGCCAAATACCTGCACTTTTCCACGTTATGTATGAACTTGGGTGCGCGTGAAGTTATAGTAGAGCAGATTGAGTTAAAAAATACCGAGGATAGGAAAATCGTTTCTCTTCAAGGTGGCCTACCTATGAAGGGTGCTGGAGGGGTTGAAATAAAAAATGAAGAAATGGATTCGTTCTGTAACAAGCTGACCTTGCACGATAAACTCCAAGGAGGTTCGCCGGATGTGCAAGCGGCTGAAGAACACCTGAAACGGACTGGATTATCGGGTGACGACGCCATGCGCTCACTCATTGACCTGCGCCGAAATCCAAACAATTTACTCACAAGCCGGAAGCTCCATCTGAACATGACGAGAGAAGTAAAACGCAATTTTAATGTGTTAGCTAACCTTAATATACCTGTCTATCTCTCTCTAGAGACAGGCTATGATCGCCATGTGCGTGAACAAACAGAGTTTACTCTCACTGTCAAAGTAGATTTCTGAAATGAGTTCCATACAAGAAGAGCTTGGCATGATATTCGCCAAAGCAAAGCCAATGGAGCTCGGTGCTTTGGCGGAAATACTTAAGGCAGAGAGTCTTCGTCCCGATCATATTGCGGAGGCTTTTTGGTGGAACTGCCAATCCATTTTTGGCTACTTAGGGGGAAGCGAACCCTCCTATTCCCAGATAGTCTGTCAAGTGGCAGAAAAACTCGAGATTGAACATTTCGGAGTGAAACTCGAAGATCTCGAAGTTGAGATTGCCCGCAAAGTGTTGCAGACAGTTTGGGAGAAGATGACGCCAGATCAGAAAATGGCGATGGAAGCCGAGTTGCGACGAGCAGCCCAAGAATTTGACAAGGGTGAGGTGCTGGCCGGAAGTACAAGCATCTTTACGGCCTTGACTGCGGCGCAACTATCGGGTTTTGGTGTCTATTTGCTCGCTTCTACGTCGTTGGGTGCTTTAAGCGGCGCAATAGGTGTCACGCTGCCGTTTGCGGTTTATACTACGATGTCCAGTGCCATTGCTGTAATCATTGGTCCTGTTGGCTGGATCGGCGCAGGGCTATTCGCAATCTGGAAACTCACCGGCGCGAACTACAAGCGATTAATTCCCGCAATCCTCTACGTGTCGGCACTGCGGGCAAAACAACAGGGCAATTTTTCCTGACGGTGACTTAACATGGAACCGGATGCTGACAGGAGACAAAGATCAATGAAAGGCGAAATCAAGCAGCTTGATAAGCGCGTTGGTAGTAACGGACAAGCGTCTAATCCGCGCATCATCATCGACGCTAGCTACATTCGCGGTATGAAAAAGGATGGTGTGCCGCTTCGCACGATGTGTGAACAAGGTGGGCGCATCGTGATAACCGATACTTTACTTTATGAGCTTTGTACCTCAGATCGTAACCAATGGTTCGCGGCAATGCGCAAGCTAGCGGAATACCGCGACAGCATTGAGGTATGGCAGCATGTATCTACTATGGTCCGTATCGAACTCGAAGAGAACCATCCTTACGGAGATCCTGTACGTGATGAAATGACCAAGAGACTGCGTAATAAATTGACAAATAGTCTGCAGTGTGAGCCTGATGATATAGAAAAAATAAAGAAACTTATTGAGAAGGAACGTCGAGAACGCGAAGCCAGTACACCTGAACTATTTCGGAATTTCGCAAAACTCAACAAGGAATTTGGTGAGAAGATCACAGCAAAGATCAAAGATAAATCACCCCGTAAAGAAGAAGTCGTGCAAGCTTGTTACCTCGCAATCAATGATCCCGAAAATATTCGGTCGATGATAGATGTGGTTCGATCTGTTACTAAGAGTGATATGGCTGTCTCACTAAATGCTAAGGATGTAAATGAAAAGTGGGTTATATGGCATTATTGTAAATCGCTTCTTACCCTATTCTACGACTGCGGTCGTCAAGGTGAGAATGCGTTTAGGGAAATATCTGAGAATTATAAGTCGCGCTTGTGTAATATAACGTATGACTTGGATTACTTAGTTTTGTTGGCATTCGCAGATGCGCTTGCATCAAGCGAAACAAGAGGGGAAATGTCTTATTATCGGCGGTGGATGTTTGGCGACGTCTCAAAGCCGTTAATAAGCTCTTATAAAAAAGAGCAAATAAGCGTGTGGCAGTAATCGGCGCGAATCGCTCTTGGGGGTGCTCAGGGTGTAGGCTTTGCCTGTCATTTTAAGAGTACGAGGCTATCGTTTTTGGTTTTATCAGGCAGATCTTGATGAACCGCCCCATGTTCATGTAGGGAAACAAGGAAAGGAAGCGAAGTATTGGGTTGATCCAATTGGGTTGGCACGGACTAGGCGATTCCGTCCCCATGAGTTAAACGAAATCAAAGGCATTTTAATGGCCCATCGTGAAGCTATCATGGACGCATGGCTAAAGGAGCAAACGAAACGTGGCAACAGTCAAAGTTAGAATACAAATGCAAAATGGAGAACGAGTACCCATTGTGCCCGTCGTCATTCCAAATATCGAAGACATCGCGGTGTTTGCGAAAAAGCTCCACGACAAAGGACAGCTATGGATCGGCGAGGCGTTCGGCTGGCCGGCAGAATACAATCCCGAAAAATATGATCTACCATTGGATTCAAAAATGACCTTTACTCCCGCAGATTTCTGCATTGGTGAGAGTGGCATTTGGTTTTATTCCCTTATGTGGGAAAATGGCAGAGAAGCAGAGCCTGTTGCTTTTTTAGACGATAGAAATATTACTGAAACAGTGTCGTGATTCTGAACAGCACGATGACTTTCTTGGTAGAGGATATGTTATGCGCGTGGCCATAATCGGCGCGGATCGCTCTTGGGGCGCACTGCTGGCGGCTGAGTTGGGCGCGGGCTTTGAGGTGGTGGCGCTCGGCGCGGAAGAGACGAGTTCCTTAGCTAACTATCGGCCGGTCGATTTGCTTCAGCGCGAGGCATTAGAGCCGGCGTTGGCCGGCGTGGAAGCCATCGTCCACGCGGTGGGCGGCGATCCGGCTGGCGACGACGAAGGGGCCGTGCTCGATAGCGCGGCGCGGGGGACCTACGTGGCGCTGACGGCGGCCTGCGCTGTTGGCATTGGGAGAGCGGTACTGCTGAGTGATCTCGATTTGCTGCGCGACTACCCGGCAGAATATATAGTCGATTCGGAGTGGAATGCTTTGCCACGGGCGGAAGCCGGGTCGTTAGCGCCGCTTATGGCTGAATTGGTTGGCCGAGAAATCGCCCGCACTGGACAAATCGAAGTGCATTGTTTGCGCCTCGGCGCATTGGCTGCGGAGACCACAGCCGACGACGCAGTGGCCGCCGTGTGCCAAGCCCTTACCGCCCAGCGCGCAGGGCATCACTGGTCGCTGGCGCACGTGGCGTCGAGCGGGCGCTTCGCCTAAGGGGTATCATGGCAACGGTGAACGAAGGCAAGGTGGTGTTGTTTGGAGCAGGTGGTCCAGTCGGCGCATCGGCGATTGACGCGCTCAAAGCTCACTACACGTTGCGGGTGACCGATCGCCGGCCGCTGAGCGAAGTGGCGGCCGCGCCGCCGCAAAGTCCCCGAGCGCCGATCCCAGAGGTGTTGGGAATGCCGCACGAAAATCGGGTCGTCGATATTACCGACTACGCGCAAGTGCTGGCTGCTTGCGAGGATATGGACGCGGCGATCAATGTGTCGGTCGTGCGGCCGCATCCCGTGCTGGCCTTCCAAGTCAACATGGTGGGTGCGTACAACGTGGCCAAAGCCTGCGTCTCCTGCGGCATAAAAAGGCTGATCCACACCGGGCCTTTTCACACTTCGCTGGACCACAACGCCGACTATTGGAACGACTTCCAAGTGGAAGCTGACATCCCACTGCATCCAGGCGACGATCTCTACGCAGTGAGCAAGTATTTAGGCGGGCACATTACGCGCGTGTTTGCCGAGCGCGAGGGCTTGGAGGTGCTCACTTTTGTCTATACGCATTTTCGGTCGCGGGAAATTTTGCCCGAGGAACGCGGGCAGGGAGTGAATCCATATGCGACCTCGTGGGAAGATGCTGGGGAGGCGTTCTTGTATGGGTTGCGGGCGCCCGAGATGCCGTCGCCATACGAAAATTTCTTTATCTGTGCGCGGTTGCCGCACGACAAATACCGGCCCGACAAAGCCAAGCGGCTTTTGGGGTGGGAGGCTCAAGATCGGTTTGAGGCGTTATATACGCGGCCGGCTACCTAAATTCGATAGCATCGGGCCGTTCAATACCAGTTTGGACGGCCCGGTGGAGTATCGCGTCGCGTCGCAGCAGGGAAACTCACTACTTGCTACTTTTTGCCCCCGACCGATTGAGAAATAGATAATCAATCGGCTCTTCAATGAACTTCGCATTGTGATTTAGGCCGCAATCATCGGGAAAAGCCCTTTCGCAACCGGTGTTGAACATCAGCGGTCCGCGATTCCTGTACCAAGAGAAACATTGAACCTGAGCGATCATGTGTCGCGGCCGATCCGAGCGATTCGGAACCCCTCGATGCCAGAGTCTTATGTCCCGGATGAGTACGCTGCCCTTTTTCGCGCACCCGTTTACGGGGGGAGAAATCTTCCTTTGCGCCGCTTCGGTTTTCTTGTCGATCACTGTTTCCGGGAAGGTATGCAGATGTGTGCCCGGCCACAGCTCCACCGCCCCGTTCTTTGCGGTCACATCGTGCGGAGAGATATTCACCACCACGCAAGCGGTTGGGTGGGCCGGCGCGTGACCGGGCCATAGATGAGGCGCGTCCCGATGCAACGGTTGAGTGCCGCTGCCGGGACAATTGGTGTTTCCGTTGTAAAAGCTGTTGAAAATTCCCTCGCCTAAGAGGGCGGTGTTGACTTGAATCACAAACGGATTGGCGACAATCTCGCGAAAAACAAAGGGAGCAAACGGAGGCGGTCCCTGTTGCAGGTGACCTTTGATACCGCCGGCCCCGCCCCACAACGCCCGAGCGATCAAGACCTTGGAATCTTGATCCATCTTCTCCCGGAGCATATCGAGCGGCTCATGGGGCACTGCGTTTTCGATGACGACCCATCCGTCTCGCCTGATCGCCTCCACCGCCTGTTTGAGCTGTCCGGGACTCATGCGCTGCGCTGCTGTTTCCTCCTTGGTGAGAGAAATAACCAGCGGCGTTCTATCTTTCTTGTCTGTTGAATTGTCTCTCATGTCATTCTCCGTCTGGTTTCGATCTTTTTGCTTCGGCCGCGTTTCTTCACAGCAGTGCCTCGGCTAGCTCGGTGAAATTTCTTACTTCTACATCGGGTCGGTACGGCGTTTCTTCGTAAGGCAAGGCGTTGCGGTTGACGAAGGCACCTCTCATGCCGCAGGCCCGCGCCCCCATCACGTCGAAAGAATTAGCCGAAACCATCATGCAGTGTCCTACTTCTAGGTCCAGCAAAGTTGCGGCCCGGCGGTACACCCCCGGATGTGGCTTGAAGGCTCCTACTTCTTCAGCCGAGATAATGCGGTCAAAGTCCCAGTCGATGCGGTTGGTCGCCAGATGGTGCAAAAAGTCCGCCTCGCCGTTAGATAGGGCGACTAGGCGGTAGTGCTCCTGTAGCTTTTCGCCGGCCGCCCGCACATCGGCGAAGGGGCTGAGGTGCTGCCAGGCTTCCATGAGCCGCGGGACATCTTCTTCGTCCGCGTCTATTCCCGCCAACGCCAAGACATAAATCAAGGCGCGCCGCACCGTCTCCAAATAGCCGCTGTGGCCCAATAGGAGAATATTGTCCTGATATTGCTCTAGGCGCTGGCGCACCCGCCATTGGTTCCACAGGTGTTCGGGTGCTGTGGAAGCCCCTTTGTCGCGCAGATAGGACGCGATGGCCGGAGTCAGGCTGCCGCCCAAGTCGAGGACCGTGCCGAACAGGTCGAAAGTGAGGGCTTGGACGGCCGGAAATTTGGTCATTGATCTGCCTTTGTAGGTTGGTGAATAGAGCTATTGCGCTGAGTTTGTGCATTGGTCGCGTCGCGTTTGTTGCACACTAAGCGATTGTGTAATTTACCCTATCTTCGAGCGGTAGAACAAGCACGTACTAAATGACCAGTATGCAATGCGTGGTATTGTTGGGCTGTACGTAAAAAAACGCGACTTGGCGGATCAACTCGGTGCGTTGTTCGCCGAGGTGCTGATAGGCATGAGCGAGCGCGGCCCCGATAGCGCGGGGTTGGTGCTCTATGGCAATGCGCCGCCCGCGGGCTTCGGTCTTTGATCTTTCTCGTCCCCGTCATGCCCTACCGACTGCTCAAATACGGTTTCGCGCAGGATTACTCCGAGCCGCGCATGTTCCGCTCGCCCGAGCGGTTGCGCGACAGCTATGAAGTGGTCATCATCGGCGGTGGCGGCCACGGGCTAGCGGCGGCGCACTATCTCGCCCAAGAGCACGGCATCTGCGATGTGGCCGTGCTGGAAAAGTGCTACATCGGCCACGGCGGCACCGGCCGCAATACGGCAATCATCCGCTCAAATTATCTGACGGAAGAGGGGGCGCGCTTTTACCAGTTCAGCGTTGACCTATACCGCGATTTGTCGCGGCAACTCGACTACAACCTGTTTTACTCCGAGCGCGGCCACTTCACCTTGGCGCACACGCCGAGTGCCCTGCGCACTCAGCGCTGGCGCGCCGAAATCAACAAGCACCTCGGCATCCATTCTGAGGTCGTCGGCCCGGAGTTCGTCGAGAAAACCATCCCCGAGATCGACCTGAACTGCGGCGGGCATCAGCCGCCGATCGTCGGTGCGCTCTACCACCCGCCCGGGGCCATTGCCCGCCACGATGCTGTGGCGTGGGCCTATGCGCGCGGGGCCGATAGCAAAGGCGTTGAAATCCACCAGCGGACCGGCGTTACCGACATTGAAGTGGCCGATGGTCGGGTCGTGGGCGTGCATACGGACCGCGGCTTTATCCAGACGCGCAAGGTGCTCAGCGCGGTGGCCGGCTGGACGCCACAAATACAGCAGATGGTCGGCCTGCGCTCGCCGCTGGTGGTGCATCCACTCCAGGCGTTTGTCACCGAGCCGTTCAAGCCGTGGCTCGACGCGATTGTCGTCTCGGCCAGTCTGCACGCGTACGTCAGTCAATCTTCGCGCGGCGAGTTAGTCGCTGGTGCCTCGTTGGATCCCTACGAACTGACGTCCATGCGCTCGACGCTCGACTTTGCCGAAGGCTTAGCCGGCCACCTGCTCGACCTCTTTCCCTGCTTGGCCGACGTCAAAGTGCTGCGCCAGTGGGCTGGGTTGTGCGATATGACCCCGGATTTTGCGCCGATCATGGGCGCGACGCCGATAGTGGGCTTTTACATTGACGCGGGATGGGGCACTTGGGGCTTTAAGGCCACGCCCGTCTGCGGCTATACCATGGCTCATACCATCGCCCACGACGAGAATCATCCGCTGATCCGCCCCTTTAATTTGTCGCGCTTTAACAACTTTGCGCTGGTCGGCGAGAAGGGAGCGGCAGCCGTTGGACACTGATCTTTTAATGCCCAATTCCCCATGAAAATTCTCACCTGTCCAATCAACGGCCCGCGTCCGCTCGCGGAATTCGTCTTCGGCGGCGCAGTGCGCTCCATGCCCGATCCTCAGAAAGCAGATGACGCTGCGTGGGCCGACTACGTGTTCAACCGCTGCGGCGAGCCGGGCATCCAGCGCGAGTGGTGGTACCACAGCGCTAGCAGCACTTGGTTTATCGCCGAGCGCGACACGGCTAGCGACGAAATCGTCTGCACCTATTTGTGGGGCGAGGAGGACCCAGCGTGAAGCGCCGCCTGCCCGCACAGCCCGGGGAGTGGATTGACCGGACGCAGCCCATTGAATTCCGCTTTGAAGGCGAAAAGTTCAGTGGTTTTGCTGGCGATTGTGTCGCCAGTGCCTTGTTGGCCCATGGCGTGCAGATGATGGGGCGCAGCTTCAAGTACCATCGGCCGCGCGGGCCGTACAGCTTGGCTGGGCACGATGCCAACGCGCTATTTACGGACGGCGAGCGCACGCATCTGCGCGGCGATAGCGAGCCGTTGGCAGCGGGCTTGGATCTGCGGGCGGTCAACACCATCGGCGGGCTAAAAGGCGATCTGCTCAAGTGGCTAGAGCCGTTGGGACGCTTCATGTCGGTGGGTTTTTACTACAAGACATTTCACCGCCCGAGATGGCTTTTCCCCTTTTACGAGCGGATCATTCGCCAGATCGCCGGCTTGGGCCAGCTCAACCGCGACCAAGCGGCCGTCGCCAGCCCCAACGAATGCGCTTGGTGCGACGTGCTGGTCGTGGGCGGTGGTGCGGCTGGGTTGGAAGCGGCAAGGGCGGCGGGGGAAGCGGGTGTGCGCGTTTTGCTAGCCGAGCAACAAATGCGTTTGGGAGGGAGTTGGGTGTGGCAGTGTGGCGGGGACTGCCGCGAGTTGGTCGCGGTACTCGCCGGCCGGCCGAATGTCGAGATTCGCTGTGGGACGGTGGCCGGCGGCCACTACGCCGATGGCTGGGTCGCCCTGTTCGACGCGGTGCGGATGACGAAGGTGCGCGCCGCGGCCGTCGTCTATGCGAACGGCGCGATTGAGCAGCCGGCGGTCTTTGGCCACAATGACCTGCCGGGCGTGTTGCTCGGATCGGCCGCTCAGCGGTTGGTCAAATTATACGCGGTCAAACCCTGTGACCGCATGGTGGTGCTGGCGGGCAACAACGATGCGTATAGGGTGGCACTGGACATGCTCGACGCCGGGGTTGAGGTGGCGGCCATTGCCGATTTGCGTTCGGCGGCGGCATCGTCGGCCCTCGCGGAAAAAGCGGCCGCGGCCGGGGTGCTGATCCACCGTGGGTCCGCGGTCTACGAGGCCGTGCCGAATGACCAGAAGAATGGCCTGCGCGGTGCTGTGGTGGCTCCGCTGGCGGCCGATGGCACCCTAGATGCCCAGCGCGGCACCGAGATTGCCTGCGACGGCCTTATCGCGTCGGTCGGGTGGACGCCCAATGCTGCACTGCCGAGCCAAGCCGGGGTGCAGTTTGCCTACGACGAGGTGCTGGAGCAGCTCGTGCCACATTCGCGTCCAGCCGGGGTCTTTGTCGCCGGGCGCGTTCGCGGGGTGTACGATCTCGCCGCGCAGCGGGAAGATGGGCGGGTCGCTGGGATTGAGGCCGCGCAGTACGCCGGCTACGGCCCCGGCGAAGTGCCCGCGTCCCCGCCGCTTGGGCGAGAAGCCGCCAGCCACAGCTATCCAATTTTCGCCCATCCGAGCAAAAAGAACTTCGTGGATTTCGACGAGGATTTGCACTTGGCGGATTTCGTCAATGCACACCAAGAAGGCTACGACAGTGGCGAACTGCTCAAGCGCTACAGCACGGTGGGCATGGGGCCGAGCCAAGGCAAGTTATCCAACGTGAACGCGCTGCGGATCTTGGCCAATCTCAACGGCGACCCCATAGCCGCGACCGGCTCGACGACCGCTCGGCCCTTTTACCAGCCAGTGCCGCTGCGGCATTTGGCGGGTCGGCGCTTTCACCCGATGCGCCGGACGCCGATTCACGATTGGCACGGCGAGCACGGCGCGGTTTTTGCTCACGCCGGCGACTGGTATCGGCCCGAATACTATGCCCGCGCCGACGCCAGCCGCGCCGAGTGCATTGTGGCGGAGGCGCAGCAGGTGCGGGCCGGGTTGGGGATCATCGACGTGAGTACGCTGGGCAAATTGCAGATCAGCGGCCCGGACGCGGGTGAGCTACTAGAACGCCTCTATATGGGCCGCTTCAAGAAACTACCGTTGGGTCGCTGTCGCTATGGCGTGGCGCTCGACGAGAGCGGAGTTGTGATCGAAGATGGAGTGATAGCGCGGCTGAGCGAGGACTGCTTTTACGCAACTACGACTAGCAGCGGCGCGGCCGCTTTTTACCGCGAGATGCTGCGCTGGGCTGCGATCTGGGGCTTGGACGTGACGTTGAGCAATGGCACCGGGCAACTGGCGGCGTTCAACGTAGCGGGTCCAGCCAGCCGCGCCGCGCTGGCGGCATTGACGGACCTTGATCTGCGGTCGGGGCCTTTCTCTTACATGCGAGTGCGCGAGGGCGAGGTGGCCGGAGTGCGGGCGCTGGTGATGCGCGGGGGTTTTGTCGGCGAACTGGGATACGAGATTCACGTGCCGGCGTGGGAAGGGGAACACGTATGGCGGGCGCTGGTGGAGGCCGGGGCGCGGCCCTTTGGGGTGGAGGCACAGCGCCTGTTGCGCTTGGAAAAAGGGCACTTGATCGTCGGCCACGACACGGACGCCCTGACCTATCCGCAAGAGGCGGGGTTGGCGTGGACCATTGGAAAGAACAAGCGCTTTTTCGTCGGCCAGCGCAGCTTGCAAATCCACGGTGCGCGGCCAACTCGACGTCAGCTCGTCGGCGTGCGATGGCCGGTTGATTTTGCCGGTAAACTGCCCGAGGAGGGCAATTTGATCGTGCGGAGCGGGTGGATAGCTGGCCGCATGACTAGCATGGCCCCGGTTTCGACGCTGGGGTATCCGCTGGGCTTGGCCTTTGTCGAAGCGGATCTGGCTGCGCCCGGTACGCGGGTGGAGGTGCGCTTGGACGATGGCTCGACGAGCACCGCGGCGGTGACCGCGCTGCCCTTTTACGACCCCGAGGACGAGCGACAAAAGCTGTGATGTTGGTCGTCGGGGCGGCGGCTCAGCTACGCCGCCTCATTACGGAACTGGACGCAACCCTATGAACCCAACCCGCAAAAGCCCCATCGCCCATCTCGTCGTCGCTGCCCCCGCTCCAGTGCAAGCTGCTTTGCACCATCCGGTTGATATGGTCAAGGTCGGGGCCAAAGGTCCGCGCTTGGTTGAGTGGGCCGAGCAGCACGCACTGGCATTGCCGGCGCGGATTTACGACACGCGGCCCGTGGGCGCGGATGGGGTTTTGGCGCGGGTGGGCGCGGGCGAACTCATCTTGGAGTGCCGGCCGGCAGACGAGTTGTGGGCGCGGCTGAACGCGGCGTTGGCAGCGGCGGAGACCGGGGTTTATCGGGTGGAGCAGCAGTCGGCGACCTTGGTGGTGCAAGGGGATGCGGCCGCGGGCATTTTGGCGCAGGCTTGTGCGGTGGATTTGGGCCGCGAGCCAGTCGGGCGGATGGTGTACACGCAAGTGGCTGGGGCGGATTGCGGGGTGCTGCCGCGCGGCGCGGACGGGCAGCGCGCGTATCGCTTGTGGATCGATTACAGCTTGGCGGTCTATTTGTGGGATGCGCTCGCCGCCATTGCCGCGGATATCACTTGTGCCAAAACGCCGGACTGAACAGCACCAAGAGCGTAAAAACCTCCAACCGCCCAATCAGCATAGCAAAGCACAAGACCCACTTGGCGACCGAATTGATGTCGCCGTAGTGCAGGGCCACTGCCCCGAGGCCCGGGCCTAAGTTGTTGATGCAGGCGGCTACCGCTGAAAAAGAGGTAGTCAGATCTAAACCGGTGGCGAGCACGACGAGAAACATGATTGTGAACGTCAACACGTACACCGAGAAAAACCCCCATACCGCTTCCATGACTCGATCGGGAACAGCCCGTTGCCCCACCTTGATGGGCAGGACGGCGTTGGGGTGGATCAGGCGCGTGATCTCTCGGCTGCCCTGCTTTAGAATGAGTAGCAGACGCATCACTTTTATGCCCCCGGCCGTCGAGCCAGCGCAGCCGCCGACGAACGAGCCGAGAAACAACAAAAACGGCAGCACGCTGGGCCAAACCGAATGGTCGGCAATGCTGAATCCGGTAGTGGTGACAATGGATACGGTGGCGAAGAGGCCGTAGCGCAGAGACGCGACGGCGTCGTGCTCGTTGTGCGTAAAGAGGATCAGCCAAGCGATTAGGGCGGTGATTAGCAAGATAACTAAGTAAGTGCAGCATTCGGGGTCGGTGCGATACGGATTCAGGGACCGCTGGCGAAAGGCGTAGAAGTGCAGCGTGAAGTTGATGCCCGATAATACCATAAAAAAGACGGCGACCCATTCGATGGCTTGGCTATTAAAAGAGCCGATGCTGGCGTCGTGGGTTGAAAAACCGCCGATGGCAACCGTTGAAAAGCTGTGGGCGATGGCGTCGAAAGGTTCCATGCCGGCCAGCCAATAGGCCACAGCACAGGCTGCGGTTAGACTCAAGTAGATGTACCAAAGGGCCTTGGCGGTCTGGGTGATCCTCGGCGTCAGCTTTGAATCCTTAATCGGGCCGGTGATCTCGGCGCGAAAAAGCTGCATACCGCCGATGCCGAGCATGGGCAACACGGCAATGGCGAGGACGATGATGCCCATACCGCCCAACCACTGGAGTTGCTGACGGTATAACAAAATGGAGCGGGGCAGGTCGTCTAGCCCTTGGATGACCGTGGCCCCGGTCGTGGTCAAGCCAGACAGGGATTCGAATACGGCGTCGGTAAAGCTCAGGTGCGGCTGGTCGGACAACAGCAGCGGAAAGGAACCGTAAAAGCCCAAGACAGCCCAGAATAAGACCGTTATCAAAAAGCCGTCCCGAATGCGCAACTCGGCGCGCTGCCGGCGCAAGGGCAGCCAGCACGCCAGCCCGGTGCCGAGCGTCATGGCAAAGGCCAACAGAAAGGCATTGGCCGCTCCGTCGCGGTAGAGGAGAGATACGCCAGCGGGTACTAGCATGGTAACGCTGAAAAGCATCAGCAGAATGCCGAGGACCCGAAATACAACTGCGGTGTGCATACGTTGCCGTTTACGCCCCGAAGATCTTGGTCACTTCCTCGTGGACGTAGTGCCGGGCGAAAACTACGGCTTTGTCGCCGGGCTGGATGCGCGTCTCGCCATGCGGGATGATCACGCGATCGCCGTGGACGACAGCGCCGATGATCGAATCCCTCGGCAGGCGGATGGAGACTAGGGGTTTTTGGGTGATTTTGCTGCCGCCGTGGGCGATGTACTCGACTGCTTCCACGTCGAGGCCGGGTAGGCTGGCGATGGAGGCGACGCGCTGGTGCCGCACGTAGTGCTGGACGGCGTCGACGGTCAGGAGCTGTTTGCTCAACACCGAATCGAGGCCAATGGCCGGGGTGATGGGCATGTAATCGACGTTGTTTACCAAGGCGATGGCGCGCGGGACTTCGAGGTGCTTGGCCACCAGCGTCGAGATGATGTTGACCTCGTCGTTGCCCGTGACGGCGATGAAGGCGTCCATGTCGGAGAGGCCCTCGACGGCCAACAGGTCGTAGTCCGTGCCATCGCCTTGGATGACTAGCACGTTGGCGAATTGGTCGGCGATTTGCCGAGATTTTTCGGCTTGACTCTCGATGAGTTTGACGTGCATCTGCGAGGAAAGCTCTTGGGCGACGAATTGACCGATGAGGCCGCCGCCGAGAATCGCGATATCGTTGATGCGGTGGTCGGCTAGGCCGGTCAAGCCGATTACCGAGGGAATGAAGTCGGGATCGCTGATGACGAAGATCCGGTCCGCTGGCAGCAGCGTGGTGTTGCCCCGCGGGATCAAGGTCTGCTGCTTGCGCTGGATGGCGACGATGCGCATGGGAATGTCGGCAAACTGCCGCCCTAATTCGCGCAAAGGCGCGTGGAGCAGAGAGGACTGGTGGTCCAAACGCATGCCGAGCAGGACGAGTTTGCCCTCGGCGAACTCGACTAGATCGGTGGCACTGGACTGGCGGATGAGGCGGACGATGGCGTCGGCGGTTTCCTTCTCGGGGTGGATGAAGTGATCGACGCCGAGCTCTTGCGGACTAAAGATAAAGTCGGGGGCGGTGAATTCGGGGTTGCGGATGCGGGCGATGGCCGCTTGGACGCCGAGCTTCTTGGCCATTCTACAGGCGAGCAGGTTGACCTCGTCGTTGGTGGTCATGGCGGCGATGAGATCCACCTGCTCGATGCCGAGCCCGCGCAAGTCCTGCAAACTGGTGCCATTGCCCTCGGCAACGATGATGTCGAGTTGTTCGCTGACGCGCTTGACGCGGCTGGGATCGGTATCAATCTGGGTAATATCGTGCCCGTCTTGGCTCAGTTGCTTGCTCAACTGAAAGCCGATAGCGCCGGCACCGATGACCAAAATGTGCATGGTGTTTCAGGCAAATTCCGCAGCGAGGTTAGCACCTAGAAGCTAAGGACGATGCGCGGCCCACGCTAACTCAGTCGAGGTGGAAGACTTCGCGCAGGTCTTTGGCGCGGGGGCTGTCGTCGGGGTTGGTGGCCATGATGTCCTTCATGTAGGTCCACCAGCGGCGGCAATCCGGCGTCTCGGCGATGCGATTCCAGCGCGCCTCGTCCTCAATTTCTACGTAGGCAAAAAGCTGGTGGGTGTCTTCGTCGAGGAAGATCGAATAGTTGTGGACGCCGTGTTCGGCGAGGGTTTGCTCCAGTTCGGGCCAGATGGGGTTGTGGCGCTTTTCGTATTCGGCGTGTTGGTCGGGATTAACCTGCATGACAAAGGCTTTGCGGATCATGGGGGCTCCTTGGGTCTGGCGTTTCGCTTGCTGAGTTAAATTACATGTATATTACGGGGCCAATCAAAAATTGAAGATCATGTTGCCCTCGACGCCGTAGGCCCCGTCGATAAACAGCCACAGGCAAGCCGTGGTGAAGTCGCCGAGGATTAGGCCCAAAAAGAACGGCAACAGGACGCGGTAGGCGCGCACCCCGCCGTAGCGCAGGATGGTCGCCTTGAGTAGCCAAGCTAAAAAGATGGACAGCCAGCCATAGTAAACAATGGTAAAGGTGGAGGCGATGGGAAAACCCAAAGGATGCAGCGGCCACCACGCCAAGCGCTGGCGCAAAAAAAGCAGGGCTGCCATGATGAAGCTCCCGCTGGCGGTGAAGGCGAGGCGCGGGGCAAACGACGGCTCGGGCGCGTTGTACACCGAGGCCATATAGAGAAAGGGCCAGCGCGGCGCACCGCTAAAGTACCAATCGTGCAAGTTGATGCCGCCGTAGGTATAGGCGAGGGTCATGGTAAACCAGATCGAGCCGAACAACCCTACGGCGATGGCGGCAAACAAGGCCGAGGGCAGCCAGCGCGACGCGGGCGCGTCGCCGGAGGTGAGCTTGAGGGTGTGCATGACTGCGTTCATCATGTTGGCCGCGGTCTCGCCCATCCACACCGTGCTCAGGCCCAAGCCGGTCATGTTGCCGAGGCCGAGGGTCTCGGGGCCAATGCCCCGGGTGATAAACGCCTGCGGGGCCATTGGCGTCTGGCAGCCGGGGATGCCGGCCTCGCAGACGATGCGCGAAAGGCCGATAAAGACGATGAGTGCTCCCACCACTAGCAGCACGGCCGCGTATAGAGAGAGGCCGGTGAGGGTCAGCCAAGCGACCATGAGTGCCCCGCCGACTGCTAGGCCGCCAAAGGCCGTGCGCGGGGCCATGAGTTCGCCGGGAGCGGGCGCGCCTTTTAGTGCTTGGTGCCACAGGCGGCGCAGGTGGGAGCGGGCGGTCCACAACACGAAGAGGGCCAGCACCAACAGGCCGCCGGCCTGCTGATGGGAAACCGGGATCGAGCCGCCGGCCGAGGTCCAGATATCGCTCCCGCCAACGACGAGGCCGATGCGGGCGAAGACGACTTTTTCTAAGGTATAGAACAAAAAGAAAAACCAGATGCTAAAAGAGACGCTGAGCGCCATTAGGTAGGCTAGACCCAAGATCGGCAGATTGATCCGCCAGGGGAGGCCAACGCTGCCTTGCAGCAGGGACAGGCTGCCGTTGAGGGCGATGGGTTGGAAGGCGTCGTGGTAGTAGTTGAGCGAGTTCCACGAGTGGATCAAGAGCGGCACGGCAAAGCCCAGCCACAGCAGGCGGTTTTTGAACAAGTTGCCGAAAAAGGACGCCGAGTCCGCATCTTCGAGCATGGTAAGCGGCAGGCGGGTGAGGGGGAAGCCGAGCCGCTCGTTGGTGACCCACTGACCTCGGAGCAACACGCCGAGGCAAAAGAGGACCCAGTAGAAGGTGAAGAGAAAGCAGAGCCAAGCGACGAGCGGGCGGGTCCAAGCAGCCCACGGTATGGTGCTGCCTTGGGGCAACCCTTCGTAGAACAGGCGCACGGCCTCGGCGTCGGTGGGTGCCAGCCAAGGGTGGATATATTCGACGAAAAGCTCTTGCCAGGCGTTTTCCGGCGTAGCGTAGTACGCGACTCCGGTGATGACCGACAGAAAGCTGCCGGTGAAGCCGGTGGTGACCACCACCGAGCCGACCAGCATCATGGCGTACACGGCGATGAGTTCGGCGCGGGAAAAAGCCCACACTCGACCCAGCATCTTGAGCAAGGGCAGGGCCGCGGCTGTCAGCAGAAAGAGGAAGAGAACGGCGATTAGCGGGATGGCGTTGCTGGTGATTTGCGATCCCTTGACGATGAGGATCCCCCAAGGGCTGAGTACGCTAATTGCCCCCACGAGGAGCAAACCCGTGAGGACGGCGCGCAGGGAAAAGGCGGGCGGTTGGGGTGGCAAGGAAGACATCGCTTAATAAAATACTAAAAAAAGCGAGCAGGGTGTTGTGTCAGTGCTAAATTGCAGGATGGTGTTTACTATCGGCGCGGCTGCGTGGTTGGGCTGTGCGCCGGTCGAAACCGAGCGCTCGACTGCGGTGGCCGACGGCCATCGCACGGTGCCAGCAGGCGACATTCCGCAGCGCGCGTGGCCAGCCGCTTGGTTCCGGCCACCGGCCACGGCTGCGGTGGTGGGATTGCAGACTTTTCGCCAATCGCCGATGCTCGATGAATGGGTGGTGGCCGGTGAATTGCCGCCGGTCGCCGAGCGCCTGCCCGACGACCCGGTGGTGGTCGCACCCTACGGCGAAATTGGCCGCTACGGGGGTACGGCCCGGCTGTTTTTTGCCGATGAGAGCCTGATCAACGTGCCCGAGGGTGTGCTGCGTCCGGGGCCACAAATGCGGTTGAATCTGCCGAATTTTGCGGCCAAGGCCGAATATCGCAACGGCGCGCGGACCTTGCAGATCACCCTGCGTCCTGGCCACAAGTGGTCCGACGGCCAGCCCGTAACAGCCGACGACTATGTGTTCTGGTTCGATCACGTGCTGATGAACGAGGAACTCACGCCGGTGGTGGAGCCTCGGTTTAAGGGCGCGCGCATCGAAAAGCACGACGCATATAGCTTCAGTTATCACTTTCCCCAGCCCATGCCGCTGTTTGTCAATCACCTCGCCCACAACAGTGCGCGCTTGGTGATGCCAGCGCACTTCATGCGCCGCTACCACCCAGAGTTTACCGACCCCGCGCAATTGGAGCGCGAAGCCGAAGCGTTGGGTTTGCAGGACTGGCTCACCTATTTCGCGGCGGTCAACAGCACGACCGATCTGATTCACTTCAACCGCCCGGTGCTGACGGCGTACGTATTGGCCAGCCGGACTTCGACGCGCGCCCGGTTGCGCCGCAACCCCTACTATTTCAAGGTGGATCCCGCGGGCAACCAATTGCCCTATATCGACTATTTGGAGGTGCAGCGGGTCGATAGCCCCGAGATTATGGCAGCCAAAGCCTCGACCGGACAGGTCGATTTTGCCGGGCGGCAGTTTATGACGGCCGATATTCCGCTGTTTAAGCGCTTTGAGCAACACAACGGCTATTCCACGTACGTCTGGCCGCGGCCGTACGGCTCGGACGTGGTGTTGCAGTTCAATTTGAACCATCCCGACGCAGGGCTGCGGCGGATTTTCCAAGACGTGCGCTTCCGGCGGGCAATGTCGCTGGCCATCAATCGGCAGGAAATTAACGACATCGTTTATTTCGGGTATGGGGTGCCGCGCCAGTTGACGGTGGTGGCTGCGAGTCGCTACTTCGAGCCAGAATTTGCCGCGGCGTGGGCGGAGTTTGACCCGGCGCGGGCCAATGCCCTATTCGACGAGATGGGGCTTGTCGATCGCGACGGAGATGGGCGGCGCGAGCGGCGCGATGGCCAGCCGTTGCAAATCACCTTGGAGTACATGATCGGCGAGACGCCCAAGCAGGTTACTTTGGACTTGGTCGCGGCTCACTGGCGCGAGGTCGGGATCAGCGTCAATCTCAAACAGATCAGTGGCACGCTGCAACGGATCCGCGCCAAGGCGGGCTTGATGGACATGACCATCTGGCACGCCGATCGCAATGCGGATATCCTCTTTCCCATTGAGCCTTATTGGTACGTGCCGACCAATGGCGGTTGGGAGCAGAGTCAGTGGTCCAAGTGGACGCGGTGGTACCTTTCCGACGGTGCGCTCGGCTGGGAGCCACCGGCGCAGATCAAGGAACTGATCGGCTGGTGGGAGACGTTGCGCCGCACCACGGACGAAGCCGAGCGCATTGCGCTGGGCAAGAAGATTCTCCGCAGCCAGGCCGAAAACCTGTGGGCCCTTGGCGTCATTGGTTTGGGACCGCATCCGGTCGTGGTCAGCCGCAAACTGCGCAATGTGCCGCAGTGGGGCTATTGGGGTTGGGATTCGCGCTGGACGTGGCCGTACTATCCAGAGACTTGGTATTTGGCTGGCGGAGTTGAAAAGTAGCCGTGAGAAGCTGTCTGGAAATTAGGGGTTCGGTTAAAGCCCAGCTATCGAGAATCCCTTGCTGTGATTTAGCCTAATCTTTATGATGCTGATGACTATTGGGGCTTTTCCAAGTGGGAGCCCTTGGAGTAGGCCATGAGCGAACTGATTACCATGAAGGTCGCCTAGGGCGGCTGGAAGGGATTGCCGAACAACTAGACCGCCGGTTGGACGCCCTTGAGCGAGGCCAAGCGCAAGGATTTACCCCGTTGCGTCAAGAAATCGTCGAGCAAGGCCGTCGTATCGACTCGCTAACCCGCTGGGGGTATGCAAGTAGCCAGTTTATTAGCTCTCGGCAGTTTATCAGTGTCCATCCTCTTTTTAGAATTGAACTCAACGCGCTGCACAGGTAGTTGTCTTTTGCTGTTCCCTTTTTGTATATTGTGCTGGCATTTGGCAATTTAAGAGCTGTTGAAAGGAGGTAAAGAGAAGCTGTTTTAGGCATTAGAAGCTCACGTTTCGTTTTTTTGACGAATGTTCAATCCACCAACCCATGAGGTGAATCGCATTATGAAGAAAATTTTGAGCATCGCGAGTATTTTGGCCCTAGGCATCATGTTGCAAGCCAGCGCGGTATCGGCTCACGTGCCGATCCCCGGCATCGACTCTGGTACGCTTTTCCAGTGGCCGGCGGGCCAAGAGCCGACCTTGGATGGCGACCTTTCTGAATGGGATATCGTCCCCGAGGATTACTACGTTCCCTTTGACTCGCACTTCGAGTACTATCTCGGCTTGGGGCACGAAAACGACGAGAGCAATCTATCATTTCGGGTGGTGGGTGCTTGGAGCGCCGGGACCAACCGCCTCTATCTGATGATGGAGCGCTTTGACAACTATTGGGATCGCAATGGTGTTGGCGCGGTCGCCGCTGGCGATGATAGCTGGGAAATCATGATCGACGCCGACCACGGTGGCGACCGGCACTTTGCCCTTCCAGCGGATTACGAGGACGACGACGAGCGCCAGCGCAACCAAGGCCGTTTTGCCCAGAACGCCCACTACGTCTGGCCCAACATGCCCGACGCCAACCGGGCCGTCGGCTGGAAGTGGTTCTTCAACAGCAATTCCACTTGGCACGACGTGCCCCCGTGGGGCGATTACGGTTTTCAGCTAGAGGGCGAAGTCAACTCTGGCGAGGTTACGGCGCGCATTGAGTTGATGACGGTCGCTTGGGACGACTTTCACTGGGTCGGCCCCGACGAGAGCCAGCTTCACACCTTTACTGAAGGCCATACCATCGGTCTGGGTTGGGTCGTCCACGACATGGACTCGGCCGAAGAGGACAATGGCGGAGCCAGCGACGGTGGCTGGGGCATCAACCCCAACATCGAAATGTGGTTCGACTGCGTGAACTGTTCGGACTTCCTGCTGGCCCCGATCGATCCGCGGGTGGATTTCAGCAGCATTGGAACCGCGGTAGAAGAAGAAAGCTGGGGACGCATCAAGGCGGCCTATATCCAGTAGCTCGCTGCTCGTTCCCAATTATTAGTAAACCGCAGTCTTTGAAGGGGAGGTGTCTCGTGCATCTCCCCTTCAGATTTCTGCGTTAAGTCCTTCCCCTTGGGAGAAGTAAGCATGGTCGCATTTAGCGGTTTTTGCGCCGCGCTTTTGTGGGCCGTCAGTAGTATGCCAGCGGCGGGATTGACGGTCTATCGGCTGGGCGGCGAGGGCTTGCCGCCGCCGCCCGAAGTGGCCAGCGGACAAGCTGATTTCGTCCAATTTAGCTGGGCCGAACTCGATGCTGACTTGCAGGGCGCGAGCGAATCCCTGACGATTGCGCCCGACGGCATTGCTCCCTTGTTCTTCGCGGCGGATGTCAATATCGCGCCGACGGTCCACGATCGCGGCGGCTATCTACATACCCAGGGCTTTCAAGCGTGGATCGAAACCGATGACACCAACTTTGTCAATGACGGCGATCCCGCGACGGCTTATTACGAAGAGAAGGGGTCCAATCGGGTGAACGTGGGCGATGATTTGCGATTTGGCAAAACCTTATTGTTCGACCTCGGCGGCTTGTTTGCGGTAGATCGCATCCGCTTTTTCACGCGCACTGGCAACGAAGACAACTACATCGAACTCTTCCACATCTGGACCAATACGCTGACCATTGAAGAAGCGGGAATCAGCAGCGTGGACCTCTGCACCGCTGGCCGGACGGACAACTGTTTGGGCTTCATCAACCGGGCCCATCGCGACATCTACGACCGCAAGGACTTGTATTTTGAAGCGCTGTTGGAGGTCAAGGAAAACACGCACTCTACCGTAGAAATGGAACTCACCGGCGAATATATCCGCCGCGTGGTGCTGTTCGTGCCATCGCAGCCGACGCGGGATTGGGAGATTGCCGAGTTTGAAATCTTCGCGCCCGGCTATGTGCCCAACGCCTCGTATATTTCCAACATCCTCGATCTCGGTACCGAAGTCTCGCTCGGCGAGTTGCGCTGGTCGGGGACCAAGGATGCGGCGGCCGCGGTCGACATCCGCAGTCGGAGCGGCAGCGACGCCGATCCCAACGTGTATTGGCGTCATACTTTTCGGGGCGATGAGCAGGTCAACTACGACGCCGCGGGCAATCCGCTGACCTTGCGCACGTACGGGCGGTTGGAAATTTCCGAGCGCGGCAAGATCACCCGCGACGCGGCAAATTGGGATTTCTGGTCGAAGACCCACGATTTTGGCGACAGTGTTGGGACGCGCTGGTCGGCGACAAAACCGCGGCGCTTTGTCCAGTTTGAGTTGAATTTTCAATCGAACGTCGCCGCGGGCAGCCGGATGAACTACGTGGAGTTTACTGCGTCCCGGCCGGCGGTCACGACGCTGGTGGGCGAAATTGATCCCTATCAGGTGGAGACCGCCGAGGTAACGCAGTTCACTTATGCCATCCGGCCTACCATCGGCGTCGACGATCTTGGATTCGATCATTTGGAAATCTCGGCCCAAGGCGGGCGACTGGTGAGTATTGACGGCGTGCGGATCGGGGGCGAAGCGGTCGCTTTTGCGCGAGTCGAAGAAGGGGCTGAACGGCTGGTGGTGGGCGTCCCGAGGTTAACCGTGGACCGCACTGAAGAGGTGATGGAGGTGGATTTCAGCGCCGAGATTTTTCGCTACGGCGCGACCTTTGCCGGCCGCGTGTTCGATAGCCAAACCCCACAGGAGATTTGGCAACCGGTGCAGCCCGGCGACGCCACCGAACTGCGGGACGGCAACAGCCTTTCGGTGCAGGCGGTTGCGCTAGGCCCCCGGGTCCTCGGTGCGCTCGATTTGGCCGGGGG
Source organism: Candidatus Latescibacterota bacterium (assembly GCA_965116045.1). Lineage (GTDB taxonomy): Bacteria > Latescibacterota > UBA2968 > UBA8231 > UBA8231. The sequence goes on along the minus strand of OZ220478.1, from coordinate 1,370,982 downwards.
CGTTTTTACGCCCAATGGCGACGGGGTCAACGACGGGTTGGACATTGCCTATGATTTGCTCAAACTGGTAACGCCGACCCGGGTGGTGGTGGAAGTGCGGGACTTGGCCGGCGGCTTGGTGCGCGCAGTGTACCAGGGGCTCGATACGGCCGGTCGCCACCGGCGGCCGTGGGACGGTTTGGACGAACAGGGCCAGCCGGTGGCACCCGGTGTTTACATCTGCCGCGTCGAGGTAGAAACCGAGGAGGGACGGCGACAGCGCGCCGGGGTCGTAGCAGTCGCCTATTAAAACCGGCTAGTTCAGGAGATTGAGCTATGGTCAACGGGAAGTGCGCCCTAGCGCTGGGGTTGGGGCTTGGGTTGTCGGGGTTGGTGGAGGCGCAGAATCACGCCTTGCGCTCCGACCACGTCGTCGTAAACAGCCAAAGACACTGGAGTAATTGGGCCTTTGTCGCGGGGACGCTGGATATTTCTGCTGGCGGCGAGGTCGCTCCAGCCTTCGTGCCCAAAGACCACAACGCTGTAACGGATATTGTCCAACACCTGCAACGCATCGCCGATAATGCGACAATCCTCGACGCGATTGAAGCCGGGACCAACAAGGCGGCGGTCGCCAACCTCTTCGACGGCGACGAAACGACCTATTGGGAGCCAGACCCCGACAGCCCATTGCGGGACTGGTGGATTCAAGTCGATATGGGCCGAGCGATCAATGCTACGCGCATTGGGTTGCAATTCGCGCCCGAGGGGCAGGGCGATCCCTTTTTGCAGTTCGCGGTGCTGATTGCCGACAACGCCGATCAGGGCAACAAGATCGCCGGCAAGGTGCCCATGCACTTGGTGTACCGCACGCCAAGCGACAACAAAAACCAGCGCGAATTCGAGTTCGACCTCAACCGCGGGGAATTGCTCGACCCCACGCCCGGCGTGGATTTTGCGGGCGATATGGTGCGCTTCGTGCAAGTCGTGGTCACCGAAAGCGATGGTGCGCGTGCCGTCGAGGTGTCGGCTGACGAATACGAGGCATTGGCCAGCCGCGACCAAGGAGACGCGGTCTTCTACAAGCAAGTGGGGGCCGGGGAAGTGGAGGTTGAGGAGGCGATCTACGAGGCGATTGATCCGCAACTGCGCGGCCCGGTGCGCTATTATCGGCGGGAACGACCGCGCTTGGCCGAGTTGGCCGTCTATGCGTTGGGCAAGAACATTTCGCAGGGCATGATCTTAGACCGCAACGGCAGCGCTGAGAGTTCCCACGATGGGTCTGTGGGCAACCTAGTAGATGGGGAAGGCACCTACCTGACCTTCAATCTCAAAGCCTTTCAGACGGGCAACGTGGAATTCGGCGAGCGTTTTTTGGAGTTCGACTTGGGCGCTTCCTACTGGCTCGACACCGTGCAGCTATGGTACAATCTCAGCGTTGCTGGTGGCCGCTTGGCTGGCGCCAGTTTTCATCGCTACGAAATCCAGATCTCGGACGGCACCCCCGCGCCTGGCGGCGGTCGGCTGTGGACGGTGCCCGCACAGATTCGCGGCTTGGGCACGGCGCACGAAGTCAACACCTTTCAGCCGACGCCCGCCCGCTTTGTGCGCCTAGCCTATCCCTTTGCCAGCAGCGAGTCGGGACGGGAGGGCAATAAAGCGCGCCCCCGCGAAGTGCAGCTCTACGGCGAGGGGCACCATCCCGAGGTGGTGCTGGAGTCGGGGTTGATCCCATTGCCGGGGGCCAAGAATCTAGTGTCCATCGAATGGGAGGCGGACGCGCCCCCGGGCACATCCGTGCAAATCCAGACCCGCACTGGCAATGAGGTCGCCGCGGCGTATCGGTACTACGACAGCGGCGGCGTGGAAGTCTCGGAGGGCAAATACGCGAAACTGGGCTTTTTTAAGAAGGGCCGGATCGACACGCTACAGGTAACAGGCGCCGATTGGAGCAACTGGAGTGCGCCCTATGCGCGTTCCGGCAGCCCGATTGCCTCGCCCAGTCCGCGCCAATACCTGACCTTGCGCGCCCGCTTGACGACCACCGATCCCATGCACGTGGCTAGCCTGCGCTCCATCCGCTTGAACTTCAATTCGCCGGTGGCAAAACAACTGCAAGGCGAACTGGATATAGGGGTCTTTGAACGCTTGGGTGTGCCGCAAGAAGTGTCGCTGTTTGTCAAGCCGATCTTCGCGCCGCAGGATTTGGGCTTCGATGAGGTTTTGGTGCGCGCCCCGCCGGATATGTCGCTTGAATTTGGTGCGCTGCGCTTGGGCAGCTCGGCGCAGTGGGCAAGCGGCCAAGCCGAAGAGGTGACCGATGTACAGGTGGTGGAGACGCGCTCGGACTCGCTCTGGGTGCGCCTAGACCGGCTGGTAAAGCCGGGCGGGCAGGTCGATTTGCTGGAAGTGCGGTTTGCGACCGCCCTGTTTTCGCCTGGGGTTGTGCTGCAAGCGGCGCTGGGCAATTCGTCGTTAGCCAACTCGTGGCAACAGGTCGATCCGGCGGACGCGACCGAACTGGCCCAGAGCGAGGGCTTGCAAATTCTCGCTTCGGTACAGGATAACAACGTGCTCGGCGACCTAGTAATCCAGCCGACGGTAATAACGCCCAACGGCGACCAGACCAATGACGCGCTAACCATTGATTTTACCGTGCGTCGGTTGAGTGGTACGCGTCCGGTCAACGTGCGGATTTACGACTTAGGCGGGCGGTTGGTGCGCCGCCTCGATACCCAAAAGCCGCTAGTGGCCGGGAAATACGCGCTCGGCTGGGAGGCCGATGACGAGCAGGGACAACGGGTGCCGCCCGGAATTTACATTTTGCGGATTGACGTTGCTGCGGATTCGGAGCGCGCCGTGCGACAAACGGGCGTGCAGCACCTGCTGCACGTGGCGTATTGACCATGTTGTATCCGCGTGTGAAGGTGCTGGTGCTGGTGCTGTTAGCGGTGCAGAATCTAGGGGCCGAGCGGCGCACGATGGTCATTGGTGGTGAGGACGGTTTGACGTGGGAAAGCGGCGGCGGGGCGATTGCGGCTTTGGTCCAAACGGGTCCGACCGCAGTCGAGGTCAACAACACCCCGGGCAATGTGCTCGAGTTCGACGCCGCTGGCCGGGTGGGCTGGCTGTCGCCGCAACAGGCCGATGCAACCGCAAATATCGCTTTGGGCCTCCGCGATCGCGGGGGGCGTCTCGGCGCGCCGACCATCTTGTCGCAGGTCGTAAAAGACCAGCTAGTTTTTATGATTGACGACGATCCCACAACCGCCTTTGAGCGCAAGACCGCGCGTGGGGGGAGTCAGGTCAACTCGCTTGGGGTCATCATGGATTTCGATCTCGGTGCGCGGTTTGGCGTCGAGCGAATCCAGTTTTTCCCCCGCAACGCACACCCGGATTTCCCAGCCCCTGATTTCCCATTTCAGAACGATTTTCTGCGCGGTTTTGAACTGCTGCTCAACGACGGTGGCGCAGAAACACAGGTGGCCAATCAGCCGGTGCTGACCACCGTCGAATTGGAGACGGAAAACGAAGAGCCGGTCGTCGAACTGAGCATCCCGCCGCAATACGTCCGCTATATCCGCTTGAAATCGCAGACCACCGTGGGGTTTGAGATTGCCGAATTCCGCGTCTTTGGCTCCGGTTTTGTGCCCCGCGCCGACTACCTTTCCAACATTTTCGATTTTGGCGAGGAATTGGCGCTATGGGGGCGCATTCGCTGGGAAGAGGAACACTTCGGTGCCGAGCGCCTGTCGCGCTTGCTGATTAGTTCGCGCAGTGGCTGGGACGACACGCCGTTGGAATTCACTCGTCTGCACTTAGGCAGCGGGGAAGAAGTGCCGTGGCGAGCCGGAGCGGTCGTCACTACGGCTGCCGGCGATGCAATTGACTTAGACGCGATCGCAGAGGTCCAAGAGGCCCTCGACCTCTTTGATGCCCTGCCCATTGAGGAGCGCAATCAGGTGGCGTTGACCCAAGACGAGTACGACGATTTGCGAAGTTCGGATAAAGGCGACGTGCGCGACGACTTAGTCGCTTGGAGCCGCTGGTCGCCGCCGTATAAGCTAACGGCGGGGGCGATAGACGCGGCAAACATCGGCGACGATGAGTTGGGCGTACCCATTCTTTCGCCCGGCCCCCGCCGCTATTTCCAGTTAAAAGCCGAATTCACCAGCCAAGACTTGGAAGCCGCCCGCGCGTTGGGCACTCTCGCCTTTACAGTATCCAATCCGCCGCTGACCGAGCGGATCATCAGCGAGGTCGTCCCGCGCCAGGTCGAATTGGGGGTGCCGGTGTCGTTTACGTATGCCGTCTTGCCGACCAAGATGCGCCGCGGCGTGGATTTGGGTTTCGATGTTTTCGAGATCGCCACGCCCGTGCGTTCTGAAGAGGTTGAGACTATCGAGGTGGTACACGCCGACGGTCAGGTGCAAACGGCGGATTTCACCGGCGTTGACTTGACCAATTTGCCAGTGCAAAACGACAGCGGCCTCTTTGCCGTGGAATCGGTGACCGAGCGACACCTGCGGGTGCGATTTCCCGCCATCGCGGAAAGCGATTTGGCGGCCGGCCGAGCAGCCGTGCTCAAAATCCGCTTCAAGTGCCGCGTGCTGCGGTTTGGCACGACCTTTACCGGTACGGCTTGGAACAGCGCGACCGACGACCTCGGCCAGCGGGTGATCGGCGGCAATGCAGCCGATTTAGGCGCGGCCGACGACGATTTAATACCGATCGGCGCGGCCGACCCGAACGGCTTGGCGGTAAGAGTGCCGCTGGCGGGTAGCGGCCTGATGATTAACGTCGCGGCCCAACCGCGCGTCTTTAGTCCCAACGGAGATGGAGTCAATGACGAGACGCGGATCCGCTGCGATCTGGTGCGGTTGGTCGATGCCGCGCCGCTGGCAGTGCGCGTGTTTGATCTAGCCGGACGCCGCGTCCGCACGCTCTTTGCCGGCGAGCAGGGCGGCGGGAGTTTTTCCGCGCCGTGGGACGGCACCAATGCGGCGGGGCAACAGATGCCGCCGGGTATGTACCTCTTCCGCGTCGATTTGGCCACGGATGCTAAAGAGGAAGCGGTCGTGGGGATTGTCGAGATGGTTTATTAGCGGCTGCTGAGGCTGCGCTCGGCATGAGTAGGGAGATTTGTTTTCTAACGGAGGGATTTAATGGGCAGAACTAGGGGGATACTAGCGTGGCTGGTCCTCTTGGCACTGGTATGGCCGGCGACGGCGGCGGACCGCCGTTTTGGGACCCAGCGCGGGGCCCAACTCACTTTTGCGCCGCGCGGGCCGGGCGTCCTCTTCGACGCGCTCGACCCGGCACTCAAGAAATGGTACGTGCCGCAAGAGCTGTACGTCGATTACGGCTTTCGCCAGTGGGAGTACTCGAATTACGCCAGAGACTTGTACCAACGCTACGTCAACACCAATCGCCAAGGCGGGCCGTTTTACGACCTGTACGGAAATTACCAAACTTGGGGCTGGCTGATTTTCGACTGGAATCAAACGCAACCGGGCCAATTTGGTTCGTCGATATACAAAGACCCTAGGTTCAATTCGTGGTTCAACGCCGTTACAGTCTCGGCCGATTCACGCGATCAGTACTATCTGGCTATAACCATTGGCGAGCGCATCCGCACGGCGCTGACTCCACTGACCTTTTCAAAGCCGCGTTTCAACGGCATCCAGATGGACTTTGCCGCAGACAAATACGAGGCGACGCTGTTGTTTTCCCGCGCCAGCGAGGCGATCCTCGGCACCACCCCGGCCCTCCAGCCGAGCACTTCGACCAACGCGACCAATATGATGGGCGGACGGGCGACGGCGCAGGTCGGGGATTTTGTCAAGGTTGGCGCGACGATGGTCAATGCCCACCACTCGCAGACGCTGGCCGAGGCGTTTGAACGCAACCCGTTCATCGGTTCCTTGGGGGCCGGGCAAGGCAGCGACCCGATCCGGGTCATCGCCGTGGTTCTGAGCGACGACTCGCCCGAAGACGGCCGGGGCGGGGCCGCATTGTTTGCCCACGACATCATCATTACCGCCGAAGATTTTGACACCAAGAAGCGCACGAAATTCCGCTTGCGAGAGGTGGTAGCCGATCCGACCCAATGGCCGGTGATTACCGGCGGCTTCCCCCGCGAGGGTTTCTTGGCGGCCGACGGCGAGGAACAAATCGTCATCAACTACGACTTCACCGACTTGGCGTACATTGGCCCGCGACCAACGGAAATAGTCGATATCCAGTTCGATCTCGTGGTGGCCAACGACTACAAGATACAGGTTTGGTCGGATCGCCAGATCGGGCGCGGCAGCTTGCCCAGCCCGCCGCTTACGGGTTTGGACTTGGCGCAAGCCGGGGCCGTGTTGTTCGACGTCCGCAGCGCGGCCGGCAATGTGACAGACAATTCAAACCAACAGCGCGTGGTCTTTGATTACGGACTGCCATCGGCCAACATGGTGTTCGGATTTACCGTGGAAGTGTTGTCGTTGATGGGCTTTGACGCCTATGCCGAGTACGACATTAATCGCGCCTACACCCAGTACCCCAACCTCACGCTCGCCAACGCGGACCGCAACCTGAAGACCCACGCCCGCGACGCGGCGGCTTGGATGATCAACATAGCCAAGCAAGCCTATCCGTTCTTCTTGTTCGGCGAAGCCTTCAGCATGGATCCCCACTACTCGACGACGGCGTTTATCGTCGATTCGGGCGGCAACGTGTACTACGACGACGAGCGCACCTCCATGTACGAGTTTGTCGATGACAACGACGATCAAGACCGCACGCTTCAATTCGCTCAAAAAGGTCGCCGACAATATCCCCGACGTGCGCCGCGAGCCGACGCTCTACCTGCAAACCGTCTCGCTGGCCCTTGTCGAAGACATCCTGCCGGCGAGGGACACTTGGGTCAATGACAGCTATGTGCAATTCGATTGCGAACCGATCAAAAAGCTGAATGTGATCAACAAATTCAAATACAGCCTCTTCAGCCAGCGCGGTCAGGCGTTCAAAAGCGGCGCGGCGCCCATCCTCAATGAAAGCACGCGGTTTTTGGGTTTGATCAATAAGGCGGATTACACCCGCAAGATCGGCCAGTTCGTGCTGCAACCCAAAATAAAAAGCGAATACCTCAACCAGACGGCCTTTTTGTCGGCCAATCCCGACCGCAAGGAGTGGATGGGGATTGGCATTTTGCAGGCGCGGCTGCCGGTGTTAAACAACTCCTTCCTCGAAAGTGGAGTGGAGTATTCGGTTTTCCGCGAATTGGTTCTCGACGAGAACGCCTTGCTCGACGACGGCCCGACCCAAGACACGGGCGATTTCCGCAACTTGGTCTTGGCCGTACAGTGGACGACGCTCGGCCACTATCTCGGCTACAAGCTCACCACCCAGTTCGGCCTTAGCTATACCAAGCGGTGGGACGAGGCCGTGGTGTTGGGTGCTGACGGCTTGGTGAAGCAGAGCGAGAGCCGCTCCTTCGGCACGAGCTTTATCTCGGTGTACGCCGGTGTAGAATGACGCGACGAGAGATAAGAATGGGGACGCACATGCGGTGGGTGGTGGTTTGCCTGCTGGCCGGACTCGTGCCGGCGGCGGCCCAGCCCGATTACGGCAACCGCTTGGGGACCAACGAGGAAGACCGGGTTTCCTATTACGCCTCTGGCCCACTCATGCAGCAGGCGGCGTTTGTTCCGGCGTTGAAGCGCTGGTACATGCCGCAGGAAATCGCGCCGGAATACCGCTGGCAGTGGGAATACACCAATTACGCCCGGGTTCCCTACCGGCGCTACTTTTCGCCCGGGCAGGAAGGCGACTATTTCTACGACCTGTACGGGCGCTATTTGACCAAGGGTTGGCTGGTGTACGACTGGCGGCAGCGGCAGCCGACTAGTTCTGGCGGCTCGGGGCTACTCAAACCAGACGGGCGCTACAATTCGTGGTTCAGCAACTTGCTCATCGCCACTGATTCCAAGGGCCAGCACTATTTGGGCGTGACCATCGGCGACCTGATCAATACCACGCTGACGCCGATGACGTTCCGCAAAACCCGCTTCAATGGGGTGCAGTTCGACTATGCGGCCGACCGCTTGGCCGCTACCGTGCTGATGTCGCGGATTAGCCTGCCGGTACATCAGATTGCTCCGGGAGTGCGCGTCCCCATCGTCACCGAGAACTTTACCAACCTGCTCGGCGTCAGGGGCGAGTGGCAGGCGCTCGACGCCGTGCGTTTGGGCGCAACCTTTGTCAACGCCCACAATGGTCGGTCGCAAGCCGATCGCGGCGGCAATCCCTTCAAGGGCAAGCTGACCAACGGCCAACTCGAAAGTCGCATCAACCAGATTATCGTCCGCATAACGGACGACTCGCCCGAAGACGGCGTGGGCGGCCCGACGGTTTTCGACCGGGATATCGAAGTGCATACTCAAATCGGCGGTCGCGACACTGTGCTAGTGGGTAGCCAGCTCGGCTTTCAGCCGCAGATAGAGGGCGGGACCACGCGCAATGGCTTTCCGGTTGCCGAAGGGGCTGGCAGCGAGGGCGAGATTATTTATCGGTACAATTTCTCGGCTGAAGATCCGGCGATAATCGCGCTGGAAGATCTCATTGACGATGCCGATTTGGTAAACAACATCACCTCAGTGAAGTTCCGCTTCCTACTCAACAATGATTACCGGATCGATGTCACCTCAGATGTCCAGACCGACAACGAACCTTTGGGGGCCCAATCCAAGTTCCTGAACGTGGTGCGAGCGGCGGGCAACGTCCAAGACAACTCCAATCAGCAGTGGGTTGTATTCGACTACGGCCTGCCGACCGCGACCCAAGTTTTCGGTTTTAGTTTTGAGGTCAGCGATTGGGCCGGCTTGCGGCTGTACGGCGAGTACAACGTCAATCACCAGTTTCGCCAGTACCCCAATATTGCTCGCCAGACGCACCGCAGCGCGTCCGGCATATTGGGGAATGAGTCGGCAACGGGTTGGATGGTAAACGTCGCCCGAGAATTTTATCCGTTCTTCTTGTTCGGCGAGGCGTTTAGCATGGACGCCGAGTACAAAACCACGTCGTTTCTCGTCGATCAGGGCGGACGGATCAATTACAGCGGCGACGAAGAGGCGCGGTCGGAGTTTCTCTACGACTTGGTAGATGACAACGACGACAACGATATTCGCCTCGACCAACGGCGCGACAAAGAAGGATTGGCCGATGGCGCGGTGTTCCCCGGCCTCGACGAAAACAACGACTTTATTTCCGATTTCAATCAGAACAACACGCCAGTGCGTCCCAATTTCACGCCCGACTACGAAGAGCAGTTTCTGCGCCACTACGTCGATCGGCCGGAATTCGTCTTCGCTATCGACTTAAACAACAATGGTTGGGGCGAGCGCTTTGAAAACGACGACGAGCCGGATTATCCCTACAAGCGCGATCGGCGCGGCTACAATGCGTACTTGGGGGCGTGGCTGACGCCGGAGCTGAAGTGGATGGCCGGGCAGGAGCAAGTGCAGCGCTTATCTACTGGCGCGAAGAACCTGACCCGCTACGCCCTGCTGGCCTACGAGCGCAATTTCCCGAAGGTGGGTAACGCGGCGTTTTACAACATGTTCAAGCTGGTACAGGACCATATCGCCGACGACGTGGTCCAGTGGGTGACAGCGCGGCCCGAGTTGGGGCGGCCACTGGACTCGCCCGGGTCGATGCTGCCGGTCATGGATCCGCTGGCGATGCGCGATGCCGTCGTCAACCGGCTGTGGGTTGGTTTCACCGGCAAGACCTATAAGGGCATCAATAGCGAGGGCAAGTTCATCCACGAATTCATTCGGCAGCGCGACGCCAATGCCCGCGACCGCGCCGGTCGCAAGATCGCCCGCAACACGCGGCGGCTGGGGCTGATCAACCGCCTAGATTGTCAGTTCTCGCTGGGCCGGCTGACAGTGCAACCGCGCTTCAAGCACGAACTCTTCATGGACGACACGCCCTACAATATCAGCCGCCTAACTAGTGCCTCGACCGCCGACCGCTATGACTGGAGCGGGATTTCCTCGCTGTTGCTGCGGCGTTCCTTTTTGCACCACGTGTCGCTGCAGGTGGGCGTTGAGCACCTGATCTTCCGCGATTTTATCCAAGATGAGACAGCCACCGCTGGTTTGCGCGTCGGCGATGCGACCGGAGATTTCAACGAGACCTCGCTCGCCGTGCAGTTTTCCATTGACAAGCCGTATCTGGGCTATACCCTGCAAACCCTGATCGGGATCAGGGTGAGTAGACGCTATCTGGAGCGTTTTGAACAGCCCAATGCTCGGGAGACGGGGGCCCTATCTTTCGCGACGGTATATGGCAGCATTCGCTAGGGCCTGCCGTCGCGGCGCGGTTTGATCCATTCCACCCCAAAAATTGCGAGTGTACTGAGCCTATGAAAGCGTATCTATCCTTGGTTTGCAGTGGAATTGTTTTGGCACTTATGGGTTGTGCGAAGGATGCCGAAGAACTGGAAGATCCCGTTTTGGCCGAAGTGGGCGAGCGGCGGATAACGGCCTCTCAATTGATCGATTTTGAACAGCGCCTGCCCGCGCAACTAAAGACGAAGAAATCTGGCTTGGACGGCTATCGCGACTATTTACAAACGATCATCGACAAGGAGATTTTCCTCCAAGAAGCGGTCAAAAGAGGACTCGACGAAGCACCAGAGGTGGCGCAGAAGCTACGGCGGGAAAAGGCCGCACGGGTGTTGAGCTTGTTGTTTGAGCGCGAATTTCTCGCCAAGGTCGACGTCGATGAGCAGGAGTTGCAAGCGGCTTACGAAGCCGCGGACCAGGAGCGCGAGGTCAAGCTGCGTTTGATCATCGTTGATGCGCGGGCCGAAGCCGAGGAGATTGGGCAAAGCCTAGCGGCCGGCCGGGATTTCGCCGAACTGGCGCACCGCCGATCGCAGCACAAATCGACCGCACCGCAAGGTGGGGAAATAGACGGTTATCTGACTCCCAAGCGGATCCCGATCTACTTGCAAAAATACATAAACGCGCTTGAGGTCGGCGAGTACTCCGAGCCGATTCGCCTGCCCAATGGCCAGTTTGGCATCTATCAAGTCATGCACGCCCGGCCGGTGAGTTTTGCGACTGCGAGCAGCGAACTGGAGGCCAAGTTGAGAGAGGAAAAGACCACCGAACTGATAGAGACATTCTTGGCGCAACTGCGGACTGACATCGACTTGCAGGCCAACGCCGAGACCTTGCATCAGCTCCAGCAGTGGGTTGCGGCCGGACGCCGAGAGTACACTGAGGCCGAGCGCGCAGCCGTGCTCTTTCAATTTCGCGATGGCAGCGTCTCGGTGGGCGATTTTTGGGATTATGCCGAACAGTTGAACATGGGCTTTTCAGGCGACATTGCCGAGTCAGTGCGTTGGTTCGCCGAAGATGTGTTGCTGCCCCGCACCTTGTTTCTGCACGTGGCTTATGAAAGGGGGATTGACCGCGAGGAGCAGATCGTGCGTTGGCATCAGCGCCGCAAAGACGCGCTATTGCTGTTGGCGCTCCGGCAAACAGCGGTCAAGGACCAAGTTCATATCGAGCCGGCCGCAGTTAGGAAACTATACGACGAGCGGCCCGAGTTGTTCACGGTACCGGAGGAGGTCGCGTTGCAGGAGATCATGGTGCAAACTCGGGCAGAGGCCGCGAGGATCAAAGAGCGTATCGAGGCGGGCGAGGATATGGGAGCACTCGCCGACGAATACACGTTGCGGATGGCCGGCAAAGGCGCACAGGGCACATTCCACATCCACGCTTTTGAACAATCCTTCTACCGAGAGTTGATTGACGCGGTGCGCCGCGCCGAGGTCGGCCCGTTGTACGGCCCGCTAGCGGTGACGGCCGAGGCTGCTCAAGTGGCCGGGCCGGAGGCCATGCCGCGGGGCGGCGAGTACTATTCGGTGTTCAAGGTGCTGAAGTCGAATTTTGGCCGTGCGCCCGAGCCTTTCGACACGGCGGCGAAGCGGGCGCGGGCCTTGTTGAAACGCGCCGAGGAGAGCCGGATGGCGGATGCGTTTCTGGTGGGGTTGCGGCGGGACTACGAAGATAGAATCGTCGTCTATGAAGACCATCTCGAGACGTTGCGGCCCCACTAGTCGGAGCCGGGTACGTCCATCGCGGGACCAGTGCTATATCATCCGTTACTGAGGAGGACAAATCGTGAAAATTACCGATGTCGAAGTCATTCATTTTCGCACCACACACCGCGGCCGGAGTGCGGGCTCGCGCTGGGGTTATGGCGTGTGGATCGACGACGAAGAGGTCGCAAGCACCGGGGCGATTACCAGAATTTCCACGGACGAGGGCGTTGCCGGGCACATGCTGGGCGGCGACAAGGCGACTATGGAAGGTGCGATTAAAAACCTCTTAGTCGGCGAGGATCCCCTCAACCGCGAGAAGCTATGGCATTGGATGGATCAGATGGCCACGTTTGGCCACAGCCTCGCCGAGCGCGAACTCGGCATTGTCGATTGTGCGCTGTGGGATCTGGCCGGGCAAAAAGCCGGTATGCCCGTGTACCAACTGTTGGGCGGTACGCGCGACACGGTCGAAGCATACGCCAGCACGTACCCGAACTTGGGCGGCCCCGAAGTGTATGGAGAACTGGCGCGCGAGTGCGTAGTGCGCGGTTATAAAGCCTTCAAAGTACACGCCAATATCTGCTGGAATCCTCACGCGCAAGAGCCCGCGCCGCAACTGCCGGGATTTCCCAAAGAGGATGTGGAAATCTGCCGCGCCGTGCGCGAGGCCGTGGGCGACGACATCGCGCTGATGCTCGATCCGTTTGGAGTTTATACGCTGGAGGAATCGCTGTGGGTGGCGCGCGAATTGGCCGAGTTGAACTACTACTGGTTGGAGCACCCGATGGTCGAGACGCGGGTGGAGTCCTATCGCCGCTTGACCCAGCAAACCACCATTGCCATTTGCGCCCCCGAACACGTCAAAGGCGGCCCCTTTGCGCGGGCCGAGTGGCTGTTGCAAGGAGCCTGCGACATGTTGCGTATTGATGTGAATTACGGCGGCATCACCGGCTGCTGGAAGCTGATCAACCTGTGCCAGCTCTACGGCGTGCAATGCGAATTGCACGGGACGGGTGCGCCGCACGTGCAGTTGGCCGCAGCCGCTCCCGCAGCTACCTGCCGCTATTACGAGCGCGGTCTGTTGCGGCCCGGGCGGGATTACGACGAGAGTCCGCCGCATCTCGATCAGATCGCCGATCCCATGGACGGCGAAGGGCGCGTACACGTAGCGCAAGAACCGGGGCTGGGGATAGCCTACAACTGGGATTATATCGATGACAACCGGATTTGATCGGCGGAACCGACCAATGCAAAAGAGCCGCAGCGCGATCCTAACCGTTGGCGTACTGTGGGCCCTGTCTGCGGCCGCACTGGAACGGCCGGATACCACCTTCCAAATTTTTCAGTTCCCGGCCGATCAGATCCCTCGCATCGATGGGGATGTATCCGACTGGGACATGGTTCCGGCTGATTACGCCATTGGCATCGACCAGTTGAAAGACACTGTCCACAACAGTCCGATTGATACCACCGATCTAGATGTCACCATGCGGGTCGGCTGGGTCAAGGGGCTAAACCGACTCTACTTCCTCTACGAAGCCTATGACGACTACTGGGATTTCAGCCATCGCGATCTGCACAACGACATTTTGGAGATCGTCGTCGATGGCGATTTGTCCGGCGGTCCTTTGATTCCCCAACTGCGCGCCGACGAGGCGACCAACGGGCTGGAGGGCCTCGATGGCCACTTCAAATTCCACGGCGTCCACGCCCAGAACTACCACGTCCTGACGCCGGCCGACGGCAAGCCTTGGACGATGGTCTGGGGTGCCAATCAGTGGATCTACGAGTTGCCTTGGGCCAATGCGGCGGCGCACCGCGATTTTGCGCCGGGCGACAGCGGGCACTACGCGCTCGAATTTTGGCTCACTCCTTTTGACTACGCCCCAGCCGACGGACCGGCGCGCGCCGTGGAGTCGCAGCTCGAAGAGAATGCCTTGATCGGCCTGAGTTGGTGCATCCTCGACTACGATGACGTCGCGGTCAAACAGCAGGAGTTCGAGGGTTTTTGGAACCTATCCCACAAGACGACCATGTACGGCAACGCCTCCGATCTGGTCGGTTTCCGGCTGATGCCGCTGGAAAAAGCCTTTCGCGACCCGGTTGAAGCGCAATGGGAATTTACCGTTCTCGATATGGAGCGCCGCTTAGTCGCTTTCAAGGATTTGTCCTACGGGGATATTCGTTCATGGCGTTGGGATTTCGGCGACGGCAACACCTCGACCGAGCAACACCCCATCCACCAGTACGCCGAGCCTGGCACGACCTATACCGTCACGCTCTACGTCGAAGGCCCCGAGGGGAAGGCGCGGATGTCAAAGGTGTGGGACGTGATCGTCCGCTAGTCCTATGAAGCCGCGCTGGCGTTGGGAGTGGGCGGCGGCGAGCGTTGGGGCGCTGGCGCTGAGTCTGCGCTTGGTGCATGCGTTCCAGATGTCGGCGAGTCCGCTTTTTACGATGCCAGCGGTAGATGCGGCTACGTATTCCGAACAGGCGATTCGCCTAGCCGAGGGCCATTGGTTGGGGCGCGGCCAAGGCCCGTTCTGGCAACCGCCACTCTATCCTTATTTTCTCGGCGCGATCAAACTCGCATTTCCAGCATCCTTTTACTACGCATCCCGCGTTGTGCAGGCGCTAATTGGCAGCCTTACCTGTGTGTTGCTGTGCTTGGTCGGGCGGCGGCTTTTTGGGTTGGGGGTTGGTTTTGTTGGCGGCCTCATTGCAGCGGTGTACGGGCCGCTGATCTATTTTGACGCCCGGCTCTTGCCGGCGGGTCTTGCCACTTTTTTAGTCCTCGTAAGTCTCTTGCTGTTAATGCGTGCGGTTGAGTGGCCGCGGAAGCGCATGTTTGTGGCGGCGGGTTTTGCAATGGGGCTGGCGTCGCTTACCGCAGCGATTCTCGCGTCTTTGATTCCGGGCGTGGCCATCGGGTTGTTTTATGGGTTGAGGAAAAAGGCCGCGTGGCCTGTCGCTGCTTTTTTGCTGGGGGCAATACTGGCGATTGCGCCGGTGACGCTGAGAAATTACACCATCGGCGGCGACATCGTGCTGATCTCCTATAACGGCGGCGTCAATTTCTACTTGGGGAACAACGCAAACGCCGAGCAGACGCTGGCGTTGCGTCCGGGCTGGGAATGGGAGGAACTGGTTGCCCGGCCGCTGCGGGAAGGCATTACGCGCCCGGCGGCAAAGTCCCAGTTTTTTTATCGGCAGGCTCTTGAGTACATACAGAATGCGCCGCTCGATTACTTGGGATTGCTGGCCGTAAAAATAGCTCGGTTCTGGCGCGGCGATGAAATAGAGCGCAATCAGGAAATGTACTATTGGCGCAAGTATTCAAGCGTGCTCGCGGGCACCTTGTGGAAATGGGGGGTGGCCTTTCCCTTTGGCTTGGTAAGCCCGCTGGCACTGCTGGGCCTGATAGTACACATCCGGCGGCAAGGCATGGCGCTGCCGGTGGTTTTCGCGCTCGGCTATAGCTTCGCGGTCATCGCCTTTTTTGTCGCGGCGCGCTACCGCCTGCCGATCGCGCCGCTGCTGATTCTGTTCGCCGCGTCTGGGGGGCGTTGGCTGTATGCGCGTTGGCGGCAACACTCTTGGCGGCAAGCGCTTTTGCCGACGGCTGTTTTCGCGCTGTTGGTGCTGTTGGTGAATTGGGATTTGCCGCCGATGGATGGGCGCGGCAAGGCCGCTACGCACCACGATTTGGGCAACGCCTACTTGCAACAAGGCCGCTACGACTTGGCGCTGTTGAAATACGAACAGGCCACGCGGCTCGATTCGACGTATTGGCAGGCTTGGTTCAACCTCGGTTCGCTGCGGGCGCGGCGCGGCGATTTGCGCGGCGCGTTGCCCATCCTCCTGAACGTGTTGGAGCACCAGCGGGAACGCCCTGACGTGTGGAGCAATGTGGCTGGCGTCTATGTGGGATTGGGGCAATATCAGCAGGCGGCCGAGATTCTCGAACAGGCTGTGGTGACGGCACCGCGCGACGACTTATATGAAGCATTGGAGAAGGTGTACGCCATGATGGGGAAGCCGAGGCGTAGTGAACGCGAAGAATAGAATCTGGTTCTTGCGCTTGGCGACCGCCGCGGTCGGCGTGGCCTTGGTCGTGGGGGCCGAGGGCTTGCTGCGGCTCGTGCCGGGATTGGGGCCGTCGCCGTTGGTGGTGCTTTTGGCCGAGGATGAGGCGACCGGCGAATCACTGCACGCGACGAGTCGGTTCTATGCACAGCGATTTTTTGCGCCATACCAGGGGCGGCTGGCCGCGGCGGGTCAGATGGGCGAGCACTTCTTTGTCGAGCCCGCGCCGGCCCATCGCTATCGCGTCGCGTTTGTCGGGGCTTCTACTGTGCAAGGTTTTCCCCATCCGCGCCGTTTGGCGGCGGCGTCCTTTTTGCAGGCGATGCTGGCGGATGCGTGGCCGGAACGGGATGTGGAGGTCGTCAATTTGGGCATCACGTCCATTGCTAGCTTTGCGGTGGCTCGGGTGGTGGAAGATGCGTTGGCGCTGTCGCCGGATCTGATCGTCGTCTATACCGGGCACAACGAATTCTACGGGTTGTACGGAGCCGGATGGTTCCAGCGGCTCCAGTACTTTTTGCGGCAACTGCATTTGACGCATCTGGTGGATGGGTTGATGGGGGGTGTTGGGACCAAGGATGAGCCGACGGATTTGATAAAATTGGCGGCGGCGCGTGGCGCGGTGCCGTTGAATAGCCCCGACCGCGCGACCGCCGAGCAGAATTTGCGCGACAACTTGCGGCAAATGGTTCAGGCCTGCAAACGAGCGCAGGTGCCTTTAGTGCTGTGTACTATCGTGGCGAATGATGCGGGATTTGCGCCGGTTGGCTCGACGGGTGGCGGCGAGGCATGGCAGGCGCAAGTGGAGCAAGCAGCACAGGTGCTGACGCGGGGTTACGTTGCGCCGGATGACGCCGAAGATGCGTTGCGGCAATTGGAGCGAGCGGCCGCTCTGTCGAGCGAACACGCTTGGTCGTGGTATTTGCAAGGCCGTGCGTTGGAGCGGTTGGGGCGAGACGCCGCAGCGCAGCGAGCTTTTCGCAAGGCGCGGGATTTAGACACCATGCCGTGGCGCGCGCCCACGGCCCACAATGCGGTAATTCGCGCGGTCGCCGCAGCGCATGGGGCGATTTTGGCGGATGTGGCGGCGGCGTTTGCCGAGGCTGCGCCCGCGCCGGGCGTGGGTTGGGAGTGGATGGTGGATCACGTTCACTTCTCTGTTGCGGGGCAGGCTTTGTTGGCGCGGACCGTTCTGCACCGCATCGCCGCATGGGAGGCGATTGACTTGGCGTTATTGCGGAGCGCGGAGGCGTATCGCCGCGATTTGGGCGATTTGCCGGTGGAGCGCGTGGTGGCGTACAACAAGATGGGAGCGATGCTCTCGCAAGTGCCCTTGCACCAATACAATGGGCACAATGCGCGCTATCTCAAGCAACTGGCGGTCATGGAGAGACAGCGGTTGTCGCCGGCGGAACGGCGCGGCGTTGAGCGGTGGGTTGAGCAGGGGCGGCAGGGGCCGTTGGTGCTAGTGGTGGCGGATCAGCTTTTCACGGCGCGGGATTTTGCGCGGGCACAGGTTCACTATGCGGCGGCGCTCCGCGAAGTGCCGTTTACGCGGCGTGGATTGTGGGCAGCGGTTCAGTGGGGGTGGTGTCTCAAGATGCAGGGGATGGTGCTTACCGATGAGCAGCGCAACGAGATGCGAGCGGCCCTGAAACAGGCGGAATTTCTCGCCCGCGATCCGGCGGTGGGCGCGTCTTTTGTCGATTTTGCCAAAGGCCAGTTCTATCATTTGCTGGGAGAACGCGATCCGGCCTTGTTGCACTTGGAACGCGCTTTTTTGGTCGAAGATTTTCGCCGTCGCTATGCGTTGAGTTTGTTTCAGGCGTTGGCATCTGAATTGGTTTGGGCTGGGCGGATAGAGGATGCGCGGGAATATGCGCGCTTGGTGGGGGAAGAGGTTGGACAGGAGGCGCATTTTTTGCGGATTGTGCAGGAGCAACTGACGCCGTAGGGGAGTTCCGCAGCGACAGATTCGCGCACTCCACAAGCGTATGGACGCTATTTCCTTTGTTATCTTGACAAACCGTTTTAGAATGCTTGTCTTTCATACGAATGCCGAGCGTTTTGGGGATAGGCCCCGGCCGCTTGCGGCAGTCTTAGGCGGATTAACAGGACAATGAATACAGCGTCGATATCAAAGAGAATCTCATCGCCGGAAGCGGTGCTTGATTCGATAGTTGTGCCTTGTTCTACGCTTGAAATAACGCCGAATTCTTATTGCCATAAGTCATTAAAAAACAGTAACTTACCCCCCCCCCCCCCCCGATTTTCTTGGATATTACGCACTAGCTTCATTTATCAACCTATTCGCCTCGCTCCCCTTCCTCCTCGGAAGCGGGAAGGGGTATTCCTCTGCTCTGCCGCGTCGGTCAGACGCCCGCAGAGCAGAGGTTTTACCAATCCAAATAACAGACGAAAACCATCCTCGGCATTCCGCGTGGCGGTCGGCGGCGACGTCGTACGAGCCATTTCGCCGCGCAGGATTCGTCTTTCTCCGCGGCGTGTACCCGTTCTCGAAGACCAGCCTGTTCTCCGCCTCTTTGAGACCGACATCTGCCTTTTGAAAAATGCCGGAACGCAGCGGCGTCGCGATAAACCACATCCATTTTCTCCTATCCATATCTCTTTCACCATCAAGGAGGTTGCGTCATGAAATACGCAAAGTTGTTTATGCCGATTCATCGTTTGTCTTACGTGCCTTGGTTGCTGGCGGCCAGTCTGGTGTTGGGCTGGGCTGGCGAGGCTCCGGCCCAAAACCTATCCGGCTCTTTTGACCGGGGTGTGGTCTACGAGGGCGGCGGGGCACAAGATATTACAGTAACACTGGAAACGGAAGGAGATGTGGCGGCGAAAGCAGATATTCAGATTCACATGTTTATGGATCCTACCAGTCAAACCGCCCGATACCTCAATGACTTCTTCACCGTATCCACGCCCACGCTCTTGCTGAAGAAGGGAGAGAAAAAGGTGACCGGGACGCTAACCATAACCCCGGTAGCCAATGATCGAATTGGACCGACCCCGGCGACCCCTACGAAGAGCTTTAATCTTACAAAAATAGTCTTCGATAAGAACGCACGGGCGGCTATGGGGTTAGGGGATCTTGCGGCCTCTGATAGTTTACACCTGAGTCCTAATATCCCGATCCTGTTTAGCTTTGCCGCTGGTACGGGTAATCAAGTTAGCTTCGCCAAGCATGTGATTAAACCCGCCGGCAGCTCTGTCGACATCCCGTTTATAGAGCTGATTGACGACGATCAGTGGCCGGGCGCGGTTGACCTTTCGTTCGATCCGTCCGAGCTCAGCAAGCAAGCGGATGCGACATCTATTGAAGTGACAGGAGCCTTGGATGGCGGCTCGTTACCGGACACGACCCTCTCTACCCGGTTGGTTGTTGCTGGCAGCGATACTCTGAAGCGCGATGAGCATTACACGCTCAGTGGTTTAGGCAAGCTGACCATTCCGCAGGGGAAGCCGTCGGGGACGACGACGTTTACCCTCGATCCGAATGGCACCAAGGATGGTGCGCTCGTAATAGGCCCGCCTGATGCTGATACTTTGCTGACGGTGGTCAGCAAACGGACCCATACTTATATGGGTAAAACCGTATCAGTAGGGATAGACATTGACCGGGATGGTTCCTTAGATGACGATGGGCATATTGCTGACTTTGGTACGCGCTCCGTATCAAAGTACTATGAGGGTGCAAAGCAAGAAAGGCCTAGCGGCCCTATACTGCGTAGTCACTGGGGAGTGGACCTCAACGGCGATGGTGATGTTGGATCAGACGCAGATAATAATGGAACTCTTTACGCCGCCGATCGCGAGACCGACATCATCCCGGCGGGCACCGTTTTAGTAGAAAAAACCTTGGGGATTGACTTTTTCGACGATGGCGATCTTTTGGATACCTATGTAGTGCCTGCAGGTAAAGAGTTAACAGAAATAGGTCTCTTTGAACAAAACAAAGGTAACGCTGTCTATCATACGGGATATGATAGAATATTTGTTAAGAAAGGCCGTATCGACTTTAACGGCGATGGTGATTTTAATGGTGTTATAGGCCAAGGCTCTCCCATGAAGTATGTAAACACTTTTATGTTTTCCGTTAAGTTCAATCGCGGGACCATCACAATCGCCGCCGATCCGCTTGCGAAGATGAAGTCGTTTACGCTTGCTCCGGCGGCGATTCGCGAGAACGCCGGGGCGACAGACATCACGATGACCGTTGAATTGGAGAAGGCCTTAACTAAGGCCCAGCGAGTGGACTTCGAGATTACTCCGGGGACGGGGACGCGCGATGAGCATTACACGGTGCAAGTGACCGAGGGGCTGACGATTGCGGCCGGCGCTACCAAGGGCACGGCGATGCTGCGTGTCACGCCGATTGACGATAGCGATAAAAATGCGGCGCGGACGTTCACGGTGAAAGCAAAGATCGGCGACGACGCCACGCAGATGAAAGACGTGGTGTTTAAGATCACCGACGATGAGACGTTGAGCGAGAACATCACCTTAAAGGTCAGTCCGAGTGAGATCCAAGAGGACGCGGGGGCGACGACGGTTACGGTGACAGGTACGTTAGACGGCGCGGTGCTGGACGCGGCTGCGATGATCACGTTGGGTGTGGATGCGACCCCGGACCAGTCGGCGGCGCGTGATTTGGACTACACGTTGGTCCTTCGTTCTCTGACGATTCCGCAAGGCGAGATCACCGGCTCGACGACGATCACGGTTACGCCGGTGAACGACGGGACGGACGACAACGACGAGACGATCACGCTGAAGTCGCTGACGGACAACCTCAAAAACCAAGACGAGGCTAAGATCATGGTCGGGTCGGTGGCAATCACGCTGAAAGATGCGACGACCACGACGACGACCACGCCGGCGGCGACCACGACGACGCCAGCGACGACCACGACCACGACGACGCCAGCGGCGACCACGACCGCGACGACGACCACGGGGCCGACCTTCGGCGCGGACACGTTAGCCTTTGAGGCGACCGTAGGCCGGGCATTTAGCGCGGTGTTGCCCGAAGCGACCGGCGGCCAAGGGACGCTGAGGTACAGCGTCTCGTCCGACCTGCCAGCGGGGCTGTCGTTTGCCCCGGCGACGCGGACGATTTCGGGGACGCCGACGCTGGCCGGCCTGTCCACGGTCGTCTATACGGCACTCGATAGCGTCGACGCCATCGGGTTACGGCGGTTCACCATCACGGTTCGTGAAGCGCCGCCGGTCACGGTTGGACTCGCCAGTGTGATGGCTTCGCAGTCGGCGGTGCGCGAAGACGGCGAGACAGCCGAAATCCGGGTTACGGCGACCTTGTCGGGGGCGGCCCCCGCGGCCGAGTCAATCCGCTTCACGATTGTCCCACCGGCCAGCGGCGCGATGGCCACCCGCGACGTGGATTACACGGCGTCGTTGGTGGGGACGGTCTCCATTGCCGCGGGCGACCGGACGGGTTCGACGACGCTTTTCCTGTCGCCGATCGATAACGACGAGGTCGATGGGCATAAGTACTTGGGAGTCCGGGCGGCGGCTTCAGGCGGCTGGAGTCAGATGGACTTGCGCATTTCCGACGACGAGACGCCGAGTGCCTCGGTTTTGGTGTCAGTGATGCCGAACCAACTGAGCGAGTCAGCCGACTTGACGGAAGTGCAGGTCATGGTCGCGTTGGACGGCAAGCCGTTAGCCGACGATGCGACGGCGACGGTCTTGATTGCTGAGGATTCGCCAGCCACCCGCGACACCGACTACTCGGTGCTGTTCAATCCGAGCATTACCCTTGCTGCCGGTTCGATTGCCGGCTCGACGCGCCTGTTGATTGATCCGGTGGCCGACGGTATGGCCGAAGGGGACGAGACGATCCGCATCAAAGCGATGTTGCCCGGCTTGGCCGAGGGATCGGCGACGCTGGTGCTGACGGAGACCGACGGCGAGATGATGGCGGGCGGGGGAGCGATGATGAGCCCCTTGGCATTCGTTGAGGGGGCTTCGATTGCCGCGCAGGCTTATACGGCGGGCACGGCGATTCATGCGTTGGAACTGCCGGCGGCGATGGGCGGCGAAGGAGCGATCACGTACAGCGTGTCGGATTTGCCGGCGGGTCTGTCGTTTGACGCGGCCACGCGGATGATTTCGGGCACGCCGGACGCGGCCACCGATGGGGCCGTTGCGGTCACGTACACGGCGATGGCTGGCGATGAAAGCGCGTCGTTGATGTTCACGATCACGGTCAACCCAATGATGGAATTTGGCGACTTGAGCGCGTTGTTCGGCGGCGGAGCCGGCAAGCGGGTGCCTTTGCAGGCCGGGCTAAATGCAGATGCGCGGCTGTATCTGGATGCGCCGATGGCTTTGCCGAGCGTGGGCGAGGAATTCGTCCTCGCGGTGCGCTTAGCCGACTTCGTCTCGGTCAGGGGCTACGGCTTGCAGGTCGCGTATGACGCTGACAAGCTGGCGTTTGTTCGGGCGTTGACCGAGCAGGACCGTGCGTGGGCGGTGCCGCAGGTGCTGGACGAAGCCGGTGTGTTGACCGTCGTCGCTCATGGAGAAACGGTCGCCGACGGCGAGGTGATGCTGAACTTGGTGTTCCGGCCGACGACCGAGATTGCAAGCACGACGCTCGAAATTACCGACAACCAGACGTATGACCGCGCATTGGGCGTCAACCGACTGGCGTTGCCAGCGCCAGTGGCCTTGCAGACGCGGCCAGCGGTGTTCTCGTTGGCCGACAACTATCCCAACCCGTTCAACCCAACGACGACGCTTCAGTATGCCTTGCCACAGGCGGCGGACGTGGCGTTGACCGTGTATAACGTGCTCGGACAGCCGGTGCGGACGTTGGTGGCCGAGCGGCAGAATGCGGGTCGTTACGTTGTGGAGTGGGGCGCGACCAACGATCAGGGCCATCGCTTGTCGGCGGGGATGTACTTCTACCGCTTGCAGGCGGGCGGCGACTTCCGCGAAGTCAAGAAGATGCTGCTGCTCAAGTAGCACCCGCGACACTGCGAGTTACGGAAATGGGACCCCAGAAAACTGGGGTCCCATTTCTATGGTCAGTCGGTGCTACCTCGCACGGTGTTTGCCGCTCAACGAGCGCACGCCACCTGAACCGCGCCAGCGCGGGAGCCTCTAGAGCATCCTCAACAATGGGTTCGCAATCTTCCGCGCCAAAGCCCGGGAACGTCCGTCCGGTTTCATCCCGAAGTTGCACCTTCAAGCCGCCCGTCGGCGACGGTGCGACGTCCACTCTCAATCCTGTTCATCCTGCCCATCACATCCATCCTGCTCCCTTGACGATTGGCGCACTGTCTCCTTTTTTGGCCACCTGTTGATTTTCCCAAGAAGTGCGCCTTGTGCAAAAGAAAATCCCCACCCATTACCTAGCCCATCTCAGCGACCGCTACCTCGTAGAATTGCCCGGGTCCGGCCTGAGCTGGCGGTCTGTGCTACTCGGCTTGGGGCTGGTCGTCGCGATCAGCATTGGTAGCCCCTATTCAATATGGATGGTCGGCTCGTCGGAAATGACGTGGTCGTACTTTCCCACTGCCGTGGGTGCGCCGCTGTTTCTCTTGGTTTTGGGCAACGCCCTGCTCAAACGCGCCCTCAGCGCGACCGAGTTGATCACCATCATCATCATGGGGCTGGTCGCCAGTGGTATGCCCATCTTCATCGTCGGCCTGATACTCAGCATCATCTCCAAGCCCTATTACGGTGCGCTTCCCACTAATCAATGGGCTGAATATGTCCATCCCTATTTGCCGAGTTGGGCTATCCCAGACCCAGCCCACGACGCCATGCGCTTTTTTTTTGAAGGCTTGCCGAGCAAAGACTGGGCCATTCCGTGGGGGATATGGGTCGCGCCGCTGCTGTGGTGGCTGTTGCTGGTGCTGGCCATATACTTCGTCGGCCTATGTGCGGTGGTGGTGCTGCGCCGGCATTGGATGGAGCGCGAGCGACTGACTTTTCCCCTGACTGAGGTGGCCTTGCTGCTGACCGAACAGGCTCAGGGATCGGCTCTGGAGGATTGTGTTTTCGGTCTTTTTGGCGTGGGCCTGCAAGATGTTGATCTTGCGCTTCGGCGGCGTGGCACTCTACCAGCGGCTCAAACCGCTGTTTATCGGGCTGGTGGTGGGTTTTTTTTGCGGGGTTTTTCTGTCGTTTGTAATCGACTGGGGTTGGTTTAAGGGCGCGGGGCATCCGATTCTGCACGGGTGAGGGGATTGCCGTATATTGAGGTCGCCACGAGCAATTCCAACTACTTACGTTTTTGCACGGAGCGAAGTTTAATTTATCATCTCGAATTAGGAGGTTATTTGAACATGGAATTATTTCACAAAACCGATTTAGGGGAAATCCACTTGGGGGACGCGCTCAATCTCATGGTAGATATCGAAAATAAAAGCGTCAATCTGATTATGACGTCTCCGCCATTTGGATTGGTCCGCAAAAAAGACTACGGCAATGTCGATGCAGATCAATACCTCGATTGGTTTCGGCCATTTGCCAAAGAATTTAGACGCATCCTCAAAGACAACGGCTCTCTGGTCATTGATATTGGTGGCGCGTGGATTCCAGGGCAGCCGACTCGCTCGCTTTATCACTATGAGCTTTTGATTATGCTTTGTCGGGAATTCGATTTTCATCTCGCCCAAGAATTCTTTTGGTGGAATCCCTCCAAGCTACCCACGCCAGCAGAGTGGGTGAACATCCGGCGCATTCGGGTTAAAGATGCAATCAATTGCGTCTGGTGGCTCTCGCCAACTCCTTGGCCGAAAGCTAGTAATCGCCGGGTTCTGGTTCCCTATAGCAATTCAATGAAGGGCTTACTCAAAAGTGGATACAGGGCCAAGCTGAGGCCGAGCGGGCACGATATTAGTGAAAAATTTAACATTGACAATGGTGCTTCTATTCCTCCCAATCTCATCGCAATTCCCAATACTGAGAGCAATTCCAACTACTTGCGACTTTGCAAGGAGCACGATATAAAACCGCATCCCGCTCGCTTCCCGGCTGAATTGCCTGAGTACTTTATTAGGATGCTCACCGATAAGGGAGACTTAGTGTTTGACCCCTTAGCTGGCTCTTGTGTGACGGGAGAGGTTGCCGAGCGATTGCAGCGCAAATGGCTCTGCTGTGATCTCATTGAAGAATACCTCGAAGGCAGTCTTTTTAGATTTGAGACCAAACATAGAGCAAAAAAGAAAGTGCCTTCTTATAGCCTTTGCCACCCTGCTGCGATGTGGAACGGAACTGATAGTGGAGAGGCCCTGTCCGATGATGGTGGTAAGAAAAGACCTAAAAACAAAACGACTACTTAGGAAACTATGCCTGCTATTTCGCCTAATCAACTCGTCGATGCCGTTTTGCGCGCCATACAGAGATCGGGTGGTAGCGGTTTCTATATGTCTGAGAGATCGGCGGCGCACCCTAGAGAACTTTTGGTTCAATATGGCAAAGATACCATTTCACTTTGGGTCTATATATGGACACTCACTCATGGCGGCCGGCAGTCTTTACCGGACGAGTACAGAATTCAGCTGACCTCGATTTCCTCTCCACTATCGCTTAATCCAAGCGGCTGTACTGTGTTACTAGGTTATCACGCTGAGAGCGATATGTTTGTGGGCTTTGATATAGATAAACATCGCACATTCACAGCGGGTTCGCCTTCTGTTCAGGCTGATATAGAAACTATTCATACGGCTGTTGGAAACGGCCTCGCCTTTTCCCGCAAAGACAACCAAGAAATAGCCGTTGGGATTCGTCCAGATCAATTTTTGAACTATGTGCTTAACGCCGTTTCTCTGCACGAGTCCGGCGTTGACCTTCCAATGTATAGGCTATTGTTAAAGGCCGCTCAATTAGAGGAAATAAGACCGCAAGATATGAAGCCTCTGGCACGAGAGCGACAAAGAGTAGTCGAATCGGTGAGTCGCTATGTACGCGAGTCGAGTTTTCGTCGGCAAGTTATAGATGCTTATGCCAGCCGCTGTGCGGTGACGAGAGCACAACTCAATCTCGTTGATGCCGCCCACATTGTGCCAGTAAAGGCCCAGGGAACAGATGATATTTCCAATGGCATAGCACTGTCGCCGACCATACATCGTGCGTACGACAACAGCTTGATTTATCTCGATACAAGATACTATATGCGGCTCAATGAACAGAAAGTAGATGAATTAAAAAGCCAGCGACTCGACGACGGCCTCGACGATTTGCGCGGTTACTTGGACTCCCAAATACACTTGCCGACAAATAAAGCGGATTGGCCCAATCCTGAGCTTATTGAGAGGGCCAACAAACTGCGGCGAATAACGGGCTATTGCTGAGTTTCGAGTTTTGGCTATGGACATTATCGATCGGCACGAGTGCTACGAACTGACGCGCGAGGGACGCTTGCTGATTGCCCGCTTGCAGACGCCGCATCAGGTGCTGAGTACATCGGCTTGTAATGGTGGGCTGTGCAACGACATTCGCTATTTGGTCAATCACCAAAGTTGCGAGGGCAAAGGGCACGACGTGCGCTTTACTTTGTTCAAACAACTCGGCGCGACCGGCTATCACCACCACGTATGTGCGGAGCACAACTGGCCGCCAGACCAAGTTGCTCTGATGGGCACGGCAGCCAATATGAACTATGCGGCTTGCGTCGTCGAAACGCATGCGGAATTGCGCCTGTGTGCCGTTGTAACCGCCGGGGTGGAGGGCAATGCAGGATGTGCGGGCGACCGGGCGACTTGGCACGAAGCAGACGATCCTCACGCGGGCACGATCAACATCATGCTGTTCGTCAATTGGCCGCTCTCGCCAAGTGCGATGGCACGGGCCGTGGTGACCATGACCGAAGGCAAGTCTGCGGCCCTGCGAGACCTCGCGGTTGCGAGCCGCTATTCACGCGATTTGGCAACCGGCACGGGCACGGATCAATACGCTATTGCCGCTCCTTTAGACTCCACCAGAACACCGAAAACCAACGCCGGGCATCATGCCAAATTGGGCGAGTTGATTGGCGCAGCCGTGCGCCAGGCCACGTTGGAAAGTCTGCGCTGGCAAAATGGTTTAGAACCATCGCAGACGCGCAGCATTGTACACGCGCTCAAGCGCTTTGGCATGAGAGAGGAATGCTTGTTAGTGGCGATGGGCGAGCGCCTGAGCGCGGACGATTTCGCGCTGCTGCAAAAGAACCTCAAGGCCGCGGTGTACGAGCCGTGCGTTGCGGCCTCGGCGTATGCGTTGGCCGCGGTTTGGGATCGCGTGCGCTATGGCACACTGTCGCCGGAATTGGCCGCTCCGGTTTTGCGCCAGCAAGCTGCCATTTTAGCGACCGCGCTGGCCGCTAAACCTGATGCCTATTTGTCGTGTTATGAGCAACTGCGAATCAATGAAGACGACTATCTGGCGCTTGCGTACGATGCTTTGGCCTTGGGGTGGCGTTTGAAATGGACCTAGCCGTACTCGCGCCCGATCTGCTGTTGCTCATTTGCGCGGTTATTTGCGACGGTCTGGTCGGCGATCCGGTCTATGCGTTGCACCCCATTCGCTTGGTGGGTGCAACGCTATCTTTTTTTGAACGAGTGCTGCGCGGTCTGCGTTGGGATGGATACGTCGGTGGGTGCGTACTGTTTTGCGTTTTGGCGGTGTTTTGGCTGGGGCTAATCTGTGGGTTGGCGATTGCGTTGCATCGCGTCTCTGCGGCGATCGGTTGGCTTTTTCACGCCTTTGTCTTGTACAGTCTCATTGCACTCAAAGATTTGTGCAAACACGGCTTGGCCATTGATCGCGCCGCAGACTTGGACGGGGCGCGCCAGGCCGTGGCGATGCTCGTGGGCCGCGATATTGATAAGCTGGATGCGGCGGCTTGCCGGCGGGCGGGCATGGAGAGCTTGAGCGAGAATGCAGTGGATGGATTTATCGCGCCAATTTTTTACTACGCGCTCTTGGGGTTGCCGGGCCTCGTGCTTTTTAAGGTCGTCAGCACGATGGATTCCATGGTCGGCTTTAAGACGCCGCGCTATCGCTATTTTGGCTGGTGTGGTGCGCGGCTCGACGATGTGTTGAATTTTTTGCCAGCGCGCTTGACGTATGTACTGATGATTGTGGTCGCGTTTTTTTTGCCCGATTGTTCAGGGCGCAAGGCCCTCGTCGTCGGCTGGCGGCAGCACGCGCTGGTGCCGGGGCCAAATTCTGGGTGGAGTGAAGCAACGGCGGCGGGCGCGTTGCAGAGGCGGTTGGTTGGGCCTATTTGGCAGGACGGGATGCAGGTTGCGGACTTGTGGTTGGGCGATGCCAACGACCCAGAAGGAGGGCGGCCTGAAGACATGCGCCGCATGTGCGTATTGGTCGTGGCTACTTGCTTGCTCAGCGTGGGGTTGGCGGCAATCTGTCTGGCGTATGCCAGTCCTGTGGGCGATCGGTTCTAACAACGAATAGAGAGGAGCAAATAAATGAAAAAATACGCAATCGTCTCACTGCTACTTTTGGCCGCTTGGTGCGCCGATGCTGAAGAGTATTGGCCCCAGTGGCGCGGTCCCAGCCACAATGGGGTCAGCGAGGCTGTGAATTTACCGGCGACTTGGAGCACGAGCGAGAACGTGATCTGGAGCAAGAAACTGCCCTCTTGGAGCGGGAGCACGCCAGTGGTGTGGGGGGAGCGGATCTTTTTGACGTCGCCGAATTCGGGCGAGGAGATCCAAGGTGGCGAAAAATTGCTTTTGGGCTGTTTGTCAACGGCTGATGGCAGCGTGTTGTGGCAGCGCACCCTCGATGAGGGCAATGCCTATTGGCGCAAGCACAACAACACTTCGCCATCGCCGGTCACGGATGGCGAGCGCGTCCTCGCCGTTACGGGTACGGGGATGATCCGGGCCTTTGATATGGCGGGCGAGGAACTGTGGCACTACGACTTGCCGGCCGAGCACGGCCGCTTCGGCTTGATGTGGGGCTACGCCTCTTCGCCCTTGCTCTACGATGGCAAGCTCTTCGTCGAGGTCCTGCACGGGACGAACACGGACGATCCTTCCTACTTGATTGCCTTTGCCGCGGCTACTGGGGAGGTGGCGTGGCGGCGGGAGCGGCCAACCGACGCGGTGGGCGAGTCGCCGGACGCCTATACCACGCCGGTGGTGCTCGAACACGACGGTCAGACGCAAATTGTCGTCTCCGGCGGCGACTATCTCACGGGCCACGATCCTGCCACCGGCGAGGAGGTTTGGCGGGCGGGTGGTTTGAATCCGCGGAAGGAGCGGAATTACCGGGTGGTCGGGTCGCCGGTCGCGGTTGCCGGGATGGTGTACGCGACCAGTCGCCGCAATCCGGTGCTGGCGTTCCGCGCCGGTGGCACCGGGGATATTAGCGAGAGCCACTTGGCGTGGAAGTGGACGGGAGCGGGCGGGCCGGACGTGCCGTCGGCTGTTACCGATGGCCGCTATTTCTACATGGTTGATGACCGCGGGCGAATCACCTGCCTCGATGCCAAGACGGGCGCGGTGGTGTGGGGGCCGGAGCGCACGGCCCAAGGGACCGTCAGTGCTTCGCTGGTGCTGGCCGACGGCAAGCTCTACGTAGTCAATGAAAATGCGGTGACGACCGTGCTACAGGCCGGCCCCGAGTACCAGGTGCTGGCGACTAACGAACTCGACGGTGGCTATACGCTGTCGTCGCTAGCCATCGCCAGCGGGCGGATTTTCCTGCGGACGGAGGCGCACCTGTACTGCATCGGCCAGTAGCGTGGGTCACTCGGCCTTGAGAGCCGCAAGTAGGGGGCGGCGCAGGGCCGAGCGAGTGGCGGCCGCACAGGCCAACAGGCCGGCGGCGCAGACCAAGCCGAGCGAAATGGCCAGCGAGGCCCAAGGCAAGGGGGTTGGGTCGAAGAGGCGGGGGGCCACGGCGATAAAGGCGGCGACGCTGCCGATCCCTTCGCCGGCTAGCAGGAGGAAACCGTGTTCGTAGAGCAGCACTGCCCCTAAGCGGGCACGGCGAAAGCCGCAGGCACTCAAAGCCGCCAACTCGCCACTGCGCTCGAGGACGTTGCGCAGCATGAGAATTCCCAACCCGAGCGTGCCCAAAAGCAACCCGAGCAAGCCCAGCGTCTGAAAGGTCGCCAAGTACGTGTTTTCAACGGCGCGGTAGCCGCGGAGGTGCTCGGCGCTCAAGGTGGCGTCAAGACCGTAGGCGGCTAGCCCCTTTTCGAGCGCAGTGGCGAGCGCGGCGGGTTGTTCGGTTTCGACTAGGAAGTAGCCGTAGCCTTCGCGGGCCGGGAAGTGCGCGGCGAAGCGGTCTTCGGCAATGAGCAACTCGCTCTGAAATAGGCTGCCGTCCAACAGCCCGACCAATCGCGCGGCCAAGCCCTCGGCAAGCGGAATGTCGTCGCCGAGACGCTTGTGCAAAATCCACTGTGCCGAATTAAAATCGCCAATGGCTGGGACGACGCCCGGCCCCAAATCGCGCTGGAGCAATCGCCAGGGATTGGCGCGCTCGTCCGGCGTCAGAGCGAGAGTCTGACGGAAGGACAAGCCGCCGCGCTGGATGAATTCGACCGGTGCGCCGAGGACGCGCGGGGTCTGGGGTAGGTAGAGGTTGAGGCAGCTCACATCGTCGCCGGGCCGGACGCGGAAGGGAAAGAAGCGCGCGGTGCCCAAGTCTGTCGTCAACCCCAATTCAAAGCGACCGTCTGCACTGTTGAGGTTTTGGTGCAGGGGAATCTCGGCCTCGGCGACGAGTGAGAAGCCGCCCGCGCCCGGATCGTCCGACCACTCGACTTGTCGGTGTGCCCCAGCGGCGACGATGACAAAGGTGGCGCAGGCGACGAGGGACGTGCAGAGGGTGCTGCGGTTGGGCTGGCGGGTGCTGTTGAGAAGCCCCAAGCCGAAACTGGAACTGAGGCGGTGCGCGGCCGGAGTGCGCAACCATACCGCGAACAGGGCTAACAGCGCCAACAGGGCTGCGGTGCCGCTGCCGAAGAAAAGCGCGGCGGCATCGGTCATACCGCCGAGGACGCTTAAGGCGAGGGCCAAGACCAAACCGAGTGCGCCGAGGATGGTGCTGCGACGATGCGGGCGGCGCGGTGCGGTGTCGAGGGAGTTGGCGAGTAGGACGCGGATGGGCAGCCGCTGGAAACGCTGCACAGTGCGCCACAATGCCAGCGAGACCAGGAGCAAGGTCGCTAGATAGCCCACTGCTAAACTCAACCAGCTAACGTGGAGGGAGAGAAAGGGCGTGCCGATAGCTTCCAACCACAAGGTGTGCAAGCCGACCAGCAGCAAATAGGCGTAGAGCGGAGCACCGGCTAGGCCGAGTAGTGCGCCCAGCGCAGCTAATACAATGCCCTCGCCCAAGAAGCGTCGGCCCACCGCCGCGAGCGCGTAGCCGGTGGCGAGTAGCAGCCCGGCTTCGCGTGCGCGTTGTTCGAGGCCGAATTTGCACAGCATAACTACTAATAGCGCGGCCGCGGCGATGAGGAAGAGGCTGAAGCCGATGAAGAGGCCGCTGAAGTCCGTGGCGCCGGTGGATGCTAACAGGGCCTCTTGGCGGACCGGGCGCAAGGAGAAACCAGCCGCAGTCGGCGACAGGCGCGCTAGCAGGTCTTGGTGCAGCCCCTCGTACTGGGCGGACGCGGACGGATAGAAGCGGATAGCGGTCAGCGCACCGTGGCGGCTGCCCCATAGGTGCTGTCCAGTATGGGCCGCGACGAAGGCTTTGGGCGCGGCTCCGTACTGGTCCCAGTAGGCTTCGTCCGACGGGCGGATTTGCCCTAGGTCAATGGGGAAGGGCGCGTCCCAAGCAGCCATATCGCCTTCTTCCTGCAACCCCGGATATTCGGGCGTCAGGGTCGGGTCGATAGCTAAGCCGCGCATCTGCACAATCCCTTGGAGACGGAAGTGGGCTTGCTCGGTCCGCAGTTTGTGGCGCGGGCCGACGATGTCATAGGTCAGAGCGATGGAGTCTCCGGGGGCTGCGGCCAGTTCTTGGGCCGTCCAAGCGTCGAGGTAGAGGGCGTCGGCGGTGAGGGGCGGCGCGGGCTGTCCGTCTGTGAGGTAGAGGCCGGCGGGATCGTCGAGGGCGGTGACGGTTGAGTAGGGGACTTGGCGATTGTTGCCTTCAATGGCGTTGGCCAGATAAGTCGAGAAGGTCGCGGTTTTGAGCTGTTGGGCGGCGGCGCTGGCCAAGGCGGCGGCGCGGGTCGAGTCGTCGAGGACGAAGCGAGTGCTGGTGAGTTCGATGTAATTGGCGTGCAGCGCGAGGGCCAGCTTGCGGTCGGCGAGCGTAAGATGCTGGACGAGGGCGCGTTGCAGGTCTTGCGGCCGACTGTTGGGCGCGGTGATGAGCAGGGCGTTGACGCGATCTGGTTGGTCGAGTGTGCGCTGGAGGGTCTGAAGATCGAGGTAGGCGTTGAGCGGCAGGTGCTGGTTTGGGCGCAAGCCGAAGCGCCCGGCCCCCTTGTCGGGCAAGACGCCGGTGAGTACCACGCGCAGCGTGGTGACGAGATCGTCGGTGGCGCGGCGGCCAAAGAGGGATTCGCGGTACGTTGGGCTGGGGCGTTCCAGCGAGAGCAGGACCGCATCGCCTAGGTCAAGGCCGAGGGCGCGTTGCAGCGAAGCACTGACGACGAGGGCGGGAAACGGCTGGTCGGGCGTTGGTTTGAGGACATCGCGCAAGGCGGGATCGCTCGCGGGAAAGAGCGCGGCGAAGCGGGTGTTGATGCCTTGGATTTGTACGCCAGTGGCGAGCGCTTGGGTGGCGGCGTGGCGGGCGCTGCCGTTGAGGAGGATGACCGGCGCGTGGCCCTGAGCCCGTTCGGTGGTCAAGTCGCTGCGGAAGAAGTGCTCGGCGAGTAGCGCGTAGTCGATGTGGCCGAGTCGCTCCAAAGCCAAGTCGCGCAGACTGCCGCGCATGGAGTCGCCGACTAGGAGGGCCCCGGTCAGGGCGGTTGTGGCGACCGCGGTCCCCAGCAGCAGCCCTAAGTGGATCCGCCAGTAGTAGATCAGGCTTCGACGCACGTTCCCTCGCGCAAGAGCAGGCGGCGATCGCAGCGCGCTGCTAGCTCAAGGTCGTGGGTTGCGATGACGAGGGCGGCTGGCTCGGCGCGGTGCAGCGCAAACAGCAGGTCCGCGACAGTGGTGGCGGTCTGGCGGTCGAGGCTGCCGGTCGGCTCGTCGCCGAGCAAGAGACCGGGCTGGTTAATCAAGGCCCGCGCCACCGCCACGCGCTGGCACTCGCCGCCGGAAAGCTCGGCCGGACGGTGGTCTAGGCGTTCTGCTAAACCGACCGCGTGCAAAAGGTCGCGGGCGCGCTCGCGGCGATCGGCTTGGGGAAAGGCGAGGGTGGGGATTAAGGCGTTTTCGAGAGCCGAGTACTGGGGCAGCAGGTGGTGGTTTTGGAAAACGAAGCCGATGCGCTGGTTGCGGAAGCGGGCGAGTTGCGGCTCGGAGAGGGCTAGTGGGTCTTGGCCGCTGATGGCGATGTGGCCGGAGGTTGGGGGTTCGAGGGTGCCGAGCAGGTGCAGCAAGGTGCTCTTGCCCGAGCCGGACGGGCCGATCAGCGCTAGGGATTGGCCCACCTCGACGCGCAGCGAGACGCCGCGCAGCACTTCGATGGTCTGGTCGCCGAGGGCGAAGTGCTTGCAGACGTCGGTGGCGACAAGGGCCGGGGCGGCGTTCATGGGGGTGCCGCCAGTTTGCCGGTGATAAAATCTGGGATGGGGATGGCGCGGATGGCCTCGCCCGGATTGCAGACGCAGCAGGCGATCTTGAGTCGGCCTTGGGCTATCTGCTCGCCGCCGCAGTGGAAGTCGAAGCGAAAGCCGAGGGACTTCTCGCCCTGCTTTTCGAGGTGGACGTGGATGTCGAGGACGTCTTCAAAGGAAACCGGGCGGAAGTACTCGCATTCGGCGACGAGGCGGGGCCAGCTAATGACGTTGCCGTCGCATTTGCTGTGGACGCTCAGGCCGAGGCTGCGCCAGCAGGCGTGCTCGGCCGCTTCCATGAAGACGAAAAAGCGTGCAAAGTGAACGATGCCGGCCGCGTCGGTATCGGCCCACTCAATGCGGCGGCGGGTGCGGAATTCGACGGACACGTCAGTTGCCCGGGCGGAAAAAGGTGACCAAGCAGCCACCGAGAGCGGCCAAGACGATGCCGAGGACAAAGGGCCAGCGCACGGCTGCCCAGCCGCCAGCGGGCGGATGCAGGAGCACGGCGACGACCGCGTTGACGATGGGAGCACCGGCAAAGACGATGGACATGACCACGGCCGGCGTCCCCTTGGCCCCGAAGGCGAGGAGGACGCCCAACGCGCCAATGGCGCCGGCCATGCCAGCAGCCGTTGACCAAAAGACGCCTTTGACCGGGTAGAGCCAGCTCGCGCCATTGTAGGCTAGGACGAGCAGCGAGCCGAAAACCGCCGTGAGGAGATAGGCCAAGCCGACGAAGAGGAAGGCTTTGTAGCGGCCATTTACCGGGTCGGCCATGGCGAGCTGGCCGGTGTGCAGCAGGACGCCGTAGAGGCCCCAGCTAGCGACCGTGAGCAGGGCGAAGACGAGCCAAGTCATGGAGATAATCCTTTCGCTTGCGCGTTTGCCCATAATGTGGCTAGCAGACTGGCTGCTGTCGAGAGGTCACGCGATCTCGATGAGCTGCTCGAAATGTACCCCACAATCGCAGAGCGATACGGGAATGTTGAATCGCGTCTCGAGTTCGTCGATGAGCTGACGGACGGGCGCGGTCAATGCGCTGCGATGGCGCGCACCAGCGACTTCGGGGTCGAGGTGGTCGCAGAAGGTCAGGGCCAATTGGGTGGGACCGTTGAGTAGGACGGCGGTTTCCAAATGGGGCCAAGAGATACCCGCGGCTTTGCGCCGCCGTCGCCCGGTCGCCACGCCGTATTCGGCCAAGCCCCGGCGTTCTTCCTCGGCTCGCGTCAATTGCAGGGGTAGGGGACCAGCGCCGACGCGGCTAGGCAGCGCTTTGACCACCAAGCAGACTTCTTCGATATGACGCCAATTGAGTCCGACGTCATCGGCAAAGGCGGCGGTGGTGCAGTTGTCTGAGGTGCAATCGGGATAGTCGTCGCTCAGGGCTAGCGACAGGTGGGTGCCTTGGCTGCCTTCGACGACGATGGTTTCACCGCGCTGGCAACTCTCGTTGAGCTCGCGGGCCACGTCGGCGGTGTAATCGGCGAGGGTATGCTCGTCGCGGGCTTGCCGCGCTTGGCGCAGGGCGAATTCAGCGCGGGCCACGCCGCTGCCGCTGGCGGTGGTGCCGCGTTCTTGCAGAAAGACGTCGGCCGCTTCGCGTTGGCGGTACTCGGGCAGGATTAGCGGGCAGCGGTAATCGACGCGGGTCCGCTCGCGCAGCCCATAACTCGGGTCTAGTTGGTCGAGTTCGGCGAAGAACTGCGCGGGATCGACGGCGACGCCGCTGCCGACGCGCAGTTGCGTATTGGGATGGAGAAAGCCGCAGGGTAACTGCTGAGTGCGGATTTTGCGGCCGTCGGCAAAGAGAATGCTGTGTCCGGCGTTGGTGCCGATCCCGGCTCGGACGCTGTAAGCCGCTTGGTGTTTTTGCGCGAGGAAGGCGGCGACCTTGCCTTTACCCGAATCGCCCCAGAAGGCGTCGACGATGATGATGGCGCTCATAGCGCACCTCCATTACAAAGAGTGGACTGGTTGACGCCGCTAATGATAAGCGAAATTGTATCATAATAAAAATTTATATATCTTATTCTGAGAATAATTGAAAAAAATGTAAGGATGCGGCATGGACTTCTATCAATTGCGCAGTTTCTACGAAATCGTCCGCGAACAGAGTTTTACGCGGGCGGCCAACAAACTCTTTCTGACGCAGCCGGCCCTTAGCCTCCAGATCAAGGCATTGGAAAGCGAACTGGACGAGCTGCTACTCGAGCGCAATCGGCGGCAACTCCGGCTGACGCCAGCCGGTGAAATCCTCTTTGCCCATGCGAAGGCAGTGCTCGCCCGGCTGGAGCAGGCGCGCGACGATATTGCAGCGCTCAAGCAGGTCTTGCGCGGGCGGCTGGCCATCGGGACCAGCGATACCAACGGCACCTATGTTTTGCCCAGTGTGCTCGCCGAGTTCCGCGCTCGCTACCCGGCGGTCGAGTTGGACATCCGCAATCGAATGTCGCCGGAGGTGAGCGACCTAGTGCTCAACGACGAAGTGGAGCTCGGGTTGGCGACCTTGCCGGTCAAGCACCGCGACTTGGTCTGCGAGCCGCTTTTTGCGCGGCGGGATGTGCTCATTTGTCCGCCGGACCACGCGCTGAGCAAAAGGCGCAGGATACGGCTCAAACAGCTCGCTGAATATCCGTTTCTGGTCTTGGAGCGCGGGAGCACTAGCCGGCAGTTGCTCGACGAGGTTTTTCAGCGGGAGGGCTTGGCGTTGCAGGTCGAAATGACGCTCGGCGGGATCGAAATTATCAAGCGCTACGTGGAGATTGGGTTGGGTATTGCGCTGGTGCCAGAGGTGGCGGTAGCAGCAGCAGTCGCCGCCGAGAAAGTGTGCGCTATCGAGGTCTATGGATTGGCCAAACGCCAAATAGGTCTAATTGAGCACCGGGGCCGCCGGCGGGCGCCGGCGACCGAGGCTTTTTTGGTGCTCTTGCGGGAATTTGTCGCCGCTGGAAAAATTTGACGCGCAAGATTACACGACATCCATAATTGCATAAGTACGCGGTCTGTCTCGGCCCCATTTTTGCAAGCAGCGGCAAAAACGACCTTGTTCTGGAGCGCGGAAGTTCTATATTTTGCCCCTGTCAGTGCCCACGCTAATCTCATCTTATGAAGCCTAATTCCATGAAAATCTCCGTTTTCCGTTCCGTCTTTTTTGCCTTAGTCTGCCTCGTGCTCTCGCCGCTGGCGCTAGCTTATGCGTCGCCCGCGCCAGCCGCCAGCCTCCTACCCTTCGCTTACCAGCAGGGGCCGCGCCCGGTCGCCAAGCGACTGGCAGAGCCGGCCCCCCCCAATACTGAAGATTTCCTCATCCGCGAGCCTTCACAAGCGGTGCGCGAAACCTTCGGGCTGACGTCGTTTTACCAGCAGTGGATTGATGTGCAAGGATTCCCGGTGGTAGCGTCAGAGAACGTGAATCCATACGCCGTAAAAGAAGCAGCATGGCTGATTGGCCAGCTAATGAGCCATCGCCCCGATGTGCTACAGGCGATGGTGCAAAACAGGGCTAGTTTTTCCGTGATCGCATATAACGAGATGCTAACGCAGATTCCCGAATACGCTTATCTCCGACCTAGTTTTTTTTGGGATCGGCGCGCCCGCGGTTTGGGGGGCCGAGAATCGAGTTGTGGCGAGGAAAACTTGCTGAATTATCCGGGCGATCCCTACGCTGGGTACAACGTTCTGATTCACGAGTTCAGCCATAGTGTGCATAAGTATGGATTGAATGCGGTAGAGCCGGATTTTGACGACCGGCTGCGCAAGGCGTTTGACGCGGCGCTAGCCGAGGGGTTGTGGAAAGGCACTTATGCTTCTACCAATAAGGATGAGTACTGGGCTGAGAGTGTACAAGTTTGGTTCAATGCACATTTTGGATTTTTCGACATCAACACGCGGGCCGAGTTAAAAAATTACGACCCAGCGCTTGCCAAGCTGATTGCTGAGGTCTTTGGCGATACAGACTGGCAATACACGCGGCCGGCAACGCGCATCCACCTGCCGCATCTGCAAGGATTTGAGCCGCCGGATTCGCCAACGTTTGCCTGGCCGCCGGAGTTAGTTGCGTATTTTAAGCAATTGTTTGAGCCGGACGGTGACGGCGGAGATAAGTGGGTGAATTTGACTCTGTATGATCCGAGTCAGCTTTCGCAGCTAAGAAGCCCAAGCAACGAAACAGACGAAACAGAGATCGTCTTAATAAACAGCAGCGATGCTCCGATCACCTACTATTGGATAGCTCCCGATGGTACGGAGAGATACTACAGCCGCCTTGCCTTCGGATATTACGTGATACGGACCTTTGTCGATCACATCTGGTTAATCAAAGATCAATACGACAATGACCTAGTAGTGTTGCGAGCGGCGGAAAAAACGGGGCGAGCGTTTATTGGACCGGATCAGGTCAATGCGCCGACAGCCACCGCCGACGCAGAGGCGCCGCCCACCCTAAAGAAGACATCTGGCGACGAGCAGCAAGGACTAGTGAGTGCTGCATTAGCCGAGCCATTTGTCGTTTCGGTATTGGATGAAAACGGTGCGGCCTTTGCCGGCGCGGTCGTCACCTTTTCGGTCACTGCCGGCGGGGGAACGCTCTCGGCTGTTACCGTCTCCACCGACGCCAATGGCCGCGCCAGCAGTACGCTGACGCTGGGTAGCGAGTTGGGGACCAACACCGTTGTGGCTGCGGTTGCGGGGCTGGGGACGGAGACTTTTACCGCTACGGCCCTCGGGCAAATTCCCCATAGTCTGATCAAGGTCTCCGGCGATGGACAAGAAGGGCTGGCCGGGGCGCAACTGGCCGCGCCGTTTGTCGCTTTACTATTGGATGAAAACGACGAGGCCATTGCCGGGGCGGTCGTCCGCTTTTTTGTTACGGCCGGCGGTGGGAAGCTGTTGTCCCCCACCGCCATCACCGACACCAACGGTCTCGCCAGAAACTTTCTGCGACTAGGCCTCGATTCGGGGCCGAACACCGTTGTGGCCATGGTCTCTAATGTTGATAAGGTGCTCGCCTTTACTGCCACGGGAAAAGATTCGGAATACTCGGGCTTCGACGACTTTTTTGGTAATGGCAAGCCGGTGGCGCGGCCCGACCGCACCCGGTTGCTGCAAAACGCGCCCAATCCATTCAACAGCGAGACCGTTCTTGCGTACTTCCTGCTAAAACCGGGGCCGGTGCGGCTGGAAGTATTCGCCCTGAGCGGCCAACGAGTGGCGGTCTTGCACCAAGGACCGCAGCAGGCCGGCTACCACCGGCTCCATTGGGATGGTCGCGACGCCGCTGGCCGCCCGGTAGCCAGTGGCGCGTACCTGTATCGGCTGGTGACAGACGAGGTGGTCTTGAAGCGCAAGCTCATCCTGCTGCGGTAGTCGGGTCGTCAACAGGCGGCTAAAGGCTTCCAACTCGGATGCGTCCAAGCGAGATTGGGCCGGGTGGCGGCTGTGATCCCATTCAAAATAAACTTCAAATAGCAAACCACGGCCGCACCGCCACTCCGTTGCGCTGGTACGCGCGGTCGCCGCCGTAGATCAGCGCAGCATTCGCAAGATCCTGTCCGGCGGTGCGGCTCCACCAAGTAAGGGCGGTGAACGCATCCGAGCTGACCGTTTGCCCAGACTTGATCTCAATCGGGTAGAGTGCCGATCCCCGTTCCACCAGTAGATCGACCTCGTGGCCGGTGCGGTCGCGCCAAAAATACAGCGGGGGCTTCTGGCGGTGGTGGTGGAAGGCTTTGGCGACTTCGGCGACTTGGTAATTTTCAAAAAGGGGGCCGCGCAAGGGATGGGTGGGCAGCACTTGAGGGTCTTTTATGCCGAGCAAATAACAGACGAGGCCGGTGTCGTAGAAGTATAGCTTGGGGCTTTTGATCAGCCGCTTGTTGAAGTTGCGGTGATGGGGCGGCAGCAAAAAAATTACAAAACTGGTTTGCAAAACGGATATCCAGCGCCGCGCCGTATCTACGGCGATGCCGCAATCGCTCGCCAGCGCCGCGCAATTGAGTACCTGCCCGACCCGACCGGCGCACAAGGCCAAAAAGCGCTCAAAGGCATCCATGTTGCCTATATTGACCAGCGAACGCACATCGCGTTCGAGATAGGTTTGCACGTAGTCGGGGAGCCATATGGCGGGCGGGATGAGCCGGTCGTGAATCCGCGGATAGAAGCCAGTGTAGAGGGTTTGCCATAGCTGGAGATGGGTCTTGTGCCCGGCCAATAACGTTGCGGGGGTTTCAGGTGGCGGCTGGACTTGGCCTTCGAGCTCGGTACGCGAAAGCGGCAACAGGTGCAGAACGGCGCAACGGCCGGCCAAGGTCTGCACAATGCGATCCATGCGCAGGAAATTCTGCGAACCGGTCAGGACAAATCGGCCCGTGCTGCCGTCGGCGTCTACCCTGCTCTGGATATAGGAAAACAACTCGGGCACCCGCTGGGCTTCGTCCAAAATGACCGGGCCGTCGAGTTGGTCGAGGAATCCTCGGGGGTCCTCTAAGGCAAAGGTGCGTTGGTCGGGATCTTCCAAGGAATAGTAACTATGCTGGGGGAAGGTCTCTCTCGCTAAGGTCGTCTTGCCAGACTGGCGCGGGCCGGTGAGAGTGAGGACCGGGTACAAGCGGGCATCGCGCAAAAGATACTGTTGTAGGGTTCGCTTAATCATGTGGCGAATTTACGATTGGATCGTAAATCTGTCAAAATCGCCGGCCTTTACTGGCCGTCCTCGCATTGGGCCAGACTAAACGCGCTACCGATACCGCTCGTACACGGCGAGCGTCGCCGCGGCCATGGCGTCGGCGTGGCGGCGACTGTGGACTGCTGCTTGGCCGGTTTGTCCGAGTTGGCGTCGCCGCTTTTTGTCGCGCAGCAAGGCGGCCAGCTCGTTGGCTAGGATTTCTGGGGAATGGGGTGCGACGAGGAGGCCGCCGCCCGTGGATGCGATCAGCTCGGGGAACGCGCCGTGGTTAGGCTGGACGACCGGAATGCCGTTGGCTAGGGCTTCGAGGATCGACAGCCCTTTGGGATCGGCGTAAACCGAAGGGACGGAGAAGACGCGGAGCGAGCAGAGGAAGCGAATTTTCTCGCGGCGATCGACTTCGCCGTGGTAGGTAAACGAGTCGGCTAGCCCCCAGCGGCGGATTTTTTGCACCTGCTCGGCGAAGTAGGGCTTGTCGTACGCGCTGAGGTAGCCGGCCGCTTCGAGGCGCAGGGCGGCAAATTCGGGTTGCTCTTTTAACCGCTGGAAGGCATCGACGAGTAGGTGAAAGCCCTTTGCTGGGCAGATGCGGGCGAGGTAGCCGATTTTGTCCGGGCCGTCGGCCGGTGGTGTTTGGCCGTGTCCGCTTAGATTGAGGCCGAGCGGCACCACGTGGATTTTGCTGGGCGGCACCTGTAGGTATTCGGCCATGTGATCTTGGTAATAAGCACACGGAGCGATGAAGGCGTCGAGGTCTTGGGCGCGTTGGCGCAGGATGTCGCGGGCTTGGGTCTTGTGGGGTTCCACTAGGCCGTCTAAGAACAGGTCCTCGCCTTGGAGAGCGCAGAGGACCGGGACGCCGAGTTGGGCTTTTAATTGGCGGGCCATGCCGACGAACATGGCGTTGGTTAGCTGGATGAGGTCGGGTTTGAAGTCGCGCTGGAGCCAAGCGATGAGGCGGGCGAGTTCCTTTTGTTGGTTGCCCTCTTCGCCGGCGAGGATTGAGACGGTGAGCGGCCCTAAATCGCGGGCGTTGGTAGCCGAGCCAAAGTGCGCGAGGATGCGGATCAGGAGCGGCGAGTCGAGGACGCGGTCGAAGAAGCGGTGCGTGCGGCGAAAAAACGACCACTGCTGTTGCAGGAAGATGTTGACGCCGCCGTAGAAGACGCGGTCCAGCGAAACGTTTTCCTCGTCCGTGCGCAGCGGGGTGTAGGTCGGGATTAGGGCGACCTCGGCGTCGCGGCGCGCGAGGGCGGCGGCGAGCGCGTTGTCGTGGATACAACTGCCGCAGTACATGCTGGCGGCACCGGCCGTGATGTAGGCGACGCGCATCGCTAGAAGAATTTATCGACGGTGCTTTTGGCGGGTGGCTTGGTCAGCAGCGAGCCGACGATCATGGCTAGGGCAGAAGCCGCTAGGATCACCACTACGGGCATTACCCCGGTCATGCCGACGGTGTAGCCGGGAATTTTCCACCCCTGAAAGAAGAAATAGCACCACAGCGCAGCCACAGTGAGCACCGAGGCAAAGGCGCCGTACTTGGTGCTGCGCTGCCAAAACAGGGCGGCGACGACCACTGGAAAGAGTGCGGCAAAGCCGGTGAAGGACCAGACGGCGAGGGAGAAGATGCTGCGGGCCGAGACCAGCGACAGCACGTAAGTAACGGCTAAGACGGCAACCACGAAGAGGCGGCCCGACCGGACTTGGGCCTTTTCGCTCAACTCTTCGCTCTTGCGGTAGTGGCGGACGATGTCTTGGGTGAACATGTTGCTGATGGACAGCACCTGCGAGTCGAGCGAGGACATGATGGCGGCAAAGACCCCGGCGGCCAGCAAGCCGGCCAGCGCACCCGGGGCGTGTAGATCGATCATCTTAACCAGCACCGAGTTGGCGGCCGCGCCCTTGAGGCCGGGGAAGTCAATCGTACCAAAGATTCCCAACAACACGCTGGGAATCCAGACGATGGCTATGCACAGCGGATACAGCATCAGCGGATAACGGAAAGTGCGGGCACTTTGGGCGGTGAGCCAGTGGGTGAAAAGGTGGGGGAACATGCCCACCGACAGCGGGATGCA
This sequence comes from Candidatus Latescibacterota bacterium, assembly GCA_965116045.1. Taxonomy (GTDB): domain Bacteria; phylum Latescibacterota; class UBA2968; order UBA8231; family UBA8231. The sequence continues at coordinate 1,328,356 of OZ220478.1, read as the reverse complement.
GGTGTAGGTCAATAGTTTGATCGGACTGATGAGATCGCCTTTGATCAGCAACTCGGGGTGTGCCGCCGCGACTTGCGCCAGGGCGCTGTCCAGCCCACCGAGTTTATCGACGATGACGAAAAAGGCTACGCCGCCGAGGATCATAAAGACCAAGGTTTGGAAGGCGTTGGCCCAAGCGGTGCTCCTCATGCCGCCGAAACTGACGTAGGTCAACACCACCAAGCAGATCAACAGGCCGCCGGCCCACTGGGGAATCTGCCCTTTGGTAACTTGGGCGAGCGTGATGCCGCCGCCCATGACGCCGATGAGCAAGTAGGGAATCAGCAGCGCGATCATGACGGCGAAGAGCAGCAGGCCCAAGCCGTCGGATTCCCAGCGGCGGCGGAAGTACTGGACTTGGGTGAGCAAGTTGTGGCGTTTGCCGAGTGCCCAGACGCGGGGGCCGATGAAGAAAAAGACTGTGGGGATGATCAGGGCCGCCCCCGAAGGCATCAGGGCGAAGACGCCAATCCCGGCGTGGTAGGCTTCGCCGGAGGCCCCCAAAATGGCGAACGCGGTCATGTTGGTGCCAAACAGCGACATCAGCAGGAGGAAGGGGCCAATGGAGCGGCTGGCGACGAAGTAGTCCTCGCCGGTGCCGCGAAAGAAGCGATTGGAGAGGACGCCGATGCCGAGGACGAGGCCTAGGTAGCAGAAGATGATGATTGTATTCATGCTGCTTGCTGCTCCTCGCCCTCGGCGTCGAGTTCGGACGGCCAGGCGTAGTTGACCAGCAAGACCATCAGCCCGGTAGCGGCTAAGCAGAAGCCGATGTGATAGAGCAAGCCGATGGGCAGCCCCAAGACAATGCGCGCATCGTCCCAGAGCCAGAGATCGTTGTGCAGAAAATAGAGGACCAGAAGCCCCAAGTAGAGGAGTCGGCGGACGGTGGCGTTCATTGGGATGCTCCTGAAGGTTGTGGGGTTAAGGGGACGGCGGCGGGCATTGGGCACCCCTCGCTCATCGGCCCGAAAATGGGTTCGACGCGCTCGCTAAAGAGGTTGCCGCTGAGTACGTCGATGACGCCCTGTTTGCATTCGGGATGGTGCTTGAGGAATTCGGCAAAGCTGAAGTCCTTGGCATAGAAGGCGTACACCATTTTGCGCACCGCCTCCATGCCGCGCACCAGCTCGGGAGCGAAACCGCCCAACTGCGCGGCCGAAAAGTCTCCTTTGGCAAAAGCTGCGTCAATGGCGTCGGCGGCCATTTCGCCGGATTTGAGGGCTAGGTACACGCCCGAAGAGTACATCGGGTCGAGAAAACAGAACGCATCGCCGACTAGCACCCAGCCCTCGCCGGCGATGCGGCTGGCGCGGTAGGAGAAGTCTTTGGTGGTTTTGACCGGAAAAAGTTGCTCGGCGCGTTGCAGACGCTCCTGCATGGGGCGGCATTTGGCCAGCTCTTGGTCGAAGATAGTCTGTGCGTCGGCGCGGCGGCCTTGGACCAAGTAGGAGATTGCGCCGACCACGCCGACGCTGACTCTGTCGTCGGGCAGGGGGATGTACCAAAACCAGGAATCGCGGTTCTCGGTGTGGAGAATCAAGGTTGCGCCCTCGTCAATGCCTTCGTCGCGCTGGCCGCCGCGATAGTGGGTGTAGATTGAGGCTTTCTTCAGCTCGGGCTCGGGCTGGGTCAGCTTGAGCTTGCGGCCAATCAGCGCACTCTGGCCGGTGGCATCTACTACTACTTGTGCCGTAAAATCGCGCGTTTGGCCATCGGCCAGCTTGGCGCGGACGCCAAGGGCGCGATCGCCGGCGAATAACACTTCGCGGACTCGGGCCCCTTGATGCACTTGGGCCCCTTTGGCGCGGGCGTTGTCGAGGAGCATCGCGTCGAATGGGCCGCGCAAGACCTGCCAAGTTACCGCGCTCTCGTGGGGGTTGGTGGCGGAAAAGTAAAAGGGCGTTGCGCCGCGTCCCGACGGGCCAAAAAACTGCACGCTGTGTTTGCGGGGGAAAGCGCTGTTTCTGAGCCGGTCGAGTACGCCGAGCCGTTTGAACGTCCAGTAGGTCTCCGGCATTAGAGACTCGCCGATTGCGAAGCGGGGGAACTGCTCCCGCTCGAAGAGCTGGACTTGGCGGCCGGTTGCGGCGACGAGGGCGGCGACGGTGCTGCCGGCGGGGCCGCCGCCGATGACGATGACGTCGCTCATGCGTTGCTCCGGTGATCGGTGAAGCGCCGGGCCTTGAGTTCAAAGCGCGGCAGGGTGTTTGGCGCGGCGATTTGGATGGCGGCGCGTAGCCCCAGCCGGTGGGCGAGGGCGCGTGCTACTTGGTCGGCGGTGTCGTTGGCCTTGCCGTCGAGTTCTAGGCGCAGCTCCAACTCGTCGAGTGCTTTGCGCCGGTAGATGTCAACGGCAAATTCGGCGACCGAGGAAAACTGGCGCACGACGTTTTCAATGGCGCTGGGATAGACGACCACGCCGCGGATGAGCAAGGCATCGTCGAGGCGACCGCTGACGCCGCCGCAAAGCTGTTGAAAGGTGCGGCCGCAAGCACAGGGCGTGCGCTTGCGCGCGACGCGGTCGCCGGTGCGGTAGCGGATAACCGGCATTCCGGTGCGGCCGAGATTGGTGATGACCAACTCGCCCTCGTCGGCTGGTGCGCCGCTTTGCGGATCGACGATCTCGCAGACGAACTCGCTTTCGTTGAGGTGCAAGCCGGCCTGTTGGCGGCAGTCAAAGCCCCAAGCGCCGACCTCAGTGGCTCCGGCGTGGTCGTAGCAGCGGGCACCCCAAGTGCGCTCAAGTTGGGCGCGGGTCGCCGGGAGGTTTGCGCCCGGCTCGCCGGCGTGGATGGTGGTGTGTACGCTGCTTGCGGCGAGGTCGAGGCCGCGCGCGCGGGCGACTTCGCCCAAGTGCAAGGCATACGTTGGTGTACAAACGAGGACGGTGATTTCGTTTTCGACGATGGCGTCTAGGCGCTGCGCCGACGACATGCCGCCGCCCGGGACGATCAAGGCACCGAGGTGGCTGGCGCCTTGGTGCCCGCTCCAGAAGCCGATGAATGGGCCAAAGGAGAAAGCGAAAAAGATGCGGTCGCGGTCGCTGACGCCGGCGGCGCGATAGACTTGAGCCCAGCAGCGGCCCCACCAGCTCCAGCTTTTGGCCGTATCGAGCCAGCGCAGACGCTGGCCGGTGGTGCCAGAAGTTTGGTGGATGCGGGTGTAGCATTCGGGCCGATAGGTGAGGTTCGTGCCATAGGGCGGATGCGCGACTTGGTCGGCAGAAAGCTCGGCGCGGGTGGTAAAGGGAAGACGGGCCAAGTCGTCCAACGCAGCGAGGTCCGCAGCCTGCGCGACCCCGGCCGCGTTGAGCTTCTGGCGGTAAAATGCGTTCGTCTCCAGCACTTGGCCCAGCAGGGCGCGCAGACGTTGAAGTTGGTGCGCCGCCAGCGCGTCGCGGCTGAGATGTTCGCAGGGGCTCACAGCGAATAACCGAGGGTCGCCTTAAAGGAGAAAGGAGCCGCCGGGATGACTGAGGCGGCCCCGAAGCCCCGAGTCTCGTATTCGCGGCCGGTCGCGTTCTTGAGATTTATCCGCAGCAGCCCCGGCCCCCGCCGATAGGTCAGCCCACAGTCGAGCGTCAGCACCCCGGCGATCGCATAGACATTGTCCTCGGCCACGAACTGGCTGCCGACGTAGCGGATGCCGGTGGCCAAGGTGAGGTTTTCGCCTAGGTCGCGGGCGGCCCACAGCGTCAAAAGGTGCTCAGGCGCGAAGGCCGGCACATTGCCCGTGCGGTCAAAAATCTGCGGGACCAAGCCAGCGGCGGTGGGGACCAACACCGATTCGCTGAAGCGCGTCAACTCGGCGTCTAAAAAGGCGTAGGTGCCTTGGGCGTACCAGCCTTGGGCCAGCCGCGCTGCCAGTTCCAACTCTAAGCCTCGGGCGCGCTGGTCGCCGAGTTGCTGGGTGACTCCATTGTCATCGGGGATGGCGATGCGCTCTTTGTCGAGGTTAAAGACGGCGAGGTGGGCGGTGAGATGGCCGTTGAACAGTGCGGCTTTGACGCCGATTTCGCGCTGGGTGCTTTGCTCGGGGTCGCGGTCGCCGACGACTTGGGCGGAAGGCGGGGCAAAAGCGCGGCCCGCATTGGCGTAGAGCGAGAGGGTCTGAGTGGGCGCAAAAATGGCACCGATCATCGGGCTTAGTTGGCGGTAATCGCGCTGGGTCGCGGTGAGATCGTCCTCGTAGTCGATTTGGTCAAAGCGCCCCCCGAGCAAGAGCTCGAAGTGAGGGCTGAAAATTATGCGATCCACAAAGTAAGGCGCGAGTGTTTGCGCGGCGGTTTGGGCGGCGGTTGCTTGGTCGGGTAGGGGGACTAAGAGGGAATCGGTCGCGGCGTCGGCCGGCATGAAGGAGGCTAGGCTCGGTGGCAACGTGGCGTCGAGGGTGAACAGATCAATTAGCGAAAGCAAGGCCACGTCGAGGGTGAAGTCGTCGGCGTGGTTGGCGACTTCTAGGCCAAAGAGGAACTGGTGGCCAATGTCGCCGGTTTGCAGCGCCAGTAGGGCCTCGAGTTGGTTGCCGACGATTCGCTGCTGGTCGTCGAGGTCTAGCAGTGTGCGGGCGAGGTCCAGCGAACCGGCCGCGTTGGGAAAAGCCCCGTTGAACAAGGTGCCCTGCGAGGGCCAGTCGAGGCTGGTGTAGTAGAGTTTGTCGCGCAAAGTGAAATTGGGACCTAAGCGCCATTCCCAATCGGCGCGAAAGCGCCGGACGGTTTGCTCGGAAAGATCGAAAGGCGACTGGTATGAACGGGTGCGCGGCACATCGGGCAAGGCGCCATTGACGATGGGCAGCCCCGAATCGGCGCGATGTTCACTCGTCAAATACTCAAAGTCGAGGTGCAGGGTCGAGCGCGCACCGAGGTGCAGCCGCAGCGTTGGGTTTACGGCGATGATCGAGCTGTTTTTGTCGTCGCGGTAGCCGGCTGCGTCCTGCCACAGCGCGTTGAGACGCCAAGCGAGATTTTGGTCGGGCCGGGCGCGGCCAGCGTCGAGGGTGGCGCGATACGTGGCGAAACTGCCTAATGAGGCGTTGACGCGGGCGAAATCGCTCGCCGGGTCGGGCCGTTTGCGGACGAGGTTGATGGTGCCCGACAGCGGGTTGCCGCCGTAGAGGAAGGCCCCGGGGCCTTTGAGGGCCTCGACGCGAGCGACGTTGTAGAGCTGGTAGAAGGTAGCTTCGGGTTCGGGAGCGCCGTCGGAGAGCACCAAGCCGTTGGCGAGCGAGTCGAAGCCGCGCAAGTAGAACAGGTCGTGGACGCCAAAGTTGGTGTGGACGCCGACGCCGCTGACATTGGCTAGGGCGTCGCTGAGGGTCGCTCCGTCTTGGGCTTCGATTAGAGGCTGCGGGACGATACCGATGCTCAAGGGAGTTTTGCGCCGGGGCAGCGGCATTTTGGTGGCGATGGTGTTGGCGCGGGGGACGGCCAGCCGCGAGCCGGTGACGATGGTTTCGTCAACGACGTGGAGTGAGTCGGCCGTGCTCTCGGCGTGGACGAGGGATGTCGTCGGCGACAAGGCAAAAATCAACAGGATGCCCCAGACATTTCTCATTGAGTTGCCTGCACTATGTTTATGCCGACGATTTCGCTTTCGTCGCGCAGGTAGAGTCGGCCATTGGCCAGCGAAGGAACGGTCCAGCAGCGGCTGTCGAAGGCCGGGTAGCTGGCCTTTTCGACAAAGCCTGCGGGCGTGGCTTGGGCGAGGCCGAGGTTGCCTTGTTCGCCCAACAGGATGAGGTGCCCGTCGGCCGCGATTAGGGAGCCGTTGCCGTAGCCCCGGGTTTTCCACTTTTCCGCGCCGGTGCGGGCGTCGATGCACTTGAGGATCGTTTTGTCAAAGCCGTAGAGATGGTCGTGAAGGTACACCGAGGTGCTGAATTGGTTCTGCATTTCTTTGTTGCGCCAGATCTCTTCGATGGCTGCGTCCGCGCCAATTTGGACGACCGCGGCGCCCTTGTCGTAGGCCGAGGAGATAAATACGCGGTTGGGGGGGATGAAAATTGGCGTGGCAGCGTTGACGTCGTAGCGCGTCTTCCAAGGATAGGTCCAGAGGGTCTGGCCGTCGGTTGGAGATAAGCCGATCAGCGAGTAAGCGGTGAAGAAGGCGAGCTGCCGCTGGCCGTTGGCGGTAAAGGCGATTGGCGACGAGTAGCCCATTTTGTCGTCGAGCGCGGTCCAAACGGTTTGGCCGCTGGCCTTGTCGAGGGCGACGACAGTGGCCGGGGCCCGGTGATCGACGACCATTTCGACGAGGAAGTTGCCCTTGACGCCGCCCGCTTCGATGAGCAGCAAATTGCCCTCGACTAGGGGCGAGGTGCTAAATCCCCACCTCGGCACTTCGCTGCTAAATTCAGCGACCAAATCCTTTTGCCAAATCGGCGCACCACTCGCGGCGGCGAGCGCGAACAGCTTGCCGGTGGCACCGAGCACATAGACGACTGCGCCATCAACGGTGGGCGTCGAGCGCGGACCATCGCCGCCTTGGGTTTCCTTGTAGTAAGGGCCGGTGCGGTGCCGCCAGAGTTCGGCGCCGGTTTGCTCATCGAGGCAGATGGCGAATTCGTCTGCGCCTTGGGCAAACATGGTGAAGACCCGGCCGTCGGCGATAGCGATGCCGGAGAAACCCGGGCCGAGCGGGACGCGCCACGCTTCCGCAAAAGGTTGCTTGGCCGTGAAGAGGTCGGTTTCGCTGGATAGGCCGTCGCGCTGGGGGCCGCGCCACTGAGGCCAGTCGGCCGCTTGGGCCGCAGTGGCTAAAAAAAGCAGAAGTGAGATGGCGGTTTTCAATGGGACCTCCTAGTTAGGTATAGCGTGCGTTGCGGTATTGGGTTTGGTAGAAATCGGGCAAAAGCTGATCGACGCGCATGAGGCCCTCGTCGGTCAGCGCGATCGCGTTGGCATCGAATTGGAGCAGTCCCTCGTCGCGCAGGCCGCTGAGCGCGGTGGCGAAATGCTCCGCGATGTCGACCGCGAATTTAGCGCGAAAATACGCGGGATCGAGTGCGCCTAATTTGAGTTGGAGGATCACCTCGCGCGTGAGTTGTTCTTCGCGGTTGGTGGCAAAGGCGCGGTGGATGGGGAGGTCGCCGCGAGCGATGGCGGCGAGGTACTCGTCCCAATTGGGCGCGTTCTGGTAGTGGACGCCGCTCAGGTGCGAGAAGGAGGCGACGCCGGTGCCGATCATGTCTTGGCCGGTCCACACGGCGTCGCGGTACGCGAAGCGAGCGTCGGGCGTTTTTTTCATAGTATAGGCGCTCGAACGCACGTATCCAGCGGCCGATAGTTGCTCGAAGGCATAGGCGTGCCAAGCGCGTTTGGTATGCCAGTCGGCTAGGGGCAGCGGCTCGCCGTCGCCAGCGAGTAGGTCTTTGGAATAGACCGTGTTGTAGGGCAACTCCATCTGATAGACGGTGACGCTGTCGGGATCGAAGTCAATGGTCTTTTGCACGGTCTGCCGCCAGCTCGGCCACGTTTCGCCGACCATGCCGGCGATCAGATCGACGTTGAGCTGATCGAAGTCGAGCGCGTGGATCCAGGGCACGACTTGGTAGATTTCCTTGCTGACGTGGGCGCGGCCGTTGTGGCGCAGAATCTCGTCGTCGAGGTTTTCTATGCCCAAGCTGAGGCGGGTAACGCCGATGGCGCGGATGGCTGCTAATTTGGCTTGGGTCAGAGTGCCCGGCTCGCACTCAAAGGCAATTTCGTCGGCGTGGTGCCAGGGCATGGCGTCTTTGAGGCGCGCTACCAGCGCCCGCAGATGCCGCGAACTAATGTAAGAGGGCGTGCCGCCGCCAAAGTAGATAAAGTGCAGGGGCCGGTCTTGGACTGCTGGCTGCTGCGCGTAGTGTTCGACCTCGCGGGCGAGGGCGTCGAGATAGGTCTGGATTTGCTGGCTGTTTTTGTCGGTATAGACGCGGAAGTAACAGAACTTGCAGCGCTTGCGACAGAAGGGGATGTGGAGGTAGAGGCCGAGCTTAGTGTTGGGGCGCGGTGGCGCGGCGAGTGCGCGATGCGCTTGCGGGACGTCTGCCTCGCCCCAGAACGAATAGGCTGGATAGTTGGAGACAAAGACGCTGCCGACCTCGGTTTCGGTGCGGTCGGCGCGGGTGGTCGCAGGGTCGCTGCTCGGTTGTGATTTTGTAGAAATGTTGGGGACCGTTGCATCACTCATGGTTGACTGCTTTTGCAAAACAATACAGCACGCCGTCGGTGGCACCCATGACGAGCCGGCTGGCGGCGATGGCGGGTGAAGCGGTGATGGCGGCCCCCGTCTCAAAGCGCCAGACTTCCGCGCCCGAGGCCATGGCAATGGCGATGAGCGCCCGGGCACCTACGTAAATATACTCGCCAGCAATCACCGGCGAGGAATCCACCCGCGCTCCCGCGGCAAAAGTCCACAAGGATTGGCCGGTTTGGGGGTCGAGCGCGTGGACGAGTTTGTCGCGGCCGCCGATGACGACGGCTTGATCGGCGACGGCGGGCGACGAGTAAAACGGAAATTTCCGCACCGCGTGGGCGTAGCGCCAGCGGATTTCTCCCGCGCCTAAGTCGACGCCTAGTACTTCGTTGCCAAAAGTGCCTAAGTACGCGCTGCCCGCGTGGATGGCGGTGCTGGAGGCTACGTATCCCCCCAGCTCAAGTTGCTGGTGCTGGGTGCCGTCGGCGCGATCCAAAAGCCGCAAGTAGCCATCGCAACCCGCCGCGACGACGCGATTTTCGTACAGGGCCGGCGTACTGTGAATATACCCCTCTGTGGCGATTTTCCAAATCAGGGTCCCGGCGGTGGCATCGAGGCAGTACAGGTGCTGATCATAGCTGCCGAAGTAGAGACGGTCGTCGGCGTGATTGGCCGCCGAGATAATGCCAGCGGCGGCAGTGAAAGTCCAGCGGCGCTGACCGTTGTGGGTGGCGACGGCGTGGAAGGTGCCGGCTTCGTCGCCGAAGTACACAGTGCTGTCGGCTACAGTGGGGGAAGACTTGATTTCGCCGTCGGCTTGGTACTGCCATACTAGTGCGCCGGTGCGCAAGTCGAGTGCATAGAACTGGCCGTCGAGTGAGCCGACGTACACCGTGCCTTGGTGGATGGCGGCCGTGGATTCGATGGCGTCTTGGGTGGCGTAGGCCCAGCGCAGCGTTAGGGGAGGGGCGAGGTCGGCGGGGGCGACACCGGTGAGTTGGGGGTTGCCGCGGAAGGTGTTCCAAGTGTCGGCCGTAGCCGCAGTGACTAGGAATAAGGTTAAGCAGTAGAGTGGCATGTTCTGGTGGTTGAGGGATTATGGCGGCAATCAAAACGCCGTCTCATAAAGTCGCAGGAAATCTGCTTCTTGCAAAGGAAGCGGGTTGAAGGTCCCAGTCCATTGGCCAGCGGCTTGTTGGGCCATGATCGGTAGATCGCTTTCGGCGACCTGACAATCGGCGAGTCGGCGCGGTAGTCCGGCTATGGCGCACAATTTTTCGAGGTGTTCAGCGAGTGCGAGTGCGCTGCCGTTGAGCTGGATGTCGGCGCAAAGTTCGCCGTATAGATCGTCCACTATTTGACCATTCAAGTGGATCACGTGCGGCAGCATCAGGGCTACGGCGCAGCCGTGGGTGAGTGGGTAACGGGCGGTGAGAGGATTGGCGGTGGCGTGGACGGCGCCGAGCATGGAGTTTTCGATGGCAGTGCCGGCTAGATGGGCCCCTAACAGCATGGCGGCGGTGGCGTTTTGCGGATCGGCGACGGCTGCTTCGTAGTGGGGCGCTAGCAGCCGCCAGGCTTGGCGGGCGAACATTTGCGCGAGCGGTGTGCGGCGGGTGGAGACGTAGCTTTCGACCGCGTGGGCAAGGGCGTCGATCCCGGCTTCGGCGCGGACGCGCTGGGGGACGCTGGTCAGCACGTTTGGGTCGAGGATGGCGATGTGGAAGCGCGCTTTGCGGTCGCCGCAGGCCATTTTAGCGCCGGTGTCGGCGCAGGTAAGCAGGGCGTAGGATTGAGCCTCGCTACCCGTTCCGGCTGTGGTCGGGATGCCGATGGAAGGCAGCATGGGTTGGGTGGCTTTGCCGTAGCCTTGGTAGTGCTGCATTTGGCCGCCGTTGGTCAGCAGGAAATTGATGCCCTTGGCGCAGTCCATAGCACTACCGCCGCCCAAGGCGACGATTAGGTCGATGGGGCCGTGGGTGCGGGCGTGGTGGACGCCAGCAGCCACGTGTTCGGTAGTGGGGTTTTCTGCTACGGCGGAAAAAGTGGTGGTCTTTAGGCCGGCTTTTTGCAGGGCGCAATGGGCTTGGGCGGCGAGGCCAACTTGGACTAGGCCGGGGTCGGTTACGAGCAGGGCGCGGGGGCCGGCCAACGTGCGGGCGAGGTCGCCTAGCTGGCCGCAGGTTCCGGCACCAAAGACGACGCGGATGGACGGATCAAAGTCGAATGGGGTCATCCGGCCCGGCGCTGCAAGGCGCGCTGCTGGTAGAGGAAGTCGAAGAGGTTGCCTTCGTGCGGCTGATCCCAAGCGATTTCGTGGGTGGGGATCGGGCCGAGGTTGAGGCGTTCGATGTGAGGGGCGGCGAGCAGTTGCTGCGTTAGGCTTTCGTCCTCGGTGAGGGCGGTGGCCACCAGCGTCGGGCCGATGTGCGCGACCACTTCTTCTTGCGGGACTTCTACTACCGAGGCGAACGGAAAGAGATATTCGGTATTGGCCAGCGGATGTTGCCAGTCGGGCGCGTGGATTAAGGTCGGGTTGAGGAAGGTGCAGCGGCCGATCGCGGCGATGCGCTCGGCTGGTCCTCTCGCTGTGTCTTGAGCCGCGTCGCCGAGTTGGCTGTCGATAAGGGCTGAGAGTTGGCGCGCTACGGCGGGATTGGGGAAGGCGGCGATTTGGGCTTGGGGGTCGTCGAGGGGGCGAGCTTGGACTTGGCTCAGGCGCTCACCGAGGGCGGCGGCAATTGCGCGGCCATGGGCCGGCACCCAAATGCCAGAGGTGTTGAGGCAGGAGCGACCTCCGTTGGCCGCGATTGAGGCGACCATGAGGTCGAGGTAGTGCTCCCACTGGTCGATTTTGTCCGCGCCGATGATGATCTTGCTGCGCCCTGGTCCGTGTAGTTGGATGCGAGGATCGTCGCGCCAAGGGGCAACGGTCGGACCGCCGCCGAATAGCAGGGCGCGACCGCAGCGCAGCAGAATCTCGGTGCTGCCGCCGTGGTCGGTCGGGTAGTAGCTCAGGGCTTGGGGTGGACAGCCGGCTGCGATCAGGGCTTGGGCGATGCGATAGGGCGTCCACGGCTCTTCGCGGCCCGGCTTGAGCACCAGCGGGATTTTGAGTGGGATGGCTGGCAGCCACAGGGCGTGGACTCCGGGTGAGTTACTCGGCAAGATGCAGCCGAGGGCGTGGGCGTGGGACGCGAAATGGAGCGGACTTGGGCCGTCGTCGAGGACGGTCAGGTCTAGGCCGCGGGTCAGGCCGCTGAGTACGGCGGGCATTTCAACGCCGACGCGGTGGATTTTGTCCATGTTGGCGCGGGCCAGCGACTGCGGCAGGCCGGTGGTGGCCGAGACTTGCGCGACGTAGTCGTCCGGGGTTTGGCTGCTGTCGCCCAAAGGCAGTTCGGCGCGCAAGAAGAGGTCGGCGGCTCGTTGGCAGATGGCGACTAGTTCGGCGGTGGGGTGTGCTCGCAGTGCTTGGCGGTTGTGCGCTTGGCCGGCTGAGTCACGAGCGATTAGGCCGCGGTTGGCTTGGCTGACTTGGGCCACTGGTTGGCCGGTGGCGATGTGGGCGACGGCGCGGCGGTCGAGGCTGGTGTAGAGCTGGCCGGCGCGGAGGATTGGTACGTGCATGGGGTTGGGCTTTAGGTTGGAGTGAATTGTTGCAATTTATAGGTTTATAATCTGTACTAATTTGGGGCGTTGGGAAAGGCGTATGAGGACGAGCCCTAAATCACATTCTGACACCTGCTCCTTTCTTATAAACCATAGCGTGGCCTATGGCTGGCGATCATTTGGGCCTAACTAGCAACGACGGCTTAGGTTATACTTTCCATCATAAAATGTTGATAGAAAGCAAACGCCTCAGAGAGCTTATGTGCCTGACAAACCGCAAAGCTAGTGCAATCTGTAAACGATAGATTGGCAGAATCGTACTGACGAAAGAGTCGTTTGGCTTCTTGAAAAAGGGTTTTATCGACTGCTACAACGATTAAAACATCTGTTCTTTCACAACGCTCAATATGGTCGAGGAACTTAATCGCTGCTCGATGACTAACTCTATATCTGAGCCAAGTCGTGGTCTCATCAATTACATAATCTGTCGTTATAAGTCGCGCTTTTTCTCGCTTTAAGTCATTGTAAATTGCCAAAGCGTCCTTGTGATGTTGGTCCGCTTGGTTTGAAAAAGCAATCCAAGCACCGCTATCGACAAAAATCACGGTTCGGAACGCAATCCATAAATGGCTTCATCATGGTTGACCGATCCATCGGTTCGATCCGATTCGCAGAATCCACCCAACTCATCGAGAATGGCATATCCTTCTGCTACTCGAATGATGAATTCTACATGCTTTTCTTCTTTGTCTTTTGGCAGCGGCTTAACAAGCCGTTTCCCCACTAGCCGACTGAATGCTCGATTGCTGTTGAGGCCGTTAGATTCTCCGTAGTCGTATTGCCAATACACGAGCTCGTCCCGCTGATCTCTCGTCTCTTCTTTAATCCCGAGCTTTTCCAACGAATGTTCCGAGCGTTCTCGATAGTCGAATTGGATTGATAGGTACATCTCTTTGACTGCCAAGAACTGCCGAATCTCCTTGAGTCTTATCTGAACGCGGTTCGGCTCAACGACTATCACTGTATCTTCATTACCCTCGTCATCAATCTTGATATATTTATTTGTTACTTTGTCGTAATATAGATTGTGGAACAGGCGGAACTCCTCGGATATTTCCCTATAGCTATCTTTTAGTTCGTAAAAATTACGGTCAATAACCAAAGGTTCAACTCCACTGGTAGACCCATCAGGTCTTTCCTCGCCTTCGTAGTATTCAGCGGTACCTAGCGTAAGGTCCCAAGACGAACTAGAAAGTACTTCCTCAACCTGACCAAGTGGGATCAAAGCACAATAAATGCCGTGATCGTAGCCCCCTTCTTTATCTGATAGATACAACGTTACCATATCAGTCATTTGAAGATCGCGTTGCAGCCACTCCAGCATCTTAGTTTGCGATAGCCGTTCTCGATCCGATTCAATACTCATAATCATTGCTCCTCAAGCGGTAATATGTTCAATGTATTGTATCACTTGTGCCCGGTCAAGAATTTGACCTGCTCAGCTACCAGTGCCGTTTTAGGAAAGGTGCAGAAAGAAGCCCCAATACCGACGAGTATCAGGGCTTTCTCACAATTGTCGCTCTTATCTGGAATAGGGGGCGGAGGGATATGGCCGCCTATTTTCTCGCCGTTCTTCGTTGGTGCAGCAGTTCAAGATAGCTTCAATGCGTTTCCGCCGCAGAACGCCGACCTCAATACACCCCCACCACCACCGACTTCTGCAACTCCGTCAGCAGCCGCAAATTTTTAACGCCGTCCCAAGGATACGCCGCAATCGGCGCGGTGCGTTCGGCTTCGTCGCGCTCGAGGAAGCGGGGCATGAAAAATTCCTTGGTCAGAGTGGTGAGCATGACGCGGCCGGTCTCGCCGTAGCCGACCTTGCGCGAGGGGTCTTGGGGATTGACCAACTCGATGACGGCGCGTGGCTGCGGCGGGTAGTAGGTGATGGCGTACTCGTCGGCTGGGTCAAAGGGCTTAGGGTAGGCTAGGCCCATTAGGGTGTTGCCGTAGGTGGGGACGAAGGCGAGGCCGGGCACCAACTCCTCGCGGGCGAAGCGGTGGAACTGGGCGTTCATTTCCGTGCCGCCACAGAAGATACCCTTAATGCCGAGCTTGGGCAGGGAGACTTTTTCGCAGAGGGCTTCAAGGAGGCGGGGCGTGGTGAAGACGCACTGCACGTTGTCGTGCGCCTTGAGGATTTTGAGCGCCTGATTAACGACGTGGGCTTTGTAGGCTTCCAACTCGCGCATCTTGCCGGCGCCGATGAGTTCGTTGACCCAGCGCGGATCGAGATCCACCAGAAAGCACAAGCCGCCGCGCAGTTGGGCGAGATACTCGATGGCCAAGCGCAGGCGGCGTGGCCCCGAAGGCCCCAGCATCAGCCAGTCGGCCCCTTGGGGAAAGCCCTCCTCGGACAGGCTCTCGCTGTAGAGCGCGTAGTCGGTTTGGAAGTCGCGGATGTTGATGCGGTACTTGGGCAAGCCAGTCGAGCCGCCGGTCTCAAAAACGCAAATCGGCTCGTCAGCGTAGGCTTTGGGCACCCACTGGCGCACGGGGCCGCCGCGCAGCCACTCGTCCTCAAAGTGGCCGAGTAGGGCCAAGTCGTCATAGGAGCGGATTTTCTCGTGCGGGTCAAAATCGAGTTGTTGCGCGTAGGAAAGCCAAAACGGGCAGCCGGTTGCGGGGCTGAAGTGCCACTCGACAGTGGCGCGGACATGCGCGTCGAGGCGGTCGCGGGCGGCGGTGATTTGATCGGGCGAGACGCTCATGGGCTTTCTTCGGCGATGGCGAAGAGGGTGTTGCGCGAGGCGATGTACAAGACGCCGTCGCGGGCGACCGGGGTGGTGTACACAGCGCTGCCCAGATTCGTCTCGTGTAGTACTGCGAGCGTTTTGCCGGCCTTGAGCACATCGACGTCGCCGTCTTCGTCGCCAATATAGACCTTGCCGTCGGCGACAAAGGGCGAGCCCCAGATCGCGGCGAAGGTGTCGTGGGTCCAGTGGTGGGTGCCGGTCTTGGCGTCGAGGCAATAGACGAAGCCACTCAGGTCGGCGGCGTAGAGCAGGCCGTCGTCAATGGCGACGGTGGAGATGGTGCGGTTGTAGTTTTTGCCGCCGAAGTGCCAGATTGCGCCGGTCTCGGTGAGGTCGCCGGTGCCGCTGGCGTCAATGGCCCATAGGTGCCCCTCGCCCTCGCCGTGCTCGGGGTCTTGGCCGACGCCGATATAGACTATGCCGTCGTAAAAGACGGGCGTGGAGACGAGGTTGTTGCGGGTGCCCCGGCCGCCCAATTCCCACACCGAATCCTTGGGGTTGCAGTCGAATTTCCAGATCAACTCGCCGGTATCGGGTGCGAGGGCATAGACCCAGCCGTCGCCGCCGGGGAAAATCACCTGCTGGCGACCACCGGCCTCGCCGTAGGCCGGGTTGGACCACTGGCCGTGCAGAATCTGGTCGCCGGGCAGGTCGCTGTCCCAGAGGAGTGCGCCGGTCTGCATGTCGAGGGCGATGAAACTGGGGGCAAAGGGGGCCGGGATGTGGACGTGGCCCTCATCAACGCCGTTGCTGGTCAGGGCGAAGAGGCGACCGTCCACCCCGAGTGGCGAGCTAGTGGCGAGATTGTGGGGGAAGACGTCCAGTTCGGCGATCATGTCGAATTTCCAGATCAGATCCGCATGGGTCGGCGCGGTGGCGGTTTCGTCGGTGATGGGGCCGTCGTTCTCGCCATCGCGAAAGCCCTCGGTGTCGAGGCAGACGACTTCGGCGCGGTTGGAAACGTAGTAGAGGCGATCGCCTTCGACAAAAGGGGTAGAGCAGACGCCCTGTTGCGGCCAGTCGTTGACGCGGCCAGCCGGCAATTTGGGATGGGCGATTTGCCAGAGGAAAGCGCCGTCTTCTAAGGAGAAAGCCATCACTACGCCGCGGTCGCCCTGGTGATTGGGATCGCGCTCGGCTTGGTTGTTGGTGCCGACGAAAATTTTGTCGCCGGCGATTAGGGGCCCGGCGTAGGTCTGCGAGCCGAGCGTGGTGCTCCACTTGACGTTTGCGCCGGTCTCAAGGTCCCAAGTGGTGGGCAAGTTTTGCTCGTCCGAGACTTGGTTGCGCCCGGGCGAGCCGCCCCACATCGCGGTTTGGGCGTCGGCGGCAGCGGTGAGGGCGAGGATGAGGCTACAAATAGTTAGAGTCATTGCCAAACTTTCAGGTTGTCGTAGTAGATTTCAGCGGGAGAATAGCCGTAGAGTCCGGGGCTGCCGCTGCGATTGGGTCGGGGATCGACCGCTTGGATGCTCCACGCGGCTGGCTCTGGCTCGTCGCGGGGCCAGACCTTGCCGCGAATGTGGGCTGTATCGCCCGCGATTTCCACCTGCATCTTCATGGTGTACCAGACGCCAGTTTCCGCGGCGAAGGGCACGGTTTTGGCCATCCGCAGTTCGGCGGCCCAAGTGCGGATCTGCAACTGCTGGTGGTAGCCCATCAGGTCGAGGGTGTAGCGATGGGAGATCAGGCCGAGGTCCGGGACGGCGCGGCGCTTCTTGGTGCCGAGCAGATCGGCTTGGATGGTGTAGCCGGCCATGTCCGGTGGGCCGAAGTAGGTATTGGCGCGGTGCAGGCCGCGGGCGGCGGGCGGCTTGACCAGTACTTTGTTGCCGGCCATTGCGCGCACCTTGAACTTGCTGCCCGTGCCAACCCAAGCCGGCGCGGCGTCAGCGGCGAATTGCTCAAAGTCTTCGCTGTAGGTCGGCGGCGGCAGCACGGCGATGCGCGCTGCGGCGGTCAATTCGCCAGCGCTGGCGACGATTTTGCCGCCGCTGGGTGCGTCCGCGCAGACGAGCGTGTTGCCGTCGAGTTGGCCGACCGGACCGGCGAGCGACCACTCGGCTGCGACTGGGCCGATGAGGCGACCGTTGGCGTCGAAGGCGCGGGCGCGGAACGATATTCGGGCACCGGGCTGGGCTATTACTTCGGCGGGCGCGATTTGCAGATGCGCCGGTGTTGCGCTGGCGGGTGCTGGCTCGCGTGGATAGTCGGCTGCGGTCGCTGCGACTTTGAACTGCGCGGCTGGGTCGCCGAGGCAGTAAACACCAGCCTCGGTGGAAAGGTAGATGCGGCCATAAGCTACGGCTGGCGAGCCGAATAATTCGGCTGGGCGTCCGTCGGGCATGGCAATCTCGGCGCGGTCGAGGGTCTCGGCTGCGTCGGATCCGGGGGCGACGATGGCGAAGCGGCCGTTGACTTCTGGCGCGTAGAGCCGACCATCGGCCAGCACGGGCGATCCCTTGCCGACGGTGCCGATGTTGTGAATCCAGTGGACTTGGCCGGTTGCGGCGTCGAGCGCGTGGATGTTGGCCGAGTTGTCGATGATGTACAAGCGGCCATCGCCGCCGACTGGACTGCTATAACCGGCGAAGACGCCGTCGTAGCGCCAGACCTCGTGAGTGTTGGTAACGTCGCCTTGGCCGGTGGCGTTGATGCACACGACGCGGCCGAGGGCGGTGTTGTCGAGGTTTTCCTCGCTGTGGGCTGCGTACACCTTGTCGCCAGCGACGACGACCGAAGAGTTGATGCCGCGCCGACTGAGCTTAAAGCCCCACACGCGCTCGCCCGTGCGGATTTTTATGGCGTAGATGGAGCCGTCGGCGTTGCCGCCAATGAGCAGGCGGACGCCGTTAATGGTGGCGACGACGGGCACCGAGTACGTGGTGTCGAGCGGCCTCCCGCCCGGGGTGGCGATCCAGATGACTTCGCCGCTGCGCTTGTCAAAGGCGAAGTAGCGGTGGCGGCCCGGAGTGTGATCGCCCCAATTGGAACTGAGATAGCTGATGATGACGAGGTCTTCATCGACGACGGGCGTATGGACGCGGCCGCCGTAGCCGGAGATGCGCCCGAATTCCTCGGTCAGCGAGCGCGACCAGACAACCTTGCCGTCGCGGTCGAAGCAAAGGAACAGTCCGCTGACGGTATGGGCATAGATGTAGCCGGTCTCGGGGTCGCCAGCGAGGCTGGCCCAGCCGACGCGGTTGAAGGGGATGGTGGTGTGGAAGATGTTGTAGGCATGTTCCCAGAGTAGGGTGCCGTCTTGGGCGTCAAAGGCGGCGACGACGCCCTCGCGCTCGATACCCTCGCCGCGGCGACCTATGACGAATACTCGTCCGTCGAGGACGATGGGGGTTGAGCGTCCGGTGAATGCGGCGTGCCAGACCGGCGACCAAGATGCGACGAGGCCGGTCTCCTCGGAGACGCCGTTTTGCGTTGGCCCGCGCCAGGAAGGCCAGTCGGAAGGGTCGGCGCTAAAAGCGGCGCACAGGAGGCTCAGCAAGGCGCAGGGAAGTTGTCGGTGGAGGTTGGACACGGCTAGTCCTTGGTAGGGAGGAAGTGAGGGTTGAACATTATTTAAGACATAAAGAGTGCTGCTAATTCTTGTCAATCGGCGGCTTGATGTGCAATTTGTCCAAGTCCATTCACAAGCGGAAGCAGCCATGAGCAATCGCGCGCTCGACACCCATTTCGCGCCGCCGGGTGAGTGTCTCGGCGATGATTTTAACGCTAGGCCGATGCGTGGCGGAATTCGGCGTTGAATACGTCGAGGCTGGCCAGTGCGGGACGGCGAGGTGATTTGGAGCGGACTTAGGCCCGAGGAAGCAGAAGCCGTGCAGCACGTCGCTGCCGGCAAGAAGGATCAGGCCGTTTGGCTCAAGCTATCCGGTCCGGCAGAGCGTGAGGGCGAGCGGATGGAAGTATATGAGAAGAGCTTGGTACTTGAAGGACGGGTAGTTTGAGATAGGCTGTCAATCAGAATCGTTTGCAGCCACTCATTAGTGAAGGTACAGGCTTAAAAAGGGAGAAGCCGCGATGCTACTGAGATTTACCCTTTTTACTTGGAGTCTATATTATAAATGACTTATCAAAGCGGATTGCGCGATAATTATTCCAGAGGCAGTGCCGGCGGCTATCTCTCTGGCCTGCTCAGACAAGATACAGAGTTATCTGTCGTTTCTGCGTACTTTACTATTCATGCGTACCGCTCATTGCAGAAAAAACTGGATCAGATTGACCGCCTGCGTTTTCTATTTGGAGAGCCGAAGTTTTTAGGGCACCTCGACAAGGATCTGAAAGCGGCGAGGGAATACAGCCTCAGCGAGCAGGGGCTCAAGCTGGAAAATCAACTGTCGCAGCGAAAGCTCGCTAAAGAGTGTGCCGATTGGATAAATAAAAAGGTCGAGATTCGATCTGTGCGGCAAGCGGGCCTGCTACACGGAAAGATGTATCACGTCCAGAATGGCGAAGTGGCCCATGCCCTGCTTGGAAGCTCGAATTTTACCGTTCCGGGCCTTGGCCTTGGTGAAGGTGGCAACAACATTGAACTCAACCTCGTTGTCGATAGCGACCGAGATCGCCAGGACCTGCTGGCGTGGTTCAATTATTGGTGGTCCAGCGATGAGCGCACCGAGGATGTTAGAGAACAAGTGCTCCGCGAATTGGCCTGCCTCTACGGCAATCAAGCACCCGAATTCATATACTACCTGACGCTCTTCCACCTTTTCCGCGACTTCGTAGATGGCGAAAGAGACGCCGCAACCGAATTGGATCATTTGGCGTTGCCGGACACGAAGATATGGGAAGCACTTTATATTTTCCAGAAAGATGGTGCCAAGGCTGCGATCAACAAAATTCGGGAATTCAACGGCTGTGTTCTTGCCGATAGTGTGGGCCTTGGCAAAACCTTTACAGCCCTCGCAGTCATCAAGTATTTTGAGCTCAAGAATGAACGGGTGTTGGTACTTTGCCCCAAGAAATTACGTCTGAACTGGACTTTGTACCGTAATAACAGCAGCCTGAATCCCTTTGTCGCGGACAGGTTCCGCTACGATGTGCTGTCCCACACTGATCTCTCCCGAGAGCGGGGGGATGTAGATGGCATTGACCTCGCCACGCTGAATTGGAGCAATTACGACCTCTTGGTCATTGACGAATCGCACAACTTCCGCAACAACAATCGAGCGAGGAAAACATCGGAGGAAAAACCCAAGCAGACGCGCTACGAAAAACTCGTTGAAGAAATCGTCAAAAAGGGGATTAGAACAAAGGTCCTGCTGATTTCGGCAACTCCGGTGAACAACGAGCTTTCCGACCTGCGTAATCAAATCTCCTTTATTGCTGGCGGCGATGTGACGCGGGATTCAGTAGCGGATGCCGCCTTCCAAAGCGGCCTAGAAATTCAATCCGTTAAGGAGACGACTCGCAAAGCGCAGGCGCATTTTACAACTTGGGCAAATCGACCACCCGCCAAACGCCGCAGCCGCGACCTACTGCAAGCGATGGGTGGCGATTTTTTCAAGCTACTGGACGGCCTGAGTATTGCCCGGTCTCGCAAACAGATTCAGCGGTATTACGAGAAGGAAATGGCCGAGCTTGGTGGATTCCCGGACCGACTTCCACCGCGCTCAATCCATCCGCCGATTGATAGCGAGAGGGGCTACTTGTCCTTTGAGCAGTTGGACGATGAAATCAATAAGCTAACGCTGGCCCTCTACCATCCAACGCATCACCTGCGTTCAGACCTCCCGAACGCCATCAAGAAGAGCTATCAAGACGAAATCATGGGGGGATTTACTCAGGAAGGTCGCGAGAAAATTCTCATTAGCATGATGAAGGTCAATCTACTCAAACGGCTAGAAAGTTCGGTGGATTCGTTCCGGCTGACACTATCGAGAACAATAGAAAAGATCGACGAACTGGAGCAGAGAATCCAAGACTTTGAACGGCATATAGAAAAGAATCCAGAAGTCGATTACGATGCTGTGATGCCGGGAGACCTCGACGATCCCGAGCTGGAAGACAGCGCCTTTACTGTGGGCGGAAAGCGCCGGTTCCATTTGGGACACATTGACCTTTCCCAATGGCGTACAGCGATTCGCCTCGACCGGAAACAGCTTTGCTATCTACTGAAAGGGGCGACCGCCATATCTGTAGAACGGGATGCAAAACTGGTAGCGCTGAGGGCTGTCATTGACGACAAGTTCAGGGAGCCGACCACGACCAAGGACGGACGGAAAAATCGCAAGGTGCTCATCTTCACGGCATTTGCGGATACTGCGCGCTACATACACGCTAACCTTGTTCAAAATGTTCGAAAGCAGGGTATGCACGTGGCACTGATCTGCGGCGATGGCGGCAATGAGACCTCGCTAGGTAAGGCGGACTACGATGACATTCTCACCAACTTTAGCCCGCTTTCCAAGCAGCGAGCGGAACGGCTTGGCTTCTCGCATGACGAAGAAATTGACGTGCTGATTGCGACGGATTGTATCTCCGAAGGCCAGAACCTCCAGGATTGCGACCTATTGATTAACTACGACATTCACTGGAATCCAGTGCGTATCATCCAGCGTTTTGGGCGCATTGATCGAATTGGCTCACGCAACAAAGCCGTTCACTTGATCAACTTCTGGCCGGTACAGGACTTAGAGCGCTATCTCAACGTGAAGCACCGCGTTGAAGCACGCATGGCGTTGGTTGACCTGTCCGCGACCCAGACTGACAATCTGCTCGAAGACGGGCAACTTGAAGAGCTCATTGCTAAAGACCTTCTGTTCCGCAACCAGCAGTTGAAGCGATTACGAAAAGAAATCCTTGATTTGGAGGATTTTGACGACCATATCACGCTGTCTGACTTCTCGCTGGATGAGTTCCGGCTCGATCTGGTACAGTTTCTCGAGTTGCGCCGCGTTGAATTAGAAGCCGCACATCCCGGCCTCTATGCCGTGGTGCCGCCCAAAGCCGATAATCCGCTGGTGCAACCGGGCGTCATTTTTTGTTTGCAACGCTGTTGCGCCGACGAGTCTGAGGTTCTCCCAGCAAAAGGTGGTGTGCCCGAGATCAACCCACTTGGCCGCTACTACCTGATATACGTTTTGGACGATGCCACTGTACGCCTGACTTTTGCCCAACCCAAGCAGACACTCAATCTCCTGCGCGATTTGGCTGCTGGGCATTCCTCGGCACTTGAGGATCTGTGCGACCTATTCGACATGCGGACGAAGGATGGGGCCGATATGAGCCTCTATGATCGGCTCGTCAAAAAGGCCCTTGAATCCATCAAGCGCACCTTCAGTAAGCGTGCTTTGGACATGCTGGTTTCTGGGCGCGGCGGTCGTATTCCAACAGAAAGCGAAATCCCGTCCGACCGCGAGGAAGAATACAAACTGCTGACTTGGCTCGTCATCTTGGATCCATCCCGAGAGTAATAGACAATGAATGACTCGATCAGAGACCGAATTGAGAATGCGTTGGCCGCAATGCCAGAGGCCGATTTTGTGTCGGGGACGCAGGATTTGCTGAAGGTCCTTGGCTACGAGAGCACCAAGAGGATTCCGCTTTCCGGCGATGTAGATGCTTTTCTTGCTGCACTGCCATCCCCAACACCTAACACGCAGTCGGCGGCGGCGTTTCGCACCAACACTGAATCCGCGCATATCATCTTTCAGCTAACAGACGAGGAAATCGCGGTTGAGGGGAGTGGGCAACAAAGCTTGTTTACAATCGATGATTTTGATAGCGGCAACAGCAAGAGCTTTCTCTTTGTAGCAGTGGAATTGACGGGGGAGAATTACCCGCGTGGGGAGTACGCGCAGTTCACCCGCGAGATCAACAAGCACTTTCCCATGCCCACGGTCATCCTATTTAAGACGGCCAACGACCTGCTCACGCTCGCTTTTGTCCATCGCCGCCAAAACAAACGCAACCCGGAGCGCGATGTGCTGGGCAGCGTTGCGCTGGTGCGGCATATCGACCCGCACACTCTCCATCACGCTCATTTGGACATTCTCGGCGACCTTGCGCTGGAAGAACGGCTGCGCTGGATGGAAATCAACGGCCAGCCGATAAACTTTGACGGGTTACTGGCTGCTTGGTTGGACGCACTGGATACCGAGGAGTTGAACCGGCGGTTCTATCGAGACCTATTCGCTTGGTTTGAGCGCACTATCCGCGAGGCGACCTTTCCGAACAACCAGCAGCGCACACTCCCACCGGAGGAACACGTCATCCGCCTCATTACTCGCCTGCTCTTTGTCTGGTTCATTAAGGAAAAAGGGCTGGTCGCCGAAGAGCTATTCGTTGAGAACCAAGTCTGCCGATTGCTGAAAAACTACGACCGCGACACAGGGGATTCTTATTACCGCGCCGTGTTGCAAAATCTGTTTTTCGCTACCCTGAACACGGAAATTAGCAAGCGTGACTTCAGCAAGGTAAGCAACACTACACACCGCGATTTTTCCCGCTATCGCTATAAAAAAGAAATCAACGCCCCCAACGCGCTGTTGGACTTGTTCGCTCAGACCCCTTTCATCAATGGCGGCTTATTCGACTGCCTCGACAGTGAAGCGGCGACCGGCGATGGCGGCTATCGCATCGACTGCTTTTCCGATAATCCTAGTCATCGCAATCTGCTGTCCATTCCCAATTGTTTGTTCTTTGATGATAAGGGGCTAATCTCCCTGTTTAACCGCTACAAGTTCACGGTGGAGGAAAACACGCCCATAGAGCAGGAAGTCGCTCTGGACCCGGAATTGCTCGGCAAGGTCTTTGAGAATTTGCTGGCGGCGTACAACCCGGAAACCCGCAAGACAGCCCGCAAGCAGACAGGGTCTTATTATACGCCGCGTCCGGTAGTGGATTACATGGTGGATGAGGCGTTGGTGGAGACCTTGGCGGAAAAGGTCCCATCCAACGATGGCGATGCCGAGTTTTGGCGAGATCGGCTTCGCTATCTATTGGATTACAACGACGCCAGCGAACTTTTTGACACGGATGAAACTGAGGGTCTCGTCCGCGTCATCGCTGGGATCAAAATTCTCGATCCGGCCGTGGGCTCGGGTGCTTTTCCTATGGGGGTGCTGCACAAATTGACGCTGGCTTTGCGCCGCCTTGATCCGGAGAATAAGCAGTGGGAGAAGCTGCAAAAGGAAATGGCTGTACAACGTGCTGCGGTTGCTTTTGATAACCGCAATCAACCGGAACGTGAGGCTGAACTGAAGGAGATTAGCGATACTTTTGAGCGTTACCGCGACTCGGACTTCGGGCGCAAGCTGTATCTCATTCAGAACAGTATTTTTGGCGTAGACATTCAGCCCATCGCCTGCCAAATCGCCAAGCTGCGGTTCTTCATTTCTCTTGCTATTGAGCAGGAATCCAATGGCAAAAAAGACGATAACTTTGGCATTCAGCCGTTGCCTAACTTGGAGACGCGGTTTGTTGCGGCGAATACACTGTTGCGGCTGGAGGACCCTGGTCAACTGGACTTATTCCGGCGACAGATAGAGGCACTGAAAACAAAACTATCAGAGAACCGCGAGCGACATTTTCATGCGACAACACGCCGGAAAAAACTCGCCTGTAGGAAGGAAGACAAAGAATTGCGTGAGGCCTTAGCGATGGAGTTACAGTCCGCCGGACTACCACGAGATGACGCTAGTAAAATCGCCCATTGGGATCCCTACGACCAGAATGACAAGGCCGATTGGTTCGATGTCGAGTATATGTTTGGTGCTACAGATAGGTTCGATATGGTGATTGGAAATCCACCGTATGGTGCTAAAATTGACCAAGGCGACTTAAAACAAATAAAGACCCAAATTAAAGACACGAAAAATTCCAACAGTGCCGCGCTGTTTGTTGACTATGCGAAAAATCGCTTTATCAAAACAGATGGCGTTGTTGCTTTTATCGTACCGAAATCCTTATTGTATTCTGAAATATGGCAAGACTTAGCTTTTGCTCTTTCTAAAAAGATAGTAACTTTAGTAGATGTCGAGAAAGCATTTGAAAAGGTCAAGTTGGAGCAGGTCGTTTTTGTTTATTCGGCTCTATGTAATGATAAATATTACGTTGGATGCAAGTTTTTGAATAGCGTTTTCACGCGAACCACTCGCATCAATAAGAATATTCCCAAGAAGTTTCAAGCCCATATATGTGATGTGTCTAACGAAGAGATTAAATTGGGGCTAAGAATAGCAAGCATAGGCACATATCTCAAAGACATTTCTCGGACAACTAGGGGCTTGCCGATTCAGAAACTTCTCACTGAAAACGGCGATATTCAGGTTGTTGGAGGCAAAGAGATAACTCGCTATGGAATTACGGGCGTGAAAGGATTTATTGATAAAAAGAAATTAGGTTCGACAAATCGGAAACTTCAGAATCTGTTCCAGCCGAAAGTACTTTCTCAGAATATCATAGCTCATGTTCAAAACCCTCTACCTCATATTAAAATAACTTCAACAGTTGATAAGACTGGCGATGTATTGAGCGTTGACACCGTGATGAATACGGTAGTGACAGACCCAAACGTTAGTCCAGTTTTTATATCAGCTCTTTTTAACTCGACTCTCATAAACTGGTATGCCTATAAGTTTATCTTCTGCTCTGCGATCAGAACTATGCACTTCGACAGTTACTACGTAGGCAAAATCCCCGTTCCAGTCATTACTCGCGAGCAGCACTCATTAATCCGCTTGGTGGACTACATCATCTATCTCAAACAGCATCCATTCACTGACGGTAAAAACCTATCCCACGCTCGCGATTACCTCATGGTCAAGTACTTTGAGCAGATCATCGACGGGCTAATTTATGAACTCTACCTGACGGATGAACTCCATAGCGCAGGCAAGTACTTCTCCAAGCCGCTATTGGACGAAAAGCTTCCTTCGATTGAGGATATAGCTGATGACGAGATGCCTGCGCTGCGCGGTATTTTTGAGCGGCTGTTTGACAAAAAGCATCCCGTGAGGAGGAATCTTTTCTTTCTCGATAGTTTAGAGATCATTCGCATCATTGAGGGTAAAGTGGACGTCAGTGGCCAGCGGGTAGTAATAGGCCGCCCCACCATTACCGAACCGATAGCTATGCCCGCCGAGGACCCACATGAGAATTACAAAGATTGAAATTAAAAACTTCAGAGCCTTCTATGGGTCGTACCAAATCGACCTACACAAGGCTGGAAAAAACCTGCTCATCTACGGCGAAAACGGAAGTGGAAAGTCATCGCTGTATCTAGCACTGAATCTGTTCTTGGAATCCGCCGTAAACTCTCACCAATTTGAAGAGCATCAGAACATCTTTGTCAAGGGCGATAGTGGCTATATCAGACTACACCTACGTGCTAATCCGAGTTCAAAACAGCTTATTTACAAGTGGTCTAAAACCACGCTGGAAACGAATGACCCCTTGATCATTGATGCGTCAAAAGTCAAGGGGTTTCTCGACTATAAGACGCTTTTGGCGATGCACTATGTTCGACACGAGGAAAGAGAAGTGAATATCTTTGATTTGCTAATCGAGAATCTCCTCGCCAACACTATTAACGATGTGACAGGGCAAACTTTTGCCGACGATTGGACTGATATAAAACAAGCTATTCCAAGACGAAATACCAAAAATCAAGTTGAGGCTATAAAAGAGAAAATTGTTGACTTTAACAGTGGATTATCTAGTAAACTAGATGAATTAAAAGAGAAAGTCTCGGAAATACTCGGTAGATTCGGTTACAACATTTCTCTAGATTTTGGGTTTCAAGGTATCGAGTACAACCGTGACAATAAGACGATCTATAACAATCAGATATTTTTGACAATCAATCTATTTAACAAACATATACCTTCGCACCATCACTTTCTGAATGAATCAAAACTATCGGCGATTGCTATAGCTATTTCCTTTTCATCTATTCTCCTTCAGCCAGAAAGCGAATTGAAAATTATCGCGCTGGATGACGTGTTGATTGGCTTGGACATGTCAAATCGCCTGCCCGTGCTTGGCATCCTAAGGGAATACTTCTCGAATCACCAGATATTCTTTATGACGTATGATCGCGCTTGGTATGAAATTGTCAGGCAACAGACGCCAGATGATAAATGGAAATATGCTGAATTTTACTTCTCGCAGACTGATGAGTACGAGATTCCCATATACGTGGAAGGACGAGCATATCTTGAAAAGGCGAGAGAGTATTTCGATGCCAACGACTACAAGGCGTGTGTAATTTATCTTCGCACGGCCTTTGAAGTAGCTATCAAGAAATTATGCCATAATAAGGGACTCCAAGTTAAGTATCGAGAAAATATGAAACACCTGACTAGTGAAGATTTTTGGCGTCCGATAAAAGACGCAAATTTCATTGAAACGGAACTTATTGAAAAAGTTGAGCTGTACCGAAAAATTATTTTAAATCCGCTCAGCCACAATACTACTATCAATCCGGTTAAGAAAGAGATTGCCGAGGCAATAGAAGTAGTAGAAAATCTCGAAAAATACTTGAGCGGTAATCGAGTTGATCCACCTGATCGGCAGCGATGAGGCAAAACGAGGCCGTGCTTGACAGATGGCGAGCGAAAAAGTAGAATGAATTACTTAAATAACCCTGTATCTAACCCATAACCACTGTAAGAATAGGGAGTTAGAAAATGAAGCGGCATAGTTATTGCTTAGGTGCGCGGCCGTCATTTCTAGAGAGGATAGCGCGTCTTATGGACTTCGGCAACAGTCTAAATGAGTACAAATCGCATCCGAGTGGTGCGGAAGCGGACTATGTCGCGATAGCAAAGGACTGGGCTATGATTGGCTTGGACTTTCGCAACGCGGTCGCCGAATTTGAGGTAGCAGAGGCGGAACATGGCCCCGATCGTGGGATTGAGGAAGAAGGCGTTTCGGGCGGCGAATAGCAGGTATCGCTGATAAGGCAGACAGAATGAATGAAAGAAAGCAAGGAAGCAGAACCGAGAATCGGCCTGCTGAGCGGCAGGCCGATTCCGTTATATTATTGACAATGGGCATGATTGGGCCGGAGGGGTGCTTGTAGGACTGGACCTTGTTGGATTGGTCGGATGTTTCGTGTATGGCTCTCGTTCACGCCGCGCCGAACGGGAACAAAATGCCGCTGAAATGCCTGTTCGATAGGAGGTTGCCGGGAGTCGGATAGACTGCCTTGTCTATGTATTCTACGGTCTAATCCCATAGGGAATTCTGAGTGGCCGTCCGCCGTATCTTAAGCCCGCTTAAACCACACACCTACCTCCTAGCGCATCCCTCATAGTCGTGCGAATGCGCCCCGCTTAATGACCACCTCACTAGGAGCCACTATCCATGACCGAAGTAGAGCAATATCTATTTGACCTTCAGGGTTATCTGATCGTCGAAAACGTGTTGGACGCGAAAGCCGTCGCCGAGCTGAATCGGCTGATTGACGCGCAAGAGATAGACGCGGATGTCGAGCAGGCGCAAGGGCGGCTGCACACCGGCGGCTTTTTGACGTGGGGCCAGCCCTTTGTCGATTTGCTGGATCACGAGCGGATTATGCCACTGCTCAAAGTGATTTTAGGCGACGGCTTCCGGCTCGACCACTACTATGCGATCTACCTAAAGGCCGGTGCTGAGCGGCTCGGGTTGCACGGCGGCAACACGCCCTATGATCCGCCGGAGTACTATCACTTCCGCAATGGACAGATGTACAATGGGCTGACGGTGGTTTCTTGGAACTTGGCCGACACCGGACCGGCGCAGGGCGGTTTTTGCTGTATTCCGGGCAGCCACAAGGTCAACTATCCCTGTCCGCCGGCAATCCGCGAGGCCCACGTCGAGGCCGGGTGCGTTGTAGTGCCGGCGGCCAAGGCCGGGTCGGTGGTAATTTTTACCGAGGCACTCACGCACGGCACGGCGCCGTGGCGGGCCGCGCATCAGCGGCGCTCGCTGCTGCTCAAGTACAGTCCAGGGCAGCAGTCGTGGTCTAAACACCACATTGCGCCGCCGGAGGGTGTGGCCTTGACCGAGCGGCAGGCGCTGCTTTTTGAGCCGCCGTATTTCCACGCGCGGGCCTCGCTTTTCTAGAGAGGAAATGAAAATGAAAATCACCGAAATTCGGGTATTTTTGGTGGGTCGGTTTTTGTTGGTGCGGGTTTATACAGACGAAGGAATTGTCGGCAATGGAGAGGCTGGGTTGTGGGCGCATCACCGGGTGGTGAAAGAGGCGCTGAGCGAGCTGAGCGATTACTACGTAGGCAAGGATCCGCTCCGCATGGAGCACCACTATCAGGTGGTGTCGCGGTCGGCGCACTTCACCGGGGCGGTGCTGAGTGCGGCGCTGAGTGCAATTGACATCGCGCTGTGGGACATATTCGGCAAGGCGATGGGTTTACCCGTGTACCAATTGCTGGGCGGCAAATGTCGCGACAAAGTAAAGTTGTTTGAGAATATCGGCGGGGATACGGCTGCGGAAGTGCGGGAGTGTGCGCAGCAACGGGTGGAGCAGGGGTTTACGTCGCTGCGGATGACGCCGTTTGTCCGCGGGTTTGAGCAGCGCACCGGCACGGCCAACATTTCGACGGCCGTGGAATTGGTAGCTGCGGCGCGCGAGACGCTTGGGGACGAGGTGGATTTGGGGTTGGAGATCCACCGGAATTTGCGGCCGGAAGAGGCCATTGTCCTAGCGACTGAATTGGCGTCGCTTAAAATATTGTACTACGAAGACCCATTGGCGCCGCAGAGCTTGGAGGCGTTAGAATACGTCGCCCGACATATCAACATCCCCATTGCCACCGGCGAGCGGTGCTACAACATTTTTCAGTTCAAGGAGCTGCTTGACCGCAAGGTGGTCAGTTTGATTCGGCCGGATGTGTCGTTGGCCGGCGGATTCACACAGGTGAAGAAAATTGCCGCGCTGGCCGAGGCGGCTTTCGTGGGCATTTTTCCGCATCTGATGGGCAGCCCCATCAACAACGCGGCTTTCGCGCAACTGGCCGCGGCCATTCCCAACTACGCGCACACCGAGCACAATGCCCTCAACGGGCCGATGACTGAGATCGTCGATGAGCAACTACGGGTCGAGGGCGGCTATCGGCTATTGCCCGATCGGCCGGGGATCGGGATTGAAATAGTCGAGGACGCGCTGGCGAAATACCCGTACGAGCGCTGGGCGATTAAGGGCCATTTCCACGCCGACGGCTCGGTCGCGCACTAGGAGGTTAGCATGTTTGAGAAACTTTATCTCGATCCAGAAAACAGGTGTTTTGCCGAGATCATGTCCAATAATCGGCGGTATATTGTACCGCGTTTTCAGCGGGACTATTCTTGGGGAGACGAACAATGGCAAGAGCTGTGGGAGGATATTGAGCAGATGCAGCAAAGCCAGACTCAGCATTTTATGGGCTATCTGGTTTTACAGACCGAGGATGGAAAGAGCTTTCAAATCATCGATGGCCAGCAACGTATAACGACAGTTTCTATTGTTATATTAGCCGTGTTGAAAACATTGCAAGCATTGGTCGATGACCAGATCGATAAAGAGGCCAATCAGCAAAGAATAGAAGAATACAAAAGGACTTATATTGGAGTTTTTGACTCCATTACACTGAGGACATCGCCGAAGCTGGTACTCAATCGACACAACAAAGATCACTTTCGCACTATGGTAGAAAAGTTGGAGGTCCCCACTAGACGGAGGATTACAAAGACAAATCGGACATTAAATAGAGCATTCGAGTTCTTTACAAATAAACTTTCTCAACAGGGGAGAAATGGGCGAGAGCTGGCGACCTTAGTGGGAGATATAGCAGATGGTCTGCTTTTCACGGCGATTACCGTTAAAAACGATTTGAATGCCTATACTGTATTTGAGACTCTCAATGCACGTGGAGTACATTTGGCGACTCCAGATTTGTTGAAAAACTACCTTCTCTCAACATTTGCAGATCATCCGGCCTTTTGTACTGATGAAAACCTTGATGACTTTGCAGGTCGCTGGCAGATTATCACTGAACAATTAGGTGAGACGGAATTCACTAATTTTCTCCGCAGTCACAAGGGGATGACCGATTCGCTGCCGCACAAGAGAGAGCTCTACAAGTTGCTCAGGCGAGAGATCGATGTAGCTGAAAAGGTCATTCCCTATATTGAAAAACTCGAAGATCGGGCTCCAGTCTATGCCGCTCTGCAAGAACCCCACGACGATTTTTGGCGAGAACGAGAGGGTCAATATACAAAAGCACAGCCCTACTTAGAAGTCCTTAATCTGTTTGGGATAAAAACCCCCCTCAGCTTACTCATGGCAGGATATGAGAAATTTTCGCCACCAGAATTTATCAAGCTGCTACAATGTATTTCAGTATTGACACTGCGCTACAATGTTATTTGCAACCGAGCAGCTAATGACCAAGAGCGGATCTACAACAGGACTGCCAATCAATTAATGAAGAAAGACTTATCGTTGCGAGAGGTAATGGATAGGTTAAGGCCAACCTACCCGGACGATGCAGAGGTCCGACAGCGCTTCGGAGAAAAGAGTATGCCAAGTCGCCGTAGTAGCAAAAAAATTATGTTTTTGTTACGAGCAATAGAAGCTCATTTGAGCGGTAAAGCCTCCCATAATCTGACGCTCGAACACGTGTTGCCGTACAATCCAGCAGACGATTGGCAGGCTTATTTTGGTCGTGCGACCTATGAAAGTGCGATTGACCGTTTGGGTAATATGGCCTTGCTGCCCTCGCAGCAAAACATGGGGCAGGAAATTTTTGCCGAAAAAAGAAAGAGGCTACAGGCCAGCGAGTATCGCATTAACCAGCACATCGCTGATTACCCGGAATGGAACATGGATTGCTTAAACGAACATCAAAGCTGGTTGGCAAAGCAGGCAACCGCAGTGTGGAAAATATCTGAATATACTTAGGTAGGAGAACGCGATGATTGACCATGCCCTGCGAGACCAGCTAAAAAACGTCCACGCTCGCCACGATCCGGGGGTGTTGCACTTTCGCTTCCAAGCCGGAATTGAGGGCTTCACCGCTGGTTTTGTCAACTTCGCCCCGCAGCTAGAACTGGCGCTTTTTGCGGCCGCGCAACAACAGGATTGGCCGCAGATGATCGAGTTGCAAGAGCAGTTGGCCCCGTTGGAGCGGTTGCGCTCGCGCTTTGACGACGCCGGTATGCTCAAGGCGGCGATGGAACTGATGGGGCTGGCTGGTGGTGCAGTACGCCCACCTCGCATCAACGTGCGGCCGGCCGCACGTAAAGCGATCCAACAGGAATTGCAACGCTTGGAGATTTTGGGTGCGTAGGCCATGCCGTGCTGCGGCCGTTCGCTAAGTTCTGATGGACCATCCCGCCGTGCGAAAGCAAATGTTGCCCTTGTTTCCCATCACCTTATTGGGAGTGGCCGCCGATCTGTGGCTGCGACCGACGCTCGACTTGCGCTGGATCCAGTGGGCGTGGTGGGGGCTGTCGGTGGCGTTTTCGCTGGTGATGTGGCAGGCCCTTTTTGCGCTTAGCTGCCGGTTGCGTCCGCGCTGGCAAACCGCGTTTGTCCTCGGTGTCGGTGTGGTGGTCGCCGTGCTGGCGATGGTGTGGCTTGGCTTTCACCGGGTGTTCTACTGCTGGCCGACGGCCTACGCGCTCGTGCATTCGGCGAGCCATCCACGCGAGGCTTGGGGGTATATTCTCAATGAGGTCAATTGGGCAGACGCGGTCGTCTGGGCGGTGGTTTTGGTTTTGGTGGTGGGTTGGTGGCGCTACAAACTGCGTCCGGGATACCAGCCAGCGCCCGCCCGCGTTTTGGCCGCGCTGTGCTTGGCCGGGGGGGTGGCCTTTGGCGCGGTGCATCGCCACGCGAGCATCATGGTGCCGGATGCCGCGGCCGCGAAGTTGGCCATTGACTTGGCCGTTCACTCGCTCGTCGGCGGGGTACACGGCCGCTTGTTGCAGGCGAGCCGCCCGGATCCGGCGGCGATTTATAGCGGCCCGCCCGTAGATGCGAGCGCCCCCAACCTCATCGTGGTGATCGGGGAAAGCGTCGCGCTTAGCCGCATGGAGCTCTACGGGTACGAGCGGCAAACCACGCCCCGGCTGACGGCCTGGCGCGAGGCGCGGCCAGCCGATTGGGTGCAGATGGAAAAGGCCGTGTCCAATGCCACGGCGACTAAGGTGGCACTGCCCGCCATGCTGACTGGACTGTTTCCATCGCGCCCGCCTGTGGAGCAGCACACCTTTCCGCTGCTGTGGCACTACGCCCACGCCGCTGGCTATCAGACCGCGCTGATCTCGGCGCAGAGCTATGCTTGGAACAATCTCGAAGGCTTTTTCGTCGATGGCGCGCTGGACCATGTGTTTACGCTGGAGCGCTCGGACGCCGAGATTGTCAACTCCGAGGGCATGGATGACCGCCGGATGATGGCCGAGACCCTCGCAACTATCGACCGCTTTGCCGGGCGCGGCCCGTTTGTGGTGGCCCTGCAATTCAACTGCACGCATTATCCGGGCTATGCGCCGCCGGATTGGCCGGCGTGGCCGGACGCAGGCTACGATAATGCGGTGGCCTACATGGATCACCTGCTCGGACGGCTGTTCGACCACTTAGCCGCAGAGGGTTTAGCGGCGAATACGATGGTGCTCTTTGTGGCCGATCACGGCGAAGACCTAGACGGCGTCCACCAACTCCACCGCACGGATTCGTACTATCAGACGGCGATTGCCGTTCCGTTTTTTGCCGTCGTGCCCGAGCAGCAGCGGCAGCGGTTGGGAGCGGGTTGGGATCAGTGGCGCGAGAACGCGTCGCTGCGCGTGGCGCTGACAGACTTGGTGCCAACTGCGCTGGACCTCCTCGGGCTGTCCGCGGATTCCTCGGTCGCGGCGTGGCAGGAGCGACTGGACGGCCACTCGCTCCTGCGGCCGCTCGATCCCGAGCGCCTGATCGTGGTGGTCAACACCGACGAACACGTGCAGTGGTCGCGCAAAGGCTATGCGATTGTGGCCGACGATTGGAAGTACATCAACTATAGTTGGCGCGGCTCCATGTTGTTCGACTTGAAGACCGATGCGCTAGAGCAGCGCGATTTGCTGGCGGGGGGCGTGGCGGCGCTGAGCCGAGCTGGGCAGCGGCATCTGCGCCGTGTGCGCACCTTGGTCGCCCAGACGCCGGCACTCGCCGACATCCACGTGGAGCATTGAAGTTTGCGGCGCTTCATTCCCGAGACCTTTGCCGACCACCTCGAATCGCGTCCTGAGACGCTGAAGTTAGCGGGGCGCACGGGCATCACTTGGCGCGGCTTTTGGACCGGGGTCTTTCTGAGCTTCTTTTTGGCCATTGGAGCGCCGTATGCCAATACGGCCATGCACGCGACCTTCATGGCGTGGGACTTTAATACCCCGGGCGCAATTTTTCTGTTTTTAATTCTCATCGGCCTACTGAACGTCCTCTTCAAGGTGGCGGCGCGGAATCGGGGCTGGGCGCTAGGGATGGCTGGGGTGGCGCTGGTCGCCTATTTGGCGTACTACCTGCCGCCGAAGCAGTTTGACGCGATTGATCCGGGTTGGTGGTTGGCTTCCTTTTTGGTGGCCTCGGCCCTGCTCAACCTCGGCGTGGTCTTGCGCGGCGGCTCGCTGGCGCTCAACCGCGCCGATCTGGTGCTGGTGTACATCATGCTGTTGATGGTCTCGGCTTTGTGTACTATGGGCATGAGCCAGCAGCTACTGCCGATCATCGCCGCGTTTTTCTACTATGCCACGCCGCAGAACCAATGGGAGGAAAAGCTGCGGGCGCTCTTGCCTGAGTACGCCATTTTGGTTGATGACGGCGAGGACAATCGCGCCTTTTTCGAGGGCGGCGAAATTCCCTACGGAGCTTGGGTCGAGCCGCTTGTGTGGTGGGTGGTGTTTCTCAGCGCGCTTTACGTGGCCATGGTCTCGCTGGCCGTGATTTTGCGGCGGCAATGGATGGACCGCGAGCGGCTGGCCTACCCGATTACCCAAGTCGGGCGGGCGATGGTGCAGGGGGAGGGCGCGGGCTTGCTCAACCGCTTTTTTACCAGCCGGGCGATGTGGTGCGGCTGCGCCATTCCCTTATTTTTTGGCTCGCTCAAGGCGTTGCATCACTACGAGCCGGCACTACCCACCTTTAATTTGAGTTGGGGGATACCCTATGTGGGTAGCGAGGTGCTGCAATTGCGGGTCATTTTCGCGCTCATTGGCTTTTCCTATTTAATCAACACGAGCATTTCGGCCGGGCTGTGGGTGTTCCAACTGATCGCGAAGGCCGAGTCCGAGGCCCTGATTTTGATGGGGGCCATCTCAAAGCAGAAGTTCGTCTATGGGATTGCTGGGCAGCCCTATCTGGCGTATCAAGGGGGTGGGGCACTGATTGCGCTGGTGCTGGTCGGATTGTGGGTGGGACGGGAGCACCTTGGCGGGGTCTTCCGCAAGGCATTTGGCGGCGGACGCGACGTAGATGACGGCGACGAAATCACGACCTATCGCAGTGCGGTCTGCGGTCTGCTAATCGGCTTTGGGGTCATGGTGGGATGGCTGTGGCTGATGGGAGTGTATTTGTGGGTGGCGGCGGTGTTTATCGGGCTGGCACTGTTGATTTTTATCGGGGTTAGTCGGGTGGTCGCCGAGGCTGGGTTGGCGGCGGTGCGCTCGCCGATGATCGCGCCGGATTTGCTGATCCAAGGGCTGGGCTCCAATCTGATCGGCACCAGCGGGGTGTTCAATCTGTCGCTGGCCTATATCTGGTGCGCCGATATCCGCATCTTTGTCATGGCCCTGCTGGTCAATGGGCTGAAACTGCTTGAGGATTTGGACCGCCGGAGTCGTCGGTTGGTGTTGTGGGGGGTGTATCTGGCGATCTTGATCGGCGCCGTTGGCTCGTGCTGGATGGTATTGCAAATGGCCTACCGCCACGGCGGGATCAATTTGGTCGGCTGGCTGTTCAAGGGCGGCCCTGCGACCGTGTACAACTATGCGGTACGCGGGCTGGAACCAGCCGGCGTCGCTTGGGATGGGTGGGGCTTTTTTGTTGGGGGTGGCGCGGTGATGATCCTGCTGATGTGGGCGCGGCAACACCTGCTCTGGTGGCCTTTGCACCCGCTGGGCTTTGCGGTGGCGGCCAATCACCTGATGGACAAGATCTGGTTCAGCGTCTTCATTGCTTGGGCGATCAAGCTATGCGTGTTGCGCTTTGGCGGCCCCGCAATCTATGCGATGAGCGTGCGCTTCTTTCTGGGGCTGATTATGGGCGAGACGCTGTGCAACGGCCTGTGGGTCGTCATTGATTATTTTACCGGCAAGACCGGCAATATAGTGTTTATCATCGGTTAATTGTAAGGGCGTACCTTGCGCGCCTTTGAGGAGAGATTGTGTGATTGACCAAGCACTTATTTTGGCGGCCGGGCATGGCTCGCGTTTGCGCGATCACGTTCCGGTAGCGCACAAAGCGCTCGTGCAAATAGCCGGCGAGCCCCTGTTGGTGCGCACCTGCCGGATGCTGGAGCAGAGCGGTCTGCAGGAGATTGTCGTGGTCACCGGGCATTGCGGCGCGGATGTGGGGGCGACGTTGAACCGGGCGAGTGGTTTGGGGATCGAGCTGCGGTTTGTCGAGAATGCGCGCTGGCAGCTCGCCAATGGGATTTCGGTGTTGGCGGCGACCGAGCTGCTCGCGGAGCAATACCTGCTACTCATGGCTGATCATCTCTTCGACCCGGCGATGATCACGGCGATGCGCCGCGTTGGGCCAAGCCCAGGCGAGGTGGTGTTAGCCGTGGACCGCAAATTGGCGGCGATTTACGACATGGACGATGCGACCAAGGTGCGGTTAGCAGGCCAACGCATTGCGGCGATTGGCAAGGAGCTGACGGATTTCAACGCCGTTGATACCGGGCTTTTTGCTTGCAGCGACGCGCTGGTGGCGCGGCTCAGCGAGGTGGCAGCGCGGCGCGGCGATTGCAGCTTGACCGATGGGATGCGGGCCTTGATAGAGCAAGGCCGATTGCGCGCTTGGGATATTGGCGCGGCTTGGTGGCAGGATGTGGATACGCCTGGAGCATTGGCGCACGGGATGCAGTTGCTACGGGAGCACGGGCGCTAGGACACCTCTTCTTTGCTTTGTCTGCGTTTGTTTCTGCGGCGGTACAGCACGTAAAAGGGGTACGAGGCGACGAGCGCGGCCGCAATGACCACGGCGGCGACCCAGCCGAACATGCTGCCGATTGCGCCGATGATGATAATGGGGCCGATGTAGGCGTGAGCGGCGCTGCTGCACAAGAGCAAGAGCGCGCAAATGAGGCTAATTTTCGAGAAATAACAGGGCATCTTGGGGTATCCTCTGGGCTTGGGTCATCATGCCGCGCAGGGGTTTGCCTTGGTAGACAGCGCGGTCTGGGTTGTAGTATTCCCACGCGATTTCGCCGGCGGGCGTGACTTCGAGCAAGCGGCCGCGTTGCGATTCGGTGATGAGGGTGTTGCCGTTGGGTAGCCGCTGCTGGGCACCGCGGATCCAACTGTCGAAAATCTGCTCGGCGCTAGTGCCTTTGTACTCCCAGTAAATTTCGTGCGTAAATAGATCGATTTCGAGGACGCGGCTTTGGCCGAAGGGATGGCCGCGCAAGCCTTGGTTGTCGAAGAGCAGGACGAGGCCGTTGGGCAGCAGGTCTGGGTCGTGCTGTTGTTTCCAGATTCCTTCCCCATACCAGATCACTTGTTGCTCGATGGGATCGACGATGATGAGGGCGTTGGGGTTGCGCAAGGAGATGAGCAGATCGCCGGCTTTGGCGCGCGGGATGTGAGCGGCCGCGGCCCAATTTGGCGGGATGAGGCGAATGGCGTTGGTGTGGGTGACTTCGCTGTGGCGGGTGGTCTGATAGCGGTCGAACACGCTGCGATACGGCGAGTTTTGCAGGGCGCGGAAGATGGAAAAGCGTCGTTTCTCTTGGCCGGTTACTCCGTCGACGACCACGGCAAAATCTTCGATGTACGGGGGTTGGATGTTGCCGATGGGCGCGGTGCCGATTTCTTGGACGAGGGTGTAGATGTTGCCGCGATCGTCCAAGTCGAAGTCGTGATGGGCGGTGCCGGTGTATTTCCAGATTACCTGCGAATTTTTGTCGAGTTTGACGAGGCCGTAGCCGTAGGGGTAGTGGTTTACGTAGTCGTGGTTGGCGAGCAGGTCGCCGTTGGGATACAGATGAGTGCGGTGCCAGTGCAGCATGTCGGGTTGCTGTGGGAAGGCGGCGAAGTCGTCTTCGGCAAAGGCTTGGGCAAAGTCGCATTGCCACTGGTGGACGATGTTGCCGAGCGAGTCCATGAGCACGGCGGCCGTGGCGTTTTTGGCTACGAGCGTCAGCCCGGGCTGCATGGCGGCGGCGTTGTGGATGATGGCCCCGGCTGGCTCGCTGGCGTCTTCAAACCACATGGTGCTGGTGAATTGGTTTTTGCTGTCGGTGAGGTCTTCGTAGAGATAGGCGAGGTGGCCGTAGGCGTTGACGGCGTGGATGCGGATGTCGGGCGCCGGGGGGAGGTGGAAGATCGCCGATACGACGCCATAGACGAAGGCGAGGAAGAGGAGGCAGCAGATGAGGGTGGCGATGTAGGCTTTGTGGAGGAAAGACGGCATGGGCTAGCTTTGGTTGGTGCTGACGCGGACGGTGGCGGGATCGATGCCGAATTTCTCGAGGAGCCAGCGGGAGCGTTCCGTAGCTTTCTTTGCGGAAACGAAAGTGCAACGTAACCATAGATTGCCGATTTTTCGCTTGCGCTCAAACTCCCTGCCGGTTGGGTGAATCGGTTCAGTGTGTAAAAGGTATATGGATCTTGACCGCTCTGTTTTTACGGGGCAATCCCGTTCTGAAATTTTGTCCGTTTCCACCAAGTGCTCGGCAACACTTGCCCACAGGTCCACCCAAGAACGAAGCGGTTTTGGACTTGCATTTGGAAACTGGATGGCCGTCGGCGCTGGCTGCCCGCGTGTTACTTTTAACGAAGTAAGTGGTGTCCAAGTGCCGCTTTGGGATTCTTCGGGCGCGGGCGTAACTGGTGTCGCCGCTGCCTGCGGCTTGCCACTCGCCACGTGGACGGTGGTAGGATCGACGCCGAATTTCTCGAGGAGCCAACAGGAGCGTCGCCAAGTGCTCGTTGAGCCAATAAAAGAATCTAACCATAGATTGCCGATTTTTCGCTTGCGCTCAAACTCCCTGCCGGTTGGGTGAATCGGTTCAGTGTGTAAAAGGTATGTAGATCTTGACCGCTCTGTTTTTACGGGGCAATCCCCTTTTGAAATTTTGTCCGTTTCCACCAAATGCTCGGCAACACTTACCCACAGGTCCACCCAAGAACGGAGCGGTTTTGGACTTGAATTGGGAAACTGGATGGCCGTCGGCGCTGGCTGCCCGCGTGTTACTTTTAACGAAGCAAGTGGCGTCCAAGTGCCGCTTTGGGCCGGCTCCGCGCTCGGCTGGCGGCTGCTCGGCTCCGGCTGCGATTCTTCGGGCGTGGGCATTACTGGTGTCGCCGCCTCCTGCGGCTTGCCACTCGCCAAATTAGATCGCCATAGTGCTAAAGCCTGCAACGCACAAGCGTACGGTTCGTCTTTCGTCAGTTGGAATTCCATCAGAATGCGATGGTCGAGCGGAACTCTCTTAAACACGTCGAACATCTGCCAATGATCTCCGTTGGTGACGGCCATGTAGAAAATGCCGTTCATGTTCGCGTAGTTGAGGGCCTGCATTTTCTCGTCGTCGTTCAGCGCCTTCCCTAGGGCCTTGGCCTCGATCACTGCTATCGATCTGCTACTTTCCATCAGCGCGTAGTCAGCCCACTTTCTCTTGATCCCGTATTCGAGTTCGACGGCGTTGGGGTCTTCGACATCCCAGCCTAGGGCGCGAAGCATGGGATCGATAAGGGCCTGCCGCGTGCGCGTCTCGTAGCCGGCCAAATACGGGCGATGCGCCTGAATGCGCTCGCGCAGCGTTTCGATGGTTTCTTTCAGATCGTCTAGTGCCATTGGGATAAGCTCCTTTGTGGATGGGCGTTGCGCCGGTATCCGTCCGTTGTTTCTTATGCAGTAAGCTGTTATGGAAACGGATTTTAATCAAACGCGGCTGATGCGTTTTTGCGGCTGGCTAGTGCATGGGCATCCGAACTTTTGGCTTGACGTGGGCAAACTGGAAACGCGGCTGCTCAAGGGGCGGCTCAAAGCGGTAAACGCCCCCATTTACATCACCGGCTTGGCGCGCGCCGGCACGACTCTGCTGCTGAACATCTTGGCGTCCCACCCGCGCCTGACCTCGTTCAAATACTGCGATTACTACGGCGCGTTCACGCCGTTTTGGGCCGACCGCCTCTTCCGCGCCGCCGGATTGGGCGCGGCGCGCAAACAAGAGCGCGCCCATGCCGACGGCGTGATGGTCAACGCATACAGTCCCGAGGCCATGGAAGAAGTGCTGTGGATGCCGTTTTTCGATTACCTGCACGACCCGGCGATAAACAACGCGGTCGACAGGCAAACCAAGCACCCGGAGTTTGAGGCTTGTTACGCTGCGACCTTGGCGAAGCTACTGCTGTGCCGCAATGCCGAGCGCATCGTCTCCAAAAACAACTACAATATCACGCGGATCGCGTATCTGGCCAAGCTGTACGAGGGGGCGCGCTTCGTCATTGCGGTGCGCCAGCCGATCGCGCATATCGCGTCTATGATGCGCCAGCACCAACGCAACTTGGCCCACTTCTCATCTTTGGCTCACCGCCAGTACCTGCGCCACGCCGGCCACTTTGAGTTTGGCCGCGAGCGCATCCCCATTACCATTGACGCAGAAAAAACGCGGCACATCCAAGCGCTGTGGGATGCCGGGCGCGATGCCGAGGGTTGGGCTGAATACTGGAATGCGATATACGCTTGGACCTACGAAGAGGTGCTACAACACGAGGTGCTCAAGCAGCGCTGTTTGGTGGTGCCGTTTGAGCATTTGTGCGCGGCCGCCGAGCAGAAAATTGCAGACCTGCTGGCGTTTTGCAACTTGGCGGCCGACGCGGCGTGGGTGAAGGGTTGGGCCGCGCAGGTCGCGCATCAGCCCCAATACGCAGCAGCGTTCAGCCCAGCCGAGCGCGACGCCATCGTGCAGATATGCGGCGCGACCGCGAAGAACTATGGGCTATCACTACACTCGTCTCGATAGAGGAGCCTAAAGATGGCTGCCGCTAACCCCATGCAATTTTGGACGTCCTATCTGCTGCCCCGGCCGCACGAGATTCGCATTGCCGACAGCGTCCGCTGTAGGCCGGGCGAAGTGGGCATTGCGCTGCGAGACCAAGCCGGGCCCATTGAGCAGCAGGGGGCCGCCGAGCTGGAAGCACTGTTTGTTGAAAAGGGAAAAGCAAAGCCAAATGGTAGGGCTTTTACCATCAACATTGGCGTGGCCTCGGCAAACAGCGCGGCCACTGAACGGCTACAGAGCTTGAAGAATAAGGCCCAAGCGTACCGCATTGAGCCACAGGGGCGAGCGGGGCTGGTGCTAACGGGATTAGACGAGCGCGGCGTGTACTACGCCTGCCAAACCCTGATCCAGTTGCTCGAACCCGAAATGAGCCGGGAGCAGGTCCACATCCCCTTGGCCGAGGTGGTTGACTGGCCGGATATGGACGAGCGGGGCT
This sequence comes from Candidatus Latescibacterota bacterium, assembly GCA_965116045.1. Classification (GTDB taxonomy): domain Bacteria; phylum Latescibacterota; class UBA2968; order UBA8231; family UBA8231. Next base: position 1,287,066 of record OZ220478.1, on the reverse strand, counting down.
TGTGGAATTTTCCCGAGCCGGCGACCTGGATCCCGTGGCTGGCCACGCTCAAATTGAACTACGGCAAAATGGCTGCGACGCAATTGCATCCCATTGAACGCGGCGAGCGCAATCGGGCTACCATCGACCGCGAGCAACTCGTAGCGGCGCGGCAGCGAGCGTTCAATTATCTGCCCTATATTCTGCACCTCAACTTCCTGCACGAGTGCGGCCTTTTTAGGGCCTATCCCGAACTGGCCGGCCAAGGCGACGGCGCTTTGACCGGGCGCTATGTCGCGCACAAAGCGGGCAATCAGCACCGGGTGCCTTGCGCTTCGCAGCCGCTGTTGGTGCAAATCATACAAGAGTGGATGGAGGATATCGCCGAGCAGGGGGCCGGGGAAATAAGCTGCTGGTTGAGCGAACGGCCCGGGCAGTGTGGTTGCCTTGAGTGTAGTGCGGTGGGGCAGTTTGTGCTGGAGGCGCGGGCTTTTGTCGCGGCTTGGCGGCAGGCCCAAAAGCGCTATCCCAATTTGCAGATTCGCATCTTTTTATCGACCACCACCACCGGGCGCAACTATCGGGTGTTGGACGAGTTGCCGCCAGCGGTGAAGATCGAGCGGGCCTGCGCCACCGAACTGGAAAGAGTGCTGCATCGGCCGCGCGATCTAATGGCCAATCCGCTGCTGGATCACTATGCGGCCGCAGGACGCTGGATCGCCAGTTACGACGTGCCCATTGCGGCCAACGGCCGAGTCGATACGCCCGAGTTCAAGGTGCCGCAGCGCTCGGCCCACCGCATCAGAGACTACGTAGGCCAATTGGTGCGGCGGGGCTATAGCGGAGCGTACGCCATGATGGCTTGGGGCGGTCCAGAGCGTCAGATTTGCAGTTTTAATATTCACGCCTTAGCCGAGTGGGCGTGGAATATGCAAGGCCGCGATGAGGCGGAATTCGCCTTGGCGTGGGCCCGGCGGGAAGGCTATGCCCAGCCCGAGGCCGTGGCTGCGTGGGCCACCCTGATGGGGCCGGTGGAATTCGACGTGTACGATTCCGATTTCCCGATATGCTATTCTTGGGGCCAGGCCGCACAGATGGTGCGGCAGCGGCAGCGGCCCTATTTGGGCGAGGGGATGTTCCGTTATTATCTCACGGCTGAGGACTTCGACGCCAAAGTCGCGGTCTGCGACCGGGCCTTGGCACTGGTTGAGGGCCTTGGGGAAGCCGAGCTGGTCCACGAGACGCGGGTGGTGCGGTCCTATGTAGAACTGGCGCACAGCGTCTATTGGGTAGCCGAACAGCTGGCCACGCTCGACCTAGCGGATATGGAAAATCAAGCGCGGGTGCGCGGCAGTCTCGACCGCTTGCAAAAGGCGGGACAGGACAACATCGCGGCCATTCAGGCTTGGCGCACGGGCTTGGGGAGTGAGCCGTGGCACTACCGGGTACACGATGCGATTAAAGGCACGGAGACAACCGTGGCGGCGATCGTCCAATGCGTGGCCGATCGCTACTTGTACTGAACAATAGGGCGAAAGGGCGAACCAAGCTGGGCCGGCTGGGTTAATGGTCTCGACGTCTCGTTGGAAAACTCGTCGTGAAAAATTCCCCCATCTAGCGCGGCGACAACCGCGTCCTCTTAGAACTTGACGACCGGCAAACACCCGATCCGCGGCCGACGCTACAAGTAAGTGATGATGCCGGGGCGCGGCAGCAATCAGGGCGCAAATTCATAGACCACCGGCACTTGTGCTGGATTTGTGATGCTCGAATCCACGTGGTGGTATATGTTGATGCGCCCGGTGCCGCAGTCGCCAAAATCGTCGCAAGAGATCGCGCCGATAATTCCGTGAAAGCCGACCGTCGCCCCGACCTCCTCGCGCAGCACGGCGCGGTCTAGGTACAACTTCCCGCCCTCTTCCACCGCAACGGATTGGATGGCGCTGAGCAGCACCGTTGTGGCGTCGTACGCATGCGCCCAGTACGGAGAGGTCGGCGGCTCGCCGTAGGTGGCTTCATACGCGGCGAGCAGTGCGGCCGCATTCTGGCCGGTCGCCCCATTGACATTGGGGCCGTGGTCCGACTGTGGCCCAGCGAAGTACATGCCCTCGGATTGGGGGGTGCCGAGGAACTCGGATACGAGGAGTGCCGCGCCGGTAATGAGCACCGCGTCCTCCAAGCCGGCGAAAGCCGGTGCCGCCTCGGCGAAAAGCGTGCCTTCCGCTTCAAAGAGCGGAAAGAAGATGCCGTCCGGCTCGGCTTCCGCGAATTCTGCGAGGACGGACGTCAGGTCCATGTCGCCCTTGTTGATGCGGGCGGTGGCTGCGACCTCGCCGCCGCGGGCGCGGAAAGCATCGCCGAACGCGCTGACCAGGGCCGTTGTGTACGGGTCGCCATCGTCTAAGGCCACCATGCGTCGCAGCTCCAATTCACCGTAGGCGAAGTCAGCAATAGCTCGCGCCTGATAGAGATCGTTGTTAGCCATGCGGAAATAGCCCGGGTGGTAGTTGGGATTGGCGTTGCCGGAGAGGTCGGACGTGAGCAAAGGCGAGGTGTTGGACGGCGAAATCATCACCAGCCCCGCCTCACTCAGCAGCGGGGAGGCCGCCACCGCCGCAGCCGAGCACGACGTGCCGACGACGCCTATTACCTGCGGGTCGGCGATGATTTGCTCCGCCCCGGCGCGTCCGCCCTCGGGCGAGCACATGCTGTCCAGAGACTCGCCGAGGTCGATCGCGCGACCGTGGATGGGGCCGAAGTCGCGCACGGCCAGCTCGACGCCGTGCCGCAACGCCGCGCCCAGCGAGGCCGCGCCAGTGAGCGAGAACAACGAACGGATCTGCACGGCCTCGCCCACCTCGACCGCGCCGAGCGGTCCGGCCTTAAAGCCGAGCGGTTGGTCCTCTCCACACGCGGCCACGAGAGCCGCCAGCAGCGCGATGGGGAATTTTCTCAATGTATTCATGGGCATAAACCTCCTCATTGTGTGATCCGGTAGCTCATTCGGGATAAATACCCAAAAATTCGCGGGCCGGGTAGTGCGGCTCCGAGGCTGAGCGAGCATCGGGATCGTTGACTACCGCCGTAGCGGGCGGCACTACGGGACGTCCGTGGGCTAGGGGATCGCCGGTGTTTTGCATCCATTGGTCGAGGCGTTGGCGCAGATCCGCTAGGCGATCTCGACAATTGGGGTCCGTGGCCAAGTTATGGGTTTCGTGCGGGTCAAAAACCAAGTCGTAAAGTCGTTCGCGCGCTAGCGGGCGTTGCCGCCAACCTTGGTCGATAAAATAGTCTTTGGTCGGGCTGTCGTCGCAATGGGGCATGACCGGGGATTGGCGCTGGTCAAAGCGGCGGATGTACTTGAAACGCGGTGTGCGGATGCAGCGCTGGGGTTCGTAGTAGGTGTGGTAGTTTACTTCGGCGAAAATTTCGCGGCGGATTTCTCGCGCTTGGCCGTTTATCAGGGGCAGGAGCGAGATGCCTTGGACGCGATCGGGCAATGCGATTCCGGCTAGGGCGCAGACCGTTGGATAGATATCGATTTGGCTGACCAAGGCATCGAGTACTTGGCCGCCGCTAAAGCCGCTTGGGCCGCGCATTACGAGCATGACGCCCAGGCCGTGGTCGGTGAGGTTGCACTTCATGGTGGGGAAGGCAATGCCGTGGTCGGTGGTGCAAATGACGAGGGTGTTGTCGGCCAAGCCGTTGTCTTGCAGGGCGGCGAAAACGCGGCCCATTTTGGCGTCGAGGGTGCGGGCCGCATCGATGTAGGCGGCCATGTCGCAGCGCGTCTCGGGGGTATCGGGAAAAGGCGCGGATGGACGCACATAGCGCGGATCGGTGGGTGCCTCGTCGTGGGGCTGGGGCGCAAAACCGCGCCGCTGGCGGTGAGTTTCGCTAAAGCCCACGTCTAAATAGAAGGGTGCGCGATGCTCTTCGGCTAAGAAGGTGGCCGCCCGGTCCTCGGTCGGGGCATCGGGTGCCTCTTGGGGCAATAGGCGGGTGAAGCCGCCGTCGTTAAGGTCTGCGACCACATGCTGGAAGCCGGCCATGGCGGTGGTGTAACCGGCCTTTTGCAGAGTGTGGGGCAGCAGTTGTTCGGGGTCGGGCAAGGTCCAGCCGCGATTGACCAAGCCAGTCATGCCGCAGGAATGGGCCCATTGGCCGGTGAGTAGGCAGGCGCGGCTAGGCGAGCAGGTGGGGTTGGCGCAAAAGGCTTGGCGGAAGAGGACGCCTTCCTCGGCTAGCTGCTGGATATGCGGCGTGGGGATGGCGTGGCCGTAGGGCTGGACGTAGCGGCCGGTGTCGTGCGAGTGGATATAGACGATGTTGGGAGCTGGCATGGGAGGTCGATGGTGCAGGGCGGGCATCCGGCTGTCGCAAGCCACACCGGATGCCCCCCTGCTCAAGTGCGTTCGCGTCTAAAAGTGACTTTTGAGCTGCCCCCAAGACTGGTTTTCAACCGCCGTAGAAGCGGATTGCGGATAAAAGCCCGAGCCTAAGACGAAGTTTTGGCCGAGCGCGGAATAGGGGATGGCATAGCTTACTTTAGGTGAGCCGGTGTCTCCTTCTATCGCTGGGTCGGGCCAAATATATTCGACGTAGCCGCCGCCGTCGGCCGCGGCCGCGATGAGCTCTTGGATAATTTTAACACCATTGGCGTCTTCGAGATCATACAAGTTTTGGCCTTCGAGGCTTGGATCCGCTCCGTGCGCGATCATAAGGCCATCCGTAGTAACGAGAAAGAGGTAGATGGAGCCCTGCTTCCAAGGTCCTGCGGTTTTGAGCTCCTCTAAGAGATTCAGGTACTCGGGCAGGCTCGTGGCTTTACTCGCGTGCTCCTTTGCCGCGAGGACAAAGTTCTTCAGGGTTTCCCGGTCCACTACATCGCCGGCTGTTACCTCGGCGTCTTGGGCGATGGCCGGATGCGCGGCGGGCAAAACGCTGGCCAGCGCCAGCATGAGTATGGCTGTTAGACGTTTCACAACTCTCCTCCATATTTTGAAGTTTGTTTACAAAAATGTAGAACGAAAATATAAGCGGGAAGTTCCAGTGGTTGAAATTTATTGACAATCTAATGAGGTCAAATGTAGCTTAGGCCCGACAACAAGGCCAATTTTTCCATCCGCCGAAAGAGAAGGGACCAAATGACTACCGATCAATCTCCAGCTAAGGAAACCTACCGCGCCACAGCTTTTGCCGACGCCAAGCCCGAACTCGCCGCTTGCGGTGCCACGCCCGAGCGGTTGGCACACTTGCGGGAGCATGGTTTCGTCATCATTACTGACTTTGTCGATAACCCGTGGATCCCCATTCTGCGCGAGGCCGGCCGCCGCGTCACCGAAGCCTGTGCGCCCGAACATGGTTACAGCAAGATCGACTGCTCAAAGGGCTATGTGCATCGCGCCGCCGGCAATGAGCCGTGGGCGATTCGGGGCCTCGTCCATCCGGCTTTTGCGGAGCCTTGCTTTGCCGAGTTCCACGGCTCGGACGATTTCCTCAATTTTGTCGCCTCGTGGTGCCATGGACTGGGGCCTGAGGATCTGGTGATGAGCGGTATGCTGCTGTGGTGCAATCCCCGGCGGCACGAGAATGGGCCGAGTTGGCACCGCGATGTGACGTGGTGGGGAACGGGCAAGCCCTACTTTTCGCAACAAGACAACCGCGGGGACCGCCCGCAGGATTTTTCCGCGGAAGTCGAAAAAGTCCGCTGGGCAGAAATCCGCGCCAACAACGCCAAGTCGATTGCCGAGCGGAACGGCGTGAGCATGTTCTTGGCGCTGGTAGAAGACGAGTGCCACGAACTCATCCCGGGCAGCCACGAGCGCTGGCGCACGCCGTTTGAGCACGATGTGCTCTTGCCGCAATCCATGAAGGACCAAGGGGTGCCGTACACGCCTAGTTGGAACAGGAAGGACCCATTGCCGGGCCAAGTGGCGATCCGGCTCAAGCCCGGGGAAGCCCTCATCCGCAATGGGGTCACAATCCACACCGGGCACACAGTCCCCGAGCGCGAGCGCAACACCTTGTCCATCGGCTGGTCCAAGTGGTCGGGGCCGTTCACCGGAGCGCCGGCCGTGGCAGACGCGCGCAGTGCGTGGCAACTCGATCCGGCGGTGCGAGATGCTTTGCCGCACCAGTGGATGAAGACCGCGTGGGACCGTTGGGCTGAGACCCAGAAGTTAGGGGATACGCTCGAAGATCGGTACGCAGGGTTTGATATCCAACGCATTAAAGCCGGGGAAATCGCGGGTTGGCGCAGCGAGCTGGAGCGCCAAGCGGCCGCGGCGGGCGAGGAGTGGGAGCGGTTTCAGACGGTGGCGTGAAGTGCGGCGCACTCAGCGACCTTGGGGCAAAATGCCATACTGGCGCAGCGTATCCTCCGAGGTCGGCCGACGGAGGCGAATGCGATCATCGCTTAACAAATACGAGAATACGTAGCCAAGCCCAAGCATCAGAATGCCAATTAGGAAGCAATAGATGAACGCCCGGTCGGGATATTGATCCTTGAGATACCCCACGTACAGCGGCCCACAAATCCCGGCCGCCGCCCAAGCCGTCAAAATGGTCCCGTAAATCGTCGACATCTTTTGCGGGCCAAAAACGTCGAGCACGAAAGAGGGCATGGTGGCAAAGCCGCCGCCAAAGCACAAGAGGACGTAACAAATGAGCACCGAGAAAACCCAAGGATTGCGCTCGGTCATCAAAATGCCAAACACGACCATCTGGCTGGCGAGCAAAATCCTGAAGACTTGGACGCGCCCCAACCGATCCGAGAGCAAGCCCCAAAACAGCCGCCCCACGCCATTGCACAGCGAGCTGACGGCAATCAGCGTAGCGCCATAGTCGGCCAGCGTTGCCGGTTCGACGGTTGGATCGGCCAAGCTCCAAACTTCTTGCAATAGTTCCGATTGAAAGCTGATGACGGAGATGCCAGCGGCGATGTTGAAGAAGAAGACGATCCACATGAGCGCGAACTCAGAGGAGCGCAGGTACGGCGCGACCGCGGCGGACTCGTCGGCGGGTGTTGGTTCAGCAACAGCTTCAGCGGTGGCCGGGGGATTGCTCAACAGCAAGCTGCAAGGAATTAGGACGACCGCGAAAATTATCCCAAGCCCGGAGAAGACGCGGGACAGATCGCCTGCTAAATGGGCGACCAGCAGGGGGGCTAGGCCCTTACTCAACAGAAAGGCCCCCACCCCGAACCCCATGACGACGATGCCGGTCGCCAAGCCTTTTTTGTCCGGGAACCACTTGGCCACCGTCGCCACGGGCGTGACGTAGCCGAGGCCAATGCCCGCCCCCCCGATGACGCCGTACCCCACGTAAAACAGCGCCAGCATGTCCCAGCGCAGCGCCAGACTTGCCAGCAGATAGCCGACCGAGAACATGACGCTGCCGGTTACGGCCAAGCGCCGCGGTCCCACCTTCGGTAGCAGCGCACCGGCCCAAGCCGCCGAAGTGCCGAGCGACAGGATCGTCAGGCTGAAAGCCCAAGCAGTCTCCGTGAACGACCAACCCAATTGCCGCACCAAGAGCGTCTGGAAGAAACTCCACGCGTATACTGTCCCAAAACAGACCTGCAGGACTGTACATAACAGCGCCATGAGCGAGCGCGGAATCAGTGCCTTTTGTTGCGCCATGTTCCCTAGACCTCAATGGCTGAGCACTCGCTAGCGGACCTACTCCGCGCTTTCGGGCGAGCGCTGGCTTTTGTCGGCAACGTAGAGGAAAAGTCGAGCTAGGTGGCCAACTTCGTCGTCGCGCGCCAGCAGGTTGGCGTCCTCGGGTTGCTCTTCGCGCGCCAGCCCCACGGCGTAGCCCAAGAGCGCGCCCAGCGGCTTGGCCGCTAGGTTCACCAGCCAGATGGCAGCAAAGACGCCGACGACGAGGATGATGGAGAACAGGTACACCTGCTGGCCGATTGCGCGCTGAATTTTTAGCGCGATCAAACCGGTGTCCATGCCCACGTGTACCGTCCCGGCAACGCCGGCGAGAATCGGGCTGCCTACTTCGACGAAATCGCCCATGCCAGGCAGGCTGCGCTCCATCGTTGCGGTGTTAAACGGATCGCTGGCGCGGATTTCTGCGGGAATACCGGGCACAAAAGTGTGGGCGATAAATTCGCCGGATTCGTCGGTGATGTAGATGTACTTGATGCCCTGAATCTCGACGAACTGGTCGATGAGCGACTGCAACGCCGACAAATCGCGATTTAAGAGAATGTCCACACTCGAATCGGCGATGGTCTTGGCAATGTCGCGGCTGTTGCTCTCGTATTCGGCCGACAGGTGCGTATCAACGGTGTAGACGCACAGGATGGAGGTCGATAAGCCGATCAGGCCGAATAGGGCAAAGACCCCGAACAGCGTTTTCTTAAATAGCTTTTGGACTTTTATCATCATCATGCAAACCTAGCGTGCCAATCGTCCAAGGGGACAAAACGGCCGGCGTCGACCACCGTGTAGTACACTCGCTGGAGACCTTGGCGACGGTCAGGGCCAAAGGAGACCTGTTCACCAATGCCCAGATCGAAATCCGCGATGGAGAACACGGCCTCTTCGAGCCGACCGCGCTGCGGCTCGTCGCCGAGACGGTGCAAAATTTCGGCCATTAGCTTGGCGTTGAGAAAGCCTTCGAGGCTGACGAAGCTGTAGTCAAAGGGCGTATAGGAGTCTTGCAACAGTTCGGCCGGCGGCAGTGGGGCGTAGCGGTTCATCAAGTCGCGATACTCTTGGACTGCGGGTATGGATGTATCCTCGTAACTGGGCACCACTTGGGAGTTTACCAGCCACTCGGTGTAGTGCTGGTTGTCGTCGCGTCCTTCGGTGAGCAACTTGAGGAGATTTTCACTGCCGACGAAGGATAGGTTGGCAAAAGGCACGGCTAGGCCGAGATCGACCGCATCGCGAGCAAAGGCCGCACAGGCCGCATAGGCCCCGATGCAGATCACTGCTTCGGGTTTGGCTTCCTTGAGGATTTCGACCTGTTTGCGCATGGTGCCGGTGAATCGTGCGCCGCGCCGGTACGTGGCTTCGCCGACGATTTGTTCGCCGTGCTTTTTCAGGGCGCTTCTTACGCCAGCCCAGCCACTGCGGCCGTACGCATCGGCCTGATAGAACACGGCAATGCGCCGGCGGTTGATGCGCACGAAATTGTCGACTAGACCGGCTGTTTCTTGGCGGTAGGAGGCGCGCAGGTTAAAGGCGAAAGTGCCATACGGGGGTTCGCGCTGGGGTTGGGCGCCGGTAAAAGGGAAGAACAGCAGGATGTTTTGGTCTTGGAATTTTTTGAGGATGGGCAACACGCGCGTTACCGTTGGCGTACCAACGTAGCCGAACAGCAGAAACACCTGATCGTCGAGCATTAGCTGCATGGTGTTTTTGACTGAAGGGCCGGGCTGATAGCCATCGTCATAGGCTTTGACTTGGACGGTGCGGCCCGCGATGCCGCCTTGCTGATTTACGTGGGTAAAATACGCGCCGGCCCCCCGATAAAGTTCGATGCCCAACCCCCGGGAGGGGCCGGAGAACGCGGCGGACATGCCGAGGATGATCTCGGTGTCGGTCACGCCAGATGCGGGACGGTCGGCCAAGGCCCGCACTGCGTGCCACCAAGGGGCGACCAAGCAACCGGTGAGACCGGTACGGAGCAGCGAGCGCCGCGTCATTGCTCTCATACAGTTACCGCTAACTTTTTTCTGCTGAGCAGGTTCAGCAGGGGGCGGGGTGTAAGGCTCAATAAAGGGACTTTGTTGGTAGCGGGTCAAGTCGCGGCCATGCGGACTTTGGCACTGGCTTTTATCTACGGCCTGACGCTATCTCAACGATCGGCCTCGGACTTGCTGAGGCCGATTATGCGTTTATAGCTTCCCGCACGACTTGTCCGGCCCAATCCCGCGCCGGGGCCACTTCGAGCAAAGCGGCAATGGTCGCCGGGTTGTCGATGATGCTCACCGGCTCGTGCAAGCTCCGTCCGGGGGCCACGGGCGGACCGGCGATCACCCACGGAATGGTCATGTCTTCGTCCATTTCCGTGCCGTGGGTGCGCTCGTGCCCGCCGTGGTCGCTGGTGACGATGACTGTGGTCTCTGCTTGATTGACCGCTTCCAACACCGCGCCAATGGCCGCATCGGCTCGCCCAATAGCGGCTAGATATTGGGCCGACATCCAGCCGTGGTCGTGTCCGGCTACATCGGTGCCGCCTAGATAGACAAAGGCGAAATCGGGCGTCCATTCCCCCAGCGTTGCCGCGGCCAAACGAGCCAATTCTCCATCGCCATCCGGCTCGTGGCAGTTATTCATATAGTACGAGCGGTCCAGTGAGCCTGGCTCGGCTAGATCGCGCAATTGCTCCCAATTGTAGAAGAAGGCCGTGCGCTTGCCTGCTTGGTGCAGCACGTCGACTAGGCTGGGCACCGGTCTGACTTGGGGCACAAAGGTGTTGGTGGTAATGCCGTGCCGTTGCGGGGGTACGCCGCGAAACATGGAGGTGTGGCAGGGCAGGGTGGCCGAGGGCATTACGGTGCGAGCCGCGTACGTGCTGGCCCCTTGGCTGATTAAGCGGTCCATGCAGGGGGTGGATGCCTGTTGCAAGCCATCGGGCCGCAGTCCGTCGAGGACAAAGAGGATGAGGCGTTGGGAGGACATGGGATTCCTTTCTTTGGGTATCTACTGATGCGATCACGCGCTGGCGTCCAGCCTTGGATTGTGTGGTTTTAGCCGAACACCTTGGTTGACGATGTTTTCCGCTACGGGCTAGGGGCGTTTCTAGCGTGGCTTGTCACGCCGCCCAACTGGCCGATAGAACCTCTGCTTGTTCGAGCACCGTCTGCGTTGCCTGCTCCTGCTTGTCGGGCGGGTAGCCATGCTTTCGCAGGATGCGGCGCACCAGTCGGCGTAGGTTGGCGCGGACATTCTCGCGCAGGGCCCAGTCGATGGTAACGTTGCCGCGCACGGTCTCGACGAGTTCGCGGGCGATGCCGCGCAGGTTCTCGTCGCCGAGCACTTGGACGGCGCTGTCGTTGGTCTCCAGCGCGTCGTAGAAGGCGAGTTCGTCCTCCGACAGCCCCAACTGCTGCCCGCGGGCGTTTGCCTCGCGCAGGTCGCGGGCGAGCTGGATCAGTTCCTCGAGCACCTGCGCGGCTTCGATGGCGCGGTTCTGGTAGTGCCTGAGCGTCTGCTCCAGCATCTCGGCGAAGGATCGCGCCTGAACGATGTTCTTGCGCCGCTGGACCGCTAGCTCGCTCTTCAATAGCTTGTGCAGCAGTTCAACCGCGAGGTTGCGCTGGGGCATGCCCTGTACCTCGGCGAGGAACTGCTCCGACAGGATGGAGAGGTCCGGCTGCTCCAGCCCGGCTGTGGCGAAGATGTCGAGGACCGCTTCCGGTGCTACCGCCCGCGAGACGATCTGATGGACGGCGTGGTCCAACTCGGCCTCGGGCCGCGCCTTGCCGTCGGCGCGCTTGGCCAGCACCGAGCGCACGGTCTGGAAGAACGCCACCTCGTCGCGGATGCGGATCGCCGCCTCGTGCGGGACCGCCAGCGCAAAGGCTTGGGACAGCGCACGCACCGCCCGTAGGCAGCGATCCTTGCCGTTGTCCTGCGCGAGGATGTGTTCCTGTGCGGCCGGCAGCAGGCTCACGCGTGCGGCGGGCGTACCATTGATCCAGCGGGCGTGGTCGAAACCGTGGAACAGGCCGCGGCAGATTTCGTACTTCTCCAGCATCGCCGCCACCGCTTCCCGCTGGTCGAGCGCGGTTTGTCCCCTGCCACCGCTCTCGGTATAGGTGGCGAGTGCCCGTTTGAGCTCGTGCGCGAGCCCGAGATAATCGACCACGAGCCCGCCCGGCTTGTCGCGGAAAACCCGGTTGACGCGGGCGATTGCCTGCATCAGCCCGTGCCCGCGCATCGGCTTGTCAATATACATTGTGTGCAGGCTCGGAGCATCAAAGCCGGTCAGCCACATGTCGCGCACCAGCACGATGCGGAGCGAATCGCCGGCGTTGCGGAACCGCTTGGCCAGTGCCTCGCGCCGCGCCTTGCCGCCGATATGACGCTGCCAGTCGGGCGGGTCGGCGGCACTGCCGGTCATCACGACCTTGAGCTGCCCTTTGTCGTCGTCGTCGTGCTCCCAGTCGGGTCGCCGGTGGATCAACGCCCGGTAGAGGTCAATGCAGATGCGTCGGCTCATGCAGACGACCATTGCCTTGCCGGCCATCGCTTCCACGCGATGCTCGAAATGCGCGACGATGTCCCGGGCGACGAGCGCGACGCGCTTTTCCGCGCCGACGATGGCTTCAAGTTGCGCCCACTTGGTCTTGAGCTTTTCCTTGCGTTCGAGCTCCTCGCCCTCGGTCGCCTCCTCGAATTCGGGGTCGATGTTGGGCTTCTCGCCTTCGTCGAGCGCGAGCTTGGCGAGCCGGCTTTCATAGTAGATCGGCACTGTTGCGCCGTCCTCGACCGCGCGCTGGATGTCGTAGATGCTGATGTAATCGCCGAACACGGCGCGCGTGCTGGCGTCCCGGAGTTCGATCGGCGTGCCGGTGAAGCCGACGAAGGATGCGTTGGGCAGGGCGTCGCGCAGGTGGCGGGCAAAGCCGTCGATGAAGTCGTACTGGCTGCGATGCGCCTCGTCGGCGATCACCACGATGTTGCGCCGATCCGACAGCAGCGGATGCTGGTCGCCCTGCTCCTCGGGGAAGAACTTCTGGATGGTGGTGAACACTACGCCGCCGGATTGGACTGCGAGCTTGGCCCGGAGGTCGGCGCGGCTTTCCGCCTGCACTGGCGGTTGCCGCAGCAAATCGCGGCAGCGGGAAAAGGTGGTGAAGAGCTGGTCGTCGAGGTCGTTGCGGTCGGTCAGGATCGCGATCGTCGGATTGGCCATGGCCGGCTCGCGGACGATCCGTCCGGCGTAGAAGGCCATGGTCAGGCTCTTGCCCGACCCTTGCGTGTGCCAGACCACGCCGATGCGCCGATCGCCGGGCGCACCGCCCGACTTGCGCCCGGCTTCGTAGCGGCCGGTTTCTTCCCCGAGTCCCGATGCCTGTTGCCGTTCGACCGCGCGCCGAGTCTCGGCGACGGCCGCCTCGACCGCATGAAACTGGTGATAGCCAGCGATCTTCTTGACCAGCGCGCCGTTGCCGTCGTCCTCGAATACGATGAAATCGCGCAGCAGGGCGAGAAAGCGGCGCTTTTCGAACGCTCCCTCAATCACTACTTGGAGTTGGGTAAGAAACACCGGGGCTAGCTCCTCGCCGGAGATGGTGCGCCAAGGTTTGAACCATTCTCGTCCGGCGGTCAGCGAGCCGATTCGGGCCTCCACTCCGTCGGAGACGACGAGTGCGGCATTGAACGCGAACAGCGATGGTAATTCGGCCTTGTAGGTCTGGAGTTGCTGCCACGCCGTCCAGACCGTTGCGTCCTCATCGGCCGGATTCTTGAGTTCGATGACGACGAGCGGCAGGCCGTTGACGAACAACACGATGTCCGGGCGGCGCTCGTGGTTGTTGTCGACGACTGTGAATTGGTTGACGGCCAGCCAGTCGTTGCGAGCGGGGTCGTCGAAGTCGATGACCTGCGCTTGGGCACCGCGGATCGCGCCGTTATCGTCCTGATACTCCACCGGCACCCCATTGACCATCAGCCGGTGAAAGGCCCGGTTGCGGACCTCCAGCGTCGCGCCTTGTGGGCGCGTCAGCTTGCGGAAAGCGTCGTCCAAGGCTTCCGCCGGAAGGTGCGGGTTGAGACGGTCAAGGGCACCGCGCACCACCGAAGGGAAAATCGCGTCCGCATAGCGCTCCCGCAGTGCCTGCGGCCCGGGCGGCATGTCAGGCCCCCCGACCACGGCATAGCCGAGCCCGCGAAACCATTCGAGCGCAGCGTGTTCCACAACCGATTCGGACAGGTAAGCCACGTTTAGCTTCCGGGTCGCAATGGAGGAAGTGCTGCCACGCGCGCTACCCAGCGATCGAAATGGCTGCACTCGGTGCGCATGCGATCAACGCCAATATGGGCCGATATAGCACTCCCATGACGCACCTTGTTGTAACGTGGCCGGAGCAAATTCAGCAGTCGGGCCGAAGGATGGGTTGCAACGCTATCGTTGATGTGCTCGGGGCTGCGGGCCGACTGCCGAACTGCTTCGAGTTGACCTACGTACGTCCGCCACGCCGGCTCCACCTGTGCGAACTTCTCAGGAGCCGAGAACAGCAGGGCCTCAAACTCATGGGGTTGGATGTGGGGCAGAAACCGGTCCGGGCGACATTTGGCGACATTGATGACGGCCGAATGGAACTTCATTTCGATGGCACTGGCCTGATCTACGGGGTCCATTTTCCGTGCGCTCTCGGCCCGTCCGGGGAAGTCCCGAGGCAAGCCGTACAAGTCGAAGAACGTCGTGACATAGGTGTCCTCTTGTTCCCGCAGGGTGTTTCGGAGAAATCGCAACACCCGCTGACTATTGAGAGAGCCGCCCCGCGAGTGCCGCGATGTAGGGATGAGCCTCGGGTAGAGGAATGCGTTTCCGTCCATTAGAGCAGGTGCCAGAACCTCATTGACGAAGACCTCTTCAGTTTGGCCCTCGCAGACGACGATGACTTTCTTCATTGCTTGGGCCTGCCGCCGAATATATTCATCTTCCAAATTTCGCCGAGCTCGTATTCTTCCATCCACTCTCTCAAGTCGTCCCCGTTCAGCCTCGTGAAGGTGGATGCGCCTTCATGCCGATTCACTACAACGACATCTTCCGGGGCGAATTCACTGAGGAGGTCCGGTGCCTGAGTCGATGCGATGACCTGTCTTGAATCGCTGGCGTGCTGGAGCATCTCGGCCACAAGGGTGAGTGCGGCGGGATGCAGACCGAGCTCTGGCTCGTCGATGAGTATCAGCTCGGGTTGCAGTTCAACGGGTTGCAGGAGGAGAGTGGACAGGCAGATGAAGCGAAGTGTGCCATCCGACAACTGGCTTGGGCTGAGAACAGTGTCTGGATCGTCCGCATGGAACCACTCGAGCTCGATGCTGTCGTCCAAATCAATGTCCTCGCGATAGACGAAGCCGCCGAAGAAAGGGGCCGCCAACCGCACCACATTGACGATTTGTCGATAGTGGTCGGGGTAGTACTCGCGTAGGCGTCGCAGAAACGCACCGAGGTTGCCGCCATCGGGTTTAAGCAGGAGGTTGTCGCGCAACCCGTGCGCCTGGCGGACAGATGCAGTCGCCCCGGTGTCATGGAAGTGGTACACGCGCCAATTCGCGATGGCTTTCCGCACATAAGGCGCGAACGTGTCCCACCCTGCCTCGTCGGCATCCTTCAGGTTGGATTCCGCATGACCGCTGCCGAGAGAGTGGCTGCGTTGTAAACCCGATCCCCAGAAACGGGTTGTCTCGCTTTCGAAAACGAGTCGGTTCCCAGCGAGCACCAGCGAGAAGTAGTACGCATTAGCGCCGAACCTGAACTCAACCTCGATCCGTTCGGTCTGCCTGCTGCCCCCAAATAGCAACCGATCCGGTCCGCCCTGCTTGGCTACAAAGATTTGGAGGCGTCCAGCAGCCATGTTCGCGAGCATCTGGAACAAATCGATGAAGTTCGTTTTGCCGGTGCCATTCGGGCCGATCAGAACGTTGAGAGGCCGGAGCTCGAAGTCGGCGAGCCTGACTGACTTGAAGCCGCGGATTGCTAGGTGATCTAGGCGGGGCACACACTATCTCCCAAGTTGCGAATGGACGCGGGCGCGCTCCGAGGCATTCGGGGCCAGCCGGGCAGCCGATAGACCTTGGCGATCCCCAGCACTAAAAACGAGCTCCTCATGGCTTGAGCGACCGGTATTCCACCAAGGCGGAGCGTCCGACGATGTCGACGATGGTTACCGACAACTCAGCGCCATACGCGTCGGTGAGCCGCATTGCCTTGCCCAGCCGAAAAGGCACCGGCTGCGGTCGGCCCTCCTCAATGGCGATATTGTCTGCGTACAGACAGGTCCGGTCGGACGGATCGCGTATCGGGTTTAGCTGCCCGTGCAGGCCGGGGAGGTACCCGGTGTCTTGGGGGAATATGGCCGCACCGCCGGACGGCAGAGGGCCGAGTTCCAGCAGCAGACCGCCCTTATGCGGACGCCATTCCCTTTCGAGTCCCGCAGCATACCCCGGTGCCGCCGCGTAAACGGTCATCGGCAGATGCGTCGTATGCAGATCAAGGGCTGCTTCGCCCGCCTCGTCGGTAGTGGACCGCTGCCACGTCTTGTTCGGAAAGAGGGCCAAAACCTCGACTCCGGATAGCGGCACTTCCTCGGAATGCACCGTGACCGTCGCATCGGCCGGAGTGAGTTCGAGTTTGGCGGCGGGGATGCTCAGCACGACGTTGGATTCGTCAACGACTTTGTATTCCGGCGGGATACCGGCGGTTTCTTGGGTCTCCTTGTGGATAATCGAGACGCCGTCTCCGCGCCGCTCCATTAAGTACCGGCGATGGTTTGATCCGGGCACCTCGCCAACGGGGATTCTGCCGAATACGGAAGCGATCACTTCGTTGCGGGTTGCCTGGCTTACTTCCATGCTTTCTATGGTCATGCCATTGGGAAGCTGACCGGGCGAGTCGATCTCGAGGCGGTCCTTAAACATCGAGAGTCTGATCCGCCGCGAGGACGTGGCGTAGTCGCGGTGTGCAACTGCGTTCACCACAGCTTCAAATACCGCGGCGGTACTATACTGGGGCAGGTCCTCGCGCTGCGGCATCTTACGCGCTGCAACGCGCATATTGCGCACGACGAACTTCACCGCGTCGGCGATCTGGACGGGTAGTGGCCCGACAATTTCCTGTGCGTCCAACTGACCGGAGGCACGATCTGCTCCACGATAGTGTGTCGCCGTAATGGTGGCTTGCGGCAACCATTCTTGTGGCGACTGGGCACAAAGCAAGACGCCGGCAACTGTCGCCCGGACCACACCGGCTTCATCCTGCGCCAATAGGCGAAGATTCAGCAAGCCCCGGCGGGGATCCGTCGCTCCAGACACACTGAGGAGCGGTTCCCACAGACGCTCGCTGAGCGTCTCGAAGCCCGTTTGCGGCACGACCTGCTTATCAAACCACAAGTAGCGGCTCTGGGCGCGGTTCTGCGCTAGCCTCAGGCGTTCGTTGCCTTCGAGGCGGCGCTTGGTCGCACCAACCCGGATGAATGCGCGTCCGTCCCGTTCGTAAACAGCATTGCCTTGCGGCACTTCCGCGAGTACGAAGGCTCTTTCATCGAGTTCCCGATGATAAACTTGGATGCGCAAAGCGGGTTCGATAGAGTCGGTGCTGACTTCCACCAGCAGGCGGTCGAGCGCTTCTATTTGTTCCCGGGACATCCCCTGGACTCGTCCGTCGTCGGACACGCCGCACAGGAGTACGCCACCAGCCGCGTTGGCGAACGCGCCCAGTTCGTCGGCCAGATCGTCTCTACGCGGGCTGGTGGGGATATCGCCGTTGAATTCGATCTGCTTGAATTCCCAGCGGCTGTCCTCACCCAACCGCAATTGCCGACGAATGTCCTCGTCGCTGATTGTCATGGGTTAGTGCCCTCGTTTACGTACGCTCAGGTGCGTAAGACTATAATAATTTACGCAGTTCATGCGACTGCTTGCTCCGCCTGTTGTGCGCGGCGTCAGATGCGCTTGAGACGCTCGATGCGCGGTGGGGCGGTGCTTTCTACCGTCATTGTGCTCATTATGTTACTCCCAGCTTCGGGTGAAGCGCATCGCGGAGCCGCTGTTGGAAAACGGCAGGAACTCAGCTTCAGGCGTAGCCGAGGCGACGTGCCAGCCGAAGGTCTCGATCCATTCGAGTGCGGCTTCTTCGACAGCGGATTCGGTGATTTGGATCATGCAGCCAACTCATAGCGCACTTCGTCGCGGGCCGACCATGGAACTGGACGCACATCATAACTGCGCACTGCATCCAGAATGTTCTCGGAAATTTCTTGCTCGGAGTCGTTAAGAATTGCGTAGGCGCGGGTTTCGGAAGAACGCACTCCTCTGGTGTCAATCCAGGAAAACGCCATTGCCTGCGCATTGTCGCGGCTTGGCCGGTTAATGGCGCGCAGGACACGTTCAGGCTGAATCTTCGATTTTGGTATGACAAAGTCGAAACGATGATCGTAACCGCTCTTGCCTGTAAATTTGACGCTCGGCGTGTAGCGGATATCGTAAAGGTCGAGCCACGCTGTTACATCCTCGTGAAACAAACTCGCGACAGTAGGTGAGGCCAAATAGAAGAGATCGTTGACCGCCAGCATCGCCTGCACAAGGTTGTGCTTTCTCAGCGGAAAATTGTCCGACGAAGCCTTGACTTCGAGTGCCTTTCCATTCGCCTGTACACCGAATCCGTTCAGCGTCGTTCTGAACATGGCCTGACGCTTCGGACTATTGATCTTGCACCCGGATAGTTCTAGGTCGTCGAGAACATACCCGTCGTCCGTCAACACGAAACCACCATTGGTACGCTTGGCATAAATCTGGAGGTAGTCATTGTGCCGATCCAAGTACGGGGTGGTGATCTCGATGCAGTCTCCGACCTCGCGCAGGTTCGTCCTGTCCTTCAGCCAAACTGAATAACGCTCCACCAGTGCCTGTATATCTTGGATCATGTGAATCTCCCCCGGTTGATAAAAGGCGGTTTGGTGATGTTACAGAACCGCATGAATTCTTCAATGTCAGCCACGCGTCGTGCAGATTAGAGAAACTGACGGCTGGAACCGGAAAGGCCCACTTATCACCAAACCCTTCCCGGTAAAGATGCAGGTGAGGAGAGCCGACTTCCTTACCGTCCGGGTTGCGGTGCGGCGCACCGCCGAAATCGAGCCGCGCCAGGATCGCGACTTTTCGCGCACGATTCTGGTACGTTCCTTTAGAGAGATTGATCCTCGCCCGCCGAATATCGAGAAAGAACTGCTCACGCCCGTCCGCTGAGACTAAGGGGGCCGTGATCCTCCCCCCCAAATCCGGATAATCCCGCCTAACAGAGTCCGCCCGGCGCTTGTCCATCGCCAAAAGCTTATCGGCTTCCGCTTGAGTGAGGTTTGCGTCAGTCATGGTAAGTTACTATAGCCCGGCAGCGGGCCGAATTCACCTCTAGAACCATTTATGCACCCGAACACGGATTTCACCGGAGATGGCTTTTGGAGGGAGGGGGTTGCGAGTTTGAGAAAGGGTTGATTCTCTATCTTATTGCATTTCATAGCACTGTTATGAGCAAATATAAATGCCGGGTTTTGTCGCAAATGAATTGTCCGCTATCGGCTTGGGCATTTCCGCTTGTCACCGTCAGTTTGCCCAACTGTCGGGTGCCCCTTCGCGCAGCAATTTGAACAAGGTTTGTCGTGCCAGATCGAAGCCTGTGGCAAAGGCGTTGTCATTCATGGAAGGCGTCTCCTCGGTCGGTCTGCTGTGAGCGATCTTTGACCGCGTATCGTAGAACATCCTTACACTCTTGTCGATTTGATCCCGGCTATCCGCATCAGTCCCGAGAAAGTTGGAAACTCGTTGTGCCAGCGTGGCCGTGATTCTTCTCTCGGGCAGGCTATACATCCCTTCAAGAGCTATTGAGACATCAAGGATTTTATCGTGAAGCGCGAACCGTTCGTTCCTCGCGAGCGCTTGGGCAAGTCGGCTAATGGCGGATACTAGATTCCGATACCCGTCGCTTTTTCGGTTTTTGAACGCCTCCCGCGCACACTCAAACGCCTCCGCGCTCAGTATCGGACATTTTGCGAACCCGTAGAAGCCCTGCACCGGTCTATTCCGATGGATTCCCGGGCCCTGTCTTTCCATGCCAAGAAGTCGACCGGCACTCTGGTCAATAAGACTGGTCTGCTCTGCAAAAGGTACCACCGGCGTGGTATGGGCCACAGCAAGTAAATCGAGAAATGCTGCCGCGTCCGAAAAAAATGATCCCAGCGGGCTTGAAGCTGGCTCGTTTATACTGTCCTCTCGACTAAACACGGGCCGCCACCGAAAGGGCTTCGCCACTGCCCCGACCGGTCGCCAGCCGTGGAAACCGGCGCCAGACGGGGCAAGTTTTTGCACAAATGTATCGTCCACAAACCGTCGAACCTCTTTGTACGGCAAGATCGACATATCCTCCCGGATATCAATCCTTTCGGTCACGGTGAGACCGTAGAACAACATCAAGTCACAACCCTCGTCAAGAGGGCCAAGTACGTTGGCCGTCTCTTCGTCACCAACCGGCGAGAGAAAAGCATTCAACTCCCTCACCGCTGGCCGGAAGTCGCCGCCCGGTAGTTCGGCGGCGCGCGCCATCAGCCCCGCAATCAAGTGTCCGGCAGAGATCGACAAGCCGGAACCAAGAACTTGCATCCAGAAATCGTTTTCTCCTATGGGACGTGAGCTTACCGCAACCTGCTCAAGCACAGGATGAGACAAAAGCGCATAGCGCACTGAATCCAATGCCTTGCACAGTGGGGCGTATTGATCATCCTTACCAAACCGCCGGCTGTAGTGCGCACCCTCATAGATCATGCGCAGGTCGTCCAGTGGAAATGGGGTCACATCTATTCCATTCACGATTCTGTGCGTACGTGGATTGTGGCGCCAATATGCCTCAAGGTACGATTTCTGCACATTCTCCAAGACAGGTAAAGTCGCAGCAAGCCTGTCGACCCAGTCATCGGCGTGGAATTTCCGAGATGTCATTGGAAGAGCCTTCTGTTGGTGCCGGAATGCTTTTTGTCGGGAGCGTTGCTCCGTAGGCGCGATATCCGGGTAATTGGTGTCATACGACTTCCTCGAACCACTTCTCGGCTTCGCGCAGGCGGATTTCGCCGGAGATGAGTTTGGGGAGTAGGAGGTCGCGCATGTATGCCGACAATTCTGCCTCACGTTCGCTCGCGTCAATTCGAGCCTGTAGCCGGTCCGAATGCTCCGCGAACTCGTGTATCAGTTTGATGCCGGAATAAGGCACCTTAAGCCGATATGTGTTGGATCTGTTTAGGCCTGGAACCGCTGCGTCAGTATTCATACTCGTCAACGGTAGGTGCTGCAACAGGCGATAGGCGAACGTCATGGGCAACTCGCTCTTAGCGAAGTAGGTGGTGTCGATGGGCCAGCACCCATGCGGAGCCCAAAAGACGCTACCTATGGTTCCCTTGCGGCCAACAATCACGGTGGGATGTCGAACCAGTGGCTCTGCATGGGTGGTCTCGCTTCCACCCGATCCATACACCGGAAAATTCCCCGGTACGCGCTTGTCCTTCCTCAGTGATTTGCCATAGTTGAGCTGGATCAGCTCGCCCAACGTCCTAACCTCCCATCCCTCCGGTATCTCCCCCAACTCCGAGTCCACCAGCCGATCAGGAAACAGATCGGCGACATCCTCAGGCAATCCGGTGTCGCGCCCCTCCATCTTCGCCCGGACCGGCCCGAAATCGACGAACCAGTCCTTGAACAGGGTACGCGCCATCGCCTCCAGCGTCTCGTTCATCCGCCGGTTCAACTCGATCTTGTCATCCAGCGTGCCGAGGACGTGGGCGATGGCGCGTTGTTCGGGGAGGGGAGGTATAGGGACCTTAAGGTGATCTAGAGACCCTATTGGAACCCTTTGTCTCCCAGACGTACCTGTCATTTGATCTATTGCATAATCGCGCACTCTTTTCCATCGTGTTAAGTAGTAGGAAAATGACGTATCTGTAACATTGTTTCTACCTCTAATTACAATGAACTCTGTCGATCCATGTGCCGCTGATAATTTGTTGTCAGAGCAATAGCGTGCAACTTTTCCATTTTCTAGGCACGGTGTAATACGCGCCATAAGCGTGTCGCCACATAGAAAGCGCGATCCACCGCTGGTATATTCTCGTTGTGCTAGCGCATATGCAGATCGCGAGTTGGAGTTCACCGCAGCCATATCGACAAACGGATACGCGATTCCCCGTTTAAGGCGTACCTCGGGGTTGACTTGTACGGCTTCGCTAAACACCATGTCTTGCCACCCTTTCAATTCAACGCCGTGCTCCCGGATATGCTTCAGCAGCGCCGGATTGTCGATTGAGCGGTGAAGCACCAAATCGACCGATTGGGCCATGGGAACCTCATCCATGGCGGCGGAAAGCTCGGCGAGATCGGTCCAAGTCAGGCCCTCGCCGAAGAGAGCAATATCCACATCCGAGCTTGCGCTGTGGGTTTGCATTGCCCGCGAGCCGAACAAGACCGCGCGCTCCACCTTCTCATGGGCGGCGAGCGCAGCGACGATGGCGGCGCGGTGCTTGGGCTTGAGACCGTCCGTCATGATGTTTGCTTTACGGTCAGGAATTGGTGGAGCCGTAGCAAGGCCGGATGGTAGTGGTCCTTGATCAGGGCTTCGGCTTCAAGCGCGAGCTGCTGGCGATAGGTATGGCTTAGCCGATTCCGCTTCTTCAGTGCGTCAATCAGGGTTTCGCAGTCGTCCTCGCCGAGATACCCGGCTGCAAAGCTGCGACGAATCACAGCACGCGGGGTGCCTTCATCATAGCCTTCGTAGAACAGCAGGTCCTTGAGCGTCTTCCAAGCAAGCGCAAAACTGAACTCGAAAGTCTGCACGAGGCCGGACCGCTCAAGATTGGTGTAATCGGACTGTTCGCAGGCAGCGGTGAGTTCGGAAAGAGCGTTTCCGAACGTCGCCAGCCGCTGCTGCCAGCGGATTTCGTCAGTATTGCTCATGTGTTCCGCTCCCAGAATTCCAGCGCCTTCCAAGCGCTGCAAAGAAAGCTCGACTTTGCCTAGTTGATCATGCGTCAACCAATTACCGGGCCGCTATCAATTTGCTACGCAGAAGAATGGCCCGCACTGACCAGCACCACATGATCCCGCTCGATCTCCCGGCGAAACCGCTCCGGCACCCGCGCCCAGTCCCGCGCCTCAATCAAAAAGGGGATGTTTG
Organism: Candidatus Latescibacterota bacterium; assembly: GCA_965116045.1. Classification (GTDB taxonomy): domain Bacteria; phylum Latescibacterota; class UBA2968; order UBA8231; family UBA8231. Next base: position 1,264,179 of record OZ220478.1, on the reverse strand, counting down.
ACTCCCGCACGGCCTCCTCGAAGTCCCCGAGCCGACCGAGCGGAATTTTTTCAAGATCTGGCCCGCGCAGCACGAGATCGAGATCGCTGCCGTCATGGCTTTGCCCATTGACGCGGCTGCCGTAGGCCCAGACTTCGACGCCGGGCAGGTGGTCGCGCAGCAGGGCCTTCAGGATGCGGCGGTGCTGGGGCGCGATCAGGAGCCGATCAACCATCGCTCGCCGCCTCAATGGTATCGGCGAGGGCCTTCGCGTCAGCGATGAAGGCAGGCAGCAACGCGAGAATCGCCTCGGCGAAGTGTTCTCCATACTTGTGCGCGGTGTCGTTCCGCTGGCCGCGGTAGCCCAACCAACGCTCGGCCGCCGCCACGTCAATCAGCCGATGCTTGGCCGCGTACCGGAACAGATCCTTGAAAACCAGTTCATCGGCTCGCCGGTTGCTGGCGAAGAACGCAGCAAGACGCTTGCGCAGCAGCGTCCCGCTCTGTTCAAGCACCAACTCGAACTCCTTGACGCAGGCAGCACGATAGAGGTCGTGGAGGATGTCCGACTCCCCGTACGACTGGACTTCCTTGAAGGCCACTTCCAACGCCCGGATGCAGCGCCGCAGAAAGGTGGTGTCGATGCTCATACACCGCGCTCCCAGAAACCCAGCGTCTTGAGATTCTGCGCGATCGCCGCGTCCAGTTTCGCCCCCGCGGCCTGCTGCTCGCGGAGTTCGGCGACGAGCCGCTCCATCTTGTCCGCGAACGGCTCGCCGTCCTCGGCTTGCGGCGGTGCGCCCACATAGCGCCCAGGAGTCAGCACATAACCGTGTTTGCGGACGTCGTCCAGTGGTGCGCTTCGGCAGAAACCGGGCACGTCGGCGTACTCGCCTGCGCCGTCCTCGCCGCGATAGGCGTGGTAGGTGTTGGCGATGCGGGCGATGTCGTCGTCCGCGAGTTCGCGGTGCGTGCGGTCGACCATGCGCCCCAAGGCGCGGGCATCGACGAACAGGATTTCGCCGCTGCGGGCGCGCCGGTCGCGGGCGATAAACCACAGGCAGGCCGGAATTTGGGTTGAGTAAAAAAGCTGCCCCGGCAACGCGACCATGCAGTCAATTAGATCCGCCTCAATTAGGTTTTTGCGGATCTCGCCCTCGCCCGATTGAGCGGACGACATTGAGCCGTTGGCGAGCACGAAGCCGGCCGCGCCCTCGGGGCCCAGATGATGAACGATATGCTGCACCCAAGCGAAGTTGGCGTTGCGCGGCGGCGGGGTCCCGTATTGCCAGCGCTGGTCGTCGGCCAGCCGCTCGCCGCCCCAGTCGGAGACATTGAACGGCGGATTGGCGAGAATGAAATCGGCCTTCAGGTCGGGATGGCGGTCATCGTGGAAACTGTCGCCGTGGGAGATCTGCCCGTCGATGCCGCGGATGGCGAGGTTCATCTTGGCCAGCCGCCAAGTTGTGTAGTTGGATTCCTGCCCGTATATGGAGATGTCGCCGCGTGCCCGGCCGCCGTTGCCGTTGCCGGTGGCGTGTGCGCGGATGAACTCGACCGACTGCACGAACATGCCCGACGAGCCGCAGCAGGGGTCGTAAACCCGCCCCCGGTACGGCTCCAGCATCTCGACCAGCAGGCGGACCACGCAGCGAGGGGTGTAGAACTCGCCGCCTTTCTTGCCTTCCGCGCTCGCAAACTGCGACAGGAAGTACTCATAGACGCGACCGAGCACGTCGCGGGAACGGGCGTCTGCGTCGCCGACTTGGATATTGCTCATCATGTCGATGAGCTGGCCGAGCCGCTGTTTGTCGAGCCCCTCGCGGGCATAGTCCTTTGGCAGGACGTTGGCGAGCGCCGGGTTGTCGCGCTCGATGCCGGCCATGGCGTCGTCGACGATCTGGCCGATAATGGGTTGCCGCGCCTGCGCCTTTAGCTGGCCCCAGCGAGCTTCCGGCGGCACCCAGAAGATGTTCTCGGCGAGATACTCGTCGCGGTCCTCGGCCGCCTCCGCACCCCATTCGGCGAGGACTGCCGCGTGGCGCTCCTCGAAGGCGTCGGAGATATACTTGAGGAAGATCAGCCCGAGGACGACATGCTTGTACTCGGCCGCGTCCATTGAGCCGCGCAGGGTGTCGGCCATCGCCCACAGCTCGGCCTCGTGGCCGGTCGTTGCGCCGCTTTGCTGGTTTTCGGTTCCTCTTTGAGCCATATACGATCCTCTATCTACTCGAAGTTGCGTCGCCCATGCAACAGGTGCCTCAGCCATCGCGGGTGGGCGTACCAGCGCCGACAAGGTTTAGCTTGGGCATGGGATCGTCGCCGCAGATAGCAAAAATAAATAGGCATTATCGGTAAGGGGTCAAGCGGGCCGACGCTATCCAATTAGGTGAATACCGGACCTGCAAGTGTTCGAGGACGAGTATATCAGCAGCATGATTGACTATTGCAGGTTTTCTCTCTACCATTCCAACAGAGGGTCCAATGGCAGTGGAGGGTCCCCTATGGATATCAAGCGGCTAAGCGATTGCCGGAAATGAACAAATGTCGTTTCGCAGAGTATTGAAAAGCCTTCAGCACCTTCAGGACATCGGTGGACTGCTGATTAAGCGGGGCTCAGCAATGGGGCCACTGGTCCCTTCGCTCTTATTGATCCCGGTACTCCTCTTTTTTGCTTGGCTATTTCGTTCAACATTCGTGATTAGCGGTTGTCCGGTCATCAGCACCGTGCTGGTGATCGGAGTGATAGGGATCGTATTTAGCTACCACCGCCACTACGCGTCGTTTGCAAAGAACGATCCCGACAGGTTGCAGTCGGAGGAGTACCGATATGAAACGGCGCGGATGCAGATGATCGCAGCCAAAGAGTTACGAGGTCCAATTCCCGCCGAGGAACTTTCGCTGGAAGATCCGAGAGAAAATCTGGAGGCGTCTAGACCGGCCTCCCAAGAAGACAAACTACCTACTTCGACTGATGCAGATGAGGAAAAAATATCGTGAAATCCTATCTCTTTACATACGGCCAAGCCTGCACGCAGGCGCAGGTACATGACGTGCTCAACGACACAGAGGGAGTGCAAACATGGGTTGCGCCGTTCCCGTACTCCGCCATCCTTATCTCTATGCTTAATGTCCACGACCTCAGTGCCATTCTTCGCAATCGACTGCCCAACGTGTGGTTCATGGTCACGGAAGTGGACCATCAGGCCGTGAATGGTTGGCTACCCGGAGATTTCTGGGAGTACGTAAATGCTCCGCAAAAGGTGGGGTCGCAGCAGTTGTTCAGGGCTATTGCTTCTCCAGAGCATCTCCGTCAGCCTGTCGCCGAGGCAGACAGAATGACGGGGACGTAGCGGTATCTTGCTGAGTAGGTAAAAAACCATCGAAAGTAGGACGACCACGAGTTGCGCCGCCTTGTCGAGCCGTTACCATAGCGTACCTAAGAGGTTGGTCTCGACGTAGAGATTGCCAAATTTCCCGCCCTATCTACCTGCGGCCTAGCCCGATCAGGCCCCTCCCGCAAAGTCCACACGCCCGCCTTGTCGAGCCATTGCGACCCATTGGGACATTTTATTGCGCTGTGTTGTATTACGCCGATGACGCCGATGTAACGGCCTATACGCTCGGCTAGACAAGCGCATAGCAAGTTGCCTGATGACCAAATGTGCAGCGACGCGGTCGCTATAGCTGCTTATATAATTGAATAGTGCGCCCGGCCGCGTCTTCCCAGGTGAAGGTTGCGGCCCGTTGGCGTCCTCGGCAAGATAGCCGTTGGCGGAGCGCGGAATCGGTCAGCAGGCGCTGCATCCCGGCGGCGATGGCCGCGGTGTCGAGCGGATCGACGAGGACCGCGTCTTCGCCGGCGACTTCGGCTAGCGACGAGCAGTTCGACGTGAGCACCGGACAACCGCTGGCCATTGCTTCGAGTACCGGCAGCCCGAATCCTTCTATCAGCGACGGAAAGGCAAAAAAGCGGGCGCGGGCAAAACAGGTGCGGATTTGCGCGTCGCTGAGCTGGCCGACGAGGAGCACCCGGTCGCTCAGGCCGAGCTGCTGCGCCAGCCGCCCGAGCGCGGGATTGCCTTCGCCGCGGCCGGCAAACACCAGCGCGAGATCGGGATGGGCCGGGGCGACTTGGGCAAAGGCGCGAATCAGCCGCGGCAGGTTTTTGTACGGCAAGCTGTTGCCCAAGCCAAAGGCAAAAGGCCGTTCTGTCAGAGGGTCGATGCGGTCTTGGCCAGTGGTGAACAGGGCTGGCGCCGAGTTGCCCGAGTGCCAAGCGGGAGCCACGCCGTGGAGAACGGCTGTTACTTTGTCGGCCGGGACGCCGTGGTCGAGCGCGGCTTGGCGCGTGCTGGCGGAGACGGCGATTATGTGGTCGGCGACAGCAATGGCCCGGCGAATGCCGAAGCTGCCCAGCGACCCTTTGACCCACCGCCGCCAGCGTCGGCCATCGGCGAGGTGCGGGTGATTGACCCATATCAGGTCGTGCAGGGTGATGACGACGCGCCGGGCGCGCACGCCGATGGGGAGAAAGTGGAACAGGGCGTGATACACGTCGGCGTTGAGGGCGTTGATGACCCGGGCCCCGGCGAGAATGTTGTGCGCCGAGGAAATGTCGTGGGGTGCGAAAATCTCCCTGAAATTGGCCTGATCGGCGATGGGGCCGTGGCGCGAGGGCCGGCGGACGACGATGTACTCGTTTTTGCGATCTAGCTTGGCGATATGGCTGACGAGGTCGGCCGCGTAACGGCCAAGGCTGGTGGGCACGTCGCGCAGAGACCGAGCGTCAATGCAGATTCTCATGGGGCGAGGTCGGCGCAGTAGTTGGGGATGTGCGCCAGTGCTGCCCGCGGCCAGACCCGGAAGTCGGCGTAGGCGGCTGCGGCGTACCCTTGGGTCGAATTGGCATCGGTGAGCAAGGCGATGCCGATGGTTTTTTTGGGCAAGTTGGACGACAAGACGCGCTGGTGGTCGCTGGCTAGATCGACCTGTTCTTGGAGCCATTGCCCTAGCTTCTCCGGCCCGCTTTCGAGTACGACAAACCAAGGGCGGGCAATGCCTTTGCGGCGAGAGACGGTCCCCGGGGCGAGGGTCGTGCTCCACACGTATTTGATCTGGCGCGGGATGCCGAGGAAGTTGTGCGAAAAAATGACGTGTACTCCAGCGGCGCTGTCGTTGGTCTCGGTATAGCGCTCATCGCCGCCCGGCGGTAAGGCGTCGGCGCGCCAGCACCAAGTCATAATGGGATACTGTCGGGGATCCCAGTGGACTCGCTTCATGAGGACGACCGAGTGGCCGGTGTCCTGCGCGGCTAGGTAGCGATGACCGTTGGTCTCGCGGACGGCATAGAGCTTGGGATTGTCGTCGTCTTTGCCGCGCCAGCGCCAGCCATGGGGCAAGCTGTCGAGGGGCGTGGTGGCAAAATTTTCGAGGACGATGTAGGAGGGGGCTTCAGGCCCGCCGCCGTCCGATGGCGCATCTTGGGCAGAGGCAGGGAGGTAGATAGCGAGGGCGCAGTAGCCTGCTAGACAAGCAAGTTGGTGGCGACGCATTGCTCCATCTTTTGCGGGTCAGCGCGGGTTTTCTTTTTTCTGCAACACCGTGCGCGGTGCGGCCGTGCGGCCGTGCGCGGTGCGACTCATGTAGCTGAGGCAGGTCCAGCCGATGAAAATCCAAAATACGCGGCGCAGGCGGCGCGTGAGTCCCACGGACAATCCGAGGGCTGGGTCTAGCCCTAGGCTGGAAAATAAAAAGACCAAGCTACCCTCCATCACTCCGATATTGGAGGGCATGAAGAAGAACAAACCGTTGATGACCGCCCCCAGCGCGTTGAGCACAAAGCAGAGCCAAAAGCCGATGTCTGCGTCTAGGGCGCGGAGGATGAGATAGGTTTCGCAGGTGCCCATAAACCAGCCGATGCTCTGAAAAAACAGGGCCTGTAAAAAGCGGACCCGGTGCCGGCGGTAGAAGGTGCCGATGTTGGTGTCGATGCGCGCTGCGCGCCCCATATTGCGCTCGATCCAATCTGTCCGCAACCCAGTGGAGCGCAGGAATTTGAGCAGGGAAGTGAACATGCGCTCTTGGCGCTTGTAAAACAGATAGAGGGCAACGGGACTGGCCACGAGCAAAAACGCGAATAAGGCGCGGTATTCCAATGGAATCAACTCGGACACGTCGTGATAGTAAAACAGCAGCCCTAGGCCGAGGATGGTAAAGGACAAGCCGACGACGAGTTGGGCTGTTTTGTCGACGACCACCGAAGCCATGCCGCGTGGGCCGGGCGTCCGGTGGGTGAGCAAATAAGCCTTGACCGGCTCGCCGCCGAGATTGGCCAGCGGCGTGAGTTGATTGATCGCCTCGCCGGCCAGCTTGGCCGCAAAAAGGGTGAGTAGCCGCGGCTTGAAGGCGTCGGGTGGGAAGGCAAAGTTCCAGGCGATGGTATTGGAAAGGTGCCAAGCGCACGAGGGCAGCAACAGCAGGGGGAACATCCACTTGATCGCGTCTAAGTGGTGGAGGACCTCATCGGCCCCGAGCTGGCCGACGAGATAGCCCAGCAGCAGGAAGCCAAAGGCCACCATGGAAATTTGCAAAGCTCTCACGCATCCTCCTCTCGGTTGACGGCCGGCGCCGGCTGTGCGGCAACCTGTCGCTCGTCAGCGCGCTGATTGCCCACGAGGCGATAGTGGGTGGTCAAAACGCCCAGCCCGGCCACGTGCAGCAGGACGACGAGGAGCCAATAAACGACGGCCAACAGATTGGCCACCAAGCCAATGGCAATGACCAACGAGAGGAAGTCCCGCTTGGTAACAAAGCCGGTGCGCTCTAAGAACCGATGGCTCCAGTCCTTTTCGCCGTCGGGGACCTTGTTGCCCAAGTCGCCGAGGTAGTACTGTAAACTGCCAGTGCCGGTTTTTAGGGCGTGTCTGTAGAGCAGGATTAGGGTCAAGATCAGCGAGAGGATGGCGGAGATACCGGCGCAGATGGGCACGTAGTTGTCGGGATAAAGCTGCCACATACCGGCCATTAGCGCGGCATAGCCGCAGAGATAGGCGAGGTTGTCGGTGAGCGTATCGAACCAAGCGCCGAATTGGGTCTCGGCCAGTTTGACGCGGGCTATTTCGCCGTCGCAGCCGTCGAGGATGGAGGCGAGTTGCCAGAGGACGCCCGCCCATGCGAGCCGCAGGTAGTTGTCGGGATGCGCTGCCAGATAGGCGGCTAGTAGGCCCGGGCACAGGACCATGAAAAAGGTCACCATGTTGGGCGAGATGCCGGTATCGACGATGAGTTTGCTGATGGGCACGGAGATGCGCACGTTGAGCAGGCGCGCTACGGTGCCGCTAGTGGCCTTGCTCACTTGGTCGAAGAGCATGTTCTTAGCGGCGCGGGTGCTGCGCTTGTCGGTTACTTGCTGCCACAGGTGCGCTGCGCTGTCTGCGCGGCGGTGCGGACGCGCTGCGAGTGCGCTCCAGAGGTCGCCGGTTAGCGCGTCCGCCGGCAACGCGCCCGTAGCGCAGAGGAACGCTCCGCTGCTGACGCCGGCGCTGGTTTGGGCGACGAGGGCGTCTTGTTGCAGGCCGGCGTTGATGAGGGCTTGCAGGGAGGAATGGTGGTGGACGCAATCGCCCCGGAGCAGCAGCAAGGGGGCGTTGGGTAGGCGGGCGGCCTCCGGGGTGGTTTGCTCTACGTGGATGTCGAGGTCGGGAGTTAGGGACTGGTCGCTGGGCGTGTGGCCCGGGGGCAGCACGACCAAGACGCGCTTGATACCCACGCGGGCCAAGGTGCGAATCCCGCGCTGGAGGAGGGTGCGGCCGGCAACTTGCAGATCGGTTGCCGCGCCCGGAGGAAAAACCAAAATGCCTTGCTCAATTGCGCACTGTCGCATGCGTTTGCCGTTCAATGGGGGATGTGGATAAAAGAAACATTTAGTATAAGGAATTTTGCATCGTTTGTCGGACCTTAAATCCTACAATGGACCAAAAGGGGGCGTCATGGCGGTTAAGACGTGCGCGTGGCTGTTGCTAATCGGCTGGGTTACGGCTAGCAATGCCCAGCGACAAAACTGGCAGATTGGCGGCGCGGGCTTGGCTTGGAGCGCAGGCGATTCCTCGGTGGTGCTCGTCGATTTTAGCACGGCCCCGGGCGCGATTCAGCCGGTCTATATCGAGCCTGACGAGAGCTTGTTCTCGCTGTTTACCGGCTGGGCACCGCTCAAAGAGCCACGCGAATTGACCTATGTCGAAGGCGAGACGCCCCGGGCTTGGAAAGGGCCCCAAGGCAACGAGACCACCGCCCACAATGGCACCTATATGGTCGATGGCGACAGCATGACCTTTAACCCGCCGGTATCGTCCAACCCCGAGTCGGTTTGGTACACGATTGATCTGGCCGTGCCGGTCCCGGCCCATCGCTTTGGTTTTTTTGCGCCGCCGCGTGGCTTGCGCGCCGACGGCATTCCCTTTGCCCAAGATGCCGTGCCCGCCTACGAGGTCTCTATCGCAGCGGAAGGCGATCCGAGCTGGTTGGTGGGCAATCAGCCGTATCGGCGCATTGGCCCGCTCATTGCCGATGTCGCCGAAAACTTTGCCGCCCGGGTGCAAATTGAGTTTCCCCAGCAATACGTGCGCTTTGTGCGCTACAAGCGGAAGACGTCGCTGTTGGATGCAGCCGAGGGGCAGACCTATAGCACGGGCTCTGGGGCGGCTTTCAAAGGCTCGATCGGGGATTTTGAGCTGTTCGGCGAGGGGGTGCCGCGCCGGGCGGTGTACCGCTCGCGGATTTTCGATTTAGGCGCGGCCCGCAACTTTGGTCGCTTGTCGTGGGCTGCGACGCGGTTGCGCGTGGTTGATGGCAAACTGGTGGAGGCTGCCGATGCCGAGGTCGGGGTGGAGGTGGAAGTGCGGACGGGGCGCGACGCGGACCCGAATATCTACCACGAATACACCGACCGCGGCGGCGAGGAAGTGGTGTCGCGGACGCGCTACGATTGGGTGCTCCAGCCGCGCTGGCGCGCTGGCCGCTTGCGCGACCCCCGGCCGGGGATGCGCGCCTCTATACAGTACGATAGCGATAATTGGTCTTTTTGGTCGCGGCCCTTTGCCGAGCCCGGGCAGGCGATTGACCTCAAGGGAGGGCGTCATTTCCAGTTGCGGATCGCGCTCAAAAGTGAGGACTTTGCCGCATTCGTGCGGCTCGACTCGCTGTGGATTGAGACCGCGCCGCTTTTGGCTCGCCGGGTCGTGGGAGAGGTTGCGCTGTTGGGCGATGTCCAGCCAGCGGGTGGATTGGTCGCGGTGCCATTGGGAGCAGCGGCCGAGTTTGCCTACGATATGCGCGGCGAATTTACTGGTGAGGAGTCGGGCTTTGACGCGCTGAGAATCCGCACCGGGACGCGGGCTCGGTTTACTCGGCTAGCGATGGGGAATCCCCCGAGGATGGTCGAGCCGATTGCAGTGGCCGAGGGCGACGAGCAACTCGCGGTAGTGTTGCCGCAGCGGATCGGCCCGGGGGCCGCAAAAGAAGTGCGCGTCGTCTTTGTCGCCGATGTGTTCTCGCTGGCTTGGACGTTCTCGGGCGAGGTCTATAATGACGGCGGCGATGCGCTGCCCCAGCCGGTCGAACCGGGCGATGCCAGTGCCGAACTGGGGACCAATAGTCTGCGGGTCTTGGGGGTGGCCGGGCAAAGCGATGGGCCGGTGGTGGGATTGGATTTTTCCACTAGGGTGCTGACGCCCAATGGCGACGGCGTTCACGACGAGGTCGAGATTGGCTACGCACTGGTGGGGCTGCCCGAGGCGGTCCCGGTGGTGCTCGAGGTGTATTCGCTCGACGGGCGGCGAGTGGCCAAGCGATCGTTCGGGGTGCAGCGCTTTGGTGCGCAGCGAGTGCGCTGGGATGGGCGCGATGAGGCCGGCGTTTTGTTGTCGCCGGGAATCTATTTGGTTGCAGTCGCGCCTGAAGCCGAGCGGACGGGAGCACTTCCATTGCGGCCGTTAACCCTGATCTACTGAGAGCGTGAGGATGCGCTTATTGTACGCGCTACTATTGGGAGTCGGCGCGGTATGGGCCGATGAGTTGCGCTTCGACCGTGCGGCGGCGTGGCGGTCGTGGCAAATGCCAGAGGATCTGGTCCAGATTGGCACCGACGGCCGGCTGCGGCTGCGGAAATTCCGCAAGGATATCAACGCCGTGGCCAATGCCGGCGACTTCCGCCATGCGACCCAAGAGCGCGGCGAGGTAACAGGCGGGATCTGGGAAGCCAAGAGCAATCCGCAGACCGCTTCTTTTATCATTGATGGCGATCCCACCACCTACTGGCAGCCCGATCTCGCCGACGCGCCGGACCAGTGGTCGGTGCAGATTGATTTGGGCCGCCCGGTGCTGGCGCGCCAAATCCGCCTCGTCTTTCCCAACCACGAGGGGGCGCGGCCCTTGCGGCAATTTAGCGTCTTCGTCTCTGCCGGGGCGCGGATCCAAGCGCTCAACGATGTGTTCAAATTTGCCGCGATCTATCGCACGACCAAGCCCAACACTGCGACCGAGTTGGTTATTCCGCTGGCGTATCTGGGGACGGACAGCACCTATGTACTGGACGCATCGTTGGCCATTGAGCGCGAGCGCGAGCGTCGCTATCAGGTGATCCAGTACCTCATCGTCGAAGCCGACGAGCAGCATGCAGACGCGGCCCTCGCCGAAATCGAGGTGCTGGCCGTCGGGGATAACGTGAGCTTGGGCACGGCCGAGCGCGGCGGCAGCTTTCTCGAAGGAGGCCGCACCACGGGCGCGGCCCAGATGTTCGATGGCAACATGGACAGCTTTGCCCTGTTGACTAGTGCCGAGGGTGGCTGGCGCGCTGCCGGGGTGTGGTGGCGGGTGGATTTGGGGGCGGTGTTTTTTCTCGACGAACTTTTCATCTACTTCAGTCAGTTGGGCGAGGGACTGCGCAGCCAAGTCCAAGGCGGCAACCCTTCGGCGGCGGGTGGGCTTTTCTTGGTTTCCGACGGTCGCCCGGCCGCAGGGTCGGGATTGCCGGTGCCCGAGCAGGTCGATTACGAGGTGCTCGTCGAAGATCGCTGTCGGCCGCGGTGTTTGGGACGGATTTTTCACCAGCGCTACTTATTCGCTCCGCGCAAGGTTCGCTACCTGTTGTGGCACGAGATTGACGGGACAGCCCCCGGCTTTGGTTGGGGCTTAGAGACCATGCTCTTTTCGGCCGGCTACCCAGCGCGGGTGGAGCTGCGCTCAGATTTTATCGATTTGGCGGCGACGGGCGGCGACGGGCGGCCCAAGGTAATTGAGCGGCTGACGTGGGATGCCGACCTGCCGCCGCAGACTAGAATCCAACTGCGCTCGCGCTCTGGCAATGCACTACAGGAGGTGTACACTTTTTCCGACCGCAAAGGCGATGTGGTCACCGAGGAGCAGTGGAACAGTTTACCCAAGGTGTTACAAGGCCCGATTGATACGACCTTGGTCGTTGGCGAAGATTGGGACGCTTGGAGCAATGTGTACCAGGCTTCGGGCGAGGTCTTCCAATCGGCGAGTCCGCGTCGCTTCGTGCAATTGGCGATGATCCTCTCGACCGACGACCCGCACCTAGCGCCTTCCGTCGATGCGCTGGCGATAGAATTTGTCGATGCGCTGGTGCAGGAGGCTCGGGGGCAAATCTGGCCGCGCGAGGCCCAACTCAACGAGGATACGCGCTTTACTTATACGCTGTGGCCGGGCACCGACGGGCGGGACAGCGGCTTCGATCGCTTGCGCTTGCGCGTTCCCGGCGCGACCACCGGGGACGTGGCCCTGCGGATCGGCGGAGCGGAGGTCGCGCCCGAAGCGGTGAGATTAAACGGCGATACCTTGTTGGTCTTGTTGCCGCGCGTCGTGGTCGCCGATGCGGTGGAGATGGATTTTACGGCGCGGATTTGGGACAACGCAGCGCTGTTTGCGCTCGATTTAGGCTTGGGGGAGCGTCGCGGGATCTGGCAGTCAGTAGTGCCGAGCGAACGCCGGGCCCATATCGTGCTGTTGCCCGACCTGCCCGGCCAGTCTGCGCTCGTCGGCAACGTGGAGATTGCGCCGCCGGCGTTTACGCCCAATGGCGATGGGATCAATGACGCGGTGGAGATCAGCTTTATAGTTTTCAAGGCGCAGGGCATCCAGCCGCGCGTGCAGATTTTCGACGTCGCTGGGCGGTTGGTGGCGCAGCTCGTGGGTCGCGAGGAGGTTGGACGTTGGCACTTTCGCTGGTCCGGGCGCGTTGCCGACGGCGCATTGGCGTTGCCGGGGATGTACCTGTGCCGGATTGACCCGGGGACGTTGAGCGGTAGCGCGGCGATTTTGCGCCCCTTCGCCTTGGCCTATTAGTTCCGCAACCCAAACGAGCAAAGGTAGATAGCATGGCAGTTAAGACGTGTTTGATGATCGGTGCCAGCGGTATGGCCGGCCGTTGGATCGAGCGGATGACTCAGCAACTCGGCGACCGGATTCAGATTGTCGGGCTGGTGGATGTCAACGAGGAAGTGCTCGCGGCGCAAGGGGCTAAGCTCGGCTTGGGGGCCGATCAGCTCTTTGCCGATTACCAAGAGGCCTGCGCCACGGTACAGGCCGATTTCTGCGGCATTGCCACCCCGCCGCAATTCCACAGCCCGCAGGCCATTGCCGCGCTGGAAGCGGGGATGCCGGTTCTCTGCGAGAAGCCGATTGCCGATACATTAGCCGCGGCCAAGGCCATGGCAGCTAAGGCTGCGGAGACCGGGTTGCCGTGCGCGATTATCCAGAATTACCGCTACGCGCCCAACAAGCAGGAGGTGGTGCGGATTCGGGAGGAGGGGCGACTGGGGCGGTTACAGCACATCTTTGGCCGCTACGCCTGCGACTATCGCCAATACAAGTCGTGGGGCAAGGAGTGGCGACACGACATGGATTTTAGCCTGCTCTTTGAAGGTTCGGTGCATCACTTTGATATGATGCGCTTTTTAGCCGGCGGCAATTGCGAGGTGTTGCAAGGGTTTGGTTGGAACCCGGCGTGGTCGAGTTTTAAGCACTATTCGAGCGGGTTTTATCTGCTGAGAATGGACAATGGAGTACACGCCGCATACGAGGGCAATAGTTCAGCCGCCGGGATTACGAGTTGCTGGCAGCGCGAGTACTATCGCCTAGAGTTCGAGGAAGGAACGGTGGAGATCGGGGCGGGAGACGAGGTGCGAATTTATCGGGTCGGACGGGACGTGGAGGTGTATGCGGCCCCGGCCATGGCGTGGGCTGGACACGATTATTTGTTCAAGGAGTTTGTCGATTGGCTGGAGGGCGGCAAGGCATCGGCGACGCGGATTGAAGACAATTTGCCGAGCTTTGCGTTGGTGATTGCGGCGATGGAGACGACGGTGGATGGACAGCCCAAGCGAGTTGAGGATTATCTGTAGGAAGCCATTCGCTGGGGCGCGTGAGTGGCTCCCTACAGATAATCCACACCAGCGAGGCCGTAGCCGCTCCTATGGCGGTGTATTCAAGACTGAACGCTCCAGAAAAACAGGATACCCACGCAGAGGAAGCCGTAGAACGGGACGTTGGCGGCGACAACCGCGTCGTCGGCTACACGCCTCATTCCGCGGTCAGCACGGGCGACTCGGCGGCACGGGCGTAGAGGTCGGCGAATTCGGTGCTGCCGTCGTCGTCGATTAGCTCGGTGCTCGATCCCCATTCGTCAACCGGGTGGTTGCCGCCCTGGAAGAAGGTCCACTTCTGGCCGGAGTTGGCAAAGTAAATGTTGATGCCGCCGGCGCGTGCGACCTTGACCAGCCGCTTGGGCAGGCGGTGGTCGGCTTGATCGACGCGGTACTGGGCCAGTGCCTCTTCGTCGATTTCAATGCCCAAGCCCGGCACTTCGGGCACCCGGGCGTGGCCGCCGATGACCTCGATCCGCTGTTTGAGCAGGCTGTGCTCGTATAGCTCGTGGCAGGTGATGGTCGGCCACTGGGCCTGGACTAGCACGGCGCTCAGGTGCAGCGAAAGGGCGGTAGTTGGCCCGGCGCCGACCATTTGCAGGAAGAAGGGCATGCGCAACGCCTCACACGTGCGTCCTTGGCTGGTGATCGCGTTGACGCCGCCGCCCAAGATCCAGCCATCGCAGACGCCGCCTAGCTCCATGCCCTCGCGTGGGTGGATCACGCCGTAGTGGTGGGCGATGGCCGTGCTGATCTGGGTGCGGAGGAAGCGGTTGCCCGAGGCGTCGTGCCGCGGGATCGGGTCTTCGAATATCTTGATTTTGGGGAAGGTCTGCTCCAACTCGCGCAGCAGGGGGATCGCGTTGGAGGCGTTGTTCAAAAAGGCGTTCCAGTCGGCGTCGATGCGGAAGTGGTCGGGGGTGACGGCGCTGATTTGGCGGATGGTCTCGCGGACATCGAACCACGGCCGGGTCTTGATCTTTATGCTGGTATAGCCGAGTTCAACCGCGGTTTGCGCTTCAATGGCGTACCGTTCCGGCGACATGTCGTGATCCCAAAACGAAATGGCACACCAGTCGCGGCACTTGGTGCCCAACAGCTTGTAGAGCGGTACGCCGGCCAGCTTGCCGGCGACGTCGAAGAGGGCCATCTGCAAGCCCGCGCCCAAGGAGTCGTCCCACATGACGGCAAAGGGCGATTGGCCGAGGACGCGCTCGTGGGTTTGGACGCGGCCCCAAGTATAGTTCTGAATGGTCTCGCCCCAGCCGACGATGCCGGCGTCGGTTTCGACGCGGGTGATTTCAAGCTCGGACCAAGTGTGGATGCCCGCGCGTTCCATGTCGCGGCGGACGCGCTCGACAAACGGCACTTGCAGGGTGAAGCGTTCGACGTTAGTAACAGTGGCAGTCATGGTGGCCTTCCTTGGTTTGGGGGATGGACAGGTAGTGTCGAATGGGGTTGCGGCGGTGTCAAGGGGCGACCGCTGGCGGCTGTTAGATCGGCTTGGGTTTCGGCGAGAACTATATGTTTTTTCTTGACAGATCGTCTGCGATGGGACGAGTATGGAGGATAGAACCGTGCGCCGCGCTGGGCGGCTTACGCCGTGCGCCGATCATGCTTTACTCACCACTCACCGCGCTTCAAAGAAAGGGAGTACTCTCGTGAAAAAGAACAACGCTATTCGTGGAATCGTCCTTTTTTCTTGGCTGTGCTTGGCTGCGTTTCCGGTGTATTCGCAAGAGGAGCCGGCCGCGGCGACCTCGGGCGATAGTACCGCGGCCACGTCGGCGACGAGGCCGGGCACGATACGCAATCTCGTGGCGACGCCGGGCAATGGGCAGGTGGTGCTGGCGTGGGTGGCACCCACGTCCGATGGCGGTTCGCCGATCACCGGCTACGAGTATAAGTATAGTTCGGAGTATAATCTGGGTGGGAGTAGCTGGGCGGCGGTGGCTGACGTGCAGGCGACGGTTTTAGGCTTGACCAACGGCACGGAATACACCTTTGAGGTGCGGGCTGTCAATAGCGTGGGCGCGGGGGGAGCAAGCCGTGGCGTGGCGACGCCGGCGACGGTGCCGGGGGCGGTGCAAAATCTCGTGGCGACGCCGGGCAATGGGCAGGTGGCACTGTCTTGGGCGTCGCCCGCGTCGGATGGCGGTGCGCCGATCACGGCCGCGCTCAACGGCCACGCGTACGAGTATCAGTATCGTCCGGGTGGCACCGGCTGGACGCCTGTGGCCAACCGGACGACGATTTCCGGTTTGACCAACGGCACGGAATACACCTTTGAGGTGCGTGCCATCAATAGCATGGGCGCGGGGGCAACAAGCCGCGTCTCGGCCACGCCGGCGACGGTGCCCGGGTCGGTCGAAAATCTCTCGGCGACGCCGGGCAATGGGCAGGTGACGCTGTCTTGGTCGCCGCCCTTTTCGGATGGGGGTTCGTCGCTGACGGGCTACCAGTATCAGTATCGTCCGGGTGGCACCGGCTGGACGGATGTGTCCGCCACGTCGGCGACGGTGTCCGGTTTGACCAACGGCACGGCTTACACCTTTGAGGTGCGGGCTGTCAACGGGGTAGGCGCAGGGGCTGTGAGCCAAACTGCGGCCACGCCGTTGGGTGCGCCCGGGTCGGTCGAAAATCTCGTGGCGACGCCTGGTGCTGGGCAGGTAGTGCTGTCTTGGTCGCCGCCCGGGTCGGATGGGGGTTCGCCGCTGACGGGCTACCAGTATCGGTTGGCCGGCACCGGCTGGACGGATGTGTCCGCCGCGTCGGCGACGGTGTCCGGCTTGACCAACGGCACGGCTTACACCTTTGAGGTGCGGGCTGTCAACGGGGTAGGCGCAGGGGCTGTGAGCCAAACTGCGGCTATGCCGTTGGGTGCGCCCGGGTCGGTGCAAAATCTCTCGGCGACGACGGGCACTGGGCAGGTGACGCTGGCTTGGTCGGCCCCCTCTTCGGATGGGGGTTCGCCGCTGACGGGCTACCAGTATCAGTATCGTCCGGGTGGCACCGGCTGGACGGATGTGTCCGCCACGTCGGCGACGGTGTCCGGTTTGACCAACGGCACGGCTTACACCTTTGAGGTGCGGGCTGTCAACGGGGTAGGCGCAGGGGCTGTGAGCCAAACTGCGGCCACGCCGTTGGGTGCGCCCGGGTCGGTCGAAAATCTCGTGGCGACGCCTGGTGCTGGGCAGGTAGTGCTGTCTTGGTCGCCGCCCGGGTCGGATGGGGGTTCGCCGCTGACGGGCTACCAGTATCGGTTGGCCGGCACCGGCTGGACGGATGTGTCCGCCGCGTCGGCGACGATTTCCGGTTTGACCAACGGCACGGAATACACCTTTGAGGTGCGCGCCGTCAATGCGATAGGAACGGGTGCTGTAAGCCAAACCTCGGCCACGCCGGTGGGTGTGCCGACGGTGGTGGCCGAGCTCTCGGCGACCGCCGGGGACGGGCAGGTGACGCTGGCGTGGGAGGTGCCGACCAGCACCGAGCAAGTTGACGCTTGGCAGTATGGCGTCAAAAAGGGTGGGGGTTCCTATCGTTGGCACGACATACCCGGCAGCGGTGGAAGTACGCGGAGCTATACCGTAGCGGACTTGACCAATGGGCAGGCATACCGGTTCAAGATTCGGGCGAAAAATGCCGTCGGTGAGGGGCCTGCCTCGAATCGGGCTGAGGCCACGCCGGCGACGGTGCCGAGTGCGATACAAAAGCTGTGGGCGGCTCCGGGCTATGGGCAGGTGGTCTTGGCTTGGTATGCGCCTTGGTCGGATGGGGGTGCTGCGGTCACGGGCTATGAGTATCAGTATCGTCCGGGGGGCAGTGGCTGGACGGCGGTGGATCGTCGGCGGGCGACGATTTCCGGTTTGACGAACGGTACGGAATACACCTTTGAGGTGCGTTCCATCAACCGGGTGGGGTATGGTCCCACAAGCACGGTGGTGTCTACGCCGTTGGGTACGCCGGGGGTGGTCGTCGATCTCTCGGCGACGGCGGGGGATGGGCAGGTGGTGCTGGCTTGGGCGTCGCCCTCGGCCAATGGAGGCTCGCCGATCACGGGTTACGAGTATCAGTATCGTCCGGGGGGAAGTGGCTGGACGGCGGTGTCAAACGCGACGGCCACGGTGTCCGGGTTGACGAACGGCACGGCTTACACCTTTGAGGTGCGGGCTGTCAACGCGGTGGGAACGGGTGATGTAAGCCAAACGGTGGCCACGCCGGCGACGGTGCCGGGGGCGGTCGAAAATCTCTTGGCGACAGCCGGGGATAGGCAGGTGGTGCTGGCTTGGGCGTCGCCCTCGGGCGATGGAGGCTCGCCGCTGACGGGCTACGAGTATCAGTATCGTCCGGGGGGCACCGGCTGGACAGCGGTGCTCGCCGCGTCGGCAACGATTTCCGGGTTGACCAACGGTACGTCCTACACTTTTGAGGTGCGTGCTGTCAATGCGATAGGAACGGGTGTCGTAAGCCAAGCGGCAGCCACGCCGGTGGGTGCGCCGACGGTGGTGGCCGATCTCGCGGCGACCGCCGGGGACGGGCAGGTGACGCTGGCGTGGGAGGTGCCGACCGGCACCGAGCAAGTTGCCGCTTGGCAGTATGGCGTCAAAAAGGGCGGGGGTTCCTATCGTTGGCACGACATACCCGGCAGCGGTGGAAGCACGCGGAGCTATACGGTAGCGAACTTGACCAATGGGCAGCCATACCGGTTCAAGATTCGGGCGAAAAATGCCGCTGGGGAGGGGCCGCACTCGAATCGGGCTGAGGCCACGCCAGCGACGGTGCCGGGGGCGATAGCCGCTCTCTCGGCGACAGCAGGCGATAGGCAGGTGGTGCTTTCTTGGAATGTGCCCTCTTCGGATGGTGGCTCGCCGATTACCGGCTACCAGTATCGGTATCAGCCGGGCGGGAGCGGCTGGACGGATGTGGCAGACGCGACAGCGACGGTGCCCGGCTTGACCAGCGGCACGGACTACATCTTTGAGGTGCGCGCCGTCAACCGCGTGGGCCAAGGCCCTCAAAGCACGGTCGCGGTCACGACGGAGGGTGCGCCGGGCGCGGTCGAAAATCTCTCGGCGACAGTGGGGGATAGGCAGGTGGTCTTGGCTTGGGCTGCGCCCACGTCGGATGGGGGTTCGCCGATCACGGGCTACCAGTATCAGTATCAGCCGGGCGGGAGTGGCTGGACGGCGGTGGCAAACGCGACGGCGACGGTGTCCGGGTTGAAAAACGGCACGGCTTACACCTTTGAGGTGTGCGCCGTCAACCGCGTGGGGCAAGGTGCTGGGACGAGTGTCACGGCCACGCCGGCGACGGTGCCGGGGGCGGTAGTCGATCTCTCGGCGACCGCCGGGGACGGACAGGTGACGCTGGCGTGGGCTGCGCCCTCTTCGGACGGTGGCTCGCCGATCACCAACTACCAGTATCGGTATTGGTATAAGCTAGGCGATTATTTTGTCTTAATCGGGAGTTCGGATGGGACGAGGGTGTCAGACGTGCGGGTGACGGTGTCCGGCTTGAACAACGGTACGACCTACATCTTTGAGGTGCGTGCCGTCAATCGGGTGGGGCAAGGCTCTGGGACGAGTGTCACGGCCACGCCGGCGACGGTGCCGACAGTGGTGGCCGATCTCTCGGCGACAGTGGGGGATGGGCAGGTGACGCTGGCGTGGGAGGTGCCGACCAGTACGGAGCAAGTTGCCGCTTGGCAGTATGGCGTCAAAAAGGGTGGGGGTTCCTATCGTTGGCATGACATACCCGGCAGCAGTGGGAGTACGCGGAGCTATATCGTAGCGGACTTGACCAATGGGCAGACATATCGGTTCAAGATTCGGGCGAAAAATGCCGCTGGGGAGGGGCCGCACTCGAATCGGGCCGTGGCCAAGCCGGCAACGGTGCCGGGCGCGGTACAGAAGCTCTCGGCGACGGCGGGCGATAGGCAGGTGGTGCTTGCTTGGTCGCCGCCCTCTTCGGATGGCAGTTCGCCGATTACCGGCTACCAGTATCGGTATCGTCCGGGGGGCACCGGCTGGACAGCGGTGTCAAATGCACCGGCGACGGTGTCCGGGTTGAAAAACGGCACGGCCTACACCTTTGAGGTCCGCGCTGTCAACCGTATAGGCCAAGGCCGACCAAGCACGGCCGCCGCCACGACAGCGACCGTGCCGGGCGCGGTAGTTGGTCTCTCGGCGACAGCGGGTGCTGGGCAGGTGGTGCTTGCTTGGAATGCGCCTGCGTCGGATGGGGGTTCGCCGATCACCGGCTACGAGTATCGGTATCGTCCGGGGGGTAGTGGCTGGACGGATGTGACAGGCCGGAGGGCGGATGTGACAGGCTTGACCAAGAGCACGGAATACACTTTTGAGGTGCGCGCCGTCAACCGACGGGGCCACGGCCCACCAAGCACGGCCGTGGCCACGCCGCTTGGTCCGCCGCCGCCGGTCAAAAATCTCGTGGTCACCCCCGGCGCAGGGCAGGTGGTGCTTTCTTGGGCTGCGCCCGCGTCGGAT
Source organism: Candidatus Latescibacterota bacterium (assembly GCA_965116045.1). GTDB lineage: Bacteria > Latescibacterota > UBA2968 > UBA8231 > UBA8231. The sequence continues at coordinate 1,244,249 of OZ220478.1, read as the reverse complement.
GGGGGTTCGCCGATCACCGGCTACCTGTATAATTATCGTCTACTGGCGAGCAGCGCGGCTTTTTTTAGCGTCTGGGCGTTTCCCGATTTGGGGGAGGAGGTCGCAGACGGGAGAGTGACGGTGTCTGGCTTGAAAAACGGCTCGACCTACATCTTTGAGGTGCGCGCCGTCAACCGACGTGGGCACGGCCCCAGAAGCACGGTCATGGCCACGCCGCTTGGTCCGTCGGCGGTCGAAAATCTCGTTGCCACTCCCGGTGCTGGGCAGGTGTTGCTTTCTTGGGATACGCCCTCGTCGGATGGGGGTGCCCCAATCACCGGCTACCAGTATCGGTATTGGCCGGGGGGGACCGGCTGGACGTCTGTAGCAGGCCGGAGGGCGGATGTGACAGGCTTGACCAAGAGCACGGAATACACCTTTGAGGTCCGCGCCGTCAACCGACGGAGCCACGGCCCAACAAGCACGGCCGTGGCCACGCCGCTTGGTCCGCCGCTGGCGGTCAAAAATCTCTCGGCTACCCTTGGCGTTAGGCAGATAGTGCTGTTTTGGGATGCGCCCGCGTTGGATGGGGGTTCGCCGATTACCGGCTACCAGTATCAGTATCGTCCGGGGGGCACCGGCTGGACGAATGTGGCAGGCAGGAGGGGGACGATTCGAGGCTTGAAAGACGACACGTCCTACACCTTTGAGGTACGCGCCGTCAACCGTATGGGATCAGGCCCAACAAGTACGATTGGTCCGCCGGGGGCGGTACAAAATCTCTCGGCACCGAGGTCGCGTGGGCAGGTGTTGCTTGGTTGGCATTCGCCCGCGTTGGATGGGGGTTCGCCGATTACCGGCTACCAGTATCAGTATCGTCCGGGGGGCACCGGCTGGACGTCTGTGGCAGGCAGGAGGGTGACGATATCTGGCTTGAAAGACGGCACGGACTACACCTTTGAGGTACGTGCCGTCAACCGTATGGGACCAGGCCCAACAAGCACACCAAACATTGTCCCCCAGCCTCGTAAGAAGGCGGATACGAACCCCAACCCCTCAGCCCTCCCAAGTAGTATCTCGGCCACGCCATTAGCGACGTCGGGTAAGAAGGCCGCGGCGCAGGAGACGCCTGCCACGAGTGGCTTAACGCTCAATTTTCCCAACCCCTTCAACGCCAGCACCCAGATCACCTACCAACTGGCCGAGGCGGGCCCGGTGCGACTGGAAATCTACAATGTCCTAGGCCAGCCGGTGAAAACGCTCGTGGCGGCGTTCCAAACGGTGGGCTTCTACCAAATCGCTTGGGATGCGCGCGACCAGCGGGGGGCGCAGGTGGCGACGGGCGTTTATTTTACTCGCCTATTCTACCCGGGTGGGGTTCAGGTTCGGCGGTTGCTCTATCTCAAGTAACCGGCCGAACCCGCCACAAAGTCCCCGGCTCGCCGGTCTTAGGCCAATAGCTCAGGACGCGACGGACAGTAAGATGGTTGACATTGTCAGGCGCGTTTAGGCTGGCCTTAGAGCTTCAACACTTGTTGACGGTCGGCTTGATTGGCGATTAGCAGGATGCGTTGGCCGCGGCCGCGGGGGATCGGCTGTGGTAGGTTTTGAGCTTTCCGATTGTCTCGATACGCTTGCGGTAGGTCTTGGGTCGCCGAGGTTCAGGCTGGGTCTCGGCGACCCGTTCACAGTTGACAAAGTGTTTTGTGAGGTTTTTCTTAGTTCCTTCATAGCCGAGCGTTTTGGAGCTACAACCTCGCCGCTTGCGGCAGTCTTAGACGGATTAACAGGACAATGGATACAGCGTCGCTATCAAAGAGAATGCCATCGCCGAGAGCGGTGCTTGATGCGATGGCTGTGCCTTGTTCTACGCTTGCAATGCCGATTTATTATTGTCGTAAGTCGTTAAAAAACAGCAACTTACCCCCCCCCCCCCCCCCCCGATTTTCTTGGGTATTACGCACTAGCTTCATTTATCAATCTATTCGCCTCGTCCCCCTTCTTCGGCGGAAGCGGGAAGGGGTATTGCTCTGCTCTGCCGCGTCGGTCAGACGTCCGCGGCGCAGAGATTCTACCGATCCAAATAACAGACGAAAACCATCCTTGGTATTCCGCACGGCGGTCGGCGGCGATGTCGTACGAGCCATATTCGCCGTGCGCGAGTTCTCGCCGACCCGCCTGTTTTCCGCCATGCCGGAACGCAGCGGCGTCGCAATAAACCGCATCCATTTTCTCATATCCATATCCCTTTCACTATTGAGGAGATTGCATCATGAAATACGCCAAGTTGCAGATGCCGCGTTTGTCTTACGTGCCTTGGTTGCTGGTGGCCAGTCTGGTGTTTGGCTGGGCTGGCGAGGCTCTAGCCCAAAACCTATCGGGCTCTTTTGACCCGGGTTTCGTCCACGAGGCCGGTGGGGCACAAGATATTACGGTAACACTAGAAACCGAAGGAGGGGTGGAGGCGAAAGCAGATATTCAGATTAATATGTTTTTGGACCCTGACTATGAAACCGCCAGATACCTCAATGACTTATTCACCGTATCCACGCCGACGCTCTTGCTGAAGAAGGGCGAGAAAAAGGTGACCGGGACTTTTACCATAACCCCGATAGACAATGATCGAATCGGAATTACCCCGGCCAACCCTACGAAGAGCTTTAATCTTATGAGAAAAGTCCTCGATAAGAACAAAAGGGTGGCGATGGGGAAAAGGAAAAGTCTTCGTCACTGGGATAGTTTACACGTTGCCGTTGATATCCCTATTATTTTTAAATTTGTTGCTGGGAGTGGCAATCAAATTAGCTTCGCCAAGAATGTGATTGAAAGGGAAGACGGAAGCGGAGCCGTCGTTCAACGCCTCCCGTTTGTGTCGCTGATTGACGACGATGCGTGGCCGGGCGCGATTGACCTGTCTTTCGCTCCGTCCACGCTCAGCAAGCAGGCGGATGCGACTTCTATTGAAGTGACAGGCGCCTTGAGCCGCTCGTTACCGGACACGACCCTCTCCACCCAGTTGGTTGTTGCTGGCAGCGATACCTTGAAGCGCGATGAGCATTACACGCTCAGTGGTTTAGGCAAGCTAACCATTCCGCAGGGGACGCGGTCTGGGACGAAGACGTTCACCCTCGATCCGAATGGCACCAAGGATGGTGCGCTCGTAATAGGCCCTAGTAGTGATACTGATACGCTGACGGTGGTGGTCAGCAAACGGACCCATACTTATATGGGTAAAACCGTACCAGTAAGGATCGACATAAACAGGGATGGTTCCCTCGAGGACGATGGGTATGCTGGTAGCGGTGCCTCTACTTCAGGGAATGGGACGTTTGAGTCCCACGGTCCGGGTGGTCGGAATGGTTGGACCGCACAAGGAGTGGACCTCAACGGCAATGGTCGTATTGGAATAGACAAAGATAATAGTGGTCTTATTGGTTCCGGCGAGAGCGACGTCATCCCGGCGGGCACCGTCTTAGTAGAAAAGACCTTGGGGATCGACTTTTTTGACGATGGCGATTTTTTAGATGTCTTTGTGGTTCCTACTGGCAAAGAGGTGATAGAAGCAAGTCTTAGGATGAGAAACGTCGGTACAACTGGTTATGGGGACAATCCGTGGACCATGGGGGATGATCTTCATCTCCAGGGGGCTACGAATTATTGGCCGGGTGCTATCGACTTTAACGGCGATGGGGACATTGAAGATGTAATCCCCGATATGACTACCTTAAAGCATGTAACCTCTTGGGTCTATCAAATTGTGGTCAACAAAGGGACTATCACCATCGAAGCCGATCCGATTGCGAAGATGAAGTCGTTTAAGCTTGCTCCGGCGGCGATTCGCGAGAACGCCGGGGCGACGGACATCACAATGACCGTTGAATTAGAGAAGGCCTTACCCAAGGCCCAGCGGGTGGACTTCGAGATTACTCCGGGGACGGGGACGCGCGATGAGCATTACACGGTGCAGGTGACCGAGGGGCTGACCATTCCAGCCGGCGATACCAAGGGCACGGCGATGCTGCGCGTCACGCCGATTGACGATAGCGATAAGAATGAGGCGCGGACATTCACGGTGAAAGCGAAGATCGGCGACGACGCCACGCAGATGAAAGACGTGGAGTTCAAGATCACCGACGATGAGACGCTGAGCGAGAACATCACCCTAAAGGTCAGTCCGAGCGAAATCAAGGAGGACGCGGGGACGACGACAGTTACGGTGACAGGTACGTTAGACGGCAAGGTGTTGGACGCAGATGCGACGATCACGTTGGGCGTGGATGCGACCCCGGATAAGTCGGCGACGCGCGATTTGGACTACACGTTGGCCCTTCGTTCGCTGACGATTCCGCAAGGCGAGATCATCGGCTCGACGACGATCACGGTTACGCCGGTAAACGACGGCAAGGCCGACAACGACGAGACGATCACGCTGAAGTCGCAGACGGACAACCTCAAAAACCAAGACGGGGATAAGATCACGGTCGGGTCGGTGGCGATCAAGTTGAAAGATGCCGCCACCACGACCACGACCGCTACCACGACGCCGGCGACGTCCACGGGGCCGACCTTCGGCGCGGACACGTTAGCCTTTGAGGCGACAGTAGGCCGGGCGTTTAGCGCAGTATTGCCCGAAGCGACCGGCGGCCAAGGGACGCTGAGGTACAGTGTTTCGACCGCCCTGCCGGCGGGTCTGTCGTTTGACCCGACGACGCGGACGATTTCGGGTACGCCGACGATGGCCGGCCTGTCCTCGGTCGTCTATACGGCGTTCGATGACGACAAAAGCGGCGGGGTAACGCTCTTCACCATCACGGTCAGTGAACCGCCGCCGGTCACGGTTGGGATCGCCAGCGTGATGGCTTCGCAGTCGGTCGTGCGCGAAGACGGCGAGACGGCTGAAATCCGGGTTACGGCGACCTTGTCAGAGGCCGCCCCCGCGGCCGAGGCGATCCGCTTCACGATTGTCCCACCCGCTAGTGGAGCGGTGGCCACCCGCGATGTGGATTACACGGTGACGTTGGTGGGGACGGTTACTATCGCGGCTGGAGATCGGACGGGTTCGACGACGCTTTTCCTGTCGCCGATCGACAACGACGAGGTCGATGGGCATAGGTACTTGGGAATCCGGGCGGCGGCTTCAGGCGGCTGGGATCAGGCCGACCTCCGCATTTCCGACGATGAGACGCCGAGTGCCTCGGTTTTGGTGTCAGTGATGCCGAACCAACTGAGCGAGTCGGCGGACTTGACGGAAGTGCTGGTCACGGTCGAGTTGGACGGCAAGCCGCTGGCCGACGATGCGACGGCCACGGTTTTGATTGATGAGGATTCGCCAGCCGTGCGCGACACCGACTACTTGGTGCTGTTCAATCCGAGAATTACCATTGCGGCGGGTTCGATTGCCGGTTCGACGCGGCTTTTGGTTGATCCGGTGGCCGATGATATGGCCGAAGGGGATGAGGCGATCCGCATCAAAGCGACGCTGCCGGGCTTGGCCGAGGGATCGGCGACGCTGGTGCTGACGGAGACGGCCGGCGAGGAGGAGATGATGATCCCCTTGGCATTTGTCGCCGGGACTTCGATTGCCGCGCAGTCTTATACGGCGGGCACGGCGATTCAAGGTTTGGAACTGCCGGCGGCGGTGGGCGGCGAAGGTGCCATCACGTATAGCGTGTCGGATTTGCCGGCGGGGCTGTCGTTTGACGCGGCCACGCGGATGATTTCAGGTACGCCGGACGCGGCCACTGATGATGCCGTTGCGGTCACGTACACGGCGATGGCTGGCGATGAGAGCGCGTCGCTGATGTTCACGATCACGGTCAACCCAATGATGGAATTTGGCGACTTGGGCGCGTTGTTCGGCGGCGGAGCCGGTAAGCGGGTGCCTTTGCAGGCCGGTCTGAATGAGGCGGCGCGGCTGTATCTGGATGCGCCGACGGCCTTGCCGAGCGTGGGCGAGGAATTCGTCCTTGATGTGCGCTTGGCCGACTTCGTCGCGGTCAGGGGCTACGGCTTGCAGATCGCGTATGACGCCGATAAACTGGCGTTTGTTCGGGCATTGCCCCAAGACCGTGCGTGGGCGGCGTCGCAGGTGCTGGCCGAAGCCGGTGTGTTGACCGTCGTCGCCCACGGAGAAACGGTCGCCGACGGCGAGTTGGGGTTGCGCTTGGTGTTCCGGCCGACGACCGAGATTGCAAGCACGACGCTCGAAATCACCGACAACCAGACGTATGATCGCGCGTTAGGCTTCAACCGACTGGCCTTGCCGGCGCCAGTGGCGTTGCAGACGCGGCCAGCGGTGTTCTCCTTGGCCGACAACTATCCCAACCCGTTCAACCCAACGACGACGCTTCAGTATGCGTTGCCGCAGGTGGCCGACGTGGCGTTGACGGTATATAACGTGCTGGGGCAGCCGGTGCGGACGCTGGTCGCCGAGCGGCAGGCGGCGGGTCGCTACGCGGTGGAGTGGGACGCGACCAACGATCAGGGCCATCGCTTGTCGGCGGGGATGTATTTCTACCGCTTGCAGGCGGGCGGCGACTTCCGCGAAGTCAAGAAGATGCTGCTGCTCAAGTAGCATCCGCGACACCGCGAGTTACGGAAATGGGACCCCAGTTTTCTGGGGTCCCATTTCTGTTGTCAGTCGGGGGTAGCCGGAAGAGCTACCTCGCGGTTTTTGAGCGGATCAAGCTATGACGGCCAGATCGTTGTGCGTCGGGGACAGGCGACACGGCCTTGCGGTTTGGGCGCAGATCCCCAATGCTGGCTGAACCTTCAGGCGCAGTTCGATCTAGTTGCCGCCGGCTACTTCAAGATGAACTGTTGGATAGCCCGCCCAACTCAGCCTGAACCGCGGCGACCCGTAAGCGTACCGAGACAACCGGAAATCACGGCCTCGCTTGACCGACCCAACGCCCCTCCCTTAATTCCCGGCCTCATATAGCTAAAGAAACCTATTACCCCTAGGCGTGTTATTGCACATGTCTGACTACCTGCAAGCGGTCGGCGAGAAACATCAGAAGCGGTTCGGACAGTTTTTTACGCCAGATGCAGTAGCCGCTTTTATGGTGAATTGGGTGTTGGATTCAGGGACGAATGCGGTGTTTGATCCAGCGTTTGGGTTAGGGGCGTTTCTAATGGCGATTGATGATCGGGCTGACGTTCAGTTCGCAGGATGTGAAGTGGATTCTACCATCGTCGAGTTCTGGGAGCAAAGCGTAGGGGAACGCACGGATTTTGTTGCCATTGAAGACTATTTGCTTTCTTGGGGCGGCCAATACGCTAATATCGTCTGTAACCCACCATATATGCGCTTTCAGAAGTTTCTCAATAGGGATGCGGTCATTCGAGAGTTTGAGAAAAAGATCGGCATCCAGCTTTCTGGATATATGAATGCTGCTTCGGCCTTTCTGCTCAAGTCACTTGCTGAACTTGCTGAGCGCGGCCGCTTGGCGTATATCATGCCGCTTGAGTTTTTGAACGCCGGATACGGCACGTTGGTAAAGCAAAAACTCGTTGAGTCCGGGCACCTGTGTAGCATTATCAGCTTCGATTGCGAGAAAGACATTTTCCCGGATGCCACTACGTCTGTGGGGATCATTTTATACGACAAAGCAGTGTATCACAGTGCCGTCCCGTTTTTCCGCCTGCAATCCATAGACGAACTCGCCGCATTCGATAGCTTGCAACCAGTGGCTGAAGTTCCTCGTGCGGCATTGGATCCGCAAGCCAAGTGGTTGCCTCACTTTCAAGGGACAGCGTTCAGCGTCGATCGGCAAAAGACGACCACTCTCGCACACTTTGGAAAATTCAGCCGAGGCATTGCCACAGGTGCGAATGCGTTTTTCGTCCTAAATCCTGCGATTGTAGCAGCAAGACGCCTCGGCACCACCGAGTGCGTACCTTGTATCGCCAAGAGTTCGCAAATTAAAACGGCCGTTTTTAGGGATGAGGATTTTGCGAATAACCCCGTCTTCCTATTCTCGGTCTTTGGCAATCCCTCCAAGGCCGCTGCGGATTACATCCGGTTGGGGGAGAACGAGGGCTATCACGAGCGATTTCTGACGAAAAACAGAACGCCGTGGTACAAAACAGAGACGCGCAGTCCGTCGCCCCTTTTGTTCGGGGTGTTCTCACGCGACGGCTACAAGGTCGTATTAAACAAGACCAAGGCATTGAACTTGACTTGCTATCATGGATTCCAACCCAATTTGTTGGGTGCCGCATACGTAGAGCACCTGTTCCTCTATCTGTCATCGCAAATGGGAAGACAAATCGTCGCTCGCTCCATGCGCCACGGCCGGGCTCTGGACAAGTTTGAACCCAATGACCTGAACGAAGCCCTCGTGCCCACCGCGGCTTTTTTCGATACCATATCCCAAGAAGAAGTTGCCGCAGCCATCCGGTCGCTGGAAGAAAACCGAGAGTTGCCGGAATGGCTAGAAGCAGTCTTTGCGCCGTTGAAGCGCGAAGGATACTCCTATAAATAAGGAAGGATTATATGCTACCTATCGTCGATACGCATCAACACATGTGGGATGTGGCGCGGTTCGCGCTGCCGTGGCTGGAAAGCGAGGGCATGGAGTCGCTGCGGAAAAATTACTTGATGAGCGATTACTCGGCGGCGAGTGCGGGTGCTGGCATTGCCCGCACCATTTACATGGAAGTCGATGTCGCCACTGAGCAGCGCATTGCGGAAGCAGAATTTGTCGCCGGCCTGTGCGCTGCCGACGACAATCCAATGGCCGCGGCGGTGATCGGCGGCAGCCCGGGGGAAGAGGGTTTCCGCGCCTATATCGACCGCTTTAAGGACCGTGATTTTATCAAAGGTGTGCGGCAGGTATTGCACGTGCCCGCCGCCGAGCCCGGGCGGTGCTTGCAGGAGCGTTTCGTGCGGGATGTGCAGTACTTGGGTGAGATCGGCATGAGCTTCGATTTGTGCCTGCGACCGACCGAGTTAGGGGACGCGGTCGGCTTGGTAGATCAGTGTCCGGGTACGCGCTTCATCGTCGATCATTGCGGCAACGCCGATCCGCAGATCGTCAACGGCACGGCAGCGCACGATCCGGCCAATCCCTTTAGCCATACCAAAGAGCAGTGGCAGGGCGACATCGCCGCATTAGGCGCACGGGAGCACGTAGTTTGCAAAATATCCGGGATCGTCGCTCGGGCACCCGCAGGGTGGAGCGTCGATGCGCTGGCACCGACAGTCAACCACTGCTTGGACCGCTTTGGCCCGGACCGGGTGGTGTTCGGCGGCGACTGGCCGGTGTGCAACTTTGGAGCGAGTTTGGGGGCGTGGGTGGCGGCACTACGGGAAATCGTCTCCGGGCGGTTGGAGGAAGAGCAGGCTAAATTACTCGCCGGCAATGCCGAGCGGCTCTACGGACTGGATTGCGTATGAACCCCTTTGAAAAAGTAGCGATTGGCAATACCGGCGTGGAGGTGACGCGGTTGGGGTTGGGCGGTGCGCCGCTGGGCGGGATGGTGCTAGCCGACGGGATTTTTGCTGGCAGCGGCTACGACGAAGCGTTGGCCATCATCGGCCGGGCCTACGAAATGGGCGTGCGCTATTTTGACACCGCGCCGATGTACGGCGATGGGCGCAGCGAGGTGCGCTATGGGCGAGTGCTCGGTGAGTTCCCGCGGGCGTCGTTTGCCATCTCGACCAAGGGGGCGCGGGTGTTGCGGCCTGAAAACCCGGACGACTTGGTGCCTTACAGCGAGGACGGGATCCCGCACTACATCTACGATTTTGACTTCAGTGCGGCGGGTCTGCGGGCTTCGCTCGATTCGAGCTTGGAACGGCTGGGGTTGGAAGCGGTGGATATTTTCTTTGTCCACGACAGCGATTTCAAGGGGCAGCACACCGACGAGGACTTTATCGAAGCACTGGCGGCCGCGGTCGAATTGCGGGCAACCGGCACGGTCAAGGCCATTGGCATGGGCATGAACGAGTGGGAGCGCACCGGGCGGATGGTCGAGCGTTTTGATTTGGATTACATCCTGCTCGCCGGGCGCTACACGCTGTTGGACCAGTCGGCACTGCCCGAGTTTTTACCGCTGTGCCTAGCGCGCGGGGTGAAGCTGACCATAGGCGGGCCGTACAACAGTGGCATCCTCGCCCGCGACTTGAACCAGCCGGTCTCTTTTGATTACCAGCCCGCACCTGAGCAGCTGGTGCAACAGGCCAAGGCACTCAAGGCCGTCTGCGACCGACACGGCGTTGAACTGCGGGCGGCGGCCTTGCAATTTCCCTTTGGGCACGAGGCGGTAATTTCAGCGGTGCCCGGCGCGGCGTCGGTGGCTGAACTGGAGGACAATGTGCGCGTGATGCAGGCGGATATTCCGTCGGCGCTGTGGGCTGAACTGAAGGCGGAAGGGCTGTTGCCAGCGGCCGCGCCGACGCCGTGAGACGAAAGTAGCATTATGCCTGAGCGACGTTACAAGTTGCCGGAGTATCGCTGGCGATGAACTGGAATTCGCCCGATCTACGAGGTCGTCGCCAGTTGGGTCTGGCCCTGTTTTTGATCTCGCTAGCGATGCTGTTTGGGGCCAGCATCGCGGCTTTTGCCTACCTGCGGCTGACTAGTTCGGCGTTGCCGGGCAGCGAGCGCATTGAACTGCCGTTGGTGCTCATCGTGTCGACGGCGATGCTGTTGGGGGCTGGGCTGGCCATGTACAAGGCGACGCAGAACGCCAAGCGCGGGCACTTCCCGCTTTTGCGCCGGTGGTTGGTCCGGGCTTGGGTGACGAGCGCGTTGTTTATCGCTGTACAGGTGCCGGCGCTGATACAGCTACTCGACCGCCACCGGGCATTGGCGGTGAGTGTCTATGGCATTGCGTTCGCGCTGATCGCAATTCACGCGCTGCACGTGGTAGGCGGCATGGTGCCGTTGTCGATGCTGGCGTGGAAGGCGCGCTTGAATCGGCTCGACAGCGAGCATTTGCTCTCGGTGCGGGCCTGCGCCGCGTACTGGCATTTCCTCGAAGCGGTGTGGGTTGTGCTGTTGGGGGCGTTTTTTCTGTGGGGATGAGGGGTGCGCTAGCTGCGCCGCGCCATTGGCTCGGTCGCTATGTCCGCCTTCAGATCGAGTTGTTGCGTACCCGCTTGGCTGCCGAGGTAGTCGGGATATGGGCGGAGCAGCGGTCAATCTGACAATCAGCACGCCCTTTGACCTGAACCGTTGCAATCGTTCTGACGTCCTTTTTGGCGATGCTCCTGAGCGGTGGCTGCGAGTTTTATCGAGAGCGTCTGGCGGAGCGCGTTCTTGCAACGGCAAAAAGACGCGAAACTATTTTCGCGGACTCACTTCTTGCCGCAAAACGCAAAGTGCCGCTCTACTTTCACACTGTGCGAGGAAATCCTAGTAGGCCACGGCTACGGTCCGGCGCACCCGGCGATCCCCGGCATCGCCCGCGACGTGCAGCTCGGCTAGGTAGAGGCCGGGCGGTACGCGCTGGCCGCGTAGGTCGCGCCCGTCCCAGTGCCAGGCGATGTGGCCGGCTTGGCCGGCCCGCTCTTGGGTAAAAAGCAGCCGGCCGGACAAGTCGTAGAGCCGCAGGTGTAAAGGGCGGGCGGAGAGCACGTTGATGAGATCGAAGGAGATGAGGAGTTGGTCGTTGATCCCGTCGCCGTTGGGCGTAATGAGCGCGGGGCTAAACGAGAGGCCGGCAAAGAGTTGGTCGGCCACGGGCAAGCGCACGACGTTGGAACTGCTCTCGACTTGGGGAGCCGCGTCGCCCGGGTCCACGAGTTGCCGCGTTTGCGCCTTTTGGCTGTCTTCGAGAAAGGCGTCGAAGCGGGTCGCCTGTAGGTAGATGGGGGCGGTAAAGCGCAGTTCGACGAGTTGGTGGCTGCGGATGCGGCGCGGGAAGGTGGCGCGAAAGCCCTGCGCGAGGGAATCAGTCGCCACCGCGACCGGCTCGCCATCGACCGCGGCCGCGTCAAAGCGGGGGATGGTGGTGGCTTCAATGGCGATTTGGTCGAAACCGTCGCGGGTCGTCGCCGGCCGCAGGAAGTAGGAAAACTGGGTCTCTTGGCCGGGAGCGACTTGCAGGGGGAACACTTCGCCGACGACCTTGGACGCTAGGGGATCGCTGAAGCTGACGGCCAGCCCGTTGAAGTGGGGAGCTTGCGTCGGGCTGTTGGATACCAAGCGCACATCGAGTTCCATAAAGCGACGCGGAGAAGGCGATTGGAAGGCCGCGCCCGACGCGCTGTACATATTGCTCCAAGGGCTCCAGTCCGCGCCCGGGATGCGGATGGTGTCGATTTTGCCCTTAAAACTGGGGATCAGTTTGTCGTAGCGCTTCTCGGTTACTTCCTTGCCATTTTTGTCGTGAAAAGTGTATTGCTCTACGACCTCGTTGCCCGTGCGAGAGCGGACTTCGATATGGGTGCCCAAAGGGGTCTCGGCTTGCCACTCAAGCGAGTTGAGGTTCTTGTCGCGGCCTAGGTCAATGAGCGGTGAGCGGAGGCCGACCGAAAGGGGATAGCCCTCGCCGTACACTTGGATCTCCTCGGCGGAGCCGTTGGCGTAGCAGACCCAGCGCGAGGAAGCGTCGGGCAGCGTTGCGGCGCAGGTGGCGTCCCAGATCAGCCAAGCGATGCGGACGTAGCGGGCTGGCAGGGTGGGAAACTGGTGATCGGCCAACCCGGCGCGGTGGCTTTCGTCGCCAGCGTACCCGGTAAAGTGCCGCGTCCAGATGCGGGTGCCGTCGGGGGCCATGGCGCCGTCCGAGGTGAGGACTTCGTAGCTCTTGTAGCTGAACGAGCGCGACCCGCTGGCGCCGGCCCGGGTGCGCAGAAGGTGTTCGCCAAAGCCGCCGCGGATGGCCACGCCGGCAATCAGGCGCACGAAGTCCACCGGATAGACGGCCCCCAAGTCGATGGTGATGTGGCTCCAAGTGTTGTAGGTGTTGCGCGGCTCGCGCCCGTTGCGCCAGCGAGCGAAAATCGAGCCATCGATTAGGTTGAGTGCGTTGCCCAAGGCGACTTCTTCGGCGCGGACAAAGGCGTCGATGACTACGTCAATGGTGCCGCCGCGCTCGAGCAGGTTGAGAGTGAGATTGTCGCCGATATGCTCGACTTGGACTTCGACGAGCCGGGCGTTGGGAACGTGCTTGAGGTTGTGGATTTGCAGGTAGCGGATCGGCGTCAGGTAGAGCGCGTCGCCCGGGGCGAATGTGACGCGGTGGTGCGCGTTTTCTTTGAAGCGTTCCTTAATGCGGTAGACGAGGGAGCCGGCAATCGGATTGGCTACTTGGTCGAGTTGCGGCTCGCCTGAGGAGAGCAAGAGGTCGAACAGCTCAAAGGGGGGTGCGTCGGCGGCAAAGACCAAGGCTATGCTGTGCGCCGAGACGCTGCGGCCGAGGTCGATTTCCACGAACCAGTCGTCGGGATCGTCGGCGGGGTTAGGCGCCCAACCGGTCGCTAAATTGCCGTCGAGGAGCGCAACGGCGTCGCTGGGATTGGAGCCGGTCCGGCGGATACCACCGCCTAGCTGGCGGGCATCGCGCACGGCGTCGGTATTTTTGGTAACGCGCAGCGGCTGAATCGAGCCATTGGGTGCCACCTCGACTGCGCCGAAGGGCAGTTGCCAATCGCGCCAATCGCGCCCCGCACTGAAGCGCAGTTGGTCGGCGTCAGCGGCGGCGACCAAGCAGAGGAACAAGAGGCTGGCGGACATGGGGCTAGGCGGGCTTAGATACATTATTGTTGTTGCGGCGATCGACGAATGAGCGGACAATGGGCATGGGCGATCTTTTGGGTTGGGATGGATTTGGTTTTACAATTAGCATTTTTTTTGTTAGGCGTGTCAATCATTCTAATTTCCACTGAGTCGGAGGATCTTAATGCCGCTCATAGGACGCCTTGTGCTGGGAATCGCGGTGCTCGCTGTGGTGGGCTACGTTTTGGCCGCGGCCTATCTGTATTTTTTTCAGGAGAAATTCGTCTATGTGCCGAGTGCTCGCATCAAAGGCACGCCGGCCTCGGCGGGGATGTACTATGAAGAAGTCTCGCTCGTCGCCAGCGATGGGGTGCGGCTGACCGGGTGGTACTTGCCGTTAGCCGATGCGCGGGGCACAGTGCTTTTTTGCCACGGGAATGCGGGCAACATATCAAATCTGCTTGGCGTGGCCGAGGATGCCCATCGGTTGGGCTTGGGGATTTTGTTGTTTGACTATCGCGGCTATGGTCAGAGCGAGGGGACGCCCTCTGAGGAAGGAACCTATAGGGACGCGGCGGCGGCGTGGGACTATCTGGTCGCTGAAGCGGGCGTACCCCCAGAGCGCATCGTCGTCATTGGCCGCTCGCTGGGCGGGCCGATCGCCGCGCAGCTAGTACAGGGCAAGACGCCGGCGGCTCTATTCTTAGAGGCGACCTTTACCTCCATCCCCGAACTGGGCCAAGCGTTGTATCCGATTTTTCCGGTCGGTCTGCTGGCCCGCTACGAATATCCTACGCTGGAGTACCTAAAGCAGATTCGCTGCCCGGTGCTGGTGAGCCACAGCCGCGACGACGAGTTTATTGTATTCGCACACGGCCAGCGGCTGTACGAAGCTGCGGCCCAGCCCAAGGCGTTTAGCGAGTTGCGGGGCGGCCACAGCTCGGCCTTTAGCGAGGATGCGGCTACGTATGAAGCTAGGGTGGAGGCGTTCTTGGCGGAGGTGCTAGGGTGGTGATGGCGGGTATTTCACCTATGAAGATCAACCTATGGAGGCAGAGATGAGCAAAGACAAGAAGGGCGAGGTCGTCCAATTGGCGATGGTGGGTTGCGGCGGCATGGCCGGGGCGCATTTGCGGGGATACGAAGAGCTGTTGGAAAAGGGCGAGACGCGGTTCCGCCTTGTCGCGGCTGTAGATGAAGTGCCCGGGCGCGCCGCGGATTTTGCGGCGCGGATCAAGGGATTCGCTGGCTGGGAGGTCAACGCCTATGCGAGCGTGGCCGAGCTGCTGGCCGGGGAAGACGCGCTCGATGGGGCCGACATATGCAGCCCGCACGGCCTGCACCACGTGTTGGCTGGCGAATTGTTAGAGGGTGGGGTCAACGTGCTGGTCGAAAAGCCGATTGGCGTCACGGTGCGGGCCTCGAAGGAGATCGCGCAGACAGCACAGCGCTGTGGGCGGGTCGCTGCTACGGCCGAGCAGTGTCGCCGCGCCTTGGGGCAGCGCACCATTCGCTGGGCCTTTAACGACGGCCTGTTGGGTGCGCCGAAGATGTGGTGGGCCGTGCAGGCCGGTTGGCGCGATCCAGCGGAAGTGCCCGATTGGCACTGGCGCATTGATCGCAAGCTGGGCGGCTGCGGCATGGTCATGGACAGCGGAGCGCACTGGGTTGACACGATGCGTTATTGGTTTGGCGAGATCGAGAGCGTGTACGCCCGGGTTGAGCAGATCTACCCGCGCCCCCATCGCCGAGGCGAGACCATGGTCAACAGTGCGTCCGAGGATTTTTGGACCAGCATATTCAACTTCAAAAGTGGCTTGATCGGCACGTGGTCGTGGACGATCAGCGCACCGGGTAAGGGCTTTACCCAACTGACGCTGAGCGGCGAAAAAGGGTCGATCATCGACGCGGACATTTTCCATCCGGCTGCCTTTCAGGCTCATGGCGAATGCCAGCTCGCCGACGGTACCACGCACAGCATGTCCGAATTGCAAGCGATGTATTTGGCGACGCTGAGCGAGGCGGAAAAAGACGCGCTTTTCCCATATGGAATTACCGGCGGCGTTGCGCTGGAGTTGTGGGATTTTATCGATGCGTTGAGCAAAGGCCGGCCGGTGGAAATCGACGCCGAGGAAGGCTTGCGCAGCAAGGCCGTTAGCGAGGCTATCTACGAATCCGGTCATTCTGGACAGGTGGTACGGGTCGCCGATGTGCTGGCGGGCAAGATCGACGCGTACCAGCGCGATGTCGATCGGGCGTGGGGGTTATAGAGGTTAGTTTCCGCTTGAGGATTTGACTGGCGTGCTCGAAAGCCGACGCGCCGAATACACTAGCCAAAGGAGCTTTAGATTTGCAGAGAACAACGGACGAAAAAAACGCCGCCCGTGCATTGTGGCAGCCCGTGGGGCCGGACGA
Organism: Candidatus Latescibacterota bacterium; assembly: GCA_965116045.1. GTDB lineage: Bacteria > Latescibacterota > UBA2968 > UBA8231 > UBA8231. The sequence continues at coordinate 1,228,185 of OZ220478.1, read as the reverse complement.
GTGCGCCGACCCGCTCCGCGCCTTGGCCCGGGCCGAGATACCGGCGATTTTGCTGCCCCAGGTCTGTACGCCGGCCGATTGTCAGCGGCTGATGGAACGCTTTGCCGAGCGCGGGTTGCTGCGCGCGGCGGGCGACGAGCGCACGCGCATCGATATTGGTACTAGTCTTGGCAACCTAGGGGGCGACCAAGAGGCATTTTTGGCCCATGCGGAGGAGACGTGGGCGCTTTTTGCCCTTCTTTTTTCGGGTTTGATTGACCCGGTGCAGTTGCTCTATCGGCACTTGCGGGCATTAGCACCCACCAAGGCGGTCAAGACGGCGCACGAGCGCGATGGGCGCTTGTACGGCCCAGCCATCTTTCGCATCCACTACGAGACCCACGCCTATAGTCCGCACATTGACCACGTAGTGCTGCGCGAAAAGCGGTTCAACTACGAGGTGGCGCGCTTTACCCATCAATTTGCTGGCGTGCTTTGCATACAGAACGCGAGTTCTGCGGGTCCTGGGGTGCAGGCTGTGCTGCATCGCTGCCTGTGGACCGAGGCGGTACAGCCGTATATCGCGGCCGGCCGTTTTCACGAGTATGCGGCTGCTCAGGGCGTGGAGCACTGCGAGGTCGCGCTTGAGCCGGGCGATTTGTATTTCTTCAATACTCGCTGCATCCACGAGGTCCCGGCCGTACAGGGGGACGATCCACGAGTGGTGCTCGCCGTCTTCATTGGCTATGACGAAGGCGACGACGAAATCTACGTGTGGTCTTAAGCCGTGCTGCCGTTTACGCGCATCGTCCGCGCTCTGCCAGCGACGGTTCCCTTTGTGCCGCCCGAGGCATTGGAGAGGGAGCAGGGACAGCCGCTCGCCCTGCGGGTTGGGGCCAATGAGAGCAATTTTGGGCTCTCGCCGCGGGCGCGGCAGGCGATGGTGGAAGCGGTGGATCAAGTGCATTGGTACAACGACCCGGAGGGATACGAGTTGCGCTCGGCGCTGGCCGGCCGGCACGGGGTGGCGCGGGAAGAGATCGCCTTGGGTGCGGGCATAGATGAAATTTTGGGGCTTTTGGTGCGCCTTTTTGCCGAACCGGGTGCTGCGGTGGTGACGTCGCTGGGGGCTTATCCCACGTTTAACTACCAAGTCGAGGGGCATGGGGCGGTGTTGCACAAGGTGCCCTATCGCGCGGACCGGGAGGATTTGCCGGCCCTATTGGCCAAGGCGCGGCAAGTGCGCCCCAAGCTGATTTACGTGGCCAATCCCGACAATCCAATGGGGACCTATCAACGAGCCGACGAGTTGCGGGATTTTATCGCGGAGTTGCCGCCGGATTGCGTGTTGCTGCTCGACGAAGCGTATATCGACTTCGCGCCCGCGGATGCTTGGTTGCCACTGGACACCAAACGGCCACAGGTGGTGCGGCTGCGGACGTTTTCCAAGGCGCACGGCATGGCGGGTGCGCGGATCGGCTATGCGCTGGCGCACCGCGAGGTGGTGGCCGCGCTCGACAAGGTGCGCAATCACTTTGGCGTCAACCGCATCGCCCAAGCTGGGGCACTCGCTTCGCTGGGCGACGATGAGTTCGTGCGTGCGGTGGTGCGGCAAGTGGCGGAAGGCCGGCGGGAATACGCGCAGTTAGCGGCGGAACTCGGGCTAAAAACGGTGCCCTCGGCGACGAATTTCGTGGCACTTGATGTGGGCCGTGGCGACCGTGCGCGGCGTCTGCTACGGGTGCTTTTGCAGCATGGGGTCTTTGTGCGGATGCCGGGCGTGGCTCCGCTCGACCGCTGCGTTCGGCTGACTGTAGGACCGGCAGCCGAGCGGCAAGCCTTTGCGAAGGTGTTGCGCGCGGCGTTGCCGCAATTAGACGAGGATAGATAGTCATCTATGGGTGATCCCAATTCCGTATCGGCCCCCGGGCCAGCAATTCCGCGAGCGTGAGGCAGGCTAGATCGCGTCCTTCCGCCAGTGCCTTGTCGATCGCCTCGCGTCCGCCTTTGATCTTCTTTTGTCCATGCACGATGGCCGAACGAACTCTGTAAAAGGATTTTACTCGGTTGGATATTCTGCCGCGTTTATCGGCACCTTGGCCAAGCAGCCGCTCTGCGCGGGCCGCCAGTTGGTGGCCTAGCTTATGTTTAGTCGGACCGTACATGATCTCCAAGGCGATGGAGACATCGAGGATGCGATCCTCTGCGCTAAAGGGGCCGCCGCGGGCGAAAGAGGCGGCGAGGCGGCGGATTGCAAGGTCAATGACATCGCGCCGCCCGCGATAGGTACACCAGCGGCCGGCCAAGGCCGCGAAAGCCGCCGCGTCCTGCTGGCTGAATGGGTGTTCTTTGGGCATTGCGTTGGACCAGTAGGCCGCGGCGTTGCGAAAGCTGCCAGCGAAGTTGGGATCAAGTTCCTCGACCCACTTGGCGACGCGGACAAAGCTAGTGTGGGAAATAAGCGGCGTCTTGGTTGTGATCGACAGCAGATCAATTAGGACTTTGTTGTCGTCTGGTACTTGCTCTGCAAGGTCAATCTCGTAGTCGCCGGGGAAGCGGTACTTCACTTTCGGGCCGTCAGCGCGACCGGATTTATTGGCACCGTCGCCCCGATCCGGGGGAGGTGCGACGCCCGGCCCCCACCTTAGGCTGCGCACGAGGGCGGTCGTGCTGGCGGCCCGCTTCGACCGGCTTGGGTGCTGACTAACGTTGTCGAGCCACTTTTCGGGTTCGTGAGGCAGGCCGTACGTTGCCTTGACGTCCGCGTAGGGGGCCAGATAGGCGTCGCGCCCCAGATCGAAGCGCCGGTCGAGTTTTAAGCCGTGCAAGAGCGTGATCTCGGATGCCGGGAGATTTGCCGCCGCGCCGGCCATTAGATAGCGGTGCAGCAGTTGCGCCGCCTGCCCGCCGCTATCCTTCATCGCGCGTTTGGCTAGGTGGGAGATGAGGGACTTTAGCTCGACGTAGAACCAGTCGTGCTTGGCCAGCATGAAGCCGATCCCTGTGCGCTTGCCCGAACCGATCAGCCCGGGTCGCAGCAAGGGATGCTCCTGCAGGATCGCCCTTGCTGCGACAGGATCGGATTTGAGCCAGAGGGAGGATTCGGCGAAGGTCTGCGCGGCCGCAGGATCGTGATTGGCGCGGGTGGCGAGAGCTCGGTATTGCTGGTGGATACTCGGCCAGTATTCGTCTAGCGGGCCGTAGTGGGGGGTTTCTAGTGAAAAGGGGAACGCGGGTCGCGCCTGTGCTGCAACGTCTTCAAGCGCTGTGGCTAGCCGACCGATCCAATCTGCGGCGTTAAAGGCATTGGTTTGTTCGTCTGCATACCCATTGAAATTGCTCCGAGCGGTGGTGATGCTATAATCATCGGGCATGCTGTGTGCTTTCTAAGTAGCGGGCCGGGGGACGCTCTTTAAGAGAAAAACAAGAGGAAAAAACCGGGTCAAGCGCACTTGTGTCGAGTGCGGAGATGCGTTTTAGTAGCAGAGGATTCTCAATAGGAGTAGCTAGTGAAGATATTGGTTGCAGGCAGCAGCGGCTTGATCGGCACGGTGCTCTGTAGCCGGCTGGAGCGCGAAGGGCACGAGGTGGTGCGCTTGGTGCGGCGACCGCCGGCCCAAGGGGAGTTGTGCTGGGATCCAGAAACTGGCGAGTTGGCACAAGAGGCGCTGGAGGGGATAGATGGGGTCGTGCATTTGGGGGGACGGAACATCACGGCCGGGCGTTGGACTGCCACCGTCAAGGCGCAATTGCGCCAGAGTCGGGTGCAGACGACGCAGCTACTCGCTGAGCGTTTGGCGGGATTGGCCGTGCGGCCGAGGGTATTGGTCTGTGCGTCGGCTGTCGGCATTTACGGCCATCGGCGCGATGAGGAATTGGACGAAGAAAGCGACCTTGGCGCGGGGTTTTTGGCCGAGTTGGGCCGGGCGTGGGAAGGGGCGAGTGCGGCCGCGGCCGAGGCAGGTATCCGCGTTGTGCAGGCCCGCTTGGGGATCGTCCTCAGTCGTCGGGGGGGGGCACTGGCCAAGATGCTGTTGCCCTTCCGCTTGGGGATGGGTGGCAAAATTGGCGACGGGCGGCAGTACGTTAGCTGGATTAGCTTGGCGGACGCGGTGGCGGCGCTGATCTATGCGGTGGAAAACGAGGCCTTGCGCGGGCCGGTGAACCTGACCGCGCCGCAGCCGGTGACCAATGCCGAGTTGACGCGGATGCTAGGGCGCGTGTTGCGGCGACCGACGCTGTTGTCGCTGCCGGCGTTTGCGGCCAAATGGATCTTGGGCGAATTGGCTGAGGAGGGGTTGCTGGCTAGCCAGCGGGTGCGGCCAAAGCGGCTGTTGGAAGCGGGTTTCGAGTTTGCGTATCCCGAATTGGAGAGTGCGTTGCGGCGCATTTTGGCGCGGTGAAGTTTCTTGGGCGATGAACGAGCGAGCTTGGGAGTTTCTTGCGCTGGACTTGATGGCCCCAGACTTCGCGTTGGTTGATGAGACGACCGGAATCAGCACCCAAGGCCAAGCGCACGAAGTAGCCGTAGCCGATAGCTCTCTGGATTGCTACTACCGTGGAGTAGAGTTCGATTTCCGCATCGCCTCCCGAACCGAGTCGGGGAATGTCAAAAGGCGTGTGGAATGGCCTTCATGTGCGTGTATCACGGGCACGACGTTGGTCTCGTAGTTCAAGACCAAACCTGTCTGACGGCGTGCCCACAAGCCGAGGACGGCTTATGGTGTCTGACCGAGTGGCGGATTTTACGGAGTGTGCCCGAGCGCAAGCCGAGGAGGGCTTTGAAGGGGCTACTTGGGGCGAAGTTAGAAGAAGGAAATAGGCGAAAAATCCGTTTTAATAGCTTCAAAAAATGCCAAGTATGAAATTCGGCGAGAGTAGGGATTGCGAATAACACAAGGAGCAGGCGTCTTATGAACATCATCGTCTTGGTCAGCGACACCTTTCGCTACGACTATCTGGGATGCAACGGCAATGCGTGGATCGGCACGGCTGCGCTCGACCGCTTTGCCGAGCGGGCGGTGTGCTTCGACCGGCACTATTTGTCGAGTTTTCCGACCATCCCCAACCGCACTGATCTCTTTACTGGCCGCTACAGTTTTCCCTTCCACGGCTGGAAACCGCTCGACGCCGGCATCCCGGTGCTGAGCGCGATTTTTGGGGCGGCTGGCTACCAGAGTCAGCTTATCTGCGACACGCCGCATCTGATGAAGGGCGTCCACCATTTTGACCGGGGGTTTGACGGGGCGTATTGGATTCGGGGGCAAGAGGGAGACAAGCCGCTGTTGAAAGGCAACCTGCCGCCGCGCATGGAGGTGGACGGAGCGAAGACGCGGGTTGATCGGCATCTAGCGAACACGCGCTTTGGCAATTTGGCGACTTTGCACTCGTGGACCAACCGCGACTGGGCGTGGGAAGAAGACCGCTTCTGCGTGCGCACGGCGCAGGCGGCGAGCCGCTGGCTAGAGGAAAATCGCGGCTGCGAGCCGTTTTTGCTATGGGTGGATTTCTTCGACGCGCACGAGCCATGGGACCCGCCGGAACATCTCGTGGGCCGCTATGATAGCTCTGGGTACGATGGCCCGCCGATGATCCACCCGAATTACGGCCCGGCGACCGCCTATACCCAAGAGGAATTGGCCAACCTCCAAGCCCACTACGCGGCCGAAATTTACTTAGTCAACAAGTGGATCGGCTACGTGTTGGACAAAATTGAAGAGCTTGGGCTGTTCGACAACAGCGCGGTGGTATTTACCTCAGATCACGGCATGTTCGTCGGCGAGCACAACCGCACGGGCAAGTCCAACATCCACCCCGCGGACGATCGCATCTGGCCGCTATACGAAGAGATCAGCCACATCCCGCTGCTGATCGCAGCCCCCGAAGTGGCGGGCGGACAGCGGGTGAGCGCATTGACACAATCGGTGGATTTGCTGCCGACGCTGATGGCTTTGACTGGCGTGGAAAAGAGCGACCTAGCAATGCACGGGCATTCGCTGGTGCCGCTGCTAAATGGCTCGGTCGCGTGGCCGCGGCAATACGCCTTCAGCTCGACCTTTATCCGCCATGGCGGGCCGACCGTGACCGACGGACACTGGACCTATGTGGCGCATGGCGAACACGGCGGCGCACCCGAGTTGTACGACATGCAGACCGATCCGGGGCAGCAGACGAATGTGATCGGCGAGCAGCCAGCGGAAGCCCGGCGGATGCAGCAAGCCTTGGCGGACTTTCTCGACGCGGTGGAGACGCCCGCGGAAAATCGCGCACTGCTGGGGCCGATCGGCGGGCCGGATTACAATTGATTGCTGCTTAGGGGCTGGCCAACAGGTGTTTTGGTGTTGGCTTCGTTGGGGGGGGTAGCCCACCCGGCGTCCCAGCATCCGGAGTGATACACAGTTCTCCGGGGCTTTCGCGGCCTATGCACAGGACGTAAGGTGCAGTGGGGGGAGGTTAAGGAGGTTTATGCTGCACCGTAGCCGGGTGGGCCAAGGATACTATCCCTCTACATCGGCGAGTATTTCTTCAAGCGTCCACAAGCGTTCGGAGTTAGTGATTAAGGCTTCTATGATAAGGGGATGGGCTTTGATGGTATGCGGGTCGATGAACTCGAAACCGGGCTGGTCCTGCCCGAGCATTCCCCGATCCTCAATCACGAGGATATCGTCTGGGCCTCCCGAGGCTTCTGGGTGGCGATAGAGCGGCATATTGTCCCTCCTAAAGTAATTAAGTAATAAGTCTTATGCAGTTTAGACGCCGGTGCTGAATATATAGTTGCCGGCATATGCACGGAGAGGGCAAAATTTTATTCATTTATGAGTAATTATTTAATATCGCGCTTTTTTATCCATCTCTTGATGCAGTTGGCTGTCTCGTCGGGGTATTCGAGATGGGGCGCGTGTCCGCAATGGGGGAAGATGTGTACATCGGCGCAGGGTAGGTCGGCGGCGAAGCGCTGGGCTGAATGCACCGGTAAGACGCGGTCTTGTTGCCCCCACAAAACCAAGGCCGGGCAGGTAAGGTCGCCAAAGCGTTGGTGGAACGTTGCTGCGTCGGGGGGCACGAGGTTGCGCGCTGAGTAGTGATAGGCGTACGCGGCATTGGGGGTTGCGAGCGCGGCGCAGGCGACTGTTGCGAGTTCGGGGGGGATTTTGCTGCGGTCGTGGAAGCAGCGCCGGAAGGTGCGCCAAGTGGCCAAGCGCAACAGACCGCAGGATCGCGCTAGGGCGTGGAGTGGAGCATGGGTCAGCAGCTTGCCTAAATGGCTACCGAGGGTGCGCATGTGTACGGGCAGTTTGTGCGGATAGCCGGCTGCGTTGATGAGCACTAATCCGCGCACCTTAGCTGCGAGCGCGGGAAAGTCCAAGTACAAGCGCAGAGCCAAGCCGCCACCGAGCGAGTTGCCCAAAAGAATCACGTCGTCTAAGTCCAGCGCCGCGAGAAAGGCCGCGAGGTAGCCAGCCTGCATATCCGGCGAGTAGCGCTCGTGCGTAGGGCAGGCGGCAAAAGTCGGCTTGCTGCTGTGCCCGTGGCCGATCAAGTCAGGGGCGATGATGCGGTGGCCGGGCAGGCGGGCGGTCAAGCGGAACCAGGTGGCCTTGTTGTCAAAGATGCCGTGTAGGAGTACTAAAGGGGGGTGGTCTCGGCTGGCACCATTGTCGATATACGCCATTTCGACTTGATCGGCGAGGGCGATACGGTACTCAGCGAACCGAGGGAAAAGGGGCGAGGATGAAGAAGAAATGGGCGGCATAGGGTATGTAAAGAAGCATATTTGCCTCGTGAAATTCAACTTGAGGCAATTCTCGTCTATGATTCAGATTTAGGGCGTCGGCGGTTGTATCTCAGGGATGGATTCGCATATGAGCGACATAGTGAAGATGGGTATAAAAGTCTCCTTTCCCTTTACCTATGGCGGTGTCGCCATGTTGGGAGTCGCCGTTGTTGGATGCTTAGGGCTGTGGAGCAGTTTCGCCGAGGCGGTCAAGTGGGATTTCGACGATGGGACGACGCAAGGATGGTCCGCCAAAAGTGTGCTTATCCGATTAGGGCATATAGGGGCGCGGCGTCTTGGCCGACTTAGACCTTACGAGGTGGCCAGGAAAGTGGCGGCTGGGGTGTATTTCTATCGGGTCGAGGTAGGTGAGCGCGTGGAAACCAAGAAGATGACGAAGCTGCCGTGAGGGGACGTGGACCGCTGAGCAGATCAACCGCCGCTAACGCCATAGCGGCGGTTTTTATTTTTAGCGCGCCTCTCGTTCCACCAGTGCGCTGATAGCTTCGAGGTCGAGGTCGCTGCCGTCTTGGGGGTAGGTGTAGGGTAGGAGCCACCAGTCCTCGGTAAAAGATGCCTCGTCGCCGGGGGGTATGTTCTCGCGTGGGCCGATTGGCTCCAACTCGCACATCAGATCCTCGTAATACCATATCGAAATGGTCAGTCCGGCCAATTCGCCGTAGGGGCGGTCCGGGTACACTCGATAGCGCTTGACCCACAGCAGGTCGTTGCGGTCGAGATAGGCAAACCACCCGGCTTGCGAGTCCATGCCGAGCTTGGGTCGGAGCGGCGCGGCGAGGACTTCGAGGAAGTTATCGCGGATGCGGATGTTGGGATCTTCGGGGCGGTAATTGATGACCGGGCCGGGGCCGTACATGACATAGGAATGCGGGAAGCGGCTCATCGGCGTCAGGGGAATGAGTACGATGCCGCCGCCGGTGCCAAAGGTGCGGCTCCAATGGCTCCAGTGCTTTGCGCTATCGGAGACGTTTTTGATGATTTGGGTGACGCTCAAGTGCGTGGAGTGCTCGGCGAGTTGGAAGTCGCGGATGAGTTGGACGCCGGTCGGCTCGTCCTTTTTGCTGATCAGGCGCGCCGAGCGCGGGCCGGTAATTTGGCCTTCCCACGGCCCAAGCCACAGGTCGGGATGAGCGGGAATGACCATTTCCGGGCCGATGTCGAGGCGGCCGCCGGTGGGGCCGAAGCGAGGGGCGCCGTCTTCAAAGGTCGCGCCTGCTTGCGCGGGGTCGAGGTAGATGGCGTTGGGGCCTTTGCGCGAGTATTCGAGGACGCGGCCGGCCGATGCGGTGAGGACGACGCGGGCGTGGTCGTTTTCGAGCAGGATGCAGTTTTCGTAGCCGAAATAGGTGATGCGATCGGTCCCGGGCATGTTGTCGTCGGCTCCAGTTTGGGTGGCGGCGAGGGTGAGGAGTAGCAGCGTTAATCGGCGCATAGTGTATGCTTTCACTGGTTGGGGTTGACGATGACGCGCCCTTGAACTTTGCCGGCTAAGATGTCTTGGCCGAGGCGGGGGACATCGGCTAAACCGACCTCCGTGCAGATCAGTGCTAATTTTTCCAAGGGCAGTTCAGTGGCCAAGCGCGTCCAAGCGGCTGTGCGGCACTCGGCTGGGTAGAACACCGAGTCGATGCCGAGGAGGTTGACGCCGCGCAGCAAGAAGGGGATGACGGTGGTTGCGAGTTGGGCACCGCCGGCTAAGCCCACCGCGGCGATGGAAGCTCCGTAATTCATCTGGGCCAAGGCGCGGGCTAGGGTAGTGCCGCCGACCGAGTCGATGCAGGCGGCCCAGCGCGTACTTTCCAAAGGCTTGTGGAATGGCTCGGCGAGGTCTTGGCGCGGGATAATGGTCTGAGCGCCGAGGTCTTTTAGATAGCATTCGAGTTGGGGGCGGCCAGTGGATGCGGCGACTTGGTAGCCCAGCGAGGAAAGCAGCAAAACGGAGAGAGAACCAACGCCACCGGCCGCGCCAGTGACGAGAACTTCGCCTTTGTCGGGCGCGAGGCCGTGGGCTTCGAGGGCTTCTAAGGAGATAGCCGCCGTCAGGCCAGCGGCTCCCAAGCCCATAGCGGTGCGCAGCGTCAGCCCGTCGGGTAAGTGGACGAGCCAGTCGGCTTTGAGCCGGGCCTTTTGTGCGTAGCCGCCCCAGTGGATTTCGCCGACGCGCCAGCCAGTGCATATAACTTGGTCGCCGGGTTGGAACTGGTCGCTGTGGCTGTGAACGACGGTGCCGGCGAGATCGAGGCCGGGGACGTGGGGATAGGTTTTGACCAAGCCGCCCAAGCCGTTGAGGATCATTCCGTCTTTGTAGTTGAGCGAGGAGTACGCCACCGCTATTTCTATGTCGCCGGCCGGTAGGCGGCTTTCGTCGAGGTTTTCGACGGCCGCAGTGTGCTCGTGTAAGACGAGTGCTTTGAACATGGTTTTTATACTAAATAAGGCCGGCTAAGGTGTGCAAGTCCGGCGGATTTTCAACTGGTGCTAGGGGCGATTACTAGTAGAAGGACACGGCCACGCGCCGACAAAGCGCAGCCGATCGGCTGCCCCGTCGCCTCGGCATCGAGACCGCGGTCACAGCCCCAGCACAAGGCCGTACGGCCTACTAGTCAGCAGCGGCCGCTTCGACCGCCGCCGAAAGTGCTGCAACGTCAAATTCGGTGCCGTCAATGATGATCGTCCCGGTCGCCGATAAATCGGTGCCTTCGACTGAGATCGCCATATCAAGCACGAGTTCGGCGTCGTGTGATCCCGACAGGACAATCGTCCCGCTCAGCAAAATGGGCGTCTCTGTAAGCCTGACGTTCAAGGTGCCGTTTATTATCAACTCGCCATCGGGCGAATAATCCTGCCACGTCCATTCGTTCTCCGCGACGGTCACCGAACCACCGCCCTCGCCCGCCACTTCCGTCACACCGGCCACCACGACGACGAAGACATTCGTAAAACTGGAGATCAACATATCGTATTCAGCCACGCCACAGAAGGCTAGTCCTAGTTCGTCTAAGTCATTGTACGGTATCGGCGGTATCGCTTGCAAAGCGACGGGGATGCACCCGATCAAATCGTTCTCGCTGAGGTATAATTTTCGCAGGTTTTCGAGTTGTCCCAAGGCTTCAGGTATTGCCTCCGTCAAACCGTTAGAGCTGAGGTCTAGGTCTTGCAGGTTTTCGAGTTGTCCCAAGGCTTCAGGTATTGCCCCCGTCAAATCGTTCTCGCTGAGGTATAGGTATCGTAGGTTTTGGAGTTGTCCCAAGGTTTCGGGTATTGCCCCCGTCAAATCGTTCTCGCTGAGGTCTAGGTATCGTAGGTTTTGGAGTTGTCCCAAGGTTTCAGGTATTGCCCCCGTCAAATCGTTCTCGCTGAGGTCTAGGTCTTGCAGGTTTTGGAGTTGTTGCAAGGCTTCAGGTATCTCACCCGTCAATTCGTTCTCGCTGAGTTCTAAGTAGTTCAGGTTTTCGAGTTGTTGCAAGAATTCAGGTATTGCCCCCGTCAAATCGTTCTCGCTGAGGTCTAGGGCTTGCAGGTTTTGGAGTTGTTGCAAGGCTTCAGGTATTTCCCCCGTCAAACCGTTAGAGCCGAGGTGTAGGTATCGTAGGTTTTGGAGTTGTTGCAAGGCTGCTGGTATTTCCCCCGTCAAACCGTTCCAGGCGAGGGATAAGCTGTGCAGATTTTGGAGTTGTCCCAAGGCTTTAGGTATTTCACCTGTCAATTCGTTCTCGCTGAGGTATAGGTCTTGTAGGTTTTGGAGTTGTTGCAAGGCTGCTGGTATTTCGCCCGTCAAACCGTTCCAGCCGAGGTATAGGTCTTGCAGGTTTTGGAGTTGCCCCAAGGCTTCAGGTATTTCGCCCGTCAATTCGTTAGTTCTGAGGTCTAGGTATTGTAGGTTTTGGAGTTGCCCCAAGGCTTCGGGTATTTCCCCCGTCAAACCGTTCCAGCCGAGGGATAAGCTGTGCAGATTTTGGAGTTGTCCCAAGGCTGCTGGTATTTCCCCCGTCAAACCGTTCCAGTCGAGGGATAAGCTGTGCAGGTTTTGGAGTTGTCCCAAGGCTGCTGGTATTTCCCCCGTCAAACCGTTAGAGCCGAGGTCTAGGGCTCGTAGGTTTTGGAGTTGTCCCAAGGCTTCGGGTATTGCCCCCGTCAAACCGTTACCGTCGAGTGTTAATCTAGTGACGCGCCCTTGGCTATCTGTTGTAACGCCATACCATTCGCGCAGCGGTACGTCACTATACCAGTGGGTGTCCTTCGCCCAGTCGCCGCCGCCCGTAGCCTCATAGAAAGCGATCAACACCTCTCGATCGGAGGGCAATAAACCAACCGGCAACGACAGGTCTAGCGGATTTGAAACATAGGTCATAATAAACAGGACATCTACGAGGTCTATCTCGCCGTCCTTGTTGACATCCCCCAAGGCGATATCGCCTTGATTGGGCGCGGCGAAAGAGTCCCGATTTAAGGTATAGAGCAGCACCAGCAGGGCATCCGCTATATCGACTTTAGCATCGTTATTGACATCGCCCAGCCTGTTCTCGGCTTGTGCGGCCTTGCCCGCGGCATACGGCCGGGGTGCCGCATCAACGGTGATGACCGCTCCGGTAAAAGCAAACGCCGTGTCAATGTGGGTTGCCATATCAGGCGCGGCAACGCCCAACCAGTAGCGCGGTCGCTGGGGTACGGAAACCACAAAGTGCCCGTGGGCATCCGCCGCCGCCCGCGCCAAGACCCGCAGATGCTCCGGGTCAATGATAACCACCTCAGCCCCCGACACTGCCGTGCCCTCAGCCGTCACAATCTGGCCCCGTTGAACCTGTGCTCGGTCGGCCGGAGAGAGCGGGTTGGCAGATGGGCTGTCCGGCTGGCGATCCCCACAAGCGATTAGCAACGAGGTGCCGATCAGCACGAATAAGCTACGCATAGCAGGTCCTTTCGGTTTAGCGAGAAGGGGCCGTTTGGGACGATGCACGGTTGTCCTATCCTCGCAGTTAATACGCCTTTTTGTCGTAGGTAGCAAAGGAATGGTCTGTTTCGTCCGTTGTTAGTCGGCCGATAGCGCGTTTTCCTAATTGGGGTTGACGATGACGCGCCCTTGGACTTTGCCGGCTAAGATGTCCTCGCCGAGGCGAGCCGACCTTTGCGCCGATCCGAGTTTGAAATCCGCAGACCAAACCGCATTGGCCTCAACGTCCCCTAATTAGCCTCGGCTCGAAATCGAATTCGGTGGAGCGGCCGATGCGTATTTGCGCGAAGTCGGGATGCTGTGGATTTAAGAGGAAATTGTGTTCCTGCGGAACCACGGCGCTGGGAACGACGAGCACGGCTGATTGACGAGCGGAGGCCCAGCTAGATCCCATCTCTTGAACCTTCGGCGGCACTGGATCAGACGACCAATTATCGGGTAAGGCGTCCAAAGCCAAGACCTTGCACAGATTGTCGTCAAATTCGACCGGAATGCTCATATAGCGGTCAAGAGTTGCAGGGGAATCGAGGTTGACGAGGATTTCGAGCATGGCTAACGACAGCGATTCGGCCGTATAGATGATAGGGGTGCCCCGGCGATTCCAGCGTCCCCCGAAAAGACGCGCTCCTTCTCCGGTAAAAGCTCGATCCGCAAAGCGCGTCTGGACAATGCGCCAAGCCCGGATGCTCACGAAAATACGCCGTATTCGAGGCGACCAAGGAGGTTTTCGACCTCGCGGGCCCCTGGCTCGGTGTCGGCGTATTGCAATGGCGTCTTCATGCCGAGGGCCTTCTTTGGCTCTTTGAACCACGCCCGCGCCCGCTCTTGATCGCCCAAGACTTCAATCGCCCGGTCGTATAGTGCGGCAATGCGGAATACACGCTCGGATTCATCGGTTTGGAGGCGGCCTTCTTTGCGGCGGCGATTGAGCGTCCGAACTGCGATATTAGCCGCGCTGGCCAACGTCTTGGCCGGGACGGCCATGGCACCTTGCAGGTGATCAAAAGCGGTCATCGGCAGTCCGCGCTTGAGCTGGCGGATCAGAGTCTCGGTATCTTTGAACGACAGTCCCGCAGCGGCTCCGTAAGAAGGCTCGGCGTGAGCATCCGCAGCGGCCAAAGGCTTCGCGCTTGCGGAAGCCCAAACATAGGTGCCTATGGGTTTATTTTTTTTAGACGATGGAGACATGGTGAGAGAGCGTCCTCCTTTTTGAAGGAATTGAGGCTATATTGCCTTATAAGATAGGCCATATGGCGTTATTGGAAAATCTCCCCGGTATTGTTTCAGTTTAGGCATTAGGCGATTCCCCGCCGTGTTGCAAATGAGAACAGCAGAGGTGTTCAATTTGAGGTTTTTAGAACAAACACAAGGCCGACTTAGGATAAGCAAACCGCTACTGCAAGAGTTGTATAGGTGTACCGGCAAGGCGTATTCGCGATCTCGGTATTTCTTCGTTAAAAACTTGGATTCGCTTCAGCAGACGGCACTCGTTGAGGGGCAAGGCGAGGCGGCGGTTGGCGAAGAGAACGAGAATTTCGAGTTCTGCGCCTCGGAGATCGCGTCGAGCACTTCTACTCACTCGGTATTTCGTCGTTGAAAACCTGAGTGCGTTTTAGCAGGCGGCGTTGGTTGGCCGGGAAGGCGAGGCGGCGGTGCATGGTCGGGCGGTTGTCAAAAAGGACGAGATCGCCGACTTGCCAGTGGTGGGTCCAGATAAAGCGCGGCTGTTCGAGATGGGCGTACAGTTGGCCGAGCAGGGCGGCGCTGTCTGGGCGGCTGAGTCCGACGACGTATTGGGTCAGGTGCGGCCCCACGTATAGCGAGCGGCGACCTGTTTCGGGGTGGGTGCGGACGATGGGGTGGGCGACGTGCGCGGGCGGGTTTTGCGCTTCGACGTAGTGGCGATGGACGGCGCGCATGCCCTTGAGACGGGTTTTGCAAGCGTCGTCGAGCGCTTCGTAGGCGGCCGTGCAATTGCACCACTGGGTCTGGCCGCCTTCCGCGGGAATTTCCACCGCGTAGAGCACCGAGAGGGTGCCGGGGCGCGGCAGGTAGGAAAGATCCGAGTGGAAGGGAATCAGTTTGTCGCCTAATTCGCCGATTGGCTCGCCATTTTCTTTGACATTGGAAATGAGGAAAATCTCCTTGACCCGCCGCGGGCGCTGCTTGCGCACGTGCGGAACGGGTTTGCCAAAGTACGCGGTGAAGCGCACTTGGTCCTCATCGCTGAGTTGTTGCTGGCGAAAGAAAACTACGCCGTAATCGAGCAGTGCTTGGCGCACCTGCGCGACTTGGGCGGGCGCGAGCGGGGTGGACAGGTCGCAGCCTTTGATCTCAGCGCCGAGCGCACCGCCGGTGGGTGCGACTTTTATCTCAGACATTGCAGACGGAGAAAGCGTGGGCTAGCGAAGCGAGGGGATCGCCCTTGGGCCGGTACTCGTGGCCGACGTAGCCGTCGTAGGCAGTGGCGGCGATGGCTTGCATGATCGGCGGATAGTAGATCTCCTGCTGATCGTCGAGGTCGCGGCGGCCGGGGTTGCCGGCCGTGTGGAAGTGGCCGATGCAGTCGATGTAGTCGGTGATGTTGCGGATGAGATCGCCTTCCATGATCTGCATGTGGTAGATGTCGTAGAGCAGCTTGCAGCGGGGCGAGTCAACGGCCCGACACAAGGCCGCGCCCCAAGCGGTGCGGTCGCACTGGTAGTCGGGATGGTTGACGCGCGAGTTGAGCAATTCCATGCAGAGGGTGATGCCTTTTTCCTCGGCGGCATCCGCGACGCGGCGCAGGCCAGCGACGCAGTTGGCGAGGCCCTCTTCTGGGGAGCGGCCCTCGCTGTTGCCGGAAAAGCAAATCAGCGCGGGAATGCCGTGTTCAGCGGCGAGGTCCATGTTGGCGAGCAGCTCGTCTTCGATGCGGTCGTGATTCTCGGGCTTGTTGAGGCCGTCGGGTAGCGAAGCGTGGCCGGAGACGATGGCGATGGCGATGGCGAGGCCGTGGTCTTGGATCAGCGGCCAGTGTTCTTGGGCCGCCATCTCGACGGATCGGTAGCCGATGCGGGCGGCCGCCGCGACGAGTTCCCGCGGGCTGAGGTCGCTGCCGGTGAAGGGATTGAAGCAGACGGATTGTTTGATCGCAGACATAAAGCTAGACTCCTGTGCCGAACATTTCGGCGACCGGGGTAAAAGGGGCATCGAGTTCGAGCGGATACATGGGCCGCTGGCAGACGCGGTGCCCGAGGGTGGGCAAGTTCGCGCTGGTCGAGCCAAGGGCATCGACGTTGAAGTTTATCTCGGCCCACTCGTCGAAAAAGTGCCACTGGCAGTGCGGCGACTTGATGACGATGAGGTCGTAGTCCTTGGGGTTGATGTCGTGGGCGATAAAGACCGAGCGATCGATAAAGGGCACTGAGCGGCTGACGCAGACGATGGTGAGGTTGTCGCTTTTGAGCACGGCCGTAGGCCCGGCGTGTTGGGGCGTGTTCCAAGATTCGCCGAGATATTCGCCGTCGCCGAGTTGGGTGACTTCGACCACTAGATCGAGCGGGGCAAAGCGCGAGTCGAGCGAGCCACCCAAGACCACGTGAATGCGCTCGCCAAGTCCGGCGTCGTGGGCCATGTACGCGGCGGGTGCATCCACTAGCGGCGCGAGCACTTGGCCAGTGTAGCCACTGGCGTGCAAAGCTTGGAGCAGCACGTTGCTGTCGCCAGTCGCACCCGAGGAGGGGGCGTCAGCCGCGTCAGTGAAGAGCACCGAGCCGCTGTATTGGGCGGCTTGGGCCACGGCGTCTTCGACCGACACGAGGTCGGGCTGCATGAGGGCGCGGTGCTCCCAGAATTCAGCGGCGAGGTGCAGGGCCTCGCTGCGGGCGAGGTCGGCATCGGCATCGGCGACGACGATGGCTTGGGAGCATAACTCGGGCACGTCGGTGAACGGATTGCCGATCATCATACCGGCGGCGAGAATATCGGGCTGCTCTTCTAAGGCTTGACAATAGCGGATGGATTCGCCGTACACGCCAGAGGCGGTGATCAGTTCGTTGCCGCGCACGAGCGCGGGCACCCGGACGCGGGCGACCACGGGCTGTGCGCCAGCGAGGACTTGGAGGAGCAAGTACGCGGCGCGGCGGCCGGTATCGGCCAGATCGACGTGCGGATAGGTGTGGTACATGGCGAGGCCGTTGGAGTGCTCCAACATGCGGTGGGTGAGGATGCCGTGGAGGTCTTGCGAGATCGCGATGGGGAAGTCTGGGCCAGCGCGGCGGCGAATCTCTTGCAGCAAGTAGCCCTCCGGGTCCAATTCTTGAGTGCAGCCCATGGCGCCGTGCAGGCAGAAGTACATGCCGTCGGCGTCGGCTAGGTGCGGGGTGACCGCGGCGAGTAGCTCGGCGGCTAGGCGCTCAAAGTCCGGTTGGTCTAAAGGCCCGGCCGAGGGGGCGACGGCCCCATAGGTAGGTATGACGTCCATGTGACTGTCGGCGAAGACCTGCAAAGCACCGCACAGCTCGGTCTCGCGGCCTTGGTGATAGGTGAGCAACTCAGGGCCACGGCGGACGGAGAAGTTGTCGTACGTGCCGATGACCGGGTTGAAGGAGGAGATTTCTTGCTTGCACTCGGCGACGATAATGCGGGACATGAGCGTCCGTTCGGTTAGGTTTTGAGCGGGCGAATGTTGGGGCCTTGTGGGGTGTCTTCGATTTCGTAGCCGGCCGCGGCGATTTCGTCGCGCAGGGCATCGGCCGTAGCCCAGTCTTTGGCGGCGCGGGCCTGTTGCCGCTGGGCGGCGAGCGCGGCAATCGCGTCGGGTATAGCCGCCTCTTGTGGCGTCCAATCGGCCAGCCCCAAGCCGAGGACTTGATCGAAGTGCAAAAGCGTGGCCTTCTTGGCGGCAGCGGGCAGATCGTCGGCCACGAGCTCCCAACACAGGGCGAGGACACGCGGCATGTTGAGGTCGTCTTCGACGCGCTCCTTGAATGCAGCTACGTAGCGGTCGTCGGGTTCAGATGGCGCACCCCAAGCGTGGGCGGCGGCGCGCAGCCGGTCGAGGGCCGTGGCCGCGCCGCCCAAGCTCTCCCAGCTAAAGGAGAGCTTAGCGCGGTAACGCGCTCCGAGGCAGAAAAAGCGATAGGCGAGAGGGTCGTAGCCTTTTTCGACGAGGGATTCGAGCCGGAGGAAATCGCCGCTCGATTTGGACATCTTTTCGCCGTCGAGCTGTAAAAACGCGCCGTGAAGCCAGAATTCGGCTAGCCGCGTGTCGTAACAGGCTTGGGCTTGGGCGATCTCGTTGGTGTGGTGGACCGGAATGTGATCCTCGCCGCCGCAGTGGATGTCGAAGTACGGTCCCAAGTATTTGGCCGCCATAGCGGTGCATTCGATGTGCCAGCCGGGAAAGCCGCGCCCCCAAGGGCTATCCCATTCCATCTGCCGCTGCGTCTGGGCCGGGCTGAACTTCCACAGCGCGAAGTCGGTGACGCGGCGCTTCTGCCCGAGCTCAACGCGCTGGCCGCCTTGCAAGCCCTCGATGTCGAGGCGGGCGAGATGGCCGTAGTCACTCAGGCGCGCGGTATCGAAGTACAGGCCGTCGTCCGTGCGGTACGCGTAGCCTTTTTTTTCGATGGCGGCGATGGCGGCAATCTGCTCGCAGATGTGGTCGGTGGCCCGGCACCAGACGTGGGGTGCGCGGATGTTGAGCCAGTCGAGCTTTTCTTGGAAATCTGCGGTGTAACGCTCGGCGATTTCCCAAGCCGTCAGGCCGGTGCGCTGGGCGCCGGCTTCCATCTTGTCCTCGCCGGTGTCCGCGTCCGAGGTCAGGTGCCCCACGTCGGTGATGTTGACGACGTGATGGACCTCATAGCCACTGTATTCGAGGGTGCGCCGCAGGATGTCCTCGAAGATATAGGTGCGCAAGTTGCCGATGTGCTGATAGTTGTACACAGTCGGGCCGCAGGCGTACAGGCGGACTTGGGGCGGCGCGAGCGGCGCAAAGGGGCGCTCTTGGCGGGCATAAGTATCAAAAAGATGCAGAGTCATAAGGCTATTAAAGAGGGGTTAGGAGCATGGAGCAAAAACTAAAATCTATAACTCGAGGACGGATACTGCGCGTCCTTCCTGCGCACTTTTGACGGCTGTGAAAACCATGGCTAGGGACTTGAGGTTGTCGGCCGCGTTGCACTCGGGCGCACGGCCTTCCTCGATGGCGGCGACGAATTCCCGTAGCACGGGATTCTGGCCTTGGCTACCGTCGTCGTCGAGCGGGAGTTGCCGCCTGATTTTGGCATCGGCGCGGTGCGAGTGGGTGTGGTACAAGTCAAAGCCCTCCCACGTCAGGGTGCCGCGCGGCCCCTCGTAGCGCCACTCGCCGTTGTGCCCGGCTGGCACGTGGCCGACCGTGCAGCCAATGCCGCGATGAGTGGCGACCACGCCGTTGGTAAAGCGGAAGCGGATCATCTGGGCGGCGTCGCCTTGGTGCCACCCCCAGGGAAGGTTCCAAGTGAGGGCGTGTGCGCCCAAGGGGTCTTGGCCGAGGGTGTAGCGCATCATGTCAAAGTGGTGAATGCCCATGTCGGTGAGGAACATATACGGCTCGGTGACATAATGCGAGCCGGGCGAGTCGGCCCAATTGACATAGAGCGAGACATCGAGCTGGCCAACCGGGCCGATGAGGTCCTCGGCCAGCAGGCGGCGAGTCGTGCGCGGCAGGCCGTTGAAGCGGTAGTTCTGGGTAATCATGTGCGTGACGCCGGCTCGAGTACCAGCTTCCACTAGGCGCCGGGCCGTTTGGTAATCGTCGCTGAGGGGCTTTTCGCCAAGCAGGTGCAGGCCGGCGGCAAAGGTCTGGATGGCGATCCTTTCGTGAATAGCTGGCGGGGTTGCGTCGAGCACGAAGTCGGCTTGCACGGCGTCGAGAGCTTGGCGGAGGTTGTCGTATATTTGGTCGGCCGCAAAGCCGTGGTCGGCTGTCGCACGCTGGCGGTTGGGCGCGAAAGGCTCGACGCAAGCTGCTACCTCGATACCCGCCTGCTGTTGGCACTGACCAAGCCAATAGCGGCCTCTGCCGCCCAATCCTACGAGTATGGCTTTCATTGATATCCTTTCTCTTTATTTTCTTAAATAAAGGGCTTGGCCGGCGGCTGGGCCAGTCGCCGGAAAAAATTGACACGGTTTGAGCACAGGACTACTTCTTTAACGAGAGAGCCATAACGCGCCTTTTGTCTTTTTGTTCCCGAGGTACCCTACTTTTGGCTATATCGCATAGGGCTTCTACTCGTCTCTTGCTCGCGCTTCTCGCGTGGTCTTTGAGTTGGAGTTGCACCCAAGAAAACACCCAAGAAATAGCGCCCGGGGTGGTGTACCACAAAATTCACGTGCCCGAAAGGCCGTGGCGGATCCACGTGGTGGAAGTGGATCTGCCGCGCTCTTGGGCGGCGGGCATTCGAGTGCGCACCGCCAAGCAGGGAGAGGCGCGAAAGACCAGTAGTTTGGCCGCTGGGGCCTTAGCGGCTATAAATGGGGACTTTTTATTTCCCGGCGAGTCCAGCCAGCCCGCTGGATTGTACATTGAATCCGGCCATCTCATCCGCCTCCCCCAGCGGCGCACGGCCTTTGCCATTACTGAGGCCGGCCAGCCCTTGATCGCAGTATTCAAGATGGAATTGGGGCTGTTGACGGCCGCGGGCGAGCATTTGCGCATCGCGGGCTTTAACCGCGAGCCGGTGCGAGGGGAACTGTCCGTATTCAATGATCGCGCGCAGGTGCCGGGGGATTCGCTGCAAGCGGCCACGGGTTTCCTGCTGCAAGGATTGGGCAATACCTCTATCGCCAACGACACGATCTCGGTCTGGGTCCAGCAAATCCGGCGGCAGGCTTGGCCGCTCTCCCTCCAGCGCGACCAGTGGCTGTTGGCCGCTGGCGCCGAATACGACGCGACCGAGCGGATCGCCTTGGGCGACACCGTGCAGCTATTTTGTCGGCTGTCGCCGGCCCATGCCAAGCTGATGGAGGCCATTGGCGGTGGGCCGCGCATCCTGCGCGATGGCGAAGTTTCCATTGAAGTGGAACAAGAGCGGCTCAGCCGCAGTTTTGCCGACAAGCGGCACCCGCGCACGGCCATTGGGTATTCCCAAGATGAGCAGGTGCTCTTTCTGATTGCGGTTGATGGGCGACAGCCAGGGTACAGCGTTGGCATGAGTTTGCCGGAGTTAGCCGACTTTATGCGCACGCGCTTGGCCGAATTTTCCCGCGCCAAGGTCAATGCCTATCAGGGGCTGAACCTCGATGGCGGCGGCTCGACGACGATGGTCGTAAGCGAGCAGGTGGTCAACAAGCCCTCCGATCCCACGGGTGAACGACCCGTGGTCAACGCTCTGGTGGTCGTGGCCGATGTCTGGGACGAGGAGTTGCCCTAGTGCCCACCTTGCGAGCCGAAGATCTCGATGCGCTGGCGCGAGCTTGCTTGCGGCGGCTCGGCGTTCCTGCGGACGATGCCGCGTTGGTAGCCGAGCACTTGGTCGAAGCCGGGCTGATGGGGCACGATACCCACAGCGTGTTGCGGCTGCCCCAATACGCGAACATGGTGCGCGACGGCCAAGTCGAGCCTGGTGCCGAGTTGGTGGTGCTGGACGAGAGTGAATGCGGCGGGCGGCTGAGCGGCCAGTGGAACTACGGTCCGGTGACGGCAACCGAGGCCGTGCGCTGGGCACTGGACAAGCTCGGCGACGGTGCGGTGGCGGTCGTCGGAGTGCGCGACTGCAACCACGTAGCGCGGCTGGGGCGTTTCGCCGAAATCGCTACGCGCGCCGGCTGCATCGCGCTCATCGCGGCTAACGGGCACGGTGGCGATTGGTCGGTGACGCCCTTTGGTGGTCGCAGCCGTCGCCTGCCGACGAATCCGATCTGCTGCGGCATTCCCACTGGCGGCCCGTGGCCCGCCATCCTCGACATGACGACGAGCATGATTTCCGGCGGCGATATGCGGCTTTTGCGCAACAGGGGCGAGGATGCCCCGTCCGGAATGCTGATTGACGCAGCGGGCCGCCCGACGACGAGTGTGGATGCGTACTACGGCCCGCCCGCTGGTGCCATTTTGCCGCTCGGTTTCCCGCAGAGCGGGCATAAGGGCTACGGGCTTTCCGTGCTGGTCGATATTTTGGCCGGGTCGCTTTCTGGGGTTGGGATGACGCAAGAAGCGCCCGAGCGCACCGGTAATGCGCTGTTCATTGCCGTGCTTAATGTTGCGGCCTTCCGGCCGTTGGACGAGTTTTACGCCGAGGTCGCGGCCTTTGTCGAGTGGGTCAAGTCGTGTCCGCCCGTTCCCGGAGAGACTGAGGTATTGCTGCCGGGCGAGCGGGCGCACCAACGGTTACAGGCGCGGCGGCGCGATGGTCTATACGTGGATGAGACCGCTTGGGCCGAGATAGGCGCCTTGGCGGCCGAGTTGGGCGTGGAACTTCCCAGGCCGGTGGTCGCCTAAGAATTCGCAATTCATATAAAAAGGAGTTTGCAATGCTGCACATTGGGATTGTCGGCATGGGTGGAATTGGCAACAATCACGCCCGTTGCTACGCGGCAAACGAGAACGCAAAGGTCGTTGCCGTATGCGATATGGTTAAAGAACAAGCGGACAAAGCGGCCGAGTCCTATGACGCACAGGCCTTTTGCTCGGTTGAGGAAATGATCGCCAGCGGCCTGCGACTCGACGCCTGCTCGGTGACCACGGCTGGGGTGGAAAACGGGGGCGATCACTACGAGCCGACGATGGCGCTTTTGCGGGCCGGCATCCCGGTGCTGGGCGAGAAGCCGATTTCCAATGAAATCCCCAAGGCGCGCGAGATGGTGGCCTTGGCCGCAGAAAAGCAGTTGCCCTACGGAATCAACCTAAATCATCGCTTCACGCCGGCGGCTGTTCAGGCCAAGGAATGGCTGGCTAACGGGCGACTCGGCGAGCTACAGATGATCAACATGACGATGTGGATCAATAATCCCAACGAATCGAGTCCGTGGTTCCACATCCGCGCCCTGCATCCGCACTCGCTGGACGTGATGAGCTATTTCGCTGGCGGGGTGGATCGGGTCCACGCCTTTTTTAAGAAGGGAAAAGGTCGGCAGATCTGGTCCAATGTGCAGGCGAATCTGCTGTACGAGAATGGCGTCATCGGGCATTTAACCGGGTCGTACGACGCCGGAGGAAGCTACGGTTTGGAGACCCTTGAAGTAGTTGGTTCGGAGGGACGGGTCGTCATCAACGAAGCCTGCGAGAAACTGACGTTTTACCCGCGCTTTTCGCGCGAGGTGGAAAGCTACGATCACCTCGGGGGCATGGGCGGTTTTGCCGATACCTTTCCGGCGCGCATCAACGCGTGGATCGACGATTTGTTAAACCAAGTTCCACCTGAGCAGGTGGATGCCAAAGGGGCGGACGCCTTGCGGGTGCAGCTCGTGATTGAAGCACTCATCGAAAGCTGGGAAACCGGGCAGGTGGTGAAGGTGCCGCAGCAATGAGGGCCAATAGCGGCTTTCCCACTCGAGTCGCCGGCCTTGATCCGTTGCTAGCTCGGCAAGTGAGATGCAAGGCAGACAGTGCCCATTTAGACCTCTGCAACTACTACGCCATAAAGTAAGTTAGTTCATTAAAAACAATTATTTACCCTCCTAATTTTTCGTGGCACTGTAGAGTGCCCGTGTAATCCATCCAACTCGGCCACGCTCACCCGCGCCTACGAGCCGGACTACGGCCCGCTCGACCCGGCGATGAAAGTCGTCGTTGGGTTGCTTTGGGCATGTGGCTTGCGCCTAGACCAGTTGGGACGGTTCCATTCCTTTACTGCTTACGGCGCAAAGGCGTATAATTGCTGCGAGGATACTGCCTCTTCCCGCTAAACCGAAAGGATCTGCCATGCGTAGCTTATTCGTGCTGATCGGCACCTCGTTGCTAATCGCTTGCGGGGATCGCCAGCCGGACAGCCCATCTGCGAACCCGCTCTCTCCGTCCGACCGAGTACAGGTTCAACGGGGCCAGCTTATAACGGCTGAGGGCACGGCGGTGTCGGGGGCTGAGGTGGTTATCATTGACCCGGAGCGTCTGCGGGTCTTGGCACGTGCGGCGGCGGATGCCCACGGGTGCTTTGTGGTTTCCGTGCCCCAGCGACCGCGCTACTGGTTGGGCGTTGCCGCGCCTGATATGGAAACCCACATTGACACGGCGTTTGCTTTTACCGGAGCGGTCATCACCGTTGATGCGGCACCCCGGCCGTATGCCGCGGGCAAGGCCGCAGAAGCGGAGAACAGGCTGGGCGATGTCAACAACGATGCTAAGGTCGATATAGCGGATGCCCTGCTGGTGCTGCTCTATACCTTAAATCGGGACTCTTTCGTCGCCCCCAATCAAGGCGATATCGCCTTGGGGGATGTCGACAAGGACGGCGAGATAGACCTAGCAGATGTCCAGTTTATTATGATCTATGTTTCAAATCCGCTGGACCTGTCGTTGCCGGTTGGTTTATTGCCCTCCGATCGAGCGGTGTTGATCGCTTTCTATGAGGCTACGGGCGGCGACGACTGGAAGAAGGACACCCACTGGCGCAGTGACGCACCGCTGCGCGAATGGTATGGCGTTATAACAGATGACCAAGGGCACGTCACTCGCTTATCTCTTCGCGGTAACGGTTTGACGGGTGAGATACCTGAAGTTTTGGGCCAACTGGAAAACCTGCGAACACTAGACCTTCGCGGTAACGGTTTGACGGGTAAAATACCTGAAGTTTTGGGCCAACTGGAAAACCTGCAATACCTATACCTCAGCTTTAACGAATTGAGGGGTGAAATACCTGAAGTTTTGAGCCAACTCGCAAACCTGCATACACTAGACCTTAGCAATAGCAATTTGACGGGTGAGATACCTGAAGTTTTGGGCCAACTGGAAAACCTGCGAACACTAAACCTTCGCGGTAACTATTTTACGGGTGGAATACCTGAATCCTTGGGTCAACTCAAGAACCTGCAAAGCCTATACCTTGGCCTGAGCTATTTGACGGGTGGAATACCTGAAGTTTTGGGCCAACTCAAAAACCTGCACACACTAGACCTCAGCAGTATCGATATGTTTGGATCCTCCGAGGTTTTTTGGGGTGAAATACCTGAAGTTTTGGGCCAACTGGAAAACCTGCGAACACTAAATCTTAGCTGGAACTATTTTTGGGGTGAAATACCTGAATCCTTGGGCCAACTCAAGAACCTGCACACACTAGACCTCGAAGGTAACGATTTGATGGGTGAACTACCTGAATCCTTGGGACGCTTGGAAAACCTGCAAAGCCTATACCTCAGCAATAACGGTTTTACGGGTGGAATACCCGAATCCTTGGGCCAACTCAAAAACCTGCAAGGCCTATACCTCGGCTACAATTATTTTACGGGTGAACTACCTGAATCCTTGGGACGCTTGGAAAACCTGCAAAGCCTATACCTCAGCAATAACGATTTTACGGGTGGAATACCCGAATCCTTGGGCCAACTCGCAAACCTGCAAAGCCTATACCTCAGCGATAACGAGTTGACCGGGTGCATCCCCGTCGCTTTGCAAGCGATACCGCACAATGACTTAGACGAACTAGGGCTAGCCTTCTGTGGTGGCTGATCTACTAAACCGAAAGGATCTGCCATGCGTAGCTTATTCGTGCTGATCGGCACCTCGTTGCTAATCGCTTGTGGAGATCGCCAGCGGGAAAGTCCATCTGCCAACCCGCTCTCTCCGTCCGACCGAGCACAGGTTCAACGGGGCCAGATTGTGACGGCTGAGGGCACGGCAGTGTCGGGGGCTGAGGTGGTTATCATTGACCCGGAGCGTCTGCGGGTCTTGGCGCGGGCGGCGGCGGATGCCCACGGGCGCTTTGTGGTTTCCGTGCCCCAGCGACCGCGCTACTGGTTGGGCGTTGCCGCGCCTGATATGGCAACCCACATTGACACGGCGTTTGCTTTTACAGGCGAGATCATCACCGTTGATGCGGCACCCCGGTCGTATGCCGCGGGCAAGGTCCTCTCAGCGGGGAGAATGCTGGGCGATGTCAACAACGATGCTAAGGTCGATATAGCGGATGCCCTGCTGGTGCTGCTCTATACCTTAAATCGGGACTCTTTCGTCGTCCCCAATCAAGGCGATATCACCTTGGGGGATGTCGACAAGGACGGCGAGATAGACTTGGCAGATGTCCTGCTTATTATGACCTATGTTTCAAATCCACTGGACCAGTCGTCGTCGGTCGGTTTATTTCTCTCCGATCGAGAGGTGTTGATCGCTTTCTATGAGGCTATGGGCGGCGACGACTGGACTTTCTTGGAGGCTATGGGCAGCAACAGGGTGAAGAAAGACACCCACTGGCGCAGTGACGCACCGCTGAGCGAATGGTATGGCGTTACAACAGATAACCAAGGGCGCGTCACTGGATTAAGACTCAGCAGTAACGATTTGACGGGTGGAATACCCGAATCCTTGGGCCAACTCGAAAATCTGAACATACTAGACCTCAGCCTCAATCATTTGACGGGTGGAATCCCTGCATCCTTGGGCCAACTCAAAAACCTGCGAATACTAGACCTCAGCAGTAGCGGTAACGCTTTGACGGGTGGAATCCCTGCATCCTTGGGCCAACTCAAAAACCTGCGAGACTTAGACCTCAGCAATAACGCTTTGACGGGTGGAATCCCTGCATCCTTGGGCCAACTCAAAAACCTGCACATGCTATCCCTCGAAGGTAACGCTTTGACGGGTGCAATCCCTGCATCCTTGGGACAGCTCGAAAACCTGCGAAAACTATACCTCACAGGTAACGCTTTGACAGGTGGAATCCCTGCATCCTTGGGCCAACTCAAAAACCTGCAAACACTAGAGCTAAGAGATGGCAATTGGGCAACCTCCGAGAATTTGACGGGTGGAATCCCTGCATCCTTGGGCCAACTCAAAAACCTGCACACACTAGACCTCAGCCACCACGCTTTGACGGGTGAGATCCCTGCATCCTTGGGCCAACTCGCAAACCTGCGAACACTAGACCTCAGCGATAACGGTTTGACAGGTGGAATCCCTGCATCCTTGGGCCAACTCGCAAACCTGCGAACACTAGACCTCAGCGATAACGGTTTGACGGGTGAAATCCCTGAATCCTTGAGACAACGGGAAGACCTGTACAGCCTATACCTCGGCAATAACGATTTGACCGGGTGCATCCCCGTCGCTTTGCAAGCGATACCGCACAATGACTTAGACGAACTAGGGCTAGCCTTCTGTGGCGGCTGAGCTACCGCCTGAAATCCGGCACATTGGTCTCCAGTTTTACGAGTGTCTTATTCGCCGTGGTCGTCGGTGGGACGGAAGTGGCGGGCGAGGGTGGTGGCTCGATGGCAATCGCGGGAAACGAATGGACGTTGCAGGATTATTCGCCCGACGGCGAGTTGATAATAAACGCACCTTGGACGCCAGGGTGGCGAAGACGCCCATTTTGCTGAGCGGGACGATTGTCCTGTCGGGATCACACGACGCCGAACTCGTGCTTGATATGGCGATCTCGGTCGAATGCACCGATTTATCGGCGACCGGGACGATCACCATTGACGGCACAGAATTTGACGTCGCGGCACTTTCGGCGGCTGCGGTCGCTGCTGACTAGTAGGCCGTGCGACCGCGGTCTCGACGCCGAGGCTACTGGGCAAATCGGGATCGCCGGTCGGCTGCACTTTGTCGGCGCGTGGCCGGGTCCTTCTACTAGTAAGCACCCTTTGCGCCGGTTGAAAATCCGCCGGGGTTTATGCACCTTGGCCGGCCTTATTTTAGGATAAAAACCATGTCCAAAGCACTTGTCTTACATGAGCTGCCGCTGTCGAAAACCTCGACGAAAGCCGGCTGCGTTGGGAGCTAAACTGAAATTGGCGATGGAAGCGGTTTTTTCGATGTACGAAGAGGCGATAGACCAAGACGAGCAAGCACAAGAATCAAAGGATGGCCGAATTGTTGCGCCGTTGCGGTGCTAAGCCTTCTTCCTGCGCTTCCAAGCTAAGTGTAAATGGCGGTTAAGAAGGCCGTTTATTATACTCAGGTCTGAAGATGGCGGCTGGGAAAGCCGTTTCGTTTAATACTCAGGTCTGAGGAGATTCTGCGAATGAAGCAGGCCAAGCAAAAGTCCGAATTTGGCCAATACCTGTATTCGATACTGACCGTCGTGGGTTTGTTTCTGGTCATTCGCACCGGGGTGGTGCAGGCCTTTTACATCCCTTCTAGCTCGATGGAAGACACGCTCTTGGTGGGCGATTATCTGCTGGCCAACAAGTTTATCTACGGCGTTCCGGTTGATGTGCCGCTGACGAGCATTTCCCTCTTCCGGCTACCCGCGCTCAAGGAACCCCAGCCGGGCGACATCGTGATTTTCCGTTCTCCGCAGAACGAGGGACGCGATTTGATTAAGCGCTGCGTCGCCGTCGGGGGGCAGAAGGTGGAGATCATCGACAAGGTGCTCCACGTCAATGGCGAGCCGGTACAAGATCCTCCGCTGGCAAAATACGCCGACCGCATGTACTATCCGGCCGAGCGCAATCCCCGCGACAATTTTGGTCCGTATATTGTGCCCGAAGGACATTTCTTTATGATGGGCGACAACCGCGACAACAGCTCGGACAGCCGCTACTTTCGCGCTGTGCCCAAGCGGCTGATTAAGGGCAAGGCCATGAGTATCTATTGGTCGTGGGCGCCCGACACCCGCGGGCCTTACTACCAAGGCTTGACGTCGCTGCCCACGGTGGTAGCCAGCTTTATCTGGCGTCTGCCCAGCCGAGTGCGCTACGGGCGTCTCGGCGACGTGATCTACTAGTGGAAGGATGCCATGAACCGCCGGGAATCGCACGAATACGACAAGGCCCAAGAGCCGGAGGAGCAGGTAGCCGAGCCGTTGCGCTTGGTCGATCAGCTCCTCGCGCTCGCTCCAGACCGCGACCCCGCTCGCCCCCTGCTGTACCGCCTCCGGCGCCAGCTCATGGAGCGAGAGATTTCCTTTCAGGAGGCGCGTCGAGCTCTCGTGGAGATGGAAGCCGCGCTAGAGAAGGTGACGGCCCCGGCCAATCGCGTCGGCATTTTCCTCGGGATGCCGAGCGAGGGGATTGCCACGGTCTTCGTCGGCAGCGCCGAGTACTATGCCAACATTGATCCGCGCGTTGATGCGTCCCAACTCAAGGTTGGCTGCCGGGTGCTGGTAAACGAAGCGTATGCGGTCGTCGGCAACTTGGGGCACAGTCCCTCGGGGCCGGTGGCCAAGATCGGCGATTTGCTGCCAGAGAGCCGCTTGCGCATCGCCCAAGCGCACGGCACCCAAGAGGTGGTCGTGGAGCGCGCCGCGGAATTGGCTGACGCGAATTTGCAAATCGGCGACGAGGTGCGGATGGACCCGGCCTACAAGGTTGCGCTGGAAGTTTTGCAGCCCGCCGAGAGCAAGGAGTACTTCATTGAGGACGTTCCGCCAACGCCTTGGGAGAGTATCGGCGGTCAGCAAGAGGCGATTGAAGCCATCCGCGACACCATTGAACTACCCGCATTGCACCCCCAACTCTTCGAGCGCTTCGAGTATTC
Organism: Candidatus Latescibacterota bacterium; assembly: GCA_965116045.1. Classification (GTDB taxonomy): domain Bacteria; phylum Latescibacterota; class UBA2968; order UBA8231; family UBA8231. The sequence goes on along the minus strand of OZ220478.1, from coordinate 1,198,860 downwards.
GACGCCCAAAGGCTTTTTGCTCTACGGCCCGCCGGGCTGTGGCAAGACCCTCATCGGCAAAGCGACCGCGTACAATTTGGTGCAGCACATGCGCGAGGTCGAAGGATTGGAGTTGGAAGAGTATTTCATGCACATCAAGGGGCCGGAGATTCTCAACATGTGGCTCGGCGAGACCGAACGGATGGTGCGCGAAGTCTTTGCCCAGGCGCGGCAAAAGCGCCGGGAAGGCTATTTGCCCTTTGTCTTTATCGATGAAGCCGAGTCGATTTTGGGTACGCGGCGCTCGATGCGCAGCCACAACATCTCCAATACGGTTGTGCCGATGTTTTGCACGGAGATGGATGGCATTGAGTCGCTGCACGATGTGGTGCTGATTTTGGCTTCCAATCGCCACGATCTGATCGATCCGGCTGTGCTCCGGCCCGGCCGCATCGATCGCAAAATTAAGGTCGCACGCCCCAGCTACGAGGCCGCCGCCGACATTTTGGGCATTTACCTCAAGCCCGAGCTGCCGATTGATCGCGCCGAGGTGGAGCAATACGGTGGTGAGGCGGCTGCGCGTGAGGCCCTGATCCAAGCGGGCTTGAACGAGTTGTTTGCCAAAGGCGAAGAAGCTCGCTTCTTGGAGGTGTCGCTGCGCAGCGGTCGCCAAGACGTGCTCTATCGCGGCGATTTGATTTCCGGGGCCATCATCGCCTCGGTCGTATCGCGGGCCAAGGAAATGGCGATCAAGCGCGCCATTGCCGAAGAAGAGCCCGAAGGTGGAATCCGCGCCGAGGATTTGCGGCAGGCGACGCGGGCTGAATACCGCGAGAACGAAGTGTTCCCACCCTCGGATAGCGTTGAGGACTGGCTCAAATTGCTCGACTACGAGCCGGAAAACGTCGTGCGGGTGACGCCAGTTAGGCCCCAGCCGGAAAAGGCACCGGAAAAGCGCGTCGGTCAGGTGATCTGACTCAGCTCATGCAGCGGCTCTGCGGGTTAGAAACCGAATACGGCATCCAAGTTGGCGCGGGCGAGTCCATGGACGTGGTGGTAGAGTCCATGGAGTTGATTCGCTGCTATGTGCGCCAAGATTTTGTTGCCCTGTGGAATTACGCGCTCGAAAACCCGCGGCTCGACATGCGCGGCTTTGAGGTCGCCGAACTTCTCAACGACAAGGACGAGACCGTCCACTTGCAGAAGGATCGCCAGCGCCCGGTCCAGCTAGCAGACCTCAAAAGCGACTTGATCGTCCACAACGGCGCCCGCCTGTACAACGATCACACCCACCCAGAATTTTCCACCCCGGAATGCTATAGTCTCCGCGACTTGGTAGCCGTTGATCGCGCCGGGGAGCGGATTCTCCTCCAGTGTGCGCGTCAGCGCACCGAAGACCGCGGCCGCGGCGTGGTGCGTCTGTACAAAAACAATACTGACTTTGAAGGGCATAGCTACGGTTGCCATGAGAACTTCCTGCTCAGCCGCGACATACCCTTCCAGCAGGTGATCAATGGGCTGCTGCCTTTTGTGGTGACGCGGCAAATTTTTGCTGGGGCCGGCAAAGTCGGCGTCGAACAGGACGCACGCGCGCGGGCCGCCACTTATCAGCTCGCCCAGCGCGCGGACTTTTTCGAGGTCATCGCCAGCGTTGATACCATGCACCGCCGTCCGCTGGTCAACACGCGCGATGAGCCGCACGCCAATCCGGCGCAATACCGCCGCCTGCACCTGATCATCGGCGACGCCAACATGTGCGAATACGCTACGGCGCTCAAAGTCGGCACGGCTTCCTTGGTGCTGGATCTGCTAGAGGAAGGTGCATTGCCCGCATTTACCTTGGCCGATCCCATTGGCGCGCTCAAGGCCATTTCCCGCGACGAGTCCCAGCAGTGGCCGGTGGCCTTAGCCGGGGGTGGGGCGAGTTCGGCGCTGGAGATACAGACGGCCATTATGGCCGCGGCGACGCGCATTTTTCAGGGCCGCGACGAGGAGACCGATTGGGTGCTTGCGGCTTGGCGCGACGTGTTGGATTCTCTCGCTCGCGATTCGCAAGAGTTGATTGGCCGCCTCGATTGGGTGACCAAAAAATGGCTGTTAGATGCCTTTGCCGCGTCCGAGAGCCTCGATTGGGAACGGCCGGAGGACCGCGAGTGGCTGCAAAGCCAAGACCTCGAATACCACAACATCGACCCGGCTGAAGGGCTATACCCTACGCTCGAAGCGGCCGGTCAAGTGGAGCGCGTCGTCTCTGCGGAGGAGGTGGGCTGGGCGTTGGTCCATCCGCCAGCAGACACGCGGGCTTACTTCCGCGGCAAGATGTTGCAGAAATTTGCCGCTGCGGTGCGCTCGCTCAACTGGGACAGCATTGAGCTGGAACTCGACGGCCGCACCGAGGTCATTGACCTCAAGGCTTGTGTCAGTCGGGAGACCGCGACTTATTATAACGAGGCTTTAGACGAGGCGGCGAGCGTCGAAGATTTGCTCGTCAGATTGGATAAAAAACCGAAACCGGAGGTGGCACCATGAGCGATTTTATTTTTTACCGGGAGCGTGCGCCCCGGCCGACCAAGCCGCTCGACGACAACGACGATGGCCCCGATACCGGCCCGCGCCGGCCTCGGGTTGAGCGCCCCAGCACAGACGACATCCTCAAGCGGATGCGTCGCGTAGATCCCAACCAAGCGCGTCGCTACCGCCAGCGCACCGGCCAATAGCTGCCGATGGAAAGCTGCGACTTCCTCGACTTGCTCAAGGAGCGAGGGGTTTTGCCCGTCGCCCCGGTTGCCGCTCCAGCAACGTCCTTGCAGCCGGTCGAGGGCACCACGATTGTAGCAGTGCGCTGCGCCGACGGGGTGGTGGTGGCTGGCGATCGCCGCGCCACCATGGGCAACTCGGTGGTGTACGACCGCGCCGACAAAGTGCTGACCATCGACGACGAAGCAGTCATGGCCATTGCCGGCTCGCCGGCTGTGGCGTGGGACATTGCGCGGATGTTGGAAATGTCGGTGCAGTACTACCGCCGTAGCCAGCTCCAAGGACTGAGCTTGGACGGCAAGGTGCGGACGTTGTCGCGGCTATTGCGCCAGAATTTGCCGCTGGCCATGCAGGGGATTGGCGCTGTGGTGCCGATTTTCGCGGCCTTTGACCACCCGGCCGCCGAGGGCAAAATTTTCTTTTACGACCTTTTGGGGGCCGAGTTCGAGTGCGTGGATTTCTGCGCCACTGGGTCGGGCGCCCACATCGTGCGCGGTGCGCTGTACTACCAAAACCGCTGGGGGCCGCAGCCGCTGCGCGCAATGGCCGGAGAACAGGCCGTCGAGTTGGTGCTCAAGATGCTGGAGACCGCCGCTGAATACGACACGGCTACTGGCGGCTTCCGCGAGGCCGCGCACATTTTCCCGCAGGTCGTACAGGTGACGGCCACGGGCTTGCACATTGTGCCCGAAGCGGATTTGGCCGCGCTCTACCAAAGGGCTTGAGAGGCATGTTGGAAGAACCTTATCGCTGGGTTGAAGCTATCAACAACCGCCGCGAGTACGTGGAAGATCAGCTCGCGGGCGGCAGTCCGGTGGTGGGCACGACATATGCCGACGGGGTGCTGCTGCTGACGGCTACCCCTGGCCCGCGCAAGCTCTTTGAGGTGTACGACGAGATTGCCTTTGCGGCTGTGGGGCACCCGGCCGACATCGAAAAGTTGCGCAAAGCCGTTATCGACATCGCCCATCTCGACGGCTTCAACTTGTCGGCCAACGACGTGACCTTGCAGCGATTGGTCAGCTTTGGCATTGGCCCGCTGATGAAAGCGTCTTTCGACGAGCTGTTTCGCTCGCCGTTTATCGCCCGGGTGCTGATGGCCGAGCTAGATCCGGCCGGCAGCGGCGACGCCTTTTCTACCATTGACGCCGATGGATCTTTTGCCCAGAGTGGTAAAACGGCGGCCATCAGCGGCAACGCTGAGAGCGCACAGGCGATGACGGCACAATTGCAAGAGACCAGCCCCGAGCTGCCCCTCGACCAAGCCTTGGGTGCGGCGTTGGAGGTGTGGGGATTGGGCCGGTTGACGCTCGACGCCCGCGGTGGAGAGGTGCCCAGCGCAGAGGCTGTGCGCGATTTTCTAAAAGGCGGTTTGCCGGGGCTGAGAGTCGAGGCCGCCGTACTCGACCGCGAGCGCACCGCCAAGTCGAAGTTCCGCCTGCTCACCGCGGAACAATTAGCCGAGCCCCTCGCCTCTTACTTCGAGGTCTAGTATGGAAGGTCGCATCTACGGGCTGGAAACCGAGTACGGTTGTCTGCCGCCGGCTTCGGATCCCTTTTTGAGTCCCGATTTTGTGTCGATAAAGGTCAAGGATTGCGTGTTCTATCGCGATGTATTGGGCCTTGTCGATATGCACTATCGGGGCCGAGACGAGCCGCCCGGCAACGGCGGCTTTCTTTTTAACGGCGGGCGCTTGTACATCGACATGGGCCACGTCGAATACGCCACTCCGGAATGCACTGGGCTTTTTGATTTGGTGGCTACTGATCGGGCCGGTGAGCGATTGGTGCAGCGTGCGCTAGAGCAGCTTGGCTTGGCCGATAGCGCGGCCTTTTTCAAGAACAACATCGACCACTACACAGGGGCTACGTTTGGCTGCCACGAAAACTATCTCGTGCGGCGAGAGGTGCCGTTTTCGCAAGTGCTGCTGCCGACCATGCTGCCTTTTTTCGTCACCCGCCAGATATTCGCCGGTGCTGGCCGCGTGGGTTGCCACAAGGATATTTTCGAGTACGGCAATGCCGAAGACGAAAGCGTTGAATTTCAACTCTCGCAGCGGGCCGACCATATCGTCACTGAGATCTACCAGTGGATTCAGTTCAGCCGGGCGATCATCAACACGCGCGACGAGCCACTGGCCGATTGGGGGCTGTACCGCCGCTTGCACCTGTTGGTGGGCGACTCAAATATGATGGAGTACGCCACGGCTCTAAAGGTGGGGACCACGGCCTTGGTGTTGCAGCTTTTGGAAGAGCAAGAGCGCGTGATCTGCGACGACATCAAGCTCCTCGATCCGGTGCAAGCCATCCGCGACATTTCGCGCGACATGACCTATCGCTGGGAAGTGCAGCTAGAGGATGGTCGCTACACCACGGCGACGGAGATCCAGCGCGCGTATCTCGACTTGGCCGAGCACCATTTGCGCGGCCGGGACGAAGAGGGCGACTGGGTGTTGGACGAGTGGCGCTTTGTCATTGACGCCTTAGAGCACGATCCTCAGTGCTTGGTCGATCGCGTCGATTGGGTGGCTAAGAAGTGGCTGTTGGAGTACTTCATGCGGGAAGAGGGTTTGGATTGGCAGGATACTTGGATCCAAAGTTTGGATTTAGAATACCACAATCTCAACGCGGGGCGGAGCCTCTATTTTGATCTGTACGAGCGCGGGATGGTCAAGCGAGTTGTTAGCGACGAGCAGATTAATCAAGCCATCACGCATCCCCCGGTTGATACCCGCGCCAGCGCCCGCTCCTGCGTGATGAGAGCGCTGACCGACCAGAAGACGCGCTACCAAATCGATTGGGATTCCATCTGCGTGGGCGACGATAAATTCCTCAGCCTCGACGATCCCTTTCTCACCTATGGCCACGAAGCCGCAGCATTCATCCGCGAATGCCGGCAGATGCCGAGCGATAAGTTTTGATGTAGGCCGTTGGGTCGGCACTGGCGCGTTTTTCCATAAGATGAGTATTCTCAGTGTCCCTATGAAATGGACCTTGAAAGTGAGCATTCTATGCTAATGGTCTATATTCAATCGGCGATGAGGTGCGCTACATACGAGATTCTCGACGATCAAACGTTTTACGGGGAAATTGCCGGCTTTCAAGGCGTGTATGCAAATGCGGCTACCAAATATGAAAGGAGGTATATGTTTGTAAATCTGCTTATACAAGGAGATAATATCAAGGCCCTAAATTACCTCTTGCGAGAGAGAAATCTGCAAGGAAAAATAGACTTAGTGTACATTGATCCGCCTTTTGCCACGGGTAGTAATTTTACCATTACAGAAGATCGCGCTTCGACAGTTAGTAATTCACGTCGTGGCGTTGTGGCATATACCGACCGCTTGACGGGTTTTGAATTAGTCGAGTTTTTACGAGAAAGGTTGGTATTGTTGAGAGAGCTTATGTCTGATCGCGGTTCTATTTACCTTCACATCGACTGTAAAATCGGGCACTATGTAAAAGTGATGATGGACGAAGTATTTGGCATGGCCAATTTCAGAAACGACATAACGCGCATAAAATGTAATCCCAAGAACTTTAAGCGGCTTGGATATGGCAACTTAAAAGACACTATTTTGTTTTATAGCAAAACAGCGCATCCCATCTGGAATGAACCAAAAAAAAAGTACTCGACACAAGATATAGAGCGATTGTTCCCGAAAATAGACAAACGAGGCAGGCGCTACACTACGGTCCCGATTCATGCGCCGGGAGAAACTGAGCGCGGAAAATCCAATCGGCCGTTTAGAGGCCTACTGCCGCCCAAAGGCCGACATTGGCGAACCGATGTCGAGACGTTAGAAAAGTGGGACAAAGACGGCCTGATAGAATGGTCGGCGACGGGCAATCCAAGAAAAGTAGTATTTGCAGACGAAAGAGCAGGTAAGAGAGTACAAGACATTTGGGAATATAAAGACCCTCAATATCCAGTATATCCAACGGAGAAAAACGCTGAATTATTAGACTTAATTATTCGTACCTCTTCTAATGCGGGAAGTATTGTCTTGGACTGCTTCTGTGGTTTGGGAACGACGTTAAAATCCGCTCAACGGCTCAATAGACACTGGATCGGTATCGATCAATCGGAGCACGCTATCAGGGCGACGGTTGAAAAACTTGGAACTGTCGAAGAGGATTTTTTTATTAATGAACCCGAATACGAGTTTCTGAAATTGCGCTGCGGTGGACTGAGAGGAAAGACGCATGGGTGCTGTTAATTGCTTCGACGCATTACGAGAAACGTTGGGTGCCAATTTGGATTTTCACGGCACCGACGGCAAGTATGCCTCGCATGGTTGGCATCCATTTCCCGCCAAGTTCCCGCCGCAATTACCTCAATTTTTCATTGAGCATCTTTCGGATATAGAAGATGTAGTTCTCGACCCGATGCTTGGCTCTGGGACGACGCTGGTGGAAGCTATGCGGCTAGGGCGTCGCGTTGTCGGTTGCGATATTGATCCGTTGGCACGAATGATTGCGGCGGCTAAGCTGACTCCTGTCGAAGCGGTGAAAACACTGCAAATTGGCTATCGAATTATCGCCGCGGCCAAGCGCGACTATTGGCAAAACCACGCTGCGCTGGAACGGGAATTGAATCGGCGCTTTGATGAGAAGACTGCGGAGTTCGTCAACTACTGGTTCCTGCCACAGCAGCAGTTGGAGTTACTCGCGCTTTTGCAGCACATTGAGTCCGTTCCCGCGCATTCGGAGAACTCGGCAACGCCACTGGCGCAGGAAAGGATGCGAGATTTTCTCAAGGTAGTTTTTTCTTCTACAATTATCGCTAAATCTGGAGGGGTCTCATTGGCGCGCGATCTAGCGCATACGCGCCCCCACCGAGATACTAACAAAAAACCCAACTCGGCGTTCGCTGAATTTGCCAAGCGTTTAGAACGCAATCTCGCTGCATACGATAGCGGTCGCTTGCAGTCCCGGACAGCGGACGTCCCTATTCAGATTCGAGCGACCAGCGCGGATCAGACTGGCTTGGCACCTGCGAGCGTTGATTTGATTGTAACGTCGCCGCCTTATGCCAACAATGCGATAGACTACATGCGAGCGCACAAGTTCTCGCTGGTGTGGTTTGGCTGGAAAGTAGCCGATCTCACCAAAATACGCACCCAGTATTTGGGGCACGATGCCGCGTCCGGCGCGGAGTGCGAGCGCTTGCCAGAGCAATGCGAGAAAATGCTGACCAAACTGGCTGAACGAGACGCGAGAAAAGCGGTGTCCTTGCGTCGGTATTTCGGCGAAATGTCCGCTGTGATTGCAGAGATGAAGCGGGTCTTAAAAAAAGGCAAGGCGGCCGTGATTGTCGTCGGCACCTCGCAGTTACGCGGTATGGATGTTGAGACGCAAAAGGGACTCGCCGCTATTGGCCAAAACGTCGGTTTTGACTTAGCGGGGATCGGCGTCCGCCGCTTGGACCGCGACAAGCGCATGATGCCAGCGCGCTGGGGCAGCAAGCGACACTCGCAGATTGAACAGCGAATGCACGAAGAGTACGTCATTGGGTTGGTGAAACCGTAATGTCGGGCAGGAGCGAACGACTGCGATGCGTATATCATCGCCAGATTTGCGATAAGGTCCTGCGCCAAAACGAATCTGGTATCCCCAGCAATGCTGATCGTGCGAGTGCGGCAAGTGTCAGAATCGGCAGGGGAGTTATTGATCTTATCGGATTCCTAGTGAAGACTGAAAGACTAGCCGGACAAACGGCAGGGCACCGATTCGAGACAGCGACTAAGGATTTCCTCCGCGACGCATTCGGATTACTAGATCATCTGCGTCCGGGTGAATGGGAATTCTCGCTAGGCGGTAATATAGGTGATTACGAGCAATACCAGCATTTGTCCGAGGTGTCGCGAGCGATGGCAGAGCACAAGCAATTGCGAATTGTCTTCGGCGATTACATCGTTACGCCTGACATTGTCGTTTGTCGGAAGCCGATTGCCGACGAGCTGATCAATGAAAACGACGTGTTGTTGGGCCAAGGCGAAACAGCCACGTATACGCCTTTGCGACGGACGAATTCGCAAGTGGACATTTTGCACGCCAGCATTTCGTGCAAATGGACGATTCGCAGTGACGGCTCACAAAATGCCCGGACGGAGGGATTGAACTTGGTGCGCAACCGCAAAGGCCGGACGCCGCACATTGTCGTCGTTATTGGCGAACCCTTGCCGTGGAGAATCGCGTCGCTGGCTTACGGCACGGGTGACATAGACTGCATTTACCATTTTGCGTTGCGCGAACTAGTAGAAGCCGTTGCAGATAGCGATTCGGATGCTGAGTTGCTGGATACGCTGATGTCCGGTCGGCGCTTGCGCGACATCAGCGATCTGCCGTTTGATTTGGCGATTTGAGCATCCTTCATGTTGCGGCGATGGTTCCTTCTCCTCCTCCTCCCATCCCAAGCCCTAGCGGCCCAGTTTGCCTGTGCGGCGTTGAAGTCGGCGGTGCCACAGGTTGGGCAGACGCCGGAGCACCTGAGTGCATTAGTTATCTTCGCGCAGTTCCAAGATGAGGATGCGCCTACCACTGCGCCCTCGTGGGCCAACGGCCTTTTCGACGATGAGTTACCCGGCAGTTTTGCCCACTTCTACCGCGAGATGTCGGGGGGGCGGATTCACGTTGATGGCCAGGTGTTGCCGCGGCGCTATCGCTCTCGCGACAGTGCCCAGACCTATCTGGCCGAGGTCCCAGGAAGCCTAGGCCAATTCGGGCGCTTCAACTTGGAGGTCCTCACGGCAGCCGACGCGGATGCCGATTTTGGGCACTTTGACAACGATGGCCCCGACGGAGTGCCCAACTCAGGGGACGACGACGGATATGTCGATATCGTCTTCATCAACTTGCATACTGCTCCCCGCGATTTCTTCATCGCCTCGGCCACTGGCATCGCCAGTCTGGGGCTAGACACCGATTACATTAGCGGCGATCCGGCAGCCGGCGGTGGCTTTGTGCGGGTGCGGAGTCGCTTCACGGGTTTTGGCGGCACCACGCAGCGGGGCCACACCTTCAGCATTACGGCCTCGACGATGTGCCACGAGTTCGCGCACGTGTTGGGATTGCCCGATCTCTTCGATCAGACGGCGTTGACCGTGGCCGAGTTGGACCCGGCGGAAGATTCTGCGGGCATCGGCAATTGGGGGCTCATGGGCTGGGGGACGCTCGGTTGGGGCGTGGAAGATGGCCCTAATGCCTTTTCGGCGTGGTCGCTGGCCGCGCTCGGTTGGATCGAGGTGGTGGAAGTGGAAGAGAGCGTCGTCGGCTTGGCGATCGGCGAGATCTTCAGCGAGCGTCAGGCGTACAAAATTCCCCTGACCCAAGACGAGTACTTCCTACTGGAATACCGGCGCGCCGATGGCTCATACTACAACCGCAATATCCCGCAAGATGGCTTGCTCATCTGGCACATAGACGAGCAGGCCGACAACGACGAAGAGCGCCACAAACAGGTTGATTTAGTCTGCGCTGATGGGCTGTTTGCCGACCGGGGCTTTCCCAATGGCCAGCCCGATGCCGTGCAAGGACGGGACAATCTCGACTTTTGGGCGCGGGACGCAGCGTATTCTTCAGCCCACAATGGCAACAAAGGCGATGCGACCGACCCTTTTGACGGCGTGCGATTCCGCCGCTTCGCTTGGGACACGAATCCGGCCTTCAGCGGCCACGCGGGCTTTGCACGGAACTTGCCGCTGGGCGTGGCCATCGACAATATCCGCCCACAAGGGGCCGCGATGGTCGTCGATGTGGTGCGGCAGCAACGCCCCGGCCAGATTGCCGGCGATGCGATGTGGGCGGGTCAGGTGGATTTGGACGGGGACGTGATCGTGCTGCCGGGTGCCACGCTGACCATTGAGGCTGGGGCAGAGATCCGCTTTGCCCGTGGCGATGCACAGGGCACGGGGTTTGATCCAGATCGGAGTGAGTTAATTGTCTATGGCGAGCTCAAAATCGGCGCGGGGACATCGTTTGCGTCGGGCGCGGCGCGCACCGGCCCCTTGGATTGGTCGGGTATTTACCTGCTCAACGGCCAAGCGGTCGATCCGGCGGCCATCGTCATTGAGCACGCCCATCGCGGGATCGTCGGTTTTCGCTTGCCGCCGGGGCGGACGCAGTGGCTGGACGAGCAGACTGTGTACGCGGATTTGGTGGTGCCGCTCGGGGCCGAATTGCACATCGGCCCGAGTAGCGTGTCTTTTGACCGCTCTGATCTGAGTCGCCGCGGCGCGTCCCCGGACTTCGCTGAGTTGATCGTCGAAGGCGCATTGACGATTGAGGGAATGGCCGGCCAACGGGCGCAGCTAACCGCCGAGCCCGGCCCAGATAACGACGGCCTGTGGTATGGCATTCGCGTGCTGCCGGGTGCTCAAGTCGAGGTGCAGCACGCCGAGCTAACGCGCACGGGTTTTGCCTTCAGCGGCGAGATTGACGAGTCGACGAGCCTGCGCATTGCCGACTCTGCGGTACGCGAAAGTGGCGGCAACGGCCTGCGGTTGGTGCTCAATGGCCGAGCACAGGTAGATCGGAGCGAATTTACCTCCATTGCCGGCCCAGCCGTGTTCATAGCAGGTAGCGGGCAACTCGCGTTGCGCAACGTCGCGATTGAGGGCAACGGCCAAGAGGGGATCCTGCTCAACAACACATCCTTAGAGGCCATCCGCGTCGCTGTAATTGACAATGGTCGCCTCGACCCGGACGATCCACGGGCTGGAGTGCGGGCCATCGGGGGGCGCGGCCAGCGCCTTGAGATGTGGGAGTCGCAGATTGAGCGAAATACCGGGCACGGCATGGATTTGGCAGAGTGGCAGGGAGAGGTGGAATTGCACAACAGCCGCCTCGTCGCCAACCAAGGCGACGGCTTGCGCGCTGGAGGGGCAACGCGCTTGGCGCTGGCGCAGGTGCTGGTGGAGCGCAACTTGCGCGCGGGTGCCGAAATCGCCGGGTCGCTAGTGGAGATATGGAACTCGACGTTTAGGGCGCATGTTGCCGCGGGGCTGCGCTTGGGGCCGGGGACGAGAGGCGCGATTGAAATGGGCTCGTTTGTCGGGGGCCGAGGTTTGGAGTTGACGGGCGTGGAGTCGCTGGAGATTCGCGCCAGCGAGTTTGTTCGTGGGACGCCGGCTATTCAATCCGCGGATTCTGCGCCGCACATCTTCGGCAATCATTTTGCGGACAATACAGTGGCCATCCGGGTCGCAGGCCCCCGGGTGCCGACGGCGATTGGCGGCAACACCTTTGCCAACAATACCACGGCCATTGAGAATTTGGCTGCCGAGGAGTTGAACGCCCAAGGCAACTACTGGAGCGGGGCTGACAGCGCAGCTATTGCCGCGCAGATCGAGGGGGCGGTGGCGTGGGGGGCGGAAGGGTCGTCCAAGGCGGTGGCGCTACCCGCTGACTTTGCGCTGCATCCGGCCTATCCCAACCCCTTCAACGCCGAGGTCGCGTTGTCGTTTGATCTGCCGAAGGCGACAGCGAGTGCGCTGGTGCTCTACGATGCGTTGGGACGGCCCGTGCGCCACCTCGTGGATGGGCCATTAGCGGCTGGCCGCTATAGATTCGTTTGGGATGGGCGCGACCAAGATGGGCGAGTGGTGGCTTCGGGGGTTTACTTCTATCGCTTGGTGGCGGATTCGTTTGTTGCGGTGGGGCGTTTGGCGTTGGTGCGCTGAGAGAGGCGTGATTTCGCGATGGGCTCGTCGTATTAGATGAAGTACAGCGGCTACCCGAACTATTTTCCGTCTTGCGACCGCTGGTAGATCGCCCGAAAAATCCGGCTCGCTTCCTCTTGTTGAACAGTGCGTCGCCGGACTTAATAAAAGGCGTTTCTGAGACCTCGGCCGGGCGGGTGCTGTTTGTTTCCGTTGCGGGATTTGTGCTCGCAGAGATCGGAGTGGAAAACCGCGACTTGCTCTGGCTGCGGGGCGGCTTTCCGCGTTCCTATCTGGCCACTTCGGACCGCGCCAGTGCGCGGTGGCGGGAGGCTTTAGTCGCAACCTTTCTCGAAAGAGACATCCCGCAGTTGGGGATTAACATTCCGGCAGAAACGCTGCGTCGCTTCTGGACCATGCTGAGTCATTACCACGGCCAGACTTGGAATGGTTCTAAACTGGTGTGCGCACTCGGCACTAACGAGAAGACGGCGCGGCGGTATCTTTATATCTCCAACTGCTTGCGCAACAATTCTTGCACGAGTTGCGGGTTGGCTTTTCCCCGCGTCGCCCGCATTACTTGACCCATCAGAAATTGCACGGTGTTGTGGTTGCCGCCCTTGATTTTTTCGACGGCGGCGGGATGTGCCGCGATCACTTCGGCTACCGCTTGGTCTAGTGCGTCGCTGTCGGAGATTTGCCCCAATCCGCGCGCGGCGACAATCTCGGCGGGCGAGCCGCCCTGTTCCCACAGTTGGCCAAAGACTTCGCGGGCCGCGTTTTGGTTGATTGTGCCCTTTTTGACTAAAGCGAGCAACTCGACGAGCGCAGTCGGCTGGACCGCGACGTCCTCAATCGATCGACCCTCGGCGTTGAGGCGGCGAAAAACTTCTCCGGTGATCCAGTGGCCCACTTGCTTGGGGTCTGCTCCTTGTAGCTGGGCGGCTTCCTCAAAGTACTCAGCCACGGCATGGTCCTCGACCAAAGCGGCGATCTCTTGGGGGTTGAGTCCGTAAGAATCGGCGAAGCGCGCGGCTTTGGCAGCAGGCAACTCGGGCAAGCGGGCGCGGACTTGGGCGATCCACTCGTCGTCTAACTGCGCGACGAGCAGGTCTGGCTCCGGGAAGTAGCGGTAGTCGTCTGAGGTCTCTTTGCTGCGCTGCGGACGGGTTGTATTGGTGCGCTCGTCCCAGCCCATGGTCTCTTGTTGGACGTGGCCGTCGGCTGCGACGATGCGTTGCTGGCGTTCGGCTTCATAGGCGATGGCGCTGCGCACTGCGCGGAAGGAGTTGAGGTTTTTGACCTCGACCTTGGTGCCCAATTTTTGGCTGCCGGCGGGCCGGATCGAAATGTTGGCTTCGCAGCGCATGGCCCCTTTTTCCATGTCGCCCGAGGACGCGCCTAGATAGCGGACGATTTGGCGGATTTGGGTCAAGTACGCATAGCTCTCGTCGGCGGAGCGGAGCGAGGAATCGGTGACGATTTCCATTAGCGGTACGCCGGCGCGATTGTAGTCTATCAGGCTGGAGTGGCCGGTGTGCTGGAGCTTGCCAGTGTCTTCTTCGAGATGGACGCGGACGACGCCGATTTGCTTGGGGCCACTCTCGCCGTTGATTGCGATCCAACCGCTCTCGCACAGGGGCTGTTCGTACTGCGAGATCTGGTATCCTTTGGGCAGGTCGGGATAGACGTAGTTTTTGCGTGCAAAAACGCTGCTAGGCTTGATTTGGCAATGAAGGGCCATGCCGGTCATAACCGTCAGCTCGACGGCGCGACCGTTGATCACCGGTAGGGCACCGGGCTGGCCGGTACACACCGGACAGATGTGGGTGTTGGCCGCCACCTGAAAGTGATCGGCCGCGCAGGCGCAAAACATCTTGGAGGCAGTTTGCAACTCGACGTGGACTTCCATGCCGATGACGGTTTCGTAGCGCAAGGGATGCTCCTTTGGGCGAGCTTTAGGCAAAGAGGACGTGCTGGCGGAGAAAAGCCTCGGCGGCTTGGTAGAAGGCCCGCACGGTCTCGGGCTTGCGCCAGCCGTGCCCTTCGCCTTCGTACAGGTGATAGACGTGCGGTACATTGCGGCGGCTCAGCGAGGCCGCGATCTCCTCGGCTTGGTCCGGGGGCACGACTTGATCGTCGGCCCCCTGAAAGAGGGCGATCGGGTCGCGTAACTGGTCGGCGGCGTAAACTGGCGAGCGAGCGCGATAGGCCGCCGCCGCTTCGGGCAGGGGGCCGATCATGGAGTCGAGGTAGCAGGACTCAAATTTGTGGGTGTCCGCGGCGAGAGTGAAGAGGTTGGCCACGCCGTAGAGACAAATGCCAGCGCGGAAAAAGCCGGGCCGCGTGATGAGTGCCCGCAAGACCGTGTAGCCCCCAGCACTGCCGCCCATGATGACGAGGCGTTCTGGGTCGGCTAGCCCGTTGTCGACGAGGTGTTGGACGCCGCCGATGGCGTCTGCTACGTCGAGGAGGCCCCACTGGTTCCGCAGAGCGGTCATGTAGGCGCGTCCGTGGCCGGTGCTGCCTCGGTAATCTACGTCGAGGACGGCCCAGCCGCGGGTGGCAAAGTATTGGTGGCGGCCTTCAAAACAGGTCTCGACTTGGCCGGTGGGGCCGCCGTGGATGGTCGCGATCAGCGGGGGCCGACCCTGCCCGCAAAAGCGACTGCTGGCCGGAGGGTAATAAAGGCCGAAGACGCGGGTGGCGTCTTCAGCTTGCCAAGAAACGGGCTGCGGTGCGGAGAGGTCGTCCGCAGTTAGCAACTCCGTGGCCGCGTGCGCCTTCACCTGCATTTGCTCGGCGGTGCCAGCGACAATGCGGGCTGGGACTGCGCTCGCCGAGGCAATACAAGCGAGGCCCTTGCCGCGCGGCGCGGCGATGATTTGTTCGACGTGGGTATAGCTTGCTAGGGCCGGGACCTTGGCGAGAGCACCACTGTGGAGGTCGAGGCGGTACGCGGTGCGCTGGCTGTTTTCACTGCGGACGAAATACAGGGTGCGGTTATCGGCCGCCAGCGAAAATGCCCGTCGGCCTTGGAGCCAAGCCGGGTTAGCTACGTCGTACGCGTCCTCACTGAGGCAGCGCGTCGCACCGTTGGCCAGATCGCGGCACCAAAGCTGAGAGTACCCGCGCTGGTCGGATGTGTACAGGAGTGAGCGGCCGTCGGGCGAGAAGTAGGGCTGAGCCACGGCCGTGTCGAAGTCGCCGGCAATCACTTCGGCGGTGCGCAACTGGGGTAGGCCGCTGCGGCGGCGGGCGACTTGACCCAGCATCAGGCGCGTGCCGTCCCACGGCATTTGCGGATGGTCCCATTCGATCCAGGCGAGCCGGTCGCCGCTGGGATGCCAAGTCGGCTGCATGTAAAAATCGGCTCCCTCGACGAGGCGTTGCGGCCAACAACTTCCTGCGGCATCGACTATGGCGAGGCAGTCGCGGTCCTCGTAGTGGTGGACATAGACCAGATGGCGGCCCGAGGGAGCAGGCGTGGGGGCGGCGGCATAGCCAAAGGCCGGGGTAATGGGCTGCGCTGGCCCGCTGGCGAGTGCCTGCCGATAGAGGCGACCGGACTGCTCGGCAAAGTACGCTTGGCCGCGATGGACAGCGAAGTCGCCGCCGCCGTAGCCGACGCGGGCCCGCACTGAGAGTGCGGCGTTGAGATCGCGCGGCGCAGCGTTAGGCCCTTGACAGACTAAGACGCCTTGCGGCCCCCGCCCTTCGAGCCAGACGAGGGTGCGGCCATCGGCATCCCAAGCGAGGTCGGACAACCGGATCGAGGCCGCGAGATCGTCGGGCGAGAGCGCACTCGGCCACAAGCCAAAGGGACGGACTTCCACTCAGCGCTGCTCCATCAGTTCGATCTTGACGTTGTCGGGGCCGTTGATGAAGACGATGCGGTTGCCGTCGTCGAGCGCGACCGGCCCCAGCCAGATTTCGACGCCGTGCGCGGCGATATCGGCGAGGGTTTGATCGAAGTCGTCGGAGACGAGGGCGATGTGGTCGTAGCCTTGGTAACGCCCCAATTCCATGGCGGCAAACTCGCGATCGGTAACGGTGATTTGCACGGTGCCGATGTGGACCGGCACCCAAGTCGCGCCGCCGCGCTCAAAGGGCGGATCGCTGGTGGCACCGAAGAGCTTTTTGTACCAGTCAACCGCGGCGTGGACGTCGACGGCTTCGTGATGGATGTGGTTGAAAGTGTAGTTGGGCATGAGAAATCCTTTCGTTGTCAAAGCCCGAAAGTTCGCAAAAAGGGCCCTACTGTCAAGGGAGGTCTAGGCCGGCGGCAAGGCCCTTGAGGTAGTGCAGACTGCCCGCGGCAATGGTGCGCGGATCCGGGTAAAAATCGAACACTTCTACCGAGACGTAACGCTGATAATTTAGCTCCTTGAGCGTCCGGACGACGCTGGCGAAGTCGGTGTTGCCAAAGCCGGGGCCGCGCTTGTTGGCGTCGTTGACGTGGACGTGGTAGAGGTGCTCGCCGGAGTCGCGCAAAAGCTGGGCAACGGGAATTTCCTCGGTCGAGCCGGAGCACACATCGACCATAGTCTGGAAGTGCGGGTGGTCGATCTCGGCGACCATTTTGCGCGCTTGGGCGCAGGTGGAGATGATGTTCGTCTGGTCTTTGCTCAGGGACTCGATGCAGAGATAGACCCCGTGCTGTTGGGCTAATTCCAAGCTGCCTTCAAACGCCCCGCGCATGCGGTTCCAGCACTCTTGGTAATCCCAGCCCGCCTGCACGTTGCGCTGCATGGGCGAGCCGATGATCATCACTTGGCCGCCGAGGTCGCCGCAGAATTGGACTAGCTCCTTGAAGTACGCGCAGGTGCGCTGGTAGATGGCTGGGTCGGGATGGGTGATATACAACCCGTCGGGGCTGGCCAAGAGCCAGTGCAGGCCGGCGATTGCCACGCCAGCGCGTGCGGCGGCGGCGCGGATTTGGGTGCGGCGCGACGCGGAAATGTCTTCGACGCTGTTGGCAAGGGTGAAAGGGGCGATTTCGACGGCGGCATATCCGAGATCGGCGGCGTAGTTGAAAACCTCTTCAATGGGCCAGTCGGTGAAGTACTCGTTACAGGTGGTGAGTTTCATGTTTAGCTCCTTATAGCGTTGCCCTAGCCGTTATTCGCAGACCATGCCGTCGCCATCGCCGTCGCGCATAAATGGATAGGCCGGATGGCTGCGCGGCACTGGCGCGATGCCGTGGCGGCGTGCCTCCTTACAAGTGATGCGCCCGTTGCCGTTGTCGTCCCACCGGCTAAGCGGGGTGCCTTCTGCCGGCTCGGGCGGCGTTTCGTCGGGCAGGGTCCCTACTGCGAAATCGCCCTCTGGCCCGATCATAGCTGTGGAAGGGCAAGCCGCCAACACGCGGTCTAAGGCGGCGGCCTCGCGGCGATCAATGGTGAGGTGGTACTTGCGGCGCACTTCGACGATGCGGGCGGCAAACCAGCATTGGTTGTGCGGCGGTAGCCATTCGGCGGCGTCCTTGGCGCACTTGCCGCCCGTTCTACACCCGTTCACTGCCGGGCTGGCCAAGGTCAGGTTCAGTAGATCGGCAGCAAAGGCACGGCGAGTAGAATCAGGTGCCGCGCACAGGCCGCTGTCATGAGCCTCGGACATCGCGACGATGTGATCGATGTGGGTTTGCTTTAAGTCTGTGAAGACTTGCTTGGTATAGGGGCTGTAGATGCGGTTGCCCAGCGTTTTAACAAGGCGCGACTCAAGCGATGACGAGTAGGGATAGTCGCTCCGGGCGTAGGGGGTGCAGCGCTGTTCGGGGGCGACCGTTAGCCCGCGCCACGTTTCGGCCGGGGGGGTGGTTTGATATTGCTGAAAAAGGAGAAGGCCGCAGATGATAATAGCGGCAATAAATACACCAATCCAAATCTTAGTAATGGGTTTTATCTCACAGAGGATAATCGCATTCCCACTGTCGCGGTTCTTGCCGCAGAGCGCGAAAGCGGGAAACCAGCCGTTGAGGTCGCACGGCTCGTATTCGTATGGCCAGCCCACCAAATCAAAAAAAGCGGCCCACTTGGCCTCTAGCCGAGATCGGTACTGACGACCTCTATAGGCCGTTGGCACCTGAGGGGAATTGTATTTGGATTCATTCGGCATCGCGGCGGTCCCTTGCATGGGCTTGCAAAAGTACATGCCAGTCCCGTGTAGAGCAAAAGGGATGGAGGTGTGTTAAAAAGGAAACAGAATAGTGGATAAAGGATATACTCGCCACTGCTCCGCCCCTGACTGCGCTGCATGGCACAATCATTGCAAGAGTCCAGACAAAGGAGGAAGCACTATGTGGCGACTGTGGGTGTTGGTATTGGTCGGCCCGGCGTGGGCGCAAGAGGATTTGGGCGAAGAGGACGCGGGCTATTTGGAGCAGCGGTTGGACGACTTGGGTGGGCTAGACGCGGCAGCCATGCGCTGGCGAGTGCGCGGGGCCGAAGTGGCTCGGGAGCGGTGGCAGTTGTATCAGCGGGTGGAGGTCGCGCCGGTGCGCGGACAGGTGTTTTTTGGCTTGGCCGAGCGCGATCCAGGTGAGTCCGGGTGGAGCGATTTTAGGACGTTTTATTACGGAGTGCAGCGGCGGCGGGCCGAATGGGTCGTCGGCGACCTGCGGCCCGGCACGGGTGCGGGCTTGGTGTTTGGGCGCAGTCGGCGTGGGAGTATTGCGCCGAGGATGCCAGCGGGCGACAGTCGGCGCTTGGGGTATCGCTCTAGCGGGGAGAATCATGCCCTGCGCGGTGCGGCGTGGCGTTACTATGGCCGCACGTGGAGTGGGGTGCTGCTCGGGGGGTGGGCGCGTCGGGATGGACGCTTGGACGAACAGGGGCAGGTGCAGTCCCTGCCCGAGAGCGGCTATCACGTGACTGCGACCGAGATGGCTGGCCGCGACCTATTGGGCATCCGCGCTGGCGGCGGTCGGTTGCACTGGCGCGGCGAGCATTGGCAGTGGGGCACGACCCTGCTGGCCTTGGACTTTTCTCACCAGATCGACTTGCGGCGGAATGGGCGGACGCCTTGGGGCTTTGTTGGCGATGGACAGCGCATGGGCGCTGTGGACATGCGCGTGGAGTGGGATCGGGGCCGAGCGGCGTTGGAAGTGGCTGGCGATGGGATGGGGCACTGGGGGATGGTCGGGGGACTGCAAGGGCGGTATGGGAGGCTGCGAATGCGGACGTTGGGCCGCTACTACGCGCCGGGATTCCACAGCTTTTTTGGCGCGGCTCCGGGGACTTCGGCCATGCAGAACGAACAGGGCGTCGTCGCTGAGGTCAGCGGGCGGGGCTGGCGCGGCTACGTAGATGTGTACCGTCGGCCCGCGCGTTCCTACTTCATATCCGTGCCAGCTACGTATGCTACTTGGGGAGGCGAGTTGCGACGGCAGTTGGGTCGCCACTGGGCTATGCACGGGCAGTGGCAGAGACGCCTGCGGCCGCACTGGGCAAACGAGCGGTTGATCCAAGAGCGCAGCCACAAATGGCGCTTGGACTTGGCGCGGGGGGCTTGGCGCGGGCGCGGCGAATTGGTGCGCTGGCACCGCGCCACCCGCGCCGAGTGGGGGCTGTTGGGCAGTGTGCGGTTTAAGACCCGCTGGCTGACCTTGCACGTGAGCCGCTTCCGCACGGACTCGTATTGGACGCGGATTTACGAATACGAGATGGACCTGCCTGGGGCTGTGAGCATTCGCCCGCTCTACGATGCGGGCTGGCGCGGGTACGCGCTGGTGGAGATCGCCTATGGCGGCTGGCGGCTGAGTAGCCGCTACCGCATCCAGCGCGACCAACGGCTGAGGCACTACGGCGGCGTCCAGATCGACTGGAGCCGAGGTCATATTGACAAGCGCTAACAGCGCAGATAACTTGAAATATGCCTCCTTATAGAAGTCTTATATCTTTTTTAAGGGAATTATATACAATGATGCCCTAAAATAAAGATTGTTCTTGGTGTGGCCCTTGATTATACTGTTTTAGGTAGCTTCACGACAGAGAGGAGGCTCTCCATGGCTGTGCCCCGTAAACCCAAGAATCGTCAGCGTTTGCCGATGCCAGAGCCAATACCAGACACGCCAGAGAACATCGCTATGGCCCTTCTGACTGCCTCGCCCAAGAAGGCTAGCGAATGGAAATACTCCAAGAAGCACCAGCGAAAGAGGTAAGATTTTCGCTATCTAAGAAGCGGCTTCTTCCTTCTTTAATCACTCAATCCCATGTCCTACTAAGGCTCTGTAGGGCAATCGCCTTTCAATCATGCCAGTGGCCATGTTAGTCATCTGGTCAATGGTGTCAGCTTTTCTTTGGTTGTGTCGTCCAGCAAACTCCCGTACATATCGCGCTAGATGCTTCGGGCTCATCTGGTGATAGGTGCCATAGTATCCTCTCTTGAGCAAGGCCCAGAAGGATTCCATGCCGTTGGTGTGGGCTTGGTCGCGCACATATTCGCCAACGCTATGCTTGACGGATTCATGGTTGGGGAGACCCATATAGGCTCTGTTCTCATCGGTGTAGAGGAGTGCTTCAGGGTTGATGTGACGCTTGATAAATGCCTTAATCATGTCGCCAGTGGCTGGCTGTGTTATCTCGGCTCGCACCTGATTGGTCAGTCGGTCTTTGATGCCAGCGACGGGTATCTTGCCAACGGTGCCACGTCCTGCCCGCAGTTTCTTACGAGTGTGCTTGTTGGTCTCCTTGCCACCGATATAGGTCTCGTCAGCCTCGACAGGACCTTCTAGTGGCGACTGCTGTTCTTGCCATGTCTCTCGGATACGATGTGCTAGGTGCCACGCTGTCTTTTGGGTGACTCCTAGGTCGCGGTGCAGCTTCATGCTGGATGTGCCCTTGATGCTTGTTGTCATCAAGTAGATCGCCAAAGCCCACGTTTGATAGCCTAGGTTGGAGTTGGCCATGACTGTGCCTGTGCGGACACTGAACCGCTTACGGCAGTCGCGGCAGCGGTAAGGCATACTCTTATGGGCAGCCCCAGACTGGACACAATCAGATGAACAGTGCGGACACCTAGGCCCATTAGGCCAGCGCGTTTCGGCAAACCATGCCTCTGACGTAGCGTCATCCGGGAACATATGGAGCACATCCGCCAACGTTAGCCCCTTGCGAAACCACTGTCCGGGGCCGCTTCTCTTCTTTGTCATGATAAATCCCTTTATTTCGTAACTACTATAAAACAAAAGAACTTATATAACAAAGTCAATTCCTTTATGTCCATTCAGGGCTAAAAAAAGTTGAACTGCTGTATGTGATTGATTATTGTATGCCAGCTTTCACTTCCCCATCTGGTTGTGAGGGAGTTGTGGATAACTCAGGCGATGGGTTCTACAGAACGCTATCGCATCCATCCCACCCTTAACCAGAAAGGAGTTTGCTATGCTAACCTTGGCTTTTAAGCTGAAGCCGATGTTCAAAGCACTTGAGGTACTAGCCGTTGTTATCCCGGCTATCCTCAAAGTCCGCAGGCTTTGGAAGTGATAAGCAAACCGCGGCGAGGAGTAACATCCTCGCCGCGGTCAATAAATATACAGGCAACAGGAAGCCATCCTTGATGTTCCCCCTGTCCCTTTCTCTTTGGAAGTGATGAAGCAAACCGCGGCACCGCTTAGCGGTGTTAGTGCTTCATTATCTTATACCACAAAAAGTCTAAAAACGTAACCCTTTGGGCATCATTGTATATAAGCCCCTTTTTTAACTATCGACATTTTCAGTAGTTAAAGGCTCCGTGTGAACGGCCCCAACCCCTATAAAGACTTCACTGATCGCCTGAAGCTATTAATCAGCAAACATCCAGATTTGATCGCGACTACGCTCAGCAATGTCTTTACTATGCGTCTTATTGGCAACAAAACGCACGGCGACTTGGCTGAGATAGCAATTGCCGAATTCATCAATCAATACATGGACGACTTTCGCTCCATTCACGTTGGCAAAATTCGACTACAACCGTGCAATGAGTGAAGCCGCTCATATCGCGAAAGAGGTAGGAGGAAAAGTTACTCGTCAAGCTGTTTTCTCATGCAGTGGTATCGTCGCGGGCTGGACACACAGCGGCCTTGGCAGAGATCAAAAAAGATATTGCGCGATTGCAGCGCGGATCGGGGATAGCGAGGTGACACAACGGACGCTCTTTGGCGACATCATCGTAGATGTCCCTCGCACAGAGGGTATCAAGTACGCTGGGTCCAAACTGAAGCTGCTCCCGCACATCTTGCAGATGGTCGCAAAAGTAGAGGCCAAGACCATTTTGGACGGGTTTTCCGGTACGACGCGGGTATCGCAGGCCCTCGCCCGTCGTGGTTATACGGTTATCTGCAACGACCTTGCCGCGTGGTCCAAGGTGTTCGGCACGTGCTATCTGCTTAACAAGAAGAAATGCGAGGAATATCAGGCGCTTATCGATCATCTCAATGCCGTGCCGCCAGTGGATGGGTGGTTCACGCAGCACTACGGCGGACAGCCCAACGGCGGCTGTGCCATCCAACGCGATGGCCGCAAGAAGCCTTGGCAAATACACAATACGCGCAAGCTCGATGCCATCCGGCAGGAGATCGAAGTGCTTGCGCTCGATCCTGTCGCTAAGTCCGTGGCGCTGACGAGTCTGATGTTGGCCCTAGATCGCGTCGACAGCAGCCTAGGGCACTTTGCCTCGTACCTCAAAGACTGGTCGCCTCGCTCCTATGGAGACCTCGTCCTCGACATCCCCCACGTCGTTCCATCGTCTTTGCCACACCAAGTATTCCAACGCGACATTTTGGACTTAGTACCCCATGTCGCGGTTGATCTGGCGTATTTCGATCCGCCGTATGGGTCGAATAACGAGAAAATGCCGCCATCGCGCGTGCGTTATGCCGCTTATTACCACGTTTGGACGAGCGTTGTGCTCTTTGACAAACCCGACCTTTTTGGCAAGGCCAATCGGCGTTGCGACACAGCGGACTCAGTCGCTGTATCTGCCTTTGAGGAGTTTCGCCGGAGTGAGCGAGGCCGCTTCAAAGCCGTCGAGGCCATTGAGCAACTCATCGAGGCCACGCCAGCGCGCTGGACGATCTTGTCCTATAGCTCAGGCGGTCGGGCAACAGCCCAAGAATTGGACGACGTCTTGAGCAGGCATGGCAGGCTTCTAGATGTGGTCGAGATCAAATACAAGAAGAACGTCATGGCGGATATGAAATGGACGCATGAATGGACGCAAGATGCGAGTGAGGTTAATCGCGAATTTTTGTTTTTGCTCGAAAAGCGAGCCGCTTAATCCGCCCCGCCTGAGCTTGATGCTTAAATCGGCTGTCAAAAATGCGCTCGTCGCCGCTTGGTTCGCGGCCGTAGGAGTTGGTGCGGCTCCCCTGCAAGACGTCACCCCCCAAACCGGCCACGTCCACGCGCTGACCATCTTCGCGCACTTTGCCGATGAGGGGGGCTTGGGCCGCGAGGTCCCGTCTTTTGCGGCGGAGATTTTCTCCGAGCAGCCGGGCAGCCTAACTCACTTCTACCGCGAGATGTCGCGCGGTCAGTTCGAACTGACCGGGGAGGTGCTACCCCGCTGGTATGCGTCTCGCCGCAATGCAGACGCGTACGTGGGCGCGGAGGGCGGGTATGGTCGCTTTGCCCGCGAGATCATCCAAGCCGTTGATGCCGATGTGGACTTTAGCCGCTACGACAACGATGGTCCCGACGGGGTGCCTAACTCTGGCGACGACGATGGCTACGTGGATTTTATTTTTATTGTTTCGGCCTCGTCCCCAACGGGCTTTATCGTCGAAGAGGCCACGGGCGTTGCTCGGCTCGGGTTGGGCAACGATTTTGTGAGCCAAGACCGCGCCCGGCGCGGCGGTTTCATCCGGGTGCGCTCGAAAAGTGGTGCTGTGCAGCGCGGGCGGTCTTTGGTCGAGGCCGTGGGCAGCATGGCCCACGAGTTTGGCCACTTTCTGGGCCTGCCCGATCTGTACGACCTCGATCCTGGCTCCGAGCCGGGCGACGACTCGGGTGGCATTGGCTATTGGGGCTTAATGGGGCACGGCAATCGCGGCTGGGGCGAGGTAGATGGCCCCAATCCTTTTTGCGCGTGGAGCTTGGGGCGGCTCGGTTGGCTGGGGGTAAACAACCAACAGCTCAAAGTGCTGAGTGAGGACCAAGACGACGTGGTTTTTGCCGATGTCAACGCGGGCGGCGCGGTGTACTTGCTGCCCGCGTCTGCGCCGGCCGAGCACCTTTTTCTCGTAGAGTTCCGCAGCCGCCAGCACAGCTACTACGAGCGCAATCTGCCCGGCGAGGGCTTGCTGATCTGGCGCGTAAATCCCACGCGCAATGGCAATAATATGGAAGCCACTAAACAGGTGGATTTAGTCTGCGCCGATGGGCTTTTTGGCGATGCGGGCTTCCCCTTGGGCCGCCAGGCCGCCCCGTTTAGCGGTCGCGACAATCTCGACTTTTGGGCGCATGACGAGCGCTATCGCACGGATTTTGGCGGCAACCTCGGAGACGCCACCGACGTGTTTGACGGCGAGCAATTTACCGACTTCTGGGCCGCGTCCAACCCGGCTTCGACAACGGGGATTAGCGTGACTAATATCCGCCGCTCAGGGGATCAGATGGTGGCCGATCTCAAGCTGCAAGACCCCCGTCGCGCCGGGCCGATTGCCGACGCGGAAATCTGGCGCGACCGCATTGAGATTGTCGGCGACGTGACCGTTTTGCCCGGAGGGTCTCTCGATATCCGCGCTGGCGCGCAGGTGCAGGTGGGGCCGGATGCGCTGGCTACGGGTGTGGATACGGCGCGCGTGGAGTTGATAGTGTACGGCGATCTCTTCATCGGCGTTGTGGGGCAGGAGCAAACCGCCTTTGGCTCGGCCGCCGCCGATCCACAGCCCGGCGATTGGCACGGCATCGTGCTACACCAAACGGCCACGGCCTATTTGCGCCGCGTCCTCATTGACCATGCCTACTATGGTCTATGGTCTGAGAAGATGGACCACGCTACTACCTTGGAAGATGTGACCATCCGCCGCGTCCGGGCGGACGGCATTCGCTTAGCAAGGGTTGAAGAGGAGATTCGCTTAGATCGCGTGCGCGTTGAGGAAGCAGGGGGCGTGGGCATTTGGATCGCTGGCCCAGGCCTGACGCGGATAAACCGAGCTGAGTTGCACGGCAATGGCCGCGCTGGCATCTGGCGCGAGGGGGGTTTTTTGTCGTTGCTCGATACCCGTTTTAGTTCCAACGGCTCGGCTGCGCCCGCGGCGGCTAACTTGGTCTTGGGGCGGGGGACTAGCGGCAAGATAGCGGGCAATTCGTTTACCGGCGGGATTGGGATATACTGCGTGGAGACGCGAGAAGTCGAGATTGAGGACAACGAGCTGTACAATCACGAAGTGGGCCTTTGGACTAGAAGTGCGCGCCCGCGCATTGTGCGCAATCAATTCTTCCGCAATGCGTTGGCCATGCGGATGGAGGGGAGCGTGGTGCCGTCGCGGCTGGTCTTGAACGGCGTCCAGGAGGGCGAGCAACTGCTCGATAATCAAACGAATCAACCATTGCAGGCGATTAACAATTGGTGGGGCAACGAGGACGAGCGTTGGATCGCGGCCCGGATAAGCGGCGATGTCAACTGGCAGCCCTTCCTCAACTTCGATCCGCGCCGGCCCTTGGATTTTGCCTTGGGGCAGAATTACCCCAACCCGTTCAACGAGGGTACGCAGATTGACTATCAGATTGGGATTAACGATCCCATTGTCGCCGGCCAGACCATGGTCGAGTTGGAAGTCCGCACCTTGACCGGCGGTTTGGTGCGGCACTTGGTGCAGGAATTGGCGGCCCCGGGGTTGTACAGTACCTCTTGGGATGGCCGCGACGAGCGGGGCGAGCGCGTGGCCAGCGGCATGTATTATTATGTATTGCGCATTGGGCCTATTGCCCGCGCTAATAAGATGATTTTTATCAAATGAAAATCGAGGCGGATTATCTCGTGCTCGGCAGCGGTATTGCCGGGTTGTTCTTTGCCCTCAAGGCTGCTCAGCACGGGTCGGTAGCCGTAGTGACCAAACGCGAGCGGCGCGAGTCCAACACGCAATACGCGCAAGGCGGTATTGCTGCGGTCGTGGATGCGGCTGACTCAGTAGCGAGCCATGTGCAGGATACGCTGGCGGCGGGTGCTGGCCTGTGCGACCGTGCGGTCGTCGAAGGGGTGGTGGCCGAAGGGCCGGCGGTGGTGGCCGAACTGCTGGCGATTGGCGCGCAGTTCAACGAAGTGCGGCCCGGGGTGTTGGCGTTGGGGCGCGAGGGGGGACACGCCCATGCGCGGGTCGTACACGCGGACGACATGACGGGCCGCGAGGTGACGCGCGCCTTGGTTGCGGCGGTGCAAGCGCTGCCGCAAGTGAGCTTGTACGATCACCATTTGGCTATAGACTTAATCGTCGATGCGCAACGGCGTTGTCACGGGGCCTGGGTGTTGGACTCGCAGCAAGCCGATCCCATTGCCGCCTTGGCACCGGTTACGCTGCTGGCCACGGGCGGCTGTGGGCAGGTCTTTTTGCACACCACCAACCCGCGCGTGGCCTCTGGCGATGGGGTCGCGATGGCGTGGCGGGCTGGAGCGCAGGTGGGCAACATGGAGTTTATGCAGTTCCACCCGACCATGCTTTGCGATCCGGGGCGGCCCTCGTTCCTGATTACCGAGGCTTTGCGCGGCTTTGGCGCGGTGCTTATTGACGAGCGCGGCGCGGCGTTCACGGACCCATTGCAGACGCGCGATGTGGTGTCGCGGGCGATTGTCGCGCAGATGCAGCAAAGTGGTGCCGAGTGCGTCTATTTAGATGTCACAGGCCAAGATGCCGACCAGACCCGCGCCCGCTTTCCCAACATCTATCAGCATTGTCTGGGGATGGGGGTGGACATGACCGAGACGCCGATCCCGGTGGTGCCTGCGGCCCATTATAGCTGCGGTGGGGTGTGGACAGACGCGCATGGCCAGACCGATATCGCGGGTTTATATGCGGCTGGCGAGGTGGCGATGAGCGGGTTTCAGGGAGCCAATCGGCTGGCGAGTAATTCGCTGTTGGAAGGGTTGGTTTTTGCGCGGCGCGCTGTCGCACACGCCAGCACGGTCGCGCCCGTGGCTGCGGGTCGGTTTGAAATGGATCACAAGGGCGCTGCCGTCGCACCTGCTGCGCTGGAGGAGCGGCGGGAGTTACTGCGGCGTTTGATGTGGGACGAGGTGGGCATCGTGCGCAGCGACTGCGGCTTGCAGCGGGCTTGTGCGGCGACCGCGCGGCTAGCGCGAGAAATTGAAGCGTTGTACCGGGGGCATCAGCTCAATGCCGAGCTTGTACAGCTACGTAGCTTGGCGACCGTGGCCGCGCTCATTGCCCGCTCGGCGCGGCAGCGTTTGGAAAGCCGCGGCGTTCACTACAACGGCGACCATCCCGAGCGCGACGATACCTGCTGGCAGCAGCCGACGCTGCTGGTGAAGGATGGGGTAGTGCCGTCAGAAATACACTAGCGCCGCTACCGCCGTTTGGAAGGTCTTGAGGTTCCACAGCCTAGGGTTGGAGCGGTAGTTTAGGTCCAATCCGGTCTGGCCGCTTAGCTGATGCGTTGGAAGGGGAACCAGTCCTAGCGTTGCCTCTCTCCGGCCTGCTGTTCATATATTGCCTTAGCCGCTCCTGAAAGCTCCGAGCTACTGCTTAGGCTCCTGCGGTGGTTCTGGAGGTGGTGCTAGTTCGGGTATATTTTCGTCTTTCATCTGCTTGTTGAATTCGCGGTTACGCTCACGTGATTTCCAGATAAATACACCCGACAAGCCAGCGATCGCCGAAATGGCCACGGCAGCTCCCCACACGGATTGGCCGGACGCCATAATGTAACCGCCTCCAATTAAAGCTGTCATTGCTATCAAAAATCCAAAAAACTGGCCACGTACTTCCAGCTTTGTATTGGATTTGGTGAGAGAGGCTTCCAGTTGCCGACGATGTTGTGCCTGTTCTTCTACCATCGTTATCAACCGGTCGGCTGAACCGGGAAGAATATTCTCGTACTGCTTCATCTCTTCTGGATGTGGCAACGGTCCCGACCTAGCTACCCACAACAGCTCTTGATGTATGATATTCCTTATTTCGGTTTGATCCACTTCTGGTTCTACTGCTGGGACATCAATCTCATCTTTGCTTGACATCACATCCTGAGAGTGGGCACTTTGGGTTTTTCTAGATTTACTGCTGCCCATGCACAAGTTCCCCATAGTATGACGTCATTACCTTTCTCAGGCCATCGCCTACGACAGTCCAGTCATCATTAATGGCCAACGAGTCTTGGTAACTGTCTCGCCAAACTGGCCAGTATTCGTCAAGTGTGCCCATAAAATCGAATGTCCGAGCCAATCCAGTAGAAAACGATGGGGTCGGGAAAAGTTTGCCGAGACGCGGGTTATGGGATGCTATGTCTGGAATTACACTTTTAACTGCCATGTCTGGGTAGTGCTGATATATGGCGGTCAACAGTTGCCTGAACGATAGGCAGCGCACCCAGCGAGCTACGTTGATCAAGTAGCGAGAGACTGGTTTCGGAAGGCTATCCAGCATAGTAATCCCGAGTTCCAGCCCAGAGTCCGTTAACGAGTACCTACGATACCGGCGTGTGTCATCTATATGAACTAGTTTCTCTTGGGCCAACGAATCGAGGACGGCATACACTTCCTTATCGAATGGCCCATAATCGTAAGGTTGAAACCGAAAATGGGGGCCATCAATCCAGCGTGGTATCTCTCTGTCAATCAAGAAGAGATACTTTTGTATCTGCACCGGGTCAAACGAAGCATGAGCCTCACCGGCGGCCATAGCAGTCAGTACGACTTGATTATTGGTCATGGCTAGGCACTCTCCTACATTCGATGCTTCGACTTCTCAGTACTCAGCGATAAATACTGAACATATGAATACTATTTTACCGGATCAAGCTGTAAATTTTAAGAGATAATATATGAGAAAGGGCAAGACTAGAAAATGGGCTATGTTTTGCAGTAGCAGGGAAAACAGGACAGTGACCCCTCTTATCCTAATTTTGTAATTCTTACCTAATAACTAAATAAAGACTAAATTATAGTTCCGCCCTGCGGTGCTGCGCCACGCGGTGCCAACACCAGCCGAGCAAGAGCAATCCCAACCCACTGAGCCAGATCGTGCGCTCGACAAAAAACGCCAGCCCTAGGCAGGCGACTAAGCCTACTATGGCTATCCACCGGGGGTAGAGCCGCTGGTCGGCTGGCAAGCGCAGAGCGCAGAAGTTGGTGATGGCGTAATAGACCAGAATAGTGAAGGCGCTAAAGGACCAAGTGGTCTTGATGTCGCCGGCGAGGACCAGCCCAGCGATCGCCAGCCCGACGACCACCACGGCAATAGCAGGCGTAGTCTGATCTCGGTTGAGACGGGCAAGTGCGCCGGGCATATCCCCGCGGCGGCCCATAGCTAGCAGGACGCGCGACAGACCGAGGATCAGGTTGAGTAGCACCCCGGCCATAGCGGTGATCGCTCCTATGGCCAGCATCCAAGAGACGCCGGGCGCGTCGAAGTTCTGGGCGATGACTTTTAGGGGAGCGGCTTTGTCCATAGTGGCCGCATAGAAAGCCTCCGACCCTACGGCGGCGATGGCGATGGCACCGACGCCGATGTAAAACATCATGGCGATGGCTAGGGAGGCGACGATGGCGCGAGGGATTGTCTGGCGGGGTTGACGCACTTCTTCGCCGAGCGTGGCGATGCGACCGTAGCCCGTATAGGCGACGAACATCAAGGTGCTGGCTTGCAACAGGGCCGACCAGCCTTGGTCGCCTAAGAGCGGGGTCAGGTGCAGGTTGTGTCGGGCAAAGGGCGCACCGGTGACGATGAAGGCGATCAGCGAGCAAAGCGTCGCGGCGACGGTGGCGATGTTGACCTTGTTGGTGCGGTTGATGCCAAGGAGGGCGATGAGGGTGAGCACTAGCACGGCCGCCAAGGCGACTGGGGTAATAGATGCGGTACGATCTAGTGCATTGAGCAGGTAACCGGCTAGTCCCATCGCCGCGGTGGCAGCGGTCGCGCTCTTGGCGCATAGAAACATCCACCCGGCAGTAAAGCCGATGGCTGGTGAAGCGTACTCATAGCCGTATTGGTACGTGCCGCCGCTGAGCGGATGACTGGCAGCTAGTTGGGCACTGGACAGGCCGTTGCAGAGAGCGACCAGCGCCCCGATGGCAATGGCGGCGAGCACTGCCGGGCCAGCGATACCAGCGCCAATACCAATGCTGACAAAGACACCCGTGCCGACGATCGAACCCAAGCCGAGGGCGATGGTGCCGATCAACCCCAACTCGGGCCGCAGGCGTTCGGATGGGTTGGGTGTAGAAGTCATGCGAGCAAATATAGTCTAGCGACGCACTCGCGTCCCGTTTGCTTGTTGTGCAGGAAGCGAACAGAGTGGACGCGCCTTGACTATATACTTAAAGCCCCTTTACGTACTGGATACCGCACGGCATACCTTTGGGATAATCCTGCGATAGCAGGCGAGGATGAATTTCCCAAGGCAAGCTACGTGGCTTCCATCCATTTCGCGGGGTAGATATACCTTGAGCATCGTCGTTCTCGACTTCGGCGGGCAGTACGCCCACTTGATCGCCAACCGCATTCGCCGCCTCCGCGTCCATGCTGAGATCCGCTCGCCAGAGACTGCGGTTGCCGATTTGCAAGACGCCGACGGGCTGATTCTGTCGGGCGGGCCGGCCAGTGTCTATGACCCGGAAGCTCCGGCGTACAATCCCGAAATTTTGGCGATGGGCAAGCCAATGCTGGGCTTGTGCTATGGCCACCAACTGCTCTGCCACCGCTTGGGCGGCCAAGTCGATATGGGGACGACCCACGAGTTTGGTGCGGCCTATCTGCACGTCCACAAGGCAGAAGGGGTGCTGGCCGGGCTGGATGTGCGCGAGCGGGTGTGGATGAGCCATCGGGACCACGTCGCGTCCCTGCCGCCTAATTTTGCCGTTTTGGGCGCGACCGAGAACTGCCCGGTGGCGGCAATGGGGGACGCCGAGCGCAAGATATACGGCTTGCAGTTCCATCCAGAAGTGACGCACACCGTCCGGGGGATCGACATCCTCGATAACTTCGCCGCGCTGTGTGGTGCCGAGCGGACTTGGACGATGGAGCACTACACCGAGGCGACCATAGAGCGGATCCAAAAGCAGACGCAGGGGCGCAACGTCTTTTTGTTCGTCAGTGGTGGGGTTGATTCGTCCGTGGCGTTTCTCCTGCTCAACCGCGCCTTGGGTGCCGAGCGAGTGCTGGGCCTGCACATTGACAACGGCTTTATGCGCGAGGGCGAAACCGCGTTGGTCGAGCGGCTGATGAAAGGGGCGGGCCTGCACAACTTGGAGGTGGTTGATGCCAGCGCAGAATTCCTCGCCGCTACGGAGCGAATTGCCGATCCAGAGGAAAAGCGGCGGCGGATTGGCGAGGAATTCATCCGCGTCCGCGACCGAGCGCTGGCGGCGCTGGTGCTGGACCCGGACGAATGGCTGTTGGGCCAAGGGACGCTCTACACGGATACCATCGAGTCCGGCGGTACAGAAAACGCCGCGGTCATCAAGACCCACCACAACCGCGTCGGCGTCATCGATCAGCTCTTGGCCGAGGGCAAGGTCGTCGAGCCGCTGGACCAGCTCTACAAGGACGAGGTGCGCACCTTGGGCGAGACCCTCGGCTTGCCGCACCACTTGGTCTGGCGGCATCCGTTCCCAGGGCCGGGGCTAGCGGTGCGGGTTTTGTGCGGCCAGTCGCTGGCGACCCCGTTAGAAGTCAGCGGTAAGTCAGTGGCGACAGGGGCCATCGCTGGCAGTTCGCCCAATGCCGCTCCCGCCGATGCCGCCCCAACCCCGTTAGAAGTCAGCGGTAAGTCAGTGGCGACAGGAGCCGTCGCTGGCTCTGGCTTGTCGCTTGAGACGGTTGCCGAGGCGCAGAAGGTGGCGGCGACCTTCGGTCTGGCGCTCGATGTGCTGCCGTTGCGCAGCGTTGGCGTCCAGGGCGATTCGCGGACCTACGCGCATCCAGCGGTAGTTACCGGCCAGCGAGAGTGGCAGACGCTAGAGGCGCTGTCCACCGAGTTGACCAATCAATTCCCGGCGATCAATCGGGTGATCTATCTGATGGGACCGACGCCGCGCCCGCCGCAAAAAATCAAAGCGGGGTATTTGACTCGCGAACGGCTCGATCTCCTGCGTCGGGCCGATGCCATTAGCATGGAAGCGTTGGAGCGCCACGGGCTAATGCGGGAAGTAACCCAGATGCCGACCGTGCTGCTGCCGCTGTCGTCGGATGAGGTGCAAGAAAGCGTGGTGCTGCGGCCGATTGCGACTTCCGACTTTATGACCGCGCGCTTTTGCCCCTTGCCGCCGGCGTTCTTGGACGATGTGTGCGAGCGGCTGCTGGCCCTAGCCGGCATTGAAGCGGTCTTCTACGACATTACCCACAAGCCGCCGGGCACGGTGGAGTGGGAGTGAGATCCGCGCCCTTAGCAGACGAGGGTGTACTGCTTCTTGCCGCGGCGCACGATTAGGTATTTGCCGTGTAGGCCCTCTTGGCCCCACATGCTCCGCGCCATGTCCGTGCAGCGCTCGCCGTTGATGTAGATAGAGCCGTTTTGTACGTCTTGGCGGGCTTGGCGTTTAGAGGGCGATACGCCGGCCGCGACGAGCAGATCGATCAGTCCCAATTCCTCCTGACCTATCGCGTGTGTTGGCACGTCGTCAAAGCCTTCGAGGATCTCGTCCTCGGATAGGTCCTGAAATTTTCCATAAAAAAGCGCGTGTGAGATGCGCTCGGCTCGGCGCGCCGCGTCGGCTCCATGCACGATGGTCGTTGCCTCGGCGGCGAGCGTGCGCTGGGCCTCGCGTCGTTCGGGTTGGTCGCGGACGGTTTCGGCGAGTTGGAGGATCGCGTCCTGTTCCAAGAAGGTGTACGTTTTCAGGTGATCGACGACCTTCTGGTCCTCGGCGTTGATCCAGAATTGGTAAAATTGGTAAGCCGAGGTCCGCGCCGCGTCGAGCCAGACCGTGCCTGTGGGGTCAGCCTTTGGCGAGGATGCTGTGACAGCCTTTGGCGAGGATGCTGTGACAACCTTTGGCGAGGATGCTGTGACGGGACCTAGCGACACTCGCTTGGCACTGACAGACAGGGGGGTGGCGGTCTTACCGAACTTGGTGCCGTCTGCTTTGGTTACTAGTGGGCAGGTCAGGCCGAAGGCCCGCTTGCCGGTGGAGCGGCGGATCAGATCGGTGCCAGCGGTGATGTTGCCCCACTGGTCTGAGCCGCCGGTCTGTAACTCGCAGCCGTATTCTTTATTGAGGACTAAGAAGTCATACGCCTGTAGTGCCATGTAGCTGAACTCGGTGTAGGAAATGCCCGTTTCGAGGCGCGAGGCGACCGAGTCCTTGGCCAGCATGTAGGGGACGGGAAAGTGCTTGCCGACGTCGCGCATAAAGTCGATGGCCGCGAGTTGGCCGAGCCAGTCGTGATTATCGACCATGATCGCGGGGTTGGGGCCGTCGAATTCGAGGAAGCGCTCTAGCTGGGTTTTGATCTTCTGCGTCCACTCGGCCACGACGTCAGTGGCATTGAGTTGGCGCTCCTCGGCCTTGCCGCCGGGATCGCCGATCAGGCCGGTGCCGCCGCCAGCCAAGGCGATGACTTTGTGCCCGGCGAGCTGAAAACGGCGCAGGAGCAGGATGGGCACAAGGTTGCCCACTGTCAGGCTGTCGGCGGTCGGGTCGAAGCCGTTGTAGAGTGCGATTGGACCGGCTGCGAGGCGCTCGGCGAGGCCGTTGAGGTCGGTAGCTTGGTAGATCAAGCCGCGGAATTGCAAATCGGGTATGATGTTCATCACATTTCCTTTCTTTTTGGGCACAAAAAAAGCCCCTGTTAATCAGGGGCTTGTAAACGCGGTTGAGACGATAAAGCGAACGCACTACCCCTGCCGATGAAGCGGGGTATAGTAATAGTGGCGATCAGCGCGTAGAGCCTGCATCATTTATTCTCCGCGCAACAATATAACTGCGACCTATTTTACCGTCAATTAGGAACACCGCTGCCAAGAGCGCGTTGTGAAGGATCAATCGCCGAGATAACCCTGTGCTGTCCAGACTTTTTGAGCTAGCTTTTTCGCCGCGGCGTCCGGTTCGATAGCACCCAAAACACTGCTCGGCGGCTGCCCCTTCTTTTTGCGCTCGGGGTCGGGCGACCAGTCGTCTTTGGCGTATTTTTCGCGCACTGACTCGCGGCGGAAGTCGGGCACTTTCATCGGTGCTGAGTCGTTCAGT
Organism: Candidatus Latescibacterota bacterium; assembly: GCA_965116045.1. GTDB lineage: Bacteria > Latescibacterota > UBA2968 > UBA8231 > UBA8231. The sequence continues at coordinate 1,164,121 of OZ220478.1, read as the reverse complement.
GCCGAACGCCAGGCTTGGATCCCGGCGATGCTCATGTCGATGCCGCGATACACGTCGAGATAGGGTTGCTCGCCGGTGCGAATAGCCGCGGCAAAGTGATAGCTGGTGAAAAAGTCGCCGCCGCCGTGTCCGGTGCGCGTGGCTTGGGCATGGTGCATGGGGAAGTCGGGTTTGTACACTGTTTCGCTCGGATCGCTCTTGCGCTTTTCCCACGGCTCGTACCACACGCGTAGCCGCTGTTTGTCGCCGTGGCGGCAGTTTTCCATCACCCCCTTATTGCCGTGGATGCGGACGTAGTTGCCGTGGCCGCGCAGTGCGCCGTGCAGCGACTTCATCACCGCGTCGTTGTCCATCCGGCAAATGATCACTGCGGCGGTATCACTGCGGTTCATGTGCAGCGTTTGGGTGGGATCCGCGAAGTCAAAGGGGATGACAAAGCCGTTTACTTTTGTGGGCCGGGTGTCGGTGATGTACATGACCGGGGCGATGGAGTGGGTGCAGTAGTACGTGGCGGGGATCCAATTGCGCCAGTGGTCGCGCCCGCAACTGCGCGCCAGTTTCACTTCGGGTGGGTCGGGATGGACGTACTCGCCTTCGCCGTATTTGAACTCGCCGACGCGGCCCTGTTGGTAGAGCCGCTTCATCTCTTGGTTGAAAACCATGTAAGGGTAGTTCTCGGCGAACATGTAGATTTTGCCGCTTTGCTCAACCGTGCGCGCCAATGCCACGCCTTCGCCCAAGGTGTGACAGGCCGCAGTCTCGCTCATTACGTGCTTGTCGGCCTTGAGTGCTTTGATGGCAAAGGGCGCGTGCTGGTGGAAGTAGTTGGCCAGCACGACCGCATCCATGTCGCAGCCGAGGAATTCGTCGTAATCGACAAATGTCGGCACGTTGAGTGCCTTGCCTTCTGCAATGAGGCGTTCTTGCCAAATGTCGCAAATGGCGACCAGTTCCATGCCGGTCGCTGCCGCCGCCGACATGAAGGAGCGGCCGCGCCCGACGCCGACTACGCCGACGCGGATGGGACGTTGTTTGCCGCGATTTTTGGCCATGATTCGATCCGGTGTATTAAAACGTCGAAGGTTTGGGCGTTGCCGGAGGCCAGTAGCCGTTGGGATCTTCGTCCCACGCCGCGCCGCACATCCGCGAGATGACCGCCCATTCGGCCGCGGTCAGATGGGCGTGATTGTGGAAGAGGAAGCGCTGGAGTCCGGCCGCTGCCGAAGCTTGGAGGATGCGGTAGAGATCGCCGGCGGTCATGGGATCGCCGCCGTGGGGCATGCGCCCAGTATCGACCCAGGGCAGGATCTTGTGCGGGTCGCCGACCGCGGCGATGGCGCGGCGCGTCTCTTCTTGCACCACCTCGTCGAAAAACGCCGGCGGAAATCCCAATTCCATGTCGGCTAGACACGCCACCTCGGGCAGGCGGATGCCGAGCCAAGCGCGCAGAACCGTCCAGCACTGAGGCTCGCTCAACACCGGATTCCACGCCTGAATCTGCTGCACCCAGCGGGCGACCGTGCCGTACATCCCGTCAAAGCCGCGATGCCAGAAGTAATGCTTGACTAGCAGCAAATCCGCGATTTGTCCCCAGGCGTGGAAGTCGAGCGCGGTCATGCCGGAAAACACCGCCGAGCGCGGGCCGTTGCCCAAGAGCAGTTGGCGCGGCAACTCGTCGATAGCTTGGCGGAAGGCGCGGCCTTGGCGGATGCCGTCTTCGCGCCGCCAACGCAGCCAGTAGAGCGCGTCCTCATTGATGTCGAAGAGGTTCATCTCCGAGAGCACGCCGTAGGCGCCATAGTAATCTACTTCGGCGGGGGTAAAGCTCTGGAAGCGCTGATGTAAATGCTGGCGGCCCCGATCCAGACGTTCGGCGTCGTAGCCCCTAGCTGTTGCTTCTCGGCGCTGGCTGTCGTTGAGCGGGCGGAAAACCGCGTTGCCGTGGTGATAGGTCAGCTCGTAGGGCGACTCGGTCCAACCATCGACAATGCCGCCGTCGGCTTCAGGGAACGCTGCGAAGATGTCCTCCCAAGACGCAGCGTGTAACTGGGTGCCGTAGGGGTCTTCGGCCAGCGGCAGGCCCTCGGCGGCCATGGTGCCAGAAGCAGGGGAGAATATCATCACGGTCCAACCGCGCCTTTTGGCGCTGGCCAGCATGTCGTGTAGGAGCTTTTCCTTGTCGGGTTGCAAGGGCACGTCGCGGAGTTGGGCTTTGAGGCCGCGTTTTTGGTAGGGCGCGGGATCGCCCTTGAATGCGGGGATGGTACTCTGGCCTTGCGCGTCGGCAAACAGCAGGCGGCCAAAGACCAGGCCGCGAATGCCTCCTTGTTCCCAAGCGTCGAAGATGCGCTCGTAGTCGGACATGACCGCCTCTAAGGGCTGGCCGATGCGAATCCAAGGAGTCAGAGCCATAGCGTGTTATTCTGTTGATTGGTCGGCGCAGTATATCGCATCAATGGGGCGGCGTCCATTATAGGGCTGGCTTGGAGGCGAGATTCTCGGGGTATATTTCGATCTGCTCGGCGTACTTTTTCCGCAGTTGGTTGAGAAAAATTTCAAAGCGTTCCTCAATGCGCTGGCCATTTGCCGATCGCACCATCTTTTTTGCGGTTTGCTGAACCGCGGGATGGGTAAAAGGTAGCAAGCGGGCGGGGCGTTGCTCCAGCGTGCGAAACACGATATATCCCGGCCAGATTTTTTCGCGCGGCTGGAAATGCACCAAGAAAGGCCCGCCGACTTTTCCCACCGGGGTTTTGCGGACGGCTGCTAACACGGCCGACATGGTGTGCGGGGAGTGGGCATGTTGCTCGTCTTCCTCGCGATGGATGTGGTAAATGTTATAGTGGAACCAAGCGTCGTGAAAGCGCGGATAACCTTGGGCCAACTTCCACATGTCGACGCCTTGACGCACTTTTTCGGCGACGTCGCGTGCATCTGCTTGGCGGTGGAGCAAGATGGCTTCGTAGATGAGCAGATCGGGCTCGGTAAAATAGGCCAGATGCTCCTCGTAATAGGCCCGCATAGTCGTTTCGTTGACAATCGGTGCTTCTGCTTCTAGACGGCGCAATTCTTCGATCATTAGCACGGTGCGGCGCTTTGCCAGATAGCGCTGCATCTCGTCGTCGTCGGCTAGCCCGGCCTGCTGAGCGGCTAGCGGCAGCAGTACGGAATCTATGGCCGTGCGTCTGGCGTAGCGAGCAATGCTCGCTGTATCTACGGTTACGGGACGCCGTTGGGGTGAAGTTGCGACGAGCCATTGTAGGTACTGCTCAAGTGAGACCTGTCCGCCTTCGTAGCGCATGAGCGGCCATGCTAATGGTTCGTCCCGGTCGAACTCGGGTAGGCCGTGAGAGGCGGTTTTGCCGAACTCGACTAGCTGCAATGCGGTTTCTTCGACTAGCCGGAGATTGAACTGTTTGCTGATGGTCGTGCGCCACTCGGCCGTGCGTGCGGCAAGGCGATCTGCGTAGAGCCGATCTTTGATCCTCTTTTTTAAGGACTCGTAGGGCAGCGGGCGCTCGTCTTCCACGCGCACGATGTGGAAGTAGCCTGCTCGGCCTTGGAAAGGTTTAGATAGCTCGCCGAGCTGCATGGAGAAGAGCACCTTGCTGACGGGGCCGACCATCAAAGACTCGTCCCAATAGCCTAGGTCTCCGCCTTTATCAGCGGTCTGTTGGTCTAGGGAGAAACGACGGGCCAGTTCGGCGAAATTTTCGCCGTCTAGGAGCGCTTGGTAGAGCGTTTGCGCTTCCGCCGCTGTTTTTACCATCAGATGCCGTCCCCGCACCTCGCGCTTGGTGCGCAGATCGCTGTTTTCGTAATAGGCCCTGATCTCTTCGTCAGAGATCGTTATATGGCTTTTAACCTCCTTTTCAATGAGGCGTTCTACGGCTCGTTGTTGGCGCACGCGCGCTAGGCTGGCTATGACCTGTGCGCTTTCGTAGAGGTTCCTATGCTCGGCTTCTATGAACAGCAATTCGCGGTTGATAAGCGTTGCTAGGACATCTTGCTTTGACTGTTTTTGCTCCGGCGGCAACTTGTCCCAGACCTGCTCCACTTGCTCAACCGCGACAGTGCGATCGGCGATCCGCGCTGCTACAGAATGGTTCTCCGCGCATCCCAAGAGGATACCGAACAAAAGGGCTGTGATTAGCACTATAGCTTCTCCACCTATTGAACCGGTTCGAGGTCGAGGAGTACCAGCAGCCAAGTGCGCGCCCAGTAGGCGCTGTTGATATAAGGCGTCTGGGCCGTGGGCCAGTTCTGCCAGTAGGTTTCGTTGTGGGGGATTCTGTGGTACCACTGGAGCAGCGGAATGGAGGGCAGCTCGCGCAGCCAGATTTCCATGGCTTGGCGAAAGTGTGTGAGCAGTTGCGGATCGTCGGGGGCCGTGCCAGCCATGCGATCGATGAGCTGATCGAAGTGGGCGTTTTGCCAGCGCCAGAAGTGGAGAGCGGCTGTGCCGGTTGGTTGCACGTAGCGGCTGTGATAGAGTCTGAGGGTGAAGTACGGGTCGCGGACGCTGCCCGCATTGCCGATCAGGAAGGCCCGGGCGTCGCCCACGGTCATGCGCGTATAATAATCGGAAGTCATTCTGAAGCTGGCGTCAAAGCCGGCGCGGCGTAGCTGTTCGACCAGCACGGGGACGATGTCGTGGAGATTCGGATGCAGATCAATGGTGATTTTGCACGGCGTGCCTTCCTTGGTCCAGAGGCCCTTTTCGAGGGACCAGCCTCGGCGTTGCATGATCTCCGCGGTCTTGGCCGGGTCGTACGTGCCGACCGGATAGCGAGCGAGCAGATCCCCGATCTGGCCGGTGAAACGGCGCAGGGACGGGAAATCTGGAAAGGGCAGCAGAGTAGAGGTGCCCGCGCCCTGCCAGCCGACCTCGACGAGTTGCTGCCGATTGATGGCGTAGTTGATGGCCCAGCGAATTTCCGCATCTGCAAACGGAGCTTCGAGATTGTTAAAGCCCAAGGCGATGGGCCACCAATCGAGGTAGCCGTAGGGGGATTCGCGGCCAGTCCAAGTGGACACAGCGGGATTCTGGTCGAGAATGGTCTTGATATTGGACGGGCGCAGGTCCAGACAAGTGTCCATTTGGTTGCTGATCAGGAGTTGCACCCTTTTGTCTTCGTCCATGTAGGGCAGATAGATCAGGCGTTCTACGCGGGGGAGTCGGCGAAAGCCCGTCTCAGCCGCCCACCAGTCTGGCCGCAGATCCCAGATCCGTTGTTGAGGCTCGGAATGGACGAGCCGGTAGGGGCCGCTGACTACGGGCCAGCCACGTTGGAGATCTAAATTGGCAAAGGTTTTTGCGTCTTGCCCCGCCCAGATATGCTTGGGGACAATGGGGATGCCGTTGCCGAAATTGTTGGTTAAATACTCGAATACGAAGCGCGGATTTGGCGATTTTAGCGCGATTTTCGCCTGTAAGTCGTCCACGGCGCTGGCCTCTGCGACCCATAGCTCCATATCCACCGAGGCGTTGAGGACTGGGGCGTTCTTTTTGAGCATGTCGATTGTGAATACCAGATCGGCCGCCGTCCAAGGCGTGCCATCGCTCCATTGTACTCCTTCTCTGAGGTGGATAGTTACTTCAGTGAAGTCGTCGTTGTACTCGTGGCCGGTTGCGATCCAAGGGATGAGATTTTGGTCTTTGCCATAGGGGTTGTAGAAGTAGAGGGGTTCGTAGAGAAAGTTGTGGCCGGTGCTGGAGATGCTGCCGGGGAGAAATGGGTTGAAGGAATCGTAGTCTTGGATCTGGCCGGCGCAGGTGTTGGGCGGCGTACAGTTCATTATGAGCGAGCGGTTGCGGGGGACAGCCGTTTCGTCGTTGCCATCGCCACCGCAAGCAGATAGTAAGCAGCAGGCGAACAAGCCGCTCAGCACGTAGTTAAACATGGCATCTGGCCTTCGTGTACCAATCGCCGTGAAAGTTGACATTTGCTATGCTCGTTCACTATGCTATTAAATACCTTGAACGGGCAAAAGGGCGCGTGTTATAACTCTTACAAAAAGGAGGTTTTAGTTGGCAGCAAGAGCGAGAGCATATCTGACGAATAAAACAGCCAATGTACTCTCTAAAAGGAGGATAACCATGAGAATGTTTGCTGTGTTTGGCGTTTTGCTATTGGCTGCGAGCACGTGCTTGGCGCATAGCAACGCCAATGGTTTTGGCTATTTCGCTTTGGAATGGCCCGCGGATGTGACGTATGTCGCCGATGGTGAGGACGGAGATTGGGCGTGGTACGATCCCAATTTCATCGTCACTCCCGATGAAATGGGCGAAGTCGTACAGCAGGTAATTCCAGACAAGAGCGATATCGACGTTTCCATTAGGACCGCTTGGGCCCAGGCCCCGGACAACCGCATCTATGGCTTTGTGCGAGTGACGGACGATTCGCTACACGCAGCCGAAACGGATCCGGAAAACGGATGGTATGAGGACGACCTCGAAATCATTACCGACGGCGACCACAGCGGCGGTCCGTACCGCGATCCGAACCAAGTGAACGCGCAGCAGTGGACCATGCACGTGCAAGTGCCTGGCGGGTATTCGACGCCCTACGGCAACGGCACGACTTGGCTGCGCAAAGATGCCGATCCAGCCAAGCAGTGGGCCACGGCCTACATTGAGAGCGATGTCGGCCTCAGCCCGCCTGGTGCTACGCACGGCTCGACCAATGTCACCCTCGGCTATGAGTTCGCCATGCCGCTGTGGGTCAATTTGGAAAACGACGAGGCCGCTACAGAACGCGTGGTCTTGCAGCCGGGCATGACCATTGGTCTCACCTATCAGCTCAACGAGGCCGATACGACACCGGCGGAAGGGGCCGCTCGGACGCATCAGCTAGTTACCGGGGACGTCAATGGGGCCCATAGAGATCAGGATTTTGCCTCTGATTTTACCCTATTGACCGTAGGTGAGTACACCCGGGGCAGCGATGCTGGCACTGCGGTCGAAGGCAGTACTTGGGGCAAAATTAAGGCGACTTTCGCCGAGTAAAATTGCTCCACTTTACTTTGCCGCGGGGGAGGGGAGATGTGCATATCTCTACTCCCCCGCTTGCGCGTTTTGTCGGATGTTGGGGATGCGCTCTGCCATGAGTCCATACTTGGGGGGCTTGGTGCTGCTGGTGCTGGTCGGTTGTGGTCGCTATTTCCCCGGGCCGATCGAACCCGCACCCGAAAATAGCCAAGCAGTCTATGCTTCGGTTGAAGACGACGGGACTATTATCGCAGGTTTTAACCGCCTCGAAATTTCCCTGCGTCCCATGACCGACGAAGAGCTGAACCGTCAATTCGCCGAGTACTCTGTGGCGGGTGCCAATTCCAAAAACCCATATACCTTTGGCAACTGGAAGCCGCTGGGCGATACCTATACGCCACCCAAGTACACCGTCTTTTCGGTTCAAGTGAAAAACTACGAATATCCCAAGGTGCATCTGGATCCCACCTGCATAACCCTCGTCTCGCAACAGGCTGGCCGCGAGTACGATCCGCTCAACAGAGGGGATATTCTCGAATTCTATGCTTCTATGATGCCCGGATATGCGGGTAATGCCTACGGCGTCTTCCAAGAACGCCGGGAAATTCTGACCCGCACGATGTATCCAGACGAAGACGTTTTCAGCGGCCAAGAAGTCGAGGGGTATGTGGTGTTTCCGGCCTTACCTCACGATATCAAGGAGTTCACCGTTCACCTCCGCGACGTGGCGATTCGCTTTGACTTTAGGCAGCAACCCATCGAGACCATCGAGCTGGCGTATCGCTTCCAGCGCGCGGTTTTCAGGGGGTATCAGCCGCCGGCCGATTGGGCGCAGGAATGAGACGGCTGGTGAGCAGGCTCACCTTGTGTGGGGTATGTTGTCTGAACGCGCCGCTTGCAGCACAGGTCGAAAGCTATAGGGTTGGTGAGGACGGGCTTTCGTGGGAATCGCAAGCCGCGGTTGCTGGAGGAGTAGATTGGCAAGACCCGGCTCTGATCCATCCCATCGGCTTGGTCGCAACAGACAATATCCTCGGCTCGCTCGATTGGAGCGACTCACCTACCTTGGACTTTGTCGCCGAAGGCCGTGCCCACATCTGGGACAACGCCGCAATCGCCGGCTCGGCCGCTGCCTTGGTCGATGGCGATGAGCAGACTTCCTCTGGCGACCGCTTCAAAGGGCTGGGCACCGATCAGACTGGACGCATCTTTTTCTTGGACTTGGGGGTTTCTTTTCCGGTCAATCGCCTGGTCTATTTCCCTAGCCCAGCCTTTCCCGACGACTTCCCTAGGGCTTTTGAACTTTCCGTCAGCGATGGACGCGACTATACCCAGCAAGGAGCGCCGCGCTATCAGGTCTTAAAACGCGTTGACTTGCAACCCGAGCCGAGGACGGTAATCGACTTTCCAGTGCAGCTAATCCGCTTTATCAGGCTGCGCATCCTGTCGCCCAATCCGTTTGAAATAGCAGAAATCCAAGCCTTTGGCACCGGGTTCGTGCCCGTGGGTTCTTACAACTCCAAGCTCATTGAATTGCCCACGGCAGCAATGCTCGGCACGCTCTCCATTAAAGCCACCAAGTTGCGCCGACAGCCGGACGGCGTCCTGCGGCCGACCGCGGACGCGGACGCGGCTGTGGACCTGACGCTGCGCAACGGCACTGACGAGACCCCGCTGGTCCATTTTGAAATCGTCGATCGCGAAACGGGTTCAGAGCAGCCCACGACTGCGGACGCCTATGCCAAGCTGGCGGAAGATTTTCGCGGTTCCATCCTCGACGATGCCGAAAACTGGACTTGGAAGAATCCGATCCGCATTGATTCGACGGGGACTTTCACTTATCCCCTCGAGCTGCCCGGCCCAAGGAAGTATTTCGATTTCCAACTCTTTTTTCGCGGCACTTCTACCGACCTCGTTCAGATAGAGAGCTTAGCGATTAGCTACTCGCTGCCGCTCGCGGACCGCGCCGTCGGCGAGGTGGCTGTGCTCGCGGACCCATTTCCCCCCAGTGGTATAGTCGCGGTGCCAGCCGGTCGCGATACCTTTTTCACCTATGACATCCGGGCGGAATTTGGCAGCGACGCGCAGGTTGGGTTCGATGGTTTGCACATTGCGACCCAAACCGAGCCGACGTTGCTCAAATTCGAGATGGGTGCGCCGCTCGTTGCAGTGACGCCCGACAGCATCCACGCGGATGCACAGGGGTTGATGCTGTCCTTTCCGTCGAACCGGGTCACGCCGAGCAACAATCAGCCGCTGCGCGTTACTTTTCGCACGGCTATTCTGGTCTATGCCACTGATTTGGTCTGCCACCTAATGGACTCTGAGGGCCGTTTGCCCCAGCCGGTTGCGGCCGGTGATGCCAGTCCGAGTGTTGGCACCAACACCAACCGGGTCTTTTTCGCTAATGCCGAAGGGGGGGGGATTTTATCCGCGATGCAGGTCGTACCGGCGGTGTGTACGCCCAACGGCGACGGCGTCAACGAAGAGAGTCGCATTGTGTTCCAAGTACTACGCCTAGTGCAAGAAGTCGATTTTTCGCTCGGCATATACGATTTGGCTGGACGCCGGGTGCGTCAGCTATTTTTCGCCGCCTTGTCTGCCGGGGCCTACGAGCACACTTGGGACGGCCGCGATGCGACCGGCGAGTTGGTGCCTCCGGGAGCTTATATCGCGCGGATTGTGGCTGCGACCGAATCGGGGGAAGAGGTGTTGGCTCGGACGCTCGGGGTGGCCTATTAATTCCGGGGCCTTAATCAGTGCGCCACGCTGACTACGCCGCTGTAGCGCATGGTGCCGACATCGGCTGCGACTTGGAGGTGATAGAGGTAAATCCCTGCTGCCACTAGCCGGCCCCAATCGTCGCGTCCATCCCAGACTTGGGCAAAGCGTCCGCTCTGGTCCCTGCCGGCATATCCCCGGCGCACCAAATCCCCGCCCAAATCATAGATGCGAAAGAAGACCGACGCTGGCCGCGTCAGCTTGAGCAAGCTGTAGGCGACGGCAAATAGATCGTTGACGCCGTCGCCATTGGGCGTTAGCACCTGCGGCCTAGGCTCCACATCGGTGATGAGCGCAGCGTTTGGCGCGGAGAGGCGCACTGTTAGCCCGGCACCCGGCAGCACTGGATCGACATCTGCTGCGCGCGCGTACTGGAACATCTCGTAGGGGGCCTCATCGGCGACGTGTCGCTGCTCGACGGTACGCACTTCAAAACGCGTACCGTCGACGAAAACTTTGCCGCGAAAAAAAATATGCACGAGGCTACCGTCCTTTAGCACCCGCTGCCACAGGTTTACGCTAAAGCCGCGTCCGGGCTCCAAGCGCAGGGTGTGTAGCACGTGCTCGTCATCGACCTTGACGCTGTCAATGTCCTCTATCTGCGCTGCGGTCAGCACTTCGACCAAGCGGAAGCCAGTATCTGACCGCTCGGCGAGGCGGCGCGTCTGCACAATCACTGCAAAGTCCGTTTCCGCCCCGGCATCGGCTAGCGGCGGGCTGATTTCGGCGTAGATCTCGCCGGCGGCGGGCGGTGAAGCGTACTCGAAGACGAGTCGCTCCAACTTGACGCCGGGCTGCAAAAAGCGCACTTGGAACTGCAAGAAGCGGTTTGGGCTTGGCGAGCGCACCACGCCGCTGGTGACCGTCTCCCAGCTACTCCAAGCGGGGTTGGGCGCGATCGGCCCTTGATCAATGCCTGGGAACTCAGGGGCATTTTCCCAGACCGCTTGATTGACCTGTAGCTCGTCTGGTCCTTGGGTGATGAAGTAGTGCAACGGCTCGTCGTCTGGGCCGGTGCGCGTCTGTAGGACAATGGGCAATTCCGCCAGCGGCGCACTCCCTTCGTGGCGCAACCGCCCCCACACTGGTGTCCCACTGCTGGCCAGCAGCGGAATCGAGCGAAAAAACCCCGGCGTCGTCGTGCCATCGGTGTAAAGTGCTAGCTCGGCCAATTCCCACGGCGCGTCGCCTAAGGGTAGGAAGCGCACGTAGCGCGCTTGGCGCTGGCTGCTGACCGAGAGGACGCCCGGCCAATCGATGATCGCGCGAATATTGGGTCGGGTCGGGCCAAAGAAGACATAGCGTTGGAAGCTGACTGCGCCGCCGGAATCACGAGTAGGCAACAGGCGATTTAGTGAATCCACAGGCTGTAGGTAGGTGCTCAGTCCCAAGTCAAAAGTTTGCGGAAAGTTGCCGATGTGTGCGGCGTCGAGGCGCGGGAACGCTCTGGTCCGCACAATGGTATAAGCCCCACCCAAATCGATGTAAATGGACGCTTGACGATTCAAGCCAAACTCATCGGGGTCAAAAGCCGTCGTCGGGTCGCCATCGGCAATGGCCTGTACCGCCGTGATGTCGCGGCGGAATATCGGCCGCTCAATCGTCTCCGCCAAGGAACCGAGGGTTGGCTCAGGGACCGAGACCAAAATCTGCCCGCCCCGCGCTAGGGCGTTGGCCATTAGATTCTCGCCCGGCTTCACCGGCCACGTCCACAGCGAGTCAGGGGTCCGATTGACGAAGGCGACCGAGTCTTGGATGTCTAGATAGGAATGCCCGCCCCGCCCCACGGCCAGTTCCAACTGCGGCCAAGCCGGAGCCGTACTCAACGCAATCATCGAGATGCAGAGGCGCAATCGCATCAGAAGGTGATCCGCCGGCCTTTGATGGTAGGAATCAGATCAATGCTCGCCGCGCTGAGTGGATTGCCGCGCAGGTTGGCCGAGAGCAGCTTGTCCAGCGTTAGCAACGCAGCGATATCTACGACCTTATTATCCGGCAGGCGCAGGCGTCTGAGTTCGGGGAGGCCGGTTAGCGGGGCGAGATCTTCCACTAAGTTCTGGCCAAAGAACAGAGCTGTTAAATGCGGCTTGTCGGCCAGCGGACTGAGGTCGCCGACCAAATTAGCGGAAAAGTCCAAGTTTTCGAGGAGATACAAGCGGCCTAAGGGATCAATCTCAGCCACGGCGTTGTGGGCAAATTCGAGCGCGGTGAGGTTGTGTAACGCGGCCAGCGGTGCAATATCCGTCACTCGGTTTTGCGAAAAGCGCAGCTTGGCCAGCCGCTCTAGCGCCGCCAATGGAGCAAGGTCCTCAATGGCGTTTTCCGCAAGGTAGAGTAGCTCTAGCCGACGGAGCTTTTCCAGCGCTGCGAGGTCTTGTAGCTGGTTTGTTTCGAGCCATAATTCGCGGAGATTGACCAAGCCGCTCAGCGGCGAGATATCTACAATGGCGTTGTTGTTGAGATTGAGCTTCGCTAGGCTCGTCAGGTGGGATAGGTCGCTAATATCCTCGATCTTGGCCGTTGTCAATTGGAGAGTATGCAGTCGGCGAAGATTCGCGAGCGGCGACAGGCTCTCCAACTCGCCCTCGCGGACAGAGCCGCTAAAGCTCAGGCTTGCTAAGTTGGTTAGCTGCTCAATGCCGGCCAGCGATTTGACCGAACTGTTGAGGCGCAGACGAGTGATTGAGCGCAAATCCGCCGCCGTCAATTTTTCGGTTGACTTGCCGACCGCAATGCGCACTGCCTGCTCTAGGTAGGCGTCTTGGAAAGAGATCGTCGGGAGGAAAAAGGTCGCCGCCATCCCTTGCTCGCGCAGGCCTTCTACTTGGTCGAAGTCGAGCGGGTTGCCCGACAGCTCGACGCTGCGCAAGCGCCGGAGCCGCAACAGCACCGAAACGTCGCGGACTTGGTTGCCGTTGAGGTTGAGCAAGTTCAAGCGCGTCAGTGGTGCCAGCGGTGCAAGGTCTTCTATTTGATTGCCGTCGAGGTTGAGTGCCCTTAGTAACAGGAGCTCGACCAGCGGCGCGAGATCGGCGATCTCGTTGTTGGACAGGTCGAGTACTTGTAGCTCGGGCAATCCAGCGAGCGGGCCAATATCCACTACGGCATTATCGCCCAGCATCAGGATAGCCAAGCTGTTCAGCCGCTCGATGCCCTCGATATTGGCGATCCCATAGCCACCCGCGTCTAGGGTTTGCAACTCAGCTAGTTCCGCGCGGTCCAAGCCTCCCTGCGGTTGTCGTAGCACCTGCCGCACCGCTCGTTCCAGCCGCGCATCCGCGAAGGTATTGTGAGCAAAGATCGGCTCTGCGGCTGGGCTTAGGGGTTGGAGAGGCGGGCGCTCGCTGCGGCAACCCAGCCACAAAAGCACTACCCACAGTAAGCATCTCATTGCTCGACTCCGGCGTACACGGTGAGGAACCCCCTAGTCCGCGTCCGCGTCCCCTCAACCTCTTGGTAGCGCCGAGTCACGTCAAACCCCAGTACCGTTGTCAGCTTATAGCCCTGATAGTCGGAGATATTGGTCAGTTGGGCGACGGTCGTCGTCTCCGAGAAGCTGTCTTCGGCGCCCGGTGGCGTCGGCTCGCGCAACTGGCGGAAATTGTGGTACTCGATCCCAGCTTCTAAGTAGCTACTGCGCAGGACGGATACGCGCCCGACAGCAAGCAGGAGTTGGCTCCACTCCTTGCGCTTGGGGTGGCCCAAAAGCACCGGAATCTCGCGGCGAAATTCGCTTTTGCCGGCCGGGGTCAGGGTCAGCTTACCAAGTTGTAGCCGGTACTCGGCCTTGTTGAGCAGGCCGAGGAACGAGCCGCCCTCGCGCTGCCCACGCAGCACCAGCGCGGTACGTGGATCGCGTTGGTAGTAGTGTTGCCACTTGAACATGTTGACGAACTTAAAACCGGGCCAGCGGTCGAGGTCAAAACCCAGCCAAGTAGTATTGACCACGGTGTTTTGCGCTGGTAGCACGTCTGGCGTCGGCACCAGTTCGCCTTGGGTGTTGGGTCGTTGCGTCCACTGCACGAGGTGATCGAAGATATCGTCTTTGACGCGGCGCAGGTCCTGAAAAACTCGCACCCGTCCCCAACCGGTGAAGTAGTGGTCTCCGGCCAGTATCAGGTAGTCGGCGTGGGCGCGGCGGTGGTCTGAGTGTTGCGCGATTCGCTGGCGACCCGCGGTCACTCTCAGGTCGGGGTGCAGGAAGGCCCCGACGTACAGATTGTAGCCCCTGCGGTCGCGCCGGTAGGGTAGATCGGCCTCTTCGTCGTTTTCAAAGCGGTCGATCCAGCCGTTGTGGTTTTGGTCGATGCCGTAGAGAAACTCCGGCCGGTCGGTGTGAAAGCGCAAAAAAGGCTCTTCGTAGTCGGGCACGCGGTTGGGACTTGCAGGAGTGTCGTTTTGGTTGAAGTCGGAAATCAGGTCGTTGTTCTCGTCCCAACCGGGGAAGATCTCGCGGTCTCTAGACGACCCCTGCCGCGCCCAGTCGGGAAAGCGGTCCTGGTCGTCGTTGTCTTCGACGAATTCAAAAAAGCGCGCTGGGTTCGCGTAATCGACGATGCCGTTGCGATCGACGACTTGGAATCCGGTCTGGTAATTGGGAGCGATGTCGAAGGCCTCCAACAGCGCAAAGTAGGGATAGTCGGTCTTGGCGACGTTGAGCATCCAGGCCTCGGCCTCGCGGCTGGCGACGTGGTGCTTTGCGAGATGGGGGTTGGGATATTGCCGATACTGCTGGTTGGCAGCGACTTCAAAGTAGGTATTGAAGCCCTCTAAATCTGTGACCTCAAAGGTGAAACCGGCGATCTGATTAGCGGTGGGCAGTCCGTAATCGAGGGCCAACACCCGCTGGTTGGACGAGTCTTTGACATTGCCGGCTGCCCGCGCTATCGGCAGAGCCACAACCTGTTGTCGGAAATCGGTCTGGCGATCCGAAGCTATTTCGACGAGGTAGTCGTTGGCCAGCACTAATTCTACCTGCACCCGCTGGATCTCACTGGGGGGCGGCCCGGCATAGGAGCGGTCTTGGAAGTCGTAGCGCAGGCGGATCGCTTCGCGCCCGTCGGCGGCGAGAAAACCGCGCCGCTGGAACCCGCCCTCCACTAGTGGCCGGAAGCCGATCTCTGAGCCGCGCGTGCGATGGCCCGCAAGATCCCAGATGACGATGTCCTGCGCGAAGAGCGCACCGCCGGCTTCGCCGTCTTCAGGCGAATCGTCCTTGATTATTACTTCGACAAAACTGACGTTGGTCAAGTTTTGTCCGCCGGTGAGGTTGCCCTTGAGGATGTTGCCGTTGAACACCTCGGTCTGAGTTTGGGCGTGGTGTGCGTTCAGGTAGGTTCCGCCGACCTTGACGAAGTCGCCGACCTGCACCTCCAATCGGCTGCCGAGCAAACTGGTGTTGTCCGTCTTCTCGGAGATGCCCCGCTGCGAGCCGGTTTCGTCGCTCAGGCTGTTGAGCCGCGACAGCAGCATGGTGAGCGCGTATTTGTCGGAAAGCAGGTCCCATTGGATGCCGTTGAAACGCGGTTTGGAAAAGGTCATCGGCGTCAGGGTGGTGCGGATCTGGCTGCCGATGGTGATGGCGTAGTGGTACTGCCCTTTGTGGTCGGAGGCGATCAGGAGTTGGTTAAACCAATCGACGAAGCGCTTGTCTTGGGCTAGGACCGAACCAAAAGGCTGGGGGTTTTGCTGGCGCCAGTCGAAAATTAGCCAGCCTCGGGTCAGGTAGTTGCCGTACACGTCGTAGATATAGCTTCCTTCGAGCGAGGTGGAGACGTAGCGCTGATACAGGTCGCGCGCATAGTTGGAGTACTCCCACTGCTTCCAGCGGTATTCGGCGTAGAGCTCCTGCGGGATATACCACTTGCGCACGGCTGGATCGAGCGCGTCGAAGAGCACGCCAGGCCCACGCGGTTCAAAAGAGACTTTGCCACCGCGCTTGATGGTGCCGAGGCGGGCACCGTAGTCTTGGGCGGCGAGGGGTAGAGGCAGGAGTAGGAGCACCCATAAGCGCACAATGGACCTTATCAATACGCCACTCCCACCGTCCCAGTATGCACTTCCACAAACGCATCCGCTTGCACTCTCAACGCCCAAATATACGTTCCTGGCAACACCGCACTCCCATCCGCACGCCGCCCATCCCATTGCACCGCCACCGGCCCAATTCCGCGCTCAGCACCCAACAGCTCGTGTATCAATTGCCCGGCTAAATCGAACAATTGCAAGCGCACCAGCGCGGGTTGCGTTAGTTGTAATACGTTAAAGAACACGTTGAGATGATCGTTGATCCCGTCGCCGTTGGGTGAAAAAATGCGCGGCCCGAATGCGATCTCGCCGATCAGCTCGCCGATCTGGGCTTTGGGGATTGCCACCGAAAAATTGGATAGCTCGGGCAGATCGCCCGGCCCGAAATCCGCCGCCTCGCCCGGCACCAATCGCTGCGGCACTGAGCCCGTCCGACTGTTGTAAGCGCGACCCGAAAAGGTGGTGCCGAAGCGAAAAATCGGCAGGTCAAAGGTAAACTCCAATACTGCCCCGTCGTGGCGAATGAGGGGAAAACGGAGCCCGAAGCTGTCGTCGCGAATAAAATCCACCGCAAAGTCGAGCGGCTGGCCATCGAGCGCGACCTCGCGCACCGCCGTGATTGGTACATTGGCGTCAATTGCCAAGCGGTCGAAACCACGCACTGAGCCCAGCGAGCGCAGCCGCACTGCGTAGCGAAAGGTCGCCGACTTTTCCGCCTCGGCCAGCCGCGGAAAGACCTCGGCGTACAGCGAGTCCGCCAGCGGCGGCTGTAGATAGTCAAAGCGCAACTCGTCCACTTGCCGTGCGTCGAATAGCCCGGCCGTAAACTCAAAGCGGAATTGAATATAGCGGCGGGGAGTCGGAGCCTGGACCAACTCGTTCATCCGCACCGCAAACCACGGGCTCCAGTGCTCAGTGTCGTCGCGAATGCCGCCGCGGTCGGCCAATAATAGCGAATTGACGTATGTCTCGCGGCTGACCTCTCGGAGGGTGCGCTCGCCAGCGCGGTCGAAAAACCATTCGCGAAAAACCAGCGGCGTGGGATCGGTGCCGGTCCGCATCCGCACCTCGAGGTGCGAAAAATCCGCTTGGCCGACGCTGTCTTCAATCCACTCGACAAAGCCTATTGTGGCCCGGTCGCCTAAGTCGATGATATTGGATAGGTAGAGGGCCTGCTGCAAAAAGCCCGTGCCATAGACCTCGACTTCGTCAATTTCAAAGGGCACATCGGCTAGCGACTTGATCTTGACCAAGCGCGCGTATTGCGGCGGGACCGCCACATTAACGATCGGCTCTTCGTTTTGCGCCTCGCGCTGAATCAGCACGTCGGGCTGGCCGGCGGGGAACTGATTTAGCCACAGCTCGTAGCCGCGCAGAAAATCATTGTGGAACGGTGTCGCTGGCGTCGCTACCACCGTGTTGCGTGGGTAGAACTGCACCCGTCGCACGCCCACTGGCACCCCGAAGTCGAGGATCACCCAAATGCCTCGCGTCGCCACTCGTGGTTCAAAGACCGTTGGTTTGCGCTCGAAGGCTACTGCGTGATCGCCGTTGACCGTGCCTATGAGCTGGCGTTCGTGGCCGCGACCGGCGTTGGGCGCTTGAATCGAACCAAATGCTAGGACTCGTGCGGCGATGTTGGTCTCCTCGGTAAAGTGCAGCGGGCCGATCCAGCCCGGCCGATAGGCAAAGTCGATGGTCGCGCCTGGTGTGTTCGTCTGTTCGAGCTGGCCGAGTTGGGCGTTGATTATGTGTTCGGGTTTAAGGCCATCGCCGCCGATTTGCCAAGCCGAGGTGCCCTCTGCGCCGAGCACGTACGTCTGCACCGGCTGGCCAAAAAGGCTGCTTGAAAGCGCGAGCATCGCGGCTGCCAGCCAACCTTTCATTGACTCAACCCTGCGTACAATGTCATGAAAACCAAACTCGCTTCCTGCGGTGCCCGCCCGGCAAAACGCCGCTGTTGGAACTGCACGCCGGTAGTGGTCACTAGCTGATACCCCTGATAGGCGGTGCGGTTTGTGAGTTGGGCAACCGCAGTCCAGCCGAAGAAGTCGGCAGCCACTTCCTCGCGTGGCCCCGCCAAAAGCCACAGCCGTCCTACTTCCAGCCCCACTTGCAATTCAGTGTTGAAGAGCTGGCGTCCGTAGCCGGGGAAGTAGCTGACGCCCACCGCCTCGGCCCAAAGCGGCTGCGTCCATATCAGGAAGAAGGTCTCCTCCAAACTGGTGGATTCCAAGCGGCGCGTGCTAAAGGGCCGCTCGCGGCGAAACTCGCTTTTGAAGCGAGGCTCCAATACGCCCAAGCCCACTGGGATGCTCCACTCGGCCTTGTTGATCGCGCCGAAAAATCCGCTGGACTTGCGGCCCTCGCGGAATCGCACCGCGTCGGCCGGGTCCTGCTGCTCGACCCAATCCCATTTGACGCGATGCAAGAGCCTGAGCTGCGCCCCTAGGCGCTGGTCCAAATCGAGGTACAGCGAGTTTTTCCAAGCGTTTCGTCCCGGCAAAAAGTCGAGCCGGTCGATCATTCGCCCGGGCTCGCCCAGCGGTTGGAACCACTGGCGCAAATCGTCGGGGATTTCGTCGCGCACTCGGGCGGCAAACTCGAACAGCCGGAGCTGGCTGCCCCCGGCGAAGCGGTAGCGCCAAGTGCCTAGCGCATACCAAGCGCGCGTCCGCCCGTCGCCAGCGACCCGGCGCAAGTCCTGGTGCCCGACGCTTAGCTCAAGCGCAGGCACCACCTCGACCTTGACATAGGCGTTGAAACCTCGGTGGTCGCGCTTATAGGGGTAATCGGGCACTAGGTCGTTTTCAAAGCGGTCGAGGACGCCGTTGTGATTCATGTCGAGGCCGAAGAGGAACTCGGGGCGGTCGGCGCGGTAGCGCAGGAAAGGCTCTTCGTAGTCGGGATAGAAGTTTCTGTTTTGGTTGTGATCGTTGATGAAGTCGCCGTTTTCGTCTAGGCCCGGCCAAGCCACTTCGCGCTGGTTGGAGCGGATACTGCTCGACGAGACCGTCACCGCTTCGGTAATCCCGCCCCAACGCACGAAAAAGGGCCGTTCCCACTCGGTCAGGCCGTTGAGATCGTCGTCGTCATCGACGAACTCATAGACCTGCGGCACTGGATTTTTGAATGCGATCCGACCGTTTCGATCGGTGAGCCAGTAGCGGGTGCTGTAATCGTCGGCGATGGAAAAGCCCTCGCCGAAAAGCATCCAGGCCCCCCGGCGATAGGCGACGTTGAGATAGCCAGCCGGGGCGCTGGCGACAATCTCGTGGTGCGTCGAGATATGGGGATTGGGGTAGCGCGCAAAGCGGCGGTTGAGCACCCATTCGCCCGAAAGCGAGAAGCCTTGCCAATCGTTTATATTCCAATGGACGCCGAGCAACTCGCTGGCGGTCGGCAGACCATAATCGAGCCGCACTATCTTGGTGTTGCTGTTGTCTTGGACGTTGCCTGCTGCTCTGGTGACGGGCAAAAAAACGATCTCCGCATTGCGTCGCTGACCATCCGTTTGCAAGTCCGAGGCCACTTCTACCCTATAGTCATTGGCCAGCGAGAGTTCAACTCGTACCGCGCGCAGGTCGCCCGACTGCACGTCGTCAAAGTCGAGACTGCCCATATCGTATTCGAGCAGGATGCTCTCGTCGTCGCGGGCAAACAGCCGGCCTCCTTCCTCGACGCCGCCCTCGCGCCGCGGGAGAAAACCAATATCGCGCCCCCTTAGTTGGCGACCACTAGTATCGACCATGACGATGTCGAAACCCGCTAGTGCTGCTCCGACTCCACCGCGACCGGGCGAGTCGTCCCTGATCCTGATCCACAGCTTGTCCAAGGGCTGGTTTTCCAGCGAAGTCAAAATTCCGTGCAGGGGGTTGCCTGCGTCGAATTCCACTTGCGTTAGCACGTTGTGCGCATTGACATAGGTCAACCCAAAGTTCCCGCCGCTCCCAGCCTGATATTCGAGGTGGCTACCCATCACAGTGGTCGAGTTGGTCTGAGTCTCTGCATCGGGATTGCTCGGCCGGGACAAGAGCAAGCTAGCTGCGTAGCGCTCGGCAGCGTAGTCGAGACGGACGCCGTTGAAGCGCGGCTTGTTGAACGTCAGCGGCGTGAAGCGGGTGGCGATCTCGTCGCCGATCATCAGCCGGTACGACGATGCGCCGCGCTGGTCGGAGACGATGACCAAGCGGTTGAAGAAGTCGCGGTAAGCCGGCCGCTGATTGGCCATCAGGTCGAGCGAAGACAGGCCGCCGCCGCGCTTGTCGATAAAGCTGCCGCGTGCGCCGGGCTGATCCTGTTGCCAGTTGTACACTAGCCAGCCGCGGCCGAGGGGCGTGCCGAAGATGTCGTAGGTCTCGTCGCCTTCGAGGATCAGGCTGATATAGCGCAAGTAGGTGTCGCGGGCAAAGTTGCTTCCGCGATCGTACCAGGGTGCCATATAGGTTTCGGGCAAGTAGCGCGGTCCGTACCACTTGTGGAGTGCCGGTGAGACATAGCCCATATCAAAGGTCTCGCCGTGGGCATAGACCCCACCACCGCCCCAGTGCAGGAGGTCGTCGCCCTCAGCAACGGACGCCCAGAGCAGGAGGATAGCCGCTAGCTGCCGCATTAGTAGGCCACGTGTACCAATATCGAAGCGTGCGTCCCGTCTGCATCGCTGTCGGTGGCAAACCCAACCTTTACTAGGTAGATGCCCGGCGGCACCACCATACCGGCTTTGTCGCGGCCGTCCCACTTGATGCGCCGTGTGCCGCTGGGATGCTCGGTGATTTTCGACAGATTGCGCACTCTGCGCCCCGACAGGTCGTAGATATTCACCCGCAGTTGCTTGGTGCCTTCCAAGTGAAAAATCGACAGTTCAATATCTGTATGGTCGTTGATGCCGTCGTCATTGGGGGTAAAAACTTTAGGCACTGCGGCCACATCTTTTAGCATCTCGGTGTGCGCTAGATCGGAAATCACCACCAGCGATTGGCTCGAGACGAGGCTGGAAGCGTCGCCGTCGTTGACCAACTGCACGCGCCCCGGTCGGCTCGCTCGCTCCAACTCGACGGTAAAGGTCGTGCTTTGCAAAAAGACCTTAGTGCGGAATTTGATCTCGTAGGTAGAATTGCCGCGGGAGACTGGCTCGGGAAAAACCAACTCGACTGCGCCTTCGGCCCCCTGTTGCAAAACCAACGCGCCCGGCCACAACTCCTGTCCGGCTCCGACGCGCAATGCCGAGTCTTGGCCCGAGCGCACCGAGCGCACCTCGATTGGCGTTGCCGAGGACGAGCGCAACCGCAGCCGATCAAAGCCGGGGTTGCCAGCGGCAAATTGGGGCCGCAAGTAGAGTACAAAATCCTGCTCCACGCCCGGCTCGACCTGCCACGCCGGCCAGATTTCTCCTGCCATGTTATCGACCAGCGGCGGCTCAAAGCGCAGTTGCAAATCGCGGATCCGCGCCGCGCGAAGCGGCTCGCGCGAGCGCAACTTAACCTGCACTTGCACAAAGGCCCGGGGACTCGGCGATTTAAAGGGCGCACCCGAAGCCTGATACACCTCGCTCCAATTACTCCAACTCGGCCCGGCGACTTGCTCGATGACCACCGGCGGCCGGCGGTTTTCGGGCAGTACTTCCCACATTTCCTTGGATATTTCGCGGCCGGTGGTGGCATAGTAGTGGGGGATTTCAACGATCTCCTCACCGGAGCGGGTGCGGATCTCAATCCGGGTGCCCGGCGGTTGTTCTCCTTCCCAAGCTACTGCTGAAAACAGCCGCGGCCGGTCGAGCGGAATAAAGGGCGAGATCATCACCACCTCAGAGACAAAGCCCTCGCCATAAGCGTGTATTTCGCTCAGATAACCTTCGACCTGTTCATTGGGGTTGTACTCGAGATGGCGCACTTCGATAAAGCGCACTTCCTGTAAGGGGAAGGTCTCATCGAGGTGCTGGTAGCCGCTGAGATTGCGCCGCTCGCCAAAGGTGGTCCAGACCCGCTCGCCGTCGGGGCTGAGCGCTCCGTCCGATATACGCAGTTGATATGCGAGCGGTGGCATCTCATTAGCTGGTGCGAGCAACTTGATGCGATTGAGCCAGTACTTAGCACCGAGATCAATTTTGAGCTGTCCTTCGTTGGCCACCGGATCGTAGATAGGCACATTGAAGCCCGAGCTGTATAGCCCGTCGGAGAAGATGCTGCGAAACAGGAAATCAAAGCCGCGCTCGTCCGCGCCGCGCTCAATCTCGCTCTGGGTTAGCTGCACCACGTTCTGACCCAGCGAATAGACCTCGACCTCAGCAAGGCGGGGTCGCTCGTGGCGATAGTAGCGCACCGGACCGCGCTCCTCGCTAGGCAAGTCGGAGTAATCGCGCTCGACGACGAGAATTTCGCGGCCCGCGGCGGTGACGCGAAAATAGTCGATCGCGCCCCGATCTTCTGCCGCCAAAAAGGCATAGGTTTCGGCGCTGACTTCTTCGGCCCGTGGCCCATCGGTGCCGAGTACATCAATGCGCAAAAACTGCACGATCTCACCCTCGACACCTGCGGGCACTTGGCGCTCGGGCGCGATGTCGAAGATGTATTCGCGCTGGTCTTTGTTGGGTTTAGTCGCCAAGCCGACGCGGAAGAATCGCCGCCGCTGGTCGCGGCCTTGACCCCAGCGCAACCCGTCTGAGGCCGTTACTTTGAACTGCAAAAAAGGGTCGCCCTGCCCGGCCGCGACAAAGCGCAGTACTACGCGGTGGGCGATCACCGCACGACCGAGGTCAATTTCCAAAAACCAATGATCTAGCGCACTGGTGCGCTGCGGCTCCCAGTAGGTATTGGGATCGCCGTCTAAAACCAAAGGGGCCCTGTCCTGACCAGAGCCTACTGCGTGGATGCCGCCTTGCAAGGTATCCTCAGAGGCGAAGGTGCTGATGTAGATAAAGTTGGGCGCGTCGCGTACCACTTCGATTTCACCGGGCAAAAAGCGCGGCTCAACCACCCCATCGGTGCGCACTACCTGCACTCCGGTAGGTGCAGCCCAAGCCTGCCAATGCGCGGGGCGATCGACGCGCACTTGGTTGGACAACAAGCGGTAGCCGGCGCCGCCTTGGGCAAAAAACGCTTGGGCCGCGAGCAGGCTGGCCAGTAGCGCGAATCTAAGGCTGGCGAAAGTCATTTGCTGTGGACGATTTCCCGTTCCCCGTCTTGGCTCCAGCCATGGCGACAAGGACGCGACTGGAACGGAGTATTGGCCGTCAAGGTTGAAGCCTTCAGGCAAATGGCCCACATCGGTACCAGCGATCGAATAGCAAAGGCCGCACACGCCACCTGCCATCCCAAACCGATAGCACGCAAACCGTAGCAGAATCGCAACATGCCTGTTTCGATTATACGACACTTTATTGCCGACAAAGCACCTCTGTTCAGCTTAAAACGGCTTGGCCTGCATTTTGCATAAGCCATGTAGCCGATTATCTTTAACCCAATACCAAAGGATGCCCACCATGTCCACTCCACAATCCTCGTCCGAGCTCACCACCCGCGATGTTTTGCAGCAGATTGACCATCGCCTGAGTCTCATCGAGATGGATGTACGCGAAAACAATGCCAAGATTGACGCGCTGGATAGCAAAGTGGAAGGCGAAATACGCGATCTGCGCTGCGAGTTTGCGGGCAAGATTGACGCGCTGGATAGCAAAGTCGAGGGCAAGATTGACGCGCTTGATGACAAAGTCGAGGGCAAGATTGACGCGCTCGATGACAAAGTGGAAGGCAAGATTGACGCGCTCGATGGGAAAGTAGAAGGCGAAATACGCGATCTGCGCTGCGAATTTGCGGGCAAGATTGACGCGCTGGATAGCAAAGTAGAAGGCGAAATACGCGATCTACGCCGCGAGTTTGCGGGCAAGATTGACGCGCTGGATAGCAAAGTAGAAGGCAAGATTGACGCGCTCGATGACAAAGTAGAAGGCGAAATACGCGATCTACGCCGCGAGTTTGCGGGCAAGATTGACGCGCTCGATGATAAAGTCGCGGGCAAGATTGACGCGCTGGATGGCAAAGTGGAAGGCGAAATACGCGATCTACGCCGCGAGTTTAACGGCAAATTTAACTTAGTTATCGGCCTGATTATTACTACTTGGCTGTCGATGATGGGTACGCTTTTCTTCAAATTATAAATGTAGCTACGCGCTCTTATACACTAACCCCGCCCTATCGCTCCACAAGCGCAAAATTCGCGCTGACTCGCGCAACAAATGCACGTATAGGGAACCCGCCCGGCGTCTCTTTTCGAGCCGCTCCCGCTGATTGAGCGCCATGTTGAACTTGCCTCGGGCTTGGGTGACGGCCCGCCGGCGGTTGTCAACGGCGATGGTGAGGACGCGCTTTTCGAGGGCCTCTTCGGCGTCGGCGTTGAGCGCCCGCAGCGACCAGATTGAGGTGTCTCCAGCTAGGCAGCACTCGGCGTAAGAAAAGACGCAGTGGCCCATGATGCGGCCTTCGGCCTGAAGCTGTTGTGAGGTGCAGAGTTCGTAGATGGTCCAGACGAGGTTGCACCTAAGCTGCGCGTCGTATTCTTCGAGGCGGAAACCAGCCAAACCCGTAGCCGCCCACGTCTTGAGCGGCACGTCTTCTGCTCCCGACAACGTCTCGTGCCACTCATCGACTTGGTTGAGCAGTTTGGCTGCACTGCGGCCCTTCATGCAGAAGTTGGGCTGGGGCGGTGGCCCGGCGAGCTGGCTGCCGTCGGGCTGGATGATCTGCTGAGGCAGGTATTTCTGATGGCGGATGTAGTCGTAGACCGGCAGGAAATAGCTGCGGTGTAACATGGGGTAGTTGTTGACGTAGAAGTGGACGACCGAGATCCAGAAGTCCTCGTTTTCCAAGGAGTCGCCCAGCGGCGTGGCAGCTACGTACCAAGAAGCATGGGAGTCGCCGCCGAGCGCCTCCACTTGGGCCATGCGCAGTGCTTGAAGCAGAGTGTGATGCGGATGCTTTATCTGCATGAAGATATGCGCCATGCGCTTGGTGACCTTCATCGGCACGCCAGCGGTACGCAGGTTTTGCCCCCCGGCTACGTGCTTGAACCACTCCTGATGCTGATAGGCTTCCTCTGTATGCCCTTGGAGCCAAGCGGTGTCCATAGGGGCGGGCACCGCGTAGCGGGCGAGCAGGTGCCGCGCTAGCGACTGGAACTGCGGACGCTCTTTAGCCGTGTTGGGTCGCCACGCCTCCACCGGCCGCAACCAGTCGCGGTGATGCCGCGCCAGTTGCCCTAGGGCGGCGATATAGGTGTTGGCGCGGTTGGCACCGAGGCGTTTGAGCACTGGCATGGGCCGCAGCAAGTGGCCGTATTTTTCGACGTGCAGCACTAGCTGTCCGAGGGCTTTTTGGGCGGCTGGATCGCTGGCCAGCGCGTTGCGTTCGACGCGCAGCCGCGAGAGCAGGTCGTTGAGCTTTTCGCCTGCTAGCTCGCCGTTGAATAGCCGACCGATCAGCTCGGCACGGCGTGGGTCGTGCTCCTTGCTGGCGGCTGGATCTACCGAGGGCTGCAACGCGGCGAAAAGCACCCGTTCCTCGGCCCGCTCTTGCGGCGTTTTGTCCAGTGCCGTGCTCAGGCCGTGCCGATGGCACCAGAGCTTGTAGGCAGCGATTGTACCGACGCCGAGTTCGGCAAAGTGCGCGGCGAGGGTCTCGTCGACTTGGTTGGGGAGCAGCAGGGTGTGGGTGGCGTTAGTCATGGTGTGTTATCGCTAGTCTGTGTTGGTCATTAGCATAAGAACTTTATTCTAGGGCAGAAGATCAACCGTGCCAAGTGATTTCCCTTGATCGCGCGGGGTTTATAGTGTCATTGTTCTGCCGTATATTCTGCCGACTGCATCTCGACATAAGCCACTCACTCGCTGATTCACCCTAGACAAGCGATTCCGTCTAACATACAGGAATTGCAAGCCAGAGTTTGGACGCATGAAAATTACTTTCATTGCCGTTGCGGCGGTGTTGTTGAGCGGTATCGAGTCGCTACGGGCCGAGGTCCACACTTTGGTCCTCGGACCGGGTGGCAGCCCATGGGACGAACTGGGTGAGCGAATCGTCGGCTTGGAAATGGGCCCCGTTGATGGGGGCCTACAGCCCCTTGAACTTTTGCCGCAGCAGAATCTCATTGCGGGTCCCCGCACGGAAAGCGGCGAATACACCACGATTCTGGGTAGCACTTGGCAGCTAGGCAAACAACCCAAAAGGGACGATTTTGAACTGGGGGTAACGCCTCGTTTCTGGACCAGTATTCTGCCGCTCTACCACACGGCGCCCTTTCAGGTCATTGACGGGGATCTCGCTACGGTGACCAAACTGCGCTGGTCTAGGGTGGGCGGGGGACGCCGGGAAGATATATATACGTTTGACTTTGCGTTTCCCATTCCCATAAACCGCGTGGTATTCTATCCTCCGGCGACCGGACTGGACGAAGGCGGCGGCTTGAGAAAGCAGCGCTTCCCTCGGGCGTATGAAATATCGGGTGCCAGAGAATCGGTGGATTTTCTCCTGCTCAGCGAAGAAGACAGGCCGCACACCCTAGCGCAAGTACTATCGCGCACCTTTGTCAACTCCGACCGCGTTATAGATGTCCGCTTTCCCACGCAGACTCTGCGTTTTTTGCGCATTGCCTTCAATCTGATCGCACAGGTGTACATGCTGAGCGAGATTGAGGTGTACGGCGAGGGATTTGCGCCAGAGACTAGTTATCGCACGGCCGTTATCGACTTGGGAACACCGGTAAATTTTGGGCGCATTTTCTGGCAGTTTGAAAAGTTGCGCAAAACGCCGGGCGAACCCACACCCATTCCGGCCCCGGACGCGCCTATTAGTTTGGCGCTGGAAACGCGCACCGGCCGGGACAATACCCCGAAGGCGCACTACATCATCAGCGACCTGGGGGCGGAACGGCAGGTAGAGGAAGCGGTTTACAACAAGGCGCTGGAGAAATCGCCCTTTGTCCAGGGCAATCGCCCGGGCGACAAATCGTCGATCAAACTCGACGAGCAAAACTGGAGTTTCTGGTCGACGCCCTACGACCTTTCCGGCCAATTACTCCGGTCGCCGGATGCCCGGCGTTATATGCAGCTTCAGTTCAATATGGTGGCTGAGGATTTACACACTTTCGGTCGGGTGAAATCCGTGGCGATTGAGTACTCGCCGCTCCTCGTGGAATCCCTCGTTGGCGAGGTGGGTTTGGCCGGGGTCGGAGACCGGGTGCCCGCAGTGCCGGCAGGTCGGGATACAACATTTGTCTACGACGTCTTAGCCCGTTTTGGCCCCGACGGCCAGTTGGGCTTTGACGCGATCAAGCTCAACACTGTAGCTAAAGCCGAGTTCGTCAAACTGGAGGTTGGACAGCCGCTGGCAGAAGTAGTCCCCGACAGCGTCGGCTTCGCCGCTGGGGTTTTAGCCGTGTATTTTCCCGCGCATAAAGTAGTGCGCGCTGATGGCGAGGAGCATCTGCGGCTGACCTTTCGCACGGCCTTGTTGGATTTTACTACCCACTTTCTCGGCGAGGTATTGGAACTGACGGGGAAAAACTTACCCCAGTCGATTGATCCGGGCGACGCGAGTGCAGCACTCCACAGCGACGACATCCGCGTCTTTGCTGCGGGGACCTCCCTAGAAGCACTTTCCGAGATTGCGTTGGATTCGTCGTTGCTGACGCCCAACGGCGACCGCATCAACGACGAACTCGGCATTGCGTTTACGCTACTCGGGGTGGAAGATACCGCCACTGAGATCGGAGTCTATACCCTTACAGGCCAGCGGGTCCGGGCCTTGGTGCGCGGGAAATTCGACAAGGGTTTTTATACTGAGCAATGGGATGGGCGCGACGACCAAGGGGCAGTGGTCCCGCCGGGCATTTACCTCTTGCACATAAAAGTAGATGCCGATAAGGAAGTAGCAGAGCAATTTCGCGCGGTGTCGGTAGCGTATTGAGCATTCGAGGATAGCATGTTGCGACGGACGTACTGGTTGACGCTGTTGGCGCTCCTGCCCAGTGGGGAAACAGATGCTGGAACGCTGCTCGTAAACAGCCAAGACCAGTGGCTGCAATGGACGTTTCCCCGAGGGGTGCTATCGCTGGCGGCCGATGGCAGCGTGGGAATGAGACGTTTTCGCCGCGATATAGATGCCGTTGCCAACGCGGCCGAATTCTTCCATTCAAATGCCAAGGGGCAACAGGTGCAGGGAGGAATTCGCGGTGCGGGGACCCAGATTGACCAAGCCGCCCACATTCTCGATGGCGCGGCCACTACTTGGTGGCAACCCAGCCAAGAGGCCCCACTCGACGACTGGTGGATTGAAGTCGATTTGGGCCGCCTCGTCCAAGCCAAAAAGATCCGCCTGACCTTTCCCGATACTGAGGGGGCGCGGCCTCTGCGCGAGTTTTCCGTTTTCGTCACCGAGGGAACGCCTTTTCTCACTGGTGCAGACGTTTTCCGCTACGACCGAGTGGGCGGCACGACCCAGCCCAGCCGGGAGACGGTGATCGAGTACGACCTTGTAACGCCGGAATCGGGCAGCGCCAGCGGCGAGTATTTGGCGACCAGCGATACCTTAGGGTATATGTCCATCCAGTACGTGCGCGTCGTCGCTCACGCTAAAAGTCTGGCGGCGGCACTGGCGGCGGTCGAGGTCGAGGCCATCGGCGACAACATGGCCCTGGGGACTATCGAGCGGGGCGGCGTCATACGGACTGGACGCGATCCGCGCACTATCGCCAACATCATGGACGGAACGGCGGCCACGTGGTGGACTTTGACCTCGCGGGGCGACCTCGACTGGCGCGATAAAGGCGATTGGTTTGAATGGGATCTGGGTGCCACCTTTTGGATTGATCAATTGACGATGGTGGAGCCGCCGCCGGGA
The DNA here is from genome assembly GCA_965116045.1 of Candidatus Latescibacterota bacterium. Classification (GTDB taxonomy): domain Bacteria; phylum Latescibacterota; class UBA2968; order UBA8231; family UBA8231. The sequence goes on along the minus strand of OZ220478.1, from coordinate 1,135,435 downwards.
TTTGCCACGCTGGGGGTGAATTCGTACCGGAATCAGTCCGGTTTTGAACTATTGACCTCAGACGGAACGCCGATTCCCACCGAGGGGGAAGAGCGGCTTCAGAGTCCCGTTGATTACCAGTTGCTCAGCTTTGTCGATAACGAAACGCTGAGCAGCGCGGGCACGAGAAATCGCAATTTTGATTTCCGCTTTCCCGCTCGCAAGGTGCGCTATCTGTTCTATCACCACGAATCGCCGCCCAACAGGCAAACCGTTTTTCATTTGTTCGAGATTTTCCTCTACGGCGCGGGCCATCCAGCCGAGGTGGTAATGACCTCGAATTTTATCGATCTGGCCGGGGCCAAAAGCCTGCGCCGGATGCGCTGGGCGGCGGAGACAACAGCCGAAACGCGCCTAGAAATTCGCACGCGCACCGGCAATACGCTGGACGAAGAGATATTCTATTACGACAAAAATGGCCGCGAAGTGCCCAAAGGACGTTGGGACAAACTGCCGGCTAGCCAGAAATTGCCCGAAGTAATAGTGCCGAAAGCTGGGGCCGACTGGAGCGCGTGGAGCTCGGCCTACAAGGAATCTGGGGAAGTGTTCCGCTCGCCCACGCCGCGGCGATTCGTCCAAATGGAGGTGCGCCTGCAAACCGAAAATCCCGCGGTCGCACCGACGCTGCGCGAGATAGCCCTCGACTTTGACGATCCGCTCATCAGCGGCGGGGTTTTCGCCAGCATCTCGCCGCGCGAAGCAGCGCTCGACTCGCTGACGGTTTTTACCCTCCGCCTCGGCGGTCGTACTAGCCCGGCCGATCGGGGTTTTAACCGCCTCGTGTTCGATTTGCCGAACTCGCTCGAAGGCGAGGTGCGATTGCGGATTGGGGATCGCCGCGTCGCGCCCGTGCAGGTGGAATCCAGCGGCGATGCGGTCGCGATCGACTTGCCCGAACAGGTCCGCGGGGACAGCATCGCAGTCGAGTTGCCGCTGCGCTTATTGACCGATGCGGCTGCTTTCGACGCTTGGGTAAGCTCGACGACGCAGCCCGATATTCGCCAGGGGATTCAGCCAGAAGACCTAGGAGCTTTGACGGTGTTCGTGCCCGAGATCGCCCAAGAGGAGCACCTCATCCGCGCCTTGGCGGTGTCCGCGGCGATGGTTACACCCAATGGAGACGGCATCAACGACAGATTACAGCTACGCCTGCTAGTGGTAAAAACGACGGCCCAACCCAAGGTCGCGATTTACGACTTGAGTGGCGCACTAGTGGCGAACACCGAACAGATGGACCAGACGCACTATGGGTGGGACGGTCGGGATGAGCGCGGTTTATTGTTGCCGCCCGGTATCTACATTCTGGACGCTAAAGTAGAGACCGATGCTACAACGGAGCGGCGACAGCGCATCATCCACGTGGCCTATTAGTCGGGCCGGCTGCTATTGATACGGGAAATCAGCGCGATGAATAAAGTCATTTGGTTTTTTGCCTTGCTCGTCCTCTTGCCACTAGAACTCAAGGCCGACTTGCAGAGCGGATTCTTCAATCCGTACAGAGCGACGGGAACGCCGGTCGATTTTGAGTCGCTGAGTCCGGTGCTGCGAAAATGGTACGTGCCCCAGACGCTGCTTTATCTCTATGGCTGGAAGACCTACGAGTACACCAACTACGCCCGGGACAACTACCAGCGCTACGTCAACCTCTTCTTGGAAGGAGATCGCTATTACGATTTGTACGGCAACTATATCACCCGGGGTTGGCGCATCTACGACTGGCGTCAGGAACACCCGCTCGATTTTGGCAGCAGCATTTTCAAAAACCCCCGTTTCAATAGTTGGTTTAACCGCGTCTTAATATCCTCGGCTGCCAAAGGGCAATTCTATACCGCACTGACCGTTGGCGAACAACTGCGGACGACCCTTACGCCGATGACTTTCTCCAAGCCGCTCTTCGACGGTATCCAGTGGGATATGCAGTCCGACAAATACGCTTTGACCCTCATTGCCTCGCGCATTGACAATCCGGCCGTTCAGCGTCTCGACAGCGAAATCTCCGAAGCGAGAGAGACGGTCTTCACCAATTTGTACGGCTTGCGCGGCCTGGCCCAAGTCGGCGATTTTGCCACGCTGGGATTGACGTATGTCAATGCCAACCACGGCAACAGCCGCTTGAGCGTTGAGGAGAATTCCCTCAAGGGCGTCTTGGGGGGGCGCTTGAATGCGGAAAACGTCCGCCGCATCGTCGTCCGGCTCAGCGACGATTCGCCCGAAGACAATACTGGCGGTGCGCTGCTGTTCCGCGCGCGGATCTTCATCGACGAGGTCGAGCACCCCGAAATAAAACCGTCGATTGACGGGGGGACGCGGCGTCAAGGCTTGCTCGAAGCCAACGGCGGCGATGTCCTGACGCTTAGTTACGACATCGAACGCGATTTCGTCCCGGGCGTAAAGGATCAGATCGGCGATTTCAAAGAAGCCCGCAAGATCGATATCGAGCTGGTGGTGGCCAATGATTTTCGCATAGAGGTAACCTCCAATATGCAGACTAATTTCACCGGAGAGACGGTCTTCTTGCCGGTCAAGCGAAGCAATGGCAACATCAGCGATGGCTCCAATCAACAGGTCGTCCGCTTCCAGTATGGCCTGCCGACGGCCAACGAGATCATGGGTTTTACGTTTGAAGTTTCCGAACTCGCCGGATTCAATCTCCGCTCGGAATTCAACGTCAACCGCCACCACCGCAAGTTTCCCAATCAGAATATCGTCAAAAGGCAGGCGCTGGCGTCTGATCGCGCCGAGGCTTTTTACATCACGGCCTCGCGCTTGACCTATCCTTGGTTCGCCTATGGCGAGGCTTTCTCCATGGATCCGAACTACGGCACTGCCATGGTCATTCCCGATCAGCGCGGTTTTATTGACTACGAGGACGAGCTCAATTTCACCTATGAATTTGTCGAGGACAACGACGACCAAGATCGCTTTCCCGACTGGCGGCGGCGCGTTACCGGGGGCGGTTTTGTGCCGGGGCAGCAAACGACCCGCGCCGCCGATGTCGAGGTGTTTCCCGGCCTCGACGAGAACAACGATTTGGTCAACGACTTTAACCAAAACGACAATTTGCAGCCCGATTACGTCGAACCTTTTCTGCGCTACAATGTCGATCCGCCCGAATTTCTCTTTGGCACCGACATGAACAACAACACCGTCATAGACCGCCTCGAAAACGATACCGAACCCGATTATCCCTACAAACGCGACCACCGGGGCTACAATTTCTACGTGGGCGCTGAAATGCAGCCTGGTTCTAAAGTCGTGGTCGGGCATCTACGCGAGTGGTTGATCGGGAGTGCCCGGCGCAACCAGACGAGCTATGGGCTTTTTACTTGGCAGGAAGATCTGCCATTGCGCGGCTTTAAGTTTCGCTTTATGGAGTTTTTGCGCTTGGCCCGCGACGATATTCCCGACGCACTGATCCAGTGGGTACAGTCTCCCTTTTCGGCGGGGGGGCTACAGGATGTGCCGGACCGCTTGATAGCCCAGAATACGCTGATCAACACATCGTACCTCGACTTCGCCATTCATCGCCTGCGGCCGCTGAATGTGTCTGGCAAAGTCAAATGGGACCATTATTTTCAGCGCGGAGATCAGGCGCGAGAAAAGCGCGACGAGCGTTTTCTCGGCGCCATCCTGAGAGCGGAGTACTTCTATGAGCCGTTCGCGGGGATTGCCATTTCGCCCAAGTGGAAGCAGCAGTACACCCGCCAAGTCCCCACGGCTCCCTTGATGCTACGACGCCATGAATTGTCGGAGATTTTTTTCTTAATCGGGACGTGCGATCTCATCCCGGGCCAGCTCGTCTCGGAGTCGGGCATCGAATGGGAGGTTTTTCGGAACCTACAGCAAGAGCCCGATCCGCTGCCGCCGGCCTTTGTCGAGGATTTCACTACCCTGACTTTGGCCACTCAGCTCACCAACAATTCTGAGTATCAGGGCTACGCACTGGCCACCAAGATCGGTGTGCGCTGGCAACGCCGGGCGTTGCAACAAGGCGATGAGACCAATTTCCTCACGTTTGTAACCATTTTCGCCGGATTGCGCTAACAACAGCGATGGGTCGTACCCGTCCATCTGTTTTCTTGGGAATAGCACTGGCCGCACTGGTCGCGTGCGAGCGTCCCCCCGCGACCAAGACCGACTATCAAACGTGGCTGGAGCGGCATCCGCAGGATAGCCAAGCCCATGGGCAACTGGCCGATCTGCTCTTGCAAGAGCGCGACTACCAAGGGGCCGAGTATCACTATCGCACGGCCCTGAGCATCAATCCGCTCGCTGTATATGCTTGGGTCGGGCTGGGAAATATCTCCGGCAAACAGGGGCTATACGAGCAGGCCGCAAGCCACTTCCGCAAGGCCCTCTCACTGGATGCTGAGCACGTGGGGGCCTTGTGCAACTTAGCCCGTTTGTCGCTCGCGCAAGAGGAATACGCCCGCAGCCGCGATTTGTATCGACAGGCGCTCGCACTCGATCCAGACAATGCCGGGGTGCTCTACAATCTCGCTTTGGCGCAGATCAAGCTCAAGGCGTACTACGAGGCGATTACAGCCCTACAGCAGGCGACTCGCATTGATGCGGGATACGGTTTGGCATTTTACGCCCTCGGCCAGATTTACGCCGAGCGGCTCGGCAAGTACCAAGAAGGTATTGCGGCGTTTAGACGGGCCGTGATGCTGAGAGCGGACTGGCCGAGGGCGCGGATAGGTCTGGGCCACGCCCTGCTGAAGGCGGGCCAAGTAGATGCCGCCGCCGCGTCTTTTAGCGAGGCCCTCGCGCTCGACCCGAGTGCGGCCCAAGCCCACCTAGGGCTGGGGTTGGCCGAGGAGCGCCGCCGCGCCGAGATACTCGCCGAGGCGCATTACCTACGCGCCATTGCCTTGGATCCGGTGTGGGCGCGAGCCTATTTCAAGCTCGGGACGCTTTACGTCAGACAGGCAAAAAAAGAGGAAGCCCAACAATACTTGGGCCGCTTTGAGGAGTTGGCACCCCATGCTGACGAGCTGGCTCAACTCAGAGATCGCCTGCGACGAGAGCCGGATAACGCGCTGGCCCATGGCGCTTTGGCTGGGATTTATGCCAAACTAAATATGCCCTCCTTGGCAATCAGGGCGCTGAGAAACTGTCTCGCCGTGCGGCCGGAGTACGCGCCGGCCTACAACAATCTCGGCAATGCGTATTTGCGCCTCGGAGATACCGGGGAAGCCATTGCGATGTACGAAGCCGCCGTCCGCATTGACACGGCGTACGCACTGGCCTACAACAATTTGGGCAGTGCCCAGCTGCTCAATGGCCAACCGCATCAGGCACTGGTGTGCTACCAACGCGCACTGCGGATTCGCCCAGATTATGCCGATGCGTATTACGGGCTTGCTATGGTCTATAGGGAACAAGGGCGGCACGCCGAGGCGGGGACGGCCATGGCCCGGTATGAACAAATTGTCGCGGCTGGGGAGCAGTAAATGGACGGCACTCATTTTGCGGATAAAGGCTGGAATGGCTATGCTTAAAGGCCGGGCGGTTAGCTCAGTTGGTCAGAGCGCCTGCCTTACAAGCAGGATGTCCCCAGTTCGAGTCTGGGATCGCCCACCACGCTAAAAGCTCCTGAGCAATGCTCAGGAGCTTTACTGTTTTACGCGGTAAAAGCGCGTTGGCCGCAGCCCGAAGAAAGCCGCCATGATCAGGCCGCTCGCAATCCGCGACGCGCAAGCCAAGCCAAAAACGGCCCCGTAGCCATAGTCGAGGATGAGTAGGCCGCCGATGAGGCTGCCGAGGAAGTTCAGAAGTTGGAAGCCACAAACGCGGAGGCCCTGGAGCCGCGCCCAGAAGCGCCGGGGCAGCACTTGGGTGGAGAAGTGCTGGTCGGACGGGTTGTCGATGACTTCGCCGATGCGCACGAGCAGGAACATGGGCACGGCCAACGGCAGGCTGATAAAGGCCCCCATGATCCCGAGGGCACTGCCGCCCATAATGCGCGATGGCAGGATGGTCAGCGTCGGTCCGAAGCGGCGCACCAGGGTTGGTGCGGCAAAGGTTGCTGGTAGGCCGGCGAGCTGACTGAGGAAGAAGATCGCGCCGATCGCAGCCGGACCGACTCCTAACTCAGCCTCGAAGAACACGTTGAAGAACGGGTACGTCAGCCCCATGGAGAAGCCGCGCGTGCCACTCAAGGCGGTAATAGCGGCAAAGACGCGCCACGGTGAGGCCGTCGGCTCGTCCTCGTCCGGTGAGCGGGTTGACGCGGCTGCTCTTTCGCGGCGGGTTTGACCGGAGGCGTACCATAGCGGCACAACGGCGATGAGCGAACACGCCGCGCCAACGAGCAGTGCGTAGCGGAAGGGCGCGGGTGCCTCGGTGGAAAGGCCGAGAAAGTAGCCCATGACCCCGGGCATGAAGCCGCCGATGAGGCTCAAGAGCATGCGGACGACTATTTGCAGGGCCGACCAGATGGCGAGGGCTTCGGCGCGGCGCGCTGGGTGGGCGTGGTCCGAGAGGAAGGGCACGTGGTTGACCCAGACGAAGGCCATGGCCACGCCGCCGACAAACGAAAATGCCAGCAGGGCACCCGACGACGTGGTCAAGCACAGGCCCAACTGGGAGATGGCCAGCAGCAGCCCCGAGGCAATGAGGAAGGGGCGGCGGCCGAGGCGGTCGCTCAGGATGCCGGTGGGTAGTGCCAATAAGCCGGTCGCCAGCGGGGCCATGCTGGCGACTTGGCCGATGAAGTCCTCTTGGTAGCTCAGGCGCAGTAAATAGAGGTTGTACAGCAGAGAAAAAAGCGCCATGCCGGCGTTGATCGAGGTGCCAAAAGCGAAGAACAGCCGGACATTGCGGTTGAATTCCCGCAGCCGAAAGCGGCTTAGGGCGTGGCCGACGGGCATCCGGCGTGGCGCTTGGCAAACACCGCTACGGCCTTTTTCGCCGCTAGCTTGGCGGCATGGACTCGGGCGGCAAAGCTCAGGGCCATGCCAGTCTCAATGGTGAAAGCCGGGCCGTAGGTACGAGCCGCGAAGTCGGCGAGATTAAGCCCTTCGCCGCGCTGAGCCGCGTTGAGCCAGAAGACCCCGTGCATCCCTCGGGTAAAAAACGATCCAGGCAAATAGTCGGCTGGCGGCAGGGCGGCACCCGACGCGGCGACTGCGGCGATCATAGCGTCGGCCATGCGCTCTTCCCACGCTTGGTCGCTGGGAGTGCGCTGATGCCGCGCCGAAAACCAGAAGAAGTCGCCCCCGTGCTCGTGGAGGTCCAGCGTCAAACCGGGCTGGATGACGGCCATTAGGTCGCGGGTACAGCGCGACTCAACAGGTGCCCAAGGGGTGTCGTGAAAGCGGTTGAGGTGGAGGACTGCACCGGCCGGGTCAATTACCAGCGTGTACGCGCGTTCGACGCCGGGGTTGCTGGCGGCAAAATAGAGCCGACGGCCCTTGAGTGCCTCGGTCCAAGTCGCGACAGATCGGTTGTACAAGTTGCGGGTCGCGTAGCCATACTCGCCGATGACGGCTACCACAGTATCGCCTTCTTCACAGAGGACTTGGCCGCGCTTTTTGAGCAAGGGGGCGATTTCGTCGAGCCCGCCGAGGTTTGGGGCTTGGTCTAGGCTCAGGCCGAGCGCGTAGGCGAAGCCGTTCATGCCGATGGGGTCGCGGCAGGGAATAGTGTAGAGTTGATGCTCGGTCTCGATCTCGTCGATAAGGGCGCAGGCCGCACTAACGCCAGCTTGCTCGGTGGCATGGCTACCGGCGCTGATGAAAATGGCTGGGGTTTTGTCGCCGCCGCTTTTGACTGCGACTATGGGCTGTCCGTCGGGGGCGCGGCCGAGGAACTGCGGGGTGTGGCCGTTGTCTTGGATAGAGGTGAGCAGGTCGGCGTAGCTATCGAATGGCGGCATGGCGTTTAGGCGCACAGGGGATGCGCCATTTGGGCGCGGCGGAAGGGGACGTCGATCTGGCCGTCTTGATTGATCGTGGACATGCTGGCTCGCGCTGCTAGCCACAGTCGGTGCCACTCGGCCGGATCGCGCAACTCGCTGTTTGGATCGCGGCGGCTGCGGGCGACAAACCCGGGGAAGGCGATGCGCCCGGTGGGCTGGTCGGTGGGATTGTAACGCAGGTCAAAGCTCCAGCGGACCTCGTCGCTGACGTTGGGATAGGACCCGTGGACCGTCTGTTTGTGGACGCAGATGACGTCGCCGCGCTCGACCGGCAAGGGAATGGCCCGCTCGGCCGCAAAGAGTTTTTCCGGGACTTGGGCCGCGCCGGCAAACTGGGGTGCGTTGTCCATGTAGTTGGGGCAGTGCGGTAGCAGTCCGCTCTGGTGCGAGCCGGGCACGACCATCAGCGGCCCTTTCGCGATGGGGGTGTCTTGGAGTGAGAACCACACGGTCAGCATCTGGGTGTCGTCGGCCTCCTCGGTGACGACGCCGTGGTCTTGGTGCCATTGGGTTGCGCCGAGGATGGCGTTGCCGAACTGGTTCTTGGACAGGTAGCGCTCGGGCGGCTTGATGCGCACGTGCTGGACGGGATTGGAGTAGATTTCTGGGCCAATTAGCGACTCGACGACGTCGAGCAGATTTGGGTCGGTGAAGGCGCGGAAGACGGCTGGTCCGGCCCAGAAGGGGGTGTCGGGTTGGACGTTTTGAAAGGGCAGCGAGAAGTCGAAATACTGACTGTGGACGCGGCCGGTTTCAACGCAAATCTGGATGTAGCGGTCGCCAAACTCGAGATCTTCGTAACGCGAGGTGATTTCGCCTTGAGCGTAGAGCGCGTCGGCTAAGCGGTCGAGAACCCCGGCGTATTCGTCGATGACCGGGTCGAGGGTGGTGCCCGGATCGAGAACGCCTTTGACGACGACGTAGCCTTCGCGGGCAAAGTGATCGAGTTGGCTGGGGCTGAGCGCGGGCATGATCTCCTCCGATGGATGCGCGGTGGGTGGGCGATGCGTGTGTTGTTTCTACAATAACAAGGGGCATGTATAAGAGGCAAGCGCGGATTGGATAGGGGCAGGTGATTCGATATACTATGGCTCTGCGTCGCTTGCGCTGGGGGTGCCGGCCGCGGCGACTGCTGGGGGACATCATGGCTTGCAAGGTATTTCTCCACGCCAGCATCGCGATACTATGGCTAGCCGGTCTGCTGGCCGCTGAGCAGCTCCGCTTTGACGCGGCTGATGAGTGGCGGACTTGGCGCTTGCCGTTGGGGATTGTTGCGCTCGACGACGCTGGGGGCATCCGCCCGGTCAAAATTCGCAAAAACCCCGACTCAATGCGCAATGCCGCCGCCTTTGGTGGCGGGGTACACGCGGCTGGTTCCAATGCGCTGGCTGCGGCGCGGGCCATTGACGGGGACCGGCTGACCGGCTGGAGTCCCGACTTGGCCGACGATCCAGACGATTGGTGGATCGAGATTGACTTGGGACGAGCCGTGGCAGCGCACCAGGTCGCGCTGATCTTTTTGGCAAATGCGCCGCCGTGCGCCCTGTTCGATGTGTTGCTTTCCACTGGAGAGCCAGCCATTGACGTGGTCGGCAATCCCATTGAAGGCAGCCTCGTGTACCGCGTACAGGAACGCTTCAAGGAAAATCAACGGCAGCGGGTTATGTTGGAGTTGGACCCGGTGCGCGACCCGTTTGTGCAATTTATCCGCGTCGAAATGCTCGACTGTGGAGCTGGGAGTGCGCTGGCCGAGGTGGAGGTCGAAGCCATCGGCGACAACCTCTCCTTGGATCTAGCGACCAAAGGCGGGGGCTTGGAAATCATCGTCGATATCGATGGTTTTGGCGACGCGGCGTCGTTTGCCAACTCGCTGCCGCTGGCCGACGGCCGATTTTCCCTGTGGACGGAAAATCGCCGCATCAATCGCTCGGTTGATGTGATCTCGCGCATGACCTTGGACTTGGGCGCGATCTTTTGGGTGGATTTGGTGCGGATCGTGGGGGATTTCTTGGCGCGGCCCGGGCAATTCCGCTTCAACTTCGACCGCTACGAGGTGCTGACTGCGGATGGGTCGCTGGCACCAAATGGCACGCGCATCTGGCACCGGCAATTCGCCGGCAAGGCCACCCGGTCCAATCGCCAGCTCGGGATCGCCAATCATCATTTTGAGCCGATCAAGACGCGCTACGTCCGGGTCGAGTGGGTGTTTTGGGACGCGGCCTGCGCGGCCGCTTGCATCGGCTGCGGCATTGTGCCGCCCTGCCAGTTTTGGGGCGGTACGCGCGAGTTGCAGGTTTTTGGCGCGGGCCATCCGCAGCGGGTGGTGTTGGCCTCGCCCCTGATTGACCTCGGCGGCGACAAGCAAATACACGCGATCCGCTGGCGAGCTGACGCACCCGTTGGGACGCGGGTGGAGGTGCGCAGCCGCACGGGCAATGACCTGCAAATGGACGTCACCTATCGCGACAAAAACGACCGGGTCGTCACCGAGCGAAAGTACAACAAGCTCATCCCATCCTTTAAAGGCCGAATCGATACCGCGCTTTCGCCGGGGGCCAATTGGAGTCCGTGGAGCAAGCTGTACTTGCAGCCGGGTGAGCCGTTTGCTTCGCCGTCGCCGCGGCAATATGCCGAGTTGGAGGTCGCCTTGGTGTCCGAGCGGCCGGATGCCGGGGCGGTCTTAGATTGGCTGGAGATCGAGTTCGGCGACCCGGTGGCGCGAGAAGTGGTGGGGGAGATTTTCCCGGTCGAAGTACAGCCTGGGGAACGCACCGAGTTTGCTTATTACATTCGTCCGCAGCGGGTGGCGGGTCGCGGTTTTGACCACTTGGCGGTGGAGACCTCTGCGCCGATTGAGTTTATCGAGGTGTTGGTGGAGGGCGAGGCAGTCGAGGCGACAGCCACGCCGAGGGAACGGGGCATGACCATCGCCTTGGCCGCGCCGGTCAAGAGCCGTCAGCTAGTGGAATTGCGCTTTGTCGGAACCGTATTTGTCGATGCCACGCGCTTTGATGCCTTTATCGCCCAAGGCCCGGCTGACGCGCTGCGGCGGCAGCGGGTGGATGTGGGCGACGCGGACGCGGAAATCTCTAGTAGCACAAATGCCGTGCGCTTGCCGGTGGGGGCGCGGCTGTTGGCCAACGTGGCGATGGGGCCGCTGGCGTTGACGCCCAACGGCGACGGGATCAACGACGAGCTACGGGTGGAATTCGACTTGGTCAATGTCTTGGCCGCGCGGCGGATCGGCCTGCGGATCTTCGACCTTGCCGGCAGGCTGGTGTGGGTGAGGGAAGAGGAGGGCGCGGCTGGTAGGAGGGTTTGGGTTTGGGATGCGAAGGTAACGCCAGGGCTATACGCGGCGGAATTGCGCGTTGAAGGAGATGAGGAAAGCCACAGTCGGCGGCGCGTGGTCGCGGTCGTTTATTAGAGTGCCAATAGCCCAAGGAACTAGCATTAAGCACTTGACTACTTGCTTGTAGATATGCACTCATTAACCGTCTTTCTCATTGCGCGCCGAGAAAGGAGGGATTTTAGCAAAGGCGAGCAGCATGCTTTTTGTCGAGTTGTTTTACTCTAAAACGAGGAAAATCACATGAGAACGCATGCACAGATGCTTTTAGGAGCAGCCTTGGTGTTGCTCAGCAGCGCGATTGCTTGGGGGCACGTGGGGACCGAGTATTTTTATCCGCAAGTGCCCGATCCAGCCGCTATGGTCATGGACGGCAAAGACGACGACTGGGGCTGGCTCGACCAAGAGGAGTTTGCCATCACCACCGAGCAGATGTTTGGCCAGCACGGCGAAGAGCTGGCGCGCGAGGACATCGACATAGCCTTCTGGATGGGGTGGAGCGCACCGCCGGACAATCGGTTCTACTTTTATGCTGTGGTGACCGACGACACGCTCAAGATGCTCGAATCCGATCAGAAGCGCTGGTGGTCGGATGACATCATCCAGATCACGTTTGACGCCGATCACTCGGGCGGCGACTTCTTAGGCGAAAACTTGGACCACGTATTCAATGGCCAGCGCTACCATCTCCGCGTCAATCCGGGGCCGGGTCAGCCGGTTGCGTACAACAGCCAACTCGAATACATCGACCTGCCGGAGATTGGCTGGAGCTCCGACATATACAACGGCGAGCCAACGCCTTGGTTTGAGGTGGGTTGGACCTTGCTGCCGTCGGGGGCCGAGCACGGATCGACCAATGTCACGTGGACCATGGAGTTCCGCTGTGCTCTGTGGGATACCTATGCAACGACGCCCGAGGAAAGCGTGCGCCACGTGTTTGCGGAAAATCAGGTGATACACGTCGGCCCCAAGTTCAACGACCGCGAGCCAGTCGCCTCGGATGAAGCATCGCCGTTCCGGCACAACGTGCTGGTCTTGGGCGCGGCCGCCGCGCAAGACCAAAAGGGCGATCAGATGCTCGATTGGATTGGCTTAGGTGCCGACGAGCCGACGGCTGTGGAAAATGTCTCATGGGGGCGGATTAAGAGCCATTTGCAAGGCCAGTTGGATTGAAGGGTGAAAACCACAACCTGCTAACGCGAGCGGTGTCGGAAGGAACAGGCCGACACCGCTTTGCTGTTTGGTACTCTTTTAGGACGGGCTGTAAGGGCCGCGGTCCGTTTCAATGAACATTTCCGCGCTCGATAGTGCCATCATCGCGGCCTACCTGCTCGTGGTCGTCGTCATCGCGGTTGTGACCAGCCGCCGCGTCCGCGGCACGAGCGATTTCTTCCTCGCTGGACGCAGTATGCGTTGGCCCTTTGTCGGCGCGTCCATGTTTGCCACCAACATTTCCGCCGAGCAGTTCGTCGGCCAAGCGGGCTTAGCCTTTGTCGTCGGCTTGGCCGTGGCCAATTACCAACTCGCCGGGGTACTGGCTTTCGTGGCGATGGGGGCGGTTTTTCTACCCATATACATGCGGCTGGGTCTCTACACTACGCCGGAGTTTTTGGAGCGGCGCTACGGGCCGGAGAGCCGCCGCTTCTTTTCTTTGCTCACCTTGGTAAGTATCACTTTTGCTGGCATCCCTGGCTCGCTGTACGCGGGCGGGCGGGTGATGGAAGTGCTGTTTGGGTTTGAATCGATTGTGCCGGGAGTGTTGATCTTGGCGCTGGCGGCCGGCCCGTACGCCATGGCGGGTGGTTTGCGCACCGTCATCTTGACGGATTTTGTCCAGTGCTTGCTATTGGTCGTCGGGGGCGTGGCCATGCTCTGGCTGGGTTTGGACTATCTCGGGGGCTGGGACGTCTTTGAGACGCGGATGCAGGCGTTGCAAGGGCCGGGCGATTGGGACATGCTGGCGTTGATACAGCCGCTCGACCATCCCAACGTACCTTGGACCGGCGTGGTGCTGGGCTTGACGATACATGCCTTGGCCTTTGGTGCAACCAGCCACGTCATGGTGCAGCGCGCCTTAGCAGCCCGCAGTGTCCACGAGGCGAGGATGGGTGGACTGCTGGCTGGGCTATTGAAAGTGGTAGCGGTCTTTATCATTCTGATTCCCGGGTTGATGGGCTACGTCATGGCGCAAGGGGCGCAGCCATTGCTCGAAGTCGCCAGCCCGGATCAGCTCTATCCAGCGATGGTGCAAACCCTGTTGCCGACCGGCTTGGTGGGCTTGGTCTTGGCGGGGTTGATCGCGGCGCTAATGAGCTCGCTGGACTCGGAAATTTGCGCGGCCTCGGGCCTGTTTGCCATGGATTGGTATCAGCCCTATCGGCCCGCGGCGACTCAGCGACGCTTGGTCTGGGCCGGGCGCGTATTGGCTGCTGCGGTAGTTGTCATCGGCGTGTTGTGGGCGATTGTGGTCATACCGCAATTCCGCTTTCTCTACGAGTATCTGGCCAAGTTTGCCTCCTACATACCAGGTACTATTGTGGCCTGTTTCCTGTGGGGCATGGTGTCGAAGCGGCCCACGCGCAAAGGAGCCTTTGCGACTCTGATCGCTGGTTCCATTTTTGGCCTTTTTCTGTGGCTAGTCAACGACTCAGCCGTGCTCAAACGGCTGGTCTGTGGCGAGGCGGGATTGGGGCTGGCCTTCTTGGAGATGCACTTTTTGCACGCCGCCTTCGTCATTTTTGTCGTGGCCAGCGCCCTGCTTTTCGGCTTCAGCTTGGCATTGGGCGACGAGGAGCCGGTACTCTTGGAGCGGGGTGACGAGACGCTAATGCCGAGCCGGAAACAGGATCGGGTGTATTGGCTGGCAGCAGCGGGATTGCTGGTGGTGTACGGCGCGGTGTATTGGTATTTCTTTTAAGCGTCGGATGACGGCTAATCTAACGCCGCAAGATAACGGCACAGCGTCTTGCCGCGCGCTGAAAGGGCGTCGTAGCGGGCGCGGGGCATTTCCCCGTCTCGTTGGGGCCGACGAAACCAAGGCGCGTAATAGCCGACGCTCGTCATAATGCGCACCTCTTCGGAAGTGTTGGCCGTGCCGCCGTGCCAGCAGCGCACGTCCCGAATGAGGGCTGAGCGAATCGGCGCACAGGCGATCGCGTCCTGCATCCAAGTGGGTTCGTCTGCGAGGCTGGGGATGGGATGGCGCGAGCGGTGGGTGCCGCGGATGAAGCGCGTGGCGCCGTTTTCCGCGCTAAAATCAATCATCGGAAAGTTGACCACGACAAAGGGCGTGGGCAGGTCCATGATGGTGACGCGCTGCTCGGGGTCGTTGATTAGGTCGGGCATGTCGCGGTGTAGTTGCTGGATTTTTGCGCCGGGCAGGGAATAATCGCCGCCGCCACCGCTACACGTAAACTGGTCGCTAGCAAAGATGGCTTCGACGATGGGCAAAATGGTCGGCAAGTCCACGAGCATGGCCCATTCGGGATGGTGGATCTGCGAGCCAAAGGAATAGCGCGCAAAGCCCCGGTTGGCTTTATCGAGCGGGATGGCGACGGTCTGCTCGGCCACGACGCGGTGTGCGCCTTGCTTGAGGTAGGCAAATTGTTGGTCAGTCAGTGCATCGGCTACTACGGCAAAACCGTCGCGGTGAAAGAGGGCGGCGGCGCGGTCAATGGCGTCTTGGGAAATGCTTCTCTCACCGAAATTTGTTGTCGGTGAAACAGGTTCGAGGGCAAGCATAAGAGCTCCAGCGTTGTGAGGCGGGGTAAATATGCTATTTAGCTCGGTGCTGTGCCAATCGCTATCATCCATTACGGGAGGAATCAATGGGAAATCGTCCGCAAGTACTCATCGCCTGTAGCGAGCGGGTGCGCCACCGCTATCTGCCGCCAGCGGAGTTGACGCGCCTAGCGCAGATGGCCGACTGGGCGTGGTTTGCCTGCGAGGGCGGCAACATTTACCAAGCCAGCGAAGACGCCGAAGCCATGGCGCAGTTGGCACAGGAATTGGCTGGCGTAGATGCGCTCGTCGTCTGCCACGGCGCACCAAGGGTTGATGCGGCGGTCTTGGCCGCCGCCCCTCGGTTGCGATTTATCGGCGAGCTCGAAGGCGACCGCTTTGCCACGCGGATCGATTTGGACGCGGCGTGGGCCAAGGGCGTCCGCACGGTCGATACGACTAACGGCTCGTCCTATCCGGTGGCCGAATGGGCCTTGGCGCTGACGCTGATTGCCATGCGCAATGCCGGCGCACTCTTCCGCCGCATCGTCGCCAAGGATACCGATCGGTCCACCATTGAGCCGATGGCGGGAATGCTCACCGGCAAGCGGGTGGGTTTGATTGGCGGCGGCCACATGGGGCGGCGGCTGATGAAACTGTTGCGGCCCTTTGAGGTCGAGATGTGGGTCCACGATCCGTACTTGTCGCCGGAGCTGGCCGAGGCGTTGGGCTTTTTGCTAACGTCGCTGGACAACGTGCTGTCGCAGTGCGATGCGATTGTCTGCGTCGCGCCCCTGACGCCGCAGACCAAGGGTATGATGGGCCGACGCGAGTTGGAGCGCATTCCACCGGGCGCGGTTTTAGTGAATGTATCGCGCGGGCCGATCTTCGACTCGGCGGCCCTGATTGAGCGTCTCAAGCGAGGCGACATTGCTGCGGGCTTTGATGTTTTCGACCCGGAGCCAATCCCGGCCGACAGCGAGATCATCGACCTGCCCAACGTATTTTTGACCCCGCACTTTTCCGGGCGCACCGGCGACGAATACCCGCACTTTTTTCGCCTCATGGTCGATGAATTAGAGCGCTTTTTCGCGGGCCATCAGACCTATTTTGACCTGACGCCGCGCTCGCGCGCCAACCGCGAGGGACGCCCGTGAAACATCCCAACCTACTCTACATCTTCACCGATCAGCAGCGCGTGGATACCCTGCGCTGCTACGGCAACGAGCAGATCGAGACCCCAGCCCTCGACCGGTTGGCGGCCGACGGCTTTGTCTTTGAAAACGCCTATGTGAGCCAGCCAGTGTGCAGCCCGGCGCGGGCCACTATGCTGACTGGACTGTGGCCGCACACCGCCGGCGTACCGGCGTGCAATGTGCCGCTCCGCGCCGAGGTGCCGACTTTTGCCGAGATGCTGCCGCCGGCGTATCAGACGGCTTTTATGGGCAAATGGCATTTGGGGGATGAGATTTTTCCCCAGCATGGATTTGAGACGTGGGTCGGCAGCGAAGACTCGTATCGGCGTTGCTATTCCACGCCGGAGCGGCTGGACGTGCTCAGTCCGTATCACCACTTCTTGGTCGAACAGGGGTTCGCGCCCGACGCGGAAAACCTCGGCCAGTGCGTGTTCTCGCGCCACGCCGAAGCGTCCATGCCGGAAGCATACACCAAGGCGGCGTTTTTGGGCGCTCGGGCCGCCGAGTACATTCGCCAGAGCGGCGACGCGCCGTTCGCGTTGTGCGTCAGCTATCTGGAGCCGCATCCGCCGCACACTGGGCCGCTCAACGAGTACTACGCCCCGGAGACTCTGCCGACTGGGCCGAGCTTTCGGCAGCCCCCGCCGGCCGACGCGCCCTTGATTGTGCGGCTGATGGCGGCTTTTTACTCGGCTTCGGAAAACTACGGGTTGGACTTGCAGACCGAGGCTGGCTGGCGCGGGCTGATGGCTCGCTATTGGGGCAATGTGACGCTGGTGGATCGCTCGGTGGCTAAGATCCTCCAAGTGCTAGACGAAAGCGGCAAGGCCGACGATACTATTGTGGTTTTTACGTCGGATCACGGCGAACTCATGGGCGATCACGGGATTTTGGGCAAGACCCTGATGTACGAGGAATCGATCAAAGTGCCGATGCTGCTGCGCGCGCCCATGTTGGATGTGCAGCCAAGGAGAATCGGCGGCCAGTTCAGTCATATCGACTTGGTGCCCACGCTGCTCGACTTGCTGGGGATCGAAGTGCCGGACCATTTGCAAGGGCAGAGCCGGGTGCCGGTGCTGTGCGGTCGCGACGACTTGACGGCCAACGACATATTTGTCGAGTGGAGCGGTGCCGACGGGCACCCACCGGCCTCGATCGGCGAAGCCGAGCCAAACCGCAGCTTGGCGCATCCCCTCCGCACGGTTGTCGCGGCCGATGGCTGGAAGCTCAACTTGTACGGCCAGGGCCAAGGCGAGCTATACGACCTGAACGCGGACCCGCACGAGTTGGAGAATCTATACCACCGGCGTGCGCATCAAGCGCGAATCGACGAACTGCGCGAGCGGATTCGCGCTTGGCAGGAGCAGACCGGGGACGAGGTGGCGTTGCCCTAAGAAGGCTTAGGGAAAAGCTCCCCGGCTAGCGCCTCGGCATAGGTTTGCGAACGACCGGCATGGTCGCCGCCGAGCCAGCGGGCAGAGAATGAAAGCCGCCCATTTTTCTTTGCGACATTTGAGCATGCCCGCGCACTTTGCTCGGGCGCGGCGGTACGCCTAACTTTCTGTCATGCTAAAAAAAGTAATTATTCTCTGGCTCTTATTGATCGGTCCCGTCGCCGCGTGGGGGGCTGAGGCTCGGTTTAGTCGCGGCGTCAATCTGACCAATTGGCTGCAAGCGTCCAGTGCTCAGAGCGTACACTTTGTCAAGTTTGGCCGGACCGATTTCGCGCAGATCCAACAGCTTGGCTGCGACGTAGTGCGCTTGCCGATCAACTTGCACGCCATGACTAGCGGCCCGCCGGACTACCGCATTGATCCCTTGCTCTATGTCTTTCTCGATCAAATTGCGGATTGGGCCGACGAGTTAGGGCTGCATCTGATTTTGGACAACCACACGTTTGATCCGGCGGAGAGCACATCGCCCGGCATCGGCAACGCACTGGTGCGGGTGTGGACCCAACTCGCCGCGCATTTTGCCGCGCATCCGGCCCAACTCTACTACGAGATACTCAACGAGCCGCACGGCATTAGCGACGCGAGTTGGAACGCGATTCAGCAGCAGGTGATTGACGCGATTCGGCAAGTGGATCAGCAGCACGCGATTGTCGTTGGCCCGGCCAACTGGAACAGCTTTCGCAACCTGAGCCGGATGCCAGTTTTTGCCGATGATAATCTTGTGTACACCTTCCACTTCTACGAGCCGTTTGTCTTTACCCACCAAGGCGCTAGCTGGACCAATCCTCCGCTAGTCCCGCTACGCGATGTGCCCTTTCCCTACGAGCGGGCGCGGATGCCGGCGTTGCCCTTGTCTTTGCAGAGCACGTGGGTCGGCACAGCGCTGGGCAATTACAGCCAAGAGGGCACTATCACTCAGATGCACATACTGATTGACGAGGCGGCGGCCTTTCAGCGGGAGCGCAGGGTGCCGCTGTTTTGCGGGGAGTTTGGGGTGTACAGCCCCAACAGCCCCAACAGCGACCGCGTCTTGTGGTACGAAGTGGTGCAGCAGCACCTCGAGGAACGGGGCATCGCGTGGACCATTTGGGACTATCGCGGTGGTTTTGGGCTGTTTGAGCGCGGGTCGAGCGAGTTGTTCGAGTTTGACCTGAACGTGCCGTTGCTGGAGGCGTTGGGCCTGAACGTACCGCCGCAACGGGATTTTGTCGCCGAGCCAGACCAGCAGGGTTTTGTGCTCTACGACGACTTCCTCGGCCTACATATCGCCGCGGCCAACCACCTCAGTGCGGGTACGGTTGATTACTACGACGAAATGGCTCCAGCAGTGGGCCGCTACTGCCTGCGCTGGACCGGGGTGCCGCTCTACGGGTTTATTGGCTTCGACTTCAAGCCTTTCAAGGACTTGTCGGCGTTGGCTGCGCTGGGCTATGCGGTCGAGTTTTGGGTGCGGGGAGATACGCCGGGATCGTCGTTTGACATCCGCTTGGTCGATACGGATACGGACGACCCGGACGACCACCCTTGGCGCATGCGCTATACGATAGATGAGCAGGTGGTGCCGTGGGATGGTGCGTGGCATGCGGTACACATTCCCTTGCGCGACTTTGCCGAGCACGGAGCTTGGGAAAATGAGTGGTTCGATCCGATCGGCGCGTTCGACTGGCAGGCGATAGATCGCTTCGACATCGTGGCCGAGCACCACGCTTTAGACGGGAGCCAGTTTTGGTTCGACGAACTGCGGATTGTGGGACCGGAACGGACGGCCGTGCGCGACGAGGCCGTGTCGCAGCCAGCCGCCTTGGTGTTGGCCGCCAATTATCCCAACCCGTTCAACGCGACGACTGCGATCCGCTATGCACTGCCAGCGGCTGGGTCAGTGCTCATTGATGTGTACAGCGCGGCCGGTCAGCACGTGCGGACTTTGGTTGATGAGGTCAACGCAGCCGGATGGCACACCGCGCAGTGGGACGGTACCGACGAGCAGGGGTGGGCCGCGGCCAGCGGCATTTATGTATATAGGATGATTGCGGCAGGAACGATACAGGCGGGGAAGATGACGTTGGTGCGCTGAGATAGACAAGAAACCCAAAATGCCGGCGAACCGGAAAGCGCATATAGCCTGAAGTCCGCCGACGTGAGCGGACCGAACGCGACCCATCGGCAGCTTCTATGCCTATGGCTGCCAATTCATGCGAAAATCGAGTTGGCGTATGAGGTCAAACGTGTTACAGCAGGGCACGTTGAAATCGCCACAGACGTCGGGAAGATGGCGATTGGCTCGGGTTCTCTTTCTTTTTGAAATCTCGGTTGTTACGACGCAACGCTGTCGGGCGTCAGCGAGAGCGTAAGCAAGCAGAAATGGGTCTTCGTTCAGTTTCTCCAATTCAGCATCTGTCAGGTCGGGAGCGTAGCCTTCACTGACTACTTGGCGTAATAGTCCTATCTCCGGTTCTTCTGGTAGCTGCAAAACATCCTTGTTGTCTTTCAGCCACTGAGAAAGTTCGTCGCTGCCACTCGTTACTTTTTCGTAAACTTCCCGCGGCACTTTCACTTGTCCGCGTTCTCCTAGGGCGACAAGCCAGTCCCAAAATTCCGGAAATCGATTTATCGGATAGTAGTCCCGGCTTGCATCAATGAGCATATTGGCGTCAATGAGGTAAAGCACTGGTCGCCTGTTGCGATCTCTTGCCCGCGTTAAACAACAAATGAACCTGTCCGGGCTTTACGCCTAACACTTTGGCTGCCTTAGACGTCGTCAGCTCCCCTGCACTCATCTTTTGTTGGGCCAATTCGACCAGTGCTTTGCCTACTTGATAGTGGCGAATGACGTAGTAGTTAGGTCCGCCTTGCCCTGTTCTTTCTTTTTTGCGATTGGTATCGCGTTCTTGGATCCACTGCTTGCTAAAGTTATCTGTGAGATGGTTGAAAGTCGCTTGGTCCATAGCGCCGGCTCGGTAGGCCCTATAGGCAACCAGGGTACGACTCAGATTGCGCTCGTCAGCGAATTGGCTGATCTGATCGGTCATGTTGTCGGATGTACCAGAAAGCACGAGATGCTGAGCCTCGTCTGCGGGCAGCAGAAACTCTCCGGCCACGTCATTGCAAAACTGCTCAATCACATTTCTGCCGGATGCCGCGCTAATGCCAGTTTGGCCGAGGAGCAAGTGGGCCAATTCATGGAGCAAAGTGAAGGACCAAGCTGGTTGGGCGTCGTTGCGATTGATTATGACAAATGGGGCAATGGGATCGGCGATAGCAAAGCCGCGAAAAATGTCTGTGCTAATGCTAGTGTGATGTGAGCCTAAGTTATTTATCAATAATACAAATACCCCGGCCTTTTCTGCGCGTTCGCGTAGGAGCTCAAACGCAGCGTGTGCCTTGGGTTGTCTGCGGTATTCCTCTACATTCACATCCAGCAGTGCTTGTAGTGATTTGAGAACTGCTCGTCGCCCATCCGTTGTTTTGTGTGCGCCGATGAATGCTAGCGGTTCTGTCTCGTCTTCGTCTTCTAAGACATCGCGGACCATACTCTGACGCGCCCGAACATCCCGCAGCAACGCATTGAGGAGCACGTCATCTGCGGCGGAATGCTCGGAAGGTAAGGTGCGAAAATCCGTTCCACTATCTTGCTGCGTTGGCGGTTTGGACAGATAGAACGCAATCAGCGGTCGTCGGTAGTGCCGGGCCATTTTCACGAGTTGAGGGCGCGTTGGCTCCTTGGTGCCATCTTCTAGCGCGGTCAGCGTATCTGCCGCCGCGATCTTCCGCGCCGCTTCCGCCACAGTGAGACCGGCGGTTTCACGCGCCCAAACGAGTATTTCAGGATTTACTTTCGGCATTGTCCTCAAACTCCGCTCTAGACTAGGCTATTTATCGCACCACACCCGCGCAATAGCCGCCTGAATCTTCTTCTTCGCCTCGCCGAGGAACATCCGACTTGACGCCGCTTTTGCCCAATCCGTCCAAGTCGGCAGATGTTGGCGGGTGTGTCGCCATCGGCAAATAGCAACTTATCGCTCACAGCGCAAAAGGTGGAATGCGGAGGAACGCGCCCTCTTGCCGGGCGGATTCTTGAGCCAGCAGGCAGGCTTGGGCTGTGGCGAATACCGAGTGGGTGGGGATGAACAGGTCGGTGCCGCGTTCAATGGCGTCAATCAGGTTGGCGACGAACGAGCCGCTGCGGTCTGCGGGCAAATCGGGGGAGTACGGCCGGCGCTCGTTGGTGGCTATGAGCAGGTGATCGTCGGCATAGGCCCGCAGATGCGCCGAGCCGGTCGTGCCCATGACGATGAAGCGAGTGTCGCCAAACGAGGGTGCGGCTTGGGGCGTGAGCCAGTCGGCGGTGAGGGTTGCCAACGCGCCGTCGGATAACTCAAAGGAAGCCTGCACGTGGTCGTCTAAGCGCGGCTCAGCCGTGAACCGCTTGCAGGTGGTGAGGGCGTGGACGCCGACGCATTCGGCCCCGGTGAGCCAGCGGATTTGATCGACGCCGTGGCAAGCGAGGTCGTGGAACGCGCCCGTGTATTGCGCTGGGTCGAAATACCAGGCTGGGGCCGTGTCGCGGCGGATCTTGTGCGGGTGGGTGGAGATGAGGCTGGCGATGGTCCCGAGCGCGCCGTCGAGAATGGCTTGGCGCAGGGCGACAAACGGCGGATGGCTGCGCGAGGTAAACCACATGGACACGTGGATTGCGCTGGCGGCCACGGCGCGGCGCATGCGCTCCCAGTCGTCTAACGAGTGGCACAGGGGTTTGTCGAGCAGCAAGTGAATGCCAGCGCGGGCGCAGGCTTCCACGAGCGCGGTTTTCTCGGGGTGGATCAAGCCTTCGAGGATTAGCTCGGGCTGGGCGCGCTCGATCATGTCTTCTAAGGTGGCGAAGCGGGGGATCGATGAATAGCGTTCGCAGAGTGCGTCGTCGTCTTCGACCAAGCCGACGATTTGGCCGTTTGCTGCCTGCAAGGCGGATTGGATCATACCGCCGATGTGGCCGTAGTGGACGCCCATGATGCCGATGCGCATAATGAATTCTCCAGGTGAGGTGTGCGCGAAAACATAAGACGCGGTGGATTAACGCGCTATTTGCTGCGGACGCGCAGCGGGCGCGTTTTGCCCTTATTGAGGGCGAGTGCGTTTTTATAGACGAGCTTTTACTCCACTTACAAAAAGGGTGCCCATGATGCGTTTACTCTTCGCCCTCTGCCTCTTCGTCAGCCGCGTCTATGCCCAAGCCCCCGGCGAAGTCTATCTGACGCCAAAAGTCGACCTCGACCTCCAGCCGGTCGCCGTGGCAGGACTGGAGAGTCGGACCTTGAACGTTCCACCCGGTTTTGTCGTCGAGTTGTTCGCCGAAGATATCGGCAAGGCGCGGCTGATGGCGTGGAGCCCAGACAGCGTGTTGCACGTGGCCGTCATGGGCACCCGAGGCAATAGCGAGTGGAGGGCCGATCCCAATCGCAGCGGGCGCGTTGTGGCGTTGCCCGACCGCGACCGCGATGGTCGGGCCGACGCAGTGCAAACGGTGGCCGACGATCTGCTGTGGCCCAATAGCGTGGCCTTTTATCAGGGGGCCATGTACGTGGCCGATACCGATGAGGTCGTGCGCTTTAGGGACGGCGATGGCGACGGCTTTTACGAAGAGCGAGAGGTTTTTATTCCCGATCTGGCGACGTGGATCCCCGGTTTAGGCGGCGCTGAGCACGTTACGCACACCATCGTCTTCGACGAGGCCAACGAGCGCATATACGTACACCAAGGATCCTCTTGCGATTTGTGCCGCGAGCGCGACCCCGAGCGCGCTACTATACTGGCCTTTGACCTCGACGGCATGGGACGGCGCATTTTCGCCCGCGGTTTGCGCAATGCCATAGGTTTGGTGCTGCATCCGCTCACTGGCGCGTTGTGGGCGACCAACAACGGCCACGACCGCGACCGCTTTCCCAATGGGCGCGACCTACCTCCTGAGACCATTGTCATCGTGCGCGAGGGGGGATTCTACGGCTGGCCGCTGGCGCACGGCTATCAGGCGTGGGTTGACTTTGACATTGACGAGTACTTCCGCTCGATTGCGCCTTTTACGCGCGAGGATACGCTTGACGTAGAGCGGATGGAGCGGCCGGTTGCCGCGGTCGCGGCTCACACGGCTCCGATGGCGATCCACTTTTATACCGGCGACCAATTTCCCGCTGAATACCACAACCAAGCCTTTGTCGCGCTGCGCGCTGGTGTGCGGGGCAACGATCTAGGCTACAAGGTGATGGCGGTGTTTAGCGACCCGGACGGGCAAAATGCCCGAGTAGCTGATTTCCTCACCGGCTTCCGTCCCGATCCGGGTAATAACCGGGTATGGGGCAAGCCCGTGGGTCTGGCAAGCGATGCCCAAGGGGCACTCTACGTTTCTAGCGATCACGAGACCGAGGCGGTTTTTCGGGTGCGGGTTGGGCCGCTGATGGGGCAGTGGGAGGTTGGGCCACCGGATACGGTCTTGGCTGGTCAGGCACTCGATTTATCGGCGGCGATTGCGCTGACGCGCTTTGATCGGGAAGCTGCTGCGCCGGTGGTGACCGCCGATCTGAGTGCCTTGGGCGGCCGCGCCGAAACGCCGCTCACTGCCTTGGGTGACGGACGCTATCGGCTGGAGGCTGCCTTGGCCGGCGCACAAGCCAACGGCCGCAAGCAGATCGCGGTGAGTGTGGCACAAAATACAGCGGAAGGTCCGTTTGAAATCGCGCTCGCACACACGCTCGTGGTGCTGCCGGCCGAGGATTTGGCGATCGCTGATGACGAGTTGGCTGCGGGCTGGACTGCCAAGCCCGGTTTGGGTTTGGACCGCTTTGACTTTGACGGTAGCGGCCCCGTTTTTACCGGCACGGCGGCCGGCGTGCTGACCGCCGACCCTCTGACGCGGTTGTTGCCTTGGCAGTTAGACTTGGCGCCGCCAACGCCTATCGAGACAGTGGGCTATCAGGCGCTACGGCTGGCAATTCATCCCGGCGATGTGGTGCCGGCCGAAGACGATGTGGTCGAGGTGGTGTTGGCCAGCGGCGGCTTCCAGCGGGTCGTGCTTTTGGGCGCAGGAGCGGGTGATGAAGGGCTGGATTTGGGGCGCAAGGAATGGCAGGTGTTAGAAGTCCCCCTCAGTGCGTTCGGCAAGCTCAACCAACCGATAGAGACCGTGCGCTTTGCCGCCAATATTGAGGGGCGTTTTTACCTCGACGATCTGCGGCTGGTGCGCACGGAATTTGCCGGACCAACCGTCGTCCGCGAGGCGCGTGAAGACGCGACGCCGCAGCACTTTGGTTTGGAGCAGAATTTCCCCAATCCGTTCAACGGCCAGACCGCGATCCGCTATAGGCTCGACCGCGCCCAAGTGGTAGAACTGAAAGTCTATACTCTCACCGGACAGCACGTAGCGACGCTGATCCGTGGCCAGCGGCCGGTTGGTCGGCACGTGCTGCATTGGGATGGCCGCGACGAGCAGGGGCGTCCGCTGGCTTCGGGGGTGTATTTGTACCAGCTACGGGCTGGACGCGAGCAGCAGACGCGCAAGTTGCTGCTGGTGCGCTAAAGGTACAGTATATAGCCCGCTGTTATTGGTCGGAATTTCCTACTTTAAGGCCTCTTAGTTCGTTCCCTTAACGTCTTTCTCTTTTAGCTGCTATCCCTCGTAGAAAAATTCTCGTCGTAACCCTGCCCGGTAGCCTCGAACACTACTACCGCGACCTGCGCCAAACCGAGCACCTGATGAAATAAGGCGTTGACGAAGCCTTAGCTCTTGGCGTCCGCCTCACCGAGCGCGAAGACGACGACAGCGTGGACTTCGACCTACTCCAAGAACATTTTCTTCCCCAAAAAAGTATACCGCCAAGAAGGTTGCTCCTAAGAAGACCATGACAGGAAGACACCCTGCTACCTACGATTGGGCCATTTGTTCGGTTTGCGCTGGATTGGAGGCGGAGGCCCAGCCGATGACGGTGTACTCGCCGCCAGTGGACGGATCGTCTATATAGACGGATAAGCCTCAGCGGTTAAGGGCGTACCAACCGACCAAGATCAGAGCGAGGGTAGAGTAAAAAATGAGAGATTGTCAATGCGGGCAGGGTGGGAGCGAAAGCGATAACAACGATAACAACAATTATCGGTAATCTATGGAGTTTCGGTGTGCCGAGGACCTCAGAGTAGGTAGTGCAAAACCTTCCCTTCTTTGGGTAAAATGTTAGGACTATCAAAGTTTTTTAATCTATCGGCCTCCTACATGACTGTCAAGGCATTTTTTATTACCGATAATTGTTGTTATTGATAGTAAGGTAGGACCTTCCTGCATACCGTGCTTAAATGTAACAACTGCCTGGCCCCTAGAGGGGTATAGGGGCAGCACCAGTATATCCCCAAAGTCTATCTTTTATAGGAGGCGAGTTATGACGACAGAACAACGTGGTTCAACGGTATTGGAAGTGCTAAGCGAGGTAGCCTCGCGGTGGGACTTGGATAGATTGTCCGACGATATCCGTATCCTTGCGAGTGATGACGAGGTGCAGATAGGTTTTCTGGGGGACTTCAGTAGCGGCAAGAGTACGCTGATCAACGAGTTGGTAGGCGTGGAGGATCTCATGCCAGTCCAACTCGAGCCCTGCACCGCGCGGGCCGGACAGGTCATATCGACGCCTTCGCTTGAAGAGCCGGAGTATTTTCGCGTGGACGACGAGGATGAGCAGACTGCAATCAGTCGTCCTGATTTTGATGATCTCGCCCGCGGGCAGACGACTACGCCGGGACGCCCTCTTGTGCGCCTCCCATCCCGTCCCGGGTTTCCAGCAGGGTTCGTATTTCTCGACACGCCGGGACTATCGACACTCATCCAAGAGCACACGGAGATCACTTTAGGAGAGCTACCCTTCGTAGATGCAGCTATGATCTGTGTGGATATTCGCAAGGGAGGTCTAACGAGTATCGTCACCGACTTTCTTACTTCTCCCGGTGTTCGCCATCTACAACATCGCTTTCTCATCGCACTCACATTTGCCGACCAGTTGCCAGATTATGAGCGTACGACGGTAGCCGAGAAGACTGCCGACACGCTGGCGCAGACTATTGGCTGCTCCAAATCAGAAGCCGAGGGTCGCATTGTGGTCGTAAGTGCCGGGCCGGAAGCGGCAGAGCGCGACGTCGGCACTTTACGCACCGCCATCCACGAGGTGTTCGAGGCGCGCAAGGCGTCTCTCATGGCCGAACGACAAGATCGCGCCAGCGTTCGCTTGGTGCCCCGTGCAATCGCGTTGCTTGAGCAGATGCGCGGAGGCTTACTGGAGTCGAAAGAAGATTTTTCGTCGCGCAAGAAAGAGGCAGATGAGAAACGCGTAAGACTGGATCGAGAGCTAAGCCAGCAGCGGCAACGCTTCGGTAAGTTTCGCGATGATCTCGGCCGGGATGTGTGTATAATATGCGACGATTACCAGCCTCGGTTTGCCGCTGCGTCGGACGAACCTGCCATAGAACAGGTCAGTAGCGAATTCACCGCGGCACTCGCAACAAAGGTTAGTGATCATTTTGCGAGATTGGGACAACAATGGGACAATCATGGTGAGAGGATTGACTCGGAGATCCAACGCTTGCTGAAGGACACCAACAGGATCGTGAACTTGGGTGCAACCGTCGCTACTGGAGTACTGATTGCCGTGATCAACCCTGCCGCTGGTCCGGCTTTCACTGCCGCAGAGGTGACGGGCGGTGCTGCATTGCGTACCGCTGCCGCCAAAGCCAAAGCGCGCATTGCGAACCTTGTCATAATGGACCACAAGCCAGTAATGGACCACAAGGCAGTAGCCAAAGAAGGGTTAAAGAAAATCGGGAAAGACATACTTACCACCTTGCACCATGTCAATCCAGTCAACATTGCCAGTGACTTTGTTGGGGAGTGGTGGAAAAACAAGCGCATCGCCGAGCCAATGGACCGTATTTGCACGGAATTTTCGGCGCAAGCGGCACGAGAGATAGAGGAATACTTCGAGTCTGAAGTATTTCAACCCTTAGAACGCGAGTGTGAAGAAGTGCAGAGCGTGCTTTCTCAGATTGAGTCCGAGCGACGAACCGATCTCGCCGATCGCAACGCCAAGGTGTCGGGTATTCAAGCCGATATCGATCGGCTTAGAAAAGTTGGTTTGTCGTGAGGGGTGAGCGATCTGTCACCAAGAAGGCTGTTCCTAAGAAGAAGGCTATTCCCAAGAAGAAGGTTGCTCGTAAGAAGAAGGCTGTTCGTAAGAAGAAGGCTGCTCCTAAGAAGAAGGCTGTTCCTAATAAAGAGAAGACCATGTCCTCGCGAAAAACAGAGGCACTCTCACCACCCCCAGAGGAAGACACCCTGCGAATCGATTTTGACTCTACGATTGAGTGTCTTCTCGCCTTGCGGTCTGTTCGCGACCAATTTGCCGATGCCGAACTCGATTCTTCGCTCGGCGAACTAGCGGATAAGTTGGTTTCCTTAGAGAAGAGCTTGATTGACTATCTCGCCGAGCAACGCGAGCATCAGGACGGTCTCGGTCTTTTGACCGTATCGGTGATCGGTGACTTCAATTCAGGTAAATCGACGTTCATCAATGCACTATTGGGAACGGATATGTGCCCGGTAGGCGATGAGCCGACGACCGCATCTGTAACGTACTTTGTCCATGGCGACCAAGAACGCATTGAGCAGGTATCGGAGGATGAAACACGGGTTCTTCTGAACAAAACGAAATACCACGCATTGGCTAGCCATAAGAAAGAGGGCGACAGCGAGCCGCGTACCTTTCGCATCTCGATAAATTCCCCGGTTCTCGATCACATTCGACTTGTCGATACGCCCGGGTTTAATGCGCCGCCTCCAAATACGAAGGATACTAGGGTAACCGAAAAAGCTGTCATGGAATCAGATGTGCTATTTGTACTCAGCGATGCTAATAAGGGCAACCCAGCGGATACGCTGTTGAATCAGTTGAGTCGGCTGTCACAAAATTCGACCAATCAACCCATGTTTGTCTTGCTCAACAAGGCTGAGGATTTGCCGCCATCGCAACGTAGGGAAGTGAAGCATTTCTGCAAGGAGAATCACGGCGATCTATTCCGCGATGTCGTGCTTGTTTCTGCATTGCAGTTGAATGAAGCCGAAGATGAGGAACCGCTCGACGCACTGGACAGTGCAATGCAGCGCATGCGATCTGCGTACAAGGCGCGAGATTCATTTCAAGAAAATATCTCAGCTAAACTAACTGAACATGAACAGAGTTACCATATCGATATCAGCGGCAATGTGTACGATGTACCTGTCGCATCAGATTTTGAACTGGCATCTCGCGAGCAACTTACTGACATGGTAAAAGAAATCGCAGCCGAACGACACTCCCTACTTGAACAGCAATTTAAGTCGCACACCCTACAATTGCGAAAAAACTTGCAAACGATATTTTCGGAATTGGATCTAGTACTGAAACGTGAGCTAAGTGATTCTTCCAGTGATAGTCATAATGAAACCAAACTTGATAATGCTCTTAAAGCTATCGAAAAAGCGGAGATCGATGCGCTCGATTGCATCCGAGAGATTTATAAAACAATTGCCCATGAGATAGTCAAAAAGGACCAGCGAATTGAAGATGGGTTTTGGTCGGATACCTACTACTATCAAGTTCGTGTTTTTTTAGGTAAGGAATCTGACATAATGGATGCTCATGATGCTTGGACTCATATTTTTAATATATATCAAAATTTATTTTCTAATATAGAAAGGTCTTTTGATACTATCAACTTAGACCATACACCTCAAGGATTTTTTGAGGATCTGAAGAAGTTTTTTCTTCGAGACCTTCGCAAAAACGTTCAAGGGTTTCAAAGATATATGGGATGGCATGAGAAAAAGAAATCTCATCAATACGAATTTAAGAACGGCGAATATGGAAGAGACGAATTTTTTGATAGTCTAATATCACGTTTTGAATCGGCGGGAGAGTATATCAATTTGTCCATTACAGATGATCTGAAGGAAGCCGTCACTCGTGCCACAGAACGAAATAAATCAAAGGTTACGAGAAAGGCCGAAGAGATCGAGAAAATCCAAGAACGGATCAATAAGATGAAGGAGTATTCACTGTGAAGAATCTAGCGGTTTACGAAGCGCACAAGACCACCCTCTGCGAATGGTACGACCGCGTCGTTGAAAACCATGAATTGCTAAAGGCAGACGTGGAGGCACTTCAGGAGGCAAAATCCAACCTACAAGAAGGTCGCTTTATCGTAGCGGTCTGTGGCGAGATGAACAGCGGGAAATCAACTCTGCTCAACGCCCTACTTTTCTCGGAGGAGGTGCTGCCGAGTCACGTTACGACTATGACGGCCAAGATCGCACTCATGGCAGGACATGAGACGGAGCGAGTTGAGGCCACGCTGTACACGCCTGATGAGTTTCGCCAGGTGGTGGAAGCCAGCAAGCCGGATGAACGATCCGCGCAGGAACTGGACGAGGCGCGGGAGACTGCTCGTGCGGAAGGAGTTAGGGAACCCGAGTTGCTTACTAATCCTGCGCGCGTCATTTCCGAGGATGGCCTTGATAAGCTCGTCCAGTTTGCGGCGGTATGTAGCCGCGGAGGCATATACAGTGCGTATGTCAACTGGGTGCAATTGTGGGCTGATCGTCCGTGGCTGCATCAAGTGACAGTAGCCGACACCCCCGGAACCAATGATCCGAACCCGGAGCGCGACAAAATTACCCGCGAATGGATCCAGCGTGCCGATGCTGTGGTGTACGTCACTTTTGCCGGACAAGGCATAACCGGGCCGGACGTGAAGTTTATTGACGAGCATTTGGCACACATTGATCCCCAGCGGCGCATCATCGCGGTAAACAAGTGCGATCTGCAGCCCAACGAAGAGGCGATTCTGAACCACATTCGTAAAACTCGGGACAGCGGCGACTTGAGGATGAAGGCACTGTTCGGAAATGACGATCAGATCGTACTCGTCAGCGGTCTCGGTGCGCTTGTTTCTGCCATGCAAGAAGCAGGCTGTCCCCTGTCCGAGGATTTGACGTGGCATTCTAGGAAACTATCAGGCGACGGCTATCTAGATCCAGAGAGACATGGGCTTGATCGACTTCGCAATGTCATTGAACGACAAATCATCGCCACTAAAGGAGATGGTATTATCGAGGCACATCAAAGACGTTTGGAAAGCGTCTTTGAAAATGCCGATGCAGTCATCTCCCAAGAGAAGACGATATTGACGGCTAAGCAGGATGCTATTAACGCATCAGAGGAAGAGCGTACCGAAGAATTCGCTCGGGTAGAAAAAACCATTCTTTCGATAAATAAAGTTCTTAAAAAATCGAAGGAGAAGTTCAAAAAGGATCTTGAAGAAGCAAAAGGTCCTCTGCAAAAGCGTATTAATGAAATGATTGGTGAGGTCTTGCAAAATACCGAAGATGACCTTAGAGGCGTGAAGGTGATCGACAATATGGCAGGACTAGCGATGGGGATCGGGAACCACCTGTATAAGAAGCGTTTCATTCTCGTGGAGGCTATCGAGGCTATTGTGGGCAAGACTGAAGACATGCTCAATCAGGAGGAGGCTGATTTATCAGAGAAGTTGTTAGCAAGTGGATTAACTGTTGACCATATGCCAGAATATCACTTACTACCGATCTCGGCTTATACCATTTGCAAGGATGCAGAAGAAGAACTGACAAACAATCTTGACTTAGAAGTTCTAAAGAACACTGTAGATTCTGTAACTACTTGGTGGCAGAGGGTCTGGAGTCCATATAAAGCCGTACAGGAGGTTGTTAAGACATTGAAAGTTAAACTTGAGCGGATTTTACAAAATACTCTTAAAAAAATCTTTGATCAGACTGACAGAAAATTGACGAAGCTCGGAGAAGAGGCCCTTGGTACAATGGAAAGGAGTTGTCAGCACATTCTCAACGAGAAACAACTCTTTTTAGAAGAGTTAAAAGAAAAAATTTCGTTAGATGAGGAGAAGCGGCAAGAGATTGACGATCAGCTTGTGGAATTAGAGCGGCGAAAACAGCAAGTGGAAGAACTTAAAGCTGAGTATGACCTAGCGAGGAGTGCCTAAATGAGTACGACGAGTATTGTGATTTTGGTCGGCGGTACGGTGATCATTGCAGTCGGCACTGCTATATGGTACAGATATCGTAGCCTTCGCAACGCAACTATAAGCTCTCCATCCTCTCCATCACCAGAGCAATGTTCCTTCGTCCAAAAGCGGGTGGAGACCTACCGCGATGAGATGCTCTGCTACGAGCTCTACCTCGAACGCAATCGTCGTAGAGCATCGCGGGCTGTTTTGCAGAAGTTGCTCGCCGGTCGAGAGGAAGTACTGGCATGGCCAGTTCTGTATCTCAATTCCGACGAATGGCTATGGGAGCAACAACAGCTTCAAGAAGCGGTGAAAGTTGCGCTTGACGAGCTCGATCTTTCGGTTCCCCCGGATGTTCGCGAGCCGACCACCCAAGCAGCACGCGCATGCGAGCAATGGGCCGTCACCGAAGCCAAACGGCTATTCGACGAGGAACTGGGCAGCGATTCTCGGGCGGGGTGACGCCGAGAAGGAGCAGACGAACGGCCCCCCAACCACAGCAAGGATCGAGAAGAGGCTATAGTATTGCACCCTAAACGGTTCGCCATCTTGTACACGGAGAGGACGCCCGAAGATACGGCGATCGTCCTATGAGTTTCCCCTTTGCCCCACAACTGATTTTTGGGCAGCGCAAGTCTCCGCCCCAGAGCAAACCCCTAGCCCGACAACTTCCGCACGTACACGTAATAAGGAGCAATGGTCCGCTCGGCGCGATCGTGGAACGAGGCATAGAGCCGGTCGGAACCAGCGGCGAGGTCAAGCTCAAAGCAAGCATTTGTCGCGGCGGGATCGACTTCTCGCTGGAGATTTTGGCCGCCGATGGTTAGCTGTGCCCAGCCGAGAGCAAGGGCGCGCCCGCCTTCGTAGGCTGGAGCATTTTTTAGCTGGATGCCGGCGCGGTACCAACCACTGTCGTCGCCCTCAATCCCCGCAGCCAGCGCATAGCCGGTTTCCTCGGGCCAGCGCCGCAGTTCAATCTGGTAGCGGCCCGCCTCTTTGACATCAACGGCCCAAAAACCACTCGCGATCTGTCCGGCGCGGACTTGGCGCTGATTCCAAACGGCGCTGCACGCCTCACTGCGGATGTCGTGGGTAGTGAGCTTAACGGATTGGTCGCTCCGACCGAGGGCGATTGGTTCGTCGCGGTCGAACTGCTCGGACACGAGCGCCCACCAGTCATCGTATGCCGCGCGCAACTCGGCGACAATGTCGGGATGCTCAGCGGCAATGTCCTGACGCTGGCCCGGGTCCGCGCCGAGATCGTAGAGTGTGCGACCGTCGATGAGCCGCCACTGGTCCTGCATCACCGCGCTCTTGCGCCATTTGACCGGACGGGCTACGCGCTGGGTGTCGCAGACGGTGACGCGCTCGGTCCAAGCCGAATCATCTGCGCCGTGTAGCAGCGGCACTAGACTCTGGCCGTGGAAGGTACGGCCAGCGGGGACGGCGACTCCGCACAAGTCGAGCAGGGTCGGCATGACATCCACGTAGCTGGTCAGCGCGTCGATGTCGCGGCCGCCAGCGATGTGTCCGTTGGGGTAGCGGATGAAGAAGGGCACGCGATGACCGCCTTCGTACTGGGAGCCTTTTTTGCCGCGCATTCCGGCGTTGTAACTGCCCGGACCTTCGCGGGGGAATTGATCGTCGTCTAGCTCGACGCCGGTGGCCGTGCCGTTGTCGGTCATAAAGATGAGGATGGTGTTGTCGGCAATACCCAACTCGTCGAGCGTGACCTGCAACTGGCCGAAGTTTTCGTCGATGTTGGTGATCATGCCGTAGAAGCGGGCGCGGTCTTCGTGTGGGGTGGCGTCGCGATAGGGCTCGACGTAGTGCGGCTCGACGTTGAGCGGCCCGTGCGGCGCGTTGGTCGCGATGTAACAAAAGAAGGGCCGGTCGGCATTTTCCGCGATGAAGCGCCGGCCCTCGCGGAAGAACACGTCCGTGCAGTAACCCTCGTACGGGGTGGGGACGCCGTTTTTGAAATAGGTGTCGTCAAAGTAGTCGTTGCCCCAAGGGTCGCCCGTGTTGCCGATGCCGCCGCCAGCGTGGTAGATGGATTCGGCAAAGCCGCGCTCGTGCGGGCGGTAGGGCGGGCTGTCGCCGAGATGCCACTTGCCGAAGTGCCCGGTGCGATAGCCCGCGCCGGTGAGCGCGTCGGCGAGGGTCCATTCGTCGGCGCGCAACAGCGAGCGGCCACCAATGGTGTGCCAAACGCCGGCACTGTTGCAGTAATGGCCGGTGAGTAGGCCGGCGCGGGTGGGGGCGCAGGTGGAGCCGACGTGGTAGGAAGTGAAGTGCGCGGCATCTTGGTGGAAGCGGTCGAGGCAAGGCGTGCGGATCGCGTTGTTGCCGTGACAGCCCAAGTCGCCGTAACCTTGGTCGTCGGTGAGGACGAAGACGATGTTGGGGCGGCGTTTCATTGCTCTTTTTTCCAGGTTTCGTATTCGGCGCGGGCTTCTTCGCTGAGTGGGTAGTACTTACGTAGGTGCCCGCCCGCGGCCAGCTTCATGCGGCTGAAGTCCTCCCACTCGGCGTGGGCTTGGGCCTTTTCGGTCAGTTCGGGGGCGAGTTGGGCCGGGACAACGGTGGCGCCGTCGTCGTCGGCGACGATGATGTCGCCGGGCATGACGAGGGTGTTGCCGCAGGCGATGGGCACATTGACGGCGAAGGGAAAGATGTTGGTTTGGGTGTGGAAGTTGGGGGTGGTGCCGCGCAGCCAAAGCCCGAGGTCGAGGTCTTCGAGCACCTTGGGCAAGTCGCGGATGCAGCCGTCGATGACTGCGCCAATGCCGCCTCGCCCCATGAAGAAGGTGAGCATCATCTCGCCAAAGACGCCGCTGTGCATGTCGCCGCGTGCATCAACGACGATGATGTCGCCGGGTTGGGTGTGGTATAGGGCGTGGCGGTGGAGTTGCTTTTCTGGATCGGCGTATTCATCGACCGAGTATTGGTCTTCGCGTTTGGGCATAAACTGCAAGGTCAGGGCCGGGCCGACGACGTGCTTGCCCGGGGTGCGGGCGACCGGGCCTTGGATGTGGGGATCGCGGATGCCCAAGCGGGCCAGTTCACCAGCCGCAGTTGCGCTGGAAATAGGAGCGAGAGCCTCGACGAGGTCTTTGGCAGGGCGTTGAATGTCGTTAGTTTCGACCATGATATCTCCTGTCGTTAAGTGCGGGTGAATTTATTTAAGCTAAGAACGCGGGGTTGGTAGGGCCAATGCCGAAAATTAGCAGGGGTTTAAGAGGTTGCCTATTATTTGGACATTTGGCATAGTGAGCGGTCGTGGACGCACGAAAGAGAGGTAAGTCCTCCCACTGAGGAGATGGCCTATGTTGACTCGACTGAAAGTCGCTAACTTCAAAAATCTGGTAGATGTGGATTTGTACCTCGGTCCGTTTACCTGTGTAGTTGGGCCGAATGGGGTGGGTAAGTCGAACCTGTTCGACGCGATTCGATTTCTGAGCGCACTGGCCAATCACACGCTCATAGAGGCCGCTGCCGCCGTGCGCCATCAAGACAGTCGCACCGCACCTGTGCGCGACCTTTTTCATCGCGTGGGAGACCACTATGCTGAGCGCATGACCTTTGAGGCCGAGATGATCGTGCCGCGGCGGGCCATCGACGACTTAGGGCAGGTGGCAGAAGCCAGTATTACATTTTTGCGCTATTCTCTAGAGCTTGCTTACCGAGAGAAGGCCGACGGCTTGGTACGAGGTAATCTCGCTATCGTCAAAGAAGAATTAGTCCATATCACCCACGGTGATGCCCCCCGACATCTCTTATTTTCTAACAGTGCAAAGGACTGGCGCAAATCCGCAGTGTACGGCAAACGCCACGCCCCCTATTTCATTTCAACCACAGGCGAGGGAGAAAACAGCGTAATAAAACTACATCAGGATGGCGGCAGCAGTGGGCGTCCTTTGCCCCGATCAGCCGCTAATCTACCGCGCACAGTGCTTTCCATAGCCAATGCGGCGGAAAGCCCTACGGCATTGGTCGCTCGTCGAGAGATGGAATCTTGGCAAATGTTGCAACTGGAGCCTTCGGCACTTAGAAGACCCGATGAATTTGGTGATCCTGCTCACTTAAAGGCGGATGGTCGCTATCTGGCGGCTACTTTGTATCGCTTGGGTCGCCAAGGGCAACAGGTGAGTCAGGACACTCGAGACATCAAGCCGGAAGGGCTCCAATACTCGGCTGGCCAACTCGACGTGCAAGCCTTGGCCACCCCAAAAGTATATAGCCAGATCGCCAACCGCTTGGCCGAACTCATTGACGGTGTAAATGATATTCACATAGAGCGGGATGAGAAGCGGGAGCTATTGACGTTATATATAAAAAACGAGGAAGGAACCTGGCATCCGGCACGTGCCCTGTCGGATGGGACTCTGCGCTTTCTCGCTTTGGCTGTCTTGGAAAGCGACCCGCAGATGCAGGGAGTGATTTGTTTGGAAGAACCGGAAAACGGTATTCATCCGGCGCGGATTCCGGCTGTACTGCAACTGCTCAGGGATATTGCGGTGGATATCCAAGAGCCTGTTGGGGAGGATAATCCACTACGCCAAGTGATCGTCAATACTCACTCGCCTTCAGTATTCCAACAAGTCCCGGATGATAGCGTCGTATTTGTAAAGGCAAGAGAGGCCATAGATGAGGAAGGACGCCTCAGCAAGAAGGCTCACTTTCTCTGCCTGTCCGATACTTGGCGAGCCAAAGTGAGCGAGGATGCCGCTCGCGGCGATCTGCTTCCTTATCTGAATCCGGTGGAAATCAGTGGCCGGCGTTTAGCGACGGGCGACATCGCCGCGAGCATACACATAGAGGTATCAAAGCAGAAGCGGGTAGTCGATAGGGAGGATATGCAGCAATTTCTTCCTTTTTCTGAGTAGATCTGGTGCTGGATGCAGGAACTGCGCTACACGCTGGTGGCGGATGGATCGTCTGACCGCGCCCTGCTACCGATTCTTACTTGGCTGCTACGCCAGTACTGCGGTGCGATTCCCATCCAAGCGGAGTTTGCCGACTTGCGCCGCCTATCTCCTGCGCCTAGGAAACTTTCTGAGCGCATTGACAGAGGCGTTAAACTGTATCCTTGCGATTTGCTCTTTGTGCATAGGGACGCAGAGAGTGCCTCAATCGAGGAGCGCAAGGCAGAAATTCGCAGAGCTTTAGAGGAAAGTTCCGTGGAAGGTTCGGTGCGCGTTGTATGCGTGGTGCCCGTGCGGATGCAGGAAGCGTGGTTGCTCATTGACGAGGCTGCGTTGAGAAAGGCTGCGGGCAACCCCAACGGTACTCAGCCCCTAGATATGCCGGATGTGAGAAGGCTTGAAGAGCTAGCCGATCCCAAACGACTCGTCCGCGATCTCCTGAGTCAGGCAAGCGGCCGACAAGGGCGTCGCCTAAAGAGCTTCAATTGGCGTTTGAGTGCCTGTCGCGTGGCTGAAATGATCGACGATTTTGGTGTTCTGGACGAATTAGCCGCATTCCAAGGGCTGGCAGCAGAGGTCAAGCGGATCGCAACCGCAGAGCAATGGCGTTATTAAAACTAGGAGGAAGCAGATGACAGTGGAAGATCGCGGCTCGGCCATTCGGGTTGAGTGCCTGACGGCCATTCCGGTGGGGGCTAAGGGCTACGTGAAGGTGGAGACGAATATGGGGGTGGTCGGCTGGGGTGAGATCAACAACATGGAGACCAAGGTCGCCTGTGCCTTGGCCGAGTCGCTGGGTGCGCTCATCATCGGCGAAAACCCGACGCGGATTGAGCACCACTGGCAGCGGATGTTCCGCGCCCATCGCAACCTGCGCGGCGGCGGGCTGATGATGCACGTGATTTCGGCTATTGACATGGCGCTGTGGGACCTTGCCGGCAAGCTCTATCAGGTGCCGGTGTATCGCCTGTTGGGCGGCCCCTGCCGCGATAAGGTGTGGATGTATCCTAGCCCCAAAGCGATCAAGGTCAGCCCTGGGGGAGCGCGTTATCACGCCGGGACGCCGGCTGAAGTGGCGGAGTTGGTGCAGCGGGTGGCCGCTGCGCGTACTAAGGTGGGGCCGGATGGGGCGGTGATGTTTGATGCGCACAGCATGTTGCCGCTGCCGCTGGTCAAGCAGTTTGCCGGTTATCTCAAGCCGGACGATTTGCTCTTTTTGGAAGAGGCGTGGGTGCCGGGCAACATCGAGGCCATGCAGAAGGTGCGCGCGGCCGTGCCCGTGCCGTTGGCAACCGGCGAGCGCGACCGCACCATTTGGGAGGTGCGCGAGATTTTGGAGGCCCAAGTCGTCGA
Organism: Candidatus Latescibacterota bacterium; assembly: GCA_965116045.1. Taxonomy (GTDB): domain Bacteria; phylum Latescibacterota; class UBA2968; order UBA8231; family UBA8231. The sequence goes on along the minus strand of OZ220478.1, from coordinate 1,097,351 downwards.
TATTCTACAACCGGACTGCGGCCACGGCGGCGGCATCAGCCAGATGCAGAAAGTCGCCGCCCTGTGCGAGGCGCATCACGTGCCGATTGCCCCGCATTGCACGATGTCGTTTCTGGGCTTGACGGCGAGCTTACACGTGGCGGCATCGGTGGCGTTTTTTCTCATTCACGAGGGCTACGATCGCCAATTGCCCGCAGGCGTGGCGCACAAGACGTGGACGTTGGATGCGGAGGGGTATGCGTCGTTGCCCGAGGGGCCGGGATTGGGAGTGGAAATCGACGAGGAAAAAGCCCGGGCCGTGGGGCAGGCGAGCGAGCGGCAGTTTAAGTGGCCGGATAATCGGCTGCGGGACGGGTCGGTGGCGGACTATTAGAAAGGAAAGGAGCCTTTATCTGCAAAAGTGATTGATGCAGATAAAGGCTCCACGACTCACAGCGGACTATGGTCTGCTACTCCTCTTCTACTACTTCTACCTCAAGGGTTTGAACCCCTTGAAGCACTAAATCGATGTCTTGCTGTGCAGAGATAGACGCGGGAGGAGCGTCGAAAAGGAAATCGTCGGGAGGCGAAGGCTCGCTAAAGTCTCCCTTGGGTTCGCTTTGATCATCTTCAGAATAGGACGCCGGGTCGGTGAAATCCTCTTCGTTGGATGGCCCGCCAAACGTCAAGCGAGCTTTTAAGACGACATTCTGGTCGGGTTTGTTCAGTCGCGCAAAAACATCGTCGAGCGTTTCCTCACTCCCAAAAGAGCCAGACGACGATGGGACGTCAAAATCGAACAGCGGATCGTCCCCTAATAGTGCGGCGACCCCTACTTCGAGTTGGTAAAGGCCAGGGGGCAAGGTATCCGGTACGCTGAGGGCCAGCTCGACTTCCCGGTCGCGGTGCCGTCCCACGCGCAGTGAAGCGGTAATATCCAGCGTACTGCCAAGACTGATAACCGTGTCGGCCGCAACTTTTGTCACGGTGGCAAAACGAGTCTCAGGAATTATTTCGATATGTACCTCGGCCTCGCGTATGTGTAGGGCGTAATCGTCTCTCGTCACAAGTTCCGAAAGTGCGGATGACACGCCGTTATAGGCCCTGTAAACTGCGTCGACAAGCTGTCCGCTTGGCATGGAGTAGAGCCGAGAACGAGTGAGGGCTGAATCGGAGCCGGTAAAGGAAACATCGGTCGTAACGCGAATGCTGTGACCTGGATCGTTGTCAATCCGGTTGAACAAAGGCTCAAAAAAGGCACTGGAGACCAGATCGTACTCGTAATATGAGTCGAGACCGACAGCCATTCGGTGCGTAAGCTCGACCGTGCTACCCGAAGGAAACACATAGACGCTCTTAACAGGTACTAATGCTGGCTCCTCATTGAGCACACCGCGCACCGCCGGCAAGCGGTCTTCAGTCAGGGTGCCTCGCACGGTCGGGTTCATGGTTGCAAACTTGTACGGGGCAGTCAAGTTGGAAATTTCGCCGAGCACTCGGGCCTCTATAATGGGTAGTTCTACCGGACCAGCACTAGACATAGGATGCCCAAACCCATAGATCCGGTCGCCATCGACGTACGATATGGTTCCCAGCGAGCCCAGCGTAAGCTCACCGAGCAGCAACCCAACGGTCAGGGGCCGGCCGGCCTCAAAGTGCTCTTGGTGCTCTTGGGTCAGACTCGCGGAACTGGCTTTGCTTAGGAGGGACGACTGCCCGTTGGGCCGCGGATGCACCCGATTGAGTCCCGCCCCCAACAAGGGGATTTCCAGAGGGGTGATGCGGTTGCCAGCCCAAGTAGCCATGGGTTTGGCCGCTGGCACCCTGCCCTGTGTGCCGACCATCCATTCTATCGGGGTAGCAAAAAAGTAGTACGGTGGGCTGTCTTGGGAATCAAATCCGTAGGCAATAGCACCCCAAGTGCCTTGCTCCGTAAAAATGGGCGAACCGCTCATCCCCTGAGCAATGCCCCCAAGCTGTATCAAAACGGGGTCGGAGGCTTCGAACATATAGACCGGCATGGGCGGCAAAAAATCGTTGACCACTTGGACAAACGTCATTTCGAGATCGGCCAACTCGCCGCGGGCAAATTCAGTGCGCAGGAATACGGTCGTACCCGCCGGCATGGAGCGAACCGAGTCAACCGGGACGATGGGCGACAGATCCCAAGGTTTTAACGCCCCGCTGGGCCGCAGAACCGTTTGACCGCCAACCTGCATGGAATCGGCCGGCGGCTCCGGCTCAACGACTACCGCAGTGGGCGGAGGATCGCTGTCGTCTCCGCAGCCCCATAGACTAACAGCGAGTGCGAATAGAACTAAACGAATCGGCACGATGTGCCTCCTTTCAGTAAATTTATCCTGCTTAGCGATAGCAGGATCGCGGATGTACGGAGCCCCTCTTTTGTGTAGCTAGCCCTTTCTATAAAATGGCTTATTGCTGGATTGGTTCCTTTTAATTTAGACCTTCCTTAAAAAGTAAATTCAATCCTTTCTAAAGATGGCTTATTGCCGGATTGGCTTCTTGGTTTTCACGGTTTGGCTTGCCGCATGGTCGCACTCGCGCCGCTGAATCTCCGTCCAACACCGCAAACGAGCGCATCTAGCTTGCCGCTCTGTGCGAACATTTCCGACGAACTTTGCTCTAGCTCTTGAGTGGTAGCTTCGAATTTTCCCAACGAGAGATGCTGGGCGATCATGCTGCTGGGGTTATATGCTATAAGACAAATAAAAGACTTTAACGGGCATGCTGAACAACCGCCGGGTGCATGGCGACGACACACTCGGCAATCAAATCGCCGACCAGCATTGCTTGATCGGAGCTCCCCGGCGGCAGGCCGGTGATTGCGGAATGCGATGGATCGGCATCGCAACCTTGCGCTGCCTCAAGCGGATCGTGAACGATGCGCAGCGTATCCAACTCCTCGGACACGCTGCTCCTGATCTCGCCGACGTTCATTTCGGCGAGACGTCCATTCGGGCGCCGAGTTAAGCGGCACAAGCGTCGTACCTCGGTCAGTTGATGATCTTTTTCTGGCCCGAACGCTTCAAGCCAATTGACTGACAGGCCTGTTTCGTCCGGGTGGGTAGGGCGCAAACGAAAGTCCGCGCCATTAGCGGTCCCATCTTCTTCAACCATTCTCGGCTTCACGTACCGGACAATCTGGTCGCCCGCTGGCAGATCGTCTCCCTTCATTCGTAAAGCATCGAATTCAGATCGAACGCATTGATCTGTTGCTTCAATCCTGCAAAGGTGTCGCGGCCGGTGCCCCGCGAAATCAGCTTGGCTGCCAGACGCCGCTTGAAGATCACATATTGCACCATTCCACCACCGAGGAACTGCAAGCCCAAGTGGTTTCCCTGTTTGTCTCTCCATACGGCGCGGAGGTTGCCGTTATCCATCAACACCAGATTTCCCTTGCGGATGCCAGAGGTGGCGAGAACAAATTGTTGGAAATCCGTTTCGGAGTCGCTATTCAGCGCATAGCCGTCATGGGCCGCCTCACTTCGCAGGTATTCGATACGTGATCTATAGGCGTCGAAATCGTTCCGTTTCGTCAAGCCAGCCGCCATTGCCACCGGCTGCCTGCCAGGTCGTTTGTTCACGTTGGACGCTTGTCGCCTCGCCGCCGCCGCCGCCACCACCGGCACCGTAAATTGTGCGACCTTCGACATAGAACGCACCACCCCCGCCGCCGCCACCGCCTGCGGCCCCACGAACGACAAGCAGCCCGTGTCGCGAAGCCCACGGCCATTCAAAGACGCCTGATTTTACGACGCGGCTAAATCGAGCTGTACGCATCGAATATCTCCTTGAAGTATGATGGTCGCCTCTACCTCACGTCGCCATCTCGACCATCGGACGCAATACTACCTCGGCACCGGGATAGACACCGGCGCGTTTCCTTGTTTTTGCGATTCTAAAAACCCGACAATTAGCTCCACCACGAGGTGGCCAGCCCGGCCCGGCGAAACCGACTCACTGCCTTGGTCCATAGCGGCGATCAACTCGTGGATGCCGGCGGGGATGCCCTCGACTGGCCAAGAAGGCGGCGCGAGGGGTTCGGGCTCTTCGCCGCGATATAGGATGCCTTTGTTGCCTAAAAGTAGGCGTCCGGTGGTGCCGACTACTTCGATTTGCTGCTTGGGTGCTGGCGTGGTCTTGGAGCCGCCGATGTAGAAGCCCCGCACGCCCCCGGCAAAGTGGATGTACCCGTTGGCCCCTGGCTCGGTGGCCGGCACATGGCCGCCGTCGCCGCGGTACTCGGCGTAGTCTGCGTAGCCTTCCTCCAGCTCGGCCACTACCCACTGGGGCGATGCGCCCGCATAGTAGCAGATAGCGTCAAGGGTGTGGGTGCCGTTGCGGAAGAGCATGGCGCGGGGGCCGGAGAGCGTGCCGACGACGTACTGCACCGGGCCGATGATGCCGCGATCGACGATCTCTTCTTTGGCATACCGCCACAAGGGGATGAAGCGCCGGGTGTGATCGACCGACAAGGTCGTGTTGTTGGCGTCGCAAGCGGCGATCATGCGGTCGGCGTCCGCGAGGTTGGTGGCCAGCGGCTTTTCGCAGAAGATGCCCTTGGCCCCGGCGTTGGCCGCATCGACGACTAAGTCGGCGTGGCGATGGTCCGAGGTGGCGACGGTGACGAGGTCCAGCGATGCACAGGCCAGCATCTCGCGGTGATCGCTATATAGGGCCAGCTCTTCGTCCGGCCAGCGTTGCGCAAACTCGCGTAGGGTCGCTTCGTCGAGATCGCAAGCGGCCACGAGGCGGGCGCGGTCCGACCCGACAATCCCGGTGGCGTGCTGGATGCCAATGCCGCGGCAGCCAATAACTCCAGCTCTATACATGATTGTGCTCCTTGTGAGGGGGTGTGCTGCAAACCGGCCCTCGGTTTACCACTGACTCTTGAGCCACCCCCACGCCGTCTCGACCACAGTTGTCGCCGAGCTCCACTGCTGGGCGCGCTGCATGAAAATTGTTGGATCAGTGCGCCAATCGTCGTAGCCAATGTTCTGGTAATCGGTGAGATAGTTGATCTTGTCGTCTATGCAGGCGGCTAGGTCGGCGTCGGCCACCGAGAGCGTAAACCCGCCTTGCTCGGCGTCGGCGTCGAGGGCCACGACGACAAATGCGCCGTTGGAAGCGTGGCTCGCGTCGCTGTTGGCGATTCCTTCGCGGGCGATGGCGTCAATAGCACTGGTGCCGAGGGCGTTTAGCCACGCGGCCTCGCCGGCAGTCTCTTGGAGGTAAACCACTTGTGGCATGTCGGTTGTGGGCGGCTCCAGCCGCCGTCGATCAGCGAGGTTGGGCGACGAGCCGGCCGCGGTGATGGTGTAATCAGCCGTGCCGTCGGCCACCAACTCGCCCAAGGCTGTCTCGATGCGAGTACCTGCGGCGAGTATGCCGTCAGCATCGACGAGGCCGGTTAGCATTAGCAGGCGGAGCTCGCCTGTGGTGCTGATCCACACACCGACCCGATCTGCACTGGTCAGGTCGCTGTGCGTGGCCAGACGCTCGGCGTCTTCGGCCCGGACCAGTAGCGTTTGGCGGAAGGCTATGTGGCCGGACGTAAAGTTTACGACGTGTTCCCCGGCCGCATTGCGGGTGCGGATGTCGAGGATGGTGATGCCGCCGCCGATCAAGTCGTACTCGGGCTTGGCTGATTGGAGCCATATATCGGGCCACTCGGCCAGGCCGCGGCGCTCAAAGGCCAGGCCCGCGCCATCCATGGCTTCTAAGGCCGTCAGCAAGTCTGCCTCGTACCCGCGATGTTCGTTGAACCCAGTGCTGCTTGGCTCGGGATCTGCGCTGTAGCTGATCGGCTCGAAAAAGGCGTAGAACCCAACTTGCAGCACCCGTCCGCCGCTTGTACAAGCCGCGCTCGGCGAACTATCTGTTAGCAACAGGGCCAAGGATCCGAGGGATGCGCAGCGCAAGAGTCGGAGCATGTCCACATACCTCCTTTGAAGTAGTTGAAGTAAGGGAATATGACGCCGGGGAGAGCATGAGGCAAACTTTGGCATTTGTCGGATTAGGTGCTGTGCGTTTATGCTTCATAGGGCACGGTGCCGCGGGCATCCACTTGGTAGCCCCAGCGTCTGAGATAGGCGGGGCCGGGGAGAAAGAGGTCGTCGGCTGTGGTGAGGCGGCGCGTTAGGTGAGCGTCTAATTCGTTGAGCAAGCCCTGTTGGCCGGGCTGTCCGACGAGGTTGTCCTGCTGAAAAGGATCGGCCTCGTTATCGTAGAGCAGCCATGGGCCTTCTAGTGCGCGCACGTACGTGTGGCGGCGGGTGCGCAGGCCCCGGTAGGAGCGACCGCCAACGCCGGTCCACCACTGCCCAAAGGGGTGGGGACACTGCAAGAGCGCGGTGCCGTCCGAGGGATCGGGGCCGCCCTGTAAGTATGCGGAAAAGTCGATTCCTTCCACCGTGGCAGGAATCGGTAGGCCGCATAGGCCCAGCAAGGTCGGCATGATGTCCGGCAGGTCAATGGGCGCGTCGAGTTCGGTGGGACCTAGCCCGGGATAGCGCAGCAGGAACGGCACGCGGATGGATTCTTCGTAGGGCTTTTGCTTTTTGTCCATGCCCTGCGAACCGAGCATGTCGCCGTGATCCGAGAAAAACAGAAAGATCGTCTCTTGCTCTAATCCTTCCTCCTGCAAGGTCTGAAGCAACGCGCCGACGCAGTCGTCCAAGGCCGTGCAATGGGCATAGTACCCAGCGAGCCATTGCCGCGCGTCCGCGGCCGAGTCGGGGGGCACGTTGGGGCGCAGGGTGATAGCGGCTGGATCGTACAGGTTTTGGTACGTTTCCGGGGCTGTGTGATAGGGGGCGTGCGGTGGTCCCCACGACAGGACCAGCAAGAAGGGTTTGTCGCCGCGATCGCGCAGGTACGCTTGGGCGTCGCGGGTCTGGGCCAAGGCGTCGTAGCCCTCCCACCTGAGCCGCTCGTCCGAATCGCCAGCATAGTACGCGGAATGGTTGTAGTCGTGGGTGCATTCGAGGACTTTCCAGTACTCAAAGCCTTGCCGCCGCTCCGGCGGAATGTAGCGGGAGCGGCCGCGGCCATTGACGTGCCACTTGCCGATATAGGCCGTGTCGTAGCCGCCGGTGCTGAAAGCCTGTGCAAGGCTCGTGGCATCTTGGCCTAGTGCTACGTCGTTGACGAAGACGCCGTGCGCGAGGGGATATTGGCCGGTTAGGAGCGAGGCTCGCGCCGGTGAGCATACCGAGCAGCCGGATACTGCGTGAGTGCAGTTGACGCTGCGACTCGCTAGCGCGTCTAAATTGGGGGTTTGCACGTTGGGGTCGCCGGCGTACCCGAAGGCTTGGGCACGCCATTGGTCGGCGAAGACGAGGACGACATTCGGTGGTTTGTTGGACACTGTGCGCCTCCTAGGCTTAATGATGAATAGCCCCAATATCTTCGCGCCGGGGGGCGGCTGTCAACATTGACCGAGTTCGATGTGCTCGGTATTTTGACCGACTTGAGGGCCATGTCTAGAGGGGGCGCGTTGGCGTCCGCGGACGTGAAGGAGCGGCACTACGCGGAGTAAGTATTGCGCCTTGGGGCTGTCGATACCTGATTGGCGTGGAATTTAGCAAGGAAGGACGCAACTTGGCGGCTTTTGACGTGCAGCGAGTATGAAGCGTGGCAGGCTGACTCTGAACTGATGGATGAATTTTCTCCGACATCTTCGCGTCGGGGTGGCTGGACCGAGTTCGAGGTACGCAATACGATCGAATTCTACCGAAGAGATATAAATCATGGCTCTTGGGCTACAGACCTTGCAAGACTCGGGCTGCGAAAAAGTGCATAGGAGATTGTTCAGGTTGTGCTCGAAGTCTTTGCGGAGAAACGAGACACATGGGATTTGATCAAGTAAATAAACCCCTTGGCGATTTGGCGATGGTCATTCATTCATGTACCAATGCTATATGAACCCGACGTTGGACATTCTGTTTCGCGCCATCGGCACGGAAGTGCCCAGCGATCATGGATACGCGCTGTATGGTGCGCTTTCCCGCATTCTGGAGACCGAGGAAGATCAGTGGATGCACGGCAATCCGCATATCGGTCTGCACATTGTTCGCGGTACGCCCCTAGGGAATGGCAGGCGACTGATCGGCCTCAACGCTCGCCTCGGTCTGCGCCTGCCATCTGACCTGTTGCCGCGCTGCCTAAAGCTAGCCGGAAAAAGCCTCGATTTGGACGGGTGCAAACTGCGCATCGGCGTCAGCGAGACGCGGGCACTGGTTCCGGCGGCTACATTGCACTGCCGGATCGTCACCACCAAGAATGGCGACGATTCGGCCCGCTTCGACGCCGAAATCGCTCGCCAGTCGACGGCCCTCGGCATCGGAGACAAGGTCTTCCGTGTACCAAAAAATGCTAGGGGAAGTTCTGGTCGCGACCCGAGTCGCCGCATCTTTCGCGTCAAAAACAAGCGAATCGTCGGCTACTCAGTGCTGGCGACGGAACTGACGGCAGAGGAATCCATCCTGTTGCAGGAGCGTGGGCTCGGCGGGAGGCGAAGGATGGGCTGTGGGGTTTTTGTGCCGACAGGAGACACTAACATATGATCCACGCTCTACTCGCTAAATCACAAGGCCAAGAGAACGGCCAAGACGCGGTTTACCTACTGGATCACTCGAAGGCTGTCTTAGCGGCGGCCCGTACGATCCTTGACGAAGTAGAAGAATTTCTTCCTGCGGAATTAGCTAGACCCGATCTGAGGAAACTCGTCCTTGCGGGGGCAGCCCTACACGACCTTGGCAAGGCGAACAGTACTTTTCAAGGCAAGCTGCGTCCTCGGCGAGAAGAGTTCCCGCAGATTCCATGGAACCAAAGACAACCACTTCGGCACGAAGGACTCAGTGCCTTGATTATCGCCGGATATATCAAGGCCGCTGAGGAGTTTTCTGATCACTTGGCAACGAAGCTTTTTAGCGAGTGTGAGAATCCTGAAACAGCTCGATGGATGTTAGCTTGGCTGGTTGGTGGGCATCACCTCCAGATGCACCATGCCGAGGATGACTCAGCCGGCTTAGTTCGCATCAGCGGTATTGGATCCGATTGTATCTGGTTTCACGGTAATCTTCTGGGGGAGGAGTGGCAACGGGAATTCCCTGATGTTTTGCCCGACGCGCTTTACGTTCCCGATTTCGTCATTTCTACGGATATAGGTGATGGGGATAATCACCATGCCGCCTTGATGGACAATTTCGCGTGGGAGTCGGAGGAGCAGGCCGAATTGCTGTCGCTTGACGAGTTGCTTCTGCTAGCATTTGCCAAGGCGGTCCTCATCGCGGCGGATATAGCCGGCTCTGCTCTCTGGGACGGTAGGGGCGATGAAATCGCTCGATTGGAAAATGGTGTGCGAGGACGCCAAGATTGTTTTCGCCGAAGAACATGGTTATATGCGATGAAATCGCTCGATTGGAAAATGGTGTGCGAGAGTCGCTGCTGAATCATTACAAGCAAGAGGACTTGAAGGCAATTGTACGCACTCGGCTCAAGGTCGGAGAAAACGACGACTACGAAGAAGAACTCTATCCATTTCAGCGGCATGTCCGAGCCGTGCGTAAATCCCGTGTCGTTCTGGAAGCCGCCTGCGGCGGCGGTAAGACCATCGCAGCCTATGAATGGGCACGCCAGTACGCCGATGCCGGACGCAAGTTAATTATTTGTTATCCGACCACTGGAACGGCGGCGGCAGGATTTGACGACTATCTGTTTGTGCAGGAGGAATTAGAGCGCGGTCTGATATCCAGCCGTGCTAGTGTGGATATCCAGCGGATGCTATCCAATGAGCCGCAAGCGACCAGCGGAGAAGAGCGCGAGTTGCGCCACCCCAACCGCGATCAAGATTTGGAAAACCTGATGAAGCAGGAGTCCCTGCAGGCTTGGGGGCAGCAAGTCATTGCCGCGACAGCCGACTTCGTCCTAGGACTCATGCAAAATCATCGGCGCGGCCTATTCAGTTTTCCGACCATTCTCAAAAGCGCCATTGTTTTCGATGAAATCCACAGTTATGACGCCAAAATGTTCGGTTCCCTCGTGCGATTTTTGCAGACATTTCCGCAGATTCCGGCATTGCTGATGACGGCGTCGTTGCAACCGTCTCGGCGCAAAGCGTTGGATTCGGCGGGCGTGGACTACAAGCTCATTCCCGGCGACGACGATATGGAAAGAGCCGATCGGTATCGCTTACAATGGCACGAGAGTTCTGATGTCCCAGATGTATGCGCCTGCGCGGATGAGTGCGCGTCACTGGTACATTTTCAGCTATGACATCCGCGATTCCAAACGGTGGCGTCAGGTGAACAAGATCGTAAACGGTTACGGAGAGCGGTTGCAGTATTCCCTGTTCCGGTGTCATTTGACGCAGGTGCAGATGGAACAAGCTCGGCATGAACTGGAGAAGGTGATGGGGGAAGAGGATGACCTGCTAGTGATCCGGCTCTCACCGAGTTGCAAGATCGTAGAGCGGACTAAAAGGAGAACATGGGGCGAACCGCCGTCTCGGTTCGATATCTTTTAGTATGCTTGCTGGACGGCAGGCACCGTGAGATGGACAAAAGTCGCATGAGGAAAGATGTAAGTATCATAAGTAATTTCAATAAGTTAAGTCAGCATAGGCTACTGTGAGATACTTGACGCTTATAAATACCGGAAATATCAGGACTTTTTACGCCGAGAAGTATATTGAAATGGGCATATGTAGCAGAGCCGGGATAGTACATGACATACAGGGATATTTGTATTTAAAAAACAAATAGTTACACGGCTGCGGTGCAGCAATCTTTGATGCCGAAAGGCGTTGAGCACAAACACAAACTCATGCAGACCCGCCAGATCGAAAGGGTGCAGCAATCTTTGATGCCGAAAGGCGTTGAGCACTATGGTATGCGTGTGATTTTTCGGCGCGTAACCGGTGCAGCAATCTTTGATGCCGAAAGGCGTTGAGCACAATTATTAGATCGCAACCGGCTGGTGCAAATAACCTGGTGCAGCAATCTTTGATGCCGAAAGGCGTTGAGCACATAGCTAAGCCGATATAGAGCCCGAGCTTGGACAGGGTGCAGCAATCTTTGATGCCGAAAGGCGTTGAGCACTGATTTTATAACAAGTGGCCGCCCTAAAATCGTAATGTGCAGCAATCTTTGATGCCGAAAGGCGTTGAGCACATAGTAACACTTCGGGCAAAGGACGCGAGGTGCAATGTGCAGCAATCTTTGATGCCGAAAGGCGTTGAGCACGAACCTCGCTTTGAAATCTTCCAAGACAAAAGCAAAGTGCAGCAATCTTTGATGCCGAAAGGCGTTGAGCACTATGGTATGCTTGGACTAGACCAGAAGCAGCGCGGGTGCAGCAATCTTTGATGCCGAAAGGCGTTGAGCACCTCGCTCAGGAGGACATCGTCCGCCAGGTCGTCGCCGGTGCAGCAATCTTTGATGCCGAAAGGCGTTGAGCACAAACAGTCGACGAAATAATATAGGTGACGCCGTCGGGTGCAGCAATCTTTGATGCCGAAAGGCGTTGAGCACCGGCAAGCTGGGAAAAACCTCATGCAGGCAATTCATAGTGCAGCAATCTTTGATGCCGAAAGGCGTTGAGCACATGGAGGACGACTAATGCTGTGGCTGGTAGGGAGTAGTGCAGCAATCTTTGATGCCGAAAGGCGTTGAGCACAAACATCACAAAACACTTTCTTACAAGGGGTGTCGGGTGCAGCAATCTTTGATGCCGAAAGGCGTTGAGCACATCTAACACACGGTCGCCCCCCGCAGTGGGAATCTGCGTGCAGCAATCTTTGATGCCGAAAGGCGTTGAGCACGGTGACGGTCCGCGTGATATTGCGCGTTGACGACAAAAGTGCAGCAATCTTTGATGCCGAAAGGCGTTGAGCACAGGCGTCGTTGGTCGCCGAGCGGTTTGCGCAGGCGGGTGCAGCAATCTTTGATGCCGAAAGGCGTTGAGGACTTGGATGGCCATGTTCTGCGGATTGGCGGGCCACCTAGCGAGGAAGAGGGCAATTAAAGGGAGTTATATACGGTCCTACCTCTCGCTGTACTGTGTATTGTATATTGTATGAATGCCAATATGCAATCACAGGAGATATGTGCAGCAATTTTTGCTGCCGAAAGGCGTTGAGCACCCCCATCCACCCTACCTTATCCCGGAGGCTGACAGTGCCGCAATCTTTGATACCCAAAGGCGTTGAGCATACTCCTGAACAAGCCATAGAGAAACGCCAACAGCTACTGCGCGATGGATTCTGCGTCGTTGATAGCGTTCTCAGCGATGAATTCTTACAAGAATTGCGCGATGAGACCGAGCGCATGATGGAAGACTGGGTGCCGCCGCCCGACTTCAAATATCAGGGCCAGCACGTCACCGCACGTGGAGAGGACAACCCTACTGTCCAGAAGCTGCTCAACTGGCCGCCTACGCGCCGTGTTCTCGAACAAATGGGCTTAGGCGACTTTACCAGTACCGGCGGCATCATCCTCTTGACCAAAGACCCCGGCGAACCGGCTCTGTACTGGCACCAGGATTGGATGCAGTGGAACGATCCCTTGAGCTGTTCGCCGTGGCCGCAAATCATTTTCGTGTCTTACTACTTGAGCGATACCTCGCCGGAAAACGGCTGTCTCAAAGTCATCCCCGGCACGCACCACAAGCGCATCCGGCTGCACGACCAAATGGTGCCGGCCCACGAGCAAGGGGCGCGTTTCATAGCAGAAGACCATCCGACCATGTTCAGCAATCATCCCGATCAAGTCGATGTTTGTGTCAAGGCCGGAGACTTGGTGCTGGCCGATGCCCGCGTGTTGCACTCGGCGTATCGCAATCAGACCGACGGACGCCGCACGTTGGTGCTGGCTTGGCACCGGCGTCCGGAGACCGTGCCCGATTACTGGACCGACGAAGTGCCAGCCATCATCGCCGCACGAGACCCAAATCAGGAATACCCCGGCTCGCGCACCCCCGGCGAGTTTCTGCAATAGCAATTTTGCCTTGCCATTTTGACGCTCTGTGAGTCAATGACTCATAGGTCACTCACCTTTTATAGAGACGGGATCTGGGTTATGAAAAACGCTCAATACCTTGGGAATTTAAGGATTGCAGTCGGCCTCTATTTTTTGTTATTGCCCGGTCCATTAGCAGGGGTAGAGGGGGCGTATAATGTGGTGGGGCAGTCGGAGGTGCTAGAGGCGATGCAGCAGCATTATGGTGATTATCAACTAACATCGACGACCAATGGCGCGTGGTTGGCGGAAGTGGTGCTTTCTCTCGTGCGACAAGCTAAGGAACGCGATCCAGATGGACCGCCCCTGTTTCTCAGGCACGAGGAGTGGTTTAAGTCATTTTTGGCGGTGACCGGACAAACCGAAGAGACAGTGCCAGAGTACGCCCTCCTGAATTATCGCTACGAACAGAATATGGAAGTGGACTATCGGCTCGATCGGGTCATCCGCGAAGTGGTGGAAGGGCCGGTGCCGGAACTGGCCGTAAATGTGCGGATCAGGTGGGCGGATGGGCCGGGCCGCCCAGATCGGTATTCGTACATAGATACGCTTTCGACGCCGACTATTAGGCTGACTAATCGGCGGGTGATTACCTATCGCTTGCTGGATTTTGGCGATTGGATTGTTTACGACGAGATTGCGGGGATTACAGCGCGTCCAGAGTCCGGCGTATTGGCTCTTCTTTTTCGGTTTATCGGCGAGGGACGCATGACACATTCTCGCATAGCCATTGCAAAGGATGGCATTCACGTGTCGCGGACGAGGGCCGAAAAGGCGTTTATGAAAGTGATGACTACGGTGACAATCTATCCCAATGGAATCCTAGAAAAGGGTGTGCCGGAGGGGCGGCCGGATCTGCTGGAACTAGAGCGCCTGCTTGAGCAGCCAATGGTCATTGAGTATGTGGAGTTTCCGGGCGATAGCTAGCAGCCGATCGAGATGAGCGAATCCGTTAAAGAATTTTACGACGCGCTAGCTGCTGATTACCATCGCGTTTACACTGATTGGGAATCGGCAATCGAACGGCAGGCGTCTGTGTTAGATCCGTTGATTCAATATAAGTCGTCAGCGAGTGTACCGGTGGTCTTAGACTGTTCGTGCGGAATCGGCACTCAGGCAATTGGCTTAGCGCAGCGAGGATACGAAGTTTTTGCGTCCGATCTTAGCCCGGAGGCGGTCAAAAGGGCGAAAGCAGAAGCTGACCAACGAGGGCTGAATATGCGATTTGCGGTTGCCGATGTTCGCGAATTGGAATGTGCGTTTGGCCAGCAATTCGACGTAGTGATTAGCTGCGACAATGCTTTGCCACATCTTTTGACGGACAGCGACTTAACGCTTGCTCTGCGAAACATCCGGCACGTATTGACCGACAAAGGATTGTTGGTTGCAAGCATCCGCGATTACGATCGGTTGCTCGCCGAAAAACCGTCGTTTATAGCTATGAATCCCGGCGGGACCCCTGAAGGCGAAGTGATCGCGTTTCAGATCTGGGACTGGTCCGAGGAATCAGATATTTATTTATTGCGGCTTTTTATAATGAATAAGGCCGCAAGTGAATGGCGAGTGAAGGAAATTAGGACTCGCTACCGAGCAATAAGACGCAGCGAGCTTACTGCGGCCTTGGCGTCCGCTGGATTTGCGGGAGTCACTTGGCATGAGCCTGAGCAGTCTGGCTATTTTCAACCCATTGTGACGGCACGGGCCTAATACGAAATCGAAACGAGTAGAATCAGTTAGCCAGCGGGAACCACGCCTTCCCCAGCGGGCCGACGGGTTCCACTTGGCTAGCCGATCCCGACCTACTCTGCGTTGGCCTCGATCAATACCTGAATTTTTACTTCGTCTCCGAGCACGGCGCTGAAGCGTTCCCAGCTATTGACTCCGTAATCCGAGCAGAGGATGGAAAAGTTTGTTTCTATACCGATCTGCGCTTTATCACTGCGCGGATTGATGCCGGTGCCGAGAATTTCGACCGGTAGAGTGACCTCTTTGGTGGTGCCGTGCATGGTCAGCTTGCCTTGGACGCTGAGGGTGTTTTCGCCCGTGCTGGTCACCTTGGTAGATTCGAAGGTGATTGTGGGGTAGGTCTCAGCCGCGAAAAAGTCGGCATTTTGCAGGTGACCATCGCGGCGCTCGTTGCCGGTGTCGATGCTTTTGACCTGAATGATGCCAGAGAAACGAGTGGAGTCGGGCTGGGCCGCGTCGTAGCTGATGGTGCCGCTGAAGTCCCCGAAACGGCCCTTGGTGCGGCCAACGAGGTGACGAATGCTAAAATCGACTGAAGAGTGCGCCGCATCGACCACGTAAGTTTCCGCCAAAGTGGCCTCGGCGGTAAGAACGAATGTCAGAGCGGCAACCGAGGCAAAGCGGAGCGCGTTGGGACGAGTCATGGAATTCTCCTTGGCTATTGATGTGAACTGTTGCGATGCTGCAAAATCTGGCGTTGTAAAATGTAAACTCATAGCGGTCGGGGCAAGTTTCTCGGCAAGAGACAGCGGTGGGGCCGAGCGGGCCGGTGCGTCCTGCCGCAGCCGCAGCGCAAAGGCGGATCAGCTCAGGCGTTTGATCTGAAAGTCCCGAAAGCGGATCCAGTGCTCGGCGTTTGCGGGGCCGTTGTAGCACTGGATGCTGACTTGATCATCACCGGGTGGGGGCAACTCACCCCGGTCTGCGGTGTGGAATTGGTCTTTGCCTTCGGGCCGGTACTGGGCCTCCCAAGAGTCGGCGGTGACGATCAGACGCAGGCGCACGCTTTGGGTGGGCATGGGCTTGCGGCCGGGAATGATGTAGAGATCGCCGTCGATCAGTTCCTTGACTTGCTTGAAGACAGGTTGGCCGTTTTGGTACCAAGTAATGCCAGCCTGTTCGTACTGCTGGATGGGGTGGGTGTGATTGTACACGGTCACTTCTATGGCCCAGGTTCCCGCGCTGCGATCCGGGGCTGGGCGCAAAAGTGCGTTTTGCACGGTAGCGGCTACGCCCGGTTCGACCCGAATCTCCAGGCCGTTTTGCAAACGCCAAAAGCCGGGATGTTCGCGCAGCCAAGTCCACCGGGGATCGAGGGCCGCGTCGAAGGTATCGGAAAAGACGAGTTCTTCGTGCGCTGTAGTCATGTTTACTCCTCTGTTTTTTATTAGTACCAGCGAGGAAAGTTGGGGTTTTAAGGGCCTTATTATTTAGGAGGCTTGATCCGCGATGTCAATGAAGCTAGGTATTTTTCACAAGGTTTTTGCGCGACCGACGCTGGAGGAGAGCCTCGACGAGGTGCAAACTGCTGGCTTGGAAGCCGTGCAACTCGATTTGACGGCAGCGGGTATTGATCCGGCGGCGCTGACGGACGCCGACTGCGAGCGCATCCGCGCGATACACGCAAGGCGCGGCATTGAGATCGCCGCGCTATCGGGGACCTTTAACATCATTGACCCCAACTTGGAAAAGCGTCGGGCGGGGATGCAGTGGCTGGCTGCGCTTGCTGCTGCGAGCGGCAAGTTGGGGACGGAACTAATCACTACTTGCACGGGGACGCGCAATCCCGCTTGGCTGTGGGGCGGCCATCCCGACAATAGCACGCCGGTCGCATGGGCTGAGATGGTCGCGGCTATGGCGGAGATCGTGGAAATCGCCGAGGCGCAGGGCGCGACGCTGGTGTTCGAGCCGGAGGTCAACAATGTGGTGGATTCGGCGCAGAAGGCACGGCGCTTGCTCGACGAGATACAATCCGAGCATTTGCGGGTGGTTATCGATGGTGCCAACCTGTTCCACGCTGGCCAGTTACCGAAGATGTGCGCGGTCTTAGACGAGGCATTCGACTTGCTGGGGGATTCGATTCGGCTGGCCCACGCTAAGGACTTGGAGCGGGACGGCGACGCTGGGCATCAAGCCGCGGGCACGGGCTTGCTCGACTACGATTACTACTTGGCGTGCTTGCGGCAGATAGGCTTTGCCGGGTCGTTGATATTGCACAGCCTTGCCGAGGAGCAGGTGGCGACGGCCGCGGCTTTTGTGCGCGAGCGCATGAACCCTTGAGCAGGGCAATGCTTACAGCTTACCGAGCAGGACGATTCGATTGGTGTTGGTGCCTTTGGTGCGATTGTCCACGCCCCAGCAGTTTGCGGTCTTGGTGAATATCTGATCGTTGACCAACACCATCAGTGGCTTGAGGCCAGCCTCCATGGCCGCGGGTACGACGAGGGTTTCGAGGAGGATTTTGCCATGGCGGACCTCGCCCACCTCAAAAGCGACAAAGCCCCCGCTGGCGAGGATCCGGTGCAACTCTCGAAAAGTGCGGGTCATCGCTGCCTGCCAGTCGGCTGGTTTTTTCAATTGCCATATAGCCACCTCCTTGGCGTCGATACCGTTAAACCAGCAGCGCAGCCAGTTGTCTGCTTGATAGTTGACGATGTCCAAAAAGGGGGGCGAGGTAACGGCGAGTTGGATGGATTCACTGGCGATGGCCGAGGTCTTGTCAGACGAGCCGGTTATAAGCAGGGGGATATTCGCCGTCAGCATTTCCAGATCGCGTGCTTGCAACTTGCTCAGCAGGGATCGCGTCTTGCGGAGGATGATGGCCTTTATGTCGCGTTCAGGTGGCACTTGATCGCGTTTTTGGTTGATGCGTTTTTGCGACTCGATGGATACTGCCTGATTGGGCGGCAGCGTATATACCGAGAAAAATCCCGGCGAGTGCCCGGTCAGGCGGTTGGTCGCCACCATCTGAATCCACGCATCGACGCGGTCGAGTGGCCCTTTTTGGCGGCGCGTGCGGAGGTAGGAGCGCAGATTGGCGATTTGGCGGAGCGTATTGGGGTGATAAAAAACAAGCAGATCGTCCCAAACCTCGCTCGGTGTGTCGAGGTCCAGCGCCGTCAAGCGCATGGCTACCTCGTCATAGGTGGGTGGATTGAGGCGCGGGCCGACTAGGTGCTCGCTGAGCGGATTTATGTCGCAGCCGATGGGGCCGCGGCCCAACAGCGCCGCTTCGAGGACCGTGGTGCCGCGCCCCATGAAAGGGTCGTACACTGCGTCGCCGGGTTGGGTTAAGCGGCTGATGAAAAACCTCGGCAATTGCGGCTTGAAACAGGCGCGATAGGAGACCTCGTGCAGCGAGTGAGCGGCGCGCTGCTTGGCGGTCCAGAACTCGTTGACGTACACCGGAATGGAAACGGCCGGATCGGGAAAGTCGAGGGTTTGCGTCTCTTTGCCAAAATCCGCAAAGGCTTGGATCGCGGCGGCGAATTCCTCGGCGTTTAGGGGCCGTGGTTGCGGCGGCGCGTGGGGGAGGGTAGTCATGCTATGCTCCTGAGTAAAGCGAGGGCCTTGCGGCGGTTTATTTTCGACGTTTTACCAAGCGGGCGTTCTCTTTCCGTAATGGATGCTCCAACTGCGAAAGAAACTGCTCGAAATCTTCCTTGCTCAAGCTAAATGCCTTTACGTCTGCAACGCCCAAGCGACCGGTAATATCGCGGATCGCATAGTCCTCCGTTTCCTCGAATTCACCTTCCATCATCGCGTTTTCTGCCCATTCTACCAATTCTTTAAGAGACAATTGGCACTGTAAGTATGTCCTTATTCTATCTGCGAGTACTCCAGATGTGATGATTTCCACTGCTTACTCCTTTGTCCAGACTGACGCACTCTGCCCGCGCATCATCGCCAAGAAGTACTGGGCATAGGTGATGTACACAGCCAGCGACCGCGTTATCCGACCCGAGCGGCGCGTTTGACAGAAGATGGCGGGCAACCTAGTGTTGCCCAATTAAGGAGGAAATTCGCAATGAACAGAGAAAAGATAGCACCCGAATTAGCCGTGGAAAAGGACGCGCTCGTCGGCGAAGGAGCCGTTTGGGACGCGGATGACGAACGGTTGTACTGGGTCGATATCCTCGGCCACGAGGTCTATGTGTACGATCCAGTGCGCGGAATCAACCGCACCATCCCGACGTGCCAAGCCGTGGGGACGGTGGTCAAGCGGCAAAGCGGTGGCCTCGTCGTGGCCTTGCACAATGGCTTTGCCCACATTGACTTGCAGACCGAGCGCGTGCTGCCGCTCGGCGAGGACCCCGAGTGTGCAATTCCCGCCAATCGCTTTAACGACGGCAAGTGCGATCCGGCTGGGCGATTGTGGGCCGGGACGATGGATTTTGCCGGGGCTCGCGACCGAGGCGCACTCTACTGCCTCGACGTCGATCACTCAGTCAGCCGGAAGGTCGCGCCGGTCACCATCTCCAACGGCATCGTCTGGAGCGCCGACCAGCCGACCATGTATTTCATTGATTCTGGTTTGAACAACGTGCGCGCCTACGACTACTGCCGCGACAGCGGGGACATCAGCAACGAGCGCGTGGTGGTGGAGTACGGAGGGCCCGGGGTGTTAGACGGCATGGCCATCGACGAAGAGGGCGCTTTGTGGATCGCCGTGTACGGAGGCTGGTGCGTCTTGTGCTACGATCCGCGCTCTGGCGCGTTGCTGCGCCACTTGGAACTGCCCATGGCTAATGTGACGTCATGCGCCTTTGGCGGCGCGGACCTAGACCAACTCTACATCACTTCGGCCAGCCGAGGTTTGGACGCCGAGGCACGGCAAGCTCAGCCTTTGGCCGGTTCGCTGGTGCGGGTCGATATAGGTGTGCGCGGCGTACCCGCGGATGCGTTTGCCGGCTAGATGGCGATGGCGCGCATCTCGTCCGACCAGTCGCGCCACATGTCCTTTTGCGGCGGCTCCTGTTGGGTTTGTTCGATGTCTTTCTTGAGAAAATCGTAGAGCACGGCTTGGCGCAGTTGGCGCGAGGTGTTCGGGCTAGCCATGTGCCCGAGGCGGTGGTGCCAGAAGACGATGTCACCGGCTTGGCCGTGGGTATCGACGGGTGTGCGCTGGTTGAATGCGGCGCGCACTTTTTCGTAGGCCGCTTCGTCTTGGTCGCGGCGGTACTGGGAGGTGAAAGTCGGGTAGAAGGCGCGATGGCTTTCGGGCCAGACCATGAAGCTGCCGCCGTTGGGTGGCACGTCGTCGATGTAGCCGACTACGCCGAGATGGAAGGGGTGGCCGTCGGTGTGGCAGCCTAGGGCTTGGGGCGGGTGGTCGCCGTAGGGCAGGGTGCAGTAGATGCCGCGAATGCGCTCGGGCTGGACGAGTTGGCCTGGCCCGAGCATCTGTTCGGCCCAGGCCCAGATCTTGGGCTCGGTCGCCAGCAGGCGCACCATCCACTGCTCGCTGCCCGGCTCGCGAAAGTTCCAGCGAAAGCCGCGGCGGTGGTTGGTGCCGTCGAGGTTTTCTTCGTCCGGGCGGAACGGGCCGACCCAAGTGTCGGGGGCGTCGCGGCTGCGGCCCGGCGGGGCACCGTCCCACAGCCGGGCGCGGGCGCGCTCCATGAGCGCGGGGTCGAGGACGCCGCGCTTGATGAGGTAGCCATTGCGCTTGAAGAAGCGCATTTCAGCGGGTGTTAGCATATTTACCTGCTTAAAGTGTGCTCGAAAAGGATAGGCAAAGAGCGTGGGCTTGGAAAGCGTATATTAGAGCGGCTTAACATCCGCAAGAACGGGGCCGCAATTGCTGCTTTAGGCGTTTTTACCGCGGCGAGAATATGGCTTAGGGCGGAGTTGGACGGATTGGCTGATTGTGTGGCCGCTGGAGATGCGCAAGGCGGAATATGAAATATATGAATCGATGTGCGGGGTCGGGTCATCTGGTGATTTTCGCCCGACGTTGGGAGACCAACTCTCTAACAAACCAAGGACGGACGAGTTATGAGCGACCTACTCTTTGAGGATGTAATTAGCCAGCACTACACGGTCTTTGATGGGATGGGCGGGATGTACGTGGAAGACCTCTACCAAGACCGCCGAGGTTTCCTTTGGGTCGCCACGGCCGATGGCGGCGTCAGTCGGTTCGACAGTGTGCATTTTGATCGGTTTAGCCTCCAGGACGGCTTGCCCGATCTGACGGTCATGGCCATTGCCGAAGATGCTGATGAGCGGCTTTTGTTCGGCACGTTTGGCAGCGGGATGGCTGCGTACGACGGGCGCGGCTTTGAGGTGTACACCACCGAACACGGCTTGCCTTCCAACGAGATCGTGGACCTGCAAGCCCAGCCGGATGGTTCGGTGTTGGTGCTGACCGGCGCGGGGGTGGCGTGGTTTGAACGGGGCCACTGCATACGGAGCATAACCGACGTGGGCGGCCAACCATTGGGGCGAGTGTACGATATGGCCACGGACGCGACGGGCACTACTTGGCTGGCGACGCGGAATCAAGGCGTCGTCAGTTTGGATGGGCGGCGCATGGACATCGGCGACGAGGCCCAATGGCCGTGGAAATTCGCGCAAGACGCCGCCGGCTGTCTGTGGATTGCCTTTCACTATACGGGGCGCGACTCCTTCATCGGCTGCTACGATGCGCGGAGCGAGCAATTAGCCTTCGTGGATGTGGGCCATAAGGCCGAGCGGACTATGCAGCAGGGGACGCGGCATGTGCGGGTGGACGATAGGGGTCGGGTTTGGGTGTCGAGCCGGGGAGTCTTCTGTTGCGACGGGCAGGCATGGCACCATTTTTCTGCGACCTTGCCAGGCTTTGACTTTTCCAGTACGCGCCTGACATACGAGGATCGCGAGGGCAATGTTTGGATTGGGCTTTGGGGTGGTGGGCTGATATTTTGCGACCCGGACAGCATCCGCTGCTACACCGAAGCCGACGGCCTGCCCGACCACGAGGTGCGCCACTTAGGCGAAGATGCTGAGGGGCGGCTGTGGATCGGTACGATGGGCGGTATGGCCTGCATGGAAAACGGCCAAATCCGTCCACTTGGTCAGGCTGAAACCGTGTCGGTGCTGATGGTAGACAAAAAGGGGCAGGTCTGGAGTGGCGGAGATGCCGGGTGGCTGTACCAATGGGAGGGCCAGACGCCGCACGCGATTGCGGTGACCGAAAGTGCCCAAGCCGAAGAAATCAATGGGCTGTGTGAAGGCGAGCAAGGGCGCATCTGGGTCGGCACGGCCCGGGGTGCCTTTGGCTGGATAGAGGAAAGTTGCTTCATCCCGGTTGGCCCGTCGGACATTGATGAGTGTTACGCCTTGCTGCAAGACCAAAGCGGAAGGTTCTGGATCGGTTGCTACGCCAAGCTACCGGCGCTCTATTGGTACGAAGACGGTCAGTTCCGCTCGGCGGCTATGGCTGAGGCTGAGACCATCGCATACGTCAATGTGTTGTGGGAACACCACAACATCGTGTGGGTGGGCACGGCCAAGGGGCTTTTCACGTACGACCGCTCGTCCGGGCAGGTGCGCCACTTTACGGTTGAGTCGGGGCTGTCAGCCAACGGTATCTTGGCGCTGG
This sequence comes from Candidatus Latescibacterota bacterium, assembly GCA_965116045.1. Lineage (GTDB taxonomy): Bacteria > Latescibacterota > UBA2968 > UBA8231 > UBA8231. The sequence goes on along the minus strand of OZ220478.1, from coordinate 1,075,004 downwards.
CGGCTGACCGGCAGGGGCAGGTGTGGGTTGGGACCAGTGGCGGGGGGGTACTGCGCTACGATGGCGAGATTTTCCAAACCATCCGCTTAGGGTCTTCGGTGCTCGGCAACATGGTCGAGGCTGTTCTATGCGACCGCGATGGTCGGATGTGGTTTGGGACGCGGGCGGGGTTAGTGGCCTACCAGCCGGGCGATGTGCCGCCGAGCTTGGTCATCCGCGATGTGTTGGCCGGTGCGCTCATGGTCATGCCCGATGCGGTATCCTGCCCAGAGGACACCCCGGAAATCCGCATTCGTTTTCAAGGGATCAGCTTCCGCAGCGGCGCGGCGGAGATGCGCTACCGCCAGCGCTTGGTAGGCTCCGACCCGGCCGAACCGTGGAGCGCGTTCACCTTTGCCAATACCGTGAGGTACAGGGCCTTGCCGGTGGGCGACTACCGTTTTGAGGTGCAGACCATAGACCGCGATGGCTTGCAGTCCGAAGTGGTCGGCTTGGACATTCACATCTTCCACGACCCCCAAACCCAACGCCTCCGCGTCCTTGAAAAGACCCTGCAAGCTCCGACCCCGGCCGTGCCGACCCGGAGTCGGGCCATGCAGCAGGTGATGAAAGAAGGCGTGCAGGTTGCTGAGACCGATATGAATGTGTTGATATTGGGCGAGACCGGCACCGGCAAGGGCATACTGGCGCATACCATTCACGAAACAAGCGATCGCTCCGGGCAGTCCTTTATCCAAGTCAACTGCGGAGCGATTCCCGCTACTCTGATCGAAAGCGAACTGTTCGGCCACGAAAAAGGGGCCTTTACCGGCGCAAACACCCGGCAGCTCGGTCGCTTTGAACTGGCCAATGGCGGCACGATCTTTCTGGACGAAATCGGCGATTTGTCGTTGGAGTCTCAGCGGGTGCTGCTGCACATCTTAGAGGAAAATACGCTGACCCGCGTTGGTGGCCAGCAGCCGGTCGCGGTGGATGTGCGGGTCATCGCGGCGACTAACCGCGACCTGCGGCAGGCCATTGACGCGGGCGCATTCCGCGAAGACCTATTCTACCGCCTGAGCACCTCCACGCTTGAGCTGCCGCCGCTGCGACAGCGGCGCGAGGATATACCGGCTTTGACCGAGCATTTTGTGAAGCGGTCTGCCCAAGATAGCAAGCGACCGGTGCCGCGGCTAGATGCAGAGGCGACCGCGGCCTTACAGGCGTATGCTTGGCCGGGGAATGTGCGCGAGTTAGAGCACGTGCTCCAACGCGCTGTCTTGCTGTGCGAGGGGGGTGTGGTGCGGGTGGAGGATTTGGCGCTGTCGTCGGTTGGGTCGCCCGCTGGGGCGGGGGAACGCCCGCTGGCTGAACGACCAATCGAGGGCGCAGATAGGGCAACGCCGCCGGCCGAAGGGGAAGACGAAAAACAGCAAATCCTCGCGGCTCTGCAAGCGACTCACTGGCGGGTCTATGGCGTGCATGGTGCGGCCGCGTTGTTGGGAATACACCCGGAGAAGTTGCGTTACCGGATGCAGAAATACGGGTTGCGCCGCCCGAAAAAGCCCGGCGCCTAACGGCCAACGCCGGCTGTGCTGGTCCACGGAAAATCCGTGTAAAGCCACGGAAAAATCGTGTATTTACACGGAAAAATCGTGGAAAGCCTTGCGCCGCCGATGAGCCGCTGGCTTACAAAAAGCCCCGCACCATAATTTTAAGTATCATGTTTTTCAATCCTTTAGGTTCGTTCTAAAGGATTTTTTTGTACATGGCCTGATTATTGGCACGGAATATGCTACTATCCTCGTTGAAGGCAAGGCCGATGCGGTAGAAAGGAGGTGATACACTCATATCGGTCGTTGCTCAACTGGCACTTCCAGTATCGTAGCGACAGCGGTTCGCGGCGGTATTGGACTTTTGAGGAGATAAGAATCATGCAGACCTTACGGGAATTTTTCGCGTCGTCGAGCGGTTTGGCTCCGGCTCGTCAGGGTTTGGGGCTGGGGTGGCTCATTAGTGCGCTCACGGGGGTTGCCATTCTGCTTGGGTCCAAGGAAGCCGAAGCCGGCGAGTGCAGGGAGCGGACTTATGACGAGTGCGGTTGGCACTCTGGGTGTAATAGAAGCTCGAAAGGGAAAGAGCCGATCCGGTGCTGCACATTTAAGCAGTACGATGACTGCAGCGTTGATAGAATAAGTTGCTCCTGCGTAGCATGAAGGGGATAGCTCAGTAGCTATGCCCCCCTTTCCCTACCCAATGGAGCTAGTGGGCGACACGCTGCTCACTAGCTCCATTGGGTATTCATAGGAGGATAGAGTCCAATCATGTTGCCATTAGCGGTTTGTATCTGTGTTGTGCTTTCGGGTGGGTATGCCGAGGCGATCAAGTGGGACTTCGACGATGGCACGACGCAAGGGTGGTCGGCGAAAGAAGGTACTCTCTGGGGTGGCCCGCGTGAACTGCACTTGTTTCCGGGCGAGGTCACAGACGGTGTGTGGCGGGTGGCCGTCTCGCCTGCCGTCACCCAGAGTCATTATTCCAATCCACGTGTTGATCTGGTTTCTCCGCCCATTGGGTATGATTCGGCACTGTTCGACCAAGTCCGCATCCGCTTCCGCACGGTCCACGACCGTCCTACGACCGGTGATTTTGACCTGAGTTGGACCAACGAGCACAACTTGGGTATGGATAGCGACGTCCGTTTTGCGATCTTTGCTGGAGCAATAACCTATACCACCGAGTGGCAGGAAGTGGTGTTTCTCTTGGCGGATCGAGACGATAAGGTATGGGAGGGCCTGTTAAAGGAGATTCGGCTTTATTTTTCGCTTGATGAGGTTGAGTGGTTTGAGATTGACTGGATCGAGTTGACGGGTGTGGAAGAGCAGTTACAGGGGGAACTGCCGCCGCCGTATGTAGAGTATTTTCGCTTTGCGTCGGGTCTTTTTGCCCGGCCACTTTTCTACCCCATCGCCTTGGGTATAGGGAACGTCCAGCCCATTTCAGGCACGTCGCTTGGCATTGGCGTCTTGACGGACTTGGATGGCGATGGCGATTTAGACCTCTTCGCCCTCTACGATTACGATCAAAGGGAACCGGGGTCTTTGCGGCATAGAAATAAAACGGGCTGGCTGATGGCTCTCAACGACGGGCAAGGGGCCTTGGAACTGGGGCACATAGAGGAGGTCGTTGGCACGGGGGCGACTTTTACCAATGCGAGAACAGGCCGGACGGCGACCTCCAGGATGTCCTTAGAGGTGCTGGGTGCTGATTTGACGGGCGATGGTCAAGATGAAATCGCGATGTATCAGAATAGTGGTAGTGGGAGGGCGATAGAGGTTTGGTCTATTGATTCGGAACTTCAAGTTGAGGTACTCATGCAGATTGAGGATAGAAGGCCCGTGGGTGCGGCGGATTGGGATGGGGATGGCTTGGTCGAGTTATTTGTCGGGGGGGGAAACATGTTAGAAATATGGGGTTTAGAACAGGGCGCGTGGACGATTGAGGAAGAGGTGGCGGTGGTCCAAAACCATGTGCCCGGTCCAATCGACGATTTTACTGGCAATGGAACGCTCGATGTGTTGTGGCGACCGATCGTCGGGCAGGCAAGCACGTGGATTGTGGAAGCCTTGGACGAGGAGTTGCCGCGAAACGAGATCGTTAAATCCGATGAATGGAGTTGGCTGTTAGGAGTGGGCGATTTTGACGGGGATGGGCGGGTAGATTTCCTCACGGAGTTTATACTCTACTTCGAAGGTAGAAAGGGGCTCGTCGTACATAGCCAGCCCGTCGGCGACCCAGCCGCCGCAACGGTGCTATACGATGATCGGCTCTTCCGGCTGTCGCCGGTGCTGATGCGCGACCTGAATGCCGATGGGGTCGCAGACTGGGTGTTTGTTGGCGGAGATCGGCCTTCCGGCGTTGGGGTGTTCATCGAATGGGGGGGAGGGCTCCAGCCGACCCACGAAGCGGAGCGGCATCAGCTGGCAGGGCCGGGGACCTGTGTGCTGTCTGGGGATATGGATGGCGATGGCGATCTGGATTTGGTGGTGTTAGATCCGATCTTGGGTGGGGTGCATGTGCTCAAGAGTTCGCTGGCCGAGCAGGCGACAGCGGTGCAGACGCCGTCGGTGGTTCGCCCGACGCGGTATCGGCTGGGTGCTAGCTATCCCAATCCGTTCAATCCGGTGGTGGTCATTCCGCTTGATTTGGCGGCGGACGCCCAAGCTGTGTCGCTGACAGTGTACGACGTGTTGGGTCGTCGAGTGCGTCAGGTGTGGCAGGGGCCGCTTGGGGCGGGCCGGCATCGCTTCACTTGGGATGGCCGGGACGAGGCGGGGAGAGCGGGTGCGGCGGGAGTGTATATCTACCGGGTCGAAATCGACGGGCAGGTGGAAGCGAAAAAGATGACGAAACTGCCATGAGGCGATGCGTCTATGCGGCCTTACGCACTCATATCGGTCGTTGCTCAACTGGCACTTCCAGTATCGTAGCGGCAGCGGGTCGCGGCGGTATTGGACTTTTGAGGAGATAAGAATCATGCAGACCTTACGGGAGTTTTTCGCGTCGTCGAGCGGTTTGGCTCCGGCTCGTCAGGGTTTGGGTTTGGGGTGGCTCATTAGTGCGCTCACAGGGGTCGCCATTCTGCTTGGGGCCAAGGAAGCCGAAGCCGGCGAGTGCAGCGAGCGGACTTATCTAGAGTGCGGTTGGCACTCTGGGTGTAATGTAAGCTCGAAAGGGAAAAAGCCGATCCGGTGCTGCACATTTCAGGAGTATCCTGACTATAAATTTCAGAGGTATCCTGACTGTAGCTTTGATAGAATAAGTTGCGCCTGCGTAGCATGAAGGGGATGGAGTCCACATCATGTTGCTATTAGCGGTTTGTATCTGTGTTGTGCTTTCGGGTGGGTATGCCGAGGCGATCAAGTGGGATTTCGACGATGGCACGACGCAAGGGTGGTCGGCGAAAGAAGGTGGTCTCTGGGGGGGGCCGCGTGAATTGCACTTGTTTCCGGGCGAGGTCGCAGACGGTGTGTGGCGGGTGGCCGTCTCGCCCTCGGTCACCCAAAGCTATCATTCCAAGCCAAGTCTTTATCTGGTTTCTCCGCCCATTGGGTATGATTCGGCGCTGTTCGACCAAGTCCGCATCCGCTTCCGCACGGTCCATGACCGTCCTACGACCGGTGTTTTTGGGGTGGAATGGACCAACGAGCACAACTTGGGTATGGATTTCGACCGCCGTTTTGGAATCTTTGATCAAGAAATGACCTATACTACCGAGTGGCAGGAAGTGGTGTTTCTCTTGGCGGATCGAGACGATAAGAGATGGGAGGGCCTGTTAAAGGAGATTCGGTTTTATTTTTTGCTTTCCGATGAGGATGAGTGGCTTGAGATTGACTGGATCGAGTTGACAGGTGTGGAAGAGCAGTTACAGGGGGAACTGCCGCCGCCGGATGTAGAGTACTTTCGCTTTGCGTCGGGTCTTTTTGCCCGGCCACTTTTCTACCCCATCGCCTTGGGTGTAGGGCACGTCCGGCCCATTTCAGGCATGTCGCTTGGCATTGGCGTCTTGACGGACTTGGATGGCGATGGCGATTTAGACCTCTTCGCCCTCTACGATTACGATCAAAGGGAACCGGGGTCTTTGTGGTATAGAGATAAAACGGGCTGGCTGATGGCCCTCAACGACGGGCAAGGGGCCTTGGAACTGGGGCGCATAGCGGAGGTCGTTGGCACAGGGGTGCTCTTAGAGGTGCTGGGTGCTGATTTGACGGGCGATGGTCAAGATGAAATCGCGATGTATCAGGATAGGGGTAGTGGGGGGGCGATAGAGGTTTGGTCTATTGATTCGGAACTCCAAGTCGAGATACTCATGCAGATCGAGGATAGATTGCTCAAGGGTGCGGCGGATTGGGATGGGGATGGCTTGGTCGAATTATTTGTCGGGGGGGGAAACATGTTAGAAATATGGGGTTTAGAACAGGGCGCGTGGACCATCGAGAAAGAGGTGGCGGTGGTCCAAAACCATGTGTCCGGCCCAATCGGGGATTTTACTGGCAGTGGGACGCTCGATGTGTCGTGGCTACCGATAGTCGGGCAGGCAAGCACGTGGATTGTGGAAGCCTTGGACGAGGAGCTTCAGCGAAACGAGGTATTTAGATTCGATGAATGGAGGGAACTGTTAGGAGTCGGCGATTTTGACGGGGATGGGGGGGTGGATTTCCTCACGGAGTTTATACGCTACGAATTCGAAGGTAGTAAGGGCCTCGTCGTACATAGCCAGCCGGCTGGCGACCAAGCCGCCGCAACGGTGCTATACGATGATCGGCTCCTCCGGCTGTCGCCGGTGCTGATGGGCGACCTGAATGCCGATGGGGTCGCAGACTGGGTGTTTGTTGGCGGGGATCGGCCTTCCGGCGTTGGGGTGTTCATCGAATGGGGGGGAGGGCTCCAGCCGACCCATGAAGCGGAGCGGCATCGGCTGGCGGGTCCGGGGACCTGTGTGCTATCTGGGGATATGGATGGCGATGGCGATCTGGATTTAGTGGTGTTAGATCCGATCTTGGGTGGGGTGCATGTGCTCAAGAGTTCGCTGGCCGAGCAGGCGACGGCGGTGCAGACGCCGTCGGTGGTTCGCCCGACGCAGCCTCGGCTGGGTGCTAGCTATCCCAATCCGTTCAATCCGGCGGTGGTCATTCCGCTTGATTTAGCGGCGGACGCCCAAGCTGTGTCGCTGACAGTGTACGACGTGTTGGGTCGTCGAGTGCGTCAGGTGTGGCAGGGGCCGCTTGGGGCTGGCCGGCATCGGTTTGTGTGGGATGGCCGCGATGAGGCGGGTAGAGCGGGGGCGGCGGGAGTGTATATCTACCGGGTCGAAATTGATGGGCAGGTGGAAGCGAAAAAAATGACGAAACTGCCGTGAGGAAGAAGGGTAAGACGGCATGGGACAACCTAAGCATCCCTTATACTGGATTTACTCCGGCTTAATTTTGCTATTAATCCCCGTGATCTTCGCGCTTACGGGCCGCTATGAAAAAAGCCGTCGCTCCCCATGGCCTCTTCCGCCTCTACCGTCGAAAGAGGTATTGCTAAGCCGAATCGCCGCGCTTGATTCAACCGCGCGCGATTTTCAGTTAGACGAAGTATATCAGGCGACGCCCGCGCCGCGTTCCGGGGTGCTATCCGCCTATGGCGTCCTTACTGACGACGAGGTATTGGCCTATAGGCTAGTCGTCGTGCGCCACGATATTGCCTGTGCTACCTGCCGCGATTTACTGGCGGGCATCCTCATCGAGCCGAGCGAAGACCGCGTCGTAGCCGTTTGGCCCCTAATCTCTTGGGAACTGGCCGATGGTCCTTTTGACCCCACGGCATTTTTTGCTCGACTGAGCGGGAGGCTCCTCTCTGAACCTTTAGCCATAGGCCGAGACATTGATGGGATAACCGGGGCGACCCTGTCCGTACAGGCCCTAGCGACCCAATGGAAACAAGCAGGTCATTGGCTAGCGGAGTCTAAGTGAGGAGTAAGTGGCTATGGATGTGTTGCTCAATGAAATCGATACCGTCTTTCTATTAGAATGGGCCTTGTTGTGCTCAATCATGGCGGTCGCTTCGTACACCACCTATACGGACATCAGTTATCGCGAGATTTCCAATGCGGCTGTTGGGGTCTTGCTCGGACTTGGATTGATGGGGCAGTTGGGGTTGTGGATAGTGGGTGCGGTTGAGCTCGCCGCGATTGGGCTGGCCTTTGCGATGGGATTTGCTGTAGGCTACCTATTGTTTCTCTATGGCTTTTGGGGCGCAGGGGATGCCAAACTGTACTGGGCCATTATCGCGGCCATGCCCAGTACGCTGTTTGGCACAAAGGCCCCCACGGCCTCTCTGCCCTTCTTTTCGCTAGACGCTCCGATCTGGGCCTTGCTGATCAATACTATTTTGGCCAATACTGCCTTTTTGGTGGTCCTGTTGGCCTTCCGCAAATCCGCAAAATTCGCCGAAACCCCTGCAAGCCAGCCTAAAAAGGGCCTGCATTGGGGATGGGTGCGCTCTGGAATTGAGGCGGCGGGTCTAAGCGGGCTGGTGTTGGGTGGAACCACCTTGATCGGCGTGACCGTAACCCTCGTCGAAGCGATCGCAGTGGGGACTGTGATCTATTTAATCCACGAAGGTCTGACCAAGACCCCCAATAATATCATTTTAGTCGTTCCCGGGCTCGTCCTAGGTATCTATAGTGCCATAGGCACAGGCGATTATTTGATCTATGCCGTTTTGTGGGCCGTGCTATGGAGCATACGAGCCGTCTATGGGTATATCCATTCGCTAGAATACCAGAAATTCGTCCAGCAAGTTGCTATTGATGCCTTACAGCCGGGTATGGTACTACACCAGTCGATTTATGAAGTGCCCGAAAAAGACCGAGTCGAAGTAGTGCAGTTCGGCGAACAGGGCCGCGATACAGACGAGCTAATAGGCCGCACAGGCAAGCCGCTAACCGTGCGGAAAGTTCGCCAATTAAAAACACTGCAAAAAAGGGGCTTGTTCCGCCCATGGGGAGATCGAGTAGAGGTTGAACTATCCCTTCCGTTTGCACCGGCCCTGATGGTTGGCGTCGGCCTGACCCTGATATGGGCCGGAAGCCTTATCGGCCCAGCCAATCGGTGGATTCAGCCATTGTTTGATGCGTTTTAAGAAAGGAAAAGGCGGCATGAAAGCCACTCACTCGGCATCGCAAACGACTATGCTGTTACTGTCCATAATGCTGGGAATCCTCTTGGGAACGAGTCTCTTGTTGGCGACAAAAATCAACCATCCTCCCATCGTCGCTATGGATCGGGGCTTGGCCCACCTGTTGGGGGAGTTTGTCCCAGAATACGAACTCGAAAAGTTAGAAGGCGGTCCGGTTTCTACCTACCTGTATCAAGGCAAATCGCACCTATTGGTCTTCACGTTGCCGGGCTGTGACGCCTGCGATACCATGTACCCCATTTTGCAAAAAGCGGCGGTGGATATTCCCATCTTGATGGTGGCTAACACCCGGGAAGGCTTAGTGGAGCACGCTTGGGCTTTTCCCGTTGCCGTAGATACGCTGCTGCTGACCATGGAGCATCTCAACATCACCAATTTCCCGACCGCCCTCTTGGTCGATGGAAAACAACGCATTGTAGAAGCAGTTAAGGGCGACGGCTCGATTGAGCGCATTGTGCAGTCTGCGCAAACAGTCATTGAAAAGGAGCAGAACCCGTGATGGCCGACAAAAAATCTTGGCAGATCGCTGGGCTTGTTAGCGCGGTCTTGTTGCTCGCTCTGATATTCAAGGGGCGCTCTGAAGAACCAGCGGGGGTCGTCTGGAGCAAGGGGCGGACGAATCCTTCTGCGTATCTGCCTGAAGGAACGGACGCCCCCAACTTTGAATTGCCCTCGGTCAACGGGGAGCATATCGATCTCAGCCGTTTTAAGGGACAGCAAGTAGGGCTAATTTTTGTGACCCCGAACTGCCCGCATTGCAACGAGTTAGAACGCTATCTGGTAGAATACGAACTGCCCCAAGATCGTCACTTGCTCATAGTGAGCCAAGGCACGAAAGACGCAGGGCGGCAAATTGTCGAGCAGCACGATTTGGCCATACCCGTTTTGATCGACTCAGCGGGTGTGGTTGCCCAGGCCTACAAGATCGGGGGCGTACCGCAGTTCTATGCAGTGAGTGCGGAGGGGACCATTACTTCTTTTGCGCGCGGGCTGCCTTCGGTATGGGAAGCAGTGCAAGGACTGTAACTGAGATGGAAATCATTCCGTTAATTCCAGCCCACGAGGTCGCCGTTCAGCAGGCTCGGGCCGCCCAAAACTGCGACCCCCACGCCCAAGCCAAGGCATGTCTCCTATTGGGCCGTTACTACAAGGAACAAGGCCAGCTCGGCCAAGCCGAAGACCTATATAACCGCGCACTTAGGAACGCCCAGCAGTTACGGCAACCTACCTTAGAAGCCGATGCGTGTAGTGGCCTAGGATTGATGTATCAGGTTAAAGGGCGGATGGACGAAGCGGTGCGTTATCTCAATGCCGCCTTTGAGCTCAATCACCAACGCCGCGATGCAAAACGGCTGGCCGTCAGTTATAGCAACAGAGGCTTTGTCGCCCAGCTACAAGGCAACATTGCAGAGGCACACACTTTGCACACCCGCGCTCAGCAACTCCATGCCGAGTCGGGGCATCGGGCCTATTGGGCGGAAGAATGCGGCAACTTGGGACAGCTAGCCCTGCAGCAGAACCAAACCGAAAAGGCCGAGGCGTACTTCGAGCAAGGGGTGGCGGTCTGTCGAGAACTCGGCGATAAGCAAGGTCTTTCCGGCCACTATCAAGGCTTGGGGTTGGTCTATTTGGGGCAGCATCGTTTGGCGGAAGCAGAAGCTATTTTGCAACAAGGCGTTGCGATTGAGGAGCAACTCCAGCGAGACGAGGGCTTGGCGCATCATTACAGCGTCTTGGGAAGCGTCTATGTACAGCTAGGGCGATTGGATGAGGCGGAAGAAATGTATCGTCGGACGCTGGCCATCCAGCAAAAGTTAGGCAACAAATTGTTTGAAGCGCGTATGCTAGGGGGACTAGGGCAGGTGCTGCAAAAGAAAGGCGATCTACCGAAAGCGACAACGTTGTTCCAGCAGGCCAGCGGGCTGTTTGATGAGGTTGGGGACACCAGAAATCGCGCCATACAAGCGGTTCTTTTGGGCGATACGTACATGGCGGCAGAGAATGTCCATGCGGCTGAGGAAGCCTATCAGCAGGCCATGCAACTGTTTGCGAACATATCGGACTTGGAGGCCATGGCCGATGCTCGCGTTAGCTTGGGCAGAGCCTATGCGTCGAATCAGGCTCACTCTGATGCCTTGCTTCAGTGGCAGCAAGCGTTGGAACTCTACCGCGAACTTCAGCTAGCCGACAAAATTGAGTTCGTCGAACAGCTACTGAGGACCAGCGGCCGTATGTAAAGGACCCAATCATGTTCAACGCAATACGGCAGCGGGCACTAACGAGTCTCTTCAAGGTCATCCAGCACCTTAAGGACAAGGAACATTCGCGTCGTCTCGGGCGCGATAGAGCGTTCATACTGATCTTTTTTCACGGGTTTGACAGTGCTTCGGTGCATCGCGCTTTGGTGGTGGGTGGGACGCTGCGGAGCCGAGGATACAGGGTTGAGTTTGCCGGCATAGGTTCGGGTGCCGCTCCCATCCAGCAAGAGGGTTTCCGCCTACACGACCTAGCCACACCGATACGAGATGTGGGCGTAGTAGTGGATTTTGGGCGACCGGAAGCGGACTACGACGCCCTCATCCGTCAGAGTGTGGAAGCCGAGCGGGCATTGATAGGTCGCTTAAGGCCCGACCTCGCCGTAGTAGATTCCCGTCCCACGTTGCGTTTGGCCGCTGCATTGGAAGGGGTTGATGTGGCTTGGATAAAGCCCGCATATACCATGCCCGAATACGCCTATCCTATTCGCTCACCTGAGTTTGTGCGTACTTGGGATGATATAATTGAACGTACCGCCCATCAGGCATGGGCCGCTGGAACTTCCTCTAGAGCAATGTATCTACTCTGCGATATTCCATCGGTTCATCCTCTGCGCTCAGAACCCCCGACCAACTACTTCTTTGTTGGACCGCTGAGCGCGGGGCTTGATGCTGCGGAACAAAGTGCAATAGAGCGGGAGGGCGTGTACTGGGACCTCACAACCTTGGAGGCTGATTGGCCCTTTCTGGAAGAGGCTCTGCAAGCGTTGGGAGCGAAGGGGATTCGGCAGTGGGTGGTCCCCCCGGTTGGCGTGTCTATGGCCCCCATAGCGGCCTGCGAGATCGTCGAGCCGAGTTTTTTGCGGCAGGCTGTTTCCCAAGCGGCGATCATCGCTGGCAGCGGTGATCGGGACTTCTTCTACCAAGCTCTATTCAAGGGCGTACCCATCGTCGGGCTGGTCACCGACTTTGTGCAAGAGCTTTCCATGGACCGCCTGCAAGCCCTCGGCCTAGGTGTCAAACTGAGCTACCGCGATGTCGTCCGCCCTGTGGCACTCGTCCAAAGCGTCGAGGGGCTGCTAAATCACTATGAGATATTCGCTAGGCGGTGTCGTACTTTCGCCGCCGACATACGACAATGGCAGAGCACCCATCGCGTCGCAGAGGCCATTGATCAATACTGGATGAATCGCACAGAAGAGGGTCGGATAGATCCACAGTACCAGATGAGTCAACGCGACTTTGCCCGGCAGTTGACGACGAGCACGGTGCTTAGCGACGAACATGTCGAAGAGATGCTCCGCAAAGGGCGAAGGCAGCAGATGCCGCACGAAGTAAGACAAGACGGTATTTGGTACGATCTTCTCGATTCATGGAACTGGCTGTACGACAATGATCCTCAATTTTTCGCGTGTGATTACGAGGCGCGGACAAAGATGAGATCGTTTTTTATAAGCCAGCAACACGGGGCACTTTGTTCCGCCATGGAAAGCCAGCGCTTGAGACTGACGTACACCTTTACGGTGTCTTCTGTTGAGCATTCAACGCATCATGTGCAACTATTCCTCCCCTATCCAATCGCTACGGATTTTCAGACCGATATAAAGCTGTTGTCCTGCCATCCGGCGGCCATGCAACAGCACTTTTTGCCGCACTCGGGCTTTTTCTATAGCTATCCGGCTGAGTGCGATTTTAGCTGTTCTGAAGCATATACATTTTCCTACGAGTGCGAATTAACGGTTTATGCGAGATCAATGGAAGCTACACCCGCTCCAGCAGTGCTCGCTCCCGAGTTATTTGAGCATTACACGGCTGTTGATGAATCCTTGGCACAACATCCGCTCGTTTGCAGTTGTTGGGAGCAGGTGGGCATAGACCAAAGAGCGAGCGACTTAAAAAAGGCCCGTTTGTTATACGACTACTTGGCCAAAAACAAACATTTCAAAAAGACCAAAGATCAGTGCCAATGCTATCAGTGTAGCACCCTAAAAGCACTAACGGATAATGGAGGCCATTGTATCACATTGGCCCGTGCTTTTATTGCGCTTTGTCGGCTACAAGGCATACCCGCCCGCGAGCAGGCAGGGGCTATAGCGGTCAATCCACTGGGGCCGGGCCGCTATGAGAATCGAACTTATAATGAAGTAGTGTTTGGGCATACATGGGCTGAGATTTTTATCGCCGACTTGGGATGGTTGCCAGTAGAATTTCACGGCATCAGCATCGGCACTCCGGCACTGACGGCGGCAAATGTCCAGAGTGAGGCATTGCGCCGTAGTGTGCTGGCCAATAGCGATCCGTATTTTGACTTTTTCTTTGGCCATTTAGATTGCTTCCACATAGTATGCTCAAACGCGGTCAAGGAAATACCACAAGTCGTGGCGTGTGAATCGACCGATTATGGCCTTCCTCGTCTTCATAGACCGGCTGAGCTGAGAGAAGAGAGTTGCTTGCTCTTTGAGTGTATATAAGGAGACTAGAACAGTGGACATTTCAGTCGTCATTGCCGCACATAACCAGAAAGATCGGTTGCGGCTTGTTTTAAGTGGCTTAGTCATGCAGACATTTTCCGCGGACCAGTTTGAAGTTGTCGTGGTGGACGATGGCAGCACGGACGGGACAGATGCTATGCTGCGTGAATACGGGCAGCTTCCTTTACGAGTTATTCCCTTAAAAAGGAATGTAGGGCGCTGCCGAGCGCGGAATATCGGCATAGCAGAAGCAAAGGGCGACTTGATCGCCTTTTTAGATGGAGATGCGCTACCGGGACCCGATTGGCTGGACCAACATTGGCACTTGTTTCAGCATCACAATGGCGTGACGAGCGGATTCCAGTACTGCTTGCCTTGTTTGGAATACGTCCAAGAGCCGCAAAGCGGCCGGCCTTGGGAGGACATTTCGGCAGCGGTTGCTCAGATTGTGCGGATGCACCCGGAAAAATTTCGGGTGACCGAGGAGATGATAGCAGCTGATTTCGATTCGATTGTTGCGTTGGCCCGCGAAGGTGGGTATCCGTTCCCGGAATTAAAATGGATGCAAGACCAAGTGCAGCGGCTTTTTGACGAAGTGCCCGATTCGCCGATAGGTTGGATTTGTTTTTACCCACACAATGCTTCGGTCCCGCGCATTGCGCTTGAGGAGGTTGGCGGATTTGACGAGGAGATGCTGCATTCAGAAGGCTGGGATTTAGCCTATCGCCTCATGCAAAATGGACATAAGGTGTGCTTTGGAGCTAATGCTCATAGTTATCACTTGTATCATCATCACGACTTTTTTAGCCCCCAAAATGCGTTCGCAGAATCGCAAAAACGGCGTAGGGCCATAGCCTATATGGCGGAGAAGAACGGCGATCCCAGATTACACTTGATTGAGTTTTGGCTCGCTGCTATATGGCCAGATCTCCTCATTCCAGAGGAGATGCGCCTCAACAGCCTAATGGCATTCCATCAGACCTATCAGAACATTGCGAGCAGCGAAATGGCCGAGCGGGTGCTTATGCTCAATCTGCATCCTCTGCGGAGTGAGGGCTTTAAGACGACTTCTCATGTTGAAGGCGATGTGGAAGCCAAGACGACAAAGTTATCATGAGGATTACAGCGTCGGCGTCCGCTGCATACTCTTGCGGCCCTGCAAGCGGCTCACTGGCAGGTCTATGATGGGAATGCACCCGGAGAAACTGCGTTACCGGATGCAGAAATACGGGTTGCGCCGCCCGAAAAAGCCCGGTGCCTAACGGCCAATGCCGGTTGTGCTGGTCCACGGAAAATCCGTGTAAAGCCACGGAAAAATCGTGTATTTACACGGAAAAATCGTGGAAAGCCTTGCGCCGCCGATGAGCCGCTGGCGTACAAAAAGCCCCGCACCATAATTTTAAGTATCATGTTTTTCAATCCTTTAGGCTCGTTCTAAAGGATTTTTTTGTACATGGCCTGATTATTGGCACGGAATATGCTATTATCCTCGTTGAAGGCAAGGCCGATGCGGCAGAGAGGAGGTGATAGGCACTCATATCGGTCGTTGCTCAACTGCCATTTCCAGTATCGTAGCGGCCGCCGGTCGTGGCGGTATTGGACTTTTGAGGAGATAAGAACTATGCAGACCTTACGGGAATTCTTCGCGTCGTCGAGCGGTTTGGCTCCGGCTCGTCAGGGTTTGGGTTTGGGCTGGCTCATTAGTGCGCTCACAGGGGTCGCCATTCTGCTTGGGGCCAAGGAAGCCGAAGCCGACGTGTGCACGAACCGCACTTCTTCAGATTGCAGTTGGAATGCTAATTGTGCTGCAAAGTATGAAGGGCAAACGCCGATCTGGTGCTGCACATTTCAGCAGTACCCTGACTGTAGCTTTGAGGAAATAAGTTGCTCCTGCGTAGCATGAAGGGGATAGCTCAGTAGCTATGCCCCCCTTTCCCTACCCAATGGGGCTCGTGGGCGACACGCTGCTCATTAGCCCCATTGGGTATTCATAGGAGGATAGAGTCCACATCATGTTGTCATTAGCGGTTTGTATCTGTGTTGTGCTTTCGGGTGGGTATGCCGAGGCGATCAAGTGGGACTTCGACGATGGCACGACGCAAGGGTGGTCGGCGAAGGAAGGTCTTATCTGGGGGGGGCCGCGTGAATTGCACTTGTTTCCGAGCGAGGTCGCAGACGGTGTGTGGCGGGTGGCGGTCTCGCCTGCCGTCACCCAGAGTCATCATTCCGAGGCACATGTTGACCTGATTTCTCCGCCCATTGGGTATGATTCGGCGCTGTTCGACCAAGTCCGCATCCGCTTCCGCACGGTCCATGACCGTCCTACGACCGGTTCTTTTGACCTGAGGTGGACCAACGAGCACAGCTTGGGTATGGATAGCGACGTCCGTTTTGCGATCTATGCTGGAGCAATAACCTATACTACCGAGTGGCAGGAAGTGGTGTTTCTCTTGGCGGATCGAGACGATAAGAGATGGGAGGGCCTGTTAAAGAAGATTCGGTTTTATTTTTCGCTTGATGAGGTTGAGTGGTTTGAGATTGACTGGATCGAGTTGACGGGTGTGGAAGAGCAATTACAGGGGGAACGGCCGCCGCCGGATGTAGAGTATTTTCGCTTTGCGTCGGGTCTTTTTGCCCCGCCGCTTTTCTATCCTATCGCCTTGGGTATAGGGAACGACTGGGCCATTTCAGGCACGTCGCTTGGCATTGGCGTCTTGACGGACTTGGATGGCGATGGCGATTTAGACCTTTTCGCCCTCTACGATTACCGGGAGTCTTCGCGGTATCTACAGAAAACGGGCTGGCTGATGGCCCTCAACGATGGGCAAGGGGCCTTGGAACTGGGGCGCATAGCGGAGGTCGTTGGCACGGGGGAGACTTTTACCGATGCGAGAACAGGCCGGACGATGACCTCCGGGGTGTCCTTAACGGTGCTGGGTGCTGATTTGACGGGCGATGGTCAAGATGAAATCGCGATGTATCAGAATAGGGGTAGTGGGGGGGCGATAGAGGTTTGGTCTATTGATTCGGAACTCCAAGTCGAGATACTCATGCAGATCGAGGATAGAAGTATCAAGGGTGCGGCGGATTGGGATGGGGATGGCTTGGTCGAATTATTTGTCGGGAGAGGAGGCATGTTAGAAATATGGGGTTTAGAACAGGGTGCGTGGACCATCGAGAAAGAGGTGGCGGCGGTCCAAAACCATGTGCCCGGCCCAATCGGCGACTTTACTGGCAGTGGGACGCTCGATGTGTTGTGGCTGCCGATCATCGGGCATGCAAGCACGTGGATTGTGGAAGCCTTGGACGAGGAGTTGCCGCGAAACGAGGTTAGATTCGATGAATGGAGGAAGACGTTAGGAGTGGGCGATTTTGACAGGGATGGGCGGGTGGATTTCCTCACGGAGTTTATACGCGATGGATTCGAAGGTAGTAAGGGGCTCGTCGTGCATCGCCAGCCGGCTGGCGACCAAGCCGCCGCAACGGTGCTATACGATGATCGGCTCTTTCGGCTGTCGCCGGTGCTGATGCGCGACCTGAATGCCGATGGGGTCGCAGACTGGGTGTTTGTTGGCGGGGATCGGCCTTCCGGCGTTGGGGTGTTCATCGAATGGGGTGGAGGACTCCAGCCGACCCACGAAGCGGAGCGGCATCGGCTGGCAGGGCCGGGGACCTGTGTGCTGTCTGGGGATATGGATGGCGATGGCGATCTGGATTTAGTGGTGTTAGATCCGATCTTGGGTGGGGTGCATGTGCTCAAGAGTTCGCTGGCCGAACAGGCGACGGCGGTGCAGACGCCGCGGGTAGTTCGCCCGACGCGGTATCGGCTGGGTGCTAGCTATCCCAATCCGTTCAATCCGGTGGTGGTCATTCCGCTTGATTTAGCGACGGCCGCAAAGGCCGTGTCGCTGACGGTGTACGATGTGTTGGGTCGTCGGGTGCGGTCGGTGTGGCAGGGGCCGCTGGGGGCGGGTCGGCATCGCTTTACTTGGGATGGCCGCGATGAGGCGGGTAGAGCGGGTGCGGCGGGGGTGTATATCTACCGGGTCGAAATCGACGGGCAGGTGGAAGCGAAAAAAATGACGAAACTGCCGTGAGGCGATGCGTCTATGCGGCCTTACGCACTCATATCGGTCGTTGCTCAACTGGCACTACCAGTATCGTAGCGGCAACGGGTCGTGGCGGTATTGGACTTTTGAGGAGATAAGAACTATGCAGACCTTACGGGAATTCTTCGCGTCGTCGAGCGGTTTGGCTCCGGCTCGTCAGGGTTTGGGTTTGGGGTGGCTCATTAGTGCGCTCACAGGGGTCGCCATTCTGCTTGGGGCCAAGGAAGCCGAAGCCGGCGAGTGCGGGAACCACTTTGACGAGTGCAGTTGGGATGCTGATTGTGCTGCACAGGATGAAGGGCAAACGCCGATCTGGTGCTGCACATTTGAGCAGGACGCAGAATGTAACTTTAAGGAAATAGGTTGCTCCTGCGTAGCATGAAGGGGATAGCTCAGTAGCTATGCCCCCTTTCCCTACCTTAATGGGGCTAGTGGGCGACACGCAGCTCATTAGCCCCATTGGGTATTCATAGGAGGATAAAGTCCACATCATGTTGTCATTAGCGGTTTGTATCTGTGTTGTGCTTTCGGGTGGGTATGCCGAGGCGATCAAGTGGGACTTCGACGATGGCACGACGCAAGGGTGGTCGGCGAAGGAAGGTCTTATCGGGGGGGGGCCGCGTGAATTGCACTTGTTTCCGGGCGAGGTCGCAGACGGTGTGTGGCGGGTGGCGGTCTCGCCTGCCGTCACCCAGAGTCATCATTCCGAGGCACATGTTGACCTGATTTCTCCGCCCATTGGGTATGATTCGGCGCTGTTCGACCAAGTCCGCATCCGCTTCCGCACGGTCCACGACCGTCCTACGACCGGTTCTTTTAGTCTGAGGTGGACCAACGAGCACAGCTTGGGTATGGATCGCGACGTCCGTTTTGCGATCTATGCTGGAGCAATAACCTATACTACCGAGTGGCAGGAAGTGGTGTTTCTCTTGGCGGATCGAGACGATAAGAGATGGGAGGGCCTGTTAGAGAAGATTCGGTTTTATTTTTCGCTTAATGAGGTTGAGTGGTTTGAGATTGACTGGATCGAGTTGACGGGTGTGGAAGAGCAATTACAGGGGGAACGGCCGCCGCCGGATGTAGAGTATTTTCGCTTTGCGTCGGGTCTTTTTGCCCGGCCACTTTTCTATCCTATCGCCTTGGGTATAGGGGGGATCGGCTGGCCCATTTCAGGCACGTCGCTTGGCATTGGCGTCTTGACGGACTTGGATGGCGATGGCGATTTAGACCTTTTCGCCCGCTACGATTACACGGAGTCTTTGCGGTATCTAAGGAAAACGGGCTGGCTGATGGCCCTCAACGATGGGCAAGGGGCCTTGGAACTGGGGCGCATAGCGGAGGTCGTTGGCACGGGGGAGACTTTTACCGATGCGAGAACAGGCCGGACGATGACCTTCGGGGTGTCCTTAACGGTGCTGGGTGCTGATTTGACGGGCGATGGTCAAGATGAAATCGCGATGTATCAGGATAGGGGTAGTGGGGGGGCGATAGAGGTTTGGTCTATTGATTCGGAACTCCAAGTCGAGATACTCATGCAGATCGAGGATAGAAGTATCAAGGGTGCGGCGGATTGGGATGGGGATGGCTTGGCCGAATTATTTGTATATGGGGAAAGGATGTTAGAAATATGGGGTTTAGAACAGGGTGCGTGGACCATCGAGAAAGAGGTGGCGGCGGTCCAAAACCATGTGCCCGGCCCAATCGGCGACTTTACTGGCAGTGGGACGCTCGATGTGTTGTGGCTACCGATCGTCGGGCAGGCAAGCACGTGGATTGTGGAAGCCTTGGACGAGGAGTTGCCGCGAAACGAGGTTAGATTCGATGAATGGAGGAAGACGTTAGGAGTGGGCGATTTTGACGGGGATGGGGGGGTGGATTTCCTCACGGAGTTTATACACGATGGACTCGAAGGTAGTAAGGGGCTCGTCGTGCATCGCCAGCCGGCTGGCGACCAAGCCGCCGCGACGGTGCTATACGATGATCGGCTCTTTCGGCTGTCGCCGGTGCTGATGGGCGACCTGAATGCCGATGGGGTCGCAGACTGGGTGTTTGTTGGCGGGGATCGGCCTTCCGGCGTTGGGGTGTTCATCGAATGGGGGGGAGGACTCCAGCCGACCCACGAAGCGGAGCGGCATCGGCTGGCGGGACCGGGGACCTGTGTGCTGTCTGGGGATATGGATGGCGATGGCGATCTGGATTTAGTGGTGTTAGATCCGATCTTGGGTGGGGTGCATGTGCTCAAGAGTTCGCTGGCCGAGCAGGCGACAGCGGTGCAGACGCCGCGGGTAGTTCGCCCGACGCGGTATCGGCTGGGTGCTAGCTATCCCAATCCGTTCAATCCGGTGGTGGTCATTCCGCTTGATTTAGCGACGGCCGCAAAGGCCGTGTCGCTGACGGTGTACGATGTGTTGGGTCGTCGGGTGCGGTCGGTGTGGCAGGGGCCGCTGGGGGCGGGTCGGCATCGCTTTACTTGGGATGGCCGCGATGAGGCGGGTAGAGCGGGTGCGGCGGGGGTGTATATCTACCGGGTCGAAATCGACGGGCAGGTGGAAGCGAAAAAAATGACGAAACTGCCGTGAGGCGATGCGTCTATGCGGCCTTACGCACTCATATCGGTCGTTGCTCAACTGGCACTACCAGTATCGTAGCGGCAACGGGTCGTGGCGGTATTGGACTTTTGAGGAGATAAGAACTATGCAGACCTTACGGGAATTCTTCGCGTCGTCGAGCGGTTTGGCTCCGGCTCGTCAGGGTTTGGGTTTGGGGTGGCTCATTAGTGCGCTCACAGGGGTCGCCATTCTGCTTGGGGCCAAGGAAGCCGAAGCCGACGTGTGCACGAACCGCACTTCTTCAGAGTGCAGTTGGGATGCTGATTGTGCTGCAGAGGATGAAGGGCAAACGCCGATCTGGTGCTGCACATTTAAGCAGGACGCAGAATGTAACTTTGAGGAAATATGCGCCTGCGTAGCATGAAGGGGATAGCTCAGTAGCTATGCCCCCCTTTCCCTACCCAATGGGGCTCGTGGGCTATACGCTGCTCACTAGCTCCATTGGGTATTCATAGGAGGATAAAGTCCACATCATGTTGTCATTAGCGGTTTGTATCTGTGTTGTGCTTTCGGGTGGGTATGCCGAGGCGATCAAGTGGGACTTCGACGATGGCACGACGCAAGGGTGGTCGGCGAAGGAAGGTCTTATCGGGGGGGGGCCGCGTGAATTGCACTTGTTTCCGGGCGAGGTCGCAGACGGTGTGTGGCGGGTGGCGGTCTCGCCTGCCGTCACCCAGAGTCATTATTCCGAGGCACGTGTTGATCTGATTTCTCCGCCCATTGGGTATGATTCGGCGCTGTTCGACCAAGCCCGCATCCGCTTCCGCACGGTCCACGACCGTCCTACGACCGGTTCTTTTAGTCTGAGGTGGACCAACGAGCACAGCTTGGGTATGGATCGCGACGTCCGTTTTGCGATCTATGCTGGAGCAATAACCTATACTACCGAGTGGCAGGAAGTGGTGTTTCTCTTGGCGGATCGAGACGATAAGAGATGGGAGGGCCTGTTAGAGAAGATTCGGTTTTATTTTTCGCTTAATGAGGTTGAGTGGTTTGAGATTGACTGGATCGAGTTGACGGGTGTGGAAGAGCAATTACAGGGGGAACGGCCGCCGCCGGATGTAGAGTATTTTCGCTTTGCGTCGGGTCTTTTTGCCCCGCCGCTTTTCTATCCTATCGCCTTGGGTATAGGGAACGACTGGGCCAT
Organism: Candidatus Latescibacterota bacterium; assembly: GCA_965116045.1. Lineage (GTDB taxonomy): Bacteria > Latescibacterota > UBA2968 > UBA8231 > UBA8231. The sequence goes on along the minus strand of OZ220478.1, from coordinate 1,053,689 downwards.
TTCAGGCACGTCGCTTGGCATTGGCGTCTTGACGGACTTGGATGGCGATGGCGATTTAGACCTTTTCGCCCTCTACGATTACCGGGAGTCTTCGCGGTATCTACAGAAAACGGGCTGGCTGATGGCCCTCAACGATGGGCAAGGGGCCTTGGAACTGGGGCGCATAGCGGAGGTCGTTGGCACGGGGGAGACTTTTACCGATGCGAGAACAGGCCGGACGATGACCTCCGGGGTGTCCTTAACGGTGCTGGGTGCTGATTTGACGGGCGATGGTCAAGATGAAATCGCGATGAATCAGGATAGGGGTAGTGGGGGGGCGATAGAGGTTTGGTCTATTGATTCGGAACTCCAAGTCGAGATACTCATGCAGATCGAGGATAGAAGTATCAAGGGTGCGGCGGATTGGGATGGGGATGGCTTGGCCGAATTATTTGTATATGGGGAAAGGATGTTAGAAATATGGGGTTTAGAACAGGGTGCGTGGACCATCGAGAAAGAGGTGGCGGCGGTCCAAAACCATGTGCCCGGCCCAATCGGCGACTTTACTGGCAGTGGGACGCTCGATGTGTTGTGGCTACCGATCATCGGGCATGCAAGCACGTGGATTGTGGAAGCCTTGGACGAGGAGTTGCCGCGAAACGAGGTTAGATTCGATGAATGGAGGAAGACGTTAGGAGTGGGCGATTTTGACGGGGATGGGGGGGTGGATTTCCTCACGGAGTTTATACGCGATGGATTCGAAGGTAGTAAGGGACTCGTCGTGCATCGCCAGCCGGCTGGCGACCAAGCCGCCGCAACGGTGCTATACGATGATCGGCTCTTTCGGCTGTCGCCGGTGCTGATGCGCGACCTGAATGCCGATGGGGTCGCAGACTGGGTGTTTGTTGGCGGGGATCGGCCTTCCGGCGTTGGGGTGTTCATCGAATGGGGTGGGGGGCTCCAGCCGACCCACGAAGCGGAGCGGCATCGGCTGGCGGGACCGGGGACCTGTGTGCTGTCTGGGGATATGGATGGCGATGGCGATCTGGATTTGGTGGTGTTAGATCCGATCTTGGGTGGGGTGCATGTGCTCAAGAGTTCGCTGGCCGAGCAGGCGACGGCGGTGCAGACGCCGCGGGTAGTTCGCCCGACGCGGTATCGGCTGGGCGCCAGCTATCCCAATCCGTTCAATCCGGCGGTGGTAATCCCGTTAGACTTAGCGGCGGACGCCCAAGCTGTGTCGCTGACGGTGTACGATGTGTTGGGTCGTCGGGTGCGGTCGGTGTGGCAGGGGCCGCTGGGGGCGGGTCGGCATCGCTTTACTTGGGATGGCCGCGACGAGGCGGGTAGAGCGGGTGCGGCGGGAGTGTATATCTACAAGGTCGAAATCGATGGGCAGGTGGAAGCGAAAAAGATGACAAAACTGCCGTGAGGCGATGCGTCTATGCGGCCTTACGCACTAGCAGCGGTCGTTTTTCAACGCTGATTTCCAGTATCGTAGCGGCAGCGGGTCGTGGCGGTATTGGACTTTTCAGGAGATAGGAATTATGCAGACCTTGCAGGAGTTTTTCGCGTCGTCGAGTGGCTTGGCTCCGGCTCGTCAGGGTTTGGGTTTGGGCTGGCTCATTAGTGCGCTCACGGGGCTGACGGGGCGGTAGTTGGTGCGCACCAACCGGCCACTTCATCATTAGTGCGCTCACGGGGCTTACGGTCTTGCTCGGGGCGAAAGAAGCCGAAGCGTGCCGCACTATTTCATTGTGTACCCGACCTTAAGCGTTGTCCTTCGGAAGCGCCGATATTTTGCTGTGACGACTGCGGCGGCTGGTCGTGTACTACCTAACCTTCAAGTTGCTAACGTAACTGGCGAAGCCGTTTTGAATGCTTGTGCCGTTGTTTTCGGGCTTCTCGCTGTTGCTTGAGCCCTCCGGTGCGGCGTTTGAAACGGCTTTTCATGTTGTAGGCGTTCAATGGATTTTTCAGAGGAGCGGCTGTCGTGTTGCTTTTAGCCTTTTGCGCATTGATGCTCTTGAGTGGTGCCGCTGGGGCGATTCGGTGGGATTTTGACGATGGGACGACGCAAGGCTGGGGCGCTAAGAGGTCGATTAGCACGGGCGGGGAGCATGCATTTATTCCGTTGTCTAGTTCGGTGGAAGCCGGCGTCTGGCGGATTCAGGCTTTCCGCCGGGATGGTGGTAGTGGAGCCGGGGTGGAGGTGATTTCTCCGACGATTAATGCTGATTCGCATCTGTTTGACCGGGCGCGGCTCCGCTTTCGCTTGGTGCATGATAGCCCGACTCAAGGCGTCTTATTATTCCGCTGGACCAATCAGCACAATCTCATGTCCCAGGGCCGGGATCCACCATGGCCGCGCCCCACTAAGACAAGGTTCGTGCTATGGGCCAATGGCTTCTTGGGCACGTGGGTCTATACGACCGAATGGCAAGAGTATGAGTTTTCGTTGACCGACGTGGAGACAAATCCCTCGTATGATCCCTTGTGGGAAGGGCTATTGGATGATATTCGGCTGACATTTAGCATGGTCAATCGACCCGCCGAGACGAAGGTGGAAGCTTTGGAAATTGATTGGATCGAACTGACCGGCGTGGAAGAAGTGTTACAAGGAGAGTTGCCGCGTCCGCCGGTCGTTGCGTTGCGCAATCAAGAGGCTGGCGTGTTTGCGTCGCCGATGTTCTCGCCGGTGGCTCCGGGGTTAGGATTCATTCGTCTCTTAGCCTACGACCCGGTTGGTGCTTTGATCGACTTAGATGCGGATGGGGACTTGGATTTGTTCTCGTTTTGGTACGCTTTAGATCGCGAATGGAAAGGGGGCTGGGTGATGGCTCGCAACACCGGGTCTGGGGCATTTGAACTGGAGCGGTCGGAGCAGTTGGAACTGTGGGATCGGCGGGTGTGCGTGGGCGATATAACGGGCGACGGGCGCTCTGAACTGGTGGTCAGTCTGGGTCGCCACGATTGGGCTATCACGGTGTGGTCGGTCGGCGAGGCGTTTCAGATGGTGGAGTTGTTAGAGCGGGGGCCACGTCGGTTGGTGGATGTGGTCGATTGGGATGGTGATGGGGCTGTGGAAGTGTTTGCCCAAGCGGTGGATGAACCGTTTTTGGAAGTCTGGGATATGGCCGATGGTCAGTGGAACTTCACGGCCCTGTCGGTGCCGGACTCGGCTTCGGGGTTTGGGTGGGCGCATCAGATCGGCGACTTCACCGGCGATGGTCGATTCGAGGTGTTGTGGGGGCCGAAGGAGGCGTTGGGTTTGTCAGCATTTGAAGAGTTGAGTTCGTTTCGGGTGGGTCGCTTAGGGACTGATGCGGGCGCCGGTCCGCTGTTTGAGGATGTTCTGCCGTTTCCGTTGCTGGCGGGGCGCGTGGGCGACTTTACTGGCGACGGACAGGTGGATTTGCTGGCGGGGGTGCGCGAGGATCGGTCCGAGCAGCGCAAGGGGTTGGCGGTGTGGAGCCAGCAGCCCGATGGCTTGCACCAAGCGGTGGTCTATGGGGCGGATTTGTTTCTGCTCTCGTCGGTGGTGGTGCGCGATTTGGACGGGGATGGGGTGGACGATTGGGTGTTCGTCGGGGGCGATTATGCGTCTGGCTTTGGGGTGTTTGTCGTGTGGGGCGGCGGTTTGCACCCGGCCAAAAGGGTGGAGTGGTATCGGTTGAATGGGCTGGAAACCGAGCCATTGGCCGACGGGATGGCGACGGGGTTGGAAGGCAACGGGGTCTTGGTCTTGCCGGGGGATGTGGATGGCGACGGGGATTTGGACTTGGTGGTGTTGGATCGGGCGTTGGGGGGAGTGCAGGTGCTCAAGAGTTCGGTGGGCAGTCGTCCGACGGCGGTGCAGACGCTGTCGGTAGTTCGCCCGGCGCAGCCTCGGCTGGGCGACAGCTATCCCAATCCGTTCAATCCGGTGGTGGTAATCCCGTTAGACTTAGCGGCGGACGCCCAAGCTGTGTCGCTGACAGTGTACGACGTGTTGGGTCGTCGGGTGCGGTCGGTGTGGCAGGGGCCGCTTGGGGCGGGTCGGCATCGCTTTACTTGGGATGGCCTCGACGAGGCGGGTAGAGCGGGTGCGGCGGGGGTGTATATCTACCGGGTCGAAATCGACGGGCAGGTGGAAGCGAAAAAGATGACGAAACTGCCGTGAGGAAGAAGAGTAAGACGGTATGGACAACCGAAGCATCCTTATGCAGAAATACGGGTTGCACCGCCCGAAAAAGCCCGGCACCTAACGGCCAACGCCGGCTGTGCTGGTCCACGGAAAATCCGTGTAAATCCACGGAAAAATCGTGTAAATCCACGGAAAAATCGTGTAAATCCACGGAAAAATCGTGGAAAGTCTTGCGCCGCCGATGAGCCGCTGGCTTATAGAAAGCCCCGCACCATAATTTTAAGTATCATGTTTTTCAATCCTTTAGGTTCGTTCTAAAGGATTTTTTTGTACATGGCCTGATTATTGGCACGGAATATGCTGTTATCCTCGTTGAAGGCAAGGCCGATGCGGCAGAAAGGTATTCATAGGAGGATAGAGTCCACATCATGTTGCCATTAGCGGTTTGTATATGTGTTGTGCTGTCGGGTCGGTGCGCCGAGGCGATCAAGTGGGATTTCGACGATGGCACGACGCAAGGGTGGTCGGCGAAAGAAGGTCTTATCTGGGGGGGGCCTCGTGAATTGCACTTGTTTCCGAGCGAGGTCACAGACGGTGTGTGGCGGGTGGGAGTCTCGCCCGACGTCACCCAGAGTCATTATTCTGAGGCACGTGTTGACCTGATTTCTCCGCCCATTGGGTATGATTCGGCGCTGTTCGACCAAGTCCGCATCCGCATCCGCACGGTCCATGACCGTCCTACGACCGGTTCTTTTAGGGTGGAATGGACTAACGAGCACAACTTGGGTTTGGATCGCGACCTCCGTTTTGGGTTCCTTGCTCAAGCAATAACCTATACCACCGAGTGGCAGGAAGTGGTGTTTCTCTTGGCGAATCGAGACGATAAGAGATGGGAGGGCCTGTTAAAGGAGATTCAGTTTTATTTTTCGCTTGATGAGGTTGAGTGGTTTGAGATTGACTGGATCGAGTTGACGGGTGTGGAAGAGCAATTACAGGGGGAACTGCCGCCGCCGTATGTAGAGTATTTTCGCTTTGCGTCGGGTCTTTTTGCCCCGCCGCTTTTCTATCCCATCGCCTTAGGTATAGGGGGGAACGGCCGGCCCGTTTTAGGTACGCAGGATGGCATTGGCGTCTTGACGGACTTGGATGGCGATGACGATTTAGACCTTTTCGCCCTATACAATCACGATCAAAGTGGATCGGAGTCGGAGTCGGAGTCTTTGCAACGCGATAGAAAACTGGGCTGGCTGATGGCCCTCAACGACGGGCAAGGGGCCTTGGAACTGGGGCGCATAGAGGAGGTCGTTGCCCCGGCGGTGGCTACTACCAATGCGGACACAGGCGGGACGACCATCTCCGGGGTGGCCTTAACGGTGCTGGGTGCTGATTTGACGGGCGATGGTCAAGATGAAATCGCGATGTATCAGAGCAATAGTAGTAGTGTTGGGATAGAGGTTTGGTCTATTGATTCGGAACTCCAAGTCGAGATACTTATGCAGATTGAGGATAGAGGGCTCGTGGGGGCGGCGGATTGGGATGGGGATGGCTTGGCCGAATTATTTGTCGGGAGAGGAGGCATGTTAGAAATATGGGGTTTAGAACAGGGCGCGTGGACCATCGAGGAAGGAGTGGCGGCGGGCCAAAACCACGTGTCCGGCGCAATCGGCGACTTTACTGGCAGTGGGACGCTTGATGTGTTGTGGTTACCGATAGTCGGGCGGGCAAGCACGTGGATTGTGGAAGCCTTGGACGAGGAGTTGCCGCGAAACGAGGTATTTAGATTCGATGAATGGAGGAGGCTGTTAGGAGTCGGCGATTTTGACGGGGATGGGGGGGTAGATTTCCTCACGGAGTTTATGCTCGACGAAATCGAAGGTAGAAAGGGACTCGTCGTGCATAGCCAGCCGGCTGGTGCCCAAGCCGCCGCAACGGTGCTATACGATGATCGGCTCTTTCGGCTGTCGCCGGTGCTGATGCGCGACCTGAATGCCGATGGGGTCGCAGACTGGGTGTTTGTTGGCGGAGATCGGCCTTCCGGCGTTGGGGTGTTCATCGAATGGGGTGGAGGACTCCAGCCGACCCACGAAGCGGAGCGGCATCGGCTGGCAGGGTCGGGGACCTGTGTGCTGTCTGGGGATATGGATGGCGATGGCGATCTGGATTTGGTGGTATTAGATCCGGTATTGGGTGGGGTGCATGTGCTCAAGAGTTCGCTGGCCGAGCAGGCGACGGCGGTGCAGACGCCGTCGGTGGTTCGCCCGACGCAGCCTCGGCTGGGTGCTAGCTATCCCAATCCGTTCAATCCGGCGGTGGTCATTCCGCTTGATTTAGCGACGGACGCCCAGGCTGTGTCGCTGACGGTGTACGATGTGTTGGGTCGTCGGGTGCGGTCGGTGTGGCAGGGGCCGCTTGGGGCTGGCCGGCATCGGTTTGTGTGGGCTGGCCGCGATGAGGCGGGTAGAGCGGGTGCGGCGGGGGTGTATATCTACCGGGTCGAAATCGACGGGCAGGTGGAAGCAAAAAAGATGACCAAGCTGCCGTGAGCGGACATTACGTTGAGCGATACGATGGAACAGCTAACACCATTCGCTAAGGAGATAGATCATGGGCAATTTGCGTGATTTCTTGAGTTCGTCTAGCGGCTTGGCCCGGGCTCGTCGAGGGCTGGCTCTGGGCTGGCTCATCAGTGCGCTCATGGGGCTCACGGTCCTGCTTGGGGTCAAGCAAGTCGAATCCGACGAGTGCAAGTATCGCGCTTATGACGATTGCGGGTATAACGGTTGGTGTGCGTCTAGGAACGAGGACAAGCCGATCCGGTGTCGCAGAACGTTTTCTGACTGTAGCTTTGACCATTTCTGCACTTCTCGTGCAGAGGCCGAGCAGGCGATGCCGACGGCCGTGCTGACACTAGCAGCGGGCCGCCCGGCGCAGCCTCGGCTGGGCGACAGCTATCCCAATCCGTTCAATCCGGCGGTGGTAATTCCGCTTGATTTGACGGCGGACGCAAAGGCCGTGTCGCTGACAGTGTACGACGTGTTGGGTCGTCGGGTGCGGTCGGTGTGGCAGGGGCCGCTTGGGGCGGGTCGGCATCGCTTTACTTGGGATGGCCGCGACGAGGCGGGCCGAGCGGGTGCGGCGGGAGTGTATATCTACCGGGTCGAAATCGACGGGCAGGTGGAAGCGAAAAAAATGACGAAACTGCCGTGAGCCGATGAAATGGCTATGGCAATTAACCAATGTGGTATTGAGGGTCGGAGAATATCAGCATGATACGAATTGATACTTTGAACCGCTGCGGCGGGACCTTAACCATCCAACTCGCCGGGTATATCGCTAGGGAGGAGTTCGGCATCCTGTATGATTTCCTAAAATCGCAGGCCGAAGAGGGGGTAACGGAGGTGTGCATCGTGGCCAACGAAATGCGGAGCCTCAGTCTATTTCTCGAGCGCGACGCGACCCGCTTAGCGCAACTCGGTCTGAAGTTGCGCTTCCAGCAACTAGATTCTTCCATAAAGAACATATTAGAGTACTGGGGCAGGAAGGCTTGGATAGATGATGAATAAGGCGTATTCTTTACTCGTGATGGTTGTGCTGTGCGGCCGGCCGGTGCTGGCGGGCGAGTGGATGCAAGAGGGAGCTGACAGTTTTGCGGCCGGCACTTTTGTCGGCACGGAGATTGACAGCTTGGGGCAGGTGTCGCTGACCTCCTTTCGCGGGGTGAATTTGGCGTTGGATGCAGTAGCTGCGTCCGGGCCGAACACCTTGAGTGGACGCCGCAGCGTCACCGACGGCGACCCCGACACCGAGTGGCGCTTTGACAACGCAGTCGAAGTGCTGGGGAAGTGGATTCGCATTGACTTGGGCGGTGATCGCGGCATCAGCCAAGTGCGCCTGCTGCCGGGCAAGACGGTTGCCCAACGGCCGCTGTTTTTCGTCAAAGGCTATCGCCTCGAAGTGGCGCGCGAAGCCACGCCCGACGATTGGGTATTGGTGGCGCAACAGGCCGAAAACACTCGTCCAACGGTCGATACGTCGGTGGATTCGACGTGGCTTGAGACCAGCGGCGACGGGGGAGTGCTGCCGGTGTTGGGTCGCTTTGTGCGCCTGCGGCTGACGCGGGAGGACCCGCCCAACTGGGTTTCCATCGGCGAGGTGGAAGTGTTTGGCGAGGGCTTCCGCGCCGAGGGCGTGTTTGAATCGGCCGTGTTCGACGCCGGGCAGCCGATCAACGTGGGACGGGTGTGGTTTGCCGGCCAGACGCGGCCGGGCGCGGTTTTGCGGGTGCAGTTCCGCACTTCGGCCGATGGGGAGACGTGGCCCGAATGGCACCGGGTGCCGGCGTGGGATTTGGCCGCAGTCGGCGCGGGCGTGGCCCTGACCGAGCCAGAGCCAGCGCGATTTGTGCAATATCGGGCGGTGATGGAAACCCGCGACCCGTTGCAAACGCCGAGGCTGACGCAGGTGGCGGTGGCCTTTGGCGAGCAGCTTTTTGCGCGGGCGGTGGCCGGGGGTATTGCGCCGCCGCGCCCGGTGTTGGGCGAGGAGACGGGGTTTGTCTATACCTTTGACGTGGAAATCGGCTCGAATGATTTGGGGTTTGACCGAGTGCATATCGGCTTGCCCGGGGAGGTGCGGCAAGTGCGGTTTGACGGGGAGGTGCTGCCGGCGGATGGGTATGAGGCCGCGTGGGACGATGCCGGCATCCGCTTAGTGTTGGGCACCGAGTACCACGTGCGTCGGTCGGGTCGGCTCGAAGTGGAGTTTGCGGCCGTGTTGCTGCGGCCGACGCTGGCGGTGCGGGCGGCCGTGGCTTTGGGCGCTAATGCGGATTGGCAGTACGTGCAGCCGATGGAGGCCGAGGCGTGGACGTTGGTCGGCGAAGGGGTGGTCGCGCGCGCCCTGCCGCGTGCTGGCGTGTTGGTGCAGCCCAATCCCTTTAACGCCGCGACTGGCTCGGCCCAAATCCAGATCGACTTGGCCAAGGTGCAGCACCCGCAGGCATTGACGGTGGCCCTATACGACTTGGCGGGCCGCAAGCAACGGTCGCTGTGGGACGGGCCGGCCGCGGCTGGGCGCAAGCGTTTGGCGTGGGATGGCCGCGACGACAGCGGGCGGCGGGTCGCGCCCGGGCATTATCTGCTGCGCGTTGAAGTCGACGCGGACCGAGCGGATGTGTGGACTGGATTGGTCGCGGTGGTGTACTGATGAAGGAGCTAAGGAGATACGAGATGCGTTTTTTTAATTGGGTTCTCTTGCTCGCCTTATTGCTGTCCGGGCGTCCGTTAGTGGCCGATTTGCCCGACGCGGCCCCCTCGCGGCACTTCTTGCGCCGCCCGCCCCTGAGTGCCTACGCCAATTACGGCGAGGACCTCTACCGGCCCTATCGCCGCGAAATCCGCCTAGCCCCGCGCTACGACTTCCTCGGCAACTTTCTCGCCGAGGGCTTCTTAGTCTACGAGCTAGACGAGCAGCGGCCCGGCGGCAGCCGGATCCTCAAGGATCGCCTCTATCGCTCGCTCAACAACCTGATTATCGCCCACGACAGCTATGGCCCGTGGCACTGGTCTTTGACCGTGGGCGACGAGGTGCGCACCGAGTTTACGCCGTTGACCCTTCGGCAGGCAGGCTTCAATGGCTTGCGCTGGGATGTGGTTTTTCCGGCCAATAAGATCACTTTGCTGACCACGCGCGGTTTTGACTCGTCGCTGTTTCCCACGCTCAACAGCTTTTCCGATCCAGTGGCCCAAGGGCGGGGATCGCTCATCGACTTTTTGGAGCAGACCGAGGAAAACCCAGTGTACAATCTCGCCGGTTACTGGCAGACCCGGGTGGGCGATGTGCTGCGCTTTGGCGCGACCTTTGTCAACCAGCATCAGGCCAATACGGCCCGCGGCAGTGCCGGCGGCTTTCTGCGCGGTGGCATTCCCTATCCGGCCATGCAGCCGCCGAGCGAAATCACCGTGCGGGTGCGCGACGACTCGCCGCAAAGCGACGAGGCCGGGGCCATTGTGTACGACATCATCATCGAGCTAGAAGGAGAGGGGCCGGAAGGGGCGGCGACGATCAGTAGCGACCCGGCTGACGACCGCTTTGCCCCGGGTTTGCAGCCGCAAGTGTTGGGGGGGCGGCGCGGCGATGGCTTCCGCGAGGTGCGCGGCGAGGAGGCAGTGGAGTACGCGTTTGTCGTACCGGAGGATTTTGCCCTGAGTGGGGCGAGAGTGCGGGCTTTAGTGGCCAATGATTACCGCATTGAGGTGGCGCAACAGCATCCCTTTTACGACGCGCTGCGCAATCAGTTCACGCCGCGCAACACCCCCTTTGAGACGCGGGTGCGAGCGGCTGGAGAGGTGCGAGATTTTTCCAATCGGCGCGCCGTGGAATTTGACTACGGATTTTCTACCGGCCAGACGATTTTTGGCTTTGACGCCGAGGCCACGTTTGTCGGCCTGAAAGTGCGCGGCGAATACCAGCGCAATTTGCTCTACCGCAGTTTTCCGGTGCTGCGCGGCCGGCGCGATCAGCAGCGAGCGGCCGCGTGGTACGTCCACGCGCTCAAGGACCTTGGCCGCTTGGAGGTGGGCGGCGAACTCTTCCGCATTGGGCCGCGCTACGGCGGCGGGTACGACAGTCGGCGCGGTGGGGTGCGGCTCTACACCGACTTGGGTGGCGAAACTCGAGACCAACAGGTGCTATCGGAGTTTCCCCTAGTCGATGACAACGACGACAACGACCGCTACGCAGACGACAACTTGCGCGATTATCCCAACGGCACGGAGATCGAGTCGGGCGTCTTTCCCGGGCTAGACGAGGACAACGACAACATCCCGGACGACGACAAAAACGCCAATGGAGTGCCCGATTTTGAAGAGCCGTTTTTGCTGTATTACTCCGATCCGCAGGAATTTGTCTATGGCATTGACCTCAACAACAACGGCGTGATTGACGAGCGCGAAAACGACAATAAGCCCGACTACCCCTACGACCGCGACCGGCGCGGCTTGCACGGCTTTGTCGCCCTGCCGCAGTGGCGTGGGCTGTCGGCCGGAGTGGGGTACTATCGCCAAGACGAGATCGCCGGGCCGGGCCGGGCAGTCTCGCGCTACGGGCGGGTGTCTTATGGCTTTGACGTGCCGCGCTGGGGGAAAGTTCAGCTCGACCACGACAGCAAGCGGGTCGAGGACACGGTGCCGGACTCGGTCTATGTCTTTCGCGCCGGCGAGAACAACAACCCGGATCAGCCGCCGACGCCCGATGCCTTGCTGATGGCCGACTCGTGGGTGCATACCTCGTTTGTCGGCACCCGCTTGACGCGGCTGGACCAACTGCACATCGAAAACAACGCGCAGTGGATACTGAACCGACAGTTGGCAGCGGATGCCCGCATGCAGACCTTCACGATGGTCAACAAGGCCGACTACACGTACGAGTTGGCTCGCCTGCGCGTCCAAGCCATGATCAAGCATTTGTACAAGCACGTCACTGCCAGCGATCGGCGGCGGGCGGTGGAGTCGTGGAATCAGATCGCGCCCATCCTGCGCGTGGATTGGACGCTGACGGAAAATACGCTGGTGCAATTTGGCCAGCAGGGGCTGGGGGTGCCATTTACGCGCACGTTGTCGCCGGCGCTGGCTTTCCGCTTTATCGACCGAGTGGATCGGGAACGCGCCCTGCGCTCGGCCAGTTCGGTGTTGATGTTTACGGTGCGCGGTACGTACATCGGCTACAATATGGTTTCCAACACTGGCATTGAGCTGCGCCACGAAGAATTTGCCGATCCGGCCGTGGCGCGGACGCGCGATGGTGGGGTGTCGCGGTTTTTCATCTCGGTCATCGCCGGATACGATCGCTAATGGCTATTTGGCTTCCCTTGATGCTCGCCGGCTTAGTGGCCGGTAGCCAGTTCGTGACCAATCCAGAGGACTTGGGCAAGCGCTTTGCGCGAGCGCAAAAGTTGCTGGCTACCGGCGACTTTGCCGGGGCGCAGCGGATATACGAGGGCGTGTTAGCCGTGCAGGATGGGGCGCTGCTACGCGCCTCGGACGTGCGCGTGGTGGTGGACGAGCAGGCGGTGGGGGCGCAGGCGGCGGCGCGCTACCAGTTGGCGAACATGGTGCGCAAGCAGGCGCAATTGTGGCGCGAAGAAGCAGCCTTGGCCGATTCGGCGGCGGCTGATTCGCTGGCCTTGCGGGCGGTCGCGTCCTTGCAGACTGCGGCCACTCGCTTTGCCGGGCTGCGCGACGAGGAGGGGTTTGAACTGCGCGAGACGGCCGCGTACTTAGTGATCGACTGCCTGTTTGAAGCCGGGGACTATGCCGGGGCTGCCAACGCTGGGGAGGTGCTGTTGCGTCTGTTCCCGCACAGCCGCTATGCCGAGCGGACGCGCTACACGCTCGGCTGGGCCTTTTTCGAGCTCAAAGAATACGAGCGAGCAGTAGCGGCCTTTCAGGGGTACGTGCAGAACGCGCCCGAGGGGCTGCGAGCAGACCGGGCGCAGTTGCAGAGCGGCTTGGCTTTGGCAGCATTGGGCCGCTACGAGGATGCACTCGCTGTTTTTGCGCGGCTGGCCGATGGGTACGATCCAGCCAGCATGGGCGACGCCGAGAAGCGGGCGGTGGTTTTGGCTGGTTTGCGCGAGGGACAATCGCGCCGTTTGCTGGCGGCCAAGGCGTGGATCAAGCGCGGCGATATGCTCGAGGAGTTGGAACGCTATGCAGAGGCACTGGCCGCGTACAAAAAAGTCAGCCGCGACTTTCCGCAGGAGTCCCAACTGGCCGAAATGGCGTGGGTGCGGCAGGCCCTGTTGGCCCGGACCGCGCACGGGGTGGACGCCAGTTTGGAAGTGTATCGCTATGCGGCCGAGCAGGCCGAGCGGCCGGCCTTCCGAGCGCGGATGCAGGCTGGCTTGATGAGCTTGCTGTTTGACGAGGGGCGTTACCGGGAGTCGCTGGCGGCGCATCGGCTCTATCTAAGCGCGTATGTCGAGTTTGCCGACGCGGCTGGGGTGTCGGTGGACGAGGCGGTGTTCCGCCAGGCCGAGTGTCTGCGGTTGCTGGGCGAGGAGAGTGCGGTCGCCGACAGTGCCGATGTGTGGTTTGCCGAGTCGCTGGCTCTGTACAGCACCGTGGAAAATTACTTGGCGGCTGAGGCCCGGTTTTGGCAGGGGACGATCCATCAGGCCCGCCGCGACTCGGCTGCGGCCTTGGCGCAGTTTGAGCAGGTAGCGGCCGGGGAGACCGCCCCGGAGTTGGCCTGCCGCGCCCTGTTGGAGATTGCCCGCCTGCGCCACGAACAGAGCGACGTGCTCTACGCACAGATTTTGACCCAGTGTGCCGACGAGGAGGTGCGCGGCTTGGCGGCGCTGATGCTGGGCCGCCGCTATCGGCAGGCCGGGCGCGGCGAGGAAGCGCACCGCGTGCTGGAGTCCATCGGCCCGACCCAGCCTCAGTACGCGCACGCGCAAATAGAGCTGGCACAACTGTACGTTGAGGAGGGCAAGGTCAATGAGGCGATAGCTCTGATTGCGCGGCAGATCGCCCAGACGCCGAATGCCGAGCTTACCGCCCAGTTGGGGCTGTTGCACCAGCGGCGCGGCGAACACGAGCAGGCTCTGTCCCTGTTGCGCGCGGCCCTGCCGCAGTTGGAAGGAGCTACGGCGGCGGCGGCGCAGGTGGGATTGGGCTGGAGCTTGTACAAGACCGGGCACTACGAAGCCGCGTGGGCAGCGTGGCAGGTGGCGCGGCAGACCGGTGCATTGGCCGGCGACCAGCAGCGTACCCTGTTGCAGGCTATGAGCGCGTGTGCTCAGACCTTGCAGGATAGCGAGCGCATGGAACGGGTCTATCGGGCGATGGTAGAAGAAGAGGAAACCCGCGTCGAGGGCTTGTTGGGGTTGGGGCAATGGTATTTGGATCAAGGGGAGGCCGCGCAGGCCGCGGCTCAAGTTCGGCTGTTGCTGGCGCGCGAAGATCGGGCGTGGCTGCTGCTGGGCCGGGCGTTGATGGCCCAAGACAGCTTGGCCGCGGCGCGAGTGGTCTTGGAAGATGGGCTGGCGCGGGTCGCAGACCCGGCTCAAGCGGCTGAATTTCATTTTGAATTGGGCAGTGTGGCCTTGGGCGAGCGCGACTACGAGGCAGCCGAAAGGGCGTTTAGCACCGCCTTGAAGTTGGCCCAGCGCCGGGGGCTGCGGGCCACCGCTCTATTCTACTTGGGGCACAGTCGGCAAGCCGAGGGCCACCGGGCAGCGGCGCGTGCGGCTTTTGCGGAATTTATCGCTGAGTACTCGGATCAGCCGCAGGCCTCCGAGGCGGCTTGGCTCATTGGCGAGTTGCACTACGAGGATGCGGAATACGAGCAGGCCCTATCGTACTACCAACGGGTCGCGGGCGACTGGCCGACGAGCAAGGACGCGCCTGAGGCCCTGTACGGGGCGGCTTGGTGCCAGTTGGAGCTGGAGCGCATCGAGCCGATGCGCGATATATTTTTGCGCTTGGTGCGCGAATATCCCCAGCACGAACGCGCCCATCAGGGGCTTATGCACGTCGGCGATTTTTACTACAACGGCCACCAGTTCCTCAAGGCGTCGCAGCTCTACGAACAAGTGGTGGCGCGTTTCCCAGAGACGGCCGAGGCCGTACAAGCGCGCCAATTGCTGGCCTACTTAGCTGACGCGGAGGCTGATTCGCTCTATGCCGAGGGCATGGCACTCTACGACGAGGGCGAGTTTGAGCGGGCCATCGCCGTATTGCAGGAAGTGATTGAGCGTTATCCCAACACGCCGAGTGAAGCGGCGGCGCGCTGCAATATCGGGGTTTCTTATTATCAGAGGGACAATTGGCGCATGGCTGCGCTGGCCTATGAGGAAGCGGTCGCGGCCTTAAAAGAAAGGAAGGAAGAATGGCGCGCCTTGGAGTTTGCCCGCAGCAATCGAGAACTGATTGGTCGCCTGTACTTGGGTGAGACGCAATAAAAAAGGACTGGCTGGATAATGGCTATATTGCGATGGGGGTTACTCGCGCTGCTGCTGGCGAGCTGCATTCGGTTTCCGCCGGATTTGCGCTATGCGCTGCGCGTTGTGCCGCAGGAAGTGCTGCTAGAGGATGGTCGCTATTATTTCGACGCCGAGGATAGTACCGCGGTCTTTGAGCAGGAGGGGTGCCGCCTCAAGCTGCGCTACCTGAGCGATCAGGCCCTCAATCAGGAGTACGCCCGCTTTACCTTCCGCGAGCCGAATCTAAATCCCTTCACCTATGGGGAGGACCGCGACTTAGACCGGGGCTATTCGCCGCCGCGTTTTACCGTCTTTGAGATGACGGTGGTCAATCAGAACTATCCCAAGGTGATGGTCGATCCGGCGAAGATGGTATTGCACACCGACCGGGGCGGCGAGTACCGCTACTGGGGGGTGTTCAAGCGCGATGCCGACAACAGTTTTGAGCGCTATTACATGGCGCGGCGCGGCAAGGGCGGCAATGAAGACTACTACTATCAGGAACGCATGGGGTTGGTGCGAGAGGCGTTGTTCAGGCGGCAGACCTTTGTGTTTAAGGGGGACGCCTATACTGGCAAAGTGGTCTTTGCGCCGCTGCACGCCGAGGTGCGAGCGATCACCATCAATATCGAGGATATTGTCTTGCGAATGGATGCCTTTGACCGGCCTAAAAAAGTG
This sequence comes from Candidatus Latescibacterota bacterium, assembly GCA_965116045.1. Lineage (GTDB taxonomy): Bacteria > Latescibacterota > UBA2968 > UBA8231 > UBA8231. Next base: position 1,037,919 of record OZ220478.1, on the reverse strand, counting down.
ACGAGTGCCGCGTTTGCCTTTTCGGTGACGCATGAGATCGCCCCGATGCCGCCAGCCGCCGAGGTAGCACTCCAGCCGTGATCTTTGGCCGGTGATTTGCGAACATCGCCGCTAAAAAAGACGACGAGGGAAGGACGTGAGCCGATGAGCAGGCCGTGGAGAGTTCCGTTCCGAAAAAATAGAAAGCTGCAAAGCTGCTTGGCGTTGTCGCTGGCCTTGCATCTGTTGGTGATTTTCGGCGTCACATACCGCGAGCGGGTCACTCAATTTCCCGTCCTTCCGCCGATCATGGTGGAGTTTACCAAGCGGCCACCGCCGCAGCGCACCCTCGCCCGCCGTCAACGGCCTATGCAGCGTCCCTTAGTGCGTCGCCCGGCACTCCAAGCGGCCCCGGTCGCTGCGGTGCGGCCCGCTCCCACGGCCTCGCGTTCACTGCCGGCGTTCAAGACCTCGGCTCTGCGGCTGCCGTCGGCGGCGCTACCCGATCGGCTGGTGATGCCAGTGCCGGATTTACCCGCTCGGCACATTGGGCCGCAGATGCGCGCGGGCGCACTCGAAGGGACGCGACAGGGCGCGGATGAGATTGACTTGGGTTTGGAACTGATGGATGTGCAGGCGCTGGACACGGGTCGGCACCGGGCGATGGTGGTGGTTGATCCCAAAGACCGGCGTCAGCTCAAGGGCTTTCTCTACATGTCCGGCGTCAACAGCCTCTCCATTGAACGGGCTGAAGAGAGTCTACGGGCTGAAAACATACAAGTGCGCTGGTATCACCAGATGCCGCGCCGTCTGGCGGAACGGCGGATGCTGCAAGGGTTGGCCGATAAGATGACCGACCAGACGCAGGTCCACGTCGAAGTGCGCGACGCAGTGCGGCTCGACGATCCACAGCTTTTACAAGTCCCCTTCGTGCTCATGACCGTCGATACCCCCTTTGAATTTACGGACAGCGAGGCGGCCAATTTGGGCGCGTATTTGATCGGCGGCGGCTTCCTGTTTGCGGAGATTAGCCGCGTCTTGTTGCGGCCCGATTACAGCGACGATGAACTGGACATTCCGGCGATGCGGGCCCTTATTCGCACCGGCTTCCAAGCGGTGGGCTACCAAGAATGGAAGGACTGGCAGTTTAAGCGTCTAGCGCTGAGCCATCCGATTTATCATTGCTTTTACGATGTAAACAGCTTGCCGCGTGGGATGCGCGATATGCACTTTATCGTTACGGGCGAGGACTACCCGCCGCGCACCCCGGACTATTTGGAGGGCATAGTGATAGGGGAGGAGTTGGTGGGGGTGTATTCGATGCGCGGCTACGCTGATTTCTGGGCGGGAATCGGGCGGGAATCGCTGGATTGGTCTTTGGCGAATAATGTCTCTAACCACTCGTCGCTCTACAGTGGCGAGGAGCGGTTGGTGTATAATTTGGGAGTCAATCTCGTGGTGTATGCGTTGACGCGCGAAGGATCATTAGCACGGCAATTAGTCGATGCGGATTGAAGATCAGCGGGCGTCAGCTTGCAACGCCTTGCGGCGCAACTTAAGGAGCGTACTGCAGCCGTGATGCTCGCCCTGCCAACCGACAAGCTGACGCCGCGCACGGCCGACGAATTCCTCGTCGAATTTCTCGACTACGCGCATGGAACTGTGCCCGGGCAGCCCTTGGAAGTCGATTTGCGTCCCCTGCACTTCATTGATCCCTACGGCTTGGTGGCCTTGTGCTTGATGGCGCGCTATGGGGACTCGCTCTCGTCGCGGGTCGTCTTTCACCTGCCGCACGCCTTTGCCTTGCGGACCTACCTGGGCCGGGTGCGGTTCGCCGCGGCCGTAGATGGGGTTGAACTGGCTGGACCGACGCTCATCGTAGATCAGGAGCGGGAAAAGGAAGCCAGCGAGGCTCTGTTGGAAATCACGCGGATTGAGGAGCGGGCGGATATTGAGACCGTGTTGGGCAAAATAGGCCAGCGCGTCGAGGCGATTCTGGCCGAGGAGTTGCGCTATACCGAGGTGGAGATCAACCAGTTCAAAAACGTCGTTGCCGAGCTGTGCCACAACATTCTCGACCACAGTGAGAATTGGGGCTATCTGACGGCTCAGCGTTACTTGGACTCGCGGGTCGGGAAAAAATACGTGGTCATCAGCGTGGGAGATCTCGGTATCGGGATTAAGAAGAGTCTGTCGGTGCGCTACGACGCGGCGGATTGGTCGCATGGCACGGCCATCCTGAATTCGCTGCAGAAGCACTTTTCCCGCGACGCCACGCGCGGCCTCGGGCTGTATATCGTCAACCAGATTTGCAATCGCTACAACGGCTCGCTGCACATCCGCTCGGGGGATACGCGGGTCTATATTCGCGGCCAGCGGCACTGGGAGCACACTTCAGTCCACTTCCCCGGCACCCAAATCGCCATTGCGCTCTATCAGCGCGAGGGAGGCAAGTAGGCGATGTTCGGCCAACATCACAAGCCGCCCAAACCGCCCTCCTATGAGCCTTGGCTGCTGTTGTTGCTGGCGGTGGTCATCGCCGGCCTCGGCGTGGTCGCATATGTAGCCGGGAGCATTTTATTTCCGGGCCTCTAGCCCCATCATATTGGTGTTTGGCTGATTCCGCATCGCTCATTTTGTGGTAGAAATTGCTTGACAGTCGGGAAATATCCGTCTAAGTTTCCTTAATTGAATACAGTTAAGCTATTTTTCAACTCTTGGGAAAGGCGCGGCTCATGGATTCAGCCGTTGAAGAGCGCGTACAACAGCAGGCCATCCACCAAGCCCCCGCATATCTGTTTTCCGGCGAGCAGGGCATCCTCAGCGGGCGGCCTCGGGGGGCCGAGTTGCTCGAAGAATTGATGCAGCATCTGCTCAGCGGTCCCACCGACGCGGCCACGCCGCTCGACTTCTCTCGCGTTTCGTTCATGGATGTCTCGTGCGCCGACGAGATGCTCAATAAGTTGCTCTTGCGCCTGACCAGTGGTGAGATAGGGCACCGCTACGTCTATATTGCCGAGGCCAATATCTCGGTGCGCGAGACCATCGCGGCGGTGTTGCAGCTTCGCGAGTTGGCCGCACTGTACAAAGACGGCGAGCGCGTCGAGGTGCTTGGGGTGCTCAAGACGCCGATGCGCGAGGTGCTCAACGTGCTGCTAGCGCATAAGTGCGCGACCTCGGCCGAGATCGCCGACGCGCTCGGCAAAAACATCAATATCGTCTGCAATCGCCTCAACGCGCTGCAACGCCTCGGATTGGTGTGCCGCCTGCGCGATGGATCGGTCGCCGGCGGGGGGCGGCAATTCTACTATGTCTCGATTGTCTAAGTACGCTCTAGGAGCGGCCTTAGTGGTCGCCTTGGCCTTGGGGGGGGTGGCCGCCAAACTGCGCAGTGCCGCCACCTTCGTCGTCGAGGCCAGCGTGGAAAACTTTCGCGCCGCGCCCAACGGCACTAAGCTGGGCACATTGATGGCTGGCACGGAGATCGAATCCATCGGTGAAGAGGGCCGCTGGGTGCGCTTCCGCGTCGAAGGTTGGGTTTGGGGGCCTTCTTTGGCAGGCTATGTCTCCGCGGAGGGCCGCGATGCGCCAGAGGAAGAGCCGATCCCACCGCTCCAAGACGAGCGACCCCGGCTCAAAGAACTGGTCAGCGACCGCTATGGGGTGTTCTACGGGGTTGGATTGGATGAGGATGTCGGTCGGCTGTGGTTGCGGTTTCGCGTCCGCGACATCGAGCGCGAGGCTTGGGAGCGGCGCATTTTTGCCGTGCAGCGCGGCGCGGCCGAGCTGTTGCAGGGCCGCGTCGAGTTCAGCGAAATCCGCATTGAGACCAACCGACCCGACGGCAGCGGCGAGGTGGGCCAGTACATCGCCGCGACGGCTGCCGCCGACTTAGCTCGCGCTGGCGACGATTGGGCGTTGTGGCGGCAGCACACGCGCTTTTCGCTTGATGGGGGCGAAACGTGGGAAGAGGCCGAATAAATGCGCACAGCGCGCCGGGGCCGATCCAGAGCGGCTCGCAAGGCTAATGCCATGTTGGATCTGTATGCGGTAAAGACCCAAATAGACAGCATGGTGGCCGACGAGCGCCGCGTCCAAGAGGACTTTCGCGCCAAGCTCGAATTGGCCTTGGCCGAGTATCGGCGCTGGCTACCCGAGTGGGAGCGCTTAGCCCGCAAGATCGACGAGAGCCGCACCTCTTGGCTGTTGCCCGGTTTGGCTGCGGGCTTTGGGGGGGGGATTGACGCGCCGTCCCGTCCGAGTACCATCAGCATCGCCGCCACGGACGGCTCGCAAATTTTTCCCGACCGCCACGAGATCTCGGCCTGTTTTCTGATTAATATCGGCTACATCCTGCTGCACTATGGCACGGGCGAGAAGCCGCTAATGAGCAGCAAGCCGCGGCTCTACTACCGAGAAGAGGAGATTTACGAGGAATGGGGCGGGGCCCGGGTTTTTGTCAATCGCGAGCTGGTCGGCTTCAAGCGCGGTCTCATGGAGTTTACGGAGTTGGCCGACTTGGCATTGGCTGCCCACGCCGAGGGGCATCGGACGCTGGCGCTGGCCGATGGTACGCTGATTCTATGGAACTTAGAGGGCAAGCCGCAGGACTTCCGCGCCATGCACTTAGAGGCCACCATTGCGGCGATGGACGGGTTGCGCGCGGCGCGGGTGCCGGTGGCCGGTTACATTAGCCAGCCGGGGAGCCAAGAATTGATCAATGCCCTCAAACTGGGCCTGTGCCCGCTTGCGGCGGCCGACTGCGACCGCTGCCCCTATCAGGAAGAAAACCAACTCCACTTCAGCCGCGAGGAGATCGACGCCTTGAACGGGGATTTGTGGCAGGGGCGCGGCTTGCCGTGTAGTCCCCTTGAGGGGCTCAACGACGCGGTCTTGGTGCGGCGCGTGCTCCACCCCGGGCAGCGCACGCCGCTCTACCGCAGCGCATCCAAAGTCCTCGCCGAGTACGGGCCGCATCACATCTACTACTTTTACCTGCACGTGGGAACCGAGATCGGCCGGGTCGAAGTGCCGGAATGGGTGGCGGATGACCGCGAGTTGCTCGGCTTGGTCCACGCCTGCTTGTGCGACCAAGCCGAAAAGGGCCAGGGCTATCCGGTCGCCTTGGCCGAGGCACACGAGCGCGCCGTGGTGCGCAGCGCCGACCGCGAGGCGTTCTATCGCTTTCTGCGCGATACCTTTGTCAAAAACGACCTGCAAACCCGCTTGTCAACCAAGAGTTTCAAGAAGCGCTATACTGGTATTTAAGGGGAGGCCCATTGTGGAGACCATCAAAGAGCGCGAGCGCAGCCCGTTGAGCCGCTTCCTGCCTGAGTCCCTGCCCCTGCCTGGAGACGCCGGAGACGAGCGGACCCACGTGGGCGAAGTGATCGAGAGCAGCACCACCGAGTTAATCGCCCAAGCGCGCGAGCTGCACGGTGCGCCCTCCTTTGGCCAACTCGTCCGCGTGGAGGCCGCCATGCCGGTGGTCGGCATTGTATTCAATGTCTTTACGCACTCCATCGAGCCGAACCGCCGGCCCACGGCCTACGGCAAGACCGAAGAGGAACTGCGCTTGGAGCAGCCGCAAATTTTCGAGCTGTTGCGCACCGAGTTCCAAGCCCTCGTCATCGGCTACTTAGAAGGCGATGAGGCCGTGCAAATTTTGCCGCCGCAGCCGGCGCACATTCACAGCTTTGTGTACTTGTGCTCAGACGAGCAAGTACGGGCCTTCACGCGCACCGACGACTATCTGCGCAGCATTCTCAACACGTCCAAAATACCCACTGACGAGTTGGTGGTCGCGGTGTTGCGCCACACGGTGCGCGCCCACGCGCACGCGCCGTCTTATCTGGTGCAGATGGGCAAGGAACTGTCGCGGCTCCTCAGCGACGATTACGATCGGCTCAGCTCGATTATCCGCCGGGTGGTCAACTAACGATGGCAAAACACGCGCACAACGGAGTGCCCGCCGCGTCCGGTCGCGGAAAGCAGATTGGGGTCATTACTAAAGGCTCGCTAGTCGAGGGGCTGGAGATGAAGTTGGACCCCGAGCAGAATGTCGAGGATATGAAGGCCGGCAAATTCGTGGTCATCGAAGGCGACAAAAACGATTTCTTTTCCATGGTCACTGACATGCGCCTCGACGCCAACAACCAAGAAGTTCTCTTGCATCCGCCGGGCCAAGAAGACGCACTCCTGCGCCAAGTGCTCGCCGGCACCAGCACGTACAACATCGTCTCGCTGCGGCCCATGCTGATGATGCCCAAAGACGCCGCAGCCGACGACGGCCCGCGCCCGGTCAAGGCCATTCCAAGCCATTTCTCCGAGGTCCAAGAGGCCATGGCCGACGACGTGGCCAAGATCTTCGGCTGCGAGGGCGACGCCGAGGGCCGCTACTTCAGCATCGGCAATCCGCTCGATATGGACACGCAGGTCTGCCTCGACATGATCCGCTTTGCCGAGCGCTCCAACGGCATCTTTGGCAAGACCGGCACGGGCAAGTCTTTCCTGACGCGCTTGGCGCTGTGCGGACTGATTCACTACGACAAGGCCGTCAACCTGATCTTCGACATGCACAACGAGTACGGGTTTAAGGCCATGAAGGAAAACGGCTCCACTACGACGTTTGTCAAGGGTCTCAAGCAGCTTTTCGGCGAGCGGGTGGCGATTTTTTCCTTAGACCCGCAATCAACTCGCGCTCGCGGTGTGCAGCCGGATCACGAGGTCTATATCTCCTACGACCAGATCACCGTCGAAGATATTGCCCCACTGCAAGACGAGCTCAAGCTCAACCCCACGGCCGTGGAGTCGGCCTATTTGGTGTACGCGATTTACAAGGAGCGCTGGCTGAGTACGCTCTTGAAGTTGGAAGGCCCAGATGTGGAGGAATTTGCCCGCGAGATCGGCGCTCACGCCGGGTCTTTAGTGGCTCTGCATCGCAAGCTCAAGCGGCTGGAAAACTTTCCTTTTATGATCTCCAAGCTGCGGGATGGCGATGTGGTGGACCGCATCATGGAATACCTCGACCGGGGGATCAATGTGGTGCTGGAGTTTGGACAGCAGACGAGTATGCTGTGCTATTTGCTGGTGGCCAACATCATCGCCCGGCGCATCCACGAGATGTACGTCAAGAAAAGCGAGCGCTTCTATGCCACCCAGCGCCCGGAAGATCAGCCGCGTCAGCTTATGATCACCATTGAGGAGGCGCACAAGTTCCTCAACCCTACGGCGGCCAAGCAGACTATCTTCGGCACCATTGCCCGCGAGATGCGCAAGTACTATGTCTCGCTGTTGGTGGTCGATCAGCGGCCATCGAGCATTGACGACGAGGTGCTCTCGCAGATCGGTACGCGCATCACGGCCCTGCTCAACGACGAGAAGGACATCCAAGCAGTACTCACCGGCGTCAGTGGCACCGAAGGGCTGCGCAGTGTGCTGGCCAGCCTCGACTCCAAGCAGCAAGCCCTGATCATCGGCCATGCCGTGCCCATGCCGGTGGTGATCAAGACCCGGGACTACGACGCCCAGTTCTACCACGCGATGGGCTGTATGGACGATCTGCCCGCCGAGGAACGACGGGAAAAGGTGGAGCGGGATGTGGCGGCGTTGTTTGGGGAGTAGGGGCGGAGATGGAGACGTTTTCGAGCGGCCAACACACCGTCTACCACGGCGATGCAGTCTGTGTTTTGGAATCGGCTCGGATTCCAGAGGCTAGCATTGACTTGATATTTGCCGATCCACCGTACAATATCGGCAAGAACTTCAACGGCAGGCAAGACAAATGGCCCAGCGAAAAGGCGTACTGCACATGGGTATCCCACTGGCTCGATCTCTGTGTCCGCAAGCTCAAGCCGACTGGCAGCCTGTACTTAATGTGTGCGACGCAGTGTTTTGCGCCGTTTGATTTGCTCTTGCGCCAACGCTTGACCATTCTCTCGCGGATTGCCTGGCACTACGACAGCTCCGGCGTTCAAGCAAAGCGGTACTTTGGCTCCCTTTGGGAGCCGATATTTCACTGTGTGAAGGATCCTAAGCGTTATACTTTCAATGCAGACGACATCCTCGTTGAGGCCAAAACTGGGGCCCAGCGCAAACTAATTGACTATCGCAAACCAGTTCCCACCCAATACAATAGTAAAAAAGTGCCCGGCAATGCTTGGTACTTTCCACGAGTACGCTATCGCATGTCTGAATACGAGGAACATCCGGCGCAAAAACCGATTGTGTTACTAGAGCGTATTATTGCCGCTAGTTCAAACCTTGGAGATGTCATCCTCGATCCATTCGCCGGAACATTTACTTCGGCTCGTGCTGCCGCCAATCTCAACCGTAGAAGTACGAGTATTGAGATTGACGAGGACTACTTGAAAATTGGACTTAGACGGCTCGAATTAGCTGCCGAGTACAAGGGAGAGCGTTTACATCGGCCGCTAAAGTCCTACGAAGATAGATATTCTAGCGAGTCCAAAAACCTTACACTTTTCGAGTAATGAATCACTCCTTTACCGCCAAAATTATCGAGGAAGTAGGGCGCGAATTTAACGAGCTTGGAAGGACTATCTTTGAATTAAGTCCACTTCTTCAGTATATCGACAAAAAGACAAGATCTGCTAATCGAGGTTCAAAAGCACGAAGTAGTTTTGCCAACCTTTATGCTCTTTACGATCTGCCCGCTGAGGAACGACGAGAAAAGGTGGAGCGGGATGTGGTGGCGTTTTGCCAGTCGGCGTTCGTCTAAACGACCATCGACTTGGATTCCCTGTGGTCGGTGGGTAGCTCGTCAGGCGGAACTTGGCAGCGGGTGTTGGCGGGCGAAGACGAAGAACAGGGTCAATCCTTTCGCCTCAGTCGTTGTGCAAGCTGGGCGTCTCCCCGTGTGAAAATGCTCGGGCGATCTGGTCGCAACGTTCGTTGTCTGGGTCGCCAGCGTGGCCTTGGGTGTACTGCCACTGGATGGCGGGCGTATTGAGTTGGTCTAGGGCGCGCCACAGGTCTTGGTTGAGCACGGGCTTTTTGCTAGCGGTGAGCCAGCCCCGCCGCTTCCAGCCGTAAATCCACTCGGTAATGCCCTTGCGCAGATACTCGCTGTCCGTAACGAGCGTGATAGCAACCCCGGGTGGCGCGGCGCGGAGACCTTCGATGGCCGCTTGCAACTCCATGCGATTGTTGGTCGTCTCCGCGGCAAAACCACCCAATTCCACGACGCGGCCATCGCCGTAGAGCAGCCGCGCCGCCCAGCCGCCTGGGCCCGGATTGAACGAGCAGGCCCCGTCGGTGAAAATGGTCACGGTTTGCGCGGAATTGGCTTGCTGTTGTAGCACCGGATTTGCCTTTATTTGGGGTGAGCCGCTAGTTTGCTAGAATAAAACACGGAGCGGGCGGCGGCAATCGAGGCGGGTCGGCGCAGTGCTCGGCCAGGTCCCATTTGTGCCCAAGGTGATTGCCCTTAGATTAGGGGCTTCCTTTATCCGAATCACAAAGAGAAAATGCAATATGGCAGCGTATGATGTGGTAGTTATCGGCGGCGGCCCCGGCGGGTATTCAGCCGCCATTCGCGCACGGCAGTTGGGATTAAAAACCGCGCTGGTTGAGGATGCTGAGTTGGGCGGCACCTGTCTCAATTGGGGCTGCATTCCCACCAAGGCTCTGCTCAAGCAAGCCGAAGTGTACCAGCTTTTTTTGCGCGCCGACGAGTTCGGCTTGCGCGTTGATAAGCCGAGCGTGGATTGGGATGCAGTCATTAGCCGGAGTCGCCAAGTCGCCGCGCAGTTGTCCAAAGGCGTGGCCTATCTGATGCAGAAGAACCAAGTCGAGGTGTTCGCTGGTAGGGGCCGGTTGACGCCCAGCCGCCAAGTCGCGGTTGAGGGGGCCGAGGGGGAGGTCGTGGCCGAGTTGGACGCCGCACACGTGGTGCTGGCTACTGGCGCTCGCCCCAAATCCATTCCGGGCGTCGAATTCGACGGCGAGCGGATTATCGCCAGCCGCGAGGCCATGGTCGTGGCCGCGCAGCCCGCTTCCCTCGCCATCATCGGGGCCGGGGCTATCGGCGTAGAGTTCGCCTATTTCTATCGCGCCTTTGGCAGCAAAGTGCTGCTTTTGGAAGCCTTGCCCCAAGTCTTGCCGCGCGAAGACGAGGAGATCGCCGCAGGACTGGCCGAGAGCCTGACGCGGCAGGGGATCGAAGTGGCGACCGGAGCCAAGGTTGAGGAGGTCAAAAGACAAAAACGCCAGGTCTCGTTGCGCTACCGGGTCGGCAAAAAGCAACAGACGCGGAGCGTGGAGCGAGTACTGGTTGCCACTGGCGTCGAGGGCAATATCGAGGGGCTGGGGCTGGAAGCGCTGGGCATCCGCACCCGCGACGGCGCGATTGTGGTTGATGAGCGGATGCAGACCAGCGCCAAGGGCATCTACGCGATTGGCGATGTGGCCGGTCCACCGCTATTGGCGCATGCGGCCGCGCAGGAAGGGATCGCGGCCGTCGAGTTTATCGCCGGCCGCGACCGGCCCACCTTGGACCCGCGCCAAGTACCCAACTGCATCTATTGCCAGCCACAAGTGGCCAGCGTCGGTCTGAGCGAAAGCCAAGCGCGTCAAGCCGGATACGACGTCAAGGTCGGGCGCTTCCCGTTTGCCGCCAGTGGCAAGGCGCAAGCCGCCGGAGAGACCGAGGGCTTGGTCAAGCTGGTTTTTGACGCGCGCTACGGCGAGTTGCTGGGCGGGGCCATACTCGGGGCTGAGGCCACGGAATTGATCGCCGAATTGACGCTGGCCCTCCGGCTCGAAGCCACCTATGAAGAGCTGTTGCTGACCTCGCACGCCCATCCGACGCTATCCGAGGCCGTGATGGAAGCGGCCGGACAGGCCTTTGGCGAGGCGATTAACTATTGAGAAGTGGGAATTAGGAATGGGCAATGTAGAGTCGCATGGCATAGCGGTGCCCGCGCTGCCACCGCTAGACCAACTCCTGCCGGCCGAGCCGCTGCTGTTGATGGGGGCTGGGCCGGTGCCGGTGGCGGTGGAGGTCGCGCGCGCTGGTGGCATGGTCATCAATCACTTGGGGCCGACGATGGATCGGCTGGTCGAGCAGATCAAACAGTTGGCTGGCTACGCCTTCCAGACGGCTGACGAGCACATCTTGGGGGTTGGGGGGCCGGCGTCGGCCGCCATGGAGATGGCGATGGGCAATTTGCTGTGGCCGGGCCGCCGCGCCTTGGTACTGCAAAACGGCTGGTTTAGTGGGCGCTTTGCCGAGATGGCCGCTGGTGTGGGGGCTGAGGTCGAAGTGCTGGCCGTGCCAGAGGGGCAAGTCGTCTGCGCCGAGCGCGTTGCCGAGCGTCTCAACAGTCAGCACTACGACGTGGTGACGATGGTGCAGGGCGAGACCTCCAGTGGCGTCTGCACGGTGGAGCTACCGGCGATTGCCCGCTTGTGCCGCGAGCACGGGGCACTGGCAGTCGTCGATGCGGTCTGCACGTTGAGTACTATGCCATTGGAAAAGGATGCTTGGGGCATTGACGTGGTTATCACGGGTAGCCAGAAGGGCCTGTCGTCGCTGCCGGGCGTGGCGCTCATAGCCTTTTCCGCCGCGGCTTGGGAGCAGGTACAACAGCATCCCGGGCCTAGGCCGCACTGGTGCTTGGACGCCTTGCGGGCAGAAAATTTTTGGCAGGGCCACCAGTACCACTACACGGCCCCGGTCTCGGGGCTGTTGGCCCTACACGAAGCCCTGCGGCTGGTTTGCGAGGAGACGCTGGAGCGCCGCTTTGCGCGGCATCGGCATTCGTCGCTGGCCCTGCAAGCTGGCATTGAGCAGATGGGCCTCGTGCTGAATGCGGCGCGGCGCATTCGCCTCAACTCAGTGGTGGCAATCCAAGTGCCCGCTGGAGTAGATAGCGCTCGAGTGCGCGCCGATATGTCAAATCGCTTCCACGTCGAAATCTCCGGGGCCTTTGGCCTCGACATCGTGCGCATCGGCCAGATGGGCGAGCAGTGCCGAGCACCCCACTTGTTCCGCGTGTTGCACGCCTTGGGCGGTGCTCTGGCGCACGAAGGAGCTAGCGTGGATACCAGCGCCGGGATGGCGGCGTTGGAAAGCTATTTGGCCGGCTATGCGGACGATTTGTTTTGACCCTTTAAAGGCAACCAATGAGGATAGATAGTTCGATTGGCTGCGTCTCTGTAGAAAGGACTACTGATGAGTGATGCCCTAGCGTATCCAACCTACGAAAACCTCGGTGTGCGTCCCCTGATCAACTGCCAAGGGACTTATACCATCATCAGCGGCTCGCTGATCTTGCCCGAGGTGCGGCAGGCCATGAGCGAGGCCTCCAAGCAATACGTCCACCTCGACGAACTAATGGAGGCTGTCGGAGTGCGCATCGGCGAGCTGATGCAGTGCGAGTGGGGTCTTGTTACCAATGGTTGCGCCGCGGCGTTGTGCCAAGTTACGGCTGCTTGCGTGGCTGGCACGGATCCCAAGAAAATGGCGCGCCTGCCCGACACTACGGGCATGAAAAACCAAGTCCTCGTCCAGCCGAGTCACCGGCATGTGTACGATCACGCCGTGCGCATGGTCGGCGTCGAAATCATCGAGGTCGAGACGCACGCCGACCTCGAGGCGGCGCTGTCGGACCGCACGGCCATGCTGTTGGTGTTTGGCGATGCGGCTGAGCGGGGCCAAATCTCGGTGGCGGATATGGCTGCGGCTGGCCGGTGCCGCGGTGTGCCGACGTTTGTCGATGCCGCGGCCGAGCGGCCGGATGTGCCCAACTGGTATCTGGAGCAGGGAGTTGATGCGGTCGCCTATTCGGGCGGCAAGTGTTTGCGCGGGCCGCAGGCGTCGGGCTTGGTCTTGGGCCGCAAAGAACTGTTGCAGGCGGCCTTCCTCAACGGGGCACCGCACCATGCGCTGGGGAGGCCGATGAAGGCGGGCAAGGAAGAAATCATGGGGCTACTGGCGGCGGTGGAGCAGTGGGTGGTGCGCGACCACACGGCCGAGTGGCGAGCATGGGAGCGGCGGCTCGCGGTCATCGCCGACGCCGTGGAAGGGTTGCCCTCGGTGGCGACGCAAGTCGATCAGCCCGGGCGCTCGAATGTTGCGCCGAACTTGGCGGTGCGCTGGGATCGGGATCAGCTAGCCATCAGTGGCCACGAGTTGGCGCGTCAGCTATCGGCTGGCCCACCGCGCATCGAAGTCTCGGCCCACGCCAGCGGCTTTGGCATCAATCCCTATATGATGGAGCCGGGCGAGGAAGATGTTGTGGCGCGGCGGGTGCGCGAGGTTTTGGCCGCCGTTGAATAGTCATTAGTTGGGCCGCTCACCTCGGCGCAAGGCCACGGACAGCGGCTGAGTCCCGGCCTTGTTGGGCTTTGAGCGCACCCTGCCGGTGCGGGGATCCACGCTGTAGATCCGCACGTCCTCGGGCAGGTCAAAATCCTTTTCCGGTCGCTCTGCGTGTACCGCAATCATAAAATCCGTCCAGATGGGCAAGGCCCCTTTGCCGCCGACAATCTGCTCCCCGCGCGTATCCACTAGCTTATGGGTGCGGCGGTCGTCGAATCCCACCCAGACGCTGGCGATTAAGTCCGGCGTGAAGCCAGTAAACCAAGCGTCGGCATTGTCGTTGGTCGTGCCGGTCTTGCCGGCGGCTGGCCGCGCAAAGCCCTGCTTGCGCACTCCGCGGCCCGTGCCGCGGTCCACGGTCTGGCGCAAGAGGTGGACCATCTGCGCGGCGAGGTCGGGCGCAATAGCTTGGCGGATCTGCGGCTGGTGAGTAAAGATCGGTTGGTCGTTGTCATCGACGATCCGCTCTATCAAGGTCGGCTTTACCCGCAAGCCGTAGTTGGCGAAAGTCCCGTACGCCGCGGCCATTTCCAACACGGTAACTTCGGCCACGCCCAAGGCAATGCTCTTGTAAGCCCCTATTGGCCCGGCAAATCCCAAGCGGTGGGCCATCTCGACGACGCGGGCCGGGCCGACGAGCTCGGAGATTTGGACGGTCGTGGAGTTGGCTGATTTGACTAAGGCCCACGCCGCAGTCGTCTGCCCCAAGTAACGGCCGCCGATGTTACGCGGTTGCCACTTTTGCCCGTTGACGATATAGGTGCGCCGTCGGTCGTTAAAGACAGTGACTGGGCTTATTTTGCCCGCTTCGAGAGCCGCTAGATAGGCTATCGGCTTAAAGCCGGAGCCAGGCTGACGGCGGGCGGTGAGTGCGCGGTTGTAGTAGCTGACGAAAATGTCTCGCCCCCCGACCATCGCTAGCACTTTCCCGGTCTGCGATAGGCACACCAACGCGCCTTGGACGTAGGCCGGACGCTCGGCCATCGACGCTTCCGAATAGGGCTTAAACCCCAGCCGTTTATCCAACTGGACCAGCCCCTTGGTCACGGCTTCTTCGGCCGCATCTTGCATCGCAATGTCCAAGGTGGTATAGACCTTCAGGCTTCCGTAGTGCAAAGCGGCCGGCCCCCACTGCTCGATGATCTCGGCGTTGATGGCTTCGACCCAATAGGGCACGGGGTTGCGGGGTGGGTAGCCGGGATTGATGAGGTCTTTGGTGTGGATAGTGGCGTATTTCCGGCGTTTTTCCGAGGAGAGAAAGCCGCTGGCGACTAGGCGGTCGAACACGTGTTGCAGCCGCTCGGTGGCTCGTTTGGGATGCCGCAGGGGGTTATACGCGGTCGGGGCGTTGATCTGGCCGATGAGCATGGCGGCGCGGGGCAGGCTCAGCGAGTCCGGGGTCGTGTCGAAGAAGGTAATCGCGGCGTCGTAAATGCCGTAGGCGTTGGTGCCGTAGAAGACCTCGTTGAGGTACAGCTCTAGGAGGCGATCTTTGTACGCCGGGTAGCCGGCGGCGTTGGTGTCTGGGTACGAAGCGGCAAAGAATGCCTCTAATTGTACGGCGAGGAGTGCTTCCGACAGCTTCCGTTCAAAGGTCTTTTTCGGGGAAAAGAACAGGCGCTTGACGAGCTGTTGGGTCAAGGTGCTGCCACCGCGCGTGATGCTCCCCTCGCGCAGGTTATCGCGCACTGCGCCGACAATGGACAGCAGGTCGACGCCGCGATGGTGGTAAAAGCGCGCGTCCTCGGTGGCGATGAGTGCTTGGACCACATGGGGACTAATGCGTTTGAGGGGCACCCATTGGCGGCTCTGGTTGAAGGTGTAGATGCGCTCGCCAGAAGCCGCGTACATCTCCGTGCCGGGACGAATGCCTAGTTCGTGCGGATCGGTGGGGAGGCTGGGCAGGGTTGGGGTCATGCGCCAGATGATGTATCCCATTCCTAGCCCAGCCGCCAACAGGAGGAACACGGTCAGGACCGCGCCGATGGTTAGTGCGCGTCTCATTGGGCAAGTCCTAGGCGTTGTTGTACGGGCTCGGTCGGCAGCACGAGCGCGGTGGCCTCAGCGCCCGGCACGAGCGCGTACGCGGCAAATTGGTCGCCAGTGCGCGTCAGGCGCAGTTCAAAGCCGTCCTTGCTGTCCCAGGCCGCGAGTAGGCGCTCGACCTCGCTTTGGCGCAGCGAGTCGGCTCGCGCTTGCACAATCTGCGCGAGGGCCGCGGTGATGATGGGGCCGGCATCGCTTTGTGCGCGCTCGGGGTTAGGACTCAAGAGCGGCGCTAAGTGTTGGCGCCAGTAGGCTATGTCTTCCTCTTTCATCTTGAGAAAGGTCCAGGCTTCAGGCTCGTCTTTTGCCAGCAGCCACTTGTGGAGTTGATGGAAGAGCGAGCCGTCCTCTAGGGCCATTTGCGCGTCGACAATGGCTTGCAGATGCGATTCCTCACCGGGGACGATGGCTTGGGTCAGCAGGTAGCGACCCTGTTCGTAGATCTGTAGGGAATAGGCTAGTTCGCGCAAGGTCTCTGGGTTGAGATGATCGGGTTGGAGGGCCGTGTCGCGCCGTGCAATCGAAAAGAACGCCGCGTGGGTGCCGTGGTACTGGAGTTGGTAGTGATTTTGCAAAACCGGCAACGGGGTTTGGCGCGGCTCTAGGGGCGCTTCGGCCAGCGAGTCGGCTAGAGCCGTGCGAGTCTGCCGACTGGCGATAATGCCCTGCCAAAGCGCCCCTCTTGGCTGGCGTTTGGGATTTTCCTGCATCAGGTATTGACCGATGTAGCGGGCCGCGTATTGGGTTTGATGTTCAAAGAAAAAAAGTACGCAAGCCGCACCCAAAGGCAGCAGCGCACACAGGGCGAGGTTGTAGAGGAAAGATAACATAGCGACACAATAAGTTCGGGCCGGTTACTTGTCAAAAGCACTTGCCCATTTTGGGCGACTAATGATACTTTTGGTAGGAAGGCGATTAATCTATCTGGGGAGGTAGAAAAACATGAAACGCCTAAAACTTGTATGGATTGCCGTCGTCGGGTTGTGGCACTGCGGCGGCGATGGCGAAAAGGGCACCCGTCCCGTCGCGACCATTGATCCGCCGCCGGCACCGCACGCGCTAAGTGTGGAACGCATCGGCGATGGCGAGATATCGCTCAATTGGCAGGCTGTCGAAGGTAAGGACGAGGTGCTCTACGTCGTCTATCGCTCGTTTGGCGACGACGCGGCCGTGGCCATTGACTCCACGTTTGAGACCCGATACAAGGATCAGGGGCTACTATACGAACTGGAGTACACCTATCGAATAACCGCGATAAACGGTGGCGGCGAGAGCGATTCCTCGAATGCCGTCAGCGGCCAGCCCCTCAACAACTTGACTCCGCAAGCTCCGACTTCGGTGCGCGCTGTAGCACACCATCTTGAAGTACTCGGCCAACTCGACATCGCCCTCGACTGGGCTGATAACGCCGAGACCGATCTCGCCGGTTACCATATCTATCGCTCGACTAAGCAGGGTTTCACGCCGACCCTTGAGCATTTGCTCGTGCAGGTGTCGAAGTCGGGCTTCATCGACGAGGAGATCGAGGTGGGCACGGTTTACTACTACCAAATTACGGCGGTAGATCTCGGCGGCAAAGAAAGCAAAGACTCCGGCGAAGTAAGCGACGTCGCCCTGCCCTCGCCGGTGCCGTTGGTTCCGGTCGCCGGGGAAGAAGCCGCGGCACCGTTAACCTTTACTTGGAATCGCTTGCCCGAAGCGCGCGCATTCCGGGTGATCGTCACCACCTCGCTGACCAGCGGCGAGGTGTCGGACATACCCCTGACTAGCGATACCACGGCTGTATTTACCGGTCGCATTAAGGAGGGGCGCTTGGTCGCGCTCGAACCTGGGCAAGTGTACTACTGGAAGGTCGTGGCTAGCACGCATGCCGAGGGGATTGAGAATTCGGTGAGCCGGGTTGAGAGTTTTAGGGTGGCTGAGTAGGATGGACGCGGATATAGACGCCGGGGCATTGCACATCGTCGAGACGTTGCGCCGGGCTGGCTTCCAAGCTCTGCTAGCCGGTGGTTGCGTGCGCGACTTGGCGTTAGGGCGCGTACCCAAGGACTGGGATGTGGCTACGGATGCCGGGCCAGAAGAAGTGGCTGCGCTCTTTGAGCACACCGTGCCGGTGGGCGCACAGTTTGGTATCTCATTGGTGGTGCTCGACGCAGGCGACTACGAGGTAGCGCGTTTTCGCCGCGACGGCCCGTACTGCGATGGCCGTCGGCCCGCAGCCATTGAGCCGGCCGATGCCCGCGCCGATGCCGAGCGCCGCGACTTTACCATCAACGGCCTGTTCTACGACCCGGAGAGCGGTGAACTGCTCGATTGCGTCGGCGGACAGCGCGACCTCGATGCCAAGGTCATCCGCGCCATCGGCGATCCGGCCGCGCGCTTTGCCGAAGACCATCTACGCCTGTTGCGGGCCGTGCGCTTTGCCGCCCGGTTCGGTTTTACCATCGAACCCGAGACTTGGGACGCGCTCTGTGCTCAGGCTGATTCCATTGCTAGCGTCAGTGCCGAGCGCATCCGCGACGAGCTAACCCTGCTGTTGACCGAAGGGGGGGCTCGGTGCGGCTTGCGCCTGTTGGACCAGTCGGACCTGCTGCCGGCCGTGCTGCCGGAAGTCGCGGCCATGCGCGGCGTGCCGCAGGAGGCTGAATTTCATCCCGAAGGCGATGTGTGGACCCACGTCCAGCTTCTCTTTGAATATCTCGACGAGCCATCGGCTGAGCTGGCTTGGAGTGCATTGCTCCACGACATTGGCAAGCCGTCAACTATGGTGCGAGCCGAGCGCATCCGCTTCCACGGCCACGACGCGGTTGGGGCCGACATGGCGGCGGCGATCTGCGGGCGGTTGCGGATGTCCAACGGATCGCGGAGGGTCATCTGTGCGCTCGTGGCCGAACACATGCGGATAAGCCACGTGCGTCAGATGCGCCCGAGTACGCTCATGCGCCTGTTGCGCGAGCCGCACTTTCCCGAGTTGCTCCAGTTGCACCGCGCCGATTGCTTGGCCAGCCACGGCAAGCTCGACCTGTACGAGTTTTGCCGAGCGCAGTTGGCCGCCTTAAAAAAGGAGGAGCTGCGCCCGCCGGCTCTGCTCACGGGAAGCGACCTCATCGCCTTGGGCTTTACGCCTGGGCCCTTGTTTAGGGAAATTCTCACCGCGGTCGAGGATGCCCAGTTGGACGGGCGACTCGACAACTACCAATCCGCGCTGCGTTTTGTGCAGCGCAAATTCTGCGCTGCGCCTTCTGCTTAGTACAAGGTGCGTTCAGTCCAAACCCCGCTTGAGCACTTCTAGTACCGGCTGGTGTCCGGCCGGCGACATCAGGTACAGTCCGCTCCAGCCCTCCGCGCGGACTTGACGCACTTGCTCGGCAGCCAATTCGACGCCCGCTTTAGCTTGGTCGGCTGGGTCTGCATACGCGGCGAATCTGGCAAAAATCGCTTCCGGCACCACCACGCCGGGCACCTCGGCAATGCGCCGAGCGTGTTCCAAGCCTCGCAGCACCATGACTCCCACAATGATCGGCACCTGAGCGCGATAAGTGGTCAGGGCCGCTAGAGCCTTGCTGTCAAAGGTCGGCTGGGTCATTACGTAATCGGCACCCGCGTCGATTTTGTGCGCCAGCCGCTCCCACTCGCGCTGGCGATTGAGAGCTTCTGGCTCGCAGCCCGTGCCAATGGTAAAGTGAGTGCGAGGGTTGCGGTGCGAGCCGAGCGGTTGGCCGCCAAAGTCCAGTCCAGCATTGAGAAAGGCATGGGTATAGCGAATGAGGGCAATGGAGTCGAGGTCGAAAACAGCGGTGGAGCGCGGATAGGTCGGCGCCATTTTCGGGGGATCACCAGTGATGAAGAGGACGTTGTGGATGCGGTCGGCCCAATAGCCGATGAGTCGGCTTTGCAACCCCATGGCGTTGAGATCGCGGCCGGTGCAGTGGGGAATTAGCTCGAGGCGATCGCGCGACCAGCGCAAGCGATGCCGGATGAGCTGAACGAAGTCGCCCGGCGGCATTAGGGGGATGCCGCGCGAGCCATCGGTTATGTCGAGGGCATCGGCCCAGCCCGAGGCCGCCAATTCGGCGACAAAAGCGAGCCGGGCTTTCAGGCCGCCGGTGCCGCGCGGGGGCAGTAACTCAACGCTGACTGCGAATTGGCCATCAATGAGCTTGCGCGAGAATGGGCCATTGCGGCGCTTGGCGGTGGCGGTGGTTGGTTGCTGGTCTGGCGTCTTGGCCAAAGAGACGATGCGCTGCCCAACCGCAAGGCCGTGGAGGTAGTTGTGCATCTCGTGGATGTGCGGGGGATGTACCTCGCAACAGCCGCCGATGAGGCGCACGCCCTTGTGCGCCATTTCGCGGGCAAAGCGCCCCATGTATTCGGGGTTGACGCCCGTCAGGTAGCGATGGCCCACGCGCCGGAACTCGCCGCCGTTGGGCATGACCGCGAGTTGGACTTGGCCGTCGCGCACGGATGCACACTCTTGCGCTGCGTCGATGAAGGCCCGCGCTTCTGCGAGCGCACAGCAGTTGATGCCAACGACATCTGCGCCCAAGGACGCGGCGGTTTGGACATATGGTTGGGGGGCTTGCTCCCACGTGCCGTCGCGCTGGTGCAAGGCCATCTGGACGATGACTGGCGCAGGGTTGCCGAGGTCCTGTAGCAGCGCTAAGAGGGCAGCGACCTGATCGAGGCAAGAAAAAGTCTCCAACAACAGGGCATCGACGCCGCCCTCGACGAGGGCCTCGATTTGGGCGCGGTACAGGTCGCTGGTCGTGCGCGGGGATTGGGCCGCTGGCAGGGGCGGGCCTAGGGAGCCGAGGACGAACAACGGGTCGCTGTATTGAGCCTGTTGGCGGTATTGGTCAATGGACTCGCGAGCCAAGCACACGGCCGCCGCGTTGATCTCGGCGATAGACGCCGCTGCGGGATAGGTCGCGTTGGCGGCAAAGGAATTGCTGGTCAAGCATTGGGCACCGGCTTGCAGATATTCGAGGTGGAGCTGGCGGACGAGTGCTGGGCGGTCGAGGTTGAAGGCTTCGTAGAGGTGATTTTGCTCGGAGACGCGGCCGGTCAGCGCAAACAGGTAAGAGCCCAAGGCACCATCGGCGAGCAAGGGGCGGTGGTGGAGGGCGGCGAGGAATGGGTGCATGGGGACAGAGGTTTCGTCGTCAATGCCAGCAGCGTATTTCGCGGTTTTCAAGGGCGGAATAGAGATTCGTTTTCATCGAATATAATGGGGCCAAAGCCGTGTATGCCGTCCATAGTTGCTCCTAGGGGGTTGCAATGTGATGCTCACTTGATCGTTTGCCCACTAGCGGGCGGTTCGAACTGGTCCAATAACTGTATGACGTCTTTGGGTGGGACCTTGTTGCGAAAAAAGAAGATCCCGCCAGGCACGTTCTTAAAATCGTCTTCGCTAACATTGAGGTTGGCCGAGACGGCCACCAGCAGGTCGCGGCGCTGGGCTTGGCGCAGCTTTTCCAGCTTGCGGCGCAAGTACTCGGGCCGCCAATAGCCCATGATTTCCAAAAATGCCGTGCGGCCGTCGGGATGGCGGAAGGTAAAGTCCGGGATCATTACGGTCTCTTTGAGATTGACGATTTCGCTTTCCCGCTCTAGCTGCCATGGGGTTTTGGCCTTGGCGAAACGCGCGGCAAACGTTTCTTCCAACAGCGAGTCGTACCGGGCCTGATCTTTGTAGTGCGACACTAGCCCGGATTGATCATCGAGGACGAAGTGCTGGCGGCGACCGTCTTTGCGCAAAATATCGGCCTGCATTGACCAGCGAGTACACAGCAATAAGGCCGGGAGGAAAATGGCCATTTGCAGGCCGTATTTCTGCGAGTGGCGAAACATGCTCACCGGGCCGTCGAGGGCGATCTCATAGCCGGCATCGACATCGCCTTCGATGGTGTGGATTAGCCGGTAGAACTTGATGAATTTGAAAAGCTGCTTGTAGCGCACGGGCAGATTGCGATATACGCTCAGGCGCAGCACTTCGCAGCGGTAGAGCATGGCTTGGGCTAGTGCCACGTTGTAGCGCAGCAGCAACTCGTTGGCCGAGGGCGCGGCAAAGGTTGCGAGTTGGTGGTTTTCGGGCAGGTCGGCGTACAGCCCGGCGAGCACTTCTTCGCGGCTGATTTGGTGTTTGCGGGCTATCTGGTCCAGCACATCCTCGCGCTTGACTGGATAGATGAGGCTGGTTTCGCGGACGACCGGATGGTGGGCGCGGGCTAAGGTAAAAACAGCCGAGCGCAATGCTTCGGGGGGTTGGGGGCTGGCGACTTGGAATTCGCAGTAGTGGTCGCCGAGTAGTTTGGCTAGGCCGCGCTGGATGCGATAGTCGGTGCGGTCCCCGGCGAGCAGGTTGAGAGCTTGCTGTAGTTCGCGCCGGGTTTTGCCTTGGTGGGCGGTGTGGATTTCGATGAGGGCTTGGGCTAGGTCGATGAGGGCTGGGTCTTCGACGGCGACATAGCGCGGTTCGATGTAGGGGCCGCGCGAGCGGGTCAGCAGGAGGTCTGAGGTCAGCACAGTGCTTACTCGTAGGCTTCGTGGCGGCGGCGGCGGTCGCTGATGTGATCTTCGACCGTGTCCTTGGAGACTACTTCGTAGAGCACGGCCTCCTTGCCTTGGCGGCGGCGGAGGATGCGTCCGAGGCGCTGGACGTGCTCGCGGATGGTCCCTGAGCCGGAGAGGACTACCGCGACGTTGGCTTGGGGGATGTTGACGCCTTCGTTGAGCACTTTTGCGGCGACGAGGGCGAGGTACTCCCCCTTGTTGAAGGCTTCGAGGATGGCCTTGCGCTCACGGGTGCGGGTGCGGTGGGTAATGGCCGGGACCAAGAAGGTGCGGGATATCTGATGGACGGTCTCGTTGTCGTTGGTAAAAATCAACACCCGGTCGCGCGGGTGGGCCTTGAGGATGTCTTCGAGGACGCGGAGCTTGGCGGCCGCGCCGAGGGCGAGTTGGCGGTGGCGGCGGTAGGCGTGCATGGCCCGGCGGCCGCTGGTGCTTTGGGCCGAGAGCATGACGAAGTGCCGCCAGCCATCCTTGGTGCCGAGGCGGATGTTTTTGGCGGCGAGGAAGGCCTGGTACTCGTCGCGGGCGGCTTCGTACTGGACGCGCTCTTCAGCGACCATATCTACTTGGCGACGCTCGACGCGATAGTCGGCTAAGTACTCACCGGACAAGGCGCGGATGCCGCGCTCGTAGGCTCGGGGACCGACGAGTGCGTCAAGGAGCACGTGGCGGCCGTCGGCGCGTTCTGGCGTGGCCGTTAGCCCTAGGCGGTAGGGCGCTAGGCACATTTCGGCGGCGTGGCTATACATTTCGCCGGGCAGGTGATGGACCTCGTCGAAGACGATAAGGCCGAAGCGGTTGCCGTAGCGGTCCATTTGCATATAGGCGCTGTCATAGGTGGCGACGGTCAGGTCGGCTAGTTCGTGATAGCCGCCGCCGAGCAGGCCGACTTCGACGGCAAATGAGCGGGTGAGCAGGTCGTACCACTGATTCATCAGGTCGATGGTCGGCGCGACGACGAGGGTGCTGCGCTGGATTTCTACCATCGCCATGAGCGCGACTTGCGACTTGCCCGTACCGGTGGGCAAGACGACCACGCCGCGCCCGCCGTGCTGTTGCCAAGCGGCGATACTTTCGGCTTGGTGTGGGTGCGGCTCAGGCGCGGTGTGCAGTTGTAGGGCCAAGGTGTTGTAGCGCGGAGCTGTATTCTCAAAGGCGACGCCGTGCCGTTTGAGGTGTGCGACGCTTTCGCGGTAGAAGTGGGCTTGGGCGCGCCAGTGATCGACGCGCCCATCCCAGACAAAGGCCGGGGGCGCGTCCACGCCCCGATAGTCGCGCAGAAGTAAGGTGCCTTCTTCAAAGGTCAGACGCATAGACGCAGATTGATTAGGAGAAAGAGAAATGATACATTGAGGCCAAAGAGCGGGCAAGGCACGATCAACCAAGGAGACCTGCGATATGGACACAGCCCGAGTGGGTTTGGTACGCGCTGGTGCGCGGCGAGCCAACATATATCAAGCGCTAGATTGGGTGCGGGAGGACATCGAGCCCAAGTTGGCGGCGCAAGTGATGCTCAAACCAAACTTCCTGTCTAGCGAAAATGCCCTCGCCTCGACCCACGCCGACGCCATGCGCGGTGCCATCGACTTTTTGCTCAGTACGCCGCAGCCGCCCAAGGAGATCGTCATTGCCGAAGGGGGCAACGAGAAGTATTCGGGTGAGGCGTTTGCCAACTTCGGCTATGACGCCCTAAGCGAAGAATACGCGGTGCCGATTCGCTTGGTCGATCTGCACCAGGAGACGCGATGGGAAGAAACCACAATTCACATGGCCGGCGGCGTTGAGGCGACGGTGCGGATGCCGAGCGTAGTGCTCGAATGCCCCTGCACCATTTCGGTGGCTGTGGCCAAGACTCACGACGTGTGCGTGGTTACGTTGGCCCAGAAGAACATGATCATGGGGACGCTGCACAAAGAAGATCGGATCAAGATGCACGGCTATCCCTCGCACGCCGAGCGCGTCCTGCCCAGCGAAGCCGAGGTGCTCAACGTGAACTTGATCCGCTTGGCTCAGTATCTCAAGCCGGACATTGGGATCGTCGATGGCACGGTGGGCCTACAGGGCAATGGCCCCGGCGGAACCGATGCAGTGCCTATGGGGGCAGCCGCAGCGTCAGCCGATGTATTTGCCGTGGATGCGGTCATGGCCAAGGCTATGGGCTTTGAGCCGATGGAACTGGGCCTTTTGCACTACGCCGACACTTTGGATTACGGCGTGGCCGACTTGGAGCGGATCGAGGTGCGGGGGGTGCCGATTGCCGCGATCGCGTGCGCCTTCAAGCCGCATGAGACCACGGCGCAGCAGATGCGGTGGCGCAGCACAGCGGTGGCGCAGTTTTTGCCGTAGAAGGGGTTGGAGTTACCTAAAGTTAGTTGCGATTGGATCCCTCTTCACCTCGCCTGACCAGTATTTCCTTCTCATCCCAACAAAGGACACTTCTATATGACACCTCCCAACATCCTCTGGATCTGCACCGATCAGCAGCGCTACGACACCATCGGCGCACTCGGTTATTCCCACGTCGATACGCCGCACGTTGATCGGCTGGTCGCCGAGGGCGTGGCTTTTACGCACGCCTATTGCCAAAGCCCGATCTGCACGCCGAGCCGTGCGAGTTTTCTCACCGGCCAGTACGCCAGCGCCGTCCACATCAACGGCAACGGCCTCGACAGTTTTCCCGACCACCCGCCGCTAGTCACGCGCACGTTAGCCGAGGCCGGGTACGACTGCGGTCTGATTGGCAAGCTGCACTTGGCCAGCGCCTACCAACGCATTGAGCCGCGCGTCAACGATGGGTACCGCTATTGGGAGTACAGCCACGCGCCCCGCGACGACTGGCCGCAGGGGCACGGCTATGCCGATTGGGTGCGAGAAAAGGGAGAAGTCTTAGGCGAGTTGATGAAGCAATATCCCCACGGATTGCCCGCCGAGTTCCACCAGACGACGTGGTGCGCTGAGAAAACCATTGAGTTTATGAGCGAAAAACGCGACGGTCCTTGGCTGGCCAGCGTCAATGTTTACGACCCCCACCCGCCGTTCAATCCGCCGCAGAGCTACCGCGACCGTTTTGATCCAGCCGCCATGCCCGGGCCGCTTTTCGCCGACAGCGACTTGGCGCAGCAGGAAAAACTGGCGGCCATTGATTTCCAGTCCAAGGGGCGGCGACCCGACGCGCTCGACATCCGCGACCCTTGGCACAAAGACCGCCCGACGCCCGGGGCTGACGTGCGCGTATTGCAGGCGGCGTACTGCGCGATGATCAAGCAGATCGACGACCAAGTAGGGCGGATGCTGGCCGCGCTCGAAGACACCGGCCAGCGCGACAACACGGTGGTGATTTTTACGTCCGACCACGGCGAAATGCTCGGCGATCACGGGCTAATCCAGAAAGGGTGTCGCTTTTACGAGGGTTTGGTGCGAGTGCCGCTGATTTTTTCTTGGCCGAGGTACTTTGAGCAGGGCTTGGTGCGCGGCGATCTGGTCGAGTTGACCGACAAAGCACCGACGCTTTTGGAACTGGCCGGGCTGAAGGTGCCGGAGCGGATGACTGGTCGCTCGCTTTTGCCGATTTTGCGCGGCGAGAGCGCGGCACCCCATCGCGATTTTGTCCGCTGCGAGTACTACGACGCCCTCGATGCGCCCGACGGCACCTTTGCCACCATGTACCGCGACGAGCGCTATAAGTTGGTGCTCTATCACGGCCGCGATTTGGGCGAGCTGTACGACTTGGCAGAGGACCCCGGTGAGTTTGAAAACATGTGGGACGAGCCGGAAGCGCAGCCGCTCAAGTTGGCGCTGATGCAAAAGAGTTTCGACGCTTCAATGCTGGCGATGGACCGAGGGCCGCGGCGCGTGGGGCCGATGTGATGGAGCGGCAGCAGCGGGTGACGCAGCGACTGATTTGGCGTTTCCGCGAGGCTGACAAAGCGGCCGAAGACGACTGCGTGACCGTTGAGGAGCCGCTGGAAATCCGCGTGGAGGAGACGCCGATCGCGGTGGTCATGCGCACCCCGCGCCACGACTTTGAATTGGCGGCCGGTTTCTTGTGTACCGAGGGGCTGATCAAATCGCCGCGGGCGTTGGGCGCAATCTCGTACTGCACGGCTGCGGAGCCACCCAACGAGGAGAATATCGTCGAGGTCAAGTTGGCCGCGGGCGTGGTCTTTGATCGGCAGCGACTCCAGCGCAACTTCTATGCCTCGTCGAGTTGCGGGGTCTGCGGCAAGGCCAGCATTGAGGCTATCGCCTGCGAGGCTCCCGCGCTGACGGGCGATTTTACCGTGTCGCTAGCCGTGCTCTACGGCCTCGGCGACCGCATGCGTCAGGCCCAGGATGTATTCGAGCAAACCGGCTCGTTGCACGCGGCGGCCCTATTTGATGGGTCGGGCGACTTGCTCGTCTTGCGCGAGGACGTGGGTCGGCACAACGCAGTGGACAAGCTCATCGGCCACTACGCGCTGCGCAACGCGTCGGTGCCGGCCCAGAGCGTCCTGATGGTTAGTGGTCGCACTAGCTTTGAGATCGTACAGAAGGCGCGGATGGCGGGGATTGCGGTGGTCGCCGCTGTGTCGGCACCGTCGAGCTTGGCGGTGGATTTGGCGCGGGAATCGGGCATGACGCTGTTGGGATTTTTGCGCGGCCGGGGGTTTAATGTGTATGCCGGAGCAAAGCGGATTGTCGTTTAACTTTTTCATGCAAAGGAGGAGACAATGGCCAAGAAAAGGCCGGCCAAAAGGCCGCAACTCAAACTCTGTGCGGCCGCGTGGACGTTGACCAATTATCCATCGGCGGGTAAGCAGTGGTCGATGGATCGCAAAGTCCGCGCGGCCAAGGACGCTGGCTTTGTCGGCTTCAGCGCTGGGGCCGATCCCGAGGTAGCCGAAGTGTGCGCCAAGCATGGACTACAGCTCGTCGGTGGAGTCGATGTAGCCACGGTAGAAGAAGCCGAGCCCAAACTGGCCGCTTTTAAGGAAGCTGGTGCCGAGCATATCAACGTCCAGCTCTGCGACCACGATACCGAGATCCGCAAGGCGGTGACGGTGGCGCGGGCGGTGATGAAGGCGGGAGAGAAGCTCGAGATCAAACCCGCGATTGAGTGGCATCGCGATACATGCACTGAGACTCCTGAGAAGGGGCTGGCGCTGGCCGAGCAGTACGAGAAGCGCTACAAGGAAAAACTACGCACCAATTTCGATCACTCGCACCCGGCGATCATCAAACAGCTCCGGCCCACCCACTTCTGGGAGCGGATCTCCGAGTACCGCCCCGACCTGCTCAAAATGAGCGAGTTAATTCACTTTCGCACCTTTACGGGCAGCCATTGCCAGACGCCGGTCACCAACGGCCGCGGAGTGCTGGACGCGGATTTTATTACTTGGCGCGACAACTTCCTCAAGCACTTGCTCTACAATTGGGTCAAGGGACAGCGCGGTGCCACCGAGCTATGGGCTGTCGTCGAGCTAGGGCCGAAGGGATCGGGCTATGCGCTCGACTGTTTTCCCGATGTGTGGAAGGACGCGATCGTCGCACGCGGTGAGATTGATAAGGCGTTCAAGGGGGCGTTGCGAAAGGCTAAGAGGTAGCGATTCGATCGCGGCGCTGGCCCGCTGGCAAGATGGCGACACCGTAGCGCAGCTCGGCCTCCGTGATTGCCGAAAGAAAGACATCTGCGGTGGGTTGGCCGGCTAGCCAAGTCGCTACACGGGGATCAGGTTTCGGACGCATCAACTCCGAGATCACGTTGGTGTCGAGTAGGATCATCCCCCAATCCTAACCGAATTGAGGCGGCTCGCGCATCGGCTCGCGCGGCGGTGTTTTCAGTTCCACACCGCCCAAGGACGCGAATCGTGCGCGTATGGCGTGTACCAGATTGGTGGGGGACGCAGGCTCGGTGAGTGCCGCTCGCAAGATCGCCCGCGCTTCCTCCTCCATCGAGTGTCCGTGTTCGGCCGCTTGGACGCGCAGACGCTGCTTTAGATCATCGTCGAGGTTGCGGATTGTCATGCTAGCCATGTGCTTGATCTCCAGTCCTCTCCCTATTGCAAAATGCGTTCGGCCTACTGAGCGGGCCGCATAAAGTGGGCGAAGAAGTCGTTGCCCTTGTCATCGACGACGATAAAGGCGGGGAAGTCCTCAACCTCGATTTGCCAAATAGCTTCCATGCCCAGCTCTGGGTATTCTAAGACTTCGACCTTGCGGATACAGTCTTGGGCCAGCCGCGCCGCTGGCCCACCGATGGAGCCGAGGTAGAAGCCGCCGTGTTGTTCGCAGGCTTGGGTGACTTGGCGCGAGCGGTTGCCTTTGGCCAACATAACCATGCTGCCGCCCGCCGCTTGGAACTCATCGACGTACCCATCCATGCGCCCGGCCGTCGTCGGCCCGAACGATCCCGACACATAGCCTGCGGGCGTTTTGGCTGGACCGGCGTAGTACACGCATTGGTCCTTGAAATACTGGGGCAGGCCCTCGCCGGCGGCGAGCCGCTCCTTGAGCTTGGCGTGGGCAATGTCGCGGGCCACGATCATGGGGCCGGTCAGCGAGAGCCGAGTGCTGACCGGATGTTGGCTGAGGGTAGCGCGGATTTGGTCCATCGGCCGGTTGAGGTCGATTTCGACGACTGCGCCGCCGAGCTGTTCGGCGCTGATTTCGGGTAGGTATTTGACCGGCTCGGTCTCTAGGGCTTCGAGGAACAGGCCCTCCGCGGTGATTTTGGCGAGGATTTGGCGGTCGGCAGAGCAAGAGACCGCTAGCCCGACTGGGCAAGAGGCGCCGTGTCGCGGCATCCGCACGACCCGCACATCGTGGCAGAAGTACTTGCCGCCAAACTGTGCGCCAATACCAATCTCTTGGCTCAGCTTGAGCACCTCGGCCTCCATAGCCAAGTCGCGGAAGGCCTGGCCGTACTCATTGCCTTGGGTCGGTAGGCTGTCGAGATAGCGGGTGCTGGCGAGCTTGGCCAGCTTGAGGGTGTGCTCGGCCGAGGTGCCGCCGATGACTAAGGCGAGGTGATAGGGCGGGCAGGCGGCCGTGCCAATCATGCGCAACTTGTCGTCGATAAAGGCGTGCAGCCGCTCTGGGGTCAGTAGGGCCCGGGTCTCTTGGAAGAGGAAGCTCTTGTTGGCCGAGCCGCCGCCTTTGGCCATGAACATGAACTTGTAGGCCATCCCCTGCTCGGCGAAAATCTCGATTTGGGCCGGGAGATTGGTGCGGGTGTTTTGCTCCTCGAACATGCTCAGGGGGGCCAGTTGGCTGTAGCGGAGGTTGGTCTCCTGATAGGCTTTAGCGATGCCGGCCGAGAGCGCGGCTTCGTCGTCGCCTTCGGTCCACACCTGATGCCCCTTCTTACCCATGACGATAGCAGTGCCCGTATCTTGGCACATCGGCAGGACCCAACCGGCGGCGATGTTGGCGTTTTTGAGCATGTCGAGCGCGACGAAGCGGTCGTTGCTCGAGGCTTCTGGGTCGTCGAGAATGCGGCGCAGTTGGGCTAGGTGGCCGGGGCGCAATAAGTGGGCCGAGTCGCGGATGGCTTGGTCGGCGAGATGGGTCAGGCCCTCGGACGCGACCTTGAGGATCGGGCGACCTTCAAATTCGCTAATCGAAACGCAATCCGCAGTCAGCAGGCGATAGGGGGTTGGGTCCTCGCCGAGGGGCAGTAGTTCGCGGTGTATGTAGCCGTTCATTGGAATCCTTAGGCGGTGTTTGACCGGTCCCCAACGTTTGCTTGGAGCGACGCGGGCAGGTCAAAGTAACTTAGCGGAGAGCGATAGAGCGCACTGTCGCGTTCGACTGTGGCGGTTAGTTAATAAAATATATTACAAAAGCGCACCTAGGGAAGCGGTTGTTGTCCGAGTTTCAAGTGCTCGAATATGGTTCGCTGCCGTCCGAGCGCACCTAGGGTGCCAGGGCGCAGTGGACCGCTTCGGCTGCCAGTGCTACTGCGCGGTCGATGTCGTCCGCCGCTATATCCGGGTGTGTCACCCAGCGGCAGAACCGCTCCTCCTCGAACCTGCCGGTTAATACGCCATGCCGGGCCATAAAGTCCGACCAGGCGGCTAGGTCTAGGCGATCTTCCGTCACCTGCATGTAGAGAATATTGGTCACGACTCGACTGAGATCGACGGCCAATCCTTCGACCGCGTCGAGCCCGCTGGCCAGCCGCGAGGCATTCTCGTGATCTTGCGCGATGCGCTCGTTGGTGGTGTCGAGAGCCGCCAGACAGGCTGCGGCCACGACCCCACCTTGCTTCCAGTTGCCGCCAAGCATCCAGCGGTTGTGTCGCGCCCGTTCAATAAATTCGCCCGAACCGACCAGCAGGGCGCCGCATGGTGCGGCTAAGACCTTTGATAGCCCCAGGAATACTGAATCGGCGCAGGAAGCCAACTCTTGGGGTGCAACGCCCAACCCAACACAGGCGTTGAAGAACCGCGCCCCATCGAGATGCACTGGCATCCTGCGCTCCGCAGCCCACTCCGCCAACTCGCCCTGATGCTCCATCCCCATCAAGGTGCCGCCGGGGGTATTGACTGAATTCTCCAGACAAAGCAGATCCGGTTCCAACCCTTCGACTTCTGATTCTTCGACCAGCAGCCGAGTACTTCCCGCGCCCGTCTGGTCTGCCACCACTGCGAGTTCGACCCCGGCGACTCGCCGCATGGCCTTGCTCTCGTAGTCGAATATGTGAAAGCGCTCACCTACGAGGATGGTTCCACCGGCGTCGACGTGAGACATCACGGCAGTTAGATTGGCCATGGTGCCGCTTTGTACAAAGAGTGCCGCTTCTTTGCCCAGCAGGTGCGCTCCTTTTTCCTCCAACTGGTTTATGGTAGGATCGTCGCGAAAATCGTCGTTGCCCACTTGGGCCTCGGCCATAGCTCGGCGCATGGCTGGCGTCGGCTGGCTCGAGGCATCACTGCGAAAGTCGAGAATTTTGCTCAAGTATGGTTTCCTCCTTAGCTGAGTTGGGAAAAGCGATTGGGCGCGAATAGGGTTTGGAGGGTTTGGGCGATGCCAGCGCGGGTTACTCGTCGGCCTGTGTCGTGCAGGTCTTGGTATTTTTCGCTTAGGACTTTGGCGAGGATGTCGCGGAAGCGCTGCCACTTGGGGATGAGGTTTTCTAGGACGCGAGCGTCTGAGTTGAAGGGGATGAAGCGGTCGCCGGTCATCTCTAGGCGCATCCGCAGGTCCTGTTCGACTAAGCCCGGATGGTAATTGAACCACCAATGGCCAATGACCATGATATTGTCGTTGTGACAGGAGAGGACGCTGGCGTCGTACTGGTTGGCGTTGTGGAGTGGGGTGATGAGGAAGGCGTTGTCGGGATGGCGGCGCACTAGCTGCTGGTAGGGATACATGTCGGCTAGGCCCACGCCATCGCCGGCGTCGCGCCACTCGGGTGTGAGCTGGCGGATGGGGCCGGGCATCATGAAGAAGGGCAAGTTGAGTTCGCGCAAGGCTGGTAGCACGGAGTGGTGGAGGACGGCACCCTCCAGCCCGCTGAGGTCGTGGACTTGGCAGTGAGGCGGGAACGAGCACGCGCCGTACGCGACGCCGTGCAACTTGTCGTACCAGTCGGCGAGGAAGCGCCGGATCGCTCGGGCGGTGGCTGGCTGGCTGGGGTCGTTGCCGACCTCGTAGCCCCAGGCGTTGAGCTTTGCCGCCGCGCGTGGGTAGTGCAAGACGAGTTCGTCGAGGCGGTAGCCGGACAGATAGCACGCGTCCCACTCGCCCCTTTCGTAATAGACGCGCTCTTGGTCGTTGAATACGTCTTGAGTGCCGACGATGCGGCGCACACCCGCCAGTTCCATACAGCGGCGTTGGATTTCTTGCGGGGCCGTGTCCGCGTAGAACTGCCGCGCCTCGTCGAGGGTGGCGGCGTTGGAGTCGAGGCCGAGGGCTTCTAGTGCGACGACCACGCCGCGACAGCCTTCGTCGAATGGATCGGAAACTGCGTCGGCAAACAGCTTCTGCCAGGTAAAGTCGCCTTGTTTTTCCAAAGGCCACGAATAGAAGGTCGCCGGGTCGATGTGTCCTGCGGCAAACAGCTTGCGGCGCACGTAGTGATAGGCGAGCTGCTGGTCAATGCCGTACAGGCAGAGTTGGGGGCCGGCTTGGGGGCCGAGGAGATGGGTATGCCAGTCGTCGACAATCAGCCGTTGGGCCGAGGTTTCTTCGGCGACGACGGCAGGGATTTGGTCGCGGAATAGGGGTAGGGTCGCAGTACTCATGGCGAAAGGCTCCTAGCGAGTTAAAGGGCATAACAGTAGCCCAAGCGCAACGGGGCGTCAAAGTTGCCCTTGTATGCCAACGGTCCCCAAGCCTTCGCCGTTATTTTGTCGCTTGTTATTTCAACAAGAATCATTCACATTCTTGTTGGAAAAAATAAAAAACAACAACGAGGTTTTATCGTGGCTACAACAGTTACCTTAGACTCGGAAATTGTCCAAGCCGTCCAGCAGGCGACAAAACAAAAAAGCAAAGCCTCGGCAGTGCGCATGGCATTAAATGAATACTTGCGCCTGCAAAAGCTCCGCCAACTAGCCAGTCTGGCTGGGACCGTTCAGCTCCGCTATTCCAACGACGAGTTGGAGACGATGGAAGAGTGCTGATTCTCGCAGACACGTCTTGCTGGATTGAGTTCTTCCGACCGCATGGGGACGAAACAGTCCGAGCGCAGTTGATGCGCTGGCTCGCCGCTGGCCTGGCGATTTGCGGTCCTGTGCGGGCCGAGGTTTTGCGCGGGGCGCGCAAGGCAGAGGCACCGAAGATCGTGAGTGCCTTCGCGGCCTTGCCCCACCTATCATCTAGCGATGGCGATTGGCTGACGGCTGAACAGAAAGTCCGCTCGCTCGCGGATAAGGGCTGTAACGTGCCGCTCTTGGATGTGTTCATCGCGGCTATAGCACTCCGACACGGTGCCGTGCTCGCTCACAAAGACGCTCATTTTCAGACCATCGCGCAGGTGCTGCCGCTTCGCACCCATAACTTCCTCGCCTGAAACAAGTTTAAGTCTCGTTACTTGAGCAAAGAGACTGGCTAGCTCTCAGCTAGCCCCTCGACGCGCACTGGACAGACCTTGAGCTCAGCAGTGTCGGTGACCGGATCGTACCCGGAGCCGGTGAGGACGTTGATCGGCACGTCGTTGAAGCTGAAGCTGGCAAAGACCGTGCCGCGCGGCGAGCGGGTGGTGGCTTCGACGCAGATCTCAATGGTGCCCCGGGCGCTGGACAGGCGGCACCGGTCGCCGTCTTCGAGGCCCCAAGCAGCGAGGTCTGCGGGGTGGACTTCGAGGCGTTCTTCCGCGAGTAAGTAGTCGATGCCTTGGGCGCGGCCAGTCTGGGTGCGGGTGTGGTAGGCTTGGAGTCGGCGGCCGGTCGTCAGCCAGACCGGAAACTCAGCCGAAAGGGTCTCAGCCGGGTCGCGGTAGCGGATGATCTTGAAAAGGCCGCGGCCGTTTCTGAAGGTCTCCTCGTGCAAAATCGGCGTCCCTGGGTGGCCCTTCTCGGGAACGGGCCAGTGGTACTCACCCTTGTCTATCCGCTCCCAATCGAGGCCGGCGTAGATGGGCGAGAGGCCGCACAGCTCGTTGAACACGTCCTCGGCCGAGGTGTAGTCGAAGCCGCTAAAGCCCAACCGTTGGGCGAGTTGACTGATGATCCACCAG
Organism: Candidatus Latescibacterota bacterium; assembly: GCA_965116045.1. GTDB lineage: Bacteria > Latescibacterota > UBA2968 > UBA8231 > UBA8231. The sequence continues at coordinate 1,004,314 of OZ220478.1, read as the reverse complement.
TCGGGCTTGGCCTCGCCGGGCGGCGGCACGGCTTGGCGCAGGCGCTGGACCCGGCGCTCGGTGTTGGCGCAGACCCCGTCGGTCTCGGCAAAGGCGCTGGCCGGAAAGACCACGTCGGCGAGCTGGGCGGTCTCGGTGAGGAAGATGTCGATGACCACGAGGTGATCTAGGCTCTTGAGGGCGTGCTCGCAGTGGTGGCGGTCTGGGTCGGAGACGATGGTGTTCTCGCCGTCGATAATCATGGCAAAAATCTCGCTGCCGCAGCGATTGAGTGCTTGGACCTTGGTGATGCCTTTGTCCGGGTCCATTTCGCGTCCGTAGAGCGCGGTGAATTTTTCCCGGTTTTCAGGCCGGTCAATTGGCTGAAAGCCGGGGTAATTGGATGGGACAGCCCCGGCGTCGCCGGCACCTTGGATGTTGTTTTGCCCGCGCATGGGATTGATGCCAGTGCCCTCGCGGCCGATGTTGCCGGTCAGCAGGGCGAGATTGCACAGGCTCTGGACGTTATCGACGCCGCAGATGTGCTCGGTGATGCCGAGCGTGTAGTAGATGGCGGCTTTGTCGGCGGCCCCGTACCAACGAGCGGCCTGTTCAATGTCGGCGGCGGGGACCTCGGTAATGGTCGCAGCCCACTCGGGCGTGAACTCGACGACATGTTTTAGAAACTGCTCAAAATCGGCCGTGCGCGCTTCCATAAAGGCGCGATTGACTAGGCCGTCGCGGACGATCACGTGGGCCATGGCCAACAGCAAGGCCACGTCCGAGCCGACGCGGATGGGCAGGTACAGGTCGGCCATCTGCGCGAGGTCGATCTTGCGCGGGTCGGCAACGATCATCTTGGCCCCGCGCTTGAGGGCTTTCTTAAGGCGCGTCGCCGCCACCGGGTGGCACTCGGTCATGTTGGTGCCGATGCAGAAGATCAGGTCCGGTTTGTCCATGTCGGCCAAAGGGTTCGACATGGCCCCGCGTCCAATGGTGGCTGCCAGACCGGCAACCGTGGGGGCGTGTCAGGCACGGCTACAGTTGTCTATGTAGTGGGTGCCGTAGCCTCGGCGGATGAACTTCTGTAGGCAGTAGTTGGCCTCCGATGGCGTGCGGCCAGAGGCGACGCCGTAGATGGCGTAGCGGCCGTGTTTGGCGAGCACCTCGGCAAAGCCTTGGGCGGCGCGGTCGAGCGCGGTGTTCCAATCGGTGGGGCGAAGTTGGCCATCTGCGCCGCGGACTAGGGGCTGCGTGAGCCGGTCGCGGTGCTGGACGAAGTCAAAGGCAAACTGGCCCTTGATGCACAGTGCGCCCTCGTTGGCCGGGCCATCCATGGCCGGTTGGATGCCGACGAGTTTATCCCCTTTGGACAGCAGATCCACTGAGCAGCCAACGCCGCAATACGGGCAGACCGAGCGGGTCTTTTCGATCTCGCCGGGCAAGTCGGCGGCGCGCAGGGCTTTTTTGTCGGCGAGGGCTCCGGTGGGGCAGGTCTGGACGCATTGGCCGCAGAAGGTGCAGGACGAATCCTTGAGCAAGCCATTGAATTCAGTGGTGATCTGCTTGCCAAAGCCGCGCCCCATCGCGGCAATAGCGTGGTCGCCCTCCTGCTCGGCGCAGACGCGGACGCAGCGGTTGCACGAAATGCACAAGTCGTAGTCGCGCAAAATGAAGGGATTGTCGTCGGTGGGATGCGGCTGACCTGATTGCGCGCCTTGGAAGCGGCCCGAGCGGGCTTGGTAGCGATCGGCCAGAGTGGTTAGCTCTTGCGAAGCGTAGCCGCGCAGGGGGTCCACCGCGACTGCGCGATTTTCCGAGACCACCATTTCGAGCAGCGTCTTGCGGTGCTTTGCAAGGGGCGCGGTCGCCGTTTTGACGACCATGCCGGGTGCGGCTTGCGCCGTGCAGGAGGCGATTGGATTGCGCGCTCCCTCGACTTCGACCACGCAGAGCCGACAGGCCCCAAAAGGTTCTAGGCGCGGGTCGTAGCAGAGGGTGGGAATGTCGCGGCAATGGCGTTGGGCAACCTCGTACAGGGTCTCGCCAGCAGCAAAGGTGACTTTTTCGCCGTCTAAGGTCAGGGTGTGTTGTTGACCGTTGGTATCCATAAGGTCTCGTTTAAGCGCAGACGCGCTGGTCCACTTGGTCGAGAAAGTACTTGAGCAGGCTATCAGTGATAAGGGGGGCGGCCATGCCGAGGCCGCAGGCACTGGTCGCCTTCATGACGTCGCCGATGTCTTCTACTTCGTCGCGCCAAGTCGCTAGGTCCGCCGGCCCTTCGCCGGCCAGCCGCTCGGTCAGCCGCTGGGTGCCGATGCGGCAGGGAAAGCACTTACCGCAGGACTCCTCGGCAAAAAAGACCATGGCTTGGCGAGCAATTTCTACCATGTCGCGGCGGTCGTCAAAGGCCATGATGCCGCCCGCGCCGAGCATGGAGCCGCGGGCGCGGATCGCCGGCTCGTCGAGGGGGACCTTGAGGTCGTCGCCGGCGAGAAAACCGCCCGAGAGGCCGGCCATGGTAACGGCTTGAATGTGGCGACCTGATCCCGGCCCGCCGGCCCATTCGTGGAGCAAGGTGTCGAGGGGCAGGCCAAAGGGAATCTCGTAGTTGCCCGGCCGCTGCACATCGCCTGAGAGGCTGATGACCTTGGTGCCTGGGCGGCCATCGAGGCCCAGCGAGCGATACCACGCCGCACCGCGTCGCACGATCTGGGGCACTGAGGCCAAGGTTTCGACGTTATTGACGGCTGTGGGCAAGTTTTCAAAACCGTGTGTCACCGGAAAGGGCGGGCGATTGCGCGGATAGGGGTGTTTGCCTTCGAGGCTATTGAGCAAAGAGCCTTCCTCGCCGCAGATGTACGCGCCGGCACCGCGGCGGATGTGGAACGCACAGGAGAAATCGCTGCCGAGGATGTGTGGGCCGATAAATTGGGCGGTGCGGGCTTCGGCCAATGCGCGGGCGAGGATGGCGTGGATTTCCGGGTATTCGTAGCGCAGATAGATAAAGGCGCGGGTTGCACCGGTGGCGTACGCGGCGAGGAGCATGCCTTCGATGACCGCGTGTGGATCCCATTCGAGGAGGGCGCGGTCCTTAAAGCAGCCCGGCTCGCCCTCGTCGGCATTGCAGACGACCGTTTTGGGTGCGCCCGGGGCCGCGGCGACGGCCTGCCACTTTTGGCCGGTGGGAAAGCCGGCGCCGCCCCGGCCAGAAAGTTGGCTGTCGGCGATGAGGGCCAACAGATCGGCGGGCTTTCCAGCGAGGGCTTGTTGCAGTGCTTGATAGCCGCCGGTTTGGCGATAGCCGGACAGGGTGGCGCGGCCGGGGGTGCGGATGTCGGCGAAGACGCATTCTTCGTACCCGCCGGGATTGGGCGCGGGCCGGGGCGAAGGACTCGGCGCTAGGGCCTCCGCGCTGGTTCCGACCCATACTTGCTGGCCTTTGAGCACTGGAATGGGATCGTCGCAGCGGCCGGCGCACGGCATGGGCGCGGCGTTGGCGAGGCTGGCGCAGAGCGCGTCGGCACCGCGCAGTGAGCATATCGGCCCGGTGCAAACGCGCGGGGCACTTTGGCCGGGGGCTTGGCGAGCGAAGTGGTGGTAAAAGGTAACGGTGGCGAAAAGCTCGGCGAGGGGGATTTTCAGGCCCGTTGATACGGCCTTGAGTGCTGCTTCCGATAAATAGTCGTCGCGGTCGTGGAAGGCATGCAGGAGCGGCAAGAGGGGAGCGGTTTCGCATTGCCAGCGTGCGACGAGCGCGTCGTCTGTAGGGGAAATCAAGTTAGATACCTTTGTAATAGATGAGCCAAAAGGCATGTATATGAGTGCATAATTTATCGGTTGCGCCAACCGAGGGCAACCGAGGACAGCAGCTATGGACCATGCAAAAATCAAAGAGCGGCTGTTCCTCGACGGGGCTTGGCATACGGCTAGCTGCGCCTTGCCCGGGATATTTGAATTGGTCTCGATTCCTTTTCACCTAGTGAGACCATTGCGTAGGTTGTAAAGCAACGGCTAAGACAATGGTCATTGAACATGGACTCCAACCTTTCATTCCGCGGCCTTTCGCTCGACCTTGAAGTCGGCAAGCAGGACCACCGCATTCATGCTTTTGCCGCGGTGCGCCCGGCGGTTGATCGACCGCTGGTCTTCCGCGATGGCGACTTGGCAACCGCGTTGGCAGCACTCGACGAATTCGCCAATGGCGCGGACTTCCTGCTCGGCCACAATCTGATCGCTTTCGATCTGCCCCATCTGACAGCCGCCAAGCCCGATCTCCGGTTGTTGAAACTGCGGGCGGTGGATACGCTGCGGCTCAGCCCCCTCGCCTTTCCCCGCAATCCCTATCATCACCTCGTCAAACACTATCAGGACGGACAGCTCAAACGCGGGCAACTCAACGACCCGGAACTCGACGCCCGACTGGCGCTAGAGGTCTTCAACGATCAGCAAACCGCGTTGCGCGATGCACCGCGTGGCTTGCTCAAAGCGTGGCATTGGCTGACCGGCACCGGACCCGGCGGCACCGGATTCGACGCTGTTTTCGACTCCATACGGGGTGCGCCCCGACCCACTGACGCGGCCGCGAGCGCAGCGATCCTCGAGCAGCTTGCGGGTGTCGCCTGTCAAAATCGCGGTCGGGCTGTTGTCGAGAATGCCAGCCAAAGCGGCTGGTCGCTGGCGTACGCGCTGGCTTTTCTGTCCGTTTCTGGCGGCAATTCCGTGATGCCCCCTTGGGTTCGACATCAGTTTCCAGAAGCCGGTAAGCTGGTGCGCCAACTACGGGATAGGTCCTGTGGCGAGTCCAACTGCGCTTGGTGCCGAGAGAGACACGATCCGCGCAAAGAGCTTAAGCGTTGGTTCGGCTTTGACGATTTTCGCCCGCAGCCAGTCGATCAAGATGGCCAGCCCATGCAGCAGACCATCGTCGAAGCAGCCATGGCTGGGGAGCATGTCTTGGGCATTCTGCCCACTGGCACCGGCAAATCTCTCTGCTACCAAATCCCGGCTTTGTCCCGCTACTACAAGACGGGTGCGCTGACGGTGGTGATTTCGCCCTTGGTCGCGCTCATGGCGGATCAGGTGGCGGGGCTGGAGGCGCATGGAATCGACTCGTGTGTGGCCATCAATGGATTGTTGTCTATGCCCGAGCGGGCCGATGCGCTGGATCGGGTGCGCTTGGGGGATGCAGGTATTCTCATCATCTCGCCGGAGCAACTGCGCAACCGTTCCCTGCGCCGGGCACTCGACCAACGCGAGATCGGGGCTTGGGTGCTGGACGAGGCGCATTGCTTGTCGAAGTGGGGGCATGACTTTCGACCGGATTATCGCTACGTGGGACGCTTCATCCGCGAAAAGGCGGGACCAGACCCGATCCCACCGGTGCTGTGCCTGACAGCGACCGCCAAGCCCGACGTAGTAGCGGACATCAAGCAGCATTTCGAGGACGAGCTGGATACAGGACTAAAAATTTTTGACGGCGGTGCTCAGCGCACCAATCTAGAGTTCACCGTGGTGCCGACGACTAGGGGAGAGAAATTCGCGCATATCCATCAGCTCCTGATGGCCGACCTGCCGCCGGATGCGCCCGGTGGTGCCATCGTCTATTGTGCGACAAAACGACAGACCGAAGAGGTGGCGGAATTTCTGCAGGACAAGGAGATAGCGGCTAATTACTTCCACGCCGATGTGCCGCCGGAGACGAAAAAGAGCGTCCAGCAATGTTTCATCAGCGGCGAGTTGCGCGTGATCGCGGCGACCAATGCCTTCGGCATGGGCATTGACAAGCCGGATGTGCGACTGGTGATCCACGCCGACATTCCAGGCTCGCTGGAAAACTACTTGCAGGAGGCCGGGCGCGCCGGCCGCGACCGTCAGACAGCGCGTTGTGTGCTGCTCTATATGTCGGACGATGTGGATTGGCACTTCGGCCTATTAGCGCGTTCGCGGCTCACTCGACGCGAGATTCACGGTGTGCTGAGAGCGTTGCGCAACTTAGACCGGCGGAAGCGGATGCAGGGCGAAGTCGTGGCCACTGCTGGCGAGATCCTCGGCGAAGACGAGGAAAAGGTCTTTGAGCAGGACTCCACCACCGATGATACCCGCGTCCGCACGGCCGTCTCTTGGCTTGAGGAGGCGGTACTACTGACCCGGGAAGAGAACCAAGTGCAGGTGTTTCCTTCGTCTCTCCGGGTGGGCTCGGTGCAGGAAGTACGCCGTCGATTGGCGCCGGCGTCCATGACTGATGACTACCGGCAACGGCTGCTTAGAATTGCCGAGACGCTGATTGACGCCGATCCCGACGAAGGCATCTCCACCGACCAACTGATGGGCGTGTCCGGTCTGAGTGGCGAAGGTGTGCGCGGTGCGCTGTACGACTTGGAGCGGCTAGGCATCGCCAGCAACGATACGGCCCTGACCGCCTTCGTCCACGCGGGGGTGGAGCGCAACTCGCGGAAGCGCTTTGACGAGGCGGTGGAGCTGGAGACCGCCCTGATCGCGCATATGCGCGAGGCGGCCCCGGATATGGGCAAGGGGGATACCTCAATCCTGCATAAGCGCGTGGCCGCGCAAACCCTGCGAGATGCGGGAGTGGCCGATCCGCTGCCAGAACGGCTACAGCGCATTCTTAACAGCATAGCCCGCGATGGACGCGGCGAAGGGGGCGGCACGGGCAGCATCGGAATGCAACAGCGGGACTCGGAGACGGTGCGAGTGACGCTGCGGCGCGAGTGGTCGGATATGGCGCAACTCGCGTCGCGCCGACGCGATGGGGCAAAGCTCCTGTTGAATCACTTGCTCGCTTGCCTGCCGCCCGGGAGTCGGGGGACGGACTTGCTGGCTGAGACTACCCTCGGCAAGCTGTTGGAAGCGATTACTGCCGACCTGTTTCTCAAGAGCAAAAATCCTGAGAAACTGCTAGACCGCGCCCTCTTGTGGCTGCATGAGCAGGAGGTCATTCGCCTGCACAAGGGTTTGGCAGTATTCCGTCAGGCCATGACCATCCGGCTGACTGAGGAGAAGCGCGGCTTTGCCAAGGCCGACTTTGCACCGCTCGATCTCCATTATAATGGGCAGGTCTTGCAGGTCCATGTGATGAAGGAGTTTGCCGAACAGGGCCTTGAGACCATGGCCGATGCCCTGCGTCTGGCTATGGACTACTTCAGCCTAAAGGAGGAGGATTTCCTAAGCCGTTGGTTATCGGGTCGGGACAAGGAGATTGCGCGGCAGACCACGCCCGAATCGTGGCGGGCGATCGTCGAAAGCCTGAAGAATCCCATCCAGCAGCGCATCGTCGCGGATGATCGCGAGCAGACCAACGTGCTGGTCCTCGCTGGTCCCGGCTCCGGCAAGACGCGCGTGCTCGTGCATCGCATCGCCTATCTGGTGCGCGTAAGGCGCGAAAATCCCCGCGGCATCCTAGCCTTGGCCTACAACCGGCACGCCGCGGTCGAGATCCGGCGACGCCTCGTGGATTTGATCGGGAACGACGCCCGCGGAGTAACCGTGCTCACCTGTCATGCCCTGGCCATGCGGATAGTCGGCATCAGTTTTCAAGAGCGGGAAAGAAAACTACTTGACGCCGGTGTATTTCGGGAGGTGTTGCGCCAAGCAGCAGCGTTGTTGCGCGGAGAGGGGCTGGAGCCGGAGGAAGCGGACGACCAGCGCGAACGGATCCTCGCGGGCTTCCGCTGGATACTCGTAGATGAATACCAAGACATCGGCGCAGATCAATACGAGTTGATAGCGGCTTTGGCCGGTCGGACCCTAGAGGATGAAGATCGCAAACTCACTCTTTTCGCCGTAGGCGACGACGATCAGAATATCTACGCTTTCAACGGCGCTTCGGTGGAGTTCATTCGCCGTTTTGAAGCCGATTACGGGCCAAAGCCCACCTACCTGATCGACAACTATCGTTCCACCAGCCACATCATTACAGCGGCCAATGCGTTGATCGAGCCGGCTCGACAGCGGATGAAAACAGGACATCCCATCCGCATTGACCGGGCGCGTGCGAAGCATCCGCTTGGCGGCGACTGGAGTGCGTTGGATGCGGTCGCTCAAGGTCGGGTACAGATTCTGCCAGCGTCCCCCGACCCAAGCGCCCAAGCGCAAGTTGCGATGGCCGAGTTGCAGCGCTTTGCCGCCCTTTCGTCGGCCTGGGATTGGTCCAAATGCGCGGTGATCGCCCGCGAATGGAAATATCTGGAATCGGTACGCGCTTTCTGCGAAATTCATCGCATCCCGGTGCAGATGGGCAATGAAGAAATCCCGAGCTTCTGGCACTTACGAGAGACTCGCACGCTTGTTGAGTGGCTGCGCGGACGGGAGACGCGGATTGTGGGCCATGCTGATCTGAGGAGCTGGCTGGCGGCGCAGCCGCCCGGCCCATGGAACGACCTGCTGCGGCAAGCCTTGGACGAGTGCTCCTTAGAAACCACTGCGGCGGAAATGCCGGTGGATCACTTCATTGAATGGCTGGCCGAGTGGGGAAGAGACGTGCGCCGCCGCCAGCGCGGGCTCTTGCTGCTGACCGCCCACCGCGCCAAGGGATTGGAGTTCGACCACGTGGCCGTGCTCGATGGAGGCTGGAACAATGTCGGGAGGGGCGAGGACCCGGACGCGCCGCGCCGGCTCTACTATGTGGCTATGACGCGGGCCCGGCAGACTCTGGCGCTCGTGCGTTTTCGCAGCGGTAGCACCCGGCCTGTTTTCGCAAGGGAGCCTGAACCACCGGCGTACTTGGGGCACTCGCACCCGCTACCGGATGCCTTTCCGCATAGCGGTTCAGTTTTACACCGCACGTCTGACACTGTACAGCCGGAAACCCCGGAACTCTCACGTCAATATCGGCGGCCTAGCCTGCGCGAAGTCTATCTGAGCTTCGCGGGGCGTCACCACGCCAACCATTCGGTGCATCGTGCGATTGCCGCTCTGTCGCCCGGTGATCGGCTAAAAACGCGGATTGCCAAAACTGGCTCTTGGGAATTGCTGAACCAGTCTGGGACGGTGGTGGGGCGTCTTGCCCGAGCGTTTGAACCCCCACTGGGAACGCGATGTAGATCCGCCACGGTTTTCGCCGTCGTGGCTTGGAGCCGCGAAGCGTCGGAACCTCAGTACCGCGACAGCATAAAATGCGATGATTGGGAGGTAGTAGTGCCGGAATTGGTGTTTGAGCCAGCAGGCGAATAATCCGCCGACAGCCCCGTAACCATTCGCTCCGCGTAGTATTCGCCGGAAAAGTTGACAGCCGGCGCGGGAACGGCCTTATTTGCGCCCGCCAACCAAATAACCAAAGGAGTTTGAGAAATGCCGGATGTTATTGTCGTCGGAGATGGGCCGGGTGGATTGAGTGCCGCGCTCTTCCTCGCCAAAAACGATATGAGCGTCACCGTCTTTGGCCAAGACAAAACGCTCATGCACAAGGCCATGTTGTACAATTATTTGGGCATTCCCAAGATCGCCGGACCCGAGTTCCAGCAGATCGGCCGCGAACAAGTGCGCCGCTTTGGCGGGGACATTCAGGCCGTCGAAGTCAGCCGCGTCGAACAGGACGAAAGGGGCTTTGTCGTCGAAACCGCTGATGGCCAAAGCCACCAAGCCCAATACCTGATCTTGGCTACCGGGCCGAGCAACCCGCTGGCCGACAGCTTGGGCGTGGCCAAAGAAGCCGATGGATTGGTGGCCGACCGCCATGGCCGCACCGCGGTCGCCGGGCTGTACGTCATTGGCTGGAGTACTCGTCTGAAGAAGATTCAGGCCATTATCTCGGCTGGCGACGGCGCCTGCGCCGCGCTGGATATCCTTTCGGCCAAGGCCGGCGAGGACATCCACGACTTCGATCTGATCGAAGACGAGTAGCCTAAAGCGCGACGACGCGCCCTGTTATGGCGGATTGGGTGGCCGCGAGCGTTACGGCTAAAGTCTTGACCGCCTCGGCGTAGGAGCAGCGGATGCCCCTAGCATCGCCGGTTTGCACGGCTTGGAGAAAGGCGCGATCCTCGGCTTGCGTCGGATTGTTGCCCTGTTCGACGACTTTGCGGCCGCTGGGGCGGTCGATGGTGAGTGCCCCAGCGGCGATGCGCAGGACTTGGTTTTTCTGGTAGAGGTCTAAGCCTACGTGCCCGCCGGCGGAGAGCATACAGGCCGAGGTGATGCTGGCCACTGCGCCGCTTTGGAAGCGGAGATTGGCGACCGAGGCGTCGTGGACATCGTAGTTGGGTATGTCTTCCATCAGGCCGGTGCGGGCCATGGCGTGGACGCTTTCCACCTCGCCGAGCAGGTAGCGGGCCAAATCGAAGATATGCGTGGTTTGCTCGACTATTTGGCCGCCGCTTTCGGCCAGCACCCGCCACCACGACACCCCGGGCATACCGCCCATCCAACAGCCAAGGGCCAACCCCACCGGCTCGTCGCCGAGGAGTTCAATGGTCTTGGCGGTCGTATCCATGTAGCGCCAGTGATAGCCCACGGCGCTGATTAGGTTTTGGGCGCGGAGGGCCGCTTCAACGGCGCGAGCTTGTGCTAGGGAAGTCGCCACGGGTTTTTCCACGAAAATGGGCAAGCCGCGCTCAATGGCCGCCAACTCGGGCTGGGCGTGGGCAAAAGGCGGCAGGCAGATATAGACCGCGTCGAGTGCTTCGCTGTCGTACAGGACCTCGTAGTGGCCGTAGGCCCGGCCACCGTACTCGCTGGCCGCGGCGCGCGCCTTTTCTTCGACTGTGTCGCAAAAGGCAACCAACTCGGCCTCGTCGAGCTGGGCGAGAGTGCGCAGATGGTGGTTGGCGATGCCGCCGGTGCCGACAAAGCCGATTTTAATCGTCATGGGAAATTTGATCCGTGGTTAGAGGATGCGAGGACTGAGCAATAGACCATTTTACGAGTAACGAGTGGCATAGTATCGGCCTGTGCCGCCGTTGTCAAGAGACCGTTGATTAATGGACACAACGCAAAAAGGCCAGCTCAGCGACTACAAGGCCCACTATCAGGCCGATGCTGAGGCGATTGTCGATCCGCGAGCATTGGACCCGCAGCGACGCGCCTCGGAAAAACGGCGGCTGGCGACCCTCGTGCGCCTACTCAACTTGCACAGCGGCGAGCGCGTCCTCGACGTTGGGTGTGGATCGGGTTGGCTGGGGGCGTACTGTCATCGCCAAGGCGCCCTAGTCTGTGCCATGGACATCGGCTGGGTCGGGGTGGCCGGTGCCAAAGCCCGCTTTGCGGAAGCAGCTTATCAGGTCGGCGATTTGTACTACCTCCCCTTTGCGGCCGCGTGTTTCGACGCGGTCGTGCTTTCCGAAGTCATCGAACACCTCGAAGACATTGACGCGGCCCTAGCCGAGGCGCGGCGAGTGTTGCGCCCGGGCGGGCGGCTGGTGGTGAGTGTGCCATACCGCGAGACCATTGTCGAGCACCTGTGTATCCACTGCAATCGGCCAACGCCGGCCAACGCGCATCTCCACCGCTTTGACGAGGAGACGCTCGCGGCCTATCTCCAAGGCCAGGGCTTCGAAATACGCGCGGTGCGGTTGACGACCAACAAACTGCTAGAATTGGCCGGGGGCACTGGCTGGCCCTATGCAGCTTGGCGCTTGGCCGATGCGCTGTTGAACAAGATCGCACCTAAACCGGCCTTCCTTTGCATGTTGGGCGTCCGCGGCGACTGAGCCGTGGGAGTGTGCGAAGCGGTCCAAACCTTTGCCGTTGTGCGCAGCCGCGTAGCCAGCCATTGCCGCGATCTGGGCAATAGACGCATCTTGGCTGGGACCGACAGGATTCTACAGAAAATTCAATGATAGGTACGGTGCTATACAGAGCGGCGCGGGCACGGTCAAATGGCTGGACAGAATCGACAGGATAGCAGGGGTCGGCTGACGCGCAAGATCGGCGTTGTGGCGGCCGGGCGTACGGCCAATACCGCCAGCATCCTAGCCGTTTATGCGCTGGTCGCCCGCGCTTGGACGCCGGAGGAATGCGGGCTTTTTGGCGCGGTCTGGCTGGTAGGCAATGCGCTGATTCCGGTGTTTTCGTTTGGGCTGCCTACGAGTTTACTCTACTTCTTTCCTCGGCGGGACGAGCCGCGCTTGCTCGTCGGCCAAGTGATGCTGTGCTTGGCCGCGTCGGGTTTGGCATTGGCCGGAAGTCTGTGGCTGTGGGGCGGGCCGTTGGCCGAGGTCTTGGTGCAAGCAGCCAGCGATGGCGAGCAGGTCGCCGCGTACCTGCTGTTGTTCTTGCCCTATCTCTTTGCGGCGGTCGCCGCCGGTGGGGCCGAAGCAGCCTTGGTGGCTGCTGATCGCGAGCACTATTTGGCTTGGTTGCAACTGGCTATGAGTGGTGCCTTAGTTGCTGGTGCAGGGGGTGCTCTGGGGCTAGGCTGGACGCCGGCGCAGGTGCTCGTGCTGTTTTCTGGTTTGGGCGGGTTGCGCTTGCTCGCCATCGGCTGGCTAGTGCGCTTGGCCTTGGGCGGAGGGCGCTGGTGGGGCGGGGAAGGGCTGGGTGAACTGATGCGCTATGCGCGTCCAGTGGGGTTCAACGACGCGATAAACAGCCTCTCGCGCTACGTTGATCGCTTTGTGATCCTGTACTTTTTCGCGGCCGGCACTTTTGCCGAATACCATTTCGGGGCCATTGAGGTGCCGATTAGTCTGCTGCTATCGGCGGTGACAGCCGTGTTGATCCCGGAGATCAGTCGGCTCTTTCAGGCGGACCGGCGCGACGAGATTTTGGTGCTGTGGCAGTGCGCGGTGTCGCGCTTGGCTTTGTTGGTGTTGCCGCTGGCGGCTTTCCTGCTCGCTTTTGCTGGCCCGCTGATTGGCTGGCTCTTTCCAGAATACGACCGCTCGGCTTGGGTCTTCCGCATCTATCTATTGATGCTGCCGCTGCGCTGTGCCGCGTACAATCCGCTACTGATAGGCATGGGTAAGGCCCGCTGGGCGCTGTGGAGTAGCGCGGGGGATTTGTGCGGCAATATCGGCTTGAGCTTGGTGCTGATTCGCTACTTGCAGGGGGCGCACCCTGAGTGGGCCTTCCTCGGCCCGGCCGTGGCCACCACCGGGGCGACGTACTTGCAGGTGGCCTTCTTGTTGGCGGCGATTGGCTGGCACTTGCGCTGTGGCTTGCACCGGCTCCTGCCGTGGGGTCGCCTACTGCGGACTAGCGCAAGTGTCGGAGCCGCCGCGGTGGTCAGCCGCTGGGTTAGTGCGGACGTGGGCGGCGATTTTTTGCAGGTGGTTGTCGGGGGGGGCTGCTTTGTGGTGTTGGTCGGCGTTGCGACTTGGGCCAATCCGCAGGACCGTGCGGAACTGACCCACACTTGGCGGGCGTTGACGCGGATGCCTTAGCCGCTGAGCAAGGCACTGGCGATTTCTTCCCACTCTTCGGGCAGCGACGCCTTGCTGTGGGGCTTTTGCGCTCGCCGGTACCAATAGCCGGCGTTGTTTTCGTCGCCTTCGACCCGGTGTAAATAAGCATGGACCCAAGCCCCGATGGGGTCGGGCGTTTGCTGGACTAGCTCGTGGGCTTTGTCCCATTGACCCTTGGCATCGTACCAGAGGGCTTGCAGAGCTTGGGAGGTCTCCGGCGGGGTTTGTTCTTGTAGGCTTAGTTTGAAGGTTTTGAGATCCATAATGGTCGGCTCCAATCGTCGTGTGTGTCCTTAAATATAGGCTATCTCAGTGCGGCTATCCACTAGGGTGTCCGCCTTGCCAAAAAAGTCTGTCGCCCTCTATATTTAGAGGCTTTAACTTGATGCGAAACAAGGAATTGGGCAAAACATGCCAGTAGGAATAGGTTTGATCGGTTTGGGCACGGTCGGCAGCGGCGTAGTCGAGCTGTTGCAGGATGCGCCCGCGTCGCTGCGGCGGCGCAAGCACGTGGATTTTGCCTTGCGGTGCGTGGCGGTGCGCTGCTTGGACAAGCCGCGCAGTCTCGCCATAGCACCGGAGTTGTTGACTGCCGACGCCAGCGCGGTCGTCGCCGACCCGGCGGTGCAACTGGTGGTGGAATTGACGGGGGCACCCTTGGCCTTTGAATGGGTGAGCGAGGCCCTGCGGCAGGGCAAAGATGTGGTGACGGCCAACAAAGCGCTGCTCGCCGAGCGGGGTGAGGAGCTTTTTGAACTGGCCTTGGCCAATGGAGCGGATTTGATGTTTGAAGCCAGCGTCGCAGCCGGCATCCCGATCATCCGCTCGTTGCGCAATGGTTTGGTCGCCAATCGGGTCGAGTCTCTGTACGGCATTCTCAACGGCACTACAAACTACATGCTCACGCGGATGAGTCGCGGCGCGGGCGACTACGCAGCTATCCTCAAAGAAGCCCAAGCCCAAGGCTACGCCGAGCCGGACCCCACTATGGATGTGAGCGGCATGGACGCCGCGCAGAAGTTGGCCATCCTCTGCCGCATTGCCTGCCACTGCACGGGCACGGGCCGCGACGTATTTTGCGAGGGCATCGAGCAGATTGAGAGCCGTGATATTGAATACGCCCGCGAGCTGGGGTATGCGATCAAGCTGCTGGCCATTGCCAAGCAACAGGACGGGCGCGTCGAGGCCCGGGTGCATCCGGCTATGGTGCCGAAAGACGCGCTATTGGCCAACATCCACGACGAATTCAACGCCATTCAGGTACAGGGGTCTGCGGTCGGGCCGCAAGTGTTTTCCGGCCGCGGCGCTGGGCGGCTGCCCACGGCCAGCGCCGTGGTGGCGGATATGGTCGAGCTGGTCGAGCGCAAGGCCGCCGGTGCTAGCACGTCCATTGGCGACATGATCTTGGGCGAAGACGCCGTCTCGGTCGTGCCCATTGAGGATGTGCAGATGCGCTACTTTATGCGCGTCTTAGTCCGCGACCAACCCGGAGTGCTTGCTGATATCGCGCGCATTTTGGCTGAGGAGCGCATCAGCATTGCCTCGGTCATCCAAAAGGAGCGCGACTTTGAGGGCGGCTTCGTGCCGTTGGTCATCGTCACCCACGAGGCGCGCGAAGCCGCAATGCAGCGGGCGCAGCAGGCCGCGGCCACCCTCGACGCGGTACAGGGAGCGGTCAAGCTCATCCGCATGGAGGAGCTCTAACGTGCGCTATGTGGTGTTGGTGCCCGATGGGGCGGCCGACTATCCGCTCGACGAACTGGACGGACAGACGCCGTTGGAGGCGGCCGCTACCCCCTGCATGGATCGCTTGGCCCGCGAAGGGGCCGGGGGACTAGTACAGATGATCCCGGCGCAGCGGCACCCAGGTAGCGACATCGGCAACCTCGAAATTTTCGGCTACGACAGCCGGGTGCATTACACGGGCCGTGCGCCGTTGGAAGCCGCGAGCATGGGCGTCGAGTTGGGCGACGACGGGGTGGCTTTCCGCCTGAACCTGATCTACCGAGAGGGCGACGTGCTGGTTGATTACAGTGCTGGCCACATCGCCAGCGAAGAAGCGGCTGAGTTGGTGGGGGCCTTGGCGGCTGAGTTGGGTGGGCCGTCTTTGCGCTTCTATCCCGGGGTCGGCTATCGCCACTTGCTGGTGTGGGAGCACGGCCCAGAAGCAGTGGAAACCTATCCGCCGCACGACATCATGGGCGAGTCCATGGCCGCGCATGAGCCTACGGGCGCAGGGGCTGAGAAAATCTGCGCTCTTATGGCTGCGGCCGGTCCCATCCTCGCGGCTGCTCCGGTCAATATAGCCCGCGCTGCCCGTGGGGAGCGACCGGCCAACGCGATGTGGCTCTGGGGGTCCGGGCGTGCGCTGCGGCTGACTCCTCTGTCGGAGCGCTACGGATTGCAGGGCGGCGTTATCTCGGCTGTCGACTTGGTGCGCGGGATCGGCAAGAGCGCGGGCTTAGCGATCATTGAGGTGCCCGGTATTACCGGATACCTCGACACCAACTACGAAGGCAAGGCCGAATACGCGCTGGCTACCTTGCAGCACGCCGATTTTGTCTATGTCCACGTCGAGGCACCAGACGAAGCCGGGCACAACGGCGACCCGCGAGCCAAGGTACAGGCCATTGAGGATTTTGACGCCCGCGTCGTCGGCCCGATTTTGGCGGGACTCGCGTCGATGGGGCCGCATCGAGTGCTACTGACGCCCGACCACCGCACGCCCATTGCGCGGCGCACCCACAGCCGCGAGCCAGTGCCCTTTGTGTTGTGGGGGACGGGGATTGAGGCCGACTCGATGCAAACCTATGGAGAGCGGGCGGCCGAGTGGGGGAGTATGCAGGTAGAGCACGGACATGTATTGATGGATTATCTAACGGAGAAATGCCGGTGACCGAAACGTACAACCTAGCTATTATGGGCGCGACCGGCGCCGTAGGGCAGGTGCTGTTAGAAATACTTGCCGAGCGCGAATTTCCCGTCGGCGAGTTGCGGCTGTTGGCCTCGGCCCGTTCGGCTGGGCGCACCATTTCCTTTAACGGCCGCTCGATTCAGGTGCAGGAGTTAAAGGAGGATTCCTTTGTCGGCGTGGATATCGTCTTGGCTTCGGCCGGGGGCAGTTTGAGCAAGCGGTTTAACCCGCACGCGGTGGCTGCGGGCGCGGTGGTCGTCGATAACACGTCGGCCTATCGCCTGGACCCGGACGTGCCGCTGGTGGTGCCCGAGATCAACCCCGAGGATTTGGCGGCGCATCGCGGCATCATCGCCAATCCGAATTGTTCGACGATCATCATGGACGTGGCGATCTGGCCGCTCTATCAGCGGCGGCGGGTTAAGCGCATCGTGGTCTCGACCTATCAGGCCGTCAGTGGCGCGGGGGCGCGGGCTATGGAGGAGTTAGAAACGCAAACGCGGCAGGTGCTCGCCGGTCAGGAGGCCGAACCGGCTGAATTCCCGCACCCGATCGCCTTTAACTTATTTTCGCACGACTCAGCTGTTGGGCCGGAAGGGTATTGCGAAGAAGAGCTGAAAATGGTGCGCGAGACCCGCAAGATGTTCCACGACGACGCGCTACAAATCTCGGCCACGACCATCCGCGTGCCCGTGCTGCGGGCGCATTCCGAGGCGATCAACGTGGAGTTTGCCGAACCCTTTCCGGCGGCCGAGGCCGAAGCTATTTTGGCGCAGGCGGCCGGGGTGCGGATAGTACACGATCCCGAGCAGAATTATTTCCCCATGCCGATTGAGGCCGCCGGCTGCGACGAGGTCTTGGTCGGGCGCATTCGCCAGGATATTTCGCGGCCCGACGGAACGGGGCTGGACTTGTGGGTCAGCGGCGATCAGTTGCGCAAAGGCGCGGCCCTAAACGCCGTGCAAATCGCCGAGGAGCTCATCGCCCGCAAATTGCTATAACGAGGGGAATCGCCATGGATGTCTTGAGCCGGGCAGAACTGAATTTTTTTGCCGAACAGGGATACGTGGTCGCTCGCCAAGTGATTGACCGCGACCAAGCCGAGCGCACCGGGCGAGCGGTGTGGGCATTTACCGACATGGATCCAGCCGATCGCCGGACGTGGTATCGAGCGGATCGGCGCGGTATCATGGTCGAGATTTACCACCACCAAACCATGTGGGACAATCGCACGGCCCCTCGGGTCCACCGAGCCTTTAGCCAGATTTGGGGCACGGACAAGCTATGGGTCAGCCACGACCGAGCCAGCATCAGTCCGCCGGCCTTAGACAAAGAGGTGCCCGAACACAATTTGCACTGGGACGCATCCTTGGATAAGCGTCCTTTGTCCTTTGGAGTACAGGGTGTGCTCTATCTGAGCGACACGCCAGCCGAGCAGGGAGCCTTTGTCTGCGTGCCGGGATTTCATCAGCGTCTAGAGACGTGGCTCGACGAATTGCCAGAGGGAGCCAATCCCCGCGAGCAAGATCTGCTGGCCTTGGGAACGCGGCGCATTGGTGCGGAAGCGGGCGACTTGGTTATTTGGCGCACAGCCTTGCCGCATACGGCGAGCGTCAATCGCGGCGCCGCGCCGCGCGTGGTGCAGTACATCACCATGAGTCCGGCCGGCGACGGTGAAGAGGCGCGGCGGTTGCACACTGACTTTTGGCAGGAGCGCTTGTCCGGGTTGGGTCGCTACGCCAAGGAGCGCGAGCACTACGAGGAAAAGACGGCGGAGTTGACGAGTGTGGGGCGGAAACTGGCTGGGGTGGATTCTTGGGATTGACGGAACCAAAAGCGGGCGATCCGCTTCCTAAGCGCAGATGTGCTCAATAAAGCGGGCGTAGAGATCGACGCTGGCGTGCAGCTGGTCGGTTTCGATCCATTCGTCGGCGGTGTGGGCTTGCGCGATGTCGCCCGGGCCGAGGACGATCATTTGCTGCATTTTCTCGACAAAAGCTACGCCATCCGTGCCATAGGCTACTGTGGTGGGTTTGCGGCGTCCCGTTAGCTTGAGCGCCGTGCGGACTAGCTGGGCGTCCACGGCCGTGTAGAGCGGTTCGCCGCGATGCTTGAGCGCAAAGTCGAGGCCGTGCTTTTCGGCGCTTTGGCGGGTTTTGTCGATCAAATCATCGACGTCAATGCCGGGCATGGGGCGATAGTGGAGGGTGCAGATGCTCCGGGCGGGGGAGATGTTGGTGGCGCGGTTGTGATCGTTGATACCAATGCACCACTCGGAATGCGGCGGCGCGAATTCCTCGTTGCGGTAGCGGCGCGCACTGAGCACTCGCTCGTTGAATTTCTTCATATCCGCGAGAAAGGGAATCATCTTGAGGTTCGCGTTGATGCCCTTCAAGGTGCTAGTGTGCGCGGGGCGTCCTCTGGCGGTAACTTGCATGGCTAGCGAGCCTTTGTGGGCGTGGACCACGCGGAGGCTGGTGGGTTCGCAGATGATGCCGCAGCCGGTGCTGGCTTCGGCAAAGAGCTTGGAGTGGGCCGCGACCTTTTGTGCGCCGACAAAGAGAACTTCTTCGTCAGCCGTGACGATGATGTAGATTGGAGCCTTGAGATCGGCCGCCTTGAAACGGGCCGCCGCGCAGATCGAAGCGGCGAGAGGGCCTTTCATGTCGCAGGAGCCGCGGCCGTAGAGCTTGCCGTTGGCCTCGTAGGCTTCGTAGGGATCGCGCCGCCAACCGTCGGCGCGATTGGCGGGAACGACGTCGTCGTGGCTCATCAAGGCCAGCCCACCCGCTCCAGTACCCAGCTTGCCGACGATGGAGAGCTTGGCCACGCCTGCCTCATCGGTGTAGGGCACCTCTTCTATTTGGAAACCAAGCTGGTCTAAGAGCCCGGCTATGTGTTGGGTGACTTCGACGTTGCTGGTTTGGCTTTCCGAGGGGTAGGCGACTAATGCCTTGGTTAGTTTGACGACGTCGAGTTTCATGGCAGATTTCTTTCGTCGAGGGGATCGTTAGCACAAGGTTACAAACTTAGTAAAAGGCTATCAAGGGCGTTGACAAACCGGCCAAAAGCGGCGCAACAAAAGCGGCCCGCCTCCAAAAAGCGGAAGCGGGCCGACAGACGAATGGGACGTCCTGTTAGCTAAGGGCGTTGTGCAGTTCAGTCCAGTCGTCGAGGTTATTGAGGTTGACCGCGTCGAGGATGCTACCATCGTCGCTGAGGCCAGCCGCACTGAGAATGCTGGTGCGGGTCTCGTCGTCGTGATTGTAGCCGCGGATGGCGGCGTTGGAAGCGTCGATTTCGCTCTGGGGAATGGAGCCGCCGCGCTGGGCCTTGACCCAGTTCTCAAATTCGATGTAGCTGGCTTTGTTGTCCTTGACGTAGGCTACGGCCGCATCGCGGTCGATGCCGAGACCGTCGAGGACCATTTGGTCGAAGCCCGCGCCGCATTCCGGGTAATCCGCCGGCAATTCGCCCGCCGCGCTCAGGCGCAGCTTGGACCACAGGCGGGGCAGGTGGATCGCGCCGAGCGGCCCGGCGATATCCGAACTGATATTAGGTATAATAGCCATGATATTCCTCCCATAGGGAATGGGTTAAAAAAACGGCCTACGATAGTACGGTTGCTGAGGCCGGTTGTCAAACAGATTCATACGAAATGGACAAAATACGCGTTGGCATCATAGGGGCCGCTGGCCGCGGCAGCGGCTTTGTACCTACTTTGCTGGCCCATCCGGCCACCGAGCTTACCGCCCTGTGCGACATCCGCCGCGAAGCGGTTGAGGGCCACGCCGCCGAATTGGGCGTTGGACGAGTTTTTACGGATGCCGACGCAATGCTCGGCTCTGGCGGGGTGGATGCGATCGTCGTGGGTACGCCGATGCCGTGGCATGTGCCCCAAGCCATTGCAGCCTTAGAGCGCGATATCCACGTGCTCAGCGAGGTGCCGGCCGGAGTATCGGTCGAGGAGTGCCGCGATTTGACGCGGGCAGTGCGGCGCAGTCGAGCTGTCTATATGATGGCCGAGAATTACGCGTACACCAAGCCCAACACACTGGTAAAAGCGTTGGTCAAGCGCGGCTTTTTCGGCGAGCTGTACTATGCCGAAGGAGCCTATATCCACGAACTGAAACAGCTCAACGAGAGCACGCCTTGGCGGCGGCGCTGGCAGACAGGCGTCAACGGCTGCACTTATGGCACGCACAGCTTGGGACCGGTGCTGACGTGGTTTGCCGGGCAGCGAGTCGTGGCCGTCTGCGCCGTGGGCACCGGGCATCACTACCGCGACCCGCGCGGCGATTTGTATGAAATGGAGGACTCGGTGACCATGATGGGTCGGCTCTCGGGCGGCGGGCTGGCGCACATCCGGGTCGATATGATCTCGGATCGCCCGCACCACATGGGACACTATGCGTTGCAGGGAACGGATGGCGCGTACGAATCGGCCGACGGTTTTGCGGCCGCCGCCAAAATCTGGTTGCGCAATCGCAGTGAGCAGCCGCGCTGGGAGCCCTTGGCGGCGCTCGAGGAATTTTTGCCGGACCATTGGCAGCACCCGCCCGCCGAAGCCCTCGCGGCCGGTCATGGCGGCGGCGACTATTGGGAGGTACAGGACTTTGTCGCGGCCATTCGCGGAGAAAAGGAACCAGCCATTGGCATTGACTTGGCAATGGACATGACCTTGCCTGGCCTCGTCAGCCAACAGTCAATCGCCCAAGGGTCGGCTTGGGTGGCCGTGCCTGATTCGCGCAACTGGACCTAAAGGAGCGGGCCCATGCAAAAGCCCAAGATCATGTTTTACCACGACGGGCGGCACCCGCTGATTTACATGTACGAGCCGCCGATCCAGCCGGAGGAATACGAGCAGGGGGTGGACGAACTGTTGGGTACGCCGGTTGGGGCCATCATGTTTTGCCTCGGCGATGGCCGCACTATGCTGCACGACACCGAAGTGGGGGAATTGTGGGGCCACAATGTGAAGCGGTGGCCGCATCTTATTTTTCGCCGGGCCCACCAAAATGCCCGCGACTTAATTCGCAAGGGACAAGATCCCCTGCGCTTGATTTGCGACCGCGCTCACCAGTACGGCAAACTGGTCTATCCGACGTTGTTGGTGCAGCAGGGCCGCGGGCCGCGAGAAGAGGACGTGCGCTGCTCGGACTTCCGCTTTGACAACGCCCATCTCGAAATCGGCGCACAAGACGATGTGCCCACCGATTTTCTCGGCTACACCTGTCTCGACTTTAAGCACCAAGAAGTCCGCGACGAGCGCTTTGGTCTGATTGCTGAGACGCTAGAAAAATATCCGGTTGATGGCTTTGAACTACAGATGAACTATCAGCCTTACTACTTCCATCCAGACGAGGTTGCTGCGGGTCGCAAAATCATGACCGAGTGGGTGCGCCAGGTGTATCACGCTGTCAAGCAGAGCGGCCAGCAACGCGAATTGGCCATCCGCATTCCCCACAGCATCCAAGGGTGTTATGCGGTCGGCTTGGACGTCGAGGCGTGGCTGCGCGAAGGGCTGGTCGATGTGCTGATCGGCCAGGCGTTTTCCGGCCCGGAACTGCTGGATTCGACCCTTGATCTCCAGCCCTTGGTTGCCGCCGCCGAAGGCACGGGTTGTCGGGTATTGGCGGCTTTGCAAAGTCACGTGGACTCGGATCGCTTGGGGGAGGCACCTATTGAGATGGTGCGCGGGGCTGCTTGCAATTACTGGGAGCAGGGCGTCGATGGTCTGTACTTGGCGCACTGGTTTGGGAACTGGCCGTATCAGGCTTCTTTTTACGAGAAACTGAGGGAATTGCCCTATCGAGAGGTCATGGCCGCCCGCGACAAAATTTACTATGTGCCGACCACGACCGGGCGTTTCCCCAATCCGACCACTGAGCCGGGGACGACCATGCAGTTACCGGCCTATTTGCAAAAGGGCCGCCAAGCTTCGATCGTCCTAGCGGTCAGTGACGATCTGCGGCGTTGGGCCAAGGTCGGTCGGGTCCACGAAGTGTTGCTGCGGGTGCGGGTGATGGGCCACACCGAGCGCGATCGGCTAAAATTCTATTTCAACGGTCGGGAGTTGCCCGCGAGTCTGTTGCGCAAGATCAACGAGATGTACCGGATGTCGGCCCCGCGTTACCGCACGGGATCGGGGTACTGGTACGCGTTTAAGTTAGATGCCAAACACTGGCCGAAAAAAGGGCACAACGCGCTCAAAGTCGAATTGGTGCGGCGCGACGCGCCGGCACTGCCGGAGATTTTCGTGCGCGATGTGGAACTCGATATCAAATACCTAATGGGGCGCAATTTCCACCGAGGCCAAGACGTGGATTTGGGGCCGAGCGAACCATCGGGGATATGAGTTGATGATGTTGAACAGGTGCTACAGAGTTGGGCTAGCGGCGTACATTGTCGGTTGGGGCAGCGCGGGGCCGACGGCGGCTGGCTACATTCCCGATGTGCCTTATTTTCATCAGCAGAGCAACCGCATTAACCCGGCCGGCTCCTGCCAAAACACCTGCATCGCTATGGTGCTCAAGTACTACGGAGCCGACGACATTACTCCCGACGTGATTTCCGCCAAATGGGGCACGTACGTCGCGCAGACCACTGGAGGTCTCGAAAAGGTGTTTAACGAGGAAGCTGTCCTGCGCGGCCTGAGCGTCCGCGACCAATCGACCGAAACTGGGCTGTTGCGGGAATTGCACGCGCTGTTGGACGCTGGCCGGCCAGTAATCGTCCACGGCGGCTTTTCCGCGGTCGGGCACCTACTGGTGCTGGTCGGGTACGACGCGCGTTTTTATTACGCGATGGATCCGGCGGGTCAGTGGACCGAGCGGCTCAACGGGGGATTTACCCATACCGACGATCCGCATATAGGCCGCTACACGCGCTATGGCCGCGACGCAGTAGAAAATGCCATTGTTTCTCGGGGCTTCATTCGCATGCACCAGATTTACTTTGCGCCCGGGGCATTGGCCGCCGAGTGGGAAGGTAGCTTCTCCGATTCAGTCGTAGCGGGTGCGGCGGTGGAGTTTGCCGGTGGCATCCGCGTCCGCAATGTGTCAGCCGCTGGGGAGCCTCTGCGCGTCTCGGCAGATCTGAGTGCGTTGGGCGGTCCGCCGGACCAAGTGCTGACCGAAGCCGCGCCGGGATTTTACCCTTTTGCGGCGACCCTAGTGGCCGCTGGGAGCACCGGGCGCAAGGCGGTCGTCTTCCGCATCCGCCAAGGCAAAGCCGCAATCGAGGTCAAGCGGACCGTAGTACTGATGCCCGCCGAAAATCAAGTTGTCTTCGCTGGGGGAATGGGTGCTGGTTGGCACCTAGGCTTTACCGCCGGAGCGGATCTGGCGATGTCAGCGGGGACGCCGCTAACGGTGGCAACGCGCGGCTTCACTTTGGAATTGCTGCCTGCCGCGCCGGTAAAACCCGCTGGTTATCGCGCTTTGCGCTTTGCTTTCCACCCCGGCGATGCGGTGGTCGGTTTGCGGGGGGCGTTTTCCGTGCAACTCAACGAGAATCCGCGCCAGATCGAACCGCTAATCAATGGGTTTTTCCGCGGCATTGACATGGCGCGGGCCGATTGGCAGACGGTGGAAGTGCCGCTGTGGGCTTTCGCGCCGCTGGAAGAGCCGATTGAGTCCATTCGTTTCTTCGGCAATCTGCGCGGCGCGTTCCAACTCGACGACATCGAACTAGTCAGTGCTTTGTTTCCGCCGCCGCGCCTGAGGGCCGATTGGCAGAGCGCGTTGCCGGACTCTGCCATAGCCGGGACCGAGTTGGTCCTACATGAGCGTCTGCGCGTGACTAGCCCGGTGCCCGATGGCTCTGGGCCCGAAGTTGTAGCCGACCTAAGCGCGCTGGGGGGTGGCGCCGAGATCGCGTTAGAGCGAATCGGCGCGGGACTGTACCAACTAACGGGAACGGTTTCTGCCGATGTACCTAATGGCCTGAAGTCCGTGCCGATTCACATCCGCCAGCAGACTCCAAACGGGCCACTAGAGACGACCATAGTGAAGGAGTTGGTGCTGCTGCCAATAGCGGACCAGATCATCTTTGCCAACCAGTACGGTGAGAACTGGACCGAGGGATTCACCGCCAATGTCGCGGTAAATGAACAGGTCTTTGCCGACATTTGGGCGCAGGCGCTTACGGCCGCGGCGTTTACCCTCGAATACAAACCGCTCACTCCAGTCGATCCGGTAGGGTACCGCGCCTTGCGACTGGCCTTCCATCCCGGCGATGCCGAGGGGGGGCCGCGGCCTATCTTCAATGTGATGGTTAATAAGGATGCGTCGTCGCTGGTCGCGCTGTTTGAAGGGGACGGCTTGGATCTGGCGCGCAAAGAATGGCAGGCGATAGAGATTCCGCTGGCGCACTTCTTACGGCTCGACGGGCCGATTGAATCCATCCGCCTGTTCGGCAACTTGCGCGGCTCGTTTTACCTAGCCGATGTGCGCTTAGTCGCCGCAGAGACTTCCGCGCCCACGGCGGTGCTGCACCAGCCGCAAGCGATAGGGCCGGCGGTGTTCTCGCTTGCCCAGAATTACCCCAATCCGTTTAACAGTACCACGGCGATTGGTTTTGCCCTGCCGCAAGCAGGAGCGGTCCAACTCGCCATTTTTAACGCTCTCGGCCAGCGGGTCGCCGTCTTAGCCGAGGGAACCTATCCGGCTGGCTCATACACGCTGCGCTGGGATGGAATAAACGACGGCGACCGCGCTCTCGCCGCGGGCTTGTATTTCTATCGGTTGCAAACCCCTTGGGGGGAGCAAACGCGCAAACTGCTTTTGCTCAAGTAAAGCTACTATTCACCATCACACCGAAAGGAACCCCATGCCTAGAGGCATTCGCAACTTCGCCATTTTTGTCATCGCCCTGCTCTCGTCGTGGATCATAGGTATTAGCGTAGCGCCGACGTGGACGGTCGAGCGGATCGAGTTGGACGTGAAAACAGACGACGATGGCAAGCTATACTATACCTATCGCGAGAAACCGGCCTATTTCGAAGCCGTGCCTATGGCGCAAGCCCAACTCGACCCAGCCAAAATTCACGGATCGAAGACGGCTCCGCCGATCGCGGAAGAATTTGTTTCTGTCGCGGAGACTGGCCGCTACTACAAACTGATAGCCAAGCGCCACTGGGGCTATTGGTCGCTTCTGCCAGCGGTGGTGGCCGTGCTGTTGTGCTGGCTGACGAAAGAACCAGTCACTTCGCTGTTGGGCGGCATCATCTCTGGTGCTCTGCTGATGGGCCGCTACGACTTCACCGGCGAGGTGCTGATCCCCTCGTTAGCGACCAAAAACGCCGCCGGAATTTTGCTGCTTTACTTGTGGCTGTTGGGCGGGCTGATGGGCATATGGTCCCGCACGGGCGCGGCTCAGGCCTTTGCCGAGTTTATGACTGTGCGCTTTGTGCGCGGCCCCAGAAGTGCCAAACTGGTCGCTTGGCTGCTGGGGGTCATCTTCTTCCAAGGCGGCACCGTCAGCACGGTCTTAGTCGGCACCACGGTCAAACCGATTGCCGATAAAGAAAAAATCAGCCACGAAGAACTGGCGTACGTGGTGGATTCAACGGCTTCGCCCATTGCGTCCCAGCTCGCGTTCAACGCTTGGCCCGGCTACGTGCAGGCGTTCATTTTCGTCTCTGGCGTCAGCTTCTTGGCAACTGAAGCCGATCGCATTGCCTTCTTCTTTCAAAGTGTGCCCTTTTGTTTTTACGCCATTTTCGCCGTCTTGGGCACGTTTCTGCTCAGCATTGAAAAACCGCTCTTTTTGGGCAAGCAACTCAAAGAGGCGATGCATCGCTCGCGCACGACCGGTCAGCTCGACGCCCCCGGTGCCGATCCGCTGAGCACCAAGGAACTGCAAGGGAGCAACGTCCCCGAAGGCTATACTCCGCATGTCCTCGAATTCTTCTTGCCGCTGGGCACGCTCATCGCCATTGCCGTCGGCACTTTTATCGCCAGTGGATCGCCCAATGTGCAGTGGGCTTTTGGCATTGCGCTGCTGTTGGCGGCGGGCATGGCTTTGGCCAAGGGCATGGCGCTCCGAGACCTCATCGCCGGTTTTCACGATGGCATCAAGGGCGTGGTGCTCGGCTCGGTCATTTTGCTCTTGGCGATCACCATCGGCGGCATTAGTAAGGAGACCGGCGGCAGCATCTTTTTGGTCGAACAGCTCGGCGAGACCATTCCGTATTTCCTCCTGCCGGTCCTGCTGCAATTTCTGACGATGGCCATTGCCTTTTCCACCGGCACGAGTTGGGGCACTTATGCGGTGGCCTTTCCGCTGGCGATGCCACTGGCTTGGGCGGTGGCCGGGGCCCATGGGCTGGCGCATCCAGAGCTTTTTATGACCTTGTGCTTTGCTGCGGTCATGGACGGCAGTGTGTACGGCGACCAGTGCTCGCCGATTTCAGATACTACCGTGCTTAGTTCCATGTGTACGGGCTGCGACCTGATGGATCACGTCAAGACGCAAATTCCGCAGGCGACGCTTGCGGCGGGCGCGGCGGCTTTGTGCTGGACCGTCGTGGCGTTTTTTACCGCCTAGGTCTTCTAAGCGGGGAAGTAATTTTTACGCGAGATTGCAAGAGCCGACGGCCATGGACCGTCGGCTCTTGTTGTTTAGTGCCGTTTGCAAGCAGCATCTTGTAAATTGAATGCGTTGGGACACAATTGGGCGCAGCAGCAGTAACACTCCGCGCCACCGTAGGTGTTTAAGTAGTACACCGCCAGGGGATACATGGACGTAGATATACTGTACCGTCGCTACGGACCGATGGTCATGCGTCGTTGTCGGCAGCTTTTGCGCGACGAGGACCAAGCGCTCGACGCCACTCAAGATGTCTTTGTGCGGCTATTGACGCGGCGCGACCGCCTACGGGACGACGCGCCTTCTAGCCTGCTCTATCGCATGGCCACCAATCTCTGCCTCAATCGCATCCGCGATACCCGGCGACGGAAGACCACAGCCGACTCGACGCTGTTGGAGCAGATAGCCTGCTGCAAGGACGCCGAGGGCCAGATAGATGCGCGTACTGCGCTCGCCAAGCTCTTTGGCCAACAACTTGAGTCGACGCGCACGATGGCCGTCTTATACTACGTGGATGGCATGACCTTGGAGGAGGTAGCCAAGGAAGTGGGCATGTCCGTGTCCGGTGTGCGCAAGCGGTTACTCGGCCTGCGCGCATCGCTGCAAGAGATGGAGAAGCCATGAACCAGCAAGACCAGCGTCCCATAAGTGACTACCAGCTAGAGTGCTATCTGCTGCGCGAGGGAACTGACGACGAGTTAGTGGACTTGGAACGCCGGTTGGCGGACGAGCCAGAACTCGCGCAGCGGCTAGCAGCCCTAGAGCGATCTAACGAGGAATTGCATCGGCGCTACCCACCCGAATGGATGTGCGGCCAGATCGAGCTAAAACTCAAGCGGGCGCCGGGTCGGCGCGTCCAACGAACGTGGAGTGGGTATCGCCTTTGGGCCGTGCCGGCCGTGGCCCTGATCCTGGCGGTGGTGGCGGTGCCCACTCTCCTCGATCGAGAGGACCCAGCAGTACCTGTGACGCGCATCAAGGGCAGCGAACAGGAGCCGCGCTTGCTGGTTTTCCGCAAACTGGCCAGCGGTGTGGAACGCCTGCCGGACGAAGCATTGGCCCAAAGTGGGGACGTGGTACAGCTCGCCTACCGCTCGGGTGGCTTGCAGTACGGGGCGATTTTATCCGTTGATGGGCGCGGTACTGTAACTCAGCACCTGCCAGCGACTGGAGCAGAGGCCGTGCCGCTGGCGGCGCAAGACACCCTCGATGTTGCCTACGAACTGGACGACGCGCCGCTGTGGGAGCGGTTTTATTTGCTGGCGGCTGATCGTCGATTTGGCCTAGCGGCGTTCAAGGCCAAACTGGCCGCTGGCGATGAGGCGTTGGGGGACGACGTCCGGCTGTTCCGATTCACCGTAAAAAAACCTAGCCAGCCTTAGCCCCATGTCTCTTTTGGTGCGCGTCCTGCTGGTCGTTGTCGCGGTGGGGCTATCCCAGCCGGCGGCGGCGGAAGTGCGTCGGTTGATACTGGCGGCCGGAGCTAATAACGGCGGGGTGGATCGCGAGTTGCTGCGCTACGCGGTCTCGGATGCGGAACAATTCGTCGAGGTGTTGCAGGAGATGGGGGGATTGGACCCAGCCGATGTGTTGCTGTTGCGCGATCCCGACTTGGCGGCCTTTGAGCAGGGATTGGCCGACTTGGGCCGGCGGGTACGGGCGGCTGGCCGACGGGGGGACCGCTTGGAGGTACTGCTGTACTACTCGGGCCACGCCGACGAAGAGGGCCTGCTGTTGGCCGGCGATCACCTCGGCTACCAGCAGTTACTCGACTCGCTGAAGACGGCCAACGCCGCTGTCCGCATTGCCGTCCTCGACGCCTGCAACTCTGGGAGCATAACCCGCATCAAGGGCGGCAAGCCCAAGCCGCCCTTTTTGGTGGATGAATCCTTTGACATGCGAGGCTACGCCTTCCTCACCTCGAGTTCGGCCGACGAAGCGGCGCAAGAGTCGGACCTGATTGAAGCGTCCTTTTTTACTCACTATCTAATTTCCGGGATGCGCGGCGCAGCCGACGTTACCGGCGATGGTCGGGTGACGCTGCACGAGGCGTACCAGTTCGCATTCGACGAGACGCGGGCGCGGACGCTCGGCACTGTGGGGGGGACTCAGCACCCAGCCTATGAGGGCCAGATGCGGGGTACGGGCGGCGTGGTGATGACCGAGGTGCGGCACAACGCTGCGGGTCTGTCGCTGGACGAGGCGCTCGCCGGTCGAGTATCTATCCACAATGCCCAACAGCGCCTAGTCGCCGAACTAAACAAATCCCCTGGGCGAGAGGTCGAGTTGGGATTGGTGCCCGGGGCTTATACGCTGTTTTTGGAAACGTGGGACCAGGACTGGCGCTGGGCCGAATTGGTTTTGACCGAAGGCACTTTCGCCGCGGTGCGCCCCAGCGACTTTCGCTTCTTGAACCCAGAGGAAACGAAGCTGCGCGGCGGTTCGGGGCGGCGGATTACCTTGGGACGCCAGCTCGAGGTTGCCACCCGCGAGGGCCATACTCTGTCGCTGGGGCTGTTGACCAATACGCAGGACAAAGCGTTTCGCGGCGTTCAGTTCGCTTGGCTGGTCAACCAAGCGCGTGAGCGGACCGGCAATCAGATCAGCTGGTTGGGCAACTTGGCGCTCAAAGAAGTCGATGGCTTGCAGGCCTCCGTCGTCGGCGTCAACTGGGCGATGGGGCCGTTGCAGGGCGGACAGGTGGGGCTGATCAACATTGCTTCGCAAGTGCGCGGCTGGCAGGCGGCGCAAACGATCAACCTCGTCGGCAGGATTCGCGGTTGGCAACTCGCTGGAGTTACCAATTTTGTCGGCGAGGTCAAGGGCGGTCAGGTCGGATTATTGAACGTGGCGAGCGAGGTCAAGGGGTGGCAGATCGGCGTGGTCAACCTTTCCGGCCACATCGAAGGCGGCCTGCCCATCGGGCTAATCAACTACTCGCGCAGCGGGCTTTTCAATCTCAGCACTTGGCGCGACGAAGTCGGCTTTACCATGTTCACCATCGCCTCGGGCAGCCGCTCGTTTTACACTGCTTTTACTATGGGCTTTACCGACAAGGCCGACCAGCGACGCTGGGCTGTCGGCCTCGGCGGTGGGATGCAAAAGCGTTGGCAGCGGTTCTTCCTCGGCCTTGATGTACACACCTACCGGATCAGCCGCGACCTCAATGACGATTACCGGGCGGACATTGGGTTTTGGCTGCCCGCCGTGAACTTTGGCCTAGACCGCTTGGCTAAAGACAACTATCTGGCGCGGGTCAAACTTGAGACCGGGCGCTCTTTGCACAGCCATTTGGCGCTGTTTGGCGGCATCTCCCTGAACCAATTGTGGACCGATGGCCACTTGCGGCTGATTGAGTCGGGCAGTCGCTACGAGCAGGAATGGGAGGAGGGGCTTTTTGTCTGGCCGGGTTTTTTCTTGGGCCTGCGCTACGGGCGCTAGACGGTCCTAGCCGTAGCGGATTAATACCTCGACATCGGTTAGGAGTAAGTCGCGCTTTGAATTGCGGTCGGCATACCAGTTGAAGGCGTATATACCGGTCGCGCCTTGGCCGTGATACTGCATGGCTGTGGCTTTTGTGCGCCGTCCCAGTTGTAGACAATGCCGTAGTCAGGTCTGCTCCTTTGCGAATGGGGCCAAAGTACGGAGATTGTCAGCGGCGAGCAACGGAGGTTAGAATGGCGAGAAAGTGGATGCTCTGCATGGCATTGATCGGTTGCGGGATGAGCCATCCCCAAGGGCCAGCCGATCTGCCCGAGGAGCCGTGGAAGCGCGCCGAGGCGCAGCGGCTGGAAGCGATTGAGGAAAGTTGTAGTGGGTCGCCTTGGGAGCGCGGGTGGTTCTGTCCGCGAGGCGAGGCCGAGGCCGATACAACTAAATCTCAAGTTGGGTAAAGGAATGCCAAGGATGGAAGACCACGTAACTACAGGCCATTGATGATCGACGCCTAATTGATACGGCCAAGAAGTTGATTGCGGTGCCCAGCCCAACGCTGGATGCCGGCGCGGTGGCTGATGCGTTAGAGGCCATATTGGCTGCGGATGGGTTTGCCGTGGAGCGGCCGCAAGCCAACCCGGGCGGGTGTTGCAATTCGCTGGACATTTGGACACGGTTCATCTGCCTTTTGTGCCGCCCAAGGTGGAGAACGGCCAGCTCTACGGGTCGGTTTTGCTAAGTGCCCTCAAGGGCGCGGGCAGCAGCCGTGCCTCGCTCCTCATCGACGAAGTAGAGCAAGACGCCGCCCGCGACGAAGAGGAAGACGATCGACAAAATCCCCAAACGCGGGCTGCCGGTTAGTACCCCAATCCAGCCCACCAGCACCGGGCCGATGACCGCGGCGAATTTGCCCAGCATGTTGTAAAAGCCGAAGAATTCGGCCGCGCGGTCGCGAGGAATGAGCCGCGAATAAAGCGAGCGGCTCAGGGCTTGCACTCCGCCTTGGACTAGACCGACAGTGGCGGCCAAGGCGTAAAATTCCCAGACGGCATCTAAAAAGTAGCCCCAGATCGTCGCCGCAATATAGACAGCTAAGCCGATGAACAGCCCCTTGCGCGTGCCGATCCGCTCGCCGAGCCAGCCAAAGGCAATGGCCGCAGGGAAGCCCACGAACTGGGTAATGCCCAAAGCGAGGAGCAGGTCGTTGGTCGCCAAGCCCAGCGATAAGCCGTAGTCGATGGCCATGCGGATGATGGTGTCGACGCCGTCGATGTACAGCCAGTAGCCAATGAGGAAGACAAAGGTGGTGCGGAGCTGCCGGATGTCGCGGCCGGTCAAGATGAGTTGCCGATAGCCGGCCGCGATTGCGCTCCAGCCGCGATGGGTGTGCGCGGGCGGCGATTCTTCGACCCACAAAAAGAGCGGCAGCGAAAAGCCAGCCCACCAGATGGCGACTAGCAAAAAGGACGTGCGCACGGCCTCGCTGGCATCGGCCAAGCCAAAGGTCGTGGGGTGGAGGACCATCACTACATTGAGCGCAAACAGCAAGCCGCCGCCGAGATAGCCGAGGCCGTATCCGAGCGCCGAGATCGAGTCTGACTTATCGCGTCCGGCCACCTCCACGAGCAGTGCGTCGTAAAAGGTATTGCTCCCCGAGAAGCCGACCGCAGCCAAGACATAGACCACAACCGCCACCTCCCACGCGCCTTGGCCTACCAGGTAGAGGCACCCCGTGGCGAGGACGCCCAAGAAGGCGAAGGCAAACAGGAACTTGCGCCGGGTGCCGCCTTGGTCGGCAATAGCTCCTAAGAGAGGAGCTAGCAGCACGACGATCAGGCTGCTGAGCGAGTTGGCTAGCCCCAGTTGGAAGGTGCTCTCCGTGACGTCGCGGCCGGCGCTCCAGTAGGACTTGAAAAACACCGGGAAGAAGGCGGCTATGACCGTGGTGGCAAAAGCCGAATTGGCCCAGTCGTACAAGGCCCAGGCGATGATTGGTTTTTTGGCGTTGGTCGACATGATATTTAACAGTATAAGGCAAAAGGGACGTGGTTGCCGCTGGTATCTTTTATCAATAGCGTACTACAAAGGACAATTTCTCATGACCGACGAATGGCTGCGTTTTGACGCGGCGACCAATCCGTATGGGCCGTCGCCCAAGGTCCGGGCGGCGATGGCCGCCTTTGCTCGCACCGGCGATTTTAGCCGCTATAGCGACGAGGAGCGCGCCGAGTCGCTGCGCGAGGATTTGGCAGCGCATTGGGGGCTTTCGCCCGATCATTTTATAGTGTACAACGGATCTGGGGAGGCGGTAGTATGGCTTTTTTTAGCGCGGTTGCTGTTAGAGCGGCAGCGCTTGCTCATTCCGTTTCCGTCGTACGAGCGCTTTGTGGCGTTGGGGCAGCGGTGCGCGACCGAAGTGATCCCGCTGCCGCTGCGCGCCGAGGATTTTGCGCTGGTGCCCGAGCGTTTTATCGAGGCGGGTCGGCAGGCGGGCGTGCGCGTGTTGCTGCTGAGCAGACCCAACAATCCCACCGGCAATCTCCTCTGCGGCGAAGCGGAACTGGCGCGTTTGCTCGACGAACTGCCCGATTGCCTGTGCATCGTCGATGAAGCCTACGCAGATTATGCCGGCCATAGCTGCGCACCTTGGGTGCAAGAGCGAGCAAACTTAGTGGTGCTGCGGACCTTTTCCAAAGCATACGGTATGGCGGGTTTGCGCGTTGGCTACGCCATTGGCCCCCAATCCGTTATCGCCGCCCTCGGTCAGATGCAGGTGCCGTGGGCGGTCAATGCGCTGTCGTTGGTGGCGGCGCAGGCCGCGCTCGCTGACCAGTGCTATTTGCAGGAGGTTGTCGCCCAGATCCGCAGCGATTGTCAGTCGCTCTATGAAGGGCTAAACGAGCGTCCGTGGTTGCGGGCCTATCCGAGCGCGGCAAATTTCTTTTGGGTACATTGCGAGGGTATCGAGCCGGAGCGGCTGCGGGTGGGGCTGGAGCAGCGGCGGATCCGCGTACGCTGGCGGCAAGACGCGCCCGGCTTTGTGCGGCTGACGGCGTTGCGTCCCCAAGACAACGAGTATTTGTTGACTGCACTCGATGAGATCAGGCAATTAGACTAACACCAGAGGAGCGTTATGGAATATCGCAATTTAGGTAAGGCGGGCGTCAAGGTGTCCAAGGTGTGCTTGGGCGCGGCATTTCGCGGCCAAGAGGACGAGAAGATTTGCATTGAGGTGGTGCAGCGAGCCTTGGACTTGGGCTGCAATTTTATCGATACGGCGCTGTATGGACAGGGCCGCTCCGAACAGGTGGTAGGCAAAGCCATCAAGGGGCGGCGCGAGGATGTGGTGCTGACGACCAAAGTTTTTGGCACCTTGGGCAATAGCCCCAATCACGTGGGGCTGTCGCGGGTCAATCTGCTGCGGGGCATTGAGGCGTCGCTACAGCGGCTACAGACTGATTACGTCGATTTGTACTTGCTGCACAGCTTTGACCCGCACACGCCGCTGGAGGAGACCTTGGGTGCTCTCGACGACATGGTGCGGCAGGGCAAAGTGCGCTACGTGGGGTGCTCGAATTTTCCGCCGTGGAAGATCGTCGAGGCCCTGTGGATTTCGCAACGCGAGCGCTGGGCCTCCTTTGCCTGTATCCAGAATCAGTACAATCTGCTCAATCGCTGGGAGATGGAGCCGGAGCTGATGCCCATCTGCCGTCAGTTCGGTTTGGGCATTATGACTTACAGTCCGCTGGCCATCGGCCTGCTCTCTGGACGCTTTCGCCGCGGGCAAGAGCCACCGCCCGGGACGCCGTGGAGCACGGACAAGTTGCGCGGCATGAGTCCAGGCAAATACAACTTTGCCGAGGCCATGACCGAGCGGGTTGATACCATCATCGAGACGCTGATCGATATTGGGGCGCAGCACGGCAAGACCCCGGCGCAGGTAGCCATTGCTTGGATTTTAGATCACGACGAGATCAGTGCTCCCATTTTGGGTGCCGACGAGCCGGCGCATGTCGAAGAGATATTTGCGGGTTTGGACTGGTCTTTGGCAGCGGAAGAGCGGGCTTTGTTAGACGAGGTATCCGAGGTGAAGAGGCCGCATAAATACGCTTGAAGGAGGTGCGCCGATGACCAAACGCAAACTACCCATTGGCATTCAGACCTTTCGCAAAATTCGCGAAGAGGCCTACTATTACGTCGATAAAACCGCCTACATCCGCCGGCTGCTCGACGAGGGCACACACTACTTCCTGTCGCGTCCGCGGCGCTTTGGCAAGAGCTTGTTTTTGGACACGCTCAAGGAACTGTTTGAGGGCAATGAGTCGTTGTTTGCAGGGCTTTACATCCGCGATCACTGGGATTGGTCGGTGCGCTATCCGGTCCTGCGGCTCAGCTTCGGTAGCGGCAACTTCAAGGAGCCCGGCTATGTGGAGGCCACGCTCATGGAGCAATTGGCTGGAGTTGAACGCCAGTCAGAGGTTGCCGCTGAATACGTCACGGCCTCCGGGCGTTTTGCCGCTCTGTTAGAGGCTCTGCACAACCAAGCCGGGCAACCAGTGGTCGTGCTGATCGACGAATACGACAAACCGATTCTCGACGCGCTGGAGGTCCCGGAAATCGCCCGCGCCAACCGCGACTTTCTGCGCGGCCTCTACGCGGTCATCAAGGACAGCGACGCACATATCCGCTTCACGTTCATTACCGGGGTGAGCAAGTTCTCCAAGGTCAGCCTGTTTTCCGGCCTCAACAACCTGAAGGACATTACGCTAGACGCTCGCTACTCGGCCATCTGCGGCTACACCGAAGCGGACTTGGATGCTGTATTCGCACCGGAACTCCCCGGCTTGGACCGGGATCAGATCCGCGACTGGTACAATGGCTACCGTTGGCGGGGCGACCAAAAGGTGTACAATCCCTTCGACATCCTGCTGTTGTTCGACAGCCGCGAGTTCAAAGCCTATTGGTTTGAGACTGGCACACCTACGTTCTTGATCGAAACGCTGTTCAAGCGCCGCGTCAGTTCCCTCGCCCTCGGCGAGATGGTCGGCAGCGACGAGTTACTTTCGACCTTTGATGTCGATCATATCGCAACCGAAGCACTGCTGTTCCAGACCGGCTACCTGACGATAACCGACGAGGAGGACATGGGCGGCGAGCCCGTTTATCGCTTGGGCTATCCCAACCGGGAGGTGCGGCAGAGCCTAAACCGCAGCCTGCTGCGCTACTTGGTGCAGGATGCGACGCGGCAGATGGCCAACAGTATGCGGCTGTATCGGCTGTTGGAAGCCCGCGACTTCGCCGGGCTGGAGACGCTGTTCCACGCGTTCTTCGCTAGCATTCCCTATGAGTGGTACACTAACAACGACATTGCGAATTATGAGGGGTACTACGCCAGCGTGTTTTACTCGTATTTCGCCGCGTTGGGGCTGGATGTTCGGGTGGAGGATAGCAGCAGTCAAGGGCGGCTGGATATGGCGGTTTTATTCAACAGCACCGTCTATCTGTTCGAGTTCAAGGTGGTTGAACTGTCGTCAGCGGGTGCGGCGTTGGCGCAGTTGCAGGAGCGGCGCTACGCAGATAAGTATCGCGGCTTGGAGCAGCCAATTTACCTGATCGGCGTGGAGTTTAGCAGGGATACGCGCAATGTGGCAGGGTTTGGGGTGGCACCAGCGTGAGGTGCGGCAACAGTACGTAGCAGGTCGATATTGGGCACAGCACAACAAGACCCGGGCGCAGGTAGCCATTGCTTGGATTTTAGATCGCGACGAGGTTGGACTGGTCTTTGGTAGCGGAAGAGCGGACTTTGTTGGACGAGGTGTCCGAGGTGAAGAGGCCGCATAAATACGCTTGAAGGAGGTGATCCCAGTAAATATGCTAAACGAACTACGCAAAATCCGCTACGCCCGCTTCCGTTTGGAGATGACCGCGGTCGACCGATTGAAGTTGCCCCCCTACAAGGGGTCCACTTTTAGGGGAGCCTTTGGCCATACCTTCAAGCGGTTGGTTTGCGTCAAGCGGGATATGGACTGCGCTACTTGTCTGATCAGCGAC
Source organism: Candidatus Latescibacterota bacterium (assembly GCA_965116045.1). Classification (GTDB taxonomy): domain Bacteria; phylum Latescibacterota; class UBA2968; order UBA8231; family UBA8231. Next base: position 967,981 of record OZ220478.1, on the reverse strand, counting down.
CGATGTGTGTATTACTACGTTTTTGAGACTCCGTTTTGTGGCGAGGGAGACGGCCGTGGATATGCTTTTGCGCCGCATCCTTTTGTGATTGAACCGCCTGAGGAGACGCGGGAGCTCTACGAGCCGGGAGCCGAGCTACGGGTCGGGCTGGTTTTGGTGGGGCGCGCCTTGGATTACCTGCCGTACTTCATCTACGCCTTTGAGGAAATGGGAAGCCGAGGAATAGGGGTCGGGCGGGGCAAAGTTGCTTTGCAGCGCGTCATGGCCCTCGGTTCTGAGACCAGCGAAGATAAGTGCATATATCAGACCGGTAATGGACAATTGGAGTCGGACTATCCAGTCGGCGTTGGTGGGTCTGACACTGCGGCGGTTGGAACGCGACTGCAACTGCGCTTGGGTACGCCGGTCCGTCTCAAAAACGAGGGACGCTATACTAGCCAGCTTGACTTTTCCCTACTGGTGCGCGCCTTGTTGCGGCGCACTTCGGATCTGGCCCGTTTCCACTGTGGAGCCGAATTGGATTTGGACTACCGGCAGTGGATTGAGCGGGCAGAGAAGGTAGCGGTGGAGACGGCGACCCTGCGCTGGCACGACTGGGAACGGTATTCGCAGCGGCAGGAAAGGAAAATGAAATTGGGCGGGTTGGTCGGCGAAGTGGAGTTTGCTGGCGAGTGGCAACCCTTCCTGCCGCTGTTGCGACTGGGGGCGGATTTGCACGTGGGCAAGGGGACGGGATTTGGGTTGGGACGCTACGAAATTTTGTGAAGGAGATATGTCTGTGGTATCCAAAGAAGCGTTAGTCGTCGGAGCCTTGCTGCACGATATAGGCAAATTTGAGTTTAGGACCTCAAATCAGAAGAAGCGCCATACCACATACGGGGATTTTTTCGTCAGTGAATATTTGGGTCGTTTCCGCTGTATGCGGCCGATCTTAAAGGAGATTCGCCTGTTGGTTGCGCATCACCACGAGCAGGAGAGCGACCCTTTCCTGCGGGAAGCAGATCACTTGGCCGCACGGGAGCGGCAGGTAGATGGCAGCCCTCAGACCCTGCGGTCGCTGGTGAGTGTGCTGACGGCTGTGAACATTGGGAGGGGAGCCCCGCCACAAGACGTGTATCGGTATGTGCCGAGGCCGGTGGACTTCGACGATCCCTTTCCCGAACGCGTACCAGGTGTCGCGCCTGCCGAGTGGCAGCCCGACCGGGAACAAATGCGCGACGAGCACGCCCGAGCTTGGGAACAATTTTGCGCCGATGTCAAAACAATGCCCGATGGCGATTGGACAAGTTGGATCGAGACGTTCTTGGGGATAGCTCGCAAGCACCTGAGCCGCGTGGCCTCGGCAGCTTACAAATCACACCCAGATATTTCGCTCTACGATCACGCTCGCTCGGTGGCCGCAATTGCTGTGTGCCTGCGCGAGGCCCATCAGCAAGCGGAGCCGTTTCTATTGATTCAGGGAGACATATCGGGCATTCAGTCTTTTATCTATAAATTGGCTAGCCCAGCCGAAGAAGGAGGGACGAAAAATACCGCCAAGCGTTTGCGGGGACGATCGCTGTCTTTGATACTGCTGGCCGAAACCGCCGCGCACTATTACTTGCGCGCACTAGACTTGCCGCCGACCAACCTGCTATACTGTGGCGGTGGGCACTTTTCGATTTTGGCACCGCATACTGACGAACTGAAAAACAAGCTGGCCGAGGCCGAAAAAACAGTCAACGGCTGGTTGATAGACCAGCATCGGGGCGATTTGGCACTAGTGAGCGCAGCGACCCCGGCCGATAAGGATTTGCTGGCCAATTTCCCGCGTTTGATGCAGCAGTCGGGCTATGAGTTGGGTCGGGTCAAACGGCAGAAATTTCACTCTGTGATGAATGAGTCGCTGTTTAAGTTGCCGGAGTACGATAAGAAGATGGACGTCTGCCCGGTGTGCCAAGCCGATTTCGACAAAGACTCCGGGAAAACCTGTACAACCTGCGAACGTCATGTGGAGCTCGGACGCCAGATCATCCGGGCAAAGTACTTGATGCGGTTTGAAGGGAAGAACTTGAAGGGAGAATTTGCTCAACTGGGTTTCGCTTGGAAATTGGCAGATAGCTGGAAAAAGGTTGTCGAGCTAGTCGAGAAAATTCCAACCGAGCGCGTACATGTAGAACGGCTCAACGCCAACGATTTCCTGACTCAGGCCGGTACTGACTTGAGCAATCGACAGAGGCTCAGCTTCGGGTTCCGGCCCCTCGGCCAGTACGCTCCCGTTGACGAGGAAGATGGAGGGCCGCGGGACTTTGCACATCTGGCCAAGCACAATGCCACCAACTACCCGCTCTTAGGCGTGGTGCGCCTCGATGTGGATTCCCTAGGGGCGGTATTCGCTTCGGGGTTGGGGAAGCAACGTTCGCTGTCGCGTACAGCCACCCTGAGTCGAGACTTAGAGACCTTCTTCTCCGGCTATGTCAACACCTTGGCGAAAAAACACCATATATACATTACCTACGCCGGGGGCGACGACCTGTTCGCCGTGGGTTCATGGTTCAACGCCCTTGAATTCAGTCGTGACTTGCGGCGGGATTTTGACCGATTTAGTGGCTGTAACCTCAATCTGACCTTTTCTGGCGGCCTGCTTTTCTGCAAGCCAAATTTTCCCATTGGACGGGCTGCCGAGGTCGCTGGCGAACTGGAAGAGCGGGCCAAGGGATTCCCGAATAAGAACGCCGTTTGTCTGTTCGGCGAAGTGGTCTGTTGGGACCGGCTCGATGAATTGCTTGCCTTTGGCGACGACCTTTTGTATTTGGTGACCGAAGCGGCCCCAGACCAACGCTTGCCCCGCTCGTTTGTCCACCGTCTATTGAGTTTGGGAGCCGAGCTCCGATCTGCTAAGGAGAAGAAGAATATACAAGCCCAGATAAGGACACAGATGCAGCTCAAGTATTTAGTAGCTCGGCGCGGGGCTACCAGCAAGGCGATCAGCGCTGACCAGAAAGTAAAAGACCGCAAAATAGGCGTTTTAGGGAGGCTAGTCTGCGAACCAAAGTTGATGGACGACATCGCCATACCTGCGTCCTACGTGCTGTACAAGACGCGCAACCTCAACACATAACTAGGAGACTATTTATGAATGGACAAAGAAATAGAAGGGCTGGCCATCGAGACCAGACTACTAGGGCCAACGAACCGCCCATTGATTTGAACACCATCTCACCCAAGGAAATCAACCGCCGAGGAGAAGAGTTGGGCGAGGAACTGGCAAGGAAAATTACTACCAACCAGATCCGCAATATCTACAGTGCGGTCCAACACATCCGCGTCCGCGCTAGCCGGCCCGATCACACACCCGAGGACATCAATCGTCGTCTGATTTTTCTCAAGCCGAAACTGGCTTATGCCAGCGGTCGGCAAAACGAGTTGAAACGCCTGCGGAATGTGTTGGTACAGGCGATTGACAGTATAGTGCAAAGCAACGATCCCGAGCGCACGCGGAGAGCGCGGGAGAATTTTTTCATTCTGATGGAATCCATCGTAGCCTACCATAGATTCCATCGCCGTGAGAAAAACTAGCGGAGGACGATAATATCATGGCTCAATTCATCGGCAATATCATCGTGCGCGGAAAAATCAAGTGCCTTACCGGCATGCACATTGGAGCGGGTAAAGACACGGCCGAGATCGGCGGGGTCGATAGCCCAGTAGTACGCGATCCCCACAGCCGCCTACCTTACATCCCCGGGTCCTCGCTCAAGGGCAAGATGCGCTCTTTGCTGGAATTTGCTACGGGCAAAGTAAAGGATGGCAAAGTTCATACCAGCAACGATCCGGCCTGCGAGGTGTGTCGACCCTTTGGAGCGTCAGCCGCAGAGGCGCGCAAATGTGGCCCGACGCGGCTGTTGGTGCGAGACGCTTATCCCGACGAGCAGACCCAAGACATGTGGGAGAAACTGAACACCGACTTGCTCTACGCCGAGATGAAATCGGAAAACTTCCTGGACCGCATCACCTCGGCGGCCAATCCTCGGTTTATCGAGCGGGTGGTCAAGGACTCTATATTCGATTTGGAGATGATCTATGGAGTTTACCAAATGGGAGATGACGTCAACGACCTTGATTATTTTGCCCATGTAGTAACCGCGCTGCGCCTGCTTGAAGACAGCAGTTTGGGAGGCAACGGCAGCCGAGGCTACGGTCAGATACGTCTGAAGATGGCTGCCCCTGTTTTCCTGAGTAGGCAAGACTACTGCGAAGGTAGCGACGCTTGGAAAAATGCCCGTCAGCGGCCAGCCGACGACGCCTTTGTTACGGAAGTCGGGGACTTCAAGTTGGACCGAGAGGATGCTACCTACCAATCATGGGATAAGATGCTGAAGTCGCCAGAGGACGAGGTGAGCAAAGAGGAACATGGATGAAAGCGATCTATCTGGAATCCCGAGGGGCCTATCGCAATGAGCTGCATTCGGATACCCTATTCGGGCTGATTTGCTGGGCGATCCGTCAGGTCTTTGATGAGGCGAGACTGGTAGGGTTGTTGAAGGCCTTTGCTGATGGCCGGCCCCCCTTCCTGATCAGTTCGGCTTTCCCATGCCGCAAAGATGGCACCGGCTGGCAACCCTTTTTGCCCCGTCCGCTGCTGCCCCCCCCGAAACCTGTGCGAGACCTGAGCCCTGAAGAAGCCCAGCGGCTCAAACAGTACAAGCGGCTCCGCTATATTCCCGCCGAACACTTCAATAAGTTTTTGCAGGGTGACTATTCGGACGTTTCGTATTATGGGTCCAATGAATGGGAGGAGAAGTTCGAGGTGCCGATGCCTCAGTGCGTCGACCGCTTGCACAGCACCATTGATCGGTTGAGTGGCACCACGGATGGAGAAGGCAACCTGTTCACCGAACCCGAATATCGGACTGATGCACTCTACTTCTTGCTTGATGGCAAAGAAGCCGATCTGGTAGAAAATGCGCTCCGTTTTTTGGAGGATTTCGGTTGGGGCGGCGGCAATAGCGTGGGCTACGGCCACTTTGCCGCGACCGTGGGCGAAAGTCCGCTTAAGGCCACGGCGACCGTCGCCGAATCGGACCGCTTTATCACTCTGTCCCTGTACCATCCTCACCCTGACGAAATAAATCACTTCAGAACTAGGGAAGCGTGGTACGATTTGGTGGTTCGCAAGGGCAAGGTGGGCGGCCATTTCTTTCATACAGAAGACGTTTGGAAACGGTCGGTGTTGATGTTCGCGCCCGGTTCGACCTTTCCTTCTATGGCGGACAAGCAAATGTACGGACGCAATCCCATTGTCAAAGGGCGGGCGGACGGCCTGCCCTTCGACGTGCAACAATTTGGCTATGCCTTTGCCGTGGGCATGAAAACGGCCAGCGAGTAGAAATTATGGAACGAATCGTACGATGTCTGTCGCCGGTACACATTGGCACCGGCAAGGAATTAGAGCCTTTCGACTATATAGTAGATGGCCAACGCTATATTCGCGTTGACTTGGACGCCGTGCTAGAGCGGCTGACGCCTGAACAGGCGGACAAGTTGGCTGCTTGGGTAAGCGAGCAGGCCGATCGGATTGCATTGGCAGGGAAGAAGCGCGACCAACTCCGGCAGGGAATGCAGCTAGTGAAATTTTCTGGGGTCGACGACGCTTTCAAGAAGGATCTCCGCAACGACCGGGCCTTAATACGCTACTGCGGCGACCTAGGCTTTGAGCGCAATTTGCAGGTGCGCGAGCAGATCAAGGACGCCGGTGAGGTGCCCCTCATTCCAGGCAGTTCGCTCAAAGGTACCCTGCGCACGGCTCTTGCTTTTGTGGCCTTAAAGGAAATGGGGCAAGGCGAGCGGCAGAAGTTGGAGCAGTCGCTTGATAAGAAGGTACGCAAAGCTGAGGAGGCCCGTGGTGACAACAGAACTATCAATCGTCTAAAAGAACGCATCGGCCAAGAAATAGAACAGGCCGTCTTTCGCTGTGGGAAACGGTCGAGACGAGATGAGAGGGTTAGCTACGGAGATATTCACTATGACTTAATGCGGGTAGTCTCGGTCTCGGACACCTATGACGCCCAAGAAGCAGAATTGATCGTGCCGCAGATATACACCTTTGTCGAGCAGCGCAATCGGGGTGGCAACACCCGGCTGGGCGACCAAGCTCCGCTCATTGCAGAAGCGCACGCCCCGGGCAATACGTTCCGCTTGCGTTTGCAGGTGGACGGTGGTCTCCTGCGGGCGATCAGCCGCAACACTAGCCAAAACGAGTGGATTGACTTTAAGCAACGAGTGAAGCGGGCTTTTGGGGCGGAGGTGGCGGGGCTATTGTCGTCAGACGCCCCGGACAAGGAAATTGAACAGGCCGCAATAAGCCACATAGAGCAGGCTGCCCAACGTTTTGCTCAGGCGGTGATAGCGGCTGAATTGCGTTGGGAGGACGCGCATGGATATGGCAAAACGGGTGCGCTAAAGAGCTTTTACAAACGGCTAAATGACCTTATAGACAAGGGATTGGTGCCGCTACGCTTGGGCTGGGGCAGTCATTTTATGGCTACGACCTTGCTGCTGGCACTCAAGGAGGATAGAGGCTGGCGTCCTATACTGGATCGATGTTTCCGAGCGTTTGACATAGGCGTCCCGCCAAGAGGACGGAAAGACAAAAGCAAAAATAAGGAGCACCGAATTGACCTTGACGACTTCCCCCGTTCTCGTCGGCTGATTGCAACCGGAAAGAAGCCGGTAGCTCCCCTCGGCTGGATTGCCTTGGCTCCGACTGCGGAAGATTTGCCCGGGCCACTGACAACAAAGGAGCAACTGCTCTGGCGGCCACAAGAAAGAATGGGCGAGGGCCGAAGACGTACACAACCAGCGAAATCTTCACCGATTCCGCAGAGCGGTCCCAGAGCGAATGATCGCGTTATGGCTGAATTGCTGGCAGAAAAGACCAAGAAAGGCGGCTGGAAAGCCAAGTATATTGACAGTGGGTTAGAAGGCCCGATACAAGACTCGCAGAATGTGCCCGCCGATGCCGAACCGGGCCAGCGCGTCGAACTAACAGTCGCTTCAGCTAGCTCGACAGGGATGCAGTTCAAATGGGCACCGCCGCTAGCGTCAAAGAAAAAATCCGGCCGGGGCGGTAATCTGGAGTCTAGAGGAAAACGGCGGCGAGATTACCTATAATTATTTATTCTATTCGCAAAAGCACCGGTCCAATGGCACCGACGAGATAGGAAACCGGCGCAAACACCGCGCAATACATTGGAAACGCGATTGGAGGATGCGACTATGGAGATTTCACAAACATTTGCCGCTGAACAAAAAAGCACCCGCTCTATTCCTGCTAGCGAACAATGCGATACTCCGCCCCCATTGGAAAGCGGCGACCGGCTCACGCGGGAGGAGTTTGAGCGACGCTATGAGGCCATGCCCGATGTAAAGAGGGCCGAACTAATCAATGGAGTGGTATATATGGGTTCACCGGTTCGCTTTCGTGCGCATGGCAGGCCGCACGTATTATTGCTCACTTGGCTAGGGACGTATAGTGCGCTTACGCCAGGGGTTCTTTGCGCGGATAACGCCACTGTTCGTCTAGCGGCCGATAGCGAGCCGCAGCCGGATGCCTTGCTGCGCCTAGAGCCAGAGATGGGGGGCCATTCGCGGATTAGCACCGACGATTACGTAGAAGGGGCACCCGAGTTGTTGGCCGAAATCGCGGCTAGTAGTGCTTCGTACGATCTGCACGATAAAATGGAGGTTTATCTCCGCAGCGGAGTACAGGAATATATCGTCTGGCGCGTGTATGACGATCAACTCGACTGGTTTGCGCTCCACGAAGATGAGTACATCCGTTTGGTGTCTGATGAGTCTGGCGTGATTGCTAGTCGGGTGTTTCCTGGATTGCGGTTGGCCCGGTCTGCTTTGTTGGCGGGCAATGCGGCTCAGGTTGTGGCCGAACTGAGAAAAGGACTGGAGACAGCCGAACACGCCGCGTTTGTCGCCCGTTTGGGAGATAGTAGATGATGTGTGCCAAAAATGATAAAAAAGTGTTGGTCCTTACTATTGACACACTAGAGAAGTGAACACATACCAATTAACTATCGGAGGCTTCCATGCGTTTCGTTCTATCAACAGTTGGTACGAGCATCTTGACAAATCTTATTGATAATAATAATCCCGACGAATCTATCTGGAGGAATAGGTTGCGCGACTCAGCGAATCTCACACAGGACGAGCTAGAGCCGGAAGCGAAAATGGTGATCAACACACTTGCTGAGCGGGCATTGGACAAACTCATAGAAGATGACGTCGAAATCAACTGTCGAGTCAGTGCAGAATTGAACGGTATATATGGCATTTATGGAGGTCAATTACCCGAAAACAGTAATGACGAGCACTGTCTCATCTGCACAGACACTGCACAGGGACAGGAAACGGGCAGATTGATTCAGGATTTCCTTCAAACTAAGGGGTTTAATGCACATATCTACACTCCTACAGGGCTTTCTACACAAGGCCCAGACTCCTTCACCAATGGGGCAAAGGAACTCATTAAATGGCTGGCGGATAACATACCGCAGCGACGTGCTAATCACCATCACGTGATCTTCAATCTCGTTGGCGGCTTCAAGAGTCTGCAAGGTTACATGAATACCTTCGGTACCTTTTACGCCGATGAGGTGATATACATATTTGAGGCACCCACTGCTGACTTAATCAAGATTCCGCGCCTACCTATTCAGATTGACACCACCGTGATTGAAAATCATCGGGTGCAATTTGCCTTGATGGATGCTGGACACCTGTATTCGGTTGATCAAGTCGGAGGCATACCAGAAACACTGCTTGAATTCGTACAGGGAAATGGAAATACTCATGCGGGGTTATCGGAGTGGGGACAGTTGGTTTGGAATCAGACGAAAGAGAAGAAACCGGATTTATTGACAGAAGAGCTATTGGATTTCCCCCGATTAGAATACGCGACCACCTTCTGTAAGGAATTCAGAGGGCAGGCGGATAGACAGGCACGTCTTAAATTGCAAGAAACTTTAGCAAAGGTCTCCTATCTGCTTGAAATGAACAATGGCGACCGAACACCTCTTATGGACGATGGTGGACTGCAATTTGGACAACTTACCAACGCTGATGGCATCTACAAGTTCCGTATCAACCGTGCCGTTCGCGTCAGTTGCTCGGTTTCTGAAGTTGGATTGGTCCTTCGGCACTATGGTCTTAGGAACGACGTGTACCTCAGGGAGACATAGGTCAAACTTCACGAGGACGCCCGGCTACGTATCATAGGATACTCGTACTTCCAAGAGATAATATCATGCCCACTCTGTACGTTACCGAGCCCAGATCGGTCGTCCGGCGTTCGGTCGGCTCGGTCGTAGTAACGCTTAGCGAAGACCCCGACGGGCCGGGTCCGCTACCCGAGCGCAAGCGACGTTTGCTCGAAGTCGAACCGCATCGGTTGGAACTAATCGCTTTGGTGGGGCGCGTCCACATCACAGCCGACGCGCTCCAACTCTGTCTGGAGCAAGGCATCGCAGTGGCTTGGTTGCGGGCCAATGGGCGCTTTATGGGTCGCCTCGTGCCGGAGCTATCGCGCACGGCTGACCTGCGCTTGGCGCAATTTCGCATGGCCGACGACGAATCTCAAGCGCTGGCACTGGCTCAGACTTTTGTCGCAGCCAAGATCCACAATACGGTTGGCTTGTTGTCGGCTTTGCGCTCCAACCGCCGCGGCCAGCCTGCTTTGGGACGGACCATCGGCGAACTCAAGGCCATGATTGACACCGTGGTACAAGCGACTAGCCGGGAGGCGTTGCTGGGCTTTGAGGGTGATGCGGCCCGACGCTACTTTGCGGGATTGCGGCTCGGTTTCAATGGGGCGATTGGCTTTGACGGCCGGGCGCGCCGTCCACCGCCGGACCCGGCCAATGCCTTGCTGTCGTTTGGCTACGTATTGCTGGCCAATGTCTTGGCGAGTCTGTTAGAAGCTAGCGGCTTCGATCCCTATCTCGGCTTTATGCACACGGTCCGCTCTGGGCGGCCGAGCTTGGCCCTTGACCTTTTAGAGGAAATGCGGCACCCAATCGTGGATCGCTTTGTGCTGCGGGTGTGCAATCGAGGCCAACTGCGGCCAGAACATTTTGAGGCCGATACCGAGCGGGGTGGCGTCCGTCTCACCCGTGCGGGGATGCGGATTTTCTTTCGCACTTGGGAAGCCTTTATGGACGCTCCGCTGCCAGGGATTGGCAAAGAGATGTCACCGGAAGAACTACTTCATCGTCAGGTTGAGTGCCTAGCGGCGCACGTACGCGACCAGACACCGTACCAACCCTTGCTCCTGCGCTGAGGAGTCTTGCCCATGTCCCGTTTTGTCGTATGCTACGATGTGACTGACAATAAACGCCGCTATAAGGTGGCCGCTTGTTTGGATGGGTACGGTGACCGCGTACAGGGCAGCGTATTCGAGTTGCGGATCGAGCGCACTCTTCTCGACCGGTGCTTAGCCGAGGTTTCCGGCCTGATCAATCCGGCTGAAGACAGCGTGGTGGTCTATCGCCTCTGTGCGGCTTGCGAGAAAGAGCGGGTCTATTTGGGCGTGGGTGAACAGGTCGCCTATATTGGCGAGGAGAATGTATTTATCGCATGAACAGTCGTAACCTTAGATATTCCATCTATACCCTTGGGGTTACGAATTTGTCTAACCCATTGGAATTCATGCGATTAGGAGTTCCCGACCGAATGGAAAGCTGCCATAATAGAAGTTATTGTCCATATTGGCCAGTGGATTACGAAAAATGGTTCTGTAAACTATTGCAAGACAAGGAGAAATTCGGCATTCGCTCTTCAGAATGTTGACCCGATTTTTAGGGGATTGAAACCCAGTGCCGGCGGCCACGCGGAGGGTCTTAAAGAAACGAACTTCAGAATGTTGACCCGATTTTTAGGGGATTGAAACCTCTATGGTCTGGCCGCTGGCAGTCTTAACGGCCACTCCCTTCAGAATGTTGACCCGATTTTTAGGGGATTGAAACCCTCGTTCAAGCCCTGTGTAACATTGACACTCCGCCAACTTCAGAATGTTGACCCGATTTTTAGGGGATTGAAACTAGCAGGCGACGTACATTTCTTCTAATTCGTCGTGGAACCTTCAGAATGTTGACCCGATTTTTAGGGGATTGAAACGCTGCAGGTACTGACGTTCCAGTAGCGCGTCAACCGCGCTTCAGAATGTTGACCCGATTTTTAGGGGATTGAAACTTGCCAAGCTGCGACCCAGTGATCTTCTGTGTCGCGGTCTTCAGAATGTTGACCCGATTTTTAGGGGATTGAAACCATCTCCACCGCCCGCTGGTCGTCGTACGCCGCGATGTCTTCAGAATGTTGACCCGATTTTTAGGGGATTGAAACACAGGAAAATACCGCTCTATGGGATGTTCAAAAACTCCGCTTCAGAATGTTGACCCGATTTTTAGGGGATTGAAACACTGGAATGGTCGCGGCGCACACGACGCAATCGCGCCGCCTTCAGAATGTTGACCCGATTTTTAGGGGATTGAAACCAAAGCCCGCGTACAACCGCCGAGACGCCACGTCCCAACTTCAGAATGTTGACCCGATTTTTAGGGGATTGAAACGGGTGATAACCCAATACGCAATCCACAACACGCAAGGGGCACTTCAGAATGTTGACCCGATTTTTAGGGGATTGAAACCACTTATTGCGCCGTGTCATAATAACCTCTCTGTATGCCCTTCAGAATGTTGACCCGATTTTTAGGGGATTGAAACTCCTGCAGGCGTTTATGGTAGTCGTGGGCCTTGACCTGCCTTCAGAATGTTGACCCGATTTTTAGGGGATTGAAACGGAGCACGGGCTGGGCGGCGCGGGCGACGGCGAGGGTGCTTCAGAATGTTGACCCGATTTTTAGGGGATTGAAACTTGCTCTTGGGTGTCGCCATCTGCTGGATGAGTTTACCGATCTTCAGAATGTTGACCCGATTTTTAGGGGATTGAAACGATATTGTGTACGGTGCCCCCCTGATGGACATGGGCGGCACCCTTCAGAATGTTGACCCGATTTTTAGGGGATTGAAACCTCTAGGGCGAGGGTCGCCGCCACCATAGGCATGTGGGCTTCAGAATGTTGACCCGATTTTTAGGGGATTGAAACCCATTTATAAAGGCGTCTAAGAACCGCGCATCCTCATCGCCCTTCAGAATGTTGACCCGATTTTTAGGGGATTGAAACTCAACACACGCGACACAATTTTTAATCGTCCTCTTATGGAAGCTTCAGAATGTTGACCCGATTTTTAGGGGATTGAAACTAGGCCTCACTGAGGCGGCCCTGCTCTGACCCCTCCACGACTTCAGAATGTTGACCCGATTTTTAGGGGATTGAAACCTATACATGGAAGCCGCGTAGCCATGCGGCCCTCCGCCTTCAGAATGTTGACCCGATTTTTAGGGGATTGAAACAAGAGGACATAGAGGGCCAAGAGGGCCCGGGCGAGCTGCTCTACTTCAGAATGTTGACCCGATTTTTAGGGGATTGAAACCCCATCTCGACTTCTCTTTGAAGAGAGTCATTTTCAATCTTCAGAATGTTGACCCGATTTTTAGGGGATTGAAACGCCATTATAGTAAAGATCGCGACACAAAACCCCGATGTTCTTCAGAATGTTGACCCGATTTTTAGGGGATTGAAACCCATCCTAGGGCAACGCCGTGAGATCGAGCAAGCCATTGAACTTCAGAATGTTGACCCGATTTTTAGGGGATTGAAACTTGGTTAGGCCGGTGGCACTCGACGCGGCCTCCGTGACCTTCAGAATGTTGACCCGATTTTTAGGGGATTGAAACGCAACTACTCGAAGCTAAGCGCGAAAAAGCGCGCCTGCCTTCAGAATGTTGACCCGATTTTTAGGGGATTGAAACAGGGGACGTTCACGCCGTCCGAGTACAGCCGCCTGACCTTCAGAATGTTGACCCGATTTTTAGGGGATTGAAACATCTTGGCGGCGGACGGCGAGGACAGCGATGGCTATAAGGCTTCAGAATGTTGACCCGATTTTTAGGGGATTGAAACCGTACACGGCCTTCCATGTCCTTGTAGACCTCCCATATCCTTCAGAATGTTGACCCGATTTTTAGGGGATTGAAACTTCTGGATTTTGTCTTTGTGGCGGCGGCGGTATTTCGCCCTTCAGAATGTTGACCCGATTTTTAGGGGATTGAAACCTCCTGCTTTGATTTCGGCGGGATTGCCGGACGCTCCTCTTCAGAATGTTGACCCGATTTTTAGGGGATTGAAACTTCTTCAAGTCCGTATGAGAGGTCATAGACGGCCCCCAGAGCTTCAGAATGTTGACCCGATTTTTAGGGGATTGAAACGTCAATAAGCTGCCAACAGTGGTGGGCCAACGGTGCTCGTCTTCAGAATGTTGACCCGATTTTTAGGGGATTGAAACCTTGCGCTTGGATGTCGTTTTGCGTTGCTCATGATTCTCTTCAGAATGTTGACCCGATTTTTAGGGGATTGAAACCAGGGGCATCATGTTGGGACGCTCCGCGAGCATATTGCGGACGTCTTCAGAATGTTGACCCGATTTTTAGGGGATTGAAACCACAGCAACCGGGGCTATTGCAACCGCCGGTGCAGCCACAACTTCAGAATGTTGACCCGATTTTTAGGGGATTGAAACTCTATGCCTTCTTCGTGACATTTACGGGTTTCAAGCAGCCTTCAGAATGTTGACCCGATTTTTAGGGGATTGAAACCCTTGGCTTTTCGCAGTTTCACAACGATCTCTTCATGGCTCCTTCAGAATGTTGACCCGATTTTTAGGGGATTGAAACCGAGCTACGACACGTCGAAAGAGATAGGCGAGGGTAACGCTTCAGAATGTTGACCCGATTTTTAGGGGATTGAAACCGAGGCAGATATTGTGAGGGTGGTAGCTAAACCAGAGCGTGTCCTTCAGAATGTTGACCCGATTTTTAGGGGATTGAAACAATAATACGGAAAGTGCCAGCCCAATTTTTGGCGCGTGTCTTCAGAATGTTGACCCGATTTTTAGGGGATTGAAACCGGGTAAGCCGGTGGTGGGGGGCGGCGGCATGACCGGCCTTCAGAATGTTGACCCGATTTTTAGGGGATTGAAACTTGTCGACCGGGCCGATAGAAGATGCCTGCCGCGCCCACTTCAGAATGTTGACCCGATTTTTAGGGGATTGAAACCCTATTTCATCCACGCCCTAAGAGCATAGAATCATCAGTGGGCTTCAGAATGTTGACCCGATTTTTAGGGGATTGAAACCTTATACATTGATGTTGCTTTTATGTGTCCGGCGTCCAAGCTTCAGAATGTTGACCCGATTTTTAGGGGATTGAAACGTCGGGTTGGCCGAGATACGGTCGACCCGCACCTCCTGCTTGCTTCAGAATGTTGACCCGATTTTTAGGGGATTGAAACCTCTATTCGGTCAGCGAGCGTAGTCATTTTCGGTCTCCTGCCTTCAGAATGTTGACCCGATTTTTAGGGGATTGAAACCGAGCGACTACGACCGCCCGCCGCCCCTCGCCATGAGCTCTTCAGAATGTTGACCCGATTTTTAGGGGATTGAAACATGGGGCGTCATGTTGACGTGGCTGATAGCGGCGGCGACCTTCAGAATGTTGACCCGATTTTTAGGGGATTGAAACAAGAGCTTGGCGCCGGCGACCGCCCCCAGGTCGTCGTCCTTCAGAATGTTGACCCGATTTTTAGGGGATTGAAACTGATCGCCTCGTTGCGATCTGCGTAAAACTCCATTTTCAACTTCAGAATGTTGACCCGATTTTTAGGGGATTGAAACCCAGACCCAGACGGCCTCGACGCTGCTGCTCACCTATGATGACTTCAGAATGTTGACCCGATTTTTAGGGGATTGAAACGAGATGACCGCTACGGACACGCATGCGTACTCGCATACCTTCAGAATGTTGCCCCGATTTTTAGGGGATTGAAACAGCTTGTCGTATTGCCTGCGAGCATTGGCAGCAAGTCGCCTTCAGAATGTTGACCCGATTTTTAGGGGATTGAAACCCTCTTTGGCCTTGGAGGCGGCCTTGGCGGCGGTCTCTTCCTTCAGAATGTTGACCCGATTTTTAGGGGATTGAAACGTCAGCTACCAGTCGTTCTAAGGCGATTTTTTGAGAATGCTTCAGAATGTTGACCCGATTTTTAGGGTTTGGCGGTGATCAAACCCCTATGAGCATACCCATCCACGGTCGCTCTGCATTACCACATGCAGAAGGCTGCCGAGCTGGGTGGGGCTGCTTTTGCAGCCGATATAACCGAGGCGGAGGCCGCGCAGTCGCTAGTCGAGCGCGTGGCTGGAGAACTGGGTGGGTTGAATATCTTGGTCAACAACGCCGGTATCACCATCGGCGAGCAGTTCGTAGCCGATATGGTGCTAGCGGATTGGCGTCGAGTGCTTGATGCCAACCTCAATCGCACCAGAAGCTCGACGAGCACCTCAATCACATTGAGAGCGGATTGGCGTCGAGTGCTTGATGCCAACCTCAATAGCGTCCTCTACATGTGCGAAGTGGCTGCGGCCTGTGGTCTTTCTCGTGTCGCCAGCGGTTAGCTACGTAACGAGACAGCACATAAGCATCCCGGCGGCGACCGCACCGAGTCCTACCAATAAGTGTTAGACACCTAGACCAACTGCTTCTATATTAGACCATAGCCCTTTAGAGTACAGGCGGGCACACTCATTGGTCTAAACCATAAAACATCTTACTTGAATTAATGAAGTACTTGCTCACCGGTGGCGGCACAGGTGGCCACGTGTACCCGGCCTTGGCCATTGCCAACGAAATTCGGCAGACGCGAGCAGACGCCGAATTCCTCTACGTAGGCCATCGAGACAGGCTGGATGCTTGGGTCGTGCCCGATCAGGGATACCGCATCCGCTTTGTGCGAGCCCGCTCCTTCCCGCGGACTCGTTCTCTTGTGCCCCTGTTGCTATTTGCCATCGCGCTCGTGGTCGGGGTCATCCAAGGGATGCTCATCCTCTTGCGCTACCGGCCACAAATTATCATCAGCACGGGCGGCTTTGTCAGCGCCCCGATCCTCTTTGCACACGGGGTGCTGGCCCAGGTCGGCCTTTCTCGCGCCCGCGTCTTTATCTACGAGCCGAATGCCTATCCCGGGCTTTTGAACCAAGTTACCGGGCGGCTAGCACAGCGAATCGGCGTGGCGTTTGAGCAGGCGGGGCGCTGGTTCGACGCGAAGAAAGTGGCCGTGGTCGGCTATCCAGTGCGCCGCTCTTTCTTGCACCTCGATCGAACGGCCGCGCGGGAAAAATTGGGCATGGACCAAGGCCGCAAGGTCGTACTCGCTTTTGGTGGGTCAGGGGGGGCCAAGGCCATCAATGAGGCCGTGCTCGAAGCCTTGCCCCTGTGGCGCGAGGCCGGACTGGTGGTCATCCACGTAACAGGTCGCTACAAGGGGGCGGATTACGACGCGGTGGCGGATACGGAGGCCGCTTTGGCTGAGTTGGGGATACAGGGCGAAGACGACTGGTATCGACGCCTTGATTACGCAGATGAGATCGTCGATCTGATTG
Source organism: Candidatus Latescibacterota bacterium (assembly GCA_965116045.1). GTDB lineage: Bacteria > Latescibacterota > UBA2968 > UBA8231 > UBA8231. Next base: position 951,378 of record OZ220478.1, on the reverse strand, counting down.
CCGCGGCGGATCTGGTCATTTGTCGGGCGGGCGCGGGAACCCTCACCGAGATGGCAGTTAGTGGGACGCCCACGCTGATTGTGCCGCTGCCGACATCGGCCGAAGACCATCAGGCGCTAAACGCGCGGGAGATGGAGCGGATAGGGGCCGCGCAGGTGCTCTATCAGGAGGCGTTTTGGGACAACGCCGGCATCCACAGCGGACTGGATGGCAAGAAGTTGGCGCAGCAGGTGCTCGTGTTGTGCGCCGACGAGGAGCGACTGCAAGCCATGAGCGCGGCCGCCAAGACCATGCCCAAGACCAACAGCCTCGAACTGATTGTGGCTGAGCTGGACCGCCTCATCGCTGGGCAGGAGCCGCCACCGTTGCGTGTGGAGGCGTCCCCGGGGAAAAAAAGCGGCTTGCCGACTGCGCCCAATGCCTTGCTGGGCTGGGTGCAAGCGCGGGTCAAAGAGGTCGGGGGCGTGGAGGCGATGGAACGCGGCGAACTGGCCTATCTGCGCTATCAAGCCGATCGCCTGCTAACGTCTGAGGGTTGGTGCGAAATCCCGTTGGGGTGGCGCAATGTGGGCATCAAACTGGTTGCGGTCTTGTGCTACCAAGAGCGGCTGCCCTTGCTGCTACACATCCTCGCCGACCGCACCCCGACCGGGTGGATGCACCGTCTGTGCGGCGGCGACTTTCGCCACGGCGGAATCATACGCCGCAATGTCGTCGAATACGGCCTGCGAGGCTTGGGGGCGACTGACGCGCAAACCCGGGCCGCCCTGCTGCATGCGCTGTCGGCCGATCCCTACTTTGAGGTGCGGGCGTGGGCGGCACGGGCCCTCGGCGAGTTGTTTGCCGTTGACAGCGAGATCGAAAATACGCTCTTGGCGGCCCTCGACGACAGGGTGCCAGAAGTGATTGTCCAAGCCCTGAGTGCTCTCGGAAAAATAAGTCGCAATCCCGATCTGCTCGTGCGGCTGCGTCGCTTCTATCTGCACTCGAACTGGCAGATCCGCGAGCAGGTCGTGCTGGTGTTGATCGAATTTTTGCAGCGCGGCGTCTTGGCGCCAACGCAATTGGAGCGCGATCTCGACCAAGTGTTGGTTTCGATGCCTTATTTTAAGCCGGAGTTCCCCCTCGGTACGCACCTGAGCCAATTGGCTGATCTCGTGCGCGCTGACCAGCCCCTAGCCGCTTCGCAGCGATGATCTACTACCTCGGAATTTACCTCCAAGACGCTGGCGAAGCCTTGTCGTTTTTGCGCTTGGTCGATTCGATCATCTTTCGCGCGCTCTGCGGCGCGATTACCTCGTTGATTTTTACCATTCTCTGCGGCGGGCGGGTCATCCTCTACTGCTACGGCCGCGGACACCGCGACATGCCCCGCGACTATCTCAACTTTGCAGCGGCTAGCAACCAAGCCAAAACCTACGGCGGTGGCCTAATCATCGCCGCGATCTTAATCAGCGTCGGCTTGTGGTGTAAACTGCACAGCCTCTTCGTGCTGTTCTGCGTGGGAGCGATTGTCTGGTTTGCCGCGCTCGGATGTATTGACGACTTCCTCAAGGTGCGCTATCGCTCTAGCGATCGCGGGCTGTCCGAGAAAGCCAAGTTGGCGCTGCAAGTAGCCTTTGGGATGGTTTTTGGCACTGCGTACATCACGCAAGCTCTCCCGGCGGAGTCTGCGGGTTTGGCGACCCAGCTTTATCTGCCCTTTTTCAAGAATCCGGTCCTCGATCTTTCGTGGGGTTATGTGCCCTTTATCGCCTTCACGGTGACGGCCATCTCCAACTCGGTCAATCTAGCCGACGGGATTGATGGCTTGGCCATTGTGCCGACCGCTTTTGTCGTGGCCGTCTTTGGGGTGTTTGCCTATGTGTCCAGCCACGCTGAGATCGCGGAGTTCCTGATCTTTCCCTTTATGCCCGGCGTTGGGGAAATCGCCATAATCTGCTCCATCGTATTTGGAGCTTGCCTCGGCTTTTTGTGGTTCAATTCCTATCCGGCCAACGTCATCATGGGCGATACCGGCTCTATGGCGCTCGGCGGCTTATTGGGCACGGTCGCCGTTTTGGTCAAACAAGAGTTCCTCTTCCTAATCGTCGGGGGGATCTTCGTGGGCGAGACCCTGTCGGTGGTAATTCAGGAAAAGATCGGCATCCGGTGGTTGGGCCGGCGCTTTTTTACCCGCTCGCCGATTCACCACCACTATCAACAGCGCGGCTTGGCCGATACCAAGATCGTCATTCGCTTCTGGATCGTGGCTGGCATTTTGGCTCTATGCGGCTTGGCGACGCTCAAGATCCGCTAAGATAGAGGCCATAGGCGCAGAGGAGGACGATGGCCGCGCCTAGCAGGAGAGCCGCGGAGGTAGGAAGCGGCAGGGGCTGGTGGTGGCCCTCGCGCTGATAGCGGTCGTATTCAGCCGCTAAGATACTGTAGCTCGAAACGAGTGCGGTGATGAGGCCGGCGATAAAACAGGTGATGACTACCGGATCGGTCGAGAATGCGCGGGCCACGCTAGCGGCATAAGCACCGATGTTGAGCAGCAGCCGGCGCGTCTCCGTCAGCAGGCCGTAAAGTACAAGTCCCACGCAAAACGAGCCGACGACCAGCGCCGCGAAGATCGACAGATAGTCGTGTGCCCCAGAGAGTGCTAAGAGGCCCATGCCAATGAGCAGGTGCAGCCACATCCCGGCATAGGCGTAGAAGAAGGACGCGCGTCTAAACGGCGCGTGCCCCATTAGGTAGTGGACAAAAGTAGTGGAACTGGGCATGGCAATATGCGGCCAAAGATAGGCTGCGGCCCGGTCGCGTCAACGCATAGCCAATCATGGAAATTCTGTCCATCCCCATTGAAAAAGTCAAAGGCGTAGGTGCCAAACGCGCGGCCGTGCTCAGAGAAGTAGAGATTCTGACGCTGGGCGATTTGTTGTACTATCTGCCGCGCCGCTACCTCGACCGCACACAGATTTTGCCCATGGCCCGGGCGCCAATCGGCCAAGAGGTGACCCTCATCGGCCAAGTGCGCCAGACGCGCTTCATGCCCGGGCCGCGGCCTCGCTTCGTGCTGGTGGTCGCCGACGAGACCGACGATATCACCTGTACCTTTTTTCAGGGGGGGCGCTACTTGCAGCGCAACTTTACCGTCGGCGACGAGCTAGCTATAAGCGGGAAGATTGATCTGTTCCAGGGGCGGCGGCAGATGGTGCATCCCGAATATGAATTCATCCACGGAGCGGAGCGGCTTCGCCATACAGGCCGCGTTGTCCCACTCTATACGACCAGTGCCGATATGAAGGAGCGCGGCCTGCGCAGCCGGGGATTTCGCCGCTTGATAAGCGAGGCACTAGACGCTTTTGCCGAGCGGATCAAAGACGATTTGCCCGCCGCCTTGCGGCAGCGCTTGGGCCTTGCAGAGTTGGGTGCTAGCCTGCGCCAAGTGCATTTTCCCGCCAGCCTCGCCGAAGCGGAGTGCGCACGTCAGCGCTTAGCTTTTGGCGAGCTTTTTGCCTTCCAACTGCGCTTGGCGCGGCGGCGCAAAAAAAACTGCGAACAGGCCGATGGCATTGCCTTCGCGCCGAGTGAAAAACTGGTGCCGGCGCTGTGGGATTCGCTGCCGTTTGCGCCCACCCACGCCCAGCGCCGAGTCATTGCCGAGATCGCCGCGCAGATGCAGCGTCCCCAAGTTGTCAATCGCCTCGTCCAAGGCGATGTTGGCTCGGGCAAGACCTTGGTGGGCCTATGCGCGATGCTGACAGCCGTGGAGAACGGCTATCAAGCGGCGATGATGGCTCCGACCGAGATCCTCGCCGAGCAGCACTTTTTTAATATTCAAGCTCTTGTTGAGCCGCTCGGCCTGACGGTGGTTTTCCTCAAGGGCGGCCAGCGCAAGGCGCTGCGGCAGGAACTGTTGACGGCTATCGGCAGCGGCGCGGCCCATATTGTGGTGGGCACCCATGCGCTGATTCAGGAGCAGGTGCAGTTTGCTTGCTTGGGGCTGGTGGTCATTGACGAGCAGCATCGCTTTGGGGTCGTGCAGCGCGGTGCGCTCTACAAGAAGGGTGCGAAGCCCGATTTGCTCGTGATGACGGCCACGCCCATCCCGCGCACCTTGGCGCTGACTCTGTTCGGCGAGTTAGACGTGTCGATTATTGACGAACTCCCCCCTGGGCGCAAGCCGATCCGCACGGCCCTGCGCGGCGCGGACCGCCGCGAGGCGATTTTTGAGTTTGCCGGCGATCAGGTGCGCCAGGGGCGGCAAGTGTACGTGGTGTACCCACTGATTGAAGAGTCGGAAAAGGCCGATTACAAATCCGCGGTCGAAGCCTATGACGAATTGCGCCACGGCCCGTTGGCCGAGTTTGCCGTAGCCCTGCTGCACGGGCGCATGGCCGCCGAAGAAAAGGCCGCGGTCATGGAGGATTTTAAGCAAAATCGGGTCCAAGTCTTGGTCTGCACCACGGTCGTCGAGGTCGGCGTGGATGTGCCCAACGCCACGGTAATGATCATCGAACACGCCGAGCGCTTTGGCTTGGCACAATTGCACCAGTTGCGCGGCCGCGTGGGCCGCGGTGGTGAGCAGTCGTTTTGCATTCTCATCAGCTATGCCCACGCCGGGGCCGAACTGGCGGATTCGCACGAGCGGCTCCAGACCATGGAGCGGACCCAAGACGGCTTTGAGATCGCCGAAAAGGATTTGCACCTGCGCGGCCCGGGGGAGTTCTTCGGCGTGCGCCAGGCCGGGGTGCCCACCTTTAAGGCGGCGGATTTGGTCACCGACGGGGACTTGCTGCAAAGCGCACGCGAAGAAGCCATGCGATTGGTCGCCAGCGAATAGGAGTTGTTATGAAAAGCGAAAGTCTCATTCCGCCGGCGGATTTCGTCGGGCTCGACGCGGTGACCCATCTCTGCACCGGGGGCGAAGCGCCTTGGCTAAAAGGACAGGATGCGACCTATGCGGAGTTTGCCAGAGCCAAAAGTGCTGGCGACCGCGGCCGGCGTGCCATCTATGCTCGCGGCGAGCGCTGCCGTCAGCGCATGGGGCAGTTGTGGGGCGTTCCGGCCGAGCGGATCGCCTTTATGCCCTCGGCGGCCGAGGGCATGGCGTGGTTGGCACGGGGTTTGGACTGGCGGTCAGGCGACAACGTGGTCACCACCAACTTGGAATTTCCCTCGGTAGCGTACAATTGGCGCAACGTGCGTCGGCAAGGGGTTGAGTTGCGGCTGGTGCCGCACCGCGATTGGCTGGTGCGGGAGGACGACCTTTTGGCGGCTGTCGATGCGCGCACTCGGGTCGTGGCCGTGAGTCAAGTCAGCTTCTATACCGGGCAAAACCTCGATGTCGAGCAGCTAGCGGCCGGGCTGGCCGGGCGCGACGTGCTCTTGGCGGTCGATGCGACCCATGCTGCGGGTGCTGTCGCGGTGCCGGCGGCGCGTACTGATTTGTGCGTCAGTTCGTGCTACAAGTGGCTGTTGGCAACGCACGGGGTGGCGCCGTGTTATTTGAGCCAACGGGCTGAGGCGCAAGTGCGCTCTACGGCTTTTGGCTGGCGCAACTTGGCGGTGTGGCCGGCGCAAGGGGCTGTGCGCGCACTCGATGCCGACGAAAAGCCAATGCCCGATAAAATGGAGCCGGGCAATCCGGCTATGGTGGCGGTGCTCTACCTCGACTACGCCTTGGGGCGGCTATTGGATGTGGGGATTGAGCCGATAGCCGAGCACAACCGCGACTTGTCCGAACAAATCAGCGCTGGGCTGGAGCGTCTCGGGCGGCCGGTTATTTCGCCGAGTGCGCGGCTACAGCGGTCGGGTAATACCTGTTTTGCCGCCGACGATGCGCACGGGCTGTGCGAGACGCTCGCCGACCGAGCGGTATTGGTGTGGGGGGAATACGGGCGGGTGCGGGTCTCGGGGCATTTGTACAACAATAGCGACGATGTGGAGCGGTTTTTGGCGGCTTTGGGCGAGTTGGGCTAACCCGAAGACGCAAAAAACTCTCGGTAGAGTGAGCGCACGGCCGCGAGAACATCCCCAGCCGCAACCCCAAACATCATGCTGGCCTCGCTCGATCCCTGATTGATCATCTCTATGTTGACCCGGGCGCGGGCAAAGGCCGTACAGGCGCGGGAGGCTAAGCCAATGGTGTGGTGCATGCCCTCGCCGACGACCATCACCAAGGCGAGGCCGCGAGCAACCGACAGCTCATCTACTTCTAACTCAGTGCGGATCCGGCGCAGGACTCGCTCTTCGGCCGCGTGGTTGAAATGCGACTCGCGCACGATCACCGACATGTTGTCAATGCCCGACGGGGTGTGCTCAAAGGCGATGCCTTCGTCTGCAAAAATGGCCAGCAAGCGGCGGCCAAAGCCCACTTCGCGATTCATCAGGTACTTGCTGATGTACACGCTGCAAAACCCATCGGTAGCGGCGATGCCAACGACCGGACGGTCGCCGACCGGGCGCTCAGGGACGATGCGGGTGCCGGGTGCCTGTGGGTTATTGGTGTTTTTGACGACGACTGGGATGCCAGCGTGAAACACGGGTTCGAGGGCCTCGTCGTGAAACACGGAAAACCCCGCGTAAGAAAGCTCGCGCATCTCGCGGTAGGTAATCTCGGCGACGGCAACGGGGTTTTTGACCAGCGCGGGATTGGCGGCAAAGACCGAATCGACATCGGTAAAGTTCTCGTACACGGTCGCGTCGACGGCTGCCGCGAGGATCGCACCGGTTATATCCGAGCCGCCACGCGAGAAGGTTACGACGCGGCCGGTGGGCGAATAGCCGAAAAAACCGGGGAAGATAGTGATGCCCGGGCGGTCTTTGAGCTGGCGCAACTTGCCGTAGGACGCCTGCAAGACGCGGGCGTTGCCCGGTTCTTCCGAGAGAATGAGGCCGCCCTCGCCGGGGTCGAGATAATAGGCTTCGGCCCCGTTGTGGCGCAGGTACTCGGCGACGAGGCGGGCGCAGTTATCCTCGCCACCCGCCTTCATGGCGTCGGCGTAGAGTGCTTCGTCGCTGGTGCTCATAGCGAGCCGTCGCTCAAAGTCGGCGACAATGGGGGCGAGCGCGGCGTCCGCCAAGCCGAGGTCGGCGATGATGGCGGCATAGCGGTCGATGACGCGCTTCAGCGCAGTGCGGCCATCTTGGTGGGCTAGCTGGGCGCGGACCACCTCGATGAGGAGGTCGGTTACTTTGGTGTCTTCCCGGTCGCGCTTGCCCGGGGCCGAGACTACCACGAGCCGGCGCGCTGGATCGGCGGTGATAATGGCGCAGATTTTCTCGATTTGCGCGGCGGACGCAAGGGACGTGCCGCCGAATTTAGCTACTTTCATTGGATGCCTTTGCAATTACAGGTTTACATCATAAAAAATGCACGAGTCGCCATTTTTTCAAATTTGTCTCAAGAAGATTTTATGGTTATTTTAAGATGCTTACTACTGAATGCTAAAATTCATTCTGCCGCGCCCGCGCCCCAATCCCACGTAAAGGTCAACAATGAAAGCAGTGCGTTTCCACCAGTGCGGTGGCCCTGAAGTCCTCACCTATGAGGACGTGCCCACGCCCACCCCCGGGCCGGGCGAAGCCGTCGTCGAAATCAAAGCTATCGGTCTAAATTACATCGACACCTATCACCGCGAAGGGCTGTACCCAGTCGATTTGCCCTGCATTCCCGGCATGGAAGCCGCCGGAGTCGTCGCCCGCGTCGGCGAGGGCGTGGCAGGCGTACAAGTGGGCGACCGGGTGGCCTATGCCGGGGTGATGGGGTCGTATGCCGCCGCCGCCGCCGTGCCCGCCGACCGCTTAGTTCCTTTGCCGGCCGCCGCGTCCTATCAGCTGGGGGCGGCCGCGTTGCTACAGGGCATGACGGCGCATTATCTGGCGCATGGGTCCTATCGGTTGGGCCGCGAAGACACGGCGCTGATCCACGCTGGGGCTGGCGGCGTAGGCTTGCTGCTGATTCAGATGGCCAAGCGGTGTGGAGCGCGGGTGTTGACCACGGTCTCCACCGAAGAAAAGGAACAACTCGCACGGGGGGCTGGAGCCGATGAGGTCATTCGCTATACCGAGCGCGACTTTGAGCAGGCCGTCATGGCACTCACCGACGGGCGCGGAGTCGATGTGGTGTACGATTCCGTCGGTCAGGCGACCTTTGACAAGAGCTTGAACGTGCTCAGGCCCCTAGGCTACTTGGTGTTATTCGGGCAATCGAGCGGCCCGGTCCCGCCCTTTGATCCCGGCATCCTCAGCACCAAGGGGTCGCTCTTTTTGACGCGGCCAACGATGCTGCACTATACCCAGACCCGCGAGGCACTATTGGAACGCGCTGGCGCAGTATTGGAGTGGATCGCCAGCGGCGAATTGGCGCTGCGCATCAGCGAGCACTTTGCCCTGTCGGCCGCGGCCGCCGCGCACCGGGCCTTACAGGGGCGCAAGACGACCGGCAAGGTTGTTCTCATACCAGAGTGAAGTAAACAAGGAGACAGGCGATGACAGAGGCAGATGCCAAGGACGAACTAACTCCGGTCGCAGACCGCGCTGAACAAGGCGAAAATTTTGCTCAGCTGCTCGACGCCGAAGGAGCACCACCGACTCCGACCACCAGTGAGGTTGCAGTGGGCGAAGAGGTCAGCGGGGTGATCGTCAAAGTCGAGGACGAGAACAGCTTTGTCGAGTACGGCAGTCGGGATGAGGCCATAATCCGCACCAGCGAGCTCAAAGGTCCCGAAGGAGAAATGCGCTCCAAGGTCGGCGACCCGATCCGGGCCTTTGTCGTGGCTACTGGAGACGAAATCCTGCTCAGCCGCGGCTTGAGTCGCCAAGATGTCCAAGCCGACTTGCTCTACCAAGCATACAAGGCCGGGCTGTCGGTCGAAGGCCGAGTCGACGCAGTCAATAAGGGAGGATTGGGCGTGACCATCGAGGGCGATGTGCGCGGTTTTTGCCCGATCTCGCAAGTTGATACCCAGTACGTGGAAAACGCCGAAGAGTACCGCGGCCAGACCTTAGCCTTTAAAATTATCGAGTTCCGCCATCAGGGGCGCGTCATCGTCCTGTCGCGCCGGGCTTTGCTCGAAGCTGAGCAGGACCAGGCCGCCGGCTTGGTGCGCAGCCAGCTAAAGAAGGGGGCGCAACTGACGGGCAAGGTAACGCGGCTGGAGTCTTTTGGGGCGTTCGTTGATTTAGGCTCTGGGGTTGAGGGCTTGGTCCATGTCTCGGAGATCAGCCATCGGCGCGTCGGCCATCCCCAAGAAGCCCTCGAGGTGGGGAAGCAGGTCCAAGTCGCGGTCTTGCGCACCAAGGACTTGGGCCATCGGCGCAAGGAGCGGATATCACTGTCGATTAAGGCGCTGGAAAAGGACCCTTGGCAAGAGATCAAAGAGCAGTTTGCAGTTGGTACAGTCGCCACCGGCAAGGTCGATGGGCTGGAGGATTTTGGCGCGTTTGTCGAGTTGGCCGGGGGGGTGCGCGGGCTGGTACACGTCTCAGAGATCGCCGACCGCCGCATCAGCCACCCGCGCGAGGTGCTCTCGCTCGAGGACGAGGTCAAGGTGGTGGTGCTCGAAGTGGATGTCCGCCGCCAGCGCTTGCGCCTGTCGATCAGCCAAGTCGATACCCTCGAATCCGCCGCCCATCTCGCCGAGTTCCGCCAGCGGCAGGAGCAACAGCAGGAAGCCGAGCAGGGCAGCAGCGCTATGCTCGAAGCGCTCCGGCGCGCCAAGCTGACCGATTGAGATGGGGCTGACAGACGTCATTTTTAATCACCCGCGCACTGGGTACTATGGTGAATACGGTGGAGCCTTTGTCCCCGAAATCCTGCGCACGACCCTCGACGAACTGACCCAAGTTTTTGCGGACGCGCGCCGCGACCCTTCCTTTTGGGCGGAATTTGCGCAGGTGATGCAAACGTACTCCTGCCGGCCGACCCCTATTACCTTGCTCGAAAATCTTTCCCGCGAGGTCGGGGGGGCGCGGATCTTTCTCAAGCGCGAGGATCTCAACCACACCGGTGCCCACAAAGTCAACAACGTGATGGGCCAAGGCTTGTTGGTGCGCCGCATGGGCAAAAGTCGGGTCATCGCCGAAACTGGAGCCGGCCAGCACGGCGTGGCCACGGCGACGATGGCCGCTCGCTTGGGACTGGAATGCACCATCTACATGGGGGCTGTCGATGTCGAGCGCCAGCGGCCCAACGTGTTCTGGATGGAGCAACTCGGGGCCGAGGTGGTGCCCGTGGCCGATGGCTCAGCCACGCTCAAGGACGCGATCAATGAGAGCCTCCGCGACTGGGCCTATTCCATGGCCGACACGCACTATGTGCTCGGCACGGCGTGCGGCCCGCATCCCTTCCCGCAAATCGTCGCCTATTTCCAGCGCATCATCGGCGCGGAGAGCCGCCAGCAGATGTTGGAGTCAGTCGGGTGCTTGCCCGATAGGGTGTATGCCTGCGTCGGGGGCGGGTCCAATGCCACGGGGCTATTCTTGGGATTTCTCGACGATGCGGCCGTTGAGTTGGTCGGGGTCGAGGCTGGAGGCCGGGGGCTGGAGACAGGCGATCATGCCTCGCGCTTGGCCGGCCTCGTCGGTACGCCCGGAGTTGCTCAGGGCTACAAGACCTTCTTCTTCCAGGATTCCGAAGGTCAAATGCGGCACACGCATTCGGTTGCGGCCGGGCTAGACTACATCGGCGTCAGTCCGATCCTCGCCCACTTGGCCGAGATAGGCCGAGTGCGGATTGAAGCTGCGACCGACCAAGAAGTGATCGCAGCCCTCAAGCGGATGATGCGCCGCGAGGGGATTATCGGCGCACTCGAAAGTACCCATGCCTTGGCTGGTGCCCTGCGCGAAGTGGGGGCGATGACGCCCGACCAGGTCGTGCTGATTGGCCTGTCGGGTCGCGGCGACAAGGATATTTTCACGATTGCCGATGCACTCGAGGACGAAAACTGGCAGCGATTCCTCGCCGATAGGGCCGCCCGGTCGTGAATCTGCAAGCCTATATCGAAGAGCGGCTCACCGAGCGCAAGGTTCTGCTGATGACGCATCTGATCGCTGGTTTTCCCTCGCTGGAGGCCAACTGGCGGATGCTGGAGATCATGGCCGAAGCCGAGGTTGATTTGGTCGAATTGCAGATGCCCTTTAGTGAGCCCATCGCCGACGGGCCGACCTTTGCGCGAGCCAACCAACAGGCACTCGAAAGCGGCCTTACCCTCGATCAATACTTCGACTTGATGCAGCGCGCCACCTCGACTTTTGCTTTTCCGCATTTGATGATGGGCTACTACAACACAGCGTTCCGCTTGGGGCACGGCCCGTTCTGCCGCCGCTTGGCCGCCAGTGGAGCCTGTGGCTTTATCCTGCCCGACTTGCCGGTCGAAGAATGCGGCGACCTATGGGCAACAGGCGCGGAGTGCGGACAAACGCCCATTGTGCTGATGACCCCAACCAATACTGACCAGCGGCTACAGCAAATCGGTGCCCAAGCCAAAGGGTTTGTCTATGCCGTGGCGCGCAAGGGCGTAACTGGCAGCCAGACCGACTTAGGCGAGGAGCTCCAGCGGTTTATTGCGCGGTGCCGCAACGTGACAGACCTGCCGTTGGGAGTCGGCTTTGGCCTGCGCCGCCGGGAAGATTTGCGCCAGTTACAGGGCCAAGCCGAAATCGGCATTGTCGGATCGGTGCTGCTGGAGGTCTGGGAACGAGAAGGGGCGGCGGGCTACGCCGCTCTATTGCGCGACTTGGCTGCTGGTCGCGAGTGAAGAATCCTTAGTCAGATCAATGGCGGTGCTGGGTGTTTGCATCTTGTGCCATCAGTCCATGTACAAACCCCCGTTGACGTCGATGGTCTCGCCGGTGATGTGCCGTGCGTCGTCCGAAGCCAGAAAAAGCGCGCAGTTGGCTACGTCTGCGGGCTGGCCGGCGCAGCCGAGGGGGATGGCGGCCTTGAGCGGGTCGTGTTCGGGGGCGGAAGTCATGGCGGTGTCGATGACGCCGGGAGCGATGGCGTTGACGCGGATTTGATCGGGGGCTAAGGCACGCGCTAGGCCAATGGTCAAGGTGAGGACGCCCGCTTTGGCCGCTGCGTAGGGGGGGCCAGCGGCTAGACCGCCGGTTTTGGCCGCTAGGGAAGTCATGTTGATGATGGCCCCTTGACGGCGCGCCTTCATATGGGGGATGACCGCTTGAGAGCAGAGGAAAGGGCCTTTCATATTGACATCGACGATGCGATCCCAGTTCTCTTCGCTGCACGATTCAAAGGTGGTATAAACGAGGTATCCGGCGTTGTTGACGAGGATGTCGAGTTGGCCGAACTCGTCGAGCACGCGACTCGTGCCGGCGAGGACTGAAGCTTTGGACGCGATGTCCATTTCCAACCCGAACGCGCTCGACCCAATCTCGGCAGCCGTGGCGCGAGCGGTGTCAGAGTCAATGTCGGCGATGGCCACTCGTGCTCCTTCGCGGGTAAAGCACTCGGCGATGGCCCGACCGATGCCCCGTCCCGCGCCAGTGATCAATGCGGTCTTGTGTTGTAATTTTCCTGTCATGGTGCGCCTTTGCGAAGAAAAAAATCGCCTAGGCAAAACAAAATATACCATTTTGCGCGATGGCCCAATTCAGGCGCGGCCGACTTGCTAAGGTGGGAAAAAGCTATAAGATAAGATAGGGCTACTTAGAGGAACTGAGCCGAACTTTGGAATCGGGAGTTTTCAGTTATGCGAAACGTCATTGGAGCTATCCTCGGGGGTGGGCAGGGCAAGCGGCTCTTCCCGCTGACTCAGCTTCGCTCTAAGCCAGCCGTGCCGATTGGCGGCAAATACCGCTTAATCGACATTCCCATTAGCAATTGTCTGAATTCTGGGATCAACCGCATCTTCGTCCTGACCCAATTCAATTCCGCTTCGCTGCACCGCCACATCAGCACGACGTACCGCTTTGATTCCTTTTCCGATGGTTTTGTCGATATCTTGGCGGCCGAGCAGACCCAAAACAGCATCAATTGGTACCAGGGCACGGCTGATGCAGTGCGCCAACAACTCAGGCGTTTGCTCTCGCGCCGGGCCGAACAAGTGCTAATCCTGTCGGGCGACCACCTCTATCGCATGGATTACCGCGCCTTTGTCGAAGAGCACCGAGCGCGTGGCGCGGACGTGTCAATTGCGGTCAAGCCAGTGACGCGAGAAGCCGCGCCCGGGCTGGGGATCGTGCAGATGAATGCTCAGGGGCGGATTGTAGATTTTCGCGAGAAGCCGCAAGACCCCGCCCAACTCGATGCTCTGCGGTTGCCGGCGGCGGCCGACCCGGAGGTGTGCTATATGGCCTCTATGGGGATTTACGTGTTTGAGCCCCAGGTCTTGGTTAGTTTTCTGATGAGCAGCAAACAAGACGACTTTGGCAAACACATCATTCCAAGAGCGATCTCCAAGGTCGGCGTTTTTGCCCACACCTTTGAAGGATATTGGGAAGACATCGGCACCATTCGCTCTTTTTACGAGGCGAACTTAGCGCTGACCGATCGGCAGTCGCCTTTTGACTTTTATCGAGCCGACGCACCGATCTACACTCGCGCGCGCTTTCTCGCTGGCACGCGGCTAGAGAATTGTCATATTGAGCATGGGATTATCTGCGAAGGATCTTCCATTCAGTCGGCGCGGATTGAGCGCTCAGTGATTGGGATCCGCTCGGTGATTGGCGCCAATTGCCAGATCGCCAACACCATCGTCATGGGGGCCGATTGGGAAGAGTCTCCGGCTGATCGAGTGCGCAATGCCGCCCAAGGTATTCCAGATATAGGGATTGGTGCGCATTCTACGATTACCGGCGCGATCATCGACAAAAACGCGCGTATCGGCGAGGGCGTTTGCATCACCAACAAGGAGCGGGGCGTCGAAGCCGACGAGACAAATTACTACATCCGCGACGGGATCGTGGTCGTGCCTAAGGACGCGGTGATTCCGTCGGGTACTGTGATGTAAGGAAGCGAGTAGGCGGACAAAAATCGGGACGGGTGTAAAACCCGTCCCGATTTTCTTTTGCCCTGTGAAAAGGTCCTATTTGACTAAGGTCATCTTGCGGTGCAGGACCTGATCACCAGCGCGGAGGCGGTAGAAGTACGTGCCGGTGCTGAGGTCTGACGCATCAACGGCGACCGAGTAGGTACCAGCCATGCGCCACCCTTCAGCCAGCCTAGCGATCTGTTGGCCGAGGGCGTTGAAGAGAATCAGCTCGACGTGGCCGTCGGCCGGAATGGCGAAGGCGATGGTCGTGCTGGGGTTGAAGGGGTTGGGGTAGTTTTGGTTCAGTGTGTACGCCGTGGGTATGGCTGCCGACACCGCGGACTCTGAGGCGACGACGGTTGCCATCTCGTTGGGCATGATACCGGCGTCCGCGAGGAAGGTCCACCCGGAGGTCCACAGTTGGCTACCGAAGGCACCGACGTAGGAAACTTGGGTGTAGAAACCGTCGTTGGGAATGGTGCCGCCGCCGCGCAAAGCCGGGCTGCCGATTTGCGGGCGCGGATCCAAGCCGCCATCTTGGCTGCGAGAAATGCCAGTGAGCAGCGGGTCAGTGACTCGGTTGCTGTGGGCCGAGAGGTGGTCGGCCGCGAACTGATCCGGGGCTATGGAGGCTAACTCATTACCCACGCCAAAGCCCCACCAGATGTTGTCGGCCAAGACGAGATCGCCCGCTTCTAAACGCGCCCGGCTGTCTTCGCCCGAGTCCAAATCTTCAATATCGACGCCTTCACCGGCGAAGTCAGTGAAGATGCTATTGTGGTATTTGCCACCGGCATTGTCGCGGATTTTGAGTACCACGTCGTTGTCGCCGTTGCTAGAAAGTTCGCCGGAGCCGATATAGGTGGCGTTGTAGATGGCTGGCGTAGCGTAGGGCATGCCGTCCTCGGGCGTGGTCCCGCCGTCGTGCTCACCGGCGCGATTGCCAGTGTCGGCATCTTGGATGGAAAACCAGAACTGGCCCTTGCCGCGAAAGCCCTCGTCGTAGTCAAAGGCGTCGTCGCCGTTGAACGCCGACACTAGATGCTTGGTGTTGACTGTGCCGCCGAACCACTCAAAGCCATCGTCTTGGTTGTTGTACACCTCGACGTATTCGATGACTGTGCCGCTGCCAACGCCGCCCATGGTCAGGCCGTTGATTTCGTTGCCGGCGCCGATGTCGGTGCCGCCGTGGCGGATGGAGGCATAGCGAAAAACGCCGGAGTCGTCGCTGTCGTCGCTGCCGCCGTAGATGCCGCGCGGCTCGGTAGTGGGAATGCCTTCAATGGGGGTTTCGCCCGGCTCGGAGTTGAGGCTAGCGCGACCGAGGATGATGACGCCGCCCCAGAGGCCGCGTGCGTCGAGCGGCAAGTCGTTGGGGTTGCTGACATCGTCGGCTTCGGCGGTGAAGATGATTGGCTCATCCGCCGTGCCCTCGGCAAAAATTTTGCCGCCGCGGGCGACGACGAGGGCACTGGCGTTTTCGCCCTGTCCCGGCTTGCTCTTGATAACGGTACCCGCCTGAATCGTCAGCGAGGCTCCCTCACTGACAAAAACTAGACCGTTGAGTATGTACTCATTGTCGGCGGTCCATTCTGCGCTACCGCCGACCGGAATGTCAGCGGTGGTTACATCAATGGTAGCCGCTGAAGCAATGGCCGGTAGCAACGCGGTGCTGGCCGCGAGCATTATCCTGCGCAACATAGTATCCTCCTGATACTGGTAAAAGTGGTGGACGCCAGCGATTCGAACCGCTGGCGTCCACTAGAAACGCATAAATCTGTACCAATGATATGGCAGCAATGTGAACAGTTTGTTACAACGCCTCAGCGATTGTAACTGACCGAAATCGAGAACGAACGGCCTTTGTAGTACTGGCTGGAGATATAATCGGTGTCTTGGTAGCGATAGGCCTTTTCAAAGGAGGAGTCGAGGAGGTTTTTGGCACTGAGCTTGATCTTGTACTCCTGCCATTGCTGCGAGAAGGTGCAGTCGAGAGTGCCACGCACTTCCTCGAACACGTCCGGGGTTCCACCGAGACTGACTTCTGCCAAGCGCCGGCCAAAGATGTTGTAGTAGATGCCGGCCGCCGTGCCAGTGGCGAAGTTGTCGTAGCTGAGATCGAGGTTTATTAAGAAGGGCGATTGGCCTTGGAGTTGGCGCGTGTCGGCGGCCTGTGGGGCGAGGGCCCGGCGCAGCTTCAACTCGGTGGAGTCGATGTTGACCGCGGAGCGGACCAGTGAAAGGTTGCCGCCGGCGTGGAAGTGCTCTAGACGCGGCACGAGAAATCCAAGGCCGTGCCGCGCCTCAAGCTCGATTCCGGCCACTTGGGCGGCTTCGACGTTCTGGAACTGGACTTCGCCGTTGACGGTGAGAATGACGCGCTCGATGGGATTTTTGAAATCCTTGTAGAACACGCTGGCCGCATACAACTCGCCCGGGTTACCAAAGTGCTCCCAGCGCAAGTCGTAGTTGTTGATCAGGGTCCGCTCTAGCTCGGCGTTGCCGATAAAGGTGAAGCCGCCGACGAAGCTGAACGAGGCAAACGGAGCCAGTTCGCGGAAGGTGGGGCGGGCGAGGGTGCGGCCGTAGGAGGCCCGCAGGTTCATGCCAGGGCGAATCTCCCAGACGGCGTTGAGCGAAGGCAACAGGTCGTTTTCTGCGAGCTGGCCCGGAGTCTTGGTCGAGTCTTGGCTGGCCACGTCAATGCGCGTGGCTTCGAGCCGGGTTCCTCCCACGAGGCGCAGTTGGGTGTTAATGGGCAATTCGAGCATGGCGTAGCCAGCGTAGATTTGCTGGTCGCCGTCAAAATTGCTCGAAAGCTGGGTGGCATCTTGGACGTAGGAACCGAAGCGGTAATGACTACTATTGCTGCTGATTAGCCCGACCTTGTCGGCGGCGAAAAAGGAGTTGGGCTGGCCGTCGTAGTTGATGGCGTCTTGGTCAAATTCGTAGCGTCGCTCGCGAAAGGTGCGCGCTTTGTCCAGCGCCAAGAAGCCAGTTTTGAGATTGCTGTTGATACCCTGCCATTGCTTGAAAGGGAAGGTCAGGTTGAGTTGGAATTCGCGATTGCTATCGTCGAGGTCGCGAAAGTAGCGGGTCGGCAGCGGATAGATCGAAGGCGAGATTGAGTAGTCGACGATGTCGCCCCGCAGGACATTGCCTTCGGTATCGCGCAGGACCTCGCCGTTTTCATCGCGCAGCGGGCGGTTGGTGAGAGTGGCGAAGTTATTGGTAAAAAATCGCAAGTCAGGCTCTTCTTGGGCCGCCGCCGCCGTTGATGCGGTCCATTCGGCCCGCAGGTCGCGCAAGCTGTCAAAGTGGTGTTTGCCGGCCAGTTGCAGCGACTGGATTTGGCGCTCAGTAAACTTCAAAACGCGCGTCTCGTACATGGCGTCCTCTTCGAGGTCGCGGGGGAATGCACCGGCTAGGTAGCGGGCGACGTCTTCGCTGTTGCGGTTGTACATGTTGGTGACCGACAACTCGTGTTTAGGGGTCGGCTTGAGAGACAAAGTAACGAGGCTGCCCCAAGCGATTTCCTGCGACCCTTGGGTGTCGGCAAGATTGAAATTATTGGTCAGAGTGCTGGCCCCCTTACTGGTAAGCTGCCAGCGGGCCGAGGTGCCGTTGTCGTAAAAGGAGGAGTTATTGCTGTAGGTCAGGGTACCGAGAAAGCCAAAGGGTTTGTCCAAGAGCGAGACTTGATTGCCCACTGCGACCGAATAGCTCTGGTTCAGGGGAGCGGTCGTGGTGGTAGGGGCCATGACCGAGGAGAACGACTTGGAATACTCGTCGAGCTGGAGGGCTTTTTCCTCGTCGTTGTACGCGGCACCCACATCGGGGATTGCTACGTCGCCGTTGGCCAAGGGCGCGGGGATTCCTCGGGTTCCGTCGTCGACTCCGAGCCAATCACGCCCCCCGCCCTCGTAGGTGAGAAACTGGTCGTTGAACGAGCTTTGGGTATTGAATTTGGTCGAAGCTGAAACGGAAAGGGTGAAGTTATCGGGGAACGCCTTGGTGCCGATATTGACGGCCCCACCGGTGAAGTCGCCGGGCTGGTCTGGGGTAAAGCTCTTAGTGGTGACGATGTTGTCCAAGAGAGCAGAGGGAAAGAGATCCATCGGGACAGAGCGCTTGTCAGGATCGGCGTTGGGAAGCGAGGACCCGTTGAGTTGGACCGAACTGTAGCGGTCTCCTAAACCGCGAATATAGACGTATTTACCCTCCACTACCGAGGCACCCGTTACGTGGGACATGGCCTCGGCGGCGTCGCCACTGCCGGCGCGCGAAATTTCCTCGGCGCTGATCGCATCGCTGACGGCCGGGGCTTTTTGGCGTTCCTTGAGCAGGGCAGCACCGGTATTGCGCAGAGCTTTGGCCTCGACCACGACCTCGTCGTCCAGTTCTAGAGCCTCGGGCACGAGGGTGATGTTTAGCTTGGCGACCTCGCCGTCTTGGACTTCGACGCCGATAATTGACGCATCCTGATAGCCGATCATTGAACTGGCCAGCACATAGGTCCCGACCGGGACGTCGAAAAGCTGAAACCGCCCTTCAACATCGCAGGTCGTGCCAAGCTGAGTGCCTTCTAGAAAGACGATTGCACCCACGAGCGGGTCGCCGGTCTGGCTATCGCTAATCGCGCCGGATATGGTGCCGGTCTGAGCGAAGGTGGAATGGGCAAGGACCAAAAGGGCGAGACCGACAATGGACAAGCAGTGCTTCATGGCTAAGAACCTCCCTTGGAAAGATCAAAACAGAAATAATAGAGAGGCTGTGTTGAGAAGAGGTTACTCCGAAATCACAATTTGGTGACAAGATCCTTGAAGGCCGGGTGTCTATTGGAGGATCGGGGAAAAATGTCACTGTTTCGTAACAATACTGTAATAGAAGCGTCGCATAGCGAGGCCACTATCTTATGAAAGTGACAAATGAGGGGAGGACAAATGAAAAAAACGATGGCGTCTATAGTGCTGATTTTGGGCTGGATCTTTGCAGCGCAAGCACAGGAAGTCAAGGTCAAGGGCCTGATGTTTGGCGACTATTACTATGTATTGGCCGCCGACGAGGCCGACACCAAGCAGCCGGCCAAGCGCAATGCTTTTCGGTTCCGCCGTCTGTATCTCACCTACCAGAGTAATATCGCCACCGACTTTGCGATTCGCTTTCGCCTCGAGGCCAAGGATGCGGGGTTTGCCCAAGATGCGAAGATGGAACCCTTCGTCAAGCACGGCTACTTACAGTGGAAGAGGGGGCTAGGCGATACGGACCTATACCTAGGGCTTTCGGGGACGCCGACTTGGGCGGTTGCCGAAAAGGTCTGGGGCTACCGCTCAGTGGCCAAGACCGTGCTCGATTGGAATAAAATCGGCTCTTCGGCCGACTTAGGGGCGGCCTTCAAGGGCGCGGCGGGCCGGTTGCGCTATCATCTGATGGTTGGCAATGGTACCGGACAGAAGCCGGAAGACGACTCCGGCAAGAAATTCTATGGTTCGTTGAGTTTCAAGGCTGCGGACCGATTGACATTGGAAGGCTATGCGGACTTTAATGCGCGGTCAGATGGTCGCAACGAGCGGACCTTCAAGGGCTTGGTCGGCTGGCAGGGAGCAAGGGCTAGTGCGGGATTAGAAGTTTTCTCGCGCACTAACGAGTCGGGCGGCGATGGCGGTGAGGACCAGGTCATCGACGGGGTCTCGGCCTTCGGCTCGCTATCGCTAAATGCCGTGTTCAAGGGCTTTGGCCGGTTCGATGTGGTCACCCACGACGCCGAGGATGCCACCGATTTGCTCTTCATCACCGGCCTCGACTACTCCGCAGCTACAGCCGTCCACCTGATGCCCAATGTGCTCATTGAGTCGCTCGCCGGTCGCGATGCCAACGTCCAAGGACGGCTGACCTTTTTCTATAAATTTTAGTAGTGCTGTAACATATTGTAACGTCGGGCTCGTCTGGATGTAACATAAATCCGGCAACTTTTTATAAAACCTAACATGGGGATGCAAAGATGAAAAAAATATGGAGCGGAGTAGTGCTAATGTGTGGGGGATTTGTCGCTGGTGTCCAAGCGCAGACCATAGCCGTTGATGAGCAAATCGCCGCCTACGAGAAAGTGCGTGGTCTGTCTGGCAATGCCAGTAGCATTGGCTCCGATACGATGAATAACATGATGGCCCTCTGGCTGGAGGCCTTCCGCAAGTACTATCCCAACGTCAAGATCCAGATCGAGGGCAAGGGATCGAGTACCGCGCCACCGGCTCTAATTGAGGGTACGGCCCAGTTCGGGCCGATGTCGCGGCCAATGAAATCGAGCGAGGAGGACAAATTCGAGCAGGCCTTCGGCTATAAGCCAACGCCCTTGCGGGCTGCGCTGGACGCACTGGCGGTCTTTGTCAACAAGGACAACCCCCTTGCGGGCTTGAGCCTGCCACAGGTCGATGCGATCTTTTCCAAGACCCGCCGCAGCGAATTCCCCAATGACATTGCCACTTGGGGCCAGTTGGGGCTAGCAGGGGATTGGGCCAAGGCTCGGATCAGCCTCTATGGCCGCAACTCGGCCTCGGGCACCTATGGCTTTTTTAAGAAACAGGCCCTGTTCAAAGGCGACTACAAGGACGAGGTGAAAGAGCAGCCCGGCTCGGCGTCCGTGGTGCAGGGCATCACCGAGGACCGCTTCGCCATAGGATACAGCGGCATTGGCTACCGGACCTCTGGCGTGCGGACCTTGCCCTTGGCCAAAGCCGAGGGACAGGAGTTTAGGCAAGGCTCCATGGAAAACGTATTGAACGGTTCTTATCCGCTCGGGCGCTTCCTATACATTTATATAAACAAGGCCCCCGGCCAAGCCATGGACCCGCTAGTGAGAGAATTCTGCAAGTTTATTTTTTCCAAAGAAGGTCAAGAAATTGTCGTCAAAGACGGCTATATGCCCGTGCCGTTTGAGGTTGCCCAAGCCGAATTGGCCAAATTGGATAGCTAAAGGCGCGGGTAAGTGACCGCCAAGCCATATAAGCGCGGGATCACGCCGCGAGCACAAACCCTCGACTGGCTGGCCGAGCGTTTTATCTCCTTTGGCGGCATCGGCATTGTCGCGGCTGTCTTGGGGATATTCTTCTTCGTCCTCGCCGAAGCTTGGCCCTTGTTCCGCAACCCGCAGGTAAAAGCAGAAAAAGCGCACCAAGTGGTCGGCCCATTCGCTATTGGGCTCGACCCCTATTATCAGACCGCCTATGCAGTCAGCCCTCAAGGGGTGGATTTGTTGCGGTTGGACGATGGCCAAGTCTTCAGCCGCGAGCGGCCAGCCGAGCTGGTGGGCCGCGAAGTAACGGCCGCACAGCGTGCGCCAAACGATGTTTTGGCACTCGGAACCGACGACGGGCACTTGCTGTTGGCGCAGGTCCGTTTCGATCTCGATTACAGCAGTGGCCAGCGGCAGGTGGTGTCGCAGTTTGCGGTTGAGCGTCTCGTCGCGGTTGATCCGGCGGGCGAGCCGCTAGTGCAGGTGGCCTTTCGGGAAGGCGATGACGGCCGCTCGGTTGCAGCGGCGATCACGGCGAGCGGCCGCTTGGTGGTGCTGGTGGCCGAGCAGCAGCAGGGCCTATTGGGGCCGGGTGAGCGCCGAGCAAGGCAGTACGAGCTGACGGCTGACCTCGATGGCAAGGCCACGCAGGTGCTACTTAACGGTCGCATTCGCCAGGTACTCGTGGGTACGGATCAGGGGCAGGTGTACGAGTGGCGACTGGGTGCGGTGGAGCAAGTGCCGGCGTTTGTAGGGCATATCGCCGTCTCAGAGGTCGCGGTCGCGGCGCTGGCGTACGCTTTGGGCGAGGTCTCGCTGATCGTCGGCGACGCGGTCGGCCACGTCAGCGTTTGGTTTAAGACGGAAGAAGACGGGCAGCGGTCGTATCGCAAAATTCACGCCTTAGCCCCCCATGCGTCAGCCGTTACCCACATTGCCGCCTCTGCGCGCGACAAGCAGTTCCTCACGGCCGACGCCGAGGGGGCTATAGCCCTACACCATCTAACCTCCGAGCAGACGGTATTTCAACGGCCGACCGACTCCCCGGTGACCGCGCTGGTCTTCGCGCCCAAGGCCGATGGATTTTTGGCCCTCGGCCAAGACGGATGGTTGCGGCGTTTTGCCCTCGACCATCCCCATCCCGAAATCAGTGCAGCCGTGTTATTTAGCCCCATCTGGTACGAAGGGTACAGGGCCCCCGAATACGTGTGGCAGTCCACGGGCGGCACGGATGAATTCGAGCCGAAACTCAGCTTGGTGCCGCTGATTTTGGGCACGGCCAAAGGCACGTTCTACGCCTTGCTCTTCGCGTTGCCGTTGGCGGTTTTAGCGGCGATTTACACGGCCGAATTTGCCTCGCCGCGCGTCCGGGGATTGGTCAAGCCGACCGTGGAGGTCATGGCCTCGTTGCCGAGCGTCATCTTGGGCTTTCTCGCCGGCTTGTGGCTGGCCCCGCTGCTCGAATCGCACTTGTTGGGGACCTTGCTGCTGCTGCCGGCTGTGCCGACGGTGGTTATGGCCGCGGCTTGGGTTTGGCAATACGCCCCGGCGGCTTGGGTGCGCCAAGTGGCGCGGGTGGGGGAGGTGTACTTGCTCGGCGCGGTGACGCTGCTAGTGGCTGGGTTGGCGTACGCGCTGGGGCCGCTCTTTGAGGAACTGGCTTTTGACGGGCACTTCCTGCGCTGGCTGCGGCAAGATGCGGGCGTTGGCTACGACCAACGCAATTGCTTGGTAGTGGGGTTTGCCATGGGCTTTGCCGTCGTTCCGCTGGTTTTCACCATCTGCGAGGACGCGCTGTCTAGCGTCCCCAGCCACCTGCGCGCCGGGTCGCTGGCCTTGGGAGCTACGCCTTGGCAGACGGCGATCAAGGTGGTGTTGCCCATGGCCCTGCCAGGCATTTTCTCGGCGGCCATGATCGGCCTCGGTCGCGCCATCGGGGAAACCATGATCGTGCTGATGGCCACCGGCAACACCCCGATCATGGATTGGAACATCTTCAACGGCATGCGCACCATTTCGGCCAATATCGCCGTGGAGCTACCCGAAGCACCACACCAAGGCACGCTCTACCGGGTGCTCTTCCTCAGTGGCTTGCTGCTGTTTATCGCCACCTTCTTTATCAACTCGTTGGCCGAGATCGTGCGCCAACGCTTGCGGGATAAGTACAATCAACTGTGATGAGATTCTGGCAGCGGGGCGACCCTTTTATCTGGCTTACGGGCGGGGCGTTGGCCCTGTGTTTGGCGATGATCGCCGGTTTGGTAGGGATCATTGTCTATAACGGTGCGGGGGTGTTCTGGCCGCAGGATTTGACTCTGTTGCGCCTCAAAGACAGCCAGCCGATCATGGGCAAACTGGTGGATCGCCAGCCCATTCCCGGGGCCGCCGGGCGCTACCGGGTGCAGTTAAAGGTCGGCAACCGCGATGTGTATGGCCAAGACTTTCGCTGGGTGGATGAAGACGCGATTGTCGAGCGCGAAACGCCAGCCGAGGCCGTGGTCTTTGAGCGGGTCGAGTGGGGGGATATGCACGGTTTTATCGCGGCCTTGTACGAAGAGGAGCGGCTGCTGGCAAAAGGGGCGGGGGTCTGGGAGGTCTTACAGGGGCTTATGGACCAGGCCGACGAGTTGGACGAGCGCATCCGCGCCTTGGAACGCGGAGAAATGGACCAGCTCAACCGCGCAATAGACGACTTGCGCCGGCAAGAGCGGCGTTTGCAACGCGAGCAAAACGACGCGCAACTGGCCGTAAACCAAGTGCGTCGCCAAGCCCTGTGGA
Source organism: Candidatus Latescibacterota bacterium (assembly GCA_965116045.1). GTDB lineage: Bacteria > Latescibacterota > UBA2968 > UBA8231 > UBA8231. Next base: position 927,606 of record OZ220478.1, on the reverse strand, counting down.
CCGAGCACGAGGCCCTGTCGGGACGCTTGGACGAGCTGCGGGCGCAGCAGGAGCGCTGGGCGGTGGAAGTCGCGCTGGCCGAGGGTGAGACGCGCCGCGTTGGGGTGGCCTCCATCGTCCGCGCCTATCGCCCCAATTTGATGGGCATTGGGGCCAAAGTACAGACCTATCTGTCCAAGGGCTGGGAGTTCGTGGCGGGCGAGCCGCGCGAATCCAATACTGAGGGCGGCATATTCCCCGCGCTCTTTGGCACGGTGATGATGGTGATGCTGATGAGCTTGGCGGCCGTGCCCTTTGGCGTACTCGCGGCACTCTACTTGCGCGAGTACGCCCGGCAGGGCTTTTTGGTGCGCCTCGTGCGCATTGCGGTCAACAACTTGGCCGGCGTACCGTCCATTGTCTTCGGCATGTTCGGGTTGGGCTTCTTTGTGTACGGCATCGGCGGCAGCATTGACCAGCTCTTTTACGCGGATGCCCTGCCGACCCCCACCTATGGCACCGGCGGCATTCTCTGGGCCTCGCTGACCCTCGCCCTACTAACGGTGCCAGTCGTCATCGTCGCCACCGAGGAGAGCTTGGCAGCCGTGCCGCGGGAGATGCGCGAAGGTGCATTGGCTTTAGGGGCGACCAAATTTCAGATGATTTGGAGCGTAGTACTGCCCAGTGCCCTGCCGGGCATTCTCACGGGCGTCATTTTGGCCACCGCGCGCGGGGCCGGCGAGGTCGCGCCGCTAATGATCACGGGCGTCGTCAAGCTAGCGCCGGATTTACCGATCGATGCGTTTGCACCATTTTTTCACCTAGAGCGCAAGTTTATGCACTTGGGCTTCCACATTTACGACGTGGGCTTCCAGTCGCCCAACGTGGAGGCGGCTCGACCCATGGTGTACACCACGGCTCTGCTGTTGTTGGCCATTGTTTTGCTCCTGAACTTGACGGCGATTGTCGTCCGCAACAAATTGCGCCGGAAGTACGCCACGGCAGCCTTTTAGGAGATGCCATGAGCAAGACCTCAGCCCCAGCCCGGGCAAATCCCATCGTCGAAGTGCAAAACCTGAGCCTGTTTTACGGCGAGACTCAGGCGCTACACGACATTGACTTGAGCATTCCCGCCCACGAGGTGACCGCGTTTATCGGGCCTTCGGGTTGTGGCAAATCGACGCTCTTGCGCTGCCTCAATCGCCTCAACGACTTGATTGAATCCGTGCGTATTGAAGGCTCGGTGCGGGTGGGTGGCCGCGACATTTACGCGCCCGATTGCGATGTGATCGACTTGCGGCGGCGGGTGGGCATGGTGTTCCAAAAGTCCAATCCCTTCCCCAAGTCCATCTACGAGAATGTGGCCTACGGTCTGCGAATCGCCGGGGAAAACCGCCGCTGGGTGCTCGACGAGGCCGTGGAGAAGAGCCTGAAGGCCGCCGCGCTGTGGGACGAGGTCAAGGACCGGCTCAAGAACGGAGCGCTGAGCCTATCCGGCGGCCAGCAGCAGCGGCTGTGCATTGCGCGGACCCTCGCTGTCGAGCCAGAGGTGGTGCTGATGGACGAGCCTTGCTCGGCGCTGGACCCGATTGCCACCGCGCGGGTCGAGGAGACGATCACCGAGCTAAAATCCGATTACACGATCATCGTCGTCACGCACAATTTGCAACAGGCAGCGCGGATTTCGACCTATACGGCCTTCTACTATCTAGGCTCTTTGATCGAATTCAACCAGACCGAAGACATGTTTACTAATCCCCGCTGCAACCAGACCGAAGACTACGTAACCGGCCGCTTTGGTTGAGGCAGAAAGGTATCATGGAACGAAGATTCGACCAGCAATTAGACGAGCTCAAACAGGACTTATTAAAAATGGGCGGAGCCGTCGAGGAGTCCATTGAGCAGGCCGTGCGCGCCCTCGTAGAGCGCGACGACCAGCTCGTGCAGGCCGTGATTGAGGGGGGGAAGAAGATCGACGATTGGGAAATCGGCATTGAGGAGACTTGCCTAAAGGTATTTGCGACCCAAGGGCCGATGGCCAGCGACCTGCGGTTGTTGGCCTGCACGCTGAAAATCAACGAAGATCTAGAGCGGATCAACGACCAAGCCGTCAACATCGCCCAGCGCGCCGCAGTACTCAACAAGATGCCGCTGCTCAAGCCGCTGATCGACATACCGAGGATGTCAGAATTGGCCCAGAGTATGGTCAAGGATGCCCTCGATGCGTTCGTGCGCCGCGATGTGGGCTTGGCGCGTGCCGTCGGTCTGCGCGATGAGGAGCTCGATTTGTTGCGCGACCAGATTTTTCGCGAACTGCTCACGTACATGCACGCGCCGTCGATTGGGCCAGATACCATTGACCGCGGCATCTACCTGATCTTGGTGTCGCGGCACCTCGAAAGGATCGGCGATCACGCCTCCAACATCGCCGAGAACGTGGTGTTCCTCGTCGAGGGTCGTATCGTGCGGCACCAAAAAGAAGAATGGTGGGAGGAAAACGACGCGTAATGCCACTGACAGCTAAAGCAAATGCCTAGTGCGTTGCCAGCCCGGGGCCGATTGAATCGCTATCCCGCCCCCGACTCAAGTCGGGGGTCTCACGCGAGGTCTTTATGAACGACAAAATTCTAGTCGTCGAGGACGAGCCCGACATTCTCGAGTTGGTCTCGTATCATCTAGAACAATCCGGTTTTACCGTCGTGCCGGCCGAGGACGAAGAGCAGGCTCTAAGCGCGATTGAGCAAAATCCGGTCGGCCTCGTGGTTTTGGATCTGATGCTGCCGGGCATTGGCGGTTTAGAGCTCTGTCGCCTCGTCAAGCAAGACCCCCGCACTAAGAACATACCGATCTTAATGCTGACAGCCCGCGCCGGAGAGATCGACCGCATCGTCGGCTTGGAACTGGGTGCGGACGATTACTTAGTCAAGCCCTTTTCTCCGCGCGAGCTCGTCTTGCGCATCCGCGCCATATTGCGCCGCATCTACAATCGCGGCGAAACCGAAAACGCGCATATCGTCGCCGGCCCCTTGGCCATCGACTTGGTGGGATGTCAGGTGCAACTCGGCAGCGATCCCATCGAGCTGACAGCGACCGAGTTCAAGCTCTTGACGACTCTCGCGCAGCGGCGCGGGCGGGTGCAGTCGCGGGAAGAGTTGCTCAAGGTGGTGTGGGGCTACGAGTACATTGGCTATAGTCGCACAGTTGATACGCACATCCGCCGCCTGCGGGAAAAGCTCGGGAAGGCCGCCGAGCTGGTCGAAACTGTGCGCGGTATGGGCTATCGCTTTCGCCGAGAGGGGCGCTAGGATGCGCCTTGGGTGGATATGGCTGCTGAGCAACGCGCTTTTGGCTGTGCTCGTTTGGTGGAGCGCCAACATCGCGCTCGCGCTGGTGCTAGCCGCGCTTTGGACCGGTGGCCAAGTCGGGTTGTGGCGCCGCGCCGCCCGCCAGCAGGGAGAGCGATTGCGCCAGCTCGATGAAGCGGCCCTCGGCGACTCGAGTTGGTTGGCGACGTTCCATTCCGAACTAGCGCGTGCCTTTGCGGAGCTCGCCGAGCGCATACAACAGCGCGTTGATCAGCTAGAGAGCGAAAAAAGCCGTTTAGAGGTTATCCTCGAAAGCATTACCGAGGCTATCTTGGTCGTTGACCGCGATGGCCGAGTGGTGCTGGCCAACAAGGCACTGGCCAACCTGTTTGACTTAGAGCCACCGCTAGAGGGGCTGTTGACCGTCGAGGTGGTGCGTTACGCCGCCATCCAAGACGCGCTGACCGGGTGTTTGGCCGAAGGACGCAGTCGAGAAATGGAAGTGGAGCTAACCGGCACACCAGAGTGCCATTTGGACATACAGGTTGCGCCGGTCCTCGAAGGGAGCGAGTGCATCGGCGCGGTCGCGGTCCTCTATGATATTACGCGCCTGCGCCAACTAGAGCGGATGCGCCGCGACTTTGTGGCCAATGTGTCCCACGAACTGTGTACGCCGTTGACAGCCATTAAGGGCTATGCTGAAATTTTATCCGATGGTGCGCTCGACGACCGGGAGACGGCGCGACGCTTCACTGGCATTATCGAGAATCACGCCGACCGCCTAACCCGCTTGCTCGGCGACTTGCTCGATCTGTCGCGGCTGGAGTCCGATCAATTGGAAGTCGAGTTGGCTCCTTGCGAGCTAAAGCCCTTAGCCGATACGTCTGTTGGCTCGATTAGCCAAGCCGCCGCGCAAAAGCAAATTGCCATTCACTGCGACATTCCGCCCGCTGTCAAGGTGATCTGCGACCCCAAATTGATTGAACACGCCCTTATTAATTTGCTCGACAACGCCGTCAAATACACGCCCGCTGGCGGGAAAGTCCACCTTGGTGCGCGGCCGGTCGAAGGCTCCGATCGCTGGACGATTTACGTCGAAGATACGGGTATTGGGATCCCTTCCGAGGACTTGGGGCGAATCTTCGAGCGCTTCTACCGAGTTGACAAGGGGCGCTCGCGCTCGCTCGGTGGCACGGGCTTGGGATTGTCCATCGTGCGTCACATCGCCGAGGCCCACGGTGAGCAAGTAAGTGTGCAGAGCAAGTTGGGCGCGGGGACGACCTTCAGCTTTGAATTGCAAAGCCGTGGTTAAGGCCGCAATATGGCGCTGGGCGTTGGCAGCCTTGGCGGCTGGCTGCGCGGGCGAGAGTGACAACGGCGCAGTGGAACAGGGCAAGGCCCTTTTTGTGCGCAATGGGTGTGCGGTGTGCCACGGGCCGACCGGTCGCGGCGATGGCCAAGTCGCCGCGACGCTCCAGCCGCCCCCGCGCGATTTCCGCGATCCTGCGGCCTACAAAAACGGCCACAGCGAAGCCGCCATCGCTCGCACGATTCAGAAGGGAATACCCGGTACTTCCATGCCGGGCTATGGACATCTCTCGGCGGAGGAACGCGCCCAGATTGCCGCTTATATCCGCTCTTTGCTGAAGAAAGAAAATGAAGACACGCCTTAGCTTTTTGCCCCCATGCGCATTCGTCCTGCTGTTTTTTGCCACTTCCAGTCCAGTTCACGCCCACAAGCTCAACACTAGTTACACGAATTTGATCGCGGAAGAGGCCGCGCTCAAAGTGCGCGTGCGCATGGACGATTTCGACCTGCTGAAGATCGGGATCGATCAAAACGGGGACAGCCTGCTGTACTACGAAGAAATGGAGGCCGGCCTCGACGACGCATTCGCTTTTGTCGAAGCGCAGATGCGCCTGTGGGCCAACGGCCAGCCGCTCACGCTCGTGCGCGAGAGCGGGGACATCACCCCGGACAACCAGGGCAATATGTTTGCCAACTTGTACTTCAGCGCCGAGGTGGAAGACCCGATTGGCGAGCTGGAGGTCTGGATCGGTTGGCCAGAGCGCTTTGGGGATGCGCACAAAAACTTGGCCAAAATCATGTTGCCCGGTCAGCCGCTTGTCCAAGCCGTGTTTTCGGCGGGATCGCCGCAGCAGACCTTTGCCGGAGAGAAGTCGCTGTGGGACCATCTATACGAATTCACAGTCCTCGGAGTGGAGCACATTTTCCTCGGCTACGATCACGTCATGTTTCTGCTGGCGCTAATTGTGGTGGGCGGTCGCCTGCTCGGCTTGGTCAAGGTCGTCACGGCCTTCACCGTGGCCCACAGCATCACCCTCTGCTTGGCGGCCCTTGAAGTCGTCCGCCTGCCGAGCCAGTGGATCGAGGCTGGTATCGCCTTGAGCATCGTGTACGTCGCAGTGGAAAATTTTTGGCTCAAGCGCACGGATTACCGCTGGATGATCACTTTTGTCTTTGGGCTGGTGCATGGGTTTGGCTTCGCCAATGTGCTACGCGAGTTGGGGCTGCCGCCGCGCGGGCTGGTCGCCTCGCTGTTTGCGTTCAACGCCGGTGTGGAGATCGGCCAAGTCGCCATTGTCGCGCTCGTCTTTCCCTTGATCGCTTGGCTCAGTCGGCAGTCCTATCAGCGCACGGTCGTCTTGGTAGTGTCGGCTGCTATTGGGCTGTTTGGGTTGGGCTGGTTTGTCGAGCGGGTTTTGGGGTTGGAATACATGCCGCTGTGAGGCTTTTAGTTGCGGAATTTCCTATTGACCAACCCCATCCATCGGACTAGTGAGAGTACTTTGCTTCGTCATATGGGGAAAGTCTCAACGGCAACGCTTTTGGTCTTTTGCTCTGGTTATATTCAAATTTCATTTAAAGGGCACTATGTTCCTGTGGACAAGTACAAAATGCAGGAACATACATTGCGAGCAAAATGGAGTTCCATGAAAACGACGGCGCATCGTGGGTTGCGAGTATTAGCACCCGAAAAGCCGATAATGGTGAAGGATTTGATAGTACTCGGTCTACCCAATACCTACTCCTATTCTATTTCATCATCACCATCCATTAGGCAACGTATGTTGGATAATAATAAGGTCATGTTGGAAGTGGAAGTAGGTGAGCGCTATGGGAACATTTTATCCTATTACACCTTCTCTTTGATCGGCTTTACCAAAGCAGACGAGGCGCGTCTCGCAAAAGGATGTACTTCTATACTGGTGAAGTAGGGATTAAGTCGGCTATTTATCCGCATCATCCAAAGGCAGTTACATCATTTTTTCGGCTCAGGATATGCCCGATTTAGGTTGGCCCAAAGGCGTCTAGTCCGGTACGGCCCGCATAAGAGCTATAACTCCTGCTAAATGTTCCTTCAATTTAGGTTGGCCCAAATCAGGCACAAACCACTGATGGTGCCGGGCTCGGCGATGGCCGCTAGGTAGGGTTGGATTTTTTATTAACTGGTAGGTAGCTTGAGTGGGCGGCGTCTATGCGGTACATTGGGCCTAAGAGGTTGATACTCTCCTGTTTTATATACTCACCCATATTGAGGCTATATGAGCAAAACGTGGCAGGTACAAGAGGCAAAAGCGCGATTTAGCGAACTTCTTGAGGCTAGTCTAAAAGAAGGGCCGCAGGTCGTGACCAAGTGCGGCGTGGAGACGGCGGTGCTCGTCCCCATAGATCAATGGCGGAGGTTGGAGAAGAGAGCCGAACGAACCTTGAAGGACTTGATTCTGGCGTCTGAGGCCAAGACAGAATCTCTTACCCCCGCGCCAACGCCAGCGGGCGACACGGGTCTTTGAGTAGGCTTTGAGGATGCTATGATTGCAGCAACAGCTAGGATTCATGGGCTGACAATCGCAACTAGAAACGTGAGTGATTTTCGAGAATCCGGTGTGGATTTATTTGATCCAATGTTTGCCTCTTAGAGAAATTGACTCTATTATCTAATGTCAGTTGTCTAAACCTAACCGGAGGTGGTTAATCAGTGGCAGTTGACCTGTTCCGTTGTGTCGGCGAATCTCTCGGCTAGCGGGTGGACTATCGGGGCGGCGGCTTCGTCGTGGTTTGCTGCAATCGCTTCGCCTCGCGGGGCAAGGCGCGTCGATCTAGGCTGACAATGTGTCGGCCACGCCGGTGCTCATCCGGCGGAGGATGGCCAAGGAGGAAGCGGATCGCGGCCAATGAGGGAAGCTTCACAGTGAGGAGGATTCAGGAGATGTCGAAGTTATCGGCGAGATTGAGGAATAAGCAAGCCTTTCTCATGTATTGGGCGATAGTTTGTGCCCTCTGTGTAGGAGGAGTGGGAGCTTGTTCGACAGACGCCTCGATGGGGCCCCAAGGCGAAGCACAAATCACCGGAGAAGTCGAGAAGGACTCGGGCGAAGCACAAATCGCCGGAGAAATTGAAGAAATCGAAGAGAAGTTAGGCGAAGTACAAATCACCGGAGAAGTCGAGAAGGACTCGGGCGAAGCACAAATCGCCGGAGAAATTGAAGAAATCGAAGAGAAGTTAGGCGAAGTACAAATCACCGGAGAAATTGAGGAGGATTCAGGAGATGTCGAAATTATCGGCGAGATTGAGGAGTAAGCAAGCCTGTCTCATGTATTGGGCGATAGTTTGTGCCCTCTGCGTAGGAGTGGGAGCTTGTTCGGATAGCGCACTGACACGGCCAGAAGCCAGCGACAACGGTGAGGCGTCTTTTGTTGTCAGTAGCAAGATCATCGCTGCGACTTTGTCGCGTGCTGAGGTGGTTATAACGGGCTCAAATATGGATGAGATACGTCAGGATCTGACCATAGATGAAAACGTGATTGCTGGGACTGTGCAAAACATACCAGCCGGAAATGAACGCCGCTTTACCCTGAATGGATACGATTCCTCTGGCAACTTAGTCTATAGTGGATCGGCAATGGCCGATGTAGTTGCCGGAGAGCAGGTAGCGGTCAAAATTACAATGAGCAAGCAGGGAGACGCGATATATTGGATCACCACCAGTGAGGCCCTTTATCGCACTACCTTCGACGGCTTACAAGAGGTTAGAATCGTAGACATCAGTCCCAGTCACTCTTTATTGCTATCGGGAATGGCCATAGATGTGGGTGGTGGCAAGATATATTGGACAGAGGGAAACCCGGGCGCGGGCAAGATTCAACGTGCCAACCTTGACGGCTCACAAATCGAAGACCTCGTCGTTGCTCTATATCGACCAAGAGGGCTATTCTTAGATATAAGCAGCGGCAAGATATATTGGATAGACGGAAGCACGACCGTGAGCGCGGGCAAGATTCGACGTGCCAACCTTGACGGCTCACAAATCGAAGACCTCGTCAGCGGCCTAACTGCTCCATCGGGAATGGCCATAGATGTGGGTGGTGGCAAGATATATTGGACAGACACTAACGAAGACAAGATTCAACGTGCTAACCTTGACGGCTCGCAAATCGAAGACCTCGTCGTCAAGCAGAATAAGGTAGATGATCTTACGGCACTGATCTTGGATGTGGGTGGTGGCAAGATGTATTGGCTCCAGAGCAATGGCGTTCGACGTGCCAACCTTGACGGCTCACAAATCGAAGACATTGTTGTTGCCGGATCTATTGAGGCGTTCGCTTTATATGTGGGCAACCGGAGCGAATAGCATAGCTACGAGGGGCGGCGGGCATCGGAATCTCCCTGTGTGAATAGGCGTTGCCTGCTTCCGTCCGTGGGACCGAGTAGTTGTTTATTAACGGGGAGGAATGTAGAACGGCATTGAATGCTAGCAAGTTCTGCCGGCTCTCCATTTGATAGAAACGCCCTGTCGTGTAGCCCCTACGCGATCTAGTTCCCAGCACACTAAAAATCCGCGAATGAGCCGTCCTCTCGGTGGCGGCGCATCGTCCGCTGCCGCCAAGGGCCGCGGTGGGTAGCCGCCGCTAACCCCTCTGGGTCTATTTCCACGCCGAGTCCCGGCCCTCGGGGCAATTCCACAAATCCATCCTTCATTTGCAAAGGGTTGGTAAAAAACCCTTCGCCGCCGCCACCGCCGTATTCGAGGATGAGGAAATTGGGCGTACCGGCCATCGCGTGCATGGAAGCGACGATGCCGAGGGGATCGGCCGCGTTGTGGGGCGCGACCGCGATTTCGTGGACTTCGGCTAAGGCGGCGATTTTCTTCATTTCTAGTAGGCCGCCGCAGTGGCGGATATCAGGCTGGATGATAGCGGCGGCCTTGCGCTCGCACAATTCGCGGAAGCCCCAGCGAGTGGCGCAGCGCTCTCCCGTGGCAATGGGTATGGAAGTCGAGCGCGTCAGTTCCAGCAGGGGGCCGATATTGTCGGTGGAACGGGTCGGCTCCTCGACGAAGAGCGGCCTTAGCGGCTCGAGTTCGCGCAGGAGCACTTTGGCCAGTGCTGGACTGGTGGCGCGGTGAAAGTCGATGGCAATGTCGATGGCCGGGCCGACGGCTTCGCGCATGGCCGCAATGTGGGACACGACTCGTTCAATGCCCGCCGGATTTTCGATGAGGCGCACGGGGTTGGGGAAGGGAGTGGTTTTGAGTGCTGTAAAGCCTTGTTCGACGCGCTGGCGAGCGGCTTGGGCCGCCAAGTCTGGGGTCGCGCCCCCAGCCGCTCCATAGACGCGAATTTTCTGGCGCACGGATCCACCTAATAGCTGCCACACAGGTAAGTTCGCGGTTTTACCCAATAGGTCTAGGCAGGCCATTTCTATGCCGCTGAGAGCCGCCAACAGGATCGGCATCTGGCGGGAATAACTGGAGCGATAGAGGGTCTGCCAGTGGTCTTCTATTTGCAGGGGATCGCGGCCGATCAGGTAATCGCCCATGTCGCGGATGGCCCGTTCCACGGTGCGGCCGTGTTCGTAGTTCATGGGCGCACCCAGACCGGTGAGGCCCGCGTCGGTTGTGACTTGGAGCAGGAGGCCGCGATTGTTGAGCGGTGTAACGTGGAAGCGGGTTATTTTCATCGCAGCCACGCCTTGACCCGGGGGTGGTTGAGGACCGCTGGATTGAGGATGTGTTCAGGCTGGTGGCCGGCGATGGCGGCTGAGACTTGCTCGATGCTCTTGGCGTCGAGACGCATGGTGGATTCGACCGTAATGCCGGCGTTGTGATTGGTGCAGATAATGCGCGGGTGATCCTTGTGGATGGCGCGGGTGTCGTTGACCGGATCGTCAACCACGTAGTAGTAGAGTTTTTCCTCTTCGATAGCGCGGTGGACGTCTGCGTCGTTGACGAGATTGCCGCGCGAGGGATTGATCAGCGAGGCGTGGGGCTGCATCAGGCTGAGCAGATCGTAGCCGACGATGGTGTCGTCCCCGGCTACGTGGAGCGAGACCGTGTCGCACGCGCGAAAGAGCGTTTCGGGCGAGTCGGCGACTTCGGCATCGTATTGGGCGGCGATGTCGGCGATGTCGGGGCGGGTGTCATAGACGAGCAGGCGACCGTTGGCACCTAAGAGCGGCACGGCGCGCTCGGCTACCTCTTGACCGATGCGGCCGCAGCCATACAGGCCGAGGGTGGTGTATTGGGCCTCATAGGTGCGGATGATGGAGAAGTCGCCGCGGTGGGAGAGGTAATTGAGGGTATAGACCCGTTTGAGGGTGGCCATCCACTGGGCGATGGTGTATTCGGCGACCGCGTCCATGTGGACCGGCGTCACGGTGATGATCACGCCGTGGCGCGTGGCGGCTGGGACATTCACTTTGTCAAAACCAACGCCCCAGCGGGCGACGATGCGCAAGTCCTCGGTCGCCGCGTAAAATTCGTCCGTATAGACCGATGAACTGGCGATGGAGGCGATTAGGTCGGGGGCGTGCTCGGCGGTGAGGACGGCTGGCTCCGGGATGAGGGTGCCCAAGGAACGGAGTTTTTCGAGGCCCTGTTCGCGCTCACTCGAGGCGAATTCGGCGTTTTGGAACTGATCGGTGAGCATGATATTTGGCATGTGTACTCCTTTCTACGGCAATGAGTTAATCTATTTCATGGGCGGCTGGAATGGAATCCATCGCGCCCGGGCGGGTGACGCACAAAGCGGCGGCCTGTACCGCGCGGGCTATAGCGTCTCGCGCCGTCATGTCGGCGGTCAGGCCGTGGAGAAAATAGCCGATGAAGGTGTCTCCCGCACCCGTCGTATCGACCGCTGCGACCGCTGGTGCTGGGAGGCGGAATTGCTCCGACGGAGCGCGGTACTGGACGCCAGCAGCCCCCAGCGTGAGTGCGACTTGGGCGTGCGGGCAAAGCGCGGCCAGTGCAGCGAGCGTCGGTGCGCCGGCTAGGCCAGTGGCCTCAGTTTCGTTGACGATGAGTACATCGACCCATTCGAGGGGATACGCGCGGACTTGCGGGCCAAAGGGCGCGGGGTTTAAGCATATCGTCAGGCCCCGCTTGGCGGCGGCGGCGATGATGTAAGAAATATCGTTTATCTCATTCTGCAAGAGGAGGATATCCCCACGAGTAAAATGGGATAGCACGGTGTCTATGGCACCTCTGCTTATTTGGGCATTGGCCCCGGCAAAGAGGACGATGCTGTTTTGGCCGCGGCCGTCAACTTGGATAATGGCGTGGCCGGTAGGGACATTGCCGACGCGGATGTGCTGCACATCCACGCCCAGCCCAGCTAATTTATCGACCAGCCATTGCCCGTCTTGCCCGACTTGGCCAGCGTGAAAGACGGGTACGCCAGCCCGAGCAAGGGCGGCTGATTGGTTGGCGCCTTTGCCGCCGGCAAAGACTTGGTGCGACGAACTGGCGATGGTCTCGCCCGGACGGACAATATGCCCGACCTGGTAAACGAGGTCGATGTTGAGCGAGCCGAAGTTGAGGATGTTCATCCAGCCGTTGCTGCGCCATAGGCGGCTTGTGCCGTGGCTTCCAAAAACCGCATGTCGTTGCTGAAGTCAATAAACTGGAAGCCCTCGGCGACGCGCTGTTTGACTTCGGCGGAATCCTTGACCGGGATGCCGCTGGGTTTGCCGGCTTTGGCGCAGCCAGCGCGGAAAGCCTGCAAGGCGGTCTCGTGGTCGGAGTGGCCAGCGGCGACGCCCATGGACATGGCCAAGTCGCCCGGCCCGAGGAAGCCGATATCAACGCCTTCGACGCGGGCGATGGCCTCGGCGTTTTCAATGCCCTCCATATCTTCGATCTGCGGGATGCAGAGGACGGCGTCGTCAAAGTGCTGGCGATAGTTTGGGGCCAACGTGACGCAGCGGCCGGTACCCACCGACCGGTTGCCGCGCGGTGGATAGCGCACGGCTTGGGCCAGTTTTTCGGCCTGCGCTGGGGTACTGACGTGTGGAAAGACCAAACCCCACGCTCCGGCGTCGAGCAGGCGGGCGGCCGTGGTCGGGTCGTGGTCCCAAGCACGGGCCAAGGGTAGAGCACCGCGCGCCTCAATGGCGCGGAAAGTGTGGGCGATGTGGCCGAGGTCAAAGGCCGAGTGCTCGGCATCGACTACCAGCCATTTGAAACCGGCCGCAGCCATAACTTCGGCGGCCAGCGGCGAGGTTAGATTGAGCCAGGAGCCAATGGAAGGGTAGCCAGCGGCCAGTTGTTCTTTGATAGGGTTTTGCATGGGATACCTAGCTTGTGGATGTAATTGTGGTTGAGGTCTAAAGGCCGGCCGCGAGTGTGCTCATCTCCGAGCTTCTCCAGGCCTCCATAAGAACCTATTGTTCCACGTTCCTTGTGGCAGATCGACGCCCGGATTTTCGGCAACAACGACGATCCCTCGCTTGACTGAGTGCTTGTACACGCGATGGCTCCCACGGGTCCTCGCCAACCTCCAGCCGGCCCGCTCTACAATCCGTGTCGCCTCCCTAACTTTTGGCTCTAGCCCACCAGTCCTTCCACAAGCTGCTAGCGCGGCAAAAGAGCTTAGCCGGCGGCAATCAACTCATCAACTTGCTCTTTGAGCACGTCGAGGACCTCGTCGTACGGGAATTGGCCGATGAGTTGGGGGCCGCGTTTGAGGTTGACGAAATTGGGGGCGCACCACAGCCCCAAGTCGGCGTCGTCGGTCTCGCCCGGGCCGTTGACCCGGCAGCCCATGACGGCGATGGTGAGTTGGTGCTCGCGGGCGTACTCGGTCAGTTCGCGCACTTGGTGAGCCAAGTCGATGAAGGCTTCATTTTCCACCCGCGAACAGGAGGGACAGGAGATGATGTTCAGCCCGGATGGGAGCAACTTGGGCACCGAGCGGAAGCGGCCTGAGTAGATGTCGTCGAGGATCTGCCGCCCGACTTTGACCTCTTCGCCTTTGTCGTCAAACGGCAAGGTTAGCGACACGCGAATAGTGTCGCCCATACCGGCACTGATGAGCTGTTCAAAGGCAATGCGAGTCTTGATCACCCCTTCGGGCGGCATCCCGGCCTCGGTAACGCCGAGGTGCAAGGGCACATCGGGCCGCTCTTGGGCAAAGCGGGTGTTGGCGGCAATGACCTTGGTCGGATCGGAGTCCTTGAGCGATACGCAATAGCGAGTGAAACCCAAGCCGTCGAGCAACGCGCAGTGCTCTAAGGCCGAGGCAATCATCGGCGAAATGGAATCGTCGGCCGGAAAGCGCGCGGCTTGAGCCGGATCGACCGAGCCGCAGTTGACCCCAACTCGCAGCGCGCAATCGCATTTGGCGGCCTCGTCGGCAATAAAGGCTATTTTGTCGGCGACGGGCTTGTCTTTTTCGTGGTGGTAGAGGTGCCCGGGGTTGTAGCGGATTTTCTCCACGTGCGGGGCCACATCGCGGGCCAAGCGGTAGTTTTCTTGCAGGTCAACGGATAGCGGCACGTCGACAGTCGGGGCGATTTGGGCGAGGGCTTCCACGTCTTTTTTGCTATCTACGGCCACGCGGATGACGTCGGCCCCGGCCGCGGCTAAGAGCCGCAGTTGGCGGGTGGTGGCCTCAATGTCTTGGGTGCGAGTAGCGGCCATGCTCTGCACGGCAATGGGGTGACTGCCGCCAATGGTCGTGCGGCCGATTTGAACGGAGCGGGTGGGATTTCTCGGCACTGAATTCATGTTGCAAAAGTTAAATGCGCGGTCCTGTTTGTCAAAATTAGCAAGGGCCGCCGGATGCGCTCGCTTGCTGGAAACGCGCCTCTTTGTGTATTTGTGTAGGTCGCACTGCATTCAATTGATTGAGGAGTTTTTGCAGTGAAAGTATTAGTGCTAGCAACGGGCGGTTTTGTGGAAAACGCGCCAAGTGTGCAAGACGGGGGTGATCGTGCCGCCTAGAGTGCCCCAGACAAGGCCCTGTATCCCCGAGGAGGATGTGGCCGCACTGCTTGGGGATTTTGCCCAGATCCTCCGCAGCGGACGCCTGACGATGGGGCCGTATTTGGAGCGGTTTGAGCAGGAGTTTGCCGCGTATATGGGCGTGGAACACGCCGTAGGTATGAACTCGGGGACTGCGGCGCTGGAGGTGGCCTTGCGCTATTGGGGGGTCGAAGGGGGGGAGGTCGTGGTGCCGACGAATACGTTTATTGCCTCGTCCAACGCCGCGCTGCTGGTTGGCAGCCGGCCCGTCCTCTGCGACATAGACCCGCAAACCCTGTCGAGCGGCCTGCCGCAGATTGAGGCCGAGGTCGGGGAAAAGACGCAGGCCGTAGTCGTAGTCCACATTGCCGGCCTAATCGCGCCCGATATTGAGGCCATTCGCTCGTTTTGCCGGGCGCGCGGGTTGTTGCTGCTCGAAGACGCGGCCCACGCCCACGGCGCTAGTGCCGACGGCCAGCGAGCCGGGAGTTTGGGAGATGCTGCGGGCTTTTCCTTTTTTCCGACCAAGCCGCTGGCGACGGGCGAGGGAGGCATGTTGAGCACCAACGACCGCGATTTGGCCGACTTTGCGCGGAGCTTCCGCACACACGGGGTGAGCGCCAAGGGCCGCTCGTTGGAGCGCTTGGGCCACAACTACCGCTTGCCCGAACTGAGCGCGGCACTCGGCTTGCGGCAATTGGCGCGGCTGGCCGAGCACCTCGCCGAGCGCAATCGCCTCGCCAGCCGCTATCGACGCGAACTTGTGCGCTTGGGGTGCGGCGAGGTGCTCTTGCCGGAATTCGCTGGCCGAGTACACGCGTACTACAAGTTTCCCGTGCGCTTGCCCGCCGAAAAAAGACGCGAGTGGGTGGCCGCCAAGTTGCTCGAGCGCTGGGGGGTTGAATCGGGTAGCGTGTACTGGCCGCCGTGCCACCTGACGCCGTTTTACCAGCGGGAGTTAGGCTATGGCCCCGGGGATTTTCCCGTTGCCGAGGAAGTGCTCTCACAGGTGGTGACCCTGCCGATGTTCCCAGGCTTGAGCGACGAGGATGTGGAAAGGGTGTGCTGCGGCTTGGCGGAACTATTGGCCGAGGAAGGAGATTGTCGTGGCGGCCAATAACCGGGTCTTGGTGCTCGCGCCGCACACGGACGATGGCGAACTCGGCTGCGGGGGGACGATCAGTCGCATGGTCGAGGAAGGGCGCGAAGTGTACTACGCGGCTTTTTCCACGGCGGCCGAGTCGGTGCCGCCGCCCTTTCCACCCGACATTCTGGCGCAGGAAGTGCGGCAGGGTACGAAGGCGCTGGGAATCCCGCCGGCGAACCTGCTCATCTACAAGTACAAAGTGCGCCACCTGCCCCACATGCGCCAAGAAATCCTCGAAGAGTTAGTGCGGATGAAAAGGGAAATTGACCCAGCAACCGTGTTTTTGCCCAGTGCCCAAGATCTGCACCAAGATCACCAGACCGTTCACATTGAGGGCCTACGCGCCTTTAAGACCGTCACCGTGCTCGGCTACGAGCTGCCGTGGAACAATTTGAGCTTTGACTACCGACACTTCTGCATACTCACCCGCGCACACGTACAGACCAAGATCGCTGCACTGCGCTGCTACCAGTCGCAACAGCATCGGCCATACACCCAGGAGGAGTTTATATGGAGCTGGGCGCGGACTAGGGGAGGGCAGATTATGGTGGAGTACGCCGAGGCGTTTGACGTGCTCCGGTGGGTGCGCTGATGAGCCGGGTGTTGGCGGCGCACCAGCCCAACTTCCTGCCTTGGCTGGGCTTGTTTCACAAGGTGGCGCAAGCCGACGTGTGGGTTTTGGCCGACGACGTACAATACAGCCGCGGCAGCCTGACCAACCGCAACCGCATCCGCACGGCTGCTGGCTGGCAATGGCTGACTGTGCCGGTACTGACGCGGGGCCGGGGTCGGCAGCGGATATGCGATGTCCAGCTCCAGCCCGATGGCGACTGGCGGCGCAAACACTGCCAAGCTCTGCGCTGGCACTATGGCAACGCGCCCTTTTTCGCTGCCTATGCTCCGGCGGTAGAGGACTTATACGCCCGGGAGTGGACTCAGTTACTCGACTTAAACGTGGCCCTGCTGCGCCACCTGTTGACGCTCTTGGATTTGGCGGTTGAAGTCCGCTTTAGCTCGCAGATGGCCCTGCGGGACGAGCGGACCTTGCGCTTGGTGGATATGACCAAGGCGTGCGACTGTCAGGTCTATCTGGCGGGCGCAGGGGCCTCGAAGGCGTATTTGGACGCGGAGGCGTTTGCTGCGGCCGGCGTTGAATGTCGCTTTACCCACTTTGAACATCCGGTGTATTCCCAGTGTCACGCGGGTTTTGTCGCCGAGATGTCGGTGTTGGATTTGCTCTTTAACTGCGGCCCGCAAAGCAGGGAGGTGCTCCTTGGCCGCGCCTGAAGTGTACCATCTGACGAATGTCCACAGCCCGTTTGACGCGCGGATTTTCTACAAGCAAGCGCAGACCTTGGCGCGGGCCGGATACGCAGTGACGGTAGTGGGGCCAGGGCCGGAAGCGTGGCGTGGGGTGCGGGCCGGAGTGCGCGTGCAAACCATACCGCTGGCACGCGGGGCTGGCCAACGGCTCGTAAACTTGTGGCGCTTGCTGCGCGTTGGGCTCGGTGCAAACGCCGCTTGTTTCCACTTCCACGACCCCGAGCTGTTGCCGGTGGGGGCGGTGCTTAAGCTCTGCGGCCGCCGAGTCATCTACGACGTCCACGAGCACTTCCCACTGGTGGCGATGGTGCGACCGTGGGTGCCTGAGCGGCTGCGGCGGCCCCTCGCGCGGTTGGTCGATTGGGGGGAACGCTTGCTCGCGCGCTACTTTGTCACGGCTGTGGTCGGAGTCGTCGAAGAGCAAGGCGATCGCTTTGCCAGCCGTCCCTTTGCGGTCGTGAAAAACTACCCGCGCTTGGCGTGGTTTTCCCCCGGCGGCGAGTTGGGGCCTTGCTCCTTGGTCCACATCGGCTCGCTGTCCGAAGACCGGGGCGGGCTGTTCTTGCTCGAAATCATGCGCGAATTGGCCAAGACCTATCCGCAGGCCCGGCTCTTGAGCATTGGGGCGTTTCACTCGCAGGAATTGCGGGAGCGGTTCGAGGCCCGGCGGCGCGAGTGGGGGCTGGAAGAGCAGGTCAACTATCGTGAAAAGCGCGTGCCGTACGACGAATTGGGAGCCGAGATCGCCGCGTGTCAGATCGGTTTGATTCCAGGGCAGATCTCGCCCAAAAATTTAGCCTCTTTCGTGCCGACCAAGCTCTTTGAGTACCTCGCCTGCGGCTTGCCCGTAGTTGCCAGTGATTTACCCTCCATCCGCAGGTTTCTCGCGGTCGCGGATTGGGGCCTGCTCGTCGACCCGCGCGACCCAGCCGCCCATGCGCGCGCCATTAAGTGTTTGCTCACCGATCCGGTGGCCGCGCAGGCCAAGGGAGCGCAAGCGCGGCGAGCCGCAGAAGAGCATTTTAACTGGGAGGCCGAGGGCGAGAAACTGTTAGCACTCTACGAGCGGATTGTACCGCGGAAGGAGGTTGGAAAATGCGTTGGTTAGCAATGGGCTTGTTGGCCGTGTGTTGGGCCGGCGAGGGCTGGGCCGGGGCTTGGAGTCAGCCGCGCGGGGGCTACTACGCCAAGCTCTCGGGGATCCACTACTCGACCACTGAGGTGTTTAACGACATGGGCAAACGCGCCGCTATGGGTATGGACGACAATCAATTCCGCGCCCGCCAGATCCTCGCCTACGGCGAGTACGGGTTGCTCGCGCAGTTGACGTTGACCGGGCAAGTTAGCGCGGGGCGGCTGGTGTCTGAGGATACCTTTGTCGAGCGCATCACTTGGGGGCTGGGCGACGTGCATTTTGGCGCGAAATACCAGCTCACCGAGGGCCGGCTGGTGTTGTCGCCGCAGGTCGAGGTCGCGTTCCCCAGCGGATACGACCGCGAGTACGACCCCGCTCTTGGCACCGGCTATTCCGCACAAGGTGCGCGGCTCTTGGCGGGCTTGTCGCTCTATCCACTGCCACTCTATGTGGGTGCCGAGCTGGGATACAAGCTGCGCGGCGGTCCGTTTTCCAATCAGGTGTCCTATTTTGTCGAGCTGGGGGCTACGCCGCGTCCGTGGCTGTTCGCCAAGGGCTTTGTCGCCAGTGTGTACACGCTCGCGGCCGACTCGGAGGGTGGGCAGGTCGGAGTCGTGCAGGTTTCGGAGGGCGATTTCGCCGAAATAGGGGGCAATATGACCGTGCAGGTGGCAGGCCCGCTGTGGATCGACTTGTTGTGGAAGTCGGTTTTCACGGGCGAGAACATCGGGGCCGGGTCGTCGTTGGGCCTAGGCCTAGTCCTCATTCGCTGAAAGGAAATACCATGAACAGATCAACTAGGCGTCAGTTTCTCAAGTCGAGCGGGGCGGTTATTGCCACCGCGATCCTCCCTACTTGGGGTTGCGACGGCAATGAAGTGCGCTTCAAGAGTATGCCCACCGGGCCGGACATGGACATTATGGACTTGGATCTGGAGGAGGTGTCCGAGGAAGAAGCACTACCGTTGCCGCCTATTACTCCTAATGCGCGGCACTATCTCCAGTCGATTAACGGGAAAAATTACGACCCGAAGCTCGCGGCCGATAGCTGGCGCTTGGCGGTGAATGGGTTGGTGGACCAGCCCCGCACGGATTGGACCTATGCGGATATTACCGCGCTGCCCTTGCAGCGGCAGGTCTTGACCATGCAGTGCATTGGCAATTGGATCGGCGGCCCCTTGGTGGGCAATGCCGAATGGGGGGGGACGCCGCTGTCGGCGGTCCTCAATTTGGCCGGGATCAAGAGCGAGGCGATCCGGGTCAAGTTTTACAGCGTCGATGGCTATACTACGTCGATTCCGCTGGATCGCGCACTCCGCGACGAGGTGATCCTCGCTTGGGAGATGAACGGCGAGCCGCTACCCTCCAAGCACGGATTTCCCCTGCGTTTGATAAACCCCGGGCACTACGGCCAGAAGATGCCCAAGTGGATTACGCGCATCGAGCTGATTGACGAAGCCTATCTCGGCTATTGGGAAAGCAAACCCGAAAACAAGCCTTTCAAGTGGTCGGACGAGGCCGTGGCGACCGTAAACTCGCGGATTGACGCGCCCCTGTCGGTGTGGGACGATGTAAAGGACCCGGCCAACGGCGGCGTTTCAGTAGTACTGCAAACCCTGCGCGGAGCCGAAGGCCAGCCTTTTGTCATCCACGGCATTGCCATGGCTGGTGAGCGCACGATAGAATCGGTCGAGGTCAGCACCAATGGCGGACGATCTTGGAACGAGGCGCAGATTACCACGCAGCGCCTGTCCAACATTTGGGTCACGTGGGCCTACGAATGGAAATTGCCTGCGTCGGGCGAGTACGAGATCGTCGCGCGGGCAACGGATAGTGCGGGAGACCAGCAGCCGCGGACCGACGCCGGGGCTGATCTGTACGATGGCCGCACCGGCTGGCATCGCGTCCGGGTGAAAGTCGCTACGAAAGCAGGGTAAGGGCGCGTTTATTTTGGCGGGAACCAGTCTTGGATCTTGTCGCAGATCGCCCGTGCTTGCGAGGTGCTTGATATGTCGAATTTGCTGCGTTGCAGAAAAGTGCCATCGCGCTTTTGATAACGGCGAATGGATATTTTTCGCGGGCCGTACTCGCCGGTTTTGCGGTCTAGGTCTTGGTAGAGGAACATAATCGTCGCCCAAGCCCCCTTGGTGAGCACTTCTTTGGCTACTTCTTGGCGCAAGACTTTGCCGTCTTCTTCGTAGTGGATGGTGAGTTCGTCAATCGTTTCGGCCATGGTTAAACCTTGTTTTTAGGGTTAGAAGTGATGTTGTCTAGCATGACAATAGTTACGGGCGGACGAGTCCTAGGCGGTTAGCTTCGTCCAAAGTGATCACAGCAAAAGTTGGAATCTCTTCGGGTGCGCAGTGCCACTTTTCGTTAGCTTCTGCCCGTGGTGACCTAAAAAACATACGCTGAATAAAGCTAAAAGACAACGCCAAGAGCCTCTTATGAAACTGGACATTCAGGACAAGTTTTTGCAACGCGAGGGACGAGTCTTTCTCACCGGCGTGGAGGCGATTGTGCGTCTCATACGCGAAAAACAAGAGCGCGACCAAGCCACCGGCCACGTCAACCAAACTTACCTCACCGGCTACGAAGGGTCGCCGCTGGGCGGGCTGGATCTGAAGATCGTCGCCCAGCTCGAAATGCTCAACGAACTGGGCCGCACGGTGCATCAGTTTGGCATTAATGAGAAAACGGCGGCCTCGGCCATCTTGGGGAGCCAATTTGCGGCGAGTGGGGATGTGGATGCCTTTTGGTACGGCAAGGCGCATGGCACGATGTGGATTCCCGACGAGGTGTGGTTGGCCAACCTCAGCGGCACTGGCGCCCGCGGCGCGATGGTCCTGCTGTCGGGCGAAGATCACCGTTCCAAGAGCTCGGTCTCGCCTGGGGCCAGCGATTGGGTGTTGCGCAGTAGCATGGTGCCGATCTTTTATCCAGCCAGCGTTGAGGACGTCATTCGCTTGGGGCTGCACGCGGTCGCTCTGTCGCGCCACACCGGCGTGGTGACCGCGCTCAAGCTGGCGACGCCGGTGTGCGATGGAGCGAGCACGGTTGACTTGGCCGCTGTGCGGCCCGATAGCGCCTTGCCCGCGCGCTCGTTTGCCAAGCGCTTCAACCAGATCGTCATGGCTACGGGGGCCTTGCCCATGCAGCGGCAGCTCGTGGAGGAAAAGTGGCCGCTAGTGGAAGCATACATCCGCACCAACGATCTCAATCGCATAGTGGATGCGGATGCGGGCGGTGGGGTCGGCATCGTGGCGGTGGGCAAAAGCTATGCGGACGTGCGGCAGGCCCTCGACTATTTGGGGCTGCGCGTACCGACGCTGCATCTGGCGGTGAGCTATCCGCTCGACTGCGAAATTGTCCGCACCTTCGCCCGCGGACTGCGGCGCATCTACGTGGTTGAGGAGCCAGGCCCTTTTGTCGAAGAGGGCGTTAAAGCCGCGCTGTGGGGAATGGATGTGGAGGCTGTATACGGCCAGTGGGACGAGGACGGCCAGCCGCTGATCCCGGCGCATGGCGAAGTGGATCCCGAAGAATTGGCACTCAGACTAGGTCCGCGGCTGGGGGCAGCTCCCGAGTGCCTCGCCGCGCTCCAGCGCGTACTCCAGCGCACCTATCCGACGGTGCCCCGCGTCACGCCTATGTCCTGCGGCGGCTGTCCGTACAACAGTTTCCGCGACTTGCGCGAAAAGCCTGGGGGGGCCATTGGCTGCTCATCCATCCGGGCGATTGAAGCCTACGACTCCGGCGTCCTCTACATCCCCACAATGGGGGCGGGCGGCTCCATTTACAGCGGTTGGGCCCCCTTCAACGGCAATCAGCACATCTACCAATACTTGGGCGACGGAAGCTATTTCCACAGCGGCCGCGGCGCGATTCAAAGCTGCGTCCAAGGCGAGGTAAACATCACCTTTCTCCTGCTTTTCAATGGGGCGGTTGCACTCACGGGTGGGCAGACACCCGGCGGGCAGCGACCGGTGTCGGATGTCGTGCAGGAGCTTTTGGGGTTGGGGGTCGTGAAGGTGGGGATCGTTAGCGAGGAACCCACGCGCTATCGCCATTTGGACGGGGAGCGGATTGAGGTGTTCGGCTTGGAGCGCCACGCGGCCGCCCTCGCGCAGTTTAAGCAAATTGCCGGGACGACCGTGCTCATCCTCGACAAGGAATGCGCGACCGAGAAGGGCCGCCGTCGCCGCCGGCAGGGTTTGACGCCCGACGAGTACGTGCTCATTGACGAGGCCATTTGCGAGGGCTGTGGCGACTGTTACGCCCAGTCCGAAGGCTGTGCCGCGCTCTACAGCGTGGCGACCGAGTTCGGCGACAAGACGCAGGTGCGGCAGGCCCAGTGTGCGCAAGACGGACTGTGCATTGACGGCGAATGCCCTTCCTTTGCCGTGGTCAAGCCGGCCAAGGGCACGCGCCTGCGCCGCCGCCGGCCCGAGCCTTTGGACGAGCTGCCCGAGCCGCCGCCGTCTGTGCTGGACCGACCGTACGCGATCTTTGCCATGGGGCGCGGCGGGACGGGCGTGGTGACGATTTCCCATCTCATTGCATATGCGGCCATGATGGAGGGCAAATACGTGTATTTGTCCAACAATACCGGCTTGGCGCAAAAGGGCGGGCCGGTCGAAGCACCGATTGTGATAAGTGCGGCCGAGCAGCCCGTGTTCAACCGCCTGTTTCCCGGGGAGGTTGATCTGTACTTGGGGTTTGATCTGCTGCGGGCGGCCGAGCCGGACAACCTCAAATACGCCGCGCCCCAGCGCACCCGCGCCTTGGTCAGCACCGCTGAAATCGCCAATGCGGAAATGAATCGCAACCCGCACACCCAGCCCTTTCCCGACGCGGCTCAGTTGTGCGCCCTGATTGACCGCTGCACGAGCAAGGACAACATCTATCTCGATACCTACTGGCTGGCCGAGCGGCTTTTTTCGGATGCGATTTTCGCCAACATGCTCCTGTTAGGAGCAGCGTATCAGGCCGGGGTGCTGCCGCTACAAGCAGCCTCTATTGAACAGGCCATAGTGCTCAACGCGCAAGCCATAGAAAACAATATCCAGGCTTTTCGCTGGGGGCGCTTGGCCGTGGCCGATCCGGCGCGGGTGGAGCGGGTGCTGGGGACTCCGCACGTGCCGGCGAACCAAGCGTTGGCCGAGGTAAAGCTGCGGCTGGCGCAAGACGCGGCGGCGCGGGCCCTGCTCGACGAGGGGTTGGCTGCGTTGGCGGATTTGAATGCCGAGGGGCAGCAGGAGTTGGGGGTGCGGCTGGCTGAATTGTGCGCGTATCAGGACGTCGACTATGCTCGGCGCTACTTGGAGTTTGTGCGCCGAGTGTGGGAAACGGATCGGAGCTTGTCGCACGGCTTGCAGTTTACGCGGGCCGTGGTGCGGGGCCTGTACAAGTTGATGGCGTACAAGGACGAATACGAGGTCGCGCGGTTGGCCACGCGCACTGGCAGCGAAGAGCGGCTGCGCGCCCTGTTCGACGGGGAGGTGAAAATCGTCCGGCAACTGCACCCACCCACGATGCGGCGCTTGTTTAAGGGCAAGATCGGCTTTGGGCGAAAGTTGCGTCCGGCCTTGGTGCTGCTGAGCCGATTGAAGGGCTTGCGCGGTACGGCCTTCGACATCTTCGGGCACACAGCAGCGCGGCGCTTGGAGCGCGAGCTGATTGGTTGGTACTGTGGGCTGATCGAAGAAATTTTGCCAGCACTCACCGAAGAAAGCTATGGGCTGGCCGTGGAAATCGCCGAGTTGCCAGACGGCATTCGCGGGTACGAGCAGGTAAAAGAGGCGTCAGCTATACAAGCTAAGCAGCAGGCCGAGCGGTTGTTGACGGAGTTGTTAAAATCAGGCGAAGAGGTAGTCAGCGTAAGATGACGCCGGAGGAAATCGTTATTAGCAAGCGACCAAAACCGGCTGGCGCGTCTTCAGCGCCCGCCGCAGGCCGCTGAGCAGGGCTTGGCTGCTGTCGCCTGAGTACTCGCTCGGCGAATTCCCTTTTTTCCAAAAATCGCGCAACCACGCTAGTTCGGCCAGAGGAGTTGCTGAGTCGGGCACGACGTGGGTTCCCTTGGCGCTGGTCAGGGCAATTCCGCTCTGTGCGGCACTGGCTGAGATTACGCCGCCTCGGCCCAGCAGGGTTAGCTCGGCGAGTGTCGGCTGGGGAGCGACGACTAGTTGGATCGCCGCACCGCTGGGGACTGGGGCGGTCAGCACTGCTTGGTAGGCTCGGCCACGGCGGTTGGCGCAAAGATGCACCTGAGCCGGGGACTCGCCCAGCAGATCGCTGGCAAAGGCTAGCTGGCGACAGATGGCCCACCACGCTGGTAGCAAGCCCGGCTCTTGGACGCCAGCCACAAGGCGCAAATAGACCGGCTCGCCAAACGAAGGATCGCTCCGCTGCTTTAGGGCCTTGGCAAACAGGGGCGACCCGCGATGGACACCACCGTTGGCGATGGGCAGATCAGCCTTGGGCACTGGCCCAGCGCAGAGAACAGCGACTCCGGCTTGGCGACAGGTGTGGACATCGTCTCGGAGGTCTGGATAAGGCGAGAGGAAGGCGCAGACGCGGGGATTGGTTGCTTGGAGCATGGCCGGCAAGTCGCTAAAAAAAGGCAGGGTGCTATTGGGGTGCCGACGCGCTGGATAGTACAGACCCTTGATCGGCAGAGCGGCGGCGAGTTGGCCGACGAGCGGTGCGAGGGTGGGATGAGCGCAGAGGGCGATAGTCATAGCTCTTGCTCCAGCGGCAGGTCAATGGCTGCGTTGCACTCGACAGCGCGGTAGCCAGCGAGAATAATTTCCATTAAATCCCGCGCTTGGCGGACGCCATAGCGCGGCGGTCGGTCGTCGTCGATGGCGGCGACTAAGTCGTCGAGTCCGGCTGCTAGGCCAGCTATGTCGTCGGATAAGGCGGCGATTGGAACGGGTGGGCCTCCGTGCCACTGCATGGGATCTTGGGGGTCGGGCTGATAGTCGTAGCCGGTGCTGTGGTCGCGCAAATAAGCGTCTAATGCTGGCCTTTTCGCGTCGATGGTAGCACTCTGGCGGGTGCCGATTAGGTACGCCCGCGACGGACCGCCTTGGGGGTGGGAGGCGGTACCAATGCGCCCGCCGCACAAGGTCGCCACGCGACCGTCGGCATCGGTCATAGTTAGCGTGCCGAAATCGTCGCAGCCGTGGGCGGCGTGTTCGGGAAAGAAGAAGGCCCCAGCATGGCCGACGACGTGGCGGATGGGGCCGAGGCATTCTTGGATTAGGCCGACGGCATAGGCGCCCACTGTCAGCAGTTCTCTTTTGATATCGGGGTATTTCCAGCGGCCATTGGGTGCAGCAAAGGCGCGGCGTTGCGTTATCGGGCGTGGCCAGCCCTTGCCGAACATCACATCGACGTGGACGCCGAGCAGGGAGCCCAAGTTGCCGCTGGCGAGGACTTGGCGGGTGTGCTGGGCGAGGGTGCCGTAGGCATAGCCGGGGATGATCGCCCGGACGCCGGTGCGCTCGACCGCGACTGCGGAGGCCTCGGCCTCGGCGAGCGTGGCCCCGGGAAACTTGTCGATCCACAGGTGCTTGCCGGCTTCGGCGGCGCGGACGATGAGCGCGGACCGCCGTTCGATCTCGCAGCCGACGCTGACAATATCGACGGCCGGGTCGTCAATAGACTCGGCTAGGTCCTCTGAGTAAGGCACGCCGAGTTGGCCAGCCCATTGCTGGTTGTAGGCGCGCAAGTCCGGGTCGATGTCGGGATAGTCGGCGACGCCGATGATGCGCAGGCGGGGATGGGCTTGATACAGGGGGATGAAGTGCTGCTGGTGGCTGTGCTTGCTGAAGCTGACTAGCAGAATACCATAGGTTTCAACGGGCATAGGATGATTCCTCGTTGGCGTCTTGGAGACGCACCGGCAGCTTGTCCGGTGCGCGAGATAGTATAACAGCCCTGCGGATGATCGCCAAAAGCGGACCTGAGCGGTTAGTGGCGTTTGGCGGGTCCCGGATAATGGCACTACTTCTGGTCGTGCGGATTGATCCTGAGCGTCTGCAACAGTTCCGCGCTGATGATCTTGAATTGAGACCGCTGATCGCCAAAAGCGGAAGCGGACCTGAGCGGTTCGTGGCGTTTGGCGAGGCAGGGGCTGGCCGTGCATGGTTAGCTTGACAGCAGTCGGCTCCCAAGCCTATTCTAGCAGTTCCACACAAGGAAGAAATGAGGAAATAATGGGCCAGAGCGGCATTCAAGATAGCCTAAGCAACTTACCGTTGCCTGAGCGCGTCCCTTGTGTAGGTGAACTGGTCCAGTTTCGCTCGCGGCGCTGGCTGGTTGATGCAGTGGTGGCCAATGGGGCCTCTCCTCTTCCGTGCCCAACTGATGATCGCCAACGACGACGACCTGACCAAAACCTACAACCGTTTTCACGACCCCTACGAGAAGGCCCCCGAAATCGTCAAGCGGCGCGAGCTTCACACTGCCATAGACCGCGCCGTTCTCGCCGCCTATGGCTGGGACGACATTGCCACTGACTGCGAGTTCCTGCTCGACTACGAGATATACGAATACGAAGAGGAATGGAGTAAGCGCAAGAAACCCTATCGCTACCGCTGGCCGGACGAAGTGCGGGATGAGGTGCGGGCGCGGTTGTTGGAACTGAACCGGAAACGGGCCGAGGCGGAGGAGTACTTGGGACCGCCGCGCAAAGTGTGAAACGAGAAATCCCGAATGAAGCTGACCACCGTTGAGATTCGCAATTTCCGCTGTATCAAGGAACTCAGTGTCCAGCTCGACGAAACGACTGTCCTGATCGGCGAGAACAACTCGGGAAAAACGGCGTTTTTGGACGCGATTCGCATCTGTTTGGAACGGTTGCGCGGTCGTGGTCGCGGGCCGTTCAACGAGTACGATTATCACCTTGCTGACGAAAGCGCGGCCCCGGCGGACGCTGATCCGATTCAAATTCAGCTATCATTCGTCGAAACGGAATCCGAACCATGGACGGACGAGCTTGCGCGAGCAGTTGGAGACATCGTTGTGTTCGACGACGAGGATCGCCATCGAGTAACGCTGCGAGTTACGTCCTCATTTGACCGCAATGGCGTCGGGCCCGCAACGGATTGGGACTTCCTTGATGCGAACGGCAACCCCTTGCCGAAGAAGGCGGTAACTCAACTCACTACCTTTCAGCGCATGGTGCCAGCGTTCTATCTCTCCGCACTACGGGATGCGGCTCGGCATTTTGTTGCCAATGGGCGCTTCTGGCGCACCTTTCTCGTCGAGCTTGGCGTTCCCGAAGATGAGAAGAAGGAACTGGAAAAGGAACTTGCCGCTCTGAATCGTCGGTTGATTGAGGCTCATAAACCCTTGCTGGAGGTCCGCCAGCATCTTGAAGACGCCGCTAAAGTAATCGAATTTGGTGCCAGCGATGTAGTAGCAATTGACGCGCTGCCGACCCAGCTTTTCTCCTTGCTGTCGCGCACTCAAGTAAGTCTCGCTTCGCGTTCGGGGGCTAGGATTCCGATAGAATTTCAGGGCGAAGGAACCCAGAGTCTGACGGTGCTTTTATTGTTTGGTGCTTTTCTCCGCAGCCAGCTCTCCGACCTCGATCCCGCAGCCGATCCGATTACGGCGTTAGAAGAACCAGAGGCTCATTTGCATCCGTCCGCCATCCGCTCGCTAATGAGTCTTGTGCGCGACCTACCGGGGCAGAAGTTGGTATCGACCCATAGCGGCGATTTGTTGGCGAGCGTCAAAACTGCGGCCATCCGGCGTTTAGTCCACGAAGACGGTGGGATCAAGGCATATCGGATCGAGCGAGGGACGCTGAGCCCGGAAGAAGAACGGAAGTTCGACTTCCATGTTCGCCGGACTCGTGGAGAGTTGCTCTTTTCGCAATGCTGGTTACTGGTCGAGGGCGAGACGGAGACGACACTATTTACTGGGGCCGCCGAAGCACTTGAGCGGGACCTCGAGCGCAAGGGCGTTCGCTGCGTAGAGTTCAGCCATACGGATGTGGGGATGCTGGCAAAGGTTGCCAATCAACTCGGCATCGCTTGGTTCTGTGTACTGGATAATGACAGCGGGCGTACTAAGTACGAGAAGCGACTAAAGGCGCAGTTGGATGGGGCTGATATAGCGGACAGGATCGTCATGCCATACAAGAACGTAGAGCTGTTTCTCTGTGAAAATGGTTTCGGCGATCTTTATGAATCGCGCATGTCCTCACAAAAGCCTAGTCCATCTTCTGATCAAGGAACTCCAGAGTATTGGAAAGAGGTTCTGGATGCGTCAAGTCGATATAGCAAACCAGAAATTGCCGCGGAAGCAGTGGCCAAAATGACAGCACCCGAGAACAGTCTACTGGTCCCCAAGCCGCTGATGGATATTCTCGATAAAGCGATCGATCTCGCGGAGAAGTAACCATGCTCGAAATGAAATGTCTGAACATCAAGCAGCAGGAAGCGGCCGATTGGAACGACGGCCCCATGTTGGTCCTTGCTGGCCCTGGGTCGGGAAAGACGCTGGTTCTGACCATGCGCGTTGCACGGCTGATTCAAAAGTTCCCTGAGAGCCGTTTCAGGGTTCTCGGGCTGACATTTACTACGAAGGCCGCTGACGAAATGAGATCTCGGGTATCGCAAAGGCTCGGTCCCGATGCGTACCGGGCTCACCTTACGACATTTCACTCCTTCGCGGCCGAAGTGCTGCGCCAGCACGGCAGCCACTTTGGTCTGAGACCGGATTTCAAGATACTTACCCAAGATGCAGACCGATTTCTGTTGTTAGACAAAGCCATTGAGAACGCTGAAGGCGCAGATCTGCCGGATGCAGTGAAGGGACGCGGCATTGCACTGGTCATTGATCGCTTGCTGAGGGAAGGCTATGATGGAAAAGATGCGCGGCTGCCATTCCAGACTTCTAATAGGGACTGGATCAGACCGATTTACAACGCCTATATGTGCCTGCTAATCGGTGAAAACTATCTCGACTTCGGGACCTTGCTAGTCTGCTGTCTGCGCCTCTTCCGGGAACGGCCGAGAATCGCCCAACACTACCGCACGGTATATCCATTCGCCTGTGTGGACGAGTATCAGGATACAAACATGGCCCAGTACCTACTGTTGCGTACTCTTTATCCTAATCCTAATGCCAACCTTTTTGTCGTCGGAGACGATGACCAAGCGATTTACCAATGGAATGGTGCCAATCCTGAGCGACTCCGAAAACTCCGGGACGAGTACAAGATGAAGATCGTCCAGCTCCCAGAGAGTTTCCGATGTCCCTCAGAAGTGATTGAACTGGCAAACAACCTAATTCGGCACAACTTAGACCGGGTGGCGAGCAAGAAGCCGCTCGTATCGGCCATTGACTCGCCGAAGTCCGATGTAATTAGATTCAGGCGATTTGCCGATCACGAGCAAGAAATGGAGTGGGTTGCCACTGATATAAAGAAGAGACATCTCAATACCGGACAATGCACGGTTCTTGCACGCAACGCGAAACTGCTGGAATATGCCTCGGCTGCACTGAAGCAGGCCGGGTTGTCTCCATATCTCGTAAGGCGAAAGAACGAATTCGAGTCTCCCCTGCTGCGCTTCATTCACTCGGCGTTGCGTTTGGCA
Source organism: Candidatus Latescibacterota bacterium (assembly GCA_965116045.1). GTDB lineage: Bacteria > Latescibacterota > UBA2968 > UBA8231 > UBA8231. Next base: position 897,832 of record OZ220478.1, on the reverse strand, counting down.
AATGCTCCGGGAGACGGCGAGCAATTGGCTATTCTGTGTCGAGCATTTCGGGAGCTTGCCTCAATAGATGTACAGCCTGAAAATGCCGATGTGGAAAGTTGCCTAAATGGAGGCTCTTTGTTAAGAGGAGTTGTATCCAGTTTGACTCCCTTGGTGGGCAAAGGGACTGAATCCTTATTGCAGGCTCTGCGCGATCATCTCTTGGAACGGCTTGAATATCGGGAGTTCGTGAACGATGTCTTTAAATGGAGAGCTACTACCAAAGAGCCTGATGTGGACTTCGATGAAGAAATGAAAGAAAAACAGGTGTGGAAGGAATTGCAAAAAAGTATCCAACAAAGCCTCGGCGGTAGTCCGACGCTGAATCAGTTCCTTCAGGAGCTCGATCTAAGCCCCAAAGCATCACTCCCGTCAAGCACTGATGTCCAATGTCTGACGATTCACAGTGCTAAAGGCAGGGAATTTCAGCACGTCTATCTAGTCGGGTTGGCCGAAGATCAATTGCCCTCGTATTATGCGATACAGAGCAGAGGTCGCGCTGTTGAGGAGGAACGACGCAACTGCTTTGTGGCAATTACACGCGCTCAAGCAAGTCTGACGCTGACTTGGGCCGAGTCTTATTTCGGTTGGCCGAAGCAGCCTTCGCGGTTTCTGGAGGAGATGGGACTGCTAGATGCCAGCTTATATGAGCAATACACAGTGGAAACCACATGACGACGATACTCAACGAGGGGGCACCGGCCAATTCCGTCGAAGTCCGCGATCATCTGATTGAGGCTCTCAATCTGGACCTTGTTGGCCCTTGGGCTGGCCATGCGCTCGCCGAAGAGCGTTTGCCAAGCTGGGTGCGGCCCTCCAACTGGTATCTTGTCGGCTTTCTGATTCCATCGGATACCCCTGTTGGTCAGCGGGACGATGATGATGGACTTTGGCAAGGAGGAATCGAGCGAAGAGCGCAAAGCCGCCAAGAAAGGCTACTTTTCGTCCCTCTCACATCTTTTGCTCCAGTGGTTCGCCATGTGCTGCGGCTATCCGGCTACTTCTATCCGCGAGTGCATCTATGTTGACGATGCGGCAGAGCACTTTGGGCTATTGCTGCACACGGCGAGTTCAGATGCTGAGGGGACAGGTGCGCTATATTGAAGACCGCCTGTCCCAAGCACGCTAACAGGGGCCTTGTGTTCCAATGATCCGGTATGCGTCCAGCACAGTCTTGGCCGGAGCATGGAGGAACGCTGGCTTCACGGTGCCGCATGTCATGGCTGTGCGCTCGTCGCCGAGACTTCATGCGAGATGAGGAGTGCCTATCTCGACCGTGCGCTCGTCGTGTCGGTGCTCGGTGAGGACGCTGCTGCTTTCTTTGAATCAGTAATATGATCGAGGCACTCCTAGCCTTCCACGGTAGCGATTCCACACAAGGAGAAAATAGTAATGGTCAATATCGGCATTGTCGGCATCGGTTTCATGGGCATGACCCACTACAAGGCTATGGCTCAAGTAAAAGGAGGCCAAGTTGCGGCCATCGTCTCCCGCGATCCCCAAAAGCGCACGGGGGATTGGCGTGCCATTCAGGGGAATTTTGGCGACAGCGGCGGGGAGCAGGACTTGTCGGGCATACAGTGCTACGAGACGTTGGACGAACTGCTCGCCGATCCAGCGATTGACTTGGTCGATATTTGTCTGCCGACGTCGATGCACGTCGAGACCAGCATCCGCGCGTTAGCCGCGGGCAAGCACGTGCTATTAGAAAAGCCCATTGCACTGGCCTTGGATGACGCCGATCGGATCGTAGCGGTGGCCGAGGAACACCAGCGGCAGTTTATGGTTGCCCATGTGCTGCGGTATTTTCCAGAGTTTCGGCTGGTCAAACAGCTCGTCGCCGACGGGGAACATGGCCCGGTGCTTGCCGCTCACTTTAAGCGGATTATCTCGCGCCCGGCGTGGTGGGCACCAGAAGATTTGCAGCGCACCGGCGGCCCCGCAATTGACCTGCACATCCACGACGTGGACTTCGTGCAATTTTTGTTCGGGATGCCGACTGCGGTCCGTTCGCAAGGATATATTGGCCGGGGCGAGACGGTCGAATACATCAATACCCACTACCAGTACGACAGCCCAATGGCCATCAGTGCCGAAGGGGGTTGGCTGGCGCAACCGGGCTGTCCTTTTGAGCACGGTTACGACGTGTACTTTGAGGAGGCCACGCTCAAGTACAACTCGTCTTGGGGCCAGCCGCCGCAACTATTGACCAAGGACGGCGCGGTCTGTACGCCATCGCTGCCGGGCGAGGACGGTTTCGTCGGCGAGTTGCAGGAAGCGGTGGATGCGATTGGGCAGGGCAGGGCGTCGCAGGAGATAGGCGGTCAGAGTGCGCGGAACTCGCTGCTGTTGTGTTTGCGGGAAATTGAGTCGGTGAAGACCGGGCAGAAGATGGCAATATAACTAATGCCCTTCGTGCGTCTCCATGCTATATCCGTGGATGGTGCTGGATTCAACGTAGTACAGTGGATTCAACGTAGTACAGTGCATAGGCGAGGCCGATCCCCACGAGGAGGGCGGCCGTGAGCTTGCCGCGATCGTGGCTGTGGGAATGGATCTCCGGCAGCAGGTCGCTCAAGGCTGTGCATAAGAACGCGCCGGCCGCAAAAGACAGCACATAGCCGATTATCGTCTCTTCTGCTGAGCCAAACAATTCCATCCCCCCAAAGCTCATTACAGCCACTATAGGGCACAGGATAGCAAAGCCGACATTGGCCAAGGTCCGGGTGCGCTGACTGTGTCCGGCGTACTTCATTATGACAATAATGGAGTACGCATCGAGCGGCTTGTGCAGCAGAATGGCGAGGAACACGCCTAGTCCGGCCAAGGCGACTCCGTCTTCGTGCGGCGGTCCCATCTGCATGCTGGTGCCCAGGGCGATTCCTTCGGCCGCGGTGTGTAACCCCAGGCCGAGGGCAACGCCGAACAAACTCCGCGAATGGACGCCGCCAGGGCCGTGGCCCTCGTACAGATCGCTCGCTTCACTGCTGAAATCGTGCTGATGAAAGCGAAAGATGCGCAGCAAGAAAATCATCAGCACCATGCCTAACACCATCCATTCCATGGCTTTTTCTACAGCGTCAGCTCCGGAAATGTGATCGAGGCTTTGGGGGAGAAGGTGAAACATGGCGATGCCGAGGATGAAGCCGGCCACGAGACTCATCACGATCTGGGTACGCGTATGCGTCATGGTGCCCAAAGCCGCCAGCTTCCCGCCGAGTAGGGAAGCGGCAAAGATGGCGGCTGAGTAGGCCGACAAAACTAGTAGAGCATTTGCATCCATGATGGCTATAACTGGAAGCTAGCCAGGTCGCCGGCGGGGCTGATTTTGCATAGTGCTTGGGGAGTTGGAAGCAACGCGGTCAAAGAGTTGATAGACTTGGTGCCCTCGTTAGAGACGATAGCTCTAATCGAAGAAATGGCAACAGAGGGAGAAGGTGTAACATTTACGCACAATATTCGCATACGGTCCATGGGGGCCTTTGTATGTTGAGTTGACGGCTGACAGCAGCAGAAAAGTACGCCGTATCAAATAATCCGCAATATCCGCAAAAAATATATGGATGAAGTGTCCAATGTGATCGACGTCACCACCCAGCTAACACCGAAAGGCGAGTACATTCGTCAGTTTTTGGGGGCAGAAACAGAGCTATTGGTGTGTGAGAAAACGGCGGCAAATCAGGTGCTTTCACACCTATCGCCCGTGTTGGACCGCAAACGAAGATTGAGCAACATATCCTCGTAGCCCCTGCGTAGAGCACCAGCTTGGAAGCGCCAGATGATTAGGGCGATGAGGAGCAACGCGCTGCCCCATTGCAGGAGTTGAACGGCTGGTGCATGGGCGGCGTCGAGATGCGCGGAAATCGCTAGACCAGCAGCGAGAAGCAGCCCGTCAATGGCGATGCCGAGAATAACTGTAACCGCGATGACTGCGGCGACGTAGATGGATGCGAAGCGGGAGCCAAACCGGCTGACGATGACGGCGATGGTGCCGGTATTGGTAGCCGGTCCCGTCATGAGGAAAATCAGTGCCGCGCCAGGACTGACCCCTTTGGCAACTAGCGCGGCGGCGATTGGAGTACTGGCGGACGCGCAGATATAGAGAGGGATGCCGATTAGCACCATGATCGGATAGGACAGCCAGCGGGCGTACTCGTTTGCCATCAGATCGCTCGGAATTGCCAGAAAGAGCACCCCACCCAGCACGACCCCCACTAGCAGCGCAAAGAGAATGTCGTCGGCTATCTCAATGAAGCCATAGCGCAAGATATGCTTGACCAGCTTTTTGAAGTCGAGCTCTTGATGGTCGGTGGGAACGGCGGCCGCAGAAAAATCACCGGCGGATTGCCTGCCAGCAATTCCCTTCAACCAATTGACTAGTAAAACCTTCAGTTGCGAGGGGCTGACATAGCAATCATCTTGGTCCGCGATGAGGGATTGGTGCGAGCCATGACCGCACTCACAGTCGTCGCAGTGATCGCGAGTGCTCGCCTTGGCTTCGCCGCGGTCATCTCTTATGAGGCCGATGCAAAAGAGGCCGGCGACGACCGCAGTGATGAAGCTGATGAAGGGCCGGACAATGGCAACGATGGGTCCGAAAAAGGCGTTAGTGACTAAGATCGAATCCGCACCTGTCTCCGGCGCGGTGATCAGGAAAGACATGCAGGATGAACGGGACGCTCCCTTATTGCGCATCTCGGCCACTACGGGCACGACCGAACAACTGCACAGGGGCACGGGGACGCCGATGGCCGAACTCATGGTGACGGATTTTAGGCTGTCGTCGCGGAGCCAGCGGAGTATGGCTTGGCGAGAAATGAATACGTGGATCAGGCCGGAGAGAAAGAGCCCGAGCAGCAGCATGGGCGCTAACAATAAGAAGGAGGACCAGAGGAAGGCAAAAAAACGGGTCAATATCCCTAAAAATTCAAAGGTCATTGTAATAAAAAGTGAACATTGTCTAGCAAGGGCAAGCCTCCGATCCGGGTGGCCACTGGGGGTTGGATTTGCGTTTTTTGTTTTAAGCTACTAAAGTCTAAGATTATGCTAACGCGCCAAACGGACATCTCGACGTGCTCGGTCGCCTCGTTGGCCTTGCTAACGCTGACAGTGCTCTTTGCGGCTATAATCGGCGGCCTACCTTTCAGCCACCAGTTTTGCCACGAGAGCCTCGTCGAGCCTGAGGACTGTCCGGCCTGTCTGTTGCAGAGCGGTCTAGTGCTCCTTTTGGGGAGCTTGGCACTCGTACTCGTGGGACTGAATGCCGCTGAATTAAGCCCGCCTGCGCTGCGCAGAGTACCGTTTCCCCTTTTTTCTCCGCGCTTTACCCATCTCAACCGAGGCCCCCCGGCGCTAGTGCATCCACGTTGGTAAACCGCCTGAGTGCGTGGATGCCTCTTTCCAGATCCCAATTCGCGTATCACTAAACTCCCGTCTTGTGTGCAACGCTTATGAAAGTGTGCATAGACGGTCAAACCATTGGAGATTAGCACCATGTTTAAAAGAAGTATGTCTGCGTTGAGCATTTTTGCCTTGTCCCTCTTTATTGCTAGCTGCGGCGACGACGATAACCCCGTTGATCCGCAGCTGCATGACGAAGAACACGCCGAGGCCGTCGGCTTGGTCGTGCGGGATAGCGGCACTGAAATCGTGCGCGTTGAAAGCGGTCGGGCAACCGGCGAAATTGAGGTCGGCCACGGCAAGGAAACCGCTCTGCTGTCCGTGCGCTTTATCGCCGAAGACGGCGACCTTTTCACGCCAGACGAAAAGGATGGCTACGCCCTCGGCTGGGAAATTGCCGACGAGAGCATCGCCGAAGTCGATCATCATGCCGAGGACGGTGCTTGGGCTTTTCACATCGTCGGCTTAGAGGAAGGCGAGACCACGATCCGCATCAAAATCAACCACGGAGACCACGCCGATTTCGTCTCGCCGGGAATCGAGATCCACGTCAGTGAGGACGGCCCCGGTGAGGCTCACGGCGAGCACGACGAGCACGACGAGCACGACGAAGAAGAGTAGAGTGGTGCGATTCCTCGTGTCGTTAGTAAAGCGACGTAGGGGTAAAGTGACGCGGGACCGGACGCAAGCATCCGGTCCCGCGCATTTATGTCAAGTATGTCAAGGCCAATTGGATCGCCGACAGCCAAAAGCCACAGGCTGTAGCATCTGGTGCCGACTGCTTTTGCGACTCGTACCCCATCTCAGCCTAGCAGTGAGTCCGGTTTGGGGCGACGAGACTGGTGCTCTAACTGGCCACGTGATCGACGCCGAAAGCGGGCAACCCGTCGGTTGGGCTACCGTCGTCATTGAGGGGCTTGAACGAGCGCGGATGAGCGATGCCGACGGGCACTTCTTTTTCGCCCACGTACCGCCCGGTGAGCACGTCTTGCAAAGCCTACACGTCGGCTACCCCGGGGCTCGCTTTGCGGTGGAGATTGTCGCTGGAGATACGACCCATGTCGATCTGGTTGTTGGCCACGAGTCCCTACTCCTAGAGGAGATTCTCGTCGAAGGCGAACACCCGAGTCCTGTTTCTCCACTCCAAACCCCCGAAGTTGTCTTCAGCGGTAGCAAGCTGCGGCAGAACTTGAGCCGAACCATTGCCGAGACCATTGACTACGAGCCGGGCATTGCTCAGCGCTCAATGGGTCCCGCGCCGGCGCGCCCGGTGCTGCGCGGGCTAGGCGGCGACCGCTTACTGGTGATTGAAGACGGCGAGCGCACCGGCGATTTGTCTGGCACCTCCTCGGACCACGCCGTGGCTATCGAGCCGATGACCACGGAGCGGATTGAGGTCGTGCGCGGCCCCCGCACCTTGCTCTACGGCTCCAATGCCTTGGCCGGGGTCGTCAACGTGGTGCGCGGATACGTGCCCGCCGTGCGGCCCGATGGCTTGAGGGGCTCTGTGACCTATCAGGGGGAGAGCGTCAACCGAGGATTGGCCGGCGGCTTGACCCTTGAACAGGCGCTCGGCCCACTAGCCCTGCGCTTCGACAGCAGTTTGCGCCATGCCGACGATATTGCCACGCCACATGGAGTACTCGCCAATACGGACATCCGCACGGGCAATGCTTCGGTCGGCCTGAGTCTGGTGCGCCCGTGGGGGCACGTTGGTGCGTCCGGTAGCTTGTACAACTCCGACTACGGCATCCCCCCCGACCCAGAAAGCGGGCACCCAGGCGGCGTATCCATTGATCTCCAGCGCCAGCACCTCGAAGGGCGCGGCGAAATTCTCACTGGGCCAGACTGGCTCCAGCGTCTAGAACTGCACCATTCGTTTTCGCGCTATCAGCACGGCGAATTCGAAGCTAATGGCGACTTGGGGCTGGAGTTTGGTGTGCTTACGCACAACAGCGGCGCACTGGCTCACCTAGAGCGCATAGGGCCTTTGGCAAATGGTGCGGTTGGCTTGTGGTACGAGTACCGTAATTATGCCGCGGCCGGGCTCGACTTCACGCCGCCGGCCGAGGAATACGCTGGTGCTCTGTTCACCTATCAAGAGTGGGAATATGGGCCTTGGGCGGCCAATGCGGCTTGGCGCGTTGATGCCCGCCGCGTGGAGCCGAGAGCAGAGCGCGACTCGCGCAGGGTCGGCCGCATCGAGACGCGCGACTTTGCCGGTATGTCTGCCGGTTTATCCAATCACTATCGCGCCAACTCGACCTTGACGCTGGGCACGACCTTGATGCGCACCTTTCGCGCTCCCGGCATCGAAGAGCTGTTCTCTGAAGGGCCGCATTTGGCCGCCTATTCGTACGAGGTGGGCAATGGGTCGCTTGGCAGCGAACGCGGCTTAGGATTGGAGCTGTTTGTCAACTACCACAGAGAAGAAGGCCATGTGCATTTAGCCGTCTTCCGCAATGCCATTAATGGGTACATTTTCTCCCAAAATAGTGGTGAGCGCAGTCTGCGGCGTGCAGATCTTTTTCTTTACCGGACCGTGGGAGAGCCCGTCCGCATGTATGGTGCCGAAGCCAATTTCGCTTGGCATCTGGCGGCGCCTTGGAAGATAGCTGGTTCCCTCAGCTATGTGCGCGGCCACCTCATGGACCGCGGCGACGAACCCCTGCCTCGCATGCCGCCCCTGCAAGGGTATATGGGCCTGACTTGCGAACCCACTGAGGCGCTGAGTGCGACCCTTGATTTGCGCGTGGCTGCGGATCAGAACCAGATCGGCGAGTTTGAAGAGCCTACTGAGGGCTATGTGGTGCTGGATCTTGCGAGCCAGTACTACGCGCAGTGGGGGGGGCGTCTGCACACCTTCGCCCTGACGCTGGAAAACGCCACGGATGCGGTGTACCGCAATCACCTCAATCGCGTCAAAGAAATCCTGCCCGAGCCAGGCCGCAATCTGCGCCTGCTGCACAAGATATTTTTCTAAAAACAATCCCCGTAGCGGCGGAGAAAATTGTTTATTATAATCGCCTTATCTAGCGCACGGGAAGATGCTGTAAACGGGCGAATACCTATTAAGGAGTTCACATGAAATCTGTCGCGATACACGAAGCCGAGACAAACTTTTCGTCCTTGCTTGCTGAAGTAGAAAGCACGGGCGAAACTGTACTCATTTGTCGTCATGGCAAGCCGGTCGCCGATCTCGTCCGACACCGCAAGTCCAGCCGCCTAAAGCCACATCCGGTAATGAGAGACATTGACCTGCGCTACGATCCTATTGAGCCATTAGCCGGAGACGAGTGGGACCGCGAATAGTGATCTTGGATACGTGTGCGCTATTATGGCTGGCCCAAGGCGGCGGAGCATTGAGCCAGACAACGCTGAGCCGGATCGAAACTGCGTCGGTAGTCTATGTATCGGCGATTAGCGGTTTTGAAATCGGCATCAAAGTACAGAAGGGGAAATTGACGTTGCCTGCGCGGTCAGCAGAGTGGTTTGAGACGATTCTCGAACACCACAATATCGAAATGCTACCGCTGACGCTAGAGGTTGCATCCACTCGACGGAACTGCCCCAAATCCACGCCGATCCCTGTGACCGGATGATTATTGCCGCTGCTCAGTTGCGCGGCTGGCCAGTGGTTACGGCCGATCCGGTATTCGCCCGATATGGCATTGAGATCCTAGCCTAACCACCAATCTACGCCTGCTGCACAAGACAAGATATTTTTCTGAGCCTTAGCTCCCCGCCTGCCACTCGTTGAGCGTGCGGGCAAAGAGGATATCCGAGCGAGTGACGGCTCCTTCGCTGTGGGTTGTCACCGCGACGGCGATGGTGCGCTTGCCGGTATCCAAGGAAAAATCGGGATGGTGGTTCTGCTCGGTGATGGTGCGGGTCAGGTGGTTGAGGAACGAGGTGATGTCCTTGAAGTTGGCAAAGACGAAGTCGCGCGAGATGATGATGCCGTCGCGACGCCAACCGTCGAGGGATTGCAATTCGGCATCTACTTCGGCGGCGCTGAGGGTGGTTTTATCTTCGGTCATGGCGGGTTACTCCTCGTTGAAATGGTTAGGTGGTTAGGATGCGGTGGAGGCGGTCGGCGATGATCTCGGCTTCGCCGTCTAAGAGGGTTTGCGGCCCAACGCTGAGCGAAGAGTCGCCGCCGCTGACGAGGATTGACGGCTCACCTGCTTCAAGCGCACGTACTACGTCGCTGGCCGAGAGAGGGGCCGCAGCGCTGAAGTGCAGATGCACTAGCGGAGAGGCCGGCGGAAATTTGTTCTCGTAAGCCTTGGTAAAACTAACCTCAATACCGGCGATGCCTTTGACGGCCGCGGCCACGACCCGACAGCGGCGTTCCCACTCGGCTACGACCGCAGCTTCGTCCATTTCAAAGAACAATTCGACGGCGCGGAGCAGACCGCATATTTCCTCTTTGCCGACCTTCATGCCGCGACCAATGGCCGAATGTGGGTTGGAGTTGAGGTGGCACGCGGCGATCAGGTCTTTGCGCCCCAAGATCAGGCCCGATGCCTGTGGCCCGAACAGGCCCTTGCCGCCGCTGAACACCGACAGGTCGCAGCCCATCGCCGGCAGGTCGGTCAGATTGGAGCGCGGCGGCAATTGCGCGGCCGCATCAACGATGACCGGCACATTGCGCTCGTGGGCTGCCTTGACGAGCGCGGGCAGTTCGGACAAGGGCTGGCTGCCGAGGAAATACACTACAGCCGCGGTTTTGGGGCCGATGCCAGCGACGTAATCGTCGAGCGTCGCGTTCTTGGTGGTCCCCACTTTGACTAGCTCGCCGCCGCTGAGGCGAAAACCTTGGTGGATGTAGTAATGCGAATCGACCAAGCTGATGACGAACTGGTTGGGCCGGTCTCCGACATTGGGTAGCTGGGCAATGGCGCGGGCGTCGGTGCCGGTCAGGCAGGCCGCACCAGCCAAGAGCAGGCCGCCGGCCGCGCCCGAAGACACAAAGGCCGCTTCGGCACCGGTGAGCGCGGCGATGCGGGCCCCGGCTTTCTCGTGCAACTCGTTGAGGTGGACGAATTGGCGCGACGCTTCGGCCATGGCTGCGACCACGGGCGCGGGCATGATGGAGCCGCCGAGTGTAGTGATGGTGCCGCGGGCGTTGATGAAAGGGCACAGGCCGAGGCGTTCGTATAGGGTGGGCATGAGGCGGTCCTTGGGCAAGGAGTGGATTGAAGTCGCGCATCCAACGCAGCAAGTATAATAAAAAAGAAAGCGGGCGGGATGAAACATCCCGCCCGCTTTTACCTGTGTGCCAAGCGTCCCTTAGTGCGGGTGTGCGTGGCCGTGGCCGGGTGCGTCTGCCTCTGCCTCTTCCGGATCCTCAGCCACCAAGGCGTCGGTGGTCAGCAAGAGGGTGGCGATGCTAGCGGCATTGCTCAGCGCGGTGCGCACGACCTTGGTCGGGTCGATGACACCCATGGACACGAGGTCGCCGTACTCTTCGCTGCGAGCGTTGAATCCGTACGCGCCCGCGCCACCAGTGCGGACCGTCTCGACGATGACCGCGCCTTCGTGCCCGGCGTTGTCGGCGATCTGGCGCATCGGCTCCTCAAGGGCGCGCCGCACGATGCGGACGCCAGTGGTCTCGCCCTCGGTCTCGCCGGTGAGCGAATCCAGCGCGGCAATAGAGCGCACCAGGGCGACGCCGCCCCCAGGTACGATCCCTTCCTCAACCGCCGCGCGCGTCGCGTGTAGCGCGTCTTCGACGCGGGCCTTCTTCTCCTTCATCTCGGTCTCAGTGGGTGCGCCGACTGCAATGACCGCCACGCCGCCGGCTAGCTTGGCCAGCCGCTCCTGCAACTTCTCGCGGTCGTAGTCCGAAGTGGTTTCGTCGATCTGATGGCGGATCTGCTCGACCCGGCCCTTGATGTCCGCGGCCTTGCCCGCGCCTTCGACGATGGTGGTGTTGTCCTTGTCGATGGCGATGCGCTTGGCTTGACCGAGGTCGGTCAGTTGGACGCTCTCGAGATTGATCCCCAAGTCCTCGGTGATCACGGTGCCGCCGGTAAGGGTCGCGATGTCTTGCAGCATGGCCTTGCGGCGGTCGCCGTAGCCAGGAGCCTTGACCGCGGCCACATGCAGCGTGCCGCGGATCTTGTTGACCACCAGCGTGGCGAGGGCCTCGCCCTCCACGTCCTCGGCGATGATCAACAGGGGCTTGCTCTCCTTACTGACCTTTTCGAGCAAGGGCAGGAGATCTTTGAGGTTGGCAATTTTCTTCTCGTGGATCAGTAGGTAGCAGTCCTCCAAGGAGGCTTCCATGTTCTCCTGATCGGTGACGAAATAGGGCGATAGGTAGCCGCGGTCGAACTGCATCCCCTCAACCACGTCAAGGGTCGTGTCTGTGCTCTTAGCTTCCTCGACGGTGATGGTCCCATCCTTGCCGACTTTGTCCATGGCTTCGGCAATCAGCGCGCCAATGTCGGCGTCGCCGTTGGCGGAGATGGTGCCGATTTGCTCGACCTCGGAGTGATCTTGGACGGTCTTGCTCTGAGCTTCGAGGCTTTTGATCACCTCGACGACGGCTTGGTCGACGCCGCGCTTGATCTCCATCGGGTTGTAGCCCGAAGTGACGGCTTGCAAGCCCTGAGTGTAGATGGCTTCGGCGAGGACAGTGGCCGTGGTGGTGCCATCGCCAGCTACATCGCTGGTCTTGGAAGCGACCTCTTTGACCATCTGTGCGCCCATGTTTTCATAGGCATCGGGCAGCTCGACCTCTTTGGCGACGGTAACGCCATCTTTGGTAACGGTGGGCGAGCCCCAACTCTTGGCCAAGACGACGTTGCGACCCCGAGGGCCGAGCGTCACCTTGACGGCTTTGCTGAGCTGTTGGACGCCAGAGAGGATGCTCTCGCGGGCGTCTTTGTTAAAGGCAATCTGTTTGGCAGCCATAAGTATTGTACCTCCCTTAGGCTACGATGGCGAGGATGTCGTCTTCGCGCATGATCAGGTATTCTTCGCCCTCGATCTTGACCTCGGTGCCCGAGTACTTGCCGATGAGGACCTTATCGCCCACGCTCACTTCCAAACTGACGCGGTCGCCGTCTTCAACGCGCCCGGGGCCGACTGCGACGATCTCGGCTTCTTGGGGCTTTTCTTTGGCCGTGTCCGGGATGATGATCCCACCGACCTTCTGCTCTTCGGCCTCGTCGAGACGCTTGACTAACACGCGGTCGGCGAGGGGCTTAATATTGATAGTGGCCATGATTGACTTCTCCTTTTAAGGGTAAAATGGCTCATGGGATACTGTATGCAAAGTTCGTGCCAATGGGCGAAAATTTTGCTAGTATTTTGTTTATAAAGGACTTATGCCGTACTTTGCTACAGGGCCGCAAATAGATATTTTCCCATATTGATAACATATCTAAAAAATAAGGGCAAAAAAAATATATAAGTGTATTAAAAATAATTTATTGCAACTTTTTATCTAAATGATAATAAAAGATGCTAATTCTCATTATGAAAAATTGAGGCGATCATGGACTGGAATGACCAGCGAGTTGTACTTACTGGAGCTAGCAGCGGCATCGGTCGCGCCTTGGCTTTCGTACTGGCCGAGCGCGGGGTGCGCTTGGTGTTGGTGGCGCGCCGCGCCCGGGCGCTAGCCGAACTGGGCGCGGCGATTGAAGAAAGCGGTGGCCGCCAGCCGTTGGTGGTGCCGTGCGACGTAGGCGATCTGGCCCAAGTCAGAGCTTTGTACGCCGAGGTAGAAGCGCAATGGGGGGGTGCCGACGTGCTGATCAACAACGCAGGTCGGGGGCATTATCGCTCCTTTGCCGATGCGGATGTGCGCGAATGCGAAGCCGTGGTGCAAACGAATCTACTTGGCACCATCTACTGCACCCGAGCCTTTCTACCGGGGATGTTGGCGCAAGGGCGGGGCCGGTTGGTCTTCATATCGAGCATTGTCGGCGAATTCCCGGTGCCCAAACACGCCGTGTACAGCGCGACCAAATGCGCGGTTAGCGGCTTGGCCGAAAGCCTCGACTACGAGCTGGCACCGCAGGGCATTGGCGTCCACCTCGTGGAGCCGGGTTTAGTGCATACCGAGTTTGCCGTGCGGGCCGGTACGCAGCACCTACCGGTGCAAAAAAAATTCGCCAAGTCAGCGGAGGAAGTGGCTACAGCCATCGCCGACGCCGTAGCTGCGGGCAAGCGCAAGAGCGTTCCAGACGTAGCCGCACTTTTGCTGATCAAGCTGCGCCAGTACTTACCCGGCTTGACGCGGTTGGCTTTTCGGAGGGTCTGCCGTCGGCTCTAGGCCGTGCTACTGAGCGGTGTACCCGCCATCGACCACTAAGGTCGCCCCAGTGGTAAAGCCAGAGGCTTCGGAGGCAAAGTAGAGGACGGCTGTGGCCAATTCGGCCGGTTCGCCCCAGCGGCCCATGGGGACTTTGGCGATCATTTCGCGCGCCTTGGCCGGATCTTGCAACAGGATGGCGTTGATCGGGGTGGTAAAGGGGCCGGGGCAGATGGCGTTGACCGTGATCCCGTGCGATGCCCATTCAAGGGCGAGGGTCTTGGTGAGTTGGACGATGCCGCCTTTGCTCGAGGCATACGGCGTGCGGTCGGCGATTGAGACCTGAGATATGGTGGAGCCGAGGTTGATGACGCGGCCGTAGCCGCGCTCGATCATCTGCGGCCCGACTGCCCGGCAGTAGTACATCGGGCCGGTGAGGTTGATGGCGATGACCGCGTCCCAATCTTCGTCGCGTAGTTCGACGATAGGGCTGCGGATGTTGATGCCGGCGTTGTTGACCAGAATGTCGATGGCCCCCAAGGCGTCGTTGGTTTGGCGCACCGAGGCTTCCACTTGGGCGCGGTCGGCCGCATCGGCTTGCAAAGCGAGTACGCGGCCGTTGGTGTGAGCACTGATTTGCGCGGCTGCGGCGCGGGCTTCTTCCTCATTGCGGCTGGTGAGGGCTACGTCGGCACCAGCCGCGGACAGTGCGCCGGCTATGGCTTCGCCAAGGCCCTTGCTACCGCCTGTCACCAAGGCCGTGCGGCCCTTGAGGCTGAAGAGGTCGAGCGAGGAAGGTGGGATCATCACAGCGAGGACCAGCCTTCGGCCTCGACCATGGACTTGGCGAGATCGCCCAACTCGGCGACTAGCTCGGCTTGATCTTGGGCGCGGGCCTTATTGGCAATCTGCATGGTTAGGGCGATCAGCCCCAAGCTGAGCAGGTCGCGGTGCTCAGTGGGAATTTCAATAACTTCCAAGGACATAACGGCGTTAAAAGTAACGCCTGGCTTAGTTGCGGTCAAAGTTCTACCTCGCGGGCGACGAAGTGTTCGCCATCTTGGACGATGCGGCTCCACGGCGCGTCGGGATCGTGGTCCCAAGCTACGATCCATCCTTGGGCGGCGGCCTCGGCGATAAACTGCTGTTTGCGGGTCAAGGTCTGGTAGGGAAACATGTCGTAGGCCATGTTCCAATAGGGCCGCAGATGAGTGCGCGTGGGGATTAGCTCGCCGGGATAGACGAGGGTATGGTCGCCAGCTTCGAGACGAAAGCCCTGATGAGCGCGCGTGTGCCCACCAGTGACAAAGGCCGTTAAGCCGGGAATCAATTCGCTGTCGCCGTCGAGGAAGCGCAGCTCGACTTGGCGGGCGAGGGTGTGCAGTTCTTCGGGCCGGTAGCTGCGCCGCATGGTGCTGCGGCCAGCCAAGGCGTCGTCCCATTCGCCGCGTTGCACCGCGTGGACGGCGTTGGGAAAGAGCGGTGCTAGGCCCGTAGGCCCCTCGACGAGACAGCCGCTAAAGTGGTCGAAGTGCAGGTGGGTGAGCGCAATCATGGTGATCGCCTCCAAGCCCACGCCTGCGGCCGCGAGCGAACGGCGCAGCGTATGTATGCCGTCCATGCCGTACATGGTGCGCTCACGCGGAGAAAAGCGCTCGCCAAACCCAGTGTCGAGCAGCACGAGATCGCGGCTCGTTTTCAGGAGTAGGCAGTTGCACGATAGGCGGATGCGATTGTGCTCGTCGGCCGTGGCAACGCGCTGCCAAAGGGCTTTGGGTACTAGGCCGAACATCGCGCCCCCATCAAGGCGAAAGTCGCCGCCGGGTAGGTGTACGGCCTCGGCGTCGCCTAAGTCGAGCGTGTGCATCAGCTGTGGGCGAGGATCTCGACGCCCTCGGTGGCAAATTGGCAACGCATCTCGCGCAGGCCTTCTTGGACCATACTTGTGCGCAGCTTGGCGTGGTGTTTAGCTGGGCAGTAGAACATGAGGAAACCCCCGCCGCCAGCCCCTAGCAGCTTGCCGCCGAGGGCACCAGCGGCGCGGCCGGCCGCGTACCAGTGGTCGATATCCGCATTGGATATCTGCTGCGCCCGCTGTTTTTTGGCCAGCCAGTGCTCATGGAGCAGTTCGCCGAAGCGGTCCAGCGCGTCCTGTTCGAGCGCCTCCTTGATCTGGTAGCCGATCTGCTTGGTCTGATGCAAGCTGGCTAAAACCCGGTCGTCGCCTTGTTGGGTGTCTTGGTTTTGCTGGGCGAGGATGTCCGAGCTCTCGCGCCGGATGCCAGTAAAAAAGACCAGCATGTTGGCCGCGAGGGCTGCGGCCGTGGGCGCGGAGATCGCTAGGGGGGCGACAGCGACGCGGCCATTGGTGTTGATGTCGAGACAGGTTAGGCCGCCGAAGCTACCCAAGTAGTGATCGTGTTTGCCCGCTGGCTGGGCGGCCCGCACTGTTTCGATATAGTGGGCTTCCTCGGCTAGCGCTTGGGGGGGGAGCTGTTCGCGCTTATAGGCGTGTAATGCGGCCAGCAATGCCACGGTGAACGCGCCCGACGACCCTAAACCCGTGCGTCCCGGCACGTCGGACATCGCGCTGATTTCGATCCCGCCCTCAATCTCGGCGTAGGTCAGAGCTTCGCGCAGCAAGGGGTGTTGGATTTGGCTAGGGGTATCGACCTTTTCAGTCTGCGAGTACTTGACGCGGATGAAGTCTTCTACCTTGAGGTCGTTGAGCTGGATATAGACGTATTTGTCGATGCCAGCGCTGAGCACGAAGCCGCCGTAGTGGGTGTAATAGGAGGCTAGGTCGGTGCCGCCGCCGCCGAGGGGGATGCGCAAGGGTGCTCTGGTAATGATCAAACTAGCCTCATTTCAAGGGAGAACAAAAGTGCCCGAGTCCACGCACTGACAGGCGTGGCGGTATCGCTCTGGCGTATCGGTCGAAAGGAGCTGACCTTGCAAAGGATGCCCGAGCAGGGGAGGGCCAGCGGCGAGTAAGTCGGCGAAGACCGCGCTGAAGTCGCAGGGGATGTCCGGCGGGATGCGGTCGAGGATTTCGGGTTGGAGGGCATAAATCCCGGCATTGACCCAATAGTTGTCAAATACTTGGTCGGCGCGCGGTTTTTCGATGAATCGCTCGATGCGGTGTTGTGCGTCAAGGCCGACGATGCCCCGCGTGGTCGGGTCGTCCATCCACAAAAGCCCGATGCTGGCGATTTCGCCCTCGCGCTGGTGGGTTTGCCACAAGTCGCCTAAGTCAAAGTTGGTCAGATTGTCTCCGTAGTACACTAAAAAAGGGCCGTCGAAGCAGTCGGCAACTTGCCGCACCGCGCCAGCGGTGCCTAGTAGCTCATCCTCCAGCGAGTAAGCAATCGACACGCCCCAGGCCCGGCCATCGCCGAAATAGTCGGCGATGACTTGGGGCAAGTGGTGGAGATTGATGACAAGGTCGTCGAAGCCGTGCCGCGCCAACAGGCGCACGACGTATTCGAGCAGGGGTTTGTCGGCAAAAGGGACCATGGCCTTGGGGAGCGCGTTGGTGAGTGGGCGCAGGCGCGTGCCGCGTCCGGCCGCTAGGATCATCGCCTTCACGCGCTGGCCCGGCGGAGGACGTTGGCAGCGCGCATGTTCGCTTGGGCCGCGGCGTAGCGGTCCGCGAGGTTGGGCTGCCGTTTGACCCAGTCGATGTACTCGCCAATGGTCTGTTCGAGCGAGACCTCGGGCTGCCAGCCGAGCACTTGCAGCGCTGCGCTGGAGGAGACGGTGTGGCGGGTGTCGCCAAAGCGGTATTCGCCGCTGACGAGCGGTTCGATGGCCCGCCCGGCGATGCGCGTTACCAACTGGGCGTATTCGAGGACGGTGGTGCCGCGCTGCCCGGCGACATTGAAGGAGCGGAAATTGGCGCGTTCGTCTTCGAGACAGAGGACATTGGCGCGGGCCACATCGCCGACATAGACGTAGTCGCGCAGCGATTGGCCATCTTCGTAGCAGATGGGGGGCTGGCCGTGTAGGACGCGGAGGGCAAAAATGCGGCCAATGCCTGAGTAGGCGTTAAAAAAGGAATTGCGCGGCCCTTGGACGATAGAGTAGCGCATATTGACCGTGGGAATGTCGTACTTGCGGCCGAGGCTGAAGGAGGTCAGTTCGGCGGCGTATTTGGAGATGCCATAGGGCGTGTGGGGATTGACTGTGTCTTCGGTGAGCGGCTGGTGTTCGAGTTCAGCGGCGCAGTGCGGGCAGCGAACCGCCCATTCAGCGCTGGCTAGCTGCGCGTCAGGGCGGGCGTCGGGATAGACGATGCCGTGGGTGCCACAGCGGTATTTGCCCTCGCCATAGACGGCTTGCGACGAGGCCAAGACGACTTTTCGCACGGGCAACTTCTCGGCGACGATCAACTCGTAGAGCAGGGTTGCGCCGACCGTGTTGACGTGGTGGAAGGTGGAAAAGTCGGGCATGTAGTCTTGGTAGGCGGCTAGGTGGATGACGCCGTCGATGCCGTCGAGCGCAGCCAGCCAGTCGGCGCGTTGACGCACGTCGCCGTGCATCTTTTCCACGCCTGTGGGCAGATAGTCGGGCCAGCCGGTGGGATGGACCCGTTGCTGGAGATAGTCGAGGATGCGGACGCGATAGCCCGCGGCAACGAGTCGATCTACGGTGTGCGAGCCGATAAAGCCGGCACCGCCTGTGACTAGAATGTGGCGCATGAGTTGGGGGCAGCGTGTACCAATGTTATCCGTTTACAATATAGCTGATCGCCGACCGCTAGAGAGAGCGGCTAAAAAGGGGGCGCAAACCCGTCCTTCCCTTCGCCTAAAGGCGGTAAATCGCGACCGCGCAGTTCGTTGTTGAATACTTCGACGAACTGCCGATAGCGTTCCAAGTACTCCCCTTCAAAATCAATGCGCTCACAGCCCAGTTTTTGCGCCATCAGGTCATACGCCTCGTCCCGCGTACCGGCCAGAAATTTCCCTTGCCGGAAGTGGAAAGGCTGGGCGATGAATTTCTCGACGCCGGTGTCAATCAGCGCATCGGCAAAGTCGTCGTTGCTGTTGACCAGCAGTAGGGGGGTCATCGTGATGCAGGTGTCAATGCGGGCCGCCTTTACTTCCTTGATGGCATTCAGTCGCCGGTGATTAGCCGGGCAGAACGGCTCAAAAGTACGCCGAATGTCCTCATCGTCGGTGGTGACCGTCATATTGACTTGTACCCGTCCACCGTTCTGCTCAATGCGCTCAAATAGGTCGCAATCCCGTGCTACCAGCGGGCTGCGGGTTTGGACGACCAACTTGGGCTTGTGCCGCTCGGCCATAATTTTCAGCAGGCGGCGCGTGACTTCCAATTCTCGCTCAATGGGCTGATAAGGATCGGTGACGCTACTCATATAGATGAGCTTATCGTCCAGCGACTTTCGGCGCTTATCCAACAGCTCGATTGCGTTTTCTTTTACGTTGACCCAATAGCCCCACGTGTCGCGCTTTTCGGCATCTCGACTGAAAAATGCCGCATAGCAGTAAGTACAGCCAAACGAGCAGCCGCTATACGGGTTGAGCGTAAAGTCGTACTCATCCATAAACCCAGTCGGCTTCGTCAGCAACTGCCCGGTCTGGACATACGACACTTCGGCCTTGCCGGTTTTATCCGGGCCGGAAACGTCCGGCGACGTGCTGGAATCAAACAGGTTTTGCTGTATGAGGTCTGTCATTTAAAGCCTCTCTCAACTTCCTTCCACAACAAGATGCTATCTTTCGGCAAATTCTCCGGCGGATAGGGTAAAACAGGTTTGGATCCTTTTTCTTTATTCCAAATGTAAGAGCTATTATCAACAGCTTGCTTCAGAGAATTCTCTTTATTTTTATGACATGTAAAAAGACCGTACTTAGGAGATACAAGACAAAATGCCTGCTCCAAGCTATTCAGGGCTTTCTCTCCAATATCGTTTTCCTTCCACTTATTATTATAGGGCAGGCTCAAATGAAATGCTGTAACAATACGCAGGGCGTTGTCAGGAAGATTGTCCGGCAGCCTGTGTGGTAAAGTGCCGCATGGTTCGGGGTCAAAATTAGCACCTATAGAATCTCGAAAGACCGACCAAACATAATATCCTGCACTCCACATCTCATTGCTCGGTTCGTAAGCGTCAAAATAGATGGCAGGTTTCTCTTTATATTTACTCAGAGCACTAGCCAAACCGACACAGCCAGCCTGAGTACCTGCTCCCACGTCACAAACATATAGCGCGTTTGGAATACTGCCCAATTGGCTAAAAAAATAACTGAACACCCAGGATGCTAGCTGACAGTGTTTTAGGTGGTAATCGTCTAGGTACGCATCAACTATAAACGGGTCGTCGTAGTTAGGCGGATCATTAGTAGTTAAGGTGCCACATAGTTTCTTTTTCGCATTGTTCAGCCTTTTTTTATGTTTGCCGCAATTTTCGTCATACCCGTAATCGCTCTGAAAATCACTGCGTCCCTTTTGTAGGGCTTCATTAAACAACTGATCTATGCTCATAGCTTAGGTTCTTCCATAGTTGGGCTTTCTATACCGCTGTCTCGTCATGCGACCGTTCAATATAGATAAGGCGCGGTATCGCGGCCAAGGGCGTCGCGGTTGACAGAAAATCGCTGTTGTGTGGATTTTCAGAGGCAAAATAAATATTGAACGGACGAAATAGAAGAATGCGCTACGCGCCCAAGATAGCCCTTGCACTGGCCAGCTTAGTCATCGGGATTGTGCTGTGTGAACTGGCGTTGAGCTTTCTGCATCCGCAGCTCTTTCGCCGGCCCCCGGTTTGGCGCTACGACCCTGAGCTGGGTTGGAGCCATGTCCCGGGCCGCGTCGGTCGCTTGGTGACCCCGGAATTCGACGTGGAAATGCGGATTAATAGCATTGGATTGCGCGATCGCGAGTTCGCAACAGAAAAGGCCGCGGGCGTCCGCCGGGTGGCTCTGTTCGGCGACTCGTTTGTCGAGGGGTGGGGCGTTCCCATAGAGGCCGCGGTCAGCCGCCAACTCGAAGCCTGTCTTCGGCGGGAGGGGGCGACGGTGGAGGTGGCTAACTTCGGGGTGGCTGGTTACGGCACCGACCAAGCGCTGCTGTTTTTCGAACAACAGGGGCCGCGCTTTAGGGCCGATGAAGTGGTGCTCTTTTTTTATGGCAACGACCTGTGGAACAATGCTTCGCGCCGGGGCATTGGGGCCGAGCGAGGCTTCAAGCCCTACTTCCGGGTGCGGAGTAACAGGCAGCTTGCGCTCGCGGGCGTCCCGGTGAAGGAGTCGAGTTTTTGGCGACAGCCCACAGGCGCGTTGCCCCTCGTAGTAAGGTTGGAGCGCTATTTCTCGCAGCACTGGCACTTGTACCGGCTAGTGCAAAAGGCGTGGCAACCAGCAGTGCCGCGCGGGCAGCAGCAGGATTTTTACGCGGGACTATACGGCGCGGACGCACGCTTTGCTCCCGCGTGGGAGTTGACCGGGCGCATCCTCGCGGCCTTTAAGCATAGCGTCGAGCGACACGGTGCAGACCTGACCGTCGTGTACGTGCCGTCAATCGTCCAAGTAGAAGAAGACAACTGGCGCACCAAGCGCGAGCTGTACGGCCTGATCGGCGAGTTTGACCTGAGCAAGCCCAATGCCAAGCTCGCCGGTTTTGCCGCGAAGTACGGATTCGCCTTGATAGACTTACTCGACAAGTTCAGGGAAAAAGCCCAATCCCAAACCCTGTATTGGCGCGATAGCCACTGGAATGAGGCTGGCCACGCCTTGGCGGCCGAGCGGCTCTGCGCACATCTGCGGAGGCCCTAGCCGGTGGAGTGGCGCAGGGACTTAGGTGCGATAGGGCTGCTCGGGGCGGCGGTCGCCATTTTCTTTTGGCCGGCCGCGGTGCTGGAAGGGGCGTTTTTCGTGCAGGACGTGATGGTGCAAAATCACCCGTTCCGCGACTTTTTCGCCCGCGCCCTCCGCGAAGGTCAATTGCCGCTGTGGAATGCGGCCATCAACTGCGGCTTTCCGCTGTTTGCCGAAGGTCAGGCCGGCCCGCTCTATCCGCCCAATGTGATTTTGGCATTGCTGCTGCCTACTTGGGCCGCGCTCAACTGGAACATTGTTCTACATTTGTGGCTGGCGGGCGTGGGCATGTACGCGCTGGTGCGCGCTTTTGGCGCGGTGCGGCCGGCCGCCCTGTGCGCCGGGCTTTGCTACGCCCTGAGCGGGTACATGGTCGTGCGGGCCATGTCGCCCAACTTTATCGCGGTGTGCGCTTGGTTGCCGCTGCTGTTTTGGCTCGTCGATCGCATCCTGCAGCGAGGGCACTTTTTTTACGTCCTACTCTTCGCGCTGGTGATTGGCTTGCAACTGCTGGCCGGCCATCCCCAAGCCGCTCTGTACGGAGCGGTCGCGGTCGCGAGCTACTGGATCTATCGGAGTCGGGTTCAGGGGGTGGGATGGATCGCTTGGCTGGCGCTGGCTGGCGCATTCGCGCTAGGGGCGGCTTTAGCGGCTGTCCAGCTAGGACCTACCGCCGAATTAGTGCAACTATCCAATCGCGGGGCTGGCTTGTCGTGGGCCAGCTTTGCGGCGATGTCGCTGCCGCCCGAGCGGCTGGCTACTTTGCTGTGGCCCAACTTGTTCGGCAATTCGGCGCACGGCACGTATGGAAGCCGGGAGTTGGGCTTCTTCATTCAACTCTGCGCGTACGTCGGCGTCGTGCCGCTGTTTTTGGCTTGGGCGGCCCTGCGCGAGCGGCGGGACGGCCAAGTCGGTTTTTTTGCCGCGCTTGCTCTGGCCGGTTTGGTACTCGCGCTGGGCAAATACACGGCCATCTTTTCCTTTTTCTATCAAATTCCAGGGTTTAGTCTGTTTCGCATTCCAACGCGCTTTTTGTTGTGGTTTGCTTTGGGGGTATCCGTGCTCTGCGGCCTCGGCCTCGACCAAGTGTTGCGCCGCGAGCGCCAACGGCCGGCGAATGGTTGGCTGTTGGCCGCAGTCCTCGGGGGGGCTAGTGCGGGGCTGCTGTGGGTCAGCGGGATCGCGCTCTTTGGCGACGGTGCAGAACCAACGCGCTACATCCACCACTTGCGCGGCGACGGCCTGCGGCTCGTGGGGGCGTTGATTATTGGCGGGTGGCTGCTCGGTCGGCGGCGGCGGCGAGCCGTAGCGTGGGCTGCGCCCGTGGCTGTTTTCGTCGAGCTGTACAGCTTTGGTGCGAATTTTAACGGCACCATAGAGCCAACGGCGTACACCGAGACTCCGGCGACGGCCCGCGAGATTTTGGCCGACCACACGGCTGCGGCACCGCCGCGGATCGTCAGCTTGGTCAACGAGCGGAACTCGCCCTTTGACTGGCACGGAGGATGGGCCTACGACTTGGAGTCTTATCGGCGTTACAACGAGACCTTGCGGATGTATACGGGGGGTCTGTACGGCGTGGCCAACGCGCTGCCGGGCTGGAGTCCGCTGCATCTGTATCGCCACGGAGAATTCGCTCGGGGCTATCCGGCGTTTGCCGCCTTGGCTGGCGTGGAATACGCGGTGCGCTACAGCCGAGCTGGAGGCTTTGACGTGCAGCGACTGCCCGCGGCCCTGCCCCGCGCATACGCAGTGGGCCAATACCACCTCGCTACTAGTCCGCGGGCTGGGTTGAGTTATATGGTGCGCGGGTTTCCCATGCAGCGCGAAGTCGTCTTGGCGGAAGCACCGGCCGCTTCGATTGGGCCGGGGGGCGCGGCGCAGATCGTCCGCTATGAGGACGAGGAAGTCGCCGTGGCACTCGCCGACTCGGTTGGGGGAATTTTGGTTTTGAGCGATACGTACTATCCGGGCTGGCGGGCCTTTGTCGATGGGGTCGAGCGCCCGATCCTGCGCGCCAATTACGTGTTCCGCGCCGTAGTGGTCCCGACCGGAGCGCACGAGGTCGTCTTTTCGTACAAGCCAGATAGTTTCCGCTATGGCTTGCTGGTCAGCGTGGCCGCGGCCGCGCTCTGGTTAGGACTGGCTTGGGGAGGCCGGCGGCTAATTTTACCGCTGGGGCAGAATATGCCAGCGGACGCCGGGGCGCGGTGGAAGGTTCGGGCTGGGCTGGGTGTCTTGATCGTCGTGATGCACGCAATAGCCACGCAGGGGCCTTTGTGGAGCGGGTGGCTGGAACGCCTGCGGCTGGGAGTGGGGTCGTGACGACCGGAATCATCGGGCTGGCCACCGGGATTGCCGCGCTCGCGGTCTATGGGATGACGCTGTGCCCGACTGTATATGTGGAAGGGAGCGGCGAACTGATCGGTGCGGCCTACGGGTTGGGGACGGCCCATCCGACTGGATATCCTCTGTTCTGTCTCAGCAGTCGCTTGCTCTCGTTGGTGCTGCCGTGGGTGAGTCCGGCCGTGGCAGTCAATGCCGCATCGACCCTGTTTGCCGCGACCTGTTGCGGGACCTTGGCGGCCGTACTCTACGGACGCGGGGTGCGGCCCGTAGTGGCCTTGGCCGCGGCCTTGGCACTGGCGTTCTCGCGCACCTTTTGGTCCCAGGCCGTCATCGCCGAAGTCTATGGCTTGGCCTTGCTGCTGGTAGTCTTGGTCTTGGCGCAAGCTCTTAGAGTGTGTGAGCGCAAGGAGCCGCGCCAAGTGCTCCTCTTGGGCTGGCTCATGGGTTTGGGACTCACAGCTCATTTGATGCAGGTGCTCGTCTGGCCGGGTATAGGTGCGGTCTTGGCTTGGCGCTGGCCCGCGCTGTGGCGGCAACCCTTGTTGCTGGCGCAGGGCCTACTCGCGGCGCTAGGGGGCTACAGCTTGGTGGCGTACCTGCCGCTGCGCAATGGCCGGGGCGCGGGGTTTCACTGGGGGCCGCTCAGCGACTTAGCGGCTCTGTGGCAGCACTTGAGCGGTGCGCTGTATCGCTCATCGTTTTTTTCGTTGCCCTTAGAGGGTATGCTGCTCAACGCCCAGCGCTGGCTAGTGCAGGCGACAAGCGAGTTCCACTTCACCTTAGTGCCCTTGGTGGCTTGGGGCGGCTTGGTGGCTTGGCGGCGCGACCGCAGTGCATTTGTCTTGGTTGGGGGAGCCATCGCTGGTAACTTGATCGCGGCACTCAACTATCACCGCGATCCCAATGGCCTGCCAGTGTTTTACTTGCTCAGCATAGTGGGCTTGGCTGTGTGGTTGGGTATGGGGTTGGACGCGTTGGTGCGCCGGGTGCGGCCCGTCGTCTCGGTGCCGATCGCCGCACTCGTCGTCGCCTTGGTGTTAATCTCGCACTACGGGGAGTCCGACCGCAGCGAAAATTGGATTGCCGATCGCTATGGCCGCGACATTCTCGCCGACTTACCCGAGGGCGCGATCTTGATTACCGAGGGAGACGATGCGGCCTTTGTGCTCGACTACTTGTTGCGGATAGAGGGCTTGCGCCCGGATGTGACCCTGTACAACCGCATGGGCCGAGGGACGGATGTACTCGCTTGGAGCGAACACGCGCTATCGCCGCTAAAGCGGGACCGGCTGCGCTGGCGGCGCGAGGCCGCCTTGGCCCGGGGCGAGCGTCCCGTTTTTTATTTAGTCCCGCGCCGTGCGCCGATCTCGGGATGGGTGTTTGTCCCGGCGGGCTTGGTCTATCGCCTACAAGCATCCGACGACAGCACAGGGGCCACGCCGCAGATCGAGATGAGCAATGCGTTGAGTACGGGCTTTTTCCGCGACCCGTGGGTGCGAAAGATCCAGAGCAATTACTATTTTATGGCCGGCGAGGAGCGCCTATGGGCTGGGGATCGGGCGGGGGCCACGGCCGCGTACGAGCAGGCCGCGGCCGTGGCTTTTGACTCGCGCACCGTGCGTTTTAACGTGGCACTTAAGCTGTTTGAAGTCGGCGAATTGGATCGCGCTATGAGTCATGCGGCAGACGCGGCGGCCATCGATCCTTGGCAGCCTACGCCCTATCGTTTGATGGCGCATATCGAGCGCGAACAGGGGCACTATGACGCGGCGCGGCAACTGCTCAAAAAGGCAAGTCAACTAGGAAGCGTGCCTTGACTCGGCTGCATGGTCCGTCGTTTTTTCCAACAAGGGCAAGACTTTTCCTCAAGCCAATAGTGTGTTTGCATGAATAACGAGGAACCTAACGCGGCGATTGGGTATGCAGACCTTATTCCATGAAGAGGTGATGCCTGCTTCGCGTGTGCCGCAAAGCGGTCCAGCCCGAACAGACCTACAGCGGCGCTTTGCCCAGCGGCTGCAAGTCAACCCGCAATTGAGCCGCAAGTTGGTGTCGTACCAAGGGAATAAAGGGATGGTTGGGTTCCGCTGGCTGAAGTACAAAGAGGGGTTTTCCACCGCCCTCGTCCGCCAGTTCATTGAACGAGGGCAGGGAACGCAAGTGTTGGATCCGTTTTCAGGGGCCGGGACGACGGTGCTGACGGCGATGGGCATGGGGATACCGGCTACGGGCATAGAAATTTTACCGCTCGGCACCTTGGCCGCGCAAACCATGGCCTATGCCGCTAATGGACTGCCACTTGCTGCGTTTCGCACCGCTGCCCACGCCTTGTTATGCGCCATCACCGAAGGCCGAGACGACGGCCAGTATGCGCTGGCCCACGTTCCGATTACACAGGGAGCTTTCCCTGTTGACACGGACCGCGAGATCGCCCGCGCCCGCCAGTTCATTGCCGCGCTGACGGAGCCGGCCTTGGCGACGGCGTTGAGCCTTGCTTGCGTGAGCGTCTTAGAAGAAGTCAGCTACACCCGCAAGGATGGTCAGTTCTTGCGTTGGGATCCGCGCTCGGGTCGCACTGTTTCCACCAAGCTGAACAAGGGCTTGCTGCCGTCGTTTGCCGCGGCTCTCGCCACGCGTCTCCAGCAGATGATGCAGGACTTTCCACTGCTGAAAGAGCACTATCTCGGCCCGTTTCCGACTTTCATCACGGGTTCTAGTTTGACCGAGTTGCAAAAGCTGGATACCGGCCAGTTCGATTGCGTCGTTACCTCGCCCCCCTATGCCAATCGCTACGACTATACGCGGACGTATGCCCTTGAACTGGTCTATATGGGCTATGACGACACACAGATCAAGGCGTTGCGGCAGGCCCTGTTATCGGCCACAGTGGAAAACCGCTGTAAGCGCACTAGGCTACGTGCTGCTTGGAAAGATGGGCCGGCCCTCGAGCGCGTCTTTCGCATGGTGGATCAACAAGCAGCCTTGCAGGAGGTTCTCGCCATCTTGCGCGACCGCGCCGCCGAGCTAAGCAATCGCAATGTGATTGCTCTGCTGGAAAACTACTTTACGGAAATGGCCGTCATCGTGCATGAGTTGGGTCGCGTCGTCCGCGCTGGGGGCCGCGTGTTCATGGTCAACGACAACGTGCGCTATCACGGCGAAGAGGTCCCGGTTGATTTGATTTTGTCGGATTTTGCCGAGCAGTGCGGCTTTCATTGCGCCGCGATATGGATGTTGAAGCGAGGCAAGGGCAATTCCAGCCAGCAGATGGGCCGTTTCGGCCGGCGCGAGATCGGGAAATGCGTATATGAATGGGTCAAGGTCGATGAATGACGCACATAGAGTGCGAACAGGGGCACTATGACGCGGCGCGGCAACTGCTCAAAAAGGCAAGTCAACTAGGAAAAGTGCCTTGCCGGGGTCGTATCGCCCGTATTTATTGGCTTTTGCTCATTGGATGAAGAGGAGACATTTCAATGAATTCGAGCAATTGGGCATTTATCGATTTGTTTGCTGGAATCGGCGGGATGCGTATTCCGTTTGCAGAATTAGGTGGAGAATGTGTTTTTAGTTCGGAATGGGATGAATTCGCTCAGCAGACCTATTGTAGCAATTTTGCCGATATGCCAGCAGGGGACATTACAAAAATTGACGAATCGGCCATTCCCGATCATGATGTTTTATTAGCGGGCTTTCCCTGCCAGCCATTTAGCATTATAGGCAATAAGCAGGGTTTTGGAGATACAAGGGGTACCTTGTTCTTTGATATAGAACGAATTTTAAGAAAAAAGCAGCCGCAGGCATTTCTGCTGGAAAACGTGAGGCAGTTGGTAAGTCACGATAAAGGAAGAACTTTTTTGATAATACGCGAACGTCTCGAAGAGTTAGGATATACGATATACTATAAAATCTTGAACGCGCTCGATTTCGGATTGCCACAAAAAAGAGAGCGAATTTTCATCGTTGGGTTTCGTGAACAGATAGTCTTTGATTTTCCTATGGGCAATGGGAAGTATAAGCCTTTATCAGAAATTCTTGAGCCAGATGACGAAGTGGACGCTAGTTTTTTCGCATCGGAAAGAATCCAAAGATCTCGGCTTAGAAAATGCAAAATAGATCCGTTTTACCCTTCTATATGGCATGAAAATAAAGGAGGTAATATATCGGTATTGCCATTTTCGTGTGCATTGCGAGCTGGAGCGTCCTATAATTATCTCTTAGTGAATGGCATTCGGCGTTTTTCAGGAAGAGAACTCTTGCGGCTCCAAGGTTTTCCCGAAGATTTTAAGATCGTTGTAAATATCATGCAGCTTAGAAAACAGACTGGAAACAGCGTCGCTGTTCCAGTGATCCGTGCCATTGCGGAGAAAATGCAGGAAGCCTTACAGCAACAAAAACGGTCTGAGCCTCATACTAAGCAACTCAATTTTTTTAACTAAGGACTTCTATTCAATGGACAATATATACACTAAACGATGTTTAGATAAAGTTATCAATAAGGCACGTGTTCATTTTTATAAACCCATACAGATCGCAGAGATATTATACCGAGATAGAGTAGAATGCGATATCGATCTTGGTGATATAGAAACCTACAGAATAAACTCAAGAAAATGGCGCGACGAAGTTTGTTTGAAACTTTTAGGAAGAACTTCGACCTCGAGTGCGAAGTTCCAAGATAATCTTTTTGAATCAAACGCGACGCCTCCATCTATTTTAACGAAGTTGGGAGAGATAAATAGAAAACATGATGGAGCAGTCGAAGTCTATATTTACGATGCATTTAGGCATAGACATCTTCAAATGTCATCTGGATTAGCTTTAGTAAGCCAGTTGGGAAAAAGCGATTTTGTTTTGAGAGATTTTATCAAAGTTTTCAGACGTGACCCAGGGTTGTCACGAAGCGTCGATAAAATTTTTGAAATTGTAGTTTATGCTTTGTTTTCAGTACTTTTGGAATCTCTTGAGGTAAAAATAGGTGTGAAAATTGAGAATATTGAAAACACCATCCTCCAAGAGTTCGCAGACTTCACGGAGAAAGTACTTGGATTATCGAAAGAAACACTTGAGGTATATCAAGAGCCCAAGGTCTATAGAGCTGGGGTGACCAATGCCGCTGATAGAGGGCTCGATATGTGGGCAAATTTTGGAGTCGCTATACAAATAAAACATTTATCTCTCACACCTCCAATGGTGGATGATATTGCTAGCGACATAACGGCAGACAGAATTATTATTGTTTGTAAGGAATGTGAGAGGAAAGTCCTCGTTTCTGTGTTGCAGCAATTCGGAAGTGCTAGCAAGATTCAGAGTGTGATAACAGAAGACGATCTCGACGTATGGTATAGAAAAGCCCTTAGAGGTCAGTCTGCGGAGTTAATTGGAGATAAAGTGATGAAAAGGCTGGAAGACGAGATCAAGGTTGAATTTCCTTCAACTACTGAATTTGAAATTTTTTTTACTAAAAGAGGTTATGATTTTTTATCGTTTGTCGGTATTTGGGATGATTGAGTTACTGGGGAGTACCGCATCAGGCTCTTGTGTAAGGTCAAGGGGACTCGCCACTCTCTCTTTTGACGCCACTGAGGGTCGCCATGGAAAAATTAAACCGCATACTCGATCCGAATAAGGTCGTCCTAAACCTCGCGGCGCAGCGCAACTTCGACGCCATTCGCGAATTGGCTACCGCGCTGTTGCAAGACGAGGTCGTGCCCGACCCAAAGCACTTGCTGGCGGCCTTGATCCGGCGCGAGCAACAGGCCTCCACCGGCATTGGCAAAGGCGTGGCTATACCCCATGCACACGAGGATGGGATCCAGCGCCAGCTCTTGGCCATCGGCATCTCGCCGGCCGGCATCGACTTTGACGCACCCGATGGCCAACTCGTCCACATCATCGCGTTGTTAGTCACGCCCCGCAAACACCAAAAACAGCACATGGCACTGCTGGCGGCCCTGTCGCAGTGCTTGCAGCAAGAGGCAGTGCGCCAACGCTTGCGGCAAGCGGCTGATGCGGCTGAGGTCGTCGATATTTTCACCAACAATCCTCCCTCGGGCTGAGCGCCGCGCAAAAGTCATGGTTCCAGAATTCACGAGGGCGGTGCATGGCCCCTTATTCGAGCGGCATTCTTACTTTCTCGCCGGGCCGCTCGTGGCGGGGCAGCGGCAGGCCCTGATTGAGCGACTACGGGTTTTGCTCGCAGCCGGGGTGCCCGGGTACGCAATTTTGGTGCTGTTGCCCGACCGGGCGACTGCACGGCACTTTCGCCAAGCCGTCGATCGGCTCGACTTGGGGCCGTACAGCAGCTTCGATCTACAGACGTACTACGGGCTGGCGAGTCGATTGGTGCGGCTTTTTTGGCCGTTGGTCGCTGGCAAGGTCGGCTTTGCGGCCCCAGCGCGGCCGCCGGTTTTTCTCAACTACGAGGCCGCCCAAT
This sequence comes from Candidatus Latescibacterota bacterium, assembly GCA_965116045.1. Classification (GTDB taxonomy): domain Bacteria; phylum Latescibacterota; class UBA2968; order UBA8231; family UBA8231. The sequence goes on along the minus strand of OZ220478.1, from coordinate 867,498 downwards.
ACTTGATGGGGCAGGTGGTCGAGCCGCTGCTCGCCGAGGGCTATTTCGAGGGGTTGTACCTGCGGCCCCAGCGCATTCTCTCCCAATTGCTCGACAATTTAAACAAGGCGGCCATAGCGGATTTCGCGCTCGCCGAGGTGGCGCCGCGCCTGAGTCGCGCTTGGGCTGGGGAAGAGCAGCGGTTGCGCGTGTACGATCAGGTGCAGACGTGCATCGACCGTTACCGCAGCTACTGTCTGCAACACGGATTGCTCGACGCGTCGCTGGTTTTTGAGGTCTGCAACCGCCACTTGATCGCGCAGGAGGAGTTCTGGCGCTATTTCACCGAGCGCTATCACCACCTCTTGGTCGACTCGGCTGAGGAACTAGTGCCGGTAGCTGGCGATCTGGTGCGGCGACTCTTGCCGCGGTGCGATTCGGCCCTGTTGGGCGGAGACGCGCAAGCTGGTTTTCGCATCTTCTTAGGCATTGATGCGTCCGGTGCCACTGAGCTACAGCAGCAGTGCAAGGAGACGATCGCTGCCGCGCCAGAAGTCTGTGCTAGCCGAGATATGGTGGCCTTTGCCGACCGCCTTGGCGCGAAGCTGGGGCAAGCAACCGACCGAGCATCAGGTGGATCGCCGCGACAGGCAGTGGCGGATGTGGTGCAGACCCGCTACCGGGGGCAGATGATCGAGGTCGTGGCCCAGCGGATCGTCCAGAAGATCGCCGAGGGCGTGGCCCCGGGGGAAATCGCGGTCGTGGCGCCGCACGCCGACGGGGTATTGCGCTTCCTCTTGTCCGAGACTTTTCGCGCCGCCGACATCCCCTTTGCGATTGTGCGGCGCTACGAGACATTGCGCGAAGAGCCGGTGGTGCGAGCCTGTCTGGCGCTGGCCATTCTCGCCCACCCCGATTGGGGGCTGCGGCTCTCGTTCTTCGATTTGTCTGGGGCGTTGGAGCGGGCGCTCAAGCCCCTCGACCGGCTGCGGGCCGAATTGATTGCGCGACACTTGTACGATGCGCGTTCAGGTCAGCTTAAACCCGCGAGCGCGTTGAATGCGACTATGGAAGAGCGGCTAGGCCAAGCTGCGCTCGCTCGCTATGAAGTACTACGCACTTGGATTGAGGCGTATCGCAGCGGCGCGGCCGACCCTTGGGACCACTTTTTGCGCCGGCTCTTCGGAGAGGTGCTGTCGCACGCTGCGCTAGAGCCTGAAGACGCCGAGGTGTACAGCAAGCTGATCGCCTCGGCGACCTCGTTCCGCGAGGTGGCTCCAGCGATGGCGCTAGCGGGCGCGGCGGTTGGCCAGCGCTACGTTGAGATGATAGGGGCCGGGGTCGTCGCCGCTCAATATCTGACCGATGTCGATCTCGACGAAGCCCCCGAGTCCATTGCCCTCGTCGCGCCGGTCTATACCTATTTGCTCTCCGGCCACGTGGCGCGCTACCAGTTCTGGCTCGACATTGGCTCGGCCAACTGGTGGGAGCCGCTGCACCAGCCCTTGACCAACCACTACGTGCTGACTCGGCGCTGGCGTCCAGAGGAACGCTGGACCGACGCGGTGGATTACTCGATCCGCAACCGCAACCTCTATCGCTTGATTCGGGGCCTGTGCCTGCGCTGCCGCGATGGGATTTACCTCTGCGCCAGCGAGTCGGAGGGCCACGGCTCGGCGCAGGATGGGCCGCTGATGATGGCGGTCCAACAGGTCTTGCAGGAGGATCGCGGGTGAGGTTTGAGCCGCGGGCGGGCCAGCGCGAGATCTTGGCTTACCAAGGCGGTCTGCTAGGCGTGTCGGCCGTGCCCGGCAGCGGCAAAACCGCGGCGATTGTCGCCTTGGCGACTCGACTGATCGCCGAAAGGCGCGCCCGGGCGGGGCAGGTGCTGATCGTGACGTACCAAAATGCGGCTGTGGATCATGTCCGCGCTCGGATCAGCCAGCGCTTACAAGAAATGGACATGCTCCCGGTCGGCTATGACGTGCGGACCTTGCACAGCTTGGCCTACGGCATCGTCCAAGCCAATCCCGGGCTGGTCGGGGCTGTGGCCGAATTTACGGTCCTCAACGAACGCGCTAGCGAGAGCTTGCTCGACAAGGCGGTGCGGGCTTGGAACGACGACAACAAGGGGGTGTGGGGCCGGCTGGGGCCTGGGGAATACGTGGATCAGCAGTGGGAGCAGGAGTGGCGCGACATTGCGCGGAAAGTCGCCCGCACGGTCATCACCACGGCCAAGAACCGCCGCTTGCGGGCCGAGGACCTCTTGGCGCGGATTGGTGGCCAAGAGGACCGAAACCAGTTTTTGCGGATCGGCGCAGAAATCTATCGGCTCTACCAGCAGCAAGTCGAAACCATCGGCGGCCTCGACTTCGACGACTTGGTGTGGATGGCCGTAGAGATGTTGCAGCAGTACCCGGATTTGTGCAGCCGTTACCGGCGGCGTTGGCCCTTCGTCTTGGAGGACGAGGCGCAAGACAGCGTCCCCTTGCAGGAGGAACTGATCGCGCTGTTGGCCGGGCCGGCCGGCAATTGGGTCCGAGTCGGCGACCCCAATCAGGCGATTATGAGCACCTTTACCGCGGCTGATCCGCGCTATTTGCGCGACTTCTTGGATCGCGCAGACGTCGCGGTCGCAGAGATGACGATCTCTGGCCGCTGTGCCCCCAAGATCATGGACTTGGCCAATTTTTTAGTCGAGTGGGCCGCTGTCGAACACCCGCTGGCCGAGGTGCGTCAGCGCGCTTTCCGCCCCCAGCAGATGCAGCCCACTGACCGCAGCGATGCCCAGCAAAATCCCGCAGACGCAGATAGTGCCATAGGATTTCGCGAATACAACAACCGCCACGATGAATTCGACAGCATCGCCCGCCGGGCCAAGAGCTTTGCCGCGCACTATCCGAACTTGACGGTTGCGGTGCTAGTGCCGACCAACCGCATCGGCTACGACATGGCCGAGCGCTTGCGCCAAGCCGGAGCGGATTTCGACGAGGTGCTGCAAAGCCCGCGCTCGGCGCGACGGGTGAGCAAGGCTCTGTGTGCGGTATTGTATTTTCTCGCGGATCCCTTGGGGCGCAACCAGTTGGAGCGATCTTACCGCGCTTTGGTCGGCTTTTGGCCCGGGCCGAGTGGGCCGGGTAATGAGGAGGCCGTGGCCATGCTGTTGCGCAGTTGCTATCGGCCCGAAGCCCTGCTCTATCCAGAGGCCGAGCAGCGCATGGAAGAGGCCCTGCCCCCGGTGGATCACATCGAACCGCAGGATTTGGAAGCTATCGACCTCCTGTGTGGTTATCTGCGGCGCTGGCTGCGGGCCGTCGCGCTGCCGGTGGATCAGCTTTTGATGACGGTCGCCCAAGATTTGCTAGTAGAGGAAGTTGATATGGTGCGAGCACAGCAACTGGCGGTCTATGTGCGCATCCGCGCCGACCAAAACACAGACTGGCAATTGCCCGAGTTGGTGCGCGAACTGAGCGAGGTCGTGCAGGGCCGGGCCGGCGCACTCACCGAGGCCGAGGAGGCACTGGGACCTCAGCCTGGGCGGATTTTTCTGACGACCATGCACAAGGCCAAAGGGATGGAGTGGGATCTAGTCTACGTCATGGGGGTTGATGGCGATTGGTTTCCTCACGACCTCGACGCGCGGTTTTTAGGCGAGTACGAGTTTCTCGGCGGCGATCCCTGCGAGGATGCAAAGGCCGAGCTATTGGACCTACTCGGCGAAATCGGGTCGAGCCGGCTGTCGGCCACCGACCGCTCCCACGCGGAGGTGATCGCCGAGCGGCTGCGGCTACTCTACGTGGCGATCACCCGGGCGCGGCGCTATTTGGTCTTGAGTTGGAGTCGCCAGATTCCGCGCGCTACGCGGATGCAGCCCGCGCCCATGGCCGAGGTGTTCCGCCAGTTACAACGCTATTGCGAGCAGCAGAGCTGATGATACCGCAGGGATTCAATTACAGCCAAAGCAGTCTGACGGCCTTTGACCGCTGTCGGCGACAGTTCCTGTTGCGCTATGTCGAGCGGTTGGCGTGGCCTGCGCCGCTGACCGACCAACTCGACGAGTGGGAGGCCGCCGCCAACCGGGGGCGAGCGTTCCACCAGTTGGTGTTGCAGGAGAGCTTGGGCATGGATGTGGAAGACGCAGTACAGCGGAGCCGCGATCCGCTGTTGGCCGCTTGGTGGCGCAATTGGCGCGAGCAGCCGCCGGTTGTGCCCGAAGGGGCGGTTTTCGGGGAAACCATGCTCTCCGTGCCCCTAGCTGGTCGGCGTCTCGTCGCCCAGTTCGACCGCGTGGTGCTAGCCGACGATGGCCGCGCTTGGATCTTCGACTGGAAGACCGGCCGCAAAAAACCAGAACAAGCCGCCTATGCCCAAAGTTGGCAAACGCTGATCTATCGCTTTGTCTTGATCGAGGCCAGCGCAGTCTTGAACGAGGGCCGCGCACTAGCACCCGAGGCCGTGACGATGGTCTATTGGCACGCTCAGTATCCGCAGGCCCTGCAGCCGATTGCCTATTCGGCCGCCGAACACGAGCAGGCGCGGACGCTTTTGTCAGAGGCGATTGCCACCATTGAGGCCCTCCCAGACGCCGAGGCTTACGCCAAGACCGACGACGAGAGCGAATGCCAGCGCTGCCAATTTCACACCTATTGCAACCGGCCAGCAACGCGGAGCGACGATTGGGACATTGACGAGGACGAACTGGACTGGGAGCAGATTCCCGAAGCCGAGCTTTGACGTTGGTCAGCCCTTGAGTGCCCCGAGTTGGATGCCGCGCACGAAGAACCGCTGGCCAAAGACAAAAAGTACAATCATCGGCAGCATCATCAGTACGCTCCCGGTCATCAACAGCGAGTAGTTAGTCCCCTGCGAGGAATCAAAGTAGCGCAGGGCCACCGGCAGGACCCGCATGTGCTCGGAGTGGGTGACGATCAGCGGCCACGTAAAGGACTGCCAAGTGCCCATAAAGGAGAAGATCGAGAGGGTAATCAACGCCGGCTTGGACAGGGGCATGACGATGATCCAGAAGGTTTTCCAGAGGTTGGCCCCGTCGATTTCAGCGGCCTCCTCCAGCCCCCTAGGTAGCCCAGTCATAAACTGGCGCATCATAAAGGTGCCAAAAGCAGTGAACATGGCGGGGATGATGAGTGCTTGGAACGAGTCGAGCCAGCCGAGGCTTTTGAGCAGTACGTAATTGGGCAGCAAGGTGACGATTCCGGGCACCATCAAGGTAGCCAAGTAGAGCAGGAAGACGGCGTCGCGGTAGCGCCATTCGAGGCGGGCAAAGGCAAAGCCAGCCATAGCCGAGGTCACCACTTGGCCTATCATCACGCAGACGGCGACAAAAAGGCTGTTCCAGCCGTAGAGCGAGAACTTGATGTCCTTGTCGCGCAAGACCCGGATGTAGTTGGACCACATGAAGCGCGGCTCGCTAATTTTCAACACATCACTGCCATATACGATGCGCAGCTCGTCTTCCGCAGGGAAGCGGGCGTAGAGGACGTCGCCTCCGGCTTTTTCCGTCAGTGGGTCGTCGTCGCTTCTGAGCAAGGGAAAGGCCGAGCGAAAGGGAATCGCGCTGCCGTCGGCGGCGAGAATCGGCTCTTTGGCTTGGACGTCCAAGACTGGGTCTCCGACGCGATCCCAGGAAATGTCGCGATAGGTATAGGGCGTGCCATCGGTGCGCAACAGGGGCGTGCCGTCGGCCAGCTCGACCGAGGCTGGCGGTAGCTGCTCGGCCGTGCGCCAACTCTGGCGCTGCTGCACGAGCCGCTGCTGCCACTTGTCGCGCAGCGCTTCGGTCAACAGCAGGGGATCACCATCGACGAGGACCGGATTCCAGCGGTTTTTGTACACGGCAATACCGCCGCGCTCTTCGACGTTTTTGCCGGGGATCGGTTGCCCGTCCGGGTCGTAGATTAGGCGTCCTTGCTGGTCGCGGATGGGATCGCCGGGAGCACCGAGTATTACTGGGTTGCCGAGGGTGATGCGGATGGGGTCGCCTTGGGTGTTGAGCAGCGGTTGGCCAGCGCGGGTCCGCAGCAGATCGCCTTCGTTGCCGAGGCGCACCTCCTGCGGCCAGACGTGGCTCTGGAAGACCTCGTTTTCGCTCTTGAGCGAGGTGAGCACCATCCACAGGAACGGCACGAGGGTCGTGAAGCCGAAGAGGGCGAGCAGCCCGTGGCTCAACGAGTGGAGCGCAGTCGTGCGCGCAACTTTGGCCATGCGCCTTGTCCCCTCAGTTTACTGCGCCCCGACCGAAGCGCCAGTTGAACAGCGTGATGGTGAATATGATGATAAACATAAACCAAGCCACCGCGGCGGCGTATCCGAATTCTAGGTTTTCAAAGGCCGAGCGGTAGATGTAGTAGCCGAGCGTGACCGTGTTGTCTCCGTCCTTGCCCGGACCGCCATTGGTCATCAAGTAGGCGATTTCAAAGCCGCCTTGCAGCCCGCCGATAATAGACATGACGCAGATAAAGAAGGTCGTCGGGGCGATCATCGGCCACGTGATGTGCCAAAACTGCTGCCACTTAGAAGCTCCGTCGATGTCCGAGGCTTCGTATAGCTCCTCGGGCACATTGGCGAGGGCCGCGAGATAGAGGATCATGTTGCCCCCGCCCATGGACGCCCAGATGCCCATGAAGATGATGGCTGTCTTGGCCCAGTAGGCGGCTTGCTCTAGGCCGAGCCAAGCCAGCCAGCCCAAATCGACGCTGCTGGAAAGCCAGTTGGGCAAGTCGTCAATGCTGTCGAGGCCAGACAGGAGGGCCATGCGCCCGGACAGCCAAGCCCAAGGACCGCCGTATTCGTAGAGGCCACTGGCGATCCAGTAGAGCGTGGCTGCGGAAAGAAGCGCACCTAGGATTTGGGCTGGCCGTTCAGACCTAGCCTTGCGCGCTACCGATTGCAGGGCTAGGCCTACTAACACGAGAATCGCCACGCGCACGGCCAGCGAGAAATAGGGCCACGAGAGAATGGGCAGCAGGATCGAATTGATGAGGCCGTACTTGGGGTTGTAGAGCCACTTCCAAAGCAAGAACAGCGCCACCCCATTAGTGACGGTGGGGAGGTAGAAGACGGTGCGGTAGACGATGATACCGCGCAGCTTTTGCGAGAGGACAATGGCCAACAGAAGCGAGCCGCCGATGGACAGGGGCAAGCCTATCATAAGAAAGACCGTGTTGTAGAGATAGAACCAGAGCTTGGGGTCGGTCAGTAGCCGAATGAAGTTGTCGAAGCCGATAAAGCGCGGCGCAGAGAACGTGTCCCATTGAAAGAATGCCAGCCCAAAGGAAAAGAGCACCGGCAGGGACGTGAAGATCAAAAACCCGGTCAGATTGGGCGCGAGGAAGAGCAACGCCCAACGCAGAATCCTCTTTTCGCGCGGCTTCAAACGTCCATCTCCGCGCGTTGCCGCCGCACGTAAAACGCTAGGCCGACGCCGATTGCCACTAGGAGGACCGCGATGCCGAACATATCGAGCGCGTGGCTGCGGCTGGAGAGCGTGCGGTTGCGCTTGGCCTTGGCCAAGGACTCGCGCATGCGGACGGACATTTCGGTGACGGCCGCTTGGCCGACCGTGGGATTGCTCACCGCGCTTTGGTCGGGTGTGCGGCCGAGAAATTGATAGGTCTGGCGGGCTGTTGAGTCGGCGGGCTGATACGCCGCGTTGATTAGATTAGTACCGAGTGCGCCCTGCAAACGGGTGATGTCAAAGGCGGCTCCGTAGGCTGCGGCCTGCTCTGCAACCGGGTGATCCATGGCGTCGAGCAGGGCCGAGCGATGTTGGTCCTCATCGGGGAATTCGGGGTCGGGTTGCGAGAAGTAGCGCACTGAGAACTGCTTGCGACTGCCAAAGGCGTCTGCATCCTTGGTCAACAAGTTGTTGAAATCCGGGCTGGACAAGTATTCCAAAAAGTAAAAGGCCTCGCGCTCGTGTTGAGTGCCCTTGCGGATGGCCGTCACGCGCCCACCCATCTCGCCCGCCTTGCCGCGGTGGCGGCCGGTCGCGCTGATTTCGCCCCAAGGGCCGTCGCGCAGACTCGGGTTAGCGCGGATCTCGGGATCGCTCATCCAACGCTCCCATTCCTCGTAGGGCACATAGCGGGGCATGGGATAAATCTCGGTGGTAAAGCGGGCCTCGCGGCGCACCTTGATCAGCCCCCAGCGGCCGATGAGGATGGTACCCAGCTTGCCCGCCGAATACAGCCCTAATATGGATTGTCCACCCCAACCGCCCCCACCTGTTTGCGCGGATTGGTCTTCGGCCGAAGGCACGACGTGGAAGGTGTTGACCAGATCGTACAGATACTGGGCGGCGGTGGCACCGGCTGGAGAATCGAGGGCGATTTCGGTGCCATTGTCGTTGAGGAAACTGCCACCGGCTTGGTAGATGAAGTTGTTCAGCCCGCCGCCAAAGCCTGCTCCGCCCGAACCAAAGGTTTCATAGCGCCGGCCATCGACGCTCTTTTTGGTGAGGGCTTGGCACAAGAGGACGTAGTCCCACCAAGTCCAGTGGTTCCACGGCAAGGGCGGCATGGCCAAGTTCCGCGCTTGCCGCTCGCGCTGAACTGCGTCGTAGAGCGAGCGGTTGAGAAAGGTAACGCTGACGGTGACGTTGTTGGGGACGGCAAAGATGCGAAAGCGGTCGTATTCGTCGGCCTCGGCTGGCTCGCCGGCTACGGGTACGGCGAGGGCGTTGCGCCGATGCAGCCAGAAGTCGTCGAGGCTCAGCTTGGCCTCGCGCATGTAGTCGTTTAGTTCGACCATGACGCCCTTAGAAGCATAGAGCGCGAAGGTCGCATAGCTATAAATGTCGAAAACGTCTGGCCCAGACCCCGCCGCGGCTTGGGTGAGAATTTTTTGCACGTCCGCACTTGGGTCGAGGACGACGCGTACTTTCTTGTCTTCGTAGAGTCGATTGAAAAGGGCCATTTGTTCGGTGCGCGCCGGATTGGGGTCAGAGGCCCAGCGGATGACGGTGTACTCGCCGTCGGCGGACGGATCGTCTGGATAGACGGATAGGCCCCAGCGGTTAAGAGCGTACCAACCGGCCAAGATCAGGGCGAGGACGGCGATGGTTGTAGACAGATCGCGCAAGGAAAATCCCGTTGAGAATGCGAGGCAAAAAGGCCAAGTCTAAAAAAAAACGCGGGATTGTCAATGCGGGGAGGGTAGAAGCGAAAGTAATAACTATTGATAAAAATAATTATCGGGAATTAAGAAATATCTTGACAAACATGAGAATGGCCAATAAGTTGAGTCCTTTAATTTTTCCCAATAATTTTAGCCAAAGGAGGTTTTGCACTATCTACTCTGAGGTCGTCGGCACACCAAAACTCCACAAATTCCCGATAATTATTTTTACCGTCGAGTTTTAGTGGCCTTATCTAATCCATTCCATCTCATTCTTTGGAGGCTTTCCTAATGAAGAGACTTGGTCTTCTCGCCTTGGTGACAGTGATGGCTACTTCGGCTGCTTTCGCGCATCAGGCTAACTATTTCATGCCGCAAATTCCCAACCCCGACAACATGGTCATTGACGGCCACGACGACGACTGGGGCTGGATTGATCCGGCTTTCGCCATTAACCCCGACACTCTGTTCGAGATTCTCGGTAGTGAGTGGCCACCGGCCAAAGACGACTGGGACTGCATTCTCTACGTGGCTTGGAGTTCGGCCCCCGACAATTCGCTGTACTACTTTGCTCGGGTTACCGATGACTCGCTGGGTCTCTTCGTCGAGAATCCCCAAGAGTATTGGAAAGACGACGCGTTGGAAATCATCGTCGATGCCGATCACTCGAGTGAGAACTTCAACGAGACCGAGATGACCTCCGGCCAGCAGTACGGTGTTCGCATTCTGCCCGCCGCTGGTCAGAAGGACACTTGGATCTTCAACGTGCCGCAGGAGAGCATTCTGTGGTCCACCGAGCGTCCTTGGTTCGTCTATGAGTGGACGCTTGATCCGCCGGACGCCCGGCCGATGGAGCAGCCCGCTGGTAGCTCGGTGACCTACACCTATGAGGTCAAGCAGGCTGTGTGGACCTTCCACGACAAGACGGGTCCCGAAGGCAGTGCCCGCCACAACTTCGCCTCCGACCAGATCATCGGTCTGACCTTTCAGTTTGACGAGACCGAGAATCCCGAGACGGGTCGCGAAAAGCAGCCGGGCACCACGCCGGTTGACGGTGCGTTCCAAGACAACTCGAACGGTTCGGACTTCATCACAGTGGAGACCGAAGGCGCTACGGGTGGTACTGGCGGCATGATGGATACGGCGGTCGAGGCCGATAGCTGGGGTCGGATCAAAAGCTACATGGCCCAATAAGGCGCACCCTAGCATTTTCTGCTAGATCGCACATTGTGCGCAATAGATAAAGAGAGGTGGAGGCGACTTCATCTCTCTTTATCTATCGCCTTTGCATCGCTTTCAGGAAGGCATTCTCAATGAGGATACGGAACATCGCAACGAGCGGACTTTTGTCGGCTCTTTATCTGTTCGCGCTTGTCGGGTGTATCTCACAGATGGGGCTGCGGCGCTTTGCAACGTTTCCCGAGCCAGTTCCGCAACAAGACGAGGCCATGACCGTCCTCGACGACGGCGCGATTGTCTATGCCAAGGATCGCTTGGAGATCTCGCTACAGGTGTTGGATGATGGATTCCTCAATCGCCAGTTCGCGGCCAATTCAAGGACGGGTGCTCAATCGACCAATCCATACACGTATGGCAATTGGAAGCCTTGGGGCCAAGACTGGACTCCAGAGCGCTTTACCGTGGTCCTGCTGAAGGTCAAAAACTACGAGTATCCCAAGGTTTTCATCGACCCCAAAGCGCTCGTGATCACCACGGCGAACAACCGAGTGTACAATGCGCTCGACAGCGGACTACTCGAAGATTACTTCAGCCCGTATCTGCGGGCTTATGCTGGCAACCAGCGGCAGCAGTTCGAGGCTATCACCGACCTGCTCAAACGCACTGTCTATCCGCCTGACATGGTTTTTTCTGGCCAAGAGTCAGTCGGGTATATCGTCTTTCCGGTTTTGCACCGAGACGTGAGCAACTTCACTATCAACGTACCAGACATGGCCGTGCGTTTCGATTACACGGGCGAGCCGGTGGAGACCATCGACTTAGCATTTAAGTTCCAACGCGAAGTTTACTACGCGCTTCATCCCCGTGCGGAGAAGCCGTAATGAATCGAGGGCGGGCGGCCCGTATTGCCGTGCTGTTGTGCGCCTCGTGCGCTTGGCCCTCGTGGCTTGCTGCGGACGAATGGGTGCTTGGGGGCGGCGGTGGATTGCCGTGGGGGGAACTCGTCCAAGTTCGCGCCCAAATCGACGACCAAAGTAGCCCTGGCGCGATTCAGATACGCGGCTTTACGCCCGACGAGAACATCATTACCACCCTCTCTTGGGCCTACGGCAAGCCCAACGATTTGGTCAGCGAAGGCAATGCGGTGCTGTGGGATAACACAGCGGCGAGGAATCCCATTGCGCTGTCGATCGTCGATGGCGACGACACCACCAGCACTGTAGACGTCTTTAAAACCGCTGGCGTCGATCAAGACGGGCGCACTTTCTTTTTGGATATGGGCTCGCGGGTGCCAGCCGATAGCTTGGTCTTCTTCCCCCGGCAAGAGGGGACTTACGCCAATGGCAAGCCCTTTAGCGAAGACTTTGTTCGCAAACACCGGATTTCTGTTAGCGATGGGCTGACGTATGTGAACGAACAGCCGCTCTTCACTTTACTGCGCGACGTCCCGGTGAACCCCAATAGCGTGTTCGCCATGAAATTTCCCCAGCAGTTCATTCGCTTTATTCAGTTGCGCGTGGGGTCGCGAAGCCCCTTTGAGATTGCCGAATTTGAACTCTACGGCAACGGCTTCGTGCCACGGGCCACCTACCGGAGCCAAGTTATCGACTTAGGCAAGGTCTCCAACTACGGTGCCATATCTTGGGGCCAGCGGGCGCTGGAACTGGTCGACGGTGAGTTGATCGAGTTGCCGGATCTGGGGCAGACCGCGGTCACGGTGCGCATGAAGACGGGCCAGGATGACAGCCCGCTGGTACACTTCCAAAAGGTTGTTGACGACGAAACGCGAGCTGTGAGCCAAGTAGTGGTGTCGGAAGCGGATTACAACAAACTGCCCTCGGGCGAGAAGGGCGATATCGAGGACGATGCCGACAACTGGAGTCCTTGGTCGTTGCCGCTCAAACCCGGGCAATTGATTCCGCTGCCTAGTCCGCGTCCCCATTTTCAGTTACAGATCATCATGGAGAGCCAAGCCGTGACGCAGACGGTGCGCATTGACTCGTTGCGGATTGAGCATTCGCTGCCCCCGGCTGCGGCAGTCGTCGGCGAGATTTCTTTGGCTGATGAGCCCAACCCACCGGCCGACATCGGCGTAATCGACAAAGACGACGCTGTTGTGCTGTCGAGCATTGACGGGGGCGAAGAGGTGCTCTTTGCCTATGACGTGCGAGCCACAGTAGACAACGATCAGAACGGCTTTGATGCTTTGCGCATCGACACGCCGACGCCAGCGCGCTTTGTCAGTCTGCAAATGGGCGATCCGCTCGAACCTGTAGAACCTGATCGCGTGAGTGCGGGCGATAGAAGTCTCGAGGTGATTTTTACTAGCAACAAGATCTCCTTTGACAACAATGTGCCGCTGCGCGTGCTCTTTGAAGGATCGACCGTGGTGTTCGGCACGATTTTCACTGGGACGGTCTGGGATACTCAGTCCGATATTCTCGGCCAGCCCGTGCTCGAAGGCGATGCCAATTTCGACGTCAGTACCAACTCGCTGCGCGTGGCTTTGACTCAGCAGTCCGTGGGCGAAATCGTCCGCGCTATAGAGTTTAACCCTGCGGTCTTCACGCCGAATGGAGATGGTATCAACGACCATATCGCTATCAAGTACACTGTAATTCAGATTTCCGAGCCTAAGCCCATTGAGGTGGCCATTTACGATTTGGCAGGTCGGTTGGTGCGCGTATTGGCTGACCGCGAGCAACCCGGCGGGATTTACACTGAGATGTGGGATGGGCGGAGCGATGCCGACGAGGCCGTGCCCCCGGGCAGTTACGTGGTCTCGCTCTCCGTTGACAGCGGAGTCGGCAGTTTCAGGCGAGTCGGCGTCGTCGGCGTGGCCTATTAGTTGATCGTTTGGATATGGTGCTTGACCGGCAAAAATTCAAAAGGGAGGGTTACAGCGTGAGGTCCATGATCTACGCAGTAGTTACCACGGCCGGCGTCGCGCTCCTATGCGACGTCGCTTTTGCCCAACGGGTTGGCTTTCTGACCGGACGCGAACCGCGCGGTGTGGATGTCTATGAGATGGCGATGACGCCGGCACAGCGAAAGTGGCAGTATCCGCAAAGCCTATACCACTTCTATCGTTGGACCGGCGAGGAATACAGCAATTACGCCCGCCAAAACTACGAGCGCTACGTATCTACTGAGCTTGAAGGCTTTCGCACCTACGATCTCTACGGCAACTACATCACTCGTGGTTTTGAAGTGTACAACTGGTCCATGGACAGTCCTGTGACTTCGGGTAGCACAGTGCGCAAGGGCCCCAAGTACAGGGGGTGGTTTCAGAGCTTAATCGTTTCGTCGATGTCCAAGGGGCAGTTTTATTCCTCGATGACTATCGGCGACGCCCTGCGCACCACCCTGACGCCGCTGACCTTTTCCAAGCCGGCCTTCAACGGGTTGCAGTGGGATTTTGCTGCTGACAAGTACCAGATGACATTCTTGGCGTCGCGCTTGGCCTCCCCGGGTTCAGCCGTGCAGTTTGAAAACTCACTCGGCCAGATACTAGGCGACATGACGAATCTCTTTGGCGCACACTCCAAGGTACAGCTCGGGGATTTTTCCAAGTTGGGCTTTACCTATCTGAACATTGCCAACTTCTCCACGAGTCGCAAGTTAGGCGACAACTCGCTCAAAGGCGTGTTGACCGAGGCCCAAAATGGCGGCAATGTCGAGACCATTGTCCTGCGGCTCTCGGATGATTCGCCCGAAGACGGCGTGGGCGGTGCTCAGCTTTTTGCCGAACGCATTATCATCAATGGGGTTGACCACCCCGAAATTGTCCCCTCGCCGCGCGGTGGTGTGCGGCGCGCCGGCGTCATTGAGGCCAATGGGGCGGAGACGTTGGAACTGACCTACAACATCGCCCGCGATTTCCGCCAACAGCCCGACGACGAGATCACCACGTTCCAGGAGATCAAAGAAATCGAGTTTGAGTTGGTCATCGCCAATGACTACCGGATCGAAATCACCTCTAATCTCCAAGTCAATGCTCAAGGCGAGCCGGTGTTCTTGGAGGTTGAGCGCGCCCACGGCAACGTCAGCGATGGCTCGAACCAGCGCTTCATCCGCTTTGAATACGGTCTGCCCACTGGCAAGGACATCATTGGCCTCAACTTTGACATAGACGATATCAAGGGCTTCAATATGCGCTCGGAGCTTGCTTTCAGCCGGGCGTTTCGCCGTTTCCCCAACCAGAACTTTCAAGATCACGCCCTCGCCCAAGACGAGGGCATGGCCTATTACATCACGGCCTCGCAGGACGCGTATCCGTTTTTCGCATACGGAGAATTCTACCGTCTCGAGCCTGAGTACCGCACCAATGCGTTTATCTCGGATGCGCGGGGTTTCATCGACTACGAACACCCAGAGCGTTATTCCTTTGAGGCGGTTGACGACAACGACGACCAAGATCGCTTTCCCGATTGGAAACGCCTGTGGCAAAACGGTGACAACGCCTTTGGTGAATCGCCTTTTGGCACCGGTGGTGCAGCCGACCCAGAGGTCTTCCCCGGGTACGACGAGAACTCAGACTTCATCTCGGACTTTAACCAAAACGGCAACAGCGAGCCGGATTTCGCCGAGCCGTTCCTGCGCTACAACGTCGATCCACCCGAGTTCCTCTTTGGCGTTGACATGAATAACAACAACGTCATCGATCGCTTTGAGAACGATAATTTGGCCGATTACCCTTACCGACACGACCGCGATGGCTATAACGTGTACGGAGGCGTTCACTTGACCGAAGCCATCAAGGTGACGCTGGGCTACTCCACGGCTGACGAGATTAGCTCCAAGCGCAACGCGCAGATGAGCTATGCCGTAGTAACGGGCCAGTGGAAATGGCCGGGCATTGAGACGCGGGCTTTTCAATACGCTCGCTCGGTCCAAGACGACATCGAAGACGATGTGATCCAATGGGTTGATCCAGATGGATTTCGCGAAACTATTGACCCGCTGATTGCCCAAGACACCTTTGTTTGGACCGGCTATCTGACATTCGATTACCTGCGCCTTAAAAACCTGAATATCTACAACAAGGTGAAGTACGACTGGTTTAGGCAGCGCGGCGAGCAGGCCGCAGTCAAAGACAATCGCCTCTTTTTTGGCGTGATCAACAAGGTGGATTATCCGCTGCCGATTACCGACAATCTGTCTTTCTGGCCGCGCTACAAGAGCGTCTTCCGCAAGATCGACCCGACCGCTAGTACGGACCTCGACATCACCGAGTGGTCGCAGTTTTACATGTTGACTTCGAAGTACTTCATCCTGCCCGGAACCTTTATCGAATACGGTGTCGAGTTCAACCTCTTTCGCAACCTCGAAGAGCGCCCGGATGTCTTGCCACCTGGGTACGCGGATGACTTCACAGGTTCGGTACTCGCGTTGCAGTTTTCCAACAAGTCGGCGTACCACGGCTATGCACTAACTATGAACACAGGTTTTCGCTGGGAGCGTCAGGCCTTTGCCGAAACAACCGAAACTAACACCCTGCTCTTCATTCGAGCTTTCGTAGGTGTCCAAGAGTAGGGGTTGCATTATCTCTCTGCGGATCCAAAGCGCCCGGCGTTCTCTGGTGGAGATGCCGGGCGCTTTACTGCCTAACAACATGGACCTGTGCCTTGCCGTGGCGTGTATAGGGTTGGTCGGTCTTCTTGGGATCGGCTGTGGTTCCCCAGAACGCCACATCCTCAAAAAGCCCACCACGCCCCAACCCCTCGCATTCTACCAGCGCGCCTACGAGCAAAACCCCACCGACCGAGCGGTGCTGTTGGCCTTGGGATGGCTCTACCTGCAAAAGGACCGTACGCGCCGTGCGGCCGCCGTGCTGTCCGAACTGGTTGCGGTTGCGCCCGACGACGCGGATGCTCACTACTACTTCGGGGTTGCGCTCGCCAAAGAGCATCGCAAGAGCGAGGCCATAGCCGCTTTTAAGTACGCACTTGAAAAAGCACCGGGTTTTGTCGAGGTGTACTGGGCCTTGGCGCTGCTATACAACGAGCGCGGCGACGGGTACGAAAAGGCGCTTGCAACGGTCGAAGAGGGGCTGCGACTGGCCGGGCAGAGCGGCTATGGGCACTTCGTGTTGGGTTTTGTGCTGTGTTCGCGCGGCGACAATGAAAACGCCAAGACCGTGCTTTTGAAGGCTATTGAACTCGACCCCGGCCTAGCCCACACCCACTACTACTTGGCGTTGGTTCACTTGCGCTTGCAGGACGATTCCCAGGCCATAGCGGCGATGGAGCAGACCATTGCCGCGGACCCGGGTTACACCTCGGCCTATTACAGCTTGGGTACGCTCTATGCGCGCACCGGCCGCGAGGCCGAAGGAGCGCGAATGATCGAGCTTTTCCAGCAGTTGAGTAGCGCGACGATGGACGAGGATCACTACCGTCGTTTGCTCTATCGCCAAGCCGTGCCGCTAGCGACCGACAAGCAGGTGGCCACGCATTTCAACTTGGGACTGGTCTATTTGCGCCGAAAGGAGTTGGCGGCCGCGCTCGAACAGTTCGAGGCGGCCTTGGCTCTTGATTCCACGTACGCGGAGGCCAGCCACAACATCGGAGTGATCTATTCGCTACAAGAGCAACACGCGGCTGCTCGGCCCTTTTTGCTGCGCGCGGTCCGCCACAAGCCCGACTATTCGTTGGCCTTTGAAAACATAGGCAACAACAGCTTGGCCCTCGGCGAGTACTCGGAGGCGGTCGCCGCGTTTCGCCGCGCCTTGGCCCTCGACGGGAGCATAGTCTCGACCCTCGAAGGCTTGGGAACGGCGCTAATCCAGCAGGGGCGCGTAGCAGAAGGCCGTGCGGCTCGCGCTGAAGCCGCGGCCTTGAAGGCACAACAATAAATGTGGTTTGTGCTAATCGCTGTTTGGGCGTCAGCAGGGTGCGGGGGCGAAGCGGTGCCGCCTAGTTTCGTCGATGTAGCCGCCGAATCAGGAGTCCAATTACGCACCGTATCTGGGACACCGCAAAAAGAGCACATCATCGAATGCAACACGGGCGGGACAGCCCTTTTTGACTACGATCTAGACGGCGATGTGGATGTTTTTATCGTCAACGGCTCGCGCATTACTGGCTACGCCCCGGGCCGCGAACCCCGCGCTGAGCTGTACCGCAACGACAGTGCTTGGCGTTTTACGGGCGTGGGGCGGGAGGCGGGCGTTGCGCACGTGGGTTGGGGTATGGGGGCCACGGCGGCCGACTACAATGCCGACGGGTGGCCCGATCTGTACTTGGCCAACTACGGCCCCAATGCCCTGTACGAAAACGAAGGCAATGGCACGTTTGTCGATGTGGCGGCCGAGCGGGGCGTGGACTTTGACGGCTGGAGCTCGTCTGCGGCCTTTGGCGACTATGACCTCGATGGCGACCTGGACTTTTACTTAGCTAATTACATCGACTTTGATCCGGCATTTCGCCCAATCGATCCGAGCTATTGCACTTGGCGCGGGATAGACGTATTCTGCGGCCCGCGCGGGATGCCGGGCGAGCGGGATCAATTCTATCGCAACGATGGTCCCCGCGCAGGTTGGACTTTTGCCGGGGCGAGTGCGGCGTTTGGCATCGCCGACTACGAGTACTATGGTTTTGCCGCGCTGGCTGGTGATTGGGACGAGGACGGCGACTTGGACATTTACATTGCCAATGATTCGACGCCGAATGTGCTCTACCGCAACGATCGGGGTGTGTTTGTGGACGTATCGCTTTTGTCGGCGACCGCGTACAGCGAGGATGGCCGCGAACAGGGTGGCATGGGTTTGGCGGGCGGCGACTACGATCAAGACGGCGATTTCGACCTCTTCGTCACCAATTTTTCGCACGACAACAACTCGCTCTACAACAATAATGGCCGGGGGTTTTTCACCGATGCGAGCTTCAGTTCGGCGCTAGGCCGTGCGAGCATCAGTTCTTTGGGCTGGGGCGCGGGTTTTTTCGACTGCGACAACGATGGCGACGACGACCTGTTCGTCGCCAATGGCCACGTGTACCCGGCCGTCGACCACCGCGACTTAGGAACCCGCTACGCCCAGCGCAACCATCTGTTTGAAAATCGCGGCGGTGCATTTGTCGAGGTCGGTGCAGCCGCGGGGCCGGGCCTAGCAGTGGAAAAGTCGAGTCGCGGCGCGGCCTTCGGCGATTTGGACAATGATGGCGACTTGGACATTGTGATCGTCAATATCGACGACACGCCAACTGTACTGCGCAACGACGGGGGTAATCGCCACAACTATCTGATGGTGAGGCTGCGCGGCGCTGGAGGGAATACAGAGGCTATTGGTGCGCGAGTCTCGGTGTCGGTGGGGGGTGCGGTGCAGATGCGAGAGGTTCGCGCGGGTACGAGCTATCTGTCGCAGGACGACCTACGGCTGCATTTTGGCTTGGGAGCGGCGACTGAGGCCGATCACCTCGTGGTGCGCTGGCCTGATGGAGTGGAAGAGCGCCTCGACGGGGTGGCGGGCAATCGGCTGATCACCATCCAGCGCGGCGCGGGCCTCGTCGCCGAGGGATTTGGGCCTGTGCCGAGGCTGAGGCCGTGAAGGTGCGCTACGGAATGGTGCTGCTGCTTTGTTGCAGTGCGGCGGCGGAATCGCGCTTTGTCGATATCGCGCAATCGGCCGGGGTCGATTTCGTTCACCGCAGCGGGGCGACCGGCGCGCGCTATTTGCCCGAGACCTACGGCTCGGGGGCCGCGTTTTTGGATTTCGATGGCGATGGCGTCCTCGACCTCTACTTGGTCAATGCCGGGCGGTTGCCGCAGCTATCAAATGCGCCTGAAGCAACCAACGCACTTTTCCGCAACGAAGGTGCGGGCCGCTTCTCAGAGCAGACAGCGCGGGCTGGCGTCGGCGACCGAGGCTACGGCATGGGGGCGGCTGTGGGCGACTACGACAACGACGGCTGGGCCGACCTCTATGTCACTAATTTTGGCCCCAACGTGCTCTTCCACAATCGCGGACAGGGGCGCTTTGCCGACGTTACGGCTACAGCCGCTGTGGGCTGCCCGGGCTGGGGGACGAGCGCGGCCTTTGCTGACGTGGATCTCGACGGAGATTTGGATCTATTCGTCGGCAACTACCTCGACTATCCGACCGAAGATCCGCTCGTGTGCCGGATCGGCAACAGCGAGGAGCGGCTCTACTGCGACCCGCGCAAGTTCGACGGTCAGGTCGATCGCCTCTATATCAACGAGGGTCGTGCGGGCGGCTGGGCTTTTGCCGACCGCACGGCGGCCTTCGGCCTCGCCAGCACGGCCGGCAAGGAACTGGGGGTCGTCTTTGGCGACTACGATCAAGACGGCGACCCCGATCTGTACTTGGCCAATGATCTCGTGTCCAACATGCTGTACCGCAACGACGGTACGCGCTTTGTCGATCGCGGGCTTGCCAGCGGCACCAGCCTCAACGGCGCAGGGGTCGCAGAAGCCGGGATGGGCGTTGACATGGCCGATGCAGACGGCGACGGCGATTTGGATTTGTTCGTGACCAACTTCCAGTGGGAGAGCAATACCCTGTACCGCAACTTGGGTGGGGGGTTCTTTGCCGACGCAACGGTGGCGTCGGGCATCACGCGCGCCAGCATGGCCTTCCTCGGGTTTGGCACGGGATTTTTCGACTGCGACAACGACGGCGATCTCGATCTGTTCGTCGCCAATGGCCACGTATACGACAATGTGGAAAAGGTCGATCGAGCGGCGGCGTACGCGCAGCGCAATCAGCTGCTTGAAAATGTCGGCGCGGGCATTTTTGTTGATCGCAGCGACGCCGGCCCGGGGCTTGGGCTGGTACAGGTCAGTCGCGGGGCGGCGTTCGGCGACATCGACAGCGACGGCGACTTAGATATTGCGGTGAACAATTCCAACGACCGGCCAGCCCTGTTGCGCAACGACGCAGATGGCGGTGGATGGTTGGGGCTTAGGCTGCGCGGCGCGGTGGGCAATCGCGACGCGATTGGGGCACGGATTGCGCTGACGACCGGTGGCCGCACCCTCGTGCGCGAAGTGCGCCGCAACGCGAGCTATCTGTCGTCGAACGACCCCCGCGTGCTCTTTGGCCTTGGGAATGCCGAGGTCGCCGAGCGGGTTGAGATTCGCTGGCCATCTGGTGCTGTCCAAGTCGTCGAGGAGCTACCCGGGCGGCAATACGTGGCCATAGAGGAGGATACTAGTAGTGATTAAATGGGTTTCATTCGCATTGGGCGTCGCGCTGGCGGCAGGCTGCGAGACCAAGCCGGAAGCCCCACCGCCTCAGCCGGTAGTGCAACCGCCTCCGGTTGAGGATCCGCTGCTTATCGGGCGCGCTCTGTTGCGGCAGAAGCGTTACGCGGACGCGCTTGAGGTGTACGGGGAGGCGCGGAAACGCCATCCGCAGTCGGGTGAGGTGCTGGCTACGCTGGGCCGGATCCGCTTGGCTTTAGGCCAGCCCGAAGAAGCGATCCAATTCTACGAAATGGCCGTGGCCCTCGAATCCGATCAGCCTGAATGGCTCGTCGCCTTGGGCAATGTTCATCTAAAGCTGAGCCGCTACGACGAAGCCCACGCCGCGTTTGCCGCGGCTTTGGCCTTGGACTCGACGTATGCGCCGGCGCGGCGCAACAAAGCGGCGGTGTACAGCAAGCAGGGGCGGTTGGGCGACGCGATGCACGAATACGAGCGCGCCTTGGCGTTGCGGCCTGAACACCTCCACACCCGCTTTAACCTCGGGCTGGTGTACGCCAGTTTGGGCCGCTATGAAGATGCCAGCGAAACCCTGCAACAGGTCTTGGTGGCAGCGCCGGAAAACGCCCGGGCCCTCTACGCGATGGGGGAGATCAAGCTCCACGAGGGCGACGACGAGGGGGCCGTCGAGTACTTTGAGCGCACGCTGGCAGCCGACACCACCTATGCAGAGGCCCATCTGCAACTGGGGAGGCGCCAGATGAGCCAAAACGATCTTGTGGCCGCGGCTGAGCGCTTCCGCCGAGCCATTCTAATTGAACCCGGGCTGGCCGAGCCCTTTCGTCTGTTGGGCCAGATTCATCTGCGGCAGGGCCGCGAGACAGCCGGCGAAAAATCCCTCGCCGCCTACGAAAAGGTCAAGCAGGTCGAGGGGAATATCCAGCGCTATCGCGAGCGACTGCGCAGCGACCCAGACGACGCCAACGCCCATTACAGTTTGGGTTTTATGTACAATCGCTTGGGGTTTACCGGCGTGGCGCTGCCGCACTACGCCCAAGCCGTGCGAATCAATCCCAGCCACGTGCGGGCACTGAACAACATGGGCAATATCTACTTGCGCACCGGACATTTCGACCAAGCGGCCGCGGCCTATCAGCAAATCATCGAACAAGATCCCGAGCACGTGGCCGCCTTTGCGGCGCTCGGACAGGTCTATTTGAATCAGCAACGCACGGATGAAGCCATTGCCATGCTCAACCGCGCGCTCGCGCTCGACGAAAACTGGTTGGGTTCCCACCAAGCCTTGGCCGAAGCCTACAAGCGGCTGGGGCAGATTGCCAAAAGCGAAGAACACCAACGCATGGCCGCGGCCTTGCTTAGAAAGCAAAGAGATGATCAATAACGCGAGAAAATGGGTAGGGCTTGCAGCCTGCGCCTTCCTTTTTTGTTGTACCCAAGAGCCAGCGGTCCCGGTTGCTGAGGGGGGTGGTTTAGTGGTGACTGGTACCGCCTTAGCCCAAGTCGGCGACGACCTAATTGACCAGCGCGCATTCCGCCGCTACGAAGCTCGGATCCAATCGCAGCACCGCTCGTTGGCCCAAGGCGTAGAAAAGCACCGCGAGCACCTGATGAGTTTGATCGACATCAAGCTCATGGCGCGCGAGGCGTACGCCCGAGGACTGGACAAAACCCCCGAATGGATCAAGGCTGTGGAACTGGCCCAACACAAAGCTATGATCGAAGCCTATCTGCGCGAGCAAGTCGGCTTGCAAATCGAGATTTCCGAAGACGAGTTGCGAGCCAATTTTGCCGCGCATCCAGCCCGCCACGCCGTGCGCGGAGCGCATATCCTGCTCGACAGCCGCGCCCGCGCCGATTCCATCTATGCGGAGATCGCATCCGGCCGGGTTACTTTTGAGGACATGGCGCGCAAGCACTCGCTGGACGAGGCGACTGCGGCCGATGGGGGTTGGTTTGCTTCGTACTATGCCTTCGATCGGGTCTCAGACCGAGTGTACGATCTCGTGTTCTCATTGGAAGTTGGCGAGGTCAGCCAGCCCTTCCGCACGCCCCAAGGCTGGGAAATTGCCAAGGTCGTCGATAGGAAGTTGGTGTCTTTTGACAAGTATCGCTCGGTAATCCAACGGGCGACTTTTCTCGAAAAAATCGAAAACTTGCGCAGCGATCACATCGATAAGTTAGTCATCGAGAGCGGCTTGCGCCCGGTGGAGGAACAGGTGCAGCGCTTTGTCGCGGCTTGGAACCAGCAGCCTGGTGCGCCTCAGCTTGCGCCCGAGGAGTGGGCCGCCCCGCTCTACGAGTACGATGGCGGCGTTATCACCATGCAGCAGGGCAGCAACTTGTTGCACAATACGCGGCTGGGCCGCGCCCAAATCGACCGCGACTTGCTCGATGACCGCATACGTCGCCGTGGAGCACCAGACCTGTTGTTGGGCTTAGCGGCCGAGCGCGGAGGGTACGCCGAGCGGCCCGAGGTGCAGGAGCAGGTAGCGGCCGAAAAGGAGCGATTGTTGCTACAAGAGCTGTGGGAAGAGTTGCTCGAAGACGCCTTAGCGGTGAGCGAAGAGGAAGCACGCGCCCACTACGAGGCGCATCCCGAGATGTACTGGGTGCCAGAAGAGATTATTGTCCAAGAAATCGTGGTCGCCGACGAGTCGCTCGCCCAAGAGCTGCTGGAGCAAATTCGCAACGGGGCCGATATGGCCGCGCTGGCAACCAAGCACAGCATCCGCCGCGATGCGGATGAAAATGGCGGCCTCTACGCGCTGCGAGCATTTGAAAAGATCGTTTACAAAGAGCTGATGGACGCAGCCATAGCCGCGCCCGAAAGGGAGTTGCAAGGTCCGATTGAACTAGTTGATCCCCTGCCGGCTTCTCTGCGCGATCTTCAGTCTTTGGAACGGGCTTTTTCAATCTTCAAGGTCTTGCAGCGCCGACCCAAGCGAGTGCAAGAATACGAATTGAGCCAACAGAAGGCCCACTACTTGGCCCGTCAAGAAAAACAGCAGCGCGAATTGCGCACCCTCAACCTGCAGTTGCGCGACAAATGGCACGATGTGTGGGGCATCAACGCTGTCGCGCTCGAAAAATACGCGCTGGCCAATTCGCCATAAAAAGAAAACAGCACCGCTGCCGGAAATTTTTTATACTACGCTAGTATATCGGGAGTAAAAACCATGAAACGTCTATCGAATTTTTGGCTTTGGTTGCTCGTCGTCGCATCCGTTACGGGCGCGGCAGCCGACATTGCCTTGTGGCAGCTCGGCGGCAGTGGCTTTAGCTGGGCCGATAGCGACTCGGCGCAGGTAATGATTGACTTTACCGGACCGCACAACTCAATCCAGCCAGTGCTGGTGAGTTCGGATACGACAGTCTTTCCCCTGCTCGAAAACTGGTCGCCGAAAATTGGCTTTTAGTCTTGAGCGTCGTTCAACAATTCAAACAAGGGGTGCGTATCATGCTAAACATACGATTCGGCTGGGCCGTACTATGGGTACTCGTCTTAGGTAGCGCAGTGGCAGAAGGGGCTGGTCCGCCGACCTTAAATGACTTGGTCACAAGCTCTGATATTATTGTAGAAGGAAAAGTGGCTTTTAAGGAAACCGTACAGGAGCGCATCGCAGTGAATGAAAACGGGGATCAAGCGGACCTTGTTTTTACGTTTCTGGAAATAGCTTCGCCCGAATATCACAAAGGTACACAAGACGAGAAAGTGATTGTCCGTCTGATTGGGGGCGTCGTCGGAGATTGGGCTTTGGTCGATGCCGATGGCCCTTCTATCTCGGACGGAGACGATGCCGTGTTCTTTCTTCGCGATTCGGAATTGCCGAGGCCCTCAACGAATGAAGATACATTTATTCTCCCCTATGCCAAGTTGGGCCAATTTGACTTGGCGATAGAAGGTGGAAAAAAGGTGGTTCATCTTCCACACTCGGTTGGGAGTTTGGGTATTACTACCGAAGAGAGCATCAGCGACCAGACGTTGGATTATGTCGATTTCAAGAAGCTGCTGTCGGATATGGTAGAATTCGTTACAAACGAAGAATCTGTGGAGGGCGGAGAGCGTCCGATACCAGGGGATTAGGAGCCTTGCGGTGATGAGAAATCTGGCTGTTTTCTTTTTCTTTCTGTGTTGCCTGCGGGTTGAGGCGCACGTTGGCGATGTGGTGTATCCGATTTTTGAGCTTACCGATGCCGACTTGGCTCAGCTTGACCTTAATGATGGTAGTATTGCCGATTGGGAGTTGCTACTCGGTACGCCAACGCTGACGCGCGACGATGCGTTTCGCTCGCCGCCTAATTGTGCATCCTGTGTTGCCGAAGCGTTGCCCGCGCCTGAGGATTTGGACTTTGCGATTTGGCTTGGCTGGCATCAGCGCAGCAATCGTCTGTATTTTGCCGCCGAACGCTTCGATGATGTTACGCTTTTCACCGGAGCAGGGTTCTTCATAGACGACAATTTTGAATTGCGTATAGATGGAGATCATCAGGGAGACACTCATGTAGATTGGGCTTACATCACTCACTGTCATACCTCTTGGACCGATGATTGTGACCCAAACTCTCGTGTAGATCACCTTGCACAAACCTATTATGTCTTTCCTTCTAACCTTGATGACTGGACCGTATATTGGAGTGACTGGGATCCGGGCAGTTGGGTTTCCCGTCCTCCCTACGCCGATGGTAGTTTGCAGATAGATACGAGTGCGTCGCCGACCTCTTGGGTTACTGAGTTTTATGTAACTCCTTTTGACTCGCTTATCTACCACGACCCTTTCGGCAGTCGAGTGTCTTTGTTGTCTGCCGGTAAAGTGATTGGTTTTGATGTTGCCATTTTTGACGGAGATGATGCTAGCGATGGCTCTTACGATTATTCTTACGATTATTTTTCTCTTTCGGGTGACTATGATGCGTATTATCATGCCCATTTTTTCGTGGATGGCCTGCTGGTGGGCAAAGTGTCTCCGACCCCGGTTGAGCGGTCAACCTGGGGGCGCATTAAGGCGACTTTTGTCCGATAAGGCTGTCCTGTATTTTGGTCGCTCTATCGCTGAGGGTAGGGTGGCGGTACAATTCAACTGTTGAACATTGGCTTGCTAAGCGAGGAGAAGAAACATGAAAAATCTGACTGTTTTCTTTTTCTTCCTGTTCTGCCTGCGGGTTGAGGCGCACGTTGGCGATGTGGTGTATCCAATCTTTGAGCTTACCGATGCCGACTTGGCTCAGCTTGATCTACACGATGGTAGTATTGCCGATTGGGAACTGCTACTCGGTGCGCCAACGCTGACGCGCGACGATGCGTTTCGCCCAGTTCTTGTTCCTAATTGTGCATTCTGTGTCTCCGAAGCGTTGCCCGCGCCTGATGATCTGGACTTTGCGATTTGGCTTGGCTGGCATCAGCGCAGCAATCGTCTGTATTTTGCCGCCGAACGCTTCGATGATGTTACGCTTTTCACCGGAGTAGGGTTCTTCATAGACGACAATTTTGAATTGCGTATAGATGGAGATCATCAGGGAGATACTCATGTAGATTGGGACTACATCAGTTACTGTCATACCTCTTGGACCGATGATTGTGATCCAGATTCTCGTGTAAATCACCTTGCACAAAACTATTATGTCTTTCCTTCTAACCTTGATGACTGGAACTTATATTGGGGTAATTGGTATGCGAGCTATTGGGTTACCCGCCGTCCTTACGCTGATGGTAGTTTGCAGATAGATACGAGTGCGTCGCCGACCTCTTGGGTTACTGAGTTTTATGTAACTCCTTTTGACTCGCTTATCTACCACGACCCTTTCGGCAGTCGAGTGTCTTTGTTGTCTGCCGGTAAAGTGATTGGTTTTGATGTTGCCGTTTATGACGGCGATGATGCTAGCGATAGCTACCACGATTATTTTTCTCTTTCGGGTGACTATGATGCGTATTATCATGCCCGTCTTTTCGTGGATGGTCTGCTGGTGGGCAAGGCGTCTTCGACCCAGGTTGAGCGGTCAACCTGGGGGCGGATTAAGGCGACTTTTGTCCGATAAGGTCGTCCTGTATTTTGATGGTACTATGTCCGAGGGTAGGGTGGCAGCACTATTCAACCTCTAAACATTGGCTTGTCAAGCGAGGAGAAGAAACATGAAAAATCTGCCGTATCTGATTTCAATGGTAGCTGTGCTGCATTTTGCAGGGCCGGTATTTGGCTATAAGCTCCTCTTGTATCACACTACGACAGTTCTTTCTAGTGGAAAAACTGTCGCGGCCACTTCCACCACCTTAGATAATGACATACAGTGGACAGGCCATGGAGCAACTCCCGGAGGTAGGCAGGGGCAAAGGCTAGGTCCTCTTCCGCCCATTTTCTTTGATGTTTCCACGGCTGTATTTTTTATCGGAAACAAGACGGCGGATGTCTCCCATTCAGAACAAATCAGTGCGATTCGGAATTCGATATCTACATGGGATAATGCCTTGGGAGCGTTTAATGCCTCCCTCGATTTATCTTATGGAGGCTCCAACGACACGGGGTTTAGTATAAACGACGCAAGAAACACGATATTCTTTGGTAATATTACAGCATTCGGTAATGCAGTGGGGAGGACGCTTTTTCGAGTCCGTACCTCTGGAGCTGATAAGGGGGAGATATTTGAGGTCGATATCTATCTGAATGATGCGATTACTTGGACTACAAATACGATGCAGTGTGGCGGGAGTACAAAAAAAGATATCGCTAGTATCGCAACGCATGAATTAGGCCATGCGTTAGGCTTGTCCCATACCGGCGATTCGCCTACGCCTTGCTCAGGCTTTGCTACCATGCAGGGAGGAAGTGCATGCAGTACTTGTAGCTCGGCAGTTGAAGACAATTTGGCCATACGGTCTTTGGCGTCAGATGACAAGGACGGTCTCAAAGAGATCTACGACAGAGATGCCACTTCGGTCGTAACGGAGACGGGCAGATATGCGAGTGCAAAGTTAGCCGGGGCTGCCATTCCGCAAACGGCGAACCTTTCCTTGGACAATTATCCCAATCCCTTCAACGCTGAAACAACCATTCGCTTCAATCTGCCGACGGATACTGTGGTGTCTTTGGCGGTTTACGATATCTTAGGTCAACTCGTTGAAGAGCTGGTTACTTCAACGCCCTATGGCAAAGGACAGCACAGCGTCGTGTGGAGTTCTTTGGAGAGCAGCGGTATTTACTTGGTCAAACTTAACACCGATGAAGAGACTTTGACGAAGAAGATTGAACTAGTGAAGTAGAGCAGAAAAATTTTCTTTTTCGGGAGTAAAAACCATGAAACGTCTATCGAGTTTTTGGCTTTGGTTCCTCCTTACCGCATCCGTTACGGGCGCGGCAGCCGACATTTCCTTGTGGCAGCTCGGCGGCAGCGGCTTTGGCTGGGCCGATAGCGACTCGGCGCAGGTAATGATTGACTTTACCGGACCGCACAACTCAATCCAGCCAGTGCTGGTGAGTTCGGATACGACAGTCTTTCTCCTGCTCGAAAACTGGTCGCCGAAAAAGGCGCCAGACGAGCTAGGTTTTGTCGATGGTGAGCGGCCCCGCGCTTGGAAGGGCTGCTGCGGCACCTCTTCGACGGTTGACAACGCGCTCAACCTCATCGACGGCAATGGCAAGACGTACAATCCGGTGACCAGCAACAGCATTAACAGCGAGTACTACACCATTGATTTGGGGGTGCCGGTGCCGTTGTTCCGCTTTGCTATGAGTACGCCGGACAAGGGGTTTTACCGCTCGGATGGGACGCCGCTAGAAGAGGACGCCATCCCGGCCTTTGAGGTGTCGATTGCCTCAGACACCAACAACGACGTACTGAACACGTCCGAGCCCATCGGAGAAGTCATTGTCGAGGCGCGTGAGAATGTGGTACCCAAGATAGCCGCGGATTTTCCCTTGCAATACGTGCGCTACGTGCGCTATAAGCGCAAGAACTCAATTCTCGACGAAGCGACCAATCAGTCGGCCGGCCATTCAGGCACGGCGCGCAAGGGCACGGTGGCCGAGTTTTTCCTTTGGGGCGAGGGCATCCCCAAGCGGGCCACGTACAAGACCGTTATCTTCGATCTGGGCGCAGTCGTCAACTTCGGTCGGCTGTTCTGGAAGGCCACGCCCATGCGCTTGGTCAACGGCGTGGCTGAGGAAGCCCCGGACGCCCATGTGCAGATCGAGGTCGAAGCGCGTACCGGGATTGACTCAAAACCGGACATCTACTACGAGTTTACGGATATGGGGACGCGCGTCGTCGTCGAGCAAGCCCGCTATCAAGGGGTGCTAAAAAATCAGAGTGCGGCCGTTACCAATGCCGACGGGCTGGGCGGCACTCTGACCCTTTCCACGCGGCCCAAGCCCGGGATCCGCGCCGGCATTGAGTACGACCAACAAAACTGGACGTTTTGGTCTTTTCCGACTACTGAGTCCGACCGGCCTCTCAACCTCAACCGGGGGTCGCATTTGCAGATTAAGGTAGTGCTACACAGCGAGCGATTCGACGAGTTCGTGCGTCTCGATTCCCTGTGGATAGAGACTTCGCCGGTCTTGGCCAGCCGCGTCGTAGCTGAAGTAGCCGAACTCGGCCAGCCCAATCCGGTGCGCGGCGTAGCCGAGGTGGACTTGGGCGAGATGACGGACTTCACCTACGACATCAAGGCAGAATTCGCGGCTGGCGAGATGGGTTTTAATGCCTTGCGGATTAGCACGGGCAGCACACAGACCGAGTTCAAAGCGCTGGAAATAGATGGGGTTACAACTGACCCGGCCGGTGTAGAGGTTGCCGAAGACGGTTTTGTCGTGCAGTTGCCGCAGCGCATAAGTCGCGCTCACAACCCGAGCTTGCGGGTGACTTTTGCCGCCGAGGTCTTCGACTTTGCGCGCACCTTTGAGGGCGAGGTTTTCAATACCGACAGTGCCGATCTGCCGCAGCTAGTCGAGGGTGGGGACGTCAGCGATGCAGTCGGTACCAATAGCCTGCGAGTCTTGGCTGCGAGCGCGGCCAATCCGCAATTAGTACAAGATATGCAGTTTTCCAGCGGCGTGATCACCCCCAATGGCGACGGGGTCAATGACGAGTTAGTCATTTCCTACTCGCTTTTCGCGTTGCCGCAATCGGTGCCGGTACGGTTACAGGTGTTTTCGCTGGACGGTCGTCAGGTGGCGCAAGTCCAGCGCGGCCAGCAAGGGTCTGGGCCGCAGCGCTTGTCTTGGGATGGCCGCGACCAACGCGGCAAGACACTGGCTCCAGGCCTGTATCTTTTGGGTGTCGGCATCGAAGCTGAGGACACCGGCGATCTGCAATTGAGGCCGGTCGGCATCGCATATTAAACGGAGTGCTCCGAGCGCTCCGAGCTGATTCCTTTGGCCCACTCCTGCGCTAGCTTGATCTTAAAAAGGATGTATCTCATCTATGTTGTTAGATTCGCATTGTGAATTGGCTGTTAGTCTTGAACGTCGTTCAGAAACTCAAACAAGGCGTGCGTATCATGCTAAACATACGATTCGGCTGGGCCGTACTATTGGTACTCGTATTAGGTAGCGCAGTGGCAGAAGGGGCTGGTCCGCCGACCTTAAATGACTTGGTCACAAGCTCCGATATTATTGTAGAAGGAAAAGTGGCTTTTAAGGAAACCGTACAGGAGCGCATCGCAGTGAATGAAAACGGGGATCAAGCGGACCTTGTTTTTACGTTTCTGGAAATAGCTTCGCCCGAATATCACAAAGGTACACAAGACGAGAAAGTGATTGTCCGTCTGATTGGGGGCGTCGTCGGAGATTGGGCTTTGGTTGATGCCGATAGCCCTTCTATCTCGGACGGAGACGATGCCGTGTTCTTTCTTCGCGATTCGGAATTGCCAAGGCCCTCAACGAATGAAGATACATTTATTCTCCCCTATGCCAAGTTGGGCCAGTTTGATTTGGCGATAGAAGGTGGAAAAAAGGTGGTTCATCTTCCACATTCGGTTGGGAGTTTGGGTATTACTACCGAAGAGGGCATCAGCGACCAGACGATGGATTATGTCGAGTTCAAGAAGCTGCTGTCGGATATGGTAGAATTCGTTACAAATGAAGAGTCTGTGGAGGGCGGAGAGCGTCCGATACCAGGGGATTAGGAGCCTTGCGGTGATGAGAAATCTGGCTGTTTTCTTTTTCTTTCTGTGTTGCCTGCGGGTTGAGGCGCACGTTGGCGATGTGGTGTATCCGATTTTTGAGCTTACCGATGCCGACTTGGCTCAGCTTGACCTTAATGATGGTAGTATTGCCGATTGGGAGTTGCTACTCGGTGCGCCAACGCTGACGCGCGACGATGCGTTTCGCCCAGTTCTTGTTCCTAATTGTGAATTCTGTGTCTCCGAATCGTTGCCCGCGCCTGAGGATTTGGACTTTGCGATTTGGCTTGGCTGGCATCAGCGCAGCAATCGTCTATATTTTGCCGCCGAACGCTTCGATGATGTTACGCTTTTCACCATGGGCGATAATTTTGAATTGCGTATAGATGGAGATCATCAGGGAGATACTCATGTAGATTGGGACTACATCAGTCATTGTAATACCTCTTGGACCGATGATTGTGACCCATTGTCTCGTGTAGATCACCTTGCACAAACCTATTATGTCTTGCCTTCTAAACTTGATGACTGGACCGTATATTGGGGGCCGGGCTATTGGGTTTCCCGCCGTCCTTACGCCGATGGTAGTTTGCAGATAGATACGAGTGCGTCGCCGACTTCTTGGGTTACTGAGTTTTATGTAACTCCTTTTGACTCGCTTATCTACCACGACCCTTTCGGCAGTCGAGTGTCTTTGTTGTCTGCCGGTAAGGTTATTGGTTTTGATGTTGCCGTTTATGACGGAGATGGTGCTAGCGATAGCTACCACGATTATTTTTCTCTTTCAGGCGACTATTATGCGCTTGATCATGCCCGTCTTTTCGTGGATGGCCTGCTGGTGGGCAAAGTGTCTCCGACCCCGGTTGAGCGGTCAACCTGGGGGCGCATTAAGGCGACTTTTGTCCGATAAGGCTGTCCTGTATTTTGGTCGCTCTATCGCTGAGGGTAGGGTGGCGGCATAATTCAACCGTTGAACATTGGCTTGCTAAGCGAGGAGAAGAAACATGAAAAATCTGATTGTTTTCTTTTTCTTCCTGTTCTGCCTCCGGGTTGAGGCGCACGTTGGCGATGTGGTGTATCCGATTTTTGAGCTTACCGATGCCGACTTGGCTCAGCTTGATCTGCACGATGGTAGTATTGCCGATTGGGAGTTGCTACTCGGTGCGCCAACGCTGACGCGCGACGATGCGTTTCACTCGATTCTTGTTCCTAATTGTGAATCCTGTGTTGCCGAAGCGTTGCCCGCGCCTGAGGATTTGGACTTTGCGATTTGGCTTGGCTGGCATCAGCGCAGCAATCGTCTGTATTTTGCCGCCGAACGCTTCGATGATGTTACGCTTTTCGCCACAAGGGAGAAGTTTGAATTGCGTATAGATGGAGATCATCAGGGAGATACTCATGTAGATTGGGGTTACATCACTCACTGTCATACCTCTTGGACCGATGATTGTGACCCAAACTCTCGTGTAGATCACCTTGCACAAACCTATTCTATATTTCCTTATGTTTTTTCTTCTAAACTTGATTCTTCTAAACGTGATGCTTGGACCGTCTATTGGGCTTATTGGGATCCGGGCGATTGGGTTTCCCGTCCTCCCTACGCCGATGGTAGTTCTCAGGTCGATACGAGTGCGTCGCCGACCTCTTGGGTTACTGAGTTTTATGTAACTCCTTTTGACTCGCTGATCTACCACGACCCTTTCGGCAGTCGAGTGTCTTTGTTGTCTGCCGGTAAGGTTATTGGTTTTGATGTTGCTGTTCTTGACGGCGATGATGCTAGCGATAGCTCTTATGATTATTTTTCTCTTTCGGGCGACTATGGTGCGTATGATCATGCCCGTTTTTTCGTGGATGGTCTGCTGGTGGGCAAGGCGTCTCCGACCCAGATTGAGCAATCAACCTGGGGGCGCATTAAGGCGACTTTTGTCCGATAAGGCCGTCCTGTATTTTGGTGGCACTATGTCCGAGGGCAGGGTGGCAGCACTATTCAACCGTTGAAAATTGGCTTGTCAAGCGAGTAGAAGAAACATGAAAAATCTGACTGTTTTCTTTTTCTTCCTGTTCTGCCTCCGGGTTGAGGCGCACGTTGGCGATGTGGTCTATCCGATTTTTGAACTTACCGACGCCGACTTGGCTCAGCTTGATCTGCACGATGGTAGTATTGCCGATTGGGAGTTGCTACTCGGTGCGCCAACGCTGACGCGCGACGATGCGTTCCGCCCAGTTCTTGTTCCTAATTGTGAATCCTGTTCTGCCGAAGCGTTGCCCGCGCCTGAGGATTTGGACTTTGCGATTTGGCTTGGCTGGCATCAGCGCAGCAATCGTCTGTATTTTGCCGCCGAACGCTTCGATGATGTTACGCTTTTCACCATGGGCGATAATTTTGAATTGCGTATAGATGGAGATCATCAGGGAGATACTCATGTAGATTGGGACTACATCAGTCACTGTAATACCTCTTGGACCGATGATTGTGACCCATTGTCTCGTGTAGATCACCTTGCACAAACCTATTATGTCTTGCCTTCTAAACTTGATGACTGGACCGTATATTGGGGGCCGGGCTATTGGGTTTCCCGCCGTCCTTACGCCGATGGTAGTTTGCAGATAGATACGAGTGCGTCGCCGACTTCTTGGGTTACTGAGTTTTATGTAACTCCTTTTGACTCGCTTATCTACCACGACCCTTTCGGCAGTCGAGTGTCTTTGTTGTCTGCCGGTAAGGTTATTGGTTTTGATGTTGCCGTTTATGACGGAGATGGTGCTAGCGATAGCTATCACGATTATTTTTCTCTTTCAGGCGACTATTATGCGCTTGATCATGCCCGTCTTTTCGTGGATGGCCTGCTGGTGGGCAAGGCGTCTCCGACCCAGATTGAGCAATCAACTTGGGGGCGCATTAAGGCGACTTTTGTCCGATAAGGCCGTCCTGTATTTTGGTGGTGTTATGGCCGAGGGTAGGGTGGCGGGACTATTCAACTGTTAAACATTGGCTTACTAAGTAAGGAGAAGAAACATGAAAAATCTGCCGTATCTGATTTCAATGGTAGCTGTGCTGCATTTTGCAGGGCCGGTACTTGGCTATAAGCTCCTCTTGTATCACGCTACGACAGTTCTTTCTATCGTCCTGCATCCGTTCAACCCTGTCGCTTTTAAGCCCTAACTCTATCATGCGAGAGTACACCATGCACATACTTGCTCTGGCCCTGCTTCTGCCTTGTGGGACTTACGCCGAGTTTCTCACCTTCGACAGCCAAGAGGCTTGGGAGGCCAACTGGTCGCTCAAGCCGCAGTTAAACATCTTCACGCCGGAGGGGCACTTGGGGTTGGTCAAGTTCCGCAAGGACATCAACGCCACGCTTGACGCCCATCTCTTTGTCCATCCGACCAATGAGCGCGGGGATGTGGCCGGTGGCATCTGGTCGGCGCTGAGCAACCCCAACGCCGCCCCCCGGATCATCGACGGGGATGCCGCCACCTTTTGGCAGCCAGCCGGTAGCGATCCGCTCGACGAGTGGATCGTGCAAATCGACTTGGGCCGTGCGGTACTGGCCAAAGAGATCCGCATCCACTTTCCCGATGAAGAGGGGGCCAAGCCCTTCCGCCAGTTTAGCGTTTTCGCCTCTACTGGTGCGCACGTGGCGGCCTTAGAGGACGTATATCGCTTCGCACCGGTCTATCGCACGACCAAACCCAATCTAGATACGTATGTCAGCTTTGGGTTTAAGCCGGCTGTGGAGGATACCACTCGCGCCGTGGAGCAACTGAGCGATGTCAGTGGGCGCGACGATTTTTCCGTGGACTTATTCAGATTTAAGGCCAACACCGCGGCTACGAGGGACCGCAACGAGCCAACAGAGACCGGCCAAGTGGGTTCGCAAGTGGTCGCTAACTCTAGGTGGCAGATGATCCAGTTCATCCGTTTCCTCGTTGATGAGCACCAACTCGACGGTGCGCTCGCCGAAATCGAGGTCATTGCCGTCGGCGACAACATCAGCCTTGGGGTTGAGGAAAAGGGCGGCACGTACGTCAATGGATCGCGGGCGCCCGATCCCTTCTTTTGGCTCGACGGCAACCTCAATACATACGGAGTCATTGAGGTGCATCAACAGTTTACCGAGTCGCGCGGCACGGCCTTTGAAGGGGGCTTGTGGTGGCAGGTGGATCTGGGGGCGACCTACTGGGTTGACGACGCATTCGTCTATTGGCAAAAGGCCGGCGAGCGCCTCTCTGATTTCCGTTTGGGATCCAACAATGCCGGCACGGGGTACACCTTTTTCTCTTCCGATGGCACCGAGACCCTGACCGGAGACATTGACTTTGATACGTGGATTTTTGAACCGGAGTGGACCAATCCCCGCGAGCAATACAAGCGGCATTACCGGTATTTGTTCAACCCGCGCAAGGTGCGACACATCTTTTGGTTAGCCCTACACGATTTAGGGTGGAGTGCCCATCCTATGGAACTACAGATGTTTTCCCCGGGGCATCCAGCCGAGGTCGTGATCCAATCGAACTTTTTGGACCTGAGCGCGCTCGCCGGCGACGGGCAGCCCAAGGTGATCAAGGCGCTCCACTACGACGCCGACCTGCCACCCAAGACCCAAATCGAACTGCGCTCCCGCTCGGGCAACGCGATGGGCGAGGTGTACACCTTTCACAACAAGATCGGCGAGGTCGTAACCGAAGAGAAGTGGAAAAGCTCGCCCAAGGTGTTGCGGGGCCGAGTGGATACCTCGGTCGTCGTCGGGGAGGATTGGAGCGAGTGGAGCAACGTGTACAAGTTGTCGGGTGAGGCTTTTAAGTCGGATTCGCCGCGCAAGTTCGTGCAGTTGGAGTTGGTTATGAGCACGGAAGATCCCGAGGTGGCTCCCACAGTGCGCTCAGTCGAGTTGGAATTCGTCGATGCGCTGGTCAACGAGGCGCACGGGTCGATTCTGCCGCGTCAAGCTAAGCCCAACGAGGATACCCGTTTCACTTATATGCTGTGGCCGTCCGTGACTGCGGATAACAAGGGTTTTGATCGCCTGCGCTTGGTCGTGCCCGACTTGGTGCGGGCCGATGAAGTCGAGGTGACAGTCGCTGGTCAGGTGATTGCGCCGCCGGCGATGGACATTGCCGCAGATTCGCTGTTGATCGATTTGCCGCAGGTAGTCCAAGGCGACTCTGTACAGGTCGCCTTCACCACGCGGTTAGTGCGGAACGCCGCAGTCGTGGATGCCGATCTGGGGCTGAGCGACGCACCCGGCCTGTGGCAAGATGTCGAGCCGGCCGAGCGTCGATCTAACGTGGTACTTTTGCCTGAACTGGCCGACAGCGAGCGCTTGATTGGCGACTTGCAGCTTTCGAGTCGGGTACTCACGCCTAATGGCGATGGAGTCAACGACGCTGTGGAGTTGAGCTTTGTCGTCTTCAAGGCCCAAGATGCGGTGCCCATGGTTGAGGTGCGCGACTTGGTCGGCCGGTCCGTGGCCCAATTGACGCCGGTCGCAGAGGGGCCGACCCGCCGTTTTACATGGAATGGCCAAGACTCAGCCGGTGCCACCGTGCCGCCGGGTATCTATCTCTGGCGCATAGACGCAAACGCAGACTCAGGGGACACCATCGAGTTGCGCGTCGTCGAAGTGGCCTACTAACAACAGGATTAGAGCGGGATGATACAGAGGAAATACGAGGTTTACTGCTTGCTGATGGGCCTGTTGTTCCACGGCCTGAGCCACGCCGAGGAGGTCCGTTTCGACTCGCCGGCTGAGTGGGCGACTTGGGAATTTCCGGTGGATATAGTCCAGTTTGCCGACGACGGTTCGCTGCGGCTGAAGAAATTCCGCAAGCAGATCAACGCCACCCTCGATGCCAATCTCTTCACCCATCCTTCCCAGCAGCGCGGCGAGGTCCAAGGAGGGATATGGCGTGCCGGTAGCAATGAGGCGGACGCGCCTAAGCTCATAGATGGCGACCTAGCGAGCTATTGGCAGCCTGCGGTAGCAGACCAGGTCGTTGATTGGTCGGTCGATATTGACTTGGGAAGGCCGGTGTTGGCGCGCGAGATCAAGCTGACGTTTCCCGATGAGGAAGGTGCCCGGCCCTTGCGGCAGTTTAGCGTCTTTGTCACACAGGGAGCCCGGATTCAGGCCCAAGACGACGTGTTCCGCTACCGCAAGATCTTCCAGACGACCAGGCCCAATACCGAGACTAGCATTGCGATTCCGCTGCTGGGCAGTGCGCTAGATACCACGCGGGTACTTGACGCGGACAGCGACGTTGATTTGAATGCCGAGCAGGACTTCCAGATGGTGCGACTGATCCGCATCACGGCTGACGAAAAAAGCAGCGATGCAGCCCTAGCCGAAATAGAGGTCCTTTCCCAAGGAGACAACGTCAGTTTGGGGACTTTGGCGCGAGGTGGGCGCTTTGAACACGGCCTGTTGGCACGTGCGCCGCAGAACATGTTCGACGGCAACATGGACACCTTTGGCAATATCCTCACCTCGGGGGGGACCAAGGGGGGTTGGCGCGAAGGGGGGCTGTGGTGGCAGGTGGATTTGGGGGCGCTGTTCTGGATTGACGAGCTGTTCATATACTTTCAGAATCGGGGTGAGGGCATGTCGAGTTTCTTGTTTGAACGCCTGCATCACGGGCGCGG
Organism: Candidatus Latescibacterota bacterium; assembly: GCA_965116045.1. Taxonomy (GTDB): domain Bacteria; phylum Latescibacterota; class UBA2968; order UBA8231; family UBA8231. The sequence continues at coordinate 830,263 of OZ220478.1, read as the reverse complement.
TTACAACATTTTGTTCTCGGATGGGCGGCTCACTACCGGCGGGGATTTGGATCTGACATTCCTGCTGCGCGAAGACATGGCCATTGATGCAGCGTTGGCAGCCGCGCGGCAAGTCCGCCACATTCGCTATCTTTTTCAACCGCGCAAGATGCGCTACATCTTCTGGCACGGCCATGAGGATAGCGGCTGGTTTTCGCATCCGATGGAGTTTATGCTGTTCTCGCCGGGCTATCCCGCAGAGGTGGTATTGCTTTCGGGCTTTATCGATCTGGGCCAACTCGCCGGCGATGGTCGCGCCAAAGCCATCAAGCACTTGCGCTGGGAGGCGACCACGCCGGATCAGACCCAGTTGCAGGTGCGTTCGCGGTCGGGCAACACCTTGCAAGAGCTATACGCGTTTTACGACAAAAAGGGCGAGGAAGTCACCGAGACGCGCTATAACAGCTTGCCCAAAGTCATCCGCGGTCCCATTGACACCACGGTCGTCGTCGGAGCTGATTGGGGTGCTTGGAGCAATTTCTATCAGTTTTCCGGCGAGGCGTTTAAGTCGGAGACGCCGCGCCGCTTTATCCAACTCGAACTGATTCTCTCCACTGAAGATCCGGCTGTCGCGCCGGTGCTGCACGCGTTGGCGCTGGATTTTGAGGATGCGCTGGTCGCCCAAGCGGCCGGGCAGATTGTGCCGCGCCACGTCGTGCCTAACGAGACGACGCGGTTTACATATACGCTGCGGACGAGCACTATGGAGGGCGACACAGGCTTTGATCGGCTGCGCTTTTCCACGCCGAGTGCCGTGGATGCTGCGGCCGTGCGGCTGTGGGTCGGCGGCGTGGAACGCGCGGCGAGCGGGGTGCGCGTGGTGGGGGATTCGCTGCTTTTTGTCGATTTACCGGAGACGGTGCGGACGGATTCTGTGGCCGTGGAGTTTACCACCAAGGTGTTGCACAATGCCACGGTCTTTGCCGCCGATTTAGGGCAGGAAGCGCGTCCTGATTTGTGGCAGTCGGTGGAGGCGGCCGAGCGGCAAGCGAACTTGGTATTTTTGCCCGACTTACCCGGCAGCCCGCGGCTGATCGGCGATTTGCAGATTGCGCCGTCGGTGTTTTCGCCCAACGGCGATGGGATCAACGACCGCGTAGAGATCCGCTTTGCGCTGTTCAAGGCGGTGGATGCCACGCCGAATGTGCGCATTTTCGACTTAGCGGGGCGAGAAGTGGTGGCTCTTGTGTCGTCTGGTGGAGATGTGTTGCATTCGTTTAGTTGGGGTGGATTGGATGCGTCGGGTGCTCGGGTGGTGCCTGGGGTTTACGTGTGCCGCATTGACGCGGGCACCGATGCCGGACAGGGGGAAGTAATACGCACCCTAGCCGTAGCCTATTGAGGGAGGCCATGACTGTAGCTCCAGCCGTGTACCGCGATCAAAAGTGGATCATCTCGCCCTTTGGCGACCTGTTCTTTTTTATTGGTACGCCTCTTTTGTGCTTGGTAACTATGCTGCCATTGCGGGCTGTGTTCGACTCGCAGACCATTGCCTTCTACGCGCTGGCACTGTTTGCCACCGGCCATCACCTGCCGGGCTTTATGCGCGCATACGGCGACCCGGAGCTATTCAGCACCTTCAAAGAGAAGTTCGTCGTCGCGCCCATCGTCGTGCTGTTCGTGACGGCGCTGGCGCAATTCAATACCCTGCACGGGCTTTTTCTGATGGTGCTAGTGTGGGAGATCTGGCACCTGTTTATGCAGCATTACGGCATCATGCGGATCTACGATGCCAAAAACAAGATTTTCTCCAAGCTCGACGCCCGGCTCGACTGGCTGTTGACCTTGTGTGCCTTTGCTACAGTTGTAGTCTATAGCCCCGAATACTTCCACCGCATCCTCGACCACAATCAGCGGGTCGGCGTGCCCTTTCTGTCGGCTGAGTTGACGCTCCTGCTCAAAAAGGTGCTGTTCTATGTTGCGATGGCGGTGCTCGCGGCGTACTTGGCCAATATCGTCCGGCGGGTGGTCTCCGGGCAGAAGATAAGCCTGCCCAAGATCGCGGTCATGGCGACTACGGTGTTTATCATCTACTACGGCTGGATACACATCAACGACCTCGTCATCGGCTACGCGGCCTTTGCCGTTTTCCACGATATCCAGTACTTCGCCATCGTCTGGATCTACAACAACAACCTCGTCAAAAGGCAGGAGCGCACCACCAAGCTCCTGCGCACCTTCTTCACCGCGCGTACCTTGCCGCTACTGGTCGCGTACGTGCTGGTCTGTTTTGCCTACGGCAGCATCAATATGATGGAAGGCTTCCTCAAGTCCGAGCAGGCGATCAAAATGGTCGAGATTTTCGTCATCACCTCGACGCTTTTGCACTACTATTTCGACGGATTCATCTGGAAAATCCGCGACCGCAAAAACCAAGCCAATCTGGGGATCAATGCCGAAGAAGGGGCCAACCGCATTGGCTTGCAGACATTGCCGAGCGGTTTGGTCCCGTACTTCCGCGAAACGGGCCGACAGTTAGCCTATTTCGCGGTGCCGGTGGTGGCACTGTCGCTTTTTCAGTTTTACTGGACGGCCGACGAGGCCGAGGCGCGCGAGAAGATGGTCGAATTGTTCCCGGACTTGGCCGGTGCCCACAACAACCTCGGCGTCTTCTATGCGCGGCAGGGCGATTGGGAAAGGGCCGCTGGCGAGTATCGGCGGGCGCTAGAGTTGGATGCGGGGGCCTATGAGGCGCACAAGAACCTCGGCCTACTCTACGCGCGACAGGGAGTGCTCGATAAGGCGCATATGCACTACCAACAGGCGATTGATCGCAAGCCGCGCTACGTCGAAGCGCTCAACGCGCAGGGATTGGTCTTTTTGCAACGGGGCGAGTTTGCCAAGGCCGAGGCGCGCTTCCGCGAGGCGCTCGACGAGTTCGACTACGCGCCGGCGTACAACAACCTCGGCACGGCCTATTTGCAGATGGAAAACGTGCCGGCGGCACTCGACGCCTACCAAAAAGCTGTCGCCCTCAACCGGGCCGACGCTTCGCACCACTTCAACTTGGGGCTGGCCTATCAGAAGGCCGGAGAGAACGAGCGGGCGGTCGCCGCGTTTGCCGCGGCGCTTTCTTTAGAGCCACAGCACGTCAAGGCCTATTTGAGCATGGCGCTTTCCTACCAGCGACTGGGCCACATTGCCGCGGCGCGGCAGGCGTTGCAGCAGCTCTTGGCGGTAGAGCCGAACCACGCCACGGCCGCGCGGCTATTGGCCCGGCTGTGAGTGGCTGTGTGCTCCCGGTCCCTCGGTAGCTAGCGCGAGGGGCTTGACGGCCAAGTGCTCCAAGGTCGTGGCGTCCTCGCGGACTCGATACACTTCATTGACCGGCACGTTGGTAAAGGTTTGCACTGTGCCCGACGGCCAGTGCAAAATTAGCGCGTCGAGTACCTCGGCTTCCCCCAGTCCTATTTCCTGTTGCAAGGTCGAGGCCCCAAAACTCGCGCCCGTGCCCGCGAGAACGTGGATCGTCCGCGTCTCCGTGCGGGCTTGAATCCGCGTCCCGACCCCGGCTCGATTCGATTTAGTCCCTGCCAGCTTGAGGGTGATCCAATGGTTGCCGTGTCCGGGGTTTTCAAAGAGCACATTGGTGTACACGTCTCCCGAATAGGCGCCGCCGACCACCGCGTAGATATCCTGATCGCCGTCGTTGTCGATATCGCCGAAGGCTACGCCATGCCCTTTTTGCAGGTGCCCGAAGCCGCCGGAAGTAGTTACATCCTCGAAGCGCTGGCCAGCGGCGTTGCGAAACATGCGGTTGGGCATTAGCGAACGGTAGTCGGGGTCGCCCGTGCCAGCATAGAAGTCGAGCCAGCCGTCGTTGTCGAGGTCGCCGAAGTTACAGCCCATCGTATAGAGGACTTTGGCACTGTGGGTTTGTCTGGCCATGTCGGCGAAGGTGCCGTCGCCTTGGTTGCGGTAGAGGCGCGGTGGCTCGCCTTTGTGCGGCAGGCCCATGTAGTCAGCGGCGACGTCGCCAGCGTCGGCCTTGTAGCCGAAGACGAATAGGTCGAGCCAGCCGTCGTTGTCGTAGTCCCAAAACCACACCGGGAAGCTGAATGTCGGCTGACTCACGCCAGCGCGGGCGGTTATGTCGGAGAAACGCCAGCGGCCGTTGGCGTCTGGGCCATCGTTGTGGAAGAGCAGGTTGGGTTGTCCGAGGCGGGAGATGTAGAGATCGGGGCGGCGGTCGTTGTCAATGTCGCCCCAAGCCACCCCTTTGACGAAGCCCTCGACAGCCAAGCCGACTTCGGCCGCCACGTCGGCGAAGGTGCCGTCGCCTTGGTTGCGGAACAACTCGCAGGGATGGCGCTCTTGGTCGGAGGATTCGTTGCCCACGAATAGGTCGAGCCAGCCGTCGTTGTCGAAGTCGGCCCAAGCCGCGGTTTGCGTTGGGTGCAACGTCAGTAGCCCCGCCTTCTCGGTTACGTCGGCGAAGGTGCCGTCGCCTTGATTGCGCAATAGCGAGTTGGGATGGAGGCCATCGGCACCAAACCAGCCACCGCGCAAGACTAGCACATCGGCGAAGCCGTCGTTGTCAAAGTCCGTCTGCACGGCGTTAAGGCCGCCGACTAGGCCGGTCAAGCCAGCGGCAGTGGTGCGCTCGGCGAAAGTGCCGTCGCCTTGGTTGCGGAAGTAGCACAGTGGATCGTCGAGGCCCCAAGAAGTGGCGATGATGTCGAGGAAGCCATCGTTGTCAAAGTCTTCCATAATGCCGCCGCCGGCCAAGCCGAGGACATTTAACCCGAGGGCGGGTGCCCGGTCGGGGAAGTGGCCGATATTGGCGTCAGCGGCAAAGACTTCCGGGGGAATGAGATAGGCGGCGGGTACTTGGTGTGGATATGCGCCTACGGTCATATAGGCGATGTTGAGCAACCAGCGCGAAGTCAGGTCGTAGGGGGTCTTTTTTAGAACGGCTCGGTAGTAAGCGATGGCCGCCCGCGATCCCTCTTGTGCCTTGTGAACACCTTCGGCTGCAATGGGCAGCAGGCAGGAGGCGAGGTTGTGGTCGTCAATACAGTTTTGCTGCTCGCCGAGCCGCAAATAGGCGAGGGCGATCATCTCTTCAAGGCTCGGTCGAGTGCGGAAGTGGTGGGCATCGGCTTGCTCGCGCACTTGCTCGAATAGGGCGGCAGCCTCGGCGGATGCGCCAGCGCGCAACAACTCTTTGGCTAGCTCGACCTGTCGGCTGAGTTGTTGCACGGGATCGTCTGGTGTGGGCTGGCGGCGCAGCCAGTCAACGCGGCGTTGGCTCAAATAGATGTTATCCGCGGCGTTGGCCTGAGCGGCGAGGGCGGCGAGTTGCGCGGCCATGCGCTGAGTACCGGGGGCTTGGTCGGGAGCGGCAGTGCAATTTGCTAAAGAGAGGGCCAAGAGGAAAATGGCGCAGGGATTCATGGCTTGGTGAATTGGGCGTTGACTGATCGCGTTAGCAGACAGGGGATTCTATTTTAACAGGGTTAGTTGTTTGATGTCTAAGAAAGCGCCGGCTCGCAACCTATAGAAGTAGGAGCCGCTGGCGACCATATGGCCGGCGGCGTCGCGCCCGGTCCACTGAGCGTGGTAGCGTCCTGCGGCGAGCTCCCGGGCGACTAAGGTGCGGACCTTTTGGCCGAGCGCGTCGTAGATGTCCAACTCAACGGCGGCCGGCGTCGCTAGCTGGAATGCAATAGTTGTGGCTGCGTTGAAGGGATTGGGGTAGTTCTGGTTGAGGGCAAAAGCGGTTGGTGTGGTTTCTTCGACTGCGGCCACCGCCGTCGGGGAAACCATGCTGGCTATCCATTCTGCGATGAGATCGGCTCCGCGCTCGTCGGGAATGGAGGAAGCCAGCGGTGGCATGCGAAAGGTGCCCAGCGTCAGCATCCGCCGGTAGAGGGTGGAAAGCTGGGGTGCTTGAGGCGTGAGGATGCGGGCCTCTGGCTCGCCTATATCGCCAAGTGTGGGGAAAGCCTCGACCGTATTGGTTTGAGCCAAGGGCGTGTTGTAGCGCAGGTCGATGATGGTGCGGCTGACGCTCTCGGGCCGGTGGCACGGTGCGCAGTTGACTTCGAGGTACGAGCGGGCGCGCTGATCGAGTGGAACGCTGGGATCGAAGGGGTTGGGTAGCTGGGGCAAGGAAGACAAGTCGGCCGGTAAATCTCCAGTGAAAAGGCCCTGTTGGGCGAGAGCGTGCAGCTGGTTTTGCTCCACCCCTGTGTGGAGTTGGGCCGTATGTACGCCGAGTACATAGCCCGCGCCCTTGGTGTGGCAAACCTCGCAGTCTTGGCGCGAGGGAAAGTAGTAGTTTTGCAAGAAAAAGCCCACCGGATCGTGCGGGTCGTCAATCACGTAGGCAACGGTCGTGCTATCGGCGAGCAAGGTAGCGTCGGTGCCGGCTTCGTTCCACAGATAGCTATAACCGTCCCAGCCCGGGGCATCCACGCGTTTGATGAGCAAGCGCGTTTCGATGATGCGCCGGCTGGCCGGATCGCCACGCACCAAATCGAGATAAAAGTTCTTAATCAGCAGAGTTTCAGCGGGAAAGCCCCAAGGCCCGCTGGTGGCAAAGTCAATGCGCTCGCCGGGCGGCAAGCGAATGAACCGCGTCTTGGTGGCTCCGTCCGACCAAAACGGCGCATTGACTTCGTACGGCACCACGCCCGCCGCAGGCGTTTGCGTGGCGAGGTCGCTGAAGACCTGCGCGTCGGCCAAGCTCGCGGGCGGGAACTCCTCCGCGGGTGGCAGGACGACTTCCCACAGCCCGCGCTGGCCGCTCCATTCGATCACATAGAGGCGATTGCCGATAATTTCTGCGTCAATAGGGTTGGAAAACCCGCCGACGATGCGGGTGACGTGCGCCTCGTAGTTGTCGCCGACTTTGGCTAAGTCGAGGTGCAATAGGTCTTGGCTAGGGTCGTTGAACGGGCCGTTGATGCTGTCGCCGTTTGGATCGCCCCGAGTCCAACTGAGCGCGAAGCCATCGCCTTGAAACGGCTCGGCGAGGGCATGGTCAACGTCGAACACTAACCCCAACGGCGAGCGGTGCGCGGTGAAGGTGCCGAAGCGCACGCCTTCTTTGCTGGCGTCCTTGATGCGACCGTCGGCTGGATCGCGGTAGGCGTCGGCGTCCGGCCCGAGATTGATCACCGGATCGGTGAAGTCGCGCGGTGGCGGCGGGAACGTGGGATCGTTGTGGTAGTAGCCTTCGCGCACGGCTGTGGAACGGGGGGAGAGGAGTAAATCAGTGGCTGGATCGTAGTCGGGAAATTGCTGGGGGGTGTCGTCGAGTCCCATGCGCCAAGGAAAGCCGTAGTGATGCCCTTGACGCAGCCAATTGAGTTCCTCGGGCATGTCGCGGCCCGGCCCGTTTTCCGTAGTAAAGAGGTCGCCGTTGGGGGCGAAGGCGAAGTCGTAGGCATTGCGCAAGCCCTCGGCAAAGAGGAATCCTTGGGCGAGGAGGGCCGGGCGGCTGTTGGGCAGCACGAGGTCGCGAGCATCGGTCGGAACGCGCAAAATTACGGCGGTGAGTGCAGTTTCGCGCAGCCCGGGGAAATGCCCATCTCCGTCTTGTATTTCGCCGTGATCAGTGCGCGAGCCGCTGTTGATAAAGAGCGAGCGATTGTCGCGGCTGACGATTAGCGCGTTGACCTCGTGGTTGTAGATGCAGTCGCACCGCTCATAAGGTTCGGTTTCCGCGAGCGTGAACCAAGTGCGCTCGCCACTGTTTGGATCGACTTCGCCCTTGGTGATGGTGGCGATGTTGTAGATAGACAGGTCAATGCGTTTGAGGACGTAAAAGGTGCCGTCGTTGTCGATAAACAGAGCACTCGGGCGGATGAAACCGTGGTCCGCGGTCGTGTACGCCGTGCCTTCAGGCAAGAGGGTGATATCGCCGTTGTGCTCGAGGACATAGCGGTTGGCGGTCGTGGGGTCGCGGCCAAAGATGGCGGCGGCGAGGATGTCGTCAATGGGAATGTCGGCGGGCAGATTGTCCGGGTCGAGTTGTTCCCAGTCCCTCTCGCCAGTGTCGGCGTCGAGCAAAGTGCCGCGGGCGAGGGCAAATTGGCCGCTGTTGCCGGGGCCGTGGCGGTTGGAGGCTAGGTAGAACGAGCCGTCCGGCCCGATGGCAAAGCCCGTGAAGCCGCTGCGAATGCCGTGGTCGCGGTGGGAATACGCTGGGACGCGCTCAGCCGCCGCTAGGTCAATGCGTTCGATCACACCATCTTGTCGCAAGGTATAGAGCGCGTCGTCGCGTGGATCTTTGGCGATGCGGATGGTTCCTTGGGAGACGTCGAGGATGCGGCGGATTTCAAGGTCGTCGCGGGTCGCTTGTGGATCGGCGTGCGCGGTGGAGCAAAAGGCTGCGAGCACGGCAAGCGAGAGGTAGCGGACCAGCATGGAGTTCCTCAGCGCAACTCATTTGAGCAGCGTAAGCTGGCGGGTGGCGACAAAATCGCCGGCCGATAACTGATATAGATACGCGCCGCTGGCTACTGGCTCGCCGCGGTCGTTGTGGCCGTCCCATTGCCGGCGGTGGTGTCCGGCGGGCAGAGAACCGTTGATGAGGGTGTGTACGCGCTGGCCGTTGATGCTGTAAATGGCTAATTCGACGTGGGACGGAAGGGCGAGTTGGAAGGCAATGGCAGTGCTGGCGTTAAAGGGGTTGGGGAAGTTTTGCGCCAGCGCAAACTCTTCGGGTACAACGCTTTCGGCTTCGGCAACTGCCGTTTCGCTTGGAGCCTGTGGCAAGGCGATTTCCCACAGGCCGCGCCCGCCGCTCCACTCGATGACGTACAGGCGATTGCCGATGATTTCTGCGTCAATGGGGTTGGAAAACCCACCGACGATGCGGGTGACGTGCGCCTCGTAGTTGTCGCCGACTTTGGCTAAGTCGAGGTGTAGAATATCCTCACTGGGGTCGTTGAACGGACCAGCGTCGTCGTCGCCGTCGGGATCGCCGGCGGTCCAACTCAGCACGAATCCATCGCCTTGGAACGGCTCGGCTAGGACGTGGTCCACGTCGAACACCAGCCCCAAGGGCGAGCGGTGCGCGGTGAAGGTGCCGAAGCGCAGGCCCTCTTCACTGGCGTCCTTGATTTGGCCGTCGGCTGGATCGCGGTAAGCATCGGCGTCCGGGCCGAGGTTGATCACTGGATCGGTGAAGGCGCGCGGCGGCGGCGGGTACGTGGGATCGTTGTGATAGTAGCCTTCGCGCACGGCCGTAAACCTAGCGGGCAGGAGAAAGTCGCTGGCCGGATCATAGTCGGGAAATTGCTGAGGGGTGTCGTCGAGTCCCATGCGCCACGGAAAACCGTAGTGATGGCCTTGGCGCAGCCAATTAAGTTCCTCGGCCATGTCGCGGTCCGGCCCGTTTTCCGTGGCGAAGAGGTCGCCGTTGGATGCGAAGGCGAGGTCGTAGGCGTTGCGCAGCCCCTCGGCAAAGAGGAATCCTTGGGCGCGGAGCGCGTCGCGGTCGTTGGGCAACACGAGCGCGCGGGCGTCGGTCGGGACGCGCAAGACTATAGCCGTGAGCGCGGTTTCGCGCAGGCTGGGGAAAGCACCGCCGTTGCCGTCTTGTATTTCGCCGTGATCGGTGCGCGAGCCGCTGTTGATAAAGAGCGAGCGATTGTCGCGGCTGACGACTAGCCCGTTGACCTCGTGATTGAAGATGCAGTCGCACCGCTCATAGGGTGCGGTTTCCGCGAGGGTAAACCAGGTGCGCTCGCCGCTTGTCGGATCGACTTCGCCCTTAGTGATGGTGGCAATGTTGTAACCAGAGAGGTCAATGCGTTGGAGGATGTAAAAGGTGCTGGCGTCGTCGATGAATAGGGCGCTGGGTCGACTAAGGCCGTGATCGGCGGCTGTGTATACCGTGCCCGACGGCACGAGGGTAATGTCGCCGTTGGTCTTGAGTGCGTAGCGGGTATTGGTCGTGGGATCGCGGCCGAGGCTGGTGGCGGCGAGGATGTCGTCAATGGGAACATCAGCGGGCAAGTTGTCTGGGGCGAGTTGTTCCCATTGACGTGCGCCGGTGTCGGCGTCGAGCAAAATGCCGCGGGCTAGGGCAAATTGGCCGCTATCGCGCGGACCGCGGCGGTTCGATGCCAAGTAAAACGAGCCGTCCGGCCCGATGGCAAAGCCCGTGAAGCCGCTGCGGATGCCGTGGTCGGCTCTGGAGTATGCGGGTGTGTGCGCGGCTACCGCTAGGTCGATGCGATCAATCGCGCCGTTTTGCCGCAAGGTGTAGAGCGCGTTGGTGCGCGGATCCTTGGCGATGCGGAGCGTACCTTGGGGGACGTTGAGGATGCGGCTGATTTCAATGTCGTCGCGGGTGGCTTGTGGGTCGGCATAGGCGGTGGAGCAAAGGGCAACGAGTACAGTGAATGAGAAGCAACGGGTGAACATGAGGGCCTTTCGGGAGGGAGTGCGATGAGAGTGATTTTTAAGTTATAGAAAGTTTTGACTCAATGACAATCGAAACTCATCTAAACTATTGCTTCGGTTAAGTTTAGCGGGCATCCATGCGGTCGCCAAAGAGCGTGTGCGAAGTGGCGCGGGCGACGCGGACGGATGCGAACTCGTTGCTCGCTGCCGGTTGTGGAAAAATAGCTGTCTTGCCCTGCGGGGTGCGGCCGTAGTAACGAGGTTGGCCATCGGCGGCTGGCCGCTTGGACGGGCCTTCGACGAGGACCTCGACCGTGCGGCCGACTTGCCGCTGATTGAGCTGGCGCGAGATCCCCTCTTGCAGGGCGATGATGTGCTGGAGGCGCTCGCCCTTGACGGCTTCGGGGACATCATCGGGCAGCTTCTTGTGGGCGTATGTGCCTTCGCGCTCCGAGTACTTAAACATGAAAGCTGAATCGTAGCGGATCTCGGCCATTAGGTCGCAGGTTTGGCGGAAGTCTGCGTCGGTCTCGCCGCAAAAGCCGGTGATAATGTCGGTCGTCAGGGCGAGGTCGGGCAGGGCGGTGCGCAACTTATGCACGAGCTGTCGGTATTGATTGACGGTGTACCCGCGACGCATGCGGGCGAGTTGCTCATCCGAGCCGCTCTGGACCGGCAGGTGCAGGCTCGGGCACACTGGACCGACCTCGGCCATAGCGTCGATCACGCGGTCGGTAAAGTCAACCGGATAGGGCGAGGTGAAGCGCACCCGCTCAATGCCCTCGACTTGGCTGACTTGCCGCAAGAGATCGGCGAAATCCACGTTGCCAGCGCGGTAGGAATTAACGGTCTGACCGAGTAAGGTGACTTCCTTAAACCCCTCGGCAGCAATATGTTGGACTTGACGAACTATATCGTCGGCGGGCACGCTGCGCTCCCGACCGCGCACAAAGGGCACAATGCAGAACGTGCAGAACTTATCGCATCCTCGTATGATGGTCACCCAAGCATTAGTGCCGGTTGTGCGCTGGGGATGGACGCCGCTGTAGTTCTCCGAGCGGTCGAGCCGCACGTCTAGGAGCGCGTCGTCGCTCGATTGGGCGAGAAGCTGGGGCAGGCGGCGGTAGGAATCCGGCCCCATGACCAAATCGACGAAAGGAGCGCGGTCCGGCAGCGTCTTGCTCAGGTGTTGGGCCATGCAGCCGAGGATGCCCAAGGTGAGGTTGGGCCGGTGGGCGCGAAGGCCGTTGAGCTGGCTGACGCGGCCAATGACCCGTTCCTCGGCGTGCTCGCGCACCGCACAGGTATTGAGCAGGATGATGTCGGCTTGTTCGGCTTGTTCCGCAATCTGAAACCCGGCGTCGACGAGGATGCTGGCCACCAACTCGCTGTCAGCCACGTTCATCTGGCAGCCGTAGGTCTCGATGTACACGCGTCGGCCGGCCGGCCCGGGGCGCGTTGCCACGGGCTGATATTCGGTCGTCTCGAGGAGAGGCAAGCTCATTGGCGCGCTCCAAAAGCTAGCTCTTCGCGGGCCTGCTCGATTTGCACGTCCACCAATTCGTTGGACGTGGCCGGACCCGCGAAGAGGACCTTGATGTAGTTGTCGCTCAAGCCGACCTGCAAGCCGGTGGCTGGGTCTGAACGCCCTTCGGCGAGGACTTGGAGTGAGTGGCCGACAAAGCGCTGGTGGAAGGCAAGTCGCTTGGCTGCACCGAGGGCGATGAGTGCTTGGGCGCGTTCCTTTTTGACGGCCGGGTCCTGATGATCGGGCAGACGCTCGGCCGGGGTCCCCGCCCGCAGAGAGTACGAAAAGACGTGGAGGTACGTCAGCGGCAGGTCGGCCAACAAGGCGCGAGTCTGGGCAAAATGTGCGTCGGTTTCCCCGGGGAAGCCGACCATGACGTCAGCGCCAATGGCGCAGTCGGGGATGCGGCTGGCGATCTGTTCGATCCGCTCGGCGTAATAGGCGCGAGTGTAGCGTCGCCCCATGCGCTTGAGAATGTGGTCGTCGCCGCTTTGCAAAGGCACGTGGAAGTGGCGACAGATCACCGGAGAAACTGCTACGTGGTCAATCAGCGCGTCGGCGACATAACCTGGCTCGATGGAGTTGAGGCGAATGCGTTCCAAGCCGTCGATTTGCTCCAGCGCGGTGAGGAGCTCGACGAGGGCCTCGGGCCGGCCTTGGTCGAACCCATAGCGGCCCGTGTGGACGCCGGTCAGGGCGAGCTCGCGGTAGCCGGCCGCGACCATGCGCTGGGCTTGGGCGATGACTTCGGCGGCTGGGCGACTGGCGCTGTGCCCGCGCACCGCTGGGATAATGCAATAGGTGCAGTGTTCATCGCAGCCGTCTTGGATTTGTAGGCTGCCGCGTGTGCGGCCTTGGGGCACGGTGCCGTCAATGGCGAGAAATTGCTCAGTGCGCGGCCTTGTTGCCGAGGGTGCAAGAATTTCGGCACCGGCTAGGTGTGCCTCGAGCAACTCGATGAGTTGGGCTTTCTGGCCGTTGCCTACGACCAAGTCGGCACCGGCCGCTGCGAGGTCTGCTGGTCGCCGCTGAGCATAGCAGCCAGTGGCGACGATCTCCGCGCTTGGGTTGCGCCGCCGGGCGCGGCGCACGGCCTTGCGCGAGTCTGCATCGCCCGCCCCGGTGACCGTACAGGTATTGACCACGTACACGTCGGCTTCAGAGCCGAAGGGCACGATTGAATAGCCGCACTCGGTCAGGCGGTGGGCGAGGGCTTCTACTTCGTAGGCGTTGAGCTTGCAACCCACATTTTGCAGGGCCACGCGTGCGTTTGCGGATGTTGGAGTGCCCATAAGTCCGTCAAGGGAAACGAGATAAACAATACAACTTAAAGATCAGCCCCCTCTGGGGCAATGGGCGGTTCAGGCGGGTTCGAGTTGGGCGTACGCGACAGCGATGCGTTTGGTCCGCGTCCCAAAGCGGATGGAGAGCTTCATCTTTTCGCCGTGCCCTTCGCGGCTGACGATCTGCCCGCGCCCCCATTGGGGGTGGCGCACCCACTGGCCCTTGGCGAGGAAGTCGTCTTGGGCAACGAACTCGTCGAAGCCAGAAGACCGATCGGCGTCCCATTCGTAGTGGACGCCTTGGGGGGCCGAGGTCTTTTTTCGCGGAGGTGGGCCGACGCGCTGCCGTGCGCGGTCAAAGCCGCGGTCCAATTCGTAATTCTGGGTCGTTAGGTCGGCGGGGACTTCGGTTAAAAACCGCGAGGGTTCGGTGGCAAGCAGCGAGCCATACGCATAGCGGCGCAGGGCATAGGTGAGGCTGAGTTGCTCTTGCGCCCGGGTCATGCCCACGTAGCAGAGTCGGCGCTCCTCTTCAATGGCTTGGGGATCGCCGACGGCCCGCGCCGTGGGAAAGAGGTTTTCTTCTAGGCCGCAAACAAAAACCAAGGGGAACTCTAAACCTTTGGCGCTGTGTAAGGTCATCAAGGTAACGGCGTTGCCATTGTTATCGCTTTCGTCTGCCGAGGTCAGCAGGGACTTTTCTTCGAGATAGATCGCTAAAGTCGCATCTGGATTCGCGTCTGCGTATTCGGTCATCTCAGCCAGTAACTGGTCGAGATTCTGCAAGCGTGCCTCGGCTTCTGGCGTGTTTTCCGCCGCGAGCATGGCGCGGTATCCACTCTTTTCGACGACGGCAAAGCCCAGTTCGGGCAGGGAGAGTGCATCGGTGGCGGCCATTAGTTCGCCGATCAGGTCGGCGAAGGCTGCGAGGCTTTTTTGTGCGCGACCGCTGAGGTCGGGCACATCGTCGAGGTGCTTAAGTGCCGTAGATAGACTCCAGCCTTTGGCTTGGGCGAAAGCCTGCAAGCGGGTCAGGGAGGTGTCGCCAATGCCGCGGCGCGGCGTATTGATGATACGGCGCAGGGCAATGTCGTCAGCCGGGTTGACCAACAGCCGCAAGTAGGACAGTACGTCGCGGATTTCGCGGCGGTCGTAAAAGCGGATACCCCCGATGATCACATAGGGAAGGCGGGCGCGTTGCAACTCCTCTTCAAAGGGCCGCGATTGGGCGTTGGTGCGGTAGAGCACCGCAGCGTCTCCGAGGTTGTAGCGGCCCAAGCGGTCGTAGCGGCGGATGGCATCGACGACGTGGCGGGCCTCGCGTCGGTCCGAATCGCATTCGACAACCGCGACCCGATCGCCTTTGGGACCGTTCGTCCACAACTCTTTGCCCTTGCGGCCTTGGTTATGGCTGATGACGGCGTTGGCTGCGGCGAGAATGTGGCCGGTGGAGCGGTAGTTTTGCTCTAACCGCACTAGGCGGGCATTTGGATAGTCGCGTTCAAAGTCAAGGATGTTGCGGATGTCGGCACCGCGAAATTGGTAGATCGACTGGTCGTCATCTCCGACCACGCAGATGTTGCGATGGAGTGCCGCTAGCTGGCGGCAGAGCAAGTACTGAGGCCGATTGGTGTCTTGGTATTCATCGACGAGCAAATGCTCAAAGCGCTCTTGGTAGGTTTGCAGAACGTCTGGGTGGCGCTCGAACTGGCGCACGACCTCGATGAGCAAGTCATCGAAATCAAGAGCTTGGTTGCGGCGCAACTCGCGCTCGTAGTCGGCGTAGAGTTCGGCGATTTGCCGTTGGTTCTCATTTGCTTGGTGCGCGAATTCTAGGGGGTCGAGCATGGCGTTCTTGGCGCGGCTGATCTGGCTGACGACCGCGCGCGGCGCGAGTTCGCGCTCGTCGATCTGGTGGGCGTTGAGGACGCGGCGGATGGTGGCGCGGCGATCGTCTTCGTCGTATATGGAGAAGTTGGGGGCTAAACCAAAATCTTCGGCTCGGCGACGCAGGATGCGCGCACAGATCGAGTGGAAGGTGCCGACCCATAGTTCGGTGGCCGCCGAACCGACGAGCTGCTCGATGCGCTCGCGCATTTCGCCCGCCGCCTTGTTGGTAAAGGTCGCGGCGAGGATGCGCCACGGGGGCACACCAACTTCTTTGATTAGGAAGGCGATGCGATGGGTGAGGACGCGGGTCTTACCCGAGCCGGCTCCAGCGAGGATCAACAGCGGGCCGTCCGCGGCCTCGGCCGCACGGCGTTGCGCTGGATTGAGAGCGTCTAGTATGGACATCCTCAGTTCGTCTGCATACGCTGGGCTAGCTTGACTTGGCGCTTGGCGCGCTCGTGCTCCTTGTTGGTGCGGCTGAAGATGTGAGTGCCGTCGCCGCGCGCGACAAAGTAGAGATAGTCGGTTTCCTCGGGGTAGAGCACGGCGAGAAGAGCCGTGCGACCGGGGCTGCCGATAGGGCCAGGGGGCAGGCCGTGGTGGCGATACGTGTTGAAGGGCGAATCCACCTTCAAGTCGGCATAAGTCAGCCGCTTCTTGTTCGCGCCGAGAACGTAGTTGATCGTCGCACAGGATTCGAGGCGGCGGTTGAGCTTGAGGCGGCGTTGGAAGACGCCGGAGATAATGGGCTGCTCCTCGACGGCTACTGCTTCGCGCTCGACGATCGAGGCCAACGTCACAGCTTGGTGCAGCGAAAGGTCAAGCTCCTTGAGCCGCTGGCGCAGGGAGTCGGCAAATACGCGGTGGAATTGGTTGACCATGATAGAGGCGATGGCGCGTTCATCGGCGTTTGGGTCGAAGAAGTACGTCTCGGGGAAGAGGTAGCCTTCGAGCGTAGACGCGGGTACGCCGAGTTGGCGGATGAGCTGCGGGTCTTCGGTGGCGGCGACAAAGCGAGCCGAATCCGCTGCGCCTGCGGCCTGCAACTGACCCGCGATCTGGTGGCGATGCAGCCCCTCGGGGATCGTCGCGGGCTGGGTTTGGATTGGTGCCTTGAGTAGGGATTGGACCATGGCGGCTGTTGTGCGGATGCCGTCGAGCTGATAGGTGCCGGCCTTAAGCTGATGACCGAGGCCCTTGAGCCGGACAGTCCAAGCAAAGACGTGGGCGTTGTGGATCAAGTTTTCCCGCTCTAGCAACTGGCCGATCCAACGGGCGTTCGCACCTTGGGGGATGTGGATCGTCCGCGCCGGGTATTCGTAGGTCGGTTGATTCAAATACCAAAATCCCCCAAGCGGCAACGCCACTCCCACCAGTGCAATAGCCGCGACGAGTAAGAGGGCGCGGTACCAGCGTGCAGACTTGGTTTTAGTTGACATACTGTCGGCCTTACCTAAAAGTGATGCGGGTGTGTCGAGTTTCGCACCCGTCCGTCGGGAGATAGGCTGCGAACTAAGGCTAGCGCAAAAGTATGAATCGGGATTTTTTTACAACCAAGGTTTGAGTTGAAAAATGTATGAGAAAAGACAACCCCTGTCAATCTGATTCGCTTTCTTGACGCTAGCAGAGAATCCGGTTACCTTCCCAATTTTTTGCCTTGTCGCCTCAACGCGCCTAGTTTTGCAGCGCAGGAGATTTCCGTTGGATCCTCAAGTGCTCATCAGTATCTCGCAGCTTTCCCATGTCTATGCGGATACGCGCAAAAAAGCGGGCCATCGTGCGCTCCAAGAGATCAGTCTCGATATCCACTATGGGGAGACGATAGCTCTGTTGGGGCCTAATGGCAGTGGTAAATCCACCCTCCTGCGCGTGCTGACCACCGCACTAGTGCCCACCTCGGGCGCGGTGCGAGTCGGTGGTGTGCTCTTGGGGCAAGATCCGTCGGCCGTGCGCCGTAAGTTGGGGATCGTCTTTCAGAACCCCGCGCTCGATCGGAAAATGACGGTCGGCGAAAACTTGCGGATGGCGGGTTTGCTCTACGGCATGGGCCGCCGCGCCGTGCGCCAGCGCAGTCAACAGTTGCTAGAGGTTGTCGGCTTGTGGGAACGGCGCGACGAGCGGGTGGAGAAGCTATCTGGCGGCATGCGGCGGCGCGTCGAATTGGCCAAGGCGCTGTTGCCAACACCGGAGATTCTCGTGCTCGACGAGCCGACAGCGGGGTTGGATCCCGTGGCGCGCCACGATTTCTGGAATCAAGTGGAAGTACTCAAAGCGGACGAACAACTCACGGTCGTGGTCTCGACCCACCTCTTGGACGAGGCCGACTGTGCAGACCGAGTCGCCATTTTACACCAAGGACAATTGCTCGTCTGTGGCCCCCCAAGGGTCTTGCAGCGTCAATTGGGTCGCGAAATCCTCACGCTGCGCAGCGACGATGCGCCCGCGCTGCAAGCTGCCCTGCGCAGCGACATGGGCTTAGAGGGCCTAGTCGTCGATCAGGACTTGCGCGTCCAGCTCAACGGCGATATCAGCCTTGACGAGGTATTCCAACGCTTCGGTTCTCAGATCCGCTTGCTGTCTTTGGCACCTCCCTCGCTTGACGATGTGTTCGTGCGCTACACTGGCCAGCACCTCGAGGAAGGAAATATCGCTTGAGCGGCGCGTGGATTCTGGCCCAGCGCGAAGTGCTGCGCTTTTTTCGCCAGCCTTCGCGGCTTTTGGGGAGTTTGGTGCAGCCGCTGATGCTGTGGTTTTTCATGGGCTCGGGTTTTGTCGACAGCTTCATCAGCGTGGGTAGCGAGTTGAGCTACAGAGAGTTTTTCTACCCGGGCATCGCGCTGATGCTCCTACTCTTCGCGGCGATTTTTTCCACCATTACTCTCATCGAAGACCGCAGTGCTGGCTTTTTGCAAGGCGTGCTGGTAGCACCCGTGCCGCGCCTGAGTATAGTACTGGGCAAACTGGTCGGCGGTACGCTTATTGCCTTATTGCAGGTGCTTGTGTTTTTGTTGCTAGCACCAGTGGCTGGTATTGGCTTATCAGTGGAGGCGATTTTGGTGCTCTTGGCCCTCTGTGCGCTGATCGGCATGGGCTTCACGGGTTTGGGCTTCATGGTCGCGTGGCAGTTGGACTCAGTAGCTGGCTACCACGCAGTAATGAGCGTTGTGCTCATCCCCTTGTGGTTTCTTTCTGGTGCGCTCTTTCCCATTGAAGGGGCTGCGCCTTGGCTCGAGTGGGTAATGCAGTGCAATCCCGTGACCTATGCGCTAGTTGTTTTGCGCAAGGCGTTCTACTTGATGCCGACTCAACTGATAGCGGATGCAGCGTTTGTGCATGCCCTGCTGATCACCAGCGGCTGGACAGTGCTGACGACCGCTGGGGCCGCTTGGATGGTGGCCCGCAGCCGCGACGCCTAATCTCAGAGTTGGTATAGCATTAGATAGACCACCACGCCGCTAACCGATACAAATATCCACACCGGCCAGACCCAGCGGGCCAATCGACGATGGCGGGCGAAATCTTGGTTGTAAGCGCGCCAGACGACAAGGGCCACGAAAGGGGCCATTAGCGCGGCGAGGAGCACGTGGGGTATGAGCACGGCGAAGTACAGGGGGCGGGTCCAGTCGTGGTGGGGATAGGGTACCGAACCTACCTGAACGTGGTAAACCAAATACGAACAAAGGAAGAGCGCGGAGCAGGCGAGGGCAGCCAGCATGGATTTTTGGTGGGCTTGGCGTGCGCCGCGGCGGATCTGCAGATAGCCTCGCACGAGCAAAAGCGTACACAAGGTATTGAGGCAAGCGTTTAGCGTGGGGAGATCGGTAACAGACACAGGTTGAGTAGAAAGGGGATCAATGTAAACGCGAGCTGGCGACGAGTGCGCAAGCCCGCGTTGTGTCGTGGAGCCGCCACCCGGACTCGAACCGGGGACCTACTCATTACGAGTGAGTTGCTCTACCAGCTGAGCTATGGCGGCTATGCCGTGCAGTAGAAACTAGGCGGAGCTAGTTACGGTGTCAAGAACAGCTTCGGTTCGCGCCGCTTACTAAAAGAAATTGAACAGTTTGCCCAGCGCATGGGCAAAGCCGTTGCCGGGCCGATCGGCATCGTGCGGCTCGACCGGGGCGCTGTGTTCGGTGGCGACAAAGCGCAACAGACCGATCGCGCTAGCATAGCTGGGGTTGCTGATCTCGGTGGGGGCGATCACGTTTTGGGGGGTGCCAATGCGGACGTGGTGGCCGAGCACTTCCTCGGCGAGTGGCGCGACCTGATCGAGCAAGGCCCCGCCGCCAGTGAGGACGATGCCAGCGGCTAAGCGGTCGTTGTAGGAACTGTTGACGAGGGCTTGACGCACGTATTCAAAAATCTCGCGCTGCCGGGCTTCAATGACCGCGCTGACCTGCTGCTTAGTTAAGGTACAGGTGCGACCGGCGGTCGTGTGGTACGTGATGGTCTCGTCGCCGTCTTCCCCGGGGCAACTAACGCTGCCAAAGCGGCATTTGAGCTTCTCGGCTTCGCGGATGGGGATGCTCAAGACAACCGAGAGATCGCGCGTTATATCGTCGCCCCCCAGCGGAATTTCTTCTAGGTGCCGCATCGGACCTAGGAACACGGCCAGATCGCAGGTCCCAGCGCCGAGATCGAGCAGAGCCACACCCATATCGCGCTCGTCTTGAGACAAGGCGGCATGGGCCACGCCCACGCTCTCGAGGACGAAGCCGACGATCTCAACGCCAGCTTTGGAAGCCGCGTGGCGGAAGGCTGTGCATAGATGCTCGGCCACGGAAATGGTCAACACCTCGATTGATAGGCGATTGCCGTGCAGCCAGAGCGGGTTTTGTACTGGCTCGCCATCGACGGCATAGCTCTGGACGAAGCGGTGCATCACCATTTGGTCCTCGGCGACTTGTTCCTGTGCGACGGCGAGTAGAGCGCGGTCCCGATCCTCTTCAGAGATGGGGTTAGAGGAGCCGGAGATGCCTACCGTGCTGTAATTTGTCTGGGTGCTGATACCTTCGCCGGCCATGCCGAGATAGGCTCCGGCGATTTTGAGGCCGGTTGAGCGCTCGGCTTCGGTGAGGGCTAGATGGATGGACTCTGCTACTTTGGGCATGTCAATGACGGTGCTGCGACGCAGACCCGTGCAGGGGCTTTGACCCAAGCCCAAAATTTTGACTTGGGAATTGTTTTGCACCTCGCCGACTAGGCATAGAACTTTTGAGGCACCAACATCGAGAACGACGACAGGGGATCCAGCCATGGTTGGCGTACCTTCTTTCTAAGCACAGCCGCAAAATGCAGCGTAGCGTATTAAAATAAGGCAAGACTAGGACGTATTGGGAGGGGGAGAAAAGCTACCGCCTAGCGGCAACAGGGCACTCGGCCCTATAATTACTAGTGTTTACAGCACCAGACAAAGGGGGAAGTCGGCCTGCTGTAAACACTCTAATAGTCAAGGATATGGAAGAATAGGAAAGCCGCTGGAGAAAGTCAAGCCTGACGAGGGACTAGGCCGGCCTTGACTGGGCTAAGGCTTGCGCCTAAGATAAGCAAAATTGCGAACACTAATGAGTGCGCTCGCACTTGCGACGCACTCGCAGAAAGGAGCGAATATTATGGCTCGTGGGGTAAACAAAGTGATCTTGATCGGCAATTTGGGCAGCGATCCCGAAGTGCGCTACACGCCGGACGGAGTGCCCGTAGCCAATTTTAGCTTGGCCACCTCTGAAAGCTGGAATGACCGTAATACGGGCGAGCGCCAGGAGCGAACCGAATGGCATCGGCTCGTGCTCTGGCGCAAGCTAGCTGAGATCGCCGGGCAGTACCTCAAAAAGGGTGCTAGGATCTATGTCGAGGGCAAGCTACAGACTCGGTCTTGGGACGACCAAAGCGGCCAGAAGCGCTATACGACTGAGATTGTGGTCAACGACATGCAGATGCTCGATTCTCGCGGCGAGGCAGGCAGTGGCAGTGGTGGTAGAGATGCTGGCTACTCCGATCGGCCAGCTAGCGGGCAAGACTCTGGTCCGGCCGCCCAGTCCGCCGCTCCCCCGCCGCCGGGCTCGGGCGGCGACGACGACGATCTGCCGTTCTAAGTTTGGCCGGCAGCTTCTTCCACTTGTGGCTAGCCGAGCGGGTCTTTCCCCTGGTTTTTGGCGATTGCGCGGACGAAGAAAAGATGCAGGCGGCCTTTGCTGCCGGTTCTGTAGGCCCGGACATTGGTTTTTTCCCTGGCGGCCCGACGGTCTTTTCGCACCGCGCACACTTGGAACGCTGCGGCGACTTTTTGCGCGCTCTGACCCAAGGGGCCGCCACTGCTAACGAGCAGGCGTTCGCTGCGGGTTGGGGACTGCACGTCTATGCGGATGTGGCCGTACATCCTTGGGTCGAGGCTCGCGTGGCTGCCTTGTTCCGCGAGGGGACCCGGCCAGCCGTGCCTGATTTGTGGCACATGCGCTTGGAATGGGGGATTGACTGTCGCTTGCTGGCTAGCGCGGGAATGGACGGATTGGGGCGGGTGCGCTTGCATTTTCCCCGCCGCGCTAATGGCCGCAGTTTGCTGGGAGAAGTGGGGCAGGCTTTCTACGGTCGAGATGCCGATGAGAGCCTACTGGAACGAGGGGAGGAGGCTACCGCCCGGTGGCTGCAACGAATTCCCAAAATTCTCTGGTGGGGAGGCCACATCCGCGTGGCCGGACGCCGCCCTAATCCCCTGTGTAAGCTGGCGTTTGCCCATCTGGGGCGCAAAATCCTCGGAGATTGGCTCCAGCACTGGGTGCGCTTTAAGGATGGCGCGGCTTTAGCCCGCCCGCTGTTGCCTTCAGACCAAGCCTACGATCAGGTCGTCAAACTGGGCGAATCGGCGGTAGAACGGTTTTGTCTCGGGTGTGACGAGGGCTTCGCCCAGTTGGGCAATCCCGATTTATATACAGGCGAAGTAGGCGATGGCTAGCACCGGAGTATTTCTGAGTTTTGGCGTGGGGCTGGCCGCCGTGGGGTTGATTTACGCAGTGGTGCGCCTCTGTAGATCGCGGGCTTCTCCCTCGCCTCTTTTGGTTGAGCTTTTAGCCTCCCGCGTCCACTACGCGTTGGCAGGGCTAGTTTTCGGCTTGCTCGCGCCGCTGGACCTGCGGCCTAGCCTTAGTGCGGCAGCCGATCTGGCTGCGGCGTTTTTAATGGGGATTTTCGGGTTAATGGTCGGATGTAGCATTGAGTTGCGCCTGCTCAGGCACGTTAGCCGCCCCCTGCTGTTGCTGGAAATAGGCTATCTGGTCTTGTTGGGCTTGGGTTTGTGGGCGCTGAGTTATGGTTTTTCTTGGGGAGATGTGGAGGGAGCCGCATTATGGGGAGTTTGTGGCTTGTGTGCGGCTTGCTGGATGCGCCAGAGCCGCAGGGGGAGTACTAAAAAGAAAAGGCGCACCGGTTGGTTACCCTCGGTTAGTGCATTTGCTGGCTTGTTATTGGCGGGTGTGGGGCTTATGCAGTTGCGTCCGGGGGGCTTTGAGATGCGCTTGCCGCTGGGTTTTCCTTCGGTTGTCGTTATCGAAGGGACGTGGGCAGAGTGGGGGGCGTGCCTAGTATTGGGTGCTTTGGTCGGCTTGATTATGGACTTAGCGACCCGCGGCATTAGTAGGGGATACTTGTACTATATGATAGCCGTTGGGCTTCTGCTGGGCAGCGGCATGGCCGGTGTTTTGGGCTTAGAACCCCTGTGGGTTGGGGCGATGGCTGGAATTTGGTTGGGCAATGCGACGATACGCCGCTTAGACATCTTGTGCGCCTTGGAGCAGGGGCAAAACATGGTGCGGACAGCGTTGCTTGGGGTCGCGGGATGGGCCCTTGGGAAGGCGCTGGTTGAGGGTGGTTTTGAGTTTGTGTTTGGGGCTTGGGTCTTCTTAGCCTTGGTTGCCGTGGTGCCGGGGGTGCGGTTAGGGGTGTGGTATGGTATGAGGAAACTGATTGACCGCTCGGTGCATCAGAGCACCGGCCTAGGGCCGAGGCAGCTTTTGGAGCTAGACGATTTGGGGTTGGTCGTTGCTCTGAGCTTGGCAGCCGTTCTGCCGGCCGGACAAGGAGCGCCTCTTTTGGCGGCCGCCCTCTTGGGGCAGCGGCTGATGCACAGAGTCGCGGTGTGGACAGTGGGCAAGCTATCTGCGGCCTAGGTTGTAAAAGGCGGCCTGTTGCGGATAGAGCGCTTGTTGTCCGAGGCTTTCCTCAATGCGCAGCAGTTGGTTGTACTTGGCCACGCGGTCGGTGCGCGAGGCCGATCCGGTCTTGATTTGACCGGCATTGGTCGCCACGGCAATGTCGGCGATGGTCGTGTCTTCGGTTTCGCCCGAGCGGTGCGAAATCACGGCTGTGTAGCCCGCTCGCTTGGCCAGTTCAATGGCGGCGAGGGTCTCGCTCAGGGTGCCTATTTGGTTGACCTTGATGAGGATGGAGTTGGCGATGCCCTTTTGGATGCCGCGGTTGAGTCGCTCGGTGTTGGTCGCGAAAAGGTCATCGCCCACTAGCTGGACGCTGTCGCCCAAGGCCGCGGTTAGCTGCGCCCAGCCGTCCCAATCGTTCTCGTCAATACCGTCTTCGATGGAGGCGATGGGATAACGATCGGCCAGTTCGGCGTAGAAAGTGACCATGTTCGTGGCGCTGCGCTCTTGGCCCGAGGACCAGTGCAAGGTGTATTTGCCATCGGCGAACAACTCGCTGGCCGCCGCGTCGAGGGCCAAAAGTACGTCCTCGCCCGGCTGATAACCACTGCGCTGGATGGCTTCGACAATGATGTCGAGAGCCTCGTCGTTGGAGTCGAGATCTGGGGCAAAGCCACCCTCGTCGCCGACGGCAGTGTGGCGCTTTTGCTCGTTTAACACAGCTTTTAGGTGGTGAAATATTTCGGCTCCCATCCGTAGGGCTTGGCCAAAAGAGTGCGCCCCGACGGGCATGACCATGAATTCTTGTAGATCGACGTTGTTGTCGGAGTGAGCGCCGCCGTTGAGGATATTCATCATGGGCACCGGCAGCGTGTGGGCCGCGGGGCCGCCGAGATAGCGATAGAGGGGCAGGCCGCAAAATTGGGCGGCGGCTTTGGCGCAGGCTAGCGATGCACCGAGTATGGCGTTGGCCCCCAAGCGGGCCTTGTTGGGGGTGCCGTCGAGGTCGATCATCAATTGGTCAATTTGATTTTGTTCGGTCGCGTCTAGTCCTTTGAGCACTGGCGCAATTTCTCGGCGTACATTGTCCACGGCGTTGCGGGTGCCCTTGCCGAGATAGCGGGCTGGATCGTCGTCGCGCAGTTCTACGGCTTCGTGTTCGCCGGTGGAAGCCCCCGAAGGCACGGCTGCCCGCCCGAGCTGGCCATCGGCGAGGCACACATCGACTTCAACGGTGGGATTGCCGCGCGAGTCGAGGATTTCGCGGGCGTGAACATCGGCGATAGTAGGCATGGAATTTCCGGCTTTCAAGCGATGAGTGAAAAAAGACGTAAACAATCAATCAACAAGCCGTTGGGAATACTGTCAACACGGGTTCTACTGGGCTTATTGATTCCGTTGGGCACCATCGCGGCTGGGGCAGATTCGTCGATTTACGTGCCTTTGGAGCACTGGGTTTATCGCTTCGTCGAGCGCCTTGAGGCCAAAGGACGATCTGACGGTATCGCAGACGGCATTAAACCATACAGCCGCAATAAAATAAAAGAATTACTTGATGCAGTTGATAAAAAGTATCGTCCCGAGCTGTCGCCAATTGAATTGGGCGAACTGGACTTGTTGCGCGGCGAGTTTGGCCAAGAGGGAGCCATGTTTCAATACCGCGCTCGTGGAGGGGCCGTTTTCGCCGACTTTCTCGCTCGCCAGCAAACGGATCGCTTTAGCGGCCGGGGGCGGTCGGAGGCCGAAGTAGTGTACCGCCATCGCGGCGGTGGCATCGTCCGTGGGCATCTCGGTAGCAGAGTAGGCTTCCGCATGGCCTTTGAACAGGTGCGGGAGCAGGGATCCCGCCATTACGCCTATCGCCACGACCTGTACGAGCGGCGAATTGACCTGCCGCAGCTAAAGGGCGAGGTGGCCGATTTTCACGAGGGCACGGCGTACGTCAAGTTTGCGGTGGGGCTGGTGGATGTGCAGCTGGGCAAAGACGAGGCCCTATGGGGACCGGCCCCGGAACAGAATTTGGGGCTGGGCAACAACGCGCCATCGTTTAACATGATCCGCTTGCAGGCACAGCTTGGGGCCTTTAAGCTGGTCAGCATCTCCGCCGAACTTCGCCCATGTCCCAACCGGCCTGATTCGCCGCTTTGCGTGGGAACAGCCGATTCAGCGGCGACTTATGCAGTCAACGGCTCGACCAACGTGCGTCTGTTGGAGCGTCAAAAGTACTTGGCGGCCCATCGCTTGGAGATTGCGCTGGCCCCGTGGCTCGATTTGGGTTTGCAGGAGGTGGTAGTGTACGGCGACCGGGGACTAGAACCTAGCTATGTCAACCCGCTGATGTTCTACTGGGCCGCTCAGAGCCATCTAGGCGACAAGGACAATCTCCTGATGGGCGTGGACTTAGATATCCATCCGGGGTATGGGCAGCGCTATTATCTGGCGTACGTGGTTGATGATCTGAAAAAGGCCCGCATATTTTCCGACGATTTCGCCAACAAATTTTCCTTACAGGCCGGAATGCTATGGGTTGATCCGCTGGGGTTGGCTGATTCCGAACTGCGAGCCGAATACGTGCGCATCGAACCTTGGCTTTACTCGCATCGGTTTCCCATTAACACCTTTCGCCATTTCGACTCGCCGCTGGGACACAGCCTCGCCCCCAACAGCGATCAATGGCAATTGGGCCTGACTAAGCGGGCAACCCGAGACCTAGAGTTTGCGGTATATGTTACGCGCAGTCGGCACGGCGAGAACGAGTTAGGAGCGGACGGCACCATTCGCAATGTCGGCGGTGATATGCACTATGGTTGGCGTCCGGGGGACGAGCGAGAGACCAAGCAATTTCTCGATGGACATCTAGTGCAGCGGACCGCGCTGGCCGCTGGCCTGCACTGGCGAATTTTGCCTGATCTCCAGCTAGAGGCCGAATACGCGCAGGAGTGGGGGCAAGGCGTGCCGCTGCCGCCGGCTTGGGGGCCAGCCGTGCCGCTGGCGTTGCGCTTTGGCTACGGAGATGGCCGTCAGCAGCACCTGCGCTTTGACTTGCGCTTCAACTATTTCTGAAAGTCGCCTTATGGAGCTGATGGAGATGCAAAAGGCAGGTTTGATCTTAAGCGGCGCGATCTACGTGGGCAGCGTCCTCTGGCTGTGGTGCGGTTTGAGCAGGCGGCGTCTTGGTCCGGCTCTAGCTAGCGATCGCCTCTCAGTCAGTGCCATCGTCGCTGCGCGCGACGAGGAGGCAACCTTGCCGCACTGCTTGGACGCTCTCGCTCGCCAGGACTATCAGGGAGCGTTTGAAGTGATCGTCGTAGATGACCGCTCGCGCGATCGGACTTGGGAACTCATTGCCGCCAAGGCGGAGACTTGGCCAGCTCTCAAGGGCCGGCAAGCCGCGTCAGATGGGCGGTTTAAGTGTCCGAAGAAAAGCGCTCTAGCCGAAGGGATTGCAGCGAGTAGTGGGGAGATTTTGCTCTTTACCGATGCCGATTGCCGCCCATCCGCAGATTGGGTTAGTTCGATGGTAGCGCACTTTGCGCCGGAGGTTGGCTTAGTCGCCGGGTACGCGCGGCCCGATCCGGTTTCTGGCGTACTGGGCAAGGTCTTGGCTGTGGATAATATCGGAGTAGGAGCGCTGGGGGCGGGGAGCTTTGGCATGGGACACCCGCTGTCGTGTACGGGCCGCAATTTGGGCTATCGCCGCCAAGTGTACGACGAGTTGGACGGCTTCGCGCAAATCGGGCATCTGATCGGGGGCGACGATGTGTACTTCATGCGTTTGCTGAGTGCCCAAGGCCGGTGGGACATGGTATTTAACCGCCAGACTGTGGTCCTCTCGCAGCCGCCACCGGCCCAGCTCGCGGACGCGATCCAACAAAAGCTGCGGCACGCAGCCAAAGGAGGCCACTACAAGGGCCGTGCATTCTATTTAGCTGTCAGTGTCTATTTATTTCATGGCTTTCTCGCTTGGGGGCTGGTACAGATGCTCTGGACTCAAAACTGGGATGGTTGGGTCGCAGGTGTGTGGTTTACGCGCTGGGCCGTTGACTTTTTGCTGCTCAAGCGGATGGCCGTGCCCAAGGAGCGTCCGCTCCTGCGCTATTTGCCACTAGTGGAAGTTTTATATATTCCCTACGTGCTAATTTTTACGGTCGTCGGTCGTTGCGGATGGTTTCGCTGGAAAACCTGATAAAGGAGTTGATTTGGCCTACCTGATCACGTCCAAAGCATTGCCGCGCTACGTTCGGCGCTACGCTCGCGCATTTTCTTGGAAGCGGCTAGGCAATTTTCTCGCCGTTTTGGCGTCCATGGGGCTTTCGTGGCTGACCCGCCGGCCTATTGTGTGGGGGCGTCCTTTTATGCTCATGGTCGAGCCGACCAACTTTTGCAACCTCAAATGTCCTTTGTGTCCTTCGGGCAACGGCCAGATGCGCCGACCGCGGGGTACTATGGGCTTAGAGGACTTCAAAAAGCTGGTTGACCAACTCGGTGGTGAGGCCTTTATGATGATGCTGTGGAACCAAGGCGAGCCATATATCAACAAGTGCTTCAACCAGATGGTGCGCTACGCTAGCGATCGCGGCATCTTCACCTTCACCAGCACCAATGGCCATTTCGTCCGCAACCCCGAGCAGGCGCAGGCCATCGTCGAGTCAGGGCTAGATGAGATGATCGTCTCGCTGGATGGGGTTGACCAAGCCACGTACGAACGATATCGGGTCGGTGGTCAGATTGAGCGCGTATTTTCCGGGGTCCGCCTGCTGGTCGCAGCCAAGGAGGCACTGAGATCGCAGACGCCGCTGATCAATTTGCAATTCATCGTTATGAAGCACAACGAGCGCGATCTAGCCACGGCCGAAGCACTGGCCAAGGACCTGCGCGTCGACAAGTTCTTGGTCAAAACTGCCCAAGTTTATACGGCGGCGGACGCCGAGGCGTTCTTGCCCGAGGACGAACAGTATAGCCGCTACGAGCACACGGCGGACGAGCTGGTAGTCAAGGGGCAGCCCACGCGGGGTTGCAAGGTGCTGTGGTACAGCTCGATGGTCAATTGGGACGGAGCGGTCGCGCCCTGCTGTTTCGACAAGGACGTTGACTTTGGCATGGGGCAGGCCTTCAACGGCCGCTCTTTTGACGAGATCTGGCGCAGCCGGGCCTATATGGACTTTCGCCGTCAGGTCCTCGCCAATCGCAATAGCTTCGACATGTGCCGCAACTGTTCCGAGGGCTATCGAGGTATGTTCTCGCTGATCAAGGAAATCAAGGGCTAATGTCGGTGCTGTCCGCGCCCGAATACCTCTTGGCGTTCTGTGCGCTGACCTACTTGCTTGGGGTTTTTTGGTTCATTGCCGGAATGCGTCGCCGGCCCGGCCATGCCAATGCCCCGCAGATCCAGTTGGTCTCGGTCGTCGTCGCCGCCCGCGACGAAGCCGCACACATCGTTTGCTGTCTGCGCACCTTACTGGCGCAGGATTATCCCCAAGATCGCTACGAAATCATCGTCGTTGACGACGGCTCCACTGACGGCACTGGCGACATGGTACGCGAGTTCAGCAAGGAGACGGCGTCCGTGCGTTTGCTAAGAACCGAAGGGCCGGGTTCCAAGAAGGCCGCGCTCAGCTTGGGTATCGCCGAAGCGCAGGGGGAGGTGATTCTCACTACGGATGCCGACTGTCAGGTTGGCCCAGGATGGATCCGTGGCATGTTGTCGCACTTTGCCGACGGGGTGGGCATGGTCATTGGCTTTTCGCAGATTGGTTCACCGTCTGAGATCAAGGGGTGGCGGCAGGGATACGAAGCCGTTGACTTCACTTGTTTGATGGCTTGCATCTGGGGCAGTACCGGTTGGGGGCATCCCATGGCAGCCTCTGGACAGAATTTGGCCTTTTTGCGGGAGGCGTTTTTCTCCGTTGGCGGCTATGAAAAGATCATGCACCGAGCTTCTGGAGACGATGTATTGCTCATGCAGGCCATGCGTCGCTCGGGTCGGTGGTCCATTGTCTTTGCCAATCAGCCAGCAACCTTTGTGCAGCATCCAGTGGCCATCTCTTGGGGCGGGTTATTTGGCCAGCGTAGCCGCTGGGCCTCCAATGCCCCGGTCCTCGCCCGCCTAGATCCGCTCTTTTTCGGTTACATGATGCTCACCTATGTTTTGAGTTGGGCGGTGCTCATGGCTCCCTTGCTGTGCTTGGCCAACTTGCTGGATCCCCTGTGGGCCTTGGGCGTGGTAGGGGCGAAAGTGTGGGGCGAATGGGGTGTATTTAGTGGCGGAATGTCGCTAGCGGGTCGGAGCGAATTGCGCCGCTATTTTCCTGTTTGGGCCTTGGTGCAACCCCTGCACGTAGTTTTGGTTGGTACTGTTGGTTGCTTAGGGATTTTTCGCTGGAAGGGCCGCGTCCACCTAGGGGGTCGGCGCGTGCGTGGTACGAGCATCGGCGTTGAGTTATCCGAGCTGTCCCGGCGCTGAGGAAGGAAGGTGAAGTGGGGGGGCGCGAAGTCGAGCGGGCGCAGATCGTCTGTCGGAAATTAAAAAAAACCATTCTCAAACCGAGAGTGGAACTCAACTATAGCAATGCCTTGGAACTGATGGTGGCCACTGTGCTCGCGGCGCAGAGCACGGATGTCAAGGTCAACGAAGTCACCGCAGTGCTATTCAAAAAGTATCAGTGTGCAGCCGACTATGTGGGGGTGGAAGCCGCGGAGTTGGAGGAAGATATCCACTCGACCGGGTTCTATCGGCAAAAGGCCAAAAATATCCGTGCGGCTATGGCGATGCTCATTGACGAGTACGACGGCCAAGTCCCTCGGCACATGGGCGCCTTGCTTGGCTTGCCCGGCATTGGGCGCAAGAGTGCCAATGTCATTCTCAGTAACGTATATGGTGTGCCCGGCATCGTGGTCGATACGCATGTAGGTAGGGTGAGTCGGCGCTTGGGGCTAACCACAGAAACAGATCCAGTCAAGGTCGAAATGGTCTTGGCGCAGCTACTACCGGTTGAGGAATGGACGGCTTTTGGACAGCGCGTGGTCTTGCACGGTCGCTACGTGTGCAAGGCGCGCAGGCCCCTGTGCGACGAGTGCGTACTCATGCCGCATTGCGATTATTTTGCCAGCCAAATCGCGGGGACTTAGCGGCGCGGTTGCGGCAGGCGCTTGAGGACGGCGGTTATTTCCGCGGGCGTCTGCGAGGCGAGCATGTCGCGGTGGGTGGTGTCGGCATGCATCAAGGTCGCGATTTGGGCGAGGATTGGGATGTAACTGCGGTAGTTTTGCTCCGGGGTCAACAACAAGAAGATGAAGTGGACTAGCTCGTGGGTCGGGCCTTCAAAATCGATGCCTTGCCGGCAAATTCCCAAGCAGCCGATGATCCCGTCCAGATCGGGGATCGGCGCATGGGGGATGGCCGTACTGTGTCCTAGTGAGGTCGAGCCTTTGCGCTCGCGATCGAACGCGGCCTCGAGAACGGTCTGGCGTTCGTTGGCGGGGATTTGTTTTTCTTCGATTAACACATTGACCATCTGAGCAATGGCGTCCCATTTGTCTTTGGGGGTGAGGTCCAAGCGGATGGTGTGTTCCCAGAAAATGCGACTTAGCTGCAGGTCGTTGGCTGCGGCCGAGCGGACCATTAGCACCGAACAAGGCACCTGATAGGCGATCTCGTCTGGGATGGAGCCAGCGAGGTGTTCCTCTTGGCGCCAGTCGTTTGAGGCTCCCAAGACGATCAGATCGTGGGTTTGCGCCTTTTCGACAATGGCTGGTACCACATTGATGGCTGGCACCACAGTCAACGGTGCGTCAATTCCCAAAAGTTCTAGTTGCCTGCGAGTGTCTACGGCTAGCTGCGAACAATAGCGCTGGAGGATTGGGTCGGAGGGGGCGCGGGTGTCGCGGACGATGCGGAGAATTTCCAGTTCAGCACCCCAAGTCCGGGCTAGATCGTAGGCGATCTGTACGCCTACCAGCGCGTGATTGCCGCCGCTAAAGGGCACGAGAATCCGGCGCACCGGCCCGCTCTTCTTTTCTTTAAAAATTAAGGTGTCGACGTCGACGTCCTTGGTCAGGGCGCGGTTGGGCGCAGATAGGATCGCGTCGCGCTCGACATTAGCCTTCCAGGCCATGAGCATCATGTTGCAGCTCCAGCGGCGGACAGCCCGCTGAATTCCATGCGTTACGTCCTCGTCTTTTTCCAAATGCGCGATAGCGCCGATGTTGTGGGCCATGGCCCGGTTGGCCGAAACTTGGAGCGCTTGTTTCAGATCGGGCAGAGGTTCAGCGTCGGGCGTCAGGATATGGGTCAGATGCAGCTCGCCCCAAGGCGAAGGGGCGAGGGTCGCGGCCAAGTCGACGAGAGTGTGCTCTTGGTACGGATTTTCGAGCGGGACCAGAATGCGAAGTTGAGCAGGCGACATCTTCGTTGGAGGTCAAAAAAGGGGAGTTGGTACGGGGACGCAACTTCTACCTAGCGCATAAGCTAGTTGAATAACCAGTTCTGGAAACTCTTTATTATTTTATCTATCTACATAACTACAACCTAATTTATCTTAGCCCTTTTTTTGTAGTTTGACAACCTTTAACATGAGATTTGCCGAAGAACTTCTACTTCTGCTGCTTGCTAGATGAAGAAACCCTTAGAGAACCGAATTGACATCGATCTCACTCAGCTTATCTGAGTCGATACCAAACAATACTTGCAATTAGGCCCGGTATTCGAAGTTAGGGCGTATCAGCGGACGATCGTCGTCCTAGCGGGCATCGAAGCCGATCTGTTTCTGGTGCGCAAAGGCAAGCCCTATCTGCGTTCTTTCGGCCAGTTGGCTAGCGACTTCGACCTGATAGTCGGCCCGCTTGAGCAGCCCGGCGAGGGTTGTACCGAATATGGCATTGTGGTTGATGATTAGAATTTTGTACAATGCAATGGCTTTGAGCCGGTTTGAGGCTGAACGATAGGCTAATAAAACAGCTAAGGGGTGCGCCGACCTTGCACAAGCCGGAGAATTGTTTGACAACCTCATGAACGTCGGCTATACTGGCCGACCTAAAAAGAGGGAGATTTATGCGGAACAAAGAGGAATTAAAGGCCGCAGTCTGCGCGGTGATTGATCGACAGAGCGAACAGATTATCGGGCTGGGAGAAGCCATCATGGACCAACCCGAATTGGGCTTTAAGGAAGAGCAGACGGCCCACCGCGTCTGCGAAAGTTTTGCCGACCTCGGATTGCAGTACGAGCGGGAACTTGCGCTGACTGGTGTAAAGGCCCGATTCAAGGGGCAGCAATCAGGTCCGACTGTAGCGCTGATGGGCGAACTCGACGCACTCATCGTGCCCGATCATCCGCGTGCCGACCCGGCAACTGGAGCAGCACACGCTTGTGGGCATAACGCTCAGATCGCCGGAATGCTAGGTGCCGCCCATGGGCTTGTAGAGGCCGGCGTCAGTGAGGAACTGGCCGGGGAAATCGCGTTTTTCGCCGTACCCGCAGAAGAATACGTCGAGATAGACTACCGCTTAGGACTTGTTGAGAAAGGCGATATCTCGTTTTTGGGGGGCAAGCCTGAGTTGGTCGAATTGGGGCACTTCGACGACATAGATATGGCCGTGATGATCCACACCAGCAGTTCGGCTCAGACCGAGGGGGCGGTGGGGATCGCCTGTTCGTCGAATGGCTTCTTGGCCAAGAATGTGCGTTTCATTGGCCGGGCCGCCCACGCCGGGGGTGCGCCGGAGAAAGGCGTCAATGCGCTCAGCGCGGCAACCCTCGCGCTCAGCGCGATTGACGCTCAGCGCGAGACCTTCCGCGACCAAGACTGTGTGCGGGTGCATCCGATCATCACGAAGGGGGGCGATCTGGTCAATATAATCCCGGCGGAGGTGCGTCTAGAAACCTATGTTCGCGCTCGCACCTCCGCGGCGATGCTCGATGCGTCTCACAAGATTGATCGGGCGCTGCGGGGAGCGGCGGTCGCCCTCGGCTGCTCGGTTGAGATCGAAACAGTGCCCGGATACCTGCCACTGTGCAACGATCCCGACTTAGGGCAGCTTTTCAAGGATAACGCCACGCGAATTTTTAGCCCGGATCAGTATCGGGATTATCCTCATGGCGGCGGCTCCACCGACGCGGGTGATCTAAGTCAGATCATGCCAGTGCTGCACCCGGTTATGACCGGGGCCAGCGGTGCCGTACATGGACCCGATTGGAGCATCGCCGACCCAGCCGCTGGGTACCTCGCTCCGGCCAAGGTACTGGCCATGATGGCCATTGACCTACTGTACGGCGATGCTTCCGCAGCCCGGGACATTCTGCAAACTCACGCGCCCAACATGAGCAAGGGCGAATATCTCCAACAGCAAAAGGCGCTCTTTCGCCGGGAGCTCTTCGCCGGTGATCAAGCAGGAGGGAATACAACGTGAAGCTCGGTATGGTGACTTACAACTTAGGCCGCAATTGGGATTTAGAAACTCTGATTACCCATTGCGAAGAAACCGGTTTTGCCGGAGTTGAACTGCGGACGACACATGCCCATGGAGTTGAAGTGGCACTCAGCGCAGCCGAGCGGGCCGCAATCAAGAAGCGCTTTGCCGACTCGGCGGTCGAACTGGTAGGACTGGGCAGTGCTTTTGAATACGACGCCGTCGATTCACAGGTGCTGCGGAGCCACATCGACGGGACCAAAGAATACGTGCGCTTGGCTCGCGATCTTGGGGTCGGTGGAGTCAAGGTGCGACCCAACAACGTCCACCTAGATGAGGGAATTCCCCTTGAGCAGACTTTAGAACAGATCGGCGTCAGCTTGCGCGAGTGTGGCGAATTCGCCCGCGATCTAGGGGTGCAGATCCGTTTAGAGGTCCACGGCCGCACAACTTCAGACCCGGCCAACATCCGCAAGATTCTCGACTACGCCGACCACGACAATGTCTTCGTCTGCTGGAACTCCAATGCGACGGACTTAGTTGACGGCTCCATCGACGGCAGTTTCGCCTCCTTGCAGGAGGCCATTGCCTTGGTCCACATTACCGAGTTGTGGAGCGCTTACCCGTGGGGGCGGCTTTTTACCCTGCTGCGGCAGAACGGCTACACAGGTTATTGTCTCGCCGAAATTCCCGAAAGTCCAGAACCCCTGCGCCTGATGCGCTATTATCGGGCCTTGTGGCAGGCCCTCGCCGAAGGCTAGCCAAGGGCGATGCCTGAGATCGCTTATATCAACGGCCGCTTCTGTCCATTGGCCGAAGCGGTGGTGTCGGTCGAAGACCGGGGCTATCAGTTCGCCGATGGGGTCTATGAGGTCGTTGGGACTTACGGCGGATGTCCCTATGCCTTAGAACCGCATTTGGCGCGCCTGCAGGGCAACCTAGAAGCACTGCACTTGCCGTTAGATATTCGCGAGTATGGCCTTAAGGCCAAGCTGATGGAGGGCATCGAGCGAAGCGGTTTTGGCGAAACATTAGTCTATATCCAAATCACGCGGGGGGTCGCCCCTAGACAACACGATTTTCCCGCGGGCCGGATTGTGCCCACGGTCGTAATGACGTTTAAGGAATTGCGTCGCCTGCCAAGGGATATCTACGACCGAGGCGTCGAGGTTATTAGCACCGAAGACTTGCGCTGGAAGCGCTGCGATATCAAGAGCATCGCCTTACTGCCCAACATATTGGCCAAACAGGCGGCGACGCAAGCGGGAGCTTTTGAGGCGCTGCTGGTTGATGCGGAAGGCCGGGTCACCGAAGGAGCTTCGACCAGTGCCTTCTGCATCCAGTCAGGGAGATTATGCACCGCGCCGATTGGGCCCCACATCCTGCCGAGTATCACCAGAGGGATTCTTCTCGATTTGGCCCGAAAGCTCGGCATAATTATCGACGAAAAGTTTTGTACGCTAGAGCAATTTAAGGAAGCCGACGAGGTTTTTATTGTCGGTACTACCCTTGAAGCGATGCCGGTGGTACAAATCGATGATACCGTTATCGGCGATGGTGCGCCGGGGCCGATAACACAGCAGATCCGCGCCGCGTTTCTGGAGGCCCTGGATTTGATCTGAAAAGGGTAAGGGAAGGGTACGACACACAAAAAGGGGAGACGCTCAGCGCCTCCCCTTTTTTGTTTTGTGGCCAGAGGTTTTAATGAATGACGATCATTTTGGTTTCAGTCATTTCCTCTACCGCGTATTGGGGCCCCTCCTTGCCCATGCCGCTTTCTTTGAGGCCGCCGTAGGGCATCAGGTCAGCGCGCCACTGAGTGCCCCAATTGATGTGGATATTGCCCGATTCCACTTGCTGGGCAAACTGGAGAGCCCAGTTGAGGTTCTCGGTGAAAATTGCGGCGCTGAGACCATAGTTGGTGTCGTTGGCCATGGCGATGGCTTGGTCGATATCGGCGATCCGGCTGACGCCGAGTGCAGGACCAAAAATCTCATCGCAAGAGACCTTCATCTCTGGTGCTACATCGGCTAGGATAGTCGGGGCGTGCATCGTGCCCTCGCGGACTCCGCCCGTGACGATACTGGCCCCAGCTCCAACGGCTTCTTGCACCCAAGCCTCGACGCGCTCGGCATCTTGGACGCGGATCATTGGCCCCATCTTGACGTTTTCATTGAGGGGATTGCCGGTCGTCAGGGCTTCGACCGCGGGCTTGAGGGCGTCGATAAAATCTCCGTACACCTCGCTGCTGGCGAATACTCGCTGAGTCGAAATGCAGACTTGGCCAGCGTTGGCAAAGCCAGTATTGGCGGTGGCGGCAGCGACCTTTTCGAGATCTGCGTCCGGCATGACAATCAGCGGAGAATTAGAACCCAATTCCATCGTCACTTTCTTCAGACCAGCGACCTGACAGATGTGTTCGCCGACATCGCGGCTGCCCGTGAAACTGATTTTGCGGACCTTGGGATTGGAACTGATCGCGTCGCCAATGACGCCGCCCGAACCCGTGACGCACTGAATAGCTTCCGCCGGTAGGCCCGCGTCGATAAAAATTTCGGTTAGCTTGAGGGCCGAAAGCGGGGTGTCGCTGGCGGGTTTGACGATGATCGAATTCCCCGCGGCCAGCGCCGGGCCCACTTTGTGGCAGACGAGGTTGAGTGGGAAGTTAAAGGGCGTAATGGCGGCTACCACGCCACAGGGGACCCGCAGCGTAAAGCCGAATTTACCCGCCCCGTTGGAGGCGCCGCTCAGGTCGAGCGTTTCACCGGTCAGGCGCTTGGCTTCCTCGGCAGACAGGACAATGGTCTCTTGGGCACGGGACGCCTCGCCCATACCCTCGGCGAGGATCTTGCCCTCTTCAAGGGTGATAGTGCGCCCTAGGTCATCGAGCCGCTCTAGCATTAGATCGGCTGCGCGATGGATGATCTCGTAGCGCTCATAGGCACTCATTGCAGCCATGACTTTGGTGCCGCGCTCGGCCGAGTCAATAGCGCGGTTGACGTCTGCAGCGTCGCTCCTTGGTACGGTGTCGATGACCGAGCCATCATAGGGGTTGACGACGTCCATGGTTTCGACTCTGTCAACCCATTCTCCAGCGATGTACATCTTCATGATCAAATTCCTTTTTAAGGTGGTGGTAAGTAGTCAACAAGTTAAGTGTGCGCTTCTAACTGTCAAGCGAGTTTAGGATTAGATGCCTAAGCGATTTTTATAAGATAGGGGGCGTCCCTCGGCATCGAGTAAGGGCTGCGGCAGGGCCTTCTTTTGAGTTAGCAAGCTGGTGATTACTAAGGCAAGGACGGAAAAGGGCACAGCCAAAAGGTCGGCTGGCAAATCTGTGGGGAGCATCCTCAGTACCTGCCAAGCGCACAGACCGACTCCTATGGCGGCTAAGGCTCCAGGACCGTTGCTCTTGGGCCACCACAAGCCAGCAGTTAGCGGGACGAATAACGAGGCGAGGAGCACGGACCAAGAGTCAACCATCAAGTCGTAAACTGAGGTGGTCCGCAGGGCCAATAGTAGCGATAGTGCGCCCAACAGGAGGACGGCTAAGCGCGTCAGGCGCAGCGACGACCGCTCTTCGGCATCGGGCTTGAAGTAGCGGAGGATATCCCAGCCAATGATACTCGCTGGAGCGAGCAGGGCACTGTCGGCACTAGACAGGAGGGCCGAGACGAGGGCACCCATAAAGAACACCAAGGCCAAATCTGGGAGGTATTCTAATGCGAGGGCCATCATTACCAGATCGGGGTCGGCCAAATCCGGGAGGACGACCGCACCCGCCATGCCGAGAAAAACGGGCAACAGCCCGACCGTTATATAGAGCAGCCCAGCGAGATAAGCGCTGCGGTAAGCCACTTTTTCGTCGCGGCTTGAAAGACTGCGCTGGATTAGGTCTTGGCCCGCTAGGTTGCCGAGGCCGATGACTAGCCAGTCGCGTGCATAGGCCAACCAACTGGCCGCGTCGCCGCGAGGATAGAAATCAAAGCGTGAAGATGGGATTTGAGCGACGAGGGCCTTCCAACCGCCCATGTCGCCAAGGAGGATCGGCGTTAAAATAAACAGCCCGAGCACGAGGATCGTCACTTGGACGAAATCGGTTAGCGTGACGGCCCACATACCACCGGCCCAAGTGTAAATCAGCACGATGGCTGCGGCTGCACAGATGCCAACAGTGGAATCGATGCCGGTCAGGCTCTGCAAGATCCGTCCAAAGGCGACCAAGAGCGAACCAGTCCAGCCGACATAGGCGGGAATGGTGCAAAGGCTGGCCAGCAGGCCCGCCCGCGGGCCGAAGCGGCTGCTAAAAAAGGATGCGATCGTCATCAAGCCCATGCGCCGCATCAGTCGCACGTAAAAGAGGCCGGCGATGAACAGGCACAAAGCCGCGCCAAAAGGGTCGGCAATGACTGCGAGGATGCCGCCCTTGTATGCAGCACTGGCAGCGCCAATGCAGATGCCGCCACCAAACCACGTTGCCGCGAGAGTGGCGGTGCACAACAACAGGGGCAGACGTTGGCCAGCAACGATGAAATCGGTCGAGTTTTTGACGCGGCGACCCGCGTATAGGCCAACGCCGAGCATGGCCGAGAGATAGACAACCAAGCCGATCAAGACCAATGGATTGGCCATGGCAAGATCCTTTTTGAAGATTATAATAACTAAAGGAGCGAAAATGGCCAATGACGCCAGCCAAGTGGCGAGTCTGACCACTAAAATGTAATAATTCGCTCTATGTTTTTATTCATAAATACATTGATTTATAATAAATTATGGGTATTATGAAATTTTGGCATGACTCTTGCAAGGTCGGGAACAGTAAATGATAAAATCCACTTAATCAAGGAAGGTGTACAATGGCTAAGGGAGCCTTAGGGAGGATAAGCGATATCCTCAAATCCAATATCAACGAGATGCTTGACCGAGCCGAAGAACCGGACAAGATGATCCGCCAGATGGTGCGAGATATGGAAGAGGCGGTTGGCAAGGCCACGGCCTCGGTGGGGACCGCTGTGGCCAACCACAAGCGGCTCGAGCGCCAGTTTAGCGACAAGCAAAGCCAGATCGCCGAATGGCAACGCAAGGCTGAAAAGGCGGTGGAAGCGGGTGAGGATGAACTGGCGCGACGTGCGTTGGAACGCAAGGCGGTGTTTGCTAAAGCTGCTGAAGATCTGGCTCCGGCCGTGGAAGAGAGTCGGCAGACGGCCGAACAGTTGCGTGAGCAGCTACGCGAGCTAAAGACTAAGCTCGAAGAAGCGCGGACCCGGCAGGGTACATTGGTCGCCCGCCACCAAGCCGCCCAAGCCCGCAAGCGTCTGGCTCAGAGCATTTCCGGGTTGGGTGAGGATGCCTTTTCCAGCTTTGAACGCTTTGAGCAGAAAGTCGCAGAGAGCGAGGCAGAGGCGGCCGCACACGTGGAGGTTTCGGGCGAGATGGAGAGCATTGAGAAAGAGATACGCCAAATCGAAGTAGATCACAGCGTTGACGATGAATTAAAAGCCCTAAAGAATAAGATAAACAAAGATAAGTAACCCTATGGATCGCAGTATATTGTGGCATCTACTAGATTCGGGGAACTAATGGCTTTGACGATGAGGTCGTCCGATGCGGCAAAATAATGAGGTAAGAAGTGCTATGGAAGGCGGATTCAAGCGTCTAGGCGCTCTTTTTCTCAAGGTAATGGCCGTGCCGATGGTGCCGATAGGGCTGGGGTTTATGCTCTACGGCCTTTTTCAAATCCTCCATGCCGATGGTCCTGATTCTCATTTCGAGTTTTTTGCCATTGGCGTCACCCAGACCATTTTCGGCAGCTTGCTCTGGGTACTGGCCAAAAAGCTCGATGCGGCTGCGCACTTGGTCCGCTACCGACGACAGCAAAATCGCGTAGTGCGCTTGGCTCACAAGAGGAGCGGTCGTCTGACGGTAACCGAAACGGCGGCCGATACTGGGCTGACAGTTGAGGAATCCTCGGAGATTCTCAAGCGCTTAGCCGATGGGGGATTCGTCGAGGTCGAAATAACCGATTCGGGCCTGATCGTCTATCGCTTTCCCGAAGTGCTTTTCGCGTACGAGAAACACTGGAGCCGGGATGTTGAGAGTGCCTGATACACAAATAGGGTATAGCTCGGACAGGGAGGGAGCAAATGAATGGGTTTTTGCAGGTCGCTATTGGCGTCTGTTTCATCATCTTGTGCAGTGGATTGGTCAGTTGGGGTAATAAGTATTACTCGAGCCGCAGGGGACTAGATAAAAAAGCGAAACAAGAAGAGGACCGGATCGTCCAACGACTAGAGCAAGTTGAGCAGCGGCTGACCGAGGTACAGGATATCATGATCGCCCTCAGCGAGAAGATTGACCGACTGGAAGAGAGAGAAAGGAGCTAAATCATGGATCTGACGCCGCTCTTGTTGGCTGCCGTGGCGATTTTTGGCATCGCCAAAGTTGCCGGATACCTCAAACTCAAGGCGACTTTATCCAAGGGTAAGGGTATTGAGCCGGACGAACTGCGGGAGCGGTTGACCGCAGTTGAGCAGCGGCTGACTGAGGTACAGGACGTGATGCTCACTCTCAGCGAGAAGATTGACCGACTGGAAGAGAGAGAAAGGAGCTAAATCATGGACAAGAACAAGGCCCCCGTCTTCGGCTTCTTCGGTGGTATCGCGTTGTGCATGCTTTTCTACTTTGTGTTCGAGACCAACCCAGGCCCCTATGGTTTGATGGCCCCCGTCATTCTGACGCCGCTCTTGTTGGCTGCCGTGGCGATTTTTGGCATCGCCAAAGTTGCCGGATACCTCAAACTCAAGGCGACTTTATCCAAGGGTAAGGGCATTGAGCCGGACGAACTGCGGGAGCGGTTGGCAGCAGTTGAGCAGCGGCTGACTGAGGTACAGGACGTGATGCTCACTCTCAGCGAGAAGATTGACCATATGGATGGGGTAAAATCTAAGTCTTGGGAGTGCCGAGAACAACGAGAGCAAGGCTAGGTTGTGAATTGGCTCGACCGCGCTGTAGAGGCTTGTGAAAGTGCGCGTTGGGCCGAGGCTCTGGACTGGTGCGAACGCGGCCTAGCGCTGGTACCCGACGACTTAGAGCTTAAGTATCGCAAAGGGCTTTGTCTCGTGGAACTGGGGAACGAGCAAGTGGCTATCGCCGCGCTGGAAGCGGCTGCGGCGCGTGGACATCTAGAAAGCCATTACCAACTCGGCTTGCTCGCAATGCGCCAAGGGCGGCGAAACGCTCGGTTCCGCGAGCAGTCGCTGGCGCACTTTGAAGCCATCGTATGCGCGACTGAGGAAGGGCGTGAATACCCTGCCCTTGATCGCGTCTTTTTTGCTCTTGGTAGTCAGTACAACGAAGATCCACAGCGCCGTGATGAAGCCATCCGTGCGTTCCGCCAGGGGCTGGCGATCAACCCGCTTTCCGCGGCTGGCCACAACAGTTTGGGCCAACTCTTGTTGCAAGGCGGCCAAGTGTTGGGAGCAATGGGGGAATTCAAGGTCGCCATCCAACTGGATCCCAAGCTCAATCAACCGTATGCGAATTTGGCCCGTTTGTTTTTTCGCCACGTAAAACCTCCTGAATTAGAACAAGAATACCAGCACATCTGCGAGGAATTCTCGCAAAGTGCGTCGCAAGTCCTTGCGCGTTTGTCGCTGGAAATGGTCGAATTGGGGAAGGAACAGGTGTACGAGGGGTTTTACACGAAGGGACATCGGATCAAAAATCTGATGGGGATCATCGGCAGCCGCTTGCGTGGGCTAGGGCGCAAGGCCGAAGGAGAGCAGCGGGGGGAGTTGAACCGCTTAGGAGGCGAATACGAGGCTATGTACGACGAATGGGTGGGGTTTTTGGAAGCGATGAAAACGGATAGAATCCATCCGGCGGTGACCGATCTCGGGTGCTTGGTGCGCCGGGTAGCCGCCGGATTCGACCGCCAAACTTGGAAATCCGCGATCCAGACGCGGGTCCAAGAGGGCTTGCCGCGTGTGGAGGCCGACGAGCGAATGTTGCGCGAAGCCATCACTAATCTCTGCCTAAACGCCTTAGAAATCCTCGAAGAAGGAAGTGGCGGTCAAGTAATGCTAGGTGCTGGCTACGACGAAGAGCAGTCTTTGGTCTTTATTGAGGTCGAGGATGATGGGCCAGGGATTGAGGAGGAGCATTTGGAGTTGATATTTGAGCCTGGATTTACCACTCGAGAGCGGGGCAATGGCTATGGCTTGAGCATTGCGCGCCGTATCGCCCAGGCTCATCAGGGCGTGCTGCGCGTAAAGAGCAGAAGGGGGCATGGAACCGTTTTTCGGCTCGATCTGCCGCTCAGTTTTGCCGGCAGCGAGACCTAACCTTTCAGTGATTGGACGAGGACGGACATGACAAATAAAAAACAGAAAGCCGTCTTAATCGCCGATGACCAGCAGGAATTGCGCGAGATGTTGGCGGAGAAACTGCGCAGTTTAGGCAAGGAGGTCATTTCGTTTTCCAATGGCCAGCGGTTGCTCAGACATCTGTCCGCTAGGCCGACGGAAGTCGAGCTTGTGGTGCTGGATTTGGACTTTGGCGTTGGCCAGCCCAATGGCCTCGAAGTACTAAAAGAGATCAAAAAGCACTGGGCCGAGTTGCCGGTTATCATTCTCACGGGCAAGGGAAGCGTTGACTTGGCGGTCGAAGCGGTGCAGGCCGGGGCGATGGATTTTATTGAGAAGGACTTGTACGTCGAGGACGAGCTAGAAGTAGAGATGGAAAAGGTCGAGCGGATGTTAGCAGTATTGCGCGAGAATGACCGTCTCAAGGCCGAGAATGAGACCCTAGATCGCGACAACACCTTTTACCGGACTCAGTTAGGACAGCGCTATCAGATCATCAGTCGCAGTCCTCTGATTCAGAACCTGTTAAAGCAAGTTGAACAGATTGCTTCCATACCGCGGCCCGTATTGATCTGCGGCGAGCGCGGCACTGGCAAAGAGTTGATTGCCGCAGCCTTGCACTACGGGAGCAACCGCCGCGAGCGGGCCTTTGTGAAGATGAACTGCGCGGCGCTGTCGGATACCCTGCTCGAAAGCGAACTGTTTGGCCACGAGAAAGGGGCCTTTACGGGCGCGACCGAGATGCGCCACGGTCGCTTTGAAGCCGCCGATGGTGGTACGCTCTTCCTCGACGAGATCGGCAACACTTCGCTGGACTTTCAAAAAAACGTATTGCGCGTGATAGAATACCAAGAATTTGAACGCACGGGCGGGACACAGACGATCCACGTTGACGTGCGCGTCGTGGCGGCGACCAACGCGGATCTGGGGCGAGAAATAAAGAGTGGCCAATTCCGTGCCGATCTCTACGACCGTCTGCGGTTTAGCGTTCTCCAACTACCGCCCTTGCGGGAGCGGCCCGAGGACATCCGACCCTTGGTTGCGTACTTTACACAGCAGTTATGTGACGAAGTGCCCGCTATAGAACGACGTCCGTTTGCCGAAGGTGTTTTGGCTAGGCTAGAGACCTACGCTTGGCCAGGCAATGTGCGCGAACTCAAATTCGCGGTCGAGCGCGCCCTCTGCGTTGCGCAAGGAGACGGAGTGGGCGTAGAGGACTTACCCCCGGAAGTGCTTGGTTGCAGTGGCGTTGCTCTTCCTGAAGGGGGTAGTTTCGACGAACAAGTCGAACGTGTCGAGCGAGGCCTGCTCGACGGTGCGCTCTCCAAGGCGGGAGGGCGGCAGAAAGACGCGGCCCGGCAATTGGGCTTGACCTACGACCGCTTTCGACACTTGCTCCGCAAATACCAAATCACCGCCAAATGACCCACCGCGTCTTCTCGGCCGTGCCTTGTTGACAGTGGGAACGCGCCGGGTATATTAGCCTTAACCGCAAGGCCGCAATTTTTTCATACGGGCGAGAAGTACATGGAAAAAGTTTACAAAGTCGAGACTACACTTTCCCACAACTTGGCCGAACTCTATGCTGGCCTCGAAGAGGAGTTCGCCAACAAAAGCAGTATCCCCCTATCGGACATGAATCGCACGTTATTGCAAACGGGCTTGATTCACCACCTGACGATGATGAGCGGACTGAGGCTGATTGAGCCTGAGAAAGCCGAACAATTGCACAAGTTGATTGACCAAGTAGCGCAGGATACCATACTCTGGGACATATTGCAGATGGTGCGGACCTACTGGCGGGATTGCGGTTCTGGTGGTTTGGGTAACTCCGGCGGCCTCAACGTCTGATGTGGTGTTTATAACTCGTTGTATGGATTGTAGTTCAGAGAGATATGTGGTTGACAACCTCCGTGCCCACAAGTATTATACAACCCGTTCTTCGGACTTCTTTTGCTAGGCTGTTGAAGCGAGCAGATGACCTCCTTTAGTGCAGCAGTTTTCGACCATTACCGGCACCCTCGCAATGCTGGGCAAATCGGCGATGCCAATGCCTCGGGGCAAGCTGAAAATCAGGCCTGTGGCGACTCGATGCAGCTTTTTGCCCGCGTCGAAGACGGTCGCATCGTCCGCGTTAGCTGTAAGACCTTTGGCTGTGCGCCTGCGGTCGCGGCTGGCTCGGTGCTCACCGAGCTGCTGGCAGACTCACTGCTAGTGGATGCAGCCCAGCTAAAGCCGGCAACTATTGAAGAGGCGCTAGGAGGGCTACCGCCCATGAAGCAA
Source organism: Candidatus Latescibacterota bacterium (assembly GCA_965116045.1). Classification (GTDB taxonomy): domain Bacteria; phylum Latescibacterota; class UBA2968; order UBA8231; family UBA8231. The sequence goes on along the minus strand of OZ220478.1, from coordinate 785,963 downwards.
CACGCCGCCCAACTAGCTGCTGACGCGGTTCGGGCCCTAGTAAAAAATTACCAGGCTAATACGACCACCTAACGCATTTTTAACCTATCAAGCCGAAAGGATTGTACCATGGCTCACTCTCTTCCCGACCTCCCCTACGCCTATGACGCTCTAGAGCCGGACATAGATGCCCGCACTATGGAGATTCACCACACCAAGCATCACAATACCTATGTTACTAGCCTCAATGCCGCGCTCGAAGGGCACGACGACTTGGCTGCTAAAAGTGCCGAAGACCTCATCAGCGACCTCAACGCCGTCCCCGAGGACATCCGCACGGCGGTGTGCAACCACGGTGGCGGTCACGCCAACCACAGCCTATTTTGGCAGATCATGGCACCAGCGGGGGAACGCGGCGAGCCTTCGGATGGGATCATCGCCGCCGCCACAGCCAAATTTGGCAGTCAAGACGCAACCCGCGAAGCCTTCGTGGATGCCGCAACTAAGCGATTCGGCAGTGGCTGGGCTTGGGTCGTAGTCAAGGATGGCGAGCTCGATATCCTCAGCACTGCCAATCAGGATAATCCCCTAATGGACGGCAGCGGGGTTCCCATCCTCGGTATTGATGTTTGGGAACACGCCTATTATCTCAACTATCAAAACCGCCGGCCTGACTACATTGCCGCTTGGATTGAGACTATCAACTGGAACGAAGTCAATCGCCGTTTTGCCGAAGCGATGGGGAGTTAGCAGATGGCGATTCAAATAGGAGATACAGCGCCCGCGTTTACCCTCAAGAATGCGGATATGGAGGACGTAAGTCTCGGCGATTTCGCTGGTAAAAACGTCGTTTTGCTCTTCGTGCCGCTGGCTTTCACCGGCGTTTGTACTGAGGAGTTGTGTGAGATTTCCGCCGGAATCAACGCGTACCAAGAGCTCAATGCCCAGGTTTTGGGAATAAGCGTCGATAGTCCGTTTAGCCTTAGTGCTTGGGCCGAAAAGGAAAGTATCGAGATTCCATTGCTCAGCGACTTCAACAAGGAAGTCTCCGCTGGGTACGGCGCTCAACACGAAGACCTGTTGGGCTTTAAAGGCGTCGCCAAACGCTCGGCCTTTGTCGTCGATGGGCAAGGCATTATCCGCTACGCTTGGGTGTCCGACAATCCCAAGGTCCTGCCGGATTTTTCGGCCATTAGGGCCTGTTTGCAATCGCTCGATTGAAGCAATTCGTTTTCGCAGTAGAGTGGGGCAAGGCACAGAAGGCTTTGCCCCACTGTTTATAGTACCCGCAAAGGAAAGTGCCCAATGGAAGATGTGACGCTTAGCGAGCGAGATACTCCAAACTGGCTCCAGGGTCAGAACAAGGCCAAAGCTGCCGAAATAGCCGGTCACTTCGCCCAGATCATGCAGGTTTTAGGGCTCGACTTGAGCGATCCGCACTTGCGGCACACCCCAGACCGCGTCGGGCGGATGTACATGGAGATATTTCGGGAACTGGACGACCAAGGCGAACCGGAGATTACCTGTTTTCCCAATAGCGATGGCTACGACAACATGGTGATTGTCAAGGACATTGAGTTCTTTTCGGTTTGTTCCCATCACATGATCCCGTTCTTCGGCAAGGCGCACGTAGCCTATATACCAGGAGACGCGATCGTCGGTTTGAGCAAAATCGTGCGCATCGTCGAATTTTACGCTCGCCGGCCCCAGCTCCAAGAGCGTCTTACCCAACAAATTGTGGATTTCCTCGAAGCTAAGCTGTCCCCCAAAGGATCCATCGTCGTAATGGAGGCTCGGCATTTGTGCATGGAGATGCGGGGAGTGGAAAGGCCCGGGGCCGTGACGACTACTAAAGCGCTCAGGGGTCGTTTTGCCGAGCCGATAGTGCGCGAGGAATTTTTTAACTTAATCAAGAAAAATTAAAGCAGCACAGGACGAACTCATGTCTGAGATTCAAGAGCAGGTGCTAGCACCGCCCACCAGCGCGGTATGCGATAACTCCCACCGGGATTTGCGCGACGACGAGTATTGGCGCGCCATTCCCGCCTATGCCGACTTGTGCGCCGATGAGTTTCACGAGCACCGTTTTCAGAGTCGCAATAGCGTCACGAGCCTGAAAAAACTACGAGAGGTGCTCGGCGGCCTCGTTTCAGAAGCATTTTATCGCGATGTCGAGCAAGGGCTTTTGCGCTCACCGATGAGCCTGCGGATTTCTCCATATCTACTGAGCCTGATTGACTGGTCGGAGCCAGCCGAGGATCCTCTGCGCATTCAGTTTTTGCCTATGGGGTCTCGGATGCGACCCGACCACCCAGAACTCGCCCTAGATTCGCTGCACGAGCAAGTAGATTCCCCTGTGCCGGGCTTGACGCATCGCTATGCCGACCGGGCACTGTTTCTGACGCTCGACACCTGTCCGGTGTATTGCCGTTTCTGCACTCGTTCCTATGCGGTAGGGTTGGATACCGAGGACGTGGAGAAAGTGCATTTTGGGGCCATTACCCAGCGGTGGGAGCAGGTTTTTGCCTATATCGCTTCGCGGCCCGAGTTAGAAGATATCGTCATCAGCGGCGGCGATGTGGCCAACCTCAAGGCCGAACACATCGAATACATCGGCACTCGCTTGCTCAACATCGAACACGTGCGGCGGATGCGCTACGCGACAAAAGCGCCGGCGATTATGCCGCAGAAACTCACCACAGACCGAGAGTGGGTTGATGCTCTTACGCGGGTTGTCGAAGCAGGACGCAAGATCCACAAGGAAGTCGCGTTGCACACGCATTTCAACCATCCGCGTGAGATCACGGCCATTAGCGGCCACGCACTCGACGAATTGATGGAACGCGGCATCTGTGTGCGCAATCAAACCGTCTTGCAAAGGGGGGTCAACGACGACGTCAACACCATGCAGCATCTCGTGCAGCAACTCAGTTACCTCAATGTGCATCCGTATTACATCTTTGTTCACGATATGGTGCGTGGGGTCGAAGAGTTGCGCACGACTTTGGCGACGGCGATTTCTCTAGAGAAAGCGGTGCGCGGGCGGACCGCGGGCTTCAATACGCCGACCTTTGTGCTCGACACCATGGGGGGTGGGGGGAAGCGCGATGTCCACTCCTACGAACACTATGATCGCCAGACGGGCATCGCCGTATTTACTAGCCCAGCCGTGCGGCCCGGCGAGTTCTTCTTTTACTACGATCCCTTAGATGCGCTCGACCCGCTGACCGCCCAGTGTTGGAGCGATCCAGCCGAGCGTACGGCTATGCGGCAAGCGGCGTTAGAAGCCGCCTGTCAGATGTAGCGAGCGGGTAGGCACAAGGACTGGTATTTGCCCTTGTGGGCTCGTATGTCTTATCTATTAGCAAAATTGAACCTTAATACCATCAGGGTGTACAGCAATGGAATATCCAGATATGATCCAAACATTAGTGGGCTTGGGCCTGCTCGCTTTGGGCGGTGGTCTGGGTTTTCTGCTGAGTTATCAATTAAAAAGGGGCCTCTTGCCCCAAGTGGAGCAAGAGGCAGAAGACCGAGTTCGGCAGCAGCTAGCCGAAGAGGAGCGCGCAGTGCGGATGAGTTTGCTTGAAGAACGGGATGACTGGCATAAAACCAAAGCCCGCCAAGAGGCCGAGTTAGAAGATCAATTGGCCGATCTGAACCGCCGCGACAAGAGCTTGGCGAAGCTCGTGCGCGACCTCAATAGCCAGAAAGAAGAACAGAACCGGGCGTGGAATCGTCTCAAGAATCAGGAGCAGCGGCTTGGCCAGCGCGAACGGACCATAAAAGAAAAAGAAAAGGAACTGGGCCAAATGGGCGTTGAGTATCAGCAGCGTCTAGAATTGGCCAGCGGGCTACCCGCAGACAAGGCGCGCGAACAGATGATGGAGGAGCTGGCCAGCGAGGTCCGCGGACGAGCTGCGGCTATGATCCGCAGCGAGCGCACCAAGGCTAAGGAAGAATCGGACCGAGAAGCTAAAAAAATCATCGCCCAAGCTGTTCAGCGTTGTGCCGTTGAAGAGACCATCCACTTGGTCACCTCGGCCGTGCCCTTGCCCAACGAAGGAATCAAAAGTCGCATTATCGGCAAGGAAGGACGCAACGTGCGTGCGTTTGAGACGGCGACCGGAGTCAAAGTCGTGGTTGATGATACACCTGATGCCGTGTTGCTTTCGTCCTACGATCCGGCGCGGCGCGAAGTGGCTAGCCGTGCCATGCAGCAGCTAATCAGCAGTGGCGGTTTCACTCCAACCAAGATTGAGGAAGTAGTAGAGGAGTGCCGCAAGACTCTAAACCAAGATATGGTTGATGTCGGTAAGAGTGCCCTCAGCGAGATTGGAGCTAGTCAGTACCACACTGATTTGCCCTATTATGTGGGTATGCTCAAATATCGCGCTAGTTTTGGACAAAACCTTTTACAGCACTGCCTAGAGGTCGCCCATTTAGCCGGAGGGATGGCTGCCGAGGTCGGATTGGATGTGTCGTTGGCCAAGCGGGCAGGCCTTTTGCACGATATCGGTAAGACCGTCAGCAAGGAACTAGAAGGAGGCCACGTCGAATTGGGTATCAAGCTAGGCGAGCAATTCGACGAGCATCAGACCGTCAAGGAAGTCATCGCTGAGCACCACGAGGACCACGATCGTCTTTCGCCGATCTGCTTCTTGGTCAAGGCGGCTGATACTATATCGTCGATACGGCCCGGAGGACGGCGCGATGACTTCGAAGGTTATACCCGCCGCATTATGCGTTTGGAAGAAATCGCGAATTCGTTTGCGGGAGTCACAGACGTGTACGCCATCAACGCCGGCCGCGAGCTCCGCGTCATGGTTTGTGGCGAACAGATCGGGGACGAAGACGCCGAGATGCTGGCATTCGATATCGCCGAGCGCGTCAAGACCGAGTTGACCTTTGCTGGCCAAGTCAAGGTCGTGGTGGTGCGCCAGACGCAGGTGGTGCGCCATACCGAGCAGAGCCGTGGTGATCGGCGCAACAGCGATGGGCGCAATAGGAATGGTCGTAGCCCGCGCAACGGAGGCCGCAGAGGGAGTGCCAGCAGCTAAGTTGGTTGACGACCCTAAAAAAATCGTCGTCCTCGGCTGTACCGGGTCCATTGGCGACACATGTTTCAAAGTCCTCGAAAACTTGGGAAATAGGTACGAGATCGTGGGCTTGTCTGGTGGGTCCAAGGTCAAAAAACTGGTCGCGCGTGCGCGTTGCTGGCAGCCGCAAAAAATTTGCGTTCTAGATACCGAGGCCAGAAAGTGGGTGCAGAGCGCAGTGCCGCAGGCCGAGGTGGTTTGCGGTGCAGAGGGGCTGTGTGAACTGGCTACCATGCCGGAAGCAGATCTAGTGCTCAACGGGCTGGTCGGTGCTGTCGGCCTCGCTCCGACGCTGGCGGCGTTGGCACAGGGCAAGACCGTGGCCATGGCTAATAAAGAACCGTTGGTCATGGCGGGTGGTTTGATCTTGCAGCAAGCCGAGCGTGGTGGAGGGGCTGTGCTGCCATTGGACAGTGAGCCTAACGCCATTTGGCAGTGCCTAAAAGGCGAAGATCGCAAGAGCCTGAAGCGGATAATTCTCACGGCCTCTGGAGGGCCGTTTTGGGGGCGCAGTCGCGAGCAGATGCGTAATATTACCCCAGAGCAGGCCATTGATCATCCCACTTGGAAAATGGGTGCCAAGATCAGCGTGGATTCGGCAACCCTGATGAACAAAGGCTTTGAAGTCATTGAGGCGGCTTGGCTATTTGGCGTGGCGGTGGAACAAGTGGATGTGGTCGTCCACCGTCAGTCGGTTGTGCATGCGCTGGTTGAATTCGCCGATGGATCGCTGGTGGCGCACATGGGCAAGACCGATATGATGCTGCCGATCCAATACGCGCTGACTCATCCAGAGCGGCGGGAGGTTCCCCTCGACAATCTCGACCTCAAACAAGTGGGGCAACTAAGTTTCGCCGCGCCAGACCGAGCGAATTTTCCCTGTTTGGATTTGTGTTACGAAGCAGGCCGGAGTGGCGGGACTTTTCCCGCCGTGCTCAATGCGGCCAACGAGGAGGCGGTGAGGGCTTTTTTGGCGCGGAAAATCGGATTTCTCGATATCGCCGACCTAAACTGCGATGTGTTAGCACACTGCGGCACACCGGAAGCGGTTTCGCCCGAATCCATATTAGACGAGGATCGCTGCGCCCGGCGACTGGCCCAGGAGTGGGTCGCGGGGCGGGCCGGATAAATTTATGGCGCAAAACACCAACGCAGCACTACACAAAGCACTGGTGCTATGCCAGAAGATACTCCGCATTAACACTGGGATCATACTCGGGGCTTTTGTGCTGATTATCATCCTAACCACGGTCTCGACAGCCGAGTGGGTGCGAACTGCTGGCAAGGTGCTCTACTACGTCATTGCGTTACAGGCTCTCACATCGGTAGGGACTTGGTTCTACCGCACTCGCTTGGAGAAAACGCTGGCAAGGGGTGAGGGGGATAGCCCGGATGGAGACCATTAAGGCCCTAGGTAAATTCCATGCCGCCCATCGGCAGCTAGACTACGACGGCAAATGTGCCTACGTCCACGGGCATACTTGGCACGGAGCATTCGTCATTCGCACCGAGCGTTTTCCGCGGCTGGAAAAACTGGATATGTCCGTTGACTTCGGTGCGCTTAAAGACATCTTCAAATTCTTGGATCACAAGATGTTGGTTTCCGCACGAGATGCGACCTTTCTCGACGCCAAGCTCTTCGACCCACAGGGCGTCGTGGTCATGCCAGGTGAAAATCCGAGTGTGGAAAACGTGGCCGAGTACTGCCTCGACCAAGCGGTTGAGGTATTGCAGGGGCTATTCCCACAGCGTGGCTGTCAGTACCACATTGAAGTTTCCATTCAGGAGACTGACAACAATTTCTTTGTAGCCGACCGACTTCTCCGTTGCTGAGCACTGGGATGCAGAGCTATGGTGCAGAAAAAGATGATGATCGCCAGAGAGGTCGCCGCCTATCTCCGCTGTTCTCCATCCACGGTGCGGCGCATGGTCCGTCGCGGTCAGATTCCCCATTATAGATTTGGCAAGCTAGTGCGGTTTCGCCCGAGTGAGATAGAGCGCTGGTTAGCTTTGCACCACGAAGGATTGGTGCTCTTACGGGGAAGGGCGGTGGCGTCCAATTCAGATCAACTTTCCCTCTTTCCTATGAGGGAAGAAAATGGCTGAAGAAGCGAAAAATGTGGTGGTGCTCGGTGCTGGAGTCATGGGGGGGCAAATCGCGGCTCTGCTTGCCTGTGCGGGCCACAAGGTGCACCTCCTCGACTTGCCACTGGCAGATGATGAGGTGGGCCGGGCGCGTCAGGGGTTGGAGAAAGCCCGCGCGAGCCGACCTCCCGCTTTCTATCTAGCGGAGATGGCCCAACACATCCAGCTAGGGAACTTAGAAGATTTAGCCTGCGTTGGAGAGGCCGATTGGGTCATCGAAGCTGTTGTAGAAGAAAGTGCGCCCAAGCGAGCGTTGCTGGCTCAACTGGAGCCGTACCTGCACGACGGCTTAGTCATCAGTAGCAATACCTCGGGGCTATCTATCGCTGAGTTGGTACGCGGCAGGGCACCGGAGTTTTGCCGCCGCTTCCTCGGGGTCCATTTCTTCAATCCGCCGCGTTACATGAAGTTGGTCGAAGTCATCCCCGGGCCGGACACCGACGCAGCCATCGTTCAGCAGATAGTGGATTTTCTCACTGAGGAATTGGGCAAGGGCGTAGTCCGTGGCCGGGACACGCCTAATTTTATCGGCAATCGCCTGTGGATTTTTGCTGTCTGCGACATGTTGCAGCGGATGGAGCGGGACGGGCTGAGCGTGGCCGAAGTGGACGCACTGACTGGTCCCTTGATGGGGCGGCCTCCAAGCGCGACCTTGCGCGTCTGCGACATCGTGGGCTTGGACACAGTCTCGCACGTGGCCGAAACCAGTTACGAGGGATTGACGGAGGACCCGTGGCGGTCGCTTTTTGCGCTACCGGCATTTTATCGACGCATGTTGGCGGATAACTCGCTTGGGGCCAAGGTCAATGCCGGGTTTTACCGCAAGGCCGAGATGGGCATTGAGGCCCTCGATTTGGATACCTTTGCCTATCACCCCGTGCAAAAGGTGGAGTTGGGCACCTTGGAATCGGCACTGAGCGAGCGTTCACCGGAGCGCCGCCTCCTTGCTTTATGGGACGATTCAGGCCCGTGGGGCCAACTTGGGAGGGCGCATCTCACGGCGGTGCTGGCCTACGCCGCCGAGCACGCCGCCGACATAGCCGATGATATCGGCCAGATTGACCAAGCGATGCGCTGGGGATTTAACTGGGCACTAGGGCCTTTTGAGTTGTGGGATCTCTTCGGCGTCGAAGAAGTCGTCAGTGTTCTGACAGCCAACCAGCAACGCGTACCCGAACTTGCCCGCCAATTGCTCGATGCGGATGAGACGCACTTTTACCACAAACAAGGTGCGTTCTCGCCGACTCGGTTGCGGCGCGAAAGCTGGCGGTCGCCAGCCAACGATTGGGATAAGCTAGCTGCCGAGCGAGCCATCTGGTCCAATGACGGAGCATACTTCGTTGAGTTGGACGAGGGCTTGGGGGCATTGGTTTTCAGCGGCAAGATGAATGCCTTGGGGCCAGCGGCGCTGGAAGCCGTCCATTACGCGGTTGATACAGCCTCCTTTACCGGCTTGGTGCTCGCTGGTGCTGGCTCCCTGTTCTCGGTCGGTGCCGACTTGAAGCACGTGGCCAAGCTCGTCGATGAGAGCGACTGGGCGGAACTAGACACATTTGTCGCGGCCTTCCAAGAGGCCGTGCAAGCGCTGCGCTACGCGCCTTTTCCGGTCGTCGCGGCCCTCCGTGGTTTGGCGCTGGGCGGCGGGTGCGAGTTTGCCTTGGGTGCTGATGGGCGCGTGGCGGCGGCTGAATTAGGCATGGGTTTGGTGGAGACCAAGGTCGGCTTGATCCCCGGTAGCGGCGGTTGTGCGGAGATGGTGCGGCGCGAATCAAGCGACATAAAATCCGCGTTTGAGACGATTTTTGCCGGCAATTTCAGTGCCAACGCCTTCGAGGCCCGAGCATGGGGCCTGCTCGCCGCGAAGGATGAGATTGTCTTTGGCGAGGGGCAACTCTTAAAACGGGCCGTAGCCAAACTGCACAACCTACTCGCCGCAGGCTACTGTGCTAGCGCATCAGGTGGAGTCGAGGTCACTGGCGACGAAGGATTGGCGTTTTTGCACGAGCGCATAGATGCCGGCCGGGCTGCTGGGCAGCTCAGCGAGCACGACGTAGTCGTAGGGCATGGTCTGGCGAGGGTGCTCACCGGAGGTGGTGGAGTGCGCCGGGAAGTAGAGGAGTGCGACTTGCTCAATTTGGAACGCGAGGTCTTTCTGCAGTTGTGCGGCACCGAAGGTACGCGAGAACGAATCGCGCACATGCTGCGCACAGGCAAACCATTGAGAAATTGAAAGAGAAGGGGACTTTATGGGCTTGCGTAGTGCCGACGAATTTAAGGAGGGCTTGTGCGACGGGCGCGAAGTGTATCATCGGGGAGAGCGGGTCGAAGACGTAACCGCGCATGACGACTTAGGAATTGGGGTGGATCACGTTGCCTTGGATTTTGAACTGGCCGAGGACCCTGCACACCGCGACCTAATGACTTGGATGGATGAGAAACTCGGCGAACCTGTCAGTCGCTACTTTAAGACACCGACGGATGCCACAGATTTGCTCAACCGACGCGAGATGATTGAGCTTTCGACGCGGCTGGGCAACAGCGTGGTGTTGCTAATAAAGGAAATTGGCACTGATGCGCTCTTCGCCCTCGACTTGGTCTCTGACCATTTAGATAAAAATGCTGGTGGACAATACAATGTGCGGGTGCAAGCCTTCCACCGCGCGTGCAAGCAGCGCGACCTGAGCTTGGCCGTGGCCCAAACCGACGTAAAAGGCGACCGCAACCTCTTGCCGTCGCAGCAAGTGCATCCTGATTACTATGTCCACATCGTTGAGGAGCGGAGCGATGGGATCGTGGTGCGCGGGGCTAAAGCCCATACGACATGTGCTCCGTATGTCGATGAACTCATCGTCTTGCCGACTCGTGCGCTCAAGGAGGAGGACGCAGCCTATGCGGTTGCCTTTGCCACGCCGGTCAATGCGCCGGGGCTCAAGCTAATCGCCAGTCCCTTTGGCTCGCCGCCGGTGAGCCAGTTCCATCACCCGGTCAGTTCCAAGCACCGCATGATCGACACGCTGACGATTTTCGACGATGTTTTTATTCCCAACGAGCGCGTTTTCCTCAAAGGGGAATGGCAATACGCCGGGCCGCTGGCCAACGCCTTCGTCGAATTTCACCGTTTTACGGCCGCCTCGTACAAACCGCCACTGTGCGATCTCTTTATCGGAGCAGCGGCACTCCTAGCCCACTATAACGGCATCGCCAAGGCTGGCCACGTGCGCGAGAAACTGACCAAGCTCATCACCTATGCCGAAACGGTCCGCGGGCTGACCTTGGCCGCGGCCCATGATTGTCGCATCGCGGCAAACGGCACGGCTGTGCCCAATATCGTCTTTACCAACTTGGCCAAATTCCACTTTGCCAATAACTATCACCAAGCCGTGTCTTGGGTCCAGGATATTGCCGGAGGGTTGGTGGTCACCGGGCCGTCGGAAGAAGACTTAGCCAATCCCGAGACCAAAAGCTATATCGAACACTTCTTGGGCGGTGGCCGCGGCACCGATGCTGAGGCGCGACTGAAGGCAATCAACTTGGTGCGCGACCTGACGGCTTCAACCTTTGGTGGTTACAATGAGCTACTGGCCATCCACGCCGAAGGCTCATTGGAAACCCAGAAAATCACCATTTTGCGAGATTACGATGTCGAGCGCTGTGTCCGGCTAGCCAAAGAAGCTATCGGCCTAGATTGAACTAACCCCAAATCGTCAAGCGTACAAAAAAACAGTTGATTATAGAATATTAACCCCTATATTATCCTGAATCCTCTGCGGGTTTGTTCAAAACCGCGTTGCTTTCGGATGTATTTCCCCCACATCCGGCTCCCTGTTCGTCCATATTAGGTACCATCATAGCTTAATGCAGCCAAGAGTCCCCATACTGGCTCATTAGCAACAGGAGGCGTCAAGTTATGACTACCTTGCAGACCGATTCTATTGTTGATCAGTATTTTCACGAGATCGAAGATGCCGTCGGGCTATCTTCCGAGGACGAAGTGGCTATCGCTCAGCAAATAAAAGAGGGCGATGAAGAAGCCTTATCCGATTTGGTCAAAGCGAACCTGCGCTTTGTCGTAAGCGTGGCGAAGCAATATCAGAATTTGGGCCTGCCACTTTCGGATCTGATCAACGAAGGGAACTTGGGGCTTATTATCGCCGCCAAGCGCTTTGACGGCACGAAGGGCTTCAAATTCATTTCTTATGCCGTGTGGTGGATTCGCCAGTCGATCCTGCAAGCGTTGGCCAATCAGTCGCGCATCGTGCGGTTGCCGCTGAATCGCATCGGCGAGTTGACGCGCGTCAACAGAGTGCTCAACAAGCTCGAACAGGGGCTAGGGCGTCCCCCGGAAATAGAGGAAATAGCCGAAGAGCTAGATGTCGAACCTAGCGACATGGATCTTCTGTTGCGGTTGGCCCAAAGGCCGGTTTCGCTGGAGATGCCCTGCGACGAATCCGAACCGGATCGCTGTTTCGGCGATCTGATTCCCGATTCTAGGCAGCCATCCAGCGATGAGACTCTCTCCAGCGACGGGCTCAAAGAGGAAATCTACAACGCCATGCACGCCCTGACCGAGGGTGAGGTCCGCGTCTTGAAGATGTACTATGGATTGGATGGACACGAGCCGATGACCTTGGAGAAGATCGGAGCCTATGTCGGGCGGACGCGGGAGCGGGTTCGGCAAATCAAGGAAAAGGCCCTGCAGAAGCTCCGCCACCCTGCTCGCTGCGATTCTCTCAAGGAGTACTACGCGGACTGACTAATTATCCGCTGCTGCGGGGCGAAAAAGTGGGCGCACAAGGCCGCTAGTGGCTTGGCCTTATTTGATTTTTGTCCGATTTTTCGTTAGTATATTTGTCTATTCCGCGGTAGCTCAGCTGGCAGAGCGGGTGGCTGTTAACCACTTGGTCGTAGGTTCGAATCCTACCCGCGGAGCCACTAAAAAACAGCCGGACCAACCGAGCCCGATTATGGGTAACGTTGTCCGGCTGTTTGCATTTTTGCCATGCGCGTAAGGCCCCTGCGCTTACTTAAACAGAGCCGAGTACTCGCCGTAGCCTTCCTTGGCCAAATCCTCGACGGGAATAAAGCGCAGGGCTGCCGAGTTGATGCAGTAGCGCAGCCCAGTAGGGGGCGGACCATCCGTAAAGACGTGCCCGAGATGCGAGTCGGCGTATTTGCTGCGCACCTCGACGCGGGTCATAAACAGCGAATTGTCGGTGTGCTCGACGATGTGGTCTGGCTCTAGCGGCTGGGTAAAGCTAGGCCAGCCAGTACCGGATTTGAACTTGTGCTGCGAGCTAAAGAGGGGTTCGCCGGAAACAATATCGATGTAGATACCCGCGGCCTTGTTGTCCCAATACAGATTGTGGAAAGGTCGCTCGGTGGCATCTTCTTGCGTGACTCGAAATTGCAAGTCCGTGAGTTTGGTGCGCAAGGAATCGATGGAAGGTTTGACATATTGGCGGCTGGTCATTGGCGTCGGCAGGTCTTTGCCCCATGTCTCTTCGATAAAGCGGTCGCGGCCCGACCCTTGGCGATAGCGCTTGTAGTGCTGGGGATTCTTTAAATAGTAGTCTTGGTGATATTCCTCGGCCGGATAAAAGGTGGTGGCTGGGCGGATGGGCGTGACGATGGGTTTGTCAAAGCGGCCCGACTCGTCGAGGGCTTGTTTGCTGGCTTCGGCTAAGGCGCGTTGCTCTTCGTCGTGGTAAAATATGGCCGAAGTATATTGATGACCGCGGTCGTAAAAGGACCCCCTTGGGTCCGTGGGGTCGAATTGACGCCAGTAGATGGCGAGAAGTTGGCTGTAAGAAACGGCCTCGGGATCAAAGGTAACCAACACGGATTCTAGGTGCTGGGTCGCGCCGGAACTGACTTGCTTGTAGGTCGGGTTTTCGCGCTCGCCGCCGGTGTAGCCGGAAACGGCTGAGACGACTCCATCGACCTTGTCAAAGGGTGCTTCGATGCACCAGAAGCACCCCCCGGCAAACGTCGCTTGGGCGTAGTGTTGGGCGCGACTGGTTTGAATGTTAAGCGCACACAGGGCCGCGCCGAGTAGAATGAGTAGTTGGGAGTTCATGGCTCCTCCTTTTGCGTTGGTTTGTCAATAGACGCTCCGATTATGCCAAAAGGTTCGCACTAGCAAAAGCACTGTCCTAATCCCCCAGACAACTCGTAAGGACCTTCTGCCGCTCCGCAGGCAATAGTACCGCGCAATACCGGCCTTGGGTCAGCCTAGGTGGATGTCCACACCAGTGGAAGGTCGTCTGCGGTGTGCGTACGTCCGGCTGAGAGCGAGAGATCTGGGCGGCTTTAGCACAACATGGGCTAGATGGGCTAGGGCGATTGGGTGGCTATCTTAACCGATAAAGCGCTGATTTGTCAAACCACAGTCTGCACAAAAAGCACATTGAGAGAAAGTTGACAGTACGTGCGAGAACGGCCTTATTCTCGCGCTCTGGTCTAGACGGAAGCCGTCCAAAAGACAACAACGGCGGACGCAAAACAAGGTTTGGTTTTACTTAGAGAGTTTGGTCGTGCTAGCGACTAGTGCCAGCTTCATTGCTTGGGGGAATTTGTGATGCTAAAGAACATTTTTCGATTTCGGAGCCGATCTATGTGGATCTTCTCTGGGCTATTCGGGACCATCGGGTGCAGCCAAAATTTCAGCGACCAAGAGCCGGCAGCGGCCCTCGCCGAGCGGGGATTTACTGCCCGCTCCACGACGCGAGGGCAGCCATCGAGCGAGGCGAGCGGCCGACAAGCACTGGGGCCGCTAAGCGCGGTGGCTCCCGGAGGTTGGGTGGCGCAACAGCCGTCTAGTTCCATGCGGGTGGCCCAATACGGCCTGCCCGGCCCGGCCGGCGAAGCGACGCTGGGCATATTTTTCTTTGGCCCAGGGCAAGGCGGAAGCGTCGAAGCCAACATTGAGCGCTGGTATGGCCAGTTCACACAGGAGGACAGCCAATCGGCCCAAGGGCGGCGTTGGACGCGACAAGTGGGAGATATCGAAATAACTGGAGTGGATGTCAGCGGCACCTTCTCCGCCGGCATGGGCATGGGGGACCCAGAGCCGCAACCCGGCTATCGGATGCTCGGGGCCATTGCGGTCCATCGCTCGGGCACGGTGTTTTTCAAGATGACTGGACCGGCCCAGACTGTCGCGCAATGGGCCGCCAGTTTTGATGATTTCTTAAGCAGTTTGCAAGTTGGCTCAGTCGAGCCTTAGATGCTAGAGGAACATGTATACACAATTAGAAGATGAATTCGGCGACGTCGTCGCCAAAGCCCGGCGAGGGCAGGAGATTGCGGTCGCAGCGTTAGCTGACCAAGTAGAGTTGACGGTTGCGGATATTGCCAAGATCGAAGACTGCGAACTGGTCCCGACCGCAGCCACCATTGAGCGGCTGGCCCAAGTGCTCGGCTTGCACCCGGGCAAGTTGCAGGGAAGTGCAGCGCAGGCATTTTTTCCGCGTCAGCCAACGGGCCGTGCGATGGCCGGGGCGCAGGTGGAGATGAAGGTGCTCGGCAGCGGCTTTCTGATGAACGGCTACATCGTCGGCTGTGCGGCAACGGGCCGAGCCGCGATCATCGACCCTGGATTCGACGCGGATAAAATTCTCCAGTGCGTGGCCGCCTCTGGGCTAACGGTCGAACAGATTTTGCTGACGCATGGCCACCAAGACCACATCAGTGCCCTCGCCGCGGTCGGTCGCGCCACGGCCGCGCCAGCGCGGATTCACCGCGGCGACTTGGCTCTAATGGGCAGTTTGGCCAGCCAAATCGAAGGCGAACTAGCAGCAGGCGACGTCGTCGACATCGGCCAACTGCGCTTTGAGGTTCGCTCTACGCCCGGACATACGGTGGGCGGCATCAGCTTAGTCCACGAGGAAATGGCCTTTGTTGGGGACGCACTTTTCGCTGGTTCACTTGGGGGTACTCGCAGCGTGAGCAACTATCGAATGCAGTGCCAAGCAGTGGCCGAGAAACTGCTCGCGCTAGACGCGAATGTCGCGCTCTTTCCCGGCCATGGACCGGCTACTACTGTGGGGGAAGAACGGGAGAACAATCCGTTCTTTTTTTAAAATTCCCCAACGGCGTTGGGAAGATTACGGGGAGTCTGCCGCTGGGCGGGGACTTCCCGTTTCTTTGTCCTCGTTGAGCGTCCAGTCGTAGTCGTTGTATTCGATGGTTATATCTTCGGTTAGCCCAACGGCTAGGTCCGGGGGAAGATATGGGCGCAGGTAGTTGACGATAGTGGGCATGTTTTCGGGATTGGGGCGGTCAGACGGGAACCAAACCGAGAAGTCTTCTCCGTACCAGTCGAGAATCTTGGACAGCAGGAGTTGCTCTCCTTGCCGGCGTACGTGGTTGGAGTCTTGGGCAAAGCGCGTTAGGGCCCTTTCCAAGCGGGCGTCGAGATCGGGGCCGGTAAAGGCCCGATTTTCCAGTTGCGGGCAGCTCAGGGCCGCGCAGTTGACCGCAAAGTGAATGCGCGGATCTTGGTAGGTCGGGCGGATGATTTGGTTTTCAACGTGATCTAGCGTCATTTCGCGTCCCCCGGCGACAAAGGTCTGGCGGTTGAAAAAGCCGCTGGCCACAAAGGCGTCCATGACGCTGGCGACGGGATAAGCGTCGATGACGCCCCGCAGAGTAAAGGCGTTGTACGCATTGATCCAGTAGGCTAGCTCGTGTTCGCGGGTGGGGAAGCGGTTGGGATGCGTTTCGGGGCTGGCGTGGCCGAGACTATCGACGTAGGCATCGAGCAGGGCGCGGTTTTCGGCTAGGGCAGCATAGCGGACCAAGCCTTGGTCATCCACGTATTCTCGTAGCACTTGGTCGAAGGGACCATGATCAAAGGGAGGGGCTGCGAAAAGGGCGACCGGGACGAGTAGCCACGGGGATAGGAAGTAAAGTGAGCGCATGGTTCTTCCGATGGATTAGGATGGGATGAGTAGGCCTCCGCTAGGAGCAATCTATATTATACTCGACACTGTGCAACAACTCCACCCGCCTTTCCAATCCTCCACTCATGCGCATCCATTTAGAGAGGCAAATCCTTTGTGAATAGACCCAATTTTGTGCTCATTACAGCAGACGACATGAACTGGGATGCGGATCAATAGGTGATGAATGCCATTCGACGGGAGTGGGCCATTCTCTGGGGCGTGGCCCTGTTGTGGCTTTTGGTCTTTGCGGCCTCTATGCTCTACCACACGGGTGGCCGCTTGGCCTTACCGCTGGACGATTCCTTCATCTATTTCCAATACGCGCGGCAAGCGGCCCAAGGGCACTTCCTCGAATACAATACCGGTGCTGAGCCAACGGCTGGCGCGACTAGTTTGCTATACACCTTGCTGCTGGTGCCGGGTTTTTGGCTGGGGCTGGATGGGATGGGGATTGTGCTGTACGCGTTGGCATTGGGGGCTGGGTGGCTTGGGCTGAGTGCTTGGCTGCTCCTGTTGCTGGGCCGCAAGTTGAGTGGTTCTTTCAGCGGCTGGGTGGCCGCGTTGCTGTTGCTGTTGTGCGGTCCGCTGCTGTGGGGCTACTACAGTGGCATGGCGATCGGCCTCTTTTCCTTTTCCATTTTGCTGACCCTGCATCTGTACCTAATAGGAGATCGACGTGCTCCACTGGCGGCGGTCCTGTTGGTGCTGGCGCGGCCCGAGGGGATTGCCTTGGTCTTGCTGCTGCTGGTGCTAGTTGCCTATCGCCGGGCATTGCATTGGCAGTGGGGGGGGCCTTTGGGGGCATACGTGCTGCAAGCTCTGCTGTTGGCTTGGTGTACGGGAGAGGCCGGGGCGTCTGGGGTCGAGGCTAAATGGCGCTTTGCCGAACCGCACGGCTCGTTGCCCGAGCAGCTCCGAGCCGTTTTTTTCGACTTCGCCGAATTTGTCAAAGGGCTCCTCACCGGGTCGCTGGGCCATCAGACTAGCGTCAATTTATACGCGTACGACGGCAACTATCGCCGCATGGTGTTTGCTCCGTTTGTCGCGCTCTTTGTTTTGGCCGAGCTCAGCTATCGGCTCTGGGGCGAGCTGTCCGAGAGGCGGTTTGGGGTGGCAGCGTTGGGGGGAACGTGGTTTGTCGGCGGCGTTCTCCTAACTTGCACTCTCGTCGAATACGACGCCCACTTCAATCGCTATCAGCAGCCCTTCCTGCCGCTCTATATTCTCTTTGCTGCTTTGGGCTTGGGGCGGTTGGCCGCGGTTGGGGGGGAATGGGGTAGCAAACTGGCGCGGGGATTAGCTTGCTTTTTCGGCTTGTGGGGGTTGATGTCGGTGGGGTTTTTCGCGGTTGCGTACGGGGAAAATTGCAGCGACATCCGCAATCAGCAAGTCGAGATGGCGCGCTTTATAGACGCCGAGTTGCCGCCCGACGCGCGCATCGCCGTCAACGACGCTGGTGCCCTGCGTTACTTCAGCCGTCGCCAAACCATTGACTTAGTCGGGTTGACCTCGGCTGGGAACAGCACTCCTTGGCGGCACGGGAGCGGGTCGCTATTTGAGCGGCTGGAAGCTATGCCGCCGGACCAGCGGCCGCAGTACTTTGCCATTTTCCCCAATTGGTTCAATTTTCCCGAGGGCCTCTTTTTGCAGCCGCTGCACCGCATCCGCGTCTTTGAGCCGTCGATTATAGACGCGGAGAAGGTGTTGTATCAGGCGCGTTGGGCCGCAGACCTCAGCGGTGAAGTCATACGTAATCGGACGCTCTTAGAGGAAGGCTGGCGAGTGGCTGACAAAGTGGATGTGGCCGATTTGGCAAGTGAACGTCGGCACGGCTACCAATCTAAAGTGTGGGTGCCCGGCAGCGGGGAGACGAACCTGTTGATGGCGCTGAGCGCGACCGACGATCCCCAAGCCGTGTACATTGATGGGGGGCGGACGGTAACGGGGGGTGAGCGGATGGAGGTGGTGCTGAACGCTGGTCGACCGGCGACGGTGATCATGCGCACGGTTACGGGCATTGCTCAGCACTTTGCGGTGATCGCTAATGGAAAGAAAATTGCCAATGTGGAACTGCCGGGGGGACGGGGCCGTCGGTGGCTCGAACTGGCTGTCGGCCAGCTAGCGGCTGCGGAGGTGAGCAGCCGCGTCGAGATTGAGACGCAACCGCTCCACTTTGGCGGCGATCTGCGGCCGATTGTTTCGTTCCACTATTGGGTTTTGCAGCCGTGACGCGGCTGCGGTGTGGCTGAGGGGATTTGCGATGCGAAGTAAGGCCATAGCTTGAGGTCGCGCAGCGGCTAAGTCAATTGATAGTATGCAAACTATAGGTGTCGGCCCGGTGCAGCTAAGGCGGGAAGAAGCCATTCTCTGGGCTATTCTAATCGCCGCCCTCGGCGTGCGCTTAGCTTATCTCTACCAAGCGGTTGATACGCCGCTGTTCGACGTCCTCCTGATTGACTCTGAGTTCTACGACCGCCGCGCCCGCGCTATTGTCGCAGGTGATTGGCTGGGCGCCCGTCCGTTTTTTATGAATCCGTTTTACCCCTACTTTTTGGCCGCCATTTACGCGCTGTTGGGTGCTGAATACTGGTGGGTTGGCTTGGTGCAGGCGGCGCTGGGGACGGGTAGCTGCTATTTGATCTACGCGCTGGGCCGGAAATTGTGGTGTGTGCAAATTGGCCTGTTGGCCGCAGGCTTGGCAGCGATTTACCAGCCCTATGTGTTCTACGACGGGGCGCTGCTAACCGCCGCACCGATCACCTTTTTGAATCTCGCGGCTTTGAATTGCTTGGCACACGTGCAAGGTGCAGTGCGTTGGCTGTTGGCCGCGGGCCTGCTATTGGGGCTTTCGGCTACGGCGCGGCCCATGGTCTTGCTATTTGTCGCAGCAGTCGCGGGCTGGTTTGTCGCGCAGGGGGGACGGCGCGGCTGGCGGCAGTGGGGATTGGTGGTCGCGGGCTGTGGCCTCGTGGTAGGTACCGTGGCTTGCCGCAATTATCTCGTTGGCGGCGAGTGGCTGCTGACCACGTCCTCAGCCGGGATGAACTTCTATGTGGGGAATCACCCCGAGGCCAACGGCATCTATGCACAAGTCGATTTCCTGCCCAGCGCCGAGCCGGATTTGGAACGCGAGGCATTTATCCGCGAGGCCGAAATACGCACGGGCCAAGAACTGACCCCGGCGGAAGCCTCTAGCTACTGGCTGGTGGCCGGCTTGCGCTTTGCCGTAGAAAATCCCCGCGCGTATCTGGCCTTACAAGGCCGCAAACTCTACATGTTCTGGAACAGAGTCGAGGCGCAAAACAACCTGAGTTTGTACTTGGCACGGGATTTTGTGCCCCTGTTGCGCTGGTTAGTGTTGGGGTGGGGGGTGGTGGCTCCGCTGGCGCTGGCGGGCTGGGTCGCTAGTCGTCGCTCTACTCTGCTGGATTTGTATTTGGCAAGCTATCTGGCCGCGTGCCTGCTGTTTTTCACGTCTTCGGAATATCGCTTGCCCGTCGTGCCCGTGATTTTGCTTTACGCCGCTTGTTGGATTGCCAACGCTGCGGCTTGGGCGACAGACGGGGCGCGGCGTCGGCTGATGGGGTCGTGTTTATTGGTGGCCTTAGTCGCGCTGCCGATTAACTACCGAGATGCCGGGGCCGAGCGGCTGACCCGCAAGCGCGTTGATTACTACAATTTCGGAGCTTTGTACCAACGCCGAGGGGCTTGGGCATCGGCTGAGAACATGTTCCGCAAAGCGCTGCTCATTGATCCGTCGTTTGCGCCCGCTGCCTCTGGCCTAGCGGCTGTGTTGGCGCAGCAAGAAGGCGGTGATTCGGACATCCAGCGCGGATTGGACCGCTTCGGCGCGGGGGAATACGAGGCGGCGATTGCGGCCTTTAGCCGGGCCCAGCCCTCACCCGGCCTGTACAACAACCTCGGCCTGTGCTACTATCGCCTCGGTCAATGGAGCGAGGCTGCCGCGTACTTCCACCAAGCCCTCGCCCTCGACGCTAGTTATGCTCGTGCGCATTTCAATCTCGGCTTGGTACACGCCAAGCAGGGCGATGACCAAGCCTCGGCCGATGCTTTTGCCCGTGCTCTCGCACTCAATCCCAGACACGGCCAGGCGCACTACCGGCGCGGGGAAGTGCTGTCGCGCTTGGGACGTTCCCGCGAAGCAGAAGCCCACTGGGCATTTTTGCGCGCGCGCAACCCCGACGATATGCGCTTACAGGCGAAAATCGATTCCATGACGCAGGCTAACCCTTGAAAGCTACTCTCTGCGTCCGCGGTGCTCAGGCGGGTGGGCTGGCCAATGTCGATATGGACTTGCCGTTGGGCCAGATTATTTGCTTTACCGGCCGCAGTAGCAGCGGCCGCCGCGCTATGGCCTTAGATATCTTGTACGCGGAGAGCCGTCGGCGCTACATGCAGGCTTTGTCTCCGACCGAACGCGAAAGCGTCGGCGGAACAGTGCGCGCCGATGTGGAAGAAATTTCGGGCTTGCCGCCAGCTATTTACTTGGGGCCACCTCGCCGCGGGCGCACGGTCGGAGACTACTTGCAGCTAGACGGAATTTTGGTGCAGATCATGCTGGAAGAGGGACAGATGCACTGCCTTGAATGCGATGGTCGCTGTCGCAGCTATGCAGCCGATGAGGTCGAGCGCGAAGTCGCCCGCGTCCATGCAGACACCCGCTGTTTGGTGTTGGCCCCGTTGGCTTTGCGGAACGAGGGGATGTGGCAACAACTCGTGCAGGCCGGGTTTACGCGGGTCGCAATTGACGGCCAGATCCAGCGATTGGAAGGCGACGATCCGGCACTGCCGAGCGATGGAAGCGAAGTACACGTAGTGGTGGATCGCTTAGTGCCAGACCCGAATGCCAGCGTGCGCTTTTTGGAAGCCGTGCGCGTGAGCCGCTCTATTTCCTCGGGGCAGACGGTGATTTTGGTGGATGGGACCAGCGAGATGATGCACTTGAACCAGCAGCCTACTTGCGGCGAATGTGGCCGCCAGTACGAGCCGCTAATCGCGGCTGACTTCGGCGCAGACTATTCCTTGGCCGATCGGGTGACCCTAAACGGTCGCACCCTAAACGAACTGATGGACGCTCCCCTTGGCTCGTTGCGCGATTGGCTGGCCGCGACTCAGGGGTACGCCAAAGCAGCGGCTACGCTCGCCGAGGTCTGTGGCTTGGGGTTGGGGCACCTGCCGTTGGGCCGTCGGCTTGAATCGCTGGGGGCTGGCGAGTGGCAGCGACTGCAATTGGCGTCCTGTCTCAGCAGCGGCCTAACGGGCATCCTCTACATTTTAGAAGGTTTGGGTAGCCAATTGGCCGGGGCGATGCTGGACGCGGCCGCCGCGGGGCTGCGTCGGCTCGTCGCTGGCGGCAATACGGCGCTGTTGTTGGATCACACGCCTGAACTCGTGGCAGGCGCGGACGAAGTCTGGACGTTTGCTGAAGGGCAGGTGCAGCTAGGGGAGGCGACGGAAGTAGCGCGGGATGAAGCGGCTGGAAAACGGGTCGTTGAGCAGGCTAAGCCAGCGTTAGCCATTCGCGGGGAGGGGGTGGTCGGGCCGCTTGCTATTGAACTGCCACACGGGAAGCTGACCTGCGTATGTGGGCCTTCCGGCAGCGGCAAAACTCGCTTACTGCACGAGGTCTTGCTGCCACTGCTCAAAGGGCGGTCTGTCAAATACGCCGCTGTGGGGATGCCGAGGAACAGCCGAGTTGTAACAGTGGAAGTCCCAAGCGGCAAGGCTACGGTTTTGGCGGGGTTGGGCCTTTTCGAGCGCGTCGCCGACTTGTACGCCGCATCGCCGGTCGCCGCCGCGCGCGGTTGGGGCCGAGACGCGTTCTTGTTGGATCGGCCAGGGGGCCGCTGTCCTAGTTGCGAGGGCCGAGGTCAATGTTACTTCGACTTGGAGTTTCTGGAGGATATAGCGCTGGTGTGTGCCGCTTGCGAGGGGCGCAGATACCGAGGCGAAATCTGCGAGGTGACCCTACGCGGCGCGAGCATCGCCGATGTGTTGGGCATGACCTTAGAACAGGCTTGTGTCCACTTTGCCCGGCTCGAGCCAATTCGCCTGCGTCTGGAGGCCGCTGTCGGTTGCGGCCTCGGCTACTTTCTTTTAGGGCAAGAGGTGCAGCGGCTGGAGTGGGGGGAGTGGTTGCGGCTGCGGCTGGCGCTCGAATCGACGCGGGCTTCCCAACGCACTTGGATGCTGATCGACGACCCAGCCAGCGGCGATCATCCAGAAGATGTGGACGCAATGGTTGGGGCCTTGCGGGAGTTGGTGGAACGGGGGGGCACGGTCGTTGTCGCGGACCAACATCCGATGGTGCGGGCGGCCGCGGATTGGGTGGTAGATTTGGCGCAGTAAAGATCGCAACCTCGTTGCGACATATTACCTTGCGGTATATATCGCTCCTATCTATTTTATTCTTGATATAGACTTGAGTAAACGAGGTGAGTAATGCGGTATTTGAGCCCCGAGAAAGGGGCTTTTTAATGAAGGTCGTACAAAAGTTACAAGAAGAGGTCATCGGCCATCTAGACTTGGACGGGTATGCCCTGTGCCAGCCACAGGAGTCGGTGCTGGATGTACTCAAGAAAATGCGCCACCAACACGTCAGTGCCGCGCTCGTAGAAGAGGATGGGCGCTTGGTGGGGATCTTTACCGAGCGCGATGTGCTCACCAAGGTAACGGACCAGCCAGCGATATGGATGCGGCCAGTAGCCGAATTGATGACCTGCGATCCGCATAGCTTGGATGCCCAGCAGCCGATTAGCAGTGCTCTGCGGCTGATGAATGCTGGCGACTACCGCAACGTGCCGATCGTAGATGAAAACGGTCGCATAAAGGGGAATTTGCCCCAGCACGAGGTCATCCGCTTTCTTACCGATCAATTCCCCGAAGACATCTACAATTTGCCACCAGACCCCGAACGCATCGCTCGCACCAAAGAGGGAGCTTGAGGATGCGTGGCGGATTGAGATTTTTTTCTTTTTAAGGAGATCGTGTGCATGGCCGAAATCGTGGCCCCAGCGGCATCTAGGAGTAGGCGAGAATACGCGCAAGAAGAACGCCAATCTGTAGTCATCGCATTTTCCGGCGATTCGGGCGATGGGATGCAGCTAACCGGCGGTCAGTTTACCAATACTTCGGCTGTGATGGGCAACGACGTCAGTACCTTCCCCGACATTCCCGCTGAAATCCGCGCCCCGGCCGGGACCATCCCCGGGCTGAGCGGCTATCAGGTGAACTTTGCCGCCAACGACCTCTACACTGCGGGCGATTCGCCCCAAGTGCTAGTGGCGATGAACCCGGCGGCGCTCAAAGCCAACTTGCCCGATCTCGAGCCGGGCGGAACCATAATCATCAATACCGATCCGTTCAACCGCAATGGTCTGCGCAAGGCCGGGTACGAGAAAAACCCGCTCGAAGACGACAGCCTCAGCGGCTACGACGTACATCTGGTCCCTTTGACCACCCTGACCCGCAATGCCCTCGCCGACATCGAGGGTATGAGCAACCAAGCGAAGGACATGTGCAAGAATGCCTTTGTCTTGGGCTTGGTGTTTTGGATGTTCGACCGCCCGCTTGACTACACGCTCAAGTTCTACCAGACCAAATTTGCTGGTCGGCCCGAGGTCGTTGAGGCCAATACGAAAGCCTTGAAAGCGGGCTACTACTACGGCGAAACGGCGGAAACCTTTCAGACGCAAATCTCGGTGCCGAAGCGAGAGATTGTCGAACCAGGGGTGTACAAGCGGATCACCGGCAATGAGGCGCTTGTCTTGGGGTTGGTCACGGCCGCGCAAAAGGCCAGCAAACCGCTCTTTTATGGCTCGTATCCCATCACACCGGCCAGCACCATCCTAGAGGGCTTAGCCGCGCTGAAGAACTTCGACGTGCGCACGTTCCAAGCCGAGGACGAAATCGCGGCTATGGGGTCGGTGATTGGCGCGTCCTTTGCCGGCAGCCTCGCCGCTACCGCCAGCAGCGGCCCGGGGATCGCACTCAAGAGCGAGGCGATCAACTTAGCCGTAGTTATGGAACTGCCGCTGGTAGTAGTTGACGTCCAGCGCGGCGGCCCCAGTACGGGCTTGCCGACCAAGACCGAGCAGGCCGATTTGCTGGAGGTGCTCTACGGGCGCAACGGTGAAAGCCCGATCCCGGTCCTTGCTGCGGCCACCCCGGGCGAATGCTTCGACATGGCCATAGAGGCCTTCCGCATTGCCATTCGCTATATGACGCCGGTTTTTCTGCTATCCGATGGGTACGTGGCCAATAACTCCGAGCCGTGGAAAATACCCGATCCAGATTTAATCGCGGCCATTGACGCCGAGCCGTACACCGAGCCCGACGGCTACCAACCCTACATGCGCGATCCGCAGACCTTGGCTCGTCCTTGGGTCGTGCCGGGGACGCCGGGGATGGAGCATCGGATCGGCGGTTTGGGCAAGCAGGATGTGACGGGCAATGTATCCTACGCGCCCGAAGACCACGAGCGCATCGTCCGCGTCCGGGCCGACAAAATTCGCGGTGTTGCCGATTTTATTCCCGAGCTGGAAGTGACCGGTCCCGATCAAGGAGATCTGCTGGTCTTGGGCTGGGGCGGGACTTACGGTGCCATTCGCGCCGCCGTTGAGCAGGTCCAAGACGAAGGCCTCGACGTGGCCTACGTACACCTGCGCTACTTGAATCCGTTTCCGCGCAATCTTGGCAACGTACTCGGTCGCTACAAGCAAGTGTTAGTGCCCGAGCTAAATCTCGGCCAATTGGCCTTGTTGCTTCAAGCTCATTTTCCCGTGCGCGTCGTCAAACTGAACAAGGTCCAGGGATGCCCCTTCCAAATTCGGGAAGTGGCCGACAAAATTCGCCAAGTGCTAAGCTGAGCAGGGAGGTTGAGATGGCCGAAGCAGTTATAGAAACTGGGCTGAGCCGCAAGGATTTCGTTTCCGACCAAGAGGTCCGCTGGTGCCCCGGGTGCGGCGACTACGCGATTCTGGCCCAAATGCAAAAGATGCTGCCCGAAGTGGGGATTCCGCGGGAGAACCTCGTATTCGTCTCTGGGATCGGCTGTTCTAGTCGCTTTCCCTACTACATGAATACATACGGCATTCACTCGATCCACGGGCGTGCGCCTACAATCGCCACGGGCATCAAGACGGCCAACCCGGATTTGAGCGTCTGGGTCATCACCGGCGATGGCGACGGACTCTCGATTGGCGGGAATCACCTCCTGCACAGCCTCCGGCGCAATGTTGATCTAAAAATTATTCTATTCAATAACCGCATTTATGGGCTTACTAAAGGCCAGTACTCGCCGACCTCACTGCTAGGCCACCGCACTACGTCGACGCCTATGGGGTCGATCGACTATCCGCTTAATCCCATCTCCGTGGCGCTGAGTGCCGAAGCAACCTTTGTCGCTCGTTCGCAGGACACCAATACCAAGCACCTGAGCTACGTACTCAGACGAGCAGCCGAGCACAAGGGGGCCGCTTTTGTTGAGATCTACCAAAACTGCGTTGTGCTCAATCCCACGGCTTGGGAACACACCACGAGTTCGGATGTGCGCGACAATAATATCGTGTTCCTAGAAGAGGGGGAACCCCTCATCTTTGGCAAAGATCGGGACCGGGGCGTCCGCATGAACGGTACCGAGCCCGAGGTCGTCGCGCTCAGCGATGTGGCCCCAGACGAGTTGGTCGTGCATCGCGAAGGGCGCGAAAACGCCAGCTATGCCTATATGCTCAGCCGGATGGAATACCCGTCGCTGCCGTTGCCCTTTGGTGTGCTACGCGCCCTCGACCGGCCCACCTATACTGAGTTGCTATTCGACCAAATCGACGCGATGACCCAACAACGGGGCACCGGCGACCTCGCGGCGCTATTTGGCACCGGCGACACTTGGGTCGTCGAATAGGAGAAGAGCCATTGATTTGCCCTTCGTGTTCGCACGACAATATCTCTGGAGTTGATCTCTGCCAAGAGTGCGGCCAGAGCCTGAGCGAAGCGTACCGAGATTGGGGAAGCGAGGAGTACAAGAAAATTTTTACCGAGCCGCTTTCCGCGCTCAATTTGCAGGAGATGGTCTGCGTGTCGCCGACTACTTCGTTGGCCAAGGTCATCTCATTGCTCAAGGAGCGGCACGTCGGTTGCGTGTTAATAACCAATGAGGGCGGGCAGCTAATTGGTATATTTACCGAGCGCGACGTCCTCTACCGAGTGGCGGGCTTGATCAACAGTCTGGAACAGATCGCGGTCGAGAGCCTGATGACCCCGCGGCCTACCGCGCTCAAAGCTGATTCGGCTGTGCAGCACGCGCTGCATTTGATGAGTATCCACGGCTTTCGCCATGTGCCGCTGTTGGACGATGACGACCGCCCGGTTGGCTTGGTCTCGTTTCGGTACATCGTTCGTTTTATCGAAGAGAATTTTTCCTCCGCAGTTTGAGCGAGTTGGCCGCTAGGCTGGCTTCAGTTTCCATGAAAGGCGGTTGTGCTATGTCATTGGGCCACAAGGTAATGTGTTCGATACTCGCGTTGACCCTTTTGAGTCCCCTAGCGGTTAGGGCTGAATTGGACTGGGCAACCCTAAACAGCACGCGCGAGGTCACCGAAGCCGAGTGGTTGCAGTTACAACTGTCCGTATTGGGGTTAAAATTGAGCTATCCAGCCTACCGCATTGACCTAAAACTGACCGAAGACTCGGCGATTGAATTTACCTTTGTCGCCAGTAGTGGGATGGCCGAGCATTTGACCGAAGACTTGGACAAGAGCGAAGCCGACGAGGTTATTTCCTACCACGCGCAAGGCATAAGCGACCAAGTAGCAACATTGATCCGCGACGAGTTCCCGAACCTGTGGTCGAGCTTTGATCTCCGCCAAGATTTTCGCGGGCAATTTCTCGGTCCAGGCGAAAAATGGAACGATCCGCCGCGAGAGATTGGCACTTGGTTGGAAAACAGATTCTCCTGGGGTCGCTAAGGGCTAGTGTCCTTATTCCGGGTCGCGGTGGGGCATTGCTCCGTGCGTTGATTCGTCGAGGGAGATGTCCTTGTCGATGACTGGCTCTTCGGTGGTCACGATCCAGCCGAGCACTTGCCGACCAAAGACATTAATCTCCTTGCGCTGGGCGTTGATGACCTTGGACGAAGCGGTGTGCCGCTCTTTGTCGATGCAGAAAAAAGTGTGCCGGCGCGTCGTGCCTTTTTCTTTGCCTTCCATGCGTTCTATCCGCCGTACCTTTCAAGTTTGCGCGAACTGGTGGACCACATCCACTAGCAATTTGACCTTTTCATAGGGCGTGTCTGGATAGACGCCGTGTCCCAAATTGAAGATGTGGGGACGGCCCCGACCCTGCTTTAGAATGTGCTGAGCGGCCTTGGCAATGCTCGCCTCTGAGCCGTAGAGGGCGCAGGGATCTAGATTGCCCTGTAAAGGCATGGTGTCTCCGAACAATCCGTAAGCGGCATCGAGATCAATTCGCCAATCGAGGCTTAGGACGTGGGCACCGACGCGGCCAAAGCTGGACAGATTTTGCGCCCCGGCAAGTGGGAAGTAAATGACCGGAGCATCCAGCGCAGCGAGGCTGCGGCAGACTCGCCGCACATAGGGCAGAGCGAATTCGTTGAACTGTGCTGGCGACAGCAAACCGATGGAAGTGTCGAAAATCTGGACAGCTTGCGCCCCGGCTGCGATCTGGGCGCGCAAGAAGCGGCCGGTGAGGTCGGTGAGCAGGTCGAGCAGTCGATGGGCGAGGACCGGGGCGCTGTGGATCATGCGGCGAAAGGCAGGAAAATCTTTGGCATGGCTCCCTTCCACTAGCCAAGTGGCTAAGGTGAAAGGCCCGCCGGCATACCCGATGAGCGGGACCGCAGGGGGCAGGGCATTGCGTGCGAGGCGCGCAGCTTCTAAGACGTAAGCGAGGTCGTCCTCGGGGACGGGGTTGCAGAGGCCGTTGATGTCGGTAGCTGAGCGGATCGGGTGGGCGAAAACAGGGCCGGGTGCGTAGGTCAATTCGCAGCCGAGTGCCTCTAAGGGAGTGACTAAGTCAGTAAAGAGAATGGCCGCATCAACCCCGAGTAGATCGACCGGCATAAGGGTAATTTCAGCGGCGAGTTCGGGGGTTTTGAAAAGTTTGAGCAGGGAACCGCCGTGCCGCTGGCGCAGCTCTCGGTACGGCTTGAGGATTCGGCCAGCTTGACGCATGATCCAGATGGGAGGTGCTGCCGGTGCTTGGCCCCGACAGGCTTGGAGAAAGGGGGCGGCTGAATCGGACAAAGTGCTAGCGACCCGGTTCGACCATCCACTCGGGCAAGGCGATGCGATAGGTAACTACGTCCTCCAGTGGTTTGAAGCGGACGCGGTCTCCTTCCATCTCAGCCCGATAGACGTCGGGGGCCTCGCCATCGGACTTAAAGGCCAACAGGCGCAACCGGGGTAGTTTGCGATCTGGCCAGTACTGGCCCACGTCAATTACTATATCGGCTTGGCAGCCAAAGGGCACGATGTCAATTTCCCACTTGCGCTCTTTAATGGCGACAGCACCGTCGAGTTCCACGGGGCCAAATCGTCCCCGCTGTCCTCGGGTATCAACGAACAGATAGTCCGCGCAAGAGGCGTAGTCTATGTGCCCTGAGCCAGTGTCGGCCGAATAAACCAGCAGCGATGAGTCCTGCCAGGCGCAAAACGAGCCTGGGGAAAGGAGATAGGCCACATCACCTTGGTGGACGGTCCAAGGCTGCTTCCAACCGAGGTTGGCATAGATTTCGAGGCCATTGTCGTACGTCACCCGCACCTGCCCTTGGGCAAATGCGCCGGAAAGCAGCGCGTCATTAGTCTCCAAAAACTGGTCGTTGTGACAGTAGGCGATGGTGCGCACGGGGACGCGGAGGTAGTGCTTTTGCAGTTCGCGCAGCATGTAATAGGATTTGACCGTAGAGGCGATGCCCCACTCCAACTGGTCGGGGAGCAAACAGGCGTGACCAAAGGCCGCGGTTGCGGCGAGATAGCGGTCGAGATAGGCGCTGTGACTGTGTTTTTCGCCTTGGGGAATGTGCCCGGCAAAGTACTGGTTGATGGTCCCCAGCCCCGCATCGGTTTCAATGGGATGGAGATTTTGCAGGTCGAAGTCCACCAGCGGCGGAATGCGACTTGGATCTTTCCCGACCATGCGAGCAAGGTAACCGGCCAGGCGGCCGGCGTAGAACCAGTGACTGCCGCCATTGCCGATGGCCAAGCCCGCTTGAGTTTGGGAGCGGAGGACGCTCTGTTGCAGGGAATAGCTACTTGCCAATTGGCCGGTTGCCACCACATCGTCGCTGAAGTCGTTGAATTCCCAAGGAGGGACTTCGGCGTGTTCGCTTATGTACAGGGCGTCGCAGGGATATTTGTCGATGATGGTGCGTGCGTGTTCGGGGGCGCGGGCTAGTGCTTCCGCCGGCTTGAGCAAATAGAGTGCTGGTCCGGTCGGGGTTGGGCTGCCGTCGGCGAGTTGGGCTGCCAATTCGGGCTGCCAGCAGGAATTGGTAGGGGCGATATGGCGATAGTTGACCTGGAGGCTAGTTTGGTAGCCCAATTCGGACAGGGCATCGAGGTACTCGGCGAGGGCGTCTTCGCCGCCTTTAGCTTCGGCTCCTTCCACCACGAGCGTGGCATCGCCGTCGCCATCGTGCCAAGTTTCGCTGGGGTGGTTGACCAGCAAGTGCTCAATGCCCATTAGCTTGAGCTGGCGCATGTTTTCGTATAACTCGACGTAGCTTTCTTGGGATGCGTCGATATAGGGAATATTGTACCAGACCCAATCGGCTAGCGTTTCGCCTGACTTGGCCTCGGCTGTGGAAAAGGTTGGGAGCACTTCTTCATATTGAGTGGAGACCGTTATGAGCCAGCGCTCTTGAAAATCGCTGCGCTTGCCGTCGCTTTGGCTGGCGTAGCTACAGCCGCCGTTGAGTTGGACGAGGCGCTGAGATTCTGCTTCGGGTAGGGCGTACAGAGAGGAAGCATGCGAGTAGTGCCAATCCACAAAGCTAGACAGGAAGTAGCCCGAGGTGCAGAGGATATGCGGGTAGTTATCGCCGAAGTTGAAATAAGGGATAGTGATCAAGCGCGGATGCAAGATCCCGGTGGCCCGACCAAGCGAGAGGCCGGTGCCCTTGCCTTGCCCGCCCTCGATTTCTACGACGAGCGACTTGTCGCGGATGCGGAGCCGATAGAGGAAGTTGGCTTGTTCCTCTCCTAGTTTCCACTGCCAGCGGGCCTCGACGCAATCGCCGACTTGCTCGCAGGAAATGAAGTGTCGCTCTACTTCTTCGCTGTCAGGCGGCCAAGTCGCACCACTCATTTCTACGGCAATCCCACCGTCTTCGGCTGGTTTGATTGGGTGGCTATTGTTGACTTCTACCTCGATATCGGCGAAGGTTCCATCAAGGGGCGTGTAGATGAATCGAACGACGGCAGAGACGGAGCGGCTTTCAAAGACAAAGGAAATACCCTCTTTGCGAATCGAGGTTTCGACTTCTTCGTGGATAGTGGGAAAAATCGAGGGTTGGCTTTGGCTGGCGGATGTGGGCTGTTGCTCGCTCTTAGCCGTCGCCACCCCTGTTTGGTCTGCCATGGAACGTCCTGACTCAACTCGTTTTTACATAATTGCCAAAGTAAAACAACATAGAGAATAAACAAGGGTGTGTCAAGCTGACAGGCGTTTGGTTTGACCGGGGGATAAAACCATTATATCTTACTGTTTTTAATTACTTTAATGGTGCGTAAATCTGCTTGAAATCAAGGAGTTGCATAGTGGTCGGCGGTGGGGCCGCCGGGATGTTGGCGGCCATTGTCGCCGCCGAGGCGGGCGAGCAAGTGACCCTGCTCGAAGGCAGCGGAAAGTTGGGGCGGAAGATATTGATTTCGGGCAATGGGCGCTGCAATCTGACGAATAGGGCGGCGGACGACCTCAGCCACTACCACGGTGCGCATCCGCGCTTTGTTCGCAGTGCGCTAGACCAATTTCGCCTAGACGAAACCTTGGCATTTTTTGCCGATCTGGGTATCGAGTTCCGCGAAGAGAAGCGACAGCGCCTCTTTCCGGTGTCAGATCAAGCGCAGTCAGTCGTCGATTTGCTCGCGGACCGCATGAATTGCCTAGGTGTCCGCGTCAAAACCAATGCTAAGGTGGTAGGCATGGGCCGTGCTTCCGGCTCGTCGCGCTTTGAACTGCGCGATGCCGAGGGGCAGTGCTACACCGGTGGGCGCGTGATATTGGCCAGCGGCGGCGTCAGCCTCGCCCGCTTGGGAGCCGATCGCTCGGGTCTGGATTTGGCCGTGGCGATGGGGCATCGGCTCACCGAACTCAAGCCTGGATTAGTGCCGCTAATCAGCCCAGAGAAATACGTCGCTCGCATGCAAGGGCTCAAGGTGCGGGCCGAAGTGCGCGTCGCGCTCAAAGGAGGGCGCGAGGCCGTTGATACAGATGACTTACTCTTTACAAAATACGGGGTTTCCGGGTTTGCCATATTAAACCTCAGTGCCCGCTTGGTACCCGAGTTGAGGGCACAGCAAGCCGTACTGCGGGTCAATTTTTTCCCCGGCCGCAGCCCAGAAGCAATCAGCCAATTGCTCAAAGAACGCTGGCTGCGCCATCCCCATCGCTCGCTCGAACTGAGTTTCGCCGGTCTGCTTTCCGGTAAATTAGTGCGGCCCCTCTTGGATCATTTGGAGTTTGACGCGGCACAGCGGGTCGATCAGCTCGGCAAGGGCGCACGCTGGCAACTTGCCCAGCGTTTGACGAATTGGCCGATTGCGGTCAGTGGCCCGAGGCCCTTTGACTACGCCGAAGTGACCATCGGGGGCGTGTCCACCGAGAGCATCAATCCCGATACACTCGAATCCTTTTTGGTGCCCGGCCTGTACTTTGCCGGCGAGATGGTTGATGTCCACGCCGATTTGGGGGGATTCAATTTCCAATGGGCTTGGGCCAGCGGCGTTCTCGCCGGTCGGCGGTTGGGGTCGTGAGTACTGGCGCGATTTGTCTGTGGCCGTAGATTGAAAAAGATGCAAGCAGATGGGACAAGCCGGGTAGCCGGCATCATTTTGGCGGCGGGTATGTCCACCCGCATGGGGCAGTTCAAACAGCTCTTGCCCTTGGGGGGGCGGGCGGCCATTGAATGGATCGCCGAAGTCGTGGGGCAGCGGTTGGGTGAGGTAGTAGTCGTACTGGGCTATCGCGCCGCGGAGATTGCCCCGATCCTCGCTGCTTATCCAGTCCGTTGCGTCGTGAATTCCGCGTACCGCACGGGAATGCTTTCTTCCGTGCAGTGCGGATTGCGAGCAGTAGAACCAGCAGCCGATTACTTGATTTGCCTCGGCGATCAACCTCGGCTGAGCGGAGGCGTAGTAGAGCAGGTTTTGCAGGCGAGAAAACAGGTCGGCGCGGGTATCATCATACCCACTGCCAACGAGAAAAGGGGCCATCCTGTATTGATCCGCAATGCCTACCGGGCGGAAATTTTGGGATTGCCGATAGATGCGGGATTGAATGCGGTGACGCGAAGC
Source organism: Candidatus Latescibacterota bacterium (assembly GCA_965116045.1). Lineage (GTDB taxonomy): Bacteria > Latescibacterota > UBA2968 > UBA8231 > UBA8231. The sequence goes on along the minus strand of OZ220478.1, from coordinate 753,245 downwards.
CATCCCGAGGATACGTACGAATTGCCTGTGGCAGAGGACGCCATTTTGACTGACATGGACACGCCGGCCGACTATCAGCGCGAGCTGAAACAGTGGCCAAAGTGAATTATGGACGACATCCTCACTGAAATTGTCCGGCGCAAGGGACAGGGCGAGCGCATGGCGTTGGCCTCGTTGGTGTGGAGTACTGGCTCGATTCCCATGAGCGAGCGGGCCAAAATGATCGTCGGCGAGGAAGGCGATGTCGTCGGCACCATCGGCGGCGGATGCCTCGAAGCCGAAGTCTTGAGCGCCGGGCGCATCGCGCTGGAGACTGGAGAAAATCAGCTCATGCGCTACACCATGACAGAAAAACAAGCGGGGGAAAGCGGCTTAAACTGCGGCGGCAGTGTGCGGATTTATACCGAAGTCATCGAGCCAGATGAGACTACTGATCTCTATGGCCGCGTACTAGCGGCGCGTCAGGCGCGCAGCGGTTGTGCGCTCGCGACCCTACTCAAGTATCGTTTTGACGCCACTGGAGCGGGGCGGTTGTGGTTGGGGCCCGATGGCAGCACCTGCGGTTCGCTAGGTACGCCCGCCGCCGATCGCGCGGTGGAGGAGCGCTTGCCCGAAGTGATCGCCCGCGAGCGCGGCCTAGTGTGGACGCTGGACCCGAATGCCGAATTAGGCGAGGCCGCGGAGGTATTTGTCGAGCCATTTCTGCCCGAATCGGTGCTTTACGTTTTCGGCGGTGGCCACGTGGGCGGGCAGATTTGTGCGCTGGCCAAAAACGTGGGCTTCCGCGTCGTTCTCATTGACGATCGACCGGCGTTTGCCAATGCCGAGCGGCATCCACAGGCCGACGAGTGCTTAGTCGCCGGCATGGAGGAGGTGTTCGCCGATTTGCCCATTGACGACCAGTCCTATATCGTCGCCGCCACTCGCGGCCACCAGCACGACGAAATCGTCGTCGAAGCGGCGATCAAGACGCCAGCGCGCTACATCGGAATGCTGGGCAGCGAGCGCAAGAAACTCATTTTGTGGCGGCGGATCGCCGAGCGCGGTGGCGACCCGCAGCGCTTGGACGCCGTTTTCGCGCCCATTGGGTTCAACATCGGAGCGGATACTCCGGCCGAGATCGCGGTCAGCGTCGTCGCCGAACTGATTGAGCAGCGGCGCGGAACGCCCAAAGTGTGGAAGACGAAGAGAAAAACCCATGGGAGATGAACTGCGCTACGGGGTAGCCGCCTGTCAGGTGGCCCAACCCAACCCCAGTAACCGAACTGAAATGGCTCGCAACACGGCGCGCATGATCGAAATGGTCGATATGGCCGTTGAAGGATACGGGCCATTTATGGACGTCAAGTTATTGGCCTTTCCCGAATTTGGCCACGCTGCGCCGATCTATCCCACCGCCAAGAGCTTACTAGCCAAATTGACCGTTCCCGTTCCCAACGAGCACACGGCCCGCTTGGAAGACAAGGCCCGCGAATTGGGCGTGTACATCCAAACGGCGACTTTTCTCGAAGAGGATCCCCAATGGCCTGGCAAGGTATTCAACACGACCTGTCTGCTCGGGCCGGAAGGGCTTTGGTACAAGTACCGCAAGGTAAACCCTTGGATCCCTTGGGAAGTCCACGCTAGTCCCCACGACTTGGCCGACTACGCAGACGAACTGTTCCCAGTGGCCCAGACGCCCATCGGCTGTATTGGCGCGGCGATTTGCTACGACTGGCTCTTTCCCGAACCACTGCGCCAGCTCACAGCCCACGGTGCCGAAATTCTCGTCCGCGTCTCGGCCTATATGGACCCTTGGGGTGCGACGCCGCCGCTGGATTGGTGGACGACGGTCAATCGCTGTCGTGCGCTAGAAAATACGGCGTATGTACTGGCCGCCAATCAAGGGGCTGAGCTGAAGGACTATCCCCCTTTTTCTTGGCCGGGCGGCTCAATGGTGGTTGATTTCGACGGCCGCATCCTCGCCCAAGCCGACCCGGGGCCAGGGGAAAAAATCGTCGTCTCGGAAGTCGATGTTGGGGCCTTGCGACACATTCGCCAGCGGCGCGCCGGCCACCACACTTTGGTCCATCTGCGCAGCGAGGCATACCCTATGTACGGCCAGCCTTACTATCCGCAGGGCAGTTTCTCCGCTGAGGACAATCACACCGTCGCCATGAACCAAGAGCGCATCGCCAAGGTCAAGCAGAGGATAATGGTCGTTAAAAAAGAAAAGGAATGAAGAGCCTAATGCGTTACATGGGTTGTTTGCTTTTCGCTCGCCAAGCTCCTTTAGAAGCGGCCACTATTGAAGAGGTGCTGGCTTATTGCTAGGCGTAGGCTGAGGCTGATCAGCGTCTCGCCTGTTTTGACGACTTGGCCCGGGCAGTGGCTGGCAACGCAAAGGACCAATACGGTTGGGCGGCCCTACACTGAGCGGTGAAGGAGGGCCATACCGAGATAGCCGATTTGTTGCGCCGTCATGGTGGCGAGAAATAAGCGCGTCGCCGATGCCATTCGAGGTCGCCAATAGATGACACAAAACTGGTAGGATTGGGTTCGGATAATTCACAACGCTATCGCTAACCAAAGGAGTTACGGTCTCTATGGCAGAATTTGACGCGATTTCCAAGGACCTGATTCAGACCTATCCGCATGACTTCGCCCGCTTCGCGCTGGCTCAAGACGACGTCGAAGTGCTCGAAGTGCTCGACACAGAGCAACCCACCATAGAGACACATCGGATGGACAGCCTCATGCGTGTGCGCCTTGACGGCACCGAAGCACTGGTACATAACGAATTTCAAACGACTGATAGTACACACTCGGCCATGCCGCTACGGATGGCTGGATACATTGGTCGGGCCTTGGCGCAATATGGCCTGCCGATCTATTCCCATGTCATCTACCTGAGACCGGACGCCGGGCGCGACGATCGCGGCGAGTACGTGCAAGATCGTTTGGGCTATCGCGTGGTTATCCAATACAAGGTGATTCGCCTGAGTCAACTGGCCGGGCAGGCCATACTCGATAGTGGCTATACGGGCTTGTTACCTTTCGCGCCGTTGATGCAGCCGCCGGTCGGTCGGACAGACGAGCAGTGGTTACAGCAGTGTGTGCAGCGGGCCGAAATCCTGCCGCTGGCCGCTTCGACTAAGACCAATTTTCTGACGGATTTGGCCATTTTGAGCGGTTTAGTGTATGATTATCAAATCATTCAACGCATCATACCGGAGGACATCATGTACGAATCGTCAGTTATTCAGCACTTTGCCGAGCGAGTCCGCGAGGAAGGCCGTGAGGAAGGCCGTGAGGAAGGCCGTGAGGAAGGCCGTGAGGAAGGCCGCGAGGAAGGCCGCGAGCGAATGCTGCGGGAGGATGTCCAAGAGGTGTTGGAACTCCGCTTTGGGGTGGAGCAGACGCGACCGTTGGCGGACCGTATTGCAGCAGTGGAAGGAGTGGAGAAGCTCAGGCTCTTGCATCGGGCGGCAGTGCAAGCGGCAGGTGTGGCGGAGTTTCGCACGGCGTTAGATCGCAGCACGGCGTGAGGTTCGGTAAGTAAAAGATGACGATAGGACTTTCCCGGCGAAGGAATCCCGATCCTGTCTATGCGCGTTACAGGCGGCACCGGCAGTCGTGAAGTGCTATGGCAACCGACAGATTCGCCGCACCCTGAGCAAGTACAACACTCGGCAGGTGCGGTGTTGTTTGGCTCCGGGCTGCGATCTGCAGATGGCGGCAGTCGGCGATGTAGACGCCTTGGTGGACCGCATGATCGAGCGCGAAGGGCGGCTCCAACGGGTTGAGCGCTTTCCCTATTGGGCCGAGCTGTGGCCGACGGCGTTGGCCACAGCTCGGTGGTTTTGCCAAGCCAAGGAGCCAATTCCCAGCGGTTGGGCTTGTGAATTAGGCTGTGGTTTGGGGCTTTTGGGCATTGCCTTAGCCAAGTTAGGGTGGCGCGTCGAAGCGACCGATTTCGTGGAGGACGCGCTGATTTTCGCCGCTCACAATGCTCGGATCAACCGAGTCCAACACAGCCACCGGGTGGCCTATTTGGACTGGCGAAATCCCGTGGGCGAGCCGCGCGAGTGCTTGGTGGGGTCGGACATCATTTACGAAAAAAAGAATCACCGCTGTCTCGAACGCATCTTGCACAAACTGCTGCTGCCCGGTGGCCGCTTTTATCTCGGGGATCCACAGCGCAAAGACGCCGATGATTTCGTCGCTCGGCTCGTCGCCCAAGGCTATAGCCAACGGCGCGAAACGCACGCCAAGGCGCGGAATTCAGTCACTATCCACGTGTTTACTAAGCCTCAAGCCTCAAGCAGGGTGCTTAGGTGAGCAGCCACGGAAGCGGCGGTTCCCTCTAAGTCATATCCACCCTCTAGCAGGGAGACGAGGCGGCCCTCGCAGTGGCGGGCGGCTAGCTGGAGTACTAACTCGGTTAGCTGACCATAGCCCGCTGCGCTGAGCAGGATTTGCCCTAGGGGATCGCTGCGATGGGCGTCAAAACCAGCCGACAGGAGGATAAAATCGGGTTGGAATTGGTCGATGGCTGGAATGATGGTGTCGGTGAAGTGGCAGAGGTAATCGGCGTCGGTGCTGCCGGCCGGGACCGGAATATTCAAGGTTTGGCCGCGTCCCGCCCCGATCCCGCGCTCGTCGGCGGCACCCGTACCCGGGTATAGGGGAGATTGGTGGATGCTAGAAAAAAATACCGAGCCATCGTCCTCAAATATGTGCTGCGTACCATTGCCGTGATGCACGTCCCAGTCGATGATCGCCACTTTGTCGCAACCGCATTCGGCCCGCAAGTAGTGCGCGGCCACTGCCGCGTTGTTGAAGAAGCAAAAGCCCATGATTTGCTCGACTTCGGCGTGATGGCCCGGGGGTCTCATGCAGCAGAATGCATGGTCGGCGCGGCCGGCGAGTAGGGCATCGATGGCGGTTAAAGGGGCACCAGCCGCTAAGAGAGCGGCACGGTACGTGCCTGAAGAGAATGCGGTGTCTTGGCTCACATAGACGGACTGCTCGACCTGTGCGAGGGCCGCAACTCGGTCCAAGTGGACAGGTGAGTGGGCTCTGAGCAGGGCGCGGCGCGGTGCTGGCTGCGGCTGAAGGTGCAGCACTTCGTCCCACAGCGAGCGGTCTTTTAAGTGTTGGACAATGGATTCCAAGCGTGCGCGGTGCTCTGGATGCCCGGCGCCCGTGTCGTGCAACAAAGCGTCGGAGTGATAGACCAAGGCGGTCCTAGCCACAGCTTATCACTCGCCGGCGTCTATGGATGCAATGGCGCGGCGTCCGAGGATGCGGATGTCCTCGGCGATCGCCGCATCGCCCAAGGCGGCGTGGTCGCACCAGCGCAAGTGCGTGGATTCACGAGGATTGACGCGGGCGCGTCCGCTTACCACGCGGCTAAAGTAAATGAGATCTATGTGCTGATGGCCCGGTTCGATGTTCTCTAGGAGGATACACGCGGGTTGGTACAAGACCCGAACCTGTCCCCATTGCTCTTGTCGGCCCAACAACTCAACGGTCAGGCCGGTTTCTTCGCGCACTTCGCGGAGGGCGGCTTCTTCGGGCAGTTCGCCCGGGTCAATGTGCCCGCCCGGGGGCAGCCAAGCCTGCATTTTCTTGTGCCACAGCAAGAGGGTGGCCCCCTCATGAACGACAAAGGTCGTCGCTGTAAAGTCGCGGATGATTGCCGCCAAGGTTGCTCGTCGCGCGTTTAATAAAGAAAGAGGAAAAGGCCAGGGCGTTTGCGGTGCGCCAGAGAGTCAATATAGCCGGTCCCTTAGCGAAACGAAAGCCCGCGGCCGATGCGTGCGCATTGACCAACTTTGCTCGCCAATTATCTTACAAGTTTTGCTTTGCATCCCTTCAGACTGAGAGAAATATGGCTACTGAGATCGTCATGCCCAAGTTGGGGTTGACCATGGAAAGAGGCGCAATCAGCGCTTGGTTGGTAGAAGAAGATCAGGAAGTGCAAAAGGGCCAAGCCCTGTTGGAAATCGCCACCGACAAGGTGACGATGGAAGTCGAGGCACAGGCCGATGGAATTTTGCGCAAAATTCTGGTGCAGGCTGGCCAAGAAGTACCAGTATCGACGACGATCGGCGTCATTGCCGCCGCGGACGAAGACATCGGCTCGTACGTCGCCACTGCTGCGAGTGCCCCGGCTCCATCGCCCACTTCGGCTCCGGCGGCACCAATTCCGGTCTCGCCAGCCCCTGCGCCCGCCGCTGATTCTGATGGACGGCGGCCACATAAGACCTCGCCGAAAGCGCGCAAAATAGCTGCCGAGCACGGCCTCGACCTATCTGGCGTCCAGGGCAGTGGTCCCGGAGGCCGGATCGTTAGCGCCGATGTGCTGGCCTCGGTTGAGCAAGCTCGGGTGGCCTCGGTTCCGACTCCGGCCGCCCCGGTCGCCGAAGGGCTGATTGAATTGAGTCGGGCCGAGCAAGTGGCCGCCGAGCGGCTGACGGCCAGCTACCAACAGATCCCACATATTCACATCAGCATGGACGTGTCGGCTGTGTGGTTGCAGCAATTCCGCAACGGTTACCAACTCGAAGGCAAAAAAATCTCCTTCAACGATCTGATCGTCAAAGCTACTGCCCGCACCCTCAGCGAGTTCCCCCGCGTCAACAGCTTGGCAGAGGGAGGGCATTTCCGCTACGCTTCCCAAATCAACGTCGGCGTTGCCGTGGCGGCCGAACAGGGCTTAGTGGTTCCGGTCATTCGCGCCGCCGCCGAAAAGACGATCGAGGAAATCGCCTTAGAAGGGGCGCGACTGATTGACGCTGCGCGCCGCGGCCAGTTGCATCCCGACGACATGCTAGGCGGTACCTTTACTATCTCGAATTTGGGCATGTTCGGCGTCTCTCGCTTTACGGCGATCATCAATCCCCCCCAAGTGGCGATCTTGGCCGTTGGGGCGATAGAGAACAGGGTAATAGCTGCGGGGGCAGACGCATTTGCCGTGCGTCCGCAACTGACCTTGACGCTGGCCGCGGATCATCGCGTTGTCGATGGCGCGCTGGCCGCCCGCTTCCTCGCGCGGCTCAAAGAGGTGCTAGAAACGCCCGGCTTGCTCGGTTAGCAGTTCTTCACCTTGACCCCATCTAGGCCTCCGGCTATCTTCAAAACCACAAAAGTCAGGCCCTTTTGCCCTTAGTAGCTCGAGGGTAGAAAAGCGCGTCTTGGCATTGGAAAATAACGCATGAAATTCGAGAAAAAGACTCAGCTTTCCATTGCGTATGCTATCCTTACGCTGCTCCTGCTCCTGAGTCTGCAAAACTATTTTGCTGGCCAAGTTGAAACCCTTCCGTACAGCCAATTCCGGGGGTGGCTCAAAAGCGGGCAGGTCATTGAGTGTACCTTTAGCGGCGAGTTCATCCACGGTCGAGCCAATGTCGATGGCCGAGAGATTAGCTTTCGCACTGCGATCATTGACGATCCCGAACTTATCGGTCTACTCGAAGAATACCAAGTCGAGTTTACCCGCCAGCCCAGCAACAACTGGTTCACACAACTTTTGTCGTGGATCCTGCCCGTGTTGCTCTTCGTGGGGATCTGGCTATTTATCATCCGGCGCATGAGCGGAGGGGCCGGTGGTCTGATGTCCATCGGCAAGAGCAAGGCCAAGGTGTACATGGAGAAGGGAACGGGCATTACCTTCGACGATGTGGCTGGCATTGAAGAAGCCAAAGAGGAACTGCTGGAGATCGTCGATTTTTTGCGCACCCCTGAGCGGTTTCAAGCCCTCGGCGGCCGGATCCCGCGCGGCGTCTTGCTCGTGGGGCCTCCGGGTACGGGTAAGACGCTGTTGGCCAAAGCCGTCGCTGGCGAGGCGAGTGTGCCTTTTTTCTCGCTCAGCGGCTCGGATTTTGTCGAGATGTTTGTCGGGGTTGGGGCCGCACGCGTGCGCGACCTTTTTGATCAGGCCAAAAAACACGCCCCGGCCATTATCTTCATTGACGAGCTCGACGCCTTGGGCAAGGCCCGGGGGGCCGGCTCTTTGGGCGGGCACGACGAGCGCGAGCAGACGCTCAACCAGCTCCTCACCGAGCTTGACGGTTTTGATACCAACGCTGGCGTGATCCTGATGGCGGCGACCAACCGCCCGGAAATCCTCGACCCGGCCCTGCTGCGCCCCGGCCGCTTCGACCGCACTGTGGCCGTGGACCGGCCCGATGTCAAGGGGCGCGCGGCCATCCTCCAAATCTACGCCAAGGAAGTCAAACTGGCCCCGGAAGTGGATCTGTACAAACTGGCCGTACGCACGCCGGGTTTCGCCGGCGCGGATTTGGCCAATGTCGTCAACGAAGCGGCTCTCTTGGCGGCGCGACGAGATAAAAATTCCATCACCATGTCCGAATTGGAAGAGGCAATAGAGCGCTCGGTGGCTGGGTTGGAGCGCAAAAGCCGCGTGCTCAACGAGAAGGAGCGCCGGATCGTTGCGTACCACGAGGCCGGCCATGCCATCGTCGGCGAGATTTTGCCCGAAGCCAATCCCGTGCAGAAAATCTCCATTGTATCGCGAGGCATCGCTGCCTTGGGCTACACGCTGAATATGCCACTGGAGGATCGCTATCTAATGACGAAGGAGGAGTTGCGGGATACCTTGGCGGCGATTTTGGGCGGTCGGGCGGCCGAGGAGATCGTCTTTGGCGAAATATCGACTGGCGCGGCCAACGACTTGCAGCAGGCCACGCAAATGGCCGAGCGGATGGTCAAAGAGTTCGGCATGAGCCAGCGCATCGGCTTGGTGGCCCATCGGACCGACGGCTCGCAACAGTTGCTGGGCATGGCCCCGGCCGATCGCGCGTACAGCGACGAGACGGCCAAACTCATTGACGAAGAAGTCAAGGCCATCATCGACGCCGAGTACGCACGGGCCAAGGCCCTGCTCACTCAGCATCGGCCGGCGTTGGAGGATGTCGTCGAGATCCTCTTTGAGAACGAGGTGATGGATGGCGACCAACTACGCAACGTACTCGTAGAGAACGGAATAGAGCTGCCACCTAGGCCCAAACAAGAGGCTCCGCCCGCCCGCCCCGCCGCCGAGCCGCAGGCCAACGTCAATGCTCCGCAGTCGGAAGGGGAAAAGCGAGAGGTCTCCTAGCCTACGGCGGCGATGACTTCCAATTCGACGGCTGCTCCCAGCGGCAGGCTGGCGACGCCGATAGCCAAGCGCGCGTGTATCCCCTTATCTCCCAAGACTGAGGCCAGCAAATCAGAAGCCCCGTTGACCACGCTGGCGTGGGCCGTAAAACCGGGTGTTGCTGCTACATATCCTCCCAAGCGGACAATGGAGACCGCGTCGAGGTCTCCAGTTTCGGCTTTGAGAACGCTCAAGGCGTTCAGGGCGCACAACTTGGCGGCAGCATATCCCGCTTCGATATCCAAATCCTCGCCCACGACCCCCGCATATTGGATCTGGCCGGCTAGCAGGGGCAACTGGCCTGAGACCAAGATCAAAGAACCGCTTTGTACGGCGCGGGTATAGGTACCGGCCGGTGGCGGCGGCGGCGGAAGTTGTAGGTTGAGGTCTCTTAGTTTTTCCTCTACAGACATGTTTAATCTCCCATAGCTTAGGGCTGGTTGGCGCTAATATAGGACGCCTGATGACTCCAGCAAGAGAGCGATGCACAGCATAAAATTCGTCAAAGGGAGTCTGTTGGCTCCCTTGAACAACGGCGATTTCGTGCGCCTGTGGCTGGCCAACGGCCTTTGGTGGCAGGCCATGTGGATGGAGATGCTGGCACTGGGGTGGCTGGCTTTGGAACTGACGAATTCTCCGTGGTGGGTGCAAGTTATCGGCTTTTACCGGGCCATCCCGCTGCTGATTATGGGTTTGTTCGGCGCGGCGATTACCGATCGCTTTAAGCGGTGCTACATCGTTTGGACTCTTCAATTGGTCAATGTGCTGGGGACGGGGTCGTTGGTGCTGCTGCTCTTGTGGGGGCGTCTTGAGGTTTGGCATTTGTCGCCGCTTTAAGCGGCGCTACATCGTTTGGACTCTTCAGTTGGTCAACGTGCTGGGGACGGGGTCGTTGGTGCTGCTGCTCTTGTGGGGGCGTCTTGAGGTGTGGCATTTGTCGCTGGTGTCGCTGGTGTTGGGAGCGTCTTGGGCGTTGGATTGGCCGACCCGGCGTAGCATGGTACCCGATCTAGTCGGCAAGGTCCGCACGGTTGATGCCATGGTACTGGAGAACGTCATTCAGGGACTTACGCGGATTTCTGGCCCGATAGCAGCAGGCTATGTCACCGCGGCCTATGGCAGCTTGGGTGCGCTGTTGGTCTTGGTCGGCCTGGGCACTTTGGCGTTGGTCTTGTTGGCGGGCCTCAAGACAGATTCCAAAGCACCTAGGGCAGGTACATGGGCGGCGGAGTGGGCCGGGCGGCAGAGGTGGGCCAGCCTGCGAGCCTCTGCGCCGATATTCGGCGTTTTTCTCATCACGATCTTTATGAACGTCTGGGCTTTTCCCTACATGAACCTGCTGCCGGTTTTTGCGCGCGATGTATTCGGCCGCGGCCCAGAAACTATGGGATGGTTGGGCGCGGCTAGTGGAGGCGGGGTGATTGTGGGCTTGGCTGTAGTCCAGCTAAGCCGCCGGAAGCTGAGCAACGAATGGCTCTTTGTCGCTGGCTCGTTGCTCGCGTGTACGGGCATTGCCGCCTTTGCCTTTAGCGGGACTTTTGGCCTCGCCTTGCTAATGTTGTTTTGCTCTGGGTTGGGACAGGCGGGTTTCAGCATTATGCAGAGTAGCATAATCTTGGTCGAATCCTCAAACGAGATGCGGAGCCGGGCGATGAGTGCCTTGGTTGTGGCCATTGGCGTCGGTCCTTTTGGCCGTTTGCAGAGCGGGGCCATGGCTGAGGCTTGGGGAGCACAAGCCGCAGCGGGCGTCATGGCACTGCTAGCGGGGTTGGGCACTGTGGGAACGGTGGTTTTGGTGCGTGGATTTTTGACTAAGAGATAGGTCAATATGTACGGTTAGTTACTCTTTGAACGTACCGTCAAGGCGTTGCCCCAATCAATTAAAGGAGAATACCATGGCCCCATCTTTGTTTAACGACGCCAGCCAACGGCTGGAGGAAGCGCTTGCGTATGCGTCCATTTCCGACGACGCCATTGAGCGGCTCAAGTTGCCCAAGTCGAGTTTGAAAGTCTCCATTCCCGTGCGCATGGACGACGGTGCGTTGCGCATTTTTCTGGGCTACCGGGTGCGCTACGACGACACCCGAGGCCCGACCAAAGGCGGCATTCGCTACCACCAAGACGTGTCCATTGACGAGGTTCAGTCCTTGGCTTTCTGGATGACCTTCAAATGCGCAGTGGCCAATTTGCCCTTTGGCGGCGGTAAAGGCGGCATCACGGTCAATCCCAAAGAACTGTCCCCTTTTGAACTGGAACGACTCAGCCGGGGCTACATTGACGCCGTGGCCGACTTCATCGGCCCGGACATCGACATTCCGGCACCGGATGTTTATACCAATCAGATGATCATGGGCTGGATGGTGGATCAATACAGCATTATCAAGCGGCAGATTACACCGGCGGTCATCACCGGCAAGCCTTTGACCATGGGGGGCAGTCTAGGGCGCGATGCGGCGACTGCGATGGGTGCCTTTTTCACCATCGAGGCGACTTGGCCCAAGCTCGGCTTGAGTGGCTCGCCGGCCGACACGACTGTAGCCGTGCAGGGCTTTGGCAATGCCGGGGCCATCATCGCCGAATTGCTCTTTAACGCTGGATATAAGGTCGTCGCCGTAAGCGACTCAAAAGGAGGTATTTACCGGCGCGAAGGACTCGATATCCCCAGTGTGCGCCAATTCAAGGACTCGACCCGTACCCTCAAGGCGGTGTACTGTGAGGGCACGGTGTGCAGCATTGTCGAGCACGACACTATCACCAACGAGGAATTGCTCGCGCTCGACGTCGATATGCTAGCGCCAGCGGCGCTGGAAAACCAGATCACCGAAGCCAACGCCCGCGACATTAAGGCCAAGGCCGTGTACGAACTGGCCAACGGCCCCACCACGCCGGGGGCCGACGCGATCCTGCGCGCACGGGATGTAATCGTATTTCCCGACATCTTGGTCAATGCCGGCGGCGTGACCGTGAGCTATTTCGAATGGGTGCAGAATCGCCAAGGTTTGTATTGGACATTAGAAGAGGTCAACCGCCGGCTCAAACAGATGATGGTTGAGGAGACCGAGCGCATTTGGGCTCTTGCCCAAGAGCAGGGAATCGCGCCGCGCACCGCGGCGTACGTTCACGCTTTGAACCGGATCGGCGACGCGGTCCAAGCTAGGGGCACCAAAGATTACTTCACAGATGGGCGGTGACAAACGCCTTTTTCTTACAACAAATCAATATGGCTCTGTAGCTCTATGGGGTGCCCAATATCGTCCGCCTAGCCAAAGACTAGGACGACTTCTACAAACTTTGCTGCCACTGAATTGACGCTAGGGGGGACGGCGGCTATATTGCGCGGGGTTCAGCACACACCGGACAGGAGACAACATGCCTACTTCAGCGATTGGTGCGCAATTGTTCACCGTGCGCGATTATACCAAAACCCCGGATGACATTCGCCAAACCTTTGCTAGGGTGCGAGCCCTCGGCTATGAGGCCGTGCAAGCCTCGGCCTTTGGGACGATCACGCCAGCCGAACTGGCCGCGATAAGCAAGGCCGAAGGAGTGCAGATCGCAGCTACGCACACCAGCTACCAGCGCATCTGCGACGAGCCGCAAGCCGTCGTTGAGGAGCATCAGATGTGGGGGTGCCGGCACGTGGCCATTGGCGGCTTGCCCCAAGAATACCGCAACCGCGAAGGCTTTGTCCGCTTTGCAGCCGAGGCTTCGGCGGCGGCGCGTCCGCTCATCGACGCAGGCCTGACCTTTAGCTACCACAACCACAGCTTTGAACTGGAGCGTTTCGCGGGACGCACAGGACTAGACATTCTCCGCGCAGAGAGCGACCCAGCCGTCTTTTCCTTTGAAATAGACACCTATTGGATCCAACACGGCGGCGGCAACCCAGTTTCGTGGTTGGACAAGTTCCGCGACCGCATGCACATCGTCCATCTCAAAGATCTGAGCATGGATGGTGCCAAGCAGTGCTTTGCCGAAGTCGGGGAGGGGAACTTGGAATGGGAACCTATTCTCGCAGCCTGTAAAAGAGCACAGATCGAATGGTACTTAGTCGAACAAGACACCTGCCCGGGCAACCCGTTTGATAGCTTGGGGCTGAGCCTGCGCAACCTGCGGGCCATGGGCTTGGACTAGGAGGAGAGTCATGCAGGAAATTTTCGTCCCGTGGGCCGCTTGGTACGGCAAGGCCCCGTTCAAAATGGAATTTCCCGATCACTGGGAAGTGGCGGTGCATCCCATGCGGGGCGGGCCGGACATTGGCGACGCTGGCATTCGCCAAGCACTGCAAGAAGCCATTGGTGCCCCACCCCTGCGCGAGTTCGCCCGCGGCCGGTCTTCGGCGGCCATCTTGGTCGACGACCTCTCGCGTCCCACGCCGGCTTTTCGGCTTTTGCCCTATGTCCTCGAGGAGTTGGCTGCGGCCGGGATTGGGGCTGATGCCGTAAAGATCATCTGTGCGCTGGCAGCCCACCGCCCGATGACTCGCGACGATTTGATTAAGAAGGTCGGCTTGGACATCGTCGATACCATGCAGGTACTCAACCACAATGCCTACGAGAACTTGGAATTCCTCGGCTACTCTAGCCGCGGGATCCCGATTTGGGTCAACCGCGATATGACCTCTTGCGAGGTCCGCATCGCCTTGGGAATGATCACGCCGCGCGGGGGGATGTTTGGCGGCGGGGCCAAATTGCTCATCCCGGGTGCTTGTGGGCAACAGACGATCCTGCTCAACCACCGCCACGTCCACGAAAACTTTCGCACGCACCTGTCCGAAGTGGCGAAAATGGCAGGGGTCGCGTATATCGTCAACCCGCTGCTCAACGAGAGCTTGGAAATTTCGGGCTTGGTCGCTGGGGACACAGACGCGGCCTTTGCGCGGGGCTGTGAGTTGGGGCGCGAGCAGTACGCTACGCAAGTGCCCGACGCTTTCGACATTGGCGTGTTCAACGCCTTCCCCAAGGATACAGAACTGTGCCAGGCCGGGTTGGCCATGACGCCGTTGAGCGGCACCCAAAAAACTCCCTTCAATGAAAACTCGACTACCGTCATGTGCTCGGCTAGCCCGGAGGGGCTGGGTTGGCACTCGGTGTTGGGGCCAGGTACCGCCCTGAGAGGAAAGGCCGGGCCGCCGGCCCGGCGCACCATTCTATTTTCGCCTGGAGTCAACAAGTGGGATGCGGCCTCGCTCTTTGGCGAGGGGGTTATTTTTTGCAAGACTTGGGAGGCCGTATTGAGCGAATTAGAAAAATACCACGGGGCCAGTGCGAAAGTGTCGGTATTTCCGGCTGGCGCGCTACAACGGGCTGCCGACGCTAGCTACTAAAGAGGAGAAACATGCCACCGCTCGCACGTTTTAGTCTAGAGGGCAAAATTGTCATTGTCACCGGGGCTGGCCGGGGGATTGGCCGGACGATTGCTTTAGAATGCGCCCAGTCGGGTGCGCGCGTCGCCGTTGGTAGCCGCACCACAGCCGAATTGAAAACGCTAGCTGCGGAGATTGGGGCTGCCGGTGGGGCGTGCTTCTACCACCAACTCGACGTGACGGACGTCCGCTCTATCGAGCGTTTTATGGCTGCGGTAATAGCACACTTTGGGCGGATTGACGTGCTGGTCAACAACGCCGGCTACAACAAGGTCGGCAAAATCCTCGACTGCGACGAAGCGCTTTACGACTTGATCGTCGATGCCAACCTGAAGAATGTGTTTTTCTGTAGCCAGATTGCCGCGCGGCAGATGATCGCCCAAGGAGAGGGCGGCAATATCATCAATATCTCATCTCAAGCTGGCGTCGTCGGCGCACCAGACCGCGGTCCTTACTCAGGTGCCAAAGCAGGCGTAAACAATCTAACGCGGACTATGGCCGCGGAATGGGCCGAGTATCAGATACGGGTCAACGCGGTGGCGCCAACCGCAACCCGCTCGCCACTGGCCGAGACCGCGATGCGGGAAAGCCAAGTTTTCGCCGATGGGGTGAAAACCAAAAATTTGCTGCGCGGTGCTTTGGCCGAACCAGAGGAAATGTCAGCCCCGGTGATCTTTTTGGCGTCGGATGCCGCGTCGATGATCACCGGGCACACGCTGGTGGTGGATGGCGGATGGACCATCGTCTAGCGATCGCGTTGGGGAACAGAAGAACCTAGCCTCTAGCGCGGCGAGCCCCACCTTTTCAGTGCGCGAGCAAGACGCCGAGGCGGACCGAAACTCGTCCGTTTAAGTAGCGGCCTCGCACCCGAAGCGAAAAAGTCCCCAGCCCTTGGGGACTGTCGCGTGCTGCGGCAACTGCAACATTGCGATACAGTAAGGGATTCTACTTGCTAAGACGCTTGCCGACTCACTACCTAGACCACCTTGCCGGGCGCGACCAGGCCCTGCTGGCCCCACCCGGTACCCAGCAGCTAACCATGCGTGCATTTTGGGTAGGAGCGTTCCTCAGCTTTTTTCTCGCTATCGGTGCTCCGTACGGCAACATGATCATCCGCGGCTCCTACATGGCCTTGGACTTTAGTACGCCCGGGGCCATTTTTTTGTTTCTCATCCTCATTGGGCCGCTCAATGTGCTGTTCAAGATCGCCGCAAGCCCGGTCGGCGCGGTAGTTTGGGCTTTGGTCTCGTGTGCGCTCTATGGTTTCTATTATGGCTGGGTGGCTACTCTCGATCCGTTTGCCCCGGGTTTTTTCTTTGCCTCCTTCATCGTCGCCTCATCCCTGCTCAATATGGTATTGGTCTCTTGCCGGCGGAGCTTGGTCCTCAACCGGGCCGAGCTGATTCTCGTGTACGTCATGCTGTTGATCGTCTCGGCTTTATGCACTATGGGTTTGAGCGAACAAATACTGCCGATGATCACGGCGGTATTTTACTTTGCCTCACCGGAAAATAAGTGGCAGGAAATGCTCTTTCCCCATTTTTCCGCCCGAGAAGTCCTAGTCAACGACGGGAGCGACAGCCGGGCCTTTTACGAAGGGTTGGCACCTGGGGAAGCGATTCCCTACGCAGCATGGGTAGAGCCTTTGTGCTGGTGGGCCGTTTTTCTTTTGGCATTATACGTGACCATGGTGTCGGTCGCGGTTATCATCCGCCGGCAATGGATGGAGCGCGAGCGATTGCCCTATCCGATCACGCAGGTGGGGCTGGCGATGGTGCGGGGAGAGGAACGCGGGTTTAAGATCAATACCTTTTTTCGCCAGCCGGCCATGTGGGCCGGTTTTATGTTGCCGATTTTTTTTGGCAGCATGAAGGCCCTGCATTTCTACGATCCGGCTTTTCCGGTCTTCGCGCTGACTTGGTGGATGCCCTTAGTGGGCAAGCAGACCTTGCAAGTGACCGTCAGCTTCGCCATCGTCGGTTTTTCGTACTTCATCAATACTAATATCGCCGCTGGTATCTGGTTCTTTCATCTCTTGGCCAAGTTTGAAAAGGAATACTTCGCACTCGTCGGCGTGACGTCCGAGCAGAAGATTACCTTCGGCGTGGACGATTTTCCCTTGATGGCCTATCAAGGGGTCGGTGCCTTGCTGGCGATGGTCGGGGTTGGCTTGTGGGTGGGTAGGGAACACTTTGGCAATGTGTGTAAAAAGGCCCTCGGCTTGGCACCAGAGGTGGAGGATGGGGATGAGATCATGTCTTATCGCTGGTCTTTTTTCGGCGCGGTGAGCGGGGTCTTGGTCATGTCGTGCTGGCTGTGGATCATGGGGACACCGCTGTGGGTGGCGTTTGTTTTTGTCGTCTTGGCCTTGCTCATCTTCCTCGGCGTGACGCGAATCGTCGCCGAAGCCGGTCTGGCGGCCGTGCGCGCCCCGATGACGGCCCCCGACTTGGTAATTTTGGGGTTGGGGAGCGACTTGGTGACGCGGACTGGGGTGTGGAACTTGTCGTTAGCTTACATATGGGGTGCGGACGTGCGGGTGTTCGTCATGGCGACCTGCACCAACGCCCTCAAGCTAATCGAGGAGATGGAGCCGAGGCTGCGGCGGCTGGTGTTTTGGGCTATCATCCTCGCGCTCTTCATTGGTGCTCTCGGTGCGTTTTGGATGATTTTCCACATGGCCTATCAGCACGGTGGCGTGAATCTCAATGGTTGGTTCTTTAAAGACGCACCCGAAACCGCGTACAACAATGCGCTCCGCAACATAGAGCCGACGGGCATACATTGGCCGGGGCTGGGGTTTTTGTCCGGCGGTGCGCTGGTGATGGGGGCGATGATGTGGGCGCGGCAGCGCCTGCCTTGGTGGCCGGTGCATCCCATCGGCTTTCCCATTGGGGCCAACTTCCTGCTCAACTACGCGTGGTTTAGCGTGTTCTTGGCTTGGTTTATCAAGAAACTGATCATGCGCTTTGGCGGGGTGGCCTTGTATCGCCGTAGTCAGATGTTTTTTTTGGGGCTGATCTGCGGGCAAGTTTCGTGTAATGGACTGTGGTTAGTCATAGATTACTTCACCGGCAAAGTGGGGAACTCCATTTTTTGGGCATGAAACATTCGGCTTACTGCATCCTCTGTGTTCTCGCGCTGACCGCAGATAGCGGTTGGGCGCGCGAGGATGGTGTGCGCGAAACCGTTGCTTATCTGTCGTCGCTCGGTTCCAGGGTCAGCGGCTATCCTGGGGCCGCGGCCGCCGCGGATTACGTCGAGCAGCGCCTGCGCGAAATCGGCTTGCCGGAGCTGACCCGCGAATCCTTTGAAGTCACTGTACCTATTGACCAAGGGGGCGAGTTGCTGCTCACCCAGAGCGGGGAGCGCTACGCCCTCTATGGCTTGTGGCCTAACTTGGTCCGCACCTCGACCTTGCCCGAGTACGAGGGCGAGATGATCTACGGCGGGGATGGCGAGTGGGAGGATTTCGCGGGCTTTGAACTCGACGGCCGGGTGGTGCTGATGGAGTTCAATAGCTGGAGTCGGTGGTTGCAGGCCGCTTCGCTGGGTGCGCGGGCGATCGTCTTCATTGAGCCAGAGGAGGCCACGGCCAACCAAGCTACGGCCAAGTACTCCACTGCGCCGTTGGACATCCCGCGCTTTTGGCTTGCCAGAGCCGACGGATTAAAACTCAAAGAGCGGTTGCGCCAGCACCCGACTTCTGTAGTGCTTAAAGGGCGGATGGATTGGCAGTGCCAGCCGGCTTGGAATATCTGGGGCCGGCTTCCCGGTACCGACCCGGCGCTGGCCGACGAGACCATTGTCATCGAAAGCTACTACGACGGCATGTCGGTGGTGCCCGCCTTGGCGCCGGCCGCCGAAGCAACCAGCGGCATAGCTGCGTTGCTAGCGCTGGCCGAGCACTTAGTGCGGCACCCGCCGCGCCGGCCGGTCGTACTGGTGGCCACCGGGGCGCATTTCCAAGCTCAGCAGGGGCTTGTCCACTTCCTCGATCGCCACGCCCGCCGCCATCCCTACTACGCCGAGCGGATGACAAAACCGCTCAAGCCCAAGCTCTTCATCTGCATCGACCTGACGAGTCAAGCCGCTGGGCTGGGCATTTGGAACAATACCTCTAGCTACGATCTCAAGCGGTTCTTCGTGCCTTTTGGCCGGCGTTTTACAGCCTATGCCGAGGAGGAGTCCGTGCGGTTGGGGCTGGCGCAGGAACGGCCATTGGCCAATGGGATCAGCCCGATTCGCGGCATGGACTGGTCGACCTTCGTGCCGGGCGGGGTCTCGGTCAGTGGGGTGCAGGCCCTGACTGCGGGGATTATCTCGCTGTCGTTTGTGACCGTCAACGACGCCCGCTATATCGTCGATACCCCGTTCGATACGCCAGAGCGGATGAATATCGACAATCTGGCCCGCCAAAGCCGCCTGCTCAACGCCATGCTGGCGCGGGCCGTCAACGACGAGGACCTGTTTGCCGATCTCGAAGACTTTGGCCCGGTGCTCAAGGACAAATTGCGCTCCCTGCGGGTCAAGGTCCGTTCGTTCCCGCGCCGCAGCCAAGTGCCGGACCGCCCCATTGCCGACGCCATTGTCGTAGTGAATCCTTGGTTCAAGTCGCACAAAGGGGTCCGCGGGGCGCAGTACCACCTCACGGATGCTCAAGGTGTCGCTCATATCGCCGGTTTGCACACCGGGGCCTATCCGGTGGCAGCCTATCAAGTCAAGCCGGAGACTGGGGAGATTACATTCGCACCCGACCTTTCGGAAAGGGCCCAAAAGTTCAGCGGCGGGATCGTAAACGGGTGGATGATCGACAGCAAGATTCGTTGGAATATCAACGAAAAGATCATTGTCGTCTTTCCCGCCATTTCGCGGCCCTTCTACAGCATGATTGACCCGCGCTATCTCCGGTCGTTCAGGGGGGTCAAAATCGTCGATCGCAGTGGAGTGGCCCCGCGGCAATTTGGCCTGGCGCGGGGGAGGGACGAAGGCGAGGCCGTCGGCGTGGTATTTGGAGCGCAGGACGCCGACGAGGACGACGGCATCAAGATGCTCGTTGACAACCGCCTACTCTTGCTCAATAGCGAGGGCGACGAAAACGAGACGCAGGCGCGGGGACGGGGCTATGTGCTCAGAGAGGAATCGCTCATCCGCACGGGGATGCTGGCTGTCGAGGACATGTGGCAGCTCAATGAGGCCCGGCTGCGCACCCTGCGCGAGCACGCCATTGAAAATCAACGCCTAGCCCGGCTGCACGAGCGCGGCAAGACCCTGATCGAGAAGGCGCGGCAGGCGGAAGAAGCCAAGGATTGGGCTCGCTATGTCGAGCACGTCCGGGCCGCGCTGGGCGTGACGTCGCGCGCGTACCCAGAAGTGCTACAGACGCTCAACGACGTCATCAGCGGGATGGTATTTTTTCTCGCCTTGGTCATCCCGACGGCCTTTCTGGGGGAGCGGTTGCTGTTTGCGGCCGCCGATATTCGCCGACAGCTAGCCGGGTTTGGGGTGTTGTTGCTGTTGATTTGGCTCGCCATCTCTCAGGTTCATCCAGCCTTTGCGATCGCCCATCCGCTGGTGATTTTGCTGGCCTTTGCGATCATGGCGATGGCGGCGTTTGTCTTGGCGATGATAAGCGCCCGCTTCAACCGCTATATGAAGGCCTATCAGGCACGGGAGGCCCACGTCCACGAGACTGATATCAGCCGCGCCAGTGCCAGCTATGCGGCCTTTATGCTTGGTATTTCCAACATGCGGCGGCGCAAGCTGCGCACCGGGTTGACCTTGCTGACTTTGGTCCTGCTCACCTTTACGGTGCTCTCCTTCACCTCGTTCAATACCCAGATCCGCTATATGGCTTTTGCGATGGACCACGACGGGACCTACGAAGGTGTGCTGATCCGCGACCGCAATTGGAACGTGCTGAACCGCCCAACGCTCGACTATGCCCGCTCCCACTTCGCCACCGAGGGAGTGGTCGTGCCGCGAAACTGGTATGTCGCCTTTGACGACGAGCAGAAAAAGTACATTGAGGTCTTCGGCGATACCTCGGTGGTGCGGGCGACCGGGATGCTGGGGCTGATGCCGGAGGAAGTACAAGTCACCGGCATTGATCAGGCCCTGGTGGGGGGCCACTTCTTCACGAGCGAGGACGAGGCGTCCTGCCTGATGGCCGAGGGCATGGCCGAGGTGCTGGGCATTGGTCTGGCGGAGTTGGGCACGGCGACGGTGCGGGTGTTCGGCCGGGACTTGGTGGTGCAGGGCGTGTTCGACCCCGACCTCTTTGCGGATATTCGCGATCTTGACGACGAGTCGCTGACGCCAGCGGATTTCCAGATGTCGAGTGCCCAAGCCCTAGGGCCGGTCGCCCAAGACAATATGAGCATCGCCCTAGAGGAATCCGCGCTCGATATTCGTCCCTTCATCCATCTAGCATCCGACAATGTACTGGTCTTGCCCTATGGAACGCTGCGGGAGGCGGGGGGCACTTTGCGCTCGGTAGCAGTGCGGATGGAGGATGGAGCACGCACACAGGAAATGGTCGAGGATTTTCTCCTGCGGCTGGCCATTACGCTCTTTGTCGGCCTGCAGGAGCCGGGCGAATCCGCCATTAAGGTATTTTCTTACACCTCGATTGGGTCTCCCGATGTCGAGGGGTTAGGGGACTTGGTGATACCGATGTTCATCGCCGCGCTGATTGTGCTCAATGCGATGATGGGGGCTGTTTATGAGCGTTTCCGCGAAATCGGCATTTATTCGTCAGTGGGATTGGCACCGCTGCACATTGCCCTGCTTTTCGTGGCCGAGGCCTGTGTCTATGCGATTATTGGCGTTACCTTGGGCTATATTCTCGGCCAGAGTTTGGGCAAAGCACTCCTCGCGTTGGATTTGCTACAGGGAATGAGCCTCAATTACTCGTCGATGGCAGCGATTGCCTCGGCCCTGCTCGTGATGGCTGTGGTCTTGCTTTCGACTATCTATCCGGCTAGGGTGGCGGCCCGCACGGCCGTGCCCGATACGGTCCGGCGCTGGACGCCGCCGGCTCCGAGCGGCGACCGCTGGGAGATGGAGTTTCCCTTTATGGTTGGCGAGGGGGAAGTGCGGGGCTTGTGCGGATTCTTAGCCGGTTATTTCAGTGCCTATAGCGAGGAATCCATCGGCGACTTCTACGCCGAGAAGGTCCAATTAGTCGAGGAAGCCGGCGAGCGCGGGCCGGAGTACGCGGTGCAGCTTTTGCTGTGGCTGGCACCGTTCGACATGGGAGTGAGCCAGTTCATGCAGCTCGAATTTTTGCCCACCGAAGTCAAATCGGTCTATACGGTGGAGATTTACATACAGCGGATCAGTGGTCAGGACACCTTCTGGCAGCGGGTCAACCACCGCTTTATCAATGGTCTGCGGAAAGAGTTCCTGCTCTGGCACACGCTTGCCGCAGAGTCCAAGGCCCACCATCGCCAAGCCGCCGATCAGATGTTGGCCGAGGCCGCAGAAACTGAGCGCAGCGCATGAGCGAAAACAGAGACGAAAAAAAGAAAAGGCGTCGGGAGGCAAAAAGGCAGCGCCAATGGGGTGAGGTCGATGAGTACCGCGACTTGCTCGAAGCCCCAGATCGCTTTGACGAAGGTTTTACGATCCGCACCATTATCGGTGTGCTTTTTATCTCGCTGATTATGACCCCCGGCGAGATGTTCCTCGGGCTGTACACAGGCGGTGGCGTGGGTGCGGCCGCGCAATGGGTGACGGTGATCCTCTTTTTAGAGATCTCCAAGCGCTCGTTTACCTCGCTCAAGCGCCAAGAAATCTACCTGCTGGTGTACGTGGCCTCGGCCTTGGTCGTCCGCGAGGAAGGCGCGTTCCTCGACTTACTCTGGCGTCAGTACTTTGTGCGTTCTGCCGAAGCTGAACAATTCGGGATCTCGCGTATTTTGCCGTGGTGGTGGGCGCCCTCACCCGATTCGGAGGCCATTGCCGAGCGGACCTTTATCCACCGCGACTGGTTGGCGCCAATCCTGTTGTTGGTGGTCGGGACGATCATGGGCCGCATCGCTTGGTTTACTTCTGGCTACATGCTCTTCCGGCTCACCTCTGACCGCGAGCAATTGCCCTTTCCGACCGCGCCGATGTCGGCATTGGCAGCCATGGCGCTGGCCGAGGATTCGGGGGCCGAGCAGGAGACGTGGAAGTGGCCGGTGTTCAGCATTGGTGCGGCCATTGGTGCATCCTTCGGGGCTATCTACGTTGGGGTGCCGGTGGTCACCGAACTCTGGGGATCCAAAGTAGAGATTCTGCCGATTCCCTTCTGGGATTTGACCCCTTATTTCGGCAATATCCTCCCCGCCACGCCGCTAGGGGTCGCCGTACACTTAGGGCCGATATTCACCGGGTTGCTCATGCCCTTCTGGTCGGTGGTTGGTTCCTTTGCTGGAGTGGTGCTACACACGGCTGTCAGTCCCTTGCTCTACGAATTGGGCTATCTGCCGCGCTGGGAAGTCGGGATGGACACCATCCGCACCCAGATCGCCACCGGGATCGACTTTTGGCGCGCCTTTTCCATTGGCATCACCATCGCTGTTACCATCGTCAGTTTCTACCAACTTTTCAGCACCGGCCGCGAAAAGCGGGCCGAACTGCGCGAAAAGCTCCAACTCGAGAAGGCCGATCAGCCGACCGTGTGTCAGCACTCGGACTGCCAGCATCCGGCCGAGGTGAGAGGGTACTGCTTAAAGCACCTCGGCCGCGGCGATTTCAACTTGTGGGTCTGTGCCGCGCTGTTTTGCGTAGCGGCGATCTACCCGATCGTTTTGGCCAAAACTTTGTTTCCCACCTTGGTCAGCACGGGTCTGTTGGTGATTTTCGTGCTCATCGCCTTTGTCTATGCGCCGATCATGTCCTTTGTCAGTGCCCGGCTCGACGGCCTAGTTGGTAAGGAGATTTCGATTCCCTATGTCGATGAGGCCATCCGCTTTATGACTGGCTTTCGCGGGGTCGAAATCTGGTTCGTGCCCTTTCCAGCCCGCAACTTCGGCGGCCACGCCGAGGGGTTTAGGGTGGTTGAGTTGACCGGGATGAAGTTTACCAGCCTGCTCAAGGCCGAGCTCTTTATGTTGCCCATCGTCTTTGGGGTGAGTCTGATGTACTGGACCTTCCTCTGGCGCTTGGCCCCCATCCCCTCGGAGAGCTACCCGTACGCCCAACTTATGTGGCCACTGCGGGCCTTTGACCAAGCACTCTACTTGTCGAGTACGATGTACAGCAAAATGTGGCGCGCCGGCGAGGAACTCGAAGGGGATATTGTGCCCCGCGGCCACGCCGTGTGGAGCCCGAGCAATTTGCAGGACGGCCGTTGGTGGTACTGGCGGGTGCGAACCACCCGAGATTTAGGGGTTCCCGATCCGGTAAAACGCGCCTATGGCCCTTGGTCGCAGACCAGCTACTTCTACACCAACTTCACGCGGGGGGGAGGGGGTACACCGCCGCCGCCGGAGGCCGCCCAGAGGATTGACGCTGAGGCAGGGACTCCGTCGGATGGCCCCCAGCTACTTTGGCCCCCCAACGGCATGGCACTTGCCACGCCAAATCCCAACTTCCGTGCAGCGATCAATCTGGCCCCGGGCGATTCGCTTGATTTCTATTTTGAAGTGGATCGCTTGCCCAGCTTTGATGGCGAATTTTTACAGCGATCCTCAGATGTCCCCTTGCTCTTTGAGGTCCTGTGGCGGGACATGCGCTTTACGGGCAATCGCAAGGACGACGATGGCGACCGCAATATCGCAGCTCTCGTCGCTGGCGTGGAGCCAGCGGGGTTGGGAGGCCAACTCGGGCTGAGGGAAGGCGACCGTCTCCGCGCGGTAAACGGCGTTGAACTCCGCGTCCCGCAATGGGGAACCGAGCGCATTGACCGGTACTTTACCCAAGGCGCGGACTCGGTGTTTGCCGCTTGGGAACGGGACGAGAAAACCATGCGTCAAACCGTGGTGCGCCGGCCGGAGGAAGCACTGGGGCTTGAGTTTGCGGCGGATACATCATTCGTCGAGCGTTGGACCGAATACGATGCGGTGCGCGTCGCCATCGTAGCCGAAGAGGGGCTAGGGCTCCGCTTGGGCTTGCAAGCCGGCGACCACCTGATGACGATTAATGGCCAAGGTATTGACCGAGATAAGTGGCGCAGCGAGGAGGTCGTGGCCGCCTTTGCTGCGGTCGTGGAGGAGACCGCGACCGCGGTGCTAGCCGAGTGGGAGCGAGATGGGGACCGACTCCAAGGTTTGGTCGTCGACGCGTCGTCTCTCCAGCTAGGCCTGACCTATCGGGCCGGGGCTGTCGAGGGCCTCGACGAAGAACTAGTCAACAACAAAGACGATGATGGCGATGGCCTGATCGACGAAGATACGCACCATCCCCTCGACGGCGAGAAGTGGCCCATTATCCTCGGCGGTGCGGGATTCGGCTTGGCGGCGTATTTCACGCTGGCCTTTATGGGAATGCCGATCTTTCTCATCTGGGGATACGTTCAAAGCGTCAACGGCATTCCGCATTTTCTCATTCCACAAATCATCGGTGCCTTGATCGCCCGGCACTACTTTTGGAAACGGTACGGTCGGCAGGAATGGCGGCGCTATGCCATGGTCTTGAGCGTGGGCTTCGGGGTTGGCATGTCGCTGATTGGCATGTTCAGTGCGGCTTTGGCGATGATTAAAAAGGCCGTTTCCTCCCTCGCCTATTGAGGGGTGGACAAGGGCCGCGATCCCCTGTATTTTCGCCATTCATGGACTTACTTGGGCGCATATTCCGCGCCGTGCGGGCGCACATACCGGCACCGCCTAGCGGGCCGAGCAAAGACTACGAGTATTGGCGGCCGCCGGTGCCGTCGCCTAAACCGGCTGAAGACCCGGTTCTCGCTGGGTATTACGCCAATCTCGAACTGCCCTATGGAGCCGATCTAGCGGCGGTAAAGGCGGCGTGGAAGCGGTTGATGAAGCAGTACCATCCCGATCGCCACGCCCAAGATCCGGCCAAGCGCGAGGATGCCAACGCGCTGTGTGCCCAGTTGACGGATGCCTATAAAGAGCTAGAGAAGTCCCTAACTACCCATTAACTAGTAGCTAGCATTGGAGGAAGCTTATGGCAGATTTTACCACCGTAAAGGAGTATGTCCTAGAGCTTGGCTTGGCTATCGCCGAGGAAATTCCCGCTGAGGAAATCATCATCGTCAATGACGAGGAGCGCGGGGTACAAAACCTAGTTATTGATTGCGAAGATACGGTGCTTGTAATTGAGCAGCTTATCATCGAGGTGGCTGCTGAAGCCGCCGGGACCTACAAGCGGATTTTGCAGATGAACCGCGACTTGGTCTTTGGTGCCTTCGTCCTCAACGAGGAAGGCGATTCACTGCTCTATCGCAATACGTTGGCGCTGGAGCATTTGGACTTAAACGAACTCGAAAGCACGATCAACTCCCTCAGTCTCGGCTTGGCTGAGCACGGGGAGGAATTACTGGGATTCGCCGCCAAATAGGGAGGATAGGACATGGCAGGTATATTTCAACGTTTGTTTAAAACCGGGCAGGCTGAGGCCCACGCCTTGGTGGATAAGCTCGAAGACCCGATCAAGATGAGCGAGCAAGCGATCCGCGACTTAAAAAAGGACTTGCAGGACAGTCTCAAAGCCCTCGCCGAGGTCAAGGCTATTGCCATCCGGCTCAGCCGCGAGTCCGAAGACCACCGGCGGCGCGCCGAAGACTACGAGCGCAAGGCCATGCTGCTGTTGCAAAAGGCCGAATCCGGCCAGATAGAGGAAGCCGAGGCTGATCGCTTGGCCCGTGAATCACTGACCCGAGTCGAGGAGGCCCAGAGTCGGCACACAGAAGCCTCCCAACAGGCCCAAGCCCAACAGGCGATGGCTAACAAGCTACAGAGCAATGTCAACGATCTGAAGTCGAAAATCGCCTCGTACGAAAACGATCTGGTAACCCTCAAGGCGCGCACCAAAACCGCCAACGCCACCCGCAAAATCAACCAGCACTTGGCCAACATCGACTCAAAGGGCACCACAGCCCTGCTCGAACGGATGAAGGAAAAGGCCGAAGAGCAGGAAGCACTCGCCGAAGCCTATGGCGATATGGGGGACGCTGCGACGGCCATTGACGACGAGATTGACAAGGCCCTCGTCGACAGCAAGGGGGCCAAGGCCGATGATTCGCTAGCTCAACTCAAGGCCAGAATGAAGACGGCAAAATAAAGGCTGCTGCCCGTGGCTCATGGAATGAAGTTCCTTAGCCGCCGGCAATTTTTCGGTGCGCTCGCCGCTGCTGGTAGCTGGGCCGCCTGGAGCGGTTGCGCGGCCGATCATCAGCGACGGACGATCCCCGGGCGGATCGTCAATGAGGGACCACCGCGTGGACACCTGCTGCGCGATGTGCGTTCTTGGGCGGATTTTGCCTCGGCAGACCGCACCTGCGATGTCGCCATTGTCGGCGGGGGGATCTCTGGCTTGGCGGCGGCTTGGAAGTTGCGTCGGTCGGGGGTAGAGCGAATTCGCCTGCTAGACCTCGAAGATCAGCTAGGGGGCACTAGTCGCAGTGGCCAATGGGGCGACTGGGTGTTTCCTTGGGGCGCTCACTACATCAACATCCCGCCCACCGAAGCGGACTGCATCCACGAAATACTGCAAGATCTAGGGGTCATCGAAGGCTACGACGCGGCGAACAAGCCACTGGTTGCCGCTGGGGCGATGCTGCGCTGGCCGCACGAGCGGCTCTTTTACCGGGGTCGCTGGGTCGCTGGGCTAGACCCATTTGCCGACGCATCGGGCCGAGCGCGCGAAGCGTTGTTGCGCTTTGAAGATGAGATGCTGCGCTGGGCTTTACACCGCGGTCGGGATGGTCGCCGGGCCTTTGCCCTGCCCTTGCGCTACAGCACGAGCGATGTCAGGGTGCGGCGCTTGGACCAGATCAGCATGGCCCAGTACCTCGGCGAAGAAGGCTGGCACGACGATCGGCTCCGCTGGCTGGTTGATTACGCCTGCCGCGACGACTACGGCAGCACAGCAGCCCAAGTCTCGGCATGGGCCGGGATCCACTACTATGCCTGTCGATTCTACGACTACCGGTTGCACGAAGCGTACCCAGCGCACACGCTGACGTGGCCCGAGGGCAATGGGCACCTCGTTGCGCAACTCGCTAATAGACTGGGGAAGAACGAGATAAAGCGACAGGCTATGGTCGCTCGTCTAGCCGAGGAGCGATCGCAGGTGCGGTTGGGATACATTGACTTGGCGACCGGGGAAAAGCGGCAACTGACCGCTCGGGCCGTGGTGTACGCCGGCAAGCTCCACACGGCTCCCTATGCGATCGCGGGCCTGCCGGATGCCCAGTCCAAGGCTATGGCAGCTATCGAATACAGCCCGTGGTTGGTGGCGGCGATTTTTCTCAAAGAGCCGCTCGCGGCCTCGCAGACGACTTGGGACAACGTCTTGTACGACAGTCCGGCCCTCGGTTACGTGGTCGCCGACCACCAGCAGGGGCGGGGCGGCCGCGTGTTGCTGTACTATTGGCCCTTTGTCGATCAACTCGCGGCAGCCCGGGATACCTTACTCGTGCAGGACCATTCATTCTGGGCTGAACAGATCATGGCCGATTTGCGCCGAGTCCACCCAGAACTCGACGACCTCGTCGAGCGCATTGACTTGTATCGCTGGGGACACGGCATGATGCGGCCCAGCCCGGGGTCGCTATGGGGGCCGATGGCTACTTGGCGGCAGCGAGCCATGGAGCGGATATTTTTTGCCTCGTGCGATGCGCCGGGCCTGCCCCTATGTGAGGAAGCGATCTTTGCCGGTATGCTGGCGGCGGAGCGAGCCATGGACTGCCTCGGCGTGGCGTATTCCTCCTCGCTGGGAGGGCTTGCGGATGTCTAGGCTGGGTGCGCTGTTTTTGCTGGTAGCTATTTTTTCGGCCGCGGTCTGCGCCATCGTCTATCAACTCCTCATCGGCAGCGTTTCGTCCTACTTCCTCGGCAATAGCGTTGAGCAGTTTTCCCTGACGATTGGCTTTTTCCTCGCCGCGATGGGGCTTGGCTCTTGGCTTTCGCGCTTTGTCTCCGACGATTTGCTGTTGACGCGGCTAGCCCAACTGGAGATTTGGCTGGGGCTTTTGGGTGGGATTTCCGTTGGTGTGCTCTACGTGCTCTACGGATACACCGATCACTTTAGGGTTGGTATGTTGGCGTTGAGCACGGTGATCGGCGCATTGATCGGCCTAGAAGTGCCACTGATTACCCGGCTTTTGCGCGGTCACGGTACGCTGCGTGCGGCATTGTCCAATGTTTTGTCCCTCGATTATTTAGGGGCCTTATTGGCTTCGTTGCTCTTCCCGTACATCCTATTGCCTTTCCTCGGCAGTCTGCATACGGCGTTGGTCGCCGGTTTGATCAACGCTGGCCTCGGTCTCGGCGTCGTGTTCGCGTTTAAGGGGACGTTGTTAGCGCCGGATGCCTGCCGCTCGCTAGCAGCGCAAGCGCTGGTGGTTATTGCGGTGCTAGGAGTACTGGCTTGGCAAGGGGAAGGGTTGCGGGCGCGGTGGGAAAGCGATCTGTACGAAGATCGCATCGTCCACAGCGAGCAATCGGCCTATCAGCAAATCGTCCTGACCCGACGCGATGAACACCTGCGGCTCTATCTCAACGGGCACTTGCAATTCGCCTCCATTGATGAGCACCGCTACCACGAAGCCCTCGTCCATCCGGCGATGGCACTAGCTCCATCCCGTGAAAGAGTACTCATCATCGGCGGCGGCGATGGCCTGACGGCGCGGGAAGTGCTCAAATACGCGGAGGTTGAGCACGTCGATTTAGTCGATCTCGACCCAGCGGTAACGCGGTTGGCCCAGCGCAATATCCACCTAACCCGGCTCAATGACAATGCCTTGAATCGCCGCCAAGTCCACGTGGTCAACGAAGATGGCTTTGTCTTTTTGCAACGCGAGCATATGCCATATGGTGCGATACTAATTGATTTGCCCGATCCGCGCGAAGAGAGCTTGGCTAAGCTCTATTCGGTCGAAGCCTATAGGCTGTGCCGTAAAGTGCTCAGCCCGCAAGGAGTCTTAGCGACCCAAGCTTCCAGCCCGTACCACGTCCGCGAGGCGTATTGGAGCATTGCCGCTGCCTTGGAGGAAGCGGGCTTTGCCGTCCATTCCTATCACTTGCCCGTCCCCTCTTTTGGCCAGTGGGGATTCCACTTGGCGGGACCCGCCGGACTGGATCCGACCGCAGTCGATTTTGCGGTTCCCACGCGCTATCTCGATCGCCAAGTCTGGAGTGCCCTCGCGGTGTTCGACGGCGATATGAGCCGCTTGCCCGTGCAGGCGAATCGACTTGATAGGCCGGTGCTAGCGCGTTATTATCGACAAGGTTGGGGGCCTCAGTTTTGAAAGGATATGCCAGATGGGTTTAAAGAAATGGTTCGGTGGTCGCCGAAACGAGGATGAACCGACCTATCAGGAGTACTCACTCAGCACCATGAAAGTGGGGTTCTTGGTTGATTACGACCTCAAAACGTGGCAAGTCACAGGCCGTGGAAGCTATGACTACGAAGGCTATACTACCGAGGAATGGGAATTGCAGGCCGATGGTCAGGTGTGCTTTTTGGAGTGCGCCGTAGAAGACGGCAAGGCCTATTGGACCTTGACGCAGTCGATTGGCATCGACGAAATCGAAGGCGATGTGGCGGCGGCGATTATCGCCGATGGAGACCCGCCTGAAGTAGTGCAGTTTGCGGGCGACGAGTACGTGGGAAGCACGAGCGACGCGGTCCTGTACCGCAAAGACGGTACCGACGCCGAGCGCGAATTTGTCAATTGGTCGTTTGCAGGGGAAGAAAGCAAGGTCCTTTTTATTAGCCAGTGGGGCGAGCGCGACTTTGCCGCGTATGCTGGATGCTACGTAGAGGAATACCAATTCACCGATATCCTGCCGGTGGAGGAGGGCGCCTAAAATGCTTCGGCGTATGGCCTTACTATCCCTGTTCGCGCTCGTGGCCTGTGGAGGTTCCAAAGATCCGGTGAGGGAGTTGGCGCGGGATCTCGATCGCTATCCCGAGTACTCCTTGATCGTTGATGATACCCGCATTGAAGATAGCTCGTTTTTTCCCGATTACTTTCTCCGCTTTCAGATATTGACCGCTTCGGGGCAGCGCGTCGCCGGCCGCGATACCATCGTCTATCAGGAGCGTCGCACGGATTGGATGGAAGTCAGTGAAGATAACTTTTACCGCTACGACAACTACGTCGGCATGGTCGTGGCCTCCAAGTCGCTTGACGGCCGTCGCACTGGGACCAATCAAGCGCACCCGCCTGGCTATCAATACGTCGGCAATCCCCAGTACGGGTTTTGGGGAGGTGGTGGATTTTGGCAATTCTACGGCCAGTACGCGCTAATGCGCGACTTAATGGGGGGGTGGAACGTGGGTCGCGGCGATTGGGAAGACTATCGCCGCAATCGGGAACGGGGTCGCCCGTACTACGGTCCGGTACAGGGAGGGCAGCCTACTTTTGGGTCGCGCGGCTCGCAAACCAAAAAGACGCGACCGCAATTCTACCAGCGTCAGCAAAGCCGCCGCCAAGCCTTTAGCGGCCAGGTCAAAAATCGCATGGGACGCACCTCGTCTGGGTGGGGACGCGGTGCGTCGCGCTTTGGAAAATAGGGGGAACGCAGTGGACAATATAGTGCAGATAGCCCAGTCCTTAGTCTATCTCGTAGAGGCTTTCGTCCTGCTCTTTGTCGCCAAGCAGGTCTATGCCCGAGTTTTTCGCCGGGTCAATCTCAACGACGAACTCTTTGGCCGCAACAACCACGCGCTGGCCGTTGCGGTGGGCGGCTACTTCTTTGGGATTTGCTTGGCGTTAGGGGGGGCGTTGAGTGGCCCTTCGCTCGGCTGGCAAGCCGACCTGATAGGCATCGCCGGGTACGGTCTCTTGGCGATTGTCTTGATGGTCGTCGCCGGCGTACTCTGCGAGCGGGCGCTCCTGTTCCACTTTGACAACCGCAAGGAGGTCATCGAGGATCACAATATGGGGACGGCTTTTGTCGAGGCGGGGATGCACATTGCCAATGGCCTGATCGTTCTGGCCATTATACTGGGGGCCGGGCCGTTGTGGAGCGGTGTGGTCTTCTGGCTGCTGGCGCAAGGGGTGCTGGTAGTGGCTGGGCTGCTCTACGAATGGATTACCCCACATTCGATTCACCGCGAACTAGAACGCGACAATGCCGCGGTTGGTTTGGCCTTCGGCGGCGTGCTGGTGGGCATGGGCAATATCGTCAGCATCGCCGCGGCTGGCGACTACGCAGGGTGGATCGAAAGCCTCAAAATTTTTGGCTTGGACGTGGTCTTTGGTTTTGTCGCGCTCTATGTCATTCACAAGTTGACCGATATGCTCTTGGCACCGAGTGTGCGCTTAGGTGCCGAACAGGTTGAGGAACAGCCGAATGTAGGGGCCGGGCTGGTAGAAGCCTTCGGCTACGTGGGTGGATCGATCCTAATCGTCTGGATCTTCTAAACTACTTCGCCTGCTCCGATGCCATTGCCACAGCAGGGTGGGCCCGCCGAGGAAGACATAGGTCAGAGTTGCTAAAGCATGGGTCAACGTGGCGCAGGCCAAAGCGGTGGCGAGAGGCACCGAGTAGAGGCGGTGCATGGCTTCGCCGAAGAGGAAGTGATAAGAACCGATCGCCCCAGGCGTCGGAATGATCACTCCGATGGACGAGATCGCCATGATCGCCAGTGCCGCTGCTGCGTCGAGGTCGTATGTTTGATGCAAGCCCATGCCGATAAAAGCCGCGTACACAATGAACACATAGACTGCGTTGAGTAGGACCGAACTGACGAGGATTTCAAAGTACGCTGTCGGCTGTTGCCGCAGGGCGGAAAGCCCGCCGATGAAGGTCTCGATGATTTCGAGGACCCGCTCGCCGCGTCCCCAAGTGCGCCGTGCGAGCAGCGGGCGAATGCTAACTAAAATTTTTTCCCGATAAACCGATACCAAGACCAAGACACTCAGCGCGACCAAGCAACTAGCTAGGGCTAGCAGGCCGATGGTATTCTGATTGGCACCGCCCGGCATCCAAAGGACGGGCAGGGCAATATCGATATAGATGATAAGCCAGAACAAGACGATGAGCCAAAACAGATCGAGAATGCGCTCCACCACTATCGTGGCCATCAAGGCGCTGATGCTCGCCCCAGTGGTCCACTTGAGGCTGACGCACCGCAGAACCTCGCCCGAGCGCGGCACGGCTACATTGGCCGCATAGCATATAGCTAAGGCGAGCGACGCGTTGAGATTGCTCACATGCGGCGCAAAGGGGCGCATCAGGACCTGCCAGCGCCAAGCCCGCAAGACCAAGGTCCCCAGCGTTGCTACGCACATGACCGCGGCCCAAACCGGTGAAATGTCGGTCATGGCAGCCCAGAGTTCGCCGCGGTTTATTCCCTCAAAGGCCCAATAAATAAAAAGCCCCATCAGGCTCAAGCTCAGCCCGTACTGGAAGGCTTGTTTCAGCACCTTGGGCATCGCGCTGGCAAACGCAAATCAGGGGATCTGGCGACCCCCTGATACATGGCGGAAGGAATAGGCTGGGTGGGTTTGTTCAAGCCGGTATAGGTTGAATTTTGCCCATTTTTTCTAATAAGTCAATGACCTGCGCGGCTGCCTCCGAGGGCGTTGCTGTGTCGGTTTCGATGACCAATTCAGGTTTTTCAGGTTTTTCATAGGGGTCTGAAACACCGGTAAAATTGGGTATCTCACCGGCTCGGGCTTTTTTGTAGAGGCCCTTGGGGTCGCGCTTCTCACACAGCTCAACTGGGGCATTGACAAAAATTTCGACGAAATCGCCCGCTGCCATCAGGGCCCGAACTCCGTCGCGGTCGGCTCGATAGGGGCTGACAAAGCTGGCGAGGGTCAGGAAACCCCCATCGACAAAGAGCTTTCCTACCTCGCCGATCCGCCGGATATTTTCCGCCCGGTCGTCAGCGGAAAAGCCCAAGTTTTTGTTGAGCCCCAAGCGGATGTTGTCGCCGTCTAGCACATAGGCCAAATGGCCACGAGCGGCTAAAGCGTGTTCGACAGTATAGGCAATCGTGCTTTTGCCTGCACTCGGCAAGCCCGTCAGCCAGAGCAATACCCCTTGTTGACGCAACAGGTTTTCGCGCTGCTGGCGGCTGACCTGCCCCTCGTGCCGGACGATATTAGTCGCTTTAATAGCAGTCAAAGTTCACCTCGTAAGTTTAGAGATAAGTTCGATAGAAAAATTATAATAACGACCATACGGCCTTGAGTCGTCAAGGAAATGGCCTAGGCGCGATACTATTTTATTGACGGTTGGTAGTCTGTATATTTATAATATGACAATACATTACAAATGTATCTCACCAAGCGGAGGAGGCAAGCGTATGAAAATTGCAATTAGCATCACTTGTGCGGCCTTGCTGGCAACGGCCAGCGAGGGGGTGGTCAACATTCAGAATATAGGGTCTGGTGCGCGTGCTCAGGGTTTGGGCAACAGCTTCGTCGCAGTGGCCGACAACGCCGATGCGGTGTTTGCCAACCCGGCTGGGTTGGGGCAAGTGTCCCAGCGTCAGGTAGCCTACACCAATGTGTCGCTTTTGTATGCTGGCATTGAAGGGGACGATCTGGGTCAACACGTGGTGTCCTATGCCCAGCCGTTGGGCGACAAGTTGGGTTTGGGGTTGGGCTATGAGCGGATCGGCTCCTCGCTGATGAGCGAGAATGGCGCCTTTGTATCGCTGTCGTATCAGGTGGAGCGTCGGCTGCAGGTGGGCTTGTCGGCCAAGTATTTGTTTTGGAGTGTGGGGTCAATTCCCGATGATGCCGGGCGGGCTGATCCGCTGTCGAACCAGAGCGCGGGCAACGTCGGGGTTGATTTGGGTTTGCTGTGGCAGAGTCCGGTGTCTGGGGCGCAGGTGGGGGCTTTGTTGAAGAATATCAATCAGCCGAATGTGGCCTATGGCGAGGTGGTTGGCGATCCGGATGCGGGTGCGTTGCCGATGGATGTGCATGTGGGGGTTGGGTATCGCTTGAGCAGTCAGTCGTTGGTCTCGGTGGAGTATGTTCGTCGTGATTTGACGGGTGATGGTTCGGATCACAGGTTGGTGGTTGGCGGGGAGACGCAGTTGGTAGAGGGTTTGTTGTTGCGTGCGGGGGGGCGTCGTTTGTTATCGGAGGACGCCGGTGGGGGGTTGAATGCGGGGTTGGGGTATCAGTGGAACCAGTTGGTGTTCGACTATGCGTATGACATTGGTTTGGATTTGACCGAGACCAATGGCGCACATCGGTTCTCCTTCGCATACGAATTCTAAAAAAATCAAGACCCTGAATGAAAAAAGGCCGTCCCGGCGAGGGACGGCCTTTTTGTTTATTCTACGACATCTTCATCTATAGCTGCCACCAAAGTGCCTATGTCTTGGCCACGGCAGATGCGCTCTATGGTTCCCTTATCAGAGAAGTCAAAAAAGTGCATGGGCATCTTGTGATCGCGTGCCAACAAAACGGAGGATTGGTCGGCGATGGTGAGGTCTTTTTGGATGATCGTGTTGTAGTGCATCCGCCGGTACAGCCTCGCGTGGGGATCGGCGTGAGGGTCGGAGGTAAAGATGCCGCTGACTTGATTCTTGGCAAAAAGCAGGGCTTGGGACCGCGTCTCAATCGCGCGCTGGGCCGCGGTGTAGTCCGTAGTGACGTATGGATTGCCAATGCCGGCGGCAAAGATGACGATGTAGTGCTTTTCTAGGTGGCGAATCGCGCGTAACCGAATAAAAGACTCGGCCACTGTGTTGATGGGAATGGCACTCATCACTCGGACCTCGACATCGGACTTAGAGGTCAGAACCCCGCGCAGCATCAGACTATTGATCACCGTGCCCAAGGTACCGATGTTGTCGGCTTCGGCTCGTTCAATGCCCCACTGACTGGCGAGCGTGCCACGGAATATATTGCCGCCGCCAATGACGATGGATATTTCGACCCCACAGGCGTGCAAGTTGAGGACTTCGTCGGCAATATGTTCTAGGGATTCGGGGTCAAAGCCCACGTCGTGCGGGCCAGAGACAGCTTCTCCGCTCAGTTTGATCAGGACTCGATTGTATCGCATGGAAGTCAGAGCAGCCGCCCTTTTTCAATTGCGTGTGCTTCTGGATGAGCGGTGGCCAATTCCTCTACCCGGCCGACGAAAAGCTCGACTTGTTGGGTGGCTGCGCCCGTGAGGTGACGACTGCGGGAGATCGTGGCGGTGATCTCTTCTTCGCTAAGCGGAAAGCGAGTATCCACCCCCAGACGCTGCGCCAATTCGCTAGTATTCTGACCCTGTTCGCGCATGGCGATAGCCGCGGCTAGGGCGTGTTCTCTAAGAGCGGTGTGGGCTTCTTCGCGGCCAGCACCGCGTTGGATAGCTTCCATCAACAGCGTCGTGGTGGCGAGGAAGGGCAGGTAGCGGTCGAGGTCGCGGGCAATTACCGCTTCATAGACGCCCATATCGTCGAGGATGTGGAGCGTGGTTTCGATCATGCCATCAAAGGCGAAAAATCCATCGGGGAGGGCTACGCGGCGCACGACTGAACAGGAGACGTCGCCTTCAAACCACTGATCGCCAGCCAGCGCGCCCAGCATGTGGACATAGCCGCCGAGGACGACCTGCAACCCATTGACGCGCTCGCTGCTGCGGGAGTTCATCTTGTGCGGCATCGCCGAAGAGCCGACTTGGCCAGCGGCAAAGCCCTCGGTGAGCATATCGTGGCCGGCCATCAGGCGAATCGCCCGAGCCAGATTGGCAATGCCAGCCCCGAGTTGGTAGAGGCAGCTCAACACCTCAAAGTCGAGACTGCGGGGATAAATCTGGCCGACGGCCCCTAGTTCCCGTTGGAAGCCGAGGTGGTGCCGAACTCGGCTTTGGAGCTGGCCGAGCGCGTCGGCATCGTCGGCGAGCAAGGTCAGTTGGTCAACGGCTGTGCCGACCGCGCCTTTTAGGCCTCGCAGGGGATAGCGCTGGACGAACTGATCGAGGCGGTCAAAGGCGACGAGCATTTCCTCGCCGAACATGGCAAGGCGTTTGCCAAGCGTCGTGGGTTGCGCGGCCGCGTAGTGGGTCCTGCCAGCGATTGCGAGTTCTTTCCATTGCAGCGCTCGCTGGCCTAGACGCAAGAGGAGGGCCACGTATTTGACCTGCATGTGCTGCAAGGAGCGAAGAATCTGATACTGCTCGACATTGTCGGTCAGATCGC
This sequence comes from Candidatus Latescibacterota bacterium, assembly GCA_965116045.1. Lineage (GTDB taxonomy): Bacteria > Latescibacterota > UBA2968 > UBA8231 > UBA8231. The sequence continues at coordinate 716,454 of OZ220478.1, read as the reverse complement.
GGCTGGTCATTCCCTTGTGAATGTGCTCGCAGCCGGCTAAGCTGCAAAATTCTTCGATGCGCGCCTTGACATCGTGCCGCAAAACGGCTTCGCGGTGCGCGATGGAGCCGAGGTCAACTTGATCTTTGACGCGCTCGTAGGCGCTTATGGCTGCGGCCGGCACATCGAGTTCTAAGTCGCGCTGTGCTTTGAGGATGGCAATCCACAGCTCGCGCTCGAGGATGATGCGACCACGCTCAGACCACAGGTCTTGGATCGCTTGGCTGGCGTAGCGCTGGGCGAGAACGTTGGCAATGGCTGTAGGCATGACGCGATTTATCATAAGCATTGTGCATCACCAACGCCAATGGTGCGTCAAATCAGCCCTAGCCATCGCCAATAGAGCAGGTTGAACGGACAAAGCAGTTCCAAGGATGTCGTGGAAATAAGGCCCTGAGTGAGGACGAGTTGCTACATGGAGAGTTGTCGAAAACCATAGGCCACCATGAAAGGTGCCGACTGGTAGGGCAAGAAGGCCAAGGTCGTGGCCATCGCCGCCGCCGGTAGCGGAAGGTCGGCGATACAAGGAAACCTTGCAGGGCTAGGGGGGAGAAAAAAATAAAGAAGCCCCGGCTTTTGAAAAGAGCGGCCTAAACCTATTATTTTGCATAGAGGATACGTGCAATGGCTCAACTGAAGTCTATCCGCCTGCGCTTAGACAAGCCTTTGACCGGGCCCTACGACCGCCTTTTGCGCCGCCCTGGTCCCGAAGTCGCCGCCTTGGTAGCGGGCGAAACTGTGGCGATCATTCGCGGTACGCGACTGCTGAAAGCCATGCCCTTATGGGAAAGTGAGGTTGCATGTTATTACGCCAAGGGGGAAGCGGACACTGGGTGGTCGCCGGGAGACTTTAGAGACGCAGCGCAAGCCGAGCGCTGGGCAGAGGACGGGCGGGTCAGTGCGCTGGCCGTGCCCATCGGCTACTTCAAGCTGCCCAATGCCACTTGGGTCAGTGCGCTGGCCGCCGAATTGACGCCGTGGACAGCCCAAGCCGTCGAAGCATGGCGGGTGGGGATTGAGCGGGACATTTGGCTGACGGTGCTGAGGGTGTATCGCTGTGCGCCCGTTCAACCGAAATTTTTGCGACAAACCGGCCCGCATCTGCGCGTTAGGCCCTTTGGGGTCGAACAATTGCAGCCGGTCGTTTTAGAAAGCGAACTCGAACGGCGTATGGAACAGATACAAGAGGTGGTAGAACGGCACGCTCGCGGCGGCACTCGTGCGGGCCCAAGCTACGACACCCAAACCTTAACCGCAGAGACCGGCTACAGTGCGGATCAGCTCAAGGGCTGGATTGATCAATGGCGGCGCAAGCAGCAACTCATCCTATACGGTCCCCCCGGCACCGGCAAGACGTACTTGGCCGAGCGTCTGGCGCGCTATCTGGTCAATGGCGGCGGTTTTAGCGAACTCGTGCAATTCCACGCCTCGTACGCGTATGAGGATTTCGTCCAAGGAATTAGGCCTCAAGTGGTAGAGGGCGCACTGCACTACGAATTGGCCGCCGGGCACTTTCGGCGGTTTTGCGCCAAGGCGCACCAAGCTGGGGCAAGCCCCTGCGCGTTGATCATCGACGAAATCAACCGCGCAAACCTCGCCCGTGTTTTCGGCGAGCTAATGTATCTGCTGGAATACCGCGACCGCTCAATCGCGCTGGCCGCTGGCGGCCCCGAATTTTCGATCCCTGCCAACGTCTATCTCATTGGTACGATGAACACGGCCGATCGGTCGATCGCCTTGGTTGACCAAGCCATGCGGCGGCGATTCAGCTTTATCCGTCTGCGGCCCAACTACCAGCTTTTAGCCAATTATCTCGCTAACAGGGGGATAGCCCCAGAGAAATTGGTCGCGTTACTAAAAGAAGTAAATCAATCCATTGGAGACGCGGACTGCGAACTGGGCATTTCTTTCTTCATGGTTGCCGATATCACAACAGCGCTGGCGCATATTTGGCAAGGTGAAGTCGAGCCATATCTGGAGGAGGTGTTTTTCGATCGCCCGGACCAGATGGCGCGCTTTCGCTGGTCTAAGGTCGCCGGGCGTTTGCAGGATTGAGCGTGCGACGCTACGAGTTGATTGAAGAAGAAGTGGCCGCGATTCCGGCGGCCGATTTGGCGGTCGAACAGGCCCTGCATCTGCACACCCAATATCCAAAAGAACTGGAGGTCGGCTTCCCCAGCCCGCTCAATGGCCAGTGTTATCAACTCAGATCGCGGGGCTACGTCGGCATGGTGCCATTGGGTGCGGATGTCGCCTTGGAAATCAATCCCAAAGTACGCTGTTCACTGCTCATGCCCATGCTGGAGTATGCCTATCAGTTGCCCAAGATCAGCGAGTACAAGGTCCCGGCCACAATGGGGGATATTTACGAATTTTGGGCCGAGGTCCTTGCAGACAAGGTCTTGCAACGGGTGCGGCGCGGGCTGTTTTGGGATTACCAAACCCGTGAAGGCTCTAGTCGATGGGTGCAGGGGCGCATGTATCCCGAGCGCAGCGGTCTGGGTGTCCAGCCCTACTGTCGGTTTGCCGAGCACACGCCCGATATCATCGACAACCGCATCTTGGCCAACGCGCTGTCCGGCCTGCGGCGCTTTGCCTTTCGCCGCGAAAGCGTTCGGCAGATGGTCCGTCGGGCTTGGTGGACGCTGAGCGAGCTAAATTACCGCCACATTCACCCCGCTGATTGCCTCGGAGTCGCGTACCATCGGCTAAACGAGGACTACCGCCCTATGCATGCCCTGTGTTATCCCTTGCTCCAACAGCGCAGTCCAGCTTGGGGGCTAGGGGACGAGGACGGGCCGGCGTATCTATTGCACATGCCGACCTTATTCGAGCGATTTTGCACGGCGTTCATCGACCACAAGCTCAATCATCAGGTCGAACTAAAAGCCCAGTATCACACGCGACTAAAGGGAACGGAGCGGCTCTCCTTTCGCTTAGATATGGCCCTGTTTTCGGCGGCCACTGGGCAACCGCTGGCGGTAGTTGATGCAAAATACAAGGCCGATGGTCCCTCGGAACGCGATGTGCAACAAGTGGTTGCCTATGCAGTGCAACTCGGCACCCGCCGCGCCTTTTTGCTCTATCCCAGCAGTGATATAGACGAGCAATTCGGGGTCGGCCCAGTGGCCGTCCAAGCACTCGGGTACGATCTCGCAGCCGAAGATATAGAGAAAGCAGGTCAGCACGTGATCCGCAAAATAGCATATGTCATATAAAGATTAATATGTAAATAAAACAAACAAAAAACTCTAAACCTCAACAAGAAACAAACTCAAATCAGCCCAGTAAGTAATCACGATCAAACAAGCCAACAGAATTAACAGAAAAGGTAAAGAGACTCGGTAGAGCCGGTGTACGGGCTGTTCAAAGCGAATACTGGCAATGAAGAGGTTGAGGCCAACTGGCGGCGTTGAGTAGCCAATTTCCAAGTTAGTCAAAAAAATGATCCCGAGGTGAATGGGATGCACATCGTATGCTTCGGCGATGGGCAGGATCAAGGGCACGACGATGAGGAGAGCGGAGAACATGTCGATCATACAGCCAACCGCTAGCAGAAACACGTTGAGAAGAATCAAAAACAGCAAGCGGCTGCTGATGTGAGTCTCTATATAGGCAAGCAAGCGCGTTGGAATTTCCGCATCAATCAGATAGTTGGTATAGGCCATAGCCGCAGCCAAAACCACGAAAATGCCGCCGACGAGGACCATGCTGTCGCAGATGATTTTCGGCAGTTGCCCAATGGAGATCTCGCGGCGAATGAGCACCACTACCACCAAAGCGTATAGAGCACTCAAAGCGGCGGCTTCGCTAACGGCGATTATCCCTCCGAAGATCCCTCCGAAGATCACCACCGGCAACAGTAACTCCCAACTGCACGCAACAAAGGCCTGCGGCAATTGACGCCATCCAGTGGGGTGCTCGGGCGCAACACTACGCCGACCTTGGAAGAGACTGTAGCAAGACAGGGCACCCACTAGGAGCAAGCCGGGAGCGATGCCGGCGATGAAAAGCTGGTCTATCGGTGTCTCGGATACAATCCCGTAGATGATCAGCGGCAAACTCGGTGGAAAGAGCAACCCCAAGCTGCCCGAAGTGGTAATCAGCCCGAGGGAAAACGAATCGGGCAGGCGCTGTTGGCGCAGGGCGGGCAACAATAGCCCACCGAGCGCGACAATCGTCATCCCCGAAGCCCCGGTCAAAGCCGTGAAGAGGGCGCAGACGACAATGGCCATAATGGCCAGCCCCCCTGGCAGCCAGCCGAGCAAAGCTTGAGAGAAACGCACTAGCCGAGACGGTGCGCCGCTTTCAGCTAGGAGAAAACCCGTGAGGGCAAAGAGCGGAATAGCCGTTAAGGTCGGCGTTTCGGCTATCCGGTACATCTCGATAAAGACGACGGTTAAATCGATCTCGGCGAGGGAGAAATGCAAAATGGCCATCGCGCTGATGACCACAAAGAGTGGGACGCCGGCTAGGGCGGCTAGGGCGGCTAGGAGGCTGCTCACGGGTGCTTTGCCGGAGTGCGAAGGCGCCGCACACTCTGTAAGAGGAAGCGCAGTGCCATCAGCCCAAAGACGAGGGGAAAGCACAGTTGGGCGATCCAAGCGGGGATGGCAAAGAAAGCCGTTGTGTCAAATGCGCGTTCGTTGAGCACGAAGCGGATAGCTATATAGGATAGATAGGAGCAAAGCGCGGCGGCAAAAAAATCCGCGCAACTCAGGATAACAGTTCGCACCCGAGCGGATAGCAAGCGCAACGCAGCGTCAATGCGGATGTGCTTGTCGAGCCGAGTGGCTACCAAAGCGCCGACTAGTCCAATCCACAGCACAAGGTGCCGCACGAGACTTTCGGTGCCCAAGAAGGTGATGGAGAACAGATTGCGGATTATGATCTGCCCGCAGGTTAGCACTAGTAAGCAGACTACCAAAAAGACGAGGATGCCGTTTTCAAGGCGGTGGAGGAAGGGCTGGTCGCTCAAGGAGAGGTCCGGCGAAAGTTCTGGAGATGCCGCGCTATTTGTTCGTGGGCTTCGCGGGAAAAGGCCCGACCTACGAGTTTGGCTTCGGCGCTATCGACGAGTCTCTTGAAGTTTTCTACATCTTTAGGGGCAACCTCAACTAGGGATAGGCCATTGGCTTGCAACACGGCCATGGCTTCGTCGTTTTCTTGGCGGTTGCGCTGCCCTAGGGCGATCATGTGCTGCTGCGTTATGCGGCGGATGTGCTCGCGACTTTCGGCGGGAATTTTGTCGAAAGATCGCTTGTCGATCAAGAAAGCACCTAGGGTGTAGTTAATCGGCAGTTGGGTGACGTATTTTGCGCGGGTAAACCATTGGAGGACAATGGTCGCCGACGGCGAGGCGTACACCACATCAATCAGGTTGGTCTGCAACCCAAGGAGGACGTCTGGGATGTTGAGGGGAACCGAAGTGACGGCGGCTAAACGGAACAGCACAGAGGTTAGCGGTTCATCAGGTAACTGCCATACCTTTTGGGAGCGCATGTCCTCGACAGTAGCTACGGGTTGCTGCGAGAGAATGTGGACAAAGCCGATGTCGGCCCAACCAAGAAAGACATAACCCCGTTCTTCGTATCCCTGTCGGTAAAATGCATCCATTTTCTCAAGCACGTAGTCCACTTCGGCATAGCTGTCGAAGAGAAAGGGCATTTGCAGCGCGAGCACATCAGGCAAGGTCTGGCTGACACCTTGGCCACCAAAATTTCCGCCGTGGAGCTGGCCGATCCGCATCTTGCGCAAGACGACCTTCTCGTCGCCTTGGATGCCACCGGGATAGATTTTAAACCCCACGTTGTCCCCTGTCTCCCGCCGCACCTCCGCATCAATGGTGCGGAGGACATTGGCCCAGCTACTACCCTCTGGGGCGAGAGTGGCAATTTTGAGGAGGTGATTGGGTTGGGCAGCAACAGCGACAGCGTTGGCTAAGAGTGCGGTGACAACCGCAAAAAGTCCTTTAAAAGAAATCATCGGCTTGGTCTAAGAGAATCTGTGCCTGTTTTTGGGCGGCGATGTTTTGCAAGGTAAGCTCCGGTACGGCGTCTGCCGGGCTGTTTAGGGCTTGGCTGAGTAGGGATTCGTATAGTGCCCGGTCAAAAGTGCTCCGAGCATAGAATTTGGCTTTGGCTACGTACACCATGAGTACCTGTCCTTTGCTGATGGCCACGGCTCGGTCGAAGTGTTCGGCGGCCTTTACTGGATTGCCGCCCAACATCGGCGGCAGGGCGGCGTAATAGGACCCCAAGAATACATGGGAAGTCCCATATTGAAAGGTCTCGTCTTGGTCCACGATCCACTGCATGAGTTTAATGACTTTGGGTAATTCGGCTAGCGCCGCCATGGATTCAATGTTGGCACTAATCCAAGCTCCCCAACTCGAAGCGGCCCAAAACACGACTGGCAGGTCTGAAGCATCTAAGTCGTCAGTAACGCGGATAAATTCTGCATAGGGGGCTTTGAGTAAGTCAGGTTGACTCAGGCGTAGAGCAAGGGCTTTGAGGCTGTTGGCCTTGCCTCTGTGATATAGGTGCTTGGCCCGTTCGGGATCATCGACTTCGACCAAAGTGGCATAGGAAGTATAGATCTCAGCAGCACTTAAGAGCAATTGCGGGTTTTGCGGATTGGCCACCAGCAGCCCTTCTAATAAGAGCAAGAAGGTCGGTACGCCCGAGGCGACCAAATCCAAGTCGTCGTGGCGGGCTGTGGCCGCACTGACGTCCTCGATCAGCGACCCTACCAGCGCGGATTGCAACCTCGCGGCGCATCCTAGCGGGCCAAAGGCGAGAATCGCTAGTAAGACAGTTGTCAAAATATGTTTAGCTACCATTCGGACCCAAGAGGTTGACTAAGAGAGGCTAAGACGCGTTTCCCACTTCCGCGGCCTCTATTTTGACTTGCAAACACTGCCACGGGTTGCCGGCTTCAGCGCAGGCCGCAAAAATTTCCAAGGCACTGGCCAAGTCCTCGCCGTAGGAGCGGTAAACAGCGGAAAAAAGCGTTAGATTGGCGTTGTAGCGACGATAAGACAAAAGGCGCGCATTGTTTAATTCCCACAGGAGGAACCCATCGTACTGGTTGTGGCTGAACTGCGCTTTAATGAGGGTGAAATCGCGCTGGCGCTGGGCAAAAACAACCTGTCGGTCGCGCAGTACAACGCTGCGTGGCAAATCTAGTGAGTAGAGGCTGTCAAGTGCTGCAACAGTTTCGACCATGAAGCGCCGGAAGAGATCTGCATCGGCTCGGCGCGCCGCGGCCTGTTGCAAAAGCGGGGTATCGGAGCCGAAGTGCTGCGCCAAGAAGAGCAGAGACCCTTGGTAGCCGACGAAGGTCGCCAAGCTCTCGTTATAATCGGTCTTACCTGGGGCATAGACGAGGGCATGCGTCAGTTCGTGGAGGATCAAATCGGCCAGTTGATCGGGCGCGTAGCCGAGCATTGAACTGAGAACTGGATCGGAAAAAAATCCCAAGGTACTGTAGGCACTGACCGGGCGGACAATGGCATCGTATCCCTCGGCGGCGAGGGCATCGCGCTGCGCGTCGGCCAAATCGCGGCGGAAGAAACCTTTGTAGGGGACCTCGCCAACGAGTAGAAAATTCCAAGTGTAGGGCGAGAAGCGGTCGGGCGGACAAGCACTGACATTCCAACTGATCGGGTCGCCGCCCGTATCGTAGAAGGTCGTGTAATGATCATCTGTTTTCAGTCCCACGCTTTTGGCGTAGCGGAGAATAGCTTGAATTAGCGCCAGTTGTGTCCGAGTTTGCTCGGCCAAATTGGGGCGAGCGAGGAGGGTTTGGACTGATATGCGCTCGTACATCACGCGGCTTTGACCGCGAGCTAGGTGCCAATAGTAATTGAGGTTGCAGCCACAAATGCCCAATAGGCCAAGCCCGATGAGAATTCGAAATAAAAGAAGCATCCGCGGCCAACAGCCACTTATTCTCCTAGGAAAGCGAGCGAGCTAATCTAGAGTTTGCTGACGATCTTTTCGCCATCGAAGATCACATTGCCTTCTTTGTCGAGGACGCGACCGTCGCTGGTAAACTCATACTTCATGGATTGACCTAAGGTCAGATGGCGTTGTACTTCTTCTAAATCTTGGTATTTCTCGATTAGCTTTTCAATCGGCCCTTCAAACGAAGTCTGCTGCCACTTAGGCCGGTCCTTGTTGTGGGCGGCCCGCTCCTCAGCCGTCATAATGGGCAGACGCTCGGCAGCGGGGGTGAACCGTCCGGCCATAGCCTGTTGGCGGCGATACTTCTCGTGGCGCTTTTCCGACTCGGTCAGCATTTCCTCGGGAATGGTTTCGAAACTGGTATCTTGATCCGCTCCTTGTTCTTGGCGTTTTTGCTGCTCTTCTTGGACCTCGCGCGAAAGGCGCTGTTGGCGTTCTTGGTCCAAGCTAGTGTCGGTACCTAATCTTCGCAGTACATGTCGTGCGGCCTTGTTCATGGAATGGGCTACCTCCCTGAGAATTACGTCGAGTGTGTGCAGAATTAACAGTGCTAGAAAAATATAAGAGGGAGGGTGATTTGGCAAATTCAAATCACCTTGGTTATTATAGATAGACACTAACGGATGCTCTCGGTGCCGAGAAGCTCAATACCAAGACTATTAGAGTCAAGATTTAACTTTTTGGATGGAGATATAGCATGAGCGTTTTTTCGCGTTTTTTTTCGCATGAAATAGGCATAGACTTGGGTACCGCCAATACCTTGGTGTATGTCAAAGGCAAGGGAATTGTCCTCAACGAACCCTCGGTTGTCGCCCGCCAAGTCTCTACTCAAAAAGTCATTGCCGTCGGTGCAGAAGCGAAGGAAATGATGGGGCGTGAAAATGCTGGGATTCAAGTAATTCGCCCTTTGAAAGACGGCGTTATCGCTGACTTTGAAGTTACCGAAGAGATGATTCGCAGTTTTATCCGCAAAGTAAAAAAGAACAAACTTTTCGTGCGGCCCAAGATCGTGGTATCGGTCCCGGCAGGCAGCACTGAGGTAGAGACGCGGGCCGTACGAAACTCCTGCGAGCGCGTGGGAGCTAGAGAAGTCCATCTGGTTCGCGAGCCGATGGCCGCGGCTATAGGCATGGGATTGCCCGTTCATCAGGCTGTCGGCTCAATGGTCGTCGATATTGGTGGCGGGACGACGGAGGTCGCCGTAATTGCCCTTTCTGGTCTGGTCGAACACGAGTCGCTGCGGGTGGCTGGGGAAGCTATGGATCTGTCAATTTCCGATTGGATGCGCAGAAAGCACAACCTGCTTATTGGCATCCAAGGTGCCGAGAGCATCAAGTGGAAAATCGGGTCGGCGAGGGAATTGGAAACAGAAGAGAGTATGTCAGTGCGCGGTCGCGACACTGTAGCCGGGCTACCCAAAGTTATGCAAGTAGATTCAGTTGAGATACGAAAAGCCCTATCCGGTTCCGTAGATCAAATCGTCGCCAGCGTGCGCCGAGTGCTGGAGAGGATGCCGCCCGAATTGGCGGCAGATATCCTCGATAGGGGCATGGTGCTTTGCGGTGGTGGGAGCATGCTGCGAGGGCTCAGAGAACACCTACTTGAGGCGACGAATTTGCCTACGTATGTCGATAGTGAAGATCCCCTCTCGGCCGTAGTGCGGGGCAATGCCCGCATTCTCGAAGAATTTGATAACTACCGCCAAGTTTTGCTCTAACTGAGTTATGACCAATACTCGGGAACTCATCGTCATTGGACTCGCTTTTGCCTGCGCCTTGATCTTGATGGGCTTACCTACATCCTACAAGACCTCTATCGCCGAGCACTGCCAAGCCGGTTTAACGGCATCAGGACAAGCACTATTTTCGCGAGTCATCCGCTCTACGCGCGACGAGGAAAAGAGCCGTTTTCTCCTGACTCAAAACGTAGCCCTAGCCCTTGACAACATGCAACTCCAAGAAGCTGGATGGGAAAATATGCGTCTCCGCAAGGCCCTGTCTTTTCGGCCACTAGACGAGGGGACGCGCGTTATTTCTGCCGAGGTGATCGGCCGCGACCCCGACCACATTTACGACGCGATCGTCATCAACGTGGGGCGCGAACATGGCGTAGATAAGGATATGGCCGTGGTGACACCTGAAGGGCTCGCCGGCCACATTGCCCAAGTCGGCGTATCAGACTCGGTCGTGCAGTTGTTGATGCGCACGAGGGTGAGTGCTTTGCTCCAAGCGAAGCGTGCCCAAGGCATCGTCTCGTGGAGCGACGGCCAGTTCCGGTTGCGATTCGTCGAATCGAGCAACTTGGTGCAGGTGGGCGATTTAGTCGTATCATCGGGGTTGGGCGGGCGATATCCCAAGGGCATACCGATCGGCACGGTGGTGGAGGTGAATCAGGAGAAACGAGCCCCAGTCTTTTTGCGTGTTGTCCTCAAGTCGATTGTGGATTTCTCTGTCCTCGAAGAGGTTTTCGTACTCGGCAAAGACTGAGCCAGTGTCACTCACCTTGACAGAGCATAAGCCGTGCCATATCCTTTAAAGCTGTCTATTGGCGTGATAGTTACGCAATTTCAACCCATCCGAATGAGAGTGCGGTCTTGACGAAAGCTGATATCGTGCGTCTAATCGCCGAGGGAACAGGGCTTACCAAGACAGATACTGCGGCTGTGGTCGATGGCTTTATTGAATCCGTAGTTGAGGCTTTGGAACGGGAAGACCACATTGAAATTCGCGGTTTTGGCACCTTCAAAGTCGTCGAGCGCGCACCCCGCACGGGTCGCAATCCCCGCACGGGTGTCGAAGTAAAAATCGCTGGTCGCAAGGCCCCGACATTTAAGCCCTCAAAGGAATTGCGGGGGCGCATCAATGGGGAAAACGCATAGAACAAAGGTCTAGGAGAAAAAAAGATGCCCTGTGGTAGGAAGAGAAAGCGGCATAAGATCGCTACGCACAAGCGCAAGAAGAGACTACGCAAGAATCGACACAAGAAGAACGTCTAGGCTAGGGGCTAATAGCTCAGCTGGATAGAGCGCCGGTCTCCGGAACCGGAGGTCCCAGGTTCGAATCCTGGTTAGCTCACCATTTTGTCACCAGAATATGGTCGGATAATTGAGTCGGGGTGTGGCGCAGCCCGGCTAGCGCGCTTCCTTGGGGTGGAAGAGGTCGCTGGTTCAAATCCAGTCACCCCGACCATTTTTATTAGATAGTATAGAGATCGCAGCTTTTGCTTGCCCACGTCGGGGTGTAGCGCAGCCCGGCTAGCGCACCTGCTTCGGGAGCAGGGGGTCGCCGGTTCAAATCCGGCCACCCCGACCACTAACTAAGTCCCTGTAAGCTTTTGGCTTACAGGGACTTAATTTATTTGCGATATGAGGTATGGCTCTTTCCATCGGCATAATCGGCTTGCCCAATGTGGGCAAATCAACGCTCTTCAATGCGCTGACAGGAGATGGGGCTGAGGTATCTAATTACCCATTTTGCACAGTGGCCCCCAATATAGGTACTGTCGAGGTGCCGGATTCGCGCTTGGAACGGCTAAGCGAGGTCATTCAGCCGCAATCTACAACGCCTACGAGCATCCGCTTTGTCGATATTGCCGGACTAGTGCGGGGCGCGAACCAAGGGGCCGGATTGGGCAATCAATTCCTCTCCCACATCAGAGATGTCGATGCCTTAGTTCACGTGGTGCGCTGTTTTGACGACGCGCAAATAAGCCATGTAGATGGGGCGATTGACCCCTTGCGCGATATTGAGACTATTGAAACGGAGTTGCTACTGGCTGATTTGGCGGTGCTGGAAAAGGCCGTGCCTCATCTAGACAAAGTGGTCCGCTCTGAGCCGCGTAGCACTCGCGCACAAGAGTTGGCGGCCTGCTCCAAGGTCTTGGCGGGATTGCAGCGCGGAATGGGCGTGGCGGCGATGGGGTTGACCTCAGAAGAAAGGGATGCGCTCGCTGCGTATAGCTTGCTGACGGCAAGACCAGTGCTTTATACAGCCAATGTTGGCGATGTAGAAACTGGCGTACCGGAGCCGTGGGTGGACTGGCTAGTAGAACGCTATGGAGTGGACCAAGTACTGGTCGTTGCGGCGCAGTTCGAGGCGGAAATGGCCGGTCTCAGCCAAGCGGAGAGAGCGGAATTCGTCCGGGAATTGGGGCTGGAATACCGGGGAATAGAGCACTTAATCCAAGCCGGATACAAGCTACTCAACCTGATTACCTTCTACACGCTCGTCAATGGCAAGCTACAGGCTTGGCAGTTGCCGCACGGGGAAAAGGCGCCTAAAGCAGCCGGGCAGATCCACACGGACATGGAGAAGGGGTTCATCCGCGCCGAGCTAGCCTCGTGTGAGCAGCTAATTGCTATGGGGGGATGGGCACCGCTGAAAGCAGCCGGACAATTGCGCAGCGAAGGCCGGGATTACGTCGTCGCTGATGGGGATGTAATCACTTTTCTTTTTAAGGCTTGAGGCGCAGAAAAATAGTCTTGATGAACGCTTTTTGGGTTTTGACGGAAGGTGTTAGGTCGCCTATCTTCTGCCGTCTAAACAAGAGCGAAACAGACCAAGGAGGCGCGCCTTGGGCATGATTGAAACTCGCGGCTGGGTATCGAAGCGGCAGACGCGATGTCCGCGGAGACGCGGACGCTGTGTGCGCAACTATGGAGGGCTGGGGCCGTGGCCGCAGCAAATGCCGGTAGAAATAGTCGCGCTCACATTATCAAGCATTTCCCGGCTGTATGAGAGCACGGAAGCTGCATTATCTCTAATCCGCCTCCCGGTGCCAGTATGGTAGTTTGGGCAAAAATCATCTTGGCAATGACCCTACTAGGCTGGGCTGCATGGTATCTCGAACCGACGGAGTTGCTTGCGGCCCTTAGGCAGGTTGGGCGAAATAAAGTGCTCATTTGCGGGGTTATTGCCCTAGTGGGCATCGGTGTGCAATGGATGAAATGGCAGCTATTGTTGCGCGACCAAATCCCGGAGATCAATAGGCGCGATGCGCTCTATTCGCTGCTAGGCGGTGCCGCTCTCGGTCTGGTGACACCGAGCCGCTTGGGCGAGTTGGGCCGCGGCGTTTTCTTAGGCCGTAGCCGGGCTAAGGCCGCATTGCTGACAGCCGTGGACAAGTTGAGTTCGGCCGCGGTCACGTTGGGTTTGGGGGCCGTAGCCGCATGGATTCTATGGCCCCAACTTAGGAGCTTTTTGCTGTTGCTGTTCTGTATCCTCGGCGCACTGCTGTATTGGGGCTGGTGCCGCCGGAAAGCGAGCGGGCCGATTGCATGGGGGGCTATCGCCGGGTTATCCGTCTTGTTCAACGTGGTATTCATGGCACAATTTTTCTATTTAGTCACTGCCAGTGTGGCTACCAACTCAGCAGTTGTATTGGCGGTGCCGGTGATATTTGCTCTGAAAACCCTGCTGCCCTTGGGGTTTTTGGACCTAGGAGTCCGCGAAGCCGCGGCCATTCTGGTGTTTAGCAGCTTGGGCTTAGAGCCGCAACCTGCTTTTGTGGCTAGCGTCCTAATTTTTGTCTGCAATGTGTGCTTGCCAGCTAGCTTAGGCTGGCTATGGATTGGTGGCCGCCGATTGCGGATGGTGGGAAAGGTCGCCTTATGAACTCGGCGTATGCCATAAAAAAAGAAATATGCGAAGTAGGGCACAGGGTCTATCAGCGCGGATACGTAGCGGCCAACGACGGCAATATCAGTGTCCGCATAGAGGACGACCTAGTGCTGTGTACTCCGACCGGAGTAAGCAAGGGCTATCTGCGTGCAGACATGCTGGCCTCCTGCGATATGGAGGGCCGGCAGGTAGCAGGATCGATAAAAATATCGTCGGAAATCCGCATGCACCTCGAAATCTACAAGTTACGGCCTGATGTCCGTGCCGTCGTCCACGCCCATCCGCCGACCGCGACCGGTTTTGCCGTCGCTGGTATTGAACTGACTCAGTGTGTATTGCCCGAAGTCATCGTCAGCCTCGGGGGCATTCCACTCGCGGATTACGGCACACCTGGTGGTCCCGATATCGTCGAACCGATGAAGCCACTTTTGCGGCAATACGACGCCGTTCTAATGGCCAATCACGGAGTAGTAACCGTAGGCCAACACGTCATGGACGCCCATTTTAAGATGGAGACCGTCGAACACTTTGCCCAGATCGCCTTAGTGGCGCACCAGCTCGGCGGGGTACGCACGCTGGGAGGTAAAGATGTGGAAGATCTCACGAATCTGAGAAAGCGCTTTGGAATTGGGGATCGGCCGTCTTGTGAGGTGGCCGGAGACCGCGATCTAGTCGAGCGGATTACCGAGGAAGTCCTGCGCCAGTTGCGCTAGCGCGGTACGCGATGCGAGGGAGTATGAGGTTTATAGGACTAATCGCCGCGGTAATCGGGATCGTAGCTCCGGTCAGTGGCCAAGTCATCGTTGAGGCGGTCCAGCGCGGCGATTCCCTGTTGGCCCAGGGGCAACCTAAGGAGGCGTTAGCCGAATACGAAAAGGCGCGCGGCCTAGGTGCTGGCAGCGCGATATTTCTCAATCGTTTAGCCAGCCTTTACATGCAGACTGGTGGCTACCGCCAGGCGGCTGAATCGCTGCAAAAATCGCTCGCTGAAGACCCTAGACAGCTTCCCGTATATTCGGCGTTAGGAGAGGCCTTTTTGGCCATGGGCCAGCTGGATTCGTCCATTTTTTACGTCGAACAAGCAAGTATTCTGTCCCCTTCCGCAACTCAAGTCCACAGTACCCTCGGTTATCTCTACATGCAGGCTGGTCAGAGCGAAAGGGCGCGCGAACGTCTTGACCAGGCCTTGGCATTAGATGCCAAAAATGCGGAAGCCTATCGCTTATATGGATATTACTACGCGGAAAAGGACTCAGTAGATCAAGCTGTCGAACACTATCAAAAATTGGCGGAGTTGTCGCCGGCCAATGTCGAAGCCTACAACAATATCGCCTTTCTCCTCGCCGGAACTGGACGTTATGCCGAAGCACTTGAGTATTACAAACGAGCTGAAGATCAGGCGCAGGATCCCTACCTAGCCCAAGCAATCGCGGCCAAAATCGAAGAGGTACAGGCGATGCTGGCCGGTGAGATGCGGGCGCGCTACATATTGGTCGAAACAGAAGCGTCCGCACGCGAAATCCTCGCAAAAATGGCTCAAGGAGCCGATTTTTCTCAATTAGCGCAGCAGCTTTCCATCGCACCCAACGCCAATCAGGGGGGGGATTTGGGGTTTTTTGGGCCGGGTGAACTCATGCCCGAAATTGAAGAAGTCGTAGTGAAACTAAAAATTGGAGGACTAAGCCCTGTCGTGGAATTGCCCCTGGGGTACATTATAGTACAGAGATTGAACTAAAATAAGTCGCGGCCAGGGCACCCTTGGATGCACCTGACCGCTGGGAGGGATACGAACCATGACCGGAATGGCTCGCATAGATTAAACGCCTTAAGAAAAGAGAGGTTCCACGTCAGTGCTGCTTTTTTGGAATTTTTAATACTCAACGACGGGCAAGAGGACACAAGGAAACCGATGAATAAAAAAGAAAAGCCGAAAAGCGAGGAAAAAACAAATGCCCTTTTGGGCTGAACAAGCCCTGATTCTCCCCAACGGAGCGAGTTGGAATGCCCTATAACTATGATGCTTGGTTTCAGTGTCTCAATTGCGACGACGAGCGCTACCAGCTAAACGAAATAGTCTATCACTGTAAAAGGTGTGGGGGGCTGCTCGAAGTACGCCACAACATGGAATCCTTACAGCGGCGCTCGGGCGGCGAGTGGCGGGCGCTATTTGATCAGCGCTATATGAGTTCGGTGCATCCGTATGGGAGTTCGGTTTGGGGGAAAAAAGAGATGGTTTGTCCCCTCGTCGAAGACGAAAACGTGGTCTCTATGTACGAAGGGGGAAGCAATCTGCTTTGGGCCGAGCGCTTGGGTGCCGAACTGGGCATGGAAGATCTGTGGATAAAGCAATGCGGCAATAGCCACACGGGTTCGTTTAAGGACTTGGGTATGACTGTATTGGTTTCCATGGTCAACCAGATGATTGCCGAGGGCCAATCTATACCTGCAGTAGCCTGTGCTTCTACTGGGGACACCTCGGCGGCGCTGGCCGCGTATTGCGCGGCGGCCGGCATTCCGGCCATCGTGTTGTTGCCCCAAAACATGATCTCTACGGCCCAACTCATCCAGCCCATAGCCAATGGTGCGTTGACGCTTGCCCTGCGTGCCGATTTCGATGAGTGCATGGCCTTAGTGCAGGAAATCTGTCGCCGCGACCAAATCTATCTGGCCAACTCGATGAATTCACTCCGCATTGAAGGGCAGAAGACCATCGCGATTGAGCTATTACAGCAATTTCACTGGGAGGTCCCCGACTGGGTCGTTATCCCGGGCGGTAATCTGGGCAATGTCAGTGCCTTGGGGAAAGGGTTTACCGAGGCCAAGCAAATGGGACTTATCGACAAGTTGCCGCGTCTTGCTGTCGCCCAAGCAGCTCAGGCCAATCCGCTCTATCTCAGTTATCTCGACGGGTTCCGCACCTTTGAGCCGCAAACGGCCCGCGATACCTTGGCCAGTGCCATCAAGATCGGTAAGCCCGTAAGCCGGGAGCGGGCCATTCGCACCTTGCAGTCCTTTGACGGCATCGTCGAAGAAGCCACAGAAGACGAATTGGCCAACGCCTGTGCAATGGCCGACCGCAATGGGCTGTTCACCTGCCCGCACACGGGCGTCGCTTTAGCGGCGCTAAAGAAAATGATCGCAGCCGGGCACGTCGAGTCCAAGAGCCGGGTGATCGTAATATCCACGGCGCACGGGCTGAAGTTTCCAGATTTTAAGGTAAAATACCACGAAGACCAATTGCGGGAATTTCACGTCGAGCCGAAACATCGCAATATGCCTATCGAGATTGAAGCCGAATACGAAGCCGTGCATCGGGCGGTCCTCGAAGCCATAGAGCAGCGGACGCTGGCTACGGCCCTCCACTGAAAGAGCAAATACAATGAACCATGACGGTTTTGCTGGAGAATCGACTCGTTCGGTACACGGAGGGGTAGAACGGGATAAATTCGCCCAGTCCCTCATAGATCCCATTGCTCAGACGGCTACCTATACCTTTGCCGATCTAGATGAATTTGCCGCCTTCAAGGCCGGCGAAAAATCGCTCTACGAATACGGGCGTTATGGCAATCCGACCCAACGGGCAGCCGAGCGTCGAATAGCCGCCTTAGAGAACGCCGAAGCCGCTTTACTCTTTCCATCAGGCATGAGCGCGATTACCTCGGTGCTCTATGCAATGCTGCGTAGCGGGCAACATTTGGTGCTGATGGAAGATTGCTACCGCATGACGGCCAAGTTTTGCGGAGTCTTGGCCAAATTTGGCATTGAATCGACTGTAGTTAAGCCCGGTAATATAGATGCGTTGGCGGCTGCGGTGCGCCCGGCGACTCGCTTGATCTTTACCGAGTCGCCGACCAATCCCCATTTGCACGTTCTCGATTTGGAACAACTCGTCGCTTTTGCCCAACAGCGGCGTCTCAAAGTTATCATCGACAGCACCTTGGCCACGCCGGTCAATCAAAGGCCGCTCGATTTCGGGGTTGATTTGGTCATCCACAGTGCCACCAAATACCTCGGTGGGCACAACGATCTGATGGCGGGTGCCATCTGCGGTAAGGCGCCTTTAGTCGAGGCGATTGGCGAATACCAACGGATCACTGGCGGGATCGTTGACCCCAACACCTCGTTTTTGTTGATCCGGGGGTTAAAGACCCTGGCATTACGAGTCCTGCGACAAAATGATACAGCCTTGACGGTAGCTCGATTTCTAGCAGCTCATCCCAAAATTCGCGAGGTCTTTTACCCGGGCCTCGAAAACCACGTTGATCACCGCGTCGCCAAAGAGCAAATGCGCGGTTTTGGCGGATTGATCAGCTTTGAGATCGACGGCTCCTCCGAGCAGACGCGAAATTTTGTCCATCGGCTAGCCCTACCTTATATCGCACCGAGCTTGGGTGGGGTGGAGACGCTGGTCTCGCATCCGGCGACTGTTTCCTATTACGATTTGAGCCAGCAGGAGCGGCTGGCTATTGGTATCACCGACCAATTGGTGCGTTATGCCGTGGGCATTGAGGACGCCGATGAGCTCATCGGCGATATAGAGCGCGCGCTTGCAGAGGTCTAAAAAGTCAGAAATTCAAGTCAGACAAAAGCACGGTCCAGGGAAGGGAAGCGATTTTGCGGTACAGGTCTCTGTCGCTGGTCACGGCTTGGCAGCGCAGATGGGCACCTAAGGCAATGAAGCCGGCGGCGTACATGCTGATGGAATGCTCAAAGGCGATTTGCGTGGCTTTGCGGGTAATCTCGGCGTTGTAAGGCACAATATCCAAGTGCATGTACTCCAAACTGGCCAAGGCGTCGTCGATATGGGTGCGATCGAATTGACGGCTT
Source organism: Candidatus Latescibacterota bacterium (assembly GCA_965116045.1). GTDB lineage: Bacteria > Latescibacterota > UBA2968 > UBA8231 > UBA8231. The sequence continues at coordinate 698,003 of OZ220478.1, read as the reverse complement.
TCCTTGAGGACATGGGCTAGTTCGTATATAGATTGATCGAGCACGGTCAGCACGATTCTTTCCGCTAGCTGCTCTTGGCGAAGGCCCAGGGCCTTGTGGGTATCCACATCGTGCGCTGGAGAAAACCACCTCAGCATAATGGAGGTATCTAGCGCGTAGCGAATCACCGCACTTGCCTTTCTGCGCGTAGGATCTTAAGAGGTTCCCAAGGCAGAGCCTTTTCACGCAAGCTGTCTTGGAGCGCCATTCCGTGTTCAATAGCGGCTTGTTTTCGTTGGTACTCATAGGTTGCTTCTCGTTGCTGGCAGTACGCCACAAAGGCTAGACGCAGGAGTTTGCTGCGGCTTACGCCTTCCTGCTGCGCAACTTGATCAATGCGTTCGAGCAGATCGTCCGGCAGCATGATATTTACGCGCGCCATAAGCCTCTTTCCTTGATTATGATTATCTGACAAACGGCGGGAAACTGCCAAATTAGCTTTACCCAAACCGGCTGTCAAGACGGACCTCTTGCCTTAGTTTGGGCCGATCTTTAATGTTACAATTTGGGATTAGAGCATGAAAAATCACTTGAAAATATTGTCGGGTTCCAGCAATCCACAACTGGCCCAAGAAATATGTGATTACTTAGATACCGCGCCCGCTCGCCGCCAGATCGTCCGGGCGCCAAACGACAATATAAAGGTTAAAATTGAGGAGAACGTCCGCGAAGACGACGTCTTCGTCATCCAGACCTCATCATCCCCAGTCAATCATCATTTTGTAGAGTTGCTGTTGCTAATTGACGCGCTCAAGTACGCGTCGTCGCGCCGAATTACGGCGGTGTTGCCTTATTATCCGTATGTGCGCTCCGACAAAAAGGACGAACCGCGCATTTCTATTAGCGCCCGCCTCGTCGCCGACTTGCTGCAAGCCGCCGGGGCCGACCGGGTCTTGACCATTACCTTGCACAGTCCGCAAATCGCAGCGTTCTCGCGCATTCCAGTGGACCAACTGTGGGCGACGAGCCTACTGTGCAATTTTATGCGGCTGAAGGGCCTCAGTAACGCCGTGGTGGTGTCGCCCGACGTGGGGAGTGCCGATGAAGCCAGCGCATACGCCCGCCGGCTCGGTTTGCCGTTGGCCATTATGGACAAACGCCGTCACGCGGACGACGAAAAAGCCGAGATTAAAAGTATGATTGGCGAGGTGGCCGGTCGCGATGCCTTGCTCTTCGACGACGAGGTGCTGACCGGGGGCTCCATGATGAAGTCGATCGAGGTGCTCAAAGAAAGAGGGGCGCACCGCATACTGGCGGGCTGTACGCACGGCGTTTTTTCTGGACAAGCCTTAGAGAGAATAGACGCCTCCTCGGTCGAAGTATTCGCCACTACGAATACGATTCCCTTGCCTGCGGACCAGCCAAAGCGCAAAATCGCCGTGCTGAGCGTCGCTCGGTTGTTGGGGGATGCGATCAAAGCCATTCACCACGGCGAGTCAGTGAGCCGCTTGATTGAATGGGAGGACTAATTGATGGCCAGTAAGTTGAGTATATTAACTGAGCTATGGGATTTTATGAAGGTGCGCAAAAAGTGGTGGTTGGGGCCGATCTTTTTCACTTTGATTCTGTTGGGATTGTTAATAGTCACGACCCAAGGATCGGCTGTGGCTCCTTTTATTTATGCGCTGTTTTAAGTCCTATAACATTTAATATGTAAAATGAAAATAAAAACACTAATCCGCGAAATCCCCAATTTCCCACAAGCTGGCGTCTCCTACAAAGACATCACGCCGCTGCTCAAAGACCCTGCTGGTTTATCCGCTGCGGTCCAAGCGATGCTCGAACCCTTTGTGGACGCCGAAGTGGACCTAGTCGTCGGCATAGAGGCCCGCGGATTCGTATTCGCAGTGCCCATAGCACTCGAATTGGGATGCGGTTTTGTACCAGTGCGCAAGCCAGGTAAACTGCCAGCGGCTACGCTGAGTCGCGATTACGCCCTCGAATACGGCGCGACGGCTTTAGAAATCCACACCGATGCCCTCGCATTGGGGCAAAAGGTGTTAGTTGTGGATGACGTTTTGGCCACCGGCGGGACTTTGGCGACGACGTGTCAAGTGCTCAAAGAACTAGGAGCGGTTGTCGCGGGTATCAGCGTTTTGGCCGAGTTGAGTTTTCTGTCGGGCCGCGACCGCTTAGCCGATTACAAATTGAAAAGTGCTATCGTCTATTGAAACCCGAACCCAAAACAATGGAGACACTATACTTTTATGTCGAGTGAACGACGTAAGTTGAGCAAGAGCGAACTCCGCGAAGATGAGTTCGTCGAATGGCTGATGGAAGCGGGCGAATACGTCAAAGAGCGTGCCCGTCTCTTTGTCAGTGGGGCCGTTGCCGCGATCGCGGTCATTGTGGCCATCAATTATTTTATCGAGTCCAAGGAAGCCGATCGGCTCAAAGCGGCGGCCCTGCTCGGCGATGTGCTGATGGTCGAACAGGGCGGAGAGCCGACCGAAGCGATCCGCCTAGCCGAAGAGTTGGTTTCCGCCTATGCCGGGACCCCGGCCGCCGCCCAAGGGACCGTGCTCTTGGCCAATCTCCACTACGCGCAGGGTCGTTATGTTGAGGCTCGGGGCTATTACCAGAGCTATTTGGACAATTACGATCCTTTGGATGTGTTGGCCTATGCAGCCCAGAGCGGTTTGGGGGCCTGCCTCGAAGCCGAAGGGCAGCTTGTGGCTGCGGCTCAGCACTACGAAACATATGCAGCCGCGCAAGCCGGGACCATCCGCGAGGCGATGGCGCAGATGGAAGCAGCCCGCATATATGGGCTGGTCGGCGAAAGCGGCAAGCAACAGGCCCTACTCGAACAGGTCAGTCGCACATTCGCCGAGTATCCAATTGCCGCGCAAGCCCGAGCGGCACTAGCCATGTTCTAAAGGATCTGTTGATGGGCCGTGCAGATCTCAAAGTTTTCGCCGGGCGGAGCAATCCCGCACTAGCTGAGGGCATTTATCAGTCGTTGGCTATTGAGCCAGGGCGAATCGAGTTTATTGACTTTAGCAACGAAAATATAAAGGTGAAAATTTGCGAAAACGTGCGCGGCCGCGATGTGTTCTTTATCCAAACTTCGTGTCCACCCGTTAGCGATTATTTGATGGAGTTGCTCATAGCCCTCGACGCCCTAAAATACGCCTCGGCTGGCCGCATCACCGCGGTCTTGCCCTACTATCCGTATGCACTGGCCGATAGCAAGGACGAGCCGAGAATTTCCGTGACAGGTCGCTTAGTGGCCGACCTGATTGCCGAGGCCGGGGCGGACCGCATTCTCACCATGACTTTACATAGCCCGCAGACTATGGGTTTTAGCCGGATCCTAGTAGATCAACTAAACGGCGTCCCGGCCATATGCTCCTACTACGCCGATCTCGACCTAGATAATTTAGTCGCGGCCGCCCCGGACATCAGCCGCGCCAAGGTCACCGAAATCTACGCCCAGCGGTTGGGGCTGCCTCTTGTCGTCGTTGACCAAGCGGCCGGGGAAAACAGGCTTATTGGCGACGTAGCCGACCGAGATGTCGTATTCTTCGACGATGCGATTATTACGGGTGATTCCATTCTCAAGGGAGCGGCCGCCGTCAAGGAACGCGGGGCGCGCAAAGTCTATGCCGGTTGCGTCCATGGTACCTTAACCAAGGAGACGATAGCGCGGCTAGATCAATTCGACTTCCAAGCCTTAGCCATTACCGATACGATCCCCTTGCCGACAAACGCCCGCACCCCTATAGTGCAAGTGTGCTCCGTAGCCTCGCTCTTTGCTCGTGCCATCCGCGCCATCCACGAAGAAACGTCCATCAGCGCACTATTCAACTGATGCAGGTGTCCCCTTGAAGATCGCAGTGCTAGCCGATATTCACGCCAATCTCGAAGCGCTAGAGGCCGTATTAATCGCTGCGGCCAACGCCGGTGCCGAGCGCATTATTTGCTTAGGGGACATCGTGGGATACGGTCCCGACCCTTTGAGATGTATCTATCGGCTCAAGGAAGTAGAGGCCCAGATCGTATTGGGCAACCACGACCAAGCAATGCTAGAGCCGGTACGCATTCAGTCTTTTAATCTGTTGGCCCGTCCTTCGCTCTACCAAGCCTGCGAGATGTTGGGGGAGGAAGAACGCGATTTTTTGCGGCAAGGGGCCTTTCGGCACGTGGAGCGCAATGCGGTTTTGTCCCACGCGAATCCCCTTAAGCCCGAAGAATGGGAACCCCTCCTCATGTACGATCGCGTCGCTTGGTGTATGAGCCATCTCAAATGGCCCTTGGCTTTTGTCGGACACACGCACGAGACGCACATTTACTGCAAGATGAGAGGCCATCCGATACCGCTGACTTCGGCTACGGCTGCCGTCGGCAATCACCAATTCTTGATCTCCGTCGGCAGCGTCGGTCAACCGCGCGATGGCGACTGGCGGTCGGCCTATACTCTGTGGGATACCGACGAACAATGGGTCGAACTCCAGCGCGTCGAATACCCGGTCAAGCTGACCCAGCAGAAGATCGACAATCTTGGCTACCCCAACTACCTAGCCGAGCGCCTCGCCAAAGGGGAGTAGGCAAGGGCTGGTCGCACATGCAGGGCCGCATCATCAGAGTTTCTGGGCTACAGTGCCTCGTCGAGGTTGAGCAGAGCCACTGGCAGTGCAAAATTAGGGGCCGTCTCAAGGCTGGGGACCGCAAGACTAGCTCGCCGGTCGTTGCCGGCGACTGGGTCGATATAGTGCCTACAGCCGAACGGACGGGCATCATCGAAGCGGTGCATACCCGCTTTTCCAAGTTCTCGCGTGGGGCCAGTGGAACGCGCCCGTTTGAGCAGATCCTCTTTGTCAATATGGAGCAATTGGTCGTGGTCGTGGCTGCCAGTCAACCAAAGCCCCACCGTGGCTTTATTGACCGAGCGCTTGTCATGGCCATGAAGGGTAATCTCCAACCCGTAGTCTGCATCAACAAGGTCGATTTAGTCTCCCAAGCAGCGGTGGACGCGCTGATGGGACCCTACGCGGCGCTTGGTTATCCAATCTATCGCACCAGTGCTCTACGAGGCGATGGCATGGATTTGTTCAAAGCAGCCTTGCTCAACCGTAGCACCGCCGTGGTCGGCCAATCTGGGGTCGGCAAATCGACCTTGCTCAACGGCGTTGAGCCGGGGTTGGGCCTAAAGACAAAAGAAATAATGAAGCGGCACGACCGAGGTCGGCATACGACCACGGTCGTTCATTTGTTTAAGTTGCAACAAGGCGGCTATGTGGCCGATACACCAGGGGTTAAAGAACTCCGTTTATGGGGGGTAAAATCCGCGGAATTAGCGGAATATTATCCCGAATTAGAACCCCTGCGCGGCCAGTGCCAATTTGGCGATTGTAGCCACTTGCACGAACCCGGTTGTGCGGTCCGGGTGGCGGTAGCAGCCGGCCGTATTGCGCTGGTGCGTTACGAAGGGTATCGGCGCATCTTCGAAAGCCTGAGTAGCGATGAGTGAACTGACCATCAAGGATTTGCTGGCCACCTACGGGCAGCAACTGCGGCTGAAACTGATCGCCGGTGCTGAGGGGCTACAGCGGACCATCAACAACAGTGACATCCATCGCCCCGGCTTGGCCCTAATGGGTTTTGTCGAGTTGTTTACTTTGGATCCAGTACAGCTTTTGGGCAATACAGAAGCAGAATACTTGCGCACCTTGTCCGCAGACGAACGGGGTCAGGCACTTGAAATCCTCTATCAATTTGATATTCCATGCGTGGTTTGGACCGGTAGGGGACGTATGTTTCCCGAGTTGCAACAGTTCGCCGATGAGTGCGCGGTACCCCTGCTGAAGTCTGGTTTTAACACGGCCGAGTTCACCCATCTTATTCGTTTTTACCTCGACGAGGTGTTCGCGCCCCAAATGTCCATGCACGGGACGCTAGTCGATGTCTCTGGGGTAGGGTTGCTCTTTCGCGGTCGCAGTGGCATTGGCAAAAGTGAGGTCGCCTTGGATTTGGTCGAGCGCGGACATCGGTTGGTGGCCGACGATGTGGTCATCATCAATCGCAAGCCTCAAGGCATTTTGGTGGGTTGTAGCTCGGAAATGCTCCAAGACCATATCGAAATTCGCGGCATCGGCATCCTAGATGTAAAAAAGATGTTTGGCGCGTGGAGAACTCGGCGGCAGAAGCGGGTGGAGGTAGTGGTCAACCTCGTTGATTGGGACGAAAAATACGCCTACGAACGCCTTGGCCTTGAAGACAATAAGATGGCAATCCTCGGCGTTGAGGTGCCCGAAGTCTTTATCCCGCTGTTCCCGGGCAAAAATATCACGGTACTCGCCGAGACCATAGCGATAGATTATCTCTTGCGGTTGGACGGAGAGTACGCGGCACGGACATTTAGCTATCGGCTCCAAGAGCGGATTAAGGCGAGTAAAAAGCCATGATGACGCTCGGCGTAGTAGGCCATACTTATGAGATCGCCGCTCACCGGGATGTCTTGCGAGGTTGCCGAGATATCCAGCTCGTGCATCAAGCCGACTGTGCCGCAATATTGGAACAAAAAATAGATGGGCTGGTGTTGTTGCAAGTGGAAGATAAATCGCATTGGATCGGCGTGGCCCTAGCGTCCGGTCTGCACGTTATGGCGACCCATCCAGTACAGATGCCGAGCCATTCTAAGGTATGTGTGCTGTCCTTGGGGAGGCATACGCACTTTTGCTCGGCTTTAGCCGCTCGACAGGGTATAGCGCATTATTCGCTGGAGCTTTCTTTTGATTCGGCTTTATTCAATCCTATTGAGCGCGAGATCGTATGCAGCCAAGTGGCCTTGGACGTATGTGATCTACTGCTGAGTACTTGGGGGCCAGTAGATGTGCTGTACAGCAGGATGCGCAACTTCTTTCATCTTGGTCGAATTGAGGACGTGTCCGCCGCGCTACTGCGGATGCGCAACGGCGTCGAAGGCTCGGTTGCCCTCCTTGATTGTCCAGGAGTGGCTCCAGTCTTGCACATCCGTGAGTACGCACAAGACGAAATAGTCAATACTTCTTGGCCTTGGGTCTGGAAAGCGGACGATCTGGCGGCGTATTATCGCAATTTCGTCGCCTATATCCAAGGGAACGCCCAGCCGTTGTTGAGTTTAGATCAGGCGACCGAAAGCCATCGTCTTTTGGAATGGATGCGAACGTCGGCCAGACAAGATGCGATTTTAAACCGCAAACAAGTAAAACAGAATGTCTTATAAAATTTAATATGTAAATATAGAACAAAAAACAATCAACTACCAATACCAATTTTAATATAATCAGACGCATTATCGAGCAGCCTCTCGCGGTTTTCGTAGTAGCGCATGGTCGTCTTTAGATCCTTGTGGCGCAAATGGGCTTGCACCTGCTGGGGCTTGGCTCCGCCTTCAATGGCCAAAGTGCAGCAGGTGTGCCGGAACATGTGCGCAGTGACGTTCTGGGGAAGGCCGGCGCGCAAGGCATACTTTTTGACGATGTTATTCACCGATTGATCGGTCAGTGGCTGGCCACGGGAATGGTTGCGCGATAGACTGATAAAAACCTTGCCGGTCGTCGGCAAACCCACCATCTGTAGTTGTTGTTTGTATAATTCTAGGTGATGTAGGACGATGTTTTGCAGTTTGATCTCCTGCGCCACGCCTGATTTAGTCTCGGGCAGGTGCAGGATGTGAAAGACGCCTTCCAAGGATATATCCTCCCAAGCGACGCCTGCTACTTCGGAGCGGCGCAGTCCACCGAACGTGAGCAAGTGAAATATGGCCGCATCGCGTGTGCGTACCAAGTCGTCTTTTTCTTCGGCGATGGCTTGCTGAATCTTGTTTAGCACCTGATTGGAAAGCGCTTTACCGGCCAGCGTTTCATCTACTTTATAGCCGCGCACCAACGTAGAGGAAGCGGGATTCTTCTCAATATGGCCTAAAGCGACCAACATCTTGAACAACGACTTCAGGCTGGACAGTTTTCTGTTGATGCTGCTGCGCTTGTAGCCCTCGCTGACGAGTTGATTTCTAAAGGCAACTACGTGCTCAAAAGTGATTGACTGCAAGACGACAGATGATAATTCATTTAGTTCTAGGCCGATGGCTGCAAAGAAATGCTTGAGATCGGCGTAATACGCACGCCGTGTGCGCTCGCTGAGCTGGCCACTAAGAAATTGTTCCAGAGGATCGTCCGCCATCAACGCTGGTGCTGACGTTAGCCGGTAGACGACCGGATTGAGTCTTGCGGCCGCAGGATTGCGGCTCAACTGCTCGCTCATAAAATCTCGCTCTTAATTGGTGTTTAGTTTAGATGTCCCAAATATAGCGAAGATCGCGGAATTTTGCTGTCGTAGCAGGGATTTGCCTAGTTTTCATACTAACGATAACAGGCATTATCGTTAGTATGAAATTATTACGCACAACACCAACCCAAACGCCCATTATTGAAGAAATTAGAACTTCCGCAGCAGACGTTCCATATCGCTCAATTTCATCCGCGCCATAATCGGCTTATCCGTTGGGCTTATGTGCGGCGAGTCAACCTTTAGCAATTCGCTGATCAAATGCGCTCTTTCCTCGGCGCTCAGTTTTTGCCCCTTCTTGATGCTCGCTTTGCGCACATAGGCCAAGACGAGTGCTTCGCGCCAAGATCGGCCCGAGTGTTGGCCATCGCGCACATCGTTCAATAACTGATAAAAAACATCGCCTTCGCCAAAGCGATCCAATTCAGCGGGCACCGCTTCCACCAACACCGTCCGGGTGCCAAAATCCCGCACGACAAAGCCCAGTTTGGCAATATCATCTTGTATTTGTTTGAAGACCTCAAAATCTGCTGCGCCCATTTCTAGCTGTATGGGAAAGAGCAACTGCTGGCTTATGCCGACTACGCCGTCCATTTGCGCTATGGTCCGATCGTAATTGATGCGTTCATGTGCAGCCTGCTGATCGACAAAAAGTAAGCCATCGGCCACCTCGACGAGGATGTACTGGTTGTGAACCTGCCATATCGCAGCGTCTTCGTCGACGGCGATTTTAGCCGTCGCGACGAAGGTAACTGCGAGCTGATCGTCGGCATCGCGGGTTGTTGAACCGGGCACAGGCAACTTCTGCAATGTCGGCGATGTGGGTTCGCCCACGTGCGCGGGGATAGCAGTGACCTTACTCTCGTCTGACGGCAGTATTGGGGATGTAGCATAGACAAAAGCTTGCGTATCGGGCAACCGCAAGCTGTGCCGGACGCTGTTCTCAATAGCCGCGACGACCTGCCCTTCGTTAGCCAAGCGAATTTCCCGCTTGGTCGGATGGACATTGACGTCGATTTTTCGCGGATCCATATCGATCCAAAGCATAAACACCGGATGATGTCCTTCGGGTAGCAGCCCCTCAAAGCACCGCTGCACAGCGTTAGCTATCAATCGCGAAGAAATAGGCCGCCCCTGTACAATGAGGTACTGCTTGCCCTTGCTCCGACTACAGCGTTCGGGACCGACCAAGACCCCTTCGAGCTTGAAGCCCTCTTCCACGTGCGCGAGATCCAATAGCTCGGCAACAGGGATGCCCAACAGTTCGGCCGCCCGCTCCCGACGCGATGAAGGAGCATAATTCAAGACTTGGCGATCTTCTCGCTCTAGTTCAAAGCCCAAGGCTGGATAACCAGTCGCTAAATGAATGATGGTCTGAGCCACGTGGCGAGCTTCCACATCAACGGAGCGGAGAAACTTGCGGCGAGCTGGTGTATTAAAAAACAGGTTCTTTACCAAGATGGTCGTGCCGTGCGCTCGGCCGATGCTGTGCATCTCTCGCTCGATGCCCCCTTCCACGACGAATCGCGTACCCACTTCATCTTCCTGCGCACGCGATTCGATCGCCAAGTGAGCTACTGCTCCAATACTGGCTAGGGCTTCGCCGCGAAAGCCTAGCGTCTGAATGCGAAACAGGTCGGCTGCTGAAGTCATCTTGCTCGTGGCGTGGCGACGGGCACACAACGCGATATCCTCCCTGTTCATGCCCGAGCCATCGTCGATCACGACGATCGACTGCTTGCCACCGGCCTTGATTGCCACCCGGATTTTAGTGGCACCCGCATCAATTGAGTTTTCGACCAATTCCTTCACGACCGAAGCGGGCCGTTCCACCACCTCGCCAGCGGCTATTTTCCCAATGAGACTTTCGTCGAGAACGCGAATAGTACTCGCCATATAATCCTCATAACTCGGCCCAAAGCCGCTCGGCCTGCTGTCGAAATTCGGCTTGGGTAATTTTGCCTTGTTTGAGCGCGGTTTCCAAGTCGCGCAAGCGGCGGCGCGGTCCCCCTCCCCCTTTGAGATCCAGCCGTATTTGGGACCAGATGTGCCATCCCCCCACGCCGAGCAATACGGCGATGAAAACCACACCTCCCCACCACGAGGCACCTTGCTCTTGACGCATCGCGCCCCCTCTCTGACGCCAACCTTCGGCCACGGTTGGGTCCGGCTCGGCTAGCTCGATCCGCTTGGCTATGGTCTCGCCGTTGATCCCTTGGATGCGGACAGCTCTTGTAAGCTGCCAAGTAAGTCCTTGGGGTTGCACGATCAGATATTCAATTTGATCAGCCTCTCGTATCCGATCAAATTGTTCCCTAGTAACCGGCACGGCCATAGGACTTAGCATATTAAACAGCAACACGATCGCTAATAAGAAGGATGCTAGTGCAAGAGCGAAGTATGTGGATTGTGTTGTTTGTTTTTTCATTTTATATTTACATATTAAATTTTATAAGACAAGATATTATATTTTTTAAATTTCTTTTACACCACAATATTCACAATTTTATCCGGCACCCATATAAACCGCTTTATCGCCGTTTCATCGGCCACGTATTTCTGGATACTCTCCATGTCGAGAACCAAGGACTTGATCGCGTCCTCTTCAGTGCTAACGGGCACTTCGACTTGGCCGCGCATCTTGCCGTTGACCTGAATAGGCACTACGATCATGTCCTCGGCGGCCTTGGCTTGATCCCACTCGGGCCAGTTCTGGCCACAGAGGTTTCCCCTCCCAAACCCCGCCAATTCCCATAGCTCCTCGGCAATATGCGGAGCAAAAGGCGCGAGTAGAATCAAGAACGGCTTGGCAACGGCCTGCGGCACTTCGTCCGAGGACACTAATTGGTTGTTCAATTCGATCAGCGCGGCAATGGCCGTATTAAACCGCAACCCCTCGATGTCCTCGGTTACCTTTTGAATGGTTTGGTGTAGCTTTCTTTCTAGGTCAGGCGCCAACGCAGTGCGCTCGCCTATCTTCACGCGTCGGTCCGAATCGACAAAGTTGCGCCAAACGCGCTGCAAGAAGCGCTGCATCCCGCGAATACCTTCCCTGCTCCACGGCGCACTCGCTTCGAGCGGCCCCATGTACATTTCGTATAGCCGCAGAGTATCCACACCAAATTCCTCGCCGACTTCTTCGGGTGGCAACCCATTTTTGTAGCGCTTGCCCATTTTGCCGAAAGACCGGCGTAGAACCTTCTTCGTCCCCTTCTCAACAGGCTCCCCATCGCAGAACTCGACCTCGCGAATGTCGATATACACGCCGCGCTCATCCTGAAAGGCATCCGCAGTCATCATGCCTTGGTTGAACAACTTCTTAAACGGCTCAGGCGTGGATACGTGGCCTAAGTCGTAGAGGGCCTTGTGCCAGAACCGAGCGTAGAGTAAATGCAGCACCGCGTGCTCAGCACCGCCGATGTAGAGATCAACGGGCATGAAGTAGCCCTCCTTGGCCGGGTCGCAGAAGGCTTCTTCGTTGTGCGGATCGATAAAGCGGAGATAGTACCAGCAAGAACCAGCCCATTGAGGCATGACGTTGAGTTCGCGCTGACAGGCCATCCCATCAATTTCCACTGTCGTCCACTCCGTTCCAGCCCGGTGCAACGGCGGTGAAACGGGTTGGGTGGGATCGTCGGAGGTTGCCGGTCTGAAGTCCTCTAGGTCCGGCAGTGCGACCGGAGGATCGATCGCGACGGAATATCCATCGGGGTGCGTAGCCAGTGGAAAGGGTTCGCCCCAATAGCGCTGTCGAGCGAAGGTCCAGTCGCGCAATTTGTAGTGTACCGCGGCTTGGCCACGCCCCGCGGCTTCTAGTGCAGCGACGATCTGAAATTTGGCTGCGGCCGTTGCCAAGCCGTTGATGGCATATGGATTATCGTCATCTCGCACTGGAGGCGAACTGATAGCGGTCCCTTCCCCGGCATACCACCTCTCGGCTCTTCCTTCCTCTCCGGTAACGACCTTTATAATGTCCAATTCATAGGCAGTGGCAAAAGCGAAATCGCGCTCGTCGTGAGCCGGAACTGCCATAATAGCTCCGGAACCGTAGTCCATACTGACGTAGTCGGCGACGAAAATGGGAATTTTTTGTCCGTTGACCGGATTGCGGGCGTAAATGCCGGAGAAGATACCCGTCTTTTTTTTAGTTTCATCTGCCGTGGAAACAGCAACCTGAGCTACGTATTGGGCGACTGCTTCCTGGATGGCTTCCCCACCGCCCTTCCACCGCTCCGGCGTTCCGGCGGGCCAAGCGTTGGGAACCAAATAGGCTTCCTCGGCTGGATTGACCAAGGGATGCTGGGGGGCAATTGCCATAAAGGTCGCCCCAAAGAGCGTGTCAGGGCGGGTCGTGAACACAGGCAATTGCCCAACGACCTCGTCGCTTTGCGGGTTGAGGACATCGAAATCCACTTCAGCCCCTTTGCTGCGGCCGATCCAGTTGCGCTGCATTCGCTTGATGGGTTCTGGCCAATCGAGCTGGAAGGGCGTACCGTTGCGGTCTTCCAACTCAGAGTCCAAGTCCTCTAAGAGCCGCGCGGCGTAGGCTGTTATGCGCATCGTCCATTGTCGCAATGGTTTGCGGTACACGGGAAAATCGCCCCGCTCGCTGCGGCCTTCATTAGTCACCTCCTCGTTGGCCAACACAGTGCCCAAGCCCGGGCACCAGTTGACGACGGCCTCTTGCTGGTACGCCAGTCGGTAGTTGTTCAGTACGGCTTGCTGCTGAGCCGTGGTTAGTACGGACCAAGCGGCCTCGGTGCCCAGTACCTCGCGATCTGTGGCCGACAAGGCCCTGCCAGCCGCAAATTGGGCTTCTAAGTCGGCAATAGGCTTGGCTCGCCCTTTTATTGAGCGTCCATTGCCGTCTTCCCAGATTTCGTCTGCAGCGAAATAACTGTCGAAGAGTTGGGCAAAAATCCACTGGGTCCAGCCGTAGTACGACGCTCTCGACGTGACCACTTCTCGGGCCCAGTCAAACGACAGTCCGAGAAACTGCAACTGGCTGCGCATCGCATCGATATTCTGCTCGGTAACAGTCGCCGGATGGATGTTGTGTTCTATGGCGTATTGCTCAGCCGGCAAGCCAAAACTGTCGAATCCCATCGGGTGTAGGACGTTAAATCCCCGCATCCTTTTGTAGCGGCTATAGATGTCGCTGGCGATATACCCTTTGGGATGGCCGATGTGCAACCCCGTGCCGCTGGGATAGGGGAACATATCGAGGATGTAGCACTTGGGTTTGCTGTCATCGAAACCAAGCTCCCCCGGTCCTATCGTTTGATAAGTCTTTTCCTGCTCCCAGTAGGATCGCCATTTGGCTTCGATGGTTTGGAAATTGTATTGTGGTGTTTTTGTTTTTGTTGACATAATTATCCTTATAAGACATTTATGGATAAAGACGCTGTATCATGCGCGGGAATGGAATGGTCTCGCGCACGTGCTTGACGCCGCATAACCAAGCGACGACCCGCTCGATGCCCATGCCAAAGCCAGCATGTTCTACGGAACCATAGCGCCGCAAGTCGAGATACCAGCTAAAGGCTTCCTCGGGCAACTGATGCGCGGCAATTTTGTGCTGCAAGACAGCAGGATCGTCTTCGCGTTGCCCACCCCCGATGATTTCCCCGTAGCCTTCGGGTGCCAACAGGTCCATACACAGAGCCAAGCGGCGGTCTTGGGCATCTTCCTTCATGTAGAACGCTTTGACCGCGCTGGGATAGCGGTGGACAAAAACCGGCGAATCGAACTCAGAGGCAAGAAGGGTTTCATCGTCCCCACCCAGATCACTCCCCCATGCGATGTGGCTGCCCAAGGCCATCAAGCACTCAACGGCCTTATCATAAGTCAGGCGCGGAAAGGGCCGGTTAACCTGTTCCAGTTTGGTGGTATCGCGCTCGAGCAGCTTTAGCTCTTCGCGGCGGCGGTCGAGCACTCGGTCCAGCACGTATAAGACCATGTCCTCGGCTAAAGCCATGGCACCCTCTAAATCGCAATACGCCATCTCCGGCTCGATCATCCAGAATTCGGTCAGGTGCCGGCGGGTCTTGGACTTTTCTGCGCGAAACGTTGGCCCAAAACAATAGACTTTGCCTAAGGCCATGGCGGCCGCTTCCATATAGAGCTGGCCACTTTGGGTCAAATAAGCGGTGTCGTCAAAATACGCGGTCTCAAACAGAGTCGAAGTCCCCTCACAGGCCGCGGGCGTCAGAATCGGCGCATCCACGAGAACAAAGCCACGCGTTTCCATGAAATCGCGGCAGGCTTTGCAAATTTCGCTGCGGACCTTGAGAATGGCCCCCGGACGAGAAGACCGCAGCCACAAGTGGCGGTGGTCAAGGAGAAAGGACACTCCGTGTTCCTTGGGTGTGATGGGGTATGGCTCGGCTTCCTGCACGACTTCGAGGTCGCTAACTCCTACCTCATAGCCGATGGGCGCACGCACCTCCTGCCGCACTTGACCGCGGATTACGAGCGAAGATTCTTGGGGCAAATGATCGCACCGCTCGAACAACTCGGCTTCGACCTCCCCCTTAAAAACAACGCATTGCACTACGCCACTGCCGTCACGCAGTTGCAAAAAATGCAGTTTGCCGCTCGAGCGCTTGTTGTACAACCAACCGCGCAGCACCACCTCTTGGCCCTCATAACGGCCGATATCAGCCACCTGAATAAACCTCATTTGCTTATCCATATACCATTATATAGTAAATACAGAAAAGGCTATCGAGCTAGACTCGATAGCCTTTTCTTCGTCTAGCTCAAGATCGGCACTTACTTCTTTAACAGGGCCTTGTGACTGAGCCGCATCTTGCCGCTGGTGTCGATTTCGAGGACCTTGACGGCGATCTTGTCCCCTTGCCCAACGACGTCTTCGACCTTGTCTACGCGCCGATGTGCTAGCTCGGAAATATGTAACAGGCCCTCTTTGCCGGGCAGGATCTCGACGAAGGCCCCAAAAGGCATGACCCGTTTGACTACTCCGTTGTACTCCTTGCCCACCTCGGCGTCGGCAGTGATTCCCTCAATCATGCGCCGCGCTTCTTCGGCTGGGCCGGCTTCAACCGAGGCAATGGTAATCGTGCCGTCTTCATCGACATTGACCGTGGCACCAGTCTTTTCGATCTCGCGGATGGTTTTGCCACCCGGGCCGATGACCGCGCCGATTTTGCTCTGGTCAATCTTGACAAACTCAATACGCGGTGCCCAGCGTGAAAGCTCGGGCCGCGCTTCGCTCAGGCATTCGTTCATAAGGGCCAAGACCTGGTCTCGTCCCTGTTTGGCGCGGTCGAGGGCTTCCTTGAAAATGTCTAACTGCAAACCTTGGATTTTGATGTCCATCTGAATCGCGGTAATCCCGTCCTTAGTGCCAGCGACTTTGAGATCCATGTCGCCGAGAAAATCTTCGGCGTCGCGGATGTCGGTTAGCAGCTCGTACTCGTCCCCTTCCTTAACTAAGCCCACGCCCGTGCCGCACACCGCGGTTTTTGCGGGAATGCCGGCGTCCATCAAGGCGAGCGAGCAGCCGCACACCGTGGCCATGGAGCTGGAACTGCTCGACTCGGTAATATCGGACACCAAGCGAATTGTGTAGGGAAAGGACTCCACTGATGGGATGACTGGCTCTAGCGCGCGCTCGGCCAGATGGCCATGGCCAATGTCCCGACGCCCGGGGCCACGCTCAAAGCGCACTTCGCCGACCGAATACGGCGGGAAGTTGTAATCTAAGTAATAGGACTTAAACCGCTTGCCCTGCAGGTCGTCAGCCATGCGCTCGTCGAGTTTGGTGCCCAGCGTCGCCACGCAGAGCGCTTGCGTCTGTCCGCGCGTAAACAGAGCCGAACCGTGTGTCCGCGGCAGCACCGTGCTCTCGCAGGTGACGTCGCGGACCGCGTCGAGTGCGCGGCCGTCAATGCGCCGCTTCTCCTTGAGGATCATAGTGCGCATGTCGGCCTTGAGCAGCGCCTCTAGCTCGGCTAAGATGAACTTTTCCGAGTCGGGAAAGCGCTCGGCTAGGCTCTCCAAAACATCGGTGTTAATCGCGTTGATACGCTCTTGCCGCTCCTCTTTGAGGGGGCTTCTGTTGGCCTCGGCGATCCGCTCTCGCGCCAACTCGGCAACAGCGCTGACCAGTTCGGGATCGGCTTCTGCGACCTCGATGACCACTTTTTCCTTGCCGACTTCAGCAACCAGTCGCTCCTGTAACTCAACCAGTTCGGCGATGCACTCGTGGCCAAAGGCCAACGCATCTACTAGATCTTGCTCGGCAATCTCGTGGGCACCCCCTTCGACGCTGACGATGGAATCGGCCGTACCGCAGACGATGATTTCGAGATCGGACTCATCCAGCTGAGTTGAGGTCGGATTGGCGACGAACTCGCCGTTGATGCGCCCAACGCGCACGGCACCCATCGGGCCAGCAAAGGGAATGTCGGAGATACTCAAAGCCGCCGAAGCCCCGATTAAACCCAAGACATCGGCATCGTTTTCGCCATCGTACGAAAGCACCGAAACATAGACTTGAATCTCATAGGGGAACTTCTTGGGAAACATCGGCCGAATGGGGTGATCAATTAACCGGGCACTCAGGGTTTCCTTTTCGGAGGGACGCCCTTCGCGCTTGAAGATGTTGCCCGGTATCTTGCCGCCAGCGTAGGCCTTTTCTCGGTAATCAACGATTAAGGGCAGAAAGCCCCGATCTTCCGGCGTATTGGTCCGGCAGGCCGTTACCAGCACTACGGTATCCCCGTATTGCATCCACACAGCCCCATTAGCTTGCTTGGCGATTCGGCCTGTTTCGATCGACAGACTCCGCCCACCTATTTCATGTTCTAGTTTAGTCATTAGATATATCTTATTACTCTTTTCTTTGAGGTGAGGTTTTGAATTATGTGCAGCACCCGCGCCAGCGGACACTGCGGTGAGTAGCTCAGTGCGAGCTAACGGCGCAATCCCAACTCGCGGATCAACGCCGCGTACGCCTGCGGGTTTTTCTTTTGGTAGTAGCTTTGCAATCGCCTCCTTTTGCCTATGATGACGAGTAATCCCCGCCGCGTGGCAAAGTCCTTTTGCTGGTCTTTGAGGTGTTCGGTCAAGTTTCGGATGCGCTCGGTGAGAATGGCAATCTGCACCGGGGCGGCCCCAGGCCCCCCCTTTTGCCCGAACTGCTCAATCAGCTCTTTCTTGCGCTCAGTTGTTATCGACAATGTCAACCTCCGTATTTCGCGCCGCGCTTTCCGCCTTCAGCACTTGGAGGCGAATAGGGCACGTGCTTGGTGAATGTCTTTGCGAATTTGTCCTACCAACTCGTCTGGACCGGCAAATGCGCGTTGGTCGCGCAGCTTCTTTATAAGGGCGACCTGTAGGGTTTGTCCATAGAGGTCACCGGCAAAATCGAGTATGTGCAACTCGATGACTAGTGCTGCTTCGGCAAATGTGGGCCGAGGTCCAAGGTGAGCCACGGCCGGCAAAATCCCACTTCCGGGGTATTGTACTTCGGCGGCAAATACTCCCTGTGGCAAGAGTTTATCGCCGTAGGGCCGCAAATTTGCCGTGGGAAACCCCAGTGTTCTACCACGGCCTTGGCCTCGCGTGACGCGGCCGGAAAAATGAATGCCAGCACCTTCCATCTAAGGTTGGCGCAGAACGCACAGGGGCCGCAATGCTCCCTTCTCCCATCGCGCGAGACCAAACAAGGTTTGTGCTGCGTCAAAAACCGCGCAGACCTCGCGCGGCCCTGCGCCAGTGGAATGCTCAATTGCCTTCCCATGAGCAAAATCAACCAGCTTGCCTTCGTTCAGTTCCACGACCGCCAGCTCGCTTAAGGCCAGTCGCGGATGGACGAGGGCCTTTTCAATTTGGCCTGCTCTACTAAGACGGGCTACTTGGTCTAATGTAAGGGCTTTGTCCAGCCCGAGCTCTCCGGCACGCCGCCTTCGCAAGGCCGCCAAATAAGCACCTGTCCCCAACGCATCCCCCAGATCAGCGGCTAGCGAGCGAATGTACGTTCCCGCCGAGCAATGGATTTTTACGCTTAGTCTGGGGAAGTCGTAGCCGAGTAACTCCATTGCATGGATGTGAACCCGGCGAGGCT
The DNA here is from genome assembly GCA_965116045.1 of Candidatus Latescibacterota bacterium. Classification (GTDB taxonomy): domain Bacteria; phylum Latescibacterota; class UBA2968; order UBA8231; family UBA8231. The sequence continues at coordinate 679,603 of OZ220478.1, read as the reverse complement.
TAAGGGCGACCGCATCCCCACGGCGCGCCCGCTTATACGAGCGCACCCCAGCTACCTTTACGGCTGAATACACTGGCGGAATTTGGTCTATGCCCCCCGTAAAATCGCGCAGGACTTGGGCCACACTTTGGCCGTCGGGCGGAGCACAGTCGGCTTGGTGGCGGATCGGCCCTTCGGCATCGCCCGTAGCACTTATAGCCCCCAGACAAATATCGGCCTCGTATTCCTTATCCGCGCCACTGAGCCACCGGTTGAGCCGGGTATAGCGACCCAAGCAAACGACCAAGACGCCGCTGGCCAAGGGGTCAAGCGTACCGCAATGCCCAATGCGCCGCAATTGCAACAGACGCCGGAGCGAGACGATTACGTCGTGGGAGGTCGGGCCTTTGGCTTTGTCGATGACCAAAACCCCGGTCAGGGCCGGATCAACCATGCGGTGCTCCACCAAGACTATCGATCAAAGCCGTCAGGTGCGCGGCGCGCACGGCGGTGTCGTCGTATGTAACTCGCAACTGGGGTGCGTAGCGCAAGCGCATGCGCTGGGCGATTTCTCGGCGTATAAAACCCAAGCCCCGCTGCATCCCTTCGAGTACCTGCTTTTTGTCGTCTGTATTGCCGAGGGTGCTGACAAAGATCGTGGCATAACTCATGTCGGCCGAGAGTTCCACATCTACTACTTGGACTAGCTGCAACCGAGGGTCCTTCATCCGCCCTACGATGTCGGTCAACTCGCGCAGCAACTGCCCGCGCACTCGGCTAATTCGTTGCGGGGAGGCCACTTGCCCTCAGTGTATTTCCGTTTGGTAGTCGAGGATATGCACCCGAGGATCGCTTTCGACGAAGTTGACGATTTTGGTCAGCATCTCATCGCAGTGTTCAACAGCCGAACTCACCACGGCAATCCCCAACACCGCCCGCTGCCAAAGCGCGTGGTCATCTACTTCGGCCACAGCCGCGTTAAAGCGGTTGCGGATGCGCCCTTTGAGGCTATTGAGAACTTGCCGCTTGTCTTTGAGCGAATGGCTATCGCCAATATAGATTTGCACTGCGCAACTCATAACAATCAAAACAACTCAACCGCCCACCCCTACAGCGTCCGCTCGGTCTCGACCACAACCAAGGATTCAACGATGTCGCCTTCTGCGATGTCGTCAAAGCCAGAGAATCCCATGCCGCACTCGAATCCCTCAGAGACCTCGCGCACATCGTCCTTGAATCGCCGCAACGAAGTAAGCTCTCCGGTAAAGACGATTTGTTCATCGCGCAAAATCCGCACCTGATTACTACGGGCGATGGTACCATTTTGCACCAAACAGCCGCCAATGGTCCCCATGCGGGATGAGCTAAAGATCTCGCGGATTTCGGCCCGGCCCACTACCTGTTCTTCGGTCGTTGGGGCCAAAAGGCCAGCCAAGGCTGCTCGCACATCCTCAATGACCTCGTAAATGACGCGATAGTTGCGAACTTCGACACCCTCTTGAACGGCGAGGTCGCGGGCCGAAGGTTGAGTGCTTACGTGGAAGCCGAGCAAAATGGCGCTAGAAGCCGCCGCCAAGAGCACATCTGATTCCGAGATCGCCCCCACCGCACTGTGAATGACGTTGACCCGCACTTCCTCGTGGGTTATGCGGCCCAACTCTTCGGCAATGGCCTCGACCGATCCATCGACATCGCCTTTGACGACCACCCGCAACTCTTGGATGTGGCCTTGCTGGAGCTGATCGTGTAAGTCGCTGAGCGTGACCGTGCGCAGCTTGCCGTGATCCTGCTCGCGCTTGATGATCTGCCGCCGCTGGCTGAGGTCCTTGGCCTCGCGCTCGGAATTGGCAACGGCAAAAGTATCTCCAGCTTGCGGCACCCCAGGCAACCCGAGCACTTGGACGGGCACAGAGGGTTTTGCCGCTGCGACGCGCTGGCCATGCTCGTCGAGCAAGGCGCGGACCTTGCCGCTGTGTACGCCGGTAATAAAAGGCTCGCCCACGCGCAGCGTTCCCTCTTGCACCAAAACTGTAGCCACCGGCCCCCGCCCCTTGTCGAGATGGGCTTCGACAATCGTCCCACGCGCTTTCTTATGGGGATTAGCCTGCAACTCGAGCAGCTCGGCTACAATGAGAAGCACTTCCAGCAAGTGATCTATGCCCTGTCCGGCCGTTGCAGAGATTTCGGCAGAGGGAACCTGCCCTCCCCACTCTTCGATTAAAACCCCTCTTTCTGACAACTCTCGTTTGATCTTCTCTGGATCGGCCGTAGGTAAGTCTATCTTGTTAATCGCGACGACTAAGGGAACCTGCGCGGCCTTGGCGTGGTCAATCGCTTCAATGGTTTGCGGCATGACGCCGTCGTCGGCTGCCACGACCAAGATCACAATGTCAGTTACTCTTGAACCACGCGCCCGCATCGCCGTAAAGGCCGCGTGTCCTGGAGTGTCGAGAAACGTCACGCCGCGACCGTCTTCCATGTTGATCACGTATGCGCCGATGTGTTGGGTGATGCCGCCAGACTCGCCCTCAACCACCTTACTCTCACGCAAGTAGTCAAGCAACGAGGTTTTACCGTGATCAACGTGGCCCATGACAGTGACGACCGGTGGACGCGGCTCGGGTTCGCCGATTTCTTCCTCCTCGACGATCTCATCCAACTCGGCTTCTTCGGCCTCCAGCGGCACCACTTCAAAGCCAAACTCATCGGCCAGCGTCTGCATGGTGTCCATATCGAGGCGTTGATTGATCGTCGCCATAGTACCCAATTGCAAACACAGAGCGATCACTTCGCTGACCTTGACGCCGAGTTGTTCGGCAAATTCGCCGAGCGTGATAAACTCGCGGATCTTGATCTGTCGAATCTCGCCGTCTTCCTCGGCACCGTCTTCGCGCGGGCCGCGCTCGTAGCGTCGGCGCAATCGCCCCTCGTTGAGCTGACTCAAGGTCCGCCGCACGCTTTCTTGGACTTCCCTAGCATCGGGGGCCCCTTTGCGGCGCTTCCCTCGGCGGCGCTTTGTCGGAGATCCGGGCAAGTTGGCCTGGGCGGTTACTTCCCGCTTCTCGCCCAAGCCCTCGCGGATGTTTTCTAAACTATTCTGCCCCTTGCCACGACGGCGACCGCGCCGACGCCCTCCCTCGGCTTTGTCGGGCAGAGGCACGGCGCGCTTCCCGGCCTGCCCCTCAACGCTCTCCTTGCGAGTCGTCGGGCCCCTTTCGCGCCGACGCCCGGATCGCAAGCTATCGGCCTGTTTGCGACTGTCCTCTTTGGCCTTCTGCCGCTTTACTTCCTCTATCGAGCTTTTCTTTTCTTCCGCCAGCTTGCGGTCAATGGCCTCCAGCATTTCGGGCGTAAGTACGCTCATATGGCTTTTAACTTCCATATCCATACCTTTGAGCATGGATATAAGCGCATCACTGGACAGCTTCTGTTCTTTCGCTACTTGATAAACCCGGCGCTTTTCCAAAACTATTTCCTCAGCTACTCAGTCCTTTGGTCTGCCTCGTCTTCTCCGCTCTCTTGCTCAGCCCCCTGTTCGGCCACTTGTTCAACGACCTCTTCCCCCTCCTGCAAGACCGCTTCTGCTTCCTCAGCAGAGATCAGTGCTTCGATATCGACCTCACCATGTTCGGCAAGGTATGCGGCCGCGGCCGCCTTTACTCTTTGGGCGGTTTCGGCCAACTCCAAGCCCGGCACGGTCTGTAACAACGCTATATCGGCCTCGGTGATCGCAGTTATGGAGTCGAAACCGGACGTGGTCAAACTCAGGGCAATCAACTCGCTAATGCCATCTATCTGGCGGAATACTTGCTGGTATTTCTCCTGCTTGGCGCGGCGCTCTTGGTATTGTTCGTCGGTGATGATATCGAGCCCCCAACCCGTCAGTTGGCTGGCGAGTTTGGTATTTTGTCCGCCCTTGCCAATAGCCAGTGATAGCTGCTCCTCTTCGACGATCACCACCGCGTGCCGCCGGCGCGAATCCGTTATGCAGCGCACTACAGTAGCCGGACTTAGGGCGCGACTTATGAATATATCCGGCTCGTCAATCCAAGGAACGATATCGATGCGCTCGCCACCCAGTTCTTTGACGATGGCTTGCACCCGCGATCCCTTCACCCCCACGCAGGCCCCTACCGGATCGACGCGTTCGTCGCTGCTGCTGACCGCGATCTTGGCTCGCGCACCTGGCTCGCGGGCCACGCCGTGCATCTCGACGATGCCCTCGGCTATTTCCGGCACTTCTGTGGCAAAGAGATTTCGGAGGAATTCGGGTCGCGTGCGGGAAAGCAAAACCTGAGGCCCCCGGCTCGACTTGAGCACCTCGTATATATAGCCCCGCACAGCATCGCCTTGGCGGTAACGCTCGCGGCGAATTTGCTCCTTGTATGGCACGGCGGCCTCAGCCCGACCAAGGTTGAGAATGATGTCGCCGTGGCTGATCTGTTGCACAATACCGGATTCGACGAGGCCGACCCGACCGATAAATTCGCCGTATATTCGCTCGCGCTCGGCTTCGCGGACCCGCTGAATGAGAATCTGCTTTGCGGTCTGTATGGCGTTGCGACCAAAGTCGGCGAAATTGAGCTGTTGTACCAGCACGGAACCCAGTTGGGCATGCGGGTCAATATTGCGGGCGTCGGAGAGAAGAATCTCCATGGATGGCTCAACTACTTCTTCGACGACGGTCTTGTGGGCGTACACGGCCATCTTGCCTTGGGCCGCGTCGATGTCAGCTTCATAGTTTTCGGTATTGCCGTAATGCCTTTTGGCGGCTGAAATCAGGGCGTCAGCAAGGGTTTGTACCACCAATTCGCGATCGACGTTTTTTTCGCGGGCAATCTGCCCCAAGGCTTCGACAATATTCGTGTTGTTCATGTTTTTTGCTCGACCTTCGCTGCTTACAATTCTGGTTCGATGTTGGCTTTGGCAATATCGGCGCGGGCCACGATCTTGGCCGGGCTGTCGAGTCGAATCTGGTCGGCTTCCCAAGCGACCAGCCGACCTTTGACCGCTCGGCCGGACGTGAGCACGACTTTTAGCAGCCGACCTTGGGCACGGGTAAAATCCCCATCGGTCTCTAGCGGTCGGTCCAATCCAGGCGAAGTAACTTCAAGCCGATACCGTCCGGCAATGGGATCTTCTATGTCGAAAAAATCGGCCACTTCGCGGCTGATTGACTCGCAGATGGCCAGCGTTATGCCGCAATTTTTGTGAACCAATAATCTGACTAGCTGATTACCTCGGGCACCGCTGAGTTCAATATCGACGAGTTCGGCCTCGTGCTCGTGGACGATAGGTTCGACAAGAGCGATTAAAGCGGCCTTTAATGCGAATTTATCTACGGCGGAAATACGCGCCTTTCCCCTCAAACAAAAAAAGCGGGCTATGACGCCCGTCCAATGGAGCTTATAAGATATGGAATTATATTGATTTAGGCAAGACAACTTAACAGCCCTAGCCAAAGGCCAACGCTAGAGGGAGCGCAGAATCTCGCGCAGTTCTTTTTTGGCCTCTTCAATCACTCTGAATGCGGCCTCCTGGTCCTGTGCGGATTCGAGGTCTGGCCGCTTCACTACTGAATCAGGACTGCTCCGTTGCTCAGCGAGCAAAGCAGGTACTTGCTCGCCAATTTGACGCAGCAGTTCGGGTTCGTCTTTGAGTTTCTTCTTTACGCCTTGCGTCGTATAGTGCTCCTCGTAGAGAAGGCGTTTGAGCAATAGGATGATCCCTATATCGCGCTTCCTATAGGCTCTGTTTTTGCCACCGCGCGAACGCCGCGGTCGCAAACACGCAAACTCCTTCTCCCACGCCCTAAGTGTATAGGGTTGTAATTGCGTGAGTTCGGCGACTTCACTGATGCTGTAATACAGTTTTTTTTGCAATGGATTTTTCACGATCGCATTTCCCTGTATCCTTTGCGATGACGCCAAGCGATGCGCAAGGGCGTTCCCTCGAAATCAAACTCCAATCTCAGTCGATTTTCTATGTGGCGTCGATAATTTTTCGGCACGGAGCGGGGTAGATTCGTAAAGATCGTAAACGCCGGCGGGTTAATCCCGTGTTGAGTGGCGTAGAGCAGGCGGATGTCGCGGCCTTCTTGCGTCGCTAGGTACTCGCCGGATAACTGCTGAATGATCTTGTTCAAGCGCGCAGTGGGAATCCGCGTCCGGCGCTTGTTGCCCACCGCGGCCACTACTTCGAGACACTTGTGGACCCGCCGCCCGGTCAAGCCCGATATGCACAGCACTGGATAGCTGCGCAAAAAGGGATAGCGATCGCGCAATGCGCCGCGATACTCATCCGCAGTGCCCTCGGCAACTAAATCCCATTTATTGATCGCCACCACCAAGCCGCAGCCTGACTTTATCACTTGCTCCATAATGCGGACATCCTGCATGACCCACCGCTCGGCACCGTCTATGAGCACAACCGCCACATCGGCTCGATTGATGCTATTGGCCGCCCGGCGCGTACTGTAGAATTCTACCGAATCATTGACCTTAGATCGCCGCCGCAAACCGGCCGTATCCACGAACTGCAAGTGGCTGCCCTGCCAAGTCAAGCGAAATTGAGTCGGGTCGCGGGTCGTGCCAGGCCGGTCGTGGACGATGGAAACCCGATAACCGGCGAGGCGGTTAATAAGCGTGGATTTGCCCACGTTGGGACGCCCGACCAAAGCGACCCGAATCGCCGCCTCGTCCCATTCCGTTCTATACGCCTCGACCTCGTCGAAAAGCGCAATGAGCGCATCGAGCAAGTCCCCGGAACGCCGCCCGGTCACGGCTGAAACGGGTAGAGGCTCCCCCAAGCCGAGCCGGTAGAATTCGTCGAGCGACGCGACTGGCCCCGCCCCATCAACCTTGTTGACGGCCAGCAAGCACTTCCCCCCCCCACTGCGCAGCATAGCCCCCATCTCTTGGTCGAGGTCGGTCAAACCCGTGGTCCCGTCGCAAAGAAAAATAGCTATATCCGCTTCTACCAAGGCATTTGCCGCTTGGGATCGCACTGCCGCGGATAGCGCGTCTTTGGCATTGGGCATGTAGCCCCCGGTATCGACCAAAGTAAAGGAGTGCCCTCCCCACTCAGCCTCGGCGAATATCTGATCGCGCGTGACCCCGGGCTGGCCATCGGTTATGGCCCATCGGGTCCCCAGGATGCGGTTGAAAAGGGTCGATTTGCCCACGTTGGGACGCCCGACAATCGCCACGATGGGGCGGCGATGGTTTTCGAGGGTTTGGGTACTCATTTTTCGCGCCCTATGTAGTAACCCAACTCGGTTAGCTGCCGCCCTTCCCCTTGCACTTTTACGCCTTGATCGGTCCAAACGCGCTCGAGCGATTCGACTAAGTCGTACCCCCCTACCGCAAGAGGGACACCAGCCTTTTCGGCCAGTTGCTGCACAGTCATGTCGTCCAGCGTCAACCCCTCGCCATTGATGCAATTGGGCGGCAGCAGGACTAAATCCCGCTCGATTCCATCGCGCACTCTGGCCGCCATATCGCAGCCGGTCAGCAGGCCCGATACGGTGATGCCGCGACCAAAAAAGTCGTTATCTACCGGCAGGAGATCGACTTGGAGGTTCTCAATGACATTTAGCCTATCGACTAGAGGCACGAGGATGCGCTCGGCCAATCGGCCGGTCAGCAGGCCAAGCCGCATGGCCTTGGCCGTGCGCGCCGGCAGCCGCTTGCTGGTCTCGTCCCAAGTGTCGAGGAAGGAGCGAACCATACCGATGCCGTTTTCTAACTGGGGAAACGCATCGTAATACGATGCCTCTGGCAGGGGCCGGCCCACCAGCAGAAAAATTTCGTCAGCCACATAGACGAAGCGCTCGCCAAAGCGCGCTTTGAATTGCAAGCCCCATGCTTTGGCGGCAGCCGCGTACTCAGTGGCCTTGGCCGGGGTCACTGGATCGAGTTGGACGAGCTTGTGCCGATGATCGGTCAGCCCCACCGGCACCAGTGCCACTGAGCGCACTGCGGGATAGTACGTAGACAGATCGGCCACTGTGCGTTCCAAATGCGGCCCGTCGTTCCAGCCTGGACAGAGCACAACTTGGGTGTGCATTTCAATGCCGTTATCAGCTAGTTTGCGCAAGCGCTCGTTGATATCGACGGTCGCTTTTGTGCGCCCGAGCATGACTTGCCTCAGTTCGGGATCGGTAGCGTGGACTGAGATGTATTGCGGCGTTAGCCCTTGTTCAATGATGCGGTCGATATCGCTTTCGCGGACGTTGGTTAGGGTCACGTACGAGCCGTGGAGAAAGGAGAGCCGAAAATCGTCATCTTCAAAATACAGGCTACGCCGCATGCCCTTGGGCATTTGGTGAATAAAGCAGAAGACGCATTTGTTATTGCAACTGCGCAAACGCATATCCTCGAAGACCAGCCCTAAGGACTCGCCGCTCTGGCGCTCAATTTCGGCCTCGTATAGTTCTTTGTCGCGCTCGATCTCTATGCAGATTACCTCTTCGGCACTGTTGATTTGCACGTCAATCAAATCGCGCACTTCTTCGCCATTGATGCGCAAAATGCGATCGCCGAGGCGAAATCCGGCACGTGCGCCGAGGCTATCGGGCTCAATTTGTTTTACGACAACCATAGTGAACTAAGTAATTAATCTACGTATCATAGTGTGGGGCAAGGTGTTCTATCGGTAAAGGTATATGGATATTGCGCCGACAGCAATACCTTGGAAATAAAAAATCCGCCCGACCTAGTTGGCCAGGCGGATGATGGAGCGGGAGACGGGAATCGAACCCGCGACATCAAGCTTGGGAAGCTTGCGTTCTACCCCTGAACTACTCCCGCTGACTTTTGTGCATAAGGTAAGGCGAGGCTCCAACCGCTGTCAACCCACTCTACTGCCCCATCGATACCCCCACTCGCCGACGATGCGTTGGACGACGCCAGCCTTTCCCCATACGTCGAGGTCTAATTCGCGCAAGCGGCGATCGCGGCGACACCACGTTATTTGTCGTTTGGCCAAGCGGCGGGTGCGCTGCTTGGTCTGGTCAATGGCTTCCTGCCAAGGGCAATCCCCGGCCAGCGCCCTGCACATTTCGAGATAGCCCAAAGTCCCCAAGGCACTGTTGCTTGGATCGTATCCCATTTCGCGCAAGGAGCGGACTTCCTCAACCCATCCCTGTTCGATCATTTGCTCAACCCGCTGGTCAATTCGCTCGTAGAGCCGACTGCGCGTCATGGTCAGACTGATCATTTGCGGCTGCCGCACCAGGGGCTGTCCCCTGCGCTCGCGCCAGAGCTTGCTGAGCGTACCCTTCCCCGTCATCGCTACCTCTAACGCTCGCAGGATTCGCTGCGCGTCGCTCGGCGGCAGACGCGCTTGCGCGACTGGATCTCGACGGCCTAACTCTTCATATAGAGGTGCCAGCCCCTCGCAATGCAGGCGATGTTGCAGTTCGGCGCGGGTCGGCCCGTATTGGGTGTCATCCTCAAAGCATCCGTCTAAGGCACTCTGCCAGTACAGGCCCGTTCCGCCCACCACGATGGGAAGGCCCTCTCTGTTCCAAATCTGCCCGATGATGTGCCGCGCGGTGCGCACATACGCTCCCGCGCTGTAGTTTTCCTCGGGATTGATTACATCGAGTAAGTGATGGGGGCATTGATTTTGCTCTTCAGCGGTTGGCTTGGCCGTACCGATATTCATGTAGCGGTAGATTTGCCGCGAGTCGGCCGAGATAATCTCCACTTTGGGTAAGTGCTGGGCTACTTCGAGGGCTATTTCTGTTTTGCCGGTAGCGGTTGGTCCGGTGATTAGAATTAGCGGTTTTGTTGACATATTACATATTATATGACTATTTAGCCGATTCTTTCTTTAACAAACCCGGCTCCACGATGATCGTTTTCTCGCGGCGCAACAGCGCTTGTCCGGGTGCGCCGCCACGCGGCTTCGTGACGTGTTTTACCAAGGTGTACGCCACGGAGACCTTTTTTGCCGTTTTACCCTTGCTCCAATACGCAGCTAAAGCGGCAGCCTCTTCAATAGTGTGCTTGTTGGGAGCTTCCTTGCGGCCCTCGCTCCGCAGGACGACGTGCGAGCCGGCGTACCCCCGAGCGTGAAACCACAGATCGTTTTGAGCAGACATTTTGTGCGTTAGCACGTCGTTTTCCTTGTTGTTGCGCCCAGCCCACACCGACCACCCCGTGGAGGTCCTATAGCGCCGGGGATGGGCTTGGGGTTGTTTGCTTGCCGCTTTATCGGTGCTTTTCACCTTGCTCTCCAACCAGTTTTGCAGCGCGGTGTTCGATTCCCAAGTACCGGTATCTACTGCACTAATCCAATGCTGGTATTGGTCGCACTGACGCCTGAGTTCGGCTAGGTGCTGCGGCAGAACTTGTTGGCGGCGTTCGTATTTTTGCGCGGCCTTCAGATAGGATGCGGCGTTTTCCGCCAAGCTGCGGTTTACATCCAAATCAATCCGCAGGGTCAATCCCCTTTCTGAATCGAAGAGGTCGGCCAGCTCTACTTGCGCGGGCCGACCCGATAGCTGCCCTATGTTGGCCCATAGCGCGTGCCCCTTTCGCTTGTATTCTTCAGCGCGTGCAGCCTCGTCGAGTTCGGCTTGCATGGCAACCAAACGCCGCCGGGCATTTTTCAGAGTCTGGCTCAGCCGCCGCCGGATTTGTTGCTGCCTCTGCTGTGCCCGGCGTTCCGCCCGCTCCTTTTGGCACGCCGCCCAGATTCCGGCACTGACCGCGTCAAACTGCTCGTAGGTGCCTTGCAAGCGGCGCGGTTCAAGGGCGGAAAAGCGAAATTGGCCCGCCTCTTGCCATATGTAGCTGCGGTCAGGCACCTCACCGGTGTACGCTTCCTTGGCCGCGTTCCACAAGGCTGTGGCCGGTTCGCCGGCCCCACCCTGTTGGCTGCGGAAGATCAACTCGCGCACCACCGTGGCGTCCGCGCCGGCCAACCAACGCCGCGCCGCCTTTTCCAAGGGTGCATCCTCCCTCGCCAGCCGATCATGCCACGCGCTGAGTGCGTCTGTGCCGGGCAACAGTCGGCCCGATGGCCCGGGTCGCCGATACGACGCGCCCACAGGCGACTTGTCCTTGGCCGTGCCCCAGTAACCCAAAATCGCGCCATCGGCCTGGCGATGGAGCATAAACCGCACTTTGTTGGGAATGAGTTCGCACACCAAGACGCCAAAGCTCGGGCGGCCTTCGCGATCTCGGCGCTCTAGGCACAAGCGCAAGATGCGCTCGCGGCGCTCGGCTTCAATGTCCACGACCCGCGCTCGCACCAAGTACTTTTCCGGGCCATCGCTCGCCCGCCAAGATCGCGGCCACGCCTCGCGCCGCAGGCAAAGCAAACCCTCTCTTCCACTCGCGCCGTACAGCCACTCGCCTTCGTCAACTGCAAAGGCTAGTTCCGCGGGCTGGGCATAGGCCCGCTCAATGACCGTCCCTTGCAGACGCACCCGCAGTTCCTCGGCGAGGGCTTGAATGGTAAAGTAGTCAAAAGCCATCTAGGCTTCGACGAGTTTGAGGCTGGCGTTCAGCTTCTCCTGAGTGGCGCGGTATTCGGCTTGGCGCTGGCGCTCCTGCGCTACGATTTCGGGCGGTGCTTTGGTCAGGAAGCGGTCATTGGCCAGTTTGGCGTCTAACCCTTTGAGCAAGCCGTCCATCTTTTGGATTTCTCGCTTAAGACGCTGCCGTTCTGCATCTAAATCAATCAATCCCGCTAAGGGCACGAAAATTTCGGCCCCGGTCGTCATCGCGCTGCCCGAAGCTGGCGGTCGGACGAGTCCTTGGCCGACTTGCACGGATTCGGCCCGGGTCAACAGCGAGATGTAGGGTATGGCTTGGCGCAGGGTCTGTTCGATCTCGTCCGAGACAGCCGAAATCAAAACCTCGACTTTGCGCCCTGGAGGAACATTCATCTCACCGCGAATGATCCGCACCCCCGTCACCACCTCTTGCAGGCACTGCATTTGCGCTTCGGCCTCTTGGTCTATCAGCGCGGCATCGCATTCCGGCCAAGCCGCGACCATGATGCTGTTAGCCGACGAGCCGTGCGGCAGGGCCTGCCACAAAGTCTCAGTGATAAAGGGCATAATAGGGTGCAATAGCCGCAGGGCCGTTTCGAGTACGCGCACGAGATGTCCTTGGACCACGCGCCGTGCTTGGGGGTCGCCACCTTGCAAACGCACCTTGGCCAATTCGAGGTACCAGTCGCAATAGTCGCGCCAAACGAAGTCGTAGATCGCCCGCGTCAAGTCACTGAAGCGATAGGATTGCATGGCCTCGGTCATCTCGCGCACAGCCACCTGCAACCGACTCCAGATCCAGCGGTCAGCCAATTCGCTCCGCTCGCAAGGGCTTGACTCGTATCCGTCGATATTCATTAGCACGAAGCGAGTCGCATTCCACAGCTTGTTGCCAAAGTTGCGGCCGGCCTCGGCGCTGGCCGAAGCCTGTACTTGGTTGTTTTCGACTATCGCATCAAAGCGGACGTCTTGCATGGCTCCGGCCTGTGTCAACAGACAGTAGCGCGTTGCATCCGCGCCGTAACGCGCAACCAAGTCGAGCGGGTTGAGGCCCGTGCCCAAGCTCTTGCTCATGCGGCGACCGTCTTGGGTCAGAACGGTCGGATGCACCAGCACCGTCTTAAAGGGAATTTGCTCCACACACTCTAGCGAGGTCATGGCCATCCGCAAAACCCACAAATAGAGAATGTCGCGGGCCGTGATCATCAAATCCGTGGGATAAAAGTACGCCAGCGCGTCGCTGCGCTGCGGCCAGCCGAGGGTAGCAAAGGGCCACAAGGCGGAAGAAAACCACGTATCGAGCACGTCTGGGTCTTGCACCCAGTTTTGGCCACCGCATTCGGGACAGGCGGACGGCTCGGCCGCGCTGACTACGGGCTTGGCGCCGGCCGCCACTGAGACCCTGAAACGGCCCTCGTGCAGAGCCTGCTCCCGCTCCAAGTCGCCCATGGGGATCAGCCCATCGGCACTGCAATGGCTGCAATACCAAGCGGGGATGCGATGCCCCCACCAGATCTGCCGCGACAAGGCCCAATCGCGTATTTGGTCCAACCACTCAACGGCATAGTGGCGGAAGCGGTCAGGCGCGTATTGGATGTCCTGCTGCACGAGTACGGGCCGCACCTTGGCCGCCAGCTCCTGCATGTTCATAAACCACTGCTCCATTGGCAGGGGTTCGACGACTGTGCCGCACTTGTCGTGATGCGGTACGGCGTGTTCGTGATCCTCTATTTTTACCAGCAGCCCCTCGGCTGCCAGCGCAGCCACGACGGCCTCGCGGGCCGCGTAGCGATCTAATCCCGCAAAGCGGCCGGCCGCCTCAGTCATAACCCCGTCAAAGCCGATGACTTGGATTTGCGCTAGGCCGTGGCGCAACCCTAGCTCGTAGTCGTTGGGATCGTGGGCCGGCGTGACCTTGACCGCCCCACTGCCCAGCTCGGGATCGGCGTATTCATCGGCGACGATGGGAATGGCTCTATCCATCAGCGGTAGTTCGAGTTGCCGGCCAATCGCTTCGCGCCAGCGGTCGTCGTTGGGATGGACGGCCACGCCTGTGTCCCCCAGCATGGTTTCCGGCCGCGTGGTAGCGACTACGACTTGCAGCGTACTCTCTTGGACCGGGTAGCGAATGTGCCACAAGTGGCCGGAAACCTCGCGCTCTTCAGTTTCTAGGTCTGAAATCACCGTGCGACACTGCGGGCACCAGTTGATCATGCGGGTGCCGCGGTAAATCCACCCTTTCTCCGCAAAACGCGCGAAGGCCTGCGATACGGCCTCAACGTACTCCTCGTCGAGCGTGAATCGCGCCCAGCGCCAATCGTAGCTCGCCCCAAGTTGACGCAATTGGCGATAGATGGCATCCCCGTATTCTTCTTTCCACTGCCAAATCCGGTCGAGCATGGCGTCGCGCCCCAAGTCGTAGCGGTTCTTGCCCTCGATGGCTAAAAGCTCCTGCTCGACCTTCATCTGGGTGGCAATGCCCGCGTGATCGGTGCCCGGCAGACAGAGCGTCTCAAAGCCTTGCATCCGCTTCCACCGCACCACTAGGTCGTGGATGGCGTGTTGAATCGCGTGGCCCATGTGCAACTCGCCCGTCACGTTGGGCGGGGGGATTACGATGCTGTAAGGGGGCTTGTCTGGGTTGATCTCCGCGTTAAAATGGCCGTTTTCCTCCCAGAAATCGTACCATTTTTTTTCAATCGCCACTGGATCGTATGTCTTGGCCAATTCTTTCGTCATGCCGCGTCCTTATCCGTATGTTTAATATGCAGGTTAAACTAAAAATATAACCCATTCCCAACCCTGACAATTTTGCTCGCTGCGCCCGGCTGGCTATTTTGTTTCCAGTTCATTTCACCTGTACCAGAGATTCAATATGGGCAACTGGTCCAAACTGCAAACCGAACAGCGCAATCCAGCTACTGAGCGCATCGACGAGGTTTCGACGCTAGAGATGCTGGCGATCATCAACCGAGAAGACGCCCTCGTGCCGGCCGCGGTCGCCGAGCAATTGGCTTCCATTGCCGAGGCAGTTGACTTGGTGGCCAGCCAACTGGGGAACGGCGGTCGCCTGTTCTACCTCGGCGCGGGCACCAGCGGTCGGCTCGGCGTACTAGATGCGGCTGAATGTCCCCCCACTTTTGGGGCAAATCCCCAGTTGGTACAGGGCCTTATCGCCGGGGGGGCAACAGCCCTGTGCCAAGCCGTAGAAGGTGCGGAGGACGACCGCGAGGCCGCAGCCAGCGAATTGGCTCGACAGGGCTTGGGGCCGGCCGACGTGCTCATGGGCATTGCCGCCAGTGGCGTAACCCCTTTCGTTATCAGCGGCATGGAATACGCCGAGCAGCGAGGCTGTCCGACGATCTTTTTTACGTGTAGCCCCACGGCTGCCGCGTCCGTTGCAGCCTCTATCAAGATCGTTCCCGAGGTTGGCCCTGAAGTTATTACTGGATCAACGCGAATGAAGGCTGGAACAGCGACTAAACTGGTGCTCAACATGCTCAGCACCGGCGCGATGGTGAAATTGGGCAAGACCTACGGCAATCTCATGGTCGATTTGCAACCCACCAATGCCAAGTTGCGAGACCGCGCCGAGCGCATCTTGGCGATGCTGACCGGAGCCTCGCCACAAGTGGCCGCCGCCCGACTGCAAGCGGCCGAAGGCAGCTTGAAACTGGCGCTGGTCATGGAACTGTGCCAACTAGATCGCACCCAAGCACAGCACCTTCTCGACACTTGCGGCGGCAGCGTCAAGGCTGCCACGAGGCTATCTACGCCGTGAATACCCCCACGCCCGGCCAAGCAGTTGGCGATTTAGAGACCCCAGTGTTGTTGCTCGATCTCGACCACTTTGAATCCAATGTGCAGCACATGGCCGCGTATTGCCGTGACAACGGCAAGGAATGGCGACCCCACAGCAAGGCGCACAAATGCCCGGCTATAGCCCACATTGAGTTAGCCAACGGGGCCTGTGGCATCACCTGCGCTAAATTGAGCGAAGCTGAGTGGATGGTCGCGCATGGCGTCCCCTCTATCCTGCTGGCCAACCAGATCGTCAGTCCGGCGAAATTCACCGTCTTAGCCCGCCTGCAACACCAAGCTGAAGTCATTGCCGCAGTGGATAATATCGACGTCGTTGAACCTATGGCCGCCAAGGCCGCGGGCGAGGGCGTCTGCATTCCCGTAGTTGTGGAGGTCGACATTGGCATGAAGCGAGTCGGCGTGGAGCCTGGCCCTCCTGTTCTCGCTTTATCTAAGGCCATTAACAACCAACCTAAACTGGCATTCAAGGGCCTGATGGGATACGAAGGCCACGTACTCGAGTGCTGGCCGCACTCGGCTAAGCAAAGGGCCTGTTACGAAGCGTTAGATATATTAGAAAAATCGCGTAATTTACTGGAAGACAATGGTATCCCGGTGGAGATCGTCAGTGCTGGCGGCACGGGTTCATACGAGATCAGCGCCCTCCACGGCGCGATCACTGAACTGCAAGCCGGCGGTGGCGTGTTCATGGACGCCATGTATCGCCGAACCTGCCACGTCGAAGCGCTAACCCCCGCTCTGACGGTGCTCACCACAGTAACCAGCCGCGCGGCCGACCGGGTCGTCGTCGATGCCGGCTTCAAGACGCTGTCTGCCGGCCACCAGCCGCCGGAGGTGCTAGGCCGCAGTGATTTGCACTTGCGCGGCCTGTCTGCCGAGCACGGGATATTCGACATCGCAGAGGGCCAAGCCGGACCGGCCTTGGGCGAGCGGCTCGAACTGCTCGTCGGCTACTCGGATTCAACGACTTTCCTCCACGATTACTTCGTCGCCATCCGCAAGGGGCGCGTGGAAAAAATATGGGACATCTCGGCGCGGGGCCTCTTGCGCTGACGCCGCGTAATAGCAACGGAGAACGCAGATGACTAAAGCCGAAATCGCCCAGCAGCTAGCCCGGAGTACGGGCCTATCCCAAGTGGACACCGCGGCCGTTATCGAGGGCTTTATCGAAGCCATAGCCCAAGCCTTGGAAAGGGGCGACCGCGTTGAAATCCGCGGTTTTGGCACCTTCAAGGTCGTGGAGCGCGCACCGCGCACCGGCCGCAATCCCAAAGCTGGTGAGACCATCGCAATTCCCAAGCGCAAGACCCCGACCTTCAAACCCTCCAACGCGGTAAAGCGCAGAATCGTCCAGCACTAATTATGAATCTGCTGTTGATTTCGGTTGATAGCCTGCGCTTGGATTTTGCCCCCGGGATTAGTGCGGCTGTGCGCACACCCCGATTTTCCGCCTTGACGCACGATTTCCACCTCTGCCAGCACTGTTTTTCGGTTTCTTCGGCGACTCGTCCGGTCCACACCTCGCTTTTTACCGGACTATACCCGTTTGAACACGGCATCGAAGGTCAGCACTCCCTCGCTATGCGGCAGGGTGTGGCCGACCTTTTCGACCTCTGCCGCCGAGCTGGCTATGCGGTCGGCGCGTTTTCAGAGGCTCGGGATATTTTCACCGGTCTGGGCTATGCCAAGCACATCGCCCCCTTACCCACTGACGATCAACTCGTCGGCTGGCTACAACGCCGCGAGCCGACCGTTCTCTTTATTCACTACTGGAGTGTTCATCCTCCTTACGGTGCCGCAGATGGGCTGGCCTTTGGCGAGGTGGGCCGGTTGCTAACGGCTGGGCGCATTGGCGAGGTGCAGGCGCGCTACCGCACGGCCATTGAACAGCTTTTTGAGCGGCACATCGCCCGGCTGTTGGCCGCCTTGGACCGGAGCGCGTGGGCCGTTTTCATCATCAGCGACCACGGCCAGAGCTGGCGGTCCGACGAACCTTATCACGGCCAGACCTTGTCCAATGACGTACTGCGGGTGCCCCTGTACTACCGACTTCCCGCGCAGGAACCCGTCGGACGCCCCCTCGTTTCGCTGGTGGATCTCTTCCCGACTTTTTTATCGCTATTGCAGTTGGACTATCCCTATAGCGGCTTTGCCTGCGACATCCGCACTCCTTCCCCACCTGAGTACTACTTAGCCGAAATCGACCCCGGGCCGGGCGCGCAACACGGCCGCCAATGGTCTCTCTTCAACGCCCGTACCAAATTCACCTGTGATCAAGCAACCCAGCGCGAGACCTTGGTCGAAACGTTTAGCGAGCAACCGCTCACTGCGGCGCTAGATACTCGCCCATACCACCAAGCGTACGCAGCACTTAGAGCGGCTTCCAGCTATGTGCAAGCGGAGTTTACCCCAGCCGCCGATCGCGCGATATTAGAGCAGCGGCTGCGCGCCTTGGGTTATTTGGATTGATTTTTGTCCGGGGCGTCGCAGAGTTACTTAAAAAGCCCAAATTGCAAGGCGCGTGGTGGCCGCCTCACACCTGTTCTACCTCAAAAGCAGCCACATTGCGCGTCTCCCGACTAAACTCCACCCCAATCAGGTAAATCGCTTCGCCCCGCCCGCGATACTTGGCCGCGTAGTCCCGCTCCTGCAACTGGCGTAGCGCCGCCCCCGCCGCTGCCCGCTCCACCACCTTGAACTCAAACAGATACACATTCCCATTGAACTCCACCGCCATGTCCAAACGACCCGCCCGGCTGCTGTCCTCCACCGTAATCGCCAGCCCCAGCGACGCGAAGTACGAGTAAAACACACTGGCGTAGTAGCCCTCGTAATCGGCAATTTTATTATTCGTGTGCCATTGATACGGGATGCTGGCAAAAAACACTTCTAACAGCGTCTCCAAGCCGCCGAAGTCGTTGACCAGTAGTAGGTCGTATAATCGGGCACCGTGTTCGGCGCGGCGCACGGGGTTGCCCGTCAGGTGATTCAGCAGGCTCTTGTTCAGGCTCTGCCGCACCTCCCGGTTTGGATAGCCCAGTCGGTAGTATATCTCCCCGCCGCGCGGTTCGGTGCGGCGAATGGTCAGGTAGCCAGTCTGGAATAGCAGTGCCTCGGTCGCAATATGATCCACGTCAAACGCCGACAGCAACTCCTCACTACTAAGTAGGTCGTCCAAAGCGAGGGCACTGATCCCCCGCTCCAACAACGTATCGAGCAGAAACGTCGGCGTACCCGTCTCAAACCAATAGGCGGCAAAGGCGCGCCGGCGAAACAGCAACAGGACATCAAACGGATTGTACACCTGTTCTGCGCCTAGCCAGTTGTAGCCGTTGTACCAAGTGCGTATTTCATTTCGGTCCAACCCAATAAGTTCCGGGGCAAACACTGAGTCCAAGTCCGCCTCAGTATAACCGCAAATGGCCGAGTAGTGCGGATCTAACGTAGTATCGATGAGATTGTTGAGACCAGAGAACAAGCTGACTTTGGAAAACTTGCTCACGCCGGTGAGAAAGGTGAACGCGATGTGCGCGTCGCCAAACTTGATGGTCGAGTACAGCCCGTGCAAGTAGTCGCGATGCGCTCGCGCCACCTCCGGCACCTCCAGCGCGTCTAAAATCGGCTTGTCGTACTCGTCAACCAGAACTACGACTCGTTGGCCACTGCGCTCGTGCAACGCTTCAATGAGCTGACTCAAGCGCACGGATGCGCCAGCGTAGTCCGAACTAACGCCCACCCGCTTTTCCATGGCGTCCAGTTGTGCCGCCACATCCTCTTGTAGCTGGCTTGGCTCTTTGAAGTTGCCCCGGCTAAAGTCGAGCCGCAGCACCGGATGGCGCACCGACCAGTCCCACCGCTCGTGGATGGCCAACCCCTCAAACAGCGGCTCGTTGCCCTCAAACAACTCCTTGAGCGTGTCGAGAAACAGGCTCTTGCCAAAGCGGCGAGGCCGCGACAGGAAGTAGTGGGTGCCCTCGTCCACCAACCGAGCTATATAGGCGGTCTTGTCGACGTAGTAGCAGTGGTCCTCGCGGATTTTGCGAAAGGTCTGAATGCCGATGGGCAGTTTGCGCTTAGTTGGTTGGCCATCTTCAGGCTTCATCTGTATCATGGGGCTTGCTCCACAACCCGACCAACTGGATAAGGGCCGTCAACGTTGGCCTGAATTGGGTAAGATAAACCCTCGATATACGCTGTCAAAAAAGCGGAAAAAGACCGAGAGTTCCAAGAGCTTCGCATATATTTGGCGACAAAAAAGTTGGAGCATATCAGACTGGCTAAACGGATAATCAGGGCAGTAATAGAAGAACTAGACGAATAACAAGAAGCCAGCCATAAGCTAATGCCGAGCATCGGTATTCCCACCACGCGGCAATGGATCAATTCCACACCAACGTCGCGTCCTTATCTTTGGGTTATCTCGACTGATCTGAGACCGCGAACGCGGGCTTTAGGGCCTGATAATCCGCCCCCAAATGGGCGAAGATGTCGGCCCACCGGTGCGGATAGGATGGATGGCTGTTATTGGGCAAGAAGCCCAACTTGAGATAGCAACGCAGCGCTGGGATGCGGAAATCGTCGGTCAGCAAGTATATGGGCCTAGGGTCTAGGGCCTTGGCTTGGACTACCGCCGCTGCTACGATGAGCTGGCCTAGGCCCTGCCCCTGAAAGCCCGGGTGGACCGCAACCCAACCAATTTCCCAACATGGCCGCAGTTCGCGGGTGCGATCATTGCAACCCGTACAGGCGACGATCCGCCCCTCACACTCGACAAAGAGCTGGATCCGAATTCCTGCCAAGACCTCCGCTAGCCGCTGTCGATCCCAATGACCCAGTTCGCCGTTGGCCTGCAACAGGCCTAACCAGCCCTCCTCATCGCCCGGCTGGTACGGCCGCAAGCGATAATTGGCCATTTCCGGTACGTCCGGGGCCGTCTCGCGTCCATACCAGAGGATAAGTTGGGGCAAAGGACTCAAGTGCGGCCTTCCCGACGGCGGAAGAGGGAAGACTTAAACTGCTCGGGACAATGGGGCTGGAGCACGACGATTGCGCACTCGGGGAAGGCTTCGGCCAAGCCCGCTGGCCTTCTTTGGTCATAGCCGAGGGCAATAATGTGGGGCGCGATCTCACCGACGATGCGCAAAAAGTTACACCCTTCGTGGCCGAGGCGAACTTCAGTGACTTCGGGCAGCTTCGCCAGCGCGGCTTTGCGCTCCTCTTGGGATTGATCGGGATAGTGCCCCTTGATGCGTCGGACGTTCTCGTCGCGGGCGACCACGACGAACAGTTCGTCGCCCAGCGCGGCCGCCTGCGCGATGAAGGAGCAGTGGCCTGGGTGCAGGTAATCAAAAGTGCCGCAGCACAATACGCGAGTTTTATTCATTGGCGCGCCGAGCTATCCAATACTCGACACCCCGATCCTTAGCAAAAATGCGGCCAAAGCGCTCGGCGTCGGCGCGGTTGGCGAAATAGCCGATTCGCACCCGCACACCGGCATCGCTCTGTAGGCTATAGGCCGGATAGCCCGCGTCCTTTAATTCGCGCACCTTCTGATCGGCGCGTTTCGCATCCCGAAAGACACCGACTTGGACGGTGAATTGGCCGTCGGGATCGAAAAATACCGGGCTAGCATCGCGGGTATCATCGGTATCGCTGGCATCGCTGGCCCCGGCTGAGGTGGACGCGGAGTCAGCTCGCGTTAAGATGACTATTTCACTGCGGCCAGCGGGTTCGGATTCGGGGGCCGGTTGAGATTCGGTAACATCGCGGTCGGCGCATCCCCCGAGCCAGAGAACGGGCCAAGCGAGCATCCATAGCCGATTGGGATTCGCCGTGCTCAATGTACAGCCTTGAGCGCGGCAAAGTGAATGCGGAGCGTTTCTTCGATATCCCCTTCTCCGTGGACGAACGAGGGGAACATACATTCGTACTGGGAGGGAGCTAGATAGAGGCCCTGCTCTAGACAAGCCCAGAAATAGCGCTTAAAGCGCACCAGATCAACCGTTTCGACGCTGGTAAAATCCACCACCGGACGCGAAGTAAAAAACATGCAGAGCATGGCACCAACCCGGTTTAGCGCGTAGTTCAAGCCCAATTTTTGTAGGTTGTCGGCCATGCCAGCCGCCAAGTCGGCGCAGCGGCTCTCCAGCGTTTCATAGACGCCGGGTTCGGACAACATGTTCAATTGCTCCAAGCCCGCGGCCATGGCGAGCGGATTACCCGATAAAGTGCCGGCCTGCGAGACCTTTATGCCCAGCGGCGACACGTTTTCCATGATTTCCCGCTTGCCGCCATACGCAGCGGCCGGCAAGCCACCGCCGACGATCTTGCCCAAACACGTCAGGTCGGGCAGCACGCCATAGCGCTCTTGCGCCCCACCTCGGCCGACGCGGAATCCCGTAATGACCTCATCGAAAATGAGGACAATGCCCTCTTCGTCGGCTATTTGCCGCAGCGCTGGCAGGAAACCCTCGCGCGGCGGCACGGTTCCCATATTGCCGGCCACTGGCTCGACGATGATCGCGGCGATCTGGCCGCTGTTTTCCCGCGCGACCACACGCACGGCATCCGCGTCGTTATACGGCAGCGTCAAGGTCGAATCCACCACGCTTTGCGGCACCCCTGGGCTTGTGGGAACTCCCAAGGTCAGGGCCGAAGACCCAGCCTCGCTCAAGAAACTGTCCCCATGCCCGTGCCAGCAGCCCTCGAATTTGGCGATTTTATCCCGGCCGGTATGGCCGCGCGCCAAGCGCACCGCCGCCATCGTGGCTTCGGTCCCCGAACTGACCATCCGCACCATCTCGATGGAGGGCACCATCTCCACAATGCGCTCGGCCAGCGCGATTTCCAGCTCAGTTGGGGCGCCAAAACTGGTCCCCTTTTCACAGGCTTGCTGCACGGCTTTTACGACGCGAGGATGGGCATGGCCGAAAATGAGTGGCCCCCAAGAGCACACGTAATCAATGTATTCGCGGCCATCGATATCAAAAATCCGCGAACCAGCCCCCCGATCAATAAAGCGAGGACCACCACCCACTGCGCCAAAAGCCCGCGCCGGACTGTTCACGCCCCCGGGAATGACCTGTTGTGCTTGGGCAAAGGCTGCTGCGGATCTAGGTGCTGACATGGGGCTATATCCACTTAATACGCGAATCCGAGCGACGGACCAGCGAATTAGTCGTCGTCATCATCGCGATGTGCATCATTAACACACGCTGCCTCATAGACATATTCCTCCAAGGTATCAGATAGCCTTATCCGGCCGATTAAACTTTTTACAAGGTAATACTTCGTATTATTAAGGGTCAAACTCCCAGCGCGTTCACGCTCTGCAAAAGCCCAGCATCTTCCTCTGCCAAGCGCTCCAGCACGACCAGCCTCCACACCCGCCCGTGCTCGTGCATCTCCAAATCGGCCAAGACCGCCAACGGATAGGCCCCGGTCTCCAAAGCGGCGAGGAAGGGGTCGAAATGGGCGACTTGAACCACGGCGATTCCGCCAGTGTGCAACACCCGCGCCAATTCGGCCAGTTCAGCGGCCGGGTTTTCGCCGGCCAAGTTGAACGCGTAATCGAGGCGTCCGGCCACGAGCGGCAAGTGATCCAGCGCGGCACTTAGATGCGCTCGGATACCTACTAGCAGGCGCGGCGCAAATGCCTCTTGTAATGCAGCCAACTCGTGCGGGTCGCGGCGCGCCCACAGGACGCAGGCCCCCGGCTGCATAGCTACTAAGCGAGCCAAGCAATACGCTACGGCCTCATTCGGCCCGTTGCCCTCTCCTAGCCGCAACCCTAACAGGGCACGTCGCCCGGTCAACTGCAAGTGAAGCCGCAGCAGATTCGGCCCGTTGCCTCGGCGCAACCCGTGTTGGTCGCGCAAAACCGCCGCCACGGCCGCGGTCAGTTCGGCCGCATTGAATCGGTACCGGCCCCGCAATGTCGCGCTCAAGGCAAAAGCGTGGGGGTCAATCGCCGCGGACTGGATCTGAGCGAGGCTTTTGGCCGATGTCAGATCGCAGCGAGCAATGCGTTTACAGATGTATTCGAGGCCCGGTCGCCCCACCGTAACGCCGTGCATCTGAACGAGTAAACCGGCGCACTGCATGGCCGAGCGCAGTTGTAGCAGTTGCCTTGGGCTGCGCTTGTAGGTGAAGAAAATCTGGCCCACGCGCCCGCCCGGTTCGACATCGACCTGCTGCACTTCGGGCGCACACTCGCGCAGTTCGTCAAGTGCCACGGCCTCCAATCCGCTCGGCACCGCGATCCAATAGCGATAGATCTTGTCGGCCATTACTCTGCACATCCGGTGGGTACAATCTGCATCGCGCTCTGGTGTGCCGACGACAAGCAACTCGCCAGCACTTCGAGAATCTCACCGACCCCGATCTGCTCGTAGACGTCAAAATAGACGCTGGGAGCAGCCCCGCTCACCGCGGCTGAGCAGAGCATATCGGCCACATCCTCGGGTTGCTCCCACGCGCGCTGCAACAGGCCGTAGGCTTTGCGCTTGGCGCGGCCCAAATCCGCGGCCACGATGCGCTCGTCGAGGTCAGCCAAGGCGGCGATTATTTCTTCGCACAATCGCTCGCTCTGCTGGGTGTATCCGCCCACCGTGCAAAAGCAGAACGTCTGCTCGGCATAGACCTCGGCACCAAAGGTATCGCCGTCAATCAGGCCATCTTCGTAGTGCGCAGCAAAAAAGTTGCTTGCAGGCCCCAAGGCAATGTCCAAGGCCAGTTCTAAGGCCAACTCCCGCAAGATCAAATCGCGACCCGCTTGACCCGCCTTGTCGTCGCCGAAAAATAGCAAGGTATAAGGCCGGCTGACCGGCAGCACCAAGGCCCTGAGCGGCTGCGGAGTGGGCAAGACCACTGGGCGTTCCACTCGGGCCCACGCGGAGTGCGGGCGGCTGTACTTTAGCAAAAAGGACTCGACGACCGCGTAAATAGCCTCTAGGTCGAAATCCCCGCACAAGTACAGTCCCATGTATTCGGGCCGATAAAACACCTCGTGACAACGAGTTAGCGTGTCCACGTCAATCTGGTCGATACTCTCCCGCGCACCGGCCATGTCCCAAGCCAAGGGACTATTCTGGTACAGCCCTGCAAGGCCGTGCAGAAACCCGATCCACTCCGGGTCGTCGCAACTTATCTGTAGCTCGCGGTCAATGATTTCTCGCTCCTGAGCGACGCCAGCCGGACGGACGTGCAGGTCCAAGGCAAGCTCGAAGAGCAACTCTAGGTGGGCGGAAAAGTTTTCAATGCACGTTAGAGAAAAGACGGTTGAAGTAAAACTAGTACTGGCATGTACGTCGCCGCCAAGGCGGCTGATTTGTTCGGTGATGTCTCCGTAAGATTTGGCAAAGAGGCGGTGTTCGAGAAAGTGCGCGGTGCCAGCAGGTGTGGTCTGTACCTGGCCGGAATTGCGGGCGCGCAAATGCAGATCGACCGAACCGTAGTCTATGGACAACACAGCCGCTTTTTGCCGACTGCCCGGCCGCGGCACTGCCCACACATCAAGGCCACCCAAGCGGCTGCGGTACACCCCTTCGCCCAATAGCTCATCCACGATCACATGCTCACGTCCCGTGCAATAAAAAGGCTGTATCCGCGACAATGCCGCCGGCCACGCGGGTTAGGTCCTCGACGCCAACTTGCTCAATGCGCTGCCATAGCGTTTCCGGGGACTGGCGGCCCCCTATCAGTCCCTCCCGCAATTGATAGCGGAAAAAGCCCTCGCGGTCTTCGGCCAACCCCAACAGCCGCGCTCGCAGCAAGTGCCGCGCCCATTCGATTTCGCGGCCATCAAAGCCCCCTGCGCTCAAGGACTGGAGCTCCTGTTCCACTTTATCCCGGACCTCGGAGTATGCCGCAGCCTCAATGCCTGCGGCCACAAAGAGCAGTCCGCTAAATGCCTCGATATGAGATGCAATGTAGTAGCACAAACCCTCTTCTTCGCGGAGATGCTTGAACAGCCGCGATGGCCCATCGCCGCCGAGCATCAGGTTTAGGAGAACCAAAGCCGGATAGTCGTCTGTTCTATCCGCGCCATAAGCAACTTGGGTGCGGTAGCCCAACACTACATTTGCCTCTCGTACCGCTTGGCATTCAAAAACCTCGCGCGGCGTCTCGGCACGGCGTAGACGCCGCGTCCGGGGCTGGGGCTGGTTTGCCACGCGCTCCCAAGTAAAGAGCGACTCCATCAAGGGCTGAATCTGCTCCAAGCGCAGATCGCCGCTTATGAAGAGGTCTAGGCGGTCGGTAGTAGTCCGCTCGCGGTAGAAAGCCCATAGCTCGTCGGCCTGCACAGACGCAAAGTCCGCGGGGTTACCCTGCGGCGACAGGCCCGAGGGTTCGCCCCGGCACATCTCTTCCCTGCATCGCCCTTGTGCGTAGCCCAGTTTGTCGTTGAAACTATCGGCGACTTGCCGTGCGAGGCGATGCTTTTCGCGCTCCAGATAGTCGCGTTGAAACCCGCTACCATCGCGCATGACGTCGCGGAGAAAGGTGAGACCTCGTTCCAGTATTCCCTTCTCCCTAAGGAAATTATCGTCTATGACCTCTAGGCATAAATGAATGAACTGATACTCCCCTAGGCGATCTACTTGCACCGAGTAATATGCCCCGTAGAGATCGTCGATAAAGCGGTTGAGGCTCTGTATATCGGGCAATTTGTGTGTGCCCCGAGCCAGCAGTCGGCTACTCAGGGCCACCAGCGAATGTTGCGGCGCACACAATGGCGTACTCAGACACACATCCACCCGGATCGTCTTGTACAGCCCAATGCTGTGCAGATGCAAATAAACGCCGTCCGCGAGTTGGACGCGGGTGAGTTCACCTGCTGTGGGCATTGGCGCACAGAGTCCTTCTTGGTTTAGTTTGACAAGCCGCATGAATCCTCTAGACAACATCCGCGTCGTGCTCGTCGAACCGGCGACGCCTGGCAATATCGGCGCTACGGCCCGCGTGCTCAAAACCACGGGCATAAGCCAGTTGGCCTTGGTCAATCCGCGGACGTGGGATACGCCGGAAGCGCGCGCCTTCGCTCACGGCGCGGGCGATATTCTCGATGGCAGCCAAGTTTTCCCCAGCCTCGCCGCAGCCGTAGCCGATTGCCACATCGTCGTCGGCACGACTCATCGGCAGGGCCGCTTCCGTGCGGTCACTGCTGCACAGCCGCCCCTGATTGCCCAACTAGCTTCCCAAGCACATCACCGCTGCATCGCTCTTGTGTTTGGACGCGAAAGGGATGGCTTGTGGCATGAGGAACTCGCGCTCTGCCACCAAGTGTTGAGATTCCCCACGGCCACAGCCTATCCCTCCCTCAACCTCTCCCACGCTGTGCTCCTACTCGCTTACGGCCTGTACGCGGCCGTGAGCGAAAAACCACCGAACCCACCCGGGCAACTGGCTACGGCCGGCGAGCGCGAGCGCATGTTCGCTCAGATACTAGAGGCTCTTGCCGAGATAGGGTTTGCCTCGTACAACAACAAGCCAGACCACTTCGGCCGAGTGCTGCGCCGCTTCTTTAACAAGGTCGATTTGGAAGTGCGCGATGTACGGGCGATTCAGACGATATGCGGCCAGATCCGCAAGTTCAGCCGCCGCTATCGCCGCAGTGCCGGGCGTACTCGGGCCGACTGATGGGCCACCTGCTCCAAGTCTGAGTCGACCATCTGCCGGACCATTTCCTCAAAGCCGACCTCGGGCTCCCAACCGAGTTTTTCCCGCGCCTTAGTTGCATCGCCCAACAGGGTATATACCTCGGCGGGGCGCAAAAAGCGCTCATCCACAACCACGTACTGCCGCCAATCCAAGCCGACGTGGGCAAAGGCGACCTCGCAGAATTCACCAATCGTGCGCGAGGAGCCGGTGGCGACGACGTAATCGTCGGGTTCCCCCTGTTGGAGCATCATCCACATCGCGCGGACAAAGTCGCCCGCATGGCCCCAATCGCGGCGAGCATCGAGGTTGCCGAGGCGCAACTCTTGGTCTAGCCCGTGTTTGATGCGAGCCACGCCGTGCGTGATCTTGCGAGTGACGAATTCGCGTCCGCGGCGCGGTGACTCGTGATTGAAGAGAATGCCCGTGCAGGCGAACATACCGTAGCTTTCGCGGTAGTTGATAGTGATCCAATGCGCGTAGAGTTTGGACACTCCGTAGGGCGAACGCGGATAGAAAGCCGTTTGCTCGTTCTGCGGCGTCTCCTGTGCCTTGCCGAATAGCTCGCTAGTGCTGGCTTGGTAAAAGCGAATATTCTCGTCGCAGGCGCGGATGGCTTCGAGTAGCCGCGTCACGCCCAAGCCGGTGACCTCGCCGGTCAACATGGGCTGCTCCCAAGAAACCGGCACAAAGGATTGGGCACCCAGATTGTACACTTCCTGCGGCCGCGCGGTCTGTAGTGCCGAAACCAACGACTTCTGGTCCAACAAATCGCCGGAGATCAGCTCAATTTTATCCTGCAAATGATTGATCCGCTCGAAATTGACCGTGCTACTGCGGCGCACTAGGCCGAAGACCTCATAGTCCTTTTCCAGCAGCAATTCGGCCAAATACGAACCGTCTTGGCCGGTAATACCAGTGATTAAAGCGCGCTTCTGGCTCATTTCATTCCCCTTGAGAATAGGCATCTACAGGCGGACAGGAACAGATTAGGTTGCGATCGCCCTGCGCGTCGTTCAGGCGCCCGACCGCTGGCCAGAACTTGCGCTCCAACAGCCAAGGGGCCGGCAGGGCCGCAACGGTTCTAGAATAAGGCCGATCCCACTCGGTAGCCAGCACGACGTCCATCGGGTGCGGCGCGTGGACCAGTGGATTGTTGGCGCGGTCTATTTCTCCGGCCGCTACTTGCTGGATTTCGCCGCCAATGGCGATCATGGCTTCACAAAATCGGTCCAATTCGGCCTTAGACTCGCTTTCGGTCGGTTCTACCATTAGGGTCCCGACGACTGGAAAGGATACCGTAGGGGCGTGGAAGCCGTAGTCCATCAATCGCTTGGCCACGTCTTCTACGCCAATGCCGTGCTGGCGCGCCCAGCGCAGATCGAGAATGCACTCGTGGGCTACGCGCCCGTTGCGCCCCTTGTATAGCACGGGGAAGGAATCCGCGAGACGACTGCTCAGATAATTGGCATTGAGAATGGCCACCCGTGTCGCTTCGGCGAGGCCCGCGCCACCCATCAGCCGCAAGTACGCCCAAGATATGAGCAGAATCGAGGCACTGCCCCACGGAGCAGCCGCAATGGGGCCAATTGATTCACCGCTCGAAGGCGGCGGGTGGGTCGTTTCGGCCCCATCGGTATGGACCAAGGGATGCGAGGGCAAAAACTCCACTAAGTGCTCAGCCACGGCGATGGGCCCCATCCCCGGACCGCCCCCGCCGTGCGGGATGCAGAAGGTCTTGTGCAAATTCAAATGACACACATCAATGCCGATTTCCCCGGGCCGGCACAATCCCACCAAGGCATTCATATTAGCACCGTCCATATAAACCTGACCGCCCGCTTGGTGGACAACCGTACAAATTTCGCCGATGGCCTCTTCAAACACCCCGTGAGTCGAGGGGTACGTCACCATTAGGGCCGCGAGTCGCTCGCGGTGTGCGTCGGCCTTCACCCGCAGGTCCGCCAAGTCGATGTTGCCGTCGGCATCACAGGCGACGACGACCACGTCCAAACCGGCCATAGCCGCGCTGGCAGGGTTCGTCCCATGGGCCGAGGCCGGTATGAGGCAGACGTTCCGTTGGGAATCTCCACGCGCCTGGTGATACTTGCGCACGATGAGTAGCCCGGCGTATTCGCCCTGCGAACCCGCGTTGGGTTGTAGCGAAATGCCCTTGAGGCCGGTGATTTCGCGCAGCATGTCCTCCATTTCGGCGAAAACTGCCGCGTACCCTTGGGCTTGCTCTACGGGCGCAAATGGATGCAGCCCAGCGAATTCGGGCCACGTAATTGCCATCATTTCCGCGGTCGCATTGAGCTTCATGGTACACGAGCCGAGGGGAATCATCGCGTGGACCAAGGACAGGTCCTTGGCTTCGAGTCGGCGCATGTAGCGCATCATTTCGGTCTCGGAGTGATGCGATGCAAAGACCGGATGCTCCATGAAGCGCGAGTGGCGGACGTGCTCAGGCCCCCAAGCAGGCTCTATATCGACTTCGGTGGGCAACTCGCCGCCCAGCAAGGTGAGGATGGCTTGTAAATCGGCCTTGTCGGTCGTTTCGTCGAGGGCAATGCCCCAGTGCCCGTCCCCTAGATCGCGGAAGTTCATCCCCTCGGCCCGCGCCTGCGCCAATAGCGCATCTCCCTGTGCCCCCACTTCAATGCGCAGCGTGTCGAAGTACTGGTCGTGGACGACTGGGTAGCCGGCTTTCTCTATCCCGCGGGCGAGCGTCCGCGCCAAGCAGTGTATGCGCCGGGCCATGCGTCGCAACCGCTCCGGCCCGTGATAGATCGCGTACATGCTCGCCACCACGGCTGGCAAGACCTCGGCCGTGCAGATGTTGCTCGTCGCCCGTTCTCGTTTGATGTGCTGTTCACGGGTTTGCAGGGCCATGCGCAGGGCCGGCTGGCCACGGACATCTTCAGAGACGCCAATGATACGCCCAGGCACCTGCCGCTGGTACTCGGGGCGCGTCGCCAAAAAGGCGGCGTGCGGGCCGCCGTACCCCATTGGCATACCAAAGCGCTGCGCACTTCCGATGGCCACATCGGCCCCAAACTCGCCCGGGGGCCGCAGCAAACACAGGGCGAGCAAATCAACGGCCACGCACACAAGCGTCTGTTGGGCGTGAGCCTGAGCGCAGAAGTCGGTGTAGTCGTATAGCGCACCGTCCGAGGCTGGATACTGGAGCAGTGCAGCGAAGGCCCCAGCCGTAAGGTCGCATTCTCGGTGATCGCCTACTACGACCTCCCATCCCCGCGATTCGGCTCGGACCTTGACTACTGCTATGGTTTGCGGGTGACAGGCCGACGAGACAAAGACGCGCTGACTCGCGTTTTTCTTTTGTACTGCCCGCAGCATGGCAATGGCTTCGGCCGCGGCCGTAGCTTCGTCTAATAAAGAGGCATTGGCCAAGGCAAAACCCGTCAGATCGCCGATCATAGTTTGGAAGTTGAGCAGGGCCTCTAGCCGCCCTTGCGCGATTTCGGACTGGTAGGGCGTGTACTGGGTGTACCAGCCTGGATTCTCCAAGATGTTGCGCTGGATCACTGGAGGAGTTATGCAGTCCGAGTAGCCTAGACCAATAAAACTGCGACAGATGCGATTCTGGCCGGCCAATTCGCGCAACCTGCCCATCAGCTCGTACTCGCTGATGCCTTCACCTAACGCCAAAGAACCTCGCATCCGAATCGCCGCCGGCAGGGCCTCGGCCATGAGGTCGTCCAAGCTGTCGACTCCCATTGCCGCGAGCATAGCGGCCACGTCCCTATCCGTAGGGCCGATATGCCGACGGACAAAATCATCGCTCGAGCCAAATTTGTCGCCCATGCACCTCCGTTTACTGCCTAAGGGCAGCGGATAAAGCCGCTCAGTGCTTTGTAAGACCCGAAGACACAAAGGGCCGTTTGACCACCACCGCGGGTTGCTGTCTGCCCTTCATGTCAATGTATACCTCGGTGCCTATTTTTTGCGCACCATGCTGTAAATAGGCCAGCCCTATCCCCGCGCCAAGCACCGGCGAATGCGTCCCACTGGTCACGGTACCCACCTGCCTCCCGCGCTGGTCGAAAATCGGATAATCCGGCCGCGGAATGCCCCTCTCCAACATGCGGAAGCCGCGCAGGCGGCGATAACCTCCGGCCGTGCGCTGTGCTCGCAGCACCTCGGCTCCGACAAAATCCGCCGATTTTTCCAAATCCAAAGTCCAAGACAAACCCGCCTCTAAGGGAGTTGTCTGCTCGTCCAATTCGCTTCCATAGAGACAAAAGCCCATTTCGAGGCGCAAGGTGTCGCGCGCCCCTAGCCCGCAAGGCTGGGCACCGGCTGCGCGGATTTTGGCCCACAATGCGGCGACTTGGTCGGTCGGGCACATAATCTCAAACCCGTCTTCGCCAGTGTACCCATTGCGGCTGATTAAGGCTCGTATTCCAGCGATCTCCATCACCGCGCAGCGATAGTAGCCTAACGCCACGCTAGCCGGCCCAGCGAGTGCTTCGACTAGGGCGGCTGCCTGCGGCCCCTGCACCGCTACCATGCCCTGTCCATCGCTCAAATCCTCGATTTGCACGTCTGACCACCCCGCGGCGTACGCGGTAATCCACTGCCAGTCAACGGCCTTCCGGCTCGCGTTAACCACCAAGAGATATTCCTGCGGTGCCAGCCGGAACACGACCAGATCGTCGACGCATCCTCCCTGTTCATTGCAAAGCGGTGCGTAGAGCATTTCGCCGACGGTCAGTTCGCGCATCCGCGCTGGCAAGAGACTGTCGAGGAAGGCCAGTCCACGCTCCCCGGAAACGGCGATTCGACCCATGTGCGAGATGTCGAACAGACCAACCGCGCGGCGCACCGCCCAGTGTTCGCTGCGGATACCCTCGAATTGGACCGGCATTTCCCACCCACCAAAAGGTACCATGCGCCCGCCTTCGGCGATGGCGACTTCATAGAGCGGCGTCCGCTGTAAACGCTCATTGGTCATGGCTGTCTCTTCCCTGCGCGGCACTGACTAACTCGACCCACAGTGTTTTCGCCTGCGCGGCGAGCGCGGCCAAGCCCTTGTTATTGTCGATGACAAAGTCGGCGCGAGCCTTTTTTTGTTGCGGATCCATCTGGCGTGCCATCCGCTGCCTAATCTCGCACACCGGCAAGCCACTGCGCTGCTGCACCCTCGACACACGCTGTTCCTCCTCAGCATCAACCACCACGATCCGGTCGAAGTTCCCTTCATTTCCCCACTCGTATATCAGCGGCGCATCGAATACCACAACTCCGCCAGCGGCTTTCTCCACAGCCTGCGCCAGTCGGTGCTCTATGGCCGCTGATAGTGGCGACCGCATAATCGCCTCTAACCGCTGACTTGCCTCGTCTGACCGCAGGGCGCGGCGTCCCAACTCCCGACGATTCAAGCACCCGTCCGAGCCGAGCAAATCGCGGCCAAATGCCGCTTGTAGATTCTCTATCACCGCCGGGATTGCCGCTACTTCACGGGCCACTTCGTCGGCATCAACCCGCAGTGCGCCCAACTCGGCGAGCATTTGCGCCAGTGCGGACTTGCCTGCCCCCATGCCGCCGGTAATACCTACAAGCACGCGCACCTGTGCCTAGCTAGACCGAAACGACAAAATTCAAAAAATCGTAGCACTATGCCTTGCAACGGATTAGAGACTTTACCTTCGGCGGGCAACAACGTGTAGCAAGCAGCGTAAAATGTACCGCGCCAACCCAGCGTGGTCAACCGACCTAAGCGGCGTCCCATTGACACTATATTCGGCATCGCCTATAGTCCATTAACCAACAATAGCTCCCTTATAACCACAGAATAGCACATGGCAATCGTACCCGTAGTAATCGAACAGACTGGTCGCGGCGAGCGTTCCTACGATATTTTTTCTCGCCTCCTCAAGGAGCGTATAATTTTTATTAGCACTCAAATCGACGACCACGAAGCCAATCTCGTCATCGCCCAGTTACTCTTTCTGGCTTCAGAAGATCCCAAGAAAGACATCTCGCTCTACATCAACAGCCCCGGCGGCAGCCTCACGGCCGGCTTGGCCATCTACGATACCATGAAGTACGTCCCCTGCGATGTAGCAACGCTGTGCATCGGCCAAGCGTACAGCATGAGCGCAATTCTCCTTGCCGGCGGGACCAAAGGCAAGCGTCATGCCCTAGCCCATTCTCGGCTCATGCTGCACCAGCCTTGGGGTGGCGTCCGCGGCCAAGCGGCTGACATCGAAATCCACGCCCGCGAAATCGTCGAGTGGCGCGACCGACTCAACCAGATCTTAGTCCAAGATACTGGCCAGTCGCTCGAGCGCATTGAGCTAGTCACCGAGCGCGATTACTTTCTGTCGCCTGCAGAGGCGATCGATTTCGGCCTGCTTGACGGCCTGCTGGCATCCGAAAAAGAGCTAGCCGCCCTCGCCGACTAATGCCCCAGTGGAAAGGCGACTACTTCTTCTAGGCAAGACGCGCCAGCAACAATCATAACCAACCGATCCAACCCCAAGGCCACACCACCGGCAGGCGGAATACCTCGCTCCATAGCTGCGAGAAATGCCTCGTCGGCTGGTGCGCCCCC
The DNA here is from genome assembly GCA_965116045.1 of Candidatus Latescibacterota bacterium. GTDB lineage: Bacteria > Latescibacterota > UBA2968 > UBA8231 > UBA8231. Next base: position 646,055 of record OZ220478.1, on the reverse strand, counting down.
TGACCTCGCACCCCGCGCAAAGCGCTCGCGCTGCTGGATCGGGTCGTTTAACTCCGTATAGCCATTTGATAACTCCACTCCCCCCAAGTACGCTTCCGTCCTCTCGGCTACGGCAGGATCGCCTTCTTTTAGTTTGGCCAATGCAGCTAATTGCCGGGGATAATCGAAAAGGTGGACAGCTCCTAGTTTGGCTAATTCTGGCTCGACTCTCTCCAGCATAATTTTGTGGTATAAGTCCTCCCAACTATCCTCTTGTCTAGCGCTGTCATAGCCCAGAATACGCGCCCGGCGAAAAAGTGATTCTGCGTCTGCACAAGCATCCAAATCGACTGCGGCCCAATGCACAAAAGCATCGCGGACGCTGAGCCGCTCCCACGGCGGCTGCAAGCGGATCTCGCGCCCTGCTCGGACCACGGTCGACCGCCCCAAGACGCTTTCCGCTACATGGGCCACCAAGTGCTCGACATCGGCCATGACTTCCGCGTAACTGGCGTATGCCCGATACCATTCGATTAGGGTAAACTCGGGGTTGTGTTGCGGCCCCAACTCCCCGTTGCGGTACGATCGACCGATCTGGTAAATCCGCTCAAAACCCACCCCTAGCAATCGCTTCATGTATAGCTCGGGTGAAGGGGCAAGGTAAAGCTGTTCTTGCGACTTGTCGCCCTGGTACTCAGTGGCAAATAACTGGATGTGCTGCTCTTGCGCCGAGGCTCGGGCCAGTGTGGGCGTCTCCACCGCGAGAAAGCCCATATCCCTAAAAAAATCGCGTACAGCGTCTAATACTGCAGCCCGCACCCGCATATTCGCCCACAGTCCATTGGCGTGGAACCGCGACCAATCTCCCTGGCACCAATCCGCTCGACTAGAGGCTAATAAGCGAACTTGATTAACGCCTATAATTCCTTCTGCAGCAATGCCATATAACTCTACTATATCCCCGGATCTTATCCCTTCTACCCATGTCTTGACGACGAAATCAACCCCCCCACTCTCGTCTGCGATTCTCCCTCGGCCTACAGCAAAGTGGAGGAGCCGTCCTCGCACAGCCACTTCTCCGACTGTGGTGGCCGCGGTGGCCGCAGACTGGTGCCGCCACAGCACCCGCGATGGATAATGCCTAGGTTGCATTGCGCTTTTCTCGCAAAAAAACCCTTCTCCACCAGCGCGTCGCTCGTGTGGAGAAGGGACTAATTAAAGCTCAACAACCCTGCTTGGGGATCAAGCTCGCTTCTTATTATATACGAAGGTGGGCGGAGCCTTGTTTTCGATGAATTCCTTAGTAATGACACATTCGGCGGTGTCGTCTTGGGTCGGGAGATCAAACATGATTTCAAACATGACGGTCTCTAAGACCGCCCGCAGACCACGTGCGCCCATTTCCTTTTCTTGAGTTAATTCGACGACCTTGTACAGCGCCTCTTGCTCAAACCGCAGGGCAATACCGTCCATCTCAAATAGTTTCTGGTACTGTTTGACGAGTGCGTTCCGAGGTTTGAGCAGGATGTCCATTAACGCCTGATCGCTCAGGGGGTGCAAGACGCCTACCACTGGCAAGCGGCCAATCAACTCGGGAATCAGGCCGTACTGGATCAATTCTTCGGGTTCGACTCGCGCCAACAGATTGGCCCCGCCCACTTCCTCGCAGTCGTCAAGGGAACTGCCAAAGCCCATGGACTTGGTTCCGATGCGTTGACTGATAATTTTATCTAGCCCATCGAAAGCCCCACCGCAAATAAAGAGAATGTTTTTGGTGTTTATTTGCACCAAAGGCTGTTCGGGATGCTTACGCCCCCCCTTCGGCGGCACCCCCGATACAGTCCCCTCTAAGATCTTAAGGAGTTCCTGTTGGACGCCTTCGCCTGAAACGTCGCGGGTTATGGAGGGGTTACCGGATTTGCGAGCAACTTTGTCTAGCTCGTCAATAAACAAAATCCCGCGCTCGGCTTGTTTGACATCGTAATCCGCGGCTTGGAGGAGCCGTACGAGGATATTTTCCACGTCCTCGCCTACATACCCGGCCTCGGTAAGGACCGTAGCATCGACGATCGCAAAAGGCACTTGTAGTATGCGCGCCAACGTCTCTACCAAAAGCGTCTTGCCCACTCCGGTGGGGCCGATGAGCAGGATATTGCTCTTGCTGAGTTGGACATCCGCAGCACCGGAATGCACCCGCTTGTAGTGGTTGTACACGGCGACCGAAAGCGCCTTTTTGGCGCGTTCTTGGCCGATAATATGCGCGTCGAGATGGGCCTTGATTTCGGCCGGTTTGGGTAGGGGACGGCCATTGAGGCTAAGCTCGTTCTTGTCGTCCTCTGACAGCCTCTCATTGCACAAGCCAATGCATTCACTGCATATATACACTGAGGGGCCCTGAATGATCTTCTCGACTTGGTCGCCTCCCTTGCCGCAGAACGAACAGGCTATATCGGACGTTTTTTTGCTCATCTTCCCCTACAGCCTGCCCTCGTCATCTTGGAAGTCCGGGACACTGTCTTCACTCTCGGAGGCATCGCCGTTGGAGGTCTCGACCGCCTCGGTTTCGTCGGGAATCTCGACCGCCTCGCCCGAGTCCGTCTCCCCTTCGGCCTTGTCTTGACCAGCCTTCATCACGTTGATGGCTTGGAATCCCTTGGCGGTGCGAGTCACCATGAACTCAACTTCATCATCTTGGATCAAAGTCCGGTCATCGTCCCAAGATGAAATATCGCGCCAGTGGACGAAGACATCGACATGGCTATCTGTCGAGATAAAACCATATCCTTTATCGTTGTTAAACCACTTGACTATGCCACGAGTCCAAGTGTTTTCTGCTAAGGTGCGGTGTTCGTGCGACGGGGGGCTGGTCTCTGCACTGCCGGAAAGTGGACGAGACGGCTGTTTCTTTCCTTCACTCTCTAGAACGCGGGCAAGCAGGTCTTGCTTGAGCCCTTGGCCCCCCTCTGCATCTTGGGTTATCCATTCGACAGCCGCCATCACACCTATGACGTAAGGACTATCGTTGCCGTAGAGCTTGCGGGCGTCCCCGATGCGTTGAGCCAATTCGCTCACCATCGTGCTTTCTAAGTGTATTGAACTACCCAATTAATTTATTCCTCCTACCCCTTTAAAGGGCCTTAAGTACCTCGTACCGCAGTTCGAGATGTAAGGTGTAGTTAAGCAAAATATAGATAGGTTTGTCAACCTATCTCAATCGGTATTGCTTGACCCCTTCGTAGATGGTTTGGCCGCTTACTTTCGCGATTCCTGTAAGAGGCACGGCGATCAGCATCCCGACGATGCCCATCAACTGGCTTCCTACCATGACGACAAAAAGGACGGCCAGAGGGTGTAACTCGACGCTTTTGGCCACCATTGTGGGTTGAATGAGTACGTTGTCTATCAGTTGAATAATCAAAAACATGACGATCACTTTGGCCACCATCGCCAAGCCACCGCCGGTGGCCAAGGCCACAATCGAAGAACAGACGATCCCGATCAATGGCCCGAGAAATGGGATTACGTTAGCCAACCCGGCGAGCAGCCCCAAAGGCAGGGCATAATAGACTCCAAGAATGGACAAGCCGCTAATCGCGAGCACCGATACGACGAGGACCGCCAAAAGCTGGCCACGAATGTAATTCCCGATCTGCCTATTGGCTTGGTACATCAGGTTTAGACACAATTCAAAATAGGCGTTGGGAACCAGTGCCATCAGGCATCGCGTCAGGTGCCGCCCTTCTTTGAGAAAGAAAAAAGCCACAAACGGCACGATCACCACAAAAGTAAGGCCCGATATCACGCCCTCGATAAACAGTGTAGTGCCTCCCAACATGGTCCTCATCAGCCGCTCACCATGCTCTCGAACCAACTCGGCGAGGCGGAAATCGCTCCCCAAATAGGGCTGTAACATAGGCTCAATTTTTGCAGCTCTGGTGCTGGTTTCCGCCAAGATCCTATCGCCGATTTCCACCAAGACGTTGGGGTCGGCCTCGCCAAAACCAATATCGGCCCGCGAAAACACGACAGAACCCGACCCACCGGCTTGGCCTCCTGCGACCACCCCGCCATTGCCGTGGACGCTAATGCGCTGGCTGTGTTCGCCTTGGCCCTGCGAGTACGCGATCAAGAGCGCGTTTACAGCCGGCGTTTGGTCCTTGGGCACAAAGCGCAGGAGAATGGATAACTCCTCCGTAGGGGCGATCTCGAGCGGCCAGCGATGTTCCTCTCTTAGGACAAACGGCTGGTCCCGCGAATCGTCTTCCCAAACCATCCCGTGGATGATCAGGGGTTGGTCGCCGGTGTTGGCGATAGTAAAAACCCTATCTACCGTTTCTCCAGCCAGTTTGTCTCCAACCTTGAATGAGCCTAGCCCCAACCCCGCAAAAACGAGCAAAAAGACAAGCAGAGTACTCCAAGCCCGCCCCAATCCCCTTATCTCCATCCAATCGATGATTGGGTAGAGGACATAGGCCAAGATAAAAGCTAAAACAAAAGGCGTAAGAATGCCGCGAATCTCATACACAAACCATCCGCCGACCACTACAGCCACCAAGACGAGTACTACTTTAACTTGCCAATTCATCATTGAATACTGCCCGCACGCTGCGCACCTTTTAACAGGCGCTCAGAGTCGCGCAACTGCGCCGAGAGTTTCTCTATGACTTTGAGTAGGTCAGTCGAGATGGCTTGCGCCAAGCCTTCGACGATCTTCAGGGCGAGCGGGAGATTGGCACCTATGAGTTCGAGTAAGTCGGGGCGGCAAAAAACGAGGAGACTACAAGGCTGGAGGGCATAAGCTGAAAGGGGACGCGGCGATTCATCGACAAGGGCCTCGGCACCAAAAAAATTCCCCCGGGTTAAGGTGGCTAGCTGCTTCTCAAACCCATCGTCGCCCATCTGTACAAGCCGCACTTGGCCGGAAGCGACAATGTACATCCCCAGCCCGGGATCTCCTTGGTTGATAATCGCCTCGCCAGCGCGCCAATCTCGCGGCCCGTAGAGCATCTCTTCTATCTTATGTAGTTCGCGCCCGCTTAGTTGCTGAAAAATGGGTATTTTCTGCAAGAGCTTGCAGGTGGCAGTCTCTTCCTCGTTGCGGCTACTCCTGACGCGCTTTTGCAGACGACGAAAGACGGGCCTCCAAAGAGGGTCTGACGGCATGTGCTTAGTACTCCCGCTTAACCCGCCCGGCAACGCCCCATGCCCGTTCGTCCGCACAATTAGGCCAAGGCGGCCTCTAGCTTTTCGGTGATTTGCCCTTTGGGGACAGCACCAATGATCTGGTCGGCGACTTTACCCTCCTTAAAAATGAGCAAGGTAGGGATGCTGCGGATGCCGAATTCGGCCGCTGTTTTCTGGGCCACGTCGACGTCCAACTTGCCCACTTTGGCCCGACCTTCGTATTCACCACTCAATTCTTGGACAATCGGCGCGATCATTCGGCACGGCCCGCACCACGTCGCCCAAAAATCCACGAGTACCGGCTGGCTAGCATTGAGGACTTCGGCGCTGAAATTTTCATCGGTTAAGACGATAGGTTCACTCACGATAGCTCTTCCTTGTGTTTCGATTATAGTTGTGGCACTATCCATTGTCAAGCTCAGTGCTTCCTGCACAACTTGGTCACCAGCATATCTAAAATCAAATGTTCTTGGCGTCGTCCCTGCGACTTCAGACGCCAATCGGCTTCGCTCAAGGCACTCAACCCCGCCCACAGCCAAGCGGTGGAGCGACCCTGAGCCTGTTCCAAATATCCGGGCAAAAAGAACGGCGCAACCCCCAATTCGGCGGCCATTTTGTCGCGCGGTAGCGACTGACCCATTAGCCCCTTAGCCTTGAGCAAAAGCTGGAGGTGGCGGGTGACCATGGCTACGGCACGAGTTGGCTCTTCTCCTTGGCTGAGAAACTGCTGCATCAGTTTTTGAGCTAGCTTGCCCTGCCCTTTACCGAGGGCATCGGCGAGTTCGAACACGCTAGTCCCGCGTGTGATGCCAGCGACTTGTTCGACCGCAGAGGCGGAGATCGGCTGGCCCACCCCGACAAAACTGACCAACTTTTCTATCTCGCTGACTAACTCCCTTGGCTTGGCCCCTACGTACTGGCTGAGTAGTTGGACGGCCGCAGGCTCTATTCGCACTCGCTGACGCTTGGCATACCGCTGTATCCACTGCGGAACTTGGTTGTCGTAAGGCGGCCTAAACTCTAGCGCACAACCCTTGCGGGCTAGTTCGCGAAAGAACTTCCGCCGCATATTGACCTTTTGGCCGACCACTAACAACCGACTGGTTTCCACCGGCTTTGCAAATACGCGCTCCAAGCCGCGACACTGGTCGGTCGTCAGAGCCTCGGCATCGCGCAGCACAATCAGCCGACTCTCGGCCATTGTGGGATAGGTCTCATAGACTTGAAAAAAATCCAGTACCTCTAGGCGCTCAGCCCTCAGTACGTCGAGATTAAAATCCCGCGTCTGAGCTGGCATCAAGGATTCGATCATAGACGCGACTAAGGCTTCGCGCTCGTATTCCTCGTCTCCGTGTAATAAATAAAAAGACCGAACGTCCCCCTTGGCGATTTCGTCCAGCAATGTAGCGGGATTTGTCCCTTTGGCTTTCTTAGCCACGATCTCTGCGTTCGACCTCTTCTCTGTCTTCTTCGTCCAATATACTGTATTCGGCCTCGGTGACTCGGCTCGAATCAATACTGCTGCGTTGGTTAGACGCGCCGCGGCGAGGATCGCTCCTTAGCTGCCGGTACACGGCGTAACACAACAACACGATCGCCGTCGCGAGCAACAATTTGAACAACACGAATATCATGGTTTGTTCACCCCTTCCTGCTGTGCGGGAATTGAACGCAAAAAGCTCCCCCTGTGACCGGAGGAGCTCTACGCAGTGCAGCGGGCGGCGGACTCAACTATTTTGTGGCTTCCCACTTGAGCGGAAAGGGTTCGGTCTGGCCAGCATCCTCCCATATTTTTTTCAAGTTGGCGTACACGATTACAAACTCTTCTTCGACGACCGAAATGCTCTTTTGGGCATTGGGCACAAACGTCGGGAAGTCCGGCTCGACCAGCTTGCGCATCGCCGCCTTCAAGGCCCGCTTCATTTTGTTGTTCAATGCTCGGAGATACTTATCCTCTATCTCGACCTTCTCCAATTCGTCGTGCAAGGTCTGCATGACTGCGTTGACGTCGTGGGCCTGAGAGGTCATGCCTTCAGTCGTTAGGTACACCTGATAGCGCATTAGCTGTTGGCTATAATTATCCAAGCTCTGCAAGGTCTGAATATAAGGGGTCAGCTCATCTTTTTTATTTCCCCCGCAGGCCACAAGACCACATACAAGCGCGGATAGGATTAAATTTTTGCTCATTGGTTCCTCCATTTTCCAAAGACATTATTGCTGTAAGTCCCAACCTAATAATCTGTCGGGTAGGCGTCAAATGGGTGGCGATGGATGGCGGCGGTGATAGAGCACCGCGTTCAGTTCGCCGCCAAACAATAATGAAAAAGCCAGCAAGTACGCAGACAGCAAGAGGATGATGGCAGTGCCTAACACGCCATAGACGATATTGTAATAGCTGAACTGCTCAATGTAATCCAAGGCAATGGCAATGACCCCGGCCAGCCCAGAAGACATCACACTCCCCGGCAACACGTCCAACCAGCGCAGGCGCACGGCCGGCATGATGTAGTAAATACAGGCCGCGGTGGCGACCATGCCGATCACGACCACTGCGCGTCTCAACAAAGCCACAAACGGATAAAAGTGAGAGGTAGTCCAATAGCCCCGTAGCCAATTCTCGACGTGTTCGCCAAATATGATGAGGTTAAAGAAAAAAACGAAAGAAATCCCTAAGACGACGATTAAGGCGAGCGAAAGAATGCGCCGCTTGTAAAAGGACCGATGCTCTTGCACGCCGTAGGCTCGGTTGAGTGCCATCATCGTAGTGGACATGCTAGCCGACGCCGGCCAGATGACGCCCACGAACCCGATGACTAACAAACTTTGCGACGAGAGAAAGTTGATATTGTCTTCGACGGCCTCCAGCAGCGGAACGGGGATGACAATGCCCAAAATTTCGAGCACTTTGATAAAGTCCTCGGACGATATGCCCAAGAATCCCAATAGGGCCGTTAGAACGAGAATGCCCGGAAAAATGGCAAATATAAAGTCAAAGGCCATAGCTGGAGCCGCAGTCCTACAATCGTGGCGGTACGTCGCCACCACGGCATCGCGGCCAATAGCTAGGCAGAAGGCGATCCGGCTTCTAAGCGCGTCTATCACTGCCGCTGACCTAGAGTTGCTCCATGATGGACGCAAAGAGATGCCCGTTGGAAGAGAAAGCGTCTTTGCCGTATATCGTCGGCACCCCCTGCCAATCGGTAAAGGTGCCGCCCGCTTCCTGTAGAATCGGCAACAGTGGTCCGCAATCCCACGGATTCATAATGGGGTCAAAACTGGCCTCGGCGCGGCCGGTGGCCACGAGTATGTGGCCGTAACAATCGCCCCATCCCCGACGCAGCCGAGTGCTGGCGACCAGTTTCTGCCACTCCTGTTCGCGACCTTGCTCGGCAAAGCTCGGCCATGACGTATAGCAGATACAGGCCTGGCCTAACTCAGCTACCGAAGACACTGCCGCCCGCCTACCATTCCACCAACAGCCCTCGCCCCTAGCAGCCCACACCATCTCGTCAAGGGCTGGCATATAGCAACAGCCTACATCAACCCCATCCGGCCCTTCCCGCGCGATGAGCACTCCGTAAAGCGGCACACCTTGGACAAAAGATTTCGTCCCGTCAATGGGATCAATAATCCAGCGCGTACCGGAGCTCCCCTCGACTTGGCCAAATTCCTCGCCGACAATTCCATCATCGGGATAGGCCTTAGCCAACAAGTCCCGTATCTTGGCCTCGGCTTCGCGATCGGCGACGGTCACCGGCGATAGGTCTTCCTTCCTGTCGACTCGGACATCCGACTGGAAGTAGCGCAAGGTGATCTTCCCCGCTTGCCAAGCCGCATCTACTGCAAAATGCAAGCAACTCCCCAGCGACGCGCTCAACCCAAAATCTCTCGGCGTAGGTCGGTGAGTAGTTGCAGAGCCGCGCGGATATCCCCAACTTGGTCCGGGGCGTATTCGCGCTCAATGGTCAGCGGCCCCTCATACCCTAAATCGCGTAACTTCAAAAGGAATGCCCGAATGTTAACGTCGCCTTGGCCAAGCGGCGCGTCCTCATACCAAGGCTGCCCCGGGCGGCGCTCAATCGCGGCGTCTTTGCAGTGTACGCTGCGGACAAAGCACCCCACCTGATCCAATGCTTCCAGTGGCGGGCCAGCTTGATAGAGGATCATATTGGCCGGATCGAAATTGACCGCGAGGTTCTGGCGATCGACAGCTTCGATAAAGGTGAGAAGTTCAGCGGCGGTCTCCTGACCGGTTTCTAGGTGAAAATACTGGCCGTGCCCCCGACAGTGATCGCACACGGTGCGCGCAACTTCAACGACCGCGGCAAAATCCGGCTCCGACGCCTCCGGCACAAAGCCCAAGTGCATGCCAACAGCATCTACGCCTAGCGCAGCAGCAAAGTCCGCGATAGCCAGCGTCTCTTCGAGCCGGTGTTCTCGGTGCTCTAAAGGCACGAGCCCGACCGTTTGCTGGGCAATTTGCGGCGTGGTGTAATCGTCGTCGGGAAAACCGACGAAAACCACGCTGATTTCAATCCCGGCCGCGGCGAATTGGGCCTTGATTTGCGCGGTTTTCTCTGCCGTGCGAAAATCGCGGCCCGGAGCGTGCAGATGTACGGTGACAACCCCTAGCTCCTTCACCGAATCCAATCCGGCCCCTAAGCCCTCGTCAATCGAGGTAAATATGCCTGTTGCCCATTTATCCATTTCGGTCCTCTCCATTTGGTTGCAGATAAATTAAAAGAGGGGACAGCCAAGCCATCCCCTCTTTAGGTAAATCTACGCGTCGCTTATCGCCTCGCGTTTTCTTCCTTTTTGTTACGCCGCGTTCCCTCGGCCTGGGCAGCGTCCAAAACGGCCCGCACCCGCTGGCGAAAATTTTTGAGCTGATCGTCTACCTCATCTATAGAATTCAGCAGATCCTCCTCAACGGCATCTTCTGACATGGCATACTCCTGCGACTATTGGGGAGCAGGGGAGCCTTGTGGGGAGTCATTTTCAAGCGCGACTATAGGAGCGCAGGTGCTCACAGCGGCTGGGGTGGCGCAAGCGGTGCAGCGCTTTCTCCTTGATTTGCCGGACTCGCTCTCGCGTAAGCCCAAAGCGCATACCAATCTGGTCTAAGGTCATAGGCTCTTCCCCGTTCAACCCAAAGTAGAGACGGAGAATCTCGGCTTCGCGCCCAATGAGCCTATTCAGAGCCGAGTCAATCTGCCCGCGCAGACAACCACGCATAACTTGGTTTTCAGGGGACTCTTGCCGCTCGTCTGGCAGTACGTCTAGCAGACTGTGCTCTTCGCCGAGAAAGGCCGCGTCGAGCGACCTCATCGAGCGACTGCACATTAAGGTCTCCTTGACCTCTTCGACCGAAACATCGAGCTGCTCGGCGATAGCTTCTGGGTGGGGATCGTCGGTTCGCTCTTGCTGCAGGATACGGGACGCTTTGGATATCTTGTAGAGCAAACCGATTTTGTTCAGCGGCAGGCGGACCGTACGCGACTGTTCAGCCAGCGTCTGTAATATGGCTTGACGGATCCACCAAACGGCATAGGAGATGAACTTGAAGCCCTTGTCTTCGTCAAAGCGCTCGGCAGCGGTAATCAATCCCATGTTTCCAGCACTGACCAAATCGGCGAGAGGGACGCCGCGATTTTGGTATTCCTTTGCCACGCTGACCACAAAGCGCAAATTCGCTTCGACTAAGCGATTGCGTGCGTCCTCATCCCCTTGCTTGATTTTCCGCGCTAGACTGACCTCATCGGCCGAGGAGAGTGGCTTGGAATGGGCAATTTCAGCCAGATAACTCCCGAGACAATCTTCCATGTCCCAAAATGGAGCTTTAGTCGTACCCGCCATGGAACCATCCTCTTCGTTTAGAGTGGGGAGGAAAAGGAAAGCTAGACGTGCTTCAAACTAAAGATTGTTTATAACTTAGCCGGGGGCACAAAACCTGTCAAGCAATTTCTCCCAAGCCGCTAAGCCCCCGTAAGTCCGCTTAAAACAGACTGTTGCACAGCTAATAGGCGCTTTGTGCCCACAGCCGCCAAGTCGAGTAACCCAATGGCCTCCGCACGGGTAAAGGGACGCCCCTCGGCCGTGCCTTGGATTTCGACTAGCCGCCCCGAGCCGGTCATAACGACATTCATATCGGTTTCGGCGCGGCTATCTTCCTCATAGCATAGGTCCAATAAGGAATGGTCCTCTACTATTCCGACGCTAATGGCGGCGACCTGATCTATGAGTACAGTGCCTTGCCGTGTCTGCAACGCCTCTACCAAAGCTACATAAGCCCCTGTTATTGAGGCCGTGCGCGTACCGCCATCCGCCTGTATGACATCGCAATCGACATATAGCGTCCGCTCGCCTATTTGCTCCAAATCCACTATCGCTCGCAGCGACCGACCGATTAGGCGCTGAATTTCACGCGCCCGACTATTGGGCTCACGGGCCACTCGGCGTGTAGAGGACCCAGGGAGCATGCTGTATTCCGCAGTCAGCCAGCCCTTGCCAGTTCCCACCAGAAAGGGCGGGACCCCATCAATAGACGACACTGTGCAGAGTACCTTTGTATCGCCCATTTCGATCAGAGCCGATCCAGCCGCCGTTTTCAGGTACCCCGGGGAAATCTGTACCGGCCGCAATTGATCGGGCTGGCGTCCATCGCTGCGCTTCCAACTCGTCTCACTCATTGAGATGCCGCCGATAATCAGGGCCGTCCATGGGGATCGGTTGGCACATCTCTACCAAGCGCGAATAGATGCGGCCTTTAGCGAGGTCCTTGAGTTCATCAAGGGATTGGTTGGTGGTCACAACTGTGAATCGCTGGTCGCCGTAGCGGGCATCTACGAGATCGTAGAGCATTTCTATTTCCCATTCAGTCCCCCGTTGGATGCCGAAGTCATCTAGGACGAGGTAGGGCATATTGCACAACTCTTCGAGCATTGACCAAGTGTGGCCATAGCGCTCGCTATCGACTGAAAAGGTATCGCGCAGTTTCTGAAAGTATGTACGCGACAGACTGAGAAAGCGGCCCGGCTTGGTCCAGCGCAACATGAGTTCGTTGAGTGCAATGCAGCCCATTAAGGTCTTACCCGTACCGGGACTTCCGTGGAGAAGATAGCCGCGCTTAGGCTCTTCTGCTGCTTCGATCAGGTCTTGGTGAATGCGGAGATAGACTGTGGTCGCTAGGTCAATGGGCGTCCCGTCTGGTGCCGCTATTCGGAAGTCATCGACAAACTTCCATTTATAGCGTTCTGGGATATCGGCTTGGCGAAATAGGCGATTGGCTTCCGTCATTTTGCGACGATAGGAACGGCAGGGGCACCACTGGTTGCGCGAATCTTCGTCCCAGTATTGGTAGGGTGCCCGCCCCCCGCAGCGACACTCTACGCATTCGCAAAGCCGCAGCGTACCATAACGGCCCGCTTTGACTATCGGGTCATAGTACAGACCTCCACCGTTGCACTTAGAACAGCGCATCGCACTCTGGTTGGACGCTGGCAAACTCACTGGTGGCACTCCTTGAGGGCCCGGGCGACATCGCGGTCGGCCTGGCGTTGAGCCAAAGCCTGACGCTTGTCAAACTGCTTCTTGCCGCGGACCAGTGCCAATTCCACCTTAGCTCTGCCGCGTTTGAAGTAGATCTTCAGCGGCACTAGAGTAAGGCCCTGTTGTTGCGTCCGCCCCGTCAGCTTGCGGATTTCGCTGCGGTGCAAAAGCAATTTGCGCACGCGCTCTGGATCGTGGTTGAAACTGTTGCCGCGCTCGTACTGGGCGATATGCACATTGTGCAGAAAAATTTCGCCTCGTTCAACCAAAGCATAGCTATCCTTGAGGTTAGCGCGCCCAGCGCGCAGCGACTTGACCTCCGTACCGCGCAGAACAATGCCAGTCTCGTAGCGGCCCATCACCTCGTAGTCGTGCCGAGCTTTGCGATTTTGCACGACGATTGACTCGCGCTGGGCATCGCTTTCCATTTTGACCATAACCACCTTATTTCACTAAAGAAACGGGCTTGACGACTGCAAGCCCTGCGCTTAATTTTTGCCGTTCACTTGCCGAAGTGGCGAAATTGGTAGACGCGCATGGTTCAGGACCATGTGGGGGCAACCCCGTGGAGGTTCGAGTCCTCTCTTCGGCACCATTTTTTGCTTCTTTTTTGCCCCTAACTAATTTAATCTACACGTCCCGTTCCAGTCCGCGCAAGGGACTGCCTACATGTGCAGCACCCCCTGCCTTCAAGCAAGTATGTACAATTCGAGAAAGGATATTTCTATGGCCCGCTTTCTGCACACCCGCATCCGCGTCGGCGATCTCGAACGCTCTATTGAGTGGTATTGCACCCACCTCGGTTTTGAGGTACAGAGCCGCTCCGATAAGTCGCCCGCCGGCAATCAGATCGTTCATCTCGAATTGCCCGGCAATGAACACACCTTAGAGTTGACCTATTCCAGCGATTATCAACTCGCCGTCCCCGAAGATCTCATGCACCTAGCGATCGCGGTTCCCGACTTAATCGGCTTTTGCGACACGCTGGAAAATAACGGGATTGAAATCTGGCCTAGCGATTGGCGCGAGACTTTCCCTGCCAGCCGTAAGATGGCCTTTATCGACGATCCCGACGGTTACGAGATCGAGTTACTCGAAGGTTGATTTAACTGGCCCTTGTCGCGCAAGTACTGCGGCAAGTAGGCGACGATGAAATCCCGCGCCGTCCGGCCTCCGACTAAATCGTGGTTGTGCCGCATCCGCCAAACTTCGAAGGCGGCCAATAATTCCTCTTCGGGCAGGTCAATCCCTGCCCGACGCGCATAGGACAGTACCATAGAGTGATATTGCTGCCTGCTGGGCAGACCGAGAAATACCTTGAGGGCAAAACGGTCGTCGAGCGCCCGCTCCTGATCAAGGCGTTGCTGTTGTTGAGGATCGTAGAATTCAGCTTGAATGCCTTGGTTGACCAGATTGGGACGCTCGTCGTCTAGCTGCATCTGGCCCAACCCTTGCTGACGCTCGCCTTCCCGGTCAACTAAATCCTTATAGTTGGAGGTTGCATAGAAGACCAGGTTATTCGGGCACGCTTCTAACCCCCCGTCGAGCACGCGCGACAGTAGGTGCAAACTGCTGTCCCCCCGGCTCAAGGACACATTATCCAGCACTCCGACAAAGCACTGGCGACGCCCCCGGACGAGGGCAAACAGGTCGGGCAACAGATGGTAGCAAGACGAGTCAATCTCGATGGCGCGCAGACCGCGATCAAAGAATTGACCTATCAAGGCCCGTATCAGCGTCGATTTGCCGCCGCCGCGCGGTCCCCAGATTAGCGCGTTGTGTGCCCGATAACCGGCGAGAAAATGGCGCGTGTTTTCCACTAACACTTGGATTCTCGCGCCGTTACCCTCCAGCCAGCCAAGGGGAAATTCTGCGAAATGGCGGATAGGTTCCAAGATGGGCTTGTCTCTCCTGTCGGCTAGACGAAAGGTCGGGAATCGGCGCAGCGAACCCCGGCCGTACTCGTGGATCAGGCATCCAAGCTCTCCTGCTAACCCAGCCCACTCCTCGCTGCGGCCAAAACGCTCTCTCAATTGGTCAACGGCTGCGGGTTCCTCCCCATCTCCGGGTATGGGAGCCAAAGGTGCCGCGTCGCTGCCGACCAATCGCAGCCATATTCCCCAGCGAGGACGAGCCAAGACCGCGGCACTTTGCAAATCGCGGCACACAACCTGATGCAGCGCAGCGGGAACATCTACTGGAGATTGCTCTTCGCAAGCGCACAAAAACGGATGTCGGCCATCGAGAAGCCGGTTGAGCAACAGTCCTTGTAAGTCCGGTGCGCCACCGCCCCAATCACCGTTAAGCGCTGCCGCGAGGAGTGTATCTGAACAACGCTGGTGTTGCGCGATCAATTCGTCCGCTGCACACTGCGCCTGTTTACCGGCCACCAGTCTGTCGGCGCACGCCTGTGCACAGCGCAGCAAGGAACGCAACTGTTCCACCTCGGCGGGCTTGAGCAGCCGACTGAAGGAGGAGAATCGGTCCAAAGCAACCAGCATGGCTTCGATTTGGCCGGCGATTTGCAGCGTCTCTTCACGCTTTATCATCTAAATGCAAAACCTAATTAAAATCCGCTATTAGATAGGTTGCTGACATTCTCATCGTCCTCATCGCCAGAGTAACTGCTATATTCCTTCGGGGCGACGGCTCTGCACTTCGCATTTGCACGCGTTCTTAAGCCTGTGCCACACACCGCAACTATCTGGAAGACAGCCGTTTTCGAGGAAAGTAACTACCCCCGGGCGGATTCGAACCGCCGACCCACAGATTAGGAATCTGTTGCTCTATCCTGCTGAGCTACGGGGGCTATAGGAGGGACGCCATTCATAGTATATTGCGCGAGACCCAAAGTCAAATGCCCGAGTTTTTTATCGCATGTGTTGACACCAAATTAAACTGGCCTAACTTACAAGATTGTTTTGGCCGGAAGAGGTAAGGCCAGCTTTCTACAACCTCAGCTAAATTATAGAATATGGCTCAAGTATTTCCGCGCAGTGCTAACTGGGCTTCCAAAGCCAGCATCCTCGTTGGCCTCGTTCTAGTCGGCAGTATCCTCGGTATTTTGCTCAATATCAATCGCATTTACTTCGTCAATCAAGTCAACGTGCCCATTGATCAGCCCGTTCCCTTCAGCCACAAACACCACGTTACCGGCATGGGCATCGATTGCCGCTATTGCCACACTACTGTCGAGGAGAGTGCTTTTGCTGGCGTTCCTCCGACCGAAACCTGCATGACCTGCCACTCGCAGCTCTGGACTGAGGCACCGATCCTCGAACCTGTGCGTGCTAGTTTCCGCGACAACGTGCCGATCGAGTGGAATCGCGTCCACGATCTGCCCGACTTCGCCTATTTCAACCACAGCATCCACGTCAACCAAGGCATTGGCTGCCAATCTTGCCACGGCCAAGTCGATCAAATGCCCCTGATGTGGAAAGCCGAATCGCTGAATATGGAGTGGTGCCTCGATTGCCACCGCGATCCCGCTCAGTACATCCGCCCGCGCAACCAAGTATTCAACATGAACTATCAGTACCCAGCCGATCAAGAGAGCTTGGGAGCGCAACTCGTCGCCGAATACGGCGTGCAGACCAGTCAACTCACCAACTGCTCTATCTGCCACCGCTAAACATGGAAACCAGAAAAAACATCGATCTCTCGGCCATTCGCTCTCGTCTCAAAGCCACTCAAGGTCAAGAGTACTGGCGCAGCCTGGACCAATTGGCTCAGACCGAAGAATTCGCCGCCATGGTCCAGCGCGAGTTTCCCGAGCAAGCTGCCGAGTTGAAGGATCCGGTAAGTCGGCGGAATTTTCTCAAGCTCATGAGTGCATCGCTGGCACTAGGCGGGCTTTCGGGCTGCACGATCCAGCCTAGCGAAAAAATAGTCCCTCAGGTCCGAGCACCCGAACACGTCATCCCCGGTAAGCCTCAGTACTTTGCTTCAGCCACTTCGCTCGGTGGGATGGGCATGGGCATCCTAGTCGAGAGCCACATGGGGCGACCGACCAAAATAGAAGGCAACGCCGGGCATCCCTCCGGTAGTAGAGGCTCCAATGCGCTCGTCCAGGCTTCGATCCTCGATCTCTACGACCCCGATCGCTCGCAAACGGTCAAAAACGCCGGTCGAATCAGCACGTGGAGCATCTTCCTAGCTGATCTGACGCAGCGGCTAAGTTCGCACGAGGCCAATGGCGGTGCTGGTCTGCGCATCCTAACCCAAACCGCGACTTCCCCGACCCTCGGGCATCAGTTGCAGGCTCTGCGGACCAAATTTCCCCAAGCCCAGTGGCACCAGTACGAACCCGTCAATCGCGACAATGCCCGCGCAGGAGCACAAATGGCTTTTGGCGAACCGATCCATGCGTTTTACGACGTAGCCAAAGCCAAGGTCATTCTATCGCTGGACGCCGACTTTACCTATAGCGGTGCTGGCAATGTCCGCCACGCTCGGGACTTTGCGGCTGGTCGCAACTTCCGCAACGGTCAAAAGGCCAGCAATCGGCTCTATGTAGTCGAGAGCAGTCCAACGGCCACGGGCAGCATAGCCGATCACCGTTTGGCACTGAGCACGGCGCACCTCGAAGCCTTGGTCCTCAAGGTCGCCCAAGGACTTGGCATCGGCTGGGAAGGGCCGAGTACCCCCACCGATTTCTCCGCCCACGACGCTTGGATTGCAGCCTTAGTTGAAGATCTAAAGTCCCATCGCGGCCAAAGCCTTGTGCTCGCTGGCGATCAGCAAGCCCCAGCCGTACACGCTCTGGCCCATGCCATCAACCGCGTCCTAGGCAATGCGGGAGCAACCGTACACTACACCGAACCCCTCGAAGTCGAATCGGTTGACCAGCGCGAGTCGCTAGCCGCTTTAGTCGCCGATATGAACGCCGGCCAAGTTGAGTCCCTATTCATCCTCGGCGGCAACCCGGTGTACGACGCGCCCGTGGATCTCGACTTTGCCTCAGCGCTCGGCAAGGTTGGCTACCGCGTCCACCTCAGCCTGTACGACAACGAAACGTCGGAACTCTGCCACTGGCACATCCCAGAATCTCACTTTCTCGAAGCCTGGAGCGACACCCGTGCCCACGACGGCCTGGCCTCGATCGTCCAGCCACTAATTCGCCCGCTTTATAAAAGCAAATCAATGCACGATCTCTTGGCAGTGCTCATTGGCCAGTCCGGGGTCCCCGATCTCGAAATCGTGCGCCAGTATTGGGAAAGCCAAGGGCTAGATGCGATTGCTTGGCGCCGCGCACTGCACGATGGCTTCGTCGAGGGTACGCGCCCCGAAGCCCAATCTCCGCAGTTAGGTCCGCTGAACTTGCCAGCAACGACTGGCAACCTGCCCGCGGAAGAAGACCTCGAAATCCACTTTCGGCCCGATGCCATGGTGTGGGACGGTCGCTTTACCAATAACGCTTGGTTACAGGAAACCCCGAAGCCCATCACCAAGCTCACTTGGGACAACGCCGCCCTCGTCAGTCCAGCCACGGCCGAGCGTTTGCGACTCAAGAGCGAATTCCTCGCCGAGTTGCGCTTTGACGGACGCGCGATCAATGCCGCGGTCTGGATCGTGCCCGGCCAAGCCGACGGCGTCGTCACTCTGCACTTGGGCTACGGCCAACAGCGCAGTGGTCGCGTCGGGCGCGACACGGGATTTAATGCCTATGCCCTGCGGCCGATGGCGGCCTTGTGGAGCGGCATCGGCCTGCAGGTCAACGGCTCGTATGATCGCTATCGCCTCGCCTGTACCCAAGATCACCACAGCATGCAAGGCCGCAACTTAGTGCGCCAAGCCTCGTTGTCCTACTACCAAGCACATCCGCATTTTGCCCATGAGGGTACCCACGATCCGCCCGATGACTTGACGCTGCACAACCGCACGGATCACCAGTACACGGGCTACGCTTGGGGCATGGTTATCGACCTAGGTGCTTGCATCGGCTGCAATGCTTGTGCAGCGGCCTGCCAAGCCGAAAACAACATCCCCATCGTGGGTAAAGACGAAGTACTCAACGGCCGCGAAATGCCTTGGATCCGCATCGATCGCTACTACAAGGGCTCGCTCGACAATCCCCAGATCGCCCATCAGCCCGTGCCCTGCATGCAGTGCGAAAATGCTCCTTGCGAATTGGTCTGTCCGGTCGCGGCTACGACCCATAGCGACGAGGGACTCAACGACATGGTGTACAATCGCTGCGTCGGCACCCGCTACTGCGCCAATAACTGCCCTTACAAGGTCCGGCGCTTCAACTTCCTCCAATACGCCGACCGCGAGAGCGAGAGCTTGAAATTGCAGCGCAACCCGGATGTAACCACGCGCGCCCGCGGCGTAATGGAAAAATGCACGTACTGCGTCCAGCGCATCAATCAAGCGCGCATTGATGCCAAAAAAGCCAAACGCACCATAGGCGATGGCGAGATTGTTACGGCCTGTGAGCAGGCCTGTCCGACCGAAGCTATCGTCTTTGGGGACATCAACGATCCCAATAGTCGGGTCTCCGCGCTCAAGGCATCGCCGCTCAACTACGGCATACTCACCGAGTTGAACACGCGCCCCCGCACTACGTATTTAGCAAGTATCAAAAACCCCAATCCCAAAATTGCCGAGGCTTAGCATGTCCGAAACTGCGAAAACGCCTTATCGCTCCCCAGTATCGGAACTCGGCCCGAGCCAGACCTCGTACACTTCAATCACCGACAAGATCAGTGGGATCGTCCTCACCAAAAACACCCCGCTGGCGTGGTTTCTCTGCTTTGCTTTGGGCTTTCTGCTACTGCACGGGTTCATGATAGGCGTTCCCTACCTGCTCTTTGAAGGCGTGGGTATCTGGGGCATCAACAACCCCATAGGCTGGGGTTGGGCCATCATCAATTTTGTTTGGTGGATCGGTATCGGCCATGCCGGCACTCTGATCTCAGCGATTTTACTGCTGTTCCGGCAGCGGTGGCGCACCTCGATCAACCGCGCGGCCGAGGCCATGACCATTTTTGCCGTGCTCTGCGCCGCGCAGTTTCCGCTTTTTCACACCGGGCGTCCTTGGCTGGCCTGCTACTGGCTGTTGCCCTATCCTAACTCTATGGACATCTGGCCTCAGTTCCGCAGCCCGCTGATCTGGGATGTTTTCGCGGTCTCGACCTATTTAACGGTGTCGCTAGTCTTTTGGTTTGTCGGCTTGGTCCCAGACTTAGCGAGCCTGCGCGACCGCGCCAAAAACCGCATCGCCCAAGTCATCTACGGTGTGCTCGCACTTGGTTGGCGCGGCTCGGCCATTCACTGGGAGCGCTACGAAATGGCGTCCCTCCTGTTGGCCGGCCTCTCCACACCCCTCGTGCTCTCTGTCCACAGCATTGTCAGTTTCGACTTTGCGGTCGGGCTTATACCCGGATGGCACACGACTATATTCCCCCCTTACTTCGTCGCCGGGGCGATCTATGCGGGCTTTGCCATGGTGTTGACCTTGATGATACCCATGCGTCTCATCTACGGCTTGGACGACTTCATAACCGAGCGCCATCTAAACAATATGGCCAAAGTCATGTTGGCTTCCGGGCTGATTGTGGGCTATGGCTACTTCATGGAGCAACTCATCGCTTGGTACAGTGCCAGTGTCTTTGAGAGCTTTATGATGCAAAACCGCATGTACGGCCCGTATGGTCCCTTCTACTGGGCCTTAATCCTCTGCAATATAGTCGTGCCGCAGCTCTTGTGGTTTAGGCACTTCCGCACGAATATGTTCTGGCTGTTTTTCATTTCACAGTTCATCAACGTCGGTATGTGGCTGGAGCGCTTCATCATCGTCGTCACCAGCCTACACCGAGATTTTATGCCCTCTTCTTGGGACATGTTCCACCCGACGATCTGGGACATCGCCATCTACGTGGGGACTATTGGCCTGTTCATCGTCCTGTTTTTCTTGTTCATCCGCGGCCTACCGATGATTTCCATCCACGAGATCCGCACTCTGCTGGTCTCTGGAGACCACAAGTGAGCCATTGAACTTATGCAGCAACACGAAGAATCAACGCATTACGGCTTACTCGCCGAATTTGAATCTCCCGACGATTTGCTGGCTGCGGCCAAAGCGACCTTCACCGCTGGCTATCGCAAAATCGACGCCTATTCGCCCATGCCCATCCACGGCCTAGGCGAGGCCATCGGCTTTCCACGCACTAGGTTGCCTTGGCTGGTTTTCGCCTTTGGCCTACTCGGCGCCATCACCGGCTACTCTCTGTGCTATTGGGTCTCGGCCATAGATTATCCGCTCAATATCGCTGGCAAGCCTTTGCACAGCGGGCCGATGTTTATCCCAGTGACCTTTGAGCTGACCATCCTCTTTGCCGCGCTCAGTTCGGCTTTTGGCATGTTCATCGCCAACGGCCTACCCCAGCCCTATCACCCGGTTTTTAACGCGCCTAATTTCGCCCGCGCCAGTCAAGATCGCTTCTTCCTGAGCATCGAGGCCGAAGACCCCCAGTTCGACCGCAAAAAAACCGGGGAATTTCTGCGCGGCCTGAATCCGCATGAGGTTGTCGAAGTTGAAAAGTGAAATGACCATCGCCAAGCGACGGCTCGCTGCCTTGTTGGGAGTGGTGCTGTTGCTGATTGGCACCGCCGGTTGCGAACTGCGGCAGGCCATGTACGACCAAGAAAAATACGAGCCGCTAGAAGCCTCGGCGTTCTTCGCCGACGGCATGTCTTTCCGTTCGCAGGTTGACGGCACTGTAGCGCGAGGCCAACTGATGCTCGACGAGCACTTCTATCAAGGCAAAATACACGGCCAACTCGCGGAGACTTTGCCGGTAGCCGCTGACCGCCAGTTGCTAGAGCGCGGCCGAGAGCGCTACAACATTTTCTGCGCCCCCTGCCACGACAAGACTGGAGCGGGCAACGGCCTGATCGTCCAGCGAGGGCTCAAACAGCCGCCGACCTTTCACCAGCAGCGGTTGCGCGAGGTGCCCGTTGGCCATTTTTACGATGTCATTACCAATGGCTTTGGCGTCATGTATAGCTACGCTTCCCGCATCTCTGTAGCTGACCGCTGGGCCATCGTCGCCTATATCAAGGTGTTACAGCTAAGTCAGAACCTCGAATTCGACCAGCTACCGGCCGAGGACCAAAGGCAACTTCAATGAACAAGTCGATTATTCAACAGTCTGCTGCCTTACATCCCTATTTAGACAATCTCCAGCGCCGTGCGCTGGTCGTGGGCTTGGTCGGCTTGGCCGCCACTGTGGTCGGCTACTTCACCGCCGCAGAGCAGTTCTTCCGTTCTTATTTGCTGGCCTTTACCTTCTGGATCGGCCTGCCCTTGGGTTGCCTAGGCATCCTGATGATCCACCATGTCGGCGGTGGCACTTGGGGATTTTCGATCCGGCGTCTGCTCGAAGCCGGGACTCGCACCTTGCCATTGATGTTTCTGCTGTCGCTGCCGATTCTCTTCTTCGGCCTGCACGACCTCTACGAGTGGACTCATCAGAACGTAGTGCAAAAAGACAGCATCCTTCAGCAAAAGGCCCCCTTTCTCAACGAGCCGTTCTTCATTGTGCGCACCGTGCTCTATTTCGCTATCTGGGGACTGTTCGCCTTCTTGCTCAACCGCTGGTCGCTGCAGCAGGATCGGACGACCGCAACGCATCCGACCCATCGCATGCAGATCCTGAGCGGTCCAGGGATCGTCGTGTTTTTTCTTACCGCGACGCTGGCCTCGGTCGATTGGCTGATGTCGCTCGAGCCGCATTGGTTTTCGACGATTTTCGGTATCATCTACATCATAGGCATGGGGCTGATGGCTTGGGGATTTGCATTCCTCGTTGCCGTCCCTCTCTCGCGACGGCAACCACTCCAAGGCGTAATTACCGAGCAGCACCTGCGCGACTTAGGCACCTTTATGCTCGCCTGTGTCATGCTCTGGGCCTATACCTCGTTTTCCCAGTTGCTGATCATCTGGTCAGCTAATTTACCCGAGGAAATCACTTGGTACATGACCCGTTTGGAAGGCGGTTGGCAATACGTTGGCTACGGGCTACTGGTGTTTCACTTTGCCGTTCCCTTTCTATTTCTCATATCCAGCACGATGAAGTCCAAAACTAAGCTGCTGGCTACCATTGCCGTCGGCTTGGTGTTCATGCGCTTGGTCGATCTGTACTGGATCACGGCCCCGGCTTTCACCAAAGTCCAAGCCGAAAAGGGGGCCAGTTTCCACAGTACTGGGATCACCCTACACTGGCTCGACCTAGCCATTCCAATAGGCATCGGCGGCATCGTCCTTGCGCTCTTCTTCGCGCAACTAAAAAAGCGCACACTAATCGCGCAAAACGACCCCCGTTTTGCAGACCTCTACCGCGGCGAAAGCAGTCATGGCTGAACAAGCACACCATAAAACCAATCCCGGCTACGAGACGACGGATGCGCGGGTAACGCCGCTGGCGCAGACCTCCCTCTTTATTATCGTGCTAGTCATCGCTGCCTTTATCGGCATGATCGTCTTATTCAAGGTTTTCGCCTATTACCAGCCGCTCTTCGACGATCCAGTCCCGCCGCTTGTCGATAACCGCGTTGCCAGCGATGCGCCGCGGCTACAGGTGGATCCGCCAAAGCAAAAGTTCGAGTTGACCCAAAGAGAAGCCGCGGCCCTCAACTCCTATGGCTGGATCGACGAACAAGTGCAGGTAGTACACATTCCCATCGAGCGAGCGATTGATCTGGTGAGCGAGGGCAAAATGCCGCTCATAACGCCGCCGGCAACCCCATGAGCAGAACGATAACTACATTCGCTCGCCGCGCGATTTTTTTGGCATTGACTCTGCCGCTTTTGCTAGCTGGCCAGACCGGGGCGCAGGTTTATAATCAACAGCTACAAGAGCGCATCGGCATCGACCAGAAGTTAGGCGATCAACTGCCCTTGGATCTCGAATTTACCGACTCAAGCGGCGAGCGCGTCTCGCTCCGCCAGTATTTTGGCCAGAAGCCCGTCGTCCTCACCTTAGTGTACTACGAGTGCCCCATGCTCTGCACCCAAGTGCTGAATAGCCTCTTGCGGGCGATGAACGTGCTGAGTTTTGGCGTTGGCACGGATTTCGACGTCTTGACCATCAGCGTCGACCCCGGTGAAACACCGGAATTGGCCGCAGCCAAAAAAGCCGAGTACAGCAAAAACTACCGCGGGCGCGATGGTTCTACAGGTTGGCATTTTCTCACCGGCAAGCAAGACCAGATCGAACAGCTCGCCGCAGCGGTCGGCTTTCGCTACGAGTACGACGCGGACACCGACCAGTACATCCACGCCAGCGGCTTGATGGTGCTGACGCCGGAAGGCAAACTGGCGCGCTATTTCTACGGCATTGACTACCCCCCGCGCGACTTGCGCTGGGGCCTCGTCGAAGCAGCCGACGGTGCTATCGGCAACCCAGTTGATCAGCTACTCCTGCTTTGCTATAGCTACGACCCAATGACCGGCAAATACGGTCTCTACATCCGCAATTCCCTACGCATCGCTGGGCTAATTACCGTGCTGGCTCTCGCAACCTTTATCATCGTCATGCTCAAGCGGGATCGCCGCAACAACTTGCATCACCCTCAGATCAACTAGTTCGGAGCCTTGAACCGCATGTCCGACTTTCCACTTTTTCCCGCTCAAGCTTCCACCATCGCCTGGCAAGTAGATGCCCTGTACGCATCCTTACTGGTCTTGACTGTGGTCTTCTGCTTGCTCGTCTTCGGCATGGTAATCATCTTCGCCATCAAGTACCGCCGCCGCTCAGAAGACGAACAACCCGAGCAAACTCACGGCAATCTCATCCTCGAACTGTCTTGGACCATCGTTCCCCTCTTTTTGGCACTTTTTGTCTTTTTGCTCGGAGCTGATGTCTTCTTCCGGCTCCAGCGACCGCCGGCCGACCCCTTGGAAATCTACGCGGTCGGCAAGCAGTGGATGTGGAAAATCCAGCACGAATCGGGCAAGCGAGAAATCAATACCCTGCATGTGCCCAAGGGCCAGCCTGTCCGCCTGACCATGACTTCAGAGGACGTAATCCACGACTTTTTCATCCCGGCCTTCCGCGTCAAAAACGACGTGTTGCCTGGCCGCTACACGACCCTTTGGTTCGAGGCTACGCAGACGGGCGAATTTCACCTGTTTTGCGCTGAGTATTGCGGCACTCAACACTCGGGTATGATCGGCAAGGTGATCGTCATGGAACCTGGGGATTACCACGACTGGCTGATGGGAGCATCGAGCGGTGAATCTATGGTCGAGGCGGGCGAACGCCAGTTCCAGCAACTCGGCTGCGAGACCTGCCACAAATCCACAGCCACGGGCCGCGGCCCTTCACTAGTCGGGATTTACGACAAGACGGTAACGCTCAGCAACGGGCAAGAGATCGTCGTTGATAGCGACTATATCCGCGAGTCTATTCTCCAGCCCCAAGCCAAAATCGTCGCTGGGTACGAGCCAATTATGCCCGTCTTCGAAGGACAGATCAGCGAGCAGTCGCTGTTGCAAATCGCGTCCTATATCAAATCCCTGAGCGAGTCCGCAGAGTGAACATTTCAACGAGGTCATCCAAGCCATGAGCCATGCAATCAGCGCCAACGGCGAGCCGAGAAACTATCTCAACGAAACGTATGGGATCAAATCTTGGCTCCTGACCCTAGACCACAAGCGCATAGGTATCCTCTACCTGATAACGATGGCGATCTTCTTCTTGGTCGGTAGCGTGTTTGCCAGCCTCATTCGATTTGAACTGATGACGCCCAAAGGCGATTTGGTCGAGGCCGAGACCTACAACAAGCTCTTCACCATGCACGGCGTGGTGATGATCTTTTTCTTTCTCATCCCCTCGATTCCGGCCGCCCTGGGCAATTTTCTCATTCCCCTGCAGATCGGCGCACGGGACGTGGCCTTCCCCCGCCTGAATCTCCTCAGCTACTATCTCTACACGGCTGGGGGCCTGTTCGCCGTGCTGGCCATTATCATGGGAGGCATTGATACGGGTTGGACCTTTTACACGCCTTATAGCAGCACGTACGCTACTTCGTTCGTTTCCCTGGCCTTAGTCGGCGTTTTTATCAATGGCTTCTCTTCGATCCTCACTGGGGTCAACTTCATGGTCACCATCCACAAGATGCGTGCCCCGGGTATGACGTGGTTTCGCTTACCACTTTTTATCTGGGGGCACTATGCGACCAGCCTGATTCAGGTCCTAGGCACCCCAGTGGTGGCTATCACCTTGCTGCTGGTATGCTTTGAGCGCGTCTTCAAGATCGGTATTTTTGACCCCACTTACGGCGGCGATCCGGTGCTTTTCCAGCACATGTTCTGGTTTTACTCACATCCGGCCGTGTACATCATGATCCTGCCGGGCTTTGCCGTCGTCAGCGAAGTCGTAGCTTGCTTCTCGCGCAAGCGCGTCTTTGGCTATTCTTTCGTCGCCTTTTCTTCGATGGCCATCGCCGTGCTTGGCTTTCTCGTCTGGGGACATCACATGTTCGTAGCAGGCCAATCCACCTATGCCAGCATGGTCTTTTCCTTCATCACCTTCTTCATCGCTGTCCCCACGGCCATCAAAATTTTCAACTGGTCTTTCACCCTGCACAGGGCCTCAATTAAGCTAGACTCGCCGATGCTCTACGTGATGGGATTTATCGGCCTGTTCACTATCGGCGGGCTGACGGGCCTGTTCCTCGCCACCTTGGGCGTGGACGTCCATCTCCACGATACCTACTTCGTGGTCGCCCACTTTCACTATGTCATGGTGGGCGGCATGGTCATGGCATTCCTCTGCGGCCTACATTTTTGGTGGCCTAAAATAACTGGACGCATGTACCCGGAAGGGGCGGCCAAGCT
Organism: Candidatus Latescibacterota bacterium; assembly: GCA_965116045.1. Lineage (GTDB taxonomy): Bacteria > Latescibacterota > UBA2968 > UBA8231 > UBA8231. The sequence continues at coordinate 619,498 of OZ220478.1, read as the reverse complement.
CGGCGTCATGTTCGTCTTTGCTGGGTTTAACTTGACCTTCTTTCCCCAATTTATCTTGGGCTACTTGGGAATGCCTCGGCGCTATCACGCCTATCCCGAGGAATGGCAAGCCCTCAACATCATGTCCACCGCGGGTGCCACCGTCCTCGGGCTGGGCTTCTCGCTGACCATCGTCTATCTCCTCTGGTCCCTGTTCAAGGGACAGAAGGCCACTGCCAATCCGTTCCACGCCAAGGGTCTCGAATGGGATATTCCCTCGCCGCCCAGCGCCCACAACTTTGAAGCCATCCCGATAGTTACTTGGGAAGCCTATCCCTACGGCGAGGAGGAATCCGCGGCACCGAGCACCGAGGCCGTACCTGAACGCGCTAAGGAGGATGAAGTTGTCTGAACACGCACATAGTGCCCACCACCTACACCAGTTTGAGACGGCGCAGCAGCAATACGAAGCCGCTAGTCTCGGCATGTGGGCGTTCATCATCCAAGAAATCCTGTTCTTCGGGGGGTTGTTCGGTGCTTACACCGTATACCGCAACGAATATATCGAAGCCTTTACCGCTGGCTCGCACCACCTCGACATCTTCTGGGGCACCTTCAACACTATCGTGCTGATCGCCAGTAGCCTAACTATGGCACTGGCCGTGCGCGCCGCACAGACTAACGCCGGTCGCAACGCGATTACGGGCTGGCTCATCGCCACGATCATTCTCGGATGCACCTTCTTAGGCGTCAAGTACATCGAGTACAGCCACAAATGGCACGAACACCTCGTCCCCGGTAGCATGTTCCAGTGGAACGACCCGGCCTTCCCCGAGGTCGCGCTCGGCAACGCCAAAATTTTCTTCTCGTTTTACTTCGTGATGACTGGAATGCACGCGCTGCACATGATCGTCGGCGTCGGCATCATGCTGTGGATGATCGCCAAGGTCCGGCGCAATGAGATTTCGGCTCAGTACTTTACGCCGATTGAAATCAGCGGCCTTTATTGGCACTTTGTCGATATCGTGTGGATTTTCCTCTTCCCGCTGCTCTATCTGATTGGACGCCACTAATGTCTGAACATCATTCTGAACATCACGTCGTTCCGCTCAAGATCTACTTTCTGATCTTCTTCGCCCTGATGATCGGCACCGTTCTCACGGTGGCGGCCGCCTTCGTCAACATGGGCTTTTTGAATACGCCGGTCGCCCTAATCATCGCTCTAGCAAAGGCATCGCTGGTCATTTTATTTTTTATGCACGTGAAGTACAGCCCCAAGTTGGTCGGGCTTTTTGCGGTCGCTGGCTTCTTCTGGCTGTGCATCCTGTTGGCCTTGACCATGCAGGACTACTACACGCGCGGCTGGGGCGAAGAAGCGCCGGTAGAGTTTCTCAAGCAAGGGTCGTTTTTCTAAACCCTAAACCCTTTACAGTTATTCCACGAAAATAGCCCGGGGCGCCTTGAGCGATCCGGGCTATTGTATTGCTAGATGGTTTGATCCGTATTTCGGAGGAAATCTACCATCTCCTCGTAGCACTTTTTTTGCACCCTTGATGTGGGCACCTTGGACAGCTATGTCAAAGCCGTCTCGCCGGAGTTATATAGGTTGGTGGATATCGACCGCCCCCTTAGAAACCAGAAACTTCACTATTTTTTTGTAGCAATTCTTATTCTTACTAATGCGGTAACCTACGACAGCCCATGTCATGGCTGTCTCTTGAGAGTTATTTCTGGCGTTGATCTCCGCACCGTGGGCTACCAAAAACTTCACTACCCCTAAATGGCCGCTAGCGGCGGCCTTCATTAAGGCTGTCCAGCCGTCTTTATCTTGTTGATGGATATTGCCCCCCTTAGAAACCAGAAACTTCACTACCCCTAAATGGCCACCCCAAGCGGCCCGCATCAAGGCTGTCTCGCCCTCTTTATTTTTTATGTATATATCGGCACCGTGGGCTACCAAAAAGCACACCACGTCTAAATAGCCACCCATAGCGGCCTGCATTAAGGCCGTCCAGCCGGAGTTATTTCGGGCGTTGACCTCGGCGTCGCGGCCAATCAAAAACTTCACTACCTCTAAATGGCCACCCATAGCGGCCTGCATTAAGGCCGTCCAGCCGTCTTCATCTTGTTGGTGGATATCGGCACCATCCTCGACCAGAAAGCGCACCATTTCGAAATAGCCGTCTCGGGCGGCCCATTTCAAACTAGTCGTTTGTCGCGCCCCTTGCCCAATATAGAACTTGAGCAATGCCTGGACCGACATATTTCGGTCACCAGCAATCTTCTCGAGGGAATTAAGCGCATCCTTTGGTATCTCTATGGATACCGTTTCCGTCTCACGCGGACGGAACGTAAGCGCAAATTTTTCTTTCTGTTTGGCTTCAGGGGTCTTCATATGACTTCCTTTCATCTGGAGTTGCCCGACGCGCTGATATGATGCGCGTCCATTCGCCTCGCTCTACATAAACGACCAGCAAAATACGTCGCCGGAGTGAGTACCCAAGAATGAAATCCCGTTGTTCATAATCGTAATCGGTGGAAGCGTCACCTATCTGATGGAAAGGATCGGAGAAGACTTCGGCTGCTTCTTCAAAATCGATTCCATGCTTCTGAATATTAGTTTGGGCTTTGTTGGCGTCCCACTGAAAAGCGATCCCTCTAAATTGGTACTCTACATCCATGAGACTATCTTGATTATTCTACGCTATACACCCGCTCTGTTTGCAACGCTACCTTAGCCTCATGGAACGGATTCTTCTGTCGCGTTCAGTGTTCTCTTTTACATAAATAATATAGACCGCAAACCTCCGGTACAAACGCCCCCCTCAAGCAATGTCGCGGACGAGCACCAAGATCGCCGCCTGCGGCACGACGATGAACTTCTCGTCGTCGAACTTGATTTCCACCGCATCCTTGCGCAGGAAAATGGCATGGTCGCCTTTTTGGGCCTGAAGGCCGATATAGTGCATCTGCTCATCTCCCTCTTCCCAAGGCGCATCGGCGTCATCGGCTTTCGGCGGCAAGGGAACGCCCGGCCCCACTTCTTCAATGCGCCCGCTTTGCACGTTTTCTTTTTCTAAAGCGGTCGGCGGCAAATAAAGCCCCACAGCCGTGCGCTCTTCCATGTCGTCAACTCGGATTAGTACGCGGTCACCGACCACGTGCAGTTCCTTGTCCCCTCTAATCATCTGCTCCTCCTGCGTTAAGACGCCAAGCGCAAACACTCGCCGTAGCGCTCAAAGCGTTCTCCTTCCCCTTCTGCTGGATCAACGTACTTGAGCCAAAGAGCACTGTCCTTCTTGTCGCCGCTGAGTTTGCGGCGGCTGCCGAGGTTGCTCGGATCAATGCCGTTCCACACCACTTGGCCGTCCTGCATATAGATGAACTCCCCCCGGTAGCGGTCAATGAGCTTGCGCTGTTCGTCTTGGTAGATCAGCCCTTGCTCGCAGGTAGTGCGCCGCCAATTGGCCACTGTGGCGTCTGAGTCTGTAGATACCGAATCAAACTCGGCCAGCGGAGCCTCGACCTCGCTCACAAAGTCGATCTCGTTCAAATCCACCGTGCCAAAGCCGCGATCCGCCGCGATCAACAGGTGATTGCGGTCGCGGCGGAAAGGCGGTGTTGGCCAATCGGAGTGGGGATCGTGGCCCATCAAGGTCATGCCGCAGGCATCGGTCGCCACCGGATGATCGCCGGCCATCAAAGCGTTGCAGATCCGACCCTCGCCGCCCCATTCGCGACCCCATTGGCCGGTGAGGGCCTCGACGATGTTGAGGCAAGGTTTGGTAATCATGCCCAAGTCCGGCAGGACGTAGGAAAGCCGGATGAGGTGGTGGTAATACGACCGCGTCCGCCCTTCCGGTGGGATCATCGGCGGCAGGCCAAAGAGATTTTTCAAGGTCAAGGTAATGCCCATAAAGGCGTGATTCTTCATCTTGGCGATGGATACCACCTCGTCGGCCTCGGCAAAGATGGCATTGAGCAGATAGTGGTCGAACATACAGCCACCACCGGGCACATCGTACGTGGCAAAAGGAGGCAGATTTGAGTCCACATAGCGGACGCCAAAATCGTCCAGAATATAGCGGTAGTTAAAGTCGTCGGGCGTTACATAGCCGTTGCCGTACGGATAGGTGTCAGTGGCGATCAACTCGGCTGTAGTCCGCTCTCGCAGCAGGCGCAGCACCGCACGGGCCACGGCATCATCTACCAACTCCCGGCGGCGACCAGCAAAGTACTCGATGCGCTCCGGCGGTTTGATCATATTGAATTTTAATACGATCCGCCGCGCCTGTTCCAGCTTCTTCCAAGAGCGCTCTAGCGGATCGGTAGTCCGTTTGAGGGCCTCGTATATTTCTTCCTCGCTCGCTCGATGATCGCAGTGCGAAGCCCTAACTGTGTATTGTCTGTTGGCCATGATGGTTTTCCCTTCTTGTTAAGTGGTTGTAATCTACTGCTCGCCGAGAACGCCCACGGTCTGTTCGAGCCGCATTAGGGCAAGCGCCTTGTCGCGGTGCGCGACAGCACTTTGGGTGCGTACCTCCACTAGGGCCAATTGCGCGTCCAGATTTTCCAACTGTGTGCCGACCCCGCTCGCATAGCGCAACTCGGCGACTTCCAGCCCCTTCTCGGCCTGCAATAGTGCATCTCGGTGGGCCTCAATCCGCTGGCTGGCTTCTTCGACCGCATAATAGGCCTGCAAAATTTGCAGCCGCACCTCACGCGCAATCCGCTGCTGGTCGTACTGTGTCCAGCGCAAATCCTGCCGTGCCTGCGCTACGCGCGCCCCGGTGAGCCGCCCGTCGAAAAGTGGCACTCGCACTACCAGCCCAGTATTCCAACTCTTGCGCCACTCCCGATCGGCTAGGTCAAATTCGTCGCTCTGGAACTGGGTTTGCCCAGCGGCTACCAGCTCCACGCTAGGCCGGACAGACGCTTGATCGGCGGCGATCTTTCGCTCGTGCCATCCTATTTCCTGCTCAACGTGTGCCAACTCTGGCCGCTTCGACAGGCCCAAGGCGACGAGGGCGTCCAGATCATCGAGATTGAGTGTCGTCTCAGCGCGAAACGTTCCCCGCACTTCTATGGCTTGGTCTAAGTCTAACCCAACGACATCCTTGAGGGCCATAGTGGCCAGCCGCAGGTTGTTTTCGGCGCGGATGGAATCAGCCCGCATATTTGAAACCTGTACCTGAGCACGCAACTGGTCCAATTCAGCGGCCCGACCAGCCTCCGCCCGCGCCTCCACTTGGGCCAGATTGCGGCTGGCCCATACAAGCGCCAGATGCGACACGGTGCGCAACTCCTTTGCTAGGAGCAGTTCGTAAAATCGCTCCTCGACCTCGGCAAGCACGAGTTGAGTTGTCTGCCGCTCGGTTTCGCCGAGCATGGCTAATTGGCGGCGCGCCATGTCCTCAGTAGCGCGAATGCGGCCTCCAGCATAGAGCGGCTGGCGCACACTCACGACACCCGTGAGATTGTTTTCCGTGCCGATTCTGACGGCATTGCCAGCAAAAACAAAAGAAGGCAACAACCAGTTGCGACTATACGTTAAAGAGGCATCGGCCTGCGGCAGACTTGCCGCTCGCACCGCGCGTAGTTCCTCGCGCCCGTGCAGCAGGTCAATGCGGGCTTGCAACAGGCGCTCGTTGTTTGCTCGCACCAAAGTCAACCCCGTTTGCAAGTCGAGGACCAGCGGCTCGGGCTCTGCTCGGGCTGGATAGCTCGAGGCCGCGCACAAGATCACCAAGCAAAACACCCCCCTCAACATAGCAAACCGCGTTGCCGCAACCACGCCTCGACTTCCGCTCCTCCCACATCGGTCAGCATGACGCCGTCGATTTCGACGCAGGGCGAGGCGTACTGCCGGCTTTTGGCGACCATTTCCGCAAAGGCTTTGCGGTCGCTGGTAATGTCTAGTTCCTCGTATGGTAACCCGGCTCTATCGAGTACCGACCGCACTCCCGGACTCCAAGGGCAATACGGATTGAGATACACTTTGATCACAGGATTGGTCTGTTCCACTTTGGCCTTTCCGATGTACTGGGGACGCGATATATTGAGAAAAACATATCGCCCGCCTCTTATCCCTGTCAAGGAAGAGACCTCAAACTATGAGACCGCTGATCCTATTCCACGGAGGCTGCAACGACGGCTTCTGTGCCGCGTGGATCTACCGCCGCTACGTCAACCCACACGCCGATTTTAAAGCAGTTCAATACAACACCGACCCACCACCTACAACCGACCGCGACGTCGTCATTCTCGACTTCAGCTATGAACGGGCGCAGCTCATAGAGATGCACGAACGCGCCCGCTCGCTCTTGGTTTTGGACCATCACGAGACGGCCGCAGACGCCTTAGCCGGGCTCGACTACTGCGTATTCGCCGAGGACAAGTCTGGAGCACGCATGACTTGGGAATACTTTTTCGATCCCCGCTCTCAGGTGAGTGCTGCCGCCGTCCCCTGGCTAGTGTCTTATACTGAAGACCGCGACCTGTGGCGGTGGGCTTTGGCCGACTCCAAGGCCGTCAACGCCGCCCTCACCTCGTACCCACGCGACTTTGCGGTGTGGGACAAAATCGCCGCGCGCGGCCCCCAAGCCCTCGCCGAAGAAGGCCAAGCCATTCTCCGCTTCCAACACCGGCTCATCCGGCCGCGCGTTCGGCACCACGGTTGGACCACCATCAGTGGGTTCCGCGTCCCCATTACCAATGCCACGTTTCTGGCCTCTGAAATCGGCAATGCCCTCGCCGAAGGGCATCCGTTTTCCGCGGTATTCTTCGTCCGCCCCGACAGCAAGGTCGTGTACAACCTGCGTTCCAAGGGGGAAGCTGCCGCAGATGTAGGCCGCATCGCGCGCGATTACGGCGGTGGCGGGCACAAACACGCGGCGGCTTTTACCTTAGAGACCATGCTACCGATGGAAGCGGGAACGTAAATAAGCCCCGAACAGCACTATCTGTTCGGCATCAACGGCTATTTGCGCCTTTCCAACGTTCTCAGTGAGCGCGAACTAGCCGCCGCGCGAGTAGCCTATTGATCGCTATATGGCCACGCCCGACGACGAACTGCCCGAAGGCTTTTCCCGCTCCGACGACAGCCTTGCTTTCGGCAAGGCACTCGAATGCTGGCAGAGCACGCGCTACGACACTCGTGACCGAGTTCACTACACCCATGTCGAGGAAGTCGGCAAAGAAAATCTGGTGCGGTTCACGTAGATGAAATTAAAATTAAGCAAAACAGGCACCTGCGATCGGCCGCAAGTACCTGTTTTTTGGTGAGCCCACTGGGGATCGAACCCAGGACCTACGGATTAAAAGTCCGGTGCTCTACCAGCTGAGCTATAGGCTCTATCGGTGCTGTATCTAATTAAAAATAAGCGGTTTGCGTATCCCTCGCAAGACTTCCGACCGCATTGGCGGCTTTTGTCCAAGCCTAGCGATACCTGCCAATAAGCTCAGTAGGCCACCGCGATAATTTGGGTCGTTTTAACCGAGTTGGCCGCCTCGTTCAGCCGCGCGGTACGCGGCCTCGACAAAGCGCATGGCCTGCCAAGCATCGTCGCCGTTGGTGATGAAAGAACCCTGCCCACAGCTAGCGGCGACAAAGTCGGCGATAAAACCCAAGCCGGCCGCCCCACCGTACCCGGGAGCCTCGCCAACTGAGAGGTCGAATTGCTGGTATTCGTCCTCGGTCCAGCCCTCGGCTTGACTTTGGACGATGAGCCGATCACCGCGTCCTTGCCAATCTTGCATCACCCACGTTGCATCCCCTGCCGTTCCTCTGAAACACAAATAGATATCGCCATAGCGGCGCGGCAGGACATAGCCCGCATGCAGACTACCCAGCGCACCGTTGTCCATGCGGAATGAAGCGACGAGTACATCCTCGACGTCGATGTCAGTACCGCTCAGGGTCGCCTTATAGGCATTGACGGCTTGGTACTCCAAACCGCTGATATAGCGGATCAAATCGACCGTATGGATCGCCAGCCAGTGGAGAATGCCCCCACCCGCTTGTGCGCGGTCAAAAAGCCAGTGGTCCGGGTTGCGCTGCTGGACGGTGCTGGTGATCATCCGCCCCTCAATAGAAACGATGCGGCCCAAGACGCCAGCGGCGACGAGTTCGCTCATTTTGCCAGCAATCGGATGATAGCGGTTCAAAAAGGCCGCCGCCCACAAGATCTGCTGCTCGGCGGCGATTTCGTTGAGGCGGACAATATCAGCGGCCGTGCGTGCGACTGGTTTCTCAGCAATGACCGGCACGTCGGCCTGTAAGAGCTGCGCGATGAGGTCTGGCGCTCGATCATTGCGCGTACACACGATGGCTAATCCCAACTTCTCGTCCTTTAGCAGCGCGTCTAGGTTGCCATACACCTGATCGACGCCCGTGCATTCCTCGGCCGCACAAACGACCACCCGACCCACTGCCTCGCAGTGTTGCAGCGAAGTCAGCCACCCGCGGCTGTGGGGATTGTCCAGCCCGACGAGAGCTGCGCATACTTTATCCATCATGGTAATCCACCATCTTTCCTTCCCGCGCCGACCGGTAGATGTTTTCCAACAGCACCACCGTGCGGCGCCCCTCGCGGCCATCCACCCGCAGGGCGGTCCCATTCTCTAAGGCCGAGACCACGTCCTCAACGACATTGGTTAGCGGATTGTCTATGGCCAGTAGCTTCTCTTCCAACCCATCGCCAAAGACACGCATCTCGCCCGATAGCACGGCGTCCAACAACACGCCCCCTTCGCTGCCGTGGACTTCGGCGCTAAAGTAGGGGCTTGCCGGGAAAGTCGTCGTGCCCAAGATGCCCCCTTTGGCCCCGCTCTCGAAATTCAAGATGGCCTGACCAATATCCTCGGTCTCAATGTCGTGGTTCATAATCGCAGTTTCGCCATACACCGTCTTGGGTACACCCATGAACCACAGCAGGAGATCGATCAGGTGCGACCCCTGATTGGCCAGTGATCCGCCCCCGTCCATCGCCCAAGTGCCGCGCCAGCCGCCGCCGTGTTCAAAGTACTCCTGTGAGCGAAACCACTTAAAGCGCACCTCGCCGAGTATGGGTTTGCCCAACAGGCCCTGCTTGAGGGCTTCGGCGACGCGGTAGTTGTTATCGACGTAGCGGCTTTGGTAGTCGACCCCGAGCAAGAGCCCACCCGCGTCGGCCGCGGCAATTAACTCGTCGCAGGCTTTAGTGCTGACGTCCATGGGCTTGGTGGTGATTACGTGCTTGCCGGCTCTGAGCACCTCAACGCCTATGGATGCGTGCAGCCCGCTCGGGGTCATCACCAGCACGACATCCACATCGCCCCTCCCCAAGGCATCTTCTAGGGTCGTATACCACGCACAGCCCATTTCCGTGCCTACTTGACGGGCCAAGTCCTCGTTGAGGTCGACGACCGCTCGCAGTTTAGCCCCTGCGGTCTCAACCACTTGCCGAGCGCGGTTGCGCCCCATACCTAGCCCTACGACAGCAAATCCGATCATTTTACTATCTCCTTTTTCATATCCAATATAGTTGTGTACCCGGGCCGCCCGTCAATCTTCCACCACGTACAACCGCTGGTTCACAGCCAAGTCTTCGAGCACTTGCACTCCCCCAGTCGGCCAGTGAATCTCTAGCCGGTCAATGCGCTCGGCTGTTCCCAAGCCGAACACGGGGTCGCGCTGACTAGTCGAGAGGAACCCCGATCCCGCCTTTACTTCCCTGAGCTGCCGACGTCCGCCGGCCCATAAGTACAAGCGGGCACCAATGCCGTCGCGGTTGCTCTGCCGACCCTCTAGCTCGACGGCGAGATAATTGCCGCGGGCACCGTCGTTGCGCAGTAGGGCGAAGCGGCGACCATTGTTGATGAGGGCAATATCCAAGTCGCCATCTTGGTCAATGTCCCCAAAGGAGGAGCCGCGGACTACGTAGAAGGCAGTAAAAGCCGGACCACTCTCAGCGGTCACTTCGCGGAAGACACCATCGCCGCTATTGTGAAAGAGCTGTGCCTGTTGCGCGTAGGTCACCAATTCGTCGTACTGTTCAATGTTGTCGTGGACGTGGCCGTTGCCCACGAACAGGTCGAGATACCCGTCGTTGTCCGAGTCGAAAAACCCCGTGCCAAAACCAAGGTAGTTCAGGCTGAGATCGCCGAGGCCGGCCTTGAAGCTGATTTCGGAGTAGAACGAACCGTCATTGCGATACAGCCCGTTGTTTTCCAACTGGTAGTTGGTGACGAAGAGGTCGAGATCGCCGTCTTGGTCGAGATCGCCGGCATCGACTCCCATGCCCGCTTGGCTAGCCCCGTCTGCGCTCAGCGCGGTCCCGGCCAATAAGCCGGTCTCGGCAAAGGTGCCGTCTCCTTGGTTGACGTAGTGAAAATTGGGCGTTAAGTCGTTGGCTACGTACAGATCCGGGTCGCCGTCCCCATCGAAGTCGCCAGCCACCGCGCCCAACCCATTGCCCTTGTGCTCGATGCCCGCTTGGCGGCTAACCTCAGAAAAGACGCCGTGACCTTCATTGCGGTAGAGAATATCCACCGTAGAAGCAAAAACTCGTGGATCGCAATAGAAGCGCAGCCCCATGTCCTCGCGCCCACACCAAGGCTGTTCACCCAAGACAAAGCGGACGTACTGGGCGGCGAAGAGGTCGAGGTCGCCATCGAGATCGCCGTCGAACGCAACGGCGCTGGTGGTCCATCCGGTGTGGCCGAGACCGGCCTCGTCCGTTGCATCGACATAACCACCCTCTTCGCGCCGGTAGAACTGATCCGGCCCCCATGCCGTCAGGTAGAGATCCGAGCGGCCATCTCCATCGTAGTCGGCCGCGGTCACCCCCATGCCATAAGAGGTGCCAGGCGCACCTGCTGCACCATCCATCCGCGCAAAGGCGCGACCGTCGTTGCGAAAGAGTTGGTTAGCGGCTGTACCCCGCCCCCGCTCCATGTCCCCGCTGTTGACTAAGTACAAATCCCAATCTCCGTCATCGTCGTAGTCGAGAAAGGCACTGCCAGCACCATTAGTTTCGGGCAATCGCTTTTGCGGCGAGGCCCCGTTGTCGTGGACAAAATCGATGCCGAACTCGCGGGCGACCTCGGCGAAATGGCTCTGCCCATAGCTGGCTGCCGACAGCAGGAGCACCAAGACTAGGGCTCCCACTGCTATGCCCTGAGCAGCGGCTCAATATGGTCTTTGGCGCGCAGCAAACCTTCCTGCTGTAGCTCGGGCGTCTGCCAGAAGTAGTGATCTTCGAGTTCCACCGAGAGCACTCCGTCGTAACCCACGTCTTCGAGCCGACGTATTACAAAGTTCCAATCCACCTCGCCCTCGCCGGGGATGGTATAGCGCCACCAGCCCTCGCCGCATACGTAGGTCGAACTGTAGGCCTCGCCCAAATTGCCAGACTCGTAGAGCTTTTCCGGCATGATCTCGGTGTCTTTGAGATGGACGTGCCGCACGCGGTCGCCAAACTCGTGCAAAAGCCGCTGATAGTCGATCTGCAAACGCACAAAGTGGGAGGGATCGTAGCAGATACCCAGCCGTGGCGACGGGCACACTGCAAAAATCAAGCGTAGACTCTCCGGTGAGCAGCCCAGATTGGGATAGTGGGGTCGGCCACCCGGCCAAGGTTCGATGGCGATATTAACGCCCACCTTCTCGGCGTGGGCCACGACCCGCGGATAGACCTTGGCAAAAATTTCAAAGGTCTCGGCTTTGGACATGCTGGGGTCGTCTGGGCCAAGCACAGTAAAGAGCGTGTGGCCGCCGTGCCGGGCAATCGCGCTCAAACTCTTCTTGAGTTCGCTCAAGCCCTTGCGTCGCTTGGCCGCGTCTTGGGTGAGGACTTGGCCGCCGCCATCCGAAGTGCCCAGTGCTAAGCCTAGTTGCTCGCAGGTGCGGGCGATCTGCCGGGTCAAAGGCGGGGTATCGACCGCGCCAAAACCGTTCTCGGCCAGCCACGCGGCATAGGCGTCAAAGCCGATCTGGCGGGAAAACGGGGGCATGCGAGTAGCGATTTTCATGATGTGTTCCCTTCTATTGGGTTTGGATTAAATGGGTATGCGACCCTGCTTATCTGGATTGACCCACTGGGTTACTATCAGTGAGACAAAGGCCAAGAGTGCGCCGCTGACAAAAATGACTTCATAGCCAAAAAAGAGCCAAGCGTATCCGCCGACTAAGGGTGCAGCCACGGCCGCTACGTGGTTCATGGTCACCCCCATGGAGAGCGTGGGTTTGAGTTCGTCTGGGGGAGCGATCTTGTGCGCGTAGGTAGTCAGTGCGATTCCGCCGAAGAAAATGAGATTGTCGAGGCAATAGAGCGCGTACAAACTCGGCCGGTGCTCCACGAATGCGTAGCCTAAAAAAACGAACACCAACACGCTATAACTTAGCGTGAGCATCCGCCGCTCGCCAAAGCGATCGACCAAACGGCCCATCCACGCAGCCGTCAAGGTGATGAGTACTTGGTTGATCAGCACCAGCACCATGGTCGTTTCCACCGACATCTCGTGTACTTTGACGAGAGCGAAGATGGCGAAGGTGATGAACATCTGCTTGCGCAGGCCCTGGAGGAAATTCAGGGCGTAGTAGAGCAGATAGCGCCGCTTGAGCACCAAGCGCTTCTCGCCGGCGGGCGCATCCTTGTTGTCGGCCCAAAACAGAGCCAAGCCGGCGGCGGCCGTACACGCGCCGGCCAAGACAAAGACCCCCTCGTAGCGCAGAAACTCCAGCCCCACCATGCACACGCCAATCGCCGCGAGCCAAGCCAAGCTGCTGATGCTGCGCAATTGTCCCAGCCAGCGGCCCTTGTCCGCGGTCGGGCCGTAGGCCAAGCCCATGCTCTGCTCTAGCGGGAGCCAGCAGTGAAAGCCCAAACTCCACACCAGCGAGAACGAGGCCAACATAAAGACCGAGGCCACCTCGGCATACGCGGCGAGCCCGACGCCCATCACCACCAGCGCAACCGCAGCCACTTTGGGCGGAGCCCAGCGGACGATCAGCGCCAGAAAAAACGCGTTGAGAAAACCGGGGACTTCGCGCAGCGCCTCGACGTAGCCCAATTCGTGTGGCTCAATGCCCAGCCGCTCGACGATGAAGTTGTTAAACAGGGTTAGTTGCACCCCAAAGAACACCCCCGTCCCGGCCACAGCCACGGCTAAAAGCGCGAAGTTTTTATTCCACTCTGCGAAAGGATTGGCGATGCCGGCCTCCTTGTTGACGTAGTGAATTCAAGTGTGCTTTACCCGCGCGGTCAACTAACTCAGCCACTTGACGCGTGGATGGACAGCCGTTAAGCTACCGGCCCCAACCAACGCAAAGGAGCTTGTTACGATGGCTGACGAACGCGTCTTTATTGGCGATCTAACCCGCAAAGAATTCCGCGAGCGCATCCAAACTGGCACGATCAAGGCCGCCATCGTGCCCACCGCCGCAACCGAACAGCACAACGAACACCTGCACATGATCCACGACACCTTCCACGCCAGCTATATGGCCGAGCACGCCGCCAAAAAGCTCCTGCCTCAAGTGGTGATCGCCACGCCGGTGGGCATCGGCGTTTCCGAGCACTGGATGGAGCACATTGGCACCCTGACCGTACGGCCGGAAATTTTCTGTGAATACGTCTTTGACGTCTGCCATTCGCTCGCACGGGCCGGCGTTGAAAACATCTTGGTGCTCAACGGCCATGGCGGCAACGTCAAACCCATGATGCGCCGCATTGACGAATACCGGGAAAAACTCGGCGTCAACCTCCGCTTCCAGTCCTATTGGGATGTATATGACCCCGACTACGTGCAGCAACACATGGAGCGGGGACGGCTGCCTGGACACGCCGACGAATTCGAGACCTCGACGATGCTCTACCTAGCGCCAGAGCGCGTGCAGACCGAAGCCATCGACAACTCGGCCGCAGCCTTAGGTACGCGCGCCAAGGGCGAGGCCCTAGTGGGGCCAGCCGTGGACGGAGTCGCCGCACTGTTGGAGCAAATGATCGCCGGCGAGGAAATCGACCTGCCGCCGGTGACCTTCTATCCAGAGGGCAAGCGCAACCTCGTCACCGGCGAGCCGGTTTGAGCACGACCCCCAGCGCTTCGGCCGGCGACTCGACGAGCACATCTACGGCCGCGGCGATCTCTTCGAGCGCAAACTCGTGGGTATAAAGCGGCCGGACGCGCAGTTTACCGGCGGCTATGGCGCGCAGACACTCAGCTAGGTTGCGCTGCGTTGGCCACTCGACGAAGACTTCGGGATATGCTTGGCCGCGCTCGTACACCGGGTCGTGATAACCAGGACCGGTGCGCGCCGCACTCCGCACATCCACATTGCCCAGCGCCGAGCCAAAACCATGCGTTATCTGCGCTCCCCCTACGAGGATAATGCGCCCCATGCGATGCGTATCCGGCGCTTGCTTTAGACTCTGATAGATGATTTCTAAGGCATCGCTGGCCTCGCCGCCAAAGGCAATAACGCCGAAATCCATGCCATACCCTTGGGTAAATTCCTCGGCCTGCTCAACCACGGCCTGCTCAATCGGATCAACGACGCGCTCTATGCCCACCTGCCGAGCCAGATCTCGACGGCGCGCAAAGTGATCGACTCCCAAGACATGGCAGCCGCTTAACTGAGCGAATTGGGCCGCGAACTGGCCGACCAAACCCAGCCCGACCACGAGCCCGTTTTCCCCGTACAAAGGAGCAGTGCGACGCACCGCGTGCAATCCGGTCGCTGCCAGATGTACAGACGCAGCCTCGTCAAAGCTAACGCCCTCGGGTATGGCCGCGCACAAGTTTTGCGGAACACAGACCCAATCGGCGTGCAGGGCGTATCCACCTCCCATACAGGCCACGCCCTGCCCCACTTCGAATTGCTCTACTCCAGCCCCGATCTCCTCGACGACGCCGGCGTTGGTGTAGCCAAAGGGACGCGGTGGCCTGTCGGGTTGGGGTTTTTCCCGCATGGCCCCCACCCTCCCCAATTCGGTTCCTGGGCTGATCAACGAGGCCTCCACTTGCACTTTTACCTCGCCAGAGCTGAGAGCAGGCATAGTTTCCTCTATACATACTCCCTGACCCCGACCATCAATAGCCGCTACTTTCCGCTGCATAAGCACCTCCTTCGCGCATTGGTTGCGCCCTCGTGGACTGCTGTATTACTTATATAACCTAATGTTTAGTGTCTATTGCCCTATTTGAGGCCCTGTGAACGTCACAATTGCTGCAATTTTAGGAGGCATCCTCTTGGTTTGGTGCGGGTTTTTGGGCCTGCTCCGCATTGCGGATCCCTTTGAGCGGAAACACGTGCTAATCCTTGCGGCGTACACCACCGTCGTCGTCGGGTGTGTCATGGGCTTGGTACTCTTTATCAATCACGAGCGGCAAAAAGAGCACCGCTATCAGCTAGAGGCGCAAATGGAGGATTTCCACAATCGCCTCTCCAAACTAAGCACCCGACTCATTGGCCAGCTAGAAGAAAAAGCCAATCTGACCGCCTCTGAATTCGAAATTCGCACCCTCCTGCAAAACGAAAAGGATCACCACAAGCGCACCCGCAATCAGCTAGCAACCCAAATAGATCACAACAACTCGCTGCAAAACAAAATGGAATCCGAGCGCCAAGAGCGGCTGCGCTACCAATCCGACACGGACCGCAAGCTCGAGGAACGCTCCCGGCAGGAGGACCTGCGCTACCAAAACCTCGCCGATACCCAAAAGCACTCCTTGGCAAACGTGCAGGCGCAGTTCGGCCGGCTCAACAACAAGTTGTCCCGCCTGCAAGAACAAACCGAGACCTTGCAGCGCAATCAGCAAGCGATCATAGACAAAATCGCCGCCACCCGCGAGACTCAAACGCTCTCAGTCCAAAAACTCGACGCACTCGCCCGCAGCCTGAGTACCCTATATAACGACTTGAACCAAACTATGGCCCAAGTTGATAGCCTATATCGCAGAACATCGCCAACGCCTTAAGGAGTTAACAATGAAACGTTCCCTCATCCCTTTCATCGCCCTATTTCTTGCTGCCTGCACCAATAAGGAGCAAGAGATGCTCCTGCTCCAATTGCAAAGCGACATGGTCCGCGCCAACGCCGCCATTGACTCGCTGACCTATTCGCTCGACAGCTCCAACCGCTTGCTCGACGACATGCGGGCGCAAGTAGATAGCACCCAACAGGTCAACGACAAGCTCCTCGAAAACGTGCAAAAGCTCAACAAAGAGCTACGGCACTGGAGTAAACTAGCCACCGAATACAAGCAGAGTAATGAGCAGTTAAGGATCGAAATTGATCGGTTAAGACGGGAAAAGCAAGCGGACCGTTACACCATCTCCCAACTCCGCACCGAGACCGATCGCCTTAACGCTGAGTTGTTGGAAACCCACAGCAGCATCCGCCGCCAAAGCGATCACATCCGCCGCTTAGAGCAGGAGTTGGCCCAGGCCAAAACCGAACTGGCCGAGGCCAAGTCCCAAGTCGCAGCGCAAAACGCAGTGTACCTCTATGCTGCCAACGAAACCCAACTCGTAAAAGAGGGCTACCTCAAAACTCACCGACCCTTTGGCAGCGGGTTCCGCAAGCAGTACGAATTAATTAAAAATATCCGCCCCGACAGCCCAGGTGCCCAAGTCGCGCCTATTGGCCAAACCATCGCGCTACCAGGTGAAGTCAAAGCTCTCGTCGATCACTACGGCAGACTCAGAAAGGGGGATGACTACGAAATGACGCGCAGCAACGCCGGTGTGCAGGTCGCGTTCCTCAACGAGTTAGCTGGTGGCACGGGCGTCTTGGCGATACTCAAGGAATAGCTTGGCTCCTCACCAAGTGTGGACATAGACCGCCGAGCGCACCTTCTCCCCGGCTTGGTCGGTCGAAAGCAGCGAGTCGGCAAACGATGCGTGTTTGGCCAGTCGCTCGCGGCTACCCCCTTTGAGAAATAAGTGCAAATTAGCCTCAGGTTCGGCGGCGAGATGCCGCACCATGCGGCGGAAATCCCACTCGCTCAAGGGGCTGTCGATGGTGTAGCCATTGCGCGATAGCCCCATGCCCGCGCTCGTGTAGAGCACGACTCGATCCCCAGGCTGTGGATCGTGGCGATGCACCCGCCAAACCGGTTGCGTCGCGTTGAGAATCATAATGCCCAAGCTCAACATCAGCATCATAATGCCTAAGAAGAGTTCCTTACTAATATCGTGCTCTTCAAACTCGGCGGCTTGGCGCTTGAGATAGCGGCTCACAACTTTTTATTTCTCTCTCTGACCCAAGCATCCTCCTGCCGGGCCAGTCGCTGGACCAAGTAGTCGGCAATTTTGCGCAGCGGCAAGTAGGCCAAGAGACCGACGAGCGTGGTCTTAAAAGCCAAAACCAACCCCTCGGCCATAGCGCTGAGCGCCTTAAAGGTCTGCGTGGCCTCGTCGATCTGACTCAATTCCTGCGCGGTCAGCAGGATACCGCAGACCGTGCCCAAGTAACCGTACAGGGGAATCCGCGCCAGATCGCGGCGCACATGCGTCAAAGGGTCGCCGAGAAAGCCAACCAACTCGTCTACTAATTCCTCGTCTCTGCTCTTGCGATCGCTGTAATTGGCTGTTTGGCGTTGCAATTCCGCTAGTTTTTCCATTCTCCTGCGGCCCAAGGTGTTAGTGCCGGGACCTCCTTGTCTTTCCCAAGCCTGTTCCTCGCGCCGAAGGTGCGAATTAATGTATGCCAAGCTCAACAGATGGCCACCAGCCGCCCAAGTGATCAGCACGTATGAGAAGCGGCCAATCCACGCAAAGGCACCTGCTAGCTGCGGATTGAAAAAGAGGTAATAAGCGGCCAGCCCCCCGACGATTGCTCCGGTCAGCAAGCCTATAAAGCTAGCTAAATGCAGGAGACGGGGTAACTTCAACGAGTACGATTCGTCCTGTCGGCGCATACGTCGGGCCCGGCGCATATGCAAATAGCTAACGCTAACGCCGCAAGCCAGCACTAACAGGATCCTGCTGACAGAAACTAACTCATCGTTCAAGAGCTGTATCCCCTCGCGCTGAAGAGCTTCCACCACTGCCGACTTATCACCCCCAGATAGAACAGCAGGGCCGTTGGAATCCCCCACAGTTCCCACGGCGCACTACGACTGATGGGGACCCTTCGAGCGGACGACTGCTCTCTGCCCGTTCCCCTAGTCCGTCCCTCACCTTTGGTTGAACCTCGTGCCGCCGGGGGTTTATAATCTCGGCGGCGATCTGCTTCCCCGCGCGCTGTGCCGACCCTAGTGCGCTGCGACGCGACATGGCTCGTACCTTTAAGAGCTTGTTTTGGTGGGAAAATCAGTTCGCGTTTCTCGGCAGGTAGTGCCTCGGCCCAAGCAAGCAATTTTTCCGCCGCGTCTATGCTTTCGACTTCGGCCAATTTGCTGGCTTTCCCGAGGGAGAAAGCCAGCCGCCCACGGACAGCTCCTTGGTAGAGCACATCCTGTGTGGGGCTGCGGTACGCGTGGAGCTTTTGCGCCAATTCATCGCGTTGCTTTTGCAGATGCACCAGACGGCTGACGACTATATGAGTCTCCATGGGCTGGTGCGACGCGTTGCCGGCCGCACCTCCGAGCGGCCGACGACGGGCCGCACGGGCCACTTGTGCGGCGTCGAACTGGGTCTCTAATTCGACCTCGCCAAAAAGCGTCGTCCCCCAGATGACTTCGGCCGCGGGAATGTCGGGCAAGCTGTGGTTGTAAAAACGCTGCTCGGCCCGCCGGCCATCGACCCACCACTGGCCGGCGCCGGTGGCTAGCACCTTGCGCAAGCGGCTGCGGCCATCTTGCAAATACAAACCAGCCATAAAGCCGCTTTCGACTCGGTCCGTGTCCCAGCAATGGGCGCGCAAGACATTGGACTCGCGCAGGTACACGACGGGAATTTCGACTCGGACTGGAGTCAAACGCGTCTCCCCGATCCGGTGTCCATTGAGAAACAGCTCGGCTTCGTCGTCGGCCCAAAACATTAGTACCAGTTTGGAATCGGCTGGCAATAGCCGACTGTCTCCCTTTCGCTTTGCCAGTTCGCGTAGCTTGTCCCCGCCATAGAGACGGACCAAGGTGTCGATGCTGGCGGACACTTGGTTGTATTGTTGTCTCAGTGCCACCACCTCATCTGCCATAGCCGTAGCGGGCCAGCCGACTCCGCCTGCCACCCAAGCTAACCAACACATCCATTGCCCATAGCCGTTCATATGTTGGACTTAGATTGCCCCCCATCGACATTGATGCAGGCACCGGTCACCCATTGCGCCCGGTCGGACGTCAAAAAAGCCACTACATCGGCGACCTCCTCCGGGGTGCCAAAGCGACCAAAAGGTATATTGGCGTCGATAAAGGCCTGGATTTGAGCTGGATTTTCCTTCATTCGCCGCTCCCAACTTCCCCCAGGAAAGAGAATGGAGCCTGGCGCCACGGTATTGACGCGGATGTTCTTTTTCGCCGCTTCAATGGCCAAGTTGGCTCCTAGGCTAATAAGCGCTGCTTTGGCGGCGTTATAGGAGATAGGCCCGCCGGTTTCGCGACCAAAAATTGAAGCAATGTGGACGATGCTGCCGCCCCCACGTGCTTCCATTAATGGAATCGCCGCCCGGCTCACCCGCACGGCGGAAAGAAAGCTCCAATTGATGATGTCGTTCCACTCGGCATCGTCAATCTCGACAAAGGGGGTCCACTTGGAGCCACCGACATTATTTACGAGAATGTCTAGCCCGCCAAAGCGACTTTTCGCCGCCTCCACCACCGCGAGCGCGCCTTCGGCCGTCGTCATATCTTGCGCGGTCGCCTCTACCTCTGCGCCTCCCTTTGCTAAGTCGGCAGCCGCTTCCGCCAGCGCGTCCGCCCCGCGCGCACAGATGCAAAGCCGAGCACCTTCGGCGGCCAAGGCGGCGGCGATACGTTTGCCAATGCCGCGGCTAGCTCCGGTCACCAAGGCGACTTTGTCTTTGAGTCCTAGATCCAAACTACACTCCTTTTTCAATGCCCGGGGCCAGCGCACCGGGGTTGGTGGCAAAAAGCGCGATCAAATAAGCAATGCACAACACCAACAACACCAAGCCTTTCCAGCGGTTTAACGAGTAGCCAATGCGCATCAACCCGAGCATCGTCAGCACGATTGCCAACATCCACGGGAACATGAAATTGACCACTTCGGCTGAGACCACCAGTGGATTGGCCAAGGCCGAAGCACCGGCAATCCAGCAGATATTGAGGATGTCAGCACCGAGAATGTTGCCCACCGCCAAAGCCCCTTGGCCTTTGCGGGCGGCGACAATGCAGGTGGCGATTTCGGGTATCGAAGTGCCCAAGGCCACGACCACCAAGCCGATGACGACATCCGGCAGCCCCAAGGCCGCCGCCACTACCGGAGTGGCTTTGACGATAAAGTGGCTACTGACAACCACGCCAGCCAAGCCACAGACGAATAGCAACACTACCATCCAGAGGCTGCGCCGAGGGACAGCCGCCTCGATCTCAGTACGAGGTCGCCGTTTCTGTTCCCAGAACGAGTATATTAGGTATAGGACAAAAAGCCCTACCAAGATACCGCCTTCCACCCGAGCCAGCGTCCCGTCGGAGGCCATGTACCAAGCCACTAGATCTACAGTGATGAGAAAAATCGCGGCCGAGCGCAGCACGATGCGGTCGATGGGAATGGCCGCAGTGGCAAAAAATGCGGCCATGGGCAGGGCCAAGCCATCGTCGTAAATGACCGACCCTACGGCATTGCCCAGCGCCACTTCGGGCGAGCCTTTGAGGGCGGCGGTCACGGAGACCGCCAGCTCGGGCGAGGTAGTGCCAATGCCGACTATGACGATGCCGATCAATATCGGTGGGGCATGGAGATAACGCGCAATATCAATGGCTCCCTCGACCAGATAGTCGGCGCATTTGGCCAACAGCGCGAAGGACAGGACCATTAAGCCCGCGGCTTCCCATACTCCCATGATTAACCTTAGCCCGGCGCGTCTAAGTAGGAAGACAAGAGGTGCTCGGCGTTTTGATAGGCGATCTTGTCAAAGGTTTCCGCAGGTAGCTCGAGGGGGCTCAGAAAATCCATTAGCTGAGTGTCAAAGCAGTCTCGACCAAAGAGCAATTTGTCCTGAAATTCGAGGAGAAAATCGCGCCCGAAGTCTCGGTCCCTTTGCAGCGCACGCAAGCCCGACCCGGCCGACAGATCGGCATATAGGTTGCGGTACCGGCGCATCATCAGCGCCAAGCGTCCATTGGGCAACACCGGCCCGCTCGGATAGCTCTCCTTGGCGTAGCGATCATCCCCTGAAATATGGGCCCAGAACCCAGGGGCATGACCGATAAAAACCGTCTGCGGACAAGCTACAATTGCGCGTTCAAGCGCGTCGAGGCTGCCGCCGTACCACCAGTTAGGGCGCGGATAATCGCCGCGGCCGTGGTCAATTGGATAGTCGAGATGGATCGTAATGGGCAAACGCATTGCGCCGCAAGCCTCGTACAGGCGCAGCGCGTCTGGATCGTCAAACGGCAGGCGCACTTTCAGTTCGGAGGCGACCTGTACGCCATGGATCTCGACTGCGGCCTTGAGCCGATCTATCGCGTCGGGCCGCTTGGGATGCGGCATATAGCCGAGGATAAAGCGATCGGGCGCTTCCCTGCCAACGGCCAGCACATCTTCGAAGGGAATCCCCCAGCCCGTAGGGGGCAACACCGAATGATACGAAGGCGAGTATTCATTTGCCGGGACTTCCCATGAGAAAAGCCACATCTGGTCAATGCCCTGCTCATCCATATTACGCAGGATTTTGGCGGCGTTAAATCCGTGCCAATTGGGATGATTATGTGCGTCAATGAGCATTCGTTAATGATATTCTTGCGGGCGAAAACTGTCAAGATAAAGCGCGGTTCACTCATCGCGAGTAGTAATAATTATTATTGATTTATAATTTTTATTTATTATATTATTCTCTATATCGCAAAAGGAGCAACCATGAATATCGCCGATCTAAAGGGGCAGAAGGTCATGTTGGCCGCATCCGGTGGCCTCGATAGCTGTACCATCACTCACTGGCTGCAATCCCAAGGCCTAGAGGTCGTCGCCTATACCGCCGATCTAGGCCAACCCGACGAGGAGCGCATCGAAGACATACGGAGCCGGATGCAAACCTGTGGAGCTGCTGAGATGATCCTCGACGACCGCAGAGAGGCCATTTGCCAAGCTGGTGTCCAACTCGTCCAAGCTCAAGCCCGCTACGAGGGAGGCTATTGGAACACCACCGGCATCGCCCGGCACGTGACGGTGGCTGGCATGTTGCCCCACATGCAGGAGCGCGGCATCCAAGTCATGGCGCACGGAGCCACCGGGCGGGGCAACGACCAAGTCCGTTTCCAATTGGCAGCGCAAATGCTCGCCCCGCAGATCGAAGTGTATGCTCCCTGGCGCGACCCGGCCTTCTTGCAAAACTTTGGTGGGCGCAGCGAAATGATCGCTTACTGTCAGGGACACGGCCTGCCCATAACCGCCACCCCAGATAAGCCCTACTCCACGGACGCTAACATGCTCGGGCTGACGCACGAGGCCGGCCAGCTCGAAGCCTTAGATACCGCGACTAGCCTAATCGCGCCCGGCATGGGCTGTTTTCCGCAACAGGCTCCAGATACAACGGAGTTTTTTACCGTGCGCTTTGAACGAGGCGTCCCAAGCGCCATCAATGGCCACGCCGTCGGCCCGGTCGAGGCCATTGAGCAGAGCAACGCCATCGCTGGGCGGCACGGGGTCGGCATTGGCTTACACGCAGTGGAAAACCGCTTCGTCGGCATTAAGTCGCGCGGTGTCTATGAAGCACCGGCCCTAGCGCTACTTGGCCAGTGCTACGATTACTTACTCCAGCTCATTCTCGATCGCCGCGCCCGGCAGATTTTTACCGTTGTTTCCGGGTTTGTTGCCGAACAAATCTACCAAGGTTATTGGTTTGACACGGCGACTCAAGCGAGTTGGAAGCTCATCGAGCATTTTAATCAATTGGCGACGGGGACCATCTCCGTGTCACTCTACAAGGGTCAAGTCGCCTTTTGCGCAGCCAGCGACGCCCCCCACTCGCTCTACAGTGAGGACACCGCTTCCATGGAGGCCATCGGGGACTTCGACCATCGCGACTCCGAGGGCTTTCTCGGTGTCTTGGGCATCAGCGCCCGCGCACTTCATCAGGCTGGGCAGACGGCGCAACCCAGTGGCGATACAGCGGCTTGACCTCTTTGGGCAATCGGTCAAAAATTTCCCGCTCAAGCGGCATCATCTCGTAGTTTTTACCTCCGGTCTCTACCACCATTGCCTCGTGTTCAGGCCGACCAATGAGCGTGGGATTCAGGTTTAGCCACCACGGAGCATAACGCACGATGAGGGCAACGCGATCGCGTGCGCTTCGATTAGACGCCACCGCATGCCAAAGCCGACTGTCGTACACCAAAACGCTGCCGGCCGCTCCTTCAATCTGGCGTTCGGTCGGATAGGGCGCGTCTCGATCCATTTCAGCCATGTCCCCAGCCGCGGGGTTGCACGGCCAGCGGTGACTGCCCGGCACCACAACAGTTCCCCCCGTCTCAACGGTAAACGGCGTCAGCATCCAGATAGTCGAAAGATGTAGAACCGCGTCTGGGTACGGCGCGGGGATGTGCGAGGCATTCGTTGCGTTATAAGGCCAGTCGGCGTGCCAATAGCCCCGCGCATTGCCCGGGTGATTGACCACGCAGTCGGTGCAGGAAATCCGCGCCCAAGCCCCAAAAAAAGACTCGACCACCGCTAGGAGCCGCAGGTCGGCCAAGTACGGAGCAAAGGATTGTACCTGATTGATGACTTGTCTGAGTTGGGACACACCTAGGTTGCCGATTCGGTGACCGCGGCGGCGAATTGCGGCCAATTCGGATTCGGAATGCCGGCGATTGCGCTCGACAGCCGCTACGATCGCGGCACATATCTCTTCGATCGCAGTCTCGGGAATCACTTGCTCGATAATGCAAAAGCCGTCGCGCTCAATGCGCTGTTTGTAAGTAGCCACTTCACCTTCGGAAGAGCGGTGCGACGCCCGACCAAATGATCTCTAATTCGGTCAGCGCGTCGCTGTCGAGGACAGGCACGGGCGCCCGGCAGACCGTCGAGCTAATCAACCCGCGCTTTTGCAAAATCCACTTGTAGATCGCAATTCCGTAGAGCCGCTCGTAGTTCATCAGCGGCAGGAGCTGATCAAAGCGCGCCCGCGCCGTCTCGTCGTCGCCCGCTTCAAGGGCATCCCAAATCGCCGCCATAGCGTCGGTCACATGACAGCCCGGCATATTGCCGCAGGCACCGCGCCGATATTCGTCAAGCAAATAGACTCCCCCTTTGCCACCCAAGACGCCCTTGCAGGCCGCGCCTGCCAAGGCCAGCGTACGGCTGACCTGCCAAGGCTCGGGCACAGTCTCTTCCTTGATGTAATCGACCCCCGCTAGTTCGCGGCACATCCGCCCCAACAACTCTCCGCTCATGGGCGTTCCGACCGGCGCGTCGAAATTCTGCACGCAGATCGGGACCTCAACTGCGTCTGCCAACTGCTGGTAAAAGGCGTAGCAGCCTTCTTGGTCAACGCGCAGTACGTGCGGCGGCATGGACATGATCCCGTCGGCTCCCGCGTCTTGGGCAAACTGAGCGATGGCCACGGCTGGCAGGACATGGCCGGAGGTGACGGAGGCCACTACCGGTACTCGACCAGCGGCCGCAGCGACGACGAGCTCGATCCAACGGCGGCGTTCCTCGTCGGAAAGGGTCGAAAATTCGCTAGCATTAGCTGGCCCAACTAAGCCCGTAGCACCCGCTTCAATACTGAAGGCGACCAAGTCCTGCAAGGCCGCTTCATCGAGCGCGTAGCTCTCGGTAAAGGGAGTCACTACAATCGGCATGATTCCGCGCCACGTTTCAGTCATGAAACATCTCCTTTTAGGCCGAGTTGAGCGGCCACGGCAAAAAGCTCATCCACCAAAATGCCTTCCAGTCCCCAATTACGTGGCGTGGCTTCATAGACAGCGGACGCTTACTCTTTGTAGGCGACTACGCGCAGACGCCAGTAGTCGGCGTACCAACCTCCATCGCCGTACAATGCCGGGCGGACAGCGTCCTCTACTGCGTCCCACAGCCCTGCGCGCATCAACGGCGGAACGTCCTCTATAAGCGTCTCGGCGAACATCTCCATCCAGTCGCGCAACCCGCTTTCGCCTTCTAGAGGCGTTGGACGGGGAAAGTGGCTGGCATAAGCAACGCGCAGCCCAGCCTGCTCCAAGAGCTGCGCGTACTCACCCAAACTGGGAAAATACCAAGGCAACTGTGGATAGAAGCCTCGCACGGCCAATTGATCAATCAGGCTCTGACTGATGGTAGCGATATTCCGTCCACCGCCTAGCTCAGCGACGAAACGCCCACCCTGCCCCAGACAAGCGGCAATACACGCAAGTGCCTCTTCCGGTGGCTTGATCCAGTGCAGAGCTGCATTAGAAAAGACCGCATCGAACGACTCGGTAAAGGAAAAATCTCTTGCATCGCCAACAGTAAAGGACAGACTCGGGAACTGCTCGCGGGCGGCCTCAATCATCTCGGCCGACAAGTCGACGCCAACGACCTCAGCCCCGATTGCGGCAATCTGAGCACTCAGTTGCCCCGTGCCGCAGCCCAAGTCGAGGATGCGCTCCCCGTCTTGGGGGGCCAATACCTCCACCAAATCGGCACCGGCGGCGGTGACATAGTGGTGTTTGGTTTGATAGCGCTTGGGATCTTGGAACATATCAGCCCAAGAGATCGGCGATAACCGCTCGTTCCTCTTTGAGCTCGTCTTCAGTGGCCCTAATTTTCGCACGGGCGAAATCGCTCAACTCCAAGCCCTGCACGATCTCCCAGCCACCTTGGCCGTTACTGCGAATGGGAAAGGAGAACATCAACCCCTCGTCAATCCCATAGCTGCCGTCCGAATAGACGCCAGCCGAGAAAAAGTCGCCTGCTGGCGTGGTGCTCTCCACGCTGACGATGTGGTCGAGCGCGGCATTGGCAGCCGATGCGGCCGACGACAAGCCACGAGCGTCGATGACAGCCGCGCCCCGCTGCTGGACGATTTGGATAAATTCCTCGCGCAACCAAGCGTGATGGCCTATGACGTTGTGCGCTGGACGCCCCTCAATGCGCACGTTCTCGGCATCCGGGTACTGCGTGGCACTGTGGTTGCCCCAGATGGCCATATTAGTCACCGCCGAGACCTTGACTCCGGCCTTTCGGGCAAGCTGGGCTTGGGCGCGGTTTTGATCCAGCCGGGTCATCGCGTAGAAGCGGTCGCGGGGGATGCCAGCCTGCTGGCCGTGGCTCATGGCAATTAAGCCATTAGTATTGGCCGGATTGCCCACCACCAAGACCCGCACATCCGCGGCGGCTCGGGCCAGAGCCTGACCTTGACTGACGAATATCGGGCCGTTTTCCCGAATTAAGTCGCCCCGCTCCATGCCGGGACCGCGTGGCTTGGAGCCAATCAGTAGCCCCCAATTAATCCCGTCAAAAGCCACTTCAGCTTGGTCGGTAATTGCGATGTCGTCGAGCAGCGGAAAGGCGCAGTCGTCGAGTTCCATAACCACGCCTTCGAGGGCTTTGAGCGCCGGAGTAATCTCCAGCAAGTGCAGCGAAACCCGGACGTCGCGGCCGAAGACTTCGCCCGAGGCTAAACGCGGCAATATAGCGTAGCCGATTTGGCCAGCCGCCCCAGTGACGGCTACTTTCACAGTTCGTGCCATGTATTCCTCCTAAATAAGGCAGTTTTTAGACAGAGAAAATCTGCCAAAAAAAATCATTCTGTGCAATGCGAGCCCAGCCCTTGCTTTCACCTTGGCCTGTTGGTTATTCTACTCTAGCTTCCAGCACACGGCCCATGAGCGAAAGGACGGCCATTATGAGCGACGACTTTGATCTCATCATCCAAGGGGGGCATCTCATTGATCCCAAAAATAACCTCAACGGCCCAGCCGATATTGCCATTAAGGACGGGCTAGTCGCCGCGGTCGCCGACCGGATTGAGCCCAGTTCAGCAAAGCTCATCAATGTGTCCGGTCTCTATGTCACCCCAGGCTTAATCGATATCCACGTCCACGTCTATGGAGGGTATCAGGGCTGGCTCTTCCCCGACCAGCATGCTCTGCCCTACGGCGTGACCACCGTAGTAGATACAGGCGGCGCTGGGTGGAAGGATTTTGCCGATTTCAAGCGCACCATCATTGACCCCGCTCAGACCCGTGTCTTGGCCTTCGTCAATATCGTCGGCGCTGGCATGATCGGTGCGCCCGAACAAGACGTCAGCGAAATGGACCCCGCGCCCTGCGCCGCGGCAATTGAGCAGTACCGCGAGCACGTCGTCGGAGCCAAGTCAGCCCACTTCGGCGGCCCGGGTTGGGAGTCAGCAGGTGGCGCAATCGAGGCGGCGCGACAGAGCGATTCCATCGCCATGATCGACTTTGCCCCCCGCCCCACCCGCACATACGAGGAATTGCTCGAGCGCATGAGTCGAGGGGACATCCACACGCACCTCTATGCTGCCCATATCCCCCTGCTCGACGCCGACAAAAAAGTCGCAGACTACGTGCGCCAAGCTCGACAGCGCGGCATCGTCTTTGACACAGGCCATGGCAACGGCTCTTTCTGGTTCCGCATTGCCGTGCCCGCCATGGCACAAGATTTTCCCCCGGATACCATCAGTACGGATCTACACAAATCCAGTCGCATGCTGCCCAACGCCACCATGCCCATAACTATGTCCAAATTCCTGAACCTCGGTATGTCCCTCCCAGAGGTCGTCTATCGCTCGACGTGCAGACCAGCCGAGGTAATCAGACACCCCCAGCTAGGACATCTGAGTATCGGAACTGAAGCCGATCTAGCGGCTTTTGCCCTGCACGAAGGGGATTTTGCCTTTGTTGATTCGGGCCGGACTCGCATGAAGGGGCGACAAAAACTCGAATGTGAGCTAACGTTGAGAGCGGGCCAAGTGGTCTGGGATCTAAATGGCCATAGCTTAGTGGATTGGGACGAGGCTGGCGAACACCACCGCCTCACTTAGCACATGCAAACCCCCTTGCAAACGACTTGACGCAGTGCTACTCCTTATGTATAATCATTTAGTTTCGCCAATACTTATTTTTCGCTTACCATATGCACCAAGGCATTTAGTGCTGTGGCGAGAGGCAAAAACCTGACGGGCAGGTAGCCTTTTGTACGGCAAAGCTGAGAGGCTCTATGCACAATCTACACGATGAAGAAAACACCCTGAGACTCTATTTCGACGATATTGCTGAGTCCACGCCCCTTTCGAGAGAACGCGAAGTAGAACTGGCCGACCGCATCAAAAATGGCGATATGAACGCTCGTGAAGAAATGATTAGTGCCAATTTGCGGTTTGTCGTTGATGTCGCCAAGAAGTACCAAAACCGCGGATTGTCTCTATCCGATCTGATTAGCGCCGGCAATCTCGGCCTCATCACGGCGGCCGACCGCTTCGATGGTACCAAGGGCTACAAATTCATTTCATACGCGGTTTGGTGGATCCGCCAGTCCATTCTCCAAACCCTCGCCGAGCACGTGCGCACCGTGCGTCTTCCTCTCAACAAGGTCAGTTTACTCAAGGATATTTCCAAAGCATCGCGCAAATTGGGGCAGCATCGCGCCAGTGAGCCTGGCATAGAGGAAATCGCCGCGGAACTCGAAGTCCCGGCCGAAGAGGTTCTAGAGACCATCCTCAGCGCCCGCGCCGTGTGTTCGCTCGACGAATCCTTCACCGACGACGACGAGCGCAGCCTGCTCAACACCTTGGCCGACAATACGGCCGCAGCCCCAGATGCCGATATCCTGAGCCAATCGGCCCGGGAACAGCTAGAGACGGCCTTGGAAACCCTTGAGGAGCGCGAATTGCGCATTATCAGGCTCTACTTTGGCCTCGACGGCAACGAAGCCCTGACGCTCGAGGAAATCGGCGACATGATGAATCTCACGCGCGAGCGCATCCGCCAGCTCAAAGAGCGGGCACTCAGCAAGCTGCGCCATCCTTCGCGGCATCAGGTGCTTAAAACGCTAGCCAGCGGCACCTGAAAATTAGCCGGGGGGATACCGAAGCGGTCAAACGGGGCAGACTGTAAATCTGTTGGCTTATGCCTTCGTAGGTTCGAATCCTGCTCCCCCCACCACTTATAAAAAAGGCCGTTCCTAGCAAGGAACGGCCTTTTTTATTGCAGCGTCCTATTGTCCCTCTTCCACGATCTGGTCCAGTTCCACGCTCAAGGCGTCAGCCAGCAAAAACCCCGCCCTAGTCAAACGCAATCTCTGGCTTTCGAGCTCGACGTATCCAACTCTCTCCAAATCAACAAAGTGCCTGCTGCTCTGTACGCGACCGACCTCTTCCGCCGTCAATGCAACCCCCTCTATGGTGCGCAAACCCAACCACAGACGTTCCCTGCGGGCCGTGCTCGGGGCTATGGTCTCCTCCCCTGTACACGGCGACCGACCTTGGTACATAGCATCGAGATAGGCATCAATATCTCGCGTATTCCAAAATCGCTTCCCACCAATAAAGCTATGGGCCCCGAGCCCAACACCTAAGTAAGGAACTCCTGTCCAGTAGCCCCAGTTATGGCACGAGCGATATCCAAGACGGGCGTAGTTTGAAATCTCGTAGTGTTCATAGCCAGCCGCCACTAGCTGTGCATCCGTCCACTCCAAGGTGCGAGCTTGTCCGTCGTCCGAAACAGGTTTTAGCAGGCCCTGATACTGTCGTTGGGCGAAGATCGTGCCTTCTTCAATAGTAAGGCTATAGACCGAAAGATGCTCTGGAGCCAAAGCGATAGCCCGCTTAACGCTAAAGTGCCAATCGGCCTCTGAGGTTTTAGGTACATTGGCCACCAAGTCCAAGCTCACATTGGCAAAACCAGCCACTCTAGCCGCTGCATACGCTCTTTCAACATCGGCTGCGCTATGTTGCCGACCCAAGCGGCGCAAATCGGCATCTCGAAAAGCCTGTGCGCCAATACTGATGCGGTTGAACCCCAGCGCCTTTAGCCTTGCAAATTTCTCGCGGTCAACGGTTCCGGGGTTGACTTCAACGGAAATCTCCGCGTCTGAATGTAGCTCCAAATGCCGCTCAACTGTCTCGAGCATCTGTCCGATTAGTGCAGGATTGACTTGGCTAGGAGTACCCCCGCCCAAAAATACAGTCTCCACCGGCCCTGACAAATGGCCCCAAGATTCGATTTCTCGGCAGATCGCTTCGGCATATAGGCTGTGGCGGTCTTCTTGGCCAACAACCGTAGCAAAGGCGCAGTAGGGGCAACGTTGGGGGCAAAACGGTACGTGGATATAGAGGCTCAACGCCATTATTTGCTTTTTCGGGATTAGGGTACGCAGGGTCGGCCAGTACGCCTCTTCCTCGTAACTCAGGCTTCCATCTTGAGCGCGGCCAAAAACGCTTCTTGGGGAATTTCCACCTTCCCAAACTGCTTCATGCGCTTTTTGCCTTCCTTCTGCCTTTCGAGCAATTTGCGTTTGCGGGTCACGTCGCCGCCGTAGCACTTGGCCGTCACATTTTTGCGGAACGGCTTGACCACCTCACGGGCAATCACCTTACTTCCCACCGCTCCTTGGATGATCACCTCGAACATCTGTCGTGGAATTAACTCCTTGAGTTTAGTACAGAGTTGCCGGCCCCACTCATAGGCCTTGTCGCGATGGATGATCACGGAGAGCGCGTCCAGCGGCTCGCCATTGATCATAATGTCGAGCCTAGATAGTAGGCCAGCCCGCATCGCCAGATGCTCGTAATCGAATGACGCATAGCCCCGCGACACGGACTTGAGACGATCGTAGAAGTCAATCACTACTTCGGCCAAAGGCATCTCAAAGCTCAGGATCGCCCGGCTGCCATCGAGATACTCCGTATTGCGGTAGCTCCCGCGCCGGTCGGTACAGATTTTCATCACTGCGCCGATGTAATCCCTCGGCACCAATATCTGGACGGCGAGAATCGGCTCGCGCACCTCATCGATATCAGCAGCAGGCGGCAGCAAAGAAGGGTTGTCCACGTCGATCAGTTCCCCATCCTTGGTCAGAATCTCGTAGAGCACATTGGGGAGGGTCGTGATGATTTCGACCTGGTACTCGCGGTCAAGGCGCTCTTGGACGATCTCCATGTGCAGCAGGCCTAGGAATCCGCAACGAAAACCAAAGCCCAATGCTGGCGAGGTCTCCGGCTCGTAAGAGAACGCGGCGTCGTTGAGCTTGAGCCGCTCTAAAGCGTCGCGCAGAGCTTCGTATTCCTCTGGGACAACGGGATAAAGGCCGCTGAAAACCATGGGTTTGAGCGGTTGGTATCCAGGCAATGGCTCTACCTCCACCTCTGCATCAACGACCGTGTCTCCGACATGGGCCTCGGCCAGTTCTTTGATTCCAGCGATGAAATAGCCGACTTCGCCGGTCTCAAGTGCTCGAGCTGGCACTCGGTTTAAGACCAAATGGCCGACTTCTTCGACTTCGTAGTGTCGTCCGGTAGAATGAAAGCGGATCTTCTGCCCCTTGTGGATGCTTCCATCAACGACTCGGATAAAGCAAATTACCCCTCGGTACTGGTCGTAGAGCGAATCAAAAATCAGCGCTCGCAACGGCTCCTGCTGACGCCCGGCCGGCGGTGGTATGCGATCGACAATAGCTCCCATCACCTCCTCAACCCCAACCCCCTCTTTGGCGCTAATTTGTAAAATATCCTCGGCTTCTCCTCCCAGCAGGTCAAGCACCTGTTGCTGTACCGCCTCGACTTGGGCTGCGGGCATGTCGATTTTATTGAGCACCGGGATAACGACCAAGTCGCTGTTTAGCGCCAACAGCAAATTACTCACAGTCTGGGCTTCTACTCCCTGTGTAGCATCAACGACCAATACCGCCCCTTCGCAGGCCGCCAAACTCCGCGATACTTCATAGGTAAAATCCACGTGTCCCGGGGTGTCGATCAAGTTTAATTGATAGATCCTATCATCGGCTGCCTGATAGTGCATTCGCACGGCGTGGGCTTTGATTGTAATGCCCCGCTCGCGCTCTAAATCCATATTGTCGAGGACCTGCTCCTGCATCTGTTTGGCCGTCAGGGTCGCAGTTTTTTCAAGCAGGCGGTCCGCTAGCGTTGATTTCCCGTGATCAATGTGGGCAATAATGGAGAAATTGCGAATCTGCTCGATACTCATACGGTTTGGTCGGTAAAGTTAATGCGAAGGACTCAGCAAACAGTCAGGATATACGCTGGCGGTACAGGCTCTCGTCTACCACGTTAGCCATTTGCCGCACCTCTAAAGGGCGAGCGAGAAAGGTCTTGATCTCGTGGCTCGCGGCAAGCGGGTCGCACAAGACAGCGGAGTAGTTGACATAGAGCACCTCCATTTGTGGGTACTCTGCCAACCACTGTTGCACTGCATTCAAGTGCCGACCGAAGGCCGCAGCCATCTCGGCGTCGGAAATCCGATCAGATGGCTGCCATCGCCGCGCTAACATCGCCCGCTGAGAAGCCAAAATCTCGTCCATTTTCCGGAGGACAAAAACAATCTTGTACGGCTTGTGAAGCGGCAACTGGTCGAGCAATTGGGATATGACCTTGACTGCTTTACCTTTCGCCGATTCGAGCCATGTAGTGTCTTTTTTTAACTGCTTGACCTTCTCGAACTCGTAATATCCCCTGGGATTATCAGCATCGGCCCCACGAACGCCGTCTGTTAGGGGCGGCAATCCGCCCGCAGCCAACATCTGCATCACCATCGAGGTACCAGAACGAGGCAGACCGGACACAATAGTTATGTACTCGTCCGGCTGTGGAGGTGAGATCGAATGAGAATACAAAATAGAGAAAGACGGGCCACAGCATAATACGACACACGCTTCCAAAGCTAAGCTCCGGAAGCGTGTGTCATATACTGTGCTACATATGTAGGAATCAGTTAAAAGACCAAGCGTCCACGCAACAGGAGGCCGTGTTCAGCGGCACTGGCCATGCGTTGCCAGCGCGTACTCTCAAGACTCACTGACATCGACGAGTCCACCTCAAAACGCGTACCTAAGCGCAACTGCATTCGCTTTGGCGCTTGAGTCATTCCGCTATACACAGTGTACACTCCCCGACCACCGGGCGCAGCTAAACCGTAACCGACCTCTGTTCTGAGCTGTCCTTGTGCGTTCATAGCACCTCGGTCCGCTATCTCGGCTACGCTACGCTCCCATAGCGTCAAGCTGTTTGCCTGCGTACCGTAGGTCGGCATCACCCGCAAGGATAACCCTCGCCCACCGATGCCAGCCGAGCGCTGGAGCAACAGATGTGCACCCCATTCTTGGTACTCGACCTCGTCGTCGCCGTCACTTACCAGACTCCGCGCCATAGCTTCGAGCGTGAAGCCACCTCCCTCATAACGCAGGCCACCGCTAACTTCTACGCCGGCCCCGGTCTGTCCGTCGCCACCATCTTGACGCAGAGCGACCTCTAGCTGGGGTGTCATCTGCCCATCCATGCCCACATCGTAAGCATGGGAGCCTTTGAGTGCCAACCTCAGGCGGTTAGCACTCACGGTCTGCTCGGCGATCCGGTTTCCTTTTCCATCCTCGACTTCTCCCCCCTCGATCTCGACCTGTGCGACAGTAGCAGCAGCCTTGACCCGCAGCTGAGTCGGCCCGCTGGCGAGCAAGTCGCCGCTAGCCCCTACACTTGCAGTCCGCAGCGATGTATCGCTCGACTGTTGGCCTACGGTTCCCTGTTCGTCGTCAACCTCGATGTCGCCGCGCCCTAAGCCCGCCGTCAACCATACTCCAAGCCGCCCTGGCGAAAACCCGACATAAGGATGCAGGCTCAACATGCGGGGCGTATAAGTACCGTCAACTCGCTCTTCACCGAGCAACGGGGCGGAATAATCGAAAGATCCTTGGGCCCACGATAGAGCCAACCCGGTTAGCACCTCGGCACCTGGCCTGGCATCCAAACCAATCTGAGCACGGGTTAGGTTGCCCTCCCAATCTAGTGAACCGTCGTCGCTCGACATTCGGCCGTAGTCTCCCCGGCCCCAAAATGTGGGGCTACCAGGACAAAGAATGCATCCTCTACCAAAACCAAACGGGGTTGCAAAGGACGAGCCATTCATAACCTGTGCTAGATTAACCGGACGATTCTCGAATATCCGGCCAGACTGAATCATATCGTAGAGAGTGGACTCAGCAGCGAAGCGGAAAGACCTATTCTTATCGCCAACTCTGTCCATCTGCTCAAGGCGATCTTCAATGGCGCGATTCGTTCCATCGGCAATAGCCAATGCGTACTTGGACAAGATCTGTTCGTTGAGTTCCGCAAAACGATCCGTAGCCGATTCTTCCACCCGGACCTCAAAGCTGAGAATAGCAGCGTCCTCAGCAGTCATATTGTCGTCGGTATCGTGGGCCGTATACGTCAACGCATACGTTCCAACCTCCGTCGGTGTACCCGAAAGCATCGGCGACATGGGGTTGGGGTCAAAGGTCAAACCCGGCGGCACGTTATCCAGAGTATAAGTCAACTCGCCGAACACGGCTTCGCCGTCCGGATTTAGCGAGAGCAAGTTGCCGCCCGAAGCCAGAGGCAACACCAAGCCTTCAATCGCCTCACCTTCTATGTACGTCTGGTTGGCCACGTCCCCGCTAAAGCTGGGCGCCCCATCTACCGTTATGTGAAAGGTTAACTCAGCCGAATCGCCATCGATATCCGCCACCCGATAGATCAAACGATACACCCCAGTGTCCGTCGGCATGCCCGAAAGCGTCCGAGATACAGCGTCGAAGGTCAGCCCCGGCACATTCATATCTAAACTATATGTCAAGTCGCCGTTGCCACCCGCAGCCACTGGCAATTCCCACGGAGCCATCGCCTCATTCTGGCGCAAGATTCGATCCTCAATGGTCGCGTCAAAAAAGGTAGGTGTACCGTCGACTGTTAGGAAGAAGCTCAACTCCGCCGAATCGCCATCTTCATCTGCAACCCGATAAGTCAACGCATATCCCTCGGCAGGATGCGATACATTAAGCGCTGGCGTACCCGAGATCGTCCGAGACGTGGGATCAAACGCCAGACCCGATGGCAAATCTCCGTCCAAGCTATACGTCAAGTCGCCGTTGCCGCCCAAAGCCGCAGGCAATTCTAACGGAGCCATCTCCTCCCCTTCAGGAATCCACTGATTCGTAACAGATCCCTCAAAGAAGGGCATACCATTCACCGAGATCGTGAAGCTCAACTCCGCCGAATCGCCATCTTCATCTGCAACCCGATAAGTCAACGCATATCCCTCGGGAGAATATGACACATTAGGCGACAACTCACCCGAGATCGTCTGGGACGTGGGATCAAACGCCAGACCCGATGGCAAATCTCCGTCCAAGCTATACGTCAACACCACATTCCCACCAACCGCCAACGGCAGAGATAGGCTCACCTCATCGCCCGCGGCGTACATCTGGTCTTCCACGACCTGATCACCAAAGCTAGGCATACCATCCACCGAGATCGTGAAACTCAACTCCGCCGAATCGCCATCTTCATCTGCAACCCGATACATCAATACACATCCCTCAAAGTACAAAACATCCGTCGGCAGCGTACCCGAAATCGTCTGGGACGCGGCATCAAACATCAAACCCGGATGCAAATCTCCGTCCAAGCTATACGTCAACGCTACATTCCCACCGACTGCCGTCGGCAGAGATAGGCTCACCTCATCGCCCGCGGTGTACATCTGGTCTTCCACAACCTGATCACCGAAGTTAGGCATGCCATTCACTACAATCGTGAAGCTCAACTCCGCCGAATCGCCATCGGAATCCTCCGCCCGATACGTGAACGCATATGACTCGTCATACAACACATCAGCAGGTGGCAGACCCGAAAGCGTCCGAGCATCGGCATCAAACACCAGCCCCGGCGGCAAATCTCCGTCCAAGCTGTATGTCAGAGCGTCGGCGGACCGACCTACTGGCAACTCCCAAGGCTGTTTTATCTCTTCACCTGCAGTAAAGATTGTTTGCCCCGCAACGACCGCTGCGAAGGTAAGCTCCACCGAAATCGTAAAGGTCAATTCCTCAGCGTCGCTATCCTCCATATTAGTATCGGAATCTTCTACCCGGTAGGTCATTTCATACGTCCCGGCTACAGTCGGCGTACCTGAAAGCGTCCGAGACGCGGGATCAAACGTCAGACCTGGCACCTCCGGCGACAAGCTGTATCTCGGAGGAGCCTCATATTCTCCCACCGAAGCCGTAGGCAGTCTCAGAATTCTTATATTCTCACCTGTCTGGTATGACTGATCGGCAACCGTCGCCCCCTCAAAGCTCGGCCTCGTATCGACTTTTATCTTAAATGTCAACGTGGCCGTATCGCCATCGGCATCCCTCACTTCGTAGATCATCACAGAAATAGCCACTTCCGAAGGCGTACCTGAAAGCGTCCGAGATGCGGGATCAAACGTCAGACCTGGCACCTCCGACAAGCTATAAGTCAAATCGCCGTTACCCCCCGAAGCCACAGGTAACTCCAAAGCCTCTATAGCCATCCCGGCAGAGAACATCTGATCGTCAACCGTAGCACCGCCAAAGCTCGGAGCTACGTTCTCTTCCTCTACTGAAATATTAAAGGTCAACGTGGCCGTATCGCCGTCGGCATCCCTCACTTCGTAGATCATCACAGAAAATTTCTTTTCCGGGAAGGTGACAACATCCGAAGGCGTACCCGAAAGCATCCGAGATGCGGGATCAAACGTCAGACCTGGCACCTCCGGCGACAAGCTATAAGTCAAGTCGCCGTTACCCCCCGAAGCCACAGGTAACTCCAAAGCCTCTATCGCCACCCCGGCCTCGTACATCTGATTGGCAATCGTAGCATCGCCAAAGCTCAGCACATCTTGGGCTTCAGCCGTCGG
This sequence comes from Candidatus Latescibacterota bacterium, assembly GCA_965116045.1. Classification (GTDB taxonomy): domain Bacteria; phylum Latescibacterota; class UBA2968; order UBA8231; family UBA8231. The sequence goes on along the minus strand of OZ220478.1, from coordinate 582,544 downwards.
AGCCGACATCAAAGTGGCCGCCAGAAAGAACGAACTCAGGCAGGACAACAATCTATTCCGAACAAGTTTACTAACTGCACAACCGCTCATAATTGACCCTCCAATGAGAGATTTAAGTTTTGAGATGTTGTAGCGCAACTTCGTGCGCTAGACCGCCGCCTCGTCGCTCCAAGGCCGCACCACCTCCCATCACCGCACTCATGGTTCCTCTCCCTTAGCGACCCTTACAACAATAGCTTAATTGAAGAGCGTGTAGAGAAGCCTGAGATCGTTTCACATAACTCAATACAAAATACGCATCTAATATCCAACATGCAAGAGGGGGTTTCTATATGGCCTCGGCTCCTAGCATACAGAAAGGTCAAAATCTCGCAAAAAGAGGAATATCTTGGCGCAACTCGGCTTCCAACCTAGAGTGGCAAGAAGGGCAAACCGAAATTAGATGTTCCAGTTTATTGGCCTCTATATTGGAGCAGAAACTGCGGTAAGGAATCTTGTGATGTACGTCAAGCTGGCGCCCCAGTTTCTCTTCACTGACCCCACATACTTGGCAGATGAAGCCATCACGAGTCCGCGCCTTTAGCGCTTGGAGTTCCCAATTGGCCCCCCGCCGTTTGGAAGTTTCTCCTAAGCAAACCTCTAACGAGGGCATAGCCTCTGTCCAAGCACGGCGGCAGGACACGTCGCAAAAGTGCAACTGCGCTTGATCCGCATACCAAGTCGGCACCTCAATCTCTAACCGACAGTATGCACAGCGCGTAGCGGTCTGCGCACTGTCGCCAGCGGGGCATCGTTCGCCAAAATCAAATCCCATCTGATCGCTAGAAGAAGCCATGAGGCCACAGGGCATAATTTTACGGGATATAGTTCGTTTCTGGTTTTCGCTAGCTTCTTTTTAAAAACCCGCCTTGCCCCTCCTCCTCACCTCCTATATATTTAACAATTTTATTAAAGGAGCACAAAATTGCCTAAACTCAAGTCTGCCAAGAAGCACCAAATCACTAGTGCCAAAGCCTACGAACGGAACCGCGCACTTCGCTCGCAGATGCGCACGGCCCTCAAGAGAGTCCGTCAAGCTGCGGACAAAGCCTCGGCAGAGATCGCTCTACAGGCGGCGATCTCGACTGTCGACAGAACCACCAACAAGGGCATTATTCATAAAAATGCTGCTGCCCGCTACAAGTCGCAGTTGAGCCGTCTCGTGCAGACGATGGCCTGATCGCCTCCTCATTCAAAAGCACGACTGCTCAAGTAGCGCAATCCGCTGTCACAGAGGATCGTCACGACCCGAGCATTTCTGCCCATCTCGCGAGCGACTTGGGCGGCTATATAGGCGTTGGCCCCTGCTGAAATCCCCACCAAAAGCCCTTCCTCTCGCGCCAAGCGGCGGGCCATTTCATACGCGTTGTCGTCGGTAATGACCCTCACCTCGTCGATAATCTCGCGATTGAGAATTGGTGGTACAAAACCCGCGCCAATACCCTCTATATAACTGAATCCAGCCCTCCCGCCTGAAAGCACAGGCGACCCGGCAGGCTCGACGGCGATGACCCGCACTGTGGACATAACTTCCTTGAGTACTTCGCCGACACCAGTCAACGATCCCCCAGTCCCCACCCCTGCTACAAAGGCATCGATTCGGCCATCTAGCTGTTCTAGTATCTCAAGGCCGGTCGTGTGGCGGTGTACCTCGGGGTTCGCTGCATTCATAAACTGCTGTGGCAAAAAGTAATCTGGATGCTCGCGCTTGAGTTCAAGCGCTTTGTCGATAGCTCCGCGCATGCCCTCAACCGCTGGCGTCAACACAACCTCGGCACCGTACGCCTGCATCTGTAAGCGGCGCTCGCGGCTAGCCGTGTCGAACATGGTGACGATGAGCTTGTAGCCCTTGTAGGCAGCCACCATGGCCAAGCCAATGCCGGTATTGCCGCTAGTGGGTTCAATGATCGTGCCGCCCTTAGCGAGCAGACCTTGCTCTTCGGCGGCTTCAATCATGGCTAGGGCGATACGGTCCTTGACACTGCCCCCGGGATTGGTCGCCTCCAACTTACCCCATACTTCGGCAGAATCCTCCCCAACTACCCGGCTGAGGCGGACTATAGGCGTAGCCCCGATTAACTCCAGCACATTGTGAGCGCGTTTCATCCTGCACCAAATCTAACGCCTGTCGTCCTTTAACTCCCGCCGGCAATAGCCGGGACAATGGAGACACTGTCGCCATCGTTGAGGGGCGTGTCCTTGCCGTCAAGGAAGCGAATATCTTCGTCGTTGACGAAGATATTGACATAGCGGCGGATTTCTCCCCGCCCGTCAAGCAGTTTATCGGCCAAACCCTCGTAGGAGCCGTCGAGACCATCTACCAACTCGCTAATAGTCCCCGCCTCCAGTTCGACCGCGGCCTGATTGTGGGTCAATTTCCGCAACGGCGTGGGAATGTGAACAGTAACCGGCATTTCATCCTCCATGTGGTTAGTTTAAGCGGCTCCGCCGCTCGCATTCTATAATTAGGCTTTACTAAACTATTTCAATACCCGTTTCGGCGTAGCGGCAATCGTCCCAAGCAAAACATTTGTAGCCTTGCACTTTTCGCCGACTACCCGTCTCCTCGCCATAGACTGAAAGCACCAAATACATCGCATCCGGGGCATCCGGGTCGTCACCCGCCTCTCGGCTGTTGAATATCCAAGTGCGCCTTTCGTCTTCATCTGAGAAGTAGGCCTCGCAATCAATGTGGGAATGGTAGCACCCCGAGACTCGCCTCCCGGCCTTTTCAGCCGCCTCCGCGATGTGCAATTGCTCGCTAGCGTCAATCAGATAGGCCGTGCGTGCATCGCGGGGATAGTGCTCGGGGTCTTCTTCGTGCCGCTGTTGTTGTATGTTAGTGCAGAAATGGGCAGCGGACACCCCATTCTGCACCTCCTCAACCAATAGACCGCAACACTCGTGTGGGTACTCTGCCAAGGCTTGGACGCAAATCCGATCAAAGTCCTCGCGGGCGATGCGCAACATTCGACTATCCCTTCACTTAGTAATGCCCTCAAGGGCCAACCGCCACATAGGCGTACTCATATACTTGTCGCCACCATCGCAAAATATCGTCACCACTACCCCTGTATCTAGCTGACGAGCAACTTCTAGCGCGGCCCAATAAGCTCCGCCCGAAGACTGGCCGACGAGAATCCCCTGTTTGATCGGCAGACGCAGTGCCGCATCATAAGCATCATCGGTATCTATCGGTATTTTGTAGTCGCAGAGCGTCTCGTCGTAGATACCAGGGACAATTGAACTCTCCATATGCTTAAGCCCTTCAATACCGTGAAACGGCTCGGCCGGTTCAGCGGCAATGATCTGGATCGCCGGATTGAACTTCCTAAGACCGCGACCGGTGCCCATCAGGGTACCGCTGGTACCGATAGTGGCGACAAAATGAGTGACGCGGCCTTGAGTTTGCTCCCATATTTCGGGTGCCGTAGTGTCGCGATGGGCGTACCAATTCGCGGGATTGTTGTATTGATCGGGTTTGAAATATCGGTCGGGATCGGCTTCGTATATCCGCCGCGCTTCCCGTATGGCCCCATCGGAAAGCTCCCCTGGGTCGGTACATACCACTTCGGCACCATAGGCGGCGAGAATGGCCTTGCGCTCTCGGCTGACATTGGCTGGCATGGCCAATTTTACCCGATAGCCCTTGGCCGCACCAATCATCGCGTAGGCAATGCCGGTATTTCCAGACGTGGAGTCCAAAATGATCTTGCCTGGCCCCAGCGCCCCGTCCTGCTCACCATCTTCGATCATCCGCCGTGCCGGCCGGTCCTTGACTGACCCCCCAGGATTGAAAAACTCCAGTTTGGCATACACTTCCACCCTCGGTGGAATCGCCGGATCCCTCAGCCGCAAAAGCGGCGTATCACCAATCTGCTCGACGATCGATAGACCAATCACAAAAATCTCCCATTACGATTAAAAGAACCAAAATCCACCATGTCAACTAACTCCGTCTTTTCTTGACACTCACCAAGCTGCCTTCTATTTTATTATGTTTCCCAATTTAAAATTCAATTTTATCATTTAAGGTGTAACTTATGGAAGAGCCGAGCGAAGGCTTGGGCAACTGGGAGCGCACACACAACTGCGGCACACTCACAGATAAAGACATCGGTCAGCGCGTCCTGCTAATGGGCTGGGTCTGGCGTCGTCGCGATCACGGCGGCGTCATTTTTATAGATCTCCGCGACCGCTATGGCATTACCCAAATCGTCTTCAATCCGCAGCGCGATCGCACTTCCTACGAGCAGGCCGACCACTTGCGCAGTGAGTACGTCATCGCCGTACAAGGCGAAGTCGAGGCCCGCCCTGAAGGTATGGTCAACCCACAGTTGCCCACTGGGGCTATTGAAGTAAACTGCGATCAGTTACGCCTCCTCAACCGCTGTCAGACCCCACCTTTTCTCATTGAAGACCAAACCGATGCTGGAGAGGAAATTCGGCTCAAGTACCGCTATCTGGACCTGCGTCGGCCTCGTATCCAAGGTAATTTGCTACTCAGGCACCGGGGCTATCAGATCGTACGCCATCTGCTCGACCAGCGCGACTTCATCGAAGTTGAAACGCCGTTTCTGACCAAGAGTACTCCCGAAGGGGCCCGAGATTACCTCGTCCCCAGTCGAGTACATCCCAAGCAGTTTTTCGCTCTGCCCCAATCGCCTCAAACCTACAAACAGCTCTTGATGATCGCCGGCTACGACCGCTACTTCCAGATCGTCAAGTGCTTCCGCGACGAGGATTTGCGCGCCGATCGCCAGCCCGAATTTACCCAAATCGACATCGAAATGGCCTTCGTGCGCGAGGATCGCGTCATGACTATTGCCGAGGATATAACCCGCGCCCTTTTTGCTCAGTTGCGCCAAATTGAGTTACCCGATCCCTTCCCTCGACTCACTTATCGCGAAGCCATGGAGCGCTTTGGCTCCGATAAACCCGACCTGCGCTTCGGTTTAGAGCTCAAAAATGTAGCGTCAGCAGCGCGCACATCTCAATTCCAAGTCTTTCATTCCGTTCTTGACAGTGGTGGTCAAGTTAAAGGTATAAATGCCAAGGGCTGCAGTGGGTTCTCGCGAGGACAAATTGACGATTTAATCGCCTTTGCCCAAGGATTAGGTGCCAAGGGCCTTAGCTGGATCAAACACACCGACGCCGGCCTTGAATCCTCCATTGTCAAATTCTTCCCCCAAGCCGCTCAAACCCAGTTGATCGAGGCTCTCGAATCCGCCCCTGGCGACCTGATGCTTTTTGTCGCCGACCAGCCCAAGCAGGTTGCTCGAGTACTCGGAGCACTGCGCTTGGAGTTGGCTCAGCGCCTCTCATTAGTACCCGAGGATTCTTGGCAACCTCTTTGGGTCAGCCAATTCCCGCTGCTAGAACGCGATGAGGAAACTAGCCGCTTTACAGCCGTGCATCATCCCTTCACAGCTCCCCTAGAAGAGGACTTCCCCCTATTGGATAGTGCTCCTGCCGACGCTAGGGCGCGAGCCTATGACTTGGTCCTCAATGGCAATGAAATTGCCGGAGGCAGTATCCGAATTTTCCAGCGCTCAGTACAAGCCCGTCTTTTTCAACTCTTAGAAATCGGTGCCGAAGAAGCCGCGGCCAAATTCGGTTTCCTCCTAGAAGCACTCGATTATGGTGCCCCGCCACACGGTGGTATTGCCTTTGGCTTTGACCGGCTGATCGCCTTGCTCGCCAACGAAGATTCAATCCGCGAAGTCATTGCCTTCCCCAAGACCAATAAGGCCGTGGGGTTGATGGAAAACGCCCCTTCTTTCGTCGATTTGGGCCAGTTGCGTGAATTGGGTATTCGGTCTGCCTGAAAACTTACAGGTAGGGTAGATTTTCACTTGTTCTGCTTGACATCCACTCTAGGTCGCCTATATTTGTGGCCATATCCCGTATATTATTTATTTAATGTAAGATCGCTGTTTGATCCTTAAGCTAAGGAACTGCTTAATGAACTATCTTTCCACTTTGAGATACTCGGGCATCGCCTTGGCGGTAGTAATTCTGTCGCTCGTCGCTAGCTGTTCGCGTGCTCCGTCCCAGGAGGACATGGAATACCTAGAACAACAGCGCCAAGCCACTCTGGCCGCCGAAGTAAAAGTAACCGAGCTACAGGCCGCAAAAGCACAACTCGAGCGCGAACTCGCCGAGCACCAAGCCACTAAAAAAGCACTAGAAGAAAAACTAGCCGCTACTAAGAACAACCTCGCCAACCAAGGTAAATGAGAAAGGGTCCGACCATGAAGAAGTTGTCCGTTGGTGGGTTGGTTTTAGCATTACTACTAGCGAGCGGAAATATCTCTGCTCAAGAGCAGCAGATGACCTGCGAGGAGTACATGGCTCTGGGGAACGAGCTCGTCAACCGCGAAAGCGCAGCCAACACCCAGATCGAAGAGCTAAACGCCCAGCTTGAAGCGCTTAATATGCAGATTGTCCAGATCGACCGGACCAATGCCGAACTCAATGCCCAAATCCTCGCAGAAATCGGCCACTCCGAATCCGAAGTCATGGCCTTTGGGCGCGAACTCGACGCTATTATTGCCCAACTCGAAGGGTTGATGGCACTGGCTCCAGAAGTGCTTATTATGCGGCGCGGTGAAGTTACCGCCATCGATTCCCGAGTCGCTGAACTCAAGCAGAGCAACATAGCCGCTCTGCCCGAAATGATGGACAAGCTAGCTATCATTGACCAGATGCTCGCAGACCTCAAAGCGCGCGTAGCCCAACCCGTGGTCATTGACTACAAGGTCGAGCGGGGGGACAACTTGTGGAATATCTCCAAAAAAGAACGAATCTACGACGATCCCTATATGTGGCCTCGCATCTACCGAAAAAATAAAGAGCAAATCAAAGACCCGGATTTAATTTACCCCAACCAAGTCTTGGCCGTACCGTTTGGGGTAGCCGAAAATCAGTATTTGGTCTCCCGAGGAGATTTCCTCTTCAAAATTGCCGCCGAGCTTTACAACAATGCTGGCAAATGGCATAAAATATACGAGGCCAATAAGCAGCAAATCGTCGCGCCAGATATGATTTTTCCTGCTCAAATCCTCGAAATTCCCAAGTAATTAAAACTACTTGATTTAAATCACGGTTCAAGGCTTAAAGGGGTTTGGTTCTTCCGGGTTTAAGGGAAGGATTTCAAACCCCTTTTTTGTATTTTCATCTAACTTATCAGGCCTATGAAGGACATTTCTATCGCCGGTATTGATAGCCGCTCTCTTTTCGGGCGCAACGACCAACACTTGGCCCAGCTAGAAAAAAGATACGGCATTCGCTTAGTCGCCCGCGGCGACAAGCTCACGATTAAGGGATCGGATGCCTCGGTGCGCGAGGCCAATAGCTTCCTCAGCCCCCTCATAAAACGCCTGCGCCACGGTCCGCCCATCGAAGCAGCCGAGCTAGAAAACTTGATCCACTGTAGTTCGATTCTGCCTAAGGGCGACCACAGTACTCTCTCGAACTCCGTAGCTTATACCTATAAGACGGCCATCTATGCCCGTACCGAAGGCCAAGCGAAATATCTCGCAGCTATCGATAACAACGACGTGGTCTTCGGCATCGGTCCAGCTGGCACCGGCAAGACGTATCTCGCGGTGGCCATGGCCGTTGCTGCGCTGCGGCAGAAGCAAATATCTCGCATCCTGCTCGCTCGGCCCGCCGTCGAAGCCGGAGAGAAGCTCGGTTTTTTGCCTGGCTCTTTTGAGGATAAAGTCGATCCCTACTTGCGCCCACTCTACGACGCACTACAGGATCTCATGGAACCTGAGCGCCTGAGGCGGATGCAGGACATGAAAATTGTTGAGGTCGTACCGCTAGCCTACATGCGCGGTCGCACCCTCAACGACTCATTTATTATTCTCGACGAAGCCCAAAATACTACGCCACAGCAGATGAAGATGTTTCTCACTCGCTTGGGTAGTCACTCAAAGGCCGTAGTTACTGGAGATATTACCCAAACTGACCTCCGCGATGATCAGCTTTCGGGCTTGGTCGTCGCACCCAAAATTCTGCCCGGGATCGCAGGCTTGGCCTTTGTCCGGCTCAACGAACGGGATGTGGTGCGAAACCCGCTCGTGCAGAAGATCATCAAAGCCTACGACAGCTATGAGGAAATCCACGTCTCGGCCGATCCATGAATGCGCTTAAACTCAAGTGGTTTGGTTCTAAACGCCGCAGCAATCAGCCCCAACGGCATCCGTATAGCTCGTGGGTATTCCACATTGCCTTGGCAAGCCTAGTCATCGGCCTGCTCACCTATCTATCGCCTTACCAGCGTCCCTACAACGTTACCCGGCTGCGCGTCGGCAGCGTCGCTCAAGAGCGCATCGAGGCTCCTTTTCTTTTTAACGTGCCCAAAAGCGATGCCGAATTGGAGCGCGAACGACAAGCAGCCAGCGCCGAGATACCCACTATCTTGCACCGCGATCCCCTAATTCAGGAGCAGCAACTAGCTCAGTTAGACTCAGTCTTTGCAGTGATGATCCCAAGGATCCGGGTCCAGATGGCCGACTCCTTCAAGCAACGAGAACTCCAGCGCACCCTACCTCAAGTCGTAGGTTCGCTCTCGCTTGATGCGCTTTCGACCCTCATCAACGTCCTATCCACAGCCAGCAAACCTTATGTACACGATTTCCAAGCCATCTGTCGACAGATTTTGGCCAATTACTACACTGCGGGCATCATCGCCTCCAAACAACCGATCCTCCTAAGCCCTTCGATCCAAGTCCGCCTTGGCGACCGGGAACAGCACATAGAAACTCTCTATAGCGAAGAAAAGCTCAAACAAGGCGAATTAATCTCTCACATCCAAACGTACCACACGATTGCCGACCGCAACGCCGTCCAAGCCGTACACGAGTTGCTAAGCCTCTTTGTGGTTCCCAATCTAACTATTGACGAGCCGGAGACCGCCCGCCTCAGGGACGCGGCACGGCGCGGCGTGGCCAGCATCAAACGGATCTATGCCCAAAACGACCTCATCATCGACAAAAACGCCACCGTCACCGAGGAGCACGTCAATGCACTCGACGCACTAGCCGCCCACATCGCCCAAGATCAATCTCAACATCCGATCCAGCGCTTGATTCAAATAGCTGCCGCCGCGACGATTGCCGGACTACTGATCTTCGTCTTCGGCTATTTTCTCGCCACGCACGAACGCGCTGTTTTTGACCATTCCGGCCAACTCGTCCTCTTAGCCATTCTAACCATTGCCACAGCCGCCGCGGCCTCCTACATCAAAACGCACGACCTCTCTCCCTACTGGGTGCCAATCCCTCTCGCCGCCATGCTAGCGACAATCCTGCTAACGCCACAAATCGGCTTAGTGTTCTCGTTTGTGCTCGCGCTTTTTATCGGCAACCTCTTCGCCGACTTCTACGTAGTCATAATCTGCGCCCTAACGGCGGCCATCGCCGTCTATGCGGTGCGGCACGTGCGCCACCGCAATCAGTTCTACCGGCCTATGATCTTCCTGCCGATTTCTTACGCATTGCTCATCGCGGCGGCGGATCTATTGCGCTTCTTTCCAGTCGAACAGATATACGATCATATTCTGCCCGGGATCGTCATTGGAGTGGCCGCTCCCATCCTCACCATCGGCCTGCTGCCGATTTTTGAGAGCCTCTTCCACATCACCACGGATATCACTCTGCTAGAACTGTCGGATCCCAATCGAACCTTGCTCCGCCAATTGGCTGTCCGGGCACCAGGAACCTATACTCATAGCCTGATTATGGCCAACCTCTCCGAGAGCGCCGCTGAGGCCATTGCCGCCAATCCGCTCTTGGCCCGCGTCGGTTGTTATTACCACGACATCGGCAAGGTCAACAAACCAGAGTACTTCAGCGAAAATCAGGGACTGCAAGGTGGACGCAATCCCCACGATCGTCTAATGCCCTACCTGAGTATGATCATCATCGCCGCGCACGTCCGTGAAGGGCTCGAGTTGGCCGAGGAACACGGCCTTCCCCAATCTATCCGCGATCTAATCGCCCAGCACCACGGCACCACCGTCATTGAGTACTTTTACGAGCGTGCCGTAGAATTGGGCGACCGAAGCGTGCGCGAAGAAGATTTCAGGTACAACGGCCCCAGACCCCAGACCAAAGAGGCCGGTATCTTGATGTTGGCCGACTCGGTCGAAGCGGCGGCCCGCACCCTCGCCGAACGCACGCCCAGCCGGATGCGCCAGTTAGTGCATAAAATTATCCAGCAGAAATTCACCACTGGAGAACTCGACGAGTGTGCGCTGACTCTGCGGGATTTGCTCAAAATAGAGGACAGCTTCATCCGCGTCTTGATGGGCGTCCTTCACAGCCGGATGGCATACCCTTGGCAGAAGGCCAATCGCAAATGGCAGACCGTCTAGCTAGCCCCCTCCATATAGTCCATGCAGCGGGACTAGCCCCGTTGCATACAGACGCGCTTGCAGTTCTACATCACATCGCCGCACAGATCGCTTACGTCCACACACTGCCGGATGCGGTTCAGCTAGTCCTCATTGACGACGATTACATGAGCACTCTCAATACCACCTATCGAAGCAAGGATGGCACTACGGATGTCCTGTCTTTCGACTTAGGAACCATACCGGGGCAAAGCAGCAGCGGCGAAGTGTACATTTCGCTGCCCCAAGCGCAACGGCAAGCTGCCGCGCTCAGCGTCCCCCTCTTAGTGGAGCTAGCCCGCCTGTTGGTACACAGCCTACTGCACCTAGCCGGCTGGGTACACGACACACCCGAGCAGCTAGACGCTATGGAGCACGAAACAGACCACTTTCTCACCACAGCCTCCCTCACCCCCTAAGCGACCTTGGCCGGTCGCTTTACCGAAAGGAGCCTTTTTGGAACCCCCGCAAGTTGACTTATCCTTGGTCGCATACGCCGCGCTGGTCGGCGCGATCAGTCTCATCTGGCTCTTCGTAGTAGCTAGCTATGAGACAACCTTCGCCATTCTCTCCAAATCCGTGCTAGAGAAAATGGCCGAAAACGGCGTATCCCACGCGCACTCCATGCTCCGCATCTACGAGCCGCGCCTGCGCCTGCGCCTGATGGCCCGCCTCGGCGAAGCTATCGGCATCATCGTCCTAGCCCTCGCCCTGTTCTTTCTCGCCCAAGCTCTCACCCTTGCGAACTATATCTCCGCGGCCATAGCTTTATTGGGTACGCTAGGGCTTTTTATGATCGTGGCGACGCCGCGACGCATTCGCTTTGACGAAGAGGGCGAAGAAGCACACATCTCCGTCCTAGCCTTAGTTTATGTGCCGGTACACGCGCTGCTCCTCCCCTCGACCAACCTCCTCGAACTTCTCAGCAGTTTCGATTACAGCGACGAGGGCTTCCGTGCGGAAAAGGAAGAAGAACTGCGCAGCATCGTCGAGTCGGAAGGCGAGTCTGGCGTCTTAGAAGAAGGCGAGCGCGAGATGATTGAGGGTGTTTTTGGTTTCCACGACCGCATCGTCCGCGAAGTCATGGTCCCCCGCGTAGATATGGTTGCCATTGATCAAGCGGTCTCCTTGAAAGACCTAATCGATCTCATCCGGGACAAAGGACACTCGCGCTTGCCCATTTACCGAGAAAGCCTTGACCACATCCAAGGGATCGTGTACGCCAAAGATCTGCTACATATCTTAGTGTCCCGTCCCGAAATTGATCTAGCGACGCCGATAAATCAACTACTGACCGGCCAGCAAGAGGACGGTCTGCGCTTTACCCATGAGCCTTATTACATCCCTGAGACCAAGAAAATCGACGTCCTGCTCAACGACTTGAGAGCCAACAAAATTCGCCTCGCCATAGTCTTAGACGAATACGGCGGCACGGCTGGCTTGGTCACCACCGAAGACCTCGTCGAGGAAATCGTTGGGGAAATCCAAGACGAGTATGACGAAGAAGAAGCATTGCACCACTGGGAGGTCCCCGACGAGGTACTCATAGCCAATGCCCGCATCGACATAGACGATCTCAACAAGTTGCTTTCTACCGATCTGCCGAGGACGGGTTTTGAAACCTTGGGGGGATTTATCTACGACCACTTGGGGAGCATTCCCGTGGAGGGCTTAGCCTTCAAGGTAAACGATCTAGAGCTCGACATTCTCAAGGTGGAGGGCCAGCGCATCGCCCAAGTCAAACTCCGGCGCTTGACACCCGTCGGCCATTGAGAGGGTTGCGCTCGCCTGCCCCATCCTTTAGATTAGTTAGACATAGCTTGTTGCGGGGTGGAGCAGTCTGGCAGCTCGTTGGGCTCATAACCCAAAGGTCCTAGGTTCAAATCCTAGCCCCGCTACCACCTTTTCAGGGAGTCGCTTGCGGCTCCCTGATTTTTTCTATGCCTATCTATAATAAGGTTCCCGACAATCCTACCACTGCTCCAGCCGAGCGCATCCGCCTTGACGAGCGCTTCGTATCCTTGCTCGTCGCCGAAGACGCCCAAGATCGCCTCGAAGCCCAAGAATTGCGCCAGCTCGTCCACCGTGCGCTCCAAGCCCTCTCCGACGACGAGATGCGCGTTATTCAACTCCGCTATCAGTACAAAAAATCGCCAAGCCAAGTCGCAACGCGCCTAGGTATTTCTCGCGGCGCGATGGCTGCGCTTGAGCAGAGCGGGTTAGAAAAATTGCGTCAAGGGCTCGAGGATTGGCACCAAGGCGTCTGAATTGCAGCAGCGGCTCTTTCCCCTGCTCGCCCCAGCCCTACTATCGGGCCTGCTCTTCGTAATTAGCATCCCCAAATTCGATCAGTATTACCTCGCTTGGATTTGTCTGCTGCCGCTTTTTTTGGCTCGGCAGTGGTTGCCAGTCCAAAGCCATTTCGCCCTCGGACTGGTCACTGGCATCGCCTGGGCTACCGGGCGCACGTACTGGATTACCGAAACCTTGCAATTGTACGGTGCGCTGTCCTTGGCGACCGCTGCGGCGACAAATGCGCTACTCATCTTATACATGGCCTTGTATCTGGCCTGTTTTGTCGCGGTGTGCCGCCACCTAAACTTTTCTTCCCCCCTCTTTGCCTGGTCGGCGGCTAGCATCTGGAGCCTTTTGGAATGGGCGCAAAACTGGATGTTGAGCGGCTTTCCCTGGCAGTTACTAGGCTATTCGCAGTACCTCAACCTCCCCTTTCTACAATGGGCGAGCATAACTGGCGTCTACGGCCTCGGTTTCCTCATCGTCCTGTTCAACGCCGCGTTGGCCCAAGCCCTCTCCCATCGTGCCTTCATCCCCTATCTGAGCCTGCCCCTTTTCCTGCTAGTCGCCGTTCATCTATGGGGCTTCTATCGGCTGCACGACGCGCCGGATCCGCCACCTGCCACCCTAAAGGTCGGCGTCGTTCAAGGCAATATCTCCCAAGACCGCAAGTGGGCGGAGAACCGGCTGGCCTGGACGGCTCGGCACTATGCTGCGCTCACTCGGGATTTGGCGGCCGCAGAAAAACCTGCCCTGATCATCTACCCCGAGACAGCCCTGCCGCTCTATTTTGGCGACCCTTTGTACGCGCCCTATGTCGATTCGATAAAAGCCCTAGCACCGGAATTAGATACGCCCATGCTGGTGGGCAGCCTCAAGGGGGATTCGCAAAACCGCACGGCTCCAGTCTATAACCGAGCTTTCCTGCTCAACGCTCAAGGGGAAGTAGCGGATTACGCCGACAAGGTGCATTTGGTGCCTTTTGGCGAGTTTCTGCCCTTCCCATCTATCTTTCAGTATTTGGGAGGACTTACGGCAGAAAGCGGCATCTTCGCCCACGGGGAGAGGCACAAAGCACTGCGGCTTCCGCGCAGCGACACTTCATTCGGAGTCTTTATTTGTTACGAGTCCATCTTTCCGGAAATCACTCGCGCACTGATGGCCCAAGACCCAGACTTTCTGGTCAACACCACCAACGACGCTTGGTTTGGCACCACCGCGGCCCCTCATCAGCACTTTGCACAGGCTGTCTTGCGGGCCGTAGAAAGCGGGCGGGCCATAGTCCGCGCCGCCAATACCGGCATTTCCGGCTTAATCGAACCGAGCGGGCGCATTGCCTATCGCACACCGCTTTTCACTACTGCGATCTTTGCCACAGACGTGCCCTTGCACCAAGGACAGACGATATACACGCGTTGGGGGGACTGGCCGCTCCTGCTCTGCGCCTTCGGGCTAACGCTAGCCGCGGCCCGCAAAAATTGGAATTAGGAATGGTGGCCGAACACTACCGGGCAGTACGCCGGATCGTCGATAAAAGCCGTCAGCCCCTCCCGCTTGCCGCCCTCCGGCTGGGATCGCTCGGTACGCATGTGAACGGCCAAGCTCCGCCGCGGCCTAGCCGAATGATTGGAGCCACTGCCGTGTAGCGTCAGGCAGTGGTGAAAGCTCACGCCTCCTTTGGGAAGAGTCGCCGCCACTTCCACCCACTCGTCGCTAGCCAGCCCGGCCAGCACTCGTTTCTGTTCGCCTAAGTCTTGGCCAAAAAAATCGCTGCCCGGCAGCAATCCCCACTGATGCGAGCCACGCACAAAGTGCATCGGCCCGCCCGCCGAGCCCACCTCGCTCAAGGCGATCCAAGCCGTAAATAGCTCGCTGCCCTCTTCCCAAGCTCCCCAGTAGTTGCGGTCCTGATGCCATCCCACATGAGTTCCGCTAGACCCTACGCCCGCGACTGGAGGCTTGTATAATAACTGCACCCACCAAACTTGCACCCACTCGGCCCCACAGACTTCAGCAGCCAACGCCCCAAGAACTGGATGTTTGATCAGCTCCATAATAGCCCGGTTGGCGATTTGGGGCTTTTCAATTTTGCACAGCCGCTGCGGATCATCGCCCGGCTGCCAAGCCGAGGGGCGAGGCGGCACCCCAGTATCGTATTCCCCCCGCCGCACCGCATCCATACCCTCCACAGCGCGATCAACTGCGTCTGAAGGCCAGACGGCTGCGTCGTGGATGTAAAATCCATCCCGCACATACGCCGCTTGAGGACTTTCGCTCATCATCGTCTCTCCTAAACCGGACAAACTGGAATATCGACCCACCGCCGCTCGTTCACGGCCTGGAGTATGGAGTCGGCAACGGCCTGCGCCCGCATCCCGTGATAAAACGAGGGTACGCAATCGCGTCCCTCGCGGATGGCGCTGACGAATTCCCAAGCTTGGTCGTAGCGGAAGGTCTGCACCGGGTCGCCGACGGACGGATCGCGCGGCGCATTGGGACGCTTGAGGAACTCTGTGGGCACGGGCTGGCTCTGATAGGGTTCGCCGCGGGGCGCGAAGAGCACCTCGTGTGGTGCGTGCAGGCGATAGACGACCGAAGCATCCTCCCCATTAAACTCGGCCAAGTCGTGGTCGCCCTGCGGGCCGTAGCCCTTGCTCAATTTGCCCATCTCAAAAACGCCCGTAGTGCCGCTTTTGAACTCGGCGATCCACGCGATCCAATCTTCCACGTCCTGCGGTGGGCACGATGTACCTTCCTTAGTTCGATCTCTCGGAACCAACTGCTTGGCCGCGCTGCACACAGCTTCTATCGGCCCTAGCAGATCCTCGGCAAAATCAATGCGATGAATGCCCATATCGCCCAGTTCACCCGACCCGGCGTAGCGCTTGTACTGCCGCCAGCCAATGGCACGCTCTCCCCAGTCTTGCAGGCGCTGGAAACGGGCGTGGCGAATTGGCCCCAAAGCTCCGGTCTGCACCAAGTGGCGGATGTAGTTCATGGCCGGCACAAAGCGATAGGTAAACGCCGTCATGTGCCGACGCCCTGACGCCTTGCCCTGAGCGTATATCGCTCGAGTTTGGGCAAAGTCCATCCCTAAAGGCTTTTCACACAGCACGTGGCAGTCGGCGTCTAAGGCTTGGACAATCAACTCGTAGTGATAGACGTTAGGAACGGCAATGCAGACCGCATCCGGGACCACCGCATCTAAGAGCGAGTCCAGCCGCTCAAAAGCGGCTGCAATGCCCCACTCCGCTTGCCGCTTTTGCCGCAGCGTCCCGTCTGGCTCGCAGATTCCGGCGATCTCGACTCCGGGAATCAGCCGTAATCCTGGATAGTGTACCCCCGCACAGACCCCGCCGGTGCCCACCAACCCTACGCGCAGTGCATCTTGGTTCATACGACCTCTTTTATTTGCATTTGTATTTCTACCTCGGCCAGTTTATCGACGAGTGAGTGCAACCTTGGCAGATCTTTAGCGGCCACATCTTCGGCAAAAGGTACCACCGGCCCTCCAGCCAGCCCGGACCGCTCCATAGCCGCGTATAGTGCCGAGCCACTATAGCGCGCACCTTGCTCACCGCGCAGATCCTCAAACAGCACCATCTGCTGCCGAATCTCCTCCGCCCCGTCGCGGTCCCCTGCGGCAAAGCGCTCTAGCAGCGTCAAGCTCATGCTGGGGACGAAGTTGGCCATCCCCGAGCTAAATCCAACCGCGCCGGCGGCCATATAGTCGATACAAGGATCCTCGGCCATGCCACAGACCATGGCTGCGTCGTCCCCAGCACCGGCGACAATCCGCTCGAATGCCTCTAAATCGTCAACGGCGTATTTAAGCCCCACCACTTCGTCTAGCTGACATAGCCCCACCACTTGCTCAACCGGCATAATATCCAGCCGGCGCTGATACAGGATCGTGGGCAACTGAGTCTTCTCGGCCATGTCGCGTAGGCCGACGGCCACGCCTCCGGCCGAAGCTGGCCCAACAATGGGCATAATCATCACCCCGGCGACGCCCAAAGAGCGGGCAATCCGCCCCATTTCGAGGCCCCGACCATACCCCGGCCCGATCCCCGGTACCACCAGGGCCTCTCCGGCTGCCGCCGCCACAAAGGCCCCAACGACCGCCTCGTATTCGTCTAAGGTCATATCATACACCAACCCCGTGCCGCACGCTGGCATAATAAAATCGACGCCCCGCTCGCAGAGAAATCGCACATTGCGGGCAATGCCCGTCAAGTCAATGCCCCGGGTCGCGTCGCGGGGTGTAATCGCCACAACTAGCACGTTGTGGCAGTCTTCTTGTTGCAACATCTGCATAGTATTATCCCTTGCCTGCTAGGCCCAAACGGTCTCGGCGGAGGTTGTGGCGTGTTTATTGTAGTGTTCCAGATAGTCCGCACGCGGCGGGCTAAAGATGTCGAGGATTCGGGCTGGCCCCTCTTCTACGATGCCCCAGTGGACCGTGTTCGGCGGAATCAAAAAGGCGTCGCCCGGGCCGGTGACGCGCTCCTCTGACCCAATGCGAAAGCGGAAACGCCCAGCCAATACCAAACCGGCCTGCTCGTGCGGGTGGCTGTGCTCGGGCACTTCGCAACCTTCTTCCATGTCCAAAAACGAAAGCATCAGCCGCTCGCCCGCCACCAAGCCGCTGTTGATTTGGGGAAAAAGCTCTACAGCCGCAAGTTCTGCGGGATTGATAAAGGGCATATTCTCCTCCTATTCGACAAAACTCCGCAACCAAGCATCGCCGCGATAGCGCGGCCACAGCGTAACAAAACGGCCGACCATCAGGCCGCTATAGGCCATCCACGCACCGACCAATTCCCAATCCAACCAGTATGTAAAAACCAACGCCGCAGGCAAAAACACCCCAAAGGTGGCCAACGCCATAGCCTTGAACAGATACCCCATATCGCTGGCACCGATGAAAATTCCATCAAAGACGAAGACCACGGCGTTCAGCGGTTGCAGCAGCGCGATGAGAACATAAAGCCCGCCGACCTGTTGTACAACTTCCCGATGCGGAGTAAACAGCGCCGCAATAGGCTCCAAGGCGACAAAGTACGCCAAGCCAAATCCCGCTCCCAGCCCCAATCCCCAGCAGATGATCCGCCAAGCGAACTGCCGGGCCTCGGCAAAAAGATGCGCACCGAGGCAGCGGCCAACCAGCGTCTCGGCGGCGTGGGCAAAACCGTCCACGGCAAAACTAGTCAACCCCCAGACCTGCAAAATTACAGCGTTGGCCGCCAGCGGTGCTTCACCCATCCGCGAGACCATGCCGAGTGTGAAGAAACTGGCAAATTGCAGACAAAAGGTGCGGCCGAAGAGGAAGGCGTTGGTCTGCATCAAACGCTTCATCGCCCGCAGGTCCCAAAGCCTTGTAGGCCACTCCCGCAGATAGGAGCGGTAGCGGAAGAACAACCAAAAAACCCCGGTGGCCAGTGCCGCCGCATTGCCCAGCACGGAAGCCCAAGCTGCCCCTTCGACGCCCAACTTGGGAGCACCCAATCTGCCATAAATAAGCGCGTAGTCCGCGCCGATGTTGACCAAGTTGGCGACGGTCGTAACCCAAAGGGGTGCTATGACATTGGCGGTACCGAGGAAAAAGCCGTTGAGCGTCATAGTGCTCAGTGCCAAGGGCGCTTCCCATACTCGGATAGCGAAGTATCGCATACCCCAGTGCTGAACTTGGGCAGACCCACCGGCCAACTCGAACCCAAGCCGGCTAATCCAGCCACTGGCCACCACAATCCCCATGCCGAGGCAGACGGCCACAATAAGCGAGCGGTAGAGCACCCCGGCACTCTGCCGTCGATCCCCCGCCCCACTGTACTGGGCCACCAGCGCCGTGGTCCCCATCCGCAAAAAGGCCAAGCACCAGAATATACCATTGAAGATCAAACTCGCCGTAGAGACCGCGCCCATAAAGGCGACTTCTGGCAAATGGCCGATCAGCGCGGTGTCGGCAATGCCGATCAGCGGTGTAGATAGGGCAGCGAGGACATTGGGAATGGCGAGGCCGAAAATCCGGCGGTCGAGTGAATTCAATCCTCCGCCTCAGGTCGCCAGCCAAACTGTTTCAGGTCGATGCGTTGCGCAGTAAAAACGACGCCTTCGTTGGCCAAAAGCTCGTATTGCAACAGATGACTGCTGCCGCTGCGCGGCGAGACCTTGCCTTGGGCGTTGATGATGCGGTGCCAAGGCAGGTCCCATTCCTCGGGCATCCCCGCCAAGGCGAACCCAACCTGCCGCGCTCGCCCCGGATAACCGGCCAAGGTGGCAATCTGCCCGTAGGTGGCTACCTTGCCGTGGGGCACGCCGGCGATGGTTTCGTAGAACGCCCGGCGCATGGAGCTTTCAGCCGTTGGGCGCCTCGGCCTCATCGAGCCCTTCCAAGAAATTCAGGGCCTTGACATAGCTGCGCTTCTCCAAGTGGTGGCGCAACCTCGGCGGGATTTTGTTGCCCAATTCTTGGCCGAGTTCGTCAAGCTGCCGCAGATGCGCGGCAATTGACTCGCCCTCGCGGTTGTCAATAGCCGCCATCAGCGCTTGTAGTTCGGTGTGCAATTGGTCTAGTGCCATAGCTCAAGCCGCCATGATGAGGTAGGCAAGCCACTCGGCCTGCGGGTTGCGAATCGCGTAGCGCGTGCCCGGTGGCAGGTGGATCATATCCCCCTCCCGAATCTCCTGCGCGTCGCCATCAGTTTCTAAGACGCCGCTATTTTCCAGCACGTAATAGACCTGTTCCAGTTCTTCATAGCACCGCTCAACCGTCTGTCCGCGCGGCTGTACTGCCTCCCGATCAATACAACGCAATCCCTGCGTAAAGCCCACGCCCACCTCGCCAACTAGACCGAGCTGGTGCCAGCGCACCGCGCCCGCCCCGTCGCTCATCGCCGGCACATCACGCCAGTTGCGGATGACAAACTCACCGCCGTTAGCCGAGATCTTTTGGCTGATCACGTGGTGTTCGAGCCAGTCCTCGCTAGTGTCGTTAAACATCTGGTGGTGGACGCCCGACGGCAGATACACCGCGTCGCCCTCCTGCACGGGAAAGCGCTCTTTGTCAAAAAGCACGTGGCCGCGGCCCGAGAGCACGTAGTACACCTGTTCGAGGTTTTCGTGCTTGTGATAATCCGAATTCTTGCGGCCCTGGAGCGCATGCCGGGCAAAGCCCTGTAGGCGCTTTAGGCACTGGCGCGGATCGGGGTCGTCGCCAACGCGGTCGCGCAACCCGCCCCAATGCACGGCACTCAGGTGGGCTATATTGGGTTGGACGTCGCGCCAATTAATGATGTACACCATCTCTCTCTCATTACTCCTATTTTATAAAGCGACAATTTGGCGCATGCGCGCACCGAGATCAATGAGTTCCTCGCGGCTGCCGTTCACTTCGTGGATCAACGTCGAAT
The DNA here is from genome assembly GCA_965116045.1 of Candidatus Latescibacterota bacterium. GTDB lineage: Bacteria > Latescibacterota > UBA2968 > UBA8231 > UBA8231. The sequence goes on along the minus strand of OZ220478.1, from coordinate 562,393 downwards.
CGTACCCTACCGCCCTTAACTCGGCCATCACCGTCGGCCAATCTGTATCCCCTTCAAGCAGGTTGACAAAGCGGTGCTCGCTGCGGAGAAAATCCTTAAAATGGACTTTCTTGATGCGCGGTCCTAACTCGCGGATCCAGTGCTCTGGATAGCCATAGGCCATCATATTGGCCGTGTCGAGGTATATCCCAACCCACTCGCTGCCGATTTCATCGACAAAAAGCCGAGCTTCGCACGGGCTGAGCAAGAACTTATTCCAGACGTTTTCCAAGCCAATAGCCGCGCCCATTTCCTCGGCCAAGGGAGCCGTGTCGATTAGCGCATCCCGCAATCCATCCCAAGCCTGCTGATAGGTGCCCTCAGCCGCTAGCTGGCCCGGATGCAACAGCACCCCATCAACCGACAGCGCACCGGCGATCTCGAGCGAGCGCCGCAAGCACTTGAGACACCGCTCGCGCTCGCCAGCATCGCGGCTGAGCAGGTTGCCGCGCTCTGGATACCAAGCGATGACGCTGCCGATTTCAACGCCGGCGGCCTCGCACTGCCGCCCGACCTGCGCGATTTCGTCCGCACTCATGCCCGGGTCCAAGTCCTTGCCCTCGGCAAAGACCAACTCCACGGCCTGATAGCCAGCGTCCTCGCACAACCTCAGCGTGTCGGCCAACGACATGTCGGCCAAAATAATCTGCGTGATTCCGATTCTCATAGCACACCTCTATTGAATGTATCTAACGCGCTCAGTATGTTATGGGCCATCGCATCCGGCCCGCGATTTGTTTTGCGCCGCCTGCTGCGGTCGGCGGTTAGGATATTTTACCCCTTCAACAAGGAGAACAAAATGGCCAAAAGAAAATCCTCCAAACGCAAAAAGGGCAAAAAGGACTTTCAGATCGGCTTTGTCGGCGTCGGGCGCATGGGAAAAAACATGGCCCGTAACCTTGCGGGCAAAGGCTTCAACATCGCGGCTGTATTCGACGCCAACCGCCGCACCGCCCGCAGCCTAGCCAAAGAGCTTGGTTGCGCCGCGGCCAAAACCCGCGCCGAAGTTACGGCCCTTTCCGACGTGGTCATCACCGTGGTAACTGACGATGCGGCCATGCGTTCTATCTTTTCCACTTCCGGCGATTCGCTGCTGACCAATGCCAAAGGCACGACCTTTATCAACTGCGCCACCATCTCGCCGGCCGTCCACGTCGAGGTCGAAGAGCGCGCAGCAGCAGTCGGCGCTTCCTCCCTCGAAGGCTGCATGGCCTCCAGCATCACCCAAGCGCGCCAAGGCACGCTGTACCTGATGTGCGGCGGCAAGCGCAGCGTCTTCAACCGCGTCCGGCCCATTCTCGATGCCCTGAGCGTCGATCTGCGCTACATCGGCCCGGCTGGCCAAGCGGCCCAAGTCAAGGCTCTCGTCAACATGGTCATGAACATCAACACCGCTGGGCTAGCCGAAGGACTAGGCTTGGGCGCGGCACTCGGCTTGGACCTGAAGATGCTAATGAAGGTCTTCTCCCAGACCGGGGCCAACTCTCGGGTTTTAGCAACCGACGGCGAGGACATGACCATCCGCGACCACGAGTGCTATTTCTCCGCGGACCACGCAGCCAAGGACTCCGGCATCGCTCTAGCCCTAGCTCGCCAAAATAAGCTCAGTCTGCCGCTGGCGCAGGCGACCAAGCGCCAGTACGACAAAATGAAAAAACTGGGCCTCGGCGATCTCGACAAATCAGGCATTGCCGAGCTGACCTTCCCCGGGCGCAAAGGTTCCAAGTAGTAGCTATTTTCACGAGGGGCAGGTCTGCGGCGACCTGCCCCTTCTATCGCTAGAGCCGCCCGCGCCGCCGCGCTGCCCCACGATCGCACAAACTCATTGACCATTTCCTCATTCCAACCGCGTGGCAAGCCATTCGACGGCTGCTTGCCGCCGCGCCGGCGGCGTGTCTGCGCTCGCTGGCAAGCGGTGCAATTCCCAAGCGATTTCGTGCGTCAAAGTCTCGCCCACCTGTAAATAGACCCAGGGGCTTAACAACTCTAGCTCGGTGTAATCTGGACAAGTATAGACCTCAGCGCTCAGGCCCCCGTCCGGGTAGCGCTGGGTCCCATCGCGGCGAAAGAACTCGGCCATAACCACGTCGCCGACAATGCCAGCCAGCCAGCGGTCCGAGTCGGCCCCGGTCTTCTGCGCGTCCTCTGGGTCGGGCACAAAAATGCCAATGTCGCCCTCGATAGTGAAGTTGCGCATGGCCGCGCGCTCGGCAAAGCCAAAGGGATGATAGCGCAGATCGAAGTGACTGTGCGGATTGAGCGGATAAAGGGTCTGCTCGGGCGGCTGGATCTGGGTGACGTTCCAAATGGTGTAGCGCAACGGCTCGACCTTGGCGGTAGCCAGCTTTTCGATGCGCTGGTGAATTTCCACGCGCGGACCCCGTTTTGCCAAGCGGATTTCGCGCACGCTACGCGCCCCATTGTACTCGCTCACCGGACTGGTGATCACCACGCCCTCGGGCAGCAATCCAACCTCGTGTACCGCGCCGTCAAAAGCGTGGTCCGGCGGCCAAGAGCGACCATTGATTTTGACAAACTCGCTCTGCTGATTGGGCCAGACCTTGTCGCCGCCGAAATTGGTCCACACGTACTGGCCTTCCTCATCGACATTGGGTTGGCCGTCGGGCAGGACCTCGCCGTGGAGCTTGGGATCGGACCAGAGAATGTTTTCGCCGCCAGTCAATCCGTAGTGCATGATGCGACCAATGGCCGGCACCACGACTAGGCGCACCTCGGGATTGGCAATTTCAAGCGAATTTGCCCAGCCTTCGTACTCGATTTCTTCAACTGTAACTTGGGCGATAGCCGGCGCGACCAGCACCGCCAACATAAAGCACGGTAACAATTTCATCGTATGCGTCCTCATCTAAGCGCCGAAACGCCGCCGCCTTTGAGTGCGCGGGCGACTTCTTTTTCGACGTCGCCTCGCAAGACCATGGTAGTATCGCCGATGCACTCCTGCACGAGGATGCCGTGGGCGGCTCCCCACTGCACTGCGTCGGCGGCTCCCCGGCCATCGAGCAGTGCCGCGATTACGCCCGAAGCAAAGGAGTCTCCACCGCCGGTGCGATCGGCGATTTCAATGTTTTCGCGCACGGCTGCTTGGTATATTTCGCCTTCCTCGACGTCAAAGAGCACCGCGCCCCAGTTGATGCGGTCCGCCGTCAGCGCACCGCGCAACTGCGTGCCGATGTACTTGAGGTTCGGATAGTCGTTGGCCACTTGGTGTAGCATCTTGGTATAGATCGCCAACCACTGCTCAAAGTTGGCGTCTTGGGCCACTTTTTCGGTTTCGTAGCCTAGTGCGTCGTCAAAATCGTCTTGGTTGCCGACGAGGAACTCGACGTGTGGCACAATAGCGCGATTGATCTGGCGGGCGCGCTCTTTGTCCGGCTCCACCTTAGAGCGGTAGTTGAGATCAAAGGAGCGGCCGGCGCCGTGCTCGCCGGCCTTCTGCATACCCTCTAGTGCCAAGGCAGCGGTCTTCTCCGAAAGCAAGGTGTAAATCCCGCCAGTGCTAAACCACCGCGTCCCCAACGCGCCGAAAAGGTGATCCCAGTCCACATCGCCCGGCCCAATTTCGCGCACTGGGGTATGGGCCCGGTAGTATTCGGTCACCGAAGGCAAAAGCCCCTTGCCGGCCCAAGTGAAGTTGATCCCATTGTGCAAAGTTCCCTTGGCGTCGGTGCTCAATTGGCCCTTGCCGCTGTTGTTGAACCAGATGATATGCCCGGTGTCGATCCCAGTTTCGCGCAGTTGGTTTTCAATGTTGCGGCCAATTCCGTCGTCAACGAGGGCCGTGATGACGGCGGCTCGCAAGCCAAAGCAATAACTCAAGCCCTCGGCAACATTGGTCTCGCCGCCCCCGTGCCAGATCCGGGCCGTGCGCGCCCGAGCCGTGGGCACTTGGCCGGGATCAAGGCGCATGAGGACTTCGCCTAGGGCGATGGCGTCGTAGTGGGTTTGGTCGGCTGATTTGAGTTGAATACTCATGGAACTATTTTCCTCCTTGGTTTTTGTGTGGTTTTCTCGGTCATAGCGGCACTCGCACTCGGCTCTTTTTCACCAGAGATTTCTCCAGCGCCTCTAGCACGGCCACCGGCCCCAGCATAGTCTGCGCGGTCTCGTCGGTTTTGCCCGTGCGGAACATGGCACAAAAATCGCGGATACCGCGCAGATACGAGCTCGCGTCAAATGCGATCGGCTCGTCCATCCGGCCCTTTGCGCCGATGGCACTCAGATGGAAACCGGGAGCAGCACCCCCGACCAAGTTCAGAGTAGCCACGCAGCCATCGCGGTACGTGAGGGTGGCCGTGTGGTTGGCACCTGCTCCGCGATGAAGCTCGGCCCAGCGTATATCCGTGCCGAGCAGGCGCAGCACCATATCCACTTGGTGAATGCCGTAAAAAAAGACGCCGCCCCACCTCGATTTGATGTCGCAAGGTCCAGTAGAGACCACGGCCTGCATGGAGCCGAGCTGGCGCATCTTCTTGGCAAAGGCCCTATACGAAGCCTGTTTGGGCAACGTCGAAAAGGAACAAATCGGTACGCCCAACTCCGCGGCCCGCGCCAAAAAGTGCTTCCCCTCGGCCAAACGGTAGCAAAACGGCTTGTCGATAAAAAGCGGCATCTTGGCTTCCAACAGCGGTCGGGCGGCCGGCAAGTGCTCCCGGCCGTGGCGGTGATCAACCACGGCCGCATCCACTTGGCCGATCAGCTCTTCAGGCGTACGGACAAGGTGCGGGATTTGACCGGCGGCGGCCGCCGCTTGCGCGTATTGGGCAGTCTCGCCCCACACATGGGTCACCCGCACCCCGCGAACCCTTTTTTCGACGTTGAGGACCTTGGCGATAGCGGCCGTGTGGCTGTTTTCCGCTCCAACGATACCGATGTTTAGCATCTTATACCGCCCCGAATGGCCACAGCTTCAACACCGTCTTGCCCAACACCCACTCCAAATCCTCCGGCGCGATGAACTTCATCTCGTCGCGCACCACCGCCAAGGGCTGAGCGTATTCGGCCAGCGACAGACACACTGGCCAATCCGTGCCCCACATCATGCGCTGCGGCCCAAAGGTCTGATACACCTCCTCGACCATCTCGTGCGTATCGGCCCAAGGGTAGCCCTGCTTGGACAACGACCAAGTGTGGCTGATCTTGACGTACACGCGGGGATAGCGGGCCATGTCCATCAGCAATTGCCGCTCCGCCGGGTTGTCGGGATGAGCACTGGCCATGTGGTCAATGCAGCAATCCACATCCGGGTAGCGGTCGAGGATCCGCGCCAAATCCGGCATCCGCCGCGGACCAGTCAGAATTAGCATCGGGATTCCCAAATCCTGGGCGCGAGCGAAAATCGGGTCCATTCCCGGCCCCTTGAACCAATCGCCCGCCGCATCCTGCGACGGCGAGAGCCTCATCCCGTGCAGGCCGTGTTCCTCGGTCCACATCGACATGTGGTCGGGCGAGGCCGGGTCTTCGGGATTGATGCGTCCCACGGCCATGAAGCGGTCGGGATATTGTTTGATGACGTGGGCGACATAGCTGTTGTCCCAGCGGTAGTGGATGACCTGCACTAACACGGTCTTTTCCACGCCATTGGCGTCCATCAGCGCGAGCAACTCTTCCGCGGTGTGGTCTTCGGCGGGCGGGTTGGGGTTTTCGGCCGGCCACGGAAAAGCCGGATCGTTGATCCACACGTGGACATGAGGGTCAATGATGCGCATGCAGGATTCCTTTCTGCGAAATGAGCTGCGATAAAATGCAAAAAAGGGGCGCGTTCGTCCAGCGATACGCTGCTTGCGAGGCTGCGCCCAGCCGCCTAGATTGACCGGCACCTTTCTTCACACTGCGTTCCACAGGAGACTTACCTTGTTCGACCTAATCATTCGCAACGGTACCATCATCGACGGCACCCGCGCCCCAAGCTATCGCGCCGACGTGGGCATTCGCGCCGACCGCATCGCAGCTATCGGGGACCTCGGCGACACCGCCGCACAGCACCGCATTGACGCCCAAGGCAAAATTGTCGCCCCGGGCTTTGTCGATGTCCACAACCACTCCGACGGCTGGCTTTTGCAAAAGCCCAACTTCCGCCCTAAAACCCTCCAAGGCTTTACCACCGAAGTCCTCATGGCCGACGGCATCTCCTACGCCCCGGTTGACGCCGCCACCTGCGCCCACTGGCTTTACTACATGCGCGCCCTCAACGGCCTGATGCAAAGCCACTATTCGGGCTGGGAGAGCCTCGCCGATTACATGCAGTTACTCAATGGTCGCACCGCGCAAAACACGATCTCCCACCTCCCCTATGCGCATCTACGGGCCATGGCCTGTGGCTGGGACCGCCGCGTTCCCGACGATGTGCAAATGGAAGAGATTCTCACCGGCGTCGAGCGCGGTATGGCCGAAGGCGCAGTCGGCCTTTCTACTGGCCTCGACTACATCGCCGAATGCTTTGCCACCACCGACGAACTCGTAGAAGCCTGCACTCCAATGGCAGCACAACAGGGCCTCTACGTCACCCATGTGCGCTACAAAAAGGGTACCCTCGCCGGCGTACAGGAAGCCGTTGAAATTGGTCGGCGCGCCGACGTCCCGGTCCACATTTCCCACTTCAAAGGAACCTCTCCCCAGCAGATTGACGAGCTGCTTTCATACGTGGATCAAGTCGCGGTCAACGAGGTCGATTTCAGCTTTGACGTGTACCCGTACCTGCCCGGCTCGACCATGCTCAACTTCATGTTGCCCTATGAGGTGTGGGAGGATGGCCCGTTGGGCGTCTTGCCCAAACTCAACGATCCCACAATCCGCCGCCGCTTCGCCCGCGTCCTCGACCGCTATGCCAATCCTCTCGACCGAATGACCATCGCTTGGCTGCCCGGGCGGGACAACGCTCGCTTTATCGGCCGCACCTTAGACGAATACGTCCAACAGGCTAGTGCGCCCCCAACCGACGCGCTCTGCGACCTGCTGATCGAGGAAAACTTGGCGGTCCTCCTCGTCTTCCACCATGGCGATGATGTCTTGGTGCATCCCTTTCTGTCGCATGAAAAATACATGCTGGGCAGCGACGGGATTTACTTCCCCGACGGCGCAGTGCATCCGCGTTTGTACGGATCGGCCACGCGCCTGTTGGGATCTTGTGTGCGCGACCACAAGCTGTTCTCGCTCGAAGACGCGGTGTACAAGCTGAGCGCCTATCCGTCAGCGCGGTTTGGCCTGACGCAACGAGGACAAATCGCCGAGGGCTTCTACGCGGACTTAGTCGTCTTTGACGCTGAAACTATTGCCGATCGCGCCACGTACGCCAACCCTCACCAGTATTCGATCGGCGTCGAGCACGTCCTCGTCAACGGGGTTCAGATCGTCCGCAACGGATGCGCGATCACAGACTTGGGGCCGACTTGGCCGGGTCGCTATCTGAAGTTCAGGGCCTGATTAGTACTTGTGCTGCCGTCCGCCGTTCCAGCACTCGGCCGTCTCGCCCTTGGGGTTGAGCAATGTAGCCGAGCGCTCGCCCAGTTTGACCCATACCGTCTTACCGACATAGATCCAGCACCAAGAGCAATGTTCTTTAGGGTCGAGCAACCAGACGTCCCCGTCCGGCAACCGCACCAACAAGAGCCCCTCGGCAAAACGGCGCATCAGGTGCGCTTCCACATAGTCGCCGGTGGCCAAAAGCTGCGCGGCTTGGGGCGAGGGTTCTGGGGATGTGTCCGGCACGGCGATCAGCGCACAGCCCCCGATTAGCGCGGCACAGACGACCGCCCCACTCAGCTTATGTATTGTAGTAAGTGCCGACATCTTTCTTTTGCTCAGGTTTGATGCTGATTTTAATTTCGTCTAATTGATCGCTAACGACGACCATGCACAAGATAATACTGATAATACTAAAGGCGATTGCTACTGGCTTGACACCATGGCCGAAATTTTGCCCCGCTAGTCCAAGAAATGCAGGAAACTGGAACGGGTCAGAAACGATATGATCTCAGAGAGGGCCGTTGTGGTGAGGATGTAGGTGGCGGTATTTTCTCCCATTTTCCTTTTACTGAAGATGATAAGATAGAGCGGGAAGGCCAAGTCGAGGTCCAATTCGGTCAGCGGCATGTTGCAGGAATGATCGCGTCAATTGGGTATAACTATCTGGTTTCGGCCCTAAGAAGGACATCAGCGACGAGGTGCGCTCTGCCGTGTGCCGTGCTTCTGATCAATGAGACAGGATTATTGGAAGCACTCAAAGAGAAAGCCGAAGTGGTCAATAAAGGAGAAAGGGAGTTTTACAAGTTGTACCCCATTACCAATGATCCGACCGACTTACCGCACCAAGAGAGGGTACCAGACCAATCACCCATGGACCAAGAAAGTGTAGAGTACAAGGGGATGAATAGAGAACAAGCGGAGGAGCTATTACAGAAAGCTGTAGACAACCCTAATGCGCGATTCAGATCTGGGCAGTGGGAAGCGATTGATGCCGTGTCGAATCGGAGAGCCAAGCTGCTCTTAGTGCAGCGGACGGGTTGGGGCAAGAGTGCCGTGTACTTCGTCGCCACGAGAATCTTCCGGGACTCTGGTCGCGGCCTAACTAGCATCGTATCGCCGCTGTTGGCTCTGATGCGAAATCAGGTGGAGGCGGCGCAGCGACTCGGGATACGCGCCGCATCAATTGATTCTTCTAATAGTGAGAACTGGGACTCCATCATTACGGATGTGATTAATGATCAAATTGACGCCTTGCTGATAACGCCCGAACGACTCGCAAACGAGGACTTTCGCCATAGCACACTGATGAAAATTGCGGATCGTATCGGTCTGATCGTTGTGGACGAGGTGCATTGTATTTCCGACTGGGGCCATGACTTCCGGCCTGATTACCGGCGCTTGACTAACGTGCTGGGAATGCTTCCGCGCAATACGCCGGTCCTCTGCACGACCGCAACAGCCAACGACCGGGTGATTAGCGACATTAAGGCACAGCTAGCTGATTTCCAAATCCAGCGCGGCCCGCTCTCGCGTCGCTCGCTTTCGCTCCAAACCATAAGGATCGACAATCAAGCCGTGCGTCTAGCTTGGCTTGCCCAATCAATTCCACAGATCCCTAGCAGTGGCATAGTTTACGTACTTACCCAGCGCGACGCCGAACAGGTTGCCGATTGGCTGTCTCAGCATGGTATTTCAACTCGGGCCTACCATGCAGGCGTTCAACACGATAAACGCCGTCGGTTAGAAAACATGCTACTAAACAACGAGATCAAGGTCCTAGTCGCGACCACGGCCTTAGGTATGGGATACGACAAGCCAGACCTCAGTTTCGTCATCCACTATCAGGCTCCTAGCTCGGTCGTCTCCTATTACCAGCAGGTAGGCAGAGCCGGTCGGGCCATCACTAGCGCCGTTGGGATTCTGCTTGCAGGTAAGGAAGACGAACAGATTCACGATTACTTTCGGAGGACAGCCTTTCCACCAGAACATACGGTTGAGAAAGTACTCGATGTATTAGAGGAATCTGACGGCAAGTCCATCACTGAACTACAGAAGCAACTAAACGTACGCCAGAGCCAGATTAAGCATGTATTGAAGGTCCTCAGCGTCGAGGCTCCTTCACCCATCATAAAAGTCGGTTCAAAATGGCACCGCACCGCAGCCGAATTCAAGTTGGATAGGGAGCGCATTCAACGACTTTCTGGCCAGAGGGAACGCGAGTGGCAAGAGTTTCAGGAGTACGTAGATACCGATAGCTGCTTCATGGAATACCTCGGACACATGCTGGACGATCCCGCAGCCGATAGATGCGGAAAGTGTGCGAACTGCATGGGAAAACCTGTGATCGCAACCACAGTCAATCACGCATTAGAAGTGGAAGCGGTCCGTTTTCTGCGCAGATCGGAACTGCCGTTCAAACCAAGAGCGCGTATCCACAAGGGAACACTACCGACCTACGGGTTCCCAAATGACCGCTTAGACTCGGAGTTGCAGGCGTCAGAGGGAAGAATTCTGTCGCAGTGGGGGGATGCTGGCTGGGGTGCGCTCGTCGCTAAAGAAAAGCAATCTGGGCACTTCCGAGACGAGCTTGTCCACGCAGTCGCTGAAATGGTACTTAAACGATGGCGACCCGATCCACCGGCAGAATGGATTACCTGCGTTCCGTCGCTTCGGTGCCCCACCCTAGTTCCTGATTTTGCAAAACGCGTGGCGGATAAACTCAAGCTGCCATTCTACGATGTAATACAGAAAGTACGAGACCACCCGCCGCAGAAAAAGCAGGAGAACACCTTTCATCAGTGTCGAAATCTCGATGGCGCATTCAAAGTCGTAGGCAGGATTCCGACTTCGCCCGTCCTACTCATTGACGACGTAGTCGACTCACGCTGGACGATGACTATTCTGGCGGCACTCCTACGACGAGCCGGAAGTGGCTTGGTTTATCCTGTAGGACTGGCAAAAGCGAGCATAGGAGATTGAAATGGCTATATCTGGCACTAGCGATGTGGTGCTGCTCCTGACGGCGCACCTTTCCAGTACTAATGACAGCGGAGCGAAACCCTTAACGACAAAAGAATGGTGGCTATTTGTAAATTGGCTTGAGAAACGAAATGCAACCCCGGAATGCCTTTTGGAGAATGTGGATGAAGTCTTGAGAAGTATATCTGCTCCTAAGAAGGAACGGATCAAAAGGCTTCTAGACCGAGGAGCGGCCTTGGGGCTTGCTAAGGATAGATGGAAACAAGCTGGCTTATGGTGGTTGACGAGTGCCGACGAGGATTATCCAAGCCGTTTAAAGAAGCGGCTCGGCCAAGCATCTCCCGCAGTGTTGTACGGCTGTGGTCATCGAAAGCTGCTTTGCTCTATGAACTATAGAGCAATTGCGGTCGTCGGTTCTCGAGCGGCCTCGGATCGCGATCTTTCTTGGGCTCAGTCGTTCGGTGAAGCTGTAGCCGATGCCGGTTACTCCGTCGTATCGGGTGGCGCAAAAGGGATTGACCGAGCCGCAATGCTTGGGGCACTAAAAAAGAAAGGCACTGTTGTCGGCATTCTTGCGGATAGCTTGATACGTGCGTCGTCAAGTAAGATGTACCGATCCCATCTGCGGTCCCAAGATTTGGTCCTAATCTCGCCATTCCATCCTGAGGCGGGCTTCACCGTCGGTAGGGCTATGCAAAGGAACCAGTACATCTACTGCCTGTCTGATAAAGCATTAGTGGTGCATTCCGACATAAAAGGCGGTACTTGGGAAGGTGCCATTGAGAACATGAAGAAACAATGGGTGCCTATCTGGGTTCGCCAAGACAGCAATGGTTCCCCTGGCAATGCGGCCCTTTTAAGCGTCCATCACGCACAAGGCCCCCCGCAGAAAGTAATCCAGCAAATTTGTGCCTCGGATCAATCAGCCACATCGTCAGGGCAAATAGAGAGCGAACTTTTATATAAAGCCACTGAAGTAGCGGCCGCTTCTTCTGCTGGAAACGTCTCGGAACAGCCCGAGGACACCAGCCAACAGCCGCCGCCGCAGCCATCTGGCAGTTCTGGATTATACGAACACTTCCGGCAGGACCTCTACAAACAGCTTGACAACAAGCCTGTCCAAAAATCAGAGTTGGAAAGCCACTATCGCCGCACGGATGGCCTCGTGAAGACGCAGTTTAACGATTGGATAAAGAAGGCTGTCGAGCAAAAAGTAGTAACCGAATCAAAAATGCTTAGTTTGAACCAACAGCCGCCGCCGCGGCCATCTGGCAGTTCTGGATTATACGAACACTTCTGTCAGGACCTCCGCAAACAGCTTGACAACAAGCCTGTCCAAAAATCAGAGTTGGAAAGCTACTATCGCCGCACGGATGGCCTCGTGAAGACGCAGTTCAACGATTGGATAAAGAAGGCTGTCGAGCAAAAAGTAGTAACCGAATCAAAGCCGAAAATGCTTAGTTTGAACCAACAGCCGCCGCAGCCATCTGGCAGTTCTGGATTATACGAACACTTCCGGCAGGACCTCCGCAAACAGCTTGACAACAAGCCTGTCCAAAAATCAGAGTTGGAAAGCCACTATCGCCGCACCGACGGCCTGACGAAGACGCAGTTTAACGATTGGATAAAGAAGGCTGTCGAGCAAAAATTAGTCATAGTGAAGTTAAATCCGAAAATGCTAAGTTTGAACCAACAGCCCGAATTGATTCCCTAAGCCGCTTATCTGGGATACAAAAAAAGCGGCCATCTCACTATGCTGAGACAACCGCCCCCGTGTTGGCCCCCCAAGCCATGCGTTCATTCGTTAGAATACGTCTGCAAGCGGCATTCTCCACTTAGGCACTACATCGCCGCCATCGAGTACGTCGCGTTCGGTTAGAACACACATATCGTCGGGAGCGCGATATACCGTTGCGGTGCGCTGGTGAGGGTCGATCACAACGACCATTTGCGTACCCGCCCGCAGCCAGTCGGATACTTTTTCTTCTATCTCGCTGTAGCGATCATTAGGCGAAATGACTTCAACGGCGAGATCGGGGGCACCGGGGAAAAACCCCTGTTCTTCGGCAGTAGCCTCAGCGCGTTCCCGCGACACAAAGCTGACGTCGGGTGCCCGGACCGTATCGGGCGCGGTGTCAATAATGAAACCGGTCTCGGCTGCATAGGTTTCGCCCAAGCCATTTTTTGCAACAAATGCTTCGAGACAGCTACCGATTTTTGCGGCGATGCGTCCGTGTCGTCTGCCGGCAGGAGCCATTTGGCGCAATTCTCCTTGTACGAGTTCGTAGCGATAACCATTGTGCGGCATCGCCAGCAGTTCATCGGCAGTCATCTGAGCAACCGTTTGTGCGGCCATAATAGAAATTTTGCTATTGGAGTTAAACCTGATACTAGCCGAACGCCCGACCCAAGTCAACCTTTTCCGCTAGTCGGCATCAGGCCCCTCAGTACTCTAAAGCGGGTAACAAAACTCGCGCTACTGTCTCGAGAACCGCCAGTAGGTCAGTGCCCGCCAACTCCATTCCAATGGGCCGTACCGGAAACGCTTCAGTAACAGCGGCGACCACCAAAGCTGGATGCCCCATACAGCGATGACAACGATGAACTGCTGCCAGCGGTCAACGCTCCCGAATAATCCAAATCCATGCCCATAAAAAATGGTCGTGCAGATCAGCGTCTGCGCGATGTAATTGGTAAACGCCATCCGACCCGCAGCGGCCAAGCGCATCTGTAGCGCAGCGAACCAGCCACGGCGAACCGCCAGCATAGCGAGGCCGACGTACCCAAACGCCATAGCGAGGCTGCCCCAATAGTTGAACTGCGAACCCAGAAACATCGAGCGATCCCAACTCCATCCAGCCGCAAAATTCCACCACGCGCCCGCAACGACAACCGGAACGCCAACGCCGAACCCAATGAGCGCGAGACGGCAATAGAATACATCGCTGCGGACCGCACTCAGGATCTGCCAGCGGTAGAGGGCCATACCCATCAGCATGATACCCGCGGATTGCCACAGCAGCCTGATTGGCAGGGCCGTCGTGTGCATTTCCAGCGTATCGGTGCTCCGCCGCGCCTGCTGTGCCAACCATCCGCCGCGATAAGCGAGCAACTCCGCATCAATTTGGCCCGCGTCCGGTGCCCACACCGCTGCGATTTCCGCCACATCTTTATCGGGGATAAACCCTGTTGTCAAGCCTATTGCGATGAAGAAGACACTCCCCACTAAAAAGACAGCGAGGCCGATGACCGCCATCGTCCGGGGCGAGCGATTCCGCAAAAAAAACAGGACGAAGCCGCAAAGCGCGTACGTGACCAATATATCGCCCGACCACAGGAAATAGGCATGTACAAGGCCGAAGAGGAGCAGCCAGAACATGCGCCGATAGTGCAAGCCAGCAGATCGACCGCTGCGAGCCTCTGGGCGATCCGCAAACAAGCAGATACCCGCGCCAAAAAGAAGCGAAAACACCGACAAAAACTTCTGGTCGACGAACAAGTAGCTAATCAGCCAAATAAAAAAGTTGATACCGCTGAGATCGCCGTACGCCGTGGGGTTAAAATACGCGGCTCCAGGCATTGCAAACGCCTGGATGTTCATAACCAAGATACCAAGCACAGCGCAGCCGCGTAGCACATCTAGGCTCCCGATGCGATCCGAGGCATCAACAGGACTATTTAGAACGCATCCCTCGCCTCTCATATAACTCCCTCGGCTTGCAACGCCTCCAGCTCCCCCTTCGTCAGCCCTAAGACGCCGCTTAGGACCTCCTCAGTGTGCTGCCCCAACAAGGGCGCTGGCCCGCGCAACTCGACCGGCGTCGCAGAAAACCGCAGTGGCGAGTTGGCCACCGCCTGTCGGCCCGCGACCGGATGCTCCAACTCGACGATCATCGCCCGCGCCGCGACCTGCTCGTCGCCAAAGACCTGCCCCACATCGCATAACGGGCCGCTCGGCACCCCGGCCGCCGCTAATATGGCGCACCATTCATCAACGGTTTTATCGGCCAGCACCTGTTCCAACAGCGGCTCCAAGGCCGCGTGATGCTCCGTGCGCAGCGCGTTGTTGGCAAAGCGCGGATCGTCGGCCAGCGCACTGAGCCCCAAGGCATCGCAGAGCTGACGCCAGAGCCGGTCGTTGCCGGCGGCAATGACGATGTACCCATCGCGGGCGGCAAAAAACTGAAAAGGCGTAATGGCCGGATGCCGCGACCCGAGCGGCTTGGGCACTTCGCCGGATACGGCGTAGCGGGCGAGGGCATTTTCCAGCAGGGCCACCTGACAGTCGAGCATGGCAATATCGACTTGCTGCCCCGCGCCGGTGCGCCGCGCCCGATCCAAAGCCGCGAGGATGCCAATGGCCCCAAAGAGCGCCGCACTCAAGTCGGCAACCGACGAGCCGACCCGCACCGGCGGACCATCGGGCTGTCCGGTGATGCTGGCCAGCCCCCCCATCGCCTGGATGAGCACGTCGTACGCGGGCCGCTGCGCGTATGGGCCGGTCTGGCCAAAACCCGAAATCGACGCGTACACCAAGCGCGGATACCGCTTGTGCAGGTCAGCGTATCCCAAACCGAAGCGATCCATGCTGCCGGGACGAAAGTTCTCAATCAACACGTCGCACTCGCCAGCCAAACGCCGCGCCAAGTCCTGACCCGGCGCCTGCCGCAAGTCGATCGTCGTACTTTTTTTGCCTCGGTTGACGCTGGCAAAGTACGCGCTCTCGCCGTTTTGAAACGGCCCAAACCCCCGCGCCTCATCGCCCGCACCCGGTAGCTCGATCTTGATCACTTCCGCGCCCAAGTCGGCCAACACCATGGATGCGTACGGCCCGGCCAACACCCGCGTCAAGTCGAGCACCCGAACGCCAGCCAATAAAGTTTCCATCTCAATCTCCTTCGGGGGCGACGAGCAAACCGGCTCCTTCGCCGGGTACGGCCATCGCCAACTCCGGCTCATGCCCTAACTCAGCGCGCAACATCTCGGCAAACGCAGCGCGGCGTTCCCCATCAACGAATGCACGGTGGACTAATCCGCCGATGTTGCCACCCCAGCCAGCCCCCAACCGCTGCACGGCTCCCGCTGTTGGTCCCGCGGCGGCGAGAAAGCGATTGACCACCCGCACAGTCCGATCATAGGCCGGCGTCATCCGCCCGTAGCCCCCCGGCAAAAAGCGCAGTTGAGCCTGCGCTGCCCCGCGCTCGGCTCGCGCAGCAAGCTGCGCCAAGACCTCGTCTGCAACTTCCCGGTCCAGATCGCCGTCGTGTGAAATGCGGATCAATTCTAAGGCCGTGGCCATATCGCCCGCATTGAGGCATGAGAGCATACCTGCCACCCGGTCCTGCTCAGCCAAGCCGTAAACGCAGCGCCGACGAATAAACAACGGCGTATCCTCGGCTAAGCGTTGGAACTTGCCGGCGACCTCTTGCTGGCACATGGCGTCGAAACGCGCCCCGACGCCGGCCGCTTGCGCGGCAGCGGCTAGCTGAGCCAGACTAGTCTGCCGCGGCAACTGGCCCAAGACGCGGTATAGCTCGGCAAGCGACAACTCCAGCGGCTCGGGCGCAATATCCCGCAGATAGCGGATGCGCTCACATACGACCCGGTCTTTGCCCAGCCGCGGCAAAATCAGCTCGCGGGTGATAAACGCGCCGAGCGGATAGGCGATGACCGTCTCTTCCTTGACGGCCTCGTCGTATTCGCGCACGATGCCGCTGTCGAGCACTAAAGCGGCGTACTCGTCGGGCAGGGTAGCTTCGCCTTGCACGCGGGCCGGAAAAACGCCGACGCCGACCAACTTGCCCGCCCGGCCCAAGATCATCCCGCCGTGATCAGCCGTGCCGCCGCGCGTACCGCGCACCCACTCCGAAGTGCCCAGCCCATCGACCAGATCCGCTGCGGACATATCGCGGCGCGGCACCAATCCGTGTACCCCCATCGCCGCCAACGCGGTCGCCACAACCAGTGCCGAGGACGAACTCATACCGCCGCTGGGCGAGACATTGCTCCACACCAGCCCGTCGAAGCCGCCCAAAGCCACGCGACCGCGAAAGTAACTCTCCAAGTACACAAGTTGGCCTTCCACCAGCGCCGACCAATCGCCGGCCAAGGCGCTGCCGGTGCGCTCTAATCGCTCGCGGCAAACTTGGCCGGCGTAGTCCATCAGCGCCGGCCGCTCAGCCACGCGAGCCTTCGGCAGAATCGTCTCCAACGCCAGCTCAATGGGCGCGAAGCGATCAGCAACCGCACCTCGGCTGCGCAGCAAACTGGCCAGCCGCACTCGACGACTGGCGACTGCCCGCGCCACCACCAACGTATCCGCGCCGCGCACGGCCATCCGTACCGAGGGCATCCCGCCGTAGTCAATGTGCATACCCATGACATTCATCTGCCCGGGGCAGCGGACAATGACCACGCGGCCTTCGCGGCCATAGCGAGCGGCAAAGTGCCGCAGGGCCTCCAAGTAATTGGCCCGCCAAGCCGCCACCTGCTCCCGACCATAGACCCGCCTGAACTCGCCGTCGAAGCGGCCCTGCTCAATGGCGGCTTGCCACTGGACTAGACTAGCTATATAGGGATTGTTAGAGCGCACCATCCACGCTCAGGGAAATGCGACGCAAGGGGCGTATTTTGCGCTCGATCGTCGCATAGTAATACTGCAACGCATTGTCCACCCGCAGGTTGATCTGCAGGGGGCCTAGCTTGTGGCTCAGCTGCACGTCGAGCAAGTAAATGGGCACATAGTCGCGCCCACACTCGGCAAACAGGCCGGATACTCGTTCAAAACGGCTGAGGTATTGGAAGTTTACCTGCCCACTCGTGGGGCCGCGCCTCCCTTGGAGCCCCAGATTGAGGACGTGGCGCGACCGGTAGGGCAGCGGCGCCTGATCGCCGTAGTCGCCGTGGCAATAAGGCGGCAACACTTGATCCGCATCGAGAAACTCCACGCCATCAACCAAGGTATAAGCCGCCCTAGCCCCCAAGCCCAGCGGCAAGGCGACCAAGAGCTCGCTTTCAAACCCACCGACCCGCGCCCGCGCCAAGTTCAGGAAGCGCGCCACGGGTACAGTCCCTCCAGCATAGGGGTCTGGACGCCCCTCAATCAGCCCGCGGTACTCGTTCCAAAACACGGCCATATCCAACGCCAACCACTGCGCTAACCCCTGTTTAATCCCAATCTCGCCCGACCAAGCCCGCTCGGGCTCCAAGGCCGGGTTGGGACAGACCCGAATGCCAGAGGCCTCGGCTTGAGAAAAAACCTCGAGCACCGACGGCACGCGAAAACCTCGGCCGATCGAAGCCCGCAACGCAGTCGCCTCCGACAGCCGATAAGAAAAGCCGGTCTGGGGGCTAAATTCCCTCGCACTTTTACTCGCGACCGGCGGTGCTCCACACGGCCCTGCGGTCAACCGAGCGGCTGCGGAACGCCGACTCCAGTCGTAGCGCAACCCGACTGTCCACTCGGCCAGCGGACTGAGTTCGTACACGCCTTGGGCATAGCCAGAGGTGGTTATCAGGGAACGCGTACCCAGAAAATCGCTGGGCGAGCGCACCAAATCGGCCACTGAGGCCAGCCCCAGCGTCCAATTCCAACCGCGCAATCCCGTGTAGTCGAACTGACCTTCGCCCGAAATTTTGTGCCCATCCGAGACCAAGCCGCCAGCCGCCGCGTTGTTGGAAAAACCCGTGCGGTAATATCCGGTCTTAAGCCGATAGCCTAACTCACTGTGTACCAATTGGTAATACTCGGAGTTAAGATGCAGCTTCCACGAGTTAGTACGGGCCGGCGCGTCGTTTTCCGGCACGGCCAACGGATGACTGCGGTCGCGCCACTGGATGAAAACCCCGTGGTCGTCCAGTGCCCAGTTGCCCATCACGCGCCAATAGCTCGTCGGCGAAAACCGATGGATCGCCTTGGCGTAGAGGTGGTAGCGGCGATGGTCGCCGTTTTGGTGGTATCCCGTACCCCGATTGTGGCCGCCGCTCAGGGCCAAGCCGGTCCGACCCAAAACCCGATTGTGGCTCACGTCGAATCCGCCAAAGTGCATCCGCGACTCGCTCCAGCGCCACTGGTTATACGCTGGCTGGCTATACAGCCCACTGAGCAGCCGAAAGCGGGTGCCCGGCTCGCGCGCCGGATCGCGGGTAAGCACGTTGATCACCCCACCCAACGCTCCGGTGCCGTACAGGGCCGAGCCAGCCCCTTTGACCACCTCCACGCGCTCGACTTGTTGTAGGGGCACGGCATCCCACTTGATGTCGCCCAAATCTGACGACAGCATTGGAAATCCATCCACCAACATCAGCAGCCGACTACCCGTGCCGCGACTGTAACCGCTCGACCCGCGGACGACCGGCTCGCTACCCACTTGGCTGATACCCGCGACATAGCGCAAAGGGCCGGTCAGCGAGAAGGCATTGTGCGCGGCGATGCGCGCGGCATCGGCTACTGAGATGCTAATGGGAGCTTGAGCAAAGGTCTGAGAGCGGCGGGCTGCCGAGA
Source organism: Candidatus Latescibacterota bacterium (assembly GCA_965116045.1). Classification (GTDB taxonomy): domain Bacteria; phylum Latescibacterota; class UBA2968; order UBA8231; family UBA8231. The sequence continues at coordinate 543,390 of OZ220478.1, read as the reverse complement.
CGACTAGCTCGGGAACTTCGACAGCCGTAGGTTCGAGGGCGACGACGCGCTCCTCTTCGGGCGCAACGCCGCGCAGCGTGTGCGAGCGATAGCCAATATGCGAACAGAGCAGATCGTATTGGCCGGGCGGCAAGCCTTCGACCCGGCAGTAGCCTTCTTCGTTGGCGTACCCCCCAAATTCCGTCCCCAGCACTGCCAGCGTCGCCCCGGGCAGGGGGGTTTGGTCGCTGGCGTCGAGGACGCGGACGACGATATCAGCGGCCGAGCTCGGCCAGCAATTCAGCAGGCAAAGCGCGCTCGCATAGAGCAGTGCTAAGCTCGGTCTCATGGTCCAATACAGCGAAGTTGACCTCGATATCGATGTCAGAGACAACCTCCCCGGGCTCGACTTCCACCGGCGCGGGATGGTCGGCTCCAGGGAGGTAATAGCAGCCCAAAAGCGAGGTAAGATCCCAAAACTGGTCCTCTTGACGCCAAGCCACGACAATCCATTGATACACGCCTTCTCCATCTAAGGGGACGAAATAGTCGTACGACTCGACCCTGAGCGCGACCTCGGTATCCCAGCCGTTGATCCTGAAAAAATCGGCCAGCGAAGCAGGTGGCTCGCGATAGACAGCCACGGCCACCTGCCCCACGTTTGTGGGCCACTCGCCGACAAAGCGCAGCCGACCAGCGATCCCGATTTGCCCAGTAGCCTCGGCATCGAGACCGCGGTCGCAGCCCCAGCCCAAGGCCAAGGCCGCGCCCCAACACCAAAGCCGCACGGCCTACTAGCCAGCTTCGGCCGCCGCAGCCGCCGCTTCGGCCGCCGCCGAAAGTGCCGCGACGTCAAATTCTGTGCCGTCAATGGTGATCGTCCCGGTCGCCGATAAATCGGTGCCGGCGACCGAGATCGCCATATCAAGCACGAGTTCGGCGTCGCGTGAGCCCGACAGGACAATCGTTCCGGTCAGCGGAATGGGCGTCTCCGCCACCCTGACGTCCAAGGTGCCGTTTATTATCAACTCGCCGTCGGGCGAATAATCCTGCAACGTCCATTCGTTCCCCGCGACGGTCACCGAGCCACCGCCCTCGCCCGCCACTTCCGTCCCACCGACCACTACGGCGAAGAAGACATTCGTAAAACTGGAGACCAACGTGCCGTATAAGCCAACGATTTCAGGCGGTAGTTCAGCCGCCGGCGGCTCTGGTTCCACTGGTGCGGCTTTGTCGTCGTCGCCGCAAGCGGCCAGCACCAGCGTACTGCACAGGACTAAGGCCGTGATTTTATCCAACCATTTGCGCATGATACTATCCTCCTAAAGGAATTAAGTGCGCCAAGCCATGCCGACGCACAGAATGGTAAATAGATTGCCCCACTCAAGCGACAGTTTCGTGCTCCCGAACGTAGCACCCCAAGGCTTTTTCGTCCAGCGTACAACCCAACCCCGGCTGCATGGGCGTGGGCACGTATCCATCGACAAAAGGAATCGGCTCGACGATCAGGTCGTCCTCGCGGGTCCAACTCCCAACAAAATCCGAGGCCATCGTGCAGTTGGGCGCCGCCGCCGCCGCGTGGACATATGCCGTATCGACAATCCCCAAGTCGTTGCCCGAGCCGTGCCAGCAACGCAAGCCCGCCGCCGCCGCTACGGCCGCGTTCTGCTGAAAGCCAACGAGGCTACCGCTCAAATTCAGGCAATCAACCACCTCGGCCTTAATGGCGCGGATGATAGCAGGCCCGTTCCCCACGTGCATGGCCACCGGCAAGTTGATGGCCTCGTGAATCTGGATATAGCCGGCCAAGTCGGACTTAGGGATCGGATCCTCAAAGACCTCTACATTGCCCACAGCCTCTAGCTGCTGTGCCAGTTCGATGGTCTGCTCGGCCGTGTGGAAGCGCTCGTTGGGATCAACCGTCACCTTGAAATCTACCCCACCCACTTCGCGCATGGCCGCGAGCCTTTCGACCATCGGCTCCTCGATCTTGCATTTGATCTTGACCCCTTTGAACCCGTGCGCGAGGGCGCGCTCGACCGCGCGCTTGCCGTCTTCCGGCGTCTGGTGCCCCATCCAGTAGTCGGCCCGCACCCGGTCGCGCACCGCACCGCCCAGCAGCGCGTGGACCGGCACCTGACGCGCTTTGCCCACCAAGTCAAAAACCGCCATCTCAAAGGCATCGTACGCCGGACCAGCCCCCACCGTCGGTAGTTCCTCGGTGCCGTCGCGGCGGGCTGCGAAAATATCCTGCAAGATCAGTTGCTCAGGGTCTTTGCCCAAAAGCTGGGCTGCCCCCTCTCTGACTTGTTCTAGCGGGACGCCGCGCCCGGTCTCGCCGAGGCCCACCAGTTCGGTATCCGTATTCAGGCGCACGATGTGTTTGGGCACTTGATCCCACCCGGTTTCGGCGACCCATTCCGGGCTGTGTACCCGCCCGGGTATCGTCGGCACCACTACGGTCCAAATATCGACAGCCGTTATTTTCATGGGATGAAACTCGTCCTTTCATCGACGGTCAGCGCAAACTCCGCCAATAACTGTGCGGTGTGGTCTAAGTCGGCCAAGGACGCGATTTCGACCGGCGTGTGCATGTAGCGCTGCGGCACGCTGACCAGGCCGGTCGCCACGCCGGCCCGACTGAGTTGGATGGCGTTGGCGTCCGTGCCTGTACCGCCTGGATCGGCTTGGATCTGATAGGGAATTTTCTTCTTTTTGGCCACTTGTACCAGCCGCTCGTACACGACTGGATTGGCGTTGGCCCCGCGCAAAATGACCGGCCCACCGCCGAGTTGGCACTCGCCGACTTGGCGCTTATCAATATCGGGGTGATCCGTCGCCCAAGTAACATCCACGGCAATACCCACCAGCGGATCGATTCCATAGGCACTGGTCTTGGCGCCCCTTATACCCACCTCCTCCTGTACGGTAGCCACCGCATATACTGCGGCGCGACATTTGCGCTTGGCGCGGCTGACCCGCCTGAGTGCCTCAGCGACTACCCAAGCACCGGCCTTATTGTCAATCCCCCGCGACACCACTAGCCCATTGCGCAACTCTTCAAAGTTGGCGTCGTAGGTCGCCGGGTCGCCGATGGCCACCAGTTGCCGCGCCTCGTCCGCGTCGGCTGCGCCGATGTCGATCCACAAGTCGTGTTTGTCCGGTACTTTGGTGCGATCGGCTGCCTTCATCAGGTGGATGGGCTTTTTGCCCAACACGCCCAAGACCGGGCCTTGCGCCGTGTGGATGCGCACCTTGCGGCCCGGCACGATCTGCAAGTCAAAGCCACCGATGGTGTCAAAGTACAGATAGCCCTTGTCGTCGATGTAAACGATCTGGAAACCCAACTCGTCGGCATGCCCGGCGAACATGATCTTGGGGCCGCCAGCCTCGTTGTAGCAGCCAATGGTGTTGCCATGTACATCGACTTCGACGCGGTCGGCGCACTTTTTTACGGCGTCCTTCCATACTGCCCGCACTGGCCCCTCGTAACCCGAAGGACCGGGGGCACTGAGTAAATCAACGAGAAACCGCTTGGATGCTGAACGCATAAGTCTCCTTCTAGTCTAATGTTGCAGGTTTACAACAGGTGCCGATGGCGCAGACCGCCGCGTTGACGACGAGCCCGAGCACCCCGGCGTGAAATCCCCAGATCATCGGCTTGCCGCCAAAGGTCAACCCCAGCGCCACCACCAGCCCGCACACCATGCCGGTCAGTGCCGTCCGAGCCGACAGCCGCTTCCAGTATAGCCCAAGAAAAAAGCACGGCACAACCTGAATGAGTATCTCGAACTTCAACTCTAGCAGGCGGACCAAGGTTATGTCCACGCCAATCGCCACCCAGACTAAGGCGACGACGATCACCCACGTACTGATTTTGCCCACTTTTGTCAGCTCGGCCTCTTCGGCTTGGGGCCGGAAATAGGGCTGGTACACGTCCTTGGTGAACATCGACGAAATCGACAAGAGCGCCGAGTCGGCTGTTGACATCAGCGCGGCTAGCGCAGCCGCGAAGACCGCCACCACCAGCCAGTAGCCCAGCGCGGAATCACCCATCACCAGCGCACAGAGCCGAGCCAGCACTTGGTCGCTGTCTTCGCGGCTTAGCTCGGGCAAGGCCACGGCGGCTGTCAGGCCGCAGATCAAGGCTACCAATGTCGTAGTAAGCGGCATGAAAGCCATCAGGATCAGCGAGCGTTTGAGCACTGCCACCGAGCGGCTGGCGTAGAGCCGTTGAATGGCCTGTGGATAAATGGCCGCACCGCACCCTAGGAGCAGCGCGTAACTGATCCACTTGTTCGCGCCCGCCAAACTGGGCGCTTGGACCTTGGGCGGATCCATTTCGCTGAGTTGGGCAACCACCTGCCCCAAGCCGCCCCACTTTGCGGGAATGAGAAAGACCAAGATACCAAATCCCAGCAGCAGCACCGTCCCCTGCATGACATCCGTCCACGCCACCGAGCGCATCCCGCCGAGGGTCTCGTACACGACCATGATCACCGCCAAGCCGATGATGCCATACGCGGCCGGGACGGCCCCATTGGTGATCCCTTCTACGGCTGCGCCCATAGCCGCGAGTTGGGCCAACGCGTAGTTGCACAAGGCGTAGATCATCAAAACCGTACTCAGCAGCGTCAACACCGGCGAGCGGAAACGGTGCGTAATGTAGTCGCCCGGAGTGATGAACCCCTCGCGGCGCGCCAGTGCCACGAGGCGCGGCGCAAAGAGCATGTAGCCGACGATGACCGAGAACATAAAGAGCACCGACGCCGTCCACTCAAAGCCGATGCGATAGGTCTTGCCCGTGTAGCCAAAGAGCGTGTTGCCGCTGTATTGGGTCGCGTACAGCGTCAGGAAGAGCACGGCCAAGCCCATTGAGCGCCCGGCCAGATAGAAGTCGGCCATGCTGTTGGAGCGCCGCTTCCGCCGCGCAATCCACCCGACGCCGATCATGGACAGCAGATACAGCCCCACGACCAGCAGGGCTCCCGGACCAAAGACCAGTTGGTCCATCTAGCCTGCCTCCTCGCCTTCGGTCCAGTAGCGGCGAATCACAAAGCCCGTCCAAGCGGCCAACAGCAGCACCGCCCCCAACGATACCGCCACCCACAGCGGAAAGCCCAGCACCAGCGGCCCGCGATACCCTGCCGGCCAGTACCAAGGAACGGCCAGCGCGTAGAGCAGCAAATAGACGATCCAGACGTAGCCGACCTTGCGCGGCTCCGAGACGAGTTGTTCCTGAGAATCATTCATAAGCAGCAAATCAAAGCGCGGGCACTGGAGTTGACAAGGCCGCTTGCGCTGGCGGATTGTGCCGGAAGTGGTCCTACATCCCGTTGAAAGGCGTTGAAGATAGTATCTCGGCGGCAGTCCGCAATCGCCTTGGAAACGCTGGCCCCCTCGCTGGAAAACCGACCGCATTTACTTTGTTGGACTATTTGGTCTATATAGATAGCTTATGTCCCACGTTAAAACCACCTAAAATTAGATCGCAGGAGGTTCTTCAATGACTCGTTCACGTCCCATCAAATGGGGTATTCTCAGCACCGCCAGAATCGGCGTTACCGCCTTCATTCCCTCGGCCCGCGCCACGCCCGGCGCCCAAGTCCATGCCGTGGCCAGCCGCAGCCAAGCCACTGCCGACGCTTTTGCTCGCGACCACGATATTCCCGTAGCACTAGGCAGTTACCAAGCCCTGCTCGACCACCCGGACATCGACGCGATCTATATCTCGCTGCCCAATTCGCTACACGCCGAATGGACCATCAAAGCCGCCGAGGCCGGCAAACACGTCTTTTGCGAAAAACCCCTCGCCGTCACCGCGGCTGAAGGTCGCCAAATGGTCGCGGCGTGCCGCCAAGCCGACGTGCTGCTTTTTGAGGCATTCGTCTTTGTGCATCATCCCCAAAGCCGCCGCCTCAAGGAAATCATCGCAGCGAGCGAGATTGGCAACCTGCGCCACATTAACGCTGGCATGACTTACGTCATCGACGACCCCAGCAACATCCGCCTGATTAAAGCGTTGGGCGGCGGTAGCATATACGACGGCGGCGTGTACCCCATCACCTTTTCGCGCTTCATCGCCGGCACCGATCCGGTTAGCGTTCAGGCGCATATGTGTTTTGACGCGCAAGCCGGGGTGGACGTGGCCACCTCGCTCATCCTCGAATACCCCGATGGCCTCACCGCAACTTTGTACTGTAGTTTCAAGGGCCGAGGCGGGCCGCATGCTCTCATCGCGGGCGATCAGGGCCGCCTAGTTGTGCCTTCCCCTTACCATCCCGGTGCGGAGAGCAACTTTGACGTGGTCATCGGCTCCCAGAGCCGTAGCGAGACCTTCCAAACCGGCACCCCCCCTTTCCAGCCGGCCATTGACTTTTTCCAGCAATGTCTGCGCGGCGAAGCAACCCCCGCCTATATGGCCAACCACGCCGACGGTACGCTCAAAGTGGTCGAGGCGGCTTTTGAATCGGCGCACAGCGGGCGACGGGTGGAACTGTAGGAAAAATTGCAGAACAACAAGACGGCAGGGGCGACGCTATCCTCGAAGGCTGGGGATTCTCTTGATCAATTCCCCAACGGCTTCCCAAGCGTAAGCCGCGAGCAAGCCGAGGCATTTAGGGATAGCCAGCGGCGACCAAATCTGCTTGCGTTTCTTTAGGATATTCATCCTGTCCCGATAATCAGAGGCTGATGAAGAAGTGCCAAAATCATGTCGAGTGTTTGATACTCGCTAGCTGGTTCATATTTTTAGCGCGAGCGATTGCATCCAAGGCGTGGGCCATAAAGACGGGATCATCTCCAGCTTCTTCAAGGCAGGCTTCCAAGTATAATTGTATCTCTTCTTCAGTTTTGAGGTACTCTGCTGAGTCCCAGCGGGTAGTATTAACAGTCATAACTCATTTCTCCAATTGCTTGGCCATCTCTTTAGCTTTGATAATATCTGAATTTTGGGTACTCTTGGCACCGCCAGATAAGAGAATAATAACTACTGAACCACGCTTGACAAAATAAATCCTGTAGCCAGGACCATAGAAAATACGCAATTCGCTAACACCTTCTCCAACCGGAGCTACATCGCCAAAATGACCTAATTCCAAGCGATCAATTCGCGCTTGAATACGAGCTTTTGCCTTGCGGTCTCTTAAACTGTTAAACCAATTGGCGAATACTTCTGTTTTGCGGATCTCTATCACTATATCAGTTGGGTGTCTCTGGTACAATTAGCTCAGCGCCGAAACCGAGGGGTCCAACTCTCCGCCAACGCCTCGTCAGAGTCTACGTCCTCGTCCATATAGACTTCATCAACGAGATTAGAGCATGTGAGAACCGTCAATATACGCCCATAGCTTCCAAGTCCGATTACTTCCTCCCATGTGGCGACCAACCTTCGGCCACCAAACCAAGTCGTGATATCGACCTCACCTTCGGCGCGGGCTTCGCGCTGCTCTTCTTCCGATCTGTCCAGAATAGACTCCGTAATAGTATCTGACGGGATCAGTGTACCTTTGTGGAGCCAAGCTATTTCCTCTAACGACCTCATGGACTCGGACATAAAGCAGTAGTCAACTTTGCCATTGCGGCTGACAATGATGGCCGCAGCTACGTCTGTCAGTTTGATATAGCGAATGGCCGCAGCAATAAGAGAGGCATTCGCTCTCTGCCGAACAGCCTCGATACCGCCCAACCCCTCGGACGCCCCGGCAATGACTCCGCGAATGGGTGTAGTCGGCATCAGAAGACCGGCCGCAAAGTAGTCAGCCTCGCGTTCATGTCGCATATTTCCGCCTCGTTCATGTGTTTCTTATCCATCCCTAGTATCCTGTTAGGCGCTACAAATTCGGCTAGGTGCCCTATTCTTGCAAAAGGGATGTTTCCCCTCCGCCCGAAACGTACACCGGACTCGACCAAGCCATCTGCCCATCGCCCTGAATCGCCTTAACGAAATAAGCGGCCGGCCCTGCCCTCGGCGGCTGATCTACCGTCTCCAACGTCAATTCCAGTGCTTCCACCTGCGCGGGATAGCGCTGCACCACTAACTGCATGTCCAAGCCGCCGTAGTCGAAGCGCAGCGGCTCGTGGCCTAGCCCCGCTAGATCGATCTGGGTCGTCCCCGCCGCTGACTCGAACGCCAAGCGGCCGACCCGCCCATCGTCCAGCACCAACTCAATCCCGTCGCAATCTCCCGTAGTCTGCGATTGAAAAACCACAGCCTGCGGCTCGGTCGCGGTAATGCCGTCGACGGCCGAGTCAAAGCTAACCGCAGTAGCCGCCAAAATAGTCGCCTGAGTGGTGCGGATAACCCCAGACCAATCCACGCGCCGCCCGCGACCGCGCATCCGCGAGCCAGACCACATCAAGCGCACCCTGTTGGAATGCCCCAAATTTCGGAATTCAGGCGGTTGCACCTCGGCGAGCAATTGCCGGCCACGATACACTTGCAGCGCCTCCAGCGGTGCCGCCCCCACCACTCGGGCGCGAATATCCACCGGGTCCACACCTTGCACCACCGCCCCGATCGGCGCACCGGCTATCTGTACATCGAGCAGAATGCGCGCACCGGTCGTGCCGTAACAACGCCGACGGCACAGAGCCTCCCACACGCCCGCCCGCGACAACTCGCCAGCCAACACGCAAGTCAAACCGCCAGCAATACCAAACTCGCCCGCCCCCGGCCCTTCGGCCCCAGGCCGCCCCTTGTGCCCGTCGCTGTTGCACATGACCCCGACCACGTGGCCACAGTCCAGCGCGTCGAACAGCATCCACTCGAACACGCCCCAGCCCGAGACGATTTCCACCAGATTGTGCGCCTCGGAGTCGAAATACGCCTTGACATCGGCCCAGCGCCCGCCCACGTGCGAGCCGATAATCACTTGATCGCGCGGCACCAAGCGAGCGAGCCGGGCAAAGAACACGGCAGCCGGATGCGCGGGTGACACCTCGTCCTCGGGCACGTGTGGGATCTGCCAGTGGCTGTTGCGCACAATGGGCAGCCCTTCGGTAAAGTAAAAGACATTGCGATCCCCGCCGGCCGGAGAATTGGCCGACCACTCGTAGCCGGGAAAGACGACGAACGCGCCGTCTTGGTGAAAAGCCCGCACCGTCTCGTTGAGCCGTTGCCAGTCCTGGTCGTCAACTTGGAAATCATTGCCCTGATGCGAGACAAAATCCACCCTTGCCCAGTCGCGCGCAAAAGTGAAATACTCCGCTTCCGTGCCCACGCCGACCGTAGCGTCGGACTGGGCGTGCAAATCCCCCCAGTAGCGATGCCACAACGGCTCGCTCACAGAAACGGCGACTGGATTGCTGTAACAGCGCAAGCCGTCCGCCGCCGCGATCAACCGTCCACTACCCGGAGAGCAAAAAGACACCCTGTCCCCCTTGACCACGATCTCCCCGTCCCCTTCCCAACCCAACTCAACCGGCCCTACCACCGCCGTCGGATTGCTCCACACATCCTGCCCTTTGACAAAAACCTCGACTGACTGTCCCACCACCGCCTGGCTCGGTGCGATGCACACCAGTTCCACGGCCTCGCCCGCGACAATGGGAAATTGGGGCGAGTCAGCCACGGGCCGAGCCACTGAAGCATTGGTCGGATCGACGAAAACGCGGAACTCGTGGGCTGATTCAATAAAGGTCTGCGCCCGAATCCCGGGCGAACCGCCGCTGCGCTCGCCCAAGACCACGATCGCGGTATCGCCGGGCGCTAGGGAGCCATCGTACACATCAATCACCACGCACCAGCGCATCCACGGCCGCTCGTGCCCTTTGGGGGCAAAGCGCGGTGCGAGCTTAGCCGCTCCATTGGTCTGCACCGTGCAATAGGCCGGCGCGGCTGGATCGCTGAACTGGGCCGGCTGCATATCGCAGGCAAAGCGCTGGGCAATCTTAATGGTGCCGCGCTCGTCAATACCGTAACTGCCCACGGTCAGGGTCAAGGTCCATTGCTGGTAGCTGCCGGCCACCACCGGTACGCAAGGCTCCAGCGTCACCGTCCCCAGCCGTTCCCGCCATTGCTGACTCATCTGCTAAACTCCTGTGTTCCTCGCGTAGTTAAAGGCCGAGCGCTCCGCACTGCCCGGCCCCGCTTTTCTCCACAATCTGTTTTTTTTACTGACTTAAAAAAATCTGCAAGGGATATTAAATGACGGCAAAACCCCACCTGCCCCGTCCCCCATTGACGAGGGCAAAGTCACCGTAATGGCGATCGAATCCGTGCAACCGCTCAACCTATTCCCCGACTTACTGCTGGTGCGCGTCCACACCGACGCCGGATTGATCGGCCACGGCGGCACCGAGGCCGTACAGGCCTCTGATCGACACGATGCCCATGAATATGAATCCTCGGTTCAGGATGATGCTAGCTATGGCCTATGGAACGGTGGCATCAGTGAATGGGGCTAGGGTGTATATTACCCAAGATCTTCTGAATCTAAACTATGCGGCGTGGTTGGGGCTTGTATGGAACGGTTTCCACGCTATCAAATGGTCGTTGGTAGACAGGAACCTAAAGCTCTGGGGAGAAGTCGAGCAGAAGGAGATCGAGGCGCTGGAACGCATCGTGGATCAGATTGATGGTTTGGTCGAACGAGCAGGATCATTACCTGTTTAGGTCAATCCCGTAGGCATATTGTTCGATAGCCGACTTTTCGCGTCTCGAATGCTTTCAGCATTGGTAGGTGTTACGAGGGTTTGCGTAAGGCGCAGCACCTTTCATAATCAGGAATACCACTCCCGCAACGCCGGATAAAGTGCCCGCTAGCGAGCAAAAGCCCGCCGGTAGCATTCGACCCGCTCCGGATCGCAACGCACCGTCTCGGCCAACAATGCCGCTCCTACCGCCGACAGATCGTCGGTGGCGAGCCGCACCACGTCGCGCCCCAAAATATCGGCCTGGATCTGCCGCCACACCGCTGAGTGCGAGCCGCCCTCGCCGATCCGCAACTCGTCAATGGGCAAGCCGATTTCCGCGAAGCAATCGAGCGAGTGCCGCAAGTCGAAGACGACCCCTTCCAGCACCGCCCGCGCCAGATGCCCCTTCGCATGCCCCAGCGACAGCCCGACAAAGCCGCCTGCATACCGCGGCTTCGCGCCGCGCAGATACCGACGACTCCGCCGCCGATCACCAGCACAAGCCCCGCGTTTGTCCGACACCTTGACGCCAGTTGTGTTTCGCTCTACGTATGTCAGGGACATTATACGCCGAAAATCTACGTTGAGCTACCAACAGAAAGGAACGACCCATGCTAGATCGCGCCGTGCGCATCGGCATGATCGGCTGCGGCACCCAAGCCAACGTCCACTTTGCTGGCATCAAAGCACTGGGCGCAGACCAAGCGACGGTTGCCGCCATCTGCGACCTCGACGACGAGCGCCGCGCCGCAGCCTGTCAACTCTGGCCCGAAGCCCGCGCCGCCAAAGACTACCGGGACCTGCTCGCCCCGGGCGACCTCGACTTGGTCATCGTCGCCACCATGCCCAACACGCACGAAGCCATGTCGCTGGCCAGCCTCGACGCCGGGGCCTGCGTATTGTGCGAAAAGCCCTTTATGATGAATGTCGCGCAGGCCGAAGCCGTCCTCGCCAAGGCCGTGGAGACTGGGTTACAAGTCCAACTCGGCACCAACATGCGCTATATGCCGAGCTCGCGGTACTTGCACGACCTAGTCCAAGGCGGCACCATCGGTGTACCGGTGTTCGCCAAAGCGTGGGGCTGCCACCACGACCCGCCGGTCTGGGGGCCGCACTACCACCTCGCCACCTCTGGCGGCGGAGTCCTCGCTTCGACTTTGGTCCACACCCTCGACTTGGCGCTGTGGATCGGCGGCTCGCCCAACCCACTCACCGTCAGCGCGGCAACCCAACGCCTCTTCCCCGGTAAGCGCGGCCCCAAAATCGACGATGCCATCCACGCACGCTACGACGCCGAAGACCTCATCAGTGCCTTAGTGCGCTTTGACAACGGTGCCTTTTACTCCTTGGAGGGCAATTGGTGCAGCGAGCGAACCGACTTCCACAGCTTTGAGCTGACCACGACCCGCGCCACCGTAACCGGCGCACCCTTTGCGGTCAACGTCGATGTCGCAGGTGAGATCGTCGATCAAACGCCCCAACTCGACGGCAGCGACGACTGGTCCCAAAGCGTCCACACCCAAGACACCACCCTCATCGCCCAACTCCGCGCTGGCGAGCCTTGGGACATGCAGGACGCACGCCAGCTCCTCAACTTGCAAAAGGTCGTTGACGCCTGTTACGAATCGGCGCGCACCGGTCGAGAGGTCGTATTATAACACGGCCACAAACACGTAAGGAAATACCATGACCCGGCCCAACGCTTGGACCCCCGTCGAGGCCCACAGCACCGCCGACCTGCTACACAGCCTACCCCGCCCCCTTACCGCTTTGGCCGCTGGCGACGTCCCTGCTGTAGTCCTACGGGGAGCCTACCCGCCCGATCAATGCCGCGGCTTGATGCGCCGTTTTGCCGAGCGCGGCTATTTCGACCCGGGCACCGTGGGCCAATCTGCCCAGCTAAGCGGTGGCCCCTACCTCGACTTAGGCACCAGCCTCGGACGGCTCGGGGCCGATCCAGACGCCTTCTTTGCCCACGCCGCCCGCACCCACGAGTTGTTCGCCACGCTGTTCGAGGGATTCACAGATCCAGTGCGCACGATGTACGCGGCCCTCGCCGACCTCGCCGAGGGCAAAATCGTGCAAACCGCGCACGAGCCGGACGGGCGGCTCTACGGACCGGCCATCTTCCGCATGTACCACGCCGCCGAAGGCCACAGACCTCACTACGACTCCGTGGCCAAGCGCTCCCGTCCCGGCTACGAATACGCAGTCGCCAACTTCCAGCGCCAATTCGCCGGGGTGCTGTGCTTGCAGATCGGCGATGCAGCAAGCGCCGACGAACCCTTTATCTACCGCTGCTGGGGCACCCAGCCCCATATTGAGGAAGTCCTGTGCGCAGATCGCTTCGCCGAGTACGCCGCCGAGCATGGCATCCCCCGCGTCCAAGTCCGGCTGACGCCGGGCGATCTCTACTTCTTCTGCACCGAAAACATCCACGAAGTAGAGCGCCTAACGCGCCAGCGCCGCCGCGTCGTGCTAGCTTTTTTCTTTGCCATGTCGGCGGACAAACCGGAGATTTTTGTCTGGTCCTAAGGCGATATGGCTCCGCCGTGCAGGAGGGCGCAGCGGCTCCTAGTCCGCCATCTTTTCCACCGCCGCTTGATAGTACTCCCGCAACAAGCCGTCGAGAGCCGCAGAGGTTTGGTTGTAGTTAGTCCATCCGTAAGGCGTGTTGTCAAAGCGCACATCGCCCACGAGGGAATCAGCTCCCCGCGACAGGAGAAAGCGGGCCATTTCGAGTTGGTCGGCAACGACGGTTTTGTGCAGGGGCGTACTGCCGTGGTCGTAGGACCGGAATGCGCCGGCAAAGCCGTTGATGTCAGCCCCGCGATCCAGTAAGAAGTCCGCGGCTTCCAACGCGCCGCTATAGGCAGCCAGATTGAGCGCTTCGACGAGGATTTGCTCGTCGGTGAGCACGGTGTCCGGGTCGGGGTGATACAGATGGCCGATGCCCTTTTTTAGCTTGCCCTCGGCGTCGAAAAACTGAGCCATCAGGTCGACGCGATTGGCACCGGCGGCAAAGCGCAAATCGACCGTGGCACCGGCCTCAATCAACAGGCGCGCCAGTTCGCGGTTTTCGGCGATCAGGGCCTTCCACAGTATGCGGCCGCGGTTGTGGTCCAAATCAACCCCCTGATTGACCAAGAGGCTGACCAACTCGGCCTTGGTGCCGGCCCAGTCGAGCTGGGCGCTCTGGGCCACCAGTTCCAGCACCGCAACCGCATCGTAAGTAGTCGCGTTGGGATCGGCACCGGCGGCGAGTAAGACCGCGGCCAGCTCAACGGCATTGGCCGGCAGCGGTGCTCGCTGCGGCTCGCCGGCCACGTGGTGTAAGAGAGTGGCCCCGCGAAAGTAGGGATATTCGTAGTACTCGTCGAAATAGCCCTCGGCGGCCGTTAGTTCGGGATGTTCGGCGAGTAGGTCCCTGAGCGTCTCCACATCACCGACGTCAATGGCTTGGACGGCCCGGTAAAAGTCTGGGTGCCCGGCATCGCGGCGGTCGCGGCCTTGCGGCGGTAGGGATTCGCCCGGGCGCGAATGGCCAGTGCCACCAACTCGGGCGGGCGATCGGGGTCGCCAAAATCATGGCCTACCGCGACGACCACGTACTGACGTCCATCCGCCGTATAGCTCATCGGCGCACCGTAGGCATTGCTGGGTAGGTCGACGCGGCCGATTTCTCGACCCGACGCCAGATCGTAGGCGCGCAGATAGGCGTCGCGATCGACAAAGTAGTCCGCGCCAGCGTCGCTCAGATCGTGCGGGTCTTGCGAGGCGGCCATGAGCAACCGGGGGGTAGCAAGTACAAAGGTGCGGTTATCCCAGCCCATATCCGGCAGGTCGAGCCCCTTGAGAGCCGGGTGGTCCACCGGCCCCTTGCCCACCGTCGTCCGCCACAGGTGCTCGCCAGTGTTGAGGTCAATGGCCGTGATGCTGCCATAAGGGGGCTTGACCAGCGGCAACCCTTGCGGGCCGAGGACGTGGGACTCGTTGGTGGCAAAAAAGGTCGAATGCGCCGCCGGGTCTTCCACGCTATGCAGTTGTACCGTGGTAATGGCAAGGTGAGACGGCACGTAGAGAATGCCCGTCTTGGGATCCGCCGCGCCACCGGCCCAATCGGCACCGCCCCACTGCCCGGGCACTACCAAAACTCCCTTCTCGGTCGGCGGCGCGTAGAGCGGGCCGTAGTCGTAGCGAGCGAGGATCACCTCGGCTTGCTCGCGCAGTTCGGGCGTGAAGTCAATCAGGTCGTCTTTGCTGATGCCTTGGCGTTCAAACGGCGCCGGTTTGGTCGGGAAGGGCTGGGTCGGAGCGGTCTGCTCGCCCGGCACTTGCGACTGGGGCACCGGCCGTTCGACAATCGGCCAGATCGGCTCGCCGCTTTTGCGGTCAAACACGAAGCAGAACGCCTGCTTGGTCAGTACCGCGACAATTTGGCGCAGGCGACCTCCTACTTCCACATCCAACAACACTGGCGGGGCTGGTAGATCGTAGTCCCATAGGCCGTGGTGGACCAATTGATAGTGCCAGATCCGCTCGCCCGTCTCGGCACTCAGACAGACGATCGACTCGCTGAAAAGGTTGTCGCCCGGGCGCTCGCCGCCGTAGTAGTCGTGGCTGGCCGTACTCACCGGCAAGTAGAGGTAGCCCAGCTCTTCGTCGGCGGTCATTGAGGCCCAGACATTGGCGGCACCGTAGGTCTTCCAAGCGTCGTTTTGCCAAGTCTCGTTGCCGTATTCGCCCGCCTGCGGAATCGTGTGAAATTCCCAGACCTTAGCCCCAGTTTTTGCGTCGAAAGCCTGCACATCGCCGGGGGGCGTGTACTCAGCCGGAGGCCGGCCGCGCCAGTCGCCAATGGCCGAACCGACTGCGACCACGCCCCGGCAAATCACGGGTGGGGCGGTCACGCCGTAGTTCCAGCGATCGCCATCGGTCAGTGGCCGGCGCAGGGATGCGCCCAAGTCAACCCGGCCCTCTTGACCAAACGCCGGGTCTGGAAGGCCGGTTTTGGCATCAATGGAGTACAAATAGGCGGTCGAAGTAGCGAGGAAAATCCGCTCAATTTCGCCATCGGTCCAGTAGCTTGCGCCGCGCAGGTTGCCCAAGAAGCGAGGCTCAATGCGCCAAGCTTCTGGATCAAACGTCCACAGTTTTTCGCCGCTAGCGCCGTCGAGGGCGACGAGGATATTGAACGGCGAGGCGTAGTATAGTACCCCATTGACGGCAATCGGCGTACTGCGGTGCTCGTCGAAGTCTAGGTCGAGATCGGACGTCTCGTATATCTGCTGATCGGGCGGGCGAAAGCGCCACACTACGCGCAATTGGTCGAAGTTGTCCGGGCCGATCTGGGCAGCGGGCGAGTACTTGGTGCCACCCAGATCAGAGGTGTAGTAAGGCCAATCAACCGCTTGAGCCGAGGCCGCTGCGAGCAACATCAGCCAGACGATCAGGGGGCTATAGGCGCGTCTGTTCACTCGTTTGCTCCTTTCTGCACGGTTTCTATAAGTGTCTTAAAAAAAACAGAAACGAGGCGTTGAATAGTGTCAAACGCCCCGCTGCCTCCTGAGTGCCGATAGTATTTGTGTTGGTAGTTAGTATCCGTGCGAGTTGATCCACTCGACCAGCGCATCTGCTCAGCCTCAACCACGAGCCGTGCTCCCGTGCCGACCGCGCCATAACATGGCCTAGCGACGCGCACTGTCGGCCCCATGCACCAACAGCCACCCCGACGCGCACAACGGCCTCGGTGCCACGCAGCTAGCGATTTTGAGTTAGCGCGGCCAGAGCAACGCCCGCTCTACGTCAATGCGCGGATACACGGTCTCGCCCGGGGCAAAACGCCGCTCTTTAGACGCGCTGATGTGGATGGACGCCCCGGCCCAATCCACCCATAAAATCCACGCGGCCCCAGCGTCCTCAACGACGCGCACCACCCCCGGCACATGCCCCCCTTCGGGCGCGATGTCCTCTGGCCGGACCCCGAGCAGCATCTCGCCCGTCCCATGCAGCGCCGGCATTCGCTCGGCTTCGTTCGGGCCAATCCACGCATCCCCGCGCCGCTGGACGCGGAGGATGTTGATCGCGGGTTGTCCCAATTGGCGCGCCACTACCGGCGAGACCGGCTGGCGATAAATGACCTCTGGACTGTCCTGCTGCAAAATCCGGCCCTCGGCCAGCACCGCGATGGAATCACCCATGGACAGGGCTTCGGCTTGGTCGTGGGTTACGTAGATGGCCGGAATGCCCAACTCCTGCCGCAACAAAGCCAGTTCTAGGCGGAGGGACTCCCGCAGTTTGGCGTCTAAATTAGTTAGTGGCTCGTCAAAAAGAAACAGCCGCGGCCGCCGCACAATCGCCTGCCCAATGGCCACCCGCTGCATCTCCCCGCCCGACAAACGGGCCGCGGGCCGGTCGAGCAGCCGCTCGATCTTCAGCAGTTCAGCCGCCCAGCCGACGCGCTGGGCTATCTCGTCGCGCACCATCTGCCGACGCGGTGCCTTGAGCGGAAATTCCAAGTTGCGCCGCACACTCCAGTCGGGATACAGGGCGAAGTGCTGGAAGACAAACGCAATGTCGCGGTCGGCTGGAGGCCAGGCCGTCACCTCCGCGCCATCTACCTCGACTTGGCCGGCGTCGGGTGCATCCAATCCGGCGATGATCCGCAGCAGCGTGGTCTTGCCCGCGCCAGTCGGCCCTAGCACCACCAGCATCTCGTCGGCTTCCAGCGACAGGTCAATGCCAGACAGGACCTCGGCTTTGCCAAAGCGTCGCGTCACTCCTTTTAGCTGCAACCAAGACATCGCTACAACCGCTTACCACTCACCGGATCAAACAACAGCACCCGGGCAAAATCCAAGGCTAAGGCCGTGCCCACGGCTACCCACTCCCGATCGGCCACTCGCATAACCAAGCGGCCGCACTCGGCCTGCAGGTGAATGTAGCGACACGCACCTTGGTATTCGTCGCGCATCACCTCGGCCCGCAGCCGACCTTTAGCCACCGGCCGCACGAACTCCGGCCGCACCCCCAGCGTCGCTGGCCCCGGCCGCAACCGCTCGGCCAGCGGCCAAACCAGATTAGGCGCAACAAAACAGTTCTCGCGAATTTCTCCAGTGATAAAATTCATGCTGGGACTGCCGATAAAATGCGCCACAAACAGGTCGGCCGGCTCGTCGTACACCAAGGCCGCGACCCCGCTCTGGCGAATCCGGCCCTCGGCCATGACCACCACTTGATCGGCCAAGCTCATGGCCTCCTCTTGATCGTGGGTTACGTACAAGGTGGCGATCCCCGCGTCGAGCTGCTGGGCGCGGATCAGTTCCCGCATCTCCAGCCGCAAGCCCGCGTCGAGCGTGCCCAACGGCTCGTCCATCAGGTATATCTGCGGTCGCCGCACCATCGCCCGGGCCAAAGCCACCCGCTGCTGATCGCCGCCCGAAAGCTGCCGAGGATAGCGCCCGACTAACCCGCCCAGCCCCAATCGCTCGACCATGGCGGCTACCCGCTGCCGGCGTTCCCGCCGCTTCAACCCCATGCTCTCCAGCGGAAAGCCGATGTTGTCCTCGACCTTCAGATGCGGATAGAGCGCGTAAAACTGAAACGCAAACCCCACGTCCCGCTCGGCGGGCGAACGGTCGGTGATGTCCGCGCCGGCCAGCACGATCTGCCCAGCCGTGGGCTTTTCGAGGCCAGCGACCATCCGCAACGTAGTCGTCTTGCCACACCCAGAAGGCCCCAACAGCACGACAAATTCGCCCGCGCCGCAGCGCAAATCAATGCCCTCGACAGCACGCGTACCGTCGGCAAAGGTTTTGACCAAATCCCGGCACTCGAGAAAGCTCATGGCTCGCCCATTTGCCGCCGAGAAGTCACAACGTGCAACAGCGTACTAAAGGCCGCGACAAAAAACCCATACTTCAGCCCGGCCCCCCAGAACGGTTGCAGCATCAACCCCACGCCAGCGACCATGCCCACGCGGGCGGCGCGGTCCAACCAGCGGCTCATCGCTTGATCGTCCCAAAGGTGACGCCGCGCAACAGATGCTTGCGCACCAAGACCGTGAAGACGATGATCGGCGCGACAAAAATCAGCATCCCGGCGCTAATCTGCGCCCACGGCAAACCCGACACATTGCCCTGCAAACCAGCGAAGTAGACCGGCACCGTAACGGCCTTTTGATTGTTGAGCGTCATGGCAAACCCGTACTCGTTCCACGCGGAGATCAGGCAGAACACCGCAGTTACTGCCATCCCAGGTACGGCACGCGGCAGGACGACCAAGCGGAAGGCTTGGCAGCGAGTATAACCAGCCACTAGCGCAGCCTCTTCGTACGCCGTGGGTATCTCGTCGATAAAACCCTTCATCAGCCACACGGCCAGCGACATATTGAACGCCGTGTACAGTAGTACCAAGCCCAAGTGGCTGTTCTGGAGATCGAATTCGCGATACATCATCAACACCGGCACCACCACGGCCAAGGGCGGCAAAAAGCGCGTCGATAAAATGAAGAACAGCCAGTCGCGCCCGCCGGGGATGGCGAAGCGGCTAAAGCCATAGGCCGCGCAGGTGCCAATAAGCACCGAGCACAACGTGCTGAGCAGGCCAATGATCAAGCTGTTGCCCAAGTAGTGGAAAAAAGCGTACTCCCCGCCGGCGTACACCGCGGCTAGTTGGCGATAGCCGTCGAGATTGGCGTGGAAATAGATCCCATCAGCCGCAACCTCTGCGGCCCAAGTCGGCGCGAACTTAGGATGCACGGCAATGCTGTCGTCCCGCGTCTTAAACGAGGTCAGCAAGAGCCAGATCAGCGGCAGCATTGCCGCGCAAAAATAGCCCCCGACAAAGGCGACGCGCAGCACCTTCACTGGGGCCCGGCCTCCTCGCGCCGCTGTACTGAACTCATGTAGCGCACAAACACACTGGCCAGCGCCAGCACCAATACCAGCACCACGTACGAATACGCCGCACCGAGTCCCACCTTGCCGTCGCGGAACACTACCTGATAGAGCAGGGCACTCACCGTTTGCGTCGCCGGATCGTTGGGGCCAGTGATGGCCATGACCAAATCGAACTGCTTGAGCGCGTCCGTGGCCCGCAGCAGCACCGCCAGCCCCAAAAGCGGCGCACACAAAGGCAGAGTAATCCGGCGGAAGACCTTCCACCGCGAGGCTCGGTCAATGGCCGCGGCCTCGTACAGATAGCCCGGGATGGCGTTGAGCGCCGCTAGGGCAATTAGCATCATAAACGGCGTCCACATCCACACATCAATCAACAAAATCGACAGCAACTTGAGGTCGGGATCTGTAATCCACTGAGGTTGGCCCAGCCCTAGCGCACCGAGGCCTTGATTGAGGATACCGTAGTGTCCGTTGAGCACCAACTTCCAAAAGAGCGCGATCACGGCCGACGGCAGCATCATCGGCACCAAAAGCGCAGTCAGTGCAAACGCCCGACCCCTGAAGCGATCTTTGAGTGCCAGCGCCAAGGCAAAGCCCAAGACCAGTTCTACAGCTACAGCCACGCAGACAAAGAGCGCGGTAGTCCGCAGCGCGGCCCCGTATTTGGCAAACTTGAACGCCACAGCATAGTTGAATCCCCCCACGAACTTCCACGCCCCGCCGACCAGATCTACATTAGTGAAACTGAGCGCGATACTGTACAGCAGTGGGAAGACATTGATGCCGATGAGCAAAAGGAGGGCCGGCCCCACGAACGCGTATGGCGTCCAGTCGCGGCCCCGGCCCGTGCTACCCCTCACGCCGCCTATTCCATCTCTAGCAAGCCTGTTTCCAGCAGAATCATCTCGTGCTCAGCGGCCAGCGCGTCGAGGGCGGCCGCACTCGTGCTCGTGCCGTCGAGCGCGGCGCCCAAGTGGCGCACGGCCGCCGCTAACAGCTCGTTGTACACTGGCACGTTCCAAAAGTCCTGCAAATAATCCAGCGACTCGGCAAACACGGCGTTGTACGGTGCGGCCGCCGCGAATTCTTCGCTCGCCAGCAGTTCGGTATTGGCCGTGAAAGATCCTCGATAGGCAATCCACCGCTTTTGCACCTTGGTCTGGGAAAACCAAGCGATAAACTGCTTGGCCCATTCCTGCTTTGCTGGCGCGGTCTTGGTCGAAATGCTAAAGCCCTGCCCGCCCAGCGAGATAACGCGCGTGGCGCCGTGGCGCGGCACCATGAAGAAGCCGACCTGATCGCCCATGCTGGCAACGATCTCTGGATAGAACGGAAAGTAGTTCAAGACCATCGCTGTAGAGCCGTTGGAGAAAGCCTCTAGGTTGAAGAAGTAATCGGCATTGGTGCCGCCTTCGGGCGCAAATTGCAGCAGAGACTTAAAGAACTCCAGCCCGGCCACAGCGCCCTCGGTGTTGAGATGGCCCTGCACCTTGTAGCTCTGTGGGTCGCCCCACGCGCCGCCCCATGCCCACAAAAAGGGCTGGAAGCCCATGACGATTGAGTCGTACCCTCGGCCCGTCAGCAGCGAACAGCCGTAGCGCTTTTGCGCCGGGCGGTGAAAAAACTCGGCCAAGTCGCGGAATTCCTCCCACGTGTCGGGCGCGGCCAGCGGGCGACCATAGCGGGCGGCAAACGCTTCCTGCTCGGCCGGGTCTATAAACCAATCCTCGCGATAGACAAAGCCAATGGCATCCGTCTGACAGGGCGCGGCAAAAAACCGGCTGCTGCCCGGCGGGTATTCGCACAAATAGCGCGCGGCGCGTGGATGAATCGCGCCCATGTCAACGGCCTCGGGCAGCCAATCAGTCAGTTCGAGATACAACCCCTTGGTCGCGCCGCGGCCAATCCACTGGCTGTCGCCGACGACGATGTCAAAGTCGGTCTGCTTGTTGCCAAAGTTGAGAAAGACTTGGTCTTGATAAGCCGGCCAAGGGATCTGGTACACCTCGACGGCAATCCCGGTCTCTTGGGCGAACTCGCGGCCTAGCTCTTGGAGCGCGGCCGCCGGATCCCACTGCGCCCACCAGATGGTAATTTTTTTGTCTTCAGCGCGGCCCGTTTGTACCGCCAGTAGCAGAACCGCCGCCAGCCCGAATATCCGCATGCTCATACAGTTCCCTCCTCTTTGAAGTGTTTTTTAACGGATGGGTATGCTCGCTCAATATCCGTCCGATTAAACCGACGCGCAATGGCCGTCTCTAGCCCCTGTTACCGCACCACCGATGGCGTCCCAACAAGACAAGTTGCCTTTGGCACGGGGTCGTTAAACGGAGCTTTGCTCGTATTTATCAACAAACGCACCTTCGCGTCAGATAAAGGCTATTATCTAAAAGATGACGACGGCGAAAGATGGAATTTGAATGGGACCTAGAAAAAGCCAAAGCAAACGAGCGGAAACACGACCTCAGTTTTCACGAAGGCGCTCCTGTCTTTGGGATCCGCTAGCAATTGACTTTCCCGATCCCGACCATTCCGGGGATGAAGAACGCTATCTTACTTTTGGCGTGTCGAGATTGAATCGCTTGGTAGCCATCTCGCACACTCAACGGGCCGAAAAGACGGGAATCATCAGTGCGCATCTGATGACGCGCCAAGAAAGGACGATCTAGACGAACTGCGTCCAGAATACCGCCGGGAGGATTTGGCGGCTGGTGTCCGAGGTAAGTATTGGGAAGCCTTGCGAGCTGGGACAAATCTGGTCTTGACGTTGCAAAGGCATTTCCCACGGACGAGTCGGTAAACAAAGCTCTTCGTTCAGTTATGGACGCAGCAGAGGGCCTAGCGGGCTCTACTAGCTGATACATCGCCGCTTACTCAAGCCCAAACTCGGCCACCGCCAAGATCTCGGCAATGTCAAGAACCACGTCTCTCATTCTCCGTCGGCTTGCAACTTTTCCAACACCTGCCCTTGTTGGCGCTGACGGCTCTCAGCCGAGTCGAAGACCTCGCGGACAAAGTGGTCGCGGCTTTTGCCACCGGCTAGTTCGGTCAAGCGGTTTTGCAAGTCGTCGGGCGAAGGGTCGCGACCGAGCGCCGCGCGGTACACTCCGCGCACAAAATCCGCCGCGTCTGTTTCGTCGAGCAAGTCTTGGGCCTCGTAGGCGAAGGCTTTGAGGGTATGGGCTAAAGAAGCCGCCAACCAAGCCTTGTGCTCTTCAAGCGGACCTAAAATACCGTATAACTCAGCGCACAATTCCGCATCGCCCGCCACTTGCTGAGCTTCTTCCGCAGACTGGCCTTCGGCCCAAGCTCGCAGGGTTTTTACATACGTCTTAGCCTGACGCCGGCGCTGGTCGTCCATTTCCCAATCCCGAGTGAGCACATCGACCGCCGGACGGCCAGAGTACGTGCCCTCGCCGATAGCATGGACGAGCAGGTCGAGGTTGTCAAAGGCTCGATAGTGGGTCAGCGAGTCGAAGCGCGAGATCAGGGCGCGGATGTGTCGCACCGCGTCGGGTAGTTCCTCCAGCGAAGCAACTTGGGCATCAATGCGCTGCATCGCTTCGTCGGGCTCGTCGTGGTGGTGCAGAATATTGCGCCAGTGGGAATCAGGCATGAGGTCTCCTGTCGAGTTAGGTATTGGGCGGATTGTATTTTATGCACGGAACAAATGGCCCTCAATCGGCAGGCTCACTTCAATGCCCGAGGTGGCCGCCTGTAAGCCAGCTTCCATAATCTCTTGGGCGTGGCGCGATTGGGTGGCGTTGGTCGTGCCTTGAGGCGACTGGCCCGAGCGAATGCAGTGGAGGAAATGCGCGGCGGCATTGTGCGCGGCAGCGGGCAATGCGTCAAGTTCGGCCTTTGTTCCCTCTCGGTTCTGGCGGGTGTACACCGTCACCTGATTCCCCACCACTATAGTCCCCTCGGTGCCGTAGAGCACCACGTCGTGAGGCGGTACGTGCGGCACGGCTTCAGTCCAACTCATTTCCAAGCGGCACAAAGCCTCGGGATAGCGCAGCACCATAATGCCGTTGTCGTCAACCGGCAAATGGGTTTTGAGCAAGCGGCCAGCCATGGCCACGACACTGTGCGGCCGGCCCAAAAAGTGGACGCACAGACTGGCTCCATATCCGCTGTAGTCGTTGAAGGCCCCGGCCCCGTTAAGTTGGGCATCAAAGAGGAAGCCGCAAAATTCGTCGGAGCAACCCAACTCGTCGGGGCCGCAGTGGCCACCGCGCCAAGTAAGCTGCCACAATGGCCCAATGGCCCCTTCCCCGACGAGGCGGTGGGCCGTGTGCAAGGGCCGCGACCAAGCCGTGGGCCAGTTGACCATCAAGCAGATCTGGTGGTGCTGGGCTGCGGTCAGCATGCGGTCGGCCTGTTCAAGCGTGGCGGCCATCGGTTTTTCGACCATCGCGTGAATGCCCCGAGCCGCGCATAATTCGACGACGGGCGCGTGGTGCGCGGTCGCCGAAAAAACAAAAACTGCGTCGGGAGTTTGCGCGTCGAGCAGGGCTTCGTACTCGCCGTACACTTGGTCGCAACCCGTGCGCTCGCGGAAGCGGTCCTGCAGCACGGGGTTGGGGTCGGCACCGCCCACGAGGAGGGCTTCCTCCTGCTCGGCTAGTTCCCTGAGATTGCTCCACAAGTGGTCGTGGGCCATGCCCAGCACGGCGACTTTGATCGGATCAGTCATGTAACAGGCTCCTGAGTGTTGAGGTGTGCGGTCTGGTCAATCTATACCCCTAAGGGCAAAGAGGGCAAGCCGCCTCGAACGAAGGACAGGGCTGCCCGCTATAATTCCCTTGAAAACCTGAAACACGTGTATCCGAGAGGAGCCAAAGGTTGGTAATGTGGCAAAATAGCGCACCGCGCCCTGTTCGGCGAGATATACGAGGGAAAATTTGCGTCGTGGTCGCTCAGGACAGCTTAACGGCAATAAGGTGCGACTTTTCCAGCCGCAGGATGTAGGTCAGGTAATCGGAAGTCTCGTCTAAGTGGCTTCTAAAGGCAGCCCAAGCCGGATTCTGGTCCCATTGCTCGACTTTGGACCAGCCATCGACAAAGAGAAACGCCCCCGGCACCAGACGGCGTTCTAGCACGGCGAACATGGGCGCAAAAGCGGGCAGGCCGAAATCTACCAAGACAAAATCCACGCATTCGGGAAGGGCTGCGATAAAGGCAGCCCCCGTCCCGGTGTAGCATTCCACCAAGTGATCCAAACCAGCTTGGCGCAAATTGCCCCGCGCCGCCGCTGTTTTTTCTCGCACCCGATCTAGGCTGAAGACGCGGCCTCCAGTGCGCTGGGCCGCAGCCGCTAGGTGCAGCGTAGAATAGCCGTGCGAAGTACCAAATTCGACTAAGGTCTGGGCCTGTTGGTGGATCGCGGTCAGACAGAGGTAATGGGCCACTTGGGGACTGACAGCCTTAAGGCGCAACGGATCCGTAGAGCCTGTTTGGCGCTCCTGCTGGTCGCGCCGGTGCAAGCCGGCGACCAGAGCTTGTTGCGCCGGCGTGAAGAGATCCTCGATGTGCATGTGCGCCGGCGGATCAGTTTCAGCAAAAGGCGGCACCGCTCGTCGTCCAGCGGGAAAACGGGACACCACCAACCCGAACCCGCAAATCCGCGTACTCAAAGAGGCCCAATCACTGCCGCGCACTCCAGCGCCGGCGGCTGGGACGACCTCGTCGCCACTAAGGGCGTGGAAATGGCCATCGCCAAGGCTCAAGAATAGAGAAAAATTATCGGACAAAATTTTATTCCCACGCCCGCTCCGACAGCATCCCTTCGCACACCCGCCCATCCTCAAACGCCACCCGCACCTCCACCTGCTGCCGGTCGAAGTTGGCTGGCAACTCCCACAGGTGCGTCGCCAAGCCGCGCGACGATTCGGCCAGCGGATCGATCTGCACTAATACCCCCAAGTCCCCCACCTCAACCTGTGTGCGCGGCGAACCATCGAACACGTTGACAAAGCGGCGATCCGAAGCCTGATGCCGACACAATTCCACGGCCTCGTCTTGATGCGACTGGAAAGCGTGGTACTGGCTTCTGAACCTTCCTTCCGCATCAACCTCGACCACCCGATACCCCTGCGGTTCGCGTCCTTGCGGGCCTCGGCTTTCCAGCCCGGTTTTCCACCAATTGCCAGCGACCGCCGCAGTGGTCATAACCTCCATTGAGCCGACGAAGTGGCGGCAGTTTTCATGGTCGTGACCGTGCAAGGTGATCACCTGCTCAAAGGGCTGCAAGAGCGTCAGCAAGTGCCGCACCCCGGCAATCTCATTGATGGGAAAGGCCATGTCCAGCACTTGACCCGCACGCTGGGGAAAGGTCGTCGATATAGGCACGTGGCTGACCACCACCAGCGGTGTGGCCCGATCCAATCTCGCCAAATCCGCTGCCAGCCACTCCAACAGCCCTTGGTCGGCCAAGACGTGCCAGTTGGCCGGATGATCCTCGGTCGGCTCGAAATAGCGCACCACGTCCAGCAGCACAAAGTGGACTCCGCCCATATCGGCGCTGGCGTGCATCGTCCCCCCCTGTTCCCGCGGCAGATAGCCGCTGCACATCTCGTGGTTGCCGTAGCTCAACAGCACCGGCACGGATACACCCTCCACGATCTGGGCGTACTGAGTTAGAGCAACGTCTGTGATGCCTAGGTCGCCGCCGTTGATTAGGGCTATGGGCTGATGCGCCAGCATAGATTCCACACACAATTCAAATCCCCGGTCGGCGTCTATCCCGGAGTCGAGGTGAATATCGGTGAAGTAGATGAATTTCATCGCTCCCATCCACCGGCGGCGGCACTGCCAGCAGCACAGCAGCTCACGGCCGCCAAGCCGCCTTCAGGCTACCCCAGCTAGTTGGGGCGACCGCACTGGCGGTATCCACGCGGCGGAATTCCATGGTCGAGACCCCTAACTCATCTACCGTAGTCAGTAGCAGAGTGTCATCCTCAATGGCATACGTGCCGATCCCCCCATCGAATTCAGCAAGTAGCTGTTCCTCCGAAAACCCAGCCAGCAACTCGTCAACCACTTCCTTTTCATACGCTGGATAGTCATCGTCCGAGATGTCGGTCAAATCCGCGACCCAACGGGCTAGGCTGCGACCGAGCTCGGTCAGGACCTCGACTAAGTCCTGATTTTGGCCATCGACGAGCAATTCGAATTCGGTTATGTCAACCCACAGGCTATCGCCTTCAACGCCGTAGATGCCGTTGGAGCGAATGTCGAGCCGCTCGATAGCGGATATATCCGATCCCTCGGCGGCCAATAGGTCTTCTTTCACCTGAATGACTTGATCGATCGCACAGGTACCATCCGCTTGGAAGGTCATATGAACGGTGACCTCGCCGACTTCACCATCGACGAAGTGCCCCTCCCAAGCGCCGTAGAGGGCTTCTTCTTGGGCCGGGAGCGGCAAGGCGAGCAGGCCGAGAACCGCGAAAGACAACAGAAACTGGTGCATGACGATCTCCTTCTAAGAAGAAGTAAAGGACCAGGCGACAAACAGCGATAAAAGTACCCCGGACAGCAGGCGCAGCAAAGTGGACCAGAGTCCGGCGGCTGCGGTCGCACTCTCAGTTGACAGGGTAAAACTCAGACGCTACTATCCGTCTGCGGTTCCCCATCCCGCATCCACAGGCGGCCCATTGGGCGGCCCCGACGAACCGCAGAAAGCCCGCGCCATGACCAACTCCACCCCGATCAGCCAGCACATCACCCAAGGCCCGGCCCGCGCCGGAGCCCGCGCCATGTACCGAGCCGCCGGCTTCGACGCCGAGGCCCTGCACAAACCCCTCATCGGCATCGCCAATACTTGGACCGAGCTGGGGCCCTGCAATTTTGGCCTACGCGGCCTAGCCGAACACGTCAAGGCCGGCATCCGCCGGGCCGGCGGCACCCCCCTCGAATTCAATACGGTGGTGATCTCCGACGGCATCACTATGGGTACCGAAGGCATGAAGACCTCGCTCATTTCGCGCGAAATCATCGCCGATTCCATGGAACTGGTGGTGCGCGGCCACATGCTCGACGGCTTTGTCGCCCTCACCGGATGCGACAAAACCACCCCAGGGGCCATTATGGCCATGTGCCGCTTGGACATTCCCGCGGTACTGCTCTACGGCGGCTCGATCATGCCCGGCCGCTACGATCAAGTCGACATCACCATCCAAGACGTGTACGAAGCCATCGGCGCACACGCCACCGGCCGCATTGACGACGACCAATTGCGCCTCATCGAGGAAAACGCCTGCCCCGGAGCGGGCTCCTGCGGCGGTCAATTCACCGCCAATACCATGGCCACCGCGGCCGAAATCCTCGGCGTGGCCCTCATGGGCTCAGGCTCGGTGCCAGCCACCGACCCGCGCAAGGGAGCTGTCGGCTCCCAAGTTGGTTCCTTAGCCGTCGAGTTGGTGCGCCAAGATCGCAAACCCTCGCAGATCATCACTCGCCCCGCCCTCGACAACGCCATCCGCTCCATTGCGACTACCGGCGGTTCGACCAACGGCGTGCTGCATTTTCTGGCCATCGCCCGAGAGGCCGGATTGGAACTGGACATCGAAGATTTCCAGACCTTGAGCCGTTCCACGCCACTCATGGTCGACCTCAAACCCGGCGGCCGCTTTGTCGCCCCCGACTTAGACAAAGCCGGCGGTATCGCCTTAGTAACCCGCCGCCTTAAAGAAGCTGGCCTGCTGCACGAAGATGCCCTCACAGTATCGGGCCGCACCATTGGCCAAGAGGCCGATCTGGCCGTGGAAACCCCCGGCCAACAGGTCGTGGTGCCGGTCGATAGACCGCTAAAAAAATCGGGCGGTCTAGTCATACTCAAGGGCAATCTCGCCCCCGAAGGCGCGGTAGTGAAATTGGCCGGCCACGAGCGCGCCCAGCACCAAGGCCCGGCCCGCGTCTTCGACAGCGAGGACGCAGTCATGCCGGCCATTGAGCAGGGTCGCATCCAGCCCGGCGATGTGGTGGTCATCCGCTACGAAGGCCCCAAGGGCGGGCCTGGGATGCGCGAGATGCTGGCCGTCACCGGTGCCATCGTGGGAGCAGGCTTGGGCGACTGTGTGGCCTTGGTCACCGACGGCCGCTTTTCGGGTGCCACGCGCGGCCTGATGATCGGCCATGCCGCGCCCGAAGCCGCAGTGGGCGGCCCCTTGGCCGTCCTGCACGACGGCGATACCATCACCATCGACACCACGGCTGGGCGTTTGGACGTAGCACTAGACGCAGCCGAGCTTCAGGCCCGCCTAGCCGCCTGGGAGGCCCCACCGCCGCGCTACACCTCCGGCGTGATGGCCAAATACGCCCGCTCGGTGTCGTCGGCAGCTCAGGGGGCGGTAACCAGCTAATCGCTTTTGCGGAACGCAGTATTTTTCAACCGCCTTTCAACCGCTGCTTCATCGACATCAACGCCAAGGCCGAAGCTAGCCGGAACTCGCTGGCGTCCGCTGATCACCTCCACAGGCTCAGTTAGTAGATGTAGGATTCCTCTGCATACGAGAAACCCTCTTATAAAAATTCTTGACTTATTGCGTCAATAGTGTTCTATTTATGTAGAACACTATTACAATGGGACAAAAACCACAATCGGAAAGGAGCGAGAAGATGCCGCTCGATTTTGATCCCACGCGCCCCATCTACCTACAGATCATCGAGGCGGTGAAAAAGCGCACCGTCCAAGGGCTCTATCAGGCCGGCGGCCCTTTGCCGTCGGTGCGAGAAATGGCCAAGGAGATGGGCGTTAATCCCAATACCATGTCCAGAGCCTACATGGTATTGGAGCGCGAAGGATTCATAACCACGCGACGCGGCGAGGGATCGTCGCTAACAGCGAGCATCAAACGTATTGACCACGAGCGCCGCGCCCTAGCCGAAGCGGCGCGCGACCACTTTGTCGCAGAGATCCGCGATTTGGCACTCTCACGCGAACAGATCGACGACCTGC
Organism: Candidatus Latescibacterota bacterium; assembly: GCA_965116045.1. Lineage (GTDB taxonomy): Bacteria > Latescibacterota > UBA2968 > UBA8231 > UBA8231. The sequence continues at coordinate 513,915 of OZ220478.1, read as the reverse complement.
TGCGCCAAATCTCAGAGGAGTTGACGCTATGATAGAAGTAAAGAATCTGTGGAAGCGATACCCTAATGTGACGGCCTTGGGGGGGATCTCCCTAACCGTCGAAAGGGGACAGGTAATGGGCATTCTCGGAGAAAATGGGAGCGGTAAGAGTACGCTGTTCAAAATCCTCGCCGGCGTCGCCCACGCCAGCGAAGGCAGCGCGAGTATCTCGGGCTACCCCGTCGGGATCCAAACGCGCCGCATCACTTCGTACCTGCCCGAGGTCAGCCCGTTTTACGACTGGATGCCCGTCAGCGAACAACTCGAATTCCTAGCCGCATTCTTTCCGGGTTGGGACATGGACAAATCCCACGAGTTGCTCGGCCTGATGAACGTCGATAGCCACCGGAAAATCGGCACCCTATCCGATGGTCAGCGGGCGCGGCTAAAGGTCGTAGCCGCCTTTTCGTGGCCTAGTGAACTAGTGCTCATGGACGAGCCGCTGGGACGGATCGATCCGCCATCGCGCCGGCGCATCTTGGAAACTCTGCTGAGTGAGTTTCGCGTCGGGGAGCAGACAATTCTGCTATCGACCCATCTCGTCAGCGAAGTGGAAGAGCTAATAGAAGAAGTCGCTTTCTTGCGCCACGGCGAGATCGCAGTCAGCGGCAATATCGAAGAATTAAGGCAAAGTCGCGGCATGTCGCTCAGCGACATTTTCGAGGAGGTAGTAACGTGAATACTTGGAAAACTCTGTATATAAAAGAAATAAAGGACAACCGCACTCTGTTCCTCGTGCTAGTCGCAATGACGGTTTTTCTGGAGATCGTTGCGGTATGGTCGCTAGGGGCCAGCATCGACCGGTGGTCACCCGATACACCGGGGGAAAACTTCTCGCTCCACTTCCTGTGGAGTGTGGTACCTTACGGGGTGCTACTGATCCTGCCTTTCTTGCTTAGTCACTCGTTCGCCCAAGAGGTAAAAGGACAGACCCATTATTTACTCCTCTCCCTGCCGGTATCGCGGACGCAGATCTTCGCAGCCAAAGCGGCCGCCGTGGCGACGCTCGGCATCGTCGTATTCACGCTGAGCAGCGCCGGTTTTATCACCGTTGTCGGCGCATTGCGCGAGCTCGCAACCCGCATAGGGGAGATACACATTGCCCCGTTCACCGCAATGGACATACTGGTTAGCAGCGGCGTGTTATATCTGTCGGCGATGGCGGTGTTGCTAGGCATTGCCGGTGGTGTTGCCGGCCTGCGATTGGTGGTTCGGCGCTTTGCCGGCCTCGCGTCTGTGGCCTTCGCCATCTGCGTCCTGTACTGCTATTTCAGCACGTTGCCCGACGTGCTCTCCCTACCTGAGCTGTTCGGCACGTATGAAGTACCGCTCTGGGTCTACTCCACCTCTTCTAGCGCACCAATAGACATGAACTCGGATTCTATCCAAGTCAGTTTCACGTTCCTCGCGTACTCGATCCTCGTCGGCCTAGCCGCCATGGGGATTGGGATGTGGCTATTTGAAAAGCGGGCCGAAGCCTAAACGGCTAGCTTGCGCTCGGCCCACGTGCGGCGTTTGCGGCGGTGCAACGCCACGTCGTCGCGGTAGGCGTCGGGGTCGCGGTCTAAGCCGGTCTCGCGGTCGAGGAAAAGCGGGAAGTCTGAGGCCGGGGGTTTGGCGTTGTGATAAGCGTTGGTGTAGGAACGCATGATGATGCGCTGCTCGCGGTTGAGCGTCTCAAGCCAAGCGGGCTCGGATTGGAGGCGGTCGGCTGGGGTGAGCCAAGCCGGGCAGTAGGCGTAGAAAATATTCTTGCGCACCACGTCGCTCTCGTTCGGCTCGACGCGATGCCAGATACTCGAGTGCATGAAGGTCATGGTGCCTTTGTGCAGGCAGACCACCCGCTCACCCGGGATCGGCTGGTGGCTGTCGTACTCATCGACGTATTGCTTGCGATGGCTGCCGGGCAGAACCACTAAGTTGCCCATCTTGGCCTGTGGCAGGTCGGTCAGCCAGAAGCCGATCTTGATTTGCAGCGGCAAATCGGGTGAGAAGGTGCCGTACGGCACGGCGCGAGCACCATCGGGATGCCAGATATTGTAGCGATCGCCGCCCGGCGGACGAAGAAAAAACTGGCTCTGGTGTAGCTTGAGCAATTCGCCGAAAAGGTCGTAGGCGTAGCCGATGTGGCGAGGATGATCAATGAGTGCGGCAAAGGCGGGATCGCGCTCGACGATATTTTGGCAGCCGAAGGTCGCTCCCTCGCGGTATTTGGGGCTGGATTGGCAAACGCGATCAACCGCGGCCGTAAGTTCGTCGATCGCCGCTTGGTCGAGGGCGTCTTCAAAAAAGAGGATGCCCTCGCGGTTGAAGGTTTCCCACTCGTCGTCGGTAAAGCCGGGCGGAGCGATACGGTAGGCAGAATCGGTCATGGTGGAGGCTCCTGTGTGAGGTTAATAGGTGTGGGCCAGCAAAGGTCGGCCCGGGATCAGCCCTGGCAAAAATTCGCCGCCGGGCAAACAGCGTATTTCCTGTATCTCGACCCGATCATCTCCCCTATACCGCAAACAAAACATACCTCGGCTTCGGGAATTAGATTCTACTTATCCAAACTTGCAACTGATTATATCTAACATTTTAGCACATGGGAAAACGATTCATCGGAATGATCTCAAAGTGCTTCGCGCTAAGACAATACAACTGCGTGAGCAAAGGAGAAGAACGGCGCTGATCAAATGCGGCGATCAATTGACCAAGGGGTTCGACACATGACGTCTTTCCGCAAAAAGCTCATCGAAATCGCCCTGCATTCCAGTTTTCGCACCCGACAAAGGGCATGTGCTCCTCCTCGACGTACTGCGGCCGCGGTGCGTACTTGTTTCCTATTTCGGGTATCACCTCTCCCCGGCACATAATGCAAGGACTGCGATCCACAGTGACTCTGGTGCTGGTCGGAATGTAGCGCAGGGTAAGCCCGACCCGCCATTGGTCCGAAGTATTGGCGTTGGACCCGTGGATGATATTGGGGTGATGAATGGAAATATCCCCTGCCGCGAGCTCCAGATCAACGGCATCGGCCTCGTCAATCTGATCGGGGTGAATACCAACGCTGAGGACGTACTGATCCGTATCCAGATCAACCATCTCGCTGCGCTTGAGCAAGCACTTGGTGTGCGTCCCCGGCAAAACCCGCATACAGCCATTAGCCACCGTCGAGTCCGTACCGGCCACCCACAGTGTGGTGACTTCCATCGGCTCCAAGGGCCAGTACGAGCCGTCCTGATGCCACTGCACGGCTTGGCCGGTGCTCGGTTTTTTGGCGATATAGTGCGCCGCGAACATGGCCACATTAGGTCCTAGGAACTGCGCCGCAATATCGACCAACCGGTCGTCGGTGACTAGGCGGTGCATAAAGGGATCGTTCACCATCAGTTCGTGGTGTAGGCGCTCGGGTCGCGTCCCCGGATTCTTTTGGACCAACCAGTGAACATGCTCCACAGTCTCGGCAGCTAATTCCGCATCAATAGCCTTGCGGGCAATGCAAAAGCCCTGCTCATCGTATGATTGGCGCAGTGTCGTTTTCATCTGTTCTCTTGTCCTCCTAAGGCGGTAAAATTACTTCGTGCAAAATAGACAATAAATAGACTCACGTCGATTGCACTTGCTCAATTTATCGCACCCTTTGGGAGACGCCATATCGAGGACTGCCCAAGCCCTCAACGGCGACGCAAGCCCGCTCTGCTGGCCTGCGTCGAGTGAAGTGTATATCCCTTTTTCGCCCACGCCGCTTGGACGATGGACCGCCACCCACAATATCGGATCGAATTAAGGGAGGCAGCGGCCTATGGAGTGATTTGCTACTTTGCGAGCCGCTGCTAGCAAGCATCTATGCCTTGGCGCAACATGTAGTTGATGTTAGCTTTTAATGAATGCTTGGAGCAACTCAGCACAAAGGAGACCGAGCCATGACCGAACCCGTAACGCAAGCCCAAGACCACGACCGCCGTATTGGACGGCTAGAAGGCATCGCCGAGCAATTAATCCCCCGCCTTGCCAGCATGGAGCAAGCCATCATCGAGCAGGGAAGACAACTCGACGAGAGAATCACCGAGCAGGGACGACAACTCGACGAGAGAATCACAGAGCAGGGACGACAACTCGACGAGAGAATCACAGAGCAAGGACAACAACTTCGGCAAGAAATCACCGAGCAAGGACGGCAACTCGACGAGAGAATCACAGAGCAGGGACAACAACTTCGGCAAGAAATCACCGAGCAAGGACGGCAACTCGACGAGAGAATCACAGAGCAGGGACAACAACTTCGGCAAGAAATCACCGAGCAGGGACGACAACTCGACGAGAGAATCACAGAGCAGGGACGACAACTTCGGCAAGAAATCGCCGAGCAAGGACGTGCAACCAACACTCGCTTAGAAGCCCTCAACAACCGCATCTTGTGGGCTATTGGAACGCAAATCGCGCTTATGGGCTTGTTGTTCGCCGCCCTGAAGCTGACCTAAGTGCCCTGCCGCTTAACTTAGCAACGAAGCGATAAAACAAATCTTAGTGGTATTTTTGAAAGATCACTCCTGTAAGTTTTCTTACCTGTCTGTTCACCTCGCATTTGTAAGGCATCGCCCCAAGCTATGGATCGGTCAAGGCGACGATGGCGATGGGGTATAAGGAACCATGCCCAACTACTGTCCCACCGCTCGCAACTGGCAACGCCTCAGCCCCGCTCAAGCTGGCTTTGACGCCGACAAACTGGCCACGGCGTTGGCTTTCGCCCAAGCCCAAGAGATCCAAGCCTCTACCAATTTGGCCGACATGCTGCCCAAGGGCGACCGCCACCCCAACGACCGCCCCTTAGGCCCGCTCAAAAAACGCGGTCCCACAGCAGGTCTGATCGTCCGGCAAGGGTATCTGGTCGCCACCTTCGGCCCGGTCGATAGTGTCGAAGTCACCTTCAGTTGCGCTAAGAGCTATATCTCGGCGCTGGCCGGAGTGGCCTTTGACCAAGGGCTAATCCAAGATCTCGACGAACCCGTCGGCCGCATGGTCTTGGATGGCGGCTTTGACGCTCCGCAAAACCAGTCCATCACTTGGCGTCATTTGCTACAACAAACTAGCGAGTGGCAAGGCGAACTCTTCGGCATCCCCGAGTGGATCGACCGCGGACGCCAGCTAGGCCAAGGGCAGGCCGAAGCCACGGTGGGCGGCACGGCTTCTAGCGCCGACAATTACCGCTCTCTCGAACCGCCCGGCACTTTTTGGGAGTACAACGACGTGCGCGTCAACCGCACAGCCCTCAGCCTGTTGCGCCTTTTTCGCAGCCCCTTACCCTTAGTGCTCAAAAAGCGCATAATGGACCCCATTGGGGCCTCTTCCACTTGGGAATGGCACGGGTACGAAACCTCTTGGGTCGAAGAAAGCGGCCAAATGGTCCAATCCGTCTCCGGCGGCACGCACTGGGGCGGTGGCCTGTGGATCACCACCTACGACCACGCCCGCTTTGGCCTGCTTTTCCAGCGGCAAGGGCACTGGAACGGTCGCCAGCTCCTATCCGAACAGTGGATTGCCCACTCCCTTACCCCCTGCTCCATCAAGCCCGAATACGGCTTCCTGTGGTGGCTCAACCATCAGCACAGCATGTCCGAGCTGGCCTGTCTTGACAGCTTTGCTGCGCGCGGAGCGGGCGGCAACATTGTCTTCGTCGAGCCGGAGCGCGAGCTAGTCATCGTCCTGCGCTGGTGCGGCAACGCCAAAGCCGTAATTGACCGCATCCTCGCCAGTGAAGTTTGAGACTTCCAAAGATAGCGAGGGCGGATGAAGCGATCGGCGAGCACGATGCAATGGCGACTCACAAAAAGCGCGTAATCCCAAAGCCCAAGTGCCAGTTGTCAGGGGCTGCGTCGTCCGGGGCTCCCACCAAGTACTGGGCTGGACTAAGGCGCGTATTATTGGTCGCAAAGATGTAAAAGGTATGCCCCCCGGTATCTATGGACAGGCCCCAAGCCAGCGAATGGTGCGAGCGGCCCGTTTCGCCCGGCAATAAAATGCCCTGATATCCGGTCAGAGTTGGACTATACTCCAGCCACACGCCCCACGTATCGTCAAAGTAATGCTGGGCATACGTTCCCAGCGTAAAAGTGTATTGCGTCTCGACGCTAAAAATGACGCTGTTGTACAGATAGGAAGGCACCAACCCGATGCCCAACCTGTCGCTTAGCAGCGCATTGAAAATCAATTGCCCAAAGTACTGAAAATTGTCAGCCGCAGCCGCCTTGCGCTCGACAATAGCTGGTATTTCCGTATTCCAAGCCACGCCGACATTTAGGGCCAAAACGGCGGGCAAGTGCTCGTGGGGGAATTGCAGCCAATGGTACTGCAACTGCAAGTCCAAATTGTCCAGCATATTACTCCGCCCCAAGGTCGCCATCAGCCGATCGCTGAGGCCGTAACTAAACGAGGTGCGGATATTGGCTGGCCCATCAAAACCGAAATTGGCCTTGTATCCCCGGTCAATAGTCGGGAGGAAGCGATGCGAAATCTCGTAGTGGAAATCGCCTTGAGACAGCGTTTCCGCGGTGGGATAATTGGCCGTCCTGATAGCGCGGAATAACTCCAGCCGGGGCTCCACCGGCGCGCTCGCCTGCCACGATGGCTGGGCACCAGCCAAAGCTGGCAACAGCACTCCCAACCACAAGACGCGAATGTTCACGATCCATCCCTCCTGCCTATTGTACGTGTTTTAAGTAGAACGAGACCTCAACGGCAACTTCTTGGCTCACCTTGACAAAAGCCGCCAAGGAAGGGGCCTCAATGTCGTAATCGGCCAGTTTGATGGTGAAAGCCGCCTCGATCTTGGAGCGCCCCTCTGCCACCACTACGGTGCCGGGCACTTCTACGGCGCGATCCACTCCGTGTAGCGACAAGATGCCCTTGGTTTTGACGCGATAGGCGACCACGGTGGAATCGACCACGGTGTGTTCGGCGATCTCCCCCTTGTACACGGCTTTGGGCCACTGATCCGTATCCAGCACTTGGCGCATATCGCGGTCCCGCTTGCCGATGCCCGTATCAAAGCTGGCTAAGTCCACTTCAAAATGCAGTTGGTCCTTTGCCGCAAAAAGCGAGTCGCCTTCCCAATAGACAAAGCCGTCGACTTGATCGGTCGTGCCGACAAAAGTGAGGGCCACCACTTTGGAAGTGAACGCGACTTGGTTGCCCTCGGCCTTTGTATCGACGTGCCATTCGCCGCCGTGGACAGCCAGCGGCGAGCAGAGCAGGAACGGGACGAGCCAACGCATAAACGCCGCCCGGCAGTTTAGAGGCAAATTAGTCGTTGGGAGCCCCCTTTTCTATCCAAGCGCGCACTGTTTCGAGCGCGTCCGAGGTCAGGTACGGCCCACCAGGGGGCATGCGGGCCCCATCAATATCGGCGTCTGCCAAGAGCTTGCGATACAGGTAGCTGTTGTCGGGATCGCCCGGCTCGATCAAAGCTGTGCCCCGGCTACTCACCGCACCGACAATATTGTCGTATGCTTGGCCCGCAGACAGGTTGGGCCAAGCAGCGGCGCCGTGACAGCCACTCGAAGCGCAGGACACGTCGAATATGGTCTCTTGCACCTGTGCAAAGGTCGCCGGTCCTGCGGCAGCAGAATCGAATACCATATCCGTGCTCGTAGTCGGACCGGAACAAGACGCCCCAATAAATACTAACGCAGCAAGCGCAATGAGCACTTTCATGACCTTTTCTCCTTGGAATGCGCTACATCCGCAATCTAATTTTGCCGATCTGGGTCTGCAACATGTCGTCCGCAAGCTCTGCTTGATCGTCGCTACACTCAGGGCCAACTTGCGTGCAGTGAGGACAATTCGTTTCCTTCCTTTTAAGGTAAGGTATATAGACAAAATCTGATGTGGTAGCCACCTAAGCCAAAGAAGACGCCATGTACATCCAAGACCAACTCCCCCACGACCGCATTACTGACGACAACTTGAGCTACTACAAAACCATTGGCGTCGATTACCTGACCATTAACTCCCTTCCCCTCGACCTGCACACCTACCCCGAAATGGTCGAGTTCCTGCAAGCGGTGCGCGAGTGCGCCGAAAAAAATGGCCTCCGCCTGTACAACGCCGCCTTAAGCGGTCCAGACGAAATCACTCTTGCACAACAAGATCGCGATGCCAAAATCGAGGAGTGGTGCCATTGGATCCGGGCCATGGGCACCGTCGAAGTCCCGACCCTCGGCTACAACTTCAAACCCGTGGGCAACTTCCGCACCCCCTCGGACATCGGCCGCGGCGGTGCCCACTACAGCATCTTCACCTATTCAGAGTACGAAAAAGAGCATCACGACTATCCAGAAAAGCACATCGACGAGGATGGAATGTGGGCCAATATCGCCTATTTCCACCAGCGCATCATCCCCGTCGCCGAAGAAGCCGGTGTTACCTTGGCCCTGCACCCGGACGATCCTCCGCTACCCGAGCCGATGGGCGGCGCGGCGCGGATCGTCTCCACCTTAGACCAATACGAGCGCATCTTCGCCCTGAACCCCAGCCCCCAAAACGCCATGCTGTTCTGTCAAGGCTGCGTCACCGAAATGGGCATTGACGTGTACGAAGCTATCCGCCGCATGGGCCGCCAAGGCAAAATCGCCTACGTTCATTTTCGCAACGTGCGCGGTACGCCCAAAGACTTCAGGGAGGTCTTCATCGACGAGGGCGACGTCGATATGTACCGGGCGATGCAGACCTACAAGGAGGTGGGCTTTAACGGGCCGTTTATGATGGATCACACCCCGTCTATCCTCAACGACACCGGCGGCCGCCAAGGCCACGCGTACGCCACCGGCTTCATCCGCGCCATGATCCAAGCCATCTATCGCTAATCAGCAACCGAGAGCAACATGACTATGCCACCTCAAACTCAGATCACCGCCTTCGGCGAATACTGGGTAATCAACGGCCTAACCACGTATCACGGGCGAGAATATCGCGGCTGGGAGGTCGAGGGTCTATTGATGAACAGCCGCATGACAAATGCGGTCTTCGACGACGAAAATCCCGCAACGCGGCCACTTTGGGCGTATCCAGACACGGGCGAATGGGACGCGGACCGCAACACAGATGAGTTTATCGCCCAGTTACCAGCCTATCGGGCGCACGGGTTATTAGCGGTGACGGTCAATCTGCAAGGCGGGAGCCCTACGGGCTATTACCGCGAGGCGGGTTTCCGGGAAATTATGGCGGCGCGACGCATGGATGCCAGCGACGATGTGATGTGGGCTGGCCTGCCGAGTCCGGCGTCGCAACCTTGGCACAATTCGGCTTTTGCACCCAACGGTTCGCTAAAACCTGCATATATGGAACGGACGGCGCGGATCATATCGGCGTGTGACGAATTGGGAATGGTGGTCATCCTCGGGTATTTCTACTTCGGGCAGGATGAGCGCTTGACGGACGAGGCCGCGGTGTGCCGGGCGGTGGATGAGGCGACGAAGTGGGTTTTGCAATCGTATTACTGCAATGTGCTGATCGAGATCAATAACGAGACGAACGTCCCGCGTTATGAGCACGAAATCCTGCAACCGCATCGCGTGGCTGAACTCATCGAACGGGCACAATCCCACGAATTGGCTGGGCGGCGGTTATTAGTGGGCACTTCGTATGGTGGTGGCCGAGTGCCGGACGATGATGTGGTGGCAGCATCGGATTACATCATGCTGCACGGCAACGGCGTGACCCAACCAGTGCGCATCGCTGAAATGGCCAGCCAAACCCGCGCCTTACCGAGTTACAACGCGCAGCCGATTCTCTTCACCGAGGACGATCACTTCGCATTCGACAAGCCAGACAACAACTTCCTGTCTGCGCTGTCGGCCTATGCGTCGTGGGGATACTTCGATCCCGGGGACGCGGCTGGCGGTTCGTCAGCTTTCGGCGATTATTGCGCTGGCTATCAGAACATCCCGGTCAACTGGGGCATCAACACCGATCGCAAGCGCAGTTACTTTGAACTGTTAGCACAAGTTACTGGGGCACAGGGGTAGTGTTCTTCCTCGCCTCCGCACCGTAATCCAAGCCGTAAATCGCCGCTCAGCCCGCAGCCGCCCGCAGTGCTTCGCCCATCCTCCGCACTTTGGCCTTACTATTGTTCGGGTGCATGGGCACCAAGACGGCACGCGCCAAAACGTCGAGCGAGTCTTGGCACGTATCCAGCTTGTACTTGACCCGTGCCTTGCGATTGGCCGGCAGCTTAAAGGGGTTGAGCGCCGGATGGTGGGCGCCCTGATAGCGCAAAATAGGCTCCCAGCGCGTATAGACGTGGCGGCCGGTATCCATGGGCAAGAAGGAGCGCACATCTTTTGCGGCCAGCCGGTTGCAAAAGGAACGCGCCTCGTCTTCAGTAGCAAACAAAAAGCCCAAGTGCGTGCCGCACTCGTAGTCCAAGCTGTTGTTTTTTATCGACTCCAACCCGGCCTCTAACCCGACCTGGAGCAACTCCTGCTTGTGGGCGCGCATGGTCTTTAGCATCCCGCGAATGCGCCGCAACTGCACGTTGAGTATGGCCCCTTCAACCTCAGAGGCCCTGAAGTTGGAGCCGGCAAATTGCAACTCTTCGCGCTCTTCGTCCGGGTTCCAGTAAAAGGAGCAGCAATCCACCGCCACCGAGCCGCGCTGATACACCGCCTCGGCATGGGTCACAAACGCCCCGCCCTCGCCACAGGTCATGTTCTTGAAGAAATTGAAACTAAACGCGCCGGCGTGGCCCCAACTGCCCAGCATCCGGCCCTCGTACCCGCCGCCCACCGCCTGACAAGCGTCTTCAAGAACGAGTAAGTCGCGCTTGCGAGCGATCTTGGTAATGCGCTTCATATCGCAGGGCAAGCCGACCATGTGGACCGGAATAATTGCCCTAGTGTGTTTGGTAATTCGCCGCTTTAAATCCTTGGGGCACAGCGTCAAGGACTTATCTACATCAGCGATTACCGGAATGGCTCCAGCCCCCAAAACTGCCAAAGCAGTCGCCATGTAGGTATAGGCGGGCACAATCACCTGATCCCCCGGCCCAACGCCCAATCCCACCAAGGCCGAGTACAGGGCCGAGGTTCCTGAGCGCGTCATCCGACAGTGCTCCACGCCCACGTAGCGCGCCCAATTCTTCTCAAAGCGGTCGCACTCCCCCCCCGATCCATAGCGGAAGATCGCACCACTGTCGAATAGCCGCTGTAGTTGCTTGATTTCTGCTTGGCCGATGCGATACATGATGCGCTCCTTTAGACGAGTTCCAGTTCGACCCAGCGCCGAACTGAATTAATAAGATAAAGAGCATCGGCCCGCGCCAATTCGCCGATGGACAACAGGCGCGTGTGCAGGACGCCCTGCGCCAACAACTCGGCGCGGAAGGTGCCGGCCAACAACCCGGATTCGACTGGCGGCGTATAGCGGACACCGTCGCGCTCTAGCACCAAGTTGCCGATGCAGCACTCAGTTAGCTCGCCGCGCTCGTTGTACAGCACCACGTCGTCACAATCTGGCCGCGCTGCCAACTGCTGGTCGTACATAGCCCGCTGGGTCGTCTTGTGGTACAGCAAAGGATCGGTGCTATCCACCGGCTCGGCGGCCAGCGCCACCCGCAGCCGTCGCGGCGGCGCGAGCGCCTGATGCTGCACGTGGACCTCGCCGTCGCGGGTCAGCAACAAGCGCACCCTACACCGCTCTTCTATAGCCTTGGCCGCGTCTTGTAACTGCGCCCGCACGAGGCCGTCCGCATAGCGAAATCCCCAGTAAGCTGCCGACTGAGACAAACGCTCTAAATGCCTCTCCAACAGGAAGTAATTCCCACTTTCATACAACAGGGTCTCCACTAGTTGAAAAGAAGGTCGTGGTCGGGCGCGCAAGATCTCGGCCTTGATGAAGCATTCGGCGTATTCCCCGGCAACCGACGATCCCCAGACGATCCCGCTGCCCACGCCAAATTCGAGCTGGGCCTTCTCCCGGTCGAGGTGCGCCGTGCGAATCGCCACGTTGAAGCACGCCTCCGGCCCCGGCGACACATAGCCCATGCAGCCGGTGTAAATGCCGCGCGGGGCGCGTTCCAACTCGACGATGATTTCCATAGTTCGCACCTTGGGTGCGCCGGTCACCGAGCCGCAGGGGAAAAGCGCGGCAAAGATGTCTGGCAAACTCACACCCGCTTTGAGTTGGCTTTCCACCGTAGAAGTTAGCTGCCACACCGTGGGATAGCGCTCGACCGACCACAGGGCCGGGACCGCCACGCTGCCGACTTGCGCGATACGTCCTAAATCATTGCGCAACATGTCAGTAACCATCAGGTTCTCAGCGCAGTCCTTAGCGGAATTTTGCAAGTCGTCGGCCCGCTGTTGATCCTCGGCGGCAAAGCGGCCCCGCGGCCGGGTTCCCTTCATGGGTCGCACTGTGCAACGCCCGTCGCGCCGGCGGAAGAACAGCTCGGGCGACGCCGAGATCAGCACGTGCCGACCCAAGTCGAAATACGCGCACAGCGCGGACTCCTGCCCCTGCCCCATATCGCGGTACAGCGCCAGCGGATCGCCCTCGAAGCGGCTGTGCAAGCGCAAGGTGTAGTTGACTTGGTACGTGTCTCCGGCCGCGATATAGGCGCGGATGCGCTCAATGGCGGCCTCGTACTCGGCCCACGACACCGACGCCTGCCACTTGTCCAGCTTGTAAGCACCCAAATCGGTGCTAGGCGCGGCTATCCGCGTCCGTTCCGCAAAGAGGCCAAAGTAAACCAAGGGAAGCGCACCAGCGGGGTGGGTGGTAAAAGCCGGGTCCAGACCAGCCGCCGCCTCGTAGCAGACAAAGCCCGCAGCGTGCAGCCCTTGCGCCACTGCCTGCTCCACCGCGCCGAGGGCCGGGCGCACCTCGGCGGTCGCTGTAGCCACTACCTCACCCACCGGTTGGGCAAACGCAAAAGAGCGCTCCGACCCGCAGCGGGCGTACGACGACAACAGCACTGGACTTTCTAGATCCATGTCTGATGAAAATGGTGGGCCAGTCGCTTGCGGTGTCGGGCGCAAGCTAGGTCGTTGTTAAACAAGAAAAAGGAGAAGTGCTCGCATCCTCGGCATCTAACCCGCTGCCTCGCTGGGCTGGTACTCAATGCGCCGCATGAAGCGCTCGCCCACATCGTAGTTGGGCTGGTCGGAGACAAAGCGCCACAAGCGCACGCGCTGCATCAGTTCGTAGCGATGCTCGTTGCCCTCCCAGCCGTGGTTGGTCGACAGGATGCGGCCGATCTCAGGATCGTCCCGATCCGCGATGTCAAAGTTGCAGACCTGCGGCCGCGTCGGGTTGAGCCGCAACTTATACATGAAGCGGTCCCGATCCGTGTAGTTGCTGCGCGCCCCATGCCAGACGCGGGTGTTCCACACGTACATGGTCCCCGCCGGGCAGGTCGCCCAGATCTTGCCGCGCATGTGGTGGTAAATGGCGATCTCCCCGGTGCGCACATTGCGAAATTGCGTTCCCGGCACCAAGAAAGTACCGCCCATCTCGTCTGTAGTATCCGCGGGGAACAGCGATAGTTGGATATCGAAGTAATGGTCGCGGAAGTCGATGACCGAGTCTTGGTGCATATTGGGGCCTTTGGTTTGTTCGGCCTTGGTCAAGTGCGCGGCGTGGTGATCGTACAGGGGATCCGGGCCGACCAAGGAGTGGATAAGTCCCTGTACCTGCGGCAGCCGAAACGCATCGCCCAAGGCCGTGCCTTGGGGCCAAGTCGCCTCAAAGGGGGTACCCACGGCGAGATAACCTTGGTTGTGGCGCATTTCCTCAAGGCAAGCTCGGCACAGTTCCTTGGGCACCATTTCTTCGAATTTCAAATACCCCGAGGCGACAAATTGCGCCATCTGCTTTGCGTTCAAAAGATGCTCTTTCACGATGTGGCTCCTTCCTCTTTTTGCAGTTCGTTGAATTTTGACAACACGACTTGATAGGGCAGCGGCCCCAGTTCATAGCCTTCTTGAAGTGAGCGATGTTTGAGCTCCGACATCTGGATGACTTGCCATCCGTCGCGCATGGCCGCCATGGCGTTCTGATAGGGTGGATCGCTCTCCTCAACTAGGTCGCCTAGGCCCGTGCCCTTGGAGGCTTCGTAGCGTGCCCAAGCTACGACTTGGGCGTCGAGCGCGGGCGTGGTCTGGAAAAATACTAGAATGTCTTGCACTGCGGACATGAAAAAGCCTTTCGGTGATATTAGATTGAAATTGCCGTGCGGTATTCTATCTAAAATATAGAAGTAACAAATTCGCTGATACGCAATTTGCGTTTAGGCTCGAGAGAAGCTATTTAATACCCCAACATCCTTTCTGCTAGGAGGAGATGCACAATGAAAGACCTGCTCTTATCGTCGGCACTCGCCGCCATTGCTTTGGTGCTCGCCGCCACAGGAGCGGCCCAAGCCGACACCGCGCACCAATCCTTTGCCGTGGAGCCGGGCGACCGCCTAATAGTAGACACCGAATGGAGTGCCATTGAAGTCCACACTTGGGATCGGTCCGAGGTAGAGTTGGTCGTACAACGAGCTGATAAACTCGATCTAACATACGACCAAGAGGCGGGGACCACGACCATCCGGGGCCGCAAAAAAAGTACCGGCTTATTCGACTTCTTCGGCCTTGGGCAGGGCCGCGCGCCCCTGTTTCGCCTCACGGTGCCGCACCAGCACGATTTGGAACTGAGCACCTCGGGCGGTGGCATTGAGGTCGCCGATCTTCAGGGCCGCGTCTCGGCCCGGACTTCGGGCGGCAATCTGATCTTTGGCCATATTGACGGACCAATCGAGGGCAAAACTTCGGGGGGTTTCATCTCTCTAAAAGGCTGCTCCGGTACGGCGACGGTATCTACTTCGGGGGGTTCCATCCGCATTGGCGAGGTCGGCGGGGAGGTGCAAGCTAAGACTTCGGGTGGCTCGATCCACATTAGCCGAGCCCAAGGCTCGGTGCAGGCCAAGACTTCGGGCGGCTCGATCAAAGTGGATGAAGCGCTGGGGCCGATCAGGGCTCGGACATCGGGTGGCTCTATTCGCGTCCAACTCTCGCAGCAGCCGCACGGTCCCTGCCACCTCAAGACTTCGGGCGGCAATGTAGAGGTCTCCCTCGCTGCGGATATCGGTTTGCAGGTGGACGCCCGCACTTCGGGTGGGCGCGTCTCTTCCGACTTTCCGGCAGTAGGCACGCTAAATAAAAACAGCCTCAAGGCCGCGATCAACGGCGGCGGTCCCCTCATGACCTTGCGGACCTCGGGCGGATCCATCCGCCTGCACAAACTATAGCGCTACACAGCCCTGTCTTTGGGGCGAAGGGGTTCGACGGCTTCAGATCGTTGAACCCCTTTTTGCGCTTTTAGCTGTCTGCCGCCGCTAAGGCGTCCACTGAGACAGGGCGTCCAAGGCTGCTAATTCCTCGGTCCCTAGCTCCACTTCCAGCGCCCCAAAGACCTCCTCCACGTGCTCGGGGCGATCGGGGCCGATAATCGGCGCAGTAACATCCTCGTTGGCCAATATCCAAGCGACGGCAACTTGCGCCGGGGTCTTGTCCTGTGCCCGCCCCATCTCGGTCAACTTCTGGACAATGCGCTCGGCTTGCTCGCCCATGGCTGCGGCAAAGCGGTCGTCGTCCTGCCAAGCACTATCGGTCGGCGGCTTTTGCCCGCGCCTAAAGCGACCGCTCAACAGGCCGACAGCCAGCGGACTGTAGGTCATCATGCCGAGACCGTACTGCCGGCACAAAGGCAGTAGCTCCGGCTCTATCTGCCGTCGTTGCAATAGGTTATACTGATTTTGCAAGGTAAATAGCGGGTCTAGCCCGCCGCGATCAGCCGCCCACAGCGCCTCTACCACTTGGGCGGCGGTAAAATTGCAGCCCCCCACGTAGCGCACCTTGCCCTGCCGCACCAAATCGTCAAACGCCCGCAGCGTCTCATCGAGTTCGGTGTCTGGATCCCAGTTGTGCAGCAAGTAGATATCCACGTAATCCGTGTTCAAGCGCTTTAGCGACCGCTCGATCTCGCGCATGATAGCAAAGCGCGATAGGCCACGGTCGTTGGGGCCGTCGCCTATGGGGCTCCAGACCTTGGTGGTAATCACCAAATCGTCGCGCTTGCCCTTGATGGCCTTGCCCAACAGTTCCTCGCAGCGGCCCTGAAAGTAGTAGTTGGCGCAATCAATGAAATTGCATCCTAGATCAATGGCCGTCTCGACCGTGCGCCTAGCGGTCGCCTCGTCTATGTGCCCGTGCCAGTATCCCCGAAAGGCCGTGCCCAAGCACAGCCGCGAGACCTTGACTCCGGCCCGGCCCAATCGCACGTAATCCATGTTTGCTCCTAATCTAACTTTGGTTGGTAAGTCATTACGCGTCCTCACCAGGCCGTTGGCAGGTCGTATGTCGGCGCGTTTACATGCCTCGCCAAACCGATTTCGAGGCGGATCTCAGTCCCCGGCGGCAAGGCCACTGTAAAGTGCGCGTCGTTTACAGCAACGCGCTGGGTCGCCTGCTCCACTGGCGGCGCAGCATAGCTTTCCACCGCACCCGGGTACGCGCTCTCCAAGGTATTGTACGCGACCGCCTCAAACCGATGTTCGGCCAAGGTGCCGGCTTGCAGCAGCACTGTGCGGGTGGCTAGCGCACTGAGGTTCACCAAGTGGACCACGAGGCGATCCTGCTCTACGGTCTCGACGAGTGCGGCCACATCCGCTGGTAGGCCCGGGCGTTTGCGCTCGGCGTCAAAGTAGCGCAACGGGGCCATCAAGATGCCGCCATTGTACAGGAGTTGCGGCGCACCCAAGGTTAGTTGGATGAGCGCCTCGGTCGTCACCGGATTTAGCTGCTGCCACCAGTGGATGTGGTTGTCGCGGGGATCCGTTTCGTCGCGGCGGATAAGTTCCATCCGCCGATAGACTTGCGAGAGTGCAGCTTGGAGAATCTGCACCGGATAGTCGGGGTTTTCGCCCTTGAGATAGCAAAACCACGGCGGCTCGTGGTACGCGTCCTCTTTGTTGTGGAACGGCACCACCCTACGCCAGTCGTAGCACTCTTTGGCGCGTAACATTTCGAGCATTTCCCAATCAACCGCTGCCCCGCTCGCGTTCCACAGCGCAGCCGGATACATGGCCGCCAGCGGCTGGAAGTCCGACCACCCCTTGGCCCCGTAGCAATAGGGCACCACAAAGCTTTCTTTGTCGTCGCCGAGGGCGGTTAGCTGGCCGACCCAGTGGACGCCCAAGCTCATCTCGATTTGGCCCAAATCGGCCATCTTCCCCTGCTCTATGACCTTTCTAAGTTGGGTGCGGGGCAGTTCGAGATACTTTTCCGCGCCGGTCAGCACATAGCAATGGGTTCCGGCCAAAATGGCCGCCATGGCGATGTTGTACAACCCGTGCGGCCACGTCCAGCCGTACATGCTCCCATACCAGCGGCCTTCCATGTATTCCCCGACCTGCCCACTCAGCCCCACGTTGTCGGGCAACAGGCCCCCATTGGCCGCGGCCCGTTCGATCCACGCATCCACATATTCGAGCAGCCAAGCGCGGTATTTGTCGTCGCCGGTCAGGTAGAAGGCATTGGCGATCAGTGAGGAGACGTGCAGGTTGGTGGCGCAATCGCCCCGAGACATGCGCTCCTTCATGGCCTGCCCCATGCGCCGCGCTTTCGCCGGGTCCTTGAGGTCGGCAGGCGTGTCAATCCCCTCCAAGTCCTCGTAGGGCAGACCATAGCACGCCATTCCCGGACTGTACCCATACGACGGCTCCTCGTCCTCTTCGTACAGCCAGCGTGGCCCCTTGCTGCCGTTGTGGGCGCACTTGATGATCTTGTGCTCTGGGTCGTAGTTGATGGCTTGTGGGTCTTCGTTGAGATAGAATCCGGCAAAGCGCCGCGCCCGCGCTGCATTCTCGGCGTGGGCCGGATCGGCCATGCACAGCAGGTAAAAGTAGATGTAGCTCTCGCTCTGGTGGAACTGGTCGTAGCCGATCTCGTATTCCTTATCTACGTGGCCGTACTCGGCCATCAGCGCGGTGGTGGCTTCCCACTGCCGCTGGCCGAGGGCGAGCAAATGATCGCCGCCGCCGAGCAAGTACAGCAGCGGCCAGTTGTAGAAGCTCTCGTAAAAGTCGTCGGCCCCGTCGCGGGTGTGGCGCTGGCCATCGCGCCAGATCAAGCGGCCATCGGGATGGGTGTATTTTGCCAAGAATGGATGGACAGCGTCCTCCATCGTCTTGATTAACTGGCGTTCGAGTACGGCCCAAGCCGGGGTTTGTACTAGTGGTAAAGTGGCTTCGATAACGGTCATTGCTTTTTCCTTGGGAACGCGCTTATCAGGGAGAAATAGTACCGCTTCTTCGAGCACTCAAGGAACTACTTATTTGCCGGATACGATGGATTCAACAGATGCTTTGGCTCGGGTCGCTTGCGAGCCCAAACAGTCCAAACCAGTGAGGCTAACACCAAAAGTAAGGTTGATCGGGATGAAGCAGGATCGTATAGCTTAGTAGAGCTTCTCCAGAAACTCAGTAAAGCTGCTTGCTATTGGGGCCGTATCGTTGCTTTCGTGATCCCAAAAAACCACCGCATCAATCCGTCCGTCTGCCATACTAAAGGCGATCAGATTTCCAAAGGGATCGCGGGCGATGGGAATTAGATTATCAGCAGCAATGGCCTGAGCCGTGGCAACCGTTTCCTCGAGATCAATCATGTAATCAAGGACGCATTCCCGTTGCCGTTCTGTATTGAAACGCTCCAAGGTGGGTTTGCCTCGGTTGCATTCTGCAAGGGTTCTCTTGTAGTCCGCCGGCAAGCTGACGCCAAAGTGCTGTTCAATTTTGGCCAACTGCCCTTCAGAGACGGGTACGAAGTATTTCCATTCTAAGCTCATAACACACCCTCTTTTATCTAGCGGGCTTCTCGGCCACCACCCCAAATAGCGCGGCCACCCGTATGAGGTACGCGATCGTGTACTTCGGAATCGACCAGTTGCATGCGGCCCTTGTCTTCATGGTGATGCCAAGTATATCCTTCGGGTTTATCTCCATTGGCAATTTGTTCCCGTTGCCGCTCCGTGAATTGCTCTGGATTAACTCTACCATTTTCTAAACCCTCTCGTAACTGCTCATTACAATACTTGAAATGCTGATAATCGCTTTTTTGATATAGCTCTTCTGGGAGTTGGGTTTCAAATGGGCTGTACTCCGAGAAATCGGGAAAATCCTTAATTATCGACTCGCCGTTTATTGTGACTTCTTTCTCCACAAAGGGAACATCAGAGATAGAGTGAATGTCCGTCAATTGTTGCCGTAATTCGTCGCGAAAGGCTGGGTCTTGTAGCACAGTCTCCACATTCTGATCAATCACCTCCCGAGGAACTTCTTTTTCAATTGCTGATAGGGCCTCACTCAATTCTGTTGCTCCACTTACGCTTATTGAGGCTTCTGCGACGGCTTCTGTCGCGACTTCCGCAGCGACTTCCGCAGCGATTTCTGTGGCGGCGGCTGTCGCAATTGTAGCTGCCGCAGTTTCAACAACCATCACATCACTCGCTTTCTAATATCGGCAAGAATCTCTTGCTTGATCTCTCGATCTTCAACAAGCAGCATTTTGTCTCCTGTTTGCTCGATGTTAGTTTTCTTAGCCCGGCATTCATCAATAATCTGAGTTGACAAAATCTCTTTTATGTGGTCTCGGCCACTATAACCCAACCAATTATCAAACTCATCCATGAATCGCCCACGATCAAACCTATCGCGGTCAGTCCACAAGCGTTCAACAGCCTTTAAGACGTCTTCATCAGGTGATTTTCTACTTGCAAAGCCTAAAGGTTCAGAAAACAAGATACGGTGGAACCATTCGCGTAAGGCATGTATTGTTGTTTCTTGCTCTACATACGTGAGTTGCTCTGTCTTTCTCGCCAACTTTATTGCCTCAGACAGCAATTCATCCATTTCAACATTTGACAAAAAAAGCGAAACAATCAACCGCAGAGTAATCGCCTCTAGGTGCCGGCTTTCCAGCAGATTGCTTTCGTGTAGTGCCAATTTCAAGGGCAAATCTGGATTGAGCTCCTGAGCCAAACTCTTAATCCGCCTATCTCCAATTGCACTATTTTGCAACTGATTGAAGATGGAGATTTCAACAGGTTTTGCCATCCCTTCTTTATGAGCGAGAGCCATCCCCGAAGAAAGTTGGTTCAGATAACGACACTCGTTTTCTTCCAACCCCAACCCCGTACCAACGGCGATCTGGTCGTCGAGAGAAACAAGCCTGTGAATAATTTTTGTGTTGGTATTTTTTATCACATCAGGGGCGATCTTGGTTGGAATTTGCTCGGCGACAATCACGCCTTGACCATAGGATCGCATTTCAGCAATGAGATTACAGAAAGACTCCACAGCCTTCCCTTTCGGATTGCCAAGCATCTCATTGGTACGCTCGGTTTGGACGTTTTTGAGCAGCCGGTGCGCTTCTTCAATCACCAGAATGTGGCGTAGACCATCACTGGCATCCAGCTCGATCTGGCGAGCCAAAGATTGTCGGTATTCGCTCACGAGAGCGAGTATCAAGCCTACAAAAAATGCCTTATCATCATCATCGGAAAGCGATTCAAGTTCAAGCACGACGTTTTTACTCAGAAAGTCCTTTATATCAATAGCCTCATGAGTATTAAAGAGAAATCCTTTAGCCCCCACGGCCAGTGATTCGAGGCGAGCGACAATCGCACTGCGGATATTGTCCTGCAATTCCCCTTTGTATTCCAGTTCCTCCTTAACGTACCGATTGACTTCATCGACTAAGTTTCTAATCGTGGGAAATTTGAAGCGGTGCTGCTGACAATCCGCAAAGGTTTCCATTGTTGCGAAATGGTGCTTGCCAGTGGTGAGGTTCCAGCCGCGCTCGCGGTAGATGTTGTAAATACATTTTTCCAGTATATAGGGCATGGGGCCATAAAGTGAGAAGCTGGCGTAAAAGATGGACTTGAGGTTGTCGATATGCGTGATCAGCGACACCCCGGGCAGTACCATAAAGGGATTGTGGCGTATCGGTGCGACGCCAGAATCTCCAATCGTATAGACATTCAACTTGTCGTATTTATCCTCAGCCAATAACCTGCGGTATTCCCGCTTGGCGGATTCGACTACCAAGAACGGCGTATCAATACAGTTCAGAATGTGC
Organism: Candidatus Latescibacterota bacterium; assembly: GCA_965116045.1. Lineage (GTDB taxonomy): Bacteria > Latescibacterota > UBA2968 > UBA8231 > UBA8231. The sequence goes on along the minus strand of OZ220478.1, from coordinate 492,718 downwards.
TTAACCGTCGTCGTCTTGCCCGATCCGGTGAGACCAGCAACGAAAATGTGTTTCCGGGCATCGTCTTCTGATATTGTAAATTCAGAGCCTTGAACGACTCGTCCGTGCTCTGAAATATGGCCGATTGGACGCCCTGAGCGGTCTATGGTATCTGTCAGGCTTAATGCGGGTTTGATGCAAATATCGTAGCCGGGCACAGAATAAAGGGGCGGTGCCATGAGCAGCGCGGCTTCATCGCTCGACAAGAACGACACCAGTTTATTTCCCTTGATAAGAGATTGCCTATCCCTCTCCTTGGGAATAAAAAGTGAAACTTCATTTAGCTGACCGACGACATTTCGCGTAGGTAGCGCATTGGGATCGGCCTTAATTAGCTCCCCGGCTAAGGTCCCAGATAAAATCTGCGAGGCTGTGGTAGATGTTGTCGCATAAGTGATAAAATTCTCCCACAGCCCAGTGTTCAAGCCCTTTCGTAATCGGGTGATTAACTTTCCCGCTATACTCTCCAGCTCCATCGCAAGCGTGTTCTGCTCTTCATAAGCCAAGCTACTCCCAGTGCCTTTAGTCCATCCTTTGTTGACTGTTTTAGAATGATCTACAGTCAAAGACCCGCCTGCAGTCAAAGACCCGCTTAACGTACAACCTATCGTACCTGTGAATGCAATTCCTCCAATAAACGGTAGACCTTTCCAGACTGTTACCGAACCACTCAAATTGACACCAGCCATTCCAGTTAAAAAGCTAGATATAGTCGGAGATAGGTCTCCTCCCATCATATGGCTTTCATTTATTCCCATATTCTCACTATACTCTATTGTTCTAGTCGCCAGAGCGTGGCATCGATCTTTTATTTTCATTAATTCTTGGAGCTGCCGTGCTGCCTCGGACTTCGCAACCGGCCGAGAGACAATAGCCAAGAGAAATTTCTGTCCATTCATGCTTCTTATGACCGAGGAGAGATCGAATGTCTGCTTTTCCTCGTCTACTTTCTGTACCGGTACACCTGTGAGGATCCCGCCATGTTTCTGTTCTCGAAATCTATTACTTAGGTCAGATTTATCCTCAATAATGCCTTTTCCGGGATAAACCCCCTGCAATTGCTCCCTAAACACCTCCTTTATCTTCTCATCCTCGTCATTGCAGGCGACTCCGAGAAAAATGTCAACAGTACCACCGCCATCCCCCGAAATGATCGTCGTAAGCGTATATTCTGACTGATAGGCAGCAACAATAGCGGCTTGATGTCTTTTATAGACCAAATCGGCTACATCTTGGGCATCTGAAGAAACGGAGATTTCCCCAACACGAAACAGAAAAAGCGAATCAAGAAATCTTTCAACATCATCCCGATCCATAGTATTGTCTTTGAGTAGTGCCGTATCTTCTGCCTCAAGGGTCCAAGGGAGAAGGTCTGAGAAGATCTCGTCGAGTTCTTTAGCACCTTTTTCTTGATCCAGTACTTTTTTATCTTCAGAAACTAACGATTTATTGTTCCTGTCTGTCATCGTCTCTTTCCTTCGATGGTCTTTTTCATTGTGAATATGGAACAAGGAACTGTTACCTATATCGGGCATCTATATGAATCCAGTTGATACCCCCTGTCGTAATTGAGGAAGTATCTCGAAGCATTAGTGTAAACTCAGTAATTTTTTATTCATATCACAGGTTTCCTCGGATTCTTTGACACCTTTTCATTTTGTCGTCTATACTTTCTTTCTCTTTTTCAAAATGTGAAATTTCCATAGCTAACTCGTCATTTTCTTTTTCTTTTGTTTGAAATTTCTTTATCTCTAGATCTTGCTCCCTAATAGTTTCGTCAAATTTACTCTTATACTCCTGCTCGATTTGCCTGCGAATTTCTTTTAATTGATTCTTAAGATTCGGTTTAATCTCCTCTAAAATCTTTAGTGGACGGGATTTCATTATTCTTCTTTCTATAAGTTTCATTCTTATAAGCTCTATCGTAAATAAAGGAGTATAACGCAACCAACTTCTCGCCTGTTTTAATTGCGCATTTATCTTTATATCGACTGCATCCGATGCTTCTTTACATAACTTATCGACTTGTATTATTGGCATTGGCACAGAAATTCCATCTTTTGATACTAATGAATCAACAAAATCACTAGGAGCTTGGCACAGTTTTTCCACATGAGAACTAATATCTTGTTCGGAATCAAATACTCTTACGTCAACCTCTTTTATATAACCAGTGAAGCGTTCTTCAATGAGAGTAATAGATTTATTGTAAGCACTTTTTATTTTTTCAATTTCATCTTTCTGTTCCTGTATCTTTGACGCAAAAAGCTGGGGTTCTTTATACCTATTTTTACGAGGTTTTATGATATACTCGCTAATCCTATCTCCAAAGTCTTTATAGGATTCTTCCATGTGACTGGCAAATTTCTTCATCTGAATGGAAGCCGATTTTTGTGCATCTTTCTTAATCCTTTCGCGAATCTCCCCGAAATTCGCCTGCTTTTCTAATAGGTCGAGAAACTTAGATCGATCATTATCGGCTTCGACATAGCGACTAGCGATTAGCTGTCCCAGTTTCTGATCTGCTGTAAATATGTTTCTAATTTCATCCATCGTTTCTACTTTATAGAACTTTGGCAAATGTAGTTCAGTCAGACTATCGACAAAAAAGATGTTACTTAAGCCGATTTCAGAATAAAGACGTTCGGCCTCATTTTGTATTTTCTCGTTTTCATTTTCATCCTGCCTGCTTCTATGGCTCAGGACAAGTATCAGACGGTCCTTAACTCTTTCAGGCAGCTTATCTTTTAAGATATCGCGGAGCGACTTACTCTCTAGTGGAGGTGGTTTATGCAAACAGATAACTGCATCAGCTTCGTGGATGAAGTCCTTAGTTCGATCTTCTAGTCCGCCAGTCGCATTGACTCCCGGTGTATCAACAATCCTGAAATGCTTGAGATGAGAAACATCATGTGAATAATAAAGAGAAACCATTCGAGGAATATTATCACATGAGATATTTTTTTCAATATATTCACGAATTTTTCTTCTAAATTCATCTTCATCCAAGTTGTGTATATTCTCAAGATTAGAAGAAAGGAATGCTTCCAATTCTTTCTCCTCAATTACAGCCTTTTCTTTTGTTTTATTATAATGCTCAATCATAAATTTATTGACTTGAACGATGGGAATGCCGCGATATTTCTCATTTACAGAAGCAATATCTTTGAGAAATAGAGCCACTTCATCTTCGGGTGTTTGTGGATTATCCTCAACGACTTTCTCTCTATCGTTAGTAAAAGTTACTTTGACTTTCTTTTTGTCTGCTTTGTGAACTTCAATAATTTCAGAAGTCGCTTGCAAGACATCAGAAGGCAATATCTCCTTTTTAAGAAGTGCATTGATAAAAGTCGATTTGCCTGCTTTTACTTCTCCAAAAATAGCAAGCAAAAATTTCTCCTCAGCGACATTCTTCTGTATATCTTTTAATACTAGATCGATCTCATAGCCGCTTTCGCTAAAGTCTTCACACAAGGATTTCAGTGAGTCATAGAGACCCAATAAAGCCTCTCTGTGCTCTGCAAGCTCGCTATAATTCATCGCCAATCGCCTCCTAATCCTATCAACGGCCTTACGACAGACCTATTCTAGGCTACAATGGTAGTATCTTCGACCCTACAGGTCAAGTCATATAGAACAAAAAGACATATTCACCAATAATTTTCGCTACTCCCTCACCCCTTGCCGCCCTTCACACTCCACACCGCCCCGGTAGTGTACGTATTCCGCTCCGAGCACAAAAACTCAATCACCTCGGCCACCTCTTCGGCGTCTGAATAGCGTCCGATCGGGTTGCCCGGATCGCGCAGGTGCTTCTCGTCAAAGCGCGACACCACCATGTCGGTCAGCGCCCGCCCCGGCTCGACGCCGTTGACGAACACCCCCTGCCGCGGCCAAGCATCACCCAGCGCCTGAATAAACGACCACACCGCCCCTTTGGATACCGAATACGGCACCTGATTGGGGCTGCCGTTGCGCGCCCCCGAAGAAATCGTCACGCAGCGCCCCCACCCCCGCTCAAGCATGTGCGGGATCGCCGCCTGATGCGCGTAGTACACCCCGTGAACATTGATCTGCATGACCTTGGCAAACTGCGCGGCCGTCTGCTCGAAAAACGGCTTCTCCCACCCCAAGACACCGGCGCTGCACACGAGGATATCCAGCCGCCCAAAAGCCGCCATCGCTTGGGCTACGGCCTCGCGTACCTGTCCTTCGTCAGTCACGTCCGTCTCGACAAAGAGTGCCTGCTGCCCCATCGCCTCGATCTCCCGCACCCTGTCCTGCGCTGGTTTGGCCTGTACATCGACAATGACAATGTGTCGCCCAGCCTCGGCCAAGCGCAGCGCGGTCGCCCCCCCGATGCCGCACGCCCCCCCCGTAATTAGGGCTACCCGCTGCTCCACCGGTGCTGCAAATCGCAAATGTGCCATCCTATCCTCCCTTTGCTTGCGCGGTCGCGCAGTTTTCAATAAATAAGCTACTCATCGTTACTAGTGCCCCTTTACGATATATACGGAGCGTCAAAAATGAAAATCGCCCAGATCGAATCCTTCCTAATCGGCAACGGCTACATCGTCCGCATCACCACCGACACCGGCCTGACCGGCATCGGCCAAACCGCCTGCTGGGGCTATCCCACCGCCGTGCAGAGCATCGTCGACGTCTTCAAAGAATACCTCATCGGTCAAAACCCCCTCCGCATCGAACACCACTGGCAGCACCTCTATCGCATGGCACCCTTCCGGGGCACGGCCATCATGGGCGCCGTCTCAGCCGTGGATATCGCCCTCTGGGACATCAAGGGCAAGCACTTCGAGGTCCCGGTGTGGGAGCTGTTGGGCGGCAACGTCCGCGACAAGATCCGCTTGCACCTGCTGTCTGGAGGCCGCACTCCAGCGGACCTAGCTAACGCCGCCCAAGCCGCCGTTGCCGAGGGTTTTACCGCCATCAAGTTCGATCCCATAACCACCGACTGCCACGACAAGGGCCAAGCGCGCATGATCCAAACCGCCGTCGAACTGACTGCGGCGGCACGCGAAGCCGGCGGCCCGGACTTGGACTTGATCATCGAGTTGCACCGCAAGCTGACGCCCATGGTCTCCCTAGCCCTCGCCGAGGCCCTCAAGCCCTTCCACGTCTTTTTCCTCGAAGACCCGATCCAAATCGACAGCATCTCAGCCCAAGCCCACATCGCGCAAAAATCTACCGTGCCCTTCGGCAATGGCGAGCGCTTTGTATCTATATGGGAGTTCCGCGAGTTGTTGGAGCAAGGCGGCCCCCAGTATTTGCGCCCGGATGTGGCCTTGGCCGGCGGTATCTCGCACTGTAAAAAAATCGCCGCCATCGGCGAAGCCTATCACTGCGCGGTAGTAACCCACAACTTTTTGGGACCGCTGATTACCGCCGCTTCCCTACACCTTGACGCCTCAATTCCCAACTTTATTACCCAAGAATACACCAAAGGCGACGAAGCCCCGCACAACGCGGTTTATCGGTGTGCGTATAAGCGCGAGGGCGGGTACATCCCGATTCCCCAAGCCCCGGGCCTCGGTGTGGAGCTAGACGATGAGTTAATCGAGCAAACGCCCTACAAACCCATCAACAACGCTTCCACACCACTGCGCGCCGACGGCTCAGTATCCTATGCCGTATGATGCCCCCCCGCCCATACCGGTGCCCACGATCCTAGCACAGGACGCCACATGAAGGTCCTAATTTTGTCCGGCTCAAACCATGGGTTTGCGGCCAGTGCCCTAGTTATCCACGAGTTTTTGAGTGCGCACGACGATCTGTCCGTCGCGCTTGACGACGACAAGGACGTGTTAGCGTCAGATGGTCTGCACAATTTCGATGTGCTGGTCCACGGCACCGGCTTCACGCGGGCTGAGCAGCGGGAAGACGGCACCGTGCAGCACGTACCCGAGCTGACGCCGGCACAAGAAGAGGGGCTGTTCGACTTTGTCGCTGGGGGCAAAGGGTTGGTCGGCATCCACGGCACGGCGTGGTGTATTGGCGGCAAAGCCGTTGATCTGCTTGGCGGTCACGCCAACTGGCATCCGCCCGGGCTGGCCTTCACCGTCTCTATCATCAACGGCGATCATCCCGTCACGCACGGCGTACCTGACTTTGACGTAGAAGACGAGATTTACATGTCGGCGTGGGATCCGGCCATCCGCATCTTGGCCACCGCCGAGTGGAGCGGCCGGCAGCATCCCCTCGCGTGGGTCAAGCCGTACGGCGCCGGGCGCGTGTTTTACACGGCGTTGGGACACAGCCCGGGAACATTTGCGCGTCTAGGTATGCAGCAGATGATGACCCAAGGAGTGCGATGGGCCGGGGAAAGTCTATAAAAACCCATCCTTGGCGTCCGACCACTGCCCACAGCGTATTTCCACGGTCCGCGCCACCGGCGTCCGCAGAGCGATGAGCACCCGCAAGCGCCCCTCGTCAATCTCGCTATTGCGCATCCGCCACATGGTGTGTTCCATAGCTCCCGGGCCCATGCGGATGGCGTCGCCGCCCATCCGGTAGAGCGCATAACCCGCTTTGAGAAAGACCGTGTGCCCAGCGCGGCCCTCGACGAGTGCGCTGTCCATCTCCAAGGTGCCGCCCGGCTCAAAGACTCCTTCGATCTGCACGGGCACCCCATCAACGCCGCCTGTGGTGCGGATGTGGAGATCAAAACCACCGGCCACCTCCTCGGCGTGCAACTCGACTTCCAGCGGCGGCAGTTCATACGTCGCCCGTCGCCCACGCACCTCGCGCCAGTTTTGGGCATTCACTCGCTCGGCAATCGGCAGCCAGTAAATCCCCCCCACATAATCTTTTTCTGGGTAGATGCGGTTGCGGCCCTTGTGCTGCATCCGCACCCCCTTGTCCGCTTCAGCAAACTCCTCACCGACAAATTGTCCAGTAGCGAAATAGGTCGATGATATCTTCACCGCTGCCAGTTCGGCCTGCCCGCAAACCACGCTAAAAGGCGCGGTCAGACCCGCCGCGGCCGTAGCACTCACCGCACCCCGACGCACCCGCCACAAGCCAGAGGTGGGATAGACGCGGCTATAGCTCTCGGGCAAGGGCGTCCGTTCTATACACGTCGTGCGCCACTCGGGATGCAGGACATAGTTCGGCAGGCAAACCAAACCACTGCTGCCGCACGCGACCAGCCAGTCGGCCACGGCTGCGTAAAAACCATTGCCGTCTAAATGGGCCAAAGCGTGATAGCCGTCGGCCAAGCCAGTGGGTACGGCTCGCGTATCGCGGTCTTGGCGCGTGGAAATGCTCGTCACCGCCGTGGCGTCGGCGTGGAGGAGATGGTACGACAAATCCAAGTTCTGCCGCACGGGCTCCAGTAGGTCAGGTCGGTTGAGCACTTGTGCTGCGCGGATCAAGGCGCGGTTGACCACCGCATTGTACACGCCCGTGCTCCGCTCGCTGTACTCGCCATCGGCGTTGATGTCAATGCCTTCGCCGAGGTACGCATCTACGGTCTCGCTCACCTCGAGTGATGGATAGAGGGCTTGGGCTTGGGCCAAGGCGGCAACCAGCACCCAGCGGTGATTGGGCGTGTGGAAACCGCCAGCGACCATGCCCGGCGCACCGGTCTGTATCAGTTCGCCTAGGGCTTCGGCGATGGCCGCGGCTCCGGCGTCGTCCGCAGCCTGTTGCCGCGCTGCCAATACGACCGGCGCGATGGCCTGTACCACAAAGCCTGTGTCTGGGGCTGAGTCGAAGTTGGTGGTCAGTAAGTCGAAGCAACCCGACGGGTTCCGCTGCCGGCGAGCAAACGCTGCGGCCAATAGGATCCGCTGTACAAGCTCTTCGCTTCGGTAGTGGCGCGACTCGGGCATGAGATAGGCGTAGCCAAGCGACGCGACCGCGCTGATGCTTTGCGAACCCACCAGCCGATCGCCGTCCATAAAGCCGCCGCAATAGGGGTTTTCCGCGTCCAGTACTTGGCGCGTCAGCACACCCGCAACCTGTTGGTCTAGTTCGCCGACGAGCGGCTCGTACGCAATCATCGCCGCTTCTGCTCCAGCGACCGATACGCCGCCTCGGTGAACTTGGCTACTGCCACGGCGAAATCCGCCTGCTCATAGCCCTTGCCGCCGTTGCGGATCCAGCGCAGAAAGGCCGCATCCGGCGTATCTTCCTTCACCCGCTTAGGTACCTCCAACGGCTCCCCGTTCAACAACACCTCCCGCACCTGCCACTGATGCAGATGAAAAACCAAGGTCCCTTTGTCGCCGTGGATGGACAGCCGCTCGTCGTGCCGGCTCGCACTGCCGATAAAGCTCAGCGACCCCAGCGCACCGCCGCGAAACCGCGCATTGACCACGGCATCCATATCCACCCGCTTGCCCCGCTTGTCCATGAAGGCCGAGACCTTCACTGGCGTCAAGCCGGTAATCCACAGCACAGCGGCCACTAAGTGACTGCCGGTGTCCATGAACATCCCACCGCCGGCTAACTCGGGCACCATCCGCCACCCTCTGCCACCCCAATTTTGCGTCACGTACGCGACAATTCCTTTGAGCTCACCGAGGGCACCCTTCTGCACCAATTCTCGCGCATACGCATACGCCGGATAAAAATGGCGCTGATAGCTTACTACCAACACGCGCTCCCGCTCGGCGGCCAGATCAACGAGAGCCTGGGCGTGGCGCACCTTCGTCGTCAGGGGTTTTTCGATTAAAACGTGCAGATCCCGTTCTAGCGCATAGCGCGCCTGTACATAGTGGGTCGAATGCGGCGAGGAGATCAGCACCCCGTCGAGTGCGTCTGCGCCGATCATCTGTCGGTAGTCGGCGTAATAGGCGGCCTCAGCGCCCCACGCTTCCAGCAATTGCCGCGCCGATGCCTCCTCTGGGTCGGCGACCGCCACCAGTTCTACGCGACCATCGGCTTTTAGCCGGGGAATATGCGCACCGCGCATGTTGCCGCCACAGCCGATTAGGCCGAGGCGAATTTTCTTTTTTGCCATTGCGTTCCTCTCAATCTATCAGGTTAAATAGCGGCGCGACCCCGCCAAACATCCCGGGAAAGCGGAATACGGCCTCGTCTTGGTCGCGGATGCGGTCGAGGATAGCTTCGTCGAGCAAGGCGCGCTGGCGGTCGAAAAGGACTTGCTCTTCTACGACCGCGTACGAACCCTCGCGCCGCGCCTGTTCTTGTGCCGCGGCAATTTTAGGGTCGCCGACCAGTTTTTCCGCCATGGTCCCGCAGAAGCGTTCTAGCAGCAGGCGATGCTCATCGTCAGATGTCTGGGTAGCCGCTGCGTCAAAAGCGGCGTGGCACTTCACCAACCGCTCGCGCCAGTCATCGGGTACCGCGCCATCGAGGGTAAAGGGCGCAGCATGCCCCAACAGCGGCGTGCGATCCTCGGTCTGGAACGCCACGAGTACGCGACAATGCTCCAAGGGCCGGGCGCGAAACCGGACGACGCTCCCCGGCTCAATATCGACAATCTCCCCAGCGGCGAGCGGCTGCGTTTTTACTCCGTCCATGGAAAGCACATCTAGATACGCCTCGGAGCAAAAGTGAGCGACAATATGCTCGCGGGGTCGCCCTTGTATCCCGCAACGCCCAAAAGGCAGCGAATACACCCAGTCGCCATCCGGCGCGGCATGGCCCTCCCCGCGCAACTGGCGCAAGGCGCGGCAAAGGCGCTCGGCTTCGCTCGCCGCATCCGTAGGCCGCGGCACGACCGATCCCGCTCCATCCACTGCCACCCGATAAGGCACCCCGTACCCAAACAGCCGCGCCCTCAACGGATCACCCATCTCGTTGATCCTCTAGCAACTCTTCGGCGCACTCGGCCACCTTGCGGAAGGCTGTTGCGTATTGCTCAATGATTGTGGCGTCGTAGTGCTTAAACCACGGAATCGAATAGACGCGGCCGGGCATGCGCTCGGTCACCGGCAGACTGCCCGGCCCCTGCCGCAGGTCGCGGTTGGAGTGGGCAATGCGCGTGGGTTGGCCGTGGCCGTAGATGTCGGCCTCGTTGAGCACGGGATGCAGGTGCATCAGTTCATTGGCGCCCGGCACGATCCGGTACGACCCGGTCTCGGCCGTGACTGCCGCACAAAAGCGCTCGACCGGCAGGCCGCCTAGTTCCTCGGGCGCGTACAACCCTTTGGCCGCATACCAGCCGCCCATCGTCGAGCCGCTGTCAGCCGGCGGTCGATGCGCTCTCAGCCCGGGGACGCCTTCGAGCAGGTCCCAGAAGTAATTCATCGCCCGCTGAATTTCCTGCATCCGCTCGTCGTAGTGCTTTAGCTGTGTGCGGCCCACTGCCGAAGACAACTGATGCATCCGGTATTTGTATCCGCCCAGCGGCATCCTCGCAAAAGGCTTCAGCGCGGGATTTTCTAAAGAGCGAGTGCGCTCATAATGCCCAAAGGCCGCAGCGCGCTCGTACAGGGCTTGGTCGTCGGTAACCAAAAAGCCCCCCTCACCACAGGCCAGCGACTTGCCCGACATAATCGACATCGCGCCGATGTGGCCGATTGTGCCCAGCAACCGCCCCTTATAGCACCCCCCTTGGGCGTGCGAGACATCTTCAATCACCTTCAGCCCGTGCCGCTCGGCAATGTCCATGATCGGATCCATAGCGGCTGGATAGGCGCAGTAATGCACGGGGACAATGGCCTTCGTCCGCTCGGTAATGCGGTGCTCAATATCATCGGGGGCCATCGTCAGGGTATCGGGGTCGATTTCGGAGAACACCACTGTGCCCCCCAGCGAGAACACCTGAAGCGACGTGCCCCAAAAGGTCATGCTCTGCGAAATAACCTCGTCGCCAACGCCGACGCCGCAGGCCCACAGCGCGGCTTGGATCGCGGCCGTACCCGTGTTGTGACAAAGAGCATACGGCAAACCGAAGTAGGACTTCAGGTCCTCTTCAAAGTCCAGCGTTAAGTCCCAGCCCGACATCGCCCCACGCCGCAGCACGTCCAGCACAGCGGCCTCGTCCTCGGCGGTGATGATCGGCCAGCGAAAAATATCGCCTTCGTCAGCGGTGACGGCCTTGGAGCCGCCCAAGCAGGCTAACTTTTTTATCGCCATACTATGCACTTTCGACGCGCTAAGAACCCATGATTTCTCGCAGCCGCGCCTGCGTCGGCATGTAGTTACTCTCCCACACCTGCTGCACTACCCCGTCGGCGATATAGGCCAAGCGCGGATAGCCGTGGCCAAAAGTCAAGCGCTTAAAGTCCGTTATCGATATGGTGGCAATGTCAAAGCGCGGCTGCAACTGCTTCTTGAAGTCGATCACTTGCGGTGCATCCTGCGCGAAACTCGTCAGGGCGATGAGCCGGGGCAACTGGGGGTCTTGGGCGAGGATGTTCATCTTGGGCACGGCGTTTTTGCAGTGAATGCACGTGGGGCTGAACAATTCGATTAGGTATTCGCCTTCCATCAAATCGACATCCACGCCTTTAAGTGCCAAGCCGGAGAGCCGCACGCCGCTTTTGAGATCCGACTGCGCGATGCGCTCTAGCTCGGGAAAAAACCGCAGCCCGCCCACCGCCAGTCCGGCGATAAACACTCCTAACACCATCCGACTCGCCTGCGGCCAGACGGGCGTGCCACCTGTTCCCCACCAATTGGGCCGATCAACTACCGGCACGGCGTTTGCACGGCGGCGCATTCCCCACCAAGCAAACAGCAGCACCACCAGCATCGCGCTATCTTCTATCGTCGCTTCCCTTGGCCCGCGCTCGACGAGGGCACCAAAGCAGCCGCAGTCAATCGAAGCCCCCATGTACCACGCCTTGGCCGTCAGCGCGGTGAACGCGGCCATTAGCACCGTCGCCACCGGCAAAGTAAGCCGCGGCTGCCAGTTTAGCAGCAGCGCCCAGCCGAGGACGAATTCAATCGGCCCCAACACAATGGCCGCCTTGGCAACGGCCGACGCTGTTTTCCATTCCGCCACCCCGAGCAGTTGTGCATAGGGAATGGCCTCCCAATAAAAAAGCACCGGCTCCCATACTTTAACCGCCCCAGCAACTACGTACACAACTCCGATAATCATCTGGCCGACGCGCGCGGCTTTGCTTATACCATCCATAACTTAAGTGCTCCTCAATCGGTCAATTCGGTGAATACGGCCGAAAATACGCGCCGCGTCTGTCGCATCCATACCTCCACCTCGCCTCGGAAGGCCGCGACGTCTTTAGCGCCGAGTGCGCGGCTCAATATCTCCAATTCCCGACCAGTCGGCAGGGCGTCGCTGGCCCTTTCGCTGGCGAGCCGCATCCCTTTTTCCACCGCCCGCAGATACTCGTACGCGTCGAGGAGAAAGTGGCCCCGCTCCGGGTCTAAATAGCCCTGTTCAACTAGTAGCTGCAACGCGCGTCTCGTGCTGCCCACGCGCAAGTCCCGATCTCGATAGCCCCACTTGAGCACCAGTACCTGCGCCACAAATTCGATATCGACGATGCCGCCCGGGCCGCGCTTGATGTTGATGCGCGTTTGGCGCTTGCCCTGCGGCTCCATCCGCTGGCGCATCTCCTGCATCTGTGCAACCAAGGGTGCGTCCACTTCCCGACTGTACACGAAGCACTCAATCGCCCGCAAGACCCGCCCGCCAAACTCGGCATCGCCTGCCACTTGGCGGGCGCGACTCAGCGCCATCCGCTCCCAAGTGGCGGCCCGCTGCGCCAAGTAGCGGCGGTAGCCAATCAGCGAGATCGCCATCGGGGCGCTGGCCCCTTCAGGCCGCAGCCTCGCATCCACCGAATACAGCCCTCCCTCGGCTAACAGGGCGATCAGCCGCTGGCTGAACTCGGTGAAAAATACGCTATTCGGCACGTCCCGGCGCGTCTTGCCGTCGCCTTCGTACACGAAAAACAAATCCAAATCCGAACCAAAATCCACCTCGCGACCGCCAAACTTACCGGCGGCCAATACGGCGAATCGCACGTCGCGACCCGGCCGGTTGCGCGGCTTGCCCCACCGCCGCACTAACGGCCCCCAAGCCAGCCGATAGATCGCTTGCAACACCTCTTCACCCAACTCCGTTAGCCGCAGGAAAGTTTCCTCCTCGGTCGCCAGCCCCATCAGGTCGTCGGCCCCAATCCGCAGGAGGGATTTGTTCTGCATCCGTGCAATGGTGCACAAATCGCCGCGCGCCGGGCCAGACTCCAAGCCCCAGCCAGCCGGCCCCACTAAGCTGTCGAGCAGGGCCGGATCGCGGCGCAAAAGATCGGCGAGAAAGCGGCTAGAGCCACAAATGGCAATGATCAAAGTGCGAAAACCCGGGTGCTCTTGTAACAAAGAGTACAAAGCACCCGGTGCCCCATACGCTTCAACGAGCTGGGTGAAACGCAAAAGCCCTTGGTCTGGGTCGGGAGCGGCGGCCAGCGAATTTAGCAGTTCCGGCAGCAGGGCCTCAAAGTGGGCACGTCCCCCGCTCAGCAACAGCCCCATCGCCGCTAGCCGCTGCAAGCGGCGATGGGCGGCGGCCCCATCGACAAAGCCCCGATCCACCAAATCGGCTTGCGCGGCCGCGCTGCCGTTTTCGACTGCCAAAAGCCATGTCGGTGAGCGCGGCCGCGCTGGGTCGCCGTAAAACAACGCGGCAAACAAGCGGCGCACCCGCAAGCGGTGTCCAGCTAGCGCGCCGCTAAAAGCTCGCGCGTCTTCATACCCCATGGCCATGGCCAAGGCCCGCAAGGCTTGTGCATCTTCTGGGATGGCGTAGTCGGGTCGGCCAGAGGCGATTTGCAACAGGTTTTCAACGCGGCGAAAAAACTCGTACGCGTTCTTTAGGGCACTGGCTTCTATCGCAGTCAAGGCCGCCTCCACCGCCCCTTTAGGCGCGACCACTGCGGCCAAGCGGTCAATGGCCACTAGCGTGTTGTGGCTGCGCACTTGGGGGTGGATGCCCCCGTAGAGTAACTGTAGGCACTGAACGATGAATTCGATGTCGCGGATCCCGCCCGCTTGTAGCTTAATGTTGTTCTCGCCGCGGGGACGCTCGCGGATCCTCGCCTCAATCCGCTCCTTGATGCGGCGAATTTCCTCGTGCGGTGCCGAGCGGAAGTGAGCCGGATAAATAAAGGGCCGGAGCATGGCCGCGTATTGTTCTCCCAGCGTCTGCGATCCCGCCACGCGCCGGGCCTTGATCAGCATCTGCCGCTCCCACAGTTCGCCGCGTGTTTCGTAATACCTCCAACTGGCGCGCAACGAATGGGTCAAGGTGCCGCTCGTGCCCTCGGGGCGCAACCGCATATCAACGCGGTAGAAAAACCCTTCCTTGGTCGCCTCAGTCAGCACGTGGACTAAGCGCTGGCCCAAGCGGCGAAAAAGTTCGCTGTTCTCCAGTGGGGTTCCCTCTCCCTCTGGCTGGGTCTCGCCCTCGCCATCCCACACGAAAATTAGGTCAATATCCGAGCTGTAGTTCAACTCCTGCCCGCCGTACTTGCCCAAGCCGACGACGAGAAAGCGCGCTGGACGACCGCGCTCGTCCAGCGGGCGACCATGCTCCTGCCACAAAATGTGCTGGCACGTGTCGAGGGCCAACTCAACCACCACGTCAGCTAAGTCGGCCAGCTCTTTTCCTATCTGCGCAACCGGCTTGGTGCCGAGGATTTCGGCGGCACCAATGCGCAAAAACTCGCGCCGATGCACCCGCCGCAATGCCTCTAAACGCTCCTCAAACTCGGAGACATGACCGATATCAGTGTGCAAAATTTGCCGCAGGGTACTCCGCTCTAGTGGCTCGACTAAGTGCGGCGTCTCGACCAACAGCCACAACAGGAACTCGAAGTCGCGCACTAAGATGTCGGCGAGAAAGGTACTGTGGCTCACGATCTGCACTAAGCGCTGACACAGAATGGGATCGGCCTCTAAGTGAGAAAAGAGACCTCGTGGGCCGTATGCCACAGCCAAGCGCACCAACTGCCGCAGGCCCTCGTCCGGCCGGCCCGTCGCAGCCAGCTCGGCCAACGCACGGGCTGGCAGCGGCGCGGATTGCGGCGGGCTGCCGACCCGGTCCAAGGTCGCTAGCGCTTGGACCGGATCGGCAAAACCCAATTGCGCTAGGGGATCAAGGGCTTTGGCGGCGGCGGCGGCGAGGGCGCGACGGGCCAGTTCCAATGCGGTGGGCACTACCGGGGCTTCAGAGGGCAGTTTCGCCGGTTTCGCCGGTGCGGATGCGGATGGCCTCGATCAGTTCGGAGACAAAGATCTTGCCGTCGCCGACCTCGCCGGTGGCAGCCGACTGCATAATGGCCTCCACTGCTTCGTCGAGTTGGCCATCGCCAACGGCCAATTCAATGCGAATCTTGGGCATGAAATCGAGCTGGTACTCGGCACCGCGGTAGATTTCGCTGTGGCCGCGTTGGCGACCGCAGCCGCGCACCTCGCTAACGGACATGCCGACGAGGCCAATCGCGGCCAAGGATTGTTTGACCTCGTCGAGTCTGAAGGGCTTGATGAAGGCCACGATGTTTTTCACGGCATCCCACTCAACGAGGCGAAAAGCGCGGCTTGCGGCCGTAGCTTATGCCACCGGCCGTGGGCATCGGAGCAACGTCGAGGGGCTTTTGTTGACTGCCGTGGATGGGGCCGATGCAACTGGCTGGGAGCTCTTCGGTCAGCACGACTGCGCCCCGAGGAAAAAAGCGACAGCCCTCCTCGTGGGCCTTGGCCGCGAGGATCTCCACCACGCAGGGAGTGTCGCGTTGGTGGCTGTGCGACTCGGCCGCCTCGCGCGTTAGCGACAGATGCACGTAGTAGCGATCGCCTGGAGAAATGCCCTCGCGGGTAAAGCGCTGGGCAGCGCTGCGAGTCGAGCCCATGTAGAGTCGGTCGGGCGGCGGGTCCATAGGCTCGCCGTCCATATCGACGAAAAAACTGTGTCCGTATAACGCGCGAATGCCGAACTCGTTCAATTCAAAGCGATATTGCCCCGGGGCTTTGACGAGGTCGACCACATCGGCTTCGGTCACCTCTGAGTAGCGTTCTTGTACTCCTTGTACCACTTGATTCAACGGCGCATAGCCGTACGCGTCAATCTCCAGTCCAAATTCGTCGGGCCGATGCCTGAGCATCAGCGAAAGCAATTTGGAAATGCGACTTGTATTGTCCACTGCTCATCGCGTCCTTTCAGCTAAAGTTAGGGGTCGGTGGCCACCGACCACTGCTCATGGATTCCACTGTGCGCGATAAGTTTCAATGGCCCGGGCAACCGCCTCATCGGATAAGGCGATAATCTGGGCCGCCAGCATGGCCGCATTGCGGGCATTGTCAATGCCGACGGTCGCCACCGGGATACCCGGCGGCATCTGCACGATGGAGTAGAGTGAATCGACTCCATTGAGCGCACCCGAGGCAATAGGGACTCCGATGACCGGCAAGGTCGTATGCGCTGCCACCACTCCGGGTAAGGCCGCAGCTAGGCCAGCACCGGCGATGATCACCTTGAGGCCGCGGCCAGCCGCCTCGCTGGCCCAAGTAGCGGTGCGCTCGGGGTTGCGGTGGGCCGAGGATACGATCATTTCGTAGCCAAGTCCAAGCTCTTCGAGCACCGCCGCCCCCTTGCGCATGATGTCCTCGTCCGAGGTACTGCCCATGATTATGCCAACGCGAATATCTGCCATATAAAAACATCCTCTCTGCGAATTTTACCGCGCTTAGGTTAAAATAAGCCAAATCGCCCGCGCGACAACTGCCCTAAGAAGCGTTCATTTTGCGGCGCAGAAAGGCAGGAATGTCCAAGTCGCTAACCGCCGGACGCACTGGCTCCTGATGCTCCTGCGAAATACTGTAGCCATTGCGCAGTATCGCGGGCACATTCAAGTCCAAGGAGGTCCCCCCATTGCTATTGCCGACGAGGATCGAGCTCAAAGGATCCGCCTCCACGTCCTGCGGCATCGGCTCTTCTTGGGGGCGGGCCGGCGGCTCGGCTTCGTTGCTCTTGTGGACGTTGAAGCCCGTGGCGATGACCGTCACGCGGATGTCGTCGGCCAAGCTATCGTCAATTACGGTGCCGAAGATGATCTCGGAATCCGAGCCGGCTTCCTCGTTGATCAGCGACATGACCTCATTGACCTCGTACAGTGTGAGATTGGAGTCGCCGGCGATATTGATCAAAACGCCCTTCGCACCGGCGATCGATACATCCTCCAAAAGCGGGCTGTTGATCGCCTTGCGAGCAGCCTCCAAAGCCCGCTCTTCGCCGCGGTGCTCCCCGAGGCCCATAATCGCATCCCCCCCCTTGGAAATCACCGTGCGCACGTCGTTGAAGTCGAGATTGACCATGCCCGGAATCGTAATCAAGTCGGAAATACCACGCGTGGCCTGCATCAGCACTTCATCGGCCTTGAGAAACGCATCTTGGAGCGTGGTGTCGCGGCCGCAGACTTCCAAGAGACGCTGGTTTTTGATGGTGATCAGGGTGTCGACCTGGTCCTTTAGCTCGGCAATCCCGCTCCGGGCGTTCTTCATCCGCGGCGAGCCTTCCATTAGAAAAGGCTCGGTGACAATGCCGACGGTCAGCGCCCCTTGATCGCGGGAAATCTCCGCAACAGTAGGCGCGGCACCCGTCCCCGTGCCGCCGCCCATGCCGGCCGTGATGAAGATCAGATCCGAGTCCTGTAGCTGCTTGGCGACCTTATCGCGGTCTTCTTCCATAGCTTGCCGACCCACTTCTGGATTGGCCCCAGCACCCAATCCCCGCGTAACGCTGCTGCCAATGCAAATGGGAAAGTCAGCCCGCGAGGCCTCCAACGCCTGCGCATCCGTATTGACAGCGACGAATTCGACGCCGTGCATTCCCGACTCGATCATGCGGTTGATGGCATTGCCGCCGCTGCCACCAACACCGACGACCTTGATGCGCGCCCGATGCTCGTTGTCAATCAACCTAATTGCCATAATTACTCCTCCTTGATTTTGGGACCAGCACCGCCGCTAGTCCCGTGGTTGTAACCATCTTTTTACGCGCCCGAACACTGAATCGAAAGGGACTTCGACCAGTCCCGGCGCTTCTGTTTGGTTTTTTCCCTGCTGTTGCTCCATGCCGTACAGGAGCAGCCCCAGCACCGTAGCGTACGATGGGCTAGCGAGCTCTGCGGCCCCCTCCAACCCACTCGGCCCCCCCAAGCGCACGGGCATGTTAAAGACTCGCTCGGCCAAGGCCACCGCCCCGGTGATTTGCGCTCCTCCACCCGTGAGGACAATGCCCGCACCTAGCGCAGCATGGGGCAACGCGGTATAGACCTGCTTGCGGGCTAGGGCCAATATCTCCTCCATCCGCGCTTCAACGATAAAGGCCACTGCCTCGCCGGGCACCCCCGCACACTTAATCTGTTCGGCCTCGGCCCGCGTGGTGCGCAGCCCAACGCCGATGTCGTTGGTCACGTTATGCCCGCCCAATCCGATGTTGCCCGAGTGGCGCAACCCCTTGTTAACAAAGACCGCCACATCGGTCGTGCCACCGCCGATGTCGAGCAGGCAGACGCCCATTTGCCGCTCGTCCTCCGTCAGGACCGCATAGCTCGAAGCAAGCGCACCGAGAACGACACCGCGCACATCAACGCCCGCACGGAGGATGCTGTGACAGATGTTTCGCACGGCGGCAACCGAACTGGTGACTACGTGTACACTGGCCTCTAAGCGCACTCCATACATACCCACGGGATCGACAACGCCCCGCTGGCCGTTGACGGCAAATTCTTGGGGCAAAACGTGCAGTACCTCGCGGTCGAACGGCACTTTGACTACGCCGGCCGCAGCGAGCACACGGGCGCGGTCCTGTGCTCCGATCCATCCGTCTTCGCCGCCGACCGCCACCATGCCCGTGCTGTTGAGGCTGGCGATGTATTTGCCAGAAATGCCAGCGTACACCGAGTCGATTTCGACTCCGGCCATCAGCTCCGCTTGACGCACGGCCGCGCCAATGGCATGCACGGTCTTCTCAGCATCCACAATCGCCCCGCACCGGATCCCCTCTGATGGGTGATGGCCGATGCCAATAATCCGCGGGGGCCGCTCGGCGACCTGCTCGGCAATGACCGCGCAGACCTTGGTCGTACCCAAGTCCAACCCGGCGATAATGGTGCTGTGCTCCTCGCTCCAGTTCATCCCGATTTTGCTTTCTTTTTGCCAACGACCATCTGGCCAGCATAGCGCAAGTCAATATAGGCCGGATCGGGATGGCTTTGATGGACGCGCGGCATCAACTCGCGAATGGTGCGAAGCCGATGGGCGACCCCGTTGGCCGGCAAGCGTACTTCGAGTCCGTCAGTGGCCATCTGCAAGCGAATACCCGCCCCGGACATCGGCTGGATACCGGCCACGTTGAGGCAAAATTCCGCATCGGCAACCGTGGCTTCCTCCCACCAGCGCAGTATCGCCAACAGCGCAGAGTCGGCCACGGCCACGCCCGGTTGTAGCGAGTCGCCGCGGACGGACAGCCCGGATATGACGGGCAAATTGCCGGGTGGAGCAACCGACTGGTCGTCCGCACTGCCTGCCGGAAGCAGGACGCCATCGGGCGTTACTCCGTAGGTCTGGCCCAAATCGATCCAAGCCACTTGGCGATGCTCGACGATATCGACGGCAATCCGGTCGGGCGGCTTGCGCATCACGAGAGCTTGCTTGACCAAATACATGGCTTCTAGCCGCTGCGCGACCTCGTCTAGGTCAATGGCGAAAATGTTGCGACCAACCGCCAGGCCGCTCACGACGCGTACATCCTCCCCACTGAGCCGCCGCAACCCATCCACTTCAATGGCCTTGAGGCCAAAGTAGGAGGCCTGGCCAAAGTAAGTCGCCACCTGATAGGCCGCCAAGGTGCTGCCCGTAGCCAAGATCAAGAGCGCAATCCAAGGCCAGCGGCCCTTGGATCGACCCCGTTCCCCCACAGTTAGCGGCTTCTTGCGCGCCTTGGTCTGCTGGCGTTTCACGAGTGCCCTCCAGCGGCCAAGGCCGCGATCAACTCGGCCGCCGCCTCGCCAATGTCGCCGGCCCCCATAACCAGCACCAAGTCGCCCCGACGACAGATACCCACCAAATGGGCCACAAGTTGCTCGCGGTCCGGCAGGTACGCCACGGTTTTGTACCCGTTGGCGCACATAGCTTTCGCGATCAAGTCCGAGTCCACACCGGGCAGCGGGGCTTCCCGTGCGGCATAGACCGCAGCGAGCACCACGTAGTCAGCCGCCGCGAGCTCGCGGGCAAAAGCCGCCGTCAAGTCGCGGGTGCGCGAGTATAGGTGGGGCTGAAAAACAGCGATCACTCGGCGACCACTCTGCCGCGCAGCAGCCAAGGCCACCGCTAATTCAGCCGGATGATGGGCGTAGTCGTCCACGACCAGCACACCAGCGAATTCCCCCTTGCGCTGAAAGCGCCGGTCGGCGCCGCCAAACTGCTCCAAAGCATCGGCGATCACGGCGAATTCCACCTGTAGCGCACAAGTCAGTGCGGCGGCTCCAGCGGCATTGCGGACATTGTGTACGCCGTGGACCTGCAATTCGATCTCGCCTAGTTTTTGCCCGTCGAAACACAGGGCAAACCGGCTGCCCCAAGCCCGCTCTTCGAGTTCGGCGATCTGGTAGTCGTTGTCGTCGGCCATGCCATAGGTCTGGTGGGGACGCTGCAAGTCGGCCAGCACCCGCTCCCCGACCAGCCCATCCCCGGCCAAGACGCTGCGACCGCAGAAGGGCAGGCGCGCAAGAAATTGGCCAAAAGCCCGTTCGAGAGCCTCTAGACTCCCGTAGTAATCGAGGTGTTCAGCATCTATACTCGTCACGAGGGCCAAGCTCGGGTACAGGTGCAAGAAGCCGCCTGCAAACTCGTCGGCCTCCACGACAAAGACCTCGCCACTTCCCACCTCGGCCTGCGGTCGCCCGTTGATCCAACCCCCGATCAAGACTTGGGGATCGAGGCCAGCGCGGCGCAAGATCGCCGCGGCCATTGAAGCAGTCGTCGTCTTACCGTGAGTACCGGCTACGGCGAGGGTCAACGGTGTACGGGACAGTTCCCCCAGCACCTCGGCCCGGCTCGCCGTGGGAATGCCCCCGTGCGCGGCAGCTTGCCGCTCGGGATTGTCAGCCGGTACAGCGGCCGAATATACCACTAGGTCCACGCCTTGGACGAGTTGGCCATCGTGCCCCACCGCGACGGCGAATCCCTCTTGGCGCAGCAGCGCGACACTGGGCGAGTCGGCCTGATCTGAGCCGCTTACCGCACAGCCTTTGGCGGCGAGCAACCGGGCCAAACCCTCCATGCCCGCTCCACCGATACCGACGAGGTGGACGCGGCGATATTGGTCCAAGAGCGTCTTCATCATTGCCAATGCACCAAACCCCCTTGATGTCTGGGGGCCGTGCGGGCAACCCCCAACAAGATGCCCACTCCTGCCATATTCCCCATCAGCGACGAGCCGCCATAGCTGACAAAGGGCAGCGGCAAGCCGGTGGTGGGTAGTAGCCCGATGACCACGCCGATGTTCAGCAGGGCGTATATCGAGATCATCGCCGTAATGCCGATGGCAACCAAAAAGCCGTACGCATCACCAGCGCGGGCCCCAATGCGCACTCCGCAAAACGAGAAAGCCGCGAAAAGTCCCAAGACAACCAAGGTCCCCACAAGCCCCATTTCCTCACCGATGACCGAAAACACAAAATCCGTGTGCGGCTCGGGCAGGTACTGCTCTTTTTGCATGCTGTTGCCCAAACCCACTCCCAAAAGGCCGCCATTGCCCATGCCGTAGAGCGACTGCAAAACTTGATAGGAGCCAGCCGGATCGCGCGCAGGGTCGATAAAGCTGATCAAGCGTCGCATCTGATAGCTCGAATGCAGCAGGGAAAACCCAATGCCCAACAGCGCGAGCAACCCAGCCCCGGCCAAGTGGTACAAGCGCATTCCGCCGACCCATAGCATGAGCAAGGCAATCAGCCCCAGCGCAATCGCCGTCCCCAAGTCGGGCTGCAATACGATGAGCACGAGGGCAAAACCGACGACCAACAAACGGGGCACAAACCCGCGACTAAAGTCGTGTAGTTCATCGTGTTTGCGCACCAAGACATCCGCCAAGTAGAGCACCAGCGCCAATTTGGCAAACTCGGCTGGCTGAAAGGCCACGGCCCCACCCCACGCCGGAATGCTCAACCAGCGCTGAGCGGCGCCGTGGCCCCACGCCGAGACTAGCAAGAGCAACAAGAGGGCCAACAGCATGATCGGCCGCGAAAGCCGCGCCCACCAAGACAAAGGCATCCGCGAGAACGCGAGCATGAGCACCAAGCCGATGAAGACGCGGATGGCGTGCTTTTTGAGGAAAAGACCCGAGTCGCCAAAGCGCACGTTGGCCAAAACCGAGCTAGAGCTATAAACCATGACCAGCCCCAAGCCTACTAGCGCCAGGCAAATCAGCAACACCAACATGCTGTCGCGCTGCACAGCTATCATCAGTGATGGAACTCTAAGGTTGCTAGGGGAATGAGAGGATGCTCGGTGGGAGCGAGCTAGTTCAACTGCTGCATAATGCGCTCGACGACTCGGTCAAAAGCCATGGCGCGAGAGGCCTTGACTAAGACTACGTCGCCGGGGCGCAATTGTGCCGCCGCGAATTCGCCGAGTGGCTCGGGCTGCTCGAAGTGGCGAGCCGCGTCTTGGGCCATGCCAGCCGCACGAGCAGCGGCCACCAAGTGTGCGCTTTCGCGGCCGGCCGCCAAGACGACATCGGCGCACTCGGCGGCCTTCTCACCGACAACCGCGTGCAACCGACCGCTCTCCGCGCCGAGTTCTAGCATGTCGCCGAGCACGGCGATTTTTCGCGCACCAGGCACATCGACGAGGAGGTCGAGCGCGGCCGACACCGAGCCGGGACTGGCATTGTAGCAATCGTCGATTACTGCGATCCCATTTTTGCGCACGATCTCGCCGCGCTGGCTCACCGCCGCGAACTCGGCGAGGGCGCCCTGGATCCCTTCCCAAGGCACGCCGAGGATGCGACCGACCGCGGCCGCCGCCAAGGCATTGTACGCGTTGTGCCGCCCTGGGATATTGAGATCAATGGGAACATGGTGTAGAAGGAAATGGCCGCAGCTCTTCTGGTCGAGGACGAGCCTCTCCCCACGAAACTCGCTCTCACGCACAAAACCGAAGGTCAGGAGTCTCCCCTTTGTCCTCTTTACCTCCTGAGCCACGACACGGTCATCGGCGTTGACGAGAGCCGTTAAAGGCTCGTCCAGATAATCCAGAAGTTCCCCTTTGGCTTTGGCCACTCCTTCTACAGACCCAAAAAATTCTATATGTGCAGTCCCGATGTTGAGCAAAACCCCGATAGTAGGTTCGGCAATCGAACACAAGTAGCGAATATCCCCTATCCGCCGCGCGGCCAGTTCCAAGACCACTGCCTCGTGGCTCGGCGACAGTTGCAGCAAAGTGCGGGGCACCCCAATCTCATTGTTTTCACTACCGATAGTTTTCAAAACGCGGTATTGCTGCCCCAAGACAGCGGCGATCATTTCCTTCGTCGTCGTCTTGCCCGCGCTGCCGACGACGGCCACCACCGGTATCGCCCAGCGCCGGCGATACGCCCGCGCCATATCGCCGAGTGCTTGCAGCGTCGAGTCAACAGCTAACAGCGGCCCGGGGGCCGTCCGTTCTAACCCTGGCCAGTGGCGTTCCACTAAGGCTGCACACGCACCGCGGGCAAAGGCGGCCTCGACGAAATCGTGCCCGTCAAAGCGCTCTCCACGCAATGCCACGAACAACTCGCCCTTGTCGACAGATCGGCTGTCGGTCGCCACCGCTTGCAGGGCGCAATCTGGCTCGAGGCTGCCAACCGGGTCAGCAGCCGTCCACTCCACCATCTCGCTCAGAGTCACGGCGCGCATCGCGGCGGTCCTTCCATAGGGCGCAAGTTGCGCAACACGCGCCGGGCTACTTCGCGGTCGTCAAAAGCCACCACGCGGTCGGCGAGTTCCTGCTCTTGTTCGTGCCCCTTGCCGGCAATAACCACAACATCCCCACTGTGTGCAGTGGCCAGCGCTGTAGCAATCGCTTGTGCGCGGTCAACTTCGCGGTGAATCGCGCGGCGGTCGGGCACACCAGCGGCCATATCATCAATGATGCGCTGCGGATCCTCGCTGCGTGGGTTGTCCGAAGTCAAAATCGGCCAATCGGCCAACTCGCCAGCAACGCGGCCCATTAGGGGTCGCTTGTCGCGGTCTCGAGCTCCGCCACAGCCACAGACGCAGATCAAGCGACCGCTACCTAAATCGCGAGCGGCGTGCAAAACCCTTTCTAGCGCGTCCGGGGTGTGGGCGTAATCCACGATGACCGCGAAATCCTGCCCTTCGGCGATCTGCTCACAGCGGCCCGGGACGCCCGCTAGGGCAGCCAAGCCGCGACCCAGCGCTGCGGCATCCAAATCCAGCGCCAACCCGGTGGCCACGACGGCCATCGCATTGTAGCAGTTGAAACGACCGATCAAATGCGTATGCACCTCAATGGGGCCGACTGGGGTATCCAAACACAGGTGCGTCCCCGGCGGACTAGCGGCTGCGCTCTGCAACCGCACATCGGCCTCCGGCCCACAGCCATAGGTCACGACGCGCCCCCGGGTCCGGCGGGCCAATTCGTCGGCGTGCGCGTCGTCGGCGTTGATCACCGCAATCGCCCCTTCTTGCAGGCTTTCAAAAAGCCGGGCCTTGGCCGCAAAGTACGCCTCCCAAGTCCCGTGAAAATCTAAGTGATCGTGCGTCAGATTGGTAAAGACCGCCGCCTCGAAGGGAATGCCCTCCACCCTTTTTAAGGCCAGCCCATGAGAAGACACCTCTAGCACGGCCGCCTGCTTGCCGGCATCGACGAGCCGGCGCAGTAAGCCGTGTAGTTGGACGGCCTCGGGCGTCGTATTGTCCATCTTCTCCAATGCGCCATCCCCGCCAAACCCCAAGGTCCCCAAGTACCCGCACGGCAGGCCAGCGGCTTCGAGGGCACTCCTGAGCAAGAAGGCAGTGGTCGTCTTGCCATTGGTGCCGGTGACGCCGACGTTGAGCAGTGCTCGCCCGGGAAAGGCGTAAAAGCGCGCCGCCATGCGGGCCAACGCGGCCCGGCAATCCGCCACCTGCACCTGCGTTACTCCAGTGCAATTGATCCGCTCCTCCACCATCACGGCGCGGGCACCGCGGGCTATGGCGTGATCGACAAAGCGGTGCCGGTCCTGTTCCTGTCCTCCGCGCATAGCTACGAAAAAGTCGCCTTTTTCTACGCAGCGCGAATCGCAGCGGATTTGCCCTATTTCAATAGCAGGATCGCCCTCTACCCGGGCGTCCGTTAGCTCTTTGAGTAGGTATTCCAGTTCCATCTAAATACCTCTCGAACTTTGGGCTACGACTTGGGTCAGGTCGCGCAACTCCGGCACGGCCGGCACCTCTTGCTGGGGATGCCTAGCGGCTGGCTCGACCAATAGGCCACCCGGCAACCTGATAATCCGCTTCATCACCCGGCGAAAGGTCGGGGCTGCCACCGAGCCGCCCCACCCATTCACGCTGGGGTTTTCGACCATAATCACGCACGTGTACTGGGGATTGTTGGCAGGCAGAAAGCCGGCGAATGAGGCTATACTGGCGTTGGGATCATAGCCGCTGCCATCGGCTAAGGCGCGCTGAGCTGTACCTGTTTTTCCGGCCACAGCCACGCCTTCGATGCGAGCCTTTTGCCCGGAGCCCCTTTCCACGACTCCAGTCAGCACCCGGCTCAGCGTCGCCGCCGTCTGCCGGCTCACGACTCGGCGGACCGGCTGGGGGTCGCCGCGGTCGTCGAGCCGACCCTCCGGGCCAATCGTCCCGGCGACGAGCCTCGGCGTCATCAGCAGGCCGCCATTGGCAATGGCTCCGTACGCCATGGCGAGTTGTAGGGCCGTCACGCCGATTTCTTGTCCGATGGCAATGGTTGCCAGCGACCGCGTGGACCACTGATCAACTTCCTGCAATAAACCAGGCGTTTCCGCTGGCAAGTCAATGCCGGTGCGGGTGGCAAAGCCAAAGTTGCGGATGTGTTCGTAAAAGCGGTGCCGCGACAGCCGCTGCGCCAGCTTGATCGTGCCGATGTTGCTCGATTTTTCCAAGACCTGAGCAAAAAGCAAATCGCCGTGCGGCTCGACATCGCGGATCGAATCCCCATTGGCCAATTCGAACGCCCCTTGCTCGCAAAAGATGCGATCGTGCAGGTTGGCCAGCCCGTCTTCAAGAACGGCGGCGGCCGCGATAATTTTGAAGGTCGAGCCCGGTTCGTACACGTCAGTTATCGCCCGATTGCGCCTGAGTTCCGGCGACGAGCGGGACGCTTTATTGGGATCGAAAAGCGGCAGGTTGGCCATGGCCAGCACCTCGCCGCTGCCCGGGACGACGATGACGCCCAAAGCACCTTGGGCTTTTGAACTGTCGATGGCCCGTTGTAACTCTTCCTCTAAAATGCTCTGATAGACCGCGTCGATGGTCAGCATCAGGTCGCGGCCATGCTTCGGCTCCTGGCGTTGCTGCTGCCGCCCGGGCACTTGCTTGCCCCGTGCATCAACGTATGCCAATATCGAGCCGTCCTTTTCGCTCAGCACATCGTCGAAGGCCCGCTCAATCCCCTCTCGGCCTCTGTTGTCAATATTGGTGTGCCCGATGAGTTGACCAGCCAGCGGCCCCAAGGGATACTGGCGACGGGTCTCTGGATGTTGGGACACACCGGCGTACGCAACCTCGCCCACATCGGCGTCAGCCACCTGACGCGCCAGATAGACAAATCGCTTGCCCCCGCGCAATTGGCGCTCGATGGACTCGGCCCGTTTATCGCTCAGGGACGCGAAGCGGGCGGCTACGCGCTTGGGCTCTTCAACCTGAGCGGGATAAGCGTAAAATGACGTGGCTTGGACATCTACGGCCAAATAGTTGCCACGCCGATCGACGACCCGACCCCGGCTCGCTTCCAGCGGGCGGCGCTCAAGGTACTGCGCATGGGCCTCGGCACTGTAGGCCTCGTGCCTGAAAATCTGGATTTGGACGAGACGTATAGACAACCCCAACCACGCCACTGCGCCCAAAGCCACGACCCAGCGCAGCCGGCCAATGCCCTTATGTCGCACCCGTAGCCCCATCAATCCCCTTCCCAATGAGCCAGTGCATCGCTCACGCCATCCACCGTTTTCGCGGGGTAAGTCATGCCGAGTTGACCAATGGCCACCTTCTCGATCAAGCCAGAGTTTTTCCGCGCCGCGATGGCCGTCAACAGTTTGGTGCGCTCGCGGTCGAGCTCGACTAATTGTGTCTCAGCCGTGCTGATGCCACCGACCACTCGCGCCATTTCGACCTTTTGCCAGACGTGGAACAGGGCCGCCCCGGCCATCATCCCGATGAGGATCGCCCATTTGACACAGGAAATTCCGCCTTTGATCATGTCAAGCGCCCCCGGTTTTTTCGTAAATTCGCAAAACGGCACTGCGCGCCCGCGCATTTTGCGCGACCTCGGCCGCGCCCGCCCGCTGCAATTTTGGTCCTACTCGCTTGAACGACGGTTTCCGTCCGCAAGTGCAAACGGGTAAGCGCGGCGGACAAATGCAGCCGCGCACTAGCGCCGCTAAATGCTGCTTGACCAATCGGTCCTCCAAGGAGTGGTAGGCCATCACAGCTAGCCGGCCGCCGGGCTTCAACGCCGTTTCTACAGCCGTCAAACCCGCCTGCAACTGGCCCAACTCGTCGTTGACGGCAATGCGCAGTGCTTGGAACACGCGCGCCAGCGTTTTGTTGAGCATCTGGGGCTGCGTGGCCGCTACGGCCTGTCGCAAAGCCTGCGTAGTGGTCAAAGGCGCGAGCCGCTGCTGCCGACAGATCGAATACGCGATCCGCCGCGCTGCGCGCTCTTCCCCGTAGCGCACAATCAACTCGATCAACTCGGCCTCGCCGGATGCGGCGATCAATTCGGCGGCCGTTTGGCCAACTTCTGCATCCATGCGCATGTCGAGAGGGCCGTCGGCTTGATAGCTGAATCCCCGAGCCGGTGCGTCGATCTGATGCGACGAAACCCCCAAGTCGAACAGGACGCCGCTCAACGGCCCCATCCCCTCTTGCAACAGCAACTGGGGCAATTCGGTAAATCGACCTTGTCGCACGACCACCCGTGCATCGGCTGCCAACCTCGCTCGCACGGCCGCTACGGCTTCTTGATCGCGATCCACGGCCAGTAGCCGCCCCTTGGGACTGAGCGCCTGAAGCAAAGCCGAACTGTGGCCGCCACCGCCAGCCGTCGCATCCACGTACGTGCCGTCTGGATCGGCGACCAGCCCGACGATCACTTCCTCGACCATGACCGGGATGTGATATGCCATAGTACATAAATTTAGAGGTCTATCTCAAAGTCTGCTAAATTATCGGCGAGGTCTTCCATCGGCGGGAAATCCTCGCTGTTTTCCGGGTTCCAAAATTCCAATTTGTCCAACGCGCCGATGATGACCATTTGATTGGTGATGCCGGCCTTGGCCAGCAGCTTGCGCGGAATGCCAGTCCGTCCCTGCCGGTCTAACTTTACTTCGGCCGCATGCGAAACCATAGAGCGAATGAAGGCCCGCGCCTCGCGTTTGGTCGTCGGCAGACGCAAGAGTTGTTCGGCTTTCGCTTCCCATTCGGTCCAAGAGTAGGCCACCAAGCAGTTGTCGAACCCGCGCATCACCACAAGCGTGTCGGGAGCTTCTGGCGGCAGTTTCTTGCGGAACTCCGCTGGCACAAAAATTCGCCCCTTGTCATCGACGGGAACCTCGTATCTGCCAGTGAAAAACTGTGCCATTTTAATCCCGAGCTAAGCTAAAATCTTCGTTCCACCCTTTTCCACCACTATGCTCCACAACCAAGAATATGCCCATCTTAACAGGGAGTCAAGCACAAATTTCTTGTTGTTTTCTAAGTAGATACGTCTATTTCAAAACGAATCACACAAATTAGTGTAGATAAGAACACAAATTAGTGCATTCCCTTACTCTCTTTAATCACACTTATTAGTGTTATATTGACATACAAAAAAGGGTTGGACTACGCACAGTCCAACCCTTTATGTACAGTATGCAAGATGCCTTTACGTCGATATTTTTTTAGCGACTCGGCGGTAGATTGGCCGGCCTTCTGCGAGAAACTTGTCTTCGTAATTGGTCCGCACTCCCAACCACTCGACATCCGCCTCCATCAAACACGAGCTGGTCGCTAACGCGGCGAGCATGACCTCGAAATAGTCGGCGTAATCCGTCGCTAGCCACAGTTGGCCGCCCACGCACAACGTGCGCTCGACTTCGCGCAGAAATTCCTCGTTAAACAGCCGCCGCTTGTGGTGTCGCTTCTTGGGCCAAGGATCGGGAAAGTAGATGTGATAAGCCCGCACCGATGCTGTGGCCACGAAGAATTCGACGAATTCCCGCGCATCTAGGTGCGCGAACCGCACGTTGCCGAGATTGCGATGCACGGCGCGGCGCTGGGCAATGCGCACGTATTTGGCCGCCCATTCGACCCCGACGAAATTCACGGTGGGCTGGCGGCAGGCCGCGTCGAGAATAAAGCGTCCTTTGCCAATGCCGATTTCGACCTCCACCGGCTGGTCGTTGCCGAAAACTTCCCGCCAATCCAACGTCGGATCTTGGTCTGGGTTATCCGGCAACGCCAAAAAACCCGCCCCGGTTTGCTCCATCAAATTCTTCTCAAAGAAAAGGCGCTCCCCTAGGTAGCGGGGAGCGCCGTACAAATAACCCTGCGAGTCGCAACTTAACCTGCGGCCTCACTCTGCGAAGGCAAGCCGCAAAACTGCTCGTAGTCAATCAACTCAGTGACGGTCGGGTTATCGCCGCATACCGGGCACTCGCGGTCGCGCCGGAGCTTGAGTTCGCGGAATTTCATCTCCAGCGCATCGTAGAGCAACACGCGCCCCACCAAGGAAGTTCCCTGCCCCAGCAGCAGTTTGACGACCTCGGTGGCCTGCATCAGCCCGACGATGCCGGGCAAGACTCCCAAGACCCCGCCCTCGGCGCAACTGGGTACCTCTCCGGGCGGCGGCGGCTCGGGATAGAGGCAGCGATAGCACGGGCCGTCCCCGGGCACGTACACGGTGACTTGGCCCTCAAAGCGAAAAATGCTGCCGTCCACCACGGTTTTTTTCTGCATGACGGCCGCGTCGTTGACCAAATAGCGGGTCGGGAAGTTGTCGCAGCCATTGACCACAATATCGTAGCCGTCCATGACCTCAAAGATATTGTGCGACGTCAACAACTCGTAGTGCGGGTGTATCTCAATGCCGGAGTTAATGTCGAGCAACCGGTCGCGGGCAGCTTCGACCTTGGGCCGACCAACATCGGACTCACCGAACAGCACTTGCCGCTGCAAGTTGCTCTTATCGACGACATCGGCATCGACCAAGCCGATCTTGCCGACACCGGCCGCAGCCAAGTACAGGGCCGCCGGGCAACCCAAACCACCGACCCCGACCAGCAACACCCTCCCCTTGAGCAACTGCTGCTGCCCCTTCTCACCGACTTCGGGCAGGATCAGATGCCGGGCGTAGCGCTGCAAGTCTTCTTCGGAAAGCAGGCCACCCTGCTCAATTGCATAGCCGGCGTCCTTCCAGCCTTTGATGCCGCCGATCATGGACTTGGCATTGGCGTAGCCCATAAAGGCCAAATCGCGCGCGGCCAAGGCCGAGCGGTTGCCCCCAGCACAATAGAGCACGATTTCCGCGTCGCGATCTACGGTCACGTCTTCTTCAATGTTGAGTTCCAAAAAACCGCGGGGGATCAAATCGGCCCCGGGGATATAGCCGTCCATGACTTCTTCCCGCTCGCGCACATCTACGACGTGGACCGGTCGGCCAGTTTGGAGGGCTGCTCGGACTTCGGCCGGCGTCACTTCGGCGATTTCGGCCTTTACGCTCGCTAATAGCTGATTGGATGTGACAGTCATACTCTCGCCTCAATTGCTAATGCACAGTCGCGCAAGCGCTCGACCTGCGCGATTGTGCGGTCAATGGCAAATTCTACTTCTGCCATAGTATTAAAACGCCCCAACCCAAAGCGCAGAGAAGCCCGCGCCAAATCATCACTTGCGCCGATGGCTTTGAGGACGTGTGAAGGTGCGCTCGTCCGCGATGAGCAGGCCGCGCCCGAAGATAGGGCGATCTCGCGCAACCCCAAAAGCAGTTCAGTTCCATCCACTCCGGGAAAGCTCACGTTGAGGTTGCCCGGCAAGCGCTCTTCCGCGTGGCCATTGACGACTAAGGGACCAAGCGCATCCTCCAGCCCGGCGCACAGCCGTCGACGCATTTGCACCAATCGCGCCGCTTCCTCGGTCATCTCTTCACGCCCCAATTGACAGGCGCGTCCTAAACCGACAATGCCCGGCACATTGAGCGTACCACCGCGCCGGCCGCGCTCCTGCCCGCCGCCTTCGACTTGGGCCTGCAATCGCACACGCGGCTTGCGCGAGCGCACGTAGAGGAAGCCGACGCCCTTGGGAGCGTAGAGTTTGTGGCCGGAAGCCGAGAGCAGGTCAATGCCAAGCGCTTCCACATCGAGCGGCATCTTGCCAACAGCTTGGGCTGCGTCGCAGTGCCACAAGACGCCGCGTTCGCGGGCCAATCGCCCAATCGCCGCCAGCGGCTGCAAGACCCCAATCTCGTTGTTGGCTGCCATGAGCGAGATGAGAGCCGTCTTCGGAGTGATGGCCGCTGCGAGTTGGTCGAGGTCAATCCTACCATAGCGGTCCACCGGTAAATAAGTCACCTCGACCCCTTGCTGCTCCAAGGTATCGCAACACTCCAAGACGGCCTTGTGCTCAATGGCACAGGTGACGATGTGCGCTCCAAGAGGGACCTGCTGGATCGCGCCTTTGATAGCCAAATTGTTGGCCTCTGTAGCTCCGGCAGTAAAGACGATCTCCCGAGCGCACGCGCCGATTAACCCGGCCACCTGTTCCCGCGCCTTTTCGACTGCGTCGGCGGCGGCCAAACCAAAGGCATGGGTCTTGCTAGACGCATTGCCGAAGTGCGTACCGAAGTAAGGCAACATGTCCGCCAAGACGCGCGGGTCCACCGGTGTGGTGGCCATGTTGTCCATATAGACTGGAGTTTGCACAGTTCGTTTCTCAGGCACTAAAGGACTCACCGCATCCGCAGGTGGTGCGGGCGTTGGGGTTTTCGATCTTAAAGCCGGCCCCCATCAGCCCGTCGTGATAGTCGAGGGTCACGCCGTTGAGATAAAGGCTGCTCTTCAGGTCGATGAAAACCTTGACGCCGGCGATCTCAAACACGTGGTCCATGTCGCTGGCACTTCCCTCAAAATCGAGCTTGTACTGGAACCCCGAACACCCGCCACCCATCACGCCCATGCGCAGCCCATGCCCCTCGTTGCCCTGTTCGCTGAGCAAGTCCTTGATCTTTTCGGCTGCTGCTTCCGTTATAGTTACCATATTTCCATTTCCCCTCAAGATTCGTAAATGGCGCATTCGATGATGTCGGGCACCTCGTCGTGCCGCCGATAGACCTCGCAGTGGTGACAATCCCGCTCAATGACCTTGATCGTACAACAAAAACAGCCACTGAGCATCTCAATGGCACGCCGATTGCGCTCCTTCATAAGCGAATACTGGCGAATGCGCTCGTCGATCCGACGCTCTTGCTCGGTGAGGTGCTCAACGAGCTCGTGCGCCAAGCCGCCGCCCGACTCGTTGCAGTGCTTCAGATTGAAGAACACGCGGATGTGCTCTAGCTCAAAGCCCAAATCCTTGAGGCTTTGGACGATTTGCAAGCGGCGCAATTGCGCTTCCGAATACAGGCGAAACCCGCCTGCGGTGCGCTCTTCTGGCTCGACGATTCCCAGTTCTTCATAGTAGCGAATCGTCCGCGGTGTGACCCCGGCCTTGGCGGCCAAATCCCCTATTTGCATAGAGACATCCTTCGCTGCGAGGTTCTGGCAAGCAATGTACTTGACGTGAACGTAAGTGGCAATGCAGCGACCTCACACAGCCTATTCTATAATTAATAAAGATAGGTTAAACTAACATCTCCGAAAGCCCGAGGAGATAAGCGCAATGATCGCGCACATTGTATTCTGTCTAACTCCACTGGTGGCCACGACAGTCCAGCACTCCGACCCAGCGGCCCTAACTGCCAATGCCGATCGGCACTACGCAACCGGCCAAAATCCACGCGGCATCGCGCTGACACAACCAACTCACCATCGAGTCCCACTTCGCCTTAGCACCGACCTTCCCCAATCCCTTCAATGGTTCGACTAAATCACCTACACAATCACCGCCGCGACTTCGGTCGAACTGCACGTGTACAACGCCTCAGCCAAGCCGGGCGCACTCTCTTGTGTCAGCAGCGGCAAGCAGGGACGCATCAGATTTAGGAATGGAAAGGGCGATCAAGGACGGGCGCTAGCGCAGTGCGCCGAACAACAAAGATGTCACTCTTGCGCTGACTCTGCTGATTCGATAAACCCGTCGACGCTGAAGTAGCGAAACCCCGTATCGCAGAGCATAGTCACGAGCCGGGCCTCTGGCCCCAAATCGCTAGCCACCTGCAAACTGGCCGCCACATTGGCCCCGGACGAAGGCCCCAACAGCAACCCTTCCTCGCGGGCCAAACGGCGGGTGCAGTGAAAAGCCTCGTCGTCGTCTATCTGCACGATCTGGTCGATCAATTCTTGGTCGAGGACTTCGGGCACAAGACCCGCGCCAATCCCCTGAATGCCGTGCAAATCGGCTGCGCCCCCCGACAGCACGGGCGAGCGCTTAGGCTCGACTGCTACTATGCGCACATCCGGCACGGCCTGCTTGAGCACTTGCCCAACGCCCGTTATGGTGCCGCCAGTCCCCACCCCGGCGACAAAGGCGTCTAGTTCGCCTCCAGTGGCTGCAAAAATCTCCTCGGCCGTGGTGCGGCGATGGGCTGCTGGGTTGGCCAAGTTGGCAAATTGCTGGGGAATAAACACGCCCTCGGGATCGGCCGCTTTAAGCTCTGCGGCCTTGCCAATGGCCCCGGGCATGTCGGCCGCCGCCGGCGTCAGCACAATCTCTGCACCGTAACTGGCCATGACTTGTCGCCGCTCTAAGCTCATGCTCTCGGGCATGGTCAACACCAATCGGTAGCCCAAGACGGCCGCGGTCAGCGCCAGCGCGATCCCGGTATTGCCGCTGGTAGGTTCGACGATGGTCATGCCCTTTTTGAGCTGGCCAGTCGCCTCGGCGGCGCGGATCATGCTAACGCCGATGCGGTCTTTGACGCTGCCGGTTGGGTTGCGCGCTTCGAGTTTGCCGTAGAGCTGGCTGCCGTTGGCCGGCGCGACGCGGTAGAGGCGCACCAGCGGCGTGTCCCCCACCAACTGCAACATGTCGTCTGCGGTCTTGCGCTTATTCATGCCTCGGCCTTCAACTGCTCCACCAAGTCCGCAGCCGTGGACATAGGCCGCGAGCAAGTTGCGTCGCGACACACGTACGCTCGTCCACCGACGGACAGTTTCCCTGCCAACAGCGGTAGCGCAGCCGCGTCTTCAGCGGCCCCAACAGAAGCGGCCAACACCACCTTATTGGGCACAAAGCACCGATGCAGTGCGGCGGCAAAAGTGCGGCACTCATCTTGGTCGCCTACCAAAGCAACTTCCGTGGGCCTAGCCAAGTAGAAGTCGAGTGCGCAGAGCATTTGCGCTCCAGCGGCCGGAGCGCGGCGCAATAGCTGGTCGAAGAGGACGAGCGTTTGCTCGCCCTGCTGCCACAACGCCTGATCGCCCTTCATCGCCCCCAAGCGCAACAGGGCCAAGGCCCCCAACGAGTTGCCCGAGGGCGTGGCGTTGTCAAATGGGTTCTTGGTGCGCACGATCAAGTCTGTTGCCTCGGCCCCGGCATAGAAAAACCCCCCGTGCTCCTCATCCCAAAACCGCGCAATCATCTCGCCGGCCCAGTGCTCAGCAGCGGCAAAGAAACGCAACTCGAAACTCGCCTCATATAGGTCGAGCAGGCCGTTGACCAGACCGGCGTAATCGTCTTGGTAGGCCGGAATGCGCGCCCGACCATCCTTGTAGGTATGTAGGAGACGACCATCGCAGACCATGCGCTCCAAAATGAAGTCAGCCGCCGCAATAGCCGCTCGCAGGTAGCGATCTTCCCCGATAACCTGATAGGCGCGGGCCATTGCGCTGATCATCAGCCCGTTCCAAGCCGTCAGAATTTTGTCATCGCGCCCGGGGGCCACGCGCTCCTGCCGCGCCGCCAGCAGCACCGCACGCCCGCGCTCCACGACTTGCGCTAGCCGCTGTGGCTCCACCGCGAGGAAGTGTGCAACACCCGCCAACTCGTTTTCGACGTGCAAGATGTTGCGCCCGTGCTCGAAGTTGCCCTCGGGCACAACGCCGTAATAGCGGGCAAATAGCGCGGCCTCTTCTTCGCCCAACAGATGCTCAATTTCTTCTAGCAGCCAAGTGAAAAACAGACCTTCTTCGCCCTCGCTGTCCGCGTCCTGCGCCGAGTAGAAGCCGCCGCCGGGCTGCGTCATTTCGCGCAGCACATAGCCGAGGGTATGCTCGACGACCTCGCGGTAGAATTCGTCTTGGGTCGCCTGATAGGCTTCGAGATACGTCCACACCAGCAAGGCGTTGTCGTAGAGCATCTTTTCAAAGTGGGGCACGAGCCATCGCTCATCGACCGAATAGCGGTGAAAACCTCCGCCAAGCTGGTCGTACATCCCTCCCCTAGCCATGCGCTTGAGCGTGTGCTCGGCGATTTCCAACGCCCGCTGGTCGCCGCGTCTAACATAGCACCGCAACAGCAGAGACAAGCTCATGCTCGGCGGAAATTTGGGCGCACCGCCAAATCCTCCGTATTTGGAGTCGTACGTGGATTTAAGCTGCGCACAGGCCCGGTCGAGGACCTCTTCTGCGGGGATGCCGCCCGGCGTCAAAAACTCGGCGTGTTGCTGGAGCGCACGCATGAGTTCGGTGGTCTTTTCGGCGACGCCAGCGCGGTTTTCCCGATAGTAATCCGCTATGGCTTGCAGCACCTTTGGAAAGCCCGGCCGCCCGTGGCGATCTTCGGGCGGAAAGTACGTCCCGCCGTAAAAAGGCTGCAAATCTGGTGTCAGGAACACCGTCATCGGCCAGCCCCCCTGGCCGGTCATGGCCTGCACGGCCGTCATGTAAATCTCATCGACATCGGGCCGTTCCTCGCGATCGACCTTGATGTTGATAAAGTGCTCGTTCATGCGCTGGGCAATTGGCTCGTTTTCAAAGGATTCGCGCTCCATGACGTGGCACCAATGACAGGCCGAATACCCCACCGAGAGCAAGATGGGCTGGTCGGCGGCCCGGGCCGCGGCCAGCGCCTCCTCACCCCAAGGGTACCAATCGACGGGATTGTGGGCGTGCTGGCGCAAGTACGGACTGGATTCGGCGGCGAGGCGGTTGGTGTGCTTGGGATCGGACATAGTGTTAATAATACGATTCGCTGGGCATTGGCGATAGAGCTAGCTAGGAACGAAAGACCTATTGGCGTCGCGTCTGTCGATCCCCAATAAGGGCAACAGCGGCCCCAACTTGCCAAAATGCGGATTCACGCAATCAAGCGTCTCACCCGCCGCCCCGAGCAAGCCATCTCCGGTGTAAAAGCGATTCGCCTGACTGCGCGACTGCTGGGGATGTAAAGTGCTGCGCTAGGATTTTCGCGTTTCCTCTATTACTCATTAGTGTATCCCGTTTGGGGCAGTGGCCGCTTATGGCGGCTCATCAAACAACCTACATAACAAATTGCCGAACAAACCATTGAGCGTCCAAGCGAATTGCTGGCACACTTTCTGCTTACACCCTAGCCACGCGGTTCGCTAACGGACCATTCACTCATTCATTCATGCTCATCTATCAGGAGGAATCCCATGCCGACCTTACGGATGCCCAACATCAACCAAGTCGCCCTCAGCGGCCGCTTGGTGCAAGACCCCGATTTCCGCTTCATGGACAACGGTGCCGCTCGCTTGCGGGGGCGGGTCGCCGTCAACCGCTCCTATCGCGACCGCAATCAAGAATGGCAAGAGGAGACTTCCTTCTTCGACATCGTGCTCTGGCAGAAAGCGGCCGAGACCTTGGCCAAGCGCCTGCACAAAGGCACACCGGTCTTTATCACCGGACGCCTGCAAAGCCACTCTTGGCGCGACAACGACGATCAGCCCCGCTTCCGCGTCCAAGTGCAGGTGCGCAACCTGCAAATTCTGGAAAGAGATGCAGAAGACATGCGGGAGGAAAACGGGCGGCAAGAAACCGCCCTCCAAGCAGCTTGAACGAGGAATGTGCGCGGGCCAGCGGGTGCAGTCGGCGGACGAACGAGACGCGCCGCGCTCGGCCTGCGCTTATTCCACTCGCTCAAAGAGCGCGGCCATGCCCATCCCCCCACCAATGCACAGCGCGGCTATCCCCAGCCTGACGCTATGCTGCTGCATCTGGTGTAAAAGCGTGGTGGCAATGCGCGCACCGCTGGCGCCAACGGCGTGGCCGATGGCAATGGCCCCACCTTGGACGTTGACCTTATCCCAGTCCCAATCCAACTCCCGCCCCACGGCCAAGCTCTGGGCCGCGAACGCTTCGTTTAGTTCGATCCGATCCATATCTTCGAGTCGGGTCCCGGTCTGGGACAATAGCTTGCGGACCGCGGGAGCCGGGCCGATGCCCATGATGCGGGGATCGACACCTGCACTAGCCGTGCCTCGGAGATAGGCCAGCGGCACCAGCCCGCGCGCCTTAGCCCCTTCTGCGGTCATCAACAGCAGTGCGGCGGCCCCATCATTGATTCCCGAAGCATTGCCCGCGGTCACAGTCCCATCTTTCTTGAATGCCGGTTTGAGCTGACTTAGCTGCTCAACAGTAGTCCCGGGGCGCGGATGCTCATCTGCTGCAAACGCGATCTCCTCGCCTTTTTGCGCGATAGATATGGGCACAATCTGGCCTTCAAAGGCCTGCTCCTCTTGGGCGCTGGCCCACCGCTGTTGGCTCTGCGCGGCGAATTGGTCTTGCTCGGCGCGGGTAATCCCGTATTCTGCGGCCAAGTTTTCGGCCGTAATCCCCATGTGGCAGTCGTAAAAACAGTCCCACAGCCCATCGAGCAATAGCAGGTCCTCGACTTGGCCGTGCCCGAGCCGCTGCCCCCATCGCCCGCCGCGCAGGACGTAGGGCGCTTGGCTCATGTTCTCCATGCCCCCGGCCAGCACGACCTCGGCCTCGCCGGCCCGCAGGCTCTGGGCAGCCAGCCCGATGGCTTTTAGCCCCGAGCCGCAGAGCTTATTGACCGTCATCGACGGCACCTCGTATGGCAGCCCAGCCGCGATGGTCGCTTGGCGTGCCGGATTGGCCCCGGCCCCCCCCTGATACACCATGCCCATCAGCACTTCATCTACTTCGCTCGCTTCCATTTGGCACTCTGCCAAGGCCGCGGCGAGCACCTTGCCGCCCAATTCCGCAGCCGTCACGTCTTGCAGCGCACCGCCAAAGCGGCCTGTGGCCGTGCGCCTAGCACTGACTACAACTGGATCTGCCATGTTTTACCTTTCGCTTCTGCGTGACCGCGTTGACGCGGTGCAGGCACTAACTTAACTTTCTGCCCTACTGGATATGGGGCTGTAGCTCAGCTGGGAGAGCGCGGGCTTTGCAAGCCTGAGGTCGTCGGTTCGATCCCGATCAGCTCCACCATACATCGCGACGGGTTGGCCCGCCATGAGTTCGACTCGGCTGCGACACCTGCTCTATGCTCGGCGACCGTTCTGTCGCGCTATCTCTGCTTCCATTTCCGCCTGCAGCACTGCCCATGCCGTCGTATATGTTTTCCCGTAACTCGCCCCAATTCTCAAAGTCATGGTCTGGTTGTCCTGTCAAGCATATTGCCTAGATTTTTACAAAAAGTAAACCTTGTTCAGCCTAGAGGCGAGAGCTTTCCACCCTACCCAGTTTCGCACTTTCTATGGAGAAACGCGACCCGATCGCCCAAGCATTTTCGCGCGGGGAAATCCCCTGCTTTGCACAACGCCTGAGCCGAAAGGATTGACCATGCTCTACAGCCTGCTCTTCGTACTCGCCCTCGCTGGCGCTACCAACGCCCAAGCACCCACCCGCTTCCAAGTTCCGCCTGATGAGCTACCCACGTATCGCGTACTCCGCACCGATCAGGGAATCCAAGTCGATGGTCGCTTAGACGAAGCCGACTGGCAAAAAGCCGTGCCCATCGCCTTTGCCATGCCTTGGAGCGACCTCAGACAAGAAGAACCGCAATCCACGACGGCTCGCTTGCTGTGGGACGACGACAATCTCTACATCATCTACGAGTGCGTCGATCCGTACCTACATTCAGCCGTAACCGAGCACGACGGAGCGGTGTACCAAGAGGACGCCGTCGAGATTTTCGCCACTCCCAACATGGCGGTGCCCGGCAACTACTACGGCTATGAAATGAACATCAACGGCACGCTCCTCGACTACATCGCCTTCCGCGGCGGCAAGGAGCGCACCAAGGCCATTCATCCAGCTTGGCAGAGCGAAGGCGTGGTCATTGCCACGACCTACGACGGCACCCTCAACGACCACGCGGACACCGACCAAAGCTGGATTCTCGAAATCGCCATTCCCCACGACAACTTCCGCCATTTGGGTGGACAGATCCCACCCCAAGACGGCGACCAATGGCGCGCCGGGCTCAACCGCACCAAGGGCTACCAAGGCCAATTTGGGCTGTGGTCTGACACCGGCACGCCCACAGCCGATTTCCACCGCGCCAATCGGTTCGGCATCCTCACCTTCTCATCTGCTGTCGTCGGCCACTGAAAGGCGGCGGAGGTTGAGAGCGGAGCAAGCAGCTTTTGCATGATTGCACGACGCACACGACAGATGATCTCAAGCCTTTGGGCTTGGGCCGCCAAGCTCAAAGGCAGGCGGAATAAAAGGCAACGGCTGTGGCTACGCCTGTTGGGCTATTACCTCGCCTTGGGATTGGTGCCTGTGTTGCTGGTTGATCTCGTTGTGTTGAACACGGTCGGCGATGCCATAGAAGAAGCCATACTGGACAGCCACCGCGAAATGGCACACCGCACCGCCGAGGAAATCGGCCACATCTTTTCTCCAATCGTCTCTAGCTTGGATCCCATCGCTAGGCCGCAGGATTGGCGTCATGTACCCAAAGAGACTACCCGCGGCGCTAGGGAGGCGGAGGACACACCGGTGGCCCTGCCGCCCGCCGACAGCCTATACGTTGCCCGAATCAAAGCATTCAAAGGCAGAGCTAGGGAAGTGGAGGCACTCTACTTAGCGGACACCCAAAGCCAAATACAGGCCGCCAACACATCGGTTGCCCTGCCGGCTTCCTACAACTGGGAAGCAATGTGGAAAAAATTGGCCGCCGACAGCCTATACGTCGACCTGATCGAAGAATTCAAAGAAATGCCCAAGCTGTTTGTCGCGCTGCCGGTGGAACGGGAAGGCCAGCCGCTCCAGCAAGCCCTAATAGCGCGTCTCGACTTTCACCGGGTCTGGCGAAAAATAAATATCGCCCGCATCGGCAGGACCGGCTACGTAACCTTGCTCCACGCCGAGGATGGACGCTCTCTAGCGCGGCCTATGCGCCATTCCTTCTACACGTGGAACCACCACCCGCACATAGAGGCCATGCGCGGGCCGGTGGGGAGCCTCTTGTGGCGCGATGCCGGGGGGACCGAGTGGATCACGGGTTTTGCTCGGGTGCGCGATTGGAACTGGATCGTCGCTATTGAACAGCACGGAGACGAGGCATACGCCCCGTACACGGTTGTGCTGTACTCCCTCTATGCGATCATCGCGCTTTCGGCGTTGGGGGCGTTGCTGCTGGGCGGGGTGACGCGGAACTCGGTCGTCGCGCCCCTCGTCGCACTCACACACGCCGTGCGTCGCCGCCGCGACGGCTACCCCCTCATAGGCATCCCAGCCGAGCAGCGCAACGAAATCGGCGAACTGGCCGCGGCCTTTGCCGAGATGGACCAAGCGCTGACCGCCCGCCAGCGCGACTTGGAAAACACCTTGGACTTGCAGCATCATTTGCTGGCAGACAATCCCCTCGCTATTGCCTTGCTCAACGCCGAGTACGACATCGCGCAGAGCAACAAGGCGTGGGTCAACTTGCAGTTACCGCCAACGGCCGCATTGGCAGCGACCCCCGCCGGTGCCCAGCTACGCGCTTGGCTCGCAGCCCACCCGACGGTGCAAGAGGCCGACAATATATTCATCGAAGACGCCGAAGGCCGAGCACACTACTGGAA
The DNA here is from genome assembly GCA_965116045.1 of Candidatus Latescibacterota bacterium. Lineage (GTDB taxonomy): Bacteria > Latescibacterota > UBA2968 > UBA8231 > UBA8231. Next base: position 451,390 of record OZ220478.1, on the reverse strand, counting down.
CCTACACAAGGCCGAGTTGAGCCATGGCCATCGCGGCAAAATCCTGCTGGTGATTGAAGATCAGACTCAGCAACACTTGCTCGAACTGCACTACATGCAGGCCGAAAAACTATCGGCACTCGGCGAGGTGGCCGCTGGCGTAGCGCACGAAATCAAAAACCCCCTCGCCATTGTGCAAAACACCTGCGACCTGCTGCCTCGATTGGGGCCCGAAGAGGAAAAGGAACGCGACGAGATCTTGCACATGATGCGCGAGGCCATCCGCCGCATAGACGAGCGCGTCGGCAGCCTACTCGACTTTGCGCGGCCGGCCCAGCACGTAGTGGAGCAAATAGACGCCGCCGAAGTGCTGGAGCAGTTGCTCGATTTGGAGACCAAACAAGCCGAACATCTCGGCATCTCGATTGAGCGGCAGTTCGAGTCGGTGCCCGCCGTGTTCATAAACCGCGACATGCTCAAGGACATCTACCTCAACATCATCCGCAACGCCTTCCAAGCCATGCCCCAAGGCGGCCGCTTGCAGGTGAGCGTCCGCCCCGCACAGCAAGGCGTCGCCATAAAAATCTGCGACACCGGCACCGGCATTGCCCCAGAACAAATCCCCCGCATATTTGAGCCGTTCTTTTCCACCAAAGCTCCAGGGGAAGGCACGGGCTTGGGGCTGGCCATCGCCCAGCGCCAATTGCAAGAAATCGGCGGCCACATAGAGGTGACAAGCCGCGTTGGCAAAGGCACTTGCTTCGCGCTCTTGCTGCCTAGCAACAATAAAGAGGAAGCGTAGACATGGTCCGATACGACGGCAAAATACTCATGATCGACGACGAGCAGGCCCTATTGAAGCTGTCGAGCAGCATCTTGCGCCGCGAGGGATTTTCAGTGGAAACCCGCTCGGACGCCCGCGAAGCCCTCGCGCTCCTGCGCGACGAGTCCTTCGACATCATCCTACTCGACTTGCAGATGCCCAAGATGAGCGGCCTCGAATTTTTGCGGCACTTCAACGTGCGCGAGCGGCCCGAAGAAGTGCTCATCTTGACAGCGCATGCGGATGTCCAAAGCGCGGTAGAGACCGTCAAGCTGGGCGCGTATGGGTATCTGGCCAAGCCCTTTAACGCCGAAGAAATCCTCAGCCACCTCAACAACATCCGCGAACTACAAAAGCTCCGGGCCGAAAATGATCGCCTGCGCCAAGCACAGGACGCGGGGTTGGGCATGGTCGGCCAGACCGAGCAGATGCGGCAAATCTACCGGCTGGTTCAAGACGTGGCCGCCACCCCCCTGCCGGTGCTCATCTGCGGCGAGAGCGGCACCGGCAAAGAGCTCGTAGCCGCGGCCATCCACCGCGCCAGCGACCGCGCGGCCGGCCCTTTTGTGCGGTGCAACTGCGCGGCCTTGAACGCGGGAGTATTAGAAAGCGAGTTGTTCGGGCACGTAAAAGGCGCTTTCACCGGTGCGGTGCGCGACCGCAAAGGACGCTTTATGGAGGCCGATGGCGGCACCCTGTTCCTCGACGAAATCGGCGACATGAACGTCGAGTTGCAAACCCGGCTGTTGCGCGTGTTGCAGGAAGGAGAATTCGAGATGGTGGGATCGACTGAGACCCGCACGGTCGATGTGCGCGTCCTATCGGCGACCCACCAAAACTTGACGCAGGCCGTGGCCGAGGGCCGGTTTCGCGAGGATTTGTTCTACCGCCTCAACGCGGTCACCATTGAGGTGCCGCCGCTGCGCCAGCGCCGGGCCGACATCCCGTTGTTTTGCCACTTTTTCATCGACCGCCTAAACGACCGCTTCGACAAACAGATACAAGGGGTCAGCAAAGAAGCACTAGAATATCTCGAAGCCTACGACTGGCCGGGCAATGTGCGCGAAATGGAGAACGCGATCATGCGCGCCATAGCCCTCGCCAAGAGACGGAAAATCGAGGTGGATGATCTGCCGACGACTATCGTAGAGAACGCTCCCCAGCGGAATGAGTCAGCCGCAGAAGAAGAAGCGGCGGAACCGCCCGACTCGCTCTTCCACGCGGCACGCCAGCGCTTTGAGGAGCAGTTCATCCGAGACGCTCTAGAGAAAACCGGGGGCAACATCAGCCAAGCCGCTCAGCAGATCCAGTTGGGGCGGCGCAATTTACAGCGCAAGATCAAGCAGTTCAACATCGACGTGAGCCAATACAGCCGCCGGCCCTGAATCGCACCTCGCAGACTATTGAAGGCCGACCGCACCGCCGAGATTACGAAGGCCAGAACCGCAAGATGATATTGAGTAGCGCTAAACCAGCAGATATGGCGATGAGCAAAGTTCGCATACTGCCCTTGAGGTTGGCAATTTCGGCCTTGAGGTTTCCCTCTGATCGGGCAATTTCAGCTCTGACTTCGCCAATACGCGCCTGCATTTCGGCCTTGACTTCGCCAATTTCAGCTCTGACTTCGCCAATACGCGCCTGCATTTCGGCCTTGACTTCACCAATTTCGGCCTTGACTTCGCCAATATGCGCCTGCGTCGCTAGATGCTCGTAAACTCCCTCAAGCCTAGCCAGACGCTCTTCAGGAGTTAGGGGTGGGGTATTCGCCATGTCAATTCTCCTTTAGTTGAAAAGTACTGAACGGCGTAGAGACGTCAACAGAAAAACCCGTTCTACACCAACGAACCCATGCGATGATTTATCGCACCAACGCGATAATTAGACGCACAAATGCGACATATCATCGCATTCTCATGGGGTCAAGCGATCCCAACAAATGTCTCAAAAAAATTATCGTTAATTTTACAATCTATTATATAACAGATAGTTAGATCAATTTTATCGACTTGTTTACCAGCCATCGGTTCATGACAGGTACGATAATTGCAGTTAGTGCTAGCAGCAACACCCTGCACTCCTTTGCGAAAGCAGAACGCCATGCTAGCACAACTCAACAAAAAGCTGTGGGATTGGTTCGCCACTTGGAACGCCTCGCTGGCCAAAGCGGAGCGGGAGGCCACCCTCCAGCGCACCGAGCACCGCCTCCTCGTCTTCTTTCACGGCTACAGTTTGGCCCACGTGATTCGCCCACTCGTGATCGCGCGTACGCTGCGCCAGCGCGGATACGAGGTCCTCTTTGCCGGGCGGGGGCCGCACGCCGAGCGCATTGCGGCTGAAGGCTTTGCACTCTACGACGTCGAGACCATGCCGCAGCAGCGCATGGACGAGCACCTAGCCCGGGGCGTGTACGCCTATTACGACGACGATTGGATCGGGCGCTGCGTCGAGGCTGAACAAGCGCTCGTGCGCCAGTTAAAGCCCTCCCTGCTCATCGGCGATCTGCGGCCTACCTTGCGGCTGACGGCCGCCTTGGAGGGGATTGATGTGGCCAGTATAGACGCGGCCTACAATCAGCCCGGCTACCCTCACCCTATTCGCCTGCCTGACTACTTTCCGGTGCAAGCCGGTCGTTTTGATGACTACCTCGCTCAGCACCTCAACCAGCCCCGGCCTTACCGCCACGCATCCCTCCTCGCCGACGTGCCCGAATTCCATCCGTCGGCTGGACCGGTGCCTCCTTCCCATCACTACGTGGGGCCGCTCATCGAAGACGAGCCTATGGCCGACGAACCGCCCGCCGCCCTAGCCGACGCCGGCTGGGACACCGAGCTGCCCCTCATCTACTTCAATGCTGGCAGTACCGGTGTAGAAGATCGCTTTTTACCCGCTGTCTTGCGGGCCTTGGCCCCCTTTCCCTGCCGCCTGCTGATCACCACGGCCGGCCGCTATGCTGTGGAAGCCCCGTCGGCCAACGTGCGGATCGTCGATTACCTACCCGCCCGCTTGATCATGCGTCAAGCCGCGCTCTTTATCGGCATTGGCGGCATCGGCTCCATTTACCACGCGCTGGCCGAGGGGGTGCCGATCATCGGAGCCCCCGAACATCTCGATCAAGAGTACCACCTCAACCGAGTGCGCGACCTCGGGCTGGGCCTGAAACTACCGCGCCAGCGCTTTGCCCAAGCCGAACACCTAGCCGAGCGGGTGCGCTACCTGTTCGAACACTACGAGGAATTCTGCACCCGCTGTACCGCCTTTGCGTCTCATGTCTCTGCTTGGAAAGGCGGGGAAGCCGCCGCCGATGTGATCGACGAACTGATTTATCACCAGGACTCTTTCGAGACGGACAACATGGTGTTAGAGGACGAATTCATCCGCCATCTCTATCCAGTTATCGACGACGACTTTCCGCGCTCAGCCATCCGCGCCATGCTGAGTGATGCGCGTCAGCGAGGCCTGCCTCATCTGCTCCTCGGGCAGCTAGTATGGTACGATACCGACAGCTCATGGAATTGGCTCTACGACCACGAGCCTCGCTTCTTCGAGTTGGATTACCAAATGCGGGAAAAGATGCGGGCTCCTTTTCTGGCGCAGCGCAGCGGCCAGCTAAAGGCCCTCCAGTCCAGCCAGCGCTACCGATTGACCTACACCTACAAGGCGCATGTGGCTTCCTGCGAAACCTCTGGACCGGCGCGGCTGTTTTTGCCCTATCCGCTGCGCTTGCCTCAGCAGCCAGTCGTCGAGTTGCTCGACTGCAATCCGAGCGCATTGCGTCCCTATCTGGCACCCCACGCCGGCTTCTTTTACGCCTGCCCTTGCTCTATTGAGCCAGCCGCTGGGACGCTAGAATTCTCGTATTCCTGCACAGTCGAAGTCCGCACGCTGCCGCTAAAAGGGCACCGACCCGCGCCGCTGACGCCTAGCGAGCATCGCCACTACACCGAAGTCGAAGACTCCGTGGGGCGGTCGCGTCTGGTGCGAGACTTGCTCGCCGCCTCGCATCTCGACGAACCGGGCCTGAGCGATGTCGATAAAGCGCATCGTCTGTACGAACGCTTAGTACGCTGCAAACGCTTCAAAAAAACCAACGAAAAGTGTCAATGTCTGGCCTGTAGCACGGCTATCGCGCTCAGCGACGATGGAGTCCACTGCATTACCCTGAGCCGCGCCTATATAGCTATGTGCCGCTTATTAGGCATTCCGGCGCGCGAGGTGACCGGTGGCCTAGCCGTCGCCCCCCAAGGGCCGGACCGCTATGGCATTAGCACGTATGACACGCCCATCTTCGGCCATACGTGGGTCGAGCTGTACGCGCACGAGACCGGCTGGTTGCCGGTGGAATTTCACGGGATCGCCCTAAGCAGCCATGCCATGACCGCGGACAACGTCGCCGATCCCTTGCTGCGCCAGCGCATTGAAAAACACAGCGAGGCGTTTCTCGATTACTACTTTGGCCACGTAGATTGCCACCGGGTGATGTGCTCCCAGTCGGTCTTGGACCTCCCGCAACTCATGGTCCCCAACCCCAACGCCGCGACCGAACCCAACCGGCCACTGATCGTGCCCGAAGGCCTACACTACGAATGCCATTTGACCTTTGAATGCCAGTAAGGAGGATCCCATGAGCGTAGATATTTCCGTCGTCATTGCCACCCACAATCAGCAGGCGCGGCTGCGTTTGGTGTTGTGCGGCTTGGCCGGGCAGCATTTTCCCCAAGATCGTTTTGAGGTCATCGTCGTCGATGATGGCTGCACCGATGGTACGGATGCCATGCTAGCCGCTGAATATCCCGAGGTACACGTGGTGTCAATACGGCCCAACGTGGGGCGCTGCCGGGCGCGCAACGCCGGCGTCGAACAGGCGCGGGGTCCGCTAGTGGCCTTTCTCGATGGCGACGCCTTGCCGCATCCCGATTGGTTGGACTGGCTGTGGGCCGAATGGGACCGCGGAGGACGCCAACGCTATTTGTGCGGCTTCATGTATAGCCTGCCCCTCCTCGAGTATCTGCCTGACCCGCAGCAGGCCGTCTTCGACCCCGAGCGCACCCCGAGCGTTTTGGCCGATTTCCTGCGGATCAATCAAGAGCAGGTGCTCATCACCGAAGAGCAAATCCGCCGCGACTTTGCCAGCATTCACGCCCGCGCCCAAGAAGGCGGCTACCCCTTTGACGAGCTGAAGGCCATGCAGGGTCAGGTCGCGGAACTGTACTCAGCGCATCCAGACTCGCCGCTGGGCTTTATCGGCTTCTATCCGCACAACAGCGCGGCGCCGCGCCAAGCCTTTCTCGACGTAGGCGGCTTTGCGGCGGACATTCCGTTTTCCGAGGGGTGGGATTTGGCCTATCGGTTGCAGCGCACCGGCGTCGGCCCGGGCTTTGCCCGTCAAGCCCTGACGTATCATTTATACCACTATCACGAGTTTTCCGACCCGAGCAAACTCGCCGACGAGCAGCGCACCCGGGTGCAAGCCATCAATTATATGGCCCGGGAAAACCGCGATCCCAAGTTGTGGTTGATCGAGTTGTGGCGGGCTGGCATCTGGCCCGATCCGCTCATTCCCGCTGAATTCGTTTTGCGCGACCTATTGCACTTTCACGAGCGTTATGGCGCGGTGTCGCCCGACGAGCTCGCCGAGATAGAAGGTCTGCTACGGCGACATCCGGCTTGGGCCGCCTGACAATCCGGCGGTCGAGCCATCCGCCTTTCACCATATAGAGTAGGAGTCGCCCCATGATAGGCATTGTGTTCAAAAAAGAGATGCTCAGCCACCTGCTGAGTCAGCGCTTCGCCGCCTGCACCGCCCTCGCCGTGGTGCTCATCATCGCCAACGGGATGCTCACCAGCCAAGCCTATGTCCAGAAAAAGGCCAGTTACCTCACCCAGCGCGCCGTTGAGGAAGCCAAACTACCCGACATCGTCCACTATTCGACCCTGGGCAACGGCAGGGACGACTCCGGCAAGTCTCCACTCAAGGACGATGCGGCCCTGCGTGCTCTACGGCCCCCGCGGCCCCTAGAAGTGTTCGCCGAAGGCATCGAACCCGAAGTAGGACAAGCCGTCAAGGTGCTGCTGTTTGAGGTGCCCCACCAAACCGAGGCGATTGTCCCCTTCCAGTCGAAGAATCCCTACCTCAACATCTTCGCCTCCTTCGACACCATGTACATCTTCCAACTCGTGCTCGGCCTGCTGGCCATCCTCATCGCCAGCGAGACCGTCTCCGGCGAGAAGGAAGACGGCACGCTGCGTCTGATGCTGACGACCAACGTCAGCCGCGCCCAAGTCCTCGCCGGCAAGCTCCTCGCCGGCCTGACCACGCTGGCCCTGCCAGCGGCCTTGGGCTTCATCCTGCTGACGATCTTGCTCTTGGGCACTGAGCATATTGAAGTCGGTCTCGGCGTTTGGGTGCGGTTGGCCTTGCTGTTCGCACTGTCGCTTTTGTATCTGCTGGTGTTCTATCTGCTGGGGTTGGCCATCTCGTGCGCGACGCACCGCTCGGCGACCAGTTTGATTTACGCACTGTTTATGTGGGCTCTGCTGGCGATCGTGCTGCCCGACAGCATCACGGCCTTGCTCAACGAACAGGCCAACATGGGCGACAAGCACCAGCAAGCGCACCACCAAGCCGAGCAAGTATGGGATAAGTTCGATCAGGAGGTCATGGACCTCGTGCGGGCGCACGGCCAGAGCGAGTACCCACCCATACACATGCTCGAGCGGTTCATGACTCCGGTTTACGGACAAAAAAGTGCCGTTGCATCACTGGGCCTATACGCTATCGCAAAATCGCAGGAGCCCCGGCTCTATCTATCTGGTGTCGTCGATACGCCTGCGCTGGCTGAGTTTCAAGACATCATCCGCAGCGGCGAGCGATTGCGCCTGAAATACGCCCAACCGGCTTGGTACGCCAAAGCACCCCTGATCGAAGAGTTCCCCCGCCGCATCCAACGATGGAATACCTATCTCCAACGCCTCCTGCCCGCCGGTGCCTACGCCCAAGCCGCCAGTGCTTTCGCCGGCACCAGCCGACGCGAATACTACGACTTCATCGACCAAGTCCGCGCCTATCGCGGGCAGATTATCACCTTTCTCGAAGAGCGCGATGCCTTCGGCTCCCGCGAGTGGTTCAACGACGACGACGGCTGGCGCGCCGACCTGCGCGACCTGCCGCGGTTTCACGAGCGCGGCTGGACTGTCGGCCGCAGTCTGCGCCATGCCTTGCCGGACCTAACCGCTCTATTGCTGTATGCCGTCGGCCTCTTTGTCCTCGTCAACCGGCTCTTTGCCCGCTACGACGCCCAGTAGTCTGCACCCCATGACGATAAAGCGGGCAGCCTTTCTATGGCTGCCCGCTTTTGTACGCCCGCCCACATCCTTCCGACCAGTCAGCTAGCGAAGCCTGTTCCCAGCAATGGCAGCTAACTGACGGAACCCGACCGGCGCGTCATGCGATGTTTAGACGCACTCAGCGCGATGTTTAGACGCACTTGTGCGATGTATTGTCGCATTTTTAGGCTGTCAAAGAGCCGCCCAAAGAGCACGAAAGAACATAGTAGAATTTAGTTTATTTTTTATAAATCATTATTTATAAACAACTTATTATTTCGGTTCGGCACGATTTTTGTCCACTGACAGCTTCTTGGCACGCTGCTTGCATTATATCTTACCAGAGGCAAGCCCCGCACTCATCCACAGAGGCAGAAAGGAGGTAACGCCTAAACACATCGTCTAACATGCTTCACCTCGGAGGTCGCCTCCGAGACCACGCAGCAAACTAGCGTTAAAGGAGATCGTCATGAAAAAGCGCATCATCAACTTAGCCATGGGCCTCACGGCCTTGATTGCCAGTCTCCTGCCGCAGAAGGCCCAAGCTGCATGGTGCATTGCCAAGTGCCCTAACGGTTGGTGCATAGTAATCGGTCCGGTCACTGACTGCTATTGCAACGCATATGGGAACGCAGTATGCGTCTCCTAATCAGCCTTCAGGAGCGGCTGGCCTAAGCCACTCCTCCCACTCCCAACGCGCTTTGGGATAGTGGCTTAATCACCGCTATCCCAAGGCCACTCAACCCAAATCCAAACTTACAAGAGGTATAAAATGAAAACGTTGCTTTTGACCCTAATCGCCGCTGGGTTCGCCGCTTCCAGCGTCGCAGCCGAACCCAAACCCCAGTACGGAGGCTACTTCGTCAAGTCCGCCGAAGACATCCTAACCGCTCGGCAAGCCTTTTCTGACTATGTCAACAGCTTGGAGATGATGAACGTCGAGGCCGGGGACGCGTTGCAGCAGGCCATCGCCGCCATCCCCGTCGAGGCTGACCCACCCATCACACCCGACCAAGAAGCCGACCTACGCACTTGGCTCTACGAGTTCTTAGTCGCTTTTTCAGCCGCGAGTAGCGACAGCCTCGCCGCCGCGTTTTACCTCCGAGAGGGCGTCAATAATCCCGAAAGGATAGAGGAGTTAAAAAACCAACTTGCAAACGAGGGCCTCCTAAAAGGCGATACGCCTTTTGATGTCCTCAAAGCCGAACACCGGCAACTGCTCGACAAGAATGGATACGACTACTACTTCGGCAAGGTATCCTTTTTCGACAGCGCGTTTGAAGTGTCCCAGACACAAACCGAGCCCAGCCCTTATTTCATGTCCCTTAGACAGGACGGCATGCTTCCACCCACGGCCTCATCGGGCGTCAAATCTAAAATGAAGAGTGAGGTCCAAGCGCATCTCCAAGCCGGCAAACCACAGACCTTGGTCGAGGTCATGCTCATCGTCGAAGAACCCGAAGAGTTTGCCCCCATAGAGGGAGGACACGTCCCGTTCTTCTTCCGTCTGGCGTGGGACCCAGACAAGGCCATGTGGCGCCATGTAGAGATCGTGTACGGACGCGGGACAGCGTACTTTCTGTTCTCTGCCATTTAGAAGCCTGTCGGCCCTCGTCGGCTTTCACGAGCGTTACGGCGCGGTGTCTCCCGAGATAGCAGCCCTGCTACGGCGACATCCGGCTTGGGCCGCCTGACAATCCGGCGGCCGAGCCATCCGCCTTTCACCATATAGAACAGGAGTCGCCCCATGATAGGCATTGTGTTCAAAAAAGAGATGCTCAGCCACCTGCTGAGTCAGCGCTTCGCCGCCTGCACCGCCCTCGCCGTGGTGCTCATCATCGCCAACGGGATGCTCACCAGCCAAGCCTACGTCCAGAAAAAGGCCAGTTACCTCACCCAGCGCGCCGTTGAGGAAGTCAAACTGACCGACATCGTCCACTATTCGACCTTGGGCCACGACATGAACAGCTCCAGCAAGTCTCCACTCAACAACGATGCGGCCCCGCGTGCTCTACGGCCCCCGCGCCCCTTAGAGGTCTTCGCCGAAGGCATCGAACCCGAAGTAGGACAAGCCGTCAAGGTGCTGCTGTTTGAGGTGCCCCACCAAACCGAGGCGATTGTCCCCTTCCAGTCGAAGAATCCCTACCTCAACATCTTCGCCTCCTTCGACACCATGTACATCTTCCAACTCGTGCTCGGCCTGCTGGCCATCCTCATCGCCAGCGAGACCGTCTCCGGCGAGAAGGAAGACGGCACGCTGCGCCTGATGCTGACGACCAACGTCAGCCGCGCTCAAGTCCTCGCCGGCAAGCTCCTCGCCGGCCTGACCACGCTGGCCCTGCCAGCGGCCTTGGGCTTCATCCTGCTGACGATCTTGCTTTTGGGCACTGAGCATATTGAAGTCGGCCTCGGCGTTTGGGTGCGGTTGGCCTTGCTGTTCGCACTGTCGCTTTTGTATCTGCTGGTGTTCTATCTGCTGGGGTTGGCCATCTCGTGCGCGACGCACCGCTCGGCGACCAGTTTGATTTACGCACTGTTTATGTGGGCTCTGCTGGCGATCGTGCTGCCCGACAGCATCACGGCCTTGCTCAACGAACAGGCCAACATGGGCGACAAGCACCAGCAAGCGCACCACCAAGCCGAGCAAGTATGGGATAAGTTCGATCAGGAGGTCATGGACCTCGTGCGGACGCACGGCCAGAGCGAGTACCCACCCATACACATGCTCGAGCGATTCATGACTCCTTACGGACAAATAAGCGCCTGGGCATCACAGGGTGTATACGCTGAACTAAAATCGCAGCGACCCCGGCTCTATCTATCTGGTATCGTCGATACGCCGGCACTGGCTGAGTTTCAAGACATCATCCGCAGCGGCGAGCGGCTGCGCCTGAAATACGCCCAACCGGCTTGGTACGCCAAAGCACCCCTGATCGAAGAGTTCCCCCGCCGCATCCAACGATGGAATACCTATCTCCAACGCCTCCTGCCCGCCGGTGCCTATGCCCAAGCCGCCAGTGCTTTCGCCGGCACCAGCCGACGCGAATACTACGACTTCATCGACCAAGTCCGCGCCTATCGCGGGCAGATTATCACCTTTCTCGAAGAGCGCGATGCCTTCGGCTCCCGCGAGTGGTTCAACGACGACGACGGCTGGCGCGCCGACCTGCGCGACCTGCCGCGGTTTCACGAGCGCGGCTGGACTGTCGGCCGCAGTCTGCGCCATGCCTTGCCGGACCTAACCGCTCTGTTGCTGTATGCCGTCGGCCTCTTTGTCCTCGTCAACCGGCTCTTTGCCCGCTACGACGCCCAATAATCTGCACCCCATGACGATAAAGCGGGCAGCCATAGAAAGGCTGCCCGCTTTTGTACGCCCGCCCATCCCCTCCCGACCAGTCAGCTAGCGAAGCCTGTTCCCAGCAATGGCAGCTAACTAACGGAACCCGACCGGCGCATCATGCGATGTTTAGACGCACTAAGCGCGATGTTTAGACGCACTTGTGCGATGTATTGTCGCATTTTTAGGCTGTCAAAGAGCCGCCCAAAGAGCACGAAAGACGATGGTGGAATTTATTTTATTTTTCATAAACTATTATTTATAAATAACTTATTATTTCGGTTCGGCGCGATTTTCGTCCACTGACAACTTCTTGGCACACTGCTTGCATTATATCTTACAGAAGCAAGACCCACACTCATCCACAGGGGCAGAAAGGAGGTAACGCCTAAACACAGCGTCTAACATGCTTCACCTCGGAGATCGCCTCCGAGACCACGCAGCAAACCAACGTAAAGGAGATTATCATGAAAAAGCGCATCATCAACTTAGCCATGGGCCTCACGGCCTTGATTGCCAGTTTCCTGCCGCAGAAAGCCCAAGCTGTGGCGTGCGTTGCCGATTGCGATAACGGTTGGTGCGTCGCAATTGGTTTCGGCGCTAAGTGCTATTGCGACGCAGGCGAGAACCCGGTATGCGATAGTGCCTAATCAGCCTTCAGGAGCGGCTGGCCTAAGTTACTCCTCCCACTCCCAACGCGCCTTGGGATAGTGGCTTAATCGCCGCTATCCCAAGGCCAATCAACCCAAACCCAAACTTACAAGAGGTATAAAATGAAAACGTTGCTTGTCGCCCTAATCGCCGCTGGCTTTACCGCTTCCAGCGTCGCAGCCGAACCCAAACCCCAGTACGGAGGCTACTCCGTCAAGGCCCCCGAAGACATCCTAGCCGCTCAGCAAGCCTTTTCTGACTATGTCAACAGCTTGGAGATGATAGACATCGAAGCGGGGGACGCATTGCAGCAGGCTATCGCCGCCATCCCCGTCAAGGCTGACCCGCCCATCACACCCGACCAAGAAGCCGACCTACGCACGTGGCTCTACGAGTTCTTAGTCGCTTTTTCAGCCGCGAGTAGCGACAGCCTCGCCGCCGCGTTTTACCTCCGAGAGGGCGTCAATAATCCCGAAAGGATAGAGGAGCTAAAAAACGAACTTGCAAACGAGGGCCTCCTAAAAGGCGATACGCCTTTTGATGTCCTCAAAGCCAAACACCGGCAACTGCTCGACAAGAATGGATACGACTACTACTTCGGCAAGGTATCCTTTTTCGACAGCGCGTTTGAAGTGTCCCAGACGCAGACCGAGCCCAGCTCTTATTTCATGTCCCTCATGGAGGGCGGCATGCTTCCACCCACGGCTGCATCGGGCAACGAATCCAAAATGAAGAGCGAGGTCCAAGCGCATCTCCAAGCCGGCAAACCGCAGACCTTGGTCGAGGTCATGCTCATCGTCGAAGAACCCGAAGAGTTTGCCCCCCTAGAGGGAGGACACGTCCCGTTCTTCTTCCGCCTAGCGTGGGACCCAGACAAGGCCATGTGGCGCCATGTAGAGATCGTGTACGGACGCGGGACAGCGTATTTTCTGTTCTCTGCCATTTAGGCCAATACTCTCGGCCCTCGTCGGGTTCATCGCAGTAGTGGGGCACTTCAAAGTGCCCTGCTACCTAAATCACCGCCCAAGGCAATCCAATCGAACCTTAAAGAATAAGGAGTTCGCGATGAAAACTTTGTATTTCGCCCTAATCGCCGCTTGGTTCGCCCAGTCTGCGTGTGTCGAACAAGAAGGTGGCTCCAGCCTTACGGCCGCGCCGCCTAAGTCCAGCTACGGCGGCTTTTCATCCCACCCCGACAGCCTGCAAGTCTTCTACGACTACATCCACAGTCAGGAGATGATGAAGGTCGAGGCCGGGGCCGAACTGCGGCAGGCGGTCGAGGCGATCCCCCTCGATCTGGGTGCTCCCATTGACCTAGCGCAAGAAGCTGCATTGCGCGATTGGCTCTACGAGTTCTTAGGTGCTTTTTCGGCTTCGGGCAGCGACAGCCTCGCCGCCGCGTTTTACCTCCGCGAGGGCGTCAATAACCCCGACGGAATAGAATTCCTGAAAGAGTATCTCACCAGCCACAACGCCCCCATCGGCGATACGCCCTTTGCCATGTTTGCAACAGGCCACCGAGTAATACTCGACATGACGAAGCGCGATTACTTTTTCGAGAACGTGTCCTTTTTCGACAGCGCATTCAAGGTATTTGAGATGCAGGAGGCGTACGATAGCTATGCGTTCTATCTCCAGACACGCGGTATGATCCCCAAGGGCACCTTAAATTTTCACCCCAAACTGCGCGGCGAGGTCGAGGACGCTCTACAGGGAGGCGAGTCGTTGATTTTTGCCGACATCATGTTCATCGTCGAAGAGCCGGCCGGGGTCTCCCCTTGGCCGTGGCAGGGGCGCACCCCGACCTTCTTCCGGTTGGTCTGGGAGCCAGAGCGGGCCATGTGGCGCCATGTAGAAGCCTATTTCAGCGGCGGCGTGCCGCAGAATTTTCTGTTCAACCTCATATAATCCCCCTTTGCCGCTGACTCTAAAAAAGGAGACTTCCCAATGCTAGCAGCCATTGTAAAACGCGAACTGATTGACCACCTCATCAGCCTGCGCTTCAGCTTGGCCCTCGTGCTGGTCGTAGGGCTGATGGTGCTCAACGCCCTCAGCTTTGTCGGCGGCTCATACGAATTCCGGCGCGACCACTATCTCGAACAGGTTCAAGTCGAGCAAGAAATCGGCCGCAGCAATGCCCAACTGGGTTTGTGGAAGCTGATCGTCCATGGCGCACAGAACTATATCTACAAAAAGCCCAGTCCCCTCATGTTCTGCGCCGTTGGTGCCAACGACGCTTTGCCCGAGCGCCTCTGGACCCCGAGCTGGCAAGCTAATTATAACAAAGCCGGCACGTTCTACACGGCCTTTCCCCTCATCTATTGGGACATCAAAGACATCTGGGCACCCAAGGTCAGCCAACTGATGAAGAGCCGAGCCCTCGACTGGGTTTTTATCATCGGGGGCTTACTCAGCCTCATGGCCTTGTTGTTTACCTTTGACGCCTTCATCGGCGAAAAGGAACGCGGCACCCTCAAACTGGTCATGGCGCAGAGCCTGCCGCGCCACACCTTGCTGGTGGGCAAGTTCCTCGGCGCGATGTTGGCCCTCGCCCTTGTGCTCATCCTCGCCATCCTCGTCAACCTGCTCATCGTCCTCGCCCTATCGCAGATGAACTTGGGTCTTGGCGAGGCCAGCCGCTTGATCGGCATGGTCGGCTTGGCTCTGCTGTATCTGGCCTGCTTTGTCGGCTTGGGGCTGTGGGTGTCGATACGCAACAGCACCACGCGTTCGAGTCTGGTGGGGGTGCTGTTGCTATGGACTTGTGGGGTGCTGCTCTGGCCATCGGCCGGCGGCGCACTGGCTGCCCGCGCGTTGGTCGGCGAATTCGGGGACGCGCTGCTAATGGAGTGGGAGTGGCATCCTCCAGCGAAAGATAAACTTGTTCATCTTTACAACCAATTGGATAGGCGCGATCTGAGAAACCCCAAAAAATTGCGCAAGTTGGCCGACGCCGAACGCACCTTTCGCCGACTCATGCAAGAGCGGGAAGACGAATTTCTGGTTCACAGTCTCAGCGAGGCCGAAAAAGTCCGCCACATCGTGCGCCTGTCGCCGATGGGCTGTTTTCAGTATGGCATGGAGGCTCTCGCCGGCACCGGGCTGTCGCGCCACAAGAGCTTTGTCGAGCAGGCGCGTACTCACGTTCAGCAGTTCGAGCAGACCATGCTAAATCTCGACCGCGACGACCCCAAAAGCATGCACATCCACCCAGTCGCCCAAGGGCTGTCGCGGCAGAAAATCGATCCCGAGACCCTACCCGTCTTCACCGAAGACCTGTCGGCGACGACCTTGCTGCGGCACGCCAGCGTCGATGTAATCGGGCTTTTCTTTTTCGCCATCATCACCTACATGCTGGCCTACCGGTCGTGGCTGCGAGCCAGCATTGTCTAAACACCTTCAAAAAAGGAGTGCTATGATGTATAAGCTGACGCTAAAAACAGCGGCCCTCGTCGCGGTGCTTTACACCGGCTGGAGCCAGGCCGACGAACTGCCGCAGACTGCTGAGTTCGGCACCGCCTACGACAGCGAGGGCACGACCGGCCAAGTGCGCTTTGTCGCGCCCTACGACATGGAAATCGTCGCGGCCGAACCCGGCTGCGGTTGCACTGGCGTCGAGTTTCCCCAAGGGCAGTTGAAGGCCGGCGAGACCTACTCAATTGCCTATAAGATCGATACTTGGGGGCGCACTGGAACCTTCGCCTCCAGCATTAACTTTCAGGTGGCCGGCCAAGCCGATAAATGGCAGTTGCAGTTGGAAGGACAGGTCGTGCCCATGCTGCCCGGCAAATTGAACGTGGGGACGATCCAAGGCGGCGATCTGGCCTCCGTGATCCGCCGCATTCCCCTCGCGCAGATCGACGAGCAGCCGCGACACATTGGCCGGGTTCAAGTCGTCGGCAAAGGCATAGAGGCTTCGGTCGTGGACAGCGGCACCGCCATAGAGATTGCCCCGGCAGCGAACCTGACCTGGGGAGAGCGCATTATCGCCACCATCGAGGCGACGATTGTAGCCGAAGACGCCGAGTACACCCGCTCTATCGAAGTGCGCGGACGGGTCAGCCCCCGGTTTAGCCTAGAGCCGCACAGCGCGTCCTTCGGCGTGGGCAAAGCGCAGCGGCGCGAGACGCGCCAAGTACGCATCGGCTTGCCAGCCGAGTTAGCGGCCGTGCCCGTGCAGACGTCGTCCGAGTGCGGCGAGGTAGAGCTGGCTGTCGAACACCAACGGGAAGCTGACCAGCACTTAGTCATCCAGATCCGCAATGCGAGCGATTTTCCCACTGGTACGCTAAACTGCGGAGTAGAGGTACAAATCGGCGCAGAGCAGGTGCTTATACCCGTGCTGGCACTAACGCGATAAGGAGACTACCATGAATCCGCCAAAAACAACCAATGCCTCGACGCACCTTTTATTGGGCCATACTTGCCGAAAAAAGGGGCAGAACGAGCAAGCGGCCACCCACTACCAAACAGCGCGGCGGCTTGCACGCGCCGAGGGATGCCAAAAGGAGCTTTTTGCGGCTTGCACCCAGCTCGGCCACCACTGCGAGATCGCCGGTGATCTCGACCGATCGCTCCAGTACTTCCAAGAGGCGTTAGCCGCCTGTTCGCCGAGCCACTCTCCGTGCGATACAGCCGAGGCCGAAGGCAACATAGGCTTTGTCAAACAATGCCAAGCCCGCTTTGCCGAAGCTGCAACATACTACCGCCAAGCCATGCAGCACGCCCAACAAGGAGGCGACGCCCCCCTCGCGGCCAAGATGGCCAACAACATGGGCAACCTCTACATGCAGCAGAACGACTTGGAGGAAGCTCAACAGTGGCTCCAGCGCAGCCGCGCCCTTTATGCAGACGACGAGCCGGGCAACCTGCTCAACAGCTTGGGGCAACTAGCACGGCGGCGCGGCGATCTACAGCAGGCTCTGCACCACTTTACGGCTGGACTAGCGGCTGCTCGGCAGCAAGGGACGCCCCTCGAAGTGGCCCTGCAACTCGGCTCTATCGCTTCGGTCTGCCGCGACTTAGGCCATACAGAACGCGCCCTGAGCAGCGGCAACGAAGCCTTGAGCATCTACGTGGCACAGGGTCATGCCCAAGGTCGCTGTGGCATAGCCACCCTGCTGGCCGATCTCTACATGACCGCCGGCGACCTAGCAATGGCGCAACGGCATATACAGGCTTCTATGGATGTGTGCCGACAACTGGGAAACGCGAGGATGCAGGCTTTCAACTATGTATCCTTGGGCAATCTGTACGCGCAACAGGACGGCAACAAGCAACGGGCGTTGGCCGAATGGGTGGCGGCGTTGCGCTTGTTTAAGCAACTCGGTATGAAGATGCAGAGCCAAGCGGTCATTAAGGCTATGGCCGCCTAATTCACAAAAGACAGAGACTTTCAAAGCGGGCAGTCCAGTTGGTCTATGGGCTGCCCGTTTCTTGGCCAAAACCCCGCTGTTCATCAACTCGCACCAACTTCCAATCCCATACTCATGCGATGTTTCGTCGCACCAAGAGCGATAATTTAACGCACTTGTGCGATATATCCGCGCACCTTTAGAGCATTAAGCGGGCAGCGAAAAGGGCCTAAGAGACCGGCGAAAATTTATTTTTATATTTTATAACATATTGTTTTAAAAAGAACTTATGAATCATAAAATCAGGTCAATAGACGCGATGGCACCCCGCTGGTTACTAATTGGCACGATGATTGCATACTACGATGTAGAAGAAGCAATAACCCTGTGCTGGTCGCTGAAGACCAGCCATTTAGAAAGGAATCAGCCATGTATGCAATCTTCTCTATTTTCGTCCTGCTGGCATTTTCCTTAGCGTCTGATGCAGCGAGCTTGACCAAGGAACAGCAGCGCATCCTGCTCGATCTCGAAGAGGCGCACCTGACGCTGGAGCAGGCCAAAGCGCGCGAGGCCGAGATTGAAATCGAGTATGAGCAGATGACCGGCCTCAAGGAGCGCGGAGTCGTAACCGGCCAAGAGTTGAGTTCCGCCCGCGAGCGGTATGAGCGCACGCGCCAAGAGCGACAACGAGCCGACTTAAACCTCCAGCGCACCTTCCTCAACTCGCTGGGCGACGCCACCCATCTGACGGTCGTCAACGGCCAGAAGTACGGCGTCGAAGGCGACAAGGTGCGCGTGCGGCTGACGCTGCGCAACGACTCGGACCTCGACTTGGCGCAAATGGTCGATCGCGCCCGGCGGCGCTACGCCATCAACGGCTTGGACCAGGACGCGGCGTCGCTGTTGCAGGTCAACAACATCTTCGTCGTCATCCTCGCCGATCAGGTCAGGGTCGGCCAACCCTACCAAGTCCACATCCCGGTGCTGGCGCTGGGCGAGTCGGTCGAAGTCGAGGTGGGCTTGCAGCGGCCGGAGATTGAAGACCTGACCGTGCAACTGCAATACCTCAACCGGGTCGACGATCACGTCATTCACTTGGAGAAGGCGTCGGCGCACGACGTGGTGCGGGTGTATGCCACCCAGTTTTCCCAAGAAGGGTCGTTGGGCAACGCAGTGGCCTACGCGCTTCAGTTGGAGCGGCTGGCCGAAGACGAGAAGATCTTCCAACTGATGGCGCACGGGCTGCCCGAGGACTTCCGCTGGCAATTCGAGCGGGAGGGCCAGCCGTTGTCGCGGCTGCGCTTTTCGCGCGACCACTCCAGCGTCTCGCTGACGCTCAACGTGTATGTCCCCGAACAAGCCACCAGCTTTGTCGTGGATCAGCCGTTGCTGTTTTCGGTACTGGCCTACGAGCCTCAAGCGGTTGATGCCGCAGCATTAGCGACCGCCGATCCGGCCGGCTTGCAAGCGCTGGGCATTGGCTACGAGCCCTTGCAACTGGTGCCGACCGGCCGCGCCGAACTGGAGTTGACCACGCTCAACTTGGACTTGGCGGTCAATGGCGAAGGCCATTCCCAGTCGGTGTGGCAGTTGCGCAACCTCGGCACGGTGGACTTGCTCGACATCCGCCTGCAAGCACTGTCGCCGCCGGGCTGGGAGGTCGTCTTTGAGCCGCCGGAAATTGACCGGCTGCCGCCGCGCGAGGAAATCGAGGCCGTGCTGACGGTGCAGCCGGTCAACAGCGCCGAGATCGGCCGCTACGAAGTCAAGACCAGCGCTCGCACCCAGCACAAGGGGCAGTGGATCGAGTCGGTGGAGCGCACGGTCAACATCAACATCAAGAGCGGCGGCTCGTTTTGGGGCATCACCGGGTTGGTGCTGTTGTTGGTCAGCATCGTGCTGGGCATCGCCGTCTTCACCGTGCAATGGAGCAAACGATGACGGCCTATCGTTGGACGTTAGCCGCCCTCGGCTGCTTGGCGTCGATCGCCCCAGCCGAGGAGTGGGATCTCACCACCTGTCAGCGCGCGGCCGGCGACCACAGCCCGGTGCTGGGAGCCGCGCGGGCGCACTGGCAGCAGATGCGGGCAGACACCCGCCTCGACTATGCCGAGCAGTGGCCGACCATCGGCCTGAACGCCGACTACCAGCGCAGCGAAGAGGCCGCCGCGCCCGATACCGACCAACGCGAACTGTTCTTGACCGCGCAGCAAGAACTGGTGCGCTACGGTGCCACGCCGGCCGCGCGCTTTGCCGCCCAGCACCAAGAGCAGGCGGCCAAGGCGCGCTACCGCCAGACCATCATCACCGTCGATAGCCAAGTGCGCCAAGCCTATTACCGCCTGCTGCTGACCCGCGACGAAATCGCCAGCCGCGACGAGTTGCTGGCCTACTTCCGCGCCAAAATGGAGCGGGTGCAAACGCGCCTCGACGCCGGCTTAGCCCGGCCGGTCGAACTGTATGAGGCCGAGTTGGAAGTGTTGGAGGAACAGGCGCGGATCAACACCCTCCAGCGGGCGTTGCGCGCCCTGCGTCTGCAACTTTTTACCGAGATCGGCTTGGTCGGCCAGCGCTCGCTGCGTGCCATCGAGGTCGTCGGTCCGCCCTACGAGCATCTGGCGCTGCTCAACCCCGCTGAAGCGGACTTGCCAGCCCTCATCGAGGAAGCCCGCGCCAACCGACCCGATTTGGCCGAACTCGACTGGCAGATCAACGCGCAACACGACCAAGCGCGGCGTGTGTTCTGGCAATGGCTGCCCCACGTGGGCTTGCAACTGACCAAGGACTTCCAAGACAGCGACGTGGGTGTGCAGTGGCGCGGCGATGGCCAAACGTGGAAGGTGGTCGGCTCGGGGCGGCGCTCGTTAGCCCGCCACGGCTTGGCCCCGGCTCTGGCCGCGGGTGAAGGCTGGCGCGTGAATGCTCAAGTGTCGCTGCCGCTGTTTCAAGGCGGGCAGCGGTTGGCGCGCCGAGCCAAGGAACAGGCGCGGCTCCACCAGTTGCGCCAAGACCGCACCGAGACCCGCCACTGGATTGAACTGGAAGTGGTCGAGGCGTTTTACGAGTTGCAAAGCCGGCGGGAAAACACCCAGCTACTCCGCCGCCGCGCCGATGTGGCGCGTCAGCGGTTGGACACGGTCGAAGAACTGTTTGAAAACGCCATGGGCAACCTCAACTTCGACCACATCCGCCGCCAGCGCGAAGCCGTCAACTTGGCCGAGCAGCGCTATTTTGCCGAGCGCCTGACCTACATCCTCGCGGCGGAAAAACTGCGGCGGTTCCTCGGCCGCGCCCTCACCAGCGAATTCTACCCTACCCCTTGAGAAAGGAACGCATCATGTTGGAAATCATCGGCCTGTCCAAGCACTACGGCGACGTCAAAGCCGTCACCGACCTCAACCTGACCGTCCACCCCGGCGAGATTTTCACCATGCTCGGGGCCAACGGCGCGGGCAAGACCACGACCTTGATGGTCGCGTTGGGCTTTACCGACCCGACCCACGGCACGGTCAAGCTGTGCGGCATCGACATCACCGAGCAGCCCTTGGAAGCCAAAAAGCACGTGGCCTATGTGTCGGAAAACGTCATGCTCTACGGCAACTTTAGCGCCCGGCAGAACTTGGATTTCTTCACCCGCTTGAGCGGCCAGCCGGCTCAAGACGCAGCGCACTACGACGCGATCATGGCGCGGGTGGGGCTGCAAGCGGAGGCGTTTGACCGGCGGGTCAAGACGTTTTCCAAGGGGATGCGCCAGAAGTTGGGCATTGCCATTGCCATTGCCAAGGATGCCCAGATCGTGTTGCTCGACGAGCCGACGTCGGGGCTTGATCCCAAGTCTGGGGCCGAGTTTTTGGACCTGTTGGATGCGCTGCGCCACGAGGGCAAGGCCATCTGGATGACCACCCACGACGTGTTCCGCGCCCGGGCGATTGCCGACCGGCTCGGCATCATGGTGCAAGGCCACCTCGTCAAGACGCTGACCCGCGACGAATTCCAAGAGGCCGACTTGGAGCGCCTCTACGTCGAATACGTCGAGCGGCCGGTGTTGCCTGCTGCCTAGCGGGGGCATAGTTGGGGTGTGAGTCCATGTCGGTCGGCCCCGCCAACCGGCATGGACCTACACACCCGCCTCTTTGCATCGACGCATCGAGGATAACTTGCGGAGCAGATGTAGCATAGAAAGGAGGAACTATGTAATTCTCGATCATCATCCGCTCTGCCGCGAGGTACCGCAATAATTTCTGAACGAGTGGACCATGATCTTCACTATAGTAAAAAAAGAAGTGCTCGATAACCTGCTAAACCAGCGCTTCGCTATCTGTACAGTGGTGGCTGTGATCCTAATACTGGGCACCGGCTTAGTAAATAGCCGCAACTTTGTCCAGAAAATCGCGAATGTACCACAGCCGAATATGCTAAAGTTCGCACCCATGCCAATAGAGCGCTAAGATACCTCGCCCTAAGAGGGCCGGAAAAGATCTACATCAAACCTAGTCCCCTAATTTTCGCTGCTGTGTTGAGCTATATGTTGGCTTATCTTGCTTGGCTCCGTAGCAGCATACTGTGAGAGATTTTCGATTTGTACTTTCCAACCAACCCCTTGGGGAAAGGACTATGCAACCATGAAACGGATTCTGCGAATCAGTCTCGTCCTGATAGGATTGAGCATTGTTTTTCAAGCACAAGACACAAGGGCCTGTTCGACTGGTTCCGGCATAAGTAGCAGCCGTTGCTCGGTCAAAGTTGAAGCACTTGGTTGCTTCAGCACCCTCATAGCACAGTGCAAACCACGAATGCCTCAGTAATGAGTATAGCTACAGCCAAAGTTTGCTCACGGTGGAAGCCAGCGATTCGCTACGCCAAGCTATTGATGTGCAAAGTCCATCAACAGCCTCGCAAAAGTCGAGGTCCCCGCTCGTCAGTGAGCAGTTGGGCGCAATCGTCTGCGATCAGGCCTCCTGTATTGACTTTTCCAAGCATCTCCGTTTCTTTTTAGTCTCACTTTATCAACGGGAAAGAGCCGACTGTGATGATGCCTAAAACTAAAAAACGCAAACTCTTCAAACTCTTAGCCCCGCAGGCCGAAAGCGTTTATTTGGCCGCCTCCTTCAACGATTGGGACCCGCAGGCCCGTCCGCTAAAAAAAGACGCCCAGGGCCTGTGGAAAACTTCGGTCACTTTGCCGCTAGGCAAGCACGAATACCGCTTCGTGGTCGATGGCGAATGGCGCGACGATCCGCGGTGCGAGGAGCGCCGCCCCAATCCCTTCGGCACCAGCAATTGCATTTTGTACGCCTAAGGCACCTTTCGCCTTCCGGCCCCATCGCCCGCAGGAAGGCGTAACTCGGCGTATTGCAGAAGCACTCCAGCCCCGCTTCGACGCGAATCGCCGTAGAGGGCGGTAGTACCTCCGGCAGCACTCGTCGCCAGCGCACTCAAATTTCGCTCCACCAAGGTCCACGCCAGCGGGACCACAGTTTTGGTAATCCCATTTGCAACCATCGCCTACTGCCTCCTGTGCGCTAGAAAAGGTCGGACGCAATTCTAGGCGGCGGTACTGTTTGCGCCGCTCCAGACGCATCCATTACCTTACACCCCATGCACAGTAAAGACTATCTACACGACCTCTTCGGCTGCTCAGGCCGCAAAGCCATCGTCACAGGGGCCTCCAGTGGCTTAGGTGCCGAACTAGCCCGAGTCCTCGTCTCGGCAGGTGCTGACGTCCTCGCCATCGCCCGCCGCCAAGAGCGCCTTGAAGCAGTGGCTAACGAATTGCAAGATCGCGCCGGAACCATCCACGCACACGCGACCGACCTCAGCGACCACGCCGCCATCGCGGCCCTGCCCGAGCAAGTGCGCACGCGACTCGGCGGCTGCGATATCTTGGTCGCCAATGCCGGCACGGCCACCCGCGTCCGCCTCGAAGATATGGCCGAGCAAGACTTTGCCGCGGTCGTTGATCTCAATCTCAAAGCCCAGTGGCTGCTCGCCAAAGCCTGCTTTCCCCTACTCCGCGAATCTGGAGCGGGCCGCATCGTCAATATCGCCTCGATCTACGGCTTGGGAGCCTCGGTAATCAACGGATTAAGCGCCTATACGATCAGCAAGCACGGACTCGTAGGACTGACGCGCTCGCAAGCCGTGGAGTGGAGCAGACACGGCATCACGGCAAACGCTATCGCCCCCAGCTACTTCCCCACCGAAATGACCGAGACCGCCCTCGACAACGAGAAGATGAGCACCCGCTTGCGCACCTTTACGCCGCAGGGCCGCTTCGGTCAGCCCGCAGAGCTGGCCACTGCCCTGCTCTTTTTGTGCTCAAAGGCCAGCAGCTATGTCAATGGGACCATCGTACCGGTGGACGGCGGCTGGACCGCGTGGTGATCCAGCCGTTGGGAGTTGATTGTGAAAAAGCGCAACAGCCGCACGCGAGCGGGCACCCGTTTCTACAGCGGCGGCACCTCCAGCGGCAATCCACTTGAATGCGTGTGCGTTCAATGTCGCCGCGGATGCCAATGTCTCGGTTAAGCGTACAGCCCGAATAGGCTAGCCGCTAGCCAGAGCAAGGCGTTGACCTGCAAAGGCCGATCACTCCAGACAACTGCTGTCGGGTCGTCCCCCTGCCCCCGGTGATAGACTAAATAGAGATAGCGCAACACGCCGTAGAGCACAAAAGGGATCGTCCACTGCAATCGCGCATCTTCTGCGCCACCCACCCCCATCGCGTACAGCGCGTAGCAGACCACGGTCACAGCCGTGAGGACAGCGATCATTTGGTCGAGAAAAGGCAGGCTGTATTCTTTGAGAATGGCGCGGTGATCCGCAGCCGCAGCCGCCAGTTGCACGATTTCCTGGCGGCGCTTGACCACAGCCACAAAGAGCGCCAGCGCGAAGATACAGACGGCAAACCAAGTGGAAATGGACACCTCGATGACTAGGCCGCCGCCGACGGCACGCAGTAGGTAACACGCGGCCACACTCAGCACATCCACCAACACCACGCGCTTGAGTCGAAACGAATACGCCGCATTGAGTGCTGCATAGAGCACAGCCACCCACCCCAAATGAGCGTGCAGCCAAAACGCGCCAGCCAACGCAAGGGCCAACACCGTCAAAGCCGCCCCCCAAGCCAACGCGACGGACAGGTGGCCAGCGGCAATTGGCCGGTGGCGCTTTCGGGGATGTAGGCGGTCGTACTGGCGGTCGAAGATGTCGTTGAACAAATAGACGCCGCCGCTTAGCAAGACGAAGCAGAGGGCTGCTCCTAAACTGCGGACCAGATAGGAAACTTCAAATAGATGGGCGGAAAAGACGAGGGCGGGAAAAACGAAGACATTCTTGATCCACTGCCGGGGGCGCATGGACCATAGGATGTAGTAGAACGACAAAACGAGGCTATGCTTCGGAATGACCGGAGAGCAGGGGCCGCTCAGACCTCCATGATCTCCTTTTCCTTATTCTCAATGATCTCGTCAATGGAGGCTACGTATTCAGCGGTCAACTCCTGCACCTTTTTCTGCACACTGCGCGACTCGTCTTCGGAAATATCTCCGTCCTTTTGCGCTTCTTGGAGCAAGTCGATCCCGTCGCGCCGCGCATGGCGCACGGCAACTCGCCCTTCTTCGGCTCGATGCCGGGCGACTTTGGTGATTTCTAGCCGCCGCTCCTCGGTCAGTTCGGGAATGGGCAGCCGGATGATGGCACCGTCGTTGGCCGGGTTGAGCCCCAAGCTCTTGTCGGCGAGAATGGCCTTTTCAATCACGGGAATTAAGGTCGCCTCCCAAGGCTTGATCGCCAACAAGCGCGGCTCGGGGACGCTGATCGTCGCCACTTGAATGAGCGGTGTCTGTTGGCCGTAGTAATCCACCCGCACGTTGTCGAGCATGGCAACCGAGGCCCGCCCCGTGCGGATAGCGGCTAGGTCGCGGCGCAGAGACTCAATGGCCTTATCCATAGCCTCTTTTACTGTTTCAAGAACCTCTTCCAACATGGCGGCCTCAAGGTGTTTTCAGGCGTCTTCTCCCAAAACGAACCGCTCAAAGCGACGCACGGTAATTTTCTCGCCGATCCTAGCGGTTAGCTCGGTGACCAATTCGCCGACGGTTTGGTCGGGATTTTTGACGAAGACCTGTTCCAGCAGGCAATTTTCCTGATAGAACTTCTCCATGCGGCCTTCGACGATTTTTTCGGCAATGTGCTCGGGCTTGCCCTCGTTTTTGGCCTGTTCGAGGTAGATGGCTCGCTCCTTTTCCACGGCGTCGGCGGGAATGCTCTCCCGATTGACCGCCAAAGGCTGAGAAGCGGCAATGTGCATGGCCACATCCTTAGCAAAGGTCTGGAAGTCGTCGGTACGAGCGACGAAGTCGGTTTCGCAGTTGACCTCTAACAGCACACCGAGGCGGCTACCTTGGTGAATATACGCTTGGATTAGGCCCTCGCTGGCGTCGCGGCCGGCTCGTTTCTCCACCGCGGACAGGCCCTGCTTGCGCAAGTACTCAATGGCCTTTTCGCTGTCGCCGCCGGTTTCTTGCAGGGCTTTCTTGCAATCCATCATGCCCAAGCCCGTTTTCTCCCTGAGCATTCGGACGCTTTGTGCGGTAATCTGAGTCATCGTCATTTGCTTTCAAAAATAGTTGATCTAGCTATGCGGTGGCCTCGGCTACATTCGCCGGGGCCTCTTCGGCTTGTTCGGCCTCTTGCTTGTCGTCGCGCGCCGCTTTCTCGGCTTCGGCTTCGGCTCTACCCTCAATCACCGCATCGGCAATGAGGCGCGTGATGAGGGCGATCGAGCGGATGGCATCGTCGTTGCCGGGAATCGGATAGGTCACCAAGTCGGGATCGCAGTTGGTATCGACGATGGCCACGGCGGGAATGCCCAGCTTGGCCGCCTCGCGCACGGCGATGTGCTCCTTCTTGATGTCTATGATAAAGATCAAGCCAGGCAAACCACCCATGTTGCGAATGCCGGCCAAGGTCCGCTGGAGGCGGGCGCGTTCTTTTTCGAGCAGCAGAACTTCTTTTTTCTTGAGGTTCTCGTAGGTGCCGTCGGTCGAGATGCGGTCGAGATGCTCTAGGTGCCGGATGCTTTGGCGGATGGTCTGCCAGTTGGTCAACATCCCGCCAAGCCAGCGCTCGGTGGCGTGAAACATGCCACAACGCTCAGCTTCCTGCCGCACGAGTTCGGCTGCTTGTTTCTTCGTGCCGACAAAGAACACGGCGCGCCCGGCGCGCACCGTCTGGCGCACGGCCTCGCAAGCAGCCTCGACCTTGCCCACCGTCTTTTGCAGGTCGATGATGTGGATACCGTTGCGCTCGGTGAAGATGTAGGGCCGCATCTTGGGGTTCCAACGCCGGGTCTGGTGCCCGAAGTGGGTCCCCGCTTCCAGCAAGTCGCGGATAGTGAAGTCAGCCATGGTCGCTCCTAAATGTTTAGTTGGGCCTCCGCCTCCTTCATTTACACACAGAACCCGCAGACGCCGAACGCCCACGGGACACTCTCTGCCGTGCATCAAGAAGCGTGTGTATTGGAATGGAACTAGCGCTTGGAGAACTGGAAGCGCTTGCGCGCACCAGCCAATCCGTACTTCTTGCGCTCTTTCTCGCGGGCATCGCGCGTCAAAAAGCCGCCTTTCTTCAACACTTCCCGCTTTTGCGGGTCGTACTGCACCAAGGCGCGGGCAATGCCCAAGCAGGCGGCACCGGCCTGACCCCGTAGGCCGCCGCCAGAGGTCGAAATGTGGATGTCGAACGTGTGCCGCGCCTCGGTCAGATCCAGAGGCTGGACGAGGATCATCTCTAGGGCATCTCGGCGCAGGTACTCGCTGACCGTGCGACCGTTCATGTAAATACTGCCATTGCCGAGCTGCATGCGCACTCGGGCGACCGAGGTCTTTCTGCGGCCGGTCGCTTCATAGCTTTCTAAGGGCATGGGCGCGTTGCCTTTGGCTTAAAGGTTGAGAGGCTGGGGGTTTTGCGCTTGGTGTCGGTGTTCGCCGCCGGCATAAATGCGGAGCTTCTTTAGCTGCGTCCGCCCCAATTTGGTGTGCGGCAGCATACCCCGCACGGCCTTGCGGATGATGCGGTCGGGATGCCGTTCGGCCATGCGGCTATAGGGCGTGACCCGCAAGCCACCTGGATAGCCGGTGTGGCGATAATAGACCTTTTTTTCGGCCTTGTTACCCGTGACTTTTACCTTGTCGGCATTAATCACGATGACGTGGTCGCCCACATCGGCATGTGGAGCGTATTCAGGCTTGCCTTTGCCGCGCAGCACCTGAGCAATTTCCGAAGCCAGTCGCCCTAGCACCTTATCGGTGGCATCAATCACAAACCATTGCCGCTTGATTTCGCCCACTTTAGGAGCGTAAGTAATGTCGTTCATCGTCTTTTCTCAGATTATTATAGAAATCGTCTAACCTAAGCCCTCTATCCGTGCTTGTCAAGGTTGGGCCACTCGCCGTTTGCGCCACCAACGCCAAGTTAGCACGGCCCCTACCAAGCAGAGGATCCCCACTAATAATCTATTGTATTGCGCGAGCAATTCCGTGACCTGTTCCCAGTTTTCACCCACCAAAATTCCGGCGTAAAGCAGCAATCCATTCCAAACTGCCATGCCGATCGCACCGCAGAGCACGACAGTCGGCCAAGGCATGCGTCCCAGACCAGCACCGATGGCGATAACCGACCGAATGCCGCTTAAAAATCGGTTGCCTAAAATGAGCGCGACGCCGTAGCGACTGAGCCACTGCTCGGCTTGGGCCAGTTTTGCTGTACCCCGACGGCCGGCGAAAAAGGCGCGCCCGCGGCTATAGCCCAAATAGTACATGACTAAAAATCCAGCCAAGCCCCCGGCACAAGTCGCAAAAAAAACCGGCCCTATATCCAAGAGGCCGCGCCCCACCAAATAGGCGCTGAACACCACCACCGTATCGCCCGGTATGGGTGGCACGATGTTTTCCAAAAAGGCACTAAGCAACAAGATGCCATACACCCATAGCGGATCAACGCCAGACAGGGCCGCGAGCAGAGAGTCCAAATATTCTGCCATACTTTAGAGCGCCAAAAGGGCCACGGCTTGAGCTTCCATGCCTTCCTCGCGCCCGACGAAGCCCAAGTGTTCGGTCGTGGTGGCTTTGAGCGAAACCTGTCCCATTTCTAGGCCCAAGGTCGTCGCTAGCGTTTGGCGCATCGCAGCTAGGTGTGGCGCGAGCTTGGGCTGCTCGGCTGCGACGACGGCGTCGATGTGTAGGACTCGCGCCCCTCGATCCGCTATCAGGGTGCCGACCTGCTTGAGCAGCACCAAGCTCGATATATCTTTATATTGCGCGTCCGAGTCGGGGAAGAGCTGGCCGATATCGCCGGCCGCCAAGGCACCCAAAAGCGCGTCAATTATGGCATGAGTCAGCACATCCGCGTCCGAGTGGCCCGCCAACCCCCGATCAAAGGGCACGACGACCCCGCCCAAAATCAGGGGACGCCCTGCCTCCAAGCGATGCACGTCGTAGCCCTGTCCTATGCGCAAGCCCATAGTAGGCACCTCCTCTCTGGTGCGAACTCGCCATTCCGCCCACGCCAGATCCTCGGGCGTGGTGAGCTTGCGGTTGTCGGCTTCACCGGGCACGACGCAGACCGTGTGGCCCAGTCGCTCAACTAGCGCGGCATCGTCGGTAGCCATCGCGTCGCTTCCAGCCGCGTGGTATGCCCTCAGCAGTAACTCGCGGTCAAAGCCCTGCGGGGTCTGCGCCTGCCACAGCCGCTCGCGGTGCGGCGTACCGACGACCCGATCGTCCGCCACTTCCTTGATCGTCTCTACCACCGGCAAAGCAGGTAGCGCCGCTCCGTGCTCGCGAGTGGCGGCGACCACCCTTTCCAGCAGCCCTGCGGAAATAAACGGCCGCACGGCGTCGTGTATCAAAACCATATCAGCGCGGGTTTCCTGCAAGCCTCGATACACGGATTCACTGCGCTCAGCCCCCCCGGGCACGAGGGCGGCGACTTTGGCAAAACCCCCGCTTTCACTCAATTGGCGGCGGCAATAGTCCATGTCCTCGCGCCGCACGACCAAGACGATATCGGCCACCAGCGGGCTCGCTTCAAGACCTGCGAGTACGTGCCAGAGCACAGGCCGCCCCCCTAACGGGAGGTACTGTTTGGGCTGACCTGCTCCCATGCGTTGCCCCCGCCCAGCGGCCGGGATGATGGCGGTTATGCTTTCCATGACCTCACACAATCATCATAGCATCGCCATAGCTGTAAAAGCGATAGCCCCGCTCTACGGCCTCGCAGTAGGCGGCCAAAAGCCGTTCCCGCCCGACAAACGCCGCCACGAGCAACAACAGGCTCGAACGGGGCAGGTGAAAGTTGGTCACCAACGCATCGACCGCTTTGAATGCGTAGGGTGGATAGATGAAAGCATTGGCAAATCTTCCGCAGGCGCACACCTTGCCCTCCGCATCAACGCTTGACTCCAAAGTCCGCACCACGGTAGTACCTACGGCGACGATGCGCCCACCACCTGCACGACAACGACTGAGCGCAGCCGCCACCGACTCGTCGATTTCGCAGTATTCAGGCTCGAGTACATGCTGGCGCGGATCAGCGCAGCGCACCGGCTCGAACGTGCCCGGCCCCACGTGCAAAAGCACCTTCAGGACCGCCACGCCTTTGGCGGCAATCTCCTCGATTAACTGAGGGGTAAAGTGCAGGCCGGCCGTGGGGGCGGCAACAGCCCCCGGACGCGCCGCATAGATCGTCTGATAACGCTCCCGATCTGCGGCTTCGGGCGGACGCCGAATATAGGGCGGTAGCGGTATTTCTCCGATCTCTTCCAGCCGCGCCAGCACGTCTTCAACGGCAAAGCGCACGCGAAACCGCCCCGGCGCAACCTGCTCGACGATGTGCGCTTTCACCGCTCCGTCGCCAAATTCCAACTTCGTCTTTGATTTTAACCCCCGACTAGGCCGCCCCATCGCTAGCCAATCGCCCGCAGCGAGCGGCCTGAGCAGCAGCAACTCAATCCGGCCTCCGGTAGCAACCTTACGCCCCCTGAGCCGAGCTGGCACGACCTGTGTTTGGTTCAATACTAGGGCGTCGCCAGGCGCGAGCTGATCGACGATAGCCCCGAAGTGCAGGTGCTGCAACGAGCCATCGGCTCGGTTCAAGAGCAACAGTCGCGCTTGGTCCCGCTCGGGCATTGGGCGTTGGGCGATCAGGGCATCGGGCAGGTCAAAGTCGTAGTCCATCAAGCGCATTGAGCGGTATCAACCTATCCCCGAGACGGCCTAGGACGCCATCGCACATAGCGGAAAATAGTCCAGAGAATTTTGTATCCGGCCCTTAGCGTACCGCTGAGTGTTCCGGTGATTTTGGAACCGCCGATGCGACGGCGATAGCGCACAGGCACTTCGACCGCGCGCAGACCCAGCCGAGCGGCCTTGACTTGCATCTCCGCGGTCCAACCAAAGTTGCGATCCTGCATCTCTAGCCGCATGAGCGCGTCGTAGCGCAATGCGCGAAAAGGCCCCAAATCCGTAAAAGCAACGCCAAACAACAGGCGGATTAAGAAGGTCGCCAACCAGTTGCCAAAGCGAGCCTGCGGCAAAAGAGCCCCCTTTTCTCGCTGGCCTAAGACCCGAGAACCAATGACCATATCGGCGCCGTCGGCAATGATCGGTCTTACTATAGCTCGCATGTCCTCGGGGTAATCGCTGTAATCGCCGTCGAGAAAGACGACGATATCCGGGCCATTGAGATGGGCCATGCCCGTTAGACAGGCCTGGCCATAGCCACGGCGTGGCTCGACGACGACGCAGGCACCTAAGCAACGGGCCACCTCGGCGGTGCGGTCGGCCGAACCATTATCGACGACGATAATCTGCTGTGCGATATTTGGTATGTCTTGCAGCACCTTGCCGATGGCTTCTTCTTCGTCGCAGGCGGGAATGACGACGGCAATGGCAGGCGGCGAGTACATCGCTGGCACCGCGGGTGAAGTGCTGTTTAGAGGTTTTCCTCCAACCAGAGGAAAAACATATCCTGCGCCTCGGCCACATTGTCGAGCAAGGCATAGCCGTGGTCAGCCGAGTCTGTAAAAACGCGCAAACCCTTCGGCTCGGCCGTTTTTTCCTCTAGGAGAGAAGCGAAATCTTTATAGCTAAGGATGCGGTCCTCGCTCACAGCGATTTGGTCCTGATCGCCTACCATAAAAAGTACGGACCGCGGACCAAACGATTCAAGGCCAGTCCCGATGACCAACGGCTCCAGCGAGGTGGACGCCCACAGCCCAGGCGAGAGGGAGACGCCGGTTTTTATGAGCTCGGGGAAAACACCTGAACACACGTAGGCTACATTGCCCCCCGAGCCACTACCCACGACCGCAATGCGGCTGATATCGATCTTGGACTGGCTCTGCAACCAGATTAGCGCAGCGTGGACATCGAGAAAGCTTTGTTCCAGATCGCTCAATTCCAAGGTCTCTCGGCCATCGGGGAGTGGAGTCTCGCCGTGTCCGCGCATGTCGATGGCCAAGGCGGCGTAGCCGCGCTCGAGCAACGCCACGTATGTGCCAGTATTGTTCAACCAGTTGGATTTGTTCCCGCCCAGATCGTGTAGGAGGATCACTACGGGTAGCGATTCGCCGCCCTCGGCCGTGCCAAAAAGTGCGCTCACTTCGACACTGTCATTGGACGTGAAGCTAACGGCTGAAATGGGGTAAACGCGACCCGGCCCTTCCGGCAGATCGGGACCGACGATCTGGAGTTCCTCGTCCGATTCGCTGCACCCCGCGAATCCAATCGCGAGCACCCAAATCCACCGACACCGTATCTTGCTCGTAAAAGCCATAATCTTCACCCAAGCACGTTGCGAGCGTACGCAATTAGCAACGCTCCTTATTTTCGTAAATCCTTGAATTTGAATAAACAATCTCCACTTCTAGCTGTCAACTTGACGCCTTGACGGCAAAATTCTTTTGCCGTATGCTGCCGCCCTATGATCCGCGTCGAAAAACTCAGCCTGCGCTATCGCGGGGGCCTAGCCGCTTTGCGCTCCATTGATCTCCACATCAGCCCTGGAGAAGACATCGCCCTCATCGGGGCCAACGGCTCGGGCAAAACCACCCTCGCGCACTGCCTAAACGGACTCCTACAGCCGCAAACGGGCCGGGTTCTCGTCGATGGCATGGACGCCAGCGACCCGACCCAACTCCGCGCCATCCGCCAGCGAGTCGGCATGATCTTACAACATCCAGACGATCAGCTAGTCGCCACCACGGTCGCCGACGAATTGGCCTTTGGTTTGGAAAATCTAGCCCTAGCCAGCGCTGAAATTCACTGCCGCGTCGAAGAAACGCTCGCCGCTTTCGACCTCGAAGCCTATCGCCGCTATCCTCCACACAAGCTCTCCGGCGGCGAGAAGCAGCGCGTGGCTATTGCCGCAGTGGTGGCCATGCGACCGCGCTATCTCGTTTTGGACGAATCGACAGCCCTGCTCGATCCCGGTGAAAGACAACAAGTGGCCGAGTTGCTCCAGCGACTGCGCACTGCATACGACATCGCGACCATACTCATCACCCAATCCCCGGAAGAAGCCGCACGCGCCGACCGCGTCATCGTCCTCCACGCAGGTCGGGTCCATGCGGACAGTTCCCCTGCCACCCTCTTTGCCGACGACCTGCCCAAGCTCCGGGCGCTCGGCCTCGATCGGCCCTTTGCAAGCACCCTCGCTGCTCACTTGTCGCTGGCTAAGCTCCCCTTGGAGCTAGACACCTTGTCCGACGCACTAGCCACGTTAAAACCCCAAGCGTCCCTTCCCCCTTGGACTCCGCCCACTTCGCTGCCACTCACCCCGCGCAAGTTAGCGACCGAAGCACTGACACACCTTTACGACGAGCATCTACCCACCCAGCGACGCGGCATCCGAGACATCACCATGGACATCCCCGCCGGTGCTGTCCTAGCCCTCGTAGGCACCAACGGCGCGGGCAAGACCACCCTTGCCCAGCACTTCAATGCCCTGCTCAAACCCTCGCGTGGTCGCGTATTCCTCGACGACTGCAACATCGACTCCCAGCCCCCGGCTCTCGTGCGCCAGCGCGTCGGCTTGGCCTTCCAGTTTCCCGAACTCCAACTCTTCGCCGAAACCGTGGCTGAGGATGTGGCCTTTGGGCCGCGCAACCTCGGCTTGGCGCCCGAGCGCGTCGATGGCCTCGTGGCGCGCGCACTCGCCTTAGTAGATATGCCGCTGGCAGAGTTCGGGCCGCGCCAGCCCCTCTCATTGAGCGGCGGCGAAAGGCGTCGCGTCGCGCTCGCCGGCGTCCTCGCCATGGATCCAGAGGTCTTAGTGCTCGACGAACCGACCGCCGGCCTCGATCCCCAGACTACGGCCAGTTTGTGCCAACTCTGCGCCGAGCTAAGCAAGCAAGGCCGCACGCTCGTGCTGATCAGCCACGATATGGAGCTAATCGGACGCCTAGCCACCCACGTAGTGGTTCTGCGCCAAGGACGCATTGAACTACAAGGGGCGGCTCGCGCCGTGCTCGCTCATCCAGAATTCGAGTCTATCAGCGGGCTCGCGGCACCCCAGTCCGTCCAGTTGGCTCGCCGCCTGCGACAACGAGGTCTAGAGCTAAACGGCGACCCGTTGACTATAGAGGAAACCATCGACTCACTCGCCCCACTCGCCGCACTCGCCCATGTCTAAATTTTCTGCCGACTTGCTCGTCCGCCAAGGACGCCTCATCGACCCAGCCAACGGCACCGATGTCCTAGGAGACATCCTCATCCGCCAAGGAAAAATAGTCGAGTCGGCCCCGATCCTCCCAACGCCGCCAGATGTACCCGTCCTCATGGCGACTGGCTTGGTCGTTGCTCCGGGTTTTATCGACATCCACACTCATCTCCGCGAACCAGGTTACGAACACAAGGAGACCATTCAGAGCGGCACCACCGCCGCCGCCGCTGGTGGCATCTGCGCAGTGGCGGCCATGCCCAATACCAATCCTCCCCCAGACAGCCGCGATCACTTGCAGTTAATGCTGGAGCGAGCGCAGACAGCCGCGGTGCGCTACTATCCAATCGCCTGTATAACAGTAGGTCGCCAAGGGCGCGGTGCGCTCGCCCCCCTCGCGGAATTGGCCGACTTGGGCGCGGTAGCCTTTTCCGACGACGGCGATCCGGTCGAAGACGAGACCCTGATGCGACGTGCGCTCGAAATCGCCCGCGATCTCGAGCGACCCATCTTCCCGCACGAAGAGGTCAAGGCACTTACGGCCGGCGGCTGTATGCACGCCGGAGAAGTGGCCACGCGCCTCGGCGTCAAGGGGATGCCCGCAGCAGGTGAGGAGGAGATGGTCGCCCGCGATATAGAGCTCGTCCGCCAGACCGGCGGCCCTTTGCACATCGCCCATATCAGCACGGCCGGCACCGCGCAATTGGTCCGACGAGCCAAAGCCGACGGCCTACCCGTGACTTGCGAAGTGCTACCCCATCACTTCGTCCTCACCGACCGCGAGGTCGAGCGCCACGGCACGGCCGCCAAGATGAGCCCGCCGCTGCGCGAGGACGCCGATGTCGAGGCCATGCTCGCGGGGCTAGCCGATGGCACCATAGAGGTCATTGCGACCGACCACGCGCCGCACACGGCCGCGGAAAAATTCCAACCTCTAACCCAAGCTCCCATGGGCATTGTCGGTCTAGAGACGGCCGTCGGCCTCACCTTGACCTATTTGGTGGACCGCGTTTTGTCCCTGCAAGAAGCCATCGCGTGCTGGACCTGCCACCCGGCGCGCATCTTGCGCCTGCCCGGGGGTGCGCTCACTCCGGGGATGCCTGGGGATTTGACCCTGCTCGACCTGACGCACGAATGGGAGGTCGTCCCCGCGCACTTCCGCTCCAAATCGCAGAACACCCCCTTTGCCGGGTACCACCTAAAGGGCAAAGCCGTAGCCACCATCGTCGGCGGCCAGATTGTCTATAGCGAATTAGCTGCTTGATCGAAGGGTTTGAACGCGTCCGGCCAGTGCTCAATTTCTGCGCCGGTTGTGCGCAGCCACACGGAGATCACGTCGAAGCGGCAGACCGGATCGGTTGCGGTGCAGTATTGGATATAGTGCCGGGCAACCCGCGTCAGACGCTGCCGCTTGGCGAGATCCACCCTTTGTTCGGGGCGCGACGCACGCTGGCTGGTCTTTACCTCGACAAAAACCAGCTCGTCTCTGTCTTCGGCCACCAAGTCGATCTCGCCTCCAGCCGCGCGATATCGACGCTCCTGAATTCGATAACCTCGTTCTTCTAAATACGCCGCGGCCTCTGCTTCGCCCCGCCGCCCAATGTCCCCTAGCCTATCGCGCTGCTCCCGATAGGCCCTTCTCAAGGCCGCTAGTTCATCGGCGACCAACTCGTCGGCGGCTTCTTTGACTAACTGTCCCAACCGCTCTAACTCGGCGAGGTTGGCGCAGTCGCATATGCCCTCCTCAAACGAGAGAAAAAGCTCCGAGCGCGGCGCGACAATCCGTGCAGCCACCGGGCCAAAACTGCGACGATGCAATGGGCAAGGACCATGCGCGTCAAGTGCGGCTAAGTGCGCGGCACTGCCGTAGCCCTTGTGTGCGGCAAACCCGTATTCGGGATAGTGGCCGTCGCATTCGCACATCAAGCGGTCGCGGTGTACTTTGGCCACGATCGAGGCCGCGGCAATCGATAGCGAGCGAGCGTCTCCGTCGATGATGGCTTGCTCGGGATAGGGACTGCGCGCCGGCAGGTGTCCGTCAATCAGCACCCGGGCGGGCGGAGTGGACAAATTATCCAGCGCCAAGCGCATGGCCTTGAGCGAGGCTTGCAGGATATTCAACCGGTCGATCTCCGCAGCCTCGACTTGTCCTATTCCCACAGCTATAGCCTTGGCCGCGATCTTCTCGTACAGAGCCTCGCGCTGGGTGCGCGACAGCTTCTTGGAATCATCGACCTTGGCGATGACGCAGTCCGGCGACAAGATGACCGCGGCCGCCACCACAGGCCCCGCCAAGCAACCGCGCCCCGCCTCATCAACACCAGCTACTCGGCGCACCCCTTGCGCCCAAAGGCGTCGTTCAAAATGCAGGAGTCGCTCACGACGCTGAGATTCCGCTTGCTCCCGTGCATCGCGCCGCCGCCGCTCAACTACCAAGCGCCGGACGCCAACGCGGCGATCCTTTTCGAGCACGGCCCAACCCGGATCGCCGCTTTTCCACTCCGCTACTCGTGCGCGTATCTGGGCAATCGTCATTCCGGCGAGTTCGGCCGCGGCCTCGCGTTGGCCGGAACAGCTCATGTCGACAGCCGTCTCATCTATTGACATTAAGTATCAACCTTATAATATTTGCGAAAAGTTACCAAAAGGAGCCCTAACATGAAGCGCTATACGGCATTAGTTGTCTGCTTGTGCCTCGTTTTGCAGCCCGGCACGGCCCTCGCAGAGCCAGAACCGGCACCTATTGCCGGGGCAGACACTCGCCTCTATCTAGCCGATGGCAGCTTGGTGGAAGGCAATCTAATCGAAAAAGACCAAGAGTTGGTCATTATCCGCGTCAACGACCAGATCTTCACTTTCGACAAAACCGAAATCGACAAGATCATCACCCTCGAATCCCTCGGTGGGGGTGCCCAGACGGTCTCGGTGACCGAGTTTCCCTACATCAGTTTTCTTGGGGGTGCTCTTGCCTTCGGCCTACTCTCTTGGCTGCAATTCGACCGGGCTTCCGACAACGAAGCCGAAGCGGCCCTCAACCGCGAACACGGCCAGGCCTCCCGCGCCCAAAAGCTCGACGACAAAGCCGATCGCGCCCGCCTCTATGGCTGGTCCACGGCGGTGCTCGCCGCCGGCAGTTTTGGGGTGGCCCTGATCCCGCGCAAAACCACCCGCCGCATCTTTCCCGAGCTCAGTTTCCACGACGGCGAGCCGCGCGTTGGCGTATCCTACGTCTATTCGTTCTGAGTACCTTCCGCACCCCTCAGATGATGCACCAAAGCCTCTAGTCCGAGCACGTAGCTAAAACTGCCAAACCCAGCAATTTGCCCGAGGCAGACGGGCGCGATAACCGAGTGCTGGCGAAACGATTCCCGTGCATGGACATTGGACAGATGCACCTCAACCGTCGGCAACCCCTTGGCCGCCACCGCGTCGCGCAGGGCAAGGCTATAGTGAGTAAAGGCCCCCGGGTTGAACAGCAAGCCCTGCTCTTGGGCCTGCTGCAGGGCGTCAATTAGCGCACCCTCACTATTGGATTGACGGCAGCGCACCTGCACCCCGAGCCGATGCGCGTGGTCGACGATCAACGCGTCGATCTCGGCCAAGGTCTCCCGACCGTATACCTCGGGCTCGCGCGTTCCCAGCGAGTTTAGATTGGGGCCGTGTAGAACTAGGATGCTAGTCAAATTGCCCTCCACTGTTTCGCGCTACCACGCAGATCCACGCCTCTTTGGCCAAAATGGTATCGACCTCTAATTGAGCTTCTGCGATCCAGCGGCAAAACGCTGCTTCTTCCCGCGCCAGCAAACCCGAAAACGCGATCCATCCATCCGCGGACAATAAGCCGCGCAAAGGGATCAAAAGGGGGCGCAGCACATGGCTTTGGATGTTGGCCAAGACCAAGTCAAAGGGCCTTTCCACAACGGCCTCTACTCCCCCCAACCGCACCTCTACCTGTTCAGAGCCAATGCGGTTTTGCACCAAGTTTTCCCGCGCATTAGCCACGGCCTGCTCGTCGATATCCACGGCGAGCACCGGTCCGGCTCCCAGCAATGCGGCGGCAATGCTGAGAATGCCGCTGCCCGTCCCCAAGTCCAGACAGCGCATCCCAGGGCGCAGCCAATTCTCCAACGCCTGCAAGCAAAGCTGAGTCGATTCGTGCCCTCCCGTGCCAAAGGCCATTTTAGGGTCTATGCACACGGCGATTTGTCCTTCGGCTAGTTCGACTGGAATCCACAAAGGATGGACGACAATCCGCTCGGTGGCCCACACCGGCGCAAAGAAACGCCGCCATTCAGCTTCCCAATCCTGTTCCTCCACGCATTCGGTAGCGATCGGCAACGCCAAACCGAGCACGGCGAGCCTGTGCGTCAGTTCGCGCCGCACCCCAGCCAAATCGCATGCTGGCTCGGCTGCAAAGTACGCGCTCAACTGCGTCCACTCCCCCACTCCCTCGGCCTGCAGGCCGCAGCTACCCAACTCGTACGCCCACGCGCTCACGTCCTCGGCGCAGGCCGCCGGCACCGTTAGCCGCAAGCAGTGCCAAGCCCGCTTACTCACTGGCCTCCAAGCGGCGCAACTCGGCCACTAGCCCCTCGCCAATGGCGTCGAAAAGGGGATCAGGAGCGGCCCGTCCTTCATCCCCGCTCTGGCGAATTGCAGCCGACAGAGGCAACGCTCCCAAGAAGGGCAACCCCAACCGCTCCGCGGCCTCGCGTCCGCCACCACATCCGAAAATCTCATGGCGTTGGTCGCATTGGCTACACAGGTAATAGCTCATGTTTTCGACGATCCCGAGAATATCCACCTCGACCTTGGAAAACATGGCAATGCCCCGTTCCACATCCTCCAGCGCTACGCTCTGCGGCGTAGTCACGATCAAGGCACCAGAAAGAGCCACAGCTTGGCTCAAGGTAAGCGGCACATCCCCAGTGCCAGGCGGCAGATCAATAAATAAATAGTCGAGTGCCTCCCACTCTACTTGATGCAAAAACTGCTGTAAAGCCCGGGCTAGGAGCGGCCCCCGCCAGACCACGGGCGCGTCCTCGCCGGCGATAAAACCAATCGACATCAGGGCGACCCCAGCCTTGTACACCGGACGCATAGTGCCCTCCTGCCCGGTGGCGGGCTGCTGCCTGATACCCATCATCAACGGGATGCTCGGGCCGTAGATATCGGCGTCGAGCAGCCCGACGCGAGCGCCTTGGGCCGCCAGACTCACGGCCAAGTTGATACTTACAGTCGATTTACCCACGCCGCCTTTGGCACTGGCAATGGCGACGGTATGACGCACTTGGGCTAGGGGGCCGATTCGGGGAACGGACAAGTGTACCTACTCTTAGGAGCCGAATGCCTTGCGCACTTTGGCGAAGAAGCCCTCGCCCTCTTTGGCCACGCGCTCTTTTTCGAGCTCGGCCAACTCCGCAAAAAGCTCGCGCTCCCGTCGGCTGAGGCCCTCGGGAGTCCACAAGACGACCTCGACTAGCTGGTCGCCGACACCGCGGCCGTTGACGTCTGGAATGCCCCGGCCCCCCATGCGGAAGACGCGCCCTGATTGGGTGCCAGCGGGGATCTTCAACAGGGCCTTACCTGACAAGGTCGGGACTTCTACTTCCGCGCCTAGGACAGCTTGGGCAAACCCCAAAGGCAAGCGATAGATCACGTGGTTGCCATCGCGGATAAAATAGTCGTGCTCTTTTTCTTCTATAAAAACCAAGCAATCTCCGGCCGGTCCTCCGCGTGGCCCGACCTCGCCTTGGCCTCGCAATGGAATGTAGTTGCCTTCTTGGACGCCCATGGGAATGCGCACCGTCAGAGTCGTTTGGCCGCGCTCGCGGCCCTCGCCCCGGCACTCTGGACAAGGATTGGACACAATGTATCCTTCCCCTTCGCAGGCCGGACACGTCACCACGGTCATAGACGGACCAAAGAGGGTGCGCGCCATCTGTTGTACTTGGCCCTGCCCACCGCAAGTACTGCAGACTTTGCGATCTGCTCCACTAGCCGCACCGGTTCCATCGCAGCTTTTGCAGCGCTGCAAGCGCGTCAAGGCGATGTTCTTTTCGACGCCTGTGGCGATCTCTTCTAGCGTCAAGGCCACCTTAATTTTCAAATCGCGGCCCTTTGGCTTCACCGATCTCCCCCGCGACCGTCGCCCCCCGCCAAAGAAGCTCTCGAAAATATCGCCGAAAATGTCTTGAAAATCGCCCGCATGCGTAAAATCCGACCACTGAAAGCCACCGCGCCCGAAATTGCCCTCAACGCCGGCGTGTCCATAGCGATCGTACGCGGCTTTCTTCTCGTGATCTGAAAGCACTTCGTATGCTTCGGATGCCTCCTTGAATTGCTCCTCGGCCGCGGCGTCTCCAGGATTGCGATCAGGATGGTACTTCAGAGCCTTCTTGCGGTAAGCTCCTTTGATCGCACTTTCGCTGGCGTCTCGTTCGACGCCCAGTACTTCGTAGTAGTCCCTTTTAGACATTCAGTTCCTCAACTCTCCGCACTCGCCTTACTGACGACGACGCGTGCGCAACGAACTACCTTGTCGTTGAGTTTGTAGCCCTTTTCCATCTCCTCAATGACCGTACCGGGAGCGTGTCCGTCGTCTGGAACCTCAGCTAGGGCCTCGTGGACTTCGGGGTCAAAAGGCCGGCCGAGTGCCTCAATCTCGGCGAGTCCATAGCCTTTGAGAACATCGTTGAACTGACCACAGATCAATTCGATGCCCTGCTTGAGTAACTCGGCTTCTTGGGTCTCCTGACGAAGGGCGCGGCGCAAGTTGTCCAAGATGGGCGCGACTTGCAACAAGATATCGCGCAAGACCTCATCCCGCGTTTCCGCCCGCATCCGCACCGTGCGCTTGCGGTAGTTATCCAACTCAGCGACCGCCCGCACATAGCGGTCGTAATTAGCCGCCGCCTCGGCGCGCACTGTCTCGAGTTCGGCCAGCCCATCGTCCTGTGATTCTACTGCTGTTTCCTGCGACTCCGCCGCTACTTCTTTTTGCGCTTCGGTCGCTGCTTGTTTGCATGGCTTCGCCGCTTCGTCCGGCGACGCGCCAGAACCCTCCGCGCTCGCCTCGTCCGCTGCGCCGTGGTCCTGAGTTTCGCACTCGCTCATCGACAGTCCTTACTCTTAAATTGTGATAGATTGGGATAAAAGTTCGTTAGCAGATCAGATTTGCCGCTCGGGAGGCCGCGCAGTTGACCAAGTTCACCAAGGATCTATAGGGCATGCGCGTCGGGCCAATTACACCAATTACGCCGATCACGCCTCTAGCTCCGGTAACCTCGTAGCTAGCCGTCACCATACTGCATCGCCCCATCGCTCGCGGCCGGTGCTCGGAACCAATGGTGATGACCACGCCACGCCGCTCGCTCATAAGCTGGGCGAGGATGTCCTTTTTCTCCACTAAATCGACCAAACTAGCCACGTGGCTCGGATCGTCAAATTCGGGCTTTAGACAGAGATTGCCAGTACCCGAGACGTGGAGGTCGGCACCGCGCGTGATAGCCAAGCCCTCGATATGACCTACGATGGCCTCCACCACCGGCCGCGGGACTGGCCCTAACTCGGCCATGCGTACCTCGACCGCGTTTTGGATTTCAGCCATCGTCAAGCCGTGTAAGCGCTCGTTAAAAAGCCGACTCAGGGCCTCTAAATCGCGCTGCGACACCGCGCAATCTATCTCGATCATCAAGCTCTTTGTCAGGCCTCCGCGGATCGTGACGACGAGCAACAGACGACGCTGCCCAAAGTGCCAAAGTTCCAGTTTGTGAAAGATACCCTGCTTGAAGCGCGGGGCCAAAACCAACCCGAGTTGGTTTGACAGGTCGCCGATAGTCCTCGCCAGTTGATGCAGGATCTCCTCGTAATCACCCTCCTGCTGTGCGGCTTCTAGCTGCTGCCGCAGGGTGGTCTCAGCCTCGTAGCCAGTGTCGGCCATCGCCATGCAGCGCTGCACGTAGAATCGGTAGCCCTTTTCAGAGGGGATGCGGCCCGCCGAGACATGGGGCTGGGCGACGAAGCCCTTTTCCTCTAAGGAGGCCAAGGTATTGCGTATGGTAGCCGAACTGACGCCTAGGTCCTCGCGTTGGTTCAACGTCTGTGAGC
Organism: Candidatus Latescibacterota bacterium; assembly: GCA_965116045.1. Lineage (GTDB taxonomy): Bacteria > Latescibacterota > UBA2968 > UBA8231 > UBA8231. The sequence continues at coordinate 409,089 of OZ220478.1, read as the reverse complement.
CAACCGGAACGCCAAGGGCGACGTGGGCTTTGACCAAGGCAAGCAGGACTTGGATTTCGCGTTTGGATAGTGGGCTAGTGGCCATGGCCGGAAAGCATCGTCCAGCGGCATAAACGCCAGATAAATACTGAGGTTCTCTGAGCTTCTGAGATATAATAAAAGCCGCCGATTGCTTGTCAAGACTAGCTTCCTAGCTAGCTTGACAGCTAATTTACAGCATCGTACTATTAAATCTTTATTTTTTAGCCATTTTAAAGTTGTTCGACGCGAGAAAGGAACGAAGACTCATGGCCAAGACCAAAGCCAAAGCCAAGACCAAAGCCAAAGCTAAGCCGAAGTCGCCCCAAGCCAACGCCATCGACGCGGCTTTGGCTTTAGCCCGCCAGCACGACGCGCAGATGGTCGATTTCAAGTTCGTCGATCTGCCCGGCACCTGGCAGCACTTTACCATGCCCAGCGCCCGCTTGGCACCCGACCTGTTTGAAGACGGACTCGGCTTCGACGGCTCGTCCATCCGCGGCTGGCAGGCCATCAACGAATCCGACATGCTCGTCCTGCCCGATCCAACCACCGCGCTCATGGACCCATTCACCCAAGTGCCCACCCTGTCGCTTATTTGCTCCATTGAAGACCCCATCACCCGCCAGCCCTATGCCCGCGATCCCCGCGGCGTCGCCCAGCGCGCCCAAGCCTATCTACAGCGCACCCGAGTGGCCGACACGGCCTATTTCGGCCCGGAAGCCGAGTTTTTCATCTTCGACAACATCCGCTTCGACCAGCAAGCCCATCGCGGGTTCTACGAGATTGACTCCGAGGAAGGCCGCTGGAACAGCGGGGCCAAAGACGGCCCCAACCTCGGCTACAAACCCGACTACAAGGGCGGCTACTTCCCGGTGCCCCCCACCGATTCGCTGCAAGACCTCCGCACCCAGATGGTACAGACCATGCTCGACTGCAACATCGACGTGGAGATTCACCACCACGAAGTCGGCACGGCCGGCCAAGGCGAAATCGACATTCGCTTTTGTCCGCTGCTGACCTGCGGCGATCGGATGATGATGTATAAGTACATCGTCAAGATGGTGGCGCGGCAGCACGGCAAGACGGCGACGTTCATGCCCAAGCCGCTGTTTGAGGACAACGGCACCGGCATGCACACCCACCAGAGTCTGTGGCAGGGCGACCAGCCGCTGTTTGCCGGCAGTGGCTATGCCGGGCTGAGTCCGATGGCGCTGCACTACATCGGCGGCCTGTTGCACCATGCGCCGGCGCTGTTGGCGTTTACCAATCCGACGACCAACTCCTACAAGCGGCTGGTGCCGGGCTACGAAGCGCCGGTCAACTTGGCCTATTCGCAGCGCAATCGCAGTGCGTCGGTGCGGATTCCGATGTATTCGCCCAGTCCCCACAGCAAGCGGGTGGAGTTCCGCTGTCCCGACCCGTCGTGCAACATCTACTTGGCGCTGTCGGCGATGCTGATGGCCGGGTTGGATGGCATTGAGCGGCAGTTGGATCCGGGCGAGCCGTTGGACAAGAACCTGTATGACTTGTCGGCCGAGGAGCGCGCGGGCGTCCCCCAGACGGCGGGGTCTCTGGAGGCGTCGTTGGATCACTTGGAGCAGGATCGGGACTTCCTCGTGCAAGGCGATGTGTTCTCCGACGACCTGATCGATGCGTGGATTGCCTACAAGCGCACCGAGGAGGTCGATGCCATCCGCTTGCGGCCTCATCCCTATGAGTTCGCCCTATACTACGACGTGTAAAAACCAATCACTACGGGTGGTACTTGAGGCAAGGGAAGATCTCCACTGAGGGCATCTTCCCTTGCTCTATATATACCCTAACGGCCCCATCTCGTGAAACTCGTCATCGGCAGTCGCGGTAGCCAACTCGCCCTCGTCCAAGCCCGCGAAGTCCGCAACCGCCTACTAGCGCTATACGACGGGATAGACATTGCGATCTCGCCCGTCCGCACCACTGGCGACGCGACGACAGGTTCGCTCCGCAGCTTGGGGAGCACGGGCGTCTTTACCAAAGCCCTCGAATGCGCCCTGTTGGATGGGCACATTGACCTAGCGGTTCACAGCCTGAAAGACCTGCCGACCCAGATGCACTCCGACCTCCCCTTGGTCGCCACCCCCGAGCGCGAAGATGTGCGCGATGCCCTCGTCGGCCCCGGCATATCTTCACTAGCTGACTTGCCAGATGGAGCACGAGTGGGCACAGGTAGCCTGCGCCGTCGCGCCCAACTCAAGGCCATGCGGCCCGACCTAAATATCCTAGATATCCGCGGCAATATAGACACCCGCATCGCCAAGGCCATGCGCGGCGAGTGCGATGCTGTCATCTTGGCCGTTGCCGGGCTCAATCGCCTCGGCTGGCAGGAGCGCATCGGCTGCTATCTACCCCTGAATCAGGTTCTGTCCGCCCCCGGCCAAGGCGCTTTAGGATTGCAAATGCGCGCCGACCACCCCGCACGTGCCACAATCGCAGCCCTCAACCACGCCCAGACCCTAGTCGCAGTGCAAGCCGAGCGCCATTTGCTGCACGCCCTGCGCGCCGGATGTCACGCGCCCGTCGGCGCTTGGGGCCGCATGGAGGGCGACCTCTTGGTGCTCGACGGCTTGGTCGGCCATCCCGAAGGCATTCAATTGCTGCGCGCCCAACTGCGCGCCGCTCCCACCTGTACCGCATCCCTTGCCGCATCCCTTGCTGATACCCTGCGCACCCAAGGTGCCGACGACCTTTTGCAGGAGCCCTAATGTCCACCGCATACGCCACGCCAGGCACGGTGTACATCGTCGGAGCAGGCCCTGGCGACCCCGGTCTGCTGACCCTCAAGGGCCTGCGCTATCTGCGCGAGGCCGACGTCGTCCTGTATGACGACCTCCTCGACAGCCGCTTGCTCAACCTAGTACCCAACACATGCGAGCAAATCGCGGTCGGCAAACGCGGCGGCCGCAAAAACCCCTCTCAAGACGCGATCCACGCGCTCCTCGTCAATCGCGCTCGCCAAGGTCGCGTCGTCGTCCGTCTCAAAGGCGGCGATCCCTTCATCTTCGGCCGCGGCGGCGAAGAAGCCCTGCACCTGCGCCAAGCTGGCATTCCCTTTGAAATCGTCTCTGGCGTCTCTGCGGCCTCTGGAGTCTTGGCCTACGCGGGTATCCCCCTAACCCATCGCGGCATTGCCTCGGCAGCCCTGCTGGTCACCGGCAACGAGGATCCGACCAAGCCCGACGCGGCCATCAACTGGGATCAGCTAACGACCTTTGACGGCACCCTTGTCATCTTCATGGCCGTCCGCCAACTCGCCAGTATATGCCAGCATCTCGTCGCTCGGGGCCGACCGGCTTCGACGCTGGCCGCAGCCATCGAATGGGGTACTTGGCCCGATCAGCGCACGGTCGTCGCCGACCTGCAACACTTACCGGCCCGCGCCACAGCCCAGCAAATCCGCTCGCCGGCCCTCATCGCAATCGGCCCAGTCGTCGCGCTGCGCCAAGAGCTCAATTGGTTTGAGAGCAAACCGCTCTTTGGTCGCCGCTTGCTCGTCACCCGTAGCCGCGAACAGGCCGGCCCCCTCCAGCAGCGCCTCGAAGCCGAAGGCGCAGCCGTATCAACGCTGCCTCTCCTGCACATCGGTCCACCTGACGACTGGACGGCTGTGGATGCGGCCCAAGACCGACTTGGGAACACAGCTTGGGTCGTCTTCACTAGCCCCAATAGTGTGGCCTTCTTCTGCGATCGGCTTTACCAGCGCGGCCTCGACGCCCGAGCCTTTGCCCATACGCGCATAGCGGCCGTCGGCTTAGCTACCGCCTCAGCACTGCGCCAACAAGGCTTAGTACCCGACCTCGTGCCCCCGCGCCAATCGCAGGACTCGCTAGCCAGTGCATTTGCTGCATTCGAGGTGACCGACCAAGAAATCCTCTTGCCAGCCTCTTCCATTGGCCGCACCGAACTTGCCAATACGCTCGCCGCACGCGGTGCCCAAGTTCACCATCTAACGACGTACGTAAATCGTCTGCCGGACCAAATCGAACTCCCTGCCGCACTAGCCGAGAACAAACTCGACCTCATCGTCTTCGCCAGCCCCTCCAGCGTCCACAATTTTCAGCAGGTACTAGGGCCAGAACGCGCCAAAACCGTATTCGCCCGCACCCACATCGCCTGCATCGGCCCCACCACGGCTGAAGCCGTGCGCCAACTCGGGTTTACCGTTCACGTGCAGCCCAGCGCAAGCAGCATCCCCGCGCTCGTCCAAGCCATCGTCGCCTTCTACATCCGGTGAACACCTATCCAATCGGCAGGCTGCCTGCCGCTGAATTAAGCCGTCTGCTCAACGCCTATACCCACCGCCACGAACGTCTGCTCGTGCCGCCGACCGTGGACGAAGACGCGACGGTCATTGACTGCGGCGACCGCTTGCTCGTGGCCAAGACCGCCCCTATCACTTTCGCCAGCGTCTTCAGCTAAGACACCACGGCCAATTGACGCCATTGCCCACTTTTTCGGTGGCTGAAATCACACGCCTCTCGGCCTAATTCCGCTCTTGTCGGTTGTTTTGCCATTGACAACGAGAGCGGAAACACAGTGTCGGGTAGGATCGAGAAAAGAAGAAGGATGTCTGGCGACGATTAAAAAAAGAATTCAAAATGGCGAAGAAAGTCGCCTTGCACGAAGTTCATCGAGATAACGCGATGGGCTGGGGAGTGCGAGCTCGATTCCAAGGGAACGAGCTCGAGATCACGATAAATAAAAACCTTTCCTGCACCTAAAATTTACTCAATTTCATACACCACAGTGACAGTCACGGTGACGGCGAGTTCGCCAGAGGAAATGGGGGTGGAAGTACGCGCGGCATCATCGAAGGTGGCTTCTGCAGTTGCAAATGGGATTGGCGCCCCCTCGAAACGAGTGCTTTCAGTGATAGTAATAGGCTCTCCTAGCCTTACACCACTTGCTTCCGCTAAGACTTGTGCCTTTGCTTCGGCATCCTTTACCGCCAAACTACGTGCCTCGGTTTGCAATGGTGCAGTATCATCAATCATAAATTGGATAGAGTTAATAACGATGCTATTCCCCCCCGCTGAGGCAGCATTATCTATGACATCACTGAGGGTTGCCAAGTCTCGGATCTTCGCCCGAACGGTGTTGTTTACTCTGTAACCACGAAGTGTGCGTACGTTTTCTACATAGTCGTACTGGGGATAGATGCTGAAATTCTCCGTTTTAATGTCTTTTTTTGCCACGTCGTTTGCTTGCAGAGAATTTATTAACGCTGTCATCGCACTCGCAGCCTCTTCACGTGCCTCGGCGACGGTCTCTTTCTCAACAGACACCCCTAAATCGAGCATGGCAATATCTGGTTCGCCAGTAACTGAACCGCTCCCGGTTACATGGATAGTTCTGTCAACTGCTGAAGACGATAGGACCTCCGAGGCAATATTCACATCACAGGCAGTGAGTGTTGAAATTGGCAAAATGCCGATCGCTAAAAACCAGTAGTTATATCTTTTCATTTAACCTAACTCCTCGAAAGGTCTCTTATAATTCCTATCCGTTAGTGGGGTTTTTATTAATACCCCAATCTATGTTATTTCTCTATAATTTGCCAATGATACCTGATAGTAATTCAGCAGTCGTGAATTTACTTGCGCGAGGAGATCGAAAAGGCCGCCGGACCTGTGGACGGCACGGTGGCTGGCGATGAGAGCGGCAGCCAGTGGTGGAGGACAAGTGAAGCACTTGAAGATGACATATCGCCGGCCCCCAATTGACATTAAACGCCTTGCAGCCGATGAGGGGCTGCGTTTGCGCGCGATTCGGTTGCAGGCTCTGGCCGATGCGCCTGACGCCTTTGGCAGCACCTATGACGAGGCCGCTGCCCGGCCGCTGGACAGTTGGACAGCGCAACTGCAAGAAATCGCCACCTTCGTAGCGGTCGTGGATGGAGAGGACGTGGGGCTAGTGCGGGGCGTACGCGATGACTTGCAACCTGATACCGCTTGGCTGATTTCGCTGTGGGTGTCCCCAGCGGTCAGAGGACAAGGCGTGGGTGAAGTGCTCATTGACGCCGTCGTTGAATGGGCGCGGATCACGGGTGCCCGGCGGGTGTTATTGGATGTGGGAGACCACAACCAACCGGCCATCTCCTTGTATGCCCGCAAGGGTTTTGAGCCCAACGGAACAATTGGCTCCCTGCCGCCGCCGCGAAGCCATATTCACGAGCACCAACGAGAGTTGCAGCTCTAACCTCGGCAGAGGATGACCATGGAAGTTGTGGTATAATGCTTCGAATCCGTCATCTATCAACCAGTGGGGAATTAGCTGAGTTACCTTGACATCAACAACGAGCACCAACTACTTTCCCTCCTGTACCCAGAGGATTGTCCATGCCCTTGCAAACCCACTTTGACTTCCGCCACCCCACCCGCATCGTCCACGGCCCTGGGTCTATCGCCTACTTGGCGGATTGCTTCTCGCCAGCCGACAAAGTCCTAGTCGTTTCCGATCAGGTCTTAGAAGAAATCGGCACCGTAGAAGCCGTTACCGCTGCTCTCGGCGGCATCCCCTATGCCGTCTATCTCAAAGACGGTTCTAGTGAGCCGACCCAAGAAGCTGTCGAAGATGGAGTCCAAGCTTACCGCCGAGAACGCTGCACTGCCATCATCGGCCTCGGCGGTGGCTCGCCCATGGATGTGGCCAAGATGATCGGCGTCCTCGCGTCCAACAACGGACATATTACCCAGTACCTCGGCAACGACAAAGTCAAAAACGAGCTGCCTCATCTCGTCTGCGTCCCCACAACCTACGGCACCGCCAGCGAGGTCACGCCCTTCGCTGTGCTGGACAATCCCGCTAGCGGAAACAAAGACCCGGTCATTAGCTGGAAAATCGCGCCTCAGATCGGCATTCTCGATCCCGAGCTTTCGGTGGCTCTGCCTGCCCTCGTCGGCGCAGCTACTGGCATGGACGCCCTGACGCACGCGCTCGAATCGTATATCAATCTGACGGCGACTCCCATCACCGAAGGCATGGCATGGCAGGCCATTCGCCTCATCGGCGACAACCTGCGCCTCGCCTGCGCCAATGACCACGCGCTAGTCGCCACCGAAAACATGCTCATCGCCAGTATGCTGGCCGGCGTCGCTTTTTCGCAAACGCGCCTCGGCAATGTCCACGCCATGTCTCATCCGGTCGGCGCACACTACCACGTGCATCACGGGCTGCTCAACGCCATCTTGCTGCCCTATGTCATGGAGTTCAATTGGTTTGCTTGCCCGGGCAAATTCGCCGCCATCGCCGAAGCACTCGGTGCACATATCTCCGGCTTAGATCAACGCCAAGCCGCGCACGCGGCCATTGTCGCCGTGCGACATATCAACGCCGACTTAGGCATCTCCGCCAAACTGGGAGACGTCGGAGTCGATACGGCCCGCATCTCCACCATGGCGCGCACTGCCATGCAGAGCGGCAACATCGCCGTCAACCCGCGCAAAACTACCCAACGCGATCTCGAAATCATATTCCAACGAGCCATTTAGGAGGTCCACCATGTCCCTGCCTCGCATGTTCCGCGTCCGCCAGCTTTTTTCCGCGCCTACCGTTGAGGACATTCCCGCGGCCGTGCGCACCGAAGTACAGCGCCTCGACTTAGGCCCCAAAATCAACCCCGGCGAGACCCTTGCCATCTCCGTCGGCAGCCGAGGCATTGCCAACATTGCATTGGTTATCAAAAGCCTCGTGGCTGAGTTCAAGGCCCTCGGCCTCCGGCCCTTCCTCATCCCCGCGATGGGCAGCCACGGCGGCGGCATCGCCGAGGCGCAACAGGAAATCATCGAAGGCTACGGCGTCACCGAAGAGTACACCGGCGCACCTATTAAGTCGTCTATGGAAACCGTACAGGTAGGCGCGACCGCGGACGGCGTCCCCGTCTTTTTCGACCGCTACGCCTTTGAAGCCGATCACGTAGCCGTGGTCGGCCGCGTCAAGCCACACACTAACTTTGTCGGCGAAATCGAAAGCGGCCTGCACAAGATGATGCTCATCGGCTTGGGCAAGCACAAAGGCGCAGCCCTGTACCACCAAGCCATTGTCCACTACAGTTTCGACCGCATCATCCGCTCGGTCGGCCAAGCCGTCATCGATCAATGCGGCGTACTCATGGGGCTGGCCTTAGTCGAAAACCAGTACGACCAAACCGCGCTCATCAAGGGCGTGGGAGCCGACGAGTTCGCGGAGCGAGAAAAGGAATTGTTAGTCCTCGCCAAGGAATGGATGCCGCGCCTACCCTTTGACGAAGCCGATCTGCTCATCGTCGATGCGATCGGCAAAAACATCTCCGGCGCGGGCATGGACACCAATGTTATTGGCCGCAAATTCCACGACAACCACGCCGCCGACAAAGAGTACCCCAAAGTTACTCGCATCCTCGTCCGCAGCCTGACCGCAGAAACCCACGGCAACGCCTCGGGCATCGGCATTGCCGAATACGCCCACAAGCGCGCCATCGAGCAGATGGACCGCGAGATCACCTACATCAACTGCATGACTGGCAACCACCCCTCGGGCGCACACATCCCGCTCTACTTCGACACGGACCGTATCTGCATTGAAAAGGCCCTCGAAACCGTCGGCCTAGTCGCGCCTGAAAACGCCAAGGTCCTGCGCATCCACAACACCTTGGAGCTAGGCGAGCTCCTCGTCTCCGAAGCCTATCGCTCCGAAGTCGAACAGCGCGAGGATTTGGAAATCATCGCCGCAGCCGAGGAAATGCCCTTCGACGAAAACGGCGACTTGCCCCTGGCGTTTTAGCACATGACCAAAAAATCGCGGGGCGTGTCCCCTATCTTCCTAGACGCGCCGGCGCACCATGCGCGCCGGCGCATTGTGTTCGGCTGGTATGGAGGGAAGTTCTCTCACCTCAACTGGCTGCTACCGCTGCTGCCGGAGTGTCATCATTACTGCGAGCCGTTTGCCGGTTCTGGGGCCGTACTCATCAACCGGGCACCGGCTCCGGTCGAAACCTATAACGATCTCGACGGTGAGGTAGTAAACTTCTTTCGCGTACTGCGCGACCAGCACCAAGCACTGATCCGCGCCATCGCCCTAACGCCGTTCTCACGCGAGGAATACTACCACGCCATCTACGGCAGCACAGAGGACATCGGGCACTTAGAACGCGCTCGACGTTTTTACATTAAAGCGCGACAGACCCGCACCGGGCTAGCGCAAACGGCCTCCCTCGGCCGTTGGGCGAACTGCAAGAATACGAGCCGCGCCGGTATGTCTGGCGTGGTCTCTCGCTGGTTGGGGGGTGTAGATGCGCTCGACGAGATTGCTCAGCGTCTGATCCGAGTCCAGATTGAAAACCGACCCGCGGTCGAGGTGATTCAACTCTACGACAGCCATACAACCTTGTTCTACTGCGACCCTCCCTACTTACATGCCACTCGGGGCGATGCCAAGGCATACGGATTTGAAATGGACGAAGCCGATCACCGCTCATTGGCGGAAGCCGTTAATGCGTGCGAGGGCAAAGTTGCCGTGTCCGGCTACCATCATCCCTTAATGGACGAGCTATTCCCATCCGATCGCTGGTTCAAGACAGCGGGGCCGGACAAGACCATTCATTCCACTAAGGACAGCCGCCGCGAAGTGCTGTGGACTAACTATGAGCCAGCAGTGCAAAAAAACCGATGCAATTGATCCGACGGTAGCCGAATACGCAGCCGGACTTTACGAGCAGACCGATGGAGTCGAGATTGCTATTGTGGACTGCCTCGGGTTTCTGCGGTACTTCTTGCATCTGTTCCATCGCATTCGCACTGACTATTTGAACGCCTACCAAGAATTGGTTTTGAACGAGCCGGATTCAGCCGTCAGTCAAACACTCAAGGAGGCTTTTCTAGCTCTGCGACAAGCGGCTGAGAACGATGAGTGATGAAGGCAAAACTATCCATCCAACGCACAAAGCCCTGATTATGACTACCGAACACATCGGCATGCCCCGCGACGCCATCGACACCCCGGTCCTCTTGGTCGATCTCGACGCGCTCGAATACAACATCGCCCACCTCGCCGAGCACTTCCGCACGACGGGCAAAAACCTCCGGCCGCACACCAAGTCGCACAAAACCCCGGCCATTGCCCACCTCCAGCTCACAGCCGGCGCACAGGGGATCACCTGCGCCAAGGTCGGAGAGGCCGAGGTCATGGCCGACGCTGGCATCCACGACATCCTCATTGCCAACGAAGTCGTCGGTCGCCGCAAGATCGAGCGTCTCATGGCGCTGGCCGCTCGTTGCGACATCATGATCGCGGTTGACAACCCGCAAAATCTCGCCGGCCTCAACGAGGCATCCCAAGCCTACAAAGTCAGCCCGCGCATCCTCGTGGAGATCAACATCGGGCACAACCGCTGCGGCGTCGCACCCGCCACCGTCGTCGATCTCGCCCGCGCGGCCGCCCAAGCACCACACCTGCGCTTCTGCGGCCTAATGGGCTACGAAGGCCACGTCATCGACCTCGAAGACCAAGAGGCCCGCGACGACGGGGCTCGCACCTGCCTCCAGCGCCTCGTCAATGCCCGCGACGAGGTGGAACGCGCCGGCCTCGACTGCCCGATTTGCAGCGCCTCGGGCACGGGCGATTACTACATCAGCACTTCCTTCGACGGCATTACCGAAGTCCAAGCTGGCTCGTACGCGCTGATGGATGCGGCCTACGCCAAACTGGACTTGGGCTTCAAAAACGCTCTCAGCGTACTGACCACCGTTACCAGCCGCCCCGCGCCCGATCAAATCATCACCGACGCCGGCCTTAAGAGCCTGACGCCCGAGCACGGCTTCCCCCTCGTCAAGGACCGCCCCGATTTAGAATGCCACGCCCTCTCCGAAGAGCACGGCCGCATCAAGACCGCAGCCGGCCCCTGCACCGATCTCCAGCCCGGCGACCTGCTCGAATTTATCCCCGGCCACGGATGCACCACTGTCAATCTCCACAACCACCTCTACGCGCTGCGGGCCAATCGGCTGGAGGCGATTTGGGAAATCGCCGGTCGCGGCAAAGTCCGCTGACTGGCCTCTCCTCCACTGGCGGCACAGCAGTTGTCCGCCCAGTTCGACTTATCCTCGCGCCTCCCTTACTCATCCCATCGCAGCTATTAACGAGAACCTGTTGAAAGCAGCGATTTGATCCGTCCCCACGACTGGGCTTCGACGCTTGTAGCAGTGGCAGCAGAGACGACAGGTTGCCAAATGGGATAATCTCCGCCCAAACCATTGGTCAGATTGACCCAGTTGCTCCCGTCTATATCAACGGCCCAAATCTCCCCAGTGTCGGGATAATAGGAGTAAGAAGTGCCAGAACTAGTGAAAATGGTGTATGAAGTGAAAGCTACCCTCGTGCTGTTGGGTGCCCAAGTAAGGGGAAAACCAGTAGTAGCCCAAGAATCGCCGAGACCCCCATCGCCAAAAAAGAGCTCAACAGGCTGACCGGATTGGAGAAAAGCTGTGACCGTGTCTGAACCGATCAAAGAGGGATCATCCCTGATCGTATTATCACTGATCATAATGAATATATCTCGGCCATCTTCGTCATCAGCTTGGCCATCTTCGTCGCCATGTAGAAAGCCGACGTGTGCTCGTTTGGTTCCGTCTGGAGAAAGCCTGCGGCGATCCCAGAAGCGGCGGAGTATCAAAGCCGCCGCTCGCCATTCCACCCCTCTCCATTCCACCAGTGAGGAGCCGCTGCCGTCTGGTGCGACGGCAAACATCTCAGAGCGATCCCACACAAAGTAGTAAATGCTTTGGCTGTCTTCAGACCAAAACAGGTCATCTGCACTGTTAGGGCCTATTAATTCGATATGGTCTGTTAGCTGCTTTCTATTGCCGCCGTCGGCGTCCATCACCCAGATATCCCGACCGGCATGATCGGCACCAACGTCGAGATAGGCGATCTTCGTGCCATCTGGAGACCAAATCGGGCTATCGCAATACTGTCCTTGGGTTAGGTTCACGGGGTCGCTCCCGTCCGCATTCATAATCCACACGTCATTGTGCCCGGCGCGGTGGGAGAGAAACGCGATTTTACCATCGGCTTGCCCCCAGCCAGCGACGGCCAGCCCCAGCGTAGCCAAGCAGGCGATCAGTAGGGATCGATAGTTCATAACGAGCCTCCTTATATAAGACTAATAGAACGCGCTGCTGAGGAAACTCCGTGTCAAAAATTTTGCAGCAAGGTGCATACTCAAGAGGAATAAAGCAATTTTCTTTATCTCGCCAAAGCGTCGCTCGGATGTGTCGATATGGCCCGCACGGTCCCCGAATGACCCGCCTCCACTCACGCTAGGGAATAGATCTCAATCTAAAATATGACCGCTGCTACCCTAAACCTAGGGAGGCTAACTCCTTGACAAGGACATACCGCTCCGCTAGCATCTTTACTATAGTCCAACGCCATGTTAGCTACCCGCATCTTCAAGACGGTGCTCGCGCCCGCCCTCGTTTTGCTGCCCTCACCCAACCCAAGCGTTGAGCGCGATATGGCCCGCGACATCGACAGCTTGCAACGCGCCGAGTGTGAATACCGGGGCATTGTCGCCCGCTTCGACGAACTCACCCGCGCCTATATCCTGCAAGCGTACGAAAGCGGCCACCTGCTCCGCTGGCAGGCCCAACCTAGCCCCTACAATCCCGAGACCGAGACCTTGGTCACCGCAGTCTTTACCGCCGCCGGCCCCAAGGCATCTGCTCCAGTGCCCGAGTTGGCCCATCTCCGAGCTCAGAGCGGAGCAGGTGCCGGTGTCACTTGGCGTTACAGCAAACTAGCGACCGTGCGGGTCGCGCCCCACGGCGATTTGGCCCGCGACGCCATCGCCGTGTTCAGATCCACGGTTGACGGCTTTGTCGAGCGCATGGTGTACGCGCCCGGCGGCGGCGCGTTGCGCACTGCCCCCGATCCTAGTGCCCCAGTGTTAGTCCGCATTGAGGCGGGTGCGGTCCTGCTCGTCGAGGAAGAGCGAGCCGACTACGTGCGCGTCCGCCAGCCGCCCGCAACTGTGGCCGGGTGGCTGGAACGGGGGCAAGTGCGAGCAGTTGAGGAAGCCGATGGACGCGATCATTGAAATACGCAACCTGACCAAAATCTACGACATGGGAGCGACTGCGGTCCACGCTCTAAGCGAGGTGGATCTCTGCGTGGCCACGGGCGAGTACGTGGCCATCATGGGGCCGTCGGGATCGGGCAAAAGCACCTTGCTCAACATCCTCGGCTGCCTCGATGTACCCACCGCGGGCAGCTACGCCCTCGGCAACGCCCTCGTCAGCGAAATGGACGACGACGATTTAGCGCGGATCCGCAATCAGGAGATCGGCTTTGTATTTCAAACCTTTAACCTCCTGCCCCGCGCCAACGCCCTAGGCAATGTCGAGCTGCCGCTGATTTACAGCGGCCTACCCCCGCGCCAACGCCGCCAACGAGCCGCCCTCGCCCTCGAATCCGTGGGCTTGGCCGAGCGCATTGAGCATCGGCCCAACGAGCTGTCTGGCGGCCAGCGGCAGCGCGTGGCCATTGCGCGCGCACTCGTCAACGAGCCTGCCATCATCCTCGCCGACGAGCCGACCGGGGCCCTCGACTCCCGCACCGGCGACGAAATCATGGACCTCTTCGACCAAGTACACGCCGCGGGCAATACGATCCTCCTCGTAACGCACGAAGAACACCTCGCCCGCCGCAGCCGCCGCATCGTCCGCTTCCGCGATGGCCGCATCGAAAGCGATCATCCCACCGAGGTGGCCACCCAGTGAGAGCGGTCTTTTGCGCCCTCGTACTCTGTGCCTGTCAAGGCGCACCACCTAACCTCCCCACAGCCGAGGTCGTCCGCGGCGATTTTGCAGTGACGCACTTTGAGGGGGGCGAGGTGCGGGCGGCCAGCGGCGAAGTCGTGGTGTCGCCGCGAATCGGCGGGCGGCTCAAAATCGTCCACCTCTGGCCCGAAGGGGAGCAAGTGGATGTCGGCGACTTGATCCTCCAGTTCGACCCGGCCGAGTTTGAACGAGAGATGTTCGACCGCGAGGGGCGGCTAGAAGAGGCCCATTCGGACTTTACCAAGGCCAAGGCCGAAAGCAAGCAACGTCTAGCCGACATCAAGCGCAAAATCCAGCAGCGCCAAGCCGAGGTCGAACTCTTCGCGCTCAACCAACAACGCCAGCGGTTCGCCTCGACTATTGACCAAGAGCAAGGACGCATCTATTTGGCGAAAGCCCGGCGGGCCGTGGCGGAAGCGCGACAGGAGTCCACAGCCCAAGAAGTGGTCAATCGCGTGGATTTTCTCAATCACGAGTTGAGAATCGCCCGCCGGCAGGAGCGCTACGAAGGCGCGCACCGCGACTACGAACGCACCAGCGTCTATGCGGACAAACCAGGTATCGTGGTCTATCGCAAAATCTGGAAACCCGGCACCAACGAAGAGAGTAAAGTCGCGGTCGGCGACCAAGTCTGGGGCGGTCGAGCCCTGCTCGAAATCCCGGATATGAGCAAAATGCAGGTGCTGTGCCTGATCGGCGAAATGGACATCGAGCGCATCCGCGTTGGCCAGCAGGCTTACATCCGCCTCGAAGCCTTTCCCGGCCCGGTCTTCAATGGGGTGGTGTCCGAACTAGCCCCCATGGCCTCGCCCCAGCCCGGCGCACCCGATATCCACGTTTTCGAGCTCGTCATCGACATTGACGAGCAGGACGACCGGCTCAAACCCGGCATGTCAGCCGAGGTCGAAATCGTCCTCGAGACCATCCCGGAAGCCCTCTCAGTGCCGCTGGGCGCACTCTTCAAGCGGGAGGATGGGCTAGTCGCTTTCCGCCTCGACAAAGGAAAATTCGAGGAAGTGCCCGTAGTGGTCGGGCCACAAAACGCCACCGCAGGGGTCGTCACCGCTGGCTTGGCCGCAGGCGATATCGTCGCCCTGCAAAACCCCAATGCGCGCTGACGCGGAAGGGCTTTTATGACACAAATCAAACGCCGCTGGTGGATCATCTCCCTGCTCTTAGTCCTCGTCCTCGGCGGGGCTTGGCTTGGTAAGCACCTAATGCGCGAAGAAGCCGAATCCTCCATCCCCATCTACCCAGTCCAGCAGGGCGAGTTCGTCATCGGACTCAAGCTCAAAGGCGGTGAGTTGGAATCAGTAGAGGCTGAAAACGTCGTCGCGCCCCGCGTTAGCGGCCAGCTCAAAATCATCGAGTTGTTTCCCGAAGGAGAGCAAGTCGCAGTTGGCGACTTATTGGTGCAATTTGAACAGACGGATTTCCACAAGCGGGTCATGGACGCCGAGCAACAAGTCGAGTCCTCCAAGGCCGATCTAGAGAAAACGCTAGCCACCCAGAAAGCCGAGATCGCCAAGCTCGAAGCCGAAATTGCCAACGAGGAAGCCAATTTGCGCTTGGCCGAGCTCAAGGTCGAACGCATGGCTTTTGAGGCCACTGTGCAAAAGGAAGAAGCCGAAATCGAGGCCCACAAAGCCAAGCTGAGCCACCAGCAAGCCATCGAAAAACTGGCCTCGCAAAAAATCGTCAACGCCGCTGAAGTCAAAAAGCGCCAACTCGCAATCGAGCGCGAAGAACGCGATTTGAAAAAGGCGCGCGACGATCTAGCAAGCACGACCATCAAGGCCGAAAAGCCCGGCTTAGTCGTGTACGGCAAGGTTTGGAAAGGCGCACGGCCAGAAAAGATCCGCGTCGGCGACGAGATATGGGGCGGTGTCAACGTCATTTCCCTGCCCGACCTCTCCCAGATGCAGGTCAAAACCTACGTCAACGAGGTCGCGGTCGATAAGCTCGACACCGGCCAAGTCGCCACCATCAAGCTCGACGCCCTGCCCGAACCAACATTCCACGGCAAAATCAAGAGCATCGCCTCGCTCGGCCGCGAAAAGGAAGGCGAAAAAAACGTCAAAGTCTTCGACGTGATCATCCAGATCGAAGAAGAAGATGCTCGCCTCAAACCCGGCATGACCGCCACCTGTCACGTCGTCGTCGAGATCATCCCGCCGAGGCCGGTGGCCGTTCCAGACTCCGTGCAAAGCGAGGCCACCGAAGTCGCGACCGCCGCGCTCATGCCCCTCTACATCCCCCTAGACGCGGTCTTTGAGAAAGCTGGACGCACCCTCGTCTATCGCTTAGTGGGCGGTCAGCCCGAGGAACGGGAAGTGAAGTTGGGCCAAAAAAACGAGGACTTCGTCATCGTCAAAGAAGGGCTGGCACCCGACGACCATGTCGCCCTGCGCGACCCGCTCCAGGCGACCGACGCCAGCGGCCTCATGGAGGAAGCCGACGCCTTGCCCTCTCCCCAAGCGCAATAATGGATTTACGCGAAACCGCCTCTTTGAGCCTAGTCGGCCTACTCTCGCACAAGTTGCGGACTTTGCTGACCATGCTCGGTATCATCTTCGGCGTAGCGGCCGTCATTGCCATGCTCTCCATCGGCGAGGGTGCCAAGCAGGAATCCCTAGAACAAATCCGGCAGATGGGCATTAGCAATATCATCGTCCAGCATTGGCAAAAAGAAGCCGACGAGGCACCCGAAGCCGACGACAGCGACCACAATCGCTCCCCGGGCCTAACTTGGGACGATGCGCGCTCAATTGCCCGTATTTGCCTTTTGGCCGACTACGTCACCCCCCAGCGCGAGCTCAAGGTCAAAGCCCAAGCCCAAGACCACACCTTCCGCACCATGGTGGTGGGCACAACGCCCGACTATCTGACTGTGCTCGACGCCCGCATGGGGAGCGGAATCTTTTTTTCTGCCGAGGATCTGAACGCCGCCAAGCGCGTATGCGTATTGGGCGCAGACGCCAAACGGGCGCTGTTCTTTTTTGACAATCCCTTGGGCGGCCGAGTCAAAATCCGCAACCAGTGGTTCACGGTCATTGGCGTACTCGAAGACAAGGGCGCGGCCGGCGGCAAAATCGGCGGCGTACTCGAAGTGCGCAACACCGACGAGGACATCTACGTTCCGCTGACGGCCCTGCTCAACCGCTTTCACTGGGAGCCGGGCGAGCCTGAGCTGACCCAAATCACCGTCAAGATCCCCAACTCCGACCAATTGCCAGAGGTCGCGACCATCGTCCGCACCATCCTCAACCGACGGCATCGCGGCGTCGAGGACTTCAAGATCGCCATTCCCGAAGAGTTGTTGCGCCAAAGCCAGAAAACGCAGCAGATCTTCAATGTCGTCATGGGCTGCATCGCTGGCATTTCCCTGTTGGTCGGCGGCATCGGCATTATGAATATCATGCTGGCCTCGGTGCTCGAACGCACGCGCGAAATCGGCATCCGCCGCGCCTTGGGTGCGCGGCGGCGCGACATCCTAGCGCAGTTTTTGGTCGAATCGCTGTTGGTCAGCCTAATCGGTGGTCTGATTGGGGTAGTGCTGGGCTACGCCATCCCGGAAGTGATCACTCTGTACGCGGGCTGGCGCACCATCGTCCAGCCTTGGACCATTGCCCTCGCCTTTGGGGTTTCGGCGGCGGTCGGCATTGGTTTTGGCATCTACCCGGCCCGCCAAGCCGCCCTCCTCAACCCCATAGACGCCCTGCGCTACGAATAGCGTTTTGACGGCAGCCACTGCGTGGCCTTACTTATTTTTTCGCCCATCCGCAAGCGAGGAGGTCGCATGATCCGTTTTAAGAAAGAAGTGATCGAGCAGATGCTCGAAGAGCGCAAATCCGAAATCAACCTGACCACTTATCAGCACATCAAAAAGGCCATCGACCAAGGCACTGAGAGCATGGACCCGTACACCCTGTCCAATATATGCCGAGACCTCAAGTGCCTGCCCACCGACATCGTCGAATATGTCTGAGGACCTCGTTGCAGTTTGCCCATTGCGGCACCACCACTCCGGTGCGTTCCAATGCAGGCCCTAGGTCGCCATCTGCTCGTCGATCTCTATGGCTGTAACCGCGAGCGACTCGACGACCCAGACTATATCACAGCCGAGTTACAAGCCGCAGCCCAAGCGGCCGGCACCCTCGTCTTGGGCTCGGCATTCCATCGCTTCAGTCCGGGTGGAGTCACTGGCGTGCTCATCGTCCAAGAGAGCCATTTGGCCGTCCACACTTGGCCCGAGCGTTGTTACGCCGCCCTCGATCTCTTCACCTGCGGCCACCAGACAGACCCCTGGGCAGCCTATCAACGGCTCAGGTGCGCCTTCGGCGCGACGCAAGACAATGTAGTGGAAGTCAGCCGAGGGTTACACGCCGGCGAGTGAAGCTCCGCGCCGACCAAAATGCGGGCTATTGCTCGCCCTCCAACATGCTGTGTAAGTAGCGTCTGAACGTCTCGGCGCGGTCTTCGACCACGGCCTGTAGTTGGAGGATTTCCTGCTGGCGCGCCTTTAGCTTGTAAATTTTCAGCGCCACTTCGGCAAGCGACGATTCGAGATCAAATTCGGCCAAGGACTCATCTTGCCTGAGCAACCGCACCGGCTCACGCGGCTGTTCTCCGCTCACCAAAATCCGCTCCTCGGCCCGCCGCGCTTTAGCCCGCGCCTGTTCCACCTGAGCGCACAGCCGGTATTCGGCTTCCAAGCGGCTCATCAAGTCGGCATTGGCACTCCATTCGGCCTCGAGGCGGTCGGCGATGTCCTCTAATAGCTTTTGCTTTTGCTGAATTTCGTCCGGCCCGTCATCCGCCTCGATTTTCATCTGTCCGCTGTATTGCAGGTTCGCGCTGCGGACCCCGACCCCGAGTAGCTCCCGCGCCTCCTGATAGAGTCTCAGTTGGGCCGACAGGCCCCGGTCTGGTTGCTCGGCCAACTTCTGGATGAGTACGCCGATCTCCCAATCGTAGGCAAGACACAAGCGCTCGGCCACGCTATCCTGCCGCGCCTCTAAGGCGACCAATTTCCAGTCGAGCTCAACCAAGTGCTGCACCAACCCCAGCGAGGAGCGCAGTGCTTCTCGCAACGCCGCGGAATTTGCGGCACTCAGCTTCAGGCTGTCGATGCGGGCCGACAGCGCCTCAGCTTCAGCCTCAACCCGCAAGCGCTGGCTGGCGAGCGAATCGAGCTGACTCTCCAAGGCGCGATATTGGGTTTTTAGGTCGCCCAGCCTGCCTGGGGCCCCAAGCGCAACTCCGGGCAGTGCCAACCCCACAACTAATAAAAGGATGGATGGATTTCTCATGGCTAATCTAGACCGTATTTGTCGAGCTTGTAGTACAAAGCACTTGTCTTGATGCCCAAAAGCGAAGCCGCCTTCGTCTTAACGTGCTGCGCTTCCTCCATCGCCCGAGCGATTAGGTCGCGCTCCACCTCGTCGAGGCGCTCGTTGAGTAGCAAGCTCTCGTCGTCAGTGTCCCCCGCCCACTCCTTAGCAGTCCCCTCGTCAAAGATCAGCGGCAGATCGTGATAGCCGATTTCCTCGCCGTCCACCAACACCATCGTGCGCTCGATGACGTTTTCCAGTTCGCGCACATTGCCGGGCCACGGGTAGCTTTTCAAGCCAGCTAGGCCTTCGTTGGTTAGACGCTTGGGCGGGATGTTCATTTCCCCACATTTTTTTTCCGTAAAGTGTTTCACCAATAGTTCAATGTCCTCGCGCCGCTCCCGCAGCGGCGGCAAAGTGAGGGGAATGACCTCCAGGCGATAGAACAGATCTTCGCGGAAGGTCCCCTCTTTGACCATGCGCTTGAGCGGCCGGTTGGTAGCCCCTACCACCCGCGCATCTACATCGATCGGCTGCTCGCCGCCCACGCGGTCAAACTGCTTTTCCTGTAACACCCGCAATAACCGCACTTGAGTCTCCAAAGGTATATCGCCGATCTCGTCTAAAAAAATCGTCCCCCCTTCGGCTAGTTCAAACTTGCCCTTCTTGCTCCGCACCGCGCTGGTAAAGGCCCCTCGCTCGTGCCCAAACAACTCGCTTTCAACCAAGCCACTCGGCAAGGCTCCGCAGTTGACCTTGACGAACGGACCTTTGCTGCGGCGGCTCTGGTAGTGGATAGCGCGGGCAACCAACTCCTTGCCAGTGCCGCTTTCTCCGTAGATCAGCACTGACGACGGCGACGATGCCACCTTGTGAACTTGCTCGCGCACGGCCTTGATCTGCGGCGATTGGCCGACGATCTCGCCGAAGTTGTAGCGGCTGTCGATCTCTTCGCGCAGGTAGCGGTTTTGCTCGAATAAGTGCTCCCAGTCGCGCAGCTTGGCCTCGGCTTCTTGGCGGAGGGTTTGGGCTTCGCGCAGTTTGGCTTGGGCTTTCTGCAACTTGGTTCGATAATCGAGCCGCTTATTGACCTTCAGCCACAGTTCATCGGGCTGGAAGGGTTTGACGATAAAGTCGATCGCCCCTCGCTCCATCGCCGCTACGGCCAGTTGTCGGGTATCGTAGGCCGTCATCATCATTACGTCGGTGTCTGGTGCTTGGCTCTGGACCGCCTCCATGAGCGCCAACCCATCCATCTCCTCCATGCGGTAATCAGTAATGACCAAGTCAAATGGCTCGTCCTTCATCCGCGCCAAACCTTCGCGACCACTCCCAGCGGCAACGGCTTGGTGCCCCATCTTGTTCAAGCTCAGCACCAGTCCGTCGCCGAGACTTTTGTTGTCGTCGATAATCAGAATCCTGCCCATGGGACCCCATCTTTGGATTGCGGCAGGCGCAGGCGGCACACCGTGCCTTCGCCTTGCCGACTGTCTATTTCGACCCAACCGCGGTTTTCCTCAGCCACCCGCGCCACCAACGCCATCCCCAAACCCGATCCCTTCTCTTTGGTCGTAAAGAAAGGCTCAAAAAGGCGCACCTGCACCTCCTCCGACATACCTGAGCCATCGTCTGCCACCTCGACGACGACCTCCTCATCTGCGACCACGGCTCGCACCGTCAAGTGCCCACCATCGCGCATGGCTTGCACGGCGTTCTTCATCAGGTTGACCAGCGCCCGTTCCATCTGTTTGCCGTCGATGTAGCACACCAAATCCGGCGCGACCGACTCCTCGTAGCTAATGCCCGCAGCCTCCATTTCCGGGGCCAGCAAAAAGGCCGCGTTGGCCACTAACGGGGCCAGCTCGGTCGGCTGCAGCTGCGCCGGTGCCGGGCGAGCGAATTCGAGAAACTCGGAAATTACGCCATTGAGCCGCCGCACTTCCTCGATGACCTTCTCAATGTGTTGCTTGCGCTCGTCGCTAGCGGGCAAGTCGCCGGCGATCAGGCCGGCATACAACTCAATGCTGCTCAGTGGGTTGCGAATTTCGTGGGCAACGCCGCCCAGCATGAGGCGCAGTTGGACATCGCGGGCGACTAGCTTGCGCCGCATCTCCTCCATAGTCTCGCCCAAATAGCCGATTTCGTCGTCGGACGCAATGGACACCTCTTGGTTCATGTTGCCCCGGCCGATTTCGTGCGCGGCCTCAACCAACTTTTGGATGGGCCGCGTCAGTGTCCGCGCCAACACCCATGCCACTCCGACAGTGAGCAACGCACCCAACCCGGCAAAGATCAGCACATACCGCCCAAAGGTGCGGATGGAGTCCACAAACCCAGCACCGATTTCGACTCCGACAGCCGCGATGACCTCGCCGTCGTGAAAGATCGGGGCGTAGCCCGTCATGTACGGGATATCGCCGTCGTAAAAAAGCACCGAATGCGCGGTATAGCCCAGCCAAACTCGCTCCAGCTCTCGGCTGTCGAAGAGCAGTTTGGGGTACTCGCGGCCAATGGGCATCAGCTCATCCGTGTCGAGCAGCAAACGATACTCGCGGTCGAAAACGAAGATGTGCCGGGCGCCAACCCCTTGTTCGGCGCGCCGCAATTTATCCGTTAGGGTCCGGTAGAGATTGGGGTGCTTGTGGCCCGGGTGCAGGCGGCGTAGCACATTACCGGACAAGTTCGTGCTCACCAACGTGGCGACCGATACGAGATGGTCGCTCATCTGCTGCTCCAAGCTGCGATCTGTCAGCTCGAAGAGCACCCAACCCGACAGCCCCACAACGACCATAACTAGCAGCACGAAACTCAAAATCAGCTTGTAGCCGATCCGCGTCCGCTCGCTGGGAGCGGCCTGGCCTTTGGTCATTTGGATAGACTCGACAAATTGGCGCATTCTATCTGGTAATGTATCGTCTTAAAAGAAGACGAACAAGCCGGGTAGAGGTTCTCGTGATCGCGCTCAAAACGCAAACAGGAGGGGCAACCTAACAGAGCGGCCTGTGTTTGTCCTCCCAACCGAGGCTCGTATATTTTGGTACATGCTCAATCCATTCCGCTGCGCTGCTTTTATCCAGTCTCCAACCGGACGCCGCCCGGCCCTCGATAGCTCGGTATCCACGCCCTATCCCCCCAGTTTACCCTCTCGACAAAATCCCCAAAGTAGCGGCCTGAATCCCTCTTTTTTGCACTAAGTGCCCTCTCCGCTCATCATGTAAGAAAAGGAATATCCCATGAAATACCTTGTATTGGCCACCTGTTGCTTTTTGCTATCCTGTGGCGACTCCGATGATGATCAAGGCGAGGTGACCATCTACTTCAACCACACGGTCGCCGGTGCCGATCTCAAACACGAGGAGATCCGCTACACCAATGCCGCAGGCAATGAATACGGTGTCACTCGCTTAGAGTACATCGTCTCGGATATCGCTTTGGAGACGCCCAAAGGCAAGCGCGTCGAACTGGCCGAATTCCACTACCGCAATGCCTTTTTGAGCGCGACCCGCAGCGTTTCAGCCCAAGTGCCCGGCGGCGAATACGCTGCCCTGCATTTTACCTTTGGCATCAACGGCACAAAAAACGAGACGGGCGCACTGCCGAGCGTCGATCACTTCAACAACATGGCGTGGCCCGCTCCCATGGGCGGCGGCTACCACTACATGCGCATGGAGGGCCTCTTCCGCGCCGACGACGGCGAAGATGCTTTTCTCACCCATACCGGCTCAGCGGGCGGGGAAGACTTTTCGCTTGCCGTCTCTCTGCCGTTTTCTCTAACAGTTAGCGGGGACGAGTGGGCAATCGCCGTGGTGATGGATATCAACGAGTGGTACGACGCGCCAGCGCGGTACGACTTTAGCGGCCGCGGCGGAATCATGGGCAACGCCGCCGCACAGGCGATCTTGCAGGGCAACGGCGCTACCGTCTTTTCGCTAGGGCCAATCGGGCACTCCGATCAAGTCGATCGAGACTAGGACGAACACTTGGGGAATAATTCATGAGGCTTGGGGCACTGCTCTTGTTAGGGCTAATCGCCTGCGGCAAAGACGCGGGCGTACCCTCGCCCCCTTCGTCTGCCCCGACCCCCTACGAACTGGTCGTGCCGACGGGGTTTCCCGCGCCAGAAATCCCGCCGGACAATCCCCTAACTGTCGAGGGCATCGCCCTTGGCGAGCGGCTTTTTGCCGATCCCATCCTCTCCGTCGATAGCACTATCGCCTGCATCTCGTGCCACCTACCCGCCCACGCCTTCTCCGACCCGCGGCCCTTTAGCCAAGGCGTCAGCGGCCTCACCAGCCGTAACTCCATGCCGCTTTTCAACTTACTCTGGAGTTCGTCCCTCTTCTGGGACGGGCGCACAGCCAGCCTCGAAGACCAAGCTCTTGAACCCGTGCAGGAGCCCGTGGAAATGGGCGAAGACTGGGACCGCGTGGTGGCCAAATTGGAGCGCCACCCCGAATATCCCGCGCTCTTCGCCCGTGCGTTTGGCGACGTGCCCATTGACCGCCAACGCGTCGTCCAAGCCATCGCCCAATTCGAGCGCACTCTCGTTTCAGCGGATAGTAAGTACGACCGCTGGTTGGCCGGCCAAGCCGAACTTACCCCAGCAGAGGAACGCGGCTTCCTTCTCTTTCACACCGAGGCGGGCGACTGCTTCCACTGTCACGTCGCGCCGCTTTTCACCGACAACGAGTTCCACAACAACGGACTGGACCGAGTTCCCCCGGATGAGGGACTGGCCGCGCTCACCGGGAAACGCTTTGATCGCGGCAAGTTCAAGACGCCAACCTTGCGCAACGTAGAGTACACTGCGCCGTACATGCACGACGGCCGCTTTCAGACCTTAGAGGAGGTCATCGAGCACTACGACTCCGGATTTCACCGCCTAGCCCTCACCGACCCCCTGTTGCTCATCCGGCGCAACCTCGACCTGACTCCAGCCGACAAACGCGCCCTCGTGGCCTTTTTGAAAACCCTTTCCGACCCTCAATTCCAAGCCCCATGACGCACTTAGGTCTCTGTTACTTTTCTCTTGCTTACGTTTCAGAATTTCGTATAATACAAGGACTTATGCACAAAATTAGTGCCGATTCAACTCCTCAGCTAGCGAGGTTTTAGTGGCTACCATAACCAAGAAAGATCTAGCGCGATCGGTAGCCGACACGCTCGGCTGCAAAAACAACCTGACGTTGCAAATGGTCGATAGTCTCTTCGAGACCATGCGCGAAACGCTTATCGAAGGAAACCGCATTGAAATCAGAGGTTTTGGTGTCCTCGAAGTCAAAGACACCAAGCCCAAGCCCGCCGCTCGCAATCCGCGCACCGGCGAAGTCGTGTACGTACCCGCCCGCCGCAAAACCCACTTCAAGCCGGGCAAACAGCTCAAAGAAGCGCTGCACGACACCCGCTTGGCCACCAGCCAAGCCGCACCCGACTCCGGCCGCTCTTGGCCTCCCTGACATCGTCGAAAATTCGTTTTGCCAAAATAAAAGCCGGCTCCTTGCGAGCCGGCTTTTGTCGTGTGTGCGTTGGCCTGGCACTGCTGATGGCATCCGACATCCGCGCCGAACAACGCCTACACATCGGTGCGGATCCGCGCATCGAGTTGCTCACCGCCGTCCAACTCCTCAGCCAGTATCGCTATCTAACGCCCTATCGAGTGGAATATGCGGACGATCTCGTCGCTCACTTTTCGCGCTATCCTCCCCAGCAGGCCGTGGACTTTTTTCGCCGGCTGAGCTTGGACACGGGGTGGTCCGATGCCTATCCAACCGCCATGCTCTATCTGTCCGATCCGCCCGCACTAGAACCAACCCAACCCATTCCCCCCCATATCCATCGCGCCTTCCGCGGCGAGGAAAACTTCGCACGCTTTATCCACGCCTTGCGCCACTTTGCCCGCCAAACCCAATTCAACCTCTTCTTCTCCCGCAGCCAAAAGCTCTATCGGCTCCTCAAAGCACGTCTCCGCGAAGAGCTGGCCGATGCCGATCCCACCGGCCAAGTCGAAGCCTATTTCGGCACCCGCCAACTTAGCTACCACCTCGTCCTTAGCCCGCTCTTGCACCACGGCGGATTTGGCCCCCACATCGGCCGCCCTGGCGGGCCGTACGATGTCTATACGCTACTCGGCCCCACCGGTGCCACGCAGCGCGGCCTGCCCGAATACGGCCCCCGCGAGCAGCTTTTGCAGATTATATGGCACGAATTCAGCCACCCCTTCGTCAATCCTCTCAGCGAGGAGTACTATCCAATGCTGAGGCCCCATGCCGATTTGTTCGCCCCACTGGCCGAACAGATGGCCAGCATCGGCTACACGCACTGGCTCGACTGCGCCAATGAACACCTCATCCGCGCCATCACCGCACGCCTTGCCCACCATCACCTCGGCGCGGAAGCAGGTCGCCGGGCACTGCGCGCAGAATCCGGGCGCGGCTTCCGCTATATCCACGCCGTAGCCCGCCGCCTCGAAACATACGAATCCCAGCGCGATCGCTATCCGACCTTCGCCGCCTTCTTCCCCCGCTTAATCGCCGTCTTTGCCGAGCTTGATCCTGAGACTTTAGCGCACTAGCCGCCGAAAAAAATCCTCCTGCTTGCCCACTAACGCGCCCATTGGATAGCCGTTGAAATTTGCAATGAGCGGCGCACCGAGTGTTCTCACATGAAGAAGGCTTCTTGTACTGCTCGCTGCGCAGCGGATCTCGCGTGAGAAAGGTGTTTGGGAGGCGTTAGCAACGCTCTTCGCGCTGGACTTTGGGCTATCTCGCCGCGGAAAAGCAGCACTTTCGCGGTAGGGGCGTTGGATCATTTTGACAGCCCGTTTAAGTCTCGCTTTTTTGTCTATCTAATCCCACATGCCACAACCCCTAAATGGAGCTTCATCATGCAACGCGCCTTGCCTCTTCTCACCCTTTTGCTAACGCTGCCGCTGGCCACCTACGCCTTTGATTCAAGACGCGAGGGCTTTTCGCTTGGTTTGGGCTTCGGGCCGGGCTATCAGTTCATCGAGCAGGAGTGGTTCATTGACGGCGAGCTTTCTCGGCAGGAGGACAGCGACTCGGCATTCGACACCACCCTCCAGTTCGGCTACGGCCTCACCGACCAATTCGTCTTAGGCTGGGTCTTGGATTTAGGCAGCGACACCGACGACGAGGACATCAAGCTTCGCGGCAAGACAATCGCAAAGGGTAAAACTAGCTTTGAGATCGACGGCTTTAGCGCGACCTATTTCTTCAAAAAACGAGCGCCATCGCCTTTCGTCGAAGCCGTCCTCGGCACCTCCCGCTATAACGACGGCGGCGACAATGTCCTCAACGGCCTTGGGCTAGCCGGCAGCATCGGCTACGAGATGCGCAAGCACTGGCTCGTTAAAGGCACGGTCGGTTGGGGCAATCCCAGCGCCGAGGCTACCATCGGCGATCAAGCGGTCGAAGCAGAGTTTACGGGTTTGCTCGTCGCCTTCAACGTCAGCTATCTCTGGTACTGAAGAGAATGCACGGCGAGCTGAGCGATGAAGTTTTCGCTGTGCCTTTCAGTACATGGTCGCCGCAGGAATAGTTGATCAGGTCAGTCCGCCTGCATTATTGCTGTGCCCGAGTATCTGGTCGGTAATTATCCCAAGATCGCTTCTGCCACCTCGCTTCCTTTCGTCAAGTTCTCGCAGTTCGTCAATCGAACAAGATGCAAGTGCTTGAATGACGATAGGTAGGGCATCTCTGCGAGATCGAATCTTCTTCGAGATCGGGATATCCCTATCTTCCAAGAACTGTCTGACTGTTTGAAGTGCGGGCAGAAATTCCTTGTTCTTGTAGGCACGGACGAGTTTTTCCAGAAGATGTGTAATATCAGGATTGACCGGGTTGGCCTCCCGGACCATCTCCTCAATGCTCTTTTCAGTGCGGCGCTGGGCTTTGCTCCGTTTAGCACCATCCTCGTAACCCTCAATTCCGGCCTTGATTGCGGGGAGATCAGTGCCTCCGATTTCCGAGAGAGCTTTAGTAATCTTCTTTTTGCCGTACCGTGCAATCAACAGCCGGAGTTCGAGATCGAGAAGTGTCTGGTTTTGGTTCATAGAGCTATCTCCTGATCCTGATGTTCAGTTTCCCGAAGATGTTCAGTTTCCCGAAGACTTCCTCCGAGAACTCCTTGAATTCCTTTTTGACACCTTGTCGAGCGTTGGGGGTCGCATCAAGAGACGTCCCTGCACGCGCTGACCTAGGGTAGGATGCCGAATATCTTATCTGGGTAGCGAAAATGTCCCAGTCATGTCTTTGCGCCTGTTCCCGAACTTCCTTAACTGACTGCTGTCCTTCAGGTCCGTCTGAGTAGGTGGAAGAGTAATTGAAAACGAGGCCGGCGATTTCAATTTCGTGGTCTTCGTTCTCAAGCCGGAAATCTCTTATGGAGCGTGCGAGCAAAGGTAGGCCGATCGTAGCCATAAATTCCGGTTTCACTGGGACAATTACGTATCGGCTTGCAAAATAGGCAGCATCTGTCAGAATGGATTCCGTCGGAGCACAGTCAATGAGTATGAGATCGTATCTATCGCTAATACGCGATAGAGCCTTCGCGAGTCGTCGTTCTTTCCTGGTTGGGTTTTTTAGCGTTCGGCTCAGTTCAAGGCGAGAGGGAATAAGATCCAACAAACCATTTATACGTACAATCACCTCGTCAAGATCAATGGGACTAGGAGACCCGCTACCTCCTCCGGCAGGGATATAATCCTCAAATATTTGTGCAATAGTGGGGCGATTGTCTCGTAAATGGCCTGCATACTTATAAATCCCCATCACGGCTTGGCTCAAGTTCGATTGTGGGTCCAAATCTACGGCTAATACCTTCTGCCTTTTCTGGACGGCAGCATGTGCTAACTGTGACGCGATCGTCGTCTTACCGACCCCGCCTTTCATATTGATGAGACTGATTGTTACTGCCACAAGAAATTTCTCCTTTCTCGTCGGCTCTACGACCGATCAAGTTTGTCTGTCTTTAATTTTTCAAAATGATAGCAATTTTGCAATGCCTCTTAATGCGCGAAACCTACTCTGTGTTTACATCTGGGTGCGCGGGCCTCTGGCCCGCTTGGGCACCCTTACTATAAATGTCTTAAAACCAAGACGTCCCGCCAGAATCCTTTCCACCGGGACGTCTTGCCGCTACTTTGGAGCTAGGCCGTCAAGATCACTCTTGCTCTTCCATCTGGTCGTAGAACTGGACGATCTTGCCCCGGTCCTCAGTGGCGTTAAAAGCCATGCCAGCGCGCGGATGCTGGTTGAGCAAGCCGGTAATCATGTAGGGATAGTCGTAGCCCCACAGCAGCTTAGAGCGCAGCGGCTCGACGTGCTCTTCAATGCACTTGAGCACGGGGCGCAAGCGAAATTTCGGGTTGTGCAAAAAGCCCAACAAAAGCTCCATCTGGCAATTGCCTGCGCCGCGACCCAAACCGGCAAAACTCGCGTCCGCACAATTGGCCCCTAGTGTCACGGCTTCGATGGTATTGGCAAAGGCCAGTTGCCGATTGTTGTGGGCGTGGATCCCGACTTCAATCGGAGTGCCCTCGCAGTATTCGAAAAACATGTTGCACAGTGCGCGGATCTGCTCGCTGTAAAGCGAGCCAAAGCTATCGACCACGTACACAGCCCTCACGTCTGAGTGCATCAGCATCTCCAGCGCACTCTTGACTTCGGACTCCGGCACGGCGGAAACGGCCATTAAGTTTAGCGTCGTCTCATAGCCCTTGTCAGAGGCGTCCTTGATCATGTCCAACGCCAGCGGCATCTGGTGGATGTAGGTGGCCACGCGGATCATGTCTAATACGCTTTCAGACGCCGGCAGGATGTCTGTCTTGTAATCGCTTTTTTCGGCGTCAGCCATAGCCGCCAACTTCAGCGAGGTATTGTTGTCGCCAACAATGCGGCGGATATCCTCCTCGCGGCAGTGCTTCCACGGCCCAAACTCGCTAGGCGGAAACTGCTCTCGCGAGTTGATATAGCCAATTTCCATATAGTCAATCCCGGCCTCGACGCAGGACTCGTACACGCCGCGGACTACGTCGTCGGTAAACTGGTGATCGTTCATCAGGCCACCATCGCGGATTGTGACATCGACGACCTTGATTTCTTCGCGGTATCCGAGCCAATTATCAGCCCAAGTCGCGCGGTCTTCCTCCCTCATTTTTCACTCCTGTTTATGTGTAACTCAAGTATTGTCGGAAGGATATATACTGCGGCACAACCGACAAAAGGTCAAACCAATCACGGCCCGGTCTAGGCTTCCGCTACGGTTATTGTACGCAACTTGTCCGCGTCAATCTCCACGCCCAAGCCCGGCCCTTCAATCTGAATGGTTTTTACTTGGGTGATTTTCACGTCTAGCTCCTTTGCAAGCGGCCCAACACCGCAAGTGGCTGGGCCGTTTCGCCTCAAGCTAAGGAAAAGGCGACGCTGGCGCACAAGCCTTCGATGTACTATTGCATATCGGCTACATCGATGGCCTACCGTTCGCCTATGGCAGGACGAATTCGTGCTCTCGATGCTTGACGGTCAACACCGGGCAAGGAGCCATCTGGACCACTTTCTCGGCCACGCTGCCGATCAGGGCGTGGGAGAGTCCACTCCGGCCGTGCGTAGCTAAGACGATGAGATCAATGTCGTGGTCTCTGGCATAGCGAATGATCGCGTCACCCACAGCGCGTCGCGGCCCTCGACGATCAAGATCCGGTCGTCGCCAATCCAGCCTCTGTTGCGGTCGGCGATCAGGGCCAGCGGCCCGTCCTTGCGCGCCTCAATCTCCTCGTGTCCCACAATCGCCGTCAACCACAAGTCGCCCTGCAATTCCACGCCGCTTTCCAAGAGTGCCTTGACCGCGCCTAACGCCGCGGCCATGCCCCCTTTCATGGCGGTCGCTCCTCGGCCGTACACGCGGTCGCCCTCGCGACGGGCCGGCGAGCAGGATCCCACGGGAATGGTGTCGAGATGGCCATTGAGCATTAGCGCGGGGCCAGACCCTCGGCCGGCGACGTGCGCGTAGAGGTTATTGCGCCCGGGGGTCACTTCCCGCACATCAACCGCTAAGCCTATGTCGCGCATCATGGCCTCATAAACGCGGCACACTTCGGCTTCGGCCATAGTTACGCTGTAAATATCGACCAATTCCCCGGCCGCTCGGCCACCCATTCTCGGTCGATAGCTGCGATTAATTTTTTCATTTCGCAAGCCTCCTAGCGAGCCTCCGCGAGCAAAACTTCCATCTCCAGTGCCATCTCCGGGTCCAATGGAAAAAAGGGCCGGGCCCGCCGGACAAACGGCAAGTGTCGCACGGTCGCTGGCGTCGGTCCCGGGGTGTCGAGCACAAAAACGGCCTGGGCTATTGCTCCGTAAGCAAAGCGGTAGTTCATGGGATTCTTGGCGACGATAAAACGCGCTTGCGCCGCATCCATCCCGAGGGCGGCAAACTGCTCGTTGTCCCACTCATAGGTCGGATGCGACGCCAACAGTACTTGAACTTGTCCCAGCGCGAGCACGACCGCCGCACCCATCTGCCCTTCAACCCCCTCCCAAATACCCCCCCGATAGCGGAAGCGACCATCGCTCAACCGCCGCACCCGGCCGCGCACGACAATCGGCTGTCCCCAACGCGGGTCGTGCCCGTGCCCCAGCGCCAACTCCACCTCGGCCCCAACGCCAGCTTGGTGGCAGACCGCCGCCGCACGCGCATCGACCAAGGGCACCAGCGCCGGTCCGTCCAATTCGACCTGCAACAGCGCCGCCAGCGCCGCCACGCTATCGCCAGCCGCGCCCCCGCCGCAGCAATCCGCAGCCTCCACCAGCACTACCGGCCCGCCCTCGACCGCCAAACCAGTGCGCACGGCATCCTCAGGGGCGTACAGCACTGGCTCTAAGGCAAAGCGCCGCTCCCAGTACGCGGTGGCCAACGCGCGGGCGAGCGCTTCGGCTTGGGCAAAATCGCCATCGGCAATCACCAGCCCGCCGCTGCCCATACCAGCAAAATCGAGATAGGGATGCACCAAGATCGCACTCGTCGAGAGGATGCCATCGCACTGCTCACCAGCCTTGGCCAAGGCCATTACTTGCGCGAAGGGGTCGTCGTCCTCGGTCGAGCCGTGAATCGCTCCGGTGAGCACCGGCACCTTGGCCATCGCCATCGCGGGTTTGCACGCGCCGACCAGTGTGTCGCATAGCAGGCGCGCCCCGCGTTCACCCGTGGAGAAGGCATCGCGATGCGGATAGGTCTCCCAAGCCACCAACCCGTCGGCCGCGCGCATCATCTGCGCGGAAATGTGAGCGTGTAAATCGAGCGTAGCGACGATGGGCACGGCGTCGCCGACGACATCTCGGACGGCAGATAGCAAATCTCCCTCCAAATCAACGCCGCCCTCTACGGCCGCCGCCCCGTGTAGAGGCATGAGCACGCCATCTACCGGAAGCACCTCGTTGAGCCGCGTCAAAAGCTCTTCCTTGAGCGGGTCGTAACAAGCCCGCGTCAGCGGCCCACCCGGGCAGGTGCTGGCAAACAACAGCGGCGCAACTTCCACATCGCGCGCCGCCAGCACACTGAGCATCCCGCCGACCACTCCGTCTTCAGCGGCGAGTACCTCGCGTCCACGCCGCAGTTCATAGCGCTCAAACCACGATAGATCAATCGGCTCGCCGCCGAATTGATTGCACTCCGTAAAAATCGCCCCCAAAGCCACGCGCCGTTTAGCAACCATGCAAACACGCCCCTTTCGCTAGCTTCTTGGCAAAAAAGAGGGCAGCTAAAAAAGCTGCCCTGAAAAATCGCTAATTAAAATAGAATGCGTCCTTCTGCCTACCAAACCAACGGCTTAAATCCCATGTGCTGCGTCAGCTTGCGTGCGGCTTGCGCCACCTGCGGGTGCGGGTCGTAGAGCGCGGCCTCAAAGCTGTCGCGATGCACGTGCGGGTCGAGGCGGTCGAGGAATTTGGCCGCGCTCAGCCGCACGTGCGGCACTGGATCGGTCAGGCCGCGCCAAAACCACTTCGGGGCCTCTTCGCCGCTGCGCAGGACCAGCACCTCAATGGCCGCGCCGCGCACCGCCTTGTGCTCGCTCTTCGCGTACGGAGCCAACACCTCCGGCTGAATGTCCTCGCAACGCCGCATCACCTTGAGAATGCCGACCGCGCTTTGCGGCGACCCCTCGCCGAGCAGCAATGCGCACCACTCGAACAGGTCCGGGTCGGCCAAGTCGGCCAAGAGTTGGAGGCCGCGCACCTGCCGCTGCGGCTTGTCCGATTCCAAGCAAGCGATGGCCTCTTCCTCTCGGCGATCGCCGGGTGCTGCATTTTCGCCTGTGGCCTGCTGCGCCGCAGTTTCCCGCACCACCCTGGGCCAGACCCGCAAATGCTCAAAGTCAATTTCCACGCCGGCAAAGCAGTCGGGGAGCCACTGGGCGGCGCGGGCGAGCAGCTCCTTCTCGCCAATCCGCGTATTGGGTCGGGTCGCCAGCCGATTGTCGATCCAGCGGGCCAAGCGCAAGACGCCCTCGGCGCGGGCACTGACGCCCTTGTGCGCTTTGACGCCCAACACGGCGTTGACCCAGCGGGCGATCTCCTCGGCCGTCTCCGGGAGCCCCAAGCCGTAGTGGCTGCGCAGTGAGGACGCGGGAATGTCTCCTCTGATCGAAATGATCCCGCCGCTTTCGCGGACCTGCCTACTACCGTAGCGCTGGCGCAGAGTTTTCAAGTCGATGTCTACGGTCAGCACGATGGGGCGATCTCGCGTGTGCCGCGCCTTGGCGTGTGCCCGCTGCTTGGCGTAACTCTTGCTCCGCGAAAGCCACACCCGCCGCGATGGCGACCGCGGCTGAAAGCCATCGCGGGCGATCCGGCGGGCCGCGCGGCGCGTCGTACCGTGATAGACGATCATAAATGGACCTCCTGACTAGTCAATTAGGAATTCCCAAACGCCTGCGATCAGAATGGCTTTCTCATTTTACAATGTCAAGTTTTTCGTTCGGTTCCCGCGTACAGCGCACTAAGCAGCGCAACTCGGCGAGCGGATCGGCCGGGCAGTTCCGTTGATAATCTCGCACCCGCTCCAGCCATCCGGCCTCCCAGTCGCCGCCCTGATAGCGGTGCAACGTCGCCAAGGCCCCTGCGGCTGCGGCTTGGACCGTCCCGAGCTTTTCCGCGCTCCAGCCGCCCGCGCAGTACGCGCTGCGGATGCCGCCTTCGGCCCGATCCCAAGCGGCTTCTATATGTTGACGCAGATAGCGACCCACCAAAGCCCTGAGGTGCGTCTCCGCGCGGCGACCGGCCTCGTCCAACATCGCGGTCAACGCGGCGAGGGCCGCCTCGCTAGAGACGCAGGTTCCCCAGTGATCGTCAAAGCGAAAAAAATTGCGATGGACGGCAAAGAGCAACAGCCCCAAGTCCGGGTGGTAGTGATAGTTCAAGATGGCGGCTACAGCGCGAGCGGCCGCTATTTGCAGTTCGGGGTCGGCGCGGGCGTGCAAAAGGCGCGTACACGCACTCAGCACCTGCGCCCAGTCATTGAGGCAGCGCGCTCCCTTGGGCATGGATTGCCCTGCGGGCGATGCACCGACGTAATCGGCCGCGTCGCATCGCCCCAAACTTTGCAGCACCAGCGTCCGCGACCGTTCCCAATATCCACAGGCCGCCAGCCCCTCGGCCAACGCGAGGGAATCACCAACCACAGCCCCGTCGCATTCACTGTCTTCGGCCACCTGCTCGGCTAGCCTGCGGTAGCGCGGCTGATCCCGCAAATGCGCTAGGGACCACAACAATCGGCCATCTCGGAGTGCGCCCGCGTCACCCGCCAACAGCAGCTCGACGGACTGGGTGGCCGCCGCGGCGATCCGCTCGGTCATTAGAACTGCCCGCTGCGGGATTCGTAGCGGGTCGGTTTGCCCAGGCTCGGGCCGCTGGCCATAACCCACTCGGCCACCGTGTGCAGCATCTGTTGCGGACCGATGCGCGGGCGGCCAAATTCCGCACACAAGCGCTGGCTATTCCCCAAGAGGGCGTCCGGGGCCTCTGCGCCCGTAAAGCGGGGCCTTTTGCCCATGATTTTCCCTAGCTGTTCGGCTAACTCGCGCACGGACAGGGTATCCGGGCCGGTCAGGTTGATGATGTCGGCTGGGCTGTGGCACAAAGGGAAGAAGCGGCACAGATAGGCGTTGGCGTCGCCCTGCCAAATTTGGTTGACGTACCCCATGGTCAGATCAATCGGCTCTTGCTGCCACACCTTATCGGCGAGATCGCGGATGATGCCATAGCGCGGCTCAGTGGCGTAAAACAGCCGCACAATGAGCAAGGGCGTCCCCCGCACCCGCGACGCGTACTGGGCGACCCGCTCGCCGCCCAAGCGCGATTGGGCGTACTCGCCCACTGGGTCTAAAGCTCCGTCTTCAGCCGCCCCCGGCGCTTTAGCATACGCATATACGTTGCCGGAACTCACATAGACGATCCGCGACTGGGCATAGCGCGCCATCACCGCGCCGGGCAACGCGGCATTCATCGCCCAAGTCGCGTCTTCATTGCCAGTAGCCCCAAACTTAAATCCGGCGAGGAATAGGACGTTGGGCGCGTCGGGTAGCTCCTTCAGCGCATCGTCGGCCAGCAGGTCGCAGGCGATGGTTTGCACGCCGATGTTCTCCAAGTAGCGTTGCTTTTCCGCGTCCGTAAAGCGCGCCACCCCCATCACCTGCTGTGCCCCGGCCCGCACCAACAACTCGGCCAAGGTCGGCCCCATCTTGCCGCTGACCCCCAACAACAAAATTGGCCCGTCTAACTGGCGCACGGCCTCCACGACTTCGGGCGTAGGAGTCGTCATGTCGTCAATGAGTGCGGCTTCGCTGACCATAGTTACCTCTCTTTCGCGCATTGCACGCCCTCGCCGCCGAGGCCGAGGACCATCCTTCCTTAGCCGACGCCTGCTACATGGCACTAGCCACCGCCTCCGCTCGCTCGGCGATTTTTCCCAGCCTATATGGGAACACGCCGCCGGCAAAGACTACGTGCTCTGGCTTTACCTGCGAGCCGCCGCCCCGCTGCTGCCCCAGTTCCTCGCGGATTTTCCCCAAGTGCGCGTCGTGGTCAATCACCTCATGGTCTGTCCACGCGAGGATCGATTTACTTGGGACGCCAAAGGCCGTCCGCAGATCGACGTGGCGATGCCTCCGCCGACCGGGTATCTCGGCCCCGCGCCCGATTCGCCCAATGTCTGCGTCCACCTGTCGGGCCAATACGCCATGAGCAAGGCGGCCTATCCCTATCCCGACTTGGCCACTTGGCACGGCAGCCTGCTGTCTGCCTTTGGCGCCGAACGCCTGCTGTGGGCTTCGGACTTTCCCTGGATTGTCGCCGACCCCGGCTACGGCGAGTGCGTCGAAGTGCTCAATCATCTACTACCCGACCTGAGCAGCGATCAGCACCAACGCATCATGGGCGAAACCGCACGGCACTTCCTCGGCTTTCGGTGAGGGATGTGCCCCGTGTGCAAGTTATTTCCGGGCGAGCAAAGGATCGCTTCATGTACAGGCGTTTTCCAAGGCTGTCAAAAGTTGGGGTTCCGTCAATCCGGTCGATGCGATCAATAGCATCGCTCAGCAGAGCCTTGTTCTTCTCTGGGACGCACTGCAAAGCCGAGCGCAGGAAATCGCCAGCCACGCTTCTCCCCAGAGTAGTAGCCATGGCGGGGTTGCCGCCCGACTCTTTCCGCAGGCTCAGCACATCTTCTCGAATCGGCTCGCCATAGCGATTTTTGAAGACGCGCTGCTGGCGGAGGGCAAGGCCGAACATCCCCGATTCACAGGCGAGCCGTGCGACAATGTCCGCGTTAAAAAAAGGCGTCCCCAGTACCTTGGATTGATGACCGAGAATCAGTATGGCACGACCGCCGGGGCAGAGAATCCGCGCCAATTCCCGTAATGCTCCGACCATGTCGATGCAGTACTGCACCACCGTACAAAAGCGATTAGCACGATTAGCGCGATTAGAGCCGATTTCAGATCGTGCTACGCGCAGCAAATCCCATCCGAGCAACTCGACCGAGCGCCTGTAGTTTTGGTGGTAGTTGAAGACGTTGATGTAAGGCGGCGATGTGATCGCGAAATCGACCGACCGATTGGGCAGGGGGAGTGCTCTCGCGTCTTGTAGATCTGCTTTGATTGGACAATCCGCAAGCGGCAATTTCCGTATCAGCGACATCAAAAAGCCAAACTGCCTCTGCACAAAATCGCTGGATATGCGGTTCTTGTAGATATCCAATACAACGACCAGTGCATTACATATGATTTTGGCCCGTACACTAAGCGATTCATCCATGCGAATCACCTTTTCTTGAATCTCTTCTTCTCCCAATTCGCGATCCTCGGTAAAGAGAGCGAGCGGAAATTCTCGATTTATCTGGTCTTGGAGCTCTAAGGTCGCTTCTCGTCGCGTTTCTTGAGACACAGCCGAGAGTTCGTAGAGCTTGCTAAAACACCACGCAGACGGGTTTATCTCAAATCCAAATGCCGGAAGAGACCTGCGAGCGGCTTCGCATAAAACCGTCCCGCTTCCGGCAAATGGATCGACGACGACCGAACCTGGAGGACAGTACTCGGCCAGTAGGGATTCGACGAGTTGCGGAGAAAACTGTCCCCGCCACGCAAAAATATTGGAGCGCTTCTTCCCTTCAATATTCAGCGATGCTTGAGGCAGCGGTTCGGCAAAATCCCTCATGGATTGTCTGGTCCCGCTTCGTCAGCGCGCAACTTCTTCACCGCCGGCCCCACAGTGCGCAGCATTTCAGGCACCCCGCGACCGCTGATGGCCGAAACCAAAAAACGCGGTACGCGCAGGTCGGCGAATGGGTCGGCAAAATCCGCGTCCGGCCCCAGCAAGTCGGCCTTCGTCAGCGCAATCCCAGCCGGCTTGTGCCGCATCCCCTCGTCGAAAGCCTCCAGTTCGCTGCGGAGTGCCTCCAACTCGCCGCGCGGATCCGGGCTGGTGCAATCAATGGCAAACAGCAAAATTCGCGTGCGTTCGATATGGCGCAAAAACCGCGCGCCCAAGCCTTTGCCTTCGTGTGCCCCTTCGATCAGCCCAGGCAAGTCGGCCAACACAAAACTCTCGCCCTCGGCCCACTGCACAATCCCCAAGTTCGGCTCCAAAGTCGTAAAGGGATAATCGGCAATTTTGGGCTGGGCTGCGGAAAGCCGCGCCAGCAGCGTAGATTTGCCCGCGTTGGGAAAGCCCACCAGCCCCACATCCGCCAGCAATTTTAACTCCAGCCGCACCACCATTTGCTCGCCCTCTCGCCCGGAGTCAGCGCGCCGTGGAGCCTGCACGCGAGACGTGGCAAAGCGGGCATTGCCGCGGCCTCCGCGCCCACCCGCCAGCAGCACTAGCTCCTGTCCCCCCTCGACCATGTCGCGGATCAGCGCGCCCTTTTCATCGCGTAGGAGAGTGCCCGGCGGTACGCAGATAATCGCGTGCGCGCCGCGCCGGCCCGTCCGGCACTGCCCCTCGCCGTGGGCACCGCGACCGGCGCGGATATGGCGTTGATAGCGGAAGTCGTGCAGTGTATTGAGCTGGGGATCGACGCGGAAAATTACATCGCCGCCGTCGCCGCCGTCGCCGCCATCCGGCCCGCCGCGCGGTACGTACTTTTCGCGCCGAAACGAACAGCAGCCATTGCCGCCACTACCCGACTCCACCGTGATGGTCATTTCGTCGATGAACATGGGGCCCGGCTAATACTCTTCGGACTCCGTCCGCCAATTAGGTGCCATCGCCTCGTAGGTGGCACTTTCCTTGTTCCACATCAACTCTACCGAACCAACCGGGCCGTTGCGCTGCTTGCCGATGATGATTTGGGCGAGACCTTCAAGGCTCTCGCCATCCGGGGATTTGAGGTCGTACATCTCCGGGCGATAGATGAACATCACCACATCGGCGTCCTGCTCCAAGCTGCCCGACTCCCGCAGGTCCGATAGCTGCGGCCGCCGATCCGTGCGGCTTTCTACGGCGCGCGACAACTGCGACAAGGCCAAAACCGGCACGTCCAATTCTTTCGCCATAGCCTTGAGGCCGCGCGAGATATGCGAAATCTCCTGCTCGCGGCTCTGCGTTCTAAGGTGCCCGCTCATAAGTTGAAGATAGTCGATTATGATCATCCCGACTCCATGCTCGCGCTGTAGCCGCCGCGCCTTGGCGCGCGCTTCGAGCACCGAGATGCCGGGGGTGTCGTCAATGTAGATAGGCGCTCGGGCCAAGCGCTCGATATTGTGCGTTAGGTTCATCCAATCTTCATCGTTCAGCCGCCCAGTGCGGAGCTTGTGCAAATCGACCTTGGTCTCTACGCTGAGTAGGCGCTGAGCCAGTTGCATCTTTGACATCTCCAAGCTGAAAATCGCCATCCCGACCCCGGCGTCCACGGCCGCATTGCGCGCCAGCGTCAGTGCGAAGGCCGTCTTGCCGACACTGGGCCGCGCCGCGAGAATGATTAGATCGCCCTTTTGAAAACCTGACATCTGGTCGTTGAGATCGGCAAAACCCGTATCCACCCCCAAGACCGTGCCCTTCCTCGCGTGGACAGTCTCAAGGTGCTCGAACGTCTCGCCCATCACCTTTTCCAGCGGCTCAAAGCCCTCGCCGATTTGATTTTCGCTTAGGGTGAACAGCTTTTGCTCGGCATTGTCGATCAGGGTCTGGACATCCTCGTCGGCCGCGTACGCCCGCTCGATGATTTCGCTAGAGGTTTCGATCAACTTGCGGCCTAGCGCCTTCTCCAAGACGATCCGCGCGTGAAAGTCGATGTTGGCCGTCGTGGCTACTTCAGACCCCAGCTTGGCCAGATAGACAACCCCGCCGACGTCGTCGAGCTGGCCGCGGCGCTTGAGTTCCTCGGTCAAGGTTAGCTGATCAACCGCCGTGCCTCGTTCAAAAAGGCCGAGCATGGCCGCGAATATCCGGCCGTGCGGGGCGTGGTAGAAACAGCTTTCGTCGAGAATTTCAAAGGCGCGGACGATGGCCCGCTGCTCTAGCATCATTGCCCCGATCACGGCCTGCTCAACCTCTACAGCCTGCGGCGGCATCCGCCCGATATTCTGCGCCTCTGTTGAACTCTGGGTCATGGCTTCGCTCCAAAAACTTAGAGTTCGACCCCGTCGTAGAGCTGCCGCACCCGCTTAATGTCCTCCCAAGTCGGGCGCTTCCACTGGGGGTTGCGCAAGAGAGCCGCCGGGTGGTACGTGGCCACCAAGGGAATGCCCTCGTAGTGGTGCGTCTGATCGCGCAGGCGGCCCATGGGGGCGCGACTGCGGAGCAGGGTTTGCGCGGCAAAGCGGCCCAAGGTGCAGATGACGCGGGGCTGGACCAATTCGATCTGGCGCTTGAGATACGGCTCGCACTGCTCGATCTCGTCGGGCAAGGGGTCGCGGTTATTGGGTGGTCGGCACTTGAGTATGTTGCAGATATAGACTGCGTCGCGGGACAGGCCCATAGCCTCGATGATCTTGGTCAGCAGTTGACCAGCCTTGCCGACAAAGGGCTGGCCCGCCCGGTCTTCTTCGGCCCCTGGGGCCTCGCCAATGAACATGATACCGGCCGCGGGATCGCCGCTGCCAAACACGAACTGCTGCCGCGTCGCACCCAGCCGACAGCGAGTGCATTCGCAAATCTGCTGGCGAAAGGCCGCTAGCGCATCAACGGCTGGTTCCTCTGCCTTATGCTCCACAATCGACTCCGGTGTTGTAAATTGGGTCCCCTCAAAAGCCACTAAATCGGATAAATAGCGCCGAGCCTCGGCCAGTGCGTCCTCGCGTCGCTCTTCCATGACGGCATCCTCGCTCAGTGCGGATTAAACGGCCGCCTCCCGCCGCGCCCGCACCCAGTCGAGGATGCGGTCGGCGACCGCGGATTTACTCAGCAGGGGCAGGGCTTCCTCGCGTCCAGCGGCGTCGATCAGAGTAACGCGGTTGGTGTCGCCAGCGAAACCAGCCCCCTCGTCGTTGAGCATGTTGAGTGCGATTAAATCGCCTCCCTTGCGCACCAGTTTCTCCCGCGCCCGCTGCGGCCCCTTTTCCGTCTCCATCGCAAAGACGATCAACCATCGCTGGCCCTTCCGCTGCCCCAGACTTGCGGCAATGTCCGGGTTTTCGACCAACTCAATAGAGCGAGACGCTGCGCCGCGCTTGATTTTTTGCGCGGCCACTTCCTTGGCGCGGTAGTCGGCCGGAGCCGCCGCCAAAATCGCCCCATCTACTTGCTCAAACAAGGCTTCGACCGCGCACTGCATGTCGTGCGTCGAGCGCACCAACTGCCGCTCCACGCCAGCGGGCGCCGGCAGGGAAGTCGGCCCGGAAACCAGCCACGTGCGCGCCCCACGCGCCGCAGCACGCTCGGCTAGCGCATAGCCCATCTTGCCCGACGAGCGATTGGAAATAAAGCGCACCGGATCGAGGTCCTCGACCGTGGGACCAGCCGTTACCAGCAGTTTCAGCCCATCCAAGTCGCCGCTGAAATGCGCGGCCACCGCCGCGACCAACGCGGCTGGCTCGGGCATCCGCCCGCGGCCAACCGCACCCGACGCCAAAGGCCCCACGCCCGGTTCGAGCAGGTGGAACCCCCGCTCTGCCAAGGTCTGCACATTGGCCGTAACCGCGGCATTGGCAAACATGCTCTCCTCCATCGACGGTGCCAGCAGAACGGGGCTATCCGCACACAACAACACCGCGGTGAGCAAGTCGTCAGCCAAACCGCCGGCGATGCGGCCCAAGCAATGCGCCGTGGCCGGAGCCACCAAAATCGAGTCGGCCCACTCGGCCAACCCAACGTGCAAAACCGGAAACTCGGCGTCGCAGCCGAACAAGTCGGCATAAACCGCGTGGCGGGAAAGCACCGCCAACGTCTTGGGTGCGACGAATTCGCCAGCCGCGCGGGTCAGCACGACCCGCACCTCGGCCCCTTCAGCCGTCAGCAGCCGCACGATCTCTGGAGTCTTGTACGCGGCAATGCCACCAGTGACCCCGAGTAGGATGTGGCGCCCCTGCAAGCTCATGGCGGATCGAGGTACGCCAAAATGCGCGCACAAGCAGCTTGGGGATCGCAGCACTCGGTATTGACGACCAAGTCGTACACCGACAAGTCGCTGATGGCGATGTGGTGATGGGCGGCGTAGCGCTGGGCCTCGGACGCCTCGCGTTGGCGCGTTTCTGCGAGTGCTTGGGCCAGCGGCTTGACCTCGCGCTGCCCTACGCGCTCAGCCCGCACAGCGAGGGCCGCTTGCAGCCAGACCTTGAGGGCCGGAAGCTGGTGCCGCTGGGCCATCCAGCCGGTGAGTCGCCCTTCTACTACGACCGGCGCACACGCCCGCGCTTGCTCAACCAAGCGCTCGTCGAGCTGACGGTCGATGCGGCCATCGGCTTCGGCCCGCTGGCCAAACTCGGCCAAGCTCACGCCCGCTTCTTGGGCCAGCTTGCGAAAGACGGCTCCGGCATTGACGTAAGCCCAGCCCAGCCGCGCACACAGCCGGTCGCACACCGTGGTGGTGCCGCTGCCAGCTAAGCCGCTGATGGTGATGATCTGCACGGATGCCATGAATGCCCTCACGCCAAGTTTTGCACCTGCTCGCGCAGCCGCTCAAGCTCTTCTTTGATCTCGACCACCCAATGGGCGATCTCGGCGTCGGCCGCTTTGGCGTTGATGGTGTTGGCTTCGCGGTGCATCTCCTGCAAGAGAAAGTTCAAGCGCTTGCCCACTTCGCCACCCCGCGCCAAGGTATCGAGCAACTGGCCATTGTGGCTGCGGAAGCGGACGATCTCCTCGACGATGTCGCTGCGCTCGGCGATTAGGGCGATCTCCGTGGCGAGGCGATCTTCGGCCACCTCTCCGGGCACGAGCAGAGCGGCGATCTTTTCCCGCAGCCGCTCGGCAACCTGCCCCCGGGTCGCCTGCGTTCGCTCGGCCACGCGCTCCAGCAGCGTCCCCACCGCCGCGGCGCGGGCGCGCAAATCCGCGGCGAGGGTCTGTCCCTCGGCCTCGCGCATGGCCACTAACTCGGCCAGCGCTTGGTCCAACCCTACCCGCAGCACCTCTTGCACGACCGCGCTATCTAGCGCTGCGGCTTGGATGCGAAAGAGATTGGGGAGCTTCGCCAACAGCACCCGCTCAATTCCCACATTGAAATGCTCTAGTCCCTTAAAGCGAGCAAAGAACGCCTTCCACGGCCGCATCGTCGTCCGACTCTCGGCCGCTTCGATCTGAGCCAATTCAGCAAGCCGCCGTAGTTCGGCCAAATAGTGTTTGGCTGCTTCCGCGTCTAGCTGGGGCAGGGCCTCGGGCTGGTTTTCCTTTTCCCAAGCGATGTGTGCGTTTATCTTGCCGCGCTTGACCCGCGCCTGAATCTGCTCGCGGATGGCCAGCTCAAAGGGCTGGAGATCAGCCGGGCAGCGCACCTGTATATCGAGATAGCGGCTGTTGACCGACCGCAGTTCAACGGCCAGTCGCAAACCCTGCCGTTCGGCCGCAGCGCGGCCAAAGCCGGTCATGCTGTGAATGGGAATTGGCTCGGTCATATCGCTTCTCGCGGGATTAAAGTTACAACTAAGGGAAGGTCGTTAAGGAGTAAATCCGATGCAAGAGAGGATTGGCCGCCTTAGCGACCTGGATTCACGGCAATGCGGACGATAGACGAAAAACCGGCTAGTTGCGCAAGAGTTTGGCCCTCAGCCGTGAATTTCCACAGCACGTCATCGGTCGCGAGCCAAGCCCGCTGCTGCACGGCGTCAAAGGACAGGGCACTGCCGCCGGGCACATCGGTCCAGTGCTGCTCCAAGGTCCCGGCGGGCGAGAACACCGCTAGATCCCGTTCCCCCAACACCCAACAGGCACCGCTTGCATCATCCACGGCCAGTCCCACGGCCGCGGCAAAAGGCAACTCCACGTAGCGGATGGTGCCCACGCGATCCAGCCGCGCCAAGCGATGCCCCTCACCGCCCAACAGCCACACATCTTCCTCTGTGCCTGCCACCAGCGCCTTGGGAGCCGCCAGCACGTGGAACTCAGCGGCGCGGGTGCCGTCGGTCTGGTAGAACAGTACGCGACTTTGAGCTTGGTCGGCGATCCAGCAGCCGCCGGCCTGTGCAGCCAACGCCACCGGCTGGGCAAAGGAGGCATCAACCGGAATGAGGGCCAGCGAATCGGCCGCGTCCAAGGAAAACCAAAAAACCTGCTGTCGCCCCGAGTCGGCCAGCCAGCCAATGCGGGCGGCCGCGTCAGTGGCCAGAGCACCGGGCCTCTCCACCGCCGCGCCCAGCGCGGCCAATGCACCGTCTGCGCCAATCCGATACAGCCCGGCAAACCCCCGGTCGCTGACCCAACACGAACCATTGGCCACGTCGAGCGCAATCGCCGCCAAGTCAAAAAAGCGCCCCTGAGCAAAATGCGCACTGCGCGCATCCGCGCTGATCTTCCACACCAATCCGGCGTGGCGATCGGCCACCCAGGCGACTTCGGGACCGGGCGTGGCAGACACGGGCCGGCCGCTCGGGCGTTCGTCTTCCCCGGCGACGAGCAAGCTGAGCTGGTACTCGTAGCTCGTCCCGTTTTGCACTTCGCGGTCCGCATATGCGGTCGCGTCCGACGCCAGCACCGGGGTGATCGGCGCCCACT
This sequence comes from Candidatus Latescibacterota bacterium, assembly GCA_965116045.1. GTDB lineage: Bacteria > Latescibacterota > UBA2968 > UBA8231 > UBA8231. The sequence continues at coordinate 365,226 of OZ220478.1, read as the reverse complement.
CGTCCCCAAGCAGACGGCGATAGAGTCGGTAGCCTTCGAGATCGGAAAAGTAGGAAAAGTCCCACCGCAACTCCACCGCGCTGTCGAGCGCCAAGGCCGTCAACGCGCTGAACGACTCGCTCTGCACCTCCTCGGCTTGCGGGTCGAGGGGGTTGCGCCGCGGCCGGTCGCTGCAAGCTAAGACCAGCACCCCGAGGCAGCACCCTACCCAGAGACAGCTTCTCACGACCCAGCCCGAAAAAAGAGCAGGTACGAAGTGAGTACCAAACCCACCTCCATGCCGACGAACGCCGCGCCAGTCACGCGGTCAAAGTGCTTGGCTTCGTCCAATTCTCGCTGCTGACGCATCACGCTGGCCGAGCGCAAATAGCGTTTGTACGCGGCATCGGCCCGCTCCTTGCTCCAGTAGGCCACCGCACCAGCTCCCACGGTTAAAGCCGCGCTCAAGTAGAGCGTCTTGCGCGAGCGTTTCTCTTTGCTCGGAGCCGCAGACGAGGTTGGCATCGGCTGCGGTCCGCGCCGCGGCTGCTCGGCCCATTGCGCCGCTAAAGCTGTTTCCAGCGGAGCTAGCCGCCGAGGTAGCTCTAACGGCTCGGCCCATATCGGTACACCTAAAAGCAACAAGCAGCAAACAATCGCCTTTTTTACGGCAAAATTTCTTTCAAACAGACTTTTAGCGTCGGGCATCGTGGCACTGGATCGAGGTTGTCGCGGGAATGGGCCAATGGGCTGGAAAGCTCCGCACTACTACCGTTATATTCGGTGCGAGTCCTTGCAAAAGTATGCCGTCTCGCCCTAAAGAGCGCAACAAACCATCGCCGCTCAGCGGCGTCCAAACACGTAGAGCAGCCGCTTCTCAGTGGCGACGGCGACGACCTGTCCGCCCAAAGACACCGGTGCCAAAACCGGCCCGTCCAATCGGTACTTCCACAACAGATGCCCATTTTGCAACTCCAAGGCGTAGAGATGGCCGTCGCTGGAAGCGCCATACGCGGTGTGAGCGGTGGCGGCTGGGCTGCTCCGCACCACGCCCCCGGTGGCAAAGGTCCACCGCACGACGCCAGTAGCCGCGTCTAGTCCATAGAAGTAGCGGTCAGCACAGCCTACCACCAACACACCTGCCGCTAGCGCCAACTCCGCGGTCGGCAGCGCGCCCAAGGCTCGCTCCCACACCACCTGACCCGAGTCGCGGTGAGCCGCGAGCAATCGGCCAGAAGCAGTTGCCGTAACTATATGCACACCATTCGGTACGGGCCGCGAGCGCACAGCTTCTCCCAAGCTTGTGCGCCAGCGCTCCGCGCCACTTTCCGCGCTCAAAGCCACCAAGTCCCCGGACGCCGTGCCAGCAAATGCGAGATCGCCGCTCAGCACTAACCCGACCCGCACCAGCCCACCCAATTCAGTGCGCCACAGTACCTCGCCGTCGGCGAGGCGCAACGCCTGCACTACGCCCCCCTCATCCACCGCGATCAGAGTATCGCCGCGCACGACCGGCACCTGACAAAACGTCCCCTCGTGCTGCCAACGCTCCGCGGCCGTCCGCCGATCCAAAACCCGCAAGCTAGGCTTGCGACCCAGCACCCCCAGCGCGTACTGCGCTCCGGCCAACTGCCCAGGGGCACACGCCATCTTGTCGTATCCATGCTTGCCCAACTCGGTGCCATTGCGCCGGTTCAGCGCATAGAGGGTCGGCTCAGTCGTCAGTTGGAGAATCAAATCGCCGGCCAAGAGCGCACCGCCCAGCGGCGAGCCATCCATTTTGTGGGTCCACAAAAGTTGCAGTGGCGGCTCAACCTCCGCTCTACCGCGCCCCGGTTCGCCGAGGTAGAGCACCTTTTCGCCACAGGCCGCCAACAGGCATAATCCGAGCAAGGCGTAGCGCATTTAATAATCCCAGCCAAAGAAGAAGTCCCAGCGCGTGTCGCTGTCTATGGACTTGAAGTCCGTGCGCCGCGCCGCATCCACGCGAAAGACGAAAACCCCGCCCAAGGCCAGGCGCACCCCCGCGCCAAACGCCGCACGCCATTGCTCAAAGTCGTCGTTCCACGCATTGCCTACGTCGAAAAAGAGCGCACCCCGGAAGGCGTTAAACTCCATGGCCCCAAACGGAAAGCGGAGCAAAAACCGATCCACCAAGGGGAAGCGCAACTCTTGGTTGTACAGCACCATCTTACTGCCCCACAGCGAGCGCCAGCGATAGCCCCGCAGCGTCCAACTACCTCCCAAGGAGAAAAACTCGGGCACCACCCCTGTGGAGCGCCGACCCATCAGGCGCACGGCCAACGCACTGCGCGGCGAGAGGCGAAAGTAGTGCCGGTAGTCGCCAAAGAGCGTGATATTGAACCGCCGCGAGGTCTTAAAATCTATCGTCTGCGCCAGCCCAAGGCTGTAGCGCCGCCCCTCCAGCGGCCCGGTCGGAATCCACAAACTAGTGTCGTGGGTATAGCTGACGTAGTTGTTGGCCAGCCAACCCGACAGCTTCCGTCCCTCAAATTGCCGGTCGATTTCAGCGTGGCGCAGCGAGAGCCGGGTGTCGATGCGGTCGTGCTGAGAAAAGGGATAGCTCAACCCAACGTGGCCCCCTAAGCGCTCTTCGCGCACAAAGCGGCCAAAGCGGCTCGAAAAGCGGTCGTTGAGCCGAAACACGCCCCAATACGCGTTGAGCCGCTGCCCGAGGTGGAGGCGCGTCAACGCCACATTCAGGCCATCGAAGAAGCCAGCTTGACTGGCGGCAATGTGCGACAGCATAAAGTGGTACTGATCGTTGCCTAGCACATCGCTTAGGGCCACTTGGATGCCGCCCGAGGTGCCAAATTCCGGGTCTTGCGAGATCTGGCCCTGGGCTATGTCGAAGCTCATCTTGCGCTCATAGGGCCGGCTGGCGACCTCGCTCTGGCCGTGCAGGCTCGCCAGCGACCACGGCTCGGTCGGTGCCTCCTCCACGCGCTGATAGCTGACCGCCGCGCTGTCGGCCCAATCCACGGCCAGTTCGTAGATCTGGAAGCCGCCGCGCTCATATCCAGAAAAGAGCAGGTGCTGGTCATCGGCCAATAGCACCGGATCAAACGCACCCGTCAACACGTGGGTCAAGCGCCGGGTCGCCGTGCGCTCGCCCGTTAGCTCCAAAGCATAGATGTCGTACGCGCCCGCGCGGTCGGAACTAAAGACGATGCGCTGCCCGTCCGGCGACCAGCGCGGCTGGCCGTCGTTGTGCTCACCGCGGCTGAGGGCCGAGATCTGCTCGGTCGCCAAATGGCATAGAAACAAATTGTAGCGACCGCGCCGCCCCCCGGACCAGCGGTCGGAGCTAAAGACGATGTGCTGACCATCCGGCGACCAGTCCGGCTCGCGGTCGTGATAGAGGTCGCGGCGCAAGGCGCGGAGGCTATCGCCCGTTACATTGACCAGATAAATGTCGGTCCAGCCCCCTGCGTCGCTGCCAGCAAAGGCCAGCCGCTGCCCGTCGGGGGCAAACGACGGCGACGCAATCGCGACGATTCCGGCAAACGACAAATCCTCCACCACGCGCTTTTGTTCCACATCCCAAATGTACAGGTGATCGCGGCCGCGGCTCTTAGCTGCAAACGCCAGCCACTTGCCATCCGAAGAAGCGGCGAGCCGCGTCGAAAGCGGATGCAGGGACTCAAAAACCGACCGGCGCTCGCCTTCGACCACGACTTCGGATTCGCTGCCGTCGCGGCGCGTACGGACGATCTGCGTATAGCCTTGATCGTTGCGAAAGTGGTAGAATGCGCTGCTGTCGCTAGGAACGATTTCGGGTTTGATGTTAAAGCCGTGCGCTGTGCGGGCAGTGGCCAGTTCGGAGGGGGGATCGCGGTCGGCAATCGCCGGCAGATGGAGCTTGTGCAAGTGGTATTGCCAAGCTTGGTCGAACTTGTCCAAGCTCTCGCCGGTCGTGATCGCAAAAATTTCGGCAAAGGTCTCGCCGCGCCACCAATTGGCAAAGAGTTGTTCGAACACGTCGGCTCCGTGCCGCGCCGCCATAAAGTGGCAGATCGACTCGCCTTCCTTGTACATCTGAAAGGTGCCGTAGATGCGGTACATCTCGGCGATGGACACCAGCCGACGCGCAAAGAGCGCATCGCGCACCACCATTGCGCCCAAGCTGTTAGGCTCGCTCGACCAGTACTCAGCCAGCCCTTCGGAAAACCACAGCGGCGCTGGGCGGAAGTCCAACACCCCGTGCTGCGCCAACACTCGCGCGATGCGGTCAAACGCGAAGACGTGGACCAACTCGTGGTGCAGCACCCGCTCAAATTCGGGCAGGGAGCCGCTCAGCGGCAACGCGACCCGCCCCTTGAGGTATTCGGTGAAACCCGCGACTCCCTCAGGCAGGAGATTGGGTATGATATTCGTCTGTTCAAAGTAGATGTGCGAGGAATAGACCACTAGCGGGACCCGCCGCTGCACCGTATGGGCGAACTTCTTTTCCAAATCGGCGAATTGACGCTCGGCCATTTGGGCGGCGTACGCGGCCAACTCCTCTTCTGCGGCGAAGAAATACACGTCAAAGTGCTCAGTCTCCATTTTTCGCCACGAGAATTCCGCGTACTGCACTTTGTTTTGGCCAAAGCCCTGACCGCTAGCTACCGAGGCCATCAGCAGCCAACCGAGCGCGACCGAGGCTAAACAGCGCATGGCAGCCCTGCTCAGCGCAATTCGCGCACAAACGACGGGCTGAACGCGCCGCGTGCCACGGCGGAGACTGGCCCCTTCATCGTCAAGTCGTAGCGCGCGCTCACGTCGATGTGCAAGGTTCCGCCCGGGGCCTTAACCGCAACCGGACTTTTGACCAAGCCCAGCCGCACCGCCGCACTCGCAGCCGCACACGCCGACGATCCCGACGCCTGCGTTTCACCGGCACCGCGTTCCCAGATTAGGATGTAGATCGCGTGCGGTCCCACGGGCACGGCGAGTTGCACGTTGGTGCGCCGAGGAAAGAGCGGGTGATTTTCCAACTCTGGCCCCAAAGAGCACAGTTCGTCTTCAGTCCATTGCTCGCCGTGCTGGCGAAAGACGATGCAGTGCGGATTGCCGACGCTGACGCCGGTAAAGGTCAAGGTCTGCCCGGCAGCGCAAATCGGCTGCTCAACCAGTTCTTCGGCTTTTAGGGTGCAGGGCAAGGCTTGCGGCGCAAAAGTCGCACGGCCCATCTGCACCGTGGCGGTGCTGGCGTCGCCATGCTGATCAATGTGCAATTCGACGCTTACTAGTCCGCCCTCCGTTTCAACAGTAAACTGCTGCTTTTGCACCCGGCCGGTGGCGTGCAGGTAGCGGGCGAATATCCGCAGGCCATTGCCCGACTTTTCTGCCTCGCTGCCGTCGGGGTTGTAGATTCGCAGGCCAAAATCGGCCTTTTGCGACGGTGCCAGCGCGAGGATGCCGTCGCTGCCCATGCCCCAATGGCGGTCGCAAATCGCCCGGATATTGTCCGGCGTCAGCTCGAAGCTGAGGGCCGTTGGATCAACGGCAATGTAGTCATTGCCGAGGCCGTGGCCCTTGAAAAATTCGTTCTCCATACGCGCCCTTTCTCTTTTGTCTTACAGAACTTAGACCTCTGCTCAAGCAGGGTCAAACAGAGTTGCCGAGGGCAAGCCAGCCGGTATATTAGCCCTCATGTTGTGCTTAGTCGTAGCCCTCGCGGCTGAGGCGCGCCCGTTGTTGGCTCCTTACCGCCATTTGTGGATACTCAGTCAGCAGCTTCACGCGCTCCATGCCAACCCGCTCCACTGTCAGTTCACCACCGCACAACGGAACCAGTTGTGCGGCTTGTTCGCCTACTGGTAAACGCTAACACCGACAACCCCTCTACTTGTGGGCTTTGCAAAGCCGCGACGAGGGGCTACTTTATCTTCAGTGGCGGCTAGCCGATGTGGAGTTTACCTTGACTCGTTGAGGATGGAGAAATGGAATCAGTATGAATAGTCCCTCAAAACATAAGGCACTAAGTCTTTTCTCTGGAGCCGGAGGAATGGATATAGGCGTACAGGATGCGGGGTTCGATATTCTAGCACAGATAGAAATAGATAAACACTGCTGCAATACACTACGTGCGGCAAGAGAACGCGAAAAAAGAGATACTAACATTATTGAGTCAGATATTAGAGATATTGATCCAGCCGGATTTCGCAAAGACCTACACCTAGAGAAAGGTGAACTCGATCTTCTTTTTGGCGGCCCCCCGTGTCAATCCTTCTCCTTAGCAGGAAAGCAACTTGGCTTAAAGGACGAGAGAGGTATGTTACTATTCGAGATTGTTCGGTTTGCTAAAGAGTTAGAACCAAAGGTGATTTTAGTTGAGCAAGTAAAAGGGCTTCTTTCATCAAAAGGATCAGAGCGGCGAAAAGGCGAAATTTTTGAAAAATTCTTAATAGCCTTAGAAAACGCTGGTTATTCTTCCAAGTGGAGAGTTATATTAGCCGCCGATCATGGCGTACCGCAACTGCGAGAACGACTATTCGTGATAGCCACACTAGAGAAAAATGGCTTCTTCTTTCCAGAACGAACATACGCACCGTTAGAAGAATGTAATGGATTGTTTTCGTATAAACCTCATCGTGGTATCGGTTCCGCGATTGAAAATCTGGGAATACCCGCGCCGAAAATCAAAGGAACTACCCTCTATGACCGCGAGGACAGCCACGTCGATGTAACGCCAGATAGAGACAGGGAACGCATCGCACAAGTCCCCGAAGGGTCATACCTAGCTGCTCAGACTCATTTAGGTCAAGAATTACTTAGAGGACTTAAAGCAAAAGACACCACAAAATATTTGAGGCTGCATAGAGATAGACCTGCCAATACATTGCGGTGTGGAGAGATTTTCTATCATCCCACCGAAGATAGGTATCTCACTCCAAGAGAATATATGAGAATTCAAGGCTATCCCGATTCATATGCCCTAAAAGGACCTATACGCAGTAGAACGGGCACAGTAAAAAACCTAGACCAGCATCGGCAGGTTGCAAATTCAGTTCCTCCTCCCCTCGCAGAGGCTCTAGCAAGCAAAATTTTCGAGTACCTACATGAGTAAAATTTTTGAAGTATTTGGCTACCCATTAACCTCGAACCATTCTGACGCGATTGATTGTCGCACGAAGGCTTGGTGCCCATTCATGGAAAGTGAATGTGATGGTGGAGGTAATAGACATCTCTCCACTTTGCAGTTGCAGGACCACCCACAATTAGTTCAGCATTTTCCTAAAAAAAAGACTGTTCATGTAGGTGTTTGCTCGCTTTTGGTGCGTGAAAAGCCTTGGATTGTTTGCCCTAGGCGCTTATTCGTCCTGCGAGATGAAAGTCGTTCTCAGCTTCAAGCAAGAGTTAGAGAGGATCTAGGCCAATATAGTGGATTGCCTAGAGCAACTGAATACCGAGCATGGTCTGAGGTAAAAATAAAATTCTCAACAGCAGAAGATAAATCATTTGACTATACCTTCGACTATGTTTTGGCAGGAAAAGACAGAAAGCCACTTAGTGAAATAGCAAAACTCGTCAAAAAGAGTGAGAAAGTCTGTGAGCGAATTGCAATCCGAAACAACTTTACTTTAGAAAGATGCGCTGGCGAGCACTGGGTAGTCGATTTTCCTGCTAATCCAGTAGTAATAGTCGAGGTTATGACCTCATCTACTTCTGGAGGAAACAAAAACAATAGGACTCGGATAGGAATGGCTTTTGAAGATGCAATTCTGCAAGGAGACGACCACGAAGGCCCTGGTATCAACTATAGACAAGTATGGGCGCGAATGGTCAGTCAACTTATTGTAAAGTCACAAGTTGGTTTGGCTTGGGGTGGGAAAACTATTTGGATTGTACAGGATGCTTTAGCAGACTATATTTCTTCTTCGACCGGATTAGATCTCCAACGATTCATCAGTAGCACCCCAGATGAAGTGAACATATTGTCCTTTGGATATGGGAACGACCCCGAGCCTGAAGAGGACTCAGGGATCGTCTCTTTATGCGAATCCCAGCTATATGCAGGACCAGTATCTTCAACCAAAGGCTCCGATAAGAGTAGTGGATTTATGGACATTATCACGATCGGCGTACCACCGCCAAAAGATCACTTATGGAGGTCGCTTTTCCTCAAGTCTCCGTGTGGTAGTCTCAATATGACGTAGACGCCTCGTGTTCGCTGTGCGGCATTGATATTATAGCTCTCCCCGACTTTGGAACAAACCCGTCGTCTCAATATATTAGCCCTCATGTTGTGCTTAGTCGTAGCCCTCGCGGCTGAGGCGCGCCCGTTGTTGGCTTTCCATCGCCTCCAAGGTCTGAGCGGCCATCCCTATCGCATCTGCGCGGGTGAGCAGACGCACCTGATTGTCTCCGGCATCGGCAAAGGGGCCGCGGCGGCCGCCACAGCGTATTTGCGTGCATTGATCGGGGATGCGCCGGCGGCCTGGCTCAATATCGGCATCGCGGGCCACGGCAGCCAAGCAGTGGGCACGGCTCTACTAGCGCACAAGATCGTCGATGTATCCAGCGGCAAGCCCTTTTACCCGACCTTTACCGCGACCCCACCCTGTGGCACCACCTTGCTACACACCGTTGATCGCGCACAGCCGCCCGTTGGCGACGCGGCGTACGACATGGAAGCCAGTGGCTTTTGCGAGGCTGCACAGCGCTTTGCTACCAGCGAGCGAATTCACTCCCTCAAGATCGTCTCGGACAACTCGCAATCCTCCTATCAGACACTTAATGGGAAGAAAGTAGAAGCGTTAATAGAATCCCAATTCGATACGGTCGGCCAAGTTGGCGAACACTTGCAAGCACTCAGCCAGCAACTCCACGCGCTCTACGCTGATCCCCCTGGCCTCGCCGAGCTGACCGGCCGCTGGCAATTCACCGCTACGCAACAGCACCAGTTGCGCGGCTTGCTCGCTCGCTGGCAGGTGCTAGTACCTGCGACGCCGACCGTCAACGACGACTTGCTAGCCTTAAGCCGCGACGAGGTGTTGGTCTATCTTAAGCGGCGGCTAGACGAAGTGGCGTTTTTTCTCATTCCAGCGGAGGCGCAAGATGATCGGTCAGAAGCCTAAGGGCTGGACCTGATTCAGCATCCCTTTTTTGACGCGACTATGTTCGATTTTATTTACGCCGAAGAATCCATCCTCGACCATCCGCGCACCCGCGCCCTGCTGGACCGCTTTCCCCGCGCTCAGCTAGTCCCTTGCGCCCGCTACGGCGAGGTCTTCAACCGCACGGCGCAAAACTTCCGCTTGCAAAAGGCCCGCCCGGCGCTCATCCTCGCCCACAAGGCCGGACGGCGCGTCCTCCCGGCCCCCGACGGTTACGGCATCGGCAGCGAGCGCAATTACTATTTCTCGCACCTACTCAACTGCCCTTACGACTGTCGCTACTGCTTCCTCCAAGGTCTGTACCGCTCGGCGCACTTGGTCCTCTTTGTCAACTACGAGGACTTCCAACAGGACATCGCCGCACACATCGCTGCGGACGCACCCGACACGCCCTATTTCTTTTCTGGCTACGACTGCGACAGCCTCGCGCTAGAGGGCATTACCCACTTCACAGCCGACTTCCTCTCCTTCTTTGCCGACCACCCGCAGGCGTACTTTGAACTGCGGACCAAGAGCGTCCGCATCAAAACCCTACTCGCCACCCAACCTCTGCCCAACTGCGTCGTCGCCTTCAGCATGACCCCGCCGGCACTGGCCGATCAATTCGAGGTGGGCGCACCGCCAGTTGCGCGACGCCTAGCGGCCATCGCCGCCCTGCAGGAGCACGGCTGGCCCATTGGGCTGCGCTTTGATCCATTGCTATACGACCGCGCCTATGAGGAGCGCTACCGCGATCTGTTCGCCCTCGTGTTCTCCAAGGTGCGGCGCGCCGGTCTGCACTCAGTCAGCTTGGGCCAGTTCCGCCTGCCGCAGGGCATGTACAAAACCATGCACAAGCTCCACCCGGACGAAAAGCTCCTCGCCTATGGCTTGGCGGCAAAAGACGGCATGGTCTCCTATCGGCCCACCTTGGCCAAAAGGCTACACGACTTTTGCGCGGATCAATTGCTCCAGTACATTCCCGCCGAGCGTTTCTTCCCCTGCCCCTCCACCACCCTACAGGTCTGATATGCGCGTCTTAGTCACTGGGGCCAGTTCCGGCATTGGCCGCGCCGTCTGTGAAAGGCTGCTCGCCGACCATCATAGCACCATTGGCATTGCCCGCGATTTTGGCAAATTTCCCTGCGATAATCGCCACTTCGAGTCGCATACAATCGACCTCGCCGACCTCGATCAACTCCCCAAGCACCTGCGGCCTCTCGTCGCCACCTATCCGGCTCTCGACGCCCTGGTACTCAATGCCGGCATCGGTCGCTTCGGCACCCTAGAGCAACTTTCCTACGAGCAAATACGCGCCTCGATCGACCTCAATTTCACCAGTCACGCCTTCGTCGCCCGGGCCTTCCTGCCCACCCTCAAAAAGGCCGGCCGTGGACACTTGATTTTTATGGGGTCGGAAGCCGCGCTCGCGGGCACGGCCCAAGGCAGTTTGTACTGCGCGGCCAAATTCGCCCTGCGCGGCTTCGCCCAAGCCCTACGCGCCGAGTGCGCCCGCGCTGGCGTCCGCGTCACCTTGGTCAACCCCGGCATGGTCCAATCGCCCTTTTTCGACGCATTGGACTTCCGGCCCGGCCCAGCACCCGACAATTACATCTTGCCGGAAGATGTCGCCGCGGTCATCGTCCAAGCCCTGACTGCACGCGACGGCACAGTGCTCGACGAAATCAACCTCTCGCCGCAAAAAAAAATGATCGAGTTTGGCGCGCAAAAAAAAAATAACCGACGCTAGCTGCTTGGTGTTTAACCTGTACCCATCGCAAGAAAGCCAACGGCCATGCTCCAACGCCCTCTCCTCGTCCTGCTCATCGCCACCTGTACCCTCTCGTCCGGCTGCGCCAGCGTCCGCCGCGAGCTGGGTTATGTCCTGATTTCCGATAAAACCGAGATCGAACTCGGCGCGAAGTTCGCCGCCCAAATCGAAGCCCAACAACACCTCCACCCCGACCACGGCCTCCAATCCTACATTCAGCGCATCACCAAGGCCCTGCTTCCCCCAGCCCTCGAAGACCGACCCGGCATCCGCTACCGCGTTAAGGTCCTCGATGATCCCAAACAAATAAACGCGTTCGCCGTCCTCGGCGGCTACCTCTACGTCTATAGCGGCCTGCTGCTGATCGCCGAAGACGAGGCCGAGATCGCCGGAGTCCTCGCCCATGAGATCGGCCATATCGTCGGCCGCCACTCGGCCAACCAACTCGCCGCCCGCTTCGGCATGGACTTCCTCACCAGTCTCGCCCTCGGCGAAGACCCCTACCAACTCGGCCAGATCGCCTCCCAGCTCGGCAGTGCTCGCTTCAGCCGCGACGACGAGCGCGCAGCCGATACCTTCGGCGTCCGCTACGCCATCGAGGCGGGGTACGATCCGCACGGCCTGCTGCGCTTTTTTGCCAAACTGAAAAAGCTCGAAGCGCGCCGGCGATCCGACTTAGCAAAGCTCTTTGCCAGTCACCCACCTACCGGCGAGCGCATTCGCCGCATCGAGCACCTGATCAACCAATACGGAGCCAGCGGCGGTCAGGACTATCGGGCGCGGTTTGGGCGCGAGACCGCCGTTCTACGGCGCAAGTAGCACCTATTGTCTCAGTTCAATTCAATTCCTACTTTCTGGGCGACTTTTAACTCCGCCAAAGGCATTCATAATGTTCCGTGTCTTCCCCCTACTCCTGACCTTGCTGCCCGGTGCGCTCCTCGGCCAAGAGCACCCGCCGACGCCGGTGATCGTCGCCGAGGTCCTCGAACAACCGCTCGTCGAAGACCTCTCCTTTGTCGGGCGCATCCAGCCCATGCGTTCCAGCCGCGTCGCCGCCGAGACCGCAGGGCGAGTGGTCAGGCGTTTCAAGGAAGCCGGCCAAGCCGTGCGCGACGGCGATCCGCTCTTTGAATTAGCCAACGATCCGCTCCAAGCCTCGCTAGCCGAAGCCCAAGCCGATCTCGAACTGCGCCAGTTTAACTACGACCGCAGCCGCCAGTTGCGCGCCACCGACGCGGTGTCTGAGCAAGACCTGCGCGACGACGCCTACGAACTGGCCCGTGCCCAAGCCAAGCTAGCCGGCCTCCAAGCGCAAGTAGAAGATCTCTTCGTCCGGGCCCCTTTCTCCGGGCACATCATCCAGACCTTTACCGAGGTCGGCCAATGGGTCGGGCGCGGCGGCGAGATTGCCCAAGTAATCTCCATCGACACTGTCCGCGTGTACGTCGACGTGCCCGAGCGCTATGTGTCGCAGCTCACCTTGGGCGACCGCGCAGACATCTTCGTCGATGCCCTCGGCGGCGACCCGATTGCCGGCCTCGTGGCCGTCATCCCAGCCGAGGGCTATGCTTCCTCTCACACTTTCCCGGTCGTCGTCGGAGCTCGCAACCCAGACGGCCAGATGCGCAGCAATATGTCCGCACGCGTGCGCTTCCAGATCGCGCAACCCAAGACCTCGATTCTGGTACATAAGGACGCCCTAGTCTCCGGCCCGCAGGGACAAGTCGTGTACCTCGCCCGCGACGGCCAAGCCGTCAGCCGCCCCGTCAAAACCGGACTGGCGTACAAGGGTTACGTAGCCGTTACTGGCGACCTCGCGCCCGGCGACCTCCTCGTGGTGCGCGGCAACGAGCGGCTGATGGACGGCCAAGCCGTGCGCATCATCCGCCGGCAGCCATAGTCCGTCATGCGCCTAGTCAATACGGCCATCAAGCGTCCCGTCAGCGTGATCGTCGGCGTGCTCTTTGTCGCGCTGTTCGGCCTGATATCCCTCTTCCGCATCCCCGTCCAGCTCACCCCGGATGTCGATCGGCCCATCGTTACAGTTACGACCATGTGGCCGGGCGCCAGCCCCGAAGAAGTCGAGCAAGAGATCGTCCAGCGCCAAGAGGAACAGCTCAAAAGCGTCGAGGGGTTGGTGCGGATGACCAGTGAGAGCAACGACAGTCGCGGAGTCGTCACGCTCGAGTTCAACGTCGGCGTCGATCCAGACGCGGTGCTTTTGCTGGTCTCCAACAAGCTCGACCAAGTATTTGGCTACCCGCTCGACGCTGAGCGGCCCGTGCTCTCGGCCGGCGGCAGCGGCCCAAGCGGGGCCATCACGTGGATCATACTCGAATCCTTGCCGGGCCGCGACGGTCTGGATATTGAGCGCTACCGCGACTACGCCGAGGAAGTTGTCAAAACCGCCCTCGAGCGCGTACCCGGCGTGTCCCGGAGCAATGTCTATGGTGGCTACGACCGCCAACTCCAAGTCATCGTCGACCCACAGGCTATGGTCGCCCGCCAGATCACCGTCCAAGACCTAGCCCAAGCCCTCACCCGCGAAAACGCCAATACCAGCGCCGGGGCCTTTGACGAGGGCAAGCGCCGCTATATCGTGCGCACCGTTGGCCAGTACCAGCAGCCCAGCGACATCGAGCAGGTCGTCGTCCGCTCGGCCAATGGCACCCGAGTCACCGTCGGCGAAATAGCCCGCACCCGCCTCGGCTATGTCCGCGCTGGGGCGGCCGTGCGGCAAAAAGGCCGTCCCGCCATTGCCATCAACGCCCAGCGCGAGACCGGCGCCAACGTCCTCGAAGTCATGGACGGCATCCGCCGCACCATCCGGGAACTCAACGAGGGGCCGCTGGCCCGCGAGGGGATCCACCTCACGCAGGTGTACGACGAGACCGACTACATCGACAGCGCCATCAACTTGGTGCGCTCCAACATCGTCATCGGCGGCACCCTCGCCGTGACAGTGCTCTTCATCTTCCTCCGCAGCATCAGTTCGGTGGCGATCATCGCCACCGCCATCCCGATTTCAATTGTCGGCACTTTTCTGGCCATGTGGCTTTTGGGCCGCAACATCAACGTCGTTAGCTTAGCCGGCATGAGCTTTGCGGTCGGCATGGTCATCGACAATGCCATCGTCGCGCTCGAAAATATTTTCCGCCACCATCAGATGGGCAAAACCCGCGCCCGTGCGGCCTTGGACGGGGCTTCGGAGGTCTGGGGGGCGCTCTTGGCCAGCACCTTGACTACCGTGGCGATCTTCCTGCCGATTGTCTTCGTCGAGGACGAGGCCGGTCAGCTATTCCGCGACATCGCCCTTGCGGTTTCCTGCTCGGTGGTGCTCAGCTTGATCGTGTCCATCTCCGTCATCCCCAGTTTGGCCAACAAGATCCTCGGCGGCGACAAGCAGCGCGGGGACGCGCTGGCCGCTTGGGGCGACCGAGTGCGCAACTTTATCGCGCAAAGCGTCTTCCACATCAGCGGCAGCACGGTATTGCGTTTAGGGGTCATCACCGGACTGATCGGTCTCTCGCTGGCCATCGCCTGGACCCTGCTGCCCAAATCCGAATACCTGCCCACTGGCAACCGCAATCTAGTCTTTGGCATCATTCTGCCGCCGCCCGGCTACAACCTCGACGAGCTTATTCAAGTCGGCCAGACCATCGAAGACGCCCTGCGGCCCCACTGGGAGGCGGCTGCCGCCCCCGACAGCCCTCAAGCCCAAGCACTATCGGGACCGCCGGTCGACAACATGTTCTTCGTGGCCTTTGGCCGCTCGGCCTTTATGGGCGCACGCTCAGCCGATCCAGCGCGGGTGCGGGAGCTAATTCCGGTCATCCAAGGGCCGGTTTTCGGCGGCGTACCGGGCACCTTCGCCATCGTCCAGCAGTCGAGCCTCTTCCAGCGCGCCACCGGCAGCGGGCGCTCCATCGACATCGAGATCACCGGGCCCGATCTAAACCGCCTCATCGGATTGGGCGGACGAATTTTCGGCCAGGTCCGCCAAGTCGTGCCTGGTGCCCAAGCCCGCCCCATTCCCAGCCTCGACTTGGGCAATCCAGAAGTCCGCATCCTCCCCGACCGCGTCCGCGCCGCCGACTTGGGGCTTTCGGCGCGGGACATCGGCACGGCGGTCAACGCACTGCTAGACGGCGCCCTCGTCGATGGCTATCAGTTTCAAGGTGAGGAAATCGACTTAGTGCTGCGGGGCGAGGAGGATTGGTTCCGCACTCAGGACATTGAGGCCCTGCCCATCTACACCCCGCGTGGGCAGCTAGTGCCGCTCAGCACTGTGGCGCTCGTCGAAGTTACCACCGGCCCCGAGCAGATCAACCACATCGAGCGCAGTCGGGCCATCACCGTTCAAGTCATCCCACCGGAGACCATCGCCCTAGAGACGGTGCTCGACGATATCCAGACCCAGATCGTCCAACCGCTCGTCGATTCGGGCGACCTAGCTCCGCCCTACCAGATCCAGCTTTCCGGCTCGGCCGACGACCTGCGGCGCACCCGCCAATCACTCCAGTGGAACTTCCTGTTGGCCCTAGTGATTACATATCTGCTGTTGGCCGCGCTCTTTGAGAGTTTCCTCTACCCATTCGTCGTCATGCTCAGCGTACCATCGGCGCTGGCTGGCGGCATTCTCGGGCTGGAGGTCGTCAACCTCACGCTGACCTATCAGCCGCTCGATATCCTCACCATGCTCGGCTTTGTCATCCTCATCGGCGTGGTGGTCAACAACGCCATCCTCATCGTCCACCAGACGCTCAATATCCTGCGCGACGCGCCCGAAACGCCAGTCAAAGAGGCGATTCGCGACGCGGTTTTCAGCCGCGTCCGGCCGATCTTCATGTCCATGATTACCAGTGCCTTGGGGATGCTGCCGCTAGTCATTTTTCCCGGCGCTGGCTCCGAACTCTACCGAGGCTTGGGCAGCGTCGTCATCGGCGGCCTGTTGCTTTCTACGCTATTCACCCTCTTCCTAGTACCCACCTTCCTCAGCTTAGCCATGGATCTAAGGGCTTGGATCGGCCGCGTCGGGCGAGCCTAAAAAAACCGGGCCCCGCAAGGGTCGGCAGCTAAAAGCGTGGGGTCAATGCGATCATTAGGTTGTTGACTGTGATTACTTTGGCGTTATAGGGATGGCGAAATCCGGTAAAATTATTCACGTTAAAAGACATAAGACATTCAGTAGCTCACAACACACCACGAGGAGCTTAGGCCATGACCGATCAACCCCTAACCCAAGCCCAAGACCACGACCGCCGACTAGGACGGCTGGAAGGAATCGCCGAGCAGCTAGATCGCCGCTTGGATGCCATTGAAAAGCGAATCGAAAGCATAGAGCGTACCCTACGGCAAGAGCTCGCCGAACTTCGTGCCCGCTCAGATGCTCAATTCCGTTGGTTGGTCGGCATCCAGATCACCACGCTTATAGCCATTGGTGGCTTGTTGTTAAACATCCTCAGCAAGCTACCCGATTGACCTCAACCTGTTAGGGCTGGCCCATCCGCCAGTCCTAGCCAACCCCTACAAAGATGAACCATGCCACCCCATGCTCTCCGCCCACCTTATGAGTGCCTCTATAAGTCCCAAGACGCGCAAAGACTAAGCTCACGCCTAGACACGCTTGGCGGACTACTTCAACGGTCGGCAACCCACCAACGCGTCCCTCGCCGATTACCTGACCCACTTGCACGAAAGCGGCAAATCCCCGACTACATGTGCTGTTGCCGTAGCCGCGGTGCGCTTCCTCGACAAGTTCGGAGGCACCTGCCTGCCTATGGTTGGCCTGCAGACTTCGGGTCCCCTCGCCAGTATCCGACGGGCCTAAAAAAATCGTCCCCCGCAAGGGCCGGTTACTGCCTATCCTCGATTTCTAATCCTGCTAGATGTATTTGACATGGTTATTCTGGGAATATACTTTTTCCCCAGAATCGTAAAGGAGAAAGCCGATGTCGAGAAAGGGAAGATATCTGTATGAAACAGAGCTTAGTGCGTCCCTTGCCCGAGAAGGAGGAGGCCAATACGCGCTTGACTGGGAGGAGCCATTTCCTCAGTACGAAGAGATTAATTCCCCGGATGATCTCCAAAATACGGAGCGCGTCGCAAATACCTTCCAAGCGATAGATTGGTCGTTTACTACCGACGACACGGGTTTCCTGACGCATGATCTGCATCCGTATCCCGCGAAATTCATTCCTCAGCTACCTGGAACCTGTATCTCCCGGCTATCGTTCCCCGGCGAGTTAGTGCTTGACCCCTTTGGCGGCAGCGGTACTACCGCCCTAGAAGCCGTCCGTTTAGGGAGAAGGGCACTGAGTGTTGACGCTAATGCAGTGGGCACCCTGATTGGGCGTGTAAAAACCTGCAACTTGGACCGCACAGCCGCTAGGGACCTCCACACTATTCGCAGTTCCCTGACTACTTCCTTCTTCGACCTTCCCGATGCCAAATCTCTGTGTGCTGCAAATGCCGAATACATACCAGACATACCCAATATCGATAAGTGGTTCTCTATTACTGCACGGGGAGAACTGGCGTTAATAAGGTCGCGCATTGAGCGGATTGAACGCAAGAAGGCCCGCGACATGGCCTTGCTTGCCCTTTCGCGTATTGTTCTAGCAGCCTCGTTCCAAGACTCTGAGACTCGCTATACGAGCAAGCCGCGTGATATACCACAAGGCGAGACCTTAAAGCGGTTCCTTGATGCCCTCGATAGGATCATTCGCAATATAGTCAGAACACAGGCCGTGCTGCGGTACGGTGTCTGTAACTTCATAACGGCCGATACACGAGAGTTGGGACATGGGGTATGCAGGCCTGAGACCATTGATCTGATTGTTACGTCTCCACCCTACGGAAACGCAACAGACTACCACCTTTATCACCGCTTTCGGCTGCTGTGGCTGGGATACAATCCACGTGAACTCGCAAAGATCGAGATTGGGTCTCACCTTCGCCATCAGAAGGAGGCTTCGGGATTCGATGAGTACCTTGCGGAGATGCAACAAAGTTTGTCAGGGATGCACCGCCTCTTAAAGCCTGGCAGGTATGCCGTGCTCATTGTAGGTGACGCGATCTATAAAAAAGTCCTTTATCCGGCGGCAGAGATATTGAGCAACTCAGCAAAAAAAATCGGCTTTGAAAGTGTTTGTATAACAGAGCGCAAAATCCATTCGTCAAAGCGATCCTTCGCGGCTGCTGGGAGAAGGGCCACCACTGAAAAACTCCTCGTCATCCGCAAACCTCCTAAGAAGGTATCCGTATGGTTGGCGTCTCCCCCGTACAGGTTGTGGCCCTACGAAAACGCATTGAGGAAACGCGAAATTGAGTCCGTAGTAGGCGTTCCAACAACTCGCAGTCCCAGCCTAGAATTGGACCCTTATTCTACGACGAAGACTCGCCAACTCGTATTTACTCACGGAGTCGGACTGACGGCATTTGACAGTGAACCTACGTGGCAAGCTATCCTCGAAAATGGCTTCGCACGACAACCTTCGGCCCGCAAAGATCCCAAGTACGTCACTCACGGCCTGCATCCCTATAAGGGGAAGTTCTATCCACAGCTTGCCAAGGGGTTGATGAATGTTTGTGCCCTCCGTGCGAGAGCTAGAGTATTCGACCCATTCTGCGGAAGCGGTACAACTCTCTTGGAAGGCTATCTGAATGGGCAACGGACGCTTGGTTGCGACATCAATCCTCTAGCGGCCAAGATCGCTAAGGCAAAGACAGGTATTCTCGAAGTAAATCCCGACATCGTGCGAGACACACTCGGCGTCCTAGTCGGTATGATTGAGGATGCTCCAGCGAGGCTAGCAGAGGGCGGGGATCAGTTTACTCCAGATTGCCTGAACGAAATTCATAGATGGTTTCCCACTCCGGTTATCTCAAAGATAAACTGGCTTCTTGGTACGATCCGATCGGTCAGCGAGGGTGTCATAAGGGATTTCCTAGAAGTGGTCTTGAGTAGTATTATCCGCGAGGTTTCGCAGCAGGCTCCAAAAGACTTGAGGATACGACGGAGGAAGGAACCCATTGCGGATGCCGATGTATTCAAAATGTATCTCGATGCCCTCGATTTTCAATACACGCGTATTGAGAAGTTCTGGTCTGTGCGTGGCTATTCCCCACATCGGTTCTGTCCTAGCAGGGTTGTCGAAGGGGACGCCCGAACCCAAAGGACCTTTGAGGCTCTCGGCCTCACAGAAAATAGCGTGGATCTTATACTTACAAGTCCACCGTATGCTACGGCTCTCCCATATATCGATACGGATAGACTATCGCTCCTTATACTATTTGGAATGGATTCGTCGGCGCGGAGGCCCATTGAACAGGGCCTTATTGGCAGCCGTGAGATCGCGACCAAAGAGCGACATAGATTGGAGCAGGCCATAACGGCCAGTGAGGGCGTCTTGCCCGAAACTACTTATAACTATCTTCAGGAGCTATACTCACGGATTTCTCAAGCAGATGTCGGTTTCCGACGCAAGAATATGCCCGCTCTGTTACAGCGATTTTTTCAGGATATGGCATTGGTACTGAAGAATTGCCGTCGCGTTCTTCGCCCAGATGGTGAAGCTATGATAGTCATTGGCGACAACCGCATGCGAGTGGACGGCGCTTACGAGCGAATTCCCACGACGGACTTTGTTCAGGATATCGCAATATACTGCGGGATGGAGCTAATCGAACGGATTGACATCTCCGTAACGACAGAAAATTTAGTCCATATAAAAAACGCGATCACCGAAAATGTAGTGCTGCGTCTGAAGGCTTAAACGCACTCAGGCATAGCCAAAGCGCCTTGTACTACTGCGGACAGGCTGCGTACACGCCTTGATCCATTCTTTATATTCAGGCGTACCTTGACGTGCCAGTACACATTCGTACTCTGCATTGGGTTCAGCGATCCGTCGTATGCGAATGACATCTCCAAGATTACCGCCGGCGTTGACTAGGGGGCGTACATAAAAGCGGAAATCCGAACTGTTCTCATACATGTACATACGGACCTCTTGCGTGGCAAGAGTATCTATTGCCTCCACACTCCATACCTTCCACGTGGGTCGCCAGTTCCAGTACACCCTGATACTCTTACCTTGGGTACTAACTTCTCTTGCGTATTCATCTGGCCACCCCCAAAACTCCTTCGCTAGTTCAATCGCTTCAAGCGGGATCCGCCCCTCTCCAGGAATGCTAGGGCCCTGCAAAGTAGGGAGTGTCATATAGAAAGCGGCTGGAAGGAGGGGATCACGGGTTTGGTCGTACATGGGCAACGTCGCCTCAGCGTACTTCTTCGCCGCTTTCCGTCGTGCCCGAACGTCTTTTACTAGACTATCTATCAGTTCAGGCGGCAGAGGCGGCGAGGAGGCAAAATCCTCCTTCCCAAAGATCGGTCGGAGCTTTTGCTTTGGTGACGCCTTGCCCTTTCTGGCCTCTGCTTCGGCTGGGATATCTCCTCTACCAATCAACTCGGCGAGAAATTTTTTAGTTAGCCTATATACGGTGGGACCATCCGGTTGGAGAAAGCGAGCCAATTGACTACGTGCAGTGTCAAAGGCTTCGGTTTCTTCAGGAAACGAATAGGTAATACAAGCCGCGCCCTCGTAATTTCCGAAAAATCCCCCTTCCGTCATGTTGTTTGATCCAATAATGACAGTTGCGCGATCGGTCCATTCAAAAAGATATAGCTTCGGGTGGAAAGTATGTCTTGGAATGCGGTGTTTGATGATGCGAACATCTATGTCCCATTCAAGAAGTTCGGTAAGTACCTCTCGGCTAGTGCCGCCAAGGTCTATCCCAAGCACGAAACGGATATCGCTGCCGGTTCCTTTCAACCCAAGGATTTGCCATTTCACGCGCATAATGGTTTGAACACTCACAAAGGCTGAAACAAAAACTATGCTCGATGCTGGAGGGTCAACATCAAGCATATTCGACAGAACGTTTCCTAGCTGGTTATCTGGTTGGGCTATATAGGAAATGTGCAAAACGTGCTCCGCATACAGTTGAAAGTCCAGTCAAGCACAGCCCTCTTGCAGCGATTAAAAATCTAGCTTCAGCCGCAAGGCGGGAACCGCGGCTTCGCGCCCGGGCAGAGCACCCAGTTCCACGTTCTTGGCCAGCTTATTAATGGTTTGTACGTGGTCGCGCAGATGGGCCAAGGACGCGATCTTGATCCACGCCGACAGCGGCACCCAGCCGGCCGCGGTGTCCGCACCCGTCAGAACGGCCGTCCCTACCGCCGTAGCCGTCAGCCCCATGAGCGCGAGCCCCTGTTTATGCTCGCCAATGTAGAAAT
This sequence comes from Candidatus Latescibacterota bacterium, assembly GCA_965116045.1. GTDB lineage: Bacteria > Latescibacterota > UBA2968 > UBA8231 > UBA8231. Next base: position 344,072 of record OZ220478.1, on the reverse strand, counting down.
AGCCCGCCCCCGGCACGGGGATCTCCAGCAGGAAGGCTAACAGCCCGGACTTTGGCTGTTGGTGCATGGCGCGGCGCGCCTGAATGCGATGCGTCCCCAGCGAGCGCAGCGTACGAAATTCGGCGAGTGCATACGCGGTCTCCCGCTCCTGCAAGGCACCGACGACCTCGACGACTGCCACCGAATCCACCGCAAGCTCCTGTACGCGCAACGGGCGCACCCGACCATCGGTAAATACGGCTTCAGCCCACGCCTCTTCAGCCTGTATCTCTTGCAGCAGGCTCCGCACCTCTTCGGTCCCCATCGTCGCCTCAGCCCCGCGTACCACCAACAAGATCACCGGCAGCCAAATCCATAGTATCCAACGCATGTTCCACCTCATTTGAAGTTGTCAATTCTGTCTTCTCAATCTACCCGACGCCTCTTTGTCCTGTCAAGCCACTCTGGCTCCTAGGCGGCCCATTGCTCTTCCTAATTTTAACCCCTATCTTCAAACTTTCTTATGCCGACCCAACTCCAACAAGCCATAGCAGCCACCCGCGAAGCCGGGGCCCTGACCTTGCAGTACTTCGGCGAATCGCTTGAGGTTGCCTACAAAGACCGAAACGATCCGCTGACCGCGGCAGATCTCCAAGCAGACGCCTATCTCAAGCAAGCCCTGCGCGACCTGCGCCCCGATTGCGGCTGGCTCTCCGAAGAGACCGTTGATGACCGCCAACGTCTGGCAAAAGAAGCCGTGTGGATCGTCGATCCGATTGACGGCACCCGCGAATTCGTCGAAGGCATTCCCGAATACGTGGTCGCCGTGGCCTTAGTCGAAGGCGGTGTGCCGACCCTCGCGGTCATCTACAATCCCGCGCAAGAGGAAGTCTTCGCCGCCATCTCTGGCAGCGGCACCTTCCGCAATGGTCGGCGCGTGTTTTGCAGCGAGGTCCAATCTCTCAACCAAGCCACGGCCGTCGTCAGCCGCAGCGAGACCAAACGCGGCGAGATCGACCCCTTTCGTCCGCACCTCGGCGCAATCCGCCCCGTCGGCAGCGTCGCCTACAAGTTAGCCCTAGTAGCTGCGGGGGCCTGCGACCTCAACTTTAGCGTCCAAGACAAAAACGAGTGGGATGTCTGCGCCGGCGACCTATTGGTGCGCGAGGCCGGCGGCCTCATGCACACGTGCGACCGCCAAGTGCGCATCTACAACCAAGCCAATACCCTCATCCCCGACGGACTCGCCGCCGGCAACGCGACGCTGGTATCACACATTCTGCACCGAATGCACAAGCAAAAGCAATGATAACGGCCCGCAGCGCAGCGGATTTTGTCGAAGAGTACGCCACCCTGCTCGAACTCAGCGGTGCCTCCCCCTTCCGGGTCCGCGCCTACGCCAATGCCGTGCGCACCCTCGAAACCCTCACATCCCCCCTCGACGAACTTCTCGCCGCCGGGACCCTAACCGAGGTCAAAGGCATCGGCGACAGCGTGGCCGAACTAGTCGCCGAGTTCGCCGATACCGGCACGGCCCAAGCCTATGAAAAACTGCGGGACACCACGCCCGAGGGGCTGCTCGACATGCTGCGCATCCCCGGCTTGGGGCCGCGCAAGATCGTCGCCATCCGCAAGGCCCTCGGCATTGAAACCCTCGATGCCCTTGAACAAGCCTGTCGCAACGGCCAACTCGCCGCACTCAAAGGCTTTGGCACCAAAACTCAGGCAGCCATTCTCAAGGGCGTCGCCTTCATTCGCGACCACGAGGGCCACTGTCGCGTCGATAGCACCCACCAAAGTGCTCAAAGCCTGCTCGCCGTTTTGCGTCCCTGGGCACAGGACCTCGCCGTCGCCGGAGCGTTGCGCCGAGCACACGAGACAGTCCAACAACTCGACTTCGTAATCAGCGCCACCGACGCCGAGGCCGCGACTGCGGCCTTTGTCTCCCACTCGGCTATCGTCGAAGTCCTCGCACCCGGCGCAGGGCGGCTGTCCAGCGGGCTCCAAGCCAACTTGCACATAGTCTCAGATGATGCCTTCCCCGCCGCCCTACACTACTACACAGGCAGCGAGGAACATCGCGCGGCCCTGTGTGTCAGGGCTACCGAGCGCGGGCTAGTCCTCGACAAACGCGGCCTCTGGCGCGGCGGCGAGCGCGTCGAGTGCGAGCATGAAGCGGCTTTGTTCGCCGCCTTGGGACTCGCCTACATTCCGCCGGAGTTGCGCGAGGGCCAAGGCGAGGTCGAGGCCGCCGCCGCCGACACACTGCCCGAGTTGGTAACAGCCGCCGACATTCGCGGAATGCTCCACGTGCATTCGACCTATTCAGATGGGGCCGACAGTCTAGCAGCCATGGCCCGCGCCGTGCAAGAACGCGGCTTTGAGTACATGGGCATTGCCGACCACAGCCAGACCGCGGCCTACGCCAGCGGGCTTCGGGTTGAGGCAGTCCAGCGTCAATGGGAGGAAATCGACCGGCTCAACGAGGAATTGGCTCCCTTCCGCATCTTCAAAGGCATTGAGTCGGATATCCTCAGCGATGGCTCGCTCGACTACGACGACGACCTGCTCGCCCAGTTCGACTTCGTGGTCGTCTCGGTTCATTCGCAGTTCAACTTGAGCCGCGAGGCCATGACCGCCCGCATCGTCCGCGCCATCGAGCACCCGGCTGCCACCATCCTCGGTCATCCAACCGGGCGCTTGCTCCTCAATCGCGAAGGCTATGCTGTCGATATCGACTCGATCATCGAAGCCGCCGCCCGCTGTGGGGTCGCCCTCGAAATCAACGCCCATCCGGCGCGGCTCGACCTCGACTGGCGGCACGTCAAAAAGGGCCGCGACCACGGCGTCCAAATGGCCGTCAACACCGACGCCCACAGTATCGCCGGCCTAGACCATCTCGGCTACGGCCTCGGCATTGCCCGCAAGGGCTGGCTCCGCGCCGCCGACATCCCCAACGCGCTCAGCCGCGAAGCCATTGCCGCTTGGTTCCGCCGCTAAACATGAGCCATAGCGCTTACCTCTCACAGCTTTTTCGGCGACTGCATACATTTCGTCAGGAAGCCCAACTCGATCCTGAGCAGGTCGAAAATAACCTTGTTCTGGGGCCAGGATGGATCCACGCATTCGAGAGCGGTGCGGCCCTTCCCGGTCTTGATGTGATTATGTCTCTGCTCTCACTCTATGGCAAAACCCTGCGCGACCTTGCAGAAGGTATAGAAGGGAACGCTCCGCCCATAAAACGCTCAATTACTCCAGAAGCAATCGGCAACGATCTCGTTCTTCACTTTCCCTATGGTAAATACGACGCTACGTACCTTCTTGAAGGTGCTACCGTGGAGCAGTTCACGGAAATAGTTCTAACGTTGCGCAATGGACTTGCCCAGCTCGCCAACTCCGAGATTGAAGACCAGCGAGGCGAGACGGTTAAGATGGAAAGTGTGGCCAATGTCTTCCTGAAAGCCGTTGAGCTCTGGCCTCAAGCGAATCCCTCTGATCTCTGGTGGTTTCTCATATATCGCGCCTACTGTGATCCATACAACCATCCTGCCCAGTATGCTCGCTTAGACTTCGCGCAAAGCTGGAAGCGAACTGCGGGTTGGGCCTTGGAGTTGGTTCTCGAAAAACATTACGGTGATACTCTGGCAAAGCAGGGTATCAACATGGTGCGCAAAGATTCCGAGCGTAAGGAGAGGGTTTTTCGCGGTATCGACTTTGGGCAGCACCGCCTTGAAGTAGACAAAGTGGATATTATGCTAACAGTTGGCGAGGGCGTACACGAACGGATGATTGGGGTCATTCACGTCAAGGCGAGTTTTGCGGAACGCCGGACAGACGATGTTCCTATGAGTCAAGCACTTGTTGAGGCTGGCTACATTTCTCCGCTATGGACGATGGACTGCAAGAGTTTTCCTAGTCCTAGTCCCATCAATCGCGGAGAATTGGGCAAAACTTTTACCGCAGAAGGTCAGGACCGAAGGAACGCTAAGAGAAAAGATATAGAAAATGACGGCTTTTTCTCAGCCTGCTTTTCCTACAATAGGAACACTCGTCCGACGCCTCCCGATACCCAAGCAAAGGCACGGATTTATTCATGTGACTTCGCCAATCTGGACGATGCCTTCACTAGGTTCATCGTTTCGGAGAGTCGCCGATTTCGGAAATAATTCTAAATTTGGCCCTTTGCTTTCCTCCAAGCGTTTGTTGGAGGCCTGAACTTGCTTGGGATCGACTTCAAATCCTATGTAGGAACAGCCAAGGGTCAGTGCCGCGATTCCCGTCGTGCCCGAGCCAGAGAACGGGTCTAAGATCACGATGTTTTCTCCACAAGTTCCGTACGCCTTAATGCAGCGAATTGGCAGTTCCTTGGGGAAGCGTGAGAAATGCTTGAGCCCGTCAATTTTCTCGTTTGCGAACTCCCAAACGCTCTTAATCGGAGGCGTTACGCGAAAGCCATGCCGCTCGCTCTTGGTCAGCAAGTAAATCGTTTCGTGTTGACGATGCGGGCGTCGGCAACGGCCCTCTGGCATGGCATTTTTTTTTCGCCAAATCACTTCTCCCCGGAACAAGTAACCCGAGTCGCAAAGAGATATAATAAGACGGTACGGAAGTGCCAGAAGATTACCATACTGAAGCCACGTTTCATCCTTGTCGATAAATGCTTTTCGCTGCGCCCGTGGCTTGGTGTACGCTGAATTGTCCTCCGAAAAGCCTTGTTTTTTCGCGCCTAGGGTGCTGAACTTCCATGCTTTCTGATTCCAGTTCACAGGGGTGTTGTAGGCGTCTCCCATATTGATCCAAAGAATTCCTTCCGGCCTCAACTTCGGTAAAACTTCTATAAAGGCTTTCGTGAGAAACCGTAGATAATCCCTCGGGTCTTTTTCGATACCGATCCCTTCTGAGTGCCTTTGCCCCCAATAGGGCGGACTTGTCACAACTATATTCACGGACTCGTCTGGAAGTTGCGGAATCAGGTCTAGACAGTCGCCTTCCTGGGTTTTATTGATCGGGAAAGGCCCGATTTGATTCATTCGCTCTTCCTTTCTTTAATAATTTTATAATTTTTGACCACCAATGGGAGTGGGAACCTCGCTGGTGGAGAGATTACACGCATCAGATCGTTCCCAAAATCTGTTTTTTGAACTTATAGATGGTATCTTACGAGTCAAGAACGCAACCCCATTCCAAAGCTAACGGCCCCCCCTGCCTCATCGGCTTAGCCGGACCATCCGGTGCCGGTAAAACCACACTCGCCCGCGCACTTCAGACTCGCCTGCCCGGCCCAGCCGTCGTGCTCTCCCTAGATGCGTACTACCGCGATTTAGCCGCCCTCTCCTTGGCAGCAAGGGCCCGCGTCAACTTCGACGCGCCCGAGGCGATCGATCACCAGCACCTCGCCGCGGATCTCCGCCAATTAGCCGCTGGGCACCGCGTCGCAATACCAGTGTACGACTTTGCCACCCACACGCGCCAAACCAACCAACAGAGCCTCACTCCGGCCGATTTCCTGATCGTCGAGGGCCTCTTTGCGCTCTACTGGCCCGACATCAACGCCCTCTACTATCTGCGTCTCTTCGTCGCGGCCAATGACGCGCTCTGCTTGGAGCGCCGCCTCGCCCGCGACCACATCGAGCGCAACCGTTCCCCCGCCTCAATCCGCGCCCAATACCAACAGCAGGTCCGCCCCATGTACCGCCGCCACATCCAGCCTACCGCCCGCTATGCGGATCTAATCCTCGACGGCAGTACGCCCACTGAAGAACAGGTAGCAGCCGTCCTAGCTACTTTGTAGAGAAAAGGACCTATCAACAGCGATGCCCGCATGACCCATCAGATAGCGCCCACTAAAACGGCCCAGCGTGGTGCGAAGGCTCATTGACGTAGCGCTGGGTCTCCAGATCAAGGGTGATTTCGCAATGGGGCGGCAAGGTGATGCTTAGGTGCTTATCATCAACGGCTAGTTGACGCTCTTCGATCTCCAAGGGCGGCGCTGCGTACGTGCCAGCATAGCCGCCCATCCAGCCTGGGTACTCACTGGTGCGACTTTGATACTCAGCCCGGCCAAAGCGATGCTCGCCAAAAGCGCCGCCCTGAATGACCAGTTCCCGGCCCTCGTTGTGGTTCAGATTGACCAAGCGCACAACCGTGCGGTTCGCTTCGAGCTTTTTCACCAAGGCAGCGACGTCTTCGGGTAGGCCGGGACGGCGGCGCAAGGCGTCAAAGTAGCGCAGGCGGGTGTGTAGCAAACCGCCGTTGTAGATGGGTTGCGGGCCGCCCATAGTGAGTTGGATGAGTGCTTCGGAGGAGACGGGATTGCCCCATTGCCAGTGGTGGACGTGGTGGCGAGTCCCCACGTCTTGGTCGGCGCGCAGTTGGGCCAAGCGGCGGCCTGCTACTTGGTACGTAGCCTGCAACATTTGCTCTGGATAGGTTGGATTGGCTCCGGCCAAAAAGCGCACCCAAGGGGCCTCGTGGCCCGAGTCCTCTTTGTTGTGGAAAGGGAACACCGCGGCCCAGTCGAACGCTTCTTTTTGCCGAATGGCCTCCATCCGATCCCAGTCGCCCTCGTCCATGGACAGATTCCACAGCGTCACCGGATACACCGGACTCATGGGCTGCCAGTCGAACCAACCGGCGTCGCCGTAGCGGTAGGGCACCAAAAAGGTTTCGCGCTTTGCGCCCATGGCGGCAAATTGGCTCGCCCAGCGCTCGGCCACGCTCATGTACCGGTCGCGGATATCCTCCATCCGCCCTTGTTCCAAGATGCGGTCCATCTGCTGGCGCGGCAGATCGAGATAGGCGCGGTCGCGGGTCAACAGATAGGCGTTGGCCGCCGCGTCGAGCGTGGCTTTCTGCAAGGTCAAAAAGCCGTGTGGAAAAGTCCAGCCATAGCGCCCCCCGTACCAGTTGCCAGCGCAGTATTCGCCTACTTGGCCAGACAGACCGACGTTGTCGGGCAACAGGCCGCCGTTGGCCTGGGCACGCGCCACCCAAGCGTCCGTGTATTCTACTACCCAAGCGCGGTACTTTTCATCGCCGGTGCTCAGGAAGGCGTTGGTAGCCAGCGAGGTGACGGCCAAGTTGGTCGGGGTGTCGCCCTGACGCCAACGGTCGAACAGAGTCTGCCCCATCAGACGGGCTTTGGCCGGATCGGCCAAGTCCTGTACGCAAGTGATGTCGGGCAGGTCGAAAAAGGGTAGGTTGTACACTTCCATGCTGCTGCCCAAGGGGTTGTAGCTTTGTTTGTCTCGCTCGGCCAGCGGGGCGAAATAGGGGCCGTGGCTGCCGTTGAGACCCGAGCGCAGGATTTTGTGCTGGGGGTCGTAGTTTTGTGCTTCGGGGTCTTCGTTGAGGTAAAAGCCAGCAAAGCGACAGGCCCGTTCAACGCGCTGGGGGGCGTTGGGGTGCGCCAAGCACAAGTGATAAAAACAGACATCGCTCTCGGCTTGGTGCATTTGGTCTTCGCGGATGCCGTATTCCTTGCTGACCGTGCCCAAGCGGGTCAGTTGGCGGGTGACGGCCTCCCATTGGCGGTCGGCCAAGCGCAACAGGTGCTCGCCGCCGCCCATCAAATATACGAGCGGCCAGTTAAAAAAAGGCTCGTAGAAATCGTCGGGACTGCCGCCGCCCCATTCGTCCTGCCAGATGAATTCGCCGTCCTCGCGGGTGAAGTGGTCGAGAAAGGGCTGCACCGATTGGTCCAAGGCGTCGAAGAGGCGACGCTGCCACACAGCCCAATGGGCTGGCGCGTTGAGTGGGATATTGGCAGTTATCGCGGGCATGTCCGTACTCCTTGAGGGGTTTATGATAGAGATCTGTGAGGGGATTTTAGGGAGACAAAGAGTGCGTGTAAAGCAACTTGACAAGCGAGAACGGGCCGGTTTATTTGCGCTTGCTTGGGGTACTTCGCTTAAGGCATAGACTAAAACGGCTAGTTGAAAAGGGAATACGCCATGCGCGGTCATATCCAGTTTTTGCTCTGGGGACTGGTCCTGTTGGGAGCGAAAAGTTGCACACCGGCCCTGCCTCCAGAACCGCTGCACATCCAAATCACCGGGGAAGAGTACACTTGGCAATTTCGCTACCCCGGCTCCGATGGCGTTTTGCACACCGCCGACGACATAACCAAGCCGGGGAAGGAATTACACCTGCCGCTCGGTCCAGCGGTTGAAATCGAGCTGACGAGTCGGGATTACATCTACACCTTCGCCCTGCCCCATCTCGACCTACATCAAGTGGCCGTGCCCGATCTGACCTTTGCCCTAGCTTTCACGCCACAGACCTCCGGCGTATTCGCCTTTGTCGGCGACCAAATGTGCGGCTTTGAACACGAATCGCTCAATGGCCGCGTAGTGATCGAGTCGCCAGCGGCTTTCGTCGATTGGCTGGCGGGGCCGTGATGCGAGAGGACCACGAGGATGCTAGATACCAACTCAACCAGCTTGGTCCAGTCAGCACACACCCGATCAAAGCTCAGGGTGGCAACACTAGCAATATCACTTGACTTAGCTGGAGTAGCGACTTGTTGCTGAGCCAAGGGCGAGGGTATGGCCTTCATTGCTTGAATTAGCCACAGGCGCATCAGGCCACAACCACTCGCCGCATTCAAACATCCTCGCCACAGTAGGATCCAATGCACCATCGCCCCAAAACTTCTTGGCGTCAACCTCAAAGACATAACGCCTTTCATCGCCCACCTGCTTGATGAACTTAGCATCCTTTGGGTTGGCGTCCTTGACCTCGATCAGGATATGGTCCGTGTGTTCCTCTTTGGGCATCCTTTGCATAATTTTACCATTATTCTCATAAGCGTAGCGGCACGAGCCATCAATATCTAGACCTGCATCGACCGTGATTCCAGCCTTCTTTAGCCCATGCAGTTCATTGCGGTAGACCTGCTCACACTTTTGCCAAGCCTCGCCTCAGTCCAGCCGCACTTCCCCTCCCACCTCTTGGCTGCGATAGATCCCATCGAGAATTTTCATCACCTGTAGGGATTGTTCCGGCGGCACCGGCGAGGGCCGTCCCTGCGCAATCGCCGCGGCGAACTCCACGCATTCCTGCGCGTGGGCTTCGAGGCCGTCGTACATCAGCATGAGTTGGCGGTCGTACTGCTGGCGAGTCTGGTTGTTGCTCTCGCAAATCGAGCACTGGGGCCAATGCGCCCCGCCGCGAGTGCCGTAGAGCCACATCTGCATGTCCTCGCCTTGGGTTGGATGATGTAAAAGCCAACTCACCTCCAAGACCAGCGTTGCGCCATTGTCAAAGCGCACAAAGGCCGCGGCAAAATCCTCGACGTCGTAATGGGACGGAATCGGCTGACGACCCCATTGGCTGAAAGCTCCTTCTTGATGCGCCAATTCAGCGCGGGCCACGCCCGAAATAGCCACTGGCTCGGGATGCCCCATAAACCACAAGGTCAGATCGAGAATGTGAACCCCAATGTCGATGCAGGGGCCGCCACCGCTGTGCTCCTTGAGGATAAATCCACCGCTGACCGGTGCCCCAGCCCGGCGCAGCATCCAACTGCGGGCGTGATAGATATCGCCGAGCGCGCCGGTGTCTATCTCGGCCTTCAGCGCACGAGACGATCCCTGAAAGCGAAAGTGCTGCGCCGTCATCAGTTCCTTGCCCGAGGCATCGCGCGCCGCAATCATCTGGCGAACATCCGCGGGCGTGGGAGCCAAGGGCTTTTCGCAGATCACGTGCTTGCCAGCCGACAGCGCGGCAATGGCCAATGGAGCGTGATACATGTTGGGCGTACAGATATCGATAATGTCGATATCCGGGTCGCTGAGCAGCGCCTCCGGGTCGGTGTGCAACTTGGTGACCCCGTTTTCTGCGCCAAAGCGCTTCAACGCCTCCTCGCTAATGTCACTGCCAGCGATCAACTCAGCTTCGCTGGAAGCCTCCCAACCGGGAATGTGCGTACGGGCGATCCCGCCGACGCCGACGATACCTACTTTGAGCGTACTCATGGCTTTATCCTTGTTTTTGGTTGTAGTTTGACCTACGCAAAAAAGTCGTTGTTAGATGTTAGATTCAGATCCGCGTCAGGGCTTCCGCCGGCATCCACCCGCCGAGGCCATTGGCCAACCGCACCAGCATCCACCCGCCCTCCTCCCGCACTAAGCGAACCTTGGTACCCTCATGCGCAACAAAGACTTCCGTCTGCTCGAGATCGGGGCCAGAACGCGCGTACGCCGCGGTAACGGTAACGATGGCTTCGCTCGTCTGCGCCTGATGGCGGAGGCGCGTTCCCAGCCACAGCGCGGCCCCAACGCTCAACCCCGCACAGAGCAACATCCCTACTAGCCACAGCACCCCCGGGCGCGTCGGCGCGAATAGCCACCGCACCCCCAAGACAAAAATCGCAAAAAACGCCGCGGCGAACAGCAGGCTGAGTTGGTTATACGTAGGCCAAAAATAGGCGGCCACCACCGCGGCTATCAGCGCACCGAGACCGTCCTCAGTTTGCGGGTCGCGGTCCTTTTTCACTAGGTTGGCAAAGCGCAGATTGGCCTCAATGTCCTCGTCGTGTGGCAGCAAGCGCCGCGCCCGCTCGTACCAGAGAATGGCTTCGCCTAGCTTCCCGGACTTAAAGCAGGCATTGCCCAAGTTGTAGTAGAGCCGTGCGTCTTGCACTCCAGCAGCCACCACTGCCAAGTAGCTGCGTCGCGCCGCCGCAAAATCCCCGTCCCGATAGAGCGCGTTGCCCTCGTTGTACTGCCCAGTCGCAGCCTCGGCGTGAAGTTGGCTGCCCAACAAGAGCAACAGTGCTAGCGCGCGCATCATATCCGCTTCTCCAAATCCCCGATCACCTCTTCTGCCAAACGCCGCGCTGCTGCCCGATCCGTCGTCGGGCCACCCGCGGGCGCAAAGCGGGCAAAGTCGCAGTGCGTCAGTAAGTCGCGCAACGCGGCAATCGTCTTGGTCTCGACTTGGTGCGCCGCCAAGACCTCAGCGCAGACTTCAATGGTCAAGCCAGCCGCGGCGAGGTTGAGGCGGTCGGCCACGAATTCCAGCACCGCAGCGCGGACCTCGCCGTAGAATTCAGCCTCGGTGCCAGCCACGAGCAAGGCATCGGCGCGAGTTAGGCGGCGACCCGCTTCACCTTTCGCCCGGCGCTGGCGTGCGTACGCCACATCGCCCTGCAAGCGCCGCTGGTGGCGCTGCCACGCAAGCAGGGCAAAGAAGGCGAGGGGCAGTACGCCCGGCAAAGTCCAAAACCAATAGCTATTGTGTAGCATGGCACTCGCGCCGAGGACTTCGGCGTCGGGTTTGATATAGCGAATGTCCTCGCCGACAGCCTCAATGTCGCGCCGACTCAGGCCGTAGTTCACCCCTTCCTCTTCGGCACGCCCCTCACTGTGAACGGTAATCGGCGCGGATTTGAGGACCTCGTAGCGCACTTGGTGTGGATCGAAATACGCCAAGCGCAGCGGTGGGATGTTCAGGGTGCCGCCCTGCTCGGGCATCAAGATGTATTCAAAGATACGATGGCCCCCGTACACGCCGTTCGCAATCCGTTCCTCTTCCTCAACCTTGGGATCGTAGAGCTTGACGCCAGCGGGCGCATCAACTTTCAAAGGCTGTACCGCAGCCATATTGCCCTCGCCCTCGACCCGGACGCGCAGCGTCACCGGATCACCGACCGCAACCTGGGTCGGCTGGGCCTCGACGCTGAGTTGAAAGCGCCCCACCGCGCCGGTAAATTCCGCCGGGCGGCCCTGCTCGGGCAGCGGCAGCACCTCGATTTGCAACTCCTCGCTTTGCAGAAGCACCGAGCGCGAGCGGCCAAAAAACGGATCGCTGGCGAAGAAGTCTTCGAGCACACCACCGCGACGAGAGCGCTGTCGCGGGATGTCGCAGGAAACGGCCAATGTGTCGATGGCGTGGGTACCCGCGCCGGTGGGAAAAAGGGCCACGCGCCGCAGCGGCGCAACGTTGTAGGACACGCCGTTGTGCATCTCCTGATGCGAATCTAGCTGTTGGGCGACAAAGAGGTCTTCGGTCCAAAACCCGACAAAGGTCGGCAGTTTGTTGAAGCTGACGTTGCGCGGCTGGATGCGGTAGAACAGGTCGTAGGACACGGTGACTTGCTGCCCCACATAAGCCCGCTCGTGGTCGGCGCGCGCCAACACGAAAATGGGGTTGTCTGGCTGGCCGGTTTGCGCACGGCTAGTGCCGCGGACGATCTCGATGGTAATGGGCTTGGCCTGATAGTACTCGCCGTCCATTTCTAGCTGGAGCGGACCAATGGTAAAGGTGCCGGGCTGCTTGGCATAGAGGGCGTAGGTCAGCTCGCGGGTGTAGCTAATGTTGGAGAAGTTGCTCATCTCCATCCGCGTGCTGGTCGCTGGCCCCTCAACGTGGAAATTTTTTAGATCGAACGCGGGCGTCACCTCGCCCACCTGCTCGTCGGAGGTGATGCGAAGCGTCAGGCGAATCGGCTCGCCCTGACTAGCGCGCGTGCGATCGACAAACGCTTCAAACTGAATCGTCGCAGCAGCAGCACTGGATGCCGCCAGCACCCACAGCATTAGCGCGATGGCTAGACGTGTGTTCACCAGTCCCTAGCCTGCGCCTTGCCGGTGGCGCGAAATCGGCGCTGTTGCGCTTCTAATTCGCGGTTCTTGAGGGCATCCATAAGTTGCTGAGCTTCCTCGGGACTAATGGATTGCTGCTCGGCGGGCTGTTGATCCTGCTGGCCCTGTTGATCTTGTTGGTCTTGTGCTGAATCCTGTTGTTGCTGATCCTGCTGCCCCTGATCTTGTTGTTGCTGTTGCTGATCCTGTTCGCCTGAATCGTCTTGCTGCTGTTGCTGATCCTGTTCGTCTGAATCGTCCTGCTGCTGATCCTGATCTTGCTGCTGTTGCTGATCCTGCAATTTCTCCAGCGCCAATTCCAAGTTCACTTTGGCATCCTCGTCGTCAGCGTCTAGCGCCAGTGCCTGCTTGTAGGCGGCGACAGCCTGTTCAAACGCCTGCTGCTGAAAGAAGCTATTGCCCATGTTGTAATGGGCCTGTGCTTGGATGTCTTGCTCCTCGCTGCTGAGCACTCGCTCGAATTCGCGCAGGGCTTGGTCGTACTCGCCGCGCTTGAAAAGCGCGTCCCCGACGTTAAAGTGCAACTCGGGCGCGTCGGGCCGGTCGAGCAGGGCGTCGCGGTAGAGTTGCAGGGCTTGGTCGTACTCGCCGCGCTGGTAGTGCGCCAACGCCGCGGCGCTCTTACTGGCTACCGGATCGCCGACAGTCGCCCCGCAAACGACCAGCCAAATCCCCAAGACGACCCACAATGCGCCCATTAGGCGAACCGCCCTTTCCACTCGCGGGTCTGCACCCGTGCATCGCCCAAGAAAGCCTCGGCGAAGAAACAGCAAAGGGCTAATAATAGGGGCCATTGGAAACGCTCCTGATAGCGAGTGAGTCGAGTAGAGCCTATTTCGCGCTGATCCATCTCGGCGATCTGGTCGTACAAGGCGTCCAATTCCGCACCGCCCAAGGTCGTGCGAAAGTAATCGCCCCCGGTCTCCAGCGCCATGTCCTGCAGGGTGCTCTCGTCGAGCCGGGTTTTGACGTATTGGCCGCGCTGGTCCTTGTGAAAACTCACGCCCCCAGCCTCCTCTTCAGTGGGGATCAACTCTCCATCAGGCGTCCCCAGCCCCAAGGCAAAGATGCGCACGCCCTGTGTAGCGGCCGCCTGCGCTGCGGCCAGCGGCTGCCCCACGTGATCCTCGCCATCGGTGAACAACACGATGGCCTTGTGCTGGCCCTCATCTTCCGCAAACGAGCGCGTCGCCAGCCGCACCGCGTCGCCAATGGCCGTCCCTTGGACGGGTATGGCCCCGGCGTCCAGCACATCGAGAAACATCTCCACCGCGCCGTAGTCCGTCGTCAGCGGGCATTGGACAAAGGCTTTGCCAGCAAAAACCACCAATCCGACTCGGTCGCCTCGGAGCAAGTCCAACAGACCGCGAATTTGGTATTTGGCCCGCGCCAAGCGGCTCGGCTTGACGTCTTCGGCTTGCATGCTGCGCGACACGTCGAGCACCAGCATCACATCTACCCCCTTGCGCTCGGCCATCTCGAGTTGCGTACCGAATTGGGGGCCGGTCAGCGCGAGAATTGCAAAGAAGGTCCCCAGCCCCAATAGAACGCACTTGCTCACTTGGCGGCCCCGGCTCAGGTTGCGGGTCAGTTTCTCGGCCAGCGGGCCGCGGGCAAAACGCGCCAAGGCACGACGGCGTGCCCACAGGGCCCAAGCCAAAAAGGCCGCCAAAAAGGGCAGCAACAACAGCAGCCAAAAATTGTATAAGTTCGCAAAGCGCATAGAAATTTAGGGAAGCGAACGGAACCGGGTATGGGCCAACAGCATCTCCACCAACAGCAAGCCCAAGCCCGCATAGAGAAAATAGGCAAAGCGCTCCGAGTAATTCAGGTGGATTTCAGATTTGATCTCGGTCCCTTCTAACTCGCCGATTTCGCGGTAGATAGCCTCTAGTTTTTCCTCGCTAGTCGCCCGATAGTACTGGCCGCCGGTGCGCCCAGCCACCTCCTGTAAGGTCTCCTCGTCAATCTCCACTTGGATGGTCTGATAGCGGGTGCCGAACACCCCGCGCACGGGCCGGCGAATCTCCCCGTCGCTACCCACACCAATCGTATACACCCGGATGCCCACGGCCGCAGCCACCTCAGCCGCGGTCAACGGCTCAACCTCGCCGGCGTTGTTGACGCCATCGGTCAGCAGAATAATCACCTTGCTCTCAGCGTCCGAGTCGCGCAGGCGGTTGCAGGCGTTGATCAGCGCCATGCCAATAGCCGTGCCATCCCATTCCTCACTGGCGATCTCCACGCCTTGGAGAAACTCCAACAGTACGCGATAGTCGAGGGTCAGCGGACACTGGGTGAAGCTCTCGCCGGCAAAGACGACCATGCCGATGCGGTCGCTGTAGCGACCAGCGATAAAGTCGGCTACCACTTCTTTGGCCACCTGTAAGCGGCTCTTCTGGCCTTCATCTAGGTCGTTCAGTTCCATGCTCGACGAAATGTCCAAGGTCAGCATAATGTCGATGCCCTCTCCCGATATTTCCCGTACCTCGCGCCCAGCTTGCGGGCGGGCCATAGCTAGGATGAGACAGCCCAAGCCAAGTAGCTTAAAGACGAGGAGGCTGTGCCGGAGTTTGGTCCACCGCGACGCAGTGGCGCGGCGCAACACGCCGAGGTCGGAAAACTGCACACTGCTCCGGCGGCCCCGATGCGCACGCACATAGCTGTAGAGCAAAATGGGCAACAGCAGCAGCAGCAACAGCCACTCGGGGTTTTCAAACCGGATGTTCTGCATGAGCCTCGGCAGCGCGGGTTGCAACCGCCTCTTCAATAGTGCGCAGTATGGCCAAGCCGGCATCCGGTGCGCGTCGGGCCGCGTCCAGCACCGGATAAAAGCGGGCAAATTTCACCAAGTCGGCCATGGCCAAATAGTCGATGATCTGCTGCCGAAGCGAGTCATCTATTCCAGCCTCCTGCAAGGCGTTTGCCAATTCAGCCGTGGTCTGCTCCATCGCCTCAATCGCCAAGCTCTCCTCCAAGAAGCGGCGCAGATTTTCAGACAGCAGTGAGTAGTATGTTTTGGCCGCGCCGCGTTCCAACAGGCCGCTCGCGGCAATGCGCGCGAATTCAGCCGCATAGTCTATCGGCTCGGGCGGGGGCGGAGACTCTGGGGTGCGGGTGCGGCGACGCCAGAGCCAAACGCCGCCGAGCACGCAAAGCACCAACGCCAACAGCCCCATTGCGACGACTACCCACAACGGCACCCCGCCGCTGATAAGTACGGGCGGTTTGATGTCGCGCAGTTGGTCCTCCCCTTCGCTCCGGGCGCTAATGACCTCTATGGCTAAGGGTGGGGTGGCGTATCGGAGCGTGTCGCCCGCAGCGGTGACAAAGGGCACGGACACGGCCGGCACCGCGTGTCGCCCCAACTCGTAGAGACGCAGTTCGCATTCTTGCGCCAGCTCGTAGCCAGTCGCCACCTCGCGCTGGTGCCAACCAGCACAGCGAGGGGAAAAATCCCGGAGAATCTGGGGCAGGTCTGGCGCCTCGGGACGCGCAGCAGCATCGTGGTGGAGCGTCAGCGTTAAACGAATGGGATCGCCGACCCGAGCAGCCGCAGTGTCCAAAATCGCTTCGGCCCGAGGGATTTGGGCGTGCAGCCCCTCGGCGAGGACTACTAGCGCGGCGAGCAGACCGCCGATATACATTATGGACTGTCAGCGCCGCCGTCGTTGGGGGTTTCTTCGCTGCTGACGGCGGGTGCAGCCGGCTTTTGGGGTGCTTGTGCCACGTCGTCTATAGCCAAATCAAACTCGGTAAAGTCGTCGCCACTGACGACGTACACCGCGTCGTCGCCTTCCTGCTGCAGGTACGAGGTCTCGGCGGCGGTGCTAAAACGCGCGGTCAGCAAGGCTTGCCCGGCACCGTGGAGCTCGATACTGAAAGCAGGCGCGGCCTCGGCCGGCAATTCCTCGGCAAAATCCTCGACTTCGAGTTGCTCCAAATCACTCAGGAGACTGTTGAGCTTCCACGATTTGGCGTCGCGCCCCATAGGCTCGGATAAATGCCACACGCCGCTGGTGTCCTTATCGGCCGCGAACTCGGTCGCAGCCCCGCGCGTCAGGACGATGCGCTCGACCTGCTCGCGCTCAAAGCGCAAGGGCTTTTTGTCGCGCAGGTCAGCGATGTCCTTGGTAAGCTCTTGCACCAGTGTCGAATCGACCAAGAAGACCTGCGGTCGGCTGGCATCGCGCGCGTACCAACGGCCCTGTTCGTCTGCGCTGCCAATGGCCAAGCGCTTCTCGGCCCGGTCTGCACCGACGAGCAAAGCGATCTCGACCTGCGCCGCACGCTCCCCCAATCCATAAGTGGCCAAGGCAGCGGTATCAGGCTCCTCAACGACAAAAGCCTCGATCTCAGCTTGGTCGATTTTGTCGAGCAGGCCATCTATCGCGTCGGCGTCGGCCCGAGCAGTTACCGGCTCGCGCATTTGCCAGTCGGGCTCGGACCGCGCCAACACGGCTCCGCCCCCCGTACCCCATCGCTGCACCTGCATCACCTCGTCTTTGACAAAGGCCAGCACCCGGCGGTCGCGCAAGTCAAAAGCGCGCTTGTCGAGATTGTCGAAGCGCCAAGCCCGCACTACGAAAATCTCGGGATTGTCGCCTTGTAGTTGGGCGTACGCGAAGCGGTCAGTGGGACTGTCGGCCCCAAAAGCCACCACCTGCTCAGTGCCATCTTCAGTTTGCAGCCGCACTTTGAGCCTCGGCGCGTCGAGCCCGTATTGGGCGGCTTGCTCGGCGGTCGCAGCCGCGCTATCGACGACCACCTTTTCCCGCTCGCACTCGCGCAAATTGCGCAAGTAGCGCTCTACGGCCTCTTGGTCCGCGCCGTCGGTCATCGGCGCACTCAGGTTCCAACCGCCCGTCCCCTTGTCCAACACCAAGGCATCGTCGCCACGCAATAGCTCAAGCCGCTGTGCATCGTCATCTTGGAAGACGAATAGCTGCTTGGATTTTTCGGCTGCTTGGCGGCGCTCCTCACCGCCTTTGATCTCGTAAAAATAGACAAAGGCCAGCAGCACCAAAAAGACGGTGCCGATTGCGACATTGGTCTTTAATTTCATGCTTGCTCCTCTTGGACAAAGACCTTTTTAATCCACACGAGAATGGCCATGTTGACCACGAAAACTGCGGCGTAGATCAGTTGGACTGTCTCGTTGGGAATCAGCGAGAACCCAAGGCTGGCACCGGTGAAAATCGTCAAGGCAACCACGCCAGCGCACAACACCGCAAACACCAAGCCGGCTTGCCAAGCCCACGCCGAGTGCCGATAGAGGCCATAGCCAATGGCCGCCGAGGCCAAGGCCGCGATCAATTTGACCTCACCCTCAAAAACCGCCCCCTCGCTGGTGGCAATGATGCCGCTGATGAAGAAGAACATCGCATTGCCCCAGAAGGTGTACACCAACCACGAGACAAAGCCCTCGGCATAGGTCTGATAGCCGCGCCTGAGCACCATGACCATGCCCGACAACGCGACCGCAAACGGCACAATAAACACCGAGACCCAGAGAATGACCGCGCCCTGATTGCCGATCAGGTTGATGGGATTAAAGGCCGGTTGCTTGTCGGCGATAGTCAGGCGGTCTTCGTCTTCGGTGAGCCAACTGACGCTGCCGAGGAATAGCTCGCCATTGGCCTGCTGAGCAAAGTACTGATTGGCGGCAAAATCCGCATCGCCAATGACCACCAAGCGCGTCCGTCCCTCGGGTGCCAAGCTAGTATCCACGGCGGCGGAAACGGCCACGGCCAGCGACACCGGGCCGCGAACATCCATTTCCGGGTCGAACGCTACCTCGCCGCCAGCCCCCACTATGGGTGCCAGATCTTTTTCACTCCAACTGCTTTTGTGGGTGTGCGCCAATGCGGTGATGTCCGGCTCCTTGAGCCGGTGTTCGGTCATCTGCACCGAGCGCGCCAGCGGGAAGAAGCTCATCGTACCGGCGGATAGCTTTTCGGTGATCGGGTGATCGCCGTAGTTGAGGACCACCGGCACTGAGACATCTGCGCCAAAAAGCTGGCCCAAGCCACTCAGATCGACGACGAAATCCTGCCCCAACTCAATCGAGTACTCATTCAGCAACGCTTCGAGTCCGGTCGACTGGCCTGGATCGAGCAAAAACAGCGCACTGCCCCCGCGAGCCAAGTATTGCCGCAGCACTTCGGTTTCAGCCGCCGCAAAGCGCTCTTTCGGGGCTAAAACCACTACCAACGTAGCGTCATCAGGCACCGGCTCGGCCAGCGTCAGCCCCCCTTCGACTGCGAAGTTTAGCTCCTTGAGGCGGCTCTTGAGCGTGGAATAGCCCTGTTCATCGACTTGGTCGAGTTCGGCCTCGCCGTGCCCACTGGTAAAATAGGCCCTTAGCTCGCGGCCTTTGAGTGCCTTGAGAATGGCATTGCTCAACGCCTCTTCGCTCTGGGCGGTAATGCGCTCCGTGCGCACCTGCCCTTGGTCGATCACTTCAACAATCGAAGTCCCGCGCTCGCGGATGTTGTTCTGCTCGACGCGCAGCCGATTTTTCTGTGGATCGAGCAGCTCGTAGTCGAAGTTAGACGACACATAGCTATACTCCCTTAAGAGATCCTCAAAGCGCATGTTTTCCATCTCGCCCATGAAGGTCTTGACGCTGACGTACTGGCCGTTGTCTTCAAGCGGCGCGAGGAGCCGATGGGTATCGCCCGACAGCGTAAACAGTGCATCGGCTGTCATATCCTTGCGGAAGTGGTAGCGGTCGCCAAGAAAATTGACCAGTGCAGCAATGCCGAGCGAAATCACAATGCCCAATCCGGCCGCGCTCAAGTCGGCTAGGCTCCAGCGCCCCTTGCGCGAAACGACCACAATGCCGACCAAGGCGATCAGCCCTGGGTACAGCACCACGCTGAGCCAGAAAATCCACTCGCCGTCGCTTTCGGTCAGGGCGATGGGGTTGTGGCCCGGCTCGCGGGGGCGGATCGAGATCAGGGCCTCGTCCTCGGCCAGCCAACTCAGGGCGTTGAGCACCAAGTCGCCGTTGCCTTGAACGCCGAAGTACTGGTTAGTGGCAAAGTCCGAGTCCCCAAAGACCACCAAGCGGCCCCCGGCGTCGGCGTCGCGGGCCGCTACCGCCAAGGACACTGGCCCAGGCCGATCAACGCCTTCGTCGAGCTTGACCGTCTGATCGCCCTCGCTGGTGAGCACACTCAAGTCGGTCTCGGCCCAACCAGCCTCTGAGGTCTGCACCAAGATAGTCCCCTCGCGGCCGCTGCCCTCGTCAAAATGCACCGAGCGACCGAGTTGGAAGAAGGTCATCAGGCCCTGGTGCTTGCGCGTGACCGGGTGGTCGCCGTAGGAGAGAGCAACCGGCGTGGTAAAATCGAGGCCAAAGAGCGAGCCAATGCCACTGGTGTCAATGACGAAGTCGTCGCCGACCGCCACGCCCCACTCGCCCAACAGTTCTGCTAGGCCGCTGTCGGCGAGCGGGTCCAAGAGCAACAGCAGGGCACCGCCTGCTGCTAGGTAGGAGCGGATGGCCTCGACCTCCACCGGGAAGAAGGCGGTGCGCGGACCGGCTACGACCAGCACGGCACAATCTTCGGGCACCGCCCCCTCGCGGGCGAGGAAAAGCGAATCTTCGACCGCATAGTCGATCGCCGCCAATTGGACCTTTAGCTGCTCTAGCCCATCGGGCTGGTTGGCGAGTTGGCGCTCGCCATGCCCCACCGTCAAGTAGATTCGATCTTGGCGCTCGCGCGTCAGTTTGAGCAGTGAGTTGACGATCTCGCGCTCTTCGAGTTCGGTGATTTGCTGTTGTTTGTCGCCGCTTTCCAACACCAGCGTGTCGTAGCGGCGGATGCCATAGTCCTCAGTGCGAAGCGGGTCGCGATCTGGGTCGATGAATTCGTAGCTGAAGCGAGTGTTGTACGTCGCGAACTCGGCCAGCAGCAGTTCGAGTTCGGCGTTTTCCCCGCCCTCCATAAAGGCGAGGGCCTGCATGTCCTGATCCAGTGCCTTGAGCGTTTCCACCGTCAAATCGGCAAGGCTGTGCAGCCGACCCTCGGTCAAGTCGAAGCGCTCGGGATAGCGGTTGCCCAAAAAATTGACCATCGCCACAATACCGAAGACCATGATGCTGCCCCAAAAGGCGTTGAGCCAGCGGCCGTACTGGCGGAAGAGCGTCGGGTTGAGCAGTCCAGCCGCGGCCACCATCAGGGCGCCGAGTGCCAAGTTGAAAAGCCCGATTGAGCCGCTCTCGGCGTTGAGCAGATAGGCCAAGCCACCCGCGACCATCAACGCCGCGCCGACCAGCCCTAAGGGCGTGGTGTATGCCTTCATGCTCAGCGCCTCCATCTCCGCGATTCAATGACGCGCGTGGTCAAAAACAAACAGAAAAAGGTAAAGCTCAGGTAGAACACTACGTCCTTAGTGTCAATGACGCCGCGCTGGAAATCTTCGAGATGGGCTATAAAGGATAGGTACTGCAAAATTTTAGCGGCTGTCGGACCGGCAAAGCTAGCCGACCAGTCAATGAGCCAAAACAGGAGCAACATGCCAAAGGTCAGCAACACGGCAACGATCTGATTTTCCGTCAGTGCCGAGGCCAAGATGCCCACGGAGATAAAGGTCGCGCCGAGGAACAAGTAACCGAGATAGCCGGAAAAAATCGGCCCCCAGTCGGGCGAACCATACACTTCGAGGATCGCAAAATAGATCAGCGTCAGGCTGACGATGATACCGTAGAGCGAAAAGCAGGCAAAAAACTTGCCCAACATCACCTCGACGGTGCGCAGCGGCGAGGTCATTAGCAATTCGATGGTCCCCGATTTTTTTTCCTCGGCGAAGAGCCGCATGGTCAGCATCGGAATGACCAAGAGCCAGATGAAGTCCATGACCGCAAAGAATTGGGTGACAACCATTTCGTTGAGGTTGAGCGCCGGCATCCCCCCCATCCCCATTTGCGCCCGCTGGCCAAACTGCAAGCACCAGAGGTTGAACTGCATCAGGATGTTGCGAAACAAATAGCCCGAGAGAAACAGGAAAACGCCGGCGATCACATAGGCGACCGGCGAAACAAAATAGGAGCGCATCTCCTTCATATAAACGGCGGCAAAATTGCGCATGTTAAGCTGCTACCTCCTCGCTAGTCAGGCTCAGGAAAATGTCTTCGAGGGTCATGTCGAGCGGCCGCAATTCGCGCAGGCTAAAGCCGCTTTCCACGACCTTGCGGGTCAAGTCGTCGCGCACATCGGCTCCCGGGGCACTCGTCACCACGTATGCACCCTCCTCGCCACTCGCTTCCACTTCCAACACGCCTTCTAACTGGCCAATCATGCCCAGCACCTGCTCGCTGGGACCATCTATGTGGGCGCGCAACACTTCGCCCTCCTTGAGTTGGGCCATGAGGCTTTCGGGCGTGCCTTGGCCAGCAATGCGGCCGTTGTTGATGATCGCCAGTTGCCCGCAGGTCATGCTCACCTCCGGCAGGATGTGAGTGCTGAGTATGACCGTGTGGTCGCCCCCCAGCCCCTTGATGACTTCGCGGATCTCGATGATTTGCTTGGGGTCGAGGCCCACAGTCGGCTCGTCGAGGATCAGCACCTCTGGCTCGTGGACGAGGGCCTGAGCCAAGCCGACGCGCTGTCGGTAGCCCTTGGATAGGTGGCCGATCACCGTGTGGCGCTGATGGGCGATGCCGGTCTTTTCCATCGTGTCATCGATCCGGCTGTTGAGCGACGCGCTGGGTACGCCCTTGATTTTGGCCACGAAGCGCAGGTAGGCGTTTACTGTCATATCGTGGTAAAGCGGCGGCTGCTCGGGCAGGTAGCCGATGCGCTTGCGCACCTCCATGGACTCTTCGACAATGTCGAAACCAGCGACTTTGGCTTCGCCCTGTGAAGGCGGCAAATAACAGGTCAGCATGCGCATCGTCGTGGTCTTGCCCGCGCCATTTGGCCCGAGGAAACCGAGGATCACGCCTTTGTCGACGTTGAAGGACACATTTTCTACGGCGACGACATCCCCGTAGTGTTTGGACAATTCGCGTACTTCAATCAATGTACTTCCTCCTTAGTGTCGCTGCATCCGCGTGCGAAAAAAGTGAATAAGGGGTTCGACATAGGGGCGCGACAGGTCAATCGCTATTTCGTCAACGCCCGCCTTGTGCAATAGACTGCGGCGGCGCTCGGCGATGGCTCGCTGTTCGGCGGCGAAAAATGCGCGCACCCCCTCGTGGCCGCTATCGACGAGTGCCTGTTGGCCGGTCTCGGCGTCTTGCAGGTTGATAAAACCAACATCGGGTAGCTCCCACTCGCGCGGGTCGCTCACCACCACGGCGATCAAGTCGTGCCGCTGGCTCAAGTGCCGCAGCGCTGGCTCGTAGCCTTGGTCGAGAAAATCGGAGATGACAAAGATCACACTGCGGCGGTGCAGGACGCGGCTGAGGTATTCCAAGGCTCCGGCGATGGAGGTCTTGCGCCCCTGCGGCTGAAAGTACAGCAACTCGCGCAGGACGCGCAGCACGTGTTTGCGTCCTTTCTTTGGCGGTACGAAGACCTCGACCTCATCGGTGAAGATGAGCAGACCCACTCGGTCGTTGTTCTTGATCGCGCTAAAGGCCAACAGCGCCGAAACCTCGACCCCAATTTCCCCTTTCATCTGATGCTGTGAGCCAAAGGCCCCAGACGCGCTGGCATCTACCACTAGCACCGCAGTCAACTCGCGCTCTTCGTCGAATATTTTGATGAAAGGTGCGCCCACCCGCGCCGTTACGTTCCAGTCAATGTGGCGCACGTCGTCGCCAGGCTGGTATTCACGCGCCTCGGCAAACTCCATCCCCCGCCCTTTGAACGCCGAGTGGTATTCGCCGGCGAAGAGGTTGTTCACTATGCTGCGGGTGTGAATCTCGATCAGGCGAACTTTGTCGAGTATCTCTTTGGGAATCACGGCTCGGCTCGACTTGGTTTTAGGGAACTTCGATGTGGTCAAAGAGCTGTTGGACGATGTGATCGCTGTCGATTTCCTCGGCCTCGGCCTCGTACGAGGCGATGATCCGATGCCTGAGTACATCGGCCCCCACAGCCTTGACATCTTCCGGGGTGACGTAGCCGCGCCGCTGGATGAAGGCGTGAGCGCGCGCCGTGCGGACGAGGAAAATAGCGGCCCGTGGCGAGGCTCCGTACTCGATCAGCGGTGCCATATCGGCTAGCCCGTAGTCGGCTGGCCGCCGGGTCGCCTGAACGAGATCGACGACGTAGTCCTTGATCTTGTCGTCGATATAAACGATCTCTGCCACCTCGCGCAGGCGGCGTATTTCGTCGATATCCACCGCTTGCTCTACCTCGATCAGACTGTCATTGGCCATGCGATCCAAGATCAGCCGCTCCTCGGTGCGCGACGGATAATCGACTTTCACTTTGAGCATGAAACGATCGACTTGGGCTTCGGGCAGTGGATAGGTTCCCTCTTGATCAATCGGGTTCTGGGTGGCCATGACCAAGAACGGGTCGTCGAGCGCATAGGTTTCCTCGCCGATGGTCACCTGCCGCTCCTGCATGCACTCCAACAGCGCACTCTGCACTTTGGCCGGTGCCCGGTTGATCTCGTCGGCCAAAATTAAATGGGCAAAAACCGGGCCTTTCTTGGGAACGAAGACTCCTTGGTGCTGATTGTAGATGGTGGTCCCGGTCAGGTCCGCGGGCAAAAGATCGGGGGTGAACTGGATCCGCTTGAACTGGGCCGCTACGATCCTTGCCAGCGTCGCTACCGTCAGGGTCTTGGCTAGTCCGGGCACCCCTTCAAGGAGGATGTGGCCGTTGCACAACAGCCCCATCAGGATGCGCTCCACCATGGCGCGTTGACCGACGATGACTCGGTCCATTTCCTGCAAGATTCGTTCTACCACCAAACTCTCGTGCTGAACCTGCTCGCTAATGGCGTGGATGTCTATTGTCGTTTGCGTCATCGGATGTACTCTCGACATTGTGCTATTTAATCAATAAAAAACCGCCCTGCGGATTCGCAAGCGGCTGGACCCATCTGCCTCAGACCGTTATGGCAACTTCTAATGTGTCAAGGAGCGGCGACCTCATCCTGAAATTGAACCCATTCTTGAGGGGGGCGCCCGACGTTGGGCAACAGATGCCGAGCACTAGCAGCTAGCTCGGAATCCGGGTAGTTCTCAATTACGCGCTGATAGGCCCGCCGCGCTTGCTCAAGGTCGCGGATGTGCTCCTCGTATATAAAGGCGATCATAAATTGGGCTTCGTCGCCGTGCTCGCTAGCGGGGTATTCGGCCAACACGCGCTCGTAATAACCGATGGCCTCCTGCATCTTCCCTTGCTGCTGGGCCAAGCCGGCGAGTTTTCTCAGTGCCTCCGGTGCCTTGGGCGATTGGCCGAAGCGTTCGATAAAAGCCGTAAAATGCGCGACCGCTTGGTCGGCAGTGACCGAATCGGCCGCCGCGGCCTCCCCGGCCGCAAACAGCTCTTCAGCGCTTTGCTGCTCGCAACCTGTCCACCAAGACCCGGCGATAAATATTCCCAGTAGTATCCTTGACCACATCTGTGATTTAACCGCACATCGCACGGCAAAGTTCCTCAATCGGCTTTGGCGGCCTTCGCTTTGCCGCCGCCCTTTTTGCCGCTCGCCTTGCTACTGCCACTGTCTTTGTCGGCCTTCGCCGCCTTTTGGTAGCCATCGCTTCGGTAGTCAGTTATGTAAAAGCCCGTCCCCTTAAAGAGCAGACCGCCGCCCATGCCGATGAGCCGCTTGACTGGGCCTTCACAATTTGCTTCTAAGCAGGTTTGGCGCGGCGCGGCCGTGATGCTTTGAAATTCTTCAAATCGGTGGCCGCAGCGTTGGCATTCGTATTCATATGTGGGCATAGCTTTTGGCTCTCGTTATAACTAAAAATACAAATTTGATAATATAAATTCGTTCAGCTAGGGACGCAATACTTGGCGAGGTCCTTCGGTCTACTCGGCAGCCCCTATTTGCGGGAGATCGCCCGTGCTGAGGGAACGCACCTTGTCGCGCTCGATTTTGAGCAAGGTCATCGCGTTATTGGAGCGCACATCTGGCGACAGGGAGATGGTGCCCGAGGCTCCTTGGTAGAACCGGACCGTGGTCAACCATTCAATTAGCGCGGCTGGATCGCGGGCCCTTTGCTCCCACCCTTCGAGGAGCAAGCGGGCGGCGTCGTAACCAGCCGCTGCGTAGCGTGGATCGCGGCCGAATTGCTTGCGAAAGTTGCTGACAAACGACTGCTCGGCCGCGGACTCGGCTTGCCGGGCAGAAACGAAAATGACTCCGTCGAAATTCTTGCGCTCTCTTGGGCGCATCTGCCGAATGGCTTCGGAATCCCACCAAGCATCGTTGCCGAGAATTTGGGTCTGCAAGCGGTGAAAATGAACCTGCGGCGCAATGGTCTGGGCATCCTCAAAACTCTCGACCACCACCACCACCCCGTCGATGGTGTCGATAAACATATCCGCTGTTAGCTCTTCCGCGACCACTGCAAGCGTATCCGGCGGCGGCCTCAGCGCAAAACCGGCCTTGCGAATCTCCTCGAAAACGAGACGGAAATCCTTTGTCTCGTTGGGAACATACCAATCGCGGTGTGCGATCTGGCCGCCGTTGCGCGCGGCAATGCGGGTGAATTCGCGCGCGAAATCCCAGCCGTAATCGCTGAGGGGAGCAATAATCGCTAAGTGTTCCAAGCCGAGGACGAGGGTCGCGTACTCGCCCAACAGGCGTGCCTGCGTTGTTGGAACTGTGCTCAACTGGAAGATGCTGTGGCCGAGCGCATCCAAGCCGCTCTGTTGGGCCAGCGGCACCAACAGGGGAACACCAGCGTGCGCGGCAACCGTGGCCGCCACGACGCTAGAGCTGCTAAAGAGTGGCCCGACAATGGCCACGACTCCTTGATCCAGTAACTGCTGGGTACCGTACGCTACGCGCAACAAACCGCTGGCCGGGTTCTCGCTAATATCGCCGCCGCGATCGTTAGCGATGGGCAAATTCCCGTAGTCAACCCCGGTGTCGGCAACTATCAGTTCAAAGGGACTGCCGGCTTCTCGATTGGCCAATTGCACACCATCGCGGAGTTCTTCGCCGATCCGCTGGTACGGCCCCGTCATCGGCAGCAGCAAGCCCAACCGGGGCGATTCCGAACCGACGCGCGGGCTAGATGCGGTCAGATCGCTCCCCCAGACGGCGGCTATCGGAGCGAATATGCCACTGACGACACTATCGCGATACGTCTGCATCGCCTGGTCGGCTTTCTCTTGCCAGCCGAGGCGATGATACCAGCGCGCCCGGCCGAAGAACAGGGCTTCGCGCAGACGCCCGGCCCCTACGGCCTGACGCAGACGCTTCCGCTCTTGTTGCTTTATCTGTCCGTTCCAATCCATGGCCGCCAACCGCTCTGCTGCTTGAGCTTGAAGGCCAAGCGGGGCCTGCGTGGCCAACAAACGACCGTACTGGGATGTGGCTTCGGAGTAGTGCTTGCTGTTGAAAAACGAGTCGCCAATCAACAGCCGGGCATTGGGCAGGTAGCGGCTAGCGGGAAATCTACGCTGCAAGACCAAGGCCGCGTCAATGGCTTCGGCAAAGCGACCTAAGCGGTACAGGGTTTTCCCCAAAAGGAACTGGCCGACGCTGGATCGCTGGTTGAGCGGGAATTCCGCTAGCTGCTGCAGGTGGTTGAGCGTCTCGTCGAAACGCCCCTGTTTATATGCTGCAAGCCCGTTGCCAAAAATCTTTTCGGCGTCGGCCGAATACGTCCACGCACGTGCCTGCCCTTCGGTGAAGTTCGGGGTCAGCACGGCCGCAAGGATCGCGCATACATAGCGAGTAATGTGTTGCCGACAACGGGGCCTAGGTTGTCCACATTTGAGAGGGCAAGTATATTTTTTACGCCACGGCATTTCCAACCTTTCCTTAAGGTTAATATATGAAACCGCGTGCTGAAAAAGTGGAGATTGACCCAGAAAAACTGCGTCGTCTCCTAGCTAGACAAATCGAAGAACAAGAGCAAGCCCAACCCGAGGCGTCCTCCACCCAAGGCGAAGGTACGCAGATCACCGAGTCTGAGGCCATCCACTTCGACCTCAAACCGGAAGAATTAGAGGCCTATCTCGATCAGTACGTCATCAAGCAGCAAGAAGCCAAGGCCATTCTCGCCACCAAGATCTGCACGCACTTCAACCGCCTAAAACTGCCCCCGGAAGAAGACGAAGGATTCGTCGGCAACATCAAGAACAACGTGCTGATGATCGGCCCTACCGGCGTGGGCAAAACCTATTTAATCCGCCTCATCGCCCGCAAAATTGGCGTCCCTTTCGTCAAGGGCGACGCCACCAAATTTAGCGAGACTGGCTATGTCGGCGGCGATGTCGAAGACTTAGTCCGCGACCTAGTCCGCGAGGCCAACGGCGACATCGAACGCGCTCAGTGCGGCATCATATACATCGACGAAATCGACAAAATCGCCTCCGCGCAAGGCGTACACGGCCCGGATGTTTCGCGCTCGGGCGTCCAGCGCAACCTGCTCAAGCTGATGGAGGAAACCGACGTCGACCTCAAAGCCCCGCACGACATTGCCTCGCAAATGGAATCGGTCATCCAAATGCAGCAGACGGGCAAGATCGAACGCCAGAAAGTCAACACTCGCAACATCCTCTTTATCGTCAGCGGGGCCTTTTCCGGGCTAGACGAAATCATTGGCCGCCGACTCAACAAAGGCACCATGGGGTTCCGCCCCCAAGCCGACCAAGCCCATCTCAATGCCGATCAGCTCCTGTCCCACGTGCGGGCCGAGGATCTGATCGAGTACGGATTCGAGTCCGAGTTCATTGGGCGTTTGCCCATCATCGCCGCGCTACACGACCTCGGCCCCGCAGATCTCCTCGAAATTCTCCGCAACCCCAAAAGCAGCGTCATCCTGTCCAAGAAGCGCGACTTCCGCGCCTATGGCATTGAGGTCGAATTTGCCGATGAGGCCCTCGCCCTGTTAGCCGAGCGCGCCCACGCCGAGCACATTGGTGCCCGAGGCTTGGTCAGCGCCATTGAAAAGGTATTGCTCAACTACGAAAAGAAGCTCCCTTCCGTCGGGCTCGAGCGCTTTGCCGTTGAGGCCGATACCGTTCTCGACCCGGCCGCTGATCTGGAACGCTTGCTCCAAGACACTTCTCTGAGCCGCTTTCTCGACAACTTTCAACGCGAACACGACATCGCCTTGGAGATCACGCCAGAAGCCTCCGCGCAAATTGAGGCCCTAGCCAGCACGCGGAACATGGCACCCGGCGAATTGTGCGAAGAAATGTTCAGCGACTACGGGCACGGCCTCAAGCTGGCTGGGTTGAACCAGTTTTGCATTGACGCGGACGTGGTCGCCGCTCCCCAAGAGGCACTCAACGACCTCGTCAAATACTACTACAATCAACGCCGCTAAATCCCACCGTACTGCTTTACCTTACGATAGAGCGTACTAAGGCCGATTTGCAGGATCTCGGCTGCCCGCCGCCGGTCGTGGCCAACGGCCTTCAGCGTCTCGGCAATGGCCATTTGTTCGATCTCGGCCATGCTCATGCCGACGTGAAAACCCAAGCCGGGGAAAACGCGCTCTTGGCGATTTATGTAGCGCGGGATGTCCCCAACTTCGAGCACACCTTCATGGGCACTCATGACGACCATGCCTTCGATGCAGTTTTTTAATTCCCGCACATTGCCCGGCCAGTCGTAATCGCGCAACACGTCTAAGGCCCGCGACCGGATGCCCTCGATACGCTTGCTGTTCTCGGCGGCGAACTGCCGGATAAACGCATCCGCCAGAATGGGTATGTCCTCGCGGCACTCGCGCAAGGGCGGCACTTCGATCTTGATCACGTTGAGCCGATAGAAGAGATCCGCTCGGAAGGTGCCTTCCTGCACCATAGCTTCTAGATCGCGGTGCGTCGCCGCGATCAGGCGCACATCGACCCGCCGGGTTTGGGTACCGCCGATCCGCTCAAAGCAGCCGTCTTGGATCACTCTCAGGAGCTTTACTTGCGTCGGCAGGGGAATGTCCCCGACTTCGTCGAGAAATAAGGTGCCTTGATCGGCCAGTTCAAAGCGCCCTTTGCGCGCGGCTACAGCCCCAGTATAAGCCCCCTTCTCGTGGCCAAAAAGCTCGTTTTCGACCAGACTCTCCGGCAGGGCACCGCAGTTTATTTCGACAAAGGCATTTTCCCGCCGCCGGCTCCGTTGGTGGATGGCCTTTGCCACCTCGCCCTTGCCCGTGCCGGTCTCGCCAGCGATCAAAACGCTAGTCCGCGACTGGGCTACCTGTTCGATCTGGAGGTAAATGCGCTGCCACGGCGACGAGCGGCGGGCGATATCGTCAAAGCGATAGCGCTCGTCCAAGCGGCGTTGCAGATCTGAGACTTCCCCCATTAGCTGCTGGTAGCTCAGGCCCTTTTCCAACACCGCGCCGACCTTGGCAAAATTCAGCGGCTGGAGCTGAAAGTCGTAGGCCCCTTGGCGCATCGCCTCAACCCCCAGCTCAATATCTTCGGGACCAGCGATGGCAATCGCGCAGATGGCCGGATTGCGCTTGTGGGCCAGTTGCTGAATCCGCAACCCATCGATGCGCTTCTCGCGCAAGGCGCAAATCAGCGCATCAACCGCATCGGCGTCGAGGATGTCGTACGCGCTCTGCCCCTCATGCGCCCAGAGCACTTCGTACGCCTGTTGTTCTAGATAGAAAATCAGTGCTCGGGCCTGCTGGGATTCGGGCAGCACGACCAAGAGCCGCGGCTGCGTATGGCGTTTCTCATTCACGAGACGGCCTGCTTGCACAACTCGACGACCACTTCGCAGTGCGGCGTTTGAGGAAACATATCTACGGGCTGTACGCTGCCGACGCCATAGCCAGCCTGGCCCAAGGTGCGCAAATCGCCGGCTAGCGCGTGAACGTTACAGGAAACGTAAATAATGCGCGGCGGTGCCAGTGCGCATAGACCGGCCAGGGCCTTTTTGTGGATTCCAGGTCGCGGGGGATCGACGACAGCTAGATCAAAATGCTGGCCTTGTACCGCCAATTCCCCCAGTATGCCCTCGGCTGCGCCGACCACGAACTCACAGTGTTTTATCTGATTGCGCACGGCGTTGCGCTTGGCGTCCTCGACTGCTTCAGCGACCACTTCGATGCCCAACACAAATTGGGACTGGCGCGCCAACAGTAGACTGATGCTGCCGGTGCCACAGTACAAATCTAACACCGCCTTTTGCGGCCCGGCCACGCCGGCTATGACCTCATAGAGCCGCTCGGCTTGCAGTGGATTCGTCTGAAAAAAGGACTGGGGAGAAATGTCGAATTCGAGGCCAGCGCACACTTCAGTGATGCGCCCGCTTCCCTTTAGTACAAATTCGCGCTCTCCGGCTGCGACTTGGGCCTTGCCGGTGTGTAAGGTGACGAGCAAAACATCAACTTCAGGTACAGCATTCAATAACTGCTCAGCGAGCTGTTGGACGCCTCGATCGGGATACGCGGACACGACGAGGTTGACCATTACTTCTCCGCTCCGCTTGCCTTCGCGGACGACCAAGAAGCGCAGCAGTCCTTGGTGCCGCTTTAAGTCGTACGCGCTCAGGCCCAACGCTTGGCTGATCCGACGGACCGCTCCGACGATGCGGTTGGAAACGTCAGACTGTAGATGACACTCTTCGACGTCGAAGATCCAATTGAAACGCCCGCGTACGTGCAAGCCCAGTTGCAGCAAGCCCGCACGATCCGCACCAAAGGAAAATTCCATCTTGTTGCGATAGAAAAAGGGAGTCGGACTGGGCAAAATCGGCGCAGCGGCCGGCAGCGCTAGCCCACTAGTCGCCAATGCGCCAGCGACCATCTGCTCCTTGACGGCAAGTTGGGCCGCGTACGGCAATTCCTGCCAGCGACAGCCACCGCAATGTCCAAAATGGGCGCAGCGAGGTTCTTCGCGTTTGTATCCTTCTGTAAGGAATTCTTCTATCTCGGCCTCAAAACGCCCCTTGCGCTTCTTGACGACCCGGGCGGCGACCCGGTCTCCAGGAACAGACTGACGCACAACGACCTCGCGGTCCCCGACATAAGCCATCCCGTCGCCCTTGGCGGTGAGCGCAGCGACCTCAACCTCGATGCGATCTCCTCGTTTCACGTGTGCTCTATCTAAAATGCAAACGGGGCAAGATGGTCATCATCTTGCCCCGTCGCTACTGCTTTGAACGCCGACCTTATTCTTCGGCCTCCTGAGTCTCTTCGGCGGTTGCCCCAGGGCGATCTACGAGCTCGACGATACTCATAAACGCTCCGTCGCCACGCCGCGGCCCCAACTTGATCAGGCGCGTATAACCTCCATTGCGGCTTTTGTAGCGCGGGCCCAGTTCGTCAAAGAGCTTGGCGACCACCTGCTTATCAGCTATGACGCGCAACACTTGGCGACGGGCGTGCAAGTCGCCTTTCTTGGCGCAAGTCAGCACTCGCTCGGCCGTGCGCTTGAGCTCTTTGGCACGTGTCTGAGTGGTTGTGATGCGCTCGTTGATAAAGAGCGAGGCCATCATATTGGACAACATCGCTTTGCGATGCGGCGCTGTGCGCCCCAGTTTGGCTATTTTTTTTCCGTGTCTCATGGCTAGAATTCTTCCGCCAACGGATTGTCCGCTGTTTGGTCAATCTCAATGCCGTCGTACGGAGTCAGGTCCATACCCCAGCTAAGATTGTTTTCCTCGAGTATTTTCTGCAACTCGTCAAGCGATTTGCGGCCGAAGTTGCGATACTGCAACATTTCAGCCTCCGTGCGCGACACCAAGTCCCTGAGATGGGTGATCCCTGCGACCTTGAGGCAGTTGGCCGAGCGCACCGTCAACTCAATCTCTTCAATCGGCGTTTGCAAGAGTTGAACGATTTTCTTGGCCTCTTCGTCAACTTCCTTTTCCTCAGTGCCTTCGGATCCTTCTACAAAATCATGAATAAAAAGGTTTAGGTGTTCAGTCAGGATTTGGGCGGCTTGGGACATGGCATCCTCGGGATGCACTGAGCCATCGGTCCAGACTTCCATAATCAGCTTGTCGTAGTCGGTGCGCCGCCCGACACGTGCGTTCTCGATATCGTAGTGGACCTTGAGAACCGGCGAAAAATTCGTATCGAGGGGAATAGAACCAATGGGCTGCTCGGGGATTTTGTTTTCTTCAGCGAATCGGTAGCCACGACCGCAGCCAACCGTCAGTTCCATTTTCAGAGAAGCCCCTTTATCCAAGGTGGCAATGTGTAGGTCGGGATTCAGAACCTCGACACTGGGGTCCACTTCTAGCTCCTTGGCCACCAAGGCTCCTTCTGTCGTGCGCTCGACGCGCAAGATGCGATCCTCTTCGCCAATATAGCGCAGCGCCACTCCCTTGAAATTGCGCACGATCTCCGGCACATCCTCGCGCACCCCTTCAATAGTGGAAAACTCGTGATGGACGCCTTCGATATTGACTTGCTTGATCGCGGCCCCTTGAATAAAAGACAACAAGACGCGGCGCAGCGTATGTCCTATAGAGACACCAAAACCGCGCTCGAGCGGCTGGACGATAAACATGCCATACGTATCGCTGAGACTTTCTTTTTCGACCTCGGCCAGCCTCGGCATCTGGAGACCTTCTAATTTCATACTTTAACCTCTTGCCCCTTGATGGATTAGGCGGATTAAATCTTTAGACGCGAGAATAAAATTCGATGACCAGTTGTTCTTCGGCGACTGTGGGAATGTCTTCGCGGCTGGGAATCTCTGCTACAGTCCCAGTCAGGTTGACCTTATCTATGGCCAACCAAGGCACAGTCTCCCGCGAGCGCCGCAGCGATTCGTGAATAGCCTCTAGCTGGCGACTGCGCTCGGCGACCTGTACCACATCGCCCATCCGGGTCAGATAGGAAGGGATATTAACTCGTTTGCCGTTTACCACGATATGGTTGTGGCGCACTAACTGGCGAGCGGCCTTACGCGACGGCGCAAAACCAAGCCGATAGACAATGTTGTCGAGGCGGCGCTCTAATAGGCGCAACAGGTTTTCGCCACTGACGCCCGGCACGCGCGACGCCTCCTTGTAATAGCCCCTAAACTGGCCTTCGCGGATTCCGTAGAGCCGAGATAGTTTTTGCTTGGCCCTTAGCTGCACACTGTAGTCAGACTGCTTGCGCCGCAAGCCCTGACCGTGCTGGCCCGGGGCATAGCTACGCCGCTCAAAGGAGCATTTTTCGAGATTGCAGCGCTCGCCTTTGAGGAAGAGTTTGGCTCCTTCTCGGCGACAGAAGCGACAGTTGGGACCTATATGCCTGCTCATAACGTGGTTAGCTCCTCTAAACGCGGCGACGCTTGGGCGGCCGACAGCCGTTGTGCGGCATGGGCGTCACGTCGCGGATGGCGGAAATCTCGAGCCCGGCGTTTTGCAAAGCGCGGATGGCGGACTCTCGCCCTACTCCTGGCCCTTTGACCCGGACCTCTACGCGGCGCAATCCCATATTCATGGCTTCTTGAGCGGCCCTTTCAGCGGCGAGCTGGCCAGCAAAGGGCGTAGACTTGCGACTGCCCTTGATGCTCATTTTCCCTGGAGTCGCCCAAGAAATCACATTGCCCTTAGTATCGGTAAGAGTGATGATCGTATTGTTGAACGTGGCCAGAATGTGAGCCATGCCCACAGCCTCTACCTGTTTTGCTTTCTTGCGTTTCTTGCGTCTTTCGGGCGGCAAAGGTCAGTCCTCTCGGTTTGGGTTGATCTATTTGACGGGGGCCTTTTTCTTGCCAGCAATAGCTCGCCGCGGCCCTTTGCGAGTACGGGCGTTGGTCTTAGTGCGCTGGCCATTGGCCGGCAGTCCACGACGATGCCGCAAGCCCCGATAGCAGCCAATGTCCATCAGCCGCTTGATATTCATGGTGGTTTCGCCACGCAGACTACCTTCAACTTTGTGGCTGACCTCAATGATCGAGCGCAAACTGCTGACCTGATCTTCGCTCAACTCGTTGATGCGGGTTTGGGGCTCGATCCTCGCCTGGGAGGCAATGCGACTGGCCGTTGTGTGCCCAATGCCAAAGATATAAGTCAATGCAATGGCGACCCGCTTGTCGCGGGGTAAATCTACACCTGCTATCCGCGCCATATGTTATTCCTCAGCCTTGTTTCTGTTTGTGGCGGGGATTGCGCTTGCATATAACGCGCACAACTCCATGCCGACGAACGATTTTACACTCGTTACAGCGCTTGCTTACGGATGCTCTAACTTTCACGATACTCGCTCCAAGTGAGGTTTAGCCGCGGCGTCCCTGGATCTTGCCTCGCTTCATAAATCCCTCGTAGTGGCGCGTCATTAACTGGGACTCTAACTGCTGCAAGGTATCTAAAGCCACGCCAACAACGATCAAAAGCCCTGTCCCACCAAAAAACTGAGCAAAAGAAGGAGCCACGTTGAATTGCCTGGTGACGAAGAAAGGAAAAATGGCTACCATAGCGAGGGCGATAGAGCCTGGCAGGGTAATGCGCGTCATAATGCCATCAATGTGCTGGGCAGTCCGGGGACCGGGGCGGACGCCCGGAATGAATCCTCCGTGCTTTTTCATGTTGTCCGCAAGCTGATTGGGATCCATGACGATAGCCGTATAAAAATACGCAAAGAAGATTATCATCAACCCATAGACGAACCAATAAAAAATGTGTTCGGTCGAGAAAAACGAACCTATCGCCAGCATGAACTCGTGGCCTGGAAACATCTGCGTGATCGTGCC
Source organism: Candidatus Latescibacterota bacterium (assembly GCA_965116045.1). Taxonomy (GTDB): domain Bacteria; phylum Latescibacterota; class UBA2968; order UBA8231; family UBA8231. The sequence continues at coordinate 308,734 of OZ220478.1, read as the reverse complement.
GGGCAGAAACATGATCGACTGGGCAAATATGATCGGAATCACGCCTGCGGTGTTGATCCGCAGGGGAATGTGCGTGGTCTGGCCACCGTAAACCCGGCGCCCGACAACGCGCTTGGCGTACTGCACGGGAATTTTGCGCAGCCCCTGAGTCAGCAAGATCACAAAGGCCACTACGGCAAACATGAGCGCGACGAGGAAGATCTCTTCAATAATATTCTTACTGAAACCGCGGTTGATAATAAAGAGATTGTATTCCTGATTGATTGCGTAGGGCAACTCGGCGACGATGCCGATGAAGATGATCAGGGAAATGCCGTTGCCAATACCTCGTTCCGTGATCTGCTCGCCCAACCACATGATAAAGATCGTGCCAGTGGTGATCGTCAGCATAGTCGCCAGCGTAAAACCAATGCCTGGGTCGGCAACAGCCGGCTGACCCGAGTACGGGGCCTTGATGTTGGTGATGAAAAAACTGACGCCGTAGGATTGAGCGGCCGCTAGAAAGACCGTACCGTAGCGCGTGTACTGAGTAATCTTCTTGCGCCCCTCTTCGCCTTCGCGCTGCAATTTCTGGAAGTAGGGAATAACCGCGCCTAGCAACTGCAAAATGATTGAGGCACTAATATAGGGCATGATGCCCAGCGCGAAGATCGTCCCACGGGTGAAAGCACCGCCCACAAACATGTCGTACAACCCAAAAAGGGTATTCCCGGCACTTTCAAAGTACTCTTTGAGCACGACCAATTCGACGCCGGGGACCGTGATCTGACCACCAATGCGATAGACGATCAAAAGCCCCACGGTAAAGAGAATGCGACGCCGCAAATCGGGAATCTTGAAGCAGTTTTGGAAACTCTGCACCAATCGCATCAAATCACCTCGGCTTGGCCGCCCACTTTGACAATTTTCTCTGCTGCCGCTGCGGAGAATTTGTGCGCCTTGACCGTCAGAGGCTGACTCAGTTCCCCTTCGCCTAAGACCTTCAGTAGCCCCGATGGCTTGGCGATCAATCCGGCAGCAGCCATTTGCTCTGGCCCAACTACCCCGCTGAGTCCCCGCTCTTCGAGAGCTCGCAGATTGACAACCTGATAGGTCGTTTTGAATTTGTGATTGGAAAAACCCACTTTGGGGATGTGGCGGTATAGCGGTAGTGTCCCGCCGATGAACCCAATGCGGTTGCCGCGCCTAGCACCGGATCTAGCCCGCTGGCCTTTGTGGCCTTTGCCCGCGGTTTTGCCTGTTCCCGAACCCGGCCCTTGTCCCAACCGCTTGCGATTCCGCTTAGATCCCGGAGGGCATTTTATGTTTTCTAGACGCATGGCACACTCTCGCTTAATTTGCTATTTCCTCAACTGAAACTAGATGTTTGACTTTGGCAATCATACCCCGGATCTGCGGCGTGTCTTCGTGGACGACCTGTTGATATAGGCGCTTAATCCCCAAAGCCGCGATCGTCGCCTTTTGATCTTTGGCGCGACCGATGGCACTGCGCCGCTGCGTAATGACCAGTTTCATTGGCTGTCAATCCCAAGCGCGGAGCGATTCCACTGGCACCCCGCGTTCCCGAGCGATCATCTCGGCACTGCGCAGTTGTGTCAGTGCTTTGACGGTCGCCTTCACTGAATTCTGCACGTTGTTGGAGCCGAGGGATTTGGTCAGAATATCGTGGACGCCGGCTAACTCCAGTACGATGCGGGTGCCACCGCTGGCAATGATTCCGGTTCCTGGAGTAGCCGGCTTAAAAAGGACTTTAGCTGCACCGAAGACTCCGACGACTTCATGCGGTATGGTCCCATCGGTCACCGGGACCTCGAAAATGTTCTTTTTGGCCGCCTCGGCCCCCTTGCGGATGGCTTCGGCGATCTCGCCAGCCTTGCCAGCACCAAATCCCACTCGGCCATTGCGATCGCCAACTACGACCATCGCGCTAAAGCTGAAGCGCCGACCGCCCTTGCGCACGTGCGAAACTCGCTTGATGCTGTTTTGGACGACAACTTCGTTCAGTTCTGCACCGCTGGGATCGGATTTCGCTTTGCTAGTATCTGTTTTCGCCACGCCATTCTCCCTTAGAAATTCAAGCCAGCTTCCCGCGCCCCGTCGGCCACGGCTTTGACGACTCCGTGATAGAGCAATCCGCCGCGGTCAAAGACGACCTGTTCAATGCCTTTTTCACGCGCCTGGGCAGCGACCATTTTGCCAACCTCGTGCCCTTGCGCCACCCGACTGTCAAACTGCCGTTCCCTCAGTTCCCGAGACTGAGTGGAAAGCCCTAAAAGTGAATGACCCGCCACGTCGTCAACTAGCTGCACCTCGATATGGCGCAAGGAACGATGCACCACCATGCGTGGACGCGCGGGCGTACCGGAGACAATTTTGCGCAGCCGATGTCGCCGTCGCTGCCGTCGCTGCCGATTCTCAACCAAGTGTTTTTTATTTTTCATTAGCCTACGGCCGCCTTGCCCTGTTTCCAGTGAATGGTCTCGTTCTCATAGCGGATCCCCTTGCCCTTGTAGGGCTCCGGGCGGCGCTTGAAGCGAATATCGGCGGCCACCTGCCCCACGAGTTGCTTGTCGATGCCCCTAACGACGATGCGGGCTTGTGCCCCACCCGTACCTGGGGACACTTCGACTTGGATCTCCTCGGGCAACTCGTAGACCACTGGATGAGAATAACCTATGTGGAGCACGAGCTGTTTGCCTTGGACCTCAGCCCGGTACCCCACGCCGAATAGATCCAAGTTCTTAAAAAAACCTTCGGAGACTCCTGCGACCGCGTTGGCGATCAAGGTTCGGGTCAATCCGTGTAGGGAGCGAGCCTGTTTGCTTTCGCTTTTCCGCGTCACCATTAAAACGCTGTCTTGCTGAGCCACAGCGAGAAACTCAGCGACAAACGGCACCTGTAACTGACCCTTTGGCCCTTTTACGGAGACTTTGGCAGGGGCCAACGCGACTTCAACACCCTGTGGTAGGGGAAGGGACTTGTTGCCTATACGCGACAATCTAACATTCTCCCAGTGGCTTCATTTACCAAACGCTACAGAGGATCTCACCGCCTACGCCGTTCATCCTCGCTTGTTTATCTGTCATAACTCCCTTAGAGGTGGAGACGATAGCGATACCTAGGCCGCGGAGCACACGCGGGACATCGGCTTTACTCGCATATTGACGTAATCCAGGCTTGCTGACGCGCTCTAGCCCGCGAATGATGCTATTATCATTCTGATCGTAGCGTAGATAGAGCCGCAAAATTCCCTGCTTACCATCCTCGATAAAAGCGAAGTTGTCGATAAAACGGGACTCGGCTAATACACGAGCCACTTCGCGCTTCAGCTTGGAGGCCGGGACGTCAACTCTCGAATGCTTGACGCTACAGGCGTTGCGAATGCGGGTCAACATATCCGCTAGGGGATCCGTCATGCTCATATTGATTCCTCCAACCTCCTACCAACTCGCCTTGCTAACACCCGGGATCTCGCCCTTGAGAGCCAATTCGCGAAAACAGATGCGGCACAGTCCGAACTTGCGATATACTGCACGCGGACGCCCACAGCGCTGGCAACGGGTATAGGCTCGCGAGGAAAACTTGGGTTTGCGCTGCGCTTTATTTATCAAACATTTCTTTGGCATTAGCAGTTTCTTTCCGACTCTATCGAGTGAAGGGCATGCCCAGCAACTGAAGTAACTCTCGACTTTCCTCGTCGCTTTTGGCCGAGGTGACGATGGTGATATTCATGCCGCGGACTTGGTTGATCATATCGTAGTTGATCTCGGGGAATATGATCTGTTCTTTGATGCCTAGATTGTAATTGCCGCGGCCATCAAAGCTGCTGGGAGAAATTCCGCGAAAATCTCGCACCTGCGGCAGGGCGAAACTGATCAAGCGGTCGAGAAAATCGTACATGCGGCCCCCGCGCAAGGTGACCATGCAGCCGACCGGCATACCAACGCGCAATTTGAAGTTTGAAATCGCCTTCTTGGCATGGCGGATGGTGGGCTTTTGGCCGGTAATCGCCGTCAACTCGGATACCGCACCTTCGAGCACCTTGGGCTCCTGCACTGCCTCACCGACCCCCATATTGACGATGACCTTCTGCAGGCGCGGCACCTGCATGTCGTTTTTAAATGAGAAGCGGGTCTTGAGCTGAGGCAACACCTCTTCTCGGTATTGTTTTTTGAGTCTGGCTTCGTACATGGCTTACTCTGGATCAATCATTTCGCCGCTGCGCACAGAGACGCGCACGCATTTGCCATTGTCCAACTTCTTGTGACCGATGCGCGTTGGTAGGTCAGTCTTGGGGCAGACGATCATGACATTGGAAACGTGAATGGGTGCCTCGCGTTCAACGATACCACCCTGGGGATCGCGCGATGTGGGACGGGTGTGGTGTTTGCGCATATTCACGCCTTCGACGATGACCCGGCCTCGATCCTTAAACACACTGAGTACCGTCGAGCGCCGCCCTTTGTCGTTGCCGCTTATGATCTGTATTGTATCTCCTTTGCGAATGTCCATTGCCTCTTCCTCAGACGACCTCGGGTGCCAGCGATACAATGCGCATGTATTGCTTTTCGCGTAGCTCGCGGGCCACAGGCCCAAATATGCGAGTACCTGTCGGCTCCTTGTCGTCGTTGACCAATACAGCGGCGTTGTCGTCAAAGCGAATATAAGAGCCATCGGGACGGCGATATTCCTTCTTGGTCCGCACGACTACGGCCTTGAACACTTGCCCTTCCTGTAAAGGCCCGTTCGGTACTACGCCGTGGACAGCGACTACGATCAGGTCGCCAAGACCGGCATAGCGGTTACCAGAACCACCGAGTACGCGAATGCAGCGGCCTGTGCGGGCCCCGGCATTATCGGCCATTTTGACTACGCTGTATTCCCGAATCATCTTGTTCCTATAAGTCTAAATTTTAATCTACTGCCGCTCTAATACATCAACGAGCCGCCAACGCTTGGTTTTGCTCATGGGGCGGCACTGCTCAATACGCACGAAATCGCCAACCTGTGACTCTTCTCGCTCGTCGTGGGCGACAAACTTGGCAGTGCGGCGGATGACCCGGCCATACAGGGCATGCGGAATGCGCTGTTCGACCGCTACGATTCGCGTCTTGACGTTATTGGCCTTGAGCACTCGGCCTTCGGCCTGACGTCGATCCCTTTTTTGTTCAGCCATCTGCTACCTCCCTCCCAGCGGCTAAAGAGCGAATGCCGAGTGCGTGCTCTTTGAGCACGGTGTGAGCCTTCGCAATATCGCGCCGCACTTGCCGCAACCGAATGGGACTAGTCAACTGACCGGCTACGTGCTGAAAACGCAGGTTGAAGAATTCCTCGTGTAATTCTTCCAATCTGTTTTGCACTTCTTCTGAACTCATTTCGCGCAATTCGCTCACCTTCATAACTTCATGCAACTCGTTTGACGACCTTGGTCTTGATGGGGAGTTTGTGCCCAGCGCGGCGAAAGGCCTCGTGGGCCATGTCTTCGGGCACACCGGAAAGCTCAAACATCACCCGCCCGGGCTTGACGACTGCAACCCATCCTTCGGGCGATCCCTTGCCCTTGCCCATGCGAGTTTCGGCCGGTTTCTTGGTTATCGGTTTGTCGGGAAAAATGCGGATCCACATCTTGCCTGTACGGCTCATCGCCCGACTAATCGCCACGCGCATGGCCTCAATCTGACGGCTGGTAATCCAACAAGGCTCGAGGGCTTTGAGGCCGTATTCGCCGAAGGAGACCATATCTCCGCCTTTGGTCTGGCCGCGCATGCGGCCTCGCGCCTGCTTCCTCCACTTGGATTTCTTGGGCATCAACATAAAAGAGCCTCGCTATAATTAGACCGCCTGAGCGGCCCCTTCTCCTTCGGCCACAACTTCACCGTGACAAATCCAAACTTTTACGCCCACAGTCCCCGATACGGTATAAGCCGTCGCCATGGCGTAGTCGATATCAGCGCGCAGCGTGTGCAACGGGACCCGACCCGCTGGCTCAGAACGCTCGCGCCGGCCCATCTCCGAGCCACCAATGCGCCCGGAACAGACAATGCGGATACCCTCGGCTCCCATGCGCATCGACGAGGCTACAGATTTCTTCATGGCCCGACGAAAGGAAACGCGTTGCTCTAGCTGGCGGGCCAGATTGTCGGCCACTAGCTGAGCATCTAGCTCGGGCTTCTTGATCTCTTGGATATTGAGAGAAACATCCTTGCTAGTCAGCACCTTGAGCTCGTCGCGAATTTTATCGACTTCGGCCCCGCGACGACCAATGGCAATACCAGGACGCGCTGTATGCACTTCAACGGTAACTCGCTTGGGTTGGCGTTCGATATTGATCTGCGATACGCCAGCTCGCTGTAGGCGCCGGCGCACGTAGCGCCGCAACATGAGGTCTTCCTTGAGCAACTCGGAAAAATCCTTTTCGGCGAACCAATTTGAACGCCAAGGTTTGATGATCCCAAGACGGAAGCCGTATGGATGTGTTTTCTGGCCCAAGGTATCCCCCTTAATTGACCTCGTCGCTGACGACGACCGTTAGATTACAGTGGCGCTTGCGAATGCGATCGGCTGAACCGCGGGCCCTCGGACGAATGCGCTTGAGATCTCGCCCTTCGTCGGCGAAGACGCGCGTTACGTAGAGATCATCGGCATCAACCGGATTTTCCTCGTCCTGATTGATCCCATTCGATATAGCCGAACGCAGGGTCTTTTCGATCAGCTTGGCCACAGGGCGAGGCGAAAACCGGAGAATGGTAAGCGCCTCATCAACTGGCTTGCCGCGAATCAGATCGATAAGTTGGCGCACTTTAGTGGTCGGTACGCCAATTTGTTTGAGGACAGCTTTGGCTTCCATGCTTATTGCAACCTCGTACCGCGCTCGGTCAAGCGGCCTCCGTGCCCGCGAAAAGTGCGGGTCGGAGCGAACTCGCCGAGCTTGTGCCCAACCATGTTCTCAGTAATGTACACTGGGATGAACTTATTGCCGTTGTAAACGGCTAGCGTATGGCCGACGAAATCGGGCGTAATGGTTGAACGCCGCGACCAAGTCCGCACGACCTGCTTGTCGCCCGTGCGATTAAGGTACTCGACCTTTTTTGCTAAATGCCCATCAATAAAAGGGCCTTTTTTGATCGATCTTGGCATAATCTCTCGCTACTTCTACTTAGCGTTGCGCCGACGTATAATCCACTGATTGCTTTGATTCTTGCGCTTGCGCGTCTTGTAGCCCTTGGTGGGCTTGCCCCAAGGGGTGACCGGGTGCCGTCCACCTGAAGATCGGCCTTCCCCTCCCCCATGCGGATGGTCAACCGGATTCATAACTACGCCCCGCACCTTGGGTCTGCGCCCCAACCAACGAGAGCGACCAGCTTTGCCAATGACAATATTGGCGTGCTCTATATTGCCCACCTGCCCCAAGGTAGCCATGCACTGGACGGGAACTTCACGATTCTCCCCAGAAGGCAGACGCAGTTGCGCCCGACCGCCATCGCGACCAAGAAGTTGCACTTCAGCACCCGCACTGCGCGCTAGCTGTCCGCCACGACCAGGATTGAGTTCGACATTGTGAACCGTTGCTCCCAAGGGAATATTGGCCAACGGCAGAGCATTGCCGATCTGGATTGGAGCATCGGGACCAGCGGAGATTTTGGCTCCAACCTTCAGGCCCAAAGGAGCGAGAATATAGGACTTATCTCCATCGGCATAGACGATCAGAGCAATAAACGCCGAGCGATTGGGATCGTATTCAATCTCGGAAACCCGACCAGGCACACCAAGTTTGGTGCGCTTGAAGTCGATGGCGCGATAGCGCCGCTTATGCCCCCCCCCACGCCGACGCATGGTCAGGCGGCCCTGATTGTTGCGTCCACCCGATTTGCCAACAGCAGCAGCAAGTAACGACTTCTCGGGCTTGCTCCGCGTTAGCTCCGCAAAGGAATTAACCGTCTTGTAACGCAGCGTTGGGGTTGTGGGGCGAAATTTTTTGACTGCCATCTCGGGACCAATTAGCTAGATATTTTCTGCAAATTCAATGGAGTCGCCAGCCTTAAGAGTTACGTAAGCCTTTTTCCAACCAGCACGACGCCCCAAGTACATCCCTTGCCGCTTGGGCTTGCTGGGGACTTTAATGGTTCGAACAGATTCAACCTTAACTGCAAAAATGGATTCTACTGCCTGGCGGATCTGGAGTTTGCTGGCTTTGGGATGGACCCGAAAAGCGTATTTATTGCTCTCGCGCAACATAGAGGCTTTCTCGGTAATCACCGGCTTCTGAATAATCGCTCGCGGGTTCATTTTCTCAGCCCCTTTGGCCCCGGTTTTCTACGAGCCGATCAAAGGCTTGGCGCGTAAATAAAACCACGTCCGCTGCCAGCAAGTCATGCGTAGATAGCGACCCTAGATGTGCCATTTTTACCTTGGGTAGATTTCGGCTCGATTTGATCAATACTGGCGAACTTTCCATAGTAATGAACAGAACCTTCTGATCTTTGAGGCCGCACGCTTTAATAATTTTTTGAAAAGAACGGGTACTAGGAGCGGGAAAGTCGAATTCGGTGACGATTTTGATCTGCCTCTCTGTACATTTGAGCGTGAGCGCCGAGCGGAAAGCCAGACGCTTGAGAGACTTGGGCAGTTTAGAAGTATAAGAACGAGGGTGAGGACCAAAGGCCACACCACCACCGCGTACTAAAGGCGAGCGCAGTGAACCCCGACGCGCCTGCCCCGTGCCTTTCTGGCGGTGGTGCTTTTTACTCGTGCGGGCTATTTCAGAGCGGGTCTTAGCCGAGGCCGTCCCCTGTCGCTGATTCGCTTGGGTGGCGACGATCGCTCGATAGAGGGCGTACTCCGAAATCTCAATGCTAAACAAATCCTCGGGCAATTCCACTGAGTCGTTTGCTTGTCCCTCGCTGTTTAGCACTTCTACTTGTACGCCCATGGTCCGTCCAATCAAACCTTTATGTCGATGCCGATGCCGGCCGGTAGATCGAGCTTCATCAGCGCGTCCACGGTCTGCGGTGTTGAATCGTAAATGTCGATGAGCCGCTTGTGAATGCGCGTCTCGAACTGTTCGCGCGATTTCTTGTCCACGTGTGGAGATCTCAGCACGGTGTACACCGTGCGAGCCGTCGGCAGTGGCACCGGGCCGGCGATACGGGCTCCGCTGCGCTTAACCGTCTGGACTATTTCGTCCACGGATTTGTCCAACGCCATGTGGTCGTAGGCTTTGAGGCGAATGCGTATTCTATCAACTGCCACTGGCTCGCATCTCCCTAATACGGCTTTGCCTAATTGGAGACCTCGGTGACGACGCCAGAGCCGATGGTTCGACCGCCCTCGCGAATCGCGAAACGTAACTGCGGCTCAATGGCAATCGGCTGGATTAGCTCTACTTCCATGTTGACATTGTCACCGGGCATGACCATTTCGGTGCCCTCGGGCAACGCAATACTCCCAGTGACATCGGTAGTGCGGAAGAAAAACTGGGGACGGTAGCCGGAGAAAAAGGGTTTTTCGCGGCCACCCTCCTTGGGAGTCAACACCACGACCTCGGCCTTAAACTTGGTGTGCGGCTGCACAGAAGCGGGTTTGCAGACGACCATCCCGCGCATTAACTCAGCCTTCTCGACGCCGCGTAGCAGCAAGCCGACATTGTCTCCAGCCTCGCCCTCGTCGAGCAGTTTGCGAAACATCTCGACGCCAGTGACCGTGGTCTTGCGCGTCTCCTTGATGCCGACGATATCCACCTCTTCCCCAACCTTGATCTGACCACGCTCAATGCGCCCCGTACCAACCGTACCGCGTCCTTGGATCGTAAACACGTCTTCGACCGGCATCAGGAAGGGCTGATCAATATCGCGCACCGGGTCAGGAATGAAATCGTCAACGGCACTCATCAATTCGTCAATCGACTGGGTGCCGGTCGGCGTATCCACCCCTTCGAGTGCCTCAAGGGCCGATCCGCGAATTATCGGAGTATCGTCGCCAGCAAAGCCATACTCTGAGAGCAACTCCCGCGTTTCTAGCTCGACCAAGTCCAAAAGTTCTTCGTCATCTAATTGATCAACCTTGTTGAGATAGACAACAATGCTAGGCACGTTGACTTGGCGGGCTAATAGGATGTGCTCGCGGGTCTGGATCATCGGCCCATCAGCGGCACTGACGACCAAAATCGAACCGTCCATTTGGGCGGCACCCGTAATCATGTTCTTGATGTAATCGGCATGGCCGGGGCAATCAACGTGTGCATAGTGACGCTTTTCGGTCTCGTATTCTTGGTGCGAGACATTGATCGTCACCCCGCGTGCCTTTTCTTCCGGAGCATTGTCGATATCATCAATGCTCTTAGCTTGGGCCAAACCTTTGTTGGCCAAGTGCAAAGTGATAGCCGCTGTCAAGGTGGTCTTGCCGTGATCAACGTGGCCAATAGTGCCAATATTGACATGCGGTTTGTTGCGCTGAAATTGTTCCTTAGCCATTTCTTAAATCCTCTCCTGTTCTGGAAGGCGGTTACCGCTTAACCTCAGTACTGTCGATGATCTGTTCGGTGATGTTGCTTGGGACAGCCTGGTATTTGGAAAACTGCATGGTAAAAAGCGCCCGGCCTTGGGTCAGCGAACGCAGGCGCGTGGCGTAGCCAAAAGTCTCGCTCAGCGGCACGAAAGCCTTGACGACTTGGGCATCGGAACGGGGATTGATGCCCTGTATTTCGCCGCGGTGCGAATTGAGATCTCCCATAACGTCGCCCAGATATTGCTCGGGGACGACGACCTCCAATTCCATAATCGGCTCCATGAGATAGGGAGATGCCTTCGTGGCACCGCCTTTGAAGGCCATAGACCCGGCGACCTTAAAGGCGACTTCCGATGAGTCAACCTCGTGATGCGACCCATCTACCAGCACGACTTTAACATCTTCAATCGGGTAACCGGCAACTGGGCCAGTACTCATCGCTTCAATAATGCCTTCGCGTACTGGATTGATGTATTCCTTAGGAATGTTGCCGCCGACAATTTTCGACTCGAATACCAGCCCACTACCCGGCTCGCCCGGCTCGATTTCCAACTCGACGTGCCCGTACTGACCGCGACCTCCAGTCTGTCGCACGAACCTACCTGTACTCTCGACGGCCTTGCACAGCCCTTCCTTGTAGGCCACTTGGGGCTTGCCGACATTGGCTTCGACCTTGAACTCGCGGAAGAGGCGATCAATAAGGATCTCTAAGTGCAATTCGCCCATGCCCGACATGATCGTCTGGCCCGTCTCATCGTCGAGCTTGATCTGAAAAGTTGGATCTTCTTCGCTGAGCTTGGACAAGGCAATGTATAACTGCTCCTGATCCGCCCGCGTCTTTGGTTCAATTGCCACGTGGACTACCGGCTCGGCGAATTCGATCTTTTCCAAGACAATGGGACTTTGGTCATCGCAAAGCGTATCACCAGTAGTCGTGTTTTTGAGGCCGACCACCGCGACTATGTCACCGGCATAGGCACTGGATAACTCGGTGCGGTCGTTGGCATGCATCTCCAGCAAGCGCGCGGTGCGCTCGCGACGCTCAGTCGTCACATTGTAGAGATAAGAGCCCGAGCTTAGTACGCCTGAATAGACGCGAACAAAGGTGAGACGCCCGACAAAGGGATCTGTCATAACCTTAAAGGCCAACCCGGCAAAAGGCGCATCGTCAAGGGCAGGACGCACCGCTTCCTCGCTGGAATGGGGCAGCATACCCTTTACTTCGCCGATATCGGCTGGAGACGGCAGATAATGTAGCACCGCGTCGAGCAAGCGCTGGACGCCTTTATACTTATAAGCACTGCCGCACGTTACGGGCACGGCCTTCAACGAGATAGTGGCTTGGCGCAGCGCAGCTCGGATTTCGTCGGGGTGAATTTCCTCCCCTTCGAGAAATTTTTCGAGTAGCCCATCGTCGAACTCAGCCACCGACTCTAACAGCTTTTCGCGGTATTGCAAAGCTCCCTCCAGCAAATCCGCGGGGATCTCGTCCTCGAAAAACTTGACACCTTGGCTGGCCTCTTCGTAGGTAATGGCCTTCATCTCGACCAAGTCTATCAAGCCGTTGAACGTCTCGCCAACGCCGATGGGCAACTGGACCGGCACAAAATTGCTGCTCAATCGCTTTTGGAGCATGCTGAGTACCTGAAAAAAATCAGCTCCGTTGCGATCCATTTTGTTGACAAAAGCAATGCGCGGAACGCGGTATTTGTCGGCTTGGCGCCAGACGGTCTCGGATTGCGGCTCAACGCCGCCGACCGCGCAGAAAACGCCTATGGCACCGTCAAGTACGCGCAGTGAACGCTCGACCTCGGCAGTGAAATCCACATGGCCGGGCGTATCGATGATGTTGATGCGGTGATCTTTCCACTCGCAAGCAGTAGCGGCAGAGGTTATGGTAATTCCGCGCTCGCGCTCTTGCTCCATCCAATCCATCGTTGCTGTACCGTCATGGACCTCCCCCATGCGGTGAACTCGGCCAGTATAGTAGAGTATCCGCTCGGTCGTGGTAGTCTTGCCAGCGTCGATGTGAGCCGCAATTCCGATATTACGCGTGTCTTTTTGTGCGAACTTTCGTGCCATTTTGGCCTAGAAACTCCCTAAAATCTGTAATGAGCGAAGGCTTTATTCGCCTCGGCCATGCGGTGGACGTCTTCCTTCATTCGGACAGCCCCACCTTCTCCCCTTGACGCAGCGACAAACTCGTTGGCCAGCCGTTCGGCCATAGTGCGCTCAGAGCGCTCGCGGGCGAAGCGAATCAACCAGCGAATCGAACGCGCCGTGCGCTCGTCTGGCCGCATTTCGACCGGCACCTGATACGTTTGACCACCGACTCGACGCGATTTAACCATGACGATAGGCTTGACATTTTCTAGTGCCTTCTGAAATACATCAATCCCGTCTTGGCCGCTGCGTTCGGCGACCAAGTCAATCGAGTCGTAGAATATGCGCTCGGCCACGCTCTTCTTGCCTTGTTTCATCAGCGAATTTACGAACCTCGCTGCCAAGACATTGTGGAATTTCGGATCCGGTAGCAGCTTGCGCTTAATTGCTTTTTTACGCCGCGACATTGTTTGTACTCTTAGGTTGGCCGCCGGGTGCCGTACTTGGAGCGACCCTGACGGCGATCAGCTACGCCCGTCGCATCAAGGACACCGCGCACGATATGGTAGCGCACACCAGGGCAGTCTTTGATGCGACCTCCGCGCACTAAGACGATGGAGTGTTCCTGCAGCGTGTGGCCCTCGCCTGGCACGTAAGCCGTAACTTCAATTCCCGTAGTCAAACGCACGCGAGCCATCTTGCGCAGAGCCGAATTGGGCTTCTTAGGCGTCTGGGTGTAAACACGCGTACAAACGCCACGGCGCTGGGGACAACCTCTCAGCGCTGGAGAATCCGTCTTTTTTAGTGATTTTTGCCGGCTTTTGCGGACCAGCTGGCTAACCGTTGGCAAACGCTGTTTCTCCTCTTCATTCCGTAATAAATAGCAAGCTCACAATTTACACACAAATTGTATAACTGTCAATACTACTCGCCCAAAACACCTGTTTCCGCAGCCGCCATTTCGGTCAACTCGGCCTTGCCATTACCTTCGGGTTCCAAGTTCTCATAAGTGCCATCTTGGTAGTGCCCGGTACCGGCTGGAATCAAGCGGCCGATGATGACGTTTTCCTTGAGGCCGCGCAGGTGGTCTATCTTGCCTTGCACGGCGGCCTCGGTCAACACGCGCGTTGTCTCTTGGAACGAGGCAGCAGAGATAAAACTATCCGTGCGCAGCGAAGCACGGGTAATGCCCAAAAGGATCGTCTCGCAGGTGGCTGCCTCTCCCCCCTCGTAGCCGACTTTTTTATTCTCCCTGTCGAAGCGGATTCTATCCACTTCCTCTCCCTCGAGGAAATTCGTGTCACCGGGGTAAACGATGCGCACCTTCTGCAGCATCTGCTTGACAATCACCTCAATGTGCTTGTCGTTGATCTCCACAGCCTGGAGACGATAGACATCCTGAATCTCGTTGACCAAGTACTCCCGTACCGCCTCCAAGCCTTGGACCTGCAAGATATCGTGCGGGTTGACTGCCCCTTCGGAGAGGCGCTCGCCGGCTTTGACTAGGTCGCCTTCATGTACGCGCAAGTGCTTGCCGTAGGGGATCAAGTATTTCTTTATTTCGATTTCGTCATCTTTATCGTCCTGCGGGGGCGGGGTGACGAACAGTTCGCGGTTGCCGCGGATTAAACCGCCAAAGCTCACCGTGCCGTTAATTTCTGATATGACCGCCGGTTCCTTGGGCCGACGTGCTTCAAAGAGTTCAGCAACGCGCGGCAACCCACCGGTGATGTCACGCGTCTTGGAACGCTCGCGTGGGATCTTGACCAACACCTGCCCCGGTGCGACTTGATCTCCATCTTCGACTAGTAGACGCGCACCGACCGGAATATTAAAAGAACGGTTTCCATATTCTTCACTCTCGATCTCAATTGCCGGACTCAGTTGGCGGTCGCGCTGGTCGACGATACTGCGAACGCTCAGGCCCGTGCTTTCGTCGAATTCCTCGCGCATAGTTTCCTTGTTGATAGCTATGAACCGGGTCCGGCCCGGGCGGTCGGTGAGTATCACATTGTTGTATGGATCCCATTCGTACAGCACATCCCCCGTCTCCACTTGCTCCCCATTTTCGACCTTGAGCACTGCGCCATAAGGGGTAGCGATAGACGAGCGCACTCGATTCTGTTCGTCGAACAAGCCAATTTCGCCGTTTTTCCCGACGACCATGACGCCGGCTGTCGGGTTTTGCACCGTATCGACATTGGTAAATTGAACGCGACCAGCCCGGCGTGCGGTAATCTGCGACTGCTCGGCGATACGACTCGCCGTACCGCCGATGTGAAAAGTTCGCAGCGTAAGCTGAGTACCTGGTTCGCCAATACTCTGTGCGGCTACGACCCCAACAGCCTCGCCCACATTGACCTCGCGGCCAGTAGCCATATTGCGTCCGTAGCACTTGATGCACACGCCACGCTCGGACTCGCATGTGAGCACCGAGCGAATCACCACTTTTTCAATACCGGCTTGAGCAATGCGATTGGCGTCTTCCTCTTCCAACAGGGTCCCTGCATGGGCCACCACATTGTCATCAGCATCAAGAGCGTCTTCTTGCAATACTCGACCAACGATGCGGTCGGCCAGCGGCTCAATTACCTCCTCTCCATCCTTGAGAGCGCCGATCTCCAACCCTTTGCTAGTCATGCAGTCTTCTTCGCTGATCACCACATCTTGAGCCACATCAACCATCCGCCGCGTCAGATATCCGGCTTCGGCCGTCTTCAGAGCCGTATCGGCCAAACCCTTGCGCGCTCCGTGGGTAGAGATGAAGTACTCGAGCACCGACAACCCTTCTTTGAAAGAAGCGATAATTGGCGTTTCGATGATTTCGCCGACGGCACCGGTCAGCTTTTTCTGCGGTTTGTTCATCAGACCGCGCATACCGCCTAGCTGTTTGATCTGATCCTCGCTACCGCGCGCACCAGAATCCTTCATAACGTAAACCGAATTAAAGCCCTCTTCGGCTTCCTCAAGCGTGCGTTGCACCGCGCGTGAGACCTCCGATGTGGTATGAGTCCAGATATCTATGATCTTGTTGTAGCGCTCGCCATCGGTGATGATGCCGTTGGCATACTGATCGCGGACTTTCTCCACTTCCCTGAGCGCTCCGTCAATGAGCTTGGTTTTAGTATCGGGTACGACTACGTCGTCAACGGCGATGGATATGCCGGCTAGCGTCGCATAGTGATAGCCCATATTCTTGAGCTGATCGACGAACTCTGCTGTGCGCCTGTTTCCCAACAGGCGATGCACTCGGGCGGTAATCTTCTTGATATCGACCTTGTCAACCGTGCGGTTGATAAAGCCGATTTCCTCCGGTAGTACCTCGTTAAAAAGCAAGCGCCCGACGGTCGTATCCACCATCTCGCCCTCAATGCGCACCACGACCGGCTGGTGCAAGGTAATGCGACCCGCTTCAAAAGCCGCAACCGCCTCGGTCTTGTTGGCAAAGGTGCGCTCGACTCCGCCTGCTTCGCTAAAACGCACCTTGGTCAGATAATAACTGCCGAGCACGATGTCTTGAGGATTGTCCATGACAACCGGCTCGCCATCGGCCGGCTTGAGGATGTTGTTGGTAGAAAGCATCAGAAGCCGTGCCTCGATCTGAGACTCGAACGAGAGCGGGACATGCACGGCCATCTGGTCGCCATCGAAGTCGGCATTAAAGGCGGCGCAGACCAGCGGGTGGAGGCGAATGGCCTTGCCCTCGACGAGAATCGGCTGAAACGCCTGAATCCCCAACTTGTGCAACGTCGGAGCCCGATTGAGCAATACGCAGTGGTCGCGAATAACCTCTTCGAGAATGTCCCAGACCTCTGGGCGCTCGCGTTCGACCAATTTCTTGGCACTCTTGACGGTTTGCACTAGCCCTTTTTCTTCTAACTTTTTGATTACAAATGGCTTAAATAGCTCTAGGGCCATTCCTTTGGGCAAACCACACTGGTACAGTTTGAGTTCTGGACCGACGACGATGACCGAACGACCCGAATAGTCAACGCGTTTACCTAGTAAGTTCTGGCGAAAACGGCCCTGTTTCCCTTTGAGCAGATCGCTGAGCGACTTGAGCGAGCGATTGCCGTCGCCGCGCACGGCCCGCGAGCGACGCCCGTTGTCGAAGAGGGCATCAACGGCTTCCTGAAGCATCCTCTTCTCGTTGCGCAGAATAACTTCGGGCGCATTGATCTTGAGCAGCTTCTTCAAACGGTTGTTGCGATTGATGACCCGGCGGTAGAGGTCGTTGAGGTCGGAAGTGGCGAAGCGCCCCCCCTCTAAGGGCACCAAGGGACGCAGATCCGGCGGAATGACCGGAATGCTGTCGAGAATCATCCACTCAGGCCGGTTTTCGGACTGGCGGAAGGCTTCGACGACCTTGAGCCGCTTGAGGGCTTCTTGCTTGCGTTGGATAGAACTCTCTATTCGAACCAAGGTTCGCAACTCGGCCGAGAGCTCTTCAATATCGATCTCCTCTAAGAGCCGCCTGACTGCGGGTGCTCCCATTTCGACCTCGGGGTCGCCGCCTTCTTCTCGTATATTGAAAAGCTCCTCCTCCGTCAAACGATCCAGCTTCTCCACAGGTGCGCCCCGCGGGTCAATGACGACATAGGACTCGTAATAGAGGATGCGCTCAAGGTTGCGCATCGAGATGTCGAGCAGGGCACCGATGCGAGAAGGTAGCGACTTGAAATACCAGATATGGGAAACCGGTGCGGCCAGCTGGATGTGCCCAAGGCGCTCGCGGCGAACCTTGACCTGCGTGACCTCAACGCCGCAACGGTCACATACTATGCCTCGATAACGGATGCCCTTGTACTTGCCACAGTGGCAGTTCCAGTCCTTGACCGGACCGAAAATGCGTTCGCAGAACAACCCGTCGCGCTCCGGCTTGAAGGAGCGGTAGTTGATCGTCTCAGGTTTGGTGACCTCCCCTCGTGACCAAGCGCGAATGGTCTCGGGAGAAGCAAGTTGAATGCGGATGGAATCGAAATCAGTCGGTTTGCGCGATGTATTGGCAGTCTGTAACACTGGCACCCCCTTGGTACTTTATGCGAATGCTCTGCAATTCAATGTGTCTAGACGATCCTGCTGTCTTCGAGGATCACATCCAAACACAAACTCTGTAATTCCTTGACCAGCACATTAAACGATTCTGGAATGCCTGGTTCCGGCGGATTCTCTCCTTTCACGATGGCCTCGTAGATCTTAGAGCGCCCAGCGACGTCGTCGGATTTGACTGTCAGCATTTCTTGGAGCGTGTAGGCCGAGCCGTAGGCCTCCAGTGCCCACACTTCCATCTCGCCGAAACGCTGGCCGCCAAACTGAGCCTTGCCACCCAAGGGCTGCTGAGTAACCAGCGAGTATGGCCCGATGGAGCGAGCGTGAATTTTGTCGGCGACCAAGTGCGAAAGCTTTAACATGTATATGTAGCCTACAGTCACTCGCTTATCTAGCTTGGTCCCAGTCCGCCCATCGTAGAGCACTTGTTTGCCGTCGTTGGGTATCTCGGCCTCGTCGAGCATTTCTCGCACCTCGTCGAGGGATGCCCCGTCGAAAACTGGGGTCGCCACATGCACATCGAGAGCATGAGCAGCCATGCCTAGATGAGTTTCAAAGATCTGGCCCAAGTTCATGCGCGAGGGTACGCCCAAAGGGTTAAGGGCAATATCTACAGGCGTACCGTCCTCGAGGCAGGGCATATCCTCCTCCGGCGCGATATACGCGACTACGCCCTTGTTGCCATGGCGACCGGCCATCTTGTCGCCGACCGAGAGCTTGCGCTTCTTAGCCACATAGACCTTGACTAGCTGCGCGATGCCCGGCGGTAATTCATCACCGCGCGTGATGCGCTCTATTTGGCGCTCCGTTTGCTCGTCAATCAGCTTTCGCTGCTCTTTGGCATATTCCAACACTTCGGCGACTTCAACGCTGACTTCGGGGTCTGTGGTCCAGTCCTCTTCGGGCTTCAGCACAGAGAAATCTTCCCCTAACCGTTCGAGTAATCGCTCGCTCAGCTGAGTGCCTTTGCGCACCTTTAACTCATCGTCTTGAGAGTACAAGTTGCCCAACTTGACATTCCCCACCACCTCCAGCAACCTAGTGTTGCGCTCGGCAATCAGGTGTTCCTTGCGCTCGGCCGCCTCTTTCTCACAAGCGGCTATGCTCTCCCGACGCCCGGACGAACTGCTCCGCTCGCGGCGCGAAAAAACCTTGCGGTCAATGACCACGCCTTCCATACCGGGAGGCGCTTTCAACGACGCATCGCGGACATCCCCAGCCTTCTCGCCAAAAATTGCCCGCAAGAGACGTTCTTCGGGCGACAGTTCGCTCTCCCCCTTGGGCGTTACTTTGCCGACTAGAATATCGCCGGGCCCGACCTCGGCTCCAATGCGGATAATGCCCTCGTCGTCGAGGTTCCGCACCGCTCCTTCGCTGACGTTGGGAATCTCGCGAGTGATCTCCTCTTGACCGCGTTTGGTGTCGCGCACTTGCAGCTCAAATTCCTCAATGTGGACGGAAGTGAAGATGTCCTTTTTGAGGAGGCGCTCGCTGACGACGATGGCATCTTCAAAGTTGTAGCCGTTCCAGGGCATAAAGGCAACTAAGACATTCACGCCTAGGGCTAAGTCCCCGCGGTCCGTAGCGGCACCATCGGCCAAAGGCTGACCGGTCTGTACCTTGTCTCCGACTTGGACCAAAGGCCGCTGGTTGATACAGCAGTCTTGGTTGGAACGGGCGAACTTGGTCAACTTGTACTCGTCGGTATCTGCTGTGTCCAACGGAGTCAACCGCGTACTGTGCTTCTTGTCGCGGCGTACAATAATGCGCTCGGCATCAACGCTGACGACCACGCCGGGGTTGCGGGCGACGACGATCGCCCCCGAATCGCGGGCGACCTTGCTCTCCATGCCAGTGCCGACATACGGTGCTTCGGTAAAGAGCAACGGCACGGCTTGGCGCTGCATGTTGGAGCCCATAAGCGCTCGGTTGGCGTCGTCGTGCTCAAGGAAGGGGATTAGGGCCGCCGCCCCGCTGACGAGTTGATTGGGCGATACATCCATGTAGTCAACCTCGTTAGGGGTTACCATCGGATAATCATCCCGCTTGCGAGCTTTGATCAATGGGTTGAGAAATTTGCCTGCGTCGTCAATGGGTGCGTTGGCTTGGGCGATGATATATTTGTCTTCTTCGGCCGCCGTCAGAAACTCTATCTCATTTGTCACTTTACCATTTATCACCTTTCGGTACGGTGTCTCCAGAAAGCCGAAGGAATTGACCCGTGCATACGTACTCAACGAGGATATCAGGCCGATATTGGGGCCTTCCGGCGTTTCGATAGGACATATCCGACCGTAGTGCGTATAATGCACATCCCGCACTTCAAAACCAGCGCGGTCGCGGGTTAGCCCTCCCGGACCAAGGGCACTAAGGCGTCGCTTGTGGGTTAGCTCGTCAAGCGGATTGGTCTGCTGTATAAACTGCGATAGCTGGCTCGAACCGAAAAACGCTTGGATAACGGTGGAAACCGTTCGCGCATTGACTAAGTCGTGCGGCGTGATCTGATCTTCGTCGCGTAGGTTCATGCGCTCGCGGATCGTCTTCGCCATGCGCGTCAGGCCAATGCTGAATTGTTGGGCTAGTAGCTCGCCGACCAAGCGTACGCGGCGATTGCCCAGATGATCGATATCGTCGGTATTGCCCTGTCCCACTCGCAAACCCAACAGGTATTGGATTATCGCCATAAAATCCTCGAGATGCAGCACCGTGCTCTCGAAGGGAATACCCACATCCAAACGGCGATTGATGCGATAGCGCCCCACATCGCCTAGATTGTAGCGCTTGGTGTTAAAAAAGAGCCGATCCAGCAATTCGCGCACGGTCGCGATATTGGGCGGGTCCCCAGGACGCAGGAGGCTGTAGATGCGCGTGAGGGCATCTTCCTCGTCTTTACTCGGGTCCTTAGCGAGCGTGTTCTCTATGACCCCGGGATCCTTGTCCGGTGGGGCGGCCAGAACCTTTAACTTCTCGATATTCGCTGCCTGTAGCTTCGCTAGATTTTCGCTGCTTATCTGCTCGTAGGCATCTAATAAAATTTCGCCGCTGTCTTTATCGACGATGTCCTCGCCGCCGTTGTAGCGGTCGATCAATTCTTCGTCTATAGCTTCCTCAACCTCCTCGCGGAACAGACTGAGGATTTCGCCATTCTTGGAGAAGCCGAGCGCCTTCAGGAGCGAAGCCACTGGCAGTTTGCGCTTCCGGTCAATATGCACGTACATGATGTCGTTGATGTCCATGCTGAACTCTAGCCACATCCCCTTGTAGGGCAGGATTCGCGCCGAGAACAGCCGCTTACCATTGGGGTGCAAAGTCTCGTCGAAGAACACTCCAGGCGAGCGATGGAGTTGGCTGACGACTGCGCGTTCAGCTCCGTTGATGATAAATGTCCCTTCGCTAGTCATCAGAGGCAATTCGCCCAAGAACACGGTCTGTTCGACCACGTCCTTGACTGGAAGGTCCTCGCTTTCCTTGTCGCGGGTCACAAGGCGCAGGGTCGCACGCAGCGGGGCGGAAAAAGTCATGTCCCGCTCGCGGCATTCCTCTTCGCTGTAGCGGGGATTGCCAATGGAGTAGCTGACGTATTCGAGAGAGTATACACCCTGAACATCGACAACTGGGAAAATACTCTGAAAGACCAAGTGCAAACCGCGCCGTTGGCGCTGATGAGGCAAGACGGAGAGCTGCAGAAAGTCCTCGAAGGAGTCAAGCTGAACCGAAAGCAGGTTTGGCATCTCTGCGGCTTCTTTGATTTTGCCAAAAGAGCGCCTTTTAATACTGCCGTTCGTCTTTGCCAAAGTCCAACTCCTCAATTTGTGGTTTAAGCCAAATGCTCATGGAGCTATTGGCCAATAGCTCCATGAATGCACACTGCAGAAAAGCAGGTCTGAACGAATGAGCTACTACAGTAACCCTTACTGGAGTTCTACCGTGGCTCCGGCATCCTGCAATCGGCTCTGGATTTCTTCGGCTTCTTCCTTGGTCGCTCCTTCCTTGACCGGCTTCGGTGCCTCGTCAACGAGCGCCTTGGCATCTTTCAGCCCTAAGCTAGTGATCTCGCGGACGATCTTGATAACTTGGATCTTCTTCTCGCCAGCACTAGTGAGCACCACGTCAAAGGAATCCTTTTCCTCGGCGACCTCTTCGCCAGCACCAACGCTGGGCATCGCACCAGCCATCATCACCGGTGCTGCGGCCGACACGCCAAACTTGTCTTCAAGGGCCTTGACCAACTCGGCTAGTTCTAGGACCGTTAGGCCGCCGATGGTCTCAATGATTTCACCTACCTTACTATTGGCAGTGGTGACAGTGGTTTCTTCGGTCATGAGATACAGCCTCCTGTATATCCGTATTTGAGCTTGTTAAAAGGGACGAATGGGAATCAGGCATTTTCCCCACCTTCTCCCCGTTGCTTTTCGATGGCGGACAACGCGCAGACTAAGCCCCGGAGCAACCCATTCAAGACGCCGCTTAGCCCGTAGAGTGGACTCTGGACACTAGCGGCTACCTTACCTAGCAATTCTTCCCTAGAAGGCAGTTTAGCCAACGCCTCGACTTTGTCAGCGGCGAGGACTTCACCCTCCATAAAGCCGGTCTTGACCTGAATCTTTCCGCCATCAACGACAAAGTCGTGCAGAATTTTGGCCGGTGCAATGGGATCTTCTTTTGAATAGGCCAAGGCCGTAGGCCCGGAGAAATACTCATCAAGGCCGGCGATACCCACTTCCTCAGCCGCGCGAATGGCCAAGCGATTTTTGATCACTTGGTATTGGACGTCGGCATCGCGCAGCTTGTTACGCAACTCGGTCACGGCAGCTACGTCAATACCCGTAAAATCGGCTAAATAAAAGCCCTTAGCCTCGGCCATAATGGCCTTCAATTCTTCTACTTTTGCTTCTTTCTCTGCCGTCGCCATAATACCGCTTTCTTTATATAGCCAACTCGGCGCGGTCAATCTTGATACCCGGCCCTACTGCAGACGAGAGGACTAACTTGCGGATGTACTGACCTTTTGCCGCGGCCGGCTTGGCGCGCAAAATGGCATCGGTAAACGCTTGGGCGTTTTCAACCAGCGCCTGATCGGTAAAAGACAGCTTGCCGATGGGGCCCTGGGCGTTGTTGCCAGACTTGCTATCGGCACGATATTCAATGCGGCCGGCCTTGGCCTCACGGACAGCTTGGGCGACCTCGCGCGTTACCGTGCCGGTCTTGGGGTTGGGCATCAAGCCTCGCGGCCCCAAGATCCTTCCCAGTTTACCTACCTGCCCCATCATATCTGGAGAGGCAATGACTAAGTCGAAATCAAGCCAACCCCCCTGGATTTTCTCGGCCATGTCGGTCCCACCGACGAAATCGGCTCCAGCATCTTCGGCCTCCTGCACTAGGGGACCTTGGGTGATGACTAAGACCCGGAGTTCCTTGCCAGTACCGTGAGGCAACATCACCGTGCCGCGCAGCGATTGGTCGGCTTGGCGGCCATCAATCCCCAAGTTGCAAGTAAGCTCGACGGTCGGGTCGTAATTGTACGCCGGAAATCCCTTGAGGATCTTGATCCCTTCTTCCCAAGTATAGGCCCTGTCGCGGTCGAAAGACCCCAAGGCATTTCTGTATTTTTTTCCTTTGGCCATATCTTAAACCTCTTATGAGGATTACAATGCGAAGCAGTTACTCAACCAAAAGCCCCATACTGCGGGCCGTTCCCGCGATCATCGACATCGCGGCTTCCATTGAGGCCGCGTTCAAATCGGGCATTTTCAATTCGGCGATTTCGCGCACTTGACCCGAAGATACAACGCCTATGTGATCCCGGTTGGGTACGCCCGACCCTTTGTCTTTCCCGGCAGCCCGCAACAACAGCACCGCAGCCGGCGGCGTCTTAGTGATAAATGAAAACGTGCGGTCAGCGTACACCGTAATGATTACAGGAATGATCAACCCTTGCTGGTCTTGGGTCTGGGCATTGAACGTCTTGCAGAATTCCATGATATTAACGCCGTGCTGCCCCAGCGCCGGCCCAACGGGCGGCGTTGGATTCGCCTGACCAGCTGGAACCTGCAACTTGATTTGGGCTATTTCTTTTTTAGCCATTTACTTTTTTCCTTAAAGATCAGCCGACCGTCTCTTGAACCGGCTCGACTTGCAACACGTCCAATTCCACAGATGTACCGCGCCCAAAAATACTCACCATGATTTTCAACCTGCGCTTCTCCGGCAGTACCTCTTGCACGGTGCCGATAAAATCTTTGAACGCGCCATCGTTGACCTTTACTTGATCGTCAACAGCAAAGGGAATCTCCTCGACCTCTTGATCTTTACGGCGATCAACGTGCCCCAAGATGCGGTCAATTTCCTCCTGCCGCAGCGGTTGCGGTTTGCGCGCTGGGCCGACGAAGTTGGTCACCCCAGGAATGTTGGTCACCTGATACCAAGCTTCCTTGGACATTTCCATTTCCACTAGTACATAACTAGGCAAAAATCGCTTCCGAGTCTTAGTTTTCTTGCCGGCGCGGAGTTCGACGACTTCCTCGGTCGGCACGACGACTTGGGCAATCGCACCGTTGGCAGCCCCCGACCCAATGAGCGACTCCAAGTAAGTCTTTACCTTGTTCTCGTGCCCCGAATACGTATGTAGAGCGTACCAGCGCTGTTCCATGTCTCTCAATCCGGTGTTAGCTCCCATTCAATCGAGCGTAAATGTAAAAAAAGAAGCAATGCGCGTTGTACGCCTCTTCCCTTTAGATACGCCCCAGCGGGCATTACTGGCCTAGAAGTATTCCCCAAACAAAAGAAATAATCAGGTCGAATATGCCAATAAAAACTGCAAAAATAGCCGAAAAGACTAATACCACCCCAGTGGAACTGACCAAATCCTCGCGAGTAGGCCAGCTCACTTTGGAAAATTCGGTCCGCACATCTTTGACGAAATTAGTAAGTTTATTCCACATCCCGTTCCCTAATGCAGAAGCCTGGCAGGGCAGACAGGACTTGAACCTGCAACCGCCGGTTTTGGAGACCGGTGCTCTACCAATTGAGCTACTGCCCTATGCCTAGCGGGCTTCTTTGTGAGCCGTGTGCTTGTGGCAAAAACGGCAATATCTTTTGTACTCCACGCGGCTTGGCTGGTTTCGCCTATTTTTGGTCGCTGTGTAATTTTGCGAGCTGCATACTTCGCACTCCAGCGTTATTTGATCTCTTGGCATCAGAACCTGTCGCGTTTAGATGAAAGCACTTAGGAAAGTGGAGCCGATGACCAGGATTGAACTGGTGACCTCATCCTTACCAAGGATGCGCTCTACCGACTGAGCTACATCGGCCGCAATCATTTTTGTGATCTGGAGCGGGAAACGGGACTCGAACCCGCGACCCCGAGCTTGGAAGGCTCGCGCTCTAGCCAACTGAGCTATTCCCGCTCGCCCGAGTCGGATTAATGCCCGTTTAATCCATAGAAGCCTAAATATATAACAGCTCTCTCAATATGTCAAGAATACTGGGCGCATGCCCAAAACGCGAAACTCCCGGAGAGACGCGGGCCTTTCCGGGAGTCGCCAAGTGAACTGGATACTTACACTCAGCGCGTGATTTTGACAATCCTGTAATGCAGCTTGCCAACGGGCACTTCAATCTCGATTTCTTCGCCTTCTTGGTGCCCTAGCAATCCCTTGCCTATCGGCGAAACCGTGGAGATTTTCCCTGCTTCAAAATCCGCTTCCTCGGGAGCGACGAGCGTGTACGTGATCTGTCGCGCTTGGGCGAGGTCTTCTATCTCTACAGTGGCACCGATATAAACTTTGTCTTCTGGGATCGCCTCGTTTTCTAGCAGGCGGGCCCGGCTGAGCGTCTCTTCGAGCTTGCTGATGCGCTGCTCTAGGAAGAGCAGCCTTTCTTTGGCTGCCGAATACTCGGCGTTTTCGGACAGGTCGCCAAATTCCCGCGCCCGCTGCAACGCTTGGCGCACTGCCGGGCGTTCGGTCTCCTTGAGTCCCTTCAACTCGACCTGAAGTTTTTCGTAGCCTTCGCGCGAAAGATATATCTCACTCATAATCAAGCCTTTAGAGAGAACAACATGCGTTATTCAACACAAAAGCGGAAGCGCATACCGCTTCCGCCTACAAGTGAATTAATGTAATAAAAACGGCACCTAGGTGCAAACAGGCTAGGACTTGCCCAAGTTCGCCACCCTCCTTTTAATAAACTTACAGACCGAGCCACCCCTTCCCAGACAACGTCTCATGGCCTTGACAATTCTGCACTTTGCCGATCTGCATCTAGGCGTCGAAAACCACGGCAGTCTCGACCCAAGCACCGGCCTGCATTCGCGGGTTCAAGATTTTGCCAATAGCCTAGAAACGGTCTTTGACCTAGCCACTGAAAAGGCGGTCGATTTGGTTCTCTTCGCCGGCGACATGTACAAGAATTGCGATCCGACCCCGACCCATCAGCGCGTCTTGGCCCGCCAACTCCAACGCCTGCAAGCGGCCCGTATCCCCATCGTGCTAGTAGTGGGCAATCACGACGCACCTGGCGCTTTCGGCAAGGCCACTTCAGTTGACATTTTCAGCACCCTACAGCTAGAGGGCACACACGTCATCCGCCGTCCAGAGCTCCTGCGTATCGAAACGGCCAACGGCCCAGTACAAGTGGCCGGCCTACCTTGGCCGACGCGCCATGCCCTACTCACCCGCGACGAATACCGCGACCTGCCCCTAGAGGAAATCCGCGTTCATATACAAAAAACCTACGCGGCCCAAATCAACGAGTACGTCCGGCAACTCGATCCAACGCTGCCGGGTGTACTCGTTGCCCACCTCACGGCCACCGACGCCATTTATTCTGGGGGCGAACGCACCGCTATCATTGGTCAAGACCCCGTTTTGCTCACTAGCGCTCTTGCCAATCCCGCCTACGACTACATCGCCTTGGGGCACATACACAAATACCAAGACCTCAATCCCGGCCAACATCCACCCGTGGTCTATTCGGGTAGCTTAGAGCGCATCGACTTCGGCGAGGAAGGCGAAGACAAAGGTTTCTGCCTCGTGCGCATCGCAGAAGACGCAACCTCGTCGAGGGGTCGGGCAACCACCTTTGAGTTCATCCCAGTCCCAGCGCGGCGCTTTGTGACCATCAAGCTAAAGGTTCGCGATGGCCAAGACGCCACCGAATGTATCGTCGCGGCCTGTGCCAAGGCCGATCTGGCAGACGCCGTAGTCCGCGTCCTTTACGACCTGCCCGCAGGCTACGCCACACCAGTGGACTTACAACAGGTGCGACAAGCGCTCGAACCGGCCTTCCACGTCGCCTCTATCCAACCGCGTTTTGCCCCAGAAGTGATCCAACGCCGTGCCGAAATCAGCGAGGAAGCCGAGCTAGGCGATGCCCTCGACCGCTACATTGATAACAGCCCAGACCTACAAACACACCGCGCCGAGCTCAAAAGCTACGCGCTCCATCTAGAGCGCGAGCTTGAAGTTGGCCAACGCGACCAAGACGACGGATGATCCCTCTCTCCCTTTCACTGCGCAACTTTCTCAGCTACGGCGAGGAGGTCCCGCCGCTCGACTTTTCTCAGTTCCACGTCGCCTGTCTCACAGGTGGCAATGGCCACGGCAAATCCGCCTTGCTCGACGGGGTCACCTACGCCTTGTGGGGCCAAGCCCGCAAAAGCCGCAGCGACGAAGAATTGTGTCGGATTGGGGCCAGAGAAATGCGGGTTGACTTCGACTTCGCCCTTGGCGAAAAGCACTTCCGCGTCATCCGCAGTTGGCGTCGTACCAAGCGGGGCGTCCCGGCCTTAGACCTGCAAGTAGCAAGCGACGGCACCTTCCGCACTCTCAGCGAGGGCGAGGGCATTAATCCCACCCAGCGGCGCATCAACGAACTCCTATCCATGGACTACGACACCTTTGTCAACTCGGCCTTCATCGTCCAAGGACGCGCCGACGAATTCACCCAAAAAAACGCCAGACAGCGCAAAGAAGTCCTCGGGCGGATCCTCGGCTTGGAGCGCTACGATCAGCTTCAAGGCATGGCTCGAGTCCGCTATCAAGAGCACCTGCGCCAGAGCGAGGCTTTGCAAACCCGCCTCGGCGAACTCGATGCCGAATTGGCCAAGCGCGAAGGCTACGAATCTGAACTGCATACTGTCGACAACCACCTTGCTCTATTCGGTCGCGAAATCAGCAACCGCGAAAAAGTGCAAACCGAGTTGGAAGCCCAGCGCCTAGAGCTAGTGCAAACACGCCAGCGCATCGCCGAGCTAGCGCGAGAGCAAAGGCGCATCGCCGACCGAGAACAGCAGGTCTCCGCCGAGCTCGAAAATCTGCGGGAGCAGCAGCGTCAAGACAGCAAAATCCTAGCAGCCACTGAATCCATTGAGCGAGACTTTGCAACCTACAATCAGCTCCACACCCAAGTCGGCCGGCTCGAACAAAAAGCTCAGGAACACGGCGCGTTAGAAACCCACCGCCGCCAGCTAACAGAGCAAATCGCCCAAGCGCGCCAAGAAGTAGAGCGGCAGCAAGAGCGCTGGGCCGCGACCCTCAGCGAGCGCCAGCACCAACTCGACGAACATCAAGCCTTGCTCAATCGAGGGCAGACCATTGCCATCCGCTACACCCAATTCAAAACTATCAGCGAGCAGGTCCAAGCCCTAGCACAGGCGCGGATTCGCTACGATGATCTCCTCAGCGAGCGTCGCCGACTCGAACACGAACTATCGCTTGCGGAGGAGCATCGCAAAAACCAGCGCCAAGTACTCGCCAAGCAATTGGCCCAGCTAGAACGAGCTAAGGCCGAGGAGCAAGCCTTAGAAGCCCAAATCCACCTGTTGCGAGCACAACAGACTCAATTGCAGACCAAAGTCGAGGAACGGGAACGCCTCGCGGATGAGGGCCGCGACCTCAAGATCCAGATCAGCGAGCGGGAGCAGCAACGCCGCGCTGAAGAAGAATTGGCCACTGAGCACCAACAGGCGCTAGCCTTGGTCGATTCCACCGACGCCAATTGCCCACTGTGCGGCAGCGAACTCGACGCCGAACACCGCCAGCGGGTCGCGGTCGAACTGGCGCAGCGGGAAGAGCATCGCCAAGAACGCATCGTCTCTCTCGACCGCGAGCTCGCCGCTCTCGATGATCAATTGCAAAAGATGCGCACGCACTACAAGGTCCTCGACGAGGAAGTCTCGCCCCTCCAGCAGGTCCACCAAGACCTAGCCACTGGGGAGGCTCGTCTCGCGCAAATACGGGACTCGACTGCTGAGGCCCAGTCGCTAGCTGAGCAATTAGCGGCCCTCGACCGCGAACTCAGCGACCAATCATACGCGCCCCGCGAACGCGAACGTTTGCACAAGCTCGCCAGCGAAATCGAGCTATTGGGCTACAGCAGCACCGAACACGAGGCACTGGGCCAAAAGCTCGCCGAGTTGCGTCCGGTTGAAGCTGAGCATACCCGCTTGCAGGACGCCAAAAGCCAAGCCGACCGGCTCAACAGCGAGCGGGCCGAAGCGCAAACCCAACTCGACCGAGCCGACCAGCAGCTCGCCGAGGCCCGCTATGCCCAAGAGGAACGGGAGCAACTCGGCCAAGTCGAGCAACAGCTTGTAGCCCTAGGCTACGATAGTACCGAGCACCAGCGGTTGCGCTTGCAACACGACGACCTGCGCGACAGCGCACGGCAGTTCGAGCGCCTGCAACACGCTCGCCAACGCCGCACTTCGTCCGGCGAATCGCGGATGCGCTACGAAGCCGAAGCCTCCACCTTAGCGGAACAATTGCAGACTGTGAAAGAAGAAAAGGAAACGCTGCACGAGCGGACCAGTGCGTTAGAAGGCGTTGATAAGAGGATCGGCGAAAATCAAGCCCAATTGGAAAAGCTACGGGTCGAGCGAGACCAACACCTCCAGCGTCGGGGCAACCTAGAGGCCCTGTGCGCGCACTGTGCCGAGTTGGCTCAGGAGCAAGACCAACTACGCGAAAAGCTCCAAGACACCCAACGCCAGACTTGGATCTACCAACAACTCGACAAGGCATTCGGCAAGGATGGGATCCAAGCACTGATTATCGAAAACGCCGTGCCGCAGATTGCCGAAGAAGCCAACGCCATTCTCGCGCGCCTGACCGACAACCGCATCCAAGTCGCCTTTGAATCGCTGCGCGATCTCAAAAAAGGCGGCACCCGCGAAACCCTCGATGTCAAGATCGCCGACGAGGTTGGCGAGCGCTCCTATCACCTTTATTCCGGGGGTGAGGCATTCCGCACCAATTTTGCCTTGCGCATTGCGCTCTCCAAAGTGCTGGCCATGCGCTCGGGCACCCGCCTCCACACTCTTTTTATCGACGAGGGCTTCGGCACTCAAGACGAACAGGGATTAGAACAACTCATCGAAGCCATCCAAAAAATCAGCGAGGATTTCAAAAAAGTGCTGATCGTCACGCATCTCGACCAACTCAAGGCGGCCTTTCCAGTGCAAATCGCAGTCACTAAACATCCCGATCTAGGCTCGCGGTTCTCCGTGACGCAGCACGCCTAGCCTCGTGCCCATTATGGCCCACTACGACGAATACCAAGCCGCCCGCACCGGCGCGGCCCTACGCAACGCGCAGACCTCGTTCCGCTTGTACCTGTGCGGCGTTGACCATCTCGACTTCCTGCACCGCATGACCTCCAACGACTTCCACAACCTGCAAATAGGGCATGGTCTTGAAGCTGTCTTTATCGAACAGCGAGCGCGGATTCTCGATCTCGCCACCTGCTATCGCGGCCCGGACGCCACTGCCTTGATCTTGAGTCCGGATTCGCGTACCACAATCCCCACTTGGTTGGACCGCTTTATCTTTGCCGAGGCCCTCGAATTGGCAGACCGCACAGACGAGACAGCCATGTTCGAGCTCGTCGGCCCGCACGCCACCGAGCTCGTCGCCCGCACCTTGGAAGTAGATCTGGCGCAACTTCAAGATCACCAGCTACTCGACCCACAGGTCGCCGACGGTCTGTGGCTGGCGCGTACGCCCGGGCCGGGGCTGCGCGCCTTCGGCCCGCCGGCCGCTGTGAAGGCCCTTTGGCAGCGCCTCGCCGCCGCCGGGGCTCGTCCAATAGGAGCGGCGACGTGGGAAATTTTGCGCGTTGAACAGGGCCTTCCCCTGCTAGGGCGAGAGCTGACTCAAAATTACAACCCTTGGGAAGCAGGGCTTGGTCGCGCTATTCATCTAGATAAAGGCTGCTATATTGGCCAAGAAGTCATCGCCCGCTTAGATACCTACGACAAAGTCAAACAGCATCTAGCCGGGCTGCGGCTTTCCACCGCCGAGTTGCCGCCAACGGGACAACCGCTGCGCGATGGAGTGCGCGAAGTAGGGCGCATCACTTCGGCAGTCCACTCTCCCAGCCTCGG
The DNA here is from genome assembly GCA_965116045.1 of Candidatus Latescibacterota bacterium. Classification (GTDB taxonomy): domain Bacteria; phylum Latescibacterota; class UBA2968; order UBA8231; family UBA8231. The sequence goes on along the minus strand of OZ220478.1, from coordinate 277,695 downwards.
CCCGATTGCCCTCGCCTATGTGCGGCGGAGTGCTTGTGCCGAGGGCACTGTACTAGACGCAGATGGCGTGCAAGCCACCGTAGTCTCCCTGCCTTTTCTGTCGCATGAGTCCCGCTAGGACCAGCGGACGCCGCAAGATAGTCCACCTTGGGATTGATAGCGGCCCGCGCCACAACACCCGGGCTTGCACCGAATTCGCCGCGATCCTGCGGGAATACACCGATTGGATCGAATGGGGCGATGGCTATGCCATTCTCGACGTCACCGACAATAAACTCGACATCCCCTTTGGAATGCGCGTCGCCAAGATGATCAAGAGCGATATCAAGCAACAGCTAGGCTGGAGCGTTTCCGTGGGGTTGGCATCCAGCAAGTTCTTAGCACGGCTGGCTATGGAGCGCCAGCGGCCCAATGGCCTAACAGTCGTGCTGCCCGAACAGACAGGGGATTTTCTCGCCAATGTGCCCATTGACCAGCTTCCCGGCGTGGGAGTCGTTACGCGCCAGCAACTCGCGGCGATGCAAATAGAACGCGTCGGTACACTGGCCCAAGTGCCGCTGAACGAACTCGTGCGCCGCTTTGGCCAGCGGGGCAGCACTTTTTGGCACCTCGCCCAAGGTTGGGACGACGACCCGGTTGCCCCAGCCGAACAGCTCGACCAAATTCGCGAGGAAACCTCCTTTGCCGCCCCGCTCTATACCCGTGAAGAAATGTGCGATGCCTTGCGCGAGCTGGCCGCCGCGCTCTGCGGGCGCTTGCAGCGTCGCGGGCTACAAGTACGCGATATAACCTTAACGGTGCGCTACCCGGATTCTCGCGCTGCGACGCGCACAGCGCACTTGGCGACCTTTACCGATCGCGCCCGAGCCGTCTTCGCAGCGGCCTGTGAATTGTTAGAGCAGACGGAGGTCGGCGACTTGGGCACGCGCCTGCTCGGCATTGGCTTGGGGGGATTTGACGACGAGGAGCTTGAGCAACTCGATTTGTTTGCCCGCGAAAAACCCTAGGCCGCGGCCTGCGGCAATACCGAATCTCCATAGGGCAGCACCCAGATCCGGGCCTCGGCACCGACTACCTCGTGCGCGGCTGCTAGGGCTTGGCCCAAGTCGTCGAAAGGCACTAAGCCGACGCAGCCGATGGCCTCGGCCGGCAGCGACGAGACCAAATGCACGTGGGCCTTTTTCAGTACCGCAGCAATGGCGGCAGCCTTGTGCCCGCCCAAGACGAATTCCCGCTCTAGGCGCGCGAGAATTCCATCGGCCGAATCCGCCTCCTGCAACCAAGAGGCAAAGGTCGCGCTGCCCAACCCCTCTCGGCATTCAGCCACCCAAACGATGACCCCTCCTTCGCGCACGGCATGTACGGCGTTGTCGAGGGCTTTTTGCGCTTGATACATATTGACGTCAAGTGGATAGCCACCCGCGCTGACGAGGACGATATCAGCGCATTGCTCAATGGGCACAGCACCGCGCTCGGCCACCCGCTCGCACCCTTTGCGGTGGGCCGCTCGCACATGCCCAGCAAAGGCGGCGACGATGCGGTGGCGATCATCGACGATCGCATTGAGGATGAAGTCAATCCCCAGCATGGCCGCCCCTTCTTCTAAATCTTCCCGCACCGGATTGCCCTCGAGTCGCCCAGTCACCGCGCCGGGGCGGGCCATCAGGCCGTGATTGGCCGCTACGGTGCGAGGCGAGGCGCAGCCGGGCAGGATCGCCTTGGCCCCGCCCGAAAAGCCAGCGAAGTAGTGGAACTCCAAGTTGCCCAAACAGATCCGCACATCGGCCTCCACTAAAGGCCGAAAAAGTTCTACGGGTGTACCGCGAGAAGTGACGTCCAGCCGCACCACGTCTTGCGGGTCGTGGTTCACCACCCGCACCCGATCGTAAACCGCCGGCCCTACCAAGGCGGCCAGCTCGGCTGTGGTCTGCGCTCGATGTAGCCCCAACGCCACGACCACAGTCACGTCGGCATCCAGCACACCAGCCACCGCGAGTTCCTCCAGCACCGGCGGCAACAGGCGCGCCGTCGGGCAGGGCCGGGTCATGTCGCTGACGACAATGGCGACCTGTTGGCCGGGCTGCACCAAGTCGCGCAATGCTGGCGTCCCCACGGGCCGGGCCAGCGCATCCCGCACCAGCGTCTGCTCCGCGCCGTCGCCAGCTTGTTCTGCTCTCGGCAGGACGACGCCTAGCAGGCACTCCTTGGGCACCTCAACTTGCAAGTGAGAATCGCCAAAAGGCAGTTCGATTTGCGTCTCAGCCATAGGTCCGCCTCAATTAGTCGAGGGCGCAGGCACCAGCACCGCGTGGGTCGCCGCAGGTGCCGCACGGCCCTAGTGGCTCGCGCTCGCTGGTAGCGCGACCAGCAACGGCAAAACTCGACAGTTTCTTCGCCAACGCCGGGCTCTCACAAGACGGGCAAGCGGCTGTCGCCATCCCTTGTACGAGCGCGTCGAACTCCGCGCCGCACTCCTTGCCGGCGTATTCAAAAATCGGCATGGCTCAAGCTCCGTGCAGAGTTGGCTGATACAGGCCCACGCTGTAGAATTCATAGGAAGCAGCTTTATCTGGAAAATCAACTACGTGTACCGTAAAGCGGGCCGGCACCCCGGTATCGGGCATACAGTCGCGGAAAAATCTGCTATAGGCTTGGGCGTATTCTTGGTAAATGCGCTGTTGTTCCTCGTAAAAGCGCTGCGGATCAGCCAGTGGGTTGATGTCCTTGGGCTGGGCGCCAAAGGCGTGGACTTCGATAAAATCTATCTGGGCAATCGAGTCGCAAATCTCGGCTTCTTGCAGCCACTTTTCCCAACAGCGGAAGACCAACTCAACCTCGACCGCAGGCGTCATCCTCACCAACTCGTCGCGGCCGAGGATCCCCTGCGCCGAATGCCCGCCGGTCAAACCGGCGAAGTAAATTTTCAAGTCGCCGTTGTCCAGCACCTCAGTCACCAAAGCCGATAAGGTGGGGTGATCCCCGCCGTAGTAATAGGTCAATCGACCGCGTCGTTTGACGTTAAATGCCATAGTACTCCTTTCGCTTAGATTAAAGTGCTTCGACGAAAATTTCGGCCCAATGCCGCGCCCGCCGCCCGGTAAAATCGGCAATCTGATGGCGACACGAAGTGCCCACGGCGGCAATTTCCACATCCTCGGTCGCCGCCTCTAGCACGGCAAAGAGCCGCTCCTGCCCCACGGCGCGCGATATTTCAAAGTGCTCCTTTTCGTAGCCAAAGCTGCCAGCCATGCCGCAGCAGCCCGACGGGATTTCCTCGGCGCTAAAGCGGGGCGGCATGTTGAGCACGGCCACGGTCGAGGCCGTTCCCGTCAGGGCCTTTTGATGGCAGTGGCCATGCACCAAAATATGGCGGGCTGTCTGGGCAAACTCCAAATCGAGCGGAGCCTCGCGGACGAGAAAGTCTTCAAGCAGGACGACCTGCTCGGCCACGCGTCGGCTTTGTGGACTGTCAACCAAGTCTAGGTAATCGTCGCTGAGGGCCGACGTGCAACTCGGCTCCAGCCCAATGATTGGCACTCCTTGCTCGGCCCAGGGCGCGAGTACCGCCACATTGCGCTGCGCCAATGTGCGGGCGCGATCGAGAAAGCCCTTGGATATGAACGGTCGGCCGCAACAGACCTTGTTGGCGACCAAGGCGACCTCGTACCCGGCGCGTTCCAAGATGATCGTCGCCGCCATGCCGATGGCCGGTTCGTTGTACTCGACGAAGGTGTCGTTAAACAATACGACGCGGCCCTTGTCGCCGCGAGGCGGCCGGCGGCCGGCGAACCAGCGCGAAAACGGCTGGCGGGCAAACGCCGGTAGTCGCCGCCGCCGGTCAATACCCAAAAACGCATCCAACAGCCAGCGGTTAAATCTGCTGCGACCGATCCAATTCGACAGCGGTGCCAACGCCGATCCCAAGCGGCTGATACGGGCGATGTCGGCAAAGAGCCGCGAGCGCAGCGAATAGCCGTGATGACGATGATAATGAGCGAGAAATTCGTACTTGAGCTTGGCCATATCCACGCTCGACGGGCACTCGGCTTTGCAGGCTTTGCACTCCAAGCAGAGGTCCATCACGCGGTGAACCTCGTGGCTGTGCAGTCCGTCGGGCAGCGTACCGGAGAGTGCGGCGCGCAAGGCATTGGCCCGGCCGCGCGTGGTGTGCTCCTCGTCCAAGGTCGCCATGTATGAAGGGCACATCGCACCCACCAGCTTTTTGCGGCAGTGCCCCACCCCAGAGCACATTTCAACGGCTTCTTGAAAGCCGCCGGCCGCGCTAAAACTGAAAAACGTCTCCACCGCGGGCGTCTGATAATCCTCGTGGTAGCGCAGGTTCTCGTCCATCCGAGGGGGACGGGCGATCTTACCGGGATTCATAATCCCCTGCGGATCAAAGGCGTCCTTAACCTCGACAAAAGCCGCGACTAACTCCGGGCTAAACATCTTGGCGATCCACTCGCTGCGGGCCAAGCCATCGCCGTGCTCGCCCGACATGGCGCCGCCGTATTCGAGCACCATATCGCTCATCCGCTCCTCCATCTGGCGCAGAAGTTTTATGCCCTTGGGGTCTTTGAGGCTGAAAATTGGCCGGATGTGCAACAAGCCGACGCTCGCGTGCCCGTAGTATTCGGCCTCAATCCCCAATTCCTCCATCAGCGCGACCACCCGGCGAATGTAGTCGGGCAACTTGGCGACTGGGACGCTGGTATCCTCTACGCCCGGCTGGGGCTTGGGATCGCCCTTCATACCCATCAAAAGCCCCAACCCGGCCTTGCGCAGATCCCAAATGGCCTTTTGATCCCCAGCGGCCACGGCTCGCGTAAATGCATAGCCCATTCCACGCCCCCGCAATCGCTCTTCCAACTCGTCCATCTTGCGGCCTAGCTCGCCCTTGGAGTCCGCGTAGTATTCGACTATGAGCAGGGCGGCTGGATCGCCAGTGAGGAAGCGTCGGCTCGGAGCGTGCTCGACCGAGCCTTTAGTCTGGTCGAGCAGAATCTTGTCGATCAGTTCGCTGGCGACGGGTGCGGTCTCTAACGCGGTCAGATTGGCCTCCATCGCCTCGACTAAGTCGTGGAAGTGGACGGCCACCAAGCTCTTGTGCGCGGGTAACTCTACCAAATTCAACCGCGCTTCGACCACCGCACAGAGCGTACCCTCCGAGCCGACGACCAACTTGCTCAGATCAAAGGGAGCACCGTCGATAAATTCGTCGAGATTGTAGCCCGAGACGCGGCGCATCACTTGGGGAAAGCCGGCGCGGATCTGCGCTTCGCGCTCGCGGACGATGCGGCGAATTTCGCGGTAAATGCTCCCTTCGAGGCTGTCCAAGCCTGCACGGCGTTGGCACTCTTGCCCGTCTAACGGCCCGAATACCGCTTGCGAGCCGTCGGCCAGCACCACCTTTAGTTCCACAACGTGATCGATAGTCTTGCCGTATATCATGGAGTGCGCACCGCAGGAATTGTTGCCGATCATCCCACCGATATTGGCTCTACTACTCGTGGAAACATCGGGCGCGAAAATCAGGCCGTAGGGCTGCAAATAGGCATTGAGTTCATCGAGCACCAAGCCCGGCTGGACCCGAATCCAGCACTCATCTGGGTTGAACTCCAAGATCCGGTTCATGTATTTGGAAAAATCGAGATGGACCGCCGCCCCCACCGACTGACCTGCCAAACTCGTACCGCCGCCGCGCGGCAAAACCGCCGCCCCCTGCTCAGCGGCGATTTTTATGGCGGCGACCACATCGGCCTCGTCTTTGGGCACGACCAGTCCCAAAGGCTCCATCTCGTAGATGCTAGCGTCAGTGCGGTAGAGCATCCGCGAAACCGCGTCAAAGCGCACTTCGCCTTGAATGGCCTGCTGTAAGGCCATTTCCAATGTATTTCTATTCATAATTTAGGCATTGATCAGCAGCGTGCATCTACTTCGCCCGGGCGAGGGCTTAGCGCACACTTTGGTCAATTTGGTAGGGACACTCCAATACTAAGAACGCACACTACGGACCGTCAAATTTCCGCACTTTTCGCTTTTTTTGTTTTTGAAAACGAGTGGCTCATTTTTTTGAAAAAAATATCCAACATGTTGTTGACAACTATTCTCGCCCCCAATAGATTGCTTAATCACCACGTGGTTAGCGCGTACGCGTAAAAGAGGGGCTTCCGGGACAAGGGGAGATCGCGGAAGCCCCACTTTTTATCTCCCGGAATCTCATGTCGCAATCCCAGCCAATCACTGTCCACATCTACAATCAGAGCTATCATCTCGTCAACAGCGACGATCAAGATCCCGAGTACATTCGGCACACCGCAGCCTATCTCGACGAGAAGATGCAGCAGATTGCCGCGACGATCAAGCACCGGGGGCCGCTCGACATCGCCATCCTAGCTGCGCTCAATATCGCCGAGGAAGTGCTCCGCGCTCGTCAGCATAAAGACGCGCTACTCAATCGCACAGATGCTCGCCTCGACTCCTTCCATCGCTTGCTGTCCGACACGCCCTCCACCACAGACAGCCCTCCCGCCGACGCCAAGCGGTTCTGATCTTTTCATTTATATATAATACTCAATTTCCCCATTCTGAGACGCCGGCGAACGGGGCACATTGAGCGGACACCGCGCCTTGTAGTCGGGATGGAGTCGGGCCCACAGGTAATCAAGCGCGTGCTGGTTCCAGCGAAAAAAGTGATCGCGGCCAATCTGCTCCATCAGCCCCGACCGTTCTAGCGCGGTGGTAAACTGCCGTTTGGCCCGCGTAAAGTATAGGTCCAGCCCGACTTCGCGCAGGTACTCGACTGCGTTGCGCAGTGCCTGTTCGCCAGATGTGTCGAGCCGATTGATCCCGTTCGCATCGAGAATTAAGTACCTCAGTTCGGGTGCTGAGGCGATCGTTTCGAGCACCTTATCCTCAAAATAACGGCTCGAGCCAAAGTACAATTGGCCGTCAAAGCGCATGATCGCGAGTTGCTGGTCCGGCCTCAGGCCCGCGTCACTTGCACGCATCGTGCCGTCGAGATGTCGGGCGAGAAAAACTACGCGAGGCCGCATGGTGCGATAGAAGTTGAGCACCAGCGAAGCGCCCACGCCGAGGGCAACCCCCAAGTGCAGGTCCGGTGCCAAGGCCAGCGTACCGACAAACGTCGCAATCCCGATTAACCCGTCGTGGGCTTTGATGCGCCAAGCTGTCACTAGGGGCTGGATGCGCACCAAGCCGCACACCGCAGCGATGATGACAACGGCGAGAGTTGCTTGCGGCAAATAATACAACAGCGGCGTGAGCCAAAGCAGGGTCGCGGCGATGGTCAGCGACGCGACGACCGAGGCAAAACCCGTCCGCGCCCCACTTTGGTAGTTGACCGCCGAGCGCGAAAACGAGCCTGAAGTCGCATAGCTTTGGAAAAATCCGCCGACCACGTTGGCCATGCCTTGACCGATGAGTTCCTGATTGATATCGAGATGCTGCCGCGTCCGTGCAGCGAGGGTCTTGGCAATGGCCATGGCCTCCATCAGGCCGAGCATGGTCAAGGTCAAGGCCCCCACGAAGAGCCGGGATAAGGTCTCCACGTCTAAGTCCGGCACCAAAGGCGGCGGCAAACCGCGCGGAACCTCGCCGACCACTTCCCCGCTAAACCCGGTCAGCCAAGCAATGAGCGTGGTAACCACCAGCGTCGTCAACATACTCGGCAGCTCCCAGCGCACGCGGCGCAAAATCACCAGCAGTCCGCCGGCCAGCACCGCCATCCCCAGCGTCGGCCAATGAACCGCTGACAGCGCCACGTCAATAACGCGGACGGCCGCCAGCAAATGTCCTCCCGGCTGAGGCTCCACCCCGAATACCTTGTGCAATTGGGAGATGGCGATGATAAAGGCGGCGGCATTGGTAAAGCCGACGACCACCGGACCAGACAGCAGGTCAATCAACAAGCCCAACCGCAACGCGCCCAAGGCGATCCGTATCAGGCCGACGAATAAGCCCAAAACCAGCGAATAGGCGATATACAGTTCGCCGCCCTCGGGGGCAAGCCCCTGCACGGTCGTCGCGCTGATGAGCGAAGCGATGGCCACCGGGCCGGTGGACAAGTGCCGGGACGAGCCAAACAGCGCAGCCACAGCCGGCGGCAGAAAAGCCGCGTACAACCCATAGACTGGCGGCAACCCCGCCAACTCGGCATAGGCCATAGCCTGGGGCACGAGGATCGTCGCCACCGTCAGGCCCGCGAGTACATCGGCGCGCCAGACGGACGGACGGCTGAGTTCGGGCAGCCAATGGATAAAGGGAAAAAATCGCTTCATACGTTCGCTAGGGATCAGTTGACACTTAGTCGGCGACCAGTGTACACTTAGCAGTCATCACCTCAACAGCGAGAGTGCCGCATGGAACCCCACGAGCAGCGAGCTTTTTTTGCGCAGCAGGGCTACTTAATCGTCCCCGACTTACTCAACAGCCGCGAAGTCGCCGAATGCCAGCGCGAGATCCAACGTCTGCACCAGCTAGCCGCCGACCTAGAGGCCAGCCGAGACCCGCTCAGCCGCCACTTTCAGCGCGAGCCTTTTTCTGAAGACCAAAACCGCAGCGGCCTGCCGGTGCTGCGCAAAATCGAGGACACCCGCGCCCTGTCGCCGTGCTTTGCCCGACTCGCGGCCCATCCCCCCTTAGTCGCCATCGTGCAATCGCTCCTCGGGGACGACCTGTTGCTCTTCCGCAGCACCCTCATGCTCAAACCCGCCTTTCACGGCTCGGCCCATGCCCTGCACCAAGACTCGGCTTATTGGCCAATGGAGCCGCCCGCGCTCGTAACTGTAAGCATCGCCCTCGACGACGCCACCCCAGACAACGGCTGCATCAAAATTATTCCCGGCAGCCACCACTGGGGCTTGCAGGAATGGGGACACATCGCCCAACAGCAAGGAGCACCGCTGACTAACCGCGAAGATATCGATAGTTCGCGCCAAATCGACGTGCCGCTCGCGGCCGGATCCGCGGTACTGTTCCACAGCTTGATGGTCCACGGTTCCGGCCCCAACCAGACCGACCGCTCGCGCAACACTGCACTCTACGCCTATTTCTCACCGCACGTGCGCTACGTGCCCGGTGCCAATGGTCCGCAGTCGAAAACCTTCCCAGTCATCGTCGGCCTCAATGGCACTACCGAACACGTGTTGGTCGCCTCTTAAGCAATCGCCTAAAGAAAGAGATTCTCTCCCTTAGTGCCAACGAGGCGAGGTAGCGTCCATCGAGCGCAAACAAAAAAGGCCGGCGACCGCAGTGCGGACATCGGCCTTTTTGCGCTGTTCGGATCAACCTCAGAGAGGTCTGAGAATGAGCGACATTTCGCGGCCTTCCATCTTGGGAGCCTGGTCGACGATGGCTACATCCTCGAGCTTATCGGCCAGATTTTGCAGTAGATCGCGCCCGCGGTCTTGATAGGCCATCTGCCGCCCGCGGAAGCGGACGCTGACTTTGACTCGGTTCCCCTTTTCGATAAACGTGCGGATGTGGCTCGTCCGATATTCGAGATCGTGTTCGGAAATAGTAGGTTGGGCAATGCGAATGCCCTTCATCTGCACGTTGTGCTGCTTCTTGCGCGCTTCCTTGGCCTTTTTCTCTTGGTCGTAGCGGAACTTGCCGTAATCGATAATCCGGCAGACCGGCGGGCGCGCTTCAGCGGCCACTTCTACTAGGTCGAGATTGGCTTCCTCCGCCATGGCCAAGGCACGGGCCGTTTCGATGATACCCACCTGCCCCCCATCAGACCCAATGAGCCGGATTTGGGGCACGCGAATATCACCGTTTACTCTCGTAAAACTCTTTTTCTTTGCTGCGATTGCATCAACCTCCGTAAAGGGTGGAAAAAGCGGGCGTCTCCCGCAGAGTTTTTAATATATTCTTAGTGCGAATTAAAACAAGCAAAGATTTGCCCGTGCCCTTTTTGGCAGCCATGAGCGAATGGGTTATTTTGCCTATTTTCGCTCAAAGGAAAGCCCATGCCCCGCACGTACGACGTCTATGGAGTCGGCCACGCCCTAGTCGACATCCAATATAAAGTCCTCCCGGAATTCCTCGCCGAACACCAAATCGCAAAAGGGGTTATGACCCTCGTCGATGAGGCGCGGCAGCGCCATCTCACCGCCGCGGTCAATAGCGAGCCCGTGGCCTCAGCTTCGGGCGGTTCGGCGGCCAACACCCTCATTGGCGTTGCCTGCTATGGCGGCCGCACCTATTACGCCTGCCTGACTGGCCGCGACGCTTGGGGCGACTTTTACCAGCGCGACCTCGAAGCAGCCGGCGTGACTACGCATCCGGCCAACCGCGGCGTGGGCAAGACTGGCCAATGCTTGGTTTTTGTTACTCCAGACGCCGACCGCACTCTCAACACTTTCTTGGGCATCAGCAACGCCATCGGCCCGGCCCAACTCCACGAGGAGGTCATCGCCGACAGCCAGTACGTTTATATAGAAGGCTATCTCCTCGGCTCGGACGACGGCTTTGCCGCCGCACGCCGGGCCCAACAAATAGCCCAACGCCACGGCACGACCGTTGCCTTGACCCTGAGCGATCCCTTTGCCGTCCGAGCCTTTCGGGCGCGCTTTGACGCACTCTTGCAACGCGGTGTCGATCTGCTCTTCTGTAATGAGGAGGAAGCCCGCGCCAGAACCGGGATTGACGCCCGCGAGGCAGCCGGCGCGGCCTTAGCTTCTCAAGTCGGCACAGCCTACGTAACGTGCGGGGCCGACGGGGCCCTAGTGTATGCCGACGGCACCCACCACCAAGTGCCGGGCGTCCCGGTGCAAGCTATCGACACCAACGGGGCCGGCGATCTCTTTGCCGGTGGCGTGCTCTACGGGCTATCTTACGGGTACAGCCCTTTAGACGCGGCGCGCCTCGGCTGCTATGCGGCCGCGCAAGTGGTAACCCGCTTCGGGCCGCGCTTAGAACAATCACTCGCCGAACGCATTGATCACATCCTCTCCCATTTCTCAACCTAGTTTGGAGGTCCGCGTGAAGATTCTAGTTCACTACCCATTCACTGACGAACAGCACGACCATCTGCGCCAAATCGCCCGCGAAAACGGTGGGCACGAAGTCTTTGTGGCCGACGACGAGCAAGAAGCCCTTGCCGTGGCCAACGGAGTCGACGTCATCCTCGGCCACTTCCCGCCTGCGGTCTGTGCGACCGCGCCCAACCTGCGCTGGATCCAGTCCTTCAGCACGGGCATGGACAAGTTCCTCTTCCCCGAAATCATCGCCCGCGACGAAGTCGCCATTTCCAACGTGGCCGGGCTGTACGCCCCCCAAGGCGGCGAACACGCTTGGGCCTTGCTCCTCGCCTTGACCCGGGGCATCGATCGGTCAATTCGCCACAACGACCAGCGCCAGTGGGTCGGTGGCGCGACCGTCGAGTTGACCGGGCAGACATTGGGCTTGGTGGGACTGGGAGGCTTTGGGCTTGAAATGGCCAAGCGAGCTGCTGGGTACGACATGCCAATCATCGCCGTTGATCCAGTGCGCCGCGAGCCACCGCCGGGCGTTTCCGAGCTCAGAGACAACACCCGTGAAAACCTGCACAGCCTCCTTCGTCGCGCCGACGTAGTGATGATGGCCTGTCCGCTGACCAAGGAGACGTACCACCTCATTGGGCGCGAGGAACTAGCGCAGATGAAAAAGAGCGCCTACCTGATCAACGTGACGCGAGGCGGCATCATCGACGAGGACGCGCTCTGCGCGGCCCTGCACGACGGGCAGATCGCCGGAGCCGGTATTGACGTTACTGAAATCGAGCCGTTGCCCCCCGAATCCCCGCTGTGGGACGCGCCCAACATCATCCTCACCCCACATCGGGCCGGGGCCTCCCAGCATCGACCGCGCAAAATCTACGAGTTCTTTTGCGCCCAATTAGAGCACTACCTCAAGGGCGAGTCGGTGCTCAATATCATCGACAAGAAGAAGGGGTACTAGGGCACTGGAAATTGCCATTGAAGCCGGGAAAGAAAGGCGACCTCGTGTTCTGCAACGACCGATTAATTCAGCGCGGCGGCCCCATCCTAGCCGAGGGCGGCCATCGCCGATTGCGCGTTTCCTTTGATCGCGTGTGCCGTTTTACTCCTATCCACTAAAAGCGGAGGTTGACCATGAAGCTCTGGATGGATGTAATGCGCGATCTCGAGAGCGTAATGAACAATCACGAGCGCATACTCGATGCTTGGGCAGCGGGCGGCGTCGACGGCGTCGTGTTCGGTCCACTCGTTTTCGGCACTGCGAAACTATCGAAAGATGCCGTATCCGCTCCCACCGGCGACATCGTGGCCGAGGCATACGATCCGAACCCGGCGGTGTACGCACGCCTCGGAGTCGAGCCGCCGCCGGCACCGCAACACAAGCTGCCCGAAAAAAGGGCCTTGTTAGAAAAGACGATGAACGCCGCCAAGGACCGCGGCATGCAGGTTTACTGTATGTACGCCGACGGTGGTGCCGGTCCTAGCGGCAAGGGCCACCACCTGCACGACGACAAGACGCTGGCATCGCGGATCGCGCGGATGGTCGACACGCTAGAGCACTTCCCGATGGCCGACGGTGCTGTAATGGACGGCCCGGAGTGGGGGTACGAAATCGCTCCCCATCACATGAATCACCGCTCTTACTTCTTTCACGACCTGCCGGAATCTGTGGCACCGATGGCCGCGGCTCTGGGGTACGACTACGAAGCCATGGTCGCCGCAAAAGACAGGCTCCTGTCCCTGTTCCACAATCTCGACCCGGTACGCATCCGCGGACACGCCGGCGGCGGCCTAGTCGGCGCCTACCGCATGCTTGGAGCCGATCCCGACCTGATGGCTTGGCTATCGTTCCGAGTCGCCTCGCTGACTCGCTATTTTCGCCGCATCCGCGAAGGCGTCGCCGCTGAGCTAGAGCGCCCGGTGCGCCTAGGATGCGGCCCGCGTTCAGCCGCCTTTGCGCCCTTGTGCGGGTACGACTTCGCCGATCTGGCCCAATTCATGGACTTCCTGATGCCGAAGCACTACTTCTTTCACCGGGGCTTCGACGGTTTCCTCGGCACGGTCTATCGCTATTCGCAGACGCTCTTGGAGTGGAATCCGGGGCTCGGTGTGGCCGACACGCTCGATGTCGTAGAGGCTCTCTTCGGCATCGTCCTGCCGGGCGTGGACGACGATATGCTCGACTTCGAGAGCGCCCTCAATCCTGAGTTTTTCTCGCAGGTGGTTACGCAGGAGACGCGACGGGCGCTGGCTTCAGTCAATGATCCAGAGCGCATCGTGCCCTGGCTCGATTCCGGTCGCTTTCCCCACGATGGCGATCCGATGTCGGCGCGCGACCTCAAGATGCTGCTCGACGCGGCCGAAGCCGCAGGGCTCAGGCGCTTCAGCTACCATCATCAGGGCAATCTCAGTCCCGGTGAATGGGTGGTCATCAGCGACAAATGCGGCACCCGTTGGGACCCGCGCAAAAGCGACTACGAGCCGCCGGACGAGTTGGTGTTGTAGGACGCGGCGGGCGCGGGTGCTCAATCGCTGTGGAGTCCATTTCGCAAGGAAAGCGGCCGGGTTTTCGCCGTCTTCTTTATGAGGTGTCGTCGCTCGCTGAAGGAACTTGGTAGGCGGTGTATTTGAGATTTTTGCCCCGGGCCTTTTCCACTGGATAACGCCGGGCCGAAATGGCTAACTTCTCCTCCAGCATTTGCGCGGCGTCCAAACCGAAGCGGTCGCACATAAGCAGGACAAAGTACAGCGCGTCGGCCAATTCGTGGCCAACGGCCCGGCGAAAGGATTCGTCTTCTAAGCAAGTGGCGATTTCTTGGTCGGAGCGGAAGCGAAAGTGCTCCAAGACTTCGGCCGCTTCAGTCGAAAGACCAATGGCCAAGTCCTTAGGGGTGTGGAATTGCGCCCAGTCGCGTTCCTCGACGAAGCGGCGGATTTGGGCGGTAAGCTGGGTCAGCGTGGCGTCGCTCATGATCCGTTAGACTGAGTTTGGAGAATCGGCTTCACGTCTAGCCGGTGAGTCTCCACAAACCGGATACTTTTTTTGTTTAATTCTCCCCATTTTAGCGGCACCTCAGGATCGTCTGAGTCTTTCAAAGTGCTATGCAACTCTTCCATGGCGTCTTTGTCACGTATCACAAATTCCTTGTACATTGCCGCACACAGAGGACATAAAGCAATATATTGGGCTTCATCTTCCTTGGAAAAATAGTCTTTTGAAAGTACCTCTACTGCCTCAAAGTAGTACTCCCCATCTCGTTTTTTGAATGGCATTTCCTCCTTGCAAATCTGACACACCATCTCACCGGAATCATTCGTATATAGATTTCTAAGATCGTTTTTAGGATCTATGTCTCCTTGTGATATGCGGACCTTTCTATCCCGGCTCTCGTATTCTTTCTCAGGGGCACTAGCGTGTCGTTCCTTAAACCTTTTTTTTCTACGCTCAGGATTACTTGACATTTTCTCTGGAAATGTCGGCTTCTTATTTTTTTCCTTAAGCTTGTCTATAATTCCGGGATCTTCCTTGTATATCTTTGCGAAAAACTCAGCGTCTCCATAGGAATCAAATCCGATGCTTTTAGCATTCTCTTCTTTGCGTCGATATTCTTGAGTGGCTTGCTCCGTTTCTATCCGTCTCTGTTCCTCACGATCCCTCCGTCTTTTTCCGAATTCGACTGCTTCTAACCATTGCGCTCCGGCCTCATACAAAAATCCTTTCGGGAGCAATTCTGCAGTAGCTTCAGAAGGCTTAACAAAACGCTTTATATTATTCTCTATTTGTTGTGGTACCCACTCTCCTCCTCTTAATTTTAAGACAAGAGAAGAACAATCTTCCTCATAAGAATAACTGTTATTCGGTCGATAAAAGGATTTGAGATATTCTTTAGATAATCTGTTCATTGTATTCCATACAAGCAAAGACTTCCTTAAATCGGAGTCATTCAATAGTACATCGAATTCCGGTATATAGTAGTCTATACTACGTTCATTATGGTTTTTCCTAGTATTGGATGGTGTATTTTGATATGCAGGATTTCGATCTCGGTCACGTTGTTTTTTAACGCATAATTGAGTTTGTGCGCCGACTTTTTTTACAAATTCTACGATTTTATCGAGCTCAATACCACACTTTTCGTAATCCTCGGACAATGCCCAGCGACGTTGTTCATCATCATAGTTTGCCTTGATGTCCAACACCACTCGGCCATCGCGGTAAACGAACAATACCTCGCGATATTGTTCATCATAGTAGGCTGATAGTCCAGTTTTTTCAAACGGCTCATCAAGGTAAACCTCGCCCGGCTTGACCCACTTTTCATCAGTCCGTTTGACTTTGAATATGGAGTAACATTTAAACATATCTGCCTGATAGGGATATTCAACTAAAAAATTAATGAAGCGCTTGATATCCTCAATTTTTGGCTCGAATCCTTTAATACTATATCTATTTCTCAGAATCGCCTTAATTCGCTCTTCCTCATCTACTCCACGAACCCCCGAACCCTCGAGAAATTTGCGAACTTTATCCTGCTGATTCTTGTCTTTGCCTGACGTATAGAGACCCTCGGCAACACAGGGAAATTGATCATGTTCATCATGCTCTATCTCATCGCTTGAAAAATAACAATCCTCTCCTCTTCTGTATTTTTTATCGCTGCATCGAATAATGCAAAGATCCTGCACATTGCTGATTTGTTCCAACTCATCTAATAAAAAGACATAGAAGCTCCGATGCCAATCGTCTGTTTGTTTTTTAAGCCATATATCAGGCTTTTTAGATAATTCATCCTCAAGCTCTGAGATCCTCCATGGTTTGATCTCCAACATAGACAAAAAACGATCTTCCCGCTGGTTTCGTTGCCGAGGGTTTGCAATCCAAAGCGGTGGGGAATGTCCCTCACCTAGAATCGTCGCTAAATCTTTATCGGAAATAACATTAGATAGCTTTGCCGATCCTCTGAAAACATTCTTTGCAGGAGCATGACCTCCCTGTTTCATTAGGACCAATTCTTCGTTATTAAATACCTCAACTAGTCTATTCATAATTGGCTTATAGAAGCAAGATAAATTATCCTGATCATTAGGGAGAGTTGCCAAAAATTCTACGGTCAATAGCCCTCGATCGCGTATAGAGGTCATTGATTCTACGATTAAATCCGCCAAGTGATCCCGCAGTTCATTATTTTCTGGACAATCGCGGACACTGTCACGGGCAACGGTTGAAGCAAAAGGTGCATGGAGGTGAAACCGTAAATTAGACGTTTCCTTTGCGGCCGGAAAATAGATCGAGACCTTGCCAGACAACGGTACGATCTTGCTCGCAGTTTGTTCTTGGTTTTCTAAACAAAAAGCAGCGGCAATTCGGCATGACTTCAACTCGTCTTTTTCGTCCTTCACCTCAACCTTTTTTTCGAACAGAAGAAAATAGAATGAATTCGGCTCTGAGTCTCCCGGATGCTGGACGAGAATTTCAATTCTGTTTTCCTGGCCTGTTTCTCTCCGCTCGATAAAACCCTCAGTCGAATCAGATAGCCTATATTCTATCTTTTTTATATTGCTAAGAAAGAGAAGCGTACTTTCGTCCAGATTCTGTAGATTTTTCTTAATTTCATCACGAGCTCTTTCAGGTGGCTTTGCGCCATTATCAAATGGAAGAAAAAAGTAGGTTCTTTTCTCACTCCGAGTATCGAAAGCCAATTTTTCCGTATCGGGCACGACCAAATCACAAATGCGAAAGTGATATTCGCCCGATACAATTTCAGGCGTATCCGTGTAGGCAAATACGGCTTTGAAACCAACACCAAACTTGCCGATCTGGGTGTGCTCCTCTCTCTTTGTACTGTTACCGATACCTGTAATAGAATCCACATCCTCCAGAGTGAATAGAGTTCCGTTGTGTTCAAATTCGACGCTGTCCTCTCTGAGAGTAAAGCGCACCTCTGTTGCTTGAGCATCCTCAGCATTCTGCAGAAGCTCATAAGTGAAGTGCGCGTTGTCGGGATATTGCTCGGTTAGCCAACGTCTGATGCCGCCGTCAAATTTATTTTCGCGATTCGCCTCTACCCACTTCAAACGTTTCTTTCGTAATTCTTCTAGTTCTAGGCTCATTTTATCTCCTCAATATCGAGAATTCCATACGCTACCGGTTCCGCGACAATATCGACTTTCTCGCTGTCTCTATCCAAATCCTCAATGTGCCGATTGTAATCAGCCTCTGCTCGGCCTATCTGCGACCGCCGCATCCTTTGTATCCTCTCATTACTTGCCTTTTTAAGCTGTTCATGGAGTAGTTCCAGCCGTGCCTGATGGCTCGTCGCCAAACTCTCTCTGCGGTATGCTGCCAATTCCTCAGTCCGTTGCCAGTGCTCTGCCCGTGCTGCAGACCACAACCGATGATGCTGTTCCTCTAGCTCGTTCCACTCGCCCTGTTCCCCTGCCTCGGTATCCTCTGCCTTCTCTAGAAGGCGACCTAAATGCGGCGCAACTGCGTCCGACGAGGCAACCAGCTTGAGCTTCAAATCTTTTCGAATGCCATAGAACTGCCATTGATAAACGACGAACTGATACTGGCCGACCGGTACATCATCGTCCCGCACCTTCAGATGGACGACAGCCCGTTCATCGCTATCAAAAAACTGGGCTGCCTGTTTCACCAAAGGGTGCAGCGGCATAACGAACGCGGCCTTTGGATGCTGGGTGGCACAATCCTGTGCAAAGGTTATTTGCAGATGCTGGTCATCCCCTTTCAACCACGTCTCCCACTCCCGATATGTGCTCTGCCTAGGGAGTTTTTGAAAATCTTGCAACAAACGGTTTCGTGCATCCTGTGCAAGCCTCAGTGTTTTTAGAGGCTTCTCGCCAAGAATAAAATCGCGCTCTTCCTCGCATCGATGCTGCAAATAGAGCGCAACGAGCCTTTGCAGCGAATCCGGCGTCAACCAAAAGCTCGAAGCGTCTCTAATCTCCCTATTCATCTGATCTTCAGGGAGGTGAATCCCAAAAAGCTCCATCTGCTTCTGTTCCAACTCCTCCTGTTCTTGTATCAAGCGAATTTTATTGTCTGCCAACTGCTGGAGTTGGGCCTGACGTTCCGCTGCACTCAAGGTATAGTTCTCGGCAATGTTCTTTATTTCTTTGGAAATTTCCCCGAGGATCTCTTCGCTAGCACCGAGGGCCTGCTCAAATACGCCAATGCGTTTGAGGCAACGCTCATAAATGTCCGCGTCAACAGTGCCCGGCGTAATCAAGTTGACAATGGCGACACTTTCGCTCTTCTGGCCGTTGCGGTCAATGCGACCGATCCGCTGCTCAACACGCATCGGATTCCAAGGCAAGTCATAGTTCACGATGCAATCGCAGAACTGGTAATCCAAGCCCTCACAACCAATCTCTGAAAACAGCAAGACATCGAGAGCATTGCTATACTCGCGCGGCTTCTCAAACAGAAGCCGCCGTTCAACGCGCTCCTCATCCGGCGTCCCTCCGTGGACCATGCCGACGCGCACACCGTCGGCCTTGAGCTTCTTATAAAGATAGTATAGCGTGTGGCGAAAGCTACTGAACAGCATGACCTTGTTGTTGCACAAGGCTTGCTTCTCCCGGATGACTATACGTAGAGCCTCGAACTTTGGATCTCGGGGATCAAGTTCACGTGCTTTTTCAAGTACACCTTCTATATGGGATCGGAGCTTGCTGACAGCATCACTTGGGGGGACGGATTCTCCATCGTCGGCTTCCTCCCATTCCAATTCGTCGAGCTGGCGATTCAGAATGTTCTCGAGAAAAGGGACCAATCCATACAGGCAACTTGCGGCCTGACGTCTAATCGTGGTCATCATAAACTTAATATTTCTATCCCCATGAAGCTGACTGAATATGTCTGCCTGAACAGCGAGTAATTCGTCGTGAAGCTGCTTTTGGCTGGGAGTGAATTCAACATCTCTCGTCTCCGGCTTTCTCATAGTGAATACCCCAATATCGCGCCGCCGCGTCCTGTTGATCATACCCGAAAACGTATGCAGTGCTTCCATATCTGTGATGAGTTGGATGCGTTCGGCTACAGCTATGCAGCCCTCAGTGAGTTGATCCCTGACACGCTCAAATTCAGGATTGTGCCTCAAAATAGCTCGTCCCCAACCCGTAGCGGCTGCTTCGTCAAGCTCGCCCAAGGCTCGATCCGTCCAATCCGCCGCTTGGGTCCGCGCATGATACACCGCTTGATTGATGAACCGATTTGGCTCGGCCATGCGCTTAAAGCTATCCATATCCTGAATCAGGTCGGGCCGCAGTACGTTCAGTAGCACAAATAAGTCTTCGCTGCCAAGCTGGACCGGAGTCGCGGTTAAAAAGACCGCAGCCTCGGCGTAGTCACAAAAAAACCGGACGGCCTCGTGAGAATAGGTATTCGGATTGCGGATGTGATGAGCTTCATCCACGATCACGAGGTCGAAACGCGGCGGCGGGTCTAAGTCCAACAGCCCTTTCCCCTGCTTTTTTCTGCCTCTGTCCTTGCCCTCTGGTCCGTAAAGCAGTACTTCGTCGAACAGCGAGTACGGGAGAATCGCTTTCTGATACTGAACGGGCCATTCGCCTTCTAGATCAATTTCCTTGATGCAGTACCTCAGCGTTGGGCCGTCCAAATGGGTGAACTGTTCGCCAAATCGCTTCATCTCACTCTCCCATTTGCCCTCGGTCACCAACGGACGCGGACATATAACGAGTACAGACTTGATCTCTCGCCTTGCTTGCAGTTCCCGCAGGATCAATCCGGCCTCAATGGTCTTGCCGACCCCGACGCCATCCGCGATCAACAGCCGCGGACGATCTGACCGAATGAACCTCAGCACGGGCCGGAACTGATACGGGATGAAATTGATGCGCGCCGCGTTTAGCGAATACAATGTCGATAGGTTGGGATGCCGAATCTGTAGCGCGGTCAGATGGGCGTGGAACAGGTCGCACAAAAGCGGCTGCAACTCATCATCGGGCTGGTCCGCAACCTGTAACTGGGAGGCATAATACGTCTGTACGCTGCTATCCATAAATACCTCAACCCGATCTTCTACCTGTCCCGAGCGCACCTTCATCACCGCACCTTTCAGCGAAGGATTGGACTTCAAGACGACCATTTGACCCGGTATAAACTCCGTTTGGTCTGGCATATACGTTGGCACCTTTTCGACTGTTTGCGAGGCTAGAGAGCGGCGGGTATGCGTTAGCACCTTTTCTTCGGTCATCTGCACGACACTATTTGTCCCAAACACACGGTCAGCGTGGCGTCGCTCACTAGTACCCCAATCCGCGCAAATACTGGCGCATCCCGGCACTCCGCCGCGCCTCGCTGATTGCGTCCTCGCCTTCGTAGGCCGGCTCACCCGGGCAACTGGTCACCCAGCGGTCAAAACCCCGCTCGGCGAGCGCGTTGAGTACCCCGGCAAAGTCGAGGCACTCGCCTTCGCCGACCGAAACCCACGCGGGATTGTAGCGCCCTGGCTCGCGCACAGTGCAAGACGTATAGTCCTGTAGGTGAACGTAGTTGAGTTGGGGCCAAAAGTCCGTCAGCGACTGCACCGGGTCGTAGCCCCACAACTCGGCGTGCGAGACATCAATGCACAGCCGCGCCTTGTCCAGCAAGCTCATGTACAGCCGCCAGTCCTCGGCCGAATCCACCAGCAAGTTGGTGTGGATGTGGTAGCTTAGCTCCAGTCCGTACTGGGCTGCGTACTCGGCCCACTGCTCGGCTCCCTCGGCCGCCCGCTCGATATCGGCGCGTTCCACCGGCCTCCCCGCTGGCTTGCGACCACTCATAAACATGAAGCAATCCACGCCCATCTCCGCAGCAAAATCCATTCGTCGCTTGTTGCGCTCGGTATGCTCCCAATCGCGATCTTCGGGCGAGCCACTGGCGGTAAATACGCACAGCGGCATGTCCGCGTCCTCGCACACTCGCTTCAGTCGCTTAGGCGGCCCCAACCAGTCGAGCGGCAACCGCCCTTCCCAGCCGTCCCAACCGGCCTTTTTGAGTTCGGGCAGGGCCTTTGCCAAATCCGGCTGCCGCCAGCGCAGGGTCGCGTATCCCATCTTGAGTGCCATAATCCGCCTCCTTGGTTGTGGTTTCAATAAAATCCTCTGGGCAAAGTTCGTTGCCCTTTACGAACATCGCAACGATATTTTTTTCTATGGAAAATGCTCCCTCACTCTCGCGTGGCCAAGTGCATCGCGCCCTCCACTCCTTCGTCGTCGCCAGCGGCTTGTGGGGCGCTTGGGGGCAAGCTTGTGGGTTGGGGACGGCGGCCTTTACGGGCTTCGCGCTGTATTTAGGGGCCGACGGGGCCTTTATCGCCCTCTTCACTTCCGCCGCGTATTTCTTAGCCCTGACGCAACTGCTCGCACCCCTGCTGAGCGCCCGCATCCGCGACAAGAAGCGCTTTGTCGTCGTCGGTGGTTACGTGGAAATCGTCTTCCGCGGACTGCCGCTAATCATCCCCCTGTTCGTCCCAGCACCATACCGACTCGCGGCCTTAGTGGCGATGGTCTGCCTCAGCATGTTCAGCGGCTATGCAATTTCGCCCTTTTACAGCACTTGGATCGCCAACGCCGTGCCGGAAAACATCCGCGCGCGTTTTGCCAGTCGCCAGACCATCGTCAGCACCATAGTGGCCATGATTGCTGGTTTTGCGATTGGCCAATTCCTCGACCTGTTCCCCGACGGCAGCGGATTTGTCTGGGTCTTTGCCGGCGGGTCGCTTTTTGGCTTCTTGGGCTACTTAAACCTCCACCGCGCCCCCTTTCCCCAACAGACGACCGCCAGCGACGAACAAAGCACGCGCTTGCGCGACCTTGTGCAGCCGTTCCACGACGCCAACTTCCGCCGCGCCGCGCTCTTTTTTGGTCTATGGACCTTTGGCATTGGGCTGGCCGGGCCGCTCTACAGCGTCTTCATGCTCGACCGCCTGCAGATCTCCTACACCGAGGTCTCGATTTTCAACGCCCTGTTCATGCTGGCCAGCATCGTTGGCTATCGGGTTTGGGCCGGGCTTATCGACCGCTTCGGAGCCAGGCCCGTCCTGCAAATCCTGATGACGCCGGCCGCGTTCCTGCCTCTTATTTGGACCTTTAATCAGATAGGGTCTTACCACTTAGTACCTGTGGCCTTGGTCCTCAGCGGAATTCTATTCTCCGGGATCGGAGTGGGCATCAACCCCCTGCTCTACGGCCTGTTGCCCCAAGGCGAGAAGCGCACGATATACTTGGCCACTTGGTCGGTAACGGTCAATCTAATGGGTGCGCTCGGCCCGTTGTTGGGCGGCCTGCTCGTCACTCAACTCGAGGGCTTGCGCTTTACCCTGTTTGGTGTGCCCATGGGCGATTTGCAGGTCATCTTTGTCCTCAGCACCTTAACCCGGCTAGCGCCTTTGTTCATCCTCCGTACCGTCAAAGATGCGCGGAGTACAACATCGCGTAGCCTGCTCTCGCGGATGCTGCGCGGCAATGTCCTCAGCTACGCCTACAACGCCACCATTTTCAGCCTAGCCACGGCCGAGGAAACCCGCGCCCGCGCCGCCGAGGCCCTGGGCCGTTCAGGCAACCCCCTCGCCATCGAGCAATTGGTCCAAGCCCTAGCCGACGCCAGCCCCCGGGTGCGCCGCGCCGCCGCCCGCGCCCTGGGCGAAAGTCGATCGAAAAACGCGACCGAACCCTTGGTGCGCGAGTTACTCGACGGGGCTTCAGACATCCGCAGCGAAGCCGCTGAGGCCCTAGGCCGCCTCGGATCTTCTACGAGCATTGATCCGCTAGTCGAGGCACTGGACGACGCCGATCCCCGGGTGCGCATCAGCGCTATCCGCGGCCTAGCCAGCATTCGCGGGGACGAAGTCCACGAACTGCTCTTCTGGCACTTTGGCAGCGATTTCGACCCCTTGACCTTCCCGACGCTGGTCGATGTCCTCGGCGCACGCCAAGATCGCCGCATCGTCAGACCTGCGCTAGGCCACCTGCCCGACTTCCCCTCCCCAGCCGTGCGCTTGCAGCTACTCAACGGGGTCTGCCGCGCCCTAGGTGCTGGCGACCAGTTCTACCGCTTGCTCTCGCGCGAGGATACCGACCGCGTCGCCGCTATTAGCCGCCTGCTGCGCCGAGCAACGGACTCCTTGGGAAGAGCTCGCTGCGTCAACGCCGAGTACCGCACACAGTTAAAGACCCTGTGCCGGGAGGTGGTCGTCGCTTATGAAGAGGAACGGGGCGAGGCGCTAGTCGAGGCCATGCGGCAGGTCATACGCACCGTGCGCGACGGACTCTCGGCCACTAGGGACCAAGCATACGATGTGCTCTCGGTGTACGTAGTCATCATCGCCATTGGCCGTTTCATCAACAGCCCGGTGCGGCAAGAGTCGCCTGTTGCCCAAGAGATTTTTCTCACCGTATGCCTAGGGCGCTTAGCCTCTTTGATCCGCGAGATTGACGACAGCATTTGACCGCTCAAGATCGACGGCGATGCACCCAGCGGATCCGCGCCAAATCCTTGAGATTGGCCAACGTCCCGGTCACCGGATTAAAGCGGCTATCTGGATCGAAGCGCCACTTCACGGGGATCTTTGCCATGCGGTAGCCCGATTGGCGCGCCAGTAGCAGCAGTTCCACGTCGAACATAAACCCGGCGATCTGCTGCCGGGCGCAGAGGTCGCGCACTACCGCGGCCTGAAAAAACTTAAATCCGCACTGAGTATCGCCGAACTCGCCCAAGCCCATCAGCGCGCACAAAAGCCAGCCAAACGCCTTGCTCCCCCACTGGCGGTAGCGCCGGCGCGCGACGACGAATTCGGTCGCACTCAGCGTCCGGTCGCCGATCACCCCGTCCCACCCGGCTGCCAGCAAGGGCATCACCTGATCGAGCGCGGCGATGTCGGTCTTGTAGTCGCCATCCATAAAGCCGATGTACCGGCCCCGGGCCTCGGCCACGCCGTGCTGCACAGAATAACCCTTGCCTCGGTTGCGGTCGTTTTGCACACAGCGGACTTGCGGATGTGCGCGGGCGTACTCCGCAATGCAGGCGACCGTGCGATCCGTGCTGCCGTCATCCACGACCAGCAATTCACCGGACCAAGGCCGCTGCTGTAGCAACGCGAGCGTCTGCTCCAAGGCCGTGAGAATCCGCTTCTCTTCGTTGTACGCGGGTATGACGATGCTCAAATCCATAGTTAGTAGCCCGCTTGACGTCTCCCGCCGCCGCGCCTATAATCCGCCACACCCTAAGTCCCTAAGCCAAGTGAGAAAGGCCGATGAGCGAGGAAACGCTTTTCCCGCCGCCTGCAGGCGGTGAAACCATTTTTAGCAAAATTATCCGCCGCGAAATTCCCGCCGACATCGTCTATGAGGACGACGCCTGTCTGGCTTTCCGCGACATTCAGCCCCAAGCTCCGACGCACATCCTCGTCATCCCCAAGAGAGTCGTCGCTGGCGTGCAACACGCCGCATCCGAGCACGGCCCCCTGCTCGGTCACCTACTGCTCAAAGCCAGCCAGATCGCCGCAGAGCAGGGCCTAGCCGCAACGGGCTACCGCTTGGTCATCAATGCCGGTGCCGACGGCGGGCAAACGGTCGCTCACCTCCACGTCCACCTGCTGGGCGGCCGCCCTATGCAGTGGCCCCCTGGATAAAAAAAGAGGCGATGCCACCCCGGGCACCGCCTCGCAGCTCTCTTAAGACAGAGGGCTTAAATGGTCTGTATCAGGACGTAGCCGTTGGTCCCGCCCGGCACCGCTCCCTTGAGGAATAGCAAGTTGCGATCTGCGTCGATCCGTTCGACGGTCAACCCCTTGGTGGAGACTCGCTTGTTGCCCATCTGGCCGGACATTTTCTTGCCCTTCCACACCTTACCCGGCGTCGTGCCCTGGCCGATGGAGCCGCCGTGGCGCACGGTATCGGGCGTACCGTGGCTGGCGTTCTTGCCGCGGAAACCGTGGCGCTTGACCACCCCAGCAAACCCCTTGCCCTTGGATTTGCCCGTCACTTTGACTCGGTGGCCGACCTCAAACTGGCTCACGTCCAAGACTTGGCCGACTTCAAACTCACCCTCTTCGCCGCGAAATTCGCGCAGGATGCGATGCCCACTCACGCCGGCTTTGCCCAGATGGCCCTTTTGCGGCTTGGTCAGCTTGCGCTCTGACACTTCGTCGAATGCGAGTTGCAAAGCCGCGTATCCATTGTCCTCTTCGGTTCGCACTTGTACCACCGGGCAGGGCCCGGCCGCGACGATCGTCACTGGCGTGAGTTCCTCGCGCTTGTTGTACACTTGCGTCATTCCCAATTTCTTGCCAATTAAGGCCCCCATAAGGCCAACTCCTTCAGATAGTTGTCGCGTAAACAGAAACGTAAAAATTATGCAAAAATTTCCTAGTGGGCAAGAGACGCCTACAGTGGAGCGGCAAAATTGAGCGCGATAACCATATTTCGCGGCGGGGCCATCGGCGACTTTGTCCTCACCCTACCCGCCATCCATGCTGTGCGCCAAGCCTTTCCCGCCACTGACTTGCTCCTCATCGGCCATCCGGCGACCCTAGCGCTCGGCCCAACGGCCTCCATCCTCGACAGCGAAGACCCGCGCTTAATTCCCCTGCACCGCGCTGGGCCGCTTCCCTCAGCCACCCGCGAGCTCTTCGCCGCTACGCAGCGCGTGCTAGCCTATGCGACAAATGCCCAACAACACTTCGGCCCGCAACTGCGCCAGGCCATCGCCGGCCCCGTGCTGCTGTGGGATCCGCGGCCTCTGGCTGATTTCCGTGGGCACATTGTCGATCACTTGCTAAGCCCCTTGCGGCAATGGGGGCTGCCCGTCAGCGACCGCGCTCCACGCATCGCGCTGCGGCCCAGAGACTACGGCTATGTAGATGCGCTCGCGGCTGCGCCCGAAGTCGTCATCCACTTAGGCAGTGGCTCGCCAGCCAAGTGCTGGCCCGTGGCGAATTTTCACGTCCTCGCCAGCGCGTTGCAAAAAAAAGGCTGGCATACCGCGCTCCTGTGCGGCCCGGTCGAACGCGCGCGCCAACTCGCAGTCGGCGCCCTACGCGCACTCCACCCCCCAGACCTGCGATCCCTCGCCGGCCTGCTCGCCAAAGCCGCACTCTTCATCGGCAACGACTCCGGCCCTGGGCACCTAGCCGCGGCCGTCGGCACCCCGACCCTGACGCTGTTTGGCCCCACCGATCCCCGGCTGTGGGCACCGCGTGGCAAGTGCAGCCAAATCCTGCAAGCACCAGCCGCTGACATCGCTGCAATCCCCACTGCGGCCGCCATAGATGCTGCCTTAGCCCTCCTCCAACATACGCGATGACTTCCTATGCTGACCAACGCCGCGCTATGGTGCGCGAGCAACTCAGCCAGCGCGGCATTCGCGACTCGCGCGTACTCGCGGCTTTTGCTCGCGTTCCAAGGCATTGCTACGTCCCGGAAGCCCTGCGCACCCACGCGTATGCCGATCACCCGCTGGCCATCGGCGCAGACCAAACCATATCGCAGCCATACGTCGTGGCCTACATGCTCGCGGCACTCGGTTTACAGGGCAAAGAACGGGTCTTGGAGATTGGCACCGGCTCTGGGTACCAGACCGCCCTGCTCGCCGAGTTGGCCGGCCAAGTCTATAGCATTGAATTCTTTTCCGAACTGGCCGCACACGCCCAGCGCACACTCGCCGACACAGGCTATGCCCAGGTCGCTCTCCGCGTCGGCGACGGCCGCATGGGCTGGCCCGAGGCCGCCCCTTTTAACGCCATTGTGAGCTCGGCCGCACCCGCGACCATTCCGCCCGCGCTCACCGAACAGCTAGCGCCTAATGGCCGTTTTATCCTCCCATTAGGCACCCAACGCCAGCACTTGGTCTTGGTAGAGCGCAGCGCGGCCGGCCTCAGTCAGCGCAAACTCCTACCTGTGCGTTTCGTGCCGATGCAGTAGGCAGCATCGAAGCCAGTAGAAGCGGATTTAAGCGGGGCCGCGCACTTGCTTGTAGAGTAGCTCGGCCATAGACCGCAGGCCAATCGCTTCGACGTCTGTTGACAGTGGGTAGCGCTCATCGCCCGAGTACACGACAAAGGCCCGTTGCGGTGCGACGTCCTCGCAGGCGTTGTAGAACCCGCGGCCAATGCTAGGCGCCAGCCCCAGTTTGACTTCAATGGCCCAGATTGCGCTCTCGCCCGGCAACTCCAGTACCAAGTCGATCTCGGCTCCGGCTTGAGTGCGGTAGAAATGTGCAGCAGTCCCGGACGGGGCCGCGGCCAACAAGTTCTCAATGACAAACCCTTCCCAGCTAGCACCGGCGATGGGATGGCCTATGAGCGCGTTGTGGCTGTCAAGGCCGAGCAGAGCGTGGACCAGACCACTATCTTGGATGTAAATTTTAGGGGACTTAACGAAGCGCTTGCCAGTGTTGGCGTGGAATGGTCGCAGGCGGCGCACCAGCAACAGATCGACCAGCAAATCGATATAACCGGCCACCGTTGGGCTACTGACCATCAAGCTAGCGGCTAGCTTTGATGCGTTCAGCAATGCACCTTGGCTATGCGCGAGCATGGTCCACAGCCGCTCCAGCGTTTCGGCCGGTATGCGCCGTCCGCTAAACTCGGATACGTCCCGTTCCAAGTAGGTGCGAATCAGGTTGCGGCGGAAAATTAGGCTATCGCCATCGCTCGCCGCCAGCAGACTGTCGGGAAACCCGCCGCGCACCCATAGTTTCGTCGCGGACGCGATCTCCGGCGACGTGTCCAGCACGTCGAACGGGGTGAGCGGCACGTACTCAATCCGGCCGGCCAGACTCTCCCCCGACTGCCTGAGCAGCTCTACGGACGCCGATCCGAGGATCAGAAAACGTCCGGTCCGCTTTCCGCGTCTCCGGCCTTGGTCGATCATGCCGCGGAGTTCGGGGAAACAGCCCGGGCGCACGACGGATCTCGTCGAGAATAACCAACCGGTCTTCGTACTCGATGAGAAAAAGCCTCGCATCGGCGAGTTTCGCCCGATCAACGCTCGATTCGAGATCTAGGTACAGCGCGTCCACACGCTCTGCGATCTCGTAAGCGAGCGTCGTCTTGCCAGCCTGACGCGGCCCAATTAGGGCGACCGCTGCTTGTCGGTCCAAGGCGTCAACAACGATTTTATGAGTCCGGCGCGGAATCATACCTTGTAAATCTGAACCGACGCCTTAAAAGAACAAGGATAGCTAACAATTCAAGCTGCCCACTAGCGAAGCAATGCGGTCCATGCCGCGCTCGTCGCAATAGGCGTGGAGGTCCTCAGCGATTTCGACGCCAGCGTTGGGGTTGGCAAAACTGGCCGTGCCGACTTGAACGGCAGAAGCACCCGCAACCATGAACGCCAGCGCGTCGCGCGCGGTGGTGATGCCGCCGATGCCCATGATCGGCACGGCGACAGCTTGGGCCACCTTCCACACCATGGCGAGGGCTACGGGCTTAATCGCCGGGCCGGACAAGCCACCGGTAATACCGCCCAAGACGGGCCGCCGCCGCTCCACGTCAATGGCCATGCCAACGAGCGTATTGATCAGCGAGATCGCATCCGCTCCCGCATCCACTACGGCACGGGCAACTTCGGCAATATCTGTGACATTGGGCGTCAGCTTAGCGATGACCGGTCGCTGAGTGCGGCTGCGAACCGCGGCAATGGCGGCGGCCGCAGTTTGGGGTCGCGTGGCGAAATTGTCGCCGCCCGCTTCGACATTAGGGCAGGATATATTGACCTCCAGCGCAGCAATGCCTTGCAACGCTTCGAGACTCGCCGCCATCTGTCCGAATTCCTCAACCGCGAATCCAGCGATATTTACCACAACCTGCGCGTCCAAATCGGCCAACAAAGGCCATTGCTGCTCGATGAAAGCCTCTAGCCCAGGGTTTTGCAAGCCAATGGAATTGAGCATTCCGGCGGGCGTCTCGACGATGCGCTGGGGTGGATTGCCGCCCCGCGGCTGCGGAGTAATGGTCTTGGTGACCAGCCCACCCAAGCGCGCAAAATTAGTCAGCGGCAAAAGCTCCTGACCGTAGTTGCAGGTGCCCGAAGCCAGCAGCACCGGGTTGCGCAGTTGCACACCAGCAAAGTCTATGCTCAGGTCGGCCATGCGCTACTCCATTTTATTTGCCGCACGTCAAATGCCGGCCCATCCACGCAAATGCGGGCGTAGCGACCGTAATCCGCGTCGCCTTTTGTCGTCGCCAGCTCGACAGCGCAGCCCACGCAGATGCCGATGCCGCAAGCCATGTACTCTTCGAGAGAAACCTGACACGGAACTTGGGCCTCTAGGCATATAGCCGCTACGGCCTGCATCATCCCGTGCGGACCACAGCAATAAACCGCGCCCGGCCCTTTTTCAGCCAGCTCGTGCTGCAACAAATCGGTGACTAAGCCCGCGTGTCCAAGGCTGCCGTCGTCGGTGGCGAGGCGCACTAGGTCCGCAGCCGGTGCCAGCAATTGGCTGGGCAAGTGCTTGTCGGCCGTCCGCGCCCCAACCAACAGCGCAGTTTGGTGCTCGCGTTGCCTCAGTTCCAATCCCCAGTACAACAGCGGCGGCACGCCAATTCCGCCGCCAACCAGCACGACCTGCGCGTCCTCGGGCGGCGGCGCGAACCCCTTGCCCAACGGGCCGAGAGTTGGCAAGACTGCGTCCGGCTCGCATCGGCTCAGTGCTCGGGTCTTCGGTCCTACCTCTTCGTACAATACCTCGATAATGCCGGCCTCGCGATCGACGCCGCTAACGCTCAGCGGGACGCGCAACAAGGGAGTAATACCCGCGCCGACCTGAATGTTGACGAACTGACCCGGCTCAATCCGCGCGGCAATGTAGGGTGCGTTAAGACGCGCCAAATAGAAGTCTGCGGCAACCTCGCGGTTGCTCAACAGCCGCGCTTGCTCGTCAATCACGGCTTTTCCCCTTTGTCTTGTGGCAAGCCAAACGGCACAGTCAACTCGACCCACGACTTGATCTCCTCGCCGTTGCGGCGCACTGCGGGATAGAAGCTATAGCCATACGCCGCATCCACCGCGCTCTCGACAAAAGGCGGTTCCCCGCGAAAGACCTCCACTTGCTCGGGCCGTCCCTCGCGGTCGATTAGCACGTCGAGCAACACCTCAGCCGAATCCTCAGCCGCCGCCGGATAAACTGGCCGAACCACCTGCCGAACCAGCGGCCAATCGCTCAGCGCCCAGTCGCCTTCCTTCCATCCCAACTCGTCGGGCGGAATCGACAAGTCGAGCTCGATCATCGCTTCTACGTCCAAGTCCTCGCGGTCTTGGCCCTCCTGAAAATCAGGGTACTGCTCCAACAAAAAGCGAACCTGCGCGCTGTTGCGGTCGCGTTGTGCGACCTCCCGCAGGTAGTAGTTGGCCGAGTCCTCTAGGCCCTGTTCGGTAAAGGCGCGCCAGAGTCGGTAGTAGAGGTTGAGGTTCCTCTTGTCAAAGGATAGAGCCTGGCGGTAGAACTCAATGGCGTCGTTGAAATAGCCCTCCTCCCAGTTGATGTTGCCCAGTTGATACAGCGCGCGCGGATTGGCGACCTGCTCGCTGATGCTCCGCTCGTAAAAATCGCGGGCTAGCGCAACATCTCCGCGCCGCTGCGCACGCTCGGCAAAGCCGATGTATTTACGCGCCAACGCCACCGTGTCGAGCGTGTCCGGTTCCAACGCGAGCAATTCAATCCGCTCCCCTAGGCCGAGCTGGCCGCCGACCGCCTTTAGGCTGCGCTCCAGTTTGTCGATGAGTCTTTCCTCGCGCACTTCCCACCGCTGCTGGGCCAACTTGCCGAACCGCGTCTCGGCAAACTCTTCGCGCAACAACTGATAGCGCTGTTCGGCCGCGACCGTATCGCCAACGACATTCTCGAAGGTATTGGCCGCCAAAAACGCCGCTTTCCCCCCACTCGGCGTACCGGCGAAGGCATGGCTCAAACTGTCCAACAGGGGGATGTACACCTCGGTAGCTTCGGGTTGCGCTAGGCGCAGTGTTTCGATCCGCGCAAACTCGCGGGCCGCTAGCTCTTCGGCTGTGGCCTCGAGCTTTTGCCCCAGCAAGCGGCGGGCTTCGTTAGCGTGGGCCGAGGTGGGAAACTCCTCAATCAACCGCCGCAAATAGGGCCTAGCAGCCTCTTCGTCGTCGCGCATTTGCAGCTCGATCCAAGCGAGGCTGTACACGGCGCGGGGCAATTGGTCGCTGTCTGGAAAGCGGCGGATTACTTCCTCGTAGTACGCGCGGGCCGAATCGGCCTGACCGATGCTGTCGCGATAGAGTTCACACGCGCTGAACAGGTCGTCCAGCACATCCAAACTCCGCGCCACTACCACTGTGTCGGCCGGCTCCGCTGCGGCCTGCCACAACAGCGGCCCCTGTACCGCGCCCAGCGAGTCGGCGTAGAGCGAATCGGCGCGGTGGATCTGGCGCTGGAACTGCTCCAGCCGACGCATGTGCCCTATCATCTCCTGGGCCAAAAGCACACCCTGCGCTCCGGGGCTCTCGCGGCTGCTCTCCTCAAGGTACTCGCGCCCCAACTCGGTATCCCCGTATTCCTGTAGATACAGCAAGCCGATGCGATACAAGGCCATAGCTGCCGAGGGCGTTTGGGGAAAGTCGTTGCGCACCTGCTCGTACTCAGCCAATGCCTCGTCGAGCAAGCGGCGGCCCTGATACCACTCGCCGATCAGAAGCCGGGTGCGGCCCTCAAAGCGACGAAAGCCGCCCTCGTCGAGTAGGCTGACGTATGTATCTAGGGCTTCGTCTTCCGCACCCATAGCGTAGAGGGCGCGTCCGCTGTTGAGCTGGGCGCGGTACTTTTGACCGTCACTTGGATTGGCCTTTAGCACTTCGTCAAAAACCGCGAGCGCCTCATCCAAGCGGACCGGATCCTCTAAGGCTATCAGCGCTTCGCCCAAACGCAACCACAACTGAGCGCGCATCGCGTTCTTGGGAAAGGCTGCTAACGTCGCCCGATATTCTCGAATGGCTGCTATGTAGTCCTCGCGGTCGTACGCCATCTCAGCTAAGTGCAAGCCCGCTTGAACGGCGATCTTTTCCGCGGCCTCGTCAAAAAGCGCTCGGTAGAGCGACTGCGCTTGGTCGTCAATCCGCTGCTCCTCTAGGCAGCGGGCGCGCCAGTAGCGGGCTTGATCGAAGTACGGACTGGACGGGAAAAAGGTTTCCAAGTCGCGGAACGACTCTTGAGCATTGAGGTATTCGCCGCGCCAGTAATACGCTTGGCCGATCAGGAACATGGCGTCGTCAACCAAGTCGCTCTCCTTGTATTCGTCGAGCACTTTGGACGCCTTGCGCACGGCTTTGTCGTAGAGTTGGTCGGCCTGCCGCGAGCGCTGGCGCTGCAATTCGGGGCCCGCCCGGTCAAAGGCCCAGTCGGCGTAGGTCTCTTCGTGCTTGCGCCGTTCTTTCTCGGCCTCGCGGAAGGATTTTTTGGCGTTGTAAAATGTGTTGAAATAGACGCAGGCCGAAATCGCCAGACAACTAACCAGCAACAGCACCAAGGGCGCGGTCCGCACGAGCTATCTCCTAGCTCCGATGGTAGTCCTGCAGGGATTGCACGCCCAATTCGGCGCGTTGCAACGCTTCGATGCCCGCGGCCGCAGCCCGAGCGCCAGCCATCGTCGTCGTATAGGGCACACCGGTTACGACTGCGGCTCGACGCACCGCAAAGTCGTCGTAGTAAGAAGGTTCGTCGAGCGGAGTGTTGATAATCAGGTCAATCTGGCGGCTGCGAATCGCGTCTTCAATGTGCGGACTACCCTCGTGAATTTTGTGTACCCGCTCCGCAGCGATGCCATGCTTGCCGAGGAAATCGCGTGTGCCCTGCGTAGCCACCAGTTCAAATCCGGCCGCGCACAACCGACGCGCCACCGGCAAGACATCCTCTTTATCGCAGTCGGCCACGCTGATAAAAACCCGGCCGCACGACGGCAGCATCGACCCCGCCCCCATCTGCGCCTTGAGGAAGGCCGTGCCAAAGTCGCGGCCAATGCCCATGACTTCGCCCGTGGACTTCATCTCCGGCCCCAGCAGGCTATCGGCCCCGGGGAATTTTATAAAGGGCAACACGGCCTCCTTGACCGATATATGCGTGTGCGCAACCTCCTCGGTAAAACCCTGCTCGCGCAAGCGCACCCCGACCATGGCCAGCGCGGCGATCTTGGCCAGCGGCCGGCCAATGGCCTTGCTGACAAACGGCACGGTGCGCGAAGCCCGGGGATTTACCTCAATCGCATAGACTTCGCCTTGATAGACGGCGTATTGCACGTTCATCAGGCCAATCACGTCGAGGGCGCGCGCCAGCGCATGGGTGTGCTCGCGCATGGCTTCGATGTGCTTGGCCGGCGTGTCGTAGGGCGGCAAGGCGCAGGCACTGTCGCCCGAATGCACGCCAGCGTGTTCAATGTGCTGCATGATCCCGCCGACGACCACATCCGTCCCGTCAGCCACGGCGTCCACGTCGAATTCCTCCGCGCCTTGCAGGTAGCGGTCGATGAGCACAGGTCGCTCGGGCGAGACCTCAATGGCCTCGTTCATGTAGGTTTCGAGGCTTTCGACATCGTAGGCGATGACCATGGCTCGTCCGCCCAGCACGTACGAGGGCCGCACCAAGACCGGAAAGCCAATCTGCGCGGCAATCGCGCACGCCTCTTCACAACTAGCGGCCATGCCGTTGGCCGGCTGGCGGATGCCCAGTTCGTTCAACAACTGACCGAAGCGCTGGCGATCCTCGGCCAAGTCAATGCTACTGGGCGAGGTGCCAATGATCGGCACACCCTCGCGCTCTAGTTCGACGGCCAAGTTCAGCGGCGTCTGCCCGCCGAACTGCACGATGACGCCGTCTGGAGCTTCGCGCTCGACAATGTGTAGTACGTCTTCGATCGTCAGCGGCTCAAAGTAGAGCTTGTCAGCCGTGTCGTAATCCGTGCTGACCGTTTCGGGATTGGAGTTGACCATAATGGTCTCATAGCCGATTTCGCGCAGCGCGAAACACGCGTGGACGCAGCAGTAATCGAACTCGATCCCTTGGCCGATGCGATTCGGCCCACCGCCGAGGATGGCGATTTTCTGGCGCGTCGAGCGCTGTACTTCGTCCTCGCGGTCGTACGTCGAGTAGTGGTACGGCGTGTGGGCCTCGAACTCAGCGGCGCAAGTATCGACTGTTTTGTATACCGGGCGAATATCCAACTCGCGGCGACGCTGCCGGACGCTGACCTCGTCGCAGCCCTTGAGATGCGCCAGTTGGCGGTCGCTGAATCCCCATTCCTTGGCGCGGCGCAACAAGGCGACATCGGCGAGCACATCTGCCCGCCTTAGCTGTTGTTCAAGTTCAAAAAGCTGGTAGAGTTGGTCGAGGAACCACGGGTCAATGCCCGTCAGACCATAGAGTTCATCGTGGGTGTAGCCTTTGGCGATGGCCAGCTTGAGGTAGAACATGCGCTGCGAGTTGGGACGCAGCAATTTTTCGCGCAGTTCCTCGTCGGCCACTTGGGCCGCGCTGAAATCCTTGCCGTCGGCACCAAAACCCGCGCGGCCCACTTCTAGCGAGCGCAGGCCCTTTTGCAGCGATTCCTTAAAGGTGCGGCCAATCGCCATGGTCTCGCCGACCGAGCGCATCTGGGTATCGAGCACATCTGGCGTACTGGGAAATTTCTCAAAGGTAAAGCGCGGAATCTTGGTCACCACGTAGTCGATGGTCGGCTCAAAGGAGGCCGGGGTCTCGCGGGTAATGTCGTTGGGGATTTCGTCGAGACTGTAGCCCACGGCCAGTTTGGCGGCGATCTTGGCGATGGGAAAGCCCGTTGCTTTGGACGCCAGCGCCGAGGAGCGCGAGACTCGGGGGTTCATTTCGATTACGACCATGCGGCCGTCTGCGGGATTGACGGCAAACTGGATATTGGACCCGCCAGTATCTACCCCGATCTCGCGTATGATGCGGATGGCCGCGTCGCGCATGTGCTGATATTCCTTGTCGGACAAGGTCTGGGCCGGCGCGACCGTGATGCTATCGCCGGTGTGGACGCCCATGGGATCGAAGTTTTCTATCGAGCAGATGATGACTACGTTGTCGCGGTGATCGCGCATGACCTCCAACTCGAATTCCTTCCATCCGAGCACCGATTCCTCAATCAGCACCTCGTCAATCGGGCTTAGATCGAGGCCATGACGCACGATCCACGCGAATTCCTCGGCGTTGTACGCCACGCCGCCGCCAGAGCCTCCCAGCGTAAAAGCAGGGCGGATGATCGTTGGGTAGCCCAATTCGGCTTGGTGCTTTTGTGCTTCTTCGAGGCTGTGGACGAAAGCGCCGCGCGGCATATCCAATCCGGCTCGATCCATGGCCGCTTTGAAAAGCTCGCGGTCTTCGGCCATCTTGATCGCGTCGAGTGGCGCACCAATCATCTCGACGTTGTGCTCGGCGAGAACACCGCTTTCGGCCAAAGCCACCGCCGTGTTGAGCGCGGTTTGACCGCCGAGTGTCGGCAGGAGTGCCTGCGGCTTTTCCGCGGCGATAATCCGCGCGCAAATCTCCGGCGTGATCGGCTCGATATAGGTCCGGTGGGCCACCTCGGGATCGGTCATAATCGTGGCCGGATTGCTATTGACCAAGACGATTTCGTAGCCTTCTTCGGCCAGTGCCTTACAGGCTTGCGTTCCCGAATAATCAAACTCGCAGGCTTGGCCAATGACGATTGGGCCGGAGCCGATGAGCATTATTTTCTCAATGTCTGTGCGTTTGGGCATGGAGTTTTAGCAAATGCGAAGTGTGGTCGGATCAAAGTAGGGGAAGCTGTGCAGTGGGCTGCGAGTGATTCGAGTACGTAGCCCAGTCTGGAGCGTACTCATTGGCCTGATCGCCCCACCCGAACCAGCCTTTGCGCGGCCCTCGTGCGAATAATTCAATGAAGGGCCCCGGACTACACGCCTCAATCAAGTCGTACTGCTCGTCTGGTTTCCTGCTGTGTTCTCGCTTTTGCGAGACGATGATGTTTTCTTGGCTGCGCCCGGGCTGTAGCGTTCTGGCGTTCTTACCTCGGATGCCGAACAGGATCATTTCCGTCACATTGCGAAAGTAGAATCCCACGCCCCGCCGGTCCGGCCCGCCATCCTTTCGCACCTTGTACCAGACGATGTTCGTCTTGTAGCTGAATCCCCAACTATCCATTACTCGCAGCCCGTGAGCCAACAGCGCGTTGGGTATCCACAAGTACAAGTGCGCGGTTTCCAGCGCGATTGATTCGACCGGCAAGCTCTCAATGTCCTGCAAGGCCATCGTCGCATATCGAGACAAACGCCGGTGTTCCGGTGCCATCTTACCCGTCCTATTGTGGAACTGCCACGGCGGATCGGCGAGAATGGTCGAAAACTTCTGCCCGTCGACCGCGTCGAGCAAATCGTTCGCTGTCGTCATTTACTCGTCCTCTACATACAGCTTTTTCGAGATACCAAACACCAAGATGGGACAGCCGCCACCGCCACCGCCTTCGATTCGCGGGAGTAGCTTGCTCATGTGCGTTGTCGATGCCCCGTAAGACGGCCCTTTGTTCAGGGCATTGAAGAGGTCTTGGAGTTCATCGCACCGAGTTATGATGACGCCGACGCTGATGGCTCGAAGTTCGAAAAGCAGCCTAAAGTTATTCAAGTCCCGGTCGTAGAATGGATCCTTGTTATTCCATTCTATTTCGAGAGCCACTCGATTGCGGAAACAGTCTATTTTGTGCGTTGGTGCGTCGCGGATAGCTTCGTCCACTACGACCCTCGTCGAGAATTCCTTTTCTTCCCAGTACCTTTTGTATAGATAATTGTCAATGAAAGACGAAATCGCGGACTTCCCACCACCGGGTTTCACTATCCAGCTCTTCTTAAGGCGGAACTCCTGTAAGGCCGAAATAATGTCATTCCACTCATCGGGAAAATCCTCGTTTAGTATCGCGCAGGCGTGCTTCCACTCGTGGACTTCGTAGTACTTGCGGATGAAATCGGGTAGTAAATCCGTAGTCATTGCGAATTTGCGGCAAGTTTAGGCTACAGATTTACGCTGATTGGCCGGCACAGTACAAATCTCAATTCTTCCTTGACATAATACCGCAAAAGACCGGCTAAACACCCATCCCCGTCGGCCAGACGCAAGCAGTTAAAGCCTTAAGTATATGAGGAGCAAAAGAAGCGCGATCACAGTGGTATAACCGGCCTTGAGCAAGAGTCGGCCGTAGCACTCCCAATCGCGGCCCTGACTGACCTTGAACTTGGGGCGCACCACTTCTTCTTGGAGCGCGGCCTGAAAGCGCTGCTTGTTGATGAGGCGGACTAGCTGGGGATCGTAGTCGGCAATGGCCTTTAGGACCATGCGCTTGCGGCGCGCCGCTTTTTCAGCACAGGCCCGCTGGGCATCCCGGGCCGCGACCTTGCCCAGATCAGTGGATTGGTCGGCGAGACGAGTACTAGTCTTCTCGCGCGCCAAATTCTCGGCCAAGCGGCTGAGCGCTTCGCGGCTTTTCACATTGTCCTGAATAACGGTATAGCAGGTGTCTATAAAACGACTAAAATCGGCGAGAATTTCCTCTTCCGAAAGCCCCAGCAAGTAGGACTCTTCGATCATTTCTTCAATGGCATCTTTGACGTCAGCCATAGTGCAAACTCTGTAAATTAAATGTGCAAAAGCCAAGGAGCACCCACACCGGCACCCGCTTCCATTTCAGATTAAAGTATCGCTTCAAACATGTCAAGCAGACCGCGCTGCGTCCACCATGGCCAAGGCGATTTCGTCGGCTATATCGCCCGCCCGCATCCCCCATTCCCCCAACCGCTCAGCCGCCCGATCCCCAGCCCGACCGTGGACATAGACCCCAAGGCAAGCCGCGGCTTCCGGGTCTAGTCCTTGGGCCATCAGCCCGGCGATGAGCCCGGTCAGCACGTCGCCCGACCCAGCCGTGGCCATGCCCGCATTACCCGTAGAGTTGACCGCCACCCGCCCATCGCGCAGCGCCACGACGGTCGGCGCACCCTTCAACACGAGCGTCGCGCCCAAGTCGCCAGCAAAGTCGCGGGCCACAGCCAGCGGCGCAGCGGCAATCCGCTGCTTGGTCAATCCGCTCAAGCGGGCGAACTCGCCCACGTGGGGCGTGAGAACCAGCGGTGCCGAGCGGCCCTTTAGCACATCGGCTCGACCGGCCAATGCACTAAGCCCGTCCGCATCCACAACGAGGGGTAGTTCGGTTTGCAACACCAGCCGCCTCACCAACTCCTCGGTCTCTCGATAGCGCCCCAAACCCGGCCCCAAAGCCAAGACATCGGCCCGCGTCAACATAGCGCGCACCTCGCCCAAGGCCCGCAGCGACAAACAGCGCCGCTTGCGCACTTCGGGCAACGGACGGGTCATCACCTCCGAGAGCTTGACTTCGAGAATGTCGTTGAGACTCGCCGGCACTCCTAGATGGACGCGACCGACTCCGCTCCTGAGCGCGGCATCCGCCGTCAATGCGGCCGCCCCAGTCATACCCACCGAACCCGCCACCACGGCCACCGTCCCACAACTTCCCTTGTGCTCGTCGCCACGGCGGCGCGGTACGAGCGGCCCCAGCCCCTCGGCGGAAAGCAGCAGGGCTTGGGCCGTCGCAGCGCGCAGAATGGACTCGGGGAAGCCGATATTGGCCAGATGCAACGCACCACAATGGGACCGGCCGGGGTAGAATAGCTGCCCGACTTTAACCAAGCCGAAGGTCACTGTCAGCACGGCTTGCACGGCCGCGCCGTGTACCTGCCCGGTGTCGGCCTCGACCCCCGAGGGAATATCCACGGCCACGACCGGCCTTTCGCAATCGGCAATGCGCTCGATAATGCGCGCCATAGCTGGCCGCGGTGCCCCGCGCAACCCGGTGCCCAAAAGCGCGTCTATCACCAAATCGGCGGCGCGCAGGGCAGCGGCGAGCGGAGCCAAGTCCTCGCCGAGCACTTCAACGGCTCCGCCCTCCTGTTCGCAACGCCGCAAGTGCTCGGCCGCAGCCCCCTGCACGGCTGTGCGGTCGGTCGCGAGGAAGACGCGCACCGACCCACCGCCAGCGCGCAAGAGCCGGGCCACGGCAAATCCGTCGCCGCCGTTGTGGCCCTTGCCGCACAGGACTACAGCCTGCAAACCAGCCAAGCCGTCCCAGCGCGCTGCAATAGCCGCAACCACTTCGGTGCCGGCCCGCTCAATGAGTTCGGCACTCGATATACCCGCCTCAGCACTAGTGCGCTGATCGACCGCGGCCATCTCTCGGCCCGTTACCAGTTTGGGTAAGTCCAATGTTCAAGCCTCCCAAGGACGGATCAGTTCGCGTAACCGACGCGGGGCCTCGCTGGGCAGCGGCTGGCCCGTGTATTTGGGCAAGAGTGCGCGGAAACCGACGCTAATCCACAAAGCCCAAGCCGCCAAACCACCACAGAACAACCCCAAGCCAGAAGCAACACCAAGCCCCAGAGCCAAGCCTGCGGTCAGCAGAAAAACCAGCGATAGTTTTACATTATCGACGGCCAGGAGAAAGCTGTAGCGCACCGTGGACCACACCGATCCCTCTTGGGTGACTAGCACCGGAAAAACATACACTGCCACCACCGCCACCAGCAGCAGGCACCAGACCATCAGCCCGCCTAAAAACACTCCTAGCCAACCGCCGATCCGCTGGTAAAAAACCACGTTGGCCAGCACTAGCGCGACCGCGGCAACCATCAGCAACCCCAACGCGAGGGCGCGCCAAAAAAGCGTGCGGCCAGCCGTCCAGAATTCCCGTAGCCCAAAGTCCCGGCCCCGCGCCCAAGCCGCTCCAGCGGCGAAAAGCATGGCTGTGGCCGGTGCGCTCAACAACAGGGTCCCGGCTAAGACGGCCATTCCCACCAGACTCATGCCGCCCAGTCCAAATCCTACTTGCAAAAGCATGTAAGCCCCGGCGATCCAAGGCAGACTCAACGCGCTCCACAGCAAGTTGTAGCCCACTATGCTGCCCAAGCGGTCGTACGCCGTCCACAAGAAGCGTCGCAAGTTTTCGCTCAATGGGCCTCCAAACCGCGCAGCATGAACTCGGCATAGGTGCGCGCTGTCAACGCCAAGTCGCGCACCCGCACGCGCTCATCCACCCCGTGAATGCGCTCGCCCTTTACGCCATAACCAATACCAGGCAGGCCGCCGTCAACCGCAAAGTAGTGCAGGTCTGTAAAACCAGCACTGAGGCGGTAACTAGCGGTGCGGCGGCGCACGGCTTGCACGGCCCGTGCAAAAGCCTGGGGCAGCGCGTGCTCGGCATCGACGACGCAAGGTTCGATTTGCAAAGGTGCTGCCACTCGGCAGAGTGGCTCAGCGGCCCGCTCTATAGCGCGTCGCAACTCGCGCTCGACAGCCGCGATCTGTTCGCCGGGCACTAAGCGGCGGTCCAGCGAAAAGCGGGCGCGGGCCGGCACGGTGTTGATCTTATCGCCCGCTCCGCCTGAGAACGTACCGCCGATGTTGAGCGTGGGGTTGCGCGACCGACCGTCAAAATCCACATAGCTGCGCGGGGACGCATTCAGTTTCTGTTTGTAGCCTTGCAACTTCTGCACTACGCTCGACATGGCTTCAAAGGCATTGACCCCTTGTTCTGGGCTAGAAGCGTGGGCGGCCTTGCCCGTCAGCTCGACATCCAACCAGAGTACGCCGTTGTGGCCGCAGCCGACTTGCGTCCCAGCCGCCCCCTCGCAAACCACCGCAAAATCGGCATTTACCAAGCCCTTTTTTACGATCCACCCGGCACCCAATTGGCCGCCGGTTTCCTCGTCGGCGGTGAACGAACACTCGATGTTGAAAGCCGGCTCAGCACCCGTTTCCTTGAGTGCCTCCACAGCCATCAGCAACGCGGCGATTGCCCCTTTCATGTCCCCGGCGCCACGACCGTAGAGTGCATCGCCAGACAGCCCCGGCTCAAATGGGTCGCCAAATTTCCACTGCCCGGCGCAGGGCACCACGTCGTAGTGGGCATTGAAATGCACCGTCTGCGGCCGGCCAGCATCCCACCGGGCAATCAGGTTGTAGCGCGGGAATTCGTCCGAGCCGAGCACGCGGCGCACTTCTTGGTCTGGGACGCGGTGGACGTTGGCCTCCAGATTCAAGCCTTGACAGTGCTCCAAGAGTGCGTCGGTCATCGCGCGGTAATTCCGCCCCGGCGGATTGACCGTATCCACGCGGACCAGCGTCTGCACATTGCCGCGCAACTGCTCTTGGTGCTGTTCGATGTATTGGTGGGCTTTAGCCTTCAGAACGTGGTCTCCTTGGTCGTTAGGGGACACCAACGCGCCGTGGTCAAATGGTGTAGCAATACGCCTTGGGCCTCGGGCGTACCAATCTGTTGCAGGGCAG
The DNA here is from genome assembly GCA_965116045.1 of Candidatus Latescibacterota bacterium. Lineage (GTDB taxonomy): Bacteria > Latescibacterota > UBA2968 > UBA8231 > UBA8231. The sequence goes on along the minus strand of OZ220478.1, from coordinate 236,304 downwards.
CCGTGCAGTGCCCTTGGACGTAGCGATTCCCGTCGCTGAGGGCTGCGGCCAACGCATCTGTGGCCGCGGCCGCGGCCGGGCCGAAGTGGGCCAACGCGTACGCGGCGTTAAAGCGCACCTGCTCGTCCTCGTCGGCCAGCAGCACCGCCAACGCGGACACCGAGGCTGCCGGATTCAGCGCAATAGTCCCAAGAGCCTCAGCCACGTTGCGCCGCACCCATGCGTCTGGATCGGCGCGCAATGCACACAAGGCAGCCGCAGCCGCAGCACCGGCCCGCGCCCCCATGTCGCCCAGTGCATACGCGGCCAAGCCCCGCACGTGGGGGCCCTCGTCGCCAAGGGCCGCAACCAAAGCGTCCACCGCTTCCTCCCCCGCCGCACCCAGCGCATACGCCGCATTGAGGCGCACATGTTCGCGCTCGTCGTCGAGGGCTGCAATCAACGGGCCTACGGCAACGGCACCCACCGCACCCAGCGCATACGCCGCATTGAGACGCACCGGCTCGGCCTCGTCCCCCAGCGCACCGAGCAGCGCCTCTAGTGCCGGAGCGGCCTTTTCCCCTAGCGCACCGAGGGCATCGGTCGCTGCCAAGCGTTGTTCCAACGTTCCGTCAAGGGCACCGATCAGTTGCTCAATCTGCCCGTTGGCCTCGGCGCGACTTTGGGCTGCCGCATGCCAATCCCATATCCGCGACCACACGACGCGATGCTTGGTAGAAGGCGCGGAGCCGTTGGCTGGCCACCCCGGGGCTTGGATGTTCCAACTCGGCCGGTTCGGCTCGCTGAGGCGGGTAAATTGGAACTTCATCATGTAGCGGTTGATCGCCGAACTGTTGGGCATGGCCCGGTGCCACAAGTCAAAATGCACCAAGGTGCAGGTGCCGGCCTCGCCGAGAACTGGCAGGTGGCACTCGTCCTGCTCGTCGTCTGCGCGGCCGTTGTAGTAGTGCGTACCGGGCATGACCGCGGTGGGGCCGTTTGCCAAGGTGACGTCTTGTGGGTAATAGAAAATCATCACCCAGCGATTGCGGTGATAGCGCACCTTGTGATAGCCCCAATAGCTATCCTTGTGCCAGCCACCGCCCTTGCTGCCCGCTCGATTAATATGGCAATGGCGGTGGGTGTGCATGATATAATCCGGCCCCACCACCGAAGCGAGAGCCCCGCGCACGACCGGATCGTCAAAGACCTGCTGCAATGCCGGGACGCGAGGCAGAATGTTGTTGCCGGGATTGCCTTCCTTGGCAAAGACCTCTTCGGTGCGTTGGTAGATATCTTGGTGGAGGGAGGCCGGCAGCGAGGATTTGAGCGTGAGGTAGCCCGCGGCTATGAACTGTTGCATCTCTTCGTCGCCGAGAAGGTACTGAGGGTCTAACATGAGCAGTCTCCTGAGAGGATGAGAACAAAGGCGAGGTCGGCCAAAAAAGTACCGCTGGAGGCCGGGCAGGGCAATTCTAAATTAAGGGCCGCGCTGCCCCCACTTGGGCAGTTTATCTAACAAGTGGCGCAGGGCCGCCTCTGGCGTCATCGCGTCCATGTCCAATGTTACATGGGCTTGGTCAAAGCCGCCTTGGCGCAGGGCCAACAGCGGCCGGAGTTCCGCCGTACTGTCGGGCGGTTGCAGCAATAGCGGATGCGCCCCTATGGCTTGGTGGCGCAGCTTCCAATAGGTGCTAGCCAGCGACAATTTGAGATACACCAACGTCGCTTTGGCTAGTACCTGCTGGAGGTTGGCTTCTTTGAGCAGCACCCCATCGCCCAAGACGACGATGCCGGGCGGACGAGTGGCCAGTGCTTGGGCGAGGAAGCGGTCTTCTAATTGGCGCAGGGCCTCTACACCCTGCGTCTGCACGAGGGAAACCAAGGACTGGCCAGCCGCGTGTTCGATCCAGCGGTCCACTTCGATGAGGGGCAGGCCGCTCAAGGCGGCCAAGTCGCGGCCCAAGCCGTGTTGATCAACGCCGAGGAAGCCAATGAGCGCGACCGGACGCTGCAACAGGACTAGCGGCCCATGTTCGTAGTAATCGGACAAGGCGTTTACTGAGTGTCTGGGCCGCTCCTGATAGCGCGGCTCTGGACCAAGGTATTTTGGACAATCGGGGCCGGAGCGCTCACATCTCTGTCTCCTGTTAAAAGTCGAGCAGTTCCCGCTGTCATAAGCACACTCCAAATTAAACCGGGAATCTTTGCTATATCAAGACCGGTTAGTGGTACGTTTTGCGATTTCAGGTTGTTACGGTAGGTCTTGGTCAGCGAGGTTCAGGCTGGGCCTCGGCGACCTGTTCAGCTATCCCATCTAAACAAACGGGTCTGCTTGGGTTTCGACGAGAACTAATGCAGGAATTTCAAAACGTACCACTACCCGTGATACCGATCTCTTTCTTTCGGCTACCCCCGACTGACCATAGAAATGGGACCCCAGAAAACTGGGATCCCATTTCCGTAACTCGCGGTGCCGCGGGTGCTACTTGAGCAGCAGCATCTTCTTGACTTCGCGGAAGTCGCCGCCCGCCTGCAAGCGGTAGAAATACATACCCGACGACAAGCGATGGCCTTGATCGTTGGTCGCATCCCACTCCACCGTATAACGACCCGCATTCTGCCGCTCGGCCACCAGCGTCCGCACCGGCTGTCCGAGCACGTTATACACGGTCAACGCCACGTCTGCCGCCTGCGGCAAGGCATACTGAAGCGTCGTCGTTGGGTTGAACGGGTTGGGATAGTTGTCGGCCAACGAGAACACCGCTGGCCGCGTCTGCAACGACACTGGTGCCGGCAACGCCAGTCGGTTGAAACCCAACGCACGGTCATACGTCTGGTTGTCGGTAATTTCGAGCGTCGTGCTTTCGATCTCGGTCGTCGGACGGAAGACTAAGTTCAGCATCATCTCGCCATCGGCGACCGTTTCTCCGTGGGCGACGACGGTCAACACACCGGCTTCGGCCAGCACCTGCGGCGCCGCCCACGCACGGTCTTGGGTCAACGCCCGAACAAACGCCAGCTTGTCAGCGTCATACGCGATCTGCAAGCCGTAGCCTCTGACCGAGACGAAGTCGGCTAAGCGCACCGCGAGGACGAACTCGTCGTCCACGCTCGGCAAGGCCGTCGGCGCATCCAGATACAGCCGCGCATCTGCATTTAGCCCGGCCTGCAAAGGTACCCGCTTGCCCGCTCCGCCGAACAACGCGCTCAGGTCGCCAAATTCCATCATTGGGTTGACCGTGATCGTGAACATCAGCGACGCGCTTTCATCGCCCGCCATCGCCGTGTACGTGACCGCAACGGCCCCATCAGTGGCCGCGTCCGGTGTGCCCGAAATCATCCGCGTGGCCGCGTCAAACGACAGCCCCGCCGGCAAATCCGATACGCTATACGTGATGGCTCCTTCGCCACCCAACGCCGCTGGCAGTTCCAAACCTTGAATCGCCGTGCCCGCCGTATAAGACTGCGCGGCAATCGAAGTCCCGGCGACAAATGCCAAGGGGATCATCATCTCCTCCTCGCCGTCGGTCTCCGTCAGCACCAGCGTCGCCGATCCCTCGGCTAAGCCCGGCAGTGTCGCTTTGATGCGGATCGCCTCGGCCCCTTCGGCCATATCGTCGGCCACCGGGTCAACCAAAAGGCGCGTCGAACCGGCAATCGAACCGGCCGCAATGGTAATGCTCGGATTGAACAGTGCCGAGTAATCGGTGTCGCGGGTGGCTGGCGAATCCTCATCAATCAAGATGGTGGCTGTCGCATCGTCAGCCAGCGGCTTGCCGTCCAACTCGACCGTGACCTGCACTTCCGTCAAGTCGGCTGACTCGCTCAGTTGGTTCGGCATCACTGACACCAAAACCGAGGCACTCGGCGTCTCATCGTCGGAAATGCGGAGGTCCACCTGATCCCAGCCGCCTGAAGCCGCCGCCCGGACTCCCAAGTACTTATGTCCATCGACCTCGTCGTTGTCGATCGGCGACAGGAAAAGCGTCGTCGAGCCCGTCCGATCGCCAGCCGCGATAGTAACCGTCCCCACCAACGTCACCGTGTAATCGACGTCGCGGGTGGCCACCGCTCCACTGGCTGGCGGGACAATCGTGAAGCGGATGGCCTCGGCTGCAGGGGCTGCCTCCGACAAGGTCGCCGTAACTCGGATTTCAGCCGTCTCGCCGTCTTCGCGCACCACCGACTGCGAAGCCATCACACTGGCGACCCCAACCGTGACCGGCGGCGCTTCATCAACCGTGATCGTGAACCGCCGTCCCCCGATGGTGCCGACGCTATCGAGTGCCGTATAGACGACCGTGGACAGACCCGAAATCGTCGGCGTCCCCGAAATCGTCCGCGTCGCCGGGTCAAACGACAGACCCGCCGGCAGAGCGGTCGAAACACTGTACATCAGCGTCCCTTGGCCGCCGGTCGCTTCGGGCAATACTTCGCTAAACGCCCGGCCAACTGTCGCCTCAAAGGCTAACGCATCCGCGCCGAAGGTCGGACCCGTGGACGTCGCCGGCGTCGTGGTAGCGGTCGTGGTCGTGGTCGCCGCATCTTTCAACTTGATCGCCACCGAACCGACCGTGATCTTATCTCCGTCTTGGTTTTTGAGGTTGTCCGTCTGCGACTTCAGCGTGATCGTCTCGTCGTTGTCGTCCGTCCCGTCGTTCACCGGCGTAACCGTGATCGTCGTCGAGCCGATGATCTCGCCTTGCGGAATCGTCAGAGAACGAAGGGCCAACGTGTAGTCCAAATCCCGCGTCGCCGACTTGTCCGGGGCCGCATCCACGCCCAACGTGATCGTCGCATCCGCGTCAAGCACCTTGCCGTCTAACGTACCCGTAACCGTTACCGTCGTCTCGCCTGCGTCCTCCTTGATTTCGCTCGGACTGACCTTTAGGGTGATGTTCTCGCTCAGCGCCTCATCGTCGGTGATCTTGAACTCCACGTTTTTCATCTGAGTGGCGTCGTCGCCGATCTTCGCTTTCACCGTGAATGTCCGCGCCTCATTCTTATCGCTATCGTCAATCGGCGTAACGCGCAGCATCGCCGTGCCCTTGGTGTCGCCGGCTGGAATGGTCAGCCCCTCGGTCACCTCCACCGTGTAGTGCTCATCGCGCGTCCCCGTCCCCGGAGTAATCTCGAAGTCCACTCGCTGGGCCTTGGGTAAGGCCTTCTCTAATTCAACGGTCATCGTGATGTCTGTCGCTCCGGCGTTCTCGCGAATCGCCGCCGGAGCAAGCTTAAGCGACTTCACCTTCGCATCGTCGGCGATCGTGATAGTTCCTTTGTTGACCTTAACAGTAACGACAAAAGTGTTTACATACTTTAAGGTATCGTTAGCGGAGAATCCATCGAGAAAGTCACCATCGCCGTTAAAGTCGGTACAGGCTTTAGTAAAAATAAAAGTCCCATTCGCATCAGAATCAGAAGTCGAAAAAATGCGGGAAGGATAACCAGAGGCACCGACATCTCTTACCATAAGACCTGCTTCTATTAGCTCTTTGCCAGCAGGAACCACATAGGTATCTAAAATATCGCCATCTACGTTAAAGTCGATCCCCAAGGTTCTTTCTACCAAGACGGTGCCCGCCGGGAGGCGGTCGCTCTCGTCGGCACCAATTAGACCATTACCACTTGTGTCTGATCCAACATCACCATCGCCGTTGAGATCTATTCCGACTGCGGACCAACCACCGCGGTTGCTAGCAGGACGAGGATGCTGAAAACACTCATACTTCGTCTTTTCAATAATAAACCCGTCGTCGTCGAGTGAACCATCCCGGTCAATGTCTAACTTTACTTCTACGGTTTTACCCATATAAATATTGGTCCGTTTGTAGACCTCCGTCAGCAAAGTATCAGGAAGGCCTATTACGAGAGCACCATCCTTGGTTCCATTCGGATCGAGGGTAAACGTCGAAGAAGAAGTCTTCCCCCGCGGAATGATTAGAGAATCCAAACCACTGAGAGTGTAATGCTCATCGCGCTTCAAGGTATCGCTGCCAACAACAACCAACCGGGTCCTAAAGTCCCGGTTTAACGCGCCATCGAAGGCTCCTGTCACTTTAATAGAAGTCGCATCCGCTTGCTTGGTGAGCGTGGACGGATCGAAAGAAAGATTAAGTGCTCCGGCCCACGCAGCGTCGTCAATCAGTTCCACATACGGGAGTTCTATATATCCGGTTATGTTTGTTTTAGTAGTTGGAAATTCAATCACATTCTTGGCGAAGCTAACTCGATTGATACTGGCAAAATTAAAAATAATAGGGATGTTAGGGCTAAGGTATAAACTATCATAGTGAGCAAACTTACCTAAACTACGATAGAACCTTGAGTCCTTATCGAAAACTTTTCTAGTAAGATTAATGGTCTTAGGGGTGGCGGGGGTAATTCCGATTCGACCATTCGGTATCGGGGTTATGGTAAAAGTCCCAGTCGCCTTTTTCGCGCCCTGCTTAATAATGAGCGTGGGCATGGCGGATACGGTGAATAAATCTCCGAGGAATCTGGCGGTTTGACTGGTAGGATCCAAAGCCATCTGAATCGGAATATCTGCTTTTGCCGCCACTCCTCCTTCCGTTTTTATTGTTATTGTAATATCTTGTGCCCCACCGCCCTCGTAGACGGAACCCGGGTCAAAAGAGCCCAATAGCTTTTGCGCCGGAGCCTCGCCAGCCCAACCCAACATCAGACTAGCCGCTAGCAACCAAAGCACGTAAGACAAACGCGGCATCTGCAACTTGGCGTATTTCATGATGCAATCTCCTCAATAGTGAAAGGGATATGGATATGAGAAAATGGATGCGGCTTATCGCGAAGCCGCTGCGTTACGGCGTTTTTCAAAAGGGGGTCGGTCTCAAAGAGGCGGAAAACAGGCTGATCTTCGAGAACGGGCACACGCCGGGGAGAAAGACGAATCCTGCACGGCGAAATGGCACTTACGACGTCGCCGCCGACTGCCGCGCGGAATACCGAGGATGGTTTTCGTCTGTTATTGGGATTGGTAGAATCTCTGCGCCGCGGACGTCTGACCGACGCGGCAGAGCAGAGGAATACCCCTTCCCGCTTCCGTTGAGGAAGGGGAGCGAGGCGAATAGGTTGATAAATGAAGCTAGTGCTTAATACCCAAGAAAATCGGGGGGGGGGGGGGGTAACTTATTGTTTTTTAACGACTTACGGCAGTAAGGATTCGGCGTTATTGCAAGCGTAGAACAAGGCACAACTATCGAATCAAGCACCGCTTTTGGCGATGGGATTCTCTTTGATAGCGACGCTGTATCCATTGTCTTGTTAATCCGCCTAAAGCTGCCGCAAGCGGCGAGGTTTTAGCTCCAAAACGCTCGGCTGTGTGTGAAGTTCTAAGTTCTATAGGATAAGAAAAGTCCGACAAAACGATTTGTCAATAACGTTGAACAGGTCGCCGAGACTCAAGACCTATCGCAAGCGCACCGAGACAATCTGAAATCTCAAAACGCACCACTACCCAAGACCGGAGCGGCGAATAGGCGTTGTGGCGGCACTGGCTAGCTCCAAGCTATTTACTTTGCGTTTTATTCCTTAATAAATAAACATTTGTTCAGTTGTGCGGCCGGCGACGCATCACAAAAGTCAATACGCCACCCCAACTAGGCGGACAGCCGAGTTGGCATCCCTCACGTCGTCATCCACCTCAATACGGGCGAGATAAAAGCCCGGAGCAACTAAAGTTCCCTTTTCATCCCGTCCGTCCCAGGCGAGACGATACAGCCCGTTCGCTATATCGCGCTTCTCAGCAAGACGCCTGACTGGCCGGCCGGCTAAGTCGTAGAAATCCACCGCTACTTGCCGGGCTACATTGACTTTGAGCACGGAAAACGAAAAGACAGCCGTGTCGTTGACGCCGTCGCCATTTGGGGTAAAAGTGCCGGGATTTACCTCAATGGTCCCGATCGGCCCGCGGCGGGCGGTCGTCAATACTGTTAGCCCCTCACCAGCGGCCAATTCGTCTCCTACCGGGTCCGCTGGATCCACCTTCTGCCAGCTATCCGCTTGCGTTGAGTGCCCAACTTCGGCTGCAAAAGTGGCACCGCTCAGAAAAACACGCGACGAAAAAGAGATACGCACAATATCCGCACTGCCTCGCCGCAGTACCCTTGGCAAGCCGAGTTGCAGCGTATCGCTTGCCACCTTGGTCAATTCCAACTCCGCCGCCGCCCCATTCTCAAAACGGTCTTTTGCCACTTCGGCAAATATTTCCTCGTTTCCGGCGGCAAATTCGCTTGCGTCTCCCAAACTTACTTGGCGTAGTTCGATATTTGCTTGCGAAGGCACCATGAGACGGATGCGGTCAAATCCCGGACTTCGAGCCGTGAAGTAGGGGCGGATGAAGAGGTCAAAATCGGTGAGTTCGCCGAGGGGGACATTTCGCTTGGGCTCTATTTCCCCAGCAATGTACTCTACCAGCGGTGCGGTGAAATGGACTTGGATCGACCGTAGGCTAGCGGCCGCGTCTCCACTGAGTAGTCTCGCTTGGATCATCATATAGCGCCGGGGATTAGGGGAACGTATGACTTCGCCCGATTTGACGTAGGCTTGACTCCAGTTGCTCCAGCCCGGTCCCGGCAAGAACTCGGTAAGGATCTCTCCTCTGAAGAAGGACGGTTGAGCCTCGTATTCTTCTTTGTTGGCTACTTCCGTGCCGTCTTTTTTGAAATAGCGGTCTACTTCGCGCAGCTCGCTTCCCGTCCGGGTGCGGATTTCCACGGCTGTGCCCAAAGGGGTGTTCGCTTCCCATTCGATGGTAGTCAGCGTCTTGGAACTCTCCAGATCGATGAGGTCGGAAGTCATCTCGAGAATTGGGAGGTACCCGTTGGCGAAGACTTGGATTTCGGTCACCGTGCTCAGTATGCGGTGACCTTCATGCGCCCTAGTGCGGCGGGCCATATCTAGGTTGCGGAATTCGAGAAAACGCACCGGGCGCGGCGCAAAGCGATCCTCGAACAACCGCGTATCTTGGTTTAGCTGCCGCGTCTCACCACTCAATTCCTCCCAGATTAAACTGCCATCAGGTGCCAGCGAGCCGTCCGAACCGCGCAATAGATAACCAAGCAGGTTTCTTCCGCCGACGCGGGTGATGGTGCGCACGGCATGGACCATAAAGTGGGCGCCCAAATTTACGTTCAACAGCCCCCACTCGGCGGTCTCCCCGGTGGGAAAGTAAACCATGCCCTGCCAATCGGTGCGCATGTTGCCATCAACGGCAAGTTCGGGCGAAGAGTTGGGATTGACGTCGCGTAAATTGCCACCGCGCGCTACGATCCCCAAGGCAATATTCTCGCCCACAGTCCATACTTCAACCTCGGCGAGTTGAGGCCGTTCGCGCCGGTAATAGCGCACCCCGCCCTGCTGCTCAAGTGGCAACTGGTCGTAGCGCTCGGCCGTTACTAGGCGCTCTTCGCCGGCGATTTTCCAGACGTATTCCACAGTGCCTCGGTTCTCTGCTGCCAACGCCTGATAATCCTCGGCAGCGAGCTGTTGCGCCCGCTCGCCATTGGTGGCCGTGGCCGCGACGCGCAGGTACTGCACAATGCGCCCGGTCCACTCTTTTGTAGAGGCACCCAGTGGGGCGAGGTCGAACTCAAAGACGCGCTGGGTGCGATTGGGCTGGGTGGTACCGCCGACTAGGGTGTAGTCCAAGGCACCGCTGCGATCGGCCGTGCCGAAGGGGTTTTGCCCTCCTGCCGAATGCACCCTGAATTGCAGAAACGGGTCCCCTTCTTCGGCAAAGCGCACAACGACCTTGGTGGCCGACACCAAGCGGCCAAGATCGATCTCCAACACCCAGTCCTGCAGAGGATCGGCCGGATCCGGCTCCCAAGCTGTAGTCGGATCCGCGTCAATGGCTCGCTCCGCTAGCTGCGGATTTGAACCAGCCCTTTTGATACCGCCGTGCGCCAGCAGCGCGTTGTTTGCATCTTGAAACGAATTGGCGTATTGATCTCGCAGGCTGCCATCAATGGGATAGCTAAAGTCGGCCGCATTCAGTATGGCGTTGTGCGGTACTTGTATGAATCTGGCCTGCACCGAGCCAGATGGCATTATCGTCACCATATCCCGCGGAAAATCCCAAGCCTGCCAATGCGCCTCGGTCCGCACCGCCACCCGGTCCGCGCCCAGACTGTAACCCCTCGACTGGGCCCATACTCCGTTTAGAGCCATAAGGAGAAAAAAGGCTACAAAACAGAGCGCCGTGGACAAAAGACCCGATCTCCTCGCGGCCGTCTCCGGGATCATCGAGTACTGTTCCATAGATTGTTGTCCCAAGTAAAGACGTACCTACGCATTTATTTATTAACCATCGCCCTTGGTCGGGGCTTGCCGTGTATGGCGCTGCAGGAACGTATCGGGCAGGGCCGCCGCCAACGCGCTGTCAGATACGGCGATCCGCTCTTTGTGCTTGTCCAGTAGGTTATCAATCAGTTCTTCAAAAAGTTGCTCTCGCTTCTGTCCGCGCACTAAGGCCCGGGCCTTTTTCTCGACTTGAAAAAAGGGCGATACCCCTCCCCCCTGACGGTTGAGAACTTTGAAAATGCTGTATCCGTCTTCAACGTGGGCCGGGCCGGTGATTTTGTCGAGCTCGGCCGCCTTTACTGCTTTGAAGAACTGGGGTTGGGTCAAACGCTCGTACTCGCCTAGGTGCATCAAGCCGTCTTCTTCTCGCATACCTCGGCGGATGGTGTGCTTTTGGGCGAGCGTTCCGAGGGTCGCCCCTTGTTCGAGGGTGCGCAACAAACCAGCAGCTTCTGCTTTGGTCTTGACCAGCACTTCAACGACAATGTATTGGGTCGGTTCTTTGAACAATTCTTTATTATTGTCGTAAAAATCCCTAGCTTCCTCCCGGCTCGCCTCAGATTGATCAATGACCTCTTCTTGGCGTAGCTGTTTGAGCATGAATTCTATGCGTATTTCCTCTAATCGCTGTTGTCCATCCGCCATCTCTGCCAACCCAGCCCGCTGTGCCGCCTCTGCCAACAAAGCCGGTATCAAAACCAGTTCCCTCGCGGTGTCAACCACTTCGGCACTGTCCCGTATGCCCCAGCCGGACAGGGCCCGCATATCCTTCCACAGAGCATTGAGGTAATCTCCGAGAGAGATATGCCCTCCCTTATAGGTAAAAAGGGACTGACCCACCTCCTCGGCGGCCAGATTGGCGAGCCGCACCGAGGTGTGGAGTGCCGCTTTGTTCAATAGCAGCTCTAATCCCTGTGGCACGAGTTGCACGTCCAGCTTGCGGGTGAGGACCGCAATTTCCGCAATTTCCCGCTCTAGTCGCTTGCGTTCGTAGAGTATATCGCGAATCTGCTGTCGTTTCTCTTCGAGTGGAACGGGCTGGTCCTCGAGGAAACGCACGATCTGGTAGCGCGCGCCCATAGTCAGGATCGGGGATAGCTCTCTGTTCGGCAGACTGCGAAACAGCTCGTCTGGAATCTGCAACCGGCGGGCCTGCTCCAGATCGATAAATCCCAAGACGCCTCCTTGGGAAGCCGACCGTTCGTCTATGGTGTATTCGGCGGCTAGTTGGGCAAAATCCCCGCCCGCTTCGAGTTGCTCATAGATTTGCTGAGCGGTGCTGTCCTCTTCCACCAGAATGCCTGCCATTTGACGCTTGCGGTCTAGGCCACTGTGGGCGAAATAGGCGCGTATTTCCTCCTCGGAAACCTGCACGTTGGGTCCCAGTACGAGCTGGCGATAGGTGTTGCCCAAATGCTGACGCCAGTAGTGCATCACTTTAGTCTGTACCACTTGGGCAGTATCCAATCCCCGCTCTTTGGCCTCCAGCACGAGCAGGTACTTGCCCAGCAGGCTGCGTAGATAGTGCTTGCGCACTGGAGCACCCTGTCCTTGGAGGCGCAAGGACTGGGGCATCTGGATGACGAAATCGCGCATTTCGGCCGCCGAGATAGACGTGGAATCAATGCGCGCTACCACACCGGGTTCGAGGACGACCTCTGCACCTGGAGCACACGCCGCGAGAATCCACATGAGTGCCAGTTCGCATCCTTGCCAAGTCCATGGTTTTCTGTTGCTCATGTCTTCTGTATCAGTACACCAAAGCGATAGGTCCCAGCCGCTCCTCCCGACCGCTGCCCGCTTCTACCACGACCCGGTAAATGTACAATCCTGGAGCTACCAATTCGCCTTGGTCATCCCGCCCGTCCCAAGCAGTTTGATAGAGTGCGCTACTCCCTTCCTCGCGACCCAAGGTGCGCACTCGATTTCCCGCTGGCGTGTAGATTTCCGTCTCAAGGGGCACGACATCGGTCAGACGCAGTAATGTATAGGAGAACTGCACTTGATCGTTGACGCTATCTCCGTTGGGCGAGAACGGATTGGGAGCCACCTGCACGGCACTGAGCAGACTGCCCTTGAGCGGGGTGCGGACGTTCAAGGCGTCGCTCGACAACTCGCTCGTAGCATCTCCGGGAATCACGCGCTGGGGTACTTCATCGCTGTCCGCATCCGACACCGCGCCGCTGAAGGTCGTTCCATAGTTGAATACTCGGGCGGCGAAATCCACTTCTAGCAGCGTCTGGTCTTGGTCTATGCGATCAAATTGGACGGCGAATTGGTGGGGAGCTGCCGGATCGAAACTCAGGCTAAAATCGACTACCTCGCGGTTGATGCGCACCTCGTGGACGGCCTCCAGACGAGCCGGCGTACGCACCTCGAGCACATTAAATCCCGCTTGCTCTGCCTCCAGCCGGGTTCGCACCGCATAGGTGAACTGAACCGGGGCAGCGTCCTCTACAAAAGGAGGGTAGATTTCGCCAATCGCCTCGGTGACTACAGGGGGTTGGGAAAATTCAAAAAACAGTGAGTCAATTTGTCCGCCCGCCAATATGGCGGAGAAAAAGGCGATGCGTAACTGCATATACTGCCGGGGGCTGGGCGAAAGAATCTGGGTGCCGGCCAGCCCGTCCGCATGTTCATAAGTGTGCCATACGCTCCAATTTTCCAGATCCTCGGTAATGCCTCCCTGTACATTCTGGGGCATGGCTTCATACTCTTGGCGACTTAGGGGCCGACCGTTGGCCCCGAATGGCACTTCCTCTCCCCCCACTCCGGTCTTGCGCCAGTAAACCTCGGGCTGCTCATCGCTGCCGCTGCGGGTCTGGATGACTATTTTCGCTCCTAGATCGAGTTGGCCACTCCACCAGATGCGCCCCAGACTGGATGCTCGTCCCAGATCAATCGGGTCGGACAAAAATGAGGCTTGGGAAACAAACCCCTGACCGTACACTTCAAACTCAGCCACTTCCCAAGTCTCACCTACTTCCAAGGGGTGGAGATAGACGTGGCGTACTATCTGGGGTTCGATATCCAGTTCGACTGCCGGGCTCAAGTTGTCTTTCTCGTCGCGAACCAAGGTCCAGATGAGATTGCCTTTTTCGTCTTTGCTCTCTTCCCTGCCATCGTTGATATAAAGCCTAAACTGGCGGATCTTATGCCCCAAATGATCAGCGCGGGTTGCAAAGCGGATCCTTTCGATGGGGAACGGTGCCCCCAGATCGAAGAACATCGGCGTGGTATAGAAGAATCCGGGGCCGCGAAAGAAATCGATGCGCGGCGGATGCACAAACGCTGTATTCGAATCGCCATCTACTATTAGTACGCGGTCGTCCAGCCAATTCGCCGGCAGGGTATAAATGCTCACTAAGCTGGTAATGTCGCCATTTCGCTCGCCCATCGAGGCAATCAGATTCTCGCCGCTTTCGGCACTGAATGGGCGGATGGCACCCGGCACTTTTGCCACGTCGGTGAAACTCAGGGTGCCGCTTTCACTCCAAGGATTTCCAGTACGGCCCCCCAATTGGTAAAATTGGCGCGCCTCGGCCCGATAGCCCGCTCCCATCCCCAACACTGTCAGGACTATAATTAGTACCTGTCTCACCCCGTGCCTCCTTTGCTGGGTCGCCCACCAAGAGAACGGCGGGATTTACAGTCCCCCGTAAATCCCGCCTGAAAACATCCTTCGACGTCTATAACAGGCTGTCGAATCGGCTTTATTTGAATGTGGACTTGATCTGACCCCAAGTGTTGGTCTCGACTGCGGTAGCGCTGGCTTCGGGCAACCCCTCTTCAATGGGCGCCAACAAAAAGTCGCCGAACTGATCGGCATCCCTAGAAGCACCTATGCCACCGAAACCAGACCAATAGGCATCGTCGTAGGAGCCAGGATCGGCATCCTTGTCACCCCAGTTGACCTCTATACCGACAATGGTGCCTTCCACCCAATTGTGTCTAACACTCTCGTCGGGGCCGTCGGGATGGATGTCGTCAAAGGGCACAATGGTGTACTCGCCGAACATCTCAGCTGGCTCTTGGGTGTTGACGTCGCCGCGCAGAAACTTACCAGCCCACTCCACGTAAGGGGACTGGCCCGCCCAAGATTTGGAGCCATCAATAATCCGGGTATAATAACCGGAAGAGCTAAAAATTGGGCCGGCTAGATCGTAGCGTTGGGCTTGAGCACTGGCCCAGCGGGTCTCGAAATCATCCCCTTGGTCAAAACCGCGAAAAATGCCACCGGAGTGGTCCCAATCTGTAGTCGTCGACCACTTCTCGGTGTCGTTGATGAAGTCGTCGGCAATCCAAGCTGCAAAATAGGCCTTGCCGTCGTTGACGTTGTAGCCCCAAGCGAGCCAAGCGTTGAAATCGCTTAGATCCATGGGCGCACCGAACTGGTTGAACATGGTTTCGGCTTTGGTCTTGTACACATCGCCGACAATGTCCCAGTCCGACATATCGCCGTCCAGCACCGGCGTCAGGTGGTCCGGGAACTGGAACATGAACTTCATCTCCCCTTGGTGGCCAAAAGCCGCGCCGACCATAAGGGCCGAGACCAGTAAAGCGATTGTCGCCTCATTGATTCTCTTCATTGCAACACCTCTCTTTTGGTTAGTGAGAATATTGTGTCTCTTGCTACCCCAATCGGGGCTGAAACGACGCCTATTTCTTTTCCTCCTTTCAGCTAACAGATCGTCGTGTTGTATCACTGCAATCTCACCTTGATTCTGGTTCAACTTTTAGCGTTCCAGCCCTGCATAGGCCGTCATGAATATCTTGCTGGTCGTGCTAGAGGGCAGATTTTCAAATGTCAGCTTCTGTAGGCGAAATCCCGTTTGCAGATGGAGCCTGTAGCCCAAGTAATCCGAGGAGTTATTAAATTGCACCGCAACGATGCGACTGAAGGAATCCGGCTCTAAGTCGCGATGGACCGGCGCCCCTGCGTCGTCGCGGAACTGCTCAAATTGAGACAATTCTAGTCCTAACTCGATGAGCGTATGAGAGAGCAGGGGAATGCGGGTAAGAAAAAAAAACGTCTCAGTCAATTCGCGGCGCTCTGGGTCGCGTTTGCGAACCGGGTGCTCGCGCAAAAATTCGCTCTTAAAGCGCGGCTCAAGTTCGATGTTGCCCACTGAGAAGGTGTAATCGACTTTGTTGATGAGACCGACAAAGCTGGCCGTGCCGCGCAAGTCGCGCTGATTCCGGCGCTGGTTGTAGATTTCAGTTTTGAATTTGTTGATTACATTCAGATTCCCTAGGTACGTGAAATCGAACTGCACATAAGACGTGTTGATCCAAGTGTCGCGCGCCGGGAGCAAGTCGAAAACGCGCTGTTGGGTTCCGCGAGAATCAGATGGCTGCACCCACTGAAAGAGGTTATTGGGAATGTCGTCCTCGACCAACTTGAAGTTGTCGAACACCCGCAAACGGCCCAACTGGGCAAAATCCCTTTCGTAAGTGAAGAGCAGGTACGTGGATGCGTTTTTGCGATCTCCCGCCAGCAGTTCTTCGCGCAAACGCCCGACGGTTAGCCGGGCTTCGGGCCCGATGTGGGTTCCCACGTATATATTGTAGCCGCGGTGATCTCGCCCATAGGGATAATCGGGTTCTTCGTCGTTTTCGAAGCGGTCGATCCAGCCGTTGTTGTTCATGTCAACGCCGAAGAGGTACTCGGGTCTATCGGAGTGATAGCGCAGGAAGGGCTCTTCGTAATCGGGAATGAAGTTCTGGCGATCCTCCGTATCGTTCTGGTTGAAATCCGAGACGAAATCATTGTTCTCGTCAAAGCCCGGAAAGACCGCATTGTCCGACAGCATACCAAAGCGGTTCCAGTCCGGTCGGCGGTCTTGGTCATCGTTGTCCTCGACGAACTCGTAGATATAGGATATTTCGTCTTCGTAATCGATTTCGTCCTGTCCCCGAGTACCCGCTAGGAAGGTGCGGGTAGAATAGTCCGCGTCCATGCTATACCCTTCGAGAAAGACGAACCAAGGATAGGATGCCTTGGACAGATTGAACATCCATGCTCGAGCGTAGTCAACCGCCTGGCGATGTTCCTTTAGATTGAGATTGGGATACTGGCGGTATTGGTTGTTGAGATCGTACTCCCCGTAAAAGTCAAAACCCCCGACCTTGTTGGCCTCTAAGGTAACGCCAAGGATGGTATTGGCCGTGGGCAGACCATAGTCGAATTGCAACAGGCGCTGGTTGGAGTTGTCGCGGATATTGTCCTGGGCCCGTTCGATTAGCAAGAAGACAGGCTGTGAGTCTCGGTTCGTCTGCCGGTCTGACGTGATTTCTACCTTGTAGTCGTTGGAGATCACCAATTCAAAAGATACTCTCTCAATAATTGTCGGATCGGGTCCTATGTACAAAGGGTCAGTAAAGTCGTAGGTGAGCGTAATGCGCTCGTCCCCATCCGCGGCCAAAAACCCCACCCGTTGGAATCCCCCCTCGCGTATGGGCTCGAATCCTATGGCACTGCCTCTGAAAACGTTGCCGTCCACATCCTCAATGATAATTTCGTCGTCGAACAGGGCGGCTCCAGCTACCCCATCTGCGGGCGAGTCATCCGACAGTCGGATAATGATGCGGGAGATGGGCAGCGCATTCTGGTCGGTGGTCAAAGCCCCACCCGCGAAAGGGTTGCCAGTGAAATCGTCGAACAGCGTCTGGCCTTGGAAAGCGGTCACGTAGGTCGCCCCAACTTGGACGAAGTCTCCTACTTGGACTAGGCCCCGTCCACCGAGTAAGTTGGTGACACTAGTCTTCTGATCGGGGATATCCAGAGAAGTGGCCACGGCCGGCCGACTAGGCCGAGCCAGCAGGAGAGTAGCCTGGTACTTGTCGGCCGCAAAGTCCCACTGAATACCGTTGAATGTGGGTTTAGAAAAAGTCATCGGTGTCAAGGTAGTGCGAATCTCATCGCCAATCGTGATGCTGTAATAGTATTGTCCTTTGTGGTCCGCGGAGACAGCTACTCGGTTGAACCATTGGTTGAACCTGTTGGTCTTGAGGATACTACTACCGAATTGCTGGGGGCGATCTTGCTGCCAATCGTAGATCAACCAGCCCCGGGTGACTAGATTGCCGAAGAAATCGTAGAAGTAATCGCCCTCCAACGCGGTATCCACATAGCGCTGATAGGGATCGCGGGCGTAGTTAGAGTACTCCCACTGTCTCCACTGGTACTCCTTATACAGTTCTTGGGGCACATACCATTTGCGTACCGCTGGGTCCAGTGCATCGAATAATACCCCCGGTCCCTGTGGAGAAAAATGCACCTCTCCACCCTGCTTCACTCGGCCCATGCGCGAGCCGTACGCTTGGGCACCAACCGATGTCGGCGCACTCCAGCCTAGCGAGTAAAGAACAGCACCGACAGCAATCAGATAGCACTTGCTCAAAATCCTCACCTTTGCTTGGCTAGCACTTAATACACTACGGCCACACTGTTTGCCCGCCGCTCGGTCTCTCGATCGGCGCGGATTTCCACTACCGCTAAGTAGATACCCGGCCGCACTAGGCGATTGTCGTCGCCGCGACCGTCCCACTGGAGCTGAATGCGGCCGTTTTGGACCTCGGCAGAGTTGAGTTGCCGCACCCGGCCACCAGCCAAGTCATAGACATTTACTTCGCTCGGCGATGGTTCGAGCAGGTGCAGAACCGCATAGCTTATTTCCGCCACGTCATTGGCCCCATCTCCGTTGGGGGTGAAGGTCCGCGGCTGGATTGCCAGTGGACCAGCCACCTGCGAGCCCACGGCAATCCGCACCAGTAACTCGTCAGTATCCTGTTCGGCTGAAGCATCCCCGCCCTCGGTCTGTAACGGCACTTGTACGCTGGCATCGGCAAAGGCCCGCCCTTGGAAACGCGTACCATAGCGAAACACGGCCGCATCAAAGACAATTTTCAAGAGGGAGCCATCGGCGGCAATCAGCGGTAAGTTCAGAGCAAAGTGGTCGTTCTCCACCGCCTCTATGGAGAACGACCCGACGCGCAGGGGTAAAGACACGCCGGCCAAGTCGCCGCTGAACTCGGCGCCATCTAGGCGATTGCCCGCTCTATCTTGGATTTCTACCGAATGGATGGCTGCGATGCGGGCCGGGGTTTCGATTTCAAAGCGCGTAAATCCCGGCCGGCCCGTAGTATTGGCGATGCGGGCAAAGTACGTAAAAGTCGTCTGTTTACCGACCTCGGCCTGCGGCGGTCCCACTTCGGCGACGATGCGGTCAACCGGGGGCCGGGCGAACTGGAAGCCCAAGTCGGCGATAGCCCGGCTAGCATCCAAGCTCAGATTGGTGAAGTCGATGCGGAACTGGAAGTAGCGCCGTGGTGCTGGTACAGTCAGCGGGGTGCCATTACCTACCACTTGCCACTGGACCCAGCCGTTGTCAGTGTCGGATTTGATCGGCCCTCGCTGGTTTTTCGCCAGCTCTTCAAAGGTTTCCTCAGTCAGCGTATTGCCCTCGCGGTCGGTGGGCACATATTCGGGTTGCCGGCCTCCTACATTGGCATTGCGAAAAAAGATATCTGGCGTCGTATCCTGCCCGCTGCGGACGCGGACTTCTATCTTGGAATCCGCGCTATTGCCTGCGGCGACTTCGCGCCAAGCAATGCGACCCCAGACCACCTCCTCGCCCAGATCTAGCACATTGGACACATAGCTAGCCGTCGGGACGAACCCTCGGCCGTACACCTCTATCTCGTCAATTTCAAATCCGAGGGTCGAAATCGACTTGAGTTGCAAAAAGCGGACGAATTGGGGATTGATCTGTGCGTCCACTCTGGCCGCGCGGTTGTCTGGGTCGCGCCGCACCGGCGAGGTAAAAATAGGCTGACCACTAGCAAAGAGATTTTGCGGCAAGCCGTCGTTGAGGAACAACTCATATCCACGCATGAATTCGTTCTCAAAGGGAAACGACGCCGTCATTCTCGGATAGAACGCGATTCGGTCCACTCCGAAGCGCGCACCAAGGTCGATGCGAATGGTGACGCCGTTGTTGCGCACAATGCGGCCGGCCACGAACTTGCGGTCAAAAGCCACTCGGTGGTCGCCATTGAGCATGCCCGCCAACTGCTCTGGATTTTTCTGGCTGGCATCCAGCCCCGGGCTATCTATAGTCCCCCCCCGCTCAATAACACCGAGCGAAATGTTGAAATCGGAGCGCAAGCGCAGCGGCATAATCCAGTTTTGCCGGGAATCCAAGTCATCAGCGAACACTTTTTCGCCGTTGGCGTCCTCGATAGTTCCCAATTGCTCTACAAAATCGATCACACCCCCGGGGGTTGTACCAGAATTGTGCCAAGGATGTTGGTCGCTACCGACTGTAAAAATATCCTGCGCACTAGTTGAGCACACGGACAGCAGCAAGAGGAGGATTGGCAAAGGAGGGACTATCTGCAACGACTGCAGCAGTTTAAAAAGGAGGCTGGTAGGACGATATGCCATGGTGAGGACCGACACCTTGATAGCGGCCGAGATTCCAAGCTTGCGTATCTGAATGTATACCGGAGGCTGCAATCCCTTTGAAATTGTAACATTTACTGCCGGTTGTTATATATCTAATAAACCATATACCGAATACCGATGCAACTGGCTAGATCAAGAAATGGGCAGTGGGTAACTCTGAGAATTCTAGCCCTTTATAAAGAGACAAAAATCCAAAGTGATCCACTATCATTTTCTGCTGGAGAATTCGATCTGTACGAAACGCTGCGAGACGGTCCAGCGACTATCAAGTCAGCCGGAAAATCGGCCTACTGAGCGCAAGAGCGATCGGCTGGAAACACTAGGCCGTTAGATGTCCGTGCTGCCGTGCCGTCCCTTCTTAGATAGTCAAACGTCGAGCGGCACCAACCAGACCAAGGTGGCTCCCCAACCGCCGCCGCCTTCACCGGCCAAGCGGAATGCCTCCACTTCGGGCAAGCGGCCCAAAATCGCGTGAACCGAGCGCCGCAACTGGCCCGTGCCCTTCCCGTGAATGACGCGCACCTGCAAAATGCCCACTTGGCGACAGGCATCCAAATAATCGGGCAACAGCTCTTTGAGATCGCGCGGATGGAAGGTGTGCAAATCCAACGTGCCGTCGATGGGCACTTCCACTGCATCAGGCTCTTCCCATTCTTCTTCAGTCATCGTCCTCAGCCTTCCGAGCGCGGAGTTCCGTAGAACTAATATCCATCCTAAAGGGCACCGCCGCGAAAAGACCGGCGTATGGTGCGGGGACCTCTATATCTGCTAAGGTGCGATACGCATCTCCATCCGCTCGGCCAGCAACCCAAAAGCGACAGTCCCCAGCGGCGAATTCCGCCAAGGCCGCAGCCACGCCCCGCTCCCCTTCCTCATAGTACTGGCCCTGCAAGAGCCGCATGGCTGTATCGTACCCCATCACAAAATGACAACCGCCAAAAAGCCGAGCCTTTTGCAAAAAAGTCGGCGACCGCGTCATCACCACGGGAAAGCGACCACGCATTTGTGCCAAACGCCGCTCGACCTCGCTCCTTGGCAAGGGCGGCTTATCGACATTTTCGATGGATAGTTCCAAGCTCGGCTGGCGGCCGCTTAGCGGTCCGGCCGCCGCTGCGAGCCGCTCGTGTCCCTCGTGCAGCGGATTGAAGGACCCGGATAGGAGCAGGCGCTGCCCGCGCTCGACCTCGGGCACAAACGCCCCATCTGAACGCATTTCAACGACGTCCAACTCGCCCGCAAATAACAAGCCCAGCGGATCGTCCACCGCCAACTCGCGCCGCGCAAGGTGCGCGTAGTCGGGCAGCGATACACCAGCGACCGGACCGCCGCAGGCCTCCACTACGGCCGCCAAGGCCACGCGGCTCAAAATCTCCTCTTGCTCCAAGCGGTCGGCAGCACCCTGCTCAAAATGCAACGTGAACAAGCGATAAGCAGACTCCAAGCGCAGCGCGATACAACCTCGATCCGCGCCGCGCCGCGGCCTATCGGTCGCTAAAGCCGCACTACAGCCCACGCCGATGCAGCTCGGGCCCGGCTCAGCAAAGGAAGTAGCCCGCACAAAGGCCCGCCCCGCCATATCCCGCGCCGTTTGCTCGTCTGCCCGATGCGGCCCGGCCGCGGCCAAATACGCCGCTAGCACTTGCTCGCTATAGGGCACTTGGGCTTCGACGATCGCCCGCGAGGCCCCGGGGTGATTCAGGAGCCAGCTAATGAGTTCGCTGCCACCGCCAGTCGTCGCCAAGGCCAGCCGGAAGCCGCTGTGCAATACGGCTTCGACCTGCGCCCAGATGTCGTCGGAGACGCGCAAGTCGCTCGCTTCAGCCTGCGAAGAAGTCGAAGGCACTGCGAAGGCCCCAGCCCGTGAGGAAGACGCCGCTGACCAAGTTGAGCACTCGCAATGGCCACCCCATGCGCAGCGATGCTGGCAAAAAGCGGCGGTCGGTCCACACCGCCCAGCCCTGCGGCCCGGGTAAAAACTTCCAGCGTTCGAGCGGGTGTTCCCCCGTCAGGGTCATGTAGCGCGCTGCCGTATAGACTTGGACGAATTTCATCAAGCCGCCGCCGATAAAGCACCACAGCAAGGCATAGCCAAACACCGCCCCGCCCCGCGAGGCAAAGACCGTCTCGCCGCTGCCGATCGTCACCGAGGCGATGATGGCTCCCAGACCAAAAATCCGCAGCATGGCCCCCAAACCGCGCGCCTGCACATCCTCGCTGAGCGCGGGATAACGCCGTTCCTCACTCATGGGAACATCTCCTCTTTTGCCGGTGGATCGCCCATAATATCGCGACCGCTACTGCTTGTCAAACACCCCGAGCACGACCATATTTTTTGCGAGAGCCATCCTAATGAACATCGCCAAAGCCATTGTACCGGTAGCCGGCCTCGGCACCCGCCTGCGGCCCACGACCAAAGCCGTGCCCAAGGAAATGCTGCCAGTGGGCCGGCTGCCGGTCGTCCATCACGTCGTCGAAGAGCTAATAGCTGCTGGCATCCGCCAAATCCTCTTCGTCACCGGGCGCGACAAGAGTGCGATCGAGCATCACTTCGACGACAACGGTGCGGCTTGCCGCTTGGGCTACCGCGAGCGCGGCATTGAGTTTTTCTTCGCGCACCAACCCCCACCGCCCGGCACCGGCACTGCGGTCGCCACCGGCGCGGCTTTTGTCGCCGACGAGCCTTTCGTCGTGGCCTTTGGCGACAGCATCGTGCGCACGCACAGCGGCCACCCCCTGTTGCAGCGGATGATCGATTCGCACCGGCGCCACTGCGCCGCCGGCACCATCGGCGCGTACGAAGTGCCCGAAGACCAGATGCACCACTACGGCATTTTGGTGCCCGAGGTAGCCACGGCCGAAGATTCCAAGCTGACTGCCATTATAGAAAAGCCAACGCCAGCGCAAACATCCAGCCGTTTAGCCGTTAGTGCCCGCTATGTGTTTTCTCCAGCCATTTTCGCCCACCTTCGCGCCACTCCGCCCGCGCCGAGCGGCGAGGTGTACCTCACCGACGCCATTGCCGCCCTCATCGCCGCCGATGCCCCAGTGCGCGCCGTGCGCTTGAGCCCCGATGAGCAGCGCTGCGATATTGGCAACTACTTGTCCTATTTTACGGCCTTTATCGACTACGCGCTCGACGACCCAGAATGGGGGGCGCAAATCCGCGCCTATCTGTACAAAAAGCTAGCCGACGACTCATCTTGACAGTCTTTTGCAAATCCCTAATGTTATAAAGTTCACTTGGACGACAATCACCTAAGAGGCGGTTTTAGGCATGAGCGCAGCACGCAGTTGGAAAGAAAAACTAGCCGGGCAAATGCCCGCTGAGCTAGCCGACGAAATCGACACCTTCGAAACCCAGATTCGCCTGCGCAAGCAGGGCAAGATGGAGGAGAAGCTCTTCGCCGAGACGCGGTTGCGCCGAGGGGTGTACGGCCAGCGCTACGACAATGGCCAGCGCTACGACGGCACGCAGACGCAACTGTTGCGCTTCCCCGAGCATCAGACCAAGGGGCCGGATACGGTTTGGCACGCCCCGGGCATGATGCGGATCAAAATCCCATTCGGCGGGCTGACGGCCAAACAGATGGAAGCGCTGGCCGACGTGGCCGAAGAGTACTCCGAGGAAATCCTCCACGTCACCACGCGCCAAGACTTTCAAATCCACTTCATCCACCTCGAAGACACGCCCGATCTGATGCGTCGCTTAGCCGCAGTGGGTATCACCACCCGCGAAGCCTGCGGCAACTCAGTGCGCAACGTCACCGCCTGTCCACTCTCCGGCGTCTGCCGCACGGAAACCTTTGACGTAACGCCCTATGCCCAAGCTCTCATGCGCTTTCTGCTCGGTCATCCCGACTGCCAAGACTTCGGGCGCAAATTCAAGATCGCCTTTTCCGGCTGCCAGCACGAAGCCTGCGGCCTGACCAACATGCACGACCTAGGCGGTATCGCCGTGGTCAAGACCATCGACGGCGAGGAAAAACGCGGCTTTAAGCTCTACGTCGGCGGCGGTTTGGGCGCGGTGCCACACCAAGCCCAACTCTTTGACGAGTTTGTGCCGGCCGAGGAATTGCTGCCCATCGCCCAAGCCATCGCCCGCGTCTTTGCCCGCCTCGGCGAAAAGAAAAACCGCAATCGCGCCCGCATTAAGTTCTTAGTGGCCAAGCTCGGCATTGAGGAATTCCGCCGCTTGGTGTTGGAAGAACGCGCCATCCTGCCCGCAGATCCGCACTGGACCGCATTTCTCGACGACCTGCACGCCACCGACGAGCAGCCACTCAAGCCGGGCCAAGCCCTCAACGGCGCGAGCGCGAGTGAAGGCTTCGCCGAATGGCACCGCACCAATGTCTATCAGCAACGCCAAGAAGGCTATGCGGTCGCCACCGTAGTTCTGCCGCTGGGCGATATCACCTCTAGCCAGTTACGCGCATTAGCTGACATCAGCCGGCGCTATGTCCGCGAAACCGTCCGCACCACCGTCGAGCAAAACCTCGTCCTGCGCTGGGTCAGCGAAACCGATCTGCCCCATCTCTACGACCAACTCGCGTCCCTCGGCCTCGCCGAGTCTGGCGCGGGGACCATTGCCGACGTAACGGCCTGCCCGGGCACCGACACCTGCAAGCTCGGTATCGCCTCCTCGCGCGGCCTAGCCGCCGAGTTGCGCAAGCGGCTCGGCGAAGAAAACGGCCAACTCAACGAGGCCATCGAATCCCTGCGGCTCAAAATCAGCGGCTGCTTCAACTCCTGCGGCCAACACCACGCAGCCGACATCGGCTTCTACGGCAACAGCCGCAAGATCAACGGCATCACCGTGCCGCACTTTCAGGTTGTCTTGGGCGGCCAGTGGCGGGAAAACGCCGGCTCCTTCGGCTTGGCTACGGGTGCTGTGCCCTCCAAGAACATCCCCGAGGTCGTCACCCGCTTGGCCAAGCACTTTGTCGCCGAGCGCGCCGCAGACGAGACCTTCAAGGACTTCATCACTCGCATTGGCAAGCGCGAAGTCAAGGCCATGCTCGAAGATCTGACCCAAGTGCCGTCCCACGAGGAAAACAGTTGGTATTACCAAGACTGGGGCGATACGCGCGAGTTTACCATGGACGACCTCGGCAAGGGCGAGTGCGCCGGCGAGGTCGTTTCCATCACGACCATGGAAATCGCCGCGGCCGAGCGCGAAGTATTCGAAGCGCAAGTCGCCTTTGACGAGGGCCAACTAGCAACCGCTTGGCAGGGCGCGTTGAGTGCCATGCTGCGCGCGGCCCGCGCCCTCGTCAAAGAACAATTCTACGACGTGCCGGAAACGCCCGAGATGGTGGTGGCCGAATTTCGCACGCGCTTCTACGACAGCGAGTTGTTCTCGCCGAAATTCGCCAACTATCTCTTCGCCGCGCAGCAAAATCCGCCGGGCGAATTGACCAAGGCGCAAGTCCATCGCTTTATCGAGGAAGCGCAACTCTTCATTGAAGGCACGTACACCTGCTACGACAAAATTGCCACCCTTGCTGGCACTACCGCTTGAGTTTTCATGGAAGCCCTACAACGCATTAACGTCAAATTCTACCTCGAAGATCCCGCGTCCCTGTCGGCCCAAGAGGCTTTTCGCATTTTCAACACTTGGATTCCGACGACCCCAAGCGAAGTCCTCATCGACGTGGCCGACTACAGCCATCTAGACGAAGGACCGCTGACGCTGCTCGTCGGCCACGAAGCCAACTACAGCCTCGACAACCACAGCGCCGAGCTGGGCTTGCTCTACTCGCGCAAGCAGCCCACCGGCGGCGACCTGACTAAGCGGCTTGCCAGTGCCTTCAAAGCAGCGCTTACCGCCTGCCGCCGCCTTGAAGAAGAGCCCAGCCTAGCGGGCAAAGTCAAATTTCGCAGCGGCGACCTGCTCATAGTGGCCAACGACCGCCTCAACGCAACCAACGATGAAGCAGGCGAAAACGCCCTGCGGGCCGCTCTGGGTCCGGTGCTCGCCCAGCTCTTCGCCGGTGCCGAGTACGCCGCGCAGCGCGACCCCACCCCCGAGTTGCGTCTCAACTTGAGAATACGCTGCCAAACCGACGCTGACGCAGCGACCCTGCTGGAGAATCTCGCCGCTTGACAGAGACAAGTAGACCCGTATTTTTGCGATAAATAGCACCTTATTGGGAGGAACCCATGGCTTACTACATCACTGAAACCTGCATCGACGTCAAAGACAAGGCCTGCGTCGAGGTTTGTCCGGTGGACTGCATCCATCCGATTGATGGCGAAGGCGAACCCATGCTCTACATCGACCCGGACGAGTGCATTGATTGCGGCGCCTGCGAGCCGGAGTGCCCGGTCGAGGCAATTTTCGCCGAAGAGGACATGCCCGACGATCAAGATCGCTTCGTCGAGATCAACACCAAGTACTTTGAACTGCGCGACGACCCCGAAAAATGGGCACAGTGGAAGCAGGAACACGCAGCCGAATTCGGCAAGACCAGTTAAGACGCCTTCCCTTCGCGCGAAAAAGCCGGGACGCCCCACGGGTTTCCCGGCTTTTTCGCGCTTGACGATAGCGGGTCCACCTCGCTTATTTTTTTGCCCCAACAAGTATTGCCGGAGATCGAGTACATGGCCAAGAAAACTGCCCGCAAAAAACCCAAAGCAAAGAAAGCCAAGCTCCGGGCTACGCCCGACAAACTGTGGTTTATGTACCGCAAGATGTCGGAGATCCGCCTCTTTGAAGAGCACGTCTGGGACGTCTATACCCGCGGCCTAATGCCCGGCTTGGCTCACCTCTACATCGGCGAGGAAGGCGTGGCCGTCGGCACTTGCGCGGCCCTGCGCGACGACGACTACATCACCAGCACTCACCGCGGGCACGGGCACTGTCTGGCCAAAGGCGGCCAACTCGACCGCATGATGGCCGAGATCATGGGCAAGGAAGCCGGCTATTGCCGCGGCAAGGGCGGTTCCATGCACATCGCCGATATGTCCTTGGGCATTCTCGGTGCCAACGGCATTGTCGGGGGCGGCTTCGGCATCTGCACTGGTGCTGGCCTCTCGGCCAAGCTGCGCGGCTCCGATCAAGTCGGCGTCTGTTTCTTCGGCGACGGCGCGGCCAACCAAGGCATCATGCTCGAAACTATCAACATGGCCGTGATCTGGGACCTGCCGGTCATCTACATCTGCGAGAACAACCAGTACGGCGAGCACACCCCCTACCAGAGCGTCACCGGCGTTACCGACATCGCCGACCGTGCCAAGGGCCTTGGCCTCGAAGGAATCATCGCCGATGGAACCGATGTGCTGGATATGTACCAAAAGGTAACCGCAGCGGTGAACAAGGCGCGCAAGAGCGGCGGCCCGAGCCTAATCGAAGCCAAAACCTACCGCTACCACGGACACCACGTCGGCGATGCCCAGACCTACCGCACCCGCGACGAAGTCAGTTGGTGGTCTGACAACAAGGACCCCATTCGCCTATTGGGCCAGTACATGGTCGCCAATCGGGTCGCCAAACAGGCCGAACTCGACGCTCTGTACGAGCAAGTAGAGCGCGAGGTTCTCGACGCCATCGAATTCGGCAAAGAAGCCGACTTCCCCCCGCCAGAACAAGCTTTTGAGGATATATATGCCTGATCGGGATATGTTGTTTAGAGAGGCAATCGGCCTAGCCACGGCCGAGGAGATGCGCCGCGACGAGACCGTTTTTGTCATGGGCGAGGACGTGGGCGCCTCCGGCGGCATCTTCAAATGCTGCGAGGGCCTCTTCGACGAATTCGGCGCGGAGCGCGTCATCGACACCCCCATTGCCGAGGCCGGCTACATCGGGCTCGGCGTCGGGGCCGCCATGACCGGTATGCGCCCGCTGTGCGAGCTGATGTTCGGCGATTTTTCGCTGTTGACCATGGACCAAATCGTCAATCAGGCCGCTAAAATCCGCTACATGTCGGGCGGCCAGTGCAAGGTTCCGCTGACGATCCGGCTGTCGATGGGAGCCGGGCGGTCTTCGGCCGCGCAGCACTCGCAGAGCTTGCACGCGCTTTTTGCCCATATTCCCGGGCTCAAAGTCGCCATCCCGGCGACGCCGCGCGACGCCAAGGGCCTGCTCAAAACCGCGATCCGCGACGACAATCCCGTGCTGTTCTTCGAAGGCAAAATGATGTACAACGACTCCGGCTCCGTGCCCGAGGAGGACGACTTCCTCATTCCCTTTGGCGAAGCCGAGATCAAGCGCACCGGCACCGACCTGACCCTCGTCGCCACCTCCAGCATGGTCGGCCTCGCCCTAGCGGCCGCAGAAGAGCTTGCCGCCCAAGGCCTAGAAGCCGAGGTCGTCGATCCGCGTACCCTCGTGCCGCTGGACAAAGAGACCCTGCTTGCCTCGGTGCGTAAAACCGGCTACGCTGTCGTGATCGATGAAGGCGTCGAGCGCTACGGAGCCACGGCCGAACTCGCTTCCATCCTCAACGCCGAGGCATTCGATTGGCTCGACGCACCTGTTTTGCGTATCGGCGCGGCCGACGTGCCCATTCCCTTCAGCCCCCCCCTCGAGCTGCCGACCATTCCCAGTCAGGAGCGCATCGTCGAGACCGTCCTCTCCCAGCGAGGTTAGGCTTTTGCCGCGCCCGGCTTGTTTGGTCACAGGATCGTCGAGCGGGATTGGCGCGGCCATCGTCCGCCAATTCGCCGCCCAAGGCTATGACGTGGCGATCCATTACAACGCCGGCGAGGAGCGCGCCGCCCAGATCGCCGAGGCCATTCGCACCGAGCATGGCACCGAAGTTCTAGTCCTCGGTGCCGATCTCTCGCAGCGAGAGGCTCCTTTCGAGCTAGTGGACCGCACCTTCGCGCACTTTGGTCGCCTCGACGTGGCGGTCAGCAACAGCGGCGTGGCCAACTACATCGCCGACGAACAGGGCCAACTCGTCCGCTATCGCTTCAGCGACACCCCGGTTGAGCACCTCGACAAGGAAATGGCCCGCGTCCTCAGCCTCAACCTCATGGGGGCCTATCGGCTGGCCCAACGCGCCCTCAAGCACATGGTGGAACAAGCCGCGCAAGAAGCCGATCCTTCCCACCGCAGCATCCTCTTGATTACCTCGATCTCGGATATAGCCCCCGAGAGCACCCGCATTCCCTACGGCGTCAGCAAAGCCGGCCTCAATCACGTAGTCGCGGGTGCAGCCTTCGACGGCGGGCCGCACAACATCACAGTCAATGCCTTGCGACCCGGCGTCGTCGATACACCGATGACGAGCCGCCCCTCGGGCGTAGAAGATCCGCAATCGGGCCGCGAATTTACCGTAGCCGAGATCTATGGTTTGATGGCCGAAGGGGGTTCCCAACCCATTCGCCGCATCGGACGCCCCGAGGACATCGCCTGCGCCGCCTACGCTTTCACTCAGATTCCCTATATGACCGGCCAACTCATCGCCGTTGACGGCGGCTTTACTCTGCCCGGTAACTTTCCCAACCGCGAGGTCTTTCTTCAAGAGGGTTTGCGGAAGCGGCAATCCAGTTAGCAGTTCTTTCCTGCCTCGGCGAGCGGGCCGGGCATACTGCTGCGCCGCGGCCGCAAAAAAGCGCCCGATGCCTCCATCAGCATCGGGCGCTTTTTTTAGATTCCGTCTTGGACGATGGCAGCTCAATGCTCCCGGATGCTGCCCATGTGGATGTCGATGTCTTCGCGGTTGGCCACCCGCTCGAGTCGCCCATCGCGGATCCAAGCCATGCGGTCGGCGGCAGCGAGCATTTTGTCGTCGTGGGTCACGGTAATAATCGTCGTCCCCATCTCCTGTTGTAGGCTTTTCATGTAGTCGATGATCTCCTGACCGGTATTGCTGTCGAGGTTGCCGGTTGGCTCGTCGGCGAGGATGATGCGCGGCTTGTTGACAAAGGCGCGGGCAATGGCGACGCGCTGCTGTTGACCACCCGACAGTTCGGCGGGGATGTGATGCGCCCTTTCGCCTAGGCCGACGATCTTCAAACACTCCATGGCCCGCCTCTCGCCCTCAGCCGTGGTCATACCGGCAAATACGGTGGGCAGCGACACGTTCATCAGCGCACTCATCACCGGCAAGAGATTGTAGGTCTGGAAAATGTACCCCAACTCAAAGCAGCGCACGGCCGCTAGCTGTTGCACGTTGAGCGTAGCCAGATTGACGCCTTCAATGAGCACCTCGCCGCCGGTGGGCGTCTGTAGAGCACCGATCATGTTGAAAAGCGTACTTTTACCCGATCCAGAGGGGCCCATAATGGCAAAAAACTCGTTTTCGTACACCTGTACGGTCAAACCGCGCAGCGCGTGGACATGGGTCGATTCATCGCGATTTTTGGCATTGTAGACCATCTTGACGTCTCGGACGTCGACGATCACATCACGACCATTTGACATAATGTGCTCCTACTATTTGATGTTGCTGCAAGACCGGATCAATCTAAAATGGACCGCGCCGCAGGTCAACATTTGGCGACACCTGTCAGCTTATCTGCTGCTCCTTGATCCGCGTGATTTCATCGCGTAGGTGCGCGGCCTTCTCAAACTCCAAGTTGGCCGCGGCGGCCTTCATCTGCTGCTCCAAGTCGGCGAGTAGTTCTTCGTGGTCTTCTACTTCTTGGTAGTTCACCGTCGGCTCGGCGGCCAATTCGGGGGCCATGCCGCGCACACTTTCGAGGACTGAGGTCGCCTGGATAATCTCTTCTCGGCTGCGGTATATGGTCTCCGGTACAATGGCATGCTCGGCGTTATACGCCTCCTGTTTGTGGCGGCGGCGATAGGTCTCGTCAATGGCCCTCTGCATTGAATTGGTGACGTGGTCGGCGTAGAAGATCACCTTGCCAGCGGCGTTGCGGGCCGCCCGACCAATGGTTTGAATCAGCGCGGTCTCCGAGCGCAGAAAACCTTCCTTGCTGGCGTCGAGCACGGCCACTAGCGAGACCTCGGGCAAATCTAAGCCTTCGCGCAGCAAGTTAATCCCCACCAGCACGTCGAACTCTCCCAAGCGCAAATCGCGGAGAATCTCGACGCGGTCCAACGTCTCGATATCCGAATGCAGGTAGCGCACGCGGATGTCGAGCTGTTCAAAGTAGTCGGCGAGGTTTTCAGCCATGCGCTTAGTCATGGTCGTGACCAAGACCCGCTCGTTCCTTTCGGCCCGCTGCCTTATCTCCTCGACGAGGTCGTCAATCTGCCCCTCTTGGGGCCGCACATCAATGGAGGGATCGACCAATCCCGTCGGCCGGATCACCTGCTCAACCACCACGCCGCCCGACTGCTTCAGTTCGTACTCGGCTGGCGTGGCCGACACAAACACCGTCCATCCCATCCGTTCCTCAAATTCCTTGAACACCAGCGGCCGATTGTCGTAGGCCGACGGCAGGCGGAAGCCGTGCTCGACCAAGTTCTCCTTGCGCGAGCGATCTCCGCGAAACATGCCCCGGATCTGCGGCACGGTCACGTGCGACTCGTCAATAAAAAGCAGGTAATCTTCGGGAAAGTAATCGAGCAACACATACGGCGCAGAACCCGGCTGGCGCCCGTCCATGTAGCGCGAATAGTTTTCGATCCCCGGACAGAAGCCGACCTCGCGGATCAGTTCCACGTCGTACTTGGTGCGAGTCTCCAGCCGATGGGCCTCCACTAGCCTATTTTCGGTGCGCAGATCGAGGAGGTGATGCTCCAGTTCGACGAGAATTTGCTCGCAGGCTTGCTCCGTCCGCTCCTCGTCGGTCACGTAGGCTTTGGCCGGAAAGAGGCTGACGTGTTCGCGCGGCTCTAGCACTTCTCCAGTAAGCGCATCGATCAGGTAAATGCCCTCAATCTCGTCGCCGAACATCTCAATGCGCACGGCGCGGTCTTCCGACCCCGGCACGATCTCGACGATATCGCCCCGCACCCGAAAGCAGCCGCGTTGCAACTCAAAGTCGTTGCGGCTGTAATAGATGTCTATTAAGGCGCGCAAAATGTCGTCGCGCTCGATCTGGTCGCCGCGCCGCAGGGAAACCTTTTGCTCGTCGTAGTCGCGGGGCGAGCCAATGCCGTAAATGCACGAGACCGTGGCGACGACGACCACATCGCGGCGCTGCAATAGCGAGCTGATGGCCTTGAGCCGCAAGCGGTCGATCTCCTCGTTGCGCTCGACCTCCTTCTCGATATACGTGTCCGTGCTCGGCCTGTAGGCTTCGGGCTGGTAGTAGTCGTAGTAGCTGACGAAATACTCAACCGCATTGTCGGGGAAATACCCCTTGAGTTCGCCGTAGAGCTGGGCGGCCAGCGTCTTGTTGTGTGAGATGACCAAGGCCGGCATCTGCAACTCCTCAATGACGTTGGCCATGGTGAAAGTTTTGCCACTGCCGGTCACGCCCAACAGCGTCTGGCGAGCGTGCTGCTGCCGCACGCCCTCGGCTAGCTCGGCGATGGCTTGGGGCTGATCGCCAGCGGGCGCGTACTCGGACACCAATTTGAACTGATCCATGCCTCCTCCTTGCGAGCGGCCAATCTAGCCGGATGGCAGCACCCTGTCAATGTGCCGCGTTCATATTAATGACACGATAACACGAATCGCTGCCATCCTGTCGCCATAGACTGATTTGCGAATTGCTTATTTATTGACGTATTTTATTGTAAAACAATATGTTATTTGCATTTGGGAAATCTCGGCATGTATCTTGCTTTACTCTTTGGGCATTTGCGCTGAAGTTGCGGCCTACGCTTCCAGCTTGGCGACTTCACCAACCATCCCAATTTCCGGGAGGATAACCCAATGCACCAATCGCACCAAACTAAATGAAATACCTAATCGTCGTCGAAAAGACCGCGACAGGATTCTCGGCGTACTCGCCGGATATCTTAGGTTGTGTAGCGACGGGTATCACACAAGAAGAAACCCAAGCGAATATGAAGGAAGCGATTGCATTTCACGTTGAGGGCCTAAAGAAGGAGGGATTCCCCATACCTAAGCCCTCGGCGAAGTCCGCTTATATTGAAGTTGCGGTACAAGGTCACTAGCAACTTCACCAACCATCCCAATTCTCGAAAGGAAAAACAATGGCTAAAGTCATCGGTATCGACTTAGGTACCACCAACTCATGCGTGGCCGTCATCGAAGGCCAAGACGCCGAGGTCATCGCCAATTCCGAAGGGGGCCGCACCACGCCCTCGATGGTCGCTTTCACCAAAGACAGCGAGCGCCTCGTCGGCCAAACCGCCAAGCGCCAAGCCGTCACCAATCCGCAAAACACCGTCTATTCGATCAAGCGCTTCATGGGCCGCCGCTACGACGAGGTCTCCACCGAAATCAGCGAAGTTCCCTACGAAGTGGCCGCCGGTAGCCGCGACATGGCTGTGGCCAAAATCGACGGCAAGGAATACACGCCGCCGGAAATCTCGGCCATGATCTTGCAAAAGATGAAGCAGACAGCCGAAAACTATCTGGGCGAAGAAGTAAAACAAGCCGTCGTCACCGTGCCGGCCTATTTCAACGACTCCCAGCGCCAAGCCACCAAGGACGCGGGCACCATCGCCGGCTTGGAAGTTCTGCGCATCGTCAACGAGCCGACCGCCGCCGCGCTGGCCTACGGCTTGGACAAGGGCGGCACCAACGAGCAGATCGCCGTGTACGACCTCGGCGGCGGTACCTTCGACATTTCCATCCTTGAACTGGGCGACGGCGTCTTTGAGGTCAAATCCACCAACGGCGACACCCACCTCGGCGGCGACGACTTCGACCAGAAAATCATCGACTGGCTCGCTGAGGATTTCAAACAGCAAGAGGGCATTGACCTGCGCCAAGACGCCATGGCTCTGCAACGGCTCAAGGAAGCAGCCGAAAAGGCCAAAATTGAGCTGTCGTCCTCCACTTCGACCGATATTAACCTACCGTTTATCACCGCCGATCAGACCGGGCCCAAGCATTTGCAAACCACGCTGTCCCGCGCGCAGTTCGAGCGCTTGGTAGATGACCTCATAGAGCGCACCAAGGCCCCCTGTCAGCAGGCCCTCGCCGATGCCGAGCTACAGTCCAGCGAAATCGACCAAGTGATTCTGGTCGGCGGCTCGACGCGCACCCCGAAAATCCAAGCCGCGGTCCAAGAGCTTTTCGGCCGGGAGCCGCATCGCGGCGTCAATCCCGACGAGGTGGTCGCCTTGGGCGCGGCCATCCAAGCCGGCGTGCTCGCTGGCGACGTCGACGATATCCTGCTGCTCGACGTCACGCCGCTCTCGCTGGGGATTGAAACTATGGGCGGGGTGATGACGCGGCTTATCGACCGCAACACCACCATCCCCACCAAAAAGAGCCAGATCTTTTCCACTGCCGCGGACGACCAGCCCTCGGTGGAAGTCCACGTACTGCAAGGCGAGCGCGAATTTGCCAACGACAACCGCACGCTCGGCCGCTTCCATCTCGACGGCATCCCCTCGGCCCCGCGCGGCATGCCCCAGATCGAGGTCACCTTCGACATTGACGCCAACGGCATCCTCAACGTTGCGGCCAAGGACAAGGGCACCAACAAGGAGCAATCCATCCGCATTGAGTCGTCTTCGGGCTTGAGCCAAGAGGAAATCGACTCCATGCAGAAGGATGCCGAGACCCACGCCGATGAGGACAAAAAGCGCCGCGAGGCAGTCGATCGCCGCAACGAGGCCGACCAGCTAATCTACGCAACGGAAAAATCGCTCGCCGAACACGGCGATAAGTTGGACGACGCCGACAAGAAAGGCGTTGAGGACGCCATCGCCGCGCTCAAGGAAGCACTCGAAGGCACGGACGACGCGGCCATCGCGCAGGCCACGACCGCGCTGCAACAGTCGTCGCACAAGCTGGCCGAGCAAATGTACAAGGACGCCCAAGCCCAACAGGCCCAAGGCGAGCCAGCACCGCAAGGGGCCACCGATCAGCCGCCGCAAGGGGGTGGCGACTCGGGCGCAGTCGATGCGGACTTTAAGGTGGTTGACGACGACAAGAAGTAAGGCGCATTAAATACGCGCCATCATCGTAGGGGCACCCCTCGTGGGTGCCCCTACTGTATTTCTATTAAAATTATTGTGCTTAGCAGCAAATAGCCCTATCCTTCTTTGATAAAAATTAGAAAAGCCCTTGTGAAAGTTTATTTAGTTTAATAAAATCACATTAAACTGCATAAGGAGATGATTAAAATGGGCTATCCAGCTAAGGCCATTGCTAACTATTTTCTAGAATTAGCAACTAAAGAGAAAAAAGAGGTTACGCACCTCCAAATACAGAAACTAGTCTATATTGCTCACGGCTGGTATTTGGCTCTTTACGGCTGTGATAAGCTGCTAGTAGATGATGAATTTGCTGAGGCGTGGGAGTACGGGCCGGTATTTCCTTCAATTTATTACGAATTCAAAAAGTATGGGGCACACCCTATAAAAGAACCTGCACACGACCTAAGATTCGATGAATTTACAGAAAAATGGGATCGTTGGACTCCTAGGATTCGTGCATCATCAGAAAATAAAAATACGCGGGCTTTTCTTGATCATATATGGAAGTTGTATAAAAATTTCACTGGGGGACAATTGTCTTCTTTAACTCACGAAGACGATACGCCTTGGAGTACAGCACGTAATGCAGCACGTAAAAATCAAGGTTTCATAAAAAATGCTCATATTGAGAACGAAAAAATAGAGCGATACTACAAGGAGAAACTCAATGACTGAGTCAAGTCCGACGAGTGATTTTGACCGTATTAAAGCAGAAGAACCTTCTACATATAACACGCCTGAAGAAACTAGGTTCGCCCATGAACGACAAAAACAGGCTCAATCTTTAGGACTTTTTGGCAGGATATTCGGTAGTCTAGAGAATGCTCGTCTATATCTATTTTTCTTTCTAAACGTTGCGTTGATTATAATAACGGCTGGGTGGGGCAAAGACCTTCAGTCTGAAGTTCTCCAATCATTTCTTGCTCTGTTGACTTCTATTACTGGCTATTTATTTGGGACTATTCATGCCCGTCAGACTCAACAGGAGTAAGCCTCTTCACGACCATCCTAGCGACTAGATTTCGCATCCCTTGCTTAGCCATTTTGCATCTAGCTAGTCGGTTTTCGTCTTATCGAAGCGATAGCTCCCACGTATATTGGCAGGCTTCAACTAGTAGCTCGTATCTACGCTCGTAAACTAGCTCGTAAATCTCGTTGACACTCTTAGTAATCTCCTTCCCCCGCTCCGTCTGATGTAGATCGTGCTCTTTATAGAGGGCGTTAATCTGTCTTAGGTGGCATTCATATCACCGAGTAGTTCATCAACCGACATGGTTGCACACTCGGTATAGATAGGCAATTTAATTAGCTAAAGTGGCACGCGATAGCTCATTCCATTGCCCATCAACTGGCGAAATGTGTTGTTGGCAGTGTTGAAATTCATGCTCGGATTCCCGGTAGTCCGTAAGTGATAGTACCCCTCATACCCGAAACACCTTCATCACCTCGTCCCCCAAGTGATTGATCACCTTCACGGCGATGCGGCCGGACCCCGGCTTGGCAAAAGGCCGGGAGGTGTCGCTGTGGAGGGTTTCCCAAGCGGCTTGATTGATCTCGGCTTTGAGCGTCGTCCGCAGTGCTTTGTACGGGTCGCTGGCCCCGAGAAAGTAAGCGTGGCGGACGAAGAAACTTTCCTCGTTGTAGTCGGTATCGACAAACCAGCAGGCAATGTCGTCGGTGCTGTCGCTGCGGATTTCGCCGGTATTGGGATGGAATACGTCCACGCCGTGGACAGTGACCTGCGACCAGTGGTCGGTGGTCAGTGCTAGGGGGAAATCCGCGGGAGTCAATTTTCCTCTGCCGGAAACCGCGCCGAGAGTTGCTAGACCATCTTTGCCAGCTCGATTGATTTCTGCCAAACTCCCAAGTCCTGATAGCTCTTTAACCTGTTCATAGTTTGCCAATTTTTCTCCGCTTTTAGTCACTAGCCACTGGCCACTAACCACTGTAATGTCCGGTTCGCCGAAGATGACAAAGAGGTTGCCTTGGCCGGTGTTTTTGAGATCGTCGGCCATGTGGAGATCGGCGTTCATGCGGGCCTTGAGAACTGGAACGCGGCCCAGCCGGTTGAACTCCGAGGCGTGGGCGTCAAAGTTGAAGGCGCAGGCGACCAGCACATCGAAATCGGCGTCCGCGGCCTCGCGCACTGCTTCTACGAGGTCCGGGCGGGAGACCGTGCCGAATTCCGGGCCGACGAAGATACCGGCGCGCTTGTCAGCGTTCGAGTCCGCGTTGCCTTCAGCATAGGTTCCCTCGGCGCAGACGAAACTTCCGGGATAAGGTCTGATGCCGGAGAAGGCGATGCGGTCTTCTTTGTGCGCCTGTTGGACACCGGCGGTTTTGAGATGGTCGAGGATCATGGCGGCGAAGTCCTGCTTTTCGCCGTATCCAAGTTT
This sequence comes from Candidatus Latescibacterota bacterium, assembly GCA_965116045.1. Taxonomy (GTDB): domain Bacteria; phylum Latescibacterota; class UBA2968; order UBA8231; family UBA8231. The sequence continues at coordinate 199,151 of OZ220478.1, read as the reverse complement.
GGCTTCGGCGGCATTGTCGATGAGTTCGTCGTTTTCATCGACGCCGAGCAGGCGATGCGGCGACAGGCTTTCTACCGTAAACGGACCGGCGACGCGGACTTTCTTGTTGTCTTCGTAGGGTTTGTCGTAGAGGTATTCGTAGTCGGCTTTGGCGGCGATGGAGGCGTCGATTTCCTTTTGTCGGGCGATGCGCTCATCCCACCAATTCGCGTGAATTTTACGGACCGCCTCGGGCCAAGCGTCGTTGGCGTCGCGGGGGATTTCCCATTCTTCGTAGGATGTGCCGAGCGCGTCGTTCAACTCCCGACGCAGCGGCTCCAGCGTTTCTTGGAATTTCTCCCAGATCACGTCGATCTCGGCGTTGTTGGCGATGGATTTCAGGGTGATGTGGGGGACGCGCTCGTACACGAAGCCTTGGCGAATGTCGTTGTACGTGGGTGCTTCCGAGGGGGTTTTGCGGGCGAGTGCGGCTTCTTTGATTTGTCCGTCGCGGCTGTCGGCCAGCAGGTAGAAGGGGTAGCGAGCACCCATGATGCGGGCGCGGGCCAGCGCGAGAGCCACGCGGGAGGTGTCGATGGTGATCCAGCGGCGGCCCCACTGCTCGGCGACGTAGGCCGTGGTGCCGGAGCCGCAGGTGGGATCGAGGACGAGGTCGCCGGGGTCGGTGGTCATGAGGATGCAGCGCTGGATTAACTGTGTGGAAGTCTGAACCACGTAAATCTTTGGGTCTGACCGACTCTGCACTGCCCCACTAATATCATTCCAAAGGTTACCTATTACTGACACGGTAAAGTCATCTTGAAACCTGCGATAACTTAGTTTTCCCCTAGCAGAAGCATACAATCTATCGGCAAGAGTCAAACGATCTAGCCCCTCTGTCGTCGTTTTGAAGGTTCCTGCACCCGGAGTAAATTCACGTCCGCACCAAAAAAAGGATGTTACATCTCCTGAGCCTGCGGGGCGCGAACTAGTTACATTGTCTAGTCGGTACTTTCTTCCATCAAAATATGCATTAGCGTAGCGGTTTTCGGCATTCTCGCTACGCTGTTGATATATTGACCTAAACTTCGTCTTTTCTGCACTTTTTCCATACCATATTATGAAGTCAGTGGTAGAACCTAAAAGATTGGATCCCTCACTAGTAGTCTTTCGGATAGTAATCAACGATATAAAATTCCCCTCCCCAAACACCTCGTCCATCACCGCCCTTACCCGATGCACATTCTCGTCCCCGATCTGCACGAAAACCGACCCACTCTCCGTCAACAAATCCCGCGCCACCGTCAGCCGATCCCGCAAATACGTCAAATACGAATGAACCCCATCGCGCCACGTATCCCGAAATGCCTTGACCTGCTCCGGCTCGCGGGTGATGTGCTCGGCCTTGCCATCGCGCACATCGCGACTGGTCGTCGACCACTGAAAGTTGGAATTGAACTTGATGCCATACGGCGGGTCAATGTAGATGCACTGCACCTTGCCGCGCAGCCCCTCGCGCTCGGCCAATGACGCCATCACCTGCAAACTGTCGCCGAGAATCATCCGATTCGACCAGTTGGCGTCGTGCTGGTAAAACTCGGTCTGGGCGTCCGCGCTCGGCAGCCCATTAAAATCCGCGAACAAATCGGCCTGCGCGCTCGCTGCGCCGCTCCGCTGCCGCAAATCGTCAATCAGCACCTTCGGATGCACCTTCTCCTGAATGAACAGCGGCGGCGCTTGCACCACCAAATCCGCCCAGTCCTGCTCGTCCTTGCCGCGCCAAACAAGCTGCGGATCAAGGTCCCGATTGCGCCGCTCGTACGCAACCTTGATAGGATTCCGGTCGTCGTCAGCCATCACCGCCTGATACTCAGCCGTGGGGATATTCTTCCGCGATGCGTCTTGGTGCCGCAGGGTTTCGACGGTTTTGGTCGTGCGTTTTGCTCTAGGCATCCGTTCACATCCTCTGGGATATGCTAGCTAATACAATTGAATCTCTTCGCATACTCATCGCGCATCTTGGTGGGACGGAGCTTCGTATTCCAGCAGCGCCGACGTTCCGATCATCTCAATGAACCGCACGACCCACTCAAACCCGTTGACATCCGTAAGCCGCAAGGGCTGGTTCAGTTTGAAGTGAACAGGTTGCTGCTTGCCTTCATCAATAGCGATGTTTGGCGCGTACAGGTACATGCGGTCGAGATCGTCGAGGATCGGATTCAGCCGCCCGGCCAAATCGGGCAAGTGCCCGGTGCCGTCCGTGAACACTGTTGAGCCGCCCAGCGGCAACGGTTCAAGCTGCACGTGAAGCGGCTCCGGCGGGTGCCAATCCCGCGCCACGTGGGCGGCATGTCCCGGTGCCGCGCAGAAAACGGTGATGGGGAGTTCCGAGTAAAACTCGAAATTGACGCGCCCAAACGCATCGGTTTCCTCCTCCATCCAAGTCTTGTTGGGGTACAGCGCAACGACCTTTGCGCCCGCGAGCGGCCGACCGGCGGCAGCTACTGCCGGGGTGGGTGCCACACCAACGAGGGTGGGTGCCGCCATCGCCCGTTGCTGGGCACGGATAGCCACTGGGGATACTGACACTTCCCCCTCCATGCCATCGACCGGCGGTCGGGCAGAAGGGATGGTCAGCCGCAATTCCGCGCCGTCAAGCAGTTCGTATTCTGGATCGCGTCCGGTCAGCGCCCGGGTCTGCTCGTAGATGATCGAAACCCCTTCGCCGCGTTCTTCCAAGAAATACTGTCGGTCGCCGGCACCGGCAATGTCCCCTATCGCGAGCCTGCGGAGGACAGACGCCAGCGTTTCGTTGCGAGTGGCTTGTCGATCCCGCATGGCCTCAATGGTCAAGGTGTTGGGCAAGGCACCCGGCGAGTACAACTCAAGGCGATCGTCAAAAATAAAAAGCCGGATCTTCGCGTTTTTTATTGAATAGTCGCGGTGGACCACCGCGTTGACGATGGCCTCAAACAGGGCTCGCGGACTAAATTGCGGGAGCTCCACGCGCCCAGGGGCCTTGTGCGCCGCTACCCGCGTATTGAGTCTGGCAAAGTTGACCGCAGCGCGGATCTGCTGGTCCAGCGGGCCGATAATGGACGCGGCATCGTGCTGGCTCGCCTGGCCGAGCACCGTGCCGCGATAGCGAACCGCTTCGATCATCGCGCCGCCTAGGTACGCCTCCGGGTGTTCGGTGCAAAGCAACACCCCGGCGACTGTTGCGCCCAGTATGCCCCTGTCGTCCTCCCGCACCAACCCCAGCTTTGCGAGTTGGACCTGGCGAGGCTCGATGGCGCGCGAACTCAGGAAACGATCCGCTAAGGTCGCGTCGAGCGCGTTGAGTCCGGTATTGGCAACAATCGCCTCATCCGGGCCGAGTAGGCTAGAACGCCCCCGCTGCTGAAACAGACGGCTTAGGGCCTCGGGCGACAGCTCGCGCTTGGTGCTGCCTTGACGGGAAAAGTATCCCCCGGGGCTCTTGTGGACCAACACACTCTGTTCGACTTCGACGATCAGCACAAACGAACCGTCCGGCAGCACCAGTCGTTGGGTGACGAATGCCAACGGGGGATGGATGCTGTCCGAACAAATCTCGCTGACAAAGGCTTCCAACGCATCCATCTGTACGCGGTTCATCGACCGCACCTCGCCGGCGTCGGATACACCAAAGATCAAGGTGCCGCCGACCGTGTTGCCAAAAGCGGCTAACTCGTTGGCGACAGCGTCCCGATGTGGAGCGCGAACCCGCTTGCCAGCGAACATGGCTTCCTTAAACTCAACGCGGCTATCCTCGCCGAGTTCGAGTCGCTGCAACAAGCTATCGCTATCCCAAGGCATTATCGCTCCCCTTTTGTCAAGCTGCACCCGCTTTTCGCCGCTGTCCTAAACTGCTCAACCAACCGATTGAACGCAGCGTCTATCTCAAACGCGTCGGTGAACTCGGCAAAAGCCCAGCGTCCGCAGGCTCCGTAATTATTCACACCAGGCACCCAATAAGTATCCATGGTCGCCTTCTTGTCCTTGGCGTCTTCCCCCCGATAGCCCTTGATTTCGACGATCAGATGTAGCAGATCGTCGCGGCCACAACCATCGTCAACCGTTGCGATAAAGTCCGGCAAGTACGTCCGCGTTTCCGACCCGCAACGGTAGGGCACCTCCAAGCCGAGATTGTGGTTCTTGACGTAGGCTTTGACGTGCGGATGGGATTCGGCGACGCGGCAAAATTCGGCTTCCCAGTCGCTGTCGAGGACGATATAGTTGATGTGACAACGGCGGGCGTCGGTCTGCCAGCGGCTGGTCTTGGTGGTGTTGAAATTCACGTGGGCTGTCGAACCGACGGGACTGTACGGATCGAGCACTGCTTTGACCGGGCGATGGCCGATTCCCTCTCGCGTGATGGCCGCCGAGATGCGCTCGCAAGCCCTATCGGCCAGTTCCTGATACATAAGTTGGGCTGGGTAGGTGCTGCCCTTGCAGACGAGGTAGCCATCGAGCCACTGCTTGGCGATGCGCTTGAGTTGGCCGAAGAGATAGAGCTGCGGGGCTTCGCCCGGATCGCGGTACTTGGTGTAGAGCAACCGAGCGGTCAGATGAAAGAGTAAGGTCGAGCGTCTCAGGTTTTTGGTGTGAACCAAGTTGAGGTCTACGCCCTCGCCGATAATCCCCTGATTCCTCGTAATGGACGGACCGACCAGATTCGGCGTCAGTTCCAGCACCGAGTCCTCGTTGAACTCGGCGGTGAGCCGCTCTTCCGGCAACTCCACTCGATACCCGGCCACTCGTGGGAAATATATTTCCAGCGCATCGCGTTCGGGCTGCACGGCCCGCACCTGAACGGTCTTGCGCGGCGGCTTGGCTGGCGCTACAACGGGCTTGGCCGTAAAATCGAACGGAATGCCCAAAACATCCGCGTACTCCACGTCAAACAAGCCGTTTTCGTTGAGATCGTAGGACTGACGGCGCAAGGCGCGGCCAACGACTTGCTCGCATAGCAACTGCGTCCCAAAGGCGCGCACGCCCAACACGTGGCTAACGGTATTGGCATCCCACCCTTCCGTAAGCATCGACACCGACACCACGCAGCGAATCGAATCCCCCAGCCGACCCGGTTTGCCCACAGTGTTCATAACTTCGCGGAGCAGTTCTTGATCGCTGATGTTGTCGGCCTGCCGACGGTCTCCAGTGCGCTCGATGATCTCGCGCCGAAAGCGGTCAATCTCGTCGGCCGCCATCTTGCGGAAATTGCTATCGAGCGCGTCGCCGGACTCCAATTGCTCGCTGTCGATCAACAGCGTGCGGGGTCGCGGGTACTGGTTGCCCTGTTCGTCAAAATTGCGAAACAGTTCCAAGCGACCGTTTTCGAGTTTCTTTGAGCCATCTTCGTTCTCGCGCCAGAAACCAGAGATGTAGTCGTACACCAGTTTGGAAGTCGAGGTGTTATTGCAGACCACAATGAAACACGGCGGGACGCCCATGTCCGCCTGCTCCATCAACTCAAACGTTTGCCGATAATGTCCGTACAGCGCATCCAGCGCAGTCTGCAACTCCACCGGCAGGCTGAGCGGATCGAGGGTCTTGGCCTTGCCCCGCCCCTTCTTAGGCATGTCCGGGCGGATGTGATCCCAGAGCTTGCGAAACTTGGGCATGTCGCCGCCGGAAATGTTGTCGGCCACCGGTACGCGGGGCAATTTGACGATGCCGCATTCAATGGCGTCCATGAGCGAAAAATCGCACATCGTCCAAGGGAACAACGCGCCTTCGGCATACCCCGATCCCCGCAAAAAAAAGGGCGTCGCGGAAAGATCGAGCACCCGATTGATACCGAGCTTGCTGCTGACAGTTTCCAGCCCCGACATCCACAGCCGCGCCGCCGCTGTATTCCTTTCGGCTTCCCTTTTGTCATCGCCCTTGAGCGCCCCTTCCTCCCTCTCGCCCGGCTTTTCGCGATAGCAGTGGTGCGCCTCGTCGTTGAGGATCAAGACGTTCTTCGCGCCCATGAGTTCGGGCATGACCCGTTGCAGCATTTGCCCCTCGGTCTCCAAGGTCGCCAGCGGCTCGCCCCGTCCCTCGAGCAATAAACGGCCGCCTTTGGAAAGCTCCATGCGTTCGCGCCGCTTGAAGGCGTGATAGTTGGTGATGACGATCCTAGCCTTTTCCAAGTCGGGGAGCATGTCGCTGGGCACCAACTCGCGGCTCTGGTAGTAGCTGTCCGGGTCATTCGGCTGCAGTACGCGCAGGCGGTCCTTGATGGTGATACCAGGCGTGACCACCAAAAAACCGCGCGTGAAGCGGCGGCTTTGCGGCCGGCGCACCGCATTGACGGTCTGCCAAGCAATCAACATCGCCATGACCGTGGTCTTGCCGGTGCCGGTCGCCAACTTGAGGGCCAACCGCGGCAGAGGCAATTCTGGGTTGGCGTTGTGGTTGGCGTCTTTTAGATGGTCGAGAAAGGCTCGGCCGACCCGGCCCGTGCGCGGCGCAACTTCGGCGAGCCAAATGGCGGTCTCAACCGCTTCGACTTGGCAGAAGAAAGGCCGAATGCCACTAAAGCGGTGGTGCCGCCAGTGCTTCAGCAAGCGAGCGGTCTCTGGAGTCACCTGCCATTGGCGCGGGTTCGGCAGCGCCCGCCAGCGGTCGACCTGCTCGCGCACCCCGTTGATGACAGCCGTCAGGTCGTATTGCTGGCCGGAGGTTTCGAGCTGCTGCGCGGCCTCGTCGAAGACTAACGCACCTTGTTGTTCGGCTCCCTTGCGCTTCTTTGGCTGCGGGATCGGCGTGACGAACTCGGCCGGGCGGCGATGGGCGACGATCCGTTGGGTCGGCTGTCCGGTCTCGTCCAGTTCCCAATGACGACTCGGGCGCTCGTAAGGCGAGTTGAGGACTGGCTGTGCAAAAAATTCAGTCAAAACGATGCCCTTTCTAAAGTCCAGACCTCAGCCAATCCACTGTCGTAAATTCAACATCCATATCGAAATCGAAGTTAGGCGGCCAGAGTACTCCGGCTCCATCAGCCCCTTTCCCTTCACCCCTGCGGCATAAACATCAGCTTGATCCCGGCCTGCCCTTCGGCCATGTCGAAAGCCCGCTGCCATTCGCTGAGAGCAAAGTGATGGGTGATCAGCTTTTCGCTGGGAATAAAGCCGGCCTCCATCAGCCGCAGCGCCCGCTGCCAAGCCGGTCGCCGCTGACCAATGCCGCCGCTGACCTGAAGCTCGTTGTAGGCGATCTTCTCAAAGTCGATCTCCACCGGCGCACCCGGCAGGCCCATTTGGGAAAAGCGGCCCCGCTTGCGCACCAGTTCCAAGGCCAACCGCATAGCCGGTGCCACCCCCGCGCACTCGACCACCACATCGGCACCATAGCCGCCGGTCAGCTCGCGCACCCGCGCCACCGGGTCGCCGACCGCAATATCGACTGTGTGTTGCACGCCCAGTTCCTCGGCCAGTTGCAGCCGCTCGGTATCCCGCTCCGTGCCGCAGAGTATCACCGTCCCCCCTTCGGCCAGCGCCACCAGCGCCGAGAACAAACCCACCGGCCCAGGCCCGGTGATGGCGACAAAATCTCCGGCCGTCACGCCGGCCTGCTCAATGACCGAATGGACGCAGCAGGCCAACAATTCGGTCAGCGCACCGGCTTCAAACCCCACGCCGGCTGGCAGCTTGTGGACGAAGGTCGCATTGCAGTAGGGCGCAAAACAGCCGTGGTGCCAATAGCCCATGACCTTGCGCTCGGGGCAGAGGTTGTAGTGCTCGCTCAGGCAGTAGTCGCAGGCGCCGCAGATGTACACGCTCGGCTCGCCGGTCACGCGGTCGCCCACCGCGATGTGGTCGCCGACTTCCGCGCCCTTTTCCACCACCACGCCGCTAAACTCGTGCCCCATGACGACCGGCGTCTGGATGTTGTAGTTGATGGTATCGCGGTACACGTGTAGATCCGATCCGCAAATCCCAGTGGCCTGCACCTCGACCTTCACCTGATTGGGGCCGGGCGGCGCATCCGCTAAGTCGCGCAACTCGACAAATCCGTTGCCGCGCTGGTATTTGACCACTCCCTGCATCGCTATTCTCCTTCGGCTAATTCGAGCCGGTCGCCTGCCTTGATCTCCCCGGTCGTGCGAATCACGCGCAAACTGGCGAGCCGGGTGCTGATGATTTCGGCGACTTCGACGAGGGCAACCGACTCTTCGGGGGCCAACCCCTCGGCCTCGATCCGCTCGTTGCCGGGATAGACGAAAAAGCGCAAGCGCGGCCGCACGCCGTGGGTGCTGCCGATATTGGCGTAAATGTCCTCGCGGTACACGGCGATGACCTCGGGCGCATCGCCGGCGAACGCCAAGCCCTCTGGCTCGAAAGCAGCCGCCACCTTATTCACCAACTCGCCGACGGCCTCAACCGTCGCTTGGCCCAACAGAGTTTGACCAAACGCCTCCGAGCCGAACGCTACCTCCTTCAAGCTGGCAAATTGCAAATCCTGCTCGCGCGGCTTGCCCAGCAGGTCGAGCCCTACGTCGCGGTCGGTAAGATCGCGCTGGGTCTCGGCCTGACCGATCGCACTACCGTCGTCAACTCGCGTGATCTCGACGCGCATCTGCGCCACCGCCGAATAAGATTTGTAGCCTCCCAACAAGGGATCCCCGACCGACAGGCGGCGCATGTCGTAGTCTTGCAACAGGCCGGTGATTACGAAATCCGCCTCCAGTTTGCGGCCGATCGCCAGGGCTTGCTCGTGGCTGGCAAACCCCCATTCCATGGCCAACTCGGCCACTGCGTCAAAAGGGACGATCTGCCACTTGCGAACCGCCGCTAGCTCGGTGCTGAGCATATTGGCCAGCTCGTATTCGATGTTCCACACGCCCTCGCGAAATCCCGACTCATCGACAAACGGCACCACGGCCACAAAGTCGGGCCGCGGACCCGAGCCATAGCGCTGGCGCACCTCCAAGTACTGCTCTAACGCACTCGGTGGCGGCGGCTCGGGATCGTGCCATTCAGCCGGGCCGCCCGCCGGGGAAGTCAAGGGGGCGCAACTACACCACAAAAGGAATGCAACAGTCCATTTTTTCATCGCGAATTCCACCGAGAAAAGTGGGGGCCTACCACGCGGCATAAAAAGCGGCCGGCCCAGTCCTATGTCAACGCGCAGCCGCGCACACCTTGACAGTGTTTTCCGGCGGCGATACGTTGCCAACGCACCCCTCCACGCCACTCCCAACTTGCTGCTCATGGGCGAACTAACCCTCATCTACGGCCCGGCCCATCCCGATAAGCTATCGCTCGCGTCCGAGCGCTGCTTAACGCACCTCGACGCAGGCGACGGCGAGTTCTTCCTCTGGCTCTTTCCCACGCACTTCCAAGCCCAACTCATGCGGCGGCAACTCATCCGCGCCACTAGGACCGACCTGCTCACCGGGCACTTGGCCCTCGACCTAAACAGTTTCACCGATCTCCTCTACAGCCTCTGTCCCGAGCGGCGACCGGCCCTGCCTCTCAGCGCCCAGCGGCTTTTAGTCGAAGACGCCCTTGCCGCCTGCGCGGCCAACGCACCCTATTACAGCCAGCGACCCGAGCGGCTGAGCCGGGGGCTAACTCAGTTGTTCCGCCGGTTGGAAGAAACGGGCACCCAGCCGAGCGACTTGGGCGGGGCAACTCAGCGCAGCGCGGAATTGCAAGTCCTTTATGCGGCCTATTTGGAGCGGCTCGCGGCGGGCTGGAGTGGAAGCCGTGCGCGTTTTGCCGCGGTGGACGCCCATCTCGATCGCTCGACGCTCGCACAGCGCTTCCCCAACCTCGGCCTGCTCGTGCTCTGCGGCTTTGTAGAAATGCCCGCGCCCTTTTTACCCGTGTTGGACCAGCTACTAGCCCTCGTTCCAGCATCCATCGCACTGCTCGATTACGACCCCGAAGGCCCTGCTTTTTTTGCCCGCACGCGACCGCTATACGAATTCCTCGGCCCTCGCGCCAGCCGCGTCGAGCGCAGCACCGCCGACCACCATCCAGCCGCCGCGTTTGCCGATCGGCTCTTCACCCACAGTCGCGCTAGCCTCGACGCGCCCGTAGAGCGGGTCGCCTGCTCGGACCGAGTCGGCGAAGTAACGGCTATGGCCCGCCGCATCCGCCAGTTGCACCAAGAGCAAGGGGCCGACCTAGCGCAGATCCGCCTTGGCTTCCGCAACCTCGACACCTATGCCGAACTCGTAGCGGAAGTGCTGCCGCGCCACGGCCTGCCGTTTTGGCTCGCGCGCGGACGGCCCCTTGCCACCGCCCCCGCAATGAACACCATTTTCGCGCTCATCGACGCGGTGTTAGAACGCTACAGCCGCGCGGCGCTCTTCCGCCTACTCAGCTTACCCTTAGTGCGGCTGCGCTACGCATTCGCCGGCCAAACCAACGAGCTTTCCGCCGCCGATTTTGCGGCGTGGACCCGCAACGTGCCCCCATCAACTGGGCGCGGAACCTGGCTCGCTGCCATCGACGAAAACGTCGCTTACCTAGAGGGCGAACTAAGCCGAAAAGGCGAGCCAGTCGCCGAAGAAATCGACGATTTCCCCACTCGGCGCGAGGACCTAATCGCCGAGTTAGAAGCCCTCCAGCCTCTACGCACGGGCCTAACCGCGCTCTTTGACCTACTCCAGCCCTTGGAACGCCGACAGGACCTGCCGTCCTTCCGCCAGCATGTACTCCACGCCCTCGGCGCATTGGGCGTAGAGGATGGGGCGGCAGCAGACGGCCGGGCATTGGCGCGCTTTTTGGACCTGCTCGACGAACTGTGCGCCCCAGCCGCCGCCCGCCAGCGCCGCACCCTGAACCAGTTTGCCGACCTGCTGCGCGACGCCATCGCCCAAGCGCACGTTCCCGCTGCAACGCACGCCGGCATTCAAGTGACCGACCTCGCCGCAGCCGGCAGCGCGCCTTGCGACTACCTCTTCCTCGGCGGGTTGGTGCAAGGCGAATTCCCCCGCTTGCCGCCCGCCGACATTTTCCTCGAAGAAACTCAGCGCCGCGCCCTCCACTTGGACGAAGATTCTACCACTACATCGGAGCGCCTGCTGTTCTACCGCGCTATGTGCTCAGCGCGGCGCGGGATTGGCGTTTTCTACCCCAAGCAATCGGGCAGCGAGATGCTCGCCCCGTCGCCTTTTGTCGCTGAGTTAGACGGTCTGCTCGCCCCGCAGCCTTCTCCGGGCGAAGCAACAGCCGCGCCGGCAACCCTTGCCGAGTTGCACCTCGCCTTGGGGCGCGGCCTATGCGCGGCGCAAAATTCCGCCTCGGCGCGCAACGCCCTCGCACTCTACAGCCAAGCCGCACAACTCGACGAGCGCACCACCGCGCTGCGGCACCTCGTGCGCGGCTTACACCTCGCCGAATCGCGCACGATCCCCAAAAGTTTAGGCCGCCACGAAGGCGTACTCGACGAGCCCCAGTTACTCGCCGCGCTGCACACTCGTCTCGGGGCGGGCCACTCTTTTTCTGCGACCCAATTGGAGTTGTACGGCCGCTGTCCCTTCCGGTTTTTTGCCCAAGAACTGCTCAACCTCCAGCCTCTCCGCAACCCGGACGACGACGACTCAGCACGCAAGCGCGGCAACCTCGTCCACCGCACTCTCTATCGTTTCTATGCGGCGCACGGCGAGGCCGCTGAACGCGCGGAAAACTTAGCTGAAAATACCGCGGAACTGCGCCGCCAAGGCCGCCAAGTCGCCGCTGAGATGAGGCTTACCGGCTTTTTCTGGGAGCGGGAATTAGAGCGGCTGCTCGGCGACGACGATGGAGAGCGCGAGGGCGTTTTGCCCCGTTTCCTCCGCCGGCAAGCGGCCTCAACCAACCCGGCTGTGCCAGCCCATTTCGAGTTGAGCTTTGGCAGCTACCCGGGCATGGGAGAAGGCGACCCGCAGTCGACCACCACGCCCTATGCCATCAGCGACTCAGAGAGCGGAGATGTAGTGCGGCTCTCCGGTAAGATCGACCGCATTGACCGCACGGCCGATGGCAGTTTCATCGTCTTCGACTACAAGACCGGCCGCCGGCCCTCGGTAGCCGATATTGACACTGGCCTCAACCTCCAACTGCCGCTCTACTTGCTAGCGGCTGAATCCCTGTTCGAGGAACTTGACCTGCGCCAAGGGGCTGGCGCCGCGTACTTGATGCTCCGCGACTTAGAGGACTGCGGCCGCAGTGGGCTATTCGCCGATGCCGCCCATCGCAATACAGCCTATGTCGCCAGCGGTCGCGCTGGCATCTACGACCCCGAGGCGTATCGCCAGCAGCTCGACGCCGTGCGCGGCTTTGTCCTCTCGTATGCGCGCGCCATGCGCCGCGGGATTTTCCGCGTTACGACCCACGACCCAGCCAAAATCTGCCCGCACTGCCCGTATCAACAAAGCTGCCGCCTCAACCCTCAGCGCATGAGGGCCTTGTCGTGAAGCGCGCCGTCCCCCTGACGCCCGTCCAGCGCATGGCCCTCGACAGCCAGCGCAACATCGCGGTCACCGCCAGCGCCGGGGCCGGCAAGACCGCAACGCTGGTCGAGCGTTACATCGAGCTATTGCGCCAGCATCCCGAAATCGGCGTGCGCCAAGTGCTAGCCATCACGTTTACCCAAAAGGCCGCCGCGGAAATGCGCGAGCGCATCGCCCGGCGGCTCGCCGACGGGCTCGACCAAGAACTGCCCGAGCCCGAGCGACAGCGCCTGCGACAAATCCGCCAAGACCTACCCGCCGCACGCATTTCCACGATCCACGCCTTTTGCGCGGCCCTGCTGCGCGAGTATCCCATTGAAGCAGACCTGGACCCGGCCTTCGCGGTCTTAGAGGAAGTAGATGCGGCGCAACTCCGCTACCAAGCCGTGCGCCAAACCCTCGAATCCCTAGCCCGCGCACCCGACGCCGACCCGGACCAAGATGCCCTGCGGCGCACCTTGGCCGAATGGCCGCGCCGCTATCTCGAACAGGTCTTGGAACACCTGCTCGCCCAAAAGCATCGCGCCCGCTCGTGGTGTCGCCGCTATGCCGATCAATCGCCCGACCAAATCCTCAGCGACTGGCGCGGAATGCAGCAAGTGGCCGGCGCACCGGCGTACCACGCCCTGCTCAACGACCCTCACTTCACCGCGATGCTCGCAGAACTTGCCGCGCTCTGGCCCCTAACCGATGAGCGCGATTCGGCTGTCGAGCGACTAAACCCGCTCCGCGACGCCATGCGCCGGCTGAGCCAAAAACCCCCGCCCGACGAGGCTTTAGCAATCCTCCCACGCCTAGCCGAGCGGCTTTTGACTAATGGCAAACCCCTGAGCGGCAGCCGCCTCGGCAAGAAGTCCAACTGGGAAGAAGCCACCCTCGCCCGCGTCCGCGAACTCGTGCCCGCCTTGGGACGCTGCTTAGCCCCGCACACCGACCTCCTCAGCCTCGAACTCAGGGCGGTCGACGAGCGCGCGGCCGCACTATTGCCGGCCCTATCGCGCGTCTTCCTCCGCGCCGATGCGCACTGTGAAAGCAGCAAAGGCAACGGCCGTATGCTGGACATGGACGACCTGCTAGAAAAAAGCCACCAACTCATCGCCACTAACGCGGACATCCGCCACCGCTTGGCCCAACACTATCGCTTCGCGCTGATCGACGAATTCCAAGACACCGACCCCGTGCAGTGGGAAATCATCCGCTCGCTGGTGTCGCCGGATGGGCAAATGGCCAGCGACAAACTCTTCATCGTCGGCGACCCCAAGCAGTCGATTTACTCGTTCCGCGCGGCTGACGTCACCGTCTTCGCCCGCGTCCGCGCCGCCATGGCCGCGGCCAATGCCGCGCACGAGCGCGAGTCTCGGCCCTTTTGCGACAATGGCGAGCTGCTCGACGCCTCCTCCACCGAGCGGCTCGGTGCGCTCATCATGGGCGAAAATTTCCGCACCCTCGCCCAGCCCGTTGCCTTTGTCAACGCGCTCTTTCCCCGGTTTATGCAGGCGGTCCCGGACCAGCCTTTTCAAGTCGGCTATGACCCGCTGATCGGGTGCCGCCCTACTAGCGCCGGCGAGGGTTCGGTCGAGCTTTTGCTCTTGCCGCCGGATGACAGCCGCGACGCCGCGGAGTCCGCGCTGCGCGAAGCCGAATTGGTCGCCCGCCGACTGAGCCACCTGCTGACGGGCAACGACCTGCAAGTCGCCGACCAAGATGGCTGGCGGCCACCCGTCCCCGGCGACATCGCCCTCCTACTGCGCCGCCGCCGCAATCTCTTCGCGTACGAAGACGCACTCCGATCCTGCGGCATTCCCTTCCAAGTGGCCGGCGGCCGGGGCTTTTATCAGCGCCAAGAAATCTACGACCTAGCCAATATCCTCCGCGTCCTGTGCAATCCCGGCGATGGCATCGCCCTGATGGGCGCGTTGCGTTCGCCGTACTTTGGTCTCTCGGATAACGCCCTGTACGCGCTGACCGCGCCCGACGGCAGTCGGCTCGCCAAGAATCTCGCGGACGCCGGTCCGCGCCAAGCCCTCGCGGCGGCGGACCAAGAGGCCGCCACCGACGCGGTCGCCCGACTCCAGCGCTGGGGCGCGTTGCGCGACCGCATCCCGCTCGTCGAGTTGCTGCACACCATCCTCGAAGACACCGGGGCTTGGGGCTTTCTCTGCTATGGCGAGCGAGGGGATCAGACTGTGGCCAACGTGAGTAAGCTCCTCGACCTCGCCCGCCAATTCCGCGGCCCGCTCGCTGATTTCGTCGTGCGCCTCGACTTGTTGACCAATGAAGAACAGCAAGAAGGCGAAGCCATCCTCGATGCCGACGCCTTGCACATCCTGACCGTACACGCAGCCAAGGGCTTGGAGTTTCCCATTGTCGTCGTGCCCGACTTGGCCGCGCGATTTAACTTTCAAAACAGCGACCCCGCGCTCCTCGATGAGGAAAAGGGCCTCGGCTTGCGCGTCCTCGATCCCGAGCAGGATTACAAAAGGACCTCCTCTTTTATCCGCACCCTCATCAATCGCAACGCCAGCCACCGCCAGCGCGCCGAAGAGAAGCGCCTGTTGTACGTGGCTTGTACGCGCGCTCGCGATCACCTGCTGCTCGGCGGCGCACTTACCGACAAGCACCTCGACGCCGACCTCGACGCGGCTGCGGACTGCCTCGGTTGGGTTTGCGGGAGCTTAGGATTGACAGCAGCCGACCTCGCTCGCGGCACCAAGGCGGTCGCAGATGTGCCAACCCCCTTGCCCATCTACACCGACCCCGGTGCCTTCCCAAGTCCCACGACTACTG
Source organism: Candidatus Latescibacterota bacterium (assembly GCA_965116045.1). Taxonomy (GTDB): domain Bacteria; phylum Latescibacterota; class UBA2968; order UBA8231; family UBA8231. Next base: position 183,931 of record OZ220478.1, on the reverse strand, counting down.
GCCACCAAGCCGAGCCAGCCTTTCGCGCCCTCGACGCCGCGCCCGCGCCAGCAGCCGAGCCAACGTTGGATCGGCTATCGCCGCTCGACGACCCCCAAGACCGGCCCGAATTGGCCGCCAGCGAGTTGGTCCTATTCGCCGCGGATCCGGCCGCGCACCACCGCCAGTACGGGCTGGGCCGGCCGCCGTGGCCGCTCGGCCAACCCGATGCGCCGCGTCGCCGCGCCATGCTCTTTGGCCAGTTAGCCCACGCCGGTCTAGAAGCTCTGTGCAACAGGCCCGACGCCGACCTCGCGGCCCTCGCGGCCGAGCTCGTCGCGGCCGCCACGCTGCCCATAGCATCCTATCGCGCCTCGTTTGAGCGCGAATTGGCCGCCCTGTTGCGCCGCTGTCGCCAATCGCCCTTAGCCACGCACTGGCGCACCCATACCGAAGCCCGCACCGAAGTGCGCTTTACCCTTTCGCTGGAACGCGGGTTAGTACATGGAGTGGTTGATTATCTAGGGCGCGGGGCCGATGGACGGTGGGAATTAGTCGATTACAAGACCGGCCACCACGCGAATACAGAAGAGGCAGTACAACACTACCGCCTCCAATTGGCAATCTACGCCCTCTGCGTACAGGCCCTTCACCCGGATCAAGGCGAATACCGCGCCATGCTGTACTTTACCGACTTAGACGAAGCGCGTCTCGTGCGTTTCACCCCAGCCGAGCTAGCCGCGACCCGCACCCGCCTCGACGACCTCGGCGCCCAACTCATGGCAGCCAAAGCCGCAGCAACAGGAATGCTATAATGTTTTACGCGACCCTCACTTTAGTCGTCGCATCCCTAGCCGCCTGTACCGCGCCCGAACAAACTCGGCCGTCCGCTGCGGATACCCGGCGAATGGCCGAGCGCCTGCAACAAATCGCCCACAACCAAAATCCGGTTTCCAACATCTATCTGAACGACTTGCGCGTCGAGCACTTCAGCAGCCGGCAAGACCTCTTATCTCCTTTGGCCCTCATGCGGGCGCGAATTTTACTGGCCCGGGAGCGCCTACGAGCCGGCCAGACCCAAGCTGCCATTGACGAATTCCACCAATTGCGGCCCGAACTTGAGCAGCGTCAAGTCCGCATGGCACCGAGCCTAGACATGCTCTTGGGGCTCGCCTATCTGCGCTTAGGCGAGCAGGTCAATTGTCTGGCGGGGCATACTACTGCCTCGTGTCTCTTCCCCATCGGCCCCGACGGCGTTCACGCCGACCAACGCGGATCGCGGACGGCCCTAGACTACTTCGCCACTGTGCTGGAGCAAAATCCCGACGATTTGACTGCGCGCTGGCTCCTCAACATCGCCTATATGACCCTCGGAGAATACCCGGACCAAGTCCCATCCCAGTGGCTTATCGCCCCAGCGCTCTTCGCCGCCGAGTACGACATGGGCCACTTCCCCGACATTGCTCCCTTCCTGAGGCTCGACTTGGTATCCTTGGCCGGCGGCAGCATCATGGACGATTTTGACAACGACGGATTCCTCGACCTGATGATCTCGGCCTGGGGGCTGCACGACCAACTCCGCTATTTTCGCAACCAAGGCGATGGCACTTTCAGCGAGCGCACGCGGGAAGCCGGTCTCACCGGCCTAACCGGCGGTCTGCAACTGGTCCACGCCGACTTCGACAACGACGGCTGGCTCGATTTTCTGGCGGTGCGCGGGGCTTGGCAGGGGATTGACGGCCAGCATCCCAATTCGCTGGTGCGCAACCAAGGCGACGGCACTTTTGCCGATGTGACCCAAGCCGCCGGCTTGCTCAGCTTTCACCCGACCCAAACGGCAGCTTGGGCCGACGTCGATAGCGACGGCCTGTTGGACCTATTCGTCGGCAATGAGACCTTTCCCGGCCTCGACGATGTCCACCCCGGCGAACTTTTCCACAACCAAGGCGACGGCACCTTCGTCGAAAAGGCCGCCTCACTCGGTTTGGCCGTCGAGGGCTTTGTCAAAGGCGCTACTTGGGGCGACTTTGACAACGACGGGCAGATCGACTTATACGTCTCGCGGCTGCTGGGCGACAATTTCCTCTTCCACAACCGCAGCGACGAACCCTTCGCGGATGTGGCTGGCCGGGCCGGAGTCGAGCGACCACACGAGAGTTTCCCCACTTGGTTTTGGGACTTCGACAACGACGGCTGGCTCGATTTGTTCGCCTCGGGCTATCACTACAACCCCGATCTCAACGCCGGGGATGTCGCCGCTGATTATCTGGGCGTGCCCACCGACGCCGAGCGGGCGCGGCTTTTCCGCAATCGCGGCAATGGCACTTTTGCCGATGTCAGCCAAACTCACCACCTCCACAAAGTGCTCTATGCGATGGGGTGCAATTACGTCGACCTAGACAACGACGGCTGGCTCGATTTCTACGTTGGTACGGGCGCGCCTTCCCTGCGCTCGGTGATGCCCAACCGCATGTTTCGCAATGCAGGCGGGCAGGTCTTTCAGGATGTCACGGCCTCGGGCGGCTTCGGCCATTTGCAAAAAGGGCACGGAGTGGCTGTCGGGGATTTGGACAACGACGGCGACCAAGATATCTACGCGGTCATCGGTGGAGCTTACACCGGGGATACTTTCCAGAATGTCCTCTTTGAAAATCCCGGGCACGGAAACCGCTGGATCACCTTACTGCTGGAGGGCACCCGCGCCAACCGCAGTGCCATTGGCGCCCGCGTCGAGGTCCAAGTAGAAACGGCGGCGGGGGCCCGGTCAATCCACCGACTGGTAAGCAGCGGTGCCAGTTTCGGAGCTTCGAGCCTGCAACAGGAAATCGGTCTGGGCCAGGCCACGGCCATCCGCGAAATTGCAGTGGTCTGGCCGGGCGCAGACGAGGTTCAGCGCTTTGCAGATGTTGCGCTGGACCAGGCTTATCGGGTGCGGCAAGGCGAAGTGGCCTTAATTCCGCTAGTCCGTCGGTCCGTGTCTTTGGCCCCCGAGCGGGATGGCGCGGCCCAAGGCCATCACAGCCCGGCTCACCATTGACGAGCCTGCTAAGTCAGCCTGAGGATTCAGTTGTTCACCCCGCCCATCCCTCCCTGCATCGCTGCGGCGCGCACCAAAACCGCCGGTACTTCTTCGCGCAGGGCCTCCGGCAGGGCCGCGAAGTCAATCTGGGTAGCCCCGCTCGGCAATTCGGTTCGGCTCTTGTTCCACCCCTCTCCCACCCGGCACCAGCGCAGTACCAAACCATTGCCCAAGCGGACGAAATACGCGCCGTCGTCTGTGTACAATGTCGCTTGCATAGAGTCCCCTCGCTGAATGGCGTCGTTTGCTTTCCCGCGCCCAAGCTAAACAATGCTGGCCCGTAGCCAAGCCCGATAGGCCAGCATATAGGTGAGCATAGCGAAGAAGCATAACCCGATTACATCAATGACCGCGTGGCGCAGCAAGGTCGTCGCCGACAGGTCTTCGGTGAAAATGGGCAAGGTGTCCGGGTCCATTTTCTGCCGCGACAGCCCTTGAGCGACGAGGTGGATGTGCATGCTTTTAGCATCGTCGCGGTCGCGGTTTAGCATGATCTGCTCAAACTGCTGGACATAGGTGCGGACCTGCTCGACGAAGCTCTTGTGGCGCGCGAGTCCAGTGCCGGCGAGGGCCTCCATGCCGTATTGGAAGCAGCCGGTCGGCGACAGGCGCACGATGTGCCGGGCGTTTTCGACCTCGCCGAGGCTGTGGGCCAAAAAGCGATCTTCGCGGTCTTGGCTAAATTGGCGCACCGCACGTTGCGCGTCGGCCAACTGGCGCACCTTGTCGGGCTGGCGCAAATCGCGGTTCTGCAAACGGTTTTTAAGGTCAATGAGTTTTTGCTGAGCTGGCGTGTTATTGTTTGCAAAACCCCACCCTAGCACCAATTCCTCCTCAAATTCGCCGACTAACACGCGGGCGGCTAACGCACCGCCGGTCGCCGGCCAGATCAACACCCCACAAGTCCACAGCAATAGCACACCCATTAGACTGGAACTGGTCGTGCTGCTGCGTATCGACACCCACAGCCCCAAGCCGACAAAGCAAGTTAGATATAAAAGACTTAAGCCGACCATGCCGACGATGCGCCCGGCCTCGACGAGGCCCAAGTTCACCTGCGACAGGGCGAGGACGATGAGCAGGTTGACCACAACGGCGAGGCTCAGCACGAGGGCCAGCGCCAGCATCGCACCGAGAAACTTGCCCAACAGCAAGGTGTGCCGCGGTAGGCTCTGAGCCATGACCAGCTTGAGGGTGCCGCGCTCCTTTTCGCCGATGAAGGCGTCAAAGGTGAACAACAAGGCCATGAGGCCCAAGAGGCCGCCGATGATAAAGCCCCAGTCGATGGCTTGGGTCTCCAGCAGTTGGCTGGCCTTGGGGGCCCAGATGTCGATAATGTCCCAATATATCAGGACAAAGGGATCGTAGAATGTGGTGTTATTGTAGGTGTTTTCGCCGCCTTGGGTCCACAGCCGTTCGGGCAGGGCGTCGTTGGCGCCAGTGGCGCAGAACATGAGCGGGCTGGGTTTTTTGTAGATATAATCCTGCCCCCCATGAAGAATCAATTTCCACAGGCCCCGGTGGGCGTTGTTGCGCCCCACTTCTTGCTGGGTTTGGACTTGCTGGAGATAGTGATCGCGGCGAAACTCGTAGGAGCCGCCGACAAAGCTGAGCGCGTTGAGCACCATGAATCCCACCGTTAGCACGAGCGCTAAGCCAAAGCGCAGGCTGAGGAGGTGGTCAATCAGTTCGCGTTTTACGATGGCAAATAACATGGGCATGGCTCCTCTGTTAGCTCAGATAACATCGTAGCGGGAGAAGAGCCGATTGGTGAGGCCAAAGAGCACAGCCGCATAGACCAACAGGGCCGTTAGAGCCGGTAAGGCGTGGCGCAAGCTCTCGGCGACGGTCCAGCCGCGCTCGTGAAACCGCGGCAGGTTGCGCAGGTCGGCGCGCCAGCCCTCGTCGTCGTTGAACCACGCGCGCGAGCCGAAGGCATCGCGCTCTTCGAGAAAGGCGATGATCTGCCCGCGATAGGCCCGCACTTGGTCGGTGAAGTCGTAGTACTCGCGTCGGCTGGTGCCGGCGAAGATGCTAGCGGCTTGGGCGTAGGCACCGGCGGGCAGGAGGCGTTGGAGTTGGGCGTTGAGTTGTTGGATGCGGCGGGGGAAGTCTTCGATTAGAGGTGCCTTTTCGTTCCAGGCGCGCTGGGCGTATTTTAGCCGCAGCCGCTCGCCGGTGCGGACCATATCTTGGAACTTCGCAAGCTGAGGCGAATCGGCGACATTAGATAGATAGAGTTCGGGCGTCTGCCCGTCTCTTAGAGAATAGGTTCCAGTTCCACTATTGTAGGTCAAAGTCCCACGTCCCCCGGTCGGCGGGAGCCGTTCGAGCATATCTGTGGGAAAGTACCTATTCTGGCCGGACGCCCGCGCAAGATCGGCGACCTCTCGATCGAAATCCTGCCACACTTGTACCGCCCGATGATGGGCTTGGGCGTGTTTGGCGCCCATGTTGGCCTGTTCGTTGAGCAAGGCTGCGATGCCGTTGGGCAGCATAATCGCCAGCAACGCCCACGTAAACAGCGCGTAGATCAAGCTCGTCGCCGAGCGATGCGTCGCGCACGATATCGCCAACCCAAGTAGGTAGAACACGAGCAAATACAGCAGCGACAATGCGAAAAGCAGCCCCACGCGCGCCCACTCACCGGCTCCAACTTCAATATGCTCGGTGCCCAACAGCAAGATTAGTAGCAAGATAAAGCCCAAAGCCGTTGGAATGGCCAGCGTGGTCAGGCCCGCGAGCACTTTGCCAACCAAGACTTGGGCGCGGCTAACATTGGTCGTCAGCATCAGCCGCAGCGTCCCCCCTTCTTTCTCGCCGGAGATGGTTTCACTCGCGATGAGGATGGCCAGCAGGCCGAGTACGAGTTGGAAGATGTACACCATATCGAAGAAGGCAAAGATAGACAAATAGGGATTGCTGGCTTGGAAAGGGGAGACTTCCTCGGCTTGGTAGGGCACTTCAAAGAGCAGGACTTTGACGGCCTGTCCCAATTGGCGTTCAGCTCCTTGAGCGAACACCGCTAAAGGACGCGGCGAGCGCAATGCACGAGGAGCCGCCTTGGGCTTCCAACTGCTAGGTGACACCAATATGTCCCACCCGAGCGCGGAGTAATGGGTGATTTCGTGTAGCTTGGTATCCTCAATGGTCCGCTGGGTGAGGTAGCTGGCCTTTTTGTCGCCATAGGTCTGGATTGCGAGGACGCCATTGGCGATGATCAACACGACAGCGAGTACGGTGCAAACGGCGAAGCGCTGACTCATCAGATGGCTGAGCATCTCTTTTTTGAACACAATGCCTAGCATCGCCAGACTCCCGAATTTACATTACCTAAAACGGCTTTAGTGCATGAAATAGCACGGAGACGGTTGCGGCATAGGTTCTCCATGCTGTAAGGGGCGACATATACAAAGAGCCTCATGGCGATCTCTTTGTTTTTTGGGTACGGCTTTTTAGGTAGGTTGCTTTCTCTTGGAGCGGTCGCCAAAAGAACAACTCGCATTGGCTATGAGGCTAGATTACAGGACCGCGAACACAAACACAACTGGCGCGTCAGGAGATGAAAAAATTTCTACGAGCCGCCACATGTTCTTCTCAGGGATCCACACGAGGCGCACGAAAAACGGGCAGCGTATCGCCCCTTTTTCAAAGTCGGCGGACTCTTCAGGCTCTTCGGCGATGAATAGGAACTGGGCAAAAACGCCCTGCCCGCCCGCCTTTAGTTTTTGCTTTATCTCTTTTTTTATGAGCCTAGGAGACCAATTCACAAAGCCTACGGGAAGCAAACCGTGGGTTTCGCCATAGTCCGCATAGCTCTCATACTCGCCTTGTAGTTCGAACACATTATACGAACTAGGGTGTGGGGACTGACCGCTAACCACTGTCCACTGATAGATATTTGCTATCCGACGCGAGCTTAAAGCTGTTTGTAAAGTAAGGCTGGTGTGCTGGCTGTCCTAGGTTTATAGCATATATATAATTGAGAGTCAAACTTTATTTTCATTTTGTAGATTATGTCGAATAACTTAATCTGCATCATCTAGTGGGATTGTCGATTCGCTAGAACAGGGCTATTATCTATTGTATAAACTCGGCCGTGATCCGGGGACGCTCCTGCGCCGCAAAGGGTCGTACGGCTTTCAAGACCGCGGTCAATCTACTAGCACCATTTGTTCTTTAATCACTCCCAACGCAACCGACAAATCACTAGGACATTTAATGCAGATTTCCGCCCTTTGGGCCTCGGCCGATTTCAGTGCCCAAGTGCAACAGGCCGCCGAGCGTCTAGACGCCGAGCGCGTCTATGAGCGCATCCTCGCGCGCGATCACGCGGTCTGGCGACCCAAGCCAACCGAGATTGCCAATCGGCTCGGCTGGCTCGACAGCCCGCGCGTCATGCGGGACGCCATCGGCTCCATTCGCCAATGTATTGATGCCGTCCGCAGCGACGGCTACACGCACGCCTTGCTGTTGGGCATGGGCGGCTCTAGCCTCGCGCCAGAAGTATTTCGCGCGGTTTTTGGCGTGGCCGCTGGGTTTCTCGACCTCTCGGTGCTCGACAGCACCCAGCCCGACGCCGTCTTGGCCAAGGCGCGTGCCCTCGACCCAGCCCGCACTCTGTTTCTCCCGGCCACCAAGTCTGGCGGCACCGTAGAGACGCTGTCCTTGCTCAAGTACTTTTACAACCACACCGCAGATGCGCTCGGGCCAGAGGAAGCCGGACGACACTTTGCTGCCATCACCGATCCAGGCAGCAGCCTCGAAGCCCTCGCGCAACGCCTCGGTTTTCGCCACATCTTCCGCAACGACCCCAATATCGGCGGGCGCTACTCGGCCCTATCGAACTATGGCTTGGTTGCGGCCGGTGCCATCGGCGCGGATCTGGGCCGCTTGCTCAACCGGGCCGAGCAAGCCCTCGCCGATCCGCAACCGGGCATCCAACTCGGGGCCTTTCTCGGCGCGGGAGCCCTTGCCGGCCGCGACAAACTAACCCTCATCGCTTCGCCAGCTATCAGCGCAGTGGGTGCTTGGATCGAACAACTCATCGCCGAGAGCACCGGCAAAGACGGCAAGGGTCTGCTGCCCGTCGATCTAGAACCTGAATGTGCCGCCCACACCTATGGGCCCGATCGGCTCTTTGTCCATCTTCGTTTGGACGATGCAGCCGATGCTCGCGTCCAAGCTATTGCCGCCGTTGGGCATCCGGTCTTGTGCCTCCAGCTAGCGGACGCCGGCGATCTCGGCGCGGCCTTCTTCCACTGGGAAATTGCCACAGCCATCGCCGGATTCTTCCTCGGCATCCATCCCTTCGACCAGCCCGATGTCGAGGCGGCCAAAAAACTGGCCCGCCAGATGGTGGCCACCTACCAGCAACGCGGCGCACTGCCCGCGCCCGCGCCCGACCTTGTCGATGGCCTCGCGCTATACGGCCCCGTGCGAGGCACTACCCTATCACAGGCCCTAACCCACTTTCTGGCCAGCGGCGAGGCGGGGCGCGCGTACATTGCCTTACAAGCGCATATCCCGCCGACCCCGGCGATCACCGCAGCCCTCCAAGACCTGCGCCGCCAGTTACTAGCCCACACCGGCCTAGCCACGACCCTCGGCTTTGGCCCGCGCTTCCTGCACTCGACCGGCCAACTGCACAAGGGCGACGCCGGGCGCGGACTTTTCATTCAGCTAACAGCCGATTCAGCAGCAGACGCGCCGATTCCCGACCAAGCCGGGGCGGCCGATTCTAGCATCACCTTCGGCGTTCTCGCTCAAGCCCAAGCCCTCGGCGACCGCCAAGCCCTCATCGATCAAGGGCGGGCCGTGCTCCGCATCCATTTAGGCGCGGATATTGCCACCGGCCTGGCCCTGTTGCGCCGTGCCTTAGACCCGAACGACAACCTCAAAGGAGAAGTCCAATGAGCCGAGCAGACATCGGCCTAATCGGCCTAGCCGTAATGGGCGAAAACCTCGTCCTCAACATGGCCAGCCACGGTTTTACTGTTGCCGTTTACAACCGCACAACCACCAAGGTCGATACCTTTATGGCCGGTCGCGCCCGCGGCCAATCCATCATCGGCACTCACTCGCCAGCCGAGCTGCTCGCCCAACTCAAAAAGCCGCGCCGCGTGATGCTAATGGTGCAAGCCGGCCAAGCCGTGGACCGCGTCATAGCCGAACTCGCGCCCTTGCTCGACCGCGGCGACATCCTCATTGACGGCGGCAACTCCAACTACCAAGACACGACTCGCCGCACCCAGGAGCTAGCGGCCAAAGGCTTGCTCTACGTGGGCACGGGCGTCTCCGGCGGCGAGGAGGGCGCACTCAAAGGCCCCAGCATCATGCCCGGTGGCAACCCGGCCGCTTGGCCTCACATCAAGGGCCTCTTCCAAGCCATTGCCGCCAAAGTCGCCGACGGCAGCCCGTGCTGCGATTGGGTCGGACGCGACGGCGCTGGCCACTACGTAAAAATGGTTCACAACGGCATCGAGTACGGCGACATGCAGATGATTGCCGAGGCCTATGCCCTGATGCGCGAGGGGCTCGGCATTGAGCCGCAGGCACAGAGCGAAATTTTCAAGCAGTGGAATGAAGGCGAACTCGACAGCTACCTCATCGAAATCACTGGCGAGATCCTCGCCAAGATCGACGACGAAACCGGTCAGCCAATGGTAGATGTCATCCTCGACACGGCTGGCCAAAAAGGCACCGGCAAGTGGACCGGCATCGACGCCCTGCAATTGGGTGCTCCAGTAACCGCCATTACCGAGGCAGTCTTCAGCCGCGCCCTATCTTTCCTCAAAGACGAGCGCCTAGCTGCCGCCAGTGTCCTCCAAGGTCCAGACGCTTCGTTTGATGGTGACAAAGACGCTTTCGTCGCAGACATCCGCCAAGCCCTGTACGCAGCCAAAATCTGCTCCTATGCCCAAGGCTATCAGTTGCTCTCCCTCGCCGCCCGCGAGTATGGCTGGGACCTCAACTACGGTGGCATTGCCCTGCTGTGGCGCGGCGGCTGCATTATTCGCGCTCAGTTTTTGGGCCGTATCAAGGAAGCCTTTGACGCGGACTCAACGCTGGCCAATCTGCTGCTCGCGCCGTACTTCAGCGCAGCACTCGCGCAAACCCAAGCGTCTTGGCGTCGAGTCGTGGCCACGGCCGCGACCCTTGGCATCCCCGTGCCGACTTTTGCCAGCGCCCTCGCGTACTACGACGGCTACCGCTCGGCCTGCCTGCCCGCCAACCTGCTCCAAGCCCAGCGCGACTACTTTGGTGCCCACACCTATGAGCGCACCGACAAGCCGCGCGGCATGTTCTTTCACACCAACTGGACCGGGCGCGGGGGCACGACGGCATCAACGGCTTACAATGTCTAGTCTGCCAAAAAGTATTACGCGCAATTTGTCGCATGTAGTAGGCGTCTTTTCGCACGAGTGCGGCTGTAGTTCACCTACCCACTTGCTTCGTTCCGCTTTCAACAAACGCGGAAACGGATCTATTCGCGCCGTGCGGCCATCACTTTTCCGTGGTGCGTTTTGCTCTATATGACATGCTATATTCACAGAATTTTGCCTAGCTCGTTGGCGCAAATGTCGTCGCAGTATTATGCGCTATCTCATAAATTTTGTTTGCAGCGATACGAGCGTCTCGTTTATAGTCCACTGACCTAGACGAGAATATCTACTATGTCTCTCTTGCCAATTTACTGTCTGCCAGACGCACAATACGTTTAATACATTTGCCAAATACCATATTTTCTTTAGATTCTGATGATGTTATACATACACTTACTTAAAGATGAAAGGATTTTTTATGCCTACCCTCGCAGCCCTTTTGAAGGAAGAGATCGGCAAGATCGTCCGCAAAGAAGTGCAAGATCAACTGCGCGATCTCAACAAAACAGTGCGCGGCCAGAGCAATGCACTAGCCCGCCTAGAAAAGCAACTCGGCTCAACAAAGGCAAAAGCCGCGGCCAAGCCAGCAAGCAAGCAAGTCGCCAAACCTGCCGCCAAACCTGCCGCTAAGCCAGCAAGCAAACCTGCCGCCAAAACCACCGTCAAGCCTGCCGCCAAGCCGGCCGCCAAACCAGTCGCCAAAATCACCAAAGCAGCCACAGGCGACAAGAGAAAACAGAGCCGCATTTCGCCGAGTACAATCAAGAAGCATCGCAAGCGCCTCAAGCTCTCCCAAGCCGATCTCGGCAAGTTCCTCAATGTTAGCACCAACACCGTCCTGCGCTGGGAAAACGGCACATCTAAACCGCGTAGCAAGCATCTCCCGGGCCTTGGTAAACTACGCTCCATAAGCCAGCGGGAGTTCAAGAAACAACTCGGCGAATAATAAGGCTTTACAGAATCAACAAAACGCCCTAGTCCACGTGGACGGACTAGGGCGTTTTTATTGTGACCTATTACTGCCAACGCGCTATATAGTCGCCCATCTGCCGCTGCAATTCCGCATTGTCGCGTTTAGCGGCTCCGCGTTCGACAATCCGCGCTTTGCGCAACAGCATGGCGCGCGCAGACGCGGCGCGATCCGCGGCGAGTTGCGGCTGAGCACGCAGCAGTTTGTCGAGCGCGTACACGCGGAAGCGATCCATCGCGTAGTGTGCCCGTGATAGTTGATCGGCGTGGCCGCCGTATTTGCGGATGAGTTTCTCCGCCAAATATACTACCTCATAGCGACAAGTAATCCGCAACCAAAGTTCGTAGTCTTCGCAGGCAGGCAGGCCTTCGTCAAACAAACCAACGTCCGCAAAGACCTCGCGGTGAATTGCAATTGACGAAGGCGACATAACACACAAGGGTAAGGCCCGAAAAAAAATGTCGCCGCCGCATTTCTGGTGGTGTTTGTGGGGATTGACTCGCACACCATTGCGGATCCAGATTTCGTCGGTGTGGCAAATCGACAATCCGCTCGTGCGCAGGGCCGCTGCTTGGCGTACGAGTTTGTTGGGCAACCACTCGTCGTCCGAGTCGAGTAAGGCGATCCACTCGCCTGCGGCCACCGCGATCCCGCGATTGCGCGCAGCGGAGACCCCGCTGTTTGTTGCCAAATTCACTATTTTGACTGCGTCGCCAAATTCCTTGCGCACCTGCTCAGGCGTACCGTCGTCGGAGGCGTCGTCCACCACGATCACCTCAAAGTCCACTCCGTGCTGCGCCAGTACCGAACGGATAGCCCGGCCGACTAACGCGCGGCGATTGTACACGGGAATGACAACCGAGAACACCGCGCCTCAGTTACCGCTAGTGAGCGCGGCGGCCGCGTCTAGTTTTTCAATGACCATTTCTGCCGTAATAACCTCGGGCAACACCAGCGGTTGGTCGATAAGACCGGCGGGAAAAATCACGTACAAGGGCACCCCTGAGCGCCCAAAGGCGCGCAAAAGCTGAGTGATCTCGGGATTGCGATTGGTCCAATCGGCTTTGACTAGTGCCACATTGTGCGCGGCGAATCGCTCGCGTACCACTTGTTGCGCCAGCACTGCCCGCTCGTTGACTTTGCACGTCCAGCACCATTCGGCCGTAAAGTCGATAAAGACCATCTGCCGGCCTGCGACCAACTCCTCGACGCGGGCGGCACTAAACGGCTGCCAGTCTAGGGCCGATGCGTCGGTCTGCTCGACGGTTAGCAGCGGATGGACAAAGATCGCATAACTGCCCACAACCAGTACCAGCGCCGCCGCGCGGGCCCATAGTTTTGCGGGGTTGGGATGCAGGAAACTGCCCCATTGGCCCCAGATCCAACAGGCCAGTCCCAGCCCCAGCAAAAAGGCGCCCGTCCACACCACCCCTTCAACTCCCACCTGATTGCCTAAAACCCAAAGCAACCACAGCACCGTGGCCATCAGCAAAAAGCCCATCAACTGCTTGAAGCGTATCAGCCAAGGACCGGGCTTGGGCAAGTGCCCGATCCAAGCCGGTTTGATCGCCAGCACCACATATGGCAACGCCATACCCGCGCCAATCGCCAAAAAGACCGCGATGACGACGCCGGCCGGCTCGGCAAAGGCAAACCCCAGCGCGGTCCCCAAAAAGGGCGCAGTGCAGGGCGTGGCCAAAATCGTCGCCAGCACGCCGTTGAGAAAGGCACCCGTCAACCCCTCGCGTCCCTCTAGGCCCCCTAGGCTACTGGTCCCCGGAAGCAGAATTTCATAGACGCCGAACAGACTTAGAGCCAAGGCAAAAACCAAGGCGCTCATCGCCACCACAAAACCTGGGTACTGAAACTGAAAGCCCCAACCGACCTGCTCACCGCTGCTTTTGACTAAAAGCACCGCGAGTGCCAGCGCCAAGAAAGTGGCCACAATCCCGGCACAAAACGCCCATCCAAGCTGCTGCACCCGCTTGGTCTCCTCGCCGGCTTGCTTGACAAAGCCGAGCACTTTGAGCGAGATGACCGGCAACACGCAGGGCATCAAGTTGAGGATTAAGCCACCCAATGCCGCAAAGGCGATATAAACCCATAGCGAGCGGGCGACCTCCCCGCTGGCCGTGCGATAATCCCGCGCCAAGATCCCCGTTCCCTGGCGCGGCGCAGCGCGCAAATCCAGCACCAGCGTCCCAGCTTGCACTTCGCCACCTAGCCCATAGACCAGCACTCCGCGCAGCGTATCAACTGCGGCGGTGCCGTAGGGCTTGACAGACAGCACGAGGTGATCGGCGGCTAGCCGCTGAGTGGAAAGCGCAAAATCGTCGGCCTCCAGCGGATAAAAGTCGGGCACCTGTTCGCCCCGCTCGAAAACCTGGTCCTCGTGGGCAAGGCGCACGTCAACCTCCACAGCCCCCTCGCCCCGCACGGCGAGTTCTACCGCAACGCGCTCGTCCAACGCGCCCGGTACCCGCGCTGCATAGCGGTCAAATTGCGCCTGCTGGGCACTCGGCTTGCCGACGGCCGCCACCGGCAACGCCAGCACCAACGACGCCTCGCCGGGGATGCACAACTCGCGGCACACCAGCCAAGAGACTTCGGCTGCAAGGTGCAGTGTATCCCCGGCTGCTAACGCAGTTGGCGCGCTAGCCTCGGCCATGAGCAGCACTTCGTCGGCATACCCATAGACCACCAACTCCCCCTGTTCCTCGAATTTGTTGGGCAAGGGCCATTGCAAGGGGCCTGCCACGACACCGGCCGGTAGCTGCCACTCGACTTCGGTGGGCAAGCCAGCGTCGCCGCTAAAAGCCCAGTAGGTGTGCCATTTTTCCTCTATCCTCAGCTCGATCCCCAGCCGAAAGGACTGGCCGGGCACCACGGCAGCTACATCGGCCAACAATTGGGCCTGTACTGGATGATCCTCGGCATTGAGCCGCCCGCAGAGGATTAAGAGAAGAAGCAGGACGAGATTGTACATGGGTGCCTCAAAGGAGAGATAAGGAGCATTGTGAATTGTAAATGGCCCCAACTGCCCCCAGTTCCCACTACACTTTTAATTTTTAATTCCCAATTCCACTCAGCACGGCTTGGTGGAGTTGCTCCACGTCGATTAAGCGACAGCCGAAGCGCGCGGCAAAATCCACGAGTTGCTGGCCTTTGGCCATCGCGCCATCCGCGGTCATCACCTCGGACATGACTGCCGCTGGAAAAAGCCCGGCTTGACGAGCTAACTCCACCGCGCCTTCGGTGTGCCCTTGGCGGCTGAGCAAGCCCTCCGGGCGAGCGGCCAAGGGAAATACATGTCCGGGAATTACGATGTCCTCCGGGCCGGTAGTTGGGGCGAGCGCCCGTTGAATGGACGCGGTGCGATCGGCAGCCGAGATGCCGGTTTCAATCCCCTCGCGTGCGTCAAAGGGGAGGCCGAAGCGCGGAGTGGTCCAATCGGCATTGTGCGGCTCGATCAATCCCACGCCGAGCCGCGCTAGATGAGCCTCGGTCGTGGCCAAGTGCAACAGACCGCGCGCTTCTTGCAGCATCCGATTGATCTTGGCCGTAGAAACGCGCTCAGCAGCCAAGATCAGGTCGCCTTCGTCTTCGCGCTCTTGTGCATCGACTAAGACCAAAAACTTGCCGGCGCGAAAATCCGCGATCGCTTCCGCTAGCTGACAAAACATTTATTGCACCTGGTGCGCTACAAGCACCGCTTCGTCGAGTTCAATGCCCAAACCAGGCGCGTCTGGCACCCGGATGTGCCCGTCTATTGTGATTTCGGCCGGACGCACCAACTCGCCGCGCCAATCCACCTCGCCAAACGCGTATTCGAGCACCGTGAAGTTGGCAACCGTCGCCGCCAAGTGTACCCCGGCCATCGTCGATACCGGGCCAGCCGGGCTGTGGGGCGCAATCGGCATCTGCGCTATTTCGGCCAGCGCGGCAATGCGCCGGCATTCGGTAATGCCGCCAGCGTGTTTGACATCCGGCATTAGCACATCCACTGCTCCTTGGGCAATGTAGGGCCAAAAACCCTCGCGGCCGACGAGGGCCTCGCCGCCGGCAATGGTCTGGCCCGAGTGCAGCCGCAACTGGCGCAACTCATCGACTTGATCGCGCGGCACTGGCTCCTCAAACCAGTAAAGATTGAGCGGCCGCACCTTTTCGGCCACCTTAAAAGCCAAGGCCAAGTCAAAGCGCTGATGGCAATCCACCAGCAGCTCGATTTCGTCGCCAATGGCCTCCCGCGTCGCCACGAGCCGCGCGATCCCTTGGTCCGCGGCGCACTCGACCCCACCGCGATCCATCCGCCGCCAATGCACCTCGTCAAAAGGCGTGCTCTTGACAGCGCCAAAGCCGGCATCAACCGCTCGGCGCGCCGCATCGGCAAAGCCCTGTGGACTGCGGTCGCGGGTGCCGCGATTGAGATTGGCGTACAAGCGCACGGCATCGCGCCGCTTGCCGCCCAGCAAGCGCCAAGCCGGCACTCCAAGTGCCTTGCCAGCCAAATCCCACAGCGCTTGGTCAATCGCGCTGCGCGCCGTAGCCCCAACGCGACCCATATCACCCGAAAAAATCGCCGAGCCCCGCGCCATTCGCTCCCACAACACTTCTACTTGGGTCGGGTCCGCACCCACCAACCGAGGCCCCAATTGCTCCAGCGCGGCTACGACCAAGCCGTCGTTGCCGCTCTGGCTCGCTTCGCCCAATCCGCTCAGCCCGGCGTCGGTGTGGACTTGGACGAATATCCAATTGCCGCGGTGCGATGCCGCCACCGAGTGTAGTTCCAAATGAGTAATTTTCACACAGTCTCTCCAGCGTAAAACCGCTTGCTCAGAAAACATAAAGAAGAGACGGCCTAGCCGCTATGCGCCGAGGGGTTCACGCGGTTCAACTGAGTCGTTATGTTCTTGGTCCACGCCTTCCTTTCTCGGAGGTGAAGCATGGATCTTTTCGACGCTGGACTGCGGGATCGCCAAGTAGCCGACCAACCCCTAGCCGCTCGCCTGCGACCGCGCACTTTAGACGAATACGTCGGCCAAGACCACATTCTCGGGCCGGGGCGTCTGCTGCGGCGCGCCATTGAGGCCGATCAACTCTCCTCGCTGATTTTCTACGGCCCGCCCGGCACGGGCAAAACCACGCTCGCCGCGGTCATCGCCCACACCACCCACGCCCATTTTATCTCCATCAACGCGGTCTTAGCCGGAGTCGCCGACATTCGCCAAGCTGTCGATGAAGCCGGCCAGTTGCGCAAGCTGCACAACCGCAAAACCATCCTCTTCATCGACGAGGTCCACCGCTTCAACAAGGCCCAGCAAGACGCGCTCCTGCCCTCGGTTGAAAACGGCACCGTCATCCTCATCGGCGCGACCACTGAGAATCCCTATTTCTCGGTCAACCGCCCTCTGCTCTCGCGCAGTCGGGTTTTTCAGCTACAGGGCCTCAGCCCCGAATCCCTCGCCCACATCGCCCAACAGGCACTCGCCGACGCGCGCGGCTATGGCCATCTCCGCGTCGCCCTGTACCCCGATGCCCTCGCCCACCTAATCGACGTGGCCAACGGCGACGCCCGCGCCCTGCTCAACGCCTTAGAGTTAGCGGTCGAAACCACCGATCCAGATACCCAAGGGCAAATCGCCATCGACTTAGCAGTAGCCGAGGAATCCATCCAGCGGCGCGCCCTGCTCTACGACAAAGAGGGCGACTACCACTTCGACGCCATCAGCGCCTTTATCAAATCCATGCGCGGCTCAGACCCAGACGCCACGCTCTACTGGCTGGCGCGGATGGTGTACGCCGGTGAAGATCCGCGCTTTCTCTTTCGCCGCATGCTCATCTTCGCCAGCGAGGACGTCGGCCTCGCCGACGAACGCGCCTTACAAGTCGTCATTGCCGCGGCTGAATCCTTCGACCGCATCGGCCTGCCCGAGGGGCGTTTTCCGCTGGCCCATGCGGCCTTGTACTTGGCCACCGCGCCCAAGAGCAATTCGACTATGGCCTTCTTCGACGCGCTCGCGGTGGTCGAAAAAGAGCGCGAAGGCGAGGTGCCCAATCATCTCAAAGACGCCAGCCGCGACAGCGAGGGCTTTGGCCACGGCGCCGGCTATCTCTATCCCCATGCCTACCGCGAGCACTGGGTAGCCCAGCAGTACCTGCCCGCCGGTCTGCAGGGCCGCGTCTTTTACCAACCCTCGGATCAAGGCCGCGAAAAAGACCTCGGCGCCCGCGTCCGCCAACGCCGCGAACTACAGCTCGCCGCCATGCGCGAAGCCGAATCCGCTTCGACTGAGGTGCTGTCTCTGTCCCCACCCGACCCAGTGCGCGATCAGTGGCTCAAGCGCGCCAGCGGCGACATTGGCCCCCAGCTAGAGCGGACCCGCCAACGCCTTTTCGCCCCGCTGGTGCTCGCCCGCCACCAGCTCGTCCTCGACTTAGAGGCGGGCACCGGACTACTCACTTGGGAGGCCCTGCGGCGCGTGCCCGAAGGCGGCGTCTGGGCCCACACCAGCGACAAGATCGCGGCTGTGGCCCTGCACGAAATCGCGGCCCACTTGGCCGAAGTTGAGCGCCCCCAAGTGCTGCAAGGCCCGCTTGCCATCCTCGCCGACCTGCTCGCCGACCACCACCCCGGCATCCTCTTTGACGCCATCGTCGGGCGCAATGCTCTCGGCGCACTAGCACACAAGGAAGAAGTCATCGCCGCGCTGCATCGCTACCTCGCCCCACAGGGTCGCGTCAGCTTGGTCGAGACCCTCTCGCGCCAGTCCCAGCGCTTGTACCAGTTGCTCGATTTAGAGCAACTCGGCGACTTAGGCGAGCGCCTCGTCGCCGCTGAAGAGGCCATCTACGCCGCGCCCGACAACCCGCGAGTCAACTGGGACGCCGCAGATCTCGAAGCCATGTTCGCGGCGGCGGGTTTTAGCGCAGTGCAGGTGCGGGTGGAAGAGGTCCAGTCGCAGCGGCACGTTGAGCCGCGCCAGCTCGCACATTGGTTCAATCCCGGCGGCGAGAAGCGGCACACGTATGCCCACCACCTGACTCAACATTTCGACGAAGGTGAATTGCGGCAGGTGCGCAAGTTCTTCGAGCAGAGCTTGGCCAACCACGCGGTGCCTTGGACGACGCCCCAAGTATTTATCGTAGCCGAAGGGGGGCAAGGCAACGATGCCGATACCGCACTAAAGAATTGATTTATAGCGTCTCACGGCTTACCTTATCCGCATTCTGCCACCTCTAACCCGCCATAGACCATGATCGCCAAGCACCTAACGTGTCTGCTTTTATTGGGTCTCAGCGCCTGTAGCACCACTGAAGAGCAGGTCGTCGAACTCCTAGAACAGCTAGCCGCCAATCCGGTCGATTCGCCGGCTTATCAGCAATCCATCGACGACTTGGCCGCCATTGGTCGGCCAGCCGCCCGCCAGCTCATCGCCCGCCTCAACCCCGACTTGTACGTCGGCGAGAACTACCGCGAGTTCCGCGACGAACAGGAAAAGCTCCGCATCGGCTGTGCCCTAGCACTAGGCCACATCAAGCCGCGCGGCGCCACGGCCGCGCTCAAAGACCGAATCACCGCTGCTTATACGGACCGCGAGCGCATCGCCTGTCTGTGGGCCATGGGCGAAGTGGGCTACGTCCAAGCGGGCGTCGATGCAGCCAAAGTCCAACTCGACGACGAGGACCCCATCATCCGCATTCACGCGGCCATTGCCCTGCTCAAAATGGACGACGAACTCGGGATCAGTGAAATCGAAGCGGCCCTAGCCAGCAGCGACCCGGCGTTGGCCCAAGCCGCCCTACAAGGGCTGGAAGAATCCGGCTACTTCGGTGTCTCGCTGCTCGTCGAACTGAGCAGCCGGGCCGGGCCGCACCAAGACGCGCTGCGCTCGGTGATAGCCAAGGTCAAAGACCAACTCGTCATTCAGCTAGAGGCCGAGGAGCCAAGCCGCCGCCAGCGCGCCGCGCAAGCCCTCGGCTACATCGGCGACGAAGGCACCGCGGCCGCCCTAGCCGACCTGCTCGAAGACTCCAGCAATCAGGTGCGCTTTAGCACGGCCGCTGCCTTAGCTACCATGGGGCGCAATCAAGGCATCGAGTTTCTCTTCGCGGCCCTGCGCAATACCGACTCCATCCTCCGCACCAATGCCGTCAAGTTTCTCACCAACGTCCAGCAACGATCCGGCGCAGTTGAAGCGCAGCTTATAGCCGCTCTCAGCAGCGAGGATCCGCTCGCCCGCGCCGGCGCGGCGCAAGTCCTCGGTCAAGCGCGCGTACAATCTGCCCTCAGCGCCCTGCTGGCGGCCACCATGGACGAAGTCGCCGATGTGCGCGCCAATGCTGCCCTGGCCCTCGGCCAGATCGGCGGCGACCAAGGCCGCGCCCAACTCGAAAAATTGCGCCACGACAGCAACGCCACTGTTTCCTACTACGCCGAGTGGGCCTTAGGTCAGCTCGGATCGAGTTGACCCTAACCCCCCTTTTCGCGCCATGCAAAATGCAATCTGCTTGTTGTTTGTTCTCTTGGCCCTGCCGCCATTTGCCGCGCCTAGTCGCGCCGGTGAAACGCCCGAGACGCTCCTCATCCGTCAAGCCCTTGCCAACGACATCTCCGGGTATCGCCGCGCCGATGCCGAATTGGTCCTCAAGGCGTATCACCCGCACTTCGTCGCCTATGCGGGCCACGCCAACGGCGACCCACGCGCCTGGACGATCCGGCGCGAAAACCGCGATGCGTTCGCCAGCCAGCTAGCCGAAGATCTCCGTGCTCAGCGCTACGAGGTTACGCGCACGGTTCCCTTTATCGCGGTGCGCGCAACCCACGCCATTGCCACCAGTCTGGATTCCGGGCGCGTCGTCAATCGCCAGACCAGCGAGGCCACGTCGGTGGTCGTCCGCCGCTTCTGGACCTTCCGCAAGGAAGAGGACGACTGGCTGGCCACGGGCATGGTCGCGGACTTGGGCGACACGCTCTTGCCCGCGGCGGGTACACCCGCCAACGGCGAGATCGCCGAGTTGTTGCAGCGCGAAAGCCAAGCCTGGGAAGCCGGCAGCGGCATCCTCGGCTTCTTCGACGCAGACTTCACGGGCTACGAGGCCCTAGGCACTTTCAAGCCAGCCTCCTACAAAATCGCCTTCAGCGGCAGTGAGGAACTGGAAAAATGGCTCGACAAGCGGCTGTCCTACGTGCAGTACAACCTCGACCGCAAAGTGCTCCACGCAGACATTGGCCCTAGCGGCGACGAAGCATTGGCCGTCACGCGCGAAACAGTGGCCGTCGAGCACGTCAAAGGAGCGGCCAAACACCACAAGGAACGCTACGTATTCTGGACGTTGAGCCGCCGCTCCGGCTCGTGGAAGATCACTAACATGATCTTCAACTTGGGGCTGGAACTTTCCGACTAACCCATGGAAAAACTGGTCTGGCTACTGGTCTTTACCGTCGGCTACTGGTCGTATTGTATCTTCTGGGGCGTCAAAGGGGCCCGCCGGGCTAAGACAGCTTCGGATTACTTCATCGCTGGGCGCGGGATCGGCCTGTGGGTCTTCGTGCTGGCCGCCACCGCCACCTCTTTTAGCGGCTGGACCTTTGTCGGGCACCCGGGCACTATCTACAACGTCGGCCTGCCCTATGCCTTTGCCTCCTTCTACGCCATCACGATCCCCTTCACCGGGGTGTTGTTCCTCAAGCGCCAGTGGCTTCTGGGCCATCGCTTTGGCTATATCACACCGGGCGAGATGTTCAGCGACTACTACCGCACGGATGCGATGCGCTTCCTCACCGTCATCGTCGCGCTCGTCTTCAGCGTGCCCTATCTCGGCATCCAGCTCAAGGCATCGGGCTTGCTGTTCAATCGCCTGACGACCGGTACGCCGCTGGAGGGCAGTTTCATCGGCTCAGTTGAGGGTGGGGCCATCGTGCTTTCGCTAGTCGTCTTTATCTACGTAGCATCGGGCGGCTTGCGTTCGGTCGCCTACGTTGACTGCGCCCAGTGCATTCTCTTGGCGTTCGGCATTGTCGTCCTCGGCTTTATTGCCCTCGATTTGGTCGGCGGCTGGACGGCCTTCAAAGGGGGGCTAGTCGGCCTAGCCGAGCACAAACCCGACATGGTCGCCATTCCGACCCGACCCGAGTCAGACTCTTTGCTAGAGCGCGCTGGCACCATGTTTTTCGACGCTCAAGGCGGTTCTTGGACCGGCCTGATGATCCTGACCTATATGTTTGCCTTAATGGGCATCCAGTCGGCTCCGGCCTTTTCGATGTGGGCTTTTGCCAACCGCGACCCGCGGCCTTTTCCCTGGCAACAGGTTTTCGCCTCTTCGCTGGTAATCGGCGGCATCTTGTTCTTCTTAACGGCCTTTCAAGGACTGGGTGGCCGGCTGCTCGATATGGGGCTGGTCCCAGGGACTAAACCGCTCGGCCTGCCCTCATCCGACCACTTGGTTCCCTACTTGATCGACACCTTAGCCGACAGCTTTCCCTTCCTCTTGGGGCTTTTGGCCGTGTGTGCGCTAGCCGCAATGCAATCGACCGGGGCCGCCTATATGTCCACGGCCAGCGGCATTATCACCCGCGATCTCTACCGCCATTTCTTCAACAAAGAGGCATCGCATTCGGCCCAGGTCTTTGTCGGTCGCTTGACGGTGGCAGTCGTAATCAGCCTAGCCCTGCTAGTTGGGCTGGCTTCCGGCGACCTGCTCGTCTTGTTGGGGGGCCTGGCCGTTTCGTATGGACTACAGATGTGGCCGGCGCTTTTAGGCATCTGCTACATCCGCTTCTTCACTCCCAAGGCCATCGTCGCCGGACTCATCGCCGGGCTCATCGCCGTTACCTTTACCTACATAACCGAACTAGGCAGTCTCATCGGCATTGGCCGCTATCCGCTCACACTGCACAGCGCTGGTTGGGGCATCCTCTTTAATATGGGCATTGTCGTTGTCGTCAGTTTGTTCACCCAGCCCAAAGAAGCCAGTCATCTGGCCCACCGCGATCGCTACCACCACTTCCTCAAAAAGCACACAGATCTACCCGAGGCCAAAAGGAAGTGGAAAACGCCAATCTGGATTCTGACGGTAGTTTGGTTCCTCTGCGCCATCGGCCCCTTTGCCGTCTTAGGCAATCAGACCGACCCCACCCATTGGCCCTTGGGGATCCCCACGCTGTGGGTCTGGCAAATTGCTTGGTGGATTATCGGCTGTTTTATGATGTACTTGTTGGCCTTTAAGCTGGAAATGTCGACCGTCCCCGCCAGCGAAATCGAATCGCCGCCGCAAGACGACTGAGGTGCGCTCCGCCTTTCCTTTTCTCCGCCTCTTGCTAGCGCTGGGCTCGGCCCTGCTCGGTGCCCTGCTCCTGCCCGAGCAAGGCGCGACGAGTGGCTTGAGTCTCTTCCCACCCGCCGCAGCCATCCTCGTCGCTGTTGCTACCGGCCGCCTGATCCTCGGACTAGGGTTGGCAATAGTCGGCGGTGCGCTCATTTCCCTGCCAGCAGATGTCCCTTTTTACGCAATCCCTTTTCGCGGCTTAGAGCGCGCCCTCCTAGACTTTGTCTGGACCCCACTGCGCGACTCCTTCCAACTCTTCATTCTCGGCTTCACCGCCTCGCTCATTGGCATGGTCCGCGTCATCTCGCTGGCCGGGGGCACTCGGGGCATTGCCGACTTGTTAGTCGCCCGGGCCGCCGGCGTGCGCTCGGCCCGGCTAGCGACCGCGCTGTTGGGGCTGGCGGTCTTCTTCGACGATTACGCTAACACACTCGTCGTCGGCACCACCATGCGCCCTATCGCCGACCGCTTCCGCATCTCGCGCGAGAAACTGGCCTTTCTCGTCGATTCCACCGCTGCCCCCGTTGCCGGTATCGCCATCGTCAGCACTTGGATTGGATTTGAGGTGGGGCTGTTCGACAGCGCGATGGAGCAGGTCGGCGCGGAGGTTTCTGGCTACGAACTGTTCTTTCGCGCCCTACCAGCCCGCTTCTACTGCCTGCTGACCCTCGCCTTTGTGCTGTGCTCCACCATCGCTGGCCGCGATTTTGGCCCCATGCTCAAAGCCGAACAACGCGCTCGGCGAACGGGCCAAGTCCTCGCGCCGGGACACCGCCCGATGACCGGCGACGCATCCCAACTTCCCGAGCATCCCGGCCTCCGCTCCCATTGGAGCGTGGCCGCCGGCCCCGTCCTGCTCGTCGTCGCTGGCGTACTTGGCGGAATGCACCTAGACGCCAGCCAAGCACCGGCTGTGGTGGCAGCCCGCGCTGAACACGGCTTTTTCGCCCGTCTCTACTGGACACAAGTTTTCTCCCACGCCGACGGGCCCAAAGTGATGTTCCTCTCCGCCTTAGCTGGCTCGGTACTGGCCGCGATCTTGGCCCTAACCCGCCGCGAGACGACAAGCCCAAAACGCCCGCTCGGCCTCGTGATAGTTTGCAAGACCTGGGCGAGCGGCATCGCGGGTTTTTCCTATGCTCTGGTGATATTGATCTTGGCCTGGGCGATTAAGGAAACCTGCGAGGCTGTCGAGACTTCGGCCTATATCGTCGGGGCGCTTTCCGGTTTCCTAAACCCGCACTTCCTCCCCCTCCTCGTCTTCCTGCTCGCCGCAGTCGTCGCTTTTTCCATCGGCACTTCGTGGACGACCATGGCCGTCCTCTTGCCGACCATGATCCCGGTGGCCCACGACTTGGGCGGTCTGGCACTGACGGTCCTCGTCGCGGCCGCGGTATTAGACGGCGCGATCTTCGGCGACCATTGCTCCCCCATCAGCGATACCACTGTTCTCTCCAGCATTGCCGCGGCCTGCGACCACTTAGCCCACGTGCGGACCCAAATACCCTACGCCCTGACGACGATGACAGTCGCTGGGCTGTGCGGCTACTTGGGCAGCACCCTACTGTGGTCGCCGACCACGGGCCTAGCCATAGGGCTAGGCCTGATTGTCGCAGTGATCTTTACAGTGGGAAGAAAAACGGACGCCGATTGACTTGCCGCCGACTAACTAGCTACCACCCCGCTGTCGTCCGATCCACCAATTCCTCTAGCACCATGTCCAGCGCCCGATCCACCGCTGGATCCCGCCCCTCTTCCTCGGCCAGCGCAGCGTCGTAGGTGCCCCATCCCTCTAGCTCGGACAAGGTCAACAACACTTCCCCATCTTCCACCCTCACCAGCTCGGCCGCCACCAAGACCGCAAATCGGTACTGCTCGGTCTGCTCAGCGGTCGTATAGGTAAAAGGGCGGTCTTCAATTGAAATGACGTTGAACTGCAAGAGGGCATCGGCACTTTCTTCGTCCACGACCCGCAACTGGCCATCCTCGGAGTAGGCGTCAATGGCGCGTTCCGTCAGACGCTCAGCCACGGCAAACTCCGAGGTTTGGTTGTCGGCTACGGGGATGCCAATGCTGCGGATGCCGCCTAACAGGCCGCCAGAGGTCGAGTAATAAGCGCATCCGCTAAGGTAGAGCGCGGCCAGCGCAATTCTAATCGTCTGGCTGGCTCGCATCGTCCTTGGTTGCCGGCTGGCTCGCATCGTCCTCAACCGCTGACTGACTCGCATCTTCAGCCGCCGCCAGCAATCGCGCTCCGTCACCCACGGCAATGGGCTGGTTCTGGGGCCGTCCCCGCACATCAGTTCCTCGCACCTCCAGCCGCTGCCATTGCTCTTGGCCGTGGCCGCGAGCCACCGAGTGCTCAACCATCATCGCGCTCAAAGGCCGGGTATCGCCGACCACCGGTGTTTCACCTACGACCGGAGCGCGCACCGTACACATGCGAGGTTGCACATGGGTGGCGACCACCCGCGCCTTAACCGCTTCCCAGCGGCCTAGCGGCTGCCCACTGTCTGGGTCTGCGATCTCTCCGTGCAAGGCGAAAATGGCAAAGGCCATGCCCTCTTGGACGCCCTGCTCGCTACCGACGTTGAGGACCAACGTGGTGTCGTCTATAATGGCGGCTACCTTGCCTTCAATAGGTGTGCTCATACGGCTGTGCTCCAAAACAAAGACCGGCCCGCGTTTGCTGGACCGGTCTCTATATACTTGGTAGAGGTTCGAATCACTCGCTTGCGGCCCACATATAGTCTCCACTGTTGTCGAAGATAAAATCTTCTGGGTTCTGATATCCTCGGTGTTTGCCCAACTTTTGATCCCGCAAACGCACTGAGTAATGTAGGTGCGGGCCGGTCGAGCGGCCCGAGTTACCCATCGTCCCGATCTGCTGCCCGCGCTTTATCTGTTGACCTTGCTTGACCATAATTCTATCCAAGTGGCCGTATCCGGTCTGGTAGCCGCCCTGGCGCACATAGGGCTGCCCCTGCTCGTCGCGTTCTTTTTTTCTATGGACAACAACAATCGTATTGCCGAGATATTTATCCTTCCCAGCATAGCTTACAAAACCATCCGCCGTCGCGTAGATGGGCGTCCCTCTGCGGCCAGCGAAATCGACGCCGCGGTGAAAGGCCCGACGCCCGGTAAAGGGATCAATGCGCCAGCCAAAGGACGACGACAGCCATGTCTTTTGCTCGGGTACGGGTAAAATCGTGGGTAAGTATTGGACGTTTGTTTCTTCGAATTTGCGCTCGATTTCCTCAAAGCTTTCGGCCTGTAGGTTGACCATTCGCTTCAGATAGTCGATGCGCACGCCCATCTCGCGCAGCATTAAGTGCTTTTGCGGCGGCAAGGACGCGAACTCCTCGGACAAATCTTCCACGCCGCCGACGCCGCCCAACTCACCATCCGCAGCGAGTGGCTCCATCTCCAGCGGCTCCATCGCGTGGTGGGCGCGCAATCTATCTTCCGTGGCCCTGAGCTGATCCATAGCCTCCCCGAGTTGCTGTATTTCCTCGCGAGTCTGCTCCAAGCTGTGCAAGAGGTTTTTGTTCTCTTTTTGCAAAGCCAGCAGGGCTTTCTGAGTGCTCGGCTGATGAATGCCCTCTGTATAGGCATAATAACCAAGCCCCCCGACAAAACCCAACGCGCCCAGTAGAATTAACCCTACGGCGCGAGGCGAAAAACCGTACTCGCGGATCTGACCGTCGCGCGGGGAAATGACGATAAAATTTCTACGCT
Source organism: Candidatus Latescibacterota bacterium (assembly GCA_965116045.1). Taxonomy (GTDB): domain Bacteria; phylum Latescibacterota; class UBA2968; order UBA8231; family UBA8231. Next base: position 157,455 of record OZ220478.1, on the reverse strand, counting down.
TACCTAGTATTTTCATGGCTATTCATCTATCTGCCAGTCTGATAGCAAATTTTGCGGGGATCGTTAGATTGTATGTATTGGATATTGTTTGACTTGAAATAGCCAAATTATAGCTATCACGACGAAAAGTCAACCGGCAAATGACCCCATGATCTTGGCCATCGACATCGGCAACACCTGCACCGACATCGGTCTTTTGGCCGGGGATGAGACCGTTTGGCACCACAAATTTCCCACGGCCCCCCCGGCCGATGCCGACCTACAACGCCTGCTGGCAGCGTCTGCCACACCGCCGGTCGGCGCGGTCATCGGGTCGGTCGTCGCGGAATTGGGGGCGGCGTACGCAGCGGCCTGTCGCGACTTCTCCTCCGCCCCCGTCCTACAAGCGCATAGCACGTGGGATTGGGGCCTGCAAATCGACTACGACGATCCAGCTCGGATTGGCGTTGACCGCCTCGCAGCGGCCTCAGCCGCCCATCGCGCAACTCCGGCTGGCCAAGCCGTTGTGGTCGTCGATGCCGGCACCGCGCTAACGGTTGATGCCATCAACGCCGAGGGCACCTTCCGCGGCGGCGTTATTGCCCCAGGGCTGCGCCTCGGATTAAATGCCCTCAGCACAGGCACCAGTTTCCTTCCCCAAGTCGAGCTAGCGGCTACAACGCCCTTGCTGGGCAAAAACACTGCAGACGGCCTGCGCTCGGGGGCCCTGCACGGATCGGCCGCGCTCGTCAAGGGCCTTTGCACGCGCATGGCCGCGGCCTTAGACAGTTCCGTCGCAGTCTTCCTCACCGGCGGCGATGGCCCGCTGCTCCACCCGCATATCGCCGCGGCCCACACGTGCGATCCAGACCTCGTCCTGCGCGGTTTAGCCCTCGCGTACCAGCGGCGCACTGCTTGACGCGGTACAGGCGCGGTAATAATATGATATGTTCTTCATACATGATGCTTCAACGCGTCCTATTTACCAAGGAGTATCGCTTGTCCATTTCGCGCATTTTGCTGCTGCTCGCCCTCGTCGCATCCGCCTCCGACCTGCGGGCTGAGCGCTCCGTTGAAGACGAATACAAAGCCCTGTTGTGGAAAACGGCCAAAGTCATTCACCAGTATTACATTGAAGAAGTCAACCCCGATTCCCTAGCGCAGGCGGCCGCGCGAGGGATATTCAACTCCTTGGATCCATCCTCGGAATACACGTTCAACGCCCGTGCCCAGCTCGATAGCAAGGGTGCGGCAGGGCTGCTAAACCACCGCCTCTACACCCTCATGCAGATGGCTCAAACCATCGACGAGAATGCCTTTTATCCGGTTACTGCGGATACGCTAATCCGCTTTGGCATCGCCGGGATGATGGAAATTCTCGACCCCTATTCGGTGTTTTTGGAAAAGCGCAATCTCGACAATTTCAACATCCAAACCCAAGGCAAATACGGCGGGTTGGGCTTCCGCATCCAAGTCGTCTATCCCGACAGCGCGATTGCCGTGTGGAGCCTCGTACACGATCAGACGCCAGCCGCCCTAGCCGGCGTCAAGTCGGGCGACCTCATCACCGCGATCAACAAAACTGCTACCAAGGGCATGTCGGCTGGCGTGGCCGCCGACAGCATGCGTGGCGAGCCAGGCACCTCCGTGACTTTGACCTTAGAGCGCGCCGACCACCCCACTCCCTTTGACCTGACGATTGAGCGCCGAGAAGTGCAGATGAACAGCGTCTCCCTCGCCACCCTTTTCCCCGACAACATCGGCTATATCAAGCTCGACAGCTTCCAAAAGGGGTCGAGCCGGGAGGTGTTCAACGCGATCATTGAGTTAGAAGAACAAGGCATGGAGCGGCTGATTTTCGACCTGCGCGGCAACGGCGGCGGGTACCTCGAAGAAGCTGTGCAAATCGCCGATCTCTTCCTGCCCCGCGACCGCCTGGTGGTATTTACCGCGGGTCGCGCCCTACGAGACACTGTCCGGTACGAAACCAGCGAGGGGCCCCTGCTGCGCGATACCCCCCTCATCGTCATGGTCAACCACCTGTCTGCTTCGGCGTCCGAGATCATCGCCGGTTCCATCCAAGACTGGGACCGCGGGCTAGTGTTGGGAATGACGACCGTGGGCAAGGGCTCCGTTCAGCAGATCGTCCACATTGACGACCGCGCCGAGCTCAAGCTAACCATGGCCGCCTGGCACACGCCTTCGGGTCGCTCCATCGACAGGCGCATGCGCAAAGATTCCACTCTCGTCCGCGGGTACGACAAGGAGTTCAAGACCCTCCGGCTCGAGCGCATCGTCCGCGGCAGCGGCGGCATCACCCCAGACATCGAAGTATCTGGACGCAGTGGCAGTCGCCTCTACGGGCAACTTATCGGCCTTTACAACCTCGACAACCAATTCTTCTACTACGCCCGCGAGCACCGGCTCAAGTACCCAGATCTGACGCCAGCCTTCGTCGTCGGCCCAGCGGATCTAGCGACCTTCCGCACCTTTGCAGAAAACCGCGGGTTCAACTACATCAGCGAACTCGAAGCCCAAGTCGAAGAATTGGACAAGGTCGCCGAAGGCGAGGAGTACAACCAACTCGCCCAACCGCTCAGCCACCTGACCGACGAAATCGACAAAATCGAGGAACAACACTGGCAGGAAAACGAAGAGCTCATCGCTTGGCGGCTCACCTACGACATCCTCGAAAAAGCATTCGGGGAGCCAGCGGCCGAAGCGTACAATGTAACCGTGGATCCCCAAGTACTGGAGGCGCGCCGCATTATCGCCGATCCGAGCGAGTACCAGATGTGGTTCGACAAACGGGAAATAGGCACACCAGCAGAGGATTCCATCGCCCAAGAAGACGGCAGCGGCGATCTCCAGTAGGAGCCTGTATTTTGGCAGCGGCATGAAGCGCTTTAGCGGGCCTGTTCCCTGCCTTATAGCGGGCCTTTTAATTCACGCCGTTTTCCTCGCCGCTCTCGGCACCGACCTCCTCCGTCCCCTCTTCAACGATGCCTCCCACACCCGCCGCGGCTTCGACTTCGGGGTTTTCTATTTGGCGGGCCAAGCCCTAGCCGAAGGCCGCGACATCTACTCAGTGTCGGGCGCCTTCGGCTTCCGCTATCTGCCGGCCTTTGCCTTGGTCGCCAGTCTTTTCGCCCACTTTCAGCCCTTCACTGCATACCTGCTGCATCTCTGCTGCACTGAGCTTTTCCTCGCAGCCAACCTCTATCTGACTTGGCGGTGGGTCGAAAAGCCGCGCCGGGGCTTGGCCGTGTTTATGTGGCTGGGGTTCTCGCCTTACTTTCTCGAACTCTACATGGGGCAGGTCAGCTTCTGGACGGCGTCGCTGCTCTTTTGGCTCATCGTCGGTCTCCACAGCGACCAGAGATGGGGGGCCGGCTTCTGTTGGGCGGGAGCCCTATTGATCAAACCCAACGCCTTAATCCTCGCGCCCGCGCTTTTGCGGCTACGCGCCTATCGCGTCCTCGTGTTGGGACTGCTAGCGGGCTTGTTCACTTCGCTGCCTTACTTCCTGCTGCATCCAGATAGCTTGGCGGCTTTTTTCGCCGCCAATATATACGGCACTCCGGTCCAAGGGGCACTCACCCATGCGGGCAACCTCGGGCTGCAAGGCGGGCTAGTCAGCGTCATAGCCCAGCTAGCTGCGCGGCCCCTCGCCGAACTAACAACCCCCGCCGACCTCCCTTTGGCGGGCCGCACGGTCATCTATTGCTCGCAGATCGCCATCCTCGGCGCGGCACTGGTGGCCACTTGGCGTGGGCGCGATGCCCTGCCGCTGCTCGCGTTGTGGATGTGTACCTTTTTTCTCGTTTACAAAGACGTTTGGGAACATCACTACGTTTTTCTTCAGCCCGTACTCGTGGCTTTGTACGCGCACTCAGGCACTCCTAAGTTCTTGTGGATATTTGCTTTTATCGCTCTACCGACGCCCTTTGTCTGCTTCGATCTTGAGCCGGGGGTCTATGGGCCGATTGACCCTGAACGCACGTGGGGGCCAGGCACTTCCATCGTCTATCGCAGCACTAAACTCATTCCCCTCGGCTATCTGTGGTACGAGCTATACCGCATGTGCTTAGCCGCGGCACCCACCAAGTCTTGATATTAGCGTACTGGAGTCGTATTATATTCTATTCTTTTAGTTTTTCCTTTTTTGTCCTATGACATCTAATTCCAAGCGTCGACTTCCACCCTGGCTCAAGGCCAAAGCCCCAGGCCACCCCAATTACATCGCCCTAAAAAACCTGCTCGCCGACCTACAGCTTAACACGGTGTGTGAGAGTGCGCACTGCCCCAACATCGGCGAGTGCTGGAGCCAACGCACGGCGACCTTTATGATTTTGGGCGATGTCTGCACCCGCAGTTGCGGATTTTGCGCGATCAAGACCGGGCGTCCCCAATGGCTCGACGAAGGCGAGCCTGAGCGCATTGCCGCCGCCATTGCTCGCCTCGGGCTAGAGCACGCGGTGATTACCTCGGTCAATCGCGACGAACTGCCAGATGGCGGAGCGCGTATCTTCGCCCGGACGATTGCGGCAGTACATCACCTTTGCCCCGAGACCAGCGTCGAAGTTCTGATTCCAGACTTCAAGGGCGACTGGCAGGCCCTAGCGACCGTCCTTGCAGCCGGACCGGACATCCTCAATCACAACATCGAGACGCCGCCTCGCCTCTACCCCACCATGCGCCCGCAAGCCCGGTACGACCGCTCACTAGAACTCCTCGACCGAGCCCGCAAGACGAGTCCGGCCCCCACTAAGTCCGGCATGATGCTAGGGGCCGGCGAGACCAAAAAAGAAATAGCCCAGAGCATCCAAGATCTAACGGATGTCGGCTGCGCCATTCTGACCTTGGGCCAATACCTAAGCCCGTCTCCCCATCACGTGCCTGTAGAGCGCTTCGTCCACCCTGACGAATTCGCGGAGTGGCGGTGCTTTGCCCTCAGTCTGGGCTTTCGCCACGTCGAGTCTGGCCCGTTGGTGCGCAGCTCGTACCATGCCGCCAGCCAAGTCGAACAGGTGCGGGCCGCCACCCCCATTACCTCCTGAGAGAAGCCCATGAACCTAGAGAAAAAGGCTATATCCGAGTACCTGAAACGCAAAAAACTGCTCGCCGACGAGGGGCCGATCCGCGTCCAGGACTTGAGTGACGGGCTAAAAAACCGGGTGTACTACGTAGAGGCCGCCAATCGATCTTGGATCGTCAAGCAGGCGCACTCGCGCGCCCAAATCAAGGAGCGCTGGTGGATCGATCGGCGGCGCATCTTCGCCGAGAAAAGCTGCATCGAGCGCTTGGCGCAATTCCTCGCTCCTGAGATCTTGCCGAAAGTGCTGCTCGAGGACCGCACGGACTTCATCCTCGTGACAACTCCACCGCCGCACAACGCCCTGTCATGGGAGGGGGACTTGATCAATGGCCGCATCGACCTGCAAATAGCCGTCCAGTGCGGCGAACTGTTAGCCACGGTCCACAACGAGACCGCCGGCTCGGCCGAGGTCGCCGACGAGTTTGAATCCACTAAGGTATTTGAGCAACTGCGCATCGATCCGCACTACAACTACATCGCCAACACCTATCCCGACCTCAAAAAGGCCATTGCCGTCCACACCAACCGCTTGCTCAAAGAGGGATTTTGTCTCGTCTTAGGCGACCTGCGGCCCCGCAATATATGGGTCGCCAACGGCCATCCCTATTGGGTCGATTTTGCCACCGCCCACTACGGCTATCCCGCCTTTGACCTCGCCTTCTACACGGCCGATATGTGCATCAAGGCCATGCAGAACACCGCCCAAAAAGCCGCCTATTTAGAGGCCGTCAATGTATTCTGGAACAACTATTTTGAGAGTGCGAACTACGAGAAAGTCGAGGAAGTCAAACACCAAGCCGTGCGCGATCTCGGCTGCCTGCTATTGAGCGCGACCGATGGCCGCCAGCCAGTCGCGCTCGAAGACGAGCGCCTAATCGGCCTCTCGCGGCGCATCGCCCAGAGCTTGATTTTAACGGGGTTGGAGCAAATCGAGGAGGTCACCGACTTTGTCAATCGGACCCTACTCGACGGTTAGTCCGCTGCAAGTCTCCGCTACTAGAGCGGATGTGCGCCGCCATCGCCTGCCGCGCGGCTTCCGCGTCCCGCCGCTTTAATGCCGCTAGAATCTGCTGGTGCTCCGCCAGCGACAGTTCAGCCCGGGGGCCAGCCAGCGACGGCTCCGCCAAGCTTTCCTTGAGCCATTCTTGGAGATAGTTGCGCGTGGTTTCGAGCAAGCTGTAGAGGATGGAATTGTGCGTGGCCCGAGCAATGAGGAGGTGGAACTGCAAATCGCTGGCGAGAAAACGCTCCTCGTCGGCCAGCCCCCCGGCCATGCCAGCTAGCGCGTCGGCAATGGCCGTCAAATCCTCGGGGGTGGCCCGCTCAGCCGCCCAATAGGCGTTTTGCGACTCGAGCATCATCCGCGTCTCACTCAGATCTTGCAGTTTCTTGCCGTCGAGTAAAAATCCCCACTGCAACGCCCGCTCCACGTATTGGCTCTTGTCGCAGACAAACGTGCCCTCGCCCACGCGGCCATCGAGCAGGCCCATCATGGACAGCGAGCGCAGGGCTTCGCGCAGCGAGGAGCGCCCAACCTGAAAGCGCTTGCACAGCTCCCGCTCCGGCGGCAGCCTGTCGCCGGGCTTGAGGACGTTGCGCTCGATTAAGTCCGTTATCTGCGCGATAATCGCGTCGCTGACAGATGTGCGCTGCACCGGACGCATGGCCGCGGTAGCGGCTTTCTTATTAGAGTAGGCCAAGGTACTCGATTGCGGATGGCGGAAAATATTTGCCGATGGTCTGACCATTAGCTATTTTGTCTAAACAGTACTCAACACGTTTTGCTGTCAAGAGGAAATGCAGATGACCCAGACTTTGGACCTCGGCCTGCGCATAGAGCTGGTCTCCATGGATTCTCACTTCCACGACATCTCCATCGCCCTCTATTGCCCTGGCCCGGATAACGCCCCCGCCTACAAAGTCCACACCTATAGCCATCTCCCCGGGGCCGCCGAGCGCGTCGCCGAGGTTTCGGCCGCCATGCAGGTGCTCGGCGGCATGGAGCAAACCAGCGACGGTCTGCTCCGCTTCCCCTGCGGCCACGCGCATCTGTTCGCTGTCAAGCGGCTTTTTCTCGAAGTCTGCAAGCTCGATCTAGCCCTCGATCCTCAGCCGCGTCCACTACACATTTTCGACAAAAAGGCCAACACCACCATCTCCATCGCCCGTCTCGGGCCGGGCTTGTACGAGGCCCGCGCCACCGAACAGGCCCCCGGCATCCAACGCCGCGTCACCACTATCGCCCGCGGCCTGATCCGCCTCGGCGAAATGGAGGAAGTCGCCGACCAACCCAACCAATTTCGCTTTGGCTGCGGCCACTCCCACGACGCCCTGATCGGCCTGTTGCTCGTCCGCGCCCCCAATGTGCGCACCGCCGTGCGCGAGGCCGAAGCCATGGCCAGTCGCGGCGTACTCTCAGCCCCCAGCGCCGAGGAATAAAGGAGTCTATCATGCCCTCTTCGATGACCAGTCGCGAGCGCGTCCTCGCCGCGCTCGCCCGCGAGCCTGTGGACCGCACCCCGCTCTGCAACCCAACCTCGGTAGCCACCGTCGAATTAATGGACCTCGTCGACGCGCCCTTCCCCGCGGCCAACCGCGAGCCCGAACTCATGGCCCGGCTGGCCGCTACCAGCTACACCGAACTGGGTTTTGACACCATCATGCCGGTCTTCACCATCATTCAAGAGTCCTCGGCCCTCGGGTGCAAAATCCAGTGGGAGCAAAAGGACAACTGGCCCACGGTCCGCATGAGCGAACCGATCTGGCACGGGCCAGACGACATCAAAGTCCCGGCCGACCTCTGCACTCACCCCGACACGGCCTGCGTCACCGAGGCGATCAAAATTCTGCGCAAGGAATACGGCGACGAAGTCGCCATCGTTGGCAAGACTATGGGGCCTTGGTCGCTGGGCTACCACTGCTTAGGGGTCGAGCCTTTTCTGCTGCTGTCGCTCGACGACCCAGGCAAAACCAAGCTCTGTCTCGACCGCATGAAGGAAATCACCATTGAGTTCGGGCAGGCACAAATCGAAGCCGGTGCCGACGCCTTGACCCTACCCGACCACGCCACTGGCGACCTCGTCAGCGGCGAGTACTACAAGCGCTACCTACGCGACTTGCACATCGAGTTTGCCGAGCGGCTGTCCGTGCCCATCATCCTCCACATCTGCGGCCGCACGGTTGACCGCATGGAGTACATCGCCCAAACTGGCATGGCGGCCTTCCACTTCGATTCCAAGAACACGCCCGAAGAATCCACCCAAATCGTCCGCGACCGCATCTCATTGGTAGGCAACATCAACAACCCGGAGACCCTATTTGCCAAAGGGCCGGAAGCCGTCGGTGCAGAAGTCGTGCGCAACCTCGAAGCCGGCGTCCAACTCATCGGTCCAGAGTGCGCCATCCCCTTGCAGACTTCCATCGAAAACCTCAAGACCATTCCCCGCACGGTCTGCGAGTGGCACCGCGACCAAGGGCACTATTAAAAGAAGAGACCTTATGGCAGACATCAACGACATCGCCAATGAATTTATCCGCGACGAGATCGAAGAGTTTATCGAGCGCGACGAGGAGCGCGAGCGCATCACCCATCTCTTTGCCCAAGCCAGCGAGCCGATGCAGAACATCGCCGCGGCCCTCATTGACGGCGACCACCAAACAGTCGATGAACTGACCATCCAAGCTATTGCCGCGGGCGTGGAGGCCCTCGAAGTCATGGACGACGGGCTGATCGCCGGCATGGCCATCGTCGGTATCAAATTCCGCGAAAACTTCATCTTCGTCCCCGAAGTGTTGGCCTGTGCCCGCGCCATGAAGGCCGGTATGGCCCACATCGAGCCTATTCTCTCGGCCTCGGGCGTCGATCCCATCGGCGTTGTAATCATGGGCACGGTCAAGGGCGATCTGCACGACATCGGCAAAAACTTGTGCATCATGATGCTGCGCGGGGCTGGTTTCGTCGTCCACGACCTAGGCGTAGATACCTCCGAAGACGAGTTCATCGACGCCGTTGAAGAGCACCAAGCTCCGCTCTTGGGCATGTCGGCCCTGTTGACCACCACTATGCCCAACATGGGCAAGACCATCGAAGCCTTCATCGACACCGACTTGCGCGACGACGTCAAAATCATGGTCGGCGGCGCACCGGTAACCCAAGAATTTGCCGACGACATGGGGGCCGACGGCTACGGCAAGGACGCCCTCGCCTGCGTGGCCTTGGCCAAGGACTTGCTGAGCGAAATTGACGACGAGTAACGCACCCGACACCATGACCCGAATCGACCCCCAAGAGTACCAAAAGCGCCTCGATCGTCTGTCGGACATCCTCGCGGGTATCGCCACCCATGCCGACGTGCAAGCGACCTTTCGCTGCCCGTACAAGAATCGCTTCGACCAATGCACCGCCCACTTCGGCTGCCGCAACCAGCGCAAGCCACAAAAACCGGGCGGACTGTTCCAGTGCGGCAGCGACGACCAGCTCGACTACCGCTCGGCCTGGGAGACGGACCAGCCTCCGGCCACACCCGGCCGCGGGCAAATCCGCTGCGGCGACACCTCCTATCCGCTAGCGACCGGCGGCACCCTCTTCGACTACGCGGATCAGCTCGGTGCCCGCGTCCCCACCTCCTGTGGACGCACTGGCCATTGCCACGAGTGCATCGTCGAGGTTACAAGTGGCGCACAAGCCCTTAGCACCCCCACGCCAGCCGAAGACTTCCTCGGCGGTGAGTTCCGGCTCGCCTGCCAAGCCAAAGTTGAGGACGCCGATGTCGAGATCGAGTTCGCCCCGCTTTTTCGTACGCCGCGCATCCTGACCCAAACCATGGATCGCCCCGCCGCTATCGACCCCGTAGTCCAGCGGCGCGGACAATCCATCTACTACGGCGACGAGGAAATCGACCAATACCGCGGGCACCTCTACGGCTTAGCCATCGACTTGGGCACCACCACCATTGTCCTCGACTTAGTCGATCTGGAGACGGGCGAGAGCGTACATTTGAGCGCATTTGAAAACCCACAGCGCTTTGGTGGCAGCGACATCATGCACCGCATTTCCTACGACGGGCAACACCCTGGCGAGTTGCGCCAAGCCCTAGTCAAAGCACTCAATCACGAAATCGCGGACCTATGCCAGCGCGGCGGCTTTGTGCGGCAAGAGATTTACGAAATCGCGGTCGCTGGCAACTCGACGATGCGCGACATCCTCTTCCGCCTCGACGTGCAGAGCATCGGCCAAAAGCCCTACAAATCGCGCATTGAGCACGAATACCTAAACGGCGAACGCTCCGCGACCAGCCTAGTCGAAAAAACCCGCCGCCTCGGCCTGAAGGCCAATCCCAAAGCGCGCGCGTACTCGCTGCCGCTGATCGCCAGTCACGTCGGCGCGGACGTAGCCGCCGACTTAGTCGCCGTCGACATGGACCGCGCCAGCGAGAGCGCGATGCTAGTCGATGTGGGCACCAACACCGAAGTCGTCGTCGCGCACCAAGGCCGCCTCGTCGCGGCCTCTTGCCCGGCTGGCCCGGCCTTTGAGGGCGGCGGCATCACCTATGGAATGCCCGGCTGCGACGGCGCCATTGAATCCATCCGCTGGGACGGCGCACGCTGGCAGTGGGCAACCATCGGCGACACCGCGCCAGCCGGACTGTGTGGCTCCGGGCTAATCGACCTCCTCGCCGAGTTGCGCCGCCACGATTTGATGACGCCCAAAGGCGTCTTCGCCGCCAAAAAGCGCCAGGTTGAGCTAGTCCCCGAGCGCGGCATCACCTTCTCGCGCCTCGACGCGTCCAACCTCGCCCAAGCCAAAGCCGCCAATTTCTGCGGCCAGTACATCGTCTTGCGGACCTTGGGCCTGAACCCAAGCGACGTGCAACAGCTCTACCTCGCCGGTGGCTTTGCCAACTACGTCGATGTCCAAGCTGCCATCGACATCGGCTTTTTGGCTCCCGTGCCTACAGCGCGCATCGCCAAGGTGGGCAATGCCGCCGTTCAAGGGGCGCGCGAAGTACTCCTTTCGGCCAGCAAACGCGCCCACATCGAAGCGTTGGCCAAGCGCATCGAGCACGTCGAACTGGAGACGACCCCCGACTTTTTTGAACTTTTCGTCGAGGGCTGCCAATTCAAACCCATGCCCGCCGCACTTTAGCTATGTCGCTGACCGCGCCCCATCCACCCCCTCGCTATTCGGGTGCTTGGCAGAAGAAACCCCTGCGCCATCTGCTCGAAGCCACCGACAACTTCGTCCACATCGTCGAGTTAGTGACCTCGCGGGGCTTGATCACCGAGCGCGACGGCCGCAAGGTCCTCGCCCTCGCCCGCGACCTCGCCGATCACCCGCAATTCCACGCCCTGAGCATCACCGACAACCCCGGGGGCAATGCCATGATCAACCCAGATACCCTCGGCACAGACCTGATCTCGCGCGGCCAAGACGTCATCATCCACCTCTCCTGCAAGGACTGGAACCGCAACGCGCTGCAAGGCCGCGCTTGGCAACTCGCCAGTGAAGGCTTCAACAACATCCTCGCCCTATCTGGCGACTACCCCATCAGCGGCTATCAAGGCACGGCCGGCGGGGTCTTCGATCTCGACTCGGTCGGCCTGCTCGAAATGTTCGCCGCGATGAACAGCGGCCTAAAAATAAAAAAAGGCAAGCGGACCCAACGCATGGAGGCCACGGATTTTTATCTCGGGGCCGTAGTCAACAACCACAAGCGCTACGAGCGCGAAGTCATGCCCCAATACTTCAAGCTGGCCAAAAAAATCCACGTCGGCGCGGCTTTTGTCATCAGCCAGATCGGCTACGACGCGCGCAAGCAAGACGAGTTGCTCAAATACATGGCCTTGTGCGGTCTCGAGGTCCCAGTCATCGCCAACGTGTACGTGCTCTCGCAGCCGGCCGCGCGATTCTTCCACAAGGGCCACATTCCCGGGGTCGAAGTCACCGACGCACTGATGGCCGTCGTCGAAAAGCAGGTCAAGGCCAACGACAAGGGCCGAGCGTTCTTCTTGGAACTGGCCGCCAAGCAGTGCGCTATCGCCAAGGGCCTCGGCTATCGGGGAGTTTATCTCGGCGGACATCTACCATACGGCGACTACGAAAAAATCCTCGCGCTCGCAGCGACCTACTCGGAAGACGATTGGCGCGATTTTGCCGTGGAACTCTGCTTTTCCTTTGCCGACGAATTCTACTTTTTTGAACCCCAAGGAGATACCGGTCTCAGCTCTACTACGATCAACCGCGCCTACCTCGCCTCCAAGGAGCAAGCCGCCTGCCGCCAAGCACGCGCTCGCCTACCGCTGAGCTACAAAGTAAACCGCCGCATTCACGACCGCGTCTTTGCGCCCGACAGCGCGGGTTTTCGCGCTGGCACTCAACTGGCCCGCGCACTAACCGATCACCCCAAGGCCGCCCAGCTCTTCCACGCGGCCGAGCAAGCGCTCAAAATCGCTGCGTTTGACTGCCGCGACTGCGGCGATTGCTCGCTGCCGGACATCGCCTACTTGTGCCCGGAATCGCAGTGCGTCAAAAACCAGCGCAACGGCCCCTGCGGCGGCACCCGCCAAGGCAAGTGCGAAATCGGCGACAAGGATTGCATCTGGGCGCGTGCGTACGACCGCCTCAAGGCTTACGGCGAAGAGGAACAAATGCTCGGCGACGCAGCCGTCATCAAGGACGCAGCCTTACAGGGCACTAGCGCCTGGGCTAACGCCTTTTTGCAAAGAGATCACAACGGGAAGAAGGAAGATTCGCAGTAATAGAACGGCAGTATATGTGTTCCCACAATTTCATAGAACGCATGCGAAGCCTTATCTATTTCCTTACCCTCAGCCCCCTATATGCGATAGTCCTGATCCTCGCGTCAGCCCTCGCTCCACCGACCTTTGCCGACGTACGCCTGCCCAAGATATTTGGCGATAACATGGTATTGCAGCGCGATAGCCCCCTGCCCATCTGGGGCTGGGCTGAGCCGGGAGAGCAGGTCATCGTCGAATTTCTCGGCCAAATCGACAGTACCAGCGCCAATGCACAGGGCGAGTGGAAGGTGGAACTGCCACCAGCCAAAACCGGTGGTCCTCATACACTGACAGTGATAGGCACCAACAGCATTGGACTGCAAAACGTGCTCGTCGGCGAAGTCTGGCTCTGCTCGGGGCAATCGAATATGGAAATGGGCGTCGGTCTCTGCCTCAATCCAGAAGCGGAGATCGCCGCAGCCAATCATCCACAAATCCGTCTCTTCCAGATTCCCAAAAAACTCAGCGCTGAACCACAAACGGACATCGAGGCCGATTGGAATCTCTGTACCCCGGAGACCATCGCCAGGGGCGGCTGGGGCGGGTTCTCGGCCGCCGCCTACTATTTCGGTCGCCACTTGCAGCGCGAACTCGACGTACCCATCGGCTTGATTCAGGCCGCTTGGGGTGGAACCCGGATTGAACCTTGGATCCCACCCACCGGTTTTGCCGCAGTACCTGCTGTCCACGATATCTACGAGCAACTGCAATTGCAAAATCCACGCAGTGATCTGTACAAAGCGCGCTTAGAAGGCGTATTGGACGAAGTCGAGGACTGGCTTAACGCCGCCCGGGCGGCGCGACAAAGCGAAGAACCGGTACCGAAAATGCCGACCTATCCCCCCGAACTCCTGCCGCCAAACGACCCGCAGCAACCCGCTGTGCTCTACAACGCCATGATCCACCCCCTCGTCCCCTTTGCATTGCGCGGTGCCATCTGGTACCAAGGCGAGTCCAACCACACTGAGGGCATGCTCTACACAGAGAAAATGAAGGCACTCATCGGGGGTTGGCGCGACCTTTGGCCGAACGGAGAGTTTCCGTTTTACTACGTGCTGATTGCCCCTTATTCCTACGGTGACGAAGCCTCTGATGTCCTACCCAAATTCTGGGAAGCGCAAACGGCCGCGCTGGAATTGCCCCACACCGGTATGGCCGTCATCCACGATGTAGGCGACCTCAATGATATCCATCCCAAGAACAAGCAGGAGGTCGGGCGGCGTTTGGCACTGGTCGCGCTGGCCAAGACCTATAACCAAGAAGTGATCTACTCAGGTCCGCTCTACCGTTCGATGCAGATCAAAGGCGACAAAATTCACTTGCGCTTTGACCACGGCGTCGGCCTGAAAACACGCGATGGTGCGACACCAAATCACTTTGCGGTGATCGACCAAGAACGCGGTGGATTCGTCAAAGCAAATGCCAAAATTGTAGGCGATGAGGTCGTAGTTTCGGCACCGGGTGTCGAATATCCCGTGGCAGTGCGCTTTGCCTGGCACAAGCTGGCTGAACCTAACTTAGTCAACGCCGCAGGTCTGCCCGCCGCCCCATTCCGCGCTGGTGTCGTGCCCCAACGCGATCGGCTCAAAATGGAAGTGCCCGAAGCAGCAGACTATCACCTCGTGTACGACCTCGATCTGGCCAACCTCGGCGCGGATATCCACTACGATATCGACAATAGTGCTGCGATCTCCTCGCCCTTTGACCGCATCGCCTACTTTGTGGAATTGCAACACAGTGATGGCGGAACGCGCTTTCTTTACGTTTCACTGGATGCCTTTACGGATGATCTCAAAATGATCGGCGTACCCACCTTGGCCTCGGGGGCTCACTTCCAACAACCCGTCACCCGGATGAACATCTGGTCCAACACTGGCGTCCACAACGGCATCGGCTTAGAAGGAGGCCACATCGAATTCTGGCCCAATAACTACACCCCAGCCAACTCCTCTGCCGTGCCCAATGCCTCTCAGCATAGCTACGACTTTGGCGACCAGCCAATAGACCCCGCTGACGGCTATGGCAGTATGCAGATACACAACGCCACGACGGAACAGACGCTCTTTGCCATCAACCACTGGCGTCGCGGTGAACGCGCCGATATCGGCATCGGCAATCGGGCGGATAAACACTCCGATTGGACTTTTGCCGGCAATGCACAGAGCTATTCTGCCAAAAGACTGCGAGTACTGGTGAGACTAGATCGGTGAGCTGAAGACTTGGCTCTTCGTCGTGCCACTAGAGCATCACTCTCAATCCAATATCTGCCGTCATACCATAACGTTCTGGCAACGCCGGGAAGCTGGTTTTCTGATTGAGATCAATATCATCCGCGCCTGTAATATTATTTAGGTTAAAAAACGCCTGCATTCCAAACCATGGAAGCCGCTGGCTGATCGCGAGATCCCACCGCGTGTACTTGTCCGAGTGAATTCGCTGTTGCAACCAGAAGTCGGGTTTCTTGAAAATATTATCTTGGTACAAGGCAGACACTCTGGCTGAGAACCCGCGATAATCGAATCCGACTGCTAGATTAAAGATGTCATTGGGCTGGTGCAATAAGCGGCTCGTATAAAACGTATCCACCACCGTTCTGTACAGCGTTCCGAGTTCGTCATACGATATATCCAATTCCGTTCGCGGATAATTTGCTTTCGAAAACACTCGCGTATAGTTGATATTAAAGACCAGATTAGACAGGATACTAGGTAGGTACCATGGATGCGTTTGCCAGTCAATTTCAAGACCTCGAACGTCGGTCGGGTTCGGATTGTTAATAAACGTACTGAAATTATACAGTTGCGTACTCTGCTGGCCGTCTTGTGGCAGATCCGGGTATGCACTGAGATCGCTAAGGAATGTTGTTGACGGGAAGATCAAGTCCTCTATGCGTTTTCGAAAAGCATTGACAGTAAACAATCCCACGGCATTTCCATAGATCGACACAGCGAGATCGATATTCTCCGACGAAGCCGTCCTTAGCGAATGATTATTGTAAATGATCGTCGCCAGTGACACGTCATACCGTGGAACAATTGCGCTATAGTCCGGGTAATTTAATGTATTAGTATAGGCAAAATGAATTTGCAACCACCGTAGCGGCTTGTACCGCGCATGGACCATAGGAAGCAGAAAACCACGAGAATTCGTTGCGGTCGTATCCCTAGCATTGAATGCTATCCCACCGCCGGCATCTGGCAGTTGCACACCGCGATTGCCCGTATAGCTCGTCCTAAGGTTCTGGAAACGCATGCCGGGCAGTAGCGTAATCTTTTCGCCTATATTAACCGTGAGCATCCCATAGGCTGCGCTCTTGGCCTCTGATCCATTGTAATCAAAGCCGAGTGACCTGTACTCATTCTCTATGAAGCCTACATCTCTAGCTATGGCGATTTCTATGATCTCTTCCATGAAATCAATATTCATCGGGTATGCCAGCGAATAGTCCCCGGCGAGAAAATTTCGATATGAATATGGATCGTCCGTGAATAGAGCTAAGACAACATCGCCATTGTACATGTTCAATTCGGGATACTTTTCGAACACTCTTGCGTATAGTTGTCTACCGCCTAGATCGAAATGTACTCCTGTTCTGTCATCGATGTCGTAGGATCGCTTGCGATACTGATAAGAGCCGCCCAGCTTGACCTTAGATGCAAGAGCATCAACGGTCACCAGATTTCTTTCCAGACCCACAGATCCCGTCAGCGACCGGTCCATAGCAACGTTTTTCGAGCTATTAATCGTTTTCAGCTTAGCGCCTATCGAGTCAGGTACTCCTGAAGCGGCTATGGTTGAAGGATGTGATTTGGACAAATCGCCTTGGCCAGCATATCCTGCCCTGTCTTGCAGAAACATGAGTGTGAAATCTTCAGGATTCTGGCTCCCCGAATAGGTATGGGAGAGCTTCAGGTCAATATCAAATAGTGGTACTTCCTGCCGAATACTGAGCAGATTAGTGACAGACATTAAATCATTACTAGATCGTCCGCCCGAGTACGTGATATCGTCAATGGCATGTACGAATGACTGTCCTCGACTCAGAGCTCCAGTCTCCGATGTACTAAAAAAATTGAGAATGCCCACTTCGCCCGAATCGTGATTGTAATCTACCACAAGAGTCGCGCCATGGCGCTGTTTTTCGCTGAAGACGTCACTTATATCTACACTCGTTAGATCGGGAATACCGTCATCCCCGTTCGACTTGTCGTTTAGCACATAATGGGCCGCCAGCCGATTAGCACTCCGATTGCGCTTTTCAGTGGTGCCCTGTAAGAACAAGCCCAGTCGTTGATTTAAGACTCGATGTTCAAGAGAACCAACCAATCTATAGTCAGCATACGTTCCTTTCAGATCATTGTAACTTCCTTGTGAGGTAAGGCCAAAGACAGGGCGAGTGCCGCTGGTCTTCGCTTTCCGTAAGCCGAAATTTACTACGCCGCCGATAACCGCAGCATCCATATCTGGAGTAATCGCCTTTACCACATCAATCCCTCCAAGGATGCTTGAGGATATCATACTGAGATCGGTAGCTCGATCCCCTACTAATGACGCTTGTTCATTGGGGTTATTAGATACGACGTTACCTGGAAGCTGAACACCGTCTATCGCAATCTGGTTATACTGTGGTGATAGGCCACGAACAACGACTCTGGCCCCTTCACCTCCTTCCCTGAGAATCGACACACCGGGAAGTCTTGCTACTGATTCAGCCGCATTTGCGTCGGTAGCTCCTGTATTCGCGCACCAGATACAACATTCTTAATCGCCAGCGACGACAGTTGCCGATTTATCGCCGCCGTTTGACCACTTGCTTGTGCTGTAACAACAACTTCTTCTTCGATGAGGCTCACTGGATCTAAAGGTAGCTCTAATTCCAGTACTTGATCAACCGTCAGCACTACTTCGAGCTCACGTGTCTCGTAGCCAATATAGGTCGCTCTTACCGTGTGGGATCCAACCGGAACATTCCTGATTACAAACTTGCCCTCTATATCACTTGCGCCCCCAATACTCGTGCCAACTAGGACTACATTTGCCCACGGCAATGGCTCGTTAGTAACCGCATCCAATATGGTCCCACGCACCGTTGCCGACTGCGCGCTAGCCGCACTTGTGGTAAGTACGGCTAGCCACGCCGTCAGCAAGCCAATATACCTACATCTAGCCTTAATGGTCATGCGCCAAGAAGCTACATGACTACTTGAGGAGTAACATTCGCTTCCACAGTGTAAGATCGCCAGCATCTAGTGCGTAAAAGTATACGCCATTGCTTAAGCCAGAGGCATCGAAATGGACTTTGTACGCACCGGCTTCAAGATGCTGATTGATCAAAACCTTTACCAATTGGCCCAAGGTATTGTAAACTTTGAGCGTAACCAACCCCGCTTCAGGCGTCTCGAATCCGATAGTGGTAGAAGGGTTAAACGGATTAGGATAGTTTTCCGCCAAGTGGTAACCGGTTGGCACTTGGCTCTCCGAGTGTTCTACAGCGGTTGCCGTGCTCTGATTCAGCCACTGCTCTTTCTGTTCGGGAAACCAGTTCAAGTCTCCCACCGCAAATCCATCAGTACCGGCATGTTGTAATGCCGAATTCGAAAACGCCAAGTTCTCTGGCAAAGGCCATGGAGGTGGATAGTGAACACCTTCGCCCCCCGGATCGTAGGACCATCGTGAATTCAGATCAAGCCGTTCATGTATGGTCTTGTCCATATACTCTATCAAGGCGTCCACGTGTCCTTCGATAGCCGGATCAAACATAGGATCCGCCTCTATATTACCCGCTAGAGTTGACTGAACGCCGATTGCTGGAAACAGGTTGTCGAACGTCCATTGCGTGTATTCCGTAATCCACTTCGGCTTATGCAATCTTCTGGGGAGTATCTGTATGGAGCCGTCGGGGACCTTGACGCTATCAGTAAGCGTGATGTTAGCGTTATAGGTATCGTAATAATCAAACAGTTTCTTGGGCCAGAAATACGCGTTGTTCTGGACATCTATTACCCGTCTCGTTGGATCCAGCATTTCAGCGGTGACCCCTCGATCCAGATCGATATATACCTCCGGCCCAGGGATAGTCTGGTTCCAAATATCCGTGCTCCACTTACTGACAGAATCCCGTGCCGTAAAGTGGATCAGGCTAGTGGATGTGGTATCTGGCCAATTGGAGAAACCGGGGTCTTCCAGCACAAACTTCGTCCACCAACCCAAGGAATGTACCGAGTAAAACAGGTTGTTCTTGATGTGAACATTGGAGCCATGGTGTGCCAAGAAGGGATTAACATGGGTATAAACCAGAGTGTTGTGCTCGAATACCGAATGACGATCGTAGCCCCTCGCCGACCATATATACCCAATTAACAGCAAAAAACGTGTTGTTAATGACTTTCAGCGTATCCATATGGACCCCTGGGAACGCAATCATGGGTGAACCACCCGCAATCCACGCCAGACTGTGATGATTATTGCGAAATACGCAATCCTGCATATCGATCTTGGACCAGTGGCCGGCTATGAGTATGCCAAATCCGCCACCGCTATCAAATACAATATCGCGAAGTCTCAGCGATATCGAATCGGCAGTTAGCGTCATGTAGTTATCCCAGCCTGCAACAACGTTATCGGCTCTCCGGGACAGCAAGTAGAGATCATTTATATTGACCTTTGCACCCTTCCCAATCAGGTCAAAGAACTGAGTTGGAGACGAGTCGTCCGGCAGGATGCCGGGAACGATCACAGGTGGCCTGTTAGCCGAGTCATCCGGATCGCCGCTTACTTCGGTAGCAATCAAGTTTAGGTCCCCATTAATCTTCATCGTCTCGGTAAACTGGTATACCGCGCCTCGCTTGAGTCGGTAAGCCCGATCGGGATGGGCTCTCTGGCCATTAGCTAGCGTGTCTGCGTTGATCACGGCATTGATATTGCCGGCAGGAAGCACTTGGATGTCAAGCGTATCGGCCATCTGGGCATGCATGGGACTCGGAATGGCGAAGAAGTAAACCACTAAGAGAGCAAGCAGCGATGCGTACGTCAGTGCGGTTTTCACAGGTAAGATCTCGTGGTGAAAGGGTGGGTGGGAGCGGGGTCAAGACAAAAGTCTGACCGCGCCGATAAATAGCAGTGGCAGCTTATAGAGGGAATCACCTCTCGTCAAGCTATATCTCGATCTATCTCTGTCAACTGGTCTGCAATCCATTGATTCAGACTCTTGCCCTCTCGCTTCGCCCGCACGTAAATATCGCGGTGCAACGGCGGCGGCAAACGGAGCATTAGGCGGCCAGAAAAGGGTTTGTCTGGTGCTTCGCCGCGCTCTTGGCAGAAGGCCAAGTAATCTTCTACCGATTCTCGGAAGGCTCGTTCTAGTTCCTCAACCGTCCGCCCTTGAAACGTGACGACATCGTTGAGATCGAGTACCTCGCCGTGAAAAATACCTGCCTCGTCGTCGAACTCGACGTGGCCCGTGTAGCCTTTATGATTCAACATGATCTCCTGCCTCCAGCTTTACGCCGACCCGCTCCAAAAAGCGCCGTATAGACTTCAACGCTCCTTTGCCCATATCTGGCTGCGGATGTGGTCGGTGGAAGACGGCCCGCACCCCTTGGAGGTGTATGCGGATGCGCGATCCACGTCCTTCCGTCATTTCGGCCCCAAGTGCCCGTAGTAAGTGCTCAACATCCGTCCACTTCACGTTGGCACGAACAGGTTCTGCAAAGACAGCTTGGAGCGTTTTGCGGTGTTTGCCGCTGAGGTTCATAGTATCAATGTACGATACTACTCTTAGCAAGCAAGGCTGCTTGACCGGAATTTGCGTTAAAGCTGAACGCATCATAGCCGATTGTTCGGGCTTGTAAATACTAGCACAAACTCCTATTTTATATCGCTTTAACAACGCTTCCCATTCCCATTCCAACGGACATATCAATGAACATCCCCGGTACGGACCGTCCCTTCGTCGTCATCGGCGAGAACATCCACACCACCCGCGTCGTCTTGCGCAAGGGCAAGCTCATCGGCCCAGATCCCAAAGGCGTCGAATCAGTGCGCTTTCGCGACGCCAACAACAAGCGCCGCTTCCTCCAAATTCCCGCAGCAGTCAGAACAACCCAAGACTACGATGAAGGCCGCGTCAAACACCTCAAGATCGCCGTGCAACAAGCCATGCTTGGCAACGCCGATGCCCTCGACTACCTCGGCCGCCAAGTACAGCGTCAAGAAGCGGCCGGGACCGATTTTCTCGACCTCAATGTCGATGAGATCTCGATCAAACCCATAGAGCAACAAGAGGCCATGCGTTGGTTGGTACAGACGGTATCGGCCATGTCATCCACGCCCCTAGCCATCGACTCCTCCCAGCTAGATACCCTCGCTGTCGGCCTCGAAGCCGGTGCCGGCCACCCCCAACGCCTACTACTCAACTCCGCATCCTTAGAGCGGCCTGAAGCTCTAGAACTGGCCAAGCGGTACAACGCCCAAGTCATCATCACCGCGGCGGGCGAGTCCGGCATGCCGCAAAGCGCGCAAGAGCGGGTCAATCACGCCCGGCAAATGGTTGACAAGGCCCTCGCCTTGGGGCTGTCGCTCGCCGACTTATATATTGATCCCCTGATCTTTCCCATCTCAGTTGACGCGCAATTCGGCCACCACGCTTTTGACGCCATCCGCCAATTGCGCGGCGAGTTGGGTGCCGACGTCCACATCACCGGTGGCTTCTCCAACGTCTCCTTCGGCCTGCCCTGTCGCCACTTGATCAACGATGTCTTCCTGCTGCTAGCCGTCGAAGCCGGTGCCGACAGCGCGATCATGGACCCAACGACCACCTCAGTGGCCGAGCTCTTTGCCGCGGACCGCCAAGCCCGTCCCTACCAACTTGCCGAGGATATGCTGCTGGGCCGAGACGAGTACTGCGCCGCCTTCCTGCGCGCCTATCGCAAGGGCGAACTCGCCGCCTAGTCCGTTGGTCATTATTGGCCTTATCCCATAGATTAAAACCGAGCTTAGAGCGGGTTTCATTGCCGTCGGTCTGTAGATTGCAACCGGAAAGGAGGGTCGAGATGCGGAACGACAAAATCTGTATCCTTGCTGTTTTGCTGTCGTCGATCCTCACCGCCTGTAGCGAGGAAATATCTCATACCGAATTGGTCGCCAATTTGAGCGAGGATCACATCGTCCACACATTGGGCGGCCAACGCCCGGCCCTCTTGATCCTCCCAGCCAATCACGACCCCGCAACGCCGATCCCGCTCGTGCTCAGCCTGCACGGCTTTACCAGCTACTCGGCGCAGCACGACCGCTATTTTGGCCTCTCAAAGCGGGTGAACGCCGATCGCTTCGCCCTCATTGTCGCCAACGGTATGCGCGCCCCCGATGGCCATCGCTTCTGGAACGCCACGGACTTCTGCTGCGACTTCCACAACACTCAAGTCGATGACGTACAGTATCTTTCCGGGGTACTCAAAGAGGCCGCTACGCATATCGCTGTAGAGCGCATCTTCGCCCTCGGGCATTCCAACGGCGGCTTTATGTCCTACCGACTCGCCTGCGAAGGCGTCCCGGGCTTGGTTGCTATTGTCAGTCTCGCTGGCACCTCCTTCAGTGATCCCTCCCGTTGTGCTTTTGCATCTCCGGTCTCAGTGCTGCAAATCCACGGCACAGCCGACGAGACCATAGCCTACGACGGCAGCACGGGCGAGCATGAGTACGCCGGCGCAGAAGAAGTCGCGTTGCGTTGGGCGGCGCTCGCCCGCTGCGACCTTACCGACCCAGCAACGCTCCCCTCGCTCGATCTCGACCAAGGCATTGATGGCCCCGAGACAATCCGCACCCGCTATCGCACGGGCTGTCGCAACGACGTCACCATCGAGTTGTGGACCATAGAGCAAGGCTCGCATGTACCGCGCTTTGCGCCAGACTTTGGCCAACGCTTGCTCCAATGGCTGTTCAGCGATTCCCGCCCCGACACCCTGTCCTAGACGGAGACCAATCTGTGCCCTCTTTCCTCCAGCGCCTCGCCGCCCCCCGTCCCCTCTTATACGACGGTGGTCTTGGCTCTCAGCTTTTCGCCCGCCAAGTCGAACTGACCAACTCCACCCTCGCCAACGAAAGCCATCCAGAGGCGGTCGTCGATATCCACACCGACTACATCGCCGCAGGTGCCGACTGCATTGGCACCAACACCTTTGTCGCCTCGGAACTGCATCTGGCCATGGCTGGCAAAGACCCGGCTCAAGCCGGGATGCTCGCCCAGCGCGGAGCGGAGCTGGCACAGCGCGCCCGAGAACTCGGCGAGCGGGATGTCTTCATCGCCGGCTCCATCGGCCCCTCCCCTGGCGCCATTGAGGCCGACACCGGCAGTACGGATTTTGGCCTTGCCAACGACAAGGTACGCGCCGCGCATCAGCGCATCATTGACGCGCTGTATGAAGGGGGAGTCGATTTTTTTTCGATCGAGACCCAGTTTTCAGCCGTCGAAGCGGCCATAGTCTGCGACATTGCCCGCCAGACCGGCCTGCCCATTGCCGTCAACCTCGCGCTCAAATACACGCAAGACCGCAAAAGCAAGCAGGTCGTCTATCGCACCGATTGGGGGCACTCAACCGCCGACCTGTTGGACATACTCGCCTCGGGCCAATACTCCAGCGGCGACAACCTCCTCGACTGCGTCCACCTCGTCGGGGTCAACTGCGGCGCTGAAACCCGCCGTAGCGAGCACACCGGTATGCCGTATGCTCTCCACGGCGTCGAGCAGTTTAAGGCCGCCATGCAGGAGCGCGGCCTCGACAAGAAATTGATGACCTATCCCAACGCCGGTATGCCCCGGCTCAACAGCGCCCTCCGCACCATCTACTCGCAAAGCCCCGAGGAAATGGCCGCGTACGTCCCAGACTTAGCGGCGGCCGGTGTCCACATTATCGGCGGCTGCTGCGGCACCACACCCGACCACATCCGCGCCTTTCGCCGCGCACTCGACTCATGATGCAATACCAAGTCCTCTACTGGCGCGACATTCCCGCGCAAATAAAACTCTTTGCTGGCCGCCGGCCGAGTTCGCACACTCTACCCGCCCGTTTCCAACTTGCAATCGACCGCATCGCCATGCAGGAGGGACTAGTGGGCACCGACGCCTATCTAGACCAGTGGCACTGGTCGGCAAAACAAGAACGCGCGGGTACTCCCGAAGACGTGTTGCAAACGCTCTTGCGCGAAATCGAAGAGGAAGGCGACCGCATCCTCGCCGCGTATAAACGATCGTGATTTTCTACGACAAAGCGTACCAAGTCATCGTCATCGGCGGCGGTCACGCCGGCACCGAAGCCGCACTCGCTGCGGCGCGCATGGGCGCCGAGACCTTACTGCTGACCATGAACTTGGACACCATTGGCCAGCTATCCTGCAACCCAGCGATCGGCGGGATTGGCAAGGGACACATCGTCAAGGAAATCGACGCGCTCGGCGGCCAGATGGCCGTCAACATCGACCGCACCGGCATCCAATTCCGCCGCCTCAACACCTCGCGCGGGCCAGCCGTGCGCGCCTCGCGTGCTCAAGCCGACAAAAAGGACTACCAATTTGAGCTAAAGTACACCTGCGAACAGCAGGAGCATCTCGACATCCGCCAGGGCCTGATGGAGCGCTTGCTCATCAAGGACGGAACCGTTCAAGGCGTCGGCGTCAAGGGCGGCATCGCCTACCGCGGCCGCACCGTCATCCTCACGACCGGTACCTTCCTGCGCGGCAAAATTCACGTCGGCGATTTCTCCTACAGTGCAGGACGCGCTGGCGAGACGGCCGCCGAAAAGGCCGCCGAGGGCTTAGTCGCACTCGGCTTTGAAACCGGCCGCCTCAAAACCGGCACCCCACCGCGCGTCAATGGCCGCACCCTCGACTTTGCCGCGTTTGCAGAACAGCCCGGCGACGACCCACCGCGCCCCTTTTCCTATGCGGTGCAAAAAATCACCCAGCCGCAAATGCCCTGCTGGATCACCTATACCAACGCCCACACCCACGAGATCGTCCAAGACAACCTGTCGTGCTCAGCCATGTACAGCGGGCGCATCAAGGGCATCGGCCCGCGCTACTGCCCCTCGATAGAGGACAAAATCGCGCGCTTTGCCGACCGGGAAAGACACCAAGTTTTCGTCGAGCCAGAGGGGCGGCGCACCCTCGAGTTTTATCTCAACGGTCTGTCGATGAGCCTGCCAGAGGCCCTACAACCCCAGATCGTGCGCTCTCTGCCCGGCCTCGAACGGGCCGAGATCCTACGCCCGGCGTACGCCGTCGAATACGATTACGCCCCGCCGACCCAGCTTTACCCGCACCTAGAGACCAAGCGCGTAGCCAATCTCTTTTTCGCCGGTCAGATCAACGGCACCACTGGCTACGAAGAAGCCGCGGCGCAAGGGATCATGGCCGGCATCAACGCGGTGCTCAAGGCGCACGGAGACGATCCGCTCGTGCTTACGCGCGCCGATGCGTACATTGGCGTCCTCATCGACGACCTCGTGACCAAAGGCACGCTAGAGCCGTACCGCATCTTCACCTCGCGCGCTGAGCACCGACTACTCTTGCGCGAGGACAACGCCGACGACCGCCTGATGGCCAAGGGCCGAGCACTAGGGCTAATCGGCGATGACCTGTGGCGTCAGTTTCAAAGCAAGCAGCAACAAGTCGCCGCCGAGCGCGAACGCCTACGGCACGAGCGCGTCAAACCGACTGAAAAGGTGCGAGAGATCTTGGCGCGGCAGGACACCGCTCCCATCACTGAACCGACCTCGCTCGCCGAGTTGTTACGCCGTCCCCAACTCAACTACAACCACCTCTGCGAATTCGCCCCACCGCCACAGCTCCTCTCGCCGGACGCGGCCGAACACGTTGAGGCCGAGATCAAATACGCGGGTTACATCAAGCGCCAAGAGACCCAAGCGCAAAAGCTCAAGCGCCTCGAATCTCTGTGCCTACCGACCGATTTTGACTTCGCCGCTCCCGGACTGAACATTTCAACCGAGGCGCGCCAAAAGCTCGCGGCGATCCGCCCACAGACCCTAGGACAGGCTTCGCGCATTTCCGGGGTCTCGCCCGCAGACCTCGCTTCGCTCATGGTCTTCCTGCACGCCCGCACCTAAGGGCATAAAAACGGCGGGGCGGCTGACGGTGGCAGGTGAACATTACTTCTCTCAGGTGACGCATTATATACAATCAATCAGGGCGTGTGTGGCCTTGACGTCGTTTCGCATCTTTATTAAGGTCAATTAATTCTGCAGCGGCGCTATTGATGCGTTCATTGTAATAGATCCTTTGGTCAATTGCCAGCTCCAAACCAAAGGGGTGAGTTCTATGGATAATAGTCTAATAATCCAGCAAGTCATAGATGGACAACGAGACCTTGGGTTATTGAAAGGGAATTGTCGAGAAGTTGTTAAAAAGATACCTGACGATAGCATTGACTGTGTAATAACTTCGCCTCCTTATTGGCAATTAAGAGAGTACGACATAAGTGAAGACACAGACCATCTAATAGGAGCAGAGAAGACCCCCGAAGAATACGTTGATCATGTTACAGAAGTTTTTAAGCAAATTAAAAGAATTCTAAAAAAGACGGGATCGGTATGGCTAAATCTCGGCGACAAATACCACAACAAAAATCTGATGGGGATGCCTTGGCGTGTTGCTCTAGCCATGCAAGACGATGGATGGATTTTGCGAAATGATGTAATTTGGTCTCAGATGAAGGGAACACAAAGTGCCAAAGACAGGTTGCGAGATATGTACGAACACATTTTTCATTTCGTAAAAAACAAGAAATACTACTATGACGCGGATAGCATAAGAATTAAGCCTACAAAACTTCCCAAAGTGACAGATAGTAAAACGATATCTGCGACTGGCGTAAGTGGAAAAAAATACCGCCAGCAAATAATCGATTCAGATGCCTTAACTAAAAAAGAAAAAAACGCCGCCACAAAAGCACTCGACGAGACGTTAGAAAGAATTCGATCCGGTGAGCTCGTCGATTTCAGGATGACGATTCGAGGTGCGCAACGTACGTACCACAGTAATAACGGTAAAGTGAGTGGACGAGCTAAAGAGCTGGAGAATAAAGGGTACTTTATCTTAACAAGTAAATCTAAGGGATATATTCCGTCCGATATATGGAATATAGTACCAGAGGACGAGTGGAGAAAAGATACTCATTACGCCGTATTTCCCATTGAGTTGTTGCAAATCCCGATCAAGGCTACCTGTAAAAGAAAAGGCATAATTCTCGATCCATTTATGGGAACTGGTAGTACCTTAGTTGCTGCTAATCAATTGGGTAGGCGCAGTATTGGCATTGAATTGAGTAACGATTACATAAGAGTCGCTAATCAAAGATTAGAACATGTCCAGTTGAGTTTCAGAATGTAGTTGCAGTTTGGAACTTATATTATCCTTAAATTCATCGATAGTTAGAAATCTATCTTCAGGGGCTCCCCCTAGGATTTTTCGTATTCCTTCAGTATTAGTTCCCATTCTCTTATCAAAAACCAATCTCCATGTAGAATTGTCTTCGCTCCAAACCGTTTTGAACGTACAGAAGTGGATGGAATCATCATTAGTTGCTTCGTGTAAATCGCTGACATCAGTAGTCTCTTTTATATAATCAAGACCAACATCTTGCAGTACAAATACTATTTTTGTGCCCCAAGCCTCTACCACCATACCCTTTTTGTACACCTGCTGCATCATCGTCTTCAAAAACTCATTCGCCCAATTTGTACCATATTTATAGGATTTCTTAGTGAATCCACCTGTTTCTTGAAAATCTAAAACTGCTTTCCAAGGCGTTCCCGTAGTACCGGCTGCTTGAAATTCAACGCAAATAAAATCTTCGACTCC
The DNA here is from genome assembly GCA_965116045.1 of Candidatus Latescibacterota bacterium. Taxonomy (GTDB): domain Bacteria; phylum Latescibacterota; class UBA2968; order UBA8231; family UBA8231. Next base: position 129,710 of record OZ220478.1, on the reverse strand, counting down.
TTCGCCAATTTTTGCTGCTACAAAGTCTATACTACCTGCCACACCACATGATACTTCTGATACCCACTGTATTTCATCCTCTGATGCCAGATTTCCAAAATATATTTTTTCAATGGTTTTATGAACAATCTTCTTCTCTAGCCGATGAGGACAAATGATAATAGGGGAAGATTTTTTTAAGAAATTCCCCTTATAGCCCACTGAACAAATACCTATTTTTATTTCTGGCTGACTTTTCCGCGGCTTTTTACATTCGCTATTAAGAAACGGACAAAATTGTTCCTGTCGCGCCGCTTGATCCTCCGAAGAACAGTCTACAAAAGAGTAGCCAAATATCTCTGTTGGATGATTGGTAATTTCTGGTTCTTGCACGGTGTCTATTCACCAAGTTAAGGTATTATTGCCCTCATTGCCCCTCCGCGGCTGAGTTAATAAAACGACAACAGCCGTACAAGAGCGTTAGTGCGAAGCGCAGCAAGAGCGCTCTTTAATCTTCGGACTCTAGCTCGCTGATGCGGTCGCGGACCTTGGCTGCCTGCTCGTAGGCCTCTTGGGCGATGAGCCAGTCCAAGTGCGCCTTGAGCTGTTCCAATCGGCTTATCGGATCGCCCGTCTCCGGGTCCACTAACGCCTCCGACTTCTTCGCGATTTCCCCGCGCTCAGCCACTTTGTCCGCTGCGGGTTCAGCGGCTTGTTCGTCCTCGGCTACTGCACGCTCGTCGGAGTGCTCCAACGACTGACCGGCGGCCTCCATGACCTCTGGGGTCACAAAAAGCGGCACTGCCAAGAGCGTGGCCACGATCATGCCATCGCTGGGACGACAATCGAGATAGAAAGGCTGGCCCTGAGCTTGGACCAGCAGGTACGCGTGGAAAACATCCTCTTTGAGCGTGTGGACCACCAGCTTGTGGACTACAGCGTCAATTCGCTTGAGCAGGTTGCACAACAGGTCGTGCGGCAGGGGCCGCGGCAAGGCAATTTTGCGGAGCGCCATGACGAGGGCTTCGCCCTCAAAATGGCCGATCGTAATGGGCACCACGTTGTTTTCCTCACCTTTGAGCAAAACTAAGAACTTCTGTGGGATACCCAAGCCCTGATCCGAGTCTGGGTAGGGATACATATCGAAAATGTTCACCGGAATTAAATGGCTTCCTTCGTCTTTCATCGCTCGCGTACCCTTGTATAAATTGCTGTTCTCGTCAGTAATATAGGCTTTTGCCGAGCAAATACAATTTTCTTTAGATCAAACCGCGCTCTTTCAAACTAAGAAAATCGTCGCTGCCGATGATGAGATGGTCCAACACGTCAATGCCCATGATTTCTCCGGCCTGCACCAAGCGCCGCGTCAAGTTGATGTCGTCTTGGCTGGGCGATACATCGCCGGAAGGATGGTTGTGCGCCAAGATCACGCTGGCCGCAGCTTGCGCTACAGCCGTGCGAAAGACCTCGCGCGGATGCACGATGGCCGAAGATAGACTGCCGATCGACACGACTTCCTTGTGGATCACCTGATTGCGGGCGTTGAGATACAAGCAGAGAAAGTGCTCGCGCTGCTGATCCTTGATGTCGGACAGCATGGCCAGCGCGTCGCCGGGCGCACTAATCACCGGCCGCACCCCCAAGCCCTTGTGCAACCCGCGGCGCGCCAACTCAAACGCCGCGACCAAAACCCCGGCCTTGGCCTTGCCCAACCCCTTGATCCGGCTCAATTGCCCCAAGTCCATATCTACCAGCGATTCCTTGGGACAATCGGCGAGGATGTCCTCAGCTAAGTCCACCACGTGCCGACCGCGATACCCGGTTCCCAAAGCTATGGCCAACAACTCTTGATCTCTGAGCGCCTGCGGTCCCAAGCGCGTGAGCCGCTCCCGCGGCAGCTCGTCGTGGTGTATGGGCGGCCCCTCACCCACAGTGCGGGTGGCAAAGTCGTGGTCAATGGGCTGAGTTTGTGTTGGCACAGCGCGTTCCTCCTTGAGCAAAGTTGTAGCAAAAAAACCACGCGAATGTAACGTCTAGCCCCCACTATCCCCGAGGCACTAGGCTCAACCGATATAAAAGCAGAATCTGTGCCAGCACCTTGCTCCGTCTTGGCCCCCCTCCTATATTTTTGCGCATTACCTCCCACTGCCAATGTTTAATCTGCGCTCTGTTCTGACGCTAACCCCGCTTTCCCACCTGCTGCTCGCCGCACTGAGCGGGGCCTTACTCTCGCTGGCCTTTCCCAGCCACCCTGCTCACCCGCTCGCCTTTCTCTATCATCCGATCTGGGCTCATTGTGCGCTGGTGCCTTTGCTGCTAGTGCTGAAGGATCGCGGGTTCAAAGCTGGTTTTGCCGCGGGCTGGTTCTGCGGGTTAGTATGGAACCTGCTGTCCCTGTACTGGGTGGCCTATACTCAAGGCGGGGGGCTTGCCGTCGTCGGGGGCACCGGGCTGATGGCCGCTTATTTGGGCCTTTTTACCGGCCTTTGCGCTGGGCTGTTCAACATGCTCGCCGCGCGGTGGGGAGCGAAGGCGCTCGTGCTGCTACCTTTACTGTGGACCGGGCAGGAATATCTGCTCTCGCTCGGGGAGTTGGGTTTTCCTTGGCTCCTATTGGGGCACAGCCAAGCAGCCCTGCCGCACTTCGTCCAGTACGCCACCTGGACCGGCGTCTTTGGCGTCTCCTGCTGGGTCGTCGGGCTCAACGCGCTACTCTACCTAGTGCTCGTCGAGCGGCGCGTCTTTCTCGCCGGCGTTGCTTTGGGCTATCTCTTGCCTTGGCTCCACGCTCAGAGCGCCCTGGCGACAGCCGACCCAAGCGGGGGCCTGCGCATCGGCCTAATTCAACCGAACACTACATACGCCGACAAGTGGGGTCCTAACGGGCTGGAGCGCACTTTCTCTGCCCTCACCACGCTCTCGCGCCAAGCGGCCAAGCGCGATCCTGAGCTATTAGTCTGGCCCGAGACTGCCGTGCCGTGCGATCCCGTGCGCCGGGCGGGTTGCCGAGGCCGCGTCCAAGCACTCGTCGACGAGTTGGATATCCCCTTGCTGACCGGCGCACCACACGCCAACTACAACGCAGCCTTCTTCGTCCAACCCGGGACCGTATCGCTGCCTTCGTATGCTAAGATGCACTTAGTGCCCTTTGGCGAGCGGACGCCCTACCGCGACGCCATTCCTCTGCTGCGCGGCATCGACTGGACCCGCCTGACTGGAGATCTGGGCCCGGCGGAATTTGCACGCGGCACCGAGCACGCGGTTTTTGCCCATCCTCGGCACCCTTTTGCCGTGCTCATCTGCTTTGAGTCCATCTTTCCCAATCTGGTGCGCCAGCACGTGGCGGCTGGGGCGCGCGTATTGGTCAATATCACTAACGACTCATGGTTTGGCCGCAGTGCGGGACCCTACCAACACGCGCTCATCAACGCCATGCGCGCCATTGAAAACCGCACGGCCATCGCCCGCTCCGCCACTACCGGCATCTCCTTGTTCATCGACCCATTTGGCCGCACCTTCGAAGCGACCGACCTTTTCACCCCCGCGGTCGCAGTCGCCACCGTACCGGTCGGCCAATCCGCGACTTTCTACACTCGGCACGGCGACCTCTTCGCTTGGGGCTGCCTGCTAATCGCGCTGGTCGCTTTTGTCGCCCGTTTCCGCAAGCCGCGACCCACCCGCGAGCCAACGACAGCCCAAGACGAACCAGCAGAAGTTGACCGCGATCCAGACTCGCCCCGAGCAGCCAACATGCCCTTTCTCGACCACCTCGAAGAACTCCGCTGGCGCATTCTCAAGGCCCTAGCCGCGCTGGCTGTGGGCGCGGTCATTTGCTTCGCCTTCTCCGACTCGATTATGCAGATCTTGACCCGGCCATACGAAGAGGCCGTCCTCAGCTTGGAGAACCAGCAATCGTCAGGCGTGGTACGGGCGATCAAAAAACTGGTGAGCCAGTGGTTGGGACCACCCGATGCTGCGCCCGAACCGGACGCGCCTATCGCCGACCTGCCCCCGGCGCGCCGCCTGCAAGCCCTCCGGCCTATGACCTACTTCTTCATCAGCTTGCAAATCGCCTTTGTCGGCGGGCTGCTGCTAATGCTGCCGGTCATCTTCTACCAAGCTTGGTGCTTTGTCGCCCCGGGGCTTTTGCCGCGCGAGAAACGGCTCATGCTGCCCATTATCTCGCTGAGCATCCTCTGCTTTTCGGTCGGCGCACTGATCGCCTATTACATCGTCCTCCCGCTCGGGCTGCGCTTTTTCCTCGCACTAGAGCCGCCCGACATGACCTCGCAATGGGCGGCCGACGAGTACATCGGCTTTGTGCTGCGGCTGATCGCTGGCTTTGGCATCGTCTTTGAGATGCCGGTGCTGTCGCTCTTCTTGGCCAAAGTCGGAGTGCTGACCGCCGAGCGGATGCGCCATATCCGGCGCTACGCTATCATCGGCATCTTCGTCCTCGGCGCGATCTTCACGCCACCCGACCCGGTCTCCCAACTCCTCATGGCCCTGCCCCTGCTCCTGCTCTACGAAATTAGCATCTGGGTCTGCAAAACTGCCGAGCGGAAATAGGCGAACACAATAGCTTTGATTCGCCGCGCCCTTTGTTCGCCATATTCCCGGTGAGTGCATATATTCGCTACTTCCGTTTTCACCTTGTTTTGAGGAGCAAAACCATGCGCCAACAATTGACCCGTATCGGCCTAATCGGCTACGGCCAGATCGGCCAAGCTGTTCACAAAATGATAGACGCTGACGCAGACAACGGCATGGAGGTCGTCTTTGTCCACGATCAAATGGCCGCGGCCGTGCAAAACCTCCCCGACGATCTCGGCCTAGCGGATTTGAGCGATTTCGAATCGCGGCAGCCCGACCTCGTCGTCGAGATGGCCCACCCCGACGTCACCCGCCAGTGGGGCCAGACGATCCTCGAAAAAACCAACTACATGTTCATCTCAGTAACCGCCCTCGCCGACCGTGCTGTCGAAGCCACCATTGAGGAGACGACTCGGTGCGCCGGCACCCGCGCCTTTGTTCCGCACGGGGGCGTGGTCGGCATGGACGCGCTGTTGGAAAACCGCGACGTGTGGGAGTCGGTCGACGTGGTAATGAAAAAGCCCCCGCACAATGTCGATTGCGCGGCCGCTGGCCTCGACCCTGACGACATCAAAGAAGAAACCGTCCTCTACGATGGCCCGACGCGCGGCATCTGCCCGCTCTTCCCGCGCAACGTCAACACCCACGCGGCCATCGCGTACGCTGGCATCGGTTTTGACCGCACGCACTCGCTTTTGTTGGTAAGCCCGGAGTGGAGCGAAGCCATCGTCGAAATTCACGCCCAAGGCCCGGGCCTCGACCTCAAGGTCGCGCGCACCGAAGGCATCACCGGCGTCACCGGTGCCTCGACGCCAGCCTCCATCTACAACACCGTGCAGATGATCGGCGCGACCGGCCCGGGCATTCACCTCCGATGAAGCCTTTTGCCCGCATCCCCGCAGCCATTCCCCGCTCGGGCATCCGCGAGATCATGGACTTGGCCTGGGCCGTCGAAAAGACCGGCGAGGTCATCCACCTCGAAGTCGGCCAACCCGATTTTGCCACGCCAGCGTCCATTGTCGAAGCGAGCTGCGGCTACGCGCGCGCCGGCCACACCAAGTACGTCCCCAACGCCGGAGTCGATCCGTTACGCGCAGCCGCAGCTCGCTACTTCGAGCGCCGCACCGGCGTACCGACCACCAGCGAAAACATCCTCGTCACCCCGGGCGCGGTCATGAGCGTCGCGACCGCATTCCTCGCCCTGCTCGAACCGGGCGATGAGGTGCTGTTACCCGACCCCGGCTGGCCCAACTACGAGATGGCCGTCTCCATCGTCCACGGCCAACCCGTCTTTTACAATCTGCGGGCGGAAAACGACTTTCTGCCCGACCTCGACGAAATAGACCGTCTAGTCAGTCCCCGCACCAAGCTCCTCCTCCTCTGTACGCCCTCCAATCCCACCGGCCAAGTGTACGACGAGGATCTGATGCGCCGGCTCATGGGCTTGGCCCAGCGCCGCGATTTGTGGGTGCTGTCCGACGAGATCTACGGCCAGATCGTCTTCGACCAACCGCACCAGAGCGCACTACCGCACGACGCCGACGGACGCACCATCGTCGTTTCCGGCATGTCCAAAAGCTACGCCATGACCGGCTACCGAGTGGGTTTTACCCGCGCCAATCCCGAGTACATCGAATTGGCCGCCAAGCTACAGGAGCCTTTTGTCTCGTGCGGCACGGGTTTTTCCCAGTTAGCGTCAGCCGATGCGCTCAACGGCCCGCAAGACGACGTGGTCGCCATGAGCCGCGCCTATGCCCGCCGCCGCGACATCGCCCTCGATGTCCTGCGAGAATACGGCTTGTACCGCTACACTCCAGGCGGGGCAATATACCTGATGATCGACATTGCCGCGGCTGGCATGGACTCCAGCGAGTTCGCGGTCCGGTTGCTCCAAGAAAAGCGCGTGGCCGTGGCTCCTGGCAGCACCTTCGGCCAGATGTGCCGCAACCACGTGCGCATCTCCATCGCCGCTTCCGACGAGCACATCCGCCGCGGCGTGGCCGCCATCTGCGAATTCGCGCAACAACAAGCCGGCAGCTAAGCGAGGGAGAATTCTCTTTGGACAGCGAACTGTTGCAACGGGGGTTCGTCCCCCAGCCCCTGACGCCCGCGCAATGCCGCGCGCTAGACACCAACGGTTTCATCATCTTGGAAGAGGTCATCACCCCTGAATGGCTAGCCGAATTGCGCCTTGCTTTTGACGCAATTTTTGCCCGCGAGGGCGACCAAGCCGGCACTGAAGTTGCCCAGATGGAAGGCGTCCGCCGCCTCGCCGATTTGGTCAACAAGGGAACGGTTTTCGACGCGGTGTACCTACAGCCGACCCTACTGACAGCGGTCTTTCACGTCTTGCAGCGTCCGTTTAAGCTACACTCGCTCAACGGACACGATCCACTGCCCGGCAGCGGCTTGCAGATCCTGCACGCAGATTGGGGGCAACCCATCGTGTCTGGCGGGCCGTATCACGTCGTCAACTCCATGTGGATGCTCGACGATTTTACCGCAGCCAATGGCGCGACCCGCTGCGTCCCTGGCAGCCACCGCAAACCCGGTAGAATCACCGATTACATGGACGATCGCTTGGCCGATCACCCCGAGCAAGTGCAGCTAACCGGCCGCGCTGGTTCGGTCGCCGTATTCAACGGCAACCTTTGGCACAGCTCCTATCGCAACGACAGCAGCCGCCCCCGCCGCACCTTGCACTGCGCCTTTATCGCCCGCGAGCACCCACAGCAGACCAACCAACGCGAGTACTTGCAGCCCACAACCGCCCAACGGCTTTCCCCATTAGCGCACTACATCCTCGACGTGGAGTGAACCTAGAGATATTGCTCGCGCTGCTGTTCTCGGAGATAATCCACCGCGTCTTTCATCTTTTGCGCCGCCCCCTTCGCGCACACCAGCAGCGCGTCTTCAGTATCCACCACGACCAAGTCCTCCACCCCCAGCAGCAGCACGATTTTGTCGGCCTGCCCGTACACCGTCGAACGGGCCGCGTCCAACGCTAGCACCTCGCCCGACAACAAATTGCCCGCCGCATCCGAGACAAGCATCTTTTTGTTGACAATGAAAATTACCGATCTATCTTATCTGTTCGTGTGCATCAAACAGGTACCCGCACCCGTCGGGTTATCTGTTAAATAAAACAGCCTTGTATTCGGCACAGGGTAGCTCCCTGAAGCCCGGCGAATAGGCAGAACTTCTCCAAAAAACCTGTGAGATGCACACATGGCCCGGCACCCTGCTGGGCGTTGCATTCTTATATCCACTTGGTGGCTCAGATGCCCCTAGGTGTCATGTGCAAGAGGATTATACTATGGTCACTGACCTGTTTCCGAAAGTCAAGATAAACGAGATAAAAAAAGAGTTTCATCTAGAAGAAGAAGCTGAAGAGGCCGCGAAACAGGGATTGCCTCCGCTAGACAGTACAAGCCTCGACAACATCGAAAACAAGATTGTCGAGCGGATTAAAGAATATGAGGTAAAGGCAAATGATAGAGCCAATAGACAGCTAGCTGGATACAGAGGCCGTCTTTTCGACCTCAACAAAAAATTTCAAGAGCACTCCATTGATAGCAAAATTCGCGCTAGTAAAACCGACCTCAAGGAGATGGCAGAAAAGGCTAATGCGGATTTGCGACAGGAGAAAAAGCCGTTGGAAGAAGCAGAAAAGCACTTGACGAGTTTTCAGCAAAAGAATAACCTGTATCGTGACGCGAGTGAACACAGGGAGGGATACCAGATATTTCTTGCAGGTATTATCGCTGTGCTCTTTCTCATTGAGACCTTGGGTAATGCATCCTTTCTGGCAAAGGGCAACGAACTGGGGCTATTTGGTGCCTATACTGAGGCCATTGTTATTTCGTTTGCCAATCTCGGCGTAGCTTTCTTACTCGGTAGGCTTATTACTAACTGTCACCATGTTGACTGGAATAGAAGATCCGCGGGCATTCTCGCTGCAATCGCATTTGTAGTCTTTGCATTCTTCTTTAACCTAATGGTTGCACACTATCGAGAAGTAACGGGGACCATACTCGACGCGGGCGGGCAAATGGCCATGTCCGCTTTTCGCGAGAATCCATTGGGGCTAAGGGAATTTCAGTCATGGATGCTGTTCTGCATGGGCTTCCTGTTCGCAATCATTAGCTTTATCGATGGCATGAAATGGGATGGCGATCCCTACCCTGGTTATAAAAAAGTGTTCTTTAAATATCACGGTGAAGATGGCGCATACAAAAAATACAAAGATGCTTATGACCAGCATCGACTAAAACTAGAAGGGACATTTGATGACGCCGTCGCAAAGCTGTATATAATCAAACAAGGGCTCTTGGGAGCGGAAAGCGAACGCGCTTCGATCTTAGACGGACATAGGCGCGTCATCAAATCGTACGAGGATCATCGTAAATACTTGGAGCGGACAGGAAACGATTTGCTCAGGTCCTACCGAGAGACCAACCGTGCGAGGCGAAACGGAGAAGCACCTGCGTATTTCGATGATGAATGGGAAATGGAAGAAATATCGTCAATAGATACTACCTTGCCGAAGGAGTTGCTGGAGCGCGAAGAAATTTTAGCTATCATTTCTGAGGCGACAGCAAGCATTGATAACGGCGAGCAGGAGTTGCAAAAAGAATACGATGAGCTTCGTAGGGATTTGCGAAGATTGGCTCCGCACCGCCTACAAACGCCGACCGAATAGTCCAGTTGCCAACTACGTCGAAAAAAAAACAAGGGGAAAGAGAACTGCCATGAAATCAGAGACGCTATACTACATCGCAGGTGGGGTGATGATCGCCCTAGTTCTCGTAGCTATAGTTGCTCTCGTATTATTGAAACCCGAACCCATCGTCCGCGACCCCGTAACTCTCTGTAGAGCCGAGGGGCCGTATTCAATTACGGCCCTTCTACTCGATCGCACCGATTCCTTTAGCGCTCAGACTAGGGACGATCTGAAGATTCAGATCAAGAACCTGTTAGATACGGTTAAAGAAAATCACGAAATCAGCCTTTTTACGGTGGAATCCACGCATGAAAAGGGCCTTGAGCCGATCATTAAGGTTTGCAATCCCGGCGATCCAGAAAACGTCGATCCGCTAATCCAATCCCAAGCAATAGTTCGGCGAAACTGGCAGCATAAGTTCCGACAGCCTCTGGAAGAAGTTCTGCAAAACCTGCTCGATGAAAAAGAAGCACCATCGTCGCCAATTATGGAGTCTGTGCAGTCGGTCTCTCTAACGCATTTCCAAGATACCGAACGTCGCAGTGTTCCGCGGCGTCTCATCATTATTTCAGACCTTCTACAAAACAGTGACGCCTGCTCGTTCTATCGAGAGCCGCCAGACTTCAACCGCTTCCAGCACACCCATGAATCTCTCGGCCTAAACCCCGATCTTCGCGGCGTCGATATAGAACTATGGCTCATTCAAAGGCGGCAACGACAGCAGAGAGACGGTGGCCCTCTGTTGAAATTCTTCCAGTCTTGGTTCTCTCAGCACGGAGGCCGAGTAGTACGCGTACTTAGAACCTCCGGGATGAACGACTGATGAAATTGAATCCAAAAGTTTTCATGGCCTGCTCTCTGATAGGAGCAGCAGGGATCATAATTTTCAAGCTGCTAGATATGAACCAGTTTATCGTGACTTCCTGTCCGATTGCGATCATGTTGGTCTATGCGTGGCGTCATCGCAAGCATCAATCTGAGCTCGATATAGTTGGAGACAACCTATACTACCTTGGATTTTTATATACTCTCGTCAGCTTAGCGATGTCGCTTTTTGAGTTCTCCTCAAATGACGAAGCGGTCGAAACAATTGCCCCTATCATCACGAACTTTGGCATCGCTATCTTTTCGACGATATTTGGTATCGCTTTCCGAGTCTTTTTTAATTTAATGTTTAATTTAATGCACAAAGGCCCAGAAGAAACAGTATCCGATTTCAGCGATACGGTACGCGATCTCAACATTGAGCTAAGAAAATTTTCAACTTTTAGAATAGGGCTAGAGCAAATTCTTGGAGAGAGCCGCGACCGGCAAAAGAAAGCTATTACTCAGTTCAAAGTATCAGTGACTCGTTTCAACGAAACTGTTGAAGCAGGCCGTGAGCAGTTTCAAGGCAACCTCGACAATTTAGGCCAGACTGTATCCGGACTCAACGCACAAGTATCGAACCTCGACAGTACAGTAAATGATAGTTCGGGCGCGGTCGCCGCCAGCGTGAACAGACTCATTGAGAAAATCAACGAGATGAACGTGCCCGAAGACCTAATCGAACAACTCCTACGTCCCTACATACAGAACATTGAAACCGGAGCCGAGCAAATCAGCAACAGTGTGTCTGCGATAATGACTCGTTTCAACAAAACCATTGAAGCAGGCCGTGAGCAATTTCAAGGCAACCTCGACAGTTTAGGTCAGACTGTATCCGGGCTCAACGCACAAGTATCCAACCTCGATAGTACAGTAAATGATAGTTCGGATGTGGTCGCCGCCAGCGTGAACAAACTCGTTGAGAAAATCAACGGAGTGAACGTGCCCGAAGACCTAATCGAACAACTCCTACGTCCCTACATACAGAACATTGAAACCGGAGCCGAGCAAATCAGCAACAGTGTGTCTGCGATAATGACTCGTTTCAACAAAACCATTGAAGCAGGCCGTGAGCAATTTCAAGGCAACCTCGACAGTTTAGGTCAGACTGTATCCGGGCTCAACGCACAAGTATCCAACCTCGATAGTACAGTAAATGATAGTTCGGATGTGGTCGCCGCCAGCGTGAACAAACTCGTTGAGAAAATCAACGGAGTGAACGTGCCCGAAGACCTAATCGAACAACTCCTACGTCCCTACATACAGAACATTGAAACCGGAGCCGAGCAAATCAGCAACAGTGTGTCTGCGATAATGACTCGTTTCAATAAAACCATTGAAGCAGGCCATGAGCAATTTCAAGGCAACCTCGACAGTTTAGGCCAGACTGTATCCGGGCTCAACGCACAAGTATCGAACCTCGACAGCGCTATAAAATCCAATTCAGAGGTAGTGTTCACTAGCGTGAGCGACCTTGTCGAGAGGATCAATAATATACAAGCACCCGAAGACTTCATGGAAGCTCTTCTCAAACAGCATAAAACATCGACAGAACAAATAGCCGCAGAGCAACGGCCCGTAGATGGCAACCCTTGAAAAGCAAAACGCGGCCTATCGGCGAGGTCTTGTCCTCGGTCTCACAATGGCTGAGATCGCCATTCTCATCATCTTCATTCTGCTGCTCGCCTTTGCCGCCTTGTTGGTGCGCCAACAAGACAAGCAGAAAGAAGCCGAGCGCGTAGCGGAAGAACGCCAAGAAACAATCCACCAACTCGAAGCCCAGCTTTCCATTGTTCAAGAAGTGTTGCCGAGTAGCGGTAAAAATATCGAGGAATTACAGCGTGAACTGGTACTGCTCCGAGATGCAAAGCAACAACTGGAAGGGCTTCAGAGTACCGCAGAAGAAGCTGGCTTTTTGTCCGAACCGGAAACCATAATAAATACGCTAGAATTGGGACTCGAGTACTCAACCATTCGGGAGTTGCTACCGGATGGTAAGAGGAATGTAGAAAAGCTGTTGGAGTTGGTGCGGGCATCATCAGGCAAAGGCACTGAAGTCCCATCCTGCTGGACGCATGACGACGGAACCATTGAATACATATACGACGTAAACCTGACACCCGTCGGCTTAGTCGTGCGGGAGACCGACTTGCCACAGCGAGCAAGCGAACGGCAGGCACTACCCGTGCAAAACATCGTCTTGAATCAGGACATCTCAGAACAACTTTTTCTTTCTGCAACGTCTGACTTATTCGAGTGGTCCAAGTCGAGAGAGTGCCGATTTTTTGTGCGGGTCTTCGATTCAACCGGCCCAACGGACAAAAAACGCTATCAACAGCGCTTGCAGGCCGTGGAGTCGCGTTTCTACAAGCTGATGGTGAGTGAAGCGTTTTAGTGCTCTATCAGAGGCAAATCAATGGGATGCCTTGTTGCTGTCATTTTATTTATAATCGCCTTCGCGACCATACCACTACCACCAATAGCGATTTTTTTCTTAGGTCTAGCTATACTCTCGGCAATAAAGGCGATGAAAGGCGACAGGAAAGACGGGACGTTTTCTGAACGTTGGGGTAGAGAAATCGACTCCGAATTCGGCAAATCCTTATTCGTATTTGTGGCAATTGTGGGTCTCATCATTATTTTTATAATCATTATTTCTAGCTGGTCTTAATGGCCCACTGCATATAGCAATCCCCCGCGGAAAATATCGTTATGGAAAACAAAATCGAGGCATTCATTAGTCGGCCACGTTCCATACTAATGGACACTGCGTAGGCGATGCCTCCATTGCGCGGGGTATGTGGCTGGTGGGCAACGAGGCTCCTAAGCCTAGCGATATTTTTCTTTTAGCAAGTCCACCGCGTCTTTCACCTTTTGCGCCGCCCCCTTCGCGCACACCAGCAATGCGTCTTCAGTATCCACCACGACCAAGTCCTCCACCCCCAGCAGCAGCACGATTTTGTCGGCCTGCCCGTACACCGTCGAACGGGCCGCGTCCAATGCCACCACCTCGCCCGACAACAAATTGCCCGCCGCATCGGTCGGCAACACGTCCGTCAGCGCCGCCCAAGAGCCGATGTCGCCCCAGTCAATAGCCGCCTCTAGCGTAGCCACCTTGGGAGCGCGCTCAACCAAGGCGTGGTCGATGGAAATCGGCTTGAGTTTTGGATACTCGTGGGCGATGGCCGCTTCCTCTTGCGGCGTGCCAACAGCGGCTTGGATGCGCTGCAACCCCGCGTACATTTCCGGCTCAAAGCGGGCGAAAAGCTCCAGCACGGTCGCCGCCTTCCAGACAAACATGTTGCTGTTCCACAAATAATGACCACTAGCCACGTACTCAGCCGCCTGCTGTACGGCAGGCTTTTCGGTAAACTCGGCGACTTCGTACACCGACGTCCCGCATACCTGCGCTAGCATGGAGCCGCGGCGGATGTAGCCATAGCCAGTCTCAGCGCGCGTCGGCTTGACTCCAAGCGTAAACAAGTAGTCGGGCCGGGCGACGAGAGCTTGGTCGGCCACTTGCAACAAGCGGCAGAACTCCTCGGGCTGGCCTATGTAGTGGTCCGAGCCCAAGCTGGCGACCGTACAGCCCGGATGGCGAGCCTCTAGCAACGCGCACTCCAAGCCGATGGCTGGGCCAGTATTGCGCAGCGCCGGCTCGACGATGAGCCGCTCGGGCGGCAGCATCGGCACCTGCTCGCTCACTAGCGACCTCAACGAGTGTCCGGTCGATACGTACACATCGGTAGGATCGGCAATCGCGCCAATGCGGGCGACCGCGTCTTGCAGCATGGTCTGCTCGCCGGCCATGCGGTGGAACTGCTTGGGCTTGCGCACGCGGCTATAGGGCCACAGCCGTGTGCCGACCCCTCCGGCGCGAATGACGAATTTCATTAGTTGACACTCCCGTACAGGTGAATTCAGCACTGGGCAATATAACCAATCGCCCGGTCTCAAGTAGGGCACTATTGACAGCTTAACCTGATGCTGTACTATGTACTTCTAAAATTAAATTTCACAAGGCTCTTCACATGGCGTATCCGCAATTCGACCAAGTCCCCAACCACTACGCCGGCCCCATCATCCAGCGCGTCAAGGACTATCGGCTGAAAAACGGCAAGCGTTCGCTCTGCCCAACGCTCCTACAAATCGGTCAGCTACAGGTTTTAATCCCCCGGCACTTTGGCTTTTGCTTCGGGGTTGAGCGGGCCATCCACATGGCCTTTTTAGCCGTCGAGAAAAACCCAGATCGCAACGCGTACCTCGTCAGCGAAATCATCCACAACCCCTTAATAAACAACGACCTCAAAAAGCAAGGCGTCCGCTTCATCTACAACTCCGAGGGAAACCGCCAAGTCTCAGAGGAGAAACTAAACAGCGACGATATCGCGCTCATCCCGGCCTTTGGCACTACTATACAGATCGAGGAATCGCTCCGCCACAGCGGCATCGACATCGAATCCGAGGAATACCGGGCAAACTACGATACCACTTGCCCCTTTGTGTCCAAGGTGTGGAAGCGCGGCGAGGAGCTAGGCCGCCAAGGCTACACCATCATCATCCACGGCAAGTACAACCACGAGGAGACCCAAGCAACTCATTCGCACACCGCGGCACACACCAAAACCCTAGTGGTGCTCGACGCTGCCGAGGCCGAGCAGGTGGCCGCGTACATCACCGGTGTCCTACCACTCGCCGACTTCGAGCGCATCTTTGCCGGCAAAAGCTCAGAGGGTTTCGACCCACAAAAAGACCTAGAGCGAGTGGCCGTGGTCAACCAGACGACCATGCTCGCCGAAGAAACGCAGGAAATGGCCGCCATCTTGCGCCGCGCCATGCGCCAGCGCTATGGCGCGGAGAACCTCGACTACCACTGCGCCGATACCAATGACACCCTGTGCTACGCCACCCACCAGAACCAGAACGCCACCCGCTCGCTGCTAAGCTCTGGTGCCGATTTGGCGCTGATCGTCGGCGGCTACAACAGCTCGAACACCTCGCATTTAGTCGAGCTGTGCCTGCAAGCCATGCCAAGCTTCCTCATCGCCAACAGCGACGAGATCCTATCAGCCCAGCGCATTCGCCATTTCGACATCTATACGAAAAAAATAATCGAGAGCGAGAATTGGCTGCCGCACCCCCTGCCTGTGCGGCTAATCATTACCTCGGGCGCGTCCTGCCCAGATATCCTCATGAACCAAGTGTTGGAGAAGGTCGCTGGTTTGTACGGGTACGACGCGCAAGAAATCGACGCCACCCGTTTGCAACTTTTTGAGGAAAGCCCGTGATACTCGGTCTCGTCAAGGGGCACGTGGTCTCCAGTGCTAAGGTAGATGCGCTTGAAGGCGAGAAACTTTTAATAGTCGAGCTCCTCGCCACCACGCCCGAAGGCTTACAGCGCACTCAGAAGCACCTCGTCTGCATCGATGGCGTACAAGCGGGCGAAGATGAACTCGTCGTCGTCGTGCAGGGCAGCTCGGCACGGCAGGCACCGGGCATGGATAAGATGCCCGTAGATGCGCTGATCATCGGCATCGTGGATTCGCTACAGGCGTTTGGACGCGCCATAGAAAAGCAAGTAGCATGAGGGTCTCCCGCGTCATTGGCCACGTAGTAGCCAGCAGTAAGCATCCCTTGCTCGCCGGGCAGAAGATCATGGTGGTGCGCCCCGAAGACGAAGAGAGCGGTGCCTTGCAAGTAGCGGTGGATGGGGTCCAGGCGGGGATCGGCATCAAAGTGCTAGTCGTGCAGTCGGGGGCTGCCGGGGCCGAGGTGACCGGCGCCGAGCGGCCGCCGTGCAGGAGCGTTATCGTGGGTATTATCGACGAAGGAACTGCCGCGTGAAACTAGCCAAGGTGGTGGGCACCGTAGTGCTCTCGCATTGCATTGAGCCGTTCCGCGGCCAGATATTGCACCTGACCCAAGACATCAACGAGTGCCTAGAGCTTGTGGGCGAAGCCGAGGTCTGCGCGACTTGGGCGGCCCTGCGCGAGGGAGATGCGGTGATTGTCGAGGTCGCACGCGAAGCCTGCAATGCCTTCGCCCCTCCACTGCCTACGGACGCAGCTATCGTCGGCAAGGTGGATGAGATACACCTTAGCTAAGCCGCACAGCGCTCAGCCCGAATATCGCGCACCTTTTCCAACTCTAGCATCCAAGCATCTTCGTATTGACGCAGCACCCGGTACCACGCATTCAGGTCTGCTTCGCCACGCAATAACTGACGAGCGGTTTGATCGACGATTTGCTGGGCCCGTTGAACTCGGGGACGGGTAGCCGAGCCACGCATGGGAATAGGGCCAAAAGCGCTCCGCACCCTATTGATGACTGCACTGAGCTCGCCGCCCAGACGAGATATAGATGGGGATGTGGGGAATGATGCGTACTGCCTGTGCATTGGCAACCTCCTAAGGGAGTACTGGCACTTGGGGATGCGCCAGAGAGGACGTGAGGGAATCGCTTTACTGCACTTATGTTCAGCAATTAATATACTGAACATAAGTGCAGTTGTCAAGCAGTTTAACCACTTTTTTTCCTCAAACCCTCCAGCGCCGCAGGCTAAACTCGCCGTTGTTAGGTTAGGCACTGCTCAACGAACTCATACACTGTCGTGATATGGATGTTTCTTGGTAGGCCGGAGAGCAGAGTTTCGCGCTGGTAAAGAGTCAGGAAGCACGGCCTCTGCCATTGCGCCGGATTGCATCCGCAATAGGCCCCAAACGCGATGGGCCGGAGAATAGCCCGTCGTCCAACATCCTCTGAATCTCTTCGGTCTCCATCGACGCTATGTACTTGAAAACCCTTGGGATGGCACTTGCGCGAGTCTTGGATGCCGGCACGTCAATCCCATATGTATGACAGAAATGAGCAATATCGACGAAAGTGGGCAGAAACGTCTTGCGCTCAAAGCGTTCCGCAAGATCAACCACTGGCACTGTTTTATCTTCGGAGAGTGCCAACTTGGAAATGTACTCCGGTGCCGTAGCTTTTACACTGCGCTTCTTGGGGTTTTTCCCTCTGTCGGCATCGGACGATACTCTGGCCTGCACAGAATTTTCGCGTTGGGCGTGCGCAATTTTCCCCAGAGATTCAAGAACACTCCCTAAGCCATACTGGCGAACTATTGGGCGTAGTGCCGCTTCAATAGGATTCTTCATACGCTCTCAACCTCCGTTAGAGAGTCTTTTTAGAAATTCTCTCGCAAAAAACTTAAATTTTTCAGCATTTCCAAGCCTACTAAAATCGCCGCGCATCATTTTGGGAAATCCACGGGACCAAGGTATTTCTTTCTCGAACACATGCCATCCATTCTTATTTGCTTCCTGATGTATTTCCTCCTTTGCTCTCACTGCTTCAGTCCCTCCCTTGTCGCTATTAGTATAAGTGGAATTATTGATCACTACGCCGATGACATCAATCAAGTGGCTTTGGTTTTCTTGTCTGAATTTAGTGAGGGAATCATTTAGCAACGGGAAGCCAATAGTAGCGAAGTACTCTGGTCGGACAGGCACGAGAATGTAACGAGATGCGTGATACGCAGCCTGAGTGAATATCGATTCCGTCGGAGCACAATCTATGAGTATGAGAGCTTTGTCCTGAAAATCACTGGCAATGAGCCGTGCCAGAACTTTAGGGTCGGGCTTAATCGCGCCAATCAGGTTATCGGAAAAATCAAACTTCGAAGGGATGATCTCCAAATTGGAATTAACCGAGCGGACTGCATCACGAATGTTGAGCGGACTTGGTGATGGCCTATTGGCAGTTGGGGGCTGATACTCCTTAAACACCTCGACAATTGACGGGGATTTATCATCCAAGAACCTCCTATAAGCAATCTCTCCTATAAGGGCTTGAGACAGATTAGCCTGTGGATCCAAGTCAACAGTAAGAACTTTGAAGGACTCGCGAGGCCCGGTCGCATAGCGAGCCAGTAATGCCGCTATTGTCGTCTTCCCAACGCCCCCTTTCATGTTAATCACCGAAACGCAAACAGGACCTTGTTCGTTTGCCATATACATATATAAACACACCTTCCTTGGTTAAGAGGGTAAAATATATCTCATAACTGTATCTTGGGCTTTGGATTAGGTCATTGTTGTTCGCTAGCTAGGGTATGGGGCGTCCACTAGGAACGCCCCATACGAGAGGATAGGAATTTATGAGATAAGTTGTACTACCTAATCATACAAAGTCAAGGCTATGCCCATCCACACCTCCCTCTATCTCAGTCTCTTCCGAAAGCCGCTTTAGGTATAATAGCCTCGTCTCCGCAGGCTAAACTCGCCGTTGTCCAGCCACCGCCAGCCCACGTAGCACATCGCCAGCACCAAGGCGACCAGCAACAGCAAAAACGCGGCACCAAAGACACCAGAGACCAAGCTCAACGCCGCCTTAAACGCCAGCCAGAGCCCGACGAGTAGGACCAAAGCTCCAACGACCCGGCCCACGATGCTCTCGCCGCGCAGCCAGCGCAGACCTATGTAGAGCGCGGCGGCAGCCAAGAGGCCGATCGCGACCGCGCCGAGCAAACCAAAGAGACTGCCGAACACGGGCCAAATCAGCTTGACTCCCCAAGCAACGCCCCCAATTAGCAATAGCACACCTAGTATTCTGGCCAACATGACGGCCTCCTTTACGATGTCTTTTCTGCTTTTAGTGCAGCTAGTTCCTCCGCGACTTTGTGGTCGCGTTCGACGCGGCGCTTGGCGGCTAATTCGCGTAGCACTTCGGCTTCCGCCACGGCCTGATCTACCTGTTGCTCAAAGCGCACCAGTTCGCGCTCGCTTTGCTGTACCCGATGCGCAATCGCGTCAAAGCGCAGCGCGGGCGCGTCTTCGCCGGATGCTACACCGCGCTCGCGCTCGGCGCAACAGCGGGCGATCAGCTTGCTCCTCCGTGCGCGGATATCGCGCAGCTTTTGGCGCAAGACTTCGACCTGCTCTTCTCGCTCGGCCACGGTGTCACAACTCTCCGCGAGAGTCGGTTCCAGCCGCCCATGCGCCTGATCTAGTTCCGCCTTCTGTATCAAGGCGAGTCGTGCATCCTCGTCATTTCCGGCTTCCACCGCGGCTGCGGCTTTGTCTTGCCACATCTGTATCTGCTCGGCGTTGCGCTGAAGGTCGCGCTCTATACGCCGCTTGGTAGCCCGAGCCTTGACCAAAGCATCTACGGCCTGGTCAAAGGCGCACTCGGTGTCGCGGACGATTTGATCCACCATCTTCGCTGGATCCTCGATCCGGTCCAGCACTTCGTTGAGGTTCGCCTTCCAGATGGCGGCGAGCCGCTCTATTGCTCCCATGATATGCCTCCTATGCAGGGTTAGTACTTTGGACCACCTGACAGCGCTGCCGCCGCCGCCGCGCAAAAGGCGATTCAATGTCGTATTTGCGGCAGAGCCGGCTAAAGCTGCGAATGGTAATCCCCAGCGCCCGACTGGCGTCCTGATTGCATTTGTACATCCGCGCGACGCGCTCGATCTGCTCTCTGCTAAATCCTTTGTTCACCAAGGTATCCTCCTTGTTGGGGGTAAGGGTTCATTCCGCTCATTAGCAAAGTGCGTACCGTTTCTTGCATGATTCACAACTTATTTGCAAACAAGTAGATGGGATATTAATAGCTATGTGAAAACCACCCGCATTTATGGCGATGCGCGCCACTTTTGGCGCGAGTCGCCAGCGGTACGTCAATAAAGGCTTACCGAGGAAACGCTGCTTGAATCCATAGCTCAATTTGTCCATTTTGTCTTATATCCGTATTTATATATATAAACTCATGCCGCCTGCGGTACCTTTCAAACACTCAGTGATGGAGAAACTCCGTTGAACCCGCACAAGAGAGAAGTCATCGCGAGCATGGAGGATTTTGTCAGAGACCAACTCAATTTGCTCAAGTCCGTAGAGGATAGTTGGCAGCCCGACGATTTTCTCCCCGATGTGGGCGCGGAAAACTGGGAAGACTCCATACGCGAGTTCCGCGCCCGCGCTCAGGCGCTTCCCGATGATGTCCTCGTCGTCCTCGTCGGCGACATGATCACCGAAGAAGCCCTGCCCACCTACCAGACCTTGCTCAACAGCTTTGAAGGAGTGTCGGACACCACCGGCACGGATCCCAGCCCGTGGGCCCAGTGGTCGCGCGGGTGGACCGCCGAGGAAAATCGCCACGGCGACCTGCTCAACAAATACCTTTTTCTCACTGGCCGCGTCGATATGCGTGCCATCGAGATAACCATCCAACACCTGCTGCGCAATGGCTTCAATCCCCAAGCCGCCCAAGACCCCTACAAAGGCTTCGTCTATACGTCTTTTCAAGAGCGGGCGACCCGCATCTCGCACAGCAACGTGGCCCGCCTAGCGCAAAAGGCCGGCGATGCGCACCTCAAGACCATCTGCGGCGTCGTGGCCGGCGACGAAGCCCGCCACGAAAAAGCGTATACGAATTTTATCAAGAGAATTTTCGAGCTAGACCCCAAAGGCGCGATATTGGCCTTCCACGATCTGATGAAAAGCCAAATCGTCATGCCCGCTCACCTGATGACCGACGGGCAAGACTCCAACCTCTTTGAACACTTCTCAATAGTGGCCCAGCGACTCGGGGTGTACACGGCCAAGCACTACTCCGAAATCATCCAGCACCTAGTCCGCCAGTGGAGCCTCGATTCGCTCAGCGGCCTCACCGACGAAGCGGCCGCCGCCCAAGACTACTTATGCACGCTTGGGCCGCGCTACGCCAAGCTAGCCGAGCGCAGCGAGCGGCGGCTAAAGCACACCGCACCGTTGCAGTTTAGTTGGATCCACAACCGCTGCGTCTAACCGAGGCCGCAGTTTATGCGTCCACGGCCCTCCGACCCTTTTTTCGCGCTCGTCCAGCGGGCACGTAACTCCTCCGGCGAGATCAACCTCGCCCACGGGGCCTTGCTCATCGCCTTGCAGGCCTATCCCAACCTCGATATCGAACACTATCTGCGGCAACTCGACGCGCTGAGCGAGGACTTTCGCGTCCGCTATGCCGCAGCCGATTCCCTGCCAGCCTCGCTGACCAACCTGAGCCAATACGTGTTCGGCGACCTCGGCTTCCGCGGCAACCGCACCCACTACGACGATCCCCGCAACAGCTACCTTAACGAAGTCCTCGACCGCCGCCTCGGCATTCCCATCACCCTCGCGGTCGTCTATCTAGAACTGGGCAAGCGGCTGTCCATTCCTCTCGCCGGGGTCAATTTTCCGCATCACTTCCTCGTGCGCAGCACCCAAGGCGGCAAGACGCTCTTCGTCGATCCCTTTGCCAACGGTGCTTTTGTCGATGGCGAGTCCTTGGGCGAGCGGCTGCCGATCATTGAGGGACGCCGACTCGAATTGGCCCCCGAGTTTATCGAACCGACCTCGTCGCAACACATCTTGGCGCGCATGCTCCGCAACCTCAAACGCCTCCACCTTCAAGCCCGCGAGTTTTCCACCGCTATCGGCTGGGCCGAGAAAATCGCCTATCTACAGCCGGCCGAAGCCGAAAACTACCGCGACCTCGGCTTCCTCTACCACCACACCCGCGAGTATCTCAAGGCCATTGAAGCCTTTAACGAGTACCTCCGCCGGGCCGACGACGCCGCGGACGCCTCCACCATCGAGCACAACATCCGCGTTCTTGCCAATCGCTTGATCCCGCTCAACTAACCTTGTCCACTTCGCGCTCGGCCGGGCTGATGTTTTCTTTGGCCGTCAACCAGCGCATGACCTCGCCCAACCGCGGCGGCTTGCCCGTCATCAAGATGCCGATGCGGAAGACCTTGCCCGCCCCCCGCACCGCAAAGTAGATGGACAGCAAAAGCAGCATGGTGGTCGCCAAATACTCCCACAGCGGCGGCGAGCCAGCGGCCCGATTCATCATGACAAAAGGGGTGAAGAGCGGGATGTAGGACATAACTCGCGCCAAGGTGCCGTTGGGGTCTTGGGTGATGGGTATCATGGCGAACAACGGCACGATCAGCGGTACGAGGAGCGGCCACATCAGGCTCTGCGCGTCTTTTAAGCTATTGCACAGCGAGCCGGCCCCCACCAGCAAGCAGGCGTACAATAGGAAGCCGGCCAAAAAGTAAAAAACAAAGGACCACAAGTACAGCGGAGTACCAGCAGTACTGACGATAGAGGCCGCATCGCCCCCCAACGCGGCCGGCGCGATTACCACCCCCAACACAACGCACGCAACCCAGGTAAAGACCAGAGTCAGCCCAACCGCGGCCGTCCCAGCGATTTTGCCAGCCATTAACTCAAAGGGCGAGAGCGCGGACAACAGCACTTCGATGAGGCGCGACGACTTCTCTTCTACCGTGTTGGTCATAAGCGTCTGCGCGTTGATAAATATCGCCATCCACAAGAGATAAACGAACGGTACGACGGCCCATTGCTGGACCCTATCGGCGGTAGAAACCTCGGCCTCGTCGCCGCGCTTATCGACCTTGCGCTCGGCAAAACGCACTGGGGCCTGCAACCAGTTGCTCGTTTCCGCGTCGACGCCCGCCTGTTCAATGCGCCGCGCCCGCACCACTTGGAACACTCGGTCTGCAAACCAATGGCGCAAGTCCTGATCGGTCCGATTCAAAGAGATGTATTTGCACCCCTCGTCGCTGGCGACGGGGTCCGGGGAGATGACGAAGTACGCAAAGAGCGCACCGTCGTTCACCATGCGATTGAGTGCGGTTGGCAGATCGTCGCCGCTGGGCACTTCTACCCGGACGTAGCGGCTGCGCGAGAGTTCCAAGTCGAGGGTCTCTAACTCCTCGGCCGACACCTGCTGCCACCACTCGACGAGGCCAGCCGAAATCTCATCTTCACCCGCAGTGAGGTCCTGAACCAGCGCTGGCCGCGCCGCGCCGTCCAAGCTCACATAGACCTTTGCGGCGGCCCGAACCGCATCTGGTAAACGCTCCCAAGTCTGACCACCATCGCGGTAGCGCTCCGCCGCATCCCGCATCACTACACCCAGATCCTCGGCCAAAATGCCCTTTTCCACTTCCGCTAGCACAAAACCCGAATGGTCAATCACAGCATAAGTCCGCGCCTGTTTGGTCTCGCTCAATAGAATGGGCACCACAACGCTCAACGCGAGGATGAGCGGGAAGGCCAAAACGCCTAGCCAAAACCCTTTCGTGCGGATGTGATCCATGTATTCGCGCCGGGCAACTAAAGCAATCTTACGCACCGTCGGCCTCCCCTATGGCTCGGATGAAAATCTCGTGCAAAGAGGCCGTGCGTAGGGCAAAGCCCCGTATCTGCACCTTGGGGACGAGCGCGGCCAACAGCACTTGCGAGTCCGCGTCCTCGGCCAGAAAAAGCTCGGCCCGCTTGCCCGAGTCATTGACCCGGATAACGCCCGGCAGTTCGCACAGCAGACGCCCGTCGCCGTCGTAGTCGAGCACTGCGGCGCGTCCCCCGCTGGCGAGCACTTGGCCCAACGGGCCATCGACGACCTTCTGCCCTTTGTTGATCAGCGCGACATAGTCGCATAGCTGCTCGGCCTGCTCCATCAGATGGGTCGAGAAGATCACCGTCTTGCCGTCGCGGCGCATCTGCAAGATCACATCCCGCATCAGATCGCGGTTGACCGGGTCCAGCCCAGAAAAAGGCTCGTCGAGAATGACTAGCTCTGGCTCGTGGACCAGCGCCGCGAGCAATTGCACCTTTTGCTCCATGCCCTTGGAAAGCACCTCGCAGCGCCGATCCTGATAGTCGCCGAGGCCATAGCGCTGTAACAACTCGGAAGCCCGCTGCTGCGCCACGTCGGCCGCAATCCCCTTGAGCCGGGCGAAATAGATCATCAGTTCGGCGACCTTCATCTTCTTGTACAGGCCCTTTTCCTCGGGCAGGTAACCGAGTTGGTCTTTGACCGCGAGGGCCTGTTGCCCATCCAGCAAGCCGACGCGCCCGGAGTCGGCGAAGAAGATGCTCATAATCATGCGGATCAGAGTGGTTTTACCCGCGCCATTGGGCCCCAACAGCCCGTAGATACACCCCATGGGCACGCGCAGCGACACCCCGCGCACGGCCTCGACCGCGCCGAAACGCTTCCACACGTCTTCGAGCTGTACCGCCGTTGCAAAAGCCATGCTTGCTGACCCCCTTTCAATGAGTTTGCATTGACCGAGAAGAGCCATTCGCTCGTTCGGCCCTATACTTTATATTGAAAAACCTAAACACCTACAAGGTTTCGCATTTACCTAGGAGACTCCTCATGCCCAAGCTCTTCGGCCGCAACTTCACCCGCCGCCAACTGCTCAACCGCGTCGGCGACATCAGCCAACTCATGTACGCCCGCCGCGCCGAGCGCCGCGAAGGATTCGAGCGCGGTGCCGACCTCATTGACGTGTTCAACGCTTCGGGCTTGGGATTTTCCGTCTTGCCCGGCCGCGCCCTCGACATTGCCTCGGCCCACTACAAGGGCCAATCGCTGTGCTTCCGCTCCGGCCCCGGAGACGTCGGGCCGGCTTTCTACGAGCCAGAAGGTTTCAAATGGGGACGCGGTTGGTTCGGCGGGTTAGTCACCTCTTGCGGCCTCGACTTTGTCGGCCACCCAGAAGTCGATCCCGAAGAAGAAAAGGCCGAGATGCCGCTGCACGGCCGCCTCTCGTACATCCCCGCTAAAAACGTCGGCATTGAGGCGAGTTGGGAGGATTCGGATTACGTCGTCCGCATCCGCGGCCAAATGCGCCAAGCCGAAGTCTTTGCCGAAAATTTGGAACTGTCGCGCGAGATCTCGACCGTGCTCGGCGAGCGGCGCATCCACATCCGCGACCGCATCGAAAACCTCGCGGCCGACCGCTCGCCACTCATGTTCGTGTATCACTGCAACCCCGGTTTCCCCCTGCTCGATGAAGGAGCGCGTCTCGTCCTCCACAGCCACGCGAGCACCGAATGGACCGAGGATCGCCCCGTCGGCCCCGCGGACTACGCCGTGGCCAAAGGGCCGCAACCGCGCGCCCACGACGATGTGTACGTGCATCGGCCCCGTACCGACCGCCAAGGGCGCGTCCACATCGGCCTGCTCAACGAGCAGCTCGGCTTGGGATTGTATTGGCAGTTCAAGTACCGAGAGATCCCCATCGTCAACCACTGGCAGCACTTCCACAAAGGCACTTACGTCACCGGCATTGAGCCGGGCAACTGCTCAGTACTCGGCCGCGCTTGGAACCGCAAGCACGGGACCTTGCAGTACATCGAGCCGGGCGAGGTGCGCGAGTTCAATATGGAAATCGGCGTGTTAGACGGGGCGGACGAGATGCGCGACTTTGAGCAGAAGGTCCAGCGGGGATTGACGAAGTAAGGCCGCGTTGGAGCGTTAGCGGAATTAAAGAGGAATGTACGTCAATGACCGACCTCTACTAAAGGAGATGTTCTGATGCTAACTCGTCTGCGTCTAAAGGGTTTCAAATCCTGGCCCGATACCGGAGATATCAACCTGTGCCCAATCACGGGGATCTTCGGAACGAATAGCTCCGGCAAGACGAGCCTGATCCAAGCTCTTCTCCTCCTAAAGCAGACAGCCGATTCGCCGGACCGTTCACTGGTCTTCAATTTTGGCGATAGAAAAACACCGGCAGACTTGGGCGACTTCCAAAGCACCGTTCACGGGCACGATGCGAATGGTTTCTTGGACATGGCTATCGACTGGAAAGTTGCCCCATCATTCAAAGTGATCAACTCAAAGAACTCCAATCAGGTCGTCGCCAACAGCGAGCAGCTTGGCTTCCGCATTCAGGCTGAACAGATTGTACGTGAAATGGCGTATCGAGTCGGCGACGCCACCTTCGGTATGCGCCGAAGGTCGGGGAATAAACCCCAGTACGAACTCTTTTCGGACGGGACAGATTTCAGCTTTGTCCATGCCATGGGACGGAAATGGCCGTTGCCGGCGCCAACCAAATGTTACGGCTTTCCAGATCAAGTACGAGCCTATTTTCAAAATGCCGGCTTCGTGGCCGATCTCGAACTGGCTCTCGAAGAACGTCTGAAGAATGTGTACTACCTTGGTCCGCTACGTGCTTATCCCGAGCGTCGATATACTTGGACTGGCGCACAACCAATTGATGTAGGCCAAGCAGGGGAATTCGTTGTGGATGCGATCCTAGCCTCGCGGGAACGAGGTGATAAGATCAGTCGCGGTCGAGGCTATAGACGCCTTACTCTTGAAGAGTACGTTGCGGAATGGCTCAAGAAGCTCGGACTCATCTATGACTTCCGCGTAGAACCTCTCGCCGAAGGAAGCCCCGTTTTTGCGGTCAAGGTTCGCCGTACTTCGGAGGCAGCCGAGGTCCTCATCACCGATGTCGGCTTCGGTGTCTCGCAAATCCTTCCCGTCCTGGTGCTGTGTTTCTATGTGCCAGAGCACTCTACCGTCATCCTAGAACAACCTGAGATCCACCTACATCCCACAGTCCAAGCAGGTCTCGCGGACATCTTGATTGACACCTGGGACAAACGACGGGTGCAAGTCATTCTAGAGAGTCACAGCGAGCACCTGTTGAATCGTTTGCAGCGGCGGCTTGCAGAGTGCAAGGTCGAAGGGGAAGAGATCGGACTGTATTTCTGCGAGACAAGTAGGACACACTCGAACATCACGGAACTCGACCTCGACCTGTTCGGCAATATCGCTAACTGGCCTCAACATTTTTTTGGTGATCAGTTTGGCGAAATCGCTGCCATGAGTAAAGCTGCACAGCAACGCAGGCGCGATAGGACCTCGTGATGTCGGAGGTCATCTTGGACACGAATGTCGCAGTAGTTGCCAATGGTCTTGCTCAACAGGCAAGTGATGAATGTGTTGAACGATGCGTTGCTGAATTGGAGCGCGTCGTTGATGAATGTGTAGTAGTGCTTGACTCGGATGGATTGATACTGGACGAATATCAGAAGATACTGAATTTCAGCGGACAGCCCGGGATGGGCGACTCCTTTTTTAAGTGGCTTTTTTTTAATCAGGCGGATCCTGAGCACTGCCGCAAAGTAGCAGTAACACCGCACACAGACCACGGCTTTGAAGAGTTTCCAGACGATTCCGCTCTCGCCAACTTCGACCGCGATGACAGAAAGTTTGTCGCTGTGGCACTAGCGAGCAAAACCACCCCTCCGATACTCAACGCCTCGGATACGGACTGGTGGAACCACCGCAATGTCTTAAAGCGACACGGCATCAAGGTGTCATTTCTGTGTCCAGAACTTATGGAACGGGATGATCGGACGCTTTGATGAATTCGGAAGTCGCGGATTCAAGAAGTCGTACCGAGTACAATGCTGGTGTGCAGGCGACTTTTTATTTTTGTGCTGGTACGGTAGTCCCTCCACCCTCACTCCCACCCAGACAGCTCCCTGCGATGCGAGCCGGGCGAGGTGCGCGAGTTCAATATGGAAATCGGCGTGTTAGACGGGGCGGACGAGATGCGCGACTTTGAGCAGAAGGTTAAGCGGGGATTGACGAAGTAAGGCCGCGTTGGGAGAAGAAGATTGGAGCCGCCTCCCGGACTCGAACCGAGGACCGTCTGATTACAAATCAGATGCTCTACCAACTGAGCTAAGGCGGCTCTTTTTCAAATCTACGCCATCGGATTATCCTTTACAAATGCTGGGCCATCCGCCGCGCCAAATTCCCGCGCGTTATAGGATCGCGGCCCGCAAGATCCGGCGCCAGCCCCGCAGCCCGCAGGCGCTCGCCTGGCGCGTCGGCCAAGGCGTCTGGCTCGAAGCGCAAATGATCGGCGCAGCCCGGCCATATCCCTTCCACGGCCAGCATCTGCACGGCTGCAAAGGCCGGATGCCCAAGCGGCACATCTTCATACCAATACAGCGGTACGCCAGCCGTCAGCAAAGTCTGCTGGTACTGACGGCGCAAAGCCGCGCTGCTGCACACATCCGCAGGAGTCCGTTGCTGTCCCAAGCAAAAAGCAGCCAACGCCCCAGCGGCTTCGCCGATATTCCATTCCACGGGATGCAGGCGGTAGCAGCCATTGGTGATGTGCGTGGTGCCGATGTTCTTGCAGGCCGCCAGCAAGTTGTCCAAGTGCCGCGACACGAGCGCACCCAACGGGATCTGGAAGGGCTTGGTCGGCGCGGTGTACACTACGTCGGTGGCTTGGCCGTGGAGGTCAATGGCGTACCAGCCCACGCCGACGCTGTCGCCAAAAGGAGCGGCGCGCGCATGGGGCTGGTGCGGAGCGGCGACTGCTTGCTCGACAATGGTCTTGCGCGCTTCAATGCGCCGGGACTCGCGGATGTAGGGATACTGGGAGAAGCCGTCAGCCGTCCCCATGATGTCGGGGCGCAGCCGCAACTCGGGATAACCGTGGCCACCGTCGTCGCGCGGCACCTCAGTTTGTAGCCAGTACAACAAGCCCAAGCTCAGTTCCTTGGCTGCTGCTATCTGTTGTGCTTGCTCAGCGGGCGGCACGTCAATGAGAGTGCCGCCAGTGTAGTCATTGCCCTGCCAGTTGATCAACGCCACATCCCCAGGCACCTGCCCCGCGGCGAATTGATCGGCGCACAACAGGCGGCGGTAGGCCCAAAAGGAGCCGGGCAAATCGCCAGCGGTCTCAAAGAATCGGTATGTGCGCAGGCCGCGGGCGTACTGCAAGGTCAAGGTGTAGGGCTGCTGGTCGCGGTGGCGCTCGTAGTTCGGCGGGCGGGGAATGGTGTGATCTTGATTAGGACAAAAATCGACCGCAAACGGGCAAGTAAAAGACTGGGTCAGATGCGGAGCCGGGCCTTCAGCGCGGGCGTGCGGCTCACCGGTCTGGTCGCGGCTTTCAGCACCAGAGACGTAAGGGACCGGCAACAAGGGCAGCAGGTCGCCCAGCTCGGTGGCGTCGAGCACATACGCCGGAGCAAAGCGCAAGACGTGCGGACTGCCATCTTGAACGACATCTATGGTTTGGATGGACTGACCTTGGACGCGGGCAGTACATACGCGGGCGCGGTAAAACAGCGTCAGGCGTCCGGCTTCAACTTGCGGTACGATCAAGGACAGCAGGGTCGTTAGGCCGGCGCGCGGCTCAAAGCACAGAGCAGAGACCCATCCGGCCCCGGGGTTGAAGTGCGGATCGTCGGGATTTTTCAGTTTGTATTTGCGGCGATAGAATGCGCGGATGCCAGCGCGGAATTCGCCGTACAGGGCGGTGCCGCCAAAGTGCTCTATGTGCGGATGCTCGTCTAAGGCGGCGACGCCTTGGCTGGTGGATTGGCCGCCGATCCACGGGTTTTCTTCGGTCAGGCAGACTCGATAGCCCAAGCGAGCGGCGCGCACGGCCGCCGCCACGCCGCCCAAACCGCCGCCCAAAACCAAGATGTCGCATTCAATGGTGCGGATTTCCACTTCAAGCGAGTCCGGCTTGTGCCCACACGCGGCCCAACGCGGCAGCCGTAGTCGCCACCGCCTCTTCTCGATTCATGGCGCGCACTCGCTGGCTGAACGGCTCGACCATGACCGGCCCGTCGTAGCCAATGTGCTGCAAGGCCCCGAGGAACGCGGCGATGTCGATTACGCCGGTGGCCCCGGGCAAGTCGCGCACATTATCGAGCTGATCGTCGATTTCTACGCCAGCCGGTGCGTCGTTGACGTGTACATCCACCACTTGCTGGGGACGCAAGCCGCGCACATCTTCAGCCGTCTCGCGGGCCGTGTACCAATGCCAGCTATCGAGCAGAAAGCCCACGTTTTCGCCTACGGCGCGGCACAGTTCCTCCATTTGTTCCATCGCGTGGACGAACTCGTGCTTTTTGCTCGACCACAGCGTTTTCGGCGCGACGTATTCCAAGCCCAACCGCACCCCTTCGTCGGCGAGTATGGCCGCAGCCGGGCGCAACCGCTCGACGTGAAAGGCGAAATTCTCTTGGTACGTCAGCTCGTCCGAGGTCGGCATAATCCAAGTCGCCGTCCGCCGCACTCCCAACGCCGCTGCGACTTTGGCCAACGCTGGCAACTGCGCCAAGCTCCGTTGGTATGCGTCCTCGTCCCCGCGAAAATCAACGGGAAATCCCCACGCCGACAGGCGCACCCCTTGGCACTCGGCTAATGCGAGGGCCTCTTCCGCGCCCATGGCTGCAACTTCACCAATGCTAAAGTGATACCCGGCAAACCCATGCCGCGCGGCCAAGTCAAGCCCATCGGCGAGGTTTTCTACATGTGCGCCGATAGCCCCCGGCGATAACGAGCGAAACATAACTTCTCCTTTTTGTGATTACTCCATTATGCCTTGATTGACGACAAAATAAACCTGCCAGCGTTCTTCATTTGCTTCATACAATTCAGAGGCGAACAAAGGCCCACTCCCGACAATACATAGTGTTACTACATATATTGCATAAATAATGCCAACAAAAACATTAGCACCAAAAAGAAGAGAATTAGCTCTCCTTTAGTAGTATCACTGGTTTCATCCTTGCCTTTATCCTCTTCGTAGCCCCGTCGCTGGTCGACAGCGGTGTGCCACTTGTCTTTGTCCTCTTTGCGACGTTCTTGCTGCGAGTCCACTTCCGCCCCCAAAGCCTCCCGCCACGCCGCAACACTCGGCGGACGATCCTCCTCATCCACCGACAACGCCATATCAATCGACGACAAAAACGCACCACTCGCACGACCCGCACAACGCTGAGATACCGGAACCAGCGGATCATGCCGGACCCGATCCGTCGCATCCTCCGGCACCTGACCCGTCAACGCCCGATAGCACACCCCACCCAACGCATAAATGTCCGTCCAAGGCCCCTGACGACCCCGACTCGAATACTGCTCTATAGGCGCATACCCCGGCGTTACGATAGACGTGACTGAACGACTCTTGGCCCCTATCGCCTGACGCGCCGCGCCAAAATCGAGCAACACTGGCGAGCCATCTGCATCCCGAATAACAATATTGCCCGGCTTGATGTCCCGATGCAGAAAATCAGCTTTATGTACCACTTCTAAAGCACTCAACAGCGGATACAGAATCGCCTTGAGTTCGGCTTCCGTCAGCGTCCCCTTGCGCGTCAAATACGCCGACAAATCCTCCCCCTCCACATAATCCATTGCGATATACGCCGTGCTATGTGCTTCGAAAAAGTGATGGACGCGGACGATACTGGGATGCTGAAAGCGCGCCAGCGTCCGGGCTTCCTCCAAGAACCGCTCCAAACCCCATTGAAAATCCGACGACGCCTGCGACGTCTGTGGCACAACGGACAGGTCTTGTTCGCGGGTCGCCAAGTCGGCAGGCAGATACTCTTTGATCGCCACGGGGATATCCAACGAGACGTTCCATCCCAGATAGGTGATGCCAAAACCACCGTGGCCAAGGACGCGATGAAACTCAAAATCCCGTATGCGCGTCCCTTGGGGCAACGCCAAACGATGCTGTTCCTCACTCATAACTTGTCCCTTCTTGTGGCTCGTTACGTTCGACTTTCTCACCCACGCCAATGCTGTCTCTTGTCGCCTCCTCCTGAAAGGTCGGTGCGCTCTCTTCGGCGTCGGATGCCATTGGCCGTTGAACGTCAGAACCTTCAGTGGCTTCAACATTCGTTGCCGCTGGCGGCTCAACTTCGCCCAGCCTAAGCCAATAAAGCACTCCCAATAAAACAGCAACGCATAGCAACATCCCCAACAGTCTGCCCCAGCGTTTTCGTTTTAATCGCGGCTTGTCCTGAACAACCTCCTCCTCGCCAACATCAGCCACCGCCGATTCTGTCTCCGCGGTCGGCGAGTACAATAAGACAGTCGTATTGTCTTGGTGGGGATGTTCGGCATCTTCCACGGCTTGAATAAGGGCCGCGGCACTATCCTCCAACGACGAGTCTCGCGTTTCTTTGAGGATAGCCGCGATCTCTTGATCGCTGAGGGTCATCAAACCATCACTCGCCAATAGCAGTCGGTCACCCTGCTTCACAGCTACCGGCTGCGACGACACGTCAACCAGATGTATGTCATCGCCCATGACCGCTGAGCGCAGCGAATGCCGACTTGGATCCCGAGCCGCTTCCTCTGCGGTCATGCGCCCCGTTGCCACGAGATCCGCCAGAACCGGAGCCATAGAGTGGTCTGCATTCAAACGCTCCAATTGTCCCTCGCGGAACAACCACAACGGAGAGTCTCCTACACTGACCCAGTTCAGCCCTTCGCTTGAAACAACAGCCGCGACCAAGGTCGAACCCATGCTGTCGAGTTCGGGATTTTTGGTAATAGCATCGGCGATGGCTTTATTCCCCGCTTCGAGACAGTCCCGGAGCCGATCGACGATTGGCCCGGACGCCTGCGGATACGCCTCGACAAAGGTCTTGCTCAAAAGGCCGCTAGCCGTCGCGCCGCCAACATGGCCGCCCATGCCATCGGCAACCAACAACATGGTGTGCTCGCTGCCGTCTAGGCCGAGGTCGCGCCCATCCAGCAGGCCGTAATCATCCTCTTGGTACTCCCGTTTGCCGGGAATTTGCCGTGCGGCAAAGCGCCCGTCTAATTCGTTCATCGCGCTGTGCTTCCTTCTGTATCCTGCCAATCAAACTCCGCACCGCACAGAGGTACAAAACGAAGAACCGTATTACCGACATTGATGTGACTCAGCGCCGGCAACTCAGTCGGTGTAAGCACGGGTAGCTCGCCGAGATACGTCAGGTTGGTGCCACCGCCGTGCTGCACATAGAACTTCCGGCCACGCGGATCGTACGTAACAACGGCATGACCACTGCGCGAAATCTGATCGTCGCCAAAGTCCAGCTTGACGCGGTCTGTCGTCCCGCGCCCAAGCGAATTGGAACCATACCCCAATTGCATGGCCCGCCCTTTTCCCGGCCCCTCGACAACCACCAGCCACCCTACGACCGGATCGTCCATGCCGCGATCCTCTTCGGTGCGCTCTTGTCGGCGCTCCTCATCTTCCTGTCGCCGCCGTCCACCCACCAAGCGCGTCCTCTCCTCCTCGCCGACACTGGACGGCGCACGGCTTTCGCCCATCCGCTGCGTGGGCGCATCTAAACGCCCGGCACCAGCGGGTTGCTCGCCACCCTGTGGTGCCGGCGGCAACGGCCTGTTGGCCACGTCTGTTGGTTTGGTATCCTCTTTCCGCTTAGCGGTCTTCTCTTCAATAATTTTTCCATCGGGGCCGCGATAAACAGGCATGGTGCCCTCCTATCTTTGGGTTATACCAGCTATGCAGGCGTCTCGCCCGCATCTTACTTTTCGTAAAGCCGGTTGATTAAGTTGTCCAAACAGTACTGGCCGGATTGGTTTAGGGCCATCTCCTCCCGGCTCTGTGCAATGTGCAGCGCAAACACTAGCAGTGCCGACTGGACCAACGCGAGCAAGGTCGTGTAAAACGCGACGCCCAGCCGGCCCGTGATCCCGGCCAGCAAGGTCGGGTCCTGTGGGTCTTCAACATTGGCGGCATAATCCAAGGCAAACGCGATGCCCACCACAGTGCCGATAAAACCCAACGTTGGTATCAGCCATACGAGATAGCGCAACATCGCGTACTTGAGTTCGAGCTCGTGCTGAAATAATTCGAGGGAAGAGTTCAACAGCGAGTTGGCTTGGTCCACGGAGTGGCTGCCCTGAAATTGTAGAATACAGCGCATGATCAGACGCTGTAAATAGAAGGTCGGCGCCTCGGCCATGGGCCGCACCTTTTGATAAAAAGAACCCAAATCCCGCGCCCGCAACATGACTTCATCGTCCTCCGGCAGGTAGCGTTTTGACACCTGCTCCATTTCCAGTTTGGCTTGGTTAAACCGCACCCAGAGTTCACCACAGCCAACCCAAAACATGAGCCACATGACATTTTGAATCGTAAAAGGATAGGGAAAGTTCTCCGTGTGACGATCTAGCAAGAAAGCACCTGCCGCGGAATCGGGATCCTCAAAAATAAGACTCATAATCGCTATAGATATGACGCCTCCTAGCAGACTGATGCCGCTTACTTTTAGACGCAGATCTAGTTCTACTCCTTGCCCTTTTGTCATATTAATCCTCCTCGCCAATGATCTCGCCCGTATATGCGTTGCGCCGCACTGGCCCTTGGGGCAGGGATATACCCTCTTCTGAACGGTACTCCCTTTGCGCGGCCATCGCGACAAGTGCGGATGCGGTCGTCTGATAATGACCGAGTAGAATCGCGTCTGTCGGGCTTATAAATTCTTGCCGGATACGTCTCCACTCGCCGTTCCGCGCAACATAACTACCCCCGCTGCTGGCGCAATCGGTGAGGTAGTAAGAGCCGCTTTGCGTCGCAATTAGTTCGGCGTGAACGCGAGAGACCGAATCATGGTCAATCTGGATGTCCACGCCTGAGCCACGACCGATTCGGTACACAGAAAATCTCGACTTGTTCATATCAACCCGGTTTGGCTCCTACAACATACCCATTGTTCCGTTCTGTTAGCTGCACTAGAAAATCAATAAATTTTCGATCTGACACGTAATTGCCAACGGCTACAGCATGTATGGGTATTTTCTGCCTATTCTCAACAGTTACAGCCCGCACAACCATGCGCCAATCTTCTGAGGGTGCTCCATCGCTCAACAGAATGATTTCTTCGGGGTGCAGTGCTATGGCCGCTAGCAAGGCAGAGCGTGTAGGAGTTCCGCCATCCACCGATCTCATCCATTTTTTTATCTGTCCTACAACCATATCTCGCGTATTCTTTTTTATTTGAAAGTAACTTCTATTTTGCGGCCAGTAGTGCAACACCGTCCTCTGATTTGGAGCGTGGAAACCAATGAGACAGAGCTCTATTTCCGACTTAAAAGCAGCGAGCATGTCTTGTATGGACAATATTATAAACTGGCGATAATCTTGCTGCCCAGGCTGGTAAATACTGCCCGACATATCTATTACGAAGACGAACTTCTTCGCCTTCGTCTTAATGCCTAATAAAACAGTTGTATCGTCTATCTCCTGTTGCAAAGCCTCCACTCGTTTTTCAAGCTGACTTTTTGTTTTTGGAGCTTTGGCCTTTGCGCGCTCTAGCTTGGATTTCTCCCGCTCCAATTTGGCCTTTTCCTGTTCTAGTTTGGCCTTTGCCCGCTCCAATTTGGCCTCCGCTTGCGCCAACTGGGCCTTTGCCTGCTCCAACTCAGCTTTCTCTTGTTCCGACCTGTTCAGATTCGGGAAAAAGGGCAGCAGCACTATGGTAATAAGTATGAAGGCACCGAGAGCCGATGCGAACAGGTCGAGCGCAGACATACTAAAGATGCTGAGCTCTCGGCTGCGTTTTTTCATACCCAATACCCGGTCTAAAGTTTGGACGCCAAGAGTACCAAATCGCCCAGCGCAACTTTGGCACCATAGTCCAACCTCGCTGGCTTAAAGGGCGACAGACGCTGCTCGTTAAGAAATGTCCCGTTGCTGGAATTCAAATCTTCGACGTAAAATTGATTGCCCTCGGCTGCAATTCTCAGATGCCGTCGGGATACGTTTTCATCCGCGACGATTTCATCGACCAACTCGGGATGCCTGCCGAGCGAATACCCCAATCGCTGACCGGCGAACTGGGCTGGCGACAACTCAATGCAGACGCGATTGCCGCGGCCATCGAAACCGGCCAGTACGAGGCCGTGATTGGGGCCTTTTGCAACGGCCTCTATCGCTTCTTTTTTAGTTGCGCGCCGACTCATCTGTTCGACGAGTTGGCGCGGCTTTTCCAAGGTCTGCTGGGCGAACTGGCGCGGCTTCTTTAAGGCAACAACCAAGGCCACCAAGGCCACACTGCCCAACAACAGAAACCAGAAGAGAAATTGATCGCTCGCTTCTTCTGCCTGCACTCGCGCTTGTTCGGCCTCGCGTCGTGCCTTCTCGGCTTCTTGTTGGGCTTTCTCCGCTTCGCGCTGAGCCTTTTTTGCCCCGCCAGAACTTCCCGTCCCACTAGCCGCCACACAATCGTCGCTCTCTGATCGAAAAGCAATGCCATGATCGTCTAATAGATTTGCCAATTCCTTTATATGCGAAGACCAGTAAATGCCCGCCGCGTGGGGCACCCGCGTCACCCCGCTAGATGAACTGGTAATGACGACGAGAGACGCCTGCGTATTAACGCCGATTGCCCGGTTACAATCGTCTAGTAAAGGGCCGCCGCTGTTGCCCGGGTTGGTCGGCGCATTGTGCTGAATAATCTTGAGCTCTTGCGTATGCCATGCCCCCGCAAAAATCCTCCCAATGACGCCGTCTTGTACGGTCGGGTCGTAGGCCGGTCTGTTCCGGTCAGCACCACCAGGATAGCCTATGGACCATACCTTTTGTCCCTTTATGGCAGGTGCGAGCGAAAGCGCAATCGGCGGCAGGGTTATATCTGGGACATAGACGATGGCGAGGTCGAGCTCCTCGGACATGGCGACTACTTCCACATCGTATAGCTCGTTAGAGTTTGTTGGAATGACTTTGATCGAGTGGGCGTCGGCTATGACGTGGACATTGGTCGCAATATAGCCTTGGTCGTTTACGGCAAATCCAGTACCAGCACCAAGCCCTTGGTCGGTCTGCCCTACAATGCGTACCACGCTCTTTTCAAGCGTGTCAAAGTCTGGCGCGGCAACAGCGCGATCCGGCAGCAGAAGTGCGAGCAGAAACAAGACGAGACACCAGCGTCTAAAGCCGTGCAATATTCACTCCTGAACCAAGCGCACAGTGAAAACGACTGGCCCTATCTCGAGTCGATCATTGTTTTGCAACAGGATCCGTTCACGAGGGTTGAGCAGGTGTCCGTTCACCTTGGTGCCATTCAGAGCATTCAAATCCTCTGCGTGGAGTTCGCCGTCAGTACACGTAAGCCGGACGTGTTCACGGGAGACTTCTTCGTGGTCAATGATAAATTCGGCATTGGCCGGGCTTCTTCCGAGCGTCACACCAGCCCGATCACCCAATGCCAATGCCGGTACGGTCAATGCGAATGGCCGGTCGGTGCTGTCTCGACCTTCCAATAGACATCTAAAAGGTGCAGGTTTTGGTGAGTTCGCCGCAGCTTGACGTGCTGCTTCAGCCGTCTGCTCGGCTTCGCTCAAGCGGTCCTCGGCACTTTGTAATTGCTCCTTTTTCCGCCGCGAGGAAAGCCACCAGCCCAGAAGCGCGAGCAGCACCAGTCCCGCCCCCGAGACAATTCCCCACTGCAATCGCTGCGCGGCTTTCTCTTTGGCCGCTTGGAGGCTGTCGGCGACTGCCTTACTCGCGGAATCAGACCGCGCCTTAGCCACCTTCAGGCTGTCGGCCTTGGCTTGAGACGCCTTGAGGCTGTCGGCGACTGCCTTACTCGCGGAATCAGACCGCGCCTTAGCCATCTTCAAGCTGTCGGCTTTGGCCTTGGCTGCTTGGAGGCTGTCGGCGACTGCTTTCTTTGCGGAATCGGCCCGCGCTTTCACCCGTGCTGCCATCTGCCGTGTGGCCTTCTCTTTGGCCTTGGCCTTTTCTGCGGCTGCGCTTGCCGAGTCAGCCTGCGCCTTGGCTTTTTCTGCGGCTTCGCTTGCCAAGTCGGCCTGCGCCTTAGCCACCTTGAGACTATCGGCCTGCGCTTTTTTGTCGCGTTCAGCGCGCTCAACCGCACTCAGGCATTCTGCTTCAACCACTGTGTAGGCAATTTCTCGCTCTTTGAGCACCGCCATTATGTCGCCGCTGCGCAAGGCAAAAATAGCTCCTCTTGGCTTGGCTTTCCGAAACGGCCATGAGCCACTGCCCGGGTCTGGCATATTAATGGCGACGACATCCCCGCATTCGTTGAGCAAGGGCATGCCAAAGGATTTGGCCGTTATCAAGGCATTGTGTTGTAGCAGGTGCGCCACGGGACGGTTTGCTTCCTTGCCAAGGACGTCTTGGTAGGTGCCAATCGTCCCGTGAGAAAAGCGAACATCTCCCGTAGCATCAAAGCGCAGCGCCTGCACGACCCGGCCTACAGCGGCTCCTTGCTCGGATAGGCTGAGGGGAGGCCAGTTCAAGCCCTGTACGTACAACAGGGCCAAATTCATGGCGCGGCTGGCAAACACCCGCTGCGCCACGAGTTCGGCCCCGGTCTTCAGGGATAGTACAGTCAATCCATCTGCCTTGGCTATGAGATGGGCATTCGTCAGCACATAGCCCTCTTCGTTGACGACAAACCCGCTCCCTTCAACCACGACTTTGTGATTGTCATAAGCGCGAACCCGCACGATGCTTTCAGAAACAGCATCGACATTTATTTTTGCCGAAACGGGATTTGTGCAAAGGAGCCAAGCCAGTGCGAAATGCACGATGAAAGATAGGTACTGCTTGTTCATAACCTCTCCGTAAACTTCCGGGGCGCTTGTCAACAGCTAAGAATAATTAAAAATAGAAGGATCCCACACCCAATAGCACCCTTCGCAATACAACCCATCCCCGGCTTTTCCTCTTGTCGGCCGAGATAATCTCCACTTTGGGTAGGTGCCGGGCTACTTCGAGGGCTATTTCTGTTTTGCCGGTGGCGGTGAGTCCGATGCTTAGGACTAGGGACTTGGCGACGCTCTTGCTGCGAGTCCACTTCCGCCCCCAAAGCCTCCCGCCAAGCACCAACACTCGGCGGACGATCCTCCTCATCCACCGACAACGCCGCATCAATCGACGACAAAAACGCACCACTCGCACGACCCGCACAACGCTGAGATACCGGAACCAGCGGATCATGCCGGACCCGATCCGTCGCATCCTCCGGCACCTGACCCGTCAACGCCCGATAGCATACCCCACCCAACGCATAAATGTCCGTCCAAGGCCCCTGAAGACCCCGACTCGAATACTGCTCTATAGGCGCATATCCCGGCGTTACGATAGACGTGACTGAACGACTCTTGGCCCCTATCGCCTGACGCGCCGCGCCAAAATCCAGCAACACCGGCGAGCCATCCGCATCCCGAAGGACGATGTTGCCCGGCTTGATGTCCCGATGCAGAAAGTCCGCTTTATGCACTACCTCCAAACCGTCCAAAAGCGGATATAGAATCCCTTTGAGTTCGGCTTCCGTCAGCGTCCCTTTGCGCGTCAAATACGCCGATAAGGTCTCGCCTTCGGCATACTCCATCACGATATACGCCGTGCCATGCGCTTCAAAGAAACGATGCACTTTAACGATGTGGCGATGGTCAAAGCGGGCTAAAGTACGCGCCTCGTCCAAGAACCGCTCCAACCCCCACTGGAAGTCGCCGCGAAATTCGCTGGCTTGCGGAGCGACGCTGCCATCGGTGACGCGGGTGGCGATGTCGGAGGGTAGGTATTCCTTGATGGCGATGGCTTTGTCTAGGTTGTGGTCAAAGCCCAGATAGGTCATACCAAAGCCACCAAAGCCCAACACGCGAACTAGTTCGTATTCTTGCAGCCGATGGCCTTGCGGCAAGGCGTTGAGAGGTTGTTGCTCTGCGCTCATAGCATCTCCGATTGGTTCAAAATCAACTCATTCACAGTATCACATCCCCCACACTTCAATCGCCACCCCACTATCCGACGCCCGACGGCAGTGAAACACTTTATCGTCCCACCGCCGCCCGGCCCGCCGGTCGAAAATCACCAGATGACCCGACTCGGCTGCACAGCGATCCATGTAGGCCGCGGTCTGATCCAATCCCTCAGCCATCGTCTGCTCCAAACTTTTGTGCAATACCTTACACTCGATCACCACCTTGCGCGTCTGCACACCCTGCGGCCACACAAGCAGCAAATCCGTCCGCATCCGACCCAAGCCGTATTCGCGCTCGATCCGCCCGCCGCTGTTGACGATCCGCTGCAAAAACGCCTGAAGCAGCAGTTGCGGCCCCGCTTCCTTATACTGGAACCGCTCTACCCAGTGCTCCGAATGCTCGCGGAAGAACGCCTGAAACGCCGACAGCAATTTGCCCACGTCCAAGCCGCCATCAGCATCCACATACCACGCGGTCTCTTGCTCAAACTCCTCTTGCACCACCCACGTCAGTTCGCGTGGCACCACCTCGGCGTAGATCGGATTGGCCATGCGCAACGGACGATCCTGAGCCACCAACCCCAGATCTCGCACATACTCCAAGTCGCGGTCGGCAAAGTAGCGTTGTGGCCCTCCACTCAGCAGCGGCTCGACCACTCGCCGCACCCGCTCCTCCTTGAGCTTGTCGGTCAACTGATCCAAGTGCGTCTCGCGCCGCACGATGAGTTGCTCGCACGCCGCGCCAATCGCCGCCGCGTCAATAGGACAGCTTCGGTCTCGCCCGGCCTCGCTCTTAAAGCAGGCTTCATACGCCAAGGCGTTGACCAACCACGGCTGCCCTTGGGTCAATTCCCAGATGGTGCGCTGCGCGTCGTCGGCAAACACCTGTCCGGTCTCTTCGGTATGCTGCGCCAACAGCGTTTGCACTTCCCGTGCGCTAAACGTGCCCAGTCGCAGCGATTCGGCCTTGATGTTGAATGCGCTGCCTCCAGTGATAATGGCGTTTTCTGTCGTCGATTGAATTCGGTAGTCGCGCACATCGCGCACCCCGCACAGCACCACGCTCTGCGGAAACCCCGCCGGCCGCAAATCGTAGCCCGCCCGCAACTGCCGCAGCACTGATACGAGGGTGTCGCCGACCAGCGAGTCAATCTCGTCAATCAGCAGCACCAGCGGCTTGGGGTCGGCAGCCGCCCAGCGCGTCAATGCCTCGCCCAGCGCACCCGAACCGTATTTCGCCAAAAGATCGGGCCAGATCGCATCCAAAAACTCGTCGCCCATCAAACGCGCCCGAGACGCCAACCCACCCAACACGATGTGCATCGCCCGTTCTACATCTTCGCGCAGGGCTTGGGCCGCTTCAATGTTGACGTATACGCAACGATAAACCCCCTCTCCGTTGAGCAGGTCGCGCAGGGCCAGCAACGTCGAGGTCTTACCAGTCTGACGCGGCGCGTGGAAAACGAAATACTTCTCGTCGCGAATTAGCCCGCGCACCTCGGCGAGGTTGAGCCGCTCCAACGGTGGAATGCAGTAGTGTCTTGCCGGCTTGATCGGCCCCGCCGTATTAAAAAAACGCATCGTCCTACCTCCTAATAGCTCATACCGCAGCCGCCAAGTTTCACGCCCGCCCCCCATAACGGCGCAACAAACGCATCATCTTCGTCTCGAATCCAAAAAAACGGAGCAACAAACTGACCATATCTTTTTTGTGCATGACAAGAAACAAAGGCGTCCAGCCATCGCTGGTCTTGGCGTTGACATCCGCGCTGTGCGCTAGCAAAAGCTCGGCGACGCGAAAAAAGTTCCGCATCGTCGCAATATGCAGTGGCGTCAGGCTGTCGTGGTAGTTCTTGGCGTTGACATCGGCACCGCTATCGAGCAAAAACTCCGCCGCCGCAACTTTATTCCGCATCGTTGCGATATGTAGCGGCGTCAGGCCGTGGTAGTAGTTCTTGGCGTTGATATCCGCGCCACTATCGAGCAAAAACTCCGCCGCCGCAACCTGATTCCGCGCCACCGCAATGTGTAGCGGCGTCAGACCGTCTTTATCTTTGGCATTGACATCCGCGCCGTGCGCTAGCAAAAGCTGCGCCACCCCGATCTCGTTCCTCATGGCTGCACTATGCAGCGGCGTCATTTTTTCTTGGTCCTCGGCGTTGACATCGGCCCCGCGGTGCAGCAGGGAGCCAGCTAAGCTGGGCAAGTGCAGGGCCGCTGCGTGGTGTAGATCCGTCTGCCCCTTGTCATCCACCGTTGTCAAAGACGGCTCGTGCCCTATCGCCGCGGCAAATTTCTTTTTTTCTTGGTCAAGCTGTTTTTCGCTGTCCATAGCCTTTTCTCAACTCTCCCTATCCATCTCGGTCAAATCGCCACATTATTCCGCGGCCGCCCCGCCAAAAACGCAATCACATTATCCACCGCGCCCTCGTTCAGCAAATCCACCCCCTCGGGCGTCTGATCCGCCGCATGAGGCGTCAGCACCACCTGCTCGCAATCGAGGATGGGATCGTCGCTCGGCAGCGGCTCCTGCGGGAACACATCCAGCCCGGCCCCGCCCAAATGCCCGGACAACAGAGCATCGCGCAAAGCCTTGATGTCCAGCACATCGCCGCGCGCACCGTTCAACACCAGCGCCCCCTCCTTCATCAGGCCAAACTCGCGCACCCCGAGCAAGTGCCGGGTATCCTCGGTCAATTTAACGTGCAGACTGACCACATCCGCGGTCTGTAACAATTCGTCGAGTTCGACAAAGCGCACTCCGTATTCGGCCGCACGTTCCGGCGACGGATTGAAAGTCCACGCCATGACCTCCATGCCGATGGCCCGGCCCAACCGCGCCATCTCCGCGCCAATCGGCCCCGTGCCCACTACACCCAGCACCTTGCCCTGCAACATGGTGTTCATCTTGCGCGTCCAGCGGCCAGCCTTCAACTCGGCGGTCTGGAAATAGGCGCGCTTGGACAGGGCAAACATCAGCCCGAACATGTGCTCGGCCACCACGGGCGCGGTGCGGCCGGGCTGGTTCGACACCACGATCCCGAGCTCCTTGGCAAGCACTAGGTCGATCATATCCGTGCCGATGGAGCAGGTGGCAATCATCTTGAGCGCGGGCAAGCGGCGCATTTCCTCGCGCCACGTGACGACTCCGCGCGTGTTGATAATGATTTGCGCCCCCTCGGCTCGCACGACTTTCTCGTCCGCGCTTTGCGGCGTATCCGCAAAGAGAGCGACATCCCCGTAGGGTGCGAGCCGCTGCAAATGCGGCGAATCGGCGATCTGGATTGGATTGTCGCCGGGTACTACGATCTGTACGCGTTCTGGCATGGCATATCCTTTCTTGTCAGTGTATATTCTGGCCCGCTATAAACCCCAAAAACGCGCCCAACGTCAAGCGAGTCGTCCCATGCCCCGAGCGCTGATTGCCCCGGCCGCCGAGCAAGTGGTCTTTCAGGAATTCGAATCGCCATCACGAACCGAAGGCCAAGTCCGCGTCAAAAGCCTGTACCCAGCCGCTAAGCCCGGCACCGTGAACTGGCTACACATCGAGCCGAACCCCGACCACCCCAATTGGGACAACACCCGCATCTACGACGTCTGCTGGCGCATACTCGCGGCCGGCCAAGTTGATTGCCGGCCCATTGTGCAGCCCGTCGTGCCCTTTAACGACCGGCGCGACGCACCCCCCAAAATTGCCACCCAACCCGCAGCAAACATCAAGCTCGGCGTTCAGTTTTAACGCTGGACCGCCAAGAGAAAGGACGCCATGAAAATTGCCTTACAGGAAGGGCTGCTGCCCGGCGAAAGCCTCGCGGAAAAGCTCGACTTCGCCGAATCGCTGCACATCGAAGGCCTAGAAGTCAGCGGCCGCACGCGCCTGTACGATTGCGTCGAAAAATACGAACAGGCCCTCGCCGGGCGCTCCATCAAGATCGCTTCCATCTGCGGCCAAGAAACCTTTGACTGGCTCGACCCCGACCCGGGCAAGCGCGCCAACAGCCTCGCCGAGACCCGCCGCCAACTCGAAGCCTGCGGGCACTTTCAAGCTGTCGGCCAGATCGTCCCCCCCATCTTTGGGCCGCCGCGCATTCCCGACCTTTCGCCGCTCCAAGACGCCATTTCCCTAGAAAAGGCCCTGCTCGTCGAGTTGGTCAAAGAGCTCGCCGACCATGC
The DNA here is from genome assembly GCA_965116045.1 of Candidatus Latescibacterota bacterium. GTDB lineage: Bacteria > Latescibacterota > UBA2968 > UBA8231 > UBA8231. The sequence goes on along the minus strand of OZ220478.1, from coordinate 85,985 downwards.
CGCTAGCCAAGGCACCTTGCTGCTGCTCGAACCCCTCAACCGCTACGAACAACACCTCTTGCGCCGCCAAGCCGACGGCGTCGAAATCATCGAGCGCGCCGGTAACCCCCAAGGCGTGGCCTTGCTCAGCGACTTCTTCCACATGCACATCGAAGAGACCGACACCCCGGCCGCTTTCCGCCAAGCGGGCCGCCACGTCGCCCACGTCCACATGGCCGACAATACGCGCATGCAGCCGGGCACCGGCGACATCGACTGGCGCGCTGGCTTACAAGCCCTCAAAGACATCGGCTTTAGCGGCTATCTGGCCTACGAGTGCGGCATCGAAGGCGAGCGCCGCCAAGCACTCAAACAGTCGGTTCAATTCGTGCGCGAAACCATTTCTCAACTCGAGTGACATGAGCGAACTTGCCCATCCCTCCACATACGAGTGCCCCGAACTCTACATCAACCGCGAGCTCTCGTGGCTCGACTTCAACGCCCGCGTACTCGAAGAAGCCCAAGACCCGCGCAATCCCCTGTTAGAGCGCGTCAAGTTCATGGCCATCGTCGCCAGCAACCTCGACGAGTTCTACGAAATCCGGGTAGCCGGTCTGTTGCAATTGCACGAATCCGGGGCCAATCCCAGCCGCCCCGATGGCCTAACCCCGGCCGAACAGCTCGAGCGCATCACCCGACAAGCCCACGAGCAAGTCGACGAACAGTACCGCTGCTGGAACGAGGATCTCATCCCGGCCCTAGCCGCCGAAGGCATCTACCTATGGGAGGCGCGCCGACTCAAAGACGCACACCTCGACTTCGTGCGTCAGTACTGGGAGGAAGAACTCGAACCGATCCTCACGCCCATCGTCGTCGATCCGGCCCATCCCTTCCCCCACGTGCTCAACAAGGCCCTGTGCATCGGTGCTTTGCTCGAAGAACAGGGGCAGACGATGATGGGCGTGGCGACCGTGCCGCGCGTGCTGCCGCGCATCTTGCGCCTGCCCGACCAAGGCGATGGCCTCCATTTTGTGACCTTGGCCGGGATCATGGATCTACAAATCAACGAACTGTTTTTCGGCTACGAGGTCATCGGCTCGGCCCCGTTTCGCATCACCCGCAACAGCGAGCTATACGTCAACGAAGAAGACGCCGACAATTTGCTGGAAGAAATCGAGGAACAAGTCACCAAGCAGCGCCAAGCCGACGCCGTGCGGCTAGAGATTGCTCCAGGCGCACCCGACCAGCTAGTATCGTTTTTGCAACAGCAATTCGATCTCGACGACAGCCTAGTCTTTCGGGTCAATGGGCCGGTCAACCTCCATCGGGTTATGGCTCTTTACGGCCTAGTCCCGCGCCCGGCCCTCAAGGACTCTCCCTTCACATCCGTCGAGCGCGATTTCCCCCAAGACCCCGACGTCTTCTTCGACTCCATTCGAGCCGGCGACATCCTCCTGCATCATCCCTATGAGTCGTTTTCCACGGTGATTGACTTCATCCGCATGGCGGCCAATGACCCCAAAGTGCTGGCCATCAAACAGACCATCTACCGCACGGGCGACGATTCAGAGGTAGGGCAGGCGCTCATCGACGCGGCCGAGCGCGGCAAGGAAGTGACCGTGCTCGTCGAACTGAAAGCCCGCGGCGACGAAGCGGCCAACATCGAATGGGCCAGGCGCCTTGAAGATAGCGGCATCCACGTGATCTATGGCATGATGGGCCTGAAGACCCATTGCAAACTCTCGATGCTGGTACGCCGCGATCAAGATCGCCTGCGCCGCTACGCCCACTTGGGCACCGGCAATTACAATCACACCACGGCGCGGCTTTACACGGATTTGGGGCTGATTACCGCCGAGTCAACGATCACCGCCGAAGTGGCCGAGGTTTTCAACATGCTCACCGCCCACAGCCGCATCAGTCAATTTGAAAAACTGCTAGTCGCGCCCTCCGGGCTGATGCAAGGCATGCTCGACCGCATTGAGCGCGAAAGCGAACACGCCCGCGCCGGTCGGCCAGCCGCGATTATCGCCAAGATGAATGGCCTCATGGACCCGGCGATCATCAAGGCCCTGTACGCGGCCTCGCAGGCCGGCGTCGAAATCGATCTGATTGTGCGAGGCATTTGCTGCTTGCGCGCCGGCCTCGACGGCATCAGCGAGAACATTCGCGTGTACAGCATCATTGGCCGCTTCTTAGAGCACAGCCGCGTCTTTTACTTTGCCAATGGCGGCGACGAAGAAATCTGGCTCGGCAGCGCAGACTGGATGGATCGCAACCTGCGCGCCCGGGTCGAAGTCGTTTTCCCCGTCTTGGATCCTATCCTGAAGCAGCGCGTCTATCGCGAGTTACTCGCCTTCGCGCTCGCCGACCGCGCCAAATCTCGGCAGATGCGCCCAGACGGCACGTACGTCCGCCGCCAGCCCGAGTGCGACGCCCCGGGCCCCAGCCTGCAGGATCTGCTCATGCGCCTCGCCCTCGGTGAAGACCTTGACGTCGAGAGCTAGCGAATGAGAACCCGCTGCGCGACTGTTGCGTTAAGTAGGGGCAACTGGCCGGTCGCCTTAACAAAAGAAAGAGACTCAATGCACGACCTACTCGCAGAAATCAATTCGCCAATTTTAGACGATCTCCACTGCATCGGCATCATTTTGGCGGCTGGCCACGGCAAGCGCATCCGCTCGGAGACCTCCAAGATGCTGCACGAGATTTGGGGTCAGCCAACGGCCGTGCGCGTGGCTCGCGCCGTGCAAGAGGGGCTCGCCAGCCCCAATCAAGTCATCGTCGTGGGCATCAAGGGCCTAGACGTCGCCCGGGCGGCTGGCCCCCAACCGGGGCGGCTTTTCGCCTACCAAGAAAACCCGGTCCTCGGCCGGCCGGCCGGAACCGGCGACGCCGTGCGCGTCGGCCTCCAAGCCTTTCCTGCAACGGCGACCGACCGCGACGTGTACATCTTTTTAGGGGACATGGGGCTGTTGACCGAGCAGGTCGTCGCCCAATTCCGCGCCAGCTTTGAAAGCACCGACTGCGACATGATGGTACTCACTGGCCTGTACAATGGCCCGGCCGAAACCAACTCCTATGGCCGCATCGTGCGCGTGCCAGCCACCGATGCGGCGGGGCAGCCGGCGGGTGCCGACCGCGACAAGGTCATTGAAATCAGAGAGCACAAAGACATCCTCAGCCTCGACGCGGCAACGCCCTACGAGGCCGCTTACAATGGCCGCACCTACGCTTTCACGCGCCAAGAACTGCTGGAAACGCGCGAGATCAACACCGGTGTCGTCGCCTTCAGAGAACATGCGCTGCGGACGTACATCCAGCATCTCGACACCGACAATGCCCAAGGCGAATTGCTGTTGACTGACTTGGTGCAAATTTTCAATCAGCACCAACTCGTGGTGCGGGCCGCCACGGTCGATAGCGAAGAGGAATTCCTCGCCTTCAACGTCAAAAGCGTCTGGCATCAGATGCAGGCCATAGCCCGCCGCTGGGCCTACGACAAGCTCAAGGACACCATCACCATCGCCGACGAGGAGGACTTCTTCATCGCCGACGAGGTCATCGAGCAGATACTCGACCTCGACGCGGAGCGCGGGCCCTTGGACATTGTCATCGGCAAGGGCACCTACATCGGCCCCCAAGTCCAACTCAACCGTCGCGTCACCATCGGGGATCGCAGCCATCTGAGCGGCCACATAGTGCTCGGTGAAGGCGTGCAAATTGGCGTGGGCGTCGAACTGAGCACGTACTCAGGTCAAACCCTCGCTCTCGACGACGAGGTCGAAGTACTCAGCCGCAATATCATCAAGGGAAACCTGCGGATTGGCGCACACAGCCGCATCGAGTCGGGTGTGCTCCTGACCGGCAGCGACGAACATCCCATGCGCGTAGGCGAGCGCGTAACCATCAAGGGCACCAGCTACCTCTACGGCTGCCAAATCGCCGACGATCTGCTCATCGAGCACTCGGTCATCAAGTGCAAACGGGTCGAACAGGCGCATCGCCGCGACGGCACCATCCAACCCGTCCGCTACGTCCTGCCGCAGCCCGAAGGCTTGGATTCCATCGCCGATCTATGAGCGCTCGGCTCCGATAGCCTCGAGCAGCGATTTGGCGACTTTGCAAACCATCGTATAGGCCGGGTCGTACACATTTCCCAGCTCGTATTCCACGCACTGTCCCAACAGCGCGTGAGCACTCAACTTGCTGAGACCGTAGTCCTCGGTGAGCCAATTCACCAGTTCGCTGGTGGCGTGTTGTACGCCTTGGTCTAAGGGACGCGCATTGCCGACCGCGAGAATGTGCGTGTCGTTTTCAGCGCGAGGCCAGCCGATCGACCGGCCTTTGATCACATCTAGGCTAAATGTCGCGTCAAAGGAAATTTCCACGCCCGTACCGACGATCTCGCCATCGCCTTGGACGGCGTGCCCGTCGCCCAAGTGAAAGAGTGCGCCCGGGGCCGCGACCGGCAAATAGACGGTCACGCCTGTGACAAAACCCCGGTAGTCCATGTTGCCGCCGTGGGTCGCAGAGGTCGCCGTGGAAATGGCCTGACCGCGCGGCGGGGCTACCCCGAAACAGCCTACCATCGGGTTGAGGGGTAGCACCAAACCCGGCAGCACCTCCGGCTGCGTTGCCGTACCGGCTGCTAGGTCAATCGGCCACCGGAGCGGCTGATCGTCCCGCTCAATCCCGGTCGCAAAACCCGGCTCCAGCACATTGGGCGCGATTTCCCGAGCCGTCCAGCCCCAGTCGCGGTTGGGGTAGAGCTTGTCGAAGTGAACTACCAAGGTGTCGCCCGGCTCGGCTCCCTCTAGGTAGAAAGGACCCGTCATCGGGTTCCCGCGCTCGGCAACGCGCTCGCCGTACTGGTCTTGGCCGCGGGCGTCAACGGTCGTGGTAGATACCGTATCGCCGGGGGCAATGACCAGCACGGGCTCGTGCCAGCCGATGGTATTGTGGTAGTGGGTGGGGGTGAATTCGCAATGAGCCATAAGACCTCGCAGAAGGTGTGGAGTACCGGGGAATTTGCAAAGTTACTCAAATTCCTCAGGCGAAAAAAGCGACACCGGGTATGGGCCGCGGTACGCTTTGCAATTTCCGGTTGTCTCGGTACGCTTACGGTAGGGCTTGGGTCGCCGCGGTTCAGGCTGACTTTGGCGGGTGATTCAACAGTTCATCTTGAAGTAGCCGACAGCAATGCAGCAGTCGGCGTATCGCCGGCGGCAACTAGATCGAACTGCGCCTGAAGGTTCAGCCAGCATTGGAGATCTGTGCCCAAACCGCAGGGCCGGATCGCCTGGCCCCGACCACTTGCGTACAATGATCAGCTTGATCCGCTCAAAAACCGCGCGAGGTCGCTCTTCCAGCTACCACCAACTGACAACTGACCATAGAAATGGGACCCCAGAAAACCGGGGTCCCATTTCCGTAACTCGCGGTGTCGCGGGTGCTACTTGAGCAGCAGCATCTTCTTGACTTCGCGGAAGTCGCCACCCGCCTGCAAGCGATAGAAGTACAGCCCCGCCGACAAGCGATGGCCTTGATCGTTGGTCGCGTCCCACTCCACAACGTAACGACCCGCATTCTGCCGCTCGGCCACCAGCGTCCGCACTGGCTGTCCGAGTACGTTATACACCGTCAACGCCACGTCCGCGGCCTGGGGCAAGGCATACTGAAGCGTCGTCGTTGGGTTGAACGGGTTGGGATAGTTATCCGCCAACGAGAACACCGCCGGCCGCGTCTGCAAGGCCACTGGTCCCGGCAACGCTAGCCGGTTGAAGCCTAACGCACGGTCATACGTCTGGTTATCGGTAATTTCGAGCGTCGTGCTTTCGATCTCGGTCGTCGGCCGGAACACCAAGCGCAACCCCAGTTCGCCGTCGGCGACGATCTCTCCGTGGGCGGCGACGGTCAACACACCGGCTTCGGCTAGCACCTGCGGTGCCGCCCACGCGCGGTCTTGGGGCAACACCCGAACAAACGCCAGTTTATCAGCGTCATACGCGACCTGCAAGCCGTAGCCCCTGACCGCCACGAAGTCGGCTAGTCGTACATCAAGGACGAATTCCTCCCCCACACTCGGCAAGGCTGTCGACGCATCCAGATACAGCCGCGCATCCTCATTCAGCCCGGCCTGCAAAGGCACCCGCTTGCCGGCTCCGCCGAACAAAGCGCTCAGGTCGCCAAATTCCATCATTGGGTTGACCGTGATCGTGAACATCAGCGACGCGCTTTCATCGCCCGCCATCGCCGTGTACGTGACCGTAACGGCGTCATCGGTGGCCGCGTCCGGCGTGCCCGAAATCATCCGCGTGGCCGCGTCAAACGCCAGCCCCGCCGGCAAATCTGACACGCTGTACGTGATGGCACCTTCGCCGCCCACCGCTGCCGGCAGTTCCAACAGGGGAATCGCCGTGCCCGCCGTATAAGCCTGCGCGGCAATTGAGGCCCCGGCGACAAACGCCAAGGGGATCATCATCTCCTCCTCGCCCGTCATCATCTCGCTGTCGGTCTCCGTCAGCACCAGCGTCGCCGATCCCTCGGTCAAGCCGGGCAGCGTCGCTTTGATGCGAATCGCCTCGTCTCCTTCGGCCATACCGTCGGCCACCGGATCAATCAACAGCCGCGTCGAGCCAGTAATCGAACCGGCCGCAATGGTAATGGTCGGATTGAACAGTGCCGAGTAATCGGTGTCGCGGGTGGCTGGCGAATCCTCATCAATCAAAACCGTGGCCGTCGCATCGTCGGCCAGCGGCTTGCCGTCCAACGCGACCATGACCTGCACTTCCGTCAAGTCGGCTGACTCGCTCAGTTGGTTCGGCATCACTGACACCAAAACCGAGGCACTCGGCGTCTCGTCGTCGGAAATGCGGAGGTCCACCTGATCCCAGCCGCCTGAAGCCGCCGCCCGGATTCCCAAGTACTTATGCCCATCGACCTCGTCGTTGTCGATCGGCGACAGGAAAAGCGTCATCGAACCCGTCCGGTCGCCAGCCGCGATAGTAACCGTCCCCACCAACGTGGCCGTGTAATCCACGTCGCGGGTGGCCAGCGCGCCGCTGGCCGGCGGGACAATCGTGAAGCGGATTGCCTCGGCTGCTGGTGCTGCCTCTGACAAGGTCGCCGTAACTCGGATTTCGGCTGTCTCGCCGTCTTCGCGCACCACCGACTGCGAAGCCATCACACTGGCGACCCCCACCGTGACCGGCGGCGGTTCACTGACCGTGATGGTGAAGAGCGTTACCCCGCCGCTTTTGTCGTCATCAAACGCCATATAGACAACCGAGGACAGGCCGGCCATCGTCGGCGTCCCTGAAATCGTCCGCGTCGCCGCGTCAAACGACAGACCCGCCGGCAGGGCGGTCGAAACGCTGTACCTCAGCGTCCCTTGGCCGCCGGTCGCTTCGGGCAACACCGTGCTAAACGCCCGGCCCACTGTCGCCTCAAAGGCTAACGCATCTGCGCCGAAGGTCGGCCCCGTGGACGTCGCCGGCGTGGTCGTGGTCGTCGTGGTCGTCGTGGTCGCCGCATCTTTCAACTTGATCGCCACCGAACCGACCGTGATCTTATCCCCGTCTTGGTTTTTGAGGTTGTCCGTCAGCGACTTCAGCGTGATCGTCTCGTCGTTGTCGGCCTTGCCGTCGTTCATCGGTGTAACCGTGATCGTCGTCGAGCCGGTGATCTCACCTTGCGGAATCGTCAGAGAACGAAGGACCAACGTGTAGTCCAAATCGCGCGTCGCCGACTTATCTGGGGTCGAATCCACACCCAACGTGATCGTCGCATCCGCGTCCAACACCTTGCCGTCTAACGTACCCGTCACCGTAACTGTCGTCTCGCCTGCGTCCTCCTTGATTTCGCTCGGACTGACCTTTAGGGTGATGTTCTCGCTCAGCGTCTCATCGTCAGTGATCTTGAACTCCACGTCTTTCATCTGAGTGGCGTCGTCACCGATCTTCGCTTTCACCGTGAATGTCCGCGCCTCATTCTTATCGCTATCGTCAATCGGCGTGACGCGCAGCATCGCCGTGCCCTTGGTATCGCCGGCTGGAATCGTCAGTCCCTCGGTCACCTCCACCGTGTAGTGCTCATCGCGCGTCCCCGTCCCTGGAGTAATCTCGAAGTCCACCCGCTGGGCCTTGGGTAAGGCCTTCTCCAATTCAACGGTCATCGTGATGTCCGTCGCCCCCTCGTTCTCGCGAATCGCCGCCGGATCAAGCTTAAACGACTTCACCTTCGCATCGGCGGCGATCGTGATAGTCCCTTTGTTGACCACAATGGGATAGGCCCAAGAGGTTACATGCTTTAAGGCAGCGCTAGCGGGGAAATGATCTGTAATGTCACCATCTCCGTTAAAGTCGATACCGCATTTAGGATAGAAGGAGCCCCCCTTCGTAGCTCCCGAGCGATGCTGGTCCTCCGTTATCCCAGTAAAAACGCCATAACCACTAGCACCGACGGTTCTTATCAAACAACCTGTTTCTCGCATATCGTGGCCAGGAGGAACCACACGGACATCTAAATAATCGCCATCGTCGAAAAAGTCGATCCCCAAGGTCTTTTCTACTAAGACGGTGCCCGCCGGGAGGCGGTCGCTCTCGTCGGCACCAATTATACCACTATTATTTTCGTCTGATCCAATATCACCATCGCCGTTGAGGTCCACTCCGAAGGCACTCCATAATTGGCCTTCAAAAGACTCCCGCGTCCCATTGCTTGTGGCACCGCCAACATACCCATCGTCCTCTAAGGAACCATCATAGTTAACGTCGATACCTACATTGACAGTTTTACCATTGAAAGTATGGGTCCGTTTGCTGACCACCACCGTCAGCGTATCACTATCACTACTAGGGCCTATTACGAGCGCACCATCCTTGGTGCCATTCGGATCGAGGGTGAACGTCGTCGTCCCAGACCGCGTCCCCTGTGGAATGGTTAGCTTGCCTAAACCACTGAGCGTGTAATGCTCATCGCGCTTCAAGGTATCGCTGCCAGCAACAACCAACCGGGTGGAGAGGGTCGTGTCCGGTAACGAGCGGCCATGCAAGACTCCTGTCATTTCAATAGAAGTCGCATCCGCCTGCTTGCTGAGCGTGGACGGATCGAAAGAAAGGTCAATCGCGCCGGGCCACGCATCGTCATCGATCAGCGACACAAACGGGAAGAGTTCATGGCCGCCCGCTTGGATGCCCCTTTTAATTACATTCTTGGCGAAGCTAACTTGATTGCTACTCGCACCAACGACAACAAATTTAAAAATAATAGGGATATCAACAGCAACGTTTAAACTATCCCAGTAACCAACATGTTCACTTAACCCCATGGCCACCCTTTTGTGCTTATCGAAGACTTTTCTCATAAGATTAATGCTCTTCGTAGGGTTGGCGGGGGTCGGTCCAATTCGATCATTGGCTATCGGGGTTATGGTAAAAGTCTCCGTCACCTTTTTCTCGCCCTTCTTAAGCAAGATAGTGGGCGTGGATACGGTGAATAAGTCATCAAGGTATCTGGCGGTTTGACTGTCAGGATCCAAAAACATGTGAATCTGAATATCTGATTTCGCCTCCACCCCGCCTTCCGTTTCTAGTGTTACCGTAATATCTTGTGCCCCACCGGCCTCGTGGACGAAACCCGGGTCAAAAGAGCCCGATAGGTTTTGGGCTAGAGCCTCGCCGGCCCAACCCAACATCAAACTGGCCGCCAGCAACCAAGGCACGTAAGACAAACGCGGCATCTGCAACTTGGCGTATTTCATGATGCAATCTCCTCGATGGTGAAAGGGGTATGAATATGAGAAAATGGATGCGACTTATCGCGAAGCCGCTGCGTTCCGGCATTTTTCAAAAGGTGGGGGTCGGTCTCAAAGAGGCGGAAAACAGGCTGGTCTTCGAGAACGGGCGCACGCCGGGGAGAAAGACGAATCCTGCGCGGCGAGATGGCTCGTACGACATCGCCGCCGACCGCCGCGCGGAATACCGAGGATGGTTTTCGTCTGTTATTTGGATTGGTAGAATCTCTGCGCCGCGGACGTCTGGCCGACGCGGCAGAGCAGAGGAATACCCCTTCCCGCTTCCGTTGAGGAAGGGGAGCGAGGCGAATAGGTTGATAAATGAAGCTAGTGCTTAATACCCAAGAAAATCGGGGGGGGGGGGGGGGGGGGGTAACTTATTGTTTTTTAACGACTTACGGCAATAAGAATTCGGCGTTATTTCAAGCATAGAACAAGGCACAACTATCGAATCAAGCACCGCTTCCGGCACTGGCATTCTCTTTGATAGCGACGCTGTATCCATTGTCCTGTTCATCCGTCTAGGACTGCCGCAAGCGGCGAGGTTGTAGCTCCAAACGCTCGGTGTGCGAAGTATTTTACTTTTAAGAAAAGCTCTGCAAAGCGACCTGTCAATCGTTCCCGTCGCAACCAAAGCAAACCCGTTTGTCTAGCTTGGATAGTTGAACGGATCGCCGAAGCTCAGCCTGAACCTCGACGACCCAGGACCTACCGTAAGCGTACCGAGACAACCTGAAGTTTCAAAACGTACCACCGCCTAGGTATGCTAAAAAAAACGCCGCTAGGTCGCCCCGCTCCGCGGCCTGTTCTAGCACCTCGATTTCCGCGCCCAACTCGTCGGCAAGCCGCGCCCGAACACCTGCATCCCCCACAGTATCTTCTAGGTGCCCGACGAACTGGTCTAACACCTGCCGCCGCACGTGAGAGCGCAGCCCACTCGCGTCAAAGCACTCGGCGCTAAAGCGCGACACGTGTTCCTTTTGGGCAACGAGTTCGGCGCGCCCCAGCGCCAACGCCAAAATGACGCGGTGCAGCACACCGGCGAAATCCACCTCGACCTGCTCAAGTAAAACGTCCACCGATGGCTGCGGCAACGAGCGCACAAAGGCCACCTTGCCGGTTAGCTCTTGCAGCATTTGGCCGTCGGCGCACAGGTCAATGGCACTGGGGCCGGTCCACGTCTCGGGCACGAGCTTTGCCAAGGCTGCGACTTTGGGCTGCAAATCGGGCCAAAAGCCCAGCTCGGGACAGCCGGCCAAGGCGCGGGCCTGCTCGCGCATCTCTGCCAAACGCTGGCAAGCGCACTCCCAACCCTGCTTGTAGAGCGCATCAAAAGAGTCGCTGGCCAGTTTGGCGACAGCGGCGTTGAGATCGCCGCCGCTTGCCTCCTCCAGAGCCAAGTCCATACATGCCAAGCCCTGCTCCATGCCTTGGCGCAACTGATCGCGGCCAAGAGCGATGCCCGTGCGGTTGCGCTGAGCAAATCCCAACCCGCGGGTTTGCAGATAAGCCCGCAGCGAATCCATAAAGCGCGGCGGCAACTGCTCGTATTCGAGGGCCGCAGTTATCACTTGGCCAATAAAACTATGGCGGTCGAGCGGAACTTGGTTGAGATCGACGCGCGCTAGCCGGTTCACGAAGCCTCTCCACTGGCCCGCTCCCAAGCACCGCGCAGCACCTTTGCCAGCAGCTCGGGCGCGGCTTGGTGCAAGGCGTAGATGACCTCGCGGACCTCCGGGTCGTCAATAGGCGGCAGCATCACCGCCTGACCTGATTCCGACAGCAGGCTGAAGGCCGACACTGTACCTACATCCTCTAGGGCACTGACTTGGGCGTGCATGTCGATGCTGTCGCCCTTGTCGAGGAAGGCGTCCTCTAGCAGGCTCTGATCCACCTTGTACAACAGTGCGGCGCGCTTGTTGGGATCATCTAGTGCCGAAACCGCTTCGAGCCATTCCCACGACACCTTGGTGCGGTTGCTGTGGAAGTAAATCGGATCGAGCGTGTCCTCCACAGCGCGCGCAAACGACTCAGCCGACATGGTTTGCAACAGTGCCGTGTTGAATCTCGCCAGCTTGTACTCGCCGGGGGCGACTAACTCGGCGATGAGCTCCGACGGCAGCTTATCGACCACAGCCGGCCAGTATCCCGGGCGACCTTGGGCGTCCATGCCAGTTAGCGAGAGCACCTCCTCGGGGTTTTCGTCTATGGCCACCAGCGCGGCTTGTTCCTCCACGGCCTGCGCCTTGAGCAGCGCACAGGCCTCTTCGGCGCGCCCTTCTCGCAGCATCTGGCGCAAAGTCACATTCTTGGCGATCAATTCTTCCAGATCGCCCGACCACTCCCCTAGCACCACCCGGTCGCCTTGCACTTGCAGCGCATCGTTCTCGTGCTGGGACATCGGTCCTCCTATGTGGAATGTTAAAATTAGGGGCAGTCTTAAGGTCGGTTAAGCAGTGGGTCATGTCAAGATAAAAAATTTTATAACTTATTATTTATATTCCACTTAAATAAAAAAATTTGACAAGTTGTTTCTTTTTTTTTATGTTATGTAACACGATAAGCGCGGGACTTGTAGCCCGGCGCTTTTTTATTTGGAAAAACCATTTGACGACAAATGCGTCAACTAGTAGCGCAGTGCTAGGTTCTGCCCTATATTGTCCCTTGTGTTCTCTCAGCCTCTTTGGGCTTGAGTTTCTTCACTTTATTTTCTCGCAGAGAGCGCGCCCATGAATTACGATATCGGCGACTTGCTCAACAGTTGGGAATTCAAGCCCGACGAGTTCCTCGCTCGGCGCATCCACACCGGCAAGGGCGAGGAAAAACTTCAGATCCGCATCGACATGGGGCTCCTCCAGCTCGAGTTGCATGGCCGTCCCGACGGCCAACAACCGCACGGTTGCCCCTCGCTGCTCAGCTACTACCAAGACCTCATCGCATCGCGCGACACGCCAGAAGACTTCGCGTTAAACGAGGACGAGTGCGAAGAACTCTTCCAAGAGGCGTGGCAGTACTACCACCGCTATTTGAGTCTGTTCAATTTAGAGGACTACGTAGGGGTCGTCGCCGATACCGAGCACGCCCTACAGATTTTTGAATTGGTCGATCAGTGCGCCCCCAACGACGAAATCCGCTGGTACTTTGAGCAGTACTATCCACACGCGATCATGATGCAGACCCGGGCGCACGCCATGCTCGCGCTGCAAGACGACGACTATCCAGCGGCCATGCACGCCGTGCAAGAAGGCATTGCCCATATCGAGAGCTTTGTCGAGGAATGGGAATCCGAGCTAGACGAGGATTTGCCCGAGATTTCCTTTTTGCGCGAATGGTACGAGGAATTAGAGCAGGAGCGCCCGCTGTCCCAGCGCGAACAATTGGAGCGCGACCTACAGGCGGCCGTGGAGGCGGAAAACTTTGAAGAAGCTGCGCGACTGCGCGACCAGCTCCAGACCCTGTGGCCGACGCCACAGCACCTCCTCCGCCCCAAGCGCTGAGCTGTCAGCCCAGCCCCAGCACGTCTCCCATCGAGTACATCCCCGGCGCGGCTTGCGCGGCAAAGCGCGCGGCACGCAACGCACCCAAAGCAAATGAATCGCGGCTCGTGGCGCGATGTTGCAGTTCGAGGCACTCACCTAAAGCCGCGTAGAGCACCGTGTGATCGCCCGCCAAGTCGCCGGCGCGGATCGCGTGCATACCAATCTCTTGGCGCGAGCGCTGGCCGACCACGCCCGAGCGCCCGTGTACGGCAACCTCGCGCAAGTTGCGGCCCAAGCCGGCTGCGGCCCGCTCGGCCAGCGTCAGCGCCGACCCAGAGGGCGCATCAACCTTGTGCCGGTGATGCGCTTCAATGATTTCCACGTCGTAGTCATCGCCCAAGATCCGCGCCGCCTCTTCAACCAGCTTGAACAGCACGTTCATGGCCGTGCTAAAATTCGACGCAAACACGCAGGTAATGCCTGCTACGGTCTGCTTAAATTCCGCGAGTTGCTCCGGGGTAAAACCCGTGGTTCCCACCACCATAGGCACCCCGCGCAGCGCGCAGAGAGCCGCGTCTTCAAGAGTTGCTTCCGGGGTCGTAAAACAGACTACTACTTGGTCGGGTTCGATGATGCCCACCAACGTGTCGCTGACTGTTAGGTCGAGGTGCCGCGCACCGACGACTTCGCCGATGTCGCGTCCCACGGCCTCGTGAGCCGGGTGCTCCTTGCCGCCGCACAACTCCAAGTCAGCCGCCGCCAAAGTCAAATGAGCCAGCCGTTGGCCCATGCGACCAGCCACCCCGCAGATTGCGATTTTGGTCATCGTTCTAGCCTCGCTTAATACGATGGATACACTGCTCGCTCGACCAGCGAGTCGTCGTGCAGGCGCGCTTCCACATCCACCCCGAAAAATTCGGCGATCGGCGCAAACGCCGTGGGGTCATTAGCGCATACTTGGCGGGCGGCGTCCAGCACCATTTGCGCGCCCGTGCGCGTCATCTTGCCCAGCGGCTGCCGCACTGGCCCGGCCGGCATCCCAAGGATATTCATCAGCGTCTTAATCGGCACGGGGTTGCGCGCTTTGCACTCGACCGGACCATAAGCACTCTGCTCAGTGGTCGCAACGCCGACGATGCCAAAAAGCGGCGCTAGCTTGGCGGCCAAACTGTCAGCTTCGTCCGCCTGACCGGCGTTGAGCAATTCGGTGAGCCGCTGGATGGGCCCCGGAATGACGTTGGACATCACCGAGATTGCGCCAGCGGCCCGGATCTCCGCGCTCTTCATCATCGCCACAGTCTTGTCGTCATCGCCCGACAGGATGGTAAAATCATCGCCGCAAAGCCGGCGCGTCTTGGCCATATTGTCCAAGTCGCCGGTCGCCTCTTTGACTTGGGCCACGTTGGGATACTGGTGGGCGAGGATGGCCAAATCTTCCACCTGCATCATGCAGCCGGTGCGTCCGGGAATGATGTAGGGAATGATCTGCACTTCGGGAAAAGCCCGCGCCACCGGCTCGACGTATTCGCGGCGGATCTCCAAGGAGCTAGGCCCATTGTAGTAGGGATCGACCAGCAGCACGGCGTCTGCGCCAATGTGAGCGGCGTGCTCGCTGCCCTCCAAGGTCTCCTTGGTGGAGTTGCTACCCGTGCCGGCAATCGACAGGGTGCGTCCCTTGGCCAAGGCGACCGTGCGCTCAATGACTTCGTTGTGCTCCTCCCATAGCAGGGTTGGGCTTTCGCCGGTCGTGCCAACCGCGAGTACCGCTTGGATATTGTTGGCAATCTGGAATTCTATGAGTTGCTCCAAGCCGCCGTGGTCAATGCTGCCATCGGCGTTCATGGGCGTCACTAGAGCCGTGCTACAACCTTTGAACATGGTCGTTCTACCTTGCCTTGGCTTGTCAAAAATGGGTTGATTGGCGATTGTCCTTTTACCGCGATTGCCGAACATAATACGCCGCCCCAACTTTTGTCAAATAGTCTCATCGAGGAGGAACTATGCCCGCGACAATCGACATGCGCTACGGCTGCAACCCCCACCAAGCAAGAGCCCGCTGCTCAATGGCCGATGGCCGCGACCTGCCCATCGAGCCGCTCAACGACGCCCCCAGCTACATCAACCTCATGGACGCGCTCAACGCTTGGCAGCTCGTCCGCGACCTCAAACGCGCCCTCGGGCGGCCGGCGGCCGCTTCGTTCAAACACGTCTCTCCGGCCGGTGCAGCCGTCGCCGCACCGCTCAACGAAACCTTGAGCGCGTCCTACTTCGTCGCCGACCGCGACCTCAGTCCGCTGGCCACGGCTTACGCCCGCGCCCGCGGTGCCGACCGCCTCGCTTCCTTCGGCGACTGGATTGCCCTGAGCGACGTGGTCGATTTCTCTACGGCTGACCTCATCCGCGTCGAGGTCTCCGACGGGATCATCGCCCCGGGCTATGAGCCGGCGGCTTTAGCGATCTTAAAAAAGAAAAAGGGCGGTCAGTACCGCATCCTACAAATCGACCCAGACTACGCGCCTGAGGCGACCGAGCAACGCCAGATATTCGGCGTCCAACTCGCGCAGCAACGCAATAACTTTATCCCCGACGACGCCTTTTTCCACAACATCGTCACGGCCCGCAAGGACTTGTCGGCTAGTGCCCGCCGCGACCTAACGGTGGCGACCATCGCCCTCAAGTACACCCAATCCAACTCCGTGTGCCTAGCCTGCGACGGCCAAGTCATCGGCACGGGTGCAGGCCAGCAGTCGCGCATCCACTGTGTGCGCTTGGCCTGCACCCGTGCCGACAACTGGTATCTGCGCCGGCACCCCAAAGTCCTGGGCATGAAATTCGTCAAGGGCCTCACGCGCCCGGAAAAAATCAACGCCATCGACATCTATCTGCAAGACGACGTCACCCCAGCCGAACTCCGGGCTTGGGAAGCCAACTTCCGCGAGGTCCCAGCACGGCTCAGCGCTGAGGAGAAGCGGGCCTGGCTGGACCAGCTCATGGGCGTGGCGCTGAGTTCAGACGCCTTTTTCCCCTTCCGCGACAACATCGACCGAGCGCAGCGCTCAGGGGTGGAGTACTTAGTCCAAGCTGGCGGATCAACGCGGGATGATCTGGTAATTGAGGCGGCCGACGAATACGGCATGTTGATGATTAATTCGGGGGTGCGGCTTTTTCATCATTAGATTACACGAGGTGGATTAAAAACTTCCTGCTCTAAATGGGCCGTTCTGTCGATTCCTCGCAACTGAAATTGGCACCGCCGAGCAACAAGGCACCATCAACGGAGCATACACCGCAGAAGACGCCGAAAAATGGATCGCTGAATGCGAGAACGCCGTGAGCGATGGTAAATAAAATCCAATCTACGGAGACGACAGCAGCGCCCGCTGCCGCGCCGCGAGAATGTGCCCGACAATCGCCTTCAGGCCCTCCCGATCCTTGATGCAAGCAAAAACCGTCGGCCCCGCGCCGCGCATCTTCTTGGCGTCTCGATCCATCACCCCCAGATCCGCTTCCACCATCTCAGCCAGATCAGTCTTGTTGATTACCAACAGATCCGACTGCGTCGTCCCCGGCCCGCCCTTGCGCGGGATTTTGTCGCCACCGGATACGTCGATGACGTACACCGAATAATCGACGAGTTCGCGGCTGAAGTGAGCCGCCAAGTTATCGCCGCCGCTTTCGACTAGCAGCAAGTCAATACCCCCGGCAAAACGATCCATCAAGTCTTCGAGCGCATTTAGATTCAGCGAAATATCCTCGCGGATCGCCGCGTGCGGACAACCGCCGGTCTCGACGCCGACGATGCGTTCTTGGTCCAACGCCTCGTGCCGGAGCAGGAATTCGGCGTCCTCGCGGGTGAAGATGTCGTTGGTGACCACCCCCAAGCTATACTCGTCGCGCAGCCTTTCGCACAAAGCCTGCAACAGCGCGGTCTTACCGCTACCGACCGGCCCGCCAATCCCCACCGTAAAAGCGCGGTCGGCAAAATCGCGGTGCGGATTCGGACTTTCGCGGTCGGCGAAGAGTCCGGGCGAGTCAAAAGGCTCGTGAGTGTGGTCGTGCCCCATAGCTCCTCCGGTGCTCAACTTTGGAAAAGGCGCGAATAGAGATCGTCGTGTACGCTCTGGGCGAGGTCGAGCTGCGGCGCGCAGCGCGTCGCTTGCGCGTACGGTCGTCCCGCGACCTCCGCTAGCAATTCCTCGCAATGCACATACAGACCCAACTGCCGTCGAGTCGCCTCCATTGGCCCGACGATTCCGAGGCGCACCGCGGCACTCATCTGGTCTCTGAGCACTTGAAACATGTAAAGCTGTTGGGCATCAGCCTGTGCAAAGCCCACCGCTTTCAACGCCAGCCCAAAAACTACCGTGTAGTGCGCGTGGGTTCGCCGCAAATTTGCGAATTTGACTTCCGGGTACAAACCAGCCATCAGCCGCAGCCAGTTCTTGCCCAAGATCAAGCTCGCCCGGCGCATCGCCGGAGCCGCGATCATGGCGTCGTAGAAATGCAGCATCTCCGCCAGAATTTCTTCGTCGGATTCAGCATAACAGGAATGGACAAAGGGAATCTCGCCATAGGCCGCGGCCATCAGTGCCGAATGCACGAACTCCTCCAGCGCCTCGGGCACATCCAACAAGCCCAACTGATAAGCCCCCTCCAATCCATTGGAAAAGGCGTAGCCACCGGCTGGCAGCGCACTATCGGCCAAGTGCATTAACGGATAGAGGCGATTCATTTAGAACAAGTGATACAGTTGCGCCAGCGGCAGTTTTGCCGCGGGTTCGCAGGTGATCTCCTCGCCGTCAACATTCACTTTATAGGTCTCTGGATCAACTTCGATATTGGGCAGCACATCGTTGAGTCGCATATCGGCTTTGCCAATGTCGCGGCAATGCTCAACCGGCACGATCTCCTTGGCCAACCCGTACTTACCCACCCGCTCGGGCGACGCCTGTGAAACAAAAGCCAGCGACGTCGGACCAACCGCGTTGCCGTAGGCGCCGAACATCGGGCGCGGATACACGGGCTGCGGCGTGGGGATCGAAGCATTGGCGTCGCCCATCTGCGCGTAAGCAATCACTCCGCCTTTGAGCACCAACTCGGGCTTGACGCCAAAAAAAGCGGGCTGCCACAGCACCAAATCGGCCAGTTTGCCCGTCTCCACCGAGCCGATGTGGGCCGAGAGGCCGTGGGCAATGGCCGGGTTGATGGTGTATTTGGCGACGTAGCGCCGCACGCGATAGTTGTCGGAACCGCCCGCATCTTCGGGCAACAAGCCCCGCTGCTGGCGCATCTTGTGTGCCGTCTGCCAAGTCCGGCACACCACCTCCCCCACTCGACCCATCGCTTGGCTGTCCGAGGCGATAATCGACAGCGCGCCCAAGTCGTGTAAAATATCCTCGGCCGCGATGGTCTCCGGGCGAATTCGGCTCTCGGCAAAGGCCACGTCCTCGGGGATGTTCTTGTCGAGGTGGTGGCAGACCATCAGCATGTCGAGATGTTCGTCTACGGTGTTGATCGTGAAGGGCCGCGTCGGGTTGGTCGAAGAGGGCAGCACATTGACCTCGCCGCAAAGCCGCATAATATCGGGCGCATGGCCGCCGCCAGCGCCCTCGGTGTGGTAGGTGTGAATGGTCCGGCCTTTGAAGGCCGCCCGCGACGCCTCGACAAAGCCCGACTCGTTGAGCGTGTCGGTGTGAATGCAAACCTGCACGTCGAACTCTTCGGCGACTGCCAGACACGCATCAATGGCCGCGGGCGTCGTGCCCCAGTCCTCGTGCAGTTTGAGGCCGCAAGCTCCGGCCTCAACTTGCGCCGCCAACCCCGGGCGCAACGACGAATTGCCCTTGCCCAAAAAGCCAAAATTGAGCGGCCAAGCATCGGCCGCTTGCAACATCGTGCGGATGTAAAAAGCCCCCGGAGTACAAGTGGTCGCATTCGTTCCAGTTGCCGGGCCGGTGCCGCCGCCGATCATCGTGGTGATGCCCGAGGCAATGGCCTCTTCAACTTGCTGTGGGCAAATAAAATGCACGTGTACGTCCAGCGCCCCAGCCGTCACAATCAGCTTTTCTCCGGCCACCACTTCGGTGGTCGTGCCAACGACCATCTGCTCGGCGACACCTCGCATAATATCCGGGTTGCCAGCCTTGCCGATGCCAGCGATGCGCCCATCCTTGACGCCAATGTCGGCCTTGTAAATGCCCGTATAGTCGAGCACCAGCGCATTGGTAATCACCAAGTCCAGCGCCTCTTTTTGGCTCGCGCCGCTCTGCTGTCCCATGCCATCGCGCAGCACTTTGCCGCCGCCGAACTTGCACTCCTCGCCGTACACGGTGTGATCTTGCTCGACTTCGACAACCAAATCCGTGTCGCCCAGCCGCACCCGATCGCCGGTGGTAGGGCCGTACATATCCGCATAAGCGCGTCGATCAATCCGCATGATTACTCCGCTCCTAAAAAGCCGCGCACTTGTGCCCGTGCCAGTGCCGCCGACTTGTTGTCGTCGCTCAAGGCCCCGCCGATCAAACCGCTGCCGCCGTGGACAACGCGCTGGCCCGCTACGGCGACTAGCGCCACCGTCTTGGTCTCCCCCGGCTCGAAACGCACCGCGGTCCCCGCGGGAATGTCGAGGCGAAAACCATAGGCCCTAGCGCGGTCAAAGCGCAATTCAGCGTTGGCCTCAAAGAAGGGAAAGTGCGACCCCACCTGCACGGGGCGGTCGCCGAGGTTTGCCACTTCGAGTTCCACTGTTTCGCGGTCCGCATTGAGCGCGAGTTCCCCAGCCGCCACCAGCACTTCCCCGGGCGCGGCACTGGACGCGTTGTCCGGCGACCCCGTCTCTCCCGCGTGCGTAAGCCCCGATCCATAAAGCGCCAACTCGGCGTTGCCGTGCGCCCGGCAGATCGGCTGGTGGACCGTCACCAGTTTGGTGCCGTCGGGGAACGTGCCCTCCACCTGCACCTCGTGGACCATCTCCGGCACCCCGGGCAACACATCTTCAATCCCGAGCAATTGCTTGCCCTTGTCCATCAAGGTGGCAACCCGCTCGCCATCGCGGATAAATTCGAGCAACTGCGCCGCGATCAGCGCGGTCGCCTCCGGGTAGTTCAGCCGCAGACCCCGGGCATAGCGCTTCTGCGCCACAAACCCGGCGTTGTGCAATACTAGCTTGTCGATTTCCCTCGGTGAGAGCCGCATGAATCCTCCCTCAAAACGTCAGGTGGGTCTTGATACTTTCGTCCGATAACTCGGCGGCGGCCCCCTGCAACAGAATGCTGCCGCGGTCCATCAGAAAGAAGTGATCGGCGATCTGCCGCGCAAAGTCGAAGTACTGCTCGACCAAGACGATGGCGAACTCACCCCGCTCCTTGAGCTGGAGCAATACCTTTTCTATTTCCAGGATGATCGACGGCTGGATCCCTTCGGTCGGCTCGTCCAGCATCAGGACCTTGGGTTCGCCGACTAGCGCCCGGGCAATGGCCAACTGCTGTTGCTGCCCGCCGCTCAAATTGCCGCCCAGCCGCTCCTGTATGTCCGCCAGCACTGGAAAGAGTGCGAATACTTCCTCGGGGACCTCACTACCGCGCGCCGGCAAGCCGATCTCCAAGTTTTCCCGCACCGTCAACTGCGGAAAAATCTCGCGGCCCTGCGGCACGTATCCCAACCCCCGCCGAGTGCGTTGATCAGCCGTCAGCGCGGTGACGTCCTCGCCGGCAAAAAACACCTGGCCCTTGCTCGGTGTCAATAACCCTATGATCGCCTTGAGCAGCGTCGTTTTGCCAACGCCATTGCGCCCCATCACCGCCACAATCGAGCCGCCGGGAACCTGCAAGCTAATATCTCGCAAGATGCGGCTGCCTCCGTAGTGGACATCTAAGCCCTCGACCGCCAAGGTGGTCTCAGCCAACGCCACTGCGCTCCTCCCGTTCCATGGCCGTTCCCAAGTAGCACTCAATGACGCGCGGGTCGTTCTGCACCGCTTCCATCGGCCCTTCGACTAGGATCTTGCCTTCGTGTAGCACTGTTACTTTGCCGGCGATTTGCTGCACGAATTCCATGTCGTGCTCAATGACAATCAGCGCGTGATCTTCAGCCAGCCCCTGGAGAATCTCCCCCGTGCGGAAAGTCTCCTCGTCGGTCATGCCCGCCGCTGGCTCATCAACTAGAAAAAGCGCGGGAGCCTGCAAAATGACCATGGCGATCTCCAACCACTGCTGCTGCCCGTGCGACAGAGTACCAGCCACCTCGTCGAGCACATCCTCCAGTCCGGTGCGCTCGGCCACCTCCTCAATCCGGCGACGCTCAGCCACTTGGAGCCGATGAAACAGCGAGGCGAAAACGCCGCGATTGACCTTCACAGCCAGCATCAGATTGTCGCCGACGGTCAGGGACGTGAAAACCGTCGGCGCTTGGAACTTGCGCCCCACCCCGAGATCGACAATCTCGCCCTCGCTCAGCTTGGTCAGATCCCGATCCCTAAAGTAGGCGTGGCCAGCGTCGGGCCGCGCCCGGCCACAGAGCACGTCGAGCAAGGTGGTCTTGCCCGCGCCATTGGGGCCGATGACCACTCGCAACTCGTTTTGGGCAACCTCAAAAATGTCGATATCCAACGCCTTGAAGCCGTCGAACGACACACTCAACTGCTGCACGTATAGATTGTCCATCTAAGTCATTCCTAAGACCATCCGCTGCAAGTCCTGTATCTCATTAAGCCCGACGCCAGCGTCCAACCACCCCGGCGATGCCCTCGGGAAAGAACAGCACCACCCCGACAAAGAGCGCGCCGAGGAAGTAGAGCCAAGTGCCGGGGAACGCGCCAGTGAGGAAGCTGTAGAGCAAATTGACTAGCACGGCGCCGACGATCGCGCCGACCAACGTCCCCCGGCCCCCCACCGCCGTCCACACCACGATCTCAATCGAAGCCTGCACGTCCATGCGCCCCGGCGTGATGATGCCAGTCTGCGGCACGTAGAGCATCCCCCCCAAGCCGGCCAAGGCACTGGCGACGACAAAGACGAAGAGCTTGTAGCGGGTGATGTGATAGCCAATAAAGCGCAGGCGGTGTTCGCTGTCGCGGATGGCCACCAGCAATTTGCCCAATTTGGAGCCGACGATATAGCGGCTCAGATAATACGCCCCTATCAGCGCCGCACACGCCACCACGTAGAGCCCGCGCTTGGTCGCTGGCTCGGCCAACTCAAAGCCCAGTAGCGTCTTGAAGTCCGTCAGCCCGTTGGTCCCTCCCAACATGGTCTCGTTGCGCAAAAAGAGCAGCCACATCGCCAGCGCTAGTGCCTGGGTGATAATGGCCAAATACACGCCCTTGATGCGGCTGCGGAAGGCGAGGAAACCAAAGACCAGTGCCGCCAATCCCGGCACCAGCAGCCCGAGGAGCAAAGTCAGCGGCAGGCTGTGGAACGGCTGCCAAAAAAGCGGCAGTTCCTCAACCCGGTTCCAGACCATGAAATCGGGCAAGGTGCTGCCGTACACGCCTTGGGTCCCTGTCTTGAGCAGCATGTGCATACCAATGGCATAGCCGCCCAAACAAAAGAAAAACGCCTGACACAGCGACAGAATGCCGGTAAAGCCCCAAATCAGGTCCATCCCAAGGGCGACGATGGCAAAACAAAAGTAGCGCCCCCACAGGTTTAGGGTTGTATCGGCGACTAGGCCCAGATAGTTGAGCAAGGGGACGAGCACCCCAAAAAAGGCGAATAGCAAACCAGCGACGATGTGGTGTCTAGACGCGCTCACAGTTCGGCGCTCCGTCCTTTGGCGGGGAAGAGGCCAGTCGGGCGCGATTGCAAGAAGAGGATGATCAAGCCCAACAGAATGACCTTGCCGTACACGGCTTCAAAAAGCGGCTCGAGCATTTTGTTGAAAATGCCAATCCCCAGCCCGGCGCTGATCGTGCCCAGCAGCTTGCCGACCCCGCCGGTGACGACCACGAGGAACGAATCGACGATGTAAGTCTGGCCCATGTTGGGCACGACATTCCCAATCAGCGTCATCGCCCAACCGGCGACCCCGGCAATTCCCGTGCCCAAGGCAAAAGCCATAGAGTCAATGCGCCGCACCGGCACTCCGACGCAGGCACTCATCGCCCGATTTTGGGTCGTGGCCCGCAGTTTGAGTCCAAAGCGCGTGCGAAAGAAAAGCGCCAACAGCAGCCCAACGATCGCCGCAGCCAGCGCCATGATAAACATGCGGTTATAGGGCAACACCACTTGAGGTGCCATTTCCCAGCCGCCGCTTAGCAGATGCGGCAACTTCACTGCCGTCAAATCGCCAAAGACGCTGCGCGCCGCCTGAATCAGCACCAGACTGATGCCCCAAGTGGCCAGCAGGCTTTCGAGCGGTCGGCTGTATAGCCGGCATATAATCGACGCCTCCAACAAGAACCCGACGCCTCCAGCGACGAGGAAGGCAAGTGGAAAGGAGATGGCAAAAAACAGATCGCCGTACTCCGGCGGCAGTACGCTCAAGCACAGGTTTTGCACCACAAAAGTGGTGTAGGCACCGATCATCATAAACTCGCCGTGCGCCATGTTGATCACCCCCATCTGGCCGTAGATAATCGCCAACCCCAGCGACACCAACACCAGAATGGACCCTAAGCTCAGACCAATAAAAATCGTCTGCACCGCCTGCATGAAGGAACTAAAACGCCGCAAGCTAGTCAGGGCGGCGGCCGCCCGCTGCCGAACTTGAGCGTCCGGTTCGGCCAAGGCCCCAGACTCGCCCGTACTCAATAGGCCCGCTAGCACGGGTATGGCCAGCGGGCTGCGTAGTTCCGCCAATGCAGAAACCGCTTGCAAGCGCACCTCGGCCTCTGCGTCGGTCAATTGCAACTTGGCCAACGACACCCGCTTCAACCGCCGAATCGACCCTTCCGTCTCCGTCTCGATGGAACGGCGCAACGCCGGGATGGCGGCCGCGTTTCCTTTATTGCCGATATTTTCAGCGGCAATCCGCCGTTTATCCACCACTGGATGGAAGAGTTCCATCCTCAGCAAATAGGGCTGAATCAGCACCCTGATTTTCCGATTGGTCTCGACCTCCTCTAGGTCGTAGAGCAAAACCTCGACCTGCTCGCCATCTTCGTCGCCGATGGATACGCGCTCGGGATAGGCTGTAAAGAGCGGGACGATCACATCGCCGTACTCGTCCATTTCCTCGTCGCCGATGAGCACCAAGCCGCTTTGCGCTTCGCGCTCGCTCCAGCGATAGACCTCCCCGCTGAACAGCCCTTGCATCAATGCGTAATGGGCTTGGTCGTAGCGCGCGGCCAAGGCGGTTACGGCCTGTTGGATCTGCGCGTCGTCGCCGCTGGCCAGCCGCGCAAACTGCGCCTCGTCCCACGTGTCGGCTCCCGCAGCCCCAGCCGCTAAGCCCCACGCCGCCAGTATTTTTACAATCTGTTGTCCCACTGACAAAATTGAACTCCGCCCCGTGAAACAGAGCGGAGACGGCCTAGTTACCTTTTACCGTACCGTACCAATCGCTAAACTGCTAAGCGGCCGTCTCCGCTCCACCCACCTAAAACGTTAGCAGCGACTCCAGCGCAATCTGCGCTATGGCGTCGGCGTCGCCTACTGTGAGCATCTTCACCTCGGCCACCAAGCCCCAGTTGTCCGAAATGGCGTAACTCGGAGCAATGGTGATCTCGCTCGTTTCGTCGTCCTCACCGCCCCCCATCGGCGTCCACGCAATAGCCGAGTACCGGGCGGTTACGCCGATCTGATCGTTCAGGCCGTAATTGAGCATCCCGAGATACCCCAACCCCGACTCGTACTCACCCCAATCGCTCATCGAATTCACCTCAGCAGCGACCGTCAGCGGCCCGGTCTCCAACATGCCCCAAACGTTGATCAAGGTCTGTTCGTCTTCCTTGGCCAACGCGGCTTTGGCCGTTATTCCTTCCACAGGCATCAGAGCAACCTGCGCCTCAAATCCTACGTCGCTTTCATCCCCCGACAAATCGGTCTCTGCACCGTCCCACACGCTGGAGACAACCGCCCCGTACAGGCCGAACATATCCGAGCCGTAGGAGGCCGCAATCCCGTTCTGATAGCCGCCATAGACCAGC
The DNA here is from genome assembly GCA_965116045.1 of Candidatus Latescibacterota bacterium. Lineage (GTDB taxonomy): Bacteria > Latescibacterota > UBA2968 > UBA8231 > UBA8231. The sequence continues at coordinate 60,646 of OZ220478.1, read as the reverse complement.
GTAGCCGAGTACGAATACTGATACATATCGGTGGGTTCAGCGGCCTCAAAACCGGTGCAGCTAAGAAACTTGCCCACTGCGATGGCCGCGCCCTCGCCAGTGTCGTACGCGATGAAAGCCTGCTCTAGCTCGACCGGAGCGGTCGGCCCCAAGGCATTGACATCCGCCCGCATGGAGACCCCGGACCCTAGATCCGTCGAGACATCTAGCTCGAACTGATCTAGCGACATGCTCGCGTCCCCATCGTCGCTGAACACACTCATATCGACGAATCCAGAAAATTTGACCTCGGCGGCGACCGTCTGGGCGGCAAAAATCGCCAGTGCAAATGCTACAACTTTCTCGTTCATTTTTGCGTCCTTCTGCGCTAGGTTAGGTAGAGTATTACTCTAGGGTATAGGTGCCCATGTAATTAACGTGATCGCAATCCTTGTCGGCACTGGTGATATCGTCCCACGGATCGGGCGCCACGAGGCCAGCCGATTCATAGACGATTTTGAACTGGCCGTTCTTTTTGATCTCGCCGATATAGACGGGCTTGTGCAGATGGTGATTGCGCTCGTCCATCATCACTTGGCCGCCCGGCGAGTCAAAAGTCAGCCCATAGAGTGCCGGCCGCACTTTTTCCACGTCGAAGGAACCGGCCTTTTCGACCGCACCCTTCCACAGATAGACCCCGGTATAAGCCCAGAGAATCGGATCGTCGGTGACGCGCATTAGGCCGCCGGGTAAGTCGTTGGCTGCACAGTACTGCTTGAAGCGCTTGACGAAATCCCGGTTTTCCTTGGTCGCAACCGACTGGAAGTAGTTCCAAGCTGCCAGATGGCCGACCAAAAACTCAGTATCCATCGCCCGCAGTTCGTCTTCGGCCACTGAAAAGGCCATAATCGGGCACATCGCCGAAGTCAGCCCTTGGTTGGCGAATTCCTTGTAGAAGGGCACGTTGGAATCGCCGTTGATCGTGCTCAAGACCGCGGCTTTACCATCGGCAGCGAAACTCTTGATTTTCTGGACGATGGTCTGGTAATCTTGGTGGTGAAAGGGCGTGTATTCCTCCATGATATTGGCCTCGGGCACCCCTTGGTCGAGAAGATAGGCGCGCAGAATTTTGTTGGCCGTGCGCGGGAACACATAATCCGTGCCGAGCAGATAGAATTTCTCGTACCCGCCGCCTTCCTCGCTCATCAGATAATCGGCGGCCGGGATCAACTGCTGGTTAGGCGTAGCCCCTGTATAGATGATATTGCGCGAGCACTCCTCGCCCTCGTACTGGACCGGATAGAACAACAGCCCGCCGTTTTCTTCAAAAACCGGCAACACCGACTTGCGCGACACCGAAGTCCAGCAGCCAAAGACGGCCGCCACCTCGTGCTCTAGCAACAGTTCTTTGGACTTTTCGGCGAACAGGTCCCAATCGGACGCCGGATCGACGACCACCGGCTCAATTTTGCTGCCCAGCACGCCGCCGTTGGCGTTGATTTCCTCGACTGCCATCAACACAGCGTCGCGCAGCGATACCTCCGAGATAGCCATCGTGCCGCTGAGCGAATGCAGGACGCCTATCTTGACCGCCTCCTGCGCTCGTGCGCTTGCCGGCATCTCGGCGACGATTAGCCCGAAGGCGACAAACGCAATCGAGAGCTTACTTGGTCTTCTCATTGAATCCCTCCAAGAATTGTAGTGTTAAATGGCCCGAACTCACGCGTACTCTGGTATTCCGGCTCGGACCGATTCCGCTATCCTATCGCAAAAAGGATACCAGAACGGCACCCGCAGCAGTCCATAAACGGAGCAGGAGAGAACATTCTTGATACTATCTCTTTATTTTGCAAAGAGATACACAATTTGTAGTTTTGTTTATTTTTTTGCATAAATAGAATTTCTGGCCGTTTAATCTCTCAGTTATTGAACAATAAATAACAAATACGTAATTTTTTGAATTCAAAAATAGACATATATGTCGCTTTAGTGCCACTTTTTCGCGCTTCATTGCGGGGCAAAATCCATGTTCCGCGGTACTTTGCGGCTAGGGCGAACAGCCAAAAATACAATTATGTGTTTTTTTGAATTTGCGGCTGAAGCGACTAATACTTCCGGCGCAGTGGATTTTCGCCGAGGACTTGGGGCAGCGATACGGCTGTGGCGAGCGCATGCACAATTTCCGCTAGGTCGCCATTGGTGCGCCCCAAAGCGCGGAGCGCGAGCACGCCGGGACGAGGTTCGGCGAGCGAAACCAACGCGGCCTTACCCCGCTGACCGGCGAGTAGGGGCGTTAGATCGCGGCGCAGCACCTCCTCGACGGCCGAGCGCACCGGGTCGCCAACGATAAAGGCATTGGCGAATGCCGTGTATTGGCCAAAAACTCCAATGCGGTCAGGGGCCTGCTGCTTGAGCGACAAACGCAAGCGTTCGGCCAACACCAGTTCGCTTTCCAAGTAGATGGATATATTAGATGTATAAGCGTTATAATGGAATTGCTCACCGCGTGCGCCGCGACCTGCAGTGCCTCCGTCGAGCAAGACCAGCGAGGCACCCGCGCTTAGATGCCAGACCTGCTCCTGTACAAAAGCGCTGTCGGCATAGGGCACCACCGGGTCGGGCAGCGATACTACACAAGCGCCTGCTTCGATGTGCCCTGCCAACTCCTGCCGCGCAACCTGACCGTCGGTGGCCTTGTACACTTTGGTAAAGGACTGTGTGCCTAAAAAGAGCTTGGCCTCCCGGCCGCAGCACACGCGCAGCCGGGCGCAATCGCCGGCGACCAAGCCGCCGCCATAGCTACAAAGCACAGCCGTGCTGTAATCGGCCTCGACCTTGGGGCTGAGGATCTTCAACGGCGCGACAGCCAAGCAGGAGGTCAATCGCGACCGACCCCGGACGCGGCTCACTTCGACGATGGACCACTCCTCGTCCATGTCCATAGCAATCCTGAATGATTTGTTTTTGCGATTCTGCCCACGGCCTTTTCGGCGGCCACTTCGTCTCGACGAAGCGCATTTTGCCACTTTCCCGGCCATGATCTCGGCCGGGGGCAGCGGCAGCTCAGTCTCGCGAAGGCACTTCCTCCATAGCGGCCACTGCGACCTTGGTTCCTTCGCGGGCCAATTCGAGACAAATATCCCGGCAAACGCATGAATTTTCCTTCCTGTTTGTCGCAGAACCTATGGCGGTCGGCAAGGAGGGACAAGGCGGCACGAGGCCATTTGATGCGGCGGCCAATCAACGCTAAAATATTGCCATGCCTATGAGCCTATTCATTGCAAAGCGCAAAAGTCCGCTATGCGCCATCGCCTGCTATCTATGCCTGTGCTTGGGGTCTGCCTCAGCCGACGACTCTATCCGCGCCCAGATCGAGGCACTCCGCGCCGCCAAGGATAGCCTGCTCAAAAGCGAGGATTCGCCGCTGCTGCCAGCGCAGCGCGCCCACTTTGAGCAGCTTGCGTACTATCCCATTGACCTCGGCTATCGCCTGCGGGGAGAGTTGCACATCTACGGCCGCCAGCGCATCGTCGAAATCCCCAATACCGATGGCACCACCACCGAGTTGGAACGATTTGGGCGCTTTGTTGCGGCCTTTGGCGAAAAGAACTTTTGGCTGGAGGTGTACCGCAGCCCGCAAACTGGCGAAACGGAAGTCTTCTTCAAGGATTTGACCAACGGCCACACCACCTATGGGGGCGGTCGTTACGCGCGCCTAGGGCGGGAGGACGATGGTATGTATGTCATTGATTTCAATAATGCTTATAACCCATACTGTGCGTACAACCCCGCCTATATTTGCCCGCTGCCCCCGCAGCAAAATCACCTCGATTTCGCCGTAGAAGCCGGCGAATTAATGCGCGATACCGCCCCGCCCTAATGCGCGATGTCCGCTTTTTGCCTATAATTTTTAGAGCATTCTCGCCCTCCACTGACGCGCATGAAAGCATTTCTCGCACGACTCGAACAAGCCGCTGATTTACGCGAAGTCCTATCGCTCGTTGATCACATCCTCGACGCAGCGCGGACCGGCACACCCGAAGAAAAACGCCGCTTCCTCCGCGATCTGCTCTTCAACCAAGCACTGCTGTCCCGCTTAGAAACTCTTGCGGCTATCGACGCGCTCCTCGCGTCAACCACGCCCCGCGAATGGGAAACACTCTTCGGCGCGGCGGTCGCCCAAGAGTTGCCGCAGCTAACCATCGATCTAGTCGATGGCTTGGTCGATCTCGATCACCGCCAATTGCTGCGGCTTTTGCCCCCTCAATCCTCCAAGCCCCTCTTGCAGGTGCTCAAACGCCTCAATACCTATCTAGAAGAATGCAATGGCTCGGACCGCTATCTGCGCGGGATGCGCGTCGCCCGCATCATGGCCGACATCTACCGGACGCTTGCCGACCAATCGCGAGTCTGGCGACGAGCGCTGCCGCCCTGCTGCATCGACAGCCAAGCCATCGTCCGGCTCAAAGAAGCCAAGCAAATTGACAAGTTGGCCGCAGCCTACGAGACGCGGATCAACCAGCTACAGAGCCTTGACTTGCGGCACAGCTTGGCCGCCCTCGACCGGGGTCGCACCGCTGTGCCGCGCATGAGCGAAGCGGCTTACGAGCAAGCCTTTTGTATTCAATCGCCCCTGCGCTTGGGCATCTCCAGCGCCAATGCCTCGGACAATCACCTGCGCAGTAAAGAACAGGGCGGCAAAACCCTCAACATCGCCGTCAATCTACAACAGGACCGAGAAAAGCACGCCCAACCGCCGCTGGAAGTCACCGCGCGAAGGCTACCCGAACCTCAACTCATCCTCCGCTCGCGCTCGCGGGGCTTCAAGGCCGACTTTGAAGTGAACAAACACAGCTCGGCCGCCACCGTCAGCGAGCTGTTTTTTGCCTATCGCCGCAGTGGCGACGAAGCCCTGCGGTTGGTCAAGCAAGGGCTGGTACACGCCGGCATCGTCCGGCCAAACTCCACAGACGTCATCCAAGACATCGCCGCCTTCACCGGCGGTGGCGGCTTGGAAATCACCACCAGTAGCAAAGTGCTACAAGGGTCCGGCTTGGGGACCAGCGGCATCTTGTCCGCCGCCATTCTCAAAATGCTCTACCACCTCTCCGGCCACCCTTACGCGGCACCGGCGGACGAGTACCCCGGCCTCTACGACCAGAGCCTCATGCTCGAACAGAGCCTCGGCCTCAACAGCGGTTGGCAAGATGCGCGCGGCGCCAGCGGCGGCCCCTCGGCCATCAAGAGCTTCTACGCACCGCCGACCAACGGGCTGCCCGCGCCCGAGCGCACCTTCCTCACCGAGGTAGATGAGCACTTGTTCACCGAGCGAGTCGTGCTATTCGACACGGGAATATCGCGCTCGGCTACCCGCGGCCTCAACGTCGTCCTCGATGCTTATCTGTCGCGCCACCACCAGCGTTATGCCGCTATCCGCGAGTCGCTGGCCATTCACGACGAAATGGTAGCAGCGCTGCAAGCGGGCGCATACGCCGACCTCGGCCGATTGGCCGACCGCTACTGGCAGTTGCGCTGCATCCTCGACCCCCAAGCCACCAACGACGCTTTGCAGCACCTTTTCGAAAATCCCCAGATCGCCGACCTAACCGATGGCGGGCTGCTCACCGGAGCCGGTGGCGGCGGCTTTGCCCTCCTCATCGCCGCCGCCGGGCGAGCAGCAGCGTTGCGCGCTAGGCTCGACAAGCTGCGCCAACACGCGGCCTTTGCCAAAAGCCGAGTAGTCTCCTATCAGTTCAACGCCCAAGGCATCCACCTCGCGTGAGGACGGCAGCCATGGCTACCAAAAGCGAGCACTTGCTCATAGATGGCTACAACCTCATCAAAGTGAGCCCGCTTTTCCAAGGCCGCGGCGACTCACTGAAACGGGCGCGCAACCGCTTGCAACAGGCACTCGCCGCCTATGGCCGCCGCGCCGACAAGCACATTACGCTGTACTACGACGGCAATAGCGCCGAGCCGAGCGCAGTCAGTACCAGCGGCCCACGCGTCACCATAGAATTCTCGCGCTACCCTCAGCAGGCCGACGATCTGATCGCGCAAGCAGTCAAAAAAAAACACGGCGCCAAGTGGCTGCGGGTCATCAGTTCGGACCGCGCAGTCCAGCGCAGCGCAGCACGTCATAAAATTCGCTCAACCTGTTCTGAGGATTTTCTCGACGAACTCACAGGACCGGTTCAGGCCCCACCCGAGCCTGAGCCGGCACCCGCCCACGACGGCACCGAATCGCACCCACCGCTCAACCCCAGCGAACTCGATCACTGGGAAGCCTTGTTCCGCAAGAAAGCCGACCGCTAGGGCCGCGGCAGCGCAAGGTCGCGCAGCACGGCCAAGCTGTGCTGCCCTTGGGTGCTGCCCGCCCGCGCCAAGGCTTCGAGATGCACTTTTAGAAACCCGGCCTCAGCCGGCGTATCCACATCGTACCAAGGCGGCAACAGGCCGAGGGTCTGCGCCCCCAAACGCGCTAGGGTTTGCTCCAGTACCATCTCGGTGCTCCAAGCCACGTCTTGGAATATCCGGCTTTTCCCTTTTCGCCGACCCACCAAGTAGTAGCCTCCGTCCGTACTCGGGCCCAAGACCACTTCCTTCTCGCGCAACAGTGCCAGCCCCTCGTCGATGTAGCTGGCTGGCAGAGAAGGGCTATCCGAGCCGACGAGGACCACCCGCTCGGCCCGACGCGCAAAGGCCCACTGCATCAGGCTCTCCATCCGCCGCCCTAGATCGCCTTTGGGCTGGGGGACGTACTCGAAGACGCCAATCGGGGCCAGCAAACGGCGCAGGGCTTCTTCGGCATGGGCCGGCGTAAAGGCCACGACCTTGGCAGCAGCTTGTGTTGCGTACAGTGCCGTGGCGCAATCGAGCAGTAGGGCCTCGTACAGACGCGCAGCGTCACGGGCACTCAAATGGCTCTGGAGCCGGGTTTTGACCGCTCCGGGCGTTGGTTTTTTGGCAAAGAGCACGGCGCAGGTAGACATCCACCCCTCCCTATTGTCTATCGTTGGTAGACCGCCTATTTTCTGCAATATAATTCGCGCCCACCTTTCACAAAATCAATTGAGGAGCTCATGGCCCAAGTCAATATCGTGCGCCACAACCCCATCGCCATCTTTTCCAACCCCACTGAAGTAATTATCACCGACGACAACGGCCACGTCGTCCGCCACGTCGAGCCTTCGGGAAACGTCGGCACCCAATATGCCAACGATGTCGGCTCGGAGTGGTTCGGCACCATCGAAAATCTCAACAAGGGCCTCGAAATTTGCGGCGTCCATTGGTCGGACGTGTACAAGACCGACGTCCTGTGGACCACCCCCTCTGCTGACCGCGACGAGTGCGACCAGCGCAAAAACGACTTCAACGCCTGCTACGGACCTATGATCGCCGCGGTTACCGGCGGCCCCTTGCGCTCCAACCGCATGGCCCGCTTCACCCACCCGGAAGGTTTCCCAGATCCAGCGGCCCTCTTTGAAGTTCAGATCAAAGCCTGCGTCGGCGAGACCGTCTCCATCAGCAGCGGCAAAATCGACTACGGCACCTGGGTCGATTACCAGCCCTCGGGCGCTTCCGTCATGCACCAGCGCGACGGCGAAACGATCACCACGCTCGGCTCCGACTTGGCCGAGGAAATGCGCTTTATTCTCGACGAGCAATACGCCAAGCCCTTTGCCGAGCAAGGCGTTGACTTCAAAAAGCAGACCGTATTCATGGAAATCCTCGTGGCCGTGGACGACGCACCGGACAAAACTTGGGAGCGCATCGAGACCACCCGCCAAGTCTTTGCGGATTACTACGGCGACGATCGGCCCGCCGGCCTGATCTATCCAGTGTCGCGGATACCCAATCTCGACGGCATCATCGAGCCGCAGCCGCGCGTGGTCTCCGGCGAAGTCGAAATCGTCCGCTCGGGGCAGATCGAGGACGGCTTCTCGACTTGGGCGGCCCTGCGCCACCACGGCGTGCGCGAAGTCCACGTCTCAGCCGTCGGCGGCGACGACGCTGGCCAACAGCTCGGGACGCTCGACGCCCGGATCGCGGAAGCCGGAGGCGCGGGCCTCAAAGAGGACGGCGTCTTCAACAACGCCTATATCGTCGCCGGCACCGACGCCGCGCAAAATCGCGCTGGGTTGGTCGCCTTCAACGAGTCCTTCAGCGCGTACTACGCCGGCACCGCACCGGCTGGCCGCACCGCCCAGTTCATCGGCGGCATCCAGCAGGAAGGCCATCAGAGCGGCATCGCCACCCGTGCGATCTTCGCCGAGTAGTCCCGTGATTAGCGCCGCCAAGATCATCGCTGCTCTCGAACGGCACGGCATTACGCATGTATTAGGAGTCCCAGACAATGGCTCGTGCGTCCTGTACGAGCGCCTGTGGGAACACGACACTATCGAAGTAATCCTCACCAGTCGCGAAGGCGAGGCGTATGGCTTGGCCTCCGGCCTGTACTTGGGCGGTGCCCATCCGCTGGTGCTGATCCAGAACACGGGCTTTTTGGAGGCCGGCGATGCCTTCCGCGGCACGGCCTACAACATGGGCATTCCGCTCGTCATGCTCGTCGGCTACCGAGGCTTTGCGACCATGGCTCCAGGTGCCCCCCGGGTCGATACAGCCGCCACCTTCTTCGAGCCAACTCTCAAGGCTTGGAACATTCCCTACAGTGCCATGCACACCGATGACGACTGCGGCCAAATCGATGCCGCGTTCGCCACGGCCCAAGAGACCTCGCAGCCAACTGCTGTGCTGCTGGTCGCGGAGACTACCTAAGATGCTCGACAAATACACCTGCCTCGCAAAACTAGCCGCCCAACGCACGGACGAAGTCGTGGTCACCACCATGAGCGTGGCCATGCCTTGGGCCGCGCACTCCGACGGCCCGCTGGACTTTGCCCACGTCGAAAGCGCTATGGGCCACGCCGCCGACTTTGCGCTGGGCTTGGCCATTGCCCAGCCCGAGCGTCGGGTCTTGTGCATCAACGGCGACGGCAGCACCCTCATGTCGCTGGGCGTTCTCGTCACCTTGGCCCAGCGCCCGGCCCCGAATCTTACGCTCGTCATCACTGAAAACGGCACGTACGAAGTAACCGGCAGTCAGCCGGTGCCCGGTGCTGCCTTTATCAATTACGAGCAAATCTGCCGGGGAGCCGGCCTTCAGCGCGTCTATACCATCGACACCGACGACGACTTCGACGCCAAGCTCGACCAGCATTTTGCCGAAGAAGGCCCGGTCGTCTTTATCTGGAAAATCGCCCCGGCAACCGAGCCGGTGCCCAAACCGGCCCTGCCGATCCGCGAGCGCGCTCAGCGCCTGCGCACCGCCCTAGTCGGCGACGAATAGAGGTGCCCGCCGTGCAACTACCGCAAATGGCGCCGGTCAAGCAGCACTTTGCCAGAAACTCACTCAATGACGTGGCCAGCGCAGTCCGCTGCCAGCTAGCCCACGCCGGTCTGGCCGACGCTATTGCCCCAGGTGCGCACATCGCCATTACGGGCGGCAGCCGCGGCATCGCCAATATCCAACTTATCACCCGCACTGTTATCGACTGCGTCAAAGAGGCCGGCGGCGCACCCTTCCTGCTGCCCGCTATGGGCAGTCACGGCGGAGCCACCGCCGAGGGCCAAAAGCAGGTGCTGGCTAGCTACGGGCTCGACGCTGAGCGCATGGGCTGCCCGGTCGAGGCAACTATGGATGTCGTCGAGGTCGCCCAACTCGACGACGGCACCCCGGTGCTGCTCAACCGGCTCGCCGCCGAAGCCGATGGCGTGTTGCTCATCAACCGCGTCAAGCCGCACACCTCCTTCCGCGGGACCTTTGAAAGCGGCCTGATGAAGATGATGACCATTGGTCTAGGCAGCCACAAAGGCGCGACCACTGCCCACGCCGGCGGTGCTGAGAGCCTCGCCCGCCTGATCCCGGCTTGGGGCCGCTGCATCCTCGATCGAGCACCGATCCTCATGGGCCTAGCCATCGTCGAAAACGCCTACGAAGAGACGCTCCGCGTCGCAGCGCTACAACCTCGGCAGTTCCCAAGCCGCGAGCCCCAGCTTTTGGCGGAAGCGCGGCGCGCCATGCCCCGCATCTTAGTCCAAGGCATTGACCTACTGATCATCGAGCAAATCGGCAAGAATATCTCGGGCACGGGCATGGACACCAACGTCGTCGGCCGCATGCTCCTGCCCGGCGTCAAAGAACCAGAGTCCCCAGGCGCGGCCCGCATCGCGGTACTCGATCTGACGGACGAAACCCACGGCAACGCCAACGGCGTCGGCCTCGCCGACATCATCACCCGCCGCCTGTACGAGCGCATCGACTTTGAGGCCACGTACGCCAACGTCTTCACCACCACCTTCCTCAATCGCGCGTACATCCCCGTCGTCATGGCAACCGACCGCGAGGCCATCGAAGCCGCGCTTTCGGTGCAAAACCTCCCCAACCCCGAACAGGCGCGCGTCGTCCGCATCAAAAATACCCTCGACATCGGCCACATTCATTTATCCGCAAGTTTGCTGCGAGAGTTCGGCGATCATCCTGATCTAACGCAAATCGGCGCACTGGCCGACATGGCTTTTGACGAATACGGACGCCTCGGTTAGCCCCATCGCTGCGCTGGGGCCGGCGCGGAAGGACGAGCCTACAACTCCTTCCGGTAGCGTTTTGCCGGAATTTTTAGCTGATCGCGGTATTTGGCTATCGTGCGGCGCGCAATTTTCAAGCCGCCCTTGCTCAGTTCCTCGACGATCTGTTGGTCCGACAGCGGCCGAGCCTTGTCCTCAGCGGCAACGAGCTGGGAAATTTTCTCCTTCACCGAGCGCACGGACACATCTTCGCCCTCGTCCGTGCTGAGCTTGTTGTCGAAGAAGTACTTCAGCTCAAAGACCCCGTGCGGCGTCTGCATGTACTTGCCGTTGCTGACGCGGCTAATCGTCGACACGTGCATTCCCACGGCGTCAGCCACATCCTGCAAAACCAAGGGGCGCAACCGCGACAGCCCTTGCTCGAAAAAGGGCAACTGCGCCTGCAACAGATAATTACCTACCTTGAGTATGGTCGTGCGCCGCTGCTGGATGGCGTTGATGAGCCAGCGGGCTTCGTTGAGATTCTTGGACACGTAGTCCTTGACCGAGTCCGCACCGGTGCCACGGGAATTGTTGAGCAGATGCTGGTATTCAGAATTGATCTTTAAGGACGGCATGGACCCATCGGCCAGCCACACCTGCCACTCCTCGCCAATTTTTTCGACGATTAAGTCCGGCGTGATGTACGCGACTTCGCTATCCAGCGTCAAAAGATTGTTGTAGTCACTGCTGGCCAACAGACCTGGATGCAGTTGTAGGCGCTCAATAACCTGCAAAACCTCTTTGAGCTTCTCGTTGGAGACAGCCAAGGCGCGGGTGATGTACCGCCACCGCCGCCGCGTCAGGTCGTCTAAATGGTCGCGCACCACCTGCAAGGCCAGCGCACTGAGCGAATCGTCGCGCTGGCTCAACTGGATCAGCAGACACTCGCGCAAGTCGCGCGCCCCGACTCCAGGCGGGTCAAAAGACTGAATGACGCGCAGTACTTTTTCGACCGCAGCCACTTCCACTTGTAGGTCATCGGCGATTTCGGTGAGCAAACAGCCAACGTAACCGCGCTCGTCAATACTGCCGATGATGTACTCGGCGATGGCGCGCTCTTCCGGTCCCAAATCGCCAATCTCGCCGAGCTGACGATGGAGGTGCTCTAAGAGGGGTGGCATGGCGGTGATGCGGTTTTCCTGTGGCTCGCGGTCGGTCTCCCAATTGGCATCGTATTCCGTCCGCTCGCTATTGTACGCGCCGGCGTCGAACTGGTCGTCCAACAGCGCGTCCCAATCAACCTCCTCCAAGTCCGCCGGCAGTTCCTCTTCTTCCTTGATCCCCTCTTCTCGCTCGCGCATCTCTTCTTCGCGCAGTTCAACGACCTCTTCGAGCAAGGGATTGAGTTCGAGCTGCTGCTGGACCTCCTGCGCCAAATCCAAGGTGGACATCTGCAACAGCCGCAGCGACCGGATGAGTTGCGGCGCCATCCTTTGCTGGACGCGCAAGCTGGTATTTTGCCCGGGACGAAGCATTATAAATTATTGTAAATTAATCATTTAATAAAAAATATGCCTTGATCTCAGCTATAAAAAACAAGCCCGTGCAACGCAAAAAGTCAAGGTGCAAACGCGCTTACCGATCGACCCGCCAACTAAAGCGCTCGCCGAGGTAGATTCGCCGCACCTGCTCGTTGGCAATTAGCTCCTCAGCGGTGCCGGCGGTTAAAATTTTACCATCCATCAGGATATAGGCGCGCCCGGCAATCTCCAAGGTCTCGCGCACGTTGTGATCAGTAATCAGAACGCCGAGACCCCGGTTTCTTAGTTCGGCGATGATGTTTTGGATGTCTTCGACCGTGCGCGGATCAATACCGGCAAAAGGCTCGTCGAGGAGCATGTAGTGCGGCTCACCGGCCAAGGCCCGCGCGATCTCGACCCGGCGCGTCTCACCGCCCGAAAGCGTGTCGGCGCGCTGATTGGCGCGTTCTAGCAAGTCCAGTTCGGTTAGTAGCTCCCGTTGGCGGGCGGCGAGACGCGCTTTGCTGACCCCGCGCGCTTCCAATACGGCGCGAATGTTGTCGGCCACGCTCAGCTTGCGAAAAATGGAGGTCTCCTGCGGCAGATAGCCAATGCCCATCTGCGCGCGGCGATACATCGGTAGCCCGGTGATATCCGCATCGTTGAGCAAGATGCGGCCCCCGTCCGGCGCGGCAAAGCCGACGATGCTGTGAAAGGTCGTGGTCTTGCCCGCGCCATTGGGCCCCAACAGGCCGACGACCTCCCCTGGCTCGACGCGGATGCTGACTTTGTCAACGACCGCTCGCCCCCCGTAGCGCTTGCTCAATGCGTGCGTTTCCAACGCCACCTTATCGCTCCTCGGCGGGCGGATAGTAACGGCCCTCAATCTCCGGCCCAACCCGCACCTCAGCCAGCGACCCTTCGACAAAGCGAATATCCAGCTCTTCGCCGCTGACCTCGTTGACGGAAACCTCTTCGTCCTCTTGCAGCCGCGTGACCAACTCGGCCGCGCCCTTTACCAAGGCGCGGTGCAACCCGGCCGGGTCAAAGTACAGGGTCATCTGCTGCCCGCGAAAGCGATTGATCTCTTCATTTTCGGTCCGGCGGTGCGTCACGTCGGCTGCGGCACTCACTTCAACCCGCTCCAAGTCGCCGTCGGCCATAAAGACTTGCCCGCCCCGCCCCTCGATCCAACTACGGCGGTCGCCCACCTCAATTTGGCCGCTCACTTGGCCGGGTATGGCGATCCACTCGACTTGGCTGTCCGCCAGAGCGACGACCATCGAATCGGCCATCAAGCGGCTGTGATAGTCGCGCTCGGCGTCCCGCTCTTCCAACACCACGCCCTCGGCGACCCGCACCCGTGCCGAATCCGCTTCGTATGCACCGCGCACAGCCGTAACTTCTAACCCTTTGGCGCGCAGGGCAAAACCGCCGGTGCCGGCCAACCGACTCCGCCCGAGATCGAACCGCAGCACCGGGGCTGTGAGCACGAGTTCGCGCTGGCGCAGCGAAGGTGCCCCCCGCAACCAGCCAGCCTCCTGCTCCAAGTCGAAAAAGAGCGAATCACCGGCGAGCGCGCCGTCCAACTCGGCTGCCTTTAGCGCGATCGCGCCCTCGGCATGGACTTGGCCCGCGCGCGTATAGCGGAGGGTTTGGGCCGTCAGTTCTCGCTCTCCAGCTCGCAAGACCACCTCGTCCTGCGCCGTCAGTTCTCGCTCGGAACGCGCATACGCCAATTGGTGCGCCTCGATCTGCCGCTCCCCCTGCACAAAGGTCGCTGGCTTTCCGCGGGCCTGCAATAATGCTGAACGGCGATCTTCCTCTACTTCTATAGCCCGCAGCTCGACTTCCTCTTCTCGGTAGTGGACCGCGCCCTGCGCCACTAGCCGCTGCTTTGCCGCATCCACCACAACTTCGTCGGCTGCAAACTGCGCCAGTGAGTCGGCTCCCTCGACCCCACCGCTGATGTCAAAGCGGCGAGCCTCGGGGAAAAACGCGGCGCGCGGCCCGGTCAATCGCACCCCGTCGTAGCGCACCTCGACGCTGTCGTAGACGATCTCTTGCACCCCTTCGACGCGGCGGCTTTGCTCGCGCTGGGCGCGCACCTCCACCATCCCCCCATCTCGACCGCGCCAAAGCCCCTCGACCGCTTCCAAAGACCACGTATCCACGGCGAAATTGCTCGTGAGATTGCGGCCCCACTCCCGTCCTTGCCTCATCTCCACTCGCAGCACCCCCGGAATGCGCAACTGCTCGGGCGCACTTTCCCACAACAAGGTATCGGCCTGCACCTCTAGGCTGTCTCCAGCCTGCAAAACCACGCCGCCAGCAACGCCAAAGCGATCCCGCTTGTGCTCTAACACCAAGCGCTCGGCCCGCAGCGTCGAAACGGCCTCGGCGCCGCGGAACGCGACCTCTACGCCGCCGGTGGCGACGGCCTGCTCTGACTTGGAAAATTCGCGCAAATAAGCGGCGCGGATCTGGATGCGGTAGCCGGGACGTCCCAGCTCGATGTGCGCGTCCCATGCTTCCCCATCGACCTCGGGAATTTGCAACGGCTCTTCGGACACTTCTCCCGCGCCACAGGCCCAAAGCACCGCCCCGCAACACCCGGCGCGAAAAAGCCGCGCTCCCCCCGGGAAAGCGCGGCCCATTGAGACGATTGTACTACCCACCGAACTAGGAGGCCGCCGCCTGCCCCTCCTCATGGCTTGCGACCTCCTGCTGGTAGGCCAGCGCGGCCTCGACAAACCCGGCAAACAGGGGTGAAGGATTGTCCATCCGCGACTTGAACTCGGGATGGGCTTGGGTCGCGATAAAGAAGCGGTGCTCCGACAACTCGATAAACTCCATCAAGCGAGTGCCGTCCATGCGGCGGTGGTACCCCGAAAAAACCAACCCCTCCTCTTCGAGCAATTCGACGAAGCGGGGCGAGACCTCGTAGCGATGGCGGTGGCGCTCCAAGGCGACTTTGTCGCGCTCCAGCATGACCAAGCCAACGCGGAACGCTTGGTCGGGATTGGCCAGCAGTTGTTCGATGCGGCGGGCGTCTTCGTCGAGGCGGCCCGACGCTTCGTAAAGCTGGAGGACGCGGCTGTCGCTTTTGAACACTGCGGCGTATGCACCCAAGCGCATGCTGCCGCCGTAGCGGTTTTCTTCTAGCGCGCTCTTTTGCTCGGCGTCTTGGACGCAGATGACCTGCCACTCGGAATCCGCGTCGAACTCTTCGGAAGTCGCCGCGGCGATCCCGGCGACATTGCGGGCGTATTCGATCACAGCTAGTTGCAAGCCGTAGCACAGGCCCAAATAGGGGATGTTGTGCTCGCGGGCGTAGCGAATGGCTGCAATCACGCCTTCAGCCCCCCCCGCGCCAAAGGCTCCGGGGACGATAATGCCATCAAATGCGTCGAGCGCTGCTAGCTCCATTTCGCCGCGCTCAAACTGATGGCCGTCAATCCAAGTGATCTCGACCCGTGCATCCGACGCCACGCCAGCGTGTATCAGCGATTGGTTGACCGAGATGTACGAGTCCGTGAGTTGAAAGTCGCCCGTGACCACGTATTTGCCAACCATAGCCACGCGGACACACTGGCGCGGCTGCCGACTGCGCTTGATCAATTCCAGCCAAGGCCGCCAGTCTGGCGTTTTCTTGGGTGCGCAGCCGAGCCGACTGAGGATCTTCTCGCCAAGCCTCTCCTCTTCCAAAACCAGCGGGATGTTGTAGATCGTCCCCGAGTCCGGGGCTGAAATGATGTGGTCGTAGGGAACGTTGGCGCCGATCTGGATCTTTTTCTTGCGCGCCTCGTCGGTGGCGGTCTCGGCGCGACAGACGATGAAGTCGGGAAAAATGCCGTGCTCGCTGAGCATGCGAATGGCCTGCTGCGTGGGCTTGGTCTTCATTTCGCCGACGTGTGGAGGTATGGGCAGGTAGGTGATTAGCAGGTGCGCAAAGTGTTCCTCACCCAAGTCGCGTTCCAAGGTCTTCACCGCGAAGAGGAACGGCTCGTTTTCGTAGTCACCGACAATGCCGCCGATCTCGACCAACACGATGTCGTAGCCCGCGCCGGCCTCCTGCAAGCGACGGGTGATCTCATCCGTAATGTGCGGGATCGGCTGCACGGTCTCGCCGAGGTATTCGCCGCGGCGCTCGCGCTCGATGACCGTGAGGTAAATCTGCCCGGTGGTCAGGTTGTTGGAACGCGGCAGGTCCAACCCCAAGAAGCGCTCATAATTGCCCAAATCCTGATCAATTTCGCCGCCGTCGTCCGTCACCCACACCTCGCCGTGCTCGGTGGGCCGCATGGTACCGGCGTCGTAGTTGATATACGGGTCAATCTTGACGGCCGTGGTGCTGTAGCCGTATTGCTGCAGGATCTTGCCGATAGAAGCAGTGGTCAAGCCCTTGCCCACGCCGCTTATCACGCCGCCGGTCACGACGACGTATTTGGGGCCTTTGTATTCTGTGGCCACGTTGTGCGCTCCTTCGAGCTTCCCAAACAAAGAAGCGGCGACAGTGCCCTGCCTCCGCTTCTCAATAGTCAATCAATGATTCTCGGAACTTTGAAGTAATCCTCTTGGCGCTGCGGAGCCGCGACGACGATTTCGGCCGCGGCGGGAAAGGACGCGACCTCGTCGCGGCGAAACGCGTTGGCGAGAGGCAGCACGTGGGACGTTGGCTCTACGCCCGTGGTGTCTAGCTCGTTGAGCGTGTCCATGTAGCGCAAGATGCGGTTCAGTTCTCCGACTAGCCTTTCTTCCTCTGCGGGCGAAAAGCGCAACCGCGCTAATTCGGCGACCCCGTGGACCTCTGCTATAGTAACCGCCATAGGTGGACTTCAAACTAAAAATAAAAAGACGGGGCTGGCTGCGCCGACCCCTTCTTACGTAGCAAAACAGGGTTAAATATCACGCATCGCCAAAAGCAGCGCAAGGGCTTGTAGCGCGGCATCTCAATGCCTATACTTTGCCGCATGGCAAGCAAACGACACTCATCCTACAAAGTCCCATGACGCGCAAGGCATTTACCATTGAAGAGGCCAATGACAAACTGCCTCAGCTAGAAGACGCGCTCCAGCGCATAGAGGTCAAGAAGGGGGCCGTCCGCTATCACGACCAACAATTGCAAATTCTCGACGCGCTCTGGGGCCAAGCCGTCACCCGCAGCACCAATCCCGATCGCGATGCCTTCGACCAGCACCGTTGCCGCGTCAACGACCTAATCAGCGACATCAAGCGCATCGTCACCGAGGAAATTATTGCCGAAGGCATCCGCTTCCCGGTCGGCGGCCTCGAACACGGCCTCCTCGACTTCCCCACCACCTACCAAGGCCGCTGGGTGCTGTTGTGCTGGCAGCGCGGCGAACCCCAAGTCGCCTATTGGCACGAGCTGAACGCCGGGTACGCAGGTCGCCAAGAGATCACAGCCGAGCACATCATCGCCATGGGCAAGGAAGACGATCCAACCACGGTTGATGATTCGGCTTTGGACTTCTGAGCGCGGCAATTGCCTTGACAGGGTTTCTCGTTTTAAGTACTTAGATGAATGGCTTTTCCCTGAGCCATCACTCGCTCCCCTAGCATCGCCCGTACCTCACCCCCACGAGCGCCCCTCCCCAGCGCCCGGCAGGAGCTAGACCGTGCGCCTCAATCAACTCGAGATTTTCGGTTTTAAGTCCTTCGCCCAAAAGATCGTCATTCCCTTTGAACCAGGCATTACCGCCATCGTCGGTCCCAATGGCTGTGGCAAGTCCAATGTAGTGGAGGCCATCCGCTGGGTCTTAGGCGAACAGCGCGCCGGCACGTTCCGCAGCCAGCGCATGGAGGACGTGATCTTTGCCGGCACTCGCCAGCGCAAGGCCCTCGGCATGGCCGAAGTCGCGCTGGCGATTGAAAACCGCGATAATGCGCTGCCCGTCGAATTTACTGAGGTCGTGCTAACCCGGCGTCTTTTCCGCTCCGGCGAAAGCGATTACCTACTCAACAAGATCCCCTGCCGCCTCCTCGACATTACCAACCTGCTTATGGATACCGGCTTGGGCCAAGGTGCCTATGCGGTAATGGAGCAGGGTATGGTCGATGAAATCATCAGCGACAAGACCGAGAACCGTCGCCGCATCCTCGAAGAGGCCGCCGGCATTACCAAATACAAAGTTCGCCGGCGCTCCACGCGCAACCGCCTAGAAGCCACCCAAGCCGATCTACAGCGGATTGAAGACATCATCGCCGAGGTCAAACGCCAAGTTGACTATCTCGGCCGCCAAGTGGGCCGGGCGCGCCGCTACCGCGAACTCAAAGGGGAATTGGACCAACTCGACGTGCGCTTGGGTCGCCAGCGCTTCTTCGCCCTCAACACCCAAATTAACCCACTACAAGACGAATTCGCCGCACTCAGCAAGGCGGCCGAAGAAGGCTATACCCGCTTCACCAGCCGTGAGGCCGAGCTCGAAAAGGCGCGCCTCGTGCTGACTGAAGCCGAGAAGGCCATGCAAGAAGCGGGCCTCGAACTCAATCGCCGCATCGAAGCCATCCACGAGCGCGAACAACTCCTCGTAGCCATACGCGAGCGGCGCGAGGCAGCCGAACAAATCCGCGAACGCACGGCCCGTGAGCGCGCTGATTACATAAGCCAACTCGAAGCCGTGCAGCAACAGCGCCGCGACAATACCGCCCACCTCGACGAAGCGCGCACGACCTTTGGGCAAATAGAACGGGAATTGCAGCCCCACCAGCAGCGCGCCTCCCAAGCCGAAGAGGAATACGACCGCTACCGAGCAGAGCTAGACCAACGCCAGCGCGGGCGCATGGAATACCTGCGCCAAGGAAGCGAAATAAGCCGTGCGCTCGAGCGCCAACAGGCCGAGCGCGACGCACTCGACGAACGCGCCGTTGCCATACACACTGAAGAGGAAGCAGCCACAACCGAGCGCACCCAAGCACTGCAAGCGGCCGAAGCGGCCGAAGCCACTCTCGCCGAAACGCGCCAGCAGCTATTCACCTGCCAACAACAACGCACCACTGCCCTCGCCGGCCGCGACCAAACCGAGAAGAATCTCCGCGACCTCGGCGCACAACGCGATGCCGCTCGGCGCGCCGCTGAGGCCAACCAAGCGCGGCTCCAAGTCCTCGAAAAAGTCCGCACCGGCTACGAAGGCTATCAGAGCGGGGTCCGCACCTTGATGCTCGAATCGCCCCACGCCGCTCTCTTTCGCGGCGTACTCGGCGACCTAGTCGAAGTCGAAACAGCATGCGCCCGCGCGGTTGAGGTCGCCCTCGGCGAGGCCCTGCAAGCACTGATCGCCGACTCGGACAGCGGCCTGCTCCAAGGCATTGCCCATCTCCGAGAGCGTTCCGGGCGCGTCGGCATTCTCTCGCTAGCGGCACCCCCGCGCACCCTCGGCCCGGCTTTAACCCCAGCACCCATGCCCGGGCTGCGCGGCCCGCTGCTGAGCTACGTGCAACCCGAAGCCTCCATCGCCCCCCTAGTCGCCGGCTTGTTGCACAACACCTTTCTAGTGGACGACCTGCCAACCGCATTGGCTCTGACGCGCCGCTACCCGGATGCCTACGTGCGCTGCGTCACGCCCGAAGGCGATGCCGTCGATCTTTTTGGCCTCGCGTCGGGCGGTCAGAGTCAAGCCGAGGATTCAGGGGTCCTCGGCCGCGGGCGGGAAATCCGCACCTTGCGCTCGCTCGTCGCCCACCAAAAAGCCCGCTACGCAGCCCTCGGCCCCCGGCTCGACACACTCACCGAGCAACTCGACGCGCTCACTCAACGCCTAGAAAGCCTAGCCGCTGAGACCGAAACTTGGCGCACCAAGGAGCGCGAGCAGGTCCACCAGCACCAGCGCACCTGCGCTGACGCCGAGCGGCTCGCTGCCCGCCTCGCGCAACTCCACAGTGAAAGCACCAGTTTAGCCAAGCGCCGCCAAGCTCTCGACCAAAGCATCGCCGAACAAGCCGAGCACCTGCGCCACAACGAGACCGAGAGCACCCGTCTCAGCGAGGAAAGCGGTGCTTTGGAAGAGGACCTCAAACAGAGCGAAACCCGCCGCCGCGAGCGGCGCGAAGCACTCGGCACCCTGCAGGTGGAACACGCCCGCACCGCCGAAATAGTCCAAGGGCTAGAGCGCGACGCCACCCGCCTGAAAAACATCGACGAGAACCTGCACAATAACATCGATCGGCTAGCGGCTGAAGGGGTCGCGGCTGAGCGTCAACAGGCCGAGTGCAGTGCGCGCATCACGGCCTTGGCGGACGAACTCAAGGGTCTGCATCAAGGCCGCGAGACCTTGGCTGCCGAGCAAGACCAACGCCGCCAGCACTGGGCCGCAGCCAATGCGCAAAACCGCGAGTTGCAGGAAAACATCAGCCACTTGCAGCGGCAACTCAACGAGCAGCGCGAGCAGCGCACCAGCCTCGAAGTGCGCATCTCCGAGTTGCAGCTACAGACTCAGCACATTCGCGAGCGCTTGCAGGAGGAGTATCACTGCGATGTCTCGGCCCTCGGTCCTCTCAACGAAGCCATCGACGCGGAAGCCGCGCAACAGCGCATCGACCAGTTGCGGCAGTCCCTACATCGCTTGGGCTCGGTACACTTAGGCGTCTTGGAAGAACATCAAGAACAAAAGGGGCGCTATGACTTTCTCCGCCAACAGCGCGACGACCTAGTCATCGCCGCCGAGGATCTGAAGAAGACCCTCGGCCTAATTGACCGCACGGCGCGGCGGATGTTCCTCAAGTCTTTCGCGCAGATCCGCGAGACGTTCAAGGAGACCTTTGTCCGCTTCTTCCCCGGTGGCGAAGCCGACCTCTACCTCGAAGAAAACGTCGATGCCCTAGAGGCCCATATCGACATCATCGCCCGTCCGCGCGGCAAGCGCCTGCAAAACATTGCCCTGCTGTCGGGCGGCGAGCGGGCGCTGACGGCCATCGCACTGCTCTTTGCCATCTATCAAGTCAAACCCAGCCCGTTCTGTATCCTCGATGAAGTCGATGCCCCGCTCGACGACGCCAACATCAATCGCTTCGTGCATGTGCTCAAGGAATTTGCCTGCGAGACGCAATTCGTCGTCGTGACGCACAACAAGATCACCATGGCGGCCGCCGACGCTCTGCACGGCGTCACCATGCCCGAGGAAGGGGTTTCTCAGCTTGTTTCGGTGCGGGTCGATGGCGAGGAATTAGAAGCGGCAGCAGCGGGGTAGCTCAATCCCGCCAGAGTGCCTCGTCGAGTGCGTAGGGATTTTCAGCAACCAATAAGCGCGCGCGCTCAGCGGCCTTGGCATCATCTCCCTTGAGAGCGACTCGCACAATCTGGGGATGCTCTTGGAGAAAGGCCCGCATGGCCGCGTGCGGGTCGCGGCGGTAGTGGATGAGCAAGGCATGGCGCACCGCGTCAATCTGCCCCATCGCGTACAAGCGATCAAACAGAGCGTCGTCAATCCGCATGAGCGCTCCGGCCGCAACACCCTCCTTTGAGAGCGTCTCAAGGCCGCCCTGGCCCCGGTCAATCACATTGGCCGCATACGCTATCCGCCCCCCACCTGCGGCCACGGCCGGAATCCAATCGCGCACGTAACTCGACGCCTCGGTCACCAAGTCGGCTACATGCAGCACATCCATGTCGTTGGCGCACACCGATCGCAGCTTTTGGTCATCCAACATCAAGGTGCGCCCATCCTTGTAAATCAACAGCGACGGCTTTCCCAACCGCTCGGCTACGGCGACAGAAAAAAACCAGTCTCGCCGCTCACCGCCGGATACGCTGTTAAAGTATGCACCGCTTTCTCGCGCCAGCCCAACCAATCCATCGACGACTTGGCGATACACGGCATTTTCCGCGTATTGCTTTTCCACGCGTTCCTGCAAACGCTGTGGAAAGTCCGCTTCCTCTTTGCGCTCGTCAATGAAAGCGAGTAGTTGCTGCGCTTGCTCTGGCCCGCCATAGAGGTATTCGGTGTTGATGTAATAGGGGCCGACTGTGCCCGAGGTGTACCAAAACACCTCGCCCGGAGGGGCAAGGCGCAACGCGTGCGTGTCTAAGAGGGCTTTCAGCAAATCAAATTCCATTAGCTAACAACTCCTCTATGTAGAAGAGAATCGAGAGAATGTCGATTCAGTAGTTATGGGCTTCTTAACAGTATCTCTGGCATGAGGAATGCGAGCCAGTTCTGGACGGTTTCCATGTCTCTGCGAGCCTTGGTAATCTCGAGATTATAGGCCCCGGCGAGCGAACGGGAAGAGCGTGTTATATCCGTGCCATGTAGCCGTATCACGTCATTGGTAAAGGAGGCTGTAAGCAGACAAGACGATGCCCACGTTCGGACCTGTCCATCAGTTAAGTATAGAGGGATTTGAAGAGCTTGAATGTCTCGCTGTGCCGCTCGCTGTTCGTCGGATGAAGCTATCTCATCTTCTTTGCCCTGATAAGAGAGCTCTAAGTGTCTGAAATCACGAGTCTCCGGTCTCCAAGTATCAAGTCGAGGCGTAGCACCAGTTACTTTTCTGATCTCCTGAGCCCCGATCTTAGCTATGAATTCCCAACGTGCGAATTCCTCGGCACTGATTTCTCTTGCTCCCTCAAACAGAGAGCGCTGAAAAGTCTCCGCGTCAAAGTCATCTCCTGGACGACAGAGAATCTCCAAATTAGGATGAGGTGCCCAGCCCATTGCGGAAGATGTGAGGTTGGCAGACCCAACAAGGATCACATCATCGATTCGATAGTATTTAGCGTGAAGTGAGGGGTGGAGCCTGAAAGAGCCTCCACGCTCCGTGACAATAGTGCGGCATTCGGTGTCGGACACACCTGCTGCGAAGTCATGTAAATTCCACCTTGTTATACAGATGAGGGATGCTTCTGGACTAACGTCGGCCAGAACTTTAGTAAGAGCATCAGCTTTGATGTACGGCGCTGCAATGATGAGATGTTTGGCACCTGAACAAACACCGCTCAACAAGTCCCCTATCTGCCCGTCCATCTATCCATCTCGATCACGCAGTTGACTGATGGCCTTGTCTACCTGACGACCCCAATTCACAGCAATGTGCTGAATGTATATTCGATCCTCCCGTGATTCGGTCTGATCTTCCATCCGAGCCCACGAAGACAGCAATAATCTGATTGCGACGCTGGCTTGGAACGCAGGGTCATTCTCGTCGGCGTCTTCTGGAAGGTCGTCTTCAATGTGCTTGAGGAAATCATAGATCGGGTGATCGGTATTGAGGTTGATGTGCAGGACTCCTTGGTTCGAGCGCACATTAAAAATCTGATATCCGTCAAGCTGGATCGAGTTGAACTGGTACGAGAGGTCTTCCGAGACCAACAGCTTCGCACGTTGTTGGGCATCTTGAGCAGTCTGACCAGACGCAACAAACTGTTCCGCAAGGCGATCCTCTCGCTCTTGGGATGGAATTTGCTCACGGTCTCTGTCAGTGTTAGTCGGCGTCTCTTTACCGGCCTCTATAGCCTCTCGGTCTGCGTCAGTGGCAGTCTTCGCAGCCTTTTTTTCGGGACTTCTCCTTCCCTCGCCATTTTGGGTGTCTCGGCGCTGTGCAAACATTTGTCTGATTTGTCCCATCATGGCGCGAGTTTGGTCTCGGATATCCCCTACTATAGTATAGATGATGTCGTCGTCGATTCCCATTTCATCTAGTATGACCTGATTGGGACGATCATCACGAGCGAGCGTTTTCGCAGCTTGAGTGAAGTTTGCAACCATCTGTTTGTTGTGATCCACGCCAAATAATTCATCGCAACTACGACGAAAACGCACCTCGCAACCCCACCAACGGTTCTGTGGATTTTCAGCACTGCCACCTTCTCTAAGGAAGGCATCTTCAAGGACAATCTCCCTCTCCTCCCGAATAACCGATACGCCGATATTGTGCCTAGCGTGTGTTCCATGCTTTTCAGCACCGGGATTCCGTGTAATCATGTTCGTCTGTAAGGCTTCAGGCTTAACGATTGAATACTTTACCTCAATAGAGACCTCTTTACCCTCCACGATATGCGGATACTCTTTTTTGGACCACTCCCTAAACATCTGTTTGTTGTTCCAAGGCTCAGGAGTAGACGAGGGACTCATCAAGTAGAGGGGATCGTTCGCGACGATATAACCCTCGTTCTCAATTTCAGTAGGGCGATTATTAAGAAAAAAGCCGATTCGTATTCTTGTCATCTCCGCATCAATCCAGTGCCGATGAATGCGCCCAACCTCCCGTGCTGTGTGTTTGAGGATAGTGCTGCCGGTTCTCCACTGAATCTTGTCCAGTTCGGTCCAGACGACAAGCGTACCCGAGCGATTTTCATATATATTATCGCTGCCTGCCGTTCTCCACACCTCGGGTATAGGCGTCTCCTGATCGGGAATGGGAACTTTATGGTTCCCTTGCTCGATTTCGTCAGCGTCGATGCTGGAGTGCCATACCGAACCTAAACCATTCTG
Source organism: Candidatus Latescibacterota bacterium (assembly GCA_965116045.1). Lineage (GTDB taxonomy): Bacteria > Latescibacterota > UBA2968 > UBA8231 > UBA8231. Next base: position 36,132 of record OZ220478.1, on the reverse strand, counting down.
CCACGTCCATACATCCACTCTTTTGCATTGCGACATTGACGAGGTTGGAAGGCCCATTCCGTATTTTCCTACACCTCTATCTGAGTTATGACGGGTTCCCCCACCAAACTTGAGGGCGTCAAGGAGAGTTCGCACATCCATCCCATCACCATCATCTAGTATAGCTACTCCAGAAACTCTCGGCCGGGTCTGTGTTCCTAGCCTATGCGGCTGTTCCATGCAGAGGAGGTCAATACATCCAGCATTTGCTTCTATCGAATTGTCAATGAGTTCGGCAATAGCATAAGCGGTATTGTGATACCGACTGTCCCTAAGAGCCCTTATAGTAAAATTACCCGGAAATAGGCTGCGATCCGCATCTTCTAGTAGTTCGGCGAGTTGGTCGACCATAGATCCTCCCAGTTTGTAAAGGCATCAGTCACAGACCCGAATCCCGGAAGATTCGTGTCGGCAACGGTGAGTATCTCAGCTTTTGAATTTCCACCAGCCCTAGGACCTCGCATGGCTCGTCCCGCCATTTGCGAATAGAGCACTAACGAAGTAGTCGGGCGAGCGATAATGACGCATCGCGTCCGGGGCGCATCGAAACCGGCAGTGAGTACGCCATAGTTGAACAACACTATATGCTCCCTGCTATCGCTTCTAAAACCGTCTATAATAGCCCGGCGATCTTCACTATGGGTATTGGCGGTAATGACGTTAGTTACGACCCCTTTGACTTGCAGAAGCGTGTTGCATTCCTGAGCACTTTCCACTGAGGGACAGAACACAATGGTACGCGGGTGCCGCTCAGCCGCTTTCTCTGCAAGTTCGGCGATTTTGAGTATGCGTTCATGGTTGCGGCCTAAATTGTCGAGATCATCCCTGCTGTAATCCATGCCGGGTTGAGGGTCAGCGATTGCACTGTTAGAGTCGAAGCTAATAGGTACAAAACATGGATCAGCTAGATAACGGTTCTGGATCAGATAGGTAACAGGACTATCGTGCCCCCTTGGGTCTATCGAAACCTTTTTGTGATTGAACATATTGGCAAGTCGATAATCTGTGTCCGTGAGACTCGTAGTACGGCCCGGCGTGGCTGTAAGGCCAAGAAGTGGCGGCCTTACACTACATAGTTGCTCAGTTATAAAATTGTAGGTTTCCGCAACTGCCTGATGAGCCTCGTCAAAGATGACAGCCGCGGCACAGTGTGCAAGATGGGCAAGGAGGGTATTGTCTTGGAACGCAATAGAGCGCAGTTTGGCAAGACCCGTCACCAAAAACCCGGATGGCAGACGCCGTAGATCAAGCGACCGATTTCCCCAGTGTCGATGAATGCAGACATCGCGCCGCCCTAGATAAGTCCAAGCCTCTACGAGTTGGTCTGCTGCCTGTTCGCAAAGCTCCTCTGTAGCCGCCAACCAGATGACAAGGGAGTCATCGGTGTCTTTCTCATTGAGCAAATGACAGGCTGTGTGGGATGCAATTCGGGTCTTTCCGGCACCGGTAGGAAGGTGCGCGACAGCTCGACGTTCAGGGGATGATAGAGCACGGACGATGTCGGCCAGCACTTGCCGCTGATAGGGATATAGCGGGTACTTAGGGTTGACCGAGATCGCCTCTGCTTCATACACCGCAGAGCCCCTCGCACTCATTGTTGAAGTGATTGCCTCCGTTGAGACCTTCTATTTCTCGTTCTGCGATAACACTGGCGAGGGGTCGCCGTGAGGCATGAAGGTATGGACGACCATCCAGCAACTTGCGTACGGGCGTCTCTTTGCTGCTACGGAGCCAACGGTCAAACTCCACGGCTTCGTCATAACTAGCTGGTTCCGACCGCTTCAGTTCGAGCCAATGTTCGTCGGATCGATACGGGCATATAACACAGGCAGATCGGGGCAAATGGCGACCTGGATACTCAGCAGAAAACCACTCAACGCAATCGTGGCGCGACATTCCGAGGTCGACGAGTGGCCAGCGATGCTCAACCCAAGGTTCTCTGCTTGGCTTCATGCGGCCGCCCTCGTCCAGTGAAATCCCAAGCCACATTTCGGCATGCTTACCATTCGGGAATGGCCGGCCACGCCGTCCACCAGCAAGTTCTCTGATCCGCCGATAGATAGGTCTTATCTTGTAGTGATTAGTACATTGTCGTCTCAGCATACCCTTCTTGCCGTCTTGATTGACTAAAAATAAAGGGACATCGACAAAGCGGTGGTCCGATACCGTGCGTCCTTTTTTTAAGTTAGTCTTCAGGTCTCCGTCTGACACGCGGAGCAACGGGTACTCAAGTTGCGCCTCAAGCCAGTCCAAGTGACGGTACACATAGTCCGGCTCCCATCCGGTATCGGCGAAGATAGCGACGTCCGGCTTGGGATAGCCAAGCTCGGCCAAGCGAGGGTCAGACCGAGACAAGAGAAGTGCTAGAACTGAACTCTGTGCTCCTGCACCCAAGCTAATGGCTCGATAGACTACTGTGCTCGTCTCCGCAATCATTCGATAAACTCCTTTGTAACTGTGTGCTCACATTAGCATGATCAAGGGTAACCAATTCAGGCAAATTTTACCAAAAAAAACAGGTCCATTCGCTCTAAACCATCTATTAAATAAGTAGGGTATATAAGAGGGTTCCGTCAATATGGTATATAGGAGAGTTCCGCCTATTTCCACAATCGTCATACTTAGATTGAGCAGGGCAGATTCCTACATGATTTACAACAAGGATACCAGTACCTCGGCTAACGAATAACGTATCTTAGCCCGGCAACTCCTCTAGTGGAATATCCCGCAGCCTTGGGTTGTTTTGGTCCCGCGGCGAGAGAATCGGCATCCCCTCAATACCCCAGTCCAACCCCACATCGGGATCGTCCCAAGCCACACCCCACTCGTCCGTGCCGTCGTAGTAGGAATCGACTAAGTAGAAAAGCATTGCGTCGGTGACGGCGTAAAAGCCATGCGCTATCCCCGCTGGGATAAAAACGCCCCGCAATGCCTCTTGGTCTAATTCGATGACTTGCCCCTGCCCGCGAGTCGGCGAACTGCGGCGCAGATCGAGCAGCCCGACGCGCAACGCACCCATGCCACAGTGCCAGTAGTCAACTTGGTGATGGTGATAGTGCAAGCCGCGCAGCACCCCCTGCTGCGACTCCGAGCGGCTCCACTGCAAGGCATCCCAACCGCGCTGGGGAAACCACTCTTTGCGATACACTTCGGTAAAACGGCCCCGCTCGTCGCCGTGCGACTGTAATTCGGCGACATGGACGCCTTCAATGGTCGTAGAGGGGCAGAGCTGGGCCATCTCAAGCTGCCTTGCCGCAGCATCTCTTGAACTTCTTGCCGCTGCCACAGGGACACGGATCGTTGCGGCCAATTTTGGGGGTTTCGCGGCGGAAAGTCTCTACCTTGTTGGGAAAGAGCCGACCGCCCTCCAGCGCGTCGGCCGGTTTTTTCCCTTCTAACGCGGGCCGCGGCGTCTGCAACCACTCCTCGTGCAATTCCCGCATGGCCTCACTCATCTGCGCTTGGCCCAACTCGCCATCCACCCCGCGCTCTTGGCAAAAGGCGCTAAAATCGGCCAGCATCGCTCCCTGTGGCGAGCGCAGCATTTGCTCGACTTGCTGCACGTCAACTCCGGGCGGCAGGGCCTGCTGAAGTTGGGCCAAGTCCAATTCCTCCACTGTGGCCGGTTCTTCATCGTCTGCATCTGCGGCGTCAGCAGGTGCCACCGCAGCGGCGATTTCGGTGAGTACTTGGCCCAGTTCGCGGCGATCGGCCTCAGTGGCCGCTGGTAATATTTGATCGATGATCCAATCTACCTCTTCGCCATCTGCCAACAGCTCGACTATTTCTTCAGCCGAGAATTTTTCCGTCCCTTTGGCTTGGCACAAGGCCTCCAAGCGCGTGGCCAACTCTTGCACGAAAGCACTCCATTTTCAGCAATTACGCGGGTGAATTTACCGGTGCGAAATCTACCACTCGCCCCGGTACCTGTCAAAAGACACGCCTCAAAAATCTGAGGATTCTCAGATTTTTGAGTGCTACATTCGGCTTTTTGTTACCAATTACCCCTAAAAATGGGCGATAAGACGCATATTTTCACCTTAATACACAAATGGCACGATTGTTGCATGTGTACGCATAGCCATGACGATAATCATTTGAATTGTATCAGAAAGGAGCACAACCATGATCGCTACCAATGAACTCACGGATCGGGAAATTTTGCTGCGGGTGGCCGAAGACCAAGGCTACCTCGACGTATTGGTCAAACGCTACCGCATCCCCTTGTACAACTTTGTCTATCGCTTTGTCGGCGACAAGGAAACAGCCGAGGATATCGTGCAAGAGACTTTTCTCCGCTGTCTGCGCCACAGCCACCAGTACCCAGCCATCGAACAGGTTTCCACGTGGCTCTACACCATTGCCGGCAACTTGGCCAAAACCGAGTTGCGCCGCCGCAAGCGCTGGAATTGGATTCCGATTAGTCCCAGTGACGACGAACAGACCATCGCCTTTTACGAACCGGCGGCCAAGGACCCACTCCCCGGAGAACAGACCGACGGCAACCGCGTCAAGTCTCTCGTCGTCAACGCCATTGAGGGCCTGCCCGCGGAATTTCGCGCCGCCGTGCTCCTCCGCGATTTGAAAGGACTCTCATACGAGGAAATTGCCAAGATCCTCAACTGCCCGGTCGGCACGGTCAAATCGCGCGTCAGCCGGGGCCGCCTGCGACTGCAAAAGACCTTGCGCGGGCTGGCCGAAGAAGTGATTGGATCGCTCGCCGCCGCAGCCTGAAGTTTCCCGTAGCGGCGTTTTCATTGCCCAGCGGCTTGCTCCTAATTATCTTGGTCTATTTTCCATTGGGAGCACTCCATGACCATTGATGCCCAACGCCTCTACGGCTTTGTCGAGCAACTGCTCGCCGCACACGCGCCCTCGGGCGCGGAATCCGCGATGGACGCCCTCGTCACCGAGCTCGCCGCCCCCATCGGCGATGCCGTCTGGCAGGACGCAGCCGACAACATCATCATCCACATCAAGGGCCAAAGCCACGATCAGCCCGTGGCCGCCATCGCCCACAAGGACGAGATCGCGCTCATCGTCAAGCGCGTTGAATCCGACGGCAAAATCAGGGTACAGCCATTGGGCGGCTTGCATCCTTGGGCACTAGGCGAGAGTCCAGTAGAGATTCTAGCACCGGACGGCCTCTGCCCGGGCGTCCTCTCCATCGGTGCCAAACACGTCTCCACAGAAAGTCCAGCCGGGCCACTCAAAAACGGCCAACCAATCAAGTGGGAACAGATGTGGGTTGAAACGAGGCTCGCGGCCGCAGAACTGGCTCAGCGCGGGATCCGCGCCGGCACTCGGGTCGTCATCGCCGGCAAACACAAGATGCTCGGGCGGCTAGGCGATTGTGTCTGCGGCTACAATCTCGATTGCCGCGCCGGCTTGGCGGCCATGCTCGAAGCGGGCTTGCACTTGCGGGAGGCCCGACCGACCCAAGACGTATATCTCGTGGCCAGTTCCAGCGAAGAAATCGGCGGCCACGGCGCGATCTACGCCCTCGGGCGGCTGCCGGTTGAAGCGGCTGTTGCCGTTGACATCGCACCCGCGGCCGCCGAATACGGCACGGCCAACAGCGGCGATCCCATCATCGGCGTCCGGGACAGTCGCGGTTTGTACGACGCGCGCATCATCGACCGCTTTGACGCCCTAGCCACCGCTTGCGGATTCGGCATTCAGACGGCCGTCCTCACTTCGTACTCCAGCGACTCGTCAATTGCCAAAACGTCCGGTGCCATTGCGCGCGCGGCGTTGATTGGCTACCCAGGCGATAACACGCACGGATACGAAATCTGCGCGTGGGACGGCATCGTCAACACAGCGCAGTTACTTCTCGCTTATTTGGCAAATCCAGTAGTGGACTAAAAGGCGCGCTGGACCAGAAAGTCCAGCATTTCTCCCAGCATATCGCGCGTGGGATTGGCCGGAAGTTTCCCTAGCTGCACCAAGCTCTCTGCGACCTTCTGCTGGCACACGCCCTCGACGTAGCGGTCGCATTCGTAGTGCTCAACCAAGGCGATGACCCGCTCGATCTCGGCAATTGTGTTGCGTTGACGCTCTTGGTGCAAGATCGCCAGCACTTCTTCGCGTTCCTCAGCCGTGCATTTGCCTAAGAGGTCAATGATAATTAAGGTCCGCTTCCCTTCCGCAATATCCCCCCCCCGCTCTTTGCCGTAGGCCCCGGAAGTAACCCCAGGCGCAGAACCAGCATCCTGTTCGGAAGAACTCAAGTTCAGCAGGTCGTCTCGGAGCTGGAACGCGATGGCCATGGACTCGCCGAAATCGCCGATGCGAGTTCGCAAGTCCACATCGGCCCCCGCGATAATAGCCCCGGCCGTACACGGCCCCCGGCCCGTGTACCACCCGGTCTTTTTGCGCAACATGGTCATAAACTCGCCCTCGCTGGGAATGTAACGCTGGCGAATCCAGCCCACGTCGTATGCCTGTCCCTCAAACGTCTCGCACGAGCCGCGGATCATCTCCTCCATCAAATCGAGCGCGACATCTGCCCCCAACGCGGCGCGGTTCGCGCTGAGGATTTCAAAGACCTTGGCGTACAGGGCATCGCCGACGTTAATGGTCAATGGAACCCCGTGCAACTTGTGCAAACAGGGCTTGCCGCGCCGCATCTCCGAATCGTCTTCAATATCGTCGTGAACTACGGCAAACGACTGGAACATTTCAAAGGCCACCGCAGTTCGCATGGCTTTCTTCACGTCGCCGCCGCAGGCTTGGCAAGCCAAGAGCACCAGCGCCGGGCGGAATCGCTTGCCGCCGCGTTCCGGGTAGTCGCGCATCAGCCGATACAGGAAGTCCTCGGGTTCGCGCACTGCGAGGAACGAGAACATTTCTTTTTCTAAGTCTGGGATATAGCGGTGCAAAAACTGGCGCAGGTCTCGGGGGACCGCAGACATGTTCAACCTTTCGTTTGAGAGGCGAGCGCATCTACCACTTGGTGCGCTCCACCTGTACCTCGGGATGCGAGACAATTAGATGCCATATAACAGCTTGGAAGGATTCCGTCAGCGGCGTGACCGCATCCGGCGCGACCGTCGGCACAATCGCGCAGGCATCGGCGACTTGGGCCGTAAAGCCGCCATCTCGTCCCACGATGCCGCAGATTTTGGCTCCGACCTCTTTGGCGTACTCCAGTGCTGCGATCAAGTTGACGCTGGTATTCAGTGGGCGATGGCCGCCGCCGACGGACAAGACCAAGATCAGATCCTTTTCGTTTAGCCGACTGCCAGCCAGCCAGTTGGCAAAGGCCGTTTCCCAGCCCTCGTCGTTGATACGCGCCGTCAGTTCCGAGACGTTGTCCGTGGGGGCGTAGGACTCAATGCCAGCGATCTTGCGAAAGTCGTTGACCGCGTGGCTCGCATTGCCCGCGCTCCCCCCCACGCCGAGGATAAAGAGCCGCCCATCGCGCTGACGGGTCTCGACGACGAGTTGGACTATCGCCTCGATCGCCTGGCGATCTAGCTGCTCAATGACTTGAGCCGCCGCGGTCAAGTATTGCTGGGTGTAACTCATCCGCCGCGGTCACAGGCTGTAACCGGCAGCCGTGGCATCCGCGTAAAAGATCTGCACCGTCTCTAGCGAGAACTGCCCCAACTCCTTGCCCAAGGTCGGCAGCTTTTTGATGATGTCGCTAGTGCAGGTGATGATGTGGCAGCCGATACTGTCGGCTTGGACGACATTGTACACCTCGCGAGGGCTGGCCCAGATGAGTTCGGCTCGGGGATTAGACGCGAGCAATTCAACCGACTCGGCCATGACCGGCATGTAGTCCAGCCCGGCGTCGGCAATGCGGCCAGCAAAGACCGACACGCAGCACGGTGCTCCGCCCTCGACTGCGGCCGCCACTTCTCGCACTTGGTCGAGCAGAAAGATCGCCGTGACATTAACCTTGACCCCGGCGTGAGACAGCCGATGGACCAAGTCGTAGCTGACCTCGCCTTTGGTGTTGCTAACGGGGATTTTGGCGTACACGTTTTCGCCCCAAGTGGCGATCTCGCGGGCTTGGCGCTCCATGTCGTCGAACTCGTCTGAAAAGACCTCAAAGGAAATATGGCGGTCGGGAATGGCCGCGACGATGTCGTGGGCAAAGATCCGGTAATCGGTGACGCCGGCTTGGCGCATCAAAGTGGGATTGGTCGTAAACCCAGCGACTAGCGGGTTGGCATAACTCGCCAGCATACTCCCGCGGTCGGCACCGTCGGCAAAAATTTTAACTGCGAGGTCGGCGGCGGTTTTTTTGTCCGCCAATACTTGCGAAGTGAGGACGGTCATGGCATTGCTCCTTTAGATTCGTGATAGGCTTAAGTCTAATAATATTAAACATTAAACATTAAACTCGCTGACGAAAAATGGCGGCGCGGTTGGCGTGGTAAAAACCGTGTTGTATAATTACAGACAATCGCTCAATCGCTGCATTTCGCTCGCCATCCATAAGAAGGGGCTTCCGCGATGAAACACCAATGGACACTCGTCGGTTTGCTAATCGCCACCACCTGTTCGACAGCCGAGGTTCTCTCGCTGCAAGAGTGCATCGACTTGGCCATGCAAAACAACCTGCAACACCAAATAAACCAACAAACTCTAGACAACAGCCGCGTCCGACTAACAGCGGCCCAAGCACCTTTTGCCTTCAACATGAACGCCGTTGTCACCGCTCCTAGTTTCACCGAACTGCGCGACACCCAAGAAAACATCGCCCTCCAAACCCGAGTCCGCGAAGAGAATACCGATGTCTCCTACTCGGGCAACCTGCGCATGACCCAGCGCCTGCGCCACCTCGGCCAATTCACACTAAACTCCGTGGCTCTACGCCGCGACTTCTCATCCAATCGCCGCGAGAACTTCCTCGACTACTCGGGTTCGACGCGCCTTGCTTACGAGCGGGACCTACTCGCTCGGCCCAGCGAAGAAATCGCGCTCAAACGCGCCGAGTACAGCCTGCAAAGCGCACGCTTCAACCTCGACCGCCAGCGGCTCCAACTAGAAGGCCAAGTCATCGACGATTACTACGACCTAGTGCAGAGCGTCCGGGAACTCGAAATAGAGGAACAGCGCCTAGCCCAGTCGCGTGCCAACTTGGAATTGGCGCAACGAAAATTTGAAGTCGGCCTCATCGCCGAAGTGGAAGCCCTGCGCTTACAAGTCGAGATGCTACAGGCCGAAGCCACGTACGACCAAGCGCAAACCGATATCGAATCGCGCCGCGACCTGCTTCGCCAAACTCTCGGACTCGATGTGTGGGAACCACTCGAAATCGACTCTGAGGTCCAGTACGAGATTCACCCCATTGACGCCCAACGCGCCCTTGAAATCGGCTTGGCGCGTCGCACCGACATGAAACGAGCGGAAATTTCCGAGGAAATCAACGAATTGAATCTCGTGGAGACCCGCCGCCGCAATGGCATTAACGCGACCTTGAGTGCCAATGTCAGCATGCAAGGACGCGGCAGCGAAATCAGCGCTGTCAGCGACAATTTCGAGCGCAATCGATGGGGCGTCGATCTACAGATAAGTCTGCCGCTGATCGACAGCGGCCAACGGCAAGCCGACATCAGCCAAGCGCGCATCGCTTTGGAGCAAAGTCGCCTCGGCCGCGAGCAGCAGCGCCGTCTAATCATCCAGCAAGTTCGCGACGCTACGCGCCGAGTCCACGAGGCCGAGCGCCAGATTGACCTGCGCCAAGCCGCCCTTGAATTTGCCCAGCGCACCTATGACGTCGAGCAGAGCCGTTTTGAGCTCGGCTTGGCCGACAGCCAGCAATTGCTCCAAGCCCAAGGCAACTTGACGCAGGCCCAAATCAATGCCTTAGCCGCAGTCATAGGCTACCAGCGCCAGCTCAAAAACGTGCGGCTCGCCACTATGGCCGAGCTAAAAGAACTGGCTCCTTAGTCTCCCAATCCCAATTCCAATCCTCGCACAAAGGCGGCCCAAGCTTGTTTGGAGCAGCTTGGGCCGCCTTTCTATCGACGCGAATAACGCGATTAAGCACCTATTTGTCGTCTTCTGAATCCATTAGCGGATGCGAGAATTCTTCTATGTCCAACATCCGCCGTGGGCGCAGCCGGGTATAAGACGGAATCTGGTTTTGCTCCTCGGCCTCCTGACAGGACACGCACAGCCGCGCCGTGGGCAGGGCCTCCAAGCGCGGCTTGGGAATAAACGGGCAGGTCGGACACAAGTTTAAGGGCTGTTCGAGACAGGCTTCGCACTTGCCATACGTCGTGCTTTCTAGCTTCTCGAGCGCCAGCGTGACCTCCTCCAACTCGCGGCGCTCAGTATCCCCCAGTGCCACCAAAAGCTCCATGGCTCCGGCCTCGACTGCTCGGTCGAGATCGTCGGCTTTGGGGTCTTGCAACTCGTCAATCTCGTGCTCGGTGCCGTCCAAATCGCTGAGCAATTCAGCGCGGCGCACCAAGAGAATCTTCTTCATTCGCTCTCGCTCTCGCTTATTGAGGGCCACCCTTTTGGCCATAGTCTTCTCCCCTTTAACTGGCTCCAACGCCAGTGGATTACCTGTTCAAATGCCCGCTGTCTGCAAGCGAAAAACCGCCGTGCCCAGCGGCCCTAACTCCGCGGCGAGTCGCCCATTGGCCAGCGTCGGCACCGCCTGCCCACGGAGCACTTCGGCCCTTCCCAGCGGCGGCAAGCCCTCCAGACGCAAGTCGAGTTGCCGCGAATCTTCGGCGACATTGACGGCAAATACGTAAAAATCGCCTTTGTATTCTTTGATCGCCACTGCGACCTCACCACGGGTCGGTTGTGCTTCCAAGCGGTGCTCCTCCTGCAAGAGCACCGGGCCTAATTCGGCAAGCTCGGCCGCAAGATGCTGCACTTCTCGCCACAAGGCGAGGGGCTGGATGTGGCGTTCGTTCTCCTCGCAATAGCGGTAAAACAACACGCCCTTGGCTCCGCCAACCAAGCCTTGATAGACCATGTTCCGCAACTCGGACGCCGTCGGCGAGCGCGGCCAATGCTCTACGCCGCCAAAGGCTTGGGCGATCAACCAGACTGGCTTTCGCTCCAGCGCGGTCCAGCGCGCCCGCTGCATATAGTCGCTCACCTGACTGATGGGATAATTCGGAATCGGATAGACATCTATAGCCAAAATGTCGCTGGCGTCCGAATATGCGGCGTAGGTGTGCGGTCGGTTGTTGACCAAATAGACGGGATGATAGGGATCGAGTTGCCGGATTAGCTCGTATATCGCCAAGGCCGACGCCGGAGCCATTTTGGTCTCGGCTGGCTCGTCAACCAGATACCACGCCAAGAGTGCCGGATGCTGGCGATAGCGTTTGACGAGGGCGGCAATGGCATCATAATCCGGCTCGGGCTCGCGCCGGGCGAACTCGCTCAGTTCTAGGAGTATCTGCATCCCCTCTACGGCGGCCGCGTCCATCAGCGCGGCGACCTCTTCGCCACGCAGCTTGTAGTAGTAATCCCCAGCATTAAAATGTAGTTGAAGCATTGGAGCGAGGATATCTGCCCGCAACCAGTACAGCCCAATGGGAAAAAACGGCTCGCCATTGACGAGCAAGGACTGGTTGAACAGGTCGATTTTCACCTCTCGTGCGGCTGGTGCGAACTTCTCGCAGACCGCAACCAGCGAGTCCGCCCCGCCGACCGGGTCCTGCCACCGCGCCACCAACTCATAGCGCCCTACGGGCAAGGCACCTGCGGCAAAGGCCCCAGCGACCTCCTGCCCAACCACGTTTGCCGCCAAGCGATCCAAGACCGCCCGGCCGCGCCGCAACTCAACCGTCGCCGGGATGGTCGTATCAGCGCGGCGATTGCGCCGCAACCGGAAGCGGATCTCGTCCTCTACGGTATAATACGAGCGATCGCCCGAAAGCTCCCAAGCGGGCCGGGCAAACAGGCGCAGCTCTTCGACCGCATGGATAGTCGTGTCGCGTTCTGGATCGTACAGCCGCAGGGCCGCGCGGTGGATGCCGGCCTCGGCCAGCCGATACGGCAGCGCATAACGCACTAGACGCCCCTGCGGTACCTGCAACCGGTGCTCGACCTTGCGCTGCTCGCCCGAAGGGGTTTCCCACTCCAGCCGAGCTAGCAGGCGGCGCGAATCAGTACCGGGCCTGAACAATTGCAAGTCGAGCAGGTTGTCGCCTACTATGGGTAGCTGTTCTTGGATAATCTGGACCGTCGGCACATCGGGCGTCGTCTTGGGAGCCATTTGCCCGCAAGCACTTAACAATGCCAACAGGGCAAAGTAAAAGGGCTGGGAGACAACGCCCCTCAGCCCACTCCGCGGCAGTAAGCAATCCTTCAAGACGACCTGCCAGCTCGCTCGGGCTCGAGCGAACGCAAGCGATCCCTAAGCGAAGCGGCCAGTTCAAATCGCTCCGCTTCGACTGCGGCCTGTAGATCAGCCGTCAGTCGCTCGCGCAACGTGCGCGGTCGAGTATTTTCCACCTCGCTCTCCCACTCGCGCAAAAAAAGTAGCTCGGGGCATTCGTCGAGCTGATCCAATTGACCAATTTTGGCGATAAATTCCTCAATCTCGGCGACGCCTCGGCGGATCTCCTTTAGGGCCTCAGCGTGGTTTTCGGCCTCTAGATAGGCCAGTGCCCGCGCCTGCACCCGATGCGCAGTGACAAAGACGCGGTATTGTTCGGCTAACTGACGATCTTCGTCCTCTTCGGCGTATTCGTAGCACAAATCGAGAATGGCGAGGTTGTGGTTGGCGTCCTCTTCGGCCCGCTCGTATTCTTTCAGTTCAAAAAAACCAATCCGCCGCCAGTAGTATTTCATGGCCTCTTGGGCCAGCTCGGAACAATCCTCGTGCGAGAGGCGAAAGGTGCCCGGGCCGTGTGCTTTTTCCCACTCGCGTCGCTTTTGGCAGTAGTAATCCAACAGCGACACATAGCCGTGTGGACGGAGTGCGTCGGGACGGCCCCGCCACTCTAACTGCATCAGGCCCATATCCATGCGGATTTGGAGCTTGGTGCTGCCATTGCCGCCTCGTATCTTGCGCACACTCAACTCGCCGGGGGCGTACTTCCAATCGCTGAGGATCGGGCCGATATCGCGTTCCATAATGGGTGAAAACCTCGAATTATACTTGGCCTTTCGGCCGGGGGTAAACAGGCGAACCAAGCATCTGCATATCCGCCTCAACAAAGCAGGTCTAGTGCGTATCTCGGTGATTTTTCGGGGATAGAATCGTCCTATTATATGCGCTCGGCGTACCCTTGTCAACTTACAGCTCAGAGGCTGTGGAATCGGCTTCTACCATCGGCGGTACCCCGGTGATTTCGCTTATTATGGCCAGTAACTCCTTGCGCAAGGTCGGGCGGCTCACGCGCAGGCTATCTAGGTGATTTTCAATCACTGGAATGGCATCCGCCCCCACCGCTGTAAGCGCCTGATGGGTTAGGGTGCGTTCCTCGGGCGTGGGGTCGTATTCCATCTGCTTAGGCTCAATCGGCGTGCCGAACATGCTCACCCGAGGCTGCCCTCCCTCGCCAAAAGGGTCCAGTCCCACATTTGGATAGCGTCGCGGGCCGTCTGTGGAGTCGGGATACATCTGTCCGTAGGGATAGGGAGATAGCTCCTCGCCGGTGAACACCCCCCGGCGGGTTCGCTGCTCAGAGCGCAGGGTAAGCATGTCGTAGTAGTCGAGGGCATTGACCAAAATTTCAGCCGCCTTGGCCCCGCCCATCTGCCCGAGCGCTTCAATCGCGGCCATCCGCAACTCGGAGTCGGCTGTGTTGAGCGAGTAGTTGAGCAGCCTCCCTATATCCAAAGCCGCACTCTGATCGCCGATGGTGCCCAAGGCGCGGAGCGCGTCCTGCTTGAGCGTAGTGCGCTGATCGTAGCCTTGAAGCGCCATTTTCAGCACCGGCACGGCGCGCGGATCGCCGATCTCGCCGAGAATGCGCGCGGCCTTCCGCCGCGTGGCATAGGGATAGTCTTGGCGGGAGACGATCTCCATAATGCGATCTAACTGCGCGTGGTCGCCCTCCTGATAGAGCTTGTGCATCTGGTTGACATTCGTGCAACCCAAGGGGGCCAAAACGACCGCCAAAAGCGCGATCCTATACACGGTTAGCTCCTTTGTCTATCCCCTTGCCGCGAGGAAGTCTTTCCTCTATACTTCAAACTTTCCACTACGCAGCAGGAACTTCAGTGAACGCCCCACAAACCCACAACCGCCAACCCATTGCCGGCATTAAAGATACACTAGCCATATCCAGCGGCAAGGGCGGCGTCGGCAAGTCCACGCTCTGTGCCAACTTGGCCGTGAGCTTGGCCGACCAAGGGCTACGAGTCGGCTTGCTCGACGCCGACATCTATGGGCCCAACATCCCGGGCCTGCTCGGCTTAGCCGGCCGGCCGACTGCAACAAATGGCCGCATCCAGCCCTTATCTGCGCATGGCCTCAAAGCCATTTCCATGGGGCTGCTAATCGACCCGGGCACCCCAGTCGTGTGGCGCGGCCCCATGCTGGCCAAGATGATGCACCAATTCCTCTTCAACGTCACTTGGGGTGAACTCGACCTCTTGCTCATAGACCTACCGCCTGGGACCGGGGATGTCCAAATCACGCTGACCCAAGTAGCCCCCTTGACTGCGGCCTTAATCATCACCACGCCTTCGGCTATCGCCCTCGAAGACGTGCGGCGCGGCGTCGAGATGTTCCGCCAGACTGAGGTCCCCATCGTTGGTTTGGTCGAGAACATGAGCTATTTCCGCTGCGACCACTGCGGCCATGCCGACTCCATCTTCGGAGCCGGCGGAGGCCGGGCCACAGCTAGCCGCTTAGATATTCCCTATCTGGGCGAAATTCCGCTCGCTCCCCTCGTCCGCAGCCAAGCCGACGCGGGCGAGCCGATCGTAAAAGCGCACCCCCAGACCGAGAGTAGCCAAGCCCTCGCGCGCTTAGCCGGCGACATCGGCGCTTATTTCCAACGCCCATGAACCGCGTCCAAATCGCCTGCATCGGCGCGGGGTATTGGGGCAAAAACCTAGTGCGCGTCTTCGGCGACTTGCCCGACGTCCATCTGCGCCAAGTGTGCGACGCCAGCCCGGAAATCCGCAGCGCCATTCAGCACCAGTACCCAGAAGTTCCCACTACCGCCCATTGCGACGAAGTGCTCGGCGACGACGCGCTCGACGCCGTAGTGCTGGCCGTCCCGGCTGCCCAGCACTACGAATTAGCTCGCCGCGCCCTAGAGCGGGGCAAGCATGTGTACGTCGAAAAGCCCATGACCCTCGACGCCACCACATCCGCCCACTTGGTCGAATTAGCCGCCGAGCGGGACCGGGTGCTGATGGTCGGGCACCTACTGAAGTACCACCCCGCCGTGCAAATGTTGCACGATTTAGTACAGGAAGGTGCGCTAGGCGACTTGTACTATCTGTACTCCCAGCGCGTCAACTTGGGCATTGTCCGCCGCGATGAAAACGCCTTGTGGAGTTTGGCACCACACGACATATCGATCATCCTGTACCTGCTCGGCCAAGAGCCGGATGCGGTCAGCGCCCGCGGCGAGTGCTATCTACAAACGGACATCGAAGACGTGGTCTTCGCCAATTTGCACTTTGCCGACGGCAAGATGGCGCAGATGCAGCTCTCTTGGCTCGATCCGCACCGCATCCGCCGCCTGACCGTGGTCGGCAGCCGCAAGATGGTGGTCTTTGACGATGTGGAAAGCACGGAAAAGGTGCGCATCTACGACAAATCGGCCGAGCGGCCGCAATACGACTCCTATGGCGACTCCATTGCGCTGCGCTTTGGCGATGTCGTCATTCCGAGGCTGCAAATGGCCGAGCCGCTCAAGCTGGAGTGCCAGCATTTCATCGAGTGCATCCGCACCGGCCAAACACCCCGCAGCGATGGCCGCGATGGCCTGCGCGTCGTGCGCGTCTTAGAGGCCGCCCAGGCGTCGCTGCGCCAAGCCGGTGCACCCGTATCGCTGCGCTAGCGCACGGTAAATTCCGACTGGACCTCGGCTTGGTTGCCGCTCATATCCCGCACCCGCAGCACGAGGCGATGCACACCCGGCAACAAATCTTCCAGCAAATGGCCGTACACGCGCCCGGCTTCAGGATCGTATTCGGCGATCAGCCGGCGTCCGTCGAGCGCGAACTCAATATCTGTTTCCCGCCCAATGCCCGCCCCCTGATCGCGCACTGCGCCGCGAATTTCTGGACGCGCACCAACGACGGCTCCTTCAGCAGGCTGTAAACTGCTGATCTGCGGGGGTTCCAAGTCGGCCAACAGCGCATAGCGGCCCAAGCGCCGCACCTGCGCCACCACCTGCCTACCCACAGCATCCCATTCATTGCTCACCAGAGACCACTTTTCAGCGGCGACCTCTCGGTAGATGCCCAGTTTCTCCGGCGACAGCGTTGCCCGACGGTCGTAGCGCAAGCGCAACTCGACCCGGTGGTCAAAGCTAACATCAGGCCCCAAGGCAAAAGCCGACCCTACGGCGACTAGCCCAGCAGGCACTTGCGGCTCAAAGGACTCGACTTGCGGGAAAAACGGCGCGTACGCGCTCGCGGCGGCAAAGCCCAATTCGACCGCGCCGTTGGCATAGGTCAGGTTGGCCGGGGCACCCGGCCGCACGAATTGCCTATCGAGGACGACCTTTTGCACAGTGCCCCTGGGCGTCCGCAGCAAAACCGACCCCGCTGGCGGACCGCTCGGATCGAGCGGCACTGCGACGCGGAATTCGCGCAAGCCAGTCTGGCGGGGACTGATATTAACGGTATCAGCGCGGACTAAGGGCGCAGCACTGGGTACTTGTTCATAGCGCAGCACAAGTTCCACGAAATCCGCATGGGGACGGCGCTCCAGCGCAAAGGTCGGCACATCGGCCTCGGGCAGACGACAAATGGCAAAGGCCGTAGCGCCGGCTGGATCCCGCGCTTGGATCCGCCAATAGGAAGCGTTGCGGTGAATCTGCCACTTGAGCGGGCCAGAGCGGCTCTGCCGCCGATCGACGCGCCGCCAGTTCTCGCCATCGCGCGAGCTGGCCAATTCTACTTCCACGAGCGAGTCGTCCGCATCGTTCAGCCGCGCCTCGATAAAGGTTCCATTCGCGGCCGCCGCAATCCGCGCCCCGGCAATGACCGGCGGTTCATCAACCACCAACCCAAAGCGCACCCGGCTTTCGTTGCCGTTGATATCCGCGACAACGACGCCGGCTTCGTGCCGCCCCTTAGGCAAGTTTAGTATGCCATCGCTAGACCCCTCGTAGAATTCGAGGCGATTGCCCGGCAGGCGACACAAGTTGTAAAAGCGACCCACCCCGCCCTTAAAAGCAGTTAGCGGTCGGTCCAAATACATCTGGTGCATATCGCCGTAGCCCACCCGCTCGTAGCGCGCAGCAAAAACCAACTCGCCGTTGATGTGCAATTCCGTGCGATAGGGCGCTAACTTGTTGGGGGCCGCATCGGCGCGATCGTACATCAACGCACTGATGCTCACCGGCCCGAGCACCTGCACGGGCCGCACTCCGACAAACTCCCCCCGACTCGGCTGCCAGCGCAAATTCAGCACATAGGGGTCGTGCCGGCCCTCGACTTGGGCCTTGCGGCCATGCGGCGTGATGGCCACTCGTTGCACAGTCGGCGCAATCGCATCGGCGATGGCAAACCCGTGCAACAGCGGATTGATCGCTACGTTATTGGCGTCGCGCAGTTCTAGGTGCAAATGGGGCGGACCGGCGCCGCTCTCGCCACTCCAGGCGATGACCGAGCCACCGAGCACGGGGATTTCTCCTTCCGCAAAGTACAAATCCACGCTGTAGCGTCCGCTCTGCTGCTGTTTTTGCTGTACGCGCTCGGCCACAGGCGCGGCAAAGCCGGCTAGATGGGCATAGACCACGATGCGGCCATCGGCCAATTTCTGGTACAAGGCCCGGCCATAGCCCCAAGGTGAGGTGCGCACTCGCCAGATATAGCCATCGGCCAAGGCTTGGACGGGATGGCCGGTTTCGCCCCAAGTCTTGAGGTCTATGCCGGCGTGGAAAGCGCGGGAACGCGATTCGCCGAAGGTGGAAGACAGGGCGGGCGCAAGGCGCAGTGGCCAAGTGAAACCCCCTTCTTCCGCGTTGGCTGGCAGCCACAAAGCCACCGTCAATAAGAGTGTCCATTTAAGCACAGTCGTCCTCGTATGTATGTAGGGTCATGCGGTCCGGGGCCACTTCGAGAAAGTGAAAGGGTTTTTCGGTCCAAGCACCGGTATTGAAATAGCACCGGCCCTGTCGCTCAATCGCCATGGCCGCGTGCGTGTGTCCGCAAGTCACGGCTTCAACCCCGACCTGTTGCGCCACGCGCAGGGCGTTGCGCGCTACGTGCTCGTTGAGCACCCGATAGAACAAAGACCATTTCTTGGCGTATTCGGCTACGTGGGCATCGCGCCCGCCGAACCAGATGCGGCAACGGTGCAAGCGGCGGAAGGCCCACTTGAACGCCGAATGCCTAGGCATCAGCCGATCGAGCCGATGACCGTGGACTACGAGCAATCGCTGGTCGAGTTGCCAGCTATCGACAAAGCGAATCTCCCCCGAATCAGCCAGCTTGAACTCAGCATCGCGATTGCCGTACACCCAAATTACGGGCCGGGCTTGCGACTCGCGCACGAGACGCTCCAGCACGGCCCGATGGACGTCGGGCAGGGCTTGGCCTGGATCATCTACGACATCGCCGTTGAGCACGAGCGGCACCCCTTTAGGCAAAGCATCCAACCAAGCCAAAAAGTGGCGCTGGTAAAAGTAAGCCGATCCGAGATGCAAATCGCTGACGACGAAGCAGCGTGTGACGCCCATGCCCTTTGCTGTATGCCTTATATTATTGGATAACAACCCGATGAATAAACATACACCCACATCTGGGCGCAAAGCGTACGACCCGGATAAATTACAGGCCCTGCTCCAGTACATCGGTCGCCTGCTACCCAACGACCAAGAGCGCACGGCCTTTTATCAATGCTCGCGTACGCCGCCCCCAGTTTCGCTGCGCTTGAACCCTCTTCAAGCCCAAGCGCAACACGTGCGACCCCACTTATGCCAACGCGGCCAAAGTGTGCCTTGGTGCCGCGAGGGTTTCGCTTGGCCGGAAAGCGACGCCAGCCTCGGTCAGACCCTTGAATACGCTATGGGCACCTATTACGTCCAAGCCAAGGCCCCCATGCTAGCGGTCGAGGTCTTGGCCCCCCAGCCCGGCGAGCGCGTCCTCGACCTGTGCGCCGCCCCAGGCGGCAAGGCCACCCAAATTGCCGCGCACATGCAAAATAGCGGCTTGCTGCTAGCCAACGAACTCCAGCGCAAACGCATGCCGGCGCTCGTGGGCAATTTGGAGCGCTGTGGGGTCGCCAATTGCGTCTTGACCCAAGCCCCTGGGGCCATGCTAGCGCGCTACTTCCCCAACTTTTTCGACCGCGTCCTCGTCGATGCGCCGTGTTCGGGCGACGGCATCGTCCGCAAAGACCAAAACATGCTCGCCTACTGGTCGCCGCAAGACGCCCAACACCTCGCGCAGCAACAAAAGGGGCTATTGCGCGCCGCCTATCAAATGCTCCGCCCGGGCGGCACCTTGGTGTATTCGACGTGCTCGCTCTCACTCGAGGAAAACGAAGAAGTGCTCCTCGGGCTGTTGCGCCGCTACAAGGAAGACGTCGCGATCCGCCCCATCGCAGCGTTCGCCGGGCCGCCGCTGCCGGATGCGCTGGCCACCCGATTTCCAGCCGAGTTCGCCCGTTGCGTCCGCATCTGGCCCCACCACCACGACACCGAAGGCGCTTTCGTCGCTTGTCTCTCTAAGCGGACGCCGACGCCAAGCCCCGAAACTGCCCGCGCTTGGGATGCCTCAACGACCGATCCCGCGGCCGCCGAGTCTCGATGCGCCATTGAAGAGCGGTGGAGCGGGACCTTGCCCTGCCCCTCGGACCAGATTTTCACCCTCAGCAACCGCCACCTATGCCGCCAACCGGCGCTCGGCCCGGCTATCCAAGAGCATCTGCCTTACTTCGTCCGCGGCGGCATGAAGGTGGCCCGCCCCCACAAAGGGTACCACTACCTGTCCCAGCAAACCACCGCCCTGTGGGGGCATCTCATGCAGGGCCCCAGCGTCGAATTGAACTGGCCTCAACTACGGGACTTGTTCGCGGGGCGTCCACTCTACTGCGATCCCCCCACGAGCCTCAAAGGCGAAATTTTCTGCCGCTTTGGACCGTGGACCGTCTGTCGCGCCATCGCCAAAGAGGAAGGTCGCCTGATCGAAGGGATGCTGCCGCACGCGTTGTTCCGCACCCAGCTAACGTCGCTGATCTAGGGTTACTTTTTCCCCTCTGGCCCCGGCCAAGGCCGGAAGAGCTGGTGTTCAATCCGCAGCACGTTGCAGATGCGGCCAGCGATAAAATCGCCCAAATCGCTAAAGGTCTGCGGCTTTTGGTAGAAGGCTGGCATGGCCGGCAGAATGATGGCCCCGGCCTCGGCCGCGGCCGTCATATTGCGCAACTGAATCAGGTTGAGCGGAGTCTCGCGCACCACCAGCACCAGCGGCCGCTGCTCCTTCAGACTGACATCGGCCGCGCGCTCAATCAGGCTCGCAGAGGCCCCGCGAGCGATGCTCGACAGCGTCTTGACCGAACAAGGCACCACCACCATACCGTCGATGGCCACCGAACCACTGGCGATGGGCGCCGCTAGGTCACTGGCGTTGTACTCGCGCAATGCGCCGGTTTGGGTCTCCTCCCCGTAGCGCCGCGTTATAAACGAGCGCAAGCTCTCCTTATCGGGCCGGAAACCCAACTCTTCGACGAGCAAGTAGCGCCCGTATTTGGACAGGACCAAATGAACGTGGTGTCCGCCGATCAGCAGGGCGCGCAGGAGGCGACCCGCGTAGAGCGCACCACTAGCTCCGGTAATGCCGACGACGATTTGCTTGCCGCTCACAACGCCTCCTTTAGGACCTTGTGGCCCGCTTCGAGCGCAGCGACGATCGCATCGACATCATAGACGCAACCGCCCCAAGTGCCGCCACTGACGTTTTGCAGCGCCGCCCACAGCTTAGTGTCGTCGGGCAGTTCTGCGGCGGGCGCAAGGTCGGAGCGTCCGGGGCGCTCGGCCAGCACCCGCTGGCCTTCCTCCGCGCCGAACTCCGCGCCTCCGCAGCCGACCAAGTCGATGCGTCCGCGCAGGTTGTGGCAGTCGATTTCAATGGCGATTAAGTCGCCGTCCCGCAGCTTGCCGATTGGCCCACCAGCCAAAGCCTCTGGGCCGATGTGCCCAATGCAAGGACCGGAGGAAAACCCCGAAAATCGCGCATCTGTAAGCAGTGCCACGAGCTTGCCAACATCCGTGTATTTGAGCGCGATCGTAACCTGCGCCACTTCCTCCATCCCCGTGCCCATCGGCCCGCAGCTAATCATTACCAAGACGTCGCCCGGCTCGATCTTGCCGCCCTTAATCGCGGCGATAGTGTCGCGTTCGGTGGTAAAAACCTTCGCCGGACCCGTGTGCCGATAGATCCCTTGCGCGTTGAGCAGCGCAGCGTCAATCGCCGTGCTTTTGACGACCGCGCCCTCGGGTGAGATGTTGCCGACCGGGAAGCAGATGGTGCTGGTCAGGCCCTTGGCGCGGGCGCGATCGGCGTCCATAATCACGTCGTCTGGCTCCACCCCGTCTAGCTTTCGCAGTTCCGCGCGGAAGCGGTGGCGGCGCGGCGCATTCTCCCACCAGTCGAGATTTTCGCCCAACGTGCGGCCCGTAACCGTCATCACTTCCTCTTCCAACAGCCCCAAGCGGCGCAGGTGCAACATGACCTCCGGCACCCCACCGGCCAAAAAGGCGCGCACGGTAACGTGGAACTCCGGGCCGTTGGGCAGCACATCGACCAAGCGCGGCACTGCGCGATTGATTCGGTCCCAATCCCCCACCTCTGGCCGCTTGCGACCAGCCGCATGGGCAATAGCCGGTACGTGCAATATCAAGTTCGTCGAACCGCCAAAGGCCGCGTGGACCACCATAGCGTTGTGCAGCGCCTGATCGGTGACCAACTCCTGCGAGCGAATGCCGGCCGCCTCCAGCGCCATCAGCGCCCGCGCCGAGCGCACGGCCATATCGCGCCAGACCGCTTCTCCCGAAGGTGCCAGCGCCGAATGCGGCAGCGACAGCCCCAGCGCCTCGCCCACAACTTGCGTCGTGGCCGCAGTCCCCAAAAACTGGCAACCGCCCCCGGGCGTGGCACAGGCTCGGCAGCCGAGCACCTGAAAGTCGTCGATATCCATCTCGCCCCGCGCCAGCCGCGAACCCGCCGACTGGATCTTGCCGGCGTCCTCGCCTTCTTCTGGCGGCAGGGTTACTCCGCCGGGCACGACAATGACCGGCAGGTCTGGCGTCCCCGCGAGGGCGATGAGGACCGCCGGCAAGCCCTTATCGCAGGTGCCCACGCCCATCACACCGCGCCGCGTTGGCAGCGAGCGGATCAAGCGGCGCAGGATTATGGCTGCGTCATTGCGATACGGCAGGCTATCGAACATGCCCGTCGTGCCCTGCGAGCGGCCATCGCACGGGTCTGAGCAATAAGCGGCAAAGGGGATGCCGCCCCGGCGATGGATTTCCTCGGCCGCGGCTTCCATCAGCAGGCCAATTTCCCAGTGGCCAGTGTGGTAGCCCAGCGCGATGGGTCGTCCGTCCGGGGCGCGGATGCCGCCCTGCGTACTGACGATGAGGAACTCGCCCCGCCCCAATTCGTCGGGGTTCCAGCCCATTCCCGCGTTCTGGCTGTAGCCAAAGATGTGGCCGCTCGGCGCTTCGACGACCTGCTCTATGGTCAACGGCAGTTTGCCGCTCGGGCCGGGGGCGCGGGTGCGGACTTGATAGATTTTCTCATCGGTCTCGCCGACGATTTCTGCAAAGGAATCAGTGCTCATGCGACCTCATTATCTTCACCAGCCCTCTTCGCGGACTTGGATTTTCTTTAGCAGGGGACGCCACCAAGCTTCGTTGTCGCGGTACCAGTGGACTGTATCGCGGAAGCCTGCGGCAAAATCGACTTGCGGTTCCCAATCTAGTTGGGTGCGGATTTTACTCGAATCGAGTAGGTAGCGACGATCGTGGCCGGGTCGGTCTTCGACATAGGTTTTGTGCCCGGCGTCGAGTCCCAAAGCGTCGAGGATTAGGTCGGCGATGGTTTCGACGTCTTTTTCAATGCCGCTGCCAACGTTGTACGTCTGTCCGATTTCACCATTTTTTAGCACTAAGTCAATGGCCCGACAGTGGTCATCAACGTGGAGCCACTCGCGGCGATTCTGACTTGATTTGTACAGCGGCATCTGCTGGCCGGTGAGCAGGCGCACGACGAAGAAGGGAATAACTTTCTCGGGGAATTGATAGGGGCCGAAGTTGTTGGCGCAGTTCGACAGCGTCACCGGCAAGCCAAAGGTGTGGCCATAGGCGCGCACAGCCAGATCGGCCGCGGCTTTGGCGGCGTTGTACGGGGTGCGCGGCCGATAGGGCGCTTCCTCGGTGAAAGACTCGGCCGCGTCGAGAGCTAGATCGCCGTACACCTCGCAGGTGGAGATGTGGTGGAAGCGCGGCACTTGGGCGTCGGCCGCGGCCTGCAACAGCTTTTGCGTCCCCACGACATTGGTCTGGAAAAAGGCCGAAGGGTTGACAATCGCCAAGCTGTTGTGCGATTCCGCGGCAAAGTTGACCACGTAGTCGGGGCGGTGGACTGCAAAGAGGTGGCGGGTCAGGTCGGCATTCTGAATGTCGCCGCGGACAAAGGTGTAGCGGTCGCCATAGCTTTCTTCCACCTCCGCGAGGCTAGCCAAGTTGCCGGCGTAGGTGAGCAGATCGTAGTTGACGATGCGGTCGTCGGGATAAGTCGCTAACCAGTAGCGAATGAAATTGGAGCCGATGAAGCCGGCACCGCCGGTGACGAATAGGGTGGTCATGGATACTCTTGGTTTAAGGATTCGGGGCGCGGTCCGTTATTTAAGAATTATCTAACATTTGGGCAACTCGCCGCCGGCATTGCAGTTAATACCCTTATTACTACCCTTACTCAAGTATTACTACCCTTATTCCCGCGAAAACGCCAGCGTGCGCCCGGGCCGCGACCGCTGCTAACTCAACGATACATAGCTACAGTTGAACTTTAAGCTCCTCCAGTTTCTGCTCGATCTCCGGTGAGATATTCGTCTGGAGTAGCTTATCAATGAGTTCGATGCCTGAAAACCAGAAATCTCTCCGTAAATCGCACTCGCCCCAATGAACCAACAACTTCGCTACCTCTTCGGGATGGCTCTGCCATAGCTCTTTTTCTGTAAGCTCATGTATCACATGGTAATTCTGCAATGGGATTGATGGCATCTGAACAGCTAAGTCAACAGCTTCGGGAAATATCGTAGTCAAACGAGGTAGCCAGTCAAGCATGTGTTCGACTTCGCTGTCCTCAAGGGCAGATGGCACACCTTGCAAGCGATTCTCCCAATAACGCCTGAGCCAACGTTGCCACCATCTACGCTGAGCTTCTTCATCCAAGTCTCGTAAATAGTTCCCTATTACCCATGCAAAGCAATCTTTGGTCTCTTGAGAACTATCTTGAAGAAGTGTGGGAATCCATTTTTCAAAAGGATCTTCCACGAAATACGCGATCATGGAAGTATAGTGTTTGATAAATTGGTTGCGTTGACCGCAGAGGTCGCTATAAAGCCGCGCAACCGCCTTGAGGGATAAGTCAGCCATGGCGTCAGCCACAGCGGGACTGAGGCGTCCTCGAATAAGAAAGCCATCCCAAGCTGATTGAAAGTCATCGCTATCAGGCTCAAAGAGTGGCAGCAAGTTTTTCTTTGTCCATACTTCATCAACGGCCAGCAGAAAAGCAACATTGCCCGCGAGAACCGTCCGCCCAAGTCTCCCTGACAGCCCTCGATCTTGCACGATATCTGACAGTACCGTGCGATACTCATCGCTGAGAATAATTGGCACAGGCTCTTGTTCCTTGCGCCAGAGAAAAAATCCAGCCAGCCAAAATATGGTCAGGATTCCTGCGGGGTGATTGATGGCCGTACCTAACCAGTCGTTCCTCTCCTCGATCTGCTCAGTTCGGTCAAGATTGCGCCATAAAAAAGCGGCGATTTCGTTAGCCTGCGGAAGTAATCTCAAGGTATATGAGACACCGCTATCCTTTACCAAGCTGTAAAGTACATTGGCAATCTCATGGCTATGTTTCGGGTGTAATTCTGCCTTACTGAGCCAATGAAGTACTTGACGATACTTGTTCTCATCTAACTCCATCTCTGACCAAGCGCGTATCAAGGCGTCCCAGAAGTGAACGTCCCATTTCTCATTCTTAGCCAATGCGTCGGCTAGAGCAAGCCCCCATTTAAATTTTTGTCTTGCAGCTTTTGTGACCTCACTCATAAGCCCCAAAAATTCGCCCCATTCAGTATTTGGAAGCGATAAAAAGTCGCCAATCCAATCAGCAGCCGGTTTTGCCAATAGCTCTTCAACTGTCCAAGGACTCGGCCTAGTGACATCTTGGACCGGGCTACTCCAAGATGTCAGATCTGGATGTTCACTTGGCTTGAATCTTGGATAATCCGTTAATATT
Organism: Candidatus Latescibacterota bacterium; assembly: GCA_965116045.1. Classification (GTDB taxonomy): domain Bacteria; phylum Latescibacterota; class UBA2968; order UBA8231; family UBA8231. Next base: position 10,485 of record OZ220478.1, on the reverse strand, counting down.
TCGTTCAACGCTTGCTGAGCCAGTTCACAATTAGGATCTGATTCATGGAGCCAATGAAACCACTCGAAATGCCTATAGGCGGTCCGCTCTGCACTTTCGGGGTTTTGCCCGTTCCGCCAACAATAGGTCCTCACGGCTTCGATGAGGACTTCTCGACTCCCCGTGCTAGCCTGAGGGTAAACCATCCGTGCTACCCGGAATACTTCATGGTAAACTGGTAAGTCGTGCAGATCTATATGATTTAGTAGCCAATCAACTTTTTCATCTGCTGTCAGGTCGTCGCACTGAGACAAACCATGCACAGCCAAACGACGAAACAGCGGTACTTCCGATTCTACAAGATAGGCACACCAGTACGCGGCCTTGTCTCTCTGTTTCTGAATCAACCATTCGAGGCAATCGCGTGCCGCGTCAATCAATACGTCAACCGCTTTAGGATGACTGTCCTGATCGTGAGGCTCAATAGCAGAGCGTGTACCGCTTGCCCTTTCCCATTCACGATTTGCCTTCTGCCAAAACTTCTGTGTGAGGTACTGTTCTTCTAGATGCTTGATAACCTTCTTAAACAATGGTAAGGCAAGCTGCGGCAATTTTGGCTTCAGACCGTTTTCCCACAGTTGATTCAAGCTGTGATGATCGCCTACTATTCTCAATTCTACATGAATAGGCACATTCGCATCGTCCGCGTTCGTATTGGGCCAAACGAGACCTTTTTCGAGAAACAAGCGGCTTCTCGCCATTGCGTCGAATACCTGTAAGAGAATATCCAACATACCGCGATTGATACAATACCCTCCGATACTCGATAGAAACACATACGAACTTCCATGCACTGGAATTTTAGTAAGCAAAAGCGAAATCCAACGAGACAAAGTATCTTCAGTCGGCGAAAAATCTTTATCCTCCTGGATTTTTCTGCTCAGATCAAACCAAAGATTCGGATGTAGGCTCATGTTGTGCTTGCTAATCAGCAGGAACAGTTTACCAGCATAATCGTATGCGAATTTTTCGGCTAGCCACTTAGAGAGGGTCCTATCTCGCTCGCTGAGCGTACCATCGCCAAAAAGCGCATCTAGATGTCCGCGCTTGTCGAGCCAATCAATCCATTCGGGATCTGAAGCCGCTTCGGTGAAGAAGTGGATTCTCCTGTCATCCTCAAGCACATACTCAATAAGATCGGCTGTCTCCCCTTCAAGAGGAGGTCGTTTTTGCGCGATTTCGGTAATCTCGTGTCGCCAGTCGATAACGCTACGCTGGACAAGGTCGGCCAGACCACAGACGCCCTCGCAGAGTATGCTATAATCGTCCTCGGTTGATTGCGAGTAGCTAATAGGTTCAATCCCAAGTAAGCCCCAGCGGTCTATGCCATTGTCTTTCTCACCTATTAAAGCAAAGCGGTCTTTCTCGCTTACCGGCAAAGCACGTGCCAAGTAGCTCAAAATCGCGTCATTATGGCTATAGCCAACAAAGAGAACCGAGAAGTTACGGAACAATTCGACGAGAAAACGTCGTGCCCATCCTTCAGTCAGGTAGGCGCGACCGAAATCTGCGTCTGTAAGCACCATTTCATTGGAACGATCGACTGAGCCGTGAACATGGACGATGCCGTTGAACTGATGCCCCAAGGGCAAGGCAGGTGCCCGAAATACTTCAGGCTTGTCGCCAAACACGGACTCTGCCACCTTCTCAAACAGAGGGTCGAAGTTGGTGGTGACGATGCGGACTTGCGCAGCGTCGGAGTAGATTCTCAGGAGATTCTGATGTAGTTCCGTAGCCTCTCGATCTTCACAGGAGAGAATTTCTGCGGCGCGGACATGAACGTTTACACCCGCATGATTCAAGCTCCCGAGGAAACGATCTATTAGCTCTCCGTCCGGTAAGTCTTTGCCGGTTCCTTGTGCAATCATACGCGCTAGTCCTTCAAAACTCGGAAGGCAAGCAGGCGTACCCATTGAGACGCCCGCCCCAGCGAAAACTACCAACTCGCCATCGCGCAAGGCATTTAGCAGATCTTTGGGAAAGTCAACGTTTTTAATTTTCATGTCTTACCTTCATTAGCCATCTCATACGATTTTCATATATCTTCCACTACCCCAATCTCTGCTTCCTGCTCGCCGGTGCCCCCTTTTAGAGGTAGTAGCTGTTGTGAACAACTTTATTTAGCTCGACTCGAACGAAAATTGACCTGCTTGACGAGAGTGCTTCTTATGCTTTCCTGCTCATTGATAATATCGAAATAATCGGCAATCATGTTATCTATGAGCAAATGCTCTTTCGTATAGATCTCTTCCCAAACAGGAAGTGGCTTTCTGTTTTTAATACTATTGAATGCCTTTTTGGCATAGACAGCAAAATCAAAATTAAAATCAATGGGCAATGTTTTCATATCGGTTGCCTCTGCCTTTAGCATACCTCCGCCGAGATTTTTCCTTCCCGTAATTTCCCTGAAGAGCCATACGAATGACGAATTCATGTAGGCCCACAGACAATAGTGAATATCTGATTCCCACAGATCGCTTGGAAGATATAACTCAACGTGGCTATACGAAAAAGCCTTACAAGCATTGAATGTGCAGTAGTGACGATTCCCTATACCACGCGGCATAATAAGTGCCGGTATCTTGTCTTTTCTGTTGCCGCCGATCTGCTTTATCATGCCGTCAGTGGAATCGGCAACAAATCTTGCATCTTTGACTATTACAGGGATTTTGGCTCCGCCTTCATTCAGTTTTTTCAAAGGAAAGTTTAGACCTTGACCAAATGTTATCCTTTCTTTAGTAGCCTCTTTGGCAGAGATATTATTCAATATGTCTGCATAAAATTCTGGCATTGAAAAGAGATGGCCCCATTTCATCGTCTGATTTGCTGCTATTTTTAATTTCTTTATGACAGACATATCATCACTTACAATCTTATATTCTATATTCGATAGATTACTCCTAGTAAAAATCGTAATGATGGCATTTATATTTTGGCTTTTGGTGTCAGAGAAAAATTTAGCAGAGGTATCAATGATCTTCTCAAATGAAAATTTTCCTAGCGAAAATCTCTGAAACTTATACCCATAGTCGGTGCTGAGCCAAGCATTTTGGGTAATGAAGCAACCATAGCCCGCATCACGCAGAATTTTTGCACAGCAAGCATAGAAATAGATGAGTAAATCGCTTCCACGTGGCAATTTTTCTCCCCAGTCATTCTCGACCTGATCGACATAAGCGGTCTTTAATTCGTCTGGCAATAGACTATTCCTCGCCTCAACATACGGCGGATTCCCAATCACCACGTCGAATCCCCCTCTCTCGCCGAACATGTACTCGGCGTCAAACCAATCGGCAACAGCGTTCTGGTCGTAGGGATTCCAATGGGCAATTTTCTCCGCCGTATCGGGCGAAAAGTCGGATCCCTTCAACTCCACCGCCAATTCTGCACGTAATTCCTCATCCTTCTTTCGACAGGCAAGTTTTTGTTGGCGCGTGGTGGCGTGAAAGTGCTGCTCGCGGTTTTCATTCAATTCCTGTTCCAGCCGCTTCACCTCATCCGTTTGTCCGAAACTCAGTTGGACTGGCTTGTCAAGGCCCAACAGCGTATTCGCCGCCACAAAGCGCGTCTCCAGATTTGGCAGCGGCTTAATGCCAAAATTGTCGGCATTCTCGTCGGCTTCTTGCTCAATCGCCAGCGAAATGAAAAAGCGCAATTTGGCGATTTGGCAAGCCACTGGCTGAATATCTACGCCGAAGATGCTATTCTGAACTAGGTAGAGCTTGCGTCCGAAATCGCCCGAATACCGCTCGAAAGTTTCACTAATCTCCAGCAACTCGGCATCGCGTTCCTGCCGGTCGTGGGTTTCAAACGTCGCGTCCGCCCGTTGTCTGGCCCGTTCCTTTTGCAGGTCTTGCCAACGCTGATTGTTGGGATCAAGCCGCTGCAACGCCAAGGTCAGCTTGTGCAGTATGCCCATTGGAAACGCACCAGAGCCGACCGCCGGGTCCAGCACCTTGATCTCCGCAATCGCTCGCACAATGCCCTCGGCTTCAGCATCTTCAAAAAGTTCTTTAGCGTCGTCGAATGCGTCTTCGTAGTCCAGCAAATAGCGCAATCGCTCTTGCCAGTACGCGGCGTCATCATCGTCGGGCGGCACTTTTTCCGCCAGCACGGCTATTAGCGCTTCCTCTACCATGTAATCCACCACAACGCGGGGCGTGTAGTAGGACCCGGTCTGCTTGCGGGCCGTCTCGCGCGTCTCCGGGTTGTACGCCGCCAGCAAATTCTCAAAGACCTTGCCGAGCAATTCCGGGTCCAGAGCGACTTCCTGCTCTATGGGCGTGTTTTCCTCCACCGTGAACTTGTAGCCTTTAAGCAGGGGAAACAGACCGTCTTTGTCGAAGAACAGGGCATCAGGAACGTTCAGTTCCCGCCACGCCTCACGGCGCGCTTGTGCGGCTCGCGGACCGTCATTTGGATCGGGATCGCTGAACATATCGATGCGTTTGCCCCCGGCACTTCTCGACTGCTCGTCGTCGAGGCAATCGAATAAGCCGCCGTTGATGAATGGCGTCTGCTTCATTAGCTCTTCAAATCGCTCCGTATCGCGGATGAGCGATCGGTAGCGAAAACGCGAAAAAACTCGGTGGCTAGGCTCGGCCTGAGTGCTGAAACCACGCACGTCCATCTCGGTATTGAGCGTTGCGAAGAAAAGATTCTGCAAGACGGCGCGGTAGTAATCGGAGCCGCCGAAGTTGTACAGCAGCTTTTCCATTTCGGCGGGTGCGAACCATTCCTTGCGGACCAGCCCCTTTTCCTTGACGAACCAGACGAACAGGATGCGGGTGATCAGCCGAATAACCTGCTGCTCGGCCGATACGGTCGCGGGGAACTTCGCTTCCGCTACCGCTTTTTTGAACCAAGCGAATAACTCGCCATAGAACCGACGGTTGAGTTCCTCAGTGTCCAGTTTATCCAGCCAAGCAGCCAGCAACCCGTCAAAATTGTGCGGCTTGTTATGGTGGTCTATCCACTCCGCGCACTCGGCCAGCGATAGTGCGGCCAAAATGTCCAAATGGGCGCGGTGGGGATTGGCCGGGTCAATCTCCCGTATCAGCGACACGCGGCCCAGCACATCGCGCTGCTGGTCGCGCTTGTGCTCGCGGCGATGGACAAAGGACAAAGAAAGCCGATGGTCAGAAGTGCGGCATAGAATAACGGTCGGTTGACTCAAGCGCTTGTTGATCTCGCGGGTGAACTGCGCGTACTGACCGCGAGAATAGGTTGCTTCCTTCAGTTCAACGGCGAAAAAGATGAAGCTCTGCTGCTGTCCCGTATCGAAGGAATTGGCTCCGAACCCAAGCGTCTGCTGATTGGCTGAGGCGATTTCGTCGCTTGTCACCTGAAAGACGAGCCGCACTGAGGAAACATGCTCGCGGAATGCCTGTTCTGTCTTGGTATTTGGTTTGGGGGCGGGAAACTGCGCGATGAAGTCGGCCACATCACCCGTCTGCTCAACCAGCGTCCGCTCGCTGCGATAGCCAAGGACGGCCAACAAGTCTTGCACTAGCGCGGCGAAATCGCCCGGCGACCTTTCCGCAAGGATGGCACCTATATCTTCTTTTATATTGCCCATATTGTCTCTTTCGTTTGTGTTCATCGCTTTACGTGTGCCCGATATTGATTCGCTGGACGATCTTCTGCGCCAAATCCCGGAAATCCCGACGTGCGTCGTTTGCCGCGGCCGCATGGCTGCCAATGGCACCGTCAGCAGCGGTGAGGTGAAAAATGGGCTTGCGCGCTTCCTGCGCCATTGGCACCAAGCTCCGGTAGTGTTTGATGGTGGCGAGGTTGTTTTGTTCGTCTTGCGCTGGCGTTGCGGGGTACGGCCCTTCGTCATCGCCGCATAGGCTACGGGCGTATTCTGCCGGCATTCGATTGACCCATTTGTCATAAGCCCGGATGGGACGACTCAGGCGGACGCCGTGCTGTTGCACTACATAGCCAACGGGCTGCATAGCCCCATTCGGCAGCGGAAAATCCGGTCGCGTCCAGTGGGCCCTTCGTCGCTGCCAGCCCGGTCGCCACTGATCCAGCGTCAGACCGAGATTGCACAGGCTCTGGAGCGAAAACAGGTTGGTGCCCAATGGGACGATGATGTAATCGGTAGCAATCAGCGCGGAGCGATTGACGGCACCTAAACTGGGCCCGACGTCAACCAAGACGACCGCGGCGTCCATCTGTGCGGCCCCGGACTGCATGACAGTCGAGAAGGCCGTCAGAATGCGGAAGGGACGATACAGCTCGCCAGAATCCAATGCGTTAGGCCATGCTGAGGACAGCGTATCTTCAAATCTGGCCAGCGCCAAGTCGCCCGGAATCAGGCATAGCGCAGATGTAATTTTAGTTAGCGTCGGGTCTTTGATATCGCCCTCTTTTGTCAGCGGCCGGACGCATTGTAGGATGGTATTTGCGGCGACCTCGTTATCTTCATCCCACAGCTTTTCCAACTGATCTTCATCCAGCAATGCCGCTGTGAGATTCGCCTGCGGATCGAGGTCGCAAGCCAACACCCGATAACCAATGTCAGACAGCATCCACGCCAGATGATAGACAAGTGAGGTTTTGCCAACACCGCTCTTGTTGTTAAAGAACGTCAACACTGGAACGGTCATTGTTTTGCTCCCCTTGACTGTACCGTTACCCGCACAAAAGTATTGGAAACATCAAACTCAAGTTTGGGATGTCCCGACGCCTTCAACTGGTTTTTAGCGATGGGTATTCCAACACCATAACGCTGGACAAATCCGAGGGTTTTCATCGCGTCCGCAACATTTGGATTGCGATAATCGACCAACCCCGGTTCTCCAAACCTCTCGGCTGTCACTGCCCCAAATGCGCCACCAGGGCTCAAAACCTCAATGCGGTCGTTGAACCAATAGACATGAACGGGCGCGTTAGTTGCCTCGTACGTCCTGTGCATCACTGCATTGCGGATGATCTGGTGCAATGCCGCCATGGGATACAGCCCTGTTCGTTGTTCAATGTAGCTCGTTGTAATATCTACCGCGATGCGATTGTGGGCCGTCAGTTTTTCCTCGAGTTGGCGCAGGAGTTGCGGAATGGCACCGCCTATCTCTTGGGCATCGATTATTTCTTCTGCGTATTCGTTGCCATTAATTCTGAGGAATTGTACATATGCGCCGTGTAAGAAATCCTACGGGTTCTTGCCGATCGTGAGTAAGCCCAGTACAGTGGCAGTGGGCTGGTCGGCGGCGACGATCATTTTTGTCGCCGCGAGTTGTTCATACAAGCTGCGGTCATTGGCAGCTAGTACTTCATCTGAAAACGCGGCGGTTAAGTATTCGTTTGCAAACTGGGTCAGATTGAGCTCGGACAAGCCAGCGGTCGGAATCGGCTGCAGGTCGAAAGGGCGGTCTCCGTATCGCCGCTTCTCATTGAGAATCCTCTCGTCCTGAGCGGAGGCAATGCCACGGCGCGGACCGATGCGAATGTGGATGGCGCCCTTGAAGCGCACCGGCGGCGAGTTGGAAGGTTGCACGGTGATAACCGCAACTTCCTTGCCTTGCAGCCTGTACTTCTCCACCGTCAACGAGGGCGGCGGTACGATATTGCCGTCGGTTTTCATATCGGCCAACTGCTGGAGCAACTGATCGGTGACCGCTATGTTGCCTATCGTTCCATCGTCCTTCACACCGATGAAGACTAAGCCGGGGCTTTCGCGCCCAGCCAAATCATTGGCAAAAGCGCAGATCGCCTCCCTGATTCTAGTAGCAGCGTCGCCAGCCAAAGACTCCTTGAATTCGACGCGGTCTGCTTCGCCGACTGCGATGATTTGCAGCAGTTCTTTTTCTGTAAAATCTGGCATTGCGATTGCTCTGCTTACGCTCTGGGTTCGCGCATAATCAGCCAAGTTATTAGCGCAAAATCAGCATTACTCGGTTCTGCGGGTTTAGGCGACAACCTGAAATCGCGCTGGCCGCGAATGCCCAGTTGCCGTATCTGCGCGGCGTTGTCGGCCCCGCCGATATGAGCTATCACGACGTTTAATGCTCGTCACCTGAAAGACGAGCCGCACTGAGGAAACATGCTCGTGGAATGCCTGTTCTGTCTTGGTATTTGGTTTGGGGGCGGGAAACTGCGCGATGAAGTCGGCCACATCACCCGTCTGCTCAACCAGCGTCCGCTTGCTGCGATAGCCGAGGACGGCCAACAAGTCTTGTATTCCTGTCTTAAAATCCTTGCTTGGAATCCTAACCAAGGCAGCTTGGATTTCCCCTTTCATGCCTTCTCCATTTTCTCGCCATGGTCAAGCATCTCCAATAAGTCGCCGCGCCTGAAAGTCGCCGACAACTGTTGGAGTGAAACAGCCCGGTCGCCGTAGCAAGCCTTTAACGCGTTTTCCAGCGATTGGATGGCGTCCGCATAGTATTGATCTTGCTTGTCCTCAAGTGCCTGTAAGAGTCCCTGAATGTTTCGATGGGAAATTCGGTCGCGGGTGAGCCCCTCATATTTCAGCAACTTGCGACCGATCAACATAGCAATGTAGTGAGACGAATAGGGCAAAAAGTCCGGAGGCGCTGCCGCTGTCGGACGTTTTCTTTTGTTCTCCACAGCCCTGAAAATCAAGACCGCGAGTAGTGCTTGGGCTGCGTTGAGCGGCTTAAAAATATCCTCGTACAGTTTGCCAAAATGCTCTTTGCGGCGAAATTTGGCTTGGTGCGGCTTTTCTCGCCAGATTGCCAACACGGCCTCTGCCACAGTCGAACTAGTGATGATCGATGACTCACCGCCGCCTTCCTCCCGCTTGCGTTTATACGTATAGCCCAGCCCAGCCATGCCCAACTCCAACTGCTTCTGCATCTCATCGTTAGATCGCAAATCCCTGAGATCCACTGGATTCTGACTATTAGTAGCATAGGTGATGTCTTGGACGAACTCTTTATGTGTATCGGCCAATTGGTAAACGCGAATCAACAGATAAGCCGATTTGCCGAACATGTTGGGCAAACGTCCATTTAGTGTTTCTTGAATCGTCTTGCAGGTCTGACCCCCATTAATCACCTGCATATTCTTGAGTTGCACCTGATAGTCTGATTGCTGAAAAGCGTTGTAATCAAATCGATCGCAGACTGCGGTAATGCCATTGTTGTAGAAATAGAATTTGTCAGATTTGTTTGGATCACAAAGCGTCTCGTGAATTTCGGTGTTGACGCGATTAGTGTGTAGCCCAAGGTAGCGGCGGATATTGCGCTCGAGCAGGCTATCGCCGTGCTCGTTAAACAGTCGTTGGACCTCCTGAACGGAAACGCGCCCAACCAAAACACGCATATAGTTCATATCTTCCACGATAGCTTGCCCTGTCAGTGTCAGGATGGTATCTACTTGTTTGCTGCGCTGCAAGATGCTGACGATGGAATCGTGGTTGAAGTGGAGAAACTTTACTTTGTCGCCGTGATCCTCTTCTGCACCAGTTATCCAATTATCTGCTTGGGGTGTCCACCGATCTCCGTTATTGCAAAGGATTACCCGAACATTGGGAATATACGCATCGCGGATCAACGAGCGAATCTCCTCAATTTTAGGGGCTATTTTTTTGTTCAGCGCGACTTTCCTATTGGGATCAAACAGCACCCGTACAGTACCTATAGCTTTTTGCACATCGTTTTCCGGGAAATTTGCTTTGCCGCTCAGGTCCTTGACTTTGTACTTGCCTTGGAAAATCGCGACGAGAAAATCACCGTCTTCAACCTCGCCAACGTGAAGCCCATCAACGCCGGCATCGTTCCCCCCCTCGGTAAGCAATTCGGCACTGTCTGCAAGCGTTATTTCAAGACACGTTGACATGCACAGGAGCACAAATGCCGCCGACTTCTTTTGGTTAATGTCGTTCCCTTCCGGCAACCATTCGGGATGATCTTCAACGATACTCGATATTCTCTGATCGATAATACTGGCATTGATATTCATATGTTCTTTCCTTGCGAATGGTATCCGTCCTCTATTTATGCCTCTACAATAATTAGCCACGTCACCAACTCAAAATCGCCGTTGTTCAGCTCGGCAGGTTGCTCAGGTAGCCTGAAATGGCGCTGGCCGCGAATGCCCAGTTGCCGTATCTGCGCGGCGTTGTCGGCCCCGCCGATATGAGCTATCACCGCGTTTAATAGTTCGTCGTAACGGGCCATGTCTTGGCCATTTTGGGTTTCGCGGTCAAACTGGTCGCATAGCTTTTGCAGCGGCGCGGTCTTGCCGAGAGCGACCGATTCAAACAACTCCAGCACCTGCCGGGCATGGCCACAACCGTAGCGGATATGACCATTATCGCGGACATATACCGCATAGTACGGATGAACTGGACTGGCCCTTTTTTCTCGTTGGTCAGTGCTGGCGTTGCGCTGACGCAAGAAAAATATCACGCCCGGCTGTGCAATCTCGCTCTCCCCTTTGGTTACTGCGTAGACCCCATCGGGCATGGCTTCC